>NZ_CP102609.1:0-4800000 GCF_028870195.1 Streptomyces sp. G7(2002)
GGCGGAGAGCCTGTCGGCTCTTAGGTTGGCCTGACGGCCAACCGCCCAACACGGCCTGACGGCCGTGAAGGTGACGCGTCGTCATGCCTGGCGGCATGACTGTAAGTTGAGGAAAGTGGTGTCCCTGACGGGCCACCGTGAGTGGTGACGGTTAACCCGTCCGGGCCTGACGGCCCATAAAAAGTGGCACGTCGTCATGCCTGGCGGCATGACTGCAAGTTGGTTGGCCTCTCTTTCCAGTCCTGGCGGACTGGAGCGCGCCATGGTTTGTGGGTGATGTCATAACGGTTCTCTGGAAAGTTATTTGAGTAGGCCCCTCCCCTGGCGGGGAGGTGTCATCCCCATCTGCGCCTAACGTCGGCGGGGTTCAGGTGCACAAGGGGGAGCTAACGGCAGAGAAGCGAACCCCGAACCTACTGGCGGGTTACTTGTTCCCTGGTGTCCGGGCTAGGACTCTGGGGCCGGGAGGGCGTGAATGGGGGCGCGTATGGCGAATCCCCGGCCGGCCAAGCCGACAGTTGCTGCCGCCGCCTGGGCACCTGCGAAAAAATCGCAGAATTCTGCTGCCAATTCACCGGCTTCTGCGATTCATTTCCGCAGGTCAGAGTACTTATGGTGGCGTCCAACTGCCGCTAGAGTCGAGCACCGAAAGAAGGACCGTCGGAATCGAAAGGAGGGAGGAGGAAGGAATGTCTACCGGAACCGAGCAGGACAACGGGGGCAGTAGGGTCCGCGGCGCATGGCGTGAGTTTGTGGCCCAGGTGATCGGCACAGCGATCGGCTACGTCATCGCCAAGGCCACAGGGGTGGCGTGATGCGCAGCGCCCCCAGGTGGCTAGACCTGAGGGCGCGGATTGTGCGGGGTGCTCCCACAGCCGGAGCTTCGACTGATCTCACACCTGTTCGTGTCGGAGCTTCGGCTGTCCCGTGCCGCGTTTCCGTGGCGGGACGGTACGAGCATGGCACACGCCACCGCGCGGCGCCCTGGCAGGCAGCCGGGGTACCGCGCAGGCTTCGGTCAGGCCGGCTTGCTCCAACGCTGGTGCGCCTCGGGCAGCGTGAGCGTGGCGACGCGGATCCGGTACCAGCTGGCACGCAGAGGGCAGTCGGGCCGGCATGCGCGGCGGCCGCAGACGTCGATGTGCCGGCCCGCGGGGATGCCGGGGTCCGCGTGGTCCTGCCAGGTGCGGCAGTGCCGGCACAGGGTCCACAGGGCGTTGCGGTCGGGGCCGTATTAGCCGGTGAGGGTGACCGGGGTGGTTTCGGGCATGGCGGGGCTCCTTCGGTGTGTGGGCAGGACTGTGCGGCCCCGTGGCGGGGCGGCGCAGGGTGAGGCAAAGAGAGGGGCGGCACGGGGTGCTGGCCGGTCTCTGGGGTGGTTCTAGGTGGCCGGTTGCCTAGCCCCGCAAGTCGCGGGCTGGCGGCGCCCGGAGGCGGTGTGCCGGCGGGCTCTCTACCTATGACGTCGGTGTCATTGCGGCCCTTGTGTGCGCGTCTGCGCGCGTGAGATAGCCCACGGCCGCTGGGGTGTGGGCTTCCACGGGGTGTAGGGAGCGGGGGCGGTTGTTTTGGCGGGGCCGCGGGACGATGGTGCGCGGCTCTACAGGGGTTACGGGTCTGCCGCCCCCAACGAAGGTGAGCGGGTCGATTGCCCGACCCCGCGGAACCCGCACACGACAAAGCCCCCGACCGTGGCCGAGGGCGAGATGACGCCGCTATCTGGTTATGGGGTGGGCGGGCCCGGATGTCGCGCGGATTCCGCCAGCCTCGGCAGGGAGTGCAGACCTACCCGCGCCTCGGCGGGAGGACCTCGCCTTGTTGCTGTACGTGGCGGATGTGTGCGGCCGTCATCCGCGGGCTCCTACCGATGTAGGTGAAGGGGACGCGGCGGGCCTGGATGGCTTCGGCGACCCAGTTCTCGGTCTTGCCCAGCAGGTCCCCGGCCTCTCACGGGGTGTAGCAGCGCAGGTTTTCCTCGGCTTGCCGGGCGGCGATGAGCTCGTTGAGTTGTTCCACGGTGGCTGCGAGGCGTTGGAGGACAGCGTCGTGCGAGATCGGCATGCCCTCTTCATCGGGCAAGCGCGTCCCCGTCTGAAGCCAGGGGCGCGGGGCGGCCCGGTCAGTGCGACGCCCGCGCGATGCCCTCCACCAGATGCTTCACCGCGCCGAGGACACTGTGCCCGAACGCGGTGGGCGCCAGGAGCAGCCCGAGGACGAGGATGATCGTGATGCCGAACATCTGGTCCGCGCGGGTGCGGGGCTCAACAGGCCGGCGCCACCGCACGATGACGATGATGGCGAGCAGCACGGCCACGTTGATGGTGAGCATCCGGCGTCCTTCCCCCTGCTCCCGCCGGGTGGCGGGTGTGGGAATGGTGTACCGGGCGCTGGTTGCCGGCGTCAGTCGAACAGGGCCGGGTTGACGCGAAAACGGCGGGCCCGGCCGAAACGTGAACGCCGGAACTGGGGATCTTGCCCGCTTCGCCGTGGACGCCGGCTGACTGACGGGCAGTCCCAGTCGGCCTTAGTCGTCCTCGCCGTACCCGTAGACGGTGTTCTTCTTGCCGCAGCTGGGGCACGTGACGTAGGCGTTCGGGTTGTCGCCGTCCTCCCAGGGGAGGGTCAGTTCCCCGCCTGACAGGTCCCGCTGGCATGCGATGCACTGCTGCACGTTCAGCTCCTTCTCTCGGGCTCAGAGTACTGAAGGGGCGCTCTCGGGCCGTGCAGCGAACGGCGGGCGTCCGGGTCTGGTGGAGGTCACGAACGCCCGCCGCGCCGCGCTCAGCTGACGCCCCAGTCCCCAGTGAGCATCGGATCTGCCACGGCCCCTCTGGGGCCGTACGTGGCTTCGCCGCCGCCGTAGTAGCCACCGTGGCGTTCCACGATCGCCGCTACGTCCTCGTGGCGCTGCACCATGTCCTCGATGGGGACGTCCCGGCCGGCCAGCAGTAGCCACCCCGTCGCCGGCCGCGGACTCGCGTGCGTCCGGCTGGACGGGCGGCGGGAATCGCCACCCGTCCAGCCGGTGCGGTGTGTGCCAACGAGGAGCGGTCAGTTGCCCGGCTCCGAGCTGTCGGCGTGGAGAGCCCGCACAGGCAACGACGGCTATGACCGCCTGCCGTCCGGCAGGTGCACCCACACGCCAGCGCAGGGCGGGGGTCGGAAGGTCTTGCCGTGGGCAGGGGCTGTCAGCGTCGGTACATCAAGTACCAGACGGGCGTTACGAGCGAGAAGTGCACGTAGGCGACGCCCGGTTCGCGGAGCGCGGCTTCAACCTCCAACAGACCGCCGATCCCATCGAGCAGCACGTGACCGCTCTCGACCTGGCCATTGCCCCGTACAACCTCGGCGACGAGAAGGAGAACCTGAGGCTGTTCGCCGAGAACGTCGAGGCCCTGCGCGTCGAGCAGCGCAAGCGTGAGCAGCAGCTCGACCAGCCGCATCAGGGTCAGCAGGAGATCGTGTGACTCCGCCCGCCCGGTACAGCCTCCAGCGGTGGCTCTTGGCGCCCCGCACCACCTGGCGCGCCCGCCGGCTGCGCGCTGCCCATCCCTACCTCAGCGGTGATCAGGCGTGGGGCCTCGCCCGCCTGCACCACCATCCCGATGAGGTTCCTTACGCCCACGCGTTCTTGCACCGGCGCGGACCAGGCCAGGAGGACTGAGCCTCACTCGCGCCCCGCAGTACGGTACGGGGGAAGCCCCCGGAGACAGCTCCAATGTCTCCGGGGGCTCCGTGCTGCTCGACCAGGTGGACTCGTTCGCGCCCCACTCCGTGGGGCGCGCTCGTCGTTGCAGGACCGCTCCCGCAGCCAGCTCTAATGGCTGCGGGCGCCCTTGGCTTCCCCGGGGGAGATCAATGCTCGACGACGTCCTTGTCGAGGTCACGGTGGACCAGGTCGATGACCAGGACCCGTTCGGCGAACTCCTCGGCGGCGTCGGCCAGCCCGTAAGCGGCGGCCTGCTCGACGTCCCCAGCGACGACGGCGCGCAGCGCCATCGCCGTGGCGGCGGCCCGGTGGCGTCCGCCAGCGCACTGAGTGACCACGATGATCGGGGCGGCCGTGGGACCGGCGAGGTAGCCCTGGATCTGCAGCGCGGTCGCAGCGAGGACCTGGCGCACGCCCGGGGTGGCCAAGACGGTCTCGCGCACGACCTGGTCGTGGGCAGTGAGCTGGCGCAGGTCGGCGCGAACGTGCGGGTCGCGGAAGTGGAAGGGGTCGCAGAAGACGCCGTCAGCAACACCGCCCGAGCCTGCCGCGGTCCGCTCGAACAGTGACCGAGTCCTCTCGTGGACTCAGCTGGGCACCAGTCTCTTGTGCGCCGGCCCCGGTGCGGTCATCGGGCTGACCGGCCACCCCGACCTGGGGGTCGCCATCGCCCCCGTTCGCGGAACCGGAGGGGGCACTGTTTCGCCGCTGCGCCCAGTGCGACACAGCGTTCTTCCCGCTGAATGCGGCTTCGTCACGGGGTGGGCGCCCGCGTCGCTTCTGCTCGAACGCCTGCCGCCAGGCGTCGTACCGAAGGCGCCGTGCCGCCCCTGCGGAGGCCCCGGTGCAGCCGACGTGTATCCCCGCGCAACGCGTGCCGGGCAGGCCGCGGCCTGCTTCCTGCGACGAGCACATTTGGCGAATCCGTGGGGAGCCAAGAGACAGGTGGCGCATCGGGTGCCTGCTGTACGACGGACACCATGGGCGGCACCTTTCCCTGTGTTCGACCGAGGGCTACCAGGCGGTGTGGGTCAGCTGGGCTGACGAGGAAAACCCACTTGAAGAGAGTGCCTTTCCGGCCTGTCACCCCGTATGTGACACTGCGCCACGTCGTCAGGGGGACGCGTCGTGCGTGCTACCGCAAGGCCATGAGGGCACTCACCTCGGTGGCGCTCCCTGGTACGAGCATGGAGAAAGGATCGGACAGAGCCTTCACCTGGACCGCGACCTCAAGTTCGCGTTGCGGATGCGCCTGTCGTCACCGCACGCCGTCTGACCTGCGGGCTGAGCCCTGCCGTTCGACGCCAGCCCGGCCGTCGGTGTGGACGTGGCATGGGTGTCTGCGGCGACGCAAAGGGCGGTCCCGCGAGGACGGCACGGTCTGGTCGACCGGCGTGCCCTCGACCAGGCCCTGTACTCCCGAAGCTGCGGCGAAGTGACAAGTAGCTGAGAGTGAGGTTCTAGGCACCGCTCCCCTTGGTGGGGCTTCCCTCCCCGAGTGCTACATCGTCGTGCCCGAGGACGTGGTGGCGAAGTGGGCGCGCGGGGCGGCCTGGCGTCGGCGGGCCCGTACGACGCGGCCGGCCCGGACAGATGGCCCTCGGACGCCGCTTACGCCCTCACCCGGGTCGGGCTGCTCCCGGCTACGGTAGACGCCCATGAACGCCTACGAGCGGGCCGTGCAACGCGCCCTCGCCACCACCGGCCACACCCACCTCACCACCCGCCAGCTCGCCGCGCTCCTCGACCGCACCGAGGAAGCCACCCCGCACGCACAACACCTCCAACGCCTCCACCCCGGACACGCCACCACCCGCAACCGCCTGCACGCCGCCGGCATGACCTGCGCACAGATTGGCCTCCACGACGACGGCGACCCGGAGTTCCTCGACGCGCTGCTGCAGGAACTCGCCCACACATAAGCCCGGCAACAGACCACCATGGCCCGGTACTCCCGAAGCTGCGGCCAAGTGCCAATTGGCACTTGGCCGCAGCTTCGGGAGTACCGGGCCATGACCGAGCGCCTGGCCGAACAGGCCGCCCGTGTACGGCGGGAGGCCGACCAGGCCCGGCGCCAGCAGGAACAGGCCCAGCGGTGGCGGCGCGAAGCCGCTACCCGACCGGCCCGGCCCTGGAAGCCCGCCCTACTCCCGCCCGTGCGGCCAGTGCCCCGGCCCGCGGGCCGGGGGGGCCATTCTGCGAGGTCTGCAACCGCCCGCTGGCCGAACCCCTGGTGCGCTACGGACGGCACATCCTGTGCTGAACAGGAGCCGGGACGCTCCTGTGGGCCGCCCGGACGAGGGCGAGCCCCGGGGCGTTGCTGCGGCTACAGTCCACGCGACGGGGGCCGGAGCCACTGGCATTGGCTCCCGCCCCCGTCATCCGGCGGTGAGGACGCGGGTCAGTCGGTGTCCTCGTGCGGTTCGAGCAGGGCGAAGTACGTCGCACGCTGCTCATCGGTCAGCTCACCGTCGAGCGAGAGCGCCGAGCGCAATGCGCTCAGGGTGTCCGCCGCCGGCGCCTTCCACGTGTTGCGGGCCTGGCGCTGGATCTCACCGATGGTGGCGTACGCCTCGGCGGGGAAGCACCGGATGTACCAGCCCAGCGTCTTGGCCACCGACGGCGTCAGGTTGAGGTGCCACCACGCCTCGAGGCCCTCGCCGTTCTCGTCGTCCTTGAACATCCCGACGGACTCGGCGAAGTCGAACAGCACCGGCACCGCGGCCCGCACGGCCCGGCCCAGGTGCTCGGTGGGGACGATCTCGTCAAGACTGACGGCCACCGACCAGGCCAACGTGCCGGCGACCTCGGAGACGGACTCCTTGTTGCGGTGGCGCAGCACCCACCGCTTGCGCACGTCGGGCCGGTCGTACAGCGTGTGCTGGAAGTCGACGGCGAACCGGTCGCGGACCTCGACCGCACCGGGCGAGAGGCTGTCGGGGTCCCCGCCCGACATGGCGGTCTTGACGCCCTGGTAGGAGCGCTGGCGGGACTCCACGAAGCTGCTCGGGGTCTCGCGGACCACGCTGTACAAGTACGTGCCGGAGCTGTCGGCCGCCGGTCGCGACTCCCTGGTGCCGA
This sequence comes from Streptomyces sp. G7(2002), assembly GCF_028870195.1. Taxonomy (NCBI): domain Bacteria; kingdom Bacillati; phylum Actinomycetota; class Actinomycetes; order Kitasatosporales; family Streptomycetaceae; genus Streptomyces; species Streptomyces sp. G7(2002). The sequence goes on from NZ_CP102609.1 coordinate 6,791, forward strand.
GCGCCGCGCCCGCCGTGCTGCCCGCTCCGCGCTGATCCCGTCTCATCGCTCTCATGACGGTGTCCTGTCCTAAAAGACAGGACACCGTCATGTCACAGGTGATTGATCCACCAGAGGATGCCGGTGACGAGTGCACCACCCGCAGCCGCCGCGATGCCATGCACGAGGCCGTGACTAGCGGTGCGGGCAAGGGAGCGCAAGGGGACTCGGCGTGCCGGCTTCTTCGGTTGCCCCGTAGGGTCGGATGCAGTGCTGATGGTTCCTCCTGGTGCGGAGCTGTCGGTCGCTTAACGAGGCGGCTCCCTGGGCCAACAGGGGGCCGCCGCCCCTTTTCGGGCGGCGGCCGTCGCCGCAGCCGAACCTCACCAACTGCTGGGCGAGTTCGACGTTCTCGTACCTAGTCTCAGGGCTGCTCCGACCAGTTGGTCACTTGTGTTTGCGCTGGTCACCGCTGGTTTTTCGGTTGCCAAAGCTGGCCATGAGGAAGTCTTCGTATGCCATGGGTTGTCATCGGTAGACTTTGCTGGTCAAAGGCCAGGGGAGGGCTCGATGGCACAGGTCTTGCGGATGCCGAGCACAATGGAGCTGCCGACAGGTCCGCGACGGCAGTTCGTCGAGGAGTTGTTCTCGCACTACCGGGATGCCGGGCGCCCCACGCTGCGGGTCATCGCTGAGGAGATAGACGAGAACCCGGAGTTCGACGCTTTCACGGCTAGCCGTGAAACCATCCGCAAGATGCTGCGGGGCAAGACCGTTCCGTTGAGCTGGGCAGTGGTCGACGCAGTCCTGACGGTGCTGTGCGCGCGAGCCGGTGTCGACCCCGACGCGGAGCGATGGGCGGACGGCTTCAATGGCGAACCAACCTCACACCGGCAGAGCCTGCGAAACTTGTGGAACGAGGCGATAGACGCTCCGCCCACTCCTCCTGCTCGGTCTTCCGCCTGGGGAGGTCAGAACGATCCCTGGGCAGCGTCGAGTAGGCCCTACGCTGACGAACCGCCGTTCTGAGGCTCCCAGGCGGCCGAAGCTGGGCCGTGTGTCCGGCTTCGGCCGCGTGTACGTCACGTCTGCGGCTCGGAAGCCGGGGATTGGTCGTCGCTCCGGCTACTGCTGAACCAGAGAGTGCGAACCATGTCGGCCGCCGCGCGGCGCCGCGCAGGCTTCTTCGCGTACACCGCGGTAAGTGACAGCAGGATGATCAGCAGCAGGTAGAGCAGCACGACCGCGAGCAAGGCCCACACCAGCAGTGGAACCCGGGCGATGAACGGCAGAAACGCCGTCACGGCGACCCCCATCAAAGTGTCAGAGCAATCTCCGCACTGACGGGGCGGCTTACCGCAACGGCCAGCGCCCGATCCGACGATCTTGAATCGTCGGCCGGGTCCACCCTCCCTTGACTTGGCTGGGGGGAAGTGCCGTTGCGTACCCTCCGGTGGTCGTGAGCCACCTGCCGAGCGGTCCCGGTCGAGAGCTGCTTCAAGGATGCCATGTCGGCCAGCGCGGCCGTCTCGGTGTCGCAGAAATCGGCATAACTGTGACACCGACCGCCACTCAGAAACCGCCGGCTGTCCACTTCCGTCCATTCGGCACCCGGCTGGTGCCAGCGTTTACCCGTGACCGAACTCGCACTGAACGTCATCGCGGGCCCGAGCGCTGGAATTCGCGCAGGTCAGCGGTATCGCCCCGCGGGGCAACACCGCTCGGAGCGTCACTGTGCTGGTGGCCCGCCGCTTCCGCCCGTGTTCATCAGGAGGTAGGCGAGAGTCACCACCCCGACCCCGACGAGTACCGCGATGCCGACAGCGGGGTGCATGTACGCGATGTATGCCGCGACGGTGCCTAGCAGCAACAGGACAAGAGCGCGCAGATCCAAGGGGCCGGTCACCGGGCCAGCTCGGGGTCGAGTTCGCGGGATACGGCCGCTGCCAGGTCGGCCTTCGCCTTTTCCGCCGAGCGGTCCGCCATCCCAATCGTCTCGGTGTAACCGGCCTGGCGCATGTCGCCCCGCTGGACGCCGTAGGGGAGGTGGAAGACGTTCCGCCAGAGGCCGAGGACGGCGGCCTCCACGGCACGTGCCTGGTGGCCGAGCATGGAGGCGCTGATCAGCTCATGCCAGCCCTCCCGCTTGTGTTCCTCTAGCCGGTCGCTGCCGTGCTTGCCGATCCCGACCTTTACCGCGGCGAGGCCGTCGTGCGTCGCGAGGTACACAAACGCCGGGTCGTCAGCGCGGATGCCGTAGCCACCGCAGTACCTGCATGCGCCAGTCTTGGCATGTTTGATGCTGTCGAAGACCGGAGCGACCTCGCGCCCGCACTCCTCGTTAAGGCATCGGGCTTGCCACGGTTTCTTGACGCCGGGGAACCGCACCAGGGGTTCGGCGCCGGCAACGCGCATGAGGTCGACGGCCTCTTCGGGTGCAATGGCGCCGTTGCGACGGCAGAGGTCGCAGCCCCTGCCTTGTTCCTGGCGGAGGGCCTTACGGACGCTGGTGAGCGTGGGCGCGGTGATGCCGTTGCACGTGCCGCACACAGACATCCAGGGGGTGCCGTTGCCGGGGTAGGGGCCTTGGGGGGTGAGTCCGCGCTCGGCCATGATCGCGCGAGCTTCGCCCTCAGTGCGCTTCTCACAGCCAGAGCAGCGGCGGCACGGCCCCTGCCCGCTCGTGACGACGTTGGCGTAGCGAGGAGAGCAAGGGTGTCCGCACTTGTCGCAGGTGCCGGGCCATGGGGCGGTGGCGCCGGGATAGGTGACGGACGGGGTGAAGCCGCGGGCGCGCATCTCGGCGGCGGCCTCCTCCGGATCCTTTTTCTTAGGCATAAACAAGCATCATGGTTCTTGTGGAGCAGCCGTGTTGGCCGTTTATGGAAACCGGCCTCACGGAGCGCCGCGTTCGGCGCGACCGGCGTGGTCCTCTCCCTGACCGGGCACGAAGGGGCCGGCATCGCCCTGCTGAGCGCCTGCTCGCTGGGGCGGGGCGTCAGCCTGCAGCACGCTGGGGAGCTGTAGAGCTGCCTGCCGCGACATCGCGGCGTACCCCAGGGGCCGGACGATTCGTCCGGCCCCTTCGGCGCACCCGGGGCGGTGCTGAGGTTCTCGGGGACGGAAGGCGGGGCCGGGCAGGGGCGGGATCAACACCACGGGCGGGTCGCGGCGCACGCTGGAAGACGAGACGCCCCGAATCACTCGGAACACGTCGGGTGCCGCTGCTGTCCTCGCGGCCCCCGGGATCGGCAAGGGGCGAAAGACGCTTCGCCGATGCCCGGAGGTTCCTGTGTTCCTCGACCTGCTCCACGCCCTGCTCGACCAGGCGGCCCGCGCCGTCCCCGACGGCGGCGCCCCGGCGCTGCTGGGAGAACTGGCCCGTGCCATCTCCGCGGTGACCGGCCTGGTGCAGCTGCTGCGCCGTTCCGGCCGGCGCCGCGTCCGCCGGGTGGTAGAACCGGGCATGACCTTCGTAACGGCGGGCGTCGCCGCTGCCGGCATCAAAGCGACGGGCAGCGTCACCTCCGCGCTGATCGGGCGCTACCGGCCCTCAGGCGTGCCCCGGCTGGGCAGCAAGGAAGACCGGGCGGAGGCGTACCGGCGGCTGCTGGACGCCTCCACCCGCTCGTTCAACTGGGCGTTTCAGTTCTCCCACCTACAGCGCGAGGCGGGCCGGGCGGCGCACAAGCTGCTGCTGGGCCAGCTCCCCCAGGCGTGGGAGGTCAGCGGCGAACTCATCGGCGCGCTGCACGGCGTACGGCTGTGCGGCACCGTGCCGGTCATTGCCGCGGCGGAGGACCTGGTCGCCGCGACCAGCGACCTGGAGCTGAACGAGAAGGACGGCGACCGCTTCCAGCAGCAGGCTGAGGCGGTCGTCGCAGCCCAGGGCGCATTCCTCGACGTCTGCCGGGAGGACCTGTCGTACGCCACGAAGCGGTGGCAACTGCTGCGCCGATACAAGGAGCGGCGCTTCCTGCGGCAGCAGGCCGGCCGCTGACGGTGCCCGTCGGACACAGCCTGCTCCCTGTCCCGTCGAGGGGCCCTCTGAAATCGCGTTCTGTGGCTCGTCTCTCGCATCTGATCCACAGGGCGAAAGCCCTCTGAACGGCGGCTAGTTGTAGGCGGGGGAATGGGTGTCGGCGGACTCGCTAGAGTGGTGCCTGCTTACCCGGATCCTCCCTTTGGACTGGGCGCGAGGGACTCGTTCCCGGACGCCCAGCGCCTGCGATCAGCAGGTGCCGTTTTGGAGGAGAAGGGGGGTGCTGATGAGCGGCAACCGGCGCAAGCGTCGCGGCAGGAAGTGGACTGGCAGTGAGAAGGTCCAAACCGTCCTGGGTGCGGCGCGCTTACTGGTGACAGTCATCAACGCCCTGTGGGGCTGATACCCCACACCGAACCCGTCGGACACGACTTGGGCCACGCAAGCAGCGAGCCCGGTCGGCATCTACTCGACCGGGCTCGGTAACTGCAGGAGAGGCTCGGATCGGTCTTGCACCGCTTGAGGCATGCCTGGAGGTGCTCGTTCGTGGCACCAGACGTGGACCGCAACAACGGAAATGGAGCAGTGGGACCCATCAGCTCTTGGTCGTGACGTCTGTCGGGTCGTGAGCAGGGGGCCTCAGGCCAACGGCCTGGAGGGCCTGTCGGCGGTCGGGGGTGAGGCTGTGCCAACGACGTCGGATGTTGCTGATCCATTGGCCCAGGCGCATCGGCTCTGCACCCAGATCTTCGACATGGCGCTGCGGAACGTCGAGGTGGCCCTCACGTGCGCGGAATGCACGCGCCGCCGCAAGTCCGCGGTGGAAGGCGCGATCGCGGGCTGAGCGCCTGTCGAGAGCCGACTGCCGTTTTGGCAGGCTGCCGCTGTTCAGGCCCAGGTGGGTGAGGAGTTGCTGTTGTTGGGGGTTTGCTGGGGGTCGGTTGCGTTGGGTATGGAGCCACTCCCCCAGACGCAGGCCGTCGTCGGTGACGTAGTCCCGGCGCAGGTCGGTCAGTGAATGGCCGGCGTCGCTGTGTCGGTGGGCGGCGTGGTAGGCGCGCTGCCAGGTCAGTGGCCAGGCTGGGTTCCAGTGGGGATCCAGGTCTAGCAGTGCCTGCGTGCGAGCGGGGGTGAGCTGGTCGGCGCGTTTGCGTTGGGTGGCGAGCCAACGGCCGAGGGCGAAGCCGTCCTGGCGTTGATCGACGGGCACGGACAGATGTCCGTGGGTTGCGGCGTAGGCGGCCGCGTGGGCGAGTCCACGGTCGAATGCCTGCTGGCGGGGGTTCCAGACAATGTTCAAGCGTTCCAGGGCTGCGGTGCGAGCGGTGTCCAGGGCGTCGGTGCTGTGCAGGTGGCGCTGCCAGGTCAGCCATCGTCCCAGCGGGTAGTTGGTGTCGTCCTCGTATGCCTGGGGGATGTCGAGGTGGTGGTGGGTTCGGTGGTAGCGGCGGGCCGCGGCCAGGCCGCGGCGCCATTCGGCGCTCTTGGGGTTCAGGACGCGCAGGGTGAGGGCGAGGGCGACTTCTTCTTCCTGGGTGGGTCGGTCGAAGCGGAGCCAGGCGCCGGGGTCATCGCTGGGGAGGGTGGGGCGGTGGGTGCGGGGGTCTGCGAGGCGGGCGGTGAGGCGTTCGTCGTGGGCGCGCAGAGCTTGGACGGTGCGCCATAGGGGGGTGTAGGCATCGGCGCCGAGGAGATCGTCGGGGTCTTCATCGGGGGTGAGGTAGACGGGGACGATCAGGGTGGCTTTTTTGCCGGCGCCGGGTGGTTGGCGCAGGGCGCGGCCGACAGCCTGGACGGTGTCGACGGGGCTGTTTTTGGGGTCGGCGAAGACGACGGCGTCGATGGAGGGGACGTCGATGCCTTCGCCCAGGACGCGGGCGTTGGCGAGAACGGCGGGGGTGTGGGGGTTGGTGTGGGCAGCAAATTCGAGCAGGAGGCGGCGGCGGATGCGGGGTGGGTGGGTGCCGCTGATCCAGTTCGCCCAGAGGCCGTCGGGTTGCAGGTCGGTGGGGAGGGCTGCGGCGGTGTCGGGGAGGGTGGTGGCGAAGGCTCGGGCGTCGGCGACGCGATGGTGGAAGGTGAGCACGCGGCGCAGTTTGTGGTCGTGGATGGCCCTGAGGACGGCGACTTGCCGGCCGGCTAGGCGCAGGCCGTCGGCGCCGGCGTCGGGTCCGGTGGCGAGCCAGTCGCGAAGGTCGGTGTTGTCGACGACGGGGACGAGGATCTGGTAGTCGGCGAGTAGGCCGAGGTCGATGGCGTCGGAGAGGGTCAGGCGGTAGGCGACGGGCCCGTAGAGGGTTTCGTCGTCCATGGAGGCGACGGGGTCGTCGGCGCGGTCGCTGTCGGGGTCCCAGATCCGAGGGGTGGCCGTGAGGTAGAGGCGGCGGGTCGCGGGGACCTGGTCGTCGTGGTGGATGGCAGCCCAGGCTTTGCCGAGGCGGCCGGCGGTGCGGTGCGCTTCGTCGACGACGGCGAGGTCCCAGGCGGGTAGGTGAAGGGTGTGGTGGGCGGTGAGCAGGGTGGGCAGAGAGGCGTAGGTGGCGTAGACCGTGACTGGCCCGTCCTCGGCCGGGGTGAGGGCTGCGAGTTCGGCGGGGTCGGTGGTCATTGGGATGTCGCCGGCCGAGGGGTGCTCGACTGCCTGGCGTGCTGAACAGACGGCCACGGCACGGCCTTTGCGGCCAGCTGCGTGCCAGGAACGCACAGTCTGAGACAGCAGGTCCAGCGTGGGGACGAGGACAAGGACGCGGCCGTGGGCAGCCAACCGGGAAGCGGTTCGCGCGGCAATGAGGGTTTTCCCGGTGCCGCAAGCGGCCACCACGCTCGCGCGATCGTGGGTGCGCAGCGTCTTGACTGCTGCTGTGACCGCTTCCTTCTGGTGTGGCCTCAGTTCGAGGTCGGTGGGGGCCATGGTGTGTGCCGCTCCGGTGCTGGGCTGGTGGGGGCGGGGCATTGTTGCATCGAGGGCTAATCGGCTGCTTCGGTTACGAGGGCCAGGGTGGAGCCGCTGGCGCTCTTGCGGACGTGGAGCCGGTTGGTGATGCGTCGGCGTAGTTCGGGAACGTGGCTGATTAGTCCGACGGTGCGGTCGTGGGCGCGTAGGGAGTCGAGAACGTCGAGGACGTGGTGGAGGGTGTCTTCATCTAGGGTGCCGAATCCTTCGTCGATGAAGAGGGTGTCCAGTGCGCGTCCGCCTGCTTCGTGGGTGACGACGTCGGCGAGGCCGAGAGCGAGTGAGAGGGAGGCGAAGAAGGATTCTCCTCCGGAGAGGGTGTCGGTGTCGCGGTCCCGGCCGGTCCAGGCGTCGGTGATCTTCAGGCCGAGGCCTGAGCGGGCACCGCGGGATGCTCGGTGGTCGCTGTGGGAGAGGGTGTAGCGGTGGTCGGACATGCGTAGCAGGCGGGTGTTGGCGGCCGTGACGACTTGTTCGAGACGTGCGGTCAGGACGTAGGCCTCGAGTTCCATGCGGTCTCTGTTGCTGGGTGAGGTGCCGTGGATGAGGTCCTGGAGGTGGTGGACGGTGTCGTACGCGTCCTGGAGAGGTTCCAGGCGCTGGATGCGGGTGCCTAGTTCTGTGGTGAGGCTGGTGAGGTTGTCGTGGCGGGTGCGTGAGGCTGTGGTGGCGGCGACGGCCTGGGTGTGACGTTCTGCGGCGGTGTCACGCAGGGCGACGGCGGCCTCAAGGTCGGCGGGTGGCTGGGCTGCGGCCTGCACGAGCTCGGGTTTGTCCAGGACGGCGGTGTGCGCGGCGCACTGGTGGCTCCATTGCCTGATCTCTTCCTCGATGGTGTTCAGTGCATCGTCGTCGAGGAGTGCCTGCTCGGCGGCCTGAAGAGTCTCGAAGCCACGGGCCTGTGCGGCGGCAGCGGCCTGTATGGTGCGCTCGTCCCGTTCCGAGGCGGTGCGGGTGGCGGTGGTGGCGGCTTCGCTTGCAGCCTTGAGATGGTCGGCACTGTGGGTGAGGTCGGCGACGCGTGCAGCAACCGAGGACGCGCCTTCACGTGCCGCATCCAGCTTGGCGTGGAGGTCCTGCAGCCGTGCAGCAGCGTGGTCGTATTCCGCATTGCGCGCCGAGAGCTGTTCGCCGGCCGTAGTGCCCTTGTGGACCATGTCGGCCTGTTCGTGCTCCAGGGTGGCGAGTTCCTCGGACGCTGTGCCGAAGCCTGCGGCTTGCTCGAGGGCTTGGGCCAGCTTCTTTTCGACGGTGTGGCATTGGGCTTGGAGCTCTGCCAGAGATGCATCGCCTGCCTCTCCGCCTGCCGATGCTGCGCGTTCACGGGCCTGTTGCAGTGTGGCGCTGATGGCCTGCTCGTCCTGCTGGGCCTTGGTGTGGCGGGTTTCTGCGGCCTGCTCGTCGGCGCGTGTCGGCTGTCCGGGGTGGGGGGCAGCTGGCGCAGGATGAGTACAGGATCCGCAGACAGGACAGGGACTACCGTCCTCAAGGCCGGCGGCCAGCTCGGCCGCCATGCCTTCCGTGCGCTGACGCCGGATGTCGATGTAGGCCGCGGCGACCTGGGCGGTGACGGCGCGGGCGTTGGCCAGGTGCTCCTCGGCTTCGGCCACCTCGGCTCGGCGGGCGTCGCGCAGTTCGGCGGCTTTGACGCGTCGGTGTACGTCATCCAGGGCGGTCTCGTGGTGGCGGATGTCTGCCTCGGCGCTGCGGGCAGTGGCCATGCGGGCGGTGAGGGCCGTGCGGCGGGTGGGCGCCTGCTCAAGCCAGGTGCGGGCCTCGCGTTGCTCGGCCGCTAATTCCACGCGCTCGGCATCGAGGCGTTCGAGGTCGCTGGTCAGCTGTTGAACAGTTGCTTCTTGCGGCAGCAGCGCTGCGGCGAGGGCGGCCTGGGCACGCAGCTGTTGTTCGGCAGCGGTGAGTTGCTCGGCCGTGGTCGTGTCATGGTCGGAGGCGAGACTGCTGCGGGCGTCGGCCTCGTGGCGGGCGGCGCGGTCGTGCTCGGCGCTCGCAGTGTTGGCCGCATGGACGACGGCTGCCAGCTTCCCGGCGCGACGGGCCTTCTCGAGCTGGTCGTTGAGTTCCTGCTGTCGGGGCGCCTGTTTCTGGAGCAGGTCAAGCTGGTCTCGGGCGCTGCGGTGTTGGGTCTGCTGTTGATGAAGTTCGCGGACGGTGAGCTCGAATGTCTGCTGGGTGCTCAGGTCAGCGGCTGCCGTCGCTGCTTCAGCGGTGGTGCGCTCCAGGTGCGTTGCCGTAGCCTCCGCCAGCGCTGTGGCCCAGCTGTGGGCAGGGCCGGTGAGAGTGTGTGGATCGTCGCTGGTCGGAGCGTCGTGCTCGTGGTCGAGGTCCCCGGCTGCCTGGTGGATGCGTTCGATCAGGCTGGTCACGTCTCCGCGGGCGGCCTTGAGGGCCTTCTCCGCTTCGCGGCTGCGGTCGAGGAGCCATCGGTCGATGTTGGTGAACCTGCCGGTGCGGAAGAGTTTGCCGAGGAGGTCCCTGCGTTCGGGTGCCTTGGCGCGCAGGAACTGGGTGAACTGGTTCTGTGGCAGGAGAACGACCTGGCAGAACTGGTCACGGCTCATGCCCAGCAGCGCAAGGATTTCGTCGCCGACCTCTTGATGGGACTTGCTGGATGCCTCCCATCGGCCCTGCCCCAAGGTGTCGTCGTGCGTCCACTCGCGCAGAGTGGTTTTCGCGCTTTGTGTGGTGTCCCCTGTCCCTCGGGTCTTGGGCCTGGTCTGCTGCGGGATGCGGGTGATCTCCAGGCGGCGGCCGGAGAGGGTGGCCTCCAGCGTCACCTGTGTGAGCAGATGTGGGGCGGCGTGGTCGCTGCGCAGCAGCAGGTCCCGGTCCCCGGGCGGCTTGCCGTACAGGGCAAAGCAGATGGCGGCGAAGACTGTGCTCTTGCCGGCGCCGGTGTCGCCGTGGAGGAGGAAGAGGCCGTCGGCGGAGAGGGATTCGAAGTCGATGGTGTGGATTCCTGCGAAGGGTCCGAAGGCCTGCAGGGTCAGGCTATGCAGGCGCATCTAGACGGTCTCCTCTTGCATGGAACGGATGCGGGAGGCTTCGACGGCCTGGCGCAGCAGGTCTTGCTCGGTGGGGGTGGGGTCGGTGCCGCGGACCTTCTTGATGAAGTCGCTGGCAATCTCCAGGTCGGTGCGGCCGTCGAGGCGGTCAGTGTAGGTGGGGCCGTCCGTCTGGGGGTTCTCTGGGGGTTTGTGCAGGAGGTGCATGGTGTGTGGGAAGCGGCGCCGTAGTCGGGCCATGGGCTCGTACGGAAGGGCCGGGTCGGTGAGGGTGACCTGTAGCCAGCTGCCTGTTAGGTGCTCGTGGGCGGGGTTGGTCAGTAGGTCCTGGAAGGTGCCTTTCAGGCAGGCGAGGGCGCGCGGCACAGGGGTGGGCATGCGGGTGAGGGTGACCGTGCCGTCGCCGGCCAGGTCGACCACGGTGAGGGTCTTGGTGTGGCCGGCTTCGGAGAAGGAGTACGCCAGGGGGGAGCCGCTGTAGTGGATGCGGTCGTTGATGTTCTGCGCGCCGTGGAGGTGGCCGAGGGCGACGTAGTCGATGCCGTCAAAGACGCTCGCCGTGACATGGGCGACGCCGCCGACGTTGATGTCGCGTTCGCTGTCGCAGGGGGCAGCGCCGGTGACGAACGCGTGGGCGAGGACCACGGAGCGGGTTCCGGGCGGGTAGGTGGCGAGGTCGGCCCGGACGAGATCCATGGCCGCGGTGGCCACTGCCTGGTGAGAGGTTTTGTCGGCGCCGAGGTCCGTGCGGGCCAGGGAAGGTTCTAGGTAGGGCAGGCCGTAGACGGCGACGGTGCCATGTGTGTCGTCCAGCAGGACGGGGGTGGTGCAGGCGGTGACCGGATCGGTCCGCAGGTGGACGCCGGCGCGGGCCAGGAGGCGTGAGCCGACTCCGAGACGGTGGGCGGAGTCGTGGTTGCCGCTGATCATGATGATCGGCAGGTTGAGGCCGGCCAACTGATTCAGGGCATCGTTGAACAGGCGCACAGCGTCCAGGCTGGGGATGGCACGGTCATAGATGTCCCCTGCTACCAGGATCGCCTCAACCTGCTGATCTCGTGCCGTGTCGTGCACGTGTGTAAGGAAGGCATTCTGGGCGTCGATCAAGTCTGCCTCGTGGAACCGGCGGCCCAGGTGCCAGTCCGAGGTGTGCAAGAACCGCATGGGCACAGACCGTAACCATGAGCGGAACCCTACCGGGCGGTTTTCCCGATAAACATGCTGGCTTGTAGGGGTATGAAGGTAGATGAGGAATCGTTTTCCCTCATCGTCTGAGGGCTCTGACAGGCAACGGGCACGCCGGGTGATTTGTCAGTGGCAGGGGGGAAGATGAGCAGTGGGGGAAGGGAGAATGACATGTCCTTACCGCGTTCTGCTCGGTCCGAGTGCGTGCCGGCGCCCAGCGGCTGTCGGTGGTGCGGGATCGAGGCACGTGGACATGCTCGGCAATGGGTTGCGGACGTGGGCTGGCACGCGTGGACAGCGCCGACGGTCCAGCAACGCAAGGAACGCATGCTCAAGCGGCGTAAGGGCCGTCCGCATTCCTAGTCAGTGAGCCAGCTTCTGCAGCTGAGCGAAGACGTCACGCAGTTGCTGTGGGACATCCTGGGCCGCCGTGAGGGTGGTGGCCAGGCCGTAGACCATGGCGGGCTTACCGCTGGGGCTGTCATCGGCCGCCTGTTCTTTGATCATGCGCAGAATGTCCCCACTGAATTTTCTGCCTCCGCGGTGGGCGGTGAAGTCGTCTGCCGTCCAGGTCTGCGGTGCAGGGCGGGGCCAGCGGGCGTTGGCGGCGGTGGCCCATTGCGCGTCGGTGAAGAGTTCTTCCAGTTCGTTGAAGCCCTCGCCTTCTCCCACGTAGGTGACTTGCGTGTCGAGGTCGAGTCCGGCGCGGCGCAGCCTCTCGTCCTTGAGTAGCTTGTTGCTGCGACTGTCAGCATCGATCATGAGCATGACTGTGCGCTGGTGTTTGACGAGGTATCGGGCCAGGTGCAGGGCCCCCTCGTTATTCTCGCAGCCCCACAGAGCGATACCGGCCGCCTGCAGGGACAGCTTCTGAGAGAGGCGGAACAGCAAAGGCATGGCCTGCTGCTCGGTCTCCCCTTCCACAGCGAGGAAGCAGCGCTCGTGGAGCAGGACCGAGTTGCGCAGCCCCAGAGCAGCAGCGATCTGCCCCAGCACGACGGTGCGGCCGCTGTCGTTGAGCTTGAGGTGGACGACGTCGGCGATATCGACGCCGTCGATGAGGTTCATCGAGTGGGTCGCCACCATGACGCTGACATGCGGTAAAGCGCACTGCTTGCGGATGATGTCCATCACGGTGCGCTGGTGGCGGTAGTCGAGGTGGGTGTCGGGCTCGTCGTAGACGACGATTGTCTGGGTTGGCTCGCCGTCCGTCTCCTCCGTCGCAGCCAGTTCGGTGCTCTCCAGGAGGTCGCTGGTCCACTCCCATACCGCGAGGGCAATCCGTCGGGTGCTGCCCTGCCCTGAGCGTGTCAGGTCGACGGGTTCGCCATCGGCCCGGGAGACGTGCAGGGGAGCCCGCTTGAAGCCTCCTTTGAAGGAGACTTCAGGTTTGACGTCCACTCCGACGAATTCGCTGCAGTGCTGGCGGATGTGGCTGCACAGGGAGTCGGCCTCCTTCTCTAAGCGCTGGGTGATCGCTGTTTCGATCTCCCGCACCTGTCCTTGCAGGGTCTCGTCCTCCAGATGCGCCTCGTAGCAGTTGCTGAGGGCGGTCCGTACAGCATCATCGGGGCTCTCGTCCTTGCCGCTGAAGGCGAGAAGTCTGGGCAAGCGGGCTTCCAAACTTTTGGGAAGCGGCTGCCACTCTTCGGTCTGAGGCAGGGTAGCCGCGTGGTCGATGACCGCGGCGAGCAAGTCCTCCTTGAGGGTGCCGGCCGGGGTAAGCCCGAACTCAGCAACGAGGGTGGCGAGGGCCGGCTTGAGCAGCCTGTCCAGTCCGTGGAGGCGGCTATCGGTGGGTTGGCTCCCGAAGTACTCCCAGCAGGTTGCGTCACCCGACCTGGCTCGGCGGCGGATGCTTACCTGGGCGGGAAGACCGCTGCTGTCCCGTTCACCGGAGTCGAGAGTGAACCTACCCTCCACCCAAGTCTCCGAACAGCGGCGCCCCTTGGCCCCTTCGCCTTGCTCATAGGTCCGGTCCTCTTCGGTCAATCGGTATGCGCCCACCAGGAAGGCGAGAGCGGTAAGCACAGCGCTCTTACCGCCGTCATTACGGCCCGCGAGGATCGTGGGACTACTGATCGGAATGTCCGTCACGTGTGTCAGGGAGCGGAAGCCGCACGCGGAAAGGCTGTCGAGGTGCACCGTGAGCTGCTCCGTATCTCCCCTGCTCAGACCAGACAGAGGTATGACCTGCGGGTAACGCGTGCGCTGCAGAGTCAGCTGGGTCGTCAGCGCAGGCAGTCATACTAGAGGCCATTGAGCAACAGGACGCTACTTACCGGCTGTTAACGGTGCGCCTCACAGCGGCCGAAAGGGCATCGCGCTGGGTTCGATCCTGGCTTGAACACCATCGCCAAGCGTCCATTGCGGTCCCCTCCGGCCGACGTGGATCTATCGATCACGCACTCCGAGACTCGAACCACCGAACACTTCCGCACTTTTGTTCGCATGTGGGCGCGGCAACAGGCGGCACCTCGATGACGGACGTCCATGGCGAGAGCCCACTCCTGTTGACAATGTCCCTGTGTTCGAGAGCGCTTGACAGTGCATGTCACGGCCCGCAACGCTGAGAGGGATGAACGCTGCCGCGAGCCACGAAGGATTAACCCGAGCCAGTGCAACCCGGGCATTGGTGGCTGCCTGCAGCGTTGCGGGACTTGGCTCTGACCAGGCGGACTTGTTGCGTCTGGGAGAGAACGCCATCTATGCACTGCCACGCGAGGGCGTGGTTGTGAGGGTGGCTCGCTCGGATACGGGAGAGATCGAAGAGAAGGTCACCAAGGAGCTTGCTGTCGCTCGGTGGCTGATGTCTACGGGCTTCCCCGCGGTTGGGCCTCGCGAAGACCTCCCGCAGCCTGTGCGGGCTGAGGGGCGACTCGTTACCTTCTGGGAGTACATCCCTCCGAGTCGGACTGAACCGGGTTTGACGGATCTCGCCATGCTGCTGCGCAACCTACACACGCTGCCCGGACCGGACTTTCCCGTTCGCGCTTTGGACCCGTTTCCGATCATGTGGCGGCGTCTTGAACAGGCTCACGGAGTTAAGCAGCAGGACGTGGACTTTCTCAGCGAAGCGTGCGCCGGCAGCGAGGCCGCCTTCCGCGAGGTCGTAGGCCAGCACCCCACGGGCCTGGTTCACGGAGATGCCCACCGCGGAAATCTTCTCGCGCGCGGTGAGCAGGTTCTGCTCATTGACTATGAAGCGGTTGCTGTGGGTCCTCAAGCCTGGGACCTTCTTCCCACCGCCATTGCAGTCGACAGGTTCGCACTCCCCCGCCGCGACTATGAAGCTTTCTGCCGCAGCTACGGGCAGGATGTCACCGCCTCGGCGGGCTACGAGGAGCTGCGCACGGTGCGGGAGTTGGGGATGACCACCTGGCTTATGCAGAACGCCCAATCAGGTTCAGCTGCCCAGGAGTTCACTCTTCGTATGGAGTCGTTGCGAAAGGAAGACCGTGAGCGCCGCTGGCACGCACTCTGACGGGCCGGTGCCCTTACCTTTCGATCCCTACGTCTCCAGGGAAAAGACCCGCCTGACCACCGTCTACTCGACCCCCTGGACTTATGACCCGGCTCAGGTCGACGGGGCCGCCGAGCGGCCCGGTGACGTCCTGAACCTAGGGCGGCTGGCGAGGCACTACGGCAGGTCCGGCCAGCAGCTGCCGCGGGTCCTCAAACGTGAGGCGTTCGACTGCTCCAGCCTGACGTTTCAGCGTTGGTCGGGCGGGGAGCCGGCGGCTGCGCAGCTGTGGCACTTCCTTCTGCCTTCCGGGCAGGTGGTTGTAGCCCTCACTCTGGATGTGAGCGCAACGCTCATCGAAACGATCCCCCTGCTGGAGGACCTTTACTACGCGAGCGTGGAGTGCGCGGGGCTGCCTTTGGAGCAGATCGCAGCGGAGCGGATCGGCTGTGCCCCGAACGGGGACGGGCAGGTCCCCGGGTTCCTTCCTGAACGCCACCAACTGGTCTTCAGCAGCATCGATGCACCGGAACGAGTTCCTGATGAGGACACGGTCCAGCGCGTCATCTACCGCACCGACCTGCCCTACCGTGCGCAGCACAGTTCGATCTGCTACCCGATGGAGCTCAATCGCCGCCCGACCACTGTGGGGGCTCTGGGCCCGTATGTGAGTCTTGTGTGCGGGCATCAGGACTACATCGAGAACTGTGTGCTGCTCTCTGCCGTGCAGGCTGTGGGGTCCGCTGCCCGGCTCCGCGAGATCCGCGAAGTCGCTTATGCCTACGTTCACAGGTTCCGGCACCGCAGCGCCGGCCAGGGCAGCGCTCACGACCGCCGCGCGGCGCTGGAGGACATCACTGACGGGCTGAGCCAGCTCGAACTCGAGCTCAGTTACAGCGTTGAGGTCGGCAGCGATATCGGGACGCTCGTACCGGCCCTGCGTGTCGAGAGCTTCCACCAGGAACTGTTCGGCGCCATGGGCCTGACCGAACGGGCCGCCACCATCGGCCAGATGCTCCAGCGTCTCGGGAACGCCACCGCTGCGGAGTTGACTTCCGTGGAAAGCATGGAACGGCGTGCCGCTGACCGCCGGCGGGTCCGCACCGTCGTGTCCGTCACCTTTGTCACCACCATCACCGGAACACTCAGCCTGCTGTTCGGCTTCTTCGGCATCAATGCACGACAGGTCGACCAGCAGCGGTCGATGTTCGACGACCACTACACACCGATTTACGCACTGATCACCGCCATCTTGCTGTGTGCCATGGCGATCTTCGGTGCGATGCGCCTCCAAGAACGGTGGGAAGAACGACGCGATCGCGGCAGGACACGGACCTGGGAAGGCACCCACCGGCTTTTGGCGCGCGAAGTCGGCACCGTCATCCTTGATCCAGCAGATGCGCCTGGGGCCCGCCGCATCCCCGGTTCACGCCCTGCGGGCGGAGCTGACCGGCGAACGCGCTCCGCCGGCCGCTGACGTGCAAGCTGAGTGAGCAGGTGCGGGGCGGCCTTCAGCGGCATGGTGACCACCACGACCTCGGCACCGCATATCACCTCGGCCACGGTGGTGGGGGTGGCGCCGGTTTCCTCTGCGAGCGAGGTCAGGGTGTGCGGGCCGCGCGAGTTGGCGACGGCCACCTCGTGGCCGAGCGCGGTGATAGCCGTGCGAAGGGGGCTCAGTCGAGCCAGGCGAGGGGGTCCTCTTCCTGAAGGTCCGTGGGAACGGACGTCTTGAAGAAGACGGGAAGCAATAGAGTGTTGAGTTCTGCCAGGGTGCTTGGCGACAGGCGAAGTTTTGCGCCTGTCTCGACTGTTCCGGAAATCTCGATGTGAAGCGCGTGCCCAGAATTTCGAAGTTCGCGCATTCCCTCCGCGCGGGAGGAGAGGATTCCCGACAAGGCCTTCACTTGATCTTCAATGTTTCGAGAGTGGCGTTCGTCGCACGAGAGCGACCACTGCGCGCCATCGCTACGCAGTTCGATTCCCTGTTGTGTAGTGTCTTCGGCGGCGAGGTTCGGCACGAGGGTTTCGGTGATGAGCTGGGCAGAAATGACGTCTTTGGTAACAATCAAGGAGGTTCGGAAGTCTTCCCAGTTCATCGCTGACCCTTCGTTCTCAGAGTAAAGTATTTCAACATCCGGTTAGCGAGCGTTTGTGTTTGGCGCCAGTTCGAGGGAAATGCCGAGCTGAGAAATACGGTTCCACTCGCGTTGCGAGAACGCAATGGTTGCCTCATGGTGAGTGAATCCGTAGACCCTGAGGTACACCTCATAGCCTTCGGATGCGAGGCTCAGGATTTCTTCCTTCACCGGTACGGCACCGGAGAGGACAGTATCCAACTGCTCAGAGAAATCCCGTGTTGTCCGCTCGTCACACTGAATGCGCCATTCACCACTGGGGTCTCGTGGGTCGGATCCTGGCTCCACGACGAGCGTGGGCGTGAGTCCCAGCCGCTGGGTGAGCATCGCCGAGTCGAGGCTGCGGGACTTGATGACCAGTGCGACATCGGTCAATGCCCATTCCTGAGGCACTCGCGTGTGGCGTTCCGTTTCCACAATCGCTCCTTCAATAGATTCAGCTGACACGAATTCTACCCCTTGTATTCACGGCAAGCTGCCCAGTGGACATTTCCCATGCCCGGCTTGAGCAAGTCACCCAACGAGGTCCTCTGAGCGACGGTGGCCGAGTTTTCGTAAACGGTGAATCCTCCACCCCCGCTGGCTTCTGGAGGAGCAAGGGTGTAGTTGGGGATCCGCTGTCCCGGATGAAACGTCTCTACCGCTGCCCCGGGGTAGGTGCCGCCCTCCACCGCCACACCGTTCAACCCGGGTATGAGCTCGCCGTCTTCCACGTAGAACGAGATCTTGGTTCCCGGCGGCACCGTCACCTCGCCGGCACCTCGCTCCAGGTATCCGTGTCCGGCGAACACCTTCTCCCCATCTGCCCGACCGCCCGCGAGGACTCGTGTTGCGTAGTAACGGCCGTCGTCGTCTGGCCACTTCCGCGAAACGATCTGGGGCCGGCTTTCAGCTACTGCTTTCTTCACCTCATCGAAAGGTGGCAGGTGGCCGCCTGACCCCCGGCTGCCCATAGATCCGAGGCGAGGGATATGAAGGCCTTTGAAGGCACCAGCTTCCGCGACGGTACGAGCTGCGGCCCCCGCGCCACCGAACGCACCACCCATCAACATGCCGTACGTCGCCGCTGAGCCAGCCTCGCTCAGGTTGATGCCCTGCTGGTCGCCGAGCAGATTCCTGCCACCTTGAGCAACGACGACGTCCACTGTGATCGCCTCGACGCCGCCGATGGCTGCGGTCGCCAGTACAGTGCCGGCGATCTCAGCGATGGTCGTGGATACAGCCACTCCCGCCGTGCTCGCCGCAGCGACAATCGCTTCGGTCGCGGCCCCCGCCGCAACTTCGCTGATGCCGCCGGTGAACAGGGCCAGAACGGTGCCGGCGACAAGGACCGCTCCCGCGATCTCCAGTTCGTGTTCGATCTTCTTCTTGGCTTCAGCTATCTGGTCCGCGTACTTGTCGAGAGCCTTGGCCATGTCGCGAGCGGCAGTCGCGACATCGTCTAAGTAGCCTTTGCCGCCCCCGTGATACTGGCGCCAGAACTTGCTGAATGCCTCAATTCCTTGACCCTTGTTGTTGTCGATGACGTCCTGCGCCTTCTTGTGGCAGGCGGCCGTGCAGTCTTCGACGTCGTCGGCGTAGGTACGCCAGGCCCGGGCGGCTTCGCGTAGCTGGTCTTCGTCGCCCTCGGGCCACCACATGCCTGTGAGGTCTTGGACGATCTCCTTGGCTTTGTCGGCCGCGCTCACTTCGCCCCCCGGTGGCCGTCGAAGCCGGAAGCCGCGGAGCGGTCTGCCTCCTCGTGGTTGTCCGCCATGTCCTTCAAGGTGTCGTGGATGCTCTGAAGGCCCTTGGTCAGGGCGTGAGCCGCCTTCTCGATGCTCTGAAGGTGCGGGGTGTAGGCGTGCTCGAACTTCTGCCCCTGCTCATCGTCACCCCACGGCTTACCGAGCCCCGCCAGGCTGTGCTTGAGCTTGGTCGACGCCCGTTCGAGTGCGGCCGACTCCCTGTGGAACGTCGGTGCAGCGGACTTGAGTTGGTCTGTGTCTACGTCAAAGCCAGACCCGGCCATGCTTCCCCCCGGAGTATGTTCCCGATTCCGAACTGCAACCAACGTACAAGCAGGCACTGACAACCCGGCCGCCGACTGCGACAGGAAGGGTTTCACTGGCAGGTGCTGCACTCAACTCCGTTGCAGGGCAAGCACCTTCGCCAAAACGTTGATGCGTTGAATTGTTTACAAGTGCGCACATCGAGCGGAGGCGGCTGCTCAGACCCCTCCCACTCTGGGGCCAGCAGTCCGCCTCGTCGGTGAGGGCCAGCCCGATCGGTTTCCATTCGTAAACCGCGCAGTTGGTCTGTTCATTTCTTGTTAAAGGCGCACCCCAGCGTCCTGCGCGGAGCCGTTGCCAGCGCACCACGCAGGTCTTGGGCAAGGGTTCAACCGTGCCAGGTACCGCCTGACGCAGGCGGTACCTGTTCTGGTGCGGCAGTCGGCTGTAACAGCCTTGCGCGAAGCGCACTTGGTCCAGCAGCGGCCAGCAGCTCACCACCCTAGGTGCACACTCCCCCGCGCCTACCAGCACAAACGCAACACCCCTTACACCCATCCAGACGCCCCAAGGGATTACCGCTGGTGCGGCCGACGTGCTTCAGTGGCCGGGCGGCTTCCGTCAGGGTGCTGATCGACCCAAGCAAGGCCCCCGATATCGAGTCGGGTCCGCGTTCGGGTCACGGCGACGTAGGCGAGACGGGCTTCGCCGTCATCGATCGGGCCGGGAATGGGACGGCCGGAATCGTCCTGCTCGTCGCTGTCGCGAGGTGGTGGGAAGTCGCCGGCGATCCGCACGCTGGGCCATTCGCGGCCTTTGGCTTTGTGCGCGGTCGAGACAGTCACGTGCGCCTGGTCTTCACCAGTGAGCTGGTTGACGGCGGCGAGGATGGCCTCCGTGCCGTGCTTGTCGACGAGATCGACCAGCGGCTGCAGGTCGCGACCTGCTGGGTCGTAGGAGGCGTAGTCCTGCAAGTCGCCCCAGGAGGTGAACAGCACGAGTTCGGGGTGACTGGTTCGACGGCCTTCCTTCAGATCGCGGGCAGCCAGGGCCAGGGCGCGCAGGCTGCCCCCTCCCCCGACGAGGGCTACGCGGCGTCCGGTAGCGAGAAGTTGGATGACTTTCGGTGATGGCGCCGACGTTCGTGCGGCACAAGACGGCGTCCGGGCAGGGGACCAGGCCGAGTTCGGTCGGGATCGCTTCGCTGCCTTGCAGGCGGATGGGCGCGTCGGCGATGGCGAGCCAGCGGTTGGCTTCGTGGGCGAGGAGAGGGCCGAACCGGAAGGACTTCGACAGGGTTAGGGCGGTGCCGTCGAAGCCGGTCATGACGTCTTTGGCGCCGCGCCATTGGTAGATGGCCTGTGCGGAGTCACCGACCATGACCAGTTGGGCGTGGCTGCGCTGGTTGTTGAAGATCTGCTCGACGACGGGGTTGGTGTCCTGTGCTTCGTCCAGGAGTAGGAAGTCGGCGGCGATCTTCGGGTTCGTGAGTGACCAGATCTTGAGGTAGTGGTCGTGGTCGAAGCGGACCTTGCCGTCGTCCGGGTGTTGGAGGTCGGCCCAGGCTTTGTGGGCGAAGGGCGTGATCAATTGGGCGAGTTGTTGGTGCAGCGGTGGTTCTTCGAGTCCTCGGAGGCGGGGGACGTGGTGGTGGGTGATGGCGGGGTCGGCGGAGTGGCAGAAGCGGGTGACGGTGCGCAGGGTGGCGTGGGAAAGGGTTTTGGGTGAGAGGTCGCGTTCGCCGATGCGGACGGGCTTGGTGATGCCTAGGTCGTGTCCGGTGTGCCAGGCGGGGCGGCGTGGGGCGTTCAGGCGGCGGGCGTAGCGGTGGCCGATGGCTGCGAAGGCCAGGGCGTGGGCGGTCTTGCAGGTGACGGTGGTGGGGAAGCGGGTGGCGGCGTCGCGGGCGATGGCTTTGTTGTAGGCGATGTAGCGGCCGAGGCGTTTGGTGTTGTGGGCGAGTAGGGCGAGAGTGGTGGTTTTGCCGGTGCCGGCTCCGGCTTGGAGGGCGAGGTGGTCGCCGGCGTGGAAGTGGTCTGCAGCGGCGGCTTGTTCGTCGGTCGGGTTCAGCAGCACCTGGGTTCCATCGGGACAGTTCGGGGTTGGGTACCAACTTGGGGCGTTGTTGACCCGGTGAAGCGCTTGAGTCGCGGACGCGTGATGGCGGGTGTGTCGGACGACCGCGTGGTCCGCGGTTGTGGTGCGCGGGGCTGGGGTGTGGCGGTGGGCCGAGCCACGGGTCACTTGCTGCGTCCGCGGTGCCGGATGGCGGTGGGCAGGCGGGGGTGCATGTACGAGTGGTGGAGCAGCGGGTCGAAGACCTCCCACTCGGCGAGCGCGAGGTCGGCGGCCTGCGAGGCGGCTGCGTGGAGGGGGCAGCGTTGAGTGCGCCAGCGCAGCTGCTCTGTGTAGGGCAGCTGGCCCAGGTCGTAGACGGCCATCTCGGATGCGGGAAGGGTGAGTTGGCCGTGGGAAGGCGTGGCCGACATCAGTGTCCAGGCACCCGTGGGGGCGCCTGGGGTGAGGATGGGGTGGGTGCAGCGGTGGCGTAGGCGGGTCTGTGCGACGCACTGGATGTCGCCGAGGGGGCGCGGGGCGAGGTAGCGGCAGTAGAGGAGCTGCACCACGGGTCGGGCGGGCTGGCACGGCGTGGTGAGTGGGTCTGGTGCGGGTTCGGTGGGGTGTGGGGTGAAGGCGCCGGTGTCGAGCAGGTGTCGGGTGCGCAGTGCGAGGTGGCGGCGTAGTTCGGCGAGCTGTGGGGTGAGTGGCTCGGTGGCTGGTCGTGTGGGGCAGAGGGTGGTGTGGGGGACGCGGCACCAGGGTGTGCCGTCGTGTGCGGGGTGGGCGATGCCGGAGCTGACGTGCCAGCGGGAGGGAGCGGGGACGGCGCTGGCGGCCAGTTCGTGGGGGTGGAGGCTGATGGCTTGCTGGTTGGTGCGGGTGTACCAGTCGATGTGGTTGCCACAGTCACGGCAGCAGGCCAGCTGAGCCGCGCACAGTAGTCTGCTGGGGCTGTCTGCGGCGACGCGCAGGGCGCGTGGACGGTGGTGCGGGCGGGTGGGGCTGCCGTCCCATCGGCGGGTTGGCAAGGCGGTGGTGGAGCGCATGGCCGTGAAAGTGACAGTCGGCGCGCCGGAATCGCGGTGCCCATGCCGTCCGCATCCCACGGATGGCTCACTCGTAGCGCGAATACATTCGATTCACGTCTGTGTGTTCGCGGTCGAGGCCCGGATCGGGTGATCTGTCCGGGCGGGACAGGAAGACTATTCGGCGGCCTCGGCCGGTGGCGCGTGGCCCTCGCAAAGGGCGCCAAAGAGGTGCTCGATGGAGACGTCGAGGGCGTGTGCGAGGGCGTGCCAGGTCTTGAGCGTGCCGATGGTGCGGCCCTGCTCGATCTCAATGAGGGTGCGTCTGGCCAGGCCACTGCGGCGGGCGAGTTCGTCGTAGGTCCATCCGCGCTCGCCCCGCAGCCGTCCCAGCTCCAGGCGCAGGGCGGTGAGGTTCGGATCGGGCGGGAAGATCGTCACTCCACCATCCGACGATGCAGAGCCCTGCCCTGTCAGTGCAGACCTCTGCCCTATTTCTGCAGGTGACAGCTGCGAAAGGTAGGGCAGAGGTCTGCACTACCGTTCCGCCCACCCCTCCCCCACCAAGGCATCGCGATCTGAACGACCTCGCGGACGAGAGAGAAAGGCCTGCATCCATGAGGCTGTGCGCGACCGGACGAACAGTGCGGCGCACCTGGACAGTCGAGCTGCGACCGCAGCGCGGCGGTCCCCTGATGGCCTGCCCCCACTGCCCTGAGGCCAGCAGGCCCTTGCCCTTGGGCACGACATCTGTGCGGCCCACAGTGGTGGCGCATCTGGCCGGCCACGCCCGGCGCGACGCCCTGCCCGTGCACCTGCGCACGTGTCAGTGCCACGAACGTGGCTGCCGGTGGCATCCGCGCCACCGCGGCTGCTCGGGCCCCATCGCGCTGGTGCTGACCTGCGAACGCGGTGGGCGTTTGTGGCGACTAGCCGATGCTTGCACCGCCTGCGCGGGGGCCACCGCACACAGCGCCATCGTCCCCGAGAACACGCTCAGGGCCCCGGCCAAGTCCTCTCTCCCTCCGAGCCCGGAGCGGAGGAGGCGGCGGGCTCGGGCGCCGGAGGCAGCAACTCGGGTCCGCGAGATGCTCAGCTACCTCGCCGCTTCTCTTCCACCTGAGACCAGCGCTGCCGCCCGACTGCTGGCCATCCAGGGCGCGCTGCGTACCACCGCCTCAGGCCGGCTCTGGATGCCAGCAGGCCTCCTGCGGGGCATGCGCATGCATCAAAATCCATATCCATGGTGGGAGCTGGAGCAGACCGGCTGGCTCATCCGCCTTCCCGCAGCCTCACCGCTGGCGGTGCGCTGCGGGACTTCGGCGCAGTTGCTCGATGCCGCCTTCCTCGCACAAGCTCCCGGACGGATGGGCCGCATGTATGCCGCCGACAAGGCTCTACGCCTGACGTCCTGCCGGCCGCTTCGCGGCCTGCCAGCCCCAGATCAACTGGCAGCACTGGCATTGGCCGCCCATCTCGCCCCCGGCACCATGCACGGCATCATCGAGGCAGACCGGCTCGGACACGTGTGCGCGATGACGCCCACTGGCCTGGTGGATACGCTCGACCGCCTGGTTGCCATCCGAGCAGCGGATTGGTGGTCGTATACCCATGGATCGGAAGACATCACCTGGGCGATCGGTCCCATGTTGGCCAAGCGGTATACGAGCATGGCCACCCAATGCGCCTCTTCGGCTGGGTGATGTGTACCTCTTGTCGTGTTGGTGTCCACTACCAAAGGCCCCTGTTATCCGTTGAGATGGACCGGGGTCTGGAGAGTCGGCGGCACCGGACTGCGGGACCCATTGCATCGGGCACTCAGCCTGACGAGCTAAAGAAGGCCAGTCATGACGCTGACCAGCATCGGCGTCGGCCGCGCGCTCTGAGTCCGGCCAGCGCAGCCCCGTACCCGTGTGGCTTGGCTCGTGGGAGCAACAGCCACACGGGAGACACCTGTAACCTCTCTCACTCGCCCGAGGATCTCCTCAGCGTTCGCAGCGCTTCGTTGGCCGCTTTGGCAACTTTTCCCCATTCCTGCGAGGGAATTCGCTCCTCGTCGCCTGAAGAATCTCCGGTCAAGACGGAGTCGAGGGCAGAGTTCAGCGCGGCCATCGCCGCTACTTCCGCTTCATCAACGAGCACGTAACCCAGCCTCCCCCTGGGCTCATCAAGGACGCCGGAGTCATCAAAGAAATCCAATGCATCGTCGAAGCGCGATGAACTCGATGGATACGCCACCCAATTCTCCTCTTGCCAACCCCTGTCACTCAGTTTGACCAACCAATCGATCAACTGAGTTCGAATCCACGGGGCTTGAAGTTCGATATCCCTAGGGCGCATTCCAGACCCTCCAATTCTGCCACTCACTCAATGGGATGTGGGCTTCGACCGGGTAGTCCTGAACTGAGAAACCAGCTGAGGCCTACAGCCAGTGCAGGCCTCAGCGGCTCGGGCACCGCAGGTCGTTTCGTTGTTCGTTGGGTCAGCGTGCCGGGACGGCTGGGCGCGTTTCGGTCAGGCGGCGGAGCGTTCCTCTGCGATCACCAGGTACAGATGCTCACCTTGCGCCCAGCTCTCCAGGTCTTCACGGCCGATGAGCGTGATGTCGTGCCGGGTTGCGAAGTGGGACGCGGGCGTGGTGAATCCGTTGAGGCCGACGATGACAGCTGTGTCGGCTCCGTGTTCCGGTCGAGCTGTACCGTTGAATGTCTGGATCTCTGTGGATCCGACCGGTCGCGCGTACTGCTTGCACTGCAGAACAATCTTGTTGCCGGGCGCATCCCAGGCTACGACGTCAGCGCCGAGGTCGCCGGCTCCTCCGACGCGCCGGGCTCGCAGGAAGCCGTCGCGGGCCAGGAGGTCGGCGCAGGCCTGTTCAAAGCCGGCGGGGCTCATGGCAGCCAGCTGGTCGAGGCTATAGGTCAGGCCGAGCGGCTCCTCCTGCTCCGCTTCCGCTCCCCCGTAGACGCGAACAGCGTCGTCCGGGAGAAAAAGACCAACCAGGAATGCGAGAACGAACAGTGTGACGGGGGCTGCAATGAGCGCCGACCACCAGGGGTGTTCGGTGATCCACCCCCACACGTCCGCTGTGATCCAGTGCCAGACGTCCTGTGTGAGCCAGTGCCAGAACATTTTGGCGGCAGCCAAGGCAAACAGGCCACCGAGCCCAAACTTCAGCCATCGCTCGAAAGAGCTGTCGTCGTACATCGACCCTCCTTTCCTGGTGCGCCGGTTAACTTGCGATGGAGGTGGTTCGGGCTGCGCGCCGACGAGTAGCTCGCCGCGGGGACCTGGGCGGCAGGCGCAGCAGGTCGTGGAGTGGGGTGCCGTGCTCGGCCCAGGTGCGCAGCCGGTCCCGGTCGCCCCAGTGGACCTGATGGCGTTCGCCCCATGCCTTGGCATCGCGGGTGATGGCTCCGTTGGTCACCACCACGGAGATATTGGCGCCGTGAACGGGGCCGGCGGTGCCCTTCACCTGGTACATCACCCCTGATCCGACTTTGCCGCCGACCTTGGTGTGCTTGGCCTGCAGCACAATGCGGCCGCGCTGCTGGTCCTGGCCGATGACGTCGGCGGCCTGGTCTCCCTGACGGCCGACCTTGCGGGCCGACCAGCCGTCGCGGGTGAGCAGATCACGCAACGCGATTTCGAATTCCTGGTCGTCCATGGCGTCGACTTCGGCGAGCGTGATCCTCAGCAGCGCAAGCATGGCGGTGCGGGTTCGTTGTGTGCGTACTGAGCGCAGCATCCGCCAAAGCCCGTATCCGAGGCCACCAACTGTGACGGCAGCCCAAAGGGGCCATCCGCGGACCACTGCATGGCGCGCGGCGAAAGCCATCTGAGCTACCAGGGTCACTGCCGCCACGGCAATGACGGCAGCCGCAATGTGCTCGCCAGTGCCGCGCGGCTTCCGCAGCCGCGGTCGGCGCCTGGCCATCACCGTGTGGCCGGCGTAGATGCCGCAGGCCGCGGCGAGACGGGATGCCCGGCTGCTTCCTCGCCTCCGAAGCCGAAGACCTGTCCCCACAGCCAGACCCCTGCGATCAGTCCAGCGATCATCCAGCCGCTCATCTTCTTCCCCCGCGGACGCGGGTTGCGGCGGATGTGGCGGCGAACGACGTGGTACCCCTCCGGCGGCATGCGTTTCCCCTCCCATTAGGCCGGCCGCCAACTGCGGCCATGTCCCTGTGAATTGGTTTAGCAGCGGGCACTGACAAAGACCGCCGGATGATCAAGGAATGCCGTGTGGGCTAACCTCAATCCAGCCACTAGGCTCCGGGGGCTGGCCCCTCTGTTCGAGTTCCGCCTTTTTGGTCCTGCAGTGCAAGGCCTCGCCGCTGGCTCTGCGATGCCGCGATGAATCAGGAAGGGATTCCGCTAGCCACCATCGGTCCCGCTGCAAGAGCGGGGCCTCATCCGTCGTGGAGCAGGCGGACTCAAATGGCGAAAAAGGAGCGTGTTCGAATGTACTCAGGCCAGCAGACGCACCCGAGCAGCCAGGGCGGAGTGTGGTGGTGCCCCGCAGGTGCGGGTCGCTTCGTGAGCGCGGCTCTATGACAGAAGTCGGGACAGCAGGTAGAGCACTGCCAAGGCTCCCAGGACTGTTGCGGCAATCTGCCAAGTTCGTTGCGGCGAGGGCAGGATGAAGACCTGGAGCGAGGTCGGGCCGGGGTAAACGTAGTAGACCCGGTGCCTGTGTTCGGGCACAACCACCCGGGCCAGCGGAAGGTACCGCACGTCGGCCTCTCGTGCGATCTCACCGTCACGCGGCTTGAGGCGCGGCTTTAGCAGAGCCTTGAAATCGGCCTCGAGATCGTCAGGGACAGAATCCTTGTGGGTGAGGAAGGTCTTGCGCCAGTTGCCGTACTCGCGTGCATGCTGCCGCGCCACGTATGGCAGGCCCGACTCGGGCCACTTGATCTTCTCGGTCCGTGGCTGCCGGTTAATGATGCCTTCGGTCCACGTCACGGTGTGGCCGGTGCCCGCGCATCGCTTATGGGGCTCGGTTCCTGCGCCATCGCAGTTGGGACACTCGCGTGTTCCCCTGCCCCGGCAGGTCGAGCAGGTGACGTGTCCGCGGCCTCGGCATGTGGCGCATGCAACCTCGGCCGCCCCGCACTGTTTGCAAGTGACGCGCTCGTCCGCTGCCTGCCGGTGTTCTTCGGGAGCCTTCCGGGTGCGGTGGCCCGTGCCGTCGCAGCGTAAGCACGCGTCGATGCCGCGGCAGTCGCTGCAGGTAGTGGTCGCCGCACAGGGCAGGTCCCCTCGGCCCTGGCAACGCGAGCAGGTTACTCTCCCGTTGCCGCAAGGGCAGGACTCCTCTTTTACCGACCCTCGTTGCACGAGCTTCTGTGTCGTCGCGACGGAGAGATCCTGCGGTGGGGCAAGGGGGTGACGTCCCAGCCTGTCGTACTGCGGGCGGCCCGAGAGGTCGAGTCGGCCGCGGTGAATCTGTTCGTCCTCGGTACGGGTCTCAATGCACCGCACGACCGTTCCCTCAAGGAGCGAGTGCCAGGTGATCTCTCCTGAAACTGGCAAGCCCACCTTCGGTGCTTCCCCACGCTTGGCGATGTGCCGTCGCACGGCTTGCAGGATGTCCGTCTCGCTCAACATGAGCCCCCCCTGTTTCAGCCGCGGGTACTTTCCCAGAGGCCGTGGTTGGCACCGTAGCCAAAACACACCATGGGTCAGTGCCGAACCGGGCAACCCGTGCGGCTGGCCGACGTGCCCATACGCTTGCGCGGGTGTTAGCGGGGTCTCCAGGTGCGGATCTCGAGGTGAGTGATGTGAGCCTCAGGGTGGATGCGGCCAGTCTCCACAAGCCATTGCTTGACGGCAGCGGTGACATCTCCGCCTGCTGCGTCTACACGCTGGGCGAAGTCGGCGGCATCGAAGCCTCCGGTAGTGGCGGATCCGTAGGAGCGTTCTTCGGTGTGGTCGGCACGTTGGACGACGTCGCGGCGGATGCCGGGTGAGTCCGCGCGGCTGCCGGAGGCCAGGGTGAACCCGCTCTTCGGCATACGCACCGTAAATGCGAGGCGCAGCCTTTGTCGGGCTGCTTCGGCGATCAGGGGGCGTAGGCGAGCAGCGCCGGAGGTGATGGCTTGGGCTCCGGCGCGGCCGGTGCCGGTGCCGGTGGGGGTGATGAGGACGGCTTTGGTGCGTACGCGGGCGCGGGTGCCGGCGGCGGTGGTGCGGCGGGTGATGTGGGGGGATGCGAGAGCGGCGAGTTCGGCTGTGTCGGTGATGCCGGCGTGGACGGCGGTGATGACGTGGCGGAGGGCGGGGACGAAGGCGGCGCCCTTGTGGCGTGTGTAGAACTGGGAGACGAGGGAGGCGTCGCGGTTGATGATATGGGCGATGTCCCGTTTGGTGTAGCCGGCGGCGCGGAGTTGGTCGGAGAGCTGTGCTGCTTCGTTCAACTCAGGGGTGCGGCGTTGGGGTGGCATCAGGCGTCACCGCCGGTGCGGGTGCGGTGGTGGGCATAGCGTCCGGCATCGCGCAGGGCGAGCAGTTCGTCCTCGGTGGTGGGGGCGGGGACGGGTCCGGTCAGGTGGCCTTTGTTGAGGTATTCGCCGGGCTGGCCGTGGTAGGGCCAGTTCTGGGGTGCGGTGAGGTAGACGGCGTCGGTGCGGAAGGCAACGACGGTGCCGGGGGGTGCGTGAAGGGCGCCGACGTGGGTGTTGTCGTCGCGCATGCGCATGGACAGCAGGGCGGCGCGGGCGCCGGACCAGATGGTGGCTGCCCATTCGGGGTGGGCGTTGGGGTCGCGGGAGAAGCCGGTGGGGCGTTGCCAGGTGACGTGGTCGTCGTCGAAGCCGATGATTTCGGCGTCGGCGGGGATGTCGCGCTCGGCGGTGCGGGGGGTGGTGCCGGTGACGGTGCGGGGGCGTTGGGCGAAGGAGCCGATGCCGTACAGGAGCAGGGAGCGCACGGCTCGGGAGGCGAGGTGGGCGGCCTGGCGGTGGGTGGGGTCGCCGTGGAGGTCGGCTTGGGCTGAGAGGGATGCCCAGGCTTCCTTGAGTTTCTTGGACCAGTCGTCCAGGGGCTTGCCGTCTTCCCAGAGCAGGCCGTCGAGGATTTCGACCTTCCATGGGGCCAGGGGGTTGGACAGGGCGGTGTAGACCTCGGGGCCGCCGGCCCAGGTGGTGAAGGTGGTGCCGGGGGTTCGGGGGTAGTGCCAGGCGCGTTCGCCGGGGGCGGGGGCGGGCAGGATGCCGACGTGGTCCCAGCCGTCGGGGACGGTGACGCGAAGTTGCCAGTGGCCGCAGCCGAAGAGGGCCTTGGTCTGCTCTTTCTCGCTCCAGGAGGCGAAGGTGGCGGCGGTGATGCGGCGGGGGGTGCCGACGGGCGATTTCCAGGTGTGCTTGGCGTAGGCGAAGGTGCGGTCGTACTCGACGAGGGCCGGCAGCTGTTCGGGAACGTCGGGCGGGGTGATCAGCTCGGTGCGGCCCTGGCCCGCGGTGGCGTGCAGGAGACCGCGCAGTTCCTCGGACAGGACGGGGTAACCCTCGGAGAACTGGCCACGAGCGGGAATGGTGCGGGTCCACAGGTCACGGCCGGTCTGGGAGGGCGAGCCCATGATGACGGCGTCGGACCAGTGGGCGCGCAGAGCCTTCCACAGCAGGACGAAAGCGTCACGGATGGTGGTGGCGTCGGCTCCGTCGGGGTCGAACCACTCCCCCACCGACCGGATTTCGACGTGCTGGTCTGCGCCTTCACGCTGGTAGCGGCCGACCGGGTGCCGTGCGTGGACGAAGTGCCCGGCCATACGGTCCTTGCCCCGGCCGGTGTCGGTGCGCCAGCCCTCGATCGGGGCATTCAGCCATGCGGCGACGGCATCACGCAGGAACGGGTAACGCCCGGCCTCACGGTGCCAGGGATCGCCCGCGGTGATGTAGATCCGCTCCACGCCCTCGGGGACGGTGTGAAAGACGGCCTGCAGGATGTCGCCGGCGGAAGCGGAGGCCAGATCGAGGCGGACGGTCTGGTCTCGGTAGACCAGCATGCCGGTGGCAGTGTCGAGGAATGCGGTGGAGCGGGCCTGCTGGGTGAAGTTCGGCCGGGTGGAGGCCAGATTGGCGGTGTGGCCGACCCACCGGTCCCCCTCAGGCCCCTCCGGCAAGGACGGCAGCGGCCGCGGCACGCCGGCAGCAGCCAGTGAGGACGGCGCGCTTGCCGGAGGTGGCGGTGAGGCGGCCGCGGGCGCCTTCGCGGCCGGGGCGGCGTGGGCCGCGGCAGGAGGGACCTCGACTCGGGCCGGCGTGGACGGGGCTGCATCGGTCGGCGCCGGTGTCCGGGGGCCGCGGGCCAGGGACGGAGCAGCTGCTCCCGGAGCCGGCTCAGGCGTCTGTGCGGCGGGAGGCTCCTCAACAGGTTGCGCGTGGACGTCAGGGGCGGGAGGAGCCGGCGCAGGCTGCGCGGGAGCGGTGAGGCTGTCCGGTGCCAGGATGGGGGCGATCGCGACGACTTCCGCGAGGCTCATGCCGGCCGCTGGCGCGATCCGCTCGGCCTTGGCTTTCTCATACCCGGCCAGCGCGGTAACGCGGCGGGCCCGCTCCGTCTCAAGCTTCGCCACCTCAGCCTGCTTCTTCTTGATCTCGTCACGCAGGGTACGCAGCTCGGCGAGAGCGGCGGTGTATGCCTTGCTGTCCATCGCAATCCCTTTTGGAGTGGGTTAGTTAACGGCGTTGCCTGCAGCGACATAGGCGATCGCACCGCCAGAGTGAGAGGCAAGGCGGGTGCCCAGCAGCAGGTCTGAGACGGCGCGGTCCTGGGCTGCGGGAGCAGTCAGGTGTTTCGTGGGGCGGGTGAGGTCGGTGATGTAGCCAGCCAGGACAGCATCGGGAAAAGCGTGTCGGCCATGCTCGTCCTTCTCCCAGCGAGATAGTCCGGTAAGGACGGCGACGACATACCCGGCAAGGGTCACCGGCAAGATCTCCCCAGCTGCGACGCTCGCCGCGTCGCACCGCCACCAACCACGCAGCGCCTTGAGAAGGTCTTCAGGCGTGAGGGAGGCTGCGAAACCGATCCAGTCACGGTCCGGATCGTGGGCCCGTTTAGCGACGTCCACCCGCAAGACTGCGATCTCCCGGACGTCCAGCTGATCCAGGGGGGCACTGTGCCGTGCGCCGAGGGCTTGGACCATCCCGAGGGGGGCCATGACGCGTACGCCGCGGCGTGACAGGCCGGGCAGCAATTCGGCGTGCACAAGACGGCGGAAGGTGGTCACGGCACAGCCGAGTTCTTCAGCAGCCTGACCTGTTGTCAGCAGCACACGCACTCCAGCAAGCGGACTCAGATATCTGATTCGGCTATGACACTAGCCGCATGAGTAACCCAGGTCAAAGAAAGGCACATCGATATCTGCAGGCCACAGAGCCGGAGCGGAGTGATCGGTGGCTTGGCCCCTTGACTGCTTCAGCCGGGACGCAGGCGTGCACGACCGCAGGCGATGCCGGGTTGGGTGCGCCAACCCGGAGTCATGCCTGCGAGTCACAGCTCGCCAGCAGCCAGTAGTTGGGGTTACTTGGATCTGCGTGGACGAGAGCCAAGGCACCGAGGCACCCATAGTTTGCCTACATCGCGGACGTTGCTGATTCGACGATGTCCTGGGATCTCAAGTGCTTCGCCGACCGCGCTGAGGATGTGCTGCTTGGCCTGTGTGCGACGAGGGCTTCCACGTCGGTGGGCGCCCAGCCGTCACCGGCCAGGACGGACCGGGTGAGTTCGCTCCAGGCGGTCTCGGTCGACAGGGTCAATGAACTGCTGCAACCGCCCCCTGAGGGCATGGTCCGCACCGCCTTGGCGCTTCGGCTCACCTGGTCGTGCTACCAGTGGTCAGCTGCCTGCGGAGTGGAAAGAGAAGTGGATGAAATGGATCTCCTTAAGCGTCACCGCCCGCAGCCGGGAGGCGTAGACGCGGAAGTATGACTCGCCGGTGGCGCTTTCAACGATGCTGTGCAGTTCCTGCTCCTTTGCCCCGCGTTCTCGTGCCCGCAGTAGAGAGGCCGTATGCGCGGGTGAAAGCCAGATCGACATGAGGCGAAGCCGTGGGTCGTCCGAGCTTCCGGCGCCGGCCGTGAATCCGAACTCGGCGCGGAAGTGGACGCCGATGGAGCCGTCTTCGGCGATGAGTTTCTGGTGGGCTCGCTTGCGTACCCGCGGCTGCCAGATACGGATCACTTCTCTGCAGATCCGCAGCGACAGGATCCGGTCTCCGGACGGGGTGTTTCCGGCGAGCACCTGGGACAGTACGTGCTCTTTGGTCTGCAGACGGGCGGCCAGGGCATCGAGCCCCGATGTTCGTGTGAGCAGGAAACGCAGGCGGGCACAGTCGGATTGGGGTGCCTGACGCGTCCAGAAAGTCATGTCGGCGCGATCGAACGCCTCGGTGATGGAGGCAGGGTCAAGGGTCGTGATCATAAGTGTTCCAGCTTTTGGGTGGAGGTTCTGTGGCACTGCGTGTGGCGAGCGGAAGTACTCCCCGGCGGCCCAGAGGTGGTGAGGGACGCTCAGCGCACGGGGAGACCTGGGCGGGGCTGATGGTCTGTGGGGTGGGTCAGCGGCGGGAGGGTGCGCGTCTGCGCCTCGAGGGTGTCTTGGAGATCGGGGGCACAGGTAAGAGGCGGCAGGCCTCAGTGGCCTGCTCCACATCGGAGTGTTCCCAGGAGGGGGTCCATAAGGGGTTGACCACATGGGTGTAGCCACGAAGGGCCGCCAGGGCGAGAGCGGCGTCGGCCAGGGGTAACACCCAGCGGGGTAGGTGGGGGGCGGGGCGTTTGTCATGGGGAGGGCCCGTGTAAGGGTCAAGTTCGTTGGCGTGGAGATTGCCGATCTGCTCAGGGGTGCAGCCTGTCAGGACACGCAGGGCCACGTTTGCGGCGTGGATGGGGTGGGCGATGCGGCTGTGAATACGGGCAGCGACCGTGGCGATATGCGGATGGGTGTGGTCCTGGTGCGGGTTGGTGGGAAGTGGCAGCACGAGTGCGGGCGGGTCTGGCTGCGCAGTTGGTTGGGCAGGCCGCTGTGTCGGCTTCGGGCGGGGTGCGTGGGGCTGGGACGGCAGACGGAACCAGTGGTCGTCTGATCGTCCAGGAAAGGCTGGGGTTGCCGTCCACCACGGGTAGTCGGCCGATGGTGGGGCCGGGGTGCGGTGGTGTGTCATGTGGTGGCAGGCGGCTTCGAGGGTTTCGATGCGCTCGTGGTTGATGGCGGATAGCAGCCGTTCCACGGGCGTGGGGACGGGCCCGCTATAGAGCAAGGTCAGGTTGAGGCGGGCGTGTTCGCGCAGCGCCAGCAGGTGTTCGATGTGGCGGGCGCTGATGCGGTGTGCTCGGCAGATGATCAAGTGGGTGATGCCGAGTGTGATGGTCCAGGCCGCGGTGTTGCGCCAGCTGCGGTCGACGTGGCTGGTCCATTGCGGCGTGGGGTGGTGGCTGTCGGGGACAGGTAGGTGTTTGCCGTAGGCGCGCAGGAGGTCGTGGGCGAGGTAGGCGGGGGCTGTGGCGACGGGAGTGGGGTGCACGGCGATGTTTCCGGCGCGTGGCTGGTGGGCGGCCAGGGCGCTGGCGGTGAAGGCCTGGTTGTCGTGCGGGTCAAGGATGACAGTGACGGGCGGCAGGGTGGGGTCGGATTCGTCGGGTGACCAAAACGGTGTCCATTGGGGTTGTGTGGCAATGCTGCGCCCGGACAAAGGAGGGTCGGTTGCGATGGTCATAGATTCTTCTTGGGGCGGGGGTGGAGCCCTTTGAGGAGGGGGCTGGGGTCGTGAGGGCTGTGGCCGGTGCGGTGGGTGATGCTTGCGCGGCGGTGGGTTAGTGCCGCCCACCGGCGGAAGTTGCCGTGGGCCCAGGCGTTGTTGAGTTCACAGATCAGGCTGGGGGTGCTGTCGCGCCACTGCAGGTGGAAGGCGGGTAGCACAGTGGCGATCTCCGTGTTGTCCAGCGGGTGGATGTCATGCCATGTGGTGACGCGGCTGGCCAGCGCAGGTTGGGCTCGGAGGGCCTTGATGCGGTGCTGGCTGGCGAGGAAGAGCACCGCGAGGCGGGTGTGAGGGTCGTCGTGGAGGAAGCGCAGGTATTCGAGGCAGGCGGTGGATAGTTGATGGGCTTCGTCGACGGCCAGCAGCCTCACGGGATGGTGCAGGGCGTGGCGGATGAGGTCGTCGCAGATACCGGGGTCTGTGGGGGGTGTGCCGGGCAGGTTCAGGGCGCGGTACAGGCCGGCGCGTATGTCGCTGGGCCTGGCCTGGGGGCGCACGAGCAGCCGCAGGGCATGCCAGTGGGGGTGCTGGTCGAGGATGGTGTGGAGGGTGAAGGTCTTGCCGGTCCCTGGCTGGCCGGTCAGGCACATCATGGTCTGTTCCTCGATGGTGGCTTCGAGGGCTTGGGCGGCGGCCCGCACCTGTGAGGTGATCACGGTGCGGGCCCTGGGGAGGTTGAGGTAGTGGCGTGTGTATCGGGCGGTGCCGTGGGGGGTGTTGGTGAGGGCTGTGGGTGTGCTGTGGTGGTTGGGGTTCATCGGTTGTCGTCTTCGCGGCGGTGGCGCTGCCTTGGGGGCCTGACACGGCGGATGGCCCAGCGGGCGATGTTTTCGTCGACTTCGGTGAGTCCGCGGCGCTTCATACCTTCGAGGATGTGGTGCGTGATCTTGGACCACATGCGGAAGGTGCCGCCGCCGGCTTCCTGGTCGATGTAGCTGATGAGTTCGGGTGAGGCGTTGGCCCACAGTGGGTGGAAGTGCGGGATGTTTCTGAGGACTTCCTCCGGTTCCATGGGGGTGAATTCCTGCCAGATGTAGATCCTCGAGGCGAGGGCGGGTTCGTTGTAGAGGGTCTTGTAGCACTCTTCTCCGCCGATGAAGAGGACGGCGGGGCGGTTCTTGCCTTTGCCGGTGTCCCAGAGGTGGCGGACGAACTCGAAGCATTCGCGGCTGAACTGCTGGGCTTCGTCGAAGGCGAGTACGTAGGGGCGGCGGGCCAGGGATCGCTTGAGGAGGTGGTCGAACTCGCTGGGGTGGGAGGGGGGTTTGCCTTCGAGGTTGAGGAGGGTGAACAGTTCCATGCGGATGTCGCGGGGGGTGGGGCGGGAGCGGAACTGCAAGAAGAGCACCAGGTCGGCGGCGACTTCTTTGAGTGCTGCTAGTACGGAGAAGGTCTTGCCCAGGCCGGCATCGCCGTAGATGCAGGACATGGCGTGGGCGTCGATGGTGTCGGCGATGTTCTCCCCGGCCTCCAGGAGAGCCTCGGTGGCGACGATGCGGGCGTCGGCCAGGTTGAGGTAGAAGTCGGGTTCGGCTCCGCCTGCGTCGGCAGGCACGGTGCCGGTGTCGGTGTCGGTCATGGATGCTCCTTCGGTTGAGGCAGAGGTGGTGGGCAGAGCGGTGCCCAGGCGGCGGCCGCTGGGGTGGAAGACGTCGATGCCCTCCAGCGGGGGCGGTGTGGGGGCGCACCAGGACCTCGGCGGTGACTTGGCCGTTGATCCAGCTCGCGTGGTGGAGCCGGCCCCGCCAGCGGATGCCCTCCGGGCGCAGGAGCCGGGGATGGGTGCCGGGCGGGATCCTAGATCTCATGGGAGTCCTCTTCGCAGGTGGATTCGGGGGGCGTGGTGGGGATGACCCATCCGGCGCCGGGGGAGAGCCGGCGCGGCATGTAGTTCTCCGGCAGCTCATCAGGGTGGGCCGGGGCACGCAGCGTGCGCAGTTCTTCGGTGGCCGCTTTGCGGGTCATGACGCCTTCGGCCTGGGCGGGTGCGGGGGCGGTGGCGGCCTTGAAGCGGCGGCGGCGCTTCCGCTCGGCGGCTCGCAGGTCCTGCCGCAGGCGCTGGGCGCGCTCGCTGCGGGCCTGGTAGACGGCGTCGATCTGCTCGGGGGCGGCCTGGTCGGACAGGTGGGCGGTGCCCAGGTGGCGGTGCGTGATCAGGTCGAAGACTTCGATGGTGTCCTCGTGGTGGGGCTGGTAGCGGATGCGGACCTCGACTCCGGTGCGGCCGGTCATCCAGGGGCCGATGTAGTCGCGGCCGCGCCAGCGGATGCCGTGGCCTTGGATCTTGCGTGGGGAGCGGTCGGCCTCGAGCAGGAAGGCGTGCAGGTCTTCGGAGGTGGCCTCCCGCAGGGGGGTGTCGTCGTCGTTCCACAGGTCCAAGGGGGTGAGATCGCCGCGGGCGGTCAGGCGGTGTTCGGCGTTGCGGCGGCGTACCCACTGCCCAAACAGCTCGACGAAGGCTTCGAAGGTGAGCGGCGGGTCGGTCTCGCCCGAGCGGTGGCGGGAGTCCAGGCGCTGAGCGTTGGTGTAACGGGGCAGGGTGGAGAAGAACATGCTGGTGGCTGCGCGGTTGAGGTTTTCGATGCAGCCTTTGAGGTGCGGGGTGTAGGGGGGCAGGACGTAGACGTCGACGGTGAAGGCGCCGAGGGCTTCTTGGACGGCGCGGGCGAGGAAGTCGCGGCCACGGTCGATGCGCAGCCGCTGGGGCAGACCGCCAGCCGGGCCATGGGTGTCGTCGCGCAGGATGCAGGAGCGCAGGGCGGCGAGGATGGACCCGCGGTGGGGGTAGTGGGGGGTGAGGGCCCAGCCCATGATCATGGCGGTGGAGCAGTCGATGAACCAGGTCACCCAGGGCTTGAGGAGGCGGTCGCCGGCCAGCACCAGGACGGGGATCTGCTTGTGGTCGCCCTCCCACTCCTCGTTGCGGCAGGCGGGCGGGCGCCGCAGGTGCGGGTCGCGGCCCCGGGAGGCCGGCAGCCCTTGGCGCAGGCCGGCGAGGTCCCCGGGAGACAGGTCGCGGCGGATGGCGCGGTAGAGGGTGGCCAGACCGGGCGCGGTGGCATTGTTCTTTTCGGCTTCGGCGCGCAGTTCCTCGTACAGGCCCTTGATGTTGCCCCGGTGGTAGGCCAGTTGGACGCGGAGGTCTTCGGTGATCTCGAAGCGGGCGCGGCCGGGGCGCTCGGCGGTGCCGTTGGCTTTGGCGTCGGCCAGGCGCCGCCAGACGGTGCGGATGTGGAGGTCGAGGGTCTGGGCCACCAGCCGGACGTGCGCGGTGGTGAGCTCATCGCGGGCATCCAGCGCCATCAGCTGACGGATCGCCGGGGTGGTCAGCATCTGCTGCTCCAGGCGACGGGCCTCCTCGGGGTGCGCGGCCGACGTGCTGTCGGGGGGTTTCTCATCCATGGTGGGGACGCTCCTGATGACATGAAGGGCTGCGAGGCGAGCGGACCGGCGGGGTCAGGGCATGCCGATGTGGGAGACGTACTCGTACCTGCGCCAGTCCGAGTCCAGGTCGCAGATGGTGTACTCCCACGCCGCGGCCAAGCGCATCTGGTCCCCCACCGACCACGCGGCCACGATGGTGTTCCAGCGGTAGATGTTCTTGTGGCGCCACGGCGCGACACGGCGGTGGCGCACTTCGACCTCAGCTTCATCCACGGGGTAGATCTCGATGCGGGTGCCGCCGTTCGCGTTCAGTTGCCGAGTCAGGGCCGGCGCGATGTTGCGTCGGCGCAGTGTCTGGTAGGCGGTCTCCAGGCGGGCCTGTCGGTCCCGGTTGGGGTTGCGGGTCTGGGACAGCCACGCGCTGAGCGTGCGGGCATCGGTTGCGATGCCCGCGTCCTCCATGGCCCGGTAGCCGGCTGCTGATCGGGTGAGGTAGATCAGTGCGCGCCTGAGTTTCTCCTCCGGCGTCTTCCAGCGATCGCCTGCGAAGGCTCTTCTGTCCAGTGCGATCGCCAGTGCTGTGGCACCGTGGACGCCTTGAGCGCCAAATTTGCCGAAGCCCATGATCCTCCTTGGTTCGTCCGGCAGCCCGTGTGGCGTCATGGCAGGCACAGCACGTGTACCGACAGGGCCGGGGGCTGGGTGGGGGTCTCGTTCTTGTGGCGCTGCCCGAGAGGTGGAGCGCGGCGCAGTCGGATGCGCCGCCCTTAGGCTGCCTCGGTGAGGGCGGCGGCAAGATGGGAAATGTCCGACACCTGGGCGGTGTTGGAGGCGTTGCTGGCCAGATGTGCGGGATGCGGGTGGTTCATCGAACGGCTCGAACATAGGGCGCGACCGCGCCCCGCAAGATCTTTCCGGTCATTCGTCCGCGGTGCGCAGCCAGGGATGCAACGCGCGTAGTGCCTGTCAGGCACCCACCGAGTGCCCGGGTCCGCCCCGGCTGCCAAGCGGCCCTGCAGCGCGTCTGGTTGAGACGTCTTCCCACGTCAGTGCGCAAGTTGGCCGTGGCGATTTCGCACCCGCCTACCCTGCGACGCGGCAGAGGCGGGGCACTGTAGGGGCAGGGTCTGACAACGGGTGTGGCGCCGCGTGAAAAGGGATGACGCAAAGTCTCGGCTACCCTCCAGTACCTGCTGCGGCAGTCGGCCGCGGTGTCTGCGGTGTGCGGCACGATGCACGCATGAGTCTCACCTCCTGTCTCAAGGACCCCACTTCGGCGATGTCCCGGTTCCTCGCCGAACATCTGCCTGCACCCGAGGACGCGTTAAGCGACTACCGTGCGCGGCTGGCGCGCTATCCCGCGCCGGTGAAGCCGGCAGCCGGTGCGGGGCAGCGTCCGGAGTACCGGATGCTGGGCCACACCATCGATCACCGGCTGAGGATCAGTCTCGGAGCGCCCACGGGCGCACCGATCAGCGAAGGCGTGGTGCGGGCAGTCATCGATGATGACGGATGGCCGAGTCGCGACGTCATCGACACGGTGCAGGCCGCGGGGACGGTGCTGCTAGAAGAACTGTGCAAGTACGAAAGCGAGGAAAGTCAGCCGCTGGCGCTGGAAGATGAGGCCGAGGACCGTCTCATTCGACTGTGTCACCTCGCCTCCAGCTTCGAAGCGATCTTCCGCCACGTGGGCTGGGTACGTGGCAACACTCTGGGCCTCACCCTGCCCGGCGCGTCCCTGGATGACATGGTCGCTGCCGTGCCGTCCTACATCGTCGACGACATTCGCCGGCAGATGGAACTCGCGGCGCAACCCGGCCCGTTCGACCGTCTGCGGCAGCTGGCCGCACCTGAACGAATCTGCGGGCCGGTCTTCGAGGGCAGCCGGCACGTGGGCGGAGCCGACGCCGACTTCGTCCTGGCCGGAGCGCTGGTGGACTGCAAGGCCACCATCCGCCCAGAGCGCATGGGCCGCGCAGAGCTCTACCAGCTGGCCGGCTACCTTCTGCTGGACTACAGCGACAACTACAGCATCGACACTGTGGGCCTGTACCTCTCCCGCCAAGGCGCACTCATCGACTGGAGCGTCGCGGACTTTCTCGGCCTGATGGGCGCGCAGATGCAGCTGCCGGACCTGCGGGCCGCCTGCCAGCACGCCCTGACCGACGGCGCCGCCGGCACTCCTCCCCCGCCTCCGCACAAGCGCAAGCCCCTCCCCCGCCCGCGCAACGCACCTCCGGTCCAGGACTCCCTCTTCGACGACCTGGAGTGACACCGCTCCACTGGACGGGGCGCTGACCGCGCTGAGGGGGCCGCCTGGAACTGGGGGCAAGGCCCGCGGTGCGGTGGCGTTGCCAGCGGGCGTCCGGTCAATCGGTGGGGCTTGGGCCGTGTGGGGCTGAGCCAGGTCGGCCAGCTGGACGGGGGTGAGGTGTCGTCGCAGCACGTCGGCGGCATTGTCCGGACGGGAGACTGGTACGGAGACGGTGCGTTCGCGCAGTCCGGCCTCGATGAGCGCCTTGCTGATGCTGAGGCTGCCGGTGGTGACTTCTCTAGCAGGTGGAGGCGTGCTTGCGGAGTTCGCGTCGGCCAGCGGCGCGGGTTGTGCCGACGGAACAGGAACTATGCGTATTAGACATGTTTGGGCCGTTTAGTCGGGCGTTCGAGCCGGGTGACTGAGGGGCTAGGCGAAGTGCCGGTCGAGCAGGGCGATGTCGTGGTCGACCACGCGGCAGATGATGCCCTCGCTGGCCCCGAGGCCCTTGAGGGGCGGAGCGGCAAGGAAGGTACGAAAGTCGTCGTGCGTGACTTCTTCCTCGCGCATGGTGATGAAGTGCCGCCAGGAGCCCTCTTCAGGATCTAGCGGGCAGGTGCCACCCGATCCGATGGCCCGGGCGCGGCCCGCAGCAGGTCAGGTCGTCCGAGAGGTTTCGTTCATCTGCCATGGTTGTCCGATGAGGGGGGAGTGGACGCAGGCGGCTGAGCCGCCCGGCACAGGAAGTTCTGGCCAACTGCGGCTCCATGCCCCCGCCTCGCACACCACCCGCGCCGCGATCACCGCCCCCGCCGTCCGCGCCACCGTCCTGCTCCCCGCCCTGGCCAGCACCGCCAAAGCCGCCGCCGACGCCACCTACGCCATGCGCAACGCCACCGACCAGGCCGCACTCGACACCGCCCGCGCCCGTGCCAACAGCGCCGCCGACGAGCTGGTCACCGCCGCTGGCGAACTTCTCGGCGCTGTGTAGAGCAGCCGATGTGCGGAGCCGTTGCCTTCGAACTGGTTCAGCAGGTGGTGCGATACGGGATGCTGGGCAGGTATGAGCGCCATTGGGTTGGAGTGAGGCCGCCGCGGGCGCGTTGGCAAAGGGTTCGAGCTGTGCTTTCCGGGGCTATTGAGTAGGCGTTCAGGGGGGCGTGTGGCCCTGCTGTGCGCAGGGTTCTGCTGTCTGGAGAGAAGGCGAGAGCGAGGATCGCGTCACCGGTTGTGGTGGCGATGGCATTGCCCAGGGGCTGATTGGAGCCTGTGTCCCACAGCCTGAGTGTCCCTCTTTCTCCGGCAGTGGCCAGCGTCTTTCCGTCGGATGTGAACGCGACTGCTGTTACCACTTCCTGGATGGACCCGAGTGTTCCGCTGTTGGTAGCGGGAAGTTGCCCGAGTCGGTGGTGGCCCTGTCCGTCCCAGAGAGTGACTCGTCCTTCAGTATCGCCAACGGCCAGGAAGCGACCGTCTTGGCTGAAGGCAGCAGATCTGATATGTCCGCCGGTCAGGGATTGCCGGAGGGTTTGGTGCGTGTTGAGGTCGATCAGACGACCTTCGTCGGCCACCGTCCCGGTGACGAGGAGACGACCGTCCGGGTGCACTGCTAGAGGCATACCTTTGAGACCCAAGTCTCGGACTGTGCGCTGGCCCATGTCCCAAGATCTGAGGCGTCCGCGGTTTCGGTCAGCAGCGAGCAATGATTTGCCGTCAGCGGTAAAGAGGGGGGCCGGGCCTTCTCTTGACTTATCTGTTAGCTCTTTTGGAATCGGGACTCGCTTGCGTGTGTGTGAGTCCCATAAGTACAGACGCCCCAGTTGGCTGCCGTCTCCGGAGGCGAGTAGGCCTCCGTCAGGCCGTAGGGCA
Organism: Streptomyces sp. G7(2002); assembly: GCF_028870195.1. Lineage (NCBI taxonomy): Bacteria > Bacillati > Actinomycetota > Actinomycetes > Kitasatosporales > Streptomycetaceae > Streptomyces > Streptomyces sp. G7(2002). Next base: position 47,862 of record NZ_CP102609.1, read on the forward strand.
GGGAGCAGGGATGTTTCGCAGTATGTATTGGTTGGTGGCTCGCAAGGCATGGCCAGACGGCCACTCAGGGGCTTTCCCTTGCGCGCGTCCAGCAACTGAAACTGTGTCATTCCCCTAGCCTCACGGGCTGTGACCAGCTTCCTTCCGTCAGGGCTGAACTTCGCGGCAATGACCTTTGGTCCGTTCAGTACTACCCTGAACGGGCTGTTGAGTGAGATGGTGCGGACCGCCCCTCCTCCCATGTATCGGATTGCTTTACCTCCGGGGTCAAGCCGCAGCTGGGTCACGTTCACATTGGGGATGGGATAGCGCATGACTGGGGCTTGGGTGCGACTAGTACGCCACACCAGGATTTCGTCGGAATCTAGTCCGACTAGGAGTCTTCCATCTTCGCTCAGATTCATCTCCTGCAGCCCCGAGTGCTTTACCCGCCATTGCGTGCGGCCCGAGACGATATCCGTCATCGTGGCGCCGTGACCGTACTTGTTCGTCAGCAGGCCCCGGCTATCCCCGGCGAACTGAACCAAGTCCTCTTCAGCGCAGTGCTTTAGCGGGTTTGACCGCGCGGAAGAAATCGGCATCCTTCGGTTTCTGGTCACATCCCATACCTCCTGCGGGTCACCTTGATCACAGAAGGATACGTATCTGCTGTCCGGGCTCACCGCCAATGTGAACTGGTTGGGACCAGGGTTTCCATGCATGCCGGAAATGCCGTGTTTGAAGAGAAGGCGCTGATGCCGCCAGTCCCAGAGTTGGATGGTTTTTTCGTTGAACATCAGCAATGTCCGACCACTGCGGCTGAAGGCGTGTGCCGAGCCCAGATAGAGAGGAGTCCTCCTCCGCTCGGCGCCAGGGAGGCGTACACGTACACGCCGTGGTCGTCGCTGCCCGCGGCCACCCGGCCGTCACGTGTGACGGCCCCAATGGCGGAAGCGTCAGAGCCCTTTAGATGTGTGGTGTTGATCGGCGGGAGTTCGTGGTGTGTACGTACGTCCCAGCGCCTTATGCGGTCTTTGCCGCTCTGAAGCAGAGTACGCCCGTCACCGCTGAGAATCGCATTGTCCTGTCCGACACCGTCGGGAAATGCCATGGCGTCCTGCTCGCGTTGTGAGAGGGCCGCTGACAGGAGTGCTCCGTGCGTTTCGGGGGTGTGGGCGAGATGCCATGCGGCGATGCTGAGCCGCATGGCGGCTAATGGGTCTGTAGTGCGGAGGCTGACAGCGACTGTGGCGATGCGACGCCCTTCGGCCTGGATGTGCTGCTGGTCGCTGTTCTGCTTCTGGTCCCAAGCAACGGCGCCCACCACCAAGGCCAGGGCACACAGCGCGGCGAGGGCCGCGACAGCTCGGCGTGACCGGCGTGCCGCCCGGGCGGCGTGCTCTCGCTCTGCCCCGCGGGCTGCGATTGCGGCGTCGAGGAATGCGGTTTCGAGGGCGTTGAGTGCGCTGCGTGCTTGGTCTGCGAATGCTTCTTCTGCGCGAGTGAGTCGGGTGCCGCGGTAGAGGGTTCCGGGGTCGCGGTCGAGTTCCTGCCAGCTGGTGGCGTCGCGGGTGAGCTGGCGGTGCAGGCGGATGCGGTCGCGCTCGTCGATGATCCAGCTGTGGAGCCGGGGCCAGGCGGTGATCAGTGCTTCGTGTGTGAGGCGGACGTGGCCGTCGTCGAGGGTGAGCAGCCGGCTGTGGGCGAGGCGGTTGAGGACCGCGTCGGTCTCGGTCTGTGCTTGTTCGGTGTGGGGCTCAGTGGTTGCGAATTCGGTGCGGGTGGTGGGGCGGTGGGTGTCCTGGGTGCCGTTTCCCGGCGCGATGAGGCGCAGCAGGATGTGGCGGGCGAGGGTGGCCTGGGCTGGGGTGAGCTGGTGGTAGGCGTCTTCGGCGGTGCGGGCGATGGAGCCGTGCAGAGCGCCGGCGGCTTCATACGCCTGGGTGGTCAGCGTCCGTCCTCGCCGGCGGCGCCAGGTTTCCATCAGGGCATGGGACATCAGCGGCAGGGCGCCGGGTTCGTCCCCGACGTCTTCGATGATGCGGGCGGTCAGGTCCCGTTCGACGATCAGTCCACGGGATACGGCCGGCCTCACGATGGCTGCCCGTAGCTGGTCCTTGTCCATGGGGCCGACCAGTACCGCAGTGTCCTTGAGAGCAGCCGCCAGGTTCCGGTGGGCGGCGCAGTGGCCGAAGAAGTCGGCCCGTACGGCCAAGACCACGCGTAGTCGGCTGGTCTCGTCGCGCGCGGCCAGCAGTCGCTCCAGGAAGGCCCCGCGTTCCGTGTCGTCGCTGCAGACGGTGAACAGCTCTTCGAACTGGTCCACCAGCAGCCAGGTTTCCCCGGGCCCGGCGGCCGGTTCCAGACGTTTGGGGTGCGCCATGGGGTGCGCGCCAGGGGTGAGGATGCGCACAGCGGCCGGCGTCTGATGGGCGGCACCGTCTGTGGAGCGCAGGCCGGGGACGAGCCCGGCGCGCAGCAGTGAGGACTTGCCGCTGCCAGAGGCGCCCACCAGCGCGGTGACACGGTGCCGGCGGGCGGTGCCGGCCAGTTGCGCCGTCAGCTCGTCACGGCCGAAGAACAGCTCCGCATCACCCGGCTCGAAGCGGACCAGCCCCCGGTAGGGCGGATCGGTGTCCTCCTCCGGCGGACGGGGCTGCTGGGATACCGCCTCGTCGGCCTCCGTCCAACGGCGCCGCCACTCCCCCTCGTCACCGCCGCAGGCCCGCACGTACGCCAGGAGCACCGGCAGGGTCGGCAGGCGTTCGCCGGCGGCGGCCTGCGACAGCGTTGCCGCGGAGTAGCCCGCGCGCCGAGCCATGGCCCGGTAAGCCGGCGCACCCGCCTCGTCCCGGAGCTTGCGTAACTCATAGGCGAAACGCTGTACCGGACCGTCCTGCGGATCGATCGGATTCTCCGGACGCCCCACTCAACTCCCCCAAAGATCTTCTGTGCTTGCCCGCCAGCCTAGAAGCCCCGTCACCAAGCACACAACGATCCCGAGACGAAGCGCGTACGGGATCCGGATGGATACCTGCTGGTCCTGTCCACTCGCTCCTGGGCCGGCTCGTGAGCTGATGTCACCGGCCGCGTAGTGCGGCACAAATCAAGGTTTCCGTGACGCCGATCATGAACCCGTCGCTGCCGCAACTCGGGGTGCACGGCGGCTGGCAGCCACCCTGCCCTAGGTCGTGTCCGCAAAGTCGTTAAGTCGTTGGTCTGTTCGTGGTGCGTCGACATGAGCTGACTGATGAATCGTGGGCGGCGATCGAGCCGTTGCTGGCGCCGTCGCGGATGAGGCGGCCGGTCCGTGACCGGCGGCAGGTGGTCAACGGCATTCTGTGGAAGCTGTCCAGCGGGCCGCCTGGCGGGACCTGCCCGAACGGTACGGACTGTGGAAGACGGTCTATGAACGCTTCCGCCGCTGGTCGGCCGACGGCACCTGGGACCGCCTGCTGGCCCACGTCCAGCAGCATTCCGACGCCGTCGGCACGGTCGACTGGTTCCCTGGTGTGCATCGACTCCACGACCGTGCGGGCTCACCAGCACGCGGCCGGGGCCCGAAAAAGGGGCAGGACTGGCCGGGCGAGGCCATCGGCAGATCCCGCGGCGGACTGACCACCAAGATCCACCTCGCCTGCGACGGACACGGCCAGCCCCTGGCCTTCACCCTCACCGCCGGAAACGTCAACGACTGCACCCAGTTCGAGGCAGTGATGGCAGCCGTCCGCATCCAGCGATGCGGGCCCGACCGCCCACGGACAAGACCTGACCGTGTGGCCGCGGACAAGGGCTACTCGTCCACCAAAATCCGCGCCTACTTGCGCAAACGCGGGATCAAAGCCGCGATTCCGGAACGGATCGACCAGATCAACGGCCGCATCCGCAGAGGCGAGAGCCTCTGCCGCCTCGACCGGACCGCCTACCGCCGCCGCAACGTCGTCGAACGCTGCTTCAACAAACTCAAGCACCACAAAGCCCTACCCACCCGCCACTACAAAACCATGGTCACCCTCGCCTGCCTACAACTCTGGCTCCCCTGACTTTGCGGACACGACCTACAGTAGGGCCTGTTGCGAAAGTGGATCGTCTGTCAGACCTGCCCGGGATGCTCAGAGCATGGAGATGACAGTGCAGCTGGCGATCGACTGCGCCGATCCGCAGAGAATGGTGACCTTCTGGGCCGAGGCCCTGGGCTACGTGCCTGAGCCGCCGCCGGGCGGGCACGCCACGTGGCGTGCCTACTGGGCGGCGGTGGGGGTGCCCGAGGCAGAGCTGCCGGCCGGTGCCGGGGATACTCCGGAGTCGATCATCGATCCCGCGGGACGTGGACCGAGGGTGTGGTTCCAGCCGGTTCCGGAGCCGAAGGTCGCCAAGAACCGGTGGCACTTCGATCTGAAGGTCGGTGGGGGCCGTGACGTCCCACTGGACGTCCGCACACAGCGCGTGAAGGCTACGGTGGAACGGCTGGTCAAAGCTGGTGCCACCGTGCTGCAGATCAACGATGAGCCGGACATGGGGCTCTACGTCGCCGCCATGCAGGACCCCGAGGGCAACGAATTCGACGTCGTCTGAGGGTCGTTGTGACGGTGCTGGTCACAGCCACTCGTTCACGGCTGCGACCAGCACTGTCGCCTCGTAGCGGACGGAGAGCTTGTCGTACCTCGTGGCCACTGCCCGGTGCCTTTTCAGTCGGTTGATCCCGCACTCGACCGCATGGCGCTCCCGGTAATCCACCGCATCGAAACGAGGCGGTCGGCCACCACGGGAGCCGAGCTTCCTCCGGTTACGGGCCTGGTCAGCCTTGTATGGAATGGTGCAGCGGATTCCACGGCGGCGCAGGTAGGCGCGGTTCTTGCGGGAGGAGTACGCCCGATCGGCGCGTACTCGATCGGGGCGGACGCGTGGTCGGCCCGATCCGATGCGGGGTACGCGGACATTCTCCAGCACGGTCTCGAATTGCGGCGAGTCGCCGCGCTGCCCGGCCGTCACCACGATCGACATGGGCTTGTGGCCCCGCTCGACCGCCACGTGCAGCTTGGTGGTGAACCCGCCACGTGAGCGTCCCAGTCCGTGATCACAGGGCTCGGGCAGCACTCCGCCCGGCGGTTCCTTCTGTAGGTCCCCCTGCTTCCTGGCCCCTGCCGCATGCTGATGGGCGCGACACACTGTGGAATCGACGCTCAGGTCCCACCTGATCCCGCCCTTCGCGTCGGCCTGGGACTGAAGTCGGGTGAGGAACCCGGTGCCAGGTGCCGTCTCGTTGCCATCGGCGGAAAAGATCGTAGATCCGGCCCCACGGCCATACTCGACGGGCACATCCCGCCAAGGAACTCCTGTCCGGACCCGGAACCGTATGCCGTCGATCAGCTGCCGCCGGGGCCAGATGGGCGGCCGTCCCACCTTCGCTCCCTTGGGCAACAACGGCTCCAGCACCGCCCACTGTGCATCCGTGAGATCTCCCCGCGCCATGAACCACGATCATTCATCACTCAAGATCCACTTTCGATACATGCCCTAGTTGTGCTGTCCCGGCACGTTGGTGACGGGCGACATTCCTTCACGGTGCTTGAACGAGGTGAGGGCCTTCTGGCTCGGTGGGGATTGCGACATCTACCGCCGAGTGCAGGAGGCCCTCATGTCCCACCGTAACGCCCCGCTGACGCCGACCGGCAGGCTGCGTCTGGCCCGGTGCGTCGTGGATGACGGCTGGCCGTTGCGCCGTGCCGCGGAACGGTTCCAGGTCAGCCACACGACAGCTGCACGCTGGGCCGGCCGCTACCAACTGCATGGTCACGCGGGGATGGAGGACCGCTCCAGCAGTCCTCACCATCAGCCTCGCCGCGCGTCTGCAGCGGTGGAGGAGAAGGTCGTCAGGTTGCGCCGCGAGCACCGGATCGGCCCGCTGCGACTGGCCGCTCGCGCAGGCGTCGCCGCTTCCACCGCCCACCGGATTCTCAAACGCCACGGCCTGCCGCCCCTGGCCGCGCTGGACCGGGCCACCGGCCAGCCCGTGCGCCGCTACGAGCGGTCCCGGCCAGGCGAATTGATCCACGTCGACGTCAAAAAACTCGGCCGCATTCCCGACGGCGGCGGCCACAAAGTCCTCGGCCGGGCAGCCGGACGCAAGAACCGCAACGGAGCCGGGCTCGCCTACCTGCACACCGCCCTGGACGACCACTCCCGTCTCGCCTACACCGAAGACCTGCCCGACGAGAAGGCGGCCACCTGCGCGGGCTTCCTCACCCGCGCGGCGGCCTGGTTCGCCGCCCGCGGCGTCACCGTCGAACGCGTGCTCACCGACAACGCCTGGGCCTACACCAAGAACACCTGGCGCCGGACCTGCCGCGACCTGGGCATCCAACCGCGCTGGACGCGTCCCTGGCGGCCCCAGACCAACGGCAAGGTCGAGCGCTTCCACCGCACCCTGCTCGACGAATGGGCCTACCACCGGCCCTACACCTCACACGCCGAACGGCAGGCAGCGTTTCCCGACTGGCTGGACTGGTACAACTACCACCGACCCCACACCGGAATCAGCGGCCACACCCCAGCCAGCCGCGTCACCAACCTCCCCGGACAACACACCTAGCGCCCCGCGTTGACCGAGGGCGATTGGCGCTGTCGTAGAGCGAGGACCTGCATCCTCCCACCCGTCAGCCATTTCCTCGGCAGATACGGCTGCTTTGTCTGTGGCCCTGACCGGAGGTCAAGCTCCCCGTTTCGGTGGGCACAGTGCGATGTGGGGCGTCAGACCGCAGCCGACGCCCCACAGGTACACCAGTAGTGAACCACCCAGAAGAGGGCAGCCCTACCGAAACGGTCCCTTAGTAGGCCATGCCCCGCAGAGCGAGGTAGATCTGGTACTGGATCTCATGGCCAGCGGCCTTGATGAGCCACTTGAGGGGGTTCCAGTTGGAGAGCCCGTTCACCCACTTGCGGTAGCTCTTCCAAGTCTTGGCGATCTTCTTAGCGGCGCTCTTGCCGTACTTGGCGAAGATCCGGCTGGCGATCTGCCCAGCAACACCGCCGATCTTCTTCTTCGCCTGGACGCCGCTCTTGGCGTCGATCGTGGCGACAGCGACCGTCGACGCGGCGGCGGACCGCAGCGTTTCGATGCTGCTTCCATGAGCGGCGGCACTGTTCGCCGTCGTCTGCACCGAGGAGACAGCCGGAGCGCGGTTGGCTTCGGCGGCCGACGCCATCGGGGCGGCGGCGCCCAGGGCGACGGCAGCCGTGACCGTTGCTGCTGCTACTCGGAGTTTGTTACGCATAGGTTCCCCCTGCTGTGTGGAGTGAGGCCGCTGCCGTGCGGTGCACGAATGGCCTTTCCCCGCCTAGCGTTTCTAGGCGGGCAGAAGGAATCATCACGCTGTGCGCTGACTGGAGGCTATTGGCCCTTCGGGTATGGGCCGGATAGACGATGTCCCTGCGTTCGAGGCCTCACAGCGGAAAAGTGTCACTGTGGTTGAGCCATCAAACGATCCCGAACACGGCGAGAATCCCGAAGATCACCGGCGCTCCGTCGTTGATCTTCTTATTCCTGATGGCATGCCAGACAAGCATGCCAAGCGGCGGCACCCATCCCGCGAAGTAGGTGACCCACGCGAATTTTTCCCCACGCCTCGCCCTTCCCGAGGGTGAACCCGAGGAAGGACACGAAGAGGAAAGCCGCGAACGAAAACCAGATGTTGTCCGACACCATCTGGGTGCGAGTCTTCTTAACTGTCTGCATGATCCCCCTATCAAGCAACTGCAGCTTCCTGCATGGCCGTTGTCATGCAGGAAGCCAACCATAACGAGGAACCATGCCGTCAGGACACCAGCCTGCCAAGGACCTGGTAAACAGGTCGGAGCGCTTGACGGTCTGGAACGCCTCGCCCAGTGGCGCATCGCGGACAGGAGGTAGGCACAGCCCTGGCCAAGGAGGCGGGCAGCCATGATGGAGTCGATAGTCGCGCATCAGGAGTGCGACCCGCCTATCTCAAAGATCGGTTTGCACGGACCCTCGCACGGAGGGGCCCCGGAGCCAGTCGTCGGGTCAGTGGCCGGGGATTATGTACAGCGGTTGTCATGACCAAAAGGGATACGTCTCAAAGGCCAATACCGTCTTCCCGTTCGCCGTTCCTAGGGTTGAAAAACAAACAGCCCCAACCCTTGGAAAGGAAACAGCAATGAACACTGGTTCCGCACTCCGTCGAATCAGCACAACAGCCGTCGCCGGCGCCGCCGCCGTCGCTGTCCTGGCCCCGGCCGCCTCCGCAATGGGACACAGCAGCGCGGCACCAAGCGCGGGCTCATCTGCGTCCGTGCAGACGAACAAGCTCACCCCGCACACGTACGTGGCCTATCTGATCAAGCAGCGCACTCCCGAGGCCCGCGCCACCCTCAAGGCATTCCGTGCGCTGCCGGAGGCCAAGCAGGTCAAGTTCCTCGGCTACCTGCAGTCCCGCACTGTCTACAAGGCTTTCGGCGGCCAGATGCGCGGGCACACCAGCGGCAACAAGACCGTGCGGGCGGTGACGAACCACAACAAGGACGTGAAGTTCGTCCGCGCCACGCAGACCAGCACGACCAAGCAGGGCCGCAAGGCCAGTGTCAGGGTCGCGTTCACGGTGACGGAGAAGGTCTTCAGCATCCCCGTGACGAGCGAGCAGGTGTGGGTGAAGTACGAGTCGAAGCACGGCAAGGTCCGCAAGGTCCTCGGCGTCGGCGCGAAGCTCACCAACGTCAACGCGGCGATCAACATCACGGGCGGCAAGGTCAAGCCGACCAACCTGGAGGGCCACAGCGGCTTCGCCGCGACCACCTGGAGGGCCACCGAGCGCGTGGACGGCTTCGGCAGCGACATCATCAAGCAGCAGCGCGTCCAGAGCGGCTGGGGCAACACCTTCAAGGCCAGCCTCACCAACGCCTGACCGACACCCGCACACACCAGCGCCCCGCCCACGCCAGGCGGATTCCAGAGATCGTCGCCACACATGATCACTGACGTGTGGTAGCGAGCATTCCGTGCAGACGCTCGGCTGGGGATTCCCCGCCGAGCGTTTCGCGTGGTCGGCTGTTGAGCTCAGTGGCGACAGCATCCAGAGGTCCGCGGGTGTGTGCGGCGAGGCCGGTTCCCTTGGGGAAATGCGGCCGCAGCAGACCGTTCGTCGTCTCTGGGGCCACGATGCGGCGGGTGGCCGCCAGCCAAAGCATTTCCTGGCCCTCGCCTCGTACAGGCGGCTGCCGTTCTCCCGGGACCTGCTGGTGCTGGGTGCGTGCCTCGGCCACTGCCCACACCCTTACCAGCCCCGTCCTGCGTTTGCATGCCCCATCGGTCCGGGCCGTGCCGAGTTCGGTTCGTGTGGCGTGCGCGGTCTTCTCCCCTCGCCGGTCGCCGGCGGAGCCGGTGCGTCCGGGTGATCGAAGCCAGCCTTCTCCATGCATGTATGCCACTCGCCCATGGTGCTGCGTACCCGCAGGTCACGCGCGGAGACGTCCGGAGCGGCCCGGCCGGCTGTTGACAGCGTGAGTGTCGGGCTGCGCAGAGCCGCCGCCGAGTTGGTGCAGGGCGGTCTTGAGCATCCGCCTTTGCCGGGGCGTCCGGCCCCGGTGCGCCCCACGTCGGCGGGCAGGGCATCGCGTTTTCGTCCCAGGCATGGTCACGCCGTGCGCTGCCTACCGGTCTGGCGGCAGTGCTATCTGTACCGGCGAGCGGCTTCCGCCTCAATGGCTCCTTACCGGCGCCGGTTGTGCGGCTCGATTCTTGATGCGAATAAGCGCCCCTCCCCGGAACAAGGGAGGGGCGCTGGCTCAACCACCGCCAGCTGCTCTGGGTCAGGCGGCCGGTCGGCGGATGGCGTGATGGTGAACGTAGGCGAAGATCGCGGCTTCGATGCGGGTGGAGACGCCGACCTTCATCATCAGGTTGGCGAGGTGCGCCTTGACGGTGCGCTCAGTGATGGCCAGTTGCCGGCTGATTGCCCTATTTGGCGCGGCTTGCCCGATGAGGATGAGGACTTGGCGCTCGCGGGGTGTCAGGTGCGAGATGCCGCCGGGGTCTCCTGGCGTGCGGGGGCGTGTCGGGCCTTCGGCGCCTTGTGCGAGTCCATCGTCGATGCCCGTGTGATTCCCGGGCAAAGCTCGTCCGTCTTCCTCTTTTTGTGCAGAGGTGCTGCTTGGCATGGTTCCCCCTTCGATGGTCCTGTTGCCTGCGGCTTGGCTGGCGGGTTTGGGTGTGCCACGCCGGCGTGGCGGCAGGTGTGCGACCGGGTCGGTTGCCCACTCCCCCGGGGTGGGCAACCAACCGGGCAAGAGCAAGTCCACCTGCTGCAGAGTTGTTTGACAGTCCCTCTGAGCTGCAGCTAATCAATTCGCCTGATGTTCCCCCGCGTCTAGGGTGCCGTTGTGGGCGTGGTGGCCTGGCCCATAGGCTGGAGGGACGCTTGCAGCGATCCGGGGGGGGGGAGCGGCCGAGTGGGGCGTCCGGAGAATCCGATCGATCCGCAGGACGGACCGGTGCAGCGTTTCGCCTATGAGTTACGCAAGCTGCGAGTGGAGGCGGGTGCGCCGGCCTACCGGGCCATGGCACGGCGCGTCGGCTACTCAGCAGCGACGCTGTCGCAGGCCGCCGCGGGCGAACGTCTGCCGACCCTGCCGGTACTGCTGGCCTATGTGCGCGCCTGCCACGGGGACGTGGAGGCGTGGCAGCACCGCTGGGAGCAGACCGACGCCGAGCTCACCCGCCGGCCACGACCGCAAAACGACGACGCAGATCCCCCCTACCGTGGACTGGCCCGCTTCGAACCGGGCGACGCGGAACTGTTCTTCGGCCGCGACCAGCTCGTCGACGACCTCCTGCACTTAGCTCGCGGTCACCGCGTCACAGCCGTCGTCGGAGCTTCCGGAAGCGGTAAATCCTCCCTATTGCGCGCAGGCCTCGTGCCCCGCCTGCGTCACACCGACGATCCCGCCCTGCGGCCGGCCGCCGTGCGTATCCTCACCCCAGGCGAGCACCCGCCCTCCTCCGACGACCGGCGTCTGACACCGAAGGAAACGCCTGGTTCGCAGGCCGATACCTGGCTGGTCGTTGACCAGTTCGAAGAGCTCTACACCCTCTGCCAGGATCCGGCCGAGCGCGCCGCCTTCCTCGAGGCTCTCCTTCAAGCCCGTGATCCCTCCAGCCGCCTGCGGGTTGTCCTCGCGGTACGAGCAGACTTCTACGGCCGGTGTCTGGAGCACCAAGGCCTGACCACTGTGCTGCGGGACGCCGCCCTGCCGGTGAGTGCCATGGCGCCCGGCGAACTCAGGGAAGCCATCGTCAAACCCGCGGCCGTCCAAGGCCTGATCGTCGAACGCGAGCTGACCGCCCGCATCCTCAAGGACGTCGAGGATGAATCCGGCGCGCTGCCGCTGATGTCCCATGCCCTGATGGAAACCTGGCGCCGTCGACGCGGCCGGGCACTGACGATCCAGGCCTACGAAGCGGCCGGCGGCCTCCACGGCGCCATCGCCCAGACCGCAGAAGACACCTACCACCAGCTCACCCCCACCCAGGCCACCCTCACCCGCCGCACCCTGCTCCGCCTGATCGTCCCCGGAAGCGGCACCGAAGACACCCACCGCCCCACCCCGACCTCCGAGTTCGCAACCATCGGACCCGACAGCGCAAGAGGCGAGATCGAGGTGGTACTCGACCGCCTCGCCCGCAGCCGGCTGCTGACCCTCGACGACGGATACGTCCGCCTGGCCCACGAGGCGCTGATCACCGCCTGGCCGCGGCTGCTCGGCTGGATCAACGAAGAACGCGACCACCTGCGCCTGCACCGCCGGCTCACCGATGCCGCCAAGACATGGGACGAACTGGACCGGGACCCCGGCGCCCTCTACCGCGGCACCCGCCTTGCCCAGGCCGAGGAAGCCTTTATCGGCCCCAGCCGCGGCCACGAGGCGCTCAACCCGCTGGAAGCCGCCTTCCTCGACGCCTCCATCACCCTCGGTCAGCGTCAAAAGCACCGCACACGGCGCACCCTGATCACCCTCGCTGCCCTCTTGTGCCTGGCTCTCATCGCCACTTACGTCGCTTTCCAGCAACGTAATGGTGCCGAGAACCAACGACGTCAGGCTGTCTCCCGTGAGCTTGCCGCCCGGTCAGGTCAGTTAAGCGAGCAACGCCCTGAGGCGGCCATGGTCCTCGCACTCCGGGGATACCGCCAGGCCCCCACCACGGAAGCGCGCAGCAGCCTGCTCAGCGCTTACGCCCACTTTTACGCCAACCAGTTCACCGGGCACACCCAGAGAGCGACAGCGACGGCCTTTTCACCAAAGGGCCACACCCTGGCCACGGCGAGCTTCGACCACAGCGTCAAGCTGGGGGACACACGCTCCCACCGCCTCCTGGCGACCCTGACCGGCCATACCGGAACTGTCAACGCGGTGGCGTTCTCCCCCAACGGCCGCACACTGGCCACCACGAGTGAGGACCGCAGCGTCAAGCTGTGGGACACACGCTCCCACCGCCTCCTGGCGACCCTGACCGGCCACACGGGCGAGGTCGGAGGGGTGGCGTTCTCCCCCAACGGCCGCACCCTGGCCAGCGCTGGCAGAGATCGCACAGTGCGCCTGTGGGACGCACGCACCCACCGGCAACGCGCCCTCCTGGCCGGACACAGCGATAGGGTGGCGCGGGTGGCGTTCTCGCCCAACGGTCGCATGTTGGCCAGCACGGGCGAGGCCACGACCCGCTTGTGGGATGTGTCCTCCCACAACACCCTGGCCACCCTTGCCGGCCGCACCGGCACCGGGGTGGCGTTCTCCCCCGATGGCCGCACCCTGGCCACCGGGAACAACGACCGCAGCGTGAAGCTGTGGGACGTACGCTCCCACCGTCTGCTTGCGACGTTGTCCGGCCACACCTACCAGGTGTGGGACGTGGCGTTTTCGCCGGACGGCCGTACCCTTGCCAGCCTGGGCACCAACGGCACCATCCGCCTGTGGCGCCCGCAGACGCGCAAGGCCCTGGCCACGCTGAACGTAGGGCCGCCCAACTACGTCATCTTCGGCTCCTTGGCCTTCTCTCCCGACGGCCACACCCTTGCCTCCACGGGCAAGGACTCCACCGTCCGCCTGTGGAACGTGACTTCTCACCGACCAGTCGCCATACTGAACGGACACTCCGGCGTCATCACTGCACAGCCAGCCGTCGCAGACCGCCACGCATTCCTTACAGTCGACTACGACAGCTCAGTGGCCCGCTGGTCCACGGCGAGGCCGCGCACCCGCCCTCCCATCCGTGTCCCGAAGCCCTTCACCGCAGCGGTGGCCAGCAACGACGCCGTGGCTGTCGCCGGTTACGACGGTGTCATACGCGTGTGGAGCCTGGCGACAGGAAGACGCATCGCCACTCTCCCAGCGGGCGCCGGAATTGTGTGGCGACTGGCGCTTACTCCTGACGGGAACACTCTGGCCTCCAGCAGCAGCGACGGCACCATCCGGGTGTGGGACATCGCCGCCCGCCGCACCACCGCCATCCTGCGTGGATCCCCCTCGGCGACGCTGGACCTGCGGCCCGACGGCCGCGCTCTGGCCCTCCTCAGATCCGGCACCACGGAGCTATGGAACACCCGCTCCAGTCACGCCGTCACGCCCCTGCCCGGCCCCAAGAACGGAGACATGTCCCTGGCCTTCAGCCCAGACGGCCACAGCCTGGCCGCCAGCAGTGACAACGGCATCATCCGGGTGTGGGACGTTGCCACCCGCCGCACAACCGCCGTCCTAAGGGGCCACACCGGCTTCATCGAGCAGATGGCCTTCAGCCCAGACGGCTCCACACTCGCCGCCACCACCGCCAACGAGGTCGGCAGCATACGACTGTGGAACACCCGCACCGCTCGCCTGCGCGCCATCCTCACCGACACCACCCTCAAGGAGGGCCCACCACCCCAGATGCTCTTCTCTCCCAAAGGACACGCGCTGGCAACCCGCACCCGCAACGGCGCCCGTGTCTGGAACACCGACGCTGACGACGTCGCCACACGCGTCTGCCGCCTCAGCACAGAGCACCACTGGGCACAGACCCTCCCCGACCAGCCGGTAAAGGACCTGTGCCCAGCATGATCAGCCGCCAAGTGCCTCGGTTTGGTGTCGGTGGTAGTGAGAGCCGGTTGTGCTCGTCCCGGGGGTCGGTGCTAGTCAGTGGAGTCTCGGGGAGGGCTGGCGCTGTTCCGGGTGGGCATTGCTGCCGCTGGGCCTTATCTCCTGGCAGGAGATGCTGTCTCGGGTTCAAGAGTTCCTACCTCGGCGACCACGTCGGATTACAGTCGCGGCGACGCGGGCAGCCGCGGTGACGCTGACGCCCATCACAACCACCACCGCAACCACACCGCACTCGGCGGCAAGCCACCCATCAGCCGTGTGAACAACGCTCCAGGTCAATACACCTGTCCTGGCGCCCCACGTTGGACCGAGGGCGATTGGCGCTGTCGTAGAGCGAGGACCTGCATCCTCCCGCCCATCAGCCAGTTCCTCGGCAGATACGGCTGCTTTGCTTGTGGCCCTGACCGGAGGTCAAGCTCCCCGGCTCGGTGGGCACAGTGCGATGTGGGGCGTCAGACCGCAGCCGACGCCCCACAGGTACACCATCCCGGAACAAGGGAGGGGCGCTGGCTCGATCACCGCTGGCTGCCCTGGGTCAGGCGGCCGGTCGGCGGATGGCGTGATGGTGGACGTAGGCGAAGATCGCGGCTTCAATGCGGGTGGAGACACCAACCTTCATCATGAGGTTGGCGAGGTGCGCCTTGACTGTACGTTCAGTGATGGCCAGCTGCCGACTGATTGCCCGATTTGGCGCGGCTTGCCCGATCAGGATGAGGACTTGGCGCTCGCGGGGCGTCAAGTGAGAGATTCCGCCGGGGTCTCCTGGCGTGCGGGGGTGTGCCGGGCCTTCGGCGCCTTGTGCGGGTGCATCGTCGATGCCCCTGTGATTCCCGGGCAAAGCTCGACCGCTTTCCTCTGTTCGTACAGAGCTACTGCTTGGCATGGGTTCCCCCTTCGATGGTCTTGTTGCCTGCGGCTCGGCTGACGGCTTGGGTGTGCCACGCCGGCCTGGCGGCAGGATGTGCGACCGGGTCGGTTGCCCCACTCCCCCGGGGCGGGGCAACCGGCCGGGGCAAGAGCAAGCCCACCCGCCGCAGAGTTGTTTGACAGCCCTCTGAGCTGCAGCTAATCAATTCGCCCGGTGCCCTGCCGCGTCTGGGGTGCCGTTGTGGACGTGGTGGCCTGGCCCATAGGCTGGAGAAACGCTTGCAGGGATTCGGGGGGGGAGCGGCGAGTGGGGCGTCCGGAGAATCCGATCGATCCGCAGGACGGTCCGGTCCAGCGTTTCGCCTATGAGTTACGCAAGCTGCGAGTGGAGGCGGGGGCGCCGGCCTACCGGTCCATGGCACGGCGCGTGGGATTCTCAGCGGCGACGCTGTCGCAGGCCGCCGCGGGCGAACGTCTGCCGACCCTGCCGGTACTGCTCGCCTATGTGCGCGCCTGCAACGGGGACGTGGAGGAGTGGCAGCACCGCTGGGAGCAGACCGACGCCGAGCTCACCCGCCGGCCACGACCGCAAAACGACGACGCCGATCCGCCCTACCGTGGGCTGGCCCGCTTCGAACCGGGCGACGCGGAACTGTTCTTCGGCCGCGACGAGTTGACGGCGCAGCTGGCCGAGGCCGTCCGTCGGCACCGTGTCAGTGCGCTGGTGGGTGCGTCGGGAAGCGGCAAGTCCTCACTGCTCCGGGCCGGACTCATCCCCCGCCTGCGCGCCCCGGACGAGGCCGACGGCCAGGCACCGGCCGCCGTACGGATCCTCACCCCGGGCGTACACCCCATGGTGCATGGCGAACGTCTGGAGCCGGCTCCCGGGGCCGGGGAGACCTGGCTGCTGGTGGACCAGTTCGAAGAACTGTTCACCCTCTGCACGGATGATGAGGAACGCGGTGCTTTCCTCGATCGTCTGCTGGCCGCGCGGGATGGGGCCAGCCGACTGCGCGTGGTCCTGGCCGTGCGGGCCGACTTCTTCGGCCGCTGCGCCGACCACCGAGCCCTCGCCGTTGCTCTGCGGGACGCCACACTGCTGGTCGGCCCCATGGACACCCACCAGCTCAGGGCAGCCATCGTCCGACCTGCCGCAGCCCGCGGGCTGATCGTCGAGCGGGACCTGACCGCCCGCATCATCGAAGAGATCGACGGCGAACCCGGCAGTCTTCCCCTGATGTCCCACGCCCTGATGGAAACCTGGCGCCACCGGCGAGGACGCACGCTGACCACCCAGGTCTACGAGGCAGCCGGCGGCCTGCACGGCGCCATCGCCCGCACCGCCGAAGACACCTACACCCAACTGCCCCCCGCACAAGCCGCCCTCGCCCGCCGCACCCTGATCCGCCTGATCACCCCAGGCGACGGCGCCCAGGACACCCGCCGCCCCATCAACCGCAGCGAACTCAACACCAACGACCCCGCCGACACCACAGCGGTACTGGAACACCTGGCCGCCGCCCGGCTGATCACCCTCGACGACGACACCATCGACCTCGCCCACGAAGCCCTCATCACCGCCTGGCCCAGACTTCGAGGATGGATCGAAGAAGACCGCAACGCACTGCGCACATTACGTCAGCTCACCGAGGCCGCCCATGCCTGGAGCAACCTCGACCAGGACCCCGGGGCGCTGTACCGCGGCACCCGCCTGGCCCAGGCCGAAGAAGCCTTCGCCACCCCCGACGCCAGAAGCAACCTCACCACACTGGAACGGGACTTCCTCACCACAAGCACCACCGCCCACGACCACGAACGACACGCTGCCGCCCGCACCACCCGCCGCCTGCGCCAGTTCACCGGCACACTGGCCGTCCTACTCGTCCTCGCCCTCACCGCGGGCATGATCGCATGGGACCAATACCGGACCAGCGAACAGCAACGGCACACAGCAGTGACCGCGCAGCAGGCGGCCCAGTCCCGTGCACTTGCCGCCCGCGCCGTCCAGATGAGTGACGAACGCCCTGAGGCGGCCATGGTCCTCGCACTTAAGGGATATCGGCAGTCCCCCACCACGGAAGCACGCAGCAGCCTGCTCAGCGCCTACGGCCGCTTCTACGCCAACCAGTTCACCGGGCACCCGAGGACGGTGGTCAGCACAGCCTATGCAGCGGATGGCCGCACCCTGGCCACCGGGAGCACCGACCACAGCGTCAAGCTGTGGGACACACGCTCCCATCGCCTCCTGGCGACCCTCACCGGCCACGCCGATGCCGTGAGATCGGTGGCGTTCTCCCCCGACGGCCGCACCCTGGCCACAGCGAGCTTCGACCACAGCGTGAAGCTGTGGGACACGCGCTCCCACCGCCTCCTGGCGACCCTCACCGGCCACATCAAAGAGGTAACACACGTCGCGTTCTCGCCCGACGGCCGCATGCTGGCCATCAGCGGCGACCGCACTGTGAGCCTGTGGGACACACGCACCCACCGGGAACGTGCCGTCCTGACCGGGCCCACCTATGGGGTGGTGAGCCTGTCGTTCTCGCCGGACGGCCGCATGCTGGCCGGGGCAGACACTGGGGGCACGACCCGCCTGTGGGAGGTGTCCTCCCACAGGGTCCTCGCCGTTCTGGCCGGCCACACTGACGTCGTCTGCGGGGTGGCGTTCTCCCCCGACGGCCGCACCCTGGCCACCGCGGGCGGTGACCGGGACGTGAAGCTGTGGGACGTAAACTCCCACCGCCTGCTCACGACGCTGACCGGCCACACCGGCATCGTGGGGGAGGTGGCGTTCTCGCCGGACGGCTCCACCCTGGCCAGTGCGAGCATCGACGGCACCGTCCGTCTGTGGGGCCCGCGGGCACACAAGGCCCTGGCCACACTGGCCGTGAAGCAGCCCGTCTACGCAGTCGCATTCTCCCCCGACGGCCGCACCCTCGCTACCGCGGGCAAAGACACCCGCCTGTGGAACGTGGCCTCACGCCGACCGGTCGCCACCCTGACCGGGCGCACCGGCGCGATCACTTCACCAAGGTCCATCGCCGACCGCGACGCCGCCCTCACCGTCGACTACGACAACCTGCTGGTCCACTGGTCCACAGCCCCCTCGCGCACCCGCCCGGCACCCATCCGCCCCCCGAAACCCGTCACCACGTCGGTGGCCAGCAGTGACGGCCACGTGCTGGCCACAGCAGGAGTTGACAACACCGTACGCGTGTGGAACCTGGCGACCGGCAGCCGCACCGCCACTCTCACCGGGGCAACCGGCACCGTGCGGCAACTCACGATCACGCCTGACGGAAACACCCTGGCCACCGCCACCGGCAACGACGGCACCATCCGGGTGTGGGACGTCGCCACCCGCCGCACCACCGCCGTCCTGCGCGGAGCTCGCAAGCCCCTGAGCACGGTGGAGCTACTGGCCCTGAGGCCCGACGGTCGCGCTCTGGCCGCCGTCAGCGCCGACGGCACCACGCGGCTGTGGACCATGCGCCCCGGGCAGACCGGCACGCCCCTGCCCGGCCCAAAAAATGGCGCCGTCAGTGCGCTGGCCTTCAGCCCAGACGGCCAAACCCTGGCCGCCGGCATCGTCGCGGGCGCCATTGGCGACAGCACCATCCGTGTGTGGGACATCGCCACCCGCCACACCACCACCACCCGCAGCGGCCAAACCGGCGTGGTGGAGGGGGTGGCGTTCTCGCCCGACGGCCGCACCCTGGCCACCGCGAGCGCCGACGGCACCGTCCGTCTGTGGAACGCCCTCGCCACTCACGTACGCGCCACCCTCACCGGTCCCAGCCACGGCAACAACAAGGACATGCGCACAACAGTACGCTTCTCCCCCAACGGCCATGCCCTGGCAACCCTCAGCTCCCACTTCAGCTCCCGCAACGCCGCCCGCATCTGGAGCACCGACGCCGACTACGTCGCCAAGCGCATCTGCCGCCTCAGCACAGCTCACCACTGGGCCCAACTCATCCCGGACCAGCCGGTGAAGGAGCAGTGCCCGTCCTGATAGACAGCCGCGATCGCTGGAGCCGGCGAATTGACCGCGGTCCCAAGTGCGCCGATATTCATGCAGCGTCGCTGTGTTCATGGCGAAGATCAACGCCCAGGGGTAGGAGGGCGGTTGGCCAGGCGGCGTTGCAGGCCGAAGTGGCGGAACTGGTAGACAGGACCGATCTGGCCTCGTCGCGGCGCTCGGCCGCTGCAGTCCCTGCATCAGACTGGGGAGATGCCAAGACGCATAGGAAGTGCCACGAACGCGTCCTGGATGATGTCACCACTCGCCACCACACTGCCCCACCATGTGCCACTGACAGCAGGGCGGTTCCAACACGTCAGACAAGCAGTCGGGAAGACCTGACGCTGACGCATAAACGAGATGCAGTCACTGACATCTAGCCAGCACTTCACAAAAGTGCTCGGGGAAGGCGTCGACACCCACAACTGCGACTCCGTGTACTGGGCCGACGTACGCGGCTCCATGCCCGACCTCGTCCAGGCAGTGGGGCGTGCGCTGCGGATGCAGCCGGGTGAGGGAAAAGTCGCCAGCCTGGTGGTGCCGGTTCTGCTCGGGCCCGGGGAGACGGCGGACAACATGCTGACTTCCAAGGCCTACGGCGGACTCGCCAAGCTGCTTGAGGCGCTCCGCGCGCACGACGCCAGGGTGGTCGAGGCACTGGCCGAGCAACAGGCGCCCAGCCGCTACAAGCCCGTCCAGAAGGACTCGGAAGGCAGGAAGCAGGGCGGTGAGGGTGGGGACGGAGGACCTTCCACTCCTGCGAAGGCGCTGCTGAAGTTCTCCACACCGCGCGACCCCGCACAGCTGGCCGCATTCATCAACCTGCGCGTCCTCAACCCGGAACGCGAGCACTGGCGGCGCGGTGTGGAGGCCGCCGTCATCTACGCCCGCGAGCACGATGACCTGCGGGTGCCATTCACGTACCGCGTCCCAGAACGTGAGGAAGCCGAGGGGGTGGGGTGGCCGGCCTCGCTCGCCAACTTCCCGCTGGGCCAGTGGATCGCCGACGCCAGGCGCTTCTACGCCCGCGGCGACATGGACGAGGACCGCGTCGCGCAGCTGGACAAGCTCGGCATGGTCTGGTCCCGCTTCGACGTCGCCTGGGAGGAAGGCCTGACCGCCGCGCGCGGATGGGCCGCCCAACACGGCCACCTCCTGGCCCCGCTCGACGCCACGTTCCAGGGCGCGGCGGTGGGCATCTGGTTGAAGAACGCGCGGGCCGCGACGAGGAAGGCGCTGGAGATCGAACAGCGGCGTGCCGAGGGGCTGCCCGTGGAGTCGTCGGCCGGGGCCATGTCGCAGGAGCGGCGCGAGCAGCTGGAGGACATCGACCCGTCCTGGTGCCCAGCCTGGCCGGTGGAGTGGCAGCGGGCCTTCCACCTGACCCGGCAGCATCTGGACGAGGGCGGGACGCTGCCCACCGCGGCGGGCGACGTCGTACGCCAGGGCGAGGACCTCGGTCGGTGGGTGCGGTCGGTCCGGCTGGGCTGGGACAACCTGACGACCGTGCAGCAGTGGATGTGCGAGCAGGTCCTCGGCATCGAGCCCGCGACCGAGAACGAGAAGCCGCCCGCGCGCCGCACCCAGGCCGACAAGTGGGCGATGAACTACGAGGCCGCCCGCCAGTTCTACGAACGCGAAGGACACCTGCGGGTGCCGAGGAAGCACGTGGAGACAATCACCGTCGGCGGGGACGGCGGGGAGGACCAGGCGCAGCGAGACGTACCGCTGAAGCTCGGTGCCTGGGTCGGGAACCAGCGGTCCCGGGCCGCGACACTGTCCCCGGCGCGGGTGGAGCAACTATCCAAGATCGGGATGCGCTGGGTGTGATGGGCATCGTCATCACCGCGTCGCCGCGCTCGCGGCCGGCCATCAGCTGGGCGGTTGCGCCCGTGGCGGCACCTGGGCGGCTGGGCGGCCGATCAGGTCCGCTTCGCCGGGGTGGCACCGGGCGGGAGGCGTCGTCGTCCTGGTCCACGTCGTCACCGCGCCGCGCACCAGCTGGCGCGTGATGCGCGCCCCGGCCACCGCGACGCGGGCGCCCGGCGCCCGGCGCCCATACGCGATCCGGACTGGGCCGCCACCCGCATCCGTAGAGACAAGGGAGGAGCAGCATGAGCACCGAGCAGCACGGCGCGGACGCGGACGCGTAGGGCCAGCAGGTCTTGACGGCGGGGCTGCGGTCTACGTGGGCCTTGGTCGATCCGGGCGAATTGCCACGGAACCTGCTCTCGGGGGCCCGGTCGGACACGCGGTGGGCACAGCGTCTGCGGGCGAACCGGAGCAGCAACATTCTGATCGAGACGGCGCTGCATGCCGCTGCCCGGCTCAGTGAGGGGCTGGTGCTGTCGGATCTGGAGCAGCAGTTGGTTGATCAGATGGCCCGGATCGTGTCGGTGGAGGAGGTCGCGGAGTACGGCAAGCTCTTCAAGGACGCCCCCGGCGCCGCGGAGTTCTTCCCGGCCGGTGTGGAGCGGATTCCCCTGGAGCGCTCCTACTCGCTGGCGGACTACGCGGCCGACCAGGAGGTCCTGGTCCGCGATGCGCTGGCCCAGCCCAACGTCAACACCATCGACCTGAGTTCCCTGCCTGAGGGGGAGCCGCTGGACAGCCTGGACAGTGAGGAATTCATCGCCGCGATGGGTGAGCACGGCTCCGCGCTCACTCTGGTGACCGCCCCTCGGTCCGCAGAGGAGACCATGCCGGCGACCTTCACCTTGAAGCCGCACAAGTTCATGAGCGTGACAGGGTCCGATGAGATCGGGGCCGACGAGTTCTACTGGGCCGCGGGCGCAGGCAGCGACGAGGCGGCGCGCCGCGAGTACCGGTCCGGTGTCTTCGGGAGCATGTACACCGGCAATACCCGCAGCTTCGGCGGCTCGGACATCCTCTTCCACGGGCCCGTGGACCGGTTCTGCTTCATTGACATCGAAGCGTGGGAGGAGGACAGCGGCGGCATCTTCCACCAGATCAGCAAGTACCTGTACCAGGTCTCCGACAAGGCGCTGGAGGCAGCCGAAAGGGGGCAGGCTTCCGGGATTCCGGACGACAATGCCCAGGCCGGCGCCGGCGCACTTGCGCTGTTCGGGTTCGTCACCAAGTTCGTCGGCTGGCTCTTCTCCCTCTTCGAGAACAAGGACGACTTCGTCGCCCACCGCTCCCTCGGCTTCACCCGCGAGGCGCTCGTCGCGCTGAGCAAGGTCCCCGGTGGCGTGGGGTGGCCCGCCGGTCTGGCCGTCTATGAGTTCAACGGCGGCAAGGAGGGTCACCTCAGGCTGTGGATCCGCACCCTTGCCGAGCCCGAGCCCAACCACGTCGCCCTCCTGACCCACAGCGGGTCCTGGAGCGCCCCGACGCTGGCCTGGCCCGGAGCCAAGACCCCCTCCGCGCCCGCCCTGGCCTTCCACGCCGGTGACCTGTACTGCGCGGTCCGCGGCGTCGGCGACCAGATCTGGGTCAGCCGGCGCCAAGGCAGCAGCTGGAGCACCTTCGCCATGGTCCCTGGACATCTCACGAGGCGACCGCCGGCCCTCGCCTCGTTCAACGGCAGGCTCTACCTGGCCCACACCGCCCACAACGGCCAAACGGTCGTCACCTCCTCCACCAACGGCAAAGACTGGTCAGCCCCCGTCAACCTCTCCGGCACCACCGCGCACTCCCCCGCCCTGGCCGTCCACGCCGGCAAGCTGCACTACGCGGCCTGCGGAGGCAACGGCGGCATCTACCTGTCCACCCTCGCCCCCGGCGGCACCTGGTCCGGGTTCGCCGGCGTCCCCGGCAGCGAGACAGAGGCGGCAGCCGTGACACTGGCCAGCCACCTGGGCAAGCTCTACATGGGCAGCCGCAACAGGACCACCGACCGCGTGATGATCACCATGCACAACGGCACCGCGTGGGAACGTCCGTACGCCATCAACAACGGGACCACCCCGGACATCCCTGCCCTGGCTTCCGGCGGCACCACCTTGTACTGCGCGGTCCGCGGCGGAGACCGCAAGATCTGGCTCACCCGCCTCACCGGCGCCGGCTGGCAGACGTTCGTGCCGATCACCCAAGCCGCAACGACCTACTCCTTCCCCGCCATCGCCGCCCGCGGCACCGACGACCTCGCCTTCGCCTACCGCTCCACCAACCTCTAACCACAGCGTCCTCCCCACGGCCCTCCCGCGCAGGACACCTAAGCGGACCCAGCGGGCAACGACGAAGTGCGCGGGAATCTCCGTGGCTGAGCGGTGTCGTTGGCGAAGCTCGCCAACGACACCGCTCAGCCACACCAGCGGGGTGTGCGGCGCGGCTGGAGGCACGGTCGGACCGGTCGCCATAAAAGGGTGTCGGTGACCTTCACCGCGTGCTTGGCACCCGAGCGCGCGGCGCCGCGGGCGGTGCCGCCCATCTCCCGCACCGGCCGGTCCAATACCGCGGCCGCGGCCTCCGGCCCGGGGCCGGTCAGGTTCCACAGCGTCTCGGAGACCAGATGGCCGTTGGCGTTGGTGCGGCCGGCCGAGCCGAGCGACTCCACCAGGCCGTCGCGGCCGAGGTCGAGGCAGCCGTTGCGGACGGTCTGCGCGCTGGCCGTGCCCGGACACATCAGCTGCCGGATCTGCTCGGCGGTCGCCACCTTCACCACACCCAGCGCGGCGAGGACCATCTGCCGCGTCCTGGCCGTCGACCCGTACGGCCGACGCTTCGTTCCGCCCACTGCCCACCCCTCCCAGTGCACCGGTCGCGGCCGGCGCGTCCTCTGGGCCGTACGGCCACGAGCCCGGCCCGGAACCCGACGCCTCTCCCCCAATTCACTAACGCCCACCACTGACGAGGAGGGGGGAAGGAGGGTTGTCGAAGTGCCGGCGGCCCCTTACCCAGGGGATCTGACCTGCAGCTTTGTCCCCTCACACCGGAGACGGTGGCGTAGGGGGGTGGTAGGGGAAACCGTAGGGCGCACTGCAGGAGGCACGCTGCGCGGGAAGCCTCAACGCCCATCAACACCAAGGTGCTTACCACCGGGCGGAATGCGGGCGGGTGCTCAGAGCGGTACCCGGCGGCTGCTCCCTCTGTCCCCGGGCCTGCGGCTGCGCCCTCGGGGAATCGTCGTCCTGCCGGCGCTGTTGCATCGACCGAGGGACCGGCGCCGCACGGGCAGGGAGCACGGAGACCACAAGGTCGTCCGCCCACCAGGATCCGGGCCCCGGGATCTCGGTACGCCCGCCGCGCTCTCAGACCAGGATGTATTTCCGCAGGAGGACTTGTTCATGACTGGCCGGCCCTTGACGCTCATGGCAGTGCACGCCCATCCCGACGACGAGGCCACCGGAACCGGAGGAGTCCTCGCGCGGTACGCGGCGGAGGGCATCCGCACGGTTCTCGTGACGTGTACCGACGGCGGTTGCGGTGACGGACCAGGGGGTGCCAAGCCGGGCGACCCCGGGCACGATCCGGCGGCCGTCGCCTTGATGCGCCGTCAAGAACTCCAGGCGAGCTGTGAAGCCCTGAAGATCAGCGATCTGGAAATGCTGGACTACGCCGACTCCGGGATGATGGGCTGGCCGAGCAACGACGCCCCTGGATCCTTCTGGCAGACCCCCGTGGAGGAAGGCGCCGCCCGACTCGCGGAACTCATGCGGCACTACCGACCCGATGTGGTTGTCACCTATGACGAGAACGGCTTCTACGGCCACCCCGACCACATCCAGGCCCACCGCATCACGATGGCGGCGCTGGAGATGACCGCGCTGACACCGAAGGTGTACTGGACGACGATGCCCCGCTCGATGATGCAGCGGTTCGGGGAGATCGTGCGCGAGTTCCATGAGGACATGCCGGAGCCGGATCCTGCTGAGGCCGCCGCGATGGCCGAGATCGGCCTCCCCGACGATGAGATCACCACGTGGGTGGACACCACCGCATTCAGCGGCCAGAAGTTCGACGCGCTGGCCGCACACGCCAGTCAGGGCGAGAACATATTCTTCCTCAAGATGGGCAAGGAGAGGTTCGGCGAGTTGATGGGCATGGAGACCTTCGTACGTGTCCAGGACCCCACCGGCGGGGCCGTACCCGAGAACGATCTCTTCGCCGGACTGCGCTGATCCGACCGTCCGGCCGGGGCCTGCGAAGGTCATCAGCCGCACAGCACGATCGAGCGCGCCGCACACCCGGAGGCCTGTCCACGCGGGTTCCGCTCCGGCAGCCCGCGACCACCTGGCAACCGTACAGGTGGGAGACCTGCGGGCTGCCGCACGGACATGCGCCGTCGTCAGCACCCCCGGCCGCATCGAGCCCCAGCAGCCGCGCCACCAGCACCGGCCGGGCACCCCAAACGCGCCGTGACCTCGCCCCACACGCCCGGCTCCCCACCCCCTACCTTCCTCCCGGACACCGACGCCCACCACCGCGCAGCCGCGCGGCCACTGAAGGATCAGAAAGGATCAGAAGTGCCGTTCCCGAGACAGCGGAGCGGGGTGGGGTGTACCGCCCATGACAGCCGCACCCGCTACCGAAGCCACCCCACGGCAGAGATCTCGCTCTTACTCAACACCCGGCCAGCGGCAACGCCCCGGCCTGACCTGCCGTCGCTGGCACCCACCCACTGACACCACACCGGCACATCGCAACCGGCGAAGCAACCGCCTTCTACACCCCACGCCTCGATGGCACCTGTCGGCTGACACTGCCCCAGCTCCTCGATGGCACCGGCATCACCCTCCGCCGCCACGGCACACCCCGACCGCCGAACTCATCCTCACTCCACGCGCGGCCCGGCACCTCTCCACCCTCACCCGCACCCCGTCCCCCACCTGACGCGCCCTGCCCACCTCTCCTCCGCGACGCCACCCACGACACCGAGGCGGCCGCGTACTGGACGCGGCTCAAGACCGAGCAGCAGCCCGTCCGTGCCTGCACCCTGTGCACCCGCCGCCGCAGCCACGACGCCACCGGCACCGCCTGGGTGCAACCGGCGCCCCCGGCTGATGTGCCCACGCCCCCAGCAAGCAGCCCCGACCCGCGGCTCGCTTCCGCCCTGCGCGCCTGGGCTGCGCCGGAGCTTGTCGCCGCGCACCACGCACACCAGCAACGCGAACGATCCCCTCCGGTCTTCCTCACCACACACGCCACTGACCAGCATCATCCGGAACCCCAAGCCCCCAGAGAGCGCAGCCGCCTGTAGACGCGCCACCACACCTACGAGAAATCCAAGATCAATCCCACACCACTACTGAACTGCAGGCCAAGCGCCCGAACAACCAAACCGAACACGACCCCAGACCACGTCATCACGCCCGAACGCAGCCACTGCCCCTGCTCCCAGATCCCAGCCGGAAGACGGGACACCGAACCAAAGCCACCCAGTCCCCTGAAGAGCACTGCTCCGTCACAGCAGCAGGAACGGCTGACAAGGCTGGGTGTACAGCCCGCCGGGCCCCGGCGCCGCGGCCCGGCCGGCAAGGGCGCGAAGGTGCCCGGCAAGGCACAGCAGGCGCTCCAGCGGGCCTGGCGGCCCTCACGCAATGGACCGAACGCGAAGGCCGCCGGCCGGTACCGCGCGGCCATGGTGAGCAGGTCGCGGTCGGCGGCGAGACGGAGCCGGTGTTCGTGAAACTGGGCGTATGGGTCTCCAAGCGTATGGGTCTCCCACACCAAGGCCGCCGCCGCAATCTCACCTCCGAACAACGCGAGGCTCTACGGGAGTTGGGCATCGACTGGGCGTGAGGCCGCCACCGGCCGGTCGGGCCGCCCCTGTGCGGTCCTACGGACGGCTGGCCGCGGCGGACATACCCGAAGCCACCGGATGTGACGTCGTGAGTACGGGTACTCATGCACGAGTTATGGGCACCGCTTACCTTCGCGAGATGCCTAGGAATCCACGGGAGTCATCTGCTCCTGGCAGGAGCGGCTTATGCTGCTGTCTGCTGTTCGCCGCTCTCCCCCTTATCTGGTTCGTCGCCGCCCCGCTCCTGCCGGAGCAAGTGTTCTGGTTCCCCTTCTGGGTGGGAGCTGTCTTCTGGAACGGAGCGGACGGCCGAGGAGGCGTCGGTGACTTGTTGGGCTGACGGTGGGGCATCGGAGGCGTGGGGGTTTGGGGCCCTCGCCAAGTCGGGCGGTGGCTGGCACGGCAGCGGGAGGCGGGCATCTGGGCGCAGCGGTCGGAAGAACAGCAGCTGGGGCTGTCCAGGCTGGGCGTGCAGCCTGCCTAGTGCTCTGGCCGGGAAGGTTCACCGGGGCGCGGCTGAGGTCGATGGGACGGGGCCGCAATCGGGCCGGGGTATGCGTTGGCCGCTGCGAAAACCGTTGGACACCTCCTGGGCGCGCCTGGAAGATTCCCGCTGTGTCAGACAAAGCCGAGCGCCGGACCCCAGCCTCCACGAGGGGGAAGTCCGTGCGCTTTGTTGAGTTGTCGAGCACGACCATGGTCGCCTTGCTGGAGGACGACCTGGCTCGAGCCAGTGCCGAAGCAGGTGTCGCTCTCACCGAGTACTTCGTCACCGACAGGGCAAAGTGGGTGTGGCAGTACCGGGTCAATCAGCTGACCTCCGACCCGGGTTGCGCGGGGTGGCTCACGCAGATGGTGGTAGCCGAGCCGGAAGGCGTCGTCGTGGGGTATGCCGGGTTCCATGGGCCGCCGGATGAGGCGGGCATGGTGGAGCTCGGTTATTCGGTGATCCCCGTCCACCGTCGTCAGGGCTACGCCAGGGCGATGCTGACCGCACTGGTACGTCGGGCCGTTGCAGAAGCCCGCGTCAGGACCGTGCGGGTGACGATCAGTCCTGACAACACGGCATCCCTGGCCACGATTTCTGGATTTGGCTTCGTCGAGGTCGGAGAACAATGGGACGAGGAAGACGGCCTCGAGCTCATATTTGAAGTTCCTGTGTGATCAAGCTGCTGCTGGAAGCGGTCGGCTTCCCAGCGGTTGCCTTTCTCGCTGCGGATGCGGGCGACGTTCCTTGCCCTGCTTCGGCCAGCAGGAGCCCGCGGTGGGCCTGATCCCCAACGGCCCGAGCTCGTCGGAGGCGAAGACCCGGTCCGGGAAGCCTTCCTGCACCTCCTCGGTCCGGTCGAGCTTGGCGTCGCGTCCGGATCGGGGCTCCTTCCTTGGTGCGCTGGAAGGAGATGCCACGGCGCAGGAGCAGGCTCCGTAAGGCTTCACGGCCGATGCGGATGGCGCGTTTGTGCACGCGGCGCAGGTAGGCGGCGAGTTTGCGGTGGACCAGCGGGTGAAGGGCCGGCCGAGTTGGTGGGGCGGTGGTGGCTGTCTGGACGACGAAGTCCCCGTCGTCAGGCTTGCGCAGGCGGGGACGGCTCCCGCCCCTGAGGTCCGGGCAGGCCAGGCTGATCTTGTTGAACCGGTGGATCACCTCCCGGACCGTGTCCCGGTCGGCTGGACCAGCTGGCGATGACCGGGACACGATTTCCGCCGGGGACGCCAGCAACATCATCGCCGGCCGGTAGCGCACCGAGTTGGTACTGCCCCGGCGCACGATCTGCTGCAGCTTCTGCCCTTCCTGATCGGTCAGTCTGCGCACCCGCACAGGTCGGCCACCACACCTCCGGCCGTAGGAACGGACTTCACCGCCCATCCAACCGTTCTGCCGCCCCCGGCGAACCTATGCGGACACCCCCTAGGCGCCTTGTCCCGCCCCGACGGCCGTGTGTGCGGTGAAGAGGTCGAGCCAGGCGTTGCAGTGCGGCCTGTGGCCCTTGCGCAGTGGGTGGGGCGGGAAGGCCCGGCCGGCCGGCCGGTGCCATGTGGTCACAGCGAGCAGAGCGTCGTCGACGGTGAGAGGGCCGGTAGCAGTCCGGCTCGGGGTATGGATCTCCGACACCAAGCAGCGACGCGAAGATGCTGTCTGTTGAAGGGCCGGCGCGGGCTGACGGCGCTGTTCTGGTCGATCATCAGCCCGTACGGCGCCTTCCGTCTGGAGAGGGACGAGCGCCTCGGCCTCGGCTTCCTGCGGCCCTGCCCGGTCCGAAGAGCAGGGGATGAGGTGATCCGCTGTTCGGGGCTGCTGGTGGGGGTGTCTGGAGGATGCGGTCAGTGCCGGCGGAATCGTGGGGTGGCTCTGGTGGTCAGGGTGCGGGCGGGGTCAGCGCACGGTTCCGTTCCACTGCCAGTCGGCGCGGCGGGGCAGGCCGGGTAGTGGGATGCGGCCTGTGCACCACAGCAGAGTGTCGGACGGGGCGTGGCCGGACGGGGCGTCGGGGAAGAGGCGGGTGAGGGCGGCGGTGCTGAGGCTGTCGGGTGGGGTCCAGGGCAGGCCGAGGGCGCGGGTGATGTCGTAGGTGTGGACGGTCAGTTCGGTGATGCCCATGGCGGCGAAGCCGGTGGCGTCGGAGTGGCCCCAGGGGTGCCAGGCGCGTGCCTCGGCAGGCGTGTCGCGGACGGTGGAGGTGAGGAGGGTGGCGGCGATGCGCAGGCCGTCCAGGCAGGCGGGGACGGGGGCTTGGGGGTCGAGTGAGGCGAAGAGGGTGATGTAGCGGTCGTCGGGGCGGGCGATGAGCAGGCCGGTGTAGCCCATCAGGCCGAGGGCGAGGTGGTCGAGGGTCTGGCGGCAGGTCCAGTCGAGGGCGTGGGCGGGGCGTGACCAGTCCTGGTCGGCTTGTTGGAGGAGGGCGGCCAGGCAGTCGTCGGTGGCGGCGGCCAGGAGGTCCGTCCATGGCACGGTGGGAGCGGGAGCCGTCGGGTTTGGCGGGAGGTGAGGGGTGGCTGTTGGTGTCCGGGTCATTTGTTGTCCGCCGGGTTCTTGAGGATCTCGATCACGCTCGCGTAGCTGTCGGAGCCGTGGCCTGCGGCTTTGGTCCGTTGCATGGCGGACTTCAGGAGTTCGGGCAGGGCGTTGTCGATGCCGCGGGCCGCTGCCGCGTGGATGAGGTGGTCAATGGCCGCGATCTGCACGTCAACGGTGGCGTCGTCGCCCGGGTAGCGGCCGGCGTCCACCTGGGGGGCGTAGGTGGCAAGGAAGCCGGCCACGGCGGTCAGCCAGCGGATCGCGACCGGGGTGAAGGCCGTGGCCTGTGTGTTCTCCGCGCCGACCAGTGCGGTGCCGTGCAGCCAGCCGGTCATGGTGGACCACATCAGGCCCAGCAGGGCGGCGTCGTAGAGGGAGGCCAGGCCCGGGTCGGTGCCCAGGTGCAAGGGGTCTCCCAGGGTCGCCAGGGTCGTGCGGTGGGCTTCGAAGACGGCGTGGGAGCCGCTGTAGAGGAACATCATCTCGGGGTTGCCGACCCCCGGCGGGGTGGTCATGATGGCGCCGTCGAGGTAGTCGGCGGCGTGTGACCGGGCCCATGCGGCGGCCTGGTGGGCCTGCTCCGGGGAGCCGGAGGTGAGGTTGACCAGGGTCTTGCCCGTGAGGGAGCCGGCGACGGGGTCGAGGACGGCGTGCAGTACGTCGTAGTCCAGTACGCAAGCCAGGGTCAGCGGGCTCGCTGCGATCGCCTCCTGGGGGGTTGCGGCCAGGCGGGCGCCCCGGTCGAGAAGCGACTGGGCCCTGTGCGCCGTGCGGTTCCACACGGTGGTTTCGTGGCCGCGCTCCAGCAAGGCGGCGGCCAGCGCCGATCCCATTGAGCCCAAGCCGATGACGGTTACTGCCGGGCGATCAGAATGCATGCCACCACTCCCTGTACGTCCGCGTGCGGCGGTTGGTCACGTAGGACCAAGATCGCAGCGTGCGGCGGCCGGGAACAGTGACACCGGTGACAGCAACCACCAAATTCCTGCCATACCCTTCGGGTATGAATCCTGGTTCCGTCGCCGTGGTCGTGGCCGAGGACATCGGCGTGCCCTCATGGGATCTGTACGAGTTGAGCATCCCCTGCACCGTCTTCGGCAAGCCGCAGCCGGACCTGGCCGACCCCTGGTACGACCTGCGGCTGTGCAGTACGGGCGAGCCTGAGCAGGACAGCTCTGCGGCCAGGGCCGGGGCCGGGGCCGGGGCCGGGCTGTCGATGCGAACCCGCTACGGGCTCGATGACCTTGCCGGCGCCGACACGGTCATCGTGCCCTCGGTGCCCGACGCTTGCGTCGAGGACGGCAGACCGCTGCCGCCGGCACTGATCACGGCCCTGCGCCACGCCTACGACGCAGGCGCCCGCATGGTCTCCCTGTGCACCGGCGCCTTCGCACTCGCCGAGGCGGGGCTGCTCGACGGACGACGCGCCACCGCCCATTGGATGCACACCGCTCAACTGGCCGAGCGCTACCCCAAGGTAGATGTCGACGACTCGGTGCTGTACGTGGACGACGGCGATGTGCTCACCAGCGCCGGACTGACCGCTGGACTCGACCTCTGCCTCCATCTGGTACGCCGTGACCTGGGCGCACACGTCGCCAACCAGCTGGCCCGCCGGATGGTGGTACCCGCCCACCGGCCCGGCGGCCAGGCGCAGTTCATCGACCTGTCCGTGCCCACCACCGACGACGGGAGCCTGGGCCCCGTCCTGGACTGGGCCCGCAGACACCTCGACCAGCCCCTGACGGTCGAGGATCTGGCGCAACGCGCAGCGATGAGCCCACGCACCCTCCACCGGCGGCTCCAGGCAGCCACCGGGACAACTCCCCTGCAGTGGCTCCTCAACCAGCGCCTGGGACGAGCCCAAAACCTGCTGGAATCAACGGACTTGCCCATCGAGAAGATCGGGGAGCTCAGCGGCCTCGGCACAGCGAACAACCTCCGCCACCACTTCCTCAAACAGATCGGAGTGTCACCCAGCAACTACCGACGGGCCTTCCCCCGAACAATGCCCGACTCCGAGCCGCACCCCTCCCTGCCTGAGAGCCGGGAGGGGCCGGAGAGGGGCGACGGCGGACTGACCGCGGCGCATCCGATGCCCAGGTGACGCCGAGGGCGACGGCGTCAGACAATTGATGCCAGGCGCCGTCTGGGGCTCTCCTGCGCCGTGGCGCACCCGGTGGCCTCGGCGCCGATCTCCTTCGCTGCGCGAGCGCGGCCGTCGGTCGGCTGCACGTCACCGAACAGGACATCGGCCGTCCACGGTACGTCCACGAGGCAGGGGCGGGCGGCGATGTTCGCAGGGCGGGCTGTCCGTACTCGCCGAACTCCCAAGCGAACTGATCGTGACGGACACCGACGACGGGCCCGCTGCCGCGCGAGCCCGCGGCCGGGCCGGCAGACGCCGGCCCAGGCCGTCCGAGGACCAGGCCTCGCTCGCCCAGCAGCTCTGCGACGCCGTGAGAAGACCCACCGTCCAGCAGATCGCCCACCTCTCCGGCGTGGCCCGGTCGACGGAGTACGGGCACCACGACAAGACCGCAACCGTGCCCCGCCGGCCCAAGAAGGCCACGGTCACACCTTCCTGACCTCTGCTGCGCACCCGGGGTCAGGGAGAGGAATTCGGGGCGCGTAAGCCGGTGCCGGGTCAGCCACAGCAAACGCAACCGGACGGCATCCGCACACGCCCGCCCCAGTGCCGGCGGACAGCACCCCGCAACCGCCGAGCCACACAGCAACCCTCACCCGCCACGCATCACGGCGTCGAGGAACCGACGCATCCCGGCAAGTGAACTTGATGACAGACCTGCACACCGGCCTGCTGCCCACCACTTCACCGGACACCAACACAACGACGCGGGCTCGACAGCGCCACCCACAGCACCCTCTACACTCTCGCTGCCGGACACCCAACCCCCGACACTCCGA
Organism: Streptomyces sp. G7(2002); assembly: GCF_028870195.1. Taxonomy (NCBI): domain Bacteria; kingdom Bacillati; phylum Actinomycetota; class Actinomycetes; order Kitasatosporales; family Streptomycetaceae; genus Streptomyces; species Streptomyces sp. G7(2002). Next base: position 80,520 of record NZ_CP102609.1, read on the forward strand.
CCCACACCGCCGACCGACACCGCCGACCTGAACGCCTTCCGCCACACGACCCTGCGCCACGAACAACCGGAACGGTCTGACAACGGACCCATCGGACACGACCCAGCGTGCCCCACGACAAATAGCGCACCGAACGCACTGCCCAAGCCTTGAGGACGTACCCTTCCGCAGTCACCTGGCCCTCCGCCTTCCCCGCGCGTGTTCCCTTCGACGTCCTTCGTCCATACGCCGCAGGAACGCGACCTTGCCGTGTCCACCATGGCATGCGGGAGCACACACCACCGCAGCCCCTGAGGGGCGCCCGGTGAACCCGCAGGATCTCCGCGCTCGGCCCGCCCGCGTAGGTGAGAACCTGGTCGTACTCGGCGATCTCGCAGTCCCCTTGAACGGTGACAAGCTGCAAGTCGAGTCGTCCGGCAGCACGTTCGGGGCCGTCGAACCAGATGCTGCAGCCCCGCTCCCCGAACGCGCAAGTGCAGGTGCAGGTGCAGGTGCGCAAGCCCTCCTTGAGGACGAACCCGCACACAAGGTGAGCGAGATACTCGATGAGCCTGTCGTGGTCCGTCCAGTGCGATTCCGCGAAGTCAGCCGGAATCCGTAGGCGCTCACGCGCTTGGTCAAGCCAGCATGTCCAACCAGTCAGCGCCGCAGCAGAAGATCACCAGGCGACACAGCAGCACACTACCGAACCCCGACACTTCCCTCCACGCCTCCTCGAACCAACCACCCTCCAGCACGAAGACGTGCTCACCAGGTATCAGCCCTTAGCACCAGAACGACGGCCGACCTCCACGCGCGGAGAGCACCGCCCCATCCCGTTCGCCCCGGTCATTCCGACCGGCCCACCTCCGCCCGCGCGGAGACCACGCAAGCGCCATCACCGCGGACTGCTCGGCCGACGGTTCACCGCCGCTCGCGCCGAGAGGACCGGAGGATCAGGAGCGTGGGCAGAAGTACTGGCGGTTCACCTCCGCCTGCGCGGAGAGCACGCCCGCAACCCGCTCTTCCAGCTGATGTTCGCCGGTCCTCTCCGCGCAAGCGGAGGTAAACCGTGTCCGAATCTCAGCCCAAGTGACTGCTGTTGGTCCTCTCCGCGCGAGCGGAGGTGAACCGTCGACGCAGTCGGGACAGCGCCGTTCCAGATGGTGCTCTCCGCGCAAGCGGAGGTGGGCCGCAGGCTTGCGGTCGCCTTAAGTCGCTTCGTGGGGCCCGATGCCAGGCCGGACCAGGTTGAACACTTCTCGGGCGGCGTAGCGTTTGAGGCAGCGGATGATCTCGCGACGGGTCTTGCCCTCCGCGGTGCGCCGCTCGTAGTAGTTGCGGGTACGTGCATCGCACCGGAGCCGTGTCTGCACGATCCGATACAGGGCGGCATTGGCTCTTCGTTCGCCGCCGCGGTTGAGCCGGTGGTGACGCTGAGGGCCGGAGGAGTGCTCGACGGGGCTGACCCCGCAAAGCGCCGCGAACGACGCCTCGCTGCACAGGCGTTCTGGGTTGTCCCCCATCGTGATCAGCAAGGTGGCGGCGCTATCCGGGTCAATGCCCACCCGGGTGAGTAGCTGTGGAAAGTGCCGCTCCATCAGTGCAGTCAGGCACCGCTTCAGGTCGCGAATCTGCCCGGTCAGCTGATCGATCCGCTGGGCCAACAGGCACAGGGCGATGCGGGTGGCCTGCTCCACGGCAGCTGTCTCGCCGTCGCCGCTCTCGCGATCTTCGAACTGCGCGCAAGTCCGGACCAAGGCCGGAGTCTTGAGACCGGCCAGCTGCTCACGCAGGTCCGGATCGGCGGTGACCAGGACCGCCTTGAGCTGATTGATCGCCTGCGTGCGGGCCTTGACAGCGGAGTCCTTGGCCAGTTTGAACAGACGGGCGCACTGGACCGGCCCATCGCCGGCCTTGGCCTGGGAGCGAGCGCGGCCACTAAGGACCGCCCGTGCCGCCTCCTGTGCGTCCACCGGGTCCGACTTCCCCCGCCGTCGACGAACCGAGCGGTCAGGCCGGCTCACCTCGAACACCTCGACCCGGCGAGCCCGCAAATAGCGGGAGAGGGCAGCTCCGTAGCTGCCGGACCCTTCCACCCCGGCACTGTGGACCGTACCCAGCCGCTGGCCCACTCCCAGAGTTCGCGATAGCCCACCGACGTGGCGGGAAAGGGCGCGGTATCCATGACCGCCCCTAGGGTGGAGAGCACGGCAGCCACATGAACATCCCGGTGCGTGTCCACACCAAGGACGACCTCGCCCACAACAGGAGGACGTTTTCTAGGACTTGGGACCCTCGCCAGAGGCGCGCACCTCCTGCTCTTCGGGCTTGCCGGCCCTCGCCACCGGGCCGTCAAGGCGGTCAGCAGTGAGACAATGCCCAGTTCACGGCACGACCCTCCCCGGGACACGCCTCAACAGCCCGGCAGCAGTACACCCCGCACTGGTGATCGACGAAGGACAGACCGGACACCAGGTCCGATTTCTCACGAGCCAGAGCCCAGCGCGTGGGTACATCAACCGATATACCCAGGTCCCGCGGCTTGCGACCTCTCGGAGCGCAGTACTGATTCAACGCGTGGTGATCTGAAACGGCGGCGCCTCTCCGCGTACGTGGAGATGTTCCGGCCGCCTTTCCTCGCTCTGGACGCAAAGGCGTCCGCTCTGCGCAAGCGAGGCGAACCGGCACTACAGGACCTCAAGACGCGTGGAAGGCGCGCTCTCCGCACAGACGAAGGTGGGTCGATTCATGGCGTGACCGTCGAGTTGGAGTTGAGGGGCTCTCCACAAAAGGGGCGATAGACGCCGATTGCTTCGAAGCGAAGCAACATAGCGCAGGATCGCCGGTTAGCCAAACCGGCGGTCCCTTGGATCATTAAATTGTCCACCGCCACTACTCGACCACGCAACGAAAGGAATCGCTGAGACTCCCGTCAATGCAACTTGCTCCACGTCCTTCAGCACCCTACGTAGCCGCGCGCCCCTAAGGAATAAGTACGGTCCACGCTCCCACTCGCATCTGCGTCCCCAAGTCGACCGCGCCGCAATCAGCAGAGCATCACATCTTCCCGAGGGAACCCAGGAAAGGGGTCTACCTTGCACTGGGTTGACTGACGTCGACATCAACGCGCGATGAGAGCCGCATCTTTGGGCAACTTCAAACCATATCGACTACGCCTAAGCAGCACTATTCTTGCACCGGAGAATCGCAAAATGCAGGAACAGCCCAACGAGGTTCAGGGCACCCGGTATAGCCCGACGAGCATCCGCGCCACCTGGGACGGAACAGGGAGCGTGGAGGACGCTTCCAGGGCCTTGGGGTTCTCGCGTGCGAAGGGGTACGACCTGGCTCGCCGCGGGGAGTTCCCATGCCGTGTGCTGCGTATCGGCCGTAGCACACGTGTCGTCACCGCATCCCTGCTCCGCGTGCTCGAAAGCGGAGAGCCGGAGTACAACGGTGCCCGAGCCTGACACTCCGCCGTCCTAACCCGCAGTGCGCAGAAGCCCCGCCGGAGCGATCCGGCAGGGCTTCTTGTCTCAGCTGCCCCTATGACGTGGGTTTCTGTGAGTCGGGTCTGACCAGGTGAAGACACCGCCCCACCCCAGAGAAAGGGGATGCTACGGGGTGGAACGTGTGGCGCGAGACGAAGCAGAGTGCCTTGTGCAGCTCAGCGCAGGTGTGGGAAGGCATGTTGGACGCAACAGACACCTCACGATGCGAAGGCGTCAAGCCGCGGCGGGGAAGGCGGTCTGTTCATCGAACAGCTCGCGTTTCATCAGGCAGTGGTAGAGCTGTCCGATCATCCCGTACTGCCTAACGTTCTTGAGTCCCTCAGGTGTCCGCCTCCTCATCGATCGCTAGCCACTGTCGCGTAGCGGCGAACCGCTCGGGCACCGACTGCGTGCGGACGAGCACCGCTTCTTGTTCGCCCTGCGCTTCACGCCCGTCCATCCCATCAAGGTGAATACCGGGGAGAGATGGACGTGATGCTTCTGGAGGGGTGGCCGAACCCGATGTCGGCGCCTCGGGCCTTGTCCAGGCGCTCGGCGATGGAGCGGGTGTCGACGACCGCGCGCAGGGCGCCCCTCATGCTCTCCCGTGGAAGCGAGGGATCGCGCGGTGACGGCAACGGCCAGAGCGGCTGCGGCTGTTGGGGCCCTTCCCGCCCCGGCGCGGGCGGATGGCGAGTTCAGCGGTAGCCGGTCGCCTTGGCAAGTTTGAACATCCGGGCGATCTGCACCGGCCCGTCGCCTGCCTTGGCCCGGGCGCGTGCCCGCCCGCTCAGCACAGCCCGGGCCGCGTTTTGCGCATCGGCCGCGTCCGGCTTCCCGCGCCGGCGGCGCTCCGACCGGTCGGGCCGGTTCACCTCGAACACCTCGACCTGCTGGGCCAGCAGATAACGGCACAGTGCCGCGCCGAAGCTACCGGTCCCCTCCACCCCGCCCCGCCGTACCGTGCCCAACCCCCTGGCCCACGCCAACAGTTCGCGATAGCCAGCTGCGGTGGCGGGGAAACTCCCGGTCCCGATCACCTCCCCCAGCGAGGAGACCACCGCGGCGGCATGAACATCCCGGTGCGTGTCCACACCGAGGATGACCTCCCCACCAGCCGGACGCCGACCGGTGCATGGGGTGCTGGGCGTACGGGCCATGGACATTCGCCTCCCGACGACATGAACGGTTCCAAGTCGCCGACACCAGACCGCGCGGGGACGGTCAGAACTGAGACAACGCCTGGCTCGTCGGCAGGCCCCTATCGGGACACGCTCCGTCGGCCCGGTGCCGGCACGCACCATTCCAGGCCAGCGGGGGCGACACAGCTGAGACAAGACACCTCCGCCAGCCAGATCTCTCATGAGTCAGACCCCGGCCCGGGACAGCTCGACGCACTGCCCGCCGCCTCCGCACCGCTGCTGGACATCACTGCACAGCAGAACGCCGCCTGGCCAACCCGCCTCTCCGCCTCCTGACGCCCAAGAACCCAAGAACGCCCACACACCACGCAGGGCTGGCGTTTGTATGCACCGCGACCAATCTCCGTCTCCGCCGAGCGACGGGAAGCCGATCGGGTGACGATGGACGTGTACTGACGTGATCACGCTGCTCCCAGAAGGAGGCAGACGTCATGACATCCCCTTCCGGTTCTCCAGACCCCGCTCCCCCGCACAGCACCGAGCCACAGGACACGCCCCTGGCCGAAGGCATGGCCTTCCTGGCGAACAAGGGCTGGCAGATCCTGCTCACCATGGGCCTGGCCACCACCGCCCTGGGCGTCATCGCCCTGGTCTGGCCGAGCGCAACGCTGCGGGTCCTCGGCGTGCTCTTCGGCGTCTATCTGCTGGCGACCGGCGTTTTCCAGCTGGCCGGCGCCTTCGGCACGCACGTGCCCCGGCATCTTCGGGTGTTGCATTTCCTCACAGGCGCGCTCGCCATCCTGCTGGGGTTGATCTGCTTCCGGGGCGCCATGGAGTCGATTCTGCTGCTCGCCCTGTGGATCGGCTTCAGCTGGCTGGTGCGCGGCACCATGGAGACGGCCGCGGCAGCCTCCGCCCAGGACATGCCGGCCCGAGGCTGGCACGTGGCCTTCGGGATCATCAGCGCTCTGGCGGGCATCGTGCTGATCGTCTCGCCGTTCGCCTCGATCGCGGCACTCACCCTGGTGGTGGGCGTCATGGCCATCGTCCTGGGGCTGACCGAGGTGGTCCGGGCCATCATGATCCGCATCGAAGTCGACCGTCTCGCTCCGGCCCCCACCGCCAAGCGGCACCCCCTGTTCCACCGTCCGCACCCCCAGCACTGATCACCGCAGCCGGATCGGCCGGCCACCGGTGAACAGCGAAGAGCCGCCCCCTCGGACCGGGCAGACGACTCGGCCGGTGCCGACGCCGCACGGCGCGGACGACCGCGAAGCGAACGCGCTGCGACGGCGGAGCAACGATCGCTCCGGCGTCCGCCGCCCGCTCGGCACCATTCCCAGATCGCCGCCGGTCTGCTGCCTGCGGGCTGGGCATTCCGGGCTGGCCAGGTACCGGACGTTCTCCTCGTGGTCCTCCGCACCTCGTGCCACCGGCGGCCCGCCCTCAGCCTGGACCCGTCGGCGCGATGCGTATCACCTCGACGGCCACCACCGGGTCAGAGACCGCGAGCGCGACGACGCCCCCTTCCGCCGCCACACGCGTCAGGCCCCTGCGGGAATCGCCACTGAACCGCCAAGGCCCATCAGTGGCTGCCCCCGGCACTTCGCCCGCATCGGCCGCTATGGGCGTCCGAGGAGTTGGCTGCCGGCCGTGTTGTCGGTGCGGGCGGTGAAGTAGTCCGTGAAGGCCTGGACGAATTCCTCTTCGGTGATGCGGCCGTCTCCATCGTGGTCGAGCTGGCGGAAGCCGTGGTTGAGTTCGGCGGGGTGGACCCGGGAGCCGCCGAAGATCGTGCGGTACTCATCGGCGCACAGGTGTCCGCTGCCGTCGGTGTCCGCAGCGTGGAAGACCGCCCGCACCGCGACATGCAGCCCCTCCTCGAGATAAGCCGGCCCGGCGTCGATCCCGGTGAGCATGGCGGTGACGAACTCCTCGCAGGTCACCTGTCCGTCGTCGTCAGCATCCATGCCGGCCCGCAAGTGCTGCCACCAGGTCTCGAAGGCGGCATAGACGCGGGCTTCGCGCTCAGGGGTGAGTTCGAGCGGCCAGCACACGTTGTGCGCCATGGCCTGCAGATCGGCCGAGCTGATGCGGCCGTCGCCGGTCTGGTCGAGGACCTGGCGGAAGAAGGTCCGCAGACGCGCCAGGCGGGAATCGGCACCCTTGCGGCGGCGTGGTGCGGGAAGCCGGACAGGGCTTGCCTCCGGCGGGGAAGGACGGTCGGTGGAGGCGGTGGGAGGCTGCGAAGTCGAGGAGTTGCCCGCCAGTGGGGTGCGGTAGCGGCGGTGCTCGGGCAGCGCATTCATCAGCACGCGCATGCCACGGTGCAGGATGAAGGACAGCAGGGCCGCGCGGCGGGTGCGGGGCAAGTTGAAGCGCTCGCGGAAGGCTTCCGGGAGGTCCGCGATGGTCAGCGCACCGATCATGCGGGCGGCCACGGTGCGCGCAAGCGGCCAGGCCGGCTTCAGGTGGCCGAGGCGGCGGGGTGCGGGTGCTTCACGGAGCATGTCGAAGAGCAGGTAGCGCACGGGTTCGCTGTATTCGAGGCGCTCGCGGATCGTGCGGTCCATGTACGCGGGCACGTCCGCGGCCGTGGCCGGGAGCAGGTCGTCACAGAGGCCGAACTCGGTACACACCGCACGGAATTCTCCGTACATCTGATCCAGTTCAGGCGGCGCCAGCGGGCGCCCGGACAGTTCCCGCATCGCCGTCATGCACTCGTACAAGGTGACCAGTACCCACACCCGCACCGCCGGGTCCAACGCTGTGAACGGCCTGCCCTGCTCGTCGGTCCCGGCCAGACGGCGGTGCGCGCGCTCCAGACGGGCAACCTCACGGCGTAGCCCTTCACGGTCGGAGAAGAACAGCCGCTTCCCGCTGTCCATGGTGTGCTCGATACGCCGCCACGGGTGCGCGCGGTAGGTGGAGAAGTTGGCCATGCCAGCGGCGACCGCCGGATCCGCGGTCTGCAGAACCAGCAGCCGCCACGCCACCAACCCGATCCGCCACTCCCCCAGCGTGCGGCGCAGCAGCGAATCAGGACCAGGAAGATCAGCGGTAGCCAAGGGGACGTCTCCTCAAGCAGGTGTACAGGAATGAGCAGGGGACGCCCGAAGAGCGATCATCCGGCTATCCGCCCAACCCAACGGTCCTACCGGAATCCGGGAGCGGCCAGGTTCCCGGATTCACCCATCCGAGACACGCCGCAGGCTGATTCCAGCCCCCGGCGCCCTCGACTGACCGAGATCCAGGTATCGCCCTGAGTGCCCATAACGCTACCTTCCGTGATGTATGCATTACTCGACCTGCGAGGACGTCGCCGGGCGGGTGCTTCCCGGTGTGTCCCGAACGCCTGCACCCGCATCACCGGTCCGTAACGTCCCGAGGAGTACTACTCGGTTGCCGGTCAGGCACGGGCCCGCGGCCAAAGAAAGGCACCTATGGCCACCGCAGCTCGCCTCCCGGCTCCTCCCACCGCTCCCGGACGCCTTCCGCTGATCGGCCATGCACTCGAAATGTGGCGGCGCCCCCTGGAATTCCTCGATTCCCTCACCGCGTACGACCAGATCGTTGCCGTCTACCTGGGCCCCACACCGACCTACGTCCTCGCCGGACCGGAGGTCGTCGACCGCGTGATGGTCGCTGACGCCGGCCACTTCGCGAAAGGCCGCTCCTTCGAGAAGCTCCGCGACTACCTCGGCGAGGGCCTCGCCACCTCCGAAGGGCCCTTCCACCTCCGCCAGCGGCGCCGGATGCAGCCGGCCTTCCATCACCGGCAGATCGATCACTACGCGCGAGCCATGGCGCGGCTGGCCGACGAACGAGTCGCCTCTTGGCAGGCCGGACAGGTCGTCGACGTCACCCAGGAGATGTTTGACCTCTCCCTCGCCATCGTCACCACCACGCTGTTCTCAACCGCACTCGACGAGCACACTGCCGCGGACATCCGCCACGACGTGCCCGTCGTGCTCCGCGGCGTGTACAACCGGGCCATCGATCCGACCGGCCTTGGGCAGAAGCTCCCCACTCCTGGCAACCGCCGCCTCGCGGCCGCACACGACCGGCTGCGCCGGGCCATCGACCACCTCATCCGCACCCGGCGCACCGGCCTCCCCGCCGAGCAGCCGGACCTGCTGTCGATGCTCCTGCAGGCCCAGGACGCCGACAGCGGCAACACCATGACCGACCAACAGGTCTACGACGAACTCATCACACTGCTGGTCGCCGGCACGGAGACAGTGGCAGGCGGGCTGGCTTGGCTCTTCCACGAGCTGGGCCGGCACCCCGCCGTCGACCGGGAACTCCACGAGGAGCTGCGGACGAGGAGCGGAGAGGCGCCTTCGTTCGAACACCTCGGCCATCTCCCGTACACGCGGCGGGTGGTGGACGAGGCGCTGCGCGTGCGCAACCCCGGAGGCGTCACGATGCGACGAGCGACCACGGAGGTCGAACTCGCGGGCTACCGGTTTCCCCCAGGTGCCGAGTTCATGTTCAGCGCCCTCGTCCTGCACCGGAACCCGCACCACTTCCACGACCCCCTGAGGTTCAATCCCGACCGCTGGCTGCCCGGCCAGAAGGCCGCGCCCCGCGGCGCGTTCCTTCCCTTCGGCGCCGGACGGCACAGGTGTATCGGTGAGTCGTTCGCGCGCGCGGAAATGACCACGGTGGTCGTGGCCGTGGCGCGCCGGTGGCGTCTGGAGCCGCTCCCAGGGGCACAGGTACGGGGAGTCATGACCTCTACCAACCACCCCGCCAAGCTCCTGATGAGAGTCGCTCCTCGCGAAGTGAGGTGACACCTCGGCAGGCCGTCACCGGCACACGGGCGACAAAGGGAACGGCGGCACAAGAGCGTTCAGCCCGCAGGCGTGGAGCCACACTGGCCCTGCCTCAGCTCTCCGTTGTCGCCCCGGCAGGTGTGGAAACGGGGTGTCCCGCCCGGGCGCGCCCGCGGTCCCAGCGCATTGCGTTGTTGGGCTCGCGTCAGCGGGAGAGTTCGATTCCCCAGGCGGCGGCTCGGGCGGCGGCGGCCGCGCGGTTGGGGAGGTCGAGCTTGGCGAGGATGTGCTCGATGTGGGTCCCTACGGTGCGCGGCGTGATGTACAGCCGCTCGGCGATCTCCCGGTTGGTGCGTCCGGTGGTCAGTTCAGCCAGCACCTGGAGCTCCCGCGGCGAGAGTCCGCCAGGCCGCCGCGCGTCCGCGGCGAAGTCGGCAGTAGCGATCTCCTCGGGCGGCGGGCCTGAGCGCAGGTCGACGGCCGCGGCGAGGGCCTCGGTGAGCAGCGTGACCACGGCGCGCGCCGGGTCGGGCGTGCGCCGCGGTCGGCGGGTGCTGACGTTCAGCATGCCGACGTACCGGCCGTCGGTGGCGAACAGGCACTGGGCCACGCCGTCCTCGATGCCGAGGGGACACAGCACCTCCTGGAATCCCGGGGATGTCGCCAGGAGCTGCCAGGGGACGTCCCTGAGCCAGAGACCGCCTCGGGCCGGGCTGCGGAGCACGGGAAACACCGGGTCGTGGTGGAGGCGGGTCTCGATGTAGGCCGTGACGTCGTCCGGGTAGCTCCCGGCCAGGGTGGTGTGGCGCCTGCGCAGCGGATCCCACCGGGCCAGGGAGGCGTGGTCGTACTCCATCACCTCCGACAGCGCCGCCAGGACCGTGCCGACGCCGGTCGCGCCGCTCGTGGCGCTCCTGGCGGCCTCACGGACGTGGACGGCCGCGTCCAGGATGTCCGCCGTGCTCCGCTTCGCTGCCATCCCCCAAGGATGATCATGCGCCCGGAATACGTCAATCGCGAAGGGCGTTGTGCACGACCTGCCCGTCCATGACGGTGAGGACGACGGGCAGCTCCGGGATGTCGTGGGGGTCGGCGGTGAGCAGGTCCCCGTCGAGCACACAGAGGTCGGCGACCTTGCCCGGCTCCAGGGAGCCCTTCCAGTCGTCGGCGAAGTCCTGCCAGGCCGCGTCGATCGTGTACGTACGGATCGCCTCGGCCAGGCCGATGCGCTGCTCGGGGCCGCTGACCCGGCCGGCGGCCTTCGACTCGCGCAGCATCATGGTGGCAACGCCCTGGCGCCAGTCCGGGTACGTGACGGGGGCGTCGGACCCGCTCGCGACCCGCACACCGGCGTCGATGGCATCGCGGTAGGGCCATGCGTACGCGGCCCTGCCGACGCCGACGAACTCCTCCTCCATGTCGGCGACGGTCCACTTGATCGTGGGGTTCATATTGACGCCGAAGCCGTGCGCGGCCAGCACCTTCATGCTGTGCGCGGTAAGGAAGTCGCCATGGATGACGTAGTGGCGGGCGTCGGGCCGCGGGTGCTCGGCCATGGCCGCGGCGAAGGCGTCCGCGACGGTGTCGATGGCCCGGTCGCCGGTGACGTGGACGCCCAGCTGGTGCCCGGCGGCGTGGGCATGCCGGATCATGGCGTCGATTTCCGCGATCCGCTCGGCGTCGGTTGCGCCGCCGACGCACAAGGAGCCACAGCCGCCGCCGACGTACGGCTCGTGCATCCAGGCCGTCTTGTTGGGGACGATGCCGTCGGCGAAGATCTTGACTCCGTGGATCGCGAGGCGGCGCGGATTGGCGTCGCCGCACTCGCCGAGGGCGGTGAGGGTGCGGGCGAATTCTTCGGCGGTGCTCGCCATTCCGGTGGGCAGGAGCAGGACGCCGAGGCGGGCGGTCAGTTCGCCGTCGGCCAGCAGCCGGCGGTAGATGTCGAGGGTCTCCGCGCCGAGCGCGCCGCGCATGATGCCGTCGCCGCCGGGGCCGAGTCCGGGTTCGGTGTAGCTGGTCACTCCGAGCCGGGCGAGCGTGGCGAGGGTCGACCTGATCGCGTCGGTCCGCTCCTGCCGGCTGAGCGGCGGCAGCGCGTTCTGGACGAGGGCCTGGGCCCCCTCGTGGAGCAGCCCGGTCGGCTCCCCGGCTTCGTCCGCGACGATGGCCCCGCCGGGCGGCGCGACGGTGTGCCGGTCGATCCCGATGAGCTCCAGTGCCTTGGAGTTGACCCAGGTGGCGTGCCCGGAGAAGGAGTACAGGACGACGGGGTGGTCAGGACTCACGGCGTCGAGGTCGTGCCGCGAGGGCAGCCGCGACGGATCGGAGACGCACTCGTCGAGGTAACCGGTGTCCCAGCCGTGCCCCGTGATCCACTGCCCGTCCGGAACCCGCCCGACGGCCTCGCATACCGCCTCGGCCACGTCCACGAGGGAGCACACGGCGGGATGGCCGAGGTCGAGGGAGAGCGGCGGCGTCGCCATGCCGAAGGCGCATCCGTGCAGATGGGAATCGTTGATACCGGGAAGCAGTGTCGCCCCCCGAAGATCGACGACGCGGGTGCCGGGTCCGACGAGCGGCGCGACGTCGTCCTGCCCGCCGACGGCACTGATGATCCCACCGGTCACCGCCAGGGCCGAGGCGACGGAGAACTCCGCATCGACCGTGACCACCCGCCCGCCGAGAAACACCAGATCCGCATACGTGTCCACAGAAGTTCCTTTCGAAAACCGGGTGCATCACGGCCACCCGCGAACGATCTCCCGGGGACTATGGCCACTCCCCCACCTCCCGCACATCGGTCATTCCACCGATACGCGCTCGCGCAGTGCAGTTGACGGCCGGCCGGCATCTCGGCGCGGCCAGCCCAAGGAGCCGGGCAACTCGCCTCACCGCGCTCGTGCGGAACGCGCGGCTCGACCCGGTCGACGGTGAAGCTGCCCACAAAGGAGGCCTGTCCGAGGGGATCCGGGCCACGACGTCCGCCGGTGACCGCGATGGGCGGTTGATAGCGGCGTGTCATCCGCTCGTGTGCAGGGCGTCGACGACCGCCATGCGGCGCACCCGACGGGCGGGCAGGACCGAGGCCGCGATGCCGGTCAACACGGTGGCCGCAAGGATGCCGAGCACCGTCAGGGCTGTGCCGTCCGACGAGGTCAGGATGGCGACGTGCGAACCGCCAAAATCGAGCGGACCGCCAGCACGCCGTAGACCAGGCCGAGGATGGTGCCGGCGACCGCGCCTGTCAGCGCGAGCAGTACTGATTCCAGGGTGAGCATCTCGCGTAGTTGCCTGCCCGACAGGCCGATGGCACGCAGCATGCCGAACTCGCGGGGTGCCGAAGCGCACCTCGACGACACAGTTCGGGTGTGCCCGAGGTGCTCGTAGAACTCCAGGGTGTTCACGAGGGTTTCAAATCACGATGGCCGATGACTTGCGCTTGAACAGGCACCCCGCGGGGGCCCGGTCCGATCTGTGAACGGTCCGTCCGCTGTCGCTGCGCGATGAGTCCGCCCGGGCCCGCTGCAGGGTCCGAGTGTGGTCAACCCGTACCTGACGAGTTCGGTCTCCGCCGCATAGCTGCCGGACATCCGGTCCCACACGATGAGGATCCCGCCGTAGTTCTTGTCCAGGTAGGGGTTGTTGGCGCCGTGGTGGACACAGTGGTGCGACGGGGTGTTGAACACGGTCAAGGCCGCCAGCGCCCGGACGGCCCGCCGGGCAGGCGCTTGTCGGTGAAGCCGGACGAGGCCAGCTTCCGCTCGACCCGACGCCGGTAACCGATCCAGGAACGTACGAGCTGCGCACATCCGGACCGTGCTGGCGCTCGCCCCGCACGCGGATCCGGGGACCGTCGTCCGGCGGCTGTCGGACGAGTCGGTGGCGCACGCCCGCCGCTCGGCCGGTCTCGAGTCTGACGCAATTACCCGCGAGCTGCGCGCCCAGTTCCCCCTCAGGCGTGCATTCACCAGTCACCCGGCACCGCATGATGTGGGGTGATACCGAAATGCGCGGCAGGTGGGCAGCAACACAGGGTTTCGGAACGTGACCTACCGTTCCATGCAATTAGCCTCTGTTCTTGAAAGTGTCCTTCGCCTTCTCCTTGGCCTCACGGGCGGCACCCTTACTCTGCTGCGCCTGACCTTTGGCGATCATTCCCTCGTTGCCGACGGATCGACCGGCTTCTTTCTTCACTGTGCCTTTGACCTGCTCGGCCTTCGCCTTCGCCTTTTCGCTCGCGCTCACGATTCGCCTCTTTCTCGCCCCCAGCTACTAGAAGCCATAATCGCACACAATGCATTCGAATAGTTCGAGCCAACAGGGAAAATGCCACCCCAGGGGCGATTCTCCGGCCTGAAGCCCGCGGCCGTCCGGGGTCAGTGACGGCCGCCTGCGCTTGACGACGGTGGCGACAGCGCCACCGAAGCACTAAGACCGTGTCCTACGTGGTGAGGCGGTCGTTGGCTTCGGTATGGGGCGGGGTACGTGGAGTTGGATTTTGTTCCGGACGGACTGTGGGAGATCGCGAAGCCGCTGATCCCTCCGGCGAGAGTGCGGCCGCAGGGCGGCGGAACGCAGGACACGCCTGATGAGACGCTGTTCGCGGCCATCGTCTACGTCATGGTCAGCGGCTGCGCCTGGCGCCAACTGCCGCCCTGCTTCGGCATATCGAAGTCGACCGCCCACCGCCGGTTCCTGATCTGGTCGAGAGCCGGCGTCTGGGGCCGCCTGCACGAAGCCGTGCTGCACCGCCTCGACGACACCGGCCTGATCGACGTCACCCGCGTTGTCCTCGACACCGCCCATGTCAGGGCTAAAAAGGGGGCGAACACACAGATCCGAGCCCCGTGGACCGGGGCAAGCCGGGCTCCAAGATGCACATCCTGTCGGACGCGAACGGGCTGCCCCTTCTCGTCGGCATCTCGGCCGGCAACACCCACGACAGCGAAGGGCTGAAGCCCATGGTGGCGGGTCACCAAACGAGACACGACCCCCACCGAGGCCGGTACCTCAAGCCCCAGCGCCTTCACGCCGACAAGGCGTATGACCGCGCCGATCTGCGGAAATGGCTGCGCGGCAAGCGGATCGGAGTGCGCCTCGCCCGCAAAGGCATCGAATCCAGCGAACGCTTAGGGCGCCGGAGGTGGGTGATCGAGCGCACGATGTCTTGGCTGTCCGGCTACCGCAGACTCAGCCCCCGCTACGAGCGCCATTCCCGCAACTACCTGGCCTTTCTCGGACTCACCGCCGCCCTTTGCTGCTACAAGCGCCTCGTCCGCCTCACCACGTAGGACACGGTCTAAGTGAAACTCCGACATATGCTTGTGCACCATCCGCAGCTGACCAGATAGGCGGCTCGGGGGTCGTCACCGAAGTGAGCGCCGATCCATGATCTGAACCCCGCCGCCAGTGTGTCCTTGGTGATGAAACGGGTGAGGCGACACGTGGTGCCGAGGGCGAGAAGGAACGCGGCAACGCTCATGAGAACCGTCCACTCTCCTGCTGGGCTCACTACGGGTGGGGCGGACTCGGCGGGACCCCGATGACGTGGAAAACATGTGTCTGACCGGCCACCTGGAGCTCCACACGTGACCTTGGGGCAGTGAGAGCCGCTCGGCTGTCCGGGGCCGATGCCGGAGGGAAACACCGGCCCCGGTCCTCACCTGTGAGCCGTCCACGAACCACCGGCACCGGGGGGGGGCTGTCCGCTTCCCCGTCTCCGTCCTGCCGACGGGCGTGGTGCCGAATGGCTCACCGGTAAGTTTGAGTCGGGCCGTCCCCCGTCGTGGAAGGACGGGGGACAGCCCTTGACGGACACGCCCTTGAGGGGCCGGCCGCCTACCGGAAGGCCGTCAGGTCAGGGGCTGCACTGCGTGACCAGACCTGTGCGCGAGTACCGCAGCAGGACCCGTCACACTCCCCCGGCCGATCGGGCGCAGGTCGGTCACACCGGCGGGAAGCAGGGCGTCAGGGAGCCGGTTGCCTGGACCGTGGAGCCCCCGACGGTGGCGACCGCCGTGTAGCTGCTGGCGCTGATCTGCAGGATGGACAGGCCGGCGTTGTTGAGGGTGGCGACACCGCTGGCGTTGGTCACCGCGGTGCCCACCGGCAGGCCGGAGACGTAGAAGGTGACCGTGACTCCCGCTTGCGCCGGCGTGAGGGTGGCCTTCAACGTCGCCACGAACAGGTGCGGAATCGGGAAGGGCAGGTTGACCCGCCAGCAGGCGGGCGACGCACTCAGCGGGCCTGTAGGCGCACCGACGGTGATGGTGAGGGGTGCGGAGACGACGCCGGTGCACGAGCACGCGGTGCCCGCCGCGGTGACAGTGGCGGTGACCGTGGCGGCTCCGGCGGTGTTGAAGGTCAGCGATCCGGTCGCGACACCCGCCGCATTGGTGGTGACGGTCACCGGGACGGCACCGCCGTTGAAGGTCACCGAAGCACCCGAGACCGGCAAACCGTTGCAGGTCACCACAGCGGAGACGGAGGTCGGCTGGCCGACGACCACCGGCCCGACCACCGGCTGGACCACCACCTGGCAGGACTGCTGCGGAGTGACGGTGATGGTGACGGGCGCGGAGACGACGCCGGTGCACGAGCACGCGGTGCCCGCCGCGGTGACAGTGGCGGTCACCGTGGCGGCTCCGGCGGTGTTGAAGGTCAGCGATCCGGTCGCGACACCCGCCAGATTGGTGGTGACGGTCACCGGGACCGCACCGCCGTTGAAGGTCACCGAAGCACCCGAGACCGGCAAACCGTTGCAGGTCACCACAGCGGAGACGGAGGTCGGCTGGCCGACGACCACCGGCCCGACCACCGGCTGGACCACCACCTGGCAGGACTGCTGCGGAGTGACGGTGATGGTGACGGGCGCGGAGACGACGCCGGTGCACGAGCACGCGGTGCCCGCCGCGGTGACAGTGGCGGTCACCGTGGCGGCTCCGGCGGTGTTGAAGGTCAGCGATCCGGTCGCGACACCCGCCAGATTGGTGGTGACGGTCACCGGGACCGCACCGCCATTGAAGGTCACCGAAGCACCCGAGACCGGCAAACCATTGCAGGTCACCACAGCGGAGACGGGCGTCGGCTGGCCGACGACCACCGGCCCGACCACCGGCTGGACCACCACCTGGCAGGTAGTCAGGGCCGGGACGGTGACCGCGTTCGTGTCCAGCGTGACGGCGGCGCCGAGAGCCAGCAACCGGCCGTCCACGATGGCCCCCGTGTTGGCGGTGATCGAGGTGTTGGCGAGGATGCTGCCCCTGATGGTGGTGCCGACGCCGAGTGTCGCGGAGCTGCCGACCTGCCAAAAGACATGGCTGGACTGCGCGAGGCCGGCGAGGTTGACGGTGCCGGCGGCTCCCGTGATGAGCGTGGTGTTCGTCTTGAAGATGAAGACGGCGTTGGGGTCACCCTGAGCGTCCAGGGTCAGTGGCCCGTTGAGGCTGAACGTGCCGGAGAGGGAGTTGTACACGCCGGGGGTCAGGGTGGTCCCGCCGAGTTCCGTCGCGACAGTGGCCGTGGCCGGTTGCAGAAGTGCGTTGCCGTACCCGATGAGCAGGTCGGCCTGGGCCTGCGCCGCGGCAGCGTCGTTCACGTGGATGGTTCCGGTGACCGTTCCGGGAGGGTTGAACCCGGTCACCGCACCGGCGGGGCTCACTCCGAGGTCGCCGGTGACCACAGTGGGGCCGGTGTTGGTGACCGCCGTGTTGGCGAGCACGCCGAAGGTGGCGGCGGTGCCCAGAGGTACAAGTGTTGCCATCGTGGGTTTCCTTTCCTAAGGCTTCCGGGGCGGCTCTGATGCCGCCCTGGAACTGTGGGAGGGCGGCGCGCTTGCACCGCTGCGACCGGCGCCTTGGGCACGGGGTGAGCTGTGCCACTTGCTGCGCGCCGGGATGAACATGAAGGCTTCGCCCCGAGCGTGGTGTGCGCACTCGTCACAGCTGCCTGGGCGCACTCAGGCGTCGGCGCTCCTACCGCGTGCTCCTGGTGACGCCGCACGGGAGGTCGCCTGATGCCGGATCGTCGCCTGTGCCGGACGTCGGGGGTGTCCGCCATCCAGGTCTGATGGAGAACAGGGGGAGCCTGGAAACAGGCGGAGTTGTCGCCCGAGTCGGTCACTTGGGCGTGCTAGCGGTCCGTGGAGCCCCGTTTGAGATGGGATCCGCCGAAACCGATGTGGTCGGATTCAGCGGAGTCGGCAGCGTGAGTTGTTTTCCACTCACCACGACTCAAAGCAGTTGATGCCTTTTCGGCTGAAAACCCTTGCCCATGTTGAGCCCTCGCGATCTAGGTCTGCGTGGATCTAGTTCGGGACTCCTCAAGGACCGACTGGCAGTCAGATCACAGCTGGTAGAAACAACTGACCAGCCGTCCAAGGAGCGCCCATAAGGAAATGCCGCTGGCCACTACGGGCCAACCGGCAAAACATGAGTCCCCACGAGGGATGGGCGACCTCCGGACTCACTGTTGCTATTTAAGGCATCACCCGCGGTACTCGGATAGAGGGAGGGCCCAGATGTCCCCCGAATGGCGCAGCGCTTACCCAGGGCCGCTGCTGCCACGGACCATGCGTGGACATCACGCCTTGACGGCGGAGCGAACTCATAGCCAGCACAGAAAGGCGGGCTGGAACCGTTCGTGCACGGACACCCCTGGGGGCAGTGGCACTGCTGCGCGTTCTGGTGCTTGTGGTGCCAGTGCTCGCCGCGCGGCGGTGAATTGCGGCGTATCAGGGGGAGTTGTGGTGCGGTCCGCGTCATAGGAACGAACGTCGGAGGTCAGCCGCTGGGTCCATCGGGCACCCACTGGCGACCGTCTCCTTGCAACCTGACGGTCCGTGCACGGGCGCGTGATCGGGTTGTTCCTCCGGGCCTCCGCTCGCAGACGAAGGGTTCGGACGCCGCCTGAGCAGGGCGTCAATCGTGCTCTTCTTCTTCGGCCTCCATGCGCCGGGTGCCTTGGTGCGTCAGCGTGACCACGGCGGCGGGCGTCGGCGACCGCACGCAGGGCGCCCCTTGTGGTCTCCGGTGGAAGCGAGGGCTCGCGCCGTGACGGCAACGGCCAGAGCGGCTGCGGCGGTTGGGGGCCCTTCCAGCCTCGGCGCGGGCGCGGATGGCGAGTTCAGCGGTAGCCGGTCGGTCTTTTCAACGGTGTCGGCGCTGAAGAACCAGTCGGCCGACCAGCGCACCGCCGAACACCACCACGCCCACACCGACCAGCCAGGACTGCACGACCAGGACGGTTCCGATGGCGCCGTAGGTGACCGCGCTGGATGCGATCAACGGCGAGAAGACGAGCCGGGAGAAGAACCGGAGACCGATCAGCCCGATCACCGTAGCCACCGCGCCGGGCAGCAGGGCGCCCCAGCCGACCCGCCCACCGAGCAGCATCCGCTGCGACCACCAGAAGAACAGCACCGCGCTCAGCAGTGCGGCCGACGTGAGGGCCAAGGACTGTCGCCACAGCGTGGTGGTGGCGGACATGAAGAGGTACCCGACGAGTACGACGAGCCACAGCACATGCCGCCACCGGGCATACCAGCGCGCCGGCGAGAGCTCCCAGACCCTCTCGTAGCCGGTCTGCACCGCCGACCCCAACGACAGACCGAAGACAGCAAGGGTGGCAAGGCCAAACGCGGTCGTGGTCCGTGCCGCCTGGCCAGGCCGGGTGAACAGCTGCCCGATCTGCTCACTGGAAGTCGTCGACACACCGATCCCCTCCCCCAGCCACTGCGCGAACCCCCGCCCGTGCGTCGGATCACCCACGGAGACCACGATCAGCAGCGGCACCAGCGTGAGGAACCCGAGCGCCGCAAAACCCAGTGACCGCGACCCCAGCTCCAGCTCACGGCCCCGTCTCCATCCGCGCCCGACCGGCGAACGCCGGATCCCACGGCGCAGCCGTCCGAACAGAGAGGGACGGCTCGCGGCTCCGGAAGGCTTCATCGGTGTGCCTGCCGACTGGACGGCCGACGATGTCGCCGCGGTCTCACGGGCCGTCAGTTACGCTGCGCGCCCGGGAGGAGAAGACCGCCTCCGCTGCCGCGAGGCGCAGTGTCTCCAGCGTGTCGATCTGGTCGCGCGCCCGTTCCAGCAGATGGTGCAACTGGGATTCGTCCAGGCGGGGCTTCCCCGCGGCCACGATGAGCAGCGTGCGCCAGATCAGGGTCTTCCCCCCGACTCCCAGCCGCAGGGTCTCCGGCTCGATCAACGTGCTCAGTCCGGAGCGCCGGTACAGGACACCGTTCGGCTTCAAACGCCCCAGCCGCTCTGCCACCCAGCCACCGGAGACCTTGTAGCGGCGTGCGGGGACTTCCAGCGCGTCCATGACTTCGAGCAGGCTCCGCCGGTCCTGAGCGATCTCGTCGCAGATGCGCTGCCGGTCGGCACTACGCGCCGAGTGGCGGTGTCGGTGGGCGATGCGCTGCGCGAGCCCGATGCCGAAGGTGGCACCGGCCAGGTGGTCATTCAGGTAGATCCCGAGCTTGTCGCGATACATCCTGGGCCCCGTTCTCGCCTGTCCTCGGCGATCTCCTCGACGGTGCGAGCGCGTACACAAGCAGGTACGGAGCACCGGCGTCGGATGTCCCCCGCACCACGACAGCAAACCGCGGGAGAACGGAGTCGACGTGGCGAAATGCCGGGAACGGACCCGAACGGCTCAGGGGACCAGGCGCACCGCTGGGACTGTCGGGCACCGTGGTGCCGGGCGCCTCGCCGGAAATCCCCGAGCCGCACGCTGACGGCTACTACCGGTACGAGCACACCGGCCAGTGGAAGGTGGCCGACCTCACCGCTGCAACGTCTCCTGGATCTCCGCCGCCGGTGACCGACAGGCTGAGCACCGCGGCTCCGTACGCCTGGAAGGTGGACCTCTTGGCGCCGCATCAGGCAGAGCACGAACCGGGCCACGTGCGCGGACACCGGGCCGCGCTCTCACAACAGCTGCCCCCTATGACGGAGGTCATGATGGTGAGGGCCTGACCAGGTTGAAGACCTCTCGGGCCACGTAGCGTTTGAGGCATCGGACGATCTCGCGCCGGGTCTTGCCCTCCTTGGTGCGGCGCTCGTAGTAGTCACGTGTGCGCGGGTCGAAGCGCAGCCGGGTCTGCACAATCCGGTGCAGGGCGGCATTGGCCTGCCGGTCGCCGCCGCGGTTGAGCCGACGGTAGTGCCGACTGCCCGAGGAGTGCTCGACCGGGCTGACCCCGCACAGCGCGGCGAAGGACGCCTCACCGCCCAGGCGCTCCGGGTTGTCCCCCATCGTGATCAGCAAGGTGACGGCCGTGTCCGGGCCAATGCCCACCGGGGCGAGCAGCTGCGGGGCGTGGCGTTCCACGAGCCGGGCCAGGTGACGTTCCAGGTCTTGAATCTGCCCGGTCAGCTGCTCGACGCGCCGGGCCAGCAGGCGCAGCGTGATGCGGGTGGCCTGCAGCACCGCCGCCGCCCCCGTCTTCGTCGTTGTCGGCGAGCCGCGCGCAGGTGCGGATCAGCGCCGGGGTGTTCAGCCCGGCCAGTTCTTCCCGCAGGACCGGATCGGCGGTCACGAGGACGGCCTTGAGCTGGTTGATCGCCTGGGTGCGGGCCTTGACCGCGGAGTCCTTGGCAAGTTTGAACATCCGGGCGATCTGCACCGGCCCGTCGCCTGCCTTGGCCCGGGCGCGTGCCCGCCCGCTCAGCACAGCCCGGGCCGCGTTTTGCGCATCGGCCGCGTCCGGCTTCCCGCGCCGGCGGCGATCCGACCGGTCGGGCCGGTTCACCTCGAACACCTCGACCTGCTGGGCCAGCAGATAGCGGCACAGACCCGCACCATAGCTGCCGGTCCCTTCCAACCCGGCCCGCCGCACCGTGCCCAACCCCCTGGCCCACGTCAGCAGTTCGCGATAGCCCACCGCGGTGGCGGGGAAGCTCCCGGTCCCGATCATCTCCCCCAGCGAGGAGACCACCGCGACGGCATGAACATCCCAGTGCGTGTCCACACCGAGGACGGCCTCCCCACCAAGCCGACGCCGACGGGTGCGTGCGGTGCTGGGCGTACAGGCCATGGTCATTCGCCTCCCGACCACATGCGGTTCCAAGTCGCCGACACCGGACCGCGCGGACGGTCAGAACTGTGACAACGCCTGATGGGTCGACAGGCGCCTATCGGGACACGCCCCGCCGGTGCCGGCACGCACCATCCCTGGTCAGCGGGGGCGACAAAGCTGAGACAAGACACCCTGGCCAAAATTCTCATGAGCCAGACCCCGCCCCGGGACAGCACCCGCCCATTGTCCCAGCAGGACAGCTACGGCGTGGGCACGCTGCCACAGCACACCCATATCAACTGCGGGAGCAACAGAAAGGGCCACCGAAACAACCCATTATGAAAAACAAGGCAAGTTGCCCATGCGTTTACGGGCGACTCAAGCAACTGGCGGGTACACAAGCTAAGTTCCGCCCTGACCATCCGATGTCGAACGCTCACGGCCCCTCACTCCAGGTCCGGCCTTGATGCAACAGTCGTGGTCGAACGGCAGAGCCGGAGCACAGCAAGACCGTGCCGAACACCTCACCGGGCCCGCCCCCGAACGCAGGAACCCCCGCCGGCAAGCCGACGGGGGTTCCTCACCTCTCACGCGGTATCACACGCGTCTCACCAACAGCATTGACGCTCCTGGATCACGAGGCTCTGACCTGTGCATACGCCCCTGACCTGGACCACCCGGACCGCACAAGACGCGATCTACAACCTGTGCCAGGTGGGACCGTCAGCTCGGAGCGGGCGGCTGCGGCCAATCCAACAGAGCCGCAGCCCTAAGTCTGCATCAGCCAAGATCCGGACCATTCCCGGGCCAGCGGTCCCGGCAAAGTCCCCACCGCTGCCATACCCGCAGGTCAGCGAGCTGCTTGCGCTGTACCACCAGCAGACGAAGAACCTGCTGGGCTCTCCACACATGTGGCCGAGCAAGCCCGATTGGCACCACGAAATTCCCGGCAACCTGCCACACCTGCGTCGCCAGCAGACCATCTGACCAACGACGCATAGCGACTGATGCCCCGTCAGAACGAGCGTCACGAGCGTCATTTCAGCGTCAAGATATCGCCCGTAACGCCCACACCGCACATAATGCGCACGCGCAAAACCGCAGGTCAGACGCCCTTAGTCGCCTTCTCCAGCACCACAACGCACTCCACATGATGCGTCATGAAAAACACGTCACCGCGGGCGGGCGCGAGGAAACACGCAGGTCAGGAGCGGACGAGCACGCGCTGTGGGGCAGCGACCTCCTGGCCTTCCAGGACGTACGACAGTCGGCGTTCGTACGTCGCGAATGCGCCGACGTAGAGCCGGACGTCCCTGAGGGGGCAGCCCCCGTCATCGCCTTGTGCCTCACCGATGAAGCCGATCCGTCGTCGCCCGGCGCGAAAGGCAGCGGACTGGTTGTGCAGGGAGCGAGGCCAGGCGCTACCCGGCGGCGACCACTCCGGGTTCCTGCGCCCCCGTGCGCCGGGTAAGACGACCGCCAAGTCTGTACAGGCCCAAAGGTTTTTTCTGAACGGCGCCGGAACGCAGGCCCTGCGGTTGGCGATTCAGTGGTGCGCATCTATCGAGCCATTTCGAGCACGAGTCGCACGCCAATTCATACAACCTTATTTGTGGTTCTTCTGTTGCGAGGGGCTGCGGGGCTGCAACTAGCTTCGGTGGCGCGCCGCAGCTCCTGTTCCGGATTTCCGATGAATCCGGGCGCAGCTGTTCATGAGCCGGACAGCCGGCTCGTGGCCGGGCTGGGGAGGGGTGGCGTAATCCGCATCGAAGGAGACGGCAATGAAGAAGGCTTACGAAGCGCCGACGCTCGTCCGACTGGGTTCGTTCCGGAAGAAGACCGGGCTCCTGAACAGCTCCGGGAACGACCGGCTGATCCTGAGCAAGAACTGACGGTCAACGGCTCGCTGATCCGAAGCCATGACTGAAACGCACCCAGGTGCGGGCAGGGGCCCCGGCGACGCGCACTTCGCGGTCTTTCCCGACCGTGCGGACGCGGCCGCCGTGGCCCGCTGCTTCGCCCACCCGCAAACCCGCACCCTGACGTACGCCTCCGGCCGTCCCTGGCTGGTGGGCCACTGGCACGACGAGGACATCGTGACCGCTCGCGCCGGCACGGACGCCCTCGCCCTCGTCGGCTGCTGTCCGGTCGACTCCGCCGAACTGGCGCGCCGGATCGGCCGGTTGAGGGATCTCTCCGAACTCGACGCCTGGGCTCGCAGCCTGCCCGGCAGCTTCCATCTTGTGGCCGCACATGACGGGCAGCTCCGGGTGCAGGGCACCGCGTCCGGTCTGCGGCTGGTGTTCCACGCGCTCGTCGGCGGTGTGCGGGTGGCGGCCACCAGCTCCGATGTGCTCGCCGACGCGCTCGGCGCCGAACCGGACGAGGAACAGGTCGCGGTCAGGCTGCTGTGGCCGGTTCCCCACCCGTTGCTCGAAGCACCGCTGTGGCGGGAGGTCACCGCCGTGCCCCCGCAGGACGCGCTGATCGTCGCGGCGGACGGGCGGTCCGTACGGCACTCGCGCTGGTGGACGCCGCCGGAGCCGACCCGGTCGCTCGCCGACGGCGCCCCCCTCGTCCGGGACGCACTCACCGGAGCCGTCGAGGCCCGTACGCGGCAGGGCGGCGTGGTCAGTTGCGAT
Source organism: Streptomyces sp. G7(2002) (assembly GCF_028870195.1). NCBI lineage: Bacteria > Bacillati > Actinomycetota > Actinomycetes > Kitasatosporales > Streptomycetaceae > Streptomyces > Streptomyces sp. G7(2002). The sequence goes on from NZ_CP102609.1 coordinate 104,586, forward strand.
CTGTCCGGCGGGCTGGACTCCACCTCCATCACCTTTCTGGCCGCTCGGTCGCCCGCCAAGGTGGTGGCCAGTACCTGGCCGGGGCGCGATCCCGCGGACACCGACCTGTACTGGGCCTCGCAGGCCGCCGGGTGCCTGCCGCAGGTCGAGCATGTGGTGTGGAACGCCGACGATTCACCACTGGTCTACGACGACCTCCTCGGCATCGACGACCTGTTGGACGAGCCGACCATCGGCGTCATGGACCGCTCACGGGTGCTGCACCACCTGCCGGGCCTGGCCGAGCGAGGCAGCCGGCTGCATCTGACCGGTATCGGCGGTGACCATGTGGCGTGGTGCTCCGAGGCGTATTACCACCGCCTGCTGCGCAGGCGCCCGTTGTTCGCCGTGCGGCAGCTTCGTGGGTTCCGGGCGCTGTGGCAGTGGCCGCTCGGCGGTATGGCCCGGGCGCTGGCCGACTCCCGGCCGTACGGGACATGGCTGGCGGACGCCGGCCGCGACCTGCGCGAGCCGCTGCCCGCGTCCGTCAGCAGCGGTCTGGGCTGGGGCATGGCACCGCGACTGTTCGACTGGGTCACTCCCGAGGCCGAACGGCTGGCCGGGCGGGCGCTTCGTGCGGCGGCCGCAACCGCCCTACCGCTGCATCCGGACCGGGGCCTGCACACCGACCTGGAGCAGATCCGCTCCTGTACGCGCATCATCCGGCAGTGGGACCGGATGGCGGCCAGGGCCGGGGTGCCGATGGCGTCGCCGTTCTTCGACGACCGGGTGATCGAGGCATGCCTGGCGGTCCGCCCGAGCGAGCGCGTGACGCCCTGGCGGTACAAGCCTCTTCTCACCACGGCCATGCGCGGCATCGTGCCGGAGTCCTGTCTGGGGCGTACCAACAAGGCCGCGGCGTCCATGGACGCGTCCAACGGGCTGCGCGAGCACCGCGGTGACCTGCTGGCGCTCTGGGAGGACTCACGGCTGGAACGGCTCGGCCTGGTGGACGGCGAGGCCCTGCGCCGGCTGGCCCAGCGGCCCGCCACCCCCGGGCTGCGCGACGCGATCCTCTACTCGACCATCGCCGGCGAAGTGTGGCTGCGCAGCCTCTCCCGCCCCGCGCAGGACAGGACCCGCACCGCCCCCTAGGCGCTTCCCCCAGGCACTTCGCTGCACGCCCCCCATACGCCCCCATACGCCCCCATACGAAAGGCACACATATGGCATTGCGGTTCGGCGACAAGATCTCCACGGCCGCGACCGACTACGGCACGGTCCTGCTGGACGAACGCAGCGGACAGTACTGGGAGTTGAACCCCACCGCCGGCCTGATCGTCACCACCCTGCTGGCGGGCGGCGACGAAACAGCGGCGGCCGACGCGCTTCTCGCCGAGTTCGCCATCGACCGCACGCGGGCCGAGCGGGACGTCGCGGCCCTGGTCGAGGAGCTGCGCGCTTCGGGGCTGGCCGCATGACGACACCGAGCGCACTGGAGCGGCCCACCGGAGTCCCCCTCGCCCGGCGGCTGGCCGCCCGACTCGTCCTCCTCCCCGCCGTCGCGCTGTCCTTCCTGCCCCCGCACCGCATCCGTGCCGTACTCGGGCTCGTACGCCGAGGAGCCACACCCGCCTCTGCCGGCCAGGCCAAGGCTGCCCGGGACGCGATGTGCGCGGTCAGCCTGCGCTGCGCCGGGCCGCGCGGCTGCCTGCCCCGCTCCCTGGGGGCCGCGCTGCTGTGCCGGCTGAGCGGCAGCTGGCCGACCTGGTGCACCGGGGTGCGGGTCGTGCCGCCGTTCACGGCGCACGCCTGGATCGAGGTCGATGCCCGCCCGGTGGACGAAGGGGTGCCGGACGACTACTTCACCCGGCTCATCGCCGTGGCACCGGTCAGCCGGCCCACCCGATGACCGCGGCCACCACGAAGACACCGGACCGTTCGACATGGGGTGCGGTCACCACCATGTACCGGCTCACCACCGGGCACCGGGCCTCCGTCGTCGTCGCCACCGTGCTCACCCTGGCCGGCTCCGCCCTCGGACTGTCCCAGCCGCTCCTCGCCAAGAACATCGTCGACGCCAGCAGACACGGACGGACCTTCTGGCCGCTGCTCGCGCTCCTGGCCACCCTGTTCGTCACCGAGGCGGCGACCGGCGCGGTGGGGCGCTTCGTCCTGGAACGCATGGGTGAAGGCGTCGTACGGGGACTGCGCCACGGCCTCATCGCGCGCCTGCTGCGGCTGGAAATGAACCAGTACCACCGGCACCGTACCGGCGACCTGATCTCCCGCGTGACCACCGACACCACCCTGCTCAGGGACGTCGTGTCCCAGGCGCTGGTCGACCTGGTCACCGGCGCCCTCGCCGCCGCCGGGGCGGTCGTCCTGATGGCGTGGATCGACCCGCTGCTGCTGCTTCTGGTCGCCCTGACCGTGGCCACCGCCGCCGTGGTCGTGGCCTCACTGCTCAAAGGCATCCGGGCCGCCTCCGCACGCATGCAAGGCTCCGTCGGCGCCGTCGCCGCCGAACTGGAGCGCGCGCTGGGCGCCTTGCCGATGGTCCGGGTGCACCGCGCCGAGGAGCGCGAGGCGGCGCGCATCGGCACGCGGGTCGACGCGGCGTACGACGCCGGCGTACGGACCGCGAAACTCGCCTCGGTGATGAGCCCCGCTGTCGAACTCGCCGTCCAGGGCTCCTTCCTGCTCGTCCTGGTCATCGGCGGGCTGCGGGTCAACGGACACGCCAACTCCCTCGGCGATCTGGTCGCCTTTCTGCTGTACGCCTCCTACCTGGTGCTGCCGTTGTCGTCGGTGTTCCGGGCGGTCGGGCTGATGCAGCGCGGCATGGGCGCGTACCAGCGGATCGCGCAGGCGCTGGCGATGCCGGCGGAACCGGAGGAGGTCGTGGAGCGCGCGGAGGCCGTGGAGCGGACCGGGCCGGGCGGGTGCGTCGTCCGTGTGACGCCCCGGCGGGCGGAGCGGACGGGGAAGGGCGAGGCACCGGCCCTGGCCCTGCACGACGTCCGTTTCGGGTACGTCCCGGACCGGCCGGTGCTCAACGGTGTCTCGTTCACCGTCCCCCACCACGGGCAGGTCGCCCTCGTCGGACGGTCGGGCGCGGGCAAGAGCACGATCTTCGCGCTGGTGGCGCGATTCCACGAACCGGACTCCGGAACGCTGCTGTTCGACGGTCGTCCCGCAGCCGAGCTGAGCCGCGGAGCATGCCGGGCACGCATCGCCGTCGTCGACCAGAACACCCATGTCGTCCACGGCTCGCTCCGGGACAACATCACCTACGCGGCACCCGACGCCGGTGATGCCGAGGTCCGGCGGGTCGTCGAACTCGCCCGGCTCGACGGGGTGGTCCGACGACTGCCCGGCGGCCTGTCCGGCGTACTAGGCGAACGCGGCAACACCCTGTCGGCCGGCGAAAGGCAACGAGTCGCCCTGGCCCGCGCCCTCCTCGCCCGGCCCGCACTCCTTCTCCTCGACGAACCGACCTCCCACCTCGACGCCATCAACGAGACCGCACTCACCACGCTCATGAAGGAAGCCGCCCAGGAATGCGCCCTCCTGGTGATCGCGCACCGTCTCTCCACCGTCCGGCACGCCGACCGCATCATCGTGCTGGAAGAAGGCCGCACCGTCGCCTCCGGCTCCCACGAGGAACTGCTGACCACCAGTCCCTCTTACCGTGCGCTCGCGGCCGGCCAAATGCTCCGGCCGGCCCACGGCACGTCCGGGGCGGATGCGGCGACGGCCGCGCACGAACGGCCCCGAACGCCGTAGTCGTTGAAGGTCGTCACACCGCGTCTGCGGCCGGGCAGGGAGAGGCTGACCTCGACGACCTCCCCCTCCCCGGCCGTTGCCGACCATCGCGTTGCGGCAACAGCATCATCGCCCCGAGCATCTGCCGATCTGGCGAGCCGAGCGTACTGTGCGCGCTCTCAAGCGCTCAACTGACCTGCGAACACCGAATTTCCATCAAGGCATGGGCATGGTACTTCGCCAGCTGATGGCCGAAGGTGGCCCCCGTGAGGCCACGGCTTCTGAGCAGCATGTTTGGATGTGTTGGTGATTGTTAACGCACAGCAAACATCTGAGCCGCGGACGTACTTAGACCGCATTCTGGAGCACTGGTACAAGGACGAGGACGCCGAGGCGCTCGTCCAAGGGGCGCAGCGGCTGACCAGGGGAGAGGCTCGTCGGCGGCTGTTCGAATTGGGGCATGCGCTGCGCGGGCAGGGTCTCGCGCCCGGCGACGGAGTGGGCCTTTTCCTGGCCAACCGCGTGGACTCCGTCCTGGTGCAGCTCGCCGTCCATCTCATCGGCTGCCGCGTCGTGTTCCTGCCGCCCGAGCCAGGACCCGGCGAACTCGCCGCGCTGGTCGAGCAGTCCCGGGCGCGCGCCGTGGTCACCGACCCGCTCTTCGCTGGGCGGGCCGCCGACGCGGCCGGCCGCAGCATCCACACCCCCGCACTGCTCAGCCTCGGGCCGTGTGAGCAGCAGTGCACGGACCTGCTGGCCCTGGCAGCCGAGTGCCCAGACACGCGCCCCGAGGGCGTGCCCGCCCCGGGAGCGGACGAAGCCGTCACCGTCCTCTACACCGGCGGAACCCTGGGCCGCCCCAAACTCGCCTCGCACAGCCACCGGCTCTACAACATGCTGGTGGACCTGGTGGAAGACGTCCCGAAGTACTCCGGCTCTGCGTTCTTCCCGACCATGGACCAGGGTACGGACAGGGTGCTCGCCGCCACGCTGCTCACGCACGGTAGCGGCCACCTCACCTCGCTCCAGGCTCTGGTGACGGGGTCCACCCTCGTCGTGCTGCCCGAGTTCGAAGCGGGCGCGGCGCTGACGGTACTCCGGGAGGAGCGGATCACCGCCACCATGTTCGTACCGCCCATGCTGTACGCGGTTCTCGACCACCCGGAGTGCGAGCCGGGCGCGCTGCCCGAGCTGCGGCGGATCGTCGTCGGCGGTGCGGCCACGTCGCCCAGTCGGCTGCAGCAGGCGGTCGAGGTGTTCGGGCCCGTGGTCAGCCAGGGCTACGGGCAGTCGGAGGCGCTCGGTATCACCGCGTTCGGTGCGGAGGATCTCGCCTCGGAGGGAGCCGGGCGCCCCGAGCTCTGGCGCAGCTGCGGCCGTGCGATAGCCGACGTCGAGATCGAGATCCGTGGTGAAGACAGCACGGCGGCACTGCCCGTCAGGCAGGTCGGCGAGGTGTGTGTCCGTGGCGAGACGGTGATGCTCGGCTACTACGAGGACCCGGAGCGCACCGCGGCGGCGCTGCAGGACGGCTGGCTGCGCACCGGGGACATGGGCTATCTCGACGCCGAGGGGTACCTCTACCTCGTCGACAGGGCCAAGGACATCATCGTCACCGGCCGTACCAGCGACAACGTCTACTCCCGGGTCCTGGAGGACTTCCTGCTCACGCTGCCCGGTGTGCGCAACGCGGCGGCCCTGGGCGTGCCGGACGAGGAGTACGGGGAAGCCGTACAGATCTTCCTGGCCACGGCCGAGGGCGGCCCTGACGTCGACCCGGAGGCGGTCGGCGCGGCTGTGACCGGCGAGTTGGGCGAGTTGTACACGCCCCGAAGGACGGTCCTGCTGGACCAGCTGCCGACGACCAAGGTCGGCAAGGTGGACAAGAAGGCGCTGCGCACCGCGTGGGCGAGCGGGAGCTTGGACACGCCGTAGGCTCCGTTGTGTGGAACACCCGGCCGATGCGGGGTCAAGTGCGTTGGGAAGACAGGGCCTTTGTGGCGCACCTGGACCGGCCCCCCTTTCCCCTGTGAAGGGGAAAGGGGGGCGCTGCTTTCCTCTGGGTGCCCTGTGGTGAGGTCGCGGGAGCTGCGTCCGCGCCGGAGCTTCCCGGCCTCGATCTCTTCACCGAGGGGCACGTCGCCGGCTGGATCCCGGACGGGTGGCTCACCCTCGGTGAAGAGCATGCCGACCTGAGGAAGCCCATCAGGCGTTCCCGGAGTGCGCGAAGGGCGTTTCAGGGCCCTCAAGCGCAGTGGCCCTGACCTTGGGGTCCTCAATTTTCATCAAGGCCACACCCCTCCGGGCACCGCGACGGCTCACCTCCGCCTGAGCGGAGGTGAGCCGGTGTGCGCTCCGATGACGATTTTGTGGTTGGAGTGTTCTCCGCGCGGGCGGAGGTGAGCCGCAGGGTCGAAGGGAACCGCCGAGACGGCCATCAACGCAACTTGCTCCAGGTCGATCGCGCCAAAAAACCAGTGCGCCATGTTTTCCCGGGGCAACCCCGGAAAGAGGTCGACCTGCATTGGGGTGGCCTACTCAACGCCGTCAACCTCAGCGCGCCTACGCACCCGGACCGACCACCTGCAGGCAATCGTCGTCGACCCCTCGGGCACCTTGCCGGAGATCGGCGACAGCGTTCTCGCGCGCCGCCGAGTCCCCCAACTCCCCTTGCTGGTAAGAGTCGACGCCGTGGTCTGCCACGCCGGCCACAACACCGTCTGCGAGACGCTCTGGCACGGGCTCCCCCTGGTCGTCGCTCCCATACGGGACGATCAGCCGGCCGTCGCCGGCCAGGTCACCCGGGCCGGCGCGGGAGTACGCGTGCGCTTCAACCAGGCGGGCGCCGCCCATATCAATGCGGCGCTCGACGCCGTACCCCACGATCCCGACTACCGGGCCGCCGCCCAACGGGTGGGTCGCTCCTTCCGCGAAGCCGGCGGCGCGACCGCTGCGGCAACCCACCTCGAACAGCTCGCCGCCCGCACGACAGGCGAGACGCGCCCGCGCTGAATCGACCGCCGACGCGTACGGCAACTCCTGCACGGCGCATCGGCGGCCGAGTGTTCACGACCCGCCGGACTGAACCCGATCGGTTGCCGCTTTCCCACGGCGAATGACCTCGCCCTTGGCCGACTCCAGGGGCGGAGTCGAACTCGCTGTGTACGGGCGCGAGCAAGCAGAAGCTCTCTCCGTTCACCAGGTCAAGCCGGATCCGGTACACAGGCCCCTGCGGCCGAAGATTTCGCCGTTCCGCAGGTCCACAGAGATGCGCTCGACGGCGTGCCAGGGAATGAACCGCCGTCGCAGCGGGGTCCTGGTCCGACCGCCTGCTGCACCGACGTAGGTGCGCCCGGCGGTGCAGCAGTACCGATGAGGGAGAGCGGCACGAACACCATGAGCGCGATGGCCAGTTCCGTGAGTACCCCGTGGCGCGGTTCCTCGATCGAGAAACCGGTCAGGAAGTCAGAACAAAGTCAGCATCGGCGGCGCCGCCCCGGGAAAGGGTCGGCTCCCCGGCCATGCGACACGTCGTGGTCCAGACCTTCGCGGCGTCCGGAGTCGAGAACCAGTGCCAGTTGTCCCACCACACAGTACAACCGCGTATGCCCGCGCTGATCGAGACCGTACGCGGTGTCGACTACGGGCTCGTCGCCTCGACCGGATGGCGGGGAAGCGGGTGCGCACGCATTTCGTCCCGCTGCCCGTCGTGCTGATGGCGGCCGTGTTGCTCTCGCTCGGCGTCCCGCTGTGGCCAGCGAAGCAGCAGTCAGCACCGACCACTCGGCGCGGCACCGCCAATACGCAACGCAGACCGCTCCCAGCAGCGGGGCGTCAGCGTCGTGGACCGCGGCGGGACCGGAAAATGGCTGGCGACGGCCGACGGGCATGGCGGGATCATGCTCGACGACGCGCAGGTGAACGCCTTCATCGAGGACGGATTCGTCCGTATCGACGGCGCATTCTCCCGGGAGACGGCGGCCGAGTGCCGCGATCTCATCTGGCGGAACATGGACGCCGCCCCGGATGATCCCGCCACCTGGCCGCGGCCTCTGGCGGGACTCAGAGGACGACGCCCCCACCCGCATCGCGTCGGCTCCCACCTGGATGCCGCACGGGTGCTGGAGCCCGAGGGCGAGACGGGCCTGGAGGCCAGGGAACCGGCCCGGCGCGCGGAGTCTGCCACCAGGCATCGCCCGCTCGCGTACGCTACGGGCAAGGCCGGGGACGTCTACCTCTGCCACCCGTTCCTGGTGCACGCCGGCCAACCGCACCGCGAACGAGTCCGCGCTTCCTGGGCCAGCCGAAGCTCACCCCGACCCGGCCGCTCCAGCTCGCGCGAAAGGACGGGACCACCCGTCGAGATCGCGACGGCCGACCGGTGGACATGGCTCGTGATCGCCGCCTACGCCCAGCTCCGGCTCGCTCGGCCACTGGTCACCGACCTCCGCAGGCCCTGGGAGAGACCGACCGAACCGCACAGGCTTACCCCCGCTCGTGTCCGACGGAGGTTCAGAAACCTGCGCACGAAGACCGGCTCTCCAGCCAGCGCACCGAAACCCTCAACGCCCGGGCCAGGAAGGCCACTTGGTTCGAAGAACCGCCGTCCGGCCGCCCGTCACGACGTGGGCCGCGTCCTCGCGACCGGCGAGGCATACAGCCGCCCCGCCCATCACAAAGTCGGCACGAAACCACCGGAGAGCCAACACCGATCGTTAAATGACAAGTAATTCGGGATGAAACAACGGGAGAAAACGCCCTCTTACCTGTTCCGCTTGCTTGGAGTGCACTCCAAGGCCATAGCGTTGAGGGCATGCCTGTATCACTAGGGTTTCGCCGGCGTCCCGGAATGCTGCCTAACTTCTAAACCGGATCCCGGCTGAACACGAAATAAGCGGGAGCCAGACGATCGATATCCCAGGAGCATCTCTAATGCGACAACGCAAACTAGGGCAAGACCTCGAAGTCTCGGCTCTCGGGCTCGGCTGCATGGGCATGAGTTTCTTCTACGGTCAGCCACAAGACACAGCCAAGATGACGAAGCTGCTGCGGGCGGCTGTTGACCACGGCGTGACTTTCTTCGACACTGCCGAAGTCTACGGCCCGTTTACCAATGAGGACCTGGTCGGTCAGGCGCTGGCACCGGTCCGCGACCAAGTGGTGATCGCCACCAAGTTTGGAATCAAGCACGGCGAGAACGGGCCGACCCCGATGTCCGGGGTCGACAGCAGACCCAAGCAGATCCGCCAAGTGGCCGAGGCCTCGCTCAAGCGTCTTCAAACCGACAGCATCGACCTGCTCTACCAACACCGCGTCGACCCCAACGTGCCCATTGAAGACGTGGCCGGCACGGTCAAGGAGCTGATCGCCGAAGGCAAGGTAAAGCACTTCGGCTTGTCCGAGGCCGGTGCCGCGACGATTCGTCGCGCCCACGCCGTGCAGCCAGTAACGGCACTGCAAAGCGAGTACTCGCTCTGGATGCGCGAGCACGAAACCGAAATCATTCCGACCTTGGAGGAACTGGGCATCGGTCTGGTGCCCTACAGCCCGCTCGGCAAAGGATTTTTGACCGGCAAGATCGATTCCAGCACGTCGCTGGCCGACAATGACCTCCGCCGCCTGCTTCCGCGCTTCAGCCCTGAAGCACGGCAAGCCAACCAGGTGCTGGTCGACCTGCTGCAGCAGATTGCCGACGACAAAGGAGCCACGCCGGCCCAGATCGCTCTCGCCTGGGTGCTGGCGCAGAAGCCGTGGTTCGTGCCGATCCCCGGCACCACCAAGCTGCACCGCCTAGAAGAGAACCTGGGCGCACTCGACGTCGAGCTGACAACCGGCGACCTACATCGGATCGAAGAGGCCGCGGCCAACATCCGGATCCAGGGCGAACGTCTCCCTGAGCAGTTGCAGTCACGGTTCGGCCGCTGAAAGCCTGTTCTGACTCCTGAGACCGCAGGTCACCGCACCGATGGCGGGCAGGAGGTCCCAACGCTGCCGTTCGTGGAACCGTCTCGGAGACGGTTCCACGACTCGCATTTCCCCTGCCCGGGGGACGCAAGCAGACGACGTGGCCTGCCTCGAACAAGCTGTCCCGAGACAATCGAGCCGCTGGTCTGACTGTTCCGCGCACCAGGGCAGTTGTCAGTCCTGATCACTAGGATCCAGGCGCATGACCTACATCTTCGATGTCTTCACCGGTGCGCGCCGTGGCACCACCCTCACCGGCAGTGTTCAGTACCGCGATCCCGACAACTACGGGTTCTCCCAGGGGCCCGTATTCGGCCTGCAGCTCATCATGGATGCCTGGAAGGAGGGCGGTGACTTCGGTGCCGGGCCGGTCTCCGCCGCAACGGAAGCTGAGTTCAACGAGCTTTTCGAGTTGTATCTCGGCCCGACGGTGCGTGTTGACGAGGAGGGCTACCTGTTGGAGGAGGGCTCCACCCAGGTGCGCATACCTCGCGTCAAGGCGAAGGAGTTTTACCAAGGCCAGCTCGACCCCCATGGCGGGCGGGGCTTCTCGGACGGCACCCACTACATATGCCTCGCTCCGCGGTCGGACGACTTTGCACGCCGCGCCGAAGAGATCATCGTCTCCTGGGAGATCCGCGAGGACAACTCCACCGACCTTGACGAAGACGAGGGGACGTCCGCCGACTTCACCCTCGAAGTGAGTGACCCCCGCTATCTCGAGCACTTCACCAAGAACACGTACTTCCAAACGGCCTTCACAGGCCACCTCCCCTCGTAGGTTCGACCAGCCGGTATTTCACTGTCGTCCGGCGGCCTTCTGGGCTGCCGGTCTTCGGGTCAGGCACCGAGTAGAAGAAGCGAAGCGCCGTCAGGTGCCGGCCGGCGCTCGTTTCCTCGGCCAGCTGGGGTGGTGCCTTCCGGGCCAGGCGCCTGATCATGAGGGTGATGGCCGCCCAGGTGATCAGCGTCTCGGAGTGTTGGATGAGCCGTTCGTAGTCCCTCGCGTGACGGCGGGCGTGCATCATCCACGCAAGGCTCCGTTCGACGATCCAGCGGCGGGGCCGCATGACGAAGCCGGAGGTGTCCTTGGGACGGCTGACCGGCTTGATCGTGAGGTTGAGGTGCTGGTTTGCCCAGTCGACGAGCTTGCCGGCGGAGGCGGAGTCGGCCCACACGATCGTGATCTCGGGGGGCATCAGGCGGAGGCGGAAGGGGACTTCGTTGGCGGCTGCGGAATCGTGCAGGTCGGCGCGGGTGACCATGACCAGCCAGATGGATCCTGCTGGTCAGACCGCCCCGACAGCGTCCGAGCCCCGGGAGGCGGAGCCCCTTTTCCTGAGATCGCGGTGGTCGACCTGATGCTGCCCAGCATCGACGGCTTCGAGGTCTGCCGCCACATCCGCGGTGGCGACCACCGCGTCGGCACGACCGCCCGGATCGTGCTCACTGCCTGCCGTCCAGGCCGTCGAGGAGCTTGTCGTTGCAGGCCTGGCGGGCCTGCTTGTAGGTGGACGAGTCCGACGAGACCTCGGGCGAGGTGGGGTTCGGGTCACCGCCGGGGATGACGTTGCCGTCCTGCAGCTGCGGGTTGGTGAACTTCGAGACGCCCTTGGCTCGCATGCACTTGGCGTGCGCGAGCATCGACTCGTAGTCCTTCTGCGTGTCGCGGGGCGGCTCCAGACTCGCGGCCTTCCGCATCTCGGCCCCGCAAGCCTGACGCGGCCGGGTGCCCTTGGTGGCGTTCTCGGTGCCCATCGAGATCCGAAGTTCCTCGATCATTGTCCAGTCGAGGTGGCCGCTCAGCTTGGGATCGGGGAAGTCCTTATCGACTTCCGTACGCATGCACTGGACATACTTCATCTGTGCGTCGTAGAACGCACTCTTGCCCTTGGACGCACCGCCCTTGGACGCGTCGGCGCCGTCCTTGGTCTGGTCGGTGGAGGGCGCGTTGCTGACGGAAGCGACCCCTCCGTCGGACGACTCGGCGGCGCCCCCGCAGGCCGTGGTCAGGGCAAGGGCGGATACGGCCAGCAGCAGCGCGAGGCGTACGGCACGGGAACGGGAGCCTGTCTTCTGCGTCATGCGGACAATGTCGGGGGCCGAATTAGTGGCCGCTCCATGGCCGCATGATGAGAACGTAACAATGCTGCGGCTCGGCACTTACGCCGTGTGGACAACGACTTGGTGCGCGATGGAGGTCCGGGCGTGCGGGCCCGGTGTCTGGCTGGTGGGTGATCAGCAGGCAGTCTGCCGGGCGGGCACGATCTCTGTGCCTGCCCGGCAGACTGTGGTCCGAAGTCAGATCCGCACGGATACGAGCGACCACGCGCTCCACCGACCCGTCGCCGCCTCGGTCCCGCACCGCTTCCGCCAATTCCGCCGTGCCCGCCAAGCCGATACGGGTTCCGGGCTCCGCGAAGGCGAGATGCGGCACAGCTCAGGCCGTTTCCTCCGGACCATCTGATCATTGGTCCGATGGTGTCGCTGGCTGATGCCCAATGGGCCCGGATCGAGCCGCTGTTGCCAGACCGGGGCCCCGAAGCGGGGTGGCAGGTGGCGGGACACCGACAGGCGATCGACGCCATCGCCTGGAAGTACCGCACCGGCTCGCCCTGGATGGATCTGCCTGCGGAGTTCGGCTCGTGGAAGGCAGCCCACAACTCGCTGCGGAAGTGGGCGGCCGACGGCACATGGCAACGGATGTTCACCGCGCTCCTGCCCCAGGCCGAAGCCGAAGGCGACCTCGGCTGGGTTGTCGCGGTCGATTCCACGATCGTCCGTGCCCATCAGCACGCCGCCGGCCCGTCAAAAGGGACCCCGGCCGGCGAGCCCGCCGACCATGCCCTCGGAGTTTCCGGTCATATGGCCAGGTCCAGCCATTCCCCGACGGCCAGCACGTGTGCGCGCCGTCCGGCGTGCGTGCGGAACTCATTCTCCGGGTCCAAGACCTCGACGTAGCCCGCGAGCTTGTCCGGCTGCTCTGCCTCGTAGTGCATCGGCACTGCGTACCGGGCGTCGAGGATCTCCGCGGCCGCGGCGGCCTGTATCGGGGCCATCGCGGCGGGCAGCGGGCTCGGCGGCTGCAGGTGCGGCGTCGACCACCGCGCCGTTGGCGGGCAGGAACACCGCGTCGAACGGGCTGAACCGGCGCGCGATGAGCCACCAGTAGCCGTGGAACATCGTGTCGCCGCCGTGGAAGACCCGCTGCCCGTCGGCCTGCACCAGCCAGTTCAGCTGCGGGTCACCCAGCCCGTCGACGGAAGGGACCGCGGTGACGCGGAACGGCCCGACCTCGCGGGTGGACCAGGCATCCACGACCTCGGCAGCCAGCCGGTGGAGGGCGAGCTCGCGCTCGGCCGGCAGCGTCGTCACATTGTCCACGTCGTCGCCGTGACCGGGCGCCGGTCGCAGCACCGGTGCCCCCGGCGTCAGCGCGTCCGCTAGCGCGGACGCGTCGGTGTGTTCCCAGTGCAGGTGGGTGACCAGTGCGGCGGTGGCCTTCCCGCTCGGCGCGGCCAGCCCCTCGCCGGGCTTCCACCCCGTGAACAGCGCGGCAGCGGGTGTGCCTCGGCGGTCATCGACGTCGCGGTGCCCCACACCACCGGATCGAGGGCAGACACTCTGACGCTGGTCGTGCTGCCGATGGGTAGTACTGGGTGTGCGGTCGCCACGGTGGCGGCGCGCTCTACATCGCGGAGGTGCAGATGACGCAGCGGCCCGGGGCGACCCCATACCCCATCCCGCCCGCAGTGCAGGAAGCGTATGGTCCGGCCGATCTCAGCTCGATGTCCCTGTTCGGCGGGGGGTTCATCAACTTCGGCTACTGGCAGGACATCGACCTCGACCAGCCGCTGACCGAACACGACCGGATCAGCAGCCAACAGGCCATGTACCGCCACGTGCTCGCCACTTTGGCGGCTGCACAGGAGCCGCGAGCCCTGGAGGTCGGGTCGGGCCTGGGGGTCGGCTGCGCAGTTGCGCTCAAGGAGTACGGCTTCGGGCACGTCACCGGCATGGACATCCATCCACAGCAGCTCAAGCGGGCTGAACAGGCCAACGCCGATCTGTTGGCCCGCCGCCCCGAACAGCTGCGCTTCGCACACGGAGCAGCCGAAAGCATGCCGTTCGCGGAGGGAGAGTTCGACTGCCTGTACAGCGTGGAAGCCGCCCAGCACTTCCGCGACCTCGACGCGTTCGCCCGGGAGGCCCAACGCGTGCTGCGGCCCGGCGGCCGTGCCGTCATCGCCAGCTTCTTCGTCCCCGACGCCGACCCGGCCCGACCCGAGCGGCTGGCCGAACTGCTCGACACATACAGCACCGGCCTGGACGTCGCACACACCGTCCCGCAGCTCACCGGCAGCCTCGAACGGGCCGGCCTGACCGGGGTGCGTGCCACCCCGATCGGGGCGTCGGTATGGCCTGGCTGGGACCGCTGGCTGGCGCGCATGTGGGAGCCCGGCACCTGGCCTCGCAACTTCCTGCGGGCCTACCGTGAAGGCACCCTCGACTACTTCACGGTCACCGCACAACGACCCATGCCATGACCTGACGGTCAGCCTTTGGAACCCGCTTCCCTGCGACTTCGGACAGCGAGGAACACGCGCGCGAAACTGCGGCTTCCGGACATCTCCAGGCCGGTGGGCCGGAGTGGATGTCTCGCCCTGGCGGTCATCGCACCTGAACTGCCCCGGCCCGTAGGGAACCTGACGGCGCATCTCTTCGCGCACGTAATCCGGCCCGTCAGCAGTAGGGGGAGTTGGGCGGGCTTGGCGGCCTTGGGGCGCCGCCGAGCCCGCGGGCATGTCTCTGTCTCTTGGCTGCGACGGAGGCCCGGTAGTTTCATGGCCGCCGTCGTTGCGAGCGATCCCGCGCGAGATGGTCGACAGCGGCCTGCCCAGGCGCCCGACCCTACGTCGAGCGGACTCACCAGCTGCGATGCCGCGCGAAATCTCCTCCAGACGGCCGGCTATGCGCGATCTGGGCGTGGCGCGGCGGTGCCGTCCGGGGTCGTTGCGGGTTTCGTGTGGAGGATGTCGCGGGCTTGCTCGGCGGGGCGGGCGATGCTCTTGGAGCCGAAGTCGGTGAAGCGGGCGATGTATTCGAGGCGCGTGGCGGCCGGGGTGGGGGGCCGAGGATGCCGACGCCCTGCCGTGCGATCTCGACCAGGTGGGCGGTGGGTCGCTCTTCGATGTGGTTCGGGATTCACCCATGTCCGAAAGGTGTTATCAGCCCCAGACGCATACTTGTCGGGCATACCCCTGATCTGACTTGATAAGCGATCTGCGTATCGGCCGCGCCTGGGGTGGGAGGGGTTTTTCTATGGCCCTGGAGCATGACGACGTACTGGGGAATGCCCTGGACTTCAGCCCGGCGAGTGCCGCGGGGGCGAAACGGGTCAGCGAAATGCTGGTGTTCCTCCGCCAGCGGTACGCGACGTTCACGCCGGGGCAGACCGGAGACGCGCGCTTCTTCATGGTCGATGTCCGGTTGGACGCGACCAGGACGGTCCAGCTCTACTTCCTGAAGCGAAACCTCTACCTGCGCGGCTGGACGCACGACGGCGGCACGGACTTCATGGGTGCCTGGGACGACAAGGAGAGGGCTCTCGACGAGGCAGGCCGGAGGCAGCTGATCCCCACCGGGATGACCCTGAGGAAGGGGTCGGACTTCGTGAAGGCCGAGTACGGACAAGGAGCGGACAAGGAAACGCTGTCGCGGAGCACGATGGAAGGGCGGCTGAGCAAGCTCCACACCTACCTCGGGGACGTGGTAGCCGGGCGGCGTGACGACACCGCGGGGGCCGAGGCCGGGCTGCATGTGATCGCCCGGATGACGGCGGAGATGGCCAGGTTCGGCCTGTTCGCCAAGTCCTTCACGCAGAAGTGGGCGGCGGGGCTGGGTCAGGAGTCCACCGTCACCGTCAAGCTGCACTACTCCCCCGGGCAGTACACGGATTACACCACTCCGCCTTTCCGGGACGCCATCCTGAAGTGGGCGAAGCTGACAAAGAAGTCGAACGGCGGGACCGACGCCCTCACCCTCCTCGGCAAGACCGTCGTCCAGGTCGAGGCCGAAGCGATGATCGGCGGCGGCGCCAAATGGCGCCCTGAAGCCGGTGAATGACCGACCCTTCCCTGCCGACAGAGCGGAGACCGGCATGAACGCACCGCAGACCGGCGGCCAGCCCCCCGTCGACCTGGAAGCGTTGCGCGCCCACATCCTCACCCTGGGCTCCCCACCCACCCTGACCTCCGTCGATGCCCAATTACCCGACTCCCTACGGGACGTGCTCACCGCCTTCCCGCACGGCACCCTCCAGGGCGCCGCGGGCTCCGGTCCCCCCGAGATCGACCCCGAGGGCACCCGGCTCACCCTCCCCCTGGTCTGCGCCTCCCAGGAGTGGCCCGCCGCCGGCACCGCCATGACCCTCGTCGTGACCGGCGTGAGGGTGACCGTCACCGCCGAGGGCGCGACGACGCTCCTCCTCGACGCCGTCCACGACAAGACCGACGTGACCGCCACGGTCACCGCCGACGGGCCCGGCCGCCTCGCCGCCGCCGTACGGCCCGTCCAGCCCGGCGCCTTCGCCGGCGCCCTCGAAACCCTCGGCCGCTCCTTCGCCGGCGACGCCGTCTGGGCAGCCACCGCGGCCGGCCTCCAGGAATTCGCGTTCTCGCCCGACCACGTCGCCGGGTTCGACTACCGGCTCGACCGGAAGGACGGGGCGTACAGCGCGACGTCCATGGCCGTCGTCGCCGCACTCGACCTCAAGGCACCCGGCGGAGCCACCGCCCTCGGCCTCGACATCTCCCTGTGGTTCCCCGACCTGCGCGTCACCGGCCGGCTGCGCGGCGGCGAAGCCGTCGACGTCCGGGAGCTGCTCACCTCCTTCGGCATGCCCGTGGCCGAGGTGCCGGACGGGCTCGGCAGCGCCGAGCTCAGCTTCGCGGCCGACCTCGGGGACGCCTACCTCGTCCGGACGAAGCTCACCGGCACCTGGGACATCGCTCCCGGGCTGACGCTGCGCGGCCTGTCCCTGGACCTGTCCTACAGCCGTGACGAGAATTTCGTGGCCCGGTTCGGCGGGACCGTGTCGCTCGGCCAGGCCATCAGCATCGATGTCTCCGCCGCCCAAGTGGGCGGTGGTCAGGGCTGGTCCTTCTACGGCGGGCTCACCGCGGGCACGTCCTTCGGCATCCGGGACGTCGTGTCCGCGCTCGGCCTCACCGACGTGCCGGGCCCCGTCGAGAGCCTCGCACTCACCAGCCTCTGGGTCTCCCACACCACCGGCACCGTGCGGACCGAGTTCGTCTGCCAGGGCGATCTCACGATCGCGGACGGCCTCACCGCGTCCCTCGGCGCGGCCGTCACCCGGGATTCCACCGGTGTGCGCTACGGAGGCACCCTCGACGTCGACGGCTTCCGCTTCGATCTTCTCTTCGACACCGCCGGGGGCGGCACGGACGTCTTCGTCGCCACGTACCGGGCTGCCGGCGACGACTCGCTGCGCGTCTCCCTGCGCGACTGGATCGCCGCCCTCTTCCCGGAGGCAGCCGACGGCATTCCCGCCGATCTGAGCATTGCCCTCGACAGCGCCAAGTTCGCCCGCGTGAAACCCCCGGGCGGAGCCCCCCGCTTCTGCGTCGGGCTCGATCTCTCCGCCCGGCTCGACCTCTCCGCCCTGCCGCTCGTCGGCGAGTACCTGCCCCCGGCAGGCGACCTGGGCATCGAGAACCTGCAAGTCGTCTACAGCTCCGGCGACTTCGACGCCACGATCACGGCCACGGTCAACCGTCTCCTCACCACGGCCGCGGTCGGCCCGCTGCCCGCCGTCGGACTCAAGGCGGGGCCCGCCGCCCGTGCCGATCTGCGCCTGGGTCCGGCGATCCTGGAGCTGTCCGTGGGCATGTCCGCCCCGACGTCGCCGACGACACCGCCCGCCCACGCGCTCCCCGCCGCCGGCACGGACGGCGGCCTGCCCGCCGAGAGCTCCGCCGCACCGGCCGCCGACCGAGGCGGTCTGTGGGTGGACGTGGGCCGTGCCTTCGGGCCCGTACAGATCCAGCGCATCGGGCTCGCCTACGAGCGCGGCCTGCTGTGGTTCATGTTCGACGGCTCCCTGGGCGCCGCCGGACTCGACATCGCCGTGCAGGGACTCGGCCTCGGCTTCGACCTCGACGGCGACCCCCTGCTGCCGGAGCCCCGGCTCGACGGGCTGCTGGTCTCCTTCGAGCGGCCGCCGCTGCGCGTCGGCGGGGGGCTGATCACCCGCCGGCAGCCGGGCTACGACCTGATGGTGCAGGGCCAGCTCGCCATCGAGATGCCGACCTTCGGCGTCACCGCGGTCGGCGCCTACCAGCGCAGGACGGGCGGCACGACATCGATGTTCGTCTTCGGACGGGCCACCGCCGCGTTCGGCGGCCCGCCCCCGTTCCGGGTGACCGGCGTGGCGCTGGGCTTCGGCTACAACAGCTCGGTACGCGTCCCCCGCCAGGACGAGGTCAGCACCTTCCCCTTCGTGGCCGGGCTCGACGGCGACCTGCCCGACGACCCGATGCAGGCGCTCGCCCGGCTCACCGACGGGTCACCGCCCTGGGTCACGGCCCGCGAGGGGCAGATCTGGCTGGCCGGCGGCCTGGACTTCACCTCCTTCGAGTTCCTCCGCGCCCGCGTGCTGCTCCTCCTGGAAGCGGGCCACGACCTGACCGTCGCCCTCCTCGGGCACGCCGTGGCGAGCTTCCCCAAGAAGGGCACGGCGTACGCCCGTATCGGCGTCGACCTGCGGGTCGTCTTCCAGTCGGCGCGCGGCGAACTCACCGCCTCCGCCCAGCTCGTCGACTCCTACGTCATCGATCCGTCGTGCGTCCTGACCGGCGGCTTCGCCTTCTCCTCGTGGTTCGCCCCGAGCGACCACGCCGGCGACTTCGTCCTCACCGTCGGCGGCTACCACCCGAGCTATCCGGTGCCCCGCCACTTCCCGGTCGTCCCGCGTCTCGGCTTCACCTGGTCCGTCGGCTCCGCCGTCTCCCTCACCGGCGCCGCCTACTTCGCCCTCACCCCCAACGCCGTCATGGCCGGCGGCCTGCTCGACGTGCGCTACAGCGCGGGCATCGTCGAGGCGTGGCTGACCGCCAAGGCCGACATCCTCATCCAGTGGGCGCCCCTGCACTTCCGGGCAGGGATCTCGGTGCGTGTCGGCGCCAAGGTCAGGCTGCTGTTCACGGTCCGCGGCGAACTGGGCGCCTCGCTCGACCTCTGGGGCCCGCCCACCGGCGGCACGGTCACCGCGAAGTTCGTCTTCATCACCGTCACCGTGCGGTTCGGCGCCTCCCTGACCGGCCCGGCGCACCTGGACTGGAACGAGTTCCGCACCCAGCTCCTGCCGCCCGCGAAGCCGCTCACCGCCCACCCCCTCACCGGCCTGCTGACCGACTCCGACGCCGACCCCGAGCTGCGGGCCGCACGTGTCGAGGCCGGTACGGAACCCTGGCTCGCCGACCCCTCGGGCTTCTCCTTCGCCGTCTCCAGTGTGGTGCCCACCGCGCGGGCGCAGTTCAACCAGCGTGATCCGGTCGGAGAAGGCGAGGGCACCGTCGACATCCGCCCCATGGGCAAGAAGGACATCGACGGCCTCCTGCACGTCACCGTCGCGTTCAGCGACACCCGCCGCGGACAGACCGCGAACTGGCGCGCCGTCCCCGGCGAGGAGCTCTGGCGCGTCGAGACCCAGCGCGGGAACGTGCCGTTCGCCCTCTGGGGCGACCCGGACGTCCCCCAGGACAAAACGCTCGGCCAGGACCCCCTGCTCGACCACATCACCGGGCTGCGCGTCACCGTGCCGGGCCCCAAGACCGTCGGCCAGGACCTCGGCCCCATCGCCGAACGCGACCTCGCCCAGGAGAAGCTCACCCCCGACGCCCCCTTGCCCCTCGACCCCGACGCCGTGCCGGGCGGCTCCCCGGTGCACCTGGCCGAGCCGGACGGGGCGGGTGTCGGCGTCCTCGCCGACGAGTTCGCCACGCTCTCGGCCGGCACCGCCCGCACCCGGATGCACAGCGCCCTTGCCGGTCTGCTGCCCGGCAGCCCGCTCCCCAACGGCACCGTGAGCGCGTACGCCGACGGGGCCCGCACCCTCGGCCTCGACGCCGACCCGCTGCTGCTCACCCAGGACCCGGCGCCGCCGCACCCCGACCCCGTCCTGCTCGTCCTCGACGACACCACCGGGCAGATCCTCACCGTCGACCCGCTCACCGCGGCCGTCATCGGCCGGGTCCCGGTCGGCCGGCCCGGCCCGTACCTCGCCGTCACCTCCGTGGACGGCGCGAGCCTTTACGCGATCGGGCCCGACGGGCAGGAGATCGCCGTCATCGACACCGTCGCCCAGCGGGCCAGGCCGCCGCGCGCCGGCCTCACCCTCGGCGGCCGGCCCACCGTCCTCGCGGTCAGGCGCGACGCCACCCGCGCGGTCGTCGCCTGCCCGGCGCCCTGGGCGGCCGCCTCCGTCGACCTCACCGGGGGCACCCCGCCGGTGCACACGCGCGTCGACCACCAGGACGTACGCAACTTCGGCGGCATCGCCGTCGACGTCGAGGCGGGGCGCCTGTACGCCAACGCCAACGACGCCAGCAGCACCGTCACCTACGACACCTCGGCCGGTGAACTCCGGGGCAAGGTCTACGGGCCCGCCACACCCACGTTCGTCACTCCGGGGGAGACGGGCCGGGTGTACGTCTACGGGGCCGCCGCGGGCAGCAACGGCCAGGTGCAGGTGATGCCGGTGCCGACCAGCGGCGCCACGTACAGGCCGTACGACTTCACCGTCCCCGGCACGGCGCTGGCGATGCTGACCAGCTCGGCCCGGCGGGCCGTCGTCCTCCGCAGGACGGGCGACACCGGCCACGTCGTCACCCTCTACGAGCAGCCGCACTCCTCCCCGCCCGTCACGGTCAAGGAGTCCGAGGTCGCCGTGGGCGCCGCACCGGTCGCCCTCACGCTGGACCCCCGCGACCGGGCCTGGGTGCGGCACGCGGCCGCCGTGTCCGTCGTGGCCGGCGGCGAGCTGCTGGCCGAACTCCCGCTCGGCGCCGCGCCGCTGTCCCTCACCTTCACCCCCGACGCCGGCCGGGCCTTCATCGCCTGCGACGACGCGACCGTCGCCGTCGTCGACCTCGGCGCCGACGGGCCGGCCGTCACCGGGCGCTGGCAGCTGCCGCCCGGCACCGTCGCCTCCGCCGCGCTGTTCACCACCTTCTCCGCCACCGCCTCGGAAGGGGCCGCACGATGACGGACCAGCTCGACGCCCCCGTGCCGGTCACCGACCCCGGCTTCGTCCTGCACTTCCGCGACAACCGCGAACCGGCCATCGACGCCGGGCTGTACCGCGTCCGTGCCGAGCAGACCCTGCCCGGCGTGGACACCGGCGGCTACCTCGCGCCCGTCGAGGAGACCTTCGAGGTACGCGCCCCGCAGTTCGCGCTCGCCGACGACCAGGTGCACGCCGTCAACCCCGCCCCCGGCACCCACGCCGACCACTCCACGACCCTCGCCCACCTGACCCTGGCCAACCCGCTGCTGCCCTGGATGCGGCGCCTGGACGAACCCGGCCGCGCAGACGCCGCGCCGGCCGAACCCTGGCTCGCCCTGCTGGTGTTCGCCGAGGGCGAGCTCCCCGCCGACCCCCGGGCCGACGCCGTGACCGTGACCCGGACCGCCGAGGAACTGCTCACCGATGCCGAGGGCGTACGACACCCCCGCATCGCCCCCTCCCAGATCGAGGGCGACCCCACCGCGCCGTGCCGCACCGTCGACATCCCCGGCGACGTCTTCGCCACCGTCGTGCCCCGCACCGAGGAGCTCCGGCACCTCCTGCACGTCCGCGACGTCACCACCGACACCGGCCTGCGCGGTGAACAACTCGCCGAGGGCGCCTACGCCGTCGTCGTCTCCTCCCGGCTGCCCGACCGGACCGTCCAGGCGCGGTACGCCGCGCACCTCGTCGCCCTGGAGGGCTGCCGGTCGATCCTCGCCGACGCCGACGCGGGCCGGCTCACCCACGAGGTCACCGTCCGGCTGGCCGCGCTGCACAGCTGGTCCTTCACCAGCGACCCCGCCCCCGGCGGCGGATTCGCCGGCCGGGTGCGCCACTTCCTCTTCGACTCCACCGGCCAGGAGCGCGACCTGCTGCTGCGCCTGCCCCCGCCCCCGGCCGGCGACGGCTCCGAGGCACGCGCGAGCGCCCTCGCCCACCTGGAGTCCGGCCGGGTGCCGCTGCCCTACCGGCTGGAGACCGGCGAGGACACCTACGCCTGGTACCGGGGGCCGTTCACCGCCGAACCCGCCCAGAAGCTCCCCGACACCCCGGAGCCCGGCTGGACCAGCGCCGCCCAGCTCATGGTCTACGAGCGGGCCTGGGGCCTCTTCGACGCGGGCTGGGGCGCGGCCTGGACGCTCGGCCGGGCCCTCGCGCTCGCCGACGCCGACTTCGCCGCGACCCTGTCCGCCTGGCACGCCAAGGCCCGCGCCCGCGCGGCAGCCATGGCCCAGCGCCTCACCGCGCCCGGCCTCGGCACACAGGCCTCGTCGCGCGACGCCGCCTTCCACGCCCGGGCCATGGGCCCGCGCCCCTTCGGCGGCCTGCTGGAGGAGCTCGCGGCCGACGGCACCGCCGCCCGCCTCCTGCGCGCGGCCACCCACCCCGCCGTCGCCCGGCCCGTCCCCCCGCCCCCGGACCCCGCCCTGCATGCCCCCGCGGCGGGACACCGCGGCGCGGGCCGGGCCGCCCGCACCGCCGCCCTCCTCGCCGACCCGCCCACCGCGCTGCGCACTGCCCTCGCCGCCCATCTCGCCGACGACGCCGAACCCGTCACCGCCTGGCTCCGGAAGCTGCGTCTGCTGCACCACATCCCCTTCCCCGCCCTCGTCCCCGACGAGAGCGCCCTGCCCGCCGAGTCCCTGCGGGTGTTCTACGTCGACCCCGGCTGGCTCACCGCCCTCGTCTCCGGCGCCGCCGGCATCGCCATCACCGGCGAACTCGACGCCGCCGTCGCCCGTATCGCCGCGCCCTGGGCGCGCGGCGACGAAGCCGTCACCCCCGGAGCGGGCGTCCTCATCCGCTCCGCGCTCGTCCGGGAGTGCCCCGGCCTGCTCGTCCGCCCCTACCGGGGCCACGGCGACACCCGGAAGCCCATCGCCGTGCTGCGCCAGGACGCTCTCGGCCCCGACGTGCTCCTCGTGCTCTTCGCTGACGTGCCCGACGAGATCGAGCTGGCCGAGCCGCCGGAGGGACTCTCCTTCGGCATCGACACCGACCTGGAAGGCCGCCGGACGATCAATCTCCGGAGGGTCGACGCCCCCGTCGCCCGAGAGATCACCAACGAGGCGTTCCCGAACCCCCCGGGCCCCGACGGGCTCGACGCTCACCTGCGCCCCGACCCGGCAGGCCGCCCCGCCGTCCTCGACCTGCGCCCCACCGCCGGCACGGGCCTGCTGCGCGCGCTCGGCGCCCGGCTGACCGCCCTCGGCCAGCAGGCCGCCGCGGATTTCGGCCCCGCCGGGCTCGCCACGCAGCTCGTCAACGCGCCCCTCCGCCAGCTCATCACCCGCGAGCCGGCCCGATGACCGCACACCGTCCACAGAAAGGGCAGGAAGGCGCAGTGACGGATACCCCCGGAGCGGCCGCCGCACAGCAGCCGCTCGTCGTCCCCATGCAGATCGAGGCCCTGGCCGTCAACGAACGGGTCCGCCTAGCGGAGGTCTTCCAGCGGTGGCAGGCCAACTACGCCCTCACCCGGCTCAACCTGTCACCCGAACCACCCGCGTTCTCCAACACGGACACCGCCTTCAACTCCGACCCCGCGCGCGAAGGCATCTACCTGCACTGGCAGTTGCCCGAGGCCCTCACGCACGGCACCGACACCGACGGCGACGGCGTCCCCGTCTTCCCGCTCGTCCCCAACCGGTGGCTGGTCGTCCGCCAGGCCGTCGCCACGGCGTCCGGGGAGCGCACCGACACCGGCTGGATCGTCGAGAGCGACCACCTCGACCCGGCCCTCGGCACCAGCCCCTACATGGACCGCGACGGGCGCCTCACCCGCATCGGGCGCCGCGTCGATCTGGCCACGGGCGAATGGAGCGAACCGGGCACCCCCGGCGGGCTGTTCCTCACCGCCGTCGGCCCCGGCCTGCCCACGTTCGCGGCCTACCAGCCGTACAACACCGATGTGTTCTCCGTGCACGACCGCACCGACGACCTCGACCCGCGGACCGCGTGGCAGCTGAACTACCTCGTCGCCGGCTGGTACGGCGACCCCGCGGCCGACCCGCTGGCCGGCGACCTCGCGGCCCGCATGGCCGCCCTGCGCTGGACCGCCGACGGCACGGCCCCGGACAGCGCCCGTACCGTCTGCCACGGCACGGTCCTCGACATCGCCTGGCAGCGCCAGGGCAGCCCGATGCCCGCCTCCGACCGGCCCGACTACGTCACCATCGGCGTCGGCAACAACACCGAGCACGCCACCAAGGCGATCACGGAGCACGCGGGCCGCCGGGCCGGCGCCCCGCCCGAGCTCGCCGCGCTGCTCTCGGCCGTCCACTCCGGCGTACTCGACCTGCTCGACGAACCCGACGGGCAGTTCCGGGCCGAACGCGCCGTCCACGCCTCCTGGTTCACCCCCACCCACGCGGGCTACACCTGGGTCCTGGAGGACGTCCCACCGGATGCCCCCGCCGAGGGCGCACGCCGCCGGCCCCGTGCCGCCCGGACCGCGTACGCCGAGGTCCTGGCCCGGCTCAACACCGCCCAGGCCGCCCACGACGCCGCGGTCCAGGACCTGATCGGCGCGCAGCGCAGGCTCTACGACCTGTGGTGGGCCGCCAACCTGCCCAAGGTCCCCGAGGCCCCGGGCGAGCCGGCCGGCGCCTACCGCGAACGGCTCGACGCGCTGGTGAGGACCGCGACCGAGGAGGCCAAGGCCGCGCGCGACACCGTCGCGACGCTACGCGCCGCGATCCCCTGGGCCGAATCCCCCGACGACCTCAATGACGCCATCCGCGCCTACCAGGACGCCCACGGGCTGCCTGCCGACCAGGTCGTCCTCAAACGGGACGTCCTGCCCGGCTTCCAGCTCCCCAACGACCCCGTCGTCGTGATCCGCGGCACCAAGGACCGGCCCCTCCCGCCCGACCCCGAGCAGCCCGCAACGGCCGACCTCTACACGGTGCCCGAGGCCACGTACGACGACGCGGAGGAGGACGAGGCCCCGCCGCTCGCCTGCCGCTGGCCGGCCGCGCTCGTCACCGGCGTACGGGCCGCCGGGACCACGGTCTCCGCGAGCCAGGCGAACACCCCCGCGCCACCCCACCTGCCCGCCCCCGACGGCCTGGCCGGGGTGCTGGCCTCCCTGCTGCGGGAGCTGCTCCACCTCGCCCCCTCCAACGCACGCGCCCTCGCCCGCGCCGCCGGCTACGCGGGCGATGTCACGGCGCTCACCGAGGCCATGCGCGCGCCGGAGGAGAACGCGGTCGGCACCCCGGGCACGTACACCGCCCCCTGGCGCCAGCCCTGGTCGCCGCTGTTCTTCGAGTGGAAGGTCGACTACTTCCCCATCGAGTGGCAGGGCGACCCGGGCGGTGCGGGCGCCGGGCGTGCCAACTGGAGCTTCGACGGGACTTCCTACCGCTGGCTCGGCACCGGCGCCCACCCTGTCCCCGTCAGCCTGCGCGGCCGCCAGTTCCTCACCCCCACCCCCGGGAAGACCACGGCCGCCGCGCTGCGCCAGTACGCCCGGACCCACCCGGGGCCGGCCGCCGGTGCCCTGCGCTCCCTGGCCCGGCAGGCCGACGACGCCGACCTGTTCGCGCAGCCGCTCGTCGGCTTCACCGAGCAGCTCACGGCGCGCGGCCACACCCCGGCCTCCCTCAACCCGCACTCCCGGCTCTCGCCCGACCTGCGCACCGCGCTCACCGAGGCGGCCGCCCGCACCCTGCCGCCCGACCCCGGCGCCCGGCCGCGTCCCTTCACCGGCTGGAACGCCTCCCTCTACCAGCCGCTGCGCGCCGGACAGTTCGCCTTCGAGCGGCTTGCCGTGATCGACCGCTTCGGGCACACCCTGCCGGCGATCTTCCCGGACCCGCGCGCCCTGCTGTTCGCGGCCGGCAACGAACCCGGCGACGTCATCGGCGTCGGCGTCCCCGCCCGCCGCTTCGCCCCCGAGCTCCCCGCCGAGCTCACCCCCTCGCTCAGGAGCCCTGCCGACCCCGCCCAGGGCCACCACACCATCAACCCGCCCACCTGGTACCGCTTCACCCAGCTCACCCCGCGCCTGGTCCAGCCGGCCCGCGCCGGGTTCACCCTGCTCGACGCCCGCGACGACCTCAACCCGCTCACCACGTCGAGCGACCCGGACACCACGGCCGTCGCGGCCTGGCTCGTCCCCGGCTACCTGGACCGGGCGCTGTACGCCTACGCCCCGGACGGGGCCCCGCTCGGCGAGCTGCGCACCACGCTCCCGCCCGACGGCCGCCCCCGGGCCACCTGGCACCCGCTGCCGTACTCCCGCTACCGCACGATCGGCGAACTGCGCGACGCCTACCCGCACCTGCACGACTTCCTGGTGGCCCTGACCGCCGCCGACCGGGGCCCGGCCGCCCTGCGTTCCCTCCTCACGGTCATCGACCGCACCCTGTCCACGACCGCGCCCCTGGGCGAGGCCCCTCCGCCGTACACCCCGAGTGTGCTGCTCGGCCGCCCGCTCGCGCTCCTGCGCGTCCGCCTCGGCATCGACCTGGACGGCCCGCCGTACGCCGACCCCGCCTGGCGGAACCTGCGCGAGGGGACCCCACCCGGCTACCCCTCCTACCGCTGGCCGGTCCGGCTCGGCGAGCGGAACGAGCTCGCGGACGGCCTCGTCGGCTACTTCCACGGCGACCACCGCGCCACCGACTACAGGCTGCTGCACACCGTGCTCGACACCCCCGAACTCCCCGACGAGGCCCGCGACTACTTCGCCCCCATCGGCACCGGATCCTCCCTCACGCTGCCCGCCCGGCCGCCCGGCAGCGACCCCGAGAACCGCGACGCGGCCTTCCTCACCCTGCTCGCGGACCCGCGCGGCACCGTGCACGCCACCACCGACATCCTTCCCACAGCGGAGGTACGGCTGCCCGCCCGGCTCGTCGAACCTCCCCTCGCCGAGCTCCCGGTGTCCTTCCGGCTGGGCCCACTGCCCGCCACCCCGTACGCGCCCGAGCCGGACCCCGCGGGCAACGGCGGCCACGCCGCGCACCCGTCCGCGCTCCTGCTGCCCCGCCCCTCCGACCGGCACGGCACCTGGACCTGGGTGGAGAGCGCCACCGGCGACCGGTGGACCGAGGCCGACACCTATGCCGCCGACGGCGAGGCCCACCACCCGCACCCCGCCCCCGCCCTGCGCACCGGACGCCTCACCCTCCGCCCCACCCCCGCCGCCGAGACCGAAGGAGACCGCCGATGACCGACGCGCCCCGAGCGGACCAGGGCCCCCTGCTCACCTATGCCCTGACGACCGTCCCCAACCCGCTCACCGCCAGCCCGCCGGACGTCAAGCCGGGCGACGAGGACGAGAACTCCTACGCCGACATCGACCTCGTCATCTCCAACAGCGGCAGCACGCCCGTACGGTGCAGCAAGATCGCCATCGTGCTGCCCGTCGGCACCCTCGCCCAGGACCTGGCACTCACGGGCGAGGGCATCTCCGCCTACGTCGAGCCCGACTCGGGCTGGACCGTCGTCGACGTACAGTCCGACGTCCTGCTCGCGGTGCCGACGGCGGAGACCGCGGTGTTCCCGGCGGCGGGCGAGGCGGGACCGTCGAAGGTGCGGTTCAGCATCGCGCCGCAGGGCGGGGAGAGCGAGGTCACCGTCGACGGGCTGTACCTCACGCTCCGCCGCATCATGGTCAGCGACAAGGCGGGCGTCGCCAGGATCGAGATCGAGGAGTGGGCGACGACGGACGGGACGATCCCCGACACGCCCCACACCACGACCCTGGACGTCGCGAAGTTCCCCTTCCGCAGTGGGGCCGACCCGGCCCCGGGTATCGGCCGCGCCCTCGTCGCCCTCAAGAGCCAGGGCGGCCCGCCGGCCACTCGCATCGCCGCGAACGCGCCGGTCCGCCTGGAGTGGCACCACGTACGGGGCGACAGCCACGAGCTGTACATGGACGACCGGCGCGTCACCGACGCCGCGATCGCGGGCGGCAGCAAGTACGACGTCCCGGCCAACACGGTGCGGCGCGACACGGCGTTCGCCCTGAAGACGGTCACGCCCACCCCGGACGGCGGCTTCGTGGTGCGCTGGGACCACCTGACCGTGTGCGTCACGGACCAGACGCTGGCCCAGCTGACGGTGAGCGGCGCCCTCCAGGCCGACGGCAGCCTGACGACGGGCAGCACGTCCGAGACGAAGTTCAACCACCCCGTCTCCGTCCTCAACGGCAAGAAGCTGACCGCGACGGGCGAACTGCGCGTCGACGGAAACGTCTCGGCCGGTGGCACGGCCCAGATCACCGGGAAGCTGACGGCGGACGGGGACGTCCAGGTCAACAAGTCCTTCAAGACGGGCACCGCCGGCGAGTCCGTCTTCTACCACAACGTCACGGTCTACACGCCGAGCAAGCTCGTCGTCGGCAAGGACATGCAGGTCAACGGAAGCGTCACCGGCTCGCTCAAGGTCACGGGCTCACTGAACGCCGACGTCGACGTCACCCGGGGCGGCAAGGGCGTCCTTGCCCACAACGACACGATCAGCATGAGCAACACGCGGTACGGGGGCTACCTCTACGCACCGGCTTACGACTACGACGGCGACCGTGGCTACATCTTCCGGTGGAAGCCGGGCAATCCGATCAACAATGGTTACTGGAAGGTCGAGCGGAACTCCACCACCGCGGAGGCCCTCCAGGACCTCCCGGCCGCCGAGGACACCACCACCACGGAACCCCCGGCCGGGAAGTGAGCCGATCCGGGTGATCACGGGGAACGAGGCCGCCGGCCGGCGCACCACAGCGGTCACGTGGGGCGACCGCTGCCGGGCTCCGGCCGTCTTTCGGTGCTCCGCCGCATAGTGGTGCGGCTGTCGGCTCACTCCAGGACGGCGAGGTGGTCGGCGGCACCCCCGCGCCGCTCGATCAGGAAGAGGGTCGCATCGTCACCGGTGCTCCCGCCCCGCTCCTGTTTCAGGGTGTGGGAGAGCGAGCGCATCCGATGTTGATCAACTGCCCGGCACCCCACCACCTCCTGAGAACACTGGCAAACGCCCCCCGAAGTAGTCGACACAGCCCAGACGAGCGTCGGTTTCCGGGTCCGGTTTGACCGGGGCGCGCGTCGCTACCGGCCTTCGTGGGTGCGTCGCTGCCGCCCATCCAGCACTATGTGCCAACGCGGCACTGTTTGGCATGTTGCGGCGCGCGAACGGCGCACCGTGGGAGACAGTCCGGATAAGAGATCAGCCCCAGGCTGTTGGCCTGGGGCTTTCCTCCGAAGCGGGTTACGGGAATCGATGCCGCGCTCTCGAAGCTTCCACGATGCTCAGATACTTTCCGTCGCGTCTGGTACCTGAGCAATGACTGCTCGGGCGGAGGAACGAGAGGTCGGCAGGCTTGCTCCATGGCCGCCTTCGGAGTCCCAGACCGAGACGAGGGACAGTTCCGTCTCCTCCGCGATCCGGCGTTGCTCCGCTTCGTTCATCAGGGCGCTCGCGGTGAGGGTGCCGAGCGGATCGGCGGCCTCCGTCATGAGCCGGGCGGCGGTGGCCGGGCTGGTCTCCGGGGGGATGACCAGCAGGTCCCAGCGGCCGATGCTGTAGGAGAGCAGCAGCAGCTTGTGGGGGTCTTGCTCGGCCGTGAACCAGCCGACACCCACCACATGCCCGTCGACGGGCACCTTCCGTGGGATGACCGGCCAGAAGGTGGGGTTCACCGTGACGCGGGTGATCCGCCCCCACAGCGCGTCGAGGACGGCCGTCAGTGCGGGAAGTTCCGCCGTGAGGTCACGGGAGCGGGGCCACCACGCACCGTCGAGCAGAGCTGGTGCGGTGCCGGCCGGTGCCAGCATGAGTCGCAGGGGCAGCGAAGAGGTCCGGTCTTCGACCGCCGGCGTATACGGAATGGTCGTGGTCATGACGCGGACCTTGCCCCGGGCCAACCACACCGGCCCGGTGTCGTGAATCGCCGAAAACGACACGAGCATGGAGGCTGGTGTACGAATTGCCCTCGGTGGTTCCAGCTTACTCCTGGTAAGGCTCGCCGAGCCGATCCGGAGCAACGGGGCGAACGGCACAGGAGACCTTGGAGCAGGCGGCCCAAGAATGGAGAAGAGGCAGCGCCTCCATGCGGGCAGCCGGACGCTCTCGTACGAGATCGGCTGCCGACGGGGGTTGTCAGCCGCAGGACCGCGTGGGTCGTCCGGTCAGCCGAGGAAGGAGAGCCGGACCTGGCGCTCGGGGCTGTCACGGTCGGTGTTCACCAGTACGAGGGACTGCGAGGTCCCCAGCTCCAGCTCGCCATCGACCACGGGCAACGTGGCGTGTGGTGGCACCAGAGCCGGGAGCACGTGGCCGCTGCCGCGGCCTGGACCACCGTGGCGGTCCCCCCAGCGGTCGTCCGCGGGAAGAATGCCGCGCAGGGCTGCCAACAGATCATCGTCACTGCCCGCGCCGGTCTCGATCACGGCCAGACCGGACGTCGCGTGGGGGGTGAAGACGTTCAGCAGTCCGTTTCGCCCATGAGCGGCCTCCCGGAGAAACGCGGAGCATGCGTTCGTCAGGTCGTGCATGGTCTCCGTGGCGCCGGTTGCAATGGTGAGGGTGCGGGTGGTGAAGGTGCCAGCCATGGTTCACCGGTACCCGCCGCGGAGGAGCGGCACTAACGGCCGGATGGGTTGTTCTCCGGGCCTCCGCTCGCAGCCGAGGGGGTCGGACGCCGCCTGAGCAAGGCGTCAACCGTGCTCTTCTTCCTCAGCCTCCATGCGCCGAATGCCCTGGTGCGTCAGCGTGACCATGGCCGGCGTATTGCCTGCGGCCCAGTCGACCGTGATCAGGTCCTCGCCCACCAGATACGTGCAGGCGGCAGCCAGATCCTCTGCCGGGATCGCGAGATCCTGCGCCAGCTTGGCCCCGGTGACACCCAGAAGGCGGTTGCCTTCAGTGGCCTCATACAGCGCCTGCATGATCTTCTCGCGGTACGCCTTCCGCTCGGTCAGTGATGCCATGACTGCTACCTCTGGGGGAGAACTGCGTCGCGCTCATCGCAGTGCCGGAGAACTTCTGCGACCCGGCGCGCGGTCTCAAGGGATGCGGCGACGATACGGGCCTCGGCCGTCCCCGCAGGCACTCGGTTCTACAGGTCTCATGCCGGCCTCTCTCTGTCTGGCCTATGAGGTGCCCACGGGGTGAATGCTCACACCTACCGCCGCCAGTCATGGAACGGTTGGCGTCCTCTTCGCCCTTGTCGTGCTCTCCGCGGCGAGCTACCGACGAGTGGAGAGATGAGCTTGCCAGGCCCGCCGCCGGCCTTCCGACTCCGGCAAGGACGGGAGCGCTCGAAATGTCCTGACCTGTTCACCGTACTCCGGGCGGCGGTCCACCGAATCCACGCGAGACCAGGAGTTCGCGGAGGCGGTTTGTGCGCCGCTTGGGCACCCCCCTGCCGGCGCTGACCACGACCATCGCGTTGGACCGCACGCCGACGGTGTCGATCCGGTGGTGGTCAGCGGTGTCGAGCAGGAGGTAGCCGAATCGCGTGGGTACTGGCAGCGAGGTCGTCAACAGTTCAGCGCAGCGCAGCGAGCGCGGGATCAGCCATCGGACCGTCCGGCGGCGGAGACCGGGCGGTGCGGATGTCGCGGACGGCTTGGCGGACCACCGCGCGCACAGTGGCCGGGTCGATGAGCTGGAGGCCACGGGGGGCGAGTGCGGATGGTCCTAGATGATCAATTCCAAGGGATGCCTGCGGAGGGTGTGGGGTGGGCAGCGGCCGAAGCCACCGCGAGACGGTCAGGCGGCGGGCTGCCGGCCCTGGTTGTCGAGGTGGCAGCGGGCGGTCAGGCGTCAGGGTCGACTTCGGGGTGCGTGAACCGCACGGGCTTGCCCAGCGACCGGGCGTAGGCGATTTCGGCTCGAGTGCTGTCTCCGATGTAGTCGCCGACTACGAGCACCTCATCAGCGAGCCGGATCTTCGCCCGGTGCAGATCGTCGAGTCGAACCTTCAGCGCCTCGGCCTCGACAGGATCGGACCAGAGTTCGTGCGGCGACTTCATGTCACAGCCCGGTTTGACGACAATCTTTCCGGCTTTGGTCTCCCGCAGATCGGCCTCGTTCATCTCGGTCATGAAGCGGGTGGAGCCGCAGATCACGACGATACGCGGGAGGCTCAACAGCTTCTTCGCGTCGGCGAGCTTCTCCTCGGGGGTGAGCAGTTGCGGGTATGACACTGGTTCCTCCTGGTGGTGTGGTCCAAGGGGTGCCTGCGGAGACGAGAACGAGGGTGTCCAAGATCGTTTTGTGACGAACGACGTGGACACCCTCGCGACAGCACTCGATGCAACGACCGACGACATGCTGAAGGAGCATCCCGACCTGGCGCCATGGCGCCCGCCGGTCGACATTACGCCCCGCCTGAGCGATGCCGAACTGGTCACCCTCGCCACGATGCAGGCCATACTCGGCTACACCTCCGAGGCCAAATGGCTCCGCCATGCCCGTGCCCACCTGCGCCACCTCTTCCCCCACCTGCCCCAGCAGCCCGGCTACAACAAGCGGCTGCGCAAGGCCGCCGGTCTGATGCGAAGCGTCAACCGGATCCTGGCCACCACCACCTCGGTGTGGAGCGACGACGTATGGGGCGTGGACTCCACCCCGGTGGAATGCGGCCGCTCCCGCGAGACCGTGAAACGCTCCGACCTGGCAGGTTGGGCCGAATACGGCTACTGCGCCAGCCACAGCCGCTTCTTCTGGGGCCTGCGCCTGCACCTGGTCTGCACCCTTCAGGGCCTGCCCATCGCCTTCGCCCTGACCGGGGCCGAGGCCGACGAACGCGAGACCCTCCTTGACCTCCTGGCAGCCGAATGCGAGCTTCTGCGAGAGCGCCCCCGACAGACTCTCATCGGCGACAAGAACTACTTCGGCCGTGGGTTTCGAACGCGAACTGTCCGAGCATGGAGTCCAGTTGCTGCGGCCTGCCCGTAAAGGTGAACGGAAACGGCCCGGAGCAGCCCTGTTCAAGCCGCTGCGACAGGTCATCGAATCGATCAACGAGACCTTCAAGGGACAGCTTGACCTCGAACGGCACCGAGAGCGCACACCCGGAGGTGTCATAGTCCGCGTCATGCAACGCATCCTCGCACTGACCGCCGCGATCTGGCACAACGACGCCACCGGACAAACCGTCCTACGCTCAGTGATCGCCTACGATCACTGACCCCTTGGACTAGATCATCTAGACGGCGTCAGCAGCGTGGCTCAAGCCGAGTGCCAAGGGAACTCCTCCCCGACTCGTCATCTTTGGCTGAGGCGCTCCTTGGCCCGCCAGGCGTTCTCTGAGGGTGTGATAGATCGTCCGAATGTCGAGTAGCTCAGGAGCGCCTTTGACTCCCCGCTCAAGGATGTCGATCAGCATGCCTGTGAAGTCGGGGTAGAGCTTGCCCAGGGACGCGATTGCGGCGCGGGGCGAGGATATCGAGCTCAACACGTAGGTGCCGGTAGTGGCGGCGAGTTCCGCCACGGTGCCCATTGATTCTTGAACCGCTCGTCCTGAGAAGCAGCAGTCGAGGATAAGAACCTTACGTCTGGCTGGGCTCACGGCCAGAGCCTCGCACACGTCGTCATAGGGAATCGCGGTGAACGGTCGGTCGTAAAACGGTATCGCTCGCGGCGAGGTCGTGGCGCCGTGGCTTTGGGGAGGTCGGGCTGAGTGAACATCTGATGGGCCGTGAAATGGCTGTAGGGCACCTCCTTCTCTAGGCGCCGGACACTCGGTCAACCAGCCAAGGCGTGAAGCTCGTGGAGGCGCACCATGAGTTCACACAGCGGTCCTGACAGGCCGGAAGGCATCGGGAGCTGGGACATGAGGGTGCCTCAAGTGTTAACCGTTGTCATGAGATGTCGTGGACGATTATTTGTCGGCAGGCTCTGCCGAGGGTGTCTTTTCGCGTACTTCCCGGAGATTGCGCGGGTCGATGGTGGTGGTTCCAGGCTCCACCCCGCCCGGAAGGGCTGAGATCTTTGCGCCTGCACGGGATCAGGAACCGGGGCCCGGTTCCCGACAACCGGCCCTCAGCCCCGGAGGCGAGCGCCCGTGTGCTGGGCTGCGTCTTCAATCACATGGGCCATCAGGCCAGGGTGGCTGGTCATTACGACATGAGACGCGCCCGGCACCTCGACTACGTGCGAGTGCGCACGTCGGTGCTCGAACCGGTCCAGATCCGGGGTATGGGGATTGACTTGTCGGCGCAGGCGACTACGCCTCAGGAGGGCACGGTGCGCCAAACGGCTGCGGTGGTGGAGGCGGAGAACGAGGAGGCGCCAAAAGGCCATTGGTCGGCGGCCACCAACTGGGTCTCCTTCTCGGGCAGGTAGGCGGCGAACCTCTCGCGCAGCCGCCGTTCTGCATCGTCCAGCATTTTGAACGAGGCGTAGCACGCTCATACCAAGGCGAGCCATGGACCCTGCACTCATCAAAACGTTGCCGCCGTCGGAGGTGTTGACAGAGATGGCGAAGCAAGTGGCACAGATCGTAGACGTCGACTGCACCGGCTCGCCTGACCATTAATCACTGAATTGATGCGGACAAGGCGTTGGCCCCGATAGCTGTACCTTTGGGTGCCGTGACCCAGAGTGCAGACCGCGCGATGAGATCGCGACTCTGAATCCTATAAGCCTGGGCGGAAAAGTGGGAATCCAGAGAGCAATCAGCGGCCACGTTGAGTACGCGAAGAAGCGGAAAATTTACCTCAACTTTCAGCCATCTCCCGTTTGATTTCGGCTCGCGTCACGGCGTAGCGTGGGATGTGGTTCAGCTGGAAAGCTTTGGACAGCTGGATGATCATCACAGATCCAAGGAGGCATGATGAGCTTCCGAAGTGTGTTCCCCCGCAGGCATGGCGATGACTGGGACGACTACGGCCGGCGTGGCTACGGTCGTGGACGTGGACGCCGCTATGGACGTGGACGCGGTCGAGGCCGTGGACGCGGCTTTGGTCGAGGACGCGGTTTCGGCCGTGGAGGCCGTTTCTAGCGCCCCTACGGGTCAACTTCGAGGCCGGCCCTCCCTCATGAGGACCGGCCTCGAAGGTGGTGCGAAGCCGGGACTGCCGATTGCGCCGATGCCCATTCGCACTATCCGCAAACGGGGTGTGATCTGCTGGAGCCTCCTGGCTCGCAGCCCTCGATGAGGAAAGGCATCAACGGCGGAGGCAACTCATCGCTTTGTGACGCTCCGGCACCCTGAACCCGTTTTCGCCAACAGGTCATTGGGCACTGCCACATCCCCCGACTTTGCTAGTGCCTGGACAAGGGAAACGCTGCGTGAGGCACATCTGGTCACACGCAGCGCGCTTCCGCGCCTTCCCTGGCACGATCGATTTTCAGTATTCCCGTCAGCGGCTCTCCTGGCAATCCCCAGGGCGCTGAATCGCACCCCTTGTAGAATTCTTTACCCAATAGTCGAGGCGCCAATTCGGCCCTGCTGACGGAAGGCCTACGTTCCGGCGAAAGCGGTCCACCCGTTGACCTCGCGTTCGAAGGTCGTCACAAATGGTAAGGCGCAGTTGCAATGCGGGTAACAGTGCCATGGACCGGTTCAACCCCCAGCCGGGTGCGGTGAGGTGGTTGATCGCGCAGAGTTGCGCAGGCCCAGTGCATGGTCAGATGATTCCATTCCCGTCGTCACCTGCCTGACCCGCCCCGCCTGGCAGGCGGTCACCGCTCCCGTCGGTGACCGACAGGTGCCCCATACATCCCCTCGAAGCAGACAGACGGGTCGCTCGGGCGCCGGCCGGGAGCCACGGGTTGCAGCGGGCACCGGGACGCGATGACATGGAAGTGGAAGCCAAATACAGGGGAAGCGCCACCACGGGACTCGCTGCCATCGCCAAGGTGTCGGTCACACCTTCGGCTTCTTCCCGTCCCGGTGATTGGAGGCGCGTGCCGCTGGCGGCTGCACGAATCCCCCAAGGGATGCCGACGGTCTACCGCGGTGCCTCCATCAACCGGCACGGCCTGACCAGTGAAACGGCTCCTGCACGACACTGGACTGTATGGGCGTAGCGGCACCGCAGCGGTGTGCGGCTCGGCTGCGTCGGGCTCGTGGAAATCAATGCGCCGGGTATCGCGGTCGGCGGATAGAGGTCCAGAGATGAACAACGACGGCATTCCAGCCCCGAGTGAGGGGCTGCTGATGACGCATTTCTTGACGGTGCGTGATGTTGTGCGCTCGCGCCGCTTCTACAGCGAGGTGCTCGGCGGGCAGGTAGTCCTGGACGAGAACCCTTGCATCGTGAAGCTCGCCAACAGTTGGATCATCATGAATCCGGGTGGCGGCCCGACCCCGGACAAGCCTGACGTGACGCTGGTACCACCCAGTGAACCGCACACCGTCTCCAGCTTCATGAACCTGCGGGTCGCCGACATCGAGGCCTGCTACGCCCAATGGAGCGCGAAGGGAGCGGAGTTCCTGACTCCGCCGATCGACCGGCGTGCCGAAGTCCGCTGCTACCTGCGCGATCCTGATGGTTACTTGATCGAGGTCGGGCAGGCCACCGGAATGCTGGAGGGTATTTTCGCCCGCACCGACACCAATTCCGGGTAGTTCATCCTTCCCAGGCAGATCGGGAGGCCGGAGGCTTCGAGGTACACGGCGCCGGTGGCGGCAACGGCGAGGTCGGAGCGTTCGAGCCAGCGGCAGCGCGGGCGTAGGGGGCGACGTAGACGGGCTGGTCCCAGAGGTGGGTCTGGTGGTGGGCGCCGGCTGCGACAGGGGCTGCGTAGCCGTCCGGGCTGGGGCGGTGAGACCTGAGGAAGGGGCGTTCCTCCCCCCGGAATCAACGGAGACGCCAGGCCGAAGGACTGCTGCGTCAGGCCGAGATCGACCACAGCGCCGCCACCGCCGGCGAAGCCCTCGCGCTCGCCCAGCGGATCGGCGCCTCCCGCTGCGTCTGCCAGATCAGCGTCCTCGCAGGCGGCTACAAACCCCACCTGAAAGTGCAGGGAGTTGAGCAGTTCCTCAGCATCGTCCGGGCAGCGGGCATGCCCCCCAGGAGGCTCCTCATGAACAACGAGCTGCCGCCCGCCCCCACATGCGCACCGCTGGCCGCCGGGCAGCGTTCAAGACGTGGCCGGGGCACGGCCGGCGCAACCTCGACGTCGCACGTGAGGGCGAAGGGTTGCTGCAGCAGATCGGTCATCCGCTGCCCGCAGGCGGTTGGTGGGGATCGTGACCGACCTAGGCAGCGGCGGCTCGCTCACCAGGCGCGGCCGCGCAGAGCTCACGGACGCGGTGCGGCGGGGCGAGCCGGACAGTGTCTTCGCAGCCAGCGGCATCGCGCGAGCTGCCGGCCACCCCGATGCCACCCGTGACCGTCAAAGCATCAGTCTGGTACGAGCCCACCGGTGAGGTTGAGTTCGGTGGCTGTCATCGTGCGGGCCCAGCTGGAGGCGGCGAAGACCGCGGCGTTGGCGACGTCGTCGTAGGCGGGGCGCTCGGCCAGGAGCGCCGCCTTATCGGCCCGGTTCTCCTCACCGGGTGCGGGAGAGCCGGGTGAGAGAAGCCAGGCGACGCGGACACCCTGCGGACTGAGTTCCGCTGCGAGTTGCCGGCAGACGCCTGTGAGGGCGGACCAGGTGATGTGTGATCCTCCCAGGTCGGGGATGGTCTCGCGGCCGCCGGCCATGACGAGGAGGACGCCGCTTCCACGGCGGACCATGTGCCGTGCTGCTGCAGTGGCTGTGGTGAGGGTGGTCGTCACCGCCTTCGTGACCGGGCGGAGCACGTCGGCGAGGGCCATGTCGAGGAGCGGACTCCCCTGCATGTCATCGTTGGACGTGGCGTTGAAGCAGATATCGATGCCGTCGCCCGCGGCCGCCACGGCATCGGCGTGGCGGTCGACGGCGTCGCGGTCCGTCGCGTCCAGCTGGGCGACGTGGGCGACCCCGCCCTCGTCTTGGATGCGTCGCGCGACGTCTTCGAGGGGCGGCACGGTTCGTCCGGTGAGGTGAACCGCGGCGCCTTCGCGTGCGAAGGCGCGAGCAACAGCCGCCCCCACTGCTCCGGAACCGCCATGGACGATCGCTGTCTTTCTGGCCAGTAGCACGGTGATCTCCTCGGCACGGATGCTGACGGCTGTGCAGACCTGACGCAAAGAGCGGACTCATCGCTCACTGACCACTCTCCGCCTGAAGATACTGACTACCAGGTCCGGCGTGTCCCGGCTGGCCCGGAACCGGAATGGAAGCCGCGCGCAGCGCCGTCGGCGGTCACGGCCGCAGTGGCCTCGTCGATGTCAGTGACGGTGACGCTGGCGCCTTGGCGGGCCGGCTCGATCGCCACCCGCCGCTCGCGCTCAGACCCACAACACCGACACGAATCGGTCCCTGACGAGGGGAAACGGACGTCATATGCACACCCCACGCATTCGCGGCCGCCTGCTCTCCCGCCAACGATCAACAGTCGTGTAGGACCCGGCCTACGAACCGCAGGGGCCCTCTGCACGGATCGCGATGGCCGGCGGCTCACAGCCGATGGCGACCTGATCCAGGGAGTGGCTTTCCCCGAGGCGACCGGACGTTCGC
Organism: Streptomyces sp. G7(2002); assembly: GCF_028870195.1. Lineage (NCBI taxonomy): Bacteria > Bacillati > Actinomycetota > Actinomycetes > Kitasatosporales > Streptomycetaceae > Streptomyces > Streptomyces sp. G7(2002). The sequence goes on from NZ_CP102609.1 coordinate 143,116, forward strand.
TCAGTGGCACGGTTGCTACGACGGCAAGCCGGTCGAGCCAGTGCTCTACGCACGGCACTGGACAGTCATCGGACCACCCGATTGGAGTGCGCGGCCGCGCCTGCCGGTGCGGAGGGGGGAACACTCAGATGCCGTAGGCCTCACGGAAAGCGAGAACGCCATGGCAGCATGCCCGGCACCCGGCTCACGGCGCCGAATACGTCGCACACACTTCATCGCAGCCGGGTGCGCCATGGCCCTGTGCGCGACCGTGGCAGCCCCTGCCGCCGCGGACGGCGGCACGACCACGACCACGGCCAAACCCACCATTGTGCTGGTGCACGGGGCGTTCGCGGACGCCTCCAGCTGGAACGGGGTGGTCGAGCGGCTCGAACGCCGTGGCTACTCCGTCATCGCCCCCGCCAACCCGCTACGCGGTCTGTACAGCGACTCCACCTACATCGCCTCCGTGCTGGACAGCATCAAGGGCCCACTCGTGCTGGTGGGACACTCGTACGGCGGTTCCCTGATCAGCTCGGCCGCCGCGGGCAACGGCCGGGTGAAGTCCCTGGTGTACGTATCGGCACTGATGCCCGACGTGGGCGAGAGCGGCATGTCCCTGGCCGCCCGGTTCCCCAGCGAACTCGGCACCGCCACGAACTCCGTTCCCTACCGGGCCGGCGGCGTCAGCGGGACCGACCTCTATCTCAAGCCCGACAGGCTCCGCCCGGTCTTCGCCGCCGACCTGCCGGAGAGCACCACGAGGGTCATGGCGGTGACCCAACGGCCAGTGGCAACGACCGCGTTCTCGGAGAAGGCCAAGGTGGCCGCCTGGAAACACATCCCCTCGTGGTTCCTCGTCGCGAAACAGGACAGGACCATCAACCCCGACCAGGAACGCTTCGAGGCGAAGCGCGCGGGGTCACACACGGTGGAGATCGACTCCTCCCACATCGCCATGATCACCCACCCCGAAGCGGTCACCGACCTCGTCCTCCAAGCCGCCACGGCAGCCGAATCCGCCCGGCCCGAGCTGCCCGCCACCGGGTCCCCCCATGCCGCCCGGACCAAGACCGCACTCACCGGCATCGCCGCCGGCTCGTTGATCGCGGGCGCAGGAGCCGTCCTCCTGGGCCGCCGATGGGGGCGCCCCACGTCCTGACGGCGCCCCAGGACGGCGTCGCCTCCTGTGCCGCCGACGACCGTACGGCGTACGGCTAGCTTCGACGTGGTTTCCACCGCCCTTCACCGAAGCCATCACGGGACCACTCCCCAGCCACTTCGGTGATTGCTGTCGCATGAGGCCAAGGGAAAGCCGCGGAACGCCGATATCTCGCGGGCGCTGGTCCTCGGGGCCACCGGCCGCACTGGAGCGGCGGTCGTGAAGACGCTGGAGGCGACAGCCGGCCAAGCAGTCCGGTGCGTGCGTCACGCAGCAAGGCGACCGTATCCGACCGCACTTCACACACCACACCTCACGACCGCTGGCCTCTGCCACCGATGCCACCGATGCCACCGATGCCACCGATGCCACCGATGCCACCGATGCCACCGATGCCACCGACGTCTGGCCGCTGCCACCGGCTCTGAAACCAACACGAGGCATTCATGTAGGACCGTGGGGTCACCTGCAAGGTGGACTTGGCGGTGCAATGGCTACCAGGCTGAGGTCTGCTCAGACCGTGTCCTACATGGTCGGTTCGAGGAGCCCGTGCCGTCCGCCCAGGTATCGGCGCAGGAATCGTTCGGCCGCTCGATACATGTCGATCCGGTTCTCCGGATTCAGGAACCCGTGCCCTTCATCGTCCTTGACCATGTACTCGACTTCGACCCCATGCTCCCGCAGCGCGGCGACGATGTTGTCGGACTCGGCCTTCACGACGCGGGGGTCGTTCGCGCCTTGCACCACCAGCAACGGTGTACGGATGTGCTCCACCCGGCTGATCGGCGAGCGGGCCAGCATGTCGGCCTCCTGCTCGGGATCAGCGGGGTTGCCCACAAAGCGGTACCAGTTGGCAACGAGCGCGGGTTGGAGGAACGGGGGCAGCGAGCGCATGACGTTTGCCAGGTTCGACATGCCGACGTAGTCGATGGCCGCGGCAAAGCGGTCCGGGGTGAACGAGATGCCGACGAGCGCGGCGTAGCCGCCGTAGGACCCGCCGAAGATGCCGATCCGGCCCGGGTCGGCATAGCCCTGGGCGACCGCCCAGTCGACGGCGTCGATCAGGTCGTCGTGCATCGCGCCGGCGAACTCCCCGATCGCGGCCTGCGTGTGGGACTTGCCGTAGCCGATGGAGCCGCGGAAGTTGACCTGGAGCACGGCGTAGCCACGGTTGGCCAGCATCTGCACCTCGGGGTCGAATCCCCAACTGTCCCGGAACCAGGGGCCACCGTGGACCAGCAGCACCATCGGAAGCGCGGACGGTTCGATCCCCACCGGCAGTGTCAGGTACGACGGCAGGGCCAGCCCGTCCCGCGCGGTGATCGTCACCGGCCTCGTGGGGGCCATTGTGTCCGGGGCGAGGTGCGGGTAGGGGCGGAACAGCAGTCGGCTCTCGCCGGTGATGTGGTCGTAGTAGTAGGTGACCTCGGGGTCGCGGTCGTGGACGAAGTTCGCGACCCATCGCTGCCCGCTGTCGTCGGACGAGAGCTCTCCGAGGTCTCCGTCGGAGAGCGGCTCAAGGTTCCGCAATACGGCAGCGAAGCCCGGGTCCACCGGGCGGATCTCCTGCCGTTCCCCGAGGTAGCGCACGCCGAGCAGCGCGCCGGTGCGCCGGTTACGGATCAGCGGCGACGACAGACCCGCGACGGCGCGCCGGGACCCGTCAAGGTCCAGGGTCGGGTGGCTGTCGACTTCGGTTTCCGCTCCGGTGGTCAGGTCGACCCGGACCACGCGGGTGAGGTCAGTGCCTCGCGTCGAACCGATCCACACACCGGATCCGTCCGGGGCCATCTCGAACGGGTTGATCCCCACCGGGTAGTCGGCGCCATCGAAGGTGGTGATCAGCTCCAGCTCGCCCGCCGTCGCGTTCCAGCGCGACAGCGCGAAGTCGCCCTCCTCGGTCAGGGTGCGGGCGAACAGCTCGCCGTCGGCGCCCCACAGCCAGCCGTACACGTGGCCCGGGTTCTGGGCCAGAACGGCGAGTTCACCGGTCATGATGTCGATCTCCGCCAGGTCGAACTCTTCGGGCTTCCTGGCGTTGAGCTGCACGATCACCTTGCCAGGGCGTTCGGCGGGCAGGTCCAGCTCCAGGACCTTCGTCCCGGGAAAGGGCGTGAGGTCGACCACGGGGGCGTCCGGATCCTCGAGGTCGACCCGGTGGACGTGCCAGTTCTCGTCGCCGTCGGTGTCCTGGGTGTAGAGCAGCCGGCGCGGATCGTCGGTCCAGTAGTAGCTGATCACGCTGCGGGTCTCGTCAGCGGTCACGCACCGCGCGTCGGTGTCGCTGTCGACGCTGCTCACCCACACGTTCAGCCGGTTCTTCCACGGCGCGAGCCAGGCGATCCGGGTGCCGTCCGGCGAGATCGAGGCCTGTGTGCGCTCGGGTGAGCCGAAGAGCTCCTCAATCGTGATCAGTTCTGGCAGTGCCATGGTGCTTCCTTCCTTGAAGCCGCTTGCGGCTGGGGTTGGTTGATGCTCTGCGGGGTCCGGCTCCGGAGAGGCCGATGAGGACTCGCGGGTTTGGCGCGACGCCATTGAGGTTCCGGTCACGAGATCACCGTCGCCACATGAGGCGTTCCACCCGCCGTCGACCACGTGCCCGAGATGGTGAAGGTGCTGGGGGCAGGACCTGCTCGTGCCCTCATCGCGGCGACCGCGGACGTGGGGTCGCCGGCGTAGAACTGGGCGATCAGCCCGCGCACGGGCGCCGGGGCAACCGCGCCGAGGCGCGGGCCATATCCTCGAAGAAGGCGGCGAGTTCAGGAGGACGGGGGCCTCAGCGGGCAACCACCCGGTCCGCTCGGCCTGCTCAAGCAGCCGACCCGGGCGGGTGCGGCGCTGCCGAATGGCCTCCTCCTGGCGGGCCAGGTCGGCGTCCAGCCCGGCAAGGAATTCGAGAAGACCCCTGCCCGCGTCGTCCGCCAGGACATCCTTCGCTTCGAGCAGACTCAGACCGAGCTCAGCCCGATGGCGGATGTGGGCCAGCTCCACAGCATCGCGCAGCGTGTACCCACGACAGCAGTGGGAATGCCGCGGCCGCTCGGGCAACAGCCCGATGCGGTGGTAGTGCCGCACGGCGCGGGTGGCGATGCCGACGGTGCCGGCGAGCGCTCCGATTCGCATGGCGCCAGTAGAAACGTTGTCGCCGCGACAAGGTCAAGCGGCGCCACCCCATACCCATCTCATAGGAGAGAAGTGCAACAAGCCACTCAACGCCCCTGCCCCGACAACCTTCTATCGCGGCGGCCATAACGGCCGCACCGACTGTCCCATCGCGGGGGCCGACCATCGCCGGGCCCTTGAGACGTTCGCTGCGGTCTCGGGGAACCTCGGTCCCCATGAGTGCCTGGCCGCGCTGCACGAGTTGGAGGACGCGGACGTGCGGTCCGGCGTCTATGCGGCCTTCGACGGCGCGTGGAGCGGCCTCGCGCTCGGCATTGGGACTCGACCGGATGCTGATGCTGCTCAAGGGCATCCCGGACATCCGCGTCCTGCGCTCGGCCGAACCGTCCGTGGCCGCCCAGCTGACGGGCCTGGCCCCCTACCGGCCCGTCTCCGCCATGCCGGCCATCCGCCGGGACCTGTCCGTCGCGGTAGACCGCGACGACCTGGCGGAAGATCTCGGAGACCGGGTCCGCGACGCCCTGGGCCCAGACGCTGACTGCGTGGAGGCGGTCGAGATCCTCACGCAGACGCCGTGCGCGGAACTGCCGCCGCAGGCGCTGCAGCGGCTCGGAGCCCGCCCGGACCAGAAGAACGTGCTCCTCAAGGTAGTCCTGCGGCACCTGGACCGGACCCTCACCGACCATGACGCCAACCTGCTGCGCGACCGCATCTACGCCGCCGTTCACCAGGGCAGCGCCCACCAATGGGCGGCAGCCCGCTGAGGAGAACCGAGGCCGGCGCCGCCCTACGAGGAAGGCGCCGGCCCACCGGCAAGTCACTCGTCCGCGGGGGAAGCCGGGTCGCGCAGTGGGCGCAGGCCGCCGTCGACAGGGACCGAAGCGCGGATGCTGTCCCCCCCCCCCCGCAGCGGTCGGCCAGCGGCCCAGCGCGTTGAGGTTCGCGTGTTTGAGCGGGGAGAGCTGGGCAACGTGCTCGTCCAGGACGTCGTGCCCCGTTCCTCGGGCGGCAGGGCCCGGAGCTGTTCGACGGCGGCGTCCAGGTTACGGATCGTCCGGAGCACGGCCGCGTTCAGGACCAGGCCGAGTGCGCCGAGCTGGTCCTTCTGCCCCTCGCGGTACGCCTGCATGATCTGGCCGCGCTTGCCGTGGCAGGTGTCCCGGGCCGGCTTGTGGCGGGGCTCCTGCACGGTGAGCTGACGGTTCATCTGCCTGCGGTAGGGGTCGTCCACGGGGGCGATCATCCGTAGCAGGTGCAGGGTCTTGCCGGACCGCCCATGCTCCGCGAACGCCTGCCCCAGCGGGGTCGGCCGTCCCTCGCTGCCGAACATCCGCAGCAGGTCGTACGCGCGGACCTGCCCATCGGGCGGCTCTGCCGGGAGGATGCAGTCGGAGCGGAGTATGACTCGTGTCCCTGCCCTCATCGAGGGCAGGGACGACACGGCTGCCGGGCATGTTCAGGTATGTCCGGCCAGCGCTGTCAGGGCCTCTCCTCGGAGGCTGATGGCGCGGTGTCCGCCTTGGGAAACCTGGTGAGCAGTACGGTCAGCCCGCCCAAGAGCCCGATGGCGCCCGCCACCCAATATGCCGCGTGAAAACCTGACAGCTGATCGGCTGAGTTTGTGGCACCGCCGCTGACACCGGTCGAAACAGCGACCAAGATGGCCAAACCGACGCTGTTGCCGATCTGCTGCGCGGTCACATTGACCGCACCAGCGACTCCGTGCTGGTGGAGCGGCAGGCCCTCCAGCGTGGCGGCCGTCATCGCGCCGAATCCCAAACCCTGGCCGGTGCTCATGACCACGATGCCGGGGAGCATGTGCGCCCAGTACGAGCCGTCCTCAGGTGTGCCCACCCACAGTGTGACGCCGGTTCCGATGAGAAGCAGGCTGGCAGCCATCAGGGGCTTGTAGGCCGCTGGCGACATCAGACGTCCGGTGGTCTGCGAGCTGATGATCACGACTACGCCCACGGGCAGGACGGCCAGTGCAGACTCGAACGGCGAGTAACCGAGTATCCCTTGCGCGTACAGCGGCGAGAAGAACAGCAGCCCACCGGCACCGGTGTAGAAGACAGCACCGGTGAGGGAGGCGGCCCTCACCGGGCGGCTGCGGAAGATACTCATCGGAAGCAGCGGCTCCGTACGCCCCATCTCCCACACCACGAAGCCCGCCAGCCCGATCACGGCCAACACCAGTGAGATCAGGACCTGTGCGGACCACCAGCCGACTTCACTGCCCTCGCTCACGCCGTACACGACCAGGCCTATACCCAGGGTGACCAGGATCGCGCCCGGGATGTCCAGGGAGTGCGGCTGGCGCCGGCCCGCAGGAAGCAGTGCCCGGACCGCTGCCAGGATCAGAACTCCGGCGAGGACACTGACGGCGAACACCGAGCGCCAGCCAAGGAAGTCGGTGAGGGCCCCGCCCGCAACCAGCCCGGCGCTGAAGCTGGACCCGCCGGTCGCCGCATAGACCCCGAGCGCCCGGTTCCGCTGCGGTCCTTCAGGAAATATCTGGCTGAGCAGAGCAAGCGACGCAGGGCCGGACAGGGCCGCACCGATCCCCTGTAGTGCACGAGCTGCGATCAGCACCCCAACGGTCGGGGCGAGCGCGGCGCCCAGCGAGGCCGCGGCGAACAGTGCGATGCCCACTGCGAAGATCTTCCTGCGGCCCAGGACGTCTGCGACCCTGCCCCCGAACAGGAGGAACCCGGCAAAGGCAATGGCATAGGCCGTCATCGTCCACTGCAGCGTGGAGCCGTCGATGTTGTACTCATCACCGATGGAGGGCAACGCAGCGTTGATGACCGCAACTCCGCTGACGTCCAGCGCCAGCGCTCCGGCAAGGAGAACGAGCGCCCACCGGCGTCTACCTGCGGGCACGCCGGTATCCGGCGCTCCCGTTCCCGGTTCCGTGTCAAGAAGTGTCACTTCGTACTCCAATGGTTGTTCAGGGCCTGTCGGCTTCATGGGTGCTCAGGGTGGTGACGCGAACTCGATCGATCCTCATGCCGTGTCGTCGGGCGAGGCGGGCCTGGGAGGGTGCAGGCATGACCGGTGTGCCCAGGCCGAAGACGAGCGTGAAGACGGTGACGAGCCGGCCTGCCGCCGGCTCGCTCACCCGCAGGTCGGCGGCGGTCTCGGGGAGCACCCCGGCGATGACCATGTCGTCGGTTCCGGCGGCGAAGGCGGCCCGGGGCCAGTGACAGGACACGGCTGATCGGCGCGGCACCGTAGGTTCCGGCCCGCGATTCGGTGGCGGCCGTCAGTCCGTGCCCTCCACGGGGCGGCGGGTGACGGTCTCGTCGATGTGCTTCGCGAGCCGGCCGCGCAGCTCCTGGAGCGCGGCGATCCGGTCGTCCAGCGCGGTGAGCCAGTCGGTGGCCCGCCGCAACTCCTCGGCGCAGTAAGGGCTTTCACGCAGCGGCACGTCCAGGCAACCCTTAACCAGCGCGGGGCGGACTTCGTCCAGGGTGAGGCCGGCGTCGAGGGCGTCCTTGATGTTGGCGGCCCGTACGGCGTCGAGCTCGCCGTACACGCGGTAGCCGTTCTCCGCGCGGAGGGGCGCCAGGAGGCCTTGCTGCTCGTAGTAGCGCAGGGACCGGGCGCTGACGCCGGTCAGGTTCGCCAGCTCCCCGATCCGCATCTCGATCTCCTTCAACATGGTTCGGACGCTAAAACCCTGACACGGGCGTCAAGGTCAAGCGTCCGAGGCGCATCAGATCAAGTCGCACATCACTCAGCGTCGCGACGAGATCTCCACAGGGAAGGAGAATTCTCATTCCTATGGCCAGATGGCTGCTCAGAGAGCGTGAATCAGGCCAACTTTGTCTGCATTGGACGATGTCAGCACCTCGCAGTCGGTCACGCTGTTCCGCCCCGTCGGCTCCACCTCGCCGACCTTTCACCAGCGCAGTGCGGGAAGCCTTGCCATGTATCCGGCACTGGTGATCGGGCTCCAGAGGCGATCGCCATTCTGAATCTTCGCCGACCGAGGCCCGGCCCCTTTCCCTCCCTCAGGAGCGCTTCCGAACCATTCGGCCATGCCCCACGGTCACAGTCTCGACCGTCGGAGCCTCAGCCCCTCCCCCACCCAACTACCACCAGCAGTCGGCCATCTCGACGGCGACGATGGAGCTGATGGAGCATCAAGATGGCCAAATGTTGGCCGGGCCCACCACATCGCAGCTGTCTTGCCCTACCCGGCCGCCTACGTTCCCGGTCCAGCCGTTTCGTACGCCCCCGCGTGCCGGCGACGCCGTCATCCGTGTCCAACGACCTGTCACGGACACGGGGAATCCCTCCGATCCGGTACCGTCCCCTCACCATCGGGGGGCATTTCGGATGCCCGGGTGGGTCAGCGGTTGGCGAGCAGTGCGAGTTTGCTGAGCCGGTGATGCGGCTCCCGTCGGGCGCGGCACAAGTACTCCTCGCCGCTGGCGGGGTGGTGACATGCTGTGCCGTTTGGTGGCACGCTCGAATGCCGACTTGCAGCGCGTGATCGACCGGATGGTGGAATTCGATGGCATCGTGCGGGCCTCGACGGCAATCACGTTGGAGAATCCGGTGCCGCTCCGGATCACTCCACTGGTGCGCCAGACGTCGCGGCAGGCGCCGTATGGACCGCTGACCGCTGGAGGACCGGCCTTGAGGAAGGGACCGAGAAGTGACCTTCTGGGAGTACCTGGGCACCCGCTGCCAGCAGCTGCTGGTGGGCGACCATCAGCACGCCAGCGCCGTCTTCCCGTGCATGGTCGTCGCTACGGTGCTCGGGGTCTTGATCGGCGTCCTCACCTACCGCACCGAGTGGGCGGGAAACCTCGCGATCACCATGACCGCAAGCATCCTCACCGTCCCCTCCCTGGCTCTCCTCGGACTGCTCGTCCCGGTCGTCGGCCTCGGCGTCGCGCCGGCCGTCACCGCGCTGACGCTGTACGGACTGCTGCCGGTGGTCCGTAACGCGGTCGTCGGGTTACGCGGAGTCGACCCGGCCCTCGTCGAGGCCGCCAAGGGCATAGGGATGTCACGTTCGCCCAGCTGCTCAGGGTCGAAGTGCCCCTCGCCCGGCCGCCGATCCTCACCGGTGTCCCGGTGTCGACCCAGATGCTGATGGCCATCGCGGCGATCGCGGCCTTTGCCTCAGGGCCCGGGCCTGGCAACCAGATCTTCCGCGGGATCTCCAGCCTGGGCAGTGCGAACACGCTCCACGAAGTACTGTCGGGGACGCTCGGAATCGTCGTCCCAGCCCTGCCGTTCGACGCCGTGTACGTGCTGATCGGACGGCTCACCATCTCACGGGGGATCCGTGGCTGACTCTGCCGAAATCGTCGAACCGACCTCCCCGACGTCCGGCGCCACGGGCCCCGGCGGATCCGCCCGATCCGCCGGGCCTGAACGTCGGCACCCCTACGCCGGCCACCTCCGGCGTAGGAGGAGGACTCGGGGACCTGGTCTCCTCCGGCATCACCAACCAGCGCATGCCGGTGCTGGTGCTCGGCTCCGTACTGACGGTCGCCATGACGCTGATCGTGGACTGGCTGGGGACGCTCGTCGAGTTGCTGCAACGCCCACGCGGCCTGGAGGTGGACTGATGCGCCTGGCCCGGGTACGGACGGCCGTCGCAGGCGCGGGCGCCCTGCTGCTCGCCGTCGCAGGGCTGAGCGGCTGCGGACTGACCAGCGGCAGCCCGCTGGCCGACTCGGTGCGGCCCGGCTCCGTCGGGAAGGGGCGACCGCTGAAGGGCGCCCAACTGACCGTGACCTCAAAGGAGTTCACCGAGCAGATCATCCTGGGTCAGATCATGGGGCTGGTCTTCAAAGCGGCCGGCGCGGAAGTCCTGGACCGGACGAACATCCAGGGCTCGATCGGTGCCCGCGAGGCGGTCAAGTCCGGTGCGGCGGACGGGATGTACGAGTACACCGGCACGGCCTGGATCACCTACCTCGGTCACACCAAGCGGGTCGTCGACCCGCACGGGCAGTGGGAGGCCGTACGCGAGGAGGACCGCCGCAACGGCATCACCTGGCTGCCCGCCGCCCCGCTCAACAACACCTACGCGCTGGTCGCGAACCAGGCGAATGCGCAGAAGTACAAGCTGCGCACACTCTCCGACGTGGCACGTCTGACGAAGAAGGACCCGGGCGCGGCGACGATCTGTGGCGGAAGCGAGTTCTCGGTGCGCGAGGACGGCCTGCCGGGCGTGGCGAAGACGTACGGATTCGCCCTCCAGCGCGGGAACTTCAAAAAGATGGACGACGGCGTCGTCTACACCCAGGTCGCCGAGGGCGCGGCCTGCGCCCTCGGCGTGGCGGCCACCACCGACGGCCGCATTCCCGAACTCAAGCTGAGGGTGCTGGAGGACGACCGGCACTTCTTCCCCAACTACAACGCGGCACCCGAGATGAACAGCGCCACCATGAGGAAGTACCCCGCCATCTCCGACCTCCTCGCCCCGATCACCAAGCGGCTGACGGGGGCGGAGGCCCAGCGGCTGAACGCGCGGGTGGACGTGGACGGGGAGGACCCGCACGAGGTGGCGAAGGACTGGCTGGTGCGGGAGGGCTTCATCCGGGAAGGCTGACAGACGGATTCGCACGAGCGCCGACGAGCAGGAGGAGAGCGCCCTGCCGCTCGCGTAGAAGCTGCCGTCCGGAGGGCCGGGACACCATGATCCGAACGACGCGCCCTAGACCTGTTAGGTCTGAAATCCCGCTAGAGAGCTGGGAGCGAGCACTGGCGGCCGGCCCTGTAGGGCTCCGGATAGCGGGGGCAGCGGTGGTCTGCCCCACCTGCCGCCCCGACACCGTGCCGCGCGAGCTGCGCTGATCCATGCAGCAGAGCTGAGAAGCCCGCCGGGCAGTTCACCGTCGGGCGTCACAGGCTGGACGTGTGGAGAACCCGATATCCGTGGCGCTCGCCGAGGCCGTCTCACGGCTGCCGACCGGACCGGGCTGGTGGTACGAGCCGAAACTATAGACAGGGTTTGTCACTGTCCGAAGTCCACAGACAACCGTCGTGGTGAGTTCGGCAGTCTGAGGATGTCGAGAACGTGCACCGGCTCCGTCCCAGGGACATCAGCGGCCACCATCGGCCGCACGAGGAAGAAGGAGAAACCAGCATGGCGATTCAGCGGATGGACAACGTCGGCATCGTCGTCGAGGACATGGATGCCGCCATCGCGTTCTTCGTGGAACTCGGTATGGAGCTGGAGGGCAGGGCGGAGGTCGAGGGCCTCTTCGCCGACCAGTGCACCGGACTCGACGGCGTCCGCTGTGACATCGCGATGGTCCGGACCCCGGACGGTCACAGCCGGCTCGAGCTGGCGAAGTACCGCAGCCCCGCGGTGATCAGCGCTGGGCCGCGCAACCGGCCGCACAACATTCTGGGCACGCACCGCGTCATGTTCGCCGTCGACGACATCGAGGACACCGTTGCCCGCCTGCGCCCTCACGGCGCCGAACTCGTCGGCGAGATCGCCCGGTTCGAGGACAGCCATCTGCTCTGCTACCTCCGCGGCCCGGAGGGCATCATCGTCGGCCTGGCCGAGCAACTGCGCTGAGAGGGAGGAACCGAACCATGCACCGAAAGAGATCATCGAGGTTCTGAACCGCCCGATCAGCCAGGAGCATCTGCTGGCCCGTTACGTGACCCGCCTGGCCTACGGCGCCAAGGACGGAACCCCGCGCAACGTACCGATCGCCTTCACCGGGAACGGGTCGCATATCGTCATGTGTACGACGAAGAACGCGCCCGAACTGGCCCTGGGGGCCTCACCCTCGCAGACGCCGGTGAGGGGCATCAGCCGAGCCAGTGACGTCAGCCGGTGGCGAGTGCCGTGACGCCGCCGTCCACGAGCAGATCGGTGCCGGAGATGAAGCTTGCTGACGGGCCGACGAGGAAGGCGACGGCGTCGGTGATGTCGGCCGCTGTTCCGGCTCGCTTGGCGTTGGAGGCGGCAATCATCCTTCGCATCATGTCCCCGTGTTCGCCGACGAGTTCCGCCTGCCCCATGGGGGTGGCGATCGCTCCGGGACTCACGGAGTTGATCCGTGCGTTCCGTGCGCCCCAGATGGAGCTCGCGGCCCTCACGCGCAACAGGTTGGCTTCCTTGGAGAAGGTATAGGCCGCCCCTGGGCCGGAGAATCGTTCCTTGGCCGCGACCGGGAGGGAGAGCAGTTCGTCGGCCGGTGTCGTGGCCAGTTGCACGGCTTCTTCGCCGGACAGCCCGGAGTTTCGGTGGCCGGCCATGCTGGCGATGACCACGCCGGAACCGCCTGGGGCGACGACCTGGCCGAATTCCTCCAGCACGAGTGCGACTCCCAGCAGATCGACGGCGAGTATGGCGGCGACGGACGCTTGCGCGGGCGAGAGTCCGGCCGTGTGGACCACGGTCCGCACCGGACCGAGGTCGGCGGCCTGGCGAGCCAGCGCGCAGACGGATTCCCGGGATGAGACGTCGACCGGGGCGGCCGTTACGGCGTACCCGTCCTTCTCCAGCTGCGCACGGACGGCTTCCAGGGCCTCGGCGTTGAAGTCTGCGATCAGGAGCCGGGCTCCGGAGCCCAGACGGCGGGCGATGGACTCTCCCATCCCGCCGACACCGATGACGACGACTACTGACTGGCTCATGTCTTCCACCTTCTCGATGGCCGGCAGAACTGCCGGGTGTTTGGGGCGTGCGGGGCTGCGGGCCGGGCTCCGCGAACCGTCGGAGATGCCGTTCCGGCGAAGTCTCGCATGAATCCGACACCTGTCGGGTATCCCACAGGTGTGGGTGACACTACAATGACTCCGTGCCCGTTCAGCAAAGTGACCGCCGCTCCCGCCGCTCCCGTACCGCGATGGAGGGCGCACTGCTGGAATTGATCGGTGACCGTGACCTCAGCCAGATCTCGGTCTCCGACGTGACCGGCCGCGCTGACGTGCACCGCTCGACTTTCTACGAGCACTACACAGACGTTCATGACCTGGCCGCCTCGGCATGCACGGAGATGTTCGACCAGCTGCTCTCCGCCACCTCGGCGCTCTCGGTGACCGGGGATTCCTCGGAGGGGGATTCCTCGAAGGAGGGCTCGCACCCCTCCCTCACGGCGATGTTCGCCCATGTCGCCGAACATCGCGCTCTCTATGAGGCTCTTCTCGGTGCCGATGGCAGCGCCCGGGTGATCAACCACCTCCTGCAGCGCATGACGGAATCCATCCGGCCGAGGCTTTCCGCCCAGCTCACCGACAGCGAGGGTGGTACGGACGACTCCGCGGCCGCCTTTGTCTCCGGAGCACTTCTCGGCGCCATCGCGGACTGGCTCCACCGCGGCTGCCCCGGAACGCCGGAACGCTTCGCCACCGCGATCTGGCCGCAGCTGGTCGCCGCGACACTCGCCCGGCCGGCCTGAACGACCCCGCACGCAGGGCCGCCGGCCGAGAACCCTGCGCCGGAGCGGGCTGCACCCGTGAGGCGATGAGACCGCCCCTGCCTGGCGCTGCCCCTTCTTGACCCGCCTTACGCGACCCCCGCTCGCGCCCCTCGTTGCACGCGAACGGTGTGCGTGCGCTCATGCCGTAACCACCGGCCTCGCGCACCGCGATCAGCTCTCCGCCCCTCCCGGAGCGGCACCCACCGACTCCGCGCCCGCCCGGTCGGCACGGGCCCTTCCTCTGATCTGCGCTTTCGCCCATCAGCCTGCGCAGAGGGGCTTGGGGGCGCACATTCACTGCGCCGCCCCCAAGCCCCTCTGCGGTTGCCGCCCCAAGCCCCCTCCCCCTGCCTGCCGCCGCGGGCTCCAGACCCCGATCCGCCGGATTCGGCACATCCGCGCGCACATCCGCCCCCGCTGACGCAGCCCGAAGAGCCACGGCCGCTTGCAATACGACAGCTGTCGGTTAACCTACAGTTGTCGGGTATGAATCGCGGTTGCGGCACCGGGCTTCCGCCCAGGCACGTGAGACCCCGTCCCGTCGCGCGTCGGCCGTGCCGCGCAGCTCCCTGTCGAATGAAGTGAGGAGAGCAGTCGTTCATATGTGGAACCGAACTGACCGAGGCCCGTTTCCCGGAGCGGCTTCCCCTCGGGGCTCCGTGGACCCGGCGGGCGCGGCGTGGTGACCCGCCCCGGCAAGGTGGTGATCGTCGGTGGCTCGTCGGCCGGCCTGGCGACAGCGGAGGCGCTGCGCCGTCAGGGCTACGAGGGACAGCTGACCCTGCTGGACTCCGAACGTCATCTCCCCTATGACCGCCCGCCGTTGTCGAAGCAGGTGCTGACCGGCGCCTGGGAGCCGTCGCGGACCCAGTTGCGCTCGCAGGAGCATCTCGCCTCGCTGGAGGCGGAGTTCATCCGCGCTGAGCCGACTGTCATGTGCGATGCGGTGGAGCGTGCGGTGACCACCGCCACGGGGCGCGTGGTGCGTGGCGATGCGCTGGTCATCGCCACCGGGCTGCGCCCCCGAATATTGCCGGACCAGGAAGAACTCGCGGGAGTGCATGTGATGCGCACCCTCGACGACGCGCTGGCGCTGCGCTGTGACCTGGCGGCCGGTCGCCGCCTGGTGGTGGTGGGCGAGGGTGTGCTGGGTGCGGAGATCGCCGCCTCGGCCCGTGCCATGGGCGTGGAGGTCACGCTCGCGGGCTTCGGGGCCGTCCTGCTGGGCAGTCAGGTCGGCGGCAGGGTGGGGGGCTTCCTCTCGCGTCTCCACACCGAGCGCGGGGTGGATCTGCGTCTCGGGGTCGCTGTCGAGGCCCTGGCCGGCAGCGGGGGCAGGGTGTGCGGGGTCCGTCTGGCCTCGGGGGAGGTGCTGCGCGCCGACACGGTCGTCGTGGCGATCGGGGCGCGGCCGGCCACCGAGTGGCTGGAAGGCAGCGGGCTGGCGCTCGGCGACGGCGTGGAGTGCGATGCCTACTGCCGTGCCGCGCCCGGTGTCTACGCCGTCGGAGACGCGGCGTCCTGGCATCACGAAGGGCTGGACAGGCGGCTGCGCCTGGAGAATCGCACCAACGCGACCGAGCAGGCCCAGGCCGTCGCGGCGAACCTCCTCGGCGCCGAACGCCCCTACACTCCGACGCCCTACTTCTGGACCGATCAGTACGACGCCAAGCTCCAGGTACACGGTCTGCCCACTCCGGCCGCCGAGACCCATATCGCCGAAGGCGACCCGGCCCAGGGGCGCTTCGTCGCTGTGTACCGGGAGAACGGCGAGGTGACCGGCGTCCTGGGCTGGAACATGCCCAAACAGTCCCGGCTGCTGCGCCAAAAGCACCTCGTCGCTCCGCGGAACGGAGAGTTGGCAACCACGGTCCGCTCCGCACCATGACCCGCCGCACCAGGCCCGGCAGCCCTCCGCAGCCGCACAGACAGGCGTGGGAAGCCGGTGCAAGGTCACCGCCCGTAGGCGGCACCCACACCCCGCCCCCGTCGACTCCCGTCAATTCCCGTGAAGGAGAAGCACATGAGCCCGAACGAGCAGATACGGCAGTACCCCCTCGCCTACGAGACCGCGCTGGAGCCTGCCGCGGAGTGGGCTGAGCTGCGCGCCACGTGCCCGGTGGCCACCATCACCGTGCCCGACGGCAGCCAGGCCAAGCTGCTGACCCGCTACGACGACGTCAGGCAGATGCTGGCGGACCCCCGCTTCACCCGGAAGGACCTCGACGGCGGAACCGGGAATGCACAGGAGGGAGCCACGACGTCGGCCGCAGCGGACACCTCGGAGCCGCCCTTCTCCGTGCCGAGGCACGGCGAGGACCACCAGCGGTGGCGCCGGATGGTGGGCAAGTGGTTCACCGCCAAGCGCATGGCCGCCCTGCGGCCCCAGATGACCGCGATCGCGGACCAGCTCCTCGACGAGATGACCGGCCGCGGCAGCTCCGGCGACCTCAAGGCGCACTTCGCCTTCCCGCTGCCGGTCTACGTGATCTGCGACATGCTCGGCGTGCCCGCCGAGGACCGGGACCGCTTCTCCTACTGGTCCGACAACTTCCTCAACCTCACCCGGTACTCCGCACAGGAACGGCAGACGGCGGTCGGCGAACTCGTGGCCTACATGTCCGGCCACATCGCCGCCAAACGTGCCGAGCCCACCGACGACTTGCTCAGCACCCTGATCGAGGAGAGCAGCGGCGAAGGTGAGGCGCTGACGGACGCCGAGCTGCTGGGCACCGGCATAGGTCTGCTGGTGGCCGGGCACGAGACGACGGCCAACATGATCGGCAAGATGGTCGCCATGCTGCTGGCCGACCGCACCCGGTGGGAACGGCTCCTGGAGAACCCCTCGTTGGTACGCAGCACCGTCGAGGAGGCGCTGCGCTTCGACGCCAACGGTGGGTTCGGCCTGAGGCGTTTCCTCACCGAGGACGTCGAGATCGGGGGCGAGGTCCTCCCCAACGGCACCACGGTGGTGTGCGCCATGGCCGCGGCGAACCGGGACGAGACCGCCTTCGAGAACGCCGCCGAGATGGACCTGGCCCGCACTCCCAACCCTCACCTGGCCTTCGGCGCGGGACCCCACTCCTGCCTGGGCCAGGCCCTGGCCCGCACCGAACTCCAGGTCGCCCTCGAAGTTCTGCTGCGCAGGCTTCCCTCCCTCGAACTGGACATCCCCGCCACCGACCTCGAACGCCTGGAAGGACTGCTGGTCGGCGGCCTCAGCGCGGTCCCCGTCCGCTGGTGACGGCACGACAGCACACCTACGACCCCCGACCGAAGGAGACCCCCATATGAAGATCACCGTCGATGAGGAGAAGTGCTGCGGCGCCGGACAATGCGTCCTGATCGCCCCCGAGGTCTTCGACCAACGCGACGAGGACGGAATCGTCGTCGTCCTGGAGCCGGAGCCTCCGCACGACCAGCACGCCCTCACCCGTGAAGCGGCCGCCGTCTGCCCGGCCGCCGCCATCCAGGTGCACGACACCCCCTGAACCTCTCCGCCCGGCAGCGGCGGGGCGGCCCGCGGAGCCGCACCGGCTCCGCGGGCACCGGAGGACGGTGTCCTGGCCGGCCGGGTGCCGGCGCCTGCACCGCCGCTACGAGCGCAAGGCCGGGCACTTCCTTGCCTTCGTCGGCATAGCCCTTCGTCGGCACAGCCCTTCGTCGGCATGGCCGCGGCCCTCATCGGCTACCGCCGACTCACCGACGGAAACGACGTCTTAGAGCAGCGTCGGCGCGTGGAATGCGCCGAGGCCGGAGGTCAGGTCCCGGTCCAGCCAGTAGCGGCGCGGTTCGGCGAGCATGATGTCGACGCTGACGGCGAGGATGCCGGGGATCTTGGCCAGCTCGTGGTCGATGAAGAGCGCCAGGGCGGCGCGGTCGGTGACCAGGCCCATGACGAGGACGGACATGTCGCTGGCGACGTGGGCGGCGAGCCGGGTCTGCGGGAGCTGGTCGATGCGGCGCATGACGTCCGGCGTTCCGCCTGGGGCCACTCGCAGGCGGAGCAGGAAGGGGGTCTGGAAGCCGAGCCATTCCGACACCATCTCCAGGCGCGGTTTGACCCATCCCTCATCGAGGACCCGGCGGACGACGCGGTGCGCGGTGGAGGTGGCCAGGCCGGCCGCTCGGGCGATGCTCGCGGCGGATGCGCGGCTGTCCTGGATCAGCTGGGCGACGACGGCGCGTTCGGCCTCGGTGAGCGGCTTGGCGGGGGGTGTCGCGGTCGCGGTGCCCTCCCGGCGGGCGCCGGTGAGCTTCAGCAGGTCGGCGCGTTCGGCGTCGGTGAGGAACTGGGGGTCCCAGGTCATACCCCGGCGCAGGGTACTGAGGGCCGGCAGGGAGTTGACGCGGCGGACGCCGGGGACGGAGTACAGCCGGTCGATCGCCTCGCTGGTGGCGGCCTCGGACGGGGCGTGGATGACGGCGTAGACGGGGTCGTCGCCGGAGATCTGTGCCAGGAGCTGGAGGTGGGGCAGATCGCTGAGCCGGTGGAGGACGGTGAGCGGGGTTTCGCCGGTGACGTCCAGGAAAACGTGGACCGGCATCGCCGTGGAGTGCATGCCCCAGTAGGCATGCCCGATCGCACGGACCATCCGGGCCTGGTGCAGCCGGTCGTAACGGCGCTTGAGCGTGCTGGCGTCGGCGGCCAGGATCCCGCCGATGTCGTCCCAGGCGGCCCGGGGGGCCACGTGCAGCGCGCCGATGAGGCGCCGGTCGAGCTCGTCGAGGAGAGGGCGGGTCATGGTCCCCCACTCTAAACTGCCGGTTAATCCTACCGTTACATCCAAAGGCTAGAGAATCTCTCACTTGAATGCCACTGTTCGCAGGAACATCCCTCGCATGCACGAAGAGGTATCGATGAGTGCCACCTCCGCTCAGCCTCAGGCCAACGAGCCACAGTCGAGAATCCTGCGCACCGCGTTCCGGAGCTTCGCGGCGATCGAGAAGATAGGCAACAAACTCCCCAACCCCTTCTGGCTGTTCTGGATCCTCGCTGGGGTCATCGCCGTCCTCAGCGCCGTACTGGCGGCGGTCGGCGTCAGCGCCGTGCACCCCGGTACGCACGAGATCATCAAGGTGCAGAACCTGCTCAGCAAGGACGGCCTCACCATGGCCGTCGAGGGAGCCGTCGACAACTTCGCGGCCTTCCCGCCGCTGGCCACCATCCTCACCGTGATGTTCGGCATCGCCGTCGCGGAGCGGAGCGGACTGTTCTCCACCCTGCTGCGCCGCATGGTCGCGCGGGTGCCGGGCAAGTACCTCACCTTCGCCCTGTCGATGACGGCCATGGTCAGCCATGTCGCCGGCGACGCCGCCTACGTCACCCTCATGCCGCTCGGCGCACTGATCTTCCGTGCGGCGGGCCGCAGTCCGGTGCTCGGCTGCATCGTCGCCTACGTATCGGTCTCCGCCGGCTACGACGCCTCCCCGTCGCTCACCACCACCGACGTACTGCTGTCCTCGATCTCCACCGCCGCCGCCCACACCATCGACGCGGACTACGTCGTCACCCCGCTGGCCAACTACTTCTTCGGGGTCGGCTCGTCGGTCCTGGTGGCCCTGGTGATCACCCTCGTCGTCGACAAGGTCCTCGCCCGCCGCCGGGACCTGGAGCCCGACGAACCGGTCGCCGCGCCGGACGCCGAAGAACTGGAGACGATCGAGGTCACCGGGCAGCAGCGCCGCGCGCTGCGCATGACCGGGCTGGTCGCCGTCGGCCTCATAGCGTTCCTGGTGGTGGCCATGATCCCCTCGTCCTCACCACTACGCGGTGAGAACGGCGGCCTCGTCGACTCCCCGCTGGTCGGCGGGATGGCGCTCGTCCTGGGTGTGTTCTTCGCCGTGCTCGGCACCGTCTACGGGCGGATGACCGGCACCTTCTCCGCCGCCCGCGACATCATCGCCGCGATGGCCGACGGCACCCGGTCGATGGCGCCGATCCTCGTCCTGTTCTTCGCAATCTCCCAGTTCCTCGCCTACTTCAAGTGGACGAACATCGGCAACATCCTCGCCGTCAAGGGCGCGGAGACGCTGCGCGACCTGCACATGCACGGCTGGACCGTGCTGGTCGCCCTCGCTGTGCTGATCACGTTCATGAACCTCGTCATCACCAGCGGCTCCGCGCTGTGGGCGCTGGCCGCCCCGGTGCTCGTGCCCATGCTGATGCTCATCGGCATCGAGGCCGAGACCACCCAGGCCGTCTACCGCGTCGCCGACTCGGTCACCAACTGCGTCACCCCGATGAGCCCGTACTTCGTGATGGCCCTGGGATTCATCCAGCAATACCGCAAGTCCGCCGGGATCGGCACCCTGGCCTCCCTCACGATCCCGATCGCCGCCGTCGTCTGGGTCGTCTGGATCGCGTTCTTCGTGGCCTGGTACCTGCTGGGCCTCCCCTTCGGTGTCAGCTGACCCGGCCCTCTGCGGAACACCGCCCCCAGCCCCGTACGAGAAAGCAGACCATGACCGCACTTCCCGCTGCCGCCCTCACCGCACGCGCCCAGGAGGTCTCGCCAGAGATCGTCACCGACATCCTGACTCTTGTCCGCCACGAGACCAGCAGCTACGACCTGCCCGGCCTCGCGGCGGGCCTGGACCGTCTGCACTCGCTCACCGTCCACCGACTCGGCCGACCCGACCACGCACAGCGCCACCCCGGCGGCGAGTGCGGCGACACCCTCACTCTGACCTACACCGGCACCGGCGCCGGGCACATCGCGTTGGTCGGCCACTACGACACCGTATGGCCGACCGGCACCCTCGCCGGATGGGAGCAGCCGGAGGGGTCCGACGACGGCCGGGAAAAGCTCAGCGGGCCGGGCATCTTCGACATGAAGACCGGCCTGGTCCAAGGCATCTGGGCCCTGAAGCTGGCCAGGGCGAGCGGAGTACCGGTGCCCACCGTCACCTTTCTCTTCAACGGCGACGAGGAGATCGGCTCGCTGTCCTCGCGGCCGGTGATCGAGGAGGTCGCGCAGAAGGCCGACGCCACGCTGGTGCTGGAGCCGACCGCCCACGGTGCGGTCAAGACCGCCCGCAAGGGCTGTGGGATCTTCCGGGTAACGGCCACCGGCGTCGAGGCACACGCCGGGCTCGCACCTCAGGACGGCGCGAGCGCGATCACCGCGCTGGCCGAGTTCGTGGTCGCCGCTGCGGCCGTGGCCGCGCCCGGCAAGGGCACCACGATCAACACCGGGCTCATCAAGGGCGGTTCCGGCACCAACGTCGTCGCCGGGCAGGCCACCGCCAGTATCGACGTCCGAGTCAGCAGCGAAGCCGAACAGCTCCGGGTCGACGATGCGCTGGACGCCATCAGGGTCAGCGACCGCCGCGTCCGCATCGAGATCGACCACGCCTGGAACCGGCCGCCGATGACCCTGACCGCCTCCTCCGCCCGCCTCCTCGCCCTCGCCCGCGAGGTCACCCGCGAGCAGGGCCGCGGCGACTTGCCCGACGCCTCCGTCGGTGGCGCCAGCGACGCCAACTTCGTCGCCGCCCTCGGCCTGCCCGTGCTGTGTGGCATGGGCGCAGTCGGCGACAACGCCCACGCCCGGGGCGAGTTCATCTATCCCGACACGGTGCCCGCCCAGACCTCCCTGGTCGCGGGACTGCTGGGACGACTGTCGGAACCGCTGCGGGACTGCGCATGACCCTCGCCCGCAAGAACCCAGCACTCTGAAAGGCCTCGGCCCGGCGTCGGCCTCCACCTTGAGGGCGCCTCACCTCCGTCGGCGGTACGACCCGCCGGAACAGCACCACCCGGCGCCCGGGCCGCGCTGTACGCGATGCTCGCACTGCTGTGGTGGCCCCTGGCTGCCGTGGCTGCCGGGACCGGCGTTGTCGCGTGGCGTCGTGCCCATACGGCAGCGTTATCTCTCGCCGAAATAGCCGAAGCCGTCGTCGACCTGCGCGCCACGGACTCGGCCACCGCACTCGGCATCGTCACCCCGCACAATCGGGTGACCCCCGGCATCGGCCACGAGATCACGGAACGACTGCGCAAGGGGGCCTGACACCCCCTTCCAGCACCGATGCAGTCGGTGATCCGGAGCACTACGGTGCCACGCCGGATATCACACGCCGTCGCAGCACCACAGCGCGCAGAAGCCCCCGCCGGAGCATTCCGGCGGGGGCTTCGTCTCAGCTGCCCCTATGACGCGGGTTCTTGAGAGTCGGGTCTGACCAGCTGGAAGACTTCTCGGACGGCATCGCTTTCGCCACGCGAGAACGACCTCAACCGCGCGGAGCCGGGCGGTGCTGTTGGAGTGGTCGGCCACTTTGGGGCGACCGGTCGCTTGCCGATCGGATGGCGTGTGGAGTGCTGGCACCGACCGCTGGGGTGGTCGGAACCGTGAAGGCAACCGATGAACGGCTGCCGCCTATAGGGACACGCCACAGGCCCGCTGCCAGCACGCGCCATCCCACACCGAGGGCCGCCGTGCCCGCCTGCGGAGCACCATCGCCCTCCCAACCGGGACGAGCTTGCCTACCTGGTGCGTGAGCGGTTGAGCCCGAAGAAGGATCGGCCTGCGTGTTATGCGGTTGCCTTTTCCTTGACCAGCGCCAGCGCTGGCCTCCTCGCCGAGGCGAGTTCGTCGCCCTCCCGGGTGCGGCACTTCGCGGCGAACGAGACAGCCACAAACGTGACGGTCCGTCACCTGGACGGAGCGCGCCATCGATGCGGCCATCGCGGCCGACGAGGAGGGTTTCGCCTCGCTGCTGGTGGACTTCGCGCACTCCTCCGGCGCCCGCGCCCGTGTCGTCCACCAGATGTTCGTGGACCTCTTCCGAACGGCCGGATTCCCGGCCTGTAGTGACCACGGGTCCGAGGAGTTCCGTACGCGCCGTATCCTCCAGTCCGTACGGCTTCACCCCCTAACCCGCTGCTTATCCCTGCCCATGGCAAACTCGGCTGCGATGGACATTTCGGCGGCACATCTGCGGGCACTGCGCGCGGCGCTCTTCACGGCGCTGTGCGTCACGCTGTCGTCCGCGTCCCATGTGCTGCTGTCCCGTATGCCGTTGCCGCTGACCACCGTCGCCGCGCTGAGCACCGCCGTGTTCGTCCTCGCTTATGCGCTGGCCGACCAGGAGCGCGGATACTGGCGCATCGCCGCGCTGCTGGTCCCTCTGGAACTCGCCGCCGATCTGGTCTTCAGTCTGGGTCAGGACACCTGTTACGGGGCGGCCGGCAGCCCGGTCGCCAGTCCGCTGCGCTCGCTGCTGTGCGACCCGATCGGGGCACCGCTGACGCGGCTGCCCGAGGACCAGGCCGGGCCAGTGAGCTGGCCGGTCCTGCTCGCGGCACATCTGGTCATCGGGCTGCTGGCCGCGGGCTGGCTGCGCCGTGGGGAGGCCGCGCTGGGCCGGCTGCTGGGCGCGGTGGCCGGCTTCGCCTTCCGCCCGCTGCTCCTCGCCGTCGCGGTCATCAGTGCCATCGCCGCCCCGCGCCGCCCGGCGCCCGCTCCCGAACGGTCCGGGCACCCCGCCCGCGCCGTCCCCCTGCTCGTGCACTGCGTCGTGCGCCGTGGACCGCCCTGCGCGCTCGCCGCGTAGACCACAGCACCCACCCGACCCACGGATTCGCACGGAGCAGGAACAGCCATGAGCAACCGCAACAACCAGGCCAACAAGCAGGCAGCCCGCGAGCGGCTGCGCGCCGAGCGCGAGCGGCAGGCGAAGAAGGACCGGCTCCGCCGGCAGCTGATCGTCGGCGGCGCGATCGTCGGCGTCCTGGCGATAGCCGGCGGTATCGGGGTGGCGGTCGCCACCATGGGCGGCGACGACGCGAAGGCCGCCACCGGCCCGCTGGTCAAGCCCGCCAACACCAGCGGCCCCAAGGGCACCACGATCGTCGTCGGCAAGGCGGACGCCAAGAACACCCTGGAGCTCTTCGAGGACCCGCGCTGCACTTACTGCGCCGCGTTCGAGCAGACCGTCGGCGCCACCGTCGAGAAGGACATCAAGGACGGCAAGTACAAGGCGTCCTACCACCTGGGCACGTTCCTCGACAACAACCTCCAGGGCACCGGCTCCAAGAACGCGCTCAGCGCGCTGGGCGCCTCCCTCAACGTCAGCCCGGACGCCTTCCTGAAGTACAAGTACGCGCTGTACTCGAAGGAGTTCCACCCGAACGAGCGCGGCCCGGACAAGTTCGCCGACGACAACTACCTGATCAAGGTCGCCAACACCGTCCCGGCTCTGAAGGGGAACGCCGCCTTCCAGAAGGCCGTCAAGGACGGCACGTACGACCGGTGGGCGCTGGAGGTCTCCAACGCCTTCAACTCCGTCAAGGACGTCAAGAACACCCCGACGATCAAGCTCAACGGCACGGTGCTGGGCCCGGACTCCCTGCAGGGCAAGGACGCACCGTTCAGCGTGGCCGCCTTCAACTCCGCGGTGGAGAAGGACCTGAAGAAGTGACGTAGACGAAGGCCGGTCCCCACGGCCGGTCACTTTGCTGCCCTCCTCGGCCGGCGTGCTCCGTGCGCGCCGGCCGATGCCCAACAGGCGTGGCATTGGACTACTGCCGGGGCCCGCACTGTCGGTGGCTTGCCTGGATCCCTGGCGGGACCTGCCGGACCGGTACGGACCCGGGAAGACCGCCTACTCACGGCATCGCCGCTGGTCGGCGGACGGCACTTGGGACGGAATCCTCCACGCTGTCCAAGTCGATGCCGATCTCAGCGGACGGATCGACTGGAGCATGGTCGGTGTGGACTCGACGTCGTGCCGGGCCCATCAGTACGCGGCCGGCGCCCGCAAGGCCAGGCCGCGCGTCCCGAAAAAAGGGCGACGGCCCACAGATGATCGGGGTCCTCGAGACGTCCTCACACAGCAAGTCGTGCGCAGAGCACGTCGCGGGCGCCCGCAAGTCACTCGCGCCGGTTCCGTAAAGTGTGGGCCATGTCGGCGGAATCCCCCCTGATCAAGAGCATGCGCACCGCCGTTGCGGCGTCGCCCGATGACGTACCCCTACGGTTGCACCTCGCCGAGTTGCTGCTGGGCGCGGGGCACGGTGACGCCGCGGTGGGGGAGGTTGCTGCGGCGTTGCAGCACGCGCCCGGCGATGTCCAGGCACGCGAGTTGATGGTCCGGGCCCTGGCACATACTCCGGCAAGTACCCCCGGCGAAGCCGCGCTTCCCTCGCCGCCACAAGCTCCGGTACCCGCCCGGCCTCCCGCCCCCGCCGCCGTGCCGCCACAGGACTCGGTGCTCGGGCCGTCTCCCGCCCCCGCTTCGAGCCCGGGCTTCGACTGGAAGGCGGCCCAGGATCAGGTCGGTGATGCCGTGCCGCCCCGGTTCGTTGAGGCGCCGCTCGCCGTCGACGGCGGCGGTGACCCTGGAGACGCCGCTGCCTGGGACGTGGAACGCCCGGGGCCCGTCCGCCTCGCTGATGTGGGCGGCATGCAGGAGGTCAAGGAGCGGCTGGAGGCGGCCTTTCTGGCGCCGTTGCGCAATCCGGAGCTGCGCCGCCTGTACGGCAAGAGTCTGCGAGGGGGGCTACTGCTGTACGGGCCGCCCGGCTGCGGTAAGACCTTCATCGCGCGGGCCGTCGCCGGTGAGCTCGGGGCGAACTTCCTGTCCGTGTCGGTCAACGATGTGCTCGACATGTGGATCGGCAACTCCGAGCGCAACATGCACGAGCTCTTCCAAACTGCCCGCCGCCAGGCCCCGTGCGTGATCTTCCTGGACGAACTGGATGCGCTCGGCGGGAAGCGCAGCCGCACCCAGAGCAGCGGTATGCGCAACACGGTCAACCAATTGCTGACCGAGCTGGACGGAGTCGAAGCGGCGGCGAACGAGGGTGTGTTCGTGCTGGCCGCCACCAACGTGCCCTGGGACGTGGACATCGCTCTGCGCCGCCCCGGCCGACTGGACCGGACCTTGCTGGTGCTGCCGCCCGACGGGCCCGCCCGGGAGGCGATCCTCCGCTATCACCTGCGTGAGCGGCCCATCGAGAACGTCGACCTCGGCAAGCTCGTCAAGGCCACCGACGGCCTGTCCGGCGCCGATCTGGCCCATGTGTGCGAGGCCGCGGCCGAGCACGCGCTGCTGGACTCGGCCCGTACCGGGACCGTACGCCTGATCGGGATGAAGGACCTGCTGGCCGCGGCGGGACAGATCGCGCCCTCGACGGAGCCGTGGTTCGCGTCTGCCCGCAACGTGGCGATGTACGCGAATGACGGCGGGATGTACGACGACCTGGTGGCCTATCTGAAGAAGAAGCGGAAACTGTGACCACACTGCACCCAGCTGTCGAACAGGCCCAGGCCCTCATCGATTTCGAACGCTACGACCAGGCCCGTGCCCTGCTGTCGCAGCACCTCGTCGAAGACCCCGGCGACACACGCGCCTGGATCGAGCTCGGCTACTGCCACCTCAAAATGCAGCAGCCGGAACAAGCCCTGGAGGCGGCCGACGAGGCCCTCAAAATCGCCCCCGAGGACTTCTACGTACTCATCCTGCGCGCCAAGGCACTGACCAGCGGGCCCAACAGCTCATGGCGCGCGGCCGAGCCCGTGCTGCGCGAGGCGGTGCGAGCCGACCCGCAGCACTGGTACGGCTACACGATGCTCGCCGACGCCGTGTGCCGCATGTCGATGGTCCGTTACTTCCAGGCGAACGGCTCCAGGAAGCCCGAGCCCCACGAGGTCGACCTTGTCTACCGCGAGGCGGCCGACCTGGCCTCGGAGGCGCTGCGGCTGGGCCCCGAAGAGGTTTACGCCCACGAAATCGCCCACCAGATCGCCACCTTCTCGGGCAACATCACCCGCGCCGACCAGCTCGAACGCGCCATCCTCCGACTCGACCCCACCCATGCCGAGGCCCTGGCCGCGCAGACCCGCAAGGCCGCCGAGGCCCCGGGCGTCAAGGCCCCCCAGGCCGCCGACCTCTACGCCACCGGGCTTGCCTCCGCGCCGGACTCCACCGAGCTGCAGCGCGGTCTCGACCAGGCCACGTACCGCATGCTGCGCGGCGTGCGGTGGCTTGCTCTGCTCTGCGTCTGCCTCGCCGGGGCGGGGATGGACCTGTTCGCCGTCGAGGGCGAGGTGCAGCGGGAGTTGCCACTGCCACTTGGCCAGCGCTTGTGGGACCTCGTGCCGATGACCGCCATCTGGCTCGTCGGTGCCCTCCTCCGCTACCGGCGGCGGCGCGCCGGCGTCCGGCTCAACGTGCAGTCCCTGATACGCCGCCGCCGGTGGGCCCGCATCGTGGTGGCCCAGGCCGTCTGGGCCATGCTGTGCGCCCTGCTGATCACCCAAGTCCCGTGGGAAGAGCGGACGTTGCCGCAGGTACTGCTCTGGGCAGGAATCGCGCCGACATTCGCCACGATCTGGTTCGACCGGAACAAGACCCGGTGAAGAACGGCCCGGCCGTATGGGCAGAGCCCCAGCCGGCACTGTCCGAGGCACACGCGCCGATGGCGGCGCAGCTCTACGCCGCCGTGCATGAAATGCCTGGCTAGCAGCCCGCCGCTGCGCGCATGCGCGATACTCTCACGCGGTCTCACGGCTGCCCCTATAGCGCGGGCTTGCTGGGAGGTGGACCGTATCGCGTCACGGGGGCCGAAACAGACCGGCTCACGCCCCGGTTGAGGGCATCGTTCGGGGCCGAGCGACGTGGAGCGCCACGGTCAGCTCGGAAGGTGTGGCACGGCCTTCGGGGCCGAAGCCTGAACCTCTGGCGGGGTCCTGGCCCCAGCCCCAGGACCGGCAGGTTCAGACCTCGGGTCGGCCTCCCCGCCCGCCCGGGGCCAGCAGGACGACCGTGTCCCCCGGGCCGGGCAGCGGTGTGCTGCCTTCCATGACCGGGTCGAGGCGGCCGTCCGGCCGCACCAGGAACAGCAGATCGCAGTCGGGCGGCAGCGAATCACCAGCGGGCTGTGCCAGGACGGCAGCCCCGTCCGCGTACTTGCGGGCGAGTGCCGGCCAGGTCAGATCGGCGCCGAACAGGATCTCGCCGCCGATGAACGGCGCCACCACGCCGTGGCTCTCGGGCGGTGCGTTGAGGCGATGCACCGTCTCCTCCACGGTGCCACGCAGAATCACCGCCGCCAGTGCGTTGAAGTCGTCCTCGGCGGTAAGGAAGTACACCGCCGTGATGCCCTCCAACTCGGCAGCACCACCGGTGGCGGCTGCCAGCAGTTCCCCGGGCGCAAGCTCGATCCCTGCCTGCCGGATGCGTTCGCGCTGCTCCTCTTCCCCTGACCACATCAGCACCTCCAGCCCTGCCGACCTCAGGGCCACACCCAGATCGACCACCCAGGGGTCGCCGCCGACCAGCAGCGGACGCGAGCGGGAGGGGCGCACAACGCCCAGGCGCCGAGCCGCGAGCGAGGCGGTCAGGCCATAGAGCGTCACGGTCGTGACGATGACCACGAACGTAGCCGGAAGGATCTCCGACGCGCCGCCGATCCCCTTGGCCACCAAGGCGGCCGAGAACGTCGACGCCGTTGCGGCCGCCACGATGCCACGCGGCGCCATCCAGCCGATGAAGCCCCGCTCGCCGCGCGTCAGGTCGGTGCCGAGAGTTGACACGGCCGCGACCAGCGGCCTGACGACCAGAACCAGCAAGACGGCGAGCCCGAGCGCGGGCAGCCATACATGGCGCAGCGAATGCGGGGTGACGGTGGCCGAGATCGAGATGAAGAGCAGGCCCAGGATGAGGCTGGCCAGGGTCTCGAAGAACGGCCGACGCGCTGGGACGTCGATGCCGGGGAGGTTGGCCACCGCCAGGCCCATCACCACGGCGGCGATGAGTCCTGTGTCGCCGCGCAGGACGTCGCAGAACGCCGCCACACCGATCACGGCGGCGAGCTGCGCCGTGGTGCCCAGCACCTCGCCGAGCCGCAGCACCCGGAACAGCGCCCACAGCAGAGCCGCCCCGACCACTCCCCCGGCGGCTCCGACGCCCACGCTGGCCAGGAAACCTCCCACCACGGTGCCGAAATGGTGGCCCGTGCTCGCCACGACCGCGTGGAAGACAAGCGCTCCCAGGATGCCGCCGACCGGGTCGATGAGGGAGCCTTCCCAGATCAGGATGCGCTGGAGCCGGTCCTTGGGCCGCACGAAGCTGAGCAGCGGTCCGACGACCGTCGGCCCCGAGACCACGAGGATCGCGCCGATCATGACGGCTGCCCGCTGGGACATGCCCAGCAGCGCCGCGGCGAGAAGCGTGCCGAGCAGCCAGGTGATCAGGACACCGATCCAGATCAGCCGGACGACGACACGGCGGGTGTGCCCCTTCAGCAGCGCCAGATCCAGTCCGAGACCCGAGTCGTAGAGGATCACTGCGACGGCCAGCGACACCAGTGGTGAGAACGCCGCCCCCAGCAACTGTTCGGGATTGACGTCGTCGATCAGCGCGCCGGCGGCGAAGCCGACCGGCAGGAGGACGATGAGGGCGGGGACGCGCAGGCGGCCGGCCAGGATCTGCGATCCGACGGCGAGGAGCAGGATCAGGCCCACGCCGATGAGCACCTGGTCCGTCGTCACGGGAGGCTCCTTGGGGTGGGTGACGGCGCCGTCACCCACCCCACGGCGTGATCCCCCACCGGACGGTGTGCTGCTCGCCGGGGTCGAGGCTGACGAGCCCGGTGCCGCTGCGGAAGGCGTCCGGCGGGCAGGTCATCGGCTCGATGGCGAGCGCGCGCCGTCGATCCCCCGGTGTGAGGGTGTCGCCCGTGTAGAGCTGTACGTAGTGGGCGCCTTCACCGAGCCACACGTCCGTACCGAGAGCACCTGACGGGTGGGCCAGACGGACCACGCTCCGCCCGTCCGCGTCCCGGTCGAGGTCGCCGAAGGGCGTGTCCAGCCGGAGCGCTCCGACAGGCTGTGGCGTTCGCAGGTCGTACTCGGTCCCGGCGACCGGCTCGGCGGCCACCGGCAGGCCGCGCTCGTCGGTGCGCAGCCACGTCCGTGCGGGGACGGTCAACACCGCCTGGTCGACGACGGCGGTGCCCGCCATGACGTAAGGGTGCTGGCCGAAGCCGTAGGGTGCGGCGCTCGCGTCAAGGTTGCGCGCGGTGACGGCGACTTCGAGCCCGCCCTCACCCAGGGTGTACTCGGCGCGGACGTGCAGGTGAAACGGGTAGCCCGGCTGCGGCCACAGCGGGACCTCCAGAACGGCCCGGCTGTCACTCACTTCCTCGACCCGCCATGCGACCCACCGGAGCAGCCCGTGGATGGCGTTGCCGCCTCCAGGCTCGGTGAGCGGAAGCTGCCGGTCCTGCCCGCCCCAGTGGTATTGGCCGTCCCGGATCCGGTTGGGCCACGGCACCAGGATCTGGCCGCGCCCACCGTTGATCTGGTCCTGTTCGGCGAATCCGTCGACCACGGGACGTTCACCGACCGCGTACGACCGGAGCGCCGCGCCCAGCTCGACGATGACGGCACTGTGCGCGCCGTGGCGGAGGGTCAGTTGCCGTCCGGTGCGGCTCTCCTGCACGCGTGGCCTCCTCGGTCCGCCGGGTCCGTGGACATGGGCGTGGTGGCCTGTGGCGTCGGGCCCCTCGTCGGGAGGGTGCGGTCCCGCACCGGCCCGGTCAAGCGCGACACGTTCCTGCGGGCGGAATCGCCCGGCACGTTCACCCTCTGGGGGCCGCAGAAAAGCAGCCGGCCGGGGCGGCGGCCTCACCTGCCGCCCGAGACCCCGCTGCCCCGGCTGATGCGCCGCCAGACGGCCCGTTGGAATCTGAGCATCAGCACGCCCACCACGATCAGCAGCACGATGTTGAGCAGGAGTTGAATCAAGGAGCCGCGCGCCTCGCTCCAGCTGGAGAACGCGCAGGAGACGCCGATGTCGGCGGCGGCCGGGATGGTGGTGACCGAGATGAAGACACCGAGCAACGCGCTCGTCCGGGCCTGGGTCAGGGACACGATCCCGACGATGCCGGCCAGCACCGCAACGACCACGGAGAAGACGTTGGGGGTGTTGATGAGCGAGGAGACCGGCCTGAGGCCCAGGTCGAATGCCTCAGGCTGGAGACCGAAGCCCCGGATCGCCCACGAGAACAGGAGGGTCGCCACGATGGCCAGCAGGAATCCCGCGGTCAGGGCGAACAAGCCCTGCCGGACCCTGGTGCCGTTGCCGCGGTCGATGCCCAGGGCGACGCTGGTGATGGCGCCGTACTCCGGTCCGACGACCATCGCCGCGACGATCAGGATCTGGGAATTGGTGATGATTCCCACCGCCCCGATGACGCCTGCGATGACCAGGTAGACATAGAAGCTCGGCAGATAGGTGCCCTCGGCGCGGATGCGGGCTTCGACCTCCGCCCAGACCGGCGCGTGCGCGAGCGCCCCGAGCTGCTTCTGCTGCGCCTCGGCCGCTGTACCCAAGAAGGCCATCTCGACCGGTTCGATGACGAGGGATCCGCGGCGGTCGATTCCCAGCTCGCGCAGCCCGCGCAGCACGGCGTTGGCCGCACCCGCCAGGATGTCGCACTCGATCGCGTCGCCGTCGGGGTTGCGCGCCTGTTCAGGGAGGATGACCAGGTTGAAGACATAGCGGTCGCCGGTCAGCAGTCCCACTGCTCGGGGAGTGAGATCAGGGGGACTCACCAGTCGGACGTGGATCATCTCCATGCACAACCTCCATCGCCGGCCGGCGGGCACACCGCGGCGCTGCGGCGCCCGAGCGCCGGAATCGGGAGACCCGTCTGTGACCGGTCGAACCCCGTCAGTAACGCCCGAAGGGAGGGGGTCGGCAAGCCGAGTGCGCTACTCGGCTCCGGCATCCGTGGTCACTTCGACGACCGGCGAAGGCCCTGGCCGCGGCGGGTCTGCGGCCGGCCGCCGTTGGCGCCGTAAGGGCGCCGGCCCGACCGTGGGCGGCGGCAGCGGGCGAGCGGCCGTCAACCACCGCGACGTGGCAAGGGCCACCCGAGTGGCGGATAGTGGCCCCAGGGGCCATTCCGAGACGCCGGAGCAGCCATGGATCGCTACCCTCCCATCGCCGAGCACGGCCTGGTGGGCGACCTGCAGACCGCCGCGCTCGTCTCGTCGCAGGGCGTCGTCGACTGGTTCGCCGCTCCCCGGTTCGACTCGCCCAGTATCTTCGCCGCGCTGCTCGATCACGACGGCGGCGGGTATCTGCGGCTGGCTCCCGAGCACCCCGAGGCGACCTGCAAGCAGCTCTACTACCCCGACACGGCCATTCTGGTGACCCGGTTCATGTCACCGGACGGCGTGGGCGAGGTGGTTGATCTCATGCCGCCGGACCGGACCCGCACCGCTAGCGACCGTCACACCCTGATACGCGTGGTGCGTGCCGTGCGGGGAACCGTCGACTTCATGCTCGAGTGCCGGCCGCGCTTCGACTACGGCCGGGCCGAGCACCGGCTGGAGCTCGGCGAGAACAGCGGCCTGTTCCGCGCCCCGGGGATGGACGCGCACCTGCAGACTTCCTTCCCGCTGGAGCGGGACGGCCAGGATGTGTACGGCAGGGTGACGCTGAGGGCCGGCGAGTCGGGCGGCGCCGTGTTCACGGTCTGCGCCTCCGGCGGCGAGGCGCCCGCACCTCTGACGGTCGACGGGCTCACCGCACAGGTCGACGACACCGGCCTCTTCTGGCAGAACTGGCTGCACCAGTCCCGCTACCGGGGACGGTGGCCCGAGCTGGTGCACCGCTCGGTCATCACCCTCAAGCTCCTCACCTACGCCCCCACGGGTGCTCTGATCGCGGCTGCCACCACGGGCCTGCCCGAGCAGATCGGCGGAGAGCGGAACTGGGACTACCGATTCACGTGGGTACGCGACGGCTCGCTGTCCGTGCGGGCCATGCTGGACCTCGGCTTCGTCGAGGAGGCCACCGCCTTCGTCCACTGGCTGGTGGACAGGCTGCACGAGCGCGAGGGCAAGGAGGATGAGCCGCTCCAGACGATGTACCGGATCGACGGCAATCCGGACCTGCCGGAGGAGATACTCGAACACTTCGAGGGCTACCGCGGCTCCTACCCCGTCCGCATCGGCAACGGCGCCGCCGACCAGCTCCAGCTGGACATCTACGGTGAGGCCCTCTACGGGGTGTCCCAGGGCCGCGAGATCGGGCAGCAGGCCACCTACCGCGGCTGGAAGGCGATGGCCAGGGCGCTGGACTGGTTCGCCGACGCCTGGGACCGGCCGGACGAGGGCATCTGGGAGACCCGCGGCGGCCGCGAGGACTTCACCTACAGCCGGGTGATGTCCTGGGTCGCCTTCGACCATGGGCTGAGCCTGGCCGAGCACTTCCGCAGGCCAGCCGACGTGGAGAAGTGGCGCAGCGCCAGGGACGCCATCCTCGAGCAGGTCATGGAACGCGGCTGGAGCGAGCAGGAGGGCGCCTTCGTCCAGCACTACGGCGGTGACGTCCTGGACGCTTCCCTGTTGCTCATGCCGAGGGTCGGGTTCATCGCACCGAAGGACCCGGCCTGGCTCTCCACGCTCGACGCGATGGACCGCAAGCTCGTCTCCGACAGCCTCGTCTACCGCTACGACCCCGCGGCATCGCCGGACGGGCTGCGCGGCTCGGAGGGCACCTTCAGTCTGTGCACCTTCCTCTACGTCGACGCACTGGCCCGGGCGGGCCGGCTGGCCCAGGCCCGCTACGCCTTCGAGAAGATGCAGACCTACGCCAACCACATCGGGCTCTTCGCCGAGGAGGTCGGTCCGACCGGGGAGCAACTGGGCAACTTCCCGCAGGCGTTCACCCACCTGTCGCTCATCATGGCGGCCACCACTCTCGACCAGGCGCTCGACGCGGAGCAAGGGCGCTGACGCATGGTCACCCATGCCCGCCCGGCGAAACCGCCACGGCTGACCGCGGACGAGTTCGACGTCCTGTACCGGCGTCTGCTCTCACGCGCCGCCTGGGCCTCGGGGGACCGGGGTGCTCTGGACGCGCTCACTCCCGCCCGGGTGCTGGCCGCCGCCCGGGAGGTGCGGACCGGCCGGACGGTGACGCTCGCCGCGCCGGTGGAGACGCTGCCCGGTCCGGACAATCCGGAGCCCGCGAGGCACCGGATGAGCGGGCAGCCGGAGGAAGACGTCCCGGGCGGGCTCCACTTCGCGAGGGACAGCTTCGCGATGAACGTGCACGGCGACGCCGACAGCCACATCGACGCCCTCTGTCACGTGATCTTCGACGGCACGCTGCACGGCGGCGTGGCCGCGAGCAGCGTCACGGCGGACGGGGCCACCACGCTCTCCATCGAGGCCGCTCGCGACGGGATCGTCGGACGCGGAGTGCTGCTGGACATCCCGCGGCTGCGTGGTGTGCGGTGGCTCGAACCGGGTGATCATGTGACCGTCGACGACCTGACCGCGGCCGAGACCGCCCAGCGCGTCCGCGTGACCGAGGGCGACCTTCTCTTCGTCCGGGTCGGCCACCGCCGACGCCGCGCCGAACTGGGAGCCTGGCACGCGGCGGACGCGCGCGCCGGACTCCATCCGTCCGCGCTGGAGTTCCTGGCAGACCGGCGGGTCGCCGTGCTCGGCGGCGACGGCAACAACGACACCGCCCCCAGTTCCACCGAGGGCGTCGACTTCCCCGTGCATGTCCTGGCGATCCACGCCATGGGCCTTCACCTGCTGGACTACCTGCAGTTCGAGGACCTGGCGCCGCTCTGCGCGGCGGAGGGGCGCTGGTCGTTCCTCTGTGTGATCGCCCCGCTGAGGCTGCCGGATGCCACCGGGTCACCGGTCAACCCCATCGCCGTCCTCTGACCGCGATGCCCTCGGTCGTGGTGGTCATGGGCGTCTCGGGGTCAGGGAAGTCGACCGTGGGAGGGCTACTCGCGCAGCGGCTCATGGTGCCCTTCCTGGAGGCGGACGACCTCCACCCGGCCGCGAACCGCGCCAAGATGGCCGCAGGCCACCCGCTCGACGACGAGGATCGCCGGCCGTGGCTGATGTCCGTCGCCGACTGGATCCGCAGGGCAACCCACGACGGCCAGGGCGGGGTGGTGGCGTGCTCGGCACTCAAGCACGAGTACCGGGATCTGTTCCGCCAGGCAGGCGCAGGCGTGTGGTTCCTGTATCTGGCGCTCGACCGGGCGACCGCCGACCGACGGGTCGCAGGCCGGATGGACCATTTCATGCCCGCCCGGCTGCTGGACTCCCAGTACGCCGACCTCGAACCGCTGCGGCCGGACGAGCCCGGCCTGACCGTCGATGCGACAGCCGACCCACGGACGATCGTCGACGAGGCGGTACGCACCGTGCGGGAGATCGGGTGACGACGCACCTGTCCGGCTCCCGGGTCGCCGCTACCCAACCCACCCCCTAGTTTGGAAATTGGCACGGAAATATCCCGATTGTGCGGGTGCCCCTCCGGAACAGCGCAGCGGTCCCCGGACGGGCACGACGGCCAGGACAGCCGACGACTCCTAGAAGCGGGACCCTCTCATGACCGACGATCAGCACTACGACGTCATCATCATCGGTACGGGAGCCGGCGGCGGTACGCTCGCGCACCGGCTGGCCCCCACGGGGAAGCGGGTCCTGATCCTGGAACGCGGCGGCTACCTGCCGCGGGAGCGGGACAACTGGGACTCCACCGCCGTCTTCGTCAAGGGCAAGTACCGGGCCCCCGAGTTCTGGTACGACAAGCAGGGCAAGGAGTTCCCCCCGGAGGTGAACTACTACGTCGGCGGCAACACCAAGTTCTACGGCGCCGCGCTCTTCCGGCTCCGGCCCGAGGACTTCGGCGAACTGCGCCATCACGGCGGCATCTCTCCGGCCTGGCCGATCCGCTACGAGGACCTGGAGCCGTACTACACCCAGGCCGAACACCTCTACCTGGTGCACGGCCGGCACGGCGAGGACCCCACCGGAGGGCCGACCAGCGCGCAGTACGCATACCCGCCGGTCGAGCACGAGGCGCGCATCCAGCAGCTCAGCGACGATCTGGAGAAGGCCGGCCTGCACCCCTTCCACCTGCCCATCGGCGTGAACCTCACCCAGGACGAGCACGGCCGGGCCACCCATGACAGCGTCTGCATCCGGTGCGACCGGGTCGACGGCTTCCCCTGCCTGATGGGCGCGAAGTCCGACGCGCAGGTGATCTGCGTCGACCCGGCGCTCTCGTACGGCAATGTCACGATGGTGACCCACGCCCATGTGCGGCGCTTGGAGACCGACGCGACCGGACGCACCGTCACCAGGGTCGTCGCCGAGCTCGAGAACGGAGCGACCGAGGGATTCAGCGCCGACATCGTGGTGGTCGCCTGCGGCGCGGTCAACTCCGCTGTCCTGCTGCTCCGTTCGGCCAACGACAAGCACCCCGGCGGCCTGGCCAACAGCTCGGACGTGGTGGGACGCCACTACATGCGTCACAACAACCTGGCCCTGATGGCGGTGTCGAAGGAACCGAATCCCACCAGATTCCAGAAGACCCTGGCGCTGAACGACTGGTACCTGGGCGCGGACGACTGGGAGTATCCGCTCGGCGGCATTCAGATGCTCGGCAAGTCGGACTCCGAGCAGATTCATGGCGAGGCACCACGCTGGGCCGGCGCGGTCTCGCCCGACATGCCCTTCGAGGTACTGGCGCACCACGCCGTCGACTTCTGGCTGTGCGGAGAGGACCTCCCGCTGCCCGGGAGCCGGGTCACCCTCGACAAGGACGACGCCATCCACCTGACCCTCGACGAGAAGAACAACATCGCCGCACTGAAGCGCCTCCAGCACAAGCTCCAGGGCATGCTCGGGCATCTGGGCATGCACGAGCACCACCTGCTGGATCACAGCATCTATCTGCACAAGGGCATGCCGATCGGCGCCACCGCGCACCAGGCCGGCACCGTGCGGTTCGGCGACGACCCGAGGAGTTCGGCCCTCGACGTCCATTGCAAGGCGCACGACCTCGACAACCTCTATGTCGTGGACACCAGCTTCTTCCCCAGCATCGGCGCCGTGAACCCGTCCCTGACCGCCATCGCCAACGCCCTGCGGGTCGGCGACCACATCGCCGCCCGGCTGGGCTGACGGTGCGTCGTACGCAGCGCCGCTACAGGTTGTCCCCAGGGACTCCGGCGGCCCGGGTGTCGGCGTCGGTGAGCTCCTCCAGCTCCCCCATGGTGGCCAGCCGGTAGAGCAGCACCAGCGCCGGACCGACCAGCACGATCGCGATGGCCGTGACGATCACCAGCCAGCGCAGCGTGTGGGCGGCGCCGGCCGCCTCGGCCACCGTCAGCGAGGTGGGCAGCACATAGGGCCGCTGCGCGAAGCCCCAGGCGCCGACGGTCAGAGCGACGCTCGCCACCGAGGTGTAGCGGGACCCTCCGTAGGAGCGGCGCCACAGGAGCAGGACCGTGGCCAGACCGCAGACCGCGGCCAGGATGATCAGGAGCAGGCCCGGGCCCCCGGTGAGGCCGTCCCGGACGTAACCGGCGTCGTTGCGGGTGACGGGCAGGCCGATGAGTGCGAGGACGACAACCGCGGCGAAGGCGATCAGCGCCCGCAGGCGGAAGTAGTCGACGAGGTCGTCGGCGCCGTACCTCAGGGCATCGGAGCAGAGGAAGACCGCCCCGAGGAACGCGGTGGCG
This sequence comes from Streptomyces sp. G7(2002), assembly GCF_028870195.1. Taxonomy (NCBI): domain Bacteria; kingdom Bacillati; phylum Actinomycetota; class Actinomycetes; order Kitasatosporales; family Streptomycetaceae; genus Streptomyces; species Streptomyces sp. G7(2002). The sequence continues at coordinate 180,323 of NZ_CP102609.1, forward strand.
GCGACGGCCAGCAGTCCCACGAGGACGGAGGTTCCGTTGGCCCAGGCGTCCGCGGAGGCGGTCGTGCCGACCTTGACCCGGCCCGCGGCGATGCCGCCGAGCACCGTCCCGAGGAAGAACGGCGTGAGCAGTGACGAGATGGCGAACACCGCGCCGTAGATGCGTCGTTGGGCCAGGCGACGGGTCGGCTTGCGCAGGGCGAATCCGGCGCCGCGGAGCACCAGGCCGACGGCGGCGAGGGCGAGCGGCAGCCACATCGCCGAGAAGACGGCCTGGAACATCGTCGGGAAGCCGGTCCACATGATGACCAGGACGAAGATCAACCAGACGTTGTTGGCCTCCCAGACCGGTGCCATGGCGTGGTCGATCAGCCAGCGGGGCCGCCTGCCGCGCTCCGCGCCGCCGGCCAGGAGGTCCCAGAAGCCCGCGCCGTAGTCGGTGCCCCCGGCGCAGGCGTAGGCGGCGATCGCGAGCACCAGCACCCATGCGATGAATGCGGCCATTACGACGCACCGCCAGGGGTGTGATCGGACCCGCCGGCGGGCGGGGCCCCGGCAGCTGAGGGCTCGGGCTCGCTTCTGGGCCCATAGGGTGTGTCGGCCTCCGGTGGCAGTTCGGCATGTACGGCGGCCGAGCCCTCGTCAGCGATGCGCCAGCGGGTGCGCATCTTCAGCACGACCGCCAGGAACGCGCCGAACACGGCCACGTACACGGCCATGACGATGCCGAACATCGCCCACAGCGCCCCGGCCCCAGTACTGGTCACCGCCTCCGAGACCCTCATGTGGTGGTAGACGATCCAGGGCTGCCGCCCGACCTCCGTGGTGATCCACCCACACTCAACGGTGACCAGGCAGGCGATTCCCGCGATCGCGGCGCAGCGGTAGAACCAGCGGCTGCCAGGGTTGTCCCGGTGTCGCCACCAGGAGCAGGCGTACCAGAGCGCGAGCAGGATCAGCGCGCTGCCGATGGTGACCATGATGTCGAAGGCCCAGTGGGCGATGGTGGCCTGAGTCGCCGTCGGGCGGTCACTCGCGGCGACCGACGACAGGCCCGTCACCTTGGTCTTCGTGCTGAAGCCGGCGAGAACCGAGTCGAGTTGGGGAATCTTGAGCCCGCCGGAGATCGTCCCGTCGGGGTGCAGCCGTCCGAACATGTACTCCGGTACGTGGGTGTCGGTCTTCCAGACGATCTCCATGGCGGCGAACTTGATCGGCTGCTTGTGGAAGACGGCGCGAGCGGCGGAGTCGCCGAGCATGAACTGAACCGGTGTGAGGATCGCGGCGACCGTGAAAGGCACGGTGAAGCCGAGCCGGTGGTAGCGGTCGCGGCGCCCGCGCAGCCAGCCGACCGCATACACACCGGCGACCACGTAGCCCGCGGTCAGGAGCATCGCGACCACGAAGTGCCAGTACTCCGGGCCGAAGATCGGTGTGAAGACCGCCTGCCGCACGTCGACGTGGACCGGCTTGCCCTGTGCGTCGAGGCTGAACCCCTGGGGGGTGTTCATCCAGGAGTTGGCCGCGATGATGCCGAACGCCCCCATCAGGGCCGCCAGCGGGAGCGGTACGGCCAGCCAGAAGTGCGTCCAGGGCTTGAGCCGGCGCCAGCCGTAGAGGTAGATCGCGATCAGGACGGCCTCAAGGAAGAACGCCCATGCCTCGACGCCGAACCCGAGTCCGAAGACGTCGCCCCAGCGGCCCATCATGCCGGGCCACAGCAGGCCGAACTCGAAGGACAGCACGGTGCCGGTGACGATGCCGATGGCGAACTGGACGGCCATCACCGCCGACCAGCGCCGGGCGAGCGTGAGGGCGACGGGGTCGTTGCGGCGGAGCGCCCGGTGGTGCATGAGCAACGTGATGAACGGCAGTGCCACGCCGAACGGGACCAGCAGGATGTGCGAGGCCAGGGTGAAGGCCATGAGCTCTCGGGCGGGCAGGAGCTGGGCCGGGGTGCCGTTCGCCAGAAGGGCAGCTGTGCTGAGCATGTGCGCCTCGATGGTCTGCCCTGCGGGGTGGCGGGGCTGAGGGGGACGGAATGCAGAGGGGCGACCGTAAGGGGCCGACCGGGGCCGTCGTCAGGGAGGCGGCGCAGGCTCCTTCGGTCCGGACTCCCGGGCGGCCGCCGCGTCGGTCTCGGGCATGGTGACGGCGCGTTCACGGCGCGAGCTGGTGGCGAAGGCGACGGACCAGCCGAGTGCCGCTCCCAGCCTGCTACGGAAGTCCGGCCTGCATCGAGGATCAGCCTCCGGTGGCGAAGCCGGGGAAGAGCGTCATTCCGCCGTCGACGAAGAGCGTGGTGCCGACGACGTAATCGAGCAGGTCGGACGCCATGGCGACGACGGCGTTGGCGATGTCGTCCGGGTCGCCCACGCGGCGGTACGGGATCAGGCGCAGCAGGTCGGCCTCGGCCTCGGGCGTGGACCAGGCGTCGCGGTTGATCGGCGTGCGGATGGCTCCGGGTGCGACCGCGTTGACCCTGATCCGCTGGGGAGCCAGCTCCTGGGCGAGGGTCGTCATCAGCATGCCCACGCCGCCCTTGGAGGACGCGTAGTTCACATGGCCCGACCACGGGATGATCTGGTGGACCGAGCTCATACAGATGATCTTTCCGGCCGAACGGGAGACCTCCTCCACCACGCCGCGCCGGATGAACTCCTTGGCGGCCTCCCGCGCGCACAGGAACTGGCCGGTCAGGTTGACGTCGATGACCTTCTGCCACTGGGCGAGCGTCATCTCCGTCACGGCCGCGTCCCGCTGGAGGCCCGCGTTGGCCACCATGATGTCGATGGTGCCGAACTCCTCGACCATCCGCGCGACCATGGCGGTCACCTGGTCCTCATCGGACACGTCGGCTTCATGGGCGTAGGCGCGGACCCCGAAGCCCTCGATCTCCTTCACGACATTCTCTGCCTCGCGCGCGCCGACGACGTAGTTCACCACGACGTCCGCTCCGGCCCGGCCCAGGGCAACGGCGGTCGCCAGGCCGATGCCCGAGTTGGCGCCGGTCACCAGCGCCTTCTGGCCTCTGAGAAGCTGCGTGGACGTGGTCCCGCGGTTCTCGACTTTTGCTGCCACCACGATCTCTCCTTCGGCGTTTCGGACGGCACGTCAGCCGAAAACGAGCGGGGTGCATGAGGAAGGTCTGGAGCCAGCCGCTCGCCAGGACAGACACAGGAGCCGTCGCATACCAGGCCTCCAGACGAAAGCACCCTGCGCCTCGGGCGGGACGAACCGGCACGCACGCAGCCGCATTTCGACAGGGCAGGTCACACGGTCGGGCTAGGAGCCGCCCCGGGCCCTTGCCGGCCGGCATCATGCGGCCCACCAGGACCAGGATGACGCCAAGCCCGCTCGACGATGGCAACGGGGGCGACTGTCGTCCCCGCCGTTGATCCGCAATGACCCCTGGCCTCGCTGATCGTCCAGGACGTCTCGAACATGCCCTGCGGGCCCTGGGCCTCCAGGACGAAAGGGGGTGGCGTTGGTAACGAGGGTGCGGTGGGCAGGCCCCGTACTCGCCGGTCATCGACGCCAGGTAGGCGGCGCCGCGGTCGAGTTGCTGCTGGTAGCGCCCGGGTTGAGGACATTGAGGAATTCCTGTTCGGTCAGCCCTCGGATGCCGGGTTTGCCGACGCCCGTATGTCCCTTTCCCGGGGTGCGGGCGGCGTGTGTGCGGGATACGCTTTTGACAACAAGGTCAGGTTCTCCGGGCGGTTTGGCAGATGCCCGGGCCTCATTCGCGATGCTCAGTTCTTTCTACGGAGACCTTTCTGCGGAGACCTTTGACGTGCGTGGTGCCCCCCTTTCGTATGCGCAGGGGTGAGCAACAGCCGAATCCCCCCTTCGAAGGTGTTCCTCGCGCTTCGGGCGCCGTACCGGCGCTGCCTCAGGGCCCGCAGCTTTGCAGTCCTGAAACGGAGTTCGGGATGAAAGTTGTCGTTGATCTTTCCCGGTGTCAGGGATATGCGCAGTGCGCGTTCCTGGCTCCGGACGCTTTCCGGATGCACGGCGAGGAAGCGCTGATGTACAACCCGCAGCCCGACGACGTCCAGCGCGAACAGGTGCTGCGCGCCGCGGCGGCCTGCCCGCTCCAGGCCATCCTGGTCGACCAGCTGGAGGGGCAGGATGCACCGGTGGAGGCGTCGCCGTGATGGGCAGCGCCGACACCTTGCAAGCGTTCCGACGGGAAGGCCGCATCGTGATCGTCGGGGCGTCACTGGCGGGACTGCGGGCCGCGGAGGCCCTGCGCGAGGAGGGCTTCACCGGATCGCTGACCATGATCGGCGACGAGCTGGGCGAGCCCTACGACCGGCCCCCGCTGTCCAAGCAGGTACTGACCGGGTGGGTGCCGGCCGGGAACACCACGCTGCCGCGACGCCGTGACATCGATGCGCAGTGGCTGCTGGGCGTGCCCGCCGACGGGCTGGACCTGGCGACCAATCACGTACATCTCGCCGACGGCCGAGATGTTCCCTTCGACCGCGTGCTGATCTCCACCGGAGTGCGGGCCCGGCCCTGGTTCGTCGAGGCCGAGGCCGCCCTGGACGGCGTGTTCGTCGTCCGCACCCGCGAGCACGCCGAGAGCCTGCAGCGGGCGATGGCGGCGGGGCCCTCCCGCGTACTGATCATCGGCGCGGGCTTCACCGGCTCCGAGATCGCCTCCATCTGCCGCGAGCGGGACATCCCGGTGACCGTCGCCGAACTCGCACCGGCCCCGCTGGTCGGCGCACTCGGCGCCATGATCGGTGGGGTCGCGGCGGACATGCAGCGCGCCCACGGCGTCGACCTGCGCTGCGGCGTCAAAGTCACCAAGCTGGAAGGCGACGCCCAGGGGCACTTCCGTCGCGCCCACTTCTCCGACGGCACCACCATCGATGCCGACGTGGCGGTGGTGGCGCTCGGCGGCATCCGCAACACCGAGTGGCTGCGCGGCTCGGGACTGGCGGCAGGCCCATGGGGCATCGCCTGCGACACGGGCTGCCGCGCCCTCGACCTCAACGGCCTGATCACCGACGACATCTTCGTCGCCGGAGACGTGGCACGCTGCCCGAACCCGATCTACGAATACCGACTCATCTCACTGGAACACTGGGTCAACGCCGTGGAGCAAGCCAAAGTCGCGGCGCACAACATGCTCAGCGCCCAGGCGGACCGCTGGCCACACCTGTCCATCCCGACGTTCTGGTCGATCCAGTTCGGCGTCAACATCAAGTCCGTCGGTGTGCCGACCTTCGCCGACGAGGTCGTCGTCACCCAGGGGTCCGTGCCCGACCACCGCTTCGTCGCCGCATACGGCTATCAGGGCCGCGTCACCGCGGCAGTCAGCTTCAACAACGCCAAGTGGCTCGACCATTACCGGCAGTTGATCGAGACGGCCGCGCCCTTCCCTCCCCCCTGCCCCACACCCGACGAGCCCGCCGACGCAAAACCCGTGCCCGTCGACTTCCCCAGCCCCAAGCTGCTCGCCCAGGGCGCCACCGTGGTCGTCACCGGCCACGACCCAGGAGAGCGGCGTGTCACCGCCGCGTGGCAGCACCACCAGTAGGAAGGAAGCAGGAGGACACAGGAGGAAAAGCGACATGACCACGACCCACACGCCCGACACCCTGCACCGGATCCTCGACCACTCCTCCCGCGCCGACCCCTACCCGCTCTACGCCGAACTGCGCAAGACACCAGTGGCCCTCCAGGAGGACGGCAGCTACGTCATCAGCACCTACCGCGAACTCACCGGCATCCTGCACGACCCACATCTGAGCTCCGACGTCCGCCACCTGTCACGGCCCATGCCCGCGGCCGAAGCACACACCACACCCTCCTTCATCAACCTCGACCCGCCCGAGCACGACCGCCTGCGACGCCTGGCCATGCGCCACTTCGGCCCCCCGCACACCCCGGGCCTGGTGACCGGCATGGAACCCGACCTGACCGCCGTCGTCAACGGCCTGATCGACGACTTCGCGGGCAAGGAGCGGATCGACATCGTCGACGACTTCGCCTACCCGTTCCCCGTGACCGTGATCTGCCACCTGCTCGGTGTGCCGCGCGAGGACGAACCACGGTTCCACGTGTGGGTGAACGCCATCGTCGACTCGCTCGACTACAACCCCAAGACCGACCCGAAGGAGAAACTCGACAACGGTATGCAGGCCAGGAATGACCTGACCCAATACCTCGGCGGACTGCTGGAACAACGCCACGGCCGGCCCGGCGACGACCTCCTGGCACGGATGGCCAACGACGACGGACCCGAGGGACGCATGACCGACGACGAAATCGTCAGCACCGCCAACCTGCTGCTCATCGCCGGCCACGAGACCACCGTCAACCTCATCACCAACGGCATGCTCACCCTGCTGCGCCACCCGCAGATTCTGCAACGGCTACGCGACGAACCGGACCTGATCGTGCCGCTCGTCGAGGAACTGCTGCGCTATGAGCCCCCCGTGCACATCATTCCCTGGCGAGCGGCATACAGCGACATCACCATCGCCGACACCGTCATCCCCAAGGGCTCGCAGATCATGCTCATGCTCGCCTCAGGCAGCCGCGACCCGGCCCGCTTCCACGACCCCGACCGCTTCAACCCCGACCGACAGGACAACCAGCACCTGGGCTTCGGCAGCGGCATCCACCTGTGCTTCGGCGGCCCGATGGCCCGGCTGGAGACCCAAACCGCACTGACCGCGCTCGTACGGCGCCTGGAACGACCCACACTGGTCACCGACCCACCGCCCTACCGGCCCAGCCCCATCCTGCGAGGCCCCATCCACCTGCACATCGAACAGAGCTGACGCCGAACGCGGCAGCTGCGGGCATACCCGTACGGGTACCACCGTGTGGTCGACGGCGATTACCTGGCCACGTAGCCGACGGAAACTGCGCCTGGCCATTGCCGGCTGCTCCGGTGGCCCGCACCGTTTGGGACGGTGCGACGGACCGGGGTGTGGGCCGGCAGTTACGGTGCGGCTGTCCCGCAATCTGCTGGCCCAGCATGTCAAGGTGTTCGACGTGAACAAGCGGCGACTGATCCACTGGAGCATCCGCGGCCCGGCTGCCGCCAGTGGCAACGACCAGGCAAGCCACCCCGCCTTCAGGTGCATGACGACGGAGATCGGCACCCGCGTCCGTCACCTGCTGCCCGTCCTCGCCCGCGCCACGAACCGGGAGACCCAACCGTGACAACACCCGACGAGCTCGCCAGCGTCCGCTACATCGTCGACGACGTGGCCGCCGCGGTCCACTTCTACACCACCCACCTCGGCTTCACTCTGCACACCAACCCCGCGCCTGCCTTCGCCGACGTGGTCCGCGGCCCGTTGCGGCTGCTGCTGTCCGGGCCGGCGAGCTCCGGCGCCAGGGCCACGCCCGATGACGCCACCGCGCCGGGCCGCAACCGCATCCATCTCATTGTGGACGACCTCGACACCGAGATCGACCAACTGCGCGCCGCCGGGCTGTCCTTCCGCAGCGACGTCATCGCGGGCCCTGGTGGACGCCAGATCCTGCTGGCAGACCCGGCCGGCAACCTCATCGAACTGTTCGAACCTGCCCCGCGCTGAGCTGTTTCCGAGAACTGCCGGCAGCGCATAGCAAGAGCAACGGAAACGTTGTCACCTTCTCCGTTCACTACGGGCCCCGGTCAAGGACGGCTCACGAGACCTGGCGCGGCGAGACCGGCTGCGTCTGCCGCTCCTGCCCCGCCTCCGGGACCGGGCAGGAGCGCGAGGCCGACACGTTCGCCGTGGCGGGCGAGGACGGCGCTTCACACCCGATGATCGAGCGATCCGCCACTGGCCTGAGAAGCATCCACGGCTTGCTGAAGGAGAGCCGGATGATCGCGTGATCGTCTGCGGTTCACAGGCCTGACGGAAAGCCAGTTTCATATGCCTTTCGCGAGAATGCAGCAAAATGCCTTGCGGTCTTTCGCATTCCGATCCGTGTCTGCCTCTCCGCGCGTCGACAGAAGGCCAAGGCCTGGGTCGCGCATGTCAGTGTCTGCGCACCGATTTCCCCTTGGAGCCGCTATGCGCACCTCTGTTGAATGCCGTCGCATCCGGTTAATCGGGACTTTGGCGGCGACGGTCACCGCAGCCGGCCTGCTGCTGATTTCCTGCGGCGGTGATGGCTCGCGGCCCAGGCCCACCGAAAGCGGCAAGATCACTCTCACCGAAATGGACTATTACAGTTCCGAACCCGGGCGGAGTGCCCTGGCCAAGCAGCTCACTCGGTGCGGCAAGCCGGCGGGGGTCACCATCAAGCGGCAGATTGTGCCGGACCTGCGCACAAAAGTGCTCCAGTTGGCGAACAGCCGGGCGCTACCGGACCTGATTCTCCTGGACAATCCTGACCTACAGCAGCTCGCCGCCACGGGAGCGCTCGCCGACCTCGGCGCGGCCGGTGTGAAGACCGACGGAATGTATCCAAACATCGTCGCCGCGGGTAAATACCAGGGTAAGCAGTACGGTGTGGCGCCCGGTGTGAACCAGTTGGCGCTCTACTACAACACGTCGATGCTTGAGAAGGCGGGCATCAAACCGCCCGCCACGTGGGATGAGTTGCGCATCGCGGCCAAGAAGCTGGCTCAGGGCGACAAGGTGCACGGAATCGGCTTTGCCGTGCCGGCCACGGAAGAAGGCAGTTTCCAGTTCGAGTCCTTCTTCTTCAGCGCTGGTGCCTCCCTGAAGAAGCTCGATTCGCCGGAGGCCGTGTCGGCGCTGAGTCTCCTGAAGGACCTGGTCGCCTCCGGTTCTGCGCCCAAGGACGTGCTCAGCTGGAATCAGATGAATGTCGGGGAGCAATTCGCAAACGGTTCGCTGGCTATGATGATCAATGGTCCCTGGGAGCTGCCCCTGTTACGAAAGGCAGGCATGAAGGATTTCGGTATCGTGCCGGTGCCCGCCCCGGCCTGGGGCACTTCCTCCGGTGCGCTCGGCGGTGAGGTGTGGGCGGCCGGCAGCGGTGGGCACAAGTCTCGCAAGGCAGCCGAGGTCATCAAGTGCATGGTGTCGAAGGGCAACAGTCTGGAGTGGGCCAAGCTCACCAATTACGTGCCGTCCGACCCGGAGGTGGCCGCGGAATTCAGTGCTGCTGTGCCCGCGATGAAGACATTCGTGGAGACCATCGGAAGCGCCAAGAGCCGCACGGCGGAAGTCGGGCCGGATTATCCGAAGTACTCGCAGGCGCTGTGGACCGCGGTGCAGGCAGCATTGTCAGGGAGCAAGTCGCCCGGCGCGGCGCTGACTGACGCCCAGAAGCAGGCGACGCAATGAGCACCGGGCCGCTGACCCGTGGGTGGTACACGCCGACGGCCGCCCTCCCGGAGAGGTAGCCGTGGTTCCGGAAGTGCCCAAGAGCTCGGCGGCGGTCGCCGGCTGCAAAAGGCCGCCGCCGGACCGCTCCGTGGCTCCGGCGGCTCGCGGCAGACGGCTCGGTATCGGGTTCATCGTGCCGGTCGTCGTATTCGTCGCGGTGTTCTACCTCTATCCTCTGGCCCGCAATGTGGTGCTGTCCTTCCAGGACTACGACATCAATTCCCTGTACAGCGGCAACGCCCCGTTCATCGGCCTCGGCAACTACCGCCGACTGCTGAGCACCCCCGCCTTTGCCACTGCCGTCGTCAACACCGTGATTTTCGTTGCGGGCTCACTCTTCTTCCAGTTCACGATCGGCCTGGGACTCGCGGAGTTCTTTCGCCGCTCGTTTCCGCTCAGCCCGCTGTTGCGGTCGCTCATGCTGATCCCCTGGCTCTTGCCCCTGGTCGTCGGCGGCACGTTGTTCCGGTGGCTGCTCGACACCAGCAACGGCGTCGTCAACCAGATCCTGCTCACCCTCCACCTGGTCCAGGACCCGGTGCCGTGGCTCAACACCCCGAACACCGCGATGGCTTCAGTGCTGATCTGCAACATCTGGATCGGTGTGCCGTTCAACATGGTGATCCTCCACAGCGGGCTGCTGGCCATCCCGACGGAGCTCTATGAAGCGGCTTCCCTGGACGGCGCCGGCCACTGGCAGCAGTTCCGCTATGTCACGCTGCCCCAGATCAGACCCGTGATCGGCATCGTCGTGACGCTCGGCCTGATCTACACGCTCAAGGTCTTCGACGTGATCTGGGTGATGACCAAGGGCGGCCCGGCAAACGCCACCCACACGATCACCACCTACGCCTACCAGCTGTCCTTCGGCGGGCTGTCGGAGTTCGGCCTCGGAGCGGCCGCGGGTGATCTGCTCATCATCGTGGCCGCCGTCTTCGCCCTGCTGTACCTGCGCGCGCTGCGCGCTGATCCCGGAGCCCGCGCATGACCGCCGCCCGCGCTGCTCGGAGCCGGCCCGCCACGGTCCGTGGCGGACGGAGCCGGGCGGCCGTACCCACCTGGGCGAAATCCGCGTTCGGTGTCGCCGTCGTCGCCGTCATGCTGTTCCCGCTGTACTGGATGGTGAACGCGTCCTTCCAGACCAATCAGCAGTTGGCCCGGCCCTCACCGCACTGGTTGCCACTCGGCGGCACACTCAACGGCTATCGGGACGCGCTGTCCCAGCAAGGGGGCCATCTGCTGGCATCCCTGATCATCGCCGCGGGCGCCACGGTCCTGACGCTGACCCTGGCTGCGCCGGCGGCCTACGCGCTGGCGCAGCTGCGCTCCCCGGGCGGCAGGACGCTACTGAGCGTGCTGCTGGTCGTCCAACTCGTGCCCGGCATCGTCATGGCCAACGCTCTGTACCAGATCTTCGCCTCCGTCCAGATCCTCAACTCGGCCCTGGCGTTGATCCTGGCCGACACCACGCTTGCCGTCCCCTTCGCCGTGCTCATCCTGCGGGCCTTCATGACCGCCATCCCCCGATCCCTGCTGGAGGCAGCGGCATTGGACGGTGCAGGCGCGGTACGCATCTTCTGGCAGATCGTGCTTCCCATATCCCGCAACGCACTGATCACAGCAGGCCTTTTCGCGTTCCTCTTCGCATGGGGCGACTTCCTGTTCGCCGCAACGCTCAATCTCAACACCACCACGTGGAAGCCGATCACGCTGGGTCTGTACGACTACATCGGTGCCGGCACCAATACCACCACCTGGAACGCGGTAATGGCCACCGCCGTCATCGCTTCCCTACCCGCCGCGCTGCTTCTGACCATTGCCCAGCGGCACATCGCTGCCGGACTCACCAATGAAGCGGTCACGGACTGACCGCGCCGTGAACCGCCACTCGCGCCCCTGCACCGCAACTGACCCGTACAACAGCCCTGTGAGAAAGGAGCAGTATGTCTCCGCCCGACGGCACAAGGCCCGCACCCTCCGCCTCCACGTCCGACGCAGCCGGGACCAGCTCCCGGCCTCCCGCCTCTTCCCGTCCGGCCGTCTGCCTCGAGTTCGGTGACGCCGAGCACGTACTGCGGGTGGAACCCTGGGGAGCCGACAGTGTCCGGGTGCGCTCGGCCCGACATCGTGTGCGCGACGACCTGCCGGGAGCCTTGAGTGCGCCCCCTGCCGCCGCGGCCGCTGAGTTGGGCGTGGGTCCCCACGGCAGCCGGATCCTCACTGTCGGGCGGCTGCGGGTAGAGCTGTCTCCCCAGGGCCACCTGCGTTTCGCGCGCACGCAGGACGGAACCGAGCTGCTGCGGGAGTCCGTCGGTCACTTCGCCTGGCCCGGTCCCCGCCAGTTCACACCGGTCGGCGAGGGCCGCTATCAGCTGGAACAGCGCTTCGCCGCCTATGACGGTGAACAGTTCTTCGGGCTGGGCCAGCACTCCCACGGGCGCCTCGACCACAAGCACATGGTGATCGACCTGGTGCAGCGCAACGGGGAGGTCACCATCCCCTTCACCCTCTCCTCCCGAGGCTACGGTCTGCTGTGGAACCTGCCCGCCGTCGGACGTGTGGAGTTGGCCGCCCATCAGACCCGGTGGGTCGCCGACGCCGCCGATCAGATCGACTACTGGATCACCACCGGTCCGACTCCCGCCGGCATCATGGCCAACTATGCCGATGCCACCGGGCACGCTCCCGCGCTGCCGGAATGGGCCCTGGGCCTGTGGCAGTCCCGCCTGCGTTACCGGACACAGGAGGAACTGCTGGGCGTCGCTCGCGAATACCAACGCCGGGGTCTTCCTCTGTCGGTCATCGCCGTGGACTTCTTCCACTGGCCGCATCTGGGCGACTGGCGCTTCGATGCTGCCGACTGGCCCGACCCGGCCGGCATGGTGGCGGAATTGGCGAGTATGGGCGTACGGCCGCTGGTGTCCGTGTGGCCGTCCGTCAGCGTCGTGAGCGAGAACTACCCGCACATGCGGGATGAGCGGCTGCTGCTGGGAACGGAGCACGGCCAGCCGTTCCAGCACGTCTTCCCCGACAGTCAGGTCGATGACAAGTCCCTGCCCGTGGTGTTCTACGACCCCACCGACGAGCGGGCTCGTGACTACATCTGGAGCCGTATCAAGCGCAACTACTACGATCTCGGCTTCCGGCTGTGGTGGCTGGACGCCTGCGAACCGGAGATGTACCCCGAACAATTCGGCAACCTGCGTTACGCGGCGGGTCCCGGCCGGGCGGTGGCCAACTTGTATCCGCGCGAACATGTGCGGGGATTCTTCGAGCATATGCGGGCCGAAGGCGAAGACGTTCCTGTCAGCCTGGTGCGGTCCGCCTGGTCCGGCAGCCAGGCCTACGGGGCGGCTCTGTGGTCGGGTGACATCCCGGCCACCTTCGAGGCACTCGCGGCGCAGGTGCGCGCCGGGCTGAGCGCGGGCCTGAGTGGCATTCCGTGGTGGACCACCGACATCGGCGGTTTCCATGGTGGCGACCCGGACGACCCCGATTACCGGGAGTTGCTCATCCGCTGGTTCCAGTTCGCCGTCTTCTGCCCGCTGCTGCGGATGCACGGCCACCGCGAACCGCGGGACGCCTTCGCTGCCGGCCGAACCGGTGGACCCAACGAGCTGTGGTCCTACGGGCAGGATGCCTACCGGATCCTGACCCGGCAGCTGCGGCTACGCCAGGACCTTCGTGCGTATCTTCACCGTCAGATGGTCTCCGCAGCCGACTGCGGTGCACCGGTCATCCGGCCGCTGTTCTTCGGCTTTCCCGACGACCCGGCCGCGTGGACGGTCGAGGACCAGTTCCTGTGCGGCCCGGACCTGCTGATCTCCCCGGTGACCCGACTCGGCGAACGGCACCGCCAGGTCTACCTGCCGGCCGGTGCCGACTGGAAGGCCGCCGCCACAGGAACTGTCCAGGACGGCGGCCAGACCACCACAGCTGATGCTCCACTGGATTGCATCCCCGTCTTCGTACGCCGCGGATCCACCCTGGATGTGAGGTTTCCGGGCTGAACAAGGGGGCCTCTTGCCACGTCACCAGGTCGTCGGTCGCACAGCCGCACTCGGCTGTGCGCACTTCCGAGCGGCCGGTCCCGCGGAGGGCTCTCCGGCAAACCCTCTCCACAGCCGACGACGCCGGTTCTGATCGTGTCCCTCGTGTCCATGGCCGACGATTCCGACCGGATCTGCCTCGATCCCTGAGTGTCAGTGCAGCTTGTTCGATTCATTTCGCGCAGGCACTATGGGACTGTGAGTAATGGCGCTCGGGCGAATTGAGCAAGAATGGCCACCTCCGTGGGGGAAACTGGTCACTCTGGGTGGCCGAACCATGTTCCCATGGCCATCATCAGCGTGGGGGGCATGGTCACAGGGTGGAGTGAAGGGGCTCGGAAACTGCTGGGCTATCGCCCCCCGGAGATTGTCGGACACCCCGTCTCGGACCTCCTGATCAACGGGGAATACCCCGAGGTGGCCGGGCCCTGCCTGCTCGACGCCCGGGAGTGGAGCGGCACAGCGGCAGTCCGCCACCGGGATGGCCACCGCGTCGATCTGCCCCTGCGCCTTCATCCGACACTCCGTGACGACGGAACGACCCAGGCGTTCGTCGTGACCGCCACCGCGGGGGCGGGCGAGGCGGAGTCCGACCGACGGATGGTGGAGTGGGCATTCGCCCAGTCCTCCGTTGCGCTCTCCACCTACAGCACCACGTCACGCTCATGGCAGTGGAACGCGGTCGCGCACGGCGGCGAGCAGTCCTCGCCGGCAGGGCGTATGACAGGCAGGCCCGCCGACGGCGACGGGGCGCAGACGGCCGCAGGGCAAGCCGAAGCTGTCGAATCCGGACAGGGGCAGGCGGCTGAGGCGGGCACCTGGCCCTACTCGGACCTGCTGGGCGGCGGCCGCTCTGACGAGGGGTTTTTGCGATGCGTCCGCCGGGTCGCAGAGGAGGCCAAGCCAAGCCGCTATGAGCACCTCGCCCCAGCTACGCCGTCCGCTCACCGGCGTGCCTGGACCATCGAGATGTGGCCCGTCCGCAGCCCCGACACCGGTCGGGTGGCCGGTGTCGGGGCCGCGGCGTTCGACAGTACGGAGCAGGTTGCCGCACGGCAGCGCCTGGCCCTGCTGAACGAAGCGGGCAGCCGTATCGGAACCACCCTGAATGTAAGGCGCACGGTTCAGGAACTCGCCCACCTGGCCGTTCCGCGGTTCGCCGACTCCGTCAGTGTGGACCTGCTCGACTCCGTGACCCGCGGGAAGGAACCGCCGCCCGGGCCGGCCGACGCCGCCGTGGTGTTGCGCCGGGTCGCGCACCGGACCGCCGACGGGGTTCCCGAAGCCGACACCGAGATCGGCGAGGCCGACACCTATCCTCCCCGCTCACCCCCCGCACGTGCCCTGACAAGCGGTCGAACGGTGCTGTGCGGAACGGACGACCCCGACTTCACCCGGTGGGTCGCCGCCGGCGTGGGGGGATCCGGTACCGCGGCGGAGCACGGATTCCACTCGATCATGGCTACCCCCCTGCGAGCGCGGGGCTTGACGCTCGGAGTCGTGGTCTTCGCCCGCGCGGAAGGCTCGAACCCCTACGAGCAGGATGATCTGCTCCTCGCCGAGGAGCTCGCAAGCCGGGCGGCGGGCAGTGTGGACAACGCGGGCCGTTTCTCCCGGGAACGCGCCAATGCCCTGACCTTCCAGCGCAGTCTGCTGCCCCGTCACTTCCCCAAGCAGGCGGCCGTCGAGGTGGCGCACCGCTATCTGCCGATCGGCAGGGGCGCCGAAGTGGGCGGCGACTGGTTCGACGTGGTCCCGTTGTCGGGCACTCGCGTAGCCCTGGTCGTCGGCGACGTGGTCGGCCATGGCATCCATGCCTCGGCCGCCATGGGCCGACTGCGTACAGCGGTGCGCACGCTCGCCGGAGTCGACCTGCCCCCGGACGAGCTGCTCACCCACCTCGACGAACTGGTCACCCACCTGACCTCGGACAGCGACGTCCGGAACGAGCCCGACCCCGGTCAGATCGGCGCTACCTGCCTCTACGCGGTCTACGACCCGGTATCCCGCATCTGCACCATGGCCAGCGCCGGCCATGTCCCACCCGTCGTGCTCTTCCCCGACGGCACGGCCCAAGTGGTCCCACTCACCCCGGGGCCGATTCTGGGAGTCGGCGGCCTGCCTTTCGAGCCCACCGAGCTGGAACTCCCCGAGGGAAGCCTGCTCTCCCTCTACACCGACGGCCTGATAGAAGCCCGCGGCCACGATCTCGGTGTCGGCCTTGAACGACTCTGTGGAGCCCTGGCTTCCGCCGAGCCCTCGCTGGACGTCACCTGCGACATCATCCTCAGGGCCCTGCTGCCCGAGAGCCCCGCCGACGACGTGGCTCTGCTCCTGGCGCGCACCCGTGCCCTGCACACCGATCAGGTCGCCGCCTGGTCGCTGCCGTCAGATCCCGCAATCGTGGCCGATGCCCGTGCGCAGGCCTCCCGTCAGCTGGCGACCTGGGGGCTCACCGACGCAGCGTCCATCACCGAGCTGGTGGTGAGCGAGCTGGTCACCAACGCCATCCGCTACGGGGACGCCCCCATCGGGCTACGGCTGATCCGGGACCGGACCCTGATCTGCGAGGTCTCCGACGCCAGCAGTACCTCCCCTCATCTGCGCCGTGCCCGCACCTACGACGAAGGTGGACGAGGACTGCAGATGGTGACCCAGCTGACCCAAGGCTGGGGCACCCGCCAGACCCCCACCGGCAAGACCATCTGGGCCGAACAACGTCTCCCAGCCGACGGACCATGACGGAGCGCACAGTCAACCTGGCAACAGGACGCGGCGCCCAGACCCATAGTGGTGCTGCGGCCCGCGACCTGACACATACGCTCGCACTGCTCTACCCGCCGTCCGGCGCCAACCGGGACTACCCACCGGTGCAGCTCGCCTTCGTCGGCGGGGTGGCGGAAACCGCCACCACATACGGCTATGACCTGCTGCTCACGCCCTGCAAGTCGGGGAAGGACCCCGCGTTCCGGCGGATGGTCAGTGAACGGCGCGTGGACGGAGTGATCGTGATGGAGGTCCGCCGGGAGGACGACCGCATCCAGCATCTTACGGAAGCGGCCTTCCCCTTCGTCGCCATCGGCCGGAACAGCGGAACCGACGGGGTCGGCTGGGTTGATCTCGACTTCGCCGGCCTGGCAAACGGATGCGTTCGGCACCTGGCCGAACTGGGCCACCGCAGAATCGCCTTCGTCAACAAGTCGGAGCAGATCGTCAACAGCGGGTACGGGTACGCGCTGCTCGGGAACGAGGGCTACACCGAGGCGATGCAGGAGATGGAACTGACCGCGCGTGCGTACCCCAGCGGCGACAATGTCGGCGCCGGGGAGGACGTTGTGGAACGGATCTTGCAGGACGATCCGGCCACCACGTCCCTGGTCGTCATGAACGAAGCCGCCCTGGAGGGCATCTACCGCGGGCTGACCCGTCACGGCCGCAGCGTACCGCGCGACTTCTCGGTCGTCGGCGTGGCGGCCAGCCGCTGGGCGGAGCAGGTGAGCCCACCGCTGACCGCGGCCGAGATACCGGCCAAGGAGATGAGCCGGATCGGCGTGGACCTGATGGTGGAGCGGCTCACCTCACCTGCCTCGTCACCCCGGCATGTCCTGCTGAAACCGCTGATCACTCTGCGCGCCAGCACCGGTCCCTGCCGGCCGGTTCTCGATTCGGAGCCGGAGCTGGAGCTGGAGGCGGAATTCCCTGACCTGGACTTCTGACCCTCCCGCGCCTCCCGGCTGCGACCATCACGGCGGTAGCAGGAGGTGTGACCGGTTCCGGGTGGCGCAAGCCATATCGGCTCGCGCCACCGGGCTTTCGTCGTATCCACAATCCAACAACCATCCTGCTGACCAATTCGGCTTATTCCTGTGCTGCTTGGCAGTGGTAAGGCAAGGCGTGCGCGGTCGTTGGCCTCGTGGCGCAGATAGTCGCCATGGTGTGGGTGCTCAAGCCGGCGCCTGATGGAAGTAGCCCGAGCATTGATATCCCATTCGGCGTGCTTGTGGTGACTGAGACAGCCACGACATGGTGCGCTCGATCACCCGTCCACGCCGCCCTAACCGTTCACTGGACTCGATGCCTTTGCGGGCGAGCCGCACGCCGATCCGCTTTCCCCGTAGCCACTTTCGCGGGTCGGACCGGTCATACGCTTTGTCGGCGTGCAGGCGTTGGGGCTTGAAGTACCGGTTGCGGTGCGGGTCGTGTCTCGTTCGGTGACCCTCGACCATCGGCTTCAGCCCTTCGCTGTCGTGGGTCCCCACACGCCGGCATGCGACCAGATCAGAAACCGGCGATGGACAGTCGACTTCGATAACCCGAAGCACGGCGGCAACGCACGCCAGGCGCATCCACTGACCAGCACGTAGGACTACCGCCTCGACATGCGTCAGGGTGGCGCTGCAGCAGCAGGCGCCAGGTCTTCTCGACCGCGATCTCCGTACTCATGTTGTCGATCATGGGGCGCAGTGCGTACCCGAGCAACCCTCAGCGGTCAGCACGAGCACATTCACGAACGCGCCGGCGAGGCCGGCATCACTGTCCGCGCCTATGCCGACGTGCGCCGCACACCGCTGACCGGCAGCACCTTTGATCCCGGCACCTGCTCAAGCCCCCGACGCCCACAGTGCCTCAGGGGCGGGTAGCTACCGCATCGACTCCGGCTCTACGTAGCTTGCGGGCTAGGTACTCCACCTCAGGCAGCGTTCCTGAGTAGGCCCCGGCCAGCACCTGGCCCAGGACAGCCTTGGCCTCCGTCAGACCGATGCCGAGTTCAGCGCGCAGGACCCGCATGAGGGTGACACGCTCCACCGAGGGATCCGTCACGTGCAACGTGGCCGGCCCGTGATCGGTGAGCAGCCGGCCCCTCAGCCGGGCAGGAAGGACTTGGCCGCAGTCGGCCGTAGCCTGCCCGCAGGCCCTGCACATGGACTCCACGTCCCATCGCAACGTGCCACCGATCAGACTGTGAACACCGCAACGCTCCAGGCGCGCCCCGCAGTCCTCGCACGGAGCGCTGTACCCAACGGATTCGACGACCGGCTCTTCCACACCCCACCCCTCAACCGCCACGAGGTTATGCGTTGAGCGGACGCTGCGGCATAGCCCCCGCCGCACCCCGCGCCCCGCGGGCCTCTCCCCGACCTACCAGTGAGCAGACTGCTCACCGACCACAGATAGTCAGCGATCAAGGGTTCCGACGCCAGCACTCAACTGTCGCTTAACCTCTGGGTCTTAGGGATGACGTGCTCGATCACGGTGGATGACTGCCTTCTACCATGTGTGCTTTGTGGTCCCGGACCTCGATCGAGCGATGCAGGACTTTCAGCGTGCCGCCGGGGTTGAGTGGAGTGACCCTGTGTCCGACCGGCTTGGTGAGTGGGACTACCGCATCGTCTTCACCACAGGCGGGCCACCCTTCATCGAGCTCATTGAAGGGCCGTCAGGCAGCCCCTGGGATGCGGGGCCGGGCCGTAGCAACGGGGCGATCGGGCGGCTCACCTCGGGACATGCCTCAGCAGGCCCGGCAGCGGGACACCTCGCACCGGCGATCGGCAAGGACAGGCCAGACGCCCAGGTCCGATTTCTCACGAGCCAGAGCGCGGTGCGGAGGGTTCCGGACTTCCGTCTACCCAAGTCGATCTTGGTGTCGCCGCCCTGCTCGCTCGCCTCCCGAACCCCGGGCTCGGCAAGCCGGCCTGTATTTGGCAGCCCTCGACGAGACCGTCCGGCAGCCCTTGCCTCGCCCGGCTCGGCCGACGCTCAGACGTTACGCCGTGTTACGCGAGCATCACCGTGCATAACCTGTTCCGACGCACTGGGACCACCCACCACGGGGAAGACCACCCCACCCGCGCCCCTTGGTCCGGGTGAGCCCCTAGTATCACTTGGCGTTCTCCGACGAACGCTGACGCCCGCTGGGTCGTGCCTGCCGCCCAACGCCCGGCACGACGACTCCACCACATGGCAATGGAGTCGAGCATCGAGGAGAGGAACGTTCATGCGCGCCCGGAGCATCGCCACGGCCACCGCAACAGCATTGGCACTGGTGGCCGCCCGTGACCTTGTCCAGAAGAAGCACGCATTGCTCCGGAACTTCCCTGTGCTCGGGCACGCCCGGTACCTGTTGGAGACGATCGGGCCGGAGCTGCGGCAGTACATAGTGACCTCCAACGACGAGGAGCGCCCGTTCAGCCGCGACCAGCGCACCTGGATCTACGCGTCGGCGAAGGGGGAGAACAACTACTTCGGGTTCGGAACCGACAACGACGTCGAGCACACGCAGGGGCACGCCTACCTGAAGCAGCGCACGTTCGCCGGCACGTTGCCCGACCTGCACGACCCGCAGGCCCCACTGCCCTCAGCCAAGGTGCTGGGTGGGCCGCGCGGGCGCGCCAAGGCGTTCCGGCCGGCGAGCGTGGTGAACATCTCGGCGATGAGCTTCGGATCGCTCTCCGGCGCGGCGATCACTGCGCTCAACAAGGGGGCGGCGCTGGCGGGCACCCTGCACAACACGGGCGAGGGCGGTCTCTCGCCGTACCACCGCAACGGCGGCGACCTCGTCCTGCAGATCGGTACGTCTTACTTCGGCTGCCGCAACGAGGACGGCAGCTTCAACATCGACAAGCTCAAGGACGTGGTCGCCGGCGCCCCGGTCAAGGCGATAGAGATCAAGCTCTCCCAGGGTGCCAAGCCCGGGCTGGGCGGAATGCTGCCGGGCGCGAAGGTGACACCGGAAATCGCCGAGATCCGCGGCATCCCGCTCGGCGAGGACTGCGCTTCCCCGTCGCGGCACACCGCGTTCGGCGACGTCGACTCGATGCTCGACTTCGTCGAACTGCTCGCCACCGAGACCGGCCTGCCGGTCGGGATCAAGAGCGCAGTGGGCGAGATGGAGTTCTGGCAGGAGCTGGCCACGCTGATGGCGCGGGGTGACCGTGGTGTCGACTTCGTGACCATCGACGGCGGCGAGGGCGGCACCGGTGCGGCGCCGCTCACCTTCTCCGACTCGGTGTCGCTGCCCTTCCGGATGGGCTTCTCCCGGGTCTACGGCGCCTTCGCCGAGCGGGGGCTGACCGACGACCTGACGTTCATCGCCTCCGGCAAGCTCGGCCTGCCCGAGAACGCCGCGGTCGCCTTCGCTCTGGGGGCCGACATGATCAACGTGGCCCGTGAGGCGATGCTGTCGATCGGCTGCATCCAGGCGCAGAAGTGCCACACCGACAAGTGCCCCACCGGCATCGCCACCCAGAGCCCGTGGCTGGCCCGCGGCCTCGACCCGGCCTCGAAGGCCACCCGGGCCGCCGTCTACCTGCGCACCCTCCGCAAGGAGCTGCTGAAGGTCTCGGCGGCCGTCGGTGTCGCCCACCCGGCGCTCATCACGGCCACGGACATCGAGATCATGAACGGCGACTACGAGGCCCGCACCCTGGCCGGCGTCTACGGCTACAAGGACGGCTGGGGCGAGCTGGGCCCGCACCTCGCCGAGGAGATCACCGCACTGCTCACCACCGAGCAGCCCTCCGACCAGAAGCCGACCGCCTGACGTGCCGATCACGGCAGGCACCGCGCTCGCCGCTCCCCTGCCCGGAGCGCGCGCGTGGAGCCGGCCGGTGGCACCCTTGTCTTCCCTACTCCACGAACCTGCTCCACGAACAACCCCTGCCTAGGTGATCACAACATGAGCGAAAAAGTGAGATTCCCGAGCGTCGTCGGCCCCGAACTGGCCGGAGCGATCGACCTGCCGGACGGCGAGATCCGCGGCTGGGGGATCTTCGTGCACGGATTCACACTCGGCAAGGGCTCTCCGGCCGCGTCGCGTGTCAGCAAGCAGCTGGCACGCGAGGGGATCGGCATGCTGCGCTTCGACAACCTCGGGATCGGGGACTCCGACGGCGACTGGGGGGACGGTTCCTTCACCGTCAAGGTCCAGGACACGATCCGTGCCGCAGCCATGATGGCGGAGCGAGGGACTCCGGCAGACCTGCTGGTGGGGCACTCATGGGGAGGCGCCGCCGCCCTCGCCGCGGCGGCCGAGGCAACCGGCGTCCGCGCGGTCGCCACGATCGGGGCGCCGGTCGATCCCAGCCACGTCGAGCGACAGTACGACGCGGTCGTGGATCGCGTGCTCAGTGAGGGGTCGCACGAGTGGTTCGTCGGCGGGAGGACCCTGGTCCTCAAGCGCGCCTTCGTCGAAGACGTCCGCCGTGCTCACCTGCGGGACCGGATCGGCGAGTTGGACCTGCCGCTACTCGTCCTGCATTCGCCGACCGACAACACCGTCGACATCGCCAACGCCGGCGAGATCTTCAACGAGGCACGGCACCCGCGAAGCTTCGTCTCACTCGAAGGAGCAGACCACCTCCTGACCGCCCGAGGACAAGCACAGCGAGCCGCCCACATCATCAGCGCCTGGGCCGACCAGTACATGTGAAGGGCTCGCTCGGATAGGTGTGGGGCAGGGTCGTCGGGTGGGGCGGTCTTCCCAGCGGTGGGTGGTCCATGCGCATCGGAACGAGCTGCGCACGGTGCTGAGGCCGCACCCCGCGGAGCGCGCGGGCGGCATCGCGCCGATGCAGGCCGACGATCTCCAGGCCACTACAGCGAGAGGACACGGTCTGTTCGGTGCGGTACGCCCGGGTGCTCTCCCCTGAGACATCGTAGGCACCGTCGACCTGCTGGAGCAGCACCTGGCACACACTGCCGCCTCTCATCAAGTCCCCCGTGCGGCTGTCCGCTCCGCCTGGGGTGCGAAGAGATGTTCCCGATGACTGGATCTCTCTGACCTGGGCTAATGACCTGAGTCGGAGCGCAGGGCGCACCCCCTGGCCGACACCCGGTCAACGGACGCAGTGCCTGTCCGGCAGTCCGCTACAGGCGCGGGGTGCGCGCCTCGATCCGGTGGTCGAAGGCGGCACCGCCGACGCCGACAGTGGTCACCCCGCCGTCGACGGTGAGGACGGCCCCGTTGACGTAGGACGCGGCCGGCGACAGCAGCCAGTCGATCGCCTTGGCGACCTCCTCCGGATCACCGGGCCGCCCGGCGGGGGTCAGCCGGTTCGCCTCCTCGTATGCCGCCTCGGCACCGCCCGCCAGCCCCGCCTCCGCCGCGAACCGCGCCATCCGCTGGTCGGCCATCTCCGTACGCACCCAGCCCGGGCACACCGCGTTGGCCCGTAGCCCCTGCGGCCCGTAGTCGACGGCGAGGGAGCGGCAGAGGTGGAGCAGACCCGCCTTGGACGTCGCATAGGCGGCGTTGCCGACGCTGTTGCGGAGCGCGGCGACCGAGGCGACCGCGACCACCGCGCCGCGGGCCGCCAGCAGATGCGGCAGCGCGGCACGCAGCAGCAGGAACGGGCCGGTGAGGTTGGTCCGTATCAGCTCTTCCCAGTCCTCGACCGCGGTGTCGCCGACCGCGCCGCCCCTCCCGATTCCGGCGTTGAGCACCAGACCGTCGAGTCTCCCGTACGCCGTCACCGTCGTCTCCACGAGCTCGCGCACGGCCTCGGGGTCGGCGGCGTCGGAAGGGTGGGCCAGCGCCCCGGTCTCCTCGGCCACCCGACGCAGCGGCTCGGGCCGCCGTCCGGAGATCACTACTTGGTGCCCGGCCGTGCACAGCAGCCGGGCGGTGGCGGCCCCGATTCCCGTTCCCCCCCCGTCACCAGGACAACACGCTTTTCCGACATGGTCGTTCGCCTCCGAAGTGGTCAGCTTCCGGTTCCCCGCACCGCGAGCATACGAAGCGCCGACACCGCCGGGCCGACCCGGGGATACCGGCCAGGAGAAGATGCGCGGCACACGCCACATGGTCTGGCGCCGGATCGGCACCCACACCATCCTCACCGGCCACCGCCCGCGGCATAACGGGGTCACCGCCCAAGATGGCTAGAACAGATCGCGGTACTGGTTGAAGTCAGAGCCGACCTTCACCCGGGACGTGAACGGTGACGACGCTTTGCCCGTGCCCTTGTACAGCCACAGGTTGCCCTTGGGATCACGGGCGAGGAGGTCGCTGTGGCCGTCGCTGTCGACGTCACCCGTGGCCACCAGCTTGTTGAACTGGTTCCATCCGGGGCCCACCTTCACGCGGGACGCGAACGGCTTCCGCGGATCGCCCGTGCCCTTGTACAGCCAGAGGACGCCCTGCTTGTCGCGGGCGACGATGTCCGGCTTGGCGTCGCCGGTCAGGTCGCCCTGACCGGCGATCTGGGTGAACTGTTTCCAGCCGAGGCCGACCTTGACGCGCGGTGCCAGCGAGCCGTCCGCCTTGGTCTGAAAACGCCACAGGACGCCCTGCTTGTCGCGGGCCAGCAGGTCGGGGTGCTTGGCGCCGCCCAGGGTGCCGGGGGAGAAAACGAGGTTGTACTGACCCCAGCCGGTGGCCACCTTCTTGAGGCGCCCATTGCGCCAGAGATTCAGCGCACCATCGTCCATGACGTGGTACGCGCCGTCCTGGTAGCCGGTCAGATCGGGGTCGATCGACACGCCGTACCTGAAGTGCGGCCAGACGTAGGCGCCCGACCGGCCGTCGAAGCCGCCCTTCCCATCGGGCATGTAGGCGTACATCTGGCCCGACGGCAGGATCCCGGAGAGGAAGAAGAACGGCGCGGCCGGGGTGGGCTTGCGCTGCCCGGCCGCGGCAGCGCTCCGGGTGACGTTCTTCGCCGGACCGGTCGTCGCAGGCGCGTCGGCCAGAGCGGTGCCGGCGGTGGCACCGGCCAGGACGACGGCGGTCGCTGAGGTGACGAGACGCCACAGGGCGCGTGCACGCCGGGAAGACTGGGTCACGTATGACTCCATGAGGTATGCGAAATCAGACGGTGCGCTCCGGATAGGTGTGGGGAGCGCCCGCATCATTGTCCGGATCTTTGCACGTCTGTACCAGTGGTTTTGCGGTGGGGTGTGGAATGCCGAATTCCGCCCGGAGGGCAACTCGGAAGGCCGGCAACCCCGTTGGGGATAGCCGCCCTTGGTGATGACTCGGACCGGATCAGAAAGCCGTAGAGGCCCCCTAGGCATTGTCCGATGAGTGGTGTCACCGGTGACGAAGGCGTATAGCTCCCGCCGGAACCGCAGTTATCTGCGGCGTCGTCAGATCAAGCACACGATTCCGGAGCGGAAGGACCAGCGCGCCACCCGCCAACGCCGCGGCAGCGCAGGTGGCCGGCTGCCGGATTCGACAGGGCGATCTGCAAGCGTCGAAATGAAGTCGAGCGAACGATCAATGCCCTCAAGGATTCCGGGCCGTGGCCACTCGCTTCGACAAGCGCGCATACGTTTCCACGGAACGGTGACCGTTGCCGCCGTACGTCTCTGGCTCCGCTCGTGACCCAGCGGACAGTGCTTGGGAACCGGGCCGCGCGAGCGCAGGCTATCGCCTCCGGCGGGGCTGTTTGATCTTGATGCGGCCGGCTCGCGGGTGTCCGACGATCGTGAGCGTCGGGGAGCTCGGGTCTGTCGGCGCGGTGGCCTTGTTGCTGATGTGAGCGGTATTGGTGCTCGTCCCGTCGATCCGCACCGCCCAGCCCTGCGGAACGATCAACTGAATGTTGCCCGTTCCGCAGCTCGCCTCGACGGTGACGTCACGGTACGCACAGGTTGCCTCGGTGAAGTCGATCACGATGTGCAGCATTTTGCATTCGGCGACGACCCTCCGGGGAACTGTCCACCGGCCGCTCTGCTCGATGTTGCCCAGGCGGGGCTTGAGGACGAGGGTTTCCGCGTCAGTGCCAGAACGCGAGTCGGAAGGCCGCTCCTGTGGCAGATCAGCGACCAGGGCGTCGAGTTCGCCGTACGTCTTCGCGGCGTAAGCCCGATCGAGCCTCTCCTCCAACTCGGTCAAGTCGATGCGGCCTTCGCCCGCCGCGACCCGCAGCTTCTCAGCCACCGACTCGCGGTCGGCATCTCCTGCCCGAAGCTCCACTATGCCCGGCGTCGTCAGCTCCGACCGTTGCTCCCCATCAGTCATGGTGCGACTGTAACCGCACGGACGGAGCACCCACCGGCCTGACGCTGAGGCGGGGCATGCAACCCGCCGGAGAGGCCCTGGGGTCGGTGTCCGCGCGGGCTGGACCCCGGACGGCTGCTGAAGGGCGGCGGCCCGGCCGGCCTGTGCGTGCCGTCGAAACCATGCGAGCGCTCTGGCAGGAACGGTCTTCTTCGGCCTGGTCGCTTCTCTGAACTGGACAGTTTCGTTGCAGCCCTCAGGACGACGTTGAGGAGTCGGGCCGGCCCAGCGCCGGCACCACCTGGAAACGCCAATTTCCGGGACCGGCAGCACGCCAATCCCGAGCCCGCACGCTGCGACGCGATCTCCGCCTGCCTGGACGCCACCCACCCCCCGACTCCACCGCCCGTTCGTGCGGCACCACATCAACATAATCAACATGCTCGGCCGGCACTCCTTCCAGCACCCCGAGCTGCCCGGGGGCCTGCGCCCGCTGCGTGATCCGGGCGTGTCCGAGGACGAGTAACGTGCGCGAGCCCGCGAGCCCGCGCGACCGTGCGGCAGCGGATCAAGGGGTGCCGACGCGTACGGCGGTGGTCGCCAGAGTGGTGTAGTGCATCGTGAAGCGGCCACCCAGAGCGTCGATGGCATGGCCGACCGCGCCCAGTATCTCGGCCAGCTGATCGGGACGAAGTCGGGTGAGGCCGCCGGTAGTGGGGAGCAGTTCCAGCCATTGGTCACGCGTGTAGGACTGCTCCCAGTCGAATCGCCACTGTTCCGGTTCGTGGAACTGCTCGGTCTCGCGGATCTTGTCGGCGATCTTCGCGTACCCCGCTTGGTACATCTCCAGCGAACGTCGCGCCGGCTGATTGCCGAACGGGGAGTCGGGCGCCACCCGACGGTAAGCAGCCGCGAACGGCTCGGCCACCTCGGCGGGCGGCTCAAATACGTGCCCGAAGATCGCCAGGCGCCCGTTCGGACGCAGCACCTGGGCCGCCTTCGCTGCGCCGGCGACCGGGTCCACCCAGTGCCACGACTGGGCGGCGATCAATGCGTCGAACACTCGGCCAACCGGCTCCCAGGCTTCGAAGGTCGCCACCTCGACCTGCAGGCCGCGGGCTTGCGCGAGGTCGGCCATCCGCGCATCCGGCTCGATGCCGAGCACGGCGCAACCGGCGGCCTGGAACTGGCGGGCCGCGATGCCCGTTCCGCAGCCTACGTCGAGCACGTCAGGCCCCGGGCTCCCGGCGACGATACGCGCCACCAGGCCATCGGGGTAGCCCGGTCGGGCCTGGTCGTAGCGTTGCGCATCCGTGCCGAAAGACTCGGCAGTCCGCCGAGCCTGATGCGACTGTGCCGGTTCGGGTTGCTCTCGCGGTAAAGTGGGCATGCGTTCACTTTAGTGGGCGAGCGCCCACATGCCAATGGATGCCAGGGAGCCTGGCGCACGAGAGGATCTGTAAGTGCCGACCGGGGTACACCTTCGTGACGCGCGGCAGCAGTTGTTCGACGCCGCCGAACGCGTGCTGCTGCGGGATGGCCCGAACGGGCTGACCAGCCGGGCCGTCACCGACGAGGCAGCCTGCGCCAAAGGCGTCCTGCACCGGCACTTCACCGACTTCGACGCTTTCCTCACCGAGCTCGTGCTCGACCGGGCCGCACAGCTCGAAACGCAAGCACATGGGCTGCGCGAGACCGTCGGCACGGGCACCGTGACCGATAACCTCACCAGCGCGCTGACCACCCTGTTCGGACCGGTTCCCGTGGCGATCATCCCGCTCATCACTTTCCGGGACGAGTTGCGCGCGCGGCTGCGACAAGCCACGCCCGGAGGCGGCATCGCGATCCTCGCCCAGGTCACGACCGCAGTCTCCGCTTACCTGGCCGACGAGCGCGCAATGGGCCGCATCTCGGCCGACGCCGACATCGACTCACTCACCCTCTCCTTGGTCGGAGGCGGGCATCTCCTGTTCGCAGACCGCGACCCCGACCCGCCGACTACGGCAACCGTCAACAAGCTGGTGACCACGGTGCTCGCCGGCGTCGTGCAACGGCGGCCAGGCTGACCTGACTTGCAGCCCGCAATGGTCCGCGCCGAGAAGAGGCCTCGGCATCGGCTGTCGCCGGGCGCAAGCAGGCTGGTAAGCCCGGCGATCGCCTCACCCGCAGCAGCCTCGGCAACAGCCGGGCCCGCATCCCAGTACACCGTCTCCAGCACGAACTCCGCGCGGGCGGCGCCGCGGCGGCGGACCTTGGGCTGGGCCCCTTCGCCTTCACCGGGCACCGGCAGCCGGCCAGGTCCAGGTGGCGGTGTTCACGCTCTCAACCCGCATGTCGGCCCAGTGCCTATTCGTGCGTCGCGGGGCACTGAGTCGGAATCCCGAGGTTCACCGGTCCACGCATTCACGCGAAGTCGATTTGGTCAATCTTGGATCCGGCTCCGGCCAGGCAGACAACGAAGTCCTTCGAGTTCGCCGAGCCACCCTTCCCTCTCCGCCTCGGCGATGCGGTCGAGAAGGTTGTCGCGGATCTCCGTGAGCCGACCCCGCTGGGCAAGATCGGGGCGCAGGAGGGAACAGCGGACGCAGGCTTCTCTGAACTTTGGAGCTGTTCCGCCCGCTCCGCCTGCCGCCTCGGTACTGTGGCTTCGCATGACCGACACCGAGATCGAGATCACCGCAGACCTGGTCCGCGAGCTGCTGCAGGAGCAACATCCAGACCTTGCAGGGCTGGCCATCCGCGAGGTGGCGGGAGGCTGGGGCAATCAAATGTGGCGCCTCGGGGACGAGTTGGCCGTGCGCATGCAGCGGATGGACCCTACCCCGGAGCTCCAGCTCAAGGAGCGGCGGTGGCTACCCGTGCTGGCCCCGCGCCTGCCGCTCCCGGTGCCGACCCCGGTGCGGTTCGGCGAACCGTCCGAGCGCTTCCCCAAGCACTGGACCGTGATGACATGGGTTCCTGGCGAGCCGCTGGACCACAGCTCGATCAGCCGCGGCGCCCACGCGGCCGACACGCTGGCGGGCTTCCTCCAGGCGCTCCATGTGGAAGCGCCCGTCGAGGCGCCGACCACTACGGACCGCGGTGCCCACCCCAGGAACTGCACGGACGGCTTCGAGAACTTCTTCCAGGCCGTTGCCCCCGACGACATCGCTGCCGACGTCCGGGCCGTCTGGGACGACGCCGTTGCGGCCCACGCATGGGAGGGCCCGCCGGTGTGGGTGCACGGCGACCTCCATCCCGCGAACGTCGTCGTCTCGGACGGAACACTCTCGGGCATCGTCGACTTCGGTGACATGTTCGCCGGCGATCCGGCGTGGGACCTCGCCGCCGCATGGGTGCTGCTACCCGCGGGCACGGCCTCACGGTTCTTCGACATGTACGCGCATGCAGACGAGGCGGCGATCCGGCGCGCCCGCGGGCTGGCCGCTATGAAAAGCCTCTTCCTGATGCTCATGGGGCAGAACGGAGATCGGGGCCTTCCCGGCGGCAAGCCGAACTGGGGACCCGCAGGCCGGGCGGCACTTGATCGTGTTCTGAAGGGCGTTTGACGCACGCTTCTTCGAACCCGTTCTCGATCTTGGTTGATGGCCATGCGGCAGCCCACCTTCGTGGGTTCATCGATCACCACGCGTGGTGGGGACGCCAAGGCCCACGACCGTATGCTGCCCGTGGCCCCGGTCGAGCCGGCGGAGCTTCTCCTCGGCGCCAGCCAGGCTGACCTGGAGACCTTCGACCTCGCCGAGCCAGCCTTCCGTCTCGGCTTCGGCGATTCGGGCGATCAAGTTGTCGCGGATCTCGGCAAGCCGTGTTCGTTGGGCGGGGTCAGGTCGCCCCGTCCAAGACCGACACCGAACGACTCCTGCTGGTCAGCCCGGAACTCGCCGACGTCCTCAGTGCCATCATCAGCCGTCTGCGCGGGCCCAGCAGGGCAATACCGCTGGTGGCCGCCTACGACGTCCGAGAGAGATCTGGAATCCGCCGATGCCGCTGCTGTTCCAGCGCGACATCGGCTCCGAGCACCGCGCGTTCACGCCGACCGCGATCCGGAAACTGCTGATCAATGCCCTGACCGGCACCGGCTTGACGAACGCTGACGGCGAGGCTCTCACCTTCTCGCCCCATGACTTCCGAAGGATCTTCGTCACCGACACCATCATGAACGGCCTGCCGCCGCATATCGCCCAAGTGATCTGTGGTCACAGGCACATTGACACGACAATGGGTAAAAAGCGGTCTACCCCGCCGAGACGATCGAGGCCCATCGCGCGTTCATCACCCGCCGACGAGCTTCTCGCCCCAGCGAAGAGCACCGAATCCCGACAGAAGAGGAGTAGGACGCTTTCCTCGCCCATTTCGAGTAGCGGAAGGTGTCCATCGGCACCTGCGCACGCGCCTTCGGAACTCCGTGTGTCCATGAGCCCGCTTGTGTCAGATGCTCACTCCTGAGACCAGACCCCACCCAACAGGCACGGCTCGTCGAAATCCGCGACAACCTCATCGCCCGCATCGCCGAGGCGGAGCCCGTGAGGGCTGGCTCGGCGAGGTCGAAGGCCTGCGGGTTAGCCTGGCCGGCGCCGAGGACAAGCTCGGTCAGATCAACCGACGGGAACAGACGGCCCCCACCAGCCTCGGCATGCCTACGACCAGGAGCACGGACCGTGAGTAGCGACGCAGACCGAGAAGACCTCGGGCGCGACCCGAGCACGTGGACACTCGACCAGCTGCAGACGTTCATCCAGAACGCCCGTGGTCAGCAGCTTGAGACAGCACGCGTCGCCGCGCAGGGACATGCCTACGACTCCGCCCACCCACAAGAAGCCCGCGGCCAGTGGGCGAAGCTGTCGTTGCTCGCCAACCGGCTCATGCTCGCCGACGGCGAGGGACACCTGACGCGGGTACAGCAGGACTTCATGCTCCGGATGTGGGTGATCGACAGGCTGGGTCCCGACGACACGGACCCCGACTGGAGCCCCGAAGCGCTGGCGGCCGACACGCTTGACGCACTGACGATCACGCCCGCACAGGCTGCCGCCCTTGCCGACGGATGGCGCGACCTGGCCATCGAGCAGATCTGCCGGCTTCGGTGGCACAAGAATCTGACGGCCCATCTAGAGACTCTGCTCGGCTACCTGGCACCTGGACGCACCCGCGATCAACTGTTGGCCTGGGCCTCTACCCGCAGATTGCTGCCCTGACCGGCGAGCCAGAACCAGGGCATCCCAGCGGCCAGGGTTCAACCCGAAGTTCAGAGAAGCAAGCGTGCTCATGAATGCATGGGGTCCCGAAGGCACGTGCGCAGGTGCCGATGGACACCTTCCGTTTCTCGAAGTGCGCGAGGAAGGCGTCCCACTCTTCTTCAGTCGGGATCCGGTACTCCTCGCTGGGGCGGGCGGATCGACGCCGGGCGATGAACGCCTGGTGGGCATCGATCGATTAGGCGGGAAGGACCGCCTTGTATCCGATCGTGGTGTCGATGCTCTTCTGCCCGCAGATCACCTGGGCAATGTGCGGGGGTAGGCCATTCATGATGGCGTCGGTGACGAAGATCCTTCGGAAGTCGTGGGGCGAGAAGGTGAGTGCTTCACCGTCGGCATCGGTCAAGCCGGTGGCGGCCGGCGCGTTGATCAGCAGCTTTCGGAGCGCGGTTGGTGTGAATGCGCGGTGTCCGGATCCGATGCCTCGTTGGAACAGCAGCGGCATCGTCGGGTTCCAGACCCCCTCGCGGACGTCGTAGGCGGCCACCAGCGGAATCGCCCCGACAGGGCCGCGCAGTCGGCTGATGATGACGCTGATGAGGACGCCTCCATGCGGGCGCTCATCATGTCGATCCCCCGAGGACGGCTCTGGGCGACAAGCGGGGGAGTTTTCCGGCGTCGTGCCGAGGCTCACCTTCAGCCAACCGGGCTCGACATCACTGGGACGAGAACGATGACCGGCCCGGCCCCGTCCAAGATGCCTGATACGGCCGCCTCCGGCACCACTGGGCCGCAGAACCTGAGCGAGGGTGCGAGGGCAGGGGCGACCACGGAAGGCTCGGCCAGCCGCTCCGGCAGCCTGGCTACGACTGGCAGCCAGGGCATCACGAGTCTGACCCGCTGGTTACGGGAGCTGTTGTCCTGGGCTCCCTTGCCGTGGCCACCGCTTTTCGATTCCACTCACGCAGCCGGTGACCGGGGCGAACTCTCAAATCCCCGAACGAGGACGAGAGAAACCCGGGGATTTGATTCAGGCGATGAGAGGGGGCTGCGGGGGGCTTTCTGGGAAGCTCACCTCGTGTATTCGGGCGAGCCGGTAATCTGATGCAGAGTTAGCAAAAGGTGACCCTGAGCTACCAGGATGCGAGTGTCGAAGCCATATCCGATGCAGGAAAAGGTGCACCTTCTCGGGGGAAGGTGCTCCGAGAGGGTCGGGGTGCCGGTAACAACGACGCCGTGAACACCGTTGCGGCGTTGAGTTTTCTGAACAACGAAGCCATTGGGGAGGAGGGCACATGGGGGCGGCACGTCACACGTGGTGGAGATGGCTGGCGCTGACGGTGGTGGCCGTGGGGGTGGCGGTCACCATAGCCGTTCGGGCGGGAACCGGGGAGGTGGACCCGGGCGGGTTGGCGGTCGGGCTGGTCAGCCTGGTGCTGGCGATAGTGGGCCTACACCAGGCGACGCGCTCCCAGGCCTGGCAGGACACCGACACCGCCGGACTCGCCGACCGCCTCGCCGTCGACATCAGGAAACGCGAGGAGGAAGCCCGCCAGAGACTCCTCGGCGGCAGCGACCGCACCATCAACGTCGAGTTCACCTTCCTCCCCTCCCCCGCCCACCACGCCACAGGCGCAGCACCCCACGGCACGTTGGAGGAAGCCGCTACCTACTACCGCGCTCTTCGGCCCGGCCGCCTCGTCATCACCGGCGCGCCCGGGGCCGGCAAGACCGTACTTGCCCTCCATCTCATGCTGCTCCTCCTCGCCGACCGGGCGCCGGGCGGTCCCGTTCCTGTACGCCTGTCGTTATCCACCTTCGACCCCAGCAGGAACAAGCTCGAGGACTGGCTCGCCGAGCATCTCGCCCGTACCTACCGGCTACGCCCCACCGCAGCAGCCGCCCTCGTCGCCGCCCGACTGGTCCTCCCCGTGCTGGACGGGCTCGACGAAATGGATGCTGGTGATACTCCCGGTCACGGCTCCCGCGCTGCAGCCGCTTTGGAGGCTATGAACACCTACCTCCACGGCATCACCAAGGGCCAGCTTGTTCTCACCTGCCGCAGCGCCCCCTACGTCGCTCTTGGAGAGGCGGATCAGTGGGCACAGGACGCCTCCCGTATCAACATCGCCCCCGTCAGCCTGGCCGCGACCGAGGCGTTCGTCACCGGCCGCGCCCGCAACCCGGCCCGCTGGGAACCCGTTCTGAACGCACTCCGCGCCGCCCCGGCCAGTCCACTGGCTCGGGGCCTGTCCACACCCTGGCGGCTGACCGTAGCCCTCGCCGTCTACGACGAACGTCACCCCGACGGTAGCTGGGTCCGTGATCCCGTGGACCTCCTCAAGCCCACCCTGCAGTCCCCCGAGCAGATCCGAGACCACCTGCTGGATCTGTACGTCCTCACCGCTTCCTCGACAGGCGGCACGACAGCGCCCTACACGCGGCTTCAGGTACGCACTTGGCTGACAGTCCTCGCCCGCTACCTGCACACCAACACCACCAGCGCCGGCGAAATGGCCGGACGGCGTCTATCAGGCACCGACCTCGTACTCCATGAACTGTGGCCGCTCACCGGCCACCGCCGCGCCCGCACCGTCCACGTCCTACTGACCCTCGCGCTGTGGGCCACCGCTGACCTACCTGCCGCCCTGCTCGATAGCTGGAACGTGTACGCAACGAACGTGACGCTCATGGTGGCGGGCAGTCTTCTCGTCGGAATCCCTCCCTGGCCCGTACCGTCGCGGCTGGAACGAGTAACTGCCAGAACCCCTGCTGGAAGACGCCAGTTCGTGAACGGGCTTGTGGGTGGGCTCTTCTGGGGAGCGCTCGTAGTCGTGGTCGGCATGGGGCATGTGGTCGGGCTGGTGATCGGGCTCGTTTACGGATTGGTGGTAGGGCTCGCTGGTGGAGCGATGGTCGGAGTCGGGCTGGCGGGCGTGCTCTCGGACGCACCCGAAGTTCGCAGGTCACACGGAAACGCGTCGCCGCGCGGCATGGTGCGGGACGACCTCGTGACCGGGTTCGCGACCGGGCTTGTGGTCGGACTCGGTTTCGTCCCTTTCTATTGGTTCGCCCTGGGCCCCGTGTTCGCGCTCGGGGCGGTATTCATCTACATGCTTCTGTTCGGTCTCGGCGGCGGACGTGTGCTCGCGATCCTTTACCACCGCCTGTTCAGATGCGGTTACCGGGGTGCGCTCGACTCGCTGTTCAGGCCCTGGCGTGCGTTCGGCCCCCTGTTCAGGACCGGCGCCGGCCCAGCCCTCGGCGCCGCAGGTGTCCGCTACATAGCTTTCCTGCTCTGCACCCGCCCCTGGTGGTCCAACCAACCACTGCCCTGGCGCCTCGGCCGTTTCCTCGACTGGTGCTGCGACGTGGGTCTGACGCGCACCGCCGGGATCGCCTACCAGTTCCGCCACCGCGAACTCCAAGACTTCCTCATTCGCAGCCACATCCATCACGACCCGCTGAACCACCCCGCTTCTGCAGCGTTGTCGGCTCCGGTGGATGGCGGGCGACGGCAGGGCTGATAATTTTCCTGTCGCTCTACAAGGGCCGGGCGGCGAACAAGTTCGGGATCCTGACCGGCCAGATCATCGCGGTCGGCACTCCGCAGATGGCGTGGCTGCTCGGTACGTCGGTGGTGGTGCTGCTGGCTCTCGCCCTCGTCTGGAAGCCGCTGGCCTTCGCCAGCGTCGCCCCTGAGGTGGCCGAGGCCCGGGGCGCGCCGGTGCGTGCCGGTGCGTGCGCTGTCCCTGGCGTTCATGCTGGTCCTCGGCCTCGCGGTGGCCCTGTGCGTGCAGATCGTCGGGGCGTTGCTGGTGCTCGCGCTCCTGGTCACCCCGGCGGCCGCCGCCGCGCGCCTCACGGCGTCCCCGGTGCTGCTGCCGGTGCTGAGCGTCGTCTTCGCGCTGTGCGCGATGGAGGGCGGCATTCTGCTCGCGCTCGGCAGCACGATCCCCATCAGCCCGTATGTCACGACCCTCGCGTTCGTCATCTATCTGGGGTGCCGGCTGGCAACGGCACGGCGTGCCGCCCGTACGACAGGCACCGCGCTCGGCTCTCCCCGGGACAGCGTTCCAGACGCACACTTGAAGGAGCCGGTACGGAGGGAAGGAGTCCTTATGCACCCCGTCGCACTCGCCGGCGCCGCGGCGGGACGGCTGGCTCACCACGCGGTCTCCGGAGTGGTGGGGGCCCTGATCATCAAAGGCGCCGCTAAGCGACTCCCCCAGGCAAAGCCCGCCGCCCGCAAGGCAGTTGTCGGAGGTCTGGCCGGTGGAATCCTGGCCGGCCGCTGGCTGGCCTCGGCCGCGGAGGAAGCCCGGCTCAAGGCCGGTGATGTCCTCGCCTAGGCCCGTACGTCGCTGGGCGAAGAGGTCCCGCCACCCTCCGCGGTGGCCACCGAGGGCCATGAGCACGACCATGGGCACGAGCACTACTGACCATGTCCGATGTGGTCGTACGCTCCGTGGCCGGTGGCCGGGCCCGGCTGACCGTTCCCTGGGTGCGGGCGCGCCCCGGCAGCGCAGGGCTGGTCGATGAGCGGCTCATGGGCGTGCGGGGCTTCCGGGCGCTGCGGATCTTCCCGCGCACCGGCAGCGTCGTGATCTGGATGGCGCCGGATCTCCTGGACATCGACCGCCTCGTCGCCGCGCTCGACGAGGCCCCGCCCACGTCCACGCCCGCCAAGGCCACCCGCTCCGTCCCCGACTCCTCCACCGGCGAACTGGCCCGGCTGGTCGTCGGAGGCGCCGTCCTCGCCTTCGTGGCACTACGCCGCCTGCTGCGCCGCCCCCGCATCACCGCAGGCTCGTCCGGCCTCCTCGGCGCGATCACCCTCTTCACCGGCCTGCCCTTCTTCCGCGGCGCCCTGCGCTCACTGCGCGGCCGAAGCCACCCCGGAACCGACATCCTCGTCACCGCGGCGACCGTCATCTCACTCGTCCTGCGCGAGAACGTTGTCGCCCTCGCCGTCCTCTGGCTCCTCAACATCGGCGAATTCCTGCAGACCCTGACGCTCCGCCGAACCCGGCGCGCCATCGAGGAGCTGCTCACCATCGGCGAGGAACGCGTCTGGCTCGTACGGGACGAAGGCGCGGACGGCGCCGGGCGCGTCGAGACCGAGGTGGCGCTCGACGAGGTCACGCCCGGCGATGTGGTCGCCGTGTACGAACACCACCGCATCCCGGTCGACGGGCACGTCGCCACCGGCGAAGCCCTGGTCGACCAGGCCGCGATCACCGGCGAGGCGCTGCCCGTCTACGCCCGCGCCGGGGCGGAGGTCTATGCCGGAACCATCGTCACTTCCGGTTCCCTGACCGTCCGTGCCACGGCCGTGGGAGCGGACACCACCGTCGGCCGGATCATCAGCCGGGTCGAGGAGGCGCAGTCCGACCGGGCGCCGATCCAGACCGTCGCCACCCGCTTCACCCAGCGCTTCGTCCCCGTCTCCTTCGCGCTGGCCGCGCTGACCTACGTCGTCACCCGCGACGCCCGCCGCGCCATGACGATGCTGCTGATCGCCTGCCCCTGCGCGGCCGGACTGGCCACGCCCACCGCCATCAGCGCGGCCATCGGCAACGGCGCGCGCCGCGGCACCCTCATCAAGGGCGGCACCCACCTGGAGGGCGTCGGCCGGGTCAGCACCGTCGTCTTCGACAAGATCGGCACCCTCACCTACGGACACCCCCTGGTCACCAGCGTCGTGACCCTCAGCGACCGTCACACCGCCAACGAAGTCCTCAGCCTGGCCGCCTCCTGTGAACTGCACGCCCGCCACCCCCTCGCCCAGGCCATCGTCGCCCACACCGAAGAACAGCACCTCCGCGCGCCCCTCCACCAGGCCTGCGAAGTCGTCCTCGGAATGGGCATGCGCGCCGAACTCGACGGCACCCGGCTGCTCGTGGGCAGCCCCGCGCTGCTGCGCCAACACGGCGTCGAGCTGACGCAACAAGCACAGGGCTGGACCGAGCAGTTCCGCGGAAGTGGTGAGACCGTCATCTGCATCGCCCACGACGACGAACTGATCGGCCTGCTCGGCGTCTCCGACGCCGTACGCTCCGGCGCCGGCAGCGTCATTCAGCAGCTGACCGACCTCGGCGTCTCACGCTTGATACTGCTCACCGGCGACGCGCCCGAGACCGCGCAGGTCGTCGCCGACACCCTCGGCATCACCGAGGTCCACGCACACGCCCTGCCCGAGGGCAAACTCCAGCTGATCCGCGATCTGCAGACCGAGGGCCACACGGTCGCCATGGTCGGCGACGGCACCAACGACGCCCCCGCCCTGGCACTCGCCGACGTGGGGATCTCCATGGGCGCGCACTCCTCCCACGTCGCCCTGGAAACCGCCGATATCGCCCTGCCCGGCGACGACCTGCGACAGGTACCCGCCGTGGTCGAACTCAGCCGCCACACCCTGCGCGTGGTCCGCCAGAACTACGGCCTCGCCATCGGCGTCAACCTCCTGGGCCTGGTCGCCGGCGCCGGCGGCTCCATCAACCCGGTCCTCGCCGCCCTCCTCCACAACACCAGCAGCATCGCCGTCGTCGCGAACTCGGCCCGGCTCGTCAACCACACACCGCACCTGCCCCAGACCACCGATGACATGCTGACAGCCGCCCCGTTGGAGGACCGCCGGGTGCGCTGACCACCGCCCGAAGTGGGGGTCGACGCGGACACCGCCTGAAGTGGGGATCGACGCGGACACCGCCGCGATCCGTCTGCGGCGGATGCCGGGCGTGTTCCCGGTCGGTCGCGTGCTCAACGCGAAGACGGGGCCCTCGCAGTTGACCGGCGGCGTGATCTGGGGGGGGCCGGCGCGGCCCTTGAGGAAGAGGCTGTGGTCGACCCGCGACCCGGCGGCCGCCGGTATGCGCGTGCGCGACTTCCCCATCACGATCGAGAAGGTGTTGTCCGGGCTGCCGCCGATGGATGTATGACTCCGTGAGATCGGGGGAGGGTGTCGGTTCGCCGACCCTCAGGCGGCCTGACCAGCAAATTCACCGTGTCGGACGCTGTGGGCCGCGAAGGCCGGCGGGCGACCGCCGTGACTGCCACGCCATGTGAGGGTGTCGTCAGCTCTCAGTAGAGGCCGCCCTCCCGATCATGCGTAGCAAAGCATGACCATCACCCATAAGATGGGCATTACTGGCGCACTGACGTGCCGGGACAGGCACGTGAAGTCGGTGTGGCAGGGCGATCGACTCGGGGACGGGATGCCTATGGATCAGGCCGCCAGTCCAGCGCGGGCCGTCATCCTGACTGTGGACGACGACCCGGGCGTGTCGCGGGCTGTCGCCCGTGACCTGCGGCGACGCTACGGCGGGTCGTACCGCATTGTGCGCGCGGAGTCCGGCGAGTCCGCCCTTGCCGCCCTGCGCGAGCTGAAGCTGCGCGGCGGCCCCGTCGCGGTGATCGTGGCCGACTTCCGGATGCCGAAGATGAACGGCATCGAGTTCCTTGAGCAGGCCCTCGACATCTACCCCGGCGCCCGGCGGGTGCTGCTGACCGCGTACGCGGACACCGACGCGGCCATCGACGCGATCAACGTCGTCGACCTCGACCACTACCTCCTCAAGCCCTGGGAGCCGCCCGAGGAGAAGCTCTACCCCGTCCTCGACGATCTGCTGCAGGCCTGGCGGGCCACCGATCACCGGCCGGTGGCCGTCACCAAGGTCGTCGGGCACCGCTGGTCGGCGCGTTCGTCGGCCGTACGGGAGTTCCTGGCCCGCAACCAGGTGCCGTACCGCTGGTACTCGTCCGACGAACCGGAAGGACAGCGGCTGCTGTGCGCCGCGGGCCAGGAAGGCCGGCGGCTCCCGCTGGTGATCACTCCGGACGGCACGGCCCTGATAGAGCCCGAGGACCAGGAGCTCGCCGACCGGGTCGGCCTCGCGACGACCCCGGCGACCGACTTCTACGACCTGGTCGTCATCGGCGGCGGACCGGCCGGTCTGGGTGCGGCGGTGTACGGGGCCTCCGAGGGCCTGCGGACCG
Source organism: Streptomyces sp. G7(2002) (assembly GCF_028870195.1). NCBI lineage: Bacteria > Bacillati > Actinomycetota > Actinomycetes > Kitasatosporales > Streptomycetaceae > Streptomyces > Streptomyces sp. G7(2002). The sequence goes on from NZ_CP102609.1 coordinate 218,825, forward strand.
TCCTCGTCGAGCGCTCCGCCACCGGGGGCCAGGCGGGCCAGAGCTCGCGCATCGAGAACTATCTCGGTTTTCCGGACGGAGTGTCCGGGGCACAGCTCACCGACCGGGCCCGGCGTCAGGCGGCGAAGTTCGGTGCGGAGATACTGACCGCGCGCGAGGTCACCGGGCTGGAGGTCAATGGCGCCTCGCGCGTCGTCCGGTTCTCGGACGGCTCCGCCGTCGCCGCGCACGCCGTGATCCTCGCGACCGGCGTGTCGTACCGGCAGCTGGAGGCACCCCGGGTGACCGAGTTGACCGGCTGCGGAGTGTTCTACGGCTCGGCCCTGACCGAAGCGGCCGCATGCCAAGGCCATGACGTCTACATCGTCGGCGGCGCGAACTCCGCCGGTCAGGCCGCGATATACCTGGCCCGGAGCGCCAAGTCGGTCACCGTACTGGTGCGCAGGTCTTCCTTGGCCACGTCGATGTCGCACTACCTCATCCAGCAGGTCGACGAGACGCCCACGATTTCCGTGCGCACCAACACGGTCGTCGACGCCGCCCACGGAGCGCATCAGCTGGAGCAGATCACCCTGCGCGACACCGCGACCGGCCACACCGAACTCGTCGACGCCCAGTGGATGTTCGTCTTCATCGGCGCGGCCCCGCTGACTGACTGGCTGGAGGGCACGGTGCTCCGGGACTCCCGCGGGTTCATCCTGACCGGCCCCGATCTGACCGCGGACGGGCGCCCACCGGCCGACTGGGAGTTGGACCGGCCGCCCTACCACTTGGAAACGAACGTCCCGGGCGTGTTCGTGGCCGGAGACGCACGCGCCGAGTCCGCCAAGCGTGTCGCTTCCGCAGTAGGAGAGGGAGCCATGGCGGTCATGCTCGCCCACCGATACCTGGAGCAGTCATGAACAGCCGGCCGATGCCGTGCAGCCAGGAGGAACTCGGCTCACTGTTCCTGTTCGAGAAGCTGGCCCCCGAACAGATCGCCCGGCTCTGCCGCGAAGGCCGTGTGGAGGAGTTCGCGCCCGGGCCCGTGTACGGGGAGGGCGACGACGCCACATGCTTCTACGTGCTGCTCGAAGGGACCATCGTGCTCTCCCGCCGGATCGGGGACTACGACGTGGAGATCACCAGGAGCTCCAGCCGCGGGGTGTACGCGGGAGCCTTCCAGGCCTACCTGGGTGACCGCCTGCGGCAGGTGTACAACAGCTCCCTGCGTGTCATCGAGCCCGCACGCTTCTTCGTGCTGCCGGCGGAGACCTTCGCCGCGATCATGCGCGAGTGGTTTCCCATGGCCGTGCACCTGCTGGAAGGTCTCTTCTTCGGTACCAAGAGCGCCCAGGAGGCCGTCGGCCAGCGAGAACGGCTCCTGGCTCTCGGATCGCTGTCCGCGGGGCTGACCCATGAACTGAACAACCCCGCCACCGCGGCCGTGCGCGCCACGTCCGCGCTCCGCGAGCGTGTTGCCGGGATGCGCCACAAGCTCGGCATCATCGCGGCGCGCCCGTACCGGCGGGACAGTCTGGAGACACTCATCGACGTCCAGGAACGCACGGCCGAGCGCGTCGCCAAGGCCACCGCCCTGAGTCCGCTGGAGGCCTCCGACCGGGAGGACACCATTGCCGACTGGCTGGACGACCACGGCATCGGGGACGGGTGGCAGCTCGCGCCGACCTTCGTACAGGCCGGCCTCGACACCGACTGGCTGGACCAGATCGCCGCAGTCGTGGACGAGGACACCCTCGAAGGTGCCGTGCGGTGGCTCAACTACACGGTCGAAACGGAACTGTTGATGAACGAGATCGAGGAGTCGACCAACCGCGTCTCGGCCCTGGTCACCGCGGCCAAGCAGTACTCGCAACTCGATCGGGCGCCCTTCCAGGTCGCCGACGTACATGAACTGCTGGACAGCACCCTGCTGATGGTCTCCGCGAAGATCGGCCCCCACATCACCGTCGTCAAGGACTACGACCGCAGCCTGCCGAAGATCCCGGCCTACCCCAGCGAGCTCAACCAGGTATGGACGAACCTGATCGACAACGCCGTCTCGGCGATGAACAGTACGGACGCAGAGGGAACGTTGACCGTACGAACCGCGCGTGATGGGGACCATCTACTCGTCGAGTTCTGCGACACCGGTCCCGGAGTCCCCGCGGAGATCCGCGACCGGATCTTCGATCCCTTCTTCACCACCAAACCGGTGGGTGAGGGCACAGGGCTCGGCTTGGACATCTCCTGGCGCATCATCGTCAACAAACACCAGGGGGACCTGCGGTTCCACTCCTCCCCCGGCGACACCCGGTTCCAGGTACGCCTCCCGCTGGCCTCACCCGACTCCCCTCCCCCACAGGAGCCCTCATGAGTTCCCCGAACGGAATCGATCCCTCGGTCCCGCCCAGCGGAACCGGCTGCGCCGAGTGCGACGTCGCCGGCGGCTGGTGGTTCCACCTGCGACGCTGCGCACAGTGCGGCCACATCGGCTGTTGCGACGACTCGCTCGGCAAGCACGCGACGTCCCACACGCGGGCCACCGGGCACCCGGTGATCCGCAGCTTCGAACCGGGCGAAACGTGGTTCTACAACTACGAGACCTCGGAGATGTACGCCTCGGGCCCCCACCTGGCTCCCCCTGAGAGCCACCCGGCCGATCAGCCCACCCCCGGCCCCGCGGGACGAGTCCCCAAGGACTGGGCCGACCGCCTGGGATAGGCAGAAGGGCCCGAGATCTCATCGCGCGGCGGCCTGGGCCGACCTGCCAAAGCGCCCAGCCTGTCGCTTCAGCCGTGCGTGGGCAGGGGCGGAAGGCGCAGGTGCGCGAGGTCATCGGGGGGTGGGCTGGTGTGGGGCCACATGGGGGTGATGTCGGCGTCGGCTTCGGCGGTCGCGGGGGCATCGGTCAGGCGCATGCGCTCACGTAGCCTGCCGTAGAAGTCGGTTGGCCCGAGCCGTACGACGCGCAGGCGCTGCGGAGCCGCGTAGACACCGATCCAGTCCCCTGGATCCAGGACGCCGCGCAACTGACCGTCGACGCTGACCGCCGCGCGGCCGGAATGTCCCAGGACCCGTAGTGCGACGGCTTCGTCGGGTGCGGCAACTACCGAGCGGTTGAAGGCCATGTGCGGAGCGACAGGGGTGAAGACGATGGCGTCGGCCCGGGGGGAGATGACGGGGCCGCCGGCGGCGAAACTATAGGCGGTGGATCCGGTGGGCGTGGCGACCAGGACAGCGTCGGCGGAGTAGGAGGCGAGCAGCCGGCCCGCGAGGTACACCCCGAGGGAGACCTGCCGGTCGCGTGCCAGTTTCTCCAGGACGATGTCGTTGAGAGCCGTCACGTTCAGGGCCATCCCCCAGTCCCGGGCGACGGCACACTCGGGGCGCACCGACGGAGGCGGTAGCGAGGGACCCCGGCCGTAGCGCAGGAGGGCCTCCATGCCCTCGGGGATTTGCAGTGGACAGGACGCCCGCATCGTCAGCATCAGGCGGGTCTCGACGTTCACTTGGCCGCGATGGACGCTGTCCAGTGCGCACTCGACATCGTCGGCCGGAACCTCGGTCAGAAAGCCGAGGGTGCCCAGGTCGACACCGAGGACAAGCGCATCGTTCTGCGCGGCCAGGCGTGCTCCGCGCAGGAAGGTGCCGTCTCCTCCGAGCGTGACGATCAGGTCGGGACTGCCGGCCGCACCGACCTCTTCCCGCGCATCTCGCCGCAGTTCCTCCTGGCTCCACACGTCGATGGCGACGCAACCGACGTCCTGGCGTTCGCACCACCGTCGGACGACGTCGGCGGCCGCCACAGCGCCGGGACGGCCTCCGTGGACGACGACGCCCACCCGTTGCACGCTCACTCAGCGTCCTTTCCATCCGGGTGCTCGGTTCGCTCGCCGCTGTGGGAACACCCGTTCCGGACGGTCGCGGGCTTCGCGTCCCGTCTGGCGACCATGTGCCACGAGCACCATCACCGCATAGGGCCGACCATGGACGCCCACTCCGTGAGCGGACCGGCCCCCGCCCTGACGCGCCATCCCGGATTTCAGCGAACCGAAGGCCGATAGACCGAAGGACGATAGCTCGCATATAGGGATGTTTGCATTCTTAAGGCATCTTAGCGGGCACCCCTGGTCTCCATTGGGGCAGCAGCTCATGCCAAGCGGCGTAATTTCCCAACTGAGAGCCCGCAATCGCGCTGCGGCCCGCCACGGTGATCAGCTCGCATGAGTGGCAGGGGCTCGCGGTGTGTGCCGCTCAGCGTCGCCATAACCAGCCTCGTGACCGCCTGGCCTGCGACAGCCCCGTAGACCGCACGGGGTCATCAGGGGCCGATACGCTCAGTAGCGACGTCTTTCCGGTGAACGTCGTTGCGGGCGGTGTCCGGGTCGTTGTCGCTGAGTCCGGCACAGCGCTGACCGCAGCCGGCCCCCACCGACCGGCCTGCGCCGTCGCGTTGGCGGCGATCCGGAGCGGCACTTAGCGTGGGAGGGGACCGGCGGTTCGCACGCAGGGCTAGGTGGGGCCGCGCGGCCGGACCGCCCTCGACGTGGAGGACCGGGATGGCATCTGTCTCCTTCCTGCTCGTGGCCGTGATCCTCACCGCCCTGGCCTTCGACTTCACCAACGGGTTCCATGACACCGCCAACTCGATGGCCACCTCCATCGCCACCGGGGCGCTGAGCCCCCGGGTCGCCGTCGCCGTCGCGGGTCTGCTCAATCTGGCCGGCGCCTTCCTCTCCACGGAGGTAGCCAAGACGATCTCGGGCGGCATAGTCCAAGACAGCGAAGTATCCCTGGTGATGATCTTCGCCGGGCTGATCGGGGCGATCCTGTGGAATCTGGTCACCTGGCTCCTCGGGCTGCCCTCAAGCTCGTCCCACGCCCTGTTCGGCGGGCTGATCGGCGCGGTGTGGGTGGGGGCGGGAGGTTCCGCGGTGCGCTTCGGAGCGATCATCGAGAAGATCGTGATCCCCGCGGTGGCCTCGCCGGTGGTGGCCTGCGTGGTGGCGCTGCTGGCCACCTACCTCGCCTACATGATCACCCGGAGGACCTCGCGCCGCGCCGTCGGAAAGGGCTTCCGCGCGGGACAGATCGGGTCGGCGTCCCTGGTGGCGCTGGCGCACGGCACCAACGACGCCCAGAAGACGATGGGGGTCATCACCCTCGCGCTCATCTCGAGCGGGGTGCTCAGCCATGGCGCGGGGCCGCCCTGGTGGGTGGTGCTGAGCGCGGGCCTGGCGATCTCGCTGGGCACCTACGCGGGCGGCTGGCGGATCATCCGGACCATGGGCAAGGGACTCACCGACATCCAGGCCCCGCAGGGCTTCGCCGCCGAGACCAGCGCGACCGCGGTCATCCTCGCCTCCTCGCACATGGGCTTCGCACTGTCGACCACCCAGGTGTGCACGGGCAGCATCCTCGGCGCGGGGCTGGGGCGCAGGCTGGCACACGTGCGCTGGGGCGTCGCCGGGCGGATCGCGGTGTCCTGGCTGCTGACACTGCCGGCCGCGGCCGCCGTGGGAGGCGTGGCGGCGTGGGTGGCCGGTCGGGGCACTGTGGGGGTGGCCCTGGTGGCGGGCGTCGCCGTGGCCGCCGCAGCGGCTTTCTACGTGCTCTCGCGCCGCCGCCCGGTGAATTCGGAGAACGTCAATGAGGTGCCGGCGAGCGCCGCGAAGCCCACGGTGAAGCCGGCCGCCTGAGCCGGTCCGGCCGGGCGCGCTGTCGTCGGGGAGAGTGCAGAGGAAGGGGAAGCGGGATGGTCATCAACTGGGGCACTCTCGGTGGTGTCTTCGGCGTCAGCCTCGGGATCACCGTGGTGGTGGTCGTGATGTTCTCGCTCGGACTGGCCGCGTGGGCCCGCGCCGGACACGGAGAGCCCGCCCCCGGCACGCCCCCGGGTCGGCACCAGAAGGTGGCAGCTGTCACGGCCGTGCTGTGCTTCGCCGCCTGCCTCGCGGTCGCGGCCTACGGGATCGACCTGATCGTTCCCGGCTGACTCCGACGCTGCCACTCCACTCGCCAGGTATCCGAGATGCCCTGCCCCCGGACCCGGCCCCGGCCCCGGCCCCGGGGAGATGGCGCCACCAGCATGTGTGGGATACGGACTCGCTGCGTTGGTCGTGCTTTGGCTGGAGGAGCAACGGCTCTGACAGCCGGGATTGCCGCCGGGGCGAGGAGCGGTGCAGCACCCACCCCTCTGCTGGGCAGCCGGGGCCACAGCATGCTGCGCCGACAGGCCGTCTCACGGACGCCAGGGCCCCGGGACGCGGCGAGCGGTCGCCGCATGGGTCTCGGCCCAGCGTCGCATGGAACGGTAGAGCGTGGACGTGATGGGCTCCGCCCTGTGCGTCACCTCAAAGGGTTCGGTGATCGACAGATAACTCTGGTACGCCTGGAAGGCCGTGACGCGCATGAGCTGTGCCCGGTCCAAGTACTCCCGTGCGAAGGACAGATAGAAACGGTTCCACTGGTCCGCCGACACATAGCGCAGCTGCTCAAGCCCCGGCACACCGTTCTCCGCTCGGCGGCGGCCTTGGACCATTCGTAGGTGTTCCGGTCCGCGTCGAATGACGTGGGCTCCACCCTGCCGGTCAGTCCGGTCGCGTAGGAGGACGACAGATGGATGAGGCGAGTGCTCTCGTCCATCCATTTCAGCAGGGCACGCAGCGGAGCCACATTCGCCTGCTCCGACTCCTCGGCCGAGAGGTGCCAGCGGGTGTCGGCAGCGCAGTGGACCACCGTGTGCCAGCGGACGCGCAGCGCGTCGGGCGGCTCCTCGGTGCCGATGCGCCAGGCGAACTGACGCGGGGAGCTGCCGCCACGGCTGCTGACCCCATATGCCTCATAACCCGTCGCGGTCAGCCGGCGCATCACGGTGCCGCCGACCGCTCCGGTGGCACCCGTGACGAGAATGCGTGCGGGAGGGGCCACGAGACGACGAGCCGCCTCTCGATGGCCCCCGGCATTGGCGGTGGCGGGCTGCTTCGTCCACGCCGGGGACGGTCTTGGGCGACGCGCCGTACGCGGAGCGCTCATCGCGCTCGTGCCCGCCACCGGCCTTCGGGCTGGCGTACACCGCCCTGCTGGTCGTCGCTGTCCGGCTGCTGAGCCGTGGTCTGCGCCCCGGCTGGTATCCGCTGCACGGCCGGATCGGCTGGCAGGCCTGGACCGTCAGCCAGCTCATGGACCTGGCCTGAGGTTTGCCGTCACGGTCCCGGCGCCGACGGAACCGTGACGATCCAGGCCCACCAAGGCGGCGATGCGCGGGACTCCTCAGCGCAGGCGGTGTGGCGATGACGCTGCTCGGAAGCGAGGATCGATACTCACTCAATGCGAGTGTTTTAGACGCATTTGGCAATGCTGGAAGCCTGACGCAGGAGGAGATCCCGGTGGAGCTGAACCTGACGGACAAGGTCGCCGTTGTCACTGGAGGCAGCAAGGGCATCGGCCTGGCCGTCACCGAGGCACTCGGCCGTGAGGGCGCGCGCGTGGTTGTCGGCAGCCGCACCGAAACGGCTGAGCTGGCAGCCCTGCGCAAGCGGTACGACATCACCTTCCACCCCGTCGATCTGGCCGACGCCGACGGCGCCGACACGCTGGCCCAGAAGGCAGCGGACCGGCACGGTCGGATCGACGTGCTGGTCAACAACGTCGGTGCCACCAACCCACGCTCCGGCTTCCTCGACGTCGATGACGCAGCATGGACGCATGCCCTCAACATGACGTTCCTGAGCGCGGTGCGCGCCAGCCGTGCCTCGTTGCCACACTTGCTGGCCCACGGCGAGGGGGCCATCGTCAACATCAGCTCGGTCAATGCCCGGCTGCCCTTCCCCATGGTGGTGGACTATTCAGCCGCCAAAGCCGCCCTGAGCAACCTCACCAAGGCTCTGTCAGAGGAGTTCGCTCCCCGTGGCGTCCGCGTCAACTCCGTCGCCCCCGGCCCCGTACGCACCCCGTTCTGGACTGCCCCCGGCGCCTTCGCCGACACCGTCGCGGCCAGCGCAGGCGGCACGGCACAGGAGGCCCTGGACCAGGTCGTCCCCCAGCAGATGGGCATCTCCACCGGACGCATCACCGAACCCCAAGAAGTGGCCGACCTCGTTGTCTTCCTGGCCTCCCCGCGCGCCGGCAACATCACCGGTGCCGAATTCGTCATCGACGGCGGCCAGACCAAGACCACCTGACTTACGGCCCGTTCGGGACGGCACCTAGGTGGTGTCTCACCGATCGCGGAAGGGGGCGCAGCGACCACCAGCGTTCCCAGGGGTGACCCATACGTCAATCGCCATCAGTGATGCTGCAGCCACGCAGCGCCACCGTCGCACCCAGGAACGCACGGACCGGCGTGCACCGTGCGCCATATCGCCGCAATCTGGACGCATGGCCTATCGGTGCGCGACGAAAGGTGACCAATGAAGTTCGCAGTCATCGGCGGTACCGGTCTGATCGGTTCGCAGGTCGTGAAGAAGCTGAACGCCGCCGGACACGAAGCCGTGCCGCACTCGCCGTCCACAGGTGTCGACGTGATCACCGGCCAGGGCGTGGAGGAGGCGGTGACCGGAGCCGACGGCGTCGTCAACCTGACTAATTCCCCGACCTTCGACGACGCCTCTCCCGCCTTCTTCCAAACCTCGATGGACAACCTCCTGGCCGCCGGCCACAAGGGCGGGGTGGGGCACTTCGTCATCCTCTCGATCGTCGGCGCGGACCAGGTGCCCGACCTCGCCTACTACCGCGCCAAGGTCTTGCAGGAAGACATCCTCAAGGCCGGGCCGGTCCCCTATTCGATCGTCCGCGCCACCCAGTTCATGGAGTTCATCAACGCCTTCATGTCCTGGTCCACCGAGGGCGACACCGTCCGCCTGCCCACCACCCCACTCCAGCCCATCGCCGCCCAGGACGTCTCCGACACCGTCGCCGAAGTCGCCGCCGGTACCCCTCTGAACGGAACCCTCAACGTCGGCGGGCCCGACGTCCATCCCCTCGACGAACTCGGCCGGATCACCCTGAACGCCCGACCCGACGGCCGGACGGTCGTCACCGACGACACCGCCGGCATGTTCGCCGCCGTCAACGGCGATGTGCTCACCACCAAGGGCGACGCACGCATCGCCCCCACCCACTACACCGACTGGCTCACCTGACCCGGCCGGCCCACCACTGGAGACCTCGCCATGCCGAACGACGAACAGGCGGCAGGCAGCGCCGAGAGTCGACCGCGCTCCGAAGCATGGAAGACGGCGCTCACCGTGCTGCAGTCGGCGAAACCGCCGTTCGTTCCGGAGGGGGCGGAGGCGATGACGGTTGTCGTCGAGTTCCCTCCCGGCGATCCCGGCACCCCTCCGCACCGGCACTCGGGACCTGCCTTCGGCTACATGCTGGAGGGGGAGATGCTCTTCGAGCTGGAAGGCGAGCCGGAGCGGGTGGTCAAGGCCGGGGAGACGTTCTGGGAGCCGGGCGGCGATGTCATCCACTACCAGGACGGAAACAACCGGACGGACTCCCGGAGCCGCTTCCTCGTCACCATGATGTGCGCACCGGGTCAGCCCATGCTCACTCTGGTCGACGACGAAGAGCTGGCCCGGCGCCGGCACCTACGAGCTCCCCGCCCAGGACCCGCCACTGAGAGCCGGGACTGACCGCGATGAGCAAGTGGGGCGTCCCAGTGCCCCGGAGTGAGCATGTGGCTCTCCGCTCCCGTGGGTGAAATGGCAACGCATCGACGGCGGGGTGGACTCGTGCGCGCCCTTCAACGTGCGTGGCGCCATCTGCGGCAAAGTCCGCAGAACGCCTCTCACTCCAGTACGTGCCCTATGGGGCGCAGCAGATCGGCACCACCACCGGTGATGGACGAACCACGGCGTTGAAGCATTCCCGCTCGAATCACACACGATCCCGCCAGTGAAGGTCGGTCGGCGTATCCGCTCCTCGGCGAGCCTGTCATCGAGGAGGCCGTGTCGTCACCGAGCCGAGCACCCGTCGAATGGATCAGACGGTTCCTTGGAATGCATCCGCGGAGGACGGGCAATTACAATGGACAAATATCCCCATCAGGGGCTTGCACAAGGGCGGAGGCTCTTCCGACCGCCCCGCAGCCCAAGCGCAGCGCGGCGCTCTTCAGCGCCCCGCGCTCTTTATGATGCGCTTCTCGGATTTCCCAGGGAGCATTCCCATGGCTGGTCAAACCGCCTCAATCGTCCTCGAGCCCGAGGCACAGGAGCTCGCCGACGCAACCTCGCAACATCCGTTCCTGTACGAGCTGGATCCGACCGCAGCGCGCAAGGTGCTCGACGACCTCCAGGCCGCGCCCGTCGACAAGCTGCCGGTCGACGAGGAGTGGGTTTCGGTTCCGGCAGCGGTGGGCGATGTACGGGTACGCATCGTCAAGCCGCAGGGCGCCACCGGAACACTGCCCGTCGTGTTGTACATGCACGGCGGTGGCTGGGTGCTGGGCAATGCCGGTACCCACGACCGCCTGGTGCGCGAGTTGGCGGTCGGCGCCCGTGCGGCAGTGGCCTTCGTGGAGTACACGCCGTCGCCCGAGGCGCACTACCCCGTGGCCATCGAGCAGGGCTACGCCACCGCGCAGTGGATCGCCCACGAGGGGGCGTCCAAGGGGCTGGATGCACAGCGCATGGCAGTGGCCGGGGAATCGGTCGGCGGGAACATGACCGCCGCACTCGCCCTCATGGCCAAGGAGCGCGGTGACGTCACGTTCGTACAACAGTCGATGTACTACCCGGTCACGGATGCGGCCATGAACACCGGTTCCTACGACCAATTCGCCACCGGCTACTACCTGAGCCGCGAGCTGATGGAATGGTTCTGGGACGCCTACACGACCGACCCGAACCAACGCGCGGAGATCACCGCGTCTCCCAACCACGCCACCATCGAGCAGCTCTCCGGCCTGCCGCCCGCCCTGCTGATCGTCGACGAGGCCGACGTGCTGCGCGACGAGGGCGAGGCGTACGCCGCCAAGCTCCGCGCAGCCGACGTTCCGGTGACCACGGTGCGCTACGACGGCACGGTCCACGACTTCATGATGCTCAACTCACTGAGTCACTCCAAAGCCGCCCGCGGAGCCATCGACCAGGCAACGGCGTTCCTGCGCAACGCCCTTGGAACCGACCAGGCCTGACTGATCGTTGCAGAATGCGGTGCGTAGTGGCCTCAAGCAGATGCCCGTGCCCGGTTCGGGCTGAGCCACGCCACCCACATACGGCACCCGGGGCCAGAGCTACGGCCCCCGGGGCCACAGCCGCCGCACGGCCAGCACCGGTTGTCGCCGGCCGCGGGCCCAGCCCGCTCTATTGGGTCTGCAGCTCCCCGATCCGCGCCACTGCCGTTCGCCTCTTCGGGCACACCCACACCGCCGTGTCCGTGCGCACTGTCGCCGTCAGCGGATGCGTGTCCGGGTGTGTCGGGCACTGCGGCCAGACCGCCGATGCGCCTTCGGACCACAGTGCCTCCACCGCCCAGTCCTGGACTTGGTCCGCCAGGTGCACCAACCGCTCCGCGGAGGTGCCACCCAGCGATGACGTCAGGCCCTGACCTGAACCGTCCGGGGCCCAGAGCGTGATCCCGAACTCGTCGTCCTCACGTATGTGCGGCTGCACCGCGCACTGCGCCTGGAGGTCCCGCAGGACCGTCTCCAGAGCTTCGGCGAATTCCATGTCGTCCACTGGGCTCCTGATCACATCGCGGAGAACTGCCCCACAGTCTCCACCATCCCTGAAGCTTACGGACGATCTTTTCCGGCCCAAGCCCCCGCTTCCGCAGCCGCCTCAATCCCGCCGCTGCTGTCCGGCTTCCGGCTTCCGGCTTCCGGCTTCCGGCTTCCGGCAATTGACGCCCCACCACACGGCCGAGGCTCCGCCTCCTTGGACGTCAGCTCACCTCCATGCGGATACCGCATGAGGACCTCCTGCCACCAAAGGATCACGGATCACGTTCGGAAAGTGGATGGCATCTCGGGCCAACGACCGGCTGATCCAAGCGCAACTGCACCGCCGTGGTCAGGCGTCTTCGGGATCCAGCTCGAATGCGAAATAGATGCTCAACGTGCAGGGCTCGTCCTCGCCGTCCAAGACAGTCCAAGATACGTCTACCAGGCGGACGCTTTGTTCCCGCAACCACTCATGAGCTTTCCCGAAAGCTTCCGCGGCAGTTGCGCCGAGGAACAGCTTCCTAGCGATGGGATGCACCCCAGTCTCAGCATCCGAATCATCGAAACCCTCCGGAACGTCCAGGCAGAAGTTGCGATCGAGCACCATGGAATACACCTTTTCCATTCGATTTACCCGTACGAGTCGCCAGACATTTACCCGTACGAGTCGACAGACCCTGCCCCTCTGAGCGCTACGCCTGGTAAGACCGCCGCACACCTGGAAGGGTTGATTCTGCGGACCATGCTGCGAAGTGACGCTGGCGGTGGGTCGGCCCCGCGATGATCCAAACGACACGGCTGGCCACGGTCATCCCGCCGAACGGCCCCGTTCGGGCCACGCCACGAGCCTGAGGCCGTTTCCGCTCGCTCGTCCACCGCCGCGCGCCCGGGGTAGGTGCCGCGCCGCGGACGGGTACGCGAGGGCCGCGGGGCACTGACAGCCGTACCCGGCGGCGAGCAAGCCCGGGAGGCCGGCCCCAAGGGCTGAGCGTCAGCTGCTTCGTGTCATCTCGCGTTCGGCGAATGGCGGAAGCTGTGCGGTGAGCGAGCGGCCGGTGAAGCGCTGGACGGCGTCAGTGGTGCGGTCTTCGGCTCCCTACGCGTTGGTGCGGTCCATGCATACGAGCATCGCGGCAAACTCCGTCGCCATCAGCACCGTGAGACGGTCACGCACCCACCTCATGAACGGAACAGCCCGCGCACTACCGCTCCTCTGCCGCTACCACTCCCTCACCCTCACCTCCACAGTGCAACTGACCATCGGCGGCCCGGACGGTCTCCACACGATCCAACTCAACCTCGACCAACTCTGAGAGCGGCCGCAGGTCAGAGGCCTGCTGAGGCCGACGAGATCAGCCAACCGGTATCGGTTGGCCCGGCGAGCAGCGGTGGTGTGCCTGACCTGGAATCCTCCCCGGATCGGCAGCGCGGCCAGGAGTCCCCCACAACGCACATCCTGCCCGGCGGGCTCAGCAGCGCATTACGGCTGCACAGTGGGCCACCTGCAGTCGGTGCGAGGCTGAGATGCGCGACTGGAACCAGGCCCTCGACCCCTACCCGGCAGCGTCAAGGCCGTCATCAGGGCCGACAGCGATCGACCGGGGCCATCGACCACATCTTGCTCGACCGGCCTGACCGAGCTTCCATCAAAGGAGAAGCTGACAACACGAGACCCGGGCCATGACGATCGGAACGCCGGCCTGGGAGCAGTCGAGGCCGACTTGGAGGTGGCGATGAGAGTCGTGTTCGTGCACGGAGCGTGCGTGCGAGACGGGTCGTGGTGGTGGCACCGCACCGCCGAGCTGCTGCAGGAGCGGGGGGTGCCGAGCGTAGCCCCGGCGCTGCCGAGCTGCGGCGAGGCGGGCCTGCCCGGCGGCGTCGGCGGTCCGGGGCTGCCCGAGGATGTTGCCGCGGTGCGGCAGGTGCTGCAGGCCGGCGACGAGCCGACCGTCGTCGTCGCCCACAGCTACGGCGGCATCATCACCGCGGAGGCCGCCGCGGGAATCGGGTCGGTGCGCCACCTGCTGCTGGTCTCCAGCTACCTGCCCGAGGTCGGGCAGAGCCTGTCGGAGTTCGGGGACGGCAGCCCCGCCCCGTTCCTCGACGTCGACCCCGACGCCAGCACGTTCGGGGTCCGCCCCGAGCTGCTCGTGGACACGTTCCTGCAGGACTGCGACTGCGAGGTCCAGGCGCAGGCGGCGGACCACCTCGCCCGGCAGAGCCTGCAGGTGACCGGGCAGCCGGTCGGGGCGGCCGCATGGCAGCAGGTGCCCTCGACGTACCTCGTCTGCGCTCAGGACCGGGGCACCCCGCCGCGCCTGCAGCGCGAGTTCGCCCGCCGGGCCGGCAGCGTCGTCGAGCTCGACGCCGGCCACCACCCGTTCCTGTCCCGGCCTGCAGCAGTCCGGGACCTGCTACTGAGCCTGTGACGACGGCCGCGGACGAGCCGAGCCGGCGATCCGCCGGGCCTCCGCGTCCGACACGAGCCACGGCGGCCCCCTTCCCCACGACCTCCTCAACGAGCGGCGGAAGGAGCGGACATGGGCACCTTCTCCTCGCAGCCGGTGTTCCCATTGCAATGTCTTCCACTGCGGGAGGGTCAAGTCGTGCCGCGACTTCGCCGGTCTCGAACTTGGTCACAGTCAGTGTGGCAAGAGGTGACAGCTGTCTCGGCCCGGCGCACTGAGCCGCACACGGCCGTGGGCTGCTAGGTTGCGCCTGAGGAACGCGCGTACGGAGGCTGTGCTGTGATCGGGCTGGGAGCAATAGCGGGGATCGCGGTGGTGGAGCTCGGCATGGTGTTGACGCCGGGGCCGAACATGATCTACCTGGTCTCCCGCTCGATCGCCCAAGGCCGCCGGGCGGGGCTGATCTCACTGGCCGGGGTCTTCCTCGGCTTCCTGGTCTACCTCTTCGCGGTGTCCGCCGGTATCGCCACCGTCTTCGCGCTGGTGCCGGAGATCTACCTGGCGATCAAGCTGGCCGGGGCAGGCTACCTGCTCTGGCTGGCCTGGAAGGCCGTCCGGCCGGGCGGCCGATCCGCTCTCGCGCCCCAGGAGCTGACGCAGGACGGGGCCCGCAAGCTCTTCCTGATGGGTTTCCTCACCTGCCTGCTCAATCCCAAGGTTGCCATCCTCTACATCTCGCTGCTGCCGCAGTTCGTCGACCCGGAACGCGGCCATGTCGGCCTGCAGGGGCTGCTGTTGGGGCTGACCCAGATCGCGGTGGGGGTCGTGGGCAACGCGTTCTTCATCGTGACGGCCGGATCCGTCGCCGGGTTCTTCGCCCGGCATCCGCTCTGGCAGCGCCTGCACCGGTATGCGATGGGCACCGCGCTGGCGGGCTTCGCCGTCAGGATCGCCACCGAACGAACGGGCGCGGCGGTCGCCCTGCGCTGACAGCTGAGCGCTGAGGGCGCCCATCGCAGGTGAGCTGACCGATGCCAGCCGATCGTTACTGCGAGAAGCCTTCGAGAACTCGTACGGCGCCAGCGGGATGTTGGTGCGCTTGAACAGCGCGCCGGAGCGGGCATTGGCGTCCCGGTTCTCCTCCCAGAAGGCCAGCATGCCGAGGTGGTGCTGCTTGGCGAAGGGCGGCGGCCTGGTTGTAGATCTGTGGTCGTCGTTCTCGCCGAGCATCGGCGAGACACCGGTCATCGCCCAGAGTTGGGTGCCCGTCTTGGCTGGGTGGAGCGTCTTCAGGTCCTGGACGCCACCCCGCGCATCCGCGGCAGAACGGAGAGGCCACGGCACCGGACCGGGCCAGCCACGCCGCCGACCTGACCACGTGCTCGTGGACAAGGCTTACAGCTCCCGCGGTCGCGGCTTCCGCGGTTACCAGCGGCGACGCGACATCGCGACATCGCGCACACGATCCCCGAGAAAACCGACCAGCACCGGCACCGGGCACCATCGTGGGCGCCCCGGCGGCCGGCCACCAGGCTTCAACCGGGAGGTTGCCACGAGGGATGACAAGCTCGCGGTCCGCTACGAGGCGACCGATCTCGTCGCGGCCATCAACGAGTGGCTGTGACCAGGACCGTTGTGAAAGTGGGCTGATGGCTTGGGGAGTTCGCGGTGTTCAGGGGGTGATGGTGTGTTCGGTGAACTGGCCGCAGGAGCGGAACCCCAGTCGGCGGTAGACGGGCTCGCCGTCGGTGGACGCCTGCAAGACCGCGATGTGGTGGTTTCGGTCGCGGGCCGTGTGGAGTGCGGCGAGTGTGATGGCACCGCCGTAGCCGCGTCGGCGGTGGGCGGCCAGGGTGCAGATGTTGTAGATCCCAGCAACCTCCGCGTGATGAAACACTTCGGCCGAGCAGACCGGACGGCCGTCCACGTAGCCGACCAGGTAGCGGGCCGGGCAGCGTGCGGCCAGGGCCTGCGGGGCGGCCTGGGTGAAGAAGCGGCGGACTGTGTCAGCGGGCGGGGTCCAGTTCGCGGCGAGAACCGCGGCGTAGTCGGCGAGCTGTTCGGGCGTGGCCACCGTCTGGATGTCCAGCCCTGCGGCGGCGGGCAGCGGCAGTGTGTCGTCCAGCTCGGCCCACATCGCCGTCTCCTGTTCGGATGCTGGCAGACCAGCCGCCGTCAGGAGGGCGGTGAGGTCCGGTGGCCTTGAGGCGGGCCCCACCCACCAGGAGAAGCGGCGGCCGGTGCGAGCCAGTGTCCGGGCGGTCTCGGTGATACGTGCCGTGGCGGTGGTGGCGGTGAAGCGGGCCGCGGCAACGATGTTGAAAGTGTCGTCGTCCAGGCTGCTGTCGGCGACCAGGAGGTCATCAGTCTCTGTAACGGTCGCAGCGCTCATGCTCCGATGCAGATGACAGGCATGTTCCGCCAGATTCTGCTCCATCCTGTCCGTCAAGTCGGCGTCATTGAGGAAATGGACATTCACAACGAATGATCCCAGCATGACTGGGCGCAGGTTGCACGTGATTTTGGATCGCTCGCCGCCGGTGTCACGTCGGCGACCAGCACATTTGATACACGCCCTAGGCGCGAACACGGTGGGGCCACTGACCGAACCGAGTCCGACCGACCGCGGCAAGAGCGGATCGAAAATCCACCTGATCACGGACCGGAATGGATTGCCCCTGTCACTGGGCATCTCCGGTGCCAACATGCACGACAGCCTCCGCCTGAAGCCACTGGCGCGGGGGTCCCGCCCGTCCGCTCCCCGACGCGACCCGCGTCGTCGGCGCCCAGTCAAGCTCCATACGGACAAGGGTCACAACTACGACCACCTGCGCAGTGGCTCCGTAAGAGGGGCATCCGCCACCGCATTGCCCGTAAGGGGCACCGAGCCCTCCACACGAGCGGGCCGCCAACGCTGGGTCGTCGAGAGGACGGTCTCTTGGCTGGCCGGATGCCGGCGCCTGCATCGCCGCTGCGAACGCCAGGCCGCGCACTTCCTCGCCTTCGTCGGTACAGCCGCATCTCTCATCAACTACCGCCGACGCACTTCTTCGTAGACAACAGCGGCTAGGATCTACCGGGACATCGCGTGTCGGTCACCGGCTGGGTGAGGCATGGAGGTGTCGGGAGATGCCTTCGGAGGCATTCCTTGTCAGTTGAGTTGAACCACACGATCGTCCACGCCCGGGACAACCGGGAGTCCGCCCAGTTCTTCGCGGACCTGCTGGGCCTTGAGATCACCGCGGAGTGGGGCCCGTTCATCGCGGTCGGCCTGAGCAACGGCGTCACGCTGGATTTCGCCACGATCCCCGCGGACCACATCGCCATGCAGCACTACGCCTTCCTGGTCTCCGAGGAGGAGTTCGACGCGGCGTACGCGCGGATCAGCGAGCGCGGCGTCGAGCACTACGCCGACCCGCACCGGCAACAGCCCGGCGCGATCAACCACAACGACGGCGGCCGCGGGGTGTACTTCATGGACCCGGCGGGCCATGCCATGGAGCTGATCACCGTGCCGTACGGCGGCTGGACCTCGTAACCACATGCGCCGAGGGCCGCACCCCAGCCCGGGGCGCGGCCCTCAATCGCCCTTTGTGCTGATGTACTCGCGGCCGGCGCCCTGCGATCACCCGCCCCACCGCCCGGCGGGGAGCTTGCCCGCCGTGACTGGCACCGAACACTGGCAGAGGCCCCATAAGCCATCACCGACACCAGCCTGAAGCCCAAACCAAACACCCCGCCGGAATAGACGCTCCTTTAAGTGACGAACGAGGGGCCAATGTGTGGATGGCTTTGCGCGAAAGGCCGTCGTCCACGCATAGGGACGTCCTGATGCGGCCGTCACGGCCGCCGGCCACACAGGCACCGTGCCCTTGGCCCCGTCCTGGCGATCTCCTCATAAGGTGCCTCGACGGTACATTGACCGGAGTCGTGGGAGGGAGGCAAACAGGTGGACGCTGACCTGCGGCAGGCAGCTGTCGTGGCACTAGGCGAGCTCGGGCGAAGTCATGACTACCGTGACCGGGCGGACGCCGGTCACGGCCTGGCAGCGTTCGCCGAGATGCAGGAGGCCCTCGGGCCGCTGCTGGAGCTTGTGCTCGACTCAGGTGACACCTTTGTCACCCGGCGGACCACGGAAGCATTGCTTCGGCGAAAGGACAGAGTCGGGCTGACAATAGTCGCGTCCGCACTGGCAGTCGCCAACTCGAATCACAGCGATTGGATCCACACCGCAATCGTCGATGTATTCAGCATCTTCACCAGCGACCGGGACAATGCGATACGGCTGTGTGAGGAGATGTCGCAAGACACCGACAACCGTGTTGCACTGGGGGCTCGTCAATTGCACGAGGTCCTGGCAGAGATCGATCCCGTTCTTCGTACCGCATGGCGCTAGGCCAACGCTTTCCTGAGAGCTCATGTGCTCGACGACAAAGGAACCTCGCCCGACGGGCCTCATCAGCGGCCCGTCGGGCGCCTCACTGGCGCCACCTCGACGGCCTCCGCGCCCTCGGGGGCGCCCTGTTCGGAGGGGACTTCGTCGTCATGACGCTGCGCCGCACACGGCCTCGTGCTCTGTGCGCGAGGTCCAGAAGCAGTTCGTCGACCATGAAGAGCCTGGCGTCGGACGCCGGAGCCAGCATGCGCCACGACGGTCAACACACAGCCCGGCCAGGCTGCCCCGCTTTCAATCGAGACTGGCTCGACCTCCAGGGGGACTTCGCGCGTGAGGTCCTCGGGGCCGATCGGGGCGCTCAGTCATTCTCCTCGGTGATGTCGGCGATGAGGCCGTGCCCTGTGCATTCCCCCCGCTCGCAGTTACTTCGCCACCGCCTGTGACGGCTCCTGGCGATCACTGCCTGTGCCCGCTGACGGGGTCTATCCAGGCTGTGGCCACGGCTCGATGCGGGTGCCTGAACGGTGGCTGCAGCAGCTGCGAGACGTGCCGTTGAACGGACACGAGGAATAGAGCAGGGTTGCCATCGCCTCCAACGAAAGGCTTTGCGCGTGCCGTCGTCCGGATGATGGAGTGGCACGGTGACCAACCACGACGAGGCGGCGGCTGTCCGGCCGTTGACACTGGCTTGGGTGAGCCGGCACCTGGAGGTCGGCGAACGGATCGTCAGAACCGAGGTGCTGCACGGCGGCATCACCGCCGAAATGCGGCGGCTGACCATCGGCAGACCGGACGGAGGCACCCGTGACCTGGTACTGCGGACCTTCGTCAACGTGGAGCATGCCGAGGACTGGCTGAACAGGGAGGCCGGTGACCTGACCCTGCTCACGGGGACCGGCGTGCCGGCTCCTGGACTGGTCGCGGTTGATCCGGCCGCCGCGCATTGCGAGTATCCATCGCTCCTTATGACACATCTGGCGGGGCGGACGGTCCTCGACGATGAGGGATTGGAGACGCGCGTTCCTCTGCTGGCCCGTCAACTCGTTGCGATCCACGCGTTGCGACCCGCCGAGCGGCCCCGGGAGTATGTGGCGTGGACGACCGCCGACACCGTCGTGACTCCGAAGGGCGCCGACGCGGCGGCATGGGCCGCGGCGATCGACGTGATCCGCAGGCCCGCGCCGCGTTATGAAGGGCGATTCCTGCACCGGGACTTCCAACCCGGCAACGTGCTGTTCGACGTGTCGCCCCCAGAGTCGGCAGGTCCCCGGATCACCGGCGTCGTCGACTGGGCAGCGACCTCTTGGGGCCCGGCGGATCTCGATGTGGCGCACTGCTCGACCAATCTCGCGCTGCTGCACGGCCCGGCGTGGGGTCTGCGGTTCGCTGAGGCGTATGAGGAGGCCGGCGGGGTGCTGGCCGCGGCCGCGAGCGAGCGGCTGTACTGGCAGGTGCGGGACGGGCTGGCGTTCTGGGAAGAAGTGCAGTTGGTGGCGCAGCCGTGGCGGGAAGCAGGGAGGGCAGAGCTGACGACGCGAGCCGTGGAGGAGCGGCTGGATGCCTATGTCACCGCCCTGATGGACGCCCTGGGCTGAGCCAAGACGGTCCGGGACGCGGGCACGGCGGCGAACCGCCATAGCCTGTGCCCTACCTCGATTCGAACAGCGGTATCGCCCGCCGTGACCACTCCCCGTGATCTGTGACAGAACCTCACTCTCACCTACAAAGCCGCCCGTGCCGTCCTCGTCCGTCGACCACCTCGACATCGCACGCCAGCGGCCAGGCCGAGGCCGGTGGGGACGCGGGACGACCCCGTGGGACCGCACAAATGACCGCCGCCGCACGGGCGCTCTCACCGGGCACCCCGCACGGCACACCCGGGTGCACGGCCACGCCGCTCCCCGACGATCCCCGCGGCCCATCCACTGGAACAGGCGCAGCTGCGGACTGCAACCTTCCTCAACGTCTGCAAGATCGGTGGACGTCGCGCGCCGCTCAGCGCACGCGACCGAGCAGACCGGCGGGATCAGGCTCGGCCTGGAGGCCGCGGAGCAGCAGAGTCCACAGGTCATGCAGGTGCTCCTCGATGTGCCGGCGTCCCTCCAGGGCGTCGGAGACGGTGTGCAGACCGAAGAAGGAGCAGACGATGCCGTGGGCGGTGGCGGCAGGTGGCACATCGGCAGCGAGTTCACCGTTACGGGCGGCTTCTTCGAGTAGCTGTGTAACGGCTTCGATCCAGCCGAGGAACGGTGCAGGGAGCTGGGCGTTGATGGCTTTGCGTTCGGCCCAAAGGCGTGCTCCGGCCCGGACGACGATGTCGTCTCGAAAGGCGCGTGCCACCTCGAAGCTCAGCCCGACGAGTTTCTCCAAGGCCGGCAGGCCGGGCTGCCGGTAGCGGCTGATCAAATGCGGCCACGTGGCGAAATGTTCCTCGACGATGGCGAGGGCGAGCTTCTCCTTGCTGGCGTAGTGGAAATAGATGGCCCCGCTGGTGCGACCGGAATGCGCACTGATGTCGCTGATACTGGTACCGGCGTACCCTTTCTCGTCGAACAAGGTTGCCGCCGCCTCAAGAAGGAACCTGCGCGTCGTTTCCGCCCGGATCTGCACGTACACCTCAAACGTTGTTCCCGTTCCGCCGGAAGGCAACCTACCGCTCCCCGCGCCCCGGAATTCAAGGGTGCGCATGTTCGAATTTCGGTATTCCCTGGTCGTATGAGCACCTCAACGGTCAGGTCCGTCGGAAAGAGTGAGCCGCTCAGCTGGTCCCGTACCGTCGAGCGGGAGCTGGTGCACCGGACCTCGGTGGCAGAGGTCCTCCTTACGGATGTACGGCCGACCGATACCCCGCACGTCTTCCTGGCGGCGGCGTCATGGCCACGCGCGCATGCGACGTTCCCCCGCGACGGGTCGCAGCGGCACAGCCCGCTGATTCTGGTGGAAACACTGCGTCAGCTCGGTCTCTACATTCCCTTGCGGTTCTACGCGGTTCCGGAGGTCTTCCGTGCGGTCATCACCGACCTGTACTTCCACCTCAGCCCCGCCGACGAGTTGCCGGCCCGCGCCGGAGCGACCGAAATCACCTGCTCGGCACGGGTCAGCGCCGTACGGCGGGCGCCGGACGAGTCCGCCGTCGGACTGCGACTGAATGTCACCTTCGCCGCGTGCGGGGTGGCTTTCGGCCAAGGTGGCGGGGGCGTGCGATTCCTGGACGGCGCGCGCTTCACCGCGCTGCGCGCCAGGAGCGCGGTCGATGCCATCCCAGCTCGCCCTCCGGAGGGCTGGTACCACCCGCCGGCCGCACAGCTGACCGTGAATCACCCGCATGATGCGGTCCTCGCTCTCGACCAGGGCGAGCTGCTGGTCTCGCCGGCCGACCCGCTGCACCCGTTCTTCTTCGACCATCCCACCGATCACGTGCCTGGCATGGTGCTGTTGGAAGCCGCCCGCCAGGCCGCCTCGTACCGCAGTCGGGGCAGGCTGAGCCGGCCCCTTTTCGGCAGCCTGAAGGCCTCCCGGTTCACCGAACTGACCCCACCCGCACGCGTGCTGTGCACCCGGCACGGCTCGACGTGTGCATTCCGCATCCTCCAGGGAGGCACAGAGACGGCTTGCGGCACCTTCAGTTATACGTAGAGCACACAATATTGACAATTGTGAATTGGTTGACCTCTCTGTGTTGCTATCCGTAACGTAACGATCGCTATTTTCCGGCTGGAGCGGAAGAACTCCTCTCCATGGGATCTGCCCTGCCGGAATCCCTCGGCCCGGTGCCGGGCGTCCGTGGAACCGACGCTGCCCTGCCTCTCTCGCGACCGGTCGCATCGGCGCCTTCGGGCCCCATCAGAACGGACTCCCGAATGACCGCAGACAGCATCCTTTCCTGGACCCCCGCGGCCGTCGTTTTCGACTGTGACGGCACGTTGATGGACACCGAACGCCACTGGGAGGACGCCCGTGACATGGTGCTGCACAGCTACGGCTGCGCGCTCTCGGACGAATTCGCGGAAAAGGCGCGAGGGCTGCACTACACCGAATGCGGGCGCTTAATGGCCGATGTGGCCGGGCGACCGGAACTGACCGGGGACATGACGGAATCATTGCTCAAGCACTTCCGTGAACTCGTCGCCGCAGACCCCACCACCATGCCCGGGGCGCCGGAATTGGTGCATTCGACCGTGCAGTTCGCCCCGCTGGCCGTGGCCAGCAACTGCCCGCTTGAAGTCGTCGAGTCCTGCCTGGGAATGGCTGGACTCCGGGATTGCTTCAGCCACATTGTGGTACCCAACGACACCACGAGACCCAAACCTCATCCGGACGTCTACCTCACCGCCGCCCAACTCTGTGGGGTGGACCCCGCTGACACGCTGGCCGTCGAGGACTCCCACTGCGGCATCCAAGCTGCCGCAGGCGCGGGCATGCGGGTACTCGGAGTCGGCCCCCGCCCCAGCGACAGGGAGACGGCATTGGCCGACTGGTGGGTCCACTCGCTGGCAGAGCCGGCTGTGCAGGGATGGGCCGATGCCCGCATCCCTGCCCAGGGCACTGGCCCCACTGGGCCCGGGACGACGACGGCATGACGTCATGACGGCGGCCCGGCCCGCGGCGGACTTCATGACGGGCCGCGGGCCGGGTGGCATTCAGGGTGACCTGCGGTGCGGGCGCCACCGCCTCGTCAGGCCATGAGGTGCCCGGCATCCCGCGACACCGACGGGGCGACGCCGTTCAACTGGCTCATCAGGTCAACTTGCTCTTCAGGCCCGACCAGGGGCCAGCATGGCCCGAGGCGTCGCTACGGGAAATCGCCGTGGGGATCCCCTGGCCACGGCCCCGGTACGACGTGCGGAGCCGGCTGCCGGGGTAGGAGGATCCGGTGCCCCGATGCGCGTCAGTACCTCCCGACCGCCGGGGGGCGACCGCGCCGCACCTTCCCTTCTCATTCACCACGGTGCCGCACTCGCGGGCGCCGCGGCTCCAGCGGCGAGGGGCGTTGCTGCTGGAGCGGTGCGCCACGACGCTCCATGACCTGACCATGACATTCACACCCACCGACGATCCGCTCGATTCCGCCCGAGACGGCGGACGGACAGGCAGCAACGGCGCCCCACGTTCCCACAGATCATCAGGCACCAGGCCGGCAGGCATCACGCGAAGAATCTTGTCGGCCCGCCCCTCAACTTCCAAGCTCCACAAGGCAATTCCGAAGCGGTCCAGCGGGTCGCGACCGGGCCCGAGCGGCGCCGGGTCGTCGCACGACACTGCGGGAGCAGCCCCGGGGGCGATCGTCAATTACAGGTTGACGACCCTCGATCGTCAACTTAAGGTTGACGCATGAGTCCACTCGACATCAGCCTCGCCGACCTGATCGCCCGACTCGACGAGGAACTCCCCGAGGCCAACGAACTGGCCCGCATCAGCGAGGCGCGACTGCGCGCCCAGACCCTGTCCGACCTCGGTGACCAGCTCATCGACCACTACGTCAGCAAGGCCAAGCAGGCCGGCGCGTCGTGGACCGAGATCGGCGACGCCATCGGGGTGTCCAAGCAGGCCGCCCAGCAGCGCCACGCACCCGGCCCCTTCGAGCGGTACACCAACCTGAACCGGCACAGCATCGTGCTGGCACAGGAGGCCGCCCGAACGCACAAGCACGACTCCATCGGCACCGAACACCTCCTGCTCGGCCTGCTCGGAGAACCCCGGGGCCTGGCATACGAGGTACTGATCGCGAAAACCGGGTCGGAGCAACGCATCCGCGACGCAATCGAGGAAGCGATGCCGCCGGCCGGACAGAAGGCACTGCGGGGACACATCGCGTTCCGGCCGGAGAGCAAGGAGGCCATCGAGCAGGCACGCAGCGCGTCGGCCGACCTCGGCCACGACTGGGTCGGCACGGAACACGCACTACTGGGCCTGATCCGCACCGAAGAGAGCCCAGCCGCGCAGATCCTGCACAACCTCGGCTTCACGCCGGACGAACTGCGCGAGACGATCAAGACCAAGATCACCAAACGGTCCGCCGCACGCAACGAGCAGTAGCCAGACGATCAGCCGCCGCGCAGGACCGGGCGGCACAGCCTTCCCACCCGACACGGGAGGGTGCGCTTGTGCCGCCAACCCCCACCCGACGCCGCCAAAACGTTGTAGTGCACGGTGGGTGAGAGGCAGCCGTGCACTACGACTCATTTCGAAACCGTCAGTAAGAGGTCAGCAAGCGCCAGCATCGCACAAGCCGCTCGCAAGCTCCCTCCAACGGTAGCGGCTCCACGAGAACCGGCTCCTGCCTTCCGCACTCAGCCCCTGTACGCAGCCGCCTCCACACCAGCCCACCTCTGAAGAGGAGTTGTCCGAGGTGTGCAGCATCTTTCGGTGTGGCTTTGTGTACTTGAAAGGGCTCTGGTCCCGCGTCGCCCCGGCTTCGGGATGGCCATTAATTGATCTTGCTCAGGAATCGGTCGATCCCTCAACGCGGCTTGGCGTGGACTGCGGTGGCAGCTGATGTTCGGTGAGGAGCGGGAACAGTCGGGTGACTGCGGCTACAGCCACGGCATTCGGTGAGCGTGTGGCGGGGTGATCCCCCCGGTTGCGGTAGCCGGCGAGCAGGCGGCGGATGGAGGTGGCGAGTTCGGCTGTCTCGGCCGGGGTGAGGTGGAGCACGGTGCTGAAGGATTCGTCCTGCTGCCACCCCGCCGGCGCCTGGTCCCGGTGAGCCAGCCAGTGCTGGTAGCTCTCGTCCTCCAGCCCGCGGGCGAGGGCGGTGAATTCTTCCGACTCTTCCTCGCCCGTGTGCTGGGGAGTGTCCCATCGCAGCCTCCACGGCCGGGCCCGGCCTCCATGGTGAGGCGCTTCTTCGATGAGGCCGTACCGGGCGAGTTGGCGCAGATGGAAGGAGCACAGGCCGGAACTGTGCCCCAGGCGGGCGGCGGCCTCGGTGGAGGTGAGGGTGCCGGTTTCGGCGATCAGGTCGAGCAGGGCAATTCGTACGGGGTGGTCAGGCAGGAGCCGCCGGGCCCGGTCCTGCAGGGCCTCCGCGGCTTCGACTCGACGGTTTCCATCACTCATTTTGCAAAGCCTGCTACTTTGCAAAGCACTTGGCAAGCCGTCAGGTCTCTCGGCGGCTGGGTGCCGGTGGCTAGGCGCTGCGTAGAAGGGATTGATGGTTCATGGCTGTTGGGTTCGGTGACACGGTGCGGGATCGCCGGGTGCGTGTGCAGGGCAAGCCCGTCGAGTCCTATCCACGGCTCGCGCCGGAGGTGGAGCGTGGTGCGGTGCGCAGGATCACCGTGGTCGGGGAGGAGATACTGCGCCGCCGGTGCCGCAAGGTGACTGAATTCGGCACGGCGGAGCTGGCGAGGCTGATCGATGACATGTTCGCCACCAACCAGGTAGCGGAGGGGGCTGGGCTCGCCGCCAACCAGGTGGATGTGGATCTGCAGTTGTTCGTGTGGGACATCACGGATGAGTGGGGTGTGCGTCACGTTGGGCATATCGCCAACCCGGTTCTTGAGGAAGTATCCGCCGACGACCGTCACTTGGTGGAAGAACCCGAAGGCTGCCTGTCAGTCCCCGGCCCTTACCGCGTGGTCCCTCGCCTCGACCGTGCTGTCGTCCGGGGCGTCGACAAGGACGGCAATCCTCTGGTGATCGAGGGCAGGGGGTACTTCGCCCGGTGTCTGCAGCACGAAACCGATCACCTGCACGGCCACCTGTATCTGGACCGGCTCGCACAGCGGGAGCGGAAAGCTGCTCTCCGGGAGATGCAGGACTCCCAGGACAAGGTGTTCGCCCGGCGCGCCTCGGCGGCGAATCGGCTCGGCAAGTGACTGGTGTTCTCTGAAGTTCAGTTGAGGCGTGCCGGGGAGGACGACGTCCCGTAGCTACGGGCGCTGGTGAAGGTCCAGGACTGCTCCGCCCTGCCTGATACGGCCGGGTTGGGCCGTACGGCTCACCCGGCTGCCCTCCCCCACTGCCGCGGTGCCCGTGCCCGCCTAGGAGCTGTCCGGCCGATTATGTGTGGAGCCAGATGACGAGGGCTGCCGCGGGCCGCCCGCCGCGGGGAGCCCTCCCGCAGGCGGGCGGCCTGACTGTCGGTCTTCTCCGGGATCGTGTGCCGGCCCCGGCGCCGTCCGCAGCGCGCCGGCGTCCCCGGCTCAGGGCGCGGTGGCTTCCCAGGCCGCCTTGATCATCCGGAAGACCTCGTCCACCGTGGCCCCGGGATCGTCCGCCCGGCAGGCCAGCGCGTAGGCGTCGATGGCGAACCGCGCGGTCGCCCGGCAGGCCGTCGCACTCCGGGACAGGTGGGGATCGGCGGCCAGCGCCGCTGCCAGCGCCTGCGCGTGACGCAGGCTCATCGACTCCTCGTATTCCCGCAGGGCGGGTGACTCCTCGATCATGCGTCGGACGGGGGCGCTGCCCTCCGCCGTGCAGTGCCGCACCAGGGCCTGGACCTCGCGGTGCAGCGCCGGGATGAGCGGCTCGTGCGGAGGCCGGTCGGTTACCGCCCTCGTGAGGCGCTGCTCGAAGTCCTGGTCGCGCTCGAACACCAGGGCCTCCTTTGAGGCGAAGTGGGCGAAGACGGTGGTGACGGCCACGTCGGCCTCGGCCGCCACGTCACGGATGCCCACGGCGTCGTACCCGCGCTCCAGGAAGAGCCGCAGCGCGGCGTCAGCGATCTTCTGACGGGTCGCGGCCTTCTTGCGTTCGCGGCGTCCGGACGGCTCGGTCATGCCCTGACACTACCAGGTATGAATCCATAACCGTTGTGAAACCCTAACGGTTAGGTCTATCTTCGGCGGCATGAGGAAAATTAGTTTCGCCGAGTTCGGCGGTCCCGAGGTCCTGCAACTGGTGGAAGCCGAGGAGCCCCACGCGAGCCCCGGTCGGATACGCATCGCCGTACGGGCGGCGGGTGTCAACCCCGTCGACTGGAGGATCCGGGAGGGCCAGGTCCTGGGAGCCCATCCGGTCGAGCTGCCCGCCGGGGTCGGACTGGACGCCGCCGGGGTGGTGGATGAGGTCGGCCAGGGCGTCGAGGGGGTCGAGGTCGGCGACCGCGTGTTCGGCGAAGGCGCCGACACATACGCCGAATTCGCCGTGCTGTCGGCCTGGGCCCGGATGCCCGAGGGGCTGACCTTCGAGGAGGCGGCCGGGTACCCGTCGGTGGTGGAGACCGCGCTGCGCGTCATCCGCGAGGTCGGCGTGCGGCCCGGGCAGACGCTGCTGGTCAGCGGCGCGTCCGGCGGCGTCGGGTCGGCGGTGCTGCAGATCGCCCGCGAGCGCGGCATCACGGTGATCGGCACGGCCGGGGCTGCGAACCAGGACTACCTGCGCGGCCTGGGCGCCCTCGCCACGACCTACAACGAGGGCTGGGTCGAACGGGTGCGGCACCTGGGCCGGGTCGACGCGGCCCTCGACCTGGCCGGCTCGGGCGTGATCCGCGAACTCGTCGAGCTGACCGGGGACCCGCGCAAGGTCGTCTCCATCGCCGACCTCGGTGCGCCGCAGCTGGGCGTCCGGTTCTCCGGCGTGGCCGGGAGCGTGCCGGACGCGCTCGCCGAGGCCGTCGACCTCATCTCGCGGGGCAGGCTCCACATCCCGGTCGAGAAGTCGTACTCGCTCACCGAGGCAGCGGCGGCGCACACCGACAGCCGCGCCGGCCACACCCGGGGGCGCCGGGTCCTGGTCGTCTGAGCCGCGGCCCGCCCGGCGTCCCGCGCCGAACGGCCGGTCACTGGCGGGTGGTGAAGCGGCGTCGGACGAAACCGGGGCGGTTACGCCTCGCCCACAAGGGCGACCGCGGCGCCCTCCGTCGAGATCCGGTGGGGCCGTCGGCGCGTTTCCGGACGGGCCGGTCGCCGCCCGGTGCGGAGACGGCTCGGACTATCGCCTGTCTCGCGCGTTGGTCCGGGCATGGGGCGGGGTGATCTCACGGATGAGGAGTGGGAACGGCTGAGGCCGTTCCTGCCGGTCAGCAACAGGCGTTGTGGCAGGTGGCGGGACCATCGGAAGGTGATCGACGGGATTCTGCACCGGGTGCGGACGGGTGTTCAGTGGCGTGATATTGCCCGGGTCGCCGTGTCCCACAGCCGCACGTGCAGTCGTCAGACAAAGCGGCGAGCGTTTTCCCGTCCGGCGAGAAGGTCACGGTCTTGTACGTGTTGGTGCACCCCTTGACCCGTTGCACGACGGACAGTTCCGTGTCCACCATCCCGGCGCTTCCACCGAGCCCGACCATGCCGAACCGCCGAGGTGGCCGTCGCTCTAGCCGCCGCCCACCTCACGCATCCAGGCATGCGATGGACACATGGTGCGGTTGCGGGTTGCCGGTTGCGGTGCCCGGTTCGCCGCACGCGACCTGCCTCGCGAGCCTCGACTGCTGCTCCCGGCCAGCATCCGGTGCCCAGTCCGCCGCTTGAGCGCCGTCCCGGCCGTCGACGCCGGCCGGGGATGCTCGCCTAGTACGGATGCGTGGCGATCCGTACCGACAGCCGCTGCAGGGTGCGGCGCAGGACGGCGGCCTGGGAGGGGTTCTCCCCTGGGCGAGCTGGCGGTAGTTGGTGTACAAGGCGCACTCGACCTGCAGAAGGTCGCCAGGGAAGTCCTAGGAGGACATCCCCCCGGATGGCATCACATGCTCGAATTACGACGCAGCACACACGGGTGAACTTTGTGACCGAGTGCTGGAGTTGGCCGCTGAGTGCCGTAGCTGACCAGCCCGACGACTGCCCGATCGAGGCTTGGGCCGTTTCCTTCGGACCGTCGGATCGGCGGCCCGGCTGTACCGCTGACTGACGCTCAGCGGGCGCGGGTCCGGTTGGTGGGTCAGTGCGGCCGGTTATGGGCGCGGGCTTCGGCGGCGGACTTCAGGTCGCGCAGCCAAGCTTCGAGGCCCTCGCGGAGGAGCTTGGTCGCGGTGGGAACGTCCGCTTCGACCTGTGCGCCGGTGTGGGTTTCTTCGGTGCTCACACGTACGCCGCCCTTGGCCTTGGTGAAGTTCCACACATGGACGCCTTCGATGCGCAGTCCTTCGCCGATCGCGGGGCCGGTCCAGCGGATGCACGAGTTGTGCTTGATCTGCTGGACGGTCGAGGTGATATCCAGGCTGGTGGCGGGAGTCGACGGGTTGGGGGGTATCGGGGTCGTCCAGCGGAATGCCGAACCCTTGCGGAAAGGGCCATGGTCGAGGCGTTCCACGGTTTCGACGGGGGTCTGCCAGGACGGCCAGCGCTCCACGTCGGTCTGCAGCTTCCAGACGGTGCGCAGCGGGGCGTTGATCACGATCTCGGTCCGGTGGCGGACGAGAGCGTCGGGGTCTACGCCCTTCCCGCGGCAGGTGAGGGACTTGTCCGGGTGGGAGGTGAGGGAGCCGATGGCCCCGGCGGGTGCGGCAGCGGTACCGAGGAGACCGAGTAAGAGCGGGGCGGTGAACAGGGCGGCGCGGACGCCGGTGCTGCGGATGCCGGACATGGAGTTCTCCCTTTATCGGTCGGGGGCGTAAGAGCTGCCTGTTCGGGCAGGGCGCGCAGCGACACCGCGCGCCCGCAGTGAGATATAAGCTCAAGTGTTCGTTAGAGGTTATAACGCTACGGCGAAGTGAAGCAATGGGTGCGCGATAGCTTCTAACTGACTCCTGAGGATGTAGCTAGACAGGTGGGGTAAAGCGGGCCATGGCGGCGACGGGTGCGAACAACCCGAGGGAGCGCCATCGGGCCCAGGTGCGAGCCGAGATCACGGAACGCGCCTGGGACCACATCGCCGGCGACGGGGCATCCGCGCTCTCCCCACAAAGGTGCAGTTCAGCGTGCTTGCAAGGGCCTTGCCCATGTCCGCCGCCGCGCCCAAGCCGAAGCTCAGCGGTAGGGGCTCCAACGGCCAAGACGTGCCATCAGCTTCCGCGCCGCGTCCTCGTTCAGCCCGAGGGCGGCTGCGGCCTGCTCGGCGGTCACGTCCCGCCGGGCATCGTGGGCCGGCCAGTACCCGACCTGTGCAGCCGTCACCTCCAGTCGGCGGGCCGCCCGAACGGCCGCCAGCGGTGAGGACTTCGCCAGCCTCTCGATCTCCCCCGCCAGCTGAGCCAGCAGACCGGTGACCGTCTCCGGCAGAGGTACAGCCGAATTCTCCACCATGACGGTGTGCTCGTCCCAATCCTCCAGGCACGCATCCGCCGCGAACGCGCCCGCCTTGGCCAGCTCCTGGTCGCCGATCTCGTCCCAGTCCAGCCGGTGCTCTGTGCCGTTCCAGCCGCAGGAACACACCGCGCGCAGCGCGGCCGCCCGCGGTACATGCGCGAAGTGGCCGTCGTAGACACTCCACTGCGAGACCGACTGCCCACCTCCACCAGAATTCATCTGGAAGAAGACAGGGCCCGGAACGGTGCCGTCGGCCAGGAGTACACCGACCGCGCCCTCGTGCGAGGCGCCGAACTCCTCCGTCGTCCACGACTCACGCTCACCCATGGCAGCCCTCCAGCCGCTTCGCCTTCACCCGAGCGCGCCCTCGGACGGGGCGCTGGAGACGACGATGCCGCAGCCCGGCGGGCGGCACACCGGATTCGCCAAAGAGGCGAGACGCGCGCCGGCCAGTCCTGGACGGTGCTCGGGGAGCCTGGGCTGGCTTTCCACCTGGTGGAGGTGGGATTCGGCTCGCGCATCTCCGTACGGGTGCGGCCCGGCCTGATGCGTCCCGTCACGGGGGGCCTTGGCCTGTCCCACACACCGCCAGGGAACTCGGTCGAGGTCATCAGTCTGGTCGGGTGTGGGGAGCAGTACGCGTGGGACGTCCGCCGCGTCGGATGAGGAGCTGTAGGTTCTCAAAACTCGTGGGCCGCCGAATCTCACGAACGATGGCTGAACAGTGGCCGAGCGCCACGCGTCTGAGAGGGAGTTTCGCGCGAGTTTGAGTAGTCGTGCTGTCGTCGCCTGAGGGGTGTGGGTAGGCGCCCCGGACTTCGGCTTCCAGCCGAAATGCATCGGGGGTGTCCGCTCGGAGCTCAAGTGACTCGTCAAGCACGGCATCCTCGCCGAGCGAGAGCGAGAGCGAGAGCGAGAGCGAGAGCCCGACCCGAGCCCGGACTGTCCGTACTGGCGCGACGGTAAGCACGACTCCTGCGGACCACCCGTCCTGCTTGAGTGCCTGGGCGGGCACTTGAGACATTTACCGGGTACGCCGGGAGGGCAAGACCGAGACGCGAACGACGTGTCCCGGCCTGCGCCCTTCCTGGTCCTGCGGGCTCCTCAGCGCTGCGGGTCGATTGCCACGGAGTAGAGCACCTTCCCGTCGATGTCGCGCAGCCGTACGGTCATGACCTTGGACGAGCCGTCGATGTCGACCTCGCCGAAGTACTGGTGGCCGAACGCCGGATTGTTGTGCTCCGCGTCCGGGGCAAGAGCCTGGAAGCGCACCTGGGGGCCGAACGTGCCGTCGAGCTTGTTGGGCTCGTTGGCGACGATGGCGTTGAGCGGGCCGGAGACGAACTCCCAGAACGGCGTGAAGTCCTGGAAGGCCGCCTTGTCCGGGTCGTAGTAGTGGGCGGCGGTGTAGTGCACGTCCGCCGTGAGCCAGACCGTGTTGGCGATGTGCCGCCGGTGGATGAAGGACAGGACCCGGGCGATCTCCCCTTCGCGGCCCAGCGGAGCGCCGCCGTCGCCCTGCGCTACTGCCTCCTGGGCGGTGCCGTCCGGCACCACGAGGCCCAGCGGCATGTCCGCGGCGATCACCTTCCAGGTCGCCCGCGAGGCCGCCAGCTCGCGTTCGAGCCATGCGACCTGCTTCGCGCCCAGGATCCCGCTGTCCGTGGCGGGGCCGGTGTTCGCGCTGTTGGCGTCCCGGTAGCTGCGCATGTCGAGTACGAAGACGTCGAGGAGCGGCCCGTAACGCATGACCCGGTGGACGCGGCCGTCGCCGCTGGGACCCGTCTCGATCGGCAGGTACTCGAAGAGCGCCTGCCGGGCGCGGGCGGCGAGGACGTCCACGCGCCGCTCGGTGTAGCGGGTGTCGGTGAGCACTTCGCCCGGATACCAGTTGTTGAGGACCTCGTGGTCGTCCCACTGGTTGATCTGCGGGACGGCCGCGGCGAAGGCGCGGAGGTTCTCGTCCATGAGGTTGTACTTGTGCTGACCGCGGAACTCGGCCAGGGTCTCAGCGACCTTGGACTTCTCCGGGGTCACCAGGTTGCGCCAGACGCTGCCGTCCGGGAGGGTCCGGGTCTCGGGGATCACGCCGTCGGCATACCAGAAGTCGCCGCTGCACAGGAAGAAGTCCGGGTCGCGCTCCGCCATGGCCCGGAAGATGCGGTAGCCGCCGGCGTCCGGATTGATGCCCCAGCCCTGGCCGGCCAGGTCGGCGGACCAGACGAAGCGCACGTCGTCGCGGACAGTGGGCGCCGTGCGCAGCCGGCCGGTCGCGGGCTCGCCCACGAGCGAGGCGTCGCCGGGGTCGGCGAGCCGCACCCGGTAGTGGACGTCGCTGCCGGCGGGCAGCCCGGACAGTTTGACCTTGCCCGTGAAGTCGGTCTCGGCCGTGAGGACGGGGCCGGGTATGGTCACCGACCGTCCGAAGTCGGGGCGGGTGCTCACCTCGACCGCCATCCGGGCGGGCCGGTCGGCCCGGGTCCAGACGACGCCGCCGTGCGCGGTGACGTCGCCGGTCTGTACGCCGTGGGTGAGGGCGGGGCGTCCGCTCCGTACGAGGGCCGGCGCGGCGAGAGCGGGTCCGGCGCTCGCGAGAGCGGTGGGCAGAGCGGCTCCGGCGCCCAGAAAAAGGCCGGATCGGAGGAGTTGGCGTCGCTGGATTGCCATGGTCAGTGCTCCCTGGGTGGCTCGACGGCAGGCGTATCTGCACGACTTCGCGCATGTCTACTCACCCGCGGGAGCCGGCACCCCTCGGCTCGGTGAATGGGCGGGGGCGCCGGGCCCAACTAATTCAAGCCACGCGAAGAAACGGGCACGACTCCCCAAACGCCCTCTCAGAGTCTGAAAGGTGCCGACTGACGCCACACCGGCCGCTCGCCGAGCTGTCCTAGGCCGACGGCCGTGCAAGCCTTGTCGGCACTCAGGAGGCGGCGGTCACGACGCACCTGCGCGGTCTCCACATAACGTGGGGCCTCCGCCCGTGCAGAAGCCCCACGTCACATCACCTCGTCCGGAACGGGTCAGAAGCGGCCGGGCATCCCCGGGATGCCCGGAGGCGGGGGAAGCGGCAGTTTGGTTGCGCTGCTGCGCTCACGTGCGGCCGCGGGTGCCTGGCAGGTCACGTCCTTCGCGGGGAGCTTGCCCGTGGTCAGGTACGCGGTGGCCGTCTTGTCGGCGCACGACTTGGAACCGTAGATGCCGTGTCCGGCGCCCCCGGCGACCGTGACCATCCTCGAGCCCTTCATGACCCGGTGCATGCCGAGGCCACTGGACAGAGGTGTCTGGGAGTCCCACTCGTTCTGCAGGGTGAGTACCCCGACCTTGTTGTCGATCGTGGTGGCGGGTTCGCTGCCGTTCTTCTTCCAGAACGCGCACGGCTTGATGTGGGACGCGAAGTCGCCGTACAAGGGGTACTTGGCCTTGTCCCGGATGGCGTCGCGGCGGTACTGCTCGGGGTCGCGCGGCCAGGCACGGGTGTCGGCACAGGCGACTGCCCAGAAGGCGGCGCTGGCGTTGTCCGAGGGCACGGCACGGCCGAATGACGGCGGTGCAGGTCGCTCGGGCGTCCCGGTGTCAGGGTTGGAGTCCGGGGCCCTGCCGTCGGCGGCCTTCTTCAGCTCGACGATTTCCTCGGCGGCATCGCGCACACTGAAGAACATGGCGCGCCCCGCGCGGATGTCGTCACCGCTGACCATGGCGCCCTTGAACTCGATCGGCTTCCGGTCGGCCCGGGCAACCAGACCCCAGAAGGTCTTACGGACCTTGTCCGGGGTGTTGCCCAGCTTGTAGGTCGCGTTCCGCTGGGCGGTCCACTCGCTCCACCTCGTGAACGCGGGCTCACTGCCTTCCGCCCAGACTTGTATCATCCCTCGCCAGATCCGTGCGGGGTCGATGGCACTGTCCAGGACGATCCGGTCGCTGCGCTTCGGGAACAACTGCGTGTAGACGGCTCCGAGATAGGTGCCGTACGAGTACCCGAGGTAGGAAATCTTCTTCTCGCCCAGCACGGCCCGGATCACGTCCATGTCACGGGCGGTGTTGCGGGTGGTGATGTGGCGCAGCTTGTCGCCCTGCTTGGCGTTGCACTTCTCGGCGACGGTCCGGGCCCACTTGACGTCCTTGGCGAACGTTGCGGCCTTGTAGGGACGCTGCCAGTTCTCCTCCTCGGCGGTCAGGCCGCAGCTGAGGGGGGAGCTCTGGCCGACACCCCGCGGATCGAAGCCGATGAGGTCGTACTTTCTCGTCACGGACTTGGGGAGCTCGGCCGACAGGACCTGTGGCATATCGAGGCCCTGGCCGCCCGGTCCCCCGGGATTGACCAGCAGAACACCGCGGCGTTCGGCAGAACTGCTCGCCTTGATCCGCGATATCGCGAGGTCGATCTTCTTGCCGCCGGGACGGCTGTAGTCCAACGGGACCTTGATGGTGGCGCACTGAAAGGAGGCAGGGGTTGCGCTGCTGCAGCGGTGCCACGCCGGTCTCTGCTCGAGGTGCTGCGGTAAGGGGTTCTCAGCGGCGGAGGCGGTCGCCGGCGTCAGTGTCGGAACCAGTGCCGCCGCGACGGCGCTCGCCGCCAGGACAGGGGCTATTCGTCTGCTTCGCACGTGGGGATGGCCCTTCGGATCGGTGCGTGTGGGACGCACTCACCCTTGCGCACAAGGAAGTTGGGGCGAATCCGTCAGCAGGGCACAGTGTGTCCGACTGTGGGTGGACGGACTGCCGGGGCATATGGTCCTGGAGTCCTACGCGGTGCGTCCGCGTCCGTCGTATCCAGTGTCCAGAAGGGCGAACTCCCGGCCGAGCGTGATCTCGCCGATGGGCCCGCCAGATCAGGGCGAGTCCCACGGCCCGTCGAGGGAGCACAGCAACAGGTCGCCGAGGGGCAGAGGACTTCTGCCGCTGCGGTCGTCAGGTCGGTCGCGGCGACGGGCTGTGCGGGCCGCAGGTCCACCGCATCGCGCAGTCGCGACGGCCGGCCACCGACTGGGACATCCGGGCGGCAGCAGCCGCTCCGACGGTGGAACTCCCGCGCTCGCTGACGCTGACGAACGCGCGCGACATGCTCCGACGAGATTCACGGCCTGAACTCTCCTGCACTTCTATGCCAGTTCAGCATGAAACAGCGCATGAGTGTATTGGACCGCATAGCCGCGCAGAGGTGAAGGTGGCCGGGTACAGATGACCACTCACCGGGATGGGCCGTGCGCTCTCTCCCCTATAGCCCTGCATACGGGGCGACTTGGAGGTTTGGATCATGCCGCACACCCGTGCCCGGCGCGCCGTTGTCGGTGCGCTTGCCACACTCGCCCTCGTTCCGCTGGCAGCCTGCGGCCAAGGCGGTGCCCCGGACTCGTCGTCTCCGTCCGACGTGCCGTCCTCGTCCGCCGCGAAGACGAGGACGGG
The DNA here is from genome assembly GCF_028870195.1 of Streptomyces sp. G7(2002). Lineage (NCBI taxonomy): Bacteria > Bacillati > Actinomycetota > Actinomycetes > Kitasatosporales > Streptomycetaceae > Streptomyces > Streptomyces sp. G7(2002). Next base: position 254,807 of record NZ_CP102609.1, read on the forward strand.
TGCGGACGCGAAGCCGTTCGCCAGCGAATTCAAGAAGCTTGAGCGCAAGTACGACGCGCGCCTGGGTGTCTACGCCGTCGACACCGGCACCGGGCGCGAGGTGGCCTACAAAGACGGCGAGCGGTTCTCGTACAACTCCACGTTCAAGGCACTGGCCGCCGGTGCCGTACTGCGGAAGCACTCCCCGAGCGCGATGGACCGGGTGATCAAGTACTCCAAGGACGATCTGGTCGCCACCTCTCCCGTGAGCGAAAAGCACGTCGCGACCGGGATGAGCCTGAGCGAGCTGTGTGACGCCGCCGTCCGCTACAGCGACAACACCGCGGCCAACCTGCTCCTTGAGGACCTCGGCGGACCCAAGCGCCTCGAGGGCGTACTCAAGGGGATCGGTGACGACGTCACCCGGATGGAGCGCATCGAGCCGAAGTTGAGCCAGTGGACCCCGGGCGACACGCGGGACACGACCACGCCGCGGACGCTGGCCAAGGATCTGCGCGCGTTCGTCCTCGGGGACGTCCTCGACAAGGGCGATCGCAAGCAGCTCACGAAGTGGCTGCGGACCAACACCACCGGAGACGAGGTCATCAGGGCCGGGATGCCCAAGGGCTGGGTGGTCGGCGACAAGACCGGAGCCGGCACCTACTACGGCGCCCGCGACGACATCGCCGTGGTGTGGCCCCCCGGCCGCGCCCCCATCGCCGTGGCGATCATGTCGAACCGCTTCAAGAAGGACGCCGATTTCGACAACAAACTGATCGCGGAAGCGGCATCCGTGGTGGCGGACACGCTGTCGTAGCAGGAGGCCGGCTCATGCGCTGCAGGCGGGCGCCGCGGTGACCGAACGCCGAGCGGTCCGGGCGCGGCGGTCACCGTGTGTTCCGGGCTCGGGGAGAACCACCGCCCCAGACTGATCAGCACGACGAATCGGGCCTCGGGCAAGGAACGGCTCTCGACGTCCTGCAACTCACAACGAACTGCCGACTCATAACACGATGCCGGCCACGCCCGGAGAGGCCTGGCCGGCATCAGTGAACAGCCGGATGCGAGCAGGTTCACGCTACGGAAAATCCGCTGCGCGCCCGGGAAGCGGCAGTATCCAGGAATGGACACTCAGTGGAAACGGCCGTCCCGGGAACCAACTCGTCAACCCGTCAACCCGTCGACTCGTCGACTCGTCACAGGATTTCGATTTCGTTGACCTTCGGCGGACGGTTCGGGTAGGAGATCTCGTGCCACCGATCGACCTTCACCGAATCGCCATTGGCGTCGTAGTAGATTAAGTCGTTGTTCCCCGTGGAGATCTTGTCGACCCACCACCCGCCGAAGGAGATCTTCCCACGGTTCGCGTAGCAGTCCACGCTCTGCTTCCCGTCGCTGTGGGACCAGATCTTCAGGAAGTTTTCCCCACCGCGACAGGGGACCTCGTCGATGGCGAAAGCGTTGCCGGTCGGCACAGTCACAGTGAACGCGGCGGCCGCGGCGAACGCCACGGCCACGGAACGCGCAGCCTTCTTCGTTTTTGAGATCACAAGTGCTCCTTGCTTCGGATGTCGAACCACGAGCTCACTTCGCAACCACCGTGGGTGGCCTCGATGTGGTGCTCGGTTGACCCGAGACTGTGGGGTGATCCGTCCCAGCCGCAACGAAAGCCAGGCAGTTCGGGACGCCCGAACGATGAAATGGGCCTTGACCAGGACATACGTAGGCCTCCTGGAACACGGGAACGGGACACACCAGGCCACGACTTCTTTGCCCAGCGGGTATCTGACCACCAGTACGGCCCGTGTCCACCCGACCAGGCCGTGCGGCAGTACGGGTGGGGCGCCACCTGCACCGGGGCCAAAACACCTGCCACTCCCCCGTGCTCAAGCAATAGGACCTGCGCGTCGTATGCCGGACGCCCACCGCTGCAACCGCTACACCGACCGGGCGGCTCGGACTTCTGCATGGAAAAGGTGTCCAGGATTCCCACCGGCGGCGACTCCGGAGGTCCGGTGATGAACATCGCCCACGGGCCCCGAAACCCCTCCGCGACATCATTGACAGCTCCGACCGGCAGGAGATCGCCGAAGCCGGGGAAATCTCCCAGCAACTCGTCTGAATCCAGATAGAGCATCCTGCTTCGGCGAAGAGCGGCACAGCAAACGCAACACCGACGAACGGCCTCAACAAGCTCAAGCACGCCCGAGGCCGTCGCCACCCAATGCTGGAAAGGCGGCTACGCATTCCTCCGCATCGACCCCACCGCACCCGCCCTCGCCATCTGGCTTCGCACATGATCGGCCACGGAAGTTCTAGGGGGCGGAATCCCGGTCGCGGCGGACTGCTTATCCATCTATCCATCGGGTCGCGGTTCAGATCATTTCGGTTCGCGTTCTCACCAGCAATCAGGAGAGAGTGGGGTGGTACCGAACGACTCGAATGCAAGGGCAAGTTGTGCGCATCCGTACAACAGCCAAGAGAGCCGCAGCGGTCGCCTTATGCAGGTTCGGCGCACGAACGAGGACCGGCCCGGGTCGGCCACGCCGCTGACCTGGCCACGTGATCGCGGACAAGGCTTACAGCTCTCGCGGCTTCCGCGGCTACCTGCGGCGACACGGCTTCGCGCACACGATCCCCGAGAAGACCGACCAGGAGCGGCACCATCGCGGGCGCCGCGGCGGCCGGCTACCAGGCCTCAACCGGGAGGTCCAGCGCCGACGCAACCTCGCAATGTTGCTCCCAACCGCAGATTGCCTAAGGTTCCGGAATGAGTTGCCACACCGCGTACTTCCTTCGGGACGGAGACGGATCCTGCTGGACGGTGACAGAGAAGTGGGGAACATGGGATCTCGTCGGCGAGAGTGATCGTGATGCGTTGATCGAGTGGATTCGGCTCGCCGGCGTGCCGGGGAATGACGGCAGTGCGCGAGAAGCTCTGGACACAGGATATTTCTGCCGCGGTGTCGCGTTCGATCTCGTCACTCGTCGGCACCGCTTCTACGGTTGCGGCTTGTGGAGCCGTGGCGCCAATTACCACGAGGTCTTCGCGAAGCGGCGGGCGATGGCTCGGGGGTGGGCCGACTGGGACGTCGGGTATGCCTGGGGCGGGCACGAGGACTTCGTCGACATGCGCCCAGGGCTCGGGCCGGTCGAACCTGCCGCGACTTCAGCCGAGGGCAACGCGCCGTCGCCGGCCGCAGCTCGACTGACCTCGCGTGAGGGCTGGTTCGTCGACTGGGACCCTGCCCGGCTTCAGATATCGGTCCTGTACCACGAGACCAGCGCCGAGTGGTTCGCGCTCACGGACGCGATGGTGAGCATCATTGGCACCGATCGTGTGGTCCGGGACTTCCAGCTGCACGTCGACGACGTCATACCTTGGCTGGCTGAGCACGGCGAGCCGCTCACGACGGAGTTGCTTGCGCACGACCCCTATCCCCTACCAGAGGAGGGGGTAGCCGGATCCGGCGCGGTTATCGATCTCCTCTCACGCCGACTTCAGTATTGGACGGCGGAAGCCGTGACGTCGCAGCTCAGAGCGAAGCTGGCCGCCGCATGGCCGGGGTGGCGCATCGAGCGGCTGCCACTTGGGTTCATCGGCCATCTGGCGGGCACCGGCCGAAGCGACGCAGAGGTGATCAGCACCGACGCCGAGCTGCGTGATTCGGGGTGGGACGACGAGCTCATAGGCATTCGGAACGCGGAGCGCCGAGCGTTGCCGGCCGAGACCAGGAAACTGCGGTCTCCGTCTGTGCGCGTAGTCGAGGATGCCTGAGCAAGGGTGCCGCCTTGACCGATCCAGGCAGTTGTGGATCACACGGTCGTTGGCCGGGAGCAGCATTGCCGGTGGAGCTACGCCCCGGTCGCCTCCCGTGGCTCGGAGTGTCCGGCTTGTTGCCCCTGAAGCGCACGCCGGTGTCGTTGTCTCTTCAGGATGTCGCCTCTGGCCTGGTGGCCTCGGACCGCTTGCCGGGCCGTCACGTGCCCGCAGCGCAGGGCTTGTTGGCGAACACCCACCGGTTTCCCGCCAGTGCGTCGTTCTGCTCGGGCAGCGGGCCGCGTCCATGCCGGCGGGTGAAGTCGAAGGGGGTGTGGACCGATGTGGACCAGCCCTTGGCCGCCAGATTTCCTGCGGAGTCGGGCCGCGGCTCTCTGTCGAACAGGGTGAGCAGGTCAATGCCGATCTGGTGTTTCGTCGAGGTGTAGAGCGGGCTGTCGCGGTATGCCAGCAAGTCCTTCTCGAGCTTGACCTCGAACGCCAGGGCGCTTCCCTCCGTACTCAACCGGTCCACCGCGTCGATGAGGTACGTCTCGGCGGCGTTGGGCAGGTAGAACAGCAACCCCTCGGCCAGCCAGACGCTCGGTGCGGCCGTGTCGAAGCCGGCGTCGGTCAGTGCTCCGACCCAGTCGGCGCGCAGATCGATCGGGATCGGTACGCGCGCTGCCTTCGGGGTGGCCGACAGTCCGCCGAGCACCTTGTGCTTGAACGCCAGCACGCCTTCCCTGTCGATCTCGAAGATCACGCAGCCGGGAGGCCAATCGAGTCGGAACGCCCGCGAATCCAACCCCGCCCCGAGTAGGACGACTTGACGGGCGCCCGCGTGCATCGACCGGAGGAGAAAGTCGTCGAGGACCCTGGTCCGCAGGCCGAAGTAACGCGCGAATCGTCCCCACAGCGGATTCGCGTCCCCATCCGGTACCTGTTGCACGCGGACCGGCCAGCCCGCGCAGGCCGGTGTGGCGAGTACGAAGTGCTCTGCGTAGACGTCCCGGGCCAGGCTGTCATGGCGGTGGGTCTCGATCGCCCGTGCCGCGGCGACCAGGAGAGCGGTCAGGCCGACACCTCCTTCCACGTCTTCCACGCCGGTGTTCCGATGCGCTGTGCCGACCATGTGTCCTCCCTTGGCGCGGAATACGGATGATGGATCTGATGGTGGATCTGATGGTGGATCTGATGGTGGATCTGATGGTGGATCTGGTGGTGGATCTGCGGTGAGCGCACGCCGCTACAGCTCTGCGCGACCCGTTCCTCGGGGTGTACTCGATGGCGCACAGCCCTTCGGCCGCCCGGTTCAGGAATCCGGCCGGCTCGGCGTGGGGCAGTTCGCCACGTCGGCCGGCTACGGCGGTGCGGTGTCCATGGCCGGCCGCTGGCTGGCGGTCGATCGGAGTCGATCAGATAGGCAGTGGCGTGGCGTTGAACGCCTCGCTCACGGAGCCCTCCCCTCCGGAAGCAGGACGGGTTTGACCACGCGGCCCGCGTCGCAGTCGCGTTCGGCCTCGTTGATGTCGGCGAGCGGGTACGTACGGATCAGCTGGTCGAAGGGGAACCGCCCGGCCTGCCACAGCCCGGTCAGCCGCGGGATCAGCAGTCCCGGCACCGCGTCCCCCTCGCAGAGGTGGGAGATCCTCCGGCCGCGGTCCAGTGTCCCCGGCTCGAGCGGCAGCGCGGTGTGGAGCCGGGCCACCAGGCCGAGGTGGCCGGTCGGGCGCAGGGCCCGGAGCGCGTCGTTGATGAGCTGGGCAGAGCCGGTGGTGTCCAGCGCGTACTGTGCTCCGCCGTCGGTCAGTTGCTGAATGCGGTCGGGCAGGCCGGTGGATGCGGCGTTCAGTGGGATCGCGTGGAAGCGCTCCGCGAGGGCCAGCCGTTCGGGGTGCCGGTCGACGGCCACGGTCACCGCTCCGCCGGCGGTGCCGCCATCACCGCGGCCAGACCCACCGCACCCGCGCCGAAGACCGCGAGGGTGTCGCCGGGGCCGACGCCGAAGGAGTTGAAGACCGCTCCGGCGCCGGTGAGGAAGCCGCAGCCAAGTGGTCCGAGCAGTTCGATGGGCAGCGAGGGGTCGACCCGGACGACGTTGCGGGCCGGGACCATCGCGTACTCGGCGAACGAGGACTGGCCGAACCATCGGGGGGCCAGTGCGCCCCCGGCCACGTCGGTGAACCGCGTCGCGTTCTCCTTGCGTCCTCCGAAGAGGTTGAGCGAGGCGAAGGAGTCACAGTACGCGGGAGCCGCGCCCATACAGTTCCGGCAGTGTCCGCAGGAGTCGAAGCTCAGCACGACATGGTCGCCGACGCTCAGGCCGGTGCCCGGGCCGCCCGTCTCGACCACGATCCCGGACCCTTCGTGGCCGAGCACCGCCGGCAGCGGTGAGCGGCCCGCCGAACGCCGGACCGCGAGATCGGTCCGGCACATCCCGCAGCCCGCGATCTTGACCAGGATCTCGCCGTCGGCCGGCCCCGCGTTCAGGATCACCTCCTCGACGGCGAATCGGCTCTCGTACGAGCGCAGTACCGCTGCACCGAACCTCATCGTCACGCCTCCTGCGGACGGTGCACGACGAACGGACTGAGGTTCCCGTAGAGCCCCCACAGCCCGCCCGCGACGCCGACACCGCTCTGCTTGATGCCCGCGAAGGGCTGGGCGAGGGACAGTTCGGCGTGGTGGTTGATCCATGCCGTCCCGCACTCCAGCCGGCCGGCCACCGCCTCGGCCCGGTCGAGGTCGGTCCCCCAGACCGAGCCGCCCAGCCCGAAGCCGGTGTCGTTGGCCGCCTCGACGGCTTCGTCGAGGCTCCTGTACGGCAGCACCGGCAGGACAGGGCCGAACTGCTCCTGCGTCACCACCGGGCTGTCGGACGGGGCATCGGCCAGGATCGTCGGGGCGAAGAAGTAGCCCGGCCGGTCCAGGCGGTGGCCACCGGCCACGGCTCGGGCGCCGTCTGCCAGGGCCTGGGCCGTGTAGCGCTCGACCCGGGCCAGTTGGGGGGCGTTGTTGACCGGCCCCAGCTGTGAGCCCGGGTCGAGCCCGGCTCCGACGACGGCGGTCTTCGCGCGCTGCGCGAGGGCTTCGACCACCTGGGAGTAGAGCCGGGCCGGGGCGTAGACGCGCTTGACCGCCATGCAGACCTGCCCGCAGTTGCGGAACGCCGACCAGAACAGCCGGTCCGCGATCCTCTCCACCTCCACGTCCTCCAGCAGGATGGCGGCATCGTTACCGCCCAGCTCCAGGGTGACCCGGGCTAGCGACGCGGCCGCGCCCTCCGCGACAGCCTGCCCGGTGGGAATCGAACCGGTGAAGGTCACGTGGCGGATCCCTGGATGAGTCGCGAGGCGGGCGCCGAGGGGCTCACGACCGGTGACGATCGTCAGTACGTCCTCAGGGAGGGCGCTGGAGAGGACGGACCCCAGCAGCCGTGTGGCGAGGGGCGTGAACGGAGAGGGCTTGAGCACCATCGTGTTGCCCGCGGCGAGTGCGGGCGCGAACTTCGCCGACGCGAGCTGGAGGGGAAAGTTCCACGGAACGATCGCGGCGACGGGCCCGAGCGAACGCCAGCGGATCTCGCTGTGCACCGGCCGACCGTCTGTGATCGGCTGAGGGCGGGTGTCCAGGCCGGCGAAGTAGCGCAGGCGGGCCGCCGCGCGGGCAATCTCCGCATACGACTCAGCCAGGGGTTTGCCCTGTTCACGGGTGAGCAGCGGAGCGAGGTCGGCCCCGGCCCCCTCTACGGCGTCGGCCGCCGCGCGCAACGCGGTGGCGCGGGCGACGGGGTCGGCCCGCCAGCTGCGCCAGGCCTCACAGGCCCGGCCGACGACGGCGTCCAACACGTCCGGCTGCTGGTCGGGAGCCTCGTCGAAGGCCTCACCCGTGGACGGATCGAGGACGGCGAAGCGTTCGCCAAGGGTCCCGTGCGCGCGACGGGACTGACGCGTCGGCATGCCGGCGGTCAGCTCGCGGCGGCGACGGCGGCTGCGTATTCCCGGGCATGCCGGTCCATCTCCGCCCGGAAGGCGGCCACCAGCCGCGGCTGAATCCTTCCGGTGGTGCGGTCGCCCCCTTCGCAGACCGCCCCGCGCACCCCCACGATGTCCGTGCCGATGCGGGTCAGCGCGCCGAGGTCTCCCACCTTGACGCTGCCCGCGAGGGCGGCGAGCAGATCGGCCTCGTGGGCCCGCCGGACGAATTCCGCGCAGACGTCGGGCGGCACGTGGTCGAAAAGCCGTGTCCCGTCCTTGACCGCGGTGTCGAGCATGGCCGCGTCGGAGCCGGAGCGGCGGGCGATGTCGGGCAGCGCGAGCGGGTTGACGCAGCCGATCCGGTGGGCGTCGGCGTAGCCCGAGGCGACGACGAACGCGTCCGCCCGATAGTCCTTCACTGCCCGGACGACCCCTCGCATGACATCGATGGCCTGCTCGGGCGTCGTGCATCCGTAGAGGCCGACCTTGATGTACGTGGCTCCGGAGACAGCTGCACCGAGCGCCGCCTGGGCCACCGTGCCGGGCTTGTACGGTACGTCTCCCACCGTGGCGGACACCGGCTTGTCCGCCGGGACCGCGTCGCGGATCTCCCTGATGACCCACGGGAAGTTCGCGCCGAGCGACCCCTCATCGGGCTTCTTGACGTCGACGATGTCGAGGTGCTCCGCTGCCTTCGCGCAGTCGAGGGCCTCCTCGACACCGTCCGGTGAGATGAGAAGCAACAACGTGGATTCCTTCCACTGCATTGTCCACCTGCGCAAGGGCAGGTGTGCGGAGTCACGTCACCTGGATCACGTGCGGTCCGCTCATCATTGCTGCGGCCCGTGACCATCGGCAGGGCGCGCGGAGTCCGAAGGGGTCATTGTCATGACGGGTCCACGCGTCCACGCGCCCCAGCACGCCGTCCACGCCGGTTCGATCCAGCCGTGCGCAGATGCGCCCGTAGCCATGCAGTTCGGCGGAGCGCGAGATTCCGGCGAAGAGGGTACGGGTGGCGGTGGCGCGGGCAACCCTTGACCGTCGCCGTACCCGGAATTCCGCTCCCGTTGCTTCCCCGCGTTACTGAACGCGCCTTCGCCACAGCCCCACTTCGCGGTCCCAGTAGACCGTGACCGTACGGCCCTGCCGGTCCGGGGCCGAAAGAGCGTCCAGGTCAGCCAGTGTCAGCATGTGCAGTGCCTCGTCGGACAATTCACCGCCGCGCAGCTCCAACCGGGTCCCGGTTTGCGGGTCGTGGACGAGGTGCAGGGCCGGCCCTTGGCAAGGGTCGGCATCGTCGCTGCCCTCGCGGTGGAGCACCCGGTTGATCAATGCGCGCGACTTGGCGTAGGCGTCTCCGGCGGCCTGGGTCGCGACGGCCTGGAGGAACGGCAAGACGGCTGCCGTGATCACGGCGGTGGCCACGGCGTCGGGCAGTCCCCCTACACGGAACTCCAGCTCAGACTGCTCGGGCTCAGGGGCCGTACCGCTCTCTCCCTGGGCTCGGACCACCTCCTGGAGTTTGCGTCGGGCGAAGGAATCCCCGGCGTCCGCGTACGGACGGTAGACGGCCTCCGCCTCGGCATAACGCCCCTGCGCCGACAGGCATTCGCCGAGAAACGACCAGGCGGACTTGTCACCCAACTCCATGGCGAGGCGATACCACTGCACCGCGGCCGCCGGGTCGCGGTCCTCGTCCCAGAAGGCCAGCTGGCCGGCGGCCCGAGCGCTGCCCTCCTGCGCCAGCCCTGCTACCAGCTGCTCCGCCTCCGCCACTCGCCCTGAGGCCCACCCGCGCATCTCCACGGCCATCGCCACCAGCACATCGCGATCCTGGCTGACTCGGGCCTCGCGCCGCAGCCAGTGCTCGGCTTCCTCCTCGTAAGCGGAATCGGTGCGAGCAAGGCGGCTCGCCGACCAGGCCAGGGCCCTTACGGCCTCCCCATGACCGGCCTCGGCCAGCGGCACGAGCCACCGCTTCGCCTCTTCCCGGTTCCCCCGGTCGAGCAGCCCCTTGCCGAGCCGGAACCGCGCAAAGACATCTCCACGCTCCGCCGCCGCCCGCAGCAGATGCTGTTCCTCCGGGCTCAACTCCGATGTGGGCATCGCCATCCCCCGTTCTGCGTTCGCCCCAACACCGCGACGCCGACTGCCGGTTGGCTTCGACGTCGCGGCCGTCGCTCATCGCTCATCGCTCGATCGTAGTAGGCAGCGCGCCGCGGAAGCTTCGCGATCCCACGGCGGATGGTGTCCCTTAGCGGGACGTACGCAAGGACGTGTCCAGGATGGTCATGAGTTGTGCAGCACGGCTCTTGCCGGTCGGCGCGAGGGGGTACCGGTTGAGGACATCGATCAAGGCCGGTGTGGCGCGTTGTCGAGCCTGCTCGATCAGCTTGAGCCCGACGGCGGCATCACCGCCTGCGTTCAACTCCCCCACGCGCGCCGCGCTTGCAGCGGCCCGCAGGATGTGACCTACCTGGGTGGCTTTCGCAATCGGATGAAGGTAAGCCGCAGCGGCAGCGTCGCCGGCTGCGCGCGCGGCGAGCCGTTCGGCTTCGGTGGCCGCTTCCTTCGCCGCGCGGTGCGCGTCCAAGGAGGTGATGCGCTGGAGCTTGGTCCTTCTCGCGCCGTTCACGAACTCCCGCGCGGCATCGATGGCTGCACGAGGCCGAGGGTCGTTGGGTCTGGCGGCCTCGAACACGGGGAGGACTTCCTCAGCGCTCTCCACCACATAGCGCGCGACGGTGCGCAGCTCATCCATGGTCAGCTCGAAGTCCCCAGATTCGGTCGTCACGGGTCCGATTCTCCCACCGGTCAACCGCCTGAAGCCGCCGACGGTGCGTGGTAATGCCGGTCGCGCGGCCGGTGACTGCCCTGAGCGCGCCGGTTACGCTGCATCTGATGCTTCCGCTGGCCCCGACCAACCGGCTGTAGCACGTACGGAGTTGGCCGGCTGTGTGAGACATCCCTCTCCCGTCGTCGTGGCGCTGGTGGCCTGGGAGGTTGATCATGTAGTGATGACCTCCTCGCCCCGCCCGCCGCACGTTAGTGGCCGACCGGATCCGATAGACGGGACTACCGCGCTCGGTGGAGAGTCCGCTCCCGCCCGCGGGTACCTGCTGGACAACGCGCGCGCCGAGGCGGGTGAGCGATTCGTTTGGCTGGCCGAGCTGTTCGACGGTGTGACGCGCGGACACTTCGATCGACTGGGGGTCAGGGCTGGCTCGCGCTGCTGGGAAGTGGGGGCCGGTGGCCCCGGTATCCCGGAGGCGCTCGCGGCGGCCGTCGGTCCGACCGGGCACGTGCTGGCCACGGACATCGACCCGTCGTGGCTGAAGACGGGCGACGGGTACGAGGTGCGCCAGCACGACGTCGCCGCTGACCCGCCCCCGGAGCCGGGGACGTTCGATCTGGTGCACGCCCGGCTCGTGCTGGTCCATGTACCCGACCGGGCTCGGGCGTTGGCCACGATGGCGGCAGCGCTACGGCCCGGCGGCTGGCTGCTGATCGAGGACGCCGATACCGCTCTGCAGCCACTGGCATGCCTGGACGACAGCGGCCCCGAGCAGCGGCGGGCCAACCGGCTGCGTGACGCGGTCCGGGAGCTGCTGACGCGCCGCGGCGCGGACCTGCGCTACGGCCGGACCCTGCCGCGGGCATTGCGTGAGGCCGGCTTGGTAGATGTCGCCGCGGGGGGCGTTTTCCCGGTCGGCGGGCCGGCCTGCGACCGGCTGGAGGCGGCGACCATCCGGCACGTGCGCGGCGAACTGCTCGCGGCCGGCCTGGCCGACGACGCCGAGATCGACGCGCACCTGGCCGCCATCGACGCGGGCCAACTCGACCTGACACTCGCGCCGCTGATTTCGGCCTGGGGACGCCGTCCAGCCGAGCACCCGCCGGCACTCGGTTAGGTGCGGATCCAGGCGTTGTCCCACCTGCCCAAAGCGCTGTTCGTCGAGGGAGGCCAGGCAGCTCGCGCAGGTGCGCGCCGCGCGTCACCGGAGCTGCGGTCAACCCGCGATCCCGTCAAGCAATCTCCCAACGACAGAACGTCAACCAAGTCTTGAAAGCACACACCGACAGACAGGCACGGGCTTCGAAGATCACGGAGTTCTCGACGCCCCGTGATCCGAGTGGAAGAACGTGCCTGCCGACGCGTCATCCCCGATCCCGCCTGCTCTTGACCAACTCCGCAAGCAGCCCGAACCCCGCCCCGAGGAGATCCCGGGGCTGCTGGAGCGTCTGGCCGAAGTGCCCGCCCCGCGTGACCCGCGCGGAGTGCGCCACGCCCTGGCCCCTGTGCTCGCGCTGAGCGTGTCGGTGGACGGCAAGAGCCTGCGCGGCGCCGCCAAGGCAACCGTGCGCCGAAGCCCTGCCCCCGGTACCCGTCAGCGCCTCGGCAGGGATAAGAGGGGCGCAAGGCCACGGACGCGACGCCTTCCACCTCGATGACCTACGCGACCTTCTGGCCGGCGCCGCGCGGGTACGACGACGAGGAATTCGCCGCTACGTCCTCACCCATGACGCCATCATCGCCTTGCGAAACTGGGCCCATCGGTGAGCGGGCGACCTCGACGAGCGACTGGCCCGGGTGAAAGACGAGTACGAGGGCTGACCTACTCGACTTGGTCGCCGTGGCAGTCGGCGGGCCGGGGAGCGCACGGCGAAGCCCCGTCGAGGAGAAGGCGACGGGGCTCAAACCATCGCCTCTACAATGCTCTTTCAACGTTCCAAGACGAGTGAGAGGCCCGCCCTTGATGCCCCCGAAGTGCATAGCCTGCACATTTTCGGCGACCAAGAAGCACAATCCCTCCGACGAGTTCACCGTCGTGTACTTCCGCCCCACCGTCGATTACCCCGACAGCTGGACCGGGCACCCCGAAAACGCCGAATGGTTCTGCGCGGAACACCTACCCCTGGCCGAGGGCCTTACCGACCTCTCAGCCCTCGAAGCAGCCAAGCAGATCCGTGCCCAGCTGACCCAGGACAAGGCATAAACCAGCGCCTGCGCCCGACCCGCCCCACGCGGGAGGTGTCGATACCCTTGCGGGTCAGCTCCTGCACGATGTGCGACAGACCCACGTCGTGGCGCAGGCAATCAGGACCGAGGGTGGGATAGCGGGGATCGCCGAGCTCGCGCAGACCAGGGGCCATTGAACCTTCACCGGTTTCCGGGGGGGGAGGATGGATGAACCCCCGCTCGGCCTCCGCCAATCCCCTACGCCCGGGGCCCGCGTCATCACCGTCTCCGGCGGCGCCCACACCCTCGCGATCGTCGGCCTCGCCGACCCCAACTATGAGCGCCGCCTGTCCCAGCGCTGGCCTGCCTGTGCGGCGGCCGAAATCGGCCAACCTCCTCTTCGCCCACGAGCTCGCGGCACGCCCGGCCGGCGTCAGCTTCTCCGTGGTGGTCGCCTCCGCGCACCTCGTCTACGCTGCCACCGATCTCCAGCCGCCGCTGCCCGTATGGAACACCGCGCCGGCGCCGAACGCGTCATGCAACTCGGCAACCGCCTCTTCGCCCGGCCCGTCGGATCCGGCGCCCTCCCCACGCTCTGCGCCGCCGCCGATCGCCACATGACATCGGACGCGTTCATCCGCCCCGCAACGGCCTCCGCGGAGCCGCCGCCCCGTCATTCCGCGCCGTCCGGCCCCGCAACGACGGGACCTCCGCAAATCTGCGGACACTTTCCTGACGACTGACGGGGACACTCTACGATTATTCGTAGCAGATTTATTCGACACCTTAAGGGCGTCCGAATCCGCCCTGTCCGGCCCTTTGCAATCTTGACGGGAAACAGCAAGCCCCGGTAGCCATTTAGGTGAGAGGAAGAAATTCCGAGACCACGGGAGGCTTTACCCATGGCTGGTCCTTTTCGCCTCGCTCCACAGGAAGTGCAGGGACACATCCCTACCTGGGGCTTCGGCAGGCAGACCAAGGTGATCGTCGACTGCAAGGCCGATGGAAACTTCGAGATGACGGCCGGCGGGTCCGCGACCGAGGTCAACGCGCTCAGGCTGGGACGAAATGAGTTCGAACGCGCCTTCGGTGGCGTCGAATTAGCCGTCAAGAACCTGACGCTTGAGGACATCACCGTGACGACGGAATAGGCGGCGCGCGCCATGCCCTGGACGTTCGACAAGAGCCGGTTGGAAGTCGTCGGCCAGCTCACCAATTCCGAGCAGGCGACGTTCGACATATTCCAGAACGCGATCCAGAGCGAGGGACTCCACCCCGCCCAGGCAGCCGCGAGGGCCGGAGACACGAACTACAAGAGGCTGCTGGGCGATCAGTTCCAGATCCGCCTGAGCCAGAGCTCACGCGCCACATTCCTGGTCCTGGACGACGGAGGAGGCAACGGAAGGGTCGAGATGCTCCAACTCGCCGGCCATACGTAGCAGGTCTTGAGGACCGAGACGAGTGCGCCCCTGCCCGGAGTCGGGCAGGGGCGCACTCGTACCAGGTTCAGGGCGAGGCTGCGTACCGGTTGGCCGGTCGCCATGGTCTGCGCTGTGTTTCCCCTAGCTCGGGCGGTCCGGGCCCCGCCCAGCCCTCATGATGCGGTGGGCTGGTCCGCGGTGCTGCCCTCTTGGGCGTCGGCGGCGGCGATCCGGCGCGGCAGTTTCGCGGCGACGACGATCGTCACCAAGGACAGAACGGCGGCGACACCGAAGGCCAGCTTCATCCCGCTCAGCTCTGCGGGCGCGGCGGCGACGCCATCGTCGACCAGGTGACCGGCGCGCGCGGTCATCACGGTCACCACAAGCGCGGTCCCGAACGCCGCGGCGACCTGCTGCAGCGTCCCGAGCATCGAGCTGCCGTGCGAGTACAGGTGCGGAGGAAGCGCTCCCATACCAAGCGTGAAGACGGGGGTGAACGTCGCCGCCAGGCTCACCATCAGCAGCGCGTGCAGTCCCAGCACCTGCCAGTACGGCATCGTCATCGAGACCTGGGTGAATCCGCCGAGGGCGAGCACCATGCCGATCGAGCCGGGCAACACCAGCGGCCGGCTGCCGAACCGGTCGAAGAGCTTTCCCACGGTCGGCCCAAGCAGTCCCATGGCCAGACCGCCCGGCATGACCAGCAGGCCGGTCTCCAGCGGGCTGAGCCCGCGCATGTTCTGCAGGTACAGCGGCAGAAGGATCATCGAGCCGAGCATCGCCAGGAAACCGACGGATATGAGGGCCAAGGAGAGGCCGTAGGTGCGGTGTCCGAGAGTGCGCAGGTCCATCAGAGGCACGCCGCTGCGTTGCAGCTTGAGCTGGCGGATCACGAAAACGGCGATTGCCGCGACCCCGGCGATGACGATGCCGATGCCGAGCCCGACCCCGCCGTCGGTTTCGCCGAGGAGGCTCAGGCCGTACACCAGGCCGCCGAAGCCGAGCGCCGCCACGGAGACGCTGAGCCAGTCGATGGAGCTGACCTGCGGCTCGCTGATGTTGTCCACCTTGCGCAGCCCGAACAGGGTCACCAGAGCCGCGATCGGCAGGACGACCACGAACAGCATGCGCCAGGAGCCGACCTGCAGGATCAGCCCGGACACGGCAGGGCCGAGTGCGGGCGCCACCGAGATCGCCAGCGTGACGTTGCCCATCACCCGGCCGCGGTCCTGCTCGGGCACCACGATCATCAACGTGGTCATCAGCAGGGGCATCATCACGGCTGTGCCTGCGGCCTGCACGATCCGACCCAGCAGCAGCACCTCGAAGGAGGGCGCGACGGCTGACAGGGCGGTACCCGCGAGGAATACGCCCATCGCGATGGCATAAGCCTGGCGGGTGGTCACCCGCTGCAGGAACCAGCCGGTGACCGGAATTATGGCGGCCATGGTCAGCATGAACGCGGTGGATACCCACTGCGCCGACTGCTGGGTGACGTGCAACGACTCCATCAACCGCGGGATAGCGTTGATCAAGATCGTCTCGTTCAGGATCACCACGAACGTGGCCAGCACCAGCAGCCGCACCACGGTTGGTATGCGGCCCGCCTGCACGGCCGGTCGTTCTTGGATCACAGCTGACATGGCAGCACCTCGCTGGGGTTCCTGGTCGCAGTCGCCTCGCAGCCAAGGGCTGTCGGCACGAACGTGGGTGGTGATTGTGGGAAGAGACCGGCCCGCCTGGCGAAACTCATCGGTCGGCGTGAGTGTTTCGCATCATCGCGCCGATCTCACCCGAATTTTCGCTCACGAGTGCATCCGTCGGCGACGCCGTGGCCCGACGGCCGGCGCTTCATCGACGCCCATACGTCACGACCACTACAGGTACGTTCACCGGCATAGTGGTCCTTGCCGGGGCACATTCAGGCGGGTGCATGCCGCCGATTGCTTCCGCGGCCGTACGCCTCTGGCTCGGCTCATGACTCGCCGTACAGTCTCTAGTCGGCACGGCCTGTCGCCGCCACCGTTACGCCCAGGCCGATCATCGCGAAGCCGCCCGCCCCGCCGACCATCGACAGACGCCGGTCCGAGCGGGCGAACCAGGAACGGGCCGCCGAGGCGCCCAGGCCCCACAAGGTGTCCGTGATCAGACCGATGGCGACCGGGACCAGGCCCAACACCATCATCTGGAGGGGGACGTGGCCCGCCGAGTGGTCGACGAACTGCGGCAGCACCGCCGCGAAGAAGACGATGCCCTTGGGGTTGGTGACGCCCACGAAAATCCCGTCCAGGATCGTGCGTAGATCGCCACGCGGCTCACCCGCCGGGGCCTCCATGTTCGCCGCGCGCATCTCCTTGCGGTGCCGGAACGCCTGCACGCCCAGGTAGACGAGATACGCCGCTCCGGCCATCTTCACGCCCATGAACACTGCCGCCGAGCTTTCCACCAGCGCGCCGAGGCCCCACGCCACAGCGACCACCAGGGCGTATGAACCAACCAAGTTGCCGAGGACCGTCGCGAGGGCTGTGCGGCGGCCGTGCGCAAGGGCTCTGCCGATCACGAACAGCACACTCGGCCCCGGAATCACGATCACCAATAGCGACATCGCCGCGAACGCGAGAATGCTCTCCGTGGACACCATGTGGCCTTAACCTCCTGAACCGCGTTCCAGGGGCCAATACAAGCAGAGGGCGGACCGTCCGCTCCAGGCTCATCCACATGCCGATATCACCGGACACCGACGGAGGTTGCCCCGCACGCGGCAGCGCTCGCGCGCACGCCCCGTGGAAGTCGGGGAAGAGATCGCTCGCAATATGCATGTCAGCCGCCGAGCGGATCCGTAGCTCCAAGTGGTCGTGATGCCATCCGCCCCCGTATGGCTGCGGCCCCGCTGCGGTGGCATGTGTGTAGGCCCAGGCCGACGCGGTGCCTGCGGGCGAGCAGGAATGGCCCGCTGTCGTCATCCGGGCCGAAGAGCGCGAGGGCCCGGTCGGGCACCGTCCCCGTACGCCGCCGGCCGGCCGGGCAGCTGCCGTAGCACGCCTTGCCGCCACCCAGGCAAAGCAGGGTAAATATGAACCATGAGCGGAAATTCGGGTCGTTTCCGGCGTTGGGTACGCCGCGCGCCCGGTCGTTCCGCCTTTCCGGGTGTGGCGCCTGCCGGGAGCGACGCCGACGACCAGCAGGACGAACGTCCTTCGGGGGCCGGAGGTCCGCAGCACGTACGGCCCTGGTGGGCCATGCGCAGCGTCGCCCGGGAGGTCTTCCTCCTCCAGCTGGTGCTCGTGGTGCTGCTCGTCGCGGCGGCGGTGGTGGCTCTCGTCGTCCAGGCCCGGCGGGACACCATGACCGACGCCCGGCACCGGACGCTCGCCGCCGCCGAGTCCTTCGCGCACTCCTGGGGGCTTCAGGAGGCGCTGAACAGCGACAATCCGACCGCGAAGCTCCAGCCGCTCGCTGAGGCGGCCCGCAAGGCCTCCGGTGTCGACGCCCTCATCGTGTACAAGCTCGACGGGATCACCCTCACCCACAGCGACCCGCGGCAGATCGGCAAGCACGTCATCGGTCCGTACGCCGAAGCAGCCCGCGGCAAGCCCTTCACCAGGACCTTCGAGGGCGCCCTGGGCCTCTCCGTGGTCTCCGCGGCCCCCGTCAAGGACCCCTCGGGCAGGGTCATCGCCCTTGTTGCCGCACCGGTCACGGTGGAGAAGGTGCAGAAATCGGTCAACCGGCAGCTGCCCCTCTTCCTGGGCACCGCAGTCGGGGCACTGGCTCTCGCCGGAGGCGGCGCGGGGCTGGTGAGCCGTCGGCTGCGCCGGCAGACCCACGGTCTGGGACCGGTTGAGATGACCCGGATGTACGAGCATCACGACGCGGTCCTGCACGCGGTACGCGAGGGCGTCCTCATCGTCGGGCGCGACGGGCGGCTGCTGCTGGTCAACGACGAGGCACGGCGGCTGCTGGACCTGCCCGCGGACGCGGAGGGGCGCCGTGTCGGCGACCTGGGGCTGGACCGCCGCACCGCCGAACTCCTGGCGTCGGACCGGACCGCCACCGACGAGGTGCACCTGGCCCAGGACAGACTGCTGGCCATCAACAAGCGGTCCACCTCCCCCTACGGCGCCCACCAGCGAAGCGTGGTCACCCTGCGCGACACCACCGAACTGAGGTGGCTGTCGGGGCGCGCCGAGGTGGCGCGGGAGCGGTTGAGACTCCTCTACGACGCCGGGACACGGATCGGCTCCACGCTGAATGTCGTGCGTACTGCGGAGGAGCTGGCGCAGGTGGCGGTCCCCCGGTTCGCCGACATCGTCACCGTCGAGCTGCTGGACCCGGTCCTGAAGGGCGAGGAACCGGCCGTGGCGGGTACCGAGCTGCGCCGGGCCGCCATCGCCGGCTTGACGCCGGACCACCCGCTCTACCCCGTCGGCGAGCTGCTCCGGTTCGTCCCGGGCACCCCGGTGGCAGCGGGTGCGGACCAGGCACGTTCCGTGGTGGAGCCAGACCTGGCCGGCTCGTCCACCTGGCGGTCCCAGGACCCGGAACGCGCCCGACGCATCCTGGACCACGGGGTGCATTCCTTGGCTGTCGTACCACTGCGCGCCCGGGGGGTGGTGCTGGGACTGGTGGACTTCTGGCGGTCGGGGGACTCCCCTCCGTTCGACGACGAGGACCGGTCCTTCGCCGAAGAACTGGCGGGGCGAGCCGCGGTGGGGATCGACAACGCCCGGCGCTACACCCGCGAGCGCACGATGGCCATGACGCTCCAGCGCAGCCTGATGCCCCGCGGCCTGCCCGACCAGGACGCCCTGGAGGTGGCGCACCGTTATCTGCCCGCGCAGGCCGGAGTGGGCGGTGACTGGTTCGACGTCATCCCGCTGCCCGGTGCCCGGGTGGCGCTGGTCGTCGGCGACGTGGTGGGCCACGGCCTGCATGCGGCGGCAACCATGGGCCGCCTGCGCATCGCCGTACACAACTTCTCCGCCCTGGACCTCTCCCCCGACGAGCTGCTGGGCCACCTGGACGAGTTGGTGACGCACATCGATGTGCAGGACGAGGACACCGAGGAGGGGCCGGCGATCACCGGCGCCACCTGTCTGTACGTTGTCTACGACTCCGTCTCCGGGCGGGTCACCGCGGCCACGGCCGGCCATCTGCCGCCCGCCGTGGCCCACCCCGACGGGAGGGTGGAGTTCCTGCAACCGCCGGTCTCCCCACCGCTGGGTCTGGGCACCGGCCTGCCCTTCGAGACCACTGAACTGTCGCTGCCGGAGGGCTCCCGGCTGGTGCTCTACACGGACGGGCTGGTCGAGAACCGCAGCCGCGACCTGGACGCGGGGCTGGAAGCACTGCGTGCGGCCCTTTCCGGCCCGGACCGTACGCCGGAGGACACCTGCGCCACCGTCATGCAGTCGCTGCTGCCCGCCAGGTCCACCGACGATGTCGCGCTGCTGGTGGCCCGGGCCCGGCGGCTGGACCCGGCACATGTCGCCGAGTGGGACGTGCCCCGTGACCCGGCGGGAGTCGGCCCGGTCCGCAATGACTGCGTCCGCCAGTTGGCGGACTGGGGTCTGCAGGACATCGCCTACGGCACCGAGCTCATCCTCAGCGAACTAATCACCAACGCCATTCGCTACGGCGCCGAGCCCATCCACGTCCGGCTCCTGCACACCCGCACCACCCTGATCTCGGAGGTCTCCGACGGCAGCAGCACCTCCCCGCACATCCGCCAGGCGAAGGCCACCGACGAAGACGGCCGCGGCCTCTTCCTCGTCGCGCAGTTCGCCGAACAGTGGGGCACCCGCTACTCCCCCAGGGGCAAGACGATCTGGGCCGCTCAGGCGGTCGGCCCCGGCGCCCTGCCCTCGCAAGAGGAGTCGCCGGAGGACCTCCTCAGCCGTTGGGAGGACGGCGGGGAGTGGTGAGGCTGTGGCGCGCGCCCGCGCCCGGGGGCCGGCGTGGCATCTCCGTACGCGCATGGCGCCTCCGTACGCGCGTGGCGCCTACTCGCCGCTATGACCTGGCCCGATCACCGTCCTGACAGAGCCCCACAAAGTCGCGGAGTACGCTGGTTCGGACCATTGCTGCCGAGAGAAACATCGGGCGGTGACCCGTCGCGGCGGGGTTGCGCCAGGACCGTCCGCGTGACAAGGCGTCGGTGGCCCTGCGGGCTGCGGGAGCGCCGAGGCCGGCGCCCGCCCGGCGAGCCTGCGGGGCCCCGTCGGCGGTCCCGCGCCACTGCCTGGCGTGCGCCGTCCTCCGCGGTGGGGTCGCGGTACGGGTGCCATGCGACCGCACCATGCCCATCTCATGGCTCGCCCTGGTCCGCGTCCGCCACCCGCCTGGCGGACCGCTCCCCCACCTGGCCCTGTTGGAGGCGTCGTGGCTACACATCATCGGGTCCGCGCAGGCGCTCTCCTGTGCTGTCTCGGCCTGGCGGCGCTCGGTCTCGGTGCGTGCCAGGAGGAGAGAAGCACCCGGCCGGTCCCGCCTTCCCGGGCCGGGTCCGCCGCGGAAGTGGGCGGGACGGCGGCACTGATCAAGGCGGCGAAGAAGGAGGGCAGGCTCAACACGATCGCGCTGCCACGCCAGTGGGCCAACTACGGCGGGCTGATCGACGGCTTCGAGAAGAAGTACGGCCTCAAGGTCGTCGTCGACCATCCCGACGTCCACAGCCGCCAGGAGATCGATGCCGTGAAGCGCTACCGTGGCCAGGAGCGCGCCCCCGACGTGCTCGACCTCGGGGATTCCTTCGCCCAGTCCGCGGCGCGGCAGAATCTGCTGGCCCCCTACCGGGTCGCGCAGTTCGACCAGATTCCGCCGGAGCAGAAGGACGCCGAAGCCCGCTGGTACAACAACTACGGCGGCTACATCTCCATCGGCTGCGACGCCGCCCGCGTCCGGACCTGCCCCTCGTCCTTCGCGGATCTGCTCCGGCCGGAGTACAAGGGCCTGGTCTCGATGTACGGCGAACCCACGATCGCGGGTTCGGCCTTCGCCGCCGTGTACGCGGCGGCGCTCGCCAACGGGGGGTCGTTCGACGACATCCGGCCAGGCATCGACTTCTTCGCCCGGCTCGACAAGGTCGGCAACTACAACCGGGCCGAGCCCGGCCCGGCCGCGATCGCCAAGGGCAAGACACCGATCAGCATCGAGTGGGACTACCTCAACCTCCAGCACATCGACCAGCTCCGCGGTACGAGCGTGAAGTGGAAGGTGTCCATTCCCTTCGACGGCAGCTTCTCGCAGTACTACGCCCAGGCGATCAACAAGGACGCCCCCCACCCGGCCGCGGCGCGGCTTTGGGAGGAGTACCTCTTCAGCCCGGAAGGCCAGAACCTCCGCCTCGTGGACTACGCCCGCCCGGTGCTGATGGCGGCCATGGCGAAGAACGGCACCCTCGACACGACCCTGGCCTCACGGCTGCCGACGGTCGAGGGCACACCGCAATTCCCGACCGAGGCACAGCTGAACAAGGCGCTGCGCACCGTCCGTGAGAACTGGGGCAAGGCCGTCGGCCCCAGCTGATCGCCCAGCCTGTACCGGGAGAGGACAGCGTGGCCCGTCCTCCGGCAACAGCTGTGGGCGCAGCCCGCCCACAACACAAGGGAAGCGGCAAGCTGCGCCCAGCAGTTGGGACGCCCTGCAGTCAGTCGGTGGCCAGCATTTCTTCCCGCAGGTGGGTGCAGATGCGGGTGAGGAGGCGGGAGACGTGCATCTGGGAGAGGCCCAGCTCCTCGCCGATCTCGGACTGCGTCATCTCCGCACCGAAACGGAGCTCAAGGAGAGTGCGCTCACGCTCATCGAGCTGAGCCAGGTGCGGCTTGAGAGCCTGGAGATTTTCAGCCAGAGCGAGCGCGGGGTCCTCGTTGCCGATCAGGTCGGCGATGAGTCCGGTCCGTTGCTGGCCGCCACCGGCTTCAATGGGACGGTCAATGGAAGTGGCGTCATAGCCGTTGCAGGCGACCAGCCCCTCGATGACCTCGTCCTCCTCCAGCTCCAAGAGAGCCGCGTAGTCGGCGACGGAGGGCTCAGGAATGCCGCGTCCCTCCAGCTCCTCGCGGGCGCGCGCAAGGTCCACGCGCAGCTCCTGCAGCCGGCGCGGGACGTGCACGGACCAGGTCGTGTCGCGGAAGAACCGCTTGATCTCCCCGGTGATGTACGGAATGGAGAAGGTGGTGAACTCGTTCTCCCGCGAGACGTCGAAGCGGTCGATGGCCTTGATCAGACCGATCGTGCCGACCTGCACGACGTCTTCCATCTCCTGCCCCCGGCTGCGGAAGCGGCGCGCGACGTACCGCACCAGCGACAGATTCATCTCGATGAGCGTGTTGCGCGCGTACTGGTACTCCGCCGTGCCTTCCTCAAGGGCCGCCAGCCTCTCGAAGTACAGCTTCGACAGGCGACGCGCATCCGGCGGGGCCACACACTGGGCTTTATCCACCAGCGGCAAAGAGGGCCGCGCAGACTCAGGCGCCGCCTCCCTCTCCGAGCGGGTCACAGATGTATCGGTCCGCGTCACTGCCGTCGCCATGGCCGGCTGCTCCTCTCCGTTGCCCGTCACTGCGTCGCTCCGTCGCCTACCCTCGGTCCACACGCAAAACATCTTCCATGCGGAAACTATTTTCGCGAGGCAACCACGGCGGCAGATGCCCTACGGCACGCACCCGTCGCGGTCGATGAGCCCAGCCCTTGTGCGAGCTGAATTCCGCGCTCTGACGAACCCTCTGGAAGAGCGGTCCACGCCTGTGTGATGGGGTGTTCCCGTCGGACCACCGTGCGAAGACGACGCACGACAGACGCAAGGGACACGATCGGTGACATCAGGCTCAGTGACCCGCTACGGCCGGAGCGGCGCCCAACTGCTCGCCCTGCTGCTCGCCGGGGCCGCCCCCGGCGATGCCGGGCGGGTACGACGCCGACTGGGCGAAGAGGAGCCCCGATACCTCACCTGGGTGCCCCTCACCGCTGAGGCCCGCGCGCAGGCGGCCGGCGACCCCGACGTGCGGGTACGGCGAGCCCTGGCCCGGGCCGAGGGTCTCAGCGTCGACGACCTGGCCGCGCTGCTCGATCGGCCCGACCCGGTCGTCGATCAGTGTGTGTACGAGCATGCCGGGGCCCGCCCGTGGATGCGGCGTCTCATCCTCTCGCCTGGGCGGCACCCCGAGCCCACCGCACTCGCCTCCCTGCTGGCCCGTATCTGCGCCACCACCCAAGAAGCGCCGGCGCTCCCCCACTTCGTGGGTGCGGCCGTGGTGAGCGAAGCACCCGAGCTGGCCGAGCACGCCTTGCGTACCTGCGGCCGCGCGCTGACCACGGCCGAGCAACTGCGTGCCGTACTCGGGCTGTTCTCGCATCCCGACCGGTTGCGCGCGCTGCTCGCTCCCGCCACCGGCCCGGCTCCCCTGCACCCCGCTGTTGCCGAGATCGCGCACAGGGCGCTGGAGGCCGACGGCGACACCGGCGGTGGCGGCGGTGGCGGCGGTGACACCGACGGCGGCACCGGCGGCGACCGGCTGCGCGCCGCGGTGGCCATCGCCGAGGGGTCCGAGGGCCTGGTGGCCGGACTCCGCGCGGGCGAAGCCGAACCGGCCTGGCGCCGCACCGTTGACTGGGACGCCATCGTGACGGCTCATCAGGCCGCGCCGCTGCCGGAGCCGGCCGTACGCGTCCTCGCCGCCCACCCCGGCTGTCCCGAGCATCTGCTCGCCGACCTGTACCGCACCCACCCCACGGTTGTCGCCGAAGCCGCACCCCCCTGTCCGGCCCTGCTGCGCGTCGCCGTACACACGCCCGGGCACCCCGAGCTCCTCCGGATCGCCGCCGGCCTGGGCCCGTCCAGTGACCAGCCAGACCTCAGCGCAGTCGTCCTCGACACCGTCGCCCCCGCGCGCACAGCGGCCCGGGCTCTGCTCGAACTCGGCCCCACCGCACCCCTGCGCATCCTCCTCTATCGCCAACTCGGCGCGGATCCGCAGCGCTGGGCCACCCTGCGCACCTCGCTGTCCCGGTACAAGGGCACCCTCGCCGGCCTTCTGGCCGGCATCGCCGACGGCACGGTGCCCGAGCCCGGCCCCACGGTCATACCTCCCGCCCTGACCAAGCCGTACCGGTTTCTGCTGTACGCCGCCGAACCCGACGATCTGCGCGTGCTGCTCCCCCACCTGCCCGACGAGCTGCTGCACGCCCTGCTCGGCAAGGGCGCGCTGCCGGCGCACGCGCTCGACACCGCGCTCGCGGCGTCCGGCCCCCGCGTACGGGCCGCCCTCGGCCGCAACATCACCCTGGGCATACGCGATCTGCGCCGGTTGACCGAGTGCGACGAACCGACGGTCAACGCCGCCGTGTACCGCAACCAGAAGGCCACCCTCTCCCTGCGCCGCGCGATCGCCTCCGGCGTCCCCCGCACCCCGGGCCGCGTCGAACTCGTCCCCTTCGACGCCGCACTGCGCACCGAACTCCTCGCCACCGAGGACCGTTTCCGCCGCAGCCCGCTGATCACGAGCGGCGACCCCGAACTGGTCCTGCACTCCTGGGGATGGTGGGCGAGCGACGAAGCGCGCCACTTCTCCGTGGTCCGGGTGTGGGAACGCGGTGGCCCGGACACCGTGCGCCGGCTCCTTGATCTGGTCCCCGACGCCGACCCGTCCTCGGTCCTCGCCAAGGCGGCCGCCGCGCTGGAGCACCCCGACGGCCTGGACCGGTTCCGGGAAGGGCTCGAGCCCTACGAAGACCCCGAAGCGCTCCCCCAGGTCTTCGCCACCCCGCGCGGACGCAACGCCACCCGCCGGCTGATGCGGGAGATCGTGCACGAGCCCTACGTGTACGACTTCCCATGCCTGGTCGCCGCCCATCACGAGCACGCCTTCGAACCCGAGCCCATCGAGGAGCTCCTCCGCCACGAGGACGTCGACGAGGCGATCCGCCAGGCCCTCACCACCCGCGCAAGCGCCCTCGACGCCGAGCCGGTCGATCATCTGCGTTCCACGGCGTACGACGCCGGCCTGCACGGCTGGTTCGTCGCGACCGTCGAGCGGGGCCTGCTCGGACCCGAGCGGCTCGTCGACACCGCCCAGCCGGCCGCGGCGGCCCTCCCGTACCTCGGCCATGTCGGCGCCCGGGCACGCGGGCACGCCGTCGACCTCGTACGCGAGCATCTGGCCGGCCATCCGGAAGCGTGGGTCATCGCGCTCAACCTGGTCGGCACCTTCGCCGGCTCACTCGCCGAACTGATCACCACAGCCGCGAGCGTGGCCGGCCCCCGACCCGATGCCGAAGAGCTGGCCCGCCTCGACGCGAACGCCCGGACCACCGACGCCCCGGACCCGGCCGAGGCACCCGTCCCCGCACTCACCCACGCCGAGCAACGGGAGCGGGAAAAGGTCCTTGACCCGCACGCGGCCCTCGCCTCGGCACACCTGCTCCGCACGCTCGTCGCGGCCGCGCCGCTGCCCACCGACCCCTCTGTGCTCGACGTCCTCGCCGCCACGCACATGACCGACTTCCCCGGTCCGTCCCATCCTGACTGGCTCGTGGAGGCGTGTGAGCGGCACGCCTCGCCCGACACTCGCCGGCGCCTCGTCAAGCAGACGACCGACGGGCACGGGAAGCCCAACCTGTTGGCCTGCCGGCAGGGGCTCGTGGCGCCCAGCGAGATGGTTGCCCGGACACCCGCGCGCGAGATGTCGCCGCACCCGAGGGACTGGTTCACACGTGATGTGCCGGCGGAGGCCGCAGTGAGTGCCGCGCGCCGACTGGTCGCCGACCGGCTCGGCACCGATCCCGAGCGGTGGCTGCGCGCGCTCGCCGCCATGGACACCGACTGGGCCGATCGGCCTTTCGTCGAGCTGCTCGAGCACGGCAGCGCGGACACCGTCCCCACCACCGTGCTCACCCCGGCAGGCGCCGGACTCCTGCTGCACGCGGGCACCGACGCGCTCGCGGCCGTACTGCCGCGGCTGGACGCGCAGGCCACGCTCACCCTCACCGAGCGCGCCTGTGCGACCAGACACCTGCCCGACGCCCTCCTGGACCATCTGTTCACCCACGACGACCGCGCCGCGCTGCTCGTCCTGGCTCGAAGCTCCCGCCATCGGGAGCTGCATCTGCGGCTCCTGGCAGTCGACGACCCCACCATCAACGCGACGCTGTTCGGGGCCGTCCACAGCAGCAGCTCGACCGTCGAGATCCGCCGGATCATCCTCTCCCGCCTGCCTCAGGGCCGCGCCACCGACGGGCCTGACGATCTCCTCCCGCTCGCCCCGGAACTCCGCGAACGGCTGCTCGGCCGGCCCTACTTCGACAAGCGGTCGGCGGAGTACCACCGCGTTCTGGTCGAAGCGGCCGACCCCGAACTCGTGGAGCATGCGCTGGCCTCGTGGGGCAAGCGCCTTCCGCTCCCGGACCACCTCCTGGCCGCGCGCAATACGCTTCGCCACGGCGGCCCTGACCGTCTCCGTTCGCTGATCGACCGGGGCCTGCTCAGCGTGGGCGCCGCCAAGGTCGCCACGAAGGCGCTGTCCGCGCCCGACCCCGTCGCGGTGCTCACCACCCGCCTCGACAAGGAACTGAGCACGGAGCGCCTCGTCGCCAAGCTCCGCACCTGTGGGGAGTACGACCACGAGGAGATCCTGGCCCTCCCCTACACCCGCGACTGGGACGTCCTGATCCGGGCGCACGAACAGGATCCGTTTCGCTCGCGGGTATGGGGCACCATCGCCCGGCTGCCGGACGCGCCGGACGAGCTCGCGCCGGCGGCCTTCGAATACTGGTCCTGCTTCATCGACCGCACCCTGACCGACCGCGGCCCCAGCTGGGCCCGTGCGGCCATCGGGAACATCCCGAACCTGTCGCTCCAGCGAAAGGAGTGGGCCGCCGTCCTCGACGCCCTTCTCGAACGGGGTCTGCTCTCCGGCGAAGAGATCATCCACGGTGGTGCGATGGCCAACCGCATGCTCCACTACCTCGCCGAAGTCTCCGTCCGCCAGGAAGTCCCGACCGCCCTTCAGGCCGCCGTTCAGGACGCCACGAACGAACTGGCCGTCCTGGCCGGGAAGCTCCTGGGCACGGACGACGAAGCCTGGCAACGCCTCTTCGCCGCACTGACCGGCAAGGACCCTCACTGGCCCATACCCGACTCCCGCACCACCCCCGCCGCCCTCCTCCACCACGCATCCCGCACACCCCTCGTCCAACGCTGACCCTGATGTCCCCACACGCGGGAAGAGCCGAGCCGCCGGCGGTCTCGAGGCTCAGCGGAGCAGTCCACGCCGATGCCGTCGCTGACATGGGCGGGCTCTGCCATAGGGTCTGTCCATGCCAATAACGAGTGACCCGCTGCCCACCATCGGGGGCCGCGCCGTCGGCATCTTCGGCCTGCTGGTAGCCCTCGGCATCTGCGGCGTATCCGGATATCAGGCCGCCGTCGCAAGCGGGCTCTTGGGCACTGCCGGCAAGCTGACCGTCAGCGAGTGCCACAGCGGTGGTGGCGGCCGCGGAGGCATGCGCCACTGCTACGGCACCTTCCACCCGGCCGAGGCCGGTGACAGCGATGGCCTGGCGAGCGGTCCGCACGCCCGAGTGAACACACGGGAGGCCGAACCCGGCGACACCCTCCAGGTCCGCAAGGGCAGCGCAGGCTACGTCGTCGCCGGCATGGGCTCGGCCTGGGTCCACATCGCCTTCGCCTTCCTGGGACTGCTGATCGGCTCAGCCGCACTTCCCGTAACGGCGAGCGGCGTCTTTCCGCAAAGGGGCACGGGTCAGGACCTCTTCGCCGCGGTACGCGGTACCCGGCTCGCCTGGATCGCCAAGCGCCTGGCGCTCATGTCCACCGCCGGAATAGCCGTCTCTGCCTACCTGGCCTGGCTGTTCTGACCTTGATCAGGACAGCTCACCCTCCGCTCCCGCCATGCGATCTTTGCCATCCCGGCCTTCCGGGTCGGCAACCCCGCCCCGTCCAGGCCACACCGGATGCCCCGCCCGGAACTGTCCGGACAAGCCGCTGACCAGCCCGGACAGCCGCACGGCTGTCCCGGACAGCGAAAGCCATTGCCGGAAGGGGTCCGGTCCCCCAGGCTCGGTTGCTGTCGCGGCGGCCGGCCCCACCGGGGGAAGGGCGGCCGCCGCGCCCCCTCACCCCACCCGACAGCCGGACAGGAGTCGTCCCATGCCCACGCACGCCCCGCGCGCCCGCCGTCTCGTACCGACCGCCGCTCTCGCCACCGCCCTCGGCACCGTGCTGCTGCTCGGCGGCACGGCCGAGCCGAGCTGGGGTGCCACCGCCGCCAAGTACCCTGGGCAGGTCAAGTGCCCCAAGGGCGATTACCAGTTGTGCATCGACGGCGGCCCCGGTGGCTTCACCATCAGCGGCAGGAAGTTCTCCGGCCACGACAACGCGATCCTGCTGAGGAACGTCTCGAACGTCACGGTCAGCGGGAACACGTTCAAGAACCTCAGCGGCTCCACCGGCTACGCCGCCGTCCACGTGAAGAACTCCTCCGGCATCGTGATCCGGAAGAACACCTTCTCCGGGCTGCGCAACGGCGGGAACATGCACGGTGTCTACCTGGTGCAGACCTCACGCAGCAGCATCACCGGCAACAAGTTCTCGTCGATCACCGGGGACCCCGTACGGATCAGGGACGGCAGCCGGAACAACACGGTGAGCGGGAACACCTTCACCAAGTCCGGCCAGTACGCCCTGTTCAGCGAGTGGGGTCGGCTGGAGAAGGGCGAGACCTGCGGTCGCGGCAACGTCTTCAAGAGCAACAAGTACGGAACCGGCTACTCCGGCAAGCGGCTCCCGCTGATCAGGTGGGGCGGCAAGGGCGGCGGCAGCACCGGCCTCAGGCTCACCTGGAACAACTGCAGGAAGGCGAGCATCGTCAACAAGGGCGGCAACAGCAAGCTGTAGGGCCGAAACCGCAACCACAGCGGGGGCGCCGCCCCTCGTTCGCCGTACGGGCACTGCGTCTCCTCGCGAACCGGAGGCATGAGCTTTTGCGTAGATTCTCCGGTTCCGGGGGCCGTGCCCGCCCAAGGAGGTGACGAACGGCTGCCGTCAAGGATGACTCTCACGCCCTGTCTGAAAGCCGCCCCCAGGCAGGGCGTCAGGTCCCCCTTGCGCCCAGCGCGCTGACCTGGTGCAGAGGGTGCGGCACCAGGAACTGCCGCTCGATTCCGGGCGGGTTGAGGTGTGGGGGAAATCGGCTGGAAGGCGTCAGGGGTGGATATGGGACAGGCATCATATGGTTCCGGCCAATCCTCTGAACCATGGGATTTGATGCAGGTCAGAGCGGACTTTCTGGCAAGTCAAGCTTTGCGCATATCTGTTGACAGCGAGTGAGTGCCGCTGCGACCTTGTCTTCGCCTGAGCCACTCGAACGGTCGGTCGTCGCATTGCGGCCCCTGTTCGGCGTTGGCTCGGTTCATGTGGTCCCGGTGTCGTCGGCGGACGTTCCCGGACCTGAAGAAAGCGGGGGGCCAGACGTGTATCGCAGCATGCAGACCAGAAAGACCTTGTCGTGACCCTGGTGGTCATCGGTGCCAATCCGACGGTCGCGCGAGCGGCCGAGGCTCTCCCCGGTGATCTCCTTCATGTACAGCTGCCCGGGGCTCCGGCCCTCGACCGGAACGACGGGCGGATGGCCGGCACACGGCAGGTGCACACCGTCGACTTCCACGACGGCCCGGCCTTCCTCGCGTTCGTCGACGAGGTGCTCAAGCCGTTGTCGCCCACCGCCGTCGTCTCGCTGACCGAGCTCGGTCTGGAGCCGGCGGCCGCGGCGGCGGAGCGGCTCGGTGTGCGGGGGGTCGCCCCCGCGGTCGTCCGGCGCACCCGCGACAAGCTGGAGATGCGGCGGGTCCTCGAACGGAAGGCGCCGCATCTGAACCCGGCCTTCGCCTCCGGCGGCGACCCGGACGCGGTGGCGCGACTGTTCGCCGGGCACACCCCCGTGGTGGCCAAGCCCGTCAGCGGCGTCGGCAGCAATGCCGTGGCTCTGGTGGACCGTGCGGCGGACCTGCCGGCGGACCGCCGGACAGGCGGCACCCTGCTCGAAGCCTTCGTCGGCGGGCTGGAGTTCAGCGTGGAGACGCTGTCCGCCGGCGGCCGGCACACCGTCGTGGGCATCGCCCAGAAGGGGACAACGGGCAGCTTCGTCGAGGTCAGCCACATGATGCCGCCGCCGTCACTGGACTCCGGCGGGCGGGCACGGGTCGAGGAGGCGGTCGGGCAGCTGCTCGACGCCCTCGGGCTGACGGACGGGCCGAGCCACACCGAGGTGAAGGTGGACGGCGACCGCGTCATCGTGATCGAGACGCACAACCGCCTCGGTGGCGACGGCATCGCCGACCTGGTGCGGCTGACCACGGGCATCGACTGGCGGGTCGCCGCCCTCGGATGGGCGGTCGGCGCGGGAGTGCCGCGCGGGCCGGCCACGGCCGCCACGGCCGCGACCGTCTTCTTCACCGCACCGCCCGGCACGGTCACCGACGTCGCCCCACCACCGTCCCTGACTCACGGAACGATCGTGGAGTGGGAGGTCGCCGTGGAGCCGGGCGACCCGGTCCGCCCGCTCAGGTCCTCCACCGACCGCCTGGGCACTGCCGTCATCGCCGCGGCGGATGCGACGGCGTGTGTGGCGGCGGTGGCCGAGCTGACGGCGCTGCCCATCGTCACCACACAACCCGACGCCACCGTGCCCTCGGCGCACCTCGTCGCGGACGCCCGCCCCACCGCCCGGCCCGACGCCGGTCCGCCCGGCAGCACGGCCCCGCCGAGCACCGCCGCACAGCCCGCGCCCGTCGCGTAACACGCACCACGCGCCACCACCACGCACCACCACCCACACGCTTCGGTCCGGGGCCGCCCTGCCACAGGGCGCCCCGGCGCCGATCGCAGCCGTACCGCTCTGCTCGCTGCACACCCGACTCGACCACGCCTGGGGGAACCATGACCGTCGACAACGCGCCGATTTCCTACGATTTCCACGGAGATGAGCCGTTCAGCACTCCGTTCCAGGAGATCAAGCCCGAGGAGATCCACATCTACCTCGACCTGGACACCAAGGTCGGCAAGAACACCTGCGGACAGAAATGTACGCACTGTTGGTTCGTCAACTACGAGAAGGTCTACGACAAGTCGTTCGCCATGGAGGAGGGCCCGCGGATCCTCTCCGGACTGCAGTCGCACGGCTACCACGTCTACCCGCGGTACGTGGACAGCTTCGCGTACGACGGTGAGTTCATGCGCATCTACGGTCCCGCCAACAACCGTGAGTTCAGACAGGAATCCGACCACAAGCCCACCGAGACGATGGAGAAGGGCGACGCCTGGACCAGCGGCCGCCCGCTGCTCGCCGACAACTACCTGGAGCTTCTCGACCTCGCCCGGGTCAACGGCTACGGCACCATCTCCATCACCTACCACGGCGTCATCGACGAGAACCTGGCCGTCATCGACGACGGCAGCTACCCGATCAAGGGCGTCTTCAGCGGGGCGAACACCGAGGAGGTGCTGCGCCGGATCGACCACTACAACGAGCACCACCGCAGCACGCTTCCCGCGGACGCCGACCGGTCGGATGCCTTCCGGGTCAACATCGGCGTCACCATCGGCCGGCACAACCACGGCCGCCAGTCCCTGGAGCGCTACGCCCACTACTTCAACAAGCTGGGCGTCGACACGGTCCGCTTCAACAACTTCTCCGACCACGGTGGCCGGCACCCCGAACTCCAGCTCAGCTACGAGGAGATCGAGCAGGCCTACCGCGACTTCAAGTGGCTGCACGAGAACGTCGAACTGGGCTTCCAGCTAGGCGTGAGTGAGGACTTCGGGACCTTCGGGATCAAGGCGATGGGGTTCCCCGGTCATGTCGGCTGGTGCCGGGCCGGCCGCCAGCTGTTCGCCGCCATCCCCACCGAGGTGAGCGTGCTGTCGGAGTCGGCGGACGGTCGCCGCGAGAAGATCGGTGACATCGTCGGCTGCGTCAACACCTTCGAGCCGCACCTGGGCATCCTCGTCCGCACGGTCGCCGACGGGGGCGAGGACGTCCGCTACGACCTGGAGTTCGACCACGCGGCCATCGAGGCGTTCACCAACAAGCGCCTCTCGGGCGTCTACAAGGACGGCTGCTTCGCCCGCGAACTCGCCCAGGAGCAGCAGCTGGTCTCCCGGGTCCCCGCACGCCGCCGGCTTCCTCTCGTCGAGACGACGGGCTGAAGGAGAAACACGCACATGCCGCACGTCCTCGTCTTCGCCAAGACGCCCTATGCCAAGACCCCGTACGACCGCTGGCTGGCCGGCTCCGGTGTCGTGCCGGTCATCCTCACCACCACCGAGTTCGCGGCCGGGTACGGCCACTTGCCCCATGTGCACGCCTTCGACGACTACGACACCAATCAGCTCGTCGAGAAGACGGCACTGCGCCTGGCCCGCGAGCACGCCGTCACGGCCGTCTTCGCCCGCGCCGAGGCGGACGTGGTACGCGCCGCACAACTGCGTGACCTGCTGGACCTGCCGGGACAGCGGACCGCGAGCGCCCTGGCCTTCCGCGACAAGGTGGTCATGAAGGACCACCTTGTCGGGGGCCCGGTGGAGATTCCCGCCTACCGGCCCCTGGATTCGGCCTACACCGCCCTGGAGTTCGTCGCCGAGCACGGCTATCCCGTGGTCATCAAACCGCTCTCGGAGTCCGGCTCTCTGGGCGCGGCCATCATCCGTGACGAGGCGGAGCTGGACGCCTACCTCGCCCGCCCGTGGCGCGGCGCGAGCGAGATCGAAGTGTTCGTACCCGGGCAGATGTACCACGTGGACGGGCTGGTCGTGAACGGCGAGGTGGTGTTCGCCCACCCTTTCCGCTACCTCAACGACTGTCTGTCCTTCCGGGCGAACGACTGGGTGGCCAACCTCCCGCTGACACCCCAGGACCCGGTCCACGACCGGCTGCTCAAGGCGGCAAGGGCGGTGCTGGCAGAGCTGCCCACACCGCCGCACACCGCCTTCCACGCGGAGCTGTGGATCACCCCCGACGACCGGACGGTGTTCTGCGAGATCGCCAGCCGGACCGGCGGCGGGATGATCAGCTCCATGGTCCGGCACGCCTTCGGCATCGATCTCGACAAGGAATGGCTGTATGCCGAATGCGGCCTCCCCAGCACCCTGGGCACCCCCGGCTACCGCCCCACCGGCGCCCTGTGCATCCCGCCGTCGAACGGCGTACTGAACCGTCTGCCCTCCGGTGACGAGCCGGCGTGTGTCAAGGAGGTCGCGCTCACCGGCACGGTCGGCCAGGAGTTCCACGGCGGCGTCAAGTCCGGCCTCTTCCTGGCCGGTTACGTCGTCGGCGGCGACACCGAGGAGGACGTGGCGGCCAATCTGGAACATGTGGCGGCCTGGTTCGCCGACGGCGCCGAGTGGTCCCCCGCTCCCACGGGAGGCACACGATGAACGGGCCGTCGCCCGGCGCCCTGCCGGGCCCGCTGGTCGGGACGGACTGGGTGGCGCCGCGGCTGGGCACCCCCGGGCTGGTGGTGCTCGACGCCTCGATCGGCGGGCACCGCGACGCCGGCGAACGGATCCCGGGGGCGCGGCCCTTCGACATCGACGGCGCGCTCTCGGACCACTCCGGTCCGCTGCCGCACACAATGCCCGGGGGCGGGCACTTCACCCGGGAAATGCGGGCGCTCGGCGTGGACGACGGCGACACCGTCGTCGTCTACGACGGGGCGGGTCTCTACTCCAGTGCCCGCGCATGGTGGATGCTGCGGGCCATGGGCCACGACCGGGTGGCCGTGCTCGACGGCGGTCTGCCCGCCTGGCGCGCCGCCGGGCTGCCGCTGGAGACCGGCGCACCCACACCCGCGGCGCGCCCCGGTGACTTCACCGCACGGCCGCGTCCCGGCCTGATCGTCGGCAGCGACGAGGTCTCCGCGGCCCTGACCGATCCGGCCTCGGCAGTCCTCGACGCCCGCGCCCGCGACCGCTTCGCCGGCGCGGTCGCCGAGCCCCGCCCGGGGCTGCGTCCCGGCCATATGCCCGGAGCGCTGAATCTGCCGTTCGGAGAGCTCCAACGGGACGGCCGGATGCGTCCCGCTTCGCAGCTGCGCGACGCGTTCGCCCCGCTCGCCGGGGACCGCCGGCGCCTGTTCTTCAGCTGCGGTTCCGGCGTCACCGCCTGCATCCTGGCGCTGGGGGCCGAGCTGGCCGGATACGACGACCTGGCCGTGTACGACGGGTCCTGGAGCGAATGGGGTCTGCCGGACGCGGACCGGCCGGTCGTCACCGGTCCGCAGAGCGGAGGGCCGTCGGCGTGATGTCCTCGCTCTCGGCCAAGTGGCGCACGTTCAGGGGGCTGTCGTCCAGCCTCAAGTCGCTGATCGTGCTGTCCTTCGTGGTCGCACTCGGCAGTTACATGGTCACGCCGTTCATCGGCGTCCTGATGGTCCAAGCGGTGGGCCTGGACGTCCGCCTGGCCGGTGTACTGGTGGCCGTCGCCACGTTCATCCAGTTCGGCGGCAGCATCCTGGGGGGCCTGGTCGTGGACCGGCTCGGCCTCAAGCGGACGATGGTCGGCTCCCTCGCCCTGCGGACCACGGGTCTGCTCCTGCTGGGGCTGGCCGTGAAGGTCCCCTGGGTCGCCTACCCGGCAGTGGTCCTCGTCGCCGCCGGGCCGGCGCTCTATCTCCCGGCGAACAAGGCGTACATCGTCACCTGTGTCTCCGACGAGCTGCGGCCGCTGTTCCTCGGCGTCAGCAGCGCGGCCCTCAACGCCGGGATGGGGCTCGGGCCGCTGCTGGCCGCCGTCCTGATCGACGCCGATCCGGTGGTGCTGCTCCTCGGCGCCGCGGCACTGTTCGGCCTGATCACCCTGGCCCACCAGCTCACCATGCGGCCCCTCGCCCGCCGCCAGGACGCCCCGCCGGGCGGCATCAGCGCCGACCGTCCCGGCCCCGCCGGGAAGCTCCAGACCCTGCGCGGCGCCCTGCGACCGGTGCTCTTCACGGCGCTCGCCTTCTACCTCTATTTCTTCTTCCAGAGCTTCCTGGGCCTGTACGCCGCGGGTGTGCACAACATCCAGGTGCTCGGCTGGGCCATGCTCGTCAACTGCGCCATGATGGTGGCGCTCCAGCCGCCGCTGTCGGGCTGGATCGCGCGGGCCGACTACCGCCGCCTGGTGGCCGGATCGTTCGCCCTGATGGCCGCCGGGACGGCCGTGATGTCGCTGGGGCACACCGCTGCCCTGCTGAGCGGCACCGTGCTCTTCAGCCTCGGCGAGGTCTTCCTCTTCCTGCGCTGTGACCTGGAAATGGTCGACCGCATACCCAGCAATCCGGCGTTCGCCTTCGGTGTCCAGCGGCTGACGGCGGGTGTCGGCGGCCTCCTCGCCGGCATCGTGGGCGGCTTCCTCTTCGCCCACTACCAAAGCGCACACGACCTGGGCATGTTCTGGATCGCCGTCGCCGTGCAGTGC
Organism: Streptomyces sp. G7(2002); assembly: GCF_028870195.1. Taxonomy (NCBI): domain Bacteria; kingdom Bacillati; phylum Actinomycetota; class Actinomycetes; order Kitasatosporales; family Streptomycetaceae; genus Streptomyces; species Streptomyces sp. G7(2002). The sequence continues at coordinate 290,380 of NZ_CP102609.1, forward strand.
GCCGTCGCGGCAGCCATCGCCCTGGTACTCGGCGGCCGCCGGACCGCGGCGGCCGCAGCACACGACGAGCAAGCGGATCTGGAAGTGGTGTCATGACCGGCAAACCCTCGATGGAGACCCGGTTCGTGCACGCCGGATCCGACCCGCGGCAGCAGCACGGCTACGTCAACCCGCCGATCCACCGGGCCTCGACGGTGCTCTACGAGGACGTGGCCGCGATGGACGCCTCGCAGGCCGACCCCCTCAAACGCCGGATGCCGGTCTACGGCCGTTTCGGCACACCCACCGGCCGCGCCTTCGAGACGGCACTGACCGACCTGGAAGGCGGGCACGCCGCCGTCGCCACCTGCTCGGGTCTCGCGGCGATCACCACGGCGATCCTGTCGTTCGTCCGGGCCGGCGACCACATCCTCGTCAGCGACTCCGTCTATCTGCCCACCCGCAAGTTCTGCAACTCGCTGGCCGATCTGGGCGTGGAGACGGAGTACTACGATCCCGGTGTGGACAAGTCCATCGAGGACCTGATCCGCCCCACCACACGCCTCGTCTGCCTGGAGTCACCCGGCTCCACGACCTTCGAGGTACAGGACGTCCCGGCCGTCACGAGCGTGTGCCGTACCCACGGCGTGGTCACCCTCATCGACAACACCTGGGCCACGCCCGCCTTCCACCGCCCCCTGGAGCTGGGCGCCGATGTCGTCGTGCACTCGGCGACGAAGTACCTCACCGGTCACGCCGACAGCATCCTCGGAGCCATCGTGTGCACCGAGGACACCTACCCCGCGGTGCGCGCCTCGGCGATCCGGCTCGGCCAGTGCGCCGGCGCGGACGATGTCTATCTGGGCCTGCGCGGGCTCCGTACGCTCGGCGTCCGGATGCGTCAGCACCATCACCAGGCCGTCGGCCTCGCCTCCTGGCTGCGCGAACAGGACGGGGTGCGCGCCGTGCTGCACCCTGCGCTGCCGGGCGACCCGGGGCACGAACTGTGGTGCCGCGACTTCACCGGCGCCGCGGGCCTGTTCGGCCTCGAACTCGAACCCGGGCTCGGCAAGCCCGCCGTGGACGCGCTGCTCGCAGAGCTGCGGCTGTTCGGCCTCGGCCACAGCTACGGCGGCTACGAGAGCCTGATCGTGCCGGCCGATCCGGTCACCCATCGCCTCCCGGGCACATGGGCGGGCCGAGGCCCCTTGCTGCGCGTGCACGCCGGCTTCGAATCCCTCGACGATCTCAAGGAGGACCTGGCCCGGGGCCTGGCCACCCTCTCCGCCCACGCGCGGCCCTGAGGTTCTTTCCCGGGCCCGGGATCGGGCCCGGGCCTGTCGCCCACCCGGCACACCGCGTGGGCTCGGGGCGGACCGGGAGGCGTCGGGGCCGCACTCTGTCACCACGGCACCAAGGCCGGCTACATCGAAGTCCTCCTCGGCCGCCGGCCTGGGCGGGCCACGTCCTCAACGGAGGTCACGACGCGGAAGGCTGTGCCCTTTCACGGCTGGATCTTCTTCGGGGCCGGAGCGTCGCCGGGAGGCACGCCCTTCACCGTCGCAGGGCCGCCAGGGCCCACCCCAGAATGCTTCTGGCGTTGGTTGCTGCCAGGAACGGAGCTCTGGCTGTTCGCGTCACTTCCTGCGTTGCGTCGCCGCTGGGCCACCCGGCGCAGATTGCTCAGCCTGCCCCTGACATCGTCGGGGGCTCGGGACACCTGTGGGCCACCCGACCAGGACTGTTCGGCGGGCCGCGGGGCCAGATTGCTTCTGGGCACCCGCCGTGGCAGGCCGGAGGCGGTCACCGCCGAGTACTCGTCCCTGTGAGAGCCAAGCAGTCGGCTGGCTGTGACAGCAGGATGGGCGACGAGTCTCGCAGACCACTGCCGGGTGCCTCGGGCCTCTGTGCCGGACAGTTCGACGCGGATGGCCGGGGCCTGCGCGGTCTGCTCATCGAGGTGCGCCCGGACGGTGAACTTACTACCGGGCGCGGAGTACAGGGAGCCGTAGACGCTGTCGGCGGACTCATCGGGCACGATCTGCCGGCCGCCCGCAAACAGCTCCACCTTCACCTCATCAAGCGGCACGCCCGTGGTCTGGAGGACCTCCACCGTCAGGCGCCCTCCGCCCCCTGGGAGCAGCATGGCCGTGGTGTGGACGACTTCAAAACGGGGCCTGATGCTGTCGTCCCGCAGGGTGCGCTCCAGCGCGAGCTGGTCGCGCATCACATTGACCTGTTCTTCGGACGCCTTGACGGTGCGTCTTGCGCTGTGCGCCTGCCACCAGCCCACTACCGCCGCGGCGGCGGCAACGAGCGCGCTGACAGCGGAGATGGAGTCGCCGGCGTCCATCGTCACGCCCCTGTCTCGTGTTGTGTGCACCCTTGTTCTCCCTCACGGACGATGAGGGGTACCAGCCAGCTTCCCAGCTGAGACAGGCGTCCGGGGCCGTCTTGGGCCAGCCGGTCGATTTCATGGCGATGCTCCAGGAGAGCGTCCGGGGCCCTGTCGAGGGCCACGTCAATCGGACCACGATGCACAGCCGCCACATGTTCGGCCGAGCCTGCCTCCAACTCCTCCTGAAATGGGCCCTGTTGGCGTGACGGCCAGTCACACGACCGGGCCGATAGGGTCGCAGATATGGACATCGACGAGACCGAGTACGAGGAACTGCGACAGCTCGACCAGCTCAGGTCCGACAACCGGGTCCTGAACGCCTGGCTGACCGTCCAGCACGCAGAGTTCCCCGGCTGGGCCGAACAGGCCCCCGGCACCTGGGACTTCAGCCTCGACTCGCTCGCCCGCCTCGAAGACCTGATCCGCGACCGCTACGCCACCACCGAGCACGCCTACCTGGAGGAAGGGGGCGACTTCCTCCAGACCGCCTCGTGGTACGTCGGGGAAGTCCACAACCGGCACTTCGGCACCGTGTGGCAGTTCCACCCCGATTCGGCGGAGACCTCCGGCGCATGGCCGTTCGTCACCGTGCCCTTCGACCGGCTCTTCGAGTTCCCCGACGAGGACGGCATCGAACCCGACAGCCGGCCCCTCTACACGCCCGTGAAAAGGCTGTGCGGCATCCTCACCCCCGACAATGGACACCTCTCCACCGACCCAGAGATCTATACCCCCACCGGCGCAGACACCTAGGCAGCTTCGTTTGGACCCCGACCACCCCGACGCCAAGGGCCTGCGGTCGGGTGGTGAAGGTGCAGGCGGCGGGCGGGCCCCGCAGGGACTTGCCGTGAGCGGGGTGTGCCCTTTCGCTGGGCGGGTGGAGGAGGTGAAGTGGGGCAGGGTCAGAGGGAGAAGGCGCCGGTGAGCAGCGCCGCGGCGGTCATCACAAGGGTGGTGGCGAAGGCCCAGCGGAAGATGAAGCGCTGGTGTTCGCCGAGCTGCACGCCGCTCATACCGATCAGGATGAAGGTGGAGGCGGTGAGCGGGCTGAGGGGGAAGCCGGTGGTCATCTGGCCGAGGATGGCGGCCCTGGCGACTTCTGCCTGGTCGGTGCCGAAGCCGGCCGCGGTCTCGGAGAGCACGGGCAGCACGCCGAAGTAGTAGGCATCCGGGGTGAAGGCCAAGCTCAGCGGCATCCCGGTGACGGCCACCAGCACCGGCAGGTGGCCGCCGAGGGAGTCGGGGACGACGGATACGAACGCCTCGGCCATCTCGGTGATCATCTTGGTGCCGGTCAGAACGCCGGTGAAGACACCGGCCGCGAAGATCATCGTGGTGACGAGTACCACGCTCTTGGCGTGCTTCTCCAGCAGTGCCTGCTGGCCTTCCCAGGTAGGGCGGTTGACGAGCAGGGCGAGGGTGAAGGCAAGAGCGAACAGCACCGGCAGCGGCATCACCTCCAGGACCAGGCTGACCAACAGCGCAATGGTCAGTACCAGGTTGAAGATGCTCGGCCAGGTCCGAGGCCGCGCCGGCACCCAGGGGGTACCCGGACCGTCCCCGGCCATACGGGTGGGATGCTCGCATCCGTCCCGCTCCGTACCGGCGTCCGCCTCGCCCTGTGGCGTCAGCGCGCCGAGACGGCACCGCTCCCGGCGGCCGATCAGATACGAGGCCAGCAGGACCCAGGCGAGGCCGCAGCCCATCGCGGGCAGGACCGGCGTGAAGACCTCGGAGCTGTCCAGCTTCAGCGCCGCCATGGCCCGCACCGTCGGGCCGCCCCAGGGGATCATGTTCATCACGCCCGCGGCCAGGCAGACGACCCCGGACAGCACCAGCGGGCTCATCCCCAATCTCTTGTAGACGGGCAGCAGCGCGGAGACGGTGATGAGGAAGGTCGAGGCGCCGTCACCGTCCAGGGCCACGCACATCGTGAGGACGGCCGTGCCGACAGTGATCCGCGCCGGATCGTTCCGGGCGACGCGCAGGATCCCGCGTATCAGAGGATCGAAGAGGCCGGCGTCCACCATCAGGCTGAAGTACAGGACCGCGAAGGCGATCATGATGCCGGTAGGGGCCACCGTGGAGAGCCCGTCAAGGACCATCTCGCCCAGTTCGCCCGCGAAGCCGCCGGCGAGCGCGGCCAGCACCGGGAGCAGAACGAGGGCCACCAGGACCGATACGCGTTTGGTCATGGTGAGCAACAGAAAAATGCCGATTGTGGAAAAGCCCAGAGCTGCCAGCATGGGTGTCGCTCGCTTTCTCGGATACGGCTCCCGGCGGCGGGGGAGCAGGGCGCCTTGAGGGCGCCGATGCGTTGCGGAAGAGTGTCCGAGCGGCGACAGATCGGTGTCCAGCATCGAACCGAGATCTATCCATGCGGTCTGCGCATCAATCGCATAGGCTCCCTGGGCATGGAAGCCAGTTTGCGTCAGCTGGCGGCGTACGCGGCCGTCGCCCGGGCGGCGAGCTTCACCGCGGCCGCCGCGGAACTGCATGTCTCGCAGTCCTCTCTGAGCCGCGCGGTCGCGGATCTGGAGCGGCTACTGGGTGCGCAGCTGCTCGAACGCGACACCCGCAATGTGCAGCTGACCGCCGCCGGCGCCGAGGCCCTGCGGGTAGCCGACCAGATCGTCAACGCCCACCGAGCGGGCATGAAGGAGCTGGAGCGATTCCTGCTCGGTGAGTCGGGAACGGTCGCCGTGGCCACCCTCCCCTCGGTCGCCGCGGTGCTGCTGCCGCAAGTGATCTCCGCCTTCCGCAAGCAGCGGCCGCAGGTGACGGTGCGCATCATGGACGGTCTGGAACGGTCGGTGCTGGGCCGGGTCCTGTCGGGAGACGCGGACTTCGCGATCACCACGGTCGGCGAGCCGTCGGATCAGCTGGAGCACCGTCCCCTGGTCCGGGACCGATTCGTCGCGGTGCTGCCCGAAGGCCATCCGCTCGCCGACCGCGAGGAAGTGCCCTGGGAGCACCTGGCTCGCCATCCGTTCCTCGCCGTCGGACGGGATTCGAGCGTCCGCCGGCTCACCGACGCGGCATTCGCCCAGGTCGATGCGCATGCGGCACCGGCGGCCGAGGCGGGAAGCGTGGCGACGGTGGGCGGACTCGTGGCGGCCGGCCTGGGGGTGTCCGCGATGCCTGCCCTGGTGCTGCCGCTCATGGGAACCGGGCCCGTCGTCTGCCGACCGCTGGTCGAGCCGGTGGTCGACCGGCGTCTGGACATCGCCCTGCGTGCGCGGCGGCCCCTCCCGCTCGCGGCGCGTCGGTTCCTGGAAACACTGGAGGAATCCCGGGAGCAGGGGCGCGACCTCCCACCCGGGATCTCCTGGGCCTGAGCCGCATCCGGACCGCACGCCGACAGTCGGCCCCTCCCTAATCGATCTATGCGGAAGGCGCATGGATTCATGGTTTTCTTTTGCTGGACAGGTATTTGTTGCTTCGCCACGCTAGGAGCCCTCGGGAGCATGCGGGCCGGCCACAGCGGCCGGTGCCGCGGCCCGAAGCGGGCAAGTACATCGATGGCGAGGGAGCACCGTGGTGTCGAAAGAGCATCGGGATACCGGCGGACACGGGCAGTTGCACGGGCTGAAAGTGGTCGAGTTCGCCCATGTGGTGGCCGGCCCACTGGCGGGCTCGATGCTCGCCGACCAGGGAGCCGACGTGGTGCACGTCGAGCCCCCGGGCTCCGGGGACGCCGCCCGTGCGATGGGACCGAAGAAGGACGGCCACCCCCTGTGGTTCAAGGTCGCCGGGCGTAACAAGCGCTCCGTCACCCTGGATCTGCACCACGAGGACGGCCGGGCCATCGCCCACCGGCTCATCGCCTGGGCGGACGTCGTCATCGTCACCCTGCGTGCCGGGCGCCTGCGCAGCTGGGGGCTCGACTGGGAAGCGGTCCACCGGATCAACCCGAAGGCCGTACTGCTGCAGGTATCCGGCTTCGGCGCGACCTCCTCGCAGGCCGACGCACCCGGCTTCGGCAAGATGGGCGAGGCGCGCAGCGGAGCGGTGCATCTGACCGGGTTCCCCGACGGTCCGCCGGTGCACACCGGCTTCTCGCACGGTGACGCGGTGACCGGGCTGATGGGTGCCTATGCCATCCTCGCCGCCCTCCACCGCCGTGATCACGACCCCGACTTCGACGGCGAATGGATCGACCTCGCCCTCTTCGAGCCCCTGTTCCGGCTCGTCGAGTGGCAGGTCATCGTCCACGATCAACTGGGGACGGTGCCTGAGCGCGCCGGCAACCAATTGGCGGTCGCCCCCGCCGCGGTGATCAACACCTTTAGCTCCCGCGACGGCGAGTGGATCACGGTCACATCCGCGACGCTGCGCTCGGTATGCAACATCGCCCGTCTACTCGGGCTGCCCGAGGAGGAGTTCGCCACGGCGGAGCAGCAGCATGCCGGGCGCCGACGGCTCGACGAAGGCCTGCGCGCCTGGGTGGCGGAGCGCACCACCGCCGAGTGCCTGGAAGAGTTCACCCGCAACGAGGTAGTGGCCTCAAGGGTGTTCAGCGCCGCAGACATCGCCGCCGACCCCATCTACGCCGAGCGCGAGGACATCGTCACCGTCGACGACGCGGACCTCGGCCCGGTGCGGATGCAGGCGGTGATCCCCCACTTCCGGCAGAGCCCCGGGCAGGTGTGGCGGACCGGACCCGCCCTGGGGCAGGACAACCACCTCGTCTACAGCGAATGGCTCGGGCTCGGCGAGCAGGAACTGGCAGATCTGGAGAAGAACGGTGTCGTGTGAGGCGGACGCGGCGGCGGTGGCCCGGCCCCCGCTGCGCTCCCTGCTCTTCGTGCCCGGAACCAGGACGGACTGGCTGCCCAAGGCGCAGGCGGCCGGCGCCGACGCGGTGATCCTCGACCTGGAGGACGCGGTGCCGGAACAGGACAGACCGTCCGCCCGTGCACAGGTGGGCGAAGCCATCGCGCAGGCCGCCGCAGACGCGGTGGACCCTCCGGCGCTCTTCGTCCGGATCAACCCGCTCGACGGCTGGGCGGAGGCGGAGGAGCTGCGCACGATCGTACGCCCCGGCCTCACCGGGATCGTGCTCCCCAAGGTGCGCCATGCCCAGGACGTACGCTTCGCCGACCGGCTGCTCGACTGGTGCGAACGCGAACAGGGCCTGCACCGGGGACAGATCGCCCTGGTGCCCTTGCTGGAGACGGCTCGCGGCCTGCGAGAGGCTTACGACTGCGCGGCAGCTGCCTCGCGCGTCGCGTACCTGGGCGCCCTCACCGGCGCCGGCGGCGATGTCGAGCGCGCCGTCGGCTACCGCTGGAGCCCAGAGGGAACGGAGACGCTGGCGCTGCGCTCCCGGGTCCTGCTGGACGTGAGGGCGGCGGGGTCGCTCCACCCGGTCGCCGGACTGTGGACCCGCATCGCCGATCTCGCAGGACTGCGCTCCTTCGCCGAACAGAACCGCTCTCTCGGCTACGAGGGCATGATGGCAATCCACCCCTCCCACATCTCCGTGATCAACGAAGTCTTCTCGCCCGGCCCCGACGAACTCGCCCGCTGTGCACGGCTGATCGCCGCCGTGGAGGAGGCACAGGCGAACGGGGCGGGTGCGGTGTCGTTCGAGGGAGAGATGGTCGACGAGGCCATGGCCGCGACAGCCCGGCTGATGCTGGAACGGCACACTCGGCACAGGGCTGTTCGAGGTTCGCGATCTTCCTGACCGGCCGGACACAGAACCCGGGGGACTCTCACTGCTCAGATGTGCTCAGGCTTCATGATCATCAAGTGCTGAGGGTCGGGGAAGGGGACGAAGCCGACCTTGGCGTAGACCTCGTGGGCATCGAGGGTGGACAAAAGCGTCCGCTTGAGTTTGTAAGGGGCCAGGTGATCGCGGACCGCAGCAGCGAGCCAGGTGCCGAGGCCCTTGCCGCGGTGTGTGGGGGCGACATAGACATCGCAGAGCCAGGCGAAGGTCGCCAAGTCCGTGACGACACGTGCGTAAGCGACCTGGGCGCCACTGTCGTCGTAGAGGCCGAAGTTGAGCGACCCTCGGATGGACTGCTCGACGGTTTCGCGGCTGCGGCCCAGAGCCCAGAACGCGTCGGTCGAGAGCCAGTGGTGCACCAGGTCGATATCGAGGCGTTCCGGGTCGGTGGCGACCTCGTATCCGTCTTCCCTGCGAGTGATCATGATCAGGGATGGTAGAGCTGACGACTGCCGTGCAGCCAGCGGATTTGAGGCTCTCCTGCGGTATGCGTGGGGCAGGCTGTCGTGAGTGGGCGGCCTGGGAGGGCGCGGCTCGGCGCCGCGCACTCCCGCACCGCCACGAGGGCACGGACGGAGTTCCGCGTCAGCCCCGGCCGAGGACGCAGAACTCGTTGCCCGCCGGGTCGGCCAGGACGACCCAGGAGACGTCTCCCTGACCCACGTCGGCCCGTATCGCGCCGAGGCCTTCGAGCCGGGCGACCTCCTTCGCCTGATCCTCGACGGGGTCGGACATCACGTCGAGATGGATGCGGTTCCATACGACCTCGTCGTCGGGCGTTCGGCGGAACTCCAGGTACGGCCCGACGCCCTTGACGGAGCGCAGCAGGGCGCGGTCGTCGGTCAGTTCGTGGACGGTCCAGTCGATCGCCTCGCCCCAGAACCGGACCATGGCCCGTGGGTCGGCGCAGTCGACGACCACGGCGGCTATCGGCCCGGTGTCCCGGTAGAGCTCCCGGGGCTCCAGGACGCTGAACACGTTGCCTTCCGGGTCGGCCATCACCGTCCACGGCACATCGCCCTGGCCCACATCGGCGGGCGTCGCCCCGAGCTCCTTCAGACGTGCGACCAACTCCGCCTGATGGGCGTCGGAGGTGGTGGCGAGCTCGATGTGCACACGGCACTTCACCGTCTCCGGGTCCGGGACGCGGACGAGATCGATGCAGACGGCGGCCGGGTCCGGCCAGTCGAAGCCCGCGGGTTCCAGGTTGGTGACGCCGGGCCCTTCGCTGGAAACACCCCAGCCGAGCGCCTCCGCCCAGAACCGGCCGAGCGCCGAGTCGTCCCGGGCCTTGAAGTTCACCTGAACAAGTTGCAGCGTCATGCCGCAAACCTTAGGCGATCCCTCATCGGGCAGGCGTGCGAATTCAGGCTCTCCTGCTGCATGTATGGCTCAGGCCGGCGGTACGCGTTGCGGGCGTGCCGGCCGCTTCCTTGGCAGCTCCGCGAACTCCCGGTCGTCCGGGTGCGCTCAGAGCCATGTCCAGGTTGGCCCCGCCCCAGGATGCGGATGCGAGCAGACCACGCCCTGACCAACCGCCCCACAATCTCAGTGCGTCCCTCTGCACACTGCCGGCCAGGACCGGCCGCACCAGCGGCCTACTCAGCGTCCCTTGAGCCTTAATTACGCATTTCGAAACCAGACGGCCCTATGAGCCAAGCTCTGACTCCCGGCGTGCCCTCTCCCGCCGGGAGATGTAGCCAATGGTGGCTGCGGATCACCCGGCGGGAGAGGGCACCGACACCGTCCCAACGTGGTTCCTACGGTGCTGCCGTGGCCTCGGCATACTTCTTGATGAGTTCGTAGGAGCGAATGCGGTCGCCGAGGTCGTAGACGGGCGTGGTCAGCATCAGTTCGTCCGCTCCGGTCTCACCGGCCAGTTGTGTGAGCCGATGCATGACGGTCTCGGGTGTCCCGACGGCTTGCTGTGCACGGAAGCCGGCCAGCGCCTGTCGCTCCTGCTCCGTGAAGGAGTGGGCGGCCGCGTCCGCGGGTGTGGGGAAGGGGATCTCGCTGAGGCCCTTGAGGAGCCCGGCTTTGATGACGTCCATCGGTCCGATGCGCCACGCGGCTTCTTCGTCCGTCTCGGCACATACCGTCTCCACGCACACCAGCACCCGGGGCCGCTCGCACCAACGCGATGGGGTGAACGCCGCCCGGTAACACTCCAGCACGGCTTGGGTGTTGTCCGGCCGGATGTGGTGTGCGACGGCGATCGGCAGGCCCAGCCGCGCGGCGAGAGCGGCACCTGCGGTGCTGGAGGCCAGCAGCCACGGCTCCGGCAGCGGACCGAGTGCGACTTCGTCGACCAGAAAAGACAGGATCGCGGCCACGTCGCCCTCGTACTCCGCATCCGTCGTCGGTCCGGCACCGCGGCGCAGTGCCCGTGCGATGGCCTCGTCGAAGGTGCCCGGGCCGCGGCCGATGCCCAGATCGATGCGGTCCGGGTGCAAGGCAGCCAGCGTTCCGAACTGCTCCGCCAGCGTGATCGGTGCATGGTTGGGCGCCAGCACTCCGCCCGAACCAAGACGGATGGCCGACGTCGAAGCGGCAGCGTGCGCGGTCAACACCACTGGTGGGAACGCGCCGATGGCGGGCGAATGGTGATGCTCGGCGTACCAGATCCGGTGGTAGCCCAGCCGTTCCACTCCCTGGGCGAAGGCCGCGGTGTCGCGCAGCGTATCCACGGCTCGGGCGCCCGTCTGGACCATTGCGACTTCGAGCGCTGAAAGAGGTATATCCAACATGTCGTCAGCATAGAGATCTTGCGTGCGGCGAGGGGGGCGTTGATCTTGCTTGTGACTCCCTCACCAACCAGGGCGACCGGTCGGAAACCCGGGCCGGGAAAGCCGTGATGGCCTGACCCACCCGATGCGGCGCTGCGGTCCCCCAAACCCTGTATGATCATGATGCAACTCCAGCGCAGCACACGGAGTCGCGCGTCTGTGGTCCAAGGAAAGACGCCCGCCAGCCGGCGGGAAATGCAGGTGCAAGGCCTGCCGGGCGCTCCACACGCAAGGGCCCCTGTCTCGTATGAGGCAGGGGCCCTGCGTCATTTGCCCGTAGCTCCATTCCGACGCACTGCCGCCGCCTGATCTCTGAGCCTCTTCGCTCGGCGGCGGGCCCAGGAGGCAGTGGTCGGAGGCCTGCACAGCCGAGCGGGCGGTGCGCCCGGCCGCCGGTGGCCGGCCGTTAACCAGGCCGGGCGAGGAGGTCCTGTTGTGGCAGCGGCCGGTGCAGCGCGAGGAGGGCCTGATCGTCCTGGGGTGCACCGCCGCTGTGGCGGCTGACGTCGCGGGCCAGGAGGTCGAGGACCGTCGAAGGGTCCGGGAAATGGCTGGTCTGGCGGAGGTAGGACTGCACCATGTGCGGAACCCGGTCCGCGGGGTCATAGAAGACGCCGGCAGGATCGCGCGCCTCGGTGACACCGTCGGTGAAGCAGAGCAGCATCGCCCCGGGCGGGAACGGGTACGTCTCCACCGGTGATGACCAGTCCCCCAGGCCGGTGATGCCCAAGGGCGGCGCCGCCTCCTCCGGCTCCAGCACGCGCGCCCGGCCGTCCGCATGCAGCAGCACAGGGGCGGGATGGCCGCGGTTGACGATATGGACCTGGCTCAGATCGTCGGCGAACTGAACGATCAGGGCAGTGGTGAACCCCTCCGTCGCGTCCAGGCCCTCCCGGCGCTGGCTTTCGCGCCACAGGGCCTCTTCCATGCACCCCACCAGGGCAGGCAGGTCAGGTTCGTGGTCGGCGGCGTAGCGGAAGACCCCGATGTCGACGCTGACCGCCGTAACGGCGGAGAGTCCCTTGCCCCGCACGTCGCCGACCATGGCGCGCACCCCGAACGGAGTCTCCTGCATCACGTAGAGATCACCGCCGATCAGCGCCATGTCTTCGGCCGGCACATAGCGGGCGGCGATCCGCAGGTCCCCCAGCCGGCTCGGAGGGCTGGGCAGCACGGCCCGCTGGGCCACCTCCGCGGCGTAGCGTGCCCGGCTCGCGCTCGCGTGCTGCATGCGCAGGGACCGGTTCAATCCGACCGCCAGCGCGGTGACGGACGCCAGCGTGATCTGAACCGCCGCGTCGCCCTGCCAGTCGTACGATCCGGCGACGAACGCCAGACCCGCCTGCACCGCCATGGCCGTAAGGCCGACACCGACGATCCCCACCGGGCCGAACAGCGAAACCGCCGTCACGGGCGCCACGGCCAAGAGAGGAGCTGATGACACCGAGGTAGGCGTCAGCAGATCCACCAACGCCGCAAGAGCGATCACCACGGCCGGAACCCAACGGCGTACCCGTGACCACACCGGCAACACCCTCATCAGACCATGATGCCTCCCTGCACGCCCGCGACGACGGAACTGTCCGCGTCGACACCTCCGCCGCAGCCAAACAGCCGACATCGCGATTGGTTATCCGGGGCAGAGCAGCTTCAGGAAGGGCTGTAGCACCGACCTGCTCGCCTGTGCTCGGTCTCTTCCGCGGCAGCGGCATCGGCATCCTCCAGAGCCCGCTGCTGCCGCTCGTGCCTCTCAGGCCGGGTGCGCGCGTCGCATTCCTCGCCCGGGCGACCGTCCCAGGCCCGGTGCCTTGTGGCTCCGCAGCACAGGTCCGGCACGGCTGCGTGTGACACTCAGTGCCTGCGCGGGCGGGACCGAGAGCGCGAGGGCCGGGACCGGGAGCGCAGGGGCCGGGACCGCAGGGTGCCCGGCGTCCTGGCGCATGCGGGGCTGAGCGGCCGGCCCTCTTCGGCCGAGACCAGCCACAACCGCCACGTAGCGGCGGCGCCGCCAAGCCTCACCCCTCCAGCCTACGTTTCACTCTCCTCGTCGGCCTCGGCCGCAGGGATGTCGACGAGCACGAGCCCGGTGAGCACCCGGTGCATGGTCCGCTCGAACAGCGGCTGGGGATCTTCTGCCGGGTCCGCTCCCGTGTGATCGGCCATGGCGGCCGCGACATGTGGATGATCTCCGTGGGAGGCCATCTGGGTCAGGTAGGCGGCCTGCGCCGCCTGGCGGTCGGTGGTTGCGCGGCCGACCTGGGTTTCTGTCCGGGCGAACTGCGCGACCAAGGCGCTCATCAGGGCGACGATTTCCATCTTGGTCCGTCCGGGCAGCCGGACGGGCGCCATCGCCCGCAGCGCGTATTCCAGGAAGTCCATGCCCCTCGGCCCCAGCCGCAGAGGTTCCGGCGGGACGTCGGACAGCCAGGGGTGCCGCAGATGGACGGCCTTGGCCCGGGCCGCCAGGGCGACCAAGTCCTCCACGGGATCGCCGTGGAGCGGGACGTCGAGGTCGATCTCCCCCGTCACCGCGTCCGTCATCAGGTCGAGCAGGTCGTCACGGCCGGAGACGTAGCGGTAAAGGGATGCCTGGCCGGTTCCCAGCTCCTTGGCCACCTGGCGCATGGACACCGCCGACAGTCCGCCCTGATCAGCGAGCTCGACGGCGACAGCGGTCAGCTCTGCGTGGCTGTGGACAGCCACGGGACCGCGGGCACCGCGTCCGGCCCGCGCCCAGACCGTCACAGGTTCCTGTGCCACTCGTCCACCCGCCTCCTCCGTCCTCTGACGTTCCACTACTCTAAACTGCGAACAGCGGTCGCAGTTACCGGTCACAGTTTATTGGTCACAGTTATGGGAGGTTCTCGTGTCCCCAACCCGGAAACACCTGTGGGGCCCGGTCCGCTGGGCTGAAAACGGCGCGGTGCGGCTGGCCTTCGACGCGCTGGCCGAAGGGGCCGACGGTGAGCCGCTTCTGCTGGCCACGGGGCTGGGCGCCAACCGGCTGTGGTTTCCGGACGGGCTGTGCCGGATTCTGGCCGCGCAGGGCTTCGCCGTGGCCCGGTACGACCAGCGCGACGGCGGCGAGTCGACCCACCTGCCGGCCACCCCCACCCGCAACCCCATCTCCGCACTCTTCGCCAAGCGTGAAGAGGCATACACGGCGGAGGACATGGCAGATGATGCCGTCGCCGTCATGGACGCGCTGGGGTGGCGGTCGGCACACCTGCTGGGCGTCTCCCTCGGTGGAGCCGTCGCACAACGCGTGGCGCTGCGGCACCCGGGCCGCGTCCGAAGCCTCACCTCCATGGCCGCCGTCCCCGGTGACACCTCGGGACTGCGGGCCATGCGGTACATACGGATGAGGACCCTGGCGAAGTTCGCCCGCCTGAGGTTCCCCGACACCCCCGAGGGGGCCGTCGCGGCCGGCGTTGCCGTCTCCCGCCTCCTCGCCTCACCCCGCCGCCCCTTCGACGAGCCGGCCGCCCGGGAAGCGGCCGAGCGCAACGCCGACCGCGGCATCCACGACCAGCAGGCACAGAGCCGCCAGATCGGTGCCCAATGGCACGGCCCACCGATCAGCGCCGTCACCCGGCCCACGCTCGTCCTCCACGGGGAGGACGACCCGCTCATCAAGCCCAGCGCAGGCAAGGCAATCGCCTCCCGGATCCACAACTCGCGCCTGGTCCTCCTGCCGCAAGTCGGCCACGAACTCCCCGAATGCGCATGGGGCACCGTCGCCACCGAAATCCGCACACTGGCCACCAACTCCCGTCAACTGCCCCCAGCACCGGGCAACTGAAGGCACGCGGATCCGCCCTGCGAGGCCTCCGAACTGGACACTCCGGAGCGACGTGGGGCGGATCCGCGGCCGGTCGCTGCGCGGCACGGGCGAAGGCTTCAGCCACTCGTGCCGCCAAGGGTCCGGCTACCTCATCGGGTCTGGCTACCCATCGGGTTTCGCGCCGGCCACCGCAGCACGTCGAATGCATGCAACGAATGGGGAGCGGGCTTCGCGGATTTCACGAGGCGAATCGGGCGATCGAGGTGGCCGGGTGCCGTTGCGCCAACGCTCCAGCCGGTCGCGGCCGCCGCCTGAGCAAGTGCGGATCCGCGGTCCGGAATTGGATGGCATGGATGGTGTGATGCCCTCTACTCTCGCGGCCGTGACCACAGATGACACCGGAGCAGTTCCACGTAGCGCGGAAGCGTTGATCCGGCGGGAGCACCGTGACGACCATCCGGTGGTACGCGCGCTGCACCTGGCCGCGTTCGAGGGCGATGAGCATGTGCCGGCTCTCGCGGACGCCCTTCGCCGCGCGGAAGCGTCCCTGGCGCCGATGTCGTTCGTCGCCACGGTCGAGGGACAGGTGGTGGGACACGTCCTGCTGAGCGCCGGCCGGCTCGACGCCCCGCGCCGGATCGTGGACGTCCTGGTCCTGTCGCCGCTGGGAGTGCTCCCGCAATTCCAGAACCAGGGCATCGGCACCCGACTCATCGAGCACGCCCTCGCAGCGGCCGATGCCCAGCACGCACCACTGGTCTTCCTCGAAGGCTCGCCGCGCTACTACGCAAAGCGCGGCTTCGAACGCGCCGACACGATCGGCTTCCGCTCACCGTCGCTGCGCATCCCGCCTCCGGCATTCCAAGTTGCCCGGCTCGCTGCACACGAACCCTGGATGACGGGCACCCTCGTCTACTCCGACACCTTCTGGGCGCTGGACTGCGTAGGTCTGCGCGACGCGGAAGCGTCCACCGGCTGAGTCACGCGCTCTGATTCAGCCGTCCGGCGCCAGTGGTTGCCACGAGACATGCTGACGGCAGCGTCGCCGGCCACGCAAGACGGAGGTAGCGAGGTAGCGGGGCTGGCTCTTTGACCACTGGCAATTGCCTTGCACACTGGAAATTTCATTGTCGATCTGATGTGGCTTCGTCTGCCGCCCTGGTGGAAGCGGGCCGCCGGATGCCGGGCATCGACCGCATCGAGATCCATCACGACGAGGCCAACCCCGCCAGCGGAGCCATCGCCCGGCGCTTGGGTTTCACCGAGATGGAGCGCGTGCAGGTGCCGGAAGGGCCTGTGGCCCCGAGTGAGACGGGCATTGACGTGATCTGGCGCCTGCAGACCAGCCTCTCGCCCAGCGCCTGACGCCGTTGAATCGGCAGCTGGTCATCGCGCTGCGGCCCGAGGGAGCGGCGCCGGTCCGTATGAGCTGACCGCCTTAATCCGTCCGGTAGTCAGGTCACCCAAGACGTTGCACATTGGGCGGACGGTGAGGAGGGGCCCGTCAGGCCCGGCTGTCAGTGCCCTGAGGTTCACTGTGGGTGTCACACATCAGCAGAACGGTCAGGGAGACCACGTGAGCATGGATGAGTTGATGGCGGCGGCCCAGAACCCCACGGCGGAGTGGCTGGAGTCCTGTTTCGGAGTGGGGTCGCTGTGGCGTCCTGCAGAGGCGGATCTGCCCGAACGGCTGGAGCACGAGGGGACACGGAAGTTCCTCACCACGGTCGGCTTCCCCTCGGTACGGATCGACGGGTTTCTCGAATTCGTCGACTTCGACTCGAGCAGACTGAAGACCGAGGGCCCGTGGGCGGAAGATCCGGACGAACTGTTCGGCGAACGGACCCCGGACGACGACTCACCGCCCACGAAGTACGCGTTCGAGTTCGGCCAGTGCCAGGAGTTCTCCCTGATGGTGGACGGCGAGGTGGGATGCGTCGATCTGTACGACCCCAACGGCTGGGACCACGCGGCGGGCTATGCGGGCGAGGCACACTCCTCCCTCCAGACGCTGGCGGGCGCCCTGGGACTGGCCGCGCAGTTCGCTCAGCGCTTCGAGGGGCCGGAGCCGCTGAGCGCGCTGGCGGAGTTCCGCACGGCGATCGGAAAGCTGGACCCGCTCGTGGAGTCCACCTTGTGGGAGAAGGTCACCGAAGCGCTGGAAGAAGAGTACGAACTGGCCGAGGAGATGGCGCCAGACTCTTGAGGCAAAGCGCGGCATCGGGCATCGGCAGGCCCTCTGGGAAGAGGGCGGGCGCTGAGGGTGGACCTGTCGGTGAGGCGTGCCGAGGGGGAGCACTGAGATGGTCCACGGGGGCGGCCCCGCTGCCCGCGCGGGGTCAGCCGACCGGTACGACGTTGGTGGCGTCCACCGCGGGGCGCAGGGCTCGGGCGAGTCTGACGCCGTCACCCACGGCCCAGAAGTGGACGAAAAACAGGCGAGGTTCGTCCGTCAAGCCGTGGTTGTGCAGTTCGACGAGCTCGGCCCCGGCACACCGCAGCGCCACCAGGACGTCTTGCACCTCGCTGGCGATCATGGCGCAGTCGCCGCTGATCGCGGCCCGGCCGTCGCCCAGCGGCTGGAAGTTGAACGCGCTGGTCGATCCCAGGCCCGCAGGCAGTACCAGGTGACCATCGGTGATGGTCTCACGGCGGACGAAGATGGACTTGTAGATGCCGTCGTCGACGGATCCTTTGACGCCCAGTGCGGCATCGATGCCGGCGGTGTCCAGGTCGACGGACTTCCGCCGGGACGGCGGCCGCGGGGGCGGGGTGCCGGTGCGGTCGAACGCCGCGCGCAGGCCGCGCGCCAGGGCCACCGGGTGATGACCGTGTGCATGGACGTGGATCCACCAGATGTCGGGAGTCTGGGAGAGCAGATGCTTGTGGATCGCGGTCTGCCCGATCTTGTGCTTGTGCAGGACGTCGATGAACGGCTGCATTTCCTGCTCGGTGACCACCACGTCACCCATCAACAGCGTGCTCTTGTCGGTGTACCGGACGAAGGAGAAATGCGAGCCGAGAGCGAGTGCCGGTTTGACGCCGATGCGGTGGGAGCGCACCCGCAGGTCATGGCGCGGAAGCGCAGTGTGATACATCAAGTTGCGCTTCATATCGCCTTTTCGCCCGAGCGCGTTGGCCACCTCCTCCCAGTCCGACAAGGCAGTGCGGACCGGCTCGACCAGCCTGCGGCTCTTCGCCTCGTCCGCCCTGGTGGACAGGGCACGAGCGGGGGCTGCGGCACCGGCCAGCATCGGAGTCAGGGCAGCCGCGGCCAGTACACGCCGCCGCGGCGCACCCGTATGCGGATAGCTGTCTTGCTGTGAGTCTGCTGCCATCACGTGAGCACCTCCATGACGAGATGGAAGCACGTCAGAGCGGAGTCGCTGCCCGCCCCGCCACCCCATGAGGCCAGGTGGGCTAAGCAATCAGCCCTCGGCCCTGCCTATGACGCCGACGCGGTCCTTGAGCCAAGGCTGGCAAGGCGGCACGCCGTACAACACTCCTTTGCACTCGCCCTCAACCACCCCGGAAACTCGCGAAGCCGCTGAACAGGTGCTGGTTTTGCACTCTGACCGTGCGCCAGTCCGGCTGGACGATTCCAACTCGACCCCGGCATCGGCCCGTGGCCGGCCGTTGCCCAGCGCGTGGTGGTGATGGGCCAGTGCCCCTGCACCGGACCTCAGGACCGTCGTTCGGCGGCCGTCCGGAACGCGACGGTGTGCCTGGCGGCATCGTCAAGGCCTACGCCGGTGTTGCCCACCGCGACGAGCCAAAGCTCTGGTTTGGCCGTCAAGATCAACATAGTGTCGTTGCGCAGCACGTCAGCCCATCAGCACGCACATCCGACAGCCGCGATCCAAAAGCCGAGAGCCGACAGCCGACTGACCGGCACCCCGCAAGAACGGGAGTCGGAGAAAGGTGAGCACGTTGAAGATCGTGGTGGACGACCTATCCGGTCCGGAGATCGCCAGGTTTCTCGACGAACACGTCCAGCAAATGCGGTCCCTTACGCCGTTGGAGAGCAAGCACGCCCTGGACCTCGACAGCCTTCGGAAGCCCGACATAACGTTCTGGTCGGCCTCGGACGATGGCGCTCTGGTGGGCTGCGGCGCGATCAAGAGACTGGACGGGGGCCACGCGGAGCTGAAGTCGATGCGTACCAGGCCGACACGGCAGAGGAGTGGAATCGCCTCACAGCTGCTGGAGCACATCATTGCCGAGGCTCAACGCATGGGGTTCGCACGGCTGAGCTTGGAGACCGGCGCCGCTGAATTCTTCCTGCCCGCCCGAAGGCTGTACGAGAAGTTCGGGTTCCATTACTGCGACCCCTTCGCGGACTATCGGCCCGACCCGAACAGTACGTTCATGACAAGGGCGCTCTGAGCCGAGTCGACCCGGGCGGACGCGTACATCATCAAGGTTCCGCCGCCGGCCACAGCCACAAGCTGTGCGCCGATCAGAGAAGTACCAGAGAAGTACCAGAGAAGTTGGGGCTGCGTCGCAGGTGCCTCACGCTGGTGTCTGTTCCTCAATCATGGCCAGTACGTCCGCTGTGGGCCGTACGTCGCCGAAGGACCGGTAGATGGTGCGCAGGGTGGCGTTGTGGTCGCAGTCGCGGCCGGTGGCGTTGGCATCCGCGATCATGACGACCCGGTAGCCGAGCGTGCAGGCGTCGCGGGCTGAGGACTCGCAGCACACGTTGGTGACCGTGCCGGTGATCAGGACGGTGTCGATCCCGCGCTCCTGCAGGCGTTCGGGGAGCGGGCAGCGGCCCGGGAAGAAGGCGCTGGGCGCGGACTTCTCGACGAGCATGTCGTCGGCGCCGAGGGTGAAGCCGTGCCACAGCCGGCCGGGGAGCGGGCCGGTGCCGCCGGAGTTGCGGAACATCTCGGCCGCTTCGGAGCCGTGGAACTCGTCGCCGACCGGGGTGCGTTCGGTGCGGGCCGGCAGGATCCAGGCGACGGTTCCGCCGGCGGTGCGAAGGCGGTCGGCGAGGTGCTGGATGTTCGGGACGATGCCACGGGCGTAGGGGTTGGCGTCGACGAAGAACGGCACCATGTCGACCACGACCAGCGCCGTGCGGGTGGGATCGAAGCTCGTGTAGGCGAAGCGGCGGCCGCGGCGCTCCTCCTGGCGCCGGTATTCCCGGTCGTCGAGCTGCCAGGCATGGAGGAGTGGCTGGGGGTTCCGCACGGCGGTGCTCCTGTCAGTCGTGGTCCGGGTGGAGCTCGCGGTGGGGGCCGAGGGATCCCTGCGCTTCGCGTCGCCTGACGCGTAGCAGGCCCGTGACGACGACCATGGCAACCGCCACTGCTCACGCCACCAGCAGCACCTCCCCCCGCCTTCCAGCCCCTCCCCTGGTCCAGCTGTGTCCTGGTCCAGCTGTATGCCGCCTTTTAGCTCCCCACTCGGAAGCAGGTCTATCCGGTGAGGTGGGGAGCGATTCCGCGGGGCGGCCCTTACGCAAGCGGCGGTTCCTCAGACGGCGATTCCTCAGGCGGGGGTATAGCCGCGAGTGCGGACGAGTTGCTGGGTGAGGATCGTGAAGGCGCGGCTGGCGGCGCTTTGGTAGGCGTTTTCCCTGCGTAGCAGAGTGACGGTGCGGGGCGGCAGGGCCGGCTCCAGGGGGACCGTTTCGAGGTGGGGGTGGTCGTCGGCGATGGCGTCCGGCAAGACGGTGGCCAGCCCGGTGCGCTGGACGAATTCGGTCAACGCCTGAAGGGAGTTGGCCTCCACCGCGATGCGCGGCTGCACCTGATGGGCGGCGAAATAGGCGTCGATATGGGAGCGGGTGGCGAAGTCGCCGCTGAGCAGGGCAAGTTGGTGGCCCGTCAGGTCACGTACGGACAGTGGTTCCGTACCGCCGTCCGTCTGGCGCTCGACGGGCAGCGGTTCCTCGCGGCTGTCGGGCCGGCGGGCGCCGGTGACGAGGCTGAGGGTTTCGGTGAAGAGGGCGGTCGCGGTGATGCCGGGCAGGTGGGGGCCGTGGAAGGCGATGCCCAGGTCGATTTCGTCGGCCAGCAGACCGGATTCGATGTGATCCTGCGGCATCTCCCGGACGTTCAGGGTGATGTGGGGATGGCAGGAGTGGAGTTCCGCCACCAGGGGCCCGATGAGGTAGGCGGTGAAGGTGGGGGTGAGGGCCAGGCGCAGGTGGCCGCGGGAGAGGTCGGCCACGTCCAGGACGGCACGCTCGGCCGCCGCCAGCTCCCGCAGGGCGCGGCGGGCGTGGTGCACATACGTCTCCCCCGCGTCGGTGAGTCGCACGGTACGTCCGGTGCGGTCCAGGAGCTGGGCGCCCACGGTGCGCTCCAGCTGCTTGATCTGCTGGGAAAGGGTGGGCTGGGAGATGTGCAGGGCCTCGGCGGCACGGGTGAAGTTGCCGTGGTCGGCGACGGCGAGCAGATAGCGCAGATGACGCAGCTCCAGGGACGACATGGGACAACTATAGATGTCAGCAATAGGAATCATCGGTAGCAAGTCTTGGACTCTATAGATGCAGCCCATGCAGGGTGGATCTCGTCAGCCACACCGGGCCGACGCACCGAAGGGAGTGACCCATGCACCATCTCGCAGCGGGCGTGAAGCGTTTCCAGCAGCACGTCTTCCCGGCCAAAGCGGAGCTCTTCGCCGGCCTGGCCGCCAGTCACCGGCCGGACACGCTGTTCATCAGCTGCTCCGACGCCCGCGTGGTGCCGGAACTGATCACCGGCAGCGAGCCGGGTGAGCTGTTCGTCATCCGCACCGCCGGCAACCTGGTTCCGCCCTACGCCCCCGGCCCGGACGGAGTGGCGGCCGGCATCGAGTACGCCGTCGCCGTGCTGGGCGTGTCCGACATCGTCGTGTGCGGGCACTCCGCCTGCGGCGCCATGACCGCCCTCGCCGAGAGCCATGACCTCACGTCCACGCCGGCGATCGCCGACTGGCTCCGCCACGCGGATGCCTCCCGGGCACGCGCCGCCGCAGGTGCGGGCAGCGCACCGACCGTGGACGCCCTGGTGCGCCACAACGTGCTCGCCCAGCTGGCGAACCTCGCCACCCACCCCTCGGTGGCCCGCGCCGCGAACCGGCTCACGCTGCACGGCTGGGTCTACGACATCCCCACCGGCGCCGTCGAAGAACTCGCCCCCGTCGGCAGCCCGGCCGCCCCCGCGGCCTGAGCACGCCCCATCGCCTCGTCCCCGGGCCACCGTTCGACACCCGGGACCCGAGTTCCGGAACCACCGCCCCGGCTCCACCGTCCGGGGCCACCACCCCAGATCCCTCCGTTCTCCCCTGCCCGGCGAACGGCACACACCGCACACCGCACACCGCACACCGCACACCGCACACCGAAGGGAACACCTCGTATGATCCACGCCCAGTTCGACCCCGCCGCCCGCCAGGCCCTAGCCGTCACCGCCGTCGAGGCGAAGGTGCGCAAGGACCTGTCCTGGCAGCAGATCGCTGACGCCGCCGGACTGTCGACCGCCTTCGTCACCGCCGCCGTGCTCGGCCAGCACCCCCTGCCCGAGGCCGCCGCCGGGGCCGTCGCCGAGCTCCTCGGGCTGGACGACAACGCCGCGACGCTGCTGCAGACCATCCCGACCCGCGGCTCCATCGACGGCGGCATCCCTACCGACCCGACCATCTACCGCTTTTACGAAATGCTCCAGGTCTACGGCACCACCCTCAAGGCCCTGGTCCACGAGCAGTTCGGCGACGGCATCATCAGCGCGATCAACTTCAAACTGGATGTGCAGAAGGTGGCCGACCCCGAGGGCGGCGACCGTGCGGTGATCACCTTGGACGGCAAGTACCTGCCGACCAAGCCTTTCTGATCCGGTCCGACGAGAGGGTGCGGGGCGGGCCGTTGCTGACCACGACGACGACGTCGCCGGCCGGGCCGGTCCGCCATGGCCCGCCCCCGCCCCGCCCCCGGCCCGCCCCCGTTCCCTTCGCCTCGTCGCCGGTCTCAACCGGCCTCCGCAGACGGGCCTTCGTGGACTTCCCCGCCGAGGACTGCGACGTAGGAGCGGCGGCATAGGAGCACCCGCCTACGGTGTCCTGCGGGGGGAGAGCGTGCGCCGCACCCCGTACGCGGCGGCACCGCATACCAGGACCGCGGCGCCCGAGAGCACTGAGGTCAGCGGCAGGGAGAACGCCAGGACGAGGCAGCCGACCAGTCCGGTCACCGGGATGATCCGCGGCGGGCCGCCTTCGGCGGGCGCCAGTGTCCAGGCGGAGGCGTTGGCGATGGCGTAGTAAGCCAGCACGCCGAAGGAGGAGAACCCGATCGCCCCGCGCACATCCGCCGTCGCCGCAAGCGCGGCCACGGCGGCGCCGACGACGAGCTCCGCGCGATGAGGCACCTTGAACTTCGGATGCACCGCCGCCAGGACGTGCGGCAGATGCCGGTCGCGGGCCATGGCCAGGGTGGTGCGGGAGACGCCTAGGATCAGCGCGAGAAGAGAGCCGAGGGCGGCGAGGGCGGCGCCGGCGCGTACGACCGGTGCCAGCCAATCGGCGCCGGCGGCCCGGACGGCGTCCGACAGCGGCGCCGTCGCCTCCGCCAACTGCCGCGGGCCCAGAACCACCAGGGCGGCGACGGCGACGGCCGCGTAGGCGACCAGTGTGATCCCCAGAGCGAGCGGGATGGCGCGGGGAATGGTCCGGCCGGGGTCCCGGACCTCCTCGCCGAGGGTGGCGATGCGTGCGTATCCGGCGAAGGCGAAGAACAGCAGGCCCGCTGCCTGGAGCACGCCGGTGAACGAGGTGTCGTCACCAATGTCCAGCCTTACGGTGTCCGCTTGGCCGGAGGTGAGGGCGGTGCACACCACGGCGGTGAGGACGGCGAGGACGACGGCCACGATCGTCCGGGTGAGCCAGGCGGACTTCTGCACGCCGGCGTAGTTCACGGCGGTCAGCGCCACCACCGCCGCGACGGCGACCGCATGAGCCTGGCCGGGCCAGACGTACGAGCCGACGGTCAGGGCCATCGCGGCGCACGAGGCGGATTTGCCGACGATGAATCCCCAGCCCGCCAGGTACCCCCAGAAGTCCCCGAGCCGTTCGCGGCCGTAGACGTAGGTGCCGCCGGAGGCCGGGTACCGGGCAGCGAGCCGGGCCGAGGAGGTGGCGTTGCAGAAGGCGACCACCGCCGCGAGCGCCAGACCCACCAGCAGTCCGGAGCCCGCCGCGGCGGCGGCAGGGGCGAGGGCCGCGAAGATCCCCGCGCCGATCATCGCCCCCAGGCCGACCACCACAGCGTCGGTCACTCCCAGCCGCCGTTGCAGCTCCCCCGGGCCCACTGATCCCACCGATCCAGCCATCGCACTCTCCACCAGCCGCACTACAGACACCGAACCCGGCGCACCGTATACGACCCACATGGCGCTTCCGGAGAACGGCCACGAACGGCGAGGGAAGGGCTGGTACGAACGGCGAAGGAAGGGCTGGTCCGAAGGCGCCGGAGCACGCCCGCACTCCCGCACGCTCGCACACCCACTCCGTCGCACCGGCCGCCGGGTGAGGTCTCCACCTGCCCCCGTGACGACCGATCCCCCTCCGGGCGCGCCCTGGAGGGGGATCGGTCGTCACGGGGCCAACTTCACAGGCCCCACTTCATTGGACCTGCTTTAGGGGGCCTGCTTCAGAGGGCCTGCTTTAGAGGCCGACTTCACAGAGTGGGCTCCACAGGCCGGCCTCAGCGGGATTCGTTGAGCACCATGGCCGATCCGCCGCCGCGGCGCCTGGGTTCGGCCACCGCCGAGACCTTGCCGTGCGGCAGGAACTCCAGGGCGGCCACCGCCCCGATCTCCGGTGACGGAGTGAAGGCCTTCGGGGCGAGGACGAACCGGTGGCCCATGGCGTCCAGTTTCTTCCGTTCGGGAGAGGCGAGGAAGGCCGGTTCGGCCTCCGTGGCGGTCTGGTTCCGCTGGGAGAGACGTGGTGCGGCGACCGCCGCGGGGAGCGGCATGCCGAGATCCAGACGGTTGACCAGGGTCTGCAGCACGGTGGTGATGATCGTGGCGCCGCCCGGCGAACCGACCGCGATCATCGGCTTGCCGTCCCGCAGGACGATCGTGGGAGACATGCTGCTGCGCGGGCGCTTGCCGGGGCCCGGCAGGTTCGGGTCCGGTGTCCCCTTGGTGAGGGGGGCGAAATCGAAGTCCGTCAGCTCGTTGTTGAGCAGGAATCCGCGTCCGGGCACGGTGATGGCCGAGCCACCGGTCTGCTCGATCGTCAGGGTGTAGGAGACGACATTGCCCCAGCGGTCCGCGGTCACCAGGTGAGTGGTCGAGGGCCCTTCGTGCGGCTGCTTGCTGCCGGTCTTGCGCTCGCAGCCCGAGCCCGGGTGGCGCGGGTCGGCGGGCGCCAGCGGGCTGGTCAGCGCCTTGTCGGCACGGATCAGACAGGCCCGGTCCTTGGCGAATTCCTTGGAGAGCAGCGGCTTGGTGGGCACATCCGAGAACTTCGGGTCACCCACCCACCGGTTGCGGTCGGCGAAGGAGATCCGGCTGGCCTCCAGGTAGTGGTGCAGCGCCTGGGTCTTGTCGGCCTTCGAGAGGTGGAAGTTCTCCAGGATGTTCAGCGCCTCACCCACCGTGGTGCCGCCGGACGAGGACGGTGCCATGGAGTAGACGTCCAGCCCGTGGTACGTGGTCCGGGTCGGATCCCTGCGTACGGGCTTGTATTCGGCGAGATCTTTCGCCTTCATCAGGCCGGGGCGGGCCTTGTGCGCGGAACCGGGAGCCATCGGCGGCTTCTGGACGGTCCGCACCACATCGCGCCCGACCTGCCCGTGGTAGAGCGCGTCGACGCCTTCACGGGCGAGCTGCCGATAGGTCCGGGCGAGATCGGGATTGCGGAAGCGCGAACCGACCACCGGGAGTTTGCCCTTGGGCAGGAAGAGCTTGGTGGTGGACTTGAAGTCGCGGAAGCGCTTCTCGTTCATGGCCGTCTGCGCCCGGAACTCGTCGTTGACCACGAAGCCGTCGCGGGCGACCCGGGTGGCCGGGCGCAGGGCCTTCGCCAGTGAGAGCGTGCCCCAGTCCTTGAGCGCCTTGTCCCACGTCGCCGGCGTCCCCGGGACGCCGACCGACAGGCCCGAGTTGATCGCCTCCTCGGAGGGGAGGGGCTTGCCGGTCGCGGGATCGAGGAAGGAGTCCGAGCGCATGCGGCGCGGCGCGGTCTCCCGGCCGTCGATGGTGCGCACCTTCTTGGCCTTGGCGTCGTAGTAGACCATGTAGCCGCCGCCCCCCACTCCCGCGGAGTACGGCTCGACCACGCCGAGCGCGGCGGCAGTTGCCACCGCCGCGTCCACGGCGTTGCCTCCCTTGCGCAGCACCTCGATCCCGGCCCGGGAGGCGTAGGGATTGACGCTGGACACCGCGCCGCCGCTACCGGTGGCCACGGCCTTCTTCGCGGGCGGGTGGGCCTTGGATTCGGCGGCGGACGCGGCGTCGTTGACGCTGCAGGAGGTGGCCAGCAGGGAAAGACTGAGCGTAGCCGCAGACGCGGCGGCGACAGCGGCACGACGGACAGCCATATGGCCTCCAGCTCTTCACTGTGTGGTTGGGAGCGAATTCCGAAACCCTGGCACCGCTCGATCAGCGGTTCAACGAGGAGCTGCAAGGTTTTCGCGAGATCTGAGGTTTCCGTCCAGTAACCCCAGCGGACCCGAGACGTCAGTACACCGGCTCGCCATTCGGGTAAAAAACGCGCACTACGGGCGCCAGTAGGTGTCCGTCGCCCCGAATGCGGTCCCCCCTTCCCGCCCGTGTCCCCGCCGTATATAGGCTCACGTCCGTCACGAGCCTGACGGGGGAGAAGCAGGGTGGAAAGGCTGCGGCAGGACGATCCTGCGCGGATCGGGGAATTTGTGTCGTTGGCGCGTCTCGACGCCGACGGAAGCCGGGGCGTTCCCGAACGCCGCTATCTGGCCCGCAGTGCTGACGGCGGGCACACCGTACTGGCGTGTCTGCCGCCCCCCGGCGTGGATCCGGCGCGGTGCGCGGCCGAGGCGCAGCAGGCGGCCCGGCTGACCCAGCCCGGTTTCTGGCCGGTCGGCCGGCTCGGGGGGACGCCGGCCTTCCCCTGGTACTCCTCCCCCTATCGGCCGGCGCTGCCGCTGCCGGCCGTCCTGGCCGCGCACGGCGGTCCACTGCCGGAACCGCTGGTCCGCACGCTCGGCGGCACACTGGCCGAGGCCCTGGCCTCGGCCCATGTCCTGGGCATCGTGCACGGTGGCGTCTGCCCGGCGGGCGTGCTACTGACCGCCTGCGGACCGCTCCTGAGCTGCTTCGGCGCGACCCGCGCGAACCCGGTGGCAGGGGCCTCCCCCACGCCGGAAAGCGGGCTGGATACCGGCTGTCTCGCTCCCGAACTGGCGGCGGGCGGCCCGGTGGACCGGGCCGGCGACGTCTACGCCCTGGGTGCCGTGCTGGCGTACGCGGCGACCGGACACACCGTGCCCGAGCGGCAGGAGATCCCCGCCGGCCTGCGCGACATCGTCACAGCGTGCCGCTCGCGCGACCCGGAGGGCCGGCCCGAACCGGCAAGGGTGCTGGCGGAGTTGCTGCCGGGTGCGGCGTACGGCGCGCTGACCGGAGCCACGGAACCGGTGTCGCTGCCCGGCCGTGTCGTCGAGGCGTTGTCCCGTCAGTCGGCGGAGGTCCTCGCCACCGCTCTCCCCACGCAAGGGCACTGATGTCATGATCTCCCCACTTCTGCACGACGACCCGCACACCGTCGGGCCGTTCCGGATCCTCGCCCGCCTCGGCGGAGGCGGCATGGGCACGGTCTACCTGGCCCGTTCGACGGGCGGGCGCACGGTCGCGGTGAAGACGCTGCACACCCGTCTCGCCGCGGACACCACGCTGCGCACCCGCTTCCGGCTGGAGACGGACGCGGCACGCGTCATCGGCTCCGGTCACGGTGCCGCGGTCGTCGACGCCGACCCCCAGGCACCGGTCCCGTGGCTGGCCACGGAGTACGTCCTCGGCCCGCCGCTGGACACGGCCGTCGAGGCGGGCGGGCCGCTGCCGGAGCCGGCCGTGCGCGCCCTGGGCGCGTCCCTCGCCACCGGGCTGGAGCAGCTGCACCGTTCGGAGGTGGTGCACCGCGACCTGAAGCCGTCCAACATCCTGGTGACGGCGCAGGGCCCGCGGATCATCGACTTCGGCATCGCCCGGGCCTTCGGCGACGAACATCTGACGAGCGTCGGCAGTGCCGTGGGAACACCGGCGTTCATGTCGCCCGAGCAGGCGGCGGGTCTGGAACACGCGGCGGCGGGCGATGTGTTCGCCCTGGCCGGGGTGCTGGTCTTCGCCGCCACCGGCCTGGGCCCGTTCGGCGGCGGGGCCCCGGGCGACCTGCTGTACCGCGTGCGGTTCGGCGAACCGGACCTCGGCGGGGTTCCCGAGTCGCTGCGGCCTCTGCTCGTCCGTTGCCTGGGCAAGGATCCCGCGCACCGCCCGTCCACCACCGAGCTCTGTACCGCGCTGGGCGGTGCCGGGGGCGCCCCGGTCGACCGCGGCGGCTTCGCGGACCTGCTGCCCGACGCGGTGCTGCGGGAGATCTCCCGGCGCAGCGACGAGGTGTGGCGCGAGCCGCCGCACCGCTTGCCGCCGCCGGTGCCCGCCGAGGCGCCGCTGGCCGAGGCCGCCGCCCCCTCACCGGGCGTCTCGCGGCGGCGGCTGCTGTACGTGGCCGGGGGCGCCCTCCTGGGCGGCGGCGTCCTCGGCGGCGGGGGCTGGGCCCTGCTCGGCGGCTCCGGGGACGAAGGGGGCGGCGCCAAGAAGAAGGACGCCGTCGACCGGCTGAAGCCTCCGACGCAGATGTGGAGCGCCGCCATGTGGTGCCCGGACTTCGGGGGCGAGGTGATGAGGGTGGGCCGGAACCTGGCCATGCGCGCGGGGATCGTGCTGTGCGGCATCAACGCCGAGTCGGGCAAGACCACTTGGCAGGCGAACGTCGCCGAGCCCTGGCGGTCGGCCACCGAGGGCACCCGGGTGTACGCCCTGCGGGGCCACAAGGAGAAAGCGGCGTCGCCGGCGGTGTGCGAGGTGTCGCAGACCAACAGCGAACTGGGCAAGCCCCTGGTGGAACTCTCCTCGTTCGCCGGCAAGGAGCAGTTCAACCAGCTGCTGTGCGTGGCCGACGGCATCGCGTACCTGGTGGCCCGCACCGCCTCCGGCAAGCGCTGGTACCTGGTCGCGGCCGATCTGGACTCGGGCAAGGAGCGCTGGCGCAGGCAGGTGGAAGGGCCGCAGGCCGAAGGCCTCCCGCCCGCGCTGTGCGGCACCGTCGTGGGGTCCCGGCTGGTGCTGTGCGGCAGCCCGAGGCGGGACTCGAAGTTCATCCGCCTCTCCGCGTACGACAAGGCCCACGGCCGCCAACTGTGGGAGGTCTCCGAGACGTTCGAGGGCGCCCCACCGTCCCGTCTGGTCACCGACGCCCGGAACCTCTACCTGGGCGCCGAGCACCTCACCGCCCGCCGGCTGTCCGACGGCGAGCTGGAGTGGCTCTTCGGGACCGGGCGCGATGTCGGCGACAGCGCGGGCGAGGAACGGCGGTACGGCGCGCCCGTCGTCCACGACGGAGTCGTCTACTGCGCCGAGGCCGACCGGGGGCTGATCGCCGTGGACGCCGTCTCCGGCACGCTGAACTGGCAAGAGAAGGGGCTGTCCGGCAGGAAGAACACCCGGGACGTGGCCCCGGCGATCGGGAAGCGGTATGCGTACTGCGCCGACGACAAGGGCCTCCGCGCCATCGACCTGCGCGCCCGGCAGGCCGTCTGGACGTACGAGACCGAGCCCCTCGTCCTGACCGCCGACGCCGAGGGCGGCCGGCTGTACGTCCGCCAGGAGAAGCGGACCGTCGCCCTCCCGCTCGCCTGACGCCCCACACCGCCCCGCTCCGTTCCGTTCCCGATCCAGGAGACGACCGACGTGAAACCCCTCGGCCAGGGAGATCCGCTGCGCCTGGGCCCCTACCGCCTCCACGGCGTCCTCGGCGAGGGCGGAATGGGCAAGGTGTACTTCGGAGCGGACGCCTCCGGAGGCCCCGCCGCGGTGAAGGTCCTGCTGCCGGAACTCGCCCACGACGGGCACCTGGCCGAGCGTTTCCTCCGGGAGGCGCGGACCGCGCAGGCGGTGACCAGCGAGGGCGTGGCGCGCGTGCTGGCCGCCGAACTGGAGGGCGGCAGGCCGTGGATCGCCACGGAGTTCCTGGCCGGCCCCACGCTGGACGACGCCGTCGGGCGCTTCGGACCGCTCGACGACGCCGCCGTGCGGGAGCTGGCGCGGTCACTGGCCCGCACGCTCCAGGACGTGCACGCCACGGGGCTGGTCCACCGGGATGTGAAGCCCCCCAACGTCGTCCTCACCTCGCGCGGCCCCCGACTGATCGACTTCGGCATCGCCCGCCCCGAGCACGGTCTGACCCTCACCCGTACCGGACAGATCCCGGTCACCCCCGGCTACGGCGCACCGGAACAGGTCCTCGGGAAGCGCGTCGGACCGGCGGCCGACATCTTCTCCCTCGGCGCCGTCCTCGCCTTCGCCGCGGGCGGCCGGACGGTGTACACCGGCGCCGAGGTCACGGCCGTCCTCTACGAGGTCGTGCACGGCAACCCCGACCTGGACGCCGTCCCGGAGGGCTTGCGGTACCTCGTCATGCCCTGCTTCTCCAAGGACCCGGCGGCGCGCCCGCTGCCCCATCAGGTCGTCGAGGCCGCGGCGCCGCCCCGGCAGTCCGAACGGCTGTGGAGGTCCGGTCGGCTGGGCGGGGAGATCCGGCAACGAGAGGCGGCGGCACGCCGCCTGACGGCCCGTCCGGCCAGCCCCTCGTCCACCCCCGAGGGCGGCGCGACCGACGGCACCCCCCGCCTCACCCGGCGGCGGCTGCTGGCAGCGGCCGCCGGCGGTGGGGCACTGCTGGCCGCGGCGGGCGGCGGCACCGCCTGGTGGCTCAGCCGCGGCGACGGTGCTGACGCCCCGTCCGACCCCTTCGACATCCCGCCCGCCGCAAAGGTACGGGCCGCGCCGCTCGGCTCCTCCGAGGGCTCCCCGGAACCTCTGTGGGGTCCTCTCCAGGAGGTGGCCGACGCCGCCTCGCCGGCTCCGCTGCCGGTGCGCGATGTGGTGGTGTTCGCTGCCTCCGGGGGCGGCATCGCGGCGCGCCGGGTCACCGACGGCCGGGAGCGGTGGCGGATCGGCGACGCGAAGGCGGAGGCCGGGTATCTGTCGGTCGGGGACCGGCTGGTGGCCACCGCCGATGGCGGGGGCACACTACGCACCTATGTGGCTTCCACCGGCTCCCCCCGCTGGACGGTGGACGCGGAAGTGGGCGCCCTGCTGGCCGCGGACGCCCACGCCGTCTACCTGCTGACCTCCGATGGCCGGCTGCGCTGTGTGGGGACCGACGGGAAGGTGCGGTGGACCCGGCGGCCGCCGCTGGCGCTGTCGGGCGGCCACCCCGCCGCGGCCCTCGGCGCCGGCCATCTGGTGCTCTGCACGGAGACGGGAGACGTGGCCGCGGTCCGTGCCGAGGACGGGGCCCGCGCATGGGTACGCAAGGACCAGGCCGAAGGACCGCTGCGTCCCGCCATCGACGGCACCACCGTCTATCTCGGCGGCAACAGCCTGGCGGCCGTGAAGGTCGCCGACGGTGACGAGCTGTGGGCCCTCAACCCACTGCGTCCGCCCAAACAGGGCACTGCCGGGTGGGGCCCACCCGCCGTGGCCGGCGGTGTGATCTATGCGCTGGACTGCGAGGCGCTGCGATCGGTGCGTGCCGACGGCAGCCAGGCGGGCGCCCCGATGATCGTCGCAGGCGTCGCCCCGCCGTGGCGGCCCCCGGTCGTGCAGGGGAACAGCGTCTGGATCGTGGAGAGCGACGAAACCGGGGTGAGCGGCCTGCCACGCACCGGGGAGGGCCAGCCCCAGACCTACGCCCTCACCGGCGGCCAGTCCCGCTCCATCGCCGCCGGCGCCAATCGCCTCTTCGTCCTCAACCGTGCGACGTTGCTGGCGCTGCCGGTGTACTAGGGAGCTGCCGCCGCCGGGCCGCGACGGCGGCAGCCCTCCCCGCGGGTTTCAGCCCTTGCGGGGGTAGAAAGCACCCTCGGCGACGCCGTCGGATGTGCAGTCCGTGTCGCGGTAGCGGTCGATGAAGGTGCCGGTGAGGCCGGTGAACGCGTCGTAATTGTGGTCCAGGGGCAGGTCTTCACCCACCCTGAACCGCAGCTGCACGTGGACGGACTCGCGGGGCTTCAGCGTCTTCGGGCCGGGGACGGTGCCGCCGGCTTTTCCATCGGCCTGGCGCAGCGTCTTCCATGCGCGCTGCGAGGTGTCCCAGTACTGCAGATCGCCGTACGGGCTCAGGTCGCGCTCGCCCTCGTTGTAGACATAACTGCCCAGCTGGGCGCTGAGTTCGAACGACTTCAGCTCCTTCGCGGAGGAATTGGTGAGCGTGGCGGTGTAGGTCGTCCAGTGAGTGCCGAGAGTGATCGACTCGGGTATGCCGAACGAGCGGCCCACTAAGGCGTTGTTGTGGTACTGCCCGTTGCTGACGTCGTAGCACGTCGGGATTTCCGCGGCAGGGGCCGCCTGGGAGGCGGGCGCGGCGGCGACCACCACGGGGAGCAGGGCGGCCGTCGCGGCCGAGACAGACAGGATGCGTCGCAGTTTCATGAAGATCTCTTTCCTGGTTCTTCGGACCCTTGGAGCCTTTGTTTCCAGTGTCACTGAGTTCTCAGGCCGTGGAACCTTGGGTTATTGGGTTCGTGGGTTCTTGGGGAATGGTTGGGCTCACGCGGTGATGTCCGTGGCGCCCGGACCGGCCACGCCCTTCCGGCGGCGGCGCACGCCGATGACCGCACCCGCGCCGGCCACCGTCGCGGCTCCGCCGGCGAGAGCGATCGCCGGGAGCGCGGACGAGGAGCCGGTCGCGGCGAGCTGGGCGCCGCCCTGCGGGCTGAGGCCACCGGAGGAATCGGAACCACCCGTACCACCGCCGGAAGCGGCGCTCTGGCTGCTCTCGGCCGTGCCACCCGGCTTGCCCGGCTCACCCGGCTTGGCGGTCGGGGGCTGCGTCGGCTTCGCGCCCGCGGGGAGGAGGGTGAAGTCGTACCAGGCCTCCTTGGCCGATCCACAGGAACCGTCGCGGTTGCGGTGGTCGCCGGCGGCGAGCGCGTACCCGGCGCCGGGCTTGGCGTCCTTGACCACGCGGGTGCGCAGTTGGAGCGTGATGCTGCTGCGCGGCCCGACGGCGAAGAAGCCGAAGAGGTCCTCGGGCTCCGCGTCATGGAAGGTCTTCCACCGCCCCGTCTTGGCGTCGCGGTACTCGGTCTCCAGCTCCCACTCCGGCCGGTCGACATCTTCGGCGGAGGACACACGCAGGAAGGGCTGGACCTCCTCCAAGGGCTTGCCGGTGGTGTTGGTGAGCGTCATGGAGAAGGGGGTCCAGGCGCCGCCCGCAGTCAGCTGGCGCGGCAACCCGTGGACGGCCGCTTGCAACTGGTCGGACTCGAACGCGCAGGACTGACCCGCACCATCGGCATCACCGGCGTCCTTGCCTCCACCGGTGGCGCCACCCGCGCCGGTGGTCCTCTCAGTGGTCCCGTCGGCGGTCCCGGCGGCATCGGGGGAGGCGGGCGTGCGGGGACCGGCCTCGGACACCGGCTCCGTTGCGAACGCGGCCGCGGGCGCGGCCAGTACGGCCGCGGGCGTTAATACGGCCACCGCTGCGGCGGCCGTCAGTGTGCGGCGAATCTTCATCCAGCAGACCTTCCGTATCCCAAGTGCCGGCTGGGCGGCACAGGTTGACGTTCGTCATGTTCAGGTCGTGCATGACTCATGGTGTGCGTGAGTGCGCATGCGTAGATGCGCACATGCGCACGCCTTCGCCCCATATAGGAGGACTCGCACCGCGAAAAGGTTCCACACTCAAGTCACTGAAGTGGCGCACAGGGTGACGGCGACGCGGCATCGCCACCCGATACGAGAAGACCGCCGCCTCCTACGAAGCAGCGGTCACACTCGCGTTTCTCCTGCTCTGGGCAAGATCCTTTTGAAGACGGACCCCAGGGGAGACACTCCCTGGCCGTCGGCGGTCACGCGCTGGTCTGCACCCCCGCGTTGACGAGAATCTCGCGCGCCGACAGGGCGGTGCTCTGGGCGGCGGTCAGACCGGAGGCCGCAAAGTGCGCGTCCACGATCCGCAGTCCGGCCGCGTATCCGGCGAAGTCCGGGAGCCCCACAGGCTGTTGCCCCAAGAGCTGCGCGGTGGCATCGCCCAGCACATACGCGGTCAGGTTCTGCATCCCCGCCACGTCGATGTCGGCTGTGATCCTTTCGTAGGCGCTGTCCAGCGCGGCACCGGTCACCGCCTGCGTCCAGTGCCCCATGCCCTGCTCGCCGGCGAGTTCCCGTACGAACGCCTCGGCCAGCCCCTCGGCGACCACGTACTCCCCCAGCGTGACGGTCATCGGGTTCCAGACCACATTCGCGTAGCGCACGTTGTGGTGGAGCTCGTGCGCGGCACAGTTGCCGATCTGCTCCAGGCTCGTGTCGGTGGGCCACATCACCAGATGGATCGCACCCGGGAACCCGCCCATCCCGAAGTAGCCGTTGCTGCGGACCCGCAGATGCTCGTCGTCGGGGTCGCCGAGTACCAGGACGACGTGCACGGTGTCGGCGTGCTTGATGCCCGGTGCCGCGCCGCTGATCCGCTCCCACGCGGCGGTGAGAGAGTCCTCGACGCGATTCCACACCCCCGCGTCCTGCATCTGACGCAGGGCGGACAGGTACCGCGGGTCCTCCCGGTCGAGCCGGAAGCCACTGCCCTGCTGGTGTATCTGGACCAGATCCATGTCACCCGCCACGGACATCGCGCTCTGGAGCGGGCTCAGTATTTCCCGGAGGGCGTCGGGCCGCTCCTCCAGCGGTCGCTGCAGGAGGTCGAGCATGGCGGACGCCGTGTCATGAACAACAATCTTCATGACTCGGACCGTAGGACCTCCCGTTACGGGAGGTGCAAGCCGTATTTACGGGGCCGGCACCGGCGGAGCGTCCGCCCCCGTCGCTGTGGCTTTCCGGCTGCGCCTGATCTCCACGCATGGTCACTGCGCCAAGAGCCGGGTCACGGTGCCGGAACCGGCGGCACGACTGTGGTGGCGGAAGGCGAATCGCCGGCCTTCTTCGAGGGCGAGGGGCTTGTCGAGTGTGATCGATACCGTGGCTTTCCCTTGCGGAGGGACCGCGTCGAGGCCCTGCGGCAGCGTCACGGCGCCCCATACAGCAGCGGTGTGCACATGAAAGAGCAAACGGTCACCGGGCAGGATGTCCCGACCGCCCTCTTCTTCGGACAGCAGCTTGATGTCCGCCGTGAAGTACGTGTGAGCACCCATCGAGCCCGGCGCAGCCACCACGTGTCCTCGCCTGCCGTCGCACACCCTTGCTCCGCGCATGACCAGGCCCACATGCATGCCCGCGCCGGCCTGGTTGACGCGTTTTCCCAGCGCATCGATATCCGTCACGACGCCGCACCCGCCGCCGTCCAGGCCGACGATTTCTACCTCGTCGCCCTTGCGGACCTCCCCCCGCTCGATGGCACCTGTCCACAGGACCGCCCTGCCCTGATGCAGGGAGAAGACATCGGAGATGGGCATCAGGAAGGGCGGCGGCGGCTGCAACTCCGGCAAGATCACGCGGTCAGCGCCCTTCGTGCCGTGCCGACGTCGGTCATGAAGTCGCGCACCTGTGGCTCACGGCGCCAGCGGGCCAGTGACCTGCTGTAGACCTGCAGATAGTCCATGCCGCGGACGCTGCCCAGGCGTGTGAAGATCTCCAGGGACTGACGTCCCATGTGGAGGCTCTGTCCGAGGTCGCCGTTTTGGGCGTGTGCCGAGGCCAGTACGGAAAGGCGGACGGCCCGGGAACGAATGAATTCGCTGCCCGGCATTCCGCCCATGGTGTGCCAGGCGAACGTCGCCCGGGGGTTTTCCAGGTCCCTGAAGACCTCCGCGGCATCGGTGATGATTCTTGACTGAGTGAAGAAACCGATCCAGGCCGGCCCTGCTCCGTCCGCTCCTCGTTCCTGGAGGCGCTCGGCGTGTGCCAGGCAACTGCTCGCCGCTGCGGGGTCTTTGGCGCGGGCGTGGGCCCGTGCCTCGATCAGCTTCGCGAACCCCGCCACCCGTGGTTCGAGCCGTCGGTCCCGCTGAAATGCCCCTTGCGCCATATCGATCGCCTCTGAGGTGAATCCGCACATCAAGGCCTGCATCGCCATGGTGCTCAGGATGTAGGAACCGAGTTCGGCGTCCCCGCCGGCACGGGCCAACCGGAGCGCCTGGATGAAATGGCGCTGGGCGGCGTGCTGCTGTCCCGCGTCGAAGGCCGTCCAGCCCGCCAGTCGCGCTAACTCCGCGGTGACCCGGAAGAGATCTTTGCCGACCGGCTCGGAGTAGCTGCCCTTGAGGAGAGGCGCGACCCGTTCGTACAGGTACTCGCTGAGCGACTTCGATTTCCATCCGGCGCCGCCATACCGGGAGTCCCACACACGGGCGGCGTCGGCGGCCTCCTGCAGCTCGGCGATATGGCCGCGGCCGACCGCCAGACCGCTGCTGCGCGCCTGGGTCTTCTCCACCGGATCTACCAGCCATCGCGTTACGGGTGTGGCAAAGGCCGAGACGGCGAATGCCTGCTGGGTGAGGAACTGACGGCGGTTCACAGCGCTCCAATAGTGTGCAGCTTCGTCGAGTGCGTCGCCCTGACTTCTGGCGAACTCCAGGCCCGCGCGCCTCATTTCCGGCGCATCCGCATCCTGCATTCCGATATCGCGGACGGTTAACGGTCTTCCTAATGCCTCGGAGAGGGCGAGGCAAATGTACTGGGGAGTCGGCCACTTGGGGACCATTCCCCGTCGGCACCAGTTCGCCACCGATGTGTGGGTGTACTGGCTGGCTATCCCGTCCCGATGGGAAAGTTCGTTCACCCGATGAGCCAGCCTCTTGTGGCTCAACGCCGATTCGCTGATGATCCGTTCCAGGGGTTCGTTGCCCCGGCGCGTCACTGTCTCCTGAGTGTGTGTCATAGCCACCCCCCGTGAGCTGGAGCATACCCAGGGCCGAGGCCCGCGTACCCGCTTCGCAAGCCATGAGCCCCCTCATGAGCCCTGCTGCTCCTGCCCGGCACCGGCTTTCATGACGAGTACAGAAACCACTCACGGATTTCGCGACCATGGCGAGATTGGCGGCCGGCCATGCACAGTCTGCTGGAGATGTCGGTGACACTGAACCCCGCATCCATGATCGAAATTCATATCCCCCTCGGCGTGATACTGCTTGCCTTTTTCCGGTCGAAGCGGAGTGATTAGCGCAGGTATGAGCGGAGGTATGAGGGCAGGTGCTCCCGGGCGTATCGCTCCTGTGCGCCCGGGACTTGCTGCTGGGGCTCCGAGTGAAGGGGTGGGGCGGCGCGCGTGCGGGGAATCAACGCTCCCACGGGGACGGTGAAAGCTAGGGGCAGGCAGATTTCTCTCAGGCGACCCAGTGCGGTTGTCGGGTGGTGGATGTCTGCGAGAGGCCGTCGGCGAGGGCGGTGGCCATGCGGTGTACGGCCTCGCGCAGGGTGTCGGGCGGCGTGGTGTAGGGGATGCGGAGGCGCTGTTCGAAGAGGCCCGGGTCGGTGGCGAAGTAGGCGCCGCCCTCGATGCGCACGCCGTAATCCAGGGCCCGCTCGGCCAGCGCCGAGGCGATGGGTTCGCCGAGGTCGACCCACAGCGAGAGGCCGCCGGGCGGCAGTTGCCAGGTCCATTGCGGGGCGTGCTCGGTGAGTGCCGTGGTCAGGGCGGCGCGCTGTCGGCGCATCTGTTCCAGGCGGGGCGGCAACAGGTCCCCGGCCCGCGCCAGCAGGGCGAGGGCCAGCAGTTGGTCCAGGACCGAGCCGCCCATGTCGGTGGCGACCCGCTGGCCGGCGAGTTCGGTGACGAGCCGCGCGGGGGCACGCAGCCAGCCGATGCGCAGACCGCCCCAGTGGGTCTTGCTCATCGAGCCGATGGTGATGACCTGGCCGGTGCCACCGGGCGCGGCGTGGGACGCGAAGGGCGGCGGGGCGGGGACGTCGAGGGCGAGGTCGGCCAGGGTCTCGTCGATGACCAGCCAGGTGCCGGAGCGTTGCGCGGCGCTCAGCACGCGGACGCGCTCGTGCTCGGGCATGAGGAGTCCGGTCGGATTGTGGAAGTCCGGTATCAGATAGGCGAGTTGAGGCACCACCTGCCGCAAGGTCGATTCGATGATCTCGATATCCCAGCCGGTGTCGGTCACCGGGACCGACACCGTGCGCAGCCGGCCGCGGCGCATGGCGTCCAGAGCGTTCGGATAGGACGGGTTCTCGACCATGATCCGGTCGCCGGGCCGGCTCAGCAGCCCCAGGACGAGGGTGAGCGCGTGCTGGGCGCCGGAGGTCACCAGGATCTGTTCGGGCAGGGTGGCCAGTCCCCGCCGGGTGAAACGCTCGGCGATGGCGGCACGCAGTTCCGGGAGGCCGTAGGGGTGGTAGCCGGGAGTGTGTGCGTGCTCGGCCAGTTGCGGGGCGATCTGGGCGAGAGCGTCGGTGAGTGTCTGCTCCGGAAGTCCGGGAGCGGCCCTGGCCAGGTCGATCGCGGTGTCCTGGGGGCCGAGGAGACGGGTGATGCCGCTGGGAACTCGGCCGTCCGGCAGGGCCGTCCAGGTACCGGAGCCCTGGCGGCTGTGGGCGTAGCCGCTCTCGCGCAGCAGGTCGTACACGGCGGTGACGGTGGCCCTGCTGGTGCGGAGCGCGGTGGCCAACTCCCGTTCGGCGGGGAGTCTGACATGCAACGCGATGCGGCCGTCCAGGATGAGCGCGCTGATCGCCCGGGCCAGGTGGCGGTAGGCGGGCCGTGTTCCCGACGGGTCGGGCAGCATCGCGGCGAGCTGACGGCTTCCCAGGGCCCGGTCGGTGCGATCCGCCCTGTCCACGGGACGGATCGGATTCGGGTCCGCCATACCACTCTCCCCGGATTGGCCGTGTTACCCAGACCAATCACTGTACAGAGTCGCCGTATTGGCCTTGGCCTTGGCCCTGACCTGGACCTGGACCTGGACCTGGACCTTGGATCTGGGCCTTGCCAATGACCTTGGAATTGGCCTTGAGCACACACAGCACAGAGAGCGCTCGGCGCGCACCCGTGGAGGCGACTGGGGATGCAGCAGGACAGCACGAACCACTACGGGCGCGAACATCTGCGCCGCCGCGAGGAGCGCCGCGCGAGTGCCCCACCGGAGAAGGGCGCCGGGCCCACGCGACTCATGTCCCGTACGCGCCCGTCATCGCCGCTCCCACTCACCTACGTCCCTGTCGGTGAGCGTCCGCTGCGGCGCCTTCCCCAACTGCTCGTCGGCCTCGCCCTGTACGGATTCAGTCTCTCGGTCATGATCAGGGCCTCGCTGGGCGTCAATCCCTGGAGCGTCCTGTACGAGGGACTGGAGAACTACACCTCTCTGAGCTTCGGCACGATCAGCGCCGTCGTGGGGGTGCTCGTGCTGCTGTTGTGGATCCCCCTCAAACAGAAACCGACACTCGGCACCGTCGCCAACATCCTCGTCCTGGCGTACTCGTCCGACCTCGGTCTCTCCCTCATCCCCCAGCATCTCGGGCTCCCCACCCGGGCCGGTCTGCTCGTCGGCGGTGTCCTCCTCAATGGACTGTCCGTCGCCGTCTACGTCGGCGCCCGCTTCGGACCGGGGCCCCGGGACGGGCTGATGACCGGTGCGTCCGCCGTGACCGGGCGTTCCATTCGGCTGGTCCGCACCGTGATCGAGATCGCCGTGCTCGCGGTGGGCGGGCTGCTCGGTGGGAGCGTGGGCGTGGGCACCGTGCTGTACGCCCTCGCGGTCGGCCCGGTCACTCAGTTCTTCCTGCCCTGGTTCGCCTACCGGAGCACACCGGCGCAACCCCTCCCCCATGGCCGGATGCCGCGCGCGGGCAGCCGAGGATGCGGCAGGCATACAGGGGCCGGGCGGCCGACGGGCTCTCCCCTCCTTGAGCCGCAGGTCGGGGCCGCGTGCCGGGCCTGTCACGGCGGATGTGAGGATTGCCGTCATGAGTAACAACGTGTACTTCGACATCACCATCAACGGCGACCCGGCCGGCCGGATCGTCTTCACCCTCTTCGACGACGTGGTTCCCAAGACCGCGCAGAACTTCCGCGAGCTCGCCACCGGCCAGCACGGCTTCGGCTACGAAGGATCCGGCTTCCACCGCGTGATCCCCGACTTCATGCTCCAGGGCGGCGACTTCACCGCCGGTAACGGGACCGGCGGCAAGAGCATCTACGGCGAGAAGTTCGCCGACGAGAACTTCAAGATCAAGCACACCAAGCCCGGTCAGCTCTCCATGGCCAACGCCGGCCCGAACACCAACGGCTCGCAGTTCTTCATCACCACCATCGTCACCGACTGGCTCGACAACAAGCATGTCGTCTTCGGCGAGGTCGTCGAAGGCATGGAGCTCGTCAGGAAGATCGAATCCCTCGGCTCGCACGGCGGCGCCACCAAGGCCGACATCGTCATCGCGAAGTCCGGTGTGATCGGCGCCTGACACGGTCAGGCACTCAGCGGTCAGGCGGCGTACCAGCCCGACCAGCGGGCCACCTGGATCTCCACCACGGGGCCTTGCGGGGGGCGGTCGGCGTAGTTCTGCCGGTACTTGCGCGTCAGCAGGGTTACGTAGCGCGCCGAAGCCGCCGACCGCTCGGCCGGTGGCAGCACGGCTGCTGTCCCGTCCGCCCGCGCCCACCACAGGCGGTCCCAGTCCTCGTCATAGCCGTCGACGAGGAGGCAGACCTCAGGGTGGGCGCGGATGTTGGCCAGCCGCTTGAGGTCGGCCGAGCGCTTCGGTTTGTGGTCCACGGCGAAGACCACGGTGTCACCGGTCAGGGCGAAGACCGCGGGCACCAGGTGCGGGCGGCCGGCGTCGTCGACGGTCGCGAGGCGGGCGATCCGGGCCCGGGTGAAGCACTCCCGGGCCCGGTCGCCGGTCATCCTCGGCACCGCGGCGCCCGACCGCTCACCGGAAGCGTTTCGCGACGTCGGAGAGCCGGTCCAGGTACGACAGGGTCTCGGGCTCCGGCAACGTCGGGAGGTAGAACAGCAGGCGCTCCACGTCGAGCTGTGTGTACTGCTCGATGATCTCGGGCTCGTCCGCGACCGCGTAGACGGTCACCGGTACGCTACGGCCCGCGATGCTGCGCAGCCGGTCGATCTTCGGCCCCAGCTCTTGGGGCGGCAGGCTGTTGGCGAGCCAGGCGTCGCCCAGGGAGGCCACCCGGTCGAAGGCCGCCTCGCCACCGCCCACGTAGATCGGCGGGTGCGGACTCTGGACCGGCTTCGGCCAGGAGTAGACCGGGTCGAAGTCGACGAACTCCCCGTGGAACTCGGCCTTTTCCCGCGTCCACAGCTCGCGCATCGCCCGCAGCCGCTCGTCCACGAGGCGGCCCCGGGTGCGTGGGTCGGTGCCGTGGTTCTCCATCTCCTCCCGGTTCCAGCCGACACCGATCCCGAAGACGGCCCGCCCGCCGGAGACCAGGTCCAGGGAGGCCACCTCCTTGGCCGTGATGATCGGGTCCCGCTGGGCCACCAGGGCGATACCGGTGCCCAGCAGGATCCGCTCGGTCACCGCGGCGGCCGCGCTGAGCGCGACGAACGGGTCGAGGGTGCGGTAGTAGATCTCGGGAAGTTCGCCGCCACCCGGGTACGGCGAGCGGCGGTCCACCGGGATGTGGGTGTGCTCGGCGATGAGCAAGGAGTCCAGCCCTCGCTCCTCGACGGCGCGCCCGAGCGCGGCGGGCGCGATGCCCTGGTCGGTGATGAAGGTCGACACTCCGAACTTCACAGCGGCTCCCTCGGATTCCGGGTACTCGGGTTTGCGGCTTTGGGGGTGTGCGGGCACTCGGGTTTGCGGGTTCGTCTCATCGCCGGTTCGTGGGCCCCACGCTCGTGGGCCCGGACCGCTCCGGCGAACAGGCCCCAGGGCCAGGTACCCGGATCGGCGCCGCTACAACAATCCGTGCGGCCGACCGGGCGATCACCGGCAGGCCGTACGGGGCGTTTGGGGCGTACGGGGGGGGGCGGGGCGTTCGGGATGGTCGGGATGGTCGCTGTTCGTGGGTTGATCAGCCCTCTGCGGCCCGAAGAAGGAGAAATCCACGTGGCCGAATCTGCTCGTGTTCTGCGGACCGGCGGCAAAGGCTTTGCGACGGCCTACTTGGTCGGCGATATGGTCGCCGGGCGAGTGCGGGAGGACGTCCTGCTTTCCCCTTCACGCATTCTCGGGGGCTCATCTCATCCCGCTCAGAAGCGCGCCTGAGGTGGCACGGCCTGCCCCAACCACCCCCACAGGAGAGAGGCAGCTTCCGCACTATGACCGCAAACGCTCCCGGACGACGAGTCACACCGCAGGGACCCTGGAACGACGGCGGTGTCGTGGTGATCACCGGCATCCAGGCAGCCGGCAAGTCCACGGTGGCCCAGGCGCTCGCCGAACGCTTGCCCCGCTCCGTCCACCTGCGCGGTGACACCTTCCGCCGCAACATCGTCCGGGGTCAGATCACCATGACGCCCGACGCGGAGAAGCACGCCGTCGCCCAGCTCGAACTGCGCTACCGGCTGACGGCACACTGCGCCGACGAGTACGCACAGGCCGGCTTCACCGTCATCGCGCAGGACATCCTCATCGGCGAATACCTCGCCGAGATGACCGGGTTCATCAAGACCAGGCCGCTCGCGGTCGTCGTCCTGCTCCCCGACCCGGCGGCGGTCGAGGCGCGCGAGGTGTCCCGCCCCAAGACGGCGTACGGGCCCGACTGGACCGTGCGGGACCTGGACAAGCTGATGCGGACCGATACGCCCCGGGACATCGGACTGTGGCTGGACACCTCGCAGCAGACGGTGGACGAGACGGTCGACGAGATCCTCAGCCGGGCCTGGACCGAGGGTGCCGTCGTCTGACGGGCGTCTTGCGGTTCCCGGCTCCCGGCGCCCGCTCCCGGGGCCGGTCTCCGCTGACGGTTTCCGCGGGCCGGTTGCCGCGGACGGCTCCTGCGGGCCGGCTTCCGCGGGCCCGGCGGCGAGCAGCCAGAACGAGGAGGCCGCGAGGAAGTCCGCTCAGCGGCCCAGGGAAGCCGGGGAGGGTGGCACGCGCAGTACGCCGTAGACGGACCAGGCCACCGAGACCATCGGGACGGCGACGACCGCTCCGAGCACGCCCGCGGTGACGCTGCCGCAGATGACCGTGAGTGCCACCACCACCGGGTGCAGCCGGACCGCCTTGCTCATCACGAGGGGGTGCAGCACATGGCCTTCGATCTGTCCGATGACCACGATCAGCAGCACGACGA
Source organism: Streptomyces sp. G7(2002) (assembly GCF_028870195.1). Lineage (NCBI taxonomy): Bacteria > Bacillati > Actinomycetota > Actinomycetes > Kitasatosporales > Streptomycetaceae > Streptomyces > Streptomyces sp. G7(2002). The sequence goes on from NZ_CP102609.1 coordinate 333,471, forward strand.
CGGCGGCCACCAGGGGGCCCTTCGCGGCCAGCGCCACCACGGCGGCCACTGCCAGCGCCACGGGTGAGCCCACCAGCGGGATGAAGGCGGCGAAGAATTCCAGCACGGCCAGCGGAAGGGCGAGCGGAATCCCCAGGGCGAAAAGCCCCGCTCCTACAAGAACGGCATTGATGGCGGCCACCACCACGATGCCGCGGGTGTAGCCGGTGAAGGTGATCCAGGCGGCGCACCCGGCGGCATGCACGGTGTGACGCCCGCGTACCGGCAGCTGGCCGCCGAACCATGTCCACATCCGGTCGCCCGAATGCAGAAAGAAAATCGAGCAGAACAGCGCCAGTACCCCCACCGTCAGGACGGCCACCACCTGGCCGACGCCGCTGAGCGCGGTGCTGATCAAGGTGGCGCGATGGCTCGTCACGAACCGCGACAGCCGGGCCTGCAGATCGGAGAGCGCCCCCGGACGCAGATGGACCGGCGGCCCTTCGAGCCACCGCTCGATTCTCTGCACGCCGCCGATGAACTCCCGGCGCAGTCCGTCCCACTCACCTGCGACGGTCGCGCCGATCAGGCTCAGGACGGTGAAGAGGAGCAGGATGCCGACCAGCAGGCCGACCGTGACCGCCGCCGATCGTGGCATCCAGCGGCTCAGCAGACTGACCGCCGGTTCCAGGAGGGCCGTCAGCACCAGGGCCAGGAAGACCGCCAGTGTCACCAGATGGAAGCGTCCCAGCGCCGCGAAGATCGCGTAGGCGGCCGCCCCCACGATGATCAGGCGCCAGGCGTACCCCGCCGCCACCCGCAGCGTCGGAGAGACCTCGGCACCCTCCCCCGTCACACGGGCCGGCGCACGCCCCCTCTCCCGGCGCACGCCCAGGGCCCGTACTCCTCGGGCGGTATGCCGTGCAGTGCCCCGGGGCCGCCGGGGCCCGTTCCTGTGGGCGTCGGGGGAAAGCCCGCGCTCCCCGCCGGATCGGTTCCGCACTTGGCCCGCCACCGCCTCCCGCCCCTCCCGTGACCAGCGCCGGGAGGGGGACGACTGCCGCGCGCGAGGCTGGTGCCCACCCTCGGCGCATACCCAGAGGTGGTATCACCGCGGAGCGGTCTTCGAACGTGTGCGGGCGTGCATTCCCCCAATTGAGCAGGCCGTCGTCGCGGTCACCGAAGGCGTCTCACCGCCCCGCCGCAGAAGCGGGCAAGAAAATCTTCGGCCGGTCGTGTCACGGTGTCGATTCGGGAGGGGGCCGTTCGTATAGAGGGTGAGAGGCCGGGACAGCACCGGCCGAGCGACCGGCCGAGGAGGCACTCCATGACGCATTACCTGCTCAGCATCTACCAGCCCGACGGGCCCCCGCCGCCGCCGGAGTTCCTGGAGCCGATCATGCGGGATGTGGAGGCCCTGAACGACGAGCTCAGAGCAGCCGGCGCCTGGGTGTTCGCCGGGGGTCTGCACCCGCCGGGCACGGCGACCGTGGTGCGGCAGAAGGACAACGAGATGCTCACGACCGACGGCCCGTACATCGAGGGCAAGGAGCACATCGGCGGGTTCACCGTCATCCAGGCCCCGGACCTCGATGCCGCGCTCGAATGGGGCCGCAAGCTCGCCCGCGCCACCACCCTCCCCATCGAGGTCAGGCCGCTGCAGCACGGCTCCTGCGGGTGACTTCCGGCATGCCCAAGGCGACCGCAGCCGAGGTCGGGCGCGTGTTCCGGGAGGAATACGGGCGTGCGGTCGCCGTCCTGGTCCGCGTCTTCGGTGACATCGACGTCGCCGAGGAAGCGGTCCAGGACGCCTTCTCCACGGCGGTCGAACGCTGGCCGTCCGCCGGGCTGCCCCCGAGCCCGGCAGGATGGATCATCACCACCGCCCGCAACCGTGCGATCGACCGGCTGCGCCGGGAAGCGTCCCGCGACGACAGACACGCGCAAGCCGCTCTGCTGCACGCCGGCGGCGAGCCGGCCGAGGAGGGACCCGTGCGCGACGACCGGCTACGCCTGATCTTCACGTGCTGCCATCCCGCGCTCGCCCCCGCCGCCCGGGTCGCGCTGACGCTCCGGCTTCTCGGCGGGCTCACCACCGCGGAGATCGCCCGCGCCTTCCTGGTCACCGAGCCGACCATGGCGCAACGGCTCGTCCGGGCCAAGGGCAAGATCCGCGACGCACGGATCCCCTACCGCCTCCCGGCCGACGCCGACCTCCCGGACCGCCTACGGGCCGTACTGGCCGTCGTCTACCTCATCTTCAACGAGGGCTACACGGCCAGCTCGGGTGAGTCACTGGTGCGCGAAGACCTCTGCCGGGAGGCGATCCGGCTCGGACGGCTGCTCACCGAGCTCCTGCCCGACGAGCCCGAGGCCGTGGGGCTGCTCGCCCTGATGCTGCTGACCGAATCGCGGCGCGCCGCCCGTACCGGCCCGGACGGCGACCTCGTGCTGCTGGCCGACCAGGACCGCAGCCGCTGGGACGGCACCCTGGTCGCCGAGGGCCAAGCCCTCGTCCTTCGGTGTCTGCGGCGCAATCGGCCCGGCCCCTATCAGGTCCAGGCGGCCATCAACGCCGTCCACAGCGATGCACCGACCGCGGCCGACACGGACTGGCGGCAGATCCTCCAGCTGTACGACCAGTTGCTCGCTCTCGATCCGAGCCCGGTCGTGGCCCTGAACCGCGCCGTCGCGGTGGCCGAGGTCGAGGGGCCGGAGGCGGCGCTCGCCCTCGTCGACAGCCTCCCTCTCGACCGGTACCACGTCTTCCACGCCATCCGTGCCGATCTGCTCCGCCGCCTCGACCGCAACGCCGAGGCGGCCGAGGCCTACGAGAAGGCGCTCGCCCGCACGGACAACACGGCTGAACGCCACTTCCTTCAGCGCAGTCGGCAGGCACTCCCCCGGGATTGACGAGGACGGTGTGGTGGGGAGGGAGCCGGGCGAGCCCTGAATGGTGCGACGGGCGGGACCTGAATGGTGCGAGTGGGGAGCTGTCGGTCGGCCCACGCGTCCGTGCGGCCCCGACGACGACGCCATCCCCGAGCGCGCCCTCGCCGTGCTCGAGGCGGCGAGCGGGCAATACCTCGAAGGGGTGACCCGTGCTGTTCTAGTGCGCCTCAACGGCGAGAGACCAAGCGCTCCTTGACGTTCACCGGCCGCTGGAACGTGTGTCCACAATCTGCCCCCGGAGTACCCGTTACGGGGTGCGTATGGGGCCGTTCTTTAGAGCGTCTGTGCCCCTTACGCGTCGCTCCGCAGGAGTCGTGAACCTCGTGCCCGCCCCTGTGTACTGTCCGGCCTCGTTCGAATCACTGCGGTCCCGGCCACCCGGGTCCGCCCTGCGGTTGACGCCCCTCGGTCCCTTGGCCACCCGCGCACGACCAGCCAGTGGGGACGGCTCGACCATCCCCCAGACCGGTGGTCGCCGACTTGCAGAAGGAGAGCAGCAGTGGTGAGAACGCGACGTCGTCTCCCCCGGAGTGAGAAACGTCAACAGGTGCCCGACGAGGCAGAAACCGGCGGAGAGGAGCTGCAATTCGTCGACCGGACCGGCAGCAGGGAGAGAGCCGGACAACAGATCAGGCTGGCGGACATGGCGCGCCGACTGCCTCGGCTGGTGCGCCGTTCGGTCGCGCTGGCCTGGAGCATCGACCGCTGGGCATGTCTGGGGCTGCTGGTCTGCCAGGTCGCCTCCGGCGCGATGCAGGCGCTGGGTCTCCTGGCGGTCAGTGGCACGATCGCGGCCCTTTTGGCCGGCGGAGACATCTACGGACGTCTGCTGGCCGCCTGGCCGTCGCTGGTGATGCTGGCCGGCGCGGCAGCGGCCCGGGCTCTGCTCGGCATCACCGTGGCCTGGCTGTCCTCGCGACTGGGTCCGCAAATGAGCCGTGAGGCGGAACTCGGTCTGCTGCGGGCGGTCACCGAGGTGGAGTTGTCCGCCTACGACGCCCCGGGCTTCAACCATCGCAAGGAAGCCGCCGAACGGGGCGCCGAGGTCGCCCAGGACCTGGTCACCGAGGGCCAGGACCTGATCGCCTCGCTTGCCTCCCTCATCGCCGGGGCGGGCGTCCTGACCGCGCTGCATCCGGCGCTGTTACCGCTGCTGGCGCTGGCAAGCTTCCCGCAGGCGGTGGCGCAGATCAGCGCCGCTCGCGTGCGCTACCTGGCGCGGCTGCGGTCCAACGGCGACTACCGGCTGCTGTCGATCCTGCGCTGGCATGTGGGCGACCGCTACGCGGCGGACCAGATCCGCGCCGGCACCATGTCGTCCTTCCTGGTCGGCCGTTACCGGCACATCACCGATCGCATCAACCGCGCCGACCGGCGTGCCGCGGACACCGGGGCACGGATGTCCGTGCTCGGGGCGCTGTGCGGAGGAGTCGCCTCGGCGGCGGTGTGGGCGGCAGTGGTGTGGCTGCTGGCCACCGGCCGGATGAGCGTCGGGCACGCCGGCACCGCCGTCTTCGCCTTGCAGACGGTCGGGATGGCGCTGCGTGGTCTGGTCGTCGGCGGTGCCCGCATCATGCGCACCGGCCTGTACATGGACGACTGGTCCGCTTTCCTCAGGGAGGCCGGTGGCTACCGTATGAACCGCGGCGCCACGGTGCCCGGGCCGCCGCAGCAGATCACCGTGCAGGATCTCGTCTTCCGTTACGAGGAGGCGGCGAACGATGCGGTGCGGGGTGTGTCCTTCACCCTGCGCCGCGGCGAAGTCGTCGCTCTGGTCGGCTACAACGGCAGCGGCAAGACCACCTTGGCCAAGCTCCTGAGCGGTCTGTATCTGCCCACCACCGGCTCGGTCACCTGGGACGGCGTCCCCACCGGCGAGCTCGATCCGCAGGCCATGTGGTCCCATGTCGCCCTGGTTCCGCAGGACTACGCCCGTTGGCCGCTCACCGCCAGGGAGAACATGACCCTGGGCCAGCCCACCTCAGGCGGTGACGCCGATATCCATGCCGCCTGTGCCCGGTCGGGCGCCGACGAGGTACTCACCGAGCTGCGGTCCGGGCTGGATACGGTGCTGGCCCGCGACTGGCTGGGGGGACAGGAGCTCTCCGGGGGCCAGTGGCAGCGCATCGCGCTCACGCGTGCGTTCTACCGCCCGGCCGGGCTGCTGGTCCTTGATGAGCCGACCGCCGCCCTCGACCCGCTGGGCGAGCACCGCATCTTCGCCGGTCTGCGCAAGCTGGCCGCGACCCGCGCCGTGGTCCTGATCACCCACCGGCTGACCAATGTCGCCTGCGCGGACCGCATCCTGGTGCTGCACAAGGGCCGCATCGTCCAGCAGGGCACCTTCCCTGAACTGGTCGCGGAACCCGGGCCGTTCCGGGATCTGTGGGCCTACCAGCACACCCGCGAAGCGGCAGACCCGGCCGCCGACGGACGGTCCGCGGATGACTGCGCGCCCTCAGCTCACCCAGCGCCCGGGGTGCCGGTGCCGGTACCCGCGCCCCAGCCGGCACCGCATGGAGACACCGTTCCGCGTACGAGAAAGAGCACGGAGGGCGAAAGGACCTCGGCGTCCGCAGAAGCGGAGACGGATGCGGATGCGGAGGCGGAGGCGGAGGCCCCATAGGCTCCGCGGCCTGCCCCCACTCATGTTTGCTGCCACGCACCGGACCGGACGACCTGCTCGGTCGGTGTGGCCGGACGGCCTGCGGGATGGCGTGGCCGGACGGCGTGGCCGGACGGCGTGCCCGGCGTGCCCCAAGGGACTCCCAGATGTACCGAGACCAGCGGCCCCCACGGCGAGGTGTGTGACCCGGCAGCGCTGCGGCTCAGTGACGGGAGGGCAGAGCGGGCGCGCCGTGGGGAGGGGGCAGTGGCCACCGAGCAGGGCCGGCGGTGCAGGGCGTCAGGCCGGTGCTGCGGTGAGGGACGGGCGGGGGGTGGGTGAGGAGGTGGGGGTGGTGGTGTCCCGGAGGTTCTGGCATTCCTCCGTCAGGTGCGCGAGGGCAGCGGTGAGGGCTTCCTCCGCCTGGTCGTTCGGTGGGGTGTCCGGCAGCACGGTGACGGACAGTTGGCGCAGGAGTTCGGTGTGCGCGGCCAGGGCCTGGCGGGTGCGGGTATCGGTGTGGTCGGTGAGCAGAAGACGTGCGGCGGTATTGGCGGCGCGCAGTCGGGGCTGGTGGATACGGCGGTGGGAGCGGGGAAGGGCGCGCCAGGCCGTGTTGGCGACGGTCACCAGGCGCCAGATCTCGTTGTCGGCGGGCTCGGTGTCGTAGAACCGCAGCCCGTAGCGGCTCACCAGCCAATAGGACGTGGCCAGGACGAAAGCGGTGGCGGTGTCGAAGGCCAGCCAGAATCCGAGCAGATGGGGCTCGCCGCAGGCGGCTCGTACCGCCAGGGCCGCCCCCGCTCCGCCGGCGCCGAAGAGCAGGGACGCGGCGAGCAGAAGGAGGAGCGCGGCCGGGAGGGCGCCGATGCCGTTGGCGCTGTCGAGGCGCGCCATGCCCTTCCAATGGGGCGCGAGATAGCGGGCGTAGCGGACCCATCTGGGGGCGGGTTCGATCAGGGCGATACGTCCGGCCCAGCTGACGCTCTGCGGTCTCACGGTGCTGTTGATGCCCGAGGTCGGGCTGCTGCTGCAGGGAATCACGTGAGCGACAACGAGCAATAAGGGAAAACGCGACAGGCCAAGTGGAGGTTTAAGGCGCAGATTCCTCCCTCCGGCCGGGCGCGCGCCGCATATCCCTGAATGCGCCGGTGGCATACCCGGTCGATCATCCGATACATACACGGGGTGGACGCTCCCCCGGCCGACGGCCCAGATCGGCTGCGCCGCGGACGGGAAGCCGGTCGGGTGGGTGGGCTAAGTCGGCCGTGTGGGCATGCCGTTCGCGAGAGCAGGCACGCAGCCTGCTGTACGTCGAGCACTCGTCAGCGGTGACTCTTCGTGCCTCCCGATTCGGGCGCAGCCACCCGGTCAATTTCAGGCCACTCGGCCGATGAACACCATGGCGATCAGCAGCACCATCAGAGCCCCCAGGCCGATGACACCCGCCCGGGCGCCGCCCCGGGGAAGGAAGATGCCCACCACCGTCCCCAGCGTGGTCGCGGGCACCACGTACCAGGCGAGGGTGATCAGGACATTGACGAACCGCGGGTTGCGGACACCGTCTTGGCACGTATCACAGGCGATGGCGAACAAGGGACCGATGACCCCCACAACGAAGCCCGCCGCCAGCACTCCCATCGCGAGAACGGCCAGCCAGCCCCAGTCGGCAACCGTACGCCGAGGACGGAGGGCGGCGGGCTCAAGGGAAGCAGGGGAAGCAGGGGAATCGGCAGCGTTGCCGGAGTTGTCCATGCCAGAGAGGCTAGGAAGCCTGCTGTCGACCGGCATCCGACGTCGTACTCAGATCACCATCAGCGGCGTCTGAGTAGCACCGACGGCTGTGACGGCGGACGAACCACTACTGGGGCAAGTGCGGGCGGTCCGCGTCTCTTCGGCCACGCCGGTGCCTGACCCCGTACACGGGATTACTGCATTTCTCAACTTTGAGAAAGGTATTGGATGTGAGATCGTGCGCGCATGGACACGGTCGACCTGCTCCTGCATCCGGTGCGGCTCCGCGTCGTGCACGCTCTGTCCGGCGGGCGGACGCTTACGACCTCGCAGTTGTGCGCCCTTCTGCCCGACACCTCGAAGGCCACCGTGTACCGGCACGTGGGTCTGCTCGCCGACGGCGGCCTCCTCGAGGTGGCCGGCGAACAACGGGTGCGTGGCGCCGTCGAGCGCCGGTACCGGCTGCAGCGCGCACGGGCGGTGATCGACGCCGACACCGCCGCGGCGCTGTCGGCGGAGGACCACCGGCGAGCGTTCGCCGCGGCCATGGCCACCCTGCTGGCCGAGTTCAACGCCTATCTCGACCGGGACGGTGCCGACCCGAGCGCTGATCTGGTCGGCTACCGCCAGCACGCGCTCTGGCTCAGTCAGGACGAACTCACCGAGATGATCGGTGAGATGCGCGGCGTGATCGTGTCCCGGATGGGCAATGAACCCGCACCGGACCGCACCCGGCACCTTCTCAGCCCGATTCTGTTCCCCACCGAGGAGCCGCCCTCATCCCTTGCGGACGAAGGGCCGGACCACGCCGCTGAGCCCGGTATCTGACACACCGGGCAGCCCCTCCATGGGGCGATGATGCTCAGCAGGCGCACTGAAGTGCGCTTTGAAGTGCGGCGGCCCCGTGCGGTTCAGGGTGAACCTGCTCCCCCTGGGTCACCGGGCCCGTGGCGCTCTTGCAGGGCAGGGAGGTTACGGCCAGTGTGGTCGTGCCCGGCCGGCGGCCGTCACCGTCGGCAGGTTCCGTCACACGGTTGGAGTGAGCGTGGCTTCCTTCGTACTGCCCCATGTCTTGCACGGCGCGGGATCGCACAAGGTCATCGCCGTGCACGGGTGGTTCGCCGACCGGTCCGCCTTCGACCCGGTCAGGGCGGATCTCGACCGGGACGCGTTCCAGTACGCGCTGGTCGATCTCCGTGGCTACGGGGAGGCGAAGGACGCGGCCGGTGCGTACACCACCGGCGAGGGGGCGGCCGATGTGCTGGCGCTCGCCAACCGTCTGGGCTGGGACCGGTTCTCGTTGATCGGCCATTCGATGGGCGCGAGCGTCGTCCAGCGGGTGCTGGCCGCGGCGCCGCGACGGGTGCGCCGGATGGTCGGCATCTCGCCGGTCCCCGCCTCCGGTCTGCCGCTGCCGCCGCAGCAGTGGGAACTGTTCTCCTCCGCGGCCCACACCCCGGAGAACCGGCGCGCCATCATCGACCTCACCACCGGCGGGCAGCGTCCGGCCGCCTGGCTGGACCGGATGGTGCGGCGGTCACTGGAGTGCAGCGATCCGAAGGCGTTCCGTTCCTGGCTGGACTCCTGGTCCGGGGAGGGATTCGCGGCCGAGGTCGAGGGCTCGGCGGTGCCCGCGCTGGCGGTGACCGGCACGCTGGATCCCGCGCTGAACGCCGAGCTGACACGTCAGACCTGGATGCAGTGGTACACCCGCAGTGAGCTGGTCGAGCTGCCCTCGGCAGGGCACTACGCCATGGACGAGACGCCACTGGAACTGATCCGGGCCGTCGAGGACTTCCTGCGCGCCGACGAGGGCGGAACGGCGGCCGGATGACCGTGCCCGCAGCCGGTGCCGCGGACCGGAAGGTGCCGGACGTCTTCGACCCGCGCGGGTACGCCGACGGGCTGCCGCACGCGGCGTACCGGCTCTTGCGTGACCGGTATCCGGTGGCCTGGCAGGAGGAGCACGAGGTGCTGGGCTGGCCCGCCGGGCCGGGTTTCTGGGCGGTCACCCGGCACGAGGACGTCGTACGGGTCCTGAAGGACGCCCGCACCTTCTCCTCGCACCTGGGCGCCACCCAGATCCGGGACCCCGACCCTGCCGACCTGCCGTTCATCCGGCGCATGATGCTCAATCAGGATCCCCCGGACCACGGGCGGCTGCGCCGTTCGGTCAGCCGTGCCTTCACCCCTCGCCAGGTCGACCGCTTCGGCACCGTCGTACGCGAGCGGGCGCGTGGTCTGCTGACGGCGGCGGTCGCCACGGCACGCGCCGGGAACGGGGTGTGTGACCTGGTCACCGCGGTCACCGATGACTTCGCGCTGCTCAACCTCGCCGATCTGCTCGGTGTGCCGGCCGCCGAGCGCGGGCTGCTCCTGGACTGGACCCGGCGTGTCATCGGCTACCAGGACCCGGACGAATCAGGCCCGTCCGCATCCGGCCCGGACGGGCGGCCCGCCAATCCACGCTCCCCGGCGATGCTCCAGGACATGTTCGGCTTCGCGCGGGAGCTGGCGGCCCACAAGCGGCGGTATCCGGACGACGATGTGATGACGGTGCTCGCCTCGGACCCCGAACTGGCCACGCCCGAGCTGGAGATGTTCTTCTTCCTGCTGACCATCGCGGGCAATGACACCGTACGCAGCGCGGCCCCCGGCGGACTGCTGGCACTGGCCCGGCATCCGGACGCGTACCGCCGGCTGCGCGCGGGCGCCGTGGGGATGGCGACAGCGGTGGAAGAGCTGCTGCGCTGGCATCCGCCGGTGCTCAGCTTCCGCCGTACCGTGGCCCACGACACCGAAATGGCCGGCCGCTCCCTTCGCGCCGGCGACAAGGTGGTGGTCTTCCACGGTTCGGCAAATTTCGACGAGCGGGTCTTCACCGCCCCGCACCGGCTGGATCTCGCCCGGTCCGCAAATCCCCATGTCTCTTTCGGCGACGGTCCGCATGTCTGCCTGGGGGCACACCTCGCCCGGCTGCAGTTGCGGGTGTTGTACGAGGAGACCTGCCGACTGCTGCCCGCTCTGGCGGTCGCCGGTCCGCCGCGGCGGCTCGTGTCGAACTTCATCCATGGCCTGAAGTCGCTGCCGCTGCGGCTGGTGGACGTGCCGCCCGGGGAGTAGGGCCGCGATCGGACGGGAGGAGAGCCGGTGATCACTGTGGAGACGCGGCGCTGACCTCCGGTGCCGGCTGCAGCAATGCGGCGGTGAGGGGGTGTCGGGGGGCGGTGAGCAGTTGGCCGGTCGGGCCTTGTTCGACGAGGTGGCCGTCGTCGAGGACGGCGATACGGGTGGCCAGGGTCGCGGTGTCGCGGTCGTGGGTGATGAGGACCAGGGACATCTCCGGGTGGGTCCGTACGAGGTCCGCGAGGAGCGTGCGGAGGTTCCGGCGGGTGACGGAGTCCTGGCCGGAGGTGATCTCATCGCAGATCAGGACCCGGGGGCGGGCCAGCAGGGCGCGGGCCAGGGCGGCGCGCTGGAGTTCACCGCCGGAGAGCTGCGCGGGCCGGCGGCGAACAAGGTCACCGGAAAGCCCGAGGGTGCTCAGGGTGCGCTCGGCCTCGGCCAGGGCCTCGGGCCGCGGGACCCGGCGCAGACGGATGGCGCTGCGCATCACCTGGCCGAGGACCGGGCGGTGTTCGTCGAAGGCGGCTCGGGCGTCCTGGAAGACGTACTGGACCGCGGCCAGTTGCTCGCGTGTGCGGTCGCGGAGGCTGCGGGGCAGGGCGACGCCGTCCAGCAGGACCTCGCCGTCGTAGCTCCGGTGGAGACCGGCCAGACAGCGGGCGAGAGTGGTCTTGCCGCTGCCGGAGCGGCCCACGAGGGCCGAACAGCCGGGCGGGAGAAGCAGCTCGGGGGTCTGCAGGACGGTGGACCTGCCATGGCGGGCGGTGAGGCTCCGCACCTGGAGTACCGCCTCGGCGGCTGCCGGCCCGGAGGTGGTTTCGCCGGCCGGTGTCCCGGCGTCCGTGCTCGGGGCGAGCGGGCCGTCCGACGGCTCGGCGGGGGCAGCAGTGGTGAGGAGTTCCCGGGTCCACGAGTGCTGAGGGCTGCTCCAGAGCTGTACCGGCGGGCCGGATTCCACGATGCGGCCGGCGCGCAGGACATGGACGTCGTGGGCCAGGGCGCGGACGACCTCCAGGTCGTGGCTCAGGAGCAGCACCGCGATGCCCTCCCGGGCCACGGCGGCCAGTTGGTCGGCGATCTGCTGCTTCGTCACTGCGTCCTGGCCGGTGGTCGGTTCGTCCGCGATGAGGGTGCGGGCGCCGGTCAGCAGGGCCTGGGCCAGGACGACGCGTTGCTGTTGGCCGCCGGAGAGCTGGTGGGGGTAGCGGTCCAGCAGGGTTTCGCCGTCGTGGAGCTGGGCCTGCGCGAGCGCGCGCAGGATGCGGTGCCGGATCTCGGACCGGCGGGCACGGCGGGGCAGATGGCTTACGTGGGTGCGCGCGATGTCCTGGAGGAGGGCGGCGACCGGCCGGGCGGGGTTGAGCACGGTGGCGGGGTGCTGCGGTACGTAGCCGACGAGGGTGTCGGGGGTGTGCACCTGGCCGGTCACCCTGGCGCCGGGCGGGTATTCGTTGAGCAGGGCGAGTCCGGTGGTGGTCTTGCCGCTGCCGGAGGCTCCGATCAGGGCGGTGATCCGGCCGGGTGGCACCCGCAGACTCACTCCGTCGACGAGGGCCCGGCCGTCGATGTCGACGCGCAGGTCCTGGACCCGAGCGCCCTGGCCCCGGGCCTCGGTGGGCTGGTCCTGGGCCTCGGTGGGCTGGTTCATATGCACGGGTCGCTCTTCTCGTCTCGCCCGGTCCCGGAGGGCGTGCCGTCGGCGGGCAGCGGTGCAGGGGTGCGGACGGGCCGGGGTGCACGGTCCCGTCCCGGCGTTCGGTCGCGGCGGGTGAGGGCGGCGTCGAAGAGCAGGTTGGTGCCCATGGTCAACGCCATGATCAGTACGGCGGGCAGCACGACGGCCCAGGGCTGGACGAACATGCCCGTCCGGTTGCGGTCGACCATCACCGCCCAGTCGGCGGCGTCCGGTTCGGCGCCGACGCCGAGGAAGGCTGCCGTGGCGACCAGGTACAGCACACCGGTGAGCCGGACCCCGACGTCGGCGGCGAGGGTGCGCAGGGCCGACCGGCCGACGTACCCCACGGCCGTCCGCCACCAGGTCTCGCCCTGCATCCGCAGCGCCTCGACCGCGGGCCGGGCGGCCGCTTCGGCGGTGGCGGCCCGGACCGCGCGGACCGCGTCCGGGATGTTGACCAGGGCCACCAGCAGCGCGAGGCCGCCGGCGCCGGGCGTCAGGACCGCCGCCACCAGCAGAATGATCAGCAGCGACGGCACGGCGAGCAGTACGTCCAGCGGCCGCATCAGCAGCTCTTCCAGCCAACGGCGGTGGGTCAGCGCACCGATGAGGCCCAGCGGGAGCGCCACCGCGTACGCGAGCGCCGTCGCCGCGAGGGCGGACAGGACCACCGGGCGGCCGCCGAGCAGCACCTGCTGCCAGACGTCCCGGCCGACGAAGTCCGTGCCGGCCCAGTGTCCGCCGCCGACGGTGAACGAGGGGGCCCGTGGTCCGGGCTCCCCGGCGAACAGCGGCCCGAACAGGGCGAGGAGCAGCGGGACGGCGATGACCAGCAGGGCGAAGGTGAAGCGGCCCGGACCGGATGCCGTACGGGGACTCACGCCGCCACCCCCGTCCGGGGCACCAGACGGTAAGTGGCCAGGTCCGCACCGAGGTTGAGGACGACGGCGGTGCAGCCGAAGACGACCGCCAGCCCCTGGATGACGGGGACGTCGCGTTCCGCCACGGCATTGATCAGGACCGTTCCGAGTCCGGGAATCACGAAGAGAGCCTCCACGACGATGACACCGCACAGCAGCCAGTCGACCGTGCGGGCGAGCTGCTGGGCGGCGGGCGCAAGGGCGTTGGGGAGGGCGTGCGTATAGCGGATGCGCGCGCCGGGGATGCCGTAGCGGCGGGCCTGTGCGACGTACGGCGAGGCCAGCGCATCGATCATCCCCGCCCGTACCAGCCGCGCCAGCGAGCACACCGGGCGGGACAGCAACACCAGTACGGGCAGCACCAGCGCCGCGGGATGGGCGAGCAGATCGTCGCCGTAGCCGACGGCGGTCGGCGGCAGCCAGCCCAGACGCAGCGCGAAGACCGTCACCAGCAGCACCCCGAAGGCGAACTCCGGTACCGCGTACACCCCCAGGGTCACCGAGCTGATGAGGCGGTCCACGAGCCGTCCTTCGTGGCGGGCAGCCAGGACGCCGAGGCCTCCCGCCAGCGGCACCAGCAGGAGCAGGGTGAGCGCGGCGAGCAGCAGGGTCGGTCCGAAGCCGTCGGCGAGGTAGGAGCTGACCGGGCGGCCCGAGGTGAGCGAGGTGCCGAGGTCGCCGTGCAGCAGCCCGGCCGTCCATGACGCGAGGCGTTCGTGGGCGGGCCGGTCCAGGTGCATGGTCTCCCGGATGGCCGCGATCCGGGCGGGGTCGGGCTGGTCGCCGGCGAGCGCCACCGCGGCGTCGCCGGGCAGCGCCTCGGTGAGGGCGAAGACGAGCAGCACGACGGCGACGGTCTGCCCGGCGCCGAGCAGCAGCCGCCGGGCCAGCCATGACCGCAGACCGTTCACGCGAGCCACACCTTGTCGAAGCGGGCCCAGTCGAGCGTGTTGGCGGGGGCCTTGTGTGCCACGCCGCGGACCGTGCGGGCGGTGCCCAGGATCCAGTCGGCGAAGCCCCAGACCAGGAAGCCGCCCTCGGCGTACAGCCGGCGCTGCATGCGCGCGTACACGGCGGCCCGGTCCTTCTTGTCCTTGGTGGACTGGGCCTGCTGGTAGAGCGCGTCGAAGTCCTTGTGGTGCCACTTGGTGGCGTTGGTGGTGGAGTCGGACAGCAGGCGCTGGGAGAAGTGCGACTCGATGGGCATCGCGCCGGAGCGGTAGCAGCACAGCGTTCCGGATTCGAGGGTGTCCTGCCAGTAGCTGTCCTTGCTGCCCATCGCCACCTTCACCCGCACTCCGGCCTTGGCGGCCTGGTCACGGAAGATGGCGGCGGCCTCGGTGAACCCGGCGGCGACGGCGGAGGTGTCCAGGGTGACCCGGAGTCCGTCGGCGCCGGCCTTCTTCAGCAGGTGGCGGGCCCGGTCCAGGTCCTGCTCGCGCTGCGGCAGACCGTCCGCGTAGTACTCGTACCCCTTGCCGAACAGGTCGTTGCCGATCTCGCCGGCGCCGGAGAGCGCACCGTCGACCAGTTCCTTGCGGTCGGCGAGGAGGAAGAACGCCTCGCGCACCCGCTTGTCGTCGAACGGCGCCCGGTCGGTCTTCATCGCGAACGCCTGCATGGCGCTGTTGCGCAGCCGGACGATCTCGATCTGCCCCTTGCCCTCGTGTGCGCGGGCGGTCGTCGGCGACAGCTCGTGGGCGTACTCGACCTGGCCGCCCAGCAGGGAGTTGACGCGTGCGGACTCCTCGTTGGCGACCAGGAATTCCAGCTGCTCCAGGTAGGGCGCGCCGTCCCAGTAGTCGTCGTTGCGCCGGAAGACGGCGGAGCGTCCGGGCGTGAAGGAGACGAAGCGGAAGGGGCCGCTGCCGACCGGCTTCGTGTCGAAGTCCGTCGCGCCGTCGGGGACGATATAGGCGCCGAACGCGGCCAGCAGGTTGGGGAATTCGGCGGTCGGGCGTTTCAGCGCGAACTCGACGGTGCGCTCGTCGACGGCGCGGCTCGCCTTGAGGTCGAGGGGCTCCAGGGAGGCCTTGGCGCGGAACGCCTTCTTCGGGTCGGCGATGCGGCGGAAGCTGTAGAGGACATCGCGGGCGGTGACCGGCTTGCCGTTGTGGAAGGACGCCTTGCGCAGCTTCACCGTCCAGCGGTCCAGGGTGGAGTTCGGCTCCCAGGACGCGGCCAGCCGCGGCTCGGCGGCGAGATCGGCACCGAAGTCGGCGAGCTTGTCGAAGAGGGCCTTGGCGCGGGCGGCGTCGGCGAAGAGGTTGGCCAGGTGCGGGTCGAGGGTCTCGCTCGCACCGCCGCCGGCGAAGGCGGCACGCAGCTTCCCGCCGCGCCGGGGCTTGCCGCCGCCGTCAGCGGCGCCCCCGGAGGGGCTCGTGCAGCCGGCGAGCGCGAGCGCGCCGAGGCCGGCCGCCCCGCCGGCCGCGGCGAGGAAGCCGCGGCGGCGCAGGCCGGGGAAGCGGGGGTCGTTGACGGGACCTTCGTACATGGCGGTTTCCTTGCTGTGCGCGGGTGGGTGGAAGGGGAGGCCGGGCGGCCGTCAGTCGTGGCGGGTCAGCCGGGCGACGAGGTGGAGCCGGTCCCCGTCGGCGGACTCGCCCGGCCCGGCGCCCTCGTGCCAGGCCGGGTCCGTCCGCGGCCCCGGCCCGTCGTGCAGGTCGAGGACCTCGAAGCCGTGCGCGGCGAGGGCGTGGCGCAGCTCCTGGGGGAAGAGCAGTCGCCATGCGGAACGCTGCTCGTGGGGCGGGGAGCCGTCGTCGGTGGTCCAGATGCGGGTGCGGCGCAGGAGTTGGGCGGCGCGGTCGATGTACAGCGTGGTGGTGGAGGTGTAGGCGGTGCCGCGCCAGGTGAAGTCGTTGACGGCCGGGGCGTCGAGCAGTTCCGTCCGGCCGAGGAAGAAGGCGCCGTTGCGCATCTCGGCCACGAGCAGCCCGCCGGGCGTGAGGCCGCGCCGGCAGGAGGCGAGGAAGCCGTCGAGTTCGGCGTTGGTGTGGCAGTAGAGCAGGGCGCTGTCCAGGCAGACGATGGCGTCGAAGGGGCCTTGGCGGAGGTCGAAGTCGCGCAGGTCGGCTTGTACGTAGTCCGGTCCGGGGTGCTGCGTGCGGGCATGGGCCAGCATCGCGGCGGAGAGGTCGGCGCCGACGACGGTGCGGCCCGCCCCGTGCAGATGGGCGGCGTCCCTTCCGGTGCCGCAGCCGAGGTCCAGGACGCGGTGTCCCGCGCCGTGCCGGCGCAGGCAGTCCTCGGCCCAGCGGCCGGCGAGCCGTTCGGTGTCGGGGAAGCGGGCCTCGTAGAGCTCCGGGTTGTCGGTCAGCAGGTTTTCGCTGGTCATATCCGTTTCCATGGGTGTGGTCAGGCCTTCCCCGCCGTCGTGGGCGCCGCGGTGGCCGGTGCGGGGTCGGTTGCCTGCCCCGGCAGACCGCGCAACCGGTGCAGCCAGGCGACACCCGCCGCGGAGACCAGCCCGAAGACCAGGCAGCAGGCCCACGGCAGCCACTGCATACGGGTGTGCTCACCGGTATCCATGGCCCAGCCGACGACGGTGTTGCCCGCCGCCGCGGCGATTCCGGAGACCACGTAGAACAGTCCGAAGTAGGTGCCGGTGAGTTCGGCGCGGCCGAAGGCGGGGATCAGCTCCATCACGAACGGCTGGGCGACCATGACACCGAGGTAGAGCAGCAGCGCCCCGGCCAGTACGGGCAGTGCGCGCAGCGCGGCTTCGCCGGGGCCGCCGGACGGCGGTCCCAGGGCTGCGACGGCCATCGGCGGGACGAAGCCGAGGCCCATCAGGCCGAGCCCGGCGCTGATCCACCGCGCCCGGTCCCCGCGCTCCTTGAGGGCGCGGGTGATCCGCATCTGGAGCGCGAGGTTGGCGACGGTGCCGATGAGGAACACCAGACCGGCAGCGCCGTCCCAGCCGGTGGCCCGCCGGGCGCCGTCGGGCAGCAGCAGATACAGCTGGTTCTGCATGGTGAACATGCCGACCATGACCAGCGCGAAGGCCAGGAAGACACGGTTGCCGAGGACCTCGCGCCAGTCGCCGAGGACGCTGTTGGCCGCCGGGGCGACCTTGGATGCGGGCAGCACCACGGCCTGGGCGACGGTGAGCAGGGCGAAGATCGCGGCGGCGGTGAGCGCGGAGACCCGGAAGTCGACCAGCAGCAGGGCGCTGCCGAGCAGCGGCCCGATCAGGGCGCCGGTGGTCGCGAAGACGTTGAAGAGCGCGAACGCCTCGGCCTTGCGCGGGCCCGCCTCCTGCGCGAGATAGGCCCGTACGGCGGGGTTGAACAGCGCCCCGGCCAGCCCGGAGAGCACGGACGCCGCGAGGAGGACGACCAGGCCGTCGCCGAGCGCGAAGAGGCCGAAGCCGACGGTCCGCAGCGCGCAGCCGGCGATGATGACACCGCGTGCGCCCAGCCGGTCGGCGGCCGAACCGCCGATGAGGAACAGGCCCTGCTGGCTCAGGTTGCGGACGCCGAGGATGATCCCGACGACCGCGGCGGACATTCCGAGGTCTTCGCCGAGGTGCACGGCGAGGTAGGGAATGAGCAGATAGAAACCGGTGTTGACGCCGAGCTGGTTGATCAGCAGCAGCCGGATGGCGAACGGGAAGCGGCGCATCTCGTGCCAGGTCTTCACCGGTCCGCCTCCCCGCCGCGGACCGGCTCCGGCGTCTCCTGGACCGCTGTTTCCTGGCCCGGTGTCTCTCGGCCCGCTGTCTCCCCGTCCGGTGGCGGTGTGCCGTGGGCCGGACGGACGCCGAGGCCGGGTTCGCGGCCGGCGCGTACGGTGCCGTCCGTGCCGCCGATACCGGTCCAGGGGTCGTGGGCGAGCAGCAAGTGGCCGTCCAGGTCCGTCCATCGGGCGCGGTCGGCGAGGTGGACGGCGGGGGCGAGGCCGAGGGTGCTGGCGGTGAGGCAGCCGAGCATCAGCTCGGTGCCGCTGCCGGCGAGCAGGTCGGCGATGCGCAGCGCCGCGGTGACCCCACCGCACTTGGCGAGCTTGACGTTGATGCCGTGCACCCGCCCGGCCAGCCGCTGGGCGTCCTCGAAGCCGACCGCGTCCTCGTCGGCGATGACCGGCAGCGGCGAACGTGCGGCGAGTGCGGCCAGTGCCTCGGGGTCGCCGGGGGCGAGCGGCTGCTCCACCGCCTCGATGCCGAGGCCGGCGTAGCGGGGCAGCAGGGCGTCGGCCAGGGCGGGGCTCCAGGCACCGTTGGGGTCGAGCAGCAGCCGGGCGTGCGGTGCGGCGTTGCGTACCGCCAGTACGCGGTCGAGGTCGTCCTCGGGGTCCGGGGCACCGGCCTTGATCTTGATGACGGAGAAGCCGAGCCGGGTCAGCCGGCCCGCCTGCTCCGCGGCCGCACGGCACGAGGTGATGCCGATGGTGCGGGCGGTGGCGGCGCTCGGCGCTTCCGATGCGCCGAGCAGCTGGTGCACGGGCAGGCCGGCGCGCTTCCCGACGAGATCGAGCAGCGCGGACTCCACGGCCGCGGTCACCGCCGGGGGCGTGCCGGGCGCGGGCAGGTCGCTCGCGCGCAGGGCGTCGAGGGCGCTCTCGGGGGTGGCGCAGCGGGCGAGTTCCCGCGCGGCCTCGTGCAGCAGCCGGCCGAGGGTGGCGGCGTCCAGGCCGTAGTACGTGCTGGTGACGGCTTCTCCGTAGCCGCTGTGGCCTTGGTGCTCGATGGCGAGCCATACGGCGTCGCGGGCCGCCATCGTGGAGCGGGATATCCGCAGCGGCTCGGTGAGTTCGAGTCGTACGGTGCGCTGGCTGACCTTCACGGGGCTTCTTCCCAGGTGGTGGGGTGGGCGGATTGGTGCGCGGCGGTCTGCAGCGGGGCGTGCGGGCGTCCGCTCCCCGCGGCCGGGGGTGCGAGCGGGTCGGCGACCGTCCCGCACCGGGTCCATCCGGTCGCCTCCGCGGCCGTCGGATGCGGGATCTCGACCGGGCGGGTGGCGGCCGTGGCCAGGTCCAGGCCGTGGGCGGTGGCGAAGTCGTCGTCGTAGACGCTGTTGAGGTAGCGCTGCGGACCGTCGGGGAAGACGGTGGCGACCACGGCTCCGGGGTGTACCCGTGCGGCCCATGCGGAGACGAGGGCGACGGCGCCGGTGCTCCAGCCGCCGCTGACGAAGTTGCCGGTGGCGAGCCTGCGGCAGGCATCGGCGGACTCGGCCGGGCCGACCCAGTGCACCTCGTCGAAGGCGTCGTAGGCGACATTGCGCGGATGGATGCTGCTGCCGAGGCCCCGCATCAGCCGGGCCCTGGCGGGCTGGCCGAAGATCGTCGAGCCGGTGGCGTCCACACCGATCAGCCGCAGGTGCGGCCAGTGCCGGCGCAGCGGGCCGACGACACCCGCGCTGTGGCCGCCGGTGCCGACGCTGCACACCAGGACGTCGAGATGGTCGAGTTCGGCTGCCATTTCGGCGGCGAGGGAGGCGTAACCGGCGACATTATCGGGGTTGTTGTACTGGTCGGGCCAGTACGCGCCGGGCAGCTCGGCGAGCAGCTGCCGCAGCCGGGCCAGCCGGGCCGCCTGCCAGCCGCCGTCGGCCGCCGGACGGTCGACGAGTTCGAGCCGGACCCCGTGGGTCCGCAGCAGCTGGCGCATCGACGGCTCCAGCTCGGTGTCGCCGACCAGCACGACCGGATGGCCGAGCGCCTGGCCCGCGAAGGCCAGACCGATGCCGAGTGTGCCGGAGGTGGACTCCACGACGGGGGCGCCGGGCTGCAGTTGGCCGCGCTCCCTGGCGCCGAGCAGCATGGACACGGCGGCCCGTGCCTTCATGCCGCCCGCCCCGAGCCCTTCGAGCTTGGCCCAGAAGCCGGGGTGCGGGCAGGGGAGGTCGGCGGTGACCCGGGCGAGCGGAGTGCGGCCGAGCAGGCCGAGGAGCGCGCGGTTGCCGGTCGGTTGCCGGACGGCCGTGGTCACCGGGCGGCTCCGGATGCCTCGTCGCGGTAGCGGTGGACAAGGCCCGGTCCGCCATCGAGCCAGAAGAACGGGTACGGCTCCGCACACACCGCGCTCACCCCGGAGCCGAGGAACCGCGGCAGCACCGCGCTGCCGGTCTGGGCGAACATCACCAGGGGCTTGCCGTGGCGCAGTGCGTGCTCCCGCAGCGGTTCGAAGCTGCCGTTGCCCAGCGTCATCCCGGAGGCGAGCACCGCGTCGCAGTCCGCCAGCTCGGCGAGCGCATCGGTGCGGACCGGCTCGCCCCACTCCGTCGTGCCGCCCTTGAGGTCGCAGGGCACATACGACAGCTCGCGCTCACGGAGCGCCTCCAGCAGCGAGTTGACCACGCCGACCACGAGCACCCGGGAGCCCGGCGCGGCGTCGACCAGTCCGGCGACGGCCCGTGCCCTGGCCCGGGACTTCCGCAGGGACGATCCGGCCGGCAGCGACCAGGGCCGTGCGCCGTTCGCGGGCGTGTGCGGGAGGACGTGCATCAGATAGGTGTCGAGGGCGGCCACCCGCACCGGGCGCAGCTCGTGCGCCAGGAGGCGGGCCAGGTCCGCGCCGACGCAGTCCTCGATCGCGGCGTCCGGCAGCTCACCGGGCTCCACCGCGCAGGAGCCGACCGCAGCGGCCAGCCGCAGGCTCAGCACTTCGTTGCGGTAGCCGCCGCTGCGGCCCTCGTGGCGTACGGCCTGCCGGGTGCTGAAGGCGACGGCGACCTTCTGGGTACGCGGGTCGGGCCCGAAGTCCCCGCTGAGGACACGGGTCACGAGGTCGTCGTACGAAGCGGCGGAGGCGGGGAGGTGGGTGGTGGGGGTGGTCATCGGTTCACCACCCGCGGGCGCAGCTCGGACAGCAGCGCTTCGACGTATCGGCGCGCTGCCGGGCCCTCGGCGTCGCCGGCCATGACATGCCCCAGGTACTCGTTGTTGCTGCCGGCCGCCTTGACCGGCTTGCCGGGGTCGGCGAGCTGGACTTCGAGCACACCCGGCGCCTTCCGCACGAGGTCCGCGCCGTCGATCTCCTCCAGCACGCCCGTGGACTGCGGGACGAGGAAGCCGATCGCGGCGCTGCGCAGCCCGGTGTCCCGTATGCACAGATCGGGACGCTGTCCTATCGCCACGTCCACCGCGGCGGCGGCGATGTCGACACCGGTGACATGGCGGATCAGTTCGGTGATGCGGTTGCCCGCGGGGCGGGGGTTGACCTCGATCAGACGCGGTCCGTCGGGCGTCAGCTTGATCTCGGTGTGCGCCACGACGCCGTCGAGTCCGAGTGCCTCGATCGCCTGGCGGGCCGTCTCACCGGCCGCCGCCGCATCGGCGGCCGGGAGCGGGGCGGGGAACATATGGCCGGTCTCGATGAAGGCCGGCGCCCCGCCGACGCTCTTGTCGGTCACCCCGACCACCTGGGTGGTGCCGTCGAACGTGACGGTCTCGACGCTGACTTCGGGTCCGTGGAGCAGTTCTTCGAGGAGGACCACGGGCGCCCGGCGCTGGCCGCGGGCGTTGACGGGGAAGCCGTCGAGCGCGCGGTAGGCGCGGGCCAGCTCGGCTTCGTCGTCCACGCGCCGGACGAACATGCCGGCGCACAGGTCGACGGGCTTGAGCACCAGCGGATAGCCGATCTCGGCCGCCGCGGCGGCGGCTTCGGACCGGTCCGCGCAGACCGCGAAGCGCGGCCCGGGGAGCCCGGCGGTGGCGAGCACCTGCCGGGTCGCGTCCTTGCGGCAGGCGTTCTCGACCGCTTCGGGTGCCGGGCCGGGCAGTCCGAGGTGGCCGGCGATCCGCGCGACGGCCGGGAGGTAGTAGTCGCAGGAGGTGATCACACCGTCGAAGCCGAGCGCGGAGTGCAGCCGCTCGATGTACGGCAGCAGCGTTTCGAGGTCGTTGGTGTCGGCGGTCAGCACATTGCGGGCGCCGAGCAGCGGATGAGCGGCGCCCTCGGGCGCGGAGCGCAGGTAGTGGTGCAGGTCGCGGGTGAGGAAGGTGAACTCGTGTCCGCCCTCACGGATCGCACGCGGGAGCAGCCTGCTCATCGCTCCGACCCAGCTCTCGACCATCAGCAGATGAGCCACGGTGTCCCTTCTTCGCAGCGTTGTTCGGGCCTTGTTGCGGCGGTACTTGACGGAGCGGCGGCCCCTTGGCGAGGGCCGTCCGGCTTGACCGGGCCACACTGTAAACGATAATCATTTTCACCACCAAGTCCTGCGGCACCCTCCGCCGCACTCCCGAATGCGAGACCTGTGATTCCTGCCGTACGCCGCACGGGCCTGCTCTGCGCCCTGACGGCCACCGCCGCCCTACTCCCGGCCGCCCCCGCTCCCGCCGCTCCCCCGCCACCGGCTCTCCACTTCGGCGCCTGTCCGGACTCCGTACCGACCCCGCCCGCCCCCGAGCGGGTCGAGTGCGGCCGGCTGAGCGTCCCGCTGGACCGGAGCCACCCGGACGGCCAGCACCTCGACATCGCCGTGTCCCGGGTCCGCGCCTCCGGACCGGCCTCCGACCGGCGTGGCGTCCTGCTGGTCAACCCGGGCGGGCCCGGCGGGTCGGGACTCCCCTACGCGGTGACCAAGCGCGCCAAACTGCCGGAGCAGGTGCGGCGTTCGTACGACGTGATCGGCTTCGACCCGCGCGGCACCGGCGCGAGCGCGCCCGCGGACTGTGGCCCGATGGGCGGCCTCTTCGACAGCCCGGGCCAGGACCCGGTGCCGACGGGGCGGGCGGCCGAGCAGAAATACCTCGACGGACTGCGGCGGACCGCCGACGACTGCGCCCAGCACGTCAAGGACGCGCTGCCGCATCTGTCGACCACCGAGACCGCCCGGGACATGGACGCCATACGGGAGGCGCTCGGTGAGCGCCGGATCGGCTATCTCGGCGTCTCCTACGGCAGCTATCTCGGGGCCGCCTATGCCGCCCAATTCCCGCAGCGAGTGGGCCGGATGGTGCTGGACAGCGTCGTCGGCCCCGAGGAGTGGTACGACTTCGATCTTCTCCAGAGCCGGGCCATGGTGCGCCAGCGGGCGGTGTTCTTCGCCTGGGCGGCCCGGCACGAGAAGCGCTTCGGGCTCGGTGCCGACGGGACGGCGGTACGCACCGCGTACCAGCGGGTGCGGGACGGTCTCGCCGAGCGCCCCGTGGACGGCTTCGGGGCGGCGGAGTTCGACCGCGCCGTGTACCGGGCGCTGGGCCGCACCGAACGCTGGGCGGGCCTCGCCGACGGCCTGCGGACCTATCTGCGCGACGGCACCACCGGCCCGCTGCGCCCGGCGGAGCCCTTCGACGGCCCCGCGTCACGTGCGTATGAAGCCGCCAACCGCACGGTCAAGTGCGCGGACGGACCGGCGCCCTCGCCTGCCCGCGTGGTCGCCGACATCCGGCGGATGCGGCGGCTCGACCCGCAGCCGGTGCTCACCGGGATGGAGGCCTCGGTGTGCGCCTACTGGCACCACCGGCCCGCGCACGGTACGCCGCTCGGCAGCCCGGACGCACCACCGGTCCTGCTGATCGCTTCCGAGCACGACCCCGTCACCCCCATCGAAGGCGCCCGGGCACTGCAGCGACGGCTGCCCGGCTCCCGTCTGGTCTCCCTCCACGACGACTACTCGCACGGGGTGTTCGCCAGCCGGGGCAACGGCTGTGTGGACGGGGCGGCCGCGGCCTATCTGACCGACGGAACCGTGCCGCGCGCCGACGTGCACTGCACGGGGCCCGGACTGCCCACCCCATGAGCCTCGTTGGGTGAGCGCGGACGGCCCGGCCCGCGCCACAGGGCCGGGCCTGCGCCGTCGCCCGCCCAGCCTTCACCCTCCGCCCGCGCCCGCCTCTTCACAGAGCGCACAGCGATCCTTGCCGTCCCATTCGCCCCACCCGGCGGCACTGATGAACTCGATGTACACCGCCCGCCGCCGCGCCTCGGCACCACGGTCGCGTTCGTGCCGATGGCGCAGGTAATCGGCGAGCACGGTGCCGGAGATGGCGATACCGCCACCACCCGGCGTCGCCGTCAGCGTCCCCCAGTCCACACTGCCCCCTCCAGTGATCACGATGTCGACGTCGGGAAGCTACCCGCGGCCCCGTCGGCAGGACAAGTACCGGTCAGCCGTGGGGAGTTCGCCCACTGGCACCCCGCCCACTCCCGAACAATCACACAGCACGAACCCGGGCGCCGACGACGCTATTTCTTCCCCGGAGCCACCGCCTCAAGAGCATCGACGCTGCCGGACATGACCGTCGGGAGGTGCTCGGTGAGGTGCTCGACCGGCCAGTCCCACCAGGCCAGTGCCAGGAGGCGGGCGATGTCCGCGTCGTCGAAGCGGCGACGGATCAGCCGGGCCGGGTTCCCGCCGACGATCCCGTAGTCCGGGACATCGTCGACGACCACGGACCCGGACGCGATCACCGCGCCATGGCCGATGCGGACGCCCGGCATCACCATGGCGCGGTAGCCGAACCAGACATCGTTGCCGACGACGGTGTCGCCCCGCCCGGGCAGGCCGGTGATCAGCTCGAAGTGTTCGGCCCAGGAGCCACCCATGATGGGGAAGGGGAACGTGGAAGGGCCGTCCATACGGTGGTTGGCGCCGTTCATGACGAACCGCACCCCCTCGCCCAGCGCACAGAACTTCCCGATGACCAGCTTCTCCGGCCCGTAGTGATAGAGCACATTGCGGGTCTCGAACGCCGTCGGATCGTCCGGGTCGTCGTAGTAGGAGAACTCCCCGACCTCGATCAGCGGCGAGGTCACCAAGGGCTTCAGCAGCACCACACGCGGCTGCTCGGGCATAGGGTGCACCACGGTCGGATCAGCAGGAACAGCAGGCATCACACATCAGCTTTCTCTCGCACCGCGCGGTCCGGACCCTCCCATGATCGCAACGCCCTCAGCGCCCGATCCACCGACTTTCGCCGGGCACACGGAGCCCACGACGCTGTCCCGCCTGAGGGATGTCTCGTTCACCTGGTGATCGGCGGCTGATGCCGACGCTTGACCTTGTAGTTGCTGTAAGGGCGACCATGGCGTCATGTTGTCGATCAGCGAATTCAGCGAAATGTGCCAGCTGCCGCCACAGACGCTGCGGTACTACCACTCCGAGGGTCTGCTCGTCCCGGCCCACGTCGACGAGCAGACCGGCTACCGCTCGTACCTGCTGGAGCAGGCCGAACAGGCCATGCTGATCACCGTCCTGCGCGGCACGGGAATGAGCGTCAAGCTCGTCCGGCGTGCTCTCGACGAGCCGGACGCGACCCCGGCCCTGTTGCGGCAGCACAGTGCGGAGGTAGAGCGGCAGCGGCAGGCTCAGGACGAGGCGATCAGGGACGCGCGCAGGTTCTTCGACTCGTGGCCGGAGGTGCGCCGGCGCCACACACCCGAGATGACTGTGGTGTCGAAGCTGGTGCCCGGCACGTCAGCCGGGCGCAACCAGTGCGAATGGGATGAGTCCGATGCCGCCGTCACCGCCACCGTTCAGGACGTGGTCAAGACCGTGGAGTCCTGCGGAGCCGTTGTGTCGGGGCCTCCTTGGCGCACCCTGGCCTGCGAGACCCCTGAGCAGAAGAGGCAGACCTTCTCCGGCGAGGGGCCGTGCTGGCTGGTGAAGATTCCCGTCACGGCGGACGAGGACGCCCTCGCGGCCCTGCCCGGCGACATCGAGGTGCAGCTCTTCGAGGCCCGGGACGAACTGTCGATATTCATCCCCGGCACATCCTCGATCGCCAAGTACTGCACCGCGCTCTCGCGCCTGATCCCGTATCCCCTCGACGACGCCTACGTCGACATCACCCGCATGCGGCATCTGCTGCACGACGACGGCATCGAAACCGCTGCGGCGATCCGCACGCTCGACGAGACCGACGAGACCGACGCGGACGAGTGAGGCGACGAGCGGCGGCCCCTGCGCACCGAGAGCTGTTGGGGAGGCGCGGTGCCGGAGCTACGAGCGACGGCGAGGCTTGCCGCGTCTGGCGCTCTTGGCGCCGCCGGAACCGCTACGCGGACTCTTGCCGGCCGGCTTTCCTCCTGCCTTGCCTGCCGCGGGCTTCCGCCGGGCGCCGCCCGCCTCGGGACGCTTGGCCTTCGGCTGTGCCGGGGCCGGGGCCTGCGCGCGCCCCCGTGTGCTGTTCACGGTCCGCCCGCGGACGATCCCGATGAAGTCCTCCACCAGGTCGGTGGTCTCTTCCTGGAGCCAGGACAGCGCGACGCGCGACGCGGGGGCGTCCGTGAGGGGCCGGTAGGTGAGGTCCTTGCGGTGGTGCAGGCGGGCGAGTGACTGCGGGACCACGAGGAGTCCCACCCCTGCCGCCACCAGCTCGATGGCGTCCGCCGTCGTGGCGGGGCGCTCGTTCGCGGGCCGTCCCGGCCGGTGCTCCCAGTCGAGGGTCTCGTCGAGCGGGTGCAGCACGATCTCGTCGGCCAGGTCCTCGGCAGCCACCTCGTCGACCGCCGTCACGAGGTGGTCCTTCGGCACCACGACCACGGTCGTCTCGGTGTAGAGGGGAATCGCGGCGAGATCCGTCCGGTCGACCGGCAGCCGCACGAAACCCGCGTCGGCGCCACCGCCCCGCAACAGCTCAAAGGCTTCGGCGGCGGGCACCGCGATCAGGTTCAGTGGGATGTCGGGCAGCCGCTCGTTCCAGATCCGCACCCACTTCGTGGGCGTCACTCCCGGGACATAGGCGAGCCGGAACGACGGGGATGCTTCCGAGCTTGTCACGCCGCCAGGTTACCGGTCGTGGTCAGAGGTAGCGCACATGCTCGATACCCTTGACACCATGAAGTCGCACCAGACCCCCCAGACGATGAAGCCCGCGACCGCGGCGAAGAAGCTGGGTGTGTACCTCGAGGCCACCCCCACCGAGTTCCAGGAGGGTGTCGTCTCGCGCACCGAGCTGAACGCACTGCAGGCCGATCCGCCCGAGTGGCTGCTGGAACTGCGACGCAACGGCCCGCACCCCCGGCCGGTGGTCGCGGCGAAGCTGGGCGTTTCCATCTCCGGTCTCGCCCGCGCCGGTGTCACGGAAGCACTCACCACGGAGCAGATCGACGCCCTGAAGAACGAGAGCCCCGAGTGGCTGCAGCGGGAGCGCGCCACCCAGGCCGAGGTCCGCAAGGAAGCGGTGCGGATCAAGGAGAAGAAGGCGGAGACCGGCGAGCAGCCCCGCCGCCCTCGCTCCTGACGTCTGTCCCTGAACGATGCCGGCCGCGGGCGCGCGGGTCATACCTGCCCGCCCGGCCCGGCGGGCGGCGAACTCCCCCCGTGGCCGGCCGTCACCGGTGCGGCACCCTGAGCGAGAGCGGTTACTCGAACCGCGTGGGGTCGCCCGCCCCGCGGCGGACGATCTCGGCACCGCCGCCGGAGAAGTCGATGACCGTGGTCGGCTCGGTGCCGCAGTCGCCCGAGTCGAGTACGGCGTCCACCACGTGGTCGAGCCGTTCCTTGATCTCCCATCCCTGGGTCATCGGCTCCTCCTCGTCGGGCAGGAGCAGGGTGCTGGAGAGCAGCGGCTCACCGAGCTCGGCGAGCAGGGCCTGAGTGACGACATGGTCCGGGATCCGCACGCCGACCGTCTTTTTCTTCGGGTGCAGCAGCTGGCGCGGTACCTCCTTCGTCGCGGGAAGGATGAAGGTGTAACTGCCGGGGGTGGCTGCCTTGATCGCGCGGAACACGTCATTGTCGATGTGCACGAACTGACCCAGCTGCGAGAAGTTCTCGCACACGAGGGTGAAGTGGTGACGGTCGTCGAGATTCCGGATGGAACGGATCCGCTCGATGCCGCTGCGACTGCCGAGCTGGCATCCCAGTGCGAAGCAGGAGTCCGTCGGGTATGCGATGAGCGCGCCGGAGCGGATGCTGTCGGCCACATTGCTGATGGTGCGCCGCTGAGGATTCTCGGGGTGCACGTCGAAATACTTCGCCATCCGTCGAGCCTACGTGATCAGGACTCCCGCGCCTGGGCGGGCGGGACGCCGCTGCCCCGTGGAGGGCGCCCGGAGAGCGCGTCCCCGCGGCCACGGGGCCGCCCCAGGCGCGCAGGGCGACCGGCTCCCCTTCGCTCTCCTCGTCGAGCAGCTGCATCTTCAGTGCGGCCGGGGTCCCGTCGGCCCGTTCGACCGGCAGGACGAGCGCGGACATGCCGTTCAGGGAGGGTCCGGTCAGCTTCAGCCCCCAGCGGTCGAGGAACTCCGCGGCCCGCTCCGGCAGCGCGGCGATGAAGTCGCGGCCCGCCGCCCCGTTGAACCTGCTCTGGGTGGTGACGAGTTCTTCCGGGATGTCGATCACGCGGCCGATGCTACGAGCGTGCACGACTCGGCTCCTACCGAATATCGCCGTGCTGCCGGTGCCCTCCCCTGCGCCGTACTCGCCCAACTCGCCGGGCAGCTCGGCAACTTCTCGCGCTCGCCGCCATCCAGCGCGCCGCGCCCGGCTCGACGAGGCCACGGCACAGGTTGCCGGCACGCTCCAGGAGAGGGACCAGGTTCGCCCTGGCCGAGCCGCACCCCGCTCCGTCCCCTGATGCTTCACACGCCCCTTCCGCACACCGCTCAGCCGGGCTCGACGAGCAGGTGGCGGGGGCCGCGCAGTACCGGGCTGCGCCGGTACGGAGGCGGGTCCTCGACCAGGCGGGGACTGCCGAGGTGCTGGATGAGTTCGTTCAGGGCGATCTGGGCTTCCAGACGGGCGAGCGGGGCGCCGAAGCAGCTGTGGATGCCGCTGCCGAACCCGAGGTGCTGGTTGTCCTCGCGGGCCGGGTCGAAGCGGTCGGGGTCACGGAACCGTTCGGGGTCACGATTGCCGGAGGCGAGCATCAGGATGAGGGGCACGCCCTTGGGGATGGTGAGCCCCGAGATCTCGATGTCGGCCAGTGGGGTGCGCTGCGGGAGCATCTGGACGGGAGGCTCGTAGCGCAGCAGTTCCTCCACCGCCAGGGGCATCAGAGTGGGGTCGCTGCGCAGACGTGCCAGCTGGTCGGGGTGGCGCAGCAGGGTGAGGATGCCGTTGGTGATGAGGTTGACGGTGGTCTCATGGCCGGCGATCAGCAGCAGCACGGACGTGGTCATGATTTCGAGCTGGGTGAACTGCCCGTCGGTGCCGTGGCCCGTGGCGAACGCGGAGAGCATGTCGTCGGACGGATGGTCGCGGCGCTTCCCGGCGAGCTCTCCCAGATACAGCGCCATCGTCTTCCGGGCCTCTGCGGCGGCGCGTTGGCGCTCCGCGGGGTCCTCCCCGGGGCTGGGGTCGATACCGGCGACGATCGCGTCCGACCACTGGCGGAACTGCGGCTCGTCCTCGATCGGTACGCCCAGGAGGCGGCAGATCACGGTGACGGGGAGCGGGTAGGCGAAGTCGTCGACGATGTCGATCCGTTCCTTGCCCGCCAGGCCGCCGATGAGGTCCTTGACGATGCGGGTGATCTCGCCATGCATGGCATCGATCCGGCCGGGCGTGTGGGGCGGGCCGAAGGACCACATGGCCAGGCTCCGCAGCCGGTGGTGTTCGGGGTCGTCGAGCCCGATGAAGGCCGGCGGGAGTCCTTCCTCCCCGATGCCGGTCTCGTCCGGTGCGGTGCGGTTGCGGCGGTCCGAACTGACCCGTGGATCGTGGAGCAGTGCGGCGATCTCGTGGTAGGTCCCGACCAGGTAGCTGCCGTCCTCCTGCCGTGCCACACGGCTCTCGCGGAGTTCGGCGTAGAGCGGATAGGGGTCGGCGCGGTGGGCGTAGTCGGTGATCCGTTGGAACAGGGTGTCCGCAGCCATGCGCGGGGGCTCCTCATCGCTATGGAGTGGCGGTGGTCTCAGCGGGCCGGCTGCACCACCGTCAGGCGTCGGTCCGGCATATGACCGGTGAGGGCGACGGTCGGACCGTGCGAGAGCAGCTTCGGGTCCGGTACGTCGGAGGGGACCGGGACCGGGGACTCGATCTGGTCGGCGGCCCCCGGCGCGGGCGGAAACGGTGCGGCCGTCTCGATCAGCCGCTGGTAGTACGCCAGCGACCTGGCCTGGTTGACGCTCACGGCCGCGGTGACCCGCCCCCGGTAGCCGTAGACGGCGACCAGCCGGGCGTCCTTCAGTGAGCCCTGGGCGATGACCACCTGGTCGGAGAAGGTGGGCACGCCCACCGACTTGATGTTGAGGCCGAACTGGCTGGACCAGAAGGCCGGAACCGTCAGGTGCGGGAGCCGTCGCGGCCCCGGATTGACCATGTTGTGGGCCGCCACCTCGGCCTGCGCGACCGCGTTGCCCCAGTGCTCCAGGGAGAGCAGTTGGTACTCGAAGAGCGGGTGTGGGAACCGGGCGATATCACCGGCGGCGAAGACGTCGTCGGTCACGATCCCGTACATGTCGAAGGCGCGGCACCCCGCGTCGCAGGTCACCCCTCGGGGCCCCGCGGCGAGTCCCGATTCGGCCAGCCATTCGGTGTTGCGGATCGCGCCCAGGGCGACCACGGCGACATCGGCATCGATGTGTGTGCCGTCGGAGAACTGTGCGCCGGTGAGCCGGCCGTCGCCCTCCAGGGCGGTGACCGTCACTCCGCAGCGCAGGTCGACACCGTGCGCGCGCTGCAGCTTCGCGGCGAGCGCGCCCAGGGTTCCGCCGAGCGCACCGACGAGGGGCGCCGGGCCCCGCTCCGCGACCGTCACCGCCAGGCCGCGCTCCCGGCAGGCGGAGGCGATCTCCGAACCGGTGAAGCCGGCGCCGATGACCAGGACGCGCCGCGGTCCGGCGTCGAGACGCTCCGCCAGGCGGCGTGCCTCGTCGCTGGTGCGGAGGGTGAACACCCCGTCCAAGGCGGCCTCGGCCGGGTTCGGCCAGGGCCGGGCACGGGTTCCGGTGGCGATCAGCAGCCGGTCGAAGGGCACTTCCTCGCCGTCGGCGAGAAGGACCCGCTTCCCGATCGGATCGAGTCCGGTGGCACGGACCCCGAGTCTCCACTGCGCCTCCACGTCACTGCGCCGCGGCAGCCCGGTCCGGTCCGCGGGAACCCTCCCGAGCAGCACCTGCTTGGACAGCGGAGGCCGGTCGTAGGGAGGCTGCGGTTCCTCCCCGACCAGGGTCAGCGAGCCGGTGAAACCCTTCTCCCGGAGCGTCTCGGCGGCCCGCAGCCCCGCGAGCGACGCACCGACGATGACGATCCGGCCGTCGCGTACTTCACCGCGCACCGGCGCCCGCCTCCTCGCCCATGAGGATGGCCTGCACCGGGCATGCCGCCACGGCCCGGCGCACCCGTTCCAGCTGCCCGTCCGGAACGACCGGGTGGTACAGCAGGGACTCCTCGCCATGCATCGTGAACACCTCGGGGGCGAGGAACGCGCACTGCGCATAGCCCTGACAGCGATTGAGATCGACGACGACGTTCAACCCGAGCCACTCCTCCCACCGCCCAGCACCGCACCCGTCGTCATCCGTCCTACTACCGGTGGCGGCGCGGCGCAGATGATGCTCGGCCATCCGAGGGTTGACGCGGGGTGACCAGAAGCGCAGGTCGCGGCCCACATCCCACATATCCCGCCTCACACCGCACGCCTCGCCCCTCAGGCCGGAGCAGCTCCAGATCGCTCCCCCATGAACGCAGGATCGCGCGGAGTACGGGAAGCCGTCGCAGTGCCCTTTCGCCGACCGGTAGGCGAAGTTGAGATACGCGTCCAGCGCGTCATCGGTCACATGCTGTGCTCCGCGCAGCTCAGTGTCTGCTTGCGGCGTACGAGTTCGGTGGTCGTGCCGTCCGGATCAGCGGTGACCCCGGCGACGAACGAAGCAAACACGGTACCCGTGTCCGCCTCCGGGTCATGTGCGGAGGAAGAAGAGACTGAGTTCACTTCATACACACAAGTTATCTGCCGTCACAGCCGTATGTCATCGGGCACCGGAGAGGTGGTGCCCCTCCCCCGGTGGACGGCCGCCGGGAAGCCGACGGGTCCACCGTTGGAAAGCCTCAAAGGGGTGACGTCCGGACAGAGTTCAGCTCCCGGGCGTACGGTCCACAGGAGCGCGGAGACGTCCCGTATGGCTCATTCACCGCTCATTTCTTGACCGACGGAGACTGCGCTTGTGACACCCGAACTCCCCATGTGGGTAGGTGAGTTGATCGATGGAGCCGACCACGTGAGCCATGGGCCCGACGATAAGGAAGTGCGACTCCGGGTTAATTGCGGAGAGAGATGAGTAACATCCAGCCAACCGTAGATCGACCAGGCGATAGAGAGCAGGCTGTGTCATGTCAGACTCGGATTTCGCTGCGCAGGTAGCTGCCAAACTGGAGAGCATCGCGAAAGAGATCGACGAGCTGCAGAAACTCAAGGCGAAGCTGGAGGACCTCCAGAAGCACCTCGGAACCGGTTCCCGGAAGGCAGTCGTCGCACCGCAGCCGGCGGAGCCCGAACCCGCGGTGACGAAACCGGTGACGGTGCCCTCGGCACGACGGGCGCAGGCCGCGGCGCCGAAGGCCAAGCCGGCGTCGAAGCCCCCGGCCAAGGTGGCGAAGAGCGCGAAGAAGAAGACGCGGAAGGCCAAGCCGGCCCGGGCCACCGCAGGCCGTCAGAACTCCACCCGCGCCGACCGCGTTCTCGCACTCCTTGACGAGCAGCCGCGCACGGTGTCGGAGATGACGAAGCTGCTCACGCAGCAGCATCCGGACCAGTCCGCGCCGGAGACCGCCGTCCGCAACACCCTGGAGACCTCGCTCGTCGCCAAGGGCCTCGCACACCGCAGCAAGCAGGGCAGGAGCGTCTTCTACTCCCGCCCGGCGGCCGGCGCCGGAACCCAGGAAGCCGAAGCGGCCGTGACCCAGGAGGAGGCCGCCTCCACGCCTGCCTGACGGGTAGGTCGTCCGATGCTCGGCGACGCCGTCGGCCCCTGCCTCGTGGCGGGCCCCGCCGACGGTGCGCCGAGCCGGACCCCACCTGGGTGAGGTCTCCGGCGTGGGCGGGGCGGTCCGGCCGCGGGCGGTCGCCGCAGGCGGAACGACATCGCGAGTCGTGCGATCAGCCGGATCGCCTGTAGGGTCGGGGGGCTGTGGTCCACCACGGCGATCAGGTGCCCGAGCTGCGGAAACGATACAGACCGGCCCGCAGTCGCCGGACGGGAACGAGCCGTCCGGCGAGCCCGCACGTGGTCGCGCCCGGGCGGGCGGCGGGCCACCGCAGCCGCAGTCCTGACGCTGTCGGTGAGGGCAGTCGCAGGGGGTGAATCGGCCGAGTCTTGACGAACGGGCCCTGCCCGATCTTGACTGCCAGAGTCCCACCCCTGCCAGGGCCCCCACCAGGGGTATTGGCCCACTCACCGAAGGTCACAAACATGACGGTTGACGTCTCCGCCGCCACTGAAGTCGGGCAGTTCCTGCTCGGCGACTCCTTTGCTTGCCTGGCCGGCCGTTCAGCATGGCGACAGGGTGGCATCACCCACCGCCACTACACATGGTTCGGTGATGACACCACGGGCGAGCAGATGGCGGCTGATCTGCAGGCGTATGTGGAGGCGGTGGACTGGGCCGCCAAACCCTTCACAAGCTTCGTGGCCACCTTCTCGGGTCCTCTGAACCTGTCGGAGACCGAGTTCGAGCAGCATTTGTGGCAGCAGCTGCAGGCGCTGCACGACCACGACAGCCGTACGCACTCCTGGGCCGAGGGTTACGACCCCGACCCGTCGTCCGGTGCCTTCGCCTACAGCGTCGCCGGGC
The DNA here is from genome assembly GCF_028870195.1 of Streptomyces sp. G7(2002). Lineage (NCBI taxonomy): Bacteria > Bacillati > Actinomycetota > Actinomycetes > Kitasatosporales > Streptomycetaceae > Streptomyces > Streptomyces sp. G7(2002). The sequence goes on from NZ_CP102609.1 coordinate 367,095, forward strand.
ACCCGTTCTTCGTGATCGGGCTGCACGAGACGCACAGCCGGGTCGGCCGCCGCCCGCCGTTCCCGATGCTCGCCTTCAACTCCCACCACCAGTTCGACCGGATAAAGGCCGCCGGTCTCTGGGACCGGCTGGCGGAGAAGATCCGCAAGCAGGACATCGAGCTGCAGGGCAGCATCAACCCCAATCTCCTGGAGTACGAGAAGCTCTCCGAGGCCCGGCGCTACTCGGGCCGCCCCAAGCCGGCCGACTGGGCCTGCCCCTTCTCCGCCCGGGTCTGAGCCCGCCGGATCCGCCGGGACGACAGCGCCGAGCTGCCGCACGCACCCGCCGCCCGCCGCCCACGCGGTCCTGTGCCCCTGGGCGGCGGTATCGCGAGACGGGATCGCCCTCGCCATCGGCGGGGGCGGAGCGCCCTGGCCCAACGGCTCAGGGGCCCGTCAGGCGCCCCGGGCCGCCCCGGTGCCGAGGCGGGCGAGCTGGCGGTCGTGGAGGCGGCTGAGGAGCAGGAGCGAGACGACCGCTCCGAAGAGCGCGCAGGCCATGTCCCACTGGGTGTCCCACTGGTCCCCCTGGGTGGCGAGGAACGCATCGGCCGCGGCGCCGCCGGCCAGCGCCGTCCACCACTCGATCATCTCGAAGAACGCGCTGAAGGCCAGGCATGCGCACACGGTCAGCGTGCCCAGCCAGGCGCTGCCGCGCAACGGGGAGGTCCGCACCAGCAGTTCGCGGACCAGGATCGCGGGCACGAAGCCCTGCATGAGATGCCCGATGCGGTCGTAGGGATTACGGGAGAGATCCAGCGCGTCCTGCAGCCAGTGCCCCACCGGGACCTCGGCATAGGTGTAGTGGCCGCCGACGATCAGGACCAGCGCGTGCACGGCGAGCAGGCAGCACAGCAGCGGGCTGAGCGGAAAGCGTTTCCGCACCGCGACCAGCACCGGCACGCCGACGATCACCCAGCAGGTCTCCATGAGCCAGGTGGCGCGGTCGTGCGGCTGGAGCCCTGACAGGGCCAGGGCGAGAAGCACCGCCGCGAGCAGAACCGGCGGCAGTGTGCGGGGAACAGCGGTCATGGCCTTCATGGATCAGCCTCGGAGACATCGGGTACGGAGCGGCGCGGCACAGCCGCGGGGCGGGCGGACGAAACGGACAGGCGGACGGTGCACCGCGTACGGCGTATGCCCCGGTCGGCGCCAACACACCACCTTGTACCGGGAGGGTGTTCCGCCGTGCACGTGCATTCCGGTTCAGCGTCGTGGCCGCCACGGGGCGCTGTCATGAGTACCTCTACTCAGATACTCAGATCGATCACTAAACGCCGGGCTGCCGCGGCTCGCGAGAAGGCGTCGCGGCGGCGGCGGCGGTGGCGATGGCGGTCCCTGCTCAGGACGCCTGAGCGGTCACCGGCGCCGCCTCAGCCCCGTCTGCCGACGGACCACACCGCCGGGCCCGGTCGCGTTCCGCCCAGCGCACCACCGCACCCATCCCGAGCCCCGTCACCAGGAACAGTGCCCCCAGCACGAGCCAGCCCGGTACCCCCCAGGTGACCAGCAGCAAGGTGAGCAGCAGGGGGCCGAGCGTGCGCGCCAACGGGACGCCCGTACCGAAGAAGCCCTGGTACTGACCGACTTGGCGGTCCGGCGCCAGGTCGAAGCTGATCTGCCAGGATCCGGCCGACTGCAGCATCTCGCCGACGAGCTGGAGCACCGCGCCCACGACGAGCACCGCCCCGGCTCCCCACGGCCCGAGACCCGCGGCCGACAAAGCGAAGACCAGACACGAGACCAGCATGATCAGGCAGGAGTGCCACACCGCCCGCGAGGCGCTGCGCAGTCCCGTCACCGTCCGGGCCGTGCGGACCTGGAAGGCCATGACGCCAAGGGTGTTGAGGACGAACAGCGCAGAGACCAGCCAGCTGGGCGCGTCCGTACGCGCCACGATCCACAGCGGGATGGCGAGGCTGAGCAGCGGCATCCGCAGCAGCAGGACCGCGTTGAGAAAGGTCAGCACGGCGTACGGGCGGTCCCGCAGCACCGCGAACCGCGGCTCGCCGCCCGTGCGGACCGGGACCGGGGCCACCGCGGGCAGCAGGAGCAGCACCGCCGTGCAGCTCAGGAAGCCCACCGCGTCCAGGGCGAAGACCGCGAGGTAGGCCTCTTGGGTGTCGTACTGCAGGGCCAGTCCGCCGAGGGCCGCGCCGAGGGCCAGCCCGGCATTGAGTGTCGACTGGAGGTGGGCCAGTACGCCGGTGCGGGCCGAGCGGTCCACGAGCCCGGCGAGCAGCGCCTGGCGGGCCGCGGCCAGTCCGCACTGCGCGGTGGCGTACAGACACACGACGACGAAGAACGGCACGAAGGAGCGGATGAACAGGAACGAGGCGACGGCGATACTGGTGGCCAGCGCGAGCAGCACCGCGGTGCCGCGCGGTCCCCGGCGGTCGGCGAGCGCGCCCAGCGGCACTCCCGCGACCGAACCGACGGCCCACGCCACGGTCAGCCCCAGGCCGATCTGGGTGGGCGACAGGCCGATGACCCGGGTGAAGTAGAGCGCCGAGCAGACGTAAAAGGCGCCGTCGCCGACCGAGTTGCTCAGCTGTGCCGCGGCGAGGACGCGTGGTGCGCCGGCCGGCGGCAGGATCCGTAGCGACACAGGACTCCCAGGTACGACGACCGGACGGCCGGTCTCACACGATGCGTTGACGCAATGACGCTAGACAGCCGGCGGCCCGGTGGACAGATCCACTTGTGGTCCGCGGGAGTGGGCCAATTCGGCCTCCCAGCGGGCCTACCAGCGGCCAATGCCTTCGATTCAGGCCCGGGTCGGCCAACCCAGTAGTGACGTGCACATGGCGCGGATACGATCGACTGCCCCCCTACGCGAAGGACTTCCCCCATGAAGCAGACAGCCGCGAAGAACACAGGCTTGAAGCACACGGCCTTGAAGGACATGGCCTCGAAGAACACAGCCGTGAAGAGGACAGCCGCGAAAGAGACCTCCGCCCGCAGAGTCACCTGGCGCATGCTGCTCGCACTGAGCGGTATGGCGGCGTTAGCCGTGCCGGGCGCGGGCGCCGCCGAGGCCGCACCGCGCGCCGCCGGGGACGAGGGCCGTGCGGGCCGGTGCGTCGTCGTGTATTTCGATCTCGGTGAGACCTTGGTGCACACTGCCGAGGACAAGAGCGTGCGGTACCTGCCGGGTGCTGCCGCGTATCTGCGTGCGCTGCGCGCCCGCCACATTCCCGTCGGCCTGATCACCAACGTGCCGCCCTCCTGGGGCTCCACCGACGCGGAGCGTGCGGCGGAGCTGAAGAAGGTGATCGACAAGGACTGGGCGGGCACCAGCCCGTTCGCCTGGTCGGACTTCGGCGACCGGATCTTCACCCCGCGGACGGAGGCGGAGCGGAAGCCCGCCCCCGCCCTCTGGAAGCGCGCCAAGAAGGCCGCGGGCTCCTGCCGGGTGGTCTACCAGGCGGAGACGGCGGAGGAGGCACAAGTGGGCGGCTCCCTCGGATACCTCGCCTACCAGGTGGCCCGGCCCGGGTGGCCCCCGTACCTGCCGGTGCGGCTGATCGCCGCCCTCTCCCACCTGCCTTACGGGAACACGGCACTGCCCAAGGGGCGTTGAGGCCTTCAGCCCGCTGGTCTGGCCCCGGGACGCGACGAAGAGGCATGAGGCCTGACGTGGCGTGATCTGGCTGCACCTGGACGGAGGGCATCCCTTATGGCGATGCCCTCCGCTCCTGCCTCGGCCGCCTTCCCCGACCACCGGCCACCGCTACCGACCACCGGCTTCGCCCGGTACATACGGCCGAGCCAAGCCGGGCCGGACAATCACCCTGCCGTCGTCGCGCCGTAACGCTCCAGCCGGTCCGCCAGCTCGACCGGACGGGACAGCATCGGGAAATGCCCGCCCGCCATTTCGTCGGGCACCACCCCCAGGCGCTCCGCCGCCAGCGCACGCAGGAACGGTGCCGGGAAGAGGCGGTCCTGACGGCACAGCAGGAACCGGGTCGCCACATCGGGCCAGGTCTGCATCGGCCATGGCCGCGCGGCCGGGGTCTCCGACTGCCGCCGCCACCGGACCACCGCCTCCGCGGCCAGCTCCGGCGGCAGATCCTGGAAGAACGGGTCCGCGGCCGACCCCGGCACAGCGGCCTCCGGTACACCCTCCGCACCCGTGCCGTCGCCCGCCCGCTGAGCCGCCCGCCCGGCCCGTCTGACCTGTGCGTCCGGGTGTCCCGTCGCCGCCCACCACTCGTCCGGCGCCTCCCCCGGCAACGGCACCATCGCCGCCACCAGCACCAGCGCCTCCACCGGCACCCGCGCACAGACCAACGGCGCCGTGAACCCGGCGAACGAATGCGCCACGAGCATCAGCCGGCCACGCCCCGCCGCGGCGGCGACGACCGCGTCCGCATACTCCTCCAGACCCGCCGCGTCGTCCTCACACGGCAGATCCACACTCACCACCGCCCGCCCCCGGGCCCGCAGCTCCGCCTCCAGCAGATGCCAGTGCCAGGAGCCGCACGCGGCACCGGGAATCAGCACAAAGGTCGTCATGAAACACCGCCTCCTGCCGGCCACCATCCCGGCCTGGGCGCGTGCGGCAGGGGCCGATGGCGCGCACCGCTGTCAGGTCCAGTTGCACCAAAAGCTCTCCGCCACCGAGAACGGCATACCGGAGACGCCATACCGAGAACGGAATACGGCGACACCGTCTGCGGCACGGCTCAGCCCGGCTGGGCGCCTCGGCAGATCGTGCACATGATGCGGCGCGCCGTCTCCGGCAAGGTGCTCTTGCCTACGCCCTGTACGCGGACCACGGTCTGCGGGGCGGACCGGGCATGCTGGTGACACAGCGCGGCGCCGCAGTTCCGGCAGATCGCCACCGCGGCGGTGGTTGTGTGGCCCGGCGCGCAGTCGTAGCAGTTCATGGCACATTCCGATCTCGTGAGGTGGGCCGGCGGGCCCCCACGGCAATGTACGTCGCAGCGCCTGACGGAAGGCGGCAGCACATGCCGGGTCGGGGCGGGGCTCACCTGGCCGCCCCAAGGAAGACACCTCCTCTCCGCGGGGCCCCGTCCGACCGCCGCGGACGGGGCCACCCCCCTTCCCTCGTCTCCGGCCGCTCGCCCCGGCCGGTCAGGCAACCGGTCAGGCAACCGGTCAGGGTCAGTCGACCGGCTCATGCGGAACGGGCTGGTCGGTGCGGAAGCCTGCGGCCTTCTGACCGCCGGTCCGCCCGGTGCCGGCCTGGTCGGTGTCGGGAACCGTCTCGTCGGGCCCGTCCCTTTCGCTCTCCGACAGCTCGGGGTCCCAGGGGTCGGGAACCGGGCTCTCGGCATCAGCCTGGTGGCTCGGCAGGTCATGGGGCAGTGGGGTGGTGCGGTCCTCGCCGTCCGCGTCATAACGGGTCATCAGTTGACGTGCCTCCTCCATGCGTACGTTGAGTGTCCTGGCCCGGTACCCGGGTACCGCAGCGCCATGCTCGGCGCAGACTGAGACACAGACCACCCGCCTGCGTCTCGATGCCTCACCACGACGGGACGGGATCGTGGGCGCAGTCCGGAGCCCAGCTCTCGCCTCAGCCCCCGGCTCGTGTGCACACGGCCCGGGAAGGCCGCGGCCCCGAGAGAGGACGGTGACCGCCTGCATCACCGGCCGGACCACTGCCGCTCGCAAGGGAATCCCGTCCGGTGACGCGGCACCGTGCCGCGCGAGACAGAGGTGACGGGCAGCCTTTCCCCTCATCTGCGAATCCTTTGCCGGCATTCGCGATCTCCGGCCCCCTGATGGACGCCTGCAATCGCCCCGCGGCTCCGCCGCGGCGCCCACAGCCACCGGATTCCGCGGCATCGTGACATCCGTCATATCGACGCCCGGCACCAACTAAGCTGGATAGTAGAGAGTGCCCTGGCGACATAGGAGACTTGTCCGTCTTGAGTCGGGAATTTCTCGCGCCGAGCCGGCCGCCATTCGGCCCGCTTGATTCTTTTGCCCACGTCTTGAGCGCATAAGTGCATCTGACGGGGCAACAGCAATTCCCGAAAGCGTCGAAATCCGGACCAGCACGCTCGTACCTCCATTGCAAGGGTCGCGGGTACTACTAGGCGCAGTAGTACCGAGGAGCGTTGCCTTGCCGTACGGCGGCCCCAAGAATGACGAACCGCAAGGCGTCTTCGCAGCTCAGGCGCGGGGATTGCACAGAGCCAGCCGTGCCGGGGACGCTCCGCAATTACCGAGTGAGGTCACGCATGAGTAAACATCGCAAGAAGCGGCACTATCGGCAGATAACCATCGCTGCTGTCGCCATAGGTGCCGTGGGCGTGCCCTCTGTTGCCATGGCCTGTCTGGACGGGCAGGAGAATGCGGGCGGCCGGCATCACGGCCAGTGGAAGAATGCATCCGCCGATCACCGGTGGTCGAAGGGCGAGAAGGACGCAAAGCCGGCGGCGAAGACCTCTCCGGCACCCGCCGCGTCCCCGAGTGCCGCGAAAGCCACCGCCAAGGCATCCGGCGCCACGGCCCGCGTGGTCGAACTCGTCAACGATGAGCGCCGCAAGGCCGGCTGCTCGCCGCTGACCGTGAACGCAAAACTGACAAAGGCCGCCCAGGACCACAGCAAGGACATGGCGGACCATCGGAATATGTCGCATACCGGTTCCGATGGATCGTCTCCGGAAGACCGGATCACCCGGGCCGGTTACAACTGGAGCTCCTACGGCGAGAACGTCGCCTATGGCTACTCCACGCCCGAAAGCGTGATGGAGGGCTGGATGACCAGCCCCGGCCACAAGCGCAACATCCTCGACTGCTCCTTCAAGGAGATCGGCGTCGGCCACGCACAGCCCGACGACTACTGGACGCAGGACTTCGGAACGGCGCGATAACGGCATCGGCCACGGCCGGCACCCTTGAGCGATGAGCTGACCGCGCCAGGGTGGCGACCAGCAGGGCGCGGAAGGGAGCCCGCCTCCCCCGGCCGCCGAAGGACACGTAAGGACACATGAGGTCCCCGACCGGGTTCCGGTCGGGGACCCTGTGCTGCCCGGCCGGGGGCGCCACGGCCCGGGGGCCGGGAAAGTCGGACCCACACCGCGGGCAACAACCCGGCGCGGTACCGCCTAGAGCTAGAGCAGATCGGTGGCCGAGTCCGCGAGCCGGCGCCGTGCCGCGCGGGCGGCGGGGAGCACCGAGGCCGTCGCGGCGGTGGTGACGGCGATGGCGATGACCAGCAGGAGGATGCCGAGGTCGGGGCGCTGGGCGATACCGGTCCCCCAGCCGCTGGTGCGGCCCTGGAGGTTGATCAGCCACGGGGAGGCGAGGACGCCCAGAGCCGTGCCGGCCAGCGCGGCGGCCAGGGTGATGAACGCGGTGGCGGAGACGATGACGGCGGTGATCTGGCGGGGCGTCAGCCCGACGGCCCGGAGGGCGAGCAGATCGCGGCTACGGTCGCGGACACCGGCACCGACCGTCGTCGCGAGTTCCACCAGCCCGATCAGGATCAGCACCGCGATCAGTCCGACACTGACGGCACGGACCGCGGACAGCTGATCGGCGGGGTTGGGGATCTCGCGCACTTCGAGACGGCCGGCGGACGCCTTGTACAGGGCGTCGCGCACGGAATCCGGGTCGGCGCCGCGGTGCAGGACCAATTGGTAGAAATCCGGGCGCGGTGGGTGCGACACCTCGGGTGCACCGCTGTCACTGTCGCCCTCGCGCAGAGTGTCCAGGGTGGTGGAGACGACCCGACCGCCATCGGTGGTCTCGATGCCGCGGCCGACGATATGGAGGACGTGCGGGCGGCCGGCGACGGTCATCCGGACCCAGTCGCCGACCCGCGCGTCCAGGAGGTCGAGCAGTCCCTGTCCGGCGACCGCTTCATCGGGGCCGTGGGCGGCGCGCCCTTCCACTACGGCGCCGGGGTAGGGCCGGGCGTCCGTGCCGATCCCCCGCAGGGTAATTGTCCCGGTCTGACCCGGTACGAGCGCCTGGACCTCGGCGCCCGGGTAGGCGGTCAATTCCCGTTGGGAGGCGAGGAGTTGGCGTAGGTCCCGGTCGCCGAGGGTGTCGGAGCGTGCGGTGAGGGCCGCGGACAGACCGACGTTCTCGGGGTGCGTGGTGAAGCGGTCCAAGGTGGTCCAGGCGCCCAGGGCGATGGTGATCAGCAGCAATGGGACGGCCAGCCGCGCCACGGCCGCCGAGGAGCGCAGCGGACGGTGGAAGGCACCCCGCCAGCCGAGCACCAGCGCCGGGGGGACCCGGAGGCCGAGCGCCCGGCGGGTGAGAGCGGAGGCCCGGCCGCCGGTGGGGGTGGCGGCGCGGGCGACGGGCACCGGGGGCACCCGGCCGGCCCGCCACGCCGCCAGGCAGGTCGCCGAGCCGATGAAGGCCACCACACCGCCGGAGATGACCAAGGTCAGCCAGGCGTGCCCGGGAAGCTGCCGCCACAGGGCGATCGCCTCCCCGATCCGCCCGGGGACCAGAGTGCCGGCCACCTGGGTCAGCAGCGCCCCGAGGGCGACGCCCAGCAGCGCGAGGCCGAGGTGGAGGGCGACGAACATGCGGACCACCTGGCCGGGGGTGAAGCCGATGGCCTTGAGGATGGAGATGTCCCGCAGATGTCCGCGGATCCTGGTGCTGATGGCGCCGCCCACCGCCAGGGCCGCGGCGAGCAGCGCGCCGAGTCCGAACAGGCCGAGCAGCCGCCCCAGGAGCTGGTTGTCGCCTGCGGCTTCGGCCTTGGCCTGCCGCCAGGTGGAGACGTCGGTGATCTGGTCGGCGCCGAGCTGGGTGACCGCCCGCTGGACGACATAGTCGGTGTCCGCGGGGTCGCCGAGCCGGAGGCCGATGGTGCGTCCGCGCTGGTCGCGGCCCGCGTCGGAGCTGTCGAGGGTCTCGGGGAGCACCCAGGCCACCCCCGGGGTCTCTCCCGCACGGAAGGTGACCTCGGCGGTGTCCGCGACGCCCACCACACGCAGCGGCGACGGGAAGTCGCTCAGCACGAGGGTGTCGCCCGGTTTGGCCCACATCGCGCGGGCCACCGAACTGTCCAGGACGATGCCCTTGGTGGTGCCCGCGTCGGCGCCCGCCTCCAGCCAGCGGCCCGCGACGATCTGGGGTGCGGCGGTGGCGGGGCGCTTCGCCGCGCCACGCAGTTCCAGGGTCGCCTTGGCGTCGCCGGGCTGCAGGCTCGCGGTGGTGCGGACCGTACGGAAAGGCCCGGAGGTGGCCCGTACCTCGTCCAGGCCCGCGAGCGATCCGGCGGCGGCGCCACTTTGGGTGTGGATCCATACGTGGGCGCCGGAGGACTGGGTGAAGGCCCGTTGCCAGGGGTCGGCCGCATAGGCGAACAGGGCGGTGGCCAGCAGCAGCGAGATGGTGATCCCGGCCGTGGCCAGCACGGTGAGCACCGCCGCCGGGCGGTGTGCCGTCAGATGCGCCTGGGTCCAGCGCGCCGCTGCTCGCACCGCTCAGCCCTTGAGCTTGAGGACGTCGGCCACACCGGCCGCGGGGCGCTTCGGGCCGTCGCCGAGGTGGGCGTCGTCGACGACCTGGCCGTCGAAGAAGCTGATCACCCGGTCCGCGGCACTGGCCATCCTCGCGTCATGGGTGACCAGCAAGATCGTCTGACCGCGCTGGTGGAAGCGGGAGAGCAGCCGCAGCACCTCTCTGGTGCCCTTGCTGTCGAGGCTTCCGGCGGGTTCGTCGGCGAGCAGCAGGCTGGGGCTGTTGACCAGGGCACGGGCCAGGGCGACGCGCTGCTGTTCACCGCCGGACAGCTCCCCCGGTGTGCTGTTCTCCTTGCCGGTCAGCCCCAGCTCGTCGAGCAGCTCGGCCCGGTCGGTGCGGGCCTGCCGGGGGGACCGGCCGGCCAGCAGTGCGGGGAGTTCGACGTTGTCGGCGACGGAGAGGTTGGAGACGAGGTTGAAGAACTGGAAGACGATGCCGATGTGGTTGCGGCGCAGCACCGCCCAGCGTGCCTCGCTGTAGGCGTCGACCTGGCGGCCGTCGAGCCAGATCGATCCGCTGTCGGGCCGGTCCAGGCCGCCGAGGAGATGCAGCAAGGTGGATTTGCCGGCTCCCGAGGGGCCGGTGAGGGCGACGAACTCCCCGCGTTCGATGCTGAGGTCGACGCCCCGCACCGCGTGGACCGGGGCAGCGCCTTCCGGCCGGTGGGTCTTGACCAGGCCGGCTGCCCGGACTATCGGGCCGGACGGCTCGTCCCGGTTCATTCCAACTCCTCTTGACAGCGCTCCAGCCAGTCCAGATCCGCCTGCAGATGCAGCATCGCGCCCTCGATCAGCAGCTGTGCCACCCGGTTCTCCCGGTCCTCACCCGCCGCGAGTTTCGACAGGTCACGCATGGTGTTGAGGTAGTGGCGGCGCTGCTTGTTGATCAGGGCGATCTGGTCTGCGGTCCCGGTGTGGGGGGCCAGGGCGAGCTTCATGAAGAATTCGTCCCGGACCCGTGGTTCGGCGGTGGACTCCTCGAACCAGGCGTCCACCGTCTCGCGCCCCGCGGCGGTGATCCGGTAGATGCGCTTGTTCGGGCGGTCCGACTGCTCGACGTCCTCTCCCTCGATCAGGCGCGCCTTCTCCAGCCTGCCCAGGGTGACGTAGATCTGGCCGACGTTCGGCTGAGGGTATGCGGCGCCCAGGAGGTTCTCAAGGGCTTGCTTGAGTTCATAGCCGTGTGCGGGTCCGCTGACCAACAGCGCCAGGAGTGGCAGCCGCACGCTCTCCCTCTCCCTCCCCGCCCGGGGTGTGTCTCTCGGATCAGCCCTAGTTGCCGGTCATCTGACCCCATACGGCTGTGAGCCGGGTCGCTTTCGCATCTTCCTGCAGCATCTAGTATCCCGCATGGCTAACAGGTATACATGGGGCGGGCTGTCGGTCCAGTGTCCCGTCGACGCCTGTTCAAGGAGGAGCCCATGCGGTGGAAGCGTGCCGCCGGCAGGGCTCTGCTGGTCTGCGCTCTGCTGTTCGCGGGCAATGCGGGCGCACAGGCCGGGGAGCCGGCGGGCGGCCCGGACGGGCGGGGCCCGATCACTCTGGTGACGGGCGGAGACCTCACGGGCTATCTGCGGGGCGTCCTCGACGGCTGGAACGACCGGCATCCGCACGAGAAGGTGACCCTGGTCGAGCTGCCGGACGCGGCCGACGAGGTGCGGGCGCAGATGGTCACCGAGCTGCGCTCCCGCAGCGACCGCTTCGATGTGCTGAACATCGATGTGGCGTGGACGTCGGAGTTCGCGGCCGCGGGCTGGATCAAGCCCGTGAACGGTGCGCAGTTCCCGCTGAAACGCTTCCTGCCTCCCGTGGTGGACACCGCCACCTTCCGTGGGCAGCTCTACGCGGTCCCCTATGTGACCAATGCGGGGCTGCTCTACTACCGCAAGGACGTGCTCGACCGGGAGGGTGCGCGGCCGCCGCACACCTGGGCCGAGTTGGCGCACCTGGCGAAGACGGTCGCGCCCAAGTACGGGCTGGACGGTTACGCGGGGCAGTTCCTGCCGTACGAGGGGCTGACCGCCAATGTCGTCGAGGCGGTTCAGTCGGCCGGCGGCACGGTGCTCGCGGGCGAGGGCGCGCGGGTCACGGTGGACTCCCCCGCGGCCCGTCGCGGGCTGTCCTTTCTGCTCGACGGGGTGCGTGAGGGCTGGATCCCGCGGCGGGCCCTGGCGTACAAGGAAGAAGAGTCCCGTAAGGCGTTCCAGGACGGCCGGCTGCTGTTCCTGCGGAACTGGCCGTACGCCTATGCGCTGGCCAATGCCCAGCCCTCCGGGGTGGCGGGCAAGTTCGGCGCCGTGCCGCTGCCGGGTCCCGACGGGCCGGGCTCCAGCGCGCTGGGCGGCTCCAATCTGGCGGTCAACGCACAGTCGCGGCACCAGAAGACTGCGACCGAGCTGATCTCCTATCTGACGACCGAGTCGGTCCAGCGCCGGGTGCTCACCAAGGGCGCGCTGCCACCGGTCTGGGCCGATCTGTACACGGACCCGGAGCTGGTGCGGCACTTCCCGTACCTTCCGACGCTCAAGCGGGCCGTACTGGCGGCCAAGCCGCGCATCAAGAGCCCGCAGTACGACCAGGTGAGCCTGGCGGTGCAGGCGGTCCTGCACGACGCGCTGATCCACCGGCGGAGCACGGATGCCACCGTCGCACGTCTGAAGCGCGAGCTGACGGCCATCGTCGGCCGCGGCTGACGTCGGAGCCCTTCGCACCTCTCTCCAGCAGCTCTCCTACTTACTTGTTAGGTACAGGCTGCATGGATAATTCCCCGCAAATTCGGGCATCTCGCAGCGACTTTTGACCATTTCGTTGACACCGAAAAGACATGCCTACTTAACATGCATGCATAACAGCGATTGCAGCCGCACGGCATGCCCATGCAAGAACGGGATCACGGCAGATGCTCATAGCCACGGCAGGGAACGGCTCTTCGGCCGACTCCGCGCCCTCCCCCTCCCTCCCCGGTCCGGCCTCCGCCGCACTCTCGCCGGCCACCGGGTCCACCTCCCGGAATCCGGCACAGCACTGGTGGCGCGACGCGGTGATCTACCAGGTCTACGTCCGCAGCTTCCTCGACAGCACCGGCGACGGCATCGGTGATCTGGCCGGTGTGCGGACGGGGTTGCCCTACCTCAAGAAGCTCGGGGTGGACGGCATCTGGCTCAGCCCCTTCTACCCCTCCCCCCAGCACGACCACGGCTACGACGTCGCCGACTACCGCGATGTCGATCCCGTATACGGCGATCTCGCCGAATTCGACCGCCTGGTGGCCGACGCCCACCGGCTGGGTCTGAAGGTGCTCCTGGACATCGTCCCCAACCACTGCTCCAGCGAGCACCCGTGGTTCCGCGCCGCCCTGGCGGACGGCCCGGGGAGCCAGGCACGGTCGCTCTTCCACTTCGCCGACGGACGCGGGGAGGACGGTGAGCTGCCGCCCAACAACTGGCGCGCCATGTTCGGCGGCCCCGCCTGGTCCCGGGTCAAGGAGGCGTCCGGCGAGGAGGGCCAGTGGTACCTCCACATGTTCACGCCCGAGCAGCCCGATCTGAACTGGCGCAACCCCGCCGTGGGCGCCGACTTCGACAGTGTGCTGCGCTTCTGGCTGGACCGCGGGGTCGACGGCTTCCGTATCGACGTGGCCGCCGGGCTGTTCAAGCACCCCGAACTGCCCGACTCCCCCGACCCGTCGGCCGACGAACGGACCCGTGACTCGGTCAACCCGCTGGCCTGGAACCAGCCCGAGGTGCACCAGGTGTGGCGCGACTGGCGCGCCCTGTGCGAGGAGTACACCTCCCGCGACGGCCGCGACCGGCTGCTGGTCGGTGAGGTCTCCGTACGGACACCGAGCGAACAGGCCGCATACGTCCGGCCCGACGAGCTGCACCAGGCGTTCTTCTTCCACCTGCTGACCGCGCGCTGGGACATCGGCACCTTCCGCAAGGTCATCTCCGAGGCGCTCACCGACATCGCGGGCACCGGCTCCACGGTCACCTGGGTGCTCAACAACCACGACCAGGTCCGGACCGTCACCCGGTACGCGACCGACCCCGGGGGCGCCGAGCCGACGGAGTCGGCGGGAGAGCTGGGCCCGGCGCGGGCCCGTGCCGCCGCGCTGCTGATGCTGGCACTGCCCGGCGCGGCATACGTCTACCAGGGCGAGGAACTGGGCCTGCCGGAGGTCGTCGACCTGCCCGACGAGGTCCTCACCGACCCGATCTACCACCGTACGGGCAGCCGGGAGCACATCCGCGACGGCTGCCGGGTGCCGCTGCCCTGGTCCGGGCATGCCTCACCGTTCGGCTTCACCAGCGGTACCGACGCGGCGCGGCCCTGGCTGCCGCAGCCCGACTGGTTCGCCGACCACGCGACGGACCGGGCACTGGCCGACACCCGGTCGTTCTGGCACCTGTACCGCGAGGGGCTGGCGCTGCGCCGCAGCCTTCCGCAGCTCGGCGAAGGCACTCTGCGCTGGCTGGAGTCCCCGCCCCAGGTCCTGGCGTTCGTCCGTGGCGACGGTCTGGTCTGCGCCGTCAACTTCGGCACCGAGCCGGTGCCGGCCCCCGTACCGGGCGTCCCCCTGCTGGCGAGCGGCGACTGCCCCGCCGGAACGCTCCCCGGCTCCACCGCCGCCTGGTGGATGCACACCCCCGAATCCCGATAGCCCCCTCGACAGCACGACCTCCGCAGTCCTCCCGCACTCCTCCGCAGTTCCTCCCGAAGGGAATCCCAATGATGAGACGACCCTCTGTACGACACACCCGAGCCGCCCTGTCCGGTGCGGCCGTGCTCGGCCTGGCGCTCTCCGCCACCGCCTGCGGCGGCGGAGTCTCCGCCGGGGGCGGCAAGCAGGAACTGAGCGGTGAGAGCGTCACCGTGGCCGGTGTCTGGACCGGTGTGGAACAGCAGAACTTCAAGAAGGTCCTGGACGCGTTCTCCGAGAAGACCGGCGCGAAGGTCACCTTCTCCTCCACCGGTGACAACGTCTCGACGGTGATCGGCAGCCAGGTCGAGGGCGGCAACGCCCCCGATGTGGTGATGGTGCCGCAGGTCGGTGTGCTCCAGCAGTTCGCCAAGAAGGGCTGGCTGGCGCCCCTCTCGGCGGAGATCGGCGCCGAGGCCAAGAAGAACTTCGCGCAGGTGTGGAAGGACTACGGCACGGTCGACAAGACCTACTACGGCCTGTACTTCAAGGCCTCGCACAAGTCGACGGTCTGGTACAGCCCGGAGGCCTTCGCGCAGGCCGGCGTGAAGCCCGCGAAGACCTATCAGGAGCTGCTGAAGTCGGGCCGTACGCTCTCCGACTCGGGGGTGCCGGCGTTCTCCGTCGCGGGCGAGGCCGGCTGGCCGCTCACCGACTGGTTCGAGAACATCTACCTCTCCCAGGCCGGGCAGGAGAAGTACGACAAGCTCGCCGCCCACAAGATCCCGTGGACCGACCCCAGCGTGGTCAAGGCGCTCACCGCTCTGAGCAAGCTCTTCAGCGACAAGAACCTGGTGGCCGGGGGCGGTTCGGGCGCGCTGCGCACCGACTTCCCCGAGTCCGTCCAGCAGGTCTTCGGCCCGGAGCCGGGGGCGGCCATGGTCTACGAGGGGGACTTCGTCAGTGCCCTGGTCACCGATGAGCTCCACAAGCAGGTCGGCAAGGACGCCAAGTTCTTCCCCTTCCCCGCGGTCGACGAGGGCAAGGCACCGGTGGTCAGCGGCGGTGACGCCGCCGTGGTGCTCAAGGCCGGGAAGCACAAGAAGGCCGCGATGGAGCTGGTGAAGTACCTGGCCACGCCCGAGGCGTCCGGGGTGTGGGCCAAGGCCGGCGGCTATATCTCGCCCAACAAGAAGGTGCCCGCGGACGCTTACCACGACGAGGTCACCCGCAAGGCCGCCCAGTCGCTGACCGAGGCCGGGAACTCCGTGCGCTTCGACATGTCCGACCAGGCCCCCGCGGCCTTCGGCGGCACCCAGGGCGCCGGCGAATGGAAGCTGCTGCAGGACTTCCTGCGCGACCCCTCGGACCCGGAGGCCACGGCCCGCAAGCTCGAGGCCGCCGCGGCCAAGGCGTACGGAAAGTAAGGACCAAGGGCCCGATCCCATGCCTGTCACCACTCCCGCGGTGCCGCCCGCCACGTCGCGCGGCACCGCGCCCCTCCCCCCGGGCGGCTCACCCGGCAAGGCGAGCGCCCCCGTGCGGCGCGCGGTCCGGCGCCGCCGGCGGATCGCCGCGGTGTTCCTGTTCCCCGCGCTGTTGCTGCTGGGCGCCCTCGTCGCGTACCCCATCGTGTTCTCGGTCATCCGCAGCCTGTACGACGCCTCGGGCGACACCTTCGTCGGCGCCGACAACTACACCGCGATGTTCCAGGACCCCGCCACGCTCAGGGCCATCCGCAACAGTGCGATCTGGGTCGTCTTCGCCCCCGCACTGCTGACCGGACTCGGCCTGGTCCTCGCCGTCCTGACGGAGAAGATCCGCTGGAAGACGGCGTTCAAGCTGCTGATGTTCATGCCCATGGCGATCTCCTTCCTCGCCGCCGGCATCATCTTCCGTCTCGCCTACGAGCAGGATCCGCAGCGCGGTGTGCTCAACGCGGTCACCGTCGGCATCCACGACAGCGTCCAGGGGAAGTCCACCTCCTTCCCGACCGCCAAGGCGCGCCTCGGCGACAAGCAGCTGACCAAGGGCAAAGACGGTTCCTACCGCACGGCGCGGCGCACCGGCCCCGGGAACACCGTCAACCTCGGTCTGGTCGGCGTCCCGCCCAAGGACATGCCGTCGCAGGCGCGGCCGGCCGCACCGGCCGCCAAGTCCCCTGCCGCTGACGGTGAACTGCGCGGTGTGGTCTACCTCGACTTCACCCCCGGCGGTGGCGGCAAGCCCGGCACGGTGGACCGCGGCGAACGCGGGCTGCCCAAGCTCTCGGTCGAGGCGGTCGACTCCCGCGGCAAGGTGGCCGCCACGGCCACCACCGCACCGGACGGCTCCTACCGCCTGGCCGGCCTGGCCCCGGGTTCCTACGCCGTCCAGCTCCCCGCCAAGGACTTCGCTCCGCCGTACGAGGGCGTCTCCTGGCTCGGTCCGGCCCTCATCACCCCCGCCATCATCGGCGCCTACATGTGGATCTGGACCGGCTTCGCGCTCGTCCTCATCGGCGCCGGACTCTCCTCGATGCCGCGGGATGTCCTGGAGGCCGCCCGGATGGACGGCGCCAACGAGTGGCAGGTCTTCCGCAGGATCACCGTTCCCCTGCTCGGCCCGGTCCTGGGTGTGGTGTTCGTGACGATGGTGATCAATGTGATGAAGGTCTTCGACCTCGTCTACATCATCGCCCCCGGACCCGTGCAGCAGGACGCCAATGTCCTGGCCCTGCAGATGTGGCTGGTCTCCTTCGGCGGCGGCAACAACCAGGGACTCGGCAGCGCCCTGGGTGTCCTGCTGCTCCTCCTGGTGGTGCCGGCCATGGCCCTCAACATCCGACGTTTCCGCAGGAGCCAGTCATGACCACCGTCAACGGAACCCCCGCGTCCCGCCGGCGGGCCGGTACAGGGCCGGCGAAGTGGCTCAGCCGCGGCGTGATCCAGGTGTTCCTGCTCCTCGTCGGTCTGGTCTGGCTCACCCCTGCCGCCGGGCTCTTCCTCTCCTCGATGCGTACGGAGGAGGCGAACGCGAGCAGCGGCTGGTGGACCGCGCTCACCACGCCCGGCCAGCTGTCGCTCGACAACTACACGGCGCTGCTGAAGGATTCCGGCATCGTCCAGGCCTTCTGGAACACGGTGCTGATCTCGGTGCCCACCACCCTGGCCGTCGTGGTGATCGCCGCGCTGGCCGGATACGCCTTCGCCTGGATGGACTTCCCGGGCCGGGACTGGGTCTTCCTGGTCGTGGTCGCCATGCTGGTGGTGCCGGTCCAGATCGGTCTGCTGCCGGTGGCCAAGTTGTTCGGTGCGCTGGGGCTGTTCGGCTCGATTCCCGGTGTGGTGCTCTTCCACACCGCCTACGGTCTGCCGTTCGCCATCTTCCTGCTGCGCAATTACTTCGCGGAGATCCCCAAGGAGATGCTGGAGGCGGCCCGGATGGACGGCGGCGGGGAGTGGCGGATCTTCTCCCAGCTGGTGCTGCCGCTCGGCCGCCCCGCCATCGCCAGCCTGGCCATCTTCCAGTTCCTCTGGGTCTGGAACGACATGCTGGTCGCCCTTCTCTTCGCCGACAACCAGTCGCAGCCCCTGACGGTGGCCCTCCAGTCACAGATGAGGCAGTTCGGCAGCAACATCGGGGTACTGGCGCCCGGCGCGTTTCTGTCCTTGATCGTGCCGCTGATCGTGTTCTTCGCGTTCCAACGGCACTTCGTTCAGGGCATCATGGCCGGTTCGGTCAAATAGCCGGCCCGGTGGTTCGGGGGGACCGGGCCTCCCCGGGGAGGGGAGGGCAGCGCGCGGCACACGTCAGCATCGTGTCGCGCGCTGCTCCGTTCCTCCGCGGAGGGGGCACGACGAGCCGGCGGCTCCGTCCCGGCCGTGGCCGTCCCGAGGGCGCCGCGTTATTCGGTCGTCCTCCGGGCGTTGCGCGGGCTAGGTTGGCGCGATGTCCGAACTGCGCACCGAGCGCCTGCTGCTCCGCGAATGGCGGGAGTCCGACCTCGGCCCCTGGGCCGCGATGAATGCCGATCCCGAGGTCCGGGCGCACTTCCCGGAGGTGCTCACACCTGAGCAGAGCGCGGCATCCGTCGCCGGTTTCCAGGCCGATCTCACTCACCGCGGCTGGGGATGGTGGGCGCTCGAAGTGCGGGCCACCGGGGAGTTCATCGGGTTCACCGGTCTGGACCCGGTGGATGAGCACATGCCGTTCACCGGAGTGGAGGCCGGCTGGCGGCTGGCCCGTTCGGCCTGGGGGAACGGCTACGCCACCGAGGCCGGCGAGGCCGCCCTGTCCTTCGGCTTCACCACTCTCGGCCTGCCGGAGATCCTCGCGGTGACGACGGCCACCAACCTCCCCTCACAGGCGGTGATGCGCCGCCTCGGCATGACCCGCGACCCCGCCGACGACTTCGACGATCCCGACGTGTCCGATGGCCCGCTGCGCCGGAGTGTGCTGTACCGGATCTCCGCCGGAGCATGGCGGGCCGCCGAACGAGGGTGAAGCCGGCCGGTCCGCGCCGTCAGGGAAGCGGCGGGGCGCCGGAGCCGGTCCGGGCCGGTGGGAAGGGGTCCGCTCCCCCGCCCGCGCTGCGGCTGCATGGGCACGGAGCCGGGGCGCCGCACAGCACGATGCGGCGCCCGGCGCGGTGCGGTCATCGGCTCGCGGGGGCGGCGTCCGGCCTCGGCTCCATCTCCAGTCCGGCCGGCAGTGGCCCGGTGTGGATCACGCCCAGCCGTTGTGTCGCCCGGGTGAGCGCGACGTACAGATCGCTCGCACCGAGCTCGGCCGGCTCCACCACGATCACGGAGTCGAATTCCAGGCCCTTGGCCTGCCGCGGGCCGAGCAGTACCACCGCACCGGTCAGATCCGGGGCGGGCCCGGCGGAGACGTCCGGGAGGGCGGCGGCCAGGGCCTCGTGATGGGCGGACGGGGCGATCACCGCGAGCCGGCCGTCCTGGTGGCTCTCCTGTGCGACCGTCTCGGCGACCACGCGCGCGAGGTCGTCCGTACGGTGCGCCCAGGGGCGTACACCGGTCGAGCGGATCGAACGCGGCGGTGTGAAGGACGGATCCGCGGACCGGGGTACCTGCGCCGCGACCTCCATGATCTCGGTCGGCGTACGGTAGTTGACGCCGAGCCTGACGAGGTCCCAGCGGTCGTCCACGTACGGCGCGAGGATCGCCTCCCATGAGCCGCAGCTGCCGGGCTCGGCGGTCTGCGCCGGGTCGCCGACCAACGTCATCGAACGGGTGGGGCAACGGCGCATCAGCAACCGCCACATCATGGCGGACAGCTCTTGTGCCTCGTCCACGATGATGTGGCCGAACGCCCAGGTCCGGTCGGCCGCGGCGCGTTCGGCGGCGCTGCGGTGGTCGGCCTCCTCGTGCCGGTCGGCGAGCAGTTCCGCGTCCACCAGGTCGTGCGCGGCCAGCACCTCCGACTCCTCGTCGTCGCGTTCCTCGAACTCCTGGGTGCGGGAGCCGTAGGAGAGGTCGAGCACGCCCTGGGCGTAGTCGATCCGTTCCTGGCGCTCCGCCTCGGCGGCGGCGCGGGCCGCCGAGGTGTCCTCGCCGAGGAGTTCGGCCGCCTCGTCCAGCAGCGGAACGTCCGCGGGGGTCCAGTCGCCGTCCGCCCGCCGGATCGCGTCCGCCTCGGCGTCCGGGAGGTGGACGGGATCGGCAAGGAAGTCGGCGACCAGCTGTTCAGGGGTGAGCTCGGGCCACAACTCCTCGATGGCGTGGTGCACTTCGGCGCTGGTGGCGATCTCCTTGCCCAGCTGGGCGATGTCGTCCGGGCCGAGGAAATTCGGACCGCCGAAGGGGTCCGCGCCGATCCGGTCGACCAGTTGCGCGGTGAGCGCGTCGATGACGCGGAAGGCGAAGTGGGGGCGGGCGAGGTTGTGCGGCAGCCTGGTCTCCCGTGCCCGGCTCCGCGCCTCCCGCGCCATGTCCGCGTCCAGCCGCAGTTCGCCGTCCTCGTGGTCGATCACGATCACGGGGTCGGGCAGGGCCTGCCGGTCCCGGACGAAGGACGCGAGCGCGTCGGCCATCGCCGCACCGCCCTTGACCTCGGCGGCTTCGGGGGTGTCGGTCCCGGTCGCGGTCACGCCCGGAAAGAGTTCGCCGGGCGAGGCGAGCAGCACACCCGTCTCGCCGAGCGAGGGCAACACCTCCGCGATATAGCTGAGGAACGCCGGGTTCGGCCCGACGATCAGCACGGCACGGCGGGCCAGCTGTTCCCGGTGCGCATAGAGCAGAAAGGCGGCGCGGTGCAGTGCGACGACGGTCTTTCCGGTGCCGGGCCCGCCCTCCACGACGAGGATGCCGTGGTGCGGGGCGCGGATGATGCCGTCCTGCTCGGCCTGGATGGTCTGCACGATGTCGTGCATCCGTCCGGTGCGCGCCGCGTCCAGTGCGGCCAGCAATACGGCGTCCGCGTCGGTGCCCTCGTGTCCGGTCCGTACGGCGTCGGCCAGGTCCATGATCTCGTCGTGCAGGGCGGTGACCCGTCTGCCGTCGGTCGTGATGTGCCGCCTGCGGCGCAATCCCATCGGGGTGTGCCCGGTGGCGAGGTAAAACGGGCGGGCGACCTCGGCCCGCCAGTCGATGACGAGCGGGGTACGGTCCGCATCGTCGCGCCGGATACCGATCCGGCCGATGTGGTGATCGCGGCCGTCGCGGAATGCCAGCCGACCGAAACACAGACCGTTTTCCCCGGCGTTGAAGGCGGCCAGCAGGCCGGACTGTTCGGCCACCAGCACATTGCGCTCCAGCCGCATCTGGGCGTGGTTGCCTTCGGGCGGCAGGGCGGCGGCGTGCACCGCCGTCTCGGCCAGGTCCCGCAGTTCGGTGAGGCGGTCATGGAGCAGATCGATGAATTCCTGCTCGTGTTGCCATTCCTTGTTTGACAATTCAGCTCCGCTCGGATAAAGTTCGGTATGTAGATGAGCTTCTGCCTTTGAATTCCTCAAGACACAGAAGCCCTCAATATACCCAGAGAAATACCCCGGACGTCAACTCGTTCCGGGGTATTTCCTTTTGTCCGGCAGCAACTCCACACGACGGCCGCCCGGTGTCAGCTCATGCCTTTCAGCGGAGCGACACCGGGCGGCCCTGGATCGTGCACCGGATCACCAGGTGTGTGCGACGTCCACGATCAGCTCGTGACCGGACTGCTGCACCCGGAACGGCAGCTTGGCGCGTACGCCCAGACCGACCTGGGTCTGACCCTCGAAGCTCGCCCCGAACTTGGTGTCCTTGAACGTGCGGTATCCGGCGAGGTTCACCCCCGGCAGCGGCTTGCCGGCCGTCCCTGCGTAGGTCTGCTTGCCGGTCGCCGGGTCGTGGCTGGGCGCGGACACATAGACCTGCAGGATGGCGCCGCCGCTGACCGGTATCTTCTCGCCCGAGCCGTCCTGGTGGAACGCGTCGACATACCCGACGTGGTAGCCGACCTTGCCGTTCGCCCCGCTGATGTCGAAGACCATGCGGTCGTAGCAGGCGTTCCGGCCGGTCCTGATGTTCTTCAGCGGCCCGCCGTACGCGTCCGTGGCCGACTTGGTGCCACTGCCCCAGGCGGTCGAACAGGTCGTGGCCGGGGCGGCTTTACCCTCCGGGCCGGTCGCGGCGCCGGCCACCCCGGCCGTGCCCGCCACCCCGACGCCCGCCAGCACGAACGCCGCGGCCGCTGTCCCCAACCGTCGCATGACTTACCTCCAGAGAAGAACCTGTGTACAGATGCGTGCGGTAGGACGGGCGCGGAGGCGACGGAGTTGTGCGCCGGTCGGCTTTTGGCCGACGAAGGGGCCAAGTTGTCGTGAAAACGGAGTGACGGGCACCGGACGCCCTCCGGCCGGGCCGCGTTGCGGCCACGGATGTGCCGTCGGCCGCGGAAGGGCCGTCAGCCCTCGAAGTGCCGTCAGCCGTGGAGGTGCCGTCAGACCTCGGCCACGTCGACGGTCACGCCCTTGCTGCGCAGTGCGGTCAGTTCCTCGGCCGGTGTACCGCGGTCGGTGACGACCCGGTCGTAGTGGCCGATGTCGCCGTAGGCGTGGGTGGCGGTCTTGCCGAACTTGCTGTGGTCCACCAGCAGCAGTGACCGCTGCGCGCACTCCAGCATGGCCTCCTTGATCTCGGCATACTCGCGGATCGGGTGGAAGAGGCGGCCGCCGAGCACGGACACCGCCGACATCACCGCGAGGTCGGCGCGGATCCGGCCGAGACCGCGCAGTACGTCGGGGCCGACGCAGGAGCCGAACTCACCGCGGTAGCGACCGCCCAGGAGTGTGACGTCGGTGCCCGGCGTCTCGTCGAACAGCCTGGCCACACCGAGGGAGTTGGTGACCACGGTGACCGCTTCGGTCCGGGCGATCCGGTCCGCGAGCGGGAAGACCGTGGTCGAGTCGTCCAGCACGACGGTGCTGCCGGGCCGGATCTCGTCGGCGACGGCGGCGCACAGCGCCTCCTTCACCGGGTGGTTCACGCCGATGCGGAAGCGGGTGGCGGTCTCCATGGTGAGGCTCGGGAAGGGTGCGGCCCGGCCGCGTTCCTTGCGCAGCAGCCGGCGTTCGGCGAGCTGGTCCAGGTCGCGGTGCATGGTCGCGAGGCTGACCCCGAAGTGTCTGGCCAGATCGTCGATGCGGACTTCGCCGTGCTCGACGACATGGGCCAGTACGTCCTGCCGTCGCCGGTCGACCTCGGCCAGCGACGACCGTGTGGAAGCCATCGGGGCCGCCCCTTTCCGTTCGGACAGCGGCAGCGCCTACCGCTGCGGGTAGATGACGGCCTTCACGGCGGTCGCGTCGTGGGTGGCGACGGTCAGTGCGCTCTCGGCCTCGGCAAGACCGTAACCGTGTGAGACCAGGGAGTCGAGCCGGACCGCACCCGACGCCACCAGCGCCGTCGCAGTGGGCCAGGTGTGGGCGTAGCGGAAGGTGCCGGTCAGTTCCAGTTCGTAGTTCTGCACCCGGCTCAGCGGGAGCGGGATCTCGTCGCCGCCCATGCCGACGAGGACCACCCGGCCGGCCCGGCCCACCGTACGGATCGCCTCGCCGCTCACCGCGGGGACGCCGGAGCACTCCAGGAGGACGGTGGGGGTGTACCCGGCTTCGCTCAGCGGGGTGGCCGAGACGTCCAGGGCGGTGGCGCCTGTGGCACGGGCGAGTGCGAGGCGGTGCGGGAGGACGTCGGTGACCATGACCTCGCGTGCGCCGAAGGCCCGTGCCGTCTGGGCGGCGACCAGGCCGATGGGCCCCGCGCCGGTGATCAGGACACGGTCGCCGGGGGCGACATGGGCCTTGCGGCAGGCCCAGACGGCCACGGACAGCGGCTCCAGTAGTGCGGCCTCCTCAAGGGTGAGGGAGTCGGGGACCTCGTGGGCGAAGTCCTGGTGCACGGCCAGATATTCGCAGAAGGCGCCGTCCACCGGCGGGGTGGCGAGGAAGCTCATGTCCGGGCACAGGTTGTAGCGGCCCGGGCGGCATTCACCGCAGCTTCCGCACGGGGTGCCGGGCTCGATGGAGACGCGCCGGCCGATCCGGCGGGTGTCGGTGCCCGGGCCGCAGGCCACGACCGTGCCGGCTGCCTCGTGCCCGAGGACGAGCGGCTCCCGTACGACGAAGTCGCCGATGCGTCCGTGCCGGTAGTAGTGCACATCCGAGCCGCAGGTCCCGACCGCCTCGACGCGGACCAGGACCTCCCCCGGGCCGGGATCGGGGACGGGACGTTCCTCAAGGCTCAGCTTCCCGGGTCCGTGCAGGACAGCGGCGCGCATGGTGGCGGGAATCCCGGATGTGGCGGTCATGACGGGCTCACGGCTCCCTCGGGGGATGGGGATGTGGAGAGGGCGTCGCGCGCTCCGGTTCCGGACCGGCGGGCTGCCGCGTCGCCCCTTGGCTTCAGCACGGTACCGCCTCTTTTTTTATCAGAGCAGTCTTGACTTCGCACAAAATGCGAGAAGACTTACGCCGGCTCACCGTCTCCGCGACCGGTGAGCCGCTCCCCGTGCCCACCCCCTCGTCAAGATCCGCCCCCTTGGAGGGCTCATGAGCAGCTCCGCTCGCCGTCGACCGCCACGGACCCCGGACGTCGGCCCCCGTCGCTCCCTCTCCGCCCGCCTGGGCATTCCCCCCGCCCTGACCTGGGGTTTCGCCGGGGTCCTGCTGTTCATGACGGGTGACGGGGTGGAGACCGGCTTCTTCTCGAAGTACCTGGCCGACCAAGGCCTGGCCAAGGCCGATGCGGCGGTGGTCATCGCCGTCTACGGCATCACCGTCGCCGTCGGCGCCTGGCTCTCGGGAGCCCTGTCGGACCTGTGGGGACCACGGCGGGTGATGACCGCGGGCTTCGCCATCTGGCTCGTCTTCCAGGTGGTCCTGCTGACGGTGGCGCTGCCGTCCATGAACTATCCGCTGCTGCTGCTCGTTTACGGACTGCGCGGATTCGGCTACCCCCTGTTCGCCTACGGGTTCCTGGTGTGGGTCACCGCCGCGACCCCACCGCAGCGGCTGGGAACGGCGGTCGGGTGGTACTGGTTCGCCTTCACCGGCGGCCTGCCGACCCTCGGCTCCCTGGTGGCCAGCGCCACGATCCCGCTGGTCGGCTCCTACGAGACCTTGTGGCTCGCGCTCGGCCTGGTGGCGCTCGGCGGTCTGCTCGCCCTGCTGCTGGTGCGCGAGCCCACCGGCCGGTCCGGGCTCGCCCCGCTCGGCGGGAATCCGCTGACGACGCTGGCCGGCAGCGTCTCGATCATGCGGCGCCGCCCGCGCGTGGCCATCGGCGCCGCGGTGCGCGTCGTCAGCACCGGTTCCCAGTTCGGCTTCCTGGTCTGTCTGCCGTTCTTCTTCACCGAGACGGTCGGCTTCAGCACCTCGGCCTGGCTGCGGCTGCTCAGCGTGATGTTCGCCGCGAACATCTTCGCCAACCTGTTCTTCGGCGCCGTCGGCGACCGGCTCGGATGGCAGCGCACCATGACCTGGTTCGGCGCCGTGGCCTGCGCGGTGACCTGTCTGGCGCTGTACTACGTCCCGGTCGTGGCCGGTCCGCACTTCGCCGCCTCCGCGGTCGCCGCCGCCCTCTACGGCATCGCCCTGGCCGGCTACGTACCGATCTCGGCTCTGATCCCCGCGCTGGCGCCTCGCCACAAGGGACAGGCCATGTCCGCACTCAATCTGGGAGCCGGAGCGAGCACCTTCGCCGGACCGGCCATCGTCGCCGTCGCCCTGGGACCGGTCGGGGTACAGGGCATCGCCTGGATCTTCGCGCTGCTGCATCTCGCCACCGCGGTCGCGATCCGCTTCCTCGAACCCGACCCGGAGTTCACCGCACCTGCCACCGCACCGGCCGTCGACGACAAGGGAGTTCCCGCCGGCCGTCACTGAACGCCGTAGGGACCTCTCGCCTCGCTCGCCGGCCGGCCGGGCGACCGGCCGGGCATGCACCGGCCGGCCGCGGTCCTGCCTTCGGTGATCGGCGATCGGCGAGCGATAGCGGCCCGGTCAGCTCGCGCTGCCGGGCGGGCACAACTGCTGGGCCGGCGGCATGGCATGCCGGCCTGCCGGGCGCAGCGGTGAGAAGTAGTGGGTGAGCGCCCAGACGCCGATACGGGTGCCGGCCCGGCATCCGACGACGTCCGCCGTCCGGAAGTGGATTCCGGCCCAGACGCGGGCGTTGATCATGTCCTCGTTGAACTGGCCGGCCTCCGCATAGTGGCGTGTGGTGCCGGTGATCTCGGAGGGAACGTTGAGGTCGATATGAGTGGTGCCGAGAATCCCGGTCAGGGTCCGGATCACGGCGCCGGCGACCGTGGTGTGACCGCTGAGGTAGTCGGGGTGCGGTGGTGTGACGAGCAGCGGCTGCCACTGCGGGTCGGCGTCGGTCGCGGGGTTGCCATCGGTGTCGGCCAGCTGGACGGCGGTGATCGGCCGCCAGAATCCGTAGTGGAGTTTGGCGTCCCATGCGGTGACGACGGCGTCGGTTGCCGAGGCGTTCCCCGCGGCGAAGATCCGTGCCGTATCGGCGATGTCCAGGTGGTGCCGGGCGGTGTGGTCCCGGAACGCCGACTGGAACTGCACCGCCAGATTGCCCCCGAAGAACAGGGCGGTCTCGGTCTGCTGCGCGGTGCGGGCCGAACCGGTCTTCGCCCCCATCACCTTCACCTCGTTCACGTCCTGGGCGTAGCGGGCCGAGGACAGCGCGGGCGGCGGGCCGGGACGGAACTGGGCCGGGGAGGTGAGCAGCAGGGGGCGGAGGGTGGCGAGCCAGGGGTCGATGAAGGGCAGATGGGCCGGCGGGGTGGGCCGCCAGACACCGGGGGCGGGCGCGGCGGTGAACTCCACCGGTGCGAACCGGCCGTCGTCTTCGCGCAGCTCGATGAGGTGGGCGGCGGCACGCTCCCCGAAGGCCACGCCCTGCCGCTTCGCCCTCCCCTCGGGGATCTTCGCGAGCGAATCGGCGTACGCGGCATCGAGCGGCGCCTGGGAGGCGGGAAAGTAGGTGAGCAGCACGCGGTGTGCGGCGGTGACCGCCGCCGCCTCGGGTGAGGCGGTGGAGGGGCCGCGCGCCCGCCACTTGTAGGGGGCGTAGGTGCGCTGGATGCCGACCACGGCGTTGTAGACGGCGGCCGAGACGAATCCGTGCCAGATGACCACCTGTCCGGAGGGCCGTGTGGGGCCGAGGTTGGCGCTGATGGTGTCGGTGGCGATGACGTTCCAGTCGCGGATCGCCGCGGGGTCCGCCGCGGGCGGCGAGTGGCTTTCGACGGCGGCCGTGGGGCCCGCCACCGCCGTGAGGGCGAGGAGCAGCAGTGCGGTGACGGCGCCGACGGCTGCGCGTCTGCGTGAACGAGAAGTATCCATAACCGACTTAACAGTCAATCGGGTGAAGGGACACGCCTCTGCGCCGCCGGGAGTGCGTACGCCGGAGCGTGTACATGCCTCTCCCGGCCTCCTCCCTCACTACCGCGCGTGGGCGTCGGCCGGACCGGCGCGGTACGCCCGGGTCCGGCCGCCGGCGTCACCCGGACCGGCGCTGTGCGGCGGCGCGTTCGCGGGCGGCCGCGGCGCCTACCGGGTCGCCGAGTTGCTCCTCCAGCCGGGCCTTGGCCGACCAGTTGTACGGGCAGATGGGGCGCAGTTGGATACGTTCGCTGAGCAGGGTCCGGGCCAGCTCGGTGCGGCCGGCACGGAGAGCTGCCTCGACGAGGGTCCGCTGGATGGCGTCCCGTTGGGCGTGGCTGCCGCCGAACTGGTGCAGCCGGTGACGGACGGGCAGCAGAAGATCGGTGGCCCGGCCGTAGTCGTGCTGTCCGTAGGCGATCAGCGCGCGGCAGACGGGCAGTCCGATCTCGGCCGTCATGGCGCGGTTCGACCCGCGGGGCTCCGCCGCCACCCAGCGTTCCCGGTCCTGGACGAGGCGCTGCGCCTGGGCGACACGCCCCGACCCCACATACGCCATGACCGCGTGTGCGTCGTTGAAGGCGTAGTGCGGGCCGTCGTCGCGGTTCTCCCAGGCGTCGGCGAGCCGGGCCCACCGTGCGCTCTGTTCGTCCTGTGCCAGGTACAGCCGCCACAACAGGGCCGCGGCGTCGAGCAGTTGCATTGCCACAGCCGCCGAACCGTCGTGGTGGAGCGCGGAGTCATAGATCTCCAGTACCCGGGCGGTGTCGCCGGCCTCCAGTGTGTAGAGGGCGTAGTGCCACCAGTTGTGGACCGTGAGCAGGCTGCCCTGTGACCAGTCGTCGGTACGGGCGTCGAGAAAGCGGATCCCGTCCGTGAAGCGCCCCCGCATCTCGTAGGTGTGCACCACGCTGTGGATTCCCCACACATCGCCCGGATGCCGCGCCAGGGCCGCCAGGCCGACCTCCTCGGCCCGTTCGTAATGGCCCGACTCCTCCAGGCCGAACGCGTACATGCCGAGCAGCGGCCCCTGGTGGGGGTCGTCCTCGTCCCAGGCGTCCAGGGCGCCGCCGACGCGGTCGCGGAGGCGCGCGGCGTCCCCGGTGAGGAAGTCGTGCTGGTGCCCTGCGAAGAGGGCCAGCACATCGCGCGGATAGGCGATGGTGAGGTCGCCGAGGATCCGGCCGGCGCCGTGCACGTCGCCGTCCAGCCATGCCGTGGCGGCCGCGAGATGCATCCGCTCCCGAGGTGTCAGCCCTGCCGTGTCCAGTCCGGAGCGGAAGCGGGCAAAGCTGTCGCGTGCCGCGGCTGCGTCCTTCTCCTCGGTCCCCAGTACGCCCAGATAGGCGGCCAGCGTCTGCCCCATCACCGAGCGCGGCGCGGCGGCCAGTACCGACTGTGTGCTCTCCGCGACCCGGGGCCGGAAGAACAGCAGGTCGTCCAGGGCCTGTTCGTAAGGGCCGAGGGCCTCGGCGCCGGTGTCACTCATCAGATGTCCGTGGCGGTCCGCTGTCATGGTGGCTCCTGCGGGCTGAGTGCGGTGAGGGAATGGGGAGGTGACGGGCAGTAACACCCGGCCACTGTCCGGGCGAGCCTGTCCGCCGACCACGACGGTGCGGCGGCAACGGCCGTCCCGCAGCGCGGAAACGGGGCGCGGTGCCGGTGCCCCGCAGCCCCACCTCGATGCCAGGCCGACGCTGCCGCCGGATCTCCATCCTTACCCGCTTCACGACGGGAGCAGCGGCGGAAACGTCCGGTTCATCTGGGAAGACGCTGCGGGAAACACGTGCTGCCTAACGTCCCCGCCATGGACACAGCACCAGATGCGCCGTCCGCGGCCTCACTGCGCCTGTCGGCGCGAGTGCGAGGTATGACGCCCCCTTCCCCCCTTGCACCCCCAGGAGGTCCGGTATGAGTGCCGAACCACGCGTGATGGCCCCCGACAACAACCGGCAGCCCTCGCAAACCGAGGCGCCCGCCGAGTCGCCCGCCGAGGCTCCCGGCGAGGCGTCCACCGACAGAGCGGTCAACGAGACCCTGGAGGACTACACCCTCCGGTTCGCCCCGCGCAGTTACCGCCGGTGGACACCGATGGTCGTGGCGACCACGGCGCTCGGCGGTATCGCGTACATGGCCGACTTCTCGATCGGTGCGGGCATCGGGCTCACCCATGGCACCGGGAACGCGCTGGCCGCGATCCTCGTGGCCGCAGTGGTCATCTTCGTCACCGGCTTCCCGCTCGCGTACTACGGGGCGCGCTACAACATCGACCTGGATCTGATCACCAGGGGCTCCGGCTTCGGCTACTACGGCTCGGTGCTGACGAGCGTCATCTTCGCCAGCTTCACCTTCATCTTCTTCGCCCTCGAAGGCTCGATCATGGCCCAGGGCCTGAAGCTGGGCTTCGGACTGCCCCTGTGGCTGGGCTATGTGATCTCGACGCTCATGGTGATCCCGCTGGTCATCTACGGGATGAAGGCACTCAGCAAGCTCCAGGTCTGGACGACACCGATCTGGCTGCTGCTGATGGTGGGGCCGCTGGTCTACCTGGTCGCCACCGACCCCGGTACGGTGCACGCCTTCCTCTCGTATACGGGCGCGCAGGGCGGCGGTGGCGTCAATCCGGCCTCGGTGCTGCTGGGTGCGGGCGTATGTCTGTCGCTGATCGCGCAGATCGGTGAACAGGTCGACTATCTCCGCTTCATGCCGCCCAAGACCGAGCAGAACAAGCGCGCCTGGTGGACGGCCGTCGTGATGGCCGGCCCCGGGTGGGTGGTGCTCGGCGCGCTCAAGCAGGCCATCGGGGTCTTCCTGGCCGTCTACATCCTCGCCGAGGTGGGACCGGCCTCGGCCACCGAACCCATCCAGCAGTTCACCGGCGCCTTCGCTGCCATGATGCCGTCCTGGCTGGTCATCCCGCTGGCCGTGGTGCTGGTCGTGATCAGCCAGATCAAGATCAACGTCACCAACGCCTACTCCGGTTCGCTGGCCTGGACGAACTCGTTCACCCGGGTCACCAAGCGCTACCCCGGCCGGATGGTGTTCGTCCTCGCCAATCTGGCCTTCGCGCTGATCCTGATGGAAGCGGACATGTTCAGCTTCCTCAACAACATCCTCGGCTTCTATTCCAACTGCGCCATCGCCTGGATCGTCACCGTCGCCACCGACATCATGGTCAACAAGTACCTGCTGAAACTCTCCCCGCACGCCCCCGAGTTCCGCCGCGGCATGCTCTACGCGGTCAACCCGGTGGGAGTGGTGGCCTTCCTCGCCGCGTCCGGACTGTCGATCGCCCTGTACTTCCACGCCTTGGGTGACACGCTCCAGCCGTACTCCCCCGTCGCGGCGGCGGTGATCGCCTTCGTCGTCACCCCGCTGATGGCGGTCCTGACCAAGGGCAGGTTCTACTTGCGGCGCACCTCCGACGGGATCGACGCTCCGCTGCTGGACCAGGACGGCAACCCCAGCTCGGCCACGTTCCCGTGCCATGTGTGCCGACAGGACTTCGAGCGCCCGGATCTCGCCGCCTGCCACAACCATGGCGCGATGGTCTGCTCCCTGTGCCTGAGCACCGACCGGACCGGAGTCCATCTGCTGCCCGCGGAGCAGAACTGACGCAGCGGCGGTCCGGCCGAGCGCCGCCAGGGCGTCAACACGAGCGGCCATATCACCTAAAAGTCTGCTCTTCGCGCCCGGTGTCTCTGGAGCGCGAGCCGGTGGGGAACGACAGCCTCGTACGGGCGGCTCACAGCCGTGGCGCACCGCGGTCAACGGGACCGCAACGCCATGAGCCGCAGTTCCTCCACCAGTTAGGAGACTGACCGATGGCTCACCGGATCAAGAGTGCTCTGGTAACTGCGGGCGCCTGCGCCCTCGTTCTCGGCGGGGCGGGAATCGCCGGTGCCGACAGCGGCGCCGGGGGCGCGGCTCTCGACTCGCCCGGCGTGGTGTCCGGCAACAACATCCAGATCCCCGTCCAGATTCCGGTCAATCTCTGCGGCAACACCGTCAGCGTCATCGGACTGTTCAACCCCGCCCTCGGCGACCCCTGCTGACCGACTGACGCCCGGTCGGCGCCCGGCCGTTCAGGACGTGCAGCCCTCCCGGCCGGTGCCGGTCGAAGTGGCCCTCGGAGAGACATCCGGGGGCCACTTCATGTGGGTCGGAACGAGAGGAAGGTGAGCCGGTCATGCACCTGGGGCGGTCTGCTGCAGCTGCCGCAGGAGCGTCGCGTTGTCGGGTGTACGCCGGACCTTCTCCAGCAGGGACTGCATGTTCGCCTGACCGTCCCCGGTCTGGAGGGCGCGGCGCAGTCGACGTGTTGCCGCCAACTCGGCCGGCGGGAGCATCAGTTCCTCCCTGCGTGTGCCGGAGGCGGCGGCATTGACCGCCGGATAGACCCGCTTGCCCGCGAGTACCCGGTCGAGACGGAGTTCCATGTTTCCGGTGCTCTTCAACTCCTCGAAGAAGTAGTCGTCGGCACGGGAGCCGGTCTCCACCAGGGCGGTGGCGAGAAGGGTGAGCGAACCGCCCTCCTCGGCGAGCCGCGCCGCGCCGAAGAGCCGCTTGGGGCCGTGCAGCGCGGCGGCGTCGACGCCTCCGCTCAGCGTACGGCCGCCGGACGCAGCGGCGTTGTTGTGCGCCCGGCACAGCCGGGTGAGGGAGTCGAGGAGGATGACGACGTCCTGCCCGTGCTCGACGAGTCGTTTGGCGCGCTCCACGGCCAGTTCGGCGAGGGCGATGTGTTCCTTGGCCGGACGGTCGAAGGTGGAGGCGAGCACCTCGCCGCGCACCGAACGGCGCATCTCGGTGACTTCTTCCGGCCGTTCGTCGATCAGCACGACCATCAGCCGGCATTCGGGGTGGTTCTCGGCGACGGCGGCCGCGAGTTGCTGCAGCAGCACGGTCTTCCCCGTCTTCGGCGGTGCCACGATCAGCCCGCGCTGTCCCTTGCCGACCGGCGCCAGCAGGTCGACGATGCGCGGGGCCGGTCCGCCTGCGGCGCTTTCCAGGCGTATGCGGTGCCGAGGGTGCAGCGGTGTGAGGTCCCGGAAGTGCGGCCGGCCGCACACGGCGCCCGGCCGGTGCCCGTTGACCGTTTCGATCCGGGCGAGCGACCGCGGCCGGTCGCAGACCCCTACGACGAAGTCACCGGTGCGCAGGCCGGCCGCACGGATCAGGGCGGCGGGCACCCGGACGTCGCGGGACGAGGCACGGCCGCCCTCCACGCGGAGAAATCCGGATTCCTGCCGTCCGTTCACCGTCTCCAGGACCCCGGCAGCCGTGACGACGGGTGATGTCGAGGACGCGGCAGCAGGCGGTGCGACGGTGCGGGAAGCGGCGGTGGTGGGGGTGCTGAGGTGAGTGCTACTGGTCACGGGGGTCCTCTCGGGACATGGGAACAGGGCCGATGGGAGGGAGCCGGCAGGGAAGGGCGGTGAGATCACGCCCCGCGGGCGAAAGGCCCGCGGCCGGAGAGAGAAAGCTGCGGCATCGCTGGAGTGCGGGTGCCGAAGAGCTGTGCTGGATCGCCGGCCGGGAATCAGCGGGCGCAACAGCGAGGGAAAGCAATCCGCTACGGAGAGAAGCGGAGAAAGAGGCACCGGCGCCGGAAAATCGGCGAGCACGAGTGCGTCTCTCCAGCACGGTACCACCACCCGGCGGGGCCGATGCGGTGAAGTACGGACCGGATCTATGCTGAGGGCGATGTTCGCACCCCAGGGACCCACCTTCCGTGAACTCGCCGTCCAGGCGCTGTCCTCCGTCGAGCGGGGCTACGACCTGCTCGCCCCGAAGTTCGACCACACTCCCTTCCGGACCCCGGACCGGGTGCTGACGCCGGTGTCACGGGCGCTGCACGGGCTCGGGCCGTTCGACAGCGGTCTCGATCTGTGCTGCGGAACCGGCGCGGGCATGGATGTCCTGCGGCAGGTCTGCCGGGAGCGGGTCACCGGTGTCGACATCAGCGCGGGGATGCTCTCCGTGGGCCGGACCCGTGAACGGGTGAGCGCGGCCGCACCGCGCGTCGAGTGGGTGCGCGCGGACGCACGGGCCCTCCCCTTCGGGCCGGTCTTCGACCTCGCGGTGAGCTTCGGCGCGTTCGGGCACTTCCTGCCCCGGGAGCGGCCGGGGCTGTTCGCGCAGGTTCACTCCGTGCTGCGCCCCGGAGGCAGGTTCGTCTTCCCGATCGGGGCTCCTCCCCGGCCGGGGTCGGCCGGCTACTGGACGCTGCTGGCCTTCGACGCGGTGATGCGGGTGCGCAACGCGCTGTGGCGCCCGGACTTCGTCATGTACTACCGCACGTTCCGGCTCGCCGAGGTGCGCGCGGAGCTGATCCAGGCCGGTTTCGAGGTGCAGCTGCAGGCTCTCCCGGAGCTCGGCCGCCGCCCCGACGGCAGCCCTCGGTGCCGGCTGGTGGTGGCCACCCGGGCCCGGTGAGCGAGAGCGCCGTACGGGCGGACCGCCGGTCCTGGTGCAGGTGCATGGGCGGCCCGAACACACCGGGGCAGGCGGCCTCCCCCGGCCCTGCTCCGGCCGCCCTCTTCACCAGCGCACAGCGGTGAAGTCGATGGGCTGCGGCTGAAGGGTGCGGGTGCGGGCCGTCAGGTGCGCGAGGCGGCGGGTCATCTCCTCGGCCGGGAGCCGCTTGCGGTCGCCGTGGCCGGGCAGCACCCACTCGAAGCGCAGCCGAGGAGCCGTCCGGGCCAGGGAAGCGGCCAGTTCCGTGATCGAGTACCAGGTGACACTGGCGGCCACCTCCAGATCGGCGGTGGTGCGCGACCAGTAGAAGCTGTCGCCGCTGAAGCAGTACATCCCATCGGCGAGGTACAGCACGCTGCCACGTGTATGGCCGGGCAGCGGATACGCGGTCACCCCCGCACCGATCTCGACCGGGTCGGTGCCCCGGATGAGGTGGTCCGCGTCCGGAGCGGCGTCGAGGTCACCCTCGTGGATCCACAGCCGGGCACCGAACCGGTCGGCGTAGCGGCGGCCGTGTGCGGCATGGTCCCGGTGGGTGAGCAGGACGTCGGTAACGGGGCCCAACGCCTCGTAGCGGTCGGCCAGTTCGGCGCTCCATCGGGGCGTGTCGATCATCATCGTGCTTCCCGTGGGCCGGCGCAGCAGGTAGGCGTTCGCCCCCGCCGTGTGGCGGGAGTTGTGGCCGCAGTGATGAACCGTGTCGTCCAGGGCGAGGGGGAAGGGGTCCACGTCGGGGGTGAGGTGGTGCGCGGGGTGGCGGATGGACCGGGTGTGGCAGGCGAAGGCGGCCGCGTACAACTGCCGTTGCTCCGCCTCGGTTTGCGGCTGCCGGAACACTTCCGCCCGCCCGTCCTGTTCGCGGATCATGTCGGGGGCCAGCTGCCGGGCCACATCACAGTTGGTGCAGCGCGTATCGACGTACCAGCCCGCACCAGCACTCTCCTCCGGTTCCGTCTCGGGTGACAGGTCGTCGCTCATGACAGGTCCGTCCTTCCTGGTCCGCGTGGGTGTCCGGTCGGTGCGCGCTGCCATCAGAAGTACCCCGTCGTGCACCAAAACCGGAAGAGGGGGCAGACCTTGCGCTTTGCCGCTGGAACGCCTCTTCCGGTGGGGAAACGGACGCATGGGGTGGGGTGATTTACAGCCATATGGCCTACCCCTTGACGGCTACCGGCGCGCGGGCCGGGGCCTCCCCCTCCACACGCCGGGGAGGCCGACGCGATTCAAGCGGCCGTCCGGCAGGCGGCACTCAGCCGGCGGAGGGTCGTGCGCATACCGGCGCGATTGAGTGCGGCGCGGCGGGCGGCCGGGGTGCCGGTGAAGACCAGTCCCAGCAGCTCGGCGAGCCGGCGGCGCCACCCGCGGCGACGGCGGTCGGTCCAGTACTCGGTGACCAAGGTGCCCTGCTCCGTCGGGGTCAGCCGATAGCCCCAGCGCGCCACGGGCAGGCCGAAGGTGGTGTTGTCGAAGGCGAATTCGCGGCCGGGGTCGGCGGTGACGATCCGGCAGGTGGCGAACCAGACCCAGCAGGCCTTCCGGTTGATGCCCACGAAACGGTCGCCGCGGGGCCACACCCAGACGACTTCCGGGCTCCACTCCTTCATCCGCCGGACGTCGGCGAGGGCCGCATAGACGGTCTGCGGCGGGGCCGGTATTTCCAGGGATTCCTCCACGCTCCACTCCCGGCCGGTCATCGCACACCCCCCTGGCGCGTGGCCTCGTGTGTCCGGGCCGTGATGACCGCGGCCGCATCGAGCACCTGCCGAGCGACGTCCGTTGCACCGGTGAGGCCGGTGAGGTGTCCGCACCTCGGCCGGATGACGAGGCGCCCGTCGCGGCAGGCGTGGAGGAAGCGGCGTTCATGGCGGCGGAAGTGGTCGCGTTCGCCGTTCACCAGCCAGACCGGGCCCGGGTACGCGGAGAGTGACGCCAGTGGATCCATCCCTTGCACGGCCTCCACGACGCTCGACGTGATCTCGGAGCTCAGACCGCCGGCGACCATGGCGTCCGCCTGGGGGCGGGGCAGTGCGCGGCGGAACGCGAAGGCGCTGAGCCGGTTGGCCTCCTCGGGATGCCGGGCCGCCAGCCGCGCCGCTCCCCGGTAGACGGCGCCGAACAGCCCGCGCGGCAATGCCGTACAGCCCATGGCCACCAGGCCGAGGACACGGTCCGGGTGGGCACCGGCGGTGGCGAGGGCGACATAGCCGCCCAGGGACAGCCCGACGAGCAGGGCACGGCCGCCGAGTTCGTCCACGGCATCGGCAACCGCCGCCACGGCGTCCGACATACCGAAGGGTTCCCCTCGCCGTTCGCCGTGGCCCGGCAGGTCGGGCGCCGCCATGGGGTGCCGCTCTCCGATGACTTGCATCACGGGTCGCCACATCGTGCCGCTCACGCGCATGCCGTGCACGAAGACGATGGGCAGCCCGGCTTCATTGGACTCCATGCCCGGCACGCTACCTCAAACGCAACGCAACGTTGCGTTGTTCTTGATGCTAATCTCCCCTCATGAGCGAGGAGCGGCACGGAACACGGCGCAGCGGCGGCCCACGGAAGGCACAGGAGATCTTCGACGCCACGCTGGATCTGCTGGCGGAGAAGGGCTACGAGGGGCTGACCATCGAGGGGGTCGCCCAGCGGTCCGGCGTCAACAAGACCACGATCTACCGCTGGTGGCCGTCCAAGGGAGCACTCCTGGGTGCCGCACTCATCGGCGCGCGCCGGCTCGACTTCACACCTCCCGACACCGGCAGCCTCGCAGGAGATCTGGAGTCCCTGCTGCGCACGGTGGTGACCC
Organism: Streptomyces sp. G7(2002); assembly: GCF_028870195.1. Classification (NCBI taxonomy): domain Bacteria; kingdom Bacillati; phylum Actinomycetota; class Actinomycetes; order Kitasatosporales; family Streptomycetaceae; genus Streptomyces; species Streptomyces sp. G7(2002). The sequence goes on from NZ_CP102609.1 coordinate 403,399, forward strand.
TCCTCACCACGCGGCCTTCCTCCGATATCGCCGTCTCCGTACTGGGCGCCGCCACTCAGAGCCCCGAACTTGCCGTGCACATACGGGAGTTCTTCGCGGACCGGATCGCGCTGGAGCAGCCGGTCTTCGATCGTGCCCTCGCCCGCGGCGAACTCGCGCCGGACACCGACACCATGCTGCTGGTGGATCTGCTGGCCGGGGCCGCCTGGGTGCGCGTCGTCCTCCGACAGCTGCCCCTCGACAAGGACTTCGTCTCGCGCGCCGTCGGCACCGTCCTCAACGGGGCCCTCGCACGGACCTGATGCTGCCTCCGCTTCAATCCCCTTAAAGAGTCCGTTTCACCATCAACTACAACTTTACTAATTCTTGGTGTAGTTGAATCAGATTTCACACCAGTCTCAAACCTAACAGCGACGAAGGTCACACTCGGACTCGTCGCTTCCACAAAGCTGGGCGAGAGGTAACAAGCACGATGGCAAGAAGCAAAATGATCCGCCACGGAAGCCGGCTGATGGCGCTGTCCACGGTGTCACTGGGCCTGGTCGCGGCGATGGCCGTGCCGGCCGCCGCGGCGGACGAACCCACCCGGGAGCAGCTCATAGCCGACTGCGCTTCCGGCGAGGGGAAGTGCACCTTCAACGAGCCGAAGCTCGGCAAGGCGTACCTCGGAGACTTCCGCCAGGTCTCCAACTCCCTGTACAACTGCAGCACTTCGGACGCCACCCAGTCGATGGGCTGGTCCGACACCGTGGGCTCCACGGACTCGGCAGGGGTCTCCGTCACGGCCGGCGGAAACATCGCCGGCATCATCGACCTGAGCGTCACCGCGACCTACAGCCACACCTGGTCGAGCTCGCACACCGAGAACAGCTCGCTGAACATGACGGTGAAGCCCGGCGAGGTGGGCTGGATCTCCCGTGCGCAGGTGATGCAGACCGTCACCGGCACCTGGCAGACGCACTACGACAGCCCGAAGTGGGACCACTACTACTGGTTCGTGCCGGACACCGTCACCGGGCCCGCGCCCAACGGGACGGACGGACAGAGCAATGCGGTGACCGTCAAGACCCGCAAGATGACCACCGCGGAGAAGAAGTCCTGCTCGGCCGAGTCGAAGCAGGGCCAGGCGTTCGTGGTCAAGCGCTGACCACGGCGCAGTCGCGCAGCTGAACGGGGGCGCGGTCTCATGCATTCGGGCACGGGGCCGCAGGATCACAGCCGCCGACCACAGTGCCTCTCGGCCCGCACGGACCGGGAGGCACACGCGGACCGCGAGGCGCACTCGACCGCGCCGCCGGCGCCGTATCCGGGGGCTGTTTGCGGCATCCGCGCATAAGCTCCGCCCGTGCACTCTCCACGTTCCCTCGCCGTCGGCGCCCTTGTCCTGGTCATGGCGCTCGGCACGGCATGTTCCGCCGGCCGTCCCCCGCACACCGCCGGCCCGGGGACATCCACGCCCTCCCCCGCTGCTCCCACCGCGGTGCGGCCACCGGCCGCGAACGCCGTCTTCGACTATCAGCTCGGCGGCGCCTATCCGCCGCCCGACAAGGTCCGGGCCGTCTCCCGCGACCGCACGGACGAACCGGCTCCCGGCCGCTACAACATCTGTTACGTGAATGCCTTCCAGGCGCAGCCCGACGACGACTCCTGGGAGGACGACCACCCCGAACTGCTCCTGCGGGACGAGCACGGAGACCCCGTCATCGACGAGGACTGGGACGAGCCGCTGCTCGACATCTCCACCGGCGCGAAACGTGCGGCCCTCATGGAGATCGTCGGCCCGTGGATCGACGGCTGCGCCAAGGCCGGTTATGACGCCGTCGAACCCGACAACCTCGACTCCTACGAGCGCTCCGACGGCAAGCTCACCGCCCGGCACGCAGCGGACTTCGCCCGGCTCCTGGCCCGCCGCGCGCACCAGCGGCATCTGGCCATCGCCCAGAAGAACACCACCGATCTGCTGCCGCAACGCGGCCGCATCGGCTTCGACTTCGCCGTCGTCGAGGAATGCGCCCGCTACGAGGAATGCACCGACTTCGCCACGGCCTACGCCAACAGGGTCTTCATCATCGAATATACGCGGCAGGACTTCACGGCCGCCTGCCGCGCCTGGGGCAAGAAGCTCTCCCTCACCCTGAGCGACCGCGATGTCCGCCCCGCCGGCACCAAGGGCTCGCTGCGCCGGTACTGCTGACAGCCGCCCCGGCGCCGCGCGGGGCGGAGTGCCCGGGGCGGTCAGGCATTCCGGGTGGGGCGCATCGCCCGTGCCGGCGCGGTGCCTAGATACCCGTAGGCCGAGAAGGCGCTGGCCACGAACGCCTCCTCCGGGCGTGCCAGCTCGGTGGTGGCGACCTCCTTGCACGCCGTCCGGGGCTCGGCGGTGCTCTGGCCGAAGCGGCAGGCGACAGCGGTGAGCTTGATGGTGACGAAGTCGGCGATCTGGGCGCCGTATTGGATGGGACGGCCGTGGATGGTGATGTCACCGACGGTGAAGGGCATGCTCGCGGGGACCTCGTAGACGGCCCGGACCCGGTGGTCCGCCTCGCCGCGCTCATAGGTCCAGTAGCTCTGGGGGTCGGAGCCGTCCGGGGTGGCCCAGCCCTCGGTGGAGAGGCCGTCGAAGTAGAGGCCCACGGGGTCGGCGAGGGTGATGGAGGCCTTCTGGCGGGCCAACGCGTTCACCGAGCCACCGATGTGGGGGTCACTGTTGCGCTCAGGCTGGCCGTAGTCGCTGCACAGGCAGAGCTCCTGCTCGGCGGTGAGCTCGCGGCCGTCGATGACCCGGCGGATGGTGGCCGCGGCGGCCAGTTCGATCTCCGCAGCGAGGGTGTTGTTCTTCTGGATGAGGTGCATGGCGCCGTGCGTGGTGGTGCTGTTCCACTTGTTGTAGCGGTCGTACTCACCGTTGACGAACAGATCGCTCTCCTGCACCTCCGGGCTGATGTACCGGCGGTAGAGGCTGAGGGCGGTGTCCGGGCTGGTCTTCGCGAGGACGTCCCAGTACTCGGGCCCCTCGCAGGTGAACGTCACCCTGGTGACCTTGCCGTCCGTGCGGGTGACGCTCCACTCGCAGTACTCGTCCTGGGCCTTCCGGCTGGCCTCGGCCTTCTTCCAGCGCTGGAGGTCGGAGGTCGAGTTGACCTTGAGGATGCGGGGGAACGCCGTCCAGCTCACGGTCGCCGTGCGGGCATCGGCCGCCGTCTCGGTCTTGGTGAGGTTGTAGAACTGCGGCCGGGGGCTGTCGTGGAGCACCTGGCTGCTGTCGGGGCCCTTGATGGCGTAGTCGACATTGTCGGAGACGAAGACGTCCCATGCCTTACGGCCGAAGTCGCTGAGGTCGGTCAGTCCTCCGGGCGCCGAATAGGTGCCGTTCCTGGTCATGGCGGTGCTCCTCAGATCCGTGCGGTGACCGTGGTGTCGTCAGGTCTGTGCGGTCACGGTGGCGTCTTCATTCATCCGCAGCGTCGCGGCGGTGGCGGGGATGTCGGTGACGGGCAGGGTCAGTTCGAACTCGTGCAGCTTCATGGCCTTGAACTGTCTGCGGCGTGACTCGGCCAGCCGGACGTAGTCGTCGAAGCCTTCCCTGGTGGTGATCCGTTCCTGGACCCTCTTCAGATAGGCGGTGAGCCGTTCGCAGAAGTCGTCGCGCCAGGTGGCGTCGGGGAGGCTCCAGTGCGCGGCGAACCGGGCCTCCGGGCTGTCGGCCGGCAGCGTGCCTGCCGCGGCAAGGATCTGCTGGGCGATCCGGTCGCCGAGCGAGTCCGCGGCGGTGGCCGTGGTGGGCACATAGCGCATCAGCCGGGCGCGGTCGGCGCTGAAGACAGGGTTGGGGAAGTCGACCATCAGCGCGCAGGCCGCGAACTTCGGGGAGATCAGCCCCCGTTCGCCCATCTCCCGGACGACGGCGTTGTCCTCCAGGGCCGCCTCGGGCACCACGAACGCGAAGAAGGTGTCCCCGGGGCGGCTGAAGTTGCCGGCCTTCTCCTCCAGCCGGAAGCCGAAGGTGGCCAGGCTCTGTGCGTACAGGGCGGTGGTGGTGGCCGGGACGGGTGCCTCCACCTCCAGTCCGAGGTCGTCGAGCAGCGCGTCGTTGTTCATCCAGAAGCCCATCGGCAGCCGCAGCGGCTCGTCGCCGGGGCGGATACCGACGCTCTGGGTGGCGGTGCTGGTGAGGTTGACCGTCGTCGTGGTGAACAGCTGGCGCAGCAGATGGTCCGGGTGCTGCACGATGCCGCCGGCGGTGACCTTCTCCAGCCGGGCCGCGGTCCAGCGGTTGATCTGCGCGCGGACGGTCGTTTCCAGGTTCTCGGCGCCGATCACCCGCCGGTAGAGGGGGTTGTCGCGCAACGGGTCGTTGTCGGGCAGCTGGATGGCGGCCGACTGGGACTGCCAGTTGATCCACGGCTGCTTCAGTTCCTTCATCACGACACTGCCGTTGACGTGGCTGTCGAAGCAGCCCCGGCCGCGCGAGGCGGCGGCCAGCGCGTCCCAGGAGTTGCCGGTCCAGATCCAGGCCGGGGTGATCCGCATGTAGTAGTTGAAGACCTTGTTCCGGTCGTCCCAGGCGGCGACCTGCAGGAAGGTCGTCCGGGGGTCGCTGTTGGCGCCGGTGCTGATCAGCAGGTCGGCTTCGGTGCCCCGTACGGCATAGGTGAGGGCGAAGCGGATGTCGCGCCGGAGGTGCGGTGCGTCGGCCTGCGGGATCGTGCCCGACTCGCTCACCAGGTAGACCTTGGGCTGGTCGACGGCGCCGGGGAGCTGGTCCAGCAGATCCTGTACGGCCATCGGGAAGATGTGCCGCTGGAAGCACAAGGTGGCCATGGGGTCTCCCAGGGCGGCGAGTTCCTCCTGGCTCACCTCTCTGGGCCGCTCCTCGACTCCGCTCACCAAACGGTGGAGCCGGCCGGCCCGGAGCGTGGGATGTCCGCTCCCTGCCTCGAACTCGGCGTGCTCGGCGGCGATCGGCCCGTCAGGGCGTTGCAGCCAGGCCGTCGCCCGGCGCCGTTCCGCGAACTCGTCGGACATTCCGGTCCTCTCGCCGCCCGTCTGTGGTCAGTTGCCCCGTGGTCAGTTGTGCTCGGTCGGATCGTCGCGGGCCGGTTCGGTCCGGCGCAGGTCGGTGTCGGAGAGCGGTTCGAGTTCGCCGTGGGTGTCGAGCCAGTACAGAAAGGCCACGGCCGGGCAGACGAGCACCGCGGCCACGAGGGTGACCAGGCCGGTCCAGCGCAGGCTCCCGGGGGCACCGGCGCCCTCGGCCACGGTCAGGGACGTGGGGATGAGGTAGGGGCGTTGGGCGGCCCCCCAGGCGATGATCGCCGCCGCGACCACGCCGACGGCCGTGACCCGGGCCCAGGCGCCGGACCCGCGCAGCAGCAGCCATCCGGTGGCGACGGAACAGACTCCGGCCAGGATGACGAGGCCGAGGCCGAGGCCATGGGTGAGTCCGTGCCAGACGTGCGGGGCATCACTCCGGGTGGCGGTCAGCATGACGGCCGCAAGGACGGCGAGCGCGACGACGCTGCCCAGAGCCCGCCGCCGGAAGTAGCCGACCAGGTCGGGTGCGCCGAAACGGGCGGCGTCGCCGGCCAGGAACACGGCGCCGAGGAAGGCCGTCGCCACGATGGCGATCAGTCCGAAGAGGACGGAGGTCGGGTTGGACCAGGCGTGGGCCGAGGCCTCCGTTCCCGGTACCGCCCTGCCCGAGGCGATACCGCCGACGGCCGCGCCGAGGAAGAACGGGGTGAGCAGTGAGGCGATGGCGAAGACAGCGCCGTAGAGGCGTCGCCCGGCGATCCGGCGGAGGGGTTTGCGCAGCGCGAAGCCGGCGCCGCGCAGGACCAGGCCGATGGCGGCCAGGGCCAGCGGAAGCCACATGGCGGAGAACACCGTCTGGAAGAGCGTCGGGAAGCCGGTCCACATGATGACGAACACGAAGACGAGCCAGACGTTGTTGACCTCCCATACGGGGGCCATGGCGTGGTCGATCAGCCACCTGGGGCGCGCGCCGCGCTCGGTGCCACCGGCCGTGAGGTCCCAGAACCCGGCTCCGTAGTCGGTGCCTCCGGCGCAGGCGTAGGCGGTCACGGCGAGCAGCAGCACCACGGCGATGACATCGGCGATCACGGCCGGCCGTCCTCGGCCGGTCCGGCCCCGGTGCCGCCGCCGGACGGCGGGTCACCGGCCGGTACCCGTGAGCGGGGCCCGTACGGGGTGTCGGCCTCGGGTTCCTCGGTCCGCTCCCCCGCCGCCCGGCGTGCGTCGGCGAGCCGCCAGCCCGTACGCATCTTGAGAAGCACCGCGAGCAGCGATCCGAAGATGAACACATACACCACGATGACCAGGCCCAGCATGATCCAGAGACTGGTGGACCGGGTCGGTGTCACCGCCTCGGCGATGCGCATGTGCCCGTAGACGATCCAGGGCTGGCGCCCGACTTCGGCGGTGATCCACCCGCATTCGACGGCGACGACGGAGGCGACGCCCGCGCAGGCGGCGCCACGGAAGAACCACGGCGAGGTGGGCAGCCGGCGTCGCCGCAGCCGGCACCAGCCGTACCAGAGGGCGAGGAGGATCAGCAGGGAGCCGATCACCACCATGAGGTCGAAGGCCCAGTGGGCGATGGTGGCCTGGGTAGCCGTCGGCCGGTCGTCCGCCGGGACGGAGGTCAGTCCGGTCACCTTGGTCCCGGGGGTGAACCCGGCCAGGATGGAGTCGAATTGGGGGATCTTGATGCCGCCGGAGATGCTGCCGTCCGGATGCAGCCGGCCGAAGATGTACTCGGGTACATGGGTGTCGGTCCGCCAGACGAGTTCCGTCGCGGCGAACTTCACCGGCTGCTTGTGGAAGACCGACCGGGCGATCGAGTCGCCCAGCACGAACTGCACCGGGGTGAACACCGCGGCGAGGGTGAAGGGGACGGTGAACCCGAGCCGGTGGTAGCGGTCGCGGCGGCCGCGCAGCCAGCCGACTGCGTAGACACCGGCGACGGTGTAGCCCGCGGTGATCAGCATCGCCACGACGAAGTGCCAGTACTGCGGCCCGAACATCGGGGTGAAGATCGCCGACCAGATGTGCACGTCCTCGGGCTTGCCGTCGGCGCCGAGGGTGAATCCCTGGGGTGTGTTCATCCAGGAGTTGGCCGCCAGGATGCCGAACGCGCCGAGCAGGGCGGCGGCGGGCAGGGGCAGGCCGAGCAGGAAGTGGGTGCGGGGCTTCAGCCTCCGCCAGCCGTAGAGGTAGATGGCGATGAGCACCGCTTCGAGGAAGAAGGCCCAGGCCTCCACCCCGAACCCGATACCGAAGACGCCGCCCCATGTGCCCATCAGGCCCGGCCAGAGCAGTCCGAACTCGAAGGACAGCACGGTGCCGGTGACCACACCGACCGCGAACTGCACCGCCATCACCGCCGACCAGCGTCTGGCGAGGAGCAGCGCCACGGGGTCGTTCCGGCGCAGACCGCGATGGTGCATCACCAGGGTGATCAGCGGGAGCGCCACCCCGAGCGGCACCAGAATGATGTGGGTGGCCAAGGTGAAGGCCATCAGCTGCCGGGCCGGCAGCAGTTGGGCCGGGGCGTCCGCCAGCAGGGTGACCGTGGTGTGCATGCCTACGTGCCTTCGGTGCTCGGGACGTTCAGGAGAGCGCCGGCCTCGTCATCCACGCTTGCCTGCCTCCTCGGTGCACGGCCCCGGCCCTGCGGGACACGGCGCCGGTCGCGCCGGCTCGTCACACAATCACCGGTGGACGCGCGGCAGCGCGCACGGTGCGGCCGGGTTGAGCCGTTGCGCCGATGTTCTTCGCCCGGTCGGCCCAGCCGACGGCTCGGCGCGCTCCGGGGCCGGTCCGGCGGCAGGCGACCGGCCGGCTCGCGGGGCCACGGACAGAGTGCGAGGGGCCCAGCAGCCCCACACCGCCGAACCCCTCTGCGAGGGAGACCCGCCGGTCTCCCTCGTTCCACTCAGCCCTTCGCCGCGCTAGGCCGTCTCATGACTGGCGTTGCCGTTGATCTTCTCGATCGCCTGCCGGGCCTGTTCCTGCGGCGAGCGGGCGGGCAGCGGTGACACCGTCGTGGACGCCATGGCGGGCTGGTTCCGCTCCTGCGGCATGGCCTTGGCGTGGGCGGCGGGCGGCCGGATGCGGAGCCGGTGACTGGCGGCCTCGTCCAGGGTCACCGGTCGTTTGAACCGGGCAGCCAGCCGGGCGGCGTCCTGACCGAGCGCGGCGACGTCCTCCCACTGCACGCGCACCACCAGAGAAAGTTCGGCGTCTCCGTCCGGCAATGCCTGCAGCTGCGGGATACCCGGGTCAGTCATGCTGCCTCCTCACATCGTGGACCGGTGCCCAGGGGGCACGGATATGGAGAGATACGCAGGGGCCCCCGTCACCGTTCACCTCCCGCCGGAGGGAAATGGGGAGCCAGGAGATCACCGGGACGGGACCGGCCGACGGAGGTGCGGATTCCGTAGGGCACGATGGTGGGTGGAACGGTGAGCGGGTGATGCCAGTGATGAGTCTGCAGCGGCTTCTCGACTCCGTCGGGCCGGCCGTGCTGTCGGGGGTGTGCGCCCCCGGAGGCACCGCGGTCCCGGTGGGAGACGTGGTGATCGCCGAGCCGGACGGTGGCTTCGATCTGCGTCCGGGCGATGTCGTCCTCGGAGTGAACCTCACCGACCGTGCACAGGCCCTGCGGCTGATGTCGTTGTGCGCGGAGCGGTCAGCCGGCGCTCTGCTGCTGAAGGCCCCGGCCGCGGTCGACGAAACGGTGGTCACGGCCGCGAGCGCCGCGGGACTCCCGCTGGTGCAGGTCGAGCAGCAGGCGGGCTGGGCTCAGGTCGTGTCGCTGCTGCGGGCGGTGCTCGACAGCGAGGGGTACGTGGACTCCGGCAGCGGGACGGCGGGCGCCGAGGCGGGTGATCTCTTCGGGCTGGCCGATGCGATCGCCGCCGTGATCGACGCGCCGGTCACCATCGAGGACCGCAGCTCCCGGGTCCTTGCCTACTCCGCGCGGCAGGAGCGCGGTGACGAGGCGCGGGTCGCCACGATCATGGGGCGGCACGTCCCCGACGAGGTGAACGCGCATTTCCGGCGGTACGGCGTCTTTCACAAGATCGCCCAGGACACCGGCCCCATCTACGTACCTGCGGTGGTCGAGGGCACCAAGCCACGGCTGGTCGTGCCGGTACACGCCGGCGGGGATGTGCTCGGCTCGATCTGGGCCATCGTGCCGGGACCGGTGCCCGCCGAGCGGGCCGAGGCGTTCGCCGACACGGCCGCGACGGCGGCCCTGCATCTGCTGCGGCGGCGCGCCGGTGCGGATGTGGAGCGCCTGGTGCTGACCGACATGGTCGCCACCGTGCTGCACGGCCAGGAGGGAGCGGCCGACGCGGCGCGGCGCCTGGGGCTCACGACCGGACCCTGGCGAGTGATCGCCGTGGGGGTGCGCTGCGAGGACGACGGTGAGGCGGAGCGACAGCGGCTGACCGTTTGGGAGCGTATGTCGCGGTTCCGCGGCAGTCGTCTGCGGTCGCCCGCGGCGATCGTCGGCGGTGTGGTCTACGGGATCGTCCCGGCGGAGAGGGTCGCCCCCGGCGCGGACGACGGGTCCGGTTGGCTGGAGACGCTCCTTGGCACCGCCGGAAGACCCGCTCCGCTCGTCGCGGTCGGCGGACTCGCGGCGTCGGTCCCCGGCCTGGCCCGCTCGCGCGAGCAGGCCGATGACACCCTCGATCTGCTCCGGACGGGCCTGATCGCGCGCGACCAGGCCGTGCACGACGAGGTGTGGGCCACGGTCGTGCTGCGCCATGTCGCCCGGTCCGCCGCGGCGGCACGGATTGCGGGCGTCGGGCCGCTGCGGCAACTGGTGGACCACGATCGTGCACACGGGACGAACTGTGTGCCGACGCTGTATGCCTGGCTGGAGGCGATGGGCGATCCACGGGCCGCCGCCGCCCGGCTGCACATCCACCCCAACACGCTCCGGCACCGGATGCGCCGGCTCCAGGACGTCGTGGCGCTGCCGCTGGACGACCCGGAGGTCCGTACCGCCCTGCTGCTCCAGCTCACCGCCCGCCAATACAGCACAGAGGGCGGCCCGGACGACACGGTGAGCGCTTCCGCGTGAGGCACCCCGGGCCGCTGCCCGGTATGTCGCTCTGACGACCCGGCGTCTCCGTATGCCGGAATGTCCGTATGCCGTCCTCCCGTACACCGCCCCCTCCCGTACGCCACCTCCTGGCCCTGCGCCCCTCCCCGTTGTCCCGGCCCCACTGCCGAGCGGTCCGAGACGGTGCCGATCGAACGATGACGGGCCGTTCCCCCGCCGAAACCATGGGTCCACCCGCAGCCCACCGGGCAGCAATGGTTTCCCTGGAAGGACGGTGGCATGTCATTCGGCATTCCCCGCGAGGCCGAGATCGCCGAAGCCGGACCCGGAGCGGGGGTGACCGCGGTGGTGGAACGGCACCCTCCGGAGGTGTACGCCGAGCCGTCCTCCACAAGGCCGGATCCGGTCGCCGAGTCGATGGCCGGACAGCACGGCCAGGAGGCACAGCGGGCCGGAACACCGCACGCACAGGCCCGTATTGACCTCTCGGCGGTCCGCGCCAACGTCAGCCGGTTGTGTGAAGCAGCCGGCTCCGCCGAGGTGATGGCCGTGGTCAAGGCCGACGGCTACGGTCACGGCATGGCCGCCGTCGCCCGCGCGGCGCTCGCGGGCGGTGCCACCTGGCTCGGCGTCGCCGGGATGCGCGAAGCACTGGCGCTGCGCGCGGCCGGCGTCCCCGGCCGGCTGCTCGCGTGGCTGCTGACCCCGGGTGACGACTGGAATGCCGCGGTGGCGTCAGGCGTCGAGCTGTCGGCCGGTGCCACCTGGGCGGTGCGGGCCGCGGTCCGGGCGGCACAGGCCGTGGACCGTCCCGCGCTGCTGCACCTCGAAGCGGAGACCGGGCTCGGGCGCGGCGGCGCGACCGCGGACGACTGGCGGGCGCTGCTGGAGACCGCGGCCCGCGCCGAAGCGGCCGGGTACGTCCGGGTCGTCGGCGTGTGGTCGCATCTGGCGCGGGCCGATGAGCCCGGACACCCCTCCTGCGACGAGCAGTTGGCCGCCTTCCGCAGCGCTGCCGGGCTCGCCCGTCGGGCCGGTCTCACCCCCGACGTCCTCCATCTGTCCAACTCGGCCGCCACACTGACGCTTCCGGAGGCACACTTCGACCTCGTACGCCCCGGGCTCGCCGTCTACGGACTGAGCCCGGTGCCGGACGTGGCCGGGCCTTCGGAGCTGGGGCTGCGGCCGGCGATGACCCTCACCGCCCGCCTCGCCTCCGTCAAGCGGGTCCCCGCCGGGCAGGGCGTCTCGTACGGCCACCGCTATCGCACCGCCCGTGAGACGACCCTGGGCCTGGTCCCCCTCGGCTATGCCGACGGTGTCCCCCGGCATGCGTCGCAGGCCGGCCCCGTCCTTGTCGCCGGGCGGCGGCACACGGTGGCGGGCACCGTGTGCATGGACCAGTTCGTGCTCGATCTCGGCGACGCCCCCGCCGCGCCCGGGGACGAGGTCGTCCTTTTCGGGCCCGGCGACCGTGGGGAGCCGGGTGCGGCGGACTGGGCGCGGGCCGCCCAGTCCATCTCCCACGAAATCGTCGCCCGTATCGGCGCCCGCGTTCCGCGCACCTACACCGGCGGTTCGGCCTCCGGCGCACTCTGACGGCCTCCGCTCCCCCACCCCCTTGGATGATCACCGCCCCCTGACGAAGAGAGCCTTCACCATGACGCACCGGCTTCCACCGTCCTCGCCGCGCCCCACCGGGAACGAGCGCTCCGGCCCCGACGACTCCGGTCCCAACGGCTCCAGTCCCGACGGATCCGGTCCCGGGCACCTCCACCGGGGTCTTCAGCCCCGCCACATCCAGATGATCGCGATCGGCGGAACCATCGGTGTCGGGCTGTTCCTCGGCTCCGCCGAGGCCCTCCACGACGCCGGTCCGGGCCTGCTGCTCACCTATGCGGTCGCCGGCGTGGTCGTCTTCTTCGTGATGCGTGCCCTGGGTGAACTCCTGGTGTACCGGCCCGTGTCCGGGTCCTTCGCCACGTACGCGGAGGAGTTCATCGGCAACTGGGCAGGGTTCGCCACCGGCTGGAGCTACTGGCTGATGTGGGTCGTCACCGGCACCGCCGAGCTGACCGCGGCCGGGATCTACGTCCAATACTGGTGGCCCGAGGTGCCCCAGTGGCTGCCCGGCCTCATCGCCCTGGCCATCCTCGGCGTGGCCAATCTCGCGGCGGTCCGGTTGTTCGGGGAGTTCGAGTTCTGGTTCGCCCTCATCAAGGTGCTGACCATCATCGTCCTGCTGGTCATGGCCGCCGCGATCCTGATCTTCGGCTTCGGCCCCCTGGGGGAGAGCGCGTCCCTGAGCAACATCTGGAGCCACGGCGGCTTCTTCCCGCACGGTATGGCCGGGCCGCTGCTCGCCCTCCAAGTAGTGGTGTTCGCCTTCGTCGGAGTCGAACTGCTCGGTGTGACCGCCGGCGAGAGCAAGGACCCCGACAAGACCCTGCCCAGCGCCGTACGCCGGGTGATCTGGCGGATCGCGCTGTTCTACCTGGGCGCCCTCGCCGCGGTCATGGCACTGGTCCCGTGGAATCAACTCGATCCGCACGTCAGCCCGTTCGTGCTGGTCTTCGCCAAGGTCGGGATCCCCGCGGCGGCCGGTGTGGTGAACATGGTCGTGCTCACCGCGGCCCTGTCGTCCTGCAACAGCGGGGTGTTCTCGACCGGCCGGATGCTGCTCACCCTGGCCCGGGACCGGCATGCGCCGGCCGCGTTCGGGAAGGTCAGCCGCCAAGGCGTACCCGCCGCGGGCATCCTCGCGTCCATGGCCGTCATGCTGCTGGGGGTGGCCGCGAACTACTTCGTCCCGGAGGAGGCCTTCGCGTATGTCACGAGCGTGGCGACCGTCGCCGCGGTGTTCACCTGGGGAATGATCGCCTGCGCCCATCTGCGCTACCGGGCGGCGGTCCGCGCCGGGCGGCTCCGGCCCGTCGCCTTCCGGATGCCGCTGGCACCCGTATCGAACTACTTCGTCCTCGCCTTTCTCGGTCTCGTGCTCGTCCTGCTCGCCTTTGACACCGAGAGCAGAATCGCGCTGTACGTGGCTCCGGTCTGGGCGGCGATGCTCGTGGCGGGCTACTTCCTCACCCGTCACCGCCGGGCCGCCGGCCCCCAGGACGCACCGCCCGACGAGGAGATCGCGGAGCCGTCACGGAGCAGGTAGCCGGGCGGTCGGGGCCGGCAGCGGGGCGGCGGCTAGGCCACGGCATGGAAGAGGGCCGCCGCCGCGCCCCGTGACTCGACGCCCAGTTTGGTGAGGATCTTCGCGACATGGAACTTCACCGTCGACTCACTGATGTGGAGTTCCTGGGCGATCGCCCGGTTGCGGTGCCCGAGCGCGAGCCGGGCCAGTACCTGGAGTTCCCGCTCGCCCAGTGCGGTGAGCGGGTCGGGTGCCGGGTCCTGGGACACCCGCAGCGGGATCGTCGCCGACACCGTGGTCCCCCACCCGGGCACCGCGTCGACGTCCAGCCGTCCGTCCAGTACGGCGAGTCGCTCGGCGACCCCGCCGGGGGCCAGGGCGCCGTGGGTGAGGGTGCCGGGCCCGTCGTCCCGTACGGTCGCGCGCAGTTCGTCGTCGGTGATCTGCCAGGCGACGTGGACGCGGGTCACCGTCTCCTGTTCCAGGACCTTCAGCAGCAGCGCCCGGACGATGACCCGCGCGGTGTGAGCCACGTCGGCGGCCACGGTCCGCGGGGAGTCGGGGGCGCCCAGCTCCAGTCGTACGGGGCTGTGGCGGACGAGCGGCCGCAGGGAGTCGGCGAGCCGGGCGAAGGCCTGCCCGGCCGGCTCCTCGGCGATCTGCTGGTCGCGCTCCGCCTCCGCACGAAGGTCCACCAGGGCCGAGACGGCCAGATCCGTGGCGGTGGCGCGGGCCGCCGCATCGTCGAGGCTGCGACTGCGCAGGACTCCCAACACCCCGGTGAGCGCGGCCGAGTAGGCCTCGCCCAGCTCCGCGATCACTCGGGCCCGGGTTCCGGCGGCGGTCCGCGAACGGGCCAGCGCGCCGGGCAGGGCCTCCGCCGCCATGCGGTCGAAGTGGCTGGTGACCACGTCCCACAGCGCTTGTACGAGGGCGGCGGCCGCCTCGTCGGCCGGGGTGGCGTCCGCGTCCCGTACCAGCAGCAGGACGGCGCCGCGGGGTGTCGCCCGGCTCGTCACGACGAGGGCCGGCCGCTCCGCACCGGCGAGGGTGAGCGTGCCCTGCCATGGGCGGCCGGGGATGCCGGAGGCGAGCAGCGGCGTCAGATCGGCGGTGGACAGCCGGCCGGTGATCTCGGCCGCGCCGTAGGTCTTGAACGGTGAGTGGGCGCAGTGGGTGGAGAGTTCAGCCACCGCCCGGTGCGGCACCAGCTCGGCCAGCACGGCGGAGAGCCGGGGCAGGATCTCGCCGAGTGGCTGGCGGATCACCTCGTATGCGGCGGTCAGGGCGGGCACCGATCCGGTCAACTGCATGAGCCTCAGCGTAGCCAGGGGATCTGGCGCAGGTGCTGGCCTTTCGGCCAGGCCGGACTGTCCCGATGGCCGGCGTCGTGCCCGTCCCCGGCAACGAGGCTGAAGGCATCAATCCAATGCCTCCACGGCATTTCCTGCACCGAACAGGGAGACCGTCATGCGAGCGATCATTTATGACACCTTCGGCGGCGCCGAGGTGCTCCGCCTCGGGGACACCGACAAGCCGGTTCCCGGACCGGGCGACGTACGGGTGAAGGTGGTGACGGTCGGCGTCAATCCGCTGGATTACAAACGGCGTTACGGATGGGTGGAGCAGTTCTACCCCACGACGTTTCCCGCCGTGCCGGGCCTGGAGTTCGCCGGGGTGGTGGACGCGCTCGGCGACGGCGCGGGGGACGAGTTCGCCGTCGGCGACGAGGTCTTCGGCTGGACCAGGACCGGTGCGTACGCGGAGCACGCCCTCGCGGGAGACATCGTGCGCAAGCCTGCAGCGCTCTCCTTCGAGGCCGCGGCGGCCCTCCCGGTGGCCGGTGAGACGGCGCAGCGCGTCCTTGACCTGCTGGGCCTGACGACGGGCGAGACCCTGCTGCTGCACGGGGCGGCGGGCGCGGTCGGCCAGGTCGCGGTCCAGCTGGCGGTGGCCGGGGGCGCCACGGTGGTCGGTACGGCGTCCCCGGCCAATCACGACTTCCTGCGTGCGCTGGGTGCGGTTCCGGTGGCGTACGGGGCGGGCCTGGCCGACCGGGTCCGGGCGGTTGCCCCCCAGGGCGTGGACGCGGTCTTCGACGCGGCCGGGCAGGACGCACTGCCGGTCTCCATCGCGCTGCGCGGCGGAACGACGGACCGGATCGTCACCATCGCCGATATGAACGCCGCCGAGCACGGGGTGCCCTTCTCCGCGGGCGGTACACCGTCGGAGCAGATCCGGGCAGGCCTGGCCGCGCACGCCCGCCTCGCCGTCGAGGGCAGGCTCGCGGTACCGGTCGTCGAGACCTTCCCGCTCGCCGACGCGGCCAAGGCGCAGGAGCTGAGCGAAGCGGGGCATGTGCGCGGCAAGCTCGTCATCACGGTCTGAGCCGGTGGCAGCCCGTTCGGGGGCCGGCTGACGGCGGCGCGCAAAAGGGCGGTGCGCCACAGGCCGGCTGCCTGTGGCGCACCGGTTCCGGAGCGGTGGCCGGTGAGGGCGACAGGGGCGCTGTCTGCCTCACCGGTCAGTTCCGCACGGGGTCAGTGACGGTGGCCGTGTCCCCAGCGCTCCTGGTCGACGACGCGGCGGTGGTCGTTGCGCAGGGTTGCGGTGTCACGGTTGTTGTCCCAGACGTAGTTGCGCCGGTCCTGGTAGACGTCCCAGCGGTTGTCGTGGCCGTAGCCGGTGTGGACGCGGACCTGGCTGTGGCCGGCCAAACGCAGGTTGCCGAAGCGATAGGTGTGTCCGCTCTTGTCGGACAGGCTCCAGCCCTTGATGTTGACGGGTGTGCGGCCGGTGTTCCGCACCGTCACCCACTCCGCGTTGAGGCTGCGGTTCGAGCGGTCGTCGCGTCCCGGGCTGTCGTACTGGATCGTCCCCAGAACGACAGCGGACCGCCAGCGCTGCGGAGTGTGGCGGTGGTGGCCGTCCGCGCTGGCCGGGAGGGCGGCGGTGGCTGCCAGGGCCGCGGAGCCCAGTACAGCCATGGCGACACGCGAAGCGTTACGGAACATCGAACCTCCTGTGGCGGACGCCGCTGACGGCGCCCAAAAACCGGACTCCCGGCCGGTTTGGCCGGGCTCCCACAGAGTGACGGCCCGTCACGCCTTGGCGGAAGAAATCCCCGTTGGTGTGACAAAACACAGACATATACACAACCACACCACGCCAGGCGCGTACGCCCCCGCGCTCACCCCACCACCCGCAACACCCCCTACACGTATCCCCGTGCGGCCCTACGGGGCGCGGCCACCCGCGGGCTGACGGCCCGACGGCCTGGTGATGGCTCCGCTCGCACAAGTCCCGTCCCCCACCGGACGTTGCTCCGAAAGGCGTTTTCTCGCGCCCTCCCGTGACCCGAACTCAGCTGTCTGGTGAGCCACTCAGGCACCATCCGTTGCCTGGAGCCCCCGGAGCCTCTACGTTGAGCGCGCCTGATTTCAGCTCAGCCCGGTGCATTGCGCCGGGCTTCGGGAGGAACCCCCCATGCGCAGAAACACCCCCGGACAGCACCGCAGACGCACGTCCATACGCACCGCGGTGTCCGTCGGCATCGCCGCGGCGGCGGTGGCCGCGACGGCCGTCGCGGCCACCGCCGAAGGCGCCACCCCGGCCCCGCAGGCCCAACGCACCCAGCACGTCGAGTACTTCAACGGCGCGGACGGCCACCCACGGCAGACCACCGTTCCGGCCTCCAAGCCGCTCGCGCCGTCCGAGAAGGCGGCGATCGCCGCCGGCGACGGCGATGTCACCTCGATCGTGCAGAACGGCACGGTCGGCACCAAGCTCGATGTCGTCTTCGTCGGTGACGGCTACACCGCCGCCCAGCAGGAGGACTTCCACGCCGACGTCCGCGCCAAGTGGGCCAAGATCTCCGGTGTCGAGCCGTACGCCACCTACCGCGGCCTGTTCAACGTCTGGGCCGTGGACGCCGTCTCCAACGAGTCCGGCGTCTCCGGGGACCCGACGAAGGACGTGGTCCGCGACACCGCCCTCGACTCCGCGTTCTTCTGCGACAACACCGAGCGGCTGCTGTGCGTCGACACCGGCAAGGTCGAGTCGTACGCCTCCAAGGCCCCGGCCGCCGACCTCGTCGTGGTCCTCTCCAACTCCACCAAGTACGGCGGTGCGGGCTACAACGACATCTCCTCGCAGGTCGGTTACGACGGGATCGCCACCGCCTCCTCCGACAACGACCAGTCGGACCAGATCGCGGTCCACGAGACCGGCCACTCGCTCGGCAAGCTCGCCGACGAGTACGACTACGGCCAGTCCGGCACCTACACCGGCCCCGAGCCCGCCCAGACCAACCTCACCAAGCTCTCCGCCGACCAGATGACCGCTCAGCAGCAGAAGTGGTACCGCTGGATCGGCCAGCAGTCCCCGGACGGCGGCGCGGTCGGCGCCTTCGAGGGCGGCGGCTACTACCAGTACGGGCTCAACCGTCCCACCGACAACTCGATCATGCGGACCCTGGGCCAGGAGTTCAACCTCCCCGGCCGCGAGGCGATGATCGCGGGCTTCTACCGCTATGCGAGCGTGCTGAGCAGCCCGGTCTCCACCCACCACGCGGTCTCCCGTGGGACCCGTATCCGTGTCACCGCACCCGCCTCCGCGCAGCTGAAGTGGTATGTCGACGGCCGCGAGCGCAAGGCCGCGCGCGGCAGCACCACGGTCGTCCCGCGCACTCTCGGCGTCCCGGCCGACGGCCGCCCCCATACGGTCACGGCCCGGGCCACCGACCGTACGAAGGCGGTCCGTGACCCGGCACTGCGCAAGCTGCTCTCCCGATCGCTGAGCTGGCACACCGCGCCCTGATACGCCCCCAACAGCTCCTCGCACACCGCCCCGGTCATCGGGCGGGCCGGTCCACGCGCCCGCCCGGTGACCGGGGCTGCGTCTTGTCCGGGGCGGAGCTGCTGCCGGTCTCCCGTACACACCTCTGACGCCCCGACAGCACCAGCTGCCGCCATCCGTCCGGCACCGTCTCCTAAGTGGCCCGGAGACAGCGGGCACTGGGCCCGACGGCGCAGCGCAGCGGCCGCTGCGGTCAGAGGCGCACCACCATCTTTCCGGTGTTCCGGCCGTCCATCAGCCCGAGGAAGGCCTCCACCGTGTGGGCGATGCCGTCCTCGAACGTCTCACGGAAGCTGATCTTCCGTGCGGCCAGCCAGCCGCCCATCTCTTCGGCGAAGCGCGGCTGGAGACCCGCATGGTCCCCGACCTCGAAGCCGCGCAGCGTGATCCGCTTCTTCACCAGCTCGACCATGTTGCGCGGCCCCGCCGCGGGCTCGGTGTCGTGGTACCCGGATATCGCTCCGCACAGCGCGGCCCTGCCGTTCAGGTTCAGCGCGTCGATGGCGGCCTCCAAGTGGTCTCCTCCGACGTTGTCGAAGTACACGTCGATACCGTCCGGGGCGGCCTCGGCGAGCAGTTCGCGCACCGTGCCGGACTTGTAGTTGAAGGCGGTGGTGAAGCCGAGTCCGCCGGTCAGGTAGTCCACCTTCGCCGCGGAACCGGCGCTGCCGATCACCGCCTTCGCCCCGCGCAGCCGCGCGATCTGCCCGGCCAAACTGCCCACCGCCCCGGCCGCGCCGGAAACGAAGACCGTGTCCCCCGCGCGCATTCCCGCGATCTCGGTCAACCCGACGTACGCGCTCAGTCCGGGCATCCCCAGTACGCCGAGGAACGCGGAGTCCGGTACCCCCTCGATACGCTGCAGCCTGGTGAAGCGTCCGGCAGGAGCGACCGCGCCGGTACGCCATCCCAGGTCGCTGAGCACCAGATCCCCCGGCGACAGACCAACCGCCCGCGACGCGACGACCTCACCGACCGCACCACCCGTCATCGGCCGGTCTAACCCGTAGGCCAGGCTCCCGGCCGCCGTGGCACTCATCAGGGCCCGCATATAGGGGTCCACCGAGAGGAAGGTGTTACGGACCTGCACCTCACCTTCGGCCGGTGCCGGCAACTCCCGCTCCACGAGCCGGAAGTCCCCCGGCACCGGGCGCCCCACGGGGCGTGCGGACAGCTGCCACTCCTGCACAGTATCGGTCATGCGCCGTTCTCCTTGTGTGCGACGGACTGCTTCTCCGTGAGGTGCAGCGCTACCGGCCGCCAGGACATTCCGGTGGCCGCGGTCCGGTAGACGACCGACTCTGCCCGCCGAAGTCAGCGCGGAGCCGCGAGGTCCTGGGTCCACCAGGGCCCGCCCGAGCCCTGGACGACGCCGATGCCGACCTCCGTGAAGGCGCAGTTGAGCAGGTTGTCGCGGTGCATGCTGTCGCCCATCCAGTCGTTCACCACGTCGGCGGCGGTCCGCGGGCCGCGGTGGAGGTTCTCGCCCCAGCTGCTCCACTGGTATCCGGTCGCGGTGATCCGCTCGTCGGGGCCGGTGCCGTCCGGAGTCTCGTGCTCGTAGTACTGCCGTGCCGCCATATCGGCGGAGTGACGCTGCGCCGCGGCGTGCAGGCGTCGCTCGATGCGCAGCGGCCCGCAGCCGGCCCGCGCCCGCCGCTGGTTGATGAGTGCGGTGGCCTGCTCTTCGAGGTCGGGCGGGGTGGCCGAGGGCGTGGGGGTCGGTGTGGCGGACCGTGTGGGAGGCGCGGTCCTGGAGGGTGACGGGGTCGGGGTGGGTGTGGGGGTGGGGCGTGGCGAGGGGGTGCGGGCAGCCACGGTACGGGGCGCCTTCGGCTCGTCCTTCCGGTTGTCCGGGGGCGTGCCGGGAGACCACCACACGGCGGCGCTGACGGCCACCACGAGGGTGGCGGTGCCCGCGACGACCGTGCCCTTCTTCACCCGGGGCGGCCGCTTCGGCAGATGGTGTGCGCCGGTCGCACCGGACGCGGGGTCCGCGGGTGCCGAGGACGCCTGCACGGTGGCGGCGGCAGGGGCGGGCAGGACGGTCTGCGGAGTGAGGTGCGAGGGCAGCGGCAGCATGGCGAGACCGGCCAATAGGCCCTCGGCGGGCAGCAGGTCGTCCCAGTGTCCGGAGCAGGCCCTGCACTGACGCGCATGGCGGGCTATTCGCTTGCGCCAGAGGGCGCAGGGCTCGTGGTCCCAGGTTTCCGTCAGCTGGGACAGTTCGGGGCAGAGAGGAGTTGCCGAGAGCGCGCGGACCACGACGCGGCCGGCTTCGAGCTGCTCCTTCATCCGCTGCACACGGACCGCCGCATGGCGGGAGTCGATCCCGACGGCGGCGACCAGCTCCGGCCTGCTGATCTCACCGGCGGCCTCCAGCCACCACAGGGACAGCAGTGACCGGTCCCCCTCGTCCAGCCAGCGGGTGGCCGCGGCCACTTCACGGCGCTGGCCGGAAAGGCCCAGCTTCAGGATGGTCAGGTCCACGAAATCGGCGGAGCGGTCGGCCCGTTCCGGCGCCTGGTCCAGGCCGACGACGGGTGTCTTGCGGGCGGCGGTCCACCGGCGGCGCACCTGGTTCATGGCGATCGCCACCAGCCAGGAGCGGAAGGACGCCGGCTCCCGCAGGCCGTCCAGCGACTCCAGGACGCGCAGCATGGTCTCCTGCACCACGTCGTCGACGTCCGCATGGCCGTCCAGTGCGCGGCCCACGACGTTGTAGATCAGCGGCAGGTATGCGGCGACCAGCTGCTCCCGGGCCTCTTCGTCCCCGGCCTTGGCTGCCTCGACGGCCTCCGTCCCGTTTTCCTGCTTCACGCCTATTCGTTCCTGTTCCTTCGTGCGTACCCGTAGCCCCCGCACACAGGAGATCCCGCGCGCTCGCCGCGATAACAGAAAAAACCTACGTGGCTCCGGAAGCACCCCGGTCCCCGGCCGACGCCCATGGCGCACTCCAGACGCCCCGGCCGGCGCGCGCAGCGTGGAATCCGGCCTGCTGACGGCCCACGAAAAAACTTTTCGCAGTTTCCGTTATCTGGTCCCGGCCCCGTGCTCTCCCATGTGTCGGCCCGCAAGAACAACGGGTCCCCCGGGCTCAGCGGGCCGGCAGATCCCCATCCCCCACAGGAAACGGAACCATGAACAACGACCACCTTCAGACGGAGCGCCACGACGAGACGCCGGCCGGGAGCGGCCGCGGGGCGGGCGAGGCCGGTGCGCACCGGCGTTCCGGCGGGGCCGGGGCGGGCGGCAGCGCGGGAGGCCGGCACGGGCGGACCAGCGGCACGCACCGCGCCGGCAGCACTCCGCGGCGCAAGGCCACCCTCCTGGCGGTGGCGGCCGTGGTCACCGTGGGCGGCGCGTCCGTGGTGCTGATACGCCCCGACTCGGGAGCCGACCGGGCGCTCGCGGCGGATGCGTCCGTGCCGTCGGCGTCCACGGCGACCGTCTCCGCCAAGCCGACGCCGTCCACCTCGCGCACCCCCAAGACCCACAAGAAGCCCTCGGCCTCCCCGTCCAAGGCCAAGCGGCACGGCAAGCGGCATTCCTCGCCCCGGCCGCAGGCCAGCCGTCCCGGCAGCGGCAACGGTGACTCCGCCCAGCGGAGCGCTCCCCGTACGCCCCACGTCGACTCCGGAGCGGGAAACACCACGCCGAACGGAGCACAGGCCGCTTCCGGCACCGCCGCGCGGTTCGCGCAGAAGGTCGTCGAGCTGGTCAACGCCCAGCGGGCGCAGCACGGTTGTGGCCCGCTCACCGTCGATCCCCGTATCCAGAAGGCGGCACAGGCCCACTCGGACGACATGGCCGCCCGCAACTACTACGAGCACAACACGCCGGAAGGCGTCGACCCGGGTACCCGGATGACCAAGGCCGGATTCCCGTGGAGCAGCTGGGCCGAGAACATCTTCAAGAGCCCCAAGGACCCGGCCACCGCGGTGGACGGCTGGATGAAGAGCCCGGGCCACCGCGACAACATCCTGAACTGCTCCTACAAGTCCACCGGTGTGGGCGTCAATCTCAGCGGCAACGGCCCGTGGTGGACGCAGGACTTCGGCACCCGCTCCTGAGCGATGCCCTGACCGGCCGCCCCCGGCTCGTCCGCCCGTGCCCGGTGTGAGCGGGCGGGGCTTCCCCGTGGTGCGGGCCTGATCCGGCCCGCACCACGGGGGCCCGCGGCGCCGAACGCTCAGCTGTCCGCCGGGGCGAAGGTCCGGTCGAGGAAGCCGTCGAGGCTGCGGCGGGCCTTGGCACCGTGCGGGCCGGCGAAGATCTCGGCGGCGTGGAGTGTGCCGGGCAGGACCGTGACCTCGGCCTTGGGGAAGCTGTGGGCGACCTCGCGCAGCCGCCCTTCGTCGGAGAGCGGGTCGTCGGCGGTGCCCAGGAGCAGCAGTTCGCCCTCGTAGGACGTGCCGTTTCCGGCGGAGTAGCCGCCCAGCGAGGCGAGGGGGCTGATTCCGGCGACGCCGGCCGGGTGGTCGGTGCGGTCCGTCAGCATGCCGAGCATGAGCGTGCCGCCCATGCAACCGCCCACCCACGCCACGTTCTTGGCGCCGCGCGAGCGCAGCAGCCGGGTCGCTTCGGACACGGTCCGGCGGCGGTCCCCTCCCCAGTCGAAGGTGACCACGTGATAGCCGTCGGCGGCGAGCCGCTTGGCCTCGGCCGCCCATTCACAGGCGTCGCCCCAGGAGATGGGCGCGAAGACCACCCCGCGGGGACCGGTGCCCAGAGTGACCAGACGGCCGTCCCCCGAGGAACCGGGCGGGCGGTACGCGGTGGCGCCGCGGACGCCGTGGAAGCACGACGGCAGCCGGTCCGGTGTGGCGCTGAACTCTCGCACTGCGATGGTTCCTTCCTCGGTGGAGCGACGGTTTTCCGCCATCGCACTCCCCTGTGGGGCCGTTTCCACGTCACGGCCGGCACAGGCGGTGACGCTGGTCAGGGCCAGAAACAGGACCGCCGTCATGGCCAGGGCACGTCTCGGCTCACGCTTGAACATGAGAGAAGCATAGAGAGAAAGCATTGAAAAAAGCTATATTGAAAGATAGATGGAAAGCTTTTCACAGTGTCCACATCTGGCAAGCACACAGTCTCCCCAGGTCAGAACGTGCCTGTGTGGAGGGTGGGATATCTTTGTACTGAGCATCGGGTAGAGGGAAGGCGGTTCACAGTGGAGCCTGACCACGTAGACGAGATCATCTCGGCATGGGGACACGAACTGCCCGAAATTGCCGGTCTCCCCCTGGAACTGGCCAAAAGGACCGCCCTGTTGGTTTCGGCCTTCGATATCGCGGCCGGCGCCGAGCTGGAGAAACTGGGGCTCACCCAGGCCGAGTACGGAGTACTCGCCACCCTCCGGCGGATCGGCGCCCCCTACCGCCTCAAGCCGACCGACCTCACGCACGCGCTCCTGCTGTCCTCCGGCGGGACCAGCAATGTCATCAAGCGCCTGGTGGCCGCCGGCTATGTCACCCGCGCGGCGGCCGAGGACGATGCGCGCAGCAGCTGGGTACAGCTCACACCGAGCGGGGTGGAGACCGCCGAGGCGGCGGTGCGCGCCACCACCGCCGTGCACGCCCGGCTCGTCGACCGGATTCCGGAACGCACCGCGAAGGCCCTCAGCGAACAGCTGCGCATCGCGCTGGCCGCCATCGAGGAGGGCGTGCTGATCCGGCGCTGACGCGAGAGGTCAGCAGCCGGCCAGCCGGTCGCGCACCTCCTCCGCCCGTGCCAGCAGCCGCGGCAGTCCGGCGTACTGCAGCCGCCCCGCGCGCTTGACGATCCGTCCGGCAACCAACACGGTGTCGACGTCGGCGCGGTCCATCGACGACACGACGGCCGCGGTGGCGTCGTGCAGGGGCGCCACTCCGGGGCGGTCGGTGCGCAGCACGAGCAGATCGGCCTGCTTGCCCGGGGTCAGAGAGCCGATACGGTCCGCCATCCCGAGCGCCTCGGCGCCGCCGAGCGTCGCGAACTCCAGCACCTCCCGGGCCGTGAGCAACGCCGCTTCCGGGCCCGCGTGGCCTTGCAGCGCGGCGAAGCGCCCGATCTGGAAGGCGGCCCGCATCTGCGTGAACATATCGCTGGGTGCGGCGACTTCGACATCGACGCTGAGGCTGGGACGCAATCCGGCGGCCGCCGCGGCGGCGAACGGCGGCAGACCGTGCCCCATGGTCATCTCGATGGCGGGCGCGACCGACAGCGCCCCACCGCTGTCGCGGATCAGCTCCAGCTCGCCGGCCGCCATCCCGGTGCCGTGGATGAAGACCGTGCCGGGGCGCAGTACCCCGAGGCGGCGCAGCCGGGAGACCGGGCTGCCGCCCCGGACGTGCAGCGCGGTCGGCACATCGAGTTCACGGGCCAGGGCCCAGCCGCGCCGGATGTTGTCGTCGCTGCCGGCCTCGGCGTTCAGCGCCATGGTCACCAGGCCGTCCTTGGCGTGCAGCCGGTCGCTGCGGACCCGGCGGGCGTCCTGTGCCGTGCCCTGCCCGTAGGCGAAGACGCTGCGCAGCCCGGATTCGGTGAGCGCGTCGAGCAGGGCGTCGGTGTGCTCCTCGGTCGTCTTGTCGACATTGGAGATGTCCTGGACGGTGGTCACCCCCGCGTCCAGGGCACCCAGAGCGCTCAGCAGATTGCCCAGGTGGAGATCGTCGGCGCTGAGCCGGGGCGCAAGGGTGTGCAGGACGGTCGCGAAATACTGGTCGAGGGTCTGGTCGGCGCCGCTGCCGCGGAGCGCCGCCTGCCACATGTGCCGGTGGGTGTCGACGAAGCCGGGGAGCACGAGGCACCCCCGGGCGTCGATCCGCTCGTCCACAGCCGTGGCGTCGATGTCCGGGCGTACCTCGGTGATCCGGCCGTCCGCCACCAGGATGTCGGCGGACGGCAGTTCACCGATGGCCGGGTCCATGCTGAGGACCCGGCCACCGGTGACGAGCAGGCGTGCGGAGGTCATGCAGTGCCCCACCCCTGGGGCGGTGTCAGGCGGCCCATCTGCATGTTCCAGTACTCGGTGTTGCGCCGGCAGCGGCCGTCGGGAGCGAAGGTCAGGATGTTGGTCTCCAGCAGGGTGACCCAGTGCTCCCCGTCGGGGTTGATGGCGGGGGCCCGCATCGTGACCCAGAGTTCGACGGCCGCCCGGTTGCCGGTGACGACGGGGGTGCCGTGACGGCCGGTCATCTCGCTCTGGCCGGAGGTGATGTCGCGCCAGTAGCGGCCGATGGCCTCGCGGCCGCGGAAGGTCTGCGCGGCCACGCCGGGCACCGCCTCGTACAGGGCGTCGGGGGTGAACAGCCGGACCGCGGCGGTGTCGTTCTTGGTCCGCCAGGCCTCAAGGTAGGCGTCGGTCCAGCTCGCCACCTGGGCGGCGGTGAGTTTGGGGGACTGTCCGGCGGCGTGTGCGGCCGGTGCCACTGCCGCCAGGGGCAGCGCGGCGACGCCGGCGCGGAGCAGGGTGCGGCGGTGGGTACGGGAATTCACGGGTGTTCGGTGCCCTTTCCGTGCGTACGGGGTGACGCGGATCGCGACGGCTTCGCGAAGCCGGGTGGAACCGGTGTCAGGCCTCTTGCTGGAGGCGGACGGAGAATTCGATGCCGTCGCCCAGCGGAAGCTGCTGGGAGAGATAGCCGTTGCCGGCGGCGCGGACATGGTCGGTGAACTCGGGTGGCAGCATCGGCAGGTTGTCGGAGACGACCAGGCCACCGGTGCGCAGTGCGGGTTCGAGCAGCTTGAGGACCGGGAGGTAGAGCTCCTTCCAGCCGTCCAGCAGCAGCAGATCGACCGGCCCGGGAAGCGTGGCGAGCTGCTCCCGGGCGTCGCCGGTCCTGATCTCGGCGTAGCCGGCGAGCCCGGCGCGCTCCAGATGGCTGCGTGCCCGGTCGGCCTTGCCGGGATGCAGCTCCGAGCCGATGATGCGGCCGCCGCCGTTGTCGCGCAGGGCCGCCGCCGCATAGATCGTCGAGGCGCCGAAGGAGGTGCCGAACTCCACGACGAGTGCCGGGCGCAGGCTCCGTATCAGCTGGTACAGGAAGGTACCGACCTGCGGGTGTACGGGCAGCGCGGCCTGGGCGCACAGCTCGGCCGCCTCCTGGGCGGTGGGCGGCTGCGGCCAGTCGGCCGCGGTGGCGTAGGCGCGCTTCATGACGTCCGGGTCGTTGCGCTCGGCGGTCCTGGCGATCTCGTCCAGGACGGCGCCGACGCGCTCGTCGTCGAGTCCGGTGGTGGCGGTGGTCATCCCTGGGCCCTCCCGTTCCGCACGGCGGCCAGCAGCGCGGGGTCGAGGTAGCTCTGCGCGTTGTAGATGGTCCGGTCGGTGTCGAGTATCTCGCGCCGGCCGTGCATCACCCGGGTGTTGTCGATCAGGGCCACGTCGCCGTCCTGCCAGTCCAGCTCCTCGGTCAGCTCCTCGGTGAGGCGGCGGAATTCGGTGAGGAGCTCCTGGGGGATCTCCGTGCCGTCGGCGAAGGTGATGCGCGGGGCCTCGTAGTTGTACGAGGGGCCGAAGACGCTGTTGGCCCAGGAGAGCCGGCTGCCGAAGAGCGTGGGGTGGACGGCACCGACGCGGTAGGCGTAGTGGATGGAGCCGTCGTCGTTGAGCTGGAGGGTGGTGGACACACTGCCGCCCACCAGGTCCTTCATATCGGCGAAGGTGATGTCGTCGAGCTTTTTGCGGCCTTCCGTCTGGTGGCAGACGAACGCCTTCCACTTGGGCTCCTCCACCCGGCGGCTGTACATGATGTCCTTGACGCCGAAGACCGCGCGGGCGGTGTCACTCGCCGCGTCCCAGACGCGGTAGCCGTCACAGACGGTGGTCTGGGAGCCGCTGGCGGCGGCCTTCTCGCACAGGAACCACGTCAGGTCGGGGCCGAAGGGACTGTTGCCGTTCTCCAGATGGAGGCCGACGGCAACGGTGCCCGCGTCCACCTTCTGGGCGACCTCGCCGCCGTGGAAGGAGCGTGCCGGGTCGAGGGTGATCCGGCTGGAGTGCGCCTTCACGAAGGAGGTGAACTCCTCCAGGTCGGTGCGGAAGCCCCGGAACAGCAGAAAGCCGGCGTCGGCGAGCAGCCCGGTGACCCATGCGGGGTCCAGAGCACCGAGCGACCTGTCCTCGGCGGGCAGGACGAGCCGGCCGGTGGCGGCCCCGTAGGGCTCGACGGCAGCGATGGTGGTCATGCGTCTGCTCCTTGGTGGTCGTACAGCGTTCCGTTGGACAGGGCAGTGCGGATGGCTGCCCGCATGGGCCTTCCGGTGACGGTGAAGAACCGGCGGTAGAGGCGCTCGTCGGCGACGGTGAGGTGCGGTACGGCGACCCGCTCCACCTCGGAGAGGTGCGCTTCGCCGAACTCCCGGACGGCCGCTTCGGCCGCCGCGAGGTCGGTGGACTCCTTGACGAGGAAGAGTCCGTGGAGCGCGGTGAGTCCGTCACCGATCACGGCGACGGCGCGGACGAACGGGAGTTGGGCGTACTGCGCCTCTACCCACTCGGGGGCCACATTGCGGCCGGCCGCGGTGATGATGACGTTCTTCTTGCGTCCGGTGATGCTGATGAACCCGTCCTCGTCGATCCGGGCCAGATCGCCGGTACGGAGCCAGCCGTCGGCGTCGAGGACCAGGCTGGAGGGGTCGTCGCGGGTATAGCCGGCGAACAACGAGGTGCTGCTGACCAGGAGTTCACCGTCGTCCGCGGTCCGGACGCGGACATGCGGCAGCGGCCGGCCCACGGTGCCGAGGCGGCGCGCGTCCGGGGTGTTCCAGCTGACCACGGAGCTGTTCTCGGACAGTCCGTACCCTTCGTGCACGGGGAGCCCGTGGTCCTCCAGCCGCCGCAGCAGACCGGGGTGCACGGGCGCCCCGCCGCAGCAGATGAGCGGCGCCGAGGGAGTGCCGAAGAGGGCCGGTGCGACCGCTCGTCCGCTCGCCACGGCCTCGTCCGCGGCGGCGGCGAAGGCATCGACGAGTGCGGGCGTGGCGACCATCGCGGTCGGGCGGGCGGACGTCACATACGGCATGGCATCGGCCGGGGCCGCCGCAGTGGTGCCGACCAGGGCCTTGCCGGGCGGCATCAGGACCAGCGTCCCGCCGTCGAGCAGGACCATGTAGAGGCCGGTGACCTGCTCGATGAGCAGGCTGAACGGGACGACGGAGAGATAGCGGGCGAAGGCCCCGCCGGGCATCACCGAACGCAGTGAGCCCAGCAGTTCGTTCAGGGCCGCCGCCCGGATCCGTACCCCCTTGGGACGCGAGGTCGTCCCGGAGGTGTGGATGATCTTGCACTCCCAGTCCGCTCCCCCGGCGCGGGCCGGCGGCAGCACCATGGGCGCGGACGGTACGGGCCCGTCTGTGGACAGCGGCAATACCGTGCAGTCCGGGCGCAGGACCCGGTCCCTGCCCCACTGGGTCAGCCGCTCCTGCCCGGCCGCGTCCACCACGCACAGATCGGTCTCCTCCAGCAGCCCGGCGGCCTGCTCGGCGGAGAAGGCCAGCGGGACGGGTACTTCGGTGGCGCGCGCGGCGATCAGTGCGAGGTCGGCGACCACGAATTCGGGGGTGTTGCCGCAGACCACGCCGATGCGCAGCGGCCGGCCGTCGCCCGGTCCGATCCGCTCGACGAGGTCAGCGGCCCGGCGCGTCACCTCCTGGTAGCTGAGGGTCCGGGCCGGCGCGCCGTCCTCCCCCAGCACCTCGATCAGCGGACGCGCCGACTCGCCGAACCTGACCAGGCTCTGCTCAATGCCCAGCATGACCGGCCACCTCCATGGCGCTGATGCTCAGTTGGAGATCGGTGACGGAGTAACGCCCGGTGGCGTCGGAGAACAGCCGGTCCAGGGCGTTCAGCGGGATGACGCCGACCTGCGGCTCCTGGTCGTAATAGGTGCCCCAGCGCGCCGCCTCGTCGGGAGACAGCCGGCGCGGGTCGGCGGGACCGAACGGCACGAAGGAGATACCGGTCCGGTCCAGGGTCGTGATCAGGCTGCGGGTGACGGTGCACAGGATGTACTCCATGCCCAGGCACCAGGCGATGATCGGGGTGGCTCTGATCAGTTCGCGGCCGACCGAGGCGCGGCGGGTGGCCAGTGCCCCCACTTCCACCACCCGCCTGCGGTCGACAGAGGCCCCGAGTCGGGACAGCGCGGCGTCCTCGACACCGGTCTCGAGGTACCGCTCGGAGAACAGCTCCTGGTCTCTGCCGAAGGTGAGCCCCGCGCAGGCCAGTGGCGCGCAGGGCTTCTCCGCCGCGCCGCAGGCCGGCCGGGCGACGATGAACGAGTCGGGCCGGGGCGCCACATCGGCGCCGTATGCCTGGGCGTACACCTCACGAGCGAGGTCCGCGGCGTCCAGCCATGAGCTGGTCGACCGGTGTGCCAGATCGATCTGCACGGTGCTCCCCCCTTCCCCGGCTGCCGGCTTTACTTGGTGCCGACGACCAGAGACACGGATGAGGGCAGCGCGATCCGCTCGACGGTCTTCAGCCCCGCGTCGGTGAGCCATCCGGAGATCTCCGGCAGGCTGTAGGTGCGGTCGCCGGAGCAGGCGTACATGGCCAGCGAGAACGCCGCGTTGTGCTCGTCGAGCTGCTCACCGCGGACGTCTTCGAGCACCACGATCCGGCCGCCGGGGCGCAGCGCCTTGGCGGCCCGCGCGATCAGGTCCCGGTTCTCCTCGTCGGTGTGGTTGTGCACGATCTCGAAGAGGAAGACCACGTCGTATCCGGTGCCGAGGTCACCGCTGAGGAAGCTGCCGCGCTGCAGGGTGATCCGGTCGGACAGCCCCGCCTTCTCGATCGCGGCGCCGGTGTCGGCGAGCGCCTCGGGCAGGTCGAGGATGGTGGCGGAGAGCTCGGGGTGCCGCTCGCACATGGCCATGGAGTGCAGTCCGTGTGAGCCGCCCAGGTCGAGGAGGCGCCGCGCCCCTTCGGGCAGCGGGACGGCCTCGACGATGGGCTGCACGGTCAGCCGCGACTTGACCCGCATGTACGCGGAGAAGTCCCGTCCGGCCTCGGGGTTGCCGGCCCAGCGCTCCCACAGGGACTGGGCGGGCTTGCCGTCCCGGACGGCCTGCGGCAGATCCCACATCACGTTGGTGAGTTCGTACGCCCACAGCAGCGCCGGGGTGAAGTCGTACTCGGCGCTTTGCCCCAGCCAGCGTTCGGCGAGCGGGCCGTTGCGGTAGCGCCCGTCCTCCAGGGTCAGCCAGCCGAGGACGGCGGCGACGTCGGCCACCGCGCGGGTGCCGTCCGTGCTCGCGCCGATCGCAGCGGCCAGCTCGTCGAGGGTCTTGGGGCCGTCCTCCTCCAGGGTCCGGAAGATACCGAGCTTGGCGGCGGAGGTGAGCGCCGCGTAGCGGATCGTGGAGCCGATCACCTCATCGATCGGATTGCCCGACAGCTCGGCGTCGGTGGTGGTCTTGAACATGGCTGATCTCCTCGGGATGGCAGGGAACGGCCGCACGGACAGTGCGCGGCCAGGACATGCCGTGCGCGCGGCATCCGCGGACACGGTGAAGGTGGTGGGACTGCCGAACGGGGACGAGCTTCAGCCGGCCGGGACCGGTGGGAGCCGGTGCGCCCAGGGGCGTGCCGGCTCCGGCTGCGCCGCAAGGGCGAGCAGGAGGTGTGCCACGCCATGGCGGCCGTGGTACCTCACTCCGGGGGACGGGCCCCCGGAGTGATGGTGCTTCGGGCCGCGGCAGACGCCCGGCGCGGGGACGGCACCGGAGAGACCGGCCGCGCGGATCACACGGCACCGTGCGGCGGCGTCGGGTGCTCCCTCCCCGGCCTCGTGCACGAGGCCGGCGCGGAGCCGGGCACCGGCGGCCTCGGTCGGTGTGCGGTGGAGCAGGAACCGGGCGGTCGAGGACCGGACGAGGAAGGCTTCGCGGAGTCCGTACGGCGGCGGCGTCACGGCGTCCCGGGACATCGCGGAGACGGAGGGCGCCGGGCAGAAACGGCCCGGGGCCGGTCCCGGGAGGGCAGCGAGGGCCGCCGCTCCCGCCCGCAGCGCGCGGCTGACGGCCGGTGCGCTCGCCGGGCCGGTCTTCGGGTCACCGCTGTCGGGGCCGCCGCACGGAGAGCGGCCCCGGGCGGGCTCGATCCCGACGACCCCGCGGCGGAGGGCTGCGATACGGAAGGAGCGGGCCGTGTCGCCCGGACAGGCGCCGGGAGCGTGCCCGGCCAGGGTGCCCGCGCCCCCACGACGCGGGCCGCCTCGGCCCCGGCCACAGCCGTCCCGATGAGTGTGTGACGGCTGATCATCTCGCGGCGTACCACTCCGGACTGTGCGTCCGCGTGGGAAACCGCCGGCTCCTGACGGCTGTTCATCGGGTCCCCCCCCCGTCGCAGCTGCCTCAGTGCGGCTCATCGACGGTCAGGCGGACACCTCGTCGAACCCGACGGCCGCGCGGCCCGCCCGGTGGATGTGGGCGGTCTCGGCGATCCGGCGGCCGAGTGCCTCGGCGGTGCGCAGGTCGCTGGCGCAGGGGGTGACGTCCGCACCCTCGTCGTTGTTCGACTGGGACATGGCGCCCAGCCAGCTGCCGAGCCGGTTGAGGTCCTCGGGGCTGCCGGAGGAGGTGTTCCAGCCGCCGTACTCAGCGAGGCCGACCCAGACCATGCCGTGCTGGGCGGCGAACAGCGCGATGTCGATCAGCGCGTTGAGCTTGTCCCCCGCCATGTTGCCGCTGTTGGTGAAGCCACCGGCGATCTTGTTCTTCCAGCGCATGTTGTCGCCCCAGACCTGGCTGGTGGCCTCGACGAACGTGCGGAAGACGGCGCTGCTGCCGCCCATGTAGGTCGGCGTGCCGAAGATCAGGGCATCGGACTCCTGCAGCACCTCCCACAGTTCGTCGTTCAGCTCGGCGAGGGAGACCAGTCGCACCTGGGTGTCGGGGACCTTCTCCGCGCCGGCCGCAACGGCCGCCGCCTGCTTTGCGGTGTGGCCGTATCCACTGTGATACGCCACCGCAACCTTGATCTGCATACTTCTCCCCCACCCGGGAACGATACGATGTTTTAGCTTTCACTAAAGCTGTCCAGAAAGCTTTAGGTGCTGGTTACGCTATCCATCCCCGGACTTCCAAGGCAAGCGTCTCCGGCCAACACCCTGAAAAGAACAGGTAAATCCGCAGGTAGGGACAGCTTGCGCGACCACTTCCGCACCTCCCGACACCTGCGCACCACACCGGACACCCCGCCATCACGACCGCCGCGACGCCGACTTCGAGGCGACAGGCGAAATCGGGCACTGCGGAACACTTCACTATCAGACACACAGAGCCGACCCCAGAGGGCTGACTACACGTCAAATACCTTTTCGGCCATGCCACTTCACGACCAGGGAGCGACCGGGAGCACCCCCGCCCGAGCCACGACCGCCAATGTGACGCACGTCACATGAGGGGGTGTCATACGTCGAGGGGGCGTCATACGTGTGCAGGGTGTCGGGCCCGCAAGGGGCCCTGGCTACGGGGAAAGGACACGACATGCGTAACAGGCGAATTCTCAGCACCGCGGTCGCCGCCGCCGCGCTCACGGTCATCGGGCTGGGTGGCGCCGCCCAGGCCCACGCCGCCACCGGCACCGAGGCCGCCGCGCCGGCCGCCTCCTCCACACAGCACCAGGTCAAGCCGATGGACGGCCCTCCCGGAACCGTGTGGACCGGCAAGAAGTTCTGGACCCTCGGCGGCTGCCAGGCGGCCGGCACCGACCTGGTCAGCAGCGGCAAGTGGGCCGACCCCTTCTGCGACGGCTCGGGCCTCCAGTACGACCTGTGGGCCCGGCCGCTGTAAACCCTCCACGGCTTCCGGCACTTCACCGGTAGTCGCAGGCAGTAACCCCGAGTAGGGCGGTCCGTCCTCGCGCACATCCGCGGTCACGCGGGGACGGCCGTCCGGCCGGTCACAAGGAGCAAGAAGGCAGCGTGAGGCGTACTCGGCCCGCCCCGACGCTGCCGGACGCGGCGGGCCGCGCGAGGATGGCGGTATGCAGCGCACAACCGTCGTCAATCTCAAGGGCCACCGGGACGACCCGGACTACGCCGACGTCGTGTACGTGGGGCGCGCGATGAACCGGGGCGGCTGGCATCTCAAGGCGTCACCGTTGGCCAGTCCCTTCCGTCCGGGCCGGGACGGAACCCGCGCGGAGGTCCTGGCGAAGTACCGCGCCTACCTGCTGGAACGCCCCGACCTGCTCGCGCTCCTGCCGGAACTACGGGGGCGCCGGCTCGGCTGCTGGTGTCTTCCGGAGCCCTGCCATGCCCAGGTGATCGCCGAGATCGCCGACGCGGCGGAGTAGCCGAGCAGGAGTAAGAGCCCGGCGCCGGCCGGGGGCCCCGGCGAACGGCGGGCCTCCCGGTCAGGTCGCTCGCGGACCGGCGGCATCGGCGGGAATGTGGGCGAGGGCCGCGCTCGAAATGCGGTACCTGCCGTTCGGTACGTCGCCGGTGGTGACATGGACGGTGAGCGGACCCGCCCCTTCGTAGCCCCGGTCGACGGCGTGCCGGGCCAGCACATCGGTCAGCTGACGGCCCACCTCTCCGCCGCGTGCCGCCAGTTCATCGTGCACCTGCGGCGCGAGCTCGACGGTGTAGTCATTGGGGACGAGGACTCGGCTCTGGCTGCACACGACCGCATGGGCGTCACACTCCTGCCGTAGCGCATCGAACAACTCCACCGGATCGGTGCGGAAAATCTTGGCCAGCAGTGCGCTCTCGCAGTCCTCCACCACGCGTTCCCAACGCCTCAGCATTCCCATGGATTGTCGTCTGCCCCAGGGCGACTGCCACATGCAGGCACGATGGGGGTCCGGGAGCATCGCGGAGGCGGCGCCGGACGACCCGTCGGTCCGGCGCGGGAAACCCGTGGACTCCGTCGTACGGGGCCGTCACAATGGGCCGGTGCCGATCATGAACTTCCCGGAAGCCGATACCCCGCCCGCACTCCAGAAGCAGGTGTCGGAACTCCGGGACGAGGCGTGGCCGCCGGACTCCGCGTCGGCGCCCGGCACCTTCGCCCACGACCCGGCGCTGCGGCCGGTGTCGATGCTGCTGGTCGACGGTGCCACGGTGCTCGCCGCGCTGGACATCCTCACCAAGGAACTCGTCCACGCCGGGCAGCGGTACCGGGCCGCGGGGCTGAGCACGGTCGTGACCCGTGGCACCGCCCGCGGACAGGGCCACGGCCGCCGTCTGGTGACGGCCGCCCGTGAGGCAATGGCCGCCATGGACCTGGATATCGGCCTGTTCACCTGCGACCGGCCGCTGCAACCGTTCTACGAGAGCGCGGGCTGGCAGCATCTCCCCGGTGCGGTGCTCATCGGCGGTACGCCCCAGGCCCCGTTCCCCAGCGACCGGCCCGGATTCGACAAGGTCACCCTGGCCGGCTTCTTCTCATCCCGGGCCCGGAGCCATCGTTCCGCGTTCCCGCACTCCCGCATCGAGCTGTACCCGGGCGAGATCGACAAACTCTGGTGACGACCGCTGCCCGGGGAGGGCGGCCGGTGGCGTTCAAACGGCCGGAATGGGGCCAAGTGCCGCATGAGCGGAGCCAATGGTCGATTATGGATGCAGCGGAGGTGCCCGTCGGCCCGGCCCGGTGACACCAGTCCGACCCGCCCGGCCGGCCCCTGCGGAGGATCGATGGTCAGTTATGGGGAGTTCCGCGAGGTGGCCGGCGAGGCGCCGGACACCGGTCCGCAGCGTCCGCGGACTCCCCGGCGGCCCGGCTGTCCCTTCTGCCTCATCGTGTGCGGCCGGGCGCCGGCCACGGTGCTGCGCGAATGGCCGGAGACCATCGCCATCCGGCCTCGCCATGGCGGTGTCACCGCCGGGCATGTGCTGGTCATCCCCCGGGTGCATGTCGCCGATGTCGCCGAGGACCCGGTGGTGTCCGCGGCCACCATGCTGCGGGCCGCCGAACTCGCGGCGGAGGCCGGGGACTGCAATGTGATCACCTCACGCGGTCCCTCGGCCACCCAGACCGTCCGCCATCTCCATCTCCACCTCGTCCCGCGCGCCGAGGGCGACGGCCTGCTGCTGCCGTGGACCGACATCCGGCCCGCGGGGACGTGAGCCGCGGCGCGGGGGCGCCCGTGCGCGGGACCGCCGGCGGTCAGGCGAGGAAGAGGACCGTCATGGTGTCGATGGCGACGAGGACGCCGTAGGAGAGCAGCATCGTCCGGGACAGTGCCACGGCCCGCCAGGGGACGGGGCCGCCGTGCTGCTCGGCGTCCATGCTGAAGGGCGGCACCCCCGGGCTCCCGCGCTCGGCGACCTTCTCGTAGAGACCGCGGAATCTCCGTTCCTGGCGGAGGTAGTAGCTGTCGAGCAGCCAGAACCCCGCTGCCAGTCCCAGGGCGACCGCGGCCGTCTTCCAGCTCGGCCCGCGGGTGGCCACCGCGATGAAGGCGCCGCTGACGGTCATGGCCCAACTCTTCACCAGGAACGAGGTGTTGGCGTGGCGGGCGATCACGGCCTGCAGGAATTCCAGATGTTTCACTTCGTCCGGACCGAGGCCCGGCTGTGTGGTCATGAGGCCGAGCCTCCTTCCTCGGACGGCCGGCTGTCCGTGCCGGCGTCCCCGGGCTCCCCTGCGGGTGCCGCCGGGGGCTCACCGGGAGCCCGGCCCTCGCCGGGCGGCTGCTCCGGGGGGGCGGCCTGGTCGGGTGCCGAGGACCCTTCGGATGCCCAGCCCTCCTCGGGTGGCCTGTCCCCCTCGGGGGCTCGGTCCTCCTCAGGTGCCCTGTCCTCCTCAGGGG
This sequence comes from Streptomyces sp. G7(2002), assembly GCF_028870195.1. Classification (NCBI taxonomy): domain Bacteria; kingdom Bacillati; phylum Actinomycetota; class Actinomycetes; order Kitasatosporales; family Streptomycetaceae; genus Streptomyces; species Streptomyces sp. G7(2002). The sequence goes on from NZ_CP102609.1 coordinate 439,249, forward strand.
CTCGGTCCCCCTCGGGTGCCGGGACGTCCTCCGGGGCCGAACCCGCTTCGGGAGCCCGGTCCTCGTCGGGGCTCGTCGTCCCCGCTTGCTCCTCCACGGGCTGTCCGGGCGAGGCACGGAACTGCGTGTTGAGGTCGCCGGCGAGGTCGTTGAGGCGGTCCTCGAGCTGACCGGGGCCATAGCGTTCGAGCACCCGGTAGGCGTGGTCGAGGAGTTCGAGGCGGGCCCGGGGAGGTGTGGGGCGGGCGGGCGCCCGGTCTCCGGTGGGCGGGCGGGCACCGTTGCGTGCGGAGGTGGGGTAGGGCCAGGCGGGTGCGGTCAGCGGAAGGTCATAGCTGCCGGCCACACCGGTACGGGCGCGCTCCTCGACGATACGGATGCATGCCTCGTCGAGCGTACGGTGGGCGTCGCTCGCCGCCGTCTCCACGGTGGACCGCAGCCGCCACCAGGTCTCGGCGTGCGCCACCAGGCTGCGCCGCGCCGCCCCCAGCAGCTTCCTGCCCTGCTGCTCCGCGTCGACGACGGCTCGCCGGGCCTCCTGGTCGCTGTCGGCGCAGGGGTTGTGGGCGAGCACCTTGACCACGATCGCGGCGGTGCTGAGCACCAGTGTGAGGATGACGACGGCGCTCTGGTCCGGCGCCAGATCCACATGCTCGCGCACCGCGCCGGCCGCGCGCATCCGCGCCCAGATGCCGACCATGGTGAGGATGGCCAGAGTGAAGAGCACCGGCCCGGCCGCATTGGGCCAGGGCAGTTCGCCGGCCTTCCGCCGTTCCGTACGCGGGCTCCTGGGCCAGAGCGCTTCGCGCAGGGCCGCGACCGGACCGCGGCGTGTCCGCTCCAGCGTGCGGGCCGTACGGGTACGCCGCCGGAAGACGGACTCGGCAAGGAGACTGCCCGCGGCCAGCAGGCAGACGGCGACGCCGAAGCCGGGCAAGTAGGCGAGGTAGTAGCCGAGTTCGGTCTCTCCCAGTCCGAAGAACCGCTGCATCAGAGTGCCGATGAACATCGTGTCGAAGGACACGCAGGCCACCAGGGTGGGCCACAGCAGACGCCGCCAGAGCACCGGCCGGCGGCGCAGGCTCTCCGGTCCGTCCTGGGCATGGCGGGTACGCAGTTCCCCGATGCGCTCCTGGGCCTGCTGGGACGACCGGGCGACGACGAACCGCTCGGCCGCTTCGATGGTTGTCCGGGCCTCCTGGAAGCTCCGGGCGACCTCGGTGGCCGCGGTGCCGAGTCCCGGCTGCGCCGCGGTCAGCGCGGTGTTGGCGTCGGTGAAGGCCCGCATCAGGGCGGCCTGTTCCCGGCTGTCGGTCTGGTCCACGGGCCTGGCGGACGGCCGCTTCCTGACGTCCAGTTCGACGAAGGCGGGGTCACTGCCGGGGCAGTCGACCGCCGACTGATAGCGGGCGGCAGGCCCTGCCCGGTTCTTTCCGTTGGTGGTGTTCATCGCTGCCCGCCGCCCTCACTTCCTGGTGATTTCGATGTCGACGCGCCGGTCGCACTGCAGCTTGTCCTCGGCGGTCATCCGGCTCCCCGCGGTGTGGTCCGGCTTCGCGCAGCCCGTCGGCAGGCCGCGGCCGTGTGCCGTCACCCGCTGCACCCCGAGTCCGGTCAGGACGTCCTTCACCGCGTCCGCGCGCGCCTGCGACAGCCGGTGGTTGTTGTCCGGCCGGCCGCGCGGGTCGACATAGCCGGAGACGACGACCCTGCTGCCGGGGGTGGTACGGGCGCTGACCGCGACATCGTTGAGCAGGGGCAGGGCCTGGGGGCGGACGGTGGACGAGTTGGTGTCGAAGAGCGCCGCGCCGGGGAGTTCGTAGGTCTCCGGGCGGTCCTGTGCGTAACGGACGGCCGGGTCCTGGGGCGGCTTCTTCCGCGGCTTGCTCCGTTCCGCCGTGCCGATGGCGGTGGGGGCGAGGGTGCAGGAGGTACCGGGAGCGGCCTTCTTTCCCGCACCGCACAGCGCCCGCCACAGGTTGCTCAGCCAGGTCCGCTGGGCCGCCGTGGGGGCGGGCTGGCCGGTGGCCGGCTGGCCCAGCCCGGCGAGTGTGAGATGCACCCCGGTCAGGGACGGTGTCTCGTCCCGGGCGGCGCAGACCCGGGTGATGGCCTTGATCTCGCTCTTGTCCCGGAAGGCGGCCGCGCGCAGATCGGCGCAGCCGGTGGTGGAGAGCCCGTCGGTCAGGACGAGCAGGCTGCGGCGGCCGGCTGCGCCCTCCAGCGAGGACGCTCCGGCCGTGAGGGCCGCAAGGACATTGCTGCCGCCGCTGCGGGGAACGGCTCGCCCGGCCTTGTCCACCAGGTCGGTCAGACAACTGACCGCTTGTTGCTTCCGCTCCTTCTGATTGATCTCGTTGTGGTTGTCCTTGACCCAGTCGGCCGAGCGGTCCTTGGCGATCCAGGTGATCTGCGCCGAGTCGCCGCTGAAGCTGCCGACCGAGACCGTGTCCTTGCGCTCGACCACCGAGGTGAGCAGAGCGCCGATGCTGTGGGCGTAGTCACGCGCGCCGGCCGAGCCGCTCACGGAGGTGGAGCCGTCGACGAGGACGACCGTACGGCCCGCGGTGTCGACGGGGTGCTTCATCCAGGCGCAGGCGTCCAGGCGTGGTGCCTCGCCGCATGCGCCGAGGAGGCCCGCCATCAGGGCAGCTCCCAGGGCGCCGGCGATCGTGGGCGTTGCCCGACGGCGGACCGCCCGGGCCGCTGCTATGTCTGCGGTGTTCACGGTGCCAGCTCCTCGACATCGCCCACGGTGTCCACCCAGGAGAAGGGGCTCAGCCCCATCTGGCGGCAGAATTCGCTCAATGCCTTGTCGTAGGCGTTGGCGTACTCGAACAGGCCCACCTGCTCGTGGTGCTTGGTCGCCGCCGTGAGGACGTCGGCGAGCGCCTCGGCCCCGTTGCGGCGGGTGTTCTTGAGCGCCTGCATGACCTTGAAGAAGTCCTCGTCGGCGAGTGCCGCGGCGAAGGGCACCAAGAGCCGCCGCTCGGCCGCGCCGAGGGTGCCGAGGAGCTCCAGTTCGCTCATCACCCGCAGCCAGCGCTCGGTGAGTTCCTTCACCTGGTCCGCCTTGAGTTTGCCCAGGTGGTGCTCCTTCTCCATCCGCACCTCGGCGAGGTGGAAGGGCAGCACATGCTCACGCAGCGCCGGGTCGATCCGCATCCGCACCGAGGGGCGGCAGCGGATGAGGCCCTTCTCGTCGTGGTAGCACCAGCCGCCGCGCAGCTCCTTGTTGACGGCCTTCTCCGCGGCCACCGGATCGCCGGGATCGCAGGCGCGGGCGACGGACCAGGCGCGGCGCAGCAGCTTGCCGCGGGCCGCCTCCTCGTGGAGCGCCGCACGCTCCCGCAGGACGTCCAGCGTCATCTCCCGGCTGCTCCAGCGGAAGTGCGGGACGAGTTCGAAGGCGAACACATCGCCGTCGGCCGCCACCGACAGCGTCTCCTCGACGGGCGGCAGTTCCACGCCCACCTCGGCCTGTGCCGCCTGCCCGAGCGGCGAGGTGTCCTCACCGTCCGGCTCGTCGACGGTCTCCGGGGCGCCGTCGGGCTCCGTACCACCCTTGCCCGTGACCCGCCGCCACCAGCTGCGCAGCCTGGTGCGGAGTCCTTTGCGCTCTGCCATGGTCTCTCTCCTCTTCGTACGGGGTGTCGTCAGGACGCGGAGCCGGAAGCGGCGCCCTCTTTGGGGGGCTGGTCCCGGAGCTGGCGAATGGTGCGCGAGTCCGGGTGCCGGCCGGCCCACATGGCGAGGTAGAAGCCGGCGCGGAGGGACAGCGGCCGGGCGCAGATGCGCGGGACGAGGACCTCCAGGAAGGCGGCCAGCTCTTTGTCTGCGTCGCCCGCGAGCAGCCAGCGCCGCAGCAGGTCCCATGCGCGGGTCGAGCTGTCCTGCCCCATCAGGGCGTGGCGCCACAGGCGGACCAGGGCGTCGGCACGGTCCTGGTCGGTCATGGCGGTATCGGCGAGGACGGGCCGGTCGCGGCGGTCCGGGCCGGCGCCGTAGCGGCTGAGGATCAGCAGGGTGCGGATGGCGTGCTTGGTCAGATGGTCGTTGTCCGAGGTGATCCAGCGGTCCAGGGCGTCGGCGGTCGGGCCCGGGGCGCCGGCGAGGTAGAGCCAGGACATCGAGAAGGCCACCGAGCTGCTGAAGGCCAGCTCCGGCCGGGTGCCCAGCTCGCGCAGTGCCCAGAGGGTGTCCGGGACGTCCTGGGCGCCGACGAGGGTGCCGTACGCCCGGGCCGCGCTGTCCTGGAACTCCCATCGGGGGCTGCTCAGCCAGCTTCTGATCTGGGCCCGTACCCGGCCCACCATCCGGGGGTCGTGGGCGGCCATCTCCAGGGCGAGCGCGGCGGACTGCCGATAGGCGGCGGACTTGCGGGCCCAGTGCCGGATCAGGTCCCGGTAGACGCTGTCGAAGTCATGGCTGAGCAGAATCCCGGCGATGTGCGCGGCCCGTACCCGGATCCGCTCCAGCGGCCCGGCGACCAGCGCCGTCAGCCACTCGCGCAAGGGATCGCGCAGACTGTCGTAGTCGTGCCAGACGACCTCGATGACGGCGTGCATCAGCTCTTCATCCACCAGCCGGGCGCACCGGGGGTTGTCGTCGGTGCGGCCGCCGGACATGGCGTCCCCGGAGGCGCGTATCTCCTGGGGGATCAGCTGGTCCAGTTCCCGTTCGAAGACATGGTTGGTGGGTGCCGGTTCACGGGTCTCGTAGCGCGGCAGCACGGTCGCGCTGAGGACTTCGCCCGCTTCGAAGACATCGGAGAGCGGGTGGCCGTGGAAGAACGCGTAGGCGATACGGAACGCCTGGCGGTGCGGATCCAGCACCGGGCCGTGCGAGGTCTCTGCGGGGACCTGCAGCAGTTGTTTGGCCAGGCGGCGCAGCCGGTCGCGCCACTGGCCGATGACGTCGCCGAGGCTGGTGTCCTCCGCGTGGATGCTCTGTGCCAGGACCTCGGCGAACTCCACGACGCTGCGTACGGACGGCGCCCCGTCGAGGGTGCGCTGCACCTGCTGGGACTCCAGCATCCGGGCGGTGAACGCCGTGGTGTGCTCGGTGGTGCAGTCCTGGTGCGGGCATGCTCCGGGGTGCCCCGCGAGCAGCCTGCGCAGATGTACCGCCAGGACCTTGCCGACGGCCGGACGCCGGTGCTCGAAGGCGTGCGGCCGCAGTCGGTCGGGGTCCACCCTGCCCAGCTCGCCGATGATGACGAGGAAGGCGCGGTGTTTGCGGGCGAGATGGCCGAGTGTCTCCAGCGTCGACAGCTTCAGCGGCTGATCGTCCAGGTCCACCACGAAGCCACCGGGGGTGAGCAGGTCGTCGGCGCGTTGGCACAGCGTCTGCAGGATGCCCTGGGCCTCGCTGTGCAGGATCTTGATGCGGTCGTCGGGGCAGCAGCCGGCGAGCAGTGTCAGCGCCGTGGACTGACGGCCGCTGCCCGGCTGCCCGGCGAGCACCAGGATGTGCTGTGCCGCGAGCCGGGCGGCCATCTGTGACTGCTGGTCGACGTCCTGATGGGAGTCCAGTTGTTGGGCGACGGTCAGCGAGGAGACGCTCAGCACCTGGATCTCGACGCCGCTGTCGCCGCCGAGGGTCAGCTGCTCGGCATAGAAGGCGGAGCCGCTGCCGTTGGCGACCGCACTGCGCTTGAGCTTGTTCAGGGCGTTCTGCTGCCGGGCCTGCTGGTAGCGGGTGAAGTCGCCGCCGTCGCCGGTTTCCCGGCGGGGAGCTGAGCGGGCGGTGTCCTGGGCCGACGGCCGGCTGTCGCCGGTCAGGGCCGCTGCGGGGCCGTCCGGGGCGCCCGCACCGGTGGCCTCGGTGCCGTCGGACGGTGCGGCCGCCGGGCCCGGCTCCGGGGCTTCGGCCGCCGGCTGTGCCGGCTCCGCCGCGGCGGCTGCGGGCTCCTCGGCCGGCACCTCCGCGGCTCCCTCCGGCCCGCCCGGTTCGGTCTCGCTCACTGTCGGCCTCCGCTCTGTGCGTTGCGGTCCTCGTTCACGATGGCGTTGCCGCTCCCGCTGTTGACCACGGCGCAGCCGCTGTAGGTGGAGTGCGAGCCGGGCTGCGCGGCGCCGCTCGCGGGAGGTGCCGGCTGCGGGTCCGTCCTGCGCACCGGTACGTGGCTGCGCAGTGCCTCCGTGATGACGGGGAGGTCGAGATGGGCGTACGGCACCCGCAGCTGCATGAACTGGCGTTCCGTCAGCTCAGCGATATCGGCGGGCAGTTGTTCCTTGGTCGGGAGCACGGCTGAGTCGATCAGCACGGGGATGACGGTCTTGCGCCACATGAGGGCACGGTGGATCTCGTCGTGGACGTAGTCGCCCGGTACGTCGATGCGGCGCCGGCCGTCGGTGTCGCACAGCGAGAGCCAGTTCGGGCCGATGAGCACGAGAAGGACCCCGCAGCTTTCGAGGTGGCGCCACAGCTCGGGCGGAAAGTGCGCGCCGGGCGCAGTGGTGCGGCGGTCCCGGAAGACGTTCTCCGGGCCGAATACATCCTTCAATTTCTCGTCGAGCAGGACAGCCGCTACGGCGCCGTCGCCGGTCCGGTAGTTGATGAATACTCCGGCCATGATTGTTCTACCTTTCTTCATGCGGACAGCGGTGGATTGCGGCAGCCGGGTTCTGTCGGGTTACTCGGGCTGTCGCGGGCACAGGGGATGAAGCCGAGATTCACAGGGGTTTCAGGCGTGGTCAACGCGTTGCCCTCGGCCTTTTGGCCGGGCAACGGAACACCACGGGTTCGGCGGGAGTGCGGTTCTTGGGGCGGCCTTCTGCGCAGTGCGGGCCGGTGGTCGAGAAGTCAGGCGGGAGTTCCCGGACCGGTCCGGTTGGTGTGCAGACCGATCGCGAGGTGCGGAAGGGTCCGACGGACGGTCGGATTCTTTGGCCAACGATTGAGTGCACGACTCAGGCGCAGAAGATCGGCGCGGATGGTGGCCGAGTCGATGAGGGCAACATGAGAAGCGACCAATTCCGCGATCGCACAGGCCTGTTCGATTTCCCCGACGTTCGCCAGTGCAAGCGCCAGCCGGGCGCCATATCTGGCTCTGGCGCGGCGGGATTCCGGCGGAATGGCATCCAGACCGTCGCCGAGCAAAGTAACGGCCTCCCCCGGGGAACCGAGGTCGTGCATGCACCAGCCGGCGACGAAGGCCGTCAGATCCGGCAGATGGATACTGCCGAGGACCGGGTCCGCACCGTCCGGCGGCGCCGCGCCGGCGGTCAGCTCCGCGCCGCGGTCGAGCGCCCGGCGGCAGGCATCGCGGTCCCCCACCAGCGCGTGCCCCTGCGCCTCGCGCTGCGCGGCGAGTCCGCGGATGCGTACGCTGCGGGCCTGCTGTGCGGCCCGCCGCGCCAGCTGGACGGTGGCCACCGAATCGCCGGTGTACAGGGCCAGTTCCGCCCGTCGGATCAGGGCGTAGGCAGCCAGCTCGTCGTCACCGCCGTCCGCGGCGAGCTGGACCGCCTGTTCGGTCCACCACAGCGACGCCGCGTCGCTGCCCGCCTCCTGCGCCATCCAGCCGGTGTACTCGGCGAACCGGGAGGCGAGCCGGAGCACGACATCACGGTGGGCGGGCTGCGCCTGGTGGGCCATGCCCCGCAGCGCGCTGGTGGCCGCGATGCAGAGCTGGGCGACCACCGACGGCCCGAAGAGCTGCCCCAGCCGGCGGAACTCGTCGAAGACATTGCGGAAGTACGGCAATGCCGAATTCATCTCCCCGCTTTCGAGGAGAGGCGGCGCGAGAGACCAACTCACAATGGTGGAGGGCAGGCCCCCGCCACCGGGCGAGGCAGGGTCGAATGCCACGAAGTCGCTCTCACCACCGGCATGCATACGCAAGGTCCAGGGCGTACCGACATCCGCCTCGGTCATCGGCGTCACGGTGGTACTGCGCTCGGGTGCGGAAATCAGGCTGCTGAGTTGTCCGCCGGCATGGAGAGCGCTGTCACATAACTGTGCAAGATCGTGGCTCGGCGCCTTCACACCACGCTCGATCTTGCTCAAGTGCCCTTTGGAAAAGCAGATCAGGCTCGCCAGTTCTCCCAGCGACAGCCCCGCTTCAATCCTTCGCCGGCGTAACTCCGCCCCGAACCGCACAGGAATCCGCTGCACCCCGCTCGCCCCCCTCGTCGTTCGCGACCGGTGAGGGGAGTGTGCCACGCATCACACCAACTCTCACATCCCCTTCACGAATTGCTTGCTATCGGTTTCATCACGCTCCGCTTCTGAGGAGGAAATCTCCTTCCCCGCAGGAAGGACGCCTTGTGCACCGGCCACATCGAGGCTGCCGCCCGTTCCGCAACGCCGAGATCTCCGCCCGGTCAGCCGCCCTCGTCACCCCGGACAGGGCCACGGACCGGCTCAGCCACTCCGCTACCGGTGCGGAACGGGGCCCTTCTCCAGGAGGTGGCTCACCGTGTGGACGACCCGCTCCAACAGCGGTTCGTCGTACGGCAGGAAGGGCAGTGGGACGGCGCGCCGGCCGGTGGGCAGTTCGATGTCGACCGGATCGCCCTCCCGGGTCACCCGGCCGGTGGCCAGGTGGATGTCGTAGCCGTCCAGATGGAGGTGGCGGTCGCCCAACTCGATACGGCCGGAGGCTATGTGCTCGGCGAGGACACGGCGCAGTGCCGTCCGGCGCAGTCGTGCGGTCCGGCCGAGCGGCTGGTCGTAGAGACGGTTCAGCGTATGCCAGGTGTCGCGGTCATGGGCGTGGGTGGCGCACCAGGCGAAGCTGCCGGCGCTGATGAGGAGGTCGACGGAGCGCAGGATCTCCGACAGCCGGACGGCATCGACGCCGGCCAGGGGCTGGGGGCCTCCGTCGGCGCGCTGGAGGAAGACGTCCTGCGCCTCCGCCCAGCCCGAAGCGCCGGGGTAGAGGTTCCCGGCGATACCGAAGCGTGCCTTCATCTCTCCTACGGACAGGGTGAGTTCCTCGTCCTCGATGTTCCATCCCTGACGCACAGCAAGGCCGAGGACGGCTTCGATGCGGACGAGGTGGCCACGGAACATCGTGGTGGAGTGACCGGATTCCTCGGGCAGATAGTGCTCCCGGTAGACCTGCCGGAAGGGCTGACGCAGTTGCCGTGCGGCGATCCGGTCGCGCCAGGTCCGCCGTTCGGCAGAAGAGGCCCGGGCGGGGTGCCAGAGCCGGACGGCTGCGGAGGGCGGGGGCTCGGGGAGGTCCAGCGGTCCGGCCGCGGGCAGCACCGCCCGCCATGCACCCGGCGCGTACTCGACCTCCCAGACCAGGCGACGGGCGGTCCCCCGGGCCACGGGGTGCCCGGCGAGCGCAGCCCGCCAGCGGTCGTAGCGATAGACCGTCCCCTCGGCGTAACCGCCCTCCAGCGCCCTTGTCAGGGTGCGCACTTGGGCCCGGGTCTTGCCCAACAGGTCGCGGCCGAAGGCGACTTCTTCGGGGTACTCACGCCGGACCGGCGCGGGCAGCGTCTTCACCGTGCATCCGTCGGCATCTTCCCAGGTCAGCGCGGCTTCATCGGTGACGGTGAGCACAGCGGTGCAGCTGCCGCAGGGGATGCGCCGGACTCCGTCGGGGCCGTAGCCGAGGTCGGGGAGACGGAGCGCGACCTCGGTCCGCCGGCCGAGACGACGTTCGGCACGGCGCAGGAGGCGGTCGAGTTTTTTGCTGACGCCGGCATGCCGGACGACCCTGCGGGCTTCGCGCAGGGCGGCGATGGCCTCGGGCGTCGGGTAGGCCTCGACGGCCTGCGCGAGGGCGATACAGGCGCCCTGCGAGGGAAGGGTCTTGGCGCTCGTGGGCGCCACGGCGACCTGCGGCAGCAGGGTGGCGAAGACCTCCTCCGCCCAGGGCTCGTCGCGTCGCAGGGCCAGCCGGGCGGCGCGGCGGAGGGTGTCCGTGTCGGCCGGGGTGAAGGCCTTGTCGGCGGCGTAGGGGATCTGTCCGGCATGAAGGGCGGCGAGATGGTCGGCCGCGGTGCGCAGGGCGTGCCGGGCGAGCTCGGTATGCAGCGCCTCGGACGGCTCCGCGTCCCGCTCCGGCAGTGGCGGCCAGTCACCCGCCTGGGGCCCGTACCGCTGGTCCTCGGCGAGCATCGCCCGCTCCCGGGGGCCGGTTGCGAGCATCACCTCCAGCTCCGCGAGCCGCAGCGGGCTGTCGGCGTACAGCACACGCAGACGGGCGATGAGTTCCTCCTCCACCGCCGGACCGGCCAGCACGGCCACGGCCAGCGCGGCGTCGGCGACCCGGTCGGCCTTCGGCCCGGCCGTCCGGACCAGGAGGGCGGCATACTCCGCCAGCGCTTCCTGGTCCCATGGCTCCGTGCAGCGCAGCAACGCCCCGGCCGCATGGCGCACATCGGTGGGCCGCGGTGACTCGGCCAGCGCGGCATAGAGGTCCGTGAGAGCGGCGGCGGTGAAGGACGGCTGCACCTTGGCCCAGGTCACTTCGCGGGCGACACGGCGGGCGTGGTCCGGGGCGCTCTCGTCGGCGAGGGTGCGGTAGGCCGCGGGCAGAAGCGCGCCCAGTTCCTCCGGCGTCAGTCGTGCGCAGGCGGACCAGATGCCGCCGGACCAGTCGGCATCGGGCTGCGGCCCGGCCATCGCGGCCCGCAACTGCGCGGCGTGCGGTGACAGTTCGTCCATGCCCACAGACCGTAGCCGCAGGGTCTGACAATCCGGTCCGGTCACCGCCGCGCTCGGCCGCGGCAGCCCCGCGTCAATAGGTGTCCCGGTATTGGTCCCGGACCTCGGGGCGTTGCTGGAAGCCGGCTGACCTGTAGGTGGCGACAGCACCGGCATTGGAGCTCGGGGTGCAGACGTTCGCGCTCGACGAGCCCAGCTCCTGGAGTGCGGCCGCCGCGGCGACGGTGATCGCCTTGCCGTAGCCATGACGGCGATGTTCCCGGTGCACGCCCATCGGTTCGAGCAACCCGGGCCTTCCCGGACCGGCCGGCCACACCGTCACCGCCGCCACCGCGTCGCCCTGGTCGTCGTACGCGACCAGACACCGGGCGTCGGCGTACGGCAATCCGGCCGCCATCGCGTGCCAGCGCTCGTCCGTGAACCTCGACCCGTCGAACGCTGCCCTATGTACGGCGGCAAACACGTGCGCCTGCTTGGGCCCGACCACCTCGATCCGCACGCCTGGGTCCTTCACCGGCTCCCTGAGGTCGCGGCGCAGCGGCGTCCACGGCTCGTCGGCGTTCCAGCCGTCCTCGAACAGCAGGTCTTGGACCAGTGCACCCGTCTGTGCCTCGATGTTCACCTTGCCCTCGGGCAGTACGCCGCGCGCCGGCTCGGTCACGTCGTCCACCAACTGCCGCGCCAGCTCCGTGTCCCGCTGAGCGTCTGGCGCGATCGTCAGCCGCAACAGCCCGGGACCGTCCAACAGCCCGACGGCGAGAATCTGTCCGTCCCGGCTCCACGTCCTGACCGCCGCGGCGGTCGCTTCCGCACCCAACCGCCAGAACCAGCCCAGGTCCCCCGGATGCAGTTGCATCGGCGCCCCGTCGTACTGCCACTCCCGCAGCACGCCCACAGCCTCGCCCAGCCCGTCGACTCCCGGCTTGCCCAACGCAATCGCCATACGCCCGATCAGACACCACCGCACCGGCAGTCCGCACCCGGTTTCCGAGCGGCCGGTGTGGTGCGGGTTTGGGGACGTGGGAAGGCAGCCGGCGATCGAAGAGAAACGGCCTAGCTGATGAGGTCCTGGGGGCGCAGGTAACCGGCGGGCCGCTCGTGCTCGCCGAACCAGCGGTGTGCGGCGCGGGAGCGGGCCGCGTCGATCAGCTCGTTGCCGTAGTGGCGGATGGCGAAGGCCGGGATGCCGATGCGGTAGCGCCGGTCGGGTACGCCCGCCACGCCGGCCTGTTCCTGGATGAACAGCGGAGCCAGCGCCGGGTCCTGCGGTTCCTTGACGCCGCCGGTGGGACACAGTTCAAGACTCACCAGCCGGTGGCCCGAGTTGTCCGGCCGTTGGTGGCACCAGAACAGGCCCACGGCGTCCAGCGCGTCCCACGGGATGACCGCATGCGTCGTCTTGTTGTGCCACCACCACACGCCGGTCGCGTCGAACGCCAGGTAGGCGTCGCGGTCCCCCCACCCGACCCACGCCATGAGCACCCCGGCCGCGCCGAGCGCCAGGAACCAGATCACCGCGAACACCCAGGCGCCGACGCCGTATCCGTGGACGGCACAGGCGACCGGCATCGAGAGGGCGAGGGCGAGACCGGCAACGGCACCGGGCAGGGTCCGGCGCATCCGCTGCTTGCCGAAGCGGAACATGGCGGCGTCAGGGGCGGGTGTACGTCCGGGGAGCATGCACAGGAGTCTACGAAGCGGCGGCGCCCCGCTGGACGGCGGGCCCGAGTGCCCGGATCAGGCCGGAAGTCCAGGTCAGGACGGAAGTCCGGATGCGGGCGGAAGTCCGGGTCAGGCCGGAAGTCCGGATGTGGGCGGGAGTTCGGATCTGGCCGGGAGTACGGCCCCACGCCGGCCCGCCGTCGAAAATTCGTTTGAACGGCCGCGGGGATCCGTCTAATCTCTCGGATCATCGACGTGTAGCTCAGCAGTAGAGCGCCGGGCTCTGGACCCGGAGGGCGCGGGGGCGGTACCCGCCACGTCGGCTATGAACGACGACGCTGAGCAGCAGCCCCTCACCCGGATCCCGCCCTATGCGCGGGACCAGTTGGCGAAGGCCTTCGTCACGGCGCTGACCCACGAGGACGCCGGAACCCGCGAGCGCGCGGAGGACCGGGCCCGCCGCTGGCGCGGAATCCTGGACCGCCTGGCCGACGGCTCATTGACCGTGGGTTCGCGCACTCCGGTGGCCGGCCTTCCTGCCTGGGTGACCCCCGCGGTCGTCCGGGGAGGCTTCGCGACCGGTGAGGCGAGCGCCGGTGGGCCGCTCCAGCCGTACGAGAAGGAGGCGGCGCGCCGTGCCGGTGTGCCGGCCGACCGCCGGGCGCTCTTCCTGCACGCGCTGACCGAGGCCGGGCTGGCCGATCTGGGCGCGCTGCTGGACGACGGGCGCTATGAGGTGTCGGTACCCGAGGAAGCCGCGCTGCTCACCGTCGCCTGGCTGGTGCGCTCCGGGCAGGTGACCGAAGCGGTGGAACTCGTCGAGGTGCTGGAACCGTTCGCCGGCCGGCTGCGGTTCACCCCCCGGCCGTCGGCCGCGCCCGCGCCGGACGCCTGCGCGGTGCACCGCCGGACGGTCGCCGACGCCGGCCGGACCCTGGCGCGACGGCGGCCCCACGCGGCGGTCGAGACCCAGCGGGAAGCGCTCACGGTCTGGCAGCCGTTCGCCGACGAACTGCTGGTCCACTGGCTGGAGACCGCCGAGGGCGAACGGGTCCTCGCGCGCACGCCGGACGAGGGCTGGTACGAGCGGGGGGCCGCCCTCCTGCACCGCTACCGGCTGCTGGCTGCGGCCCATACGCGCTGCGGAAAGCACCGCGACCCCAAGGAGAACCTGGGCATCCTGCGCGGCGCGCTGGAGGAGAGCGTCGCCGGGCGTCCGCTCGATGCGCGTCGGCTCGGTCTGCTGCGGCACGCCGTCGCGTCCATGGTGCGGCGTCGCGGGGTGCCCGGATCCGCACGGCACTTGACGCTGCGCGGCCGCCAGGCGGCACAGGGGGCGCTCCCCTCGCACCACGCGCTGGCACAGCTGGTGCTCCGCCGGCTCGGCGAACTCCCCCAGGACGTGGGTGCGGCCGAGGTGGAACCGCTGGTGGTCGCGGTGACCGAGCGGGAACACCAGGAGACAGGGCTGCCCGTTGGAGCCCCGGTTCCGGCGTCGGTCCGCGGGGTGGTCGAAGCGACGCTGAGCGCTCCGCTCGGCACCCTCGTGGAGCGGGGCGTGGTGCCGTCGGCCGAGGTCCTGGCCGAGCTGGTGCCCCAGCTGGTCGCCGCCACGACCGCACAGGGCTTTCCCGACGAGGCGCTGCGGACCCTGATGGCCGCGAACTACCGGGCGTTCCGTAACCGCCGTTCGCTGTTGCTGCTCCATCTGGAGCGGCAGGTACGGGTCGAGGAGCTGCCCTGGGTACGGGCGGTGTCCGGGCAGCGGGGCGACGAGGCGGCGCAGGAGGGCGCGCATGACGCGCTGCGGCAGCTGGGCGAGCTGGCCGTGCAGGGATTTCCCGGCACGCTGCTGCCCAACCCGCTGGTCCGCGAACTCGGTGTGCTGGCCCGCCAGGCCGACCTCGGTGCGCCGATGGTCGAGGAGCTGGCGGCGGACATCTTCATGGGCACCTTCAGCCCGAAGTTCCTCACGGCCGCGAGAATCGCGGGCGAGCTGCTGCGCGGCACGCTGTACGAGCGCTACTACGGAATCGACTACGCGGCCATCCGCAATCTGGCGATCGCCGAGGCGGGAGAGGCACTGACCCGCGCCTACCGGCCGCGTACCTCCCCGCAGTTCGCGCGGCTGTGCACCGCGCGGGCCGGGGCGTCCGGGCGGAGCTCGGTGGCGGCGAACGGCAAGGTGATCGAGCAGGCGCAGATCCTCACCACGCACAATCTGGCGACGCTGGTGCGCCAGGTGGGCATCGCCCCGGAGCCCGGCTGGGAGGATCTGGCCGGTCGCTGCTTCCGTACGGTCTGCCGGCTGGTGGCCCGGGTGCACCACAACCCGCGGCCCCTGGCCACCATCAAGGACGCGGCGTACGCATGGCGGCAGCTGATCTTCTTCCTCGCGCTGTGCCCGCCCGCCGAGCAGACACGGCTGCTCGCCGGCCTGGACGAGGAGACGGCCCGTCACCCGGCGCATGTCGCCGCCCGGCTCGCACCCGCCCTGGCCGGGCTGCACCTGGTCGCGGCCGGCGGAAGCTTCGCCGACGACGGGACGGCGCTCGGCGGCCGGGCCCGCCGTTTCCTCGGCTGGAGCACCGAGGAACACTGGCTGCGCCGCCTGCCACTGACGAGGGAGCAGGCGGCGGGCTGAGGGGCCGTCTTGCCGGGACCAGGGCGTACGGGAGCGGGGGCCGCGGTGAGGGCCTGTCCGGTGGGCCGGCACGAGCCCACCGGACATTCAGACGCATCGGCACGCCCCCTCACTGCCCGAACCGAGGGAAAACCTCCAAAACCGCCTTCTCATTACTGTGTCCGCCCAACTGATCATGCGATCGTGCTTGGTCGCAGACTTGCAAGGTGCGGTGTGTGCTCCGGCGCCGGCCGCCCCTTGCTCCGCGACGACCGAAGGACGTGCCTCATGAGCGAACGAGTCATCACCCCGCGCAGCCGCGGCTTCCTCTTCCTCGACTCCCATCCGGCCGGCTGCGAGCGCCTGGTGCAGGAGATGTGGCAGGCCGTCCCCTCCCCCGCCGAGGTCCCGAGCAGCGCGCCGGTGGCACTCGTCGTCGGCTCCTCGGCGGGCTACGGGCTGGCGGCGACGATCGCCGGCCTCGCGCGGGCGGGCATCCGCGGTATCGGCGTCTGCTTCGAGAAGGCCCCCACCGAGCGGCGCACCGCCACCGCCGGCTGGTACCGCACCGCCGCCACCGCTGAACTCGCCCGCCGGCACGGTCACGAGATGGTCTTCCTCAACGGTGACGCATTCTCCGACGCGATGAAGGACCAGGTCGCGGAGGTGCTCCGGGAGCGCTTCGGCCGCCTGGACCATCTGGTCTACTCGGTCGCCGCCCCGCGCCGCACCGACCCGGACACCGGCGCCACCTACGCCTCCGCCCTCAAGCCCATCGGCGAGGCGTACCGCACCAAGACCCTCGCCTTCGACAGCGAGGGGGCTCCGGAGGTCAAGGAGGTGGAGACGGCGCCGGCCACCGAGGACGACATCGAGCAGACCGTCGCGGTGATGGGCGGCGCGGACTGGGAGCGGTGGATCAACCACCTCGCCGACCGTGAGCTGCTCGCCGACGGATTCACCACTGCCGCCCTGTCCTACATCGGCTCCCCTCTGACCGACGGGATCTACCGGCAGGGCACCATCGGCGCCGCCAAGTCTCACCTCGAAGCGACCGCCCGTACGCTCAACGAGCGCCTGGACAAGCTGGTCAGCGGCCGCGCGGTCACCTCCGTCAACGGGGCCGCGGTCACCCAGTCCTCCACCGCCATCCCCGGCATCGCGCTCTATGTGGGCCTGCTGCGCGGCGTCCTGGGCGACGCCATGGTGCCGCCGATCGCCCAGCTGGCCGGCCTGTGGGACCAACTCACCGGCGCCCGGCCCCTCGAAGTCGACGACGACGGCCGGGTCCGTCTCGACTCCTGGGAACTCAACAGCGCGGTCCAGGCCGCCGTGACGGAGCGGTGGGAGACGGCCACCACCGACACCATCACCCGCCTCGCCGACCTCGACTGGTTCCACGCCGAGGTCCAGCGGCTCTATGGCTTCGCGGTACCGGGAATCGACTACGCGGCCCCGACCGCCACCCAGGTTCCTTGGCCGGACACCCTCTCCTGAGCGCGGGATGAATTCCGCCGAGCGCAACGAAGCCTGTGAAAAGAAGGCCATCGAGTGGCCCTCGGCGCATGCGATCAGACTTCCGCCTCCGCCGATCTGCCGAGTAACTCAGCGAGCCGTAAGGATTGTTGACGGTGCCACAGATTCGGCTGGCTGCGACAACACGGCACCATCGAATGCGGATTCCGCCGGGAAGGAATTCGGTCAACAACTGGGCACCGTCGCCACCGCTTCCGGTCTCGTCTCCCCTGACGCCCTCGCCGATGGGGATACAGGCTGATGGATGGCGGGAGTTGCGGCTGCCCGATGCGTTCGGTCACACCGCCATTACCCAACAGGGAAGCGCCCCGGCCGCCCGGCTCCCACAAGAAGGCTCATAGCCGGACCGTGCTCGGCACCGGTGTCGCGGATTCCGCGCATCCCTCGGCAGTATTCACGATTCACGGGGTCACCCGATGAGGGTGACCGGAATCACGGAGAAATGCGGGCCGGACGGTTCGCTCTCAGGCCGTGGCTCTTGCGTCACGGTCCGACTCGCCGGCGCCCGAGGCACCCTGGCGGGAGATGACCGCCGTCACAGTTTTACCGGCCGGCTTGCTGCGGACCTCCACGGATGCCGCGAGGCGGCAGACCATCGACCATCCGAAGCCGCCGCCCTCTCCGGTCACATCGGGCGTGCGGGGGCGGGGCAGAACAGGGCTGGAGTCGCCCACGGCGACCACGACCGACTGCGGGCCGGACGTCAGCCGCAATGTGCAGAGCTTGCCACCCGCATGACGTACGGCGTTGGTGACCAGTTCGGAGACGACCAGGATCACCGCGTCCCTGGCGTCCTTGTCCAGGGATGGCTCCAGACGCTCCAGAAACGTGGCCGCAAGGTGCCGGGCGGGCCCGACGGCTTCGGAATAGCAGTCCAGTTGAAGCTCCAGCACCGGCGACGCCGTGACCATGCGCGGAGCCTCGGCGGTGCACATGATAAAGCTCACCTCGTATCGCGTCGACTTACCTTCAGATCGGAAAGCGTGCCCTCTTCCCGAGGTGTCAACCACACATTTCCGAGTTCGGAAGAAAATGTTTGCTCTTCGCAACATCGGAATGATCGACCCCGGCCCGCACCGACGGATACGGGCAAGCGGTGTGCCGCGGAACACCTCACCGGAGCGGAAGCCGGGCGGTGAGCCCGGTGACCGCTACGCCCCTCGGGCCTGCCCTGCGATTCCGGCACCGAAAATGATCAGTGCGGCGGCATCGAAAGAAGGGGAACCACAGTTGTCATCCTCCGGACAATCGGGTGCCCGAATCCGTCGCGGGCACTCGGAAATCACTCCCGGTTTGCTTCACGATCCGTCGGGTAAAAGGGTGTGCATTCCTTTCGTTGCACGGGCGGGCCGAATGACGCGGCAGCCGGGACTCGCCCGAGGGGCGCCGGGCCTGGTCACGGCTCCCCCAATCGCCCGCGGCCGCCCCTCCGTCGTCGCTAGCCTCGCGCCATGCTCACCGCCACGCTCGCGTTCGCCGGAGTCGCCGCCCTCATCAACCTCACGCCGGGCCTGGACACACTGCTCGTCGTACGGACCTCCGTCACCCACGGCCGGACCGGCGGCCGGGCCGCCGCAGCCGGCATCATCACCGGCTGCCTCGCCTGGGGTCTGGCGACCGCCGTCGGGCTGACGGCGCTGCTCACCGCGTCCCGCCTGGCCTATGACGCCCTGCGTATCGCCGGCGCCGGGTACTTGGCGTGGCTGGGCCTTTCGGCGCTGTGGCGGTGCAGGCGACAAAAGGAGCATGACGGACAGAAGCGCCCCAAAGGTGTCGCCCTCACGGCCACTTCCGATGAGAAGCCCGCCGGTTCATTCGCGTCCGGAAGAGGGTCCGCCTTCCGGGCCGGGCTCGGCACCAACCTGCTCAACCCCAAGGCAGGCATCTTCTACATGAGCCTGATCCCGCAGTTCATCCCTCACGGGGCGCCGGTCTTCGGCACCACCCTGCTCCTCACGGCGATCGATGTCATCGAGCTGGCGCTCTGGTACCGGGTGGTCTCCAGCGCCGCCTCCGTGCTCAGCGAACGTGCCACGCGCCCGTCGTTCCGGCGCCGTATGGAACAGCTCAGCGGCGTCACCTTCCTCGGCTTCGCCGCACACCTCCTCCTGGCCGATCGCGCCTGACACGTCACCCAACAGCTCCACAGAAGCGGCGCAGGCGCCCCGGACACCGTCGCGAGGCGAGCGCTAAGCCTGGCGACGGATGCGACTCCTCACCGGCCACACCGCGCGCCCGGCTCACCCGCCCGTGCCCGGTGCAGCCACGACCGGCTCCGCCGCCTCGCCACTAGCAGTGCGGGCAAAAAGCCGCAAAGGCGCATAGACCGCCACGGAGACCAGGAATGCAACGTAGTAGGCGAAATCAGCCCCATGCAGCGCGGCCGCGACCGGGCCGACGAACAGGGTGGTGTCCATGAAGGGCACGGCCGCGGCGAAGGCGGCGACGAAGGCGACACAAGCGGGCCACCAGGGCTGGGGGCGGCCGAACTCGGCCTCGACGTCGATCGGCGCGCCGCCCCGGGCCTTGGCACGCAGCCGCGCGTCGACCAGCACGATGCCCACGAACCCGGGGATCCAGTAACCGACGAACAGCAGCAGGTTCTGGAAGCGGAGCGTGGTGTCCGCGGCGTGCATCCAGAGGACGAGCAGGAAGCCGAGCACGGCAGCCGCCCCTGCGGCGAGCGGCCGTGGAACCCGGATGCCGGCCGCCTGCAGTGCCAGCGAGCCGCTGTAGTCGTTCATGGCGTTGCTGCACACCGCCGCGGCCGCAATGGCCAGCAGCCCGAAGGCGCCGAGGACGCCACCGCCCAGCAGCCCGTGCACCCCGGCGGCGGTCTGGTCGGTGAACAGCTCGGCTCCCCACAGCCCCAGCGCCTGGACCCAGGCGAAGGACAGCACCATGCCGAGCAGGGAGTACCAGAACATCCGGGGCCGGGACGTCGTACGCGGCAGGTAGCGGCTGAAGTCCGAGGCGTACGGCGCCCACGAGATGGCCAGGCTGAGTGCGATGGTGCTGGTCAGGACGAAGGCGCCGAGACGCTCGCCGCCGTGCGCCGACCCCGAGACGGGGAGCGGCACACCGGACAGCAGCTGCACGCTGAGGACCAGGAACGCGGCGCCCAGCACGAAGGTCATCACCGTCTGGAGCTGATGGAGGGCCTCGTAGCCGAAGACGCCGACGACCCCTTGGAGCAGCAGAACCACCAGTGCCCCCAGCCAGAACGGCCAGCCGAGCAGCTGGGCCAGCGCCTCGCCGCCGAAGAGGCCGATGAGCGCGTCCCAGGCGACGGAGGAGAGCCACTGCATGATGCCGGGCAGGGCCACCCCGCGCCCGAAAGCGAGCCGCGAGAGCGGCAGCTGACCGGTTCCGGTCTGGCTGCCCCACGTGCCCAGGTAGGCGGCGGGGACCGCGCCGACTACCGTGCCGAGCACCATGGCGGTGAAGGCCGTCCAGAAGTCCAGCCCCAGCGAGATGCCGACCGTGCCGGAGAACACTCCGGTCATGGTGAGGTTGGGGGCGAACCAAACAGTGAAAAGACGGGCAGCCTTTCCGTAGCGGTTGCTTTCGGGCACCGGCCCGATTCCGTGCCGTTCGACCGCCAGGTCACCGGGCCGGGCAGGCATCCGCCCTCGGAAGGCGGATTCTTCGATGGTCATGACTCTCCAGGCATCAACAGATGCGCCCTACGGTAGGCCGGACAGCCGGCCTGCCCGTCACGGCCCCCTGGCACGGCACCGCCACCGCTGCCGTTACCGTGCGGAGGCCGACGGAGGACGAGCCGGTCGTATACGGGTCCCGGGGTCCCGGCGGGTCACGGATAGGAAACCACCGTGGACGGCACTGTCGAGGTGCCCGAGGTGGGAGCGCCGATGCTGTTGATCACGTGCTCGTACTGCCCCTTGCCTCCCAGGGAGACCACCAGCAGATGGTGGAGCTTCACGCCAGGTTTGGCGGGCGCCTGGAAGCCGTGGTCCTGGTGGATGGTGGGATCCACGTTGTAGTAGCAGTAGCTGCCCAGGCCCCACCCTTCGTGGGTGGTCACGCCATCGGCGATCTTGTACGCGGCGTACCCCTTGATGTCGCCGTTCTGTATCGCGGCCTGATTGGGCGGGTCGTAGGCCTTCTCGTTCTGGAAGAAGACCGTGCGTCCCCGTTCGCCGCGCCACTCCACGTCGTACCTGTTGAAGTGCTCGACGAAGAGCCCGGTCGCCAGGACGTCGTCACCGTTCACACGAACCCCGTAGTCGGCCCGGTTCGTCTCCCAGCCCACACCGTCCCCGTGATCGGCCCGCCAGACCCAGGTGTGGTCGATGAGGGTGTGGTTGCTGTTGATCACCATGCTGGTGGTCGCCTTGCCGGGGCCCGCCCCGCCGATCCGTATGAAGACGTCCTGGACGGTGGTCGGGTTGGCGGCGTGGTCGGCGGACGCGCCCTCGGGGCCGACCTCCAGCAGTGTGGCGGAGTTGACCGGGCCGGCATCGATCAGGAATCCGGCGAGTCGCACCCCGTCGACGTCGGCGACCTTCATGGCCGTCGCACCGTTGTCCGGAACGAGGGTCGGGTACCCCAGCCCCAGCACCACGGTGTTCGGGCGCCGCACCTCGACCGGCCGGTCGAGGTGGTAAATCCCGGGTGTGAGCAGCAGGTTGAGGCCCTGGGCCAGTGCCGCGTTGAGAGTTGCCGCGTCCACGCCGGGTTTGGCCACATAGAACTGGCCGAGCGGAAGGGACTCGCCCCTTGGCGTGCCACTCCCCCAGGTCGTGCCGCGGGCATTGGTGCGCTTCTCCGGGAGGAAGACCTTGTAGTCCGCCCCGTCGAGATAGAGGAAGGGCTTCTCGCGGGAGACCGGGGTGGTGTCGAGGGTGGTGTACGGCGGGTTGGGGAAGCTCTGTGCGGGGGCTCCCTCGATGCCGGAGAACACCATGTTCCACACGGCGTTGTTCCAGCCGCCCACCGAGCTGTCACGGGTGTACCACTGCTGCTGTGAGTAGGGGGCCACACTGCCGTCGATACGGCTGTCGGCGATATAGCCGCCGCTGGCCCAGCCGTAGCCGTCCGGCGCGAGGTTCAGTCCGCCCTTGATGTGCATCCGCCGGAACGGCGCCGCCTGTGCCACCGCCCACCGGTTGGTGCCGTTGACCGGGTGGAGCGTGAGGTTCTCGGCCGAGCGCCAGAAGTTCTGTGTCGCGTTGCCGTTGAACCAGCCGGCGTCGACGGTGACATCGCCGTGGAACGTCGTGTCACCGGGCGACAGTCCGAGGCCCGCGATCGAGGTGTAGAAGCCGATCTGAGCGTTCAGGCCACGGTACGTCCCCGGTTTGAAGAGGAGCGCGAATCTCCCCTCGCCGAACTGGGCCGACTCCTGCCGCTTGAAGATCTCGTCGAGAGTGCCCTGGATGTTGGGCGTGGCGGGATCGAACACCAGCACATTCGGGCCGAGGTCGCCGCCGCCCGGCAGCGCGCCGACGGCAGGCGCTGCGGACGCCCGGCCAGAGAGGACCGGCAGGCCCGCGGCCGGAACGGCAGCTGCCATCGCGGCCAGCACGCTGCGGCGGGAGGGCCTCGGTGCGCGGGGCGCCGAGCCGGCAGTGGGGGGTGTGGGCATAGCAGCTCTCCTGATTCAGGAAGTGAACGAATGAAGTTCATGGGAGCGCTCTCTTGCCCGATGCATGTTCACCATGTGTGAACGATGCGTCAAGAGTTCTGTCAGGAATCGGGGACTTGGACTGACTGTTCGTCAAGTGACGTGGGAATTCAGACCAGTTGACGCCATATGCCATATCACCGAGGGCCGGCTGGGACTTCGCCCGTTGGAGTCTCAGCGTTCAGGAGATGTCACTGCACGCCGAGCGGGGCGGCCTCAGCGGCTCACCGCGTCACCGCGTCTCCACGTCACCGAGCGACATCGCCACCACGGTGTGGACCGACCGCCGCTGCCGGTCCTTGCGTACCTCGTCCTCAGCGAGGCCCGGCACACCCTGCCGCTGGAACCCCGCGCGCAGTTGCTCGGCCCGTGCCGCCCTGTCTTGGTTACCGGCTTCGCTTTCGGCTTCGTTTCCGGCTTCGTTTCCGGCTTCGTTTCCGGTCATGGCCGGAAGCTTACGAGGGGTCCCGAAGGCGGGGCGGTCGGGCGTGCGTAGACTCCGGCGGCATGCCCCTGCCACAGAATTCTCCGGCCCCGGACGCGACCGTGGTACGCACCGGGCGCCGCGGCGCACTGACCGCTCTCCCCATCTGTCTGATCCTGGTCGCACTGGGCCTGGCCGGGGTGGTGGGGCTGGTCATGCTCGCCACAGGCACGACGAAGGGTGAGGTCACGGCGCCCGGTGTGGCCGGTCTGGTGATGATGCTGGTGTTCGGCGCGCTCGGGGTGCTCTTCGGCATCCCGGCCTGGCACGGCAGGCGCGCGGCGGTCATGGTCGACCGCGCGGGTGTGTGGCTGGACAACGGCAGGGCACGGCAGATCATCCCGTGGGACGTGCTGGCCGGAGTCGGTATGCAGTGGAGCCAGTTCGGGCGGCGGGTGAAGCAGTACTCCATCGAGCTGTGCCCCAGCGGTCCGATCGACGACCGTGATCCGGTGCTCTGGGCCCTGGTCCGCGACGAGGAGCCGATCGGCCCCGGTCTGCCGCGGCTGCGCTACCGGCTTCCGGTTCCGCCCGGCAGCCAGGAGCAGGTGACAGCGGCGGTCCGGCGGTACGCCCCGCCGCACCTGTGGCTGGGCGAGGCACAACGCGAACCCGGCCACCTCGGCCGCCCGGACCCGAGCCGCCGCCCCGGGCGCTGAATACGCGCCGGCCGACGAACGACGAAGGCGACGGAGACCCGAATCCGCCCGAAGAAGGCGGCTGGGGCGCACCGACGTGCGAAGGACAGTGCGCCTCAGCCTTTCCCCGCCATCGGGACGGGTTCTCAGCCGACGGTAAAGCCGCGCGCACCGCGACGCCATGTGGGGACTCCGTACGGGGCGCCCGGGGTGACGCGAAGAGCTCCGCACTCTCCGCTTTTGCCCACCAGGCCTGCCGGGCCACGGAATTCTCGCTCGCGCAGCAGATCGGCCACTCCTGCGGGCCTCAGCCCAGGGCACGGTCGAGGTTGAATGCGGCGCTGATGAGTGCCAGGTGGGTGAAGGCTTGGGGGAAGTTGCCGATCTGCTCGCCTGTGCGGCCGATTTCTTCGGCGTACAGGCCGAGGTGATTTCCGTAGGTGAGCATCTTCTCGAAGGCGAGCCGCGCCTCATCCACTCGACCGGCGCGGGACAGTGCCTCGACATACCAGAACGAGCAGATCGAGAAGGTGCCTTCCTCACCGCGCAGCCCGTCCGGGCTGCCGCCCGGGTCATAGCGGTAGACCAGGGAGTCGGACACCAGCTCCTCGCCCAATGCGTCCAGAGTGGACAGCCATTTCGGGTCCGTCGGGGAGATGAACTTGGCCAGCGGCATCATCAGAACGGCGGCATCGAGAACGTCGTCACCCTCGTGCTGAACGAACGCCATTCGCTTGCTGGACCAGCCACGCTCCATGATCCGCCGGTAGATGGCGTCCCGGGCCCTCCCCCAGCGGAGCATGTCCGCCGGCAGCCCCCGGTGCGCGGCAATCCGCATCGCCCGTTCCAGCGCCACCCAGCACATCAGCTGTGAGTACAGGAAGTTCTGGGTTTTGCCGCGGGTCTCCCAAATACCTTCGTCCGGCTGGTCCCAGTTGTCACTGACCCAGTCCACAAGTTTGCCGACGGTGTCCCAGTGCTCGCTGGACAGCGGCTCGCCCCATTTGTCGTAGAGGTAGAGGGAGTCGATAAGTGCCCCGTAGATATCCAGTTGGAGCTGGTTGACGGCGTTGTTGCCGATCCGGACGGGGCTGGAGCCCAGGTGTCCCTCCAGGTGGAGGAGTTCTTCCTCCGGCAGTTCGCTGCGGCCGTCGATGCCGTACATGATCTGCAGTGGGCCGTGGGCGCAGTCCGTGAGGCAGATGTTCTGGGACAGGAAGTGCACAAACGCCTTGGCCTCATCGGTGAAGCCCAGTCTGAGCAGCGCATAGATGCAGAACGCGGAGTCTCGCACCCAGGCATAGCGATAGTCCCAATTCCGCTCGCCGCCGATCTGTTCGGGCAGGCTGGTCGTGGGAGCGGCCACGATGGCGCCGGTCGGCGCGTAGGTGAGGAGCTTGAGGGTCAGCGCGGAGCGGTGCACCATCTCCCGCCAGCGTCCGCGATAGCGGGAGTGCGACAGCCAGCTGCGCCAATAGCGCACCGTGGCGCCGAACAAATCCTCCGCCTCCGACAGCGGACAGGCCCGTGGCTCCACCCCGTCACCGATCCGGTCGAGGGCGAACACCGCGGAACTGCCCTCGTCCAGCGTGAACGAGCACCAGGCATCCGGACCGTCGATCTCGACCGGAACGCTGGACGTCAGCGCCAGCGAAAGGGCCGGGGAGTCGAATACGGTCTGGCCATGCCGGGAGCTCACGGTGTGCACGCTTCTCCCGTAATCGAAGCGCGGAGCCACCCGGGCGATGAACGGCAACGATCCGCGCACACAGAGCACCCGCCGGATCAGCCGATGACGGTCCGCCTCACGGGAGTCGTCGACGATCGGCATGAAGTCCTGGACCTCCCCGACACCGTGGTCCGCGAAGAAACGCGTGATCAGGATGTTGGTGTCGGGAAAGTAGAACTGCTTCGTCCGGGCGGGCACGTCCGCGGCCAGCTCAAAAGCTCCGCCGCGATCGGCGTCCAGCAGCGCCCCGAAGACACTGGGCGCGTCGAATCGTGTACAGCAATACCAGTCGATGGTGCCGTTCGTACCGACGAGCGCAGCAGTGCGCATATCGCCGATCATCCCGTGCTCGGCAATGGGCGTGTAGCGAAGTGCGTCCGCCTTGCTGGGGCGGAGGCTCACACCGGCGGTCATATGCCCTCCCCGGCGTTGGGGAGCAGATGCAGTGAATTCAGATTACCTCTCAGGGAATGCGGGCGGCGAGCGAGGCAGCTCGGTCACCGCCCCTCCTTCCTATGGTGAACCTCGGTCACTCACCGTGACAGGACGAGTCCCCTGACCAGGACACTGCACCAGCAGACTCCCCAGCGCCGTGCGCCGGTGCAGGACCGCCCGTCCCGCGCGGGTGCTGGTGATCAGGCCGGCGCCGCGCAGTGCGGCGGTGTGGGCGGAAGCGGTGGCATTGCTGACGTTCAGCCGCCGGGCGAGTGCGCTGGTGGTGTGTTCCTCCCCGAGGAGCAGCAGGGTGTCGAAGCGGGTCCGTCCGAGCACACCGGCGAGCGCCTCGTCCGAGCCGACCGCCCCGCCCGGCGAGAGCGGCAGACCCGGTCCGGCCGGATAGGTCACGGCCACGGGGCGGCCGGGCAGGTCGGCGATCAGGGGAGGGCCGGTCCAGTGGAAGGTGGGCAGCAGCAGTACGCCGCGACCGCCCAGCGTGATGTCGCGCTCGTAGGACGCCTCGAATTCCCAGACGTTCTCGTGCAGCCGGGCGCCCGGGACGAGTTCGGTGAGTGCGGCGCCGATGCCGTGTTCGGCCACGGTCAGGGCATGGCGGGTGAACTCCGCCCGGTGGAGGTCCTGCACCAAGGGCCACACCGGGCGCAGCGCCGTATCGAATGCCGCATGCTGTGCCCGGCGGAGGAGGCGCCAGGCGCCGCCGTCGCCCCGGTACAGATCGCGGAGCCACAGCGGAGCCGGGATCGGCTGCCGGGCATATACCCGCTCGATCTCGGCGCGGACCAGCTCCGGTGGCGATGCTCGGACGGTGTCCAGTCCCTCCATCAGAGAGTCGCTGAAGACATCGAGGAAGTTGGGGGCCACCTCGGCGGGAACCAGGTCACTCAGCGGCTGGACGGCGGGCGGCAGGGACTGGAGCAGCCGTCGTCGCCAGCGGCCGAAGAGCAACGTGTCGTCCGGGGAGCACATCTTCATGAGGGCCACGTTCAGCTCTTGCAACGGAGCCGGCCGGGGAGCGAACCGGACCTGGGCGAAGTCGGCAGCCGTGAAATGGACCCGGATCACTACTCTCCCTGGTGGCGCATCGCCATCGTTTCGGGCAGGGCCTGAACGATGGTCCGTCCTCCCCGCTGGGTGCCAACCTCCAGGTCATGCCCCCTTTATTCATTCAGGGGCCGCCGGAAGGCACAAGGACCGATGTCACAGAGGCACAAGGGGAGAGCCATGTTCCGCAAGAGCGTCGACGAGGGTGAGCGAGCAGGCGGATCGTCTGCGCTGGAGCGCGGCCTTGAGGGCGTGCCCGGGGGTGGGCAGATGGCGGGGGTGAACCGTCGGACCGTCACCAAGTCGGCCGCACTGGCGGCCACGATGCTGCTCGCGGGCGGCGGCATCTCGCAGGCGCAGCCCGGGAAGGCGCGCACCGCGAAGGACCTCACCGTGCGGTTGCCGGCGCCGACCGGGCCGCACCCGATCGGGGTCACCACGCTGTATCTGGTCGATCGCGCCAGGCGTGACCCCTGGGGGCCGCTCCCTGTTCGGGAAGTGATGGTGACTGTGTTCTATCCGGCCCGCACCGTCCGCGGCTACCCGGTTGCCCCGCAGATGACCAGGGGCGCCGCCGAGCGTCTGCCGTTCATCGAGCCCCTCTTCCATGAGGGACTGCCGGCGAAGGGGGTGAACTGGGCGGCCACCAGGACCCATGCACACACGGGCGCGCCCGCGCAGACCGTGCGGCGACCGGTGCTGCTGTACAGCCCGGGAGGCGGCGACCCGCGCACCTTCGGCACCGCAATCGCCGAAGAACTGGCGAGCCGTGGCTACGTGGTGGTGACCATCGACCACCCCGGCGACGGCAGTGAGGTCGAGTTCCCCCATGCGAGGGCCGGGAGAAGGAAGGTCCGCGAAACGGTTTTCCGGGGAGACCCCCGCTCGGACCCGAAGATGTTCCGTACGGTGATCGGCACCCGGATCGCGGACACCCGGTTCGTGCTGAACCAGCTGGAAGCGCTGGCCGCCGGGCGGAACCCGGACGCGGAGGGACGCCCGCTGCCGGAGCGCCTCGGTCGTGCACTGGATCTGCGGCGGGTGGGCATCTACGGCCACTCGGCCGGCGGCACCACCGCCGCCGAGACGATGTACGAGGACCGGCGCCTCCACGCCGCGATCAACATGGAGGGCTTTCTGGACCACCCACCGGCCTCCCCCGGCCAGGAAGGGCAGCTCTTCCCGATCGCCCGGTACGGCACGGACCGACCGCTGCTCCTGCTGGGAACCGATGGATTCCGCTACAAGAAGGAGCTGGAGCGTTCCTGGTCGGCGACGCTCGCCCACCCGCACGGATGCACCAGCCGCCGGCAGCTCGACCACACCGCGCACGGGGTGTTCACCGACTACGCCGCCATCGTGCCCCAGTTGCAGGCCGCCGGGCTGATGACCGCCGCCCACCGGACCCAACTGGTCGGCCCGCTCGACCCGGCCGTGTCGGTTCCCCTGGTGCGCCACCACGTGCTCTCGTTCTTCGCCCGGCACCTGCCTGTGTGCTGACGGGTGGTGCCTGGGCGACGGCCGGCCTGACCGGCGACCGGCCTGACCGACAGCCGGGCCCGACGGACTCACCAGACCGCAGAGCCCGTCAGGCCCGGCCGGACAGGCCCTGATCCGTACCCGGCCGCAGCCTCTGGACTCTTGACGGTATGCCACGAATCCGGCCCGGCCTCTCGCCCTACGCTCCCTGGCCGTAGGACCATGGCACGCTCGCCTCGCGCACTTCTCTCGTTCCGTACGCCGGCCCTCGGGAGGACCCGGATCATGAGCAGACCCATCGCTGTCCGCGGCCGCTTGGCCCTGCTGCTCACCACGCTGCTGCTCGGCCTGTCCTTCACTCTCGCCCCGGCACCGCCGGCCCACGCCGCGAAGACCCCGCACGGCCACGGGCACGGGTTACGCCCCGCCGCCGCGTCGGCCGACACGTACTGGACTCCGCAGCGGATGCGGGAAGCACGACCGGCCGCCGCGACAAAGAGCGCGGCGGCGCGGCGGCCGGCGACGGACGCAACCCCGCCGAGCCACCCCTTCGACGGACTCCCCCAGGTGGGGACGTTCTTCTGGACGGACGGCAGCAACACCGGCCGGTTCTGCGGCGGCACGGTCGTCCGCAGTCCGCACCGCGATCTGGTGGTCAGCGCAGCCCACTGTCTACGCTCCCCCGACCCGAAGCGGCATCTGTCGTTCGTGCCGCAGTATCACGACGGCCTGAAGCCGCACGGGATCTATCCCGTCGAGCGCCTCTACCTCGACCAGCGCTACTACGACCTCGGAACGGACGCGGGCGCCCGCTGGGACTACGCGGTCGTACGGCTCGGGGCACGGGAGGACGGTGCCGAGGTGGAGGAGGTGACCGGCGGCTTCGGCCTCCTGCCGTACCCGGGCTATGCCCACCGGAACGTACGGCTCATCGGCTACCCCGGCAACAAGGACACCACCCACCCCAAACCCCTCGACTGCACCTCCTCCACGCACCGGTACACCAGCACCGATCCGGCCGCCCCCGGCGATTTCCTGGAGATTTCCTGCGCGGGGTATATCGGTGGCACCTCCGGTGGACCGTTCCTGGTGCGGGACTTCACCGGTTACGCCCTGATCGGCGTCATCGGTGGTTACCACACGGGCGGCGATTTCCCGGACGTCTCCTACAGCTCGTATTTCACGGCCGACATCCTGGCGCTTTATCTGCACGCCGTCCATGGCGATCCACCTGCCACGCCGCGCCAGGGCGTTTCCACACGCTGATCGCGGAGGGCGACCGGTCATCCGCCGGCATATCCGGGCACGGCGTTGGCTCCTGTTAATGTCAGCGATGGCGGAAGGCCGGTTGCCCGCCAGGCCGCAGTGGAAGGTGACGCCCGTTGGTGCCGTCGTTTCTCTTGTCCGTACTGAATCGCCTCTTCCGTAACGAGGCATGGCGCCGGCTGCATGCACAAGCGGCGCTCTGGGTCACCGTGGTCATGACCGCGGTACTTCTTGCGGGTGCCGCTCTGGTCGTGGTCGCCGAATCCGGTGCGCCACACGCCAATATCACGTCGTATCCGAAAGCGTTGTGGTGGTCGATCGAGACAGCGACCACCGTGGGGTACGGGGATTTCTACCCCGTCACGCTGTGGGGCCGCGTCATCGCTTCTCTGTTGATGCTCAGCGCCATTACGGCATTCGGGGTCATCACGGCGGCGCTCGCCACCTGGTTTGTGGGCCACGCGGAGCAGGACATGGTCCGCCTGAGCAAATCGGTGGGGAGTCATGCGCGTGAGGACGCGGAGGCGCTGCGTTCGGAGCTGCGTACGCTGCACGAGCGCTTCGATCACGTCGAGAATCTGATCCGGGACAAGGGCACCCACTCCGCCTCCTGAGCAAGGGCGGGCGCGGGCCCCGGGCGCGGACGATATAGGGGTACTGCCCTCGACGTCGCCTCGGGCATCCTGGGGCAGACAGG
This sequence comes from Streptomyces sp. G7(2002), assembly GCF_028870195.1. NCBI lineage: Bacteria > Bacillati > Actinomycetota > Actinomycetes > Kitasatosporales > Streptomycetaceae > Streptomyces > Streptomyces sp. G7(2002). Next base: position 469,142 of record NZ_CP102609.1, read on the forward strand.
GGAATACCTGTTCGCACGGTTCACGGCGCGTCTACAGTAGTGCCGTGATCGATTCCGCTGATGTCCGCCGTATCGCCCTCTCCCTGCCCGAGACAGTGGAGAAGGAAGCCTGGGAGATGCCGACCTTCCGGGTCGCCGGGAAGATGTTCGTCACGATCCCCGACGATGAGACGTCATTCGCCGTGCGATGCCCTATTCATGAGCGCAAGGAGCTCATCGCAGCGGAACCGGAGAAGTTCTGGGTGCCGCCGCACGAGGCGAGCTCCCATTGGGTGCGAGTGCGACTGGCCGAGCTCGAGGACATGACCGAGCTGCACGACATCCTCGTGGACTCATGGAAGCAGGCCGCACCGACGCGACTGGTGGATACTTTTCCGGGAGCGACTGACCCGTCGATTGATGCCGCTGATGCCCGACGCCCTTTTAGGCGAAAGTGAGCAATGGACATCGCACTCAGGCCGACGCGCTACCGCGAATGAGCGCAGAAATCAGTCACGGCGGCGCAGATCGCTCCAGTCCAGAGCCTGGGACGCCGTCCGCTGCGAACGCTCCGCGGCCTCACGGGCTTCGGCGAGAATGTCTCCGTGCTCCTCGACGAGCTCTTCATAGATCGGCGTGGGGCTGGAGGTGTGTGTGGAGCTCGTCATGTCTGTTCCCGTTCCCTTGTGATTCTTGTGCTGCGGCTTGGTAGGTTCTCGCCGCCCTGGGAAGAAGGGAGCACCACAGTGGAATACGTGGTGCGCAAAGGGAGGTTTTCCCCACACGTGCGCCGCTCCCCCGTGCGGCGCTGGACATCGTGTCATGTGCGCGGCGAGCACGCAAAAGATCATCCCAGAGCCCGAGACCACTGACGCCGCCACACGAAGCGCACCGGCCGCTCCCGAATCGCTCCCGGATCGCTCCCGCCAAGCGACAGCGGACACCTCGTCGACCAGGACCGCGTCAGGCTGTGCCCCGTCTCGCCGAAGGCTGCCCAGTCTCACCCCGACGACTGCCCGATCACACCGGACTTTGACCGGTGCCCCTGGCGGCAGTGCACCGCCGACGATTCCGGGCCGATCCCGGGCGGTCAATTCTGGCCGAAACGTGGGGCAGAGTTGCTGAGACGAACCCCCTGCTCAGTTCGCCGGAACCCTCACTCCGACGACGGTCCGGTGATCCGCTTCTCGAACCAGTGGTGGGCGTACGGCTCGTCGTTGAAGGCCGGGACCTCCTGGAAGCCGTAGAAGTGGTACAGGCCGATCGCGGCACCGAGCGCCTTGTTGGTGTCCAGACGCAGCACCTCGCAGCCGTGCTGGACGGCCCGGGCCTCCAGATCAGCCAGGAACCGGCGCCCGAGGCCGAGACCTCGGGCGTGGGGAGCCACCCACATGCGTTTGATCTCGGCCGGGGAACCGGTCGGCCATGGCGGCAACCAGCCGGGCGCGCCGGGCGGTGTTGAGCGGCTCCAGCAGGGGCCCGGCCAGTTCGTCGTTGCGGCTATCGAGCCTGGTCCCCCATGCTCTTGCCTATGTCCGTCCACGACGCACCTGTGCACCATGCCTGATCCACGAAGTGACCGATCAGGTGGTCCGCCACATCGTCGAGGTGATCTGCGGCGATCACGGCGTCGGAGAGTTGCTCGAGTGCGCCGGAGTGAACCTTCTTGATGGCGTCGTCGATCAGGTCGTCGAGCCGGACCGGATGGGTGTTACGTAGGGGATTCACCATGAGGATGCGACGTCGGCCAGGCACCACCCACGGCGAGACATCAGCAGGAGGCGATTCATGAGTGAGGCGTTGTACGTGCGATTTCAGGGGGCCACACGCAGCCCGCGAGGCCACTTCCCCGGCATTTTTGCTCTCGCCAACGGCCTTGCACGGGAGGGCAAGCTGAGTGACGAGCAGTACCAGTTCTGGCGCGCCGGCAACGATTGGTACGACGCCCATTATCCCAACCCATCACACACCGACCCCACCGTCTACGACAGCAGCCGGAACCCGGGGGCGGTGGCATGGTTCAAAGCCACCGCTGTGCATCTCATCGAGCGCGTCGACGGCTACTTACAGCTCCTGGCCGCCCATGAAGTGGCCTGCGAACGGGTCGAGTCCACGGACCCCGGACGGATTGTCTACGAGGACGAGGTGCAGGTCGTCGTCGTGCCGTGGGAGAAAGGATGCAGGTCGGGCTCGTGATTTTCGTCCAACGGCCCGGGCCCGAGTTTCTTCCGGTTCTCACTGGGTGTGTGCTCAATACTCATGACGGGTTACACAACAGCGAAGAGGAGAGCCGTGGATGTCGCGCTACCGCGAGATCAAGTTCCGGGCAGTTACCTCGTTCCAGCGGAGGATCGGCAATCCGATCACCTCCCGGTTTCCGCAGCAGACCCTTCTGGAAACGACGGGGCGGAAGTCCGGATTGCCCCGGCGGACACCGATCGGCGGGCGCCGCATCGGGCGTGCCTTCTGGTTCGTATCCGAGTACGGCGACAAATCGCAGTACGTGCGGAACATCCAGGAGAATCCGCAGGTCCGGGTCAGGATCAAGGGGCGATGGTATGCCGGTACCGCCCATCCGGTCCCGGAGGACGACCCCCGTGCCCGGCTCAAGACCCTTCCGCGGCTGAACAGCACGGCCGTCCGGGCGGTCGGGACGCGTCTGCTGACGTTCCGGGTCGATCTCATCAACTGATCGGGCGGCCGGTGTCTGCCTTGCGCCGAGCCCATGGTCGTCAGTGCCGGTGGTTCGCGGCGCCGTGGCTCCGAAGCAACGCTGGTGCGGCCGCCGCCTGTTGGGCAGGATGCCTGGTGTGGCGAGCTCGCGGGCATGTGAACTGTGTGGAGCGCCGCTTCCGACGCCCTCACGGGCCGCAAGAGGCGGCAAGACCGCCGGCGGGCGGCCCGCGCGGTACTGCTCCGGCGCCTGTCGGCAACGCGCGTTCCGGCAGCGCGCGGAGCGTACTGCCCCCTCACCTGCGGAATTGCCGGGTCGCGGACTGCCGCCGGCGCTCGACGCGTTCGTCGGCCGCGAACGAGAGCTGTCGCGGTTACATACGCTGCTGAGATCCTCCCGGCTGCTGACCCTGACCGGCCCCGGCGGAGTGGGCAAGACACGTCTGGCACTGGAGCTCGCGGGCCGTGTGCGCGGGGGCCGGACGGGCCGCGCACAGTGGGTGGCCCTCGACTCACTGCAAGACGGTGAGCTGCTGCCGCAGGCTCTTGCCGCCGCCCTCGGGGTACGGGAGCGCGGGGGCCGGGCCGGGATCGAGGCACTGGTCCATGCGCTGGGCACACGCACGACGCTGATCGTGCTGGACAATTGCGAGCACCTGGCCGAAGCCTGCGCGCGGCTGGCCGCGACGCTGCTCGCGCGCTGCCCCCGACTGCGGCTTCTCGCCACCAGCCGGGAGCCGCTGCGGGTCCCGGGCGAGGTCGTCTTCCGCGTCGGCGAGTTGTCGCTGTCGCCCGCCGGCGAGGAGCACGACACCGCTGCGCTGCTGCGGTCCGAGGCAGCCAGGCTGTTCCTGGCGCGCGCCCGGACGAGCGACGCGGCGTTCGAGCTCGGGTCCGGCGAGGCCCGTACGGTGGCCGAGATCTGCCGACGGCTGGACGGGCTGCCGCTGGCCATCGAACTGGCGGCGGGCAGGGTGGGCTCCCTCTCTCTGCCCGGCATTCTGCACGGGCTGGACGACCAGCTGTCCCTGCTGACCGAGGGCAGCCGGACCGGGCCGGGGCGCCATCGCGAGTTGGGGGCCGCGATCGACTGGAGCCATCGCTTGCTGGATCCGTTGGAGAGAGTCGTATTCCGGCGGCTGTCGGTCCTCGGAGGCGGCTTCGACGCGGAGGGTGCCGCCGAGGTCTGCGCCAACGGAGGGGGAGACGACGAACGGGGCCGAGACCCGGGCCGGGACTGGGACTGGGACCGTGACCGGGACTGGGGCCGGGACCGAAACGGGGACGGGGACGTGCGCGGGGACGGAGAGCGCGCCGTAAGCGGAGAGATCCGTGGGGAGGGCGGCGCTCACGGGGGTGGCACCGGCCGCGGGGACGGCGTGCATCGCTGGGACGGCGTGCACCACGGAGATGACGTCCACTGCGAGGACGGCGCGCACCGTGAGGAGGACGTGCACCGCGGGGAGCACGTCGGCCAGGAGCCGCCCATCCTCGTGCGCCCGGAGCAAGTCCTGCGCGTGGTCTGCGCGCTGGAGGCGAAATCCCTGATCGTGCGGGTACGAGGGGATGAGCCGCAAGGCACGGCGAGGTACCGGCAGTTGAGCGCGATCCGGGCCTATGGGATGGACCGGCTCGCGGAAGCCGGTGAGCTGTCCGACACCTGGAACCGGGCGCTGGACTGGCTGGCCGGGAAGGCCGCGGGAGCCGCCACACCAGGGGTGTTCCTCGACACCGTCGAGGGGCCCCTCGCCCGGGAGCAGGAGAACCTCGCGGCGGCCGTCGCCCACTCCGCCGCCCGTTCGGACCACCGGCACGTCCCGCTCGCGGTCGCGCTGGCCCGGCTGCAGTACCAGCAGGAGCAATTGACAGCTGCACGCACGCTGCTGTCGGGGGTGCTGGAGCGGGTGCGGGGGCCCGAAGACCGCAGTGCCGCGTTGGCGCTGGCCGCACGGTCGGCCTGTCTGCAGGACGACCATGCCGCGGCCCTCGCCTTCGCCCAGGAGGCCGTTGCCGCCGGGCGCACGGGGCGGCATCCCGGAAGGCTGGCCAACGCCTTGGACGCACTGGCGGCCGCTCGGCTGTGCCGGGGCGAGTTCTCCGATGCCGTCGCCGTCTTCGCCGAATGCCTCGATGTGGTCCGTACGCTCGGTTGTCCGCTGGATCTCGCGCTCTGCCGGCACCATCTGGCGTGGGCGCTGCTCCAGGCGGGCCGGGCCGCGGAGGCCGAGCAGCTGATGCAGGAGTGCCTTCCCGAGTTGGAAACGAACGCCCCGCCGGGCCAGGTGACGGCTGCCCTGCACACCGCAGGGGCGATCCGATTGGCGCTGGGCGATGTGGATGCCGCCGAGCGGAAGTTCGCCGAGGTGCTGCTCAAGTCGCCGCCCGGCGAGAGCTTTCATGGGCTCTATCCGCTGGAAGGGCTGGTCATCGTGGCGGCCGAGCGGGGGGACCTGCAGCGATCGTTGCGGCTCTACGCGGCGGCCGCCGCGATGCGCCGGCGGATCGACACGGAGCCGGAAGCGCACTGGTGGGGGCAGGTGGAAGCGGTGGTGGCGCGGGTCCGGGAGCGGGTTCATCCTTCCGGAGTCAGTGCGGCGATGGCCGCCGGCCGGCGACTGCGCGGGGCTCGGCTGGTCGCGTATGCGCTGCGCGGCACCCAGGTCCGTTCCGTGGGACAGGAATGTGTTCAGACGGCGGGTTCCGGCCGGGTCGACGCAGTCGGTCAACCGCCGCTGACGGGGCGGGAGTCAGCGGTCGCGGAGCTGGTCGCCGAGGGCATGACCAATCAGCAGATCGCCTCCCACTTGGGCCTCGCCAAGAGCACCGTGGCCGGCCATCTCGACCGGGTCCGGGACAAGTTGGGGGTCAGGTCCCGTACGCAGATCGCCGTCCGGGTCACGGGGCGGGTCGCCGGACCCGAGCCGGGTCTCCATACGGATGTCTGAACGGACGTGGGCCACGGCGCCCCGTCAAACCGGAGTCCGCCCGGCCGCCGCATGACGGACCTCGCACCACGCCTCCTCGTACGTCGGCGTCCTCGAGCCGCGAAGGCGGAGTCCGGCCTCGTAGCTCTCGGGAGCCTTGCGGGCAAGTCGCGGTTGCAGGCCGCTCGCGCGTGGATGGGCGGCTACTCCCCGGCGGTTCCGTCGCGAACTCAACTGGACGGCGTGACCGGGGACCACATACCGAGCCACTGCTCGGCGCCCCAGGCCTCGAACCGCTCTACCTCAGTGAACCCCAGCTTCGCCGCGAAACGCATCGAGCCGGCGTTGGCGGTCTGGGTGGTGAGCACCACCGGCTCACCGGGAAGCGCGCCGGCGAGCCAGCCGAGTGCCGCCGCGCACGCCTCGGCGGCGTACCCGAATCCCCACGCCCGCGGCAGGAACAGGTAGCCGAGATCGGCCTTCCCCTCGGCAGCCGGGCGACGGTTCCCCGTTGCTCTCCTGAGCAAAATCTGGCCGATCATCGACCCGTCGAGATCAACGACGAAGCTCCCGGGCCACCGCTCGGGCGCCCCGGGCATCTCGCGCTCGAGCTCGTCACGCGGCCGGGGACCGCCGAGGTAGGTGTGCACCTCTGGCGAGGCGAGCAGCTCGATGAACGCCGCACGGTCCCGGGGCTCGGGCTCACGGAGCACGAGCCGATCGGTCCTGATCGGCTCAGGCGGCCAGGCCACGGGTCCCAGATCTTCCATCCGCGCACGCTAACAGGCGGTCAAACCAACCAAACGGGAAACGCTTAACTCCACCTGGACCCGAACCCGAACAGCACCTAGCTGGGACCGAGCCCCCACCCGAGGTTTCGTCACGATCGCAACTCACCCGACATCTGACCGGTGTGGGGACCGGCACCACACCGGAGGCTGTCCGGGAGAACGCACCCGACGGACGGCGATCCCACGGATGCCCCCCGGCCATCCCACAGACGGCCATCCCACGGACGGCCCGTCACAAAGGTGGCCGCCATAGGGCCCCCACAAGGTCCTCCCCGAGGCCGGCCACCGTCAGCCGAACACCACCACCGCTGACCTCGGCCGTCAACGTCCGGACCTTCCCGTCGGGTGCCCGTCCACGAGTTCCTTCCGGCAAGGAGATCCGATGCGGTACGCCGACGATACGAGCCCCGGGGCTGCGACCGGCCCGCAGCCGCCCCCACAGGCAGACGGCGCACAGGGAAGTTCGAGGAGGTCCTTCCTCAGGTCCACCTCCGCAGGGGTGACCTCCGTGGCCCTCGGGGCGAGCGTGGCCGCCTCGGCCGGCCCGGCGGCCGAGGCGGCGGAGCCGAGCCGGTCATCGCCGGCCCGCCGCGCGACCCTCCCGCTCGCCGTCACCCCGGCCTGCTCGGGGCAGGAAACCCCGGCAGCCATCGAGGGCCCACTGTTCAAGCCCCACTCCCCCGCTCGGGGTGATCTGATCACGCCGGCCATTCGCGGGGTACGGCTCGACCTCCGCGGAGTCGTGTACGACACCGCCTGCAAGCCGCTGCCCGACACGCTCATCGAGTTCTGGCAGTGCGATCAGAACGGCGACTACGACACTTCGGGCTTCTCGCTCCGCGGTCACCAGTACACGGACAGCAGAGGCGCCTACCTGCTCCGGACCATCATCCCCCGTGACTACTGGGGCCGTTGGGGCCAACGGGCACCGCATATCCACACCCAGCTGCAGATCTCCGGTGGACCCGTACTCGTCACCCAGCTGTATTTCCCCGACAACACCCGGGCGTACGGCCGGGACTTCGCGGCCCTCAACGCCGCCGACCGGCTGCTCAACCGCGCCTGCACCATCGGGCTCACCGGCCCGGCGGCCGGCCTCTACACCGGCACCTTCGACTTCGTCATCACCACCACGGTCTAGACGGCGGGCGTTCCACCTCCCCCCCGGATCCACCCCTCCACCAGACAAGGAACTTCGTATGTCAACGAGTAGCTCCCCGCCCGGGCGGCGTCGCGGCCGGGTGCCCCTGCTGGCGGCACTTGCCGCCACCCTGGTCACCGGGACACTGGCCCTGGCCGGCCTGAACGGTGAACCGGCCGCCTCCGCCGCAACCACCCTCTCCCCTGCCTCCGGCACCTCCCCCGCATCCGCCGCGTCACGCGCGTCACGCGCGGACCGGTGGCAGGCGACGCCGGTGCCCGTGCAGAAGGGTGATCTGACCGCGATAGCAGCGCTGAGCGACCAGCAGGCCTGGGCCGTGGGCTATCGGCTGAAGAGTGCCACCGCTGTCGAGGCTGTCGCGCTGCGCTGGGACGGGACGTCGTGGAAGCAGGAGTCCACGCTGCCGGAGAACAGCTTTCCGCAGGCCCTCGCCGTCCGTTCGGCCACCGATATCTGGACGGTGGGCAGCGCTTCGGTGCACTGGGACGGGACCACCTGGACCACCCACCAGCTGGACCGCGACCCGGCCGGCAGAGTCGTCCCCGACGCCGTGACGACGACATCCGACGGAAAGGCATGGACAGCGGGCCGGGCGATGAACCGGTCGGTCAAGGACGGCGTCCCGGCCATCCAGTCGTGGGACGGCAAGAGCTGGCATCGGCAGACACTTCCCGATGTCGGCAAGGGTGAACTCAGCAGCATCACGGCCGTCGCCCCGGACGATATCTGGGCGGTCGGCGCCGCATACGCCGTCGACGAGAAGTCACCGCAGACGGCGCTGCTGCTGCATTGGGACGGCACCCGTTGGCAGCGTGTCACCGCTCCCGGCCCGCAGGGATCCCACAACTGGCTCGGCGGGGTCACCGCGTTCGCCGCTGACGACATCTGGGCGGTGGGCGGCAGTACGTCCGGCGGTGAGGAACGGCCCTTCGCCCTGCATGGGAACGGCAAGACCTGGACCGTGGCGAAGACGCCGAACGTCGCGGACGGCAGACTGCGCGCCGTCGGCAAGGCGGGAAACGGCGAAGTCTGGGCCCTGGGCGGCAAGGGCGCCGCGCCCACGGCCCTGCGGTGGAACGAGCAGAAGAACCGGTGGGACACGGCCACCGCGCCGGGCCTCGTCGTGCGGAGCTTCACTACGGTGCCCGGAAGCGCCGCTCTCTGGGCCGCCGGTATAGCGGAAGAGGGTGACCTCGTACCGGCCATCAAGCGACTGAAGGACTGAGCCGGGGGCGGCCGTTGGGGCGGGACAGGGACATCCCACCCCAACGGCCGGCCCGGCGCTGGTACCCCAACGGCCGGCCCGGCGCCGGTACCCCAGCGGTCACCCCTGGTCAGCAAGGCGCAGCAGCGTCGTCGCCAGCACTTCCCCCCGTATACGCAGACCGGTGCGCCGGTCCTCGCTCGCACCGATCTCGGCGAGGTCTTACCCGGACGGCTGCCACAGCTGGCACGACTGCCATGGCTGCCACAGCTGCCACGTCCGCCACGGCTGCCACAGGCGGTCGCCGTTGACGGTGATCAGTTCGGCGTCGGTCATGACGGATTCGCCATGTGGTGCGGGTTGGCGGCGGTGCCTTCGGTGCTGAGCAGGACGAGGGTCGAGTCGGGGCCGAGGGCCAGGGCGGTGCGGCGGGCGGCGGCGCCGTCGCCGGTGAGGGCGGCGCGGACGCCGGCGAGCGAGGCGGCGCCGCAGGGGCCGGAGGGGACGCCGAGGGCGGCGAGGTCATCGGCGGCGCGGGCGCTGTCGGCGTCGGTGACGGCGATGGCGGCATCGAGGCCGTCACGGAGGTAGGGCCAGGCGAGGGTCGAGGGGGTACCGCAGTTCAAGCCGGTCATGGTGGTCACGCCGGTCGTCACGGTGACCGGTGCCTGCCGGGTGAGGCTCGCCAGGACGCCGGCTGCGCTGTCGGGCTCGACCGACAGCAGGGCCGCCGCACCGGCGGGGCGGCTTCGGTAGTGGGTGACGGCGGCCTGGGCGAGTGAGCCCACGCCCACCGGCACGGCGACGAGATCGGGCAATCCGGCGTCCACGGCGGCCAGTTGGGTATCGATTTCGGCGAACAGGGTCGCGTAGCCCTCGACGATCCAACCCGGAATCCGCTCGTAGCCGGGCCAGGCGGTGTCCTGGATGAGGACCGCGGCCGGGGTGGCGGCGACCACATCGGCCGCTTGCCGTACCGCCTCGTCGTAGTTTCCGGCGACTTCGGTAACCCGCGCCTCCTCGGCGGCGATGGCTGCCGTGGCGGCCGGGTGGACGCCCTCCGGGACGAAGACGTGGGCGCGCTGCCCGAGCAGGCGGGCCATACGGGCCACGGCTCGGCCGTGATTGCCGTCGGTGGCGGTGACGAGCGTGACCGGACCGCCGGCTTCCTGGCTGCCCGCCCGATCGGCGATTCCCAACCGTTCCGCGATTCCCGACCGTTCGGCGAGACCCTCCCGTTCCGCGAGACCCGACCGTTCGGCGAGAGTCCGGTGGACGGCCCAGGACGCCCCCAGCGCCTTGAACGCGGGCAGGCCCAGACGGCACGACTCGTCCTTGACGAAGACCCGACCGACTTTCAACTCCTCAGCCAGAGAAGGGAGTTCGGTGAGCGGAGTGGGGGCGTAGCCGGGGAGCGAAGCGTGGAAGCCGTGTACCTCGGAAGGGGCGGGCGGGCAGGTCCAGGTACGGGCGCCGGGGTGCGCGAACCATGCAGGTGCGGGGAGGGAAGTAAGAGTTTCAGTCACCTCAGCAGCGTGCGGCCCCTGCCATCACTCGGTCCAGCAAATGTTTCCCATCTATATTCGTCAGGAAAGCTGACCGATCCGGGGGACCAGACCCACCGATGTTCGACCTCCACCGTCTCCGCCTGCTGCGCGAACTCAAGCACCGCGGCACGCTCGCCGCAGTCGCGGCCGCCCTCTCGTACAGCCCGTCCTCCGTCTCGCAGCAGCTGTCGCAGCTGGAGACGGAGGTCGGTGTGCCACTGCTGGAGCCGGTCGGACGGCGGGTGCGACTGACCCAGCAGGCGGAGATTCTGGTCACCCACACCGAAGCGGTGCTCGCACGGCTGGAGCGCGCCGAGGCGGAGATAGCCACCTCTCTCACCGATCTCACCGGCACTCTGCGCGTCGCGTCCTTCCAGACCGCGGCCCTCGCCCTGGTACCGCCGGCGCTCACGCTGCTGCGTACTTCCCACCCCCGGCTGCGGGTGCATGTCACACAGATGGAGCCGGAACGGGCGCTGCCGGGGCTGCTGGCCCGCGACTTCGATCTGGTCATCGCCGAGGAGTACCCGGGGAGCCCGAATCCCCGGCCGGCCGAGCTGGAGCAGGAAGATCTGTGTCACGACGCGCTGCGGCTGGCTCACCCGCATCCGACGGGTGACGGTGGCGCGGCGGAGACTGCGGACGCCGCCGGGCCCACAGCGCGGCTGCGCGCGCTGTCCGGGCACCCCTGGGTCCTGGAACCCGAGGGCACCGCCGCCCGGCACTGGGCCTTGACGCTGTGCCGCAGCGCGGGCTTCGAGCCCGATGTCCGGTTCGAGTCCACGGACCTGCTGCTGCATCTACGGCTCGTCGAACAGGGCCACGCCGCTGCTCTGCTCCCGGACCTCGTTTGGGACGGCCGCCCGGCGACCGTCCCCCTCCAGCAGCTCCCGCACGGCCGGCAGGCCCGCAGACTGTTCACCGCGATCCGCCGGGGCCGCGGCCGGCACCCCGCCATTCAGGCCTGCCGACGGGCCCTCCGTGAGGCGGTCGGCGCGTCGGGGCCGCCAGGGGGTCGCTGAGCAACGCCGTTACGCCGACGTCCCCGGGGCCCGCCCCGGAGAGCAGCGTGACAGCCGTCGGCCAAAGCCACCCCCATCATCCGGGGACACGGGCCTCAGCGCGCGACGCCGTCAATCAGTGCCCGACGCCGTCAATCAGTGCGCGATGCCGTCGATCAGTTCGCGTGCGCCTTGGCGCAGAAGGGCGACGGCCACAGAGGTGCCGAGAGTCTCCGGGGTGAGCGGGCCGGCCCATTCGTGCGCGTTGAGGACCGTCTTGCCGTCCGGGGTGAAGACACAGGCCCGCAGGGACAGTTCACCGCGGCGGTCCGTCTTGGCGTAGCCGGCGATCGGGCTGTTGCAGTGGCCCTGCAGGACGTGCAGCAGCATGCGTTCGGCGGTCGTCTCCTGGAACGTCCGGGGGTGTCCCAGACCGCTGACGGCGTCGATGGTCTCGGTGTCGCCCTCGCGGCACTGAAGGGCCAGCACGCCCGCGCCGATGGGCGGGCACATCTCGTCCACGGACAGGATCTGGGTGATCACGTCCGTGCGGCCGATGCGCTCGAGCCCGGAGACGGCCAGCAGCAGTGCGTCCGCCTCGCCGGCTGCGAGCTTCTCCATGCGGCGGTTGGCGTTGCCGCGCATCGGCACACACTGCAGATGCGGATGGGAGGCGGCGAGCTGCGCGATCCGACGGACCGACGAGGTGCCGATCCGGGTCCCTTCGGGGAGTTCGTCGAGGGTGAGCCCGTCTGGGTGGATCAGCGCGTCACGGACGTCATCGCGCTCCAGGAAGGCGGCGAAGGTCGTGCCGGCGGGCAGCGGACGGTCGCCGGGGATGTCCTTGACGCAGTGGACCGCGAGGTCCGCCTCACCGGCCAGGAGGGCCGCGTCGACCTCCTTGGTGAACGCCCCCTTCCCCTCGACCTGGGAGAGGGCACCCATCCAGCGGTCGCCGGTGGTCTTGACCGGGATGACCTCCGTGGCGATACCGGGGTGCAGCGCGCCGAGTTCGGCGCGGACGCGCTCCACCTGGGCCAGAGCCATGGGCGAGTCGCGGGAGACGATACGGATCAGTTCTGGGGCGGACATGGGCCCACGATAGTCCGTCAGATCCCGGTCCTGAGCACCCGCAGTCCCCGGCGGCGCCGCCATCCGCTCCTGCGCGGTACGGTCCCACCATGTCCCGGTCAACATCTCTTTCACCCGAAGCCGCGCTCCCCCCGTCCGCCGTCACCGCGGACGATCTGGACCGTGCCGTGCAGCTCGCCGTTTCCGTACTGCGCCAGGCCCCGCCGACAGTGTGGGACGGCAGGGCCGGTTCGCTGGAGTGGGACTGCTGGGAGACCGTCGAGCACCTCAGCGACGATCTCTTCGCCTACGCCGTGCAGCTGGGCCCCAGAAGGCCGCCGTTGGAGGGCAATGTGCCCTTCGTGTGGGAGAGCCGTCGGCCCGGCGGCCCGGCGAACGCCGTGCATGCGGACCGTGCGGCGGGGCCCGCGGGGCTGCTGCAGGTGCTGGAGGCGAGTGGCGCGCTGCTGGTGGCGATGGTGCGTACGACACCGCCGGAGGTGCGCGCGCACCATGTGTTCGGGGTGTCGGACCCGGAGGGCTTCGCCGCTATGGGAGCCGTGGAAACCCTGGTGCACACGCACGATCTGGCGGAGGGCCTCGGACTCGCCTGGAACCCGCCCGCCGACCTGTGTGCCCGGGTGCTCGCCCGGCTGTTTCCGGACGTCCCGCAGGACGCCGATCCCTGGCCCACCCTTCTGTGGGCCACCGGACGCGCCGAGCTGCCGGGGCACCCTCGGCGCACCACTTGGCGCTGGGACGGGAGCGTACGGGGATAGGTCCGGCGCGAATGCGCCGCCCGGGTGAGCTCTCCGTGACCACCGGTCCGGAGCCGAGCGCGTCACCGACGAAGGTGCCGAAGTCGGGTCGGCTGCCCGGGAATTCACGCCGGGGCCCGTGCTCCGCTCCCGCCCCCACCCATGACAAAGCCCAGGCCGGCGGCAGGGCGGCGGCCTGGGCTTGTCCTGAGATACCGGGGTGCTCTCCGCAGTGCGAAGGGAGCCCGCTCAGGTCTGTCTGAACGAGGCGAGGTGGGCGAACACCACCACGTTGTCGACGTAGTCCTTGACCTTCCTGTCGTATGCGCCACCGCAGGTGATCACGCGGAGCTGCGCGGTGGGGGCGTCGGCGTAGACCCTGTCATTGGGGAATCTCGCCTTGTTGAAGGTCTCGACGGAGTCGACCTTGAAGGTGGCGATGATGCCGTCTTCACGGGTGATGTTGATCGTGGCGCCGGTCTTGAGCGATTCCAGTTGCAGGAACACCGCCGGTCCGGTCTTGGTGTCCACGTGACCGGCGATGATCGCCGATCCACGCTCGCCCGGCGCCGCACCGTCCTTGTACCAGCCGACGAGGTTCTTGTCCCCCGCGGGCGGCGCGTTGAGCGCTCCGGTCGGGCCGATGGTCAGCGGGGTGAAGGGCGCGTCGACGGCGATCGCCGGAATCGACACTCGCTTCGGTGCGGAACGGGGCAGCGCCAGATCGGGGACCGCCGTAGCGGCGGAGCCCCGCGGTGTGGCGGACTGGGCCACGGCGGGGTGGGCCAGCGGCTTGGGGTCTGCAGAGGTGTCCACGGAGTTGTAGACGAGGAGTGAGCCCAGCAGAAACGCTCCCGCAGACCACAGCAGACCGCGGCCGACGGGGCGGGACGCGGGGGCGGTCCGGGAGGGATTCGAATTCGGCTGGGGCGACTGCGGGGCGGTCATGTGAGGGTGCCTTTCATGAACGAGGCGTCGCGGGCGTGAGGGGGGCATCGGTAACGCAATCGCCGCGGCCACCGTCCACGTGGAACGGTGGCCGCGACAGCGCTTCGGTCTCCGTGCGGGTGCCTGATCAGGCAGCCGCGGTACCCGAGGCGTTGCGACGACGCAGCATGTACGCACCGGCGCCGAGACCGCCGAGCATCAGCACGGAACCCGCGGCCATCCCGCCGCCGGTCGCCAGACCGCCACCACCGGTGTGGATGCCGCCGTGCGGCTTGCGGTGGTCGCCGTAGCCGCCGTCGCGGTCGTGGTCGCCGTAGCCACCGCGGCCGTGGTCGCGGCCGTGGTCACGGTCGCCGTAGCCGCCGCGGCCGTGGTCGCGGTCGCGGTCGCCACGCCCGTGGTCACGGTCGCCACGCCCGTGCTTGTCGTGGTCGTCGCCGTAGCCGCTGCTCTGGTCCCAGTCAGCGAGCACGGCCTTGGCCATGGCACCGCCACCGGTGTGCATGCCACCGCTCGGCCTGTGGTCGTCACGGCAGTGGTCACGTCCGTAGCCATGCCCGTGGTCACGACCGTTGCCCCGGCCGTCACGGCCATCGCGGCCATCGCGGCCGTCACGGCCGTCACGGCCGTCGCGCCCGTTACGGTCACGGTCCCGACCGTTGCCCCGGCCGTCACGGCCGTCACGGCCATCGCGGCCATCGCGGCCGTCACGGCAGTGGTCACGCCGGCGGTCACGGTCACGGTCGCGGTCGCGGTCGCGGTCCCGACCGTGGTCACGGTCATGGTCGTCGCCGGTCGCGGCCTGCTTCTGGTTGCTGGAGGAAGCGCTGTCCGACGCAATGTCCTCCGTGATCATGGCGTTCGCAGCGGGAGCAGAGATTGCAAGCACCGCCGTAATGGCGGCTGAGGCGAACAGGGTGCGAGCAGTGCGCATGGGGACATGTTCCTTTCGGCGCGACTGCGAAGGCTGACTCTTTGTCGGCTCATCGGATCGCAGTGGCGACGTGATCACCGTCAGCCGGATTGCGACCGCGCACCACCGGAGAACGTCGCATTCGAGGTACGCCATGGGCTCTTCGGGTGGCGGAAGGCAGCGGATTCACCCATTGGACGGCGCGCGTCGTCGGCGTGTCGCGAAACGAGTGGGCTAGAGGCGCTCCGACGGCCCTCCGAGGCGGTCCAGTCATCGCTCGCCGAGCGCGGCGAACGAGGCCCTTTCGCGACACGCCGACGGTTCCTGACGGACTGAACAGCTTCACCGCGGGGGTGACGCGCACGGACGTCAACACCCCCGGACCGTCGACCGGACACCAGCCCACGGCCGGCTCGGCGGGGCCACGGCCCCCAGGCCCCCAGGCCCGCAAGGCCGCCGGCGCCGTCGGCAACGGCAACGGCTCCGTGAGCGCGCACCGACGAGACCCGGCCCATGGACCGCCCTCGCGCGGATGCCGCTTCCCGGGCAAACGGAACTGGGACGCCTCCGCAGACGCGGCACCCGCACGAACGAACTCCCCGACGGAAAAGGCCCGTTCATTCGCCGATACGCAAGCAGAATCGGTCCGGGACGGGCAGCCATCTCCTGCCTCCGCGCACGGCAATGCTGATCGACATCGGCGAAGTGGCGGCGCGGGGCCGTGTGTTGACGGGCGTCTGGCGCAGGGCAGGCAGCGCCAGACATGGCGGGCAGCACACCGGCATGGTGAGCAGCGCACCGATATGGCGGCCAGCGCCCGGTGCGGCGAGCAGCGCCCGGCCCGCACTCGGACGCGACTGCCGGGCCCGGGGTGCCGGCCTCCGGGACGGGGCCCCCTCCCTCACCCCCGCGAGCTCACTGATCAGGGGAAGCTCCTCCCGCCGAACCGGGAAGTCTCCTGTTCATAGGGAAGGAGCGGCCGCGTGTACGGCGCCGCGTGTACAGCCGCTTGTACCACCGCGTGTACGCCCATACGAGAACCGCCCCTCACCCGGATTGCGGAATTCATACGCCCGACGGGCTCAGCCGACAGGCCGTCCCGGAGCTTCCTGTGAAACATCGCGGAGCGGTCTGCCCCGCCTCTCAGGTGGCACTGTCCCGGAGCGCCTCTTCGACGATCGCCTCCAGCCGGGCGTGGTGCGCCCCTCGCCAGTAGACGCGGCCGCATGCCGAGCACTGGGCGAAGACGTCATACGTACGCTGCGTGCCGTGCTCAAGATGCTCACGGACGGAGTCCTTGTCGGCGTCCATGAGCGGGCCGTTGCACGCGGTGCAGCGCGTCCACGGCGCGAGGGTGGGAGCGAAGCGCCCCAGCACGTCCCGGAGTTGGTCGTCGGGCCGGTCGCTGTAGATGAACGCGCCCGCCCAGATCTCCCGCCGTCGCAGCAGCCCGCGGTCCCGGGAGAGCAGTACCCGTTGTTCCTTCGCCGAGAGCGCAGCCAGTGCCGCGTCGCCGGGATCCTCGTTCGTGTACGCCGCGTCCACGCCGAGCAGCCGCAACCTGCGCGCCAGGGTGCCGAGGTGTACGTCGAGCAGGAACCTCAGCGGCGCACCGGGAAGGCGCTGCGGACGCTCGATGGCGCGCACCTCGATACTCTCGCCCGCCTGCGGGACATGGGAGACGGGAACCTCGGCGCCGTCCACGACAAGCCGGCCGACCTCGGTGAGCGGGACACCGAGCGACTCGACGACATGGCCGAGCGTCGATGCCCCATCGGTGACCACGGGCGTACAGGCAGTGCTGTGCGCCGAACCGACGAAAAGGTGCAGTACAGGGTCGAAGCTGAAGTGGATCTCGGGTCCGTTCACGCCGGACAGCATGCCATCGGGCGAGCCACGCCAGCCAGTGGATTCCTGCCGGTCAGAGGCGCGAGCGCGGGCTGACCGGACGCCCCGCGCGGCGGGCGGCAGGCGGCAAGCGGCAAGCGGCAAGCGGCAAGCAATAAACGACAGCCGACGGGCAACGGGCGGCAGGCGACGAGCGGCAGCCGACGGGCGGGACACGAATGGCGACCGCAGCGGACCACCCGCCATCCCCTGTGGGAGGGCAAGGGCAGGCGATGCCGCAAGCGTGTACCGCGGCCCGACCTCGGCCGCGGCCCGGCCCCGGCGGCGGCTCGACCTCGGCGGCGCCCCGCCCCCGGCGCCGGCCGCATCTGGCTACATACGGACCGTAGCGTTCCGCGCCCCGGATTGTTCACGATGGAGCAGGCCCCGTTCCCCGGCCGCCCCTAGCCTCACTGCCACCACAGCACCACCATCACCAATGAGGGGCGGTACCGGTGAACTGGCTCATCCACGACTACCGCGAGAGCGATCTCGCCGAAGTGGTCCACCTGATCGACTCCACGGCCGAGCTCGGGCAGGAGTCCGTCTTCTCGCTCGCCGAGTGCATCGGTGCGCTGACTTCTCGGCAGCCCGCTGTGGTGGCCGTCCACCAAGGCGCCCCCATCGGGGCGGCACTCGCATGTGTGGCGGGTGAGCGGGGCTGGGTGATGCGGATCGCGATCTCCTCGGCCTGGCGTGGCCGGGGGCTGGCGAGTGCGCTGCTGGTGGAACTGGAGCGGCGGCTGATCGCCGCCCGGGTGAGCCGGATCGCCTATGTGCTTCCCGAGGAGGACCTGCTCGGGGAGGGACTGCTCAACGCGGGCTATACGCGGCAGCCCGCGGTGGCCTACTTCGAGAAGGTCGAGCCGCACCACGGGCCTGCGGCCAGCCTCCTGGAGGACCTCGGGGGACGGTTCCTGCCCACTGATCTGTGGGCCAAGGTCGCCGGCATGGAAGCGGAGAAGGACCTCATCGAGAGGCGGGTCGTGCTGCCGTTGGCGGAGCCGGAGCGAGCCGCCCGGCACGGGGTGCGGCCGCCGCGGGCCATCGCCCTGTTCGGTCCGCCGGGGACCGGGAAGACCACTTTCGCCCGCGGGATCGCAGCCAGGCTCGGCTGGCCGTTCGTCGAGCTGCTTCCTTCCCGGCTGGCCGACGAGGGCAATCTGGCGGCGGCACTGCGCAGCGCGTTCGCCCGGATCGCGGAGCTGGAGCGGGTCCTCGTCTTCATCGACGAGGTCGAGGAGATCGCTCCGGTACGCCATGAGCCGGCACAGCCGGGCGGGCTGCACGGGGTGACGAATGAGCTGCTCAAACTGATCCCCGGCTTCCGGGAGCGGGACGAGCGGCTGCTGGTGTGCGCGACCAACTCCCTCCGTTCGCTCGATCCGGCCTTCCTGCGGCCCGGCCGGTTCGACTACCTGATCCCGATCGGTACGCCGGACGCTGCGGCCCGGTCGGCGATCTGGTCCCGGTACACGGACGGCCGGGCCGATGTGGATGTGGCGGCGCTGGTGGCGGCCAGCGAGCTGTTCACCCCGGCCGATATCGAGCACGCCGCCCGGGTGGCCGCCCAGGCGTCTTTCGAGCGGGACCTGGAGGCGATCGGCGTCGGCGCGGGCGCGCACGGACGGCTCGGGGCGAGCACCGACGACTATCTCGCCGCCCTCGCCCAGTGCCGGCCGACCGTCACCCCCGCCATGATCGACGAATTCAGCGCGGACATCACCGCCCACGCCCGCTGCTGACGGCCGACGCGGCGGCCCGCCCCCGGCGCGGCGGCAGTCGCATCCGGCCGCCCGCCGCCGCACCCCCCTCCGCGGGCCGGGCCGCATCCCACTGAGCTCAGCTGGACGTCAGAACGACAGCCGAAGCACTGCGGAGGGAGGACATGGACCGCTGCGGCTCCTCCGTTGGGCCGATGTTGACGTCGGGAACCCCTGCGTACGGTCTGACCGGTGCCGGGCTTCGTGCATCATCGGGGATCATCGAGAGGGGACGGGCAACGCATGGCGGACATTGTCGATCTGGAGGCCTACGGCAAGGACTTCACCGCGGATCCTTACCCGTACTACGCCAAGCTGCGCGCCCAGGGGCCCGTACACCGGGTACGTCTCCCCTACGCTCCAGAGGCATGGCTGGTCGTCGGGCACCAGGCGGTCAGAGCCGCGCTCAGCGACCCTCGCCTCAACAAGAACTGGCGCGCAGCCGGGCTGCAGAGTGACGCAGGCGAAGAGTCGGCCCTGTGGACGAACATGCTGGATGCGGACCCGCCCCACCACACCCGGCTGCGGAAGCTGGTGGCCAAAGAATTCACGGCCCGCCGCGTCCAGGCACTCCGGCCACGGGTGCAGCAGATCACCGACGAGCTGCTGGACACGATGCTGGCCGCCCCGGAGGGCCGTGCCGACCTGGTGGAGGCGCTCGCCTTCCCGCTGCCCATGACCGTCATCTGCGAACTGCTCGGCGTCCCCGACATGGACCGGGAGGCCTTCCGTGCCTGGTCGAACGAGATCGTCGCGCCGACCAGCGAGCAGGCGGCGCAGGAGGCGGTCGTGGCGATGTCCGGTTACCTCGTCGACCTCATCGAAACCATGCGCAACGCTCCTGGCGACGGCCTGCTCAGCGCCCTGATCCGCACCAGCGACGAGGACGGCGACCAGCTCTCCCGTGACGAGCTGGTCGGCACGGCCTTCTTGCTGCTGGTCGCCGGCCATGAGACAACCGTCAGTCTCCTGGCCAATGGCGTGCGCGCCCTGCTGCAGCACCCTGCCCAACTGGCGGCCCTGCGCGCCGATTACTCCCTTCTCGACAACGCCGTGGAGGAGATGCTGCGCTACGACGGCCCGGTGGAGACGGCCACCTGGCGCTTCACCGCGGAGCCGGTCGAGATCGGCGGCACACTGATCCCCGCCGGAAAAACCGTAGCGATCGTCCTCGCCTCCGCCTCCCGGGACCGCGAACACTTCGCCGCCGCCGATGACTTCGACATCACCCGCGACGCTCGCGGACACACCGCCTTCGGCCACGGCATCCACTTCTGCCTAGGCGCCCCGCTCGCCCGGCTGGAGGCCCGAGTCGCCCTACGGTCCCTCTTGGAACGCTGCCCCACCCTCGCCATGGACGCCGATTTCGACGACCTCACCTGGCGCACGGGGATGCTCAGGGGAATCGAGCAGCTGCCGGTGCGCTGGAACGGCTAGAAGCTGTCCGGTGGGTCGTGGCGCATTCGCCGGCGGCGCGGTCCCCGCGCCGCCGAGCGGGCCAGCGGTGGTCGATAGTCCCTACCGCACTCCCCACCGCTGATGAATACACGCCGTGTCCAAGAAAACGGGGAATGGAATCACATGCCCGCTTACGTCATCGGCAACATCGATGTGCTCAACGAGGAGGCCGGCCTGGCCTACGCGTCCGTGGCCCAGAAGTCCATCCTCAGCCACGGTGGCCGATACCTGGTCGCGGGCCCCACGCCCGACCGCTGTGGGCCGGCGGCCGCACTCCCCGTCAGCAGCTCAGATTGTCGCCAGGTGTGGTCCCCAGGATCTGCACAAAGCTCTTGTAGCTATTGATCCGGCTCTGCACCTGGCCGGGGTTTCCGCCGTTGCATTCGAGGGAGCCGTTGATGCTGCGGATGGTCTCGCCGAAACCGGCGCCGCTGACCATCGCATGATGCGGGGTCATGGTGCCCGGCCCGGTCTGTGTGTTCCAGTACCAGAGGGCGGTCTTCCAGGCGACGGCGGCGTCCTGCTCCACCAAGTAGGGATTGTTCAGCAGGTCGATGCCGAGCGCATCGCCCGCCGCCTTGTAGTTGAAGTTCCAGCTGAGCTGTATCGGCCCGCGGCCGTAGTAAGCCGCCTGGCCGGCCGGGCACCCATACGGCTGGCTCGCGTCGCAGTAGTGGGGATAGTTCCCGGTGTTCTGCTCGACCACATGGACAAGGCCACCGGTCTCGTGACTGACGTTCGCGAGGAAAGCCGCGGCCTCTTGCCGCTTTACGGTATCGCTCCCGGTGTTCGCGAACTCCGGATAGGCGCTGAGGGCCGCGGTCAGGCCGCTGTAAGTGTAGAACGCATTCCGGTTCGGGAACATCTGGTTGAACTGCGCCTCGCTGACGACGAACCCCTCGGCCCGGGCGTCGGCACCGGCCGGGGCCGCGGCACAGTCGACACAGCCCGTCGTGGCAGCCGCAGGCATCGTCGGCACGACAAGCGCTATGCCCACGGCTACGGTCGCGGCACTCAGCAGCGCGGCAATACGTGACCTCATTGCGGTGACTCCTTCTGGGGCCGACCTCCTGGCAAGGAGGGGCCACGGTGGGGGGATCGCCTTACAGGAACGCCAGTTGAAACGGTCGCCCGGATGAATCAACTGGCGAGCAGGCAGAGGGACGTTGGAGCACGGGTGGATCAGGCGGCACAAGACCACACCAGCGAACGCGGCACGACGACGGCAGCGACAGCGACAGCGACAGCGACAGCGACTACAACAACGCAACTACGACCGCGAGAGCACTGCGGTCTAGACCAGCGTTAGGTTATGAGCACCACCGCGAACATGTCCATACCAATGCAGTGATCCATTGTTCCGTCGACGGGTCATCCCCAGGAGGTCTGGCCGGCTCCCCCCGGCAGAACCCAACGGCACAGCACGGTGGTTGTCGGGGGTGGTGACACAAAAGCCCTCCCCCTGTGCAAAGGTGGCCCGATGAAGACAATCGGGCTGCTCGGAGGCATGAGCTGGGAGTCCACGGCGGAGTACTACCGGCTGCTGAACCAGTTGACGCGTGAGCGTCTGGGCGGCCTTCATTCCGCTCGGTGCGTGCTCTACTCCGTGGATTTCGCAGAGATCGAACGGCTGCAGGTCGAAGGGCGCTGGGACGAGGCCGGCGAGGTACTCGCCGACGCCGCCAGGACTCTGGAGTCGGCCGGTGCGGACATGCTGCTGATCTGCACCAACACCATGCACAAAGTCGCCGACCAAGTAGCCGCCGCCGTCACCGTCCCGCTACTACACCTCGCCGACACCACGGCCGACGCCGTCCGTGCGAGCGGCCTGCGCCAAATTGGGCTGCTGGGTACCGCCTTCACCATGGAGCAGGATTTCTACCGCGGCCGGCTGGAAAGCCACGGGCTGGACGTGCTCGTTCCGGACGCCACCGGGCGCGACACCGTCCATCGTGTGATCTACGAGGAGCTGTGCCTCGGCATCGTCCACGAGGAATCCCGGCAGTCGTTCATGGCCGTCATCAGGGACCTCATTACCGCCGGAGCCGAGGGCATCGTGCTGGGCTGCACCGAGATCGAGCTGCTCATCGGGGCGGAGCACAGCCCGGTCCCGGTCTTTCCGACCACCCGGCTGCATGCCGAAGCAGCCGTCGCCCTTGCCCTCAGCGACGCCCCGTAGCCGCACAGCTACCTAAATCCCAGTAGCCCTCCGAAATCCGGGTTGGAGAAATGACCACCCCCAACTTCCCTCACCCCACCAATCTTTGTGTCATGCCGAGGTTTGAACTGACTGCAGGTACCCTGACGTGGTGTCGCGTACCGAGTTAGAACGACTGGCCAGGATCCGGATGCAAGTCACCGGTGAGACACTCGAACGCGCCATGGCCGTGCTCGAAGGCCACACCACGACCCCCACACCGCACTCCGAACGCGCCACCAAGCCTGACGCCGCCGAAAACAGCGACCGCGAGAACGGTGAAGCCGAGAACGGCGAGGCAGAGGAAGCCGGCACGGTCGGCGAGGCCAACGAAAGCACCGCGGACAGCGAGAAAGCGTCAAGGCCCGACGCCCGACGAACGCCTCAGAAGCGAGGCCATCTACGCGGTCTCTGATATCCGTTCACCCCGGGCGGAACGGAACTCAAGGCCCCGCCGACTTCTCGACAGCAACCAGAACATCGATCTCCAGCTCTTGGAAGACCGGACCGGCATACGGAGGCGAGGCCAGGTGTTTCTGACGGTCGCAGGTGCAGTTGCTGCCCTTTGGATGCTGCTCTTCGGGTGGGTGATCTGGCGTCGGCGCAAGTTCGGAGGGGGCGGCGCGACATCCGGTGCATGGGACGAACTCTTCCGACCCTCACAACAACAGGTCCAGGAAGAGAAGGAACGCCGGCTTGCCCTCCGTGACGATACGGAGTCCGGTGCGCCGCCCCTCAGCACCGTGGACTTGCAATCCGGCCTGGCAGTAATTCGCCCGGAAGCCACACACGAGTCCGGACGACGCTGACCGGGACCTGCCTTGCGCCCCTGCGCGAGCGGCGGGACGGCCAAACCCGATCCCAGAGCTTCCTGCTTCTCCTCGACTCATGGCTACCCAGAGCACAGACCCGCCGCTCAGCGCACACACCGCACACCGCACACCGCACACCGCACACCGCACACTCCGCAACGAGCGAAACTCAGAAGGTTACGGGAGCGACGCCCGGCGGCCTGCTACCTCCGCGACCGAGGCGAGGCACCTCTCACCACTACAGGTTCAACACAACGCAACCGAATACCAACAGAGTGTGTGCATGGATGCGCAGCCCTGGCCGCCGGATGGGCTCCCGAAGCTCACGGGGTGAGGGGTCGCGCCAGCATCGGCGTGCGGAGCATCTGGTGCCCCCCGCTGGCCAGCATGCGGACCTCGCCCCGGTCGCTGATCTCTGCGCGTACGATCCCCGACTCATCCTCGTAGACCGGATACCCGCCCGCTCCCG
Organism: Streptomyces sp. G7(2002); assembly: GCF_028870195.1. NCBI lineage: Bacteria > Bacillati > Actinomycetota > Actinomycetes > Kitasatosporales > Streptomycetaceae > Streptomyces > Streptomyces sp. G7(2002). The sequence continues at coordinate 492,699 of NZ_CP102609.1, forward strand.
CCCGCTCGGTGCGATGGACGATCACTACATCGTCCTCCACCGCGGGGGCTTGAAATACGAGCTCATAGCATTCCGGGTAATCCATCAGGGCCTCCCGATAAAACTGGGCAGGTGCGCCCGGCGACGCTTCCCCCCGGCGCTCTCAGCGCGCCGCTGCACCTCGGCCATTCCATCGTCGCCCACTCCCGCCCACGGCGCCTCAGGAGAACACCGAGGTGAGGCCTCCTGCCCGGATGGGCCTTTGCCTGTGCGGCTTTGCCGGGGCCCCGAGAGCCGGCCCGCCACGCGGCCCACCCCTCGACAGGAGCGCACGACCCAGCCTCGGGAAACCTGACATTTGTCATGTGGGCTTGTGATCAAGGTCGTTCCAAAGGCTGACGTCTGGCCGCTGTCCACTCGCGAGAATCGAGACAGCGAAGAACTAATACTGCCTGCAGACCTTGAACTGACGGAGAATCCATGCCCGTTGCCCCTACCCATCGCCGGCGCATGCGGCTGGCCGGGACCGCCACCGCCGCCTTACTCACGCTGACGGTTCCTACCGCTGCCTCTGCCGCCGCTTCTCCGAGCACGTTCTCGGGCAACGCCGCCACCGCGCGGGCCAGCGACCGGTCCGGCATCGACCGGGCTGCCCTGGAAAGGACGCTCAAGGCCTTTCATGACGCAGGGATGTACGGCGCTTACTCTGCGGTGCGAGACGGCACCGCAGCGTGGCAGGGCGCTTCGGGAGTCGCCGACGTCGACACCGGGCGCCCCACCACTCCGCAGATGGAGCATCGGATCGGCAGCATCACCAAAACCTTCACCGCGGTCGGCGTCCTCCAGCAAGTCGGCAAGGGGCACATCGAGCTGGACGCTCCGATAGGCCGCTATCTGCCCGACCTCGTTCCCGGGGAACGAGGGAGCACCATCACCGTACGGATGCTGCTGAACCACACCAGCGGCATCGGTGACTATGGCGAAGCAATCTTCCCCACAGGAGACAGCGTCGAAGGCAACCGCTTCCACCAATTCGGTCCCCGGGAATTGGCCCGGCTGGGGCTGAAGGCGGAGCCATTGGGCAAGCCGGGCCAGGCTCATCACTACTCCAACACCAACTTCGTGCTCGCGGGTCTCCTGCTGCAGAAGGTCACCGGCAAGTCGCCGGAGGCGTACGTCACCGAGCACGTCATCCGGAAGGCAGGACTCCGGCACACCTACTTCCCGCGATCGGCCTACCTCACCGGACCGCACCCCAAGATGTACGAGGCCGCGCACGGCGGGTTCAACCCACCGCGGGACTTCAGCGTCTACAACATGTCCTGGGTTGGCACTGCGGGGTCGCTCGTATCGACCATGGCCGATCTGAACCGCTTCTACCGAGCGCTGCTGGGCGGTGAACTGCTTGCCCCAACCCAGCTGCGTCAGATGAAGATCACGGTGCCCACCGAGAACAGCACGTTGCGCTATGGACTTGGCCTGCTCAGATGGCACCTGCCCTGCGGAGACTTCTGGGGGCACAACGGCCTGGTGCTGGGTGCCATGACCTGGTCCGTGTCCAGTGCGGACGGCCAACGGCAAATGTCCCTCGGTTTCAATCTGACGCGCTATCAGAAACTAGACGGGAACGGCCTCCCCGATGCCAGCGGCCCGATAGACACCGCCATGAGGGCGCACATCGAGCAGGCGCTGTGCGGGACAACTGCCGGCCGGCCCCCGGGCCTGACCGACACGAACCCACCCCACTCACTCCTCGTCGCTCCGCAGGAACCTCCGCTCCCGGCACCCCGCCGATAAAGCCGCCCTGCCACTGGATGTGTGCTCCGCTCCCGTGCGCTGTCACGGGAGCGGAGCGGGTCCGAGGAGCGCCAGCAGCTCGGATAGTTACGGAAACCACGGTACGGGGCACCACTGACAACGCGGTCCGACAGAACTCGACGGAGTGCTCAGGGGCACCCCCGGGGAGCGACGCCGCTTGAGTCCGAGGAGCGGACCGGTGACTAACCCAGAGGGCATTTCCTGAGGTGACAGCGGGGGTGCGGCCCAGCCTCGACAGCGGTCACGGGGGACTTGAGGGACTCGATGCATCACTCGATCGGGATATCCCCTGGGCGGCTGCACCCCGGTCTTCGTCCGTCCTCGGCAGCCCTTGAGGCAATAAGCCAGGCCGTCCGCAGGCGAGGCGTAGATCTGGCAAGTCGCCGTGCCGGCCTGGGGGACGGAGCCGCGGGGGGCGAGAGGTGGAAGCAATGGAGCCGGCGGGAATGACGGAAGTGGTGGGGAGTAGGGGGGAGTAGTGGGGAATGGTGGACCGATGATGGCCGGACGACCTCAGATTTCGCTGGCGACGGTGGTCTTGGACTGCCCGGATGCCCATGCGCTTGCGGACTTCTACCGGCGGCTGCTCGGCTGGGAGGTGAAATGCAGCGAGCCGGACTGGGTCCTGCTCGGCTGCCCGGACGGCGGGACCGGGCTCTCGTTCCAGTCCGAGCCCGGATATCAGGCCCCCGTGTGGCCGGAACGGCCCGAGGAGCAGCAGAAGATGCTCCATCTCGATCTCCGGGTCGATGACCTTGACGATGCCGAGGCCTATGCGGTCGCGGCAGGGGCGACGCGCGCCGCGTTCCAGCCTCAGGACGATGTCCGGGTGTTGCTTGATCCGGCAGGGCACCCGTTCTGCCTCTTCCTCCATTGAGGGCAGCGCCGTCGACGGGGGCGGCGGCGCTGTGATCGTTACGCCCTTCCCTCGCGGCCGGAGGTGATCGCGGAGCGTGTGGGAATGGACACATGCAGGCAGCGAGGGCGGGGCGGATGGCCGACGGTCCTTGCTGGTCAGGAAGTTGAGGCACCGTCGAAGCACCGGCCCGGGCAGGAACTGCGGGCCGTGGGCCGGTGCACGCGGGACTGCGTTGTCAGTGTCTGCCCCTAGCATTGCTCATATGTCCCCAACTCCTTCTGCCCCTACAGGTATGCCCGTTCCTGCTTCCGAGGCGAACGAATCGATCCGGCGATTTGTGCGCGCCCGGCGCGGACTGGCGTGGTCGGCTCAGGACATGGCGGAGTATGCGGTGCTGCTGGAGATATGGACGTTGGCGGTGCGCTCGGAGGTCGTCGAGGCGGCGTAGTCCCCACGAAGGTCAACGCAAGAACCTGCCCTGGCCCCACACCGGAACAACACCCACCACGTCCCCTCTCCGGAGCCGGCTCATGGTTCTGCGCCGGCTCCTGCTTCCACTCCAGCTCGCGCTTCTCCCCCGCCCCCGTTTCAGGTGAATGAGCAGAGCTGAAGGCCGCGTTGGTGGTGCGCTAGCCGTTCAGCATCGTGCGCGATCAAGCTGATGCATGTACCGCTCGCCGAGCGGTGCGTACGCCGAGCCCAAGGGCGACCGCTCGATGGCAAGGCCATTGCCACAACCCGGATTCCAAGGGCGGTGCGGCACAGGCCCCGAAGAAGTCCGCTGACGGCAAGAGCGACGGGAACAGCGCAGGGGTGAACGGCGGGAGCAGCGGCACGGGCGGTGCTGGTTCGGGCTCCAGCCCAACGGCCGGTCCGGCTCGGCATCCTAGGGCAAGGGCAACCGGCACCTTGACGGGCGTTCTCAAGTACCTGGCCCCCGGAAAACTGACCGTGGCCCCGGCCTCCGGCACCGCGCAGGCCTTCCACGTCGGATCGCAGACCAAGACCCTGGGTGCCGCCGGGAATTATGCCTCGAACGGCAATGTCACCGCGGACAGAAACGGCTACGGCACTTCCCCGTGCACCGAGGCCCAGCTGGAGAAGGCGGCCAAGCTGAACTCTGTCGAGGTACGGGTCACCGTCGAGGGCGGCGTCGCGACGAAGATCGTCGAGGACTTTCGCTCCTGAGCGCGATGGGTAAGACCCGACCGACGGCCCGACCCTCCCGAGCCTGGCAGTGAGCAGCGCCCCGCCCCTGTTCACGCGCCGTCGAATACGGTCGACGGCATCAGCGGCGGGGGCCCACCTGTGCGGCGGTTCGGGCGGTCCGGCAGTTCGGCGGTGCAGCGGTTCGGTCCGCACCCGGTGGAGGATCCCCCCGATCACCTGCCGATGATCTCGCCAAAGCCCGCACCTCCCGTTGCTCATCGGCAGGAGCGGCCTCAGCCGTTCCCCCTTGGCATCCGTGGGATCCCCGCCTCCCTGCCGTCCCAAGGGGACCCTTCACCTACCGTCGCGCCAACCAGGTGGCGATCTCGTCTACTACCGCAGAGTCGACGTGCCCTGGCCGTGTGTACTCGGCCGGGGTGGGCCGACCCCGACCGGTAAAGAAAAGGTGGTTGGCGTCCGGGTGGATCCGGATCGCCACGTCGGGGCGGTCTGCCAGGGCACCCCGCCAGCGCGTCAGGTCGTCGGCGACGGTCACCTGATAGTCCCGCCCGCCCTGCAGAATGAGCATCGGGCAGGCCAGACCGGCTGCCGTGGCCACCGGATCGTAGGCACGCAGGTCGAGCCAGTAGGCGGCGGAGAGTCCAAGCGGCAGCAGCTCCGACGGCGTGTCAGGCGTGAGTTCGGGGCCCGCTACCAGCGCGGCCTGCCGGACGAGCGCCGTCACAGCCTCGTCCGCGCTCGGGTGGGGTGCAAGCGCGGTGAGATAGCGGGCCACCCGGACGGCGGCCTCGTGCATCGGCTGCGCGTCCGCTGCGAGCAGGACCAGGCCGGCGATCGACGGGTCGGCGGCCGCGACCCGGGGTGCCACTTTGCCACCCATGCTGTGGCCGAGGAGGTGGATGCGGTCCGCGTCCACCTCGGGCTGCTGTCGGAACAGCCGGACGGCGGCGAGCGCATGCGGCAGGTACTCGTCGGTCATGGTGAAGTCCGATGGCAGACGGCCAGGCCGCGTGAAGGTGATCTTGTCGAAACGCAACACGGCCACATGCCGGGAGGCGAGCCCCCAAGCGAGGTCCTTGAGCGGCTTGTTCGGGCCGCTGCTCTCGTCCCGGTCGAACGCGCCGCCGCCGCTGAGCAGCACCACAGCGGGCCACGGTCCGGGACCGACGGGCAGGCTCAGCGTTCCGGGCACGGCGAGCGGCCCGGTACCAAGCAGGATGTCTCGCTCAATGAACCGGGTCGGTTCCGCGTAGTGCGGCGGCTGCCACTCCGCGCCGTCGTCCGGATCGAGCCGCAGGCCGTGCAGCAGGCCATCACCGCCAACCGACGTGAACACGGTGAAGTTGCCGTCGGCGCACCTCACCGGGATACGCACACGAACCGGTTCGCCCTCACCGGCCGCGCTCACCGGCTCCCCGATCTCCCTGACCTTGCCCCGTCCGGCCAACTCCGCCGCCCACGCGAGCCGCAACGCATCCGCGGAGACCGCAGCGCGCAGCGGTGGCGCGAACAACTCCACCGTCTCGGCGAAACGCTCCGCCCGCAGCAGCGCGGCCAAGCCCTGCGCTGCCTCCAGCACCTTCAGCACCTTCACTTCATCTATTCGCATGTTTGAGAAAGGTAGCAGCTATGAGAAAGTTTGGGCGTGGATTCTCTGGAGCTGTTCGGCCCCCCATCCGGCTGCCGATCGTTCATGCCATGGGCGGAGGAAGGCTGCTGACCGCCGATCAGCTCTGCGCCCCGGAATCCCAAAGCCTCCAGGGCCACCGTCTACCGCCACAACGAGCTGCTGGTGGGCGGCGGGGTCCCTGGATATGACTGAGGGCGAAGAGGCCGACCCGGTGGCCAACCAGGTAGCCGACCACGTGGGGTATCGACAGCATGCGCTCTGCCTCAGCCCGGCAGAGCTCGACGAACTGATCGCTGAGCTGCGCGCCGCGCGCGGCCACGCCGAGGCTGTCCAACCGGCCGAACCCCGAGCGCGCGCAGTACCTGCTGAGTCCGATCCATTTCCCGGTGGAACCCCCCGCAGCAGGAAGCCGATCAGGCGACGCTGAGGCCAATCGCTGAGAGGCACATGACCGCCCGGACAACTCCTGCCCGCCGAACCACCGACCACTGGCGCCACCCGCCCCCACCCACTACCAAGCGAGCACGGAACCATGACGTCCGATTTCCGCCAGCCGACGCGCCCCCGCCCCCGCAGACTCAAAGAGTGAAAGCAGCGACACAAACGAGGACGCGCCATGATCTCCCCCGAGACGACCACTGTCACCACCATCTACACCACTTTCGACAGCCCCCTGGGCGAGCTGTTGCTCGTCGGCGAGGAATCGGCCACCGCCCCCGGCGGCACCGCCCTGGCCTCCCTCTCCATGCCGCAGCAGCGGGGTGTCACCGTACAGCCGCACTGGCGGCGCGACCCCGGCCCCTTCGCTGAGGCCGTGCGCCAGCTCCGCGCCTACTTCGCCGGTGAGCGCACCCGCTTCGAGCTGGCGTTCCGCACTGCAGGTACGGAATTCCAGGAGCGCGTCTGGCGAGCCCTGGAGGCGATTCCGTACGGCACAACGACCACCTACGGCCGACTCGCCGATGTGGCCGGAGTGCCGCGGGGCGACGTACGGGCTCTGGGGGCCGCGGTCGGCGCAAACCCGCTGCTGATCCTGCGCCCCTGCCATCGCGTGATCGGCGCGGACGGGACGATGCGCGGCTACGCGGCGGGCGTCGAACGCAAGATCGCGCTGCTCACACACGAGGGCGCCCTCCAACCCACCCTTATTTGAGCCCGGCCGAGCCCGGAATCCCTCCCCAATGACCTCGCCCCTCATTCCCCGAGCCGAGGTGGCCGCCTACGGCCGCCTCCCCTCCCCCGCCCCACACTCCGATGCGGAACTCGCCACCCTCCTCGGCCTGTTGACCGCCCCCGGTGTTCGGATCACCACGGTGGTCGTCGGGCACAGCCGGGACACCGCGTCGCGTTCGTCCGCGGAAGCGTTCGTCGAAGCATGGCGGGAGATCGGCCGCCAGCCGGTCCTCGCCATGGTCGACTGGCCGGAATCCGCCGCGTCCTGGCTACGGGCGGCCGACCGCTTCACCGCCGAGGAACCGGACGCCTGGGTGGTGGCCGCCGCGCCTCTCGGCTGGGCCCAGATGAGCCGCCGGCTACGTCACAGCACCGACTGGGACCCGGCCCGCACCTATGGCTTCGCAGCACTCGGCGACTCCCGCGTCCCAGCCCTGGCAGGCGCGGCAACGCTGCAGGGCATGCGCGGTGCCACAGCGGAGGGCGGCAGCTGGGCCATCGACCGTGGTTGGGTCACGCAGCAGCCACCGGCCCGTAGGAGACCTCCGCTTCAACCCCATGGCACGCTGTAGACAGCTAGCGATGAGGCAGGAAAGCAATGAGCACGCCACTACCCGGCTTCGAGGACTTCGGGGAGCCCGATGGCGCCAAAGGGCCTGGTCGACCGGTTGTCTCCGGAGAGCCTGGAGGCCCGGACGGCTCTGGCGGCGCGGGAGAATCCGGCGGATCCGGAGGCCTCCACTCCCCCACGGGAAACCGTAGCCGGGCCCGTACCGGCAGCCGCCAGGAAATCGCCCCCGGCGCCGTCCACGTCCCCGGCTGGCTGACCATGGCACAGCAGCGCGAGCTGGTCACCGCGTGCCGTGACTGGGCGCGCGGTCCGGCCCCGATCCGGCACACCAAGCTGCCGCGCGGGGGCGTGATGTCCGTCCAGACGGTGTGCATCGGCTGGCACTGGCAGCCGTACGCGTACACCCGCACCGCCGACGATGTGAACGGCGCCCGGGTGCCCGAATTCCCCGACTGGATGGTCGAGTTGGGCCGCCGCGCGCTGGTCGAGGCGTATCAGGACTCCGCCGCGGGCGACGGCTACACACCGGACACCGCACTGATCAACTTCTACGACGGCCAGGCGAAACTCGGTATGCATCAGGACAAGGAGGAGCGTTCCGGCGCGCCGGTCGTCTCGCTCAGCATCGGCGACACCTGCGTCTTCCGGTTCGGCAACCCCGAGACACGTACCAAGCCGTACACCGATATCGAGCTGGCCTCCGGTGACCTCTTCGTCTTCGGCGGACCGTCCCGCTTCGCCTACCACGGCGTCCCCAAGGTCCGACCGGGCACCGGGGACCCGGCATCCGGACTGGCCGGCGGCCGCCTCAACATCACGATGCGGGTGACCGGACTCGACGGCTGACTCCGGCACCGCGAGGCACACTGGACTCATGTGCCGCAGCATCAAGACCCTCCGCCCGCCCGCCACCCCCGAGGTCACCGACGAGGACATCCGGGCCGCGGCCCTGCAGTACGTCCGCAAGGTCTCCGGATTCCGCGCCCCGGCCGCACACAACCGCGAGGTATTCGACCAGGCCGTGGACGCCGTGGCAGCCGCGACCCAGGAGCTTCTCGACGGCCTACAGATCCGTGGCTCCACCGCCCGTCAGCACACGCACTCCTGAGCCGCGACGGCATCCGCCGGCACCGACCTCCCACGACACGCCCTCGGTCCGCCCGCGGTGCGCCCTCTCTGGCCCAGAACACCGACCACTCCAGCCGCAGCCGCCTCCGCCTGCCCAGGCCCCGCCGCCCTCATCACACACCTCGGACCAGGCACCACGCACCAGCGCCACGGACTCACGATCATCGCCTGCTCACGCTCACCAATCGAGCAGCGCCTGAACCGGTAGGTGATCGCTCGGAAACTGACCGTGCGCGGAGTACGTATTGATCGTGGCGCGCCGCGTACGCACCCCCGGCGACGTGAGGACCCAATCGACTCGGTCCCCGTCCGGCACCAGCGGCCGGTACCCATGAAAGGTGGCGTACTGCGTGCTGCGCTCGTCGGCCGTATCCCAGCTGTCGACGAGCGAGCCGCCGTCGAGCATCGCCTCGTACACGGAATTCTTGTGCGCCGCGACATTGAAGTCGCCCATGACGATCCGGGGCAGCGAAGGGTCCAGCCCACCCAGCCGTTCATTGATCAGACGGGCGGAGCGCTCACGCGAGTACTGATTCGCATGATCGAGATGGGTATTGAGGGCATAGAACTCGCCACCGGCACGCATATCCCGGAATCGGACCCAGGTCGCCATCCGAACAACGGTATTTCCCCAGGTCGCCGACCCGATCAGATACGGCGTATCGGACAGCCAGAAATGGTCGTACTCCACCGGCGCGAGCCGCCGAGCATCATAGAAAACGGCCGCGAACTCATCCTTGCTCCCACCGCCCCGCCCGGTCCCCACCCAGTCGTAATGCGGTCCGAGATCCACGGCGACATCACGTAGCTGCCCGTACAGCCCTTCCTGCGTCCCGAGCAGGTGCGGGGCCTCATGCCGCAGCAAGCTACGCATCACGGGCCGGCGCTCGGCCCAGGAATGCGGCCGCACATCCGAGGCGTACCGCAGGTTGAAGGTCATCACCCGCAGCGCCCGCCCGCCGTCCGCGGCGTACGCGTTCCCCGGCCCGTGCACCGCCACCACCGGCCCGGCGACCACCGCAGCAGCCGCCACCCGAAAGGAAAACCGCCGGCTGACCGACGCAGTCGCGGCACCAGAACCAGATCCCGAGGAACCAGGGAGAACAGAGGACGCCAGGGGCGGCGGGGATACCCGGGACGCCAGGGATGCCCGGGACACCGGAGAAGCAGCGAAATCATCCGAAGCAGAGAAATCAGAGAAACCGGTGGCAGCAGAGGGGCCAGAGAAGTCAGCGGAAACAGGTGATCCATTCCACCCGGACACGAGAGCAGTCACAACAACTCCAGTCATCCATCGCACAGGCAGACACCGAAACCGAAGCCACGGCCACAGCCACAGCCACAGCCGAAACCACCCTCGCAACAACAACCATCATGCGAAAGCCTCGAGCCCCGCAGTGGCCATAAGTCACCTACGGGCAAACCGACATGAAACGCATGCGAAACGCGAAGTGCGCGGGGGACGATTCCGCGGGGACCTGGAGATCGAACTCTTCGCCTGCCCCCTCCCCGGCCCCGACCTCCAGGCAGTTCCTCAGCCCTTTCCCTACCGAACGCCGGCCGGCCCCTGCCAGTCCGCATGTCGAATACGGGAGATCTCCCGTACGTCGCCGACCGTCCCCCACTCGTCCTTCCCCAGCCGTGACAGGGGCTTCATCCTGGCGATTTCGGGGTGCCCGTCGACCAGCACGTCCTGCGCCACGACCGCGTGCACCACGCGCCCGAACACCACGGTCGAATCCCCGATTCCCAGCGTGGTGTGCACCTCGCACTCCAATACCACCGGCGAGGCCGCCACCCGCGGCGGCTTGACCCGCAGACTCGGCTCAGAACCGACCCCGGCCGCCTCGAACTCACTCACCCCGTGCGGGAAATCCGTACCCGTGTCATTGATCTGCTCGAAGAGCCCCTCCGGCGCCAGGTTCACCACGAATTGTCCAGTCGCCTCGATATTGCGCAAGGTGTCCTTGCGTCCAACGGAAGTGAACTGCACAACGGGCGGCGCGACGCTGGCGATCGTAAAGAAGGAGTGCGGGGCCAGGTTCGCAGAAGCACAATCAGGGCTGATCGTCGAGACCCAGGCGATGGGCCGCGGCACCACCACCGCGGTCAGGAGCTTGTAGAACTCGTTGCGGGACATGGCAGCAGGGTCGAAGTCGGTACGCATGGTGATCAGTATCCACACGGGCGGCCGCGGATCCCACAGTGGATCTACGTCGCGTTCGGCAGTGTCTGCCGTCCCACCACCACTCACCGCAGCCAAGGCGCTGACCGAAGTCCGAGGACGGGCATCGGCGTGTCACGGGGACGCACGAGACGGGCTGGAACTCCTGGTACGCAGCAGCGGGTTGGGGGCTGCGGTCCGCACCGGGTGCCTCGGCCACCAGCCCTAACGGTCCCATCGGTACGACCGCGCCTACCTCAACAGCTTCCGGCCCGACTGGCCCGACTGGCCGACGTCATGACGTACGCCTGCACCTGCAGCTGGACCTCGGCCCGCGGATCCAGGACGCCCGGCTGGACGACTACGCCCGACTGCTCGCCGCCCAGGGGCTGCGCCGCAATTGCGGCGCCCACACCCGGGTGGCCACTACATGCCAGTTCAGGGACGGCCCAAAGCCGTGAGCCGAGACGTCACGACGGCCAGATGATGCGACGTCGCCCAGGCTCGCCACTCCGTCCCGCCGCCTGCTTTCGCCCGCTGCCGTTTCGCACAGTCCTGCAAACGAGCGTCTCCCCACGACGTGCCCGCGCCGGTGGGCGGCCAATGAGGCGAGGAGACCAGGTCACGACTGAGGGTGAAGAAGTCGTCGTTGCCGGGACGGATCTTTGGATAGACGAAGACCTGCCAGTCTGCCGCCGTGGTGTAACGCATGTTGGGATGCGGAGTCCCACGAGTCCTCAGCGGCATTCGCGGGTGCGTTACACCGAAGTCGCCGAAATCAGGAAAGTTTCCACGCCACCGATCGCAAACCTGCTTCCAGAGAAGCGCGTCTTCCCTCACTACCGGCGTTGCTCGTCCACGTGGGAAGTTCGCCAGATTGACCGGGAAGGCACCGGCGGCCACGCACTCATGGCGCCAAGGCCAACGCGCCATGTGATGGAGAGTTTCCAGCACCTCAACTGTCAGTGCCGCCCTTCTGTCCCGAGAATGCACGGGTCCGGCGTCAATGAGCAGATCGATTTCCTCCGGAACAGCGTGGAGTGTGCGGAGCATCTCGCGGACTCGTGCATCGTCCGGGCGCAGTTCTTGTGCATCACGAGCCGACGAGATGCGTAGACAACCGCCCTGCTGGTGCCACGCCATCACCGCACGAACCTCAGCGAGCGTCTCATCGGTATCAGTACCTCTGAAGACCGGGCGCATCGCGACCTGCCGCTGGCTCAGTGACTCACCGACCCGCACCATCGGACCGCCCACATCACCTTTGAGCACCCGCACGGCCGGTAAGGCTCCGCAATCGACCGTGAGGACCATTCCATTCGGAACGTAGTCCATGGCACGGTTGCAGAAGGTCTCCAGAAGATCTCGAACGTCGCAGTCGGGCACGACCTCCATCACCGGGCGTATCTGCGACTGCACCTCCGCCGACGCATGTCCCAGTGCCAGAAACTCCCCCACCTTGCCCTTGAGAATGGGAACGTAGGCCACCGGCTCCCCCAAGCACAGTACGCACTAAGCCAGTTGAAGTACCAATCACTACTCCCAGAATGACGCATCGTTCCCATACCCGACAGAGTCTCGAATCAGCCATCCCGACTCAAAGTGCAGAATCAAGGTCTGGTTCACGGAATGCGATCCGCCTTGTCTACCCTGGACCGGCAGCTGGTTCGCCCCGTCCGCCAGACGGGGTGTCGCAAGAGGGAACCCGGTGGGAGTCCGGGACTGCCTCGCAGCGGTGAGTGGGAACGACCGCCGTCATGAAGCACTGGGCCCGCATGGGACCTGGGAAGCGACGGTCAGTAGGTGTCCGGTCCTTCGGGATGTGCCCATGAGTCCGAAGACCTGCCACTGCTCGTGCGGGGTGTATCGCCGCGCACGGATTCACGCGTCCCGGCAGCGGGACCGCTGAGCGAGTGGTGTGTTCCACCCAGCCCTGCGCAGAGCGGGGGCGGGCGGGCCCGCACCCCGTTCGCGGCCCGGCGCCGGCCCTCACGACGACTCGCGAAGGAGAGTTTCGTGCCCGGCGAACCGAGCATTCCCTCCAGCCCCTCCCCCAGAGCGCCCCGCCCGAGCGGACCCTGTGTCCTGCTCAAGCATGGTGAGGTCTTCCTCAAGGGCCGCAACCGGCACCTGTTCACCGAGCGGCTGCACGACAACCTCCGCGGCGCCCTGCGCGGCATCGGCGGTTCCACATGGATCAAGTCCGGCCAGAACGTCACCGTGCTCGGCGGCGAGGTCCCGTTGGACGACCTCGTGGAGCGCGCCCGCCGGGTGATCGGGTTCAACTCGGTGGAGCCTGCCCTGCGCGTTCCGAGCACCGTGTCGGACATCACCGAGACAGCCGTGGAGGCGCTCGCCACCGCTCGCGCGGAACGGCCCGGAATCAGTTTCGCCGTGCGGGCCAAGCGGCGGAACAAGAACTTCGAGATGACCTCCTCGCAGTTCGAGCGCTTTCTCGGGGCCCGTATCCGGGAAGCCCTCGGTCCCCTGCCGGTGAACCTCTCCAGCCCGGATGTACTGGTCTCGGTCGAGATCGACCACAAGGAGAGCTACGTCTCCTGGACCCGTCACCAGGGGCCGGGCGGACTGCCCGTGGGCTCCAGCGGACGCGCCCTGGTACTGCTCTCCGGCGGCTACGACTCGCCCGTGGCGGCCTACCGGGCGATGCGCCGCGGACTGCGCTGCGACTTCGTGCACTTCACCGGCGCTCCGTACACGAACGCCGCTTCGGTCTACAAGGCTTACGCCCTCGCCCGTGAACTCAACCGCTACCAGCCCGGTGGGCGACTGCACGTCATCGCGCTCGGTCACGCACAGAAGCAACTGGCCATCGCGGGGGCCGGCCGGCTCCAGGTCGTTGCGCAGCGAAGGCTGATGGTTCGCGCCGCTTCCGCGCTGGCGGACCGGACCCGGGCTGAGGCACTGGTGACCGGCGACAGCCTGGGGCAGGTGGCCAGTCAGACCCTGGCGAACATGGCCGCCGTCGACGAGGCGGCAACCCTGCCGGTGCTGCGGCCGCTGGTCGGCTGGGAGAAGCAGGAGATCATCAACGAAGCCCGGTCCATCGGCACCGCGGAGATCTCCGTGCTGCCGGACGAGGACTGCTGCAAGCTCCTCGCACCGCCCCGGGTCACCCTCTGCGCCGGGCTGACCGACCTGCATACGGTGGAGAAGCGCCTCGACCTGGACGACGTGGTGGACGGCCTGCTGCGCGACATCCAGGTCATGTAACCGGGAGACTCCGGCGAGGAGGCGGAGCCCGGCGCGGACAGCCCGGACCTCCGCCCCGAGTCCGGCCGCCCCGTTCCATCCGTATGTGCGACGGAGCAGTCCGGTCGGCGTCCTCATGTCCCGCGAGATGGCCGGTGAGGAGCCCCGACGGTGCTCGTGATCGGAATCGGCGCGGGGGACCCGGACCATGTGACTCTGGCTGCCGTGCGGGCCATGCGGGACTGTGAGGTGTTCTTCCTTCTGGACAAAGGCCAGGCACCCTGCTCAAGCCGGCCCGGAACGCCTTTCAATCGCCAGCCGACATGCCGTCTACTTCTGCGTTGTCTTGGCGATGGCGTCTCGGAGGCCGGCTAGTAGGGCATCCAGTGCGAGGTCGAAGCGGGCCTGGTGGTCGGCTGGCGTGCCGAGTCCGCCCGCGACCGCTTCGGACAGTGTGGGGAACGCGGTTAGGGCGAAGGCATCGTCGGTGGGCTGCTCGGAGTGCCCGGGGATGTCAGCTGCTTCGGCAAGGCAGTGCCCGATCACCAGTGTGGTGACGGAGTTGACGATCCGCATGGCCTCGACAGGTGCGATCCCGGCGTGCCCAAGCGCTGCTGCCGTGTCCTCAACTGCCTGGAGTGCTGCGGGGGACCGGACAGGGCGCGTGGCTACCAGCGCGATCACCCCGGTATGCCGAAGCAGTTCAGCTCGGAAGGCCGCGGCAAACTCCTTCAGGCGCAGTGGCCATTCGTCTGCCGGCCCATCGAAGGAGGGGCGCACGGCTGAGACCACCAGCTCGACCAGGCCGTCAAGTAGGGCGGCTTTGTTGGGCAGGTAGTGGTAGAGGGTCATTGCCTCGACGCCGAGCTCGGCGCCCAGGCGGCGCATGGACAGCTTCTCGACGCCGTCCCGGTCGGCGACTTCCAGGGCCGCGCGCAGCACCTTGTCGCGAGTGAGCCCCACCCGCTTGCTGGTCGTTCCCATTTATCGACAGCTCCAGTTGACTTTCTTACATCGTAAGGCAAGAGTGGCGGCCCAGTCGGAGCCTTACGTCGTAAGAGAAGGATTGGGGCATGTTCACCAACGAGAACAAGCAGCTCGTCACAGACTTCTTCACCGCGCTCAACCAAGCCCGCATCGACGACCTGGGCGACTACCTGGCGGCGGACGTGGTGGACCACAACAAGGTCATCCATGGTGAACCGGATGAGCCCGGCGCGGCCTTCGCAGCCATCGCCACCCAGCTCTCGGCACTGGCGCCCTACCGTGCACGGATCGACGAACTGATCGCCGAGGGCGACAAGGTCGTCGCCCGGATCACCCAGAACGGCGTGAGTTCCGGTAGCCACCCCCGGATGCCAGTGCCGACCGGCCGCGCCTTCGAGAACGAGGCGATCTTTGTCCTCACCGTCACCGCCGGCCGGATCAGCGAGATCCGCGGTGTCTCCGACCGGCTCGGTCTCTTCCTGCAGCTGGGGTGGGACTGGCCGACCGTCGACTGACCGACCGGCACTCGATGCCGGAGCGTTCATGCGCCCAGAAGATGTGTCCGTCTCGGGGGTGCATTCGGGATACCTCCCGCAGGTGTGAAGACTGGGCCGCCGCGGCCTCCTGGTTCGCGCGAGCCACCAGCTGCAGCTGCTTGTATCGCCGGCGTTGTTGGTGTGGCTGGTCAGCCTTGGGGCTGGTGGTGCCGGGGGCACACTGGCTGCTCTGACGAGGGCTACAGCGATGCCCCACCCTCCCCGGGCGGGGTGTCGCCTTGGCGGCGAACACCGCGTCCATTCGTTTAGTGATCGTTTATTGAGGCTCGGCAGGATGTGAAGTGTCGAGAAGGATCCTTCACAGGGGACGGTATGGCCAAGCTCTATCTGGAGAAGCTCAAGTGCGTCACGACTGAGGGCTGGAGCGGCTTCGACGAGCCGAGGCTTGTTCTCCAGAATCGTGGCACTGTGTGGAATGGGACGGTGCTGGGAGACCGGATGTACACCGTCAAGTACGACTGCGACTTCACGGGATCGATTGCCGTCTCCCTCGGGGAGGTCGGCGGAACAGTCGGGGACGGCAGGCTCGGGGAGCAGTGGATCACGGATACACCTGGTGAGCGCAGTCTGCGCTTCAGGGCGGATGGTGCTGAGTACAACCTGCTGTATGCGGTGGAGTAGGTAGCTTGAGCTCACCCAGGTAGACGCCTGTCGGCCCCGGATGGAGTTCTGGCGCGCAGAACGCAAGGCGCCCCCACCCAGTTCGGGCGGGGGCCTCACGTGTGGCTCTGGTCAGGCTCCGGCCTGGTCGTCGACGTGCTTGCAGTTCTATGGGCTGTGGCCGCGTCGTGTGTAGTGGCAGATGCGGGCCCGGCATTGCTGAGAGGCTCCAGAGCCCACTTACCAAGTGCAGTCGGCTTGTAGGTCGTGGATGCTGTCGGCGAGCTCGGCCGGCGGGGTCGGCCAGCCTGCCGTGTGCCAGTGGGCGATGCGCCAAGCAAGTCGCCGCGGCCAGACCGGGGTTGTGGGCAGCAGGTCTATCGGGACCCATACCGGCGTGCCGCCGTAGTTGTCGAGTTGTTCACGGGCGCCGATCTCGCCTTCGGCTTTTAGGAGGAAGTAGTGCTCACGGCGATTGTCCTTCCAGACGCGGGCTACCTCCTTGATCACGCTTCCGGCTAGGCCAGACTCCTCTCGCAGCTCTCTGACCGCCGCTGCGTGCAGCGTCTCTCCGGTCTCGACTCCGCCGCCGGGGATCTCGTAGAACGGTTGTCCCGTCCTCCTCCTCGAAGCCGATGAGCAACATCTGCTCGTCGCGGATGACGACGGCGCCCGCCCTGACCCGCACCGGATCAACTGCCGCCGGATCATCCCAGAGCGCAGCTGCCCTCACCGGGCCGCCCGTCGCCCAGTTCCGTAACACGGTTTCAGCAGTTCCGACGGGCCGGATTCGCGCGTGCAGCGCCTCGGCCAGGGACAGAGAACAGCACTCAACATCCGCCGCCTGGCCATGATGGGGGAAGTAGTAAGACCCATCTGCATGCGGGTCCTTCGCCAGGACAAGGCCCGCTTCGTCAATCTGCACGTTCGCCATCATGGGTTCGTCGGCCATCCGTGAAGATTAGCTGCGCCCTTCAGGGAACAACGCGCTCCCGGGCCCGTCGGGCTGCGGGTGACGACAGCGCCAGGTCCGTATCACCTTCGCCTTCGTCGACAAGCGCCCGCCGGACTTCGCTCACCGCTGAGCGGACGGGACCGTGCTCGGTGTGCGTCCTGTCTCCGGCGACAGGACGCACACCGAATCCGCAGCACCCGGGCGCGGCGCTGCGGATTCCACTCGCCCCACTCCTGCTGTGCCGACTCGGCGTCGGCGATCACCCGCTCGGTTTCCGCCCGCCCGGCCGGCGGGACACGGGCCTGGACCAGGCCGGTATTGGGGTCGTACACGTCGGCGAAGAGCCCTGAAGTTCCCGGTGCGTGCTTGCCGCCGATGAAATGTGTCAGTTCACGGACCATGAGAGCCTGCTCTCGTCAGGTGAGATCCGGGGATGGCACGGCAAGCCGAAGACAACACCCGGTGGGGCGTGTGTACGGGCGGGCCGTGGGACGCGAAGGCCGAAGAGCCGTCGCGGAGCTAGGGGTTGGCGTGCGCCACCGCTTGCTCCGCCGGATCACCTGGGTCGTGGGTACGGACCGGTGCCATGTGTGTCTGCTCCATCCTCGTGGACAACACGGAACACCCCGCGGCCGGTATCCTGACTCCCGGATCAGCGCGTACTCCCCGGCCTTCCCGACGGATTCCTCCGTCAGTGGCCTGTCCTGCTCGAAGAGCACACTTCCCGGTCACAGTGGCGGGACCGCGCCGGATTCACACCGGCTTCCCTGCACCGCGGGCCTTGCCCACGAACACATAGTTGGACGTCCTAGCAAGTCCACCCTGCCCCGCCGCAGGAAGGGGCTAGGGTCGGAACATGCGCATCGTCTCCCTGCTGCCGGCGGCCACCGACCTCGTGGCCGAGCTCGGTCTGACCGCCGATCTGGTGGGCCGCACCCACGAATGCGACTGGCCGCCGGAGGCGGTCGCCGGGGTGCCCGTCGTCACGGCTGCCGAGTTCTCCGCGGACACCCTGAGCAGCCGGGAGATCTCCGACGCGGTGGGAGGCGCCTCCCACGCGGGCTCCTCGCTCTACACCCTCGACACTCAGGCTCTCGCCGCCCTCACTCCGGACGTGGTCCTCACACAGGACCTCTGCGACGTCTGCGCGGTGTCGTACAACAACGTCTCCCAGGCCGTCCGGGTCCTGGACGCCGACACCAAGGTGCTCAGCCTGGAGCCGCGGACCCTGGGCGATGTACTGGACTGCCTGGTCACCGTGGGCGCGCTGCTGGGCGTACGCGAACGCGCCGAGCGGCGGCGGGAGCAGCTCCGCGCACGCCTGGCAACGGTGGAGCGGCTGACTGCCGGGCTCCCGCGGCCGCGTGTGGTGGCCATCGAGTGGCTCGACCCGCTCTGGCCCGCGGGGCACTGGGTACCGGAGCAGGTCACCTGCGCCGGTGGCACGCCGCTGCTCGCGGCGCCGGGCGAGCACACCAGGCCGATGGAGTGGAGTGCGGTACGCGCCGCGCGCCCCGACGTCCTCCTCGTGCTGCCCTGCGGCTTCAGCCCCGACCGGACGCTGCAAGAGCGCAGTCTGCTCACCGAACTGCCGGGCTGGAACGAACTGCCCGCCGTGCGCAACGACGCCGTCTGGGTCCTCGACGGGCCCGCCTACTTCAACCGGCCGGGCCCCAGGGTGGTCCGGGGCGCGGAGATCCTGGCGCACGTCCTGCACTCCGTCGACGTGGGCGAACCCGTGCTGCCGGGTGAGGCGATCCGGCTGTCCGAAGTGGAGGGCTGACCAGAAGCCGGCCAGCCGGGCCAGGCACCACCTGACGACCCTCGTGCGCCGCCTCATCACCGGCGAGGCCGACTATCCCCGCAGCACCTGGAGTTGCCCGCACTGCCAGAGGCCGTCGGGCGGCCCGATGGTCTCCAGGGTCTCCTTCCCTGCGAGCGGCCTGAGCTCGACCAGGGAGGGCGGCGAGCCGGTCTGGCACTGCGCCTGGCCGGACTCGCGGTGTGGCTTCTGTGTGTGTCGCGGCAGCCGGCTGCGTCCGCTCCTGCCCGTGCTCTGCGCTATTTCCGGGTGACCGAGTGGATCCAGGCGAGTTGCTGGGAGATCTCCCCTGCCTCGGCGATCTTCTCCCGGTCGGAGCCGTCAAAGACACCGAGGAGGGTTTCGGTGCCGCGTGGGCCGATGCTCATCACCGGGCCTCCGGAGTCGCCGCCGGCAGGAATCCCGGACACTTTTTCCATGCAGAAGTCCGAGCCGCCCGGTGCGGTGTAGCCGGCGCATCGGGGGTCGTCCGGCCGTACGACCCGGAGTTCCGACTGCTTGAGCACCGGTGACTGGCAGGTGTTTTCGTCCCCGTCGCAGGTGGCGCCCCACCCGTACTGCCGCACGGCCTGGCCGGGGACGGCACGGGCCGTGGCCAAACGCGCCGTGCCGACCGTCATCGGCGGGACCTTGATGAGCATCATGTCGGCGTGCGCGCTTCCCACGCGTCCACCGGGAACCGGATGGACCGTGGTGCCCTTCCGCACATCGAGGCTGCCGACCCGGAACGAGATCCGTTTGTCGGCGATCGGCTGCGCCTGCTCGAAGAAGCAGTGCGAGGCACTGAGGATCCACTGGCGTGCGACCGCCGTCCCGGTGCACGCCGGTTTGCCGTCGACGAGCATGCGCACCGCCCACGGGCCGTAGGTGCTCTTCGACCCGCCGATGACGGCGGAGGCCGGCGCGGATGACATCACCGAGCCCGTCACCAGCAGTAAGACAGTCAGCAGCAGTACACGAACTCGACGCATCATCCGGAACAGCTCCTCTCGTCGGGGCATGGGCCGTTCGGGTGGTGAGATACCCGCTGGGGTCACAAAGCTCCGAATGGGCTCAACGTAACGGCCAGGGCGCTTCTTTCGGACCTTCGTGGAAGTTCACGGGACGGAGCAGGGCCAAAGACGGCACCTTCACCCGCTTGTTCAGATCGGTTCCGGTGCCGGGCGCCGCCGGTGACCGGAGGACCGTCGGCGCCCGGTTGTGGTCAGGAACAGGGCTTGTAGAAGTGCTTCCAGCCGTCGCCGGGCATGGTCGGCGGCTCCGGCGTGGTGCCGAACTCGCCGTACTTCCGCTGCAGTTCGTAGTCGTAGATCCCCGGGCCGCTGCCCGGCTTCGTCAGGCGCACGTCCCGGTCCAGCTGTCCGTCACCGGCGTTGTTGAGGATCGCAAGGTCCGGGTACGCGTCGCCGCCGTAGTTGGCGATCCGCAGTTGCTGAACCTCGCCGTGGTCGCCGATGTCGGAGTGCCGGGACTTGGCGGAGGCCAGGTTCGACCGCTTGAGGGGGCCGGGGCGGTACTCCGCGACGCGCGCCGTCGAGGGGTCGTCCCCACCGGCCGGCTTGACGAGGTTGACGACCATGTCCAGGGTGCCGTCGCGCTGGAAGTCGGCGACCGCGGCGGACGCGACCTCCCCCTTCTTCGCGCCGAGAAGGGCGCTGACGGCGTGCTTGGTGCCGAACGAGCCGTTCGCGGTCCCCCACTGGATCGTCATCCTGGTGCCAGTGAGGCCGGGGTTGCTGATTTTGTCCGGGTGGCCGTCGCCGTCGAGGTCGCCGACCAGCGTCGTGGCATCGGCCAGGCACGGGGCCGTCGCCACGGCGGTCTTGCCGGCCCGTGCCGCGCCACCCGGGGCCGTCGCCGCGGCCGCATCGGCCTGGAAGCCGGCAACGGTCAGGGGCAGGGTGACGGCCGCGACCGGCACGGCGATCAGGCGTAAGCGCTTACGAAGCATCTTGAACTCCTCATGTCGTTGCTGCGAGGTGAGATGCCGGTAGCGCCCTGGGCGTTGATGCCCGGATCGCTGTATTACACACCTGTGACGCGGGAACGGGAGAGCGGGACGATCCGGCTGCCCGGCGGAGCAGGCCGCCAGCCGGGCGACAGTCAGACCTCGCCGCCGAAACAGCCTCCCGCGACCACGCTCCACCACTGCGCCGGCCTCTCCACACACCGCTCGCCCGCACAGGCCCTCGCCCGGCCACCACCGCAGGGTGCACCGGACGTTGCACCCGCGCGCCGCCCCGGTGGCATCCCGTGCGACGGGCGGCTCGGTTAGGGCGACCACCACACATCGGAAGTAAAATCTTAGGCAAGCCTAAGCTAAGTTAATGGCTCATAGTCCCTCCGCGGGGCGCCTCTGTGAAGGAGATTGACGCCATATGACCTCACTCGCCCACCGCATCCGCCTTGCTGCCGCGATCGTCGTGAGCCTCGCCGCCGGCAGCACTCTCGCCCTGCCCGGAACCGCGACCGCGACCGCGACCGCGCACTCAGGGAACCCGTGCGGCTCGGTAGCCAGTTCCGCGCCGGTTGCCAAGGGCCTGTACCAGACCGCGTACTCCGAGCGGAACCACGTGCTCTGGGCCACCTCCTCCGTGGGCGAACCGCTGGTCACCAACTCCAGCCTGGTCAAGCTCGATCCGCACACCCTCAAGGTCGAGGCGACGTACAGACCGCCGGTCACCGACCCGGAGACCGGCGCCGTCGAGGCCGTGTACGGCATAGCCGTCGACGACGAACACAACAGCGTCTGGACGACGAACACCCGCGACAACTCCGTGGGCGTCTACAGCCAGCGCACCGGGAAGCGCCTGGCCAGCCTGCCCGGCGTGAACCATGCCCGTGAGGTCGTCGTCGACGAGAAGCACAACCTGGCCTGGGCGAGCAGCTTCGCCGACGGCAGCGTCGTCGCCTTCGACACCCGCACCTACAAGGAGAAGAAGCGGGTCACGCTCGCCGGATCGAGCCCGGCCGGCATGGCGGTCGACGAACGGACCGGAACCGCCTACGCCACCGACTTCGCCAACGACCGGATCATCGAGATCACCCCACGCGCCAAGAGCCCGCGCCTGATCCCGACCGGTGACAACCCGCTCTCGATAGCCCTGTCCAAGGACGGCCGCACCGCCTACTCCGCCGACCAGGCCGCCGGCACCGTCTCGGTGATCAACCTTCGTAAGGGTGCCGTCACCAAGACCGTGCCGACCGGTGCGGGTGCGAAGTCCGTGGCCACCGATCCGCGTTCGGGCCTGGTCCTGGTCGCCAATCGCACCACGGCCACCGTCACGGTGGTCGACCCCCACAAGGGCACCGTCGTCGACAGCCTGACCACCGGCGCCAACACCAACCACGTTCACGTGGCGCACGGCGCGGCGTTCGTGGCCGCCAAGTCCGGCTCCGGCCCCGAGGGCCAAGACCTCCTGCACCGCTTCCCCCTCGGGCACTGACACCCCACCACCGTGGCTCGGTCCGGAGCCGTACCGCGTCCCGCCCACCTCGCCGAGCGCGGGCGGGACCCGGACCCGAAACCCGGGCCCGCCACATCTGTAGGACCAGGCCGGTTTCCCGCCGCCCCGCCGCGGAAGCTGAACGGCTCCCCAGCACACCCCAGCCCGCGAGCGTCCCGTGACGAATCCTGAACCGTTCCCCCCCCGCCCTGGGGGCCAGGTCCCTTCGTCTTGGTCGGCCACAGCTGGGGCGGTCCACTCGTACGGCTGACCGCTGCCGAGTGGCCCGAAGACGCCGGCGTCACGCCACAGCCGGAAGCCGTGGTGGACGGCCAACCAGGCGCCGAACTCCCGCGGCATCTCCCGCCACTGCCCGCCGGTCTTGAACCGCCAGATCACTCCCCCGAACTGCTGCCGCAGCCGCTCGGGGTACGGGCCGTACTCACCGATCGGCAGGTACGGCCCGATGAACTCCCGCTCCGTATCGGTCGGGCGTCGGCGCCGGCCGCTGTAAGTGGTGCGCAGGAGGAGGATCTGGCCGGTGCGGCGGGTCAGCTGCCTGGGCCGCCGTCCCGTACCCGTACGCGGCGCGCCATCGCTTCGCGAGCGAGAGGCTTGTCGGTTCCAGCGGACGCCAAAAAGCAAAGGCAAGGAGATCTCTCTCCTTGCCACTCTTAACTTATAGCGCACTGGGGGGCTTGCGGCAAGACCCGGGTGGTGGCGCAAAATCATCGGCCGAGGCCACAACCTGCGGAAACGGGGGCACGACGTGCGTGTGTTGGAGACGTATGGGGGACGCGGTGACGTCGAACCAGCGGTGGGACCGGCAGTCCGGTCGCGAGCGCTCGGGGCGGTGGTGCGGGGGTGCGCGCCACCCGACTCGGCGGAGCGGTCGGCCGACTCGTCGGAGGGAAGGCAGCCAGAGACGAGGGCGTGCCTGACGAGAGGTTCGACAGAGGTGGAGGCGCCGGTGATTCGATCGGCCACTGCAGTGCAACGGGACACGACTGCCTCGGAGGTATCGCGATGATCGAGCAGTACGTGTGGGATCTTCAAGAGGTTGACGAGACGCAGGTCGCGGTCGTGGGCGGTAAGGGCGCGCACCTGGGCGGGCTGTCGCGGATAGAAGGCATCCGCGTGCCGGCCGGCTTCTGCGTGACGACGGATGCCTTCCGGCGGATCATGGCGGAAGCGCCGTCGATCGACGATCGGCTCGATCAGCTGTCGCGCTTGAACCCGGACGACCGGGAGGCGATCGGGACGCTCAGCGCACAGATTCGCCGCATCATCGAAGGGGCTGCCATCCCGGGCGATCTCGCGGCGGCGATCACCCGCGCGCTCGGCCGGCTCGGCGAGGAGGCCGCCTACGCCGTCCGATCCAGCGCGACGGCCGAGGACCTGCCGACGGCATCCTTCGCCGGCCAGCAGGACACGTATTTGAACGTCGTGGGGCCGGCGGCGATCCTCCAGCACGTCAGTCGGTGCTGGGCCTCGCTGTTCACGGAGCGGGCCGTGACCTACCGCCAGCGGAACGGCATCGACCACCGTACGGTCGACATGGCCGTGGTCGTGCAGCAGATGGTCTTCCCGCATGCGGCCGGCATCCTGTTCACGGCCGACCCCGTCACGGGCAACCGGAAGGTCGCCACCGTGGACGCCGGCTTCGGCCTCGGCGAGGCACTGGTCTCCGGCCTGGTGAACCCGGACGTCTTCACGGTGCGGGACGGCGAAGTCGTCGCCAAAGCAATCGCCGCCAAAGAGCGTGCCGTTCAGGCCCTGCCGGCCGGCGGCACTCAGGAAGTGGCGATCGACTCGCAGCGGCAGGAGCAGCCGGCGCTGACGGATGCGCAGGTCGTGCGGCTCGTGCAGCTCGGGCGGCGGATCGAAGCGCACTTCGGCCGCCCGCAGGACATCGAATGGTGCCTGGTTGATGATGGCTTCCGGATCGTTCAGAGCCGGCCGATCACGACGCTGTTCCCCATCCCCGTAAGCGGCGACCAGGAGAATCACGTCTACGTCTCCGTTGGTCATGGGCAGATGATGACCGACCCCATGAAGCCCCTGGGGTTCTCCATGTGGCAGCTGACGGCCATGGTGCCGATGCACGAGGCCGGCGGGAGGCTGTTCGTCGACGTCACCCGGCGCCTGGCCTCGCCCGCGAGCCGCGCCGGTCTCCTGGACGTCCTGGGGAGAGGCGATCCGCTGATCAGGGACGCTCTGGAGACCGTCCTCGACCGCGACGATTTCGTCCCCTCGCTCCCGGACGCGGGCCCCGGCGGGCCGCCGGCCGGTGGTGCGTCCGCCCCGAGCGAGCCCGATCCGGCCATCGTCACCGAGCTGATCGAGCGCAGCCAGGCGTCCATCGCCGCGCTGGAGCGCGACATCCGGACGAAGACCGGACCGGCGCTGTTCGACTTCCTGCTGGAGGCCTTCGAGGAGCACAAGCGGGTCCTCAGTGATCCGTTGAGCATGCAGGCGATCATGGCGGGGATGGAGGCCACGTGGTGGCTCAACGACCAGCTGCAGGAGTGGCTGGGCGAGAAGAACGCGGCTGACACGCTCACGCTGTCCGCCCCCGACAACGTCACGTCGGAGATGGGACTGGCGCTGCTCGACGTCGCGGACGTGATCCGCCCGCAGTCGGAGGTGGTGGCGTTCCTGCAGGGCGTCGAGGACGAGGGCTTCCTGGACGAGCTGGCGAAGCTCCCGGGCGGGACCGAAGCGCGCGACGCCATCGAGGGGTACCTCGACCGGTACGGCATGCGCTGCGTCGGCGAGATCGACATCACGAGGCCACGTTGGCGCGAGCGCCCCACCACGCTCGTGCCCGTGATCCTCGACAACGTCAGGAACTTCGAGCCGGGCGCCGCCGAGCGGCGCTTCGAGCAAGGGCGGCAGAAGGCGCAGAAGAAGGAACAGGACGTGCTGTCACGCTTGCGGGCCCTGCCGGACGGGGACCGGAAAGCCGACGAGGCCAAGCGGATGATCGACCGGGTCAGAACCTTCATCGGGTACCGGGAGTACCCGAAGTACGGCATCGTCAGCCGCTACTTCCTCTACAAGCAGGCCCTGCTGGAGGAGGCCGAGCGCCTCGTGCAGGCAGGCGTGCTTCCTGAGAAGGAGGACATCTTCTACCTCACGTTCCAGGAACTCCGCGGCGTCGTGCGCTCGCAGCAGGTGGATGACCGGCTCATTCAGCAGCGCAAGGAGGCGTTCCGGTCGTACCACGCGCTCACACCGCCCCGGGTTCTCACCTCGGACGGTGAGGCCGTCACCGGGGCGTACCGGCGCGACGACGTGCCGGCCGGCGCCCTGATCGGCCTGGCGGTATCCGCCGGGACCATCGAGGGAAGGGCCCGCGTCATCCTGGACATGGCGGACGCGGATCTCGAAGCGGGCGACATCCTGGTCACGCCCTTCACGGACCCGAGCTGGTCGCCGCTGTTCGTCGGAATCGCGGGCCTGGTGACGGAGGTGGGCGGCCTGATGACCCATGGCGCAGTGATCGCCCGGGAGTACGGCTTGCCGGCCGTCGTGGGCGTGGAGCAGGCCACCCGGCTGATCCGGGACGGGCAGCGGATCCGTGTGCACGGAACCGACGGGTACGTCGAGATCCTGGGGGGTGCAACAGGCGGCGATCTGGTCGGGTAGCCCGCCGCGGCCGGCTCAGCTCGGCAGCGTGACCGGACAGCGAGAGCTCACCCGCGCCCAGCCGTGACCGTGGACCGCCGCGTACGACGCGGTCCACGGTCCGGGCGGCGACGGCGCCGACAGGAACCGGGGCCGGGCGGGGCAGCTCGGGGCGTCAGCTGCCGAAGGGGATGTCCCGAGGGGTGGCCATACGGCGGGTGTCCGGGTGGGCCTTCACATAGTCCGTGATGTACGAGAGCGACTCCCGCACCGCGCTGTCGTCCGTGCCGCAGCCCTTCGGGCCGCTGACGCCGTCCGGGTAGCACGACATCCGGTTGCCGTAGATCAGGCTGTCCACGGCGGCACTCCCGCCGGACGCGTCGAGCAGGGTGGCGGCACGCTCCCCGTCACCCTTGCCCACCGTCCAGCCGACGGTCTGCCCGAGCTCTCCGGCGTCACGGGCCTTCCTGCCGGCCTCCAGCTCCTTCCGGATGCTGTCGAACTTCAAGGCCATGTTGAACTCGCCCTTGTCCATCACGCGCTGGTTGCCGGGGACGTTCGGCCCGTGCTCGGCGAAGCCGTCCCGGACCTGCGCGTAATCGCCGCTGTAGCTGACCGCTTCCTTGGAGTTCAGGTCAGCGAGGGCGTTCTTCCAGCCGCTGCCGCCCTCCTTGCCGTAGAAGCCGTAGAGCACCCGGATTCCCCTGCTCTCCAGCTTCTCGCGCGCCAGGTCCCGGAGCGCGGCCACGGAGCAGTGGCGCCACTTGGGGTCGCTGCTGTCGCACCAGTCGGGGTTCTTCATGTCCAGCCAGACGAAGGAGACCTGACGCCCGTCGTCATGCTCCTTTGCCACCTGGTCGAACATGGCCGACATGGTGTCCCCGTAGCTGGTGAGAGTGCCGTCGTGGTCGGCCCACCAGCCCTTGCGCCAGGCCGTTGCGTCCATCTCCAGCGCGTTGGCCCCGTTCTTGAGCGCCGTGGTCACCCCGCCCGTGGTCAGCACCCGGTGGGCAATGGCCCAGGTGGGGCGCTGCTCGGTGGTGCTGGGCGCGGTCTCGGAGGGCTCCTCCTCCGGTCCGGCCATTGCGACTCCGGTGCCCAGGGTGGCTGCGGAGGCGACCAGAGCCAGCGGCAGCAGTATGGCGCGAAGCGGACGTGGGGCGGCCATGAGGACGGTCCTTTCCGTTGCACGGGCTACGTGTGGCGGCAGCCCGTGTGCCGTGCGGTGGCTGCCTGCCCTACAGGCAGACGGCGGGCCAACTGCCCGCAACTGCAAGCACTGTACGCTAAGTTACCCGCGGGTAAACATTGGCTGCGGACCGTACACGGCTGCCCTGGTCGTGTGTGGTCGAGTAGTTGGAGATCAACGATGGTCCCCGACTCCGCGACCGCATCATGAGCCTGCTGCGGAATCCACGGATCCCTCCGATCCATCCCGGTGATCATGGTTGGTAGCCTCCCGGGATGACTGCGATCTTTGACGAAGCCGTCCGCGCCCGGCTGCAAGCCCCCAACATCTGGTACGTCGGCACTGTGTTCGCCGACGGAGCACCGCAGGTCAGCCCGATGTGGGTCGATCTGGAGGGAGAGGGTGAGCTGATGTTCAACACCTCGGTGGGCCGGGTGAAGGAGGAAAACCTGCGCCGCGACCCCCGCGTCTATCTCTCGCACGCGGACGCAGCCGACCCCTTCGACCGGGTGCAGATCAGTGGCGAGGTGGCCCGCTTCATCGAAGGCCAGGAGGCGCACGACCACATGGACCGGCTGGCCCGGAAGTACCTGGGCAGCGAACGGTTCGAGTGGATCATGCCCGGGGAGCAGCGGGTTGCGGTGATCGTGCGCCCGGTCAAGGTGCGGCACATCGTCGGGGTGGAGCGGTTCCGGCCCGGCGGCCCCGTCCCCGCACCCTGACCGGCCCACCCAAGCGCCGCCCGCTCTCCGCGCAGGGGGCCTTCCGGCCGGTCGTGGCGATCCGTCGCCACCAGCTTCCTCTCACGCGAGTTCCGGCCCCAGCACTGACCAGTCGAACTCCGGCTCGTTCAAGGTGATTTGGGCCCTGCGGGTCCGGTGCTACCGGCGTGCACGGAGCCGGACCCGTCCGCCCTGGGCGGGTACGAGCGTCACCGACACGAGCCGAGCCGGTTCCAGAGGGCCGGCCGGCTCGGGAACGGCCGCCGCGAGGATCTCCCTCAGGACGGTCTCGGTTTCCAACTGGGCCAGCGACACCCCGATACAGCGCCGCACGCCGCCGCCGAACGGTGTCAGCGAGTAGGGCACCGGGTCCGTGCCCACGTGGCGCTCGGGCCGGAAGGCGTCCGGCTCCGGCCACAGCTCGGGGTCGAGGTGAGTGAGCGAGAACAGTGCCGCGACGAAAGCGCCCCTCGGCACCGGCCGGCCGCCTAGCTCCGTGTCGTGCGCTGCGGTGCGCATGGCGTTGTAGACGGCGGGGCGCAGCCGGCCGGACTCCTTGATGGTCGCCTTGAGCAGGCGGCCCGCTCCCTCGTCGAGGTCGGCGATCAGGTCGTCGCGGGCGGCGGGATGGTGGGCGAGCAGGTGCAGTGTCCAGGCGATGGTGGTCGCCGTGGTCTCGTAACCGGCCAGCACGAGGCCGGTCAGCTCGTCCAGGAGCTGTGCGTCGTCCAGCCCGGCCCCGTGCTCGTCACGTGCGTCGAGCAGCATGGACAGCACGTCGTCGCGGTGGGCGTGGTCGGACTCGGTCCGGCGTGCGGCAATCTCCTCGCGGGCCAGGTCCCGTACGGTCGCGCGGAGCCGGTGAAAGCGGCCGCCCGGAGAGAGCGGTCCGAGATCGCGCTGCAGCGGCTTGGGCAGAAACAGGACGGCCAGGTTGCCCATGGCGACGAACGAACTCAGCGCGGTCCGGAAGGTCGCGATGCGGGCGGGGGCCGTCAGGCCGAAGACGACCCTCAGAATGACGTCGAGCGTCAGTCGCTGCGCCCAGGGCCGCAGGGGCACGCCATCGCCGGACAGCAGAGCGGGAAGCTCGGTGTGCACAAGTTCCCGCACCCGCTCCGTCCAACGGATGATCCGGGCCCCGTGGAACGGGGGCAGCAGGAGTTTGCGATGGCCCAGATGCACGGGTGGTGGCGTGCAGATCAGCGAACCGCTGCCTACGGCGGGCGCCAGCAGGGCAGCGGCATCACCGCCGGTGAACCGGGCGTGGTCGGTCAACACGGCCCGGTTGGAGGCAGCATCGGCCGCGCACACCAGGGCACCGCGGTAGGGGAAGGTGCGGAGCGAGAAGACCGGGCCGAACCGCCGGCGCAGGGAT
The DNA here is from genome assembly GCF_028870195.1 of Streptomyces sp. G7(2002). Taxonomy (NCBI): domain Bacteria; kingdom Bacillati; phylum Actinomycetota; class Actinomycetes; order Kitasatosporales; family Streptomycetaceae; genus Streptomyces; species Streptomyces sp. G7(2002). Next base: position 521,687 of record NZ_CP102609.1, read on the forward strand.
CGCGCATAGCCCTGGGGTTCCAGGAGCATCCGTGCCGTCTGCACGGCCCGCGGCGCACGGGCGGCCGGTGGGAAGAGCCGCGGATCCCACGACGGCTCCCGGGTGAACGCATCGTTCATGGCCGGTGGTACTCCTCGAACGGTGGACGGTGAACGGCGAGCCCATACGACCGGCTCAGCCGAGCGGAGCCGGCTGCCAGGGCCCCTCCGGGTCGTCGTAGGCGGCTTCGTAGCCGTCAGTGGCGATGGGGGCCTGGAGGATTGCGTCCGGAATGGCGAAGGCCTCCACGAGAGCGAGTGCGTCGGGGGCCAGTGCGGCACTGACGCGGTCGACGGCGGGGGCCAGGTCCCGGACCGCTTCGGCGGTCAGATGCCCGTCCGCCAGCAGCAACCCCGCGTGGGGCGCGAGGCGTTGCAGTGCGAACAGCTGGAAGAGCCGCTTGAGCGGGCGCCGCGTGGCATCATCTATGACGCGGTCGGCGGCGGCCAGGAATGCCTGGGCGGCCCGCCGGGTGGCGTACGCGTCGACGAGGTCCAGCGCCGGGTTCACCGCATGGTTCCAGCGTTCCATCGGACCGGCGCCGGGGCAGCTGAGCCGGCTGCGGGCGTACTGATGGCAGTACAGCTCATGGCGCACAAGCAGGTCGAGCAGGAGAGCGCAGTCGGTCAGCGGGCCGGTGCGCGCGGCGGGCGGCGGGGGCGGGCTGTAGCCGCGCCCGATCAGCATGTCGGCGCCGGCCTTGGTCCAGATGACCAGGTTGTCGCCTTCGGCGGTGATGGTGCTCTCGATCGGCGTGAGCAGGTCGACGATGCGGTTGGCCGACAGCAGCCCCTGGGCACCGCAGCGTTCCCGGCTCTCGACCACGATGTCCCTGGACTGCCATGTGATCCAGCCCTTCGCCGCTGCGACGAGAACCTCCGCCTCGGCTGTCTCGGTGCTGTCCGGACCCGCACAGCGGCGGGTGGTCTCGCGCAGCAGGAACGTCGCCGCGTAGGCGCGGGCGGTGACCCCGAGCAGTCTGGTCTGGTGGCAGCGGTAGTCGAAGACCGGTACGCCGGTCCTGCTTGCCGGGGCGAAGGTGTGCCGGCGATGGGCATACCGCACGGAGATGGTGAGGCAGGCCCGGGCCCCGGCCAACGCCGCCGCGCCCAGGCAGAGCTTGCCTGTGGTGACGCGCTGGATGGACCGCAGGAACCGGCGGCGACGGCTGCCGAACGTGCTGTGGAAGGCGCCTTCGGTGGTCAGGTCCGCGTGGTCGCCGGCCAGCAGCGCCGTACGCGGCAGTCCCACCTGGTCGAACGAGGTGATGGCGTGGTCGACGGCCGACCCGGGAGTCTCCGAGAGGGGGCGCATCCGGATACCGGGCAGCGGCCCCTGTCCGTCGCGCAGCGGAACAAGGAACAGGAACACTCCGCAGTCCTGGTCGCGGACGATCAGCCTGGCCGCGACCAGACCGCTCTTGGGCCCTCCGGCCGGGCCGGTGTTGGGCATGAACTTCTGCGCGCCGAGCGAGGGCGTGTGCAGGACGAAGGTGTCGGTTTCCGTCCGGTAGGTCGCCGTGGTCTCCAGCTCTGCGGCGTTGTTTCCGTAGCCGAGTTCGGTGATCAGGGCCGTGCCGTATTGCCGCAGCCGGGTGAACGGCAGGAGGTCGATCGTGCGCCGGGGATCGATGCGCAGGAGGCTGCCCAGGAACAGGTTGTAGTGGATGGTCGCCAGAGTGGTCAGCGAACCGTCGACCACGCCCAACCACTCGTGCAGCGCCACCAGTTGGTCAGTCGCGGTCACCATGCCCGCGACAGACTCGATTTCTTCGTTGACGACCCGTAAACGCTCATAGGCGAGTTCGGAACGCTCTGCGGGTGACAATCCGTCGCGGTAGCGGAAAACATCCCGGCGGAAGACTTCCGTCCAGGGTCTGTGTAATTGATCGAAACGCCCGTCATAGAGCACTTCGGTCAGTAGCGGTACCTGCAATCGGTCCGCCGGGGCGGCGGTGCTGTGGGCCGTAGCGCAAGAGCCCGTTCCCACCGCCGCGATCGCGTCCAATGTGGGATTACCTCAGAGTGCGCCGAAGAGCAGATGGCTTGGGGTACCGGCCGGTTCCTCATTGCGGTAGTACTGCGCGGCGGAGGTCATGAGCGTCGCCCCGGCCTCGGCCGCGGGGACACCGATGGCGGCAAGGACGGTGACGAAGTCCTCCCTGCCGACCAGACCGTCGTCATCCCGGTCCGCGAGGTGGAAGCCGGCCTGGTAGAGCGGGCCGACCAGTGTGTCGAAATTGACGCTCACCTGGCGCAGGGCCTGACGGAACTCGCCCTTGTCGATCCGGCCGTCACCGTCGGCATCGGCGGTCTCACGCAGGGCCCGCCAGTAGTTCATCATCGCGTCGGCATACTTCTCGCCCTTCGCCGTGCGCTCCTCACTGGAGGCGGTCAGCACCCGGGCGGCCATCAGCTCGAAGTCCTCTTCGGCGATCACGCCGTCGCCATTGACATCCAGCAAGGAGAAAAGCTTCTCGTACTTTTGATCCAGCAGTGCGCCCATGCGGTCCTCCAGTGCCGACAGTTCCCCCGAAGCGGTTCGAGAGTACCGGCGTGCGATCGGGTGAATCGACCCATCACGAGAGCCTCGTTCGCGTGAAAAGTACTCGTCACGGTTGACGCTTTTCTCGAATTCCTGCTCCCACAAGGAGCGGGGCGAGTTGGTCAATGATCCGGTCTGCGGCTGACTTCGAGATCACGATCTCTGCCGGAGCGCTGAGAGGTTGTCTCACGTGGCAAGTTTCGCGAGCTTCTTGTAGCAGGTCAGGGCGGCGGCCATGGCCAGGCCTCGGCTCTGCCAGTCGTTGCGGACCACGTACGGATCTTGAGACCACGAGCAGCCCGTGGCAGGCTCACGCCGCATGATCGATGAATTCGCGAAAGGCAACCTGCACGGGAGACTGCGGCGGGACCGCAAGGCGCTGCTCTGGAAACTCGACGGCTTGTCCGAATACGACGCCCGCCGGCCTTTGACAGCGACCGGGACCAACCTCCTCGGCCTGGTCAAACACGTGGCCACCGTCGAGGCCAGGTACTTCGGCGAGGTCTTCGACCGCCCTTCCCCGGAATCGCTGTCCCGGTGGCAGGACTCCGACGGCAGCGATCAGTGGGCGACCGAGGACGAGACCCGCGATCAGGTCATCGGGTTCTACCGGCGCACGTGGGAACACTCGGACGCGACGATCAACGAGCTTCCCCTCGACGCCCCCGGCCACGTGCCGTGGTGGCCGGAGCCTTATCCCAACACGAACCTGTTCACCATCATGGTCCATGTACTCGGCGAGTCCATCCGGCATGCCGGGCACGCCGATATCCTGCGCGAGGGCCTCGACGGCCGGACCGGGTTGCGCGCCGAACACGAGAAGCAGATCGACGAGGAAGCCCGTGCAGCCTACTGCGCGAAGATCGAGCAGGCCGCCAGGTCGGCCGCACCAATCAAGGCTTAGAGGTTGTCTCACGTGACTTGATGTTCGTGCGACATGATGCCGGTCTAGGCGGTCGTGGGTGCTGATCTGTCGAAGCGTCTGGTTCCTGATGAACTCTGGGAGCTGGCCGCCCCGTTACTGCCGTCGTTCGCTGCTCGTCACAAGATGGTGAGACCGCCTGCTACAAGAAGCTCGCGAAACTTGCCACGTGAGGCACCCTCTAACAGCGAAAGGTCGTGGTCGCGTCGAGGGCGGCCCTGTCGGTCGTGATGTGGTTGACCGGCGCACTCTCGTCGGCGTAACCGAAGGAGATCCCTACGAGTAGCTTCCCGCGGTCCAAGCCGAGTTCGCTACGAACGGTGTCGGCGTAGAAGCTCAGCAGTCCCTGCGGGCAGCTGTCCAAGCCGTACGCGGTCATGGCCAGCAGCAGCGTCTGGGCGTAGATCCCGACATCCGCGGCCAGTCGTGCCCCGGCGTCTCCGGCGTCTCCGGCGTCTCCGGCTGTGAAGAGGAACGCGACGTGCGGGGCGCCGTAGAAGCGCAGGCTCTCGGCGTCGAAGGCCGCGCGGGCCGCGTGGTCGTTCCGGCCGATGCCCAGTGCGCCGTAAAGCGCGGTGCCGAACGCGGCGCGGCGACGCTGCTGCGCTATCGAGTACATGTCCTCGCGGTAGGGGAAGTCGACCGTGGTGCGCTGCTCGGCGTGGGCGGCCTGAAGCGCGTCGGCAAGACGGTCCCGGAGCGACCCGCTCACCACCTCGACCTGCCAGGGCTGTGTGTTCGAGCTGGATGGTGCGGCGCCGGCGAGTGCGAAGACGGCGCGCAAGGTCTCCTCGGGCACCGGGTCGGGCCGGAATGCGCGGGTCGCGCGGCGACCCCGGATCAGCTTCTCCGCGTAGCCACTCAGCTCGGTCGGGTGGGACAGGCTCATGGTGGTACTCCTCAGACACCTTAGGTAAACGGAAACGTATACCTAAGCTCGACCGTAACAGTGCCTCCATCTGAAGTAAACGTCTGCGTATACTTGAGGCATGGAGGCAGCGACCACGAAGACCCAACGCCGGGGGCGTGGCGGGCGTGAACGGATCCTGGGCGCAGCCGCCCTGCTGTTCGCGAAACAGGGGATCAACGCAACCGGTATGGAGCAGGTTGCGGAGGCGGCGCCGGTATCCAAACGCACTCTCTACGCACATTTCCCCGCCAAGAGCGACCTGGTGATCGCCCACTTGCAAGAGCTGGCCGCATCCGGACGGACCCTGGAGAGCGTGCTCACCCGCGAGGATCTCGATCCTCGGGAGCGGATTCTCCGGCTGTTCGACCTCCCGGCACCGGACGCGTCCCCGGTGCGCGGGTGCCCGTTCATCGATGCCGCGGCCGAGTTCCCCGACCCGCACAGCGCGATCCACACGTACGCACGCGAGCAGAAGCTGCTGATGGCGCAGCTCGTCACCGAGCTGGCGGCGGAGCTGGGCGCTGCCGAACCCACCGCGCTCGCCGAGCAGTTGGTCACGCTCGCCGACGGCGCGGCCAGCCGCGCGATGGTGCTGGATCAGCCGGACTACGGTCGACACGCGCGCGCCGCCGCGGAAATCCTGCTCGACCGGGCCCTCATGCCGATGAGTTGAGAAGGTTATGGCCGACCTCGTGGCGGACGCTTGAACCTCCCTCCGTTACCGACCGCCGCGCCGGAGAAATGGCCCGAGCGAGGCGATATCAGCCGCTGCCGCAGCCGCAACCCGAGGCCGGCTCAGCGGGCTCGGCAGCGGTGGATCGGCTGCTGCAGCAGGCGTCGCCGTTGAGAGCTTCGTTCGTGCCCAACTGGTCGGCGTCGGCCTTGACTACGTAAACCTCCCAGGGCTCCTTACCCGGGCCGTGCACCCACACCTTGTCCTGAAGGGCATAGCAGCAGGAGGTGTCGTTCTCCTCGAAGGTCGCAAGCCCCGCTTCCTTGAGACGGTTGGTGGCGGCGGTGACCTGCTCGGTGGAGTCGACCTCGACGCCGAGGTGGTCCAGGCGGGTCTCCTGGCCCGCCTCGCCTTCAATGAGGACGAGCTTCAGCGGTGGCTCACCGACGGCGAAGTTGGCGTATCCCGGGCGGCGCTTGGACGGCTCGACGCCGAACAGCTTGGAGTAGAACTCCACCGATCCTTCGAGGTCAGCGACATGGAGAGCGAGCTGAACGCGGGACATGGCGATCTCCCCTTATCTTTGTATCGATGTTTTTCAATGCAAGCTTGCGCCTTGTATTGAAGTTTGTCAACATAGAGGTATGTCGAAACAAGAGCTTGAGGTGCTCGGTCAGACCGACGCCTGCTGCCCGGGGCTGCTGACCGCCCCACTGGACGAGGACCAGGCCGCCGAGCTGGCGACGGTCTTCAAGGCTCTGGGAGATCCGGTGCGGCTTCGGCTGCTGTCGATGATCGCTTCCCGGGCCGGCGGCGAGGTGTGCGTGTGTGACCTGACGCCCGCCTTCGACCTGTCCCAGCCGACGATCTCCCACCACCTCAAGCTCCTGAAGCAGGCCGGGCTGATCGATTCCGAACGCCGCGGGACATGGGTGTATTATCGACTCCTGCCGCAGATGACCGACCGGCTCGCCGGCATCCTGACCCGTCCCGCCGGAGAGCCCCTCCCCCAGCCCGCCCAGACCTCTGCGGGAGCCACCTCATGACCGCCGTGGCAACGGCTGAGGACGCGCCCGCCGGGCCCGTCGCGGCCCGCTTGGCGTTCCTGGACCGCTTCCTGGCGTTGTGGATCCTGTTGGCCATGGGCGCCGGCCTCGGGCTGGGCCGGCTGGTCCCGGGCCTGGGGGACGCACTGGCGATGGCGCCGGTCACCGGCGTCTCGCTGCCGATCGCGCTGGGCCTGCTGGTGATGATGTACCCGGTCCTGGCCAAGGTCCGCTACGACCGCCTGGACACCGTCACCCGCGACCGCCGCCTCCTCATCCCCTCCCTGGTGCTCAACTGGATCCTCGGCCCGGCTGTGATGTTCGCGCTCGCGTGGATCTTCCTGCCCGACCTGCCGGAATACCGGACCGGGCTGATCATCGTCGGGCTGGCCCGCTGCATCGCCATGGTCATCATCTGGAACGACCTGGCCTGCGGCGACCGCGAAGCCGCCGCCGTCCTGGTCGCGCTGAACTCCGTCTTCCAAGTCCTCGGGTTCGGCCTGCTGGGCTGGTTCTACCTCTCCGTCCTGCCCGGCTGGCTCGGCCTGGAACAGACCGGGCTGAACGTCTCGGTGTGGCAGATCGCCCGGAGCGTGCTGATCTTCCTCGGCATCCCCCTGGCGGCAGGGTTCCTCACCCGCCGTCTGGGCGAGAAGGCCAAGGGACGCACCTGGTACGAGACGAAGCTGATCCCCCGCATCGGCCCGTTCGCCCTCTACGGACTGCTGTTCACGATCGTCGTGCTCTTCGCCCACCAAGGGGACGCGATCATGTCCCACCCGCTGGACGTCGCGCGGATCGCCCTGCCGCTGCTGGTCTACTTCGCTCTCATGTGGGCCGGTTCCATGGCCCTGGGCAAGGCCGTCGGCCTGAACTACCCGCGGACGACGACGCTGGCGTTCACCGCGGCGGGCAACAACTTCGAACTCGCCATCGCCGTGGCCATCGCGACCTTCGGCGCGACCTCCGGCCAGGCTCTGGCCGGTGTCGTCGGCCCCCTCATCGAGGTGCCGGTGCTGATCGGACTGGTCTATGTCGCCCTCGCCGCCCGCCGCCTCTTCCCCGACACCACCCCGGCCGCCGAGCCGGCCGGCCTCCAGGAGCCCGCCCGTGACTGATCCCCGCAAGCCGTCGGTGCTGTTCGTCTGTGTCCATAACGCCGGACGCTCCCAGATGGCCGCCGCCTTCCTCACTCACCTCGCCCAGGGCAGGGTGGAGGTCCGTTCGGCGGGCTCCGCCCCCGCTGACGCCGTGAACCCGGCCGTCGTGGAGGCTATGGCCGAGGCCGGCATCGACATCTCCGCCCAGACCCCGAAGGTCCTGACCACCGAGGCCGTCCAGGCATCCGACTACGTCATCACCATGGGCTGCGGCGATGCCTGTCCGGTCTTCCCCGGCAAGACCTACCTCGACTGGGTCCTGGAAGACCCCGCCGGCAAGGGAGTCGAATCCGTCCGGCACATCCGCGACCAGATCAAGACCCGCGTCGAAGCCCTGATCGCCGACATCAACACGGAGCAAGATGGCTGAACGCGCTGTACTCGCTGCCGGGGTCACTGCCGCAGCAACGTTGGGACGAGGGCGAGCGCCAAGTCCCCCGCCCCCTTCGGGAGTCCGCCGACGTCCGGCCCGTTCCGGTTCAGCGGTCGACCAGGGGGGCGGAGGTTGTCAGGCGTAGTGGCGGTAGACGGCGTGGGCCACGCAGGCCGGCTTGTCGCTGTCTTCGACCTCTACGGTGAAGGTCAACGGCATCTGCACGCCATTGCCCTTGACGTCCTCCACGGTGCCGACGGCGCCGTGCAGGCGGATCCTGGCGCCGACCGGGACGGGGCGGGGGAAACGGACCTTGTCCAGGCCGTAGTTGACGCTCATGGAGATCCCGGTGATGTCGAGGAGTTCGCCGAAGAGCGGGATGATGAGGGAGAGGGTGAGGTAGCCGTGGGCGATGGGACCGCCGAAGGGGCCGTCCTTGGCCCTCTCCGGGTCCGTGTGGATCCACTGGTGGTCGTCGGTGGCGTCGGCGAAGGTGTTCACCCGTTCCTGGGTGATCTCCTGCCAGTCGGTGCGTCCGAGGTCGGCTCCGCTGAGGGACTTGAGTGCTTCGAGGCTGTTGGCGGTGGTGGGCATGGGGAGTCCTTTCGGTGGATCGGGCAGGGCTGGGTACGGCCCCGATCAGAAGTAGAAGGGGCCTTACAGGTGGGGGCGGTAGCGGCTCTACCGGTGGGGCTCGTCCGCGGGAGTGTTCGCGTAGGAGGCGCGCACGGCGGATTTGACGATTTTTCCGGTGGCCGTGCGAGGCAGGCTGTCCGTGAGGACGACGGACTTGGGGATCTTGTACTTGGCGAGCTTGCCGTGCAGATGGTCGAGGATGCCGGGCTCGTCGGCATGGGCTCCGGGTCCGAGGACGACGACGGCGCGGCCGACTTCACCCCAGGTCTGGTCGGGCACCCCGATGACTGCGCATTCGGCGACGGCTGGGTGGGAGAGAACTGCCTCCTCGACCTCGGCCGGATAGACGTTCTCCCCGCCTGAGACGAACATGTCCTTGGCCCGGTCGACGATGTAGGCGTAGCCGTCGGTGTCGGTCCGGGCAACATCGCCGGTGCGCAGCCAGCCACCGTCGGCGAAGACGGCCTCGGTCTCCTCGGGCCGGTTCCAGTAGCCGGTCATGACGTGGGGGCCCTGGACGAGCATCTCGCCGCGCTGCCCCGGCCCGGCGTCGAGGCCGTCGGGCAGCACCACGCGTGTGTCGGTGAAGAAGTGGGGCACGCCGGCGGATCCGGCCTTCGCCGAGGTCTGTTCCTTGTCCAGGAAGAGGATTCCGGGGGACGCCTCGGTCATGCCGTACCCCTGGCTGAAGGCGAGTCCCCGGGCGAGGTACGTGGCGATGGTGCGGGCGGGGACGGGTGCGCCGCCGCAGTTGAGGGTGCGCAGGCTGGACAGGTCCGTGGTCGACCAGCGGGGCTGGGCGGCCATGGCGTCGTACATGGTGGGGACGCCGAACATGTACGTCACGCGCAGGTTCTCAATGGTCTCCAGCACTCGTGTGGCGTCGAAGGCGGTGAGCAGCACCACCCGGCCGCCCTTGAGGAGGGTGGGCAGGCAGGTCATGTTGAGGCCCGCGGTGTGGAACAGAGGGGCGGCGACCAGGGTCACCTCGTCGCCGCCGAGGTCGGTGTCGACGAGGACGTTGACGCTGTTCCAGACGACGTTGGCATGGGAGAGGACGGCGCCCTTGGGGCGGCCCGTGGTCCCGGAGGTGTACATGATCATGCAGGGGTCGTCCGGAGCCACCGGCTCGTCCAGGGGATCGGTGCCGCCGCCGGCGAGGACCTCCTCGTAGCCGAGGGCTCCTTCGTGGGACCCGTCGAGTGTGATCCGGTGGCGCACTCCGGCCTCATCGGCGGCGGCGCGTGCGGCGCAGGCCTGCTCCGGCGCGTGGATGAGGACGGTGCTGCCCGAGTCGGACAAGTTGTACGCCAGCTCCGGTGCGGTCAGCCGGTTGTTGAGCGGGACGAAGACCGCCCCGAGCAGGCCGGCGGCAAACAGCGTCTCCAGGAAGGACGGGTGATTGGGCCCGAGGTACGCGATCCGGTCGCCCCGGACCACTCCCACATCCTGCAGGCCGTGGGCGAGAAGCAGGACGCGCTGGTGGAACTCGCGGTAGGTCCAGGCGCGGTCCTCGTGGATGACGGCGACCCGGTCCGGGGTCTTGCGGGCCCGACGCGTCGGCCACGAACCGATGCCTTGGTTCAACACGGCGACTCCTTCCGTTCCTTCACAGACCGAGCAGGCGGGCGGCGTTCTCCTTGAGGATCTTCGGCCGGACCTCGGGCTTGATGTCGAGCTTCTCGAAGTCCGCCAGCCACCGGTCGGGGGTGATGACGGGGTAGTCGGAGCCGAAGAGGACCTTGTCCTTGAGCAGGGTGTTGGCGTACCGCACGAGCTGCGGCGGGAAGTACTTCGGCGACCAGCCGGACAGGTCGATGTACACGTACGGCTTGTGGGTGGCCACCGCCAGGGCCTCGTCCTGCCAGGGGAAGGACGGGTGGGCCAGGATGATCCGCAGCTGCGGGAAGTCCACGGCGACGTCGTCGACCAGCATGGGGTTGGAGTATTTCAGCCTGATGCCACCGCCGCCCGGGACGCCGGCTCCGATACCGGTCTGGCCGGTGTGGAACAGCGCGGGCACGCCCAGTTCCTCGATGGCCTCGTACAACGGGTAGGCGAGGCGGTCGTTGGGGGAGAACGCCTGGATGCTGGGGTGGAACTTGAACCCGCGGACGCCGTACTCCTCCACCAGGCGTCGTGCTTCGCGCACGCCCGCGCGGCCCTTGTGCGGGTCGATGCCGGCGAAGGGGATCAGTACGTCGGGGTGGGCGGCACAGCTGTCCGCGATCTCCTCGTTGGAGATCCGCGGGTGTCCCGTGGCGTGTTCGGCGTCGACGGTGAACACCACGGCCGCCATGCGGCGTTCGCGGTAGTGCCCGGCCATCTCCTCGATGGTCGGCTGCCGGTGTCCGTGGGCCTTGAAGTACTCCGCGGAGGCGCCGAGCAGTTCGGGGCTGAGCGCCCCGTGGCCGTCCTTGGAGACCTCGGCGTGTGTGTGCATGTCGATGGCGGTCAGCCGGTCGAGGTCGAGTGCGAGGTCGCCCATCTCACGCCTCCGGAGCCTTGGGCGCCGGGATTCCGTAGGTCTCGGGCTCGGCTCCGACGCCGTCCGGCCACTGGGCGGCGATCGCGTCGGCGCTCCAGCCGCCGTCGGCGAAGGCGACCGCCTTCTCCTTCGGGTGCGCCCACAGGGCCAGCCGGTCGCCGCCGATGCCGATCGCCTGCCCGGTCACTCCCGCGGAGGCGTCCGAGGCCAGGAAGGTGACCAGGCCGGCGACGTCCTCGATGGTGCCGAGGCCCTCGTCCTTGCGCAGCCAGTCCGGCAGTGGGACGCCGGTGCGCTCGGCCTCCTCGATGACCGGCGCGAACGCGGGGATGGTCTTGGTCATCTCGGTGGCGGCGACGGGCACGACGGCGTTGACGGTGATGCCGGACCGGCCCAGCTCCATGGCCCACGTCCGGGCCATGGCGACGATGCCCGCCTTGGCCGCGGCGTAGTTGGTCTGGCCGAAGTTGCCGCGCTGCCCGGCGGGCGAGGAGATGAGGACGAGCCGGCCGCCGGTGCCCTGCTCCCGCATGCGGACAGCGGCCGCCCGGGCGCAGGTGAAGGTGCCGCGCAGATGAACGCGGACGACGTCATCGAAGTCGTCGTCAGTCATCTTCCACAGCACACGGTCCCGCAGGATGCCGGCATTGGTGACGAGCACGTCCAGGCGCCCGAACTCCCGCACCGCCGTGTCCACCAGCTCCTCGGCGGCCGCGCTGTCGCCCACCGCCGCCACGGCACCGGCCGCCCTGCCCCCCGCGGCCGTGATCATGGCGACAGCGGCATCCACCGCGCCCTGGTCGACGTCGTTGACGACGACGGCGGCTCCCGCCGCGGCGAGGGCCTGGGCGTATCCCAGCCCCAGGCCGCGCCCGCTACCGGTGACGACGGCGACTTTCCCGTGCAGGTCCATGGAGGGTGCCTCTCGTGAGCAGTGTGTGGCATGCCGAAAGCACCGGCACACGCCGGGATCGACAGGGATCCTGATGAACAGCAGTCTGGGCAATCATCAGGATTCCTGTCAATGCTCTAGGGTGGTCGGTACGACCGATGCCCCGAGGCGCCCAGCGCGGGAACGACATGGACCGCCACACGCGGAGACCACCACAGGAGGACGAACGTGAGCACCTCGCTGCTCTACCTGGTCAAGAGGACGGAGCTGGCGGTGCGGGCCCGCTTGGAGGAGCTGCTCAAACCCGCCGGCATCACCGCGCTGCAGTACACCGCCCTCACCGTGCTGGAACGACACGACGGCATCTCCGCCGCACAGCTCGCCCGCGACTCCTTCGTCACCGCGCAGTCCATGGCCGACATGGTCCGCGCGCTGGAGAGCCGCGGCCTGATCCGTCGCGAGCCCAACCCCGCCAACCGCCGCGAGCGCCTCATCCTGCTCGCCGACGCGGGGCGCCGACTGCTCGCCGAGTACGCCGAGCCGGCCCGCGGCCTCGAGGAGCGCATGGTCGCCGACCTGACCGCCGAGGAGGTCGACCGGTTCCGGGAGGCTCTGCATCGCACATGGCGGTCCCTCACCTGACCGGGCCGTGTGTCGAATGAATGGTGATCAAGGCCTGGGAGCCATGTTGATCAAAATTCCACACACGGCCCGGGAGTCCTTTCAGGAGGCTGGGACTCTGCGAGCGAGCAGCGTGCGGAGATAGCCGGTCGGCTGGTCAGATGTCGTCGCCCGGTCGTTTGTTCACCTTCAGGTCCTTCGGAATCGCCGGCAACAGGCGCTGCTTCGAGGTGACTTCGCGGATCGTGAGCGGATCGGTGAAGCTCTGCTGAGGGGCCCGGTGGAAGGTGACGGCCGGGCCGCCCTTGCGCAGGTTGCCTCCCTTCGGGTCGAGGTCTTCGAGTGCCGGGAGCCGGTAGGACTTGGATTTGTGCAGGGCCTGATCCAGGAAGGAAGCGGTTATCTGAGCGGCCTGGGCCTGGGCCGCCGCCGGTGCGGCGACCTTGGAGGCCGGGCAGTCCCCGACCCCGCCCTCCTTCGTGTCCGTCGGGGGGAGGTTGGTGTTGAGCATGCGGTGGCCCGTACCTGCGAGGAGTACATCCGCGGCGACCTTTGTCGAGCCCGACTTGGCCAGTTCCTTCATCTCCTCCAGGCCGGCGCTCGGGTCGACGTCCTCGTCACACCCCCCGCGGAGATTGAGAACGGGGACCTTGTGAGGCACCTTCTCAGCCCCTACGGCGGGCTCAAGGGCCACAACACCGAAGAGGCCGGCGCGCTGGGCGGCCTTCGGTGACAGGACGTAGCCACCACCCCGGCTGTGCCCGACCAGCCCCACGCGGGAGGTGTCGATCCGCCCCTTCACCCCCGGGATGTCCAGGCCGTGGTTGACGCCCTTGTTGAGGTCGGAGAGCAGCCGCAGATGTGCGTTGACCAGGTCCGTATAGCCCTTTTCCGGAACGGTCTCGCCTGCCCACCAGTGCTCCGGGGAGACCACGTCGATGGACACGGCGGCGAAACCCTTGCGGGTCAGTGCCTGCACGACATGCGACAGACCCACGTCGTGGCGCAGGTAGTCAGGGCCGAGGTTGGGGTTGTGCGGTTCACCGGGTGCGGCGCAGACCAGGGGCCATTGAGCCTTGACCGGCTTACGGGGAAAGTAGGGCGGCTTGTCGGAGAACGCGCAGTTGTGGTGCAAGCCGTGCATGACGACGACAACCGGGTGCGGTCCTTCTCCCTTGGGCATGCCGAGCACGCCGTGCACCTGCGTCGGATTCCCGGGTGGCCTGCTGGTGATCTTGAGAAGGCCGGGGGCGAGCTCATAGCTGGTCAGGCTGGCTCGGTCGCCGGGCTTCGGCTTGGTCGTGGAATCGGTCGTGGAATTGGTCGTGGCATTCGCCGTCGCCTCGGAGGCGCCGTACACGATGGTCAGGGCGAGTGCAGCGGTCGCGGCAGTGAAGCTGACAGGCCGGAGTTTTCGTGTGTTCACAATCGGGAGGATGCGAAACGGGGATGACGAGTTCCGCTCAGGAGGTGCCGGCGGCGGTCGCAGCCTCTTCCGGGCGGTTCCGCCTTTCGCAGGGCGCAGGGGCTCGCACCAGCCGGGCCGGTTTTCTTGGATGCAGCGCACCAGCGGGGGCGGTTCTTGCGTTTAGAGACGTGTCGCGGCCTGAACGAGCCCGGCGACGGCTCGGGACCGGCTGTGGGGCGGCCACGCGATCACGGTCGTGACCATCGGTGCGTCCAGCACCGGCACGGCGGCGAGATCGTCGCGTAGTTGGGCTCTGCACGACTCCGGCGCGATCCAGCAAGCGCGGCCGAGCGCGATCAGCTGGAGCAACTGCGCATGCTCCCGAACCTGCGGACCGGGGCCATCCGGGTACGTACCGTCGCGGCCGGGCCAGCGCGGCACCGGCAGACCAGGCAGTTTGGTGACTTCGGCCATCTGCACATGGGGCCGGACGGTGAGGGGATGCCGGGCCGGCAGAATCACGACCTGTCCCTCCGTGCGGAGCTCCTCGGTGTCGAACCCGGCCGTCGAGTCGAACGGCAGGTGCAGCAGGGCCACGTCGGCCCGGCCGTCACGCAGCACTCGTTCCTGCTCACCGATCCCGCACAGGAGCAGGTCGACGGTGACCGCATCGGGTTCGGCGGCGTAGGCGTCGAGCAGTTTCGCCAGCAGTTCGCCGGCCGCGCCCGCCTTCGTGGCGAGGACCACCCCCGCGTGGCCGGTCGCGGTGAGGGCGGCGCGGCGGGTGCGACGCTCGGCGGCCTCGATCGCGTCCAGCGCCGCTCGGGCCTCCCGCAGGAGTACCGACCCCGCCTCCGTCAGGGTGACCGTGCGGCTGGTGCGTTCCAACAGCGCCGCCCCGAGGCGCCGTTCGAGCTGGTGGATCGCCCGCGACAGCGGGGGCTGCGCGATCCCGAGCCGCTGTGCGGCCTTCCCGAAGTGCAGTTCCTCGGCGACGGCGATGAAGTACCGCAACTCCCTTGTCTCCACGGCGTCATGTTACGGCCCCAACTGGATCGATACCCGTGTGGTATCGCCGGCCACCCAATCGGTGTTGGCCGACTCCCGCTGCGCCCGGACAGGATTGGCCGCATGAGTGAACAGACGATCGCGCTGGTGACCGGCGCGAACAAAGGTATTGGGTATGAGATCGCGGCCGGTCTGGGCGCCCTCGGCTGGAGGGTTGGTGTCGGTGCCCGGGATGAGGAGCGTCGCGGGGTCGCCGTGGCGAAGCTGCGGGCGGCCGGCGTCGATGCGTTCGGTGTCCCGCTCGACGTGACCGACGACGCGAGCGTGACCGCTGCCGCCGGGCTGGTCGAGGACCGCGCCGGACGCCTCGACGTGCTCGTCAACAACGCCGGGATCACCGGCAGCGCGCCACAGATGCCTACCACCGTCGACGTCGCGACGGTGCGGGCGGCCGTGGAGACCAACGTGCTCGGCGTCATCCGCGTCACCAACACGATGCTGCCGTTGCTGCGCCGCTCGGCCTCGCCGCGGATCGTGAACATGTCCAGCATGGTCGGCTCGCTCACCCTGCAGACGACCCCCGGCACCGAAACGGGTCCCATCGCCGCCGCTTACGCGCCGTCGAAGACGTTCCTCAACGCTGTCACCGTCCAGTACGCCAAGGAGCTGCACGACACAAACATCCTGATCAACGCCGCCTGCCCCGGCTACTGCGCGACCGACCTCAACGGTTTTCGCGGCGTCCGCACCCCGGAACAGGGCGCGGCGATCGCGATCCGACTCGCCACCCTCCCCGATGACGGCCCGAGCGGCAGCTTCTTCGACGACTCAGGGGAGGTGCCTTGGTGACCCGAATGCCGGTGAGTGCCGGGTCCGCCCCGAGCTGCTCGAGGCGGACCCGGCAGATATCGGCGTCAGGCAGGCAGGCGGTTACGGCTCGACCGAGACCGGCTTCTCGGCACGCAGGTCGCTGACGAAGCCGCCGTTGACCACGCGCATCCAGTAGGAGTGTGTGCGGTCCGCGGGGGGAATGTCGGGGTGACGCTCCAGCTTGCGGTCCATCGAGGTGGCTCCGGCCTGGACGTTCCGTTGGAACGTGTAGGGATGCCACACGCCGATCTCGCTGGAGTAGAAGGGCTTGCGCTCCATCAGGGTGACCTGGTCCGGGTTGCCCTGCGCGGGCTTCCAGGTGACGCGGACGGTGGCCGCGTCGAGGCGGTCGACGGACGTCAGCGCCGGCGCCTTCGGAATCACCGAAGAGGCGGCGGGCTTGAGGTCATTGCTGTGGATGGTCCGCGGTACGGACGGATCGTAGTTCTCCGGGTGGTCCAGCTTCCCCGTGACGCGGAGCGCGGTGGGTGCCTGGCCCCGCTCGCCCGCGCACGCGTCGACCTGGACGACCTTGCGCCAGTCGTCGGAGATCCTTACGTAGTCCTCCTTCTGGAGCGGCAACTCGCGGGCGCCGCCGCCGAAGACTCCGCTGACGGAGTAGACGTAGCGGGAGTCGTGGGAGCGGACCACCTGGTAGCTGCACCGGTCCACGGCCGCGGCGCGCGCGTTGATCGTTGGCTGGAGCGACGGCGCGTCGCCGGCAGGTGCGGCGGCGGGGGCCTGCGGGGCCGCTGTGGCGACGCCTGCGCCCGAGGCGAGGGCACCGAGACTGAGCGCGCATGTGGCGAGGGCGGCAGCTATACGAGAGTTCATACATCCTCCGGCGACATCCATGGGCTCACGGGGAGCCGGTGAGCAGATGACGTGCTGGGCCGGCCCGGGCCGCCTGTGCGGCCTGGGCACGGTTACGTCTGCGGCGCGGGATGCCTCGGACGTGGGGTCGGCCCTGATCGGGGTCACCGACCAGGGCTGGACGCTACCGGCAATTGATGGTCAAGAAAAACCCAAGGCATAGCAAAGCGAAGGTTTTGCGTCACCTTTCTTCGGCTGGTGCCGTTCGCAGCCGGGACAACGACCGTGGTCCTCAAGGCCGGTGACGACAAGCGCCTCTGACCGGCGATAACGAGGATTGTCGAAATCCTGTTCCTGCCACCGTCAGAGGCACTTGCCATGTGGGTGCCGCCAGGAGGTGCTCCACATGGATCCTGGCGGCCGACGGGCCCGAGGCGTCAGGCCACGGCGGGTGTGTAGTGGTCGGTGTCACCGCCTTCGATGGCGCGGCTTGAGGTGCCGGCGATGCCCACCGGGGCGTCCCCGGCGACGGTGACGCGGTGCAGTAGGCGCGGGAGGTCGCCGTAGTCGTCGGGGGCGTAGTGCTGGGTGATGCGGTTGTCGAACAGGACGAGGTCGCCCGGTGTCCAGGTCACCCGGACGATGTTCTCCGGCCGCGTCACGTACGACTGGAAGATGCGCAGCAGGTCCCGGGACTCCGACGGGCCGAGGCCCTCGATGGTCTGCGCGAAGCCGCCAATGAACAGGCCCCGCTCCCCCGTCTCGGGGTGCACGCGTACCACCGGGTGGGCGGTGCGGTATGTGCGCGAGACGAACTGCTTGCGGTGCTCGGCCGCCTTGTCGGTCTTCGGGGCGGCGTAGTCGTAGGCGTTGGTGTGCACCGCCCACACCTTGTCCGCCAGCTCGCGCAGCGGCTCGGGCAGATCCTGGTAGGCCGCGGCCGAGTTGGCGATCAGCGTGTTGCCGCCGTAGGGCGGGACGACGATGCTGCGCAGGGTCGATGCCTTCGGAGGTGTGCGGACGAAGGTGACGTCGGTGTGCCAGTGGTTGGCGCGGATGCCCTCGTCCCCGTCGACGGGCAGGATGTTGGGCTGCCCGTCCACGGACGGGACGGTGGGGTGGGCGGTGGTGAGTTCACCGAAGAGGGAGGCGAAGCGCAGCTGCCCCGCGTCGTCCAGCTGCTGTCCGCGGAAGACCAGCGCCTTGTGTTCCAGGAGGGCCTCGTTGATCTCGGCGACGATCGCCGGGTCGAGGTCGGCGGAGAGGTCGACGCCGACGATCTCGGCGCCGATGCGTCCGCCGATCCGGCGGATGTCGAAGCCTGTGCTGGTGCTCATGTGCGTATTCCTTTCAGGGGTTTCGGCGATTTCAGGAGGTGATGGGCAGGGAGGTTTCTTTGGAGCCGGGTGGGTTGAGGTGTGGTCCTACGGCGAGCCGGGCGCCGGGCGTGCGGCCTCGCCCCCAGCCGATGTGGCGGCGGTAGCTGCCGAGGAGGCCGGCCCGGTCAAGACCGTCCTCGTCACGGACGGTGGGTTCGTCGGCGGGCAGGGGGTGGGTCTGCGGGGCGACGTAGAGGGCGTCGGCGGGGCAGTTCGCCTCGCACTGGAAGCAGGTCTGGCAGTCCGTGTGGCGGGCCAGGACCGGGATGCCGTCCTCGCCTCGGTCGAAGACGTTGGTCGGGCAGACCTTGATGCACTTGTCGCAGGCGATGCAGCGCTCTGCGGAGATGAATTCGATCACGAGACTGCCTCCAGGAGTGCGGCCACCGGCTCGGGCCGGGTCCACACCTCGTCGAGTCCGCCGGTGATGATGCGGTGACGCTGTGCGGGGTCCTGATCGGGGAAGTCGAGGCGCCGTGCCATGCCGCGGCTCTCGGTGCGGGCGAGCGCGGAGGCGTACATCCAGCGGGCGTGTGCGGTCATCGCCGCGGCCTCGCGGGCCCGTACGGCATCCGGCCCCGTGCCGAGCAGCGCGGAGCGGGCCTCGTCCCAGATGGCGTCGAGCGCTGCCAGTGAGGTGGTGAGAGCC
The DNA here is from genome assembly GCF_028870195.1 of Streptomyces sp. G7(2002). Taxonomy (NCBI): domain Bacteria; kingdom Bacillati; phylum Actinomycetota; class Actinomycetes; order Kitasatosporales; family Streptomycetaceae; genus Streptomyces; species Streptomyces sp. G7(2002). The sequence goes on from NZ_CP102609.1 coordinate 540,118, forward strand.
ATGCCGTGGCGCAGGTAGTTCTTCTCGTACGGCAGGACCTCGCTCTGAACCGCCTCGATCACCTCGCGGTGGGCATCTGCCGGGCCCGCTGCCCGGGCCGGCCGGAGGCCCGCCCCGCCCGTCGGAGCCAGTCGGCGTGTGCCGCCCCGGCGGCCGAAGGACAGGGCGTACCGGGCCGCCCCCTGGCCCGCCCAGGTGCCCGAAGAGATGGCCCAGGCGGCGTTGTGGCTGCCGCCCCCGGTGAAGCCGCCGCAGATCAGCTCGCGGGTGGTGGCGTCCCCGGCCGCGTACAGCCCGGGGACGGTGGTGGAGCAGTCGTCACCGGTGAGGCGGATCCCTCCGGTGCCGCGCACCGTGCCCTCGGCGAGCAGCGTGATCGCGAACCGTTCGGTGAACGGGTCGACGCCGAGCCGGTCGAAGGTGAGGAAGAAGTTCGGCTGGGCCAGCCGCATCGCCCGCCGGGCCGAGGCGTCGGCACGGTCGAGACGGCAGTACACCTTCTCGTGCAGCAGAGCGCGGGCGATCACCGACCGGCCGCCCTGGCTCGCCGCGCCTTCCAGGACGGTTCCGTCCTCGTGGTAGAAGGTCGCGAACGAGTAGAACGCGGTCTTGGTGACCGAGGTGCCCTCGGGTGCGATGCCGTAGGCGTTGGAGAACTCCATGCCGGACAGCTCGGCACCCGCCTCGGCGGCGAACAGGGCGCCGTCTCCGGTGTTGACGTTGCAGCCGAGCGCTCCGCTGAGGAACGCACAGCCGCCGGTCGCCAGGACCACCGCCCCCGCGCGCACCCGGTATGTCCCACCCGCCTGACGTCGGTAGCCGCGGGCTCCGGCGACCGCCCCGGACGGGTCCGTCAACAGCTCGGTGACCGGACTGTGATCGAGGACGCGCGCCCCGGCCCGCTGGACGCGGATGCGCATCCGGCGCATGTACTCGGGCCCTTGCAGGCCGTTTCTGAGCTGTGTTCCGTCCGGCCCGGTGGGGAAGGGGTACCGGCCCGCCGCGGCCAGCTCGTTCATGCCCGCGTACGTCTGGTCCAGGACGCGTTCCTTCCAGCGGCGGTCGTCGAGGTATCCGCCGAGCTTCTCCCGGCTCGCCATGGCCGCTTCCCGCGCGGCGGGGTCCGGCGGGACGTACCAGACGCCGGTGCCGCCCGACGCGGTCGCGCCGCTGGTGCCGCAGTAGCCCTTGTCGGCGAGGACGACGTCCGCTCCGGCCTGGGCCGCCTTCAGCGCCGCCCAGGTGGCGGCGGGGCCGCCGCCCACCACCAGGACGTCCGTGGTGAGATCGAGCCCGGTCATGCCGGCTGCCCCTCGGTGGCGGTGACGGCGGAGGCGAGCCGGCCCGCGGGGCGTGGCAGGCCGTAGTGCTCGCGCAGGGTGCGTCCGCTGTACTCGGTGCGGAACAGGCCCCGCTCCTGGAGTATCGGCACGACGTGGTCGACGAAGTCCTCCAGGCCGCCCGGCAGATGCGGCGGCATGACGTTGAAGCCGTCGGCGGCTCCCTGCGTGAACCACTCTTCGAGCTGGTCGGCCACCTGCTCCGGCCTCCCGGCGAAGACCCGGTGGCCACGCCCGCCGCCGAGGCGCGCGATGAGCTCGCGCAGGGTCAGACCGTCCCGCCGGGCCAGTTCGGCGACCAGGGTGAAGCGGCTCTTGTTGCCGTTGATGTCCCGCTCCTCGGGCAGCACGGGAAGCGGACCGTCCAGCGGCAGCCCGGTCAGGTCGGTGCCCAGCATCCCCGACAGCTGAGCGAGTCCGTACTCCGGCACCTGAAGGTCAGTCAGCTCCTGCTCCAGGGCGCGGGCCTCCGCCTCCGTCGCGCCGATGACCGGGCAGATCCCGGGCAGGATCTTCAGGTCGTCCTCGGAACGTCCGTAGCGGGACAGGCGGTTCTTCACATCCTTGTAGAAGGCCTGCCCGTCGGCGAGGGTCTGCTGTGCGGTGAACACGGCCTCGGCGTACTGGGCGGCGAACTCCTTGCCGTCCTCGGACGAACCGGCCTGCACCAGCAGCGGGTAACCCTGCGGGCTGCGCTGCACGTTCAGCGGGCCCTGTACGGCGAAGTGCTCCCCCCGGTGGTCAAGGGGCTGCACCTTGCCGGCGTCCACGTAGATCCCGCGCACACGGTCGAGCAGGACCGCGTCGTCCGCCCAGCTGTCCCAGAGCTTGGTGGCGACCTCCACGAATTCCCGCGCCCGGGCGTAGCGCAGGCTGTGTTCGAGGTGTTCGTCCTGCCCGAAGTTGCGGGCCTCTTCGACCGTGCCGGAGGTGACGATGTTCCAACCGGCGCGCCCGCCGCTGAGGTGGTCGAGGGAGGCGAACTTCCGGGCCGTGTGGAAGGGCTCGTTGAAGGTGGTGGAGACGGTGGCGATCAGACCGATGCGCTCGGTCACCGTCGCCAGGGCGGACAGCAGCGTGAGCGGTTCGAAACCGCCGAGCGCGTTGTGTTTGACCTTGCCCCAGAGGGCCAGTCCGTCGGCGAAGAAGATGGAGTCGAGTTTGCCGCGTTCGGCGGTCTGCGCGAGGTGTTGGAAGTAGCGCAGATCAGTGAGGCGTTCGGGCTGGGTACGCGGATGTCGCCAGGCGGCGTCGTGGTGGCCGGCGTTCATCAGGAAGGCGTTGAGATGTAGGCGGCGGGGGCCGGCTGCGGGCACGGAAGACTCCTCGGGGTTCCTTGCGCGGGGGCGGATACGGACGTCAGCTCGTCGCGGGGACGCGCCATGAGCTGAGCCGCTTCTCCACGGCGACCAGCAGCTGGTTGAAGGCGACGCCGATGACGGAGATCGTGACGATGCCCGCATACATCTGCGGAATGGCGAAGTTGTACTGGGACGCGTTGATCAGATAGCCGAGACCGGCCTTGGCGCCGATCATCTCGGCGGCGACCAGGACGACGATGGACACCGCCCCGGCAAGCCGGATTCCGGTGAAGATCGTCGGGACCGAGGCCGGCAGGATCACCTTCTGGAACAGCCGCGGAGCGGACAGGTCCATGGACTTCGCCAGCCTCAGCAGGGTGGGGTCGACGGTGCGTACCGCGCTGATGGTGTTGAAGAGGATCGGCCATGCGCACGCGTACACCACGATGGAGATCTTCGACGTCTCGCCGATGCCGAGGAGCAGCACGAACACCGGCAGCAGGGCCAGGGCGGCGGTGTTGAGGAACACCTGCAGCAAGGGGTTGAGGAGATCGGCGACGGGCCGGTACCAGCCGATGAGCAGGCCCAGCGGTACGGACACGGCGACGGCGATGCCGAAGCCGCTGAACGAACGCACCAGGCTCGCCCGGGCGTTGTCGGCGAGCTGGCCGTTGGCCACCAGTTCCCACCACGCCTGGGCGACCTCGCTGAACGGCGGCAGGAAGGTCCGGTCCACCAGGCCGAACCGGGGCGCCAGTTCCCACACGAGCAACAGGGCGACGATCGCCGCCGACTTGGTGGCGCCGGTCAGTGCCGCGCGCAGGATGCGGGGCAGCGCGGGAGGGCGAGGAAGCTGGGGCCTGCTCTGCGCAACCGGCAGGACGGCCGCGGACTCCTGGGCGGAGGCCGACGACGTGCCGGTGGCCGGCGCGGAGAACTCCTCCGGCGTCGTGAGTTCCTCTGTTGTCGCGAGTCCCTCCGAAGTCGTGAGGTCCTCCGTTGTCGTGAGTTCCTCCGGGGTCTTGAGTTCCTCCGGGGTCCTGCGCCGAGTGCTCGAACCGCTTGCGAGGCTCATACGGAGACCTCCTCTTTCTCCAGCAGTTGGGTCCTGGTCACCTCGTCGTGCAGAAGCGTCCAGATCTCGTGTCGGTACCGTGCGAACTCGGGGCTGGACCGCAGGTCGTCCGTTGCCGTACGGGAGTCGAAGCCGATCGGTACGACCTGCTTGATACGACCAGGCCTGGAGGTCATGACGGCCACCCGCTGGCCCAGGTAGACGGCCTCCTCGATGCCGTGCGTGATGAAGACGACGGTCTTTCCGGTGCGCTGCCAGATGCGCAGCAGCTCGTCCTGGAGCGACTCCCTGGTCTGGGCGTCCAGTGCGGCGAACGGCTCGTCCATCAGCAGGACGTCGGGGGCGTAGGCGAGAGAGCGGGCGATGGCCACGCGCTGGCGCATACCGCCGGACAGCTCGTGCGGGTGGCGGTTCTCGAATCCGGAGAGCCCGACCAGGTCCAGGTACTCGCGGGCACGGGCAGCGCGCTCACGTCGTGGCACGCCGGTCGCCTCCAGGCCGAACTCGACGTTGCCCAGGGCGGTGCGCCAGGGCAGCAGCGCGTACTGCTGGAAGACGATGCCGCGGTCCAGGCCCGGTCCGGTCACCGGTTCCCCGTCCAGGAGGATCCGTCCGGCACTCGGCCTGGCGAGCCCTCCCAGCAGGTCCAGGAGCGTGGACTTGCCGCATCCGCTCGGGCCGACCACGACGACGAACTCCCCCGCGTCGATCCGCAGATCGACACCGTCCAGAGCGGTGAACTCGCCGTCCCCGTGCGCCGAACCACGGCCTTGGGCCCTCCCCCTCTTGGCGGGAAAGGTCTTGCGCACCCGCTCGAACTCGATCTTGGGTGTGGTGGTTCCTGACATGGGATCAGCTCCCGCTCTTGGACGTCGTCTTGGCCGCGGACGGCTTGTCCGCCTTGTCCTTCCGGCTGTACGCGTTGAACTCGTTGGTGTAGAGGTCCGAGGCCTTGACCTGGCCCTTCTCGATGTCACCGCGTTTGGCGAGCCAGTCGATCCACAGCTGGAACTCCTTGTCGGTGATGCGTCCGGCGGTCTCGGCGACACCGAAGGACTTCCAGTACTTCAGCGGAGCGGTGCCCTCGTTGCGGCCACGCTTCTTGACGATCTCGATCTGCCGGGCGATGACCTCGTCGCGCGGTGTGGCGCGGGCCCACTCGATGGCACGCGCGATGCCCGTGACAAAGGTGCGCGCGGTGTCGGGGTTCTCCTTCAGGAACCGGTCGTTCACCACATATGTGCCGGCGGAGAAATCGCCGAGCAGTTGGTAGTCGGTGAACAGCGGCCTGATGCCACCGGTCTGCAGGGCCTTGTCGCGCAGGATGTCACCGAGGACACCCACCTGGATCTGCTTCTGCCGCAGCGACTGTTCGGTGTTGACCGGGGGCACCACCAACGGCTCGGCCTTCTTGATGTCCGCCTGCGACAGGCCGTGGCGTTGCAGGTAGATGTCGAGCATCGCCTCGGAGTGCGCGCCGAGGGTGTTCATCCCGACCTTCTTGCCGATCAGGTCACGGGCGGAGTGGATCGGGCTGTCCTTGAGCACGTAGAAGCCGCTGTACGCGGCCTTGTCGACGCCGTAGTAGCTGATGACCGCTGTGATGGGCGCCTTTCTCGCGGCGAGTTTGACGACCGCTCCGTTGAACGCGCCGCCGAAGTCGACCTGCCCGGTGGCCGCCGACTGGATGTCCTGTGGCCCGCTGATCGTGTTGCCGACCCACTTCAGCTTCACGTCGTCCAGGAAGCCGAGGTCCTCGGCCAGTTCGGGCAGGATGACGGAGCCTGCCCAGCCCTGGTATCGCAGGGTCTTGGTCTGATCCTTGGCCGCACCGCCGCCCCCGGAGCCGCAGCTGACCGCGACCGCCGAGAGGCCCAGCAGGGTGAGGAACTGTCGTCGGCTGGATGGGGTGATCAGCGTGCTCATGGAAGTGTCCTGTTCGGGTGGTGGGTGGAGCGCGGTGGGACGCGAACTGCCTTTGTTGCGGACGCGGGTGAAGGGGGGCAGGAGGAGCCGGGTGGGCAGCAGGAGCCGGGTGGCTACGGGCCGGCGGTGGCGATGACCGGTGCATGGTGGTCGAGCGCCCGAGCGAAGCCCTCCGCGGCCTGCGAGATCCGCAATCCGCTGCCGGCGGGGCGTAAAGACCACCCGAGGTGCGAAAACCGAAAGGGAAAGGCGAATGGCGAATCGGAACCAGTCGGCACGCGCACCGAACCCGGCAGATTCCAGGTATGTATGCGGCGGGAATCACCAGGCGACGAGGACATCCCAGGCCGGTAAGTGCACCGGGATCACGGGTCGTTCAGGAGCTGACGCCGGTCGGCAGCTCTAGCGGCCAGCGGCACAGATGGCGCTGGCCTGGCGTCGAAGATCGACGTGCAGGCGTGCGGTGAAGTTCTCCGAGTGACTCACACTCGGGAGGCTGGCAGCGATAATCAGCCAAGTCAATGCGGCGAGAGCCCTTGTCTCACTTTCTGATTCTCCCGCCACGCGCGCGCAGCATTTCGTTCACAATCGCAGCCGCACGCAGCGGCCCCGCCCGGACATCACTCGGATGTCCGGGCGGGGCCGGCGTCTGGGCCCGGGCCGGGCCGTGGCACGTACCACTTGGTCAGTTGGCGCAGGTGGTACCCGGTGCGGGAAGGACGCGGTCGGTCAGGTAGCGGTTGGTCGCGGCGCGCACGCACGAGGACAGCAGGAACATGCTGTAGTCATCGCCCTCGCGGCTGAGTACGACGCTGCCGGGCAGCTGGGCCGCCATGGCGGAGCCCGCCGTGTGGGGAGCCAGGGCCTGGTGCGTGGACTGGATGACCAGCGCGGGCGGTGCCCCGGAGACCAGACGGCCGGCCCGCACGGGCTTGGCAGGAACCGGCCACCCGAGGCAGCCGGCGAGCGCGGCCTGGGAGCGCACCGCCCCGCCGAGGTGCGGTGCGCGTGCGGCGAGCGACTTGTGCAGTCGGTCGGCCTCTTCGAAGGTGCTGACCGGACGGGCGTTGTCCAGGCAGGCGGGCACCAGCACCTGCACCGGATCGAGGGTGCCATCGGGGTCGACGGTGAAGTCGGTGGCGTCGCCCGCCTGCGCCATGACGATCGCCTTGGCCAGGGCGGGCCAGGTGACGCTGGCGATGTTCAGGTAGTCCTGGGTGGCACCGCGGATGTCCTCACCGGTCAGCGGGCGGTGTGTGCCGCCCGCGACAGGGACGGGGGTGCGGTCCGCGCGGGCGACGAGGGCGTCGTACTCGGCGGCGACGTCATGTCCTTTCAGAGCACACTGCGCCGAGTTGGCGCACCAGGCGGCGAACCGGTTGAAGGCTTCTTCGGCGCTGGTCGTCTCCTTGACGATCCGGGTGAGGGGCGAAGTGGTGTCGTCCAGCGCGGTGTCGAGGGTCATCGTGCGCAACCGGCCAGGGAAGAGGGCCGCATAGGTGCGTCCGAGCAGGGTGCTGTAGTGGATGCCGTACCAGTTGAGCCGGCGGACGCCGAGCCCGGTACGGACCGCTTCGATGTCACGGGCCGTGCTGGTCAGGTCGACATGGGCCACCAGCGGGCCGTTGCGGCGCAGACAGTCCTTGGCGAAGGTGCGGTTGTGGGCCACGAGCTTGTCGAACGCGGCCCGGTTCTTCGGGAAGTAGCTGACCCCGGCGGGCTTGAGCGGCTCGGAGCAGCGGATGGGGGTGCTGTGGCCCACCCCGCGTGGGTCGACCGCAACGATGTCGAACCGCTGGGTCATGGCACCGGCGATATCGGGAAAGCCATTGCGTGTCGCCAGCCTCAGCTGCTCGATCGAGGAGCCACCGGCTCCGTCGTTGAGGAGCAAGGTGCCCTGGCGGTGTGCCGGGTCGTCGGCCTTACGGCGGACCAGGGCCAGATCGAGCTGCGCGGCTCGCGGCTTGGACCAGTCCACCGGCACCCGCATCGTGCCGCACTGCATGCCCGGGAACCCGGCGTCGGTGCACGGACGCCACGTGATGTGGCCCGTCGGGGCCGTTGGGGCGGTACGGCCGGACGCAGCGAGCGCCGGCGCGGCGACAACCGGCGTGGCCAGCATCGGCGTGGCCAGCACCGCCCCGGCCGTCAGGGCGGTGAGCGTCCGCCGAAGTTGTCTCATCACTCTGCGCATGACGGCTCTCCTTGAAGGGCGCGTGCCGGCACTGCCGGCGCGGTCGGGAGGTACGGCGAGGGGACGGTTGACGGAACTGACGCCCGCGCAGGACGTCTTGGGGCGGCGGAGACCTAGCCCCGTTACGCATCAACACTCTCGTTAGAGCTTGTAACTGCGCCTAGCTTGAGGTGTTGCGCCACCACCCGTCAAGGGAATGACGCAGGAATTATTAGAAGCACTTCCGCCAGTGATAGCGTGTAACACCTTTGACATGAAGGGCTGGTGGCCATGACGGAGAACGCAAAGAGTCCCCGCAACCGGTACCGGGCACAGGTACGCGCAGAGATCAAGGAACTCGGGTGGGAGCAGATCGCCACCGCGGGGGCGTCCGCGCTGTCCCTCAATGCGATCGCCAAGCGGATGGGGATGAGCGGCCCGGCGCTCTATCGCTACTTCGCGAGCCGCGACGAACTGATCACCGAGCTGATCAGGGACGCCTATCGCAGCCTGGCCGACGCGTTCCGTGCCACCGCCACGGACGGCGGCGACCTCGCGGACCTCGCACACGCACTGCGTCGCTGGGCGCTCGACGACCCCCAGCGGTATCTCCTCGTCTACGGCACGCCCGTACCCGGCTACCACGCGCCGGAGGACACCACCGCGATCACCGCCGAGATCATGTCGACGCTGCTCGACGCCTGCGCGGCGACGTCAGCGGACACCGCCGCAACGGCATTGGACGCGCACCTCGATGAGCACCGGCAGTGGGACGGCGGACACCCGTCCCCGGCCCCGGCACTGCGTCGCGCCCTCGTCTTCTGGACCCGTCTGCACGGCGTCCTTTCGCTGGAACTCGCCGGCCACTTCGCCGGGATGGGCTTCGACCCCGCCCAGTTGTTCGCTGCCGAACTGAACGGTCTGCTGGACGACTGACCGCGCCTGACGCGCGGGACCTGCGGTCCCGCCGGGCGAGGGGCGGGGGGGGCGGCCTCCCTCCCCTGCCCGGCGGTGTGTCCTCAGCGCAGGAAGATGCCGAACTCCGCCTTGGTGACGGGGCCTCCGACGTCGCCGGGGCCGAATGCCGTCGCGCCCTTCGTCGTCAGACCGTGGCCGGAACCGCGCAGGGACCATACCGCGCCGGACGAGGCGTTCTCCGCCGCCGACGACACGGCGAGATCACGATGCCCGTCACCGTTGACGTCGAGGAGGCCACAGGCCGCCCCGAAGGCGTCGTTCTTCTCCGCGACCCCGGGCACACCCGGGGTGTTCTGGTGCAGGACCTGGCTGCCGGCACCGGTGACACCCGATGCGGTGCCGTGCAGCAGAGCGATCGAGCCCGCGTCGGCGAGGCCGCTGAAGTCCTCCCCGCTGATCCCGAGCGCGATCTCCGCGCGGCCGTCGCCGGTCACATCGGCGACCGCGACGCAGGAACCGAGCCGGTCGCCGCTCTCCTGGGCACCGTGGAAACCGGGCAGGCCCTGGTCGAAGGACTGCGTGCGGGTGGCGGAAGGGCCCGAGGGCGTGCCGTACGCGACCGTTACTTTGCCGGTGTCTTCGTTGTCGCCGGCCACCACGTCGCCGTAACCGTCGCCGTCCACGTCACCCACGCCGACGGTGCCCCGGACGCCGGGCGCGGCGGCCTCCTTGAAGCCCGCACGACCGCCGAGCAGGACCTTGTTGTCCCACTCGCCGTCGCCGGCGTAGTTCCACATCACGATGTCCTGGCGGTGGTCGCCGTTGACATCGCCGGTGGCCTTGGCGACGACGGGGCCGCTGATCGAGCGGGGGCCGCTGACACAGCTGTCGTTCTTGGCGCACTCCGCGCCCGGTGCGTCGTCGTCGTAGCCGAACCACTCGGACTTGTCCAGGAAGTTGAGCCGCGCGGCCGGCGATCCCGTCCGCGAGATCGGGCCCTTCCACAGGTTCGCGGCCTGCGCCACGGGGTCGTCACCGTAGCTGCCGGGATCACCGAAGAGGGCGAGATCGGCCTTGCCGTCGCCGTCGAAGTCCCCCACCTGCGGCGCCTGTCCGTACGTGGCGATCGGTGTGCCGCCGGTCAGTCCGGACGGCGAGCCCCACAGGATCACGCTGCCCGACGACGCCTTTCCCGCACCGATGACCAGGTCGCTGTAGCCGTCGCCGTCCAGGTCGCCCTTGCTGAAGGTCTCGCCGAAGCGCTGCTTGGCGGCTGCCGATCCCGGCACCCCGCTCGTCGAACGGCTCACAAGCTTCTTGTGGGACGGGACGAGCCCGTTCGCCGAGCCGTATGTCACCGCCACGTATCCCGCCTGGGCCTTGTGGGAGACGGTGGCTCCCGGGGCACCGGAGACGAGGTCCGCATAGCCGTCGCCGTTGAAGTCGCCCTCGGGGGCCGCGCGGCCCGTCGCCGCGAATGCCTCCTGGGGAGCGAGCGACCAGGCGGTCAGGCCGCCGGCCACCAGGAGCGCGGCGGCCAGCGGAGCCGCGGCGCGGATGCCGCGGGCAGATGCAGCGTTACGGGTCCTGCGGACTTCAAGACGTCTCGGGTGCGTCACGGTGGGCTTCCTTCGGTCGACAGGCCATGTTCACCTCAATGGATGCTCCGGACCCGATGATGGTTGCATGGACCACGCGATAGGTGCGTGCCCGCGGTGCGATCCACCAACTCCCCCCGCCCGCAGACCCGGTGGAGCGGCCCCGCCAGGTGGTGCCGCGGTTCCGGACCGACGTGCGCGATGTCGTCCAGCAGCCTCTGGGGGAGGAAGTCGGCCAGACCTGGTCGACGACATCACCCACCGGAGACGAGCTCGGCCAGATGGTGCAGCGAGTTGGTGAGATGTTCGGGGCCGAACGGCGGGAACTGGAGGTACTCCCGGATGGACTGCGGGACCGCCGACCAGTCGTAGGTGAGCGTGACCTCGGTCTTGGACGGACCGAGCGGCGCAAGGTCGTAACGCCAGATCCAGCCGCCGAACTCCAGGCGACCGTCGTCCTTCTCCTGCCCCGTCAGCCAGCCGATGGCGCGCGGCGGGTCGAGCACCTGGACCTTGTTGGCCACCTGGTAGTCACCGTTGGGATGGTTGGCGTGGTACATGTCCATCCGGAAGATCTGCCCCACCTCGGTCAGCGGCGCCCGGTCGGCAGCTTCCTGAACCCAACCGGTGCCATCGATCGCAGAATGGGTCGTCGGGTCCGCCAGCACCGCGAACACCCTCGCGGCGGGCACGGCGACGGTCAGGGTGGCGCTCACGTTCTCCTGGTCCACGGTGTGCACGCTCCTTGTCATCTCATCTCGGGCCTCCCGCCGGTGCGGAAGGGGGACGTTCCTTACATGCAGACGATGCGTCGAGGCGAAACTCATCGGTCGGGTGGGCGGAACCCGCACCCGTGCGACCAAGCACATCGAAAGCGAGCGCCGTTCCCATCCGCCGGGAACGGCGCTCGCGATCGGTGCCGGTTATGGATCCGGTGGCCGTATCAGTCCTGCTGCGCGTTGTGGAGTTCGGAACGGAAGGCCGCCTCACGGGCAGCATGGCCCGGGCGGCGGCGGAGGCCCGCCCACGCGATGCCGAGGATGACGAACCAGACCGGGGTCACCAGCAAGGCCTGCAGCGTGTCGGGCTCCTGGGTCAGCGCCCAGATGAGGAACGCGAAGAACACGAGCACGACGTAGCACATGACGATGCCGCCGGGCATCTTGAACTTCGACGCCTCGTGCAGGTGCGGACGGCGCTTGCGATAGACGAGGTAGCTGATCAGGATGATCGACCAGACGAAGATGAACAGCACGGCGGACACGGTGGTCACCAGGGTGAACGCCTCGATGATCGAGTCGTCCATGGCGACCATGACCACACCGGCGAGCAGAAACACCCCGGAGAGGAGCAGGGCGTTGGCCGGTACCTTCCTGGAGGTGAGTCTGCCGAAGCGCGCCGGGGCATCGCCCTCGCGGGCCAACCCGTACACCATCCGTGAGGTGGAGTAGATACCCGAGTTCGCGGACGAGGCGGCCGAGGTCAGCACCACGAAGTTGATCGCCGAGGCGGCGATCCCCAGGCCGGCAAGGGTGAACATCACGACGAACGGACTGCGCTCCGCACTGATCTCGCGCCAGGGCGTGACCGAAATGATCACGGTCAGCGCGACGACGTAGAACAGCATCACGCGCACCGGGATCGAGTTGATCGCCTTGGGCAGGTTCCGCTCCGGGTTCTCCGCCTCGGCCGCGGTGGTGCCGACCAGCTCGATGCCGACGAAGGCGAAGGTCGCGATCTGGAATCCCGCGACGAACCCCATGGGGCCGGTGGGGAAGAACCCTCCGTCGCTCCAGAGGTTGGAGAAGCTTGCCGCCGCACCCCCGGGCGCCTGGAAGTGACTGAACACCATGACCAGTCCGACAACGATCAGCGCCACGATCGCGACGATCTTGATCAGTGCGAACCAGAACTCGGTCTCGCCGAACGCCTTCACGGTGGGCAGGTTCAAGGCGATCAAGAGGATGACGGCGGCCAGCGCCGGTATCCACAGCGGTAGGTCGCGCCACCAGTAGGACACATACCCGGAGATCGCGATGACGTCGGCGATGCCGGTGACGATCCAGCAGAACCAGTAGGTCCAGCCGGTGAAGAAGCCGGCCCATGGCCCCAGCAGGTCGGCCGCGAAGTCGGCGAAGGACTTGTAGCGCAGGTTGGAGAGCAGGAGCTCCCCCATCGCCCGCATCACGAAGAAGAGCATCACGCCGATGATCATGTAGACGAAGATCACCGAGGGCCCGGCCAGCGAGATCGTCTTGCCCGAGCCCATGAACAGGCCGGTTCCGATCGCACCGCCGATCGCGATGAGCTGGATGTGCCGGTTGGACAGCTGACGGGAGAGGTGTTGCTCGCCCTCGGGCGGGGGCGTGGATCCGGCCGCCGGTTGGTCCGGCGCGGCCGTCGAGCCGGTGTCACTGCGTTCAGGCATGGGCAAACCTCGCAGATCTCAATACCCGTGCGGGCACGGGACAGGGGGTATCTCGGAGAATGATCACCCGCCCACAGGGGGCGAGCGGCAGGGCGGGCTGCGCGCGCGGGCATGCGGCAGCCGACCGGAACGGCGTCAGAACGGTCCCACATAGTAGATCGAAGATCAGCCCGGGAGCCGCCAGGCAGTGGCGGTCAGGGAAGAGGCGGCGGAACAGCCATCAGGGGCTCCTCGAATGTCGAGCACGGGCAGGAGCCCGTGCGGCCGAGTGAGCCTCCCCCTCTGTCATGAGCCTGAGAGCTTCGCCGCGCTCAGCACGCGGCTTGCACCGTCGGCGAGGCGCCTTTGCGCCTGCTTTCCAGAGTTGCCTGCCCGAGCGGTAGGGGTGCCTGAGAGATTCCGGGGAGGTGTTGCTCCTTCGGCGCCTGGGTCTGGCTGATCCAGTGCTCTCCCGCTCCGGGGTGAACGGCAATGTGCGGTGAGGCTAGGGCCACATCAGCAACCGGTCAAGGGACCGGCCGAACGCTGGACACTACTTCCGAGTAGTACGGCGCTCCCCCGTGGGGCACGGCGTTCGGCACGGCGTTTGTGCAGCTCAAGGCGCACATCCTGGGCCGATCCGTTACCGGCCCGTACACCGGACGGACTCTTGACGGCTGTCTTCCGGTGCCCTTACGTTGCCTCCGGAAAGATCCGACAGCACCTACACAGCTGACGACTCTGCGCGGGAGAGCCCACGTCATGTGACGACGTGGAGCCGAAGGAGCCAATCCTCCCCCGCCCCCCCGGCCTCACGGTCGGGCCCCACAACTTCACATCGCGCTGTTCGAACCGAAGCGGGAGAGCCCTCGTCCACCCTTGGCGAGGCGCCGAAGGAGCAACTCTCCCCAGAATCTCTCAGGCCCAACTACCGCTTCGGCCAGGCGACTCTGGAAAGACAGGACGTCATGTCCTGCGCCCACGGTGCAAACCGCCGGACCCGGTGGTGAAGCTCTCAGGTACCGATGACAGAGCGGGGAGGCCACCCGTCCACGGCGCCGCATGTGCGGTGCCCCCAGAGGGAGCCTCCCACCATGACCTTCACCGAGTCCTCCGCGTCGGGTGAGTTCGCCGCCCGCCACATCGGCGTCGGCGACGCCGACCGCGCCAAGATGCTGGCCGAAGTCGGCTACCCGACGCTCGCCGCCCTCATCGACGCCGCCGTCCCGAGCGGCATCCGCAGCGCTTCCGAACTGAACCTGCCTGCCGCCGCCACCGAGACCGAAGCCCGCGCCGAGCTGCAGGAGCTCGCGAGCAGGAACACCGTGGCCGTCCCGATGAGCGGACTGGGCTACCACGCGACCACCACGCCCGCGGTGATCCGGCGCAATGTGCTGGAAGACCCTTCGTGGTACACCGCCTACACGCCCTACCAGCCGGAGATCAGCCAGGGCCGGCTCGAGGCATTGATCAACTTCCAGACCATGGTCGGAGACCTCACCGGGCTGCCGACCGCCAACGCGTCGCTGCTCGACGAGGCCACGGCGGTGGCTGAGGCCGTCACGGTCATGCGTCGTGTCGCCGGCAGGAGTCGCCACCGCGTCCTGGTCGACCGCGACACCCTGCCGCAGACCCTCGACGTCCTGCGCACGCGTGCCGCCGCGGTCGGCATCGAGATCGTCGAGATCGACGTCGCCGCGCCGCTGCCGGAGGACGACTTCTTCGGGGTGGTGCTGTCCTACCCCGGCTGCTCGGGCGCCGTCCGCGATCTGCGCGAGGTGACCGCCGCGGCGCGAGCGCGCGGGGCGCAGGTCACCGTGACCGCCGATCTGTTGGCGCTCACGCTGCTCGTGCCGCCGGGTGAGTTCGGCGCCGACATCGTCGTGGGATCGTCCCAGCGGTTCGGTGTCCCCCTGTTCTACGGCGGCCCGCACGCCGGCTACATCGCGGTCCGCGAAGGGCTCGAACGGCACCTGCCCGGCCGGCTCGTGGGCGTCTCCGTGGACAACGCCGGCCGGCCGGCGTACCGCCTCGCCCTGCAGACCCGCGAACAGCACATCCGACGCGACAAGGCGACCTCCAACATCTGTACGGCGCAGGTCCTGCTCGCCGTGGTCGCGTCGATGTACGCCGTCTATCACGGCCCCGAGGGGCTGACCGGGATCGCCCGGCGGACGCACCGGCACGCCACACTCCTCGCCACCGGGCTGCGGAACAGCGGGATCACGGTGGTGCACCCCGAGTTCTTCGACACTCTGCTGGTGCGGGTCCCCGGCCGTGCCGAGGAGGTCGTCGCGGCCGCGCACGACAAGGGGTTGCTCCTGCGGCTGGTGGACGGTGACCACGTCGGCATCTCCTGCTCCGAGGCCACCTCGCGGGACCATGTCCGTCTCGTGCTCGACGCCTTCGGCGCGGTGGGGGACGACCTGGACGGCCCGGCGGCCGGCGCTTCGGCGGCGCTTCCGCCGGACCTGCGGCGCACCTCCCCCTTCCTCACCCACCCGGTCTTCCACCGGCACCGGTCGGAGACCGCGATGCTGCGTTATCTGCGCAAGCTCTCCGACCGTGACTTCGCGCTGGACCGCGGGATGATCCCGCTCGGGTCCTGCACGATGAAGCTCAACGCGACCACGGAGATGGAGCCGGTCAGCTGGCCCGGCTTTGCCGACCTGCACCCCTTCGCGCCCCTCACGGACGCTGCCGGGTACCTGGCCCTGGTCGAGCAGCTCGAGACCTGGCTGGCAGAGGTCACCGGGTACGCCAAGGTCTCCATCCAGCCGAACGCGGGATCGCAGGGCGAGCTCGCCGGCCTGCTGGCGATCCGCCGTTACCACGAGAGCAACGGCCAGGCCGGACGCGATGTGTGCCTGATCCCGGCAAGCGCGCACGGCACCAACGCGGCCTCGGCCGCCATGGCCGGGATGCGCGTCGTCGTGGTGGCATCGCGGCCCGATGGCACCGTCGATCTCGGGGACCTCGAGGCGAAGTGCGCGAAGCACTCCGACAACCTGGCCGCGATCATGGTGACCTATCCCTCCACGCACGGCGTCTACGAGGACAGCATCACCCGGCTGTGCGAGCTGGTGCACGAGCACGGCGGACAGGTGTACGTCGACGGCGCCAACCTCAACGCGCTGCTCGGAGTCGCCAAGCCCGGCGAGTTCGGTGGCGACGTGTCACACCTGAATCTGCACAAGACGTTCTGCATCCCGCACGGCGGCGGCGGGCCGGGGGTCGGCCCGGTCGCGGTGGCCGAACACCTCGCGCCGTACCTGCCCACCCACCCGCTGCACCCCGACACCGGGCGCCGCGACGGCATCGGGGCGGTGAGCGCCGCGCCGTTCGGCAGTGCCGGCATCCTGCCGATCCCGTGGGCCTACATCCGGATGATGGGCGCCGAGGGGCTGACCGAGGCAACCCGGACGGCCGTGCTGAGCGCCAACTACGTGGCCCGGCGCCTCGCGTCACACTTCCCCGTCCTGTACGCCGGGGAGTCGGGCCTCGTCGCGCACGAGTGCATCCTCGACGTACGCCCCCTCACCGCCGCCACGGGGGTGACGGTCGATGACATCGCCAAGCGGCTCATCGACTACGGCTTCCACGCGCCGACGATGAGCTTTCCGGTCCCCGGCACGCTGATGGTCGAGCCGACGGAGAGCGAGAGCCTCGCTGAACTGGATCGCTTCTGCGAGGCGATGATCGCGATCCGTGCGGAGATCGACCTGGTGGACAAGGGTGTCTGGGGCCTTGAGGACAGCCCGCTGCGACAGGCACCGCACACCGCCGCCGCGATCGCCGGCGAGTGGACCCGCGCCTACTCGCGCGAGCGGGCCGCATTCCCGGCGGGCGTCACGCCCGACAAGTACTGGCCACCGGTCGGCCGGATCGACCAGGCGCACGGCGACCGCAACCTGGTCTGCTCCTGCCCGCCTCCCGAAGCCTTCGCGTCCTGACCCGGGCCGATCACGGTCCGAAGAGGAACCACCATGCTCAAGAAGACTCCCCTGCACGACCTTCACGCGGAGCTCGGTGCGTCGTTCACCGACTTCGCCGGCTGGTCCATGCCCCTGCGCTACACCTCCGAGCTGGCCGAGCACCACGCGGTACGGACCACCGCCGGAATCTTCGACCTCACCCACAGGGGAGAGATCGAGCTTTCCGGACCCGAGGCGGGACGCGCCCTCGACCACGCCATAGCCATGGCCTATCTGCCGACCGGCCGGAGCGCACCCGGCACCGAGGTGCTCGTCGACATCCGGGGCAGCAAGGAGCCCGCCCAGATCGTCGAGCTGCCCTTCTACCGACGCCGAGCCTGACCCCCACAGGAGAACAGATCATGAGCCTGTCCCCCGACCTGAAGTACACCAGCGACCACGAATGGATCGCGCACGAGGGCGACCTGTCGACCGTCGGTGTCACCGCACACGCCTCCGACGCGCTCGGCGACGTCGTCTACCTCGATCTGCCTGCCGTGGGCACGACGATCAAGGCCGGCGACGCGTGTGGAGAGATCGAGTCGACCAAGTCCGTGAGCGACCTGTTCGCTCCCGCGGACGGCGAAGTCGTCGAGATCAACGAAGCCGCCGTGGCCGACCCCGGTCTGGTCAACTCCGACCCGTTCGGGGCCGGTTGGCTGTTCCGGATGCGGATCGCCGGTACGCCGGACCTGCTGGACGCCGCCGCCTATGCGGCACTCACGGCAGGAGAATGACATGTCCGTACTCGACCGTCGGCTCGCCGACTTCGACCCCGAGGTACACACCGCCGTGCGCGCCGAGCTGGCGCGGCAGCAGAACACGCTGGAGATGATCGCGAGCGAGAACTTCGCACCGGTCGCGGTCATGGAGGCGCAGGGCTCGGTCCTGACGAACAAGTACGCCGAGGGCTACCCGGGCCGCCGCTACTACGGCGGATGTGAGCACGTCGACGTCATCGAGCGGCTCGCCCTCACCCGGATCAAGGCGTTGTTCGGTGCGTCCTTCGCCAATGTGCAGCCGCACTCGGGCGCCCAGGCGAACGCCGCCGCGATGACGGCGCTGCTCCAACCGGGAGACACCATCCTGGGCCTGGACCTCGCGCACGGCGGGCACCTCACCCACGGCATGCGGATCAACTTCTCCGGCAAGCTCTACAACACCGTGGCCTACCACGTCTCCGCGGAGGACAACCGGGTCGACATGGCCGAGGTCGAGCGGCTGGCCATGGAGCACCGGCCGCAGCTGATCATCGCGGGCTGGTCGGCCTACCCCCGGCAGCTGGACTTCGCCGCCTTCCGGCGGATCGCGGACCGCTCCGGCGCGTACCTGATGGTCGACATGGCGCACTTCGCCGGTCTGGTCGCCGCGGGCCTGCACCCCAACCCGGTGCCGCACGCCGACGTGGTCACCACGACCACGCACAAGACGCTCGGCGGGCCGCGCGGTGGAGTGGTGCTGACCAACCGTGCGGACGTGGCGAAGAAGGTCAACAGTGCGGTCTTCCCCGGCCAGCAGGGCGGGCCGCTGGAGCATGTGATCGCTGCCAAGGCCGTCGCGTTCAAGATGGCGTCCGAGCCGGCGTTCCGCCGGCGCCAGGAGCGTACCCTCGCGGGTGCCCGGCTTCTCGCCGAGCGGCTGAGTGGTCCCGATGTCGCGGACGCGGGCGTCTCCGTGCTGTCCGGTGGCACCGACGTCCACCTGGTCCTGGTCGACCTGCGGGAGTCGGAGCTCGACGGGCAGCAGGCGGAGGACCGTCTGCACGACATCGGCATCACGGTCAACCGCAACGCCGTACCGTTCGACCCCCGCCCGCCGATGGTGACCTCGGGACTGAGGATCGGTACTCCGGCGCTGGCCGGCCGAGGCTTCGCGGAAGCCGAATTCGCGGCGGTCGCCGACATCATCGCCGAGGCCCTCAAGCCGGCGTACACCCCGAGCCTCGCCGCCGAGCTGCGGGCTCGCGTGGCCACGCTCACCGACGCCCACCCTTTGTACCCGGAGCTGTGACATGAGCGACGCCCCCACACCCGCCGCCTCGCCCGACGGCCGCAGGCTGCTGCGACTTGAGGTGCGCAACAGCCGGACCCCGGTCGAACGAAAGCCCGAGTGGATGAGGACACGGGTGAGGATGGGGCCGGAGTACAACGCGTTGCGCGCGCAGGTGGAGGCCGAAGGGCTGCACACCGTGTGCCAGGAGGCCGGGTGCCCGAACATCTTCGAGTGCTGGGAGGACCGCGAGGCCACCTTCCTCATCGGCGGTGACCAGTGCACCCGGCGCTGTGACTTCTGCCAGATCGACACCGGAAAGCCCCAGGCGCTGGACCGGGAGGAGCCGCGCCGGGTGGCGGAGTCGGTGGCCAAGATGAATCTGCGGTACGCCACGATCACCGGGGTGGCCCGCGACGACCTGCCCGACGGTGGTGCCTGGCTGTACGCCGAGACGGTCCGGCAGATCCACGCACGGAACCCGGGCACCGGGGTGGAGAACCTGGTCCCGGACTTCAATGGTGTCCCCGAGCTATTGGCCGAGGTATTCGAGTCGCGGCCGGAAGTGCTGGCCCACAATGTGGAGACGGTGCCGCGGATCTTCAAACGGATCCGGCCCGCGTTCCGCTACGACAGGTCGCTCGGTGTGCTCACCGCGGCGCGGGAGTTCGGCCTGGTCACCAAGTCGAACCTGATCCTGGGCCTGGGAGAGACCCGGGCGGAGGTCTCCACCGCACTGGCCGACCTGCACGCCGCCGGCTGCGACCTGGTCACCATCACCCAGTACCTGCGCCCCTCGGCGCGGCACCACCCGGTGGAGCGGTGGGTCCGGCCCGAGGAGTTCATCGAGCTCCAGGAAGAGGCCGAGGAGATCGGTTTCGCGGGAGTGCTGTCCGGACCTCTGGTCCGGTCCTCCTACCGCGCCGGAAGCCTGTATCAGCAAGCACTCGACAGGCGACACCGGCAAGAACCGCAGAGCTCAAGACACCGCTGACGATTCCGCGCGGGAGAGTCCACACGTCGTACGCATTCTTCCCATGTCCCGGTCGGCCGATGGGTGGCCGACCGGACATCGGGCTCAGGCCAGGTCGAACCGGTCGAGGTTCATCACCTTGTCCCACGCCGCCACGAAGTCACGCATGAACTTCTCTCCCGCGTCCGCGGACGCGTAGACCTCCGAGACGGCTCGGAGCTGGGAGTGCGAACCGAAGATGAGGTCGACGGCGGTGGCGGTCCACTTGGCCTCGCCCGTGACGCGATCCCGGCCTTCGTATACGTTCTCGGCTGTGGCCGACGCCTTCCACTCCGTGCCCATGTCGAGCAGGTTGGCGAAGAAGTCGTTGGTCAAGGTCTCCGGCCGGTGCGTGAAGACGCCATGCGGGCATCCCGCGAAGCCGGTGTTCAGGGCGCGCATACCGCCGACCAGGACCGTCATCTCGGGAGCGGTCAGCGTCAACAGGCTGGCGCGGTCCAGCAACAGCGTCTCCGGTGACAGCTTCTCTCCCGCCCGGAGGTAGTTGCGGAACCCGTCTGCCCTGGGTTCGAGCACGGCGAACGTCTCCGCGTCGGTCTGCTCCTGCGAGGCGTCCGTGCGCCCCGGTGCGAACGGGACGGTGACGTCGTGCCCGGCGTTCTTCGCGGCCTGCTCGACGGCCGCGCATCCGCCCAGGACGATCAGGTCGGCGAGGGACACTTTCCTTCCGCCGGTCTGTGAGCCGTTGAAGTCCTGCCGGATCTGTTCGAGGGTCTGCAGCACCTCGGCCACCTCGGGCCGGGCGTTGACCTCCCAGTCCTTTTGCGGTGCGAGGCGAATCCGTGCCCCGTTGGCGCCGCCGCGCTTGTCGGTGCCGCGGAAGCTTGCCGCCGCCGCCCACGCGGTGGTGACCAGCTGGGAGACGGACAGTCCCGAGCCGAGGATCCTGTCCTTGAGGGCAGCGATGTCCTCGTCCGCGACCAGTTCGTGATCGACCTCAGGGACCGGGTCCTGCCACAGCTGCGGCTCGGCGACCCACGGGCCGAGGTAGCGCGAGAGGGGCCCCATGTCGCGGTGCAGCAGCTTGTACCACGCCTTGGCGAACGCCACCGCGAGCTTGTCCGGGTTCTCGTGGAAGCTCTTCGCGATCGGCCCGTAGACCGGATCCCGCTTCAGCGCGAGGTCCGTCGTCAGCATCATGGGAGCGTGCTTCTTCCACGGATCATGAGCATCGGGCACCGTGCCCCGGGCCGAGGTGTCCGTGGGAGTCCACTGCTTCGCGCCGGCCGGGCTCGTCGTCAGCTCCCAGTCGTACCGGAACAGGTTGTCCAGGTACCCGTTGTCCCACGTCGTCGGCTGCGAGGTCCATGCGCCCTCGAGTCCGCTGGTGAGCGTGTCGGCGCCCTTGCCGCTGCCGTGGGTGTTCCGCCAGCCGAGGCCCTGCTGCTCGATGGGGCACGCCTCGGGTTCCGGGCCGATGTACGAGGGATCGACCGCGCCATGGCACTTCCCGAAGGTGTGGCCGCCGACGATGAGCGCAACCGTCTCCTCGTCATTCATCGCCATCCGTCCGAAGGTCTCGCGGATGTCCCTGGCCGCAGCCATCGGATCCGGATTGCCGTTGGGCCCCTCCGGATTGACGTAGATCAGCCCCATCTGCACGGCACCGAAAGGAGCGGCGAGTTCCCTGTCGCCGCTGTAGCGCTCATCCCCGAGCCAGGTGTCCTCCGGCCCCCAGAAGATCTCCTCGGGCTCCCAGATGTCCTCCCGCCCGAAGCCGAACCCGAACGTCTTGAACCCCATCGACTCCATGGCACAGTTGCCGGCGAAGACCAGGAGATCGGCCCAGGAGATTTTCCGGCCGTACTTCTGCTTGACCGGCCAGAGCAAACGGCGTGCTTTGTCGAGGCTCGCGTTGTCCGGCCAGCTGTTGAGGGGGGCGAAGCGCTGAGCGCCTGCGCCGCCACCGCCCCGGCCATCGGCGATGCGGTACGTTCCCGCGGCATGCCAGCTCATCCGGATGAAGAGCGGCCCGTAGTGACCGTAGTCGGCAGGCCACCATTCCTGCGAGGTCGTCATCACCTCGAAGACGTCCCGCTTCAGCGCGTCGAGATCGAGGGCCGCGAACTCTTCCGCGTAGGTGAAGTCCTCGTCCATCGGATTGGACCGGGAAGAGTGCTGGTGGAGAATCTGAAGGTCCATCTGATTCGGCCACCAGTCCCGGTTCGACCGGGGCCGGGTCGGCGTGGGGGCCGGGGAGGAGATTACTGGGTTCTCGCTTTCGCTGCCGGACACGTCCGTCCTTCTTCCTGTCTCGGTGTTTCCTTCTGCTGGCTGCTTGTTCTTGCCGTCGGTTGCTGTACTGGTGTCGAGCACCGCGGCCCGCGCTCGTAGCGCGCCATGGCGCCCGCCGGCTGGAAACGCCTGACCAGACCCGCGGCAGTCCACGCGGGCCGGCCGCCGGCGAGAAACTTCCCTCATGCACGACGCCGATGATCGAGCCTGGCTCGGCGTCCGTATGGTCGCGCACCGCGGACCGCACTGCCACGAGAACACGCAGAGCATCACCGCGTACCACTCGAAGTCCGACGACCGGCGCGGCAGGTGTGGTGATCGGCGCGGCCGCTACGCTCGCGCTAACGGATTCCTCATATCGGAGGCACGATGCCCAGCAAGACAAGCGAAGCCGGCGAGGGTGCCGTCCCCGCCTTATTGCAGCTTCGCGGGATCAGCCGCACTTATGGTGATCGCCAGGCGCTGCACCCCCTGGACCTGCAGGTCCAGGCCGGGACCTGCACCGCTCTCTTCGGACACAACGGCTCCGGGAAATCCACGTTGCTGCGCATCGCCAGCGGCCGGGACAAACCGACCACCGGCACCGCGCTGTTCGACGGCAGGGTCATCGATGAGGACGACCCCGAGGTGCGCGCCAGGGTCGCCGTCGTCGGCGACACCATCGCGTGCTATCCCGACCTGAGCGTGCACGACCATCTCAAGCTCATCACCGTGGCCCACGATGTGGCTGACGCGGACGGGTGGATCGATCAAGTCCTGGCGGACCGCCGCCTTGAGGGCCACGCGCACCATCTCCCCGCCGCCCTGTCCTCGGGACAGATGCAGGCATTCCTGCTCGCCGCTGCCCTGGTCCGCCCCCGCGATCTTCTCGTACTCGATGAGCCGGAGCAGCGCCTCGACCCCGACTCCCGCAGGCGCCTGAGCGAACTGCTGATCGGCGAGAAAGAGGACGGCGTAGCGGTACTGCTCGCAACCCACCAGGCGGATCTCGTCCGGGCGGTCGCCGACCGGGTGGTCGCTCTGGAGGACGGCAAAGTCGTGGCCTCCGGCGCCCCTGCCACGGTTCTCCGGCAGATGGGTGACCACCAGTGAGCGAGGAGACAGCCTGGACGGCGGAGTACGACCGCACTTCCGAGACGTTGCGGTGGCTGCGCGACAAGCGCCGCGGGCACCGCAGCAAGCGCAACCGTGATCTCGGCGTCATCGGTTACTCGCTCGTCCTGCTCGCCGGCGGCTACGGCACGACTTTCGTCTACCGTTTCGCCCAGCGCCTGGAGCACGTGGCCGCCCACGGGGACGTCCTGGAGGCGATCCGCCGTGCGCTTCCCGCGGGTCTGGTGCTGCTGGCTCTCTGCCTGGCGGTGATCGCCGCGCGCGACGCGCTGTGGCGCGGGCCGGTGATCGTGCCGGCACCGGCCGCGGCGTGGCTGCTCAGCCAGCCGGTCGACCGGACCCGAGTGCTACGCCCCTACTTTCGCCTCACTGCTGGACTCGCCGTCGTCGGCGGGGTGCTGTGCACGGTCGCCGGGGGTGTTCTGTTGCGCCTGACCGGACTCTCCTCGCTGGGGACCGGGCTTGCGGCCTGCCTGCCCGCCGGGCTGTGTCTTCCGCTCCTCGCGGTCGTGCTCGCCCTCCAGGTCGAACGACGGACCAGCCTGGGAGCCCGGGTCAGGACATGGACGCCGTACGCCGTGCTGCTGCTGGTGGTGCTCGTCGCGCAGACGGGGTGGGCGGCCACCGGGCACCGGCTTCCGGTGCTGGAGCAGGTCGAGCTGTGGTCCGGGCCCTGGGGCTGGGCCGCGCAACCGGTCGTCCATGCGGCGGGTGGCTCGGCGAGCGGCTGGCCCGTCGCTGTCACGCTGCTCGTGGTCCTCACCGCCGTGGCGGCGCTGTACGCGCATGCGGTTTCCGCGACCGTCCCCACCAGGCAGTTGCGTGCTCGCGCGGCGACGGCCACCACGGTCGCATCGGTGATGTGGTCGGTGGAACTGCGCGCCGCCAAGCTGGCCGTGAGCGAGGCGCTCGGACACAACGGGCATGCGTCACGGCGTCAGCTGCCCATGCCTCGCAGCAAGTACCTCGTGGTGATCTGGCGCGACGCCGTGGCGTTGTGGCGCGCACCGGGCCGGGTCGGCGGTGCGGCCCTCTGGACCGCGGCCGCCGCAGCGATCGCGGGACTGGCCGCATCGCTCGACGGCGGCAGCAGGGTCGCCGCCGTGGTCATGGCCCTGGTTCTCGGGTATCTGGCGGTTGGCCGGCTGGCCGAGTCGGCGCGACTGGAGGCGGACGATCTCCGGCGCTCATCCTGGTCGCCCTTCCGCTTCGCTACCTTGATGCTCCATCACGCGATCGTCCCGGCAGGGCTCGGCGCCGTACTTGCTTGCCTGGCGGCCGTACCCTTCGCACTCAACGGAGCTGCCTGGGCGCTCCTGCTGATGCCGGTGTGCGCGCTGCCGTTCGCCGCGGCCTCGGTCGTGGCGGCCGTACGCGGGCCGGTCCGGTCCGAGCTGCTGTTCATCGGGATCCCTACTCCCTTCGGGGACCTCAGCTTCTTCGTCTTCCTGTTCTGGTACGCAGCACCCCTGCTGATCTCGGTCACCACCCTGAGTTTCGCCCTGGAGGCCGTCCTCACCCATGGGGCCGGCGTCGGCGCCCTCGCGTGCATGGTGCTGGTCGCCCTGGCGTTGACGGCCGTGCTGCTCCTCGGCGCCTCCCACCTGGCCAAGAAACTGCGCAGGCATTGATCCAGGCAGGGTGGGGGGATCGCCGAATTTGCATGTTATTCTTGACTATTTGCGCGGCCGTGACGGCTGGCGATTCCGTCCGTGCGGTTTCCCTTGTTCGTCGGCTGCTCGTTCCTGCCGGGCCTTCCTCGGTACGTTCCCCATGCGGAAGGCTCTTCATGAATCACCCGGACCGCCTCGGTGCCTCGCACGGCAGCCTCGCCCGGTCAGCGCCCCTCACGCCGGTGGTGCCCCCGGTCGCCTCCTTCGCGGACCTGGAACTGCCGGCCGAGGTGCTGCGCACGCTCACCGAGCTCGGCGTGCGCGAGCCCTTCCCGATCCAGGCGGCCACGCTGCCCCATGCCCTCGCAGGACGCGACGTCCTGGGGCGCGGGCGCACGGGATCGGGCAAGACGCTCGCCTTCGGCCTGCCCCTGCTCGTACGGACGGCCGGGCGGCGCGCGGAGCCGAAGCAGCCCCTCGCCCTGATCCTGGCGCCCACCCGGGAGCTGGCCCAACAGGTGACCGAGGCGCTCGCGCCGTATGCCGAGGCGCTCCGTCTGCGGATGGCCACCGTCGTCGGCGGCATGTCGATCGGCCGGCAGGCCGCTGCGCTGCGCGACGGGGCCGAGGTCGTCGTCGCCACCCCTGGCCGTCTGCACGACCTGATCGAGCGCAGGGCCTGCCGCCTGGGACGGGTACGGATCACCGTCCTCGACGAGGCCGACCAGATGTGCGACATGGGCTTCCTGCCGCAAGTCACCGAGGTGCTCGACCAGGTGCACCCCGACGGCCAGCGGATGCTGTTCTCGGCCACCCTGGACCGCGACGTCGATCACCTGGTCCGCCGCTACCTCCACGACCCCGTCGTCCACTCGGTCGACCCGTCCGCGGGCGCGGTCACGACGATGGACCACCATGTGCTGGTCGTCCACGGCCCCGACCGGTACGCCGTCACGACGGAGATCGCCGCCCGCGACGGCCGCGTACTGCTGTTCCTGGACACCAAGCACGCGGTCGACCAGCTCACCCGGCATCTGCGGGCCAGCGGAGTGCACGCCGCGGCCCTGCACAGCGGCAAATCCCAGCCGCAGCGCACACGGACCCTGGCACAGTTCAAGAACGGCCAGATCACCGTCCTGGTGGCGACCAATGTCGCGGCCCGTGGTCTGCACATCGACGACCTCGATCTCGTGGTGAACGTCGATCCGCCCACCGACCCCAAGGACTATCTGCACCGCGCGGGCCGCACTGCCCGGGCCGGTGAGTCCGGCAGCGTCGTCACGCTGGTGCTGTCGGGCCAGCGCCGCGAGATGAGCCGGCTGATGGCCGGGGCCGGCATCGAAGCGACGATCACCAAGGTGCGCTCGGGTGAGGCGGAGCTGAGCCGGATCACCGGGGCCAAGGCCCCCTCCGGTACCCCGCTCGACGGTGGGCCCGCCGCGCCCCGGGCCAAGAACACCAACGCCCCCTTCCGCGGCCTGGGCACCAGCAAGGACGCCTCCCGCGGCTCCGGCGGCAAGTCCCGCAAGGCCGGCGAGGCCCGTAAGCTCGCCGAGGCCCGCAAGGCGGCCCGGGTACGCCGCGGCAACTGAGGGCCGCTGCCCTGATAGAGCCCGCGTGGGCCGTTGTTACGATCCTCCGCATGGACGGAGCAGACACCTCGGTCGACGGAGAGGACGTGCGGCGGGTCGTCACTCTGGCCATCGACGCCCTGAGGGAGGCACCTCCCCAGGCCTGGGAGGCCAAGGCGGGAACGCTCGACTGGACGTGTTGGGAGACGCTCGAGCATCTCGCCGATGACCTGTTCACCTACGCCGCGAGGTTCGGACTGGCGAAGCCGCCGATGTCCACGGTGTTGCCCTTCCGGACGAGCAGCGACCGAAGCGATGGGCCTGCCAACGTGATCTTCGTTGAGCGGGCCTCGGGCCCCGAGGGCCTTCTGACCATCCTGGAGGCGTGTGGCGGTCTGCTTGCGTCCGTCCTGCGCACGGCCCCTTCAACCACCGTTGCCTACCACGTCTTTGGGCCTTCGGACCCGGAAGGCTTTGCCGCCATGGGCGTCGTCGAGACCCTCGTGCACACCCATGACATCACTCAGGGGTTGGGTCTGGAGTGGTCACCGCCAAGGGAGTTGTGCGAACGGGTCCTGAAGAAGCTTTTCTCCCATGTCGCCATTGAGGGTGACGCCTGGGAGATGCTGCTGTGGGCGACCGGACGCATCGCCCTCCCCGACCGTCAGCGACTCACCGAGTGGCGCTGGTACGGCACGCAGGGCGGGTGAGTTCCTGCTGGACAGCGAGGCGAGCGCGGCGAGACCAGCAGGCACGACGAGCGCGGCGCGACGAGCGTAGCGAGCCGCCCTGGCCGGCCAGTTCATCCCATGCCTTTTCATCCCATGCCTTGCTGAACTGCAAGCGGCGGCCGCGCCCCCGGGATTCCGAGGGCGCGGGCCGCACCGGGCGCGGGTCAGGCTGCGCCGGAGCCCTCCATGGCCTGAACGAGGCTCTTGGGGCGCATGTCGGTCCAGTGGGTGTCGATGTACTCGAGTGCCGCGTCGCGACTGGTCTCCTCAAGGACGGTCCGCCAGCCTGCCGGAACGACGACGAATGAGGGCCACAGCGAGTGCTGCCCCTCGTCATTGATCAGAACCAGGTAGGTGCCGTCCGGGTCCTCGAAGGGATTGCTGCTCATCCGGTCACTCCCTCTCAGCGGATACGGTCTGTTCCTCTTCATCATGGTGACGGATTTATCATGGTGACGGATTGGCGGTTGGCGAAGTGGCCGTATGGCTGGCGGAGCCGACGCTCTGCCTGAGCCGACCGTCCGGGCGAGCACGGGCGCCGGTCCCGCTCCGCCCCGGAAAGCGCGAACCAGCCACCGCAGAAGCCCAATCGGCCAGGGGTCCGCACCTCGCCCCGGCGGGATAATCCGGACAACCGTGTGGCGCAAAACCGAGTGCAGCGCTCCCCCACCAGCACGTCCTAGAGGCTTCAAGTAAACGTGAGATAGGGCATATTGCTGCGACTTTACTCTCCCATTGCCTGCTGTGTTTCGATGGGCCGGTCCACTTTCGATCAAACGGCCCACATCCGACGGCAGTCGCCGGCGTCACGCCGGGAAGACCGATGGGGATGCTCATACTCATGCCCGAAAACTGCCCTGAACTACACCTTTCCGAGGCTCAACTCGGGGTCTGGCTGGCGGAGCGTGCCGGGCACAGCCGCCCCGGCGCCTATCAATGGGCTGAGTACCTCGTCCTGGACGGCGATGTCGATGCCGGCCTCCTGGCCTCCGCGGTCACCAGAGCGGCTGCCGAGTGCGAGGCGGTCAACGTCCGCATCATCGAGACGACGGGTTCTTCGCCGGTACAACGGCTGCTCCGGGACCCGGAACACACCGTCGAAGTGGTCGACTTCCGGGGAGCGTCCGACCCGGACGCCGCCGCACGGGAGTGGATGCGGGCCGAGATGGCCAAGGCCGGGGGCAGCGACGCCGGGCCGTTGTTCCTGGGGGCCGTGCTGCGTGTCGCGGACGACCGCTCGCTGGTGTTCCACCGGGTTCACCACCTCGCTCTGGACGGGGCGGGCATGGCCCTGTTCGCCGAACGCGTCGCCGAGATCTACAGCTGTCGGTACGAAGGGCGCGCCGTTCCGGAGAGCGGCTGGGCCGGGCTCCGTCCCTTGGTGCACGCCGAGGCCGCCTACCGGGAGGCCGCCGCACGTACCGCGGACCGGGACTGGTGGCTGGAGCGACTGGCCGGGCGGCCTGACTTCCTGAGCCTCGGCACCCATGCGGCCGCGGCGACGGACCGGTCGCTGCGGCTGACCAGGGTGCTGTCGGCGGAGGAGTTCGCCGGTTTCCGGGACGGTGCGGAGCGGCTCGGGCACCGCTGGACCCGGCTGTTCACCGCGGCGACCGCGGTCTATCTGCACGCGGTGACCGGCAGCCGCGATGTCGTACTGAGCCTGCCGGTCGCCGGCCGTCCGGCCGGACTCACGCGGACCGTGCCCGCGATGTCGGCCAATGTCCTCCCCCTGCGGTTGCACGTCGATCCGGCGGCCCCCCTCGGCGCTCTGCTCGATCAAGTCGCCGACGAACTGCGGCTGGTGCGCCGTCACCAGCGTTACCGGGGTGAGCATCTGCGGCGTGAGCTGGGCTATCCCGAGGACGGCCGGAAGTTCTTCGGTCCGGTGCTCAACATCCAGCGTTTTGACCGGCCGTTGCGGTTCGGTCCGACGACCGCGACGGTTCACAACTTGCAGGCGCCGCCGTCGGAGGACCTGTCGATCGTCGCCTACGACCGTGGCGACGGTGTGCTGCGCCTCGACTTCGACGCCAATCCCGCCAACCACAGCGAGGAGTTGCTGCGGGACGTCGCCGACCGTTTCCAGCACATGCTGTGGCAGGTGGCGGAGGCCGACCGGGAGACTCCACTGGCCCGGATGGCGGCGTCCACCGCGAGGGAGCGCCGGCACGTCGCCGCTCTGGGCACAGGTGACCGTACGTCGGCCGCGCCCGGCGGCACGGCTGTCGGCCGGTTCGCCGAGCAGGTGTCGCGCACGCCTGACGCTGTCGCGGTCCGCTCGGCCGGGACCGGGGAGCGGCTGACATACCGCGAGCTGGACGCGCGGAGTTCGGCGCTGGCCGCCGCGGTCGCCGCGGCAGGCGCGGGCCCGGAGCGGACCGTCGCGCTGCTGCTCGAACGCTCGGTGGACCTGGTCGTCGCGGCGCTCGCGGTGGTGAAGACGGGCGCGGCCTATATTCCCCTGCAACGGGACGACGCGGTCTCCCGGCAGGAAGCGGTGCTGTCCGATGCGGGAGCGCGAGTGCTGCTCACCGACCGGGAGACCGCCGACGATCCCCTCGTCGCGCCGGCACGTGACCGTGGGGTGCGGCAGTTGGACGTACGGGAGCGGGGAACGGCGGCCGGGGAGCCCCGGACGGCAGAGCCCCGGGCGATGCCGGATGCGCTGGCGTGCGTGATGTTCACCTCCGGCTCCACGGGGCGTCCCAAGGGGGTCGCCATCACCCAGGGCAACCTGGCCGGGCTCGCCGCGGACCGGTGGTGGGCCGAGGGCGGTGCGGACCGGGTGCTGCTGCACTCGCCGCACGCCTTCGACGCGTTCAACCTGGAACTGTGGGTGCCGTTGCTGACCGGTGGCGAGGTGGTCGTCGCCCCGCCGGGGAGGCTGGACCCGGCCGGACTGTCCCGGATCACGGCGGCCACCGGGATCACCGGACTGTGGCTGACCGCCGGGCTGTTCCACGCGTTCGCCACCGAGGAC
This sequence comes from Streptomyces sp. G7(2002), assembly GCF_028870195.1. Classification (NCBI taxonomy): domain Bacteria; kingdom Bacillati; phylum Actinomycetota; class Actinomycetes; order Kitasatosporales; family Streptomycetaceae; genus Streptomyces; species Streptomyces sp. G7(2002). The sequence continues at coordinate 570,098 of NZ_CP102609.1, forward strand.
CCCGCCTGTCTGGCCGGGCTGCGCCAGGTCTGGACCGGCGGTGATGTGGTGCCCCCGGCGGCGGTGCGCGCCGTGCGGTCCGCGCTGCCGGAACTCACCGTCGTCAACGGTTACGGGCCCACCGAGACCACGGTGTTCGGGACCAGGTTCGCCGTCGAGGAGATACCGGAGGGCGCCGGCTCGGTTCCCATCGGTGCGCCGCTGGACGGCAAGCGGGTGCTGCTGCTCGACGACGCGCTGCGGCCGGTGCCACCCGGTGTGGTGGGCGAGGTGTACCTCGGGGGTGTGGGGGTCGCGCGCGGCTACGTCGGCCGGGCGGCCGCGACCGCCGAGCGCTTCGTACCCGATCCTTTCGGCCCACCCGGCTCCCGCGTCTACCGCACGGGCGACCTGGCCCGCTGGAACCGCGACGGCCGGCTGGAGTTCGCCGGACGCGCCGACGGGCAGATCAAGCTCCGCGGCTACCGGATCGAACCGGGTGAGATCGACGCCGCGCTGCTGGCCGAGCCCGGGGTGCGGCAGGCCGCGACGATCCTGCGCGAGGACCGGCCGGGAGTGCGGCGGCTGGTCTCCTATGTGGCCGCGTCGGGTGACACGACGCGGCTGCTCGATGGCGTGGCGGACCGGCTGCCCCCGTACATGGTGCCGTCGGCCGTGGTGGCGGTGGACCGGCTGCCGTTGACCCGCAACGGCAAGCTCGACCGGCTCGCGCTGCCCGCTCCGGAGGACGGGAGCACGGACGTGGCCAGGGCTCCTCGCACCGCCGTCGAGCGCCGGCTGGCCGGGCTGTTCGGCGAGATCCTCGGCCTGGAGAGCGTTCCGCTCGACAAGGACTTCTTCCAGCTCGGCGGCGACAGCATCAAGGCGATCCAGCTCGCCGGTGCGGCGCAGCGGGCCGGTCTGGCCGTCAGCACCCCGGACGTGTTCCGCACACCCACCGTCTTCGCCCTCGCCGACGGCATGGGAACGGCGCCGGAACCGGGGCACCGGATCGCGCTGGAGGACGCGGACGATCCCACGGTCCCGCTGACGCCCGTCATGCACTGGCTGCGTGAACGCGGCGGCCCGATCGACGGCTTCGTCCAGTCCCTGACCGTGCGTACTCCGGCGGGCATGACCGAAGCGCAGGTGCGCGCGGTGGTGCAGGCGCTGGTGGATCACCACGGCATGCTGCGGCTCTCGCTGAGAGCCGTGGACGGGCTGTGGGCTCTGGAAGTGCTGCCGCGCGGCACCGTCGAGTGGAACCGTCCTGGCACCCTGCTCGATCCCGGGCACGGGCAGGTGGTCCGCGCGAGCTGGCGGGATCCCGGACCGGCGGAGTCGGGCGAACTGACCCTCACCGTGCACCATCTCGGGGTCGACGGTGTCTCCTGGCGCATCCTCCAGGAAGACCTCCGTACCGCGTGGGAGGCCGTCCGGCACGGGCGCACACCGCAGCTGCAACGGACCGGCACCTCCTTCCCCCAGTGGGCGAAGGCGCTGGTCCAGTACGCGCACCACCCGTCCGTGCTCGGGGATTTCTCCCGGTGGCATGCGGTACCCGAGGATCCGCCCGTCGCCGGCCGTGCGCTGGACGGCGAGGTGGACACCGAGGAGACCCGGCGCCGGCACTCCGCCACCCTGTCCGGCGCGCTCACCGCGCGTCTGGTGACCGACGCGACCGCGGCCTTCGACTGCTCGGTGCACGAACTGCTGCTGACCGCGTTCGCGCTGGCCGCCGCCGACTGGCGGGAGGGACCGGACGCGCTGCTGGTGGACCTCGAAGGTCATGGGCGGGAGGAATTCGCCGCCAACCTGGACCTGTCCCGTACGGTCGGCTGGTTCACCACCCTGTTCCCCGTGGTGCTCGATCCGGGCTGCTCCTGGGCGGACGCCCGCACCGATCCGGCCGCGCTGGACGGTGCGGTGGCCATGGTGCGGTCCTGCGTACGGGACGCCCCGCGCGCCGGTCTGACCCACGGTCTGCTGCGCTACCTCAACCCGCAGACCGGTCCGGCGCTGGCGGCCCGGCCGTCGCCGCAGTTCGCCTTCAACTACCTGGGCCGGTTCGATGTCGGCGGTGACGGCGACTGGGCGGTGCCGGCCGACTCCTCGGTGCTCGGTCCGGCCACCGGCGGCAAGCTGGCGATGGGCCACACCGTGGAACTCGACGCGGTGATCAACGATCATCCGGACGGCCCCCGGCTCGTGGCGCACTGGTCCTGGCCGGGTGAACTGCTCACCGAAGAACGGGTCTCCGGACTCGCGCGCCGGTGGTTCGACGTACTTGAGGCCCTGGCCCGGCGGGCCCGCGCCCGGGCCACCGGTGAGCTGCCCCTGCCGCCGCTGGCGCAGGGACTGCTGTTCCACTCGCTCTACGACCACGACGGCGCCGACCCGTACCTCGTCCAGTTCGTCTTCGAACTCGGCGGAGCGCTGGACCCCGCCGCGCTGCGCGACGCGCTCCACCGTCTGCTGCTGCGCCATCCCCAGCTCTCCGCGGGCATCCGGCACAGTCCGTCGGGGCGTCCCGTCCAGGTGGTCGTCCCGGACTTCACCGTGGAATGGCAGGAGATACCCGCGCACGAGGACCTCGACCGTTTCCTCGACACCGACCGCAGGCGGCGGTTCGACCTCGCCAGTCCCCCACTGGTCCGCGCGGCCCTGCTGCGCCATGCCGACGCGCGGCACACCTTCGTACTGACCACACACCACCTCCTGCTGGACGGCTGGTCCATGCCGATCCTGATCAAGGAGTTGTTCTCGCTCTACGCCGGCCACGCGCTCCCGCCCGCGACGCCGTACCGCGACTTCCTCGACTGGCTGTCCACCAGGGACTCCCGCGCGGACGAGGCCGCCTGGCGCGCGCTGCTGTCCTCCGTGGACGGTCCGACGCTGGTCGGCGGGGCGGGACGGCGCGGTTCGGCCGCGGCCCGGCACAGGCTGACGGTCGAGCTGGACGACACCACGAGCGCGCGGATCGAGGCCGTGGCACGGCAGCACGGGCTGACCGCCAACGTCGTCGTACAGCTGGCGTGGGCGGTCCTGCTCGGTGCTCTGACCGGCCGCGACGACGTGGTGTTCGGCGCGACGGTCTCCGGCCGGCCGGCGGAGCTGCCCGGTGCGGAGCACATCGTCGGACTGCTGATCAACACCATTCCCGTGCGGGTCCGCCTCGATCCTCGCCGGTCGGTCGCCGAGTCCCTCGCGGACCTGCGCGCCCAGCAACTGTCCATGTGGGACCACCAGCACGCCGATCTGACGCAGCTGCAGTCGATCGCCGGGCATGCCGAACTCTTCGACACGGTCGTGGTCTTCGAGAACTATCCGATCGACGAGGAGGAGCTGCGCGATCTCGTGCCCGGCCTGGAACTCCGGGACGTCCAGGGACGGGACGGCACGCACTACCCGCTGACGCTGATCGCCATGCCGGGCGACGGCCGCCTGCGACTCCGTCTCGACCACAGCAGCGACCTGTTCGACGAGGAAGAAGCCCGCCGCCTCCTCGACCGCCTCGGCACGCTGCTCGGCCGGATCACCGCGCGTCCGGAGGCACGGTTGGGGCAGCTCGATCTGCTGCTGCCGGACGAGCAGGAGAGGCCGGCGGAGACCGCAGCGGAGCCCGCCCCGATCGCCCTGCCCGCGCTGTTCGAGGAGCAGGTACGGCGGCGGCCGGCGGCCCCGGCCCTCACCTGCGGGGACACCACCCTGTCGTACGGGGAGCTCAACGCGCGGGCGAACCGTCTCGCGCGGCTCCTCGTCGCGCGCGGGGCCGGACCGGAACGCCTGGTGGCCCTGGTGCTCGGACGTTCCACGGACCTCGTGGTCGCGGTACTGGCCGTGCTGAAGTCGGGAGCCGGCTACCTGCCTCTGGACCCGGCCCACCCGGTGGAGCGGGTGCGGCAGGTGCTGGCCGACGCCGCTCCCGTGCTCGTCGTGACCGGCGAGCCGCTCGCGGTGCCGGATCCGCAGATCGTGCTCGACGGCACCGATCCGGCCGCCGACTATCCGGCGGACGATCTCGGTCTCGCCGTGGACCCCGACAGCGTCGCCTACGTGATCTACACCTCGGGCTCCACCGGAGCGCCCAAGGGTGTTGTGGTCTCGCACCACAATGTCGGGCGGCTGCTCGCGGTGACCGACAGCCGGTTCGGTTTCGGCGACCACGATGCGCACACGCTGTTCCACTCCTACGCCTTCGACGTCTCGGTGTGGGAGCTGTGGACGGCGCTGGGCCGTGGAGGCCGCTTGGTGGTGGTGCCGGACGACGTCGCCAAGTCACCACGGGAATTCCTGGAGCTGCTCGCCCGGGAGCAGGTCACCGCGCTGAGCCAGACTCCGTCGGCGTTCTACCAGCTCATGCGGGCCGCATCGGAGACGGAGCCGGGCGGGCTGCCCGCGCTGCGGGTCGTCGTGTTCGCCGGTGAGGCGCTGGAACTCTCCCGCATCCGTTCCTGGCACGGCCCCGGCCGGCCGAAGCTCGTCAACATGTACGGGATCACCGAGACCACCGTGCACTCGACGTACGCCGAGCTGACCGATCCCGACGAGACGGCCGGAGTCATCGGCACCGCGCTGCCCGATCTGCGACTGCACCTGCTGGACCACGCGCTGCGTCCGGTCCCGCCGGGCTGCCCCGGCGAGATCTACGTGGCCGGTCCCGGTGTGACGCGCGGGTACCTGGGACGCCCCGGGCTCACCGCGAGCCGGTTCGTCGCCGACCCCTTCGGCGCGCCCGGTGCCCGCATGTACCGCTCCGGGGACCTCGGGCGGCGCCGGGCCGACGGCACACTGGAGTATCTGGGCCGGACGGATCACCAGGTGAAGATCCGCGGCTACCGGATCGAGCCCGGGGAGGTCGAGCGCGTCCTCGAACGGCACCCCGCCGTGGACCGCGCCGTGGTGCTCGCGGACGCGGATGCCGACGGCGGCCGACTGCTCTGCTACGCCGTGACGCAGGGGGATCCGGCGCCCGCCGAACTGCGCGCGTACGCCCGGACGGTGCTGCCCGCCCACATGGTGCCCGCGTTCATCCTCCCGGTCGACGAGATCCCCCTGACCGGCAACGGCAAGCTGGACCGCGGAGCCCTGCCGCGACCGGAGTCCGCACTGCCGGTGAGCCGCCCGCCGGCGACCGAGCGGGAGCGGCTCCTGTGCGCGCTGTTCGCCGAGACGCTGGGGGTCCCCGAGGTCGGCGCGGAGGACAGCTTCTTCGATCTGGGCGGGCATTCGCTGCTGGCCACCCGCCTGATCAACCGGGTGCGGGCGGAGACCGGGTGCGAGCTGAGCATCCGCACCCTGTTCGACGCCCCCGTCGTCGCCGACCTGGCGCGGTGCCTGCCGGAGCCGGCCGGTACCCCGCGCACCGGACTCGCCACGGCCGCACGGCCGGAGCGGATCCCGCTCTCCCCCGCGCAGCGGAGACTGTGGTTCTTCAGCAGGCTGGCCGGCCCCAACGCGGTCTACAACATGTCCTTCGCGACACGGCTGAGCGGTCCGCTGGCGACGGAACACCTGTATGCGGCGCTCGGCGACGTTCTCGTCCGGCACGAAAGCCTGCGCACCACCGTCAGCGAGATCGACGGCGAGCCCTGCCAACACATCGGCGCGTCCGAGGAGTTGTCGTTCGCGGTGGTGGCGACGTCGGAGGCCGAGCTGCCCGGCCTGCTCGCCGAAGCGGCCACGCACGTCTTCGACCTCTCCGTCGAACTCCCGGTCCGTGTCCTGCTCTTCGAGACCGCACCCGAGCGGCACGTGTTGCTGATCCTGCTGCATCACATCGCCGCCGACGGCTGGTCACTGGCACCGCTGGCCCGCGACCTGTCCACCGCCTACCGCGCACGCATCGCGGGCGAGGCCCCGCGGTGGACGAGCCGGCCCGTGCAGTACGCGGACTACACCGTCTGGCAGCGCGGTCTCGACCTCCGCCCCGAGCTCTCGTACTGGAGGGAGGCACTGCGCGGCGCCCCGGAGGTGCTGCCGCTGCCGCTCGACCACGCCAGACCGCCGGTGTCCGCACACCGCGGGGAGACCGTCGACTTCACCCTGGACGCCGGCCTGCACGCACAGCTGAACCAGCTCGCACGGTCCACCGGCACCAGCCTGTTCATGGTGATGCACGCCGCGCTCGCGGTGCTGCTGTCACGGCTCGGTGCCGGCGCTGACATCCCCATCGGAACCCCGGTGGCCGGGCGCCATGACGAGGGGCTGAACGACACCGTCGGCTGCTTCGTCAACACGGTGGTGCTGCGCACCGACCTCAGCGGAACGCCGACGTTCACCGAACTGCTGGAGCGGGTCCGGACCACCGACCTCGATGCCTTCGCCCACCAGGAAGTGCCGTTCGAGCAGGTGGTCGAGGCGGTCAACCCGCCGCGCACGCTCTCCTGCCACCCCGTCTTCCAGGTGATGCTGGCCTTCCAGGACACACCGCCCGTCGCGTTCGACCTGCCGGGACTGCGGGTCGAGCCGGTCGCCGCACACGGCGGCGCCTCCCGCATGGACCTGCTGTGGAGCCTGCGCCAGCACCACGGCGACGACGGTGCGGAAGCCGGTATCGAAGGCCAACTGGAGTACGACACCGAGCTGTTCACCTCGGCCTCCGCGCGTCTGCTGCTCGCGCGGCTGGACGATCTGCTGGGGGCATTGGTGGCGGAGCCGCACCGCCGGATCGCCGACCTCCCGATCCTCGTCGCCGGCGAGCGGGAGCGGATGATCGGGCGCTGGAACTCCACCGCCCACGACGTGCCCGAGACCACCGTGGCCGCACTGTTCGCGGCACAGGTCCGCCGCGTTCCCGACGCACCGGCCGTACGGCACGGGGACACCGTGCTCACCTACCGGGAGCTGTCCGAGCGGGCGGCGCGCATCGCGGCGGAGCTGAGTGAGCGCGGGGCCGGCCCGGGCAGTCTGATCGCGCTGGAGCTGCGGCGCGACCCCGACCTGCCCGCCGCGCTGCTCGCGGTCCAGTCGATCGGTGCCGCCTATCTGCCCATCGACCCCTCGCTGCCACCACAGCGGATCGCGGCGCTGCTGGCGGATGCCCGCCCCCTGCTGGTGGTGCGCCACAACGACGGGCTCACGGTCACCGCGGGCTCCGGGGAACCGGCGCGCGTACCGGAGAACACGGCGTACGTGACGTACACCTCGGGCTCCACCGGGCGTCCGAAGGGGGTCGTCGTGCCCCACAGCGCGCTGACGAACCTGGTGCTCGCCCTGCGCGAGCGGCTGGCGGTCGGCGCCGAGGACCGCGTACTGGCCGCCGCGCCCGCGGGCTTCGACATGTCCCAGCCCGAGCTGTACCTCCCGCCGGTCACCGGTGCCACGATGGTGCTCGCCGGCCACGGCGCACTGCGGGACCCCGACGAGCTGTCCGCCCTGCTCGACCGGCACCAGGTCACCGTGATGCAGGCGACCCCGTCGCTGTGGCAGACCCTCCTGACCCGGCGGCCGGACCGGCTGCGCCACATCCGCGCGGTCATCGGCGGCGAGGCGGTACCGCCGGAGCTGGCCGAAACGCTGTCCGGCTGCACGGCGTCCCTGCTGGCCTGTTACGGCCCGACGGAGACCACGGTCTGGTCCACCACCCACCCGGTCGGCCGCGTGGCATCCGCCACGGTCCCCCTCGGGCGCCCGCTGTGGAACACCCGGTGCTATGTGCTCGACGGCAGGTTGCGGCCGGTGCCCCCGGGCGTGACCGGCGAGCTGTACGTGGCCGGTGCGGGCGTGGCCACGGGCTACCTGCACCGGCCCGGACTGACCGCGACCCGGTTCGTCCCGGACCCCTTCGGCCCGGAGGGGGACCGGATGTACCGCACCGGCGATCTCGCGTCATGGACCGCCGACGGAGTCCTGCACTTCCACGGCCGGACCGACGACCAGGTGAAGATCCGCGGCCATCGCGTCGAGCTCGGGGAGATCGAGGCCGTGCTGGCCCGCCACGAGGACGTCGACGCGGCCGCGGTGGCCGTCCACGACCGGAAGGCCGACGACCGCCGACTGGTCGGCTACGTCGTCCCCGCCGACGCCGATCTGCGCTCGGTGGGCGCACACCTGGCCCGGCATCTGCCGGACTACATGGTGCCCACCCGCCTGCTCGCACTGGACCGGCTCCCCCTCAGCGCCAACGGAAAGCTGCTGCGCGACCAACTGCCCGAACCGGACTGGGCGTCCGCGGGCGACTCGCCGCCGCCGGAGAACCTCCGCGAGCACCTGATGTGCGAGATCTTCGCCGAGGTGCTGGATCTGCCCCGGGTCGGCCCCGGCGACCACTTCTTCGAACTGGGCGGGCACTCGCTCCTGGCGGCCCGGCTGACCGACCGGGTGCGGACCGTGCTCGGGCTGGAGCCGACGATCCGGAACGTCTTCGAGGCGGCCTCCCCCGCAGCGCTGAGCCGGCTGCTGGACCGGGCACCGTCGCAGAGCGCACCCACGCACCTCGTGCCGTTCCGGACCGGCGGCCCGGCGGCACCGGTGTTCTGCGTCCATCCGCTCAGCGGGATCAGCTGGGTGTACTCGGGGCTGCTGCGGCACATCGACCGCGACCACCCGGTGTACGGCATCCAGGCCGAGGGGCCCGGCGGAGTGGCGGACCTGCCCGGCACCGTCGAAGCGATGGCCGAGCGCTACCTGGGCCTGCTGCGTTCGGTCCGCCCCAGCGGCCCCTACCACCTGGTCGGCTGGTCCTTCGGCGGGCTCGTGGCGCATGCGATGGCGGTCCGGCTGCACGAGCTCGGCGAGCCGGCCGGATCGCTGTTCCTGGTGGACACGGTCGCCGGTACCGGACCCGGGCCGGAAGATCCCATCGACGACCAGCGCGTCTTCCGAGTGCTGCTGACGGCCGCGGGACTCGACGGCGAGCGCTTCGCTTCGGCGGACCTCGACTTCGACACCGTCTCGGCGCTGCTGCACAAGGAAGGCAGCGTATTCGCCCGGTTCACCGAGGACGACATCGGCCGCGTCATCGCGGTGTCGCGCCACAACTACAGGCTCGCGCGGACCTACCGGCCGCCGCGCTACCCGGGCGACACCACCTACATCGAAGCGACGGCGCACACACCGCGCCCCGTCCCGCACCACGACCTGTGGCGGCCCCACGTCGGTGGCTACCTGACCGTCGGTCACGCGACCGCGCCCCACCATCGCGTGCTGCAGCCGCAGCACGTGGCCGAGGTCGGAGTCCAGCTCCGCGACCTGCTGAGGAGGCAGCGTTGATCCGCACCGGGGCCGGCGCCCTCGCCGAACTGCCCGCAGGTGCACGGGTGGTGATCCGGCTGCCCAACGGCAGCGCACTGGCGGACGTGCTGCTCGCCTGCTTCGACCGGCGTCTCGTCGCGGTCCCGCTGCACCCACGGGCCACCGACCGGGCGGTCGCGGGGATCGCCGAGCGCGTCTCCGCGGCCGCCCTGGTGGACGTCCACGGCCTGCACCGCACCGCCCTGCCCGACGCCCATACCGTCCCGGACGACCTCGCCTTCATCATGTTCACCTCGGGCTCCACCGGCCCGCAGAAGGGGGTCATGCTCAGCCGCCGGGCGGTCCTGGGCAACGCGGCCAAGACCGCGGCACTGCACGGGCTGTCACCGGAGCGCCCGCACGGGACCTGCCTTCCGCTGTACCACTGCAATGCGCTGGTGATGTCGCTGCTCGGCACACACCTCACCGGTACGCCGCTGACCCAGCAGGCCGACTTCGACCCGGCCGGCTACTTCGCCGCGCTGGGCGCCGCCGGGGCCAGGACCGCCTCCATCGTGCCCGCCCTGCTGGCGGACCTGCTGGAGGTGGGTCCCGACTGGCCGGACGGGCTGGAGTACCTGATCACCGCGGCCGCCCCGCTGACCAGCGACCTCGCCCGCCGTTTCCACCGCCGGTACGGTCCGCGCCTGCGGCAGGGCTACGGCCTGACCGAGGCGGTCAACTTCAGTTTCACCATGCCCCGGCTCGACGACGCCGAGTTCCGCGACCAGTACCTGGAGCATGTGCCCCCGGTCGGGGCGCCGCTGCCGGACACCGAACTCCGGCTGGAGTCCGGTGAGGTGTGGATCAGAACGCCGGACCTGATGACCGGCTATTGGCAGGACAGCCGTACGACCGCCGCCACCGTCACCGACAACGGCTGGCTGCGCACCGGCGATCTGGGCGAACTGCGCGACGGCCTGCTCGTCCTGCGCGGCCGCGCCGGCGAGCGCATCAACCGGGGCGGGGAGAAGCACTACCCGCTCGACATCGAGCACGGCTGGCGCCGAGCCGGCCTGTCCGGCCGGTTCGCGGCGGTCGCGGTGGACGAACCCTCACTCGGCCAGGACATCGGGCTGATCGCCACGGAGCAGCCGGTCTCCGCCGTACGCGACCTGTACGAACGGGCACAACTGCGCCCGGCGGCCCTCCAGTTCGGCGGCCTCCTGGCGACGTCCACCGGAAAGCCCCAGCGCAAGGCGATGAGTCGGGGACTCGCCGCGCGCCGACTGGCTCCCGCGCGCTACGAACGGTTGCTGCGCTACGCCGCGGCCACCGCACACGACCTGCTGCACTCAGGCGCCGACCACCCCGGCCTGCGCGCGCTGGCCACGCAGGCGGGGAACCGCCGCCCCCACCCGGACGAGGAGACCGTCTTCGGCGCCTTCGACTTCCTGCGCGAACACTGGCACCACGAGGACGACGCGGAACTGTCCCGGGCCAAGGCCCACTGGCGTACGACACTGCGCACCGAGTGGCCTCTGGCAGTGCACGCGGAGCTCGCCGCGGAAGTGGCGGCCCGCCACGGTTTCGAGGGACCGCCGGTGCCGTTCGGCACCGAAGCCCTCTTCGGCGACGGCGCACTGCAGGTGCTCCCGCACGGGCCCGCGGCCGACGGCCCGGTATGGCCGCTGGGCCCGCTGCTGTCCTTTCTGGACGGTCCTCTCGGGGGCTGCGAGAGGGATCGCTGGACACGGCTGGCCCGGCTGCGCGACCGCGGATTCCTGACCACGGGCTGCTCGGTGCTGCGCGCCGGGCGACACGATCTGGGCGGCGTGCTGTGGGCACGGCAGCCGGATTCCGGACCGAACGAGCACGCTGGAGCGACTGGATGACACACGGCACCGAAACGACCGGGCGGATGAAGCAGTCCCCCGACCACGAGGACGAGATCCTCGACGTCCGGCGACATCAGGACCCCGGCCGGAACCGGCTGACTCCGGTGGTGCAGCTGCCACCGGACGTCGCCCTGAGCGTGGTCGACGCCCTCGCCGGTCTGGTCCGGGCGGCACACCGCACGGAGCAGACTCACCCCACCCCCGCCGGCGTGCTCAAACAGGCGCAGGAGTTCGAGGAGGGCGACGTCTTCATGCTGGAGCCCCCCTTCGAGGGCTTCTTCGCCGACCGTTACCTGATGGACTTCTACGACACCGCCGAACGGGACATCTGCTCACGCATGCACCTGCACACCGGGCTGCGGTTCGTGCGGATGATGACGGGCCCGGAGACCACGATCCGGGTCTCCAGCCTGTCCCCCATCACCGTGCGCCCCACGGCAGCGAACTGGACCGGTCCGCTGCGGGCCTTCACCGACGCGTTGCCCGGTACGCCCACCGGAGTGCACCGGGACCGGCACAACGTGATCGTCCCGCCGAACTCCTGGGTGGACATGCAGATCCCGCGCGGGGTGTCCCACCAGTTCAACGCGGTAGGGCCGAACGCGGTGATCGACTCGGTGCACCCCGAGGAATCCATCGAGACGCTGCGCGAGGGAATGTCGGGCTACCGGATGATGGCGCAGACCATCTTCCTCGCCAAGGACAAGAGCCCGGCCACCACGTGCGCCGCCCTCACCGATCCGAGCAGCAGCACCCGCCACTGACCATGGTGAAACCGAACGGACGCGGCCATGGCTGAAGCTCTCTTGCTCGTTCGCGCCCGGGCGCTGTGGGCGGAACTGGCAGGCACACCAGCCGAGTTCATCTCCTCAGGAGGGGCAAAGGTTGTGGTCGCGCCCAGTTCGCGGCTGGCTCCGCCGTCGTGGACCGGGGTCGTACGGATCGGTGACGCTGCCCTCGTCACAGCGCCGACCGTACGTACCGCCGAGATGGTGGCCGATGCCGCGCGGAAGATGCCCCCCGAAGAGCTCGTCGACATCGCTCGTCTGCGTGCGGTGCTGCCCGTACTCGATGTCCTCGGCCCGGCTTCGCTCTTCTATCTCGGCCGGGACGGCTTCCTTCCTGCGCATGAAGGTACCGCGGTCGAGCAATTGCCGATCGGTGACAGCAGCAGTGACAGTGACGGTGCCGGTGGTGTGGCCGCCCTGCTGGCCCGGTCCGGGAAGGAGGAGGCCGACGAAAGCGGCCTGGAGGACATCTCCTCTCCCGCGTTCTGTCTTCGCCGGGGCGATGAGGTGGTGGCGGCGGCCGGGTACCGGTCCTGGCCGCGGTCGGTGGCTCACCTGAGCGTGCTGGTGGCCCCGCACTGTCGGGGCCGGCGCCTGGCCCGCGTCGTGGCGTCCGCAGCAGTGGCCCATGCCCTCGATGCCGGGTTGCTGCCGCAGTGGAGAGCACGGCTCTGTCCCTCGCAGCGTGTGGCCGTCGCTCTGGGGTTCCAGGAACTGGGTACCCAGCTCAGCGTTCGGCTCGGCGACGCCCCCCTCAGCCGGGGCCGGTGAGCACAGAGTCCCGCCTCTTCCGCAAAAGCCATGTCGCCTGAGTACAGCCGGCCCGAGGCCGGCGCCTGCGGACCCGTAGCGCTCAGGGCCGACGGTCAGGTCGCCTGCGGTCGACTGCCTCCGGATGTCACGGAGACGGCCTCCGCCTCCGGGGCCGGCGCGGGGCCCGTGGAGATGTCCAGGGCCTCCACCAGTTCGCGGTACAAGAGGTCCGTCTCCAGCAGCTCCTCGTGGCTGCCCTGGACGCGGACACGGCCCGCCTCCATCACCACGATGGTGTGCGCGTCGATCACGGTCGACAGCCGGTGGGCGATCGTGACCACCGCACCGGCGGCGGCGCGGGAACGGATGCAGTCGTGGACGGCGGCCTCGGTGATCCCGTCGAGCTGGGCGGTCGCCTCGTCGAGAAGCAGGACGTCGGGGGTGCGTAACAGGGCCCGGGCCAGGGCGATGCGCTGGCGTTCGCCGCCCGAGACGGTCGTGGTGGACAGGGTGGTGTCGAGGCCGTCGTCGAGGGCGTCGATCTTCTCGGCCAGCCGGACGTCCCGCAGAACCCGGCGCAGTTCCTCGTCCGTCGCGTCGGGGCGGGAGAGCAGCAGATTGTCACGGATGGTCCCGGGCACGATCGGAGTGTCCTGCTCCACGTACGCCAGTCGGGCCCGGATTTCGTCATGGGTGAGGTCGCGGTAGGGACGGCCGTCCAGGAGCAGTTCGCCCTGCGTCGGCTCCAAAAAGCGCAGGACGAGGGAGAAGAGGGTCGTCTTGCCGGCTCCCGACGGGCCGACGATCGCGGTGTGTCCGCGCCGTGGGACGGCCAGGTCGATGCCCCGTACGGCCGGCTCGGCGTCGGGGCCGTAGGCGGCGGTGACCTGCCTCAGTGCCAGTACGGGCACGTCGTGCCGGTGATCCAGGCCGGTCCGGGGCGCCGGGTGGGCGGCGGTGCTCTCGGTCTGCAGGTCGTCGGTCTCGCGGATCCGTTCCGCGGCCGCCATGCCGGCCTGTAGCGCGGTGACATTCGAGCTGAGTTCGGTGATCGGGTCCATGAGCCCGAACGCGTACAGCAGGAAGGCGATCAGGCTGGAGACCTCCATCTGCCCCTCACCCACCCGCCAGGCGCCCACGCCCAGAATCACGATGATCGCGAGCTCGATTCCGGACCACGAGACCGTCCAGGCCAGCGCCTCGCGGCGGACCGCACGGATGCCGTACTCGGCCGAGGCCCGCGCGTCGGCCGCGATCCGCTCGGCGGTGCGGTCCTCGGCGCGGCTCACCTTCACCGTCCTGATGGCACGCAGTGTGCCCTCCAGCGCTCCGCCGAGCCGGCCGAGATGCTCCTGGGCCCGCTGCTGAGCCGTGGCGATCCCGGGCATCAGGACCGCGAACAGCACACCGACCAGCGCCACCGACGCCAGCGTGGTGCCGAGCAGTACGACGTCGAGCACGCCCATCAGGACGAGTGTCCCCAGGAGCATGACCGTCCCGTTGATCAGGCCGACCAGCGCGTCGGTGGCGGCCTCTCGCAGCAGCACCGTGTCGGAGGTGACCCGGGTAACGAGCTCGCCGGTAGGGCGTCGGGTGATGGCCGGCACGGTGGCCCGCAGGAAGCGCCGCACCATCGACTCACGGGCCTCCAGCACGACACGCTCCCCCACGGCACCGAGGAGCGTCCACTGCCAGAACCGGACGGCAACGCCGACCACGAGCAGCACCAGCAGGGCCGCCAGGGGCCCCTTCAGCGGCGACGCATCACCCAGCGCGTCGAGCACCCACTTCGTAACCATGGGCGTGGCCAGCCCCAGCGCCGACGCCACCAGGGCCAAGAGCAGTGCCCGTATCAGCGCACCCTTGTGGGGGCGGGCGAACGACCACAGGATCCGCAACCGCGGCACGGCCGCATTCCGGGGGACGGATTGACGATCAGTCATGCCCCTGAGTGGAATGTCCACGCTCCACAAGGGTCAAGCGAATTTCATTCCGGTGTGGCGCGTTTCCGTACGGCCGCGCCGGTCGCTGAGGGCTTTCGAGGAGAGCAGGCCGCCGCTCAGCCGCCACGCACGTGCGCCGGCCTCCCCCTGTCAGCGCGGGCAGTTGGCGGTCTTGTCCGGGAGCTTCCCCCCGACCAGATACCTGTCGACGGCACGGTCGGTGCACGTGGACGCATCCTCCGCTGCGTACGCCCCGTGTCCCTGGCCCTTGCGTACGAGCAGCGAGCTGTTGCCCAACTGCCGGTGCACCGCCTGCGCGTTCTCCAGCGGAGTGTTTACATCGTCGGTGTATGACACCAGCAGCACCGGTGCCGCCCCGGAGGCCTTGACCGGATCGGCCCCACCGGTGGGGGCGACCGGCCACGTCGCACAGTCGATCATCTGCCAGGCGTAGTAGCGACCGAAGAGCGGCGACTGCTTGGCGAACGCGTCGGCGGTGTCCAGCATCTCCTTCGGGGACTTCGGCGCGGACGGCGAGTCCAGGCACAGCACCGCCGGCATGCTCGAGGACTCGTTCTCCTCGGCCTGCTCCTCCTGCGGCGTCAGGCTCTCGGCACCGCTCTCGTCGGCCGTCCCGGCCTCAAAGCGCTCGAAAGCGGTCCCGTCCCCGCCCAGGGCGGCCACCAGCGCCGTGGTCAGTTCCTTCCAGCTCTCTTCCGCCGTCACGCCCATCTCCAGATACATGGACAAGGTGGCGTCGTTGATCTCCTCGCCGTCAGCCCCTCGGAGCGGCTCCTGCTCCAGCTTCTTGGCGAACTCGGTGAGCCTCCGCCGAATCTCCTGGGTCGTGGCTCCCAGACGGTCGTCCCCGCGCGCGACGAGGTCCTGGGCGTATCGACGCAGCGCGTCATCGGAGGTCTTGACGTCGAGCCGGGTGACCTGCTGCAAGTCGGCGTCGGGGTTGACGACACCGTCCAGCACCATCCGGCCCACTCTGCCGGGAAACAGCTTCATGTACTGCTGGCCGATGAAGGTGCCGTAGGAGACGCCGGTGTAGTTCAGCTTGGCGTCCCCCAGGACCGTACGCAGCACATCCAGGTCGCGGGCGACGCTCACGCTGTCCATGTGCGCGAGAACAGCACCGCTGGCCTTCTTGCAAGCCTGGGCACGCCTGGTCGCGTCGGAGAACGCCTCCTCGGCCTCCGCTTCGGTGCGCGGCGGGTCCTCGGGGCCTTGCGCCACGCCGTCGGGGCACTTGATCTGCCCGGAGCCGGCTATGCCTCGTGGGTCGAAGCCGACCAGGTCATAGCGTGCCCGGGCCTGTCCGCCGGCCTGCCAGTTCCCACTGGCCACGTCGGCCGCACCGCCCGCGCCGGGCCCGCCGGGGTTGAAGAGCAGTGACCCCAGCCGATGCCCCTGGTCCTTGGCCGCCACCCGCGACACCCGCAGTTTGACGGTCTCACCGTCCGGGGCGGCGTAGTCCACAGGCACCTTCACCCAGCCGCACTCCGCGCCGGGCACGGCCTCGGGGGTGACGTCCGCGCCACAGGCCGTCCACTGGACCTTCTGCTGGGCGAAGCGCGCGGGCAGCACCGGGGCGGACGCGTTCTTGCCCTTCGCGTCGTCGGGCCGGGACGCTGCGGCGCCACTGACGCCGCAGGCCGTCACCACCAACGTGGTGGCGGCCAGCACACCAGCGGTCAGGGACTTGGGCCTGAACTTGGGCTTGAACTTGGACCTGGACCTGCGGGGTATGGACATCAATCGCCGTTCTCGCTCTCTCGCTGCCCCCCCGGGAAGCATGCGCATAGGCGGCGCCCCCCGCTATCGCCCCCGTCACACTCGTGGTAGGGACATACGCAGCGCTGCGGGGCGGACACGCACCGCAATAGGGCGGCCTCCAGTAGCGAGGCAAGAGCTAGTGCCCATCGTTGCGGTCGCCGCCGACCGGGATCACGGTGAGTGGGGAGTCGTACCCGTCGGTGATCAAGCGCTTCTCGGACCGGCCACCAGCCGGCCACGATGCGCCGGCGTCACGGCCACCCGCTCGTTCACGACACCGCGATCAGGAAATGACCCTCACGGTCAGCCCGTAGTCCAGCTCTGAACCGTCGACGAGCAACGCCTCGACCGTGCGCGTCCGGGGGTCGATGTCGGCCACGATCCCGTGCCCGACGTAGCGAGGGTAGCCCGAGGCGCCCGTCTCGCCCGTCGCCTCGACGACCGCCGATCGGACGGCTGAGTCCTCCACCGAGGCACCGCCCCTGTCCTCAACATGTTCGGGGATCAACAAGATCGTGAAGCGCTGCGGCTCTCTAGTCACGCTCCGATATTTAAGTGCCTGTGCCACCAGCCGTGGGGCAGGCGCGCGGCAGCGGAGTCGCGCATGCGGGCGTGCCTTGAGGATCTGCCCACAGTTCTGCCCGAAGATCTGCGGTCGGGGAAGCGGGCCGGTATCGCGGCCGGCGGGCAGGCTCGGCACGTCAGACGAAGACGTGGGTGACCTGGCAATGCCCGGTGGCGTGGCAAGGTGGACGGTATGTGCGGTCGATTTGTCTCCACCCGCGGTCCGCAGGATCTGGTCGACCTGTTCGACGTGACGCGCTGGGATCCCGGCCAGGCGCTCGACCCGAGCTGGAACGTGGCCCCCACCGATGACGTGTGGTCGGTGCTGGAACGCGTCGAGCGCGACACCGGCGAGATCACCCGGCAGTTGCGGCCACTGCGCTGGGGGCTGGTGCCCTCGTGGGCGAAGAACCTGAGCGTCGGCGCGAAGATGATCAATGCCCGGGTGGAGACGGTCGCGGAGAAGCCCGCCTACCGCCGGGCCTTCGCCAAGCGCAGGTGCCTGCTGCCGGCTGACGGCTTCTACGAATGGCAGGCCGTCGCGGCGACCGAGACGACCAAGGCCCGCAAGCAGCCGTACTTCATCAGCCCCGAGGACGGCCGGGCCATGGCGCTCGCCGGTCTGTACGAGTTCTGGCGCGCCCCCGACGTCTCCGACGACGATGCGCCGGGGGCGTGGTGGACCACCTGCACGATCATCACCACCGAGGCCACCGACGCCGCGGGACGCGTCCACCCGCGGATGCCGCTGACCATCGCCCCCGGCGACTGGAGCGCCTGGCTCGACCCCGCACACCAGGACCCCGCCGAGCTCCGCGCGCTGCTGACGGCTCCGGCCGCAGGACACCTCGACTCCCGTGCCGTCTCCACCGCGGTCAACAGCGTACGCAACAACGGGCCTCACCTTCTGGACGAGATCACCGAGCCCCCGTCTGACGGCTGACCGCTGACCGCTGACGGCTGACGGCTCACGGCTCACGGCTGACCTCGACGCGTCGGTGCTGTGCTGCCGTCGGCGCGAATTCGACGGCCCGCTCGGTCGGATGAGTACAGACGGCCCACTGCAGGGCCGGCGCGCCTGATGGGTCGCAGCGCTAACCGATGTCGGGCTCGGACCGTACTTCGATCCGGTCCCCCGTCCGCTCCATCTCCAGGACGACGAGCTCGTTCCGCCCCCGCCGCCACAGATGGCTCGGTGCGTACAGGGTGACCTGCGGCCCGAGGGACCAATAGCGGCCGAGCGCGAAGCCGTTGAGCCACACCATGCCCTTGTCCCAGCCCGGAAAGGCGAGGAAGCCGTCCGCGGGGGTGTCGACATGGATCCGGGTCCGGTGGAACGCGGGGCCGGTAGGGGTGTTTCCGCTGCCGAATTTCAGAGCCGAGAGGTTGTCCAGGGGCAGCCGGCGGATCTCCCAGTCGCTCAGTTCCCCGTCGTCGAGGAGTACCTTGCCGCTGATCCCCTTGGTGTCGTTGAAGTTATGGCCGAAGTTGATCCGCCCGGTGGGGTCCACCAAGAGGTCGAGGGTGCTGGATGTGTCGGCCACGGTGAAGTCGACGGTGTGGTCCGGCTGGTTGCGGTCGAAGGTGCCGATGCGCTTGCCGTCGCCGAACACCAGCGCACGGTCGCCCAGGCCCGTGATCCTCAGGGCTTTGGTCCCCTGCGGCGCCCGTACCCGAGTGCGGTAGTGGATCAGTCCGTACGGCTGCCCGAGCGCCTCCATATGGACGGGAGCGGTATGCCGTACCGGAGTGCTCAGTGCGTCGAGCGTGTCCATCAACGGCACCGACTCGCGGACGGCGACCCTCTGGGGCGGCATGCGGCGCGGTGTGGCCGGCAGGGGCGTGTCCGGCAAAGTGGTGTACTTGGCCAGCACTTCACGCACCTTGTGGAATTTCTCGGTGAGTTCGCCGGATTCGCTGATCGGGGAGTCGTAGTCGTAGCTGGTGACGGTGGGCTGGTAGGCGCTGCCGGTCAAGTTGGCACCCGCCGACCAGCCGAAGTTCGTTCCGCCCACCGCCATATAGAAGTTGATCGACGCTCCCGCTTCGAGGAGCTTCGCCACGTCGGCGGCGGTCTGTGCCGGGTCGGTGGTGTGGTGCCGCTCTCCCCAGTGGTCGAACCAGCCGTCCCAGAACTCCGTGCAGAACAGGGGCTTGTCCGGCTGGAATTTACGCAGTTCAGCGAAGGGTCCGGTGGGGTCCCCGGCGAAGTTGACGGTCGACAGGAGATCGGGGAGGCTGCCGGCCCTCAGCGCTTCCTGGGTGGCGCCGTTGGAGCAGAACAGCAGGCTGTCCACGCCCTGTGCCCGCATGGTGTCCCGCAGATGTTCCAGGTGCGCATGGTCGTCGTCGTAGCTGCCGTACTCGTTCTCGACCTGCATGGCGATGATGGGCCCGCCGCGTGTGGCCTGCAGATCGACCAACCGGGGCAGGAGTTCGGCGAACCAGTCGTCAACCGCCCGTTCGTAGGCGGGGTCGGAGCGGCGCAGCGGCGCGTCCTTGTCCTTGAGGAGCCAGGCCGGCAGACCGCCGAAGTCCCATTCCGCGCAGATGTACGGTCCCGGTCGCACGATCACCTTGAGCCCGGCCTCGTCCGCGGTCCGTACGAAGGCGGCGACGTCGCGCCAACCGGTGAAGTCGGCCTTCTCCTCGTACGGTTGGTGGAAGTTCCAGGCGACGTAGGTCTCCACCGTGTTCAGACCCATGGCCCGCATCCGCAGCAACCGGTCGCGCCAGTCCTTGGGATGCGTCCGGAAGTAGTGGAAGGCACCCGCGAGGATCCGGAACGGCTCGCCGTCCAGCAGGAATTCGTCCCCGCGGATGGTCAGCCCGCGCGGGTTGTCGGCCTGGGCGAAGGCCGTACGGCCGCTGCCCAGGGCGACACCCACGGACGCGCCGGTCACTATGGCCGCGCTCAGAAATCTACGTCGGCTGAACTGCGTCATGCCTGCTCTCCTCGACTCGACTTGCCGTCACCCAAGGTTCGAACATGTTCAGTGGTGCGCGCTTCTGTGCATTGAGAGTGTTATGTAGAACAGAAACGAGCACAAGGGTTCGTGACCGAGCACGGTGAACCAGGCGGACGGGGCGCGGACATACGGGCCCAGGGCGCGCGATCCCGGCGGCCTTCGCCGAGTAGGAGGATTCAACGCCCCGTCATAATCGGCCCATGGGAGAGAGCTACGAGCGAATAGACGGCAGGCTGCGTGCCTTCATCGAGGCGCAGCACATCTTTTTCACCGCGACGGCGCCGCTGGACGGCGACGGTACCGTCAACCTTTCACCGAAGGGCCTGAACGGCTCGTTCGCCGTGCTCGACGAACTCACCGTGGCCTACCTCGACTTCGCCGGCAGCAACGCCGAGACGATCGCCCATCTGCGGGAGAACGGCCGCATCACCCTGATGTGGTGTGCCTTCGAGGGGCCGCCCAACATCGTGCGTGTGCATGGCCGCGGGGAGCCGGTCTTCCGCGACGATGCGCGTTGGGCCGGGCTGATGGGGTACTTCCCGGACATCGACCCGGCCGTGCACGGTCTGCGGGCGATCATCGTCGTGACCGCCGAGAAGATCCGCGACACCTGTGGGTACGCGGTCCCGTTCATGTCCTACGGCCAGGACCGCCCGCTGCACGCCTCGCGCTTCGCGCGCGAGACCGATGAGTCGCTCGACGGTACTTCCAGAAGAAGGAGCATGTCGCGACCAGCATCGACGGCCTGCCGGGATTGCCGCTGCCGCTGCCACCACTCCCGTCCACCGCACAGCACCGGTCATAGGGCGATGCCACGCGGTGTCCGCCCGGCCCACCGGTGGGCCGGGCGGATTCACCCTGTTTGAAGACCGTGGTCAGCCGGGCCGCTCGCTAACGGCGCCTTCGGTCGCCTTCGTTCGTGCGAGGCGAATCACTTGATGTCGACAAGGAGATCGCCTCCCTCCACCTGCTGGATCTGGTTGATGGCCAGCCTGGCCACCCGCCCGGCCTTCGGGGCGGTGATCGCGGCTTCCATCTTCATCGCCTCGATGGTGGCCACTGTGGTGCCGGCCTCCACCTCGTCGCCCTCGGCCACCGCGAGCGTCACCACTCCGGCGAACGGTGCGGCGACATGGCCCGGGTTGGCCCGGTCGGCCTTCTCCGTCACCGGTACGTCGGCGGCCGCCGCGGTGTCGCGTACCTGGATCGGCCGCAGCTGGCCGTTCAGGGTGGACACCACGGTGCGCATACCGCGTTCGTCGGCCTCGCCGACGGCCTCCAGCTCGATCAGGAGACGTACGCCCGGCTCCAGATCGACCGCGTACTCCGTTCCGGAACGCAGGCCGTAGAAGAAGTCCTTGCTGTCCAGCACGCTGGTGTCGCCGTAGGCCTGACGGTGTGTCTCGAAGTCGCGCGCCGGCCCGGGGAACAGCAGCCGGTTGAGCGTCGCGCGCCGGTCCTGCTCCAGTCCCCCACGGTCCTCCGCGGTCAGTTCCTGCACGGGCCTGGGTTCGGCGCGGCCTTCCAGCGCCTTGGCGCGGAACGGCTCCGGCCATCCGCCGGGCGGGTTGCCCAACTCGCCGCGCAGGAAACCGATGACGGAATCGGGGATGTCGAACTCGTTGGGCGTCGCCTCGAAGTCCGCCGGCTTCACCCCGGCGCCCACCAGGTGCAGCGCCAGGTCCCCGACCACCTTGGACGACGGGGTCACCTTCACCAGGCGGCCGAGAATCCGGTCGGCGGCGGCGTACATCGCCTCGATGTCCTCGAAGCGGTCGCCCAGGCCGAGCGCGACCGCCTGCGTACGGAGGTTGGAAAGCTGCCCGCCGGGGATCTCGTGGTGGTACACGCGGCCGGTCGGCGAGGCCAGGCCCGCCTCGAACGGCGCATAGATCCTGCGGACGCTCTCCCAGTACGGCTCCAGGTCCCCGACCGCCTTCAGATCCAGCCCGGTGGGCCGCTCGGAGTGGTCGGTCGCGGCCACGATCGCCGACAGCGAAGGCTGCGAGGTGGTGCCGGCCATGGACGCCACCGCACCGTCCACCGCGTCCGCGCCGGCCCGGATCGCGGCGAGGTAGGTGGCCAGCTGGCCGCCCGCGGTGTCGTGGGTGTGCAGGTGCACCGGCAGGTCGAACTCGCGGCGCAGGGCCGATACGAGCTTCTCGGCGGCCGGAGCCCGGAGCAGCCCTGCCATGTCCTTGATGGCCAGGACATGGGCGCCGGCGTCCACGATCTGCTCGGCCAGGCGGAGGTAGTAGTCGAGGGTGTACAGCCGCTCGGACGGGTCGGACAGGTCGGAGGTGTAGCACAGGGCGACCTCGGCGACGGCCGTTCCGGTCTCCCGTACCGCGTCGATGGCGGGCCGCATCTGCCCGACGTCGTTGAGCGCGTCGAAGATCCGGAAGATGTCGATACCGGTGGCCGCGGCCTCCTGCACGAAGGCGTCCGTCACCTCGGTCGGATACGGCGTGTAGCCCACGGTGTTGCGGCCGCGCAGCAGCATCTGCAGGCAGATGTTCGGTGCGGCCTCACGGAGCGCGGCCAGGCGCTCCCAGGGGTCCTCGGCGAGGAAGCGGAGCGCGACGTCGTAGGTGGCGCCGCCCCAGCACTCCAGGGACAGCAGTTGCGGCATCGTCCGCGCCACCACCGGGGCGACGGCGAGCATGTCCTTGGTACGGACCCGGGTGGCGAGCAGTGACTGGTGGGCGTCGCGGAAGGTGGTGTCGGTGACTCCGATGACCGGTGACTCGCGCAGCCACCGGGCGAACCCTTCCGGGCCCAGCTCGGCGAGCCGCTGCCGGGAGCCGGCGGGCGGTTCGATGGCGGGCAGGGGCGGCAGTTTGGTGATCGGGTCGATCAGCTCGGGCCGTGCACCGTGCGGCTTGTTCACCGTCACGTCCGCGAGGTAGGTGAGCAGCTTCGTACCGCGGTCGGCGGAGTGGCGCGCGGTGAGCAGGTGCGGGCGCTCTTCGATGAACGAGGTGGTGACCCGCCCGGCCCGGAAGTCCGGGTCGTCGAGCACAGCTTGCAGGAACGGGATGTTCGTGGCCACACCGCGGATGCGGAACTCGGCCACGGCACGGCGGGCCCGGCCGATGGCGGTGCTGAAGTCCCGGCCCCGGCAGCTGAGCTTGACCAGCATCGAGTCGAAGTGTGCGCTGATCTCCGTACCGGCGTGCGTGGTGCCGCCGTCCAGGCGGATCCCCGAGCCGCCCGGCGAACGGTAGGCGCTGATCCGGCCGGTGTCCGGGCGGAACCCGTTGGCGGGGTCCTCGGTGGTGATACGGCATTGCAGCGCGGCGCCGTGCAGCTCGACCGTGTCCTGCGTGAGGCCGAGATCGGGCAGCGACTCACCTGCGGCGATACGCAGCTGTGCCTGTACGAGGTCGACGTCGGTGACCTCCTCGGTCACCGTGTGCTCGACCTGGATGCGCGGGTTCATCTCGATGAAGACGTGGTTGCCGTCGCGGTCGAGCAGGAACTCCACGGTGCCCGCGTTGCGGTAGCCGATCTCCCGGGCGAACCGCACGGCGTCGGCACAGATCCGCTCGCGCAGCGCCGGGTCGAGGTTCGGCGCGGGCGCGAGTTCGATGACCTTCTGGTGCCGGCGCTGCACCGAGCAGTCACGCTCGAAGAGGTGGATGACCTCGCCCTGCCCGTCGGCGAGGATCTGCACCTCGATGTGGCGGGGGTCGACGACGGCCTTCTCCAGGAAGACGGTGGGGTCGCCGAACGCGGACGCGGCCTCGCGGGCCGCCGCCTCGATGGACTCACGCAGCATGCCGGGGTCCTCGACGCGGCGCATACCGCGCCCTCCGCCGCCGGCGACCGCCTTGACGAACACGGGGAAGCCGATGTCGTCGGCGGCACGGACCAGTTCGTCCACGTCGCTGGAGGGCTCCGAGGAACCGAGCACCGGTACGCCGGCCGCGCGCGCGGCGGCCACCGCGCGCGCCTTGTTCCCGGTCAGTTCGAGCGTCTCCGCGCTCGGCCCGACGAAGGTGATGCCCGCTTCCTCGCACGCACGCGCAAGGTCGGGGTTCTCGGACAGGAACCCGTAGCCCGGGTAGACCGCGTCCGCGCCCGCCCGGCGCGCGGCACGGACGATCTCCTCCACGGAGAGGTAGGCACGCACCGGGTGTCCCGGCTCGCCGATCTCATGGGCCTCGTCGGCCTTCAGCCGGTGCAGTGAGTTGCGGTCCTCGTGCGGGAAGACGGCAACGGTTTTCGCGCCCAGCTCATAGCTCGCGCGGAAAGCGCGAATCGCGATCTCACCACGATTGGCGACCAGTACCTTGCGGAACATGCTCGATCCCTTCAGCCTGCCGTTGACGGACACCGTAATGTCCTGGGCTGGCGGATCAGCCACCGGGCCCACGGTGACTTGTTACCTGACCAGGCGCAATGTAACTCGGCAACGGGTCAGCAGGAACCCTGCCAGAGGTGGCGAAACACGTCGACACCCGGACACCCGGTGTTTCCCGCCGAACCCCGTCTGAGCTGCGGAAACACCGGTCAGCCACACAGAAGGAGTGAGATCGCACTCCTCTCGTCGTCACGGCAGCGGCTGCTCGGTCCAGATGGTCTTGCCGTTGCGCACATAGCGGGTGCCCCAGCGTTCGGTGAGCTGGGCGACCAGGAAGAGGCCGCGGCCGCCCTCGTCGGTCGTGGCGGCGTGGCGCAGATGGGGCGAGGTGCTGCTCGGGTCCGAGACCTCACAGATGAGGTGGCGGTCCCGGATGAGCCGGAGGGTGACCGGACCACTGCTGTAGCGGTAGGCGTTGGTGATCAGTTCGCTGACGATCAGCTCGGTGGTGAACGCCACCTCCTCCAGCCCCCAGTCGTTGAGCTGGGCCACCGCGAGCGTCCGGCCCTCGGCGGCCGCGGCCGGCTCCGCCGGCAGCTCCCAGGTGGCCACCTTGTGTGCGGCCAGGCAGCGGGTGCGGGCGGTGAGCAGTGCGATGTCATCGCCGGGCCGGTCGGGCAGCAGCGCGTCCTCCACCGCCTTGCAGGTGTCTTCCAGCGAGCGGGAGGGGTCGCTCAGCGCCCCGCGCAGCAGCTCCAGGCCCTCGTCGACGTCCCGGCGCCGGGCCGCCAGGAGCCCGTCGGTGTAGAGCGCGAGCAAGCTGCCCTCGGGCAGTTCCAGCTCAGCTGCTTCGAACGGCAGGCCGCCGAGCCCGAGCGGTGGGCCGGCCGGCAGGTCGGGGAAGGCCACCCGTCCGTCCGGTGTCACCACCGCGGGCGGCGGATGACCGGCGCGGGCGAGGGCGCAGCGCCCGCTGACCGGGTCGTAGACCGCGTACAGGCAGGTCGCGCCGACGACCTGCGGGGCACGTTCGCCGGTCGCCTCCTGCTCGGGCGCCAGCCGGTCCACGAGGTCGTCCAGGTGGGAGAGGACCTCGTCCGGGGGCAGATCGAGGTTGGCGAGGGTGTGGACGGCGGTACGCAGCCGGCCCATGGTGGCCGCCGCGTGGATGCCGTGGCCGACCACGTCGCCGACGACGAGGGCGACCCGCAGCCCGGAGAGCGGGATGACGTCGAACCAGTCGCCGCCGACCCCGGCAGCGGCGTCGGCCGGCAGATACCGGTGGTCGATCTCGACCGCCGGGTGCTCGGGCACCTCGCTCGGGAGCAGGCTGCGCTGGAGCGTGAGCGCGGCCTGGTGCTGCTGGGTGTAGCGGCGGGCGTTGTCGATGCAGACGGCGGCCCGGGCGGCGAACTCCTCGGCCAGCGTGAGGTCGTCCTCCTCGAACGGCTCGGGCCGCCGCCACCGCCACAGGCTCACCACGCCCAGTACGAGGCCACGCGCGACCAGCGGCACGACGATGAGCGAGTGGACGCCCAGTTCCTGGACCCGCTCGGCCTTGTCCGGGTCAAGGGAGGACCAGCCCGGGGAGAACTCCAGGACCGGTTCGAGGACGGGCCGCCGCTCGGCCAGGCATCTGGTCTCCGGGGCCCCCGGTGGGGGGTGCCTCGTGTGGCCCACCGGATGCATCACCCGGGAAGCCTCGGGTGCGATGCTCCGGACGGCCGTCCTGACCAGGGGAGCCCACGCCTCCTGGCCCGGCTCCTCACCACGGGTCACCGGTTCCAGCAGGTCGACGGAGACACAGTCCGCGAGGTCGGGGACCGCCACCTCGGCCAGCTCGCGCGCCGTGCGCTCCACGTCGAGGGTGGTGCCGATACGGGCACCGACGTCGTTGAGGAGCGCCAGTCTGCGCCGGGCCCGGTAGCGGTCGGTGACGTCCTCCACCATCTGGGTCACGCCTAGGATCCGACCCGCGGGATCCTGCATTCGGAACGCCGACACGGAGACGACCAGCTCCCGGTCGGGGTCGTGCCGCAGACGGCAGGGCTGCTCGGTGAAGATCAGCGGCTCCCCCGTTTCGAGCACCCGTCGCAGCCGCGCCTCCACTGTTTTCGCGTCCCGGCCCATGACGAAGTCGCCGATGCGCAGCCCGCGGTAGTACTCGGCCCGGATGCCGCCGAACCGTGCGATCGCCCGGTTCACCCGCAGCAGGCTCAGGTCGGGGGCGAGCACCGCGAGACCGATCGGGGACCGGCGGAACATCCCGTCCAGGATCGACCGGTCCGTCTCCCACTGGATCACCTGCTCCGCAGGCCCGCCGACGAGAAACCACTCGATACCGCTGTCCACGCGCGCCACCGCCCGGACCCGGCAGCCCAGCTCCACCCGCTTGCCGCCGCGGTCCCGTACGGGGATGACCCCGAACCAGCCCCCGGCACTCAGGCAGGCCTCCACCGCGGACATGACGACGTCTTCATCGCGGGGGTCGAGCAGCACTTCGCGCACCGGCCGCCCGAGGACGTCCTCGGGCGCGTAGCCGAGCAGCGCCTCGGCGCGCTCACTCCAGCCGACGACCCGCCCGTTGCCGTCCAGCACGGCGGAGGCCGAGCGACGCACGGCGAACGGATCGTCCGGGGCCTCGCTGAACGTCGTCACCGGTGTGTCCATCACCTACCACTCTCGTACCGTCCCGGTGCGACTGCGCGTCGGCGCCATGAGCGACCTCCCAGACGGTGATCCGGGTGGCGCAGAGTGCAGGCAGCAGAGCACGATGCCGCGGCCGGCCGTCCGCCCGGGGTGGTGGGGGTTCTTCGACGAGGCCCGCGCCGTCAGGTGGCCGCGGCCGCTGGTAACCGGCCCCGATGAGCGGTCTTCTGGAGCTATGACTCCCGATGAGCTGAGGGAGGGCGGCGGCTATGAGCAAGGACCGGCCGAGCGAGGATCTGGTACGGGCGGTCCGAGCGGCCGGCATCTGTGACGAGCGCCTGCTCCAAGCCGTACGGGCGACACCGCGGGCACCTTTCGTCCCCGCCGCTCACGCGCCGTCCGCCTATCAGGACGTGCCCCTTCCGATCGGGCACGGCCAGGTGACCACCCAGCCCTCGCTCTCCGCCATGATGATCGACGGCCTCGACCTGCACGGCAGGGAACACGTCCTGGAAGTCGGCACCGGCCTCGGCTTTCAGACGGCCCTGCTCGCCCGCCTGGCCGCCGACGTCGTCAGCATCGAATGGTGGCCCGACATCGCCCAGCAGGCCCGGCGCAATCTGGACCGGCAGAACGTTCCCCACGTGGAGCTGCGCGTCGGGGACGGCAGCGCCGGCGTGCCGGACCGCGCCCCGTACGACGCCATCCTCGTATCGGCCGCCTTCCCGGACGTCCCTGCTCCGCTGGTCGACCAACTACGGATCGGCGGCCGCCTCGTACAACCCCTCGGCACGGGCGGGAGCGAGGAGGTCGTGTCCTTCCGGCGGACCGCCTCCGGGCTGGAGCGCCGGCGAGTCCTGACACTCGCCCGCTTCGTCCGCCTCCACGGCCGGTACGGCTATCCACCGTGAGCGCGCCGGGCCACCGCCTTGCACGTGCTGCCCACCTCAGCGCCGACTCGTCCAGTCCACCGGCGCGCAGGATCACGGAGCCCGTGGCCGTCCCATTACCGGAGTCTTACCGCGCCCCCGGATTGCCCCGGAGAAGCGCCCCCGCAGGGTTCCCTAAGGGTGAGGCTGACGGTCGGTTCCGGTCAGCCGGTTCATACGCCTGAGGAGGCCCTGTGTCCCAGTCCCGCAGTGTCCGACTGTCCCGCCGCACCGTCCTGACCGTCCTCCTGGGGTTGGTCGTCGCGGCCGGACTCGGGCTTGCTCTCTTCCAGCCCTGGAAGGCGTTCACCAACACCGAGGTGAATGAGGCCTTGCCGGCCTCCTCCCCCTCGACGCGGACCGAGCCGTCGATGAAGTCGATGAAGGAGTCACCCATGTCTCCCCGGCCGGCCACCGGGCCGAAGGATCTCGCCGAGGGCCGCTTCGTCACCCACGAGCACGCCACCAGCGGAATCGCCCGAACGGTCCGGCTGGCCGACGGCGGCCACGTGCTGCGTCTGGAGGACCTGAAGACCTCGGACGGTCCGGATGTACGGGTCTATCTGTCCACCCGTGACGCCGCCGCGGTGAAGACGGGGCTCGGGGACGGCGCGGTGGAGCTGGGGAAGCTCAAGGGCAATCTGGGCAACCAGAACTACACCGTCCCGGCGGGCACGGATCTGTCGGAGTTCCGCAGCGCCGTCCTGTGGTGCGAGAGGTTCTCGGTCTCCTTCGGGGCCGCCGACCTCTCCCTCGCCACGGGCTGATCCTGTGCCCCTCCTCCACCCGCCCGGAGAGGGGGCGCACCCCGCTCACCCGCGCCTTGCCGTGTCCCCGTCTCACTTGTCCCTGTCTCGCCTGAGGACCCGCCGTCCCATGGCGAACCCGTGGAGATGTTCAGCGCGTGGCCTATTCCCCGTCCCACTTCACCGCGGTCAGGACGGCCCCGCCGTGCCGCCGTGCGTAGCGGCAACTCACCGGGAGGTCGAACAGCACCTCGGCGACTCCGGTGACCGGCCGCAGATCCGCGAGGAGAGCGTCGTCCGGCAATCCGGCCGCCGCGTCCCGCAGCACCGGGTCGCCGGCCGACCTGGCGTCGGCCGCACGGACGGGCTCGACCCGTACGGGATCCCCTACGGGCTCCCCCCACCGGTCGGTGAACGCCGCCCCGAAGGCATTGACGTCCTCCGCGCCTGCCTCCGCCACGGCCTGGTGCACACAGTCACTCAACCACTGGAGCCAGTCGGGCAGCGAGAGTGCCAGCCGGCGGGTGTCGGTGGCGTCCCAGAACTGGAAGACCGGGCCCCAGGCACCGGTGTCCCGGTCGACATCGACATAGAAGTGTCCGTCGCCGTGGTCCAGGTGGACGAACCAGTGACTGCCCGGGCCGCCGGCGTGCTCCAGGTACCAGCCGACGTCGTGGCCGAGATAGTCACCATTGTTGAAGGATTCGGTGAAGTCGATGTGCTCCGCCGAGGTGTGTCCGTTCACCACGGAACGACGCACGGTGATCCGGATGCCGCCGACGGAGCGGAACAGCACGCGGATCTCGGCCGGCACCGGAACCGGCCAGGAGTCCATCCGGGCGTCATCAATCCCGGGCTCCAGCTCCACCAACCCACCGGATATGTCCGGCAGTTGGCGCAACCGCGCCACCACCACGCCAATGTCCGTCATCGCAGTCCCCCTCCGTGCCACGGCAGGACTCTACCGACCGGGTCGGGTCCGGTGGCCACGGGGAATCCGACGAGCAGATCACCGCGACGCGGGAAGGGACGAGGGAAAGGGCGAGGGAAAGGGCGAGGTAAGGGACGAGAGAAGGGGATGGGACGAGGGTAGGAGCGCGACCGCGGGGGCCGACCGCCGGTGACTACGAGGTGTACGTGCAGCCTTGCTTGCCGTAATGCCACTCGTACTGGCCCATCACCCACGGGTCCGCCGTGATCGTGAAGGTGCCGCGCGGGGCGGGACAGTGGAACGTCGTGGTGACGGTTTCACGGCCCGGCGGAGGCTCCGGTGACGCGGGAGCCGCGGAGGCGATGCCGGCACCTCCGGCGCTGAACAGCGCGGTAACGAACGCTATCGCGATGATCTTCTTCATCTTGTTTCCCCGTTCCATCGCGTGCGGGAACTGCCTCTGAGGACGATACACGCAACCACCCAATTCCGGACAAGAGGAAAATTCACCCCATTGTCCGGTTAGGGGTGCGCAGGCCCGGCCGCTGTCCGGGAGGGGTGCGCAGGTCCGGCCGCTACGGGGTCCGGGGCGTCCGGGGCTCGTGGACGGGAGCTGGGTCCTCAGCCGCGCTGGGCATCCGGGCAGTCGGTTTCCACCCACGTGGCAGTGAGGTCGCGGCAGACGACATACAGCGTGCCGGGGCGGAAGGCCACCTCGTGGGAGCAGCCGTCCTCGTGGGGCAGTATCTCGTCCAGGATGACGGTGCCGGGGTCCTCGCTCGCGGGGCCGTGCGGGATCCCGATCCGGAAGTCGGTCACGTCCGTGTAGCGGATGGTGAGGTCTTCGTCGTGCTTCCAGCAGTTGTGCCGGAAGTGCGCCTCGGCATCCGGCTCTTCGGCGCTGGGCAGGCTCAACTGCCGGAGTTTCAGGTCTTTTGTGCAGCGCTTGCTGCTGAAGCTGTAGTGGTCCGGATCGGTGGCGAAGGCCCGGGCGCCGCAGGGCAGGTCGTCCATCAGCTGGGGCAGATGCTCAAGGTAGCGGGCAGGGCTGATGACACCGGTCAGTCCGTTGAACCGGGCGTCGAGGTCTACGTAATCCATTCGCCCATTGAAACCCGCCCCTGTTCAGGTGGGTTGGGGCGGTCGGCCCGCCCCTCCCGGCCGGGCTTACTCTCCCCCGCCGGGAGGGGCGGTCCGGGCGGCCGGCGTCGCCGCGGCAGCCGCGCCGCCGGGGCCAGTCAACCGGGTGTGATCCGGCCGCGCCAGGCTCCGGATTCGGCGCCACGGCGCTCGATATAGCCCTTGAAGCGCCGCATATCGCCCTTGACGCGCCGTTCGATGGTTCCCGACATGTCGGCGGCCTTCTCCGCCACGCCCGAGGGCTCGACGTCCATCACCAGCTCCACCCGCGTATGGGTCTCATCCAGGCGCCGGAAGCTGACCAGGCCCTTCTGCCGCGTGTCGCCGGTGGTGGTCCGCCAGGCGATGCGGTCGTCCGGGAGCTGGTCAATGATCTCGGTGTCGAACTCCCGCCGCACGCCGCCGATTTTGGTGGTCCAGCGGTTGTGCCGGTCGTCGAGCTGGGTGATCTTCTCAACACCCTCCATGAACTTCGGGAACTCCTCGAACTGCGTCCACTGGTTGTAGGCGGTGTGGACCGGGACCTCGACGTCCACCGTCTCCTTCACCGTGCTCATCGCTACGCTCCTCAGTGGTGGCATTGCGCAGGTAACAAAACCCGCGACGCGCATCTCGCGTGGTTCAGCGGGTGCCCGACAGCCGTCTTCTTAGACAGCGCCCACAGGATTTTTCGAGTCCTCCCCGCCCAGCCGGCTACGTGAGATGCGCCGCAGCCGCTGACCGGCACCGGTCGCTACGACTGTTCGTACGGGTCACTGCAGCGCAGGGCCCCCGCGCCGCCGGCACCCCTGAAGGGGACCGGCAGCACGAGGGCCGCCGCTCTTCACCGGGGGTGCCGGGTCAGCAGTTCACCCGCAGGACCTCGGACCCGCTCAGCCACGCGCCCTTGAGCTCGTAGCAGTGATTCTTGTTGGCGTCATCGATGGTGACCGTCTTCGGCGGACCGTCCGTGGAACCGGCGAAGGTCACCTTGACGGTGGCTCCGGTCGCCTCCGCCGGGAAGTACGCCTGCCAGCTTGCCCCCTTGGCCTTGGCGTTGTGGCAGTAGTTCTTCTTCTCTATGCCCGCCGGGCCCTGCCATTCGTAGCAGGTGTCGACGAAATACAGCGCGTCGCTCTTGAATTGAATGAAGTTGTCCGCGCTCGCGGCGGCCGACGGTGCCGTCAGAATTCCGCCACCCAGTGCGAGGGCGAGAGCGGCCGCACCGTACCCGCCCGCCCGCTTCATCCGGCCAGTGATGGCTTTCATCTTTCCGTTCCCCTCATCCCGGCCTAGCACTGCTTCTCGGTGATCTTCGGACCCCAGGTGTAACCGGAAAGCTCGTAGCAGTGGTTGCGCTTCAGGTCGGTGATCTGCGGTGTGATGTTCCCGCCGCCGACCTGTGCGTTCACCGTCACGCTCAGCTCCACGCCGGTCGCGTCGTCCGGTATTTCCACGCTCCAGTCCTGGTTGATGGTCTTTCCGGAGTCACAGCTGTCGGGCGTCTGCGAACCCGTCCACTTGTAACAGGTGTTGGCCACGAACCAGCCCTTGTTGGAGAACGAGATGGAGTGGCCCGAGCCGGCAAAAGCCGGCGAAGCCGTCACCACCGCGCTGCCCAGCGAGATGCCGATGGCGGCGACGGCGCAGACCGCCGTTCTCCTCATTTTCGCCATGACTGCGTCCCTTCGTCTCGTCGGTTCCCGCCGGATCACTGTTCGATCAGCAGCTTTTCGCCGCACTGCACGAGGTCGGAGCCGGCGCGCGGGGCGGCCCCTTCCTTGAGGGGAATTTCCGTACGCACACCGGAAATCTTCGCCCCGCCGAACTTCCCGCCCTGGATGGTGACGTCGGAGGTGACGCGCTCCATGTCGTGTCCCACCTTGAGCATGCCCCGCCAACCCGGCTTCACGGTGACATCGATGCTGCCGGTCTTCGTCTCGGTATGGGTCTCGTTGTACTGGGCGCTGACGCCGATCCCGACACCCTTGGCCAGCTCGATATCGATGTTCCCGCCCACGTTCCAGCCCCAGGCGAACGCGTGCATGCCGCCCATCTGCTCCTTAAGGTCCGTCTGACCCGGACCGCAGTTCTCCAGCGGGCCGGTGCCGGTCCCTGCGTTCTCCACGTCGAACCACTTCGTCACCTTTTCGGGGGTGCCGACCGTTGTCGACGCGCACGAAACCGACTGGCTCTTGCACTGCTCCAGGGCTTCCTTGACCCTGGCCACATCAGTGTCCTTGAGGCCGTTCTTGTATTCGACCGTCGGCGTCGCCTCGTTCACCCACTTGTCCGTGTGACCGTTCACCGTCTTGAGTTCGGGTTCTGCCGCAGCGGCCATCGGTACGGTGAAAGCGACTGCGGTGGTGAGTGCACCGGCGACCACGCCCATGCGCATGAGGTTCATGGCTCTGTTCTCTTTCTTGTATTTCAGCAACCGGTTTCGACCAGCTTTTCCGATCCGAGCAGGCCCTGGATCTCGAAGCAGTGGTTCGTGCTGGTGTCCTTCACGGGGGCGCTGTCCCTGATCGCCCCCCATTTCGACAGCTTCAGGTTGACCACGGCCGAGGTCGCGTCCGCGGGGAAGTACGCGGTCCAGGATTGCCCCACGGGCCTGCCTTCGTGGCAGTAGTCCTTTCCGCTGGTGCCCAGCCACTCGTAACACGTGGTCGCGACAATTCCCGCCTTGTTGGTGATCTTGACGTAGTTGTCGGACCCCGCATGAGCGGCCGGGGCGAGCGCCACGGCGGAAGCGCAGAGGGTCACCCCGGCCGCCAGACTGAATACCGTCCTTCGGGCAGTTCTCAAGGTTCCGGCCTTTCTCTGAACTGTGGTACGACGCCTGGGAAGAGCATCGATTTCCGATGCCGCGCCGTGTGCTCACAGTTATGCCCGGCCAGGCCACCGTTGGGAAGAAATAAGCCGCGGAGCTGCGGTGCGCAGAAGAATCTCAGCGGTCGACCACGAAGTTAGGCACGGGGGACCACGGATCTATCTCGTGGTCAGCCACTGCGGAGCGAGGACATCCAGCCCGGCCATGGCGCCGACGGTGATCTCGCGGGGCGCGAGAGCCTGGAACCAGCCAGCCAAGGGACCGCGGCACACGTACGGGACAGACCGCGGCACACGTACGGGACAGGACGGGTAAGCATCGCGGCCACAGGCTCGGCGCCCGGAGCTGCACGACCAGTGCAGTGCCATCGGCACGAATGTGACTCAGCCCCGCAGTTGGCGGCCTCCACCAACTCGCGTCCTCAAGACGATCGTGGCCTGGTGCAGAGGAAGCACCCCTCCCAGTGCGGGAGCGCACTGAGGATCCGGTGTGCTGCACATGAAGCCATCGCACGTTCGCCCGGTCCGGGGAAACCCCCGGCGAGAGGAGCGTCGCCGGGGGCGTCCACGAAGGACTCAACCATCGCCTTGAACCGGTACAGGTAGTCCTGGGCGAAGGGAGGGTCGTAACCCAGCTCGTTCCAGCGGTGGCGGCTCAACGCGAGTGCGGTGGCACGCAGCACGAAGCCCTTCGACCGCGCACGTCCCCGCGGAGTTGCACCCCAGGCGATCTCTTGCAGGTCGAATCCGACAGCCCCTCGCCCCATCACCGTCTGGTCCTGCAGCGTCAGCAGCCCCGCGAAGCGGTAGTCCCACACGTCATCGGCAAGATCAGACACCGCCAGCATCAGCACATCGATGAACACCTCCGTGCCGCCGTTGGACAGGTACAGACTCTGCTCCCCACCACCAAATACGTTCCCCACCCGGCCACGGTACGGCGCCTCGGCCCTCCGGAACTGCAGCTTTTCGAGGACGGGCGCTCACTTCCCCCGTGCACCGAAGATGCGGCGAAGGCGTGCCCAGCAAGAGGCCCCCAGGGTGATGCCCGGTCCCTGAGGAAGCAGAGTGCCTTCGTGGATCGTGGAGGGCAGTGCAGTCGGCTCTTCGTGCGGATCTCCGCGGAAGGCGACAGCCTCTTCTCCGATCCCGACCACCTCCAGGAGGATGTCCAGGGCCTTGTCGGCGTCCTCATGCCCCTGGGTGAGCCAGACAAGGGAAATACCGGCCGGATTGCCGTCGTGCTCGCTGATGGCAAAGCTGAAGCCCCGCAGCCGGAACAGGACGACGCTGAGTGCGTCCAGCCCGTCCCACGACCGCTCCACATTCAATCGCAGCCGCCTGGCCACGGGCTGCACCGGCAGCGCCAGCCCTCCGATCATC
Source organism: Streptomyces sp. G7(2002) (assembly GCF_028870195.1). Lineage (NCBI taxonomy): Bacteria > Bacillati > Actinomycetota > Actinomycetes > Kitasatosporales > Streptomycetaceae > Streptomyces > Streptomyces sp. G7(2002). The sequence goes on from NZ_CP102609.1 coordinate 604,843, forward strand.
TGAAAGAGCGGGGAGCAGTGCTCCCACACGCTCCACTGATGGGCAGGGTTCTTGCCGGAGTAGTAGGGCAGGCTGGTGGCTGCCTGCCAGTCGGGGTCAGGCCCCGGCACCTCGATGTCTGTCACGGCACGCTCCTCCCCTGGGCGGCATCAGCCCTCGTCGTCCTCCTGGTCCTGGTCCTCGCCGCCTTCGTCGTCTTCATCGTCTTCGTCGTCTTCGTCGTCTTCGTCGTCTTCGTCGTCTTCGTCGTCGTACCAGCCTTCGACCATCCCGACGAGCCGTTCATCAATCGGATTGCCCAGCTCGTCGTCCTCAGCGAGCAGGCGGCGTAGCGTGTTCAGCGGGTACCAGTGCTCACCAGGACCGGCCTCGGGTGCGCCCACGCAGGGGGTGTCCAGGAGTCCCGGCGCTTCTGCCTCGCCGTAGAACGGCGGCACTTCGCCTGTGTTGAAGTCCGGCTCGAACTTCCATACCCACCCCTTGCGACGGCACAAGACTTCGCCGATGTACCACACGGCGCCTTGGATGAAGGGGGTGCGGCGCTGCCGAGTGATCTCGTCCGTCTTGGTGTACGCCTCCCTCACCAGGTCTTCCAGTGCGTCCAGGGAGGCGTTTGAGAAGTCGAACAGGGTGACGTCTCCGGCTTCGTGGGCCCAGTGCTCGAAGCCGGTCTGTCGTTCTGTCAGCCACGCCAGGAGATCGGGGTGACGGGTCGAGTCGTAGCTTTCACGGTGCGCAGGCATGCCCGGAACCGTACCGAACGCCGCTGACACTGCTCCCGGAGCTTTGCCGAGTCGACGCACGTCACGTCACGTCACGTCACGTCACGTCAACAACCCGTAACACACGGCACGTTGGCCGCCTCCAGTGTGCTGGCTGGCGGGACGGAGGCACGACTCGGGGGGCCGGATGATGCGGTTCGTCTGCCGGAACTTTGGACTGCCGGATCTGCCTCGGCGCGGTCTCGCCCCGTATGAAGCTCCTCTGAAGGTGCTTCTCCTCGGCATCGAGGCAGAGCTTTCCATCTGGGAAGAAGGGCGGGCGGTGTGGTGCGAGGAGGCGTTCCCCGTGGCCGACTTGGCGTAACACCTGGCGCTCTGGCTCCGGAGCCCGGACGCCGACCACGAAGGCTTCGAGCTTGACTCGATGCAGGGCGATCCGGGGTTGCTCCGGATCGTGAGTTTTACGAATCACCAGATCGTCATCGACGCCGACACCCGACTCATCGTCGCGGTCGGCCGGTGCCCGGCAACCGCAACGGCTGTAAGGCATGGGAGCTGTCCGGCGCGAAGGCGGTCTGCGGGAGGTCAGCGGGCGCGCTTGGCGCGCCGGGGCTTCGGGCTGCCGGGCCAGCGCACCCAGCGCAGCGCCTCGGCCTCCTCCGGGGGCAGCAGGCCCGCGCCGATGAGCGCTGCCCGGCCTGCCTGCTCCGCACCGATCCGGTAGGCGCTCGCCCAGGAGTCCGTCTCGTGGAAGTAGCCGTCCGTGAGCAGTACCGAGGCAGACACGCCGCCGAGCCCTTGCGCCAGGCCCTCCCGGATCGCCAGGAGGAATTCGGCCGGCAGACGCTGCTCCGACACGGTGCTGAGCAGTTCCAGTCCGCCATCGCTGCCCGGAGGTTCGAAGTCTGCGTCGAAGCGCGCGAACGGCCCGCAGCAGCCGCGGTTCATCAGCACGCAGACGCTCACGCCGGGTACGGGGACAGGGAGTCCGGTCATGGGGCCACGGTAGGGACGCCGCCATCGTGCGGCCAGCGGATTACACCGGGGCACGGCCCGTTGCGCAGTAATTCTTCCGCCAGTTCGCGCACGGGCTCCAGCCATTGCGTTGACGTCTCCCGTCAGCGCCGGGCGTCGCGCCCGGGGCGGGTCGACGGGAACCCGTACGCGAGTCCCCGAATCATAGGGCCATGCGTACGGGTTGATGGCTGCCGATCAGACATCACCAGGGGCATCCGGGTGGACGGGGCACGGCCCGAAGCCTGCGCCCTGGATGGCCGGGTGAACGTGCCGACGGCCCGAGAAACCGCAAGCCGGTCACCGGTTACGGTCGACCATGAGGTCGAGGCGGGCCAGTGTCCATCCCCGCCCCTCGTGCCCGGCCTGGGTAGTGATAGCGCCGCACTTCGTGCACCGCACTCCTCGGCCACCTGGCAGTTGTCGCTGAGCGCGGAGTTGACGACCTCGAAGGCATCCCGAGGGTGTCCTGGTGTGTAGTACTGGCAGGGCCAGCTATGCCCTTGGGGATCGGCTGGGTGAACAGCAGACTTAGGGCATGGGCAACAACGACTTGGGCGACTTCCTGCGGGCCCGCCGTGCTGGACTCACGCCGGATGAGATCGGTCTGCCGGTCGAGTTCGGCGCCGGTCGCCGGGTCGCCGGTCTGCGGCGCGGTGAGGTCGCGCAGCTGGCCGGGGTGAGTACCGAGTACTACACCCGTCTGGAACAAGGCCGCGCCCGGCAGCCGTCCGAACAGGTACTGCATGCCCTCTGCGACGCGCTGCGGTTCGATGACATCGAGCGGCGGCATCTGTTCGCCCTCGCGGGCACCACAGCCGGGCACAAGGACCGGGCCGAGCCCTCGTCACGGCTACGACCGGCGCTGCGACAGGTGCTGGAGTCGATGGACTTGGCTCCTGCTTTTGTCAGCGACCGGAACCTCACGGTCGTCGGCGGGAACACATTGTGGGCGTTGCTGTTTCCCGATGTGGCCGAGCTGCCGCGCCGGGAACGCAGCATGGCGCGCTGGACGCTGCTCGATCCGCGTGCTCGCCTGGTGTGGTGCGACTGGGAACGCGTCGCCCGCGACTACGTGCATGGGTTGCGGTTGGCCGCCGCCGCCCAGCCGCGAAACCAGCGCATCGCCAACCTGATCGGTGAGTTGATGATGCGCTCACCCGAGTTCCCGGCGTGGTGGTCGGAACACCGCGTCCAGGAACGCAGCACCGGCCTCAAACGCCTCCACCACCCTGTCGCCGGTGACCTGGAACTGCAGTACGAGATCTTCACCTCTGCCGCCGACCCGGGCCAATCGCTCGTCGTCTACTGCGCGCCGTCCGGCTCGCCATCTCAGGAGCGCCTGCGACTGCTGGCCAGCTGGGGCAGCGAACCCGCCACCGCGAATACCCGGGACACCGCCGCAGAGTCCTGACCACCGCCCGAACCGGGCGATCCAGCACCAACACCACCCAGACACGACCCCGCCATACCCGCGGGGTCGATGCCGCCGTGCCCACGCACGCCCCGCGGCCTGACACTCATCCACGAAAGGACACCCGTAGTGAGCAAGACATTCCTGATCACCGGCGTCAGCACCGGCCTCGGACTGGCCATCGCCCGACGAGCCCTGGCGGCCGGGCACCGGGTCGCGGGCACCGTGCGCACCGAGCAGCACGCGGCCGCCTTCCAGGCACTGGCCCCCGACCGTGCCCGGGCCTTCATCCTCGACCTGTCCGACGCGGACCGGATCGACCCCACCGTGCGGGCCGCCGAAGCGGAACTGGGCCCGGTCGAAGTGCTCGTGGCCAACGCCGGCTACGGGCTCGAAGGCACCTTCGAAGAGTCATCGATGGCCGATCTGCGCCGCCAGTTCGAGGTCAACGTATTCGGCACGGTAGCGACCGTGAAAGCAGTCCTACCCGGCATGCGGGAACGGCGCGGCGGCCACATCTTCGTCATCACCTCGATGGGCGGGCACACCACTTTCCCTGGACTGGCGTTCTACGAAGGCAGCAAACACGCCCTGGAAGGCATCACCGACACCCTCGCCCAAGAGGTCACCCAGTTCGGCGTGCGGGTCACCGCCGTAGCTCCCGGCGCGTTCAAAACCGACTGGGCAGGTAGGTCACTGGTCCGCGCACCACGCAGCATCGCCGACTACGACGCGCTGTTCGACCCGATCCGGACCCGCCGCCAGGCCCTCGCGGGTCAGGGCATCGGTGACCCCGATCGCGCGGGCGACGCCATTCTCACCCTCCTGGACGCGGAGAAGCCTCCCGTGCATATCCTGCTCGGCTCGGACGCGCTACGCCTGGTCACCGCCCGGCGCCAACGCGTCCAGGACGACTTCGACGCCTGGGAGAAACTCAGCCGCTCCACCGACTCCACCGAAGGCGGAGTAACAGTCGCCTGACACTGGACAGGACTGGGCTGGTGCCGGGCGCCGTCCGAGGGCCGGCGGCTCTGTGCACGGAGACCGGTTCTGGCTCATTCCAGTGGAGGGCTGGCTGCCCGTAATGTCAGTGGCTCGCTACGCTGCCCCGTATGACCAGCGCGAAGAGGCCGCAGTGAGCCAGTACTTCGACATGGGCGACCAGACCCTGTGGAACCCGTCCAACGGGGCCTCCCGGCTGTTCATGAGCCAGGTACACGTCTACCAAGCCGAAGTGGGTCTGCCGTCCGGCATCGGCCCCATGAAAGCTGACGAGTGCCAGATCGACCCCGTCCCGTTCAAAGCGTTCGTCGACGCCCTGCTCGCGTGGCACCGGAGAACGAGCCACGCCGTCATGGCCGCCCTGGCCGAGGGGTTCGTCGCCGCAGTGCTCGTCCTGGCGGAGAGGGCAGGCATCGAGGTGAATTGGCAGCCGGCCGGCTTTGTCGAGGGCGGCGAGTTCAAGGATGTTCAGGTCCCAGCGGTCCCGGATTGCTCCGGGGAGGCGTGGGCAGCTGCCCTTCAGCGGAAGTCACGCGAGCTGAGCCGGTTCATGGCGACCTGAGCCCGGGCTGCCGGCACCGCACAGGACCCGCAATCCATCAGAAACGGTCCATGAACGGTTCTTGAACGGTTCTTGAACGGTTCTTGAGTGGAGCGGGGCACGGCTTGCGGCGTGACGGCGGCGCGGTCGATGCCGGCGGCCGGCTACAGGTAGAGGGCGGCCCGCTCCCCGCACGCGCGGACCTGCGGGGACGGTCGCGGCGCGGGACGCGATCCTGTCCTCGCCCGGTTCCTCCGCGTGAGCAGAGGTCCGCCGCACAACGCCCCCACCACCGACGACGCGCGTCCGTGCTCTGCGGGCAGGCGGAGGTAGCGGCGGAGGCGGAGGCGGACCGTGAGATGCCGCCCCGCGTCCAAGGTCGTCAGTAGTCGGCGTGAGAGGTGCCAGGCGCGTCGAGATCGTCCTCCAGGTCGGCTTCGCTGAAGCGGTTCGTGTAGACGGGTTCGATGAAAACGTTGCTGTAGTCGGGCTTCGCCGGGCGAGGGGGATTGGCGGCGATCTTGTTGTGCGGCTGCGGTGCTGAAGGGGACATGAGGTTCCTTGCTGTTTACGGCCATAAGCGGTGGTTGGGCTGTGATGGGTCGCACGGTCGGGCAGACGTCCGACGAACCTGGGGATGCGGCACGGGTCAGCCATACGTCGGGGGCCGATGCCGCGAACCAGGTGTCGGCGCTTCCGCTCCACCGAAGTAACCGTGGTCGTGCTGCCGTTGAGCCCGTGCGATGTGGTGTCGTACCGGGTGTCAGTGTCGGCGAGGGGATGTGAATCGCTCCAGATACTCGATTCGACGATCATGATACGTGCATCGGGTTCAGCAGAGCTTGCCAGGCGACGCATGGATGAGTCGCCCCCTCGTTTGTACGGGCGAACCACAGGTCCGGTGCTCACCGGTTGGCGGAGGTGAGCCGGACCGTCCTCTGGAACCGCTGCACCACGACGCCAAGGTACTCTTCGCGCCCCGGGGTGCTCCTGCCGGACGTCCGGATCCGCTCCGTACTCTGAGACTCCGGCTCCCCTGAGAAGTCGGCGGAAGGTACCCGTAAAACGTCAGGGTGCGTCTCCACTTGTCGGCGGATGCAGCGGTGCGGGGCCGGAGCCAGAGTGGCCGGCATGCGAATCCACAGAGTCGTCACCACCGCAGTGGCGCTGGCCCTCTCCCTGACCATCGGGGTGGGGGTTGCCGCCTCTGCCACCGCCCCATCCGATTCCCGCCCCTCGGCAGCTCATGATGCGGTGCGGTTCGAGTTGCCCGAGCCGACGGGGCGGAAGCCGGTCGGGAGCACCGAGCTCCATCTCGTCGACCACAAGCGGCCCGACCCCTGGGCCGACGGCAGAGACCGGGAACTGATGGTCAGCGTGTGGTATCCGGCGCGTTCGACGCGTGAGTGTCCACGCCAGCCGTACCTGCAGCCCGGCACCGCGCGCTTTGTGGACGAGTCGGACCCGTTCAGGCTGGCCCGGCCCGGCGAGGTGGACTGGGCCGCCATCCGGACGGACGCGGCCGCCATGGCACCTGCCGACCACCACAGCAGGCGGCCGGTCGTGCTGTACTCGCCGGGCCTGCAGTCCTTCCGTGCGCTCGGCACCTCGACGGCGGTGGAACTGGCGAGCCGCGGCTACGTCGTGGTCACCATCGACCACACTTATGAGGTCCCGGCGGTGGAATTCCCGGGCGGCCGGGTCGAGTTGCAGAAGCCGATGAGCGGAGTCGAGGGGCTCAAGAAGGCGATCGACACCCGGGTGCGCGACACACGCTTCGTCCTTGACCAGCTTGAGGTGCTGCGGGAGGGCGGGAATCCCGATGCCGAGGGACGCCGTCTGCCCAACGGACTGGGCAGAGCGCTGGATCTGGACCGGATCGGCATGTTCGGCCACTCGGGCGGTGGTGCCACCGCGGCCGAGGCCATGCGCGCGGACCGGCGTATCGACGCGGGCATCAACATGGACGGCACGCTCCAGTACAGCAAGACCGAATTCCTGCCGGTGGCCCGGGAAGGGCTGAACCGACCGTTCATGCTGATGGGCAAGGCGGATCAGACGCATCTGAACAAGCCGTCCTGGCAGTCGTTCTGGGACCGCTCGACCGGCTGGAAGCGCGACCTGAGCCTGGAACGGGGCAGCCACTTCAGTTACACCGACGCTCAGTCGTTCGTGCCCGCACTGGACGAGTACCTGGACATCCCGGCGCAGACCCGTGAGCAGTACATCGGCACCGTGGACCCCGGGCGCAGTACCGCCGCCCAGCGCGCCTATGTCACCGCGTTCTTCGACCAGCACCTGCTGGGCCGGCCGCGACGCCTGCTGGACGGGCCTTCGCCGTCCCATCCAGAGGTGCGCTTCGTCCGATGACGAGGGCAGGTCCACCCTGCCGTGGAGTCCGGTTCACCATCGCTCGCGCGACGAAGGCGGCTCCCTGGCGCACCGCCACCCGTGCGAGTGGACTAGTACGGGCGGCCAGTGCGAGTGGCCAGCACAAGCGTCTAAGGGGCCTCCTTCCGGCCACGGGCGCGTACCGAAGGAGGCAGCAACTGTTCGCGCAGGGCGGTCAGTTGGTGTGAGGTCTCCACTGCGCGGGTCTCGTCCAGCGTGGTGAGGGCGAGCAGCAGGGCGTCGGCGATGACCAGGCCGGTCAGTGACTCGGCGGTGATGCCGGTGGGGGTGTGCGGCGCGGTCAGTACGGCCTCGACGCGGCCCTCGAAGGTGTCCCCGAGTTCATCGGTGACGAAGACGACCTTGGCGCCGACCGCGCGGGCCCGCTCCACCAGCACGGTGAACTCCGTCAGCGGGCGCGCCGGCTGGAAGACCACCACCGCGTCGCCGCGCCCCAGCGGTAGCAGCGCATCGGCGAACGCGAATCCGGTCGCGCCCAGGAAGCGGGCCCGGCGGCCGGTCCTGGCGAGCATCAGGGCGAGGTGCCGGGCGGCGAGTTCGGAGGCGGCGACGCCGTAGCAGAACACCTCCCCGGCCTGGGCCAGTGCGGCCACAGCGCGCTGGAAGGACTCGGCGTCGGTCAGCCGCCTGGCGTGTCCGATCCGTTCGGCCGCCTCGTCGAAGACGTCGTCCCAGATGCCCGTGAGGTCCTTGCCGACATGGGCGATGCGCTGCCGCAGCCGGACCTCGGGGGCGACGGCGGTGGTGAAGTCGGTGGTGAGATCTCGTTTGAGGGCGGGCAGGCCGGCGTAGCCGATGCGCTGGAGGGCGCGTACGACGGTGGCGTTGCTGGTGCCGCTGGCGGTCCCCAGCTCCTGGGCGCTGGCGAAGAGCAGCTGCTCGGGCTCGGCCCCCACGAGGTACTGGGCGACCGCGCGCTCGGAGGTGGAGAGCTCGTCCCAGGCGTCGCGGACGGCGGCCCGCAGCCGCGTCATGCCGGTGCCCTCGCCCACGCCCGCCCCTGCTGGAATCTCCATTACAACCCTTGACTTTCATGAGACCGGCATTACTCTCCTGGACAACGCATTCCAAGAGACCCACTTGCTGAAATTGACGTTACAGCATCACGCGTCCCGGCACTGGGTCCTGCGCAGGGAGAGACATGGCACAGCGCACCCTTCCGGTCATCGAGATCGCCGGTCCGCCGGCCGAACGAGGCCGTCAGTACGGCGAGGCGGTGCGCGACCGCATCCACGCCGCGATCGCGTACTACGAAGCCGCCTTCGGCGCCTCCAGCGGGCTGACCTGGCAGCAGGTCACCGCCCGTGCCGCCCGCTGGCTGGCGCCGGTCCGCGACTACGCACCCCACCTGGTCGACGAGATGCAGGGGATCGCCGACGGCGCGGGCGTCAACCTGCTCGACATCCTCGCCCTCAACGCCCGGGGCGAGGTCCTCTACGACAAGTCCTTCACCAAGATCAGCGAGGCGGCGCTGTCGGCCGATGAGGAACCCGCCGAGGGCTGCACCTCCTACGCCGTCTACGGGGAGGCCAGCGGCGACGGCCATGTCTACGCCGGGCAGAACTGGGACTGGCGGGCCGGCGTCGCCGACACCGTCGTGCTGCTCCGGATCGTCCAGCCGCCCAAACCGACGCTGATCATGCAGGTGGAGGCCGGGCAGATCGGCCGCCAGGGCGCCAGCTCGGCCGGTATCGCGCTCAACGCCAACGGTCTCGGCGGGCGGTTCGACGACGCGATCGGGCTGCCGCAGACCGTCGTACGGCGCAGCGTCCTGGACCAGGACAGCATCACCGACGCCCTCGAAGTGCTGTGCCGCACCCGCGCGCACATCGCCAGCAACGCGCTGCTGACCTGTCGCGAGGGTTTCGCCGTCGACCTGGAGACCACCCCGGCCGGACACGGCTGGATGTATCCCACCGACGGGCTGCTGGTGCACGGCAACCACTACCAGGCCGGCGTCCCGGCCGCGCTCACCGCCGGGTACCGCCCGGTGTCGTCCGACTCCCTCGTACGGGTCCCGCGTGCCGAGGCCGGGCTGCGGGCACTGTGTACGTCCACCGGCCCCGACGAGTCGCGCAAGATCATCCGCCAGGCGATGTCCGACCACCTGGGCCACCCCGAGTCGCTGTGCACCCACCCCGATCCCCGGAAGCCCGCGCTCCGGCACTGGACGACACTGGTCTCCTCGTGCGTGGATCTGACCAGCGGCGAATACCACGCCACCGCGGGCACCCCCTGCGAGCACGAGTACCAGCGGGTGCCGTGGAACCTCTACGACGGACCGGGGGCACACCGATGAAGCGCACTCCCCGGCCCACCGCTCCCCTGCTCACCGCGGCCGTCGTCACCCTCGCCCTGGGCACGGCGGGGTGCAGCGGCGCCACCAACACCCTCGGCGGTGGCAAGGCGCTGAACGCCGCCGATCTCCGGCTCACCCCCACGACCGCCGAGGCCACCGGCCGGCTCGACACCGTCAACTGGTTGCTGGAGGACGAACCGGACTCCCTCGACCTGGACACCCAGGGCACCAGCGCCGGCCGGGCCGTTCTGACCAACGTCTGCGAGCGGCTCTACCAGCTCCAGCCGGACATGTCCGTCCGCCCCTTCCTCACCCGGAAGGCCACCCGCCCCGACCCCACCACCCTGGTGCTGAGCCTGCGCGACGACGTCACCTTCCACGACGGCGCGAAGATGACCGCCGACGACGTGCTGTGGAGTCTGAAACGGCACGCCGACCCGGACATGGAGCAGGCCGACGAGTTCGGCAACGTCAAGAAGATGGCCAAGACGGGTCCGCACGAGATCACCATTACGTTCAAGGAGCCCGACGCCCTCTTCACCAAGGCGCTCGCGGGCGATGCGGGGCTGGTGTACCACCGCAGTCAAGTACAGGCGGCGGGAGCGGAGTTCGGTACTCCGGGGCGCGGAGACGCCTGCTCGGGCCCGTATGAGCTCACGAGCTGGAAGTCGGGTGACTCCCTCACCATCCGCCGCTCCGAGAGCTACTGGGGCAGCAAGCCGCTGACCCGGCAGATCGTCTTCCGCTGGGCCTCCGACAGCGCCTTCGTCAATGCCCTGACCACCGGTGCCGCCGACGGCGGCTACGCCGAATCCCCCAACACCGCCGCCGCCCTGGCCGGACGCAAGGGACTCACCGAGCACTACGGCCCCAGCACCGCCTCCCTCGCCCTCATCCCCACCGAACGCGGCGGCCTCAAGGACCCCGCGATCCGCCGCGCACTGTCCCTTGCCCTGGACCGCGCCGGCATCGCCGCCTCCGGTTACGGCGGGCTCGTCCAGCCCTGGGCCACCCCCGTCGGCTCCGGCTCCTGGGGCTATGCGAAACCCGCGTTCGCCGCGGCGCAGCGGAAGCTGAACGCCGCCGCCCCCGCGCGGCCGGACGCCGCAGCTCTCGCACGGGCCAAGAAGCTGGTGCAGTCGGCGGGGGCACCCACCGAACCGATCGTCATCGGCACGGACGCGAGCCAGGGCCGCACCGTCATCGCCAACGCGGTGCGTGCCGCGCTGCAGAGCATCGGGCTCGTCGGACAGATCAAGACCGTGCCGACCGCCCAGTTCGAGGAGTTCTACAGCTCCCAGCAGGCCCGCTCGGAGATCGATGTGCTGGTCGGCGACTGGTACATCTCCAAGAGCGACCCGATGGGCTTCTACGACAACGCCCTGTCGGACAGCCCCAACAACTGGGTCGGCTTCAAAAGCCGTACGTACGACAGCACGGTGCACCAGGCGCTACGCACCCTGGATGACGGGGCGCGCGCCCGGCTCGCCGTACGAGTGCAGAAGGAGTTCGCCGACGCGGCGGTGTGGGTTCCCGTCGCGCAGGTGCCCTCCGTCCTCGTCCTCAAGGACGGACTGACCGGGCCGCCGGCGTCACAGGCCCACCTCTATTACCCCTGGGCCGCCGAACTGGGCACCGCGCCCGGGGCCGCCCCCGCCCACCAGCCCCAGGAAAAGGACTGAACCGCCGTGGTCCGCAGACTCGTGCGGCGCATCGCCGGCCTCATCGCGACGCTGTTCGCCGCCTCCTTCGTCATCTTCGCGTCCGTCTACGCCGCCCCCGGCGACCCGGCGGTCTTCCTCGCCGGCGGCCGCGACAAGCTCACCCCCGAGAAAATCGCCACCGTCCGCGCGCAGTACCACCTCGACGAGCCGCTGGTCGTCCAGTACGGCCGGTGGCTGTGGGACTGCGTACACACCGACCTGGGGAGGTCCTTCCGCTACGGCGACCAGGTGGCCGATCTGCTGACCGCCAGGCTGCCCACCACCCTCGCACTCGTGGGCTACGCGACGGTGCTGTTCGTCCTGCTGGGCGTCGGCGCCGGGGTGCTGGCGGCGGTCCGCCGCGGCTGGGTGGACTCCGCCGTCGTCGGCGCCACCACCCTCGCCGGCTCCGTCCCCTCCTTCGTCGCCGCCATCGCGCTGATCTCGCTCTTCGGGGTGCGGCTCGGCTGGTTCCCGGTGACCGGTGGCGGAACGGGCTTCGCCGGAACGGTCCACCACCTCACCCTGCCCGCCCTGTCCATGGCACTGGGGGCGCTGGCGATCATCAGCCGGGTCACCCGGCAGGCCATGCTGGATGCCGCGGCCGCCGACCATGTGGAGGTCGCCCGTGCCTGTGGCGTCCCCGAGCGCGAGATCGTCCTGCGGCATGTGCTGCGCAACGCCCTCGGACCGATCGTCACCATGTGCGGTCTGGTCACCGCCGGAATGCTGGCCGGCACCGTCGTCATCGAGACCGCCTTCGGGATCAGCGGCATCGGCTCGCTGCTCGTCGGGGCCATCAACACCCATGATTTCCCGGTCGCCCAGGCCGTCCTGCTGCTGATGGTCACCGGCTACATCCTCGCCACCACCCTCGTCGACCTCGTGCACCCGCTGCTCGACCCGCGGGTCAAGGCCGCAAGGAGCGCCATATGACCTCCCTCCATCCGGCGGTGGGCCCCGGCCCGGCGGTGACCGCAGGCCGCCGCCCGCGTACCAGGCGTCCGGTCGCTCCGACGGCGGCCGCCGGTTTCCTCGCACTGGTGGTGCTCGCCGCGCTCTGTGCGCCGCTCCTCGCCCCGTACGCACCGGACGCCATCGATCTGTCGTCCTCGCTCGAAGGCACCGGCCGGGAGCATCTGCTGGGCACCGACGCCTCCGGCCAGGACCTGCTCAGCCGGGTCCTGTACGGGGCCAGGACCAGTCTGATCGCGCCGCTGCTGCTGCTCGCGCTGGCCGCCGTGCTCGGCGTCACCCTGGGCACCGTCGCCGCCTGGCGCGGTGGCTGGGTCGACACCCTGGTCAGCCGCATCACCGACGTCATGTACGCCTTCCCGGGCCTGCTGTTCGTCGTGCTGATCATCGCGGTGTTCGGTTCCGGTATCACCACCTCGGTGATCGCCCTGGGGCTGGCCTTCGCCCCCACCATCGCCAAATACACCCGCAGCATCGCCCTCGCCGAACGCGCCAAGCCCTATGTCGATGCCTACCTCGTCCAGGGCATGGGCGGCGCCCGGCTCTGCGTCCGCCACCTCGTCCCCAACCTCGGCCGGTCACTCGCCGGTTATCTCGTCGTCCTCTTCGGCGAGGCCCTGATGAGCCTGGCCACCCTCAGCTATCTGGGCTTCGGCACCCAGCCGCCCAGCTCCGACTGGGGGCTGATGGTGCAGGAGGGCCAGGCCGCGATCGTCCAGGGGGCGCTGCTGCCGGCCATGGTGCCGGGCTGTGCCGTGGCCGCCGTCGTGGTGGCCTTCAACGTCGCCGGTGTCCGGGCCGCCGACCGACTCTCCGCCAAGGGATAGCCGCCATGCCGAACCCGACCACGCACACTGCCCCCCTCCCCTCCGCTCCCCCGCCGGACGCCGCTCCACTACTGGACATCGACCGGCTGACCCTCCAACTGCCCGGCACCGCCCGCCCCGTCCTCGCCGAGGTCTCGCTGCGCGTCGGCCCCGGCGAAATCGTCGGCCTGGTCGGCGAGTCCGGATCGGGCAAGTCCACCACCGCCAAGGCCGCGCTGCGGCTGCTGCCCGAGGGCGCCCGCGCCGAGGGCACCGTCCGGGTGGCCGGCACCGAAGTGCTGTCCCTGAGCGGAGCGGCACTGCGCGCACACCGCGCCGGCACCGTCGCGATGGTCCACCAGGACCCGCGCTCGGCACTCAACCCGGTCCGCAGGATCGGCGACTTCCTGACCGAACGGCTCGCCCGCAGCGGACTCGACCGCCCCGCGATGCGCGCCCGCACCCTCGAACTCCTGGACACCGTGGGCCTGTCCGACCCGGAGCACCGCATCCGGCAGCGCCCACACGAACTCTCCGGCGGCATGCTGCAACGCGTCGTCATCGCCGGCGCCCTCGCCGCCGCCCCCCAGCTGCTGCTCGCCGACGAGGCCACCAGCGCGCTGGACGTCACCACCCAGGCCGAGATCCTCGCCCTGCTGCGCACCCTGCGCGACGAGCACGGTATGGGCCTGCTCTTCATCACCCACGACCTGCAACTGGCGGCCGCCTACTGCGAGCGGGTGTACGTCATGTACGCGGGCCGGGTCGTCGAGGAACAGCCGGCCCGCGCCCTGTTCGGCGCGCCCCGGCACCCCTACACCCGCGGGCTGCTGGCCTGTTCACCCGACCTGGCCGAAGCGCCGCGCGTGCTACGCCCCATCCCGGGCCGCCCGCCGTCCCTCGCCGACGCCTTCCCCGGCTGCCCCTTCCACGCACGCTGCGCACACGCCGACGACGACTGCGCCGCCTGGACACCGGCCCCGGCCGCGCTGGCCACCGGCGGCTCCGCGTCCTGCCGCAAACTGCCGGACGCCCCGGCACCGACCGACTCCCCCACGCCGTCCTCGTACGAGAAGAGGCAGCCATGACCGGCACCCATCCCCTCCACGGCCCGTCCCGCCGGCCCGCGTACGACAGCACGCCCGTACTGGTCGCCGAGGGACTGGCCAAGACGTATCCCCTGCCGGGCGGTGGCCGGCACCGGGCCGCCGACGTAATCTCCTTCACGCTGCCGCGCGGCGGCTCGATCGGGGTCGTCGGAGAGTCCGGGTGCGGCAAGACGACCGTGGCCCGGATGCTCGTCGGACTGGTGCGGCCCGACGCCGGCACCGTGACCGTCGACGGCCACGCCCGCACACCCCGTACGCCACGGGGCCGGGCAGCACGGCTGGCCAGGGCCCGGGACATCCAGATGGTCTTCCAGGATCCCTATGTCTCACTCGATCCCCGGCTCACCGCACGCCAGTGCCTGCACACCGCGCTGCGGCTGCACGGCGCAGCGCCGCAGCACGCCGAACAGCGGGCGACGGAACTGCTCGGCCTCGTCGGGCTGGGAACCCGGGAGGCCGGCGCCAGGCCGCACGGACTCTCCGGCGGACAGCGCCAGCGCCTCGCCATCGCCCGTGCGCTCGCCGTCGACCCGAAGGTGCTCGTCCTGGACGAGGCGGTCGCCGCGCTGGACGTCTCCATCCAGGCGCAGATCCTGCAACTCCTGGCCGAGATCCGCCACGACACCGGGGTGTCGTTGGTGTTCGTCAGCCACGATCTGGCCGTGGTGCGCCACCTCACCGACGAGACACTGGTGATGCGGCACGGCCGGACCGTGGAACAAGGCCCCACCGAGCAGGTACTCGCCGATCCGACCGCGCCATACACCCGGGCCCTCCTGGCAGCCGTGCCACACCCGGGGTGGGACCCCGCCACGGCCACAGCGGCGGCCGCCATGGCAGGGCTCACCGCATAGCGCTGCGCACCCGCCCGCGCCGCCCAGCGCCGAGAACGGGCCCCGCATCCGCATCCGCATCCGCATCCGCATCCGCATCCGCAGCAAAAGGGCATCCGCCGGCGCATACGTCCCCTCGCCGACGCGGCGTGACAGCACTGTCGGGACACGCCTCAATGTCGGGACATCACCGCACTGTCGGACCATCGCCTCCGCCATCGAAGGATCCAGAGGTCACCCTCGTGAGCATCCGTACAACGCATCGCGCTCTGCTGAGCCGCCTGCTGCCTGACGACAAACCGGACGATCTTGCCGTACGCCAGGGGCAGTTCCACCACGTAGTCCTCGGCTCAGAGCGCGTCGTGTGCCTGCCCCGCACCAGGGCGGCGGCCGCCCGGCTGCCCGAGCGGGCAGCCGTGCTCCGCGCACTTGCCGGGCTCGACCTCGGCTTTCGCACACCCGAGCCGCTGGTGCAAGGCGGAGCCCACGGCACCGAAGAAGAGCCGTTCCTGGTGCTCAGCCGCGTTCCCGGGGAACCGTTGGAGGCCGACGCACTCAACGATGCCCATGTGGCCGGCACCGTGGCGGCGCAGTACGCGACACTGCTGGCCAGGCTGGACCGCGCCGGCACCGACGAGTCGGTACGAGAGGTTCTGCCCCGGCCCCCGGAAGGCCAGTGGCAGCGGTTCGCGGAGAACGTGCGCACGGAGTTGTTCGGGCTGATGTCCGACAGCGGGCGCTTACGGGCAGAGCGGGAACTCGCCGCGCTCGACGGCCTTCCCCACCTCACTCGTGCAGTGGTGCATGGTGACCTCGGCGCCGAGAACGTCCTATGGGAGTGGGATCACGGCCTGCCGCGTCTCGCCGGAGTGCTCGACTGGGACGATGTCACCCTCAGCGACCCGGCCGAGGACCTCGCAGCCATCGGCGCCAGTTACGGCCACGACCTCCTGGGCCAGGTGCTCGCCCTGGGCAGTTGGCCGGACAAGGGACTCCCCACCCGCATTGCCGCGATCCGCGGCACATTCGCCCTGCAGCAAGCCCTCTATGCCCTCCACGACGGCGACGAAGAAGAACTGGCAGACGGCCTGGCCGCCTACCGCTGAGGCGGCGGATGATCCGAGGTGTGGACATCTGCCGCATAGAGTGAATCACGAGGGAAATCCGCAACCCGCAATCCGTGAACAAGGAAGTGTGACGTGCCGCGTAAAACGCTCCAGCCGCAGGAACTGTTCTCCAGCAGGCCGTGGGGCTTCTCCCAGGTCGCGGTCTCCCCACCGGGAAAGATCGTCAACATCGCCGGGCAGGTGGCGTGGGACAGCAACCACGAGGTGACGGCGGTGGGGCGGGAGGCGCAGCTTCGGCAGGC
This sequence comes from Streptomyces sp. G7(2002), assembly GCF_028870195.1. NCBI lineage: Bacteria > Bacillati > Actinomycetota > Actinomycetes > Kitasatosporales > Streptomycetaceae > Streptomyces > Streptomyces sp. G7(2002). Next base: position 621,042 of record NZ_CP102609.1, read on the forward strand.
GCTAAAGCATGTGTTCATCGCTCTCGAAGCCGTCGGCGGCACCCCGGACGACATTCAGATCCTGCGTCTCTACCTTCCGAATTTCGAGTCCGGTCCCGAGGCGGATCTCATCGGCCGCGTCCTCGTCGAAACCTTCGGAACGGAGAACCCGCCCCCGTCCTCATGGATCGGAGTGCAGGCCCTGGCACAGCCGGAATACCTCGTCGAGGTCGAGGCCATGGCGGTCGTACCGGAGGACAACAGCGCGGGGTGACGACTGGTGCCCACAAGGGCGGGGGGTGCACAGGGGCCACCGTGGTGTCCCCCTGCGCACACCCTCACCCTCACCCTCACCCTCACCCGCGGGCCTCGCCTGATCACGACGTCACGAGACATCCCTCAGGCGAGGCGCAGCAGACGTTCAGCGGAGGTTCAGCGGAGATACTCCTCGATCACATCCACACCGCGCACGGCTCCCCCGCTCTCACTGATGACCTTGCGCATCCGGTCGAGGTTGGCACGTACCGCGGAGTCGGAGGTGACCCGGGCGACCGCGGCACGCAGGGACTCGGCGGTCACCGTCGCCGCGTCCAGTTGCTCGCCGAGCCCCAATTCCTGCACCCGCCCGGCGTTGGCAGCCTGCTCGGGCATCTGCGGAACGGTGATCAGGCCGACCCCGTAATACAGGGACTCCATCGTGGAGTTCATACCGGCGTGAGAGACGAAGGCTGCAGCATGCCGCAGCACGGCCGGCTGCGGGAAGTGCGGCCGGACGTCAAAGTTGGGCGGAATGTCGCCCAACTCGGCGACGTCCAACCCTCCCACAGACATGGCGACTTGATACGGCCCTCCGCCGAAGGCCTCGATGCAGGTGCGGTAGAACTCGGGCCGGTCGTTGAAGACCGTCCCCAGCGAGATGAACAGGACAGGGGCGTCGGGGTCGGCGGGCGACCAGGGTTCGTCATGCTCCCGACTGCCCAACGAGGGGCCGATGAAGTGGAAGCGCTCGTCGAAGGTGTCACCCGCGGGCTGGAACTCCCTCGGTATGAAGACGAGGTTGAGCTTCTCGATGACATCCAGGAGGTTCGCCGGGTCGAGCACGACGCCGTGCTCGGCGGAGAACTCCGCACAGTCGTCGGCGAGTGCGGCGGTCAGGGGATTCTCCTCGCCATGGTCGCCCATGAAGCCGGCGAACAGCGAAAACTCCTCGTTCGAGGCGAGGTTGGGAATGCACCGCACGGCGGGAAGACCCAGTTGCTCGGCAAGGACCCGGACCAACCAGTTCATTGCGTCGTAACAGATCACGTCCGGCGACTCAGTGACACAGTGCTCTCGCAGCACCGGGTAGGCCGAGCGCATGGCCGCGAACATGGCGCGCAGGACAACGGCGATATCTGCAGGACCGAACTCACGTGGCGGCGCCGCCATCGCGTCCATCGAAGGCAGCTCCACCCAGCGCGCCCCGGCACTGATCACCGCTTCGGAGTGCTCCGCGCTGGTGGCGTAGTCCACTCGATGCCCTCGCCGCACGAGTTCCTGGACCAGCGGCAGTGTGGGATTGACATGCCCGTGCCCTGCAAGGGCCACAAATAACAGGTGTTTCGGCATATCGCACATCCTACCGAGCCCGGATTTCGTGCTTCTGTCGGCATTGGTGCGGGGCCGGGCAGCTCCTCGTCGTTCAGGGACGCGTCAACACCCCGCCCCCGCCGCGGGAGGACCGGCTTCCCAGGGCGTCCGCCTAGGGAGAGCGCCGGTGTGTCACTGCTCAGCCGACGCTCGACAGGGCACCAGCGTTTCGGCCAACCAGCCCTCACCGGGAAGCGCTTGTGGGACAAGGGTCGCGCCTCCCGCCCCCGCCATGAACCGCTCAGTTCCGGGGTTCTCAGACCGACCGAAAGACATGTGTTCGAAATCCCGACGGCGTCGTTGAGCCTGACGACACAGACACAACCGTCGAAGGGGGAACCGACGTTGACATCGGCCGGACCACGCCGCGATGCCCACCAGGGCGCGCGAAGCACGGCAGCAGCGGACGGGATCTCGAACGCGGAGCGCGAGCTCTATGGGGGCCGGCTCCGCTGGGATCAGACATTCGTCCGCTACGAGGGCGCGTTGACCCGATTGAAGTTCGGGCAGATGGCGGCGGCGCTGCCGCGCATGGTGGGGATGGTGCTGCGCACCGGATGGGAGGTGGACCGGCGGGCGCTGACCGGGGTCGTGACTGCCCAGGTCGGACAAGGGGTGACGGCCGCGTGGGGGCTAGTGGCGGTCAATCGTGTCCTGACTCAGCTGTTCGCGGACGGTCCGACTGCGGACAAACTTCGTCAAGCCCTGCCGTCGCTGGTGGTCCTGGCGGTGGTGTCGGTGGGTTCGGCATTGCTGGCGGCATGGTCGACGGCGATGTCCGGCCGGCTGGAGCCGCAGGTCGAACGAGCCGTATCGGCGCGGTACTACACGGCCGTCACCCGGGTCGAGGTGGAAGCGACCGAGCGGCCGGAGGTCCAGCGGGTCTTGGAGGCCGGGCGGTTCGGGACCGATTCGGCCCGCAGCATGCTCCGGCTGTCGGTGGGTGTGGGCAGCGTGCTGATCGGTATGGTGGCGGCCGCCGTCGTACTGGTGTCGTTGCACTGGATTTTGCTGCCGATGCTGCTGGCGATCGCGTTTCCCAAGGGATGGGGAGCGGTGCGTTCCGCGCGCCGCGAGTACACCTCGCGGCTGAATTGGGTCGATCACCGACGTGCCATCTCATCGTTGCTGGCGTACCTGACGCGGCCGCACGCCGCCGGGGAGATCCGCGTACACGCGGCCGGGGAGACGCTGCTGCGGGGGTACGAGGAGATGTCCCGGCAGACGGAGGCGGAGCAGCGGCGGCTGGCGCGGGCGCAGGCACACACGGACCTGGTCGCGGGCGGCTTCGCCGGTCTGGCGTCGCTGGCCTGCTACGGATTGCTCTGGTGGCTGCTGGCCGCCGGCGGGCTGCCACTGGCTGTCGGCGGGACCGCGGTGATTGCCATCCGCAATTCGACCGAACGGCTCACGTCCCTGGTCCAGCAGGTCAACCGGCTGTACGAAGAGCTGCTGTTCCTCACCGACACCAAGCACGCCACCGAGCTGGCCGCCGAACACGCGATCCCCCGCAGGGGCACGCCTTTGCCCTGCCCCACACGGGCCGTACACATGGAGAACGTCTCGTTCACCTACCCGGGGGCCGACTCCTCTGCGCTGAAGGGAGTGAGCTTGTCGGTCCGCAGGGGCACGGTGACGGCGCTGGTGGGCGCGAACGGCTCGGGCAAGACCACCTTGACCAAGATCCTCGCCGGGCTTCTACTGCCCACCGACGGGAGCGTGTGGTGGGAAGGGGAGCCCGGCCGGCGGGTCGAGCTCCGCGAGGCCGATCGCACGGAGGTCTTCGGCATGGTGGGGCTGCTCGGGCAGGACTTCCCACACTGGGAGATGACCGCCGCCACGAACATCGCCATCGGCGCCGGCAACCGCCCCCGGGACATGGACCGGGTCAAAGAGGCAGCGCAAGCCGCCGACGTGCACGCTCTCATCGCAGGTTTGCCGCACGGATACGACTCGATCGTCTTCAAGGGGTACGAGCGCGGCGTCCAACTCTCGGGCGGTCAGTGGCAGAAGCTGGGGGCCGCTCGCAGCCGATACAGGAATGCGCCGTTTTTCTTGGTCGATGAACCCACCTCGGCACTCGATCCACACGCGGAGATCGCGGCGTTCGAAGGGCTGTGGGCACTGGCCGAGCGGGACCACGCGGTCGTGCTGGTCACACATCGGCTTGCCGCGACCGCGAAGGCCGACCACATCTACGTTCTCGACCACGGGCGCGTCGTCGAAGAGGGCACCCACGACCAGCTCATGAGTGCCGACGACGGCCTCTACCGGGGCATGTTCGCCGCCCAGGCCGCCCAGTACGGGCTCATCCAGGCCCCCGGAGATGTGGTGCCCGCACCGCGGCGCGGTTCTGCTCCTCGGCGCGAGGAGACCCTGTGACGACGGCGAGGCTCTTGAGATCGCGCTTTCCCCACCAGGCAGGCCTGCAATAGAGGAGTTCACTCCGCCCTCGCCCCGCTCATCGCCCGACTGGCCGAACACCTCCCCCCCTGCCGAGCCCAACACCCTGACCAGCGCCATCCCCACATCCGGCTTCACCACGGCCGGCCTGGAGGAACTCCCCCGTGCCCGACCCTCGCATCGATGTTGTCCTGTTGACCATGAACGACCGCCCAACAGAGGAGGCCGCCGCCCAGGCGACGCTGCTTGCCCAGACCAACGTCGAGCTACGCATCTGTGTGGTCGGCAACGGCTGCACACCCGCACTCGTGCCTCCCGGTGCGATCACCGTCGCCCTGCCGGAGAACCTCGGTATTCCCGGCGGACGCAACGCCGGCGCCGAAGCGCTCCGCAAGGCCGGTGATCCGGCCGGCCTTCTGTTCTTCCTCGACAACGACGCCACCTTCCCGCGCCCCGATGTCCTCGCCCGGCTCGTCGCCGAAGCCGAACGCCGCCCCAAGGCTGCGTACGTCCAGCCCCGGCTGACCGGTCCCGACGACGTGACCACGCCGCGCCGCTGGGTTCCGCGCCTGCGCGCAAGCCATCCGGAACGGTCCGGCATCATCACCACGATGACCGAGGGTGTCGTCCTCCTGCGCCGAGAGGCGTTCGACGCCGCCGGCGGGTGGGCGGCCGAGTTCTTCCTCTATCACGAGGGCATCGCGCTGGCACAACAGCTCTGGGCTCAGGGATACATCGGCTGGTACGCGGCCGAGGTCCGGATGCACCATCCGGTGACCAGCCCGGCCCGGCATGCCCTCTTCCACCGCTGCTCTGCCCGCAACCGAGTCTGGGTCGCCTACCGCAATCTTCCGGCCGCGCTCATCCCCGCCTACCTGACCGTCTGGACCGTCATCACCTTGGTCCGCTCAGCGCGCGGCGGCCAAGTCCGCGAGTCTCTCCGCGGCAAGCGCGAGGGCTGGGCCCGCCGCCACGAACAGCAGCGCCGCCCCATGAGCTGGCGGACCGTGTGGCGTCTGACCGCCGCCGGCCGTCCACCCGTCATCTGAGCCCTCCCAGCCACCCGGCCATTCCGTCGCGAGAAAGATCCGCCACGTGCCACCGTCCCCTCCCCCGTCCCTGCTCGGGGTGTTCGCACATCCCGACGACGAGTCCCTGTCCGCCGGCGGTGTCCTCGCCCAGCACGCCGCGGCGGGCGCGCGCACCGCGGTCGTTACCACCACCTGGGCCCCGGACAGCCCCAGGGCCATCGAGCTCACCCACGCCCTGCGGATCCTCGGTGCCGGCGCACCACGCATGCTCGGGTATGCCGACGCCCGCAACCCCGAGTCCGCGCCCGGGCGCCCCCGGTTCTGCGACGCGCCGCTCGACGACGTCATCGCCGAACTCGTCGGACCACTCCGAGAGTTCCGCCCCGACATCGTCGTCACTCACGATGCCCTCGGCCAGCTGACGGGCCATCCGGACCACCGCCACACCCACCGGGTGGCCGTTCTCGCCGTCGAGGCCGCCGGACTCGCACACCTCTACCCAGAGACCGGGGCCCCCTGGCAGACCAGCGCCCTCTACGCGGCCACCCATCCCCGCTCCGGGGTCGGCGCCCTGGCCCCGCTCCTGACAGGGGTCGGCAAGACGTTGCTCAGCGTGCCGGACGAATACGTCACCGCGATCGTGGACGTGACGCCCTGGCTCGAGCGGAAGTGGCGCGCGATCCTCGCACACGAAGGAGAGGTGGCACGCGAGCGCTCCTTGCCCGGGCTCCTCTCCCGCCTGCCCGAGGACATCCGCCACCAGATCATCTCGACCGAGTACTTCACTCGCCTGACCCCCGGGCCCGCCCCTGGCGATCCGCGGCAGCTGACTCCCTGATGTGGTGGGGAGCCGATCGCGACCAGTCCGGACACCTCAAGGTGGTCCAGTCGGCCGGGGACAGCCGCAGGCCTCAGCGCCTTGCTGAATTGGTGAGAGCTCCTCATTCCGCAGCCGTATGGAGGCCTATGGGAGATCCTCCTGGGCCGACGAACCGCCATACGTAACGCGTCGCCGCCGCCTTGCGAAGGGCTTGCCCGTTCACTGCGGGCGAGGAAGGGCAAAGAGGAGTACCCACTCCTTGCCACTCTCAACTTATAGCGCACTGGGGGGCTTGCGGCAAGGCCCCGGTGGTGGGGCAGAATCGCGGGCCGAGGTCGGAACCTGCAGAAATGAGAGATTCGCGAAGTGTGCATGCTTTTGTCTGGTGATGAGTCGTGCGGTGACATCGAGCCGTTGGGGGGACGCGCGCCGCGGTTGCGGGCACTCGACACCGGGGTGCTGGTGTGCGGGCCGGCGGACGTCGCGGCAGCTACCGCGGACCGGAGCTGATGACATGAATCCCCTGACCACCAGCGCGTTCGACCTTCCCCACCACCTCTCCCCCAAGGCCGACCCGGCCCTGATCGATGGCGACGAGCAGCACTTCGCGGCCATCGCGGAGAGCCTCCAGCAAGCAATCGCCGAACTGTCCGACCGTCTTGCGGCCGAGCGCAGGGCTCCCGGCGGCATCGGCCGGGCGGCGATGGACCGGGACGCGGAGATCCACCGGCTGACCGGTCGCCTGCGCGCCTTGCGTCGCTTCGGTTTGGACCTCTGTCTGGGGCACATCGTCGGTACGGACCATCCCGAGCCCGTGTACATCGGACGCCTTGGTCTCACCGACAGCGCGGGGCGTCGGCTGCTGCTCGACTGGCGCTCTCCCGCGGCCGAGCCGTTCTTCGCAGCGACGCACGCCAACCCGATGGGTCTGGCAAGCCGCCGCAGGTATCGCTGGACCCGTGGCCGGATCAGCGACTACTGGGACGAGGTGTTCACCGCGGACGGGCTCGAAGGGCACGCCGCGCTGGACGACCAGTCCGCGTTCATCGCCAGTCTGGGCAGCAACCGGTCGGCCCGGATGCGCGATGTGCTCGCCACCATCCAGGCCGATCAGGACGCCATCATCCGGGCGGGATCCCGCGGCACTCTGGTCGTCGACGGTGGCCCGGGTACGGGCAAGACCGTCGTGGCACTGCACCGCGCCGCCCATCTCCTCTACTCCGACCCTCGCCTCGGTCACCGTCGGGGCGGCGTGCTGTTCGTCGGTCCGCACCAGCCCTACCTGGCCTACGTCGCCGATGTCCTGCCCAGCCTGGGAGAGGAGGGCGTACAGACCTGCACCCTGCGGGACCTCGTCGCCGAGGGAGCCGGAGCAGCGACCGAGACCGACCCGGGCGTGGCCCTTCTGAAGTCGTCCGCGGACCTGGTGAAGGCGATCGAGCCGGCCGTCGGTATCTACGAGGAGCCGCCCACCGAGGGGATGACGGTTTCGACCCACTGGTCCGACATCTGGCTGAGCGCCGACGACTGGGCGGCGGCGTTCGAAGCGGTGGAACCAGGTACTCCGCACAATGAGGCGCGTGACCAGATCCGGGAGGAGCTGCTCACGATCCTGATTGACAAGGACGACAGCGACGCCTCGCCCGACCTGCTCCGGAGGTCGCTGCTGCAGGACCGAGAGCTGATCCGGACCCTCAACCGTGCGTGGCCGATGCTCGAAGCGAGCGACCTCGTCGGAGATCTGTGGTCGGTGCCCGCCTACCTGCGCAAGTGCGCTCCCTGGCTCGGCCCCGATGACGTGCGCAAGCTGCAGCGGAAGGACGCCCAGGCCTGGACGGTGTCCGACCTGCCGCTTCTGGATGCGGCACGGCAGCGGCTCGGCGACCCGGAGGCATCCGTACGCAAGCGCCGGCACGAGGCCGCGGTCGCCGCCGAACGTGCGCGCAGGGCCGACGTCATCGACGGCATCCTGCAGGACACCGAGATCGACGAGAGCGAAGGCGCGGTGGGGATGCTGCGCGGACAGGACCTGCAGAACACCCTGATCGACGAGTCCGCCCTGCCCAGCGCCGAACCGGACCTCCTCGCCGGCCCGTTCGCGCACATCATCGTGGACGAGGCGCAAGAACTGACCGACGCGGAGTGGCAGATGCTGCTGCTCCGCTGCCCGTCCCGGAGCTTCACCATCGTCGGGGACCGCGCCCAGGCCAGGCACGGATTCACGGAGTCGTGGCAGGAACGGCTCGAACGGATCGGGCTCGACCGGATCGAGGTGGCTTCCCTGAGCGTCAACTACCGCACACCGGAAGAGGTGATGGCGGAAGCCGAGCTGGTCATCCGGGCCGAGCTCCCGGACGCCAATGTGCCGACCTCCATCCGCAGCAGCGGCATCCCCGTCGTCCACGGAGCCGTTGCGGATCGGGACGCGATCCTCGACACCTGGCTCGCTGCGCATGCCGACGGGATTGCCTGCGTCATCGGCGATCCCACGTTCCGGGCGACATCCCGCGTCCGGTCGCTGACCCCGGAACTCTCCAAGGGCCTCGAGTTCGACCTGGTCGTACTCGTGGACCCAGAGGAGTTCGGCAAGGGGGTAGAAGGAGTGGTCGACCGCTATGTCGCGATGACCCGGGCGACCCAGCAACTCGTCATCCTCACGAGCTCCTGACTCGGCCAGGACATCGTGATGGACCGATTGATCGATTCATCGATTGATCGCCTTCCGACGAGCAGGAGGACCGTGGGCGCAGGTGCCTGCCTGCCCGGGCTTCGCGGTCCGCGCCGGGACCCCTCCGCCGAGTGTGGGCCGGCGCCGGCAGACCGTCTACGACTCCTCTGCCAGCCGTGCCCAGGTGTGGGTGTCCAGGGTGTTGTAGGGGCCGATGCGGGAGAGCTCGGTGCCGTCGTGTCCGAGAGCCACGATGACGGGACGAGCGCTGCGGCTGGCGTGGGGGGACATCCAGGCGGCGATGAGCTTGCGCTGCTCGGGAGCGTCGATCCTGCGGTTGCCGAAGAGGATTTGGCCGACGCCCGGCCCGAGGTGGACTTCGACGCAGTGGATCCGTGGGGCCGTGTCGACGGAGCGGGGCGCGTCAAGGCAGCGGGTGAGGCTGAGTGCGCACCCGCCGCCGCAGAGCTCGATCACATCGACGTCGGGAGGGTCATTCACCGTGCCACTACCGCCACCCACGTACTCCCACTGCTCGTCGTACCACTCCAGCAGCGCCGTGTGCTCCCGCGCCCACGGGAACTTCGGGTACCACACGAGCCAGACCGCCCCGACGCCGGTGGTGGTGTCGACATCGGCCGACACCACCGTCAGCACATGCCGCGGCATCCATCGTGGCTGAGGCTCCGCACCCTCCAACACGCGCCTCACCACGCCCGGAAGAAGAGCCTCCGTCCAGCGCCCCCACCCCAAGACCTCTCTCCACATCCGCATACGTCTGCGGTACCCGGTGCGTCACGACAGCAAGCCGGTTTCTCACGGTGCATCACCCCGGTGAGACCCCTGCTGCGCCAGTACGGCCTGGCTCCGGCACGTCGCCGTAGTGGCGTCGTGCCATGCATCCCGTCCCCCGTAAGCAGGCGCTGAACGACTCGGCCTCACGGGGTTTTCAGCACACATGCCCCGTCATGGTCGTCGACCAGCGCATGCCGGCGACCATGTGCTCCAGGTAGCCCGCGTCGCTGACCGTCACCGCGATCTCTGCATAAGGCAGCTCGGCGAAGGAACAGGTCCGCAGAAGCTTCCATACGGTGTAGTCGTCCAGGTCGGCGGGGCCGTCCGGCTCCTCCGGGCCCCAGGGCTCCTCCGGGTCCCAGGGCTCGTCCGGGTTTTCCAGCGCTGCGACCTCACTTCGCAGGGGGACGTTGCGGTAGGGGCTGATGTCGTAGAGGGTCACGATGTCGGCGGCCCCTTGGGAGAACTCCTCGGCGTTGCCGGAAGTCATCACGAAGTGCGAAATGCCGTCGTGCCCCCTGCCGCTGTCCAGCTGGTACACGTCTTTCGCTTTGCGCCTGGGTTCGAGCACGGTCTTGCCGTCGTCCGCGAGCAGGTATCCGTCTTCGGTGACGCGTATGTGCTTGCCGAGGATGAGTTCGTAGAGCTTCGAGAACTCGTCCTTCAGCCGCATGCTTGCCGTGATGTCGTTGCCCTGGTCCGCGGTGAAGGGGTATCGGTCTCCGCCTTCCTCCTCATCGTCTTCGTCGTGCAGAAATCCACGGTCCAGGTGCCACCAGGCGTCGACCAGGAGAGACAGGGGGAAGACGGACTTCCGCGGCACGGAGGGGACGTCGGGGTTGATGATGTGCACCCTCCCACGGAGGGTCGAGCCTTCGACGGAGTCGATGGACACGGTGAAGATGCTGGTCATGCTGGGCCCCTTGAGTCGGAAGCGGTGGTCACGCTTGGTCTCCGGTCAGTCAGGAGAGTAGGCGTGACCACTGACACTCGCTGCGGGAGCCGGGCTCATCGGAGGGCGAGGGTTCCGGGGGGCGAGGGTTCGGGCGCCCAAACCGGCGGCCGGGGGCGCCGGTCAGGTCTGGTGCCATGGTCAGCCCTTCCAGACAGGGAGGTTCATGCCGTGGAGGTTGCGGTAAGCGGCACGCTGCGGGGGTGCCCAGTCGTCGAGGAGTTCGGCGTCGACCTCGTAGACCTCGATGTCGATCGGATGACACACGTCGAGCGGGTCGCCCGCGTCCGGTCCCCACAGCGGCACGGACAGATCGCCGCCGGGACAGGTGGACAGCGCGCAGAGCAGGTTGAGTTCGGCGAAGAACTCGAAGTGGTCACCGGGCCGGGCCGGGCAGTCCTTCATGAAGTACTGGTCGTTCTCGTTGAGTCCGGTGCACTGGAAGACATTGAGGACGTCGTGCACATCGAACTCCGTCAGCCCGTACGGCAGCACTGCGCGCACCAGGTTCGAGTGGCAGTGGAAGTCGAAGTCCTCACCGGTGAGCATGCGGTTGACGTACGGGTCGCAGCGGGTGCCGAGCAGATCGTGCACCCTGCCGCCCTCGTTGTCGGTGCCGTAGCCGGCGAGCGTGTCGTCGGTGACGGTCAGCAGCGGGCGCAGGAAGGGGAGGTTGGACCACAGGCGGTCGTAGGTGCTGACGTGGGCGCGCTGCAGCTGACGGGTGCGTGCGGCCCAGAGGCGTTCGCGCGGGTCGTGGCGGTTCCAGACGTTGAAGTCACCGACCTGCGGCCCGTCCACGGTGACGATGCGGCACAGATGGCCGGCGGGTACTTCCCAGGCGCGGCCGGAGCGGATCGGGATGGTGAAGCTGTCGACCAGCCGGCGGTCTCCGGAGCTGCCGGAGACCCGGTCGTAGAAGGCCTTGTCGACGTCGAGGGGGCCGCCCTTGGTGGCCTGGTACGCGGCTTCGGTGCTGACCATCGGTGTGCTCTCTTTCCTGGTAATCACTGACTCTGGAATTCCGCTTCGATCGGCACCTCGCAGAAGGCGAGGCGCAGCTGGGCAACGGTGGTGAGGAAGAAGCGGTCGAGCCGGTCACTACCGATCAGGTGCACCACACCGCGGTGGAAGTCCAGAGAACAGGTAGCCGCTTCGTTCCACTGACCGGCCTCGGCCGCCCGTTCGGCGGCCGAGACATACCGGTCAAGGCCGTCGAGCGTGGGCCGCTCCCTGGAGAGGTGCAGCGCGACCTGAACCGTACGCAAGACGCGTGTCCGTTCCCAGTATCTGATGCCCTGAGCAGCAAGTTCGTTAGTTCTCAACTGACGTCCGGTGCGGCACGGGAGAAGTCGTACACGGCGAAGTCGGTGATCGGGACGTATCCGATGCGCTGGTAGAGGGCGTTGCTGGTGAGGTTGGCAGGGTCCGCGAACAGGACGACGTCTCTCGCGCCTGCGGTGAGCGCGGCCCTGCTCACCTCGACCGTCACGGCGCCCGCGTAGCCACGGCCGCGGAGGCGAGCCGGGGTGTAGACGGGGTCCACCCGGACCATGCCGGCGAGCATCGAGGTCACGGCCGCCATGGAGACGGGAGTGCCGTCCGGGGTCTCCCAGAAGGTGAAGTGTTTGTCGGCGAAGCGCGAGCCGGCCCAGGAGCCGGCGTCCACGGTGGGGACTTCTCCGACGGTGTCAACGAACTCGCCGCACCAGCAGACGACTTGCTTGTGGTCCTGCTCGCCCGCGACTCGGTGCCGGCCCTCCGGGAGCGGCTCCGGTGGGGTGAGTGTGCCGAGACGGTACAGACGGATCCGCTTGCTGAGGGTCGGCGCTGCGCCTGTGTGCCGCTGCCATGCCTCGGCGAAAGCAGTGGCGGTGCTGTGGTCCGCGCTGACGTAGGGAAGGGAGTGCCCGAGGGCGGCCAGGTGGGCGGCGAGGGTGTCGGCTTGCTCGGGGGTGAGGGAGGTGACGCTCAGTCCGCGGGACGGGAGGCGGTGGAAGGTGGCGCGGACCGTGCCCGCTCGCTCCAGTCGGCCGAATACGGTGGGTTGGGCGCCGAATGCGTCCGCCCCGTGTGTGCGCAGTTTCTCGGTCACCGTCAGCGGCATGGTGTGCAGGTCGGGCCGTGAGCGCAGGAAGTCTCCGGCTCGGGCGAGGAAGTCGTCGACGTCTTCGGTGAGTTGCCAGTCGTCCGGTCGCATGCTCCATGTTTTCGCATGCCGTAGGTGTGCCCCGTGGTTTTCCGCCAGGGCGAGGCCGCAGGGCTTCCTCACCGTCATGCAGGCGTCCGCGCCAAGAAGGTGGCGATTGTCCTCATCGCTCCTTCGGCTCGCTCCCGGCCGGCTCCCGGTCGCCGGCTCCCGGTCGGCTCCTCCAACAGGCGTGCGGTGGGGGCGAGTCCAGGCTGGTCGCACAGCGCACCTCCGGGCGGAAGCCGCAGGGATACCGGGACGGACCACGAGGCCGGGGCGGCGTCCCGCCCCGGCCTCGTGGCGGTCACCCCGGCCTCGTTGCGGTCCCAGCCCAGGGGGGTAACCGCTAACCGCTGCTCATCCTCTGCGGCGGACGGGCGCGGTGTGGAGCGGGAGGCCGAGGGCTCCCATCGCCGCCTCCATGGTGGCCTCGCCAAGGGTCGGGTGGGCGTGGATGGTGTCGGCGAGGCCCGTCAGAGTCACGCCGTGCGTCACGGCGAGCGCCGCCTCCGCTATCAGGTCGCTCGCGCCGGGACCGATGATGTGCGCACCCAGGACCGCACCGCTCGACCGGTCGGCGACCACCTTGACCATGCCGTCCGTAGCGCCATACGCGTGAGCGCGCCCCAGAGCGGCGAACGGGAAGCGTGCGGTGGTGGTCTCGTGGCCGGCTTCGCGTGCTTGGGCCTCCGTCAGGCCGACGCTCGCCACCTCCGGGCGGGTGAAGGTGGCTGCCGGTACGGCCCGGTAGTCGATGCGTTCGTCATGGCCGCTCACCACGGACGCCGCCACCAGGGCCTGGTGGGAGGCGACGTGTGCGAGCTGGATGCGGCCCGTCACATCTCCGATCGCAGCGATGTGCGGGATGTTGGTGCGCAACCGGTCAGTGACCGGGATGTAGCCCCGGTCGTCCGTGTGCACTCCGGCCTTCTCCAGGTCGAGTCCGGCGGTGTTGGGACGGCGTCCGACGCCGAAGAGGACGATGTCGGCGGGGAGAGTCTCTACGGGTTGGCCGTTGGCGTCGGTCACCAGCGCCCGGAGCTGAATTCCGTCGCCTTCGCCCTCTCCGTCGCCTTCGCCCTGCCCTCCGCCCTGCCCTTCGATGGCCGTGACGGTGTGCCGGGTAAGAACCTTGATCCCCTGCTTGGTGAAGGACCGGGTGAGGGTGCGTCCGATCTCTGCGTCCTCGGCCGGCAGGAGCGTCGGCGCCATCTCGACGAGGGTGACCTCGGCGCCGAACGTGCGGAACAGGCTCGCCCATTCCGCGCCGACCGCGCTCCCTCCGACCACAACGGCCCGTGCCGGGACCTCCGGCAGCAGGAAAGCGCCGTCGGAGGTGATGACGCCGGGAAGATCGGAGCCCGGGAGGTCCGGCATGAGCGGCTGGGACCCGGTGGCGATGATGATGTCGTCCGCGGAGAGGGTTTCCCGCGCCGGCTGCGGCGTCGGGGGTGCGGCGTAGAGCGGGCCGTCTTCGCCAAGGGGCGAGGGGCCGGTTTCGTGGACGGCGACGGTGTGCGGATCGGTGAACCGTGCATGGCCGTTCACCACGGTCACGCCGTTGGCCTTGAGGAGATGCGCGATGCCGTCCGTCAGCCGGCTGACGATCCCGTCCTTGCGCTTCAGAACGGCGGAGTAGTCCAGCCGCACTCCCTCTGTGAGCACGCCGAACTCCTCGGCGCCGCGCACGGTCTCCAGGACTTCCGCCGAGCGCAGCATGGCCTTGGTCGGAATGCAGCCCCAGTTGAGACAGACGCCACCGGGGCGCTCCTTGTCGACGAGGGCGACCGTACGGCCGAGCTGAGCAGCGCGGATGGCGGCGACGTAGCCGCCGGGTCCGCCGCCGATGACGAGAACGTCGAAATGCTGGTTCAGGGGCTTCGCGGGGGTCATGGGGGCTTACTCCTCTTCAGGCTGGGTGTCTGCGGACGCGAGGGGATGACGCTGCGTCAGTGCAGCTACGCGAGCGCTCAGCTCGGCCATGGCGGTGGCGTGGGGTTCGTGTGTGAGGGCTCGGGCGATCACGTCGGCGATTTCGCGGAAGGACGCGTCATCGAATCCACGGACGGCCAGTGGCGTGGTACCGAGGCACAGGCCGTTCTTCTCCGAGCTGTCCGGCCTGATGCCGAGCGAGCGCAGACGCTCCCCGGCCCGTCCGGCGTCCAGCGACGCATACGCGAGATCGATGAGCACAAGCGGCGTCTCGGTCGAGCCGGTGACCACCCGGGCCCCGGTCTCGGCCACGTCATCGGCGAGGAGCCGCCCGGCGAGAATGCGGGCGCCACGGAGCGCGCGCTCCTGCCGGTCCCGGAACTCCGACGACATGGCCCCGCGGAGGGCGACCGCTTGCGCCGCGAGGAACTGCCCCGGAGGCCCGCTCGTCCGGCGGGCGGCGGTTGTCGAGGCCATCCGCGTGGCGAGGTGCCGGTCGTCGGTGAGCAGCACCCCGCCACCGGCGCCGTCCAGTATCCCGTGCAGGTCGGCGGTGACGACGTGGGCACCGGACAGCGGAGTCGGCTGCAGGCCTGCCGCGACCAAGCCCGCGAAGCGCGTCATATCGACCATCAGCAGGGCACCGACCTCGTCCGCGACCTGTCGGAAGCCCACGAGATCCGGAATGCGGGGGTGGGTTGCCCCGCCCGCGACGATCACCGCGGGCAGGTGGGCCCGGGCAAGGCGAGCCACTTCCGCCATGTCGACCAGACCGTCGGATGCCCGAAGTGGGTACGGGACGACGTCGTAGGGCCGGCCGGCCAGGGCGACGAGGGTGCCGTGCACACCCCGGCCACCAAAGGAGTGGCCAGCGCAGAGGACGGTGTCTCCGGGGGCCAACAGGGCGGTGAGTGCTGCCTCGTGGGCCGGGACTCCCGTCTTCGGCAGTACCTGGGCGTATTTCCCGCCGAAGAGGGCCTTCGCCCGGCTGACCGCAAGGCGTTCGAGCGCCGCCTGCGCCGGGGGCGTGGCGAAACTGCTCTCCCCCGCAGCAGTCATCGCCAAGGACTGCTGCCGTTCCCGCAGTTCTGCCGCGACGACCGCCGCGACCTCGGGGTCCGTATCGGTGGAGGGGGTTACGTATCCGGGATTCGCCGTGGCCGTGGGGGTTGGTGGCGGTGGTGCCCCGCGGAGGTGGGTGGAAGCAGAGGATGGCATGGGCGAGTGGTTCCTCTCGGAGAAGAAGCGGCAAGAGCGGAGGGGAGGGGCACGAAGCGGCAACGGCCAGAGCGGAACGGCCGGAACGGAACGGGCGGTGAAGTCCGCCGGGTCAGCATTCGATGACGTTGACCGCGAGCCCGCCCCGCGCCGTCTCCTTGTACTTGACCTTCATGTCGGCGCCGGTGTCCTTCATGGTCTTGATGACCTTGTCGAGGGAGACGTGGTGGCGGCCGTCACCGCGCAGCGCCATACGGGCGGCGGTGACGGCCTTGACCGCGGCCATGCCGTTGCGCTCGATGCAGGGGATCTGGACGAGACCGCCGACGGGATCGCAGGTCAGGCCCAGGTTGTGCTCCATGCCGATCTCCGCGGCGTTCTCCACCTGTTCGACGGAGCCGCCGAGGACCTCGGCGAGGCCGCCGGCGGCCATGGAGCAGGCCGAGCCGACCTCGCCCTGGCAGCCGACCTCGGCGCCGGAGATGGAGGCGTTCTCCTTGAAGAGCATGCCGATGGCGCCGGCCGCGAGCAGGAAGCGGACGACCCCGTCCTCGTCGGCGCCGGGCACGAAGTTGATGTAGTAGTGCAGGACGGCGGGGATGATGCCGGCCGCGCCGTTGGTGGGGGCGGTCACCACCCGGCCCCCGGCCGCGTTCTCCTCGTTCACGGCCATCGCGTAGAGCGTGGTCCACTCCGTCGCCCGGGCGGCCGCATCCCCCTCGGAGCGCAGGGCCCGGGCGGCGTTGGCGGCCCGCCGGCGGACCTTCAGACCGCCGGGCAGGATTCCCTCACGGGACAACCCCCGCGCCACACACGCCTGCATGACCTGCCAGATCTCCAGCAGCCCGGTGCGGATCTCGTCCTCGGTGCGCCAGGCCTTCTCGTTCTCCAGCATCAGAGAGGGGATCGACAGGCCCGTCTCGCGGCTGAGGCTCAGTAGTTCCGCCGCTGTCCGGAAGGGGTACTTCAGGACGGTGTCGTCGAGCTTGATGCGGTCCTCGCCCACCGCGTCCTCGTCGATGACGAAGCCGCCGCCCACCGAGTAGTACGTCTTCTCCAGCAGCGGCGCACCGGTGGTGTCGTAGGCGAAGAGAGTCATGCCGTTCGCGTGGTATGGCAGCGTGCGGCGGCGGTGCAGGATCAGTCCGGTCGACTCGTCGAAGTCGATCTCGTGGGCGGTGCCTGTCTCGGCGCCCAGCAGCCGCAGCCGCTGGGTGCCACGGATACGTGCGACCTCCTCGTCGGCGCTCTCCACGTCCACCGTGCGCGGGGAGTGGCCTTCCAGACCCAGCAGTACGGCCTTCGGCGTGCCATGGCCGTGTCCTGTCGCGCCGAGCGAGCCGAAGAGTTCGGCACGTACGCAGGCGGTGCGAGGGAGCAGGCCGTCGCGTTGGAGGCTGAGCACGAACATCCGGGCGGCGCGCATCGGGCCGACCGTGTGGGAACTGGAGGGTCCGATACCGATGGAGAAGAGGTCGAATACGCTGATGGCCATGCCATCCTCCGTGGGTCGCTGGGGGCACCGGCCAGTTCGGGACGGTGCCGCTCAGACAGGTGGTGTGAAGCCGGGCAGGGGCAGCAGGGTGGTGGTGTCGCAGCGCGACGCACCGCCGGCCTTGTGCGGCGGTGTCAGCTCTCGTGGGCGTCGATCGACGGGCAGGAGCAGAGGAGATTGCGGTCGCCGTGCGCGCCGTCGACACGGCGGACGGGGGGCCAGTACTTGTTACGGCTGGTGGTCGTCATCGGGTATGCCGCGGTGTTCCGGCTGTAGGGACGCTCCCCGTCGCGGGCCGGCATCTGTGCCGTGTGGGGCGTGTTAACCAGCGGATTGTCGTCCTTCGGCCATACCGCGTCGCCCACCTTGTCGATCCCCCGGCGGATGGCGATCATGCTGTCGCAGAACCGGTCGATGGTGAGCCCGTCGGCTCCCATCATCCGGATGCAGGCCCAGGTGATCGGGAGGATCGAGGTGGATCCGTAGGGGGCTGCCGACACCGGCCCCCCGCCGTCGCGTTGGGCGGGATCCGGGTGCATCGGGTGTGAGGGCAGATACGGTGCGAGGTGCTCGCGTACGGCGATGGGGCCGACGCCGGGCCCTCCCCCACCGTGCGGGACGCGGAACGGCTCTTCGGCGTCTGGTCCGATGTGGCGTACGGAGAAGGGCGCGGCCAGTTCCAGAGCGGCGAGCGGCTGGCGGGACGGGGCGTCGGGGGGAGAGTCGGGGTGCGTCATGGAGGCTCCTCGGGCCTGGCGCGCACCGTCGAACGGGGCACGCGATCGAGTGAGCCTCCCCCTCTGTCATTGGCCTGAGAGCTTCACCGCGACGAGCGCGGCTTGCACCGTGGGCGAGACGCATGAGCGTCTGCTTTCCAGAGTCCACCTCCACTGCGCGGTAACGAGGCCTGAGAGTTTCCGGGGAGGATTTGCTCCTTCGGCGCCACACCACTGGGGTGTGGGCTCTCCCGCGCAGAATCGTCGGTGGTCTTTTCAGTTGTGGTTCGCCGCACCGTACGGTGATCGAGACACCGCCGTCAAGAGCTGTCCGCAGCGTGGCCCGCCCCGGCGCCGTGCTCCCACGACGCGGCCCTGACCTGCGAAAATGGCACGCTATCCGCCGCCGGCGGACGCCGCTGTCCGCGTAACGGTGAGTATCGATCGATCCCTTCCCCTACCGCCCGGGCAGGCGACTGCAGGAAAGCAGGCGCTGGTGCGTCTCACCCACGGTGCGAGTCGCGCTCATCGCGGTGAAGCTCTGAGGCCCGCTCGGTGGCGATCGTGCGCAAGGCCGCTGGACACTCCTCAACGGTGACAGTGATCCGCTGTACCCCGTCCGTGCCCTTCTTCGCGGTGCCGGTCGCAGGCCGGTCCGGCCGGTCCGGCCGGTCCGGCCGGTCCGGCCGTCGGGCCTGCGACCGGTGGAGCGCTGTCTCCGGCAGGCTGTTCAAGACAGCCGGTGGCCAGCAGGGACACTGCCGCCACCCACGCGATCCAGGTCGCAGTGGTGATGTCATGTCGCCGGTGCATCGCCGGCCTCCTCACTCGTGCGGCGAACGCGCAGTTCCCTGCGCAGGAGCAGCGGCAGCGCTACGAGCAGACCGAAGCCCAGCGTTGAGATCAGCAGTACGTGCGCCCGGTCCAGCCAGTCCGGGCCGGCGAACTGTGCCGAGGAGCGCCACAGCACTCCGCGTGTACGCGAAGCGGATGCGGGGGTGCGCATGAAGAGGGTGTGAAGACGCGCCGCGGCGTTGTGTGAGGAGTCCGCCAAAACCACCCGCACTCCCCGCAGAAGGACGAGATTCTCTCGTACGACCCTCGTCGAAGGAAGCGGCGCCGAGGGCGTCTCCGGTACAAGTGAGCCGACTCTGAGAGGCATCGACAGAATGACACGTTTACCGCAGGAGAAGGACGCGACGACCGGCGGGTACTCCCGCCGTAGACTCCTCAAGGCCGGCCTCGGCGTCGCCATGGGGGCGGGGGTCGTCGGTTCCAGTACCACGGTGGCGATGGCCGGTGGGCCCAACGACCCGTCCAGCCCGACGCTCGCGACCAAGGTGAAGAACCTCAGCGGCCCGGCCGAGACCGGCCCGTTCGCCTCACCGTGGACCGACCTCGGCATCCCCGCGTTGTGCCCGAATGGCACCATGCTGTTCGTCGGCGGCGACACCTTCAACGGCGATCATGTACCGCAGCCGGGCGAGCCCGCCGATGACTGGCGCGCCCCGGTCGGCCTGCGCTCCAGCAGCGCGGACCTGAACAACCTGCGTATCGATGGCAGCGTCGGCGGCAATCACGCCAACAGCCTGGTCGACGAGCCGCACAGCCCGGTCGGCGACAAGGCCACGACGGCGATCCCGTCCGATGTGTTCGTCGTCGACGGCGTGATGTACATGCACCTCATGCGCGGTGTCATCTACGACACCCACCACACGGACTTCTGGCGCTCCACCGACAACGGTGAGACCTGGGAGTACCTGTGCCAGTGGCCGGGGGACCTGCACGGCGGCCAGTTCCAGCAGAAGACGTACGCGGTGGCTGAGGGCGACTACTGCTATGTCCTGTCCACGGTCTTCAACCGCGACGTGGAATCGGGGATGCTGCTGCACCGGGTACGGAAGGACAGCCTCGGCAACGCGGACGCGTACGAGCCGTGGGGCTACGCCGACGGAGGCTGGCGGTGGGGCGCGCCCCCGACGACCGTCTTTGGCACCCGGAAGTGGGGCGAGATCTGCTTCCGCGCCATGGACGGCAAGTACGTCCTCACCTGGCTGAACATGAACGCGCTGTCGATCCGGGCGATGGTCTTTCCGCTCCCGACGTCGGACCTGACCAGGACGCTGGAGCAGACGATGATCCTGCCCGGCACCCCGGGTCAGGAGGCGGCCAACTTCGTGGCGAGCCCGTACGGCGGATTCGTCATCCCCGGCTCGACGTTCGGCAACTTCCACATCGTCGTCAGCCAGTGGTACGACCCGAAGAACTACCGGATCATGCAGTACAAGGTCAACATGCTCTCCTGAGCCGCCGCACGCGGGAGGAACACTCTTCCGGCAACGGCCGATGAGGCAGCGGCCGCCCCTGCATGTGCTGCCGGGGCGGCCTGCTGGGCGGATGGGGGGGATGGGCAAGTGTCGGTGGGTGGCTATGAGTTCGGCTCTGAACTGACGGTGGATGGTGGGCACTCGGCTGGTGTCGGCCCGGGATGTGGACGGTTCCTGCCGCACTGGGCCCAGAAGGAGCGAACCAGTGCGTGGGAGCCTGGCTCACGGGCGCGTGGCTTCGGCCGCCGTCGGCCGCCGTCGGCCGTCGTCCGCCACGTCCGCCGCGTCGGGCCGGTGCGCTACGCCACGGCGGTCAGTTCTACGCGGCGGGGGTACAACGGCTCCCCGCGCTCGGGGTCTTCAGCTCCGTGAGGTAATCGTCAACGGCGTCGCGTGTGCAGTCACTGCGGCCGTAGACACTGTGTCCCGCGCCCTCGTACGGCAGCAGGACCGTCGTCTTACGGGTCTGCCGGTGCACATTGGTGGCCCACGCGTAGTGGTTCGCCGGGTCGTGCAGCGAATGCAGCATGAGTATCTTGGGTGCTTCGGTGATGCGCAGACGGTGCTGCGGGTTGTTCACCTCGTTCGGCCAGCCGACGCAGCCGGCCACGTCGGCGTGAACCCGGGGTGAGCCGCGCATGTGCGGTGCAGCCCGTAGTTCGGCCTCGGTCAGGCGGGCGAACTCCCGGTAGTCCTTCGGCCGGAACCGCCAGTCCTGGCAGAACACCGCATGGAACGGCTCCGCCGCCGTCTGTCCCTCCTTTCCCTGCGAGGCCCGCGGTTGCGGCTGCTGAGACTGCTGCGGATGATCCTTCGGTTCCTGGGCATCCAGCTGCGCTATATATGTGGCCAGCTTTTCCCCATCCGGTCCGTAGAACGCTTTGAAGGCGACGAGTGCGATCGCGTTTGCGGTGAGAAGCTGGTCCGGGTTCTCCGGATCGCGTATCTCTCCCCGGTCCGCCCTGGCGAGCAGGCCGTCCCATACGGCGGTGACGTCCCGGCCGTGCAATGCGCAGGAGCTGGTGCGGTCACACCACTCGACGAACTGGTGGAACGAGTCCTCCGTGGTGGCGGCCGAGGAGACCAGGAACTCCCGGGCGCCGAGGCTGTGGTCGACGTTCGCGGTGAGGGCCATGGTCCGGATCCGGTCGCCGTACTGCTCCGCGTACTGCTGACCGATCAACGTGCCGTAGGAGTGACCAAAGTAGTTGATCTTCTTCTCGCCCAGCGATCTACGGATCGCGTCCATGTCCCGGACGACGCTCAAGGTGTCGGTGTGGTCGAAGACCGGACCACTGTGTCGTCGGCAGTCTTTGCGCAAGATGCGGTTGAAATCGGCGAGTCGATCGAACTCCGCCTGATTGCGGGGGTAGGCCGACGGCCGTTGGTCCAGCAGCTTCTGCGAGCACTTCACCGGCTGACTGCCCCCGACACCCCGGGGGTCAAAACCGATGATGTCGAACTTTGCCTGGATCTCCGCGCTGAAGTGGGACTTGGCACGCCGTACAGCGAAGTCCACTCCTGAATCACCCGGCCCACCCGGGTTGACCAGCAGCACACCGACCCGGCGATCCGGATCGGTCGCCTTGCGACGGGCCACCGCAAGATCAAACCCTTCGCCCGACGGACGTGCCCAGTCGACGGGCAGGCGCAGAGTCCCGCATTCCACTGCGGCGTTCTGGGGGCACGGCTTCCAGTCGATGGCGCCCTGTGTCGTCGTGCTTCTGCCGGGAGGGCCGGCATTCGCCTCCGCACCCGGTGCCGACGCTCCGGCGAATAATCCAACGGCGAGCACTCCGCTGAGCGCCCTGAAGAGCGGTTGCATCAAGCCCCTTCCGAGGGTCTTCGAAATGGATCACGGGGGTTGCCCTCAACCGAGCCTGACAGCGGGCCACCCGGGTTCACCACCGCCAGAGACGGAAATCAGGGAAGGCACCGGGACGTGGTCAGGGTTGCCCTCAGGGCGACGCCTCGGGGTTATCACCCCGCCCCCGGAGTCCTCCCCACACTTGATACGGCTCCGCCAGGGACCGGACGGCGTCGATCCGACGAGCTCCGACGAGCCCGATGGCACCGCCGCCGGCACCGAAACGGGCCTGGGCCGGTTCAAGGAGCTCTTCAATTGCCTTCGGGAGTTGAGGGAGAGTGCGGCCGACCCATCACGCGGAAGCCGTCGCGCTCACGATCCCGATCGTCACCGTTGAGTGTCACGCTGCCGTATTTGCCATCGGCCACCCACTCAATCTTCACGGTGAACCGTACGTCCTTGCCGCCCGGGCTGAGCCGGAGGTTCAACTGCTCAGGATCGTCGGCGGTGACGGTGAAGGGAAGGTCCGTGGCCTGGTGGCCGCCGGCCTTGCCGGCAGCCGGCACCACGGGTGACGGGATACGGGTGAGATCGACGTCGAAGGCACGGCCCTTGAGGGCAGCCGGGCAGCCTTTCGGCTCGGCTACCGCCCCGCCCTTCGGTGGCGGTTCACTGGATACGACGTTGACCTCGACCCCGATGACCATAATGGCCTCGTCCGTCTTGGCCTGCAGCGTGATGGGAAGGCTCGCGGGCTTGCCCGCTGCGGTGACGGGGATGCCTCGCTTGCACACGGAAGCGGGATCCGTGGCCTCCGTTGGGTCGAGATATAGGTGCTCTCCCCCGACGGTCCGCGAAGCGAAGGCAGTGAGACCGGGCGGGCCGCTGATGGCACTCCAGGCCCACTCCCACAGTCCCTGCACGGCCCAGAAGCCGACAGCTCCGACGAGCGGCAGCAAGACCAGCGTCACCCAGTGCGTACGGTCCCGCAGCGGGGACAGCGAGGGGCGCGATAACTCCGGCTCCTCAGCCGCCGACGGCTGAGACGCCCGCGGCCTGTCCTGATCGGGCTCTTGCGAAGTGCGCGCGTCCGCATCATTCGCCCGCGATACGTGCTCGTCCGCCGACACAGCCACCCCCATTTGCATATCGGCGCCCGACGACCGCTTTGGAGCTGATGACACGTCACCAGCATTTATTCGAGCACCAGTTGTCCCGGGGCGCGGCCCCGGATCGCAGTCCAGTCCATCACGTCGCCGCCGCTGCTGTCATGGCTGCGCCGCAGGCGCCGCGACCTCCGGGCCGCTGGGCCGCTGGGCCGCTCACTGTCCGACGCGGCGGGCACCCCTCGGCGCAATCCTCGTCCCGCTCAACATCCGCCACACCAACGACCCCGTGGCAGGAAGCCACTGCCCGATGCCTACGATGAACTCGTGCCGAATTTTGAGGTCGTGACAGCCGTCGCCGCACCCCCGGACCAGGTGTTCGCGGTATGCCTGGATGTGCAGGCGCACACCCGTTCCATGGCCGCTTCGTCGGAGCGAGCGGTGGGTGGCAAGACTCGGGGCGAGCTGGCTCTCGGTGACACAGTGACCTTCCGGGCTCGTCATTTCGGTCTGACCTGGCGGCTCAAGGCCCGCATCACCGCATACGACCGGCCTCGACGTTTCGTGGACGAGCAGGAGTCCGGGCCCTTCAAGCGATGGCGGCACGCCCACCACTTCGAGCCGGACGGCGACGGTGGCACCGTGATGAGAGACGTCATCGACTTCGCCTCACCGCTGGGGCCTGTCGGACGTTTCGTCGACAGAATCCTCCTGAGCCGGTACATGCCCCACCTCATCAGAACCCGCAACGCCTACCTGGCCGGCACTTTCGACTGAGCGGTCAGGGCAGCCACGACTGAGGCCGGCGCCCCAAGGGGACGTCTGCGGAGGAACCAGCTCGCGGAATGGGCGCTCGGCGTGCCGGGGATCGATGCCAAGGGAACGAGGCCTGAGTCGCCGGGCATCGATGCTCCCCCCCCCCCCCGCAGCCCTCAGCCCTCAGCCCTCAAGCACAGTCCGCCAAGCATCAGCTACCGAAGGCGGAAACACCCTGGCGGTTCGCGAGGTGGGGTGGTGTCTTGATGTGTGCGGAGAGGGCTGGATCGGGCTCCAGGTCACCCCAGTGGGCTTGGAGGGGGAGGACACCGGCCCACAGCCCGAGTTCGGCGTCGGGGGTGTCACCGTCGTCCGGGGCACCGGTGCGGATCTTCACGGATGCCTCGTCGAGGGAGAGTGCCAGCAAGGAAGTGGCGGCGAGTTCCTTGCGGCTGGGCTGCCGCGCGTAGTCCCACTGGCCAGGGGTCGCCTGTTCGGTGAGGCAACGAAGGCCCGTCCACTTCTCCTCTGGGTCCGTGACCAGCCGGGGAATGCCGAAGATCATGGCGCTGCGGTAGTTGACCCCGTGCTCGAAGACGGACCGGGCCAAGACCAGGCCGTCGACGTGCGTCACGGTGACACACACGCTCGCGTCGGGTGAGGCGACCAGGCTGCGGCTGGCTACCGATCCATGGAAGTACAGCGTGGCGCCGTCCGTGCCGTAAACGGTGGGTATGACCAGCAGGTTGCTGTCGACGGTCACTCCGAGGTGACAGACGAAGCCGGCCTTGAGGATGGCGTCGAGGTCGCTCCGGTCGAGGCTGCCTTGCTCTCGCAGTCGCTGGTGCCGTGTGCAGTCCGTCTGCGACAGGGGCCGACCGGGCGTGGGATGGCTCATGGCGGGGCCTTACGTTGGTGTCGATGGGTGACGTGTGGTCCGGTGGCCGGAACGTGTGCCGAAGACGAGGCCCTTGAGGCGACGATCCCTGATACGAAGGTCCCTGATACGAAGGTCCCTGCCCAGCAGGCGCGTTGCCCCGGCGGCGACACGGGGAGCGGGGCGCGGGACGCGGGGCGCGTCCCGCCCGGTGGGGGCAAAGCCCGGGCTTCCTCCCCTCCCCCGCCAAGGTAGTCACCGATGCGAGCGCCGTTGATCACTCACACCACCCAAATCCTACCGATTCCATTGCGAGACAACCAGAGATCGATGGAATTAGTCGCCCAGGGATAACCCTTCGACTAATTCCTTATCCGTCGCGTGCTCCGCCAGTTACACATCCAGGTCCTGCGAACCGTAATCGGCGCCTCTCGCTGAGTTGCCGCCCTGTGCCGGGTGGCCCGACCTGCGCACACTGGAGGTATGCGCGGGATAACCGTCGGCACCACGGCGGAGCGCGAGGAGCTGCTCGCCGCAGCCGTCGTCGAAGCCGTCGAAGGAACCAGCGCGTACGCGGGGAGCGTCTTTCTCCGCTCCCGCGACCGCCGGTCGATCGTGCTCGCCGCGACCTGCGGGGTGCCGCCCTCCCTGCTCGGTGGCTGGCGCCTCATTCCGGTGAGCAGTCCCATCCCGGTCGCCACGGCGTACACCTCCGGGCGCACGGTCCACCTGGCCGACGCAGAGGAGACCATGCGCCGCTATCCCCAGCTCGCGGTGGCTCTGCCGTACGCCTTCGGCTCCTGCTCCGTGCCGGTGGGCGCAGGTGGGGAGACCTTCGGTTCGCTGGCGATCATCTGGGCGGCGTCACCCGGCGGCGCAGGGCTTTCCAAGGCCCAGCGCCGCCACGTACGGACCATCGCCAACCGGCTCGGGGCCTCTCTCGCCGCCCTACGGACCCGTATCGGCGATCCAGTTGAATGCGCCCCCGAAACGATCCCTGTCGAGAACCCCGCTCCCTCGGCACCGGCCGTGCGGGTCGGCCTGTTCGACTGGGACCTCATCTCCGGCATGATCTCCGTGGACGACGAGTTCTGCACGATCTTCGGCCTCGACCCTCGTACGTTCGATGGACAGGCCAAAACCCTGCATGCCTCCCTCCACCCGGGCGATCTTGCTGCCTTCCGGTTCGGGGCCGGCGAGGCAGCTTCGGGGAGCCGGACCACTTCGCGACGCCTGCGCATACGGGATCACAGGTACGGCGGCGACGGGTACCGCACGGTCGAGCTGTGGGGCCGCGTACCGGAAGCCGACGACGCGGAGCCACGCACCCACCTGGTCGGCGCGATCGTCGACGCCCGGGCCGGCAGCACGGCCCTCGCGGCGGTCGAACGGCTGCGGGACGGGCTGTTCTCCCTCGCCCCTGACGGGCGGGTCACCTACGCCAACCACAGCGCTCTGCAGTTGCTGGACGTCTCCGGCGACGAGCTGCTGGGCCGGATCCTCTGGGACGTACTGCCCTGGCTGTCCGATCCCGATGTCGAGTCCCGCCACCGGTCGGCGATGATCGCGCAGGCGCCGGCCTCCTTCCTTGCCTGTCCCTCGCCCGACCGCTGGCTCGCCTTCTCCCTCCATCCGGAAGCGGATGGAGTGACGGGCCGCGTGGTGCCCCTCGGCCAGCCGCCCTCGACCTCGACGCCCTCCGCCTCCTCCGCCTCTTCCACCGAGTCGCCGACTGCCGCCACACCGACGCGCCTGGGCGTCATGCACCACGTCCTGCAGCTCGGCAGCGCGCTGACCGAGGCGGTCACCACCCGCGAAGTCTGCGAAGTCGTCTCCGACCAGCTAGTACCCGCGTTCGGAGGCCAGCAGCTTGCGATCTACGTGGTCCGCAACAAAACGATGCATCTGCTCTTTCACACCGGGCACCACGAAGACTTCCTCGACTGGCTGGAGGGCGCACCGCTGCACGCCCGGCTGCCCGGTACGGAGGCCCTCACATCCGGCGCTCCGCTCTTCATCGAATCGCGGCAGGACCTCTCCCAGGACTACCCGGACATCCCCACGGGCGAGGTGAGCTCCTGGGTGTATCTGCCCTTGATCGCCTCCAGCCACCCCGTCGGCATCTGCGTTCTGGGCTTCGACACGACCCATCAGTTCACGGAGAGGGACCGCGGCGTCCTCACCGCTCTCGCCGGGCTGATCGGCCAGGCCTTGGAACGGGCACAGCTCTACGACTCGGAGTTCGCCATCGCGCGCGGCCTGCAGCAGGCGCTCCTGCCGCACCGACTGCCGGCCATCCCGGGCATCCGCACCGTTGCGCGCTATCTGCCCGGCACCAGTGGCATGGACATCGGCGGCGACTGGTACGACGTCATCCCCACAACCAACGGGGTCTCGCTCATCATCGGAGACGTGCAGGGGCACAGCATCGCCGCCGCGGCCACCATGGCCCAACTACGCAGCGCGGTACGGTCCTTCACGGCCGTGGGTCATACACCGGGCGAGGTGATGGCGGGCGTGAACCGCACCCTCATCGACCTCGACTCCGGGCTGCTGGCCAGCTGCTGCTGCATCCACCTCGAACCCCGCACCCACCACGCCCAGGCCGTCACCGCCGGGCACCCCCCACCCCTGCTCCGCCGCCCCGACGGGACGACCGATGTCCTTGACCTCGACGTCGGCCCCCTCCTCGGCGTGGAACGCGCAAGCGCCTACCCCGGAACCCGGATCGCCCTCCCGCCGGGATCCGTCCTCGCCCTCTACACGGACGGCCTGGTCGAGGAACCCGGGGCCGACATCGACGTGGGAATCGACCGCCTCCGCGCCTCCCTGGCACACGCCCGCTCGGACTCACTGGACGAACTCGCCGGCCGGCTGCTGCACAACGCCCGGCGCTCCTCGTACCGGGCCGACGACATCGCCCTACTGCTCACCGAAACCGCATACGGTTCCGGACAGCAGGGACCGGATGGCACCTCGGAGAGGCCTTGCGCCGACCGCCCTCACGACTCCGCACGTGGTCCCGGCGACGGCCCGCGCAGTGTCACCTTTCGGCGAGAGTGACGCCTGGGCTGCGGCTTTGATGGCGATGCCCCAGAAGGCGCTGGCCCCCGGCGGCCGCCCTCCCGGCGTCGTGTGCTGTGCCACCCGGTGCCCGCGATCTGGGTCCCGCATCCAGGGCAGGCCGCCTCACCTTCTTCACTTGTGTGTTGTGCCGTGATATCGGTCTTCGCGGGATCGGTCCCTGACCAACGAACCCATGGGGCGGCTCCGCGAGGGCGAAGACATACCGGCGGCCGCCGACCGCATCGAGCCCGAGCAGCGGCTGGAGGTGCCGGCCTCTTCCTCGAAGACGATCGGGTCCTCGATCCCGGCCTCGCCCAGGACGAGGTTCTGCCGGGCGGTCGACTGCTGGTCGGTCGAGACACGCTTGTAGATCAGGTTCGCCACCGAGGGGCCCCTTTCGTACGGAGGAATGGACCCCATCCGTCGTCAAACCCTGTCATCAATCACCGTCGGATCTGATTTGATTCGAGCCGCCGCGAACCCCCGGATCACACGGGTTCATTGGGCACGCTGCCGCCCTGTCTTCAAAGGATCGTTTGCCGACACTCACGAGCCGATCGGCTAGCTCGGGCAGATTGCGGCCTCGATGTGGGCGAGGTGGGCGGCGAGGATCTCTTCGAACGCGGCGCGGCGATCCACCCCCAGGGGGCGGACGTCGCGGGCGAAGGAGGCCAGGGCGGGGAAGCGTTCGGGGTCGGCGCCGAGTACCGTGACACGGAAGAGCTCCATGCCCTGTTCGTACTCTTCCGAAGTGATGGTGCTGACTCCGGCCTCGGAGGCGATCAGCGCGGCGATGAGGACCGCGAGCCGGTGGTAGCGCGCCGGGATCTCCTCGTCGGGCAGTCCCGACGCACGCAGGGCCTGCAGCACCTCTTCCACGACCAGCCGGGAACCGGCGCCGCCTGACGCGTACCGTCCCCAGACCGCGGCGAGCTGGGGCTGCCGGCCGAACGCCTCCCTCACGCGCAGGGCCAGGGCGGTGATGCGCTGCTTCCAGTCGCCCTCGGGGCGGTAGCCGTCCATGGAAGCCAGGAGGATCCGGTCGGCGACCGCACGCAGCAGTTCCGTCTTGCTGCGGAAGTGCCGGTAGAGGCTGGAGGAATCGGTCCCAAGGGTCGCGGCGAGCTTGCGCACGCTGAACGACTCTGTGTCGCCTGTGCGCAGCAACTCCACTGCTACATCCAGGATTTCCTCGGTCGACCAACGCTTTCGACCTGTCATTTCGCCCCTCTCGTCGGACTCAGTCTAACCTATGCACTTGGCGATGCACGCGCCGCGTGCATAATGAGGACATGAGTATGCCGGGCGGGCCGGCATGCCACTCGTGCCCTGTTGTCCGGGTCAGCGACCGATGCGGAGCTCACCCCGGGGAACACGAAAGGACGCATGACGTGAAGAGCCCACTGGATTCCGCGGCGCTGAACGCAGCCCTCGAAGACGTCCACCGCGCCGGGCTACCGGGCCTGTTCGCCGAGGTGCGAGACGGTGACCAGGTCTGGCGCGGTGCCGCCGGGGTCGCCGATGTCGCCACCGGCCGTCCCGTCACCGCCGACATGCGGCACCGAGTCGGCAGCATCACCAAGACCTTCACCGCCGCAGCGGTCCTGCAACAGGTCGAGAGCGGTCAGATCGGTCTCGACACACCGATCGGCCGGTACCTTCCGAAGCTGGTTCCCGGAGAACGCGGTGACGCGATCACGGTCCGGATGCTGATCAACCACACCAGCGGCCTCGCCGAGTACCTCCCGTACGCCTACCCCTCCCTCAAGGCGTTCCCCGTCGCCGCGGATACCAGGCCGCAGAGCCTGGACGATCACCGGCATACGCGGTTCGACCCCGCCGAACTGATCGAGATGGGGGTCACCGCACCTGCCGTCGGCACCCCGGGCGGCACTCCGGGGGTGTACTCCAACACCAACTACCTGCTCCTCGCCCAACTCCTGGAAGAGGTGAGCGGCACAACGGCCGAGTTATGCATCACCCGGAACGTCATCGAGCACGCCGGGCTCCGGGACACCGGATTCCCCGCCGGCCCGTACGTCGAAGGCCCGCACTCGCAGCTCTACGAGGCATGGTTCGGCATGATCGACCCGCCGCGCGACTACAGCGTCTTCGACATGTCATACGCGGGCCCTTCTGCCTCGCTGATATCGACCGTCACCGACCTCAATCGCTTCTTCGGCATGCTGCTGGCCGGGGAGATCGTCAGTCCGTCGTCGCTGGCGCAGATGCAACGCACTGTCCCGGTCGTCTCCCAGGAGGGAAAGACGATCGACTACGGCCTCGGCCTGTACCCGATGGAGGGTCCCGGGCAGGGCATCTTCTGGGGCCATGGTGGCACGGTCTGGGGTGGTGGAGCGCTGGCCATGACCCGTGCCGACGGCAAGCGGCAGATGGCGGTCGCGGTGAACCTGCAGAGGTGGAACGGGTTCGACTCCTCCGGCAAGCCGCAGCCCCATCCCATCGACGACGCGCTTGCGGCTCTGTACCGCGTGGCGATGTACCGCTGACCGGGCTGGGGAGGCCGCGGCCCGGCCGCCGATCTGTCCAGCCTGCCACCGGCCTACATCGCCACCGCAGAGTTCGCCCCGCTGCGCGACGAAGGCATCGACTACGCACTGCGTCTGCTGCAGGCGGGCGTCCCGGTCGGGCTGCACCAGTGGCCCGGCACGTTCCACGGCTCGCAGGCGGTCCTGTCCGCTGAGGTGTCGCAGCGGCAGCTCGCCGAGCCCTGGCCTCGTAGGCGGCCGGGCCAACCAGGCTGGCCCCAAGCCCTACACCTGACCAGATGAACGATGACCGCAGAATGGATGTGTCGGCATGACCGTTGCCCCGATCGATCTCTTCGCCTCCTTCATCCACCTTGACCAAGGCGGCCAGGTGCGCGCCGCACAACCCGTGTTCGACCCCGAGCGGGACGGCTGGCAGTTGATGACCTTCCATGTGGAGACCGACGCCGACGTCCACGCCGACCACTGGGAAGTCCACTCCGCCGCGGACGAAGTCGTGTCCTGCCTCAGCGGCGGGATACGTCTCTGCTTCCGCCCGCAGCAGCCGGGCGAGAAGGAGGAGGAGATCAAGCTGGCGGCGGGAACGGCGGTCATCGTCCCGCGCGGGCGATGGCACCGCATCGCACTGGACGCCCCCAGCGACATCATGTCCGTCACCCTTCCACGCGGCAGCCGCCTGAAGAAGCGGAGCGAAGCTTAGCCGGGCCCTCACATCCGGCCCTCATCCACAGAGACGCTCGACAGAGGCCGCCGCTCACGTCCGCGCCTACCCGTGGCTCGTCCGTGGCGCCGGGTGCGAGCGCGACCAGCCATCGCACAGCTCTACACACGGTGACCGGTAGCATTCGGGCCCCGGGGCTAGCCCCCAGGCCGAAGAACAGGCCGGTCCGGCCGGAGGCACAGGAGGTGACTCCGGCCGGACCGCCCACGACTGAATGGACCGGCACCTACCCGTCTTCGCCACCGTCGTCCAGCTCGCCCGCGCCCTGCGCGGCATCCCCGTCGCGCACCGGGACGGCGTCGATGTCCACTTGCACGGCGCCATCAGCATCGAGCTGGCCCACGCTGCCTCTCGGCGATCGAGTCCGAGAGGGACAGGCTGCGAAAGCTCCTCGACGAGCTCGCAGGAGGCCAGTCCGTCCGAGTTCCGCCAGCGAGAGTTCGTGACCGAGCCATGGCCGACATCCCTGACAGCTCGCCGCCCGACTTCGCCTGATCAGGCCGCTTGGCCGTAGCCGTCCGGGGCTGGCGGGTCGTCGTCGCGCAGCGGGCTGAAGTCGACGTCCAGGTGCGGGTCGTACGCCTCGGGTTGAAGTCCGAGTTCGTGGGTGGAGTACTCGCCGAAGCGGCGGATGTGCTCGGTCAGGTACGGCGAGATGTGGGCCAGGTCCTCCGGGTCGATCTCCCAGTCCTCCTCCAGGAGCTGGCGGACGATCTCCGCGATGTCCAGGGCGTTGTGAAAAATGACCGCGTTGGTGAGCAGAGCGTTGAACTTCATCGCCTTCTCCTGCTCGATGGGGTCGTTGTCGGCGAGGACGCCCTGGTTGCCGAAGCCGACCCGCTGGGAGAACCGGTTGAACGACTCGACCTTGTTCGTCGCCGCGGTCACCCGCCGGCGAAGCGTGCCCCGGCGGCATGCTGGTGGGCGCGAATCGAGGTGGAGTCGACATTGATATCCCAGTCGATATCGCCTGCGGCGTCGGCTATGGCCTGGACGTGTCTGAGCAGCCTCTCCCAAGTCCCGTCGGCCGACCACAGCAAGTGCCGCTTGTGGACGGTCTGGCAGGGGCCGAAGCGTTCGGGCAGCTTGCGCCACTGACAGCCGTTGCTGAGCCGGTGACTGATCCCATAGATCAGCTGCCGGTGGTCCCGCCACCGGCCGTACCGGTTATTACCCTCGGGCAGCAGCGGCTCCAGCACTTTCCATTCCTTGTCGGTCAGGTCACCCCTGCTGAGCATGCACTGAACAACGAGTTAGCTGATCGAGCAGATACTCCCAGCTGGAAAATCGAATGCGTCCTGGCCTGGCCAATCCCTACGCTGAAATGATGGACTCTGTGCAGGTCAGGCCGATGCAAGAGGACGATCTCCCTTCGGCGGAGCGAGCTTCAGCGGTGACGTTCTTCGAGGCAGAGCGAACTACCAGACGGGTCAGCGATCCGGAGGCCGAGCCGCGGTCGGCGGCGGCCTCGAAGCAGTGGATCGACCGGATGCGCTTCTACCTGAGCGTTGATCCGGGCGGGTGCTGGGTCGCGGCTGACGAGGAAGCCGGCGCCGGCAGAGCAGTGGGGTTCGCCTTCTCGCAGAACCGCGGAGGTCTGTGGTTCCTCGCCACGTATGGGGTGCTGCCCAGTTATCAAGGACAGGGCATCGGCAAACGACTGTTGGACGCCGCCCTCGCCCACGCTGACGGGCGCCCTGGCATCTTCTCGTCCAGTGTCCACCCCGGTGCCACACGTCGGTATCGGATGGCGGACTTCTCGCTCCATCCGCAGATGCGGATGGTCGGCACCGTGGACCGGTCCACGCTCCCCATGGTCGACGGTCTCCAGGAGGGCCAAGCTGACGACTTCGAGTGGATGGACCAGCTGGACCAGGACCTGCGTGTTGCGGGCCACGGCCCGGACCACGGCTACATGCTCGACACCCTGCGGCTGGTCGTATGCCGGGACAGAGCGAGGCCGGGATATGCCTACTTCGACGACCGGGGACGGGCGTCACTGCTGGCCGCCTCGGACCCGGAGACCGCGCAGAAACTGTTGTGGGAAGCCCTGGCCTCGTCACAGGGAACAACCTTGGTCAACTGCATCACCAGCCCCAACGAGTGGGCGATCGATGTCGGCCTGGCCGCACGTCTCGGCATCGGCCAGAAAGGCTATATCGCTGTCCGGGGCATGCCTGTTCCGGCGCCCTACCTCGCCAGCGGGCACTTTCTCTGACCCGCACACGCCAATCTCAGTAATGTCGGCCGGCCTCCTCATCTGGGCTGCTCATGACCGGAGAGACACTGCCTAACGGAAAATGCCTCCACGGCCTCTGGCCCTCACCACCCGTTACGGGGAGGGGAACGGACCGTTCTTCAGGGCACCTGTGCTCGTGACCGCGCCAGCCGGCCACCAGGCCGCATGCGCGTATCCGACTCCGAACCCGGGACGGTGCACCAGTGAACGACGAGACGTCACAGCTCGGCTCTGCACTGCCGCCAGAGCTCCGGCGGGCGAACGCATCGGCGCTGATCTACAACGGGGCCGGCGAGTACCTGCTGCACCTTCGGGACGAGATTCCCGGTATCTGGGAGCCGGGATCGTGGTCCCTGCTAGGCGGCGGCCGTGAACCGGGCGACCGCTCCCTGGAGGACACGATCCGGCGCGAACTGCGAGAGGAGGCGGGCCTCGACGTCCCCGACCTCGTGCCCTTCACGGTGGAGGAGGCCAAGGGCAGCGACGGCACGAGCGTCCCCATCCAGATCTTCGCCGGTCACTGGGCCGGTGACCCCACGGCCTTGAACTTGACCGAAGGCGTCATGCTGCACTGGTTCCGGCCGGAGGTCTTGCCGCGCCTGAGGATGGCCCCTACGACCCGCGAGCTGGTTCGCCGCCACGCCGAGCTGCTCCACGCCGGCCACTACGGATCCGCTGCGCCGGCGACGGTAACCGGCGCTGTCACCACCGCCCGCCGGACTCCGCACCCGCGCGACCCATCGGCGCCGTCCTCGGACGGGAAAGCCGTGTTGAACGTCATCGGCGTCCATCTCTACCTGGAGAACGCCCATGGCGAGGTCCTGCTCGGGCTACGCCACCCCGACTCCGCCTACGCGGGGGAGACATGGCACTTCCTGGCCGGCCACTGCGAACAGGAGTCCGCCGTCGCCTGCCTCGTCCGAGAAGCCCTGGAGGAAGCTGGCCTGCTGATCGACCCCGGCGACGTCGAGTATGTGCACGCCGTCCATCTCGTCGACGCGCCCGGCACACAGCCACGCATGCAGATGGTCTTCCGCGCCCGGCGCTGGACGGGCACGCCGGAGATTCTCGAGCCCGACAAGTGCGTCAACTGGTGCTGGTGGCGGCCGGAGGCGCTCCCGGAGCCGCTCGTGCCCTACACCCGCGCCGCGATCGACGGAATCCGGGCGGGGCGCCTCTACACCGAGATGGGTTGGGCATGACCGAGGCCACCACAGAGCACTGAGTCCGGGCGCTGCGTCCCTCTCCCTGACGCGGGGCCACGGCCCGTTCGCGCTACTCCGGCAGCTCCCGCCCAGGCCCCCGGAGCACGCCAGGGACCGACCGTCGGGGCGGATCGATTGATTTTCGATCGAAACCAATCGATAATCGATACATGCATCGTTTGTTCATCGCCGCACTCCGGGCTGGCATCGTCGCAGTGATCTTGTTCGGCCTCTTCGGTCAGATCGTGGTCATTCCGACGACGGCAGCTGATGAAGTCGACCACTTCCCTCCCTACGCCCCCTTCGCCGCGCCCTACGTGACGGTGGCGATCGTCGGGATCGCCTGTGTCCAAGTCGCGCTCGCCGCAGTGTGGATGCTGCTCACCATGGTCGAACGTGATGCGATCTTCACCCCGAGGGCCTTCCGGTGGGTCGACACCATCATCGGGTCATCGATCGTGGCGACGCTGCTGGCGATCGGGATCACCGGGCATCTGGCCCTCACCGACATCCCCTCACCCGACGACGGCATGGAGGTCCTCGGCGCACTGGCCGCCGCGACCGCGAGTGTCGGCGTAGGGGCCTCGTTCGTGATGCTCATCGTCATCATGCGAAGCCTCTTGCACAAGGCGACGGAGTTGCAGACCGAGATCGCCGAGGTGGTCTGATGGCGATCATCGTCGACCTCGACCTCCAGCTCGCCAAACGCGGCCTGTCGGTGGGCGAGTTCGCCGATGCGGTCGGCATCACTCCTGCCAATATCGCCGTGCTGAAGAACGGTCGTGCGAAGGCGGTGCGGTTCACGACACTTGACGCGATCTGCCGCACACTCGACTGTCAGCCCGGCGATGTGCTGCGCTGGGTCCCCGACGACGGCGCGGACGACGCCTAGGGGGTTTCTCCCCGGCCGACGGAGATCGGGAAGACACCCCGGGGGACGGCTCGTTGTCAGTGGTCCCGTGCATCATCGTTCTCATGACACAGAGCACTGCCGACACGCTGCACACACTCGCCCGCGAGCACCTGCCCCACGAGATCGCCGAGCGCTGGATCGGCCTGCTGCGGCCGGGGCTGCGCTTGGAGAAGGCCACGGGTACGGCTCCGGTCGTCGGCCGGCTCGGCGGTCTGCCGGAGCTGCCGGAGAACGAGGAGTGGCCGGTGTGGGAGGGGCATGGTCCGCTCTCCTTCGTCGCTTCGCTCGACTGTGCCGCGCTCCCCTCTGCCGCCCTCGACATCACCATGCCCGCAGACGGCACGCTGGCCTTCTTCTACTTCGACGGGCAATTGGACGACGGCTGTGCAGTGGTTGCGCCCGATGAGCCCGACAGCTGGGCGGGAGCGCGCGTGCTGTACGTCCCTGCGGGGGTCGCCGTCGCCGAGCGGACGGCGCCGGAGACGATGCAGCCGTACCCGGAGGTCCCGCTGACGGCGCGTGTGGAGACGACGGCGCCGTACCTCTGGCACCCGGTGGTCTACCGGGAGTTCGCGCCGATGCCGGACGACCATCCGGTGTGGGACGACGACTTCCAGGAGGCCCTGTGGGACCACTTCGAAGGCACGGAGCACCGCATCGGTGGCCATGCGCACCCGGTGCAGGACGAGGTGGAGACCGAGGTCGCCCGGGGCGCCCTGGGCAGCCCGCCCTGGGACGACCCCCGCATCAAGGAGGAGGCCCTCCGCTGGGTGCTGCTCGCTCAGATCGATTCCGATGACGATGCGGACATGATGTGGGGCGACTGCGGTGCCCTCTACTGGCTCATACGCCCCGAAGACCTGGCCGAACGACGCTTCGACCGCGCGATGTTCACCTGGCAGTGCGGCTGACGGGAGTCCCCCGCCCCTGGCCGGCCGGTGCACACCCACACCGCCTGTACGGCTGTCAGGCGAGTGCCCAGTGGCGGAGTTGCCCGCCGTCCCGGGTGAGCCAGGTGCCGTCGCCGAGCGGGGTCACGTCCCTGCTGACCGATCCCGGGTATTGCAGCCGGCCGAGTGGTTGGAGTGTCACGGCCGCGAACAGCCAATGGTGGATCTCCGGGGGACGTCCCTGCAGGTACACCTTGCCCGTGACCAGCACATGCTCCGAATCGAGCACGTAAGCGTCGTCGAACTCGTCGGAGTCAGGGTCGGCGCCGAGCTCCTCGAGGTCGAACAGCGCAACCTGGTCGCCCGTGGTCGCATCGTGCAGAGCGAGTTCGTCGCGGTCGTCCTGGTAGGCGATGCTCTCGGCGCGCCGTATCGTCAGCACCTGAGCCGACGCGGGCAGCGAGCCCCTCACCTCCCGCATCGTCGTTCCCCCGCGGACAGCCATATCGTCGGTATGCGGATCAAGCCACCAGGTCGACCAGCTGTACCAAGCCGTCCAGCACGACACGACGAGAGTCGCGCCATCGGGATGCCAATGCTGGGTCAGGCCGGAGGCGACGGAAGCGACCGGTCGGCGTCCGCGGATCGCGCCGGACGCCGCGTCGAGGATGAGCAACGTGTCGCGTCCGTAGCTGCAGTGCGGCTCGTCGTAGACCAGTACCGCCCGGGAGTCGTCTTCGACGAGGGTCGGGGTGAGTACGCTGACCAGCTTGCCGTCCGGGCTGACCGCCGGGAAGCCGGGCGCTCGGGGCGCTCGGTTCCCGCCGTGCCAGGGGTCATGCGGCAGCCGCCATCTGGTGCTGCCATCGGCGTCCACGGCACGGACCGCCGCGCCCTCGGCCACGATGAAGCCGCCGTCGGGCGCCAAGGTCGCCTTGGCCTGCGGAGGGAGAGGCAGGCCATACGACACAGAGCGCGCGCCGGCGAGGAACGCCCGCTGCTCGTACACCTCAACCCGGTCACCCGTATCGACCGCAACCCGTCCGCCGGTGACCGCCGCGACCGCACCGGGCGCGCTGCCCTCCCCGATCAGCGTGACGCCGATCGGTGTCTCCCCCATCTTGCTCATGATCACGATCGTTGCACGCCCCCGCCTCGGAGACGAACCGAATTCGCCAGCTATGGACGGGCAAACCGGAAGCCGGTCGGTGGGGGCAGCCCCACCGACGGTTGGGGGGTGGGGCGTATGGTCGCCGTGCCCGCCGACAGGAAGTCTTGTGGCATGAGACAACACAGGTCGGCCCTCCTCGCATTGCTCCTTTCGCTCGGCACGGTGGTCGCCGCCGCTCCCCCGTCCCCGGCAGAGTCGCCGGTCCCCGCCCTGGAACGCGACGCGCACCCGCTGCGCACCACCGAGCCCCAGGGGAACATGGACGATCTGCGTCCGGTCGGCCGCATGGTGAAGGACGCACGGGTGGTGGGCCTGGGCGAGGCCACCCACAGTTCGCATGAATTCTTCGCCATGAAGCACCGGGTCTTCCGCTACCTCGTGGAGGAGAAGGGCTTCCGCAGCTTCGCACTGGAGGGAAGCTGGAGCACCGGACTGCGGCTCAACGACTATGTGCTGCACGGCAAGGGCGATCCACGGCGGATCATGCGCGAGGAGTTCCAGAGCATCTACTCCTGGTGGAACAACACCGATTACCTGAACCTGCTGACATGGATGCGCAGTTACAACAGCCGGCATCCGCACGATCCGGTCCAGTTCATGGGCGATGACTTCGGGTACGCCGGTCCGGAACTCTATGACCGGGTGACCGGCCATGTGGCCAAGGCGCATCCGACGCTGCTCCCGCGCTTCGCCGAGCTCTACCGCGGTCTGCGGCCCACGACCGGCGTCGACGCCCATGTGAACGGCTATCTGAAGCGGCCGCTGGCCGAGCGGAAGGAGATAGCCGACAGGACCGGGCGCGCGCTGGACCTGCTCAAGCGGCAGCGGCCCGGCGCCGGGACCGCGAGGGAGGCAGGGGAGGCGCATGCCTGGGCCGTACAGCACGCCACCGCCATCGACCAGACGGCCCGGGGGTACGCCTTCGACTTCGACGACCCACAGCAGGCCGCGGCGGGCATGCGCTACCGCGACGCGGTCATGGCGGACAACGTGGCCTGGTGGCAGCAGCACACCGGGGACAAGGTGATGCTGTCGGCTCATGACGGTCATGTCGCGCTGCGGACCTACGACCCGAAGCACTACCCCAAGGTCCAAGGCAGCTTCCTGCGCGGCAAGTTGGGCGCACGCTATGTGAGCATCAGCATGACCTTCGACCGGGGCTCGTTCAACGCCACCGGAGCCGACGGACGGGTGCGGGCCCACACCGTGGGTCCCGCGAAACCCGGCAGCAATGAGTACACCCTTGACCGGGTGCGCCACCGCGACTACGTCCTGGACCTGCGCACCGCCCCGCCCGCGGCCCGCGCCTGGCTTGCCACGGCACGTACCACCAGGAGCATCGGCACGGAGTACCCCGGGCCCGGGACGGAGTTCCAGATCGCGCTCGCGCGGTCGCACGACATCGTCGTGCATCTGCACCAGGTCGGTGCCGCCCGGCTGCTGGCCGCCCCGTCACCCGCTGGGAAGTGAGCCGTCGGCGTCCTCTGCGCCTGGTGCGCGGCGGAGGCCGCCCGGCTCAGTCCACCGTTTGGTCGCCGTCGGGCAGATCCTCGACGGTCACCTTTCCCCGCGGCTCCCCGAGTGCGTCCGCCACCACCCTGGCCAGGCCGCCCGGGTCGGGCTCAGTGGGTACGGGCACCTGCTCGCCCTCTGCGTAACTCTCGATCGCCTTGGTGAAGTAGCTCGGATGCCAGGCACCGACGGCGCCTCTGACCTCCACCGCGCGGACCTCCCGCGCCCCGATCCGCTGCTTGACCGCAGCGAGGATCCGGTCCGACCGGTACTCCCCCGGCACCTGGAACAAGCTGGCGTGCGCGCCCACCTTTCCGCCGTCCTGGAGCCGGACGGTCACCGTCAGACAGCTGGTCACGCTCGGGTAGATGAGGGTTCCACCGGGCCCGACCTCGCCGACCTGCCCCTCGCTGATCCTGAGGTGCGCGGTCGTGGGTGTGCCGGGCCCCGGTGTACGGGCCGGAGGCGTCACCGGTCCGGCGGCCTCCACGGCCCCCGCCGCGCCGGCCCCGGCAGGGAGGGACCCGCTCGCGACCGCCGGCTGGGCCTGGGCCCCGACCACGCAGGCGGCACCCAGGGAAAGCGTCAGGAAGGCTATGACGGGTAACGATGCCGTGCCGTTCGCTTGCCTCCGCCGATTCCACCGCATCTGCGCCACACGCCCTTTCGCCGCAATGAATGAGTCAGGAGGGCACCATCATGCACGCGGGCGCACCGTGGTGACGCGAGCCCTGGATGTGAGCCCTGGATGTGAGTCCTGGCTGTCCGACCGTGCCGTGCCGTGCCGAGGCCGAGCGCGGGCCGGCAGGCCCTGGCACCGAGTCCCGGGGAGCGCCCGCCCGCGCCAGGTGATGCGCTCCGCCGCCCGCACCTGTGCAATGGAGGAGGGAGCGGCAGCGGAACCGGCGGGAGGCGGATGCGCGTGGACAGGCGATGGGCCGCACGTCTGGCGCTGGCGGCGGGGACGGCGGCGCTGCTGGTCCTGCTGGTGTTCGCCGGGCTGCGGAGCATCGTGCTGGTGGGCGTGGGGCTGGCCGGGCTGGCCGCCACGGCGGCCGGACTGTGGTGGGTGCTCGCGCGCACGGGTGTGATCAGGGTGCTCGCTTTCCTGCTGGCGACCGCCACACCGGTCGTCGTTCTGGTGCTCTACGCGGTTGCCGGGCTGCTGTGGGTAGTGCTCGTCTCGCTCGCCCTGTGGACGCTTGCGGTCTTCACGGGCAGAACGGCACTGGTGCCACAGAAGACCGAACCGGCGCCCCAGCCGGAACGCCCGGTCGCTCCTCCGAGACGCCCCTTCCTCATCATGAATCCGCGCTCGGGCGGCGGGAAGGTCGGCCGATTCCAGCTGGCGGACCAGGCCAGGGCGCTCGGCGCCGAGGTCGTCGAGCTGGATCCCGCGCAGCCGCAGGACGTGGCAGAGCTGGCGCGGCGGGCCGTCGACGACGGCGCCGATCTGCTCGGTGTCGCGGGCGGCGACGGTACGCAGGCTCTGGTCGCGGCCGTAGCGGCGGCGCGCGACGTTCCGTTCGTCGTCATCTGCGCCGGAACCCGCAACCATTTCGCCATGGACCTCGGCCTCGACCGGGAGGATCCCTCGGCCTGTCTTGAGGCGCTCACCGACGGGGTCGAGCTGCGCATAGACCTGGGCTTCATCGACGTGGGGCAGCCCGCGGCGGAAGGCCGGGGGCGCGTCTTCGTCAACAACGCCTCCTTCGGCGCGTACGCGACCGTGGTGCAAAGCCCGGCCTATCGCGACGACAAAGCCCGTACCACCCTTCAGATGTTGCCGGACCTGCTGACCCACCACAGCGGCCCGCGCCTCCAGGTGCGGACCGGCGATGTGACCGTCGACGCGCCCCAAGCCGTCCTGGTGAGCAACAACCCCTACCGGATGGGAGATCCCGCGGGACTGGGGTACCGGGAACGGCTGGACTCCGGCGTCCTGGGAGTGCTCGGTGTGACGGTCGACAACGCGGTCCAGGCGGCCTCGATGCTGCGCGGCAGCCATGGGCCGGGGCTGACCTCGCTCACCGTCCAAGAGGTGGTCGTCAACGCCGATGCCCCCGTCATCCCGGTCGGTGTCGACGGCGAGGCCCTGACCGTGCCCACCCCCGTACGCTGCTGGATCGAACCGGGCGCCCTGCGCGTACGACTGCCCAGCAACCGTCCCGGCACGCCGCGCGCGAAGCCGCCGATGAATTGGCGCAGGGTACGCAGGCTCGCCCTGACGGTGGGGCGGACGGCGGCGGGGAGGGACACCGGCTGACGACGCCGGCCGCTGCGCAGTCTCATGCGGCGCGCTGCCCGCTGCCCGTGTACACCGTGCCACTACACCCACGCCGCACCCACGCAACCCCGCACCCCGCACCCCGCACCCCGCACCCCGCACCCCGAAGTGGATGTGACCTGCGTCGATTCCGGCTCATCGGTGACCGGGCAACGACCCTCCGTGGCCGCTCGGTCCACCTTGTGAGTTTCGCCGCCGTAACGGAACCCCAGCGTCCACCAGCCCCTCTCTCTGGACGTCCAGTGGGGCACTTCAGGGCGATAAATGCGATGAGGACCGTTATGCGTGATGTCAGTCGGCGGGGAATGCTCGGACTCGGGGTGGGAGCGGCGGCGGCACTGTCCGTCGCCGGCTGTTCCTCCCCGGGTTCGTCGGAATCCGGCAAGGTCGGGACCGAGCCCGGAAAGACGGCGAAGAGCAAGCCGATCGGCGACGGCTCGACCGCGTACACCGGAAAGCAGCCGAAGCAGCCGCCCAAGCCGGAGCGGCTGGCGCCCGGCCAGAAGCCGCCCCAGTTCGTGGTGTTCTCCTGGGACGGGGCGGGCGAGGTAGGAAATGGCCTCTTCCCGCGGTTCCGCAAGCTGGCCCGCGACCACAATGCCTCGATGACCTTCTTCCTCTCCGGGCTGTATCTGCTGCCGGAGTCGAAGAAGCGGCTGTACCGGCCGCCGAACAATGGCGTCGGCGCCTCCGACATCCCCTATCTCACCGATGACCACATCAGGGAGACGCTGAAGAACCTGCGCGCGGCCTGGCTGGAAGGCCACGAGATAGGCACCCACTTCAACGGCCACTTCTGCGGCACCGGCAGCGGCTCGGTCGCCCACTGGACCCCGGCGCAGTGGGACTCCGAGATCGAGCAGGCCATGGACTTCGTCACCAAGTGGCGGACCAACACCGGCTTCACCGACCTCGAACCGCTGCCCTTCGACTACAGCAAGGAACTCGTCGGCGCCCGTACGCCCTGTCTGCTGGGCCAGGGCAACCTGCTGCCGACGGCGCGCAA
The DNA here is from genome assembly GCF_028870195.1 of Streptomyces sp. G7(2002). Classification (NCBI taxonomy): domain Bacteria; kingdom Bacillati; phylum Actinomycetota; class Actinomycetes; order Kitasatosporales; family Streptomycetaceae; genus Streptomyces; species Streptomyces sp. G7(2002). The sequence goes on from NZ_CP102609.1 coordinate 663,264, forward strand.
GCGCGGCTGGCGCTACGACGCCAGCTCGCCCGGCGGCCTCCAGGTCTGGCCCACCAAGAAGCAGGGCCTGTGGGACTTCCCGCTCCAGCAGATGCCGTTCCCCGGCCACTCCTTCGAGGTGCTCTCGATGGACTACAACATCATGGCCAACCAGTCGCAAGCCTCCACCAAGGCCCCGCCCGCCAACTACCCGGGCTGGCGCAAGCAGGCCGCCGACGCCTACATAGCCGGCTTCCAGCGGGCGTACGACACGAACCGGGCCCCCTTCTTCATAGGCAACCACTTCGAGCAGTGGAACGGCGGCATCTACATGGACGCCGTCGAGGAGGCGTTCAAGCACATCGCCGACGAGAAGCACGAGGACGTCCGGATGGTCTCCTTCCGCCAGCTGTGCGACTGGCTCGACGCCCAGGACCCCCAGGTCCTCGCCAACCTGCGCGGGCTCGGCGTCGGACAGAAGTTCACCGGACGCGGCTGACAGCACAGGACGCGGCTGGCAGCCCAGGAGGGGGTGCGGAAGTTCCCCCACCCCCCATTCCTTTGACCCCACCCCCACCCCAGCCCACCCTTCCCGTACCCGTTCCTCTGCCTCTCGCCAGGGCTCTCTCTTTCGTAGGGCCTCTGTCTTTGGTCAGAGGCGGCTCGCCCTCAAGGAGCAGGGGAACCTCATGCGAGGCCTCCGATAATCGGCGTTATGTCGTCCAGCACCCCACCTGTGGCCGAAAACCGTCCTACCCGAAGCTTCTTTGCGGGGCCCGGGGAGCAAGGGCGGTGGCTGCTGTGGCGGGCGGCGGGCGAGGCGCTCCTGGCCGGGGCCCTGGTGCTGCTCGTCCACGAGGGCGTGTCGACGATCGACGGCAGGCTGGAGGGCGGCGCGTCGGCCCTGGGACTCATCGGCATCGCACTGGTGCTGGTGCGGCGCCGGTTCCCGGTGGCTTGTGTGGCCGGGCTGGCCGCGCTGATGGGGGTGGTGCCCGCCGTGGCGCTGCTGACCGCGGTGGCTGCCTACACCGCGGCCCGGCAGACGAGAACACCGCGGCGGCGGATCGGGGTGCTGCTCGGGGCGGCCGCCCTGACGATGCTGACCTGCGCGGCGTTCACCCCCGAGCTGGAGATGGGCAGCAGGCTCTTCGGCCTTGCGCTGGGTGCGGTGTTCGCCGTCACCACGGTCGTGCTGCCGGGGCTGGCCGGTACCGCCGGAGGGCAGCAGGACCGGCTGCTGCGGGCATTGCGGGAGCGCGCGGCCGCCGCCGAGGAGGCGCGGCGGCTGGCGGACAGCGAGTCGCGGATGCGCGAACGGTCGCGTATCGCCGCGGAGATGCACGATCTGGTCGGGCACCGGCTGAGCCTGGTCTCCCTGCATGCGGGCGGGCTGGAGATGGCTCTCCTCAAGGAGGCACCCGAACTGCGGGACGAGGCCGCTGTGGTGCGCCGTGCCACCCGCGACGCCATGCAGGAGCTGCGGGAGGCGCTGGGGGTCCTCGGCCCACTGGGGAGCGACACCGGCACCGGCGCGCTGACCGACGCGACGGGCACCCGCGCGGACATCGAGGCGCTGGTCGAGGAGTCGCGCAGCGGCGGCGTCCCCGTCGCGTTCTCCTGGGAGGGGCCCGATCTCGACGCCCGGCCGGCCCAAGTACGGCGAGCGGTCCACCGCGTGGTGCGCGAGTCGCTCACCAACGTCCACCGGTACGCGGCCGAGGCCCATGTGACGGTCGCGGTCCGCCACACCGACCAGCGGGTGGCGGTGCGGGTGCGCAATGGCGTTCCGCCCACGCGGCCCGCTGCCGTGACCGGGCTCGGCTCGGGGCGCGGGCTGACCGGGTTGAGGGAGCGGGTGACGCTGCTCGGTGGCAGCTTGGAGGCCGGGCGGACGTCCGGTGGCGGCTTCGCCGTGGCTGCCGAGATCCCCGCTACCCCGGGGCCCGGCGCGGAGACGGCGGACGCGGCGCCGGACGACAGCGGATCGGCCTCCGTCGACGAGTCCCGCAGCAGGCTCTCGGTCCTCCAGCGGCGCGTTGCCGGCGCCGTCATCGGGCTGCTCGGCCTGGCGGGGGTGGGCGTGATGATGCTGTTCGCGGTCTTGCTGGTGGACCATTCGCGCTATGAGCTCGCCTATCAGAGCCCCGAAAAGCCCCGGTTGGGGATGACGAGGGGGCAGGTGGAGCGCGCCGTGGCACCGGACGACGACGCGTCGCGCGCGGCCGCCGCCGGGCGCGAGCCGCCGCGGCCGGCTTCCGCCACGGACTGCATGTATCCGTACGCGGGCGGGAAGCGCAAAGGCGGGCGGATGGAGCTCGTCCGTTACTGCTTCCGGTCCGACACCTTGATCGCAATCGACCGTTTCACGGTCCCCATCGTGACCGAACCGCCCCATGAGAGCAGGATGCATGACTGATCAGATCAACTCCGCGGGCTCCGGGCCGGGTTCCGCGATCCGGGTACTGCTCGCCGACGACGAGGAGCTGATCCGGCACGCCATCGCGCTGATCCTCCGGCACGCCGACGGCATCGACGTGGTGGGCGCGGCGGCCAACGGTGCCGAGGCCGTCCGGCTCGCCACCGAGCACCGGCCCGATGTGGTGCTCCTCGACGTCCGCATGCCCGTACTTGACGGGCTCGCGGCCGTCGCACCGCTCATCGCCCTGGACCCCGCGCCGCAGGTCGTCATGCTCTCCACCTTCGGCGACGAGGAGAACGTCACCCGCGCCCTACAGGCAGGCGCCACCGGCTTCCTCCTCAAGGACGGGGGGCCGCAGGAGCTGATCAGCGCGGTACGGGCCGCGGCCGCGGGTGACGCCGTGCTCTCGCCCGGCGTCACCGGGGTCGTCATCCGGCGGATGCTCAGCGGCGGCACCGGCTCCCCCGACCCCAGGGTGGCGGGACTGACGGACCGGGAGCGGGAGGTGCTGGTCATGCTGGGCGAGGGGCTGTCGAACCTGGAGATCGGCACACGGCTCGGCATCGGGGTGGGGACGGTCAAGTGCCACGTCGGATCGATCCTGGGAAAGACGGGGTGCAGCAGCCGGGTGCAGGCTGCGCTGCTGGCGCACCAGGCCCGACTCATGGGCTGAGTCGCAGGCCGGGCCGGGGAGTTGAGCACCGTCCGGAGGAAGCCGGGTCTCTCTTCACGCACAGGGGACGCGGTCCGGAAGGACGGCGCCGGCCGCGGCGATTCCGACCTTGGACAGACACACGCTACACAGACGCTACCCAGAACTCCCCGTCCACCACCGGCAGTTGGGATCTCTTCGACAACACTCCCCCCACACGTCCTGCGCCTGCGCCTGCGCCTGCGCCGATTGTTCATCCCCCCACAAAGGAAGTGATCAGACATGAGATGGGTTTCCACCGTTACCGCGGCGGCCATAGGAGCCGGAGTGGTTGCCGGACCTGTCGCAGCGGCCACACCGTCCGCCGCAGCACCGCAACGAGGCGAGGCAGTCACCTCGACGGTGCACTGCACGTCCAAAGACCGAGAGCTGGCGAAGAAGCTGTCGGACGACATAGCCGGGGCACTGGCAAGCCGGAAGAGCATGGCATCGCTCTCCTTCTACGACCGCCCGACCAAAACCAGGTGCACCTCTGACGCCGCCAAGAAGTACGACTCGGCCAGCGTGGCGAAGACGATAATTCTCGCGGCCCTGCTGTACGAGAAGGGCGGCACCCTCACCGAGGCAGAAGACGCTCTCGCCCGCAAGATGATCACCGAATCGGACAACGCCTCCGCCACCACCTTGTGGAAGCAATTGTCCGATCTGACGGATCCTGCAAAGCCGAACCCTGTCAAGATCCAGGAATTCCTTGACAAGGCCGGTATGGATCACACCGTCCTCGACCAGGAAGGCTCCTGGGGCCTGACCCAAGTCACCGCAGACGACCAGGCCAAGCTCTTGCGTCTCTTCTCCGGCGACGATGACGCGGTCCTCGGGAGCAAGGCTCGCGCTTACGCCCTCGGACTCATGAACCACGTCCAGAGCACCCAGCGCTGGGGAGCGACAGCAGGCGCCCCACTCGACTCCGTGATCCAGGTGAAGAACGGCTGGATGCAGCGCAGCCAGAACGCTGACGTCGAATCCTTCGACAGGGGTGACTGGAAAGTGAACAGCATGGCCGTCCTCACCGAAAACGGCTACGACTCAGGGCTGGCCATACTCACCGAGAACAACAGAGTCCCCGAAGGGCACCCCGCAAAGGAAGGGTGGGATTACGGGATCAAAACGATAGAGACCGTCTCCCGCACCATATACCGCGACATTTATCCAGGCGCTGAGGGCTACGACCCCAGCGGACCGAGTTCTCCGGCCGCCGAGCCGTCCACAGCGAAGTAAAGCTGTCGGTGCCTGACCTCCGAGCCCGGGGTGGCGCGATAGGCGCTCCCCCGGGCTCGGGCTCGTGCTCGGACAGGACGATCAGGCCGGCTTGTGTTCGTGGGCCGGGGCCCCGTTGATGTCCAGAACCTCGCGGAAAGCGGTCATGCACGGCGAGCAATAGCGTGCGGTGGGGTCATCCTCCTGGTCCGACGGCCTGGGGCCGTGGGAAGCCAGCTTGCGGCCGCACAAGGTCGCACGGGCGTCGTGCTTGGCCATGACGTGCCACACCTGTCCTGAGCTGCCGGTCGTTGAGGGGCCGGCGCGCATCTCGTACATGGGCCTCTCCCTGATACTGGTGGGGGGCTGGACGGCAGGGAACAAGCCGCCGCCTCCAGCGCCGTGGGTCCGGTTCCATCCGTTGCTCATGGAACACCGGGACACTCGGCTGGGCCATCGAAGGAGGGCTGGTCGGGTGAACCGACACCGCGCCGGGTTCGGCCCTCAGTGGCCGGGGGAAAGGATGCGCGCCGCGCTGCGCGGATCCGGAGGGCGGCCGGGCACGGCGTGTAAGGGGGCGCGCCCGCGGATGCTGACAGATAGGGGCTGGTGGACGGCCGCCGCGAGAGCGGGCCGCAGCGGCTCCTCAGGGATCCGAGACCGCTGAGGAATCCCCCGCCCGTCGCTGACGGTGCACGAAGGTGTCGATGACGGACACGTTCCGTGAGCTGGCATACGGCCCGCAGCGCGCCGTATGCGCGCAGGTCACAGCGACCCGCCCGTACGGTGCCGCGATGCGGAGATCCACAACGACCGACCGCGCTCCACGCGGGGCCACGCAAGACGAGGCAGTTCTGACCGTCGCTGTGCCGCCGCCTTCTCATCAGCCCTCCCCACGCCTGCCCCCACGCCTGCCCCGCCAACGACGACCGGCGGCGTCGGCGTCGATAGCGGGGCCGCGTCGTTCACCCGCTGGCGGACTTGAAGCTGCCGGTGGCGCGGAACGCGTTCTCGGTGGGGAGGCCGAGGCGGGCTGCCCAGGCGAGGGCGTCGTCGAGGGTGGCGTCCTCGTCGGCGAGGCGGGCGGCAGTCAGGGAGGGCGGCACTTCGCCCTTGTCCAGCAGGGTGGTCCACTGGCGTCCGGTGAGGGCTAGGTAGCGGAGCTCCGTCAGGTCGGCGAGGACGGTCGGATCGGGGGCGTCCGCTCGGGAGAGGTCGAGACCGCGCAGGTGGGGGATGGTGCGCAGGGGGGCGAGGTCGGTCGGGACGGTGGTGGTCAGGTCGAGGGAGGTGAGGTGGGGGTGGCCTGCGAGCGGGGTCAGATTGCCGTCGTCGAGGGTGATGCGCAGGGATTCGACGGGCAGTTCGCGCACCGGCGTCAGATCGGCGGTGGTGGAGCGGTTGAGGTGCAGCCGGCGGAGGTGGGGGGCGGCGGTGAGCGGGGCGAGGTCGACGAGGGCGGAGGCGTTGTTGATGTGGATTGCCTGGAGGGTGGGCGGAACCTCGTCGGGGATCTCGCCGATGATCTGCCGGGGGGCGGGGTCACCGGCGGGTTCGAGCAGGGAGAGGTGGTCGCCGTGTCTCTCGTATGCGCCCTGGTCCAGAAGTTCCAGGTAGTGGCCGAGGAGTGCGGTGACCGAGTCGGCGAGGTAGGCGGGTCCCTCGTCGTAGTCGCGGCCGGTGCGGATGAGCTGGCCGGGGCGACCGTTGCGGGCCGGGTCCGTGTCGATGGCCAGGAAGTTGCCGTCCTCGCTGGTGGCGAAGCGCAACCAGCCGGGGTGGGCTCCGCAGCGGCGGACGGTATCTGCGGGGGTGGTGTCGAAGACGACGGCGTCCCATTCCAGGTCCCAGCCGTACCAGGGTCGTTCGCCCGCGCTCCAATCGGTGTGCTCGGCGACGAGGCTCTTCAGCGACAGCCAGGCGTTGCCCTGGAACAGGTAGCGGTTCTCGTAGTCGATGCCGTCGCCGTCGGCGATCGTGTAGAGCGCCCGCAGGTCGGCGGGCAGGCGGCGGCCGAGACGGCGTTCGGCTTCGTCGAGGGCGGCGGCGGTGGCGGGCGGGGGCAGTTCGTCGCGGTGTCCCAGGATCGCGGCGCGCCGTTCGAGGTAGGCGCGGAAGCGGGCCACGGCCGTCTCGGGGTCGCCTGCCGGTGCGGCGGTGCCGAGCTCCTGTCCCAGCCCGGGCTGGGACAACCGGTAGTCGGGGTCCAGGACCACCTGGAAGCCGCTGCCCATTCCGGTCACCCGGGTGATGGCGTCGTGGAAGGCGACGAACCGGTACTCGCCCGACGGCCGGCATCGGAATTCGAGGCTGACGGGTTCCCAGCCGCGGTCCTTGCGCAGTGTCTCCGCCAGGGCCATGAGTTCGCGGTAGGGGTTGGGCACGCCCGTGTTCCAGCGGTCCCTCGGCGGGGTGTAGCCGCCGGTCGCGGACGTACCGCCCCGCCCTGCCCGGCAGTGCAGTACTGCGTGTGTCCAGCCGCTCGGGGCGTTCGCGACGAGCGCCTCGACTATGGGCCGTACGGCCTGCTCCACCATGCTCTGCTCCCGTGCTTTGGTTTCCTTGCCGGGCATCATGGCAGCGACCACTGACACTGGGCCGTTGGGAGCCTGCACGCGCCCCGGCGTCGGGAACAGCAAGAAGCGTGAGACGAGGTGTACCGGGCGCGCGGGCCGCGGAGCCGGCCCTTGGTGGTACGCCTCAGGCGCCACCGCGGATGACCCGGCGGGCGGCCTTGAGCCAGCTGGATTTCTGGGTGGCGAGCTTCCGGAATTCCGCGGCGTGGCTGCGCACCACATCGTGTTGGATCCGCGTCTCCGCCTTGCCCCAGACAGACACGAGCCGGGTTTCTTGTTTGCACCGCACGTCCGCCTCCGCCGCCGCGATCTCCTGGCGGGAAGGCCGGGGGGACTTCGCCCAGCGGTCATCGCCGGCGGCGGCCAACGGGTCCGGATAGCGATACCCGTTCCCCTTCATACAGGCACTCCAGGAACGGACGGCGGACCGCACCGCACGATGCTGCTGAGATGCCGTGAACTCATCTCGGATACGTCGGTTGAACTGCGCCGTGCTGCCCTTCGGGACGCCTCGCAGCAGGTGGACGTGCGCCTTCTTCCAGCACCCGCCGACGCCGTCCTTCCCGTATGCGGCGAGCTGCGCGGCGCGTGGCATCTTCTCCCTGGCCCGCCAGATCTCGTCCCGCCGAGCCGTCTCCGGCGGGGCCGGCGGCAGGTGGTATCCGAACCGGCGGGCGACGTCCGGTTCGATGACCCCGTAACGGCGTCGTTGCGGCGGGTCCGGGTCGACGGTGCTCGGTTGAGGAAGCGCCCTCCAGGCCTTCCCCTTGGTGCGCATGCAGTCGCGGATCAGGACGTCTTCGGCCGATTCGATGGTGTGGACATCGGGGCCGGAGAGCGCATAGGCGTCGAACGGCAGGACCAGGCGGCGTACTTCCTCGGAGGCGGGCGGCACTGCGGGGGGCCGCGAAGCGTGGCGCGGCGGGGAGGGCACTACCCCGGACGAACATCCGGTGACCAGGGCCAGCAGAGCCAGGACGGCGGCGATATGACGGAATGGCATGGTGACCTCACTACGCACTGCGGCGTGGTGGGGCGGCCGCTCTCACGGACGCCCCACCGCACTGCGCTGCTACCGGAACGTCACACAGCTGGCCTTGTTGTCGAAGCCGTTGTTCGACAGGTCGTTGTCGGAGCTGTGTGCATTGGAGTAGTAGTGCGGTCCGACGCAGCTGCCGGCGTGGTCGCTGAGCACCACGAAGTGGGACGTGGTGTTGTTGACCGAGCTGGTGCCGTTGTTGATCGTGCGGCCCTTGTGCGGTCCGCTCAGCCAGCGGTTGTTCCTCAGGTCGCGGTCGGAGCCCGTGACGTAGGCATAGCCGCCGTGCCGGTTGTCGTCCTTGAAGAAATAGAACTTGGCCGCATTGATGCCCACCTCGGCCGGTGCCGCGGAGTCATCTGCCGTTGCGGTCGTCGCGGAGTCATCTGCCGTTGCGGTCGTCACGGCCGGAGTGGCTGTGGTGGCGTCCGCGGTGGCCGTGCCGATCCCGATCAGTCCCACCGTGCTCAACGCGGCCGCGGTCAACGTCCGCATGATGTTGCGCTGCATGTTCTTCTCCCCCTTGCATCAACGGTGTTGCCGACGTGGGAGGGGAGCCTTCCCGGTCACGGAATGCCCCCTCAGCCCCCGGGCACCGCCCGGCGTCAGAGTCGATTCAAGCACTTGTCGCACAGCAGTACACAGAATTCGAGCAGGTTCGAAACTGCGGAGAGTAGTGATCGAGTTACGCATTCAGCCGACGCCGCTGGTCACCCACCCCAGGGTTGTGTGTACCCCTCGCGCAGCGGGCCGCCGCGCAGGTCGAGCACCTGCTCCGCCGCGGCTGCCAAGGGCGCAGGGTCGCCATGTTCGGCCACGGCTCGATGGCCGTCCAGCAGGGCCCTGCCTCGTTCCGGATCCGCGCTGAGCAGTCTGCGGGGCAGCCATTTGCCGATGCCTGTCCATGCGCCGTGGTGGGCGGTGAGCAGGTGCGCGGACTCGCCCAGGGTCGAGTCGGCGAGGGCGAGCTGTTCGTAGCGGTCGGCCGGCTGAGTGTCGATCAGGTCGTCCATGAAGCAGGTGAGGTAGTAGCGGCCTCGTTCCCACTCCGCCGGGGTGAGCGGTGGCGGGCCGGCCGCGAGTACCGCTCGGGCCTGTGCGCGTGCTCGGGACACCTGGCCGTGTGGATCCATCAGGGGCACGCCCTGGTCATAGAGGAAGAGCACGGTGCCCCGGCGACGCGCTCGGTCCCGTGCGAAGACGCCGGGAAGGTCCGCGAGGGTGTGCAGGAACAGCTCGGCCAAGCGGCCGTCGTGGCGTACCACCTCGCGGCGGCTGGTGTCCGAGTCCGGAAGCAGGACGGCCACGTCCAGATCACTGGTCGGAGTTGCCCGGCCTTGGGCGGCCGAACCGCCGAGTGTCGCGCCCAGTGCGTGCGGGAAGTGGCGGGTAACCAGGCCAAGAGCCAGGGCTGTTGGGGCTGCTGGATCATTCATGGGCGTTCATCGTGCCAGCCCCGGAGGGCGTCTTCCACCACAAGCGGTGCGGTCGCATGCCCCGGTCAGCGCAGATCCAGGCCGAGTTCCTTCTCCAGCACGGTTGCCTGTTCCGGTGTGGCGAAAACGTAGTAGCTGTCGTAGCTGGCCTCCCTGAGGTAGACGAACTGGACCTGGTAGAACCGGCGTGCGTCGTCGCCGGGATCGGGATCGACATGGTCGATGAATTCCATGATCGCCAGATGGTCGAGGTACTTGTGCGACCGGTGCTCGGTATCCTGGGTCACCAGGACACCGTTGCGGGCGAACTCCAGGGTTTCGCCGTACTCACCCCCGTACAGCCTGACGTCGGTGATGGTGACCGCGCCATCGGTGAGTGCCGCGGCATCGTCCAGAATCCTCGTGTAACTCCCCTCCAGATCACCGACACCGTCCGCGTGGGCCGAGATCGCCACGCCGAACTCCTCCAGCGCGCCGGGCACTTCATGGGGTGGCAGCTCATGGTGCGCGAACCCGGCACACCCCGCGAGCACGCTCTCGGCCTTCTCCCGGGACACCATGCCCATCCGCGTCAGGAGCGCCCCCACGTGTGCGTACGAGGACGCCCTGAACCAGAACAGCTCGTCCCGCAGGCCGCCCCCCTGCCGCTCCCCGTGCACCTCCTCATCGAGGAGCAGCTCACGCAAGCACCCCAGCGGAATCGCCGCGCCCCCGACCCGCTTGTCCGGCTGGTCCACGAACGGCACCTCGGTCCACACGTTCTCCCGCGAGCCCAGGGCCCAGGGCTCGGCGTCAGGATCGAACGGGATGTACTGCCACACCGCCCCCTTGTTGCGCCGGATCACCTCCCCCAGATACCAGCAGGCGCCCTGCACGAACGGCTCGTCCCGCGCCGCGTCGAATTCCTCCACCGTGGCGAACCGCTGCTTCACGACGACTTCCAGCCAGTCCAGCGTGTCGGGGTGGAAATTCCACCGCCACGCTCCGGCGAACGCGTCCTCGACCCAGCCGGACAGCGCCTCCTTGCGTGCGGCCAGCCACGCCGTCAGCACCGGATCCTCCGGCAGCGGCAGCCTGGGGTCCACATGCGGCGTGTGCTCCTTGACCGGCTGCCACCCCGGTATCTCCTGCTGCCGCGCCGTCACGGCCTGTCGCAGCCGCTCTGTCTCCTCGGCGAACGCGGTCCCCGTGCGGACCCGGAGGGCGTACGAGATCAGCAGCATCGGTGCGACGGGCGACAGTCCGAGATCCGGGTCCGGGCAGACCACAGGCTGCCCCGGGAGATCGCCGACCGGCCGGGCGTGCCACCCCCAGGCACCGCCCGCGACACCGAGCAGCACTTCGCCGAGGTAGGCCATCGCACTCTCCACGAACTCCCTCTGCTTCGCGCTCTCCTCGAACTCCGGCCGCTTCTCGCTCTCCTGGACGGATCCGTCGTGCTCCAGCAGGCAAGTCTCCAGCGCGGCCAGCGACTTGGGGCAGTAGTCGAAGGAGAAGTCCTCTGGAAGGTGCACCTTCTCCAGGACCAGCAGCTGATACGGCAGGTCGTCGGTCCACGTCTGCAGCAGCATCTGCGGGGAGTTCTCCGCCTGTGTCTCAGCCATCATGCGGACACTGTAGGGGCAGGTAACCCCGCCCCGGCCAGGGCACGTTGTGGGAAGTCACGGTCCGGACGTTGCCGTCAAGGTACGAGGGGCAAGCTTCCGCTGGACGCCGTACCGCATGTCCGGCTCGCTCAAGACGCTGAAAGGCAGTATCGCGATGGGAAACGTCACGCGGGAAGCACAGGAAGCACAGGAAGCATGGGACACCCACTATGGCGAAGGCCGTACCTTCCGTCCGCTCGGCGACGCCGAACTCACCTTTCTCCGTGAACTGGTTCCCGCACCGCCCGGTGGCGGCCATGCCCTGGACGTGGGCTGCGGCCTGGGCGAACTCGCCCGCCACCTCGCGGCCACCGGCTACACCGTCGATGCCGTCGACTTCGCCGCCTCGGCCCTCAGCATCGCCGAGCAGACGCCGCCGGCATCCGGCACGGTGCGGTTCGTGCAGTGCGACATCGAACGGGATCCCCTCGACGGCCTGCGCTCCTCGTACGACCTGATCGCCTTCCGGCTGAGCTATGCCTTCATCGGCGACCGCACCCGCGTCATGCACCGACTGCGCGAACGGCTGCGCCCCGGCGGCGCGGTCGTGGTGATCACCCCGGTCGTGGCGGGGGTGCCGGCCGACCGCCGCGCCATCGCACTCGACGAGGAAGAGATCACCCTGCTGTCCGCCGGCTGGCACACGGTCGAACGACGTGACGCGGAAGGGCTGGCGTTCCTCGTGCTGCGCGACCCCGCCCCGGGCCCGGTGGCCTACCGCGGCAAGGGACGCCCGTCCCCGCACGCCTTGACCGGTGCGGGCGTCGTGGTGACCGACGAAGCGGGCCGGGTGCTACTTGGCAGGTCGCTGCGGGGGACATGGGAGCTGCCCGGCGGCAAGAACGACGGCGGTGAATCATTCGTCGAGGCCGCCGTGCGCGAGCTCGAAGAGGAGACCGGCCTGCGGGCCAAGGCGGCCGATGCGCGGCTGCTGGCGATCCTGATGGACGCCGTTCACGGCATGCCGCGGGTGACCGCCGCGGTGCGCATCGTCGACTTCTGCGGCAAACCGGCCGTACGGGAGCCGGATCTCATCCACCGCTGGGAGTGGCACGACGTCGCCGACCTTCCGACTCTTGCCGCCGCACTGTTCACACCCAGCGCCCACGTCCTGGACGTCGTCTGGCCCGGACTGCTGCCCGGTCTGCCGCCCGTCCACCGGCACCCTCTCGTCTAACTCTGGTCCAACGGGCGCGAGTGGAAGCCCCGAGCCGCGAAGCACGCCTGCCGCACTGGACGATGACGATGACGATGACGATGACGAACCAGCTGAGGTGGAGGAGGCCCGGCCTGCGGGCCAGCGCGTCACGCCCGGGCGCGGGTCATGACCGTGCGGTCGGTGATCACGAGGATCAGGCCCAGGACGCTGACGATGACCATGATCAGGGCGATCAGGTGCAGGCGGTGGTCGCTGACCTGGGTGTGGAACACGACGGAGATCAGGGCGGACGAGGCGATGGAGCCGAGGAAGCCGAACGTCCGGAACAGCCCCGCAGCGGTACCGATCTCACCGGAGCCGGCCTGGGTGTACAGGGCCGTCTGATTGGCGCTGATGGTGGTGCCCAGGGTGATCCCGAAGACCAGGGTGATGACCACGATCCAGACGGTCGGTGTGCTCGCGGTGAGCGCGAGCACCCCGGCCGAGGCAGCCAGACAGGAGACCGCCGCGACGATCAGCGGCATGCGGACCAGGTTCCGTTGCGAGATCGGCCGGGCGAGCAGGGCGGAGAGCGCGCTCATGGGCAGCAGAAGCAGGCCGGCCGCCTCGGAGGACATGTTCCGGCCGGCCTGGAGCCACTGGGTGAGCCCGTAGAGGACGGTGTAGACGCACAGCGATGCCACGGCGAAGCGCAGGTAGGTGCGGGTGAGCGCCGGATTCTTGCCCAGCAGGCGTACGTCGAAGAACGGACGGCTCGTCCGTAGCTCCCACCACACGAGCCCGGCACCGATGGCGGCGGCCAGGACGAGAACGAGCCAGTCGGGGTGCGGAAGTCCCCTCAGGAACACCAACAGAGCGGCGATGGCCCCGGCGAAGCCGACGATGCCCGCCACGTCGAGGCGCGCCGCGAGCTCCCGAAGTGTTCTCGATCCCACGGCCGGCGGGTCGGAGGGAATCCAGAAGTAGGCCATGGCGAGGGCCAGTAGGGCGAAGGGGAGGTTGATGAAGAACGTGGTCCGCCATCCCCAGGCATCGACCAGCATGCCGCCCATCGGAAGGCCGAGGGCGGACGTGGCCGCACCGGCGATCATCAGGCCCCCGAGTACGCCGCCGGGCGGTGCGTCCAGCCCGGTCGCCTCCGCCCGGCGGCGGATGAGCAGCATCGCGGAGGGGTAGACGGCGGAGCTGCCCACCCCGATCAGCACCCGGGCCACGACCAGGGCGGTCAGATCCTGGCCCAGGCCACCCACGGTCCCGCCCGCCAGGACGATCAGGATGCCGGCCAGGAACACCCGGCGCGGACCGAACTCCTCCGCCAGCTTCCCGCCCATCGGCTGGGCAATCGCGCAGGCCAGGTAGAGCGCCGAGACCAGCACCGCGGTCCGCCCCACCGAGACGTGGACGGCGGCCGCGATCGGCACCAGCGCGGTCGCGATCAGCGAGGTATTGATCGCGTTGATCGCCGATCCCGTGAACAGCGGCGTCACGAACCGCCACGAGAACGCGTTCGTGGTGCGGGTGGTGCCGGGCGGTACGGCCGCCGGCGTCACAGGTTCTCGCCCAGCCGTTCGATCAGCGGCGCTGCCGCCCTCAGGGTCTCCAGCTCGGCGCGGGTGAACCCGCCCGCGGCGAGCGCCTCCGCCAGCTGCTCGGCACGGGCACTACGCCGGTTCCGCAGCTCCCGCTGCCCGTCCTCGGTGACCGACATGACCACCCGCCGGCCGTCAGCGGGATCGGGGCGGCGCCGCACCAACCCGCGCTCTTCCAGCCCGGCGAGCGTCATCCCCATCGCCTGCGGCGTGATCTGCTCGGCGCGGGCCAGCTCGCTCGTCGTCGACTCGGCCCGCTCCAGGCGCGACAGGACCGACACCTCGGGAAGCGTGAGCTCGCCCGGAAGCGGCTGGCGAAGCCGTCGCACGAACAGACCGAGGCTCACCTGCAGCGCCGAACCCACCGCGTTCACATCCAGATCATCCGCCATGATGGGAAAGCTAGCTTTCATAGTTGCGCACGTCCATCGGCTTTCGCGAAGTGGCCTGACAGCGTGCTGGAAGCCCTGCCCCCTCCCCCCCGATGACACGTTCTAGCGGCGACCGGCCCCGGACCCACTCAGCGGCGCCGATGCCTGCGACTGGCTCCCGATGCGGGGATGCTGCCCGCCAGGGGGCGTCGGCCTCCCCAGGATGCTGAGGACGAGCGCTGCGCCTACGAAGCCGGCCAGGCAGCCGGCGGTGTTGGAGAGCAGGTCATTGATGTCGGCGGTACGCCCCCATCGGACGAGGTGCTGGGCCGTCTCGATTGCGAGGGAGCCGAGGAATCCGAAGAGCCCTGCCGTGAACCAGCGGCAGCCGAGCGCGGCGAACAGGATTCCGCCCGGGAGGAACAGCGCCATGTTCACCAGGAAATCGATGAGGTCGGCGGGGTTGCTCACGTCGAGCAGGGCGATGTTGACGGGTCGGCCCCCGCCCGAGGGCGTGCCGAAGGTGAGGCTGACGACTCCGGCGGCCCATAGCCACACCAGGCCCAGCAGGACCCGCTGGGAGGTGTGGCGGGTCCGGGTGGCCGGCCAGGTGAGGAGAGCACCGGCGAATCCGACAAGGAGAGCAATCACAGCGAAAGGCATGGGGAACGGTAACCGACCGTCGCTTCTGGTGCGCCGCGGAGACGCCACTGTGGTGCAGGACTGCTGCGGAGGCCCTCACCGGCAGCGGTGAAGCCTGCGCCGAGGGGCGGCTCCCCAGGCGGATCCGCAGGCGGCTCCCCAGGCGGGCCCCGCAGCGGCCCGGTCGGCTGGCGGGGGAGGTCAGTGACGTAAGCGGGACCATAACTGGTGGTATTCGCGGGCGAGTTGGCGGATGCGGCCGAGTGTGAGGGCCGATCGTAGGGAGGCCAGGGGTTGCAGGGGGGTGTCGAGGAGGCGGGGGTCGAGGTAGGGGGTCCAGCCGGTGGCGCGTGGGTGGTAGCGGGGTGGGCCGACGCAGAGGCGTTTGGTGATCACCCAGCGGGTCTCCGGGCCGGTGTTCGGGCGGGTGGCGTGCAGGTGGTCGCCGGCGAAGACCAGCAGGTCGCCCGGTTCCAGCTCGACCTCCACCGGGTCGCCGACCGGCTGGTCCGGCAGCAGGCGCACACCGTCGTGCCGCAGGGGGCGCCGGTACGCCTGCGGCCAGAAGGTCAGACCGTTGTCCTGGCGCACCCGGCTGACGGCCATCCAGAGGTTGACCGAGTTGACGGCGGTGTTGAACCAGGAGTCCGTGTGCGCCTCGTTCGGGAGCAGGAAGCCGGTGTAGGGGCGCAGTTCCTCCTCCCTGCCGCGGACGGCGGCGTGCGGCGGCATGATCCGCACGCCCAGGTGGTCGCTCACATACAGCCGGCGTCCTTGCGGCGGCAGCGCTGCGGCGAAGCGGAGCAGCAGCCGTTGGGCGGCCGGGCGCAGCCGGCGGTCCAGCTCGTCGCGGACCGCCCGGACCTGTTCGGCGCCGGCGACATGGTGCAGATGCTCCAGGCCCCGTTCCGCGAGCCGGCCGGCCGCTTGCGGTGAGACGGCGGAGGTGACGGAGGCGAGCGCCGCGCGGTGGAAGGTGCTGCCGGGGACGAGCTGGTGCAACCCGCCGCGGACCACGACCAGATGGCCGTCGAGCACCTGGCGCAGGCGCAGCTCGCCGACCGTTGACGCGTGCAGGGTCGCCAGTGACACATCCGCTCCCTCAGTCGGACGGCTTGCTCGCGCGCAGCGAGAAGGACAGCGGCATCGACGGCAGGCCCTCCGGGAGCCGCCACCAGCCGTCCTGCCCCTGGGTCATGAAGGGCACCAATCGCCAGGCCACGAACGGCCACTCGTGCAGGAACTCCACTCGCAGGCCGGCGGCCGCCAGTGCGCTGACGACCTCGCCGAGCGAATGGCCCCAGGCGTACTCCCAGCCGGGCAGCTCCGCCTCGGGTACCGCGGTCGGACTGCGGTATTCGAAGGCCAGCGGTTCCTCCTCGCCGAAGTACGAGTAGCGGAGCCGCAGTTCGGGACGGTCGGCCTTGTTGTCGAGCATCCAGGCCGCCGGATGCGACTCGAAGACGTAGACGAAGCCGCCCGACGCGGTGAAGTGCGCGGCGACCTCGGCCCAGCGGTACAGGTCCGGCAGCCAGCCGAGCACCCCGTGCGAGGTGTAGACGATGTCGAAGGTACCGTCGAGCCGGGACGGGAGGTCGAGGACGTCCGCCTCCACGAAGACGGCCGACGGGGCGACGTCGGCGGCCAGGGAGCGGGCGGTGGCCACGCCCTCGGCGCAGAAGTCCACACCGGTCACCTGCGCCCCCAGCCGCGCCCAGGAGAGGGTGTCCAGCCCGACGTGACACTGCAGGTGCAGCAGCGAGCGGCCGCGTACCTCGCCGACCTCGGCGCGTTCCAGCGCACGCATCCGGGAGCCGCCGGTCCGGAACCCCGCGAGATCGTATTGGGCGGATGCGGCCTTCAGCGGCGTCCACCGCTGCCACATCTCATGGTTCTTCCTGAGGTACGTCTGTGGGTCACGCGACCCGCTCGGCTGTGGGTCACGCGACCCGCTCGGCGCGGTCATGCCGGCAGCTCGTAGACGCTGATGTGCCAGCGGCTGCTGTCGTCGAAGGGGGCACCGGACCACCCGCCGAACCGCTCGCGCAGCCGCAGGCCGGCGGCCGCCGCCATCAGGTCGAGCTCGCCCGGGGCCGCGTAACGGAAGACCACCTGGACGTGCCGGAAGATGCCCTCGTCGAGCACCAGGTAGTCGGAGGTGTAGCGCTGGGAGGCGGGCTGGAGACGACGGGTGCGCAGCATCGGATCACCGTTCGCACTCGCCACGGACTGGGCGCCGCCGCCGCTGTGGGCCGCCAGCACCTCGGGGAGGTGGCCGTCCAGGACGAACAGCCCCCCGGGCAGCAGGCGCTGGGCCGCCCTCGCGAAGCAGCGCAACTGGGCCTGCTGGGTGGGCAGTTCGAAGAAGGTGCCATTGGCGACATAGACCATGGCGAACTCGCCGTCGTGGTCCACCTCGGAGAAGTCACCGAAGCTGATGGTGAGTTCGTCGCCGCCGGGCTTGGCGCGAAGCTGGTCGACCATGGTCGGGGCGGCGTCGATGCCGTGGACCTGGTGCCCGCGCCCGGCCA
This sequence comes from Streptomyces sp. G7(2002), assembly GCF_028870195.1. Classification (NCBI taxonomy): domain Bacteria; kingdom Bacillati; phylum Actinomycetota; class Actinomycetes; order Kitasatosporales; family Streptomycetaceae; genus Streptomyces; species Streptomyces sp. G7(2002). Next base: position 680,563 of record NZ_CP102609.1, read on the forward strand.
GCGGCAGGGCCACCCGGCCCGTGCCGATGCCGAGTTCGAGCAAGGGGCCGGGCGGCGCGCTCCGGGCCAGCCGTGCCAGCAGGTCCACGGTCTCCTTGGTGCTGCCGGTAGACGGGGTGAACCAGTCGTCGTAGCGGTCGGCGAAGTCGCCCGCATAACGGGGAACCGTCGTCATCGTGCTCCTCTGGAAGGGGTTCAGCCGAAGGGGTGCGGCGGCGTGCCGGGGGCGGCCACGGAGGGCAGCGGCCGGGCGCCGGGGGCGATCAGACGGACGAAGGCCAGGTGCTCCTCGCGGAGTGCGGCGGGGGACGTGTCGACGCAGACGATGTCCTCGCCGGTGTGCTGGGCGAGCAGGCCGACGGGGTTCACGGGATCCACGGGTGCGTTCCGCGGTGCCGGCAGGGGGGTGGGGCCGTACTGCAGCCAGCGCGCCAGTGCGTCCTGATGGCCGTGGTAGGTCCACAGCGCGTGCGCGACCGCGGATGCCGGCGCACCCGTCGACACCAGCCGCTCATGGGCACGTTGGGCCGCCGGGGTGCTCATGCTCCAGCGCACCAGCAGCGCCTCCTGCGCGGCCCGTGCCAGGAGGTCCGCGCGCTCGGCCGCCGGGCCGCAGCGCGCGCCGAAGGTCTGCTCGCGGCCGGCGGAGGTGTGGAGGCAGACGGCGACGGCGCGGGCGCCCGGCGCGGACAGGGTCAGCGCGGTGGCGTGCACGCCGAGTCGCTCGCACACGCGGTGCACGGGCGGGGGAAGTTCGTCCAGCACTCCGGTGGCGGCGGGCGCATGTTCCGCGGGTGCCTGCCAGCTGCGGCGCAGCAGGTCGCGTTCCAGGATCTCCCAGGCCGCGTGCTCGACGGCCGCGGACCGCTGCCGGTGGGCCGCCAGACCGGTGGAGCCGGCGCGTGCCGGGGCGGTGCAGCCGGCGGGTGGGCGGTGCTGCAGGAAGGCCAGCGCGGCCGGCACCAGGATCTCCGTATCGGAGAGCAGGGATCGCCCGGTGATCCAGAGCTGGTGTGCGGCGCGGGCCTCGGTCCCCGCCCAGGGTGCCGGATCGAGCGCGGGCGCCCGCCTGCGCCGTAGTTCGGCGTGGCTGGCGACGAGCGCAGGGGATGCCTCCGCCGCGCGCCCGGCCAGGACATTGCCCATCCGCTCCAGCAGCTCGCCTCGGGCCCGCACCGCGACGTCGGCCGCCCGGGTGCCCGCCGCGCTGCCGATCAGCACCCGCTGCCCGCCGGCGCTCGCGGTGGCGTCGAACAGCGGACTGCGGGCGGCGACCCGGCCGAACAGCAGCTGGGATTCACCGGGGAACGGTGCGAAGACCTGCGGGGACCAGGCGGTCGGCAGGGCGCGGGCAGCGGCGGGCGGCACAGACGGACTCCCGGGGACGGTGGATCAGACGGCGGTCGGGCGCAGCAGGGCGTCGCACTCCCCCAGGACGGCGAGTCCGTGCGCGGTGAGGGACTCCCCGTGCTGCCGCAGGGTGCCGATGGCTTGCCGCGCATCGCTCGACAACCGGTCCCGGCGGGCGGCCAGAGCAGGGGTGGCGGTGGTGTGTTCCGCGTCCAGCAGGCGCCGGTAGAGCTCCGTGCAGCGGGTCAGGACCACCGCCTGCTGGAAGAGGCCCGCCAGTGGGCGCGGATCGGCCCGCAGCGGGGTCCGTACGGGGTCCACGCCGTCGGCGGCGGAGGTGAGGAACGGACTGCTCAACTGGGCGGCGTTGCAGCGTGTGTGGGTGCCCTCGTGTACCAGTGCCTCGGCGAACCGGACCGGTCCGGGCAGACCGCGGGGACTCGCGCCCAGTCGGGCGCGGTTGACGTAGACGGCGCCATGGGTGGCGAAGTCGGTGAAGCCGTCGATCGCCCGGCCCTCCAGCAGTGCCACCTGTGCCACGCAGATACGTAGTTCGGTGAGCATCTCCGGCCAGGCGGCGGCGAGCCGGTCCCGGCTGTCGTCCAGGACGGCACGCTCGGCCCGCTCCCAGCCGACCAGCCGCGACCCGCCCCTGAGGTCGGCGCCGCGGGGCCGCGCGGCCAGCGCACGCTCCACGGAGCGGGCAAGGTGCGGTGCCGGCCCGACGGGCCCCAGGGGCTCTCCCGTCGCGGTGTCCGTGCCTGCGGTCACGTTCGGCAGGTTCGCGGTCTGCACGGCGAAGGCGGCGGCCACGAGCGCGGGGCCCGCCGCCGCGGCCGCCCGGACCCCGGCGGCCGCCAACACGCCTTCTGCCACCCGCCGTACGGCCTCCTCGTCGCGGCGGGCCGCCTGCGCATCGGGGGCTACCCGCAGCACCGGTTCACCTCCACCGAGTTCACACTCCACCTCTGGGCATCAGAACCCCCGAGGTCCGGACCTCTGGGCTCGGGGACAGGCGCGGCGGGTAGCAGGCAGCCGATCTGGATCAGTCCTGGTCCGGAAGGTCGATCATGAGTGCGTAGTCGGGGAGCTCCTCGGTGACCTGCTCGATGTCCTCGTGCTCCATGTCCGTCCTTCCCTCTCGGGTCGCACACCTCAAGGAGCGTCAGCTGACGCCCGCATCGAACGTACGGGGCACCTGACCGGCAGACCACACGCCCACCGCACTGCCGTACGGAAACCGGACGCCTGCCGGCTCGCGTGCGCCGTCACCCGTGGAACACGCTCCGCCGAAGGCCAGCAGTGGATCAGTGCGCCGCGGAGCACCGGACGCCCGGGCCGCGCGGGAAGCATGTGACACCAGTGGTTCCCCGATCTGGCTGATATCTCCGCCGGGCCGATCGGGTGTGCGCCGCCATGCGCCCCGCCGTGCCACCGGCCGCTCGCCCGGCCCGGTTGTGACCGGAGGTGGCGATGGGAAGCATGGGCGCCCGTCACCACGACGCCCGGAGGCCCCTTCACCCATGCGGATCGCCTATCTGCACAGCGGCAGCATCCCCTCCGTCTACGCAAACGGTGTGCACGTCATGCGGATGTGCGACGCCTTCACCGACGCCGGCCACGAGGTCGTCCTCCACGCCCTGCCGGGCACCACCCCCGCCGACGACATCCACGCCTACTACGGCACCCGCAACCGCTTCGAGGTACGCCCCCACGGGCAGCCGGCGGTGCCGGGGGCGGGCAAATGGATCCGGGCCCGGCAGATCCGGGCCGATCTCCGCCGCCGTGGCGTGCCCGACCTGCTCTACGGACGCGACCCCTTCGCCCTGCTGGCCTGCTCGGGTCTGGCACCGCTGGTGTACGAGACACATCTGCTGTGGCCCAGCCGCAGCATCCGGGCGGTGGAGCGGTCACTGTTCCGCAGGCCCAACCTGCGCCGGGTGGTGTGCGTTTCCCAGGCACTCGCCGACGACTACCGCGCGGCCTTCCCGGAGCTCACCGCCCTGAACACCGTCGACCTGGTCGCCGCCCACGACTGCGCCGATCCGGTGCCGCTCGACGGCCCGGTGGCCCCCTTACCCGGCCGGGAACAGGCCTTACGGATCGGCTACGTCGGCCATCTCTACCCCGGGCGGGGCACGGACGTCATCCTCGGCCTGGCGGAGCAGCTCCCCGACGCCGATTTCCATCTGGTCGGCGGCACGACGGCGGACCGCACACACTGGCAGAGCCGCTGCCGCCAGCCCCATGTGTACTTCCACGGTCATCGTCCGCCGGCCGAACTGGCCCCCTTCTACCGGGCTTTCGACATCGTTCTCGCGCCCTACCAGCGGCGGGCGTACTGCGCCGGAGGCGTCGGCGAGATCAGCCGCTGGGTGTCACCGATGAAGCTCTTCGAGTACATGGCGTACGGCAAGGCCGTCATCGCCTCGGACCTGCCCGTCCTCCGGGAAGTCCTCACCGACGGGGTCAACTGCCTCCTCCGTCCGCCCGGCTCCGTCGCGGACTGGGCGCAGGCCGTCACACAGCTCGCCGAGGACACCGCCCTCCGTACGGCCCTGGGAAACGAGGCACGGCGGCAGCTGACCGAGCGCTACACCTGGCGGGCCCGCGCGGACCGGGTGCTGCCCGCTGTCCCGGCGGCCGCCGGGCCGGAGAGCCGCTGATGCGGGCGGTGGTGACCGGCGCCGCCGGGTTCATCGGCTCCCATCTGTGCGCACATCTGCTGGCCTCCGGTGACACCGTCGTCGGCATCGACGCGCTGACCGACTCCTACGACCCGGCTCTCAAGGCGCGCAACCTGCGCCTACTGGCACCGCACCCCGCCTTCACCCACCACCGGGCCGACCTGCTCGATGCGGACCTCGGCACCCTCCTCGACGGGGCAGAAGTCGTCTACCACCTTGCCGGCCAGCCCGGCGTCCGCCCCTCCTGGGGCACGGATTTCGCCCGCTACGCCGACCGCAATCTGCTGGCCACCCAGACCCTCGTCGAGGCCGCCCGGAGGCGCCCCCTGCGCAAATTCCTCTACGCCTCCAGCTCCTCCGTATACGGTGACGCGCCGGTCTTCCCCACCCCCGAGACGGTCTGTCCCCGGCCCGTCTCGCCGTACGGCGTCACCAAGCTGGCGGCTGAGCACGTGTGCGAGCTGTACCGCACCGCGCACGGACTGCCCACCGTCTCGCTGCGGCTGTTCACCGTCTACGGCCCCCGGCAGCGCCCCGACATGGCCTTCGCCCGCCTCATCGACGCCGCGCTGACCGGCGGGCCCTTCCCGCTGTACGGAGACGGCGAGCAGACCCGGGACTTCACCTACGTGGGCGACGTCGTCACCGCCATGCGCGCCGCTGCCTGTGCCGGCTTCACCGGTGTGGCCAACCTCGGCGGCGGCCGGCCGGTCTCGATGAAGCAGGCGGTCACCACGGTCGAGCAGCTGATCGGGCCGGTCATCCTCCATGCGCGGCCGGGCGGCCCCGGCGAGGCCCGGCACACCGGAGCCGATATCGCCCTGGCCGCACGGGAATTCGGCTACCGCCCCCGGACGGATCTGTACGACGGGCTGACCGCGATGGTCAAGCACACGATGACCTGGAGGCACCTCAATGGCTGAGGACCGCCCCACCCGCCCGAAGGTCTTCGGCCTCGGACTGTCCCGTACCGGCACCCGCTCCCTCACCACCGCACTGCGCACCCTGGGCTTCGACGTGGCCCACTACCCCTGCGACCCGGGTACCTACCAGGCCCTGGTGGACGGCACGGCGCGCTTCCCGCTGCTCGCGGAGCGCGACGGGATCACCGACATCACCGTCGCGCCCTACTACGAAGAACTCGATCTCGCCTGGCCCGGCGCCAAGTTCATCCTCACGGTCCGCGAGGAGCAGAGCTGGCTGCGCTCCTGTGCGTACCACTGGGAACGGCCCGTCACCAGCAAGGCGGCCCCCGGCTCGGTCTATGTCCGGGTCCAGCGCTTCCTGCGGGCGGCCGTCTACGGATGCCATGAATTCAACGCGGCGCGCTTCGCCCGGGTCCACCGCCGGCACATCGAGCAGGTGCGGCGTCATTTCGCGGGCCGGGACGACGACTTGCTGGTGCTCGACATCGTCGGCGGACAGGGCTACGAGCGCCTGGCCCCCTTCCTCGGCGTACCGATCCCGGACGAGCCCTTCCCCGGTTTCTGATCTGTCCGCCAAGCCCGGGTCCATCGCCGGTGGGTAGCCCTTCGCCCAGGGGCGGTCGTCCAGACCAGTGGGGCCACCCCCCGATACAGGGGTGGCCCGCTGCTGGACCTGGACCTGCGCCGCAGTCTGCGCCTCACTGGGCAGCGGTACGGCGTCGTCGGGAATCAGTCGCTGATCTCTCCGGCGGCGAAACGGCGTGCCTCGCGCCGGCCCGCGTAGCGCTCCTTGCGGTTGCCGGCCCTGACCATCTCCTGCCACTCCTTCACGCAGGAGCGGTCATTGCACCCCGCACAGCAGGTGCGACCGAGCAGCTGCATGCCGGGGTCTTCCCACCGGCAGCGGGTGTCCGCGTCCTCCTGCGTCGGGTGCGGCGGCAGATCGCAGGCACCGTAGCGGTGATCGTGGACCGGCCGGGGGTTGTGCTCCGCGTGACGCACCCACAGTGGCTTCGTCTTGTCCGTACGGGACATCTCGTTCCTTCCGGAACCCGCCGCCCGGGCTCCCGGACCTTCCGGGCGGACGGCTAGATCCACCACTTCACGGCGCCACGCTCCTTCCCTGGTCCACAGCCCCTGCCGGGCGAACGCCGCACCCTCAAGGGCCTGGCGCGGTCGGCACTTTAGGCCACGCTTCACGAGAGTCAAAGGACTTTTTGGGCTGCCGTCCACTGCCCGCCGACCGCCGCCTGGCGCCTGGCGTCTGGCGTTTGCCGCGTGAACCGGGCGTGCGTGCGGTGGGCGGCCTTGTGCCCTCGTTCTCTGACAACACAAGCTCCCCGCCGAACGACGCCGGACCGGCGGCCTGCGGGCCGTACTCACCGCGATGGGAGGATTGCTTCGGATTGCTGCCGCCCGCCTCGACCACCCTCGTCCTCGCGGTCGGCAGCGATGCCCCCGGAGCCGCCTCCGGCATGCTCGGTGGCGCCCAGTTCGCGCTGGGCGCCGCGGCCGCACCTCTACCCGGCGTCCTGGGGAGCACCACCGCCCTGTCGACGGCCGTCGTAGTGCTGGGCTTCGTTCCCTTCTCTGCGGTAGCGCTGACCACGCTCGCCCGACCGTGGCAGGGTCATGGCGAGCCAGCCGGCCAACCCTGAGTTTGCGGCATGGCGTAGAGAGACGGTCTACGTCGCGCCTCGGAGTCAGCTTCCCCACTACATGGCCAACGGCCTTGCCCGGCCACCCCGCCGCCCGGACAGAGCCGGGCCAGAAATCAATCGCCCATGCTCACCTCGTCCGGTACGGTCGCGGGATTGTTTTCACTGCTGGGCCTGTGAGGTTCGTGTGTGGCCCCCCAGGCAGTTCCCGGACCGAGAGCAGGTTTCGTTATGGCATGTCGTATCAGTGAGCTCGTACTCGGTTGCCGCGACCCTGAGGCGCTGGCGAGGTTCTGGTGCGAGGTCCTGGACTTCGTCGTGCTCGATCGTGAGCACGACGGCACGCTGGAGATCGGGCCGCGCGAAGGGTTCGGTGGTCCACAGCCGACGATCATCCTCAGTTACAGGGATGAGCCGGAGAAGGGGAAGTCCCGGCTGCACATCGATGTCAACGCCACCGACCGCGATCAGGACGCCGAGCTCGAACGCCTTCTGAAGCTTGGTGCGCGCCCGGCCGACATCGGCCAGACAGGGGAGGAGCAGTGGCATGTCCTGACCGACCCCGAAGGCAATGAGTTCTGCCTGCTCAAGGCCCGCCTCAACCCACTCTGATGCCCATCGGTCACGCCTCGGCACCAGGTACCCAGGGTCTGTCTCGAAGTCCGGTGTGACGGGCGTGTCGTGATCGTGCAGTAAGTGAGGTCTCCGGTAGAGGGTTCATCGGCCAAGAAGCACCTGCACACCGGAGACCTCATGGCACCCCGGGCTCCTGACCTCACTTTGCGACAGGCTCTAGCCGACCATGTCGGCGGCCAACGCGAGTGGTTGCCAGTCCGGGACCAGTCGGCCCTCGATCTGGGCGCCGGCATAAGCGATCTGTTGGGGCGTCAGGTAGTCACGGTAGCCGCCGACGATCCCCCGTCTGGTCTTGTACGACTCGACGTCGTCCAGGCGTCCGGGGCGGAGCTTTTCCGAGTGGAAGACGTCAGCGACCTCCATGGCGCGCATCCGGTCAAAACCGCCGAACTCCACCGCTTCCCGTAGCGTCCCGGGGCCCGGAGACGGCACACCGCAGAACTCCAGGACCCGGGCCAGCTCTCCGGTGGTGTCGGCGGCCAGCCGCTCGTAGGACGTCAGCAGGAAGCCGTCGGGTATGCCGCGGCTGGCGTACCAGATGTTCCAGAAGGCGACGCAGGTGCGGAGGCTGCCCTCCTCGGCGGCCAGAAATTCGCCCAGCTCCCCTCGATACGGGTTACCTGGCCGACGGGTGCGCTGGAAGTAGTGCGAGACCATGGTGTCCCGCAAGTCCCTGGTGAGGAAGACCACCTTGCGGCCGCGGTACCAGCTCTTGTCGCTGGAGAGCTCGTTCGGGGAGCGCCAGGCGACCCGGTCGTCGTGCCAGAAGATGATCCGCGGGATGGCCGGTTCGACCTCGCAGAACGCGGTGAGCTGCAGGTCCGCGCAGACCTCCATCGGCAACCCCCAGCCGGCCGAGATGGCCTTCGCCATCATGACGCGGAGCCAGGTGCGACCGCACTTGGGAAAAGAGATGACAACGACCTCGGCGGAGTCCGCGGCGTCCCAGGAGCCCTCCTGGGACGGGGTGGGGAGCGTCATGCCCGTCAGTGTCCGCAAGCGTCGGCCGGCGGACAAGGGCGCACTATGCGCCACACCTGTCGCCGCCGGCACCCCTCTCTACGGCCAGGCCAGGACAGGAAAGGCCGTAGCCATGACACCGGACGGCCGGCGCAGGCAGCCGGCTGCCAAATGCCCCTCCCCTAGCGGCCGAGAGCTTTGCGGAGCTCTTCCTTGTTCATGTGGGAGCGGCCGTCGATGTTCTTCCGCTTGGCCTCCTCGTACAGCTGGTCCTTCGTGGGGCCCTGCGGACCACTGTGGGAGCGCTCGCCGCCGCGCTGAGAGGCGGATTTGGAGTCGCGGAGCGAGGCCTTGCCCGCGGACTTCGCTTCCCCGGAGCGGGCACGTTCCTTGTTCACCGTGCGCGCGGCGATCTCCTTGGCGCGCTTCTCCGAGACGCCGTGCTCCAGCGCGTTCTCCTTGATGTGCTCGTACTGCCGCTCACGCTTCTTGTCCGAACCTGCCGGCATGCTGCAGCTCCTTGATCGAGTGGGGCGTCATGCGTGTGCTGAAGGGCGCCTGCCCACCGCCGGCGCGTCCACTGTCTGCGGCGGTGCCTCTACCACTCCACTCGCAAAGGGCGCGGTGCGCGACAGGAGAGAGCCGGTCAGGCAGCGTCTGTGCAGCCGAATGGTGGAGGAGGTCCGCCGGAGGGGGCTCGGGCTCCTCCGGTCGTGGGCGGGCGGGTGCGGCGGGCGGACCGTAGCGTGAGGAGGCGGAGCCGGCGGCACGGAGAAGGGTAGGGAGGCGGCGGCGATGTCAGGGATCGACTACGCGGCGCTGTTCGCCGCCACGCCGAGCCCCTACCTGGTGCTGGGGCCGGACCTGGTGATCGTGGAAGTCAACCAGGCCTACCTGGACGCGACCAGGCGCACCAGAAATGACCTGCTCGGACGGCATATCTTCGATGCCTTCCCGGACAACCCCGCCGACCCCGAGGCCGACGGCGTACGGAACCTGAACGCCTCGCTGCACCGCGTCCTGACCTCGCGTGAGCCCGACACGATGGCCCTGCAGAAGTACGACATCCCCCTCGTGGGCCGTCCCGGGGCGTTCGAGGAGCGCTGGTGGTCCCCGGTCAACACGCCGATCCCCGGGCCGGACGGGGCGGTGGCCTGGATCATTCACCGGGTCGAGGACGTGACCGCATTCGTCCAGGCCCGCACCGGACGCGACCGGCCGCCGACCGGGCAGCTCACCGAGCGCGAGGCCCTGGAGGCCGAGCTGTATGCCAGGGCGCGTGAGCTGCAGCGGCTGAACGAGGAGCTGCGCCAGGCCCACACCCGTGAGCGCCAGGTGGCCGTCACCCTGCAGGAGGCCATGCTCCAGTCACCGGATCTGGCCCGGCACCGGGAAGTCGCGGTGCGCTATCTGCCGGCCGCCGGATCGCTGAACGTGTGCGGCGACTGGTACGACATGGTCGACCTGCCCGACGGCCGCTTCGCGGTGGCGGTCGGCGACGTCGTCGGCCACGGCCTGGAGGCCGCCGCGGCCATGGGCATGCTGCGCAGCGCCCTGAGCGCCGCGATTCGCGCCCTGGAGCGGCCCGCCCAGGCGCTGGAGGTGCTGGGTCTGTACGCCCGATCGGTCGAGGGCGCACTGAACACCACCGCCGTCAAAGCGCTGGTGGATCCCCGCAGCCGCCTGATCATCTACAGCAACGCGGGGCATCCGCCCCCGGTCCTGGTGCATGCAGACGGCAGCCATGAGCTGCTGGACCAGGCCACCGACCCGCCGCTGGGCGCCCGTCCCCAGCACGTTCCCCGGCCCCAGGCCGGCCTGGCCTACAGCCCCGGGGACACCCTCGTGCTGTACACCGATGGGCTGATCGAACGCCGCGATGAGGACATCGACGCCGGACTCTCCCGGCTGACCGACGCCCTCAGCAGCTTCCGGGCCCTGAGCCCGGAACGCCTGGCCGACGCCCTGCTCGCCCACCTCGGCCTCACCGGCGGCGCCCGCGACGACATCGCTTTGATCATCACCCGGTTGTGACGGGGGCTTCGCCGCCAGAGGGTCTCCCCCTAGGTGGCCTTCTCCGGGTGTGCGGTGAACTCCGCCGACCGGCCGAGTTGTTGGAGCAGGGTGGCGATCGCCAGGCCGGCGAGATCGCCGTCGTGACCCAGGCCGGCAAGGTTCGCCATCATGACCGGGGACCGGCCAGGCAGACAGGGCGTCAGGCATCGGCCTGCCGTGCCGCCCGGCGGTACCCGACCGACCGTGCCTATGGTGATCACACCTCTCCCCCGTGCCCCGGCGGACCGGCTGGAGGGGGCCTGCGGCTTGACCACTGTCCCTTCTGCCTCGGATCTGCCTCGGAGTACGACGTGGGAAACAAGACGACGCCCTTGGCGGGGCGGCTCGCAGTGGTGACGGGCGCGGCCCGCGGGGTCGGCGCGGGCATTGCCCGGGAACTGGCCCGGTACGGTGCGCGGGTCGTCGTACTCGGCCGGGAGGAGGAGTCGCTCGCCCGACTGGCGGACTCGCTCCCCGTCGAAGCGCACACCTTCGAGGTGGACGTCACCGATGACGCGGCGATGGACCGCGTGGCCGCCCGGATTCATGACCGCATCGGCCCGCCGTCCGTAGTCGTTGCCAACGCCGGTGTGGCCGAGGGAGGCCCGTTCGTCACCTCGGATCCGGCCACCTGGCGGCGGGTCATCGAGGTGAACCTCATCGGCAGCGCGATCACCGCGCGGGCCTTCCTTCCCGGCCTGCTGGCCACGCGCGGATACTTCCTGCAGATCGCCTCGACGGCCGCCTTCGGGCCGGCGCCCATGATGAGTGCGTACTGCGCCTCCAAGGCCGGTGTGGAGTCCTTCGCCCAGTGCCTGCGTGCCGAACTCGGTCACCAAGGAGTCGGTGTCGGTATCGCCTACCTGAACTGGACCGATACCGACATGATCCGCGACGCGGACCAGCACGGGGTACTACGGGAACTGCGCGCCCACATGCCGCCACCGGCCAGACGCGTCCACCCCGTCGAGAAGGTCGCCGCACGCCTCGTGACAGCGGTCGAACGCCGCTCCTCCACCGTCTACGCGCCCTCATGGCTGCGCCTCGCACAGCCGGTCCGACCCGTACTGCCACCCCTGGTCACCTGGATCTCCCGCCGGGAACTGCCCCGGCTCGCTGAACGGGTCCGCTTCGACGCCACAGGACTCCTCGGCACCGGTGGCCGCGCAGACCGGACGGCGGATTCAGATCGGACGGCGGGGACGGACGGGACGGCGGGTACACAGGGGACGCACGGGGTGTAGCAGCATCCGCGGGTCCGGGGCTCGGTTCCGGGCGCGGGCGCGGGCGCGGGCTCGGGCGCGGGCGCGGGCGCGGGCTGGGCTTGGCTGGGCTGGGCGGGTATCTCGCGCTCTGCCTCGGTCAGCCGGTCTGTACGGCGAAGTCGCACACAGGCCCGGTCAACGGCAGCGGTCAGCGGTCAGCGGTCAGCGGTCAGCGGTCAGCGATGTCCTCACGGAGGCCGTCGGAGAATTCCCACCACGACAGGGGGAGCCAGTCGCCGTTCACAAAGGCATCGACCGTCGCACCGCGACCACGGACAGTAACCGTGGTTCCAGGCGGATACGTGGTGCCGGACAGGCCGGGCACCGGGACGAGCAGGGTCCCGAGTCGCTGTGCTGCCACGTGTCGCCCTCCCTCTTTCGTTTCTCGGTGCGACATTGCGATACCGGAGTGGATATTCCCTCTCACATTAGCGGCTTGCCCCGCCCAGCAGACCGGAGAATCATGAGTGATAGCTCACGTCAAAGGGGCGGGGAATCCATGCGCACTCTTCGCTGAGCGGGAGGTGGCAGCAATGAAGGCCGTCGTCTACAAAGGACCGTTCACCGTGGCTGTCGAGAATGTCGACAAGCCCGGTATCCAGCACCCCAACGAGGTGATCGTAAAGGTCACCTCCACCGCGATCTGCGGCTCGGACCTGCATATGTACGAAGGGCGTACGGCAGCCGAGCCCGGCATCGTCTTCGGGCACGAGAACATGGGAATCATCGAGGAAGTCGGCCAGGGCGTCACCTCCCTCAAGGAGGGTGACCGGGTCGTCATGCCCTTCAATGTCGCCTGCGGATTCTGCGACAATTGCGTCGAGGGATTCACGGGTTTCTGTCAAACCGTCAATCCGGGATTTGCGGGCGGCGCTTACGGCTATGTCGCCATGGGACCCTGGTCGGGCGGCCAGGCCGAATATCTGCGCGTACCCTATGCCGACTTCAACTGCCTGAAGCTGCCACCGGGAAACGAGCACGAGACCGACTTCATCCTGCTCGCCGACATCTTCCCCACCGGCTACCACGGCTGTGAACTCGCACAGGTACGTCCCGGGGAGAACGTCGCGGTGTACGGCGGCGGGCCGGTCGGGCTGATGGCCGCCTACTCGGCGCTGCTGCGCGGCGCGAGCAAGGTATTCGTCGTGGACCGGGTGCCCGAGCGGCTGGCGAAGGCCGAGGAGATCGGCGCGGTCCCGATCAACTTCGCCGAGGGCGACCCGGTGCAGCAGATCAAGGATCTGACGGAGGGCGTCGGCACGGACAAGGGCGTGGACGCCGTCGGCTACCAGGCGATGGCACACGGCGCGGCACGCGAGGAACCGGCGACCGTTCTGAACTCGCTCGTCGACACGGTCCGGGCGACCGGCGCCCTTGGCGTACCGGGCCTGTATGTTCCCGCGGATCCGGGCGGCCCGGATGAGCAGGCCAAACGGGGCATGCTCCTCGTCTCGATCGGCAAGCTCTTCGAGAAGGGCCTGCGGATGGGTACGGGGCAGTGCAACGTGAAGCGCTACAACCGGTTCCTGCGCGACATGATCATCGAGGGCCGGGCAAAGCCGAGCTTCGTCGTCTCGCATGACCTGCCCCTGGACCAGGCCCCCTCGGCATACGACAAGTTCGACAAGCGCATCGAGGGCTACACCAAGGTCGTCCTGCATCCCTAGGACGTGTCCGCAAAGCCCCGTCCGGCCCGCGAGAAACCCCGGTCGGCCGCGCCTGCGGGCCGGCTGCAGGAAGCCTTCCATTCGGGCGGGGCTACGTCTCTTCTTCCAAGCGGATCACCTTCTTGAGGTCCTCCGCCGCCTGGCCACCCCGGCCTTCATGGGACTCCAGCAGGGCGGCTGCCAAGGCGTCGAGTTTCCGCTGGATCGCATGTTCCGCGCGGAGCTCGGAATTCTTCAGCAAGGCGAGAAGGAGCAGGGTCACCGCGGCCATCAGGTCCCCCGCCATCAGCTGCCAGGCCAGGGGCAGATGCGCGAAATGGGCGGCAAGAAAGAACGCGATCAGAGCGAGGCAGACCACGAAGAAGGCGGGAGAGCTGGTGAAATGCGAGGATTTGGCGGCCAGTTGGGCGAACCGCCCCCGCTGCGTTCCGCCCCGCTCCACGGGGTGCCGAAGGGTCATGGCACCTGGATACTCAAGCGGATCGCTCCGCGGACAGCGCCATGCCGAAGGCGCCAGGGTTTTTCACTTCAACAGCGACGGGCCCGGGCGCGCCGACAGCACGCCGGACCGTCACAGATCTCCTGCCTGCCGGTCTCCTACGCACTGGTCTCCTGCCTGCCGGTCACCTATCACACCGGGCTCCTGCACACCGGCGTCGAGGAGATCCGGGCGGCAGCAGCCGCCATGGTGCCGGCCGCCCGGAACGGAGCGGTTGCCCGTCCATCCCGGGCGGCCGGCACCCATCGCTCCACACCGCATCAAGGGGCCGAAGTCCCCCCTCGTACGGCCTACTTCACGTCGAGGAAGTCGCTCGTGGAGGTCACCGACGAGGTCGTTGACGTACCGGCGAAGGCGTAGCGCCAGTCCCCGTCGGCGGAAGCCTTCACGGTGGTCTTCAGGTTGCCGTGGCTGTCCGACTTGATGGTCTTGACCGTGCTGAAGCTGCCGGCGCCCTTCTTGCGGAACTGCAGCTGCACGGACTGCTGGGTGTAGCCCGCGTACTTGTCGGTGTCCCAGTTGGCGCGGGTCAGGGCACCGGCGACCGTGACGGTCTTGCCCTTCACCACGGGCTCCGGCGAGGCGTTGGTGGTCAGCCGCGACGCCCGCTTGACCCAGGAGGACTTGTAGGAGTCCTGGGTGGTGTAGTCGCCGTCCTTGCCCACGGCGGACGCGAACACGTGCCACCGGCCGGCGAGGATGTTGCCGTAGACGGTGGACGCCGGGTCAGCAACGAGGGTGACCGAGCAGGTGGCGGTGGTGGCGTTGACCGTCTTGCAGGTGCCGTGGTCGACGCTCGGGGTCATGGCGCCGTCGACACCGGTCTTCAGGTCGGTGCCGTGCCACAGGAACGCATAGCCGTCATAGATGCCGGCCGGGTCGGTGGCGGTCACCGAGACGGTGTACGTCTTCTTCAGGCTGGTGCCGACGACTATGTCCTTGCCGCCGTTGACGGTGACATTCGTGATCTTGGTGTCGCCCCGCGCGTCGTCCGCCACGGCCTTGGCGGGAGACTTCGCAGTGAACGGAGAGAGCTGCGCCTTGACGGCGTGGGCGCCCGGGTTGTCCGCGGCCTGTGCGGTCGGGACGGCGAGGGCGGAGAGGGCCAGGGCGCCGGACAGTGCGGCAACAGTGGCTCGAGTGCGCATGTATTCCTCGAATAGGAAGGGGCCCCGCGGCGTGGGACGCGTTCGACGGGACCCGGATCGGTCTGGAGTCCGCTGACTCCGAAGACCAGACCCCGAACAGATGTGAATGGTTGTACATCTGCATGGATTTTTTGTGAACGCCTGCCGTGGGTGGGGCAGCCGACCAGCCCTCAGGAGCCCTCGGCGCTCAACAGGAACCGGTGGGTGGGCAGTTCATACCCGTCAGCTCCCGCCGATCCGGCCCTCACCCGTCGGCGGAGGGGCGGATCAGCTGCGGCATCATTCAGCACCTCGCCCCGTCCCGTCGGCGCACCCCTCCCCCACGCCCCGGACAACTCACGCACGCAGGTCCCTGGCTCATTCCCCGGTCGGCAGCACCGCCGCCGTCACCAGCGTGCGCAGCGCGGCCAACGCCTGCTCGGGGTCGACGCGGTCGGGCGCCAGCAGCCACTGCTGATGGATGCCGATCCCGGCACCGATGATCGTGACGGCCAGCGTCTCGGCGGACAGCCCGGGCGGTAGCGGCAGCCGCTCCAGCCATCGTCTGCAGTGGTCGCGCAGGGTGTTGTGGATCTCGACGTAACGGCCGTGGATCGGCGAGCCCGGTTCCAGCGCCTCCACCAGGAGCGTGACGAAGAGCTTGGTCGTGGGCTGCGCGAACAGCGCGTCGGCGCCGCCCATCAGGCGGTCGAACCCCGCTTCCGCCTCCTCCGGCGCCGCCAACTCCCCTGGCTCCTCGATGAGTTCGGCGCGGATCAGGTCCACCGAGCGTTCGAGGACGGCCAGCAGGAGACCTTCCTTGCTGCCGAAGTGCCACGGGATCGATCCCCTGCTGATGCCGGACCGCTCAGCCACGTCGGCGAACGTCGTCTGCCGGTAGCCCTTCGCCGCGAACAGCTCCGCCGCCGCCCTGAGGATCAGCTCGCTGCTCTCGTGACTGGTCTGCTCTCGTCGCGTTGTCACGCCACCTCCTCTGTGCTAGCAATAATATTCTATGCTGGCCAACACAGGGGGTGTTTTGCGCTTCGTCACCTACGCCTCGGCCGACGGCGACCGGACCGGCGTCCTCAACGGCGAGCTGATCCATGCGTTACCGGAAGGCACCTCCCTGCTCGGACTGCTCGGCCCCGCGCTGCGGCAGGCTGGCGAGCGCGCACTCACCGAGCCCGCTGACGTCGTCGCGCTCACCGACGTCACGCTGAAGCCCCCCATCCCCAGGCCACCGTCCATACGGGACTGCCTGTGCTTCCTCGACCACCTGCGCGCCTGCCGCAAAGCAGCCGGCGACACGGGAGTGCTGGAGCCGGTCTGGTACGAGATCCCCGCCTTCTACTTCGCCAACCCGGCCACCGTCATCGGCCCCCACGACGACGTGCCCATCTCCCCCGGCAGCGCCTGGTTCGACTTCGAGCTGGAAATCGCCGCGGTGATCGGCACCGCGGGGCGCGATCTGACGCCCGAACAGGCCGAGGGCCATATCGCCGGCTACACCCTCTTCTGTGACTGGAGCGCCCGCGACCTCCAGGGGCTGGAGAGCCAGCTCAAGATCGGCCAGGCGAAGGGCAAGGACGGCGCGTCCACGCTCGGGCCGTGGCTGGTCACGCCCGACGAGCTGCCCTTCGGCCCGGACGGCAGGCTCGCGCTCCAGGTGCGGGCCGAGGTCAACGGCGAGCCGGTCGGCGCGGGCCGTACCGACTCCATGGACTGGTCCTTCGGCGAGGTCATCTCCTACGCCTCCCGCGGAGTCGAGCTCCGGCCGGGCGAGGTCTTCGGCTCGGGCACCGTTCCCGGCTGCTGTCTGGCCGAACACCTCGATTTCGGCGATCTCGCGGCGTTCCGCGGCTGGCTCAAGGACGGCGATGTGGTCTCGCTGCGCGCCGAGGGGCTGGGCGAGGTCCGGCAGACCGTGCGGGCAAGTGCCCCTCCGCCTCCGCTCGCCGCCCGGCCCGACCCGGCTGCGAAGCCCCGTCGGCCGCGGGTCAACCCGGCCGCCTCCGCCCTGCCGTACACCAAGGGGCTGCACCAGGTCGGTGACGGCGTGTGGGCGTGGCTGCTGCCCGACGGCGGGTACGGCTGGAGCAATGCGGGGCTCATCGCGGGCGACGGCGCCTCCTTGCTGGTCGACACGCTCTACGATCTGCCGCTGACCGCCGAGATGCTGTCGGGCATGCGGCCGGTCACGGACCGGAACCCACTGAGCCACGCCGTGCTCACCCACGCCAACGGCGACCACACCCACGGCGGTCAGCTGCTTCCCGCCTCGACGCGCGTCATCGCCGCCGAGGGGACGGCACACGAGATGCGCACCGAAATGGCACCCGAACTGACCGCGGCCCTCCAGGTCATGGATCTCGGTCCGACGCTCACGCCGTATCTGCGCGACCGCTTCGGACGGTTCGACTTCGGCGGCATCCGTCTGCGCACTCCCGACCAGACCTTCGACCGACGGCTCACCCTCGACGTGGGCGGTCGCGAGGTGCATCTGATCGATCTCGGCCCCGCCCACACCGAGGCCGACACGGTGGTGCACGTTCCTGACGCGGGGGTGCTCTTCGCGGGCGACCTGTTGTTCATCGGGTGCACTCCGATCGTATGGAGCGGCCCCATCGCCAACTGGATCGCCGCCTGCGACGTGATGATCGGCCTCGGCGCGTCGACGGTGGTGCCGGGCCACGGCCCGGTGACGGATGCCGACGGAATCCGAGCCGTCCGCGACTACTTCCGCCACATCGTCGAACAGGCCGACGCCGCCTACGCCAAGGGGCTCGACTTCCAGGAGGCGGCGTTCGGGGCCGATCTGGCCGAGTACGCCGGCTGGCTGGACGCGGAACGGGTCGTGGTCAACATCTACCGGCGCTATCGCGAGATCCATCCCGACCAGCCGGTGCTCGACAGGTTCGCCCTGTTCGCCCTGATGGCCGAGTGGGACAGTCGTCGGCAGTCGTGTGCCCCACGGTCCGCAAGCCGCGTGGTCTCCCGCGGAGCCGGGTTCGAACCGTCATGACCCGTCGGCCAGATCGTCGCACTCGCCCTCGTCGGCGTACGCAAGTGCGGTGGAACGCCGCCTCGCCCGGCCTGGCTCCCGCTTCCGCTCCCGCTCCCGCTTCCCACGACGCGCCATTCGCGGCCGGCTCCGCCGTCGGGTGCGCGGGCTCAGCCCCCGTGCCACGTACTCCTATGAACTGAAGGCGGTCCCCTGATGAAACTCCCGAACACCGCACACTCCTCCCACCCCTGGCGGATCCACGCCCTCACACCCGACTTCCGGCTCGAGGACGTTTGGGCGCTGCCGACACCTGGCGGTCCTGACGACCTGATGCGGCTGGTGCGGCAAATGACCTCCGGCAACGGGCGGTTCTCCGGAGCCACCCGCACGCTCTTCGCACTCCGCTGGAAGCTCGGGGCACTGCTCGGCTGGGATCGGCCCGGCTCCGGTATCGGCGCCCGGGTGCAGACTCTGCGCGACAGGCTGCCGGCGGATCTCCGCGACGCACCGCCCGGACCGGGCTTCCGAGCGGTCCCGCTCACCCCCGTCTATCTGACGGACAACGAGTGGGCGGCGGAGGTGGCCAACCGGACCGTGCACGCGGTGATGCACATCGGCTGGGTACCGGACGAGTCCGGTGGCTACCGCGGTCAGATGGCTGTCCTGGTGAAGCCGAACGGCCTGTCCGGGAAGGCCTACATGGCCGTGATCAGGCCGCTCCGACATCTGATCGTGGATCCGGCGCTGATGCGGAAGATCGGACGCGCCTGGCGGAGCCGGGACGAAGACCGGCGTGCGGGATAGCTGGTTCCGGCCGGGGCCCGCGTCGGCCGACGGCACCCACACCGTCCCCGCCGTCCGCGCCGTCCGCGCCGTCCGCGAGGACGTTGCCCGGACCGGCCGACCACGACACCAGCCCTCTGGACGGGCGCCTCCGCCACCGGCCGCACCACCGAATGGCCCCGCTCAGAAACCGCTGACAACCGAGACCGAAGACCCATCATCGAGCATCGCCAAGGAGAGCATCATGAAGGTCGGAATGGTAGCGAGCCACTATCCGCACGCCGCTTACCGTGAGGAGTTCATCTCGCGCGTCCATCAAGTCCGCGCGGTGTTCCTGCGGACCCCGGGATGCCTTTCGGCTGAGTGCTGGGTGTCCGCCGACGCGGTGGTGTCGATCGTGCAATGGGAATCCGAGGAAGCCTCCGCCGCCTCCTTCGCCACCGTCGCGGCGGCAGGACTGGACCTCGCCTTTGACGAGCGTGAATCGCGCCCGCGCGAGATCGTCCGGCTCGCGGCGTGCTGACGTCACTTCTCTCTCTCGACGCGCAGCCACGGCAGTTACCGCGCATCTGAAGCGGCCCGCCGTCGGGGGCCCGCTCGCCGCACCACCTATCGGGCGGGCGGGTCCCCCTCGGGCACTCCCGTGACCGGCAGGGGCTGGCGGTGTCGCCCCTAGTCCTCGTGCCCCGCCGGCGGCATCGCCGTGCCACCCCGGCACCCCGTGAAGGTGGCGTTCGGGCAGGAGGCGTCGAAGCCCATCTCGTACCGTGCGAAGGCTTTCCAGGCGGCGTTCCGCACTGCGGTGTACTCGGTACTGGTCAGCGGTCCGCCCTTCATCGCCTTGAAGGCCCGCAGGATGGCGTCGCGTGCCACGAGGAACGAGGGGTTCTTCGGTGTCAGCTTCATGCCGTCGACGACCGCCTGCCATGTCACCTGGTAGCCCCGCTCCTTGTTGTCGAGGGCGGTGGCGACCTTGCGGGTCAGTTCCATGAGTGCCGCGCACCAGATCTCGCCGACGTCATGGACTTCCTGGTAGGTCAGATCGCGGTTGCCGGCGCCCGCGACCTCTCCCTGCCCCTTGCCGATGTCTCCGAAGGCGCCAGGGTACTGCGAGTCGTAGGGCCGTTGCCGGATGCCTTTCGAGCTGTTGACCACCCAGTTGCCGACGACATCGCGTTCCTGGGGGTTCGAGAAGTTCCTGGTGGTGAGGGCGAAGTAGTCTCCCCAGCCCTCACCCATCGCGACCGACTGGTCCTCCTCGAGGCCGTTCGCGTCGAACAGGCCGCCGACGAGACGGTTCGACACCCCGTGGCAGAACTCGTGGAGGACGACGTCGAAGTCGTCGGCCGTGTGGCGGCCGGTGTCGGTGACCAGTCCCATGTTCATCACGGCTTCCAGGCCGTCGGCCCGGGTGGCCATGTTGGCCGTACCGAACACCGCCCCCGGGTGCGCGAGGGCCCGGACGGGGTCCGCCCCCCTTCCCAGGCCCGTCACGTTCGTGGTCTGGAAGTTGCCCTGGTCCTCCGTGAAGCCGAGCATCATGAAGAGGTCGTGGGCGAAATTGCAGAAGTAGAAGATGTTGGTGACGAATTGCTCGGGGCTGTCCTGCGGCGGGTCGAAGAGGCTGTTGCCCTCGGCGTCGATCGTGACCTCGACGGGTCGGCGGGTCTTCCCATTGAGCGCGCGTACGTTGTTGCCCTCGGTCGACACCTTCCCATTGTGGGTCTCTGCCCAGGGCAGCGGGAAACCGGCGGGCAACCCCGCGGACACCACGGTCGGATAGCCGTTCGCGGGCACGGGGAACGGGACGGTGTCAAAGGTGCTCTCGGCCGGATTGCGCTGGAAGACACGTCCCGCGACCGCGTGCCGGACCGTGTCGTAGAAGTAGAGGATCTCGGGCTCGTCCGGGTTCGCGGTCCGGTCGTCGGCCTCGACGAAGGCGTGGTACTGAGCGGCCAGTTTCTCTCGGGAGAAGGTGAACATCCAGGTGAGGCGGGCATCTTCGCCCATGTACAGATACACGAGCCGGGCCGGGACGGCTTCCTCGAACGGTCCCTTGCTGAACGTCATCGGCTGATCGTTCCGCGCCTGGTGCGACAGGCGCTCGAAGCCGTCCGATATGTCGAGGCGCGGGAGTTCGTCGTCGCCGAAGACTCCGCGGAGCGTTGTCGGCTCGGCGGCCTTCGCGGCCGCCACCCGCAGCGCCACCTCGGCCGGGACCACCGGTCTGGTCGGCAGGGTCGCCGGTGCGCTCACCGTGTCGCCGATGACCCGGTCGACGGTGCCGTCCTCGAACATCCACACCTTCGGCGCCATGGCCCACACCTCGATGCCGTTGAGCACCTGCTGCAGGCTGACGACGCGCAGTCCCTCGCTCGTCGTCATCACATTCGGGTCGGCCTCGAATTCCACCGGCTCGCCCGCCGCGAAGCCGATCGCCTCGGCGACCGACGTGACGTACTGCTTGGCCTGGGCGATATAGCCGTTGTCGGGCATGGGCACCGACTCGTCCGTGCCGGTGAAGCCGGGAGCACCGGTCACCCTCAGCTCCGTCAGATGCCCGGTGAAGCGGTTCACTTTGCTGCGGTCCGCCACGAGGGTGTGGTCGACCTCCGCCGCCACCCGTTCGGTGTCGTCCAGGAAGGCGTCGGCTTCGGCGACACTGGCCAAGCGGTCGTAGTTCTTGTTCCGCCTGTCGATCATTACGCTCATGGCGTGCTCCTTGGGAGGGTTCAGAGGCCCGCGAGCGTGAGTGCCGCCGCTGCGACCGTGCGGGCGATCGCGGCGGCGTAGTCCGTGTCGTGGTCCTCGTCGAGGAGGGTGTCGCCCGGCATGTGGTACTGCCGGGTGCCGGTCGCGGGCGCGGTGTCGTCGAAGAAGTTCTCGCAGACGGCGGCAGCTGCCCAACCGCGTTCATGGAAGCTTGCGTGATCGCTCCGCCCGGCGGCCGGGTCGCCGGAACCCGCGAGCGCTTGGAGCGAGAAGTCGGCCGCGACCGCCGGGGCGGCCTGGGCGACGAGACCCCCGAGCGCGTCGGAGGCGCCCACGACCGGGCCGGGGACCGACGAACCCGTGTGGATCTCCATCGTGGGTGTGCCGCCCTGGAAGCCCGCGATCATGTCCATCTGGAGCACGCCGACGATCCGGTCGCCGGCCGCGGCCGCCGCACGCGCATAGGCCTTGCTGCCGACGAGGCCCTGCTCCTCGGCGTTGAAGAGGACGAAGCGTATGGTCCGTGCCGGTGCCCTGCCCTCGGCGATCATCGCGCTCAGGCACTCGGCCGTGGCCAGGACCGCCGCCGTACCGCTCCCGTCGTCGTCGGCGCCGGGTGCCGGGTCCAGGGCGGGGTCGTAGGGGCGCGGCCGGCCGCTGCTGTCGAAGAACTCGCCCCTGGCCGCGGTCGAATCGAGATGTGCCGTGATGAGCACGGCGGAGTCCGCTGCCGCGACCGGGAATTCCGCTTCGACATTGGAGAGCCTGCGCCCCCGCCATGAGAACTCATGGCGTCTGACCGTCAGGCCGAGGTCATGGAGCCGGCGGGCGAGTGCGCTGACCACGAGGGCGTTGTCCGGGCTCGCCGCGTCGCGGCTGCGTACCTTCAAGGGGTCGCCCTCGACGAGCGGGGCGATGCCGGAGATACGGGCGACGTGGCCGCGCATGGCCGCGGGGGTGATGGCCGCACGTACCGCGGCGACGGTCTCCGGAGAGGGCACCCCGTTCGCGAACTCATCGGCGAATCCCCGGACTTGGGCCTCGCCCGGCCGGGAGAGGAGAGCCGGGTCGGGAAGCAGCCGCTCCGTGTGCCCGGGTTTGGCCTCCGCGATGTGCAGGTCCTCGATGGGGGTGCCGGCCGCGGCGGCGACATAGACGCCGCCCGGAGCCGGGCCGAGAGAGGCTACCGACTGCTCCGGCCCGTCGAGTGCGCCCGCGATGAAGGTGAACGCCGACTCGGCGCGCAGAGTGGCCTCCGCCGTTTCCTTGGCTGTGCCCGAGACATGGGTGAGCGCCTCCGGGAGGGAAACCGGACGGTCGTCGCGCATCAGGAAGGCAGTGGTCTCCGCCACCTCGCCCCGCAGGTCGGCCGTGAACCCGCCCTGCTCAAGTGCGGCCACACCCCGCGCGGTCGCCATGACGAGGACGAGGTGGGCGGAGGCCACATGGACCGGAACGACCTCACCGGTGTGCGCGATCGCCTCAAGGTCGGCCAGACTCCGGTCCGCCGGCACCTCGATGCGTGCCCAGAACACCGGGCGGCCCTCGACGGCGGCGAACGTGAAGACCGGGTGCGGGGCGGCCCGCATTCCCGCTTCGCGGGCGAACGCACGCTCATCCGGATCCTCGCCCACGAAAACGCAGTCGTCGGCCCCGACGCCCGCGCTCGCCACCGCGCCGTCGAAGATCCCGCGAGAGGTCTTTTCACCCCAGTGAAGAAGGCCCTCGTCCGTGAAACGGCCCGCAAAGGCCGCATGCAAAGCCGCCACCGCGCGGGCGCGCGCCGCCTCCCCCGTGCCCGGGTTCGAAATGATGCCTTTCCGCATGCCCGCTGACGCGTCAAGAACTTCGAAAACACGGGGCCGTGGGCGGAGAGTCAATGAGCCGTCGGCCCCGATGCTCGCGTCCGCGAGCGTTTCACCGATATCGAAGAAGAGCACGGGCATCTCGGCGCCTCCGTAAAAGAGCGCGCCCCCGACCGGGCTCCGCGGTGCCCCGAACCCGGGCCCCGTATTCGTGGGGCGTGCAAGCGTGCAAAGCGGGCTACGGCTGCGGCTGCGTGCGCGCTGCTACGAAAGCCCCGCCCTCTCCATTGTCCGTGGGCTGACGCGTTCTCGCATCCTGAGTCGGACCTCCTCGCGCACGTCCCCGCCATTGATCACATTCGCCGTATGACGCCTCGTCAGGCGCGGTTCGTCGAAGGCAGAGCGATGCCCCAACCCGCGCTTGCTTACGGGGCTTCCTGCTCTCCCTCCGCTTCCTCCCTCCCTTTCATCACGCCCGCTACGCGACGCCGATTGATGACTTCCGGCATCCACCGTCCGCCCGAAATGCACTCCGAAATGCACTCTTCTTACGCGCATGCAAGTCTGGTACCGGTTCATCGTTCGAGATCCGCCAGGAGGCACGACCGTGGGCAAGAAACAGAGCCGGCAGAATCGCGGCGCCCGCACCGGCGGCCATGAACGCAGCGCCGCCGCGGAAGCGAAGGAAAAGGCGAAGGCGTCGGCCCCGCAGGAGCCGGAGCAGTCGATGACGAAGCACGTCGCCCACAAGGCCCAGCGGAAGTTCGGCCACAACTGATCTTCGGCGGCCGGGCGCGGTCAGTCGCGGTCGAGAAACGGCTGCCGCCTGGTGGTGAAGGTCGTTGCCGAGGCCAAGCGGTCCCCCGCCCACAGACTCCGTCGCAGGCTTCTCGCCTGCGGTGATCTCGTCATGATGCGCAAACAGCCCCTGACCCTCAAGAAGCCGGCCGAACGGGACGGCGTCGACTGAGGGCCGCCCCGTAGGAGGGACCTCCGGATACTGGGCGCATCCGGAGGTCCCGACAACGCGGCGAGGGGCACCTCCCGGCGTGAACCGGGGAAGTGCCGAAGCTGCCGTCGTGCGCCGCCAGAGGATTGCGGGGCAGCCCTCAGGCGGGTAGAGCGAAGCGTTCTTTGAGGGCGTCCAGGCCGGTGGCGTAGATGTTGTCGCCGAATTGCTTCTCGATCTCGGGGACGAGTGCGTCGGCGGCCTCGTATGTCGCGGCCCAGCGGATCTCGGCACCCGCCTCGTGCGGGTGCACGGACAGCGTGGAGACGTAGTCGGAGACGGGGACTGCTGATTCGTGGATGGTGTAACGGAGCATCCGGCGCGAGTTGTCCTTCTCCAGGAGCCGTTCCCGGATGACGACTTGGCCGTTGACGGAGAACGCCTGTACCGCCCCGGGCGTCTCGGGATCGGCGCCGTCCTCGATCACCGACGGCGGGAGCAGGGGGTGCCAGTCGGCGAGGCCGCCGAACTTTCCGATGACCCGCCAGACGGCATCGGGGTCGGCGGTGACGACGGTGGTACGGGTAAGCGTGTGCACGGATGGGCCTCCGATGACTGCGGATGGCGATGACTGCGGGGTGTATCTGATCGGCCGCTTCCGTCGGCGGCTCACCAAGTGCCGTCGCCTCGCAGTACGGCGTCGGCGCCGCCGTCGATGAAGACGACCTGGCCGGTGACCAGCTCGTTCTCGGGAGAGGTGAGCCAGGTCAGAAGGGGCACGATCTGCTCCGGCTGGGCGTGACCGTGCAGCGGCATGGGGACCGTCGCGTCAACGATCTTGCGCATGTCGGGGCTGGCCAGCATGGGTTCCGTCATGGGGGTGACGACGGTTCCGGGGGCGATGGCGTTGAGGGGAATACCGGCGCCCGCCCAGTCGGCGGTCACGGCGGTACGGCGTATCCATCGGGCGATGGCGGCCTTGGCCGAGCCGTAGATCGCATAGCCCTCTCCCCGGTCGACCGCTGCCTGGGCGGCGGTCAGCGCCGCTTCCTCGTCACCGGCGAGCGCCGCGTCGGCGATGGCCGTGTCGTGCGGGTGGACGGAGGCGACCGAGGCGATGACGACGGCGCGCGGGTCCGTACCGGCGGCCAGCAGGGGGCGCAGCCCTTCCAACGTGGCGACCGCGCCGAAGTAGTTGACGCTGACGGCGCGCGGTTCGAAACCGGCGAGGCCGGCGCCCGCGATCACGGCGTCGAGCCGCCCACCGCTCAACTCGCCTGCGCGCTGGACCAGATGGGCCCGGCCATCGGGGGTGGCGAGGTCCGCGACGATATCGGCGTCCTTGAGGTCGGCGCCGATGACCGTGTGCCCCTGCTCCTTGAGCCGGGTGGCGGTGGCCTTGCCGATGCCGGAGGCAGCTCCGGTGATGAGGTAAGTGCGGGACATGGTCGGCTCCTTCGCTGACGCTGGACGTTCTCCGGTCGCTGATCACCGCGCGTCGGCCGTGGACCGTACGCCGTCGATCGCCGATCACCGGTCATCGACCGGCCATCGCCGTTGCCCGCGCGGGGCCCCCACCGGCGCGCGGGTACGCAGGGACAGCGCGACAGCACGGGCACGGCGGACGGATCGACCGCTGAACGAGCGGCTCCTGATCAGCCGTTGATCAACATACGCCTTTTCTGGCATGACATGCCAATAATTCTCTGTGAGAATAAAGGCCGAGCTGAAGCACGGTAAGGAGCACACCATGACGGCAGCGCGCGGCCGTCCGTCCCTGACGGAACAACGGCGCCTTCAGACGCGGCTGGAGATCGCGGAGGCCGCGGCGGCCCTGTTCGCCGACCGCGGCTACGACACGACGACGGTCGAGGACATCGCCTCGGCCGCGGGCATCTCCCTGCGCACCTTCTACCGCTACTGCCCGGCGAAGGAGGACGCCCTCACCCCCCTCTTCGCCTCCAGCGTCGGCCAACTCGTGGACGTCCTCGCGGAACATCCGGCCGAAGAGCCGCTCAGCGCCGCCATCGAGGCGTCCTTCGGAACGGAGACGGCCGAGCGGCGCCTGGAGGACACCGCCCGCGCCCGTCGGCTGATCCGGGTCCTGGGAACCGTCCCCGTCCTGAAGATGCGCTGGCTCGCGGCGGGGCGGGAGATGCAGGAACGGCTCGCGCCCGCGCTGGCGTCCCGCACGGGCGCCTCTCCCGACAGCCTCGAAGTGCGGCTGCTGACCACCGCGGTGCTGGATGCGTTCACCGTCACCATGGAGTACTGGGCCTGGCAGGACGAGCCCGAGGAATTCGTCGACCTGATGCGCCGGGCGCTGGCGTTTCTACGGCTCGACGAACTCCAGGCGGAGCCCGAGCCATCCGCCGACAAGTAGTCAGCACGCCCACGAGAGCCTGGCCAGTGGGTCAGGACTCAGGGGCGGCAAGCTGACGGTTGGCACGGCTCCTCTCCACCATGCCTGAACGGCCAGCCGAGCCCGATGGGCGCCGAAGCATCCCCACCAGTCGGCGCGGCCTCCACTCCGACCCATCGGGCAGGCCTTACTCCAAGGCCTTGCGGACGGCGGTCAGGATGGCTTCGGTGTCGGCGCCCAGAGCGCGGGCAGCCGAGGCGAAGTCACGGGCCAGCCGGGCGAGTTGGGCCGGATCAGGCTGCTGCGGTTCGGACGGGAGTGCCGCGACCCGGGTGCCTGCCCCACGGCGGGTGTGGATCAGCTTGGCCGTCTCCAGCTCACGGTATGCGCGGGCCACGGTGCCCGGCGCCAGGCCCAGGTCGGTGGCGAGCTGACGCACCGTCGGCAGGCGTTCACCCTCGGCCAGTTGACCAGTGGCGATCAGGGCGGCGAGCTGGGCGCGGATCTGCTCGTACGGCGGTACCGGGCCGGTGGTGTCGACGCGGACGGCGGGCCCGGTCATCGTCGGGCCGCCCGGGGCATCACCACGGCGAACAGGGACCATGCCAGGGTGCAGAGGGCCAGCAGACCCACGGGGTAGATCACCACGGCGATGACGGTACCCAGCGTGCTCGCGCAGTGCGCAAGCCAGGGGGCGGTCATCAGAACGACAAGCAGCAGCTGGGTCGAGACCAGCACCCCCCAGGCCGCGGTGATCGCACACGAACGGTCGCGGCGCTGCTGGTCGTCGCCCGCACGGTGGGCGACACGGCGCAGGGCCCAGGCACAGGAGACGGTGCCGAGGGCGAAAGAGCCGAGGATCTGCCTGCCGAAGAGGATGCCGGGCCAGAGACTGACGGGTGGTTCGGCCCCGTCGCAGCCGTCCGCGATAGCCGCGCTCACCCGGTAGATGGCGTCGAGGGAGGACGTGGCAGCCCCGATGCCCACCAGCACGACGAGGAATGCCGCCTGGAGGAGAAGCGCAAGGGTGATTCGGGGCGGCACGTGGTCTCGGACCCGGCGCGGGGTGAGACTGGCGGTGCGCACCGCTTCCCGGGGGCGGGGGGTGAGGGCGTCGCCGAGCAGCACGCCGCCCACCGCGCACAGGCCGAAAGCGGTGACGAAGCTCGCCAAGGGCACACCGGCGTCGAAGCTGCTGAGGGGGTAGTTGGTGACGTCCACAGTGGCCCACAGCGGTGCGGCCACGACGCCCACGGCCAGACCGGCCCAGCGGGCGTAGCGGTCGGCGCGGGCACGGAGGCGGGATGCGGGCCGTTCGGTGTCGAGCATAGGGGTCCCCAGTGAGTGGTGACGGCTGCGCGGCTTGCGCCCGGCGGTAGCGGACACCGCGTTCCGCAAGCCCTACTTGTATCAAGTGGTAAGTACAAGATGCCTCGGGATGGCATCTTGTGTCAATGACTCGATACAAGTTGGGGTGAGGGGTGCCATGTGCCGGCACTTCACAGCGCGCCCCTGCGCCCCTGGGCCTGTTGGGGAAGCGCTGGTCACAGCCACTCACTGAGTCCCCGCATGCGGCCATCGGCCCGGAATCGCCGGGGACCGGGCCGGGCGGGACCGGGCCGCATCAGGCTAGGAATCGTCCCCTTCGTATGCCGCCAGCGCGACTTGGCGGCACTCCAGCACCTCACCGAGGTCTTCGGGGACCACGCGGTCCTTCGCCAGCTTCATACGGGCCGCGGCCTCGACGGAGGCCCATGCCTGGCGAGCACGTTTGTTGGCCACCCGCCGGCTGTCACCCCGGAGGAAGCCCGCCCCCGCCGCACACCCCGCGGCGACCAGCGCCATCAACGCCGCGGGAATGCGGGCGTCCGCCGAGGCCAGCCCCGCGGCTCCGGAGACGCCGGCGAGGAGCGCCGCGGGGAAACCCAGTGCGATATCGACCTTGACCCAGAAATCGGCCCTGCGGTGAGCGAGGTCCTTCTGGCGTATCGCTTCGTCACATAACCGCTCCAGCTCGGCCCGCAGCCGGTCAGAGGGCTCGTTCGAAGAGGGTGACAGGGGTGGTCCGGCAGAGGTAGTGGCCATGCCTGGATTCCAACACGGGGGAAACACAAGGGACTTGTGCGTGCATGGACAGTCTTACGGGGCGTCCGTGGTGGGCTCTCGACAGATCGGCTGGGATGGGGGCGGGCCGGAGATGCGTACCCTGCCTCACCTCAACTGTGCCCGCACCCTCGCGTGGCCCGCGCATGTCTCTCCTTGGCGGATGCCGTGCTCCTCGAAGCTCACCCACGACGATTAGTGTGGAATCCGCCGGCGTGATCACCGGCGGACGGGCGGCCGCCCTCGTGCGTCCCCCGGGAGCCCGAGGAAAGGTGTGGACATGACGAGCGTGCACGGTGCATCCCTGGACATCCCCACCCCGGACGGCGTCGCCGACGCCTATCTCGCTCATCCCGACGACGGCAAGCCGCACCCCGGGGTCCTGCTGTACATGGACGCGTTCGGACTGCGCCCCTCGTTGGAGGAGCTGACCAGGCGTCTGGCCGGGCACGGCTACACGGTGCTGGTGCCCAACGTCCTGTACCGCGCGGGGCGTGCGCCCGTGGTGGACCTGCCCGACTTCATCGCCCCCTCCCATCTGCCGGAGATCTTCGAGAACCTCTCCCCGGGCATGCAGGCCCTCACCCCGGAACTGGCGATGCGGGACGCCGGCGCCTACCTGGACTGGCTGGCCGCCTCACCCCTGGTCACCGACGGGCCGGTGGGCACCACCGGCTACTGCATGGGCGGTGTGCTCGCCATCCGCACCGCCGCGGCCTACCCCGACCGCATCGGAGCCGCGGCCTCCTTCCACGCGGGCCGCCTGGCCACCGATGCCGAGGACAGCCCGCACCGGCTCGCCGGCCGCAGCACGGCGGAGCTGTACTTCGGCCACGCCGACCACGATCATTTGATGTCGCCCGAGCAGATCGCGAGCCTGGAGCGGGCCTTGGACGCCGAGGGTGTCTCCTACCGCAGCGAGTTGTACGAGGGTGCCCAGCACGGCTACACCCAGACCGACACCGCCGCGTACAACTCCGTGGCAGATCAGCGTCATTGGCACAATCTGCTGGAGCTCTTCGGCCGTCGGCTCTGACCGACGGGCCAGGCAGGCGGTGGGAGCCCGAAGGGCCACCCTCACCGCCCACGGCGCCGACAGCCCTGCGCTCCGGTCCGCGTTCGCCGGCAATCTCACCGGCCCGCGCGCTCCGGCCCGTCTGCAGGCCAACCAGCCCTGACCTGCCGATCCGAGACCTACGGCCGTCAACTGGAGGGGCCCCTCACCCCGTGTTAGCGTGAAATTGTCCGTATCAAAACGGGCACGCACCCGCATACCTGGCCTCTCCAGAGGGAGATGGTGACCATGGCGCGGGACCCTCTGTTCCACGCATCCGGGGCCGGCACCGAGGCTCGGGAAGGCGAGGAGAGTTCCCCCCGAGCCGCCGGACGGGCGGCCGCCGTCAGGAACAATGTGGACTGGGACGGCCTGCGCCGGCGGATGACCGGCGCGCTACTGCGGCCGGGAGACGCCGGGTTCGAGACTGCCAGGAAGCTTTTCAACCCGCTCAATGACGACCTGGTGCCCGCGGCGGTGGCGCAGTGCGCGTCGGTGGGCGATGTCCGCGAGGCTGTGCTGGCGGCGGCGAACCGGGTGCCGCTGGCGGCCCGTAGCGGTGGGCACTCCTATGTCGGCTACTCGGCTCCGCACGGCGGCCTCACCCTTGATCTCCGGCGTCTGTCGACCGTGCGGGCCCATCCGGACGGCACCGCCACCATCGGCGCCGGCGCGACACTGCAGGCTGTCTACACCGCGCTCAGCCAGGCCAACCGCTGTCTGCCCGGCGGCTCCTGTTTCACCGTCGGCATCGCCGGGGTGGCTCTGGGTGGCGGAATCGGCGTGCTGCAACGCAAGTTCGGGCTCACCTGTGACCACCTCGTGTCCGCCGAGGTCGTCACCGCGGACGGGAGGACGCTGACCGCCTCGGCCACGCAGAATCCGAATCTGTTCTGGGCCCTGCGCGGTGGCGGCGGCGGCAACTTCGGGGTCGTCACACAGTTCACCTTCGCGACCGACCCGGCTCCGGCGCTGACGGTGTTCCGGCTCGACTTCCCGGCGGGGAGTGTAACGAAGATGCTGACCGCGTGGCAGCCGTGGATCACGGCCGCGCCGCGCGAGCTGTGGGCCAACCTCAATGTGTCGGGCGGGGCCATACCGCGCTGCAAGGTGGCCGGCTGCTTCGTCGGGCCGAGCAGCGCCTGCAATCCCCTGCTGAACGACCTTGTCACGCGCGCCGATGTGCGTCCCGACCTGCGAAGGGTCGAGGACCGCGACTACTTCAAGGCCATGCGTTTCTTCTCCGGCAGCCCCGACCGGCAGTCGTTCGTCGCCTCGTCGCGGGTCCTCACCTCGCACGCCGCCAATCCGGGCGCGGTTGTCAGCCTGCTCAAAGACCGCCTGGGGATGGATCTCATCCTCGATCCCCTCGGTGGTGCGGTGGCCGATGTGGACGTCCAGCAGACCGCGTTCCCGCACCGCAAGGCCTTCGCCACCGCCCAGATCTATGCGAGCGCGACGGCGGCGTCCGAAGCCGCGGTGACGCGCAGCGTCGGCCAGGTCGTGGCGGGACTTGCGGACCAGGGCATCAAGGACGGTTACATCAACTACATCGATCCGGCCCTCCCTGACTGGGCAAAGGCCTACTACGGCCCGAATCTGGAGCGCCTGCGCACTGTCGCGTACGAGTACGACCCGGACCGGGTCTTCGACTTCCCGCAAGCGGTCACCCACACGTGACCGGCAATCCCGGCGACTCTCCGGCTTCCCCGCCGGCCGGTACCGGCAAGGGGTCCGCCGTGTCCCGCCAGGAGTTCGACGCGCTGTTCGCGGCGGTCCGTACGTGGGGCCGCTGGGCCGCTGCCGACCGCGGTGCCTGGAACCGGGTGACCCCGGAGCACGTACGGCGGGCCACCGCGCTGGTCCGGTCCGGCACGCTCGTCCCGATGGCACGTCCCTGGGACACGGCACCCGGCCCGGACAACAGCAAGCCCGCCCTGCACTACA
Organism: Streptomyces sp. G7(2002); assembly: GCF_028870195.1. Lineage (NCBI taxonomy): Bacteria > Bacillati > Actinomycetota > Actinomycetes > Kitasatosporales > Streptomycetaceae > Streptomyces > Streptomyces sp. G7(2002). The sequence goes on from NZ_CP102609.1 coordinate 712,115, forward strand.
TGTCCGATCTCGGTGACGTCGAGCCTCCTGAGCCCGCCACGCACAAGGACTTCATCGCCGTCGACTACCACGGCAAGGCCGTCAGTCATCTGGACGCGCTCTCCCATGTCGCTTACCGCGGGCACCTCTACGACGGCCGCGCGGCGCAGGAGTGCGTCGACGCCGGAGGTGCGCGGTTCGGCGCCGTATCGGCGCTGGGCCCGCTGGTGACCAAGGGGGTGCTTCTCGACCTGCCCTTCGTTCTCGGAGTCGGCTGGCTGGAGCCCGGACAGGCGGTGCACGCGGCGGACCTCCTTGCCGCGGAGCGGGCGCTGGAGGTGACGATCGGCGAGGGCGACGCGGTGCTGCTGCGGTCCGGCGCTGTCCGCCGCCGCCAGGAACTGGGTGCCTGGGACACCGGCGCGGCGAGCGCGGGCCTGCATGTGGACGCCATGCCGCTGCTGGCCGAGCGCGGCATCGCCCTGCTCGGCGGCGACGGTGACAGCGATGTACGGCCCTCGCCGGTCGACGGCCTGCATTCTCCGGTGCATGCGCTCGCCGTCGCCGCGATGGGGGTGCCGCTCCTGGACAACCTCGACCTGGAGGTGCTCTCCGCCGCGAGCGCCGAGACGGGCCGTTACGAGTTCCTACTCCTGGTAGCTCCCCTGAACATCCCCGGCGGCACCGGCTCGCCCGTCACTCCGGTCGCGGTCCTGTGACGGCCGGCGGTCACCGGACCGTCTACCGGGCGACCCGCTGGAGGCCAGGTCACGGCCATGATCGCCGCTTCGGCCTGCCCGTGATCTCCGTCCGGTCGGACCGCGTGGCCGGGTCGCGGAAGGTGTCCGGCCGCCCGGTTCTCCCCCGGGTCCGCGATCAGTTCCGCCAGAAGTACAAAGCTCTACAATTGGATCAAACGGGACAGCTGCTCCGACGTACGGGTGGCCATCGTGGCATGCACCCATGTGGGAAGTGATTGGGATGGGGCTGGCGGGAGAGGGCATCGGTCCCGCACGCGCCCGTGAGCAGTTCCTCCGTGAGGGGTCGGTCGAGGGGGCCGTCCGGAGTCCGATCCTGAATTCGTGGCAGCGTTCCCGATCGCTGGGGCTCACACCGGATGGCTGCGAGCTGCCCTTCCGCCAGGATCTCGATCTGGACGGTCGGCTCGTCCGCGCCGCGGTGCCCGTACTGGACCGGCTGCAGTCCCGGTTCGCGGGCCGGAACATGAATGTGTCACTCGCCGACGGACGGGGCGCGGTGCTGCAACGCCGCTTCGGCGAAGCCTCTCTGGTCAGACATCTGGCCGCGATCCAGAGCGTCCCGGGGTTCGTGTTCGCCGAGCAGTTCGGCGGGACCAACGGAATCGGGCTGGCGCTCGCGGAACGGCAGCTGATCAACGTCTACGGGGCCGAGCACTTCGCCGAACGCTCGCAGTCCAGTGCCTGTGCGGCCATTCCCGTCCGGGACCTGCTCAGCGGGCGCATCGAGGGCGTCCTCTGCCTCGGCTTTCCGCTCACCGACGCGGACACCGCGCTGAACACCGTGATCCGCAAGGCCGCCGGCGTCATCGAACGGCGGCTGCTGGAGCAGAGTTCGACGCGGGAGCGGGCCTTGCTGCAGGCGTACCTCGACGCCAGGCGCCATGGGCCGGGCGACGAGACGAGCGGCAACGGGCAGCTGGGCGAGCTCGCCGAGAGCGGTCTGGACTGGCGGGACCAGATGATCCTCAAGGAGAAGGCCACCGAACTGATCACCTCGGCCCAGCGGGCCGCCGTCGAGGTGTCCCTGCCCGGCGGCCGGCGGGTCACCCTGCTGAGCCGCCCCGTGACGAGTGCCTCCGGGGTGGAGGGGATCGTCATCGAAGCGGTCCTGCCCTCGGCCCACCAGCGGGTGGCCGTACCCGCCGAAGCCGGGACGCCCACTCTCCCCCTCACGGAGCAGGTCCTCGCGCCCGTCACCCCCCTGCCCGGGCGCCTTCCCGACGCCGCACCCGGCCGGGCGGTCGCGACGGCCCGCAAGCCCGGCACTCCCGGCAGGCCCGGCGCCACGGGAAGCACCGCACCCGGCAGTGCGGCCAGCGGGCTGGTGATGGTGGGCGAGCCGGGGGTGGGGACGTACGCGGTGGCGGCCCGGCGCCGTCTGGAGCTGCTGTCCGAGGCCAGCACCCGCATCGGCACCACCCTGGACGTGAGCCGTACCGCCCAGGAGCTGGCCGAGATGGCCGTGCCGCGCCTGGCGGACTACATCACCATCGACCTGCCCGCGGCGGTGCTGCGCGGTGAGGAGCCGACCGACCCTCGCTCCGGACTCCACCGCACGGTGGTCCACGGCATTCGCGACGACTGCCCCTTCTACCCGGCCGGCGAACCGGTCGATCTCCGCCCGACCACGCCCCAGCTCCGCTGTCTGGCCGCCGGGGAGCCGGTCCTGGAGCCCGACCTGCGGGCCGCCACGGGGTGGATCGCCCAGGATCCCGGGCACGCCCAGGACCTCCTCGACCACCACGTCCACTCCCTGATCGCCGTCCCCCTCCTCGCCCGTGGGATCGCCCTGGGCGTGGCGAGCTTCTACCGCTCGGCGGATCCGGCGCCCTTCGGGGACGACGACCGGTCGCTGGCCCAGGAACTCGCCACGCGTGCGGCCATCTGCATTGACAACGCCCGCCGTTACACCCGTGAACACACCATGGTCCTGGCGTTGCAGCGCAGCCTGCTGCCGCACAGCTTCCCCGAGCAGAGCGCCGTCGAGGTCGCCTCCCGCTATATGCCTGCCGAGTCGGGGGTCGGCGGGGACTGGTTCGATGTCATTCCCCTCTCCGGCACCCGTATCGCCCTGATCGTCGGGGATGTCGTCGGCCATGGGATGCATGCCGCCGCCACCATGGGCCGACTGCGCATCGCGGCGCGCAACTTCGCCGAACTGGACCTCGGCCCGGACGAGGTCCTCACCCACCTCGACAATCTCGTGGGGCGCCTCGACCGGGACGAGGACACCGCGGAGGCCGCGGGCAGCCCCGGCATCATCGGCGCCACCTGCCTGTACGCCATCTACGACCCCACCTCCCAGCAGTGTGTGATGGCCCGGTCCGGGCACCCCCCGCCCGCGATCGTCCGCCCCGACGGCACCGTGACCTTCCCCGACCTCCCCGCGGGCCCGCCGCTGGGCCTGGGCGGGCTCCCGTTCGAAACTGCCGCATTCCACCTCGCCGAGGGCAGTCAACTCGTCCTCTACACCGATGGGCTCATCCAGGACCGCCACCGCGATTTCGACCGGGCTCTCGACCGGCTGCGCCAAGCCCTGGCGCACCCGGACCGCTCGCCCGAGGACACCTGTGAGGCCGTTCTCCGGACCGTGGTGCCCGACCATCCCACCGACGACATCGCCCTGCTCGTCGCCCGTACCCGCGTCCTGGCCCCGCACCGGATCGCCACGTGGGACGTGGCCGCGGATCCCGCGCGCGTCTCCGGCATCCGCGCGGCCGTCACCCGCCAACTGGCCGAATGGGAGCTGGACGAGGCCGTCTTCGCCACCGAACTCCTGCTCAGCGAGCTGGTCACCAATGCCATCCGCTACGGCACCGCCCCCATCCAGGTACGCCTGCTCCACGACCGCACGCTGATCTGCGAGGTCTCCGACACCAGCAGCACCGCCCCGCATCTGCGCCATGCGGCCACCACCGACGAGGGCGGCCGCGGTCTGTTCCTCGTCGCGCAGCTCGCTCAGGCCTGGGGCACCCGCTACACCGCCAACGGCAAGGTCATCTGGGCCGAGTGCGCACTGGAGGCACCTGGCGGAAAGCCCGGCGCCATCGAAGCGCACTTCGACGACATTCCCGCCATCTGATAGCCCATCCGGCATCCAGGCCAAAGGGGGCCTTAGCATGGCGGAAATGTGGCGACCGGGCCGGTCACGCCTCGTCAGGACCGCACGCCCCGGCGCCTCCACCACCGCGAAGCGCCCAGCATCAGTGTCCCTTTCAGTCGGGAAGAACCACGAGGCCGACCCCCGGAGAAGTCTGTGCACGACGCTCCTGACCGAATCCCTCCCCCGCACCACGGCCTGGAGCCGCTCGTCCGCATACGCGGCCTCAGCAAGCGGTTCGGCGGCACGCTCGCGCTGGACGCGGTCGACCTCGACATCCACTCCGGCAGCATCCTCGCCCTGCTCGGTCCCAACGGTGCCGGAAAGTCCACCCTCATCAAGGTGCTCGCGGGCGTCCACCACGCGGACGAGGGCGAGGTGACCGTGGCCGGGCACCCGCTCGGCACCGAAGCGGCCGCCCGCACCATGTCCTTCATCCACCAGGACCTGGGGCTGGTGGAGTGGATGACGGTCGCCGAGAACATCGCCCTGGGCACCGGCTACCCACGCCGCGCCGGGCTGCTGTCCTGGCGCCTGACCCGCGAACGGTGCGCCGAGGCCCTGAGCATCGTCGCCGCGCACCTCGACCCCCGCACCGTCCTCGCCGACCTCCCGCGGGCCGAACGCTCCTTGGTGGCCATCGCCCGCGCACTGTCCACCCGGGCCGAACTCATCGTCCTCGACGAGCCGACCGCCAGCCTCCCGGCGGCGGACTGCGCCCGGCTCTTCGAGGTGCTCCACACCCTGCGCGACCAGGGTCACGCCCTCGTCTACGTCACCCACCGGCTCGACGAGGTGTACAAGGTCGCCGAGGTGTTCGCCGTCCTCCGCGACGGCCGCCTCATCAGCCAGGGCCCGCTCACCGGCCACAGCCCCGCGCGGCTGGTGCACGACATCGTGGGGCATGAACCGGTCGGCTTCCGACGCGCCCCCGCCGCGGGTTCGGTGGTGCTGAGCCTCGACGGCGTACGGACCGAGAACACCGCACCGGTCAGCCTGGAACTGCGCACCGGGGAGATCCTCGGCATGGTGGGCCTCACCGGCGCAGGCCACATGGAACTGGGCCGCGCCCTGGCCGGCGCCCGGCCCGTCGTCGGCGGACGGGTCCGGCTCAACGGCCGGCCGTACACACCGGGCACGGTCACCGCCGCCGTCGGCTCCGGCGTCGGCTTCGTGACCAGCAACCGTCAGGAAGAGGGCTGTGCCGCGGAACTGACCGTACGGGAGAACTTCCTGGCCAACCCCCGGGCGGACGGGCTGCGGGCCTTTCACTGGATCAGCCCCCGGCGCGAGCGGGCCGGGGCCACGGCCCTGGCCGAGCGGTTCTCGGTGTTCCCCCGGGACAGCGAGGCGCCGATCGCCACCCTGTCCGGGGGCAACCAGCAGAAGGTCATGGTCGGACGGTGGCTGCGGATACACCGCAGTCTGCTGATCCTCGAAGAGCCGACCGCCGGGGTGGACATCGGCGCCAAAACAGCGGTCTACCGCCTGCTCCAGGAAGCGCTGGCCGAAGGCCTCGCCGTACTGCTCATCTCCACCGACTTCGAGGAGGTCGCCCAGGTGTGCCATCGCGCCCTGGTATTCGTCCGCGGGGCGGTGACGGAGGAGCTGAGCGGGAAGGCCCTCACGGTCGCCGGACTCGCCCACGCCTCCTCGGCCATGGCCGCGCTCACCGGGGAGACGAGGAGACCATGACGCCCTCCCCGCATTCCCCGCCGGTCCGCCGGCTGGGGCACCTCGTCGGCGCCTACGGCCTCCTGGCCCTCACGGCCCTGCTGTTCCTGGCCTTCTCCCTCGCCCTGCCGGACACCTTTCCCACCCTGGACAACATCTCCGAGATCCTGTCCAACCAGTCGATCCCCGCCATCCTCGCGCTCGGCGCGATGATCCCCATCGTCACCGCCAAGTTCGACCTGTCCATCGGCTACGGTCTCGGTCTCGCGCACGTGATGACGATGCAGCTCATCGCCAACGCCTCGTGGCCCTGGCCGCTCGCCTGCCTCGTGGTGGTCCTCGGCGGTGCGGTCGTCGGCACCTTCAACGGTGTCGTCGTCGAATTCGCGAAGATCGACTCTTTTATCGCCACCCTCGGCACCGGCAGCATCCTGTACGCCCTCACCGGCTGGATCACCAACGGCGCCCGGATCGTCCCCGGCCCCCAGGGCCTGCCGGCCGCCTTCACCGACCTCTACGACTCCCGGTTCCTCGGCCTGCCGGTTTCCGCCTTCTACGTGCTCGCCCTCACCGCCGTGCTGTGGCTGCTCCTGGAACGACTGCCCCTCGGCCGGTACCTGTACGTCATCGGCTCCAACCCGCGCGCCGCCGACCTGCTGGGCATCCCCACCCGGCGCTATGTCGTCTACGCCTTCGCCGGCTCGGGCCTGATCGTCGGTATCGCCGGTGTTCTGCTCGCCGCACAGCAGCGCATCGGCAATCCCAGCGTCGGCCTGGACTATCTGCTGCCCGCCTTCGTCGGTGCGCTGCTCGGCTCCACCGCGATCAAACCCGGCCGCCCGAACGCGCTGGGCACTCTGGTCGCCGTCGTCATCCTCGCCATCGGCCTCGCCGGTATCGGGCAGTTCGGTGCCCAGTTCTGGGTCACCCCGCTGTTCAACGGCGCCACCCTGCTCCTCGCCGTCGGCATGGCCGGCTATGCCGCGCGCCGACAGCTGCGCCACCGACGGGCCGAGCCGCCCCGCCCCCGCAAGGACCTGTCCGAAGTCACCTCGTGACGTGTCACCACCGTGTCGTCCCTCCGCGAGGAGCGCCCGTGCAGCCGCACCGCAAGTCCGCCCTGAGCACGTCCGTCGCCGTAGCGGTGGTGGCCGCTGTGCTCGCCGGCTGCGAGCGCGGCACCTCGACCGGTGCCGGGCCCACCACGACAGGGCCGGCCGAGGCCGGCTGCCCCGCCGTAGTGGCCGGCGCCGAGGCGGCCGTGCAACGGGCCATGAAGAACCGCCCCGCCTGGCACGGCCCCACCCGTGGCCCCCGGGCGGTCCCCGGCAAAAGCATCGTCTACGTCGCCCAGACCATGACCAACCCCGGTGTCGCCGGCGCCGCCGAGGGGGTGCGGGACGCCGCGCAGGTCATCGGCTGGGACGTCCGGGTGATCGACGGCCAGGGCACCCCCGCCGGGATCCAAGCGGCATTCAGCCAGGCCCTCGCCCTCCGGCCCTCGGGCATCGTGATCGGCGGCTTCGACCCCAAGCTGACGTCGCAGCAGGTCGCCAAGGCCAACGCCCTGCACATTCCGCTCATCGGCTGGCATGCGGTCGACTCCCCCGGCCCGAGCAAGGATCCCGAGCTCTTCACCAACATCACCACCCGCGTCCAGGACGTAGCGAAGATCAGCGCGGACTGGGTCATCGCGCACTCCCACGGCCACGCCGGAACCGTCGTGTTCACGGATGCCTCCATCCCGTTCGCCAGGAACAAATCCGAACTGATCAAGAAGGCACTGGCCACCTGCTCCGGGGTGCGGCTGCTGGCCGAGGAGAACATCCCGATCTCGGACACCAGCAGCCGCACTCCCCAGCAGGTCTCCTCGCTCCTCTCCCGCTTCCAGGACAGATGGACCTACTCCATCGCCATCAACGACGTGTACTTCGCCGACGCCGCACCGGCCCTGCGCGCGGCACGCAAAAAAGGCGCCGGCGCCCCCTACAACATCGGCGCGGGCGACGGCGATCCCTCCGCCTTCCAACGCATCAACAGCGGCCAATTCCAGGCAGCCACCGTTCCCGAACCGCTCTCCCAGCAGGGCTGGCAGATCCTCGACGAATTCAACCGCGCCTTCTCCGGCGAGCCCCCCAGCGGCTACGTCGCCCCCGTCCACATCTCCACGGCCGCCAACAGCAGCGGAGAGACGACCTGGGACCAGCCCGGCTACCGTGCGGCGTACCGGAAGATCTGGGGCAGGTAGGCCCGGGGACACACCACACTCAGGCCCCTCGCAGAGTGCACTCCACGATCTCGTCGTGTGCGTCCACCTCGTCGACCTGATCTGCGGCACGAATGCCCACCGCATACCGGCATCGCACCGGCCGACGGCCGAAGACGCTCTCCACGGCCCGAAGCAGGCCATGGAGAGCGTGTGTGGAAGGGCGCCGCGTCGTGCCCGGCGTCCTTGCACCTCCGGTGCCGCGGTGGGCGCGGGCGGTCAACCGCCGGTCTGTGGGTGCCGGGCCGGGGCTACTGCGCCTGGGGCTTTTGCATGTTGAAGTACGCGAGCGGGACTTCGGCCTTGGCTCCCGCACAGAGTGGTGCGAGCCTTCGCAGAAACAGGGTGCGAATACCAGCCGGTTCTCATCACCAGGCCGCTTGCCATTACCGCACGGTCGACGTCAGGTGCCCAGATCGTCGCTTGACTCCAATCTGTTCCATTGCTCCGGGTCGACATTGTGCACCCAGCGTGGCGCGCCGCACATCTACCGCCTGGCCTACTCCGCAAGTACCACTTCCCGGTCAGCGAGGTTTCCGGAAAATGGGCCTGCATGGGCACCGGTCGCCCACCAAACAGCCCCGGGTCGATAGATTTCTACTCCTGGCCGCTGAGAACACGACGATTTCCGCCTCTGCCTTTCGGTAGGCAGATGCACTCAGGGTTATCGCAGCAGCATCCTCTACAGGAGGACGGAATGTCCGCGTCGATCGGCAAGTTGATCTTGCCGACCACCCTTCTGGACGGTCGGATCGACTGGAGCGTGGTGAGCCGGGACTCCATGCTGTGCCGTGGCGTGGCGTGGCGTGGCGTGTTCCGCCTATGTGGTGCCGGTGATCTCAACCTTGATCGGGGCGGAGTTGTTGGCTGGGTCAGTGTCCCCGTTGAACGGCTCGGGCACCGAGATCCGCCCCTCGCCGCCGTCGACCCGACGGTCGATCCGCACCCGTAGGACATTCCAGTTGACGTTGGTGCAGTAGATGTTCCCGTCCTCGTCATCCCGCGAGCAGTAGTTCACTTCGGAAGGCTTTGATTCCCGCACCTCCTGTGTGAGCTTGGCCAGTGTGGTGCCAGGCGGGAGTTCGATGCGCATCCGTGTCGGGCCGGGCCCCGGTGTGCTCTGGGGCTGCGGGACGTCCACCTCGACCTCTTCACCGATCCTGCCGCGGATCGTGATGGCGCCGGCAGACCAGTCCGCCGGCCCCTCCAACGCCTTCCAGCGGAAGCGCAGCTCACCGCCACGCTTGCCGGCGCTGAGGGTCGTTGGCTTCAGGCCGAGTGCGTCACCTGTGCCCTGGTGGTAGTGCGCCTTGTAGTCCGGGGTGTGCGGTGAAGGACTGTCCAACGGCCACATGGCGTATGTGTATGTCGCTTCGAGCTCGTGGTACTGGGCGTTGATGCGCTCCGCGATCGGCTCGGTCGTCTCGAACGCGGCTCCCACGGGCACGGCGCCCGGGAACTCGCAGAACGCTGTGCGGTAGTCGTCCGAGTAGTAGCAGTTGCGGTGTGAAGGGGCGGTGTTGTCAATCACCGCGTTGGTGACCGAGACCCGCAGGACGACGCCGCGGGAGGCCGATTCGGGCCCGGTGTTCTTGAACGCGGGCGTCAGGAGCGGCACCGGCGCATCGTAATCACCCACGACCACCTGCGGTTCATGGGAGCGGAGCGCGAACGACGCCTTCGGACCGGATCCGGGCCCCGCGGCACCGGGTCCGAGCAGCACGACCCCAGCGGCCGCCGCCGCGACTGCGGTGAGCGCCATTCCCCACCTGCCCTTGCGTAATCCCACTGTCGTCCGTCCCTTCACCTGGCCATTCGTCCCGGCCTCGAAGCTGACACACCAAGGACGTGTAAACCGTGCAGGTCAGGCAATTGGCGCCCAGTTCGATGCCGGTCCGTTCGGGAAATGAGATCAAAAGTGGTGGGTCGACCGTCGCCGGACCCGCCCGGTAACCGCCACAGAAGCGAACTGCCGCCACTCAGCCTTCCCCGACACTGCTCAACCTTCGTTGTCACAGGACACCCACCACAGCGGTGTGACTGAGCGCGGCAGGGTCGGTCGGCTACGGGGCCGCCGCGCGGAAGAGGGCCAGGAGGGCCTGGGCCGGCGGGGTGTCCGCGTCGAAGAACTGCGTGGCCAACGAGGGTGGCACGGCCGTTCCGTGCATGCGGACCTCGTGGCATCTGAAGCAGAACGCCGCCTCGAACAGCGCAAGATCGAGAGAGTCCTCGTACGCCCGGACGCTCTTGCGAGCGTCCGAGCCCGTGATGGTCGGCTCGGTCTCGACGCCGCCCGGGGGCTCCTTCTGCGGCCCCCCTTTTCCGGGCCGCTGCGGCGTGCTGGTGGGCCCGGGCGAGGCTGGAGTCCACCGAGACATCCCAGTCGATCAGTCCCTTCGCGTCCGCGTCGGCCTGCAAGTCCGCAAGGATCCGCTTCCACGTGCCGTCCCGCTGCCAACGGCGGAACGGCCCGTACACGGTCTGCCAGGCGCCGTACCGCTCGGGCACATCCCCCACGGCACCCCGGCCCGCGTGCGCCACCGCATCCCGTCGACGAGCTGGCGTGTCGTCCACTTCGGCGGCCTCCCCGGCTTCTTCATGACCGGCAGCAACGGTTCCAAGAACGTCCACTGAGCGTCCGTCACATCGCCATGACCCATGGGAAAGGGATCGCAAACCGTGATCGGCTTCGGGGGATGTGGCAGTCAGGCACGGAGCTGTGACGAAGGTGGCCGGGTCGGCTGCGGCGGTTCTCGCGGTCCGTCGGTCGTGCAGTCGTACCCTTCGGACATGAATTCCGAACTGTTCTTTGAGTGGGACGTCCGGCCGGATGCGGGCAAGCACGTGAGCGGAGAAATGTACGCGGTGGCGGGCGGGCCCCCTACACGGCGGACGACGAGCCCGAGCCCGAGCCAACCGGCGGCCAGGGCCGGCCCCGTACCATCGGCGCGGTCGCGGCCCGCCGCGACGGGGCGCTGCTGGGTTGGGCATGGGTATACGAGGACCCGGACCACGAGCGGGTTGCGCGAGTGCAGGCAACGTACGTGCCACGCCAGGTCCGCCGTCTCAAAACCGGCTATTACGACCTGCTCCCGCCGACCGCCGAGGAGTTCGAGATGGTCACAGGCCTGTACCGCCGGGCCGCGGACGAGGCCCGCGCCGCCGGCTACCGCACCCTGCGGTGGGGCGGTCGGGACACCGGGCCCGACGGCCAGGCGGCGACCGCGCTGAACGCGCACGGACACGGCGAATGCGCCCGTTACTGGAGCACCGAGCCAGCCACATGGCAGCCCCCTGCTGGGCTGCCCGATGTGCAAGTCCACCAACTGCCTGCGCACCTCACCCTGGCGACGGCGGACGCAGAAGTCTCGGCCTTCATCGACGGGCACGCGGCCCACATCAATGCCGGGGAGTCGATCCGCCACGAGAACGCCGAGCCGCGCGCGCTCGCCGCGCTCATCGCGGAACTCGTCACACGCCTGCGGCGCGACCACCCCGAGGTCACCGAACTGACCATCTGGGAATTCGACGACGCCTCGGTACGCCAAGCACTGCCGCTGGCCGGACTGCGCATCACCGCACGCACCATGGACTACGATCTTCCGCTCACCCCTTCATGACCTCGGCAACAAACCCGCCAATACACCACCCATGGCACGGAGGCGAGTGCGGCATCAACCGCCTCAAGTGCAACCGGGCTGCGACTGCCAGATTCGACAAACTCGCAGTCCGCTAAGAGGCCACACAGACCGTCGCGGCCATCAACGAGTGGCTGTGACCAGCACATTCAAAACACGCCCTAGAGGCTGTCCCGTATTTCCGTGAGGTTCAGGGGCGGCAGCTGAGACAGCTCGGCACAGGCCTCGCTCATGGCGGCGCCGTAGCGCGGGGCGTCCAGGAGTTCCGTCAGGGCGTCGGCGATTTCGTCGTGTCTCGCCGTGAGGTCCAGCGACCGGCCCAGGCCGCTGCGGGTGAACGCGGCGGCGTTGTCGGGCTGGTCGGCGAGAACACCCAGGCCCAGGACGGGCGTTGTGCCCTGCACCGCGTCGAGCAGGGACGCCCGGCCTCCATGCGTCACGAACAGGTCGGCCCGGTGCAGGAGCGCGGGCTGCGGGGCGTGCTTGACGACCTTGATGTGAGGGCTCGCGGTCGGCAGGTGCTGCGCGAGGTCTCCCGCGGACACGATCGCATCGCAGTCGATGGCACGAAGTGCAGCCATGATCTCCCGGTAGACGTTCCCGACGGCGGTACGCAGACCGGACATCGCGGTGGTCAGGGTGCCGAGACTCACGTAGACGAGCGGGCGCGACGGGCGGAGGGAGGGGGCGCGGTCCAGCCACTCGGGGAGGGCGGTGCGGAAGTCCGCGACGGTGCGTCGGACCGCGCGCGCCGAGGGCGGGGGCGTCTCGTAGAACCAGTGGACCGGCGCCGGGGTGAGCATCGGGGGGAGCGTGGGTGTGTCCTGCTCGTGCTGCTTGTAGAGGGGAAGCAGCACGGGCGCGATGTGGGTGTCCCAGAGATCCAGGAGCACCGGGCCGAGGCCGTTGTCCGCTGCGAGCAGGGGCAGTTGCAAGGCCCTGGCCGCGAGGTGCGCGCCGAGGTCGCTGCACTCGGCGATCACCAGATCGGGCCGCTCCTGTGTCCACGCGGTGAGCAGGTCATGGGCCTTCGCCTCGGCCTGTCCGGGCCAGAGGTGGCCGAAGACGTACCGGTTGAAGGAGGCGTTTCCGTGCCTCTGCCAGACCTCGCTCGCCGCCTGCTGGACGAGGGGATCGCACGTCCAGTTCGTACCGGCGCCGGAGAACTCCACCCCGCGTCGCCGGGCTTCGCTGCGGAATATGAGGGGGGCGTGGAGCGTGACCTGGTGGCCCTGTTCATGGGCCGGGCAGGTGACGTAGTCCAGCGCGGACACATGTGAAGGTATCGGTTCAGCGGTGATCGCTATCCGTAAGGCCACCAAGGCGCTCCAAGCTCTTCTCATCGGGTCAACGCCCGGGCGGGGCAGCAGCCTTCGGCCGCTTCGGCCGTGCTGTGCCGTGCCGTGCCGTGCTGTGCCGTGCTGTGCCGTGCTGTGCCGTGCTGTGCCGTGCTGTGCTGTTACGTGCCTCGGTGGTCCGGCTGTTGCGTTGCCGAGGCGGTTCGACCCTGCGGCATGATCCGTCCCAGCCGCCACCAGCGAGGGGCAGTTCGGGATACGGGAACGTCTGAACCGGCCCTGACCAGCAGATATACGCGTCCCCTGGAACGCTGAAAAGGAACGCCGGGCGTGGCCGGACTACCAGCAATTCTCCTAGTTCCGTCCCATCGGCCTTGTCGGCCTTCAAAGAGTGCGGTGAAGCTGTCGGTCGGGCGAGGGTTCGTCCCGGTGGGAAGGCTGCTGCTGACGCGGGCGCCTGCCCCGATGTCCGGAAGGCGGTTCGTCCGCGGTCGCGCCGGCCCGTCCGTTTCCACCGCGGCCGACAGCAGCTCCCCCTCCGGCCTCTGCTGTGAAGGCACATGACCGGGTCGAGCCACGACTGCGCATCAGGATTTCCGCGGAGGTCACTCGGATGTTCTTCGTGGGGGCCGACACGAAAGAGGGACGAAGTGGTCGCTCAACAGACACTGTCCGACGGCGGCAGGGCCGGACACGTGGAGCCGAGGGCGGACCGGCGGCGGCTTCCGCAGCCCCTGCCGCTCACCCTTGACGGCCTGTTCACCAGCATTGCCGGCAGGTTCCCGATGGCCAGAGCCGTCCAGGAAGGGCAGCACCACCTGTTCTACGGCGAAGCCGAAAACCGGGCCGTACAGTTGGCGTCGGCGCTGGTCCGCGGCGGAGTGCAGTTGGGCGACCCGGTGATCGTCCACTGCGCCGACCACCGGCAGGCGGTGGTGGCCCAGCTTGCGGTGCTGAAGGCCGGAGGGGTGTGCGTACCCCTCCCCTCGGCGTTGCGCGGTGCGCGGCTCGACCGGATCACTGACATCAGCGGGGCCCGGGTGGTGCTGTGCAGCACCGTGACCCGGCCGGTGTGGAGCTACCGCCTCATGTCCTGGGTGCTGGACGACCCGGCCACCTGGAGCACGATCGCCGCCGAGCGGCCGGACCGCTCGCTGCCGCGTTCCGGACACACCGAAGCCGCCTACCTGCTGGTCTCCGATGCGGATCGCCAGGGGGTCAGCGGCTATCTGACCGACCACCGCGCATGGCAGCAGACGCTGGCCGCAAGGATCCGCCGGGTCGGCGGGGCGCACGACGGGGTGATCGTGCACCACCCTCCCGTCCGCACGACGACACTGCCCGCGATGTGGTGGGCGTTCGCCTGCGGAGGCACACTCCATGTGCCGTCCCGCTACGGCGGTGCCACCTGCTCACCGGCTCCGAAGCGCAATGCCGCCGCGGTCTTCGGCCCGGACGAATACGCGCGGCTCCTGCAGTCCCTCTCCGGGGCCTCCCACCCGGATTCCCGGCGGCTGACCGTGCTGATCGGCGGCCCCTGTCCGCGCACGGTGATCGACCGGCACTTCGAGGTGCTGCCCCGGGCGCCGCTGTGGGTGGAGTTCGCCGCCGCGGACGGCGCCATGCCCTGGACGGTCCAGGAATTCAGCCCCGGCAAACCCGGGCCGGAGTATCCAGGAGCGAGCCGTCCGTTGCCCGGCGTCCATGTGCAGGTGGTGGCCCCGGACGGCAGCCCCGTACCGACCGGACAGACCGGTGAAGTGCGTGCCACGGGGTCGTCCTTGCCCTACGCCGGCATTCGCAGCGCGGACGGGGCATGCCTGGCCGGGGACACCGCGCCGCTGCTGTCTTCGGGCAGGCTGGGACGCTGGAGACACGACGGCACGCTGGAATTCCGCGATCCGTCCACGGTGCCGTCATCCGCCGCACGGCCCCGGAACCCGTAGGTACGCACAGGGCATGTACGGGGACCGGCCGGCGTCGCCGGAATGCTCCGGCAGGTCCGTTGGGCCCGGGGGACCGCCCGGCCAGATGGGCCACGAAGGCACCCTCCCGGCACCGCTCCACCAAGCCGTCCCTGACTGGCAATTCCCTAGAGTTCCCCCACCGGGCTGGCTCCCTCTCACCGGTCCGTGCTGGGCTGTGGCTGTCATCGGGCTCGGGCCACACCGAAAGGGGAGTCGCCATGGCATTCACTACTGCCCTGGGGCGCCGCCGGCACGCCTCCTAGTGCGGACCTGCCCTCGACCTCATGCTCGACCGGCCACCGCCCGCGTGTGGCACGGCGTCGAGCGTCCCGCTTCCCGAACCGGACCGGACTGGACCGACCGGACCGGACCAAAGTCTTCGGTCTGCGACGGCCGCCCGTCGAACCCGGTGCGGCCCCCGCTGCGCACGCGCTCCGAGCGCGGCACCCCAATGACCACCAACAGCAACGGAGGAGTCATGGTTCACGAGCCGAAAGCGCCGGTGATCCCCTACAAACGCACCTGCCCTTTCGATCCGGCGGCCGAATACGCCAGGCTGCGCGAGGAGGACCCGATCAGCCCGGTGACATTCGAGCTGGCTCCGCGCGAGAAGAACGGCTGGCTGGTCACCCGGCACGATCACATCCGCCAGATCATGACGGACCCGCGCTTCAGCCACCGCAGCGAGCTGCTGGCGCTGGTGCACTCGCCGCCGTTCCCCGTGGAGGACTACTCCCCCGAGCCGTCCGCGCCGGGCAACTTCGTGCGGATGGACGCTCCGGAGCACACCCGGTACCGGCGGCTGCTGACCGGCTTCTTCACCGTACGCAAGATCCAGCAGTACGAGCCCACGCTGGCACGGATCATCGACGGTGTGCTCGACGAAATGGCCGCGATGGAGCCTCCGGTGGACCTGGTGAAGGTCTTCGCGGAGCAGATCTCCGCCAGGTCCACCTGCTCCATCATGGGGGTGGCGGAGAGCGATCTGGCAGCCCTGGCTCAGCACTTCTCCGTCATCATGGGGATCAACTACACCCTCGACGAGTTCATCCATCACAACTCCGAGCTCAATGCGACGCTGGAGCGGATGATGGCCGAGCGGTTCGCCGGCGATCCGACTGATGACCTGCTCGGTCAGCTCATCGCGACCGGTGAGCTGACCGAACAGGAGATGTTCAACATCGCCTGGATCGCCATCGGCGGTGCGCTGGACACCACTCCCAACATGTTCGCGCTGGGCACCTTCGCGCTGCTGGAGCACCCCGAGCAGCTGGCTAAGGTGCGGGAGCGGCCGGAGCTGATGGAGAGCACCGTCGAGGAGCTGCTGCGCTATCTGACGATCTCTCACTTCGGGGCGAGCCGGGTGGCGCTGGAGGATGTCGAGATCGACGGCCGGACCATCAAGGCCGGCCAGACGGTGGTGCTGTCGCTGCCGTCGGCCAACCGCGATCCGCGGTACTTCGAGAACGCCGACGAGTTCGACATCGACCGCCCGTCGCGCCGGCATCTGGCCTTCGGATTCGGGATCCACCAGTGCCTGGGGCAGCACCTCGCGAGGGCATCGCTGCGCATCGGATTCCAGAAGCTGTTCGACCGCTTTCCGGATCTGCGGCTCGCGATGCCCGCCGAGCAGGTGCCGCTGCGGGAGACCGCGATGCACTACGGCGTATACGAACTGCCTGTGACCTGGGGCTGATTCCCCGGGCCGGCTTGTCGGGCGGGCCCGCCGTCCCGTGACCACCGGCCGCCCATCGATCACCGCGGGTGGTGGCAGACCTCCCCGCCTCCGTATCCGAGGAATTCCATTGGATGACTCCATTCCCACCCGGCGAAGCACTCCCCCACAGCCGCTGTCCGCACATAGCGGCCCGGTTCCCGACCGTGAGGCCGTGGACACCGCCGCGGCCAGACCGGTGCGCTTCGGCGCGTTGGGTACCTCGTCCTTCGGAGGGCGACGTGTGCTGCCGGCGATGACGGCCTGCCCGCAGACCGAACTCGTCGCGGTGGGCGGCCGCAGCCCGGAGCGCTCGCAGCGGTTCGCCGACCGGTTCGGCTGCGCCGGCTCCTCCATGGCAGCACTCCTGGAACGCGACGACATCGACGCCGTCTACATCTCCCTGCCGCCGTCACTGCACGGCGAATGGGCGGCCCGGGCGCTGCACGCGGGCAAGCACGTACTGGTCGAGAAGCCGATCGCCACAACGGCCGCCGAGGCCCGTGCTGTGGTGAGGCTGGCCGAGGACCGTGACCTGGTGCTGCGGGAGAACTTCATGTTCCTGCACCATCCGCAGCATGACGCGGTCGCGGCCCTGATCGCCGAGGGGCGGCTCGGAGGACTGCGCTCCTTCCGCGGTGCCTTCTGCTTCCCACCATTGCCCACGAAGGACATCCGGTATGTGCCCGGTCTCGGTGGCGGGGCGCTCCTTGATGCGGGGGTGTATCCGCTGCGGGCGGCCGCGATGCTGCTGGGCCCCGGGCTGCGGGTGGCGGGCGCCACGGCGCGGGTGCGGCAGTCCGACGGGCTCGATCTGTCGGGCCAGGCGCTGCTGGTGTCGCCGTCCGGCGTACTGGCGAGTGTCGAGTTCGGCTTCGAGCACGCCTACGGTTCGTCCTACTCCCTGTGGGGCGAGGGGGCGAAGCTCACGGTGGGACGGGCGTTCACCCCGCCGGCCGCGTACCAGCCGGTGCTGGTGCTGGAGGAACAGGACCATGTCGAGAAATTCACGCTCCCGGCGGCGGACCAGCTGACCGCGTCGCTCGCCGGGTTCGCCGCGGCCGTGACCGCCGGTGGCGCTGCGGCCTCGCCCCGGGAGGCCCGGTGGCGGCAGGACGCGGTCGCCATGATGGAACTGGTCGATGCGGTCCGCGCGCAGGCCGTGCGCGTGACCGTCGAGGGGTAGCGGACCGGGCAGGAGCCCCGCTGTGACGCCAGGTATCACCCGATCCACCACACGAGATCTTTGGAGACGCTGCCTAGCGGGCGCCCGGGAAGTCCAGTGCGCCGGGGGTGACGGCCGGGACGAGGCCCTCGGCGGCGGCCCTGCCGAGCAGCTCCCGCACCGCCGCGTATCCGTCCTCGCCGAGGTCGGCGGTGTAGTCGTTCACATACAGCCCGATGTGCTGCTCGATCACGTCCGGGGCCATCTCCTGGGCATGTTCAAGGACATAGGGACGGGAGGCCGACGGGTTGGCCCAGGCGAAGCGGACGGAGTCTGCGGCAGCGCGGGCCACCGCTCCCAGCTGTTCCTCTCCGAGGGCCCTTCTGGCGACGATCGCCCCGAGCGGGATCGGCCGGCCGGTGCCGGCCTCCCACTCCTCGCCCATGTCGGCGAGGCGGTGCAGCCCGTAGTGCTGGTAGGTGAAGCGGGCCTCGTGGATGACGAGCCCCGCGTCCACCTCGCCGTCCCGGACCGCGGGCATGATCTCGTGGAAGGGCAGCACCACGATGTCCCCCACTCCGCCCGGCACGGCCCGCGCCGCCCACAGGCGGAACAGCAGATACGCGGTCGAGCGCACGCCGGGCACCGCCACGCGCCGCCCCGCCAGCCACTCCGGGCCGGAGCCGGCCGGGCCGTCCTCGGACCGGGTGAGGACCAGCGGCCCGCAGCCATGGCCCAGTGCGCCGCCGCACGGCAGCAGCACGTACTCGTCGAGCACATACGGCAAGGAGGCATAGGAGATCTTGAGCAGATCCGCACCGCCGCGTTCCGCGAGGCCGTTGGTGACGTCGATGTCCGCGATGGTCACCGCGAGTCCGGGAGCCTCCGGAAGCAACCCGTGTGTCCAGGCGTGGAACGCGAAGGTGTCGTTGGGGCACGGTGAGTGCGCGATCGTCAGCCGCTGGGCCATGGGTCCCCTCCGGGGCTCGTTCGGGCTGTCGGCGCGGGGTTCCGGCGCCGTACTTACCAGCAAACCCGTTGTAGATATGGGGATTTCCCCACAGTGGCCTCGGCGAGTATGAGAGGGGCCGTCGGCGTTGCCGTGTCGGACTGTCACCCCTGTGCCGGTCCGGCCTGGTGACACGGGCGGCAGACCGGCTCCCGCAGATCCGCGCGCGCCTTCCTTCACCTCGTCCGACCGGCCCTGCGAGGAGTGGCGAATGTGCAGCCGTTGCAGGTCTCCCGGGCGGCTCCCGAAGGAATCCACTGAGGCGATGCCATCAGCGCCTGAGAGCACTTTTCAGCAAGGGTCAAGCACTGAGGAAGGTAGTTGGGGATGGACGCAGGACTCAAGCGTGAGCTGGAGGAGAAGGTCCGTGCGGGAGAGCGACTGTCCCGCGAGGACGGTATCGCCCTCTACGGGTGTGACGACCTGGCATGGCTGGGCGGGCTGGCTCATGAGGTGCGCACGCGCAAGAACGGCGATGTCGTGCACTTCAACGTCAACCGTCATCTCAATATGACGAATGTGTGCACCGCGTCGTGCGCCTACTGCTCCTTCCAGCGCAAGCCGGGCGAGAAGGACGCGTACACGATGCGCATCGAGGAGGCCGTCCGCCTCGCCAAGGCGATGGAGAACGACAACCTCACCGAGCTGCACATCGTCAACGGCCTGCACCCGACCCTGCCGTGGCGCTACTACCCCCGCTCGCTCAGCGAGCTGAAGAAGGCCCTGCCGAACGTCTCCCTCAAGGCCTTCACCGCCACCGAGATCCACCACTTCGAGACCATCTCCGGGCTGACCGCCTCCGAGATCCTCGACGAGCTGATCGACGCCGGCCTGGAGTCACTGACCGGCGGCGGCGCCGAGATCTTCGACTGGGAGGTCCGGCAGCACATCGTCGACCACCGCACCCACTGGGAAGACTGGTCGCGCATCCACCGCCTCGCCCACGAGAAGGGCCTCAAGACCCCCTCGACGATGCTCTACGGGCACATCGAGGAGCCCCGCCACCGCGTCGACCACGTGCTGCGCCTGCGTGAGCTCCAGGACGAGACCGGCGGCTTCCAGGTCTTCATCCCGCTGCGCTACCAGCACGACTTCGTCGACATGCAGGACGGCAAGGTCCGCAACAAGCTCCAGGCCCGGACCACCATGGCATCGGGCGCTGAGGCGCTGAAGACCTTCGCGGTCTCCCGCCTCCTCTTCGACAACGTCCCGCACGTCAAGGTCTTCTGGGTCATGCATGGGGTCTCCACGGCCCAACTCGCCCTGAACCACGGCGCGGACGACATGGACGGCTCGGTGGTCGAGTACAAGATCACGCATGACGCGGATGACTTCGGCACACCGGACAAGCTGACCCGCGAGGACATTCTCGAACTGATCCGGGACGCCGGCTTCCGCCCCGTCGAGCGCAACACCCGCTACGAGACCATCCGCGAGTACCCGGGCCCGGACCCGGACCGCCGCGAATCCCCGCAGCCCATGCGGGTCTGAGACCCACCGGCCCGAGCGCCCGAGCACCCGAACCACAGACCAAGACCAAGACCAAGACCAAGACCACGATCGGCAGGCAGGCGGTATGTCCACCAACGCGAACGTGAACGACGACGAACTCGAGGTCTGGATCGACCAGGACCTGTGCACCGGAGACGGCATCTGCGTGGAGTACGTGCCGGAGGTCTTCGAGCTGGACATCGACGGTCTCGCCTATGTGAAGGGTGAGGACGACGAGTTGCGCCAGGAGCCCCGGGCGACCGTGCCGCTGCCCCTGGATCTGATCCGGGATGTCGCGGACTCGGCCAAGGAGTGCCCGGGCGACTGCATTCACGTACGGCGCGTCAAGGACGCGGTGGAGGTCTACGGGCCGGAGGCCGAGTCGGCCTGACCGCGGCCGGCGGGCCCGCAGGACACGCAGGACACGCAGCGAACAGGCCGGTTCCCGGAAGGTGCTTTCGGGAACCGGCCTGTCGGCATGGGCCGGTCGGCATGGGTCCGGTCGGCATGGGTCCGGCCGGCATGGGTCCGGCCGGCATGGGTCCGGTCGGCATGGGTTCTTCGGCCTGGGGGCCGCGCCGCCGGGGTCTCCGTGCACAGCACAGCGGTGACCGGATCAGCCGAGTGATCCGGTCACCGCGTGGGAGGGGCTGTGGGACGAGTGGCGAGGAAGGCTGAGCCGGTCAGCTCGCCCCGATCACCTTCAGCTCGGGGTGGCTCCTCGCGTCGTCCAAGCCGTCCAGGGCTGTGGAGGACAAGTGGGAGACGACATGGTCGTCTACCGGGTCGTTGGCCGGGTCGTCGTGGACGACCAGGTGCTGGTAGGTCGTGTCGCGCTGCGCCGGGACCCGATCGGCCGACCGGATCAGCTGCAGCAGTTCCATACGGTCCGAGCGATGCTTGGCGCCGGCCGAGGAGACCACGTTCTCCTCCAGCATCACCGAGCCGAGGTCGTCCGCGCCGTAGTGCAGGGAAAGCTGTCCGGCCTCCTTACCGGTGGTCAGCCAGGACCCCTGGATGTGCGGGACGTTGTCCAGGAAGATCCGCGCAATGGCGAGCATGCGCAGATACTCGAAGACCGTCGCCTGGGTCTGGCCCTTCAGGTGGTTGTTCTCCGGCTGGTAGGTGTACGGAATGAACGCCCGGAAGCCCTTGGAGCGGTCCTGGACGTCGCGGATCATGCGGATGTGCTCGATCCGTTCGGCGTTGGTCTCGCCGGTGCCCATCAGCATCGTGGAGGTCGACTCCACACCCAGCTCGTGGGCCGCCTCCATGATCTCCAGCCAGCGCTCACCGGACTCCTTCAGCGGAGCGATGGCCTTACGGGGGCGCGCCGGCAGCAGCTCGGCACCGGCGCCCGCGAAGGAGTCGAGGCCGGCGGCGTGGATGCGCTGGATCGCCTCCTCGACGGACACCTTGGAGATCCGGGCCATGTGCTCGACCTCGGAGGCGCCGAGGGAGTGGATGACCAGCTGCGGGAAGGCCTTCTTGATGGCGGAGAAGTGCTCTTCGTAATACTCGACGCCGTAGTCCGGGTGGTGGCCGCCCTGGAACATGATCTGGGTGCCGCCCAGTTCGACGGTCTCCGCGCAGCGGCGCAGGATGTCGTCGAGGTCGCGGGTCCAGCCCTTGGCGGTGTCCTTGGGCGCGGCGTAGAAGGCGCAGAACCTGCAGGCCGTCACGCACACATTGGTGTAGTTGATGTTGCGTTCGATGATGTACGTCGCGATGTGCTCGGTACCGGCGTAGCGGCGGCGACGGATCGTGTCGGCCGCACTGCCCAGCGCGTGCAGCGGAGCGAATCGATAGAGATCCAGCGCCTCTTCGGGGGTCACCCTGCCGCCCTCGGCGGCACGGTCCAGTACGGACTGGAGGCCACGCTCGGTGGCTTCGGACGGTCGGGGCATGTCGACGGCCTTTCCGGGTGTGCTTCGGGCTTGTTGCTGGTGAGGTCACATGCTGAGTGCTTCGCTGCCCAGCAGCTGGACGCGGACGTCCGGCGGGAAGCCGGCCTGTCCGCCGCCCACCCTGCGGGCGAATTCCGCGATTCCGGCGAGCTGCCGCTCACCGAGGCTGAAGTCGAGGGCGGTGGTGTAGTAGTGCTCCAGCGTCCCGGCGTCGAACGCCTCCCACCGGGCGGCCTGTTCACAGACCTCCTTGACCTCGGCGAGGGACAGATCGCGGGACGCCAGCAGATCGGCGTGTACGCGGTGGACGGTCTCCGGCTCCCTGGCGAGGAAGTCCTTGCGGGCGGCGAAGACGGCGAAGACGAAGGGCAGTCCGGTCAGGTCGCGCCACATCCGCCCCAGGTCGTGCACCTGCAGACCGAGCCGGGGCGCGTCGTGCAGGGAGGCCCGCAGGGCGGCGTCACCGATGACGACGGCCGCTCGTGCCTGCTTCATCATTGCCGCGAGGTCCGGAGGGCAGACGAAGTATTCGGGCTGGACACCGACCGACTCCGCGAAGAGCAACTCGGCGAGGCGGACCGATGTCCGGCTGGTGGATCCGAGTGCGACGGGTTCGCCGTCCAGCTGGTCCAGCGGGACCTGACTGACGATCAGGCAGGACTCCACGGGGCCGTCGCTGCCCACGGCGATGTCCGGCAGCGCCACCAGATCGTCGGCGTGCTTGAGGAATTCGAGGAGGCTGATCGGCCCGATGTCGAGCGTGCCGGCGACGAGTGCGTCGCTCAGCGCATCCGGGCTGTCCTTCCTCAGGTCCAGGTCGAGCAGACCGCCGCTTCTGGCCAGCCCCCAGAACAGCGGCAGGCAGTTGAGGAAGTCGATATGACCGACCCTGGGCCGTCGCCCGGTGCGCGGTGCGGGCGTGGCCGACGCGGTGAGTAGCGGTTCAGACATGTCTGTCAGGGCTCCAGGGTGACTCGGTCGGGGCAGCGCGGCGGCCCTTACGCATGGTGGGGGAGAGCCGCAGAGGTGAAGTGGTCGCTGAGCACGGTCATCACCTCTTCCGGCCGGTCGGCCAGGTAGAAGTGCCCGCCGGGAAAGACCCGCAGATCGAAGTCGCCGGTGGTGTGCGCGTCCCAGGACCGGGCTTCGTCGAGGGTGGTCTTGGGGTCGTCGTCCCCGACGAGCACGGTGACAGGGCAGCGCACGACGGCCGCGGGCTCGCTCCGGTAGGTCTCGACGGCCTTGTAGTCGCTGCGGAGCGCGGGCAGCACCATCCGCAGCATCTCGTCGTCGTCGAGGACCCGCGCGTCGGTTCCGCTCATCGCCCGCAGCTCGGCGACGATGCCGTCGTCGTCCCGCCGGTGCACCTGCTCGTCGCGGTACATGGACGGCGCCCTGCGCCCGGAGGCGAACAGCCGCAGGGGACCGTCCCCGTCGCGCTCCAGCCGCCGTGCCACCTCGAAGGCCACCAGCGCGCCCATGCTGTGGCCGAAGAAGGTCAACGGCCGGTCGGACCAGGCTCCCAGCGCCTCGGCGATCCGGTCCGCCAGGAGGCGGATGTCGTCGATCGCCGGTTCCCGGCGGCGGTCCTGCCGCCCGGGGTACTGCACGGCGATCACATCCACGCCGGGGCTGAGCGCGGCCGAGACGGGATGGTAGAAACTCGCGGAACCGCCGGCGTGCGGGAAGCACACCAGGCGCCTGCCCGCGTCCGGGGCAGGGTGGAAGCGCCGGCACCACAGGCCGTCGTCCGCAGTGGGTGAACTCATCCTTCTGATCCTTTCCGGTGGACCGGTCCGGCCGCGCCACGGCCGGCACCGTCGTCCGAGCGGACCGGGAAACAGTTGCTGCCGCCACTATCCAGTGGGCCCGGACCCCCGGCACAAGGCCTGTCGGCCCGATGCGACGGAAGTCTGGGCGTTTCCCCGGTTCTCAGGTGTGGGGGAACCGGACCGGTGGCGCGGCAGAGCGCCCCGGGGCCTGCGCGGTCACGCGGCGCGGTGCGCTGTGACCGTTCACCGGCCGGGCGTCTGCCCCTCTCAGGCCGTCCCGTTCAGGCCGTCCCCGTTCAAGCCGTCCCGTTCAAGCCGTCCCGTTGTCCTTCGTCTCCGCGGCTGCCCGTGATCCGGCCGGCTTCCTCTTCCCCCGTCCGGGGAAGAGCCGGCGAAACACACCGGTCCTGTGCAGGATGATGTGCGTGATCACCTGCAGCACGAGGTAGGTCACGAAGTACAGCGCACCGTCGAGCGCCGGCACCGAATCGACGGGCAGGGCGTACGCCATGATCACCCGGAGCGCCGCGTCGACCAGCAGCCCGCATCCCCACAGCACCGTCAGGCCGCGCCAGATACGGCGGAATTGCGGATCGTCGTGCCAATGCCCTTCCAGCTTCTCGGACTTGCCCGGGAGCAAGCTCTTGAGTGCCCGGTAGGCGAACGGACGGGAGGTGTACAGCGTCCCGAGGATCCACAGCGCGATCAGCCCGGTGAACCAGCCGCCTCTGGCCAAGGCCAGGCGCGGGCTGCCGGAAATCAGGGAACCCAGCCCGGCGAGCACGAGGATGGCGAGCACGAAGACGCCGACGCTGTCGACCCTGCGCTGTCTGACGATGGAGTAACCGGTGCTGAGTGCCGGCGCGGCGGCGCTGATCAGCAGCGACACCAGTTCGCCGGCGCCCGCGCTGCGCAGCGCGTAGTAGAGCCCCACGGGAAGAACGACATCACAGAGCAACGTCAACGCGAACTGCCGGCGGGCTGCGGTCTCCTCCCTTCGATTGCTGTCTTGTGCCAACTCGGTCTCTTCAGGCAGTGCAGCCACCGCTGCTCCTTGAGTCGTCTGTTGCCGCCCGCCCGTGCCGGATCGGGTAGCTCTCCGAGGAGTCCGCGCCTCTGGAGCTCGACCGACCCTGATACCTGCCGAGTTGCGCAGTCAAGCAACAACGCGCACGGACCAGCAGGCGGGGCGCCCCGTCCCCGCAGTGGCAGCGGCGGTACAGCCGGGGCTGACCAGGGGCGCAGCGCTTGTCACCCGGCCCGTCGGCACAGTGGCTCCGGCACGCGGGTTCTGGAGCATTTCCCAGAATTGTGATCCGGAGTCGCGGTGCCCCGGGACGTCGGCATTAAGGTCGCCGGCAGATACCTGGCGGGGCTCACCGCGCCTGGCGTGGGATCACGGCGCCGGTTCCGATCCGGTCCAGCCGATGGTGGAACGCGACCTGGAGAATCCATGATCATCGATGACTGCCGTGTCTGCGGCAACCGCACCCTGCTGCCGGTTCTCGACCTGGGCCCACAGGCTCTCACCGGCATCTTTCCCCGCACCCGGGACGAGGCGGTGCCCACGGTCCCCCTGGAACTGGTCAAGTGCTCACCGGACGGCTGCGGCCTCGTCCAGCTCCGCCACACCGCCGACTTCGGCCTGATGTACGGGGACAACTACGGCTACCGCTCCGGCATACGCCCGTTCATGGTCCAGCATCTCCACCACAAGGTCGCGGCGATCACCGACCTGGTCGGCCCCGGTCCCGGCGATCTGGTGGTGGACATCGGCAGCAATGACTCCACGCTGCTGCGCGGCTACCCGACCCCCGGCCCGACACTGGTCGGCATCGACCCGACCGGGCCGAAGTTCCGCGAGTACTACCCGCCGCACGCCGAACTGATCCCCGACTTCTTCTCCCGCGACCAGTTCACCGAACGGTTCGGCTCGCGCCGTGCGAAGGTCGTCACCTCCATCGCGATGTTCTACGACCTGCCGCGGCCGATGGCGTTCATGCAGGACGTGTACGACGTCCTCGACGACGACGGCGTCTGGGTGATGGAGCAGAGCTATCTGCCGGCGATGCTCGAAGGCACCGCCTACGACGTGGTGTGCCATGAGCACCTGGAGTACTACGCGCTGCGGCAGATCGAATGGATGGCCGAGCGCGTCGGATTCACCGTCCTCAAGGCCGAGCTCACCGAGGTGTACGGCGGCAGCCTCTGTGTGACCCTCGCCAAGCGGCCCGGCCGCTACCCCGTGGACGAGGCGGGGCTGGCTGCCGTCCGCGCCAGGGAGACCGCCCTCGGGCTGGACACCATGGCCCCGTTCGAAGCGTTCGCCAAGCGCGTCCATGACTATCGCGACCGCCTTCGTGACTTCCTCGACGACTCGCGCAAGGCGGGGAAGGTGACCCTCGGGTACGGCGCTTCGACCAAGGGCAATGTCATCCTGCAGTTCTGCGGGCTCACCGAGGACGATCTGCCCTGCATCGGCGAGCCCAACGCGGACAAGTCCGGCTGTTTCACGCCCGGTTCGGGGATCCCGATCGTGTCGGAGGAGGAGGCCAAGTCCCGGCGCCCAGATCAATTGCTGGTGCTCCCCTGGATCTACCGGGAAGGCTTCATCGAGCGGGAGAGCGCTTTCCTGGCCGGCGGCGGCAAGCTGGTCTTCCCGCTGCCCGAGCTCTCCATCGTCTGACCGTGCCGCCGCCGTCCGGCAGGCACCCTCCGGCTCCGGCACTAGGGAATCTTCCACATGGGTGCGACCCATACTGAGGCAGACACAGCCGGGATCAGCCCGTCCCTCCGGTCGGCACACACGGCCGTGCGCCGTACGCGACGAGCTGTGCCTGCCTCCGCAAAGCAAGAACCTGTTTCCGAACGTGGTGGGAGCGCGAAAACGTGAGTGACATGAGGCGCACCGAACCGATCCGGCCGCGGCGGCCCGGCACGCGGCCCGCGGCGCTGTCCGCACACGACGCAGCGGGCAGGTGATCCGTGATGCGTACCCGAAAGCTCGCCGTCGGCGGCGGATTCGAGTTCACCCCCGACATCCACCTCGACCACCGCGGGCTGTTCTTCTCGCCGTTGCAGGACGAGGCGTTCGTCGCGGCGGTCGGCCACCGGTTCCCCGTGGCACAGACCAACCACAGCCGGTCGGCCAAAGGTGTGCTGCGCGGGCTCCATTTCACGGCCACTCCCCCGGGCCAGGTCAAGTACGTCTACTGCGCACGGGGGAAGGCACTGGATGCCGTCGTGGACATCCGGGTGGGGTCGCCCACCTTCGGCCAGTGGGACCTCGTCACGCTGGACTCGGAGTCCTGCCGGGCCGTGTACATCCCCGACGGTCTCGCCCATGCCTTCCTGGCGCTGGAGGACGACACCGTCATGTCGTACCTCGTGAGCAGTGCTTACCGGGCCGAGCTGGAGCACGCGATCGATCCGTTCGACCCCGCGATCGGGCTGCCCTGGCCGCACAGTGTGGAGTTCCGCCTGTCCACGCGGGACACCAGCGCGCCCAGTCTGGCGGAGGCCGAGGCCCAGGGCGTCCTCCCGAAGTACGCCGACTGCCTGCCGACCGGGCCGGCCGCCGAACCGGCGGTGTGCCCCGACCAGTCGGGGGTCGCGCTCCGTGACTGATGAGGAAAACACCGAGGCACCGTTGATGCCGCCCCCTGGCTCCTTCCGTGTCGCAGTGCTGGGGGCCACCGGGTGTATGGGCCGGCACATCTGTGCCGCCTTCACGGCCGAGGGGAGCGAAGTCATCGCGATCGCCCGGCGGTATGCGCCGCGCATCGCTGCCCACCGGTTCCAGTCCCTCGATGTCGCGGGCAGCACGAGCGAGGAGCTCGCCCGGGTGCTGGCCGAGGAGAACATCGACGTAGTGGTCAATGCCACCCTCGGCTGGGGGGACGAACTGCACTACACCAACGTGCAGTTGGTGGAACGGCTCATCGGCGCGCTGGCGCTGCTGCAGCGCCCTCCCCGGCTGGTCCACCTGGGCACCATCCACGAGTACGGCCCGGTCCCCTTCGGCACGTCGATACACGAGGGCATCACACCGGATCCGGCGAATCCCTACGGCACGACGAAGCTCACCGCCTCGCAGATGATCCTCGACGCCGTCCGGAACGGCGCATTCGACGGAGTGGTTCTGCGGGTGGCCAACACTCTGGGGCCGCACCCCGCGCTGGAGAGCTTCTTCGGTTCCCTGGCGGTACGGCTCCGCGGTGTCGACGTGGCCGCGGGCATCGAGTTGACCATCGCCGATGCCCAGCGTGACTACGTCGATGTGCGGGACGCCGCGGACGCCGTGGTCAGAGCGGCCCGGATCACCCGCGCCGACCCACTGGTCAACATCGGCTGCGGCCAGGCAATGGGCGTACGGCAGCTGGTGCACGAGCTCGTCACGGCCGCCGGGTTGCCGGCGGAGACGATTCGGGAGCAGCGGGGTGAGGTACACAGCAGGGGTGCCGACTGGGTCCGGGTCGACATCTCCCGCGCCGCCCGCCTCCTCGGCTGGCACCCCCGGTTCACCATCGGGGAGTCGATGCGGGCCATGTGGGACACCGTGACCGCGGATCAGTCACTCCCGCCCCGGAACGCCGACTGACCCCGGAGCCCACGCCGCTTCCGGTGACCCCGTAAGGCCGCGGCCGGGGGATCACAGGGGTGCGCGGGGCACCGGACGAGACACCCATCCGCAAGGCAGGAGGCCGCCATGACGACCCCGATCATCGACGCCAAGGGGCTCGCCCGCACCTTCACGACCAAGAAGGGTCCGGTCGAGGCGGTGCGCGGCATCGACCTCACCGTGTCCGCAGGCGAGATCCTCGGCTTTCTCGGCCCCAACGGCGCCGGCAAGACCACCATGATGCGCATGCTCACCACGTTGCTGCCCCCCACCGGGGGAAGCGCCACCGTCGCCGGGCACGACCTGGCCGGCGACCCGGTCGGGGTGCGCAGGCGCATCGGCTATGTCGCCCAGGCGAGTGGGGTCGACCCGGCCGTCAGCGTGCGGGAGGAACTGGTCACCCAGGGCCGGCTGTACAGACTCGGCAAGACCGAGGCCAAGAACCGTGCCCGGGAACTCGCCGAGGATCTCGACCTCGCCGATCTCCTCGACCGGCCCACCCGGTCACTCTCCGGAGGCCAGCGCCGCCGCCTCGACATCGCTCTGGGCCTGACCCACCGGCCCCAGCTGCTGTTCCTCGACGAGCCGACGACCGGGCTCGACCCCGGAAGCCGCTCCGACGTATGGGACCTGGTGCAGCGCATCCGTACCGAGGGCACCACGGTCTTCCTGACCACGCACTATCTCGACGAGGCGGACGTCCTCTCCGACCGGCTCGTCGTCGTCGACGGCGGACTGGTCGCCGCCGAGGGCACACCGCAGGACCTGAAGCTGCGCTACACGGGCTCGGAAGCGGCCAGCCTCCGCGAAGCCTTCCTCGCCATCACGGGGCACCACCCCCTCGCTCCCGACGTCCCGGTCGCCATCTGACCGCCCGCTCCCCACGGAGGCTGACGTGCCGCACCCGTCCCCCACCACGTCCTCGGTGAGGACGGCATCCGAGCCCACGGAGCCGTCCCGTCGCCACGCGGCCAGGCAGAGAAAGGAGACTTCCGGCCCGGCCGGCCTGGCCGACCTCGTCGCCGACACCCGCCTGATCTTCGGGCGCTATCTGCGAGAGACGATGCGCGCCAAGATCAGCCTGGTGGTGGGCGTCCTCATGCCGCTGCTCATGCTGTTCTTCTTCGGTCCGCTGCTGACGCAGATACCGCTCGGTACCGGCGGTGACGCCTGGCAGACGCTGGTGCCGGGGCTTCTGGTGCAACTCGGCCTGTTCAGCGCGGCCTTCGCCGGCTTCGGCATTCTGATCGAGAAGCAGAACGGTGTGATCGAGCGGATGCAGGTCACCCCGGTCAGCCGGCTGGCGCTGCTGATGGGGCGGGTGCTGTGCGATGTGGTGAAGTTGCTCGCCCAGTCACTGCTCCTGGTGCTCGCGGGCGTGACGATGGGGCTGCGCGCCCCGGTGCTCGGCATCCTCATCGCCTTTCTGTTCGTCGCCGTGCTCACGGTGGCGCTGGCTTCGCTGTCCTATGCGCTGGCCATGCGGCTGGAGTCCCCCGAAGGCTTCGCTCCCGTGATCAACACCGTCAACCTGCCGGTCATGCTGCTCTCCGGCATCCTGCTGCCGATGGCGCTCGCACCCCGATGGCTGGACGTGATCTCGCGATTCGTGCCGCTGCGCTACCTGGTGGAAGCGGTCCGGGCCGCATTCCTCGGCCAGTACGGCAGCACCGCGATGATCCGCGGCGCACTGATGGCGGCGGCGCTCGCCGGGGTCTCGGTCTTCCTCGGCGCGCGGGTGTTCCGCAAGGCCGGTGCCTAGGGCTGGTCGGCCGGTTCAAGGGCGGTGCCCGGCGTGGTCCGCACCGCGCACCGCCTCCGTGGGTATCGCGAGGGATTCCCCTAGAGGGGATCTGGACATACTGGCCCCCCGCCGGCAGGTTTCCGCACTTCCGGGTGCACCGGCCCGAGCGGCGATTGCAGCGCCTGGAGCGGCTCCGCCCGGTTGTCGGCGGTACCGCGTCTCCGTTCCCCATGTGATTGGAATCCGAGAAGCGTGAGTGACACGTTGCGCAATGAGCTGATCCGGCCGCTGCATGAGCTGCTTTCACGCAACGCCCGTCGTTTTCCGGAGAAGACCGCGTTCCGGGACGCCCAGCGGTCAGTGACCTACCGGGATCTGGAAGAGCGCACACGCAAACTGGCCGGACACCTCGCGGACCTGGGAGTGGCACGCGGCGACCGGGTGCTGCTGCGGATGGGCAACCGCGTGGAGATGGTGGAGAGTTACGCGGCCGTGGCCCGGGCCGGTGCCATCGGCGTACCGCTCGATCCGCAGTCGACGGATGCCGAGCTCGCCCATCATCTCGACGACAGCGGGGCCGTCCTGGTCATCAGCGGTGCCGCCCAGGCGGAACAGGTGCTCGCAGTCACCGGGCGGACGGCGTCGGCCGGTACCGTCGTGGTGGTCGGAGCGGCCCCCGAAGTGCCGGACGGAGCATTGCGGTTCGAGACGCTCGCGGTCACCGAGCCGGAGAGCGCGGCGCGCGACGACCTCGGCCTGGACGAGCCGGCCTGGATGCTCTACACCTCGGGCACCACGGGACGTCCCAAGGGTGTGGTGTCGACGCAGCAGTCCTCGCTGTGGGCCACGGCGTCCTGCTCCGTGCCCCTGTTCGGCCTGGGCCCGGAGGACCGGGTGTTGTGGCCGATGCCGTTGTTCCACGCCGTGTCCCACAGCGTCGGATTCCTGGGCGTGCTGGCCGTCGGCGCCACGGCACACTTCATGGTGGGCGCGGCGGCCGACGAGATCCTGCGGGCAGCGCAGGAGGACCGGTCCACCTTCCTGGTGGCCGTGCCGACCCTGTTCCACCGCATGCTGGAGGTCGGGCGGGAGGAAGGTGCCGGACTCCCGTACCTGCGTTTCTGCTTGGCGGCCGGTTCGGCCTGCCCAGCCGGCCTGCAAGAGGCCTTCGAGGACACCTTCGGCATCCGTCTGCTCGACAGCTACGGGAGTACCGAGACCGGTGGTGCGATCACCACGCACGTCCCGGGCGGCCCCAAGGTGCCGGGCTCCTGCGGGCGGCCGGTGCCCGGGCTCACCGTGCGGCTGACGGATCCCCGGACCGGCGCGGAGGTCGCCGCGGGTGAAGAGGGCGAGGTGTGGGTCAGCAGCCCGGCGCTCATGCTCGGCTACCACAACCAGCCGGAGGAGACCCGGGCGGTGCTCTCCGGCGGCTGGTACCGCACCGGAGACCTCGCTCGCCAGGACGCGGCGGGCTTCCTCACCCTCACCGGCCGGGTCAGGGAGCTCATCATCCGAGGCGGCGAGAACATCCATCCGCGGGAGATCGAAGAGGTCCTGACGCGGGTGCCCGGAGTGAACGACGCCGCGGTGGCCGGCCGGCCGCACGACGTGCTCGGCGAAGTGCCCGTCGCCTATGTCGTCCCGGGGCCCGAAGGCGTCGACGCGGGGCTGCTCCTGGAGGCTTGCCGGCGGGAACTGTCCTATTTCAAGGTGCCCGACGAGTTCCGCAGCGTCGCCGAGATCCCCCGCAACGCGGCGGGAAAGATCGTCCGTCGGCGACTGGCGGAGCGTCCCGGCGCCCTGCTCACCGTCAGTCCCCCGGCCGGTCTCCGTCCGGACCCGCCCTCCTCCACGGACGGCACCGGCGCGCCAGAGGTCTCCGCCACGGCGCTCGTTCCCGCGGACGACGGAGCCCCGGTCGGAGGCCGGGGGCTGCTCGCCCTCGTGCGCTCCATCGTCACCGAGGTCCTCGGGCTCGGCTCCGCCCAGGAGGTGGCGGCGGACCGGCCCCTGCACGAGCTCGGTTTCACCTCGCTGGCCGCGGTGGCCCTGCGCGACCGGCTGTCCGCCGCGACCGGACGGAAGCTGTCGGCCGCGATCGCCTACGACTATCCGACGGTGACCGCCCTGGCCTCCTATCTTGAGGGCGAACTGCTGCACACCGCGCCCCCGGCCGACGACACCGCGCGCCTCGGGCCCGCCGCTCCGGACGATCCCGTGGCCATCGTCGCGATGGGCTGCCGCTTTCCCGGAGGCGTCACCTCTCCGCAGGAGCTGTGGGACCTGGTGGCCTCGGAGACCGACGCCGTGACCGGCTTCCCCTCCGACCGGGGCTGGGACCTGGACGCGCTGTACGACCCGGACCCCGACAAGCCCGGCACCTCCTACGCGCGGGAGGGCGCGTTCCTGGACGAGGCGGGCCGGTTCGACGCGGCGTTCTTCGGGATCTCGCCGCGGGAGGCGCTGGCGATGGACCCGCAGCAGCGGCTGCTGCTGGAGACGGCCTGGGAGACCTTCGAACGCGCGGGCGTCGAGCCGACCTCCCTGAAGGGCAGCACGACCGGTGTGTTCGTCGGGGCGCTGGCGCAGGAGTACGGCTCCACCCTGCTGCACGAGGCGCCGGAAGGCCTGGACGGCGTGCTGTTGACGGGCAACGCGCTCAGCGTGCTCTCGGGCCGGTTGTCCTACTTCCTGGGACTGCAGGGTCCCGCGATTACGGTGGACACGGCGTGCTCGTCCTCCCTGGTCGCCCTGCACCTTGCGGCGCAGTCGCTGCGGCAGGGTGAGTGCACCCTGGCCCTGGCCGGCGGTGTGACCGTCATCGCGACTCCGGGTACCTTCACCGCGTTCAGCACCCAGCGCGCCATGGCCCCCGACGGCCGGTGCAAGCCGTTCGCCGCGGCGGCGGACGGCACCGGCTGGGGCGAGGGCGTGGGGTTGATGCTGCTGGAGCGGTTGTCCGACGCACGGCGCAACGGGCACCCGGTGCTGGCGGTCATCCGCGGTTCCGCGGTCAACCAGGACGGCGCCTCCAACGGTCTGACCGCCCCGAACGGCCTTGCCCAGCAGCGCGTCATCCGCGCCGCCCTGGCCCACGCCGGTCTGTCGGCCGCCGATGTCGACGCGGTCGAGGCGCACGGGACGGGGACGACGCTGGGTGACCCGATCGAGGCCCGGGCCCTGCTGGCGACGTACGGGCAGGACCGGCCGGAGGAGCGGCCACTGTGGCTGGGTTCGGTGAAGTCGAACATCGGACACACCCAGGCCGCGGCCGGGGCGGCCGGAGTGATCAAGATGGTGCAGGCCATGCGCCACGGCGTCCTCCCCCGCACCCTCCATGTCGACGAGCCGTCCCCCCACGTCGACTGGACCACCGGCGCCGTGGAACTGCTCACCGAGCAGGAGCCCTGGCCGGCCGCGCACGGGCGCCGCCGGGCCGGGGTGTCCTCCTTCGGCATCAGCGGGACCAATGCCCACCTGGTGCTGGAGGAGGCGCTGGACGGGCCCGCGGCGGCGCCGGACGGTGAGGACACGGATGACGGCATGCTGCCGCTGGACGGGGGTGGTGGCGATACCGGTGACCTGCCCCTGGTCCTGTCGGCCCGCGATCAACAAGCGCTGCACGCACAAGCCGAACGCCTCGCCACCTTCCTCGAACGACACCCAGAGAGCCCCCTCCCCCACCTCACCAGCACCCTCGCCTCCCGCACCGTCTTCGACCACCGCGCAGCCGTCATCGGCACCACCCACACCGAACTGGCCACCGCCCTACGCGCCCTCCCCCACACACCCACCCTCACCGGGCCCGCCCTCACCCACACCGGCCCCGCCCTCACCGACCCCGTCTTCGTCTTCCCCGGTCAAGGCTCCCAATGGCAAGGCATGGCCACCGACCTCCTCGCCACCAACGACACCTTCGCCCACCACCTCCACACCTGCGAACAGGCCCTCGCCCCCTACATCAACTGGTCACTCACCGGCGTCCTCCACAACGCTCCCGACCAGCCCACCCTCGACCGCGTCGACGTCGTCCAACCCGCCCTCTGGGCCGTCATGGTCGCCCTCGCCACCACCTGCCGAGGCCTCGGCATCCGACCCGCCGCAGTCCTCGGCCACTCCCAAGGCGAGATCGCCGCCGCCACCATCGCCGGCGCACTCACCCTCCACGACGCCGCCCGCGTCACCGCTCTCCGCTCCCAACTCCTCACCACCCTCGCCGGGAACGGCGCCATGACCTCCCTGGCCACCGACCCCGACACCGCCCACCACCTCATCAACACCCTCAACCTCGACGCCCACATCGCCGCCGTCAACAGCCCCACCCAGACCGTCATCTCCGGCACGCCCCAGGCCCTCGACCAACTGCAAGACCACTGCGACCACCAACACATCCGCGCCCGCCGCATCCCCGTCGACTACGCCTCCCACTCACCCCAAATGGAGCAGCTCCACGACAAGCTCCTCCACGACCTCGCACCCATCACCCCACGCCCCACCACCATCCCCTTCTACTCCTCCCTCACCGGCACCCACCTCCAAGGCACCGAACTCAACGCCGAGTACTGGTACCAAAACCTGCGCCACACCGTCGACTTCCACACCGCCACCAAGGCTCTCCTCGCCAACAACCACCACGCCTACCTCGAAATCAGCCCCCACCCCGTCCTCACCCTCCCCCTCCAGCAAACACTCCAACAAGACCTCCCGCACTCCACCCCGCACGCCGTCCTCCCCACCCTCCACCGCGACCACGCCACCCACCACGACCTCCTCACGGCCACCGCCACCGCCTACACCCACGGCATCCCCCTCCACACCTCAACCACCACCCCACCCCACCCGGACCTCCCCACCTACCCCTTCCAAGGCCACCACCACTGGCTGAAGGCGGACCCCGGGAGGTCCCGCGGTGACTCGGGCGTCGGCGCGGTGCGCGCGGAGCACCCACTTCTGCGGGCAGTGGTCGAACTCCCCGACTCCGAAACGGTGTTGTTCACGGGGCGGCTCTCGGCGGCCGCGTACGGCTGGCTCGCCCGGCGCGATGTCGGCGGTGCCCCACTGGCGCCCGATCCGGTGCTGGTCGAGCTGGCCGTCAGGGCCGGTGACCAGGTGGGCTTCGGGAAGCTGGCGGAGCTGACGGTGCAGACCCCCCTGGTGCTGCCGGAGTCCGGGGCCGTCCAGCTCCGGGTCACGGTCGGTGAGCCCGGGGAGACGGGGAGGCGTCCGGTGTCCGTGCACTCGCGGCGGGGCGATGAAGGCGTCGGACGGCCGTGGACGTGCCATGCGACGGGATCGCTGGCCGAGGAGGGTCCGGCACCCGGTTGGGACCTGGTGGCGTGGCCCCCGGCCGAGGCCGAAGAAGTACCGTACGGCCGGGAAGCGGCGGACGATCGAGGTGACTTCGCGCCGGTCGCGCACGCCGTGTGGCGACGCGGTGACGAGCTCTTCGCGGAGGTCGCCCTGCCCGAGCGACTGCGGCCGGAGGCAGCGGAGTTCGGACTGCACCCCGTCCTGGCCGACGCGGCGCTGGAGCCGCTGCGGATCGACGGCGTGCTGCCTGAGCCCGTGGGGCCGTGGCGGACCGGGGCCTGGCAGGGGGTTTCCCTGCATGCGTCCGGGGCCTGTGTACTGCGGGTGCACCTCAGCCCGCTCCCCGACGGCTCCTTCTCGGTACGGGCCGCGGATGCCACCGGAGCTCCGGTGCTGACGGTGGAGTCCCTGACACCGCGAGCGGTTTCCCGGAGCGGAGTCCGGACGGCGGGCGCCGCCCAGCAGGACGGACTGTTCGGCGTGGAGTGGACCGACAGGGACCTCGCGTCGGTAGCCGGCGAGGTGCCCGCGACGTGGGCGGTCGTCGGCGAGGACACACTGGGAGTGCGCTCGGGGCTGATGTCGGCGGGCCAGTACGCCGAGGCGTACCCCGATCCCGAGGCGCTGGCCGCGGCCGTCGGCGACTCCTCCGGTGCGCCCGAGGTGGTCGTGGTGACCTGCGCGTCCGACACGTCCGTGGAGCGGACCGGTGCGGAGCTCGCGGGCGCCGTCCACGACACCACGCGCCGGGCGCTGGAGTGGGCACGGTCCTGGGTGACGACGCCCGCGTTCGACCGGTCCCGGCTGGTGTTCCTCACCCGGGGTGCGGTGCCCGCCTGGGACGGCGGCGGGGGGAGCGGTCGGCTCGACCTCACGGCCGCCGCGGTGTGGGGCCTGGTGCGCTCGGCGCAGACCGAATTCCCGGGCCGCTTCCTGCTGGTGGATACGGACGGCGGCAAGCCGGCCTGGCGTGCGCTGCTGAAGGCCGTGGGTTCCGGCGAGCCGCAATGGGCCCTGCGCAAGCGAGCGGTACGGGTGCCGCGACTGGTCCGCCGCTCCCTCGGGAGCGATGTCGGTGCGGCGGTGCTTCCCGATGGCGCCGAGGGCACCGTGCTGGTCACCGGCGGTACCGGCATGCTGGGAACCGCGGTCGCCCGTCACCTGGCGGTGGAACACGGCGTACGGCACTTGCTGCTGTTGAGCCGGCAGGGGCTCGACGCGCCGGGCGCGCCCGAACTCCAGGAGGAGCTGGCCGCTTTGGGTGTGCAAGTAAACGTGGCCGACTGCGATGTGACGGACCATCAGGCACTGGCGGAACTGCTGGCGGGCCTCCCGGCCGACCGCCCGCTCCGGGCCGTGGTGCACACCGCCGGCATGCTCGACGACGGTGTCCTTCCGTCCCTGACGCCCGACCGGCTGAGCGCGGTCCTTCGGCCCAAGGTGGACGCGGTGCTCGCATTGCGGGAGGCGACCCGGGACGCGGACCTGTCGGCGTTCATCATGTTCTCGTCGGTCGCGGGCATCTTCGGCGGCGCGGGACAGGGCAACTACGCGGCGGCCAACGCCTTCCTCGACGCGTTCGCCCACGAGGCACGCTCCCAGGGGGTCCCCGCGACGTCGATCGCCTGGGGCATATGGGGTGGTCGCGACCTGGTCACCGCGGGCAGGGCACGGCTGGCGCTGCCGGGAGTGGGGGAACTCCCTCCGGCGCACGGTCTCCAGCTGTTCGACGCGGCGCGCGGGCTGGGGCACGGGCTCACCGTCGCGGCCCGGCTGGACTTCGGTGTGCTGCACGAGCGGGCCAGGGCCGGGGAGGCACCCGCGCTGCTCCGTTCCCTGCTGCCTGCCCCGGCCCGCCGGGCGGCGCAGGACACCCCGGCGCAGGCATCGGAATTGCGGCACCTGCTGGCTTCGATGACCGCCGCGGAACGCGACACGACGCTGACCGATCTCGTACGGGAGCAGATCGCGGCCGTGTTGGGGCACTCGTCCGCGGACCCGGTGACCGCGACGACGGAACTGAACGGGCTCGGCTTCGACTCCCTGACCTCACTCACGCTCCGCAATGCCCTGAACAGCGCCACCAAGCTCACCCTGGCGCCCGGCGTGGCCTTCGAGTTCACGACACCCGTCGAACTGGCCCAGCACATCAAGGAACAGCTGCTCGCCTGAGCCCGGCCCCGGTGCCGGACGGAAACGGAGACATCCCGCATGAGGGTAGACAACGTCCACATCAACTCGCTGGGAGTCGCTCTGCACGAGTGGGTGAGCGCGGAACAGGCGGTGGCCGACGGCCTCCTCGGCCCGGAGGTGACAGCGGCGAACGGACTCACCGGAACCCATGTGGCCGGTGACGTGCCGGCCGTCGACCTCGCGGTGTCAGCTGCCCGGGCCGCCCTGGAGCGTACGGAGCTCGATCCCGACGAGATAGCGTCGCATCTCCACAGCGCGGTCTACTACCAAGGGCCCGCGGGCTCCTATCCGCCCGGGTACATCCAGCGGGAGCTGGGCCTGGACGGTGTCTCCGCGCTCTACCTCCAGCAGGGCTGCAACGGCATGCTGGGCGCCTTGGAGGTGGCCATCGGCCAGCTGACCGGCGCCGCGCAGACGGAGGCCGTGCTGCTGACGACGGGGGAGAACTTCTCCTCCCCGGACATCGACCGGTGGACGGGCTACGGCCAGTCGTACTTCCTCGGAGACGGGGGCGCCGCCGCGGTGCTCAGCGCGGAGGAGGGTTTCGCCGAGGTGCGGTCGCTGCACGCCGGGCTGCTGCCCGCCCTGGAGAAGTGGCACCGCGGCGACGGCCCCATGCTGCTGCGCGGGGAGTCCGGTTCGATGGCGGACATGGCGGAGCGGGCCGAACGGTTCGCCGAGACCGAGCTGTCGCTGTCGGAGACGCTGGAGAAACTGAGCGTCTTCAACCTGGGCATCATCCACCGGGCCCTGGTCGACGCCGACCTGAACGCATCCGATCTCGCCAAGGTCGTGCCGATCCATACGGACGGCCGGATGATCGAGTACTCGGTCATGGCGCCGCTCGGGTTGCCCATGTCGAAGTCGTCCTTCGACTTCGGCAGGGGCATCGGTCATGTCGGCGGTGCGGACGTCTTCCTCGCGCTGGAGCACCTGGTCCGCACGGGAGAGGTCGGCCCGGGCGACCACGTCCTGCTGGTCTCCCAGGGCCCCGGCTGGATCTGCACCGCGTGCGTCGTCACCATCAGCGATCTCCCGGCCTGGACGGTATGACGCGAGCGCCGGGGCGAGCCCGCCAAGGGCCCCGCCCCGGCGCTCCGGCCTTCGAGGGGACGACTGCTGCTGACCGCCGCGCCGGCGGGTCGGCCTCGCGGGCATCGGGGCTCTTCTAGGAAGACGCCCCTACCGCTTCCGGCCGCGGATCACCACGGTGTCCGGGCCGAGCTGCACCGGCTTGGCGGGCTCGATTCCCGCCTCGTCGAACCACTGCTCGTACTCCTTCGGCGTGTACACCATGCCCTCGCCGGAAGCGATCGTGTGGAAGTACGCGGAGAGGTAGGCCGAGCGCTCCGGTCCGGTTTCGTCGTCGTATTGGTAGGGAGTCACCACGAAGACGCCGCCGCCGGAAGGAAGCGCGCGGGACGCCTTCGCCAGCAGTGCGCGGATGCGGTCGGAGGACCAGATCTCAAGGAAGTGCGCGAAGAACACCGCGTCATGGCCGACGGGGAACTCGTCGTGGAAGGCGTCGAGGCTGACCGCGCGTACCCGGTGGCCCAGACCCTGTGCCGCGATCCTGTCGTTCGCCTGGGGGACGATCGACGGCAGGTCGCCAATCGTGATCTCGAGATCGGGCCATTCCCGCGCCAGATGCACCGCGTTCATCGCGGCGCCACCACCGACATCGAGGAGGTGCCGGTACTCCGACAGGTCGAGCTCGGTGGCCACGTCCTCGGCAACGAGCTGGGTCACCGCGCTCATCATGGTGTGGAAGGTGGACTCCAGTTCCGGGTTCTCCGCCAGCCGGCCGTAGAGCGTGGGCGCGGTGCCGGGGATCTCGCGCTGCAGGCCGATGTTGGAGTTCTCTTGCAGCGACTCGTAGAACCAGCTGATGGCACGGTAGATGCCGTGCGTCTCCCAGGGGATGTAGGTGGCCGGCACATGGCCGGGGCGCTCCCCGAGCGGCTGGGTGAGCGGGGTGTTGTGGTAGCCGTCCCCCTCCTTGCGTACCAGGCCCGTGGCGGTGCAGCCCAGTAGCAGGATGCGCGTCGGCTGCTGTTGGAGGCCCAGCCGTTCGGATATGCCGGTGAGGGTGGTCCCCGGCTCCTTCTCCAGTATGTCGAAGAGTCCGAACCGGAAGGCGGCGCTGAGGAACTGGAAGTGATAGTGCGCCTTGTAATGCGGACGAAGCGCTACCTCGTCCGGTTTCTTCAGCTCTGTCATTCGCAATGCTCCTGGGGTGGGTAACGGGCCACATCCGTCGCCCGCCCATCAAGAGGAGGCAGTGGGCGGAGGGGGTGGCGTGCCCGCCTGACATCGGAAACAGGAATCGTCAAGCAGAATTTCAAGCGGACGGTCACGGACGGATGGTCACGGACACTTGCGCGGCACGCCTCGGCGCGGCTCAGGAAAGGGCCGGCGGAGGTCGGCGGAGAGGAACGGTCAACGGATCCTTATGGGCCACCCTATTCCGTCGATGCCGATCGTCGAAGCGGTGATGGCTTCTATAGGGAATTCCCCAGCGGCCGTCGGCTGGGAGGTTGTCTCTCGCCCTGGGCCCACCCTCGGTGACGATGCCTCAGCCGGACACCCGGATCCGTGATTCCAGCATGTCCGCCGCCCGGGTCACCCCGCCGGCGGCCTCCGTCAGCTCGCGCATACGGCGCAGCTCGGTCCGCGTGGCCTCATCGGCGATCAGGTGCCGCAGGATGGTGAGGATCTGCTCCTCGGTGGCCTCCTGGGGGTCGAGCAGCACACCGAGCCCCAGTTCCGCCGCGCGTACGCAGGTGACCTGGTGCTCCGGCAGGTGCGGGGCCATGACCATCGGGGTGCCGGTGTGCACCGCGCCCATGAGGCTGCCCAGGCCGCCGGAGGTGACGAAGACATCGGCGTGTTCCAGGACGGCGACCTGGGGGATCCACGGATGTACCTCGATGTTGGACGGCACGGTCCCCAGCGTGGTGGTGTCGAAGCCGTTGCCGACCGTGAGGACGGCGCGCCAGGGCTGACCGCTGAGCGCACGCACGCAGGTGCGGAAGAATTCCGTCTGCGCCTGGGACATGGTTCCCATGGAGATCACGACCAGGGGGGTGTCGTCCTGCGGGGTGTCCCAGGTGGCGGTGAGGTCCTCGGTGAGGAAACACGGCCCGACGAAGGCGGTCTCGTCCCCGAACGTCTCCTGGGCGGTCTGGAACACCCGGGGTGCGTAGACCACACTCTCCACGGGCCGGTGCCAGCCCAGCAGTTCCTCGGTGGGAACGGAGAGCCCGTATTCCCCGGCGACCTCTCCGGCGCGGCGGAAGAGTTCGGGTATCGCCGGGTGGTCCTCGGGGACGCCGATCATGTCGAACATGGTGTCGAGGTCCGAGTAGTGGGCGTTGGACGCCATGCTGGGGACGGACTGTACTGCGGGGCGGTTCCAGAGCGCTCCCAGGGTCCGGCCCGCGAAGGCCAGGGACGTGTCATGGAAGAAGAGATCGGGCGGACCGTCGGTGAAGTGCTCCTCGGCCGCCCGGATCAGCGCCTCGCACTCGTACTGGACCATGACCAGTGACCAGGCCATCTGGTCAGGGGGGAGATCTACGCTCTGCCCGGCGGCAAACGCCTCGGCCAGCGGCGAGGCGTACGGCACCACGCTCGCCCCGGTTTGCCGGACGGCCGGGGCGAATCCGTCCGGCGTGAGGAAGCTGACGCGGTGACCGCGGCGCACAAGCTCCTCGGTAACTGCCAGGGCGGGACGAATATGCCCGTGAGCGGGAATGCAGAGAACGGCAATATGGCTGGACACGGCGACGGTTCTCCTCTTGAGTGCAGGACCGTATGGAACTCCGGCTGAGCACGGACAGCCCGGCAGGCTCCGCTCCCCGGATTCGAGCTTCCTTGCGAGGGTGCGGGGCCCTGAATCCGGTGTCAACGACGGCGCTGAATGACTAGTTGATTCATGGGATTTCGCCAACGGTCACACGGCGCCCGATGTCACACACAAGACGGAGAGAAAGCAAAAGGCGGAGGAATCAGACTGTCCGGGGCTCACGCCACCCGGACGGCACTGATTCCTCCGCCCTGCACATTCCGCCCCCTAGCGAGGGAGGTGGATCAGGCTTCGGTCCAGTTGTGCGCCTGGACCAGTTCCATGACGCGCTTGCGTACCTGGACGAGCTGCGCCGCGGTGAGCGAGGGAGCCGCATCGAGCAGCGCCTCGGTCAGTTCGTTCCGGAATTCGGCGTGGGACAGGACATCGCACATCATGTCCTCGTCGGAATCCGCGCTCCCCGCCCGTTCCGGCCCGCTGCCCATGGGAGCCTGCCGCCGCATCGCGGCCGGGCGTGCGGGCCCCAGCAGCTTGACGTCGCTGGCCTTGAGACCGCGCTCCCCGACCTCGGTGGTGTACTCAACCCTCAGCCCGCTGTCGAACAGGTGCTTGTCGTCCCTCAAGTCGTTGACATGGACGAAGACGTCCTCGCCGCCGGCGTCGGGGGCGATGAAGCCATATCCGCGCACCTCGTCAAATCGCACCACTGTACCTGTAACGACCACAGCGTTCCCTCACCTCTACCACTGCACATTTTCACCGTCACACACCACCCCGGAGCCCGGGATCCGGGGCAACACCCGCCGCCCGGGCGGTCGTTCACCGGGGTGTCACTCGGCCCACGAAGGCGGATTCAGCACGGTCACCACACTCGCCGTGCAGAGCCATCCGGGCGCCTGGGAAAACAGCAGGACATTATCACCCGCACCCACCTCACCCGTCCGGACCAGATGCTCCAGCGAAATGAAGACATCGGCCCCTCCCACATGCCCGACCGACCTGCCGAAATCGAAGCTCGACCGCTCCATGGGGAGGCCGAGCGGCATCATGGTCCCGTACTCCAGCATCCGCCCGTCCATATTGATCATGACGACCTTGGCGAGGTCGGAGGCGTTGAGATCCGCGTCCACCAGGGACTGGTGAATGACGTCGAGGTTGAAGAGAGTGATCTTCTCCAGGGCCTCGGACAGCGGCATCTCGGTGTCATTGAACTGCTGGGCCCGCTCGGGCATGCTCGGCGTTTCGCCGGGATTCCCCTCCACCAGCGGCCCGTTGCCCCGGTGCCACTTTTCGAGTGGGCTCAGAACGCCGGAACTCAGCGAATGGACCTGCGCGAACCCCTCGTCGGCGCTGAGCAGAACCGCCATACCGCCGTCGGAGAAGAAGTGCGACTGACCGAAGCCGTCGTTCCAGCGGTCGGCTCCCGGCTTGGTGAAGTTCTCGCCCGAGGTCAGCAGTACCGCCTCGGCTTCCGCGGCACCCGTCATCTGCCCGATGGCCACCTCCAGGGCGCCCAGCATG
Organism: Streptomyces sp. G7(2002); assembly: GCF_028870195.1. Classification (NCBI taxonomy): domain Bacteria; kingdom Bacillati; phylum Actinomycetota; class Actinomycetes; order Kitasatosporales; family Streptomycetaceae; genus Streptomyces; species Streptomyces sp. G7(2002). The sequence continues at coordinate 755,056 of NZ_CP102609.1, forward strand.
CCGTTGCACCCCTGCCGGAGGTACTGCGCCGGGACCTTGCCGACGCCGAGCTCACGCATGATGTAGCCCGGCGGATAACACCCCTCGGGACCCTGGTAGTTGACCGCACTGTGGATGAGTCCGTCGACGGCGTCGACGTCCAGCTTCGAGCGCTCCAGGGCGGCCCGGGCGGCACTGACCGCCATGTCCATCGCCGGGATGTCCCCCGCGGCATAGGTGCCGGTCAAGCCGTTGGTCTTGGGGATCTCCGGATCCAGGATGCCGTCGGCGACCGCCTGCTCCACGCTCAGCCATTCAGGAAGGAACACTCCCAGGGAGTCGATGTAGACGTCATCCACCTTCACGAACAATCTCCTCATTCCGTGTGGAGCCGAGGCCGGTCAGCATCCGAGCAGTTCTCTCTTGAGGTGCTGCACCAGCGCTTGCGGGCCGGCGAAGTCGAACATCACCGCAGGGGGCAGGGTGAGCTGGGTGGCCGCGTTCAGCGCATTGCGGACCGTCAGGGCCGTCAGCGAGTCGAAGCCGAGGTCCTGGAACGCGTGCTCCGGTCCGATCGCCTCGGCGGACTCCTGGCCCAGGCCTGCGGCAACATGCTGGCGGACCAGTGCGAGGAGCGTCTCGTCCCGCTCGGCATCGGTCATCGCGGCGAGGCGGTGCCTCAGCGCGGACGCCTCCGCCGGCGCGTCCTGCGCCAACGGCCGGGCAGGCTTCCGCACCAGTGCGCGCAGCAGCGGCGGGAGGCCGGCGGACGCGGCCCGGGCGCGGAGTTCGGCGCTGTCCAGCCGTGCCGCGACCACATGGCCCTCGTCCAGGCCGCACACCGCGTCGAAGAGTTCCAGGCCCTCGGCCATGGGGAGCGGTTGCACCGGCAGCCGGGCGGTACCCGGCGCCAGGACGTCCCGGCCGGCCCACAGCCCCCAGGCGATGGACTGCGCCGGGGCGCCCTGCGCGCGGCGGTGCTGGGCGAGAGCGTCCAGGAAGACATTGGCCGCCGCGTAGTTGCCCTGTCCCGCGCCGCCGAAGACGCCCGCGACCGACGAGAACATCACGAACGCCGACAGGTCCAGGTCCTTGGTCGCCTCGTGCAGGACGAGCGCGGCATCCACCTTGGGCCGCAGCACCGTCTCCAGCCGGCCGGGCGTCAGGGACAGCACGATCCCGTTGTCGGTGACGCCTGCCATGTGCACCACGGCGCTGAGCGAACGGTCGGCGGGCAGCGTCGCCAGCAGCGCGTCCACCGCGCCGCGGTCGGCCACGTCACACGCCGCGAGGGTCACGTGGGCGCCCAGCGCGGTCAGCTCGGCACGGAGCTCCGCGGCGCCCGGGGCGTCGGGGCCCCGGCGGCTGGTCACCAGCAGGTCGCGTACGCCGTGTTCGGTGATCAGGTGGCGGGCGAGGGCGGCGCCCAGCAGGCCGGTGCCGCCGGTGAGGAGGACGGTGCCGGGCTGACCGTCGAACAGCGGCGTGCGTCCGGCCGGGGCGGCGCAACGGACCAGCCGAGGTGCCCGCAACGCGCCCTTGCGCAGCGCGAGTTGGGGCTCGTCGGACCGGGCGACGGTGAGCAGGGTACGCCAGGCGGCTTTGCTCGCGTCGGTGTCGACGAGGCTGAAGCGGCCGGGCGCCTCGGTCTGCGCCGAGCCGACCAGACCCCACACGGCGGCCGCGCCCATGTCCCGTGCGGTGGCCCCGTCCCAGGCAGCCACCGCGCCGCGGGTGAGGACGAGCAGGGTGGAGGCGGTGAAGGCCGGGGTGCGCAGCCACTCCTGGGCCCAGGACAGCGCCTGCCCGGTCAGCCGGTGGACGCCATCCGCGGCATCGACGCCGCCGGGGGCTGTGCTTGCGGTGTCCGTGCCGGCGGTGACCACCACGACGTCCGGTACGGACGCGCCGCCGTCGACCTCCTTGGCCAGGGCTTCCAGCGACGGGTACCGCTCGGCGTACTGTCCAGCCTTCATCAGCCCGGACCGCGCCCGGAGCGGGTCGTCGCCCACGACGGCCCACGACTGGGGGACGTCCCCCGCGATCGACGCGCTCGGCACATCGGTCCACTCCACCCGGAACAGGCTGTCCTGCTGGGCCGCGCCGGCACCCCTGAGCGCAGGGGAGGACACCGCTCGTGGTTCGAGGTGCTCGACGGTGAGCACCGGCCTGCCGGTCGCGTCGGCGGCGACGACGGTGCACTCCCCCGACGCCGCCCGGGTGATCCGCACGCGGAGGACCGACGCACCCGCGCTGTGCAGGCACACCCCACGCCACCGGCCCGGCTGCCTCGCCGGTCGCACGTCGTCGTCGCCGCCCTCCGACCACAGCGGGTGCAGCGCCGCGTCCAGCAGGGCGGGGTGGAGGCCGAACGCGGCGGCTTCGGCGCGTCGTTCGTCGGGCAGGGCTATCTCGGCGAAGAGGTCGTCGCCGCGCCGCCACACCGCTCGCACCCCCTGGAAGGGGGGCCCGTACACGTGGCCGGCGGCGGCCAGTGAGGGGTACAGCTCGGTGGTCTCCACCGCGGTGGCCTCGGCCGGGGGCCACACGTCGAGGCGCCACGACGGGGCGGGACCGCTGGCGGCGAGAGTCCCGGCGGCGTGGCGGGTCCACGGCCGTCCGGTGCCCCCGTCGTCGCGCCGCGCGTGGACGGTGACCGGCCGGCGGCCCGTCTCGTCCGGTGAACCGGCCATGACCCGGAGCTGGACGGCGCCCTGCTCCGGCAGGACCAGCGGCGCCTCCAGGGAGAGCGTTTCCAGCAGGCCGCAGCCCACCTCGTCACCCGCGCGGACCGCCAGCTCGACCAGCGCCGAGCCCGGAACGACGGTGCTGTCCGCAATCCGGTGGTGGGTCAGCCAGTCGTGGGTCCGTGCCGACAGACGCCCGGTGAACAGCACCGACTCGGAGTCCGGGATCTCCACGGCCGCGCCCAGCAGGGGGTGTTCGGCGGCAGCGGCCCCCACGGCGGCGGCCGTCCGCGGGGCCTCCCGTACGTCGTCGGACGTCGGCCCGGCCATGAGAGGGTGCGCCGTGGCGCCGGCGTCCTGCACACCCACCAGGCAGATGCTGTGCGACAGCCCGTGGAACAGCGGCAGTGGCCAGAGCACCCGGTCGAGGAGCGAGGGGCCCAGGAGCGGTGCGGTGCCCGCCGCCGTCGACCACAGGCAGGTGCGCTGGGTCGCCGGCACGCCCTCGGGCCGCCCGGTGGTCCCCGAGGTGTAGAGCATCCACGCCGGCTCGTCCAGGCCGAGGCCGTCGCGTGCCGGTGCGGCGGGGTCGGTGGCGGCCAGGGTCTCGTACCGCTCGGTGCCGTCGGGCGCGGCGCCCTCCCCGGTGACCACGACGGTGCACCCCGGGCGCTGCGGCAGTACGCGGAGCACCTGGTCGACCAGGGCCGGTGCGGTGATCAGCACGTCGGCGCCGCTGTCGTCGAGCAGGTGGGCCAGTTCCGCGTCCGTCACGTCCGGCGTGAGCGGCACGCCGACGGCCGCGGCACGGAGGACCGCCAGAGAGCCCTCCCTCATCTCGACGCCGTCGTCCAGATAGAGGGCGGCGCGGCCCCCACGGTCCAGCCCCAGGTCCGCCAGGTGGCCGGCCAGCCGCGCGGTGCGCTGCTCCAGCGCAGCGTAGGTCACACTGCGGCGGGCGTCGGAGAAAGCGATCTCGTCAGCGAATCGACCGGCGTGCCGGATGAGCAACTCGTCCAGCGGCCGCATCAGTTCAGTGCGCATCGTGGCACTCACTCTCAGGCGCTCCCAACACGTTCGGGAATGGGGTTCTGGCATCGGGGAGACACGGGCCGACCGGGCACCCCGGCACATTCCCGCCCGCTCCTTTGACGCTCGGCACAGCTCGCGGCCCGGTGGAACGTCATCGCGTCTGCCGGGCGGAGACGTCCGCCGCCGGCACCCGGCCGCGCGCAACGCTGCCCCTGTCCGGCATCAGTATGTGCAGTCCGATGGTGGGAGATTCCCTAGACGATGGCATGGCTCGTCCCGGCTGCTCAGCCGGTGTTTCCGGGCGGGGGTGGTGGGTCACAGCCCGGCTCTATGGCAATTCCTAGACTTCACCGGCCGACCTGGCTCCTGCCGGAGCGGCGTGCTGGAGTGAACTTCCCCGATCAGCCGACCGGATACGCAACACCGGTGTGCCGCGTGGCAAGTCGTCGGCCAGTCGAGCTCCGCGCCACGCGCTCCGCGGATCGCACTCCGCGGCAGCGCGACGGAACATCGGGCAGGACACTCACAGGAGGCGGCATCCGATGGGGTACATCAAGAGTGACATTCTGGAGCTGGTACGCAAGTACCACCAGGAGGACGTCACGTCCGGATTCGTGCCAGGGGTGACGCCGGTGGCGGCCTCGGGCGCGGTCCTCGACGAGGACGACCGGGTCGCCCTTGTCACGGCGGCCCTGGACCTGCGGATCGCGGCCGGGACCAGTTCCCGCAGGTTCGAGCGCGCGCTCGCCAAGTACTTCGGGCTGCGGAAAGCACATCTGACCAACTCCGGCTCGTCGGCCAACCTGCTGGCGCTCAGTGCGCTGACCTCGCCCCAGTTGGAGGATCTGCGGCTGATGCCGGGGGACGAGGTGGTCACGGTGGCGGCCGGTTTCCCCACGACGGTGAACCCGATCATTCAGAACGGTCTGGTGCCGGTCTTCGTCGATGTCGAGCTCGGCACCTACAACACCTCCCCGGAACGCATCGAGGAGGCCATCGGCCCGCGCACCCGGGCCATCATGATCGCCCATGCGCTCGGCAACCCGTTCGCCGTCGAGGAGGTCGCGAAGATCGCCGACGACCGGGGGATGTTCCTCATCGAGGACAACTGCGACGCGATGGGCAGTACGTACCGCGGCAGGCTGACGGGAACCTTCGGGGACCTGGCGACGGAGAGCTTCTATCCGGCCCACCACATCACCATGGGCGAGGGTGGGTGCGTGGTGACGGACAACATGGTGCTGGCCCGGATCGTGGAGTCACTGCGGGACTGGGGCCGCGACTGCTGGTGCGAGCCCGGTGAGGACAACCGCTGCTTCAAGCGGTTCGAGCAGCAGATGGGCGCCCTGCCGCACGGCTACGACCACAAGTACATCTTCTCGCACGTCGGGTACAACCTGAAGTCGACCGACCTGCAGGCCGCGCTCGGACTCACCCAGATCGGGAGGATCGACGAGTTCGGTGCCGCCCGGCAGCACAACTGGGCCCGGCTGCGCGCCGGGCTGGACGGCCTGCCCCATCTCCTGCTTCCCGAGCCCACACCGGACAGTGACCCGAGCTGGTTCGGCTTTGTGATCACCGTCCGGGACGGTGCGCCCTTCTCGACCGCCGAACTGATCGACCACCTGGAGTCCCGGCGGGTGGCCACCCGCCGCTTCTTCGCCGGCAACCTCACCCGCCACCCGGCCTATCTGGAGCGGGAGTTCCGGGTGAGCGGGTCGCTGGCCAACAGCGACATCATCACCGAGCGCACCTTCTGGATCGGGGTGTTCCCCGGGCTGACCGACGAGATGATCGACCACAGCATCCGCAGCGTCACCGAGTTCGTCATGTCCCGCACCTGACACGCACGGGCGGACGGTGCCCGCGCACAGGGAGTGCGTCGGGCACCGTCCGCCGTCCGGCCGTGCGGGGCGCGTGGCCGGGGTCAGGCCGCCGGGGTCGAGGCGGGCCGGCCGGCCCACTGCTCCAGCAGGCCGGCGGCCCGGGGCGCGCCGCCGGCACCGTGGACGCTCGCGCGCATCCACGCCATGTGCTCCGGGATCTCCGGGTCGGCCACGATGTCGTCCACGGCCGCGCCGAGGGTGTCGGTGGTCAGCCGGTCTCGGTCGATCATCCGGCCCAGGCCCAGCTCGTCCACGCGCCGTGCGGTCAGGGTGTGTTCGAAGGCCTGGGGCACCACGATCGCCGGTGTGGCGAAGTACAGCGCCTCCATGAGGCAGCTCATGCCCCCATGGCAGACCAGGACGTCGGCGTGCGGAAGCACCGCCGGGTGCGGCAGCCACCGGTGGGCCTCCACATGCGGCGGGAGGTCGCCGAGTGCGGCGAGGTCCGCGTCCCGGCCGAGCGTCATCACCACATGCCAGTCGTCTCCGTCGAAGGCGTCCACACACGTACGGAAGAAGTCACGCTGCTGGTTGGACTCGGTGCCCAGCGAGACCAGCGCCAGCCGCCTGCCGTCCGCCGGCGGCGACCACGGCACGTCCCCCTCGGGCTCGGCGACCGTGGGCCCCACGAAGGCGAAGCGCTCGTCGAATGTGGTGCCCTTGATCTGGAACTCCCTCGGCAGGAAGGCCAGATTGCGTTCGTCCCACTCCCGGAGGAAGCGGCCCAGCCCGTCCGGGGGGATGCCGTTGTCCCGGGCGAACCGCATCAGTGCCGCCCCGCCCTCGCGCAGCGACGGGTCGTCGGGGTCGAACAGCAGCACCCGCAGGGAGAACTCCTCGTTCGACGCGTGGCTGATGCCCAGTTGCACGGTGGTGGCGCAGCCGAGGGTGTGCGCGGTCATCCGCGCGGCCGGGAACGACTCGAAGTCGTAGAGCACGACGTCCGGCGGGTCGGCCGCCAGGGTGGAGAGCGCGAGCGGATAGACCGTCTGCATCGACTCGACCAGCAGTTCATACCCTTCGGCTGCCAGGCGGGCCGCGCCGGCCTGGGGCACCTTGACGAAGGCACCGCGCCGGGACTTGTAGCCCACGACGCGGGCGCCGGTCCGCTCGACCACCTCGCTGTACTGGTGGTCGACGAAGTACGTCACCCGGTGGCCGCGGCGGATGAGTTCACGGGTCAGGCCGAGCGTCGGGCTGATGTGCCCGAAGTCGGCGAACAGGAACACGGCGACATGCCGCTGGGGGGTGGCTGCGAATGCTGACACATCGACACCTTCACTCGGGCTGCTGTACGGGGCGGGTCTGCGGAGGCCAGGTCCTCGTGGTTCTCGTGCTGCCACCGCGGGGACGGTGGTCAGCGGTCTCCGGTCGGGGCGGGACCGGCACTGTGGCTGCCGGGTGGCCCTGGGGCGATGGCTCGGCCCCGGGGGCGGTGGCCTCCCACAGGTCGCGTGCCGAACTGTCGATGCTGTGGCGCACCGTCCAGTGGAGCAGCCGCCTGGCCCTGCTGGTCTCCACCCGCATCCAGTCCTGGTCGGTAGCGGGCCGGGCACCGGGCTCCGCCTCCTCGACGATCCGTGCCCGCTGTCCGCTGGCGGTGATCAGCCTCTCCACCATGGTGCGTACCGGGACCGCCTCGCCCCGTCCGATGTTGATGAGCTCTCCGCCGACCGGCAGGGCTGCCGCCGCCAGCACCGCGTCCGCGGCGTCGCGGGCGTCGACGAAGTCCCGGCTCGCCCTCAGCGGGCTGACCCGTACCACCGCTTCGCGGTCCGCCTCCGCGGCGCGCAGTTGCGCCGCGACCCGCCCCAGCAGGCTGCCCGGTGAGGTGCCGGCGCCGATCGCGTTCGACACCCGCAGGACGACCGCCTCCACCTGCCCGGCCGCGGAGGCCTTGAGGACCGCTTCGGTCCCCTGCAGCTTCGTCCGTCCGTACAGCGTGGTCGGCCGGGTCGGCGTCCGCTCGTCCAACGAGGTGCCCGGCGGCTGCGGGGCGTACTCGTGCACCGAGCCCACGTGGACCAGCCGGGGACGCCAGGAAGCGGCCGCCATGGCCGCCAGCACCGTGTCGACCAGGGCATGGTTGGCCTGCCGCATGGCCTCCGGCGAACACAGCCATACGGCGCCGGCGGCGTTCACCACGGCGTAGGGCCGCTCGGCGTCGATGAGGCGGGCCAGGCCGTCCGGTCCCTCACCGACCAGATCCATCGGGAAGAACCGCCCCGCACCGGTCGCGGTGCCCGGCCGGCGCGCCACCCTCAGCACGTCCTTGCCGGCGGCACCGACCGCCGCACAGACATGGCGGCCGAAGGCTCCGGTCGCGCCCAGGACGATCACCCGGCGGTGCATGCCGTCCGGGGCTTGCGCCCCGCTCACGGTGGCTTCCTCCCTCAGCATGTCTGGGCGAGCAGCTCGGCGCGTTCCTTGAGCGGCTCCCACCAGTCACGGTTGTCGCGGTACCAGGCGACCGCCTCGGCCAGGCCGTCGGCGAAGTCCTTGGCGGGCTTGTAGCCCAGCTCGGTCTGGATCTTGTTCCAGTCCACCGAGTAGCGCCGGTCGTGTCCCTTGCGGTCGATGACGTACTCGATCATCTCCGGCCCTGCCCCGCAGCTCTCCAGCAGCAGATCGGTCAGTTCCCGGTTGCTCAGTTCGGTGCCTCCGCCGATGTTGTAGACCTCGCCCGGGCGGCCGGCGGTGCGGACCAGTTCGATGCCCTGGACATGGTCGTCGATGTGCAGCCAGTCGCGGACGTGCAGACCGTCGCCGTACAGCGGGACCTTCTTGCCGTCCAGGAGGTTGGTGACGAACAGCGGGATGACCTTCTCCGGGAACTGACGGTGCCCGTAGTTGTTGGAGCAGCGCGTGACCCGCACATCGAGGCCGTGGGTGCGGTGGTAGGAGAGGGCGATCAGATCGCTGGAGGCCTTGGAGGCCGCGTACGGCGAGTTGGGGCTGACCGGATGGGTCTCCGAGGAGGACCCCGTGGCGATCGATCCGTAGACCTCGTCGGTCGAGACATGGATGAAGGTCCGCAGCCCGTGCCGGAGCGCGGCATCCAGCAGGACCTGGGTGCCCAGGACGTTGGTGCGGACGAACGCCGCGGAGCTGAGTATGGAGCGGTCGACATGCGACTCGGCCGCGAAGTGGACGACCTGGTCGTGTGCGGCGATCAGCTTGTCGACGAGTGCCTCGTCGCAGATGTCGCCGGCGACGAAGCGGAAGCTTTCCAGCTGCCGGACCTCGTCCAGGTTGGCCGTGCTGGCCGCGTAGGTGAGGCTGTCGAGCACGGTGATGTGGACATCGCCCGGCCCGAAGGATCCCAGGAGCGTGCGGACGTAGTGCGACCCGATGAAGCCGGCGCCGCCGGTCACCAGGATTCTCGTGGGGCTCATCGAGGTTGTGGCGCGAGGGCCTGGGCTTCCAGGCCGGTGGGGAGCGCCTTCCCCCTTCCGTTGTTCGGTGCGGGTGAGTGGGTCGGACCGCCGTGTGAGCGGCGTCAGGACTGGATGTGCACCTTGGCGTGGTCGCCGATGACCAGCCGGTGGGCCACCGGACGCTGTGGTGCGAGCGCCACATGGGCGTTGCGTCCGACCAGCGAGGCCTCCACCCGGCGCACGCTCTCGAACGACGAACCGCGCAGCACGATCGAGGAGGCCAGTTCGCTGTCATGGATGCGGCAGTCCTCCGCGATGGAGGTGGACGGACCGATGTAGGACTCGGTGACGACGGTGCCGGAGCCGATCACGGCGGGCCCGACGATCCGTGAGGCGCGGACCGTCGCGCCGGGGCAGATGCGCACCCGGCCGAGGATCTCGCTCGCCTCGTCCACCGATCCCTCGATGCGGCGTTCCTGGCTCTCCAGAAGCATGCGGTTGACCTCCAGCATGTCGACGACGCTGCCGGTGTCCCGCCAGTAGCCGGACAGCTCACCGGAACGGATGTCCTGGCCCGCCTCGACCATCCACTGCACGGCGTCGGTGATCTCCAGTTCGCCGCGTGCGGACGGCCGGATGGCCCGTACCGCCTCGTGCACCGCGGGGGTGAAGAGGTAGACGCCGACCAGCGCCAGATCGCTCTTGGGGTGCTGCGGCTTCTCCTCCAGGCCCGTGACGCGGCCCGTGGCGTCCAGCTCCGCCACCCCGAACGCGGTGGGATCCGGGACCCGGCTGAGCACGAGCTGCGCGTCGGGACGCTCCTTGCGGAAGCCCTCGACCAGATCGGTGATACCGCCGGAGATGAAGTTGTCCCCCAGATACATCAGGAAGTCGTCGTCGCCCAGGAAGTCGCGGGCGATGAGGACCGCGTGGGCGAGGCCGAGCGGGGCGCTCTGCGGAATGTAGGTCACCTGGAGGCCGAACTGTGAGCCGTCGCCGACCGCCTCGCGGATCTCCGGTCCGGTGTCACCGACGATCATGCCGACCTCGGTGATGCCGGTTTCGGCGATGGCCTCCAGCACGTAGAAGAGGATCGGCTTGTTGGCGACCGGGACGAGTTGTTTGGCGGAGGTGTGGGTTATGGGCCGCAGGCGCGTACCAGCGCCTCCCGAGAGCACAAGAGCCTTCACGGTTTCCATCCAGGGGCGAGTGGTGTCAGGGGGAGGGCCCGTCGGTCGCCGGCCGACACGGCCCGGTCAGCGCTCCGCGACCAGTTGCTCCAGCGTGGCGACCATGTCGCGCGGGCTGGGCATCGCCGCCGACTCGTCGCGCAAGCGCTGCGCGGCGGCGGCGAAGCCCGGATCGTCGAGGATCTGCAGGGTGTGACGGAGCACCAGGTCGGCGGTGACCTCGCTGTGGTGGACGGTGATCCCCGCGCCGGCGCGCTCCAGGGACCGGCCCCGCCACTCCAGGTCGGCGACAGAGGTGCAGAGGGTGAGTTGCGGCACGGCGTTGATCAGGGCGGTGGCGTAGGTCCCCCAACCGCCGTGGTGGATAACGGCCGAGCAGCTGGGCAGCAGGGTGTGCAGCGCCACGTCGTCCACGGCGCGCACATTGGCGGGGATGTCGGCGAGCGCCTCCCGTTGCTGCGGAAGGAGAGCGGCGACCACCTCGATGTCGAGCGGAGCCAGCGCTCCGAGGATGTCGGAGACGGAGACATAGTCACCGCCGTAGGCCTCGGTGTTGCTCGTGCCGAGGGTCAGACAGACGCGCGGCCGCTCGGGTGCCTCGCGCAGCCACTGCCACCACACCGCGTCCCCGTTGTACGGCACATAGCGCATGGACAGGGACGGCAGCGTGGTGGGCGGCCGCAGGCTCGGCGGTGTGGTGTCGAGGGTGTACTGGCCGTGGATCAGCTCTTCGTCGCAGGAGACGCCGAAGGGCGCGCCACGCTCGTCGAGCCAGTCGGCGAGCGGGTCCACCCGCTCTTCGGGCGGGACCTGGCCCATCAGGCCGAGATAGGTCTGACGTGCCCTGCCGTAGACATCGGCGCACCACAGCAGTCGGACGTGGACGGCGTCGCAGGCGCGGGCGGCGATGGCTCCGGCGTAGCAGAGCGGGTCCCGGACGACCAGATCCGGCTGCCAGCTCTGTGCCAGCGCGGCCATGTCGTCCACCACCGGATCGTTGTACGGCGAGAAGCCGTAGCGGACGCTGGACTCGTAGCGGTCGCGGAGGGCGGGCCAGTCCACCTCCCCCGGTCCCAGCCGGCTCCAGTTGGCGAAGTCCTGGTCCTGTGTCTCGGGGGCCAGTTTCATGGCCTGGTGCAGTCCGTGGTCGCGGCCTACGGGAGCCGAGACCAGACCGGTGCCGGTGACGAGGCCGGTGAGGGACGGGGCGTTGACCATACGCACCTCGTGCCCTGCCGCGGTCATCGCCCAAGCCAGCGGCACCATGGGATACAGGTGCGACCTCTCGGACAGTGCGGCGAACAGCACGCGCATGGGGATCCCCTCTCGGTCGCGCGTAGTCGGGTGGCCTCGACACGGCCGCGAGGCACGCATTCACGGCCGAGCGCGGATGGTGTCGGTCTCATCCTGTGGTCTCCGGCAGTGCCGTGCGGTACCGCGCCGCCGGGGTCTGGGGATTCCTCCAGACAATGGCTCCTCACCGGACCGGTCAGGGGGCAGCGGGGTCCACCGTGATGGCACGGGAGGGACACAGCTGCTCTGCCTCTTCCACGGGGTCCGTCAGGTGCTCGGGCGGCTCGGTCATCCGCAGCACGACGAGGCCGTCGTCCTCGTGCTGCGCGAAGACCTCGCCCGCGGTCATCGCGCACATTCCGGCACCGACACACCGGTCCTGATCAACCGTGACCTTCACGGTGTCTCCTCTCGTTTCATGAGCTTTCGACCATGGTGTCGGCTGTGCGGCGCGCCGCCGACCGTCGCCGGCAGGGTCTGGTGAATCGCCCAGACAATGGTCCGGGGCGGGGGCCGGGGCCCCGCGCCCCCGCGGGCACGGTCCGGGCGACTCCTGCGTACCCGCCGCTCATCGCGGTGTGCCGCCCGGCGGCCGCGCACCCGGCAGGGCCGCCATCCAGTCGGCCACGGTCTTCGCGGTGGAGCCCGCGTGGTCCTCCATCATCGTGAAGTGGTTGCCGGGCACGTCGGTGACGGTGCCCGCGCCGTCCCAGGACGCCTGCCATTCCTCCGGTGCGAGCGCTCCCGCCGGCTCGCCGGTGGCCGGCGGCTCACTGGAGCGCACGAGCAGCACGGGGCAGGAGAGCGAGTCCGGCGACCATGCGCCGACGATGTGGAGGTACCAGCTCATCGCGGTGAGCCGGCCTGCGTCCATGTGCGCGAACAGGGACTCGCGGTCGAACATCCCCCCGATCATCTCTCCGGCGAACCGGGTGAAGGGCGAGTCCTCGCGCGGCAGGTAGGTGTCCAGCAGCGCGACACCGGCGGGCGGTGTCCCCGCCTTCTGCAGATGGTGCGCCACGGCGAGGGCCAGGATGCCGCCGGACGACGAGCCGAGCAGCACCACCGGGCCGCCGTCCGCACACCGCAGCACCGCCTCGGACTGCAGCCGTACGACCGCGTCGAGGGAGGCGGGCAGGCGCTCTCCGCGGCCGAAGCCCGGGGTCGGCAGCGCCCATACGTCGCGCGAGTTCCGGTGGACGGCGGCGAACCGGGCGTACTGGTGCACACCGGCGAGCGCGACGTACGAGCTGAAGCAGATCAGCGTCGGCCCGTCCGCGTCCGGGGAGGCGCCGCCACGCGCGAGCCGCACGGGCGCGAAGGCGCTCCCGAACTCCTCCGGTGTGTCGAACGTCGGCCGGAGGCGGGCGGCCGCCTGCAGCAGCCCGAATCCCTCCGCCACCCGTCCCGACTCGCTGGCCTCCCGGAAGAGGGCTCCGATGGTGTCCTGCTCCCGTCCCGTCGCGGAAGGGCGGTCGTCGGGTCCTGCGGAGCCGGGCTGCGGGAGGACGCCCGCGGTGAGCTCCTCTCCCAGCCGGGCGGCGAGCTCCTCGGGGGTGGCGAAGTCGAAGACGAGCGTGGGCGGGAGCCGTAGGCCGGTGACGGTGCCGAGCTGGTTGCGCAGTTCCACGGCGGTCAGCGAGTCGAAGCCCAACTCGGCGAAGCCACGGTCCGGTTCGACCTCCTCGGGCGACCCGTGACCGAGGACCGCCGCGATCTGACGCCGTACCAGGTCCAGCAGGAGCGCGTCCCGTCCGTCGGGGCCGGCGTCCGCCAGCCGTGCGAGCAGATCGTCCTTGTCCGTTCCGGACGCGGCGACCGGACGCCGGGCCCGGCCGGGAGCCGCACCGCCCGGCAGCGCCGTGCGTCCCCCTGTGGCAAGGCCCACGGTGACCAGGGCGTTCTCACCTGTCGCCAGTGCGGCGTCGAACAGTGCCAGCCCGTCGTCGGCGGAGAGCGGCCGCATACCGCCACGGGCCATCCTCCGTCGGTCGGTGTCGGCGAGCCCGGCCGTCATTCCGCTGTCTTCGGCCCACAGCCCCCAGGCCAGCGAGGTGGCCGGCAGCCCCTGGGCCGCCCGGTGCCGGGCCAGACCGTCCAGGAAGGCGTTGGCGGCCGCGTAGTTGGCCTGCCCCGCCGAACCGAAGGTGCCGGCCGCGGAGGAGAAGAGCACGAACGCCGTCAGCTTCTGGTCCTTCGTCAGCTCGTGCAGCAGCCAGGCGGCGTCGGCCTTCGGCCGCAGTGTCCGGTCGATCCGCTCTTCGCCGAGCGCGGTCAGCACACCGTCGTCGACGACTCCGGCGAGATGCACGACGGCGGTCAGTGGGTGGTCCGCCGGGACCGAGCCGAGCAGCCGCTCCACCTCTGCACGCTCGGCGACATCGCAGGCCACCAGAGAGGCTGTCGCCCCCTCCTCTGCCAGCTCGGCGCACCACTCCGCCGCTCCCTCGGCTGCGGACCCGCCGCGGCTGGCCAGCAGGAGGTGCCGTACCCCGTGACGGGTGACGAGATGGTGCGTCAGGAGCTTCCCCAACGCGCCGGTGGCCCCGGTGACCAGCACCGTGCCCTCCGGGTCGAACGGGGACTCAAGGGCCTCGGGAGGCTCGACGCGGGACAGCTGCGGCAGCCGCAACTCGCCCGCGCGCAGGACCGTCTGCGGGTGCGCGGCAGCCACCGCGTCCGCGAGCACGCCGCGGGACGCCTCGCGGTGGTCGAGGTCGAGCAGCCACAACCGTCCGGGGTGTTCCAGCTGTGCGGAGCGGACCAGCCCCCACAGCGCCGCTCCGGCGAGATCGCTGACGTCCTCTCCGTGCTCGGCGGCGACGGCGCCCCGGGTGACGATCACCAGCCGGGAGCCGGCGAACCGCTCCTCGGCGAGCCAGTGACGGCAGACGGCGAGGGTGGTGAGGAGCAGTTCCCGGATGTCCGGGGTGTCCGCACCGGCTTGCGGTGCGCACTCCAGCAGCACGGTGTCGGGCATCGTCATCCCCGTGGCCACGGCGGCTGACAGGGCTTCGAGATCTGCGTACGACTCCGCGTGCACGCCTGCGCCGTCCAGTGCCTTGGCGATCCCGGCATCCACCGGTCCGCCGGGAGCGGCGCCGACCGGACTGCCGAGCACGACCCACCGTGCGGCCCCGGAACGCGGGGACAGGGCGGCGGCCTGCCAGTCGAGGCGCAGCGGCACATCCGGCCCGACCTGCGGGAAGGCCGGCATCTGGTCAGGGGTCACCGTGCGCAGGGTCAGCGCATCGGCGACAGCCACGGGCCGGCCGGAGGCGTCCGTGACCAGCACCGAGAAGGCATCGGCCCGGCCCTCGGCGGGCCTCAGACGTACCCGCAGCGCGTCGGCCCCCTCGGCATGGAAGGTCACCCCGCTCCAGGCGAACGGCAGCATCGCCCCGCCGTCGCCCGTGCCGCCGGCGTCCCGGCCGCCGACGAGCAGTGTCTGGACGGCCGCGTCGAGCAGCGCGGGGTGCAACGTGAACCGCGTGGCGTCGGCCCGGTGCGGCTCGGGCAGTGCGGCCTCGGCGAACAGCTCGTCACCGCGCCGCCACACGGGCCCGAGCCCCTGGAACGCGGGCCCGTACGTGAACCCCGCTTCCGCGAAGGCGTCGTACCACTCCCCCGCCCCGACGGGCTCGGCGCCCTCGGGCGGCCAACTGCCCAGAGTCTCCGGCTCGTTCGCCGGAGCGGTGGTCAAGGTGCCTTGTGCGTGCCGGGCCCACGGCGCGGCGTCGCCCTCGTCCACGGGCCGGGAGTGCACGGTGAACGAGCGGCACCCGGCGTCGTCGGGTGCGCCCACCGCGACCTGAAGCTGGACGGCGCCCTGCCGCGGCAGCACAAGCGGCGCCTCCAGGGTGAGTTCGGCGAGGTGGTCGCATCCGGTGCGGTCACCGGCGCTGACGGCCAGGTCGAGATAGGCCGTGGCCGGCAGGATCACCTTGCCCAGCACCGCATGATCGGCGAGCCACGCATGGGTGGCCAGGGACAGCCGCCCCGTGAAGACCACGGACTCCGAACCGGCCACGGTGACCGCCGCGCCGAGCAGCGGGTGCTCGGCCGCGCTCAGCCCCACGGCTTCGAGGTCCCCGGCCCCGGCCACCGCCTCCCACCAGTAGCGCCGCCGCTGGAAGGCGTAGGTCGGCAGGTCGACGCGGTGGGCGCCGGGACACAGCACGGACCAGTCGAGGCCGGCGCCCGAGGTGTGGAGCGCGCCGACCGCGGCCATGACGCCGGGCGTCTCGGACCGGTCCTTGCGCAGCACCGGGATCAGCACCCGGTCACCGTCGAGGCATCCCTGAGCCATGGCGGTCAGGGTGCCGTCCGGGCCGATCTCCAGGAACCGGGTGACCTTGTGCTCCTCCAGCCACCGGACGCCGTCGGCGAAACGGACGGCCTCACGGACATGCCGCACCCAGTAGTCGGGTGAGGTCAACTCCTGCGGTGTGGCGAGTTCACCGGTGACGTTCGAGACCACCGGGATACGGGGCTCCTCGTACGCCACGCTTTCGGCGACCGTCCGGAATTCCGCGAGCATCAGCTCCATCAGCGGGGAGTGGAAGGCATGGCTGACCTGGAGCCTTTTCGCCTTCCGGCCCTCGGACTCGAAGCGCCCGGCGATGTCCGCGACCACGGACTCCTCACCGGCTATGACGATCGAGGTCGGGCCGTTCACCGCGGCAATGCTCGCCCGCTGCTCACGGCCTTCCAGCAGCGGCAGCACCTCGGCCTCGGTGGCTTGGAGGGAGACCATCGCCCCACCCGCCGGCAACGCCTGCATCAACCGGCCACGCGCCGCCACCAGACGGCAGGCGTCCGCAAGCGACCACACCCCCGCCACATGCGCGGCCACCAACTCACCGATGGAATGACCCATGAGGTAGTCAGGACGGACTCCGAAGGACTCGAAGAGCCGGAACAGCGCCACCTCCACCGCGAACAACGCGGGCTGAGTGAAACCAGTCTGATTCAGCCGCTCCACACCCGGGTCCTCACCGAACACCACATCCCGCAGTGGCGCGACCAACTCACCGTCGAAGTGCGCACACACCGCATCGAAAGCCTCCGCGAACACCGGGAAATTCTGGTACAACTCCCGGCCCATTCCCGCGCGTTGGGCTCCCTGACCCGTGAACAGCACGGCTGTTGCGCCCTCGCCCCTCGCCACCCCGGTGATGACATGCGCGGAGGTCTCGCCGGTCGCGAGAGCACGCAGGCCGCTCAGCAGTTCGTCACGGCCGGCGCCCACGAGTGCGGCGCGGTGCTCGAAGGCGGTACGGGTCGTGGCCAGGGACTGTGCCACGTCCGGCAGGCCGAGTTCGGGGCGGTCCTCGACATGCGCGAGCAGCCTGCGGGCCTGTGCCCGGAGCGCGTCGCGGGTGGTGCCGCTGAGGACCCAGGGGACGGGTACGGCCGGTGTGCTGCCCGGAGGCGGGGTGGTGGTGGCGGGGGCCTCTTCCAGGATGGTGTGCACGTTGGTGCCGCTGATGCCGAAGGAGGAGACGCCTGCCCGTCGCGGCCGGTCGGTTTCGGGCCACTCCACGGTGTCCGTGAGCAGCTGTACGTTCCCTTCCGACCAGTCCACATGTGTCGACGGCCGGTCGATGTGCAAGGTGGGCGGAAGGACGCCGTGCTGGAGCGCCAGCACCATCTTGATCAGGCCCGCCACACCGGCGGCGGCCTGGGTGTGCCCGATGTTGGACTTGACCGAACCCAGCCAGAGCGGCCGGTCGGCCGCCCGTTCCTGCCCGTATGTCGCCAGGAGAGCCTGGGCCTCGATGGGGTCGCCGAGTGCCGTGCCGGTGCCGTGGGCCTCGACGGCGTCGACCTCCGTGACGGACAGGCCGGCGTCGGCCAGGGCCTCGCGGATCACCCGCTGCTGCGAGGGGCCGTTGGGGGCGGTGAGCCCGTTCGAGGCGCCGTCCTGGTTGACCGCGGAGCCGCGGAGCAGCGCCAGCACCGGGTGCCCGTTCCGCTGCGCATCGGAGAGCCGCTCGACCAGCACGATGCCGACGCCCTCGGAGAAGCCGGTGCCGTCGGTCCGGTCGGCGAACGCCTTGCAGCGGCCGTCGGCGGCCAGACCCTGCTGGCGGCTGAAGTCCAGGAAGAGCCCGGGGGTGGACATGACGGTGACGCCGCCGGCCAGTGCGAGGTCACACTCCCCCGACCGGAGCGCCTGCGCCGCCAGATGGAGGGCGACGAGCGATGCCGAGCAGGCGGTGTCGACGGTGACCGCGGGCCCCTCCAGGCCGAAGGTGTAGGAGAGCCGGCCGGACATCACGCTCGCCGAGTTGCCGGTGCCCAGATGGGCCTCGGCGTCCGGTGCCGAGGCGAGGGAACGGGAGGTGTAGTCCTGGTAGTTGGTGCCGGCGAAGACGCCGGTGCGGCTGCCGCGCAGCGACGCCGGGTCGATCCCGGCCCGCTCGAACGCCTCCCACGACGTCTCCAGCAGCAACCGCTGCTGCGGGTCCATCGCCACCGCCTCACGCGGTGAAATCCCGAAGAAGCCCGCGTCGAAGCCGCCGACATCGTCCAGGAAACCACCGGCACGCGTGTAGCTGCGGCCGGGTACACCCGGCTTCGGGTCGTACAGCGCCTCCACATCCCAGCCACGTTCGGCCGGCCACTCACCGATCGCGTCCACTCCGCCCGCAACGAGCCGCCAGAACTCCTCCGGCGAACCCACCCCACCGGGGAAACGGCAGCTCATCGCCACGATGGCGAGGGGGTCGTCCTCGTGGTCCGCCGGTCCGGCGGGCGTGGGCGCGGCCGGAGCCGGAGCCTCGTCGAGATCCAGTTCGGTGCGCAGCCGGGCGGCCAGCGCCGCCGGGGTCGGGTGGTCGAAGATGAGCGTGGCCGGGAGCCGTTTGCCGATGGCCACGCCGAGCGCATTGCGGAGTTCGACCGCCATGAGGGAGTCGAAGCCCAGCTCGCGGAAGGCCCGGTGGGGGGCGACCTCGTCGGGATCGGTGTGGTTGAGGACGGCGGCGACATGGGCGCGGACGAGTTCCGACAGGGCCTTGCGCTGCTCCGCCACGTCGAGGGCGGCAAGCTGCCGGGCGAGTACGGGGCCTTCGGCCGTCTCCGCCGTCGTGGGTCCGGCCGTGGCGAGTGCCCGTTGAGCGTCGGGAAGGTCGGCGATCAGGGGCCGGGGACGGGCCGTGGTGTAGGCACGCGCAAAGGTGTCCCAGTCGATGTCGGTGACGGCCAGTGCGGTGTCGTCGTGGTCGAGGGCACGTTGCAGCGCGGCGACGGCCGACCAGGGGTCCATGGCACGTACGCCGTGCCGGTGCAGTCGCTCGCCCACGGCGCCCTCGGCCATACCGCCTTCCGCCCAGGGGCCCCAGGCGATGGAGGTGGCCCGGTGCCCGGCTGCTCTGCGCTGCTGGGCGAGGGCGTCGAGGTAGGCATTGCCGGGGGCGTAGTTGGCGTGTCCCGGCGCGCCGATGGTGCCGGCGGTGGAGGAGAACAGCACAAAGGCCGACAGGTCATGCCGTCTGGTCAGTTCGTCGAGGTTGTGTGCGCCGCCGGCTTTCACCCGGAGCACCCCGGCCAGTTGGGCGGGGGTCAGGGAGTTGATCGTCCCGTCGTCGAGTACGGCGGCGGTGTGCAGGACCGCAGTGAGCGGCCGGTCGGCGGGAATCGTGTCGAGCAGGGCGGCGAGCGCGTCCCGGTCGGCGATGTCGCACGCGGCGAATTCGGCCTGGGTGCCGAACTCCACCAGTTCGGCTGCGAGTTCGGCGGCTCCCGGGGTGTCGGCACCACGGCGGCTGACGAGCAGCAGATGCGGTGCGCCGTTTCGCGCGAGCCAGCGGGCCACATGCTGCCCCAGGGCGCCGGTTCCGCCGGTGACCAGGACGGTGCCCTGGGGCGTCCACCGGCGTGTGGTGTCGGGCTCGCCGGTCGCGGCGCGGACCAGTCGCCGGGCGAGGACACCGTTCGGCCGTATCGCGATCTGGTCCTCGTCGCCGATTCCGGCGAGCGCCCGGACCACGGCGCCGGCCACGGCCGGGTCCAGGCTTTCGGGCAGATCGAGCAGTCCGCCCCAGCGCTCCGGCGTCTCCAGGGCGACCACTCGGCCGAAGCCCCACACCAGGGACTGGCGCGGTGCGGTGACGCCCCGCAGCGGGTCGGTGGCCACGGCGCCCCGGGTGGCGAACCACAGCGGGGCCTCGACGCCGAGGTCGTCGAGTGCCTGGACGAGGGCGACGGTGGCGGCGAAGCCCCGGGGCAGGCCGGGGTGGGCGGGGTGGTCGTCCTCCTCCAGGGCCAGCAGGGAGACGATGCCCGTGACCGGGGGCAGCGGTGCGTCCGGGGAAGCCGTGTCACGCAGCGCCGCCTCGATCGTTCCGGCGAGTGCGGCCCGGTCCTCTTCCGGGTCCACCGGCACGGTGACGGGGTGCGCACCGGCCGCCGAGATTGCCTCGGTCAGGCCGCTGACCAGGGCATCGTCGCCGGTGGTCACCACCAGCCAGGTGCCACGGAGAGTGGCGGGCGCGGCGCCGGCGAGGACCGGCTTCCAGGTGATGCGGTAGCGCCATGAGTCGGCCTGAGCTGCTTCGCGGTGGCGCCGGCGGTAGTCGGACAGCGCGGGCAGCAGCTCATCGAGGGTGGCCGGGTCCACGTCCAGCGCCGCGCCGAGCGTGTCGGCGTCGCCGCTCGCGACGGCCTCCCAGAAGCCGGAGTCGGTCTCTTCGGCGGAGCTGCCGCGCGGTTCGGGGGCGGGCCGGGGCCAGTAGCGGGAGTGCTGGAAGGGATAGGTCGGCAGGGCGATCCGCCGGGCGCCGCCGCCCTCCCCGGTGGGGTCGAGGACCGTGCGCCAGGTGACGGGCCCGCCGGCGACGGACAGTTCGGCGAGTGAGGTGAGGAAGCGCCGGCGGCCGCCCTCCCCCCTGCGAAGGGTGCCGACGACGGCGGCGTCCGGGATGTCGAGCGCGTCGAGCGTCTCCCGTACGACGGTCGTCACCACGGGGTGCGGTGAGGTCTCGACGAAGGCGCGGTAGTCCTGTTCGGCCAGGGAGCGGACGGCGTGTTCGAAGCGTACGGTCCGGCGCAGGTTCTGGTACCAGTACTCGGCGTCCAGCAGGCCGGTGTCGATCCAGTCGCCGGTCACCGTCGAGAAGAACGGTGTCGCGCCGGTGCGCGGGCTGATCGGCGCGAGGTCGGCGAGCATCTGCTCGCGGACCTCCTCGACCTGCGCGGAGTGGGACGCATAGTCGATCGGTATCCGGCGTACCCGGACACCGTCGGCCTGCAGCGCGGCGAACAGCTCGTCGAGCGCGTGCGTTTCGCCGGAGACGGCCACGGAACGGGGGCTGTTGACGGCGGCGACCGAGATGCGGTCGCCCCAAGGGGCGAGGCGCTCCTCCACCTCGGGCAGCGGCAGCGGGACGGACAGCATGCCGCCCCGCCCCGCGAGTGCGGTCAGTGCCCGGCCGCGCAGGACGACGACCCGGGCGGCGTCCTCCAGGGTCAGCGCACCGGCGACGCAGGCCGCGGCGATCTCGCCCTGGCTGTGCCCCACGACGGCGTCGGGCTCCACGCCCCGGGCGCGCCAGAGCCCCGCCAGTGCGACCTTCACGGCGAACAGGGCGGGCTGGACGACGTCCGCACGGTCGAGGGACGGTGCCCCCTCGGCGCCGCGCAGCACCTCGTCGAGGGACCATCCGGAGAACCGTTCCACGGCCTGTGCGCACTCGGTGAAGCGGGCACGGAACTCCGGTTCGGTATCGAGCAGTTCGGTGGCCATGCCGGCCCACTGGGAGCCCTGGCCGGGGAAGACGAAA
Organism: Streptomyces sp. G7(2002); assembly: GCF_028870195.1. NCBI lineage: Bacteria > Bacillati > Actinomycetota > Actinomycetes > Kitasatosporales > Streptomycetaceae > Streptomyces > Streptomyces sp. G7(2002). The sequence goes on from NZ_CP102609.1 coordinate 776,288, forward strand.
GCGGTACGGCCGTCCGCTCCGCTCGTGCCGCGTACCACTCCGGGGGCCGGAGCGTCGCGGGCGAGCAGGTCCAGGCCGCGGAGCAGCTCGTCGTGGCCGTCGGCGATCACGGCGGCCCGGTGCTCGAACTCCGTGCGCGTGGTGGCCAGCGACCAGGCGAGGTCACGCAGCGGCGGCGCCGGCTGCCCGGACAGCCGCTCGCGCAGCCGGGCGCTGAGCGTGCGCAGCGAGTCCGCGGTCCGCGCGGAGACGGGGAAGACGAGGTGCCGGGAGGCGGCGTCCACTTCGGGGGCACCGTCGGCCGTCCCGGGGGCACCGTCGGCCGTCCCGGGGGCGGGGTCCTGGGCCGGGGCCTGTTCGAGAATGACATGGGCATTGGTGCCGCTGACGCCGAAGGAGGAGACCGCGGCCCGGCGGGGCCGCCCGCGGTCGGGCCATGGTGTGGCATCGGCGAGCAGCGAGACATTCCCCGCCGACCAGTCGACGTGCGACGAGGGCCGGTCGATGTGCAGGGTCCTGGGCATCAGCCCTTCGTGGAGGGCGAGCACGGCCTTGATGACTCCGGCCGCTCCGGCGGCTGCCTGGGTGTGCCCGATGTTCGACTTCACGGAGCCGAGCCACAGCGGCTGCTCCGCGTCCCGGTCCTGCCCGTACGTCGCCAGCAGCGCCTGGGCCTCGATGGGGTCGCCGAGCGTCGTGCCGGTGCCGTGTGCCTCCACCATGTCGATATCCGCCGTGGCCAGGCCCGCGCCGGACAGCGCCTGCCAGATGACGCGTTGCTGGGAAGGGCCGTTGGGGGCCGTCAGACCGTTCGACGCCCCGTCCTGATTGACCGCGGAGCCGCGCAGGACGGCAAGGACGGGGTGTCCGTGCCGCCGGGCGTCGGAGAGCCGCTCGACCAGGAGCATGCCGGCGCCCTCGCCCCAGGCGGTGCCGTCGGCCGCATCCGCGAACGCCTTGCACCGGCCGTCTGCGGCCAGTCCGCGCTGCCGGCTGAACTCCAGGAACAGTCCGGGGGTGGACATCACGGTGACTCCGCCGGCCAGTGCGAGGTCACACTCTCCCGACCGGAGCGCCTGCGCCGCCAGATGGAGGGCGACGAGCGATGCCGAGCAGGCGGTGTCGATGGTGACCGCGGGCCCCTCCAGGCCCAGCGCGTAGGAGACCCGGCCGGACACCACACTGGCGGCGTTGCCGGTGCCGATATGGCCTTCCAGTCCTTCCGCGGCACCGAGCAGCAGCGGGGTGTAGTCCTGCCCGTTGGTGCCGGCGAAGACACCGGTGCGGCTGCCGCGCAGCGATGCCGGGTCGATCCCGGCCCGCTCGAACGCCTCCCACGACGTCTCCAGCAGCAACCGCTGCTGCGGATCCATGGACAGTGCCTCGCGTGGCGAGATCCCGAAGAAGCCGGCGTCGAAGCCGCTGACATCGTCCAGGAAACCACCGGCACGCGTGTAGCTGCGGCCGGGTACACCCGGCTCCGGGTCGTACAGCGACTCCACATCCCAGCCACGGTCGGCCGGCCACTCACCGATCGCGTCCACCCCGCCCGCAAGCAGCCGCCAGAACTCCTCCGGCGAACCCACCCCACCGGGGAAACGGCAGCTCATCGCCACGATCGCCACCGGCTCCTGACGCCCGGCCTCGACTTCCTGCAGGCGCCGGCGGGTCTGGTGGAGGTCGTTGGTGACCTTCTTGAGGTACTCGAGGAGCTTCTGGTCGTTCATGCACCCTCATCCACGTGGTGGTTCCGGTTGTTTCGCGGCCGGCGTCTCATGACATGCCGAGGTCGTTGTCGATGAAGTCGAAGATCTCGTCCGCGGTGGCGGAGTTGATCCGGTCGCTCACCCCGGCGTCGTCCGTCACCTCCGCGTCGGTGTCCTCCTGCTCGTGCCACTTCGCGAGCAGCAACTGCAGCCGGGAGGCGATCCTGGCCCGCTGCGGATCGTCCTGCGCCACGTCGGCCAGCACGTCCTCCAACCGGTCCAGCTCGGCGAGCGCGGGCAGCGCCCCGGCCGTGTCCCCCGCCGCGACCTGCGTCCGCAGATGACGGGCGAGGGCCGCAGCGGTCGGATGGTCGAACAGCAGCGTGGCGGGCAGCTGGGTGCCGGTGGCGAGACCGAGCCGGTTGCGCAGCTCGACGGCCATGAGCGAGTCGAAGCCCAGCTCGCTGAACGCCCGCTTCGGGTCGATCGCGTCCACGGAGTCATGCCCGAGGACGCCGGCGACATGGGTGCGGACAAGGGTGGCGAGGACGCGTTCCTGGTCCGCCTCGCTCCGCCCGGCCAACTGCGCGCGCAGCGCCTGGAGACCGCCCGGCCGGCCACTGTCCGCGGACTCGCTTTCCGGGACCGCCTGCCGGGCCTCCGGCAGGTCGGAGAACAGCGCGCTGGGCCGCACCGACGTGAAGCCGGGTACGAACCGCGCCCAGTCCACATCGGCCACGGTCAGCGTGGTGTCGCCACGGGTGAGTGCCCGCTCCAGCGCGTCGACCGCGAGCCGCGGGTCGAGCGGGCTCATACCGCCCCGGGTGAGGCGCTCTGCCAGTTGCTCGTCACCTGCGGTTCCGGCCGCCATGCCGGCGCCGGCCCACGGCCCCCAGGCGAGGGAGGCGGCCGGCAGGCCTAGGGCGTGCCGGTGCTGGGCGAGGGCGTCCAGATAGGCGTTGGCGGCGGCGTAGTTGGCCTGGCCGGTCGCCCCCACCGTGCCGGCGAAGGACGAGAACAGCACCAACGGCGTCCGGTCGTCGGCCAGTTCGTGCAGGTGCGCCGCGGCCGCCATCTTGGACCGCAGCACGGCGTCCAGGCGCGCACCGTCGAGCCCGGCGATCAGCCCGTCGTCGAGCACGCCCGCGGCGTGGAACACGGCATCGACGGGATGCTCGGCCAGCAGCCGTGCCAGCGCCTCACGGTCGGCGGCATCGCAGGCGGCGAGCGTCACCCGGATGCCACGGGCGCTCAGTTCGGCCCGCAGCTCGGCTGCGCCCTCGGCCCGCGCACCGCGTCGGCCGGCCAGTACCAGGTGTGCGACACCCCGGTCGGCCAGCCGGCGGGCGATGTGTGCGCCGAGCGCACCGGTGCCTCCGGTGACCAGGACGGTACCGGCACACGCCCACGGCTCTTCGGTGCCGGGTCCGGTGCCCCCGGTCCGGGCCCGGACCAGCCGCCGGACGAACACACCCGAGCCGCGTACGGCGACCTGGTCCTCGCCCGGCCCGGCTTCCAGTACCGCGCAGAGCCGCTCCACGGCCCGCTCATCGGGCTCCGCGGGCAGATCGACCAGACCGCCCCAGCTCTGCGGCTGCTCCAGCGCGGCGACCCGTCCGAAGCCCCAGACCGCGGCCTGTACGGGGGACGGCACCGCCTCGCGCTCCCGCACCGCCACTGCGCCGGTGGTGGCGCACCACAGCGGTGCGGCGGAGCCCAGGTCGTCGAGGGCCTGGACGAGGGCCAGCGTCGCGGCGAGTCCGCCGGGCGTGGCGGGCCGGCTCGGATGCGGCTCCTCGTCGGTGGCCAGCAGTGACAGCACCCCGTCCAGGGGGCCGGACTCGCCCAGCAGCGGGCCCAGTTGGCCGGCGAGCGACATGCGGTCGGCGCGGCCGCAGTCGATCTCGACCGGGATGACCGCGGCCGCCCCATGGGCGGTGAGCCCGGCCGCGAGCGCCGTCTCCCAGGCACGGCCGCCGCGGCCCGCGGGGAAGGCGAGCAGCCAGGTGCCGGACAGCACGGGAGTCGGGGCATCGGCGGCCGGCCGCCAGGTGACGCGGTATTCCCAGCCGTCGGCGACGGTGCGTTCGCGCTGCTCGTTGCGCCACGAGGACAGCGCGGGCAGAACGTCGCTCAGCGGGGCGTCACCGGCCAGGTGGAGACGCTCGGCCAGTTCGCCCGGGTCGGCGTGTTCCACCGCGGCCCAGAACTGGTCGTCCACCGTCTGCGCCGGGTCCGTCCCGGTCTGCGGACCGGCCGGCTCCAGCCAGTACCGGCGGCGCTGGAAGGCGTAGGTGGGCAGCTCGACAGGGCGCGCCCCCTCGCCGTACAGCGCGGCGGGCCCTGCCCCGAGACCGCGCACATGCAATCGCGCCGCGGCCTGCAGGGCGCTGCGTGCCTCGGGCCGTTCGCGCCGCAGGACGGGGAGTGCGGCGGTGTCCTCATCGGGCTCGCGCAGGCTCTCCCATGCCAGGGCCGCCAGGGCGCCGTCGGGCCCCAGCTCCAGATACGTCCGTACTCCCTCGGCCTCCAGGCGGCGGATGCCGTCACCGAAGCGGACGGCCTCCCGCACCTGCCGCACCCAGTAGGCGGGCGAGGTCAGGTCGGCGTCGGCCGCCGGTTCCCCGGTGAGGTTGGAGACGACGGGCAGACGCGGCGGTGCGTAGCGCACGCCCCGCGCGATCTCGCCGAACTCCTCCAGCATCGCTTCCATCAAGGGAGAGTGAAACGCATGGCTGACCCGCAAACGCCTAGTCTTTCGTCCGCGCTCGGCCAGCTCTCCGGCGATCTCGGTGACCGTGTCCTCGGCACCGGAGACGACGACGGCCGACGGCCCGTTCACCGCGGCGATCCCCGCCCGGTCCGCCCGGCCCGCCAGCAGGGGCAGCACCTCTTCTTCGGCGGCCTGTACGGCGATCATGGCGCCGCCTTCCGGCAGTGCCTGCATCAGCCGCCCGCGGGCCGCGATCAGCCGGCACGCGTCCTCCAGGGTCAGCACCCCGGCCGCATGCACGGCGGTCAGCTCTCCGATGGAGTGGCCGATCAGCACATCGGGCCTGATCCCCCACGATCCGACGAGCGCGTGAAGTGCCGTTCCCACGGCGAACAGTGCGGGCTGGGTGTAGGCGGTGCGGTCGAGCAGCGCGGCCTCGGGCGTGCCCTCGTCCGCGAAGACCAGGTCGCGCAGCGGCCGTTCGAGGTGGCGGTCGAACTCCGCGCAGACCTCGTCGAACGCCGTCGCATAGGCGGGGAACCGATCGTAGAGCTCGCGTCCCATGCCGGCGCGCTGGGAGCCCTGGCCGCTGAACAGGAAGGCGAGCTTTCCGCCGGTGTCCGCCCGCCCGCGCACCAGCTCCGCCGAGTCCTCCCCGCGGGCCAGCGCGGCAAGGCCCTTCAGGAACATATCCCGGTCCTCGGCGACCAGCGCCGCCCGGTGGTCGAAGGCGGCCCGGGTGGTGGCGAGCGCGTGCCCGACATCGTGTACGGGCAGGTCCGGGTGGTCGGTGAGGTGGGCGCGCAGCCGCTTCGCCTGGTCGCGGAGTGCGGCGGCGGACCGGGCGGACAGCGGCCAGACGACGGGCCCCGGCGGACCGCCGGGCCCGTCCTGTCCGGCGCGGGCGGTGTCGGCCGGACCGCTGTCGGGAGTCGTGGCCCCGGCGGGTCCACCGTCTGCCGCCCCGTACTGTTCGAGCACCACATGCGCGTTGGTGCCGCTGATCCCGAACGAGGACACGGCGGCCCGGCGCGGCAGTTCGCACCGCGGCCACTCCACGGGCCGGGTCAGCAGCCGCACTTCGCCGGCCGACCAGTCGACGTGGGAAGAGGGCTCGGTGACGTGCAGTGTGCGGGGCAGTACGCCCTTCTGGAGCGCCAGCACCATCTTGATCACACCCGCCACACCCGCGGCCGCCTGCGTGTGCCCGATGTTCGACTTCACCGACCCCAGCCACAACGGCCGGTCCGGCTCGCGGTCCTGGCCGTAGGTGGCGATCAGCGCCTGTGCCTCGATCGGATCGCCCAGCGACGTCCCGGTGCCGTGTGCCTCGACCGCGTCGACCTCATGGGCATCGAGGCCGGCGTTGGCGAGTGCCGCCCGGATGACCCGCTGCTGGGAGGGGCCGTTGGGCGCTGTCAGACCGTTGGACGCCCCGTCCTGGTTGACCGCGGACCCACGGAGCACGGCGAGCACCGGGTGTCCGTTGCGCCGCGCGTCGGAGAGCCGCTCGACGAGGACGACTCCCGCGCCCTCGCCCCAGCCGGTGCCGTCCGCGTCGTCGGCGAATGCCTTGCACCGCCCGTCGCCCGCCAGCCCCCCTTGCCGGCCGAATTCCACGAAGGCACCCGGAGTGGCCATCACGGTCACCCCGCCCGCGAAGGCGAGATCGCACTCCCCGAGCCGCAGTGCCTGTGCGGCCAGATGCAGCGCCACCAGCGACGACGAGCACGCCGTGTCGACGGTGACGGCGGGGCCTTCGAGGCCGAAGGCGTAGGAGACCCGGCCGGACGTCACACTGGTGGCATGACCGGTGAGCAACTGGCCCTCGCTGCCCTCGGGCAGGGTGTGTGCGGCCGAGCCGTAGCCCTGGTAGTTCGTCCCCGCGAACACCCCGGTGCGGCTGCCGCGCAGCGCCGCCGGGTCGATACCGGCCCGCTCCAGTGCCTCCCATGAGATTTCGAGCAGCAGCCGCTGCTGCGGGTCCATGGTGACCGCCTCACGCGGTGAGATGCCGAAGAAGTCCGCGTCGAAGTCACCGCCGTCGTGGAGGAAACCGCCTTCAACCCGGCCGGCCTCGCCGTCGGTCTGCCAGCCCCGGTCGGCCGGCAGGGGCGACAGCGCGTCCACGCCGTCGGCCAGCAGCCGCCAGAACTCCTCCGGGCTGCCCGCCCCTCCCGGGAACCGGCAGCTCATGGCAACGATGGCCAGCTGTTCCTCGCCGTTCGCCGGCTGCCCTGCCACAGCGACCGGGGCGGCAGCCGCCTCACCGTCTCCGAAGAGCTCGGCGCACACATGGCGGGCCAGCACCACCGGCGACGGGTAGTCGAAGACGAGGGTCGCCGGCAGCCGCAGACCGGTCGCGGCGCCCAGCCGGTTGCGCAGCTCGACGGCGGTGAGCGAATCGATGCCCAGGCCGCGGAAGTCCCGTGCGGGCTCGACGGCTTCGGGGCCGGCGTGCCCGAGCACAAGCGCTGCCTGCGCACGGACGAGTTCCAGTACCGCCGGCTCCCGCTCGGCGGCCGGCAGCGCGGCCAGCCCGGTCCGCAGGCTCTCCGCCGCGTCACCGGGGGCCGCCGACGCAGCCGAGCGCCGGGCGGACCCGGTCACCAGACCACGCAGGAGGGCCGGCGGTGCGGAGTGCGGTGCCCGCAGCGCCGCGTGGTCGAGCCGTACGGGGGCGTACACCGGTTCAGCAGTACGGAATGCGGCGTCGAACGCCGCCATGCCCTGCTCGACCGTGAACGGCACCATGCCACCACGCGCCATGCGCCGCAGATCGGCATCCGCCAGCTCGCCGGTCATCCCCGCACCTGGCGCCCACGGACCCCACGCGAGTGACGTGGCAGGCAGCCCGAGGCCGTGCCGGGCCTGGGCGAACGCGTCCAGGAAGGCGTTCGCCGCCGCGTAGTTGCCCTGCCCCGAGCCGCCGAACATACCGGCGACCGAGGAGAAGACGACGAACGCGGCCAGGTCCTCGTCCCGGGTCAGCTCCTGCAGTGCGCTCACCGCGTCCGCCTTCGGCGCGAGCACGGTATCCAGCCGCTCGGGCGTCAGCGAGGACAGTACGCCGTCATCGAGCACCCCGGCCGTGTGCACGACCGCGGTGAGCGGATGCCGCACCGGTACGGAGCCGAGCAGCCCGCGCAGCGCCTCGCGGTCAGTGGTGTCACAGGCGGCGACGGTGACCTCGGCGCCGAGGGCGGCGAGTTCGTCGCGCAGCGCGGCGGCGCCCGGAGACTGCGGCCCCCGGCGACTGGACAGCACCAGATGACGCACCCCATGCTCGGTCACCAGATGCCGGGCCACCAGCGCGCCCAGACCACCCGTCCCACCCGTGACCAGCACCGTCCCCTCCGGATCGAGGGGCACCGGCATGGTCAGCACGACCTTGCCGACGTTCTTGGCCTGGCTGAGGTGGCGGAATGCCTCGGGGGCCTTCCTTACGTCCCACGCGGTGAGCGGCAGGGGCCGCAGCACGCCCTGCTCGAAGAGGCCGACGAGCGCCGTCAGCATCTCCCCGATCCGCTCCGGACCGGCGTCAAACAGATCGAACGCCTGGTAGCGCACGCCCTCGTGCGCGGCCGCGACCTCCTGTGCATCACGGATGTCGGTCTTGCCCATCTCCAGGAACCGCCCGCCCCGCGGCAACAACCGCAGCGAGGCGTCCACGAACTCCCGCGCCAGGGAATCCAGCACCACATCCACTCCCCGGTCGGCGGTCGTCGCCAGGAAGGACCGCTCGAAGTCCAGATCACGGGACGAGGCGATATGCGCCTCGTCCAGACCCGAAGACCGAAGCGTCTCCCACTTGCCCGGACTCGCGGTACCGAACACCTCCGCGCCCAGATGCCGCGCCAGCTGCACCGCGGCCATGCCGACGCCACCCGCGGCGGCATGCACCAGCACCGACTCGCCCGCCTGCACGTCGCCGAGTTCCACCAGCGCGTAGTAGGCCGTCAGGAACACCACCGGAACCGACGCCGCCTGCGCGAACGACCAGCCCTCGGGAATGCGGGCGAGGGTGCGCGCATCGGCCACCGCCAGCGGACCGAACGACTGGGTGAACAGCCCCATGACCCGGTCGCCCGGAGCGAACCCGGTCACTCCCGGACCGACCTCGGTGACCACCCCGGCGCCCTCGATCCCCAGCGCCACGGCGTCACCCGGGTACATACCGAGTGCGTTCAGCACATCCCGGAAGTTCAGACCGGCGGCACGCACCGAGATCCGCACCTGCCCGGCGCCCAACTCGGCCTGGGCCGTGGGCACTTCGACGAGGTGCAGGTTCTCCAGCGTGCCCTTCTCCGCGATGTCCAGGCACCACGCCCCGCTCTCCCCGGGCACCGGCAGCGCATCCGGCCGTACGTGCCTGCTGAGCCTCGGGACGTACACCTGCCCGGCGCGTACCGCCAGTTCGGGCTCGTCGCAGGCGAGTGCGGCGGGGAGCACGGCCAGGGACTCGCTCGCCCCGTCCAGATCGACCAGCGTGAACCGGTCCGGGTGCTCCGAACGCGCCGCACGGACGAGCCCCCACACGGCGGCCGGCGCCGGGTCCGGTCGCCGTTCGTCCACGGTGACCGCGCCCTGGGTGACGACGACCAGCCGGGCCGCGGCGAACCGCTCCTCGGCCAGCCATGCCTGGAGCAGCGCGAGCGCCCGATGGGTCGCGATATGCGCGGCGGCGGCCGGGTCACCATCAGGAGCGTCCAGCCGCAGCAGGACGTGGGAAGGCACCTCGTCCCGGGGAAGCGACGCGAGGTCCGGGTAGACGGACGCGCCGATCGCGGACCCGTCGAGCCGGCCGTCGACGCCGTCGCACACATCGACGACCGCATCAACGGTTACCGCGGGCACGGTGGGCCCGCCGGCCCCGGAGGGCTCCGGCAGCGGGATCCAGTCCATCGTGTGCAGCGCGGTGTCCTGCCCGCCCGCCTTGGCCTGGGCGATCCCGTCGGCCGACACCGGCCGCAGGACCAGGGAGTCGATCGTCGCGACGGGTCCGCCCGAGGCGTCGGACAGCTCCAGGGCGACCGAGTCGGGACCGTTCACGGACAGCCGGGCACGCAGCACCGACGCTCCGGACGCGTGCAGGGTCGCCCCTGACCAGGAGAAGGGCAGCCTGCCTCGGCTCTCGTCCGCCCGGTCCGACTCCACGAGTCCGAGTGGATGCAGCACCGAATCCAGCAGCGCCGGGTGCAGCCCGAAGCCGGCCGCCTCGGGGGCGGCACTCTCCGGAAGTTCGACCGAGGCGAACAGCTCGTCACCACGGCTCCATACCTGACGCAGACCACGGAAGGCCGGCCCATAGCCGAACCCCGCTGCCGTCAGCGCCTCGTACAGGCCGTCGACGGAGACGGGCTCCGCACCGGCGGGCGGCCACTGGGACAGGTCCGCCCCGGGCTCCGCGCCGTCCGTGGCGAGTACGCCGACGGCATGGCGCACCCATGACTGGCCGGCCTGCGCATCCTGCGGCCGGGAGTAGACGTTCAGCGTCCGGCGCCCGGTCTCGTCCGCGGCCCCGACGGCCACCTGGAGCTGTACGGCACCCGGCTCCGGCAGGACCAGCGGCGCCTGCAGCGTCAGTTCCTCCACCTGCCCGCAACCGACCTGATCCCCGGCACGGACGGCCAGATCCAGGAAGGCGGTACCGGGGAGCAGGACGGAGCCCGCGACGCGATGCTCGGCGAGCCAGGGCTGCGCAGCGACGGACACCCGCCCCGTGAACACCACGGCGCCGCCGTCGGCCGGCCCGTACACGCTGTCCGAGCCGTCCGTACCGCCCGTGCCGCCCACACTGCCGGCCAGGGAGACGGCAGCACCCAGCAAGGGGTGCTGCGCGGACACCAGCCCGGCGGAACCGAGGTCCCCGGTCGGCAGGCCCGTGAACCGGGGCCAGTAGCGCTGGTGTTGGAAGGCGTAGGTGGGGAGGTCGATGGGGGTGGGAGTGGGGGCGGGAGTGGGGAAGAAGGTCTGCCAGTTGATGGCGATGCCGTGGGCGAATGCTCGCCCGGCGGCGGAGAGTACCGCGGATATCTCCCCGCGGTCGTCGCCGCGCAGGGTGGGGATAAGGACATGGCCCGCGTCCGGATCCGCATCCACGTCACCGTCGAGGCAGCCCTGTGCCATGGCGGTGAGAGTGCCGTCGGGCCCGATCTCCAGGAACCGGGTCACGCCCTGCTGCTCCAGCCGCCGTACTCCGTCGGCGAAGCGGACCGCTTCCCGGACGTGCCGCACCCAGTAGTCAGGGGACATCAGTTCTTGTGGTGCGGCGAGTTCGCCGGTCAGATTCGACACCACCGGGATACGAGGTTCCTCGTACGACACGCTTTCCGCGACGGCACGGAACTCGTCGAGCATCGGCTCCATCAGCGGGGAATGGAAGGCATGACTCACCTGGAGCCGCTTCACCTTCCGCCCCTCGGACTCAAAACGACCGGCGATCTCCGCCACCGCGGATTCCTCACCGGAGACCACGACCGACCGCGGACCGTTCACCGCGGCGATACCCACCCGCTGCTCCTGGCCCTCCACCAGCGGCAACACCTCATCCTCAGTGGCTTGAAGCGCCACCATCGCGCCACCCGCCGGCAGCGCCTGCATCAACCGGCCACGGGCCGCCACGAGCCGGCAGGCGTCTTCCAGTGACAGCACGCCCGCCACATGAGCAGCCACCACCTCACCGATGGAATGCCCCATCAGGAAGTCGGGCCGCACACCGAACGACTCCACCAACCGGAACAGCGCCACCTCCACCGCGAACAACGCCGGCTGAGTGAACCCCGTCCGATGCAGCAGTCCGGCCTCGTCACCGAACACCACGTCCCGCAGCGGAGTCGCCAACTCGCCGTCGAAGTGCGCACAGACGGAGTCAAAAGCATCGGCGAACACCGGGAAGGCGTCATACAGCTCCCGGCCCATCCCCAACCGCTGCGCGCCCTGCCCGGTGAACAGCAGAGCCAGTCGCGCTTCGGGCGCAGCCAGGGCGCTCACCACGGAAGCGGCTTCGCCCCCTGTGGCCAGCGCCCTGAGTCCGTCGATCAGCGCACTGCGCTCGGTGCCGAGGACGACGGCCCGGTGTTCAAACGCCGAACGTGTCGTGGCCAGGGCGAACCCCACCTCAGGCGCGCCGAGTTCAGGCCGGGCCTCCACATGCGCCAACAACCGCTGCGCCTGCGCCCGCAGCCCCTCCCGGCTCCGCGCGGACACCACCCACGGCACCACACCCACACCGCCCACCGGCCGGGCTTCTGCGCTCTCCTCCACCGGAGCCTGCTCGATCACCACATGCGCGTTGGTGCCGCTCACACCGAACGCCGACACCCCGGCCCGACGCAGCCGCTCCCCCTCCGGCCACGCCACAGCCTCGGTGAGCAGTCGTACGTTGCCGGCCGACCAGTCCACATGCGACGACGGCTCATCGACATGCAGAGTCTGCGGAAGGATGCCGTGCCGCAACGCCAGCACCATCTTGATGACACCCGCCGCACCCGCAGCCGCCTGCGTATGCCCGATGTTCGACTTCACCGACCCCAGCCACAACGGCCGGTCGGCGTCCCGGTCCTGGCCGTACGTCGCAAGCAGCGCCTGCGCCTCGATCGGGTCACCCAGCGCCGTCCCCGTACCGTGCGCCTCGACGACATCCACATCCGACGGCAAGAGTCCCGCACCGGCCAGCGCCTGCCGGATCACCCGCTGCTGCGAAGGACCGTTCGGCGCCGTCAGACCATTCGACGCACCATCCTGATTCACCGCACTGCCACGCACCACGGCCAACACCCGATGACCCTTGCGCCGCGCATCCGACAGCCGCTCCACCACCAACACACCAGCGCCCTCAGCCCAACCGGTGCCATCCGCAGCATCCGAGAACGCCTTGCACCGGCCATCAGCAGCAAGGCCGCGCTGCCTGCTGAATTCGATGAACGCACCCGGCGTCGACATCACGGTCACACCGCCGGCCAGCGCCAGATCACATTCACCCGAGCGCAGGGACTGCACCGCCAAGTGCAGGGCGACCAGCGACGAGGAACACGCCGTGTCCACCGTGACCGCCGGCCCCTCCAGACCCAGCGCATACGACACCCGGCCCGACACCACAGCTGCCGCATTCCCGGTACCGAGATAGCCGTCCTGGCCTTCCGGGGTGCTCAGCAGCAGGGCGGGGTAGTCCTGGCCGTTGGAACCGACGAAGACCCCGGCCCGGCTCCCCCGCAACGTCTGCGGATCAATGCCGGAACGCTCAAGCGCCTCCCAGGAGGTCTCCAGCAGCAGCCGCTGCTGCGGGTCGATCGCGACGGCTTCACGTGGGCTGATGCCGAAGAACGCCGGGTCGAACCGGTCAACCCCGCTGACGAATCCGCCATGGCGCGAGTAGCTCTTCCCAGGCTGTCCCGGGGTCGGGTCGTAGAGAGCGTCGAGGTCCCAGCCGCGGTCGTTGGGGAGCTCGGAGATCGCGTCCTCGGCTCCGGCCACCAGCCGCCACAGGTCCTCCGGACCGGCCACCCCACCGGGAAGACGGCAGCTCATCCCGACGATGACCACCGGGTCGTCCGCGATGGACGCCATCACCGGCAGATCGGATGCCGTGTCCGTCCCGGTCCCGAACAGCTCATCGCCCAAGAACCGTGCCAGATCGACCGGCGTCGGGTAGTCGAAGACGACGGTGGCGGGCAGCCGCAGCCCGGTTTCCGTGTTCAGCCGGCCACGCAACTCCACAGCGGTCAGCGAGTCGAAGCCCAAGTCCCGGAAGGCAGAACGTGCTTCAAGCGACTCCGGCTTGTGGTAGCCGAGGACCGCTGCGGCGTGAGTACGCACCAGCTCCAGCAGCGCCCGGTCCCGCTCCACAGCCGACAGCCCCGCAAAACGCTCCCGCACCACACCAGAATCCTCACCAGCGGCCCCGGCAGCCAACGCAGCCCGAACCTCCGGCAGGTCCTCCAGCAACGGACTCGGCCGAGCACTCGTGAACGCCGGAGCGAACCGCTCCCACGCCACATCAGCCACCACCACCGAACCCTCACCCGCACCAACCGCCGACTCCAACGCCGAGACAGCAAGATCGGGATCCAGCGCCCTCAGTCCACGGCGCAGCAGATGCTCCTCCGCGCCCTCCACACCAGCCATACCGCCACCGGCCCACGGACCCCACGCCACGGAACAACCCACCACACCCCGCGCACGACGTGCCTCCACCAACCCCTCAACGAAGGCATTCCCCGCCGCATACGCCCCCTGACCACCACTCCCCCACACACCAGCAATCGACGAAAACACCACAAACGCATCCAGCACCTGATCCCGCAGCACTTCATCCAGCACCACAGCACCCGCAACCTTCGCCCCCATCACCTCACCAAAATGACCCGCATCCGCCTCACCCAACGGAACCGAATCCACCACACCCGCCGCATGAACGACCGCATCCACCACACACCCCGACAACAACTTCTCGACCGCATCCCGGTCCGAGACATCACAGGCCGCCACCGTCACCCGAACCCCAAGGGCAGACAGCTCCGCTTCCAGCTCGGCCGCACCGGGAGCATCCGGGCCACGACGGCTCGTCAGGACCACATGCTCCGCACCCCGCTCGGCCGCCCAACGCGCCACACGGGCACCCAACGCACCCGTACCACCCGTGATCAACACCGTCCCCCGCGGCCGCCAACCACCAGCCGTATCCCCAGCTGGAGCCGGAGCGTGCACCAGCCTTCGCCCGAACACACCCGACGCCCGCACCGCCACCTGATCCTCAGAGCCATCGGCCAAAACACCCACAAGCCGATCAAGAGCCCTACGGTCCACCGCCTCCGGAAGGTCCACCAGACCACCCCAACGGTCCGGCAACTCCAAAGCCGCCACCCGACCCAAACCCCACACCGCCGCACCCGCCGGATCCGGCCCACCATCCGACCGACCCACCGAAACAGCCCCCCGCGTCACCACCCACACACGCCCACCCACACCCGCATCACCCAACGCCTGCACCACCACAGCAGTACGCACCGCATCCGCCGCGCCCACCACCAGCACCCCAGCGACTGGCTCCTCACCAGCCACCGCACGCACCCGCTCAGCCAACAGCCTCCGGTCCACCTCCCCCGCGACACACTCCACCCGCTCAACCGCCACACCACACGCCGCCAGCCCCTCCACCACAGCCTCGGCATACGCATCTCCCGCTGCCACCACCGCAAGCCAGCGACCACCCAGCGCCCCACCCGACTGCGCCGCCAACGGCTTCCACTCCACCCGATACCGCCAGTCGCTCACGGCAGACTGCTCGCGCGGTTCGGGTGTGGCGCCCGTCGATTCCAGCCAGTAGCGCTCGCGCTGGAACGCGTAGGTGGGCAGATCCACCCGCCGCGCCCCGGTGCCCGCGAAGTACGCGGCCCAGTCGATCGGTGCGCCCGACGCGAAGGCACCGGCCACCGCCGACATCAGCGACGTGGTCTCGGGCCGGTTTGTCCGCAGGGAGGCGAGGAACACCCGCTCGGTGTCGTCGTCCCCGGTGTCCGAGAGGCAGGCCTGTGCCATCGCGGTGAGCGTGCCTCCGGGGCCCAGCTCCAGGAGCCGGGTCACGCCGTGCTCTGCGAGCCAACGGACACCGTCGTCGAAACGGACGGCCTCACGCACATGCCGCACCCAGTAATCAGCAGAGGCCAACTCCTCCGCAGTGGCGAGTTCGCCGGTCACATTCGAGACCACCGGGATACGCGGCTTCGCGTATGCCACGCTCTCCGCAACCGCCCGGAACTCGTCGAGCATCGGCTCCATCAGGGGCGAGTGGAAGGCATGGCTGACCTGGAGCCGCTTCACCTTCCGGCCCTCGGACTCGAAACGTCCGGCGACCTCAGAAACCGCCGACTCGTCACCCGAAATCACCACCGACTGCGGACCATTCACCGCAGCGACACTCACCCGCTGCTCGAACCCCTCCAACAGCGGCAGCACCTCGGACTCCGACGCCTGAAGCGACACCATCGCCCCGCCCGCCGGCAATGCCTGCATCAACCGGCTGCGGGCAGCGACCAGCCGGCAGGCGTCCTTCAGCGACAGCACGCCCGCCACATGCGCGGCCGTCAACTCGCCAATGGAATGCCCCACCAGGTATTTGGGCTTGAGGCCCCAGGACTCGACCAGCCGGTAGAGCGCGACCTCGACGGCGAAGAGCGCGGGCTGGGTGAACGCCGTCCGGTGGAGGGCGTCGGGGTCCTCGCCGAAGAGGACGTCTCGCAGGGGGCGTTCCAGCTGAGTGTCGAGGAGCGCGCACGCCTCGTCGAACGCCGCGGCGAAGGCCGGGAACGCGGCATACAACTCCCGTCCCATTGCGGCACGTTGGGCGCCCTGTCCCGTGAAGAGGAAGGCGGTGGCACCGCGCAGCGTACGGCCGCCCACGACGTCGGCGTTCGGTCCCTCGGCGCCCGTGGTGGCCAGTTCCTCCAGGCCGCGCAGGGCCGCGGCCCGGTCCTCGGCGAGGACCACGGCGCGGTGTTCGAACGCGGTCCGGGTGGTGGTCAGGGAATGACCGACGTCGGTCAGGTCCAGCTCGTCCTGCTTGACCCGTGCCAGCAGTTGTGCTGCCTGTGCACGCAGAGCGTCCGCGCTGCGGGCGGACACCACCCAGGGGACGAGGGGCAGGGTGCGGGCGGGCTCGCCGTCGGCTTCCGGTGCCGGGGTGTCCTCGGCCGCCGGTGCCTCCTCGATGATGGCGTGGGCGTTGGTTCCGCTGATGCCGAACGAGGAGACCCCGGCGCGGCGCGGGTGTCCGTCCGGCGCCCAGGGCATCGCCTCGGTCAGCACCTCGACGTCTCCGGCCGTCCACTCGATGTGCCGGGACGGCTCGGTGATGTGCAGCGTTTTGGGCAGTGTGCCGTGGTGCATGGCCATGACCATCTTGATGACGCTGCCGACGCCGGCCGCCGACTGGGTGTGGCCGATGTTGGACTTGAGCGAGCCGAGCCGGAGGGGCCCGTTGTCCGCCCGGTCCTTTCCGTATGTGGCGAGCAGGGCCTGGGCCTCGATGGGGTCACCCAGCGAGGTACCCGTCCCGTGGGCGTCGACGGCGTCGACCTCGCTCGGCGTCAGTCCGGCCCGGGACAGCGCGGACCGGATCACCCGCTGCTGTGAGGGACCGTTGGGTGCGGTCAGGCCGTTGGATGCACCGTCGGAGTTGATGGCCGTCCCCCGGACGACGGCCAGTACCGGATGGCCGTTCTTCCGCGCGTCGGAGAGCCGCTCGACGAGCAGCATGCCGGCGCCCTCCGACCATCCGGTGCCGTCCGCATCGTCGGAAAACGGCTTGCAACGGCCGTCGGCCGCGAGGCCTCGCTGCCTGCTGAACTCGAAGAACATGGCCGGGGTGCACATCACGGCGACCCCGCCGGCCAGCGCCAGATCGCATTCGCCCCGGCGCAGGGCATGACAGGCCCAGTGCAGGGCGACCAGCGACGAGGAGCACGCCGTGTCGACCGTGACGGCCGGGCCCTCCAGGCCGAGGGTGTAGGCGATCCGGCCGGAGGCCACGGACGTGGCGTTGCCGGCGAGGAGCAGCCCCTGTACGCCTTCAGGGAGGTCGGACACGCCGACGCCGTACCCGGAGGTGGCGGCGCCGACGAACACTCCGCCGTTGGCGCCGCGCACCGAGGTGGGGTCGATGCCCGCGCGTTCGAAGGCCTCCCAGGCCACTTCGAGGAGCAGGCGTTGCTGGGGGTCGGTGGCCAGTGCCTCCCGCGGGCTCATGCCGAAGAACGCCGGGTCGAAGTACCCCGCGTCATGGAGGAAGCCGCCTTCCCGGACATAGATCGACCCCGGCTTCTCCGGGTCCGGGTCGTAGGCCGC
Source organism: Streptomyces sp. G7(2002) (assembly GCF_028870195.1). NCBI lineage: Bacteria > Bacillati > Actinomycetota > Actinomycetes > Kitasatosporales > Streptomycetaceae > Streptomyces > Streptomyces sp. G7(2002). Next base: position 793,550 of record NZ_CP102609.1, read on the forward strand.
GTCGACGTCCCAGCCCCGGTCGGCCGGGAAGTCGGAGACGGCGTCTCCCCCCTCGGCGACCAGCTGCCACAGGTCTTCCGGAGTACGCACGCTGCCGGGGTAGCGGCAGCTCATCGCGACGATGGCGATGGGTTCCTGGTCCCTGCCCTCGGCCTCGCGAAGCTGGCGACGGGTCTGCCGAAGCTCGGTCGTCACCCGCTTCAGGTACTCCATGTACTTCTCGTCGTCAGCAGCCACCAACGTCACATCCTCGAGCAAAGCCGAGCGGTTCCCCGCGTCCGGTCACGACGTTCCCAGTTCCTTGTCGATGAGGTCGAAGAGCTCGCCGGCGGTCGCGGCCGACTCCAGCTCGCCGTCGTCCTCATCGTTTTCCGTGTACGGATCCGCGCCTCGTTCCTGCCGGCCGCCGCCCTGCCATTGCTCGGTCAGCGCCCGCAGCCGCTCGGTGATCCGGTCCCGTTCCTCGTCCTCGACCGTGGCACCGGCCAGCGCCGCCTCCAGCCGGGTGAGCTCGCCGAGGATCGGCTGCGCACCCGAGGTCTCCGGCAGGTCGAAGGCGTCCAGGACATGGCGGACCAGGACGAGCGGTGTCGGATAGTCGAAGACGAGGGTGGCGGGCAGCCTGAGATGGGTCGCCGCGTTGAGGTGGTTACGGAGCTCCACCGCCGTCAGCGAGTCGAAGCCCAGCTCCTTGAATGCCTGATCGGGTTCGATGTCCTCGGCGGATCCGTGTCCAAGGACGATCGCCACCTGGGTGCAGACCAGGTCGAGCAGATACTGTTCGCGGTCCGCCGGGGCCAGGGCCCCGAGCCGCTCCGCGAGATCCTGCGGTGTTTCCGCTCCCTTCGCCGCGGCGGAGGTCGCGGTACCGCGGCGGGCGGGTGCCCGGACCAGACCGCGCAGCAGCGGCGGTACGGCCTCGGGGTGTGCGCGCAGCGGTGCCGTATCGAGATTCATCGGCAGCAGCAGGGGGCGGGCCAGGTCACGTGCGGTGTCGAGCAGGGCGAGGCCCTGTTCCGGGGTGAGGGGAAGCATGCCCCCGCGCGCCATGCGCTGCAGATCCGCCTCGCTCAGTTCGCCCGTCATGCCGACGCCGGGAGCCCAGGCGCCCCACGCCAACGACTGTGCGGGAAGCCCCAGTCCACCGCGCCGGCACGCGAGCGCGTCCACGAACGCATTCGCCGCCGCGTAGTTGGCCTGCCCCGCACTGCCGAACGTCCCCGCGACCGAGGAGAAGACGACGAACGCCGCCAGATCCTCGTCCCGGGTCAGCTCGTGCAGATTGCTGACCGCATCCACCTTCGGTGCGAGCACCTTGTCCAGCCGCTGCGGCGTCAGGGAGGACAGGACTCCGTCGTCGAGTACGCCTGCGGTGTGCACGACGGCGGTGAGAGGGTGCTGCTTCGGGACGGAGTCCAGCAGCCCGCGCAGCGCCTCGCGGTCGGCGCTGTCGCATGCGGCGACGGTGACCTCGGCACCGAGGGCCGCGAGCTCTTCACGCAGCGCATCGACGCCCGGGGCCTGTGGTCCGCGCCGGCTGGCCAGGAGCAAGTGGCGCACTCCGTGCTCGGTCACCAGATGCCGGGCCACCAACGCCCCCAGACCACCGGTGCCACCGGTCACCAGAGCCGTGCCCCGGGGGTCGAGGGGCACCGGCATGGTGAGCACGACCTTGCCGATGTGCCGGGCCTGGCTGAGGTAACGGAAGGCCTCCGGGGCCCTGTGCACCTCCCATGCCGTCACCGGCAACGGTTCCAGCGCACCCCGCTCGAAGAGGTCGAGGAGCGCGGTCAGCATCTCCCCGATCCGCTCGGGACCGGCCTCCCACAGGTCGAACGCCCGGTACCGGATACCCTCGTGCTCGGCCGCGATGTCCTGCGCGTCCCGGACATCGGTCTTGCCCATCTCCAGGAAACGTCCGCCCCTCGGCAGCAGCCGCAGCGAAGCGTCCACGAACTCCCGTGCCAGGGAGTCCAGCACGACATCCACTCCCCGGCCGGCGGTCGTCGCCAGGAAGGACCGCTCGAAGTCCAGGTCACGGGACGAGGCGAGATGTGTCTCGTCCAGCCCCGAACTCCGCAGGGTCTCCCACTTCCCGGGACTCGCGGTTCCGAACACCTCCGCGCCCAGATGCCGGGCGAGCTGCACCGCGGCCATACCGACGCCACCCGCGGCGGAGTGCACCAGCACCGACTCGCCCGCCTGCACCTCGGCCAGTTCCACCAGCGCGTAGTACGCCGTCAGGAACACGACCGGGACGGACGCCGCCTGCGCGAACGACCAGCCGTCGGGTACGCGGGCCAGCAGGCGGCGGTCCGCCACCGCGAGGGGGCCGAAGGCGCCGAAGAACATCCCCATCACCCGGTCACCGGGCTGCAGGTCATGCACGCCGGCGCCGACCTCCAGCACCACTCCGGCACCCTCGCTCCCGAGCGCACCGGCCTCACCGGGGTACATCCCCAGCGCATTGAGCACATCGCGGAAGTTGACCCCGGCCGCACGCACGCCGATGCGCACCTGCCCGGCGCCCAACTCGGCGTTCACCTCCGGGCATTCGGTCAGGCGGAGATTCTCCAGGGTGCCCTTGTCGGCGATGTCCAGCCGCCAGGCGTCCCCGTCGGAGTCGGGCCGGCGCAGCGCCTCCGCGGACGCGACCCGGGCCAGCCTCGGTACGTGCACCGCTCCCGCGCGGACCGCGGCCTCGGGCTCGCCGCTCGCCAGCACACCGGGCACGGCAGCTGTCGACTCGGCCTTCCCGTCGAGGTCGATGAGCGTGAACCGGCCGGGGTTCTCGACTCCGGCTGCCCGGACCAGGCCCCAGACCGCGGCCTGCGCCGGGTCCGGGTGGTCCGCGTCCGAGGTGCTCACGGCGCCGTGCGTGAGAAGCACCAGCCGGGAACCGTCGAAGCGCGCATCCGCCAGCCAGTTCTGCAGCAGAGCGAGCGCCTCGTTGGCGGCGGTGTGTGCACCGGCGGCCGTCCCGGCCGGGTGCGCCGCGCTCGCGCAACTGACCAGCACTACGGCGGGCGCCTCGTCGCCGAGTTCGTCCAGGCTGTCCGTTGCCTCCACTCGTACGCCGCTGCCGTCCAGGGCCACGGCCAGCGCCATGTCCCCGACGACCGCCCATGACTCCTCGGACTGCACGGAGGGCACGGGCGCGGTGACCCAGTCCACCTGGAACAGCGCCTCGTGATAGGGGGCGCTGCCGCTCACCTGCTCGCCCGAGACCTGACGGAGCGTCAAGGACTCGATGGCGGCGACCGCACCCCCTGTGGGGTCGGCCAGTTCCAGAGAGACCGACTCGGGCCCGGCCTGGACCAGGCGGACCCGCAGGGCGGTGGCTCCGGCGGCGCGCAGGGAGACGCCATTCCAGGAGAATGGCAGCCGTCCCCGGCCGACATCCTCCATGGACACAAACATCATCGCGTGCAGTGCGGAGTCGAGGAGCGCGGGATGCAGCCCGAACGCTCCGGCCGGCCCGTGGTGCTCCTCCGGCAGTTCGACCTCGGCGAAGATCTCGTCGCCGCGTTGCCAGACGGCCTTCAGCCCGCGGAAGACCGGGCCATAGGCGAATCCGGCCTCGGCGAACCGACCGTAGAAGTCGTCGACCGAGGTGGCCTCGGCGCCGCGCGGCGGCCAGACCGTGAAGTCGTACGGCTCACCCTGGTCCACGGCCGCCCCGGAGGACACCACACCGCTGGCGTTGCGCACCCACGGCTGGTCGCCGAGGTCGTCCTCCGGCCGGGAGTACAGGTTCAGCGTCCGCCGCCCGGACTCGTCCGGCGCCTCCACCGCCAGCTGCAGTTGCACCGCCCCGCGCTCCGGCAGGACGAGCGGAGCAGCGATCGTGAACTCCTCCACCCGGTCGCAGCCCACCTCGTCGGCCGCGCGTACGGCCAGTTCGAGGAAGCCCGTACCGGGGAACAGGACGGTACCGGTGACCGCGTGGTCCGCGAGCCACGGGTGGGTGCGCAGCGACAGCCTCCCGGTGAAGAGGAAGGCATCGGAACCGGCTACCTCGACCGCCGCACCGAGCAGGGGATGGTCCGCCGAACCGAGACCCGCCGAGCTGATGTCCCCGGTCGGCATGACGGGCGGCTTGGGCCAGTAACGGTGCCGCTGGAAGGCGTAGGTCGGCAGGCCGACCCGGCGGGCATCGCCGCCGGCGAAGGCGGCCTCCCAGGTCAGCGCTGTCCCGGCGGCGAACACCTGGGCAAGGGCGCTGAGCAGGCCGGACGCCTCCGCACGGTCCTTCCGCAGCGCGGGGATGAGGAGATGGCCGGGCTCGTCGAGGCATCCCTGAGCCATGGCGGTCAGGGTGCCGTCCGGGCCGATCTCCAGGAACCGCGTGACCTCGTGCTCCTCCAGCCACCGGACACCATCGGCGAAACGGACGGCCTCACGGACATGACGCACCCAGTAGCCGGGGGACGTCAACTCCTGCGGTGTGGCGAGTTCGCCGGTCACGTTCGAGACCACCGGGATACGGGGCTCCTCGTACGTAACGCTCTCAGCAACCGTCCGGAATTCCGCGAGCATCGGCTCCATCAGCGGGGAGTGGAAGGCATGGCTGACCTGGAGCCGCTTCACCTTCCGGCCCTCGGACTCGAAACGCCCGGCGATGTCGGCGACCACGGACTCCTCACCGGCCATGACGATCGAGGTCGGGCCGTTCACCGCGGCGATACTCACCCGCTGCTCATGGTCTTCCAGCAGCGGAAGTACCTCATCCTCGCTGGCCTGGAGGGAGACCATTGCGCCGCCGGCCGGGAGGGCCTGCATCAACCGGCCACGGGCGGCCACCAGCCGGCACGCATCCTCCAGGGACAGCACGCCCGCCACATGGGCAGCCACCAACTCACCGATGGAATGACCCATGAGGTAGTCGGGGCGAACGCCGAAGGACTCGACGAGCCGGAACAGCGCCACCTCCACCGCGAACAACGCAGGCTGAGTGAAACCAGTCTGATTCAGCCGCTCCACACCCGGGTCCTCACCGAACACCACACCCCGCAACGGCGACTCCAGCTCACTGTCGAAGTGCGCGCACACGGCATCAAAGGCGTCAGCGAAGACGGGGAACGCGTCGTACAACTCCCGTCCCATTCCCGCCCGTTGGGCGCCTTGCCCCGTGAACAGCAGAGCCAGCCGGCCGTCTGTCCTTACGGACCCGGTGACGGCGTGCGGAGAGGGGTCCTCATCCGCCACGGCAGCCAGGCCGTGGAGCAGTTCGTTCCGATCCGAGCCGAGGACCACGGCCCGGTGCTCCATGACCGAGCGCGTGGTGACCAGCGACAGGCCCACGTCGGCAGTGCGCAGAGCCGGGAAGGTCTCCACGTGTGCGAGCAGCCGTGCGGCCTGTGCGCGGAGCGCGGACCTGGTCTTGCCGGTGATCACCCAGGGGACGGGGGAGGTCTCCGCAGGTGTCCGGACTCCCCCGGCGGACTCTTCCGCAGGCGCCGGTGAGGCCTCGGATTCCGCGGACGGGGCTTCCTCCAGGATGGTGTGGGCGTTGGTGCCGCTGATGCCGAACGAGGACACACCGGCCCGTCGCGGCCGATCCGACTCCGGCCACTGCACCGCCTCCGTCAGCAGCCGCACCTCTCCCGCCGACCACTCCACATGCGACGACGGCTCATCGACGTGCAGAGTCCGCGGCAGGACGCCGTGCTGCAACGCCAGCACCATCTTGATCACACCGGCCACACCCGCGGCCGCCTGCGTGTGCCCGATATTCGACTTCACCGAACCCAGCCAGAGCGGCCGGTCGGCGTCCCGGTCCTGGCCGTAGGTGGCGAGCAGCGCCTGTGCCTCGATCGGATCGCCGAGTGCCGTCCCCGTACCGTGCGCCTCCACCGCATCCACGTCGGAGGGCGACAGACCCGCAGCCCCGAGCGCCTGACGGATCACCCGCTGCTGGGAGGGACCATTCGGCGCGGTCAGACCGTTGGAGGCACCGTCCTGGTTCACTGCGGTGCCACGTACGACCGCCAACACCCGATGACCATTCCGCCGCGCATCCGACAACCGCTCCACCACCAGCACACCCGCACCCTCGGAAAAGCCCGCACCATCCGCAGCATCCGAAAACGCCTTGCACCGACCATCAGCAGCCAACCCCCGCTGCCGACTGAAATCCACAAACAACCCCGGCGTCGACATCACCGTCACACCGCCGGCAAGTGCCAGATCACACTCGCCCGCACGCAACGACTGCGCCGCCAGATGCAACGCCACCAACGACGCCGAACACGCCGTATCCACCGTCACCGCAGGCCCCTCAAGGCCGAACACATACGACAACCGCCCGGACACCACACTCGCCGCATTGCCCGTGCCGATATAACCCCCCAAATCCTCCTCACCCGACGCCACCAACAACCCCGTGTAGTCCTGGCCGTTGGTGCCGGCGAAGACGCCGGTACGGCTGCCGCGCAGCGACGCCGGGTCGATCCCAGCCCGCTCGAACGCCTCCCACGACGTCTCCAGCAGCAACCGCTGCTGCGGATCCATCGCCACCGCCTCACGCGGTGAGATCCCGAAAAACCCCGGATCGAACTCATCCACCCCCGGCAAGAACCCACCCTCACGCGTGGAAACCTTCCCCGGACGACCCGGCTCCGGGTCATACAACCCCTCAACATCCCAACCACGATCCACCGGGAACGGCACCACACCGTCCCCACCCCCAGCCAGCAACCCCCACAACTCCTCCGGCGACCCCACACCACCCGGGAACCGACAACCCATCGCCACGATCGCCACCGGCTCGTCATGCTCCGCCTGTCCTGGCGGCACGGTGGCCGGCGCCGGAGCAGTTCCGTCGTGGGCTGTCGTGTCGGACAGTTCGGCCAGCAGGAAGTCCGCGAGCACCGCGCAGGTCGGGTAGTCGAAGACGAGGGTCGCGGGCAGCCGCAGACCGGTGATGCCGTTCATGCCGTTGCGCAGCTCGACGGCGCTGAGCGAGTCGAAGCCGAGGTCGCTGAAGGCCCGTTCGGGATCGACCGCCGAGGGACCGGCGTAGCCGAGCACAGTGGCGACATAGCTGCGGACGACGTCCAGGATCATGCCGGCGCGTTCGGACTCGGAGAGTCCCGCGAGGTGCTGGAGCAGCTTGGCGGCGTCCGAGCCGGTGTCGTCGCTCTCCTGTGCCGTGTCCAGGAAACGTTGCGCATCCGGCAGGTCGCGCAGCAGTGCGCTGGGCCGGGAGGCGGTGAAGGCGGGGGTGAACTTGTCCCAGCCGAGGTCGGTGACGGAGACGTATGCCTCGTCGTGGTCCAGGGCCTGCTGGAGTGCTCCGCAGGCCAGTTCGGGCTGCATGTCGTACACGCCGTAGCGCCGGAGCCGGTCGCCGACGGCGCCCTCACCCATACCGTCTCCGGACCAGTGGCCCCAGGCGACGGCGGTGGCGGGGAGTCCTTCGGCGCGGCGCCGGTCGGCCAGTGCGTCGAGGAAGGCGTTGCCGGGGGCGTAGTTGCCCAGGCCCGGGCCGCTGATGGTGCCGGAGGTGGAGGAGAACAGCACGAACGCGGACAGCTCCCGTTCCCGGGTCAGCTCGTCAAGGTTGAGCGCCGCGGTGACCTTGGCGCGCAGCACGGTGTCCATACGGCCGGGGTCGAGGGAGTCGATCACGCCATCGTCCAGCGAACCCGCGACATGCATGACCGCGTCGAGGGGGTACTCCTCAGGCACGGCTGCCAGCAGCTCGTGCAGCGCCTCGCGGTCGGCGACGTCGCAGGCGGCGAGGGTGACGCGGGAGCCGAGCGCGGTGAGTTCGGCTTCGAGTTCCGCTGCGCCGGGTGCCTCGGAGCCGCGGCGGCTGGTGAGCAGCAGATGCTCGGCGCCTTGGCGAGCCAGCCAACGGGCGATGTGGCCGCCGACGGCTCCGGTGCCGCCGGTGACGAGGACGGTGCCGCGGGGCCGCCAGGTGCGCTGGGCGGGTGTGCCGGCGAGCGGGGCGCGTACCAGGCGGCGGCCGTAGGCTCCGGAGGCTCGCAGGGCGATCTGGTCCTCGCCGTCCGGGCTCGCGAGCAGGGCACAGAGCCGGTCCGCGGCCCGCTTGTCGAGCGTCTCCGGCAGGTCGAGGAGGCCTCCCCAGCGGTCGGAGTGTTCCAGGGCGGCGACGCGGCCCATGCCCCAGACCAGAGCCTGGTGGGCGTGGGTGACGGACTCGGAGCGGCCGATGGCGACCGCCCCGCGGGTGGTGCACCACAGGGGCGCCTCGATGCCGAGGTCGCCGAGTGTCTGGAGGAGGGACAGGGTCCCGGCCAGTCCCACGAGGACGGCGGGGTGGGCGGGGTGGGCGCGCTCGTCCAGCGGGAGCAGCGAGAGCACTCCGGTGAGGTCGTCGTCGCCGAGCGCCTCGCGCAGCCGGCCCGCGGTCCGCTCGCGGCCGGAGCAGTCCTCGGGGGCCAGCTCCACGAGGCGTACCCGGGCACCGTGTGCGGTGAGCGCGTCCTGTACGGCGGCCACCCGGCCATCGGCGGTTTCCGCCGCCGGGGCGACCAGCAGCCAGGTGCCGTGCAGGGCGGCGGCGGTGCGCTCGGCGAGCGGGGACCAGCGCACGGTGTACCGCCAGCTGTCGACGGTGGACTTCTCGCGGCTGTTCCTGCGCCATGACGACAGGGCGGGCAGTACGGCGCTCAGCGGCTCGTTGCCGTCCAGGGCGAGGGTGTCGGCGAGGGCCTGGAGGTCTTCCTGTTCGACGCTCTCCCAGAACTTCGCTTCGACAGCGTCGGACAGCGGCTTCTCCTGGCCGTCGGCGGCAGCCAGTTCGCGTGCCTGGGGCCAGTACCGCGCACGCTGGAAGGCGTAGGTCGGCAGGTCGACGCGGCGGGCGCCGGTGCTCGCGAAGACGGCGGTCCAGTCGACGGTCACGCCCTGCGCATGTGCTTCGGCGAGGGAGGTGAGGAGCCGGCCGAGGCCGCCCGCGTCCCGGCGCAGGGTGCCGAGCACGGCGGCGTCCGTGCCGAGTGCGTCCACGCAGTCGCGGATCCCGCCGGACAGCACGGGGTGCGGGCTGACCTCGATGAAGGAACGGTGTCCGGCGGCCACCAGAGCGCGCATGGCGTCCTCGAACCGCACGGTCTGCCTCAGGTTCGTGTACCAGTAGTCGGGGCCGAGGCCGATGGTGTCCTGCCACTGACCGGTGACGGTCGAGAAGAAGGGGATGGCGGCGGCGGCCGGGCTGATGCCGTCGAGTGCGTCGAGGACCTGGGCCCGCACCGGCTCGACCTGCGCCGAGTGGGAGCCATAGTCGACGGAGACCTTGCGGGCCCGCACACCTTCCGCGGTCAGTGCGGCGAACAGCTCGTCGAGCGCGTCCGCGGCGCCGGAGACCACGACGGAGGCGGGGCCGTTCACGGCGGCGACGGACAGCTGCTCGCCCCATGGCTCGATGCGCTCGCGCACCGCTTCGGCGGGCAGCTGGACGGACATCATGCCGCCGCTTCCCGTGATGGCGGTCAGTGCCCGGCTGCGCAGGGCCACCACCCGCGCCCCGTCGTCCAGGGTCAGCGCCCCGGCGACACAGGCGGCGGCGATCTCCCCCTGGCTGTGTCCGACGACCGCGTCGGGCTCCACTCCGTACGAGCGCCACAGCTCGGCGAGCGACACCATGACGGCCCACAGTGCGGGCTGGATGACGTCGACCCGTTCGAGGTCCGGTGCGTCGGCGTCGCCGCGCAGGACGGCCGTCAGTGACCAGTCGACGAAGGGGGCGAGGGCGCGTGCGCAGTCGGCCAGACGATCGGCGAACGCCGGTGAACTGTCGAGCAGTTCGCGTGCCATGCCCGCCCACTGGCTGCCCTGGCCGGGGAAGACCAGGACGGGGCGGGCGCTTCCGTCGCGTGCGACACCCCGGGGCACGTCGGAGACCATCGCGCCCTCGGCGATCTCCCGCAGGCCCCGGTCGAGGTCCTCCCGGTCGGCCACGACGAGCACCGCCCGGTGCTCGAAGGCGGAGCGCGTGGTGGCGAGCGAGAAGCCGACCCCGGTGAGGTCGCACTCGTCCGGCCGGGCGAGCAGGTGGGAACGCAGCCGTGCAGCCTGGTCGCGCAGCGCATCCTCGGTACGCGCCGACAAGGGCACCGGCACAACGGGGAGTGCGGTTGCCGCGGAGGGGTCCGGCTGCGTCCGCTGCCGGGGTGCCTCCTCGACGATGACATGCGCGTTGGTGCCACTCATCCCGAACGAGGAGACACCGGCCCGGCGGGGCTCTGCCGCGTCCGGCCAAGTGACGGCCTCGTTGAGCAGCCGTACGTTGCCCGCCGTCCAGTCGACGTGCGGGCTGGGCTCGTCGGCATGCAGTGTCTGGGGCAGCAGCCGGTTGCGCAGCGCCATCACCATTTTGATGACGCCGCCCACGCCGGCGGCGGCCTGGCTGTGTCCGATGTTCGACTTGAGCGAGCCGAGCCACAGCGGGCGGTCGTCGTCGCGTTCCTGTCCGTAGGCCGCGATCAGGGCCTGCGCTTCGATCGGGTCGCCGAGTGTGGTGCCCGTGCCGTGCGCCTCGACGGCGTCCACCTGCTGCGGGCCGAGGCCGGCGGCGGCCAGTGCCCGGCGGATGACCCGCTGCTGGGACGGGCCGTTGGGCGCGGTCAGGCCGTTCGACGCACCGTCCTGGTTGAGGGCGCTGCCGCGGATGACGGCCAGTACGGGATGTCCGTTACGCCGGGCGTCGGACAGCCGCTCGACGGCCACCATGCCGACGCCCTCAGCCCAGCTCGCGCCGTCGGCACCGGCCGAGAACGGCTTGCACCGGCCGTCCTCGGCGAGCGCCCGCTGCCGGCTGAACTCGATGAGCGAACCGGGGGTGGACATCACCGTGACACCGCCCGCGAGCGCGAGATCGCACTCGCCCTGACGGAGCGACTGGACGGCCAGATGCAGGGCGACCAGGGACGACGAGCAGGCGGTGTCGACGCTCACCGCCGGCCCTTCGAGGCCGAGGGTGTAGGCGATCCGCCCGGACAGCACGCTGGGCGAGTTGCCGGTGCCGACGTATCCCTCGAAGCTCTCCTGCGCTGCGCCGAGGATGCCGATGTAGTCCTGGTAGGTGACGCCCGCGAAGACGCCGGTGAGGGTGCCACGTGCGGCAGCGGGGTCGATCCCGGAGCGTTCCAGGGCCTCCCACGACGCTTCGAGGAGCAGCCGCTGCTGCGGGTCCATCGACAGCGCCTCGCGGGGGCTGATGCCGAAGAAACCCGGGTCGAAGTGGCTGGCATCGTGCAGGAAGCCGCCTTCGCGGGTGTAGCACGTGCCCGGGTGATCCGCGTCCGGGTGGTACAGGCTGCCGAGGTCCCAGCCACGGTCGTCGGGGAACGGGGAGATCCCGTCGCCCCCCGCGGCGACCAGCTCCCACAGCTCCTCGGGGGTGCGGATTCCGCCCGGGTAGCGACAGCTCATCCCGACGATGACCACCGGGTCGTCGTCGAGGGGCACACCGGACGGCGTGGGCGCCAAGACGCCCGTTTCGCCGGTGAGTTCACCGTCCATGTAGCGGGCGAGTGCCACCGGGGTCGGGTAGTCGAACACGAGCGTGGCGGGCAGCGCCATCCCCGTCGCCTCCCTGAGCTGGTTGCGCAGCTCGACGGCGGTGAGGGAGGTGAATCCGAGGTCGGTGAAGCTCCGGGAAGGCTCGACCTCGTCGGGGCCGGCATAGCCGAGGACATGGGCGATCCGGGTACGGACGAGAGTCAGCAGCACTCGACCGCGCTCGGCCGTCCCCTTCCCGGCGAGCTGCCGCGCCATGCGGGAGGCCGCCGTCGCCTGCTCACGCGTGGCGATCCGTCGCCCGGAGCCCTGCTCCAAGGCGCTGAGCACCGCCGGCAGCGGGGCTGCGGAGCTGCGCAGTGCGGCGCGGTCCACCCGTGCGGGAAGCAGCACGCTCCGGCCCGTCGCCTGAGCGGCGCCCACCAGCGCCGCAATCTCCTCCACCGGCACCGCGGAAAGCCCCGGGGTACCGGTACCGGGCGGCGGGAGCAGTGCCAGGGCGGGCAGGCCGGCGGCGGCACGCCGGTGAGCGAGCGCGGCCAGCTGCCCGCCCGCCGGAGCGTTGGCCGGGCCGATGCCGATGAGGACGAACGCGGACGGCGCACCGTCCCCGTCGGTCCCGCGGGTCAGCTCGTCCAGGCGCCGTGCCGCATCGATGTCGCGGCTCCGGCCGAGATCGGCGGTGTGGACGATGGCGCTGATCGGTCGTTCGGACGCCTGCATCGCGGCAATGGCCGCCTTCAGGACGTCCGGGCTCTGGCGCCGTTGCCCGTATTCCCCGTCTTCCCCGTCTTCCCGGTCTTCCCGGTCTTCCCCGTCCTGCTGGTTCTGGTCCTGGTCCTGGTCCTGGTATGCGACGGTCTCCACCTGTGCCTGGACCTCAAGGGCGGCGGCGAACTGCTCGGCGAACGCTCCGGTGACCAGGACCGTTCCGCCGGGATCCACATCAAGCGCGGTGAGGGCGGTCGAGGCGCACCTCACCAGCCGCGCCGCCGACACCTCACCCCCACGAACAGCGATCTCGGACTCGCCCGTGGAAACCGCGGCGGGCAGGACACGGAGGGAGTCGAGGTAGCTGTTGTCGAGGTCGTTGTCGAGGTCATGGTTGATGTCCACGAGCACTATGCGGCCCGGGTGTTCGGCCTGGACAACGCGGAGCTCGTCCCAGAGGGCGGCGGCCTCGGCGTCCGGTGCCTCGTCACCGATGGCGACGGCGCCTCGGGTGACGCACACCAGACGGGCCGCCGGCTCCTGGACCAATCGTTCACCCAGCGCCATGAGGATGGTGTGTGCTTCGGCCGCGGTGGCGACACCGGTCACGAAGACCGTGTCGGCAGTCGTGGCATCGGCAGGCTCGGCTGTGTTGGTGCCCAGCGCTTCGGCCAAGCCCCAGCGGTCGCTCCCCACTACGGTCAGCCGCGGCGCATGGGTATCCGCTGCCAGGTCCCGGACCATGTCCGAGTCCACGGCCCCTTCCACGGCTTCCACAGCTTCCACCGCTTCCACCGCGATCGGTGCCCAGTGGAGACGGAGCAGCGAAGCCGGCAGTGCAGGCGTCCGGTCGTTCCGCAGCTCGCCGGTCCTGCGCATCAGCATCGAGTCGACCGCGACCACCGGCTGCCCGGAGCCATCGGCTGCCTGGAGGGACACCTCGTCAGGCCCGCGGCGGGTCAGCCGGATCCGCAGTGCGGTCGCGCCGGTGGCCTGCAAGGACACACCACTCCACGCGAACAGCATGGCCTCCGTCGCCACACCGTCCAGCAGACCCAGCCCGAGGGGATGGAGCGCCGCGTCCAACAGCGCCGGATGGAGAGAGAATCCCTCGGCCCCGGACCCGGACTCCGGCAGCTCGGTCTCGGCATACACACCGTCGGCGGCCTGCCAGACGTTTCGCACGCCGCGGAAGGCCGAGCCGTAGTCGAACCCGGCCGCCGCCAGCCCGTCGTACAAGTCGTCGATGTCCACGGGCTCCGCGCCGGCGGGGGGCCATACCGCAAAGTCGAAGGGCTGCGACGAACCGCTCTCCGCCAGGACGCCGCTCGCATGCCGCGTCCACGGCACATCGGCCGACGCCACCGCAGGACGCGCATACACGCCAAGTGCCCGGACACCGGAGGCATCCGGGTCCTCGATGCGCAGCTGCAACTGCACCGCACCGTCCTCGGCGAGCACAAGCGGTGCTTCGAGGGCGAGTTCCCGGATGTGGGAGCAGCCGACCTCGTCCCCTGCACGCACCGCAAGCTCCAGGAAAGCCGTACTCGGTACGACGATCGCGCCCGCCACGCGGTGCTCGGCAAGCCACGGCTGCGTCCTGGGGGAGAGCCGCCCGGTCAACACCACCTCATGGCCACCGGCCAGAGACACCGTCGCGCCCAGGAGCGGGTGTTCGGCGGCGGCAAGGCCGATCGACGAGGCGTCTGTGGTGGTGGACGGTATCTCCAGCCAGTAGCGCTGGTGCTGGAAGGCGTAGGTGGGCAGGTCGACGGGCGTGGGGGCGGGGGTGGTGGCACTACTGGCAGTGGCAGTGGCGGGGAAGAACGCCGGCCAGTCGATGCCGATACCGTGGACGAACGCCCGTCCGGCGGCCGACAGCACCGCGGACACCTCACCAGGGTCATCGCCACGCAGAGCAGGAATGAGGACCTGGTCCGCATCCACGTCACCGTCGAGGCACCCCTGCGCCATGGCGGTCAGGGTGCCGTCCGGCCCGATCTCCAGGAACCGCGTGACCTCGTGCTCCTCCAGCCACCGGACACCATCGGCGAAACGGACGGCCTCACGGACGTGACGCACCCAGTAGTCGGGGGACGTCAGATCCTCCGCCGTGGCGATTTCACCGGTCACATTCGAGACCACCGGAATACGCGGCTGCTCGTACGTGACGCTCTCCGCGACCGCCCGGAACTCGTCCAGCATCGGCTCCATCAGCGGGGAGTGGAAGGCATGACTGACCTGGAGCCGCTTCACCTTCCGACCCTCGGACTCGAAACGCCCGGCGACGTCCGCCACCACGGACTCCTCACCGGCTATGACGATCGAGTTCGGGCCGTTTACCGCGGCAATACTCACCCGCTGCTCACGGCCTTCCAGCAGCGGAAGTACCTCGTCCTCGGTGGCTTGGAGGGAGACCATCGCGCCGCCGGCCGGTAGGGCCTGCATCAAGCGGCCACGGGCGGCCACCAGACGACAGGCATCCTCCAGCGACAGGACGCCCGCCACATGGGCAGCCACCAACTCACCAATGGAATGACCCATGAGGTAGTCGGGACGAACACCGAAGGACTCGACCAGCCGGAACAGCGCCACCTCCACCGCAAACAACGCCGGCTGAGTGAAACCAGTCTGGTCCAGCCGCTCCTCATCCGCGTCCTCATCCGTACCGAACACCACGTCCCGCAGCGGCGACGCCAACTCACCGTCGAAGTGCGCACAGACGGAATCAAATGCGTCCGCGAACACCGGGAACGCGTCATACAGCTCCCGGCCCATCCCCAACCGCTGCGCACCCTGACCGGTGAAGAGCAGAGCCAGCCGGCCTCCGGCGTCCACCGCACCCGTTACCGCATGGACCGCGACAGTTCCCTCTGCCACAGCGGTAAGGCCTTCGAGGAGTTCCGCGCGCTCGGTGCCGAGGACGACGGCCCGGTGTTCCAACGCCGAACGCGTCGTGGCCAGGGCGAACCCCACCTCAGGCGCGCCGAGTTCAGGCCGGGTCTCCGCATGCGCCAACAACCGCTGCGCCTGCGCCCGCAGCCCCTCCCGACTCCGCGCGGACACCACCCACGGCACCACACCCCCGACCACACCCACCGGCCCGGCCTCCGAGCCCTCCTCCAGCGGAGCCTGCTCGATCACCACATGCGCATTGGTCCCGCTGACGCCAAAGGCAGAAACTGCCCCCCGCCCCGGTCGCCCGCTCTCCGGCCATCCCACGGCTTCGGTCAGCAGACGCACGTTGCCGGCCGACCAGTCCACATGCGACGACGGCTCATCGACATGCAGGGTCTGCGGAAGGATGCCGTGCCGCAACGCCAGCACCATCTTGATGACACCCGCCGCACCCGCAGCCGCCTGCGTATGCCCGATGTTCGACTTCACCGAACCCAGCCACAACGGCCGGTCGGCGTCCCGGCCTTGCCCGTACGTCGCAAGCAGCGCCTGCGCCTCGATCGGGTCACCCAGCGCCGTCCCCGTACCGTGCGCCTCGACCACATCCACATCCGACGCCGACAGCCCCGCACCCGCCAGCGCCTGCCGGATCACCCGCTGCTGCGAGGGACCGTTCGGCGCCGTCAGACCATTCGACGCACCATCCTGATTCACCGCACTGCCACGCACCACGGCCAACACCCGATGACCCTTGCGCCGCGCATCCGACAGCCGCTCCACCACCAACACACCAGCGCCCTCAGCCCAACCGGTGCCATCCGCAGCATCCGAGAACGCCTTGCACCGACCATCAGCAGCAAGACCGCCCTGCAGACTGAACTCGACAAAGGCTCCGGGGTTGCCCATGACCGTCACACCACCGGCGAGGGCGAGGTCACATTCGCCCGAGCGCAGGGACTGCACCGCCAGGTGCAAGGCGACCAGCGACGAGGAACACGCCGTGTCCACCGTGACCGCCGGCCCCTCCAGACCCAGCGCATACGACACCCGCCCCGACACCACAGCGCCCGAGCTTCCGGTGAGCAAGTGCCCCCCGAGCCCTTCCGGAGCCTCCCGCAGCCCGGACCCGTAGCCCGAACTGCTGGCACCGACGAAGACACCGGTACGGCTGCCCTTGACCGAAGTGGGGCTGACGCCCGAGCGTTCGAGAGCTTCCCAGGAGGTTTCCAGCAGCAGCCGCTGCTGCGGGTCGATCGCGACCGCTTCACGTGGGCTGATACCGAAGAAGGCCGGATCGAACTGGGCGGCATCATGCAGGAAGCCGCCCGAGCGCGTTTGGCTCGCACCTGCCTGGCCGGTGTCGTTCCCGAAGAGGGCATCGAGGTCCCAGCCACGATCCGTCGGGAATCCGGAGATCGCGTCCTCGGCTCCGGCCACCAGCCGCCACAGGTCCTCCGGACTTGCCACCCCACCGGGAAGGCGACAGCTCATCCCGACGATGACCACCGGATCGTCCACGGTGGACGCCAGCACCGGCAGACCGGACACCACATCCGTCCCGGTCCCGAACAGCTCACCGTCCAAGAAACGCGCCAGGTCAGCCGGCGTCGGATAGTCGAAGACCAAAGTGGCGGGCAGCCGCAGACCGGTCTCGGCATTCAGCGCGTTGCGCAGCTCGACGGCAGTGAGCGAGTCGAACCCCAAGTCCCGGAATGTGCCGCCGATTTCGAGGTCCACAGATTTGGCGTGGCCGAGGACCGCTGCGGCGTGAGTACGCACCAGCTCCAGCAGCGCCCGGTCCCGCTCCACAGCCGACAGCCCCGCCAAACGCTCCCGCACCACCCCGGCACCGGAACCCTCACCAGCGACCCTGGCAGCCAACGCGGCCCGAACCTCCGGCAGGTCCTCCAGCAACGGACTCGGCCGAGCACTCGTGAACGCCGGAGCGAAGCGCTCCCACGCCACATCCGCCACCACCACCGAACCCTCACCCGCACCAACCACCGACTCCAACGCCGAGACAGCACGATCCGGATCCAGCGCCCTCAGACCACGGCGCAGCAGATGCTCCTCCGCGCCTTCCACGCCGGCCATGCCCCCGCCTGCCCACGGACCCCACGCCACGGAACAACCCGCCACACCCCGCGCACGACGCGCCTCCACCAACCCCTCGACGAAGGCATTCCCCGCCGCATACGCCCCCTGACCACCACTCCCCCACACACCAGCAATCGACGAAAACACCACAAACGCATCCAGCACCTGATCCCGCAGCACTTCATCCAGCACCACGGCACCGGCAACCTTCGCCCCCATCACCTCACCAAAATGACCCGCATCCGCCTCACCCAACGACACGGAATCCACCACACCCGCCGCATGAACGACCGCATCCACCGCACAGCCCGACAACAACTCCTGGACGGCGGTCCGATCCGCGACATCACAGGCCGCCAGCGTCACCCGAACCCCAAGGGCAGACAGCTCCGCCTCCAACTCCGACGCACCGGGCGCCTCAGAGCCACGGCGGCTGGTGAGGATCACATGCTCGGCGCCGCGCTCAGCCGCCCACCGCGCCACCCGCGCACCCAACGCACCCGTACCACCCGTGATCAACACCGTCCCCTGCGGCCGCCAACCACCAGCCGCATCCCCAGCTGGAGCCGGAGCGTGCACCAGCCTCCGCCCGAACACACCCGACGACCGCACCGCCACCTGATCCTCACCACCATCAGCGAGAACCCCGGCCAGGCGGTCGAGCACCCTGCGGTCCACGGCCTCCGGAAGGTCCACCAGACCACCCCAACGATCCGGCAACTCCAAAGCAGCCACCCGACCCAAACCCCACACCGCCGCACCCACCGGATCCAGACCACCATCCGACCGACCCACCGCAACAGCCCCCCGCGTCACCACCCACACACGCCCACCCACACCCGCATCACCCAACGCCTGCACCACCACCGCAGTACGCACCACATCCACCGCACCCACCACCAACACACCAGCAACCGACTCCCCACCAGCCACCTCACCCACACGCTCAGCCAACAGCCCCCGGTCCACCTCCCCCGCGACACACTCCACCCGCTCAACCGCCACACCACACGCCGCCAGCCCCTCCACCACAGCCCCGGCGTACGCGTCCCCCGCTGCCACCACCGCAAGCCAGCGACCATCCGGCACCCCACCGGACCGCGCAGCGAGCGGCTTCCACTCCACCCGATACCGCCAGTTCTCACTCGGGTCGGAATCAGGTGCAGGCGTCGGCCAGTAGCGCTCACGCTGGAACGCGTACGTGGGCAGATCCACTCGCCGGGCGGCGGGGAAGCACATACGCCAATCCACATCCATGCCGAGCACGAACGCATGCGATACAGCGGTCAGCAGAGCCTCGGCCTCGGAGCGGTCCTTACGCATCGCGGGAAGCAGAGAGAGATCAGGTGCCGAGAGGCAGAGCTGTGCCATGGCGGTCAGGGTGCCGTCCGGGCCCATCTCCAGGAACCGGGTCGCCCCGTGCACCTCCAACCACCGCACACCGTCAGCGAAACGGACGGCCTCACGGACATGCCGCACCCAGTAGTCAGGAGACGTCAGCTCCTCCGCCGCAGCGAACTCACCGGTCACATTCGAGACCACCGGGATACGCGGCTCCGCGTACACCACGCTCTCCGCAACCGCCCGGAACTCGTCCAACATCGGCTCCATCAACGGCGAGTGGAAAGCATGGCTCACCTGGAGCCGCTTCACCTTCCGGCCCTCGGACTCGAAACCTCCGGCGATCTCAGCAACCGCCGACTCCTCACCCGAAACCACCACCGACTGCGGACCATTCACCGCAGCGACACTCACCCGCTGCTCAAACCCCTCCAACAGCGGCAGCACCTCAGCCTCCGACGCCTGAAGCGACACCATCGCCCCACCCGCCGGCAACGCCTGCATCAACCGCCCACGCGCCGCCACCAAACGACACGCATCCTCCAGTGACCACACCCCCGCCACATACGCAGCCACCAACTCACCAATGGAATGACCCATGAGGTAGTCGGGACGAACGCCGAACGACTCCACCAGCCGGAACAGCGCCACCTCCACCGCAAACAACGCCGGCTGAGTGAACTCCGTCCGACTCAGCGCCTCCGCATACGAATCCGCCTCTGCAAGCGCCTCGTCACCGAACACCACACTCCGCAGCGACGACTCCAACTCACCGTCGAAGTGCGCACACACCGCATCAAACGCATCCGCGAAAACCGGGAACACGTCATACAGTTCACGGCCCATTCCCAACCGCTGCGCGCCCTGGCCCGCGAACAGCAGCGCCAGCCGGCCCTCGGCCCGGGACCCATGTATGACACCGGAGGTCCTGAGGCCGTCGGCGAGCGCGGCCAGTTGGTGGACTGCCGATGCCGGGTCATCCGCCAGTACGACCGCACGGTGGTCGAAGTGCAGGGATCGGGTCGTGGCGAGGGAGAAGCCCAGGTCGGCCAGGTCCAGTTCGGGGTCGGCCTCGCAGGCCGAGC
This sequence comes from Streptomyces sp. G7(2002), assembly GCF_028870195.1. Lineage (NCBI taxonomy): Bacteria > Bacillati > Actinomycetota > Actinomycetes > Kitasatosporales > Streptomycetaceae > Streptomyces > Streptomyces sp. G7(2002). The sequence continues at coordinate 813,175 of NZ_CP102609.1, forward strand.
GCAAGCGATCCGCCTGCGCGCGGAGGGCGGGCTCGGTACGTGCGGAGAGGACCAGCGGTGTGACGGACGGGCGCGCGGGTGAGGCCTGGGGGGCCTCGGCGCTGGGCGGCGGTTCCGGGGCGCGTTCCAGGACCACATGTGCGTTGGTGCCGCTGATACCGAACGAGGACACACCTGCCCGGCAGACATGGGCCGCTGCTTCGTCGTGGAGCGGCCAGGCGACCGGCTCCGTGAGCAGCCGTACGTTGCCCTCCGACCAGTCCACATGGGGCGAGGGCGCATCCACGTGCAGGGTCCTCGGCAGAACACCGTGCTGGAGCGCCAGCACCATCTTGATGACACCGGCGACGCCGGCCGCTGCCTGGGTGTGCCCGATGTTCGACTTCACCGAGCCCAGCCACAACGGCCGGTCCTCGGCGCGGTCCTGACCGTAGGTGGCAAGGAGTGCCTGTGCCTCGATGGGGTCGCCGAGTGCCGTTCCTGTGCCATGCGCTTCGACCGCGTCCACGTCCGAGGCCGTCAGGCCGGCGCTCGCCAGTGCCTGCCGGATGACCCGCTGCTGGGAGGGGCCGTTGGGTGCCGTCAGACCGTTCGATGCGCCGTCCTGATTCACCGCGGAGCCGGCCACGACGGCCAGTACGCGGTGACCGTTCCGGCGGGCGTCCGACAGCCGCTCCACGAGCAGCATTCCGACGCCCTCGCCCCAGCCGGTGCCGTCGGCGTCCGCAGCGAATGCCTTGCACCGTCCGTCCGGGGCGAGTCCGCGCTGCCGGCTGAACTCCACGAACGCTCCGGGCGTCGACATCACCGTCACGCCGCCCACCAGCGCCATGTCGCACTCGCCGGAGCGGAGGGACTGCGCCGCCCAGTGCAGGGCCACCAGCGATGACGAGCACGCCGTGTCCACGGTCACCGCCGGGCCCTCCAGGCCGAGTGTGTAGGCCACTCGCCCGGACACCACGCTCGCGGCGTTTCCGGTACCGATATAGCCATCGAAGTCGTCCGGGGAATGGGCCAGCAGTGCCGGGTAGTCCTGACCATTCGTGCCGACGAAGACGCCCGCCCGGCTGCCCCGCACGGACTGCGGATCGATGCCGGCTCGCTCCAGGGCTTCCCAGGCCACTTCGAGCAGCAGACGCTGCTGCGGATCGGTTGCTACCGCTTCCCTGGGGCTCATGCCGAAGAAAGCGGGTTCGAACTGGTCCACGTTCTTCAGGAAGCCACCGACATTGACGTACGTGGTTCCCGGGTGTTCCGGGTCGGGATCATAGACCGAGTTCAGGTCCCAGCCGCGGTCGGCCGGGAATGCTCCGACGGTGTCCGCACCGTCCGACAGCAGCTTCCAGAAGGCTTCCGGGGAGTCAACGCCGCCCGGGAACCGGCAGCTCATCCCCACGATGGCAAGGGGGTCGCCGTCAATTGCGGAGAGGGCCACCGGCTGCTCGACGTCATCCTGAGCCGGCGCGATCCGGGTGCGCAGAAGGCCGGCCAATGCCGTCGGCGTCGGATAGTCGAACACCACCGTTGCGCTCAGGGTGATCCCGCAAGCCAGGCTCAGTGCGTTGCGCAGCTCCACGGCGAGCAACGAGTCGACACCGAGGTCCCGGAAGGGCCGGTTCGGCGGTACCTCGGCGGTACCCGCGTAATGCAGCACCCCGGCGGCGTACGACCGGACGAGATCGGTGAGTACGTGTTCCTGTTCGGCCGGCTCCAGTCCCGCAAGCTGCCGGTGCAGCTCGGACCGGCGGTCATCGCCGCCTCCCGTCTCTGCGGTCTGCTCGACCGCGGTACGGATCTCCGGAAGATCGCCGATCAGCGGGCTCGGGCGGACCGTGGCGAAGGCAGAACGGAAGTCCGCCCAGGTGATGTCGGCGATCACCAGACCGGGCGTACCGGAGCGGATCGCGTTCCCCATGGCCTCGACGGCGAGGTCCGGCTGCAGCGGGGACACTCCGCCCCGGCGCATGCGCTGGGCCATCGCCTCGTCGCTCGCCATACCGGTCCCGCCCCACGGGCCCCAGGCGAGGGAGGTCGCGGCAAGTCCTTCGGCCGCTCGCCGCTCGGCAAGGGCGTCCAAGTAGGCATTGGCGGCGGCGTAGTTGGCCTGTCCGGCGGCGCCGATGGTGCCGGCGAAGGACGAGAACAGGACGAAGGCCGAGAGGTCACGGCCGCGGGTCGCCTCGTGCAGGTTCGCGGCCGAGGCGGCCTTGGCCTGCATGACGGCGGCGAACCGCTCGGGCGTGAGGGAGTCGAGTACGCCGTCATCGAGTACGGCGGCGGCATGGAAGACGGCGTCCACGGGATGTTCGGAGAGCAGTGCCTCGACCGCGTCCGGATCTGCGACATCGCAGGCCGCCACCGTCACTCGTACGCCGAGGGCGGACAGCTCCGACTCCAGCTCCGACGCACCGGGAGCATCCGGGCCCCGGCGGCTGGTGAGGACCACATGGCCGGCACCGCGCTCGGCCACCCAGCGCGCCACACGGGCACCCAGCGCGCCCGTACCACCCGTGATCAACACCGTCCCACGCGGCCGCCAACCATCAGCCGCATCGCCGGCAGCCGGAGCGTGTGCCAGCCTGCGCCCGAAGACCCCGGACGCCCGTACCGCCACCTGGTCCTCACCGCCATCAGCGAGAACCCCGGCCAGGCGGTCGAGCGCCCTGCGGTCCACAGCCTCCGGCAGATCCACCAGACCACCCCAACGGTCCGGGTACTCCAGCGCAGCCACCCGGCCCACGCCCCACACCGCCGCCTGCACCGGATCCGGCCCGGCATCCGACCGACCGATCGCGACGGCCCCCCGCGTCACCACCCACACACGCCCACCCACACCGGCGTCCCCCAGCGCCTGCACCAACACCGCGGTACGCACCGCATCCGCGGCGCCCACTGCCAGCACGCCGGCGACCGGCTCCGCACCGGCCGCCTCACGCACCCGCGCGGCGAGCAGACCCCGGTCCCACTCCCCCGCGGCACACTCCACCCGTGCAACCGTCACACCACACGCCGCCAGCCCCTCCACAACGGCCTCGGCGTACGCGTCATCCTCTGCTGCCACCACCGCAAGCCAGCGACCGTCCGGCACCCCACCGGACCGCGCGGCGAGCGGCTTCCACTCCACCCGATAGCGCCAGCCGTCCACCACCGACCGCTCACGCCGCTGCCGCCGCCATGACGTCAGCGCAGTGCGCGCCTCCTCCCACGAGGCATCGCCGGCAATCGCCAGTTCCCCGGCCAGTGCTGCCGCGTCACCGCGCTCGATCGCGTCCCAGAGTAGAGCGTCGGCTCCCTCCAGCGCGTGGGCCGCGGTGCCCTCGGTCTCTGTCCCCGTCGCCGCCAGCCAATAGCGCTGACGCTGAAAGGGGTAGGTCGGCAGATCGACGGGCCGTGTCCCCGGCAGCAGCGCGGCCCAGTCGAGTACGGCGCCGTGCGCGTGCAGCTGCGCAAGAGCCGTCACCACGTGCTGTGCCTCGGACCGGTCCCTTCGCAGCACGGGAACCGCCACGTGCGCGGGGCCCTCCACACACATCTGGGCCATCGCGGTGAGCGTGCCGTCGGGCCCGATTTCGAGATAGCGGGCGACGCTGTGCTCCTCCAGCCAGCGGATACCGTCGGCGAAGCGGACGGCCTCGCGGGCGTGACGCACCCAGTAGTCGGGGGACGTCAGCTCCTGCGGCGTGGCGAGTTCGCCGGTCACGTTGGAGACCACCGGGATACGGGGCTCGTCGAATGCCACGCTTTCCGCGACCGCCCGGAACTCGTCGAGCATCGGCTCCATCAGCGGCGAGTGGAAGGCATGGCTGACCTGGAGCCGCTTCACCTTCCGGCCCTCGGACTCGAAATGCCCGGCGATCTCCGCCACGGCGGATTCCTCACCGGAGACCACGACCGCCTGCGGACCGTTCACCGCGGCGATACTCACCCGCTGCTCATGACCTTCCAGCAGCGGAAGTACCTCGTCCTCGGTGGCTTGAAGGGAGACCATGGCGCCGCCGACCGGGAGGGCCTGCATCAACCGACCGCGTGCCCCCACCAGACGGCACGCGTCCTCCAGCGACAGGACGCCCGCCACATACGCGGCCACCAACTCACCAACGGAGTGACCCACCAGGAAATCCGGCCGCACACCGAACGACTCCACCAACCGGAACAGCGCCACCTCCACCGCGAACAACGCCGGCTGAGTGAACTCCGTCCGATTCAGCGCCTCGGCATCGTCGCCGAACACGACATCCCGCAGCCGCGCACCCAACTCGCCCTCGAAGCACGCACACACCGCATCAAAAGCGTCCGCGAACGCCGGGAACGCCTCATACAACTCACTTCCCATTCCCGGACGTTGGGAGCCCTGCCCCGCGAACAGAAAGGCCGTCTTCGCGCCGGGCAGGTCTGTCCCCCGCACGATGCCTTCGGCGTACTCGTCACGGGCGAGGGCGTCCAGTGCCGCGACCAGTTCCGCGCGGCTGCTGCCGAGGACGACGGCACGGTTCTCCAGCGCGGCGCGCGTCGAGGCGAGCGAGCGGGCGAGGTCCCGTATGTCGTACCCGGGGTGGGCATCGACGTGCGACAGCAGCCTTCTGGCCTGCTCGCGGAGGGCAAAGTCACCGCGCGCCGAGAGGACCCAGGGCACCATCGGCAGCCGCGCGGAAGCGGCCGTGCCGTCCTGCGGACCTTCTTCGGGTGCGGGCTCGACCTCGGGTGCCTGCTCGATCACGGCGTGCGCGTTGGTGCCACTGACGCCGAAGGCGGAGACCGCCGCCCGCCCCGGTCGCCCGTTCTCCGGCCATCCGACGGCCTCGGTGAGCAGTCGTACGTTGCCGGCCGACCAGTCCACGTGCGACGACGGCTCATCGGCGTGCAGGGTCTGCGGAAGGATGCCGTGCTGTAGCGCCAGCACCATCTTGATGACACCCGCCGCACCCGCGGCCGCCTGGGTGTGCCCGATGTTCGACTTGACCGAACCCAGCCACAACGGCCGGTCGGCGTCCCGGTCCTGACCGTACGTCGCAAGCAGCGCCTGCGCCTCGATCGGATCGCCCAGGGACGTCCCCGTGCCATGCGCCTCGACGGCGTCCACGTCGGAGGGCGACAGGCCGGCCGCCCCGAGTGCCTGACGGATCACCCGCTGCTGCGAAGGGCCATTCGGCGCGGTCAGACCGTTGGAGGCACCGTCCTGGTTCACTGCGGTGCCGCGTACGACCGCCAGCACCCGGTGTCCGTTCCGCCGGGCATCGGAGAGGCGCTCCAGTACCAGCATGCCGACGCCCTCGGCCCACCCCGTGCCGTCCGCGGCCTCCGCGAACGCCTTGCATCGGCCATCGGCCGCAAGGCCGCGCTGCCGGCTGAACTCGATGAACGCCCCGGGTGTGGCCATCACCGTCACCCCGCCCGCCAGGGCGAGCGTGCATTCGCCGGACCGGAGGGCCTGTGACGCCAGGTGCAGCGCGACCAGGGAGGAGGAGCAGGCCGTGTCCACGGTCACGGCAGGGCCCTCAAGTCCCAGTGTGTACGCGACACGACCCGACACGACCGAGGTCGAGTTGCCCGTCAGGAGATGGCCCCGCACATCGTCGGGAATATCGCGAAGGCCGGCGCCGTATTCCTGGCCGCTGGCCCCGACGAAAACACCGCTACGGCTCCCCCGCAGCCCCAGGGGATCGATTCCGGCGCCTTCGAATGCCTCCCAGGACGCTTCGAGCAGCAGTCGCTGCTGTGGGTCCATCGCGAGCGCTTCGCGCGGCGAAATCCCGAAGAAGCCGGGGTCGAATTCGGTGGCCTCATAGACGAAACCGCCCTTGCACGAGTAGCTCGTGCCCGATCCGCCTGACTCCGGGTCGTACAACGCATCGGCATCCCAGCCACGGTCCTGCGGCCACTCGGAGACGGCGTCTTCTCCGCCGTGCAGCAGACGCCAGAATTCCTCCGGCGACCGCACACCCCCGGGAAGGCGGCAGCTCATCCCGACGATTGCGACCGGCTCCTGCTGCTGCGATTCCAGCTCCTGCAGGCGCCGACGGGTCTCATGCAGGTCCGCGGTGACCCACTTGAGGTAGTCCCGAAGCCGTTCTTCATTCGCCATGTGGAACTTGCCCCATACGTTGTAGACCGGAACGGTTCACCTGCGGCGTTCAGGAACGGCCGAGCTCCTGATTGATGAAATCGAAGATCTCGTCGTCCGAGGCCGCATCCAGCTGCTGGGACACGGCGGACTTCGCCTCGCTCTCGGCCACCCCGCCCAGCTCAGACAGGATGCTCCGAAGACGGGCCTCGACGAGCCCCCTGGCGGCGTTCTCTGGGGAAAATCCTGAAATCGCGCCGGCGAGACGGTCCAGGTCAGCGAGTACGGCGGCCTCCGGCTCGACGTCCGCGGCACCGAACAAGGCCTCGTGCACATGCTCCGCGAGAAGCTGTGGCGTGGGGTAGTCGAAGACCAGGGTGGCGGGGAGCTGCATTCCGGTGTCGGCGTTCAGCCCGTTCCGCAGCTCGACCGCCGTGAGCGAGTCGAAGCCCAGGTCCTGGAATGCCCTGACAGGCTCCACGGCCTTCATATCGCGGAACCCGAGAACGGCAGCTGTGTGGCTGCGTACGAGGTCGAGTACGGCTTGCGCGCGCTCCACCCCGGAAAGGCCCTCGACCCTGCCGAGGAAGGACTGACCCGCGTCCTGGGCCTTCTCTCGGGACGTGTCACCTATTGCCCCTTGGTGCGTGCTACCTACCGCGTCAGCGACCTCCGGCAGGTCCTCCAGCAGCGGGCTCGGACGGGCGCTGGTGAACGCGGGAGCGAAGCGCTCCCACTCCACATCCGCCAGCACCACCGAACCCTCACCCGTGCCAACTGCCGACTCCAACGCCGCAACTGCCAACGCCGGATCCAGCGCCTTCAGGCCACGGCGCAGCAGGTGCTCCTCCGCGCCCTCTGTGCCGGCCATGCCGCCGCCTGCCCATGGGCCCCACGCCACGGAACAACCCTCCACACCCCGCGCACGACGCGCCTCCACCAACCCCTCGACGAAGGCATTCCCCGCCGCGTACGCCCCCTGACCACCACTCCCCCACACACCGGCAATCGACGAAAACACCACAAACGCATCCAACTCCCGATCGCCCAGGGCCTCGTCCAGCACCACGGCACCGGCAACCTTCGCCCCCATCACCTCACCAAAATGGCCCGCATCCGCCTCACCCAACGGAACCGAATGCACCACACCCGCCGCATGAACGACCGCATCCACCGCACACCCCGACAACAACTTCTCGACCGCATCCCGGTCCGAGACATCGCAGGCCGCCACCGTCACCCGAACCCCGAGGGCGGACAGCTCCGACGCCAACTCCGACGCACCCGGAGCCTCGCGACCACGACGGCTGGTCAAGACGAGATGCTCGGCACCGCGTTCAGCCGCCCAGCGCGCCACACGGGCACCCAACGCACCCGTACCGCCCGTGATCAACACCGTCCCCCGCGGCCGCCAACCGTCGGCGGTGCCGTCCCCAGCGGGAGACGGAGCATGCACCAGCCGGCGCCCGAACACACCCGACGCCCGCACCGCCACCTGATCCTCAGAGCCATCGGCCAGAACACCCACGAGCCGATCAACCACCCCACGGTCCACGGCCTCCGGAAGGTCCACCAGACCACCCCAACGATCCGGCAACTCCAAAGCCGCCACCCGACCCAAACCCCACACCGCCGCACCCGCAGGATCCGGCCCACCATCCAACTGGTCGATCGCGACAGCCCCCCGCGTCACCACCCACACACGCCCGCCCACACCGGCATCCGCCAACGCCTGCACCACCACCGCAGTGCGCACCACACCCACCGGCACCCCACCACCAGAGGATTGACCCTCCACGCCGCCCGGCAGCACCATCACGCCCGCGACTGCGTCACCCTCGAACCCCGCAAACCGCTCGGCCAGCGCAACCCGGTCCACATCCGGGCCGCAGCCCACCCGCTCAACCCGCACACCACTCGCCGCCAGCCCCTCCACCACCGAAGAGGCCCAGTCCGAGTCCGCCACGCCCTCGGGCACTACCACCAACCAACGCCCGGACAGCTTCTCCCCGGCTCCCACACCGACCGGCTTCCACTGCACCCGATAGCGCCAGCCGTCCACCGCCGACCGCTCACGCTGCTGCCGACGCCACGAGGACAGCGCGCTCAGGGCCTCATCCCACGAGGCATCCCCGGGGATCGCCAGTTCCCCGGCCAGGGCGTCCGGATCTTCGCGCTCTACGGCCTCCCAGAACCACGCGGTCCCGTCGTCCGCAGGCTGGGTCGCGACGTCCCCAACCTCGGTCCCCGGGTCGCTCGGCCAAAAGCGCTCACGCTGGAACGCGTACGTGGGCAGATCGACCTGCCGTGCCCCCGGGAAGAGCGCATGCCACTGCACATCCGCACCGTTGACGAACATGCCACTGACCGCGGCCACAAGGGCTTCCGACTCCAGCCGGTCCTTGCGCAACGCGGGCAACAGCAGCAGGTCCGCACTGCCTGTGCATGCCTGCGCCATGGCAGTCAGAGTGCCGTCCGGCCCGATCTCCAGGAACCGGGTCACCCCGTGCTCCTCCAACCACCGAACACCGTCGTCGAAACGGACGGCCTCACGGACATGCCGCACCCAGTAGTCAGGAGACGTCAGCTCCTCCGCCGCAGCGAACTCACCGGTCACATTCGAGACCACCGGGATACGCGGCTCCGCGTACACCACGCTCTCCGCAACCGCCCGGAACCCGTCCAGCATCGGCTCCATCAGCGACGAGTGGAAGGCATGGCTGACCTGGAGCCGCTTCACCTTCCGGCCCTCGGACTCGAAATGCCCCGCGATCTCCACCACGGCGGATTCCTCACCGGAGACCACGACCGCCTGCGGACCGTTCACGGCGGCGATACTCACCTGCTGCTCATGACCTTCCAGCAGCGGAAGTACCTCGTCCTCGGTGGCTTGGAGGGAGACCATGGCACCGCCGGCCGGGAGGGCCTGCATCAAACGGCCACGGGCCGCCACCAGCCGGCACGCATCCTCCAGCGACAGGACACCCGCCACATGCGCAGCCACCAACTCACCAATGGAATGACCCATGAGGTAGTCGGGACGAACGCCGAACGACTCGACCAGCCGGAACAGCGCCACCTCAACGGCGAACAACGCAGGCTGGGTGAAAGCGGTCCGGCTCAGCGCCTCCGCATCATCACCGAATACGACACCCCGGAGAGAGGACTCCAACTCGGCGTCAAAGTAAGCGCATACCTCATCAAAGGCGTCCGCGAAAACCGGGAAGGTGTCATACAGCTCCCAGCCCATTCCCAAACGCTGCGCCCCCTGCCCCGTGAACAGGTATGCGGACCGCCCCTGTTGCTTGATACCGCGCACCACACCGGCGGCCTTTCGGCCCTCAGCGAGTGCGGTCAGCCCCTGTACGGCCGTCTCGTGACCGTCGACGAGAAGCACAGCGCGGTGGTCGAATATCTCTCTTGACGTTGCCAATGAGAAGCCCACGTCAGAAGGATCGAGCAGGAACTCGTCCAGGTGCGGCAGGAGCCGTTGCGCCTGGGCCTGCAAGCCCGCTTCGCCGCGCCCAGAGATGACCCAAGGGACTGCGGGCAGTTTGAGCAACTCCTCGCTCTCCGCCATGTCGTCGGTTGCCGGCGCCTCTTCGATGATGGCGTGGGCGTTGGTGCCGCTGATGCCGAACGAGGACACACCGGCTCGTCGCGGCCGATCCGACTCCGGCCACTGCACCGCCTCCGTCAGCAGCCGCACCGCCCCCGCCATCCACTCCACATGCGACGACGGCTCATCGACGTGCAGAGTCCGCGGCAGGACGCCGTGCTGCAACGCCAGCACCATCTTGATCACACCGGCCACACCCGCGGCCGCCTGCGTGTGCCCGATGTTCGACTTCACCGAACCCAGCCACAACGGCCGGTCCTCGCCCCGGCCCTGACCGTACGTCGCAATCAGCGCCTGCGCCTCGATCGGGTCACCCAACGATGTCCCCGTACCGTGCGCCTCGACCACATCCACATCCGACGCAGACAGTCCCGCACCCGCCAGTGCCTGCCGGATCACCCGCTGCTGCGAAGGACCATTCGGCGCCGTCAAACCATTCGACGCGCCATCCTGATTCACCGCACTGCCACGTACGACCGCCAACACCCGATGACCATTCCGCCGCGCATCGGACAACCGCTCCACCACCAGCACACCCGCGCCCTCGGAGAACCCCGCACCATCCGCGGCATCCGAGAACGCCTTGCACCGACCATCAGCAGCCAACCCCCGCTGCCGACTGAAATCCACGAACAACCCCGGCGTCGACATCACCGTCACACCACCCGCCAACGCCAGATCACACTCACCCGCACGCAACGACTGAACCGCCAAATGCAACGCCACCAACGACGCCGAACACGCCGTATCCACCGTCACCGCAGGCCCCTCAAGGCCGAACACATACGACAACCGCCCCGACACCACACTCGCCGCATTGCCCGTGCCGATATAACCCCCCAAATCCTCCTCACCCGACGCCACCAACAACCCCGTGTAATCCTGGCCATTGGTCCCCGCAAACACCCCCGTACGCGACCCCCGAAGCGAACCCGGAAGAATCCCCGCCCGCTCGAACGCCTCCCACGACACCTCCAACAGCAACCGCTGCTGCGGATCCATCGCCACCGCCTCACGCGGCGAAATCCCGAAGAACCCCGGATCGAACTCATCCACCCCCGGCAAGAACCCACCCTCACGCGTGGAAACCTTCCCCGGACGACCCGGCTCCGGGTCATACAGCCCTTCGACATCCCAACCACGATCCACCGGGAACGGCACCACACCGTCCCCACCCTCAGCCAGCAACCCCCACAACTCCTCCGGCGACCCCACACCACCCGGGAACCGACAACCCATCGCCACAATCACGACCGGCTCATCCGGATCGGCGGCGTCTGCGGTCGTGGGAGCCATGACACCCGCGTCAACCGTTTCGTCCCCACCCGACAACTCGCCTTCCAGGTGGCGAGCCACCCTCAGCGGAGTGGGGTAGTCGAAGACCAAAGTGGCGGGCATCGCCAGTCCGGTGGCCGCCTGAAGATGGTTGCGCAGCTCCACGGCGGTGAGTGAGTCGACACCGAGTCCCCGGAAGTCGCGGGTGGGCTCGATCGCTTCGGGGCCGGGGTGTCCCAGGACCAGTGCCGCCTGAGTCCGTACGAGTTCCAGGACCGCTGCTCGCCGCTCGTCCTGGGACAAGGGGGAGAGCCGCGACCGCAGGGCGTCCGCCGGCGTCATCTCAACCGATGAGGAGACAGCCGTACGACGCGTACTCCTCCCCAGGAGACCTCGCATGAGCGGAGGAAGGACTCCGGCGGCATGCTGCTCTCGCAACATCGTGTGATTCAGCTGGACCGGAACGACCACGGGCACTGCGGTATGGCGGGCGGCGTCGAAAGCCTCCACGCCCCGCTCCTCGGTGAAGGGGGTGATGCCGCCGCGTGCCATGCGCTGCAGATCGGCTTCGCTGAGCTCGCCCGTCATTCCCGCGCCCGGAGCCCAGGCACCCCACGCCAACGACCTCGCGGGGAAGCCCGACCCAGTACGCCGGTGCACCAGGGCATCCACAAATGCGTTTGCCGCCGCATAGTTGCCCTGGCCCGCGCTGCCGAATGTTCCCGCCACCGACGAGAACACCATGAACTCCGCCAGGTCCTCTTCACGCGTCAGCTCGTCCAGGAGCAGCAGCGCATCCGCCTTCGGTGCCAGCACCGCGTCCATGCGAGCGGGCGTCAGCGAGGACAGCGTGCCGTCGTCGAGTACGCCCGCGGTGTGCACGACGGCGGTGAGGGGGTGATGCTTCGGTATCGCATCCAGCAGACCGCTCAGCGCCTCGCGGTCGGACACATCGCACGCCACGACCTCGACCTCAGCGCCCAGACACGTCAACTCATCCACCAGGGCGTCCACACCCGGAGCCTGCGGGCCCCGACGACTCGCCAACAGGAGATGGCGTATGCCGTGCTCGGCGACCAGATGCCGAGCCACCAGCGCACCCAGACCACCCGTTCCACCCGTGATCAGCACCGTCCCCTCCGGATCGAGGGGCACCGGCATGGTCAGCACAACCTTGCCCACATGCCGGGCCTGACTCAGGAACCGGAACGCCTCAGGAGCCTTGCGCACATCCCACGCCGTCACAGGCAACGGCTCCAGCACACCCTCCTCGAAGAGGCCGACAAGTGCGGTCAGCATCTCCCCGATCCGCTCGGGACCGGCCTCAAACAGATCGAACGCCCGGTACCGCACGCCCTCATGCTCCGCCGCCACCCTCTCCGGGTCACGGACGTCGGTCTTGCCCATCTCCAGGAACCGCCCGCCCCGCGGCAACAACCGCAGCGAGGCGTCCACGAACTCCCGCGCCAGGGAATCCAGCACCACATCCACGCCCCGGCCGGCGGTCGTCGCCAGGAAGGACCGCTCGAAGTCCAGATCACGGGACGAGGCGATATGCGCCTCGTCCAGACCCGAAGACCGAAGCGTCTCCCACTTCCCCGGACTCGCCGTACCGAACACCTCCGCGCCCAGATGCCGCGCCAGCTGCACCGCGGCCATGCCGACGCCACCCGCCGCGGCATGCACCAGCACCGACTCGCCCGCCTGCACCCCACCCAGCTCCACCAGCGCGTAATACGCCGTGAGGAACACGACCGGAACCGACGCCGCCTGCGCGAACGACCAGCCCTCCGGAACCCGTACCAGCATCCGCTCATCAGCCACCGCCACCGGACCGAACGCGGACGGGAACAACCCCATCACCCGGTCACCCGGCGCCAGTCCAAGGACACCGGGGCCGGCCTCGGTCACCACGCCGGCGCCTTCCAGGCCCAATGTCCCCGCGTCACCCGGGTACGTTCCGAGGACGTTCAGCACATCGCGGAAGTTCACCCCGGCCGCCCGCACCGCGATGCGCACCTGGCCGGTCTCCAGCTCGTCCACTGCCTCGGGTCGCCGCACCAGGCGCAGGCTTTCCAGCGTGCCCTCGTCAGCGGTTTCGAGGCACCATCCGTCCTGCGGCAGGCACGGCATCGACAGCTCGTCCCGCCTGATGTTCATGCTCAGCCTCGGCAGATAGGCCGTGCCCTCCCTCAGGGCGAGTTCGGGCTCCCCTGTGGCAAGGGCAGTCGGCAGCGCTGCCAGCGAGGCTTCCGTGCCGTCCACATCCACCAGCACGAAGCGGTCGGGGTGCTCGACGCGTGCGGCGCGGACGAGGCCCCAGACCGTGGCCTGTGCGGGGTCCGGGTGCTGGAGTTCCGCCGGGACGGCGTTCCGGGTCACCACCACGAGGCGGGCGGCGGAGCAGTGCTCGGATTCCGTCCATTGCTGTATGCAGGCCAGGGCGCGGTACGTCGCGGCCCGCGCGGCCGCCGGAGTCGCGGCGGATTCACCGGTGGCGGTGTCGAGCCGCAGCGCGACGAACGACGGCAGGCCATCGCCCGGTGCAGAGCCAAGGTCGTGGAGATCGATGAGGTCGTGGAGACCAACGAGGTCGTGGAGATCGACGAGGTCGACGGCTTCCGCGGCGGTCTCGGGCGCCCGGGTCCAGTCGACGCGGTACAGCGCGTCGGAGTGGGTGCCGCCCTGCCGGGCGCGGCTGAACAGCTCCGCCGTCATCGGCTGCCGGGTGAGGGAAGCAATCTCCGCCACCGGTTGTCCTACGGCATCCGCCATCTGGAGCGACACCCCACCGTCCGCACTCGTCGACATACGTGCCCGGAGCACGGTGGCTCCCAAGGCATACAGCTTCACGTTCTGCCAGGAGAGCGGCTGCTGTCCGAGTTCGTCGGTCTCGTCCGCTTCGAGCGCCAGCGCATGGAGGACGGTGTCCAGCAGTGCGGGGTGCAGCCCGAATGACGAGGCCCCCGCCACTTCCGGGATCTCCACTGTGGCGAAGAGGTCACCGTCACGCCGCCATACGGCGCGCAGCCCGCGGAAGGCGGGACCATAGGCGATCCCGGCGTCGGCGAAGGCCTCGTAGAGACCGTCCGTCGGGACGGGCCGGGCTCCTTCCGGGGGCCACACGGCAAAGTCAAAGGTCTCGCGGTGATCGCCTGCTCCGAGCACGCCGGTGGCATGCCGGACCCATGGTTCCTCCGCGACACCCGTGCTCCCGATGCGGCAGGAGTGGAGGGTCAGTGTGCGGGCGCCGTGCAGGTCCGGCTCCTGGATGCGCATTTGCAGCTGGACGGCTTCGTGTGCCGGGAGCACCAGGGGGGCTTCGACGGTCAACGACTCGACGTGGTCGCAGCCGGCCTGGTCGGCGGCGCGGAGTGCGAGTTCCAGGAAGGCCGTTCCGGGCACGAGGAGGGAGCCGTCGACGACATGATCCGCCAGCCACGGGTGGTCCTGCATGGAGAGCCGTCCGGTGAAGACGACGGAGTGGGAGTCGGCGAGCGTCATGGTGGCGGCGAGCAGGGGGTGTTCGGCCGCCTGCAACCCCGCCGAACCGAGGTTCGTGGCGTTGGTGTGGGCCAGCCCGAGCCAGTAGCGCTGGTGTTGGAAGGCGTAGGTGGGCAGGTCTGTTTGGCGGGCGCCGGTGCCTGCGAAGAGGGTGGCCCAGTCGACGGTGACTCCGCGGGCATAGGCGTGGCCGAGGGCGGTGAGGAGCGCCGTCACCTCCGGACGGTCCTTGCGGAGGGCGGGCACGAGGAGGTGGTCCGTGTGACCGTCGAGGCATCCCTGCGCCATGGCGGTCAGGGTGCCGTCCGGGCCGATCTCCAGGAACCGCGTGACCTCGTGCTGCTCAAGCCACCGGATGCCGTCAGCGAAGCGGACGGCGCCGCGGACATGCCGCACCCAGTAGTCGGGGGAGGTCAATTCCTCTGCCGTGGCGAGTTCACCGGTCACGTTCGAGACCACCGGGATACGGGGCTCCTCGTACGCCACGCTCTCCGCGATGGTCCGGAATTCCGCGAGCATCGGCTCCATCAGCGGAGAGTGGAAGGCATGGCTGACCTGGAGCCGCTTCACCTTCCGGCCCTCGGACTCGAAATGCCCGGCGATGTCCGCGACCACGGACTCCTCGCCCGAGACCACCACTGCCTGCGGACCGTTCACCGCGGCAATACTCACCCGCTGCTCACGGCCCTCCAGCAGCGGCAGCACCTCGGCCTCGGTGGCCTGGACAGACACCATCGCCCCACCCGCCGGCAGCGCCTGCATCAACCGACCGCGCGCCGCCACCAGACGGCAGGCGTCCGCCAGCGACAGGACGCCCGCCACATGGGCAGCAGCCAACTCGCCGATGGAGTGGCCCACCAGGTAGTCGGGACGGACTCCGAAGGACTCCACCAGCCGGAACAGCGCCACCTCAACGGCGAACAACGCCGGCTGAGTGAACTCCGTCCGATGCAGCGCCTCCGCGTCTGACTCCGAGTCTGACTCCAGGTCTGCCTCCGCGTCTGACCCCAGGTCCGACTTCACGTCTGGCTCCGCGTCTGACTCCGAGTCTCCGTCGGTGGCGAACACCACACTCCGCAGGGGCGATGCCAGCTCACCGTCGAAGTGCGCGCACACCGCATCGAACGCCTCCGCGAACACCGGGAATTCCTCGTACAACTCCCGGCCCATTTGCACCCGTTGCGCCCCCTGTCCGGTGAACAGAAAGGCAAGGCTGCCTTCGGAGGTGGCCAGGCCTTCGACGACCTTCCCCTGCGGCTCGCCGCGGCCGAGCGCGTTCAAGCGGTCGAGCAGCGTTTCCCTGTCCTCGCCGAGCACGACGGCCCGGTGTTCGAACGGCGACCGGGTCGTGGCGAGCGACAGTCCTACGTCCCGCGGGTCCAGTTCGGGCCGGTCCGTCAGATGCTCCGACAGGCGCGCGGCCTGCGCCCTCAGGGCCGCCTCGCTGCGTCCGGACAGCACCCAGGGCACAAGGGACGGTGCGGGTGCGGGTGTCCGGGATATGGCGACCTGCGGTTCGTCCGCAGGGGGCTGTTCGAGGATGACATGTGCGTTGGTGCCGCTCAGGCCGAATGACGACACACCTGCCCGACGGGGCCGGGCTCCCTCCGGCCACCGCACGTCATCGGTCAGCAGCCGGACGTGGCCCGCCGACCAGTCCACGTGGGAGGACGGCTCGTCCACGTGCAACGTCCGTGGCAGGACTCCGTGCCGGAAGGCCTCCACCATTTTGATGACGCCCGCGACACCCGCTGCCACCTGGGTGTGCCCGATGTTCGACTTCACCGAACCCAGCCAGAGCGGCCGGTCCGGCTCACGGTCCTGGCCGTAGGTGGCCAGGAGTGCCTGTGCCTCGATCGGATCGCCCAGCGTGGTGCCCGTCCCATGGCCCTCGACCGCATCCACGTCCGACGCCGACAGCCCCGCGCCGGCCAGTGCCTGCCGGATCACCCGCTGCTGGGAGGGGCCGTTCGGTGCCGTCAGGCCGTTCGACGCACCGTCCTGGTTCATGGCGCTGCCGCGTATGACGGCCAGCACCCGGTGGCCGTTGCGCCGGGCGTCCGAGAGGCGCTCCACCAGCACGATGCCGGCGCCCTCGCCCCAGACGGTGCCGTCCGCGGTCTCCGCGAACGCCTTGCAGCGGGCGTCCGCGGCAAGGCCCCGCTGCCTGCTGAACTCGATGAACGCACCCGGTGTGGACATCACGGTCACTCCGCCGGCGAGGGCGAGGTCGCAGTCGCCCGTGCGCAAGGACTGCACCGCCAGATGCAGGGCGACCAGCGACGACGAACATGCCGTGTCCACGGTCACGGCGGGTCCCTCCAGGCCCAGCGCATACGCCACCCGGCCCGACACCACCGCGCCGGAGCTTCCGGTGAGCAGATGGCCCTGGAGGTCGTCGGGCATATCGCCGGCACCCGACCCGTATCCCTGGTAGCCGCAGCCCACGAAGAGTCCGCTGCGGCTGCCCCGTAGCGACAGCGGGGCGAGGCCGGCCCGTTCCACGGCTTCCCAGGAGATCTCCAGCAGCATCCGCTGCTGGGGGTCCATGGCCAATGCCTCGCGTGGCGAAATCCCGAAGAAGCCGGGGTCGAAGTCGCCGGCGCTGCGGACGAATCCGCCCTCGCGCACATAACTGGTGCCCGGACAGCCGGAGTCGGGGTCGTAGACGGCGTCGAGGTTCCAGCCGCGGTCCTCGGGGAAGGGCGTGATGGCGTCGCCGCCGTCGGCGATCAGCTTCCAGAGGTCCTCCGGTGACCGTACGTCCCCGGGGTAGCGGCAGGCCATGCCCACGATGGCGATCGGTTCCCCGTCCGCCATTACGGGGTGCGCGGGTGCGGCGGTGTGCTGCTCCCCGAGGTCTCCCAGGATTTCGGTGCGCAGATGACGCGCCAGTGCCAGCGGCGTCGGATGGTCGAAGACGAGCGTCGGGGACAGGGGCAGCGAGACGGCCGCGGAGAGGGTGTTGCGGAGTTCGACCGCGGTGAGGGAGTCGGTGCCGAGTTCCTGGAAAGTGCGGGTTGTCCCGACGGATTCGGAGGCCGGGTATCCCAGCACGGTGGCGGTGGTCCGGCGTACCAGGCGGAGCAGGTGTTGTTCCTGTTCGGCGGGGGTGCGCAGGGTGGCGAGGAGGCTGCGGACGCCTTCGGCCACGGTGTCCTGGCCGGAGTTCCGGGCGGCGGCTTCGGGCAGTTTGCCGAAGAGCGCGTTGCGGCCTGCGGGGAAGGTGTCCCAGTCGATGTCGGCGATGACGACGTGTGTCTCGCCGTGGCCGAGTGCCTGGTGCAGCGCGACCAGTGCGGTTTCCGGCTCCATGGGCGGCAGGCCCGCGCGGCCGAGCTTCGCGCGCAGGGTGGGGTCGGCGGCCATGCCTTCGTGTGCCCAGGGGCCCCAGGCGATGCTGGTCGCGGGCAGGCCGTGGGCGCGCCGGTGCTGGGCGAGGGCGTCCAGGCCGGCGTTGGCCGCCGCGTAGTTGGCCTGTCCGGCCGCGCCGAGGGTGCCCGCGACGGAGGAGAAGAGGACGAACGCGGTGAGGTCGTGGGCGCGAGTCAGGTCGTGGAGGTTGGTGGCGGCCTCGGTCTTGGGGCGCAGGACGGTGGCGAACCGCTCGGCGTCCATGGTGGCGAGGGTGCCGTCGTCGAGGACGCCGGCGGTGTGGAAGACGCTGGTCAGGGGCTGGTCGTCGGGGAGGGAGGCGAGGAGCCGCTCCAGTGCGTCGCGGTCTGCGGGGTCGCAGGCGGCGAGGGTGGAGCGGGCGCCGTATGTGGCAAGTTCGGCGACGAGGTCCTGGGCGCCCGGGGCGTCGGCGCCCCGCCTGCTGATGAGCAGCAGATGTGCGGCGCCTTCGCGGGCCAGCCGGCGGGCGAGGGCGGAGCCGATGGTGCCGGTGCCTCCGGTGATCAGTGTGGTGCCGGCCGGGGCCCAGCCGGTCGATCCGCCGGGCTGCTCGGGGCGGGGGGCCCGAACCAGTCTGCGGGCGAAGAGGCCGGAGGCGCGGAGGGCGAACTCCTTGCCGTTCCCGGTGTCGTGGCCGGGGCTGTGGAGCACGGCGCACAGTCGGTCCAGGGCACGTGCGTCGAGCCGTTCCGGCAGGTCGATCAGGCCGGTCCAGTGGTCGGGGTGTTCGATGGCTGCGCTGCGGCCGAGGCCCCAGAGAGTGGCCTGACCGGGGGCGCTGAGCCGGTCGGAGCGGCCGATGCTGACGGCGCCGCGGGTCGCGCTCCACAGTCGTACGGGGGCGTCGGCGCGGAGCAGTGCCTGGATGAGCGCACCGGTCAGGATGAGGGCGGCGGGGGCCTCGGGGTGGTGGGGGTCGCGTGCGGTGCCCAGGCCGAGGAGGGAGAGGACGTTGATCTCGTCCGGGTCGCGGTCCCGGTCGCGTGCCTCCTCGATCCGTTGCGCGAGGTGGTCGGCGTCCGGCGGCAGGCTCAGGGTGGTGACGGTCGAGCCGTGTCCGGCGAGTGCGGTCGTGAGGGCGTCGACGAGGGGCTGGTGGTCCTCCGGCCCCTCGGCGGGGACGACGAGCAGCCAGTGGGCCGGTGCGGTCGTGGTGGCATGGGGCTCAACCGGCTCCCAGTGCTCCGCGTACCGCCAAGTCTCGGCGGTGGAGTGCTGCTGCTGGTCGCGGTGGAAGGCGGCGAGTGCGGGGACGACCGGTTCGAGGAGGGAGCTGTCGAGGCTGAGGCTGTCGGCGAGTTCCGGCACGTTCTGCTGCTCGACGGCGGTCCAGAACGCGGAGTCGGCCGGCCGGCTGCCGGGGGCGTCGTCGGGAGGTGTGGCGTTGAGCCAGTAGCGGGTGCGCTGGAACGCGTACGTGGGGAGGTCGACGCGGCGCGCGCCGGGCAGCAGGGCGGCCCAGTCGAGGGGGGCGCCGGAGAGGTGGAGTCTGCCGATCGCGGTGAGCAGGCTTACGGCCTCGGGGGTGTCCTTGCGGAGGAGGGGGGTCAGCAGTCGGTCGCCGTCGGGAAGGCAGGCCGCGGCCAGCGCGGTCAGGGTGGCGTCGGGGCCGAGCTCGACGAGCCGGGTGACGTTGCGCTCGGCGAGGGCGCGTACGCCGTCCGCGAAGCGGACGCTCTGGCGGGCGTGGTCCACCCAGTAGTCAGGGCGGCAGAGTTCGTCGGGGGTGGCGAGGCGGCCGGTGACATTGGAGACGACGGGGATCTGCGGCTGCCGGTAGGTGAGGTCGCGGGCGGTGGCGCGCAGGTCCTCCAGCATCGGGTCCATGAGGGGCGAGTGGAAGGCGTGGCTGACCCGCAGTCGGGACACCTTGCGTCCCAGGTCCCTGAAGTGGCCGGCGAGGGTGTCCACGGTGGCTTCGTCGCCGGCGATGACGGTGGCCTCGGGGCCGTTGACCGCGGCGATGCTCACCCGGTCCGCGGTGTCCGTCAGCAGCGGCAGCACCTCGGCTTCGGTTGCCTGGAGGGAGGCCATGGCTCCGCCGGGCGGGAGTGCCTGCATCAGCCGGCCGCGGGCCGCCACCAGCCGGCAGGCGTCCGGAAGGGACAGCACACCGGCGCAGTGCGCGGCGGCCAGTTCGCCGATCGAGTGGCCCATCACGATGTCGGGCTCGATGCCCCACGAGGTCAGCAGCCGGAAGAGGGCCACTTCGAAGGCGAAGAGCGCGGGCTGGGTGTACCCGGTCCGGTCCAGCAGGGCCGCGTGGTCGCCGAAGGCGAGGGCGCGCAGCGGACGTTCGAGCTCCGGGTCGAGGTGTTCACAGGCGGCGTCGAAGGCCTCGGCGAAGGCGGGGAAGGTGTCGTACAGCTCGCGGCCCATGCCGGGGCGCTGGGCGCCCTGCCCGGTGAACAGGAACGCGGTCTTTCCGCGGAGGGGGGAGCCGGTGACCGCGCCTGCGGCGTCGGGTCCCTCCTCGGCGAGTGCGGTCAGCTTGCCGTGCAGTTCGGCCGGGCCGGTGCCGAGCAGCACCGCACGGTGTTCGAAGGCGGACCGGGAGGTGGCGAGCGAGTAGGCCAGATCCTGCGGGTCCGCGTCGGGGTGGGCTTCCAGGTGCGTCAGCAGACGGCCGGCTTGTGCGCGCAGGGCCTCCGCGCTGCGGGCGGAGAGCACCCACGGGATGTGCGGAGGGCCAGCCGCCGCGGTGGGGTGCGGGGCTGTTTCGACGGCCTGTTCCCGACGCTCTGCGGCCTGCTTCCCGCCCTCCGCGGCCTGTTCCCCGCCCTCCGCGGCCTGTTCACGGCCCTCAGCTGCCGGTTCCCGGTCGTCCGGGGAGGGAGCCGGGTCCTGCGGAGCCTGTTCCAGGATGGTGTGCGCGTTGGTGCCGCTGATGCTGAAGGACGAGACGGCGGCGCGGCGCGGCCGGGAAGCGTCCGGCCAGGTCACGGGCTCGGTCAGCAGCCGGACGTGGCCCGCCGACCAGTCCACGTGGGTGGAGGGCCGGGCGGTGTGCAGGCTCTGCGGCAGGACACCGTGCCTGAGGGCCAGCACCATCTTGATCACACCGGCCACCCCCGCGGCCGCCTGGGTGTGCCCGATGTTGGACTTCACCGACCCCAGCCACAACGGCCGTTCGGCCGACCGGTCCTGGCCGTAGGTGGCGAGCAGCGCCTGTGCCTCGATCGGGTCACCCAGCGTCGTACCGGTTCCATGTGCCTCGACGGCGTCCACGTCGGCGGAGGTCAGCCCGGCGCCGGTGAGCGCGGAGCGGATCACCCGTTGCTGGGCGGGGCCGTTGGGGGCGGTGAGGCCGTTGGAGGCACCGTCCTGGTTGAGGGCGCTGCCGCGGAGCAGAGCGAGCACGGGGTGGCCGTTGCGGCGGGCGTCGGAGAGCCGTTCGACGAGCAGCATCCCGGCGCCCTCGCCCCAGCCGGTGCCGTCGGCGTCGTCGGAGAACGGTTTGCACCGGCCGTCGCCGGCGAGTCCGCCCTGCCGGTCGAACTCGACGAAGGCGGCGGGGGTGGACATGATCGCGACCCCGCCCGCAAGGGCGAGGTCGCATTCGCCCGCCCGGAGGGACTGTGCGGCGAGGTGCAGAGTGACCAGCGAGGAGGAGCAGGCGGTGTCGACGGTGACGGCGGGACCTTCGAGGCCGAGGGCGTAGGCGACCCGGCCCGAGACGACGCTTCCCGTGGTGCCGGTGAGGAGGTGCCCTGCGACACCCTCGGGGACGTTGTCACGCAGCCCGGCGCCGTACTCCTGATTGCTGCAGCCCGCGAAGACGGCTGTCCTGCTGCCGCGCAGCGTCATCGGGTCGATGCCCGCCCGCTCCAATGCCTCCCAGGACACCTCCAGGAGGAGCCGCTGCTGCGGGTCGGTGGCCAGCGCCTCGCGCGGGCTCATGCCGAAGAACTGTGGATCGAAGGCGTCGGCGGTGTGGACGAAGCCGCCGCGGGTGGTGGCCACATCGAGTGCGCTCAGGTCCCACCCGCGGTCGGCGGGGAATTCCGACAGCGCGTCGACGCCTCCGGCGAGCAGCTGCCAGTACTCCTCGGGTGTCTGCACACCGCCCGGGAAGCGGCAGCTCATGGCG
This sequence comes from Streptomyces sp. G7(2002), assembly GCF_028870195.1. Taxonomy (NCBI): domain Bacteria; kingdom Bacillati; phylum Actinomycetota; class Actinomycetes; order Kitasatosporales; family Streptomycetaceae; genus Streptomyces; species Streptomyces sp. G7(2002). Next base: position 835,120 of record NZ_CP102609.1, read on the forward strand.
ACGATGGCGAGGGGTTCACCGGCGGCGTCGACCAGCTGCTGATTCTGTTTGCGCAGCCGGTCGTTCTCCCGCAGCGAGGCCCGGAGGGCTTCGACGATCTGATCCGCGGACGTGGCCATTGGTCAGCTCTCCATCATTCCGGCTTCGTCAGGTGGGGGTGCGTCGTGGCGGCGGTGCTCAGCCGTCCGCTGCGCCGAACGCGAGGCGCACGAGGTCGTCGACTTCCATGCTCTCGATGGCGTCCGGTGCGGGGGCGGAGTCGACGCCGCCCTCGCGGACGGTGCCGGTCGTCGTCGGCTGTGCCAGCGCCAGCAGGTCATCGAGCAGTCCGGCCGCCCGCAGGCGTTCGAGGGGGATGGCGGCCAGGGCCTCACGTACCGCTGCGTCGTCCTCCGGTGCGGCGGCTTGCCCCGCGGGATGACCGGGGGCGAGCTCCGCGCACAGGTGGTCGGCGAGGGCCAGCGGCGTGGGGTGGTCGAAGACGAGCGTGGCGGGCAGCAGGGCTCCGGTCGCGGTACCGAGCCGGTTGCGCAGCTCCACCGCGGTCAGCGAGTCGAAGCCGAGGTCCTTGAACGACTGCTGGTCACCGACCTCGGCCGCGGAGGCATGACCGAGTACGGCAGCGACCTGGGTGCACACCACGTCGAGCACGGCATGGTGCGCCTCGTCGCGGTTCAGGGTGGCGAGCGTGCGGGTCAGTGTTTCGGCGGAGCCCGTTCCGGCCGGTGCCGCCGGAGCCGCGGCCGCCGTCCGGCGAGGTGCGGTCGGCAGGAGGCCGCTCAGCAGCGGTGGTACGGGCCCGCCCGAGCCCAGGGCGCGGCGGTCGACCAGCATCGGCAGCAGGGCCGCCTCGGGCCGGCCGAGCGCCGCGTCGTGGAGGGCGAGCCCGCGGTCGGGGGGCAGTGCGGGCAGGCCCGCGCGTGCCATGCGGTGCAGATCGGCTTCGGTGAGTCCGCTGGTCATGCCCGTCGTCCGGGACCACGGCCCCCAGGCGAGCGAGGTGGCGGGCAGCCCGGCGGCCCGGCGCCCGGCGGCGAAAGTGTCACAAAAGGCGTTGGCGGCGGCGTAGTTGGCCTGGCCGGGAGCGCCGAACACACCGGCGGTCGAGGAGAAGACGAGGAACGCCGCCAGGTCCTCGTCACGGGTGAGCTCATGCAGATGGACCGTCGCATCGGCCTTGGGGCGCAGGACCGCGGACAGCCGCTGCGGGGTGAGCGAGGTGACTACGGTGTCGTCGAGTACGCCTGCGGTGTGCACGACGGCGGTGAGGGGGTGCTGCTTGGGTACCGAATCCAGCAGCCCGCTCAGCGCCTCGCGGTCGGACACATCGCACGCCGCGACCTCGACCTCGGCACCCAGACCCGTCAGCTCCTCCACCAGGGCGTCCACGCCGGGAGCCTGCGGGCCCCGACGACTGGCCAACAGGAGATGGCGTATGCCGTGCTCGGCGACCAGATGCCGGGCCACCAGCGCACCCAGACCACCCGTCCCGCCAGTGATCAGTACCGTTCCGGCCGGATCGAGCGCAACCGGCATCGTCAGTACGACCTTGCCGATGTGCTTGGCCTGGCTGAGGTGGCGGAAGGCCTCAGGAGCCCGCCGCACGTCCCACGCGGTCACCGGCAACGGCTTCAGCACACCTTGGTCGAACAGCTCACGGACCTGCGCGAACATCTCCCGGATCCGGTCCGGACCGGCCTCGATCAGATCGAAGGCCTGGTAGCGGACGCCCTCGTGCTCGGCGGCCACCTGCTCCGGCTCACGGATGTCGGTCTTGCCCATCTCCAGGAAACGGCCGCCCCGGGGCAGCAGTCGCAGCGAGGCGTCGACGAACTCCTTTGCCAGGGAGTCCAGTACCAGATCCACACCACGGCCACCGGTCGCCTCGAGGAACGACCGCTCGAAGTCCAGATCACGCGAGGAAGCGATACGCGCCTCGCCCAGACCCAGTTCCCGCAAGGTGTCCCACTTCCCCGGGCTCGCGGTGCCGAAGACCTCTGCACCCAAGTGGCGCGCCACCTGCACGGCGGCCATGCCCACACCACCCGCGGCGGCATGCACGAGGACCGACTCGCCGGCCTGGAGGTCACCGAGCTCGGCCAGTGCGTAGTACGCCGTCAGGAAGACCACCGGAGCGGACGCCGCCTGCGCGAAGGACCAGCCCTCCGGAACCCGTACCAGCATCCGCTCATCAGCCACCGCCACCGGACCGAACGCGGACGGGAACAACCCCATCACCCGGTCCCCCGGGGCGAACCCGAGGACATCGGGGCCCGTCTCGGTGACCACCCCCGCACCCTCCAGACCGAAGGCCCCCGCATCTCCCGGGTACATGCCGAGAACGTTCAGCACATCGCGGAAGTTCACCCCGGCCGCCCGCACCGCGATGCGCACTTCGCCCCGTCCCAGCGGTCGTGCGGCGTCGTCGTGGGGCATGAGCGTGAGGTGATCGAGAGTGCCCTTGCCGGTCATGCCGAGGCGCCAGCAGGTGCCGTCGGCGGGCTCGCGCAACGCGGTGCCGGCGTGGACCGGGGCGACCTTCGGCAGATGCACGGTGCCGCCGCGGACGGCGAATTGGGGCTCGTGGGTGGCCAGCGCGGCGGGCAGCGCGGCGTACGAGGTGTCCTGGCCGTCGAGGTCGGCGAGGACGAACCGGCCGGGGTGCTCGGACTGCGCCGAGCGCACCAGCCCCCAGATGGGGGCGGCGGCAGGATCGTGGTGGGTGGTGCCGGGGGCGTCGACGGCTGCCCGGGTGACGAAGACGAGGCGGGCGGTGGCGGGCGGGTCCGTCAGCCACCGCTGGACCAGTGCGAGTGCGCCGGTCGCCGCCTCGTGCGGGTCGGCGGCGGGGAGTTCCACGAGGACGGTGCCGGCGGTCTCGTGGAGATCGGCCGGACCGGTCAGCCGGGTCACGGTGTGGCCCGCGCCCTCCAGGCCGGCGGCGAGGGCCTCGCTGTCCAGGACGAGGAGGCGGGCCGGCTCCTCGGGCGGCGTCGTGGGCAGAGGGGCCACGGGCCAGTCAAGGTGGTAGAGGGGATCGGAGGGCCGGGCGGAGAGCGCGATCCGGTCGGTGGACATCTCGCGCAGCGTCAGTGCCTCGATGTCGGCGACGGGCCGGCCTTCCGCGTCGGCGAGGGTGAGGGCCACGGTGCCGGGTGCGGACAGGTCGCAGCGGACCCGCAGCTGCTTCGCCCCGGTGGCGTGGAGCCGCACTCCGCGCCAGGAAAAGGGCAGTCGTCCGCTCTCGGTGTCCTCCGTCGGCAGGAATGCGGACGCGTGCAGAGCGGCGTCGAGCAGCGCCGGGTGGAGCGCGAAGCGGTCCGCGTCCTGGTGTGCGGGCTGGGGCAGGGTCACCTCGGCGAGTACCTGGTCGCCGTGGCGCCAGGCGGCACGCAGTCCTTGGAAGAGCGGTCCGTAGTCGAACCCGCCCGCGCTCAGTCGCTCATAGAGGTCCTCGACCGGGAGGGGCTCGGAGCCGACGGGCGGCCATGCCGACAGGGCTGGTGCCGTGGGCTCCGGGTGGGCGGCGGAGAGGGTACCGGTGGCGTGCAGCGTCCAGGGCTCTCCGGGGGCCGGGTCGACGTGGCGGGCATGGACGGTGAACGGCCGGCGGCCCTGGCCGTCGTCGGCGCCGAGGACCGCCTGCAGGTCCATCGTGTCCCGCTCGGGGAGGATGAGAGGGCTGACCAGGGTGAGGTCCTCGACGTGGGGGCAGTCGGCCCGGTCGCCCGCCAGGAGCGCGAGTTCGAGGAAGGCCGTGCCGGGGACGACGGCGGTGCCCGCGAGGGCGTGGTCGGCGAGCCACGGCTGGTCGCGTACCGAAAGCCGGCTGGTGAACAGGCGGCTGCCGTCGGCGAGTTCGACGGCCGCGCTCAGCAGCGGGTGGCCGGCCGGGCTGATTCCCGCGGTGGCGAGGGCGCGCGGGGTCGGCCAGTAGCGCTGCCGCTGGAAGGGGTAGGTGGGCAGGTCGGTGACGGCCGGGCGTCCGGGGCGGGCGTTGGCGACGGCGGACCAGTCGAGGTCCGCGCCGTGGACATGGGCGCGGGCGAGGCCGTCCAGCAGCGAGCGGGACTCGGACGTCCGGTCGCGGAGCAGCGGGATGACGGCCGTGCCGGTGGAGTCGGGGGGCAGGCAGCCGGCGGCCATGGCGGAGAGGGTGCCGTCGGGGCCGAGTTCGACATAGCGCTGTACGCCCTGCTCGGCGAGTCCGCGGATGCCGTCGTGGAAACGGACGGCGCCCCGCACCTGGCGCACCCAGTAGTCGGGGAGGTCCAGTTCGGTGGCGACCTCGCCGGTCAGGTTGGACACCACGGGGATGCGCGGCTCGTGGTAGGTGAGCGCCTCGGCGACCGTGCGGAACGCGGCGAGCATCGGGTCCATGTGCGGTGAGTGGAAGGCATGGCTGACCCGGAGCTGTTTGGTCCGGCGGCCGTCGGCGGCCAGCCGTTCGGCGATCCGGGTCACCGCGGGACGGTCGCCGGAGATCACCACGGAGTCGGGGCCGTTGACGGCGGCGATGCACACCTGCTGACCGAGTCCGTCGAGCAGCGGCAGCACCTCGGCCTCCGTCGCCTGGAGCGCGACCATGGCGCCGGTCTCCGGGAGCTCCTGCATGAGCCGGCCGCGGGCGGCGACCAGGGCACAGGCGTCGGGCAGGGAGAACACCCCGGCGATCTGCGCGGCGGTCACCTCGCCGATGGAATGGCCCAGCAGGTAGTCGGCGCGCAGGCCGGTGCTTTCCACGAGGCGGTGGAGGGCGGTCTCCATGGCGAAGAGCGCGGGCTGGGTGTACTCCGTGCGGTGGAGCAGACCGTCGGGGTCGTGGAACATGACGTCGCGCAACGGACGGTCGAGAGGGTCGGCGAAGTGCTCGCAGACCTCGTCGAGGGCCTGGGCGAACACCGGGAAGCCCTCGTACAACTCCCTTCCCATTCCGGCCCGTTGTGCGCCCTGCCCGGTGAACAGGAAGGCGGTGGATGCGCCGGGACGGACCACGCCGTGGGCGGCTCCGGTGGCCGGCTCCTCGCCGGAGGCCAGTCCGTCCAGGGCGGACAGCAGGGTGGCACGGTCGGTGCCGTGGGCGACCGCGCGGTGCTCGAAGGAGGCGCGGGTGGTGGCCAGGGCGTGGCCGACGGCTGCGACGGGCAGGTCCTCGTGGCGTTCGGCGTGTGTGTGCAGGGCCGTGGCCAGGGCGCGGAGCGCCTCGGGGCTGCGGGCGGACAGCGGCCATACGACCGGCAGCGGGGTGGCGTCGGCGGCGTCCTGTGTGTCCGGCTGCGTGCCGTCCGCCGGTTCGGCGGGCTCGGACGGTTCGGCGGGCTCGGCCGGTTCCGGGGCGGCCGGTTCGAGTTCCGGGGTGGCCTGTTCGAGGATGAGGTGCGCGTTGGTGCCGCTGAAGCCGAAGGAGGAGACCCCGGCTCTGCGGGGGCGCCCGTGATCGGGCCACGGGAGGGGGGCGGCCAGCAGTTCCACGGCGCCTTCGGCCCAGTCCACGTGGGACGAGGGCGCATCGATGTGCAGCGTCCGCGGCAGCAGGCCGTGGCGCATGGCCTGCACCATTTTGATCACTCCGGCCACACCGGACGCGGCCTGGGTGTGCCCGATGTTGGACTTCACCGACCCGAGCCGGAGCGGCCGGTCCGCGGGGCGCTCCTGGCCGTAGGTGGCGAGGAGCGCCTGTGCCTCGATCGGGTCGCCGAGGGTGGTGCCGGTGCCATGTGCTTCGACGGCGTCGACCTCACCGGCCGTGAGCCGGGCGTCGGCGAGCGCCGCCCTGATCACCCGTTGCTGGGAGGGGCCGTTGGGCGCCGTGAGGCCGTTGCTCGCACCGTCGGAGTTGATGGCGCTGCCGCGGATGACGGCCAGTACCGGGTGTCCGTTGCGCCGGGCGTCGGACAGCCGCTCGACCAGCAGCATCCCTGCACCCTCGCCCCAGCCGGTGCCATCGGCACCGTCGGCGAACGCCTTGCAGCGGCCGTCGGCGGACAGCCCGCGCTGGCGGCTGAACTCCAGGAACGCGGCAGGGGTCGACATCACCGTGACACCGCCCGCCAGGGCGAGCGAGCACTCCCCCGACTGGAGGGCGCGTACGGCCCAGTGCAGGGCGACGAGGGAGGAGGAGCATGCCGTGTCGACGGTGACGGCCGGGCCTTCGAGGCCGAAGGAGTAGGCGATCCGGCCGGAGACCACGCTCGCCGCGTTGCCCGTTCCCAGGTATCCGCCCACGACCTCGGCGGCGTTGCCCAGGACGGTGGTGTAGTCCTGCCCGTTGGTGCCGGCGTAGACGCCCGTACGGCTGCCGCGCAGGGACAGCGGGTCGATACCGGCCCGCTCGAACGCCTCCCAGCAGACCTCCAGCAGGATCCGCTGCTGCGGGTCCATGGCGAGGGCCTCGCGGGGCGAGACGCCGAAGAATCCGGCATCGAAGCGGTCGACTTCGGTGAGGAAGCCGCCCCGGCGGGTGTAGGTCGTTCCCTCGTGCTCCGGGTCGGGGTCGTACAGCGCCGCGGTGTCCCAGCCACGGTCTTCGGGGAACTCCCCGATGGCGTCGCCGCCGGCGGCCAGGAACTCCCAGAACGCGTCCGGTGTCCGGATGCCGCCCGGGAAGCGGCAGCTCATCGCCACGATGGCGACGGGCTCACCGGCTGTCGTGGCGTCGGCCCCGGCTGCGGTCAACTCCCGGTCATTGCCGAGCAGTTCGGCTATCAGGTAGGTGGCGACGGCCGAGGGCGTGGGGTGGTCGAAGACCAGGGTGGCCGGCAACCGGAGTCCGGTCCGGCGGCCGAGCGCATTGCGCAGTTCGAGGGCGGTCAGGGAGTCCAGGCCGAGGTCCTCGAAGGCCCGGTCCGCGTCGACCCGGCCCGCCGCCCTGTGGCCGAGGACGGCGGCGATCTCGGTGCGTACGAGGTCGAGGACCTGGGCGTGGCGCTCTTCCGGTGCCAGGGCGGCCAGCGCCTGGGCCGCCGAGGCCCCGGCGCCCGTGCCCGGTCCCCGCGCCGGGGCCGCGGTCCGCTTGGCGGGACGGCCGGCGAGTTCCCGGAGCAGGGGGGCGACCGCAGGGCCGCTCCTGCGGATCGCGGCGACATCGAGCGGCACCGGGACCGGTACCGCCCGGCCCTGGGACAGACAGCGGTCGAACAGGTCGAGTGCCGCCTCGGTGGACAGCGCACCGACGCCGCCCCGGTCCATCCGCCGCCGGTCCGTCTCGTCCAGGCGGGCGCTCATCTCGCTGCGCTCCGCCCACATTCCCCAGCCGACGGCGAGGGCCGGGTGGCCCTCGGCGCGGCGGCGGTGGGCGAGCGCTTCCAGGAAGGCATTGCCGGCGGCGTAGTTGCCCTGGCCGGGACCGCCGAAGGTGGCGGCCGCCGAGGAGAACAGGACGAAGGCCGAGAGATCGAGGTCCCGGGTGAGCCGGTCGAGGTTGACCGCGGCATCGGCCTTGGGGCGCAGGACGGTGGCCATCCGCTCGGGGGTGAGGGAGGAGACCACCCCGTCGTCGAGCACACCTGCGGCGTGCACGACCGCCCCCAAGGGGTGTGCTTCGGGGAGGGTCGCCAGCAGGTCGGCCAGGGCCGCGCGATCGGCGACGTCGCAGGCGGCGAGAGTCACCCGTGCGCCCAACTCACGCAATTCTGCTGCCAGTTGGACGGCACCGGGCGCGGCGTCCCCGCGTCGGCCGACGAGCAGCAGATGCCGTACGCCGTGTCCGGTCACCAGGTGTCGGGTCACGGCGGCGCCCACGGTCCCGGTGGCCCCGGTCACCAGAACGGTGCGGAACGCGTCGAAACGGGCTGCGGCTGTGGGGTGCTCGGTGGTCCGGGAGGGCTGGGGAAGCCGGGTCAGACGAGGGGCCAGGATGCGCGCGGCGCGGACGGCGAGCTGGGTCTCCCCCGACTCCACGGCCGCGCTGACCACTGCGGTGGGCAGGGCATCGCCGTCGCCGTCGGTTTCGGTGTCGGCGTCCACGTCCACGAGCAGGAAGCGGTCGGGGTTCTCCGACTGCGCCGAGCGCACCAGGCCCCATACCGCGGCGGCGGGCAGGTCCTTGACGGTCTCGTCCGGGGAGGTGGCGACGGCGCCCCGGGTGAGGAAGACCAGACGTGCGCCGGCGAGGCCTGGCAGGCGGAGCCAGGCCTGGAGCAGTGTCAGGGCGTGCACGACCGAGGTGTGGACGGCGTCAGCCGGTTCACCGGACTCGGCGGCCGGGGCCACGTCGGCGGTCCGCCAGGGGACGACGACGAGGTCGGGGGCGTCAGCGCCCTGTTCCACGGCCGTGGCGAGCGCGCTCAGTGCACCGTGGAACGTGGGTTCGTCCGCGTCGGCCCCGGCCCCTTCCGCTTCGGCCCCGACCCCTTCCGCGCCGAGGACGGCGACCCGGCAGGGCCGCTGCTGCGGGGTGGGCAGCCGCAGCCCGGTCCACTCGACGGTGAAGAGATCGTCGCGGCCGTCGGTGTCCTGCGGCGGCCCGAACTCGGTGGCGGGTACGGGCGTGACGGAGCCGAACGAGGCAACCGGTTCGCCGAGTTCGTCGGTGAGGTGGATGTCCAGACCGCCGTCGTCAGCGGGCGCGAGGCGGGCGCGCACCGATTCCGCGGCCACCGCGTGCAGCACGCAGTCGCGCCAGGACACGGCGACGGCGCCGGGGTGTCCCGCCGCCGGGAGCGCCTGGAGCACGGCGTCGAGCAGCGCCGGGTGGAGGGCGAACCGGGCCGCGTCGCCGCGGTACTCCTCGGGCAGTGCGGCCTCGGTGAACACCGTGTCGCCCTGCCGCCAGACGCTTCCCGGCCCGCCGGACGGGAGGCCGTGCGGCGCCGCGTCGTCCGCCCGCGCCGCGCGGAGGGGGGCCGTGTCGGCGGGCCGGGCGTCGGCGGGCGGCCAGGTCCGCAGGTCGTGGCCGGGAAGTGGGGGCGGCTGCGCGGTGAGCACACCGTGGGCGTGCCGGGTCCACGGAGTCTCGTCGTCCGGCCGGTCGGCGGGACGGGCGTGCACGGTGAGGGTGCGCTGCCCATCCGGTTCCCCGGCGGCGTCGAGCACCACCTGGATGTCGACGGCGGACCGCTCGGGCAGGACGAGGGGGGCGTCCACCCTGAGTTCGGCGAGGTGCTCGCAGCCGGCGACCGCGCCGAGGTGCAGGGCGAGGTCGAGGTAGGCGCTCGTGGGGAGCTGGACACGGCCGTCGGCCGCCCGGTCGGCGAGCCAGGGGTGTGCGGAGGGTGTGAGGCGTCCGGTGGAGACGACGGCGCCGCGGTCCGCCAGCGTGATGGCCGTCGGAAGCAGGGGGTGTTCGCCCTTGCGGTGCGCGGTGGCCGCCTCAGGGGCCAGCCAGTAGCGCTCGCGTTGAAAGGCGTAGGTGGGCAGGTCGACACGGTCGGCGGCGGGGAAGAGCCGGTCCCAGTCGGGGCTCGCGCCGCGGGTGTGCAGCGCGCTCAGGGCAGTGAGGACGCTGTGGGTTTCGGCCCGCTCCTTGCGCAGGGCGGGTACGAGAAGGTGGCCGGTGTCCGCGTCGAGGCAACCCTGGGCCAGGGCGGTGAGGGTGGCGTCGGGGCCGATTTCGAGGAAGCGGGTGACGCCGCGCCGCTCCAGTGCCCGGATGCCGTCCGCGAACCGTACGGCCTCTCGTACGTGCCGCACCCAGTAGTCGGCGGTCCCCAGGTCGGCGGCCGGCTCCCCGGTCACATTGGAGATGACCGGGATATTTTGCTGATGGTAGGTCACATCCTCTGCCACCGCGCGGAATTCGGCGAGCATGGGGTCCATCAGCGGGGAGTGGAAGGCATGGCTGACCCGGAGTTGTTTCGCCTTGCCGCCCTGCTGCTCGAAGTGCGGGACGAACCGGGCGAGTGCGTCCTCGTCGCCGGCCACGACGGTCATCCGGGGCCCGTTGACGGCGGCGATGCTCAGCCGTTCGCCGGCGTCGGCCAGCAGCGGCAGTACCTCGGCCTCGGCGGCCCGGAGGGAGAACATCGCGCCCCCGGGCGGCAGTTCCTGCATCAGGCGGCCGCGGGCGGCCACGAGCCGGCAGGCGTCCGGGAGCGAGAGGACACCGGCGGCGTGCGCGGCGGCCAGCTCCCCGATGGAGTGGCCGAGCAGGAAATCGGGCACGAGGCCCCAGGATTCGACGAGCCGGAAGAGTGCCACCTCGAAGGCGAACAGGGCGGGCTGGGTGAAGCCGGTCCGGTCCAGCGCGGCCGCGTCCCGCCCGAAGACGACGTCAGCGAGCGGCTGGGGCAGCTCCGGGTCGAGATGGGCGCAGATCTCGTCGAAGGCCTCCGCGAAGACGGGGAACGCCTCGCGAAGGTCACGGCCCATCCCGAGGCGCTGGGCTCCCTGGCCCGCGAAGAGGAAAGCCGTCTTGCCACGGCCGGCCGCTCCCCGGACGGCTGCGGTGTCGTCGCCCTGCGCGAACCGGGCGAGTCGCTGCAGCAGCTCCTCGCGGTTCTCACCCAGCACCACCGCGCGTTCCTCGAAGGCGGTACGGGTGGTGGCCAGCGAAGCGCCGATCTGCACGATGCCGACGGCCTCGGGCAACTCACCTGCGTGGACGAGCAGTTGATCCGCCTGCGCCCTGAGGGCCGGTTCGCTGCGGGCGGAGAGCACCCAGGGCACCACCGGGAGCGGCGCGGCGGGCCGCGGCGCCTGGCCGGGGTGTTCCACGGGCCGTTCGGGCTCCGCCGCGTCGGTGCCGGGGGCCTGCGGCGCGGTCTCGGCGGGCGGGGCCTGTTCGAGCACGGCGTGGGCGTTGGTCCCGCTGACCCCGAAGGCCGAGACCCCGGCGCGCCGTGGCCGGTCGGTCTCGGGCCAGTCGACGGCGTCGCTGAGCAGCCGGACATCGCCCTCGCTCCAGTCGACGTGGGTGGAGGGCCGCTCGGCGTGCAAGGTGCGGGGCAGCACACCCTGCCGCATCGCCTGCACCATTTTGATGACTCCGGCGACACCGGCCGCGGCCTGGGTGTGGCCGATGTTGGATTTGACCGTGCCGAGCCACAGCGGGTGGCCGGCTTCCCGTTCCTGGCCGTAGGTGGCCAGCAGCGCCTGCGCCTCGATGGGGTCGCCGAGGGTGGTGCCGGTGCCGTGCGCCTCCACGGCGTCCACGTCGGACGCGGTCAGTCCCGCGGCGGTGAGCGCCGCGCGGATGACCCGCTGCTGGGACGGTCCGTTGGGGGCGGTCAGTCCGCTGCTCGCCCCGTCCTGGTTCACGGCGGTGCCCCGTACGAGTCCGAGGATGCGACGGCCGTTGCGGCGGGCGTCGGAGAGCCGTTCGAGCAGGAGCAGGCCGGCGCCCTCGCCCCAGCCCGTGCCGTCGGAGTCGTCGGAGAAGGCCTTGCAGCGGCCGTCGGCGGACAGCCCGCGCTGGCGGCTGAACTCCAGGAAGGTGACGGGGGTGGACATCACCGTCACGCCGCCGGCGAGGGCGAGGGAGCACTCCCCCTGGCGCAGCGCGTTGCAGGCCAGATGCAGGGAGACCAGTGAGGAGGAGCAGGCGGTGTCGACGGTCACCGCCGGGCCTTCGAGGCCGAAGGTGTAGGCGATCCGGCCGGAGGCGATGCTGGCGGCGCTGCCGTTGCCGAGGTGTCCTTCGAGGCCGGCGGGCGGCTCGGTGAACCGCGAGCCGTAGTCGTTGTACATGACGCCGACGAAGACCCCGGTGGGGCTGCCCTTGAGCGTCTGCCGCCGCAGGCCTGCCCGTTCGAAGGCCTCCCAGGACGTTTCGAGGAGCAGGCGCTGCTGTGGGTCGGTCGCCAGCGCCTCGCGGGGCGACATGGCGAAGAAGTCCGGGTCGAAGTCGGCGGCGTCGTGGAGGAAGCCGCCTTCCCGGGTGTAGCAGGTGCCGGGGTGGGCGGGGTCCGGGTGGTAGAGGGAGTCCACGTGCCAGCCGCGGTCCTCCGGGAACGGCGTGATGCCGTCGGTGCCGTTGGTGACCAGCTGCCAGAGGTCCTCCGGCGAGCGCACTCCGCCGGGATAGCGGCAGCTCATGGCCACGATCGCGATGGGCTCGCGTTCGCGGGTCTCCATCTCCCGCAGACGCTTGCCGGTGCGGTGGAGATCCGCTGTCACCCGCTTCAGATAGTCGCGGAGCTTTCCCTCGCTCACAGTTCAGCTCCCTTCCCCGGACCGCTCGGCGGACCGGCGGCCTGCCGCACACCGGCGGCCGCCACGCTGGAATCCTCTATTCGCTGATCACATTCTGTGGGCGTGGATCGGCCGATCAGCGCCGTCGGCCGGTGACTCTAAGAGAACCCCTAGGACGTGCTGCGGCGGCCTCGACGGCATGCCCGGGAGCCCGCCGGCACCGGCTCAGGGTGTCCTGCGGGAAGGGGTGGCCACGGCTTGGGCCCGCCCGCTGAGGTGCTGCCGGACCGCACCGGCTCCGGCAGCGCCTCAGTGGGCGGCCGGAGCCGGTGTGCGGGCGGGCGGTCAGCCCGTCATGACCCGCCGAGTTCCTGCTCGATGAAGTCGAACAGCTCGTCGTCCGATGCCTGGTCCAGCCGGCTCTCCAGACCGGCGTCCGGGTCCTCGGAGAGGCTGTCGAGCCGGTCCATGAGTCCCTGCAGCCGACTGCGCAGCGAGGCCCTGGCGGCCGTGTCGCCCATGAGCCGCTCGGTCTGTGCCTCCCAGGCGTCGAGCGGGCCGGATGCGGGGTCCCCGTGGGCCGATCGCTGCTCCACCACCGGGCCCAGCCTGCCGAGCAGATGGTCGGCGAGGCCGCCCGGTTCCGGGTAGTCGAACAGCAGGGTCGCGGGCAGCCTGGTCCCGGTCACGGTGGTGAGACGGTTGCGCAGCTCGACGGCGGTCAACGAGTCGAAGCCCAGCTCCAGGAAGCCGCGCTCGGGGTCGATCGCGTCGGCCGAGGTATGGCCCAGCACCAGCGCGGCCTGCCCCAGGACGGCATCGAGCACCGCCTGGCGCCGGTCCCTCTCCGGCAGCGCGGCGAGGCGGGTGCCGAGCTGATCGGCTTCGGCGGAAGGCGCGGGGCCCGGCCGGCCGGCCGAAGGACGGGGCCGCGGACCGGCCAACGACCGCAGCAGCGGGGGCACTTCGCCGGACGCGGTCCGCAGCGCCGCCATATCGAGCCGGGCCGGGACGAGGAACGGCTCGCCCGTGGCGAGTGCGGCATCGAGCAGCGCCAGTGCCTGGTCCGACGGCATGGGGCGCACCCCGCCCCTGGCCATCCGGCGGAGGTCGGTCTCGTCCAGCTTGGTGGTCATCCCGCTGCGTTCGGCCCACAGGCCCCAGGCGAGGGAGACGGCGGGACGGCCCGCGGCCCGCCGGGTGTGGGCGAAGGCATCGAGGAACGCGTTGGCCGCCGCGTAGTTGCCCTGTCCGACCCCGCCGAAGGTCCCGGCGAGCGAGGAGAACAGGACGAACGCCGTCAGGTCGAGGTCGCGGGTCAGCTCGTCGAGGTGGAGTACGGCATCGGTCTTGGTCCGCAGCACGGTGTCCATACGGTCCGCGGTCAGGGAGCCGAGCACCCCGTCGTCGAGGACGCCCGCGGTGTGGATCACCGCGCTGAGCGGACGTTCGGCGGGTACGGAGGCGAGCAGCCGGGCGGTGTCGGCCCGGTCGGTGAGATCGCAGGCGGCGATGTCGACCTCGGCTCCCAATTCGCGCAGCTCCTTCTCCAGTTCGGGCATCCCCTCCGCCGTCCGCCCACGACGGCTGGCGAGCAGCAGACTGCGTACGCCATGAGCCGCCACCAGATGACGGGCGACGAGCCGGCCGAGCATGCCGCCGCCCCCGGTGATCAGCACCGTGCCGTCGGCGCCGAGGCCGCGGAACGGCTCGGCCGCCCGGGCCCGCACCAGACGCGGCACCCGGGCACCGCCCTCGCGCAGGGCGATCTCGGGTTCGCCGGTCGCCAGGGCAGCGGGCAGCGCGGCCGCTGACCGTGCCGTGCCGTCGTGGTCGAGCAGGGCGAAGCGGCCCGGGTTCTCGGCCTTGGCGGTGCGGATGAGGCCCCAGACGGCGGACTGCGCCAGTCCGGGAACCGCCGCGCCCGCCCGGTCCGCCACGGCGTTGCGGGTGCACAGGACCAGCCGCGAGGCGCTGAACCGCTCATCGCGGAGCCAGGCCTGTGCCAGGTCCAGTGCGTGGTGTACGGCCCGTCGGGTGGCCTCGGCTGGATCGCCCTCGGCCGGCAGACAGCCGATGAGGACCGTGGCGGGCACCTCGGCCCCGGCGTCGACGGCCGCGGTCAGCGCGGACAGATCCGGGTGCCGGGCGCTGTGGTCACCGGGGACCTGGGGTACCTCCGTGCCGATGACCGCATACGGCTCGGCCGGAAGTTCGCTCAGCGCCAGGTCCGCCCAGTCCATCCGGTACAGATCGGCCGGCTTCGGTCCGGCGGCGGCCAGCTGCGCGGGGTCGACCGGCCGCAGGACGCATGCCGGTATCGCGGCGAGCGGGGTGCCCGAGGCGTCCGCCAGCTGCACTCCATAGGTGTCGTCGGCCTGTCGGACGAGACGGACCCGCACGGTGTCCGGGCAGGCCGCGGCCGCCGCGGTGACCGCCCGGAAGCTGAAGGGCAGCACGGCCCGTTCGGTGTCGGGTGCGGCCAGGGCGACCGTGTGCAGCGCGGCGTCCAGCAGCGCCGGATGCAGCACGAAGCCGGTGTCGCGGTACTGCTCGGGCAGGGTGACCTCGGCGAACACTTCCTCGCCCCGGCGCCAGGCGGCGTGCAGACCGCGGAAGGCCGGTCCGTAGGCGAAGCCGTTCGCGGCGGTGCGCTCGTACAGGTCGGAGATGTCGACCGGGTCGGCACCCGGCGGGGGCCAGGCGGTGAGGTCGGCGGGCGTCCCGGTCCCGGGCCGGCCGTCGGCTGGCATCCCGGCCTCGGGCTGGCCGTCGGTGTGCGTCCCGGTCCCGGGCCGGCCGTCGGCGAGGGCGCCCTCGGCGTGCCGGGTCCAGGGCTGCTCCTCGTCGTCCGTGCCGGTCGCGGGGCGCGAGTGCACGGACAGCGGGCGACGGCCCGAGTCGTCCGCCTCCCCGACGGTGACCTGAAGCTGCACCGTGCCGTCCTCCGGGACCACCAGCGGGGCCTGCAGGGTGAGTTCCTCCACGTGGCCGGCGCCGGTCCGTGCGCAGGCCTGGAGCGCCAGTTCCACGAACCCGGTGCCGGGGAACAGCAGCGTGCCGTCCAGGGCGTGGTCGGCCAGCCACGGCTGACGCCCCGCCGAGAGCAGCCCGGTGTACAGGGCACCGCCGGAACCGGCGAGCGGCACCGCCGCACCGAGCAGCGGATGCCCGGCCGCCTCCAGCCCCACGGCAGAGACGTCGGCCGGGTCAGCGGCCTCCAGCCAGTACCGCTGCCGCTGGAACGGGTAGGTCGGCAGCGGCACCCGCCGGGCGCCCGAGGACGCGAAGCAGCGCTCCCAGTCCGGGCCGTGGCCCCGCAGATGCAGCTGGGCGAGGGCGGTGGTGAGCGACTCCGGTTCCTCGGTGTCCCGGCGCAGCAGCGCACCGAGGAAGATCCCGTCCGTCGTGGTCAGGCACTCGTCCGCCATGGCGGTCAGCACCCCGGACCCGAGGTCGAGAAGTGTCCGCGCGCCCAGCTCTTCCAGGGTGCGGGTCCCGTCGTGGAAGCGGACCGCCTGCCGTACGTGGCGCACCCAGTAGTCGGGGCTGCACAGCTCCTCGGCCGTGGCCGGGCGGCCCGTGACGTTCGAGACGACGGGTATGCCCGGCGGCTGGTAGCTCAACTCCGCTGCCACGGAGGCGAATTCGTCAAGCATCGCGTCCATGCGGGCCGAGTGGAAGGCATGGCTGACCCGCAGCCGCTTGGTCCGGTGTCCCGCGGCGGCCAGGTGCCCGGCGACCTCGGTGACGGCGTCCTCGTCGCCGCTCAGGACGGTGGCGGCCGGTCCGTTGACCGCGGCGACCGCGACCCTGCCCTCGTACGGTGCGAGCAGCGGCAGTACGTCCTCCTCCGCCGCATGGACGGACACCATGGCTCCGCCGGCGGGCAGCGCCTGCATCAGCCGGCCGCGGGCGGCGACCAGACGGCAGGCGTCCGCCAGGGAGAACACCCCGGCGACATGTGCGGCGGCCAGTTCACCGATCGAGTGGCCGAGCAGCAGGTCCGGGTGCACCCCGAAGCTTTCGAGCAGCCGGAACAGGGCGACTTCGAGGGCGAAAAGACCGGCCTGGGTGTAGACGGTCCGGTCGAGGAGGTCCGCCTCGGGTGTGCCGGGCCGGGCGAAGAGCACCTCGCGCAGGGGCCGGTCGAGGTGGCCGTCCAGGTGTGCGCAGACCGCGTCCAGGGCGTCGGCGAAGGCGTCATGGGTCGCGTAGAGGCTCCGTCCGGTCCCGGCGCGCTGCGATCCCTGCCCCGGGAAGAGGAAGGCCAGCTTTCCGGGGCGGGCGCGGCCCACAGCGACCCGTGGGTGCTCCCGGCCGTCGGCGAACACCCGGAGTGCCGCGGTCAGTTCACCGGTGTCCTGGCCGAGGAAGGCTGCCCGGTCCTCGAATCCGGTGCGCGAGGTGGCCAGGGACAGCGCGATATCGGCAGGGGTGAGCTCGGGGTTGCGGGCGAGGTGTTCCGCCAGCCGCCGGGCCTGGGCCCGCAGGGCCGGGGCACCCCGGGCGGACAGCAGCCAGGGGACTACGGCCGTCGGCGCGCCCGCGGTCTCCGGCTGAAGGCCCTGTGGGGTGACGTCGGACTCGACGACCACCAGCTCGGGCTCGGGCTCGGGCTCCTCCAGGATCACATGCGCGTTGGTCCCGCTGATGCCGAAGGCGGAGACACCGGCCCGGCGCGGACCGGCGCCCGGTGTCCACTCCTGCGGCTCGCCCAGCAGCCGCACGTTCCCCGCCGACCAGTCGATGTGCGGCGACGGCTGCGCGGCGTGGAGGGTGCGCGGCAGCACTCCGTGCCGCATCGCCTGCACCATTTTGATGACTCCGGCGACCCCGGCCGCGGCCTGGGTGTGGCCGATGTTCGACTTGACCGAGCCGAGCCACAACGGGCGTTCCGCGGGCCGTTCCTGGCCGTAGGTGGCGAGGAGCGCCTGCGCCTCGATCGGGTCGCCGAGCCGGGTGCCGGTCCCATGGGCCTCGACGGCGTCGATGTCGCCCGTGGACAGTCCCGCGTTGGCCAACGCCTGGCGGATGACGCGCTGCTGGGAGGGCCCGTTGGGCGCGGTCAGTCCGTTGGAGGCGCCGTCCTGGTTGACGGCCGTGCCCTTGACTACGGCCAGCACCGGGTGCCCGCGTCGGCGGGCCTCTGACAGCCGCTCCAGCAGGACGACTCCGACGCCCTCGGCCCACCCGGCGCCGTCGGCATCCGCCGAGAACGCCTTGCAGCGGCCGTCGGGAGCGAGTGCCCGCTGCCTGCTGAATTCGATGAAGGTCTGCGGGGTCGAGATCACCGTCACACCGGCGGCCAGCGCGAGCGTGCATTCCCCGGACCGCAGGGCCTGGGTCGCCAGATGCAGGGCGACCAGCGACGACGAACACGCCGTATCCACCGTGACGGCCGGTCCCTCCAGACCGAAGGTGTAGGCGATACGGCCGGAGGCGACACTGCTCGCGCTGCCCGTCGCCAGATGTCCCTCCATGCCCTCCGGAGCGGTGCGCACACGGGAGCCGTAGTCGTGGTAATTCGAACCGACGAAGACGCCGGCCGCCGTGCCACGGAGCAGCTCCGGGTCGATGCCCGCCCGTTCGATCGCCTCCCAGGAAGTCTCCAGGAGGAGCCGCTGCTGAGGGTCGATGGCGACCGCCTCACGCGGTGAGATCCCGAAGAACGCCGGGTCGAAGTGGTCGGCGTCGTAGAGGAACCCGCCGTCGCGGGCGTAGAACGTGCCCGGCTTGTCGGGGTCCGGGTCGTAGAGCCGCTCGATGTCCCAGCCGCGGTTGGTGGGGAAGCCCGAGACGGCGTCGGTGCCCTCGTCGACCAGCCGCCACAGCTCCTCGGGGGAGTCTGCCCGGCCCGGGTAGCGGCAGCTCATCCCGACGATGACGACGGGATCGTCGTCCACCGGAACGGCAGGTGCGGCCGGGGCCGCGCTCTCCGGCTCCGCGCCGAAGAGTCCGTCGTGGAGGAACGCCGTGAGCGCGGCCGCCGTCGGATGATCGAACACCAGGGTGACCGGCAGCCGCAGACCGGTCGCCTCGGCAAGCCGGTTGCGCAGCTCGACGGCGGTCAGCGAGTCATAGCCCAGCTCACGGAACGCCCGGTCGGCGGGGATCGCGTCGGGCCGGTCGTGGCCGAGGACGGCGGCGGCCGCGGCCCGTACGTCGTCCAGCAGCGCCGCACGCCGGTCCCCCGGCGCGAGATCCCGCAGCCGTACGACGAGCGGCGCGGCGTCACCGCGCACCGCGGACTCCTCGGTGCGGTCGCCGACCGACGCCTGGACCTCGGGCAGCTCACTCACCGCGGCAACCCGTCGGGCCGTGGCCCTGCGCCAGTCGACGTCCGCGACGACCAGGAACGTCTCGCCCTGGTCCAGGGCCGTCTGCAGGGCGGAGACCGCCAGGTCGGGATCCATCGGCGGCACTCCGTCACGGCGGAGCCGCTGCGCCAGTTCCTCTCCCACCAGACCGCCGCCGCCCCAGGCTCCCCAGGCGATCGACGTCGCGGGCAGTCCCTCGGCGCGGCGCTGCAGGGCGAGCGCGTCCAGACAGGCGTTCGCCGCCGCGTAGCTGCCCTGGCCGGGCCCGCCGAGCGTGCCCGCCATGGAGGAGAACAGGATGAACGCCGACAGGTCCAGGTGCCGGGTCGCCTCGTGGAGGACGAACGCGGCCCCCGCCTTCGGCTCCCACACGGTCTCGGCGCGGTCCGGGGTGAGCTGGTCGATCACCCCGTCGTCGAGGACTCCTGCCGTGTGCACCACCGCGGTCAGCGGCTGCTCCTCCGGCAGGCTCGCGAGGAGTGCCGTCACCGCCGCCCGGTCGCTGACATCACACGCCCGCACGGTTGCCCGCGCTCCGAGCGCGGCCAGCTCCTCGACGAGTGCGGCGGCGCCCGGCGCCTCAGTGCCCCTACGGCTGACGAGTACGAGATGCTCCGCGCCGTTGCGGGCGAGCCAGCGGGCGAGGTGCCCGCCCAACGCGCCCGTCCCACCGGTGACCAGGACGGTGCCACGCGGCCGCCAGCCCTCCCCGGCCGGCCGGTCCCCCGGGAGCGACCGCAGCATCCGGCGGGTGAAGACGCCGGACCCACGCAACGCCAGCTGGTCCTCGCCGGGGTTCTGCGCCAGCAGCGCGACCAGTCGTCGGCCGGCCCGGTCGTCCAACTCGCCCGGCAGGTCGATGAGTCCGCCCCACCGCTGCGGATATTCGAAGGCGGCGATCCGGCCCAGCCCCCACGCCATGGCCTGCACCGGGTGGTCGAGGGCATCGGCACGGTTCACCGACACCGCGCCACGGGTCGCACACCACAGCGGAGCGTCGATCCCGGCGTCACCGAGCGCCTGCAGCAGCGACGTCATCAGGACCAGCCCGGCCGGCAGGGTCTCCGTGGCGGCCCACGGCTGCTCGTCCAGAGCCACCAGGGAGAGCACCCCGGCGACCGGCCCGGCCGCCGTCCCGGCCTCGTCGCGCAGTCGGCCCGCCAGTCGTTCCCGGTCGCCGTCCTCCGCACCGACGGTCAGGGTCCTGATGTCCGCGGCGCCCGCTCGAAGTGCGCGGACGACCCCCTCGGCCACGGGGGCGTCCTGGTGGCCGTCGGGTAGGACGACCAGCCATGTACCGTCCAAGCTGGCGCGCTCGGGCTCCGGTTGGGGCCTCCAGACGATCCGGTAGCGCCACCCGTCGACCGTGCTCCGCTGCTGCCGCTGCTTGTGCCACAGCGAGAGCGCGGGAAGGACCTCACGCAGCGCACCGTCGTCGGACAGCCCGAGCGTCTCGGCGAGGGCGTCCGCGTCCTCGCGCTCGATGGTCTCCCAGAATCCGGCGTCGACGAGTCCCGAAGCGGCCGGCCCTGCTGCGGGCTTGTGCGATTCGAGCCAGTAGCGGCGGTGCTGGAAGGCGTACGTGGGCAGATCCACGAGCTGCGGACGATGCGCGGCAAACGCCGGGGACCAGTCCACGTCCACGCCGTGTACGAACAGCTCGCCGAGCGAGGTGTAGAGCCGCGACAGACCACCGTCGTCCCGGCGCAGCGTGCCCGTCACCACCGCCTCCACACCGGCAGCCTCGACGGTTTCCTGAAGCGGCATCGTCAGGACGGGGTGCGGGCTGACCTCCACGAAGACCCGATGATCCAGCGCAAGCAGCTCACGCACCGCGGGCTCCAGCCGCACCGTCTGCCGCAGATTGCGGAACCAGTACCCGGCGTCCATCTCCGCCGTGTCCAGCCACTCCCCCGTCACCGTCGAAAAGAACGGCACGGAAGAAGCCCGGGGCACGATGGGCGCCAGGACCTCCAGCAACTCCTCGCGGATCGACTCCACATGAGCCGAATGCGACGCGTAGTCCACCTCGATCCGACGCGCGCTGATCTCGCGCTCCTGGCAGCCCTCCATCAGCTCGTCCAGCGCATCTGCGTCACCGGAGACCACGACGGACGACGGGCCGTTGACCGCCGCGACCGAAACCCGACCGTCCCACGGCTCGATCAGCTCCGCGACCTCGGACGAGGGCACGGCCACGGACACCATCCCGCCATGCCCGGACAGCGCACGAATCGCCTTGCTGCGCAGGGCTACGACCCGCGCGCCATCCTCCAGAGTCAACGCTCCGGCGACGCATGCCGCGGCAATCTCCCCTTGGCTATGGCCGACGACAGCCGAAGGCTCCACACCATGGGCGCGCCAGACCTCCGCCAACGACACCATCACCGCCCACAACACCGGCTGCACCACATCCACCCGGTCCAGACCCGGCGCCCCCTCCACCCCACGCAACACACCACTCAACGACCAGTCGGTGAACGGCTCCAACGCCGCCCCACACTCCGCCAACCGCTCAGCGAACGCCGGCGAGGAATCAAACAACTCCACCGCCATACCCACCCACTGCGACCCCTGCCCCGGGAACACGAACACCGTCCTGCCCGGATCACTCACCGCAGCAGCTGGACTCAACTCCCCCAGTTTTGACGCCAGTTCGTCGATCTCCGATCCGACGACCACCGCCCGGTGCTCGAACGACGACCGCGACGCCACCAACGACCAACCCACATCAACCGGCGACAGACCAGACCCCGCCACCCGCGACACCAACCGCTCCGCCTGCCCCGCCAACGCACCCGCAGAACGACCCGACAGCACCCACGGCACCACCACCACACCCACACCCACACCCGACACCGGAGCACAGGCCTCTACATCAGCCGGCCCAGCACCTTCGGACTCCTCCGCCTGCTCGACGATCACATGCGCATTGGTCCCGCTCACACCGAAGGACGAGACACCGGCGCGGCGCGGACGGTCGTCCTCCACCGTCCACGGCCGGGCCTCGGTCAGCAGCTCCACCGCGCCCGACGGCCACTCCACGTGTGGCGACGGCTCATCGGCGTGGAGCGTCGCCGGCATCTCGCCGTGGCGTAGCGCCTGCACCATCTTCATGATCCCGGCCATGCCGGAGGCTGCCTGGCTGTGCCCGATGTTCGACTTGACCGAGCCGAGCCACAGCGGCCGGTCCGCCTCCCGCTCCTGCCCGTAGGTGGCCAGCAACGCCTGCGCCTCGATCGGATCGCCCAGCGACGTGCCCGTGCCGTGCGCCTCCACCGCATCCACCTCACCGGCCGACAGACCGGCATCGGCCAGGGCGGCCCGGATCACCCGCTGCTGGGAGAGGCCGTTGGGGGCGGTGAGGCCGTTGGAGGCACCGTCCTGGTTGATCGCCGTTCCGCGGACGACCGCCAGCACCGGGTGCCCGTTGCGGTGGGCGTCCGACAGGCGTTCCACCAGCAGCACGCCGACGCCCTCGGCCATGCCCATACCGTCGGCCGCCGCCGAGAACGGCTTGCACCGGCCGTCGCGCGCCAGCCCCCGCTGACGGCTGAAGCCCACGAGACCGATCGGTTCGCTCATCACCGCCGCGGCGCCGGCGATCGCCAGGGAGCATTCACCCGAGCGAAGCGCCTGTACGGCCAGATGCAGCGACACCAGCGAGGACGAACAGCCCGTGTCCAGCGTTATCGCGGGGCCTTCCAGTCCGAGCGTGTAGGAGATACGGCCGGAGGCGATGCTGGTCACCGTTCCGGTGATGAGGTGCCCCTCCAGCCCTTCCGGGGCCTCGCCGTTGCCGTATCCCTGGTAGGCGGCTCCGAAAAAGACGCCGGTCGGGGTGCCGCGCAGGGATCCGGGGTCGATGCCACCGCGCTCGATCGCCTCCCAGGAGGTCTCCAGGAGAAGCCGCTGCTGCGGGTCCATGGCGAGGGCCTCGCGCGGCGAGATCCCGAAGAACTCGGCGTCGAAGTCACCGGCTGCGTCGAGGAATCCGCCTTCGCGGACGTAGCAGGTACCGGTGCGGTCCGGGTCCGGGTCGTAGAGCCCATCGAGGTCCCAGCCTCGGTCGGCAGGGAACTCCGAGATGGCATCCGTCCGGTCCCGCACCAGCTGCCACAGGTCCTCGGGCGACCGTACGCCTCCCGGATAGCGGCAAGCCATGGACACGATCGCGATCGGGTCGTCGTCTGCGGGTGCGACGGGGGCCGCGGTGTCCGCGGTGTCCGCGGCGGCGGACGGTACGGACAGCGGGCCGCCGGCACCGACCAGGGTGGTCTCCAGATGCCCGGCGAGCGCCTTCACGTTCGGATGGTCGAAGACCACGGTGGCGGGGAGCTTCTGTCCGGTGGCTGTGTTGAGCCGGTTGCGCAGCTCGACCGCGGTGAGGGAGTCGAAGCCCAGTTCACGGAAGGCACGGCCCACCTCGACCTCGGACGTGTCCGCGTATCCGAGCACGGCCGCGACCTGCTTGCGTACGAGGTCGGAGAGCTGCCGCTCGCGTTCGGCGGGTACCAGCCCGGCGAGCTGGGAGCGGAGCACCTCGGAGGTGCTCTCGGCGGCGTCCGTGTTGACCTCGTCGGCCTCTAGTGCCCGCAGCACCTCGGGGATCTCGTGCAGCAGCGGGCGGCGGTGCGCGGCGGTGAAGACGGGGACGAAGCGTTCCCAGTCGATGTCCGCCACGGCGAGGAAGGTCTCATCGTGGTCGAGCGCCTGCTGGAGTCCCAGCACGGCCAGGAGCGCCGGCATGAACGGGATACCGCGCCAGCGCAGTTGCTCCTGAACGACATCGACGGCCATGCCGCCGCCCTCCGGGCTCCAGATGCCCCATGCGATCGAGGTACCCGTCAGACCGCGGGCGCGGCGGTGTGCCGCGAGCGCATCGACGTAGGCGTTCGATGCGGCGTAGGCACCGTGGTCTCCGCTGCCCCAGGTGCCGGCGACGGACGAGTAGAGCACGAAGGCGTCCAGTCCGTCGCGGTCGAACAGCGCGTCGAGGTTGCGGGCACCGAGCAGCTTGGCGCGAGCGCCCTCAGCGAACTCCTCCAGTGTGGTGTCGGCGAGCGGCACGAGCAGACCGACTCCGGCGGTGTGCACGACGGAGCGGATGGCCGGGCCGTCGGCCTCGACCTGGGTGACCAGCTCGGCCAGCGCGTCGGCGTCCGTCACATCGCAGGCGGCGATGGTGACTCGCGCCCCCAACTCGGCGAGTTCGTCGCGTAGTTCGGCCGCGCCCGGTGCGTCCGGGCCACGGCGGCTGGTCAGCACCAGATGCTCGGCGCCGTTACGGGCGAGCAGCCGGGCGGTGTGCGCACCGAGGCCTCCGGTACCGCCGGTGACCAGCGCGGTTCCACTGGTACGCCAGGGGGTGGCCGGCTCGCCGCCGTCCAGAGGGGCCCGGGTGAGCCGACGGCTGAGGAGCGCGGAGCCGCGGAGGGCGAGCTGATCCTCTTCCCCTCCCGCGGCGAGGACCCCGGACAGCAGGGCCGCCCCGTGGTCGTCCAGTGCGGCAGGCAGGTCGACGAGGCCGCCCCACAGCTTGGGGTGCTCCAGGGCGAACACCCGGGCCAGGCCCCAGACGGCTGCCTGGAGCGGATGCCGGACCTCGTCGTCGGTGAAACCGGTGGCGGCGGACTCGGTCGTGAGCAGCCACAGCGGAGCCTCCACGGCGGCGTCGAGCAGCGCCTGCATCAGGGCCACGGACTGGACCAGTCCCACGGTGACCTCGGGGTGCCCGGTCAGTGGCCGCTCGTCCAGGGCGAGGAAGGAGACAACGCCGCTGGGGGCACCGGTCGTGAGGGAGTCGCGCAGCTGGTCGGCCACGCCTTGGCGGTCGGTGGTCGAGTCCTCCAGGACGAGGAGCACGGTCTCGGCGCCGCTGTCCCCCATGCCCTGGAGAGTGGCCCGCACGAGGCCGTCGTCCAGGTGGCCGGCGGGCACGACGACGAGCCAGACGCCCTCCAACTTGCCCTGTTGCGACTCGGGTTGGGGCCGCCAAGCGATCCGGTAGCGCCAGCCGTCGACCGTGCTCCGCCGCTGCCGGCCCTGCCGCCACGACGACAACGCCGGCAACACCTCACGCAAAGCCCCCGGATCCGTCAGTCCCAACGTCGCCGCCAGACCCTCCAGATCCGCACGCTCCACCGACTCCCAGAACCGCGCATCCACCGGATCGACCGCACCGTCCACCGACGACTGACCCGACTCCAGCCAGTAATGCCGACGCTGGAACGCATACGTGGGCAGCTCGACGACCCCGGGCCGGGGAGCGGCGAACACTGGGGACCAGTCCACCCCCACGCCGTTCACATACAGCTCGGCGAGGGAGGTGTAGAGGCGCGACAGACCACCGTCATTGCGGCGCAGGGTCCCCGTCACCACGGCATCCGCACCCGCCGCCTCAGCGGTCTCCTGCACCGGCATCGTCAGCACCGGATGCGGACTGACCTCCACGAACACCCGATGATCCGACGCCAACAGCGCACGCACCGCGGGCTCCAGCCGCACCGTCTGCCGCAGATTCGTGAACCAGTACCCGGCGTCCATCTCCGCCGTGTCCAGCCACTCCCCCGTCACCGTCGAAAAGAACGGCACCTCGGGCGCCCTGGGCACCACCGGTGCCAGAACCTCAAGCAACTCCTCGCGGATCGACTCCACATGAGCCGAGTGCGAGGCGTAATCCACGTCGATGCGACGCGCACGAATCCCGCGCTCCCGGCACACATCCCTCAGCTCATCGAGCGCGTCCGCGTCACCGGAGACCACCACGGATGTCGGACCGTTGACCGCCGCAACCGAAACCCGACCGTCCCACGGCTCGATCAGCTCCGCGACCTCGGACGAGGACAGGGCCACGGACACCATCCCGCCACGGCCCGACAACGCACGGATCGCCTTGCTGCGCAGCGCCACGACCCGCGCGCCGTCCTCCAGAGTCAGCGCCCCGGCGACACAGGCCGCGGCGATCTCCCCCTGGCTGTGCCCCACCACCGCAGCAGGCTCCACACCATGAGCCCGCCACACCTCCGCCAACGAGACCATCACCGCCCACAACACCGGCTGCACCACATCGACCCGGTCCAGGCCCGGGGATCCCTCGGACGCACGCAGCACCTCGCGTAGCGACCAGTCGGTGAACGGCTCCAACGCCACCTCACACTCCGCCAACCGGGCCGCGAAGACCGGCGAGGAGTCCAACAACTCCACCGCCATCCCCACCCACTGCGACCCCTGCCCCGGAAAGACGAACACCACATCGGCGTCGCCCTCCAGGGCTCCCGCATCGCCCACCACCGCACCGGCGGGCGTCTCGCCCTCAGCCACGGCACGCAGTCCGGCGACCAGCGTGTCCTGGTCGGATCCCACCACCACGGCCCGGTGCTCCAGGGCCGTACGCGAAGCCACCAGCGCATGTCCCGTGTCCGCCGGCGACTGTCCGGTGGTATCCGCCCACGACGCCAGTCGGTCTGCCTGCGCACGCAAGGCCGTCGCGGAACGCCCGGAAACCACCCAGGGCAGCGCGGCGGGCGCCGCGTCCCGAGCGGGGGAGGCTGCGGTCTGTTCGTCGGCGGGTTCGGCGGGTTCGGCGGGTTCCTCCGCCGGCGCTTGTTCGAGCAGGACATGCGCGTTGGTGCCGCTGCCGCCGAATGACGACACACCGGCCCGCCGGGGCGCGTCCGTCTCGGGCCACGCCGTCTCGTCGGTGAGCAGACGGACGTTCCCCTTCGACCAGTCCACATGCGGTGACGGCATGTCGACATGGAGCGTCGCCGGCAGTACGCCATGGCGTATCGCCTGCACCATCTTCATCACTCCGGCGATGCCGGAGGCGGCTTGCGTATGCCCGATGTTGGACTTGAACGAGCCGAGCCAGAGCGGCCGGTCCTCGTCCCGGTCCTTGCCGTACGTGGCGAGCAAGGCCTGCGCCTCGATGGGATCGCCGAGCGTGGTGCCCGTACCGTGCGCCTCCACCGCGTCCACCTCGGTGGGCGACAGACCGGCATTGGCCAGCGCGGCCCGGATCACCCGCTGCTGCGAAGGCCCGTTCGGCGCGGTCAGGCCGTTCGACGCACCGTCCTGGTTGGTGGCGCTGCCGCGAATCACCGCCAGCACCGGATGGCCACTGCGGCGGGCCTCCGACAGGCGCTCCAGCAGCAGGACGCCGACACCTTCGCCCCACGCGGTGCCGTCGGCGGCCGCGGCGAACGGCTTGCACCGCCCGTCCCGCGCGAGCCCTCGCTGACGGCTGAACTCCACGAAGTTCCGTGCCGAGGACATCACGGTCGCTCCGCACGCGAGCGCCATCTCGCACTCTCCGTGCCGCAGCGCCTGGACGGCCAGGTGCAGGGCGACCAGCGAGGACGAGCACATGGTGTCGACGGTGACCGCCGGCCCCTCCAGGCCGAAGCTGTAGGCGAGCCGTCCGGAGAGGACGGCTGCCGATCCTCCGGTCAGCAGATGGCCCTCGACGCCCTCCGGGGTGGTGCTCCCGTCGGCGGAAGCGGCATAGCCCTGATTGCTCGACCCGACGAAGACACCGGCTTCGCTGCCGCGTACCGATGTCGGGTCGATGCCCGCACGCTCGAAGACCTCCCAGGAGGTCTCCAGGAGAAGCCGCTGCTGCGGGTCCATGGCGAGGGCCTCGCGCGGGGAGATCTCGAAGAATCCGGCGTCGAACTCCGGGGCGTCGTAGAGGAAGCCGCCCTGTCGGACATAGCTGCTGCCCGCCCGGTCGGGGTCCGGGTCGTAGAGCTTCTCCACGTCCCAGCCGCGATCGGTCGGCATGGGCCCGATGGCGTCGGTGCCTTCGGCCACCAGCCGCCACAGTTCTTCGGGGGAGCGCACTCCTCCCGGAAGGCGGCAGGCCATGGCGACGATCGCGATGGGATCGTGCTCCCGCGACTCCACCTCCTGCAGCCTGCGGCGGGTCTGCCGCAGGTCCGTGGTGACCCGCTTGAGGTAGTCGCGGAGCTTGTCCTCGTTGTCCATGTAGCGTCAGCCCTTCAAGAAACCGGCGGTCGGTGTGCGTTCCGGATCAGCCGGTCCCGAGTTCCCTGTCGATCAGGTCGAACATGTCCTCATCGCTCGCTTCCGCGAGTTCGTCATCGACGGTCGCCGGTGGTGGCGCCTGGCCTTCCCATTGGGCGAGCAGACCGCGCAGTCCCTCGGTGAGCGCCCGCCGGGTGTCGTCGTCGCCGGCCGCTTGCAGTGCGCTCGCGACCTGTTTCAGTTCATGGAGCACGTGGGTTCCTCCCCCTGCTTCCGGTTCCAGCTGCGGTTCCGGTTGCGGTTCCCGGGGCAGGAGTTCGTCCCGCAGATACTCGGCGAGCGCGGTCGGTGTGGGGTGGTCGAAGACCAGAGTGGCGGGGAGCATGAGCGCGGTGACCGCATTGAGCCGGTTGCGCAGCTCCACTCCGGTCAGTGAGTCGAAGCCCAGCTCACGGAAGGCCCGGGCGGGCCTGACCGCGTCGGTCGAGGAGAGCCCCAGTACGGCGGACGCATGGGTGCGGACGAGGTCCAGGAGCATGCGTTTGCGCTTGGCCTCCGGAAGCGCGGCCAGCCTGCCCGGCAGCTCCGAACCCTTCTCACCGGCCTCGTCCGCCTGCTCCTCCTTCTGACCGGCGAGCAGTTGCCGTACGTCCGGCAGCTCGTCCAGAAGCGGACGGGGCCCGCTCACCGTGTAGGCGGGGAGGAAGCGGTCCCATCGGATGTCGGCGACGACGAGGGTGGTCTCCCCGTGGTCGACGGCTTCCCGCAGCGCATGTACGGCCAGGCCGGGATCCATTGCGGGGACACCACGGCGGCGCAGCTGCTCGGCCACGGCCTCGTCGACCATGCCGCCTCCGGCCCAGGCACCCCAGGCGATGGAGGTGGCCGGGCGGCCCTGTGCCCGGCGCCATTCGGCGAGTGCGTCAAGAGCGGCGTTGGCCGCCGCGTAGGGTCCCTGGCCGCCGTTGCCCCACACTCCGGCGCCGGAGGAGAACAGTACGAAGGCGTCCAGCGGGTGATCCGCCAGCAACTCGTCGAGGTGACAGGCACCGGAAACCTTGGCGTGTACGGCGGCCATGGCGTCATCGAGGGAAGTCTCGCCCAGTGGACGGGCCTCGCCGACGACGCCCGCGGTGTGCACGACGGCGGTCAGCGGAGCCTCGTCGGTGAACGAGTCCAGCAGCTTGGCCACCGCGGCCCGGTCGGTCACATCGCATGCGGCCACGGTGACGCGCGTACCGAGGGCGGTCAGCTCGGCGGACAACTCGGATGCACCGGGGGCGTCCGGGCCGCGCCTGCCGGCGAGTACCACGTGCTCCGCACCGCCGGCCGCGAGCGCCCGCGCCACATGGGCGCCGAGGGCTCCGGTGCCCCCGGTGATGAGAACCGTGCCGCGCGGCTGCCACGGCTCGGCCACGGCCGACGGGGCGAGGGGTGCGCGCACCATACGCCGGACATGGACGCCGGAAGAGCGGACGGCATACTCGTCCTGGCTGCCGCCGTCACCGCCGAGCAGGGCCAGGAAACGGCGCAGCGCGTGCTCGTCCAGGGTCCCCGGCAGATCGATCAGGCCGCCCCAGCGCTCACGGTGATCGAGGCCGAAGACCCGGGCCAGACCCCAGAGGGCAGCCTGGCCGGGGTTGCGTATCGGGTCGGACGCCTGTTGGGTTTCCAGTCCCCCTGCGGCGTCGGTGGAGACGGCTCCCTGGGTGACCGCCCAGAGGCGGGCCTTCACCTCCGAGTCGGCGAGTGCCTGGGTGAGGGCCAGAGTGCTGAGCAGACTGCTGGGCACTCCCCGGTGGCCGCCGGCGTCCCGGTCGTCCAGCGCGAGCAGCGACACCACATGCAGCGGGGCATCAGCATCTCCGCGCAGCGCCGCCAGCTGCGCCGCCAGTTCCGCACGGTCGGCAGCGGCCGATACGGGCATGATGCGGGCCCGGTCGCCAAGACCATGAGAGGTCGCCTGCACGAGGTCATCGTCCAGGTGGCCGGCGGGCACAACGATCAACCAGCGCCCGGCCAACTCGGCTTCCTCCGGCTCGGGTTGGGGTCGCCAGACGATCCGGTAGCGCCAGCCGTCGACCGTGCTCCGCCGCTGCCGGCCCTGTCGCCACGACGACAACGCCGGCAACACCTCACGCAAAGCCCCCGGATCCGCCAGACCCAACGTCGCCGCCAGCCCCTCCAGATCCGCACGCTCCACCGTGTCCCAGAACCGCGCATCCACCGGATCGACCGCACCGGCCACCGACGACCGCCCCGACTCCAGCCAGTAGCGGCGGCGCTGGAAGGCGTAGGTGGGCAGGTCCACGAGCTGCGGACGATGCGCGGCAAACGCCGGGGACCAGTCCACGTCCACGCCGTGTACGAACAGCTCGCCGAGCGAGGTGTAGAGCCGCGACAGACCACCGTCGTCACGACGCAGCGTGCCCGTCACCACCGCCTCCACGCCCACAGCCTCGACGGTTTCCTGAAGTGGCACGGTGAGTACGGGATGCGGGCTGACCTCCACGAAGGTGCGGTGGCCGGCCGCGATGAGGGCTTCGATGGCGGGCGCGAACTCCACCGTCCGCCGCAGGTTGGTGAACCAGTACCCGGCTTCCATCTCCGCCGTGTCCAGCCACTCCCCCGTCACCGTGGAGAACAGCGGTACGGACGACTTCCGGGGCGCGACCGGCGTCAGGACCTCCCTCAGCGTCTCCTCGATCGACTCCACATGGGCGGAATGCGAGGCGTAGTCCACCTCGATGCGACGCGCACGGACCTCGCGCTCCTTGCACCCGTCCATCAGCTCATCGAGCGCGTCCGCATCCCCACTGACCACCACGGACGACGGGCCGTTGACCGCCGCCACCGAAACCCGACCACCCCACGGCTCGATCAGGTCCGACACCTCGGACGAGGACAGCGCCACCGACACCATCCCGCCACGGCCCGACAACGCACGGATCGCCTTACTGCGCAGCGCCACCACCCGGGCGCCATCCTCCAGGCTCAGGGCGCCTGCGACGCAGGCCGCGGCGATCTCCCCCTGGCTGTGCCCCACAACCGCCGCAGGCTCTACTCCATGAGCCCGCCAAACCTCCGCCAGCGACACCATCACGGCCCACAAAACGGGCTGCACCACATCCACCCGGTCCAGACCCGGCGCCCCCTCATCCCCACGCAACACCGCAGTCAGCGACCAGTCCGTGAACGGCTCCAACGCCGCCTCACACTCCGCCAACCGACCCGCAAACACCGGCGAAGAATCCAGCAACTCCATCGCCATACCGACCCACTGCGACCCCTGACCCGGGAAGACGAACACCGCCCTGCCCGGGTCACCCACCGCAGTCGTGGGGCTCAACTGCCTCAGCTTTTCGGCCAGTTCATCGGTCTCCGAGCCCACGACGACCGCCCGGTGCTCGAACGACGACCGCGAAGCCACCAACGACCAACCCACATCAACCGGCGACCAGCCGGCACCCGTCACCCGCGACGCCAACCGCTCCGCCTGCGCCACCAACGCATCAGCAGAACGCCCGGACACCACCCACGGCACCACCACACCCACACCGGAAGCCGAAGACGACGAAGGAGACTCCCCTCCATCAGCCAACTTCGCCTGTTCGACGATCACATGCGCATTGGTCCCGCTGATGCCGAAGGACGAGATACCGGCACGGCGCGGACGGTCCTCTTCAGCCGTCCACGGCCGAGCCTCGGTCAGCAGCTCCACCGCACCCGACGACCACTCCACATGCGGCGACGGTTCGTCCACATGCAGGGTCGCCGGCAACTCGGCGTGCCGCATGGCGAGCACCATCTTCATGACACCGGCCACGCCGGAAACGGTCTGGGTGTGCCCGATGTTCGACTTGACCGAGCCGAGCCACAGCGGACGGTCCGCCTCCCGCTCCTGCCCGTACGTGGCGAGCAGCGCCTGCGCCTCGATCGGATCGCCCAACGACGTGCCCGTACCGTGCGCCTCCACGGCATCCACCTCACCGGCCGACAGTCGGGCATCGGCGAGCGCGGCCCGGATCACCCGCTGCTGGGAGGGACCGTTGGGTGCGGTGAGGCCGTTGGACGCACCGTCCTGGTTGATCGCCGTCCCGCGGACGACCGCCATAACCGGGTGCCCGTTGCGGCGGGCGTCCGAGAGGCGTTCCACCAGCAGTACGCCGACGCCCTCGGAGAGTGCGAAGCCGTCGGCCGCCGCCGAGAACGGCTTGCACCGTCCGTCCCGCGCCAGCCCCCGCTGCCGGCTGAAGCCGAGGAACGGTCCGGGATCAGCCATGACCATCGCGGCTCCCGCTACGGCGAGCGAGCACTCCCCCGAGCGGAGTGCTCGCACCGCCATGTGCAAGGCGACCAGAGACGACGAGCACGCCGTGTCGACCGTGACGGCTGGACCTTCCAGGCCGAGCGTGTAGGCGACCCGGCCGGATGCGACGCTCGCGGCCGCTCCGGTCGCGAGATATCCCTCGATCTGCTCGGCGGCCGCCATGCGCAGGCGGTTCCCGTACTCCTGGTCGGTGACGCCCATATAGACACCGGTCCCGCTGCCCCGCAGGGACTTGGGGTCGATGCCCGCACGCTCGAAGACCTCCCACGAGGTCTCCAGGAGAAGCCGCTGCTGCGGATCCATGGCCAGGGCCTCGCGCGGCGAGATCCCGAAGAACTCGGCGTCGAAGTCACCCGCGTCGCCCAGGAATCCGGATTCCCGGACGTAGCTGCTGCCCGGCTGGTCGGCATCGGGGTCGTAGATGCCGTCCAGGTCCCATCCGCGGTCGGTGGGGAAGGCGGACATCGCGTCGACGCCGTCCCGGACCAGCCGCCACAGGTCCTCGGGCGACTGCACGCCCCCCGGATAACGGCAGGCCATGGACACGACGGCGATCGGGTCGTCGTCCGCGGGGAGCGGCACGAGGGCGGGCGACGTGGCCGGCTTCGCGGCGGGTTCCTTCCCGCCGGTCAGTTGGGCCTCGACGTAGCCGGCGAGCGCTGCCGGGCTGGGATGGTCGAACACGACGGTCCTGGGCAGCCGCAGGCCAGTGGCCCGGCTCAGGCGGTTGCGCAGCTCGACGGCAGTCAGCGAGTCGAAGCCCAGCTCCTTGAAGGGGCGTTCGGAGTCCACGGGGGCCGTCTTGTCGTGACCGAGCACGGAGGCGACCTGTTCGCGGACGAGATCCATCAGTGCTGCGGTGCGCTGCCGGACATCGACTCCGGTCAGCTTCTCGGCGAGCGGCGACCGGGCGGAGCCGCGCTCGGTCCCGCTGCCGTCGGCTCCGGGTCCGTCTCCGTCCTCGTCCGCCGCGAGTTGCGGGATCTCCGTGAGCAGGCGGCTGGGCCGTACCGAGGTGAAGACGCTGTTGAAGCGCCGCCAGTCCACGTCGGCGACCGCGATCGAGGTCTCGTCGTGGTCGAGCCCCTGCTGGAGCGCGGTGAGGGCGGTGTCCGGGTCGATGACGGGCACTCCGCGACGCCGCAGTAGCTCGTGAATCGAGTCGGCGATCATGCCGCCGCCGGCCCAGGGGCCCCAGGCGACCGACAGTACCGGCAGCCCGTCGACCCGCCTGCGTTCGGCACGGGCGTCGAGGAGCGCGTTGGCGGCGGCGTACGCGCCGTGATCGGCCACTCCCCAGGTGCCGGAGATGGAGGAGAAGTAGACGACGGCGTCGAGTTGTGCGGGATCGAGTGCGGAGGACAGATGGTCGGCTCCGGCGACCTTGCCCGCGAGCGCCGCCGCGAGGTCTGCCGGTCCGGCCGCCGCCAGCGAGCCGAGGGCGCTGACACCGGCGGCGTGCACCACGGCCCGCACCGGTTCCCCGTCCTGCTCGATCTGCCGCACGAGGTCCGCCACCGCCTGCTGGTCGCCGATGTCGCAGCCCGCCACGGTGACCTCGACGCCCTGGTCACGGAGTTCGGAGCACAGTGCGGCCACGCCGGGGACATCGGCGCCACGGCGGCCGGTGAGGACGAGATGTTCCGCGCCATGGGCAGCGAGCCAACAGGCGATATGGGCGCCCAGCGCTCCGGTGCCGCCGGTGACGAGGACGGTGCCGCGGGGGCGCCAGGAGCGCCGCGGCGTCACACCGGCGACCGGTGCGGGAATCAGCCGCCGCCCGAACAGGGCGTCCCCGCGGACAGCGAGCTGGTCCTCGTCGTCACCGGCTGCCAGGATCCGCGCCACCAGCGCCGCTGGCCGGCCGTCCACCGCCGGCTGACCAGCGGCCTGGCCGGGCATGTCGATGAGGCCACCCCAGCGCTCCGGGTGCTCCAGCGCGGCGACCCGGCCGAGCCCCCAGACGCCGGCCTGGTCGGGATTCACCGGCGCACCGTCCTCGCCGGTGGAGCTGCCGGTGGCGACCGCACCTCGGGTGACGCACCACAGCGGGGCGCCGATCCCGGCGTCTCCGAGTGCCTGGAGCAGTGCGAGGGTGAGCGAAAGACCGGTGGGAACACAGGGGTGAGTACGGTCCGGCCGTTCATCCAGGGCCAGGAGTGACAGCACTCCGGCGTACGGAACGGACTCGGCGCGCAGCAGATCCGCGAGCTCGGCGCCGTCGTCCACCGTCAGTGAGTGTGTGTGCGCGCCCGCTTCCTCCAACGCTTTCCGGACGCCCTGCACCAGCACATCGTCCTCGTACCCGTCCGGAACCACCACGAGCCAGCTGCCGTCGAGTTGCCGGGCGGCCGGCTCGGTGAGGGGCCGCCACACAATGCGATAGCGCCAGCCGTCCGCCGTGTCGCGCTGCCGCCGACTCCGGTGCCACGACGACAGCGCAGGAAGCACCTCGTTCAGGGTCTCGACGCCGGGCAGCCCGAGCGTGCCCACCAGCGCTTCTGCGTCCTGGTCCCCGACGGCCGTCCAGAACGCCTCTTCCTCAGGGGATACGGCCACGGCCGGGGCATCCGGCTCCAGCCAGAAGCGCTGCCGCTGGAATGCATACGTCGGCAGCTCCACCCGGTGCGGGCGCCGGTCGGCGAACACGGGGGACCAGTCGACATCGACACCGTGCGCATACAGCTCAGCAAGTGAGGTGTAGAGCCGGGCGAGGCCTCCGTCGTCCCGGCGGAGAGTGCCCGTCACCACCGCATCCGCGCCCGCGTCCTCGACGGTTTCCTGAAGCGGCACGGTGAGCACGGGATGCGGGCTGACCTCCACGAATGTGCGGTGACCGGCCGCGACGAGGGCCGCAACGGCGGGCGCGAACTCCACGGTCCGCCGCAGGTTCGCATACCAGTAGCTGGCGTCCATCTCCCCCGTGTCCAGCCGTTGCCTCCTCACCGTCGAAAACAACGGCACGGACGACTCCCGGGGTGCGACCGGCGCCAGGACCTCAAGCAACTCCTCGCGGATCGACTCCACATGAGCCGAATGCGAGGCGTAATCCACCTCGATCCGACGAGCCCGCACCCCGCGCTCCCGACACCTGTCCATCAGCTCGTCGAGCGCATCTGCGTCACCGGAGACCACCACGGACGACGGGCCATTGACCGCCGCAACCGAAACCCGACCGCCCCACGGCTTGATCAGGTCCGACACCTCGGACGAGGACAGCGCCACCGACACCATCCCGCCACGCCCCGACAACGCACGGATCGCCTTGCTGCGCAGCGCCACCACCCGGGCGCCGTCCTCCAAGCTCAACGCCCCGGCCACGCAGGCCGCGGCGATCTCCCCCTGGCTGTGACCGACGACCGCCGACGGCTCCACACCATGGGCGCGCCAGACCTCCGCCAACGACACCATCACCGCCCACAACACCGGCTGCACCACATCCACCCGGTCCAGACCCGGCGCGCCCTCCACCCCACGCAACACACCACTCAACGACCAGTCGGTGAACGGCTCCAACGCCGCCCCACACTCCGCCAACCGACCCGCAAACACCGGCGAGGAATCCAACAACTCCACCGCCATCCCCAGCCACTGCGACCCCTGACCCGGGAACACGAACACTGCGCCTGGCTTGGGCGCGATGGGGACGGAGCCGGTGGCGGTATGGGGGCCGGGGTCCTCGTTGGTCACGGCGTGCAGCTCCGTGAGCAGCGCGGCGCGGTCGGCGCCGATGAGCACCGCTCGGTGTTCCAGTGCCGTGCGGGTCGTGAGCAGGGAGTGCGCCACGTCGTACGGTGCGGCGTCGGGGAGGGAGGCGAGATGCGTGGCGAGCGCGGCTGCCTGTGCGCGCAGTGCGTCGGGGGTCCGGCCGTGCACGACCCATGGCACGACCGGCTGGTCAGCGCTCCCGCCGTCCCCGTTTCCCGCGCCGCCCTGTTCCTCGTCGCCGCTTTGCTCCTCGTCGCCGCCCTGCTCTTCGTCGCCGCCCGGCCCGTGCGGGGCTTCCGGCGGACGCTGTTCCACGATCACATGCGCGTTGGTGCCGCTGATGCCGAACGACGAGACACCGGCCCGGCGCACCTGCCCGTTCTCCTCCCACGGCTGCGCCGCGGTGAGCAGGCGAACCGTGCCTGCCGACCAGTCCACATGCGGGGACGGTGCATCGAGGTGCAGGGTTTCCGGCAGGACGCCGTGCTGCAGCGCGAGCACCACCTTGATGACCCCCGCGACCCCGGCGGCGGCCTGGGTGTGCCCGATGTTGGACTTGAGCGAGCCGAGCCACAGCGGCCGGTCCTCGTCGCGGTCACTGCCGTATGTGGCGAGCAGCGCCTGGGCCTCGATGGGGTCGCCGAGGGCCGTCCCGGTACCGTGCGCCTCGACCGCGTCGACCTCGGACGGCTGCAGCCCGGCAGCGGCGAGCGCGGCCCGGATCACGCGCTCCTGCGAGGGCCCGTTGGGGGCGCTGAGGCCGTTCGAGGCGCCGTCCTGATTGGTGGCGCTGCCGCGCATCACGGCCAGCACCGGGTGGCCGTTGCGCCGGGCGTCCGACAGGCGTTCCAGCAGCAGGATCCCGGCGCCCTCGCCCCAGGCCGTGCCGTCGGCGGCGGCGGCGAACGGCTTGCACCGTCCGTCGGGCGCGAGCCCCCGCTGCCGGCTGAACTCCACAAACATTCCCGGCCGGGACATCACCGTCGCCCCACCGGCGAGCGCGAGTGTGCACTCTCCTGCGCGCAGCGCCTGCGCCGCCAGATGCAGCGCCACCAGGGATGACGAGCACGCCGTGTCCACGCTGATGGCCGGTCCTTCGAGACCGAGCGTGTAGGCGATGCGTCCGGAGGCGACGCTCGTGGTCGTCCCGGTCAGGACATGCCCCTCGACCTGGTGGCTCGCCTGGTGGAGACGGGGGCCGTACTCCTGTGCCATGGCGCCGACGAATACACCCGTGAGACTGCCGCGGATTCCCGCCGGGTCGATACCTGCCCGTTCCAGCGCCTCCCAGGAGGTCTCCAGGAGAAGCCTCTGCTGCGGGTCCATCGCCAGGGCCTCGCGCGGCGAGATCCCGAAGAACCCGGCGTCGAAGGACGCGGCATCCAGGAAACCGCCCTCGCGTACGTAACTGGTGCCCGAACGTTCGGGGTTCGGGTCGTACAGGCCGTCGGTGTTCCAGCCCCGGTCGGTGGGGAACGGCGACACCGCGTCCACTCGGTCCCTCAGCACCTGCCAGAGATCTTCGGGCGACCGTACGCCACCGGGGTAGCGGCAGGCCATCGCGACGATGGCGATCGGCTCATCGGGGTCGATGGCCGGGCGGTGCGCTGGTTCCACGGCGTTGCTGGCGCCCAGGAATTCCGCGTCGAGATGGCGGGCCAGCCGAGCGGGAGAAGGATGGTTGTACAGCGCCGTGGACGGCAGCCGAACCGTGAGCACCCGGTTCAGCCGATGGCGCAGCTCCTCTGAGGTGACCGAGTCGAAGCCCAGATCCTTGAAGGTCCGGCCCGCGTCGATCGCGGAGGGCTCCCGATGGCCGAGCACTGCCGCAGCGTTGCCCCGTACGACATCGAGCGTCGGCCGGCTCGTCCCGGGGCCGGCGAACGTGGCATCGGCGGGCCGGCTCGGCTCAGGGGAAGCGGTCCGGCGGGGGCGCTCGGCGGTGTGCTCGGCGGTGTGCTCGATCCAGTGCCGCTCGCGCTGGAAGGCGTAGGTGGGCAGATCCACGAGCTGGGGGCGATGGGCGGCGAAGGCCGGGGACCAGTCGACGTCCACACCGTTCACGTACAGCTCGCCCAGTGAGAGGTAGAACCGGGCGAGCCCGCCCTCACCACGGCGCAGCGTGCCCACCACCACCGCCTCGGCATCCGCGTCCTCAACCGTCTCCTGCACCGGCATCGTCAGCACCGGATGCGGGCTGACCTCCACGAACGTGCGGTGGCCGGCTGCGAGGAGGGCTTCGACGGCAGGCGCGAACTCCACGGTCCGCCGCACATTCGCATACCAATACCCGGCATCCATCTCCGCCGTGTCCAGCCACTCCCCCGTCACCGTCGACAACAACGGCACGGAAGAAGCCCGCGGCGTAATGGGCGCCAGGGCCTCCCTCAGCGTCTCCTCGATCGACTCCACATGCGCCGAGTGCGAGGCGTAGTCCACCTCGACCCGCCGCGCACGCACCCCACGCTCCCGGCACTCCGCCACCAACCGGCCCAGAACATCACCATCACCGGACACCACCACCGACGACGGACCATTGACCGCCGCAACCGAGACCCGACCGTTCCATGCCTTGATCAGCTCCTCCGTCTCGGGCCGGGGCAACGCCACCGACACCATGCCGCCACGACCCGACAGGGCACGGATCGCCTTGCTGCGCAGCGCCACGATCCGGGCGCCGTCCGCCAAACTCAGCGCCCCGGCGACACAGGCCGCGGCGATCTCCCCCTGGCTGTGGCCGATGACCGCCGATGGCTCCACTCCATGGGCGCGCCAGACCTCCGCCAACGACACCATCACCGCCCACAACACCGGCTGCACCACATCCACCCGGTCCGGTCCCGGTGCGCCCTCAGCCCCACGCAGCACACCACTCAACGACCAGTCGGTGAACGGCTCCAACGCCGCCTCACACTCCGCCAACCGCTCAGCGAACACCGGCGAGGAATCCAGCAACTCCACCGCCATGCCCAGCCACTGCGACCCCTGCCCCGGGAAGACAAACACCGGCCCGCCGGAGCGGTCGGACACTTCGCCGAGTGTCACTGCGGCATCGGGGCGTTCCTCCGCCACCGCGCGCGCCCCGGAGGTCAGTTCGCCGGTCTCCGCCCCGACGATGACCGCCCGGTGCTCGAACGACGACCGCGACGCCACCAACGACCAACCCACATCAACCGGCGACCAGCCGGCACCCGCCACCCGCGACATCAACCGCTCCGCCTGCCCCGCCAACGCACCCGCAGAACGACCCGACAGCACCCACGGCACCACCACACCCACACCCACACCCACACCCGACGCCGGAGCACAGGCCGCTACGTCAGCCGGCCCAGCACCTTCGGGCTCCTCCGCCCGCTCGACGATCACATGCGCATTCGTGCCGCCCATGCCGAACGACGAGACACCCGCGATGAGTTGACGGCCCTCCTGCGCCGTCCATGCACAAGACTCCGTCTGTACCCGCAGGTTCAGTGCGTCGAGCGGAATGCCGGGGTGGGGTGTGGTGAAGTTCAGGCTCGGCACGAGGTGTCCGTGCTCCACGCACAGCACCACCTTCAGCAGTCCCGCGATTCCTGCGGCGCCTTCCAGGTGGCCGATGTTCGACTTGACCGAACCCACCGGCAGCGGGGTGCTCCGTCGTGGGTCGGTGCCGAGAGCGGCGCCGAGTGCCGCCGCCTCGATGGGGTCGCCGACCTTGGTGCCGGTGCCGTGCAGCTCCACATAGCCGATGTCGCCGGGGTGGATGCCGGCACGTTCGCAGGCCAGGCGCACCACCTCTTCCTGCGCGGCGGCGTTCGGGGTCGTGAGTCCGGGCCCGCCGCCATCGTTGTTGACCGCTCCGCCGCGGATCACGCAGTGGACATGGTCACCGTCCGCCAGTGCCCTGGCCAGCGGCTTGAGGACGACGAGGCCGCCTCCCTCGCCGCGTACGAACCCATCGGCACGGGCGTCGAAGGTGTAGCAGAGGCCGCTCGGGCTGAGTGCGCCGAAGCGGGACATGGCGATGGTGCTTTCGGGGGCGAGATTGAGGTGCACCCCGCCGGCCAGGGCGGTGTGGCAGTCTCCGCGACGCAGGCTGTCGCATGCGGCCTGGACCGCGACGAGCGACGAGGACTGAGCGGTGTCCAGGGTCATGCTGGGGCCGCGCAGACCGAGGTGGTAGGAGATGCGGTTGGCGATGAGTCCGCGGTTGAGGCCGGTCGGAGTGTGGTGGTCGAGTGCCGCGGGGCCCTGCTGGTGTACGAGTACGGCGTAGTCCTCGACGGTGGCTCCGATGTACACCCCGGTCCGGTGGCCGTTGAGCCGTTCGGGGCGGATGCGGGCGTTCTCCAGGGCCTCCCAGCCGAGTTCGAGGGCGAGCCTCTGCTGCGGGTCCATCGATTGCGCCTCGCGCGGTGAGAGGCCGAAGAAGGCGGCGTCGAAGGACGCGACTTCGTCGAGGAAGCCGCCCCGGGCCGGCTCGGACACCCCTGACTGCGCCAGGAGTTCGGCGGTCCAGCGGTCGGCCGGCGCCTCGGTGACGGCGCTTCTGCCGTCGCGGAGGAGTTGCCAGAGGGCGTCGGGGTCGGCGGCCCCGGGCAGGCGGCAGGAAAGGCCGATGACCGCGATCGGCTCGCCGTGTGGCGAGGGAATCGTGGAGCCCGCGGATTCCGACCCGTTCATCAATCGCACTCCCTACGCGAAGCGGCACCGGCTTGCGTTCACCGTTCCACAGCGGCGGGCTCCCAAAGGTGGGCCGAAGGCCACCTCTAGGGGAACTCCTAGGCGCGGCGGAAGGTCCTTCCGTACCGCCCTGAGCAGGGCTTCCGCAGCAGTGCGCGACCGCCTGCCGCAAGCCTTCGGCAGCGGACCCCGCAACCCCATTCCCAGGTGCTTCGGTGCCCTGGCCGCCCCGCCCGGCCATCGGGGGCAAGGCGCGGAGAACTAGGTGAATGCCAGGAATCCCCGATGCAGGCTGTGCGGGGAAAGGGCGGCCGTCCGGTGCCGTACACACATCAGCATGGAGGGGTGCAGCAATGCATTTGGACAGCACAGTGGAGCCGTCGCGGTCATCCGGCCCCGCACTGTCTTCCCGGCGGGCGGTGGCACTGTCCTCCCGGCTGGCCGCCTCCGCGCTCGCCACCGACGGCGGGGTGATGAGCAACGAGGCGTTCCACGCGTGGTTCGAGGAGCGGCAGCGTACCCATGCGCTGAAGGTCAGCCGTATAGCCTTCGAGGAACTGCGGGGCTGGAACTTCGCTCCCGGAAGCGGGAATCTGCGGCATGACAGCGGGCGCTTCTTCTCCATCGAGGGCATCCGGGTCCGCTCCGACTACGGGCCGGTCCGCGAGTGGTGCCAGCCGATCATCCACCAGCCGGAGATCGGTGTGCTGGGCATCGCGGTCCGCGAGATCGACGGGGTGCTGCACTGTCTGATGCAGGCCAAGCCGGAGCCGGGGAACATCAACGGGGTGCAGCTCTCCCCCACGGTGCAGGCCACCAAGAGCAACTACACCCGGGTGCACGGCGGTTCCGCCGTGCCGTACATGGACTGCTTCATCGACCCCGATCCGCGCCGGGTGCTGGCCGATGTGCTCCAGTCCGAGCAGGGGTCGTGGTTCTTCCGCAAGCGCAACCGCAACATGGTGGTCGAGGTGGGCCCCGAGGTCGAGGCGGGCGAGGACTTCTGCTGGGTCACGCTGGGCCAGCTCGGTGCGCTGCTGCGCCATCCCGATCTGGTGAACATGGATGCCCGTACGGTGCTGTCCTGCATCCCCGACTGGCGCGCGGGTTCGTCGACGGCCAATGCCGGCCTGCACTCCGATACGGAGATCCGCAGCTGGGTCACGACGCGACGGGCCCGGCACGAGATCACCACCGAGCCGCTGCCGCTGCGCGAGGCAGCGGGCTGGCGCCGCTCGGACGAGGCCATCTCGCATGAGAGCGGGCTCTTCTTCAGCATCGTCGCCGTAGATGTGAGCTCGCACCGGCGTGAGGTCCCGGCCTGGTCACAGCCGCTGCTCGAACCGCACGGGCTGGGGATTGCCGCGCTGCTGGTGAAGCGGATCGGCGGGGTGCCGCATGCGCTGCTGAGCGCACGGGTCGAGCCGGGCTTCCTCGATGTGGTGGAGCTCGGGCCCACTGTGCAGTGCACTCCGGAGAGCTATGCCCATCTTCCTGCCGCGGACCGTCCCCGGTATCTCGATGCCGTGCTGGACCGCGGTCCGGAGCGGACGCTGTTCGATGCCGTGCTGTCGGAGGAGGGCGGCCGCTTCCGCCATGCCCGCAGTCGCTACCTGATCGTCGAGGTGGACGAGGGCTTCCCGACCGAGGTGCCCGAGGACTTCCGATGGGTGACGCTATGTCAGGCAGATGAACTGCTGAAGTACAGTCACTATCTGAATGTGCAGGCCAGGACCCTGGTCGCGGGGATGAGGACGCTCCCGTAGCCGGAACTGACGCGTTCGCGACCGGCGTTCCGTGCCGCCCCTCGTTCGATGGCGCCCCGCAGGTCGCTCAGCACGGCCTCCCTCCGCATTGACGCACCGGGAGGGTGCCCCTGCTGTCCCGTGCTGTCCCGCTGTCCAGGTCGGCCATGCCCCGCATCCTGTGGTCGCGGCGCGAGAGGCGTCAACGGCCATGGGTCACTTCTATGTATTTCCCTAGAAGAGTGGCCGAACTCGATCACCGCCGGGGCATGGAACCGGCCACGACCTGCGTCGATGCGATCCGTGACCTTCCGCGGCGCAGATAGGGCCGTTGGTCCGGTTGACACCTCTCACCTGGGGTTCGACGATGCCTCGTGAACTTGTCAGACAGGCGGACAGGCATGAGGGAGGGGTTCGGATCCGGCTGCCCGTTCACCCCATGCGGCGGCCGGACCGACACGCCTTCCCCCCGGCCACAAGCCGTGGGCCCCGGATAAGGAGAAGCCTCAGATTCTCCTCAAGAACCTCGCAGTGCACCTGAGATGCGTGCGTACATTGGTCACACCGTTACGACTCGGCAGCCGCTCCGCGAATTCCTGCTTTGCCGTCACCGTGCGATCCACTGTGCCTGCGCCGCTCGGAGCCGCACCGAACCCGGACTCCCGCAAGAAATTTCATGACGGATACCTGTCACAGTCAAATCCCTTTCCCCGGAGATGCTACCGCCGAGTATTTCCTTGCGGCCCTTCGGAGATCGGCGAGGACTCCCATCGATTGCTGCCCCAGCGCATCATGCAGCGGCCCTGAGCGGGGTTCACAGAACGATGTGGCAACCTTGAACACGGAGAACGACGAAATACCTGTGAATCACACTGCCGTTGGAAGGTGAGCGCCGACAGGAAGCAACAGAAACCAGCTCGCTGCAATACACGCCGGGCGCTCGGCGTAAGCGGCAGAAACCCGACAGGCTGCCTCGACCGCACTGCCCAGCCGGATTTTTGCGCTTCCTGCCCCTCCGCCGGTGCCACCCATGGCGGCATGTCCGTAGCAGTACGCGCCCTGTGCGCCGAGCACCGACGGCGGTGCGTTCGGGAGATACCCGGTACCGCTCCC
This sequence comes from Streptomyces sp. G7(2002), assembly GCF_028870195.1. NCBI lineage: Bacteria > Bacillati > Actinomycetota > Actinomycetes > Kitasatosporales > Streptomycetaceae > Streptomyces > Streptomyces sp. G7(2002). The sequence continues at coordinate 878,055 of NZ_CP102609.1, forward strand.
CGCTTGTCCGGACAGTGTGCGACACCCTCGGCACACGCCGCTGCACAACAGCTCGCGGTCTGAAGGGATCTGAACCTGATGTTGCTGGACCGCGAGGTGGAACTCGACCTGGCAGCCACCGCCCTCGGAAGCGGGCGAGGTGCTCTGGTGCTGGTCACCGGTCCGTTGGGGGTCGGTAAATCAGCACTCCTCGACGGCATCGGCGCCCTCCGCGCGGCGCGGGGAGCCCTGCACCTGCGGGTGAACGCGGCTCCGATGGAGCGGGACTTCCCCCTGGGGGCGGCCCGCCAGCTCCTGGAACCGGCGCTACGGCACGCTTCGCCGGAGGCGATGGCGCGATGGACCGCGGGGAGCGCGAGTCATGCGCGCAGCGCGCTCGACGCCTGCCGGCCCGCCGGTGCGGTGCCTGCACAGCCCGTTCTGGACAGCCTCACCGCGCTCATCGAGAACATGGCCCGCGACCAGCCCGTTCTGCTGCTCGTCGACGAACTGCAGTGGGCGGACCTGGCCACCCTCCAATGGCTGCGGCACCTGAGCGGGCGGCTCGCCGGCCTGCCGGTGCTGCTGGTGTGTGCCGTCCGCGAGGGTGACGACCTTGCCGGACATCCGGCGGTCCAGGGGGTCATCGAACACGCCACGCACATCCTGCGCCCGGGAAACCTCGCTTGGCAGGACACTCACGCGCTGATCCACCGGTATCACGGCGAAGCAGCGGACGGGGTGTTCGCCGCGGCCTGCCACCGGGCCACCGGCGGCAATCCCCTGATCCTCAACTGCCTTCTGGCGGATGCCGCGCACCGGGACCTCCAGCCCGTCGCGGACAACGCGGAGGCTGCCGCCGCACTCCGGCCCGCCGCACTGCAACACCGGCTGCTGCTGCGCCTGGACGCGCAAGCGGAGCAGGTCAGGAGGATTGCCCGGGCCATGGCCGTGCTCGGGGACGACATGAACCCGGAGCTGCTGAGCAAGCTGGCCGAGGTGGACTCCACCGGGCGGGACCATGCCCTGCGGAAGCTGACGGATCTCGGTCTGACGACCGGCGAACAGCATCCCCGGTACGTGCACGCCCTCGTGCAGGAAGCCGTGGCGGAGGGCATACCCCTGGAGGAACGGACCGCCATGCATGCGCTGGCGGCCGAGCTGCTGCACCGGTCCGGCCGGCCTCCCGAGCAGGTGGCGAGGCATCTGATGGCCCTCACCGCACCGACCTACACATGGGCCACCGAGGTGCTGCGCGCGGCGGCCCGCGCCGCGCAGGGCAGGGGCGCACCCGAGGTCGCCGCACGCTATCTGCGACGCGCCCTGATGGGCAGTTCACCGGACGCGGAAAGGGCGGAACTGCTGGTCGACCTGGCCACGTCGGAACGCAGCTTCGCCCCGTACACCTCCGTGCGGCACATCGCCCAGGCCGTCCTGCTGTGCGACGGCCCCGTACGGCGCGCGCAGGCCGTGGTGCGGCTTGCGCCCAGCGCGTTCTCCTCGACCCTGCTGCCCGTCCACGAGCTGCTGCAGGAGGCGGCGGACGCGCTGGGGCCCGAGGACCGGCTGCACGGACCGGAACGGGAGCTGGCGCTGCGCCTGGAGGCCCGTATCCGGCAGTCGACGCTGCCGGATCCGGAGAAGCTGGCCGGCTCCGTGGCCCGTCTCGTCGCTCTGGGTCCCGAGCCGAAGACCGGCACCGTGGCCGAGCGGGAGCTGCTCGCCCCGCTGATCGGTGCCGCGACGTTCTCCAACGCGCTGCCTGCCCATGAGGTGGCACAGCTCGCGAAGCGTGTCCTGGAGCGCGAACCGGCCCTGCCCGCGCATGTGCACACCACCATGCCGCTGGTGGTGGCCAGCCTCGTGGCCGCGGACGCCGTCGAGGAGCTGAGTTCCTGGCTCGACGCGGTCCAGCAGAACGCGGTGGGGCGGCAGACGCGCGTGGAGCAGGCGCTGATCGGCACCGAACAGGCACTCGTCTCGCTGGCGCGCGGCCGTCTGACGGTGGCCAAGAAGCAGGCGCTCGCCGCCTTCGAACTCGCCGGGGCGAAGCACGAGGAAGTCTTCACCCTGTCGTCGATGACCCTCGCCACGTGCGCGATCCTCACCGGGGACCACCAGCTCGCCGACCGGCTGCTCGCCATCAAGTACCGGGCGGAGGAGGAGCCGTATGTGTGGTCCGGACTGGCCATGCTGAAGGGGCAGAGCGCGGCGCGGAAGGGCGACCTGGACTCGGCGCTGGGCTACTTCCTCGACGCCGGACGGCGTCTTGAGCAGTGCGGATGGCACAACCCGGCACTGCTCCCCTGGGCCTCGGCCGCCGCATTTCTGCGCCTCCACCTCGGCGAGCGCGAGCAGGCCAGGGAGCTGAGTGCGCTGGAGGTGGAATGGGCCCGTGCCTGGGGGGCGCCGGGGCCGCTCGGCCGGGCGCTGCGCGTGTACAGCCACATGGTCGAGGGCCCGGGCAGCACCGACGTGCTGAGAGAGGCCGTGGACGTACTGCAACTGTCCGCCAACCGCTTCGAGCTGTGCCAGGCCCTGCTGGACCTCGGCGAGCGCCTCGGACCGGCCGAGGCCCATGGCCGCGCGGCGCTGCGCCGGGCCTACGCGGAGGCGGTCGAGTGCGACACCCCCTGGCTGGCCCGGCGAGCGGAGGAGCTGCTCGCCGAGGCACCACCGGACCCGGAGAGCGCACGCGGTCAACTGACCCCCGCGGAGCGGAAGGTCGCCGAGCTGGCCACCTCGGGGATGACGAACCAGAAGATCGCCAACGAGCTGAACATCACGTGCCGTGCCGTGGAAAAGCATCTGACGAATTGCTACCGCAAGATGTCAATTCCAGGGCGAGTGCATCTCTCCGCTGCATTGCGAGAACTCGACCGGGAGCCCCCCAACTCGCCAGGCCCGGCGGCGCCTTACTGACTCCACGCCCTCATCCGCAGTAGAGGCCGGCGTCGCATGGCGACGCCGGCCTCTCTCAACAATCCCGCCATGACAAAGAGTTATTGCTACCGCACCGTATTGATACCGAACCACCGCACCGGGACACCACAGTGTTTGGCTATTTGCCACATGTCGCGTTGACTCCCGGGATGCGGCGTTCCTAGGGTCTGAACAGCGGAATACCAATGCAAGAAAGGCACTTCGCTCCTTGGACGGATGGAGCGAGGACGACCAATGCCTCATTCGACGGTCGGATTTCCCGGTGCGTCGACCGCAGAAAGACGGTAGCTCCCTTGACATCCCAGCAATACGCCGACCCGATGCCGCCGGCGGCGCCCCCTCACCCCCAGACCCCCCACACCCCGCGTGCGCCCGACCAACCCGCCCTCGGGGCGGGACGGCGCCCGCTCGACCACCAACAGGCATGTATGGCGAGCCTCAATGAGTCGCTGGCGATCACGGCCGCCGACGCGGAGTTCTTCCGGCTGTTCGGCCAGGACTCCGCCGAAACCTGTGGACGCAGCCTCTACTCGCTTCTGCACCCCAGCGCTCCCGGACTGCTGAACCGGCACTTCGCCCGCCTGGCCGAGGGGCAACGCACACGATTCGTGGAACGGATGGTGGGGATCCGGGGCGAGGAGGTGCCGTTCTCGGGCGAACTGACCGGCATAGCGGTGCGGAGCGAGTCGGAACAGGCTCCGTCGTTCGTCGTGGTCGTCCGGCCCGACGACGCGTCGGCCTCGCTCACCGGCCAGGAGGACGCGCCGGCCGGCCGCAGGCAGCTGCTCACCGAGCTCGACGCACAGATCCTCGAAGGCGTCGCCAGCGGCGCCTCCACGGTGCAGCTGGCCGCCCGGCTCTACCTCAGTAGGCAAGGCGTGGAGTATCACGTCGGCCTGATGCTGCGTCGGCTCAAGGCACCCAACCGCGCCGCGTTGGTCGCCCGGGCCCACTCCATGGGGATGCTCACCATCGGCAGTTGGCCGCCCAGGGTCCTCCCCGAGTTCGTGAAGGACGCCGACAGCCGGCGCAGCCGCGGCCGCCGGACGGACCCCCGACGGCGCTCGACAGCCGCCCGCCCCGAGGCCACGGCACCTCGCACACCGTCGGCCACCCCGGGCGCCCGGACCGTGCCGGGCCTGACGAACTCCCGGGCTTCATAGGGCTGCAGATCGACCGTCAGGACAGCGGCCGTCCCCGATGGGACACCCCTTCGCCGCACCACGCAAACCGGCTCCGTGAGGACGGTCCCCCTCTCCTCACGGAGCCGGTGTCGCGTGGTGCGGCGATGTTGCGTGTGCGGCGGTGTCGCGTGGTCGTGCTCCGGCGCAGCGCCCATATCGCCCCCGGGGAGATGTCTTCGCCGAAGCTTCGCCTCCCGGGTACCCCCGGAGGTCTCCGGTTCACTGCACATAGGAGAAGCTGGAGAGAGCGCCCCCACGGGGAGAGGGCAAGGAGACAGCAATGGACAGGCAGCATTCCCCTGCGCACGGACGCCGCCGCGTACCACGCGGAGCCTGCGCGGGAGCGGACCGGACGGCGGCCGACGGCCGCCCGCATGCTGTGTCCCTGCCCGCGGCGGACTGCCCGGAACGACCGTGCCGGGTGCCAGTGCGTGCAGAGGAGACTCCCGATGACCGACGGGATATACACCGAGGCGTTCGAATGCCGGCGGGACCGGTTGACGCTCGCCAATCGCGAGGAGGAGATGTCCTCCCTCACCGCTCTCGTGCAGGACGCCCGCGCCGGATCAGGCGGTATCGCGCTCCTGGAGGGCGTCGTCGGCATCGGGAAGAGTCTGCTGCTGGACAGGCTGGTGTCCGCGCTCCCTGCCGACGGTCTGTATGTGCTGACGGCCCGCTGCGACGCTCTGGAGCATGACTTCCCGTTCGGCGTCGTGCGCCAGCTCTTCGAACCGCTGCTGGCCACCCTCGACGAACCGCAGCTCACCCGGCTGCTGAGCGGCAGTGCCCGTACCGCCGCGCAGGCGCTCAGCGGTGAGAAGCTGCCGGGCGACGCCCTGCTCCCCACCGAGGACATGTCGTACGCCGTGCTGCACGGGCTGTACTGGTTCACCTGCAATCTGGCGGCGGAGGCGCCGCTCGTGATCGTGGTCGACGATGCGCACTGCGCCGACATGGCGTCCCTGCGCTTCCTGACCCACCTCGCGCGCCGGATCGAAGGCCTTCCCGTCCTGCTGGTGCTGTCCCAGCGCACCGGCGACGAAGCGACGGACGCCGCACTCCTCAGTGACATCGCGGGCCAGCCGCTCTGCCGGGTGCTGCGACCCGGTCCGCTGACCCACCAAGGTGTCGGACATCTGGTGAAGACCGTCTTCGGCCACGAGGCGGACGACGAGTTCCACGAAGCCTGTCTGGCGATCACCGGCGGCAACCCCCTGCTCGTCCACTCCCTGCTGAGCGTCCTGCGGCTCGGCGGCCGGCCGCCGACCGTCGAGGGTCTGCCGTACGTCACCGCGCACGACGGTGCCTTCTTCCACGAAGCGGTCCGGTCGGTCCTGCAGCAACAGCCCGAGTCCGCCGCGGCGGCGGCCCGCGCACTGGCCGTGATGGGCGACGATGCTCTGCCGGAGGTGTGCGCACGGCTGGCCGGGCTGGATGACGCGACGCACTCCGCCGCGATGCGGGCGCTGCGGTCCAACGGACTGGTCTCGGAGGTCGACGACGGCCGGAGATGGTCCTTCAATCACGGGCTGATCAGGGAAGTCATCGTGGCGGACCTGCCACCCGAACAGCTCGCGCAGGCGCACCGACACGCTGCCCGCCTGCTGCTGGACGCGGGGGCGCGTGCCGAGCAGGTGGCCGGCCATCTGCTGATGACTCCCCTGCCGGCCACCGAGGACTGGGCGGTGACCGTGCTGCGGGAGGCCGCCCGGGAGGCGTCGTTCCGCGGTGCCCCGGCACTGGCGGTGGATCTGCTGCGGCACTGTCTGCCCCCGGAGGGGCCCACGCCCGAGGACACGCCGGTCCTCGTGGAGCTGGGTCTGGCCGAGGCGGGCGTGGACCCGCAGGCGAGTGTCCGGCATCTGCAGGCGGCGCTGGAGCATGTGCATGAGCCACCGCTGCGCTTCCGTCTGCTCAGCTCGCTGGCCAGCGGCCTGATCCGCAGTGGGCAGTCCCTCCAGGCGGTGCGGCTGCTCTCCGAGGAGGCGCCGACGGTCCGCGACGCCGATCTGCAGCGCCTTCTGGAGGGGCAGCGGCTGATGGCGTCGGCCGAGGACCTGACGAGCTTCACAGTGACCTTGCAGGAGTATCCGTTCGACATCAGCCGGCCCGGTGACACCCCCGGTGAGCGGGCCCTGATCGCCGCGGGGGCCGGCCTCTGCTCGGTGCGCGCGGTCCGGGCGCAGGAGTCGGCCGCCGCGGCCCGCCGGGTGCTGGAGAGCAGCGTGCCCGGTGTCGACTCGCCGTTCTTCCTGACCACGGCGGCGACGGCGCTGCTGTACGCGGGACTGCCGGACGAGGCGGATGCCGCCTACCAGCGGGTCATGGGCATCACCCGGCAGAGCCAGCGGCTGCTGCTGCACGGCCTGTGCCAGGCGCTGCGAGCCGAGGCGCAGTACCGACTGGGGGCGCTGTCCGAGGCGCTGGCGGCCACGCGGTCGGCACTGAACGTGGTGCCGCCCCGCCATTGGGGCCGCACGCTGGCGCTGCCCGTCGCGACCCAGATCCATGCGTTGATCGACTCCGGTGATCTCGCCGGCGCCGATGCGGCGGCCGCGCAGGCCTTCCCTTCGACGAGCCTGGACACCTGGCAGTGGAACGAGTTCCTGTGCGCGAGGGGACGGCTACGGCTCACCCACCAGGATCCGAAGGGGGCGCTGGAGGACCTCCTGGAGGCCGGCAGACGGCAGCACCTGTGGACGCGGACGAGTCCTGCCGTGTCGTCCTGGTGGTTCTGGGCCGGCCGTGCCCACCTCGCCCTGGGCGCGCCGGCGGCTGCCCGGGAGCTCGCGGAGGACGCCGTGGAACGAGCCCGGAAGGGGAAGCTGACCGATGCGCTGGGCGCCGGTCTGCGGCTCCTCGCAACGACGGAGAGCGGCGCACGGAAGCTGGGCGTGCTGGAGGAGGCGCTGTCCGCCCTCGACGGCTCTCCGGCGCGGCTCGAGCGGGCCCGTACGCTGGTCGACTACGGCTCCACCCTCCATGCGTGCGGACGCACGGAGGCGGCGCGGGAGACGCTGCGTCAAGGGCTCGATCTTGCGTATGCGCTCGGCGCGGCCCAGCTGCATGCCCAGGCCAATGACGCGCTGCTGGCCACCGGCGCCCGTCCCCGCAGGGTCACATCGAGCGGTGTGGAGTCGCTGACCCCGAGCGAGGCCCAGGTGGCGCGGATGGCCGCGGCCGGTGGCACCAACCGGGAGATCGCCGAGGAGCTGTTCGTGACCCAGCGCACCGTCGAGCAGCATCTGACATCCGTGTACCGCAAGGTCGGGGTGTCCGGGCGGCGGGGCCTCGGCCGGTTCTTCGGCCCCGGAAGTACCGCGAAGTGACGTCCCGGCCGCAGGGCTTCTGCGCGGTGTGCCGCGGGGAGCGGTCTCCCGCACCGTGCCCGGACCGCTCCGGTCCACGCCGGCCGTGCCGCGGCGGCCGGTCACGGCGCTGCCGGTGCCGCGGCACCGGGCGCCGGGCTCGCCCGCCCGCCCTGGGGCGGCGTGGACGACGACCGCGGTCATGACCAGGCCCGCCCGCACGGCCCAGCGTCCTTCGAAGCCGGTCAGTACCGAATCGCCGAGCTGCCATCCGGACACCAGAAGCCGCGCGGTGAACGTCCCGTCGCACGGGTCGAAGGAAAGGAACGCGTCCTCGAATTCCAGCGGACGCCCGGTCATCGGGAACCACGCCTTGTACACGGACTCCTTGGCGCTGAACAGCATCCGGTCCCAGGACAACGGCGGTGCGCCGTAAGGGTTCCGGGGAAGCCCGGCGCGTTCCCCGGGCAGCGCCACGGCTTCCAGGACCCCGTCCGGCAGCGGCTCCGCCGGCTCGGCGTCGATACCGAGGGCGAGCACCTCCGTGGACCGTGCGACGACCGCGGCGGCGTACCCCTCGCAGTGGGTGATGGCGCCGACGAGCCCGGACGGCCAGCGCGGTTCCCCGCGTGGTCCCGGCAGGATCGGTACGGGCGGCGAGCCGAGTTGAGCCATTGCCCGGCGGGCACACCAGCGGCCCGCCGTGAACTCGCGGGTGCGCTTGTCGACCGCGCGGGAGACTAGGGGCTCTTCCTCGGGCAGGAGCGCCGCGGCCGGCGGTTCTCCGAAGATCTCCGCCGCGGAGACCGTCTCCGGCAGTAACTCGTCGATCATCGCGGGGTCTCCTGTCCTTGCTTCGGTGAGGGCGCGCCTCGTTGGGCGTCGGCGCGGAGCAGTGGCTCACGGCGCTGCAGGGCCCGACACTAGAGCGCGCCGCCCGGACAGGACCACCGCAGTGGGTGACCGCACCTCAGTCCCGGGGAAATGACCAGACTTTCCCGGTCCCGGAGGGCCTCTCCGTCCCGCAGGCCGGACACAGATGCCTGCCTCGGCCGAGGTGAACCACACCCGAGGCAGTGTTCCTGGAGCCGGGGCCCTTTAGGGATTTCCCGAGCTTCGCCCCTGCTCCAATGGCCTGCAGCACATCGTCACCCCGAATATCGGTCGCCACGCAGTCGAGCGGGCTCGGAGAAGGGCAGTTGGCCATGCTGATGAACGAAATGAACGCACTGCTTCGTGGGGGCCCCACCACCTACGTCGCAAACGAGGAGCGGGTCCGCTATGTGCCGGACATGGCCTCCCCGCTCAAGCTGCTCTGCGGCAACCGCTATGAGCACTTCGAGCCGACAGCGGAACGCGTCCGGCAGGACGGCCACACGCTTCAGGTGTTCGTCTGGACGGGCTGCACCTACGTGGCCGAATAGTTCCGTCGGCGCGGACGGCGGCCGGGTTCCCGGGGGACGTACGGGATCCCGGCCGCCGTCCGCGCCGGCAGGGGCCTACACCTCCCAAGGGGATCCGGGGCCACGATCTCCGCCACGATGTCCGCCGGCGACCGCGATGGGCGGTTTACGGCGGCGTATCACCCGCTCGTGTGCAGGGCGTCGACGACCGCCATCCGGCGCACCCGACGGGCGGGCAGGACCGAGGCCGCGATGCCGGTGAACACGGTGGCCGCGAGGATGCCGAGCACCGTCAGGGCTGTGCCGTCGGACGAAGTCAGGATGGCGATGGGCGAACCGCCGAGGATCGAACGGACCGCCAGCACTCCGTAGACCAGGCCGAGGAGGGTGCCGGCGACCGCGCCCGTCAGCGCGAGCAGTACTGATTCCAGGGTGAGCATCTCGCGTAGTTGCCTGCCCGACATGCCGATGGCACGCAGCATGCCGAACTCGCGGGTGCGTTCCTCGACCGCGAGCATCAGGGTGGCGGCCACTCCCAGGGCGGCGATGGCCATGGAGAAGCCGAGCAGGGTGGTCACCACGAGCAGCATCCGGTCGAGCATGTGGCGGATGGAGACGACGTTGGCCGCAGCGTCGGAGACCCGGATGTGCGGGTAGTCGGACAGGGCCCGGTCGAGTGCCTTGCGGGCAGTGTCGTGGTCGGAGCCGCTCGCCGGGTCCAGCCACACAGCGGCCACGGTCGTCGCGCCCGGTGCGAGCCGGTCGAGGGTGGCTTCGGTGACGTACACCTTTGCTCCGGGAAGCAGAGTGAACAGCAAGGAGGGGTGTCCGGACTCGGCTGCGAGGCGGGTACCGGCCACCGTGACCGAGCCGCGCCCGGTGGTGGTCAGGGCCTGACCGTCTCTCAGCGAGCGTGCCGCGGAAACACCCTCAGCGTCCTCCTTGAGCTGTGCGGGGTCGGCGGCGATGACCAGACTCTTGTGTCCGTCAACGGTGAGGCTTGCGGCACGGACCGGGGTGACGGCCAACTCCGGTTGCCTGCGCAGGGATTCCACGGCGCCGGCAGGCACCTTGTTGTCCGTGGTGTTCAGTGTGAAGACGGCGGGCAGCCCCGACGACAGCATGGACTCCGTGGCGCCCTTGGTGGCGCCGATCGCGGTCACCGCCGAGACGGCGACGGTGACGCCGACGAGCATCGCGGAGGCGGCGGCACTCGTGCGGCGCGCGTTCGACCTCAGCTGCTGCGCAGCCAGCTTGCCGGTCGTGCCGAGCCACCGGCGGGCCGGGATACCCAGGACGCCGACCAGGGGTGGCAGCAGGTGCTGGGCGAACCTGAGCACTGCGAAGAAGCTGCAGATGGCACCGACGGTCACATCGAGCAGCGCCAGGGAACCGCCGAACGCGCCGAAGGTGAGCATGTAGACGCCGAAGAGCAGGAGCAGCACGGAGAAGATCTGGCGCACGGCCTTGCGGCCCGGCTCGGGAAGCGTCGCGGACCCGCTCTGTGCGAGTGCGGTCACCGGAGGCACGGCGGCGGCCGCCCTGGCGGGCTTACGGACCGCCCACAGGGTGAGCAGGGCCCCGAAGAGGCCGGCAAGGATGAAAGTGATCCAGTTCGGCAGCAGAGAGATCTTGACGGGGCCGAGGTCCACGAAATTGCGCAGCAGCGCCGTGCCCAGGGCACACGCGGCGCCGCCGGCGGCGAGACCCGTGGCCGAGGCGAGGACGCCGAGCATGAGCCCCTGGCGACGGATGATCCGGCGCACCTGGCCGCGGTCGGCACCGATGCAGCGCAGCAGGGCCAGCTGGCGGGCACGCTGGGCGAGGACTACGGAGAACGTGTTGGTGACGACCATGCGCGCCACCGCCATCGCGATCATCACGAACGACAGCGCGGCCGTCAGCACGACCACGTACATGGTCCCGTTCTCCTCCTGCGCGTTGTCGACCGCCCCGGCGTGAGTGAAGACGGACGCGTTGCCCTCCAGTGCCGTCTTCACCGCCCGTGCGACAGCGGAGGCGTCCGCACCCTCACGGATGTCCATGTCGATGCGTGTGGTGGTCAGCCCGGTCGCGTACGTCTTCATCGCCTCGTACGGCACACCGATCGCGGCCTGCGAGGCGAGGGTGCTCGAAGAGCTGGTGTCCAGCAGGCCCGTCAGCTTGACGCCCGCTGCCTTGCCGTCGGGTTTGATGAGACGGACGGTGTCCCCGGGCTGTACACCCAGACGCTCCGCGGTGCCATGATCGAGGACGGCTTCGCCCGGGCCCTGGGGCCAGCGGCCGCCGTCAAGCCGCTGCCAGCGCATCTTGGGGTCGGCGGCGATCGAGGTGACCACGGCCCGGTCGTCCGAGAGGCGGCGACCGGAGGGGCCGAGCACTTTTCCGTGCCCGAGAACCCGCTCGCTCACCCGTGTCACCGACGCCACTTTCCCGGCCCGCTCCGCCGCTTCCTTGGGCAGGCCACTTCCGGAGCCGGGGACCGCCTGGAGGTCGGCGTTTCCGACCTCCACGGCCGCGGTCTGGGAGTAGAACTGCACCAGCGCGCCGCTGCCGCCCACGGAAAGCACCAGGAACCCCACACCCACGGCGATGGCGACCCCGGTGAGCATCAACTGACGCAACTGGGCCCGGAAATCTTTGACGGCGAAGCTGGACAGTCTCTTCATGGCGAGGCCACACACCCTTCCCGGTGGTCAGCCTCAACGCTATGCGTCGCCGTTGGCCGCCCTCCCCCTACCAGGCACGATCACGCGGTCAGTCTGGAGTCGCCCCGGTGGGGCCCCGTACGTCTCCGGTATGACCCCGTGGCCTTCGGCCCGGCATGCCCGGCCGTACGACAAGGCATTCCTTGGCCCTGGTGTCACGGTGACCATCTGGCCACGCTCTGTACTGCGCACTGCCCTGCCCCGGGTTAACGGGATGTCGATCCTGCAGGGCCGGACTGCTGCACGTCGTGAGGTGCACGAGGGGTGCATGAGGGGTGTACGAGGGGTGCACCGCGGCGTCCGGACAGGCCCTGCTGGACCTCGTGTGCGACATCGGCGCCCAGTGAGATCCTTGAATCAGCGACTGACGCGACTGACGCGACCGACGCGATCTGGAAGCCCCAGCGGGCCGGACACGTCAGGCGCTGTCTCTCGCAGACGACGGTGTAGTGCACATGGATACCTCCGACAGCGTAGGTGCAGCTGGCCGCAGCCCGGGGCCGACCGACCAGTGGTGGCATGCGAACGCGCCGATGCTGGAGCGCATCCTCGCCCTGTCGCCGGCAGGCATGGCCGTGCTGGACCGAGATCTGCGCTTCGTCTGGGTCAACGAGGCTTTGGAGCGCCTCGGGGGCGTTCCCCGTGACCAGCGGTTGGGCAAGCACCTGCGGGACGTTCTGCCCCTCTTGGATCTCAGGCTGGACGCAGAGGGGATCGAGTCGCGTACGAGGGAGGTGCTCGATACCGGGCAGCCCCTGGTCGATCACCTCATGCGGGGCGGCACGAAGGCACACCCACATCGGCCGCACGCATACTCGCTGTCCGTCTTTCGGCTCCACGACGCCGCGAACCGAGTGCTGGGTGTGTCCTTCATGGTCCTCGACGTCACCGATCGTTGGCGGGCCCGGGAGCGGCTCGCTTTGCTGAACGAGGTCGGAGCACAGACCGGCAGCACATTGGATGTCATGCACACTGCACAGACCCTGGCCGACACCAGCGTGCCGCGCCTGGCCGACTTCGTCGCCGTCGACCTGCTGGATTCGGTGATACGCGGCGACACACCGCGCCCTGGGGCTCGCCGCGATCCGCCGCGGATGCGCCGTGCGGGCCAGCAGTCGATCCACGCAGGCTGCCCCGAGTCGGTCGCGGAAACCGGGCAGCCCGTCAGCTTCCATCCCCGCTCACCCGAAACGCAGTGCATGCATGACGGGCGCTCCCGCCTGGAAGCCATGCCGGGTGCGTCAATCAGCAGCTGGTTCGCAACGGACCCGGCCCGAGCCGCGAAAATCCACGAGTTCGGTTACTGCTCCCTGATACTGGTCCCGATCCTCGCCCTCGGCGATGTTCTGGGCGTCGTCAGGTTCATCCGCTGGCAGCTGCGCGACCCCTTCGAGCAGGACGACCTGCTCCTCGCGGAAGAGGTCGTGGCCCGCGCGGCGGTGAGCATCGACAACGCCCGCCGCTACACCCGGCAGCACAGCACCGCCCTGGCTCTGCAGCGCAGCCTGCTTCCGCGCAGTCTCACCGGCGGCAGCACCCTCGACGTCGCCTGGCGCTATTTGCCCGCCCATGCCTCCGATGGCGCGGGCGGCGACTGGTGCGATGTGATACCCCTGTCCGGGGCCCGGGTGGCCATGGTCGTCGGAGACGTCGTGGGTCATGGGATCGACGCCGCGGCCACCATGGGACGACTTCGCACCACCGTTCGCACCCTGGCGGACATAGACCTTCCCCCGGAAGAGCTGCTGGCTCACCTTGACGACCAGGTACTGCGCCTGATCGACGAGGAGCAGACCGCTGACCCGTCACTGACGCCCGCCGCGCTCGGCGCCACCTGTCTGTACGTCGTCTACGACCCGGCCACGCGTAAGTGCACCATGTCCCGCGCCGGTCACCCCCCTGCCGCGGTCATCACCCCGGACGGCTCGGTGACCTTCCCCGACCTGCCCGCCGGACCTCCGCTTGGCCTTGGCGCCCTGCCCTTCGAATCCGCCGAATTCGAAGTCCCCGACGACAGCGTCCTCGCCCTCTACACCGACGGCCTGATAGCAACTCGCGACCAGGACATAGGCCTGGGCCTGGACCGGCTCCGTACCGCACTGGCCTCCCCCGAGGTGCGGCTCGACGAACTCTGCGGAACGGTCCTGGACGCGGTGCTCACCGGCCGTCCCGACGACGACGTCGCACTGCTCCTCGCCCGCACCCACGCTCTCAACGAGGACCAAGTGGCCACCTGGGAGCTGGCTTCCGACCCGTCGGTCGTCGCAGACGCCCGCTCCCTGACCGCCGACCGCCTCACCGCCTGGGGGCTGGACAGCCTGCTCTTCACCTTCGAGCTGATCGTCAGCGAGCTCGTCACCAACGCCGTCCGCTACGGCAACGGACGCATCCGGCTGCGCTTGATCCGGCAGGATACGCTCATCTGCGAAGTCTCCGACGCCAGCAGCAGCTCACCCCGCATGCGCCACGCACGGACCACCGACGAGGGCGGCCGCGGCCTCTTCCTCGTAGCGCAACTCGCCCGCCGCTGGGGTACCCGATACACAGCCGACGGCAAGATCGTCTGGGCAGAGGAACACCTCCCGGCGAACGGCACTCAGGATCGGGCGCACTGACCTCTCACACGAATGCCGGCCATCTGGCACCGACGGGACGGAGCTCTTCGACCTCTGGAGGAGGCGCTGTCTTGGGCGGAGTTCGCCTGAGCCACTTGACCCCACGGACCAGGAGCTGCGGTCCGCAGTGGAGTCGCTGAAGCCCCTGAGGAAGGTGGGCCTCCTGCCCAGTTCGGGAGTGCTGGCGTCCGAACGATCTGAGCAGGAGGCCGGCTGGGCCGGGCCCTTGTGCTGCGTCTGCGACATGACGGAGGTGTGCGCTCCAGGGCGCTCACCCGGTGCCGCCGGGAGGCTTGCTTCAGCTGGTCATGGTGACCGAGGGCGGGGACCAAGTGCCGTCGAGGACACTTGACTTGGGGCGGTACATGCGCAGGATCATGGAGAACCGGCCGCTCGGTGCGGGCAGCCAGTTGGACTGTTTGCCTGCCGGGGCGTCGTGCTGGATGTAGATGTCCGTGGAACCGTCGGGGTTGCGGGTCGGCTTGGCGGCGTGGCCGACCTCGTAGCGGTTGATCGGGTTGCGGACCAGGAAGCCGGACGGGTCGTACATCGTGAGGGACCAGAAGGCTTTCACCGGCGGGGTTTGCCCTGGGGCGAAGTGGAGGACGTACCGCTTGGCTCCCGTCAGCGGCTTGCCCCGGCTGTCGGTGCGGACGATCGGGTAGACGGCGTCCTGGGGGCGGTTGGCGCCGAGCCCTTGCCAGGCGGTGGTCGCGCGCAGCATGTAGTTCGTGCCGTAGTCGCCCAGGTTGAGCGAGACACGCCAGCCGTTCACGTCGTTTCCGGACGTGGCGAGCGCGGCCTGGATCTGCTTCTGGGCCGCGGGTACGGCCTGACGCAGGGCTTGAGCGGTGGCAGGGCCCTTGGCGTTGATGTCGAACGGCTTGCCGGGGACGATGCCCAGGCGGGCCAGGGTGGCCACCATGGGAGCGTCCTTCTTCGCGGGCGGGTTGGTGGCCATGGCCGAGGCGAGCTGGGAGAAGAAGGTCTGCGCGTCCATGCCGGCGACCCGGGCGGCCGGCGAGGTGGCGGGGACGGTCGGGTCGACGTGGCCTGGCGGCGGGGTGTGGTGGTGGCCGTAGTCGCGGAGCGGTTTGAGGGTGTAGTGGCGGACCAGGTCCTTGACCGCGGGCAGGTCGGAGGGGCCGTCGAACTGGGTACGGCCGATGATCCACGCGGTCCGGGTGGGGGACTTGATCTGCTTGACGCCGGCGGGCAGTCGGCCGTGCCAGCCGGGGCCGGTGATGGCGAAGTCACCGGCCGAGCTGCCGGTGGTGCGGGTTCCCGGAGAGGCGAAGACGTCGGTCCAGGCGCTGAGCATGGGCATCATGAAGTACCGGCCCTTGGTGTCCGGCACATGGAGCACGATCGGCCCCTTCTTCAGGTCCAGCCACGCCGAGGTGTACAGGGTGTCGACGTTCGGGGCCACCACGGTGTGGAACTCCGGGCCGGGAGTTCGGTCCGCCTTGGCGAACTGGTTCACCGGGGCCCGCAGCGTCGCCGGATCGGGCTTGCGGACGTTGGTGGACACCTGCTCGGTGGCCCGCGCCAGGACCAGTGGGTAGCCGTAGACGTAGGCCTTGACCGCGTCGGCGGTGGTGGCGGCGGGAGCGGGCGCGGGCGCGGGGTGTGCCGCCGTGCTCGCCTGGGCCGCTGTCACCGGCGCGGCGGACAGGGCGAGCACGGCCGCCCCCACACCGGCGGCGGCACCCCAGCGGCGGAGTCGTCGCGTTGCGTTCATGAAGGGTTGTTCCTCACAGGGCTGTTGTCGGAGTTGACGGCGGATGCGGGTGGGCCGGCCGGATGCGGGTGGGCCGGTCGGCCGGCACCGCGCAGCACGAAGGTCAGGTCGTCATCGCCTCACTGTCGTCCCACCGGCGGGCCGGGGCAATCGGTCCTGAAGACACGTCAGGCCGCCTATCGTTGTGAGGTGTCACAACGCAGCGCGTCGCCACCCCAGGCCTCGGAACCCGGCGAGGACATCCGCGAGCAGGTGGTCCGGATGGCCGCCCGTCTCGAACCCGGGATCAACCAGCTGGCCAGGCTGGTCGTCGAGCGCCAGCGGGCCGAGGTCCCCGGCTTTGACCGCCTCCCCGGCGACATGCAGGATCTGGAGATCGCCTCGGCCGCCCGCCACACGATTCGCGGCTTCCTCCGCTCCGCGCAGGGCCTCGCGGACACCGACGCCGAGGTGCTCCGGGAACGCGCCATCCAGCGTGCATCGGAAGGCGTCCACCTGACCGGGCTGCTCAGGGGGTACCACGTCGCCACCGAGGTGGTGACGGACGCGCTCTGCGCCGCCGCCCGTCCCGGGGAAGAGGCCGCCCTGCTGTGGCTCACCCGCCGGCTGTTCACTACGGTCAACTCCCTGGTCGAGCAGGCCACCGAGGCGTATCTGCTGGGGATGGCCGGCCAGCAGGAGGCAAAACGGGAACTGGCCGCGGCACTGCTCCGCGGTGACGCGCCGCAGGAGGTGGCCGCCCGGTGCGGACTCCCACTCGAACCCGGCTACCTCGTGCTCAGCGTCCGCGCCCCTGTGCCCCAGGAGCCGGTGGCCGCGCGACGGCTGCTCCACCAGGTCCTGGTCCGGCTCGCGCCCGCCGCGGACGGCCGGGTGCTCAGCCTGCCGAACGAACAGGGCGGCCACATCCTGCTCCCCCTCGGCACACCCCACGCCGACCTCGTCCGGCATCTGTCCACCGGTCCGTCCCGCCCGGTGATCGCGGGGGCCGCCCTCGCGGCCACGCCGGGGGACGTCCCCGCCGCCGCCGAGCAGGCGCACCGGATCGCCGCCATCGCCCGGACACCCGGCGTGCACCGGCTCCAGGATGTGCTGCTCGATTACCATCTGGCCGGATCCAAGGACAGCGCCGCCGAACTGGCCGCGTTTCTCGACCCGTTGGACGGCCACGCCGGTCTGGTCGACGCCGTCGCCGCCTTCCTCGACTGCGACCTCGACCGACGCCGCACGGCCCAGGCGCTCAGGGTCCACCCCAACACCGTCGACAACCGCCTCGCCCGGGCCGCCCAACTCACCGGCCTGGACCCGCACACCACGCACGGCGTACAGCTCTTCGGCGCTGCCCTCACCCTCCGCAGACTCGCTGAGGGCTCGGCAACCGGCTTCCTGCCCGGCTGATGGATGCTTCAGTTGGGGCCGTCGGGGAGTCCCGTGCCGTGCCCCCCCCTGTCCGTCGCCTGCGCTCGCCCCGAGGCGCCGTTCGAGCGGTGGCGCCGTCCGTCATGGCCCCGCGCCTACCGAAAGCCGAGGTGCGGATCGGTGCCGGCCAGCTCACCGCTGGCGGCCCACAGGCGAGCAGCGACGGCCGGGTCGGCCATATGAGAGGGGACCGGCTCACGCCGTGGCCGGCCACGCAGGCCGAAGGCCCTTGGCCCCCACAGCTGCCCTCCCTGCACCTCCGGGTCGAGGACGGCACGGACGACGGGCCATGCTCCGGCGTCCTTGCCCTGCACCAAGAGCCCGGCGGGCAAGGCTCGCAGCCGCTCGCCGGGGGCTGTCGTGCGTACCGGCGGGCGGGACGGGGTGAGGGAATCCAGTGCGCCGCCGGGGTGGGCCACCACACTGAGCACCGTGCTGCCGATGGCACGCAGACGGCGGTCGAGTTCGAAGCCGAAGCACATCTGCGCCACCTTGGACCGGCCGTAGGTGCGCTTGGGCCGGTAGTCCTGGGTGGACTGCAGATCGTCCAGGTCCAGTCGCTCGGACCGCGCCGCGAAACTTCCCACCGTCACGATGCGGCCCGCCGACGCCGCGGACAGCAGGGGGGCCAGCCACTGGGTGAGTGCGAAGTGGCCGAGGTGGTTGGTGCCGAACATCAGCTCGTGGCCGTCCCCGGTCTCCCGACGCGGCGGGTCGTCGAGGGCGACCCCTGCGTTGTAGACCACCGCGTCGAGATGATCGAGGTCGAGCCTGTCCACGGCAGTCTTCAGGGACGACAGGTCGGCAAGGTCCAGTTGGAGATGCCGCACATGCGCGCCGGAGACGCGCGAGCGGATCGAGGCCATGGCGGCTTCGGCCTTCGCGGCGTCCCGGCTGCCGAGTACGACGACGGCGCCGGTGGCGGCGAGCTGCTCCGCGGTGAAGTAGCCGATCCCGGCGTTACCCCCGGTGACCAGGAAGGTCCTGCCCCCGGCAGACGGCAGCCGGTGAACGTCCCACGGTCGGCTCCGGGATGAGGAAGGCACGATGACAGGCTCCTTGCGCTCTGGGCCGCCCCATGCTCAGGGGGGCAACCGACCCGCCCAAGGTCGCAGCCTCCACCGATATATCGCCGACAGACTTCCGACACCCCTCCGGAGAATTGCAGACCAGGTGGCCCCTGCCGAGGCGTGAGGTGTCCAGGCCCTGCCAGGCGGCCGGGGGCCGGGGGCCGGGGGCCGCCCCGGGCCTACCAGGTGACCGGGAGCTCGTGCAGGCCGAAGATGGCCGCGTCGTTCTTCAGTGGCAGGTCTTCGGCGGGGCCGGCCGGCCGAAGTCCGGGGACACGGCGGAGCAAGGTGTCGTAGACGATCTCCAGTTCCATACGGGCGAGGCTCTGTCCGAGGCACTGGTGCGGTCCGTGGCCGAAGGCGAGGTGCTGGCGTGCGCCGCGGTCGACGTCCAGCTTGCCGGGGTTCTCGAAGACGTCCGGGTCGTGGTTGGCCGCGCCTCCCAGCGCGAAGACGCCTTCGCCGGCGCGGATGATCTGCCCGCCGATCTCGAGGTCCTCCTTGGCCACGCGCGTGGTGATGATGTCGGTGATGGTGAAGTAGCGCAGCAGTTCCTCGACGACCTGCGGTGTGCTGCCGGGGTCGCCGGTGATGCGCGCCCGCAGCTCGGGCTTCTCCATCAGGGCGAGCATGCCCAGCGAGATCATGTTTCCGGTCGTGTCGTGCCCGGCTGTCAGCAGCAGGAACGCCAGGTCGACGAGTGCGTCGTGGTCGTAGGTGCCGTCCTTGCGGCCCTTGGCGACCTGGCGGCTGAGCAGGTCGTCCCCCGGGGTTTTCTCCTTGGTCGTCACCAGCTCGTCCAAGTAGGTCTGCAGGTCGAAGAACGCCTGCTGCCGGGTCAGCGGCGGGAGGGTCATGCTGAGCATGCGGGAAGTGCGGTCCTCGAAGAAGTCGCGGTCGGTGGCGGACACCCCGAGCAGCTCGCAGATGACCAGGGACGGTACCGGGAAGGACATGCTCTTCACCAGGTCGGCCGGGTTGGGGCCGGCGAGCATCGCGTCGATGCACTCGTCGACGATCTCCTGGACACGCGGACGCAGGGCCTCCATCCGGCGGAAGGTGAACTCGCCGACCACGGCGCGCCGCGCCCGGGTGTGTTCGGGTGCGTCCATACCGGCCAGGGACAGGGTGGAGTCCTTGTCGCTGCGGGCGAGCTCGACCAGCATCGGGAAGTTCGGATCGGCCCGGTCGGAGCTCAGGCGCGGGTCGAGCAGCGACTTGCGCACGTCGTCGTAGCGGGTCAGGATCCACGCCGGCTTGCCGGTCGGCAGGGTCACCTGGGACACGGGCCCGCTCTCACGGAGGCCGTTGTACTGGGCGGGCAGCCGGTAGGGGCAGGTACGGGGGAAGGGGAATGCGGGCGGGGTGCCGCCGTCGGTCGGTTCGGTCACTGGGTATCGCTCCTCGTCGATGGGGGATGCACGGTGGCGCCGGAGGTGCGCCGCGCCGTCGCCCGACGGCCGGGCCGACGCTCCTCCGGCGCCGCCACTTTCGAACGTCCGTGGTCAGAGGGGCTTCTGAGCGGTCAGCAGTACGGAGCCGAACTCATCGACGCCGATCATGGAGGCGGGGCTGAACTTCTCCTCCGCCTCTTCGTCGAAGACGGTCTGCATCTCCTGGGAACCCTGGCTCATCTGCTCGAAGGTCTGGCGCACGCTCTGCTCGGTGATGTCGAGGAGCTCGACGAAGCGCAGGCCCGCGTCGCGCAGCAGGGGCACGTAGTCCTCGGGCCGGGCCAGCGTCATGATGAAGTCGCGGAGGAGCCGGTCCACGGCGGGCTGCTTCTCGGCGGGGACGGGGCCGCGCTCGAAGAAGTCGGTGAGGACCAGGCGGCCGCCGGGGCGCAGCACGCGGCGGATCTCGTCGAGGACCCGTCCGCGGTCGGGCATGTGGAAGATCGACTCAATGGCGATGGCGGCGTCGAAGGAGTTGTCGGGGAAGGGCAGTTCCATGGCGTCGGCGTGCCGGAACTCCACACGGCCGCTCAGACCGGCGCCCTCGGCGAGGGCGGAGGCGCGGGCGATCTGGTCCTTGCTGATCGCGATGCCCGTGACGTGGGCGCCGGTGCGCCTGGAGATACGCATGGCCGGCTGGCCGACTCCGCAGCCGATGTCCAGAACCCGGTGGCTCTCGTCGATCCGCAGGCGGTCGGTCATCATGTCGGTGAGCCGGTCGGCCGCTTCCACGAGCGGGGTGTCGTTGTCGTCGACGTCCCAGTAACCGAGGTGGAGGCTGCCGCCGACCGCTTCGGTGTCCAGCGCGGTGAGGCGGTCGTAGAGGCGTCCGACCTCTTCGGGGACGGGGACGGGGGCGGTCGTCGGCGTGGCCGTGGGCGTGCTGGACATGGGAGTCCTCCGGTTTTCTTCTGGTGAAGTGGGAAGCGGCGGAGCTTGCACGGTGGGTGCGTGGAGTCCGGACGGAATCGCCGTCTCGCCGACTCGCCGCAGGCTGAATGCCCAAGGGAAATGGGCCAGGTGGGGAATTCGGAAATCGCTGCGCAAGGCGTGAAGCGCGCTGTCTGTGCGGTGTCTGCGCTTACAGATCACCATACCGGCCGGGAAGCGGGCGGGGAACGAATCCATGGGAAATTCCCGGGAGTTCGCCGATTTCTTCCGTGTGGCGCGGTGTTTCAATCGGCGATTCGCACCAGCATTTTCCCGGTGTTGGCGCCGCGCAGCATGTCGATGAACGCGGCGGGCGCGTTCTCCAGTCCTTTGACGACGGTTTCCCGGTAGGAGATTCTCCCTTCTGCCAGCCAGCCGCCCATGCGGGCGGTGAACTCGTCCTTGAGGCCGGCGTGGTTCGAGACGAGAAAGCCGCGCAGGGTGATGCCCTTGGCGATGGCCTGTACGAGGTTCCGCGGGCCGGCCGGGCCGTCCTTCTCGTTGATCTGCGAGACGGTGCCGCAGAGGGCGAACCGCGCGCCCATCCTGGCCAGGGCCAGGGCGGCGTCCAGTTGGTCGCCGCCCACATTGTCGAAGTAGACGTCGATGCCCGCCGGTGCGGCCTTCGCCAGCTGGTCGAGGACCGGCCCGGCCTTGTAGTCGAACGCCGCGTCGAAGCCCAGCTCTTCCGTGAGATAGGCGACCTTCTCGGCGCTGCCCGCCGATCCGATCACGCGTTGTGCGCCGCACAGCCGGGCGATCTGGCCGACGAGGGAGCCCACCGCGCCCGCGGCCCCGGAGACGAACACGGTGTCGCCGGGCCGGAATTCGGCGGCCTTGAGCAACCCCGCGTAGGCGGCGTGTCCCGGCATGCCGAGCACTCCGAGGTACGCCCCGGGCGGGGCGAGCGCCGGGTCCACCGTGACCGCGCCGGCGGCGCCCACGACGGCGTACTCCCGCCAGCCCAGACCGTGCAGGACCAGGTCGCCGACACTGTGGCGCGGTGACTTCGAGACGACGACCCGGCCGACGGCGCCCCCGTCGAGCACCTTGCCCACGGCGAACGGCGGAACGTAGGACCTGGTGTTGTTCATCCGCCCGCGCATGTACGGGTCGACGCTCATCACCAGGTTGCGGACCAGCACCTGGCCGGTCCCGACGGCGGGCAGTGGTGCCCGCACGACCGAGAAGTTCCCGGTGGTCGGCCATCCCTCGGGGCGGGCGGCGAGCCGGACTTCGGTGCCTGTGGACGGAACGGTCATCGCGTTCTCCTCGACTGGGGGATGTCCGTCACGCACGGGGCACACCGAGGGTGTCGCGCCAGTGCCGGCATGCGGTGACGATGTGTTCGGCGGCGCCGTCGAGCAGCCGGAGGCCGATCCGGTCGACGTGGCGGTGCCGCCATGAGGCGAGTTCGGTGCCTTCGACCCACTGGTTGAAGGCACCCAGCGCCGGTCCGGTCTGGACCTGGTAGTTCACTTTTCCGGTGCCGTCGCCGTTCATGGCCAGGCGCGTGGAGTGGAAGAAGTACCAGCGGAACACCAGCGCCATCTTCTGTTTGGGATCGGCGTCGGCCCGGGCGATGTCGGCGTCGCGGCCCTGCGACCGGAGATAGGCCCGTACTTCGTCCCAGACCTCTTCGACGCTCTTTCCGAAGTAGGTTCTCTCCAGGAGGGAGCGTGTTTTCTCCGGTATTTCGTCGAGGCCATCGTGGTGGGAGTACAGGGAGAACAGCTTGTTGGCCCGCGTGGGGAAGAAGACGCCTTTGCGGAGCACCTGCACCTTGGCCCCGAATTCGAACATGTCGCCTGCGGGAGCGTAGGCGGTGTCGGCGATGCCGACGTCCTCCAGCATGTCCTTGACCTCGTCACTGATACCGGATTCCACCGTGCACTGGTTGATGGATCCGGTGAGTACGTAGTCGGCGCCCAGCATGAAGGCCGCCGCGACCGCCGCGGGGGTGCCGAGGCCGCCGGCGAGGCCCGTGCAAATCGGTTCGTCGTAGCCGTACCGGTCCTGGGCCCGCTGGCGGAGCTGGAGCATGGCGGGCATCAGGACCGTGGCGACGCCGCCGTCCGTGTGCCCCCCGGAGTCCGCCTCGACCGTGATGTCGTGGCTCATCGGCACCGTCCGGGCGAGCTCCACCTGTTCGTCGGTGAGGGCGTTCTCCCGGCGGAGCCGCTCCAGGAGCGGCCCGGGGGCGGGTGCCATGAACTGCTCGGCGACCTCCGGCCGGGAGACCTTGGCCACGATGCGGTGGTCGCACACGGTCCGGCCGTCGGCACCGCGGCGGAGTCCCCGTGCCCGGTAGAGGACGAGCGCGGGAGTCATCTGCATGAAGGCCGACGCCTCGATGACGGGGACGCCGTGGCGCATCAGCAGGTCGACCAGTGCGCGCTCGGCCGCGGGGTCGTCGTGGTCGGCCAGTACGTTGACGCCGTAGGGCTGTCCGTCGGCCAGGCCGTGCTGGACCTCCTTCACCCCCTGCTCGATCTCCGGGAGCGGCAGACCGCCGGTTCCCAGGAAACCGAGCATGCGCTGCCGGCCGAGCCGGACGACCATCTCGGCCGAGGCGATGCCCCGGTACATACCGCCCACGGCGTAGGCGTGGCGCACGCCCATGCGCCGGCGGAACACGGGGCTGCCGAGCGCGGCGGCCGGTGTGTCGGGCAGTGCGGCCGGCGTATCCGCCGGGGCGGCCGGAGCATCGGGCCGGGCGACCGGCCGCGGGGCCGAGCGGATCTGGTCGATCAGCCTGCCGAGTACGCGGCCTCCGAGTTCGACGAAGTCGGTGACGCCCTGGTCGAGGAGGTGGTGCACGCTCTCGGTCCAGCGCACGGGCCGCACGATCTGGTCGACGAGCGTGTGCGCGGTCCGGCCGGGGACGTAGGGCCGCGCGGTGGCGTTGGCGATCACGGGCGTCGCCGGGTCCCCGAGGGTGAACCCGTCGGCGAAGTGGGCGAAGTCCCGCTGGGCCTGCCGCATCAGGGGCGAGTGGAAGGCGCCGGACACGTTCAGCCGCACGCAGCGGACGTCGCGCGCGTCGAGGTATGCCACCAGCGCGTCGACGGTCGCGGTGGCGCCGGACACGACCTTCTGCTGCGGTGCGTTGTCGTTGGCGACGGTCAGGCCGGCGAATCCGCCTTCGTCGAGGAGTTCGCGCAGCCGTGCCGCGTCGACCCCGACCACGGCTGCCATACCGCCGCCCTGTGCCTGCGCCATCAGAGCGCCGCGCCGCTGGACGAGGCGCAGTCCGGTCGCGAAGTCGAAGGCGCCGGCGGCGTGCAGGGCGCAGTACTCCCCCAGGCTGTGCCCGGCGAGAAAGGCCGGCTCGTCGCCGGTGCGCTCGCGCCACTGCCGGTGGGCGAGCGCACCGACCACGAACAGCGCGGGCTGGGTGTACTCGGTGCGGCCCAGTTGCCGGTGCGGATCGTCCAGGCACAGCGTGCGCAGGGAGTAGCCGAGGACCTCGGAGGCCTCGTCGGCGAGTTCGGGGTACGCGTCGAACAACTCGCGCCCCATACCGCGTCGTTGGGCACCCTGGCCGGGAAAGACCACTGCCTTCATGTCAGCGGCCTCCCTGCGCGGTGGTCTCCGGTGCGGCGTCCACAGCGGCGTCCTCGGCGGCGTAGAGCCGGTCGCACAGGCGCATCAGCTTGTCGAGCGACTGCGGGGCCGTCATGACCTCGGCATGCATCGAGGTGTCGACGTCGATGGTGAAGAAGTCGTCGATCTGGTCGGCCCACTCCTGCCAGTACGCGACGCCGTCCACGGTGGGGAGGGCCGGATTCGGGAAGAGCACCATGTGCTCCTCGAAGGCGCCGAAGAAGTCGCCGCCCCGGTTGCGCAGGTAGTAGCAGCGCAGTCCGTCGCGCCGCGGCAGCGGGTCCACCGTGTACGTCTCGCCCTGCGTGGCCTCGAAGTAGCGCGACAGCTGCCGGACCCGGGAGCGCAGCTGCGTCTCGGTCTTGCTGATGCCGCGGGCGAGCGCGGCGTCGATCAGGGAGTCGAGAAACGCCGTGGTGTCCAGGGTGGTGTCGACCTCGTCGCGGCGCAGGATCGGCGTGGCGCCGCCGTGCGAGTCGAAGCGGTTGTTGCCGAGGATCAGGTTGACGGCGCGGAAGTCGCTCACCTTGGTGACCACGTCGGCGTCGAAGTTCCCGCCGACGATGAGGGCGTTGGCCTTGTTGGTGGATACGGCGTCCAGGGTGTCCAGCATGACCAGCGAGCCCACCTCGGCGCCCTTCAGCTGGAGCTGCCGCACGGTCTCGTACGCGAACAGACCGCCCAGGGAGAAGCCGCCGATGTCGTACGGGCCTTCCGGCTGTACGGCGAGGATGAGGGACGCGTAGTGCTCGGCCATGGCGTACTGGCCGGTGAGGATCTCGGTGGAGTCGATCCAGCCCTTCGGCTGGATGCCGTAGAAGGGGCGCGGGCAGCGTGCGGCCAGCGGGGCGTAGGACTCCACGCCGCCGTTGCCGTGGTGGACCCAGAACACGGGCCGGCCGGAGGTGACGCCGTTCATCCGGACCAGTTCGGGGAAGTCGTTCGGCGATGCGGGCTCGGCGCGTCGTGCGGAGGCTTCGGCCGGTGCGGCGGGCGCCGGGGCCGGCTCCACGGGAGCCACCACAGCGGGTTCCGGGGTGGCCGTGCCGGTGCCCGGGGAGGCCGTGCCGGTTGCCTCGGAGGCCGTGCCGGTGATCGCGTCGACGACCTGCTGAAGCGTTTCGCAGCCGGCGATGACGTCGAGGGTGAGGGACGCGTCGATGTGCGTCTGCGCCTGGGTGAGGAACTGCATCATGAAGATGGAGTCGAAGCCGTAGTCGCCCAGGGACTTGTCCCACCGCAGGGTTTCCACGTCGACCTCCAGCAGTGTCGCCAGGAGGTCCGCGACGACGGTTCCCACGGCCGACGGCTCGGCCGGTGCGGCGGCCGGAGTCGTCTCGGCGGCCGGAGTCGTCGCGGCGGCCGGCGCGGGTTCGGCGACGGCCTGCGGCTCGGGGGCGGCGAGGACCGCCGGCTCCGGGTGCGCCGGCAGGAAGCGCTCCCGCATCCGGGCGTGGTCGCCGTCGAGGGCGATGGCGCAGGTCAGGCCGGTCGCCCAGATGCGGTCCAGGGCGTCGATGCCCACGGACGCGCGCATCGGCCGCATGCCCACGGACTCCAGGAGGTGGACGGTCGACGGATCGGCTCCCATGCCGCCCTTCTCCCACAGCGGCCAGTTCACCATGAGGGTGCGGCCCGACCGGCTGCCCCGGTCCGCCAGGGAGGCGCGGTGGGCGGCGTATCCGTCCATGAAGGCGTTGGCGGCGGCGTAGTCGGCCTGTCCGACGTTGCCGAAGGCGGCCATGGAGGAGAAACCGATGAAGCAGTCGAGCGGGACGGAGGCGGTCGCCTCGTCGAGGTGGCACAGCCCGGCCACCTTGGCCGCGAAGACCTCGCGGAGGTCGTCCGCGGTCTTCCTGGCCACGAAGCCGTCGCGCAGCACTCCGGCGGCGTGGACGATGCCGTGCAGCGCGCCGTACTCGGACCGGACGTCACGGACGACGCGGTCCACGTCGGCGCGGTCGGCGACGTCGAGCACGCGGTAGTCGGCACGCGCGCCCAAAGCCCGCAGGTCGGCGAGGAGTTCCCGTTGTGCCGGGCCGGCCGGGCTGCGGCCGCACAGGACCAGGGCGGGCCTCTCGACGCGCCGGGCGATGTCCTTGGCGAACAGGGCGCCGAGTCCTCCGGCGCCGCCGGTCAGCAGGTAGACGCCGCCGTCGCGCCAGGGCATCTCGGGGGCGGGCGGGGCGGCTTCGCGCCACTGGGACACCTGCCGGCCTCCCCCGCGGTGGCGCACGGCCTCCTCGGCCGGGTCGGCGCCGTCACGGCGCAGTCGTCCGGCCAGCTCGGCCGGGGTTGGGGCGCCGTCGCCGTCCAGTTCGATCCACTGCGTCCGCAGCTTGGGGTGCTCCATGTGCGCCGTGCGGAGCATGCCGCTCAGTCCGCCCAGCCAGGGCGCGTGCGCGGGGGTGACGACCTGGATCAGGCGCGGCGGCCGGGCGGCCTCCTGCGCCTTGGCGCGCAGCAGAGCCAGCAGCCGCTCGGCGTATTCGGTGTAGCGGGCGCCGGTCTCGCCGCGTGCCTGCCAGGATTCACAGGTGGCGCCGCCCAGCGCTTCGCCGAGCGCGGCGGCGTCCGCCTCCGGGAACTCGCACAGCACGACGTGCCGTTCCACGTCGTCGCCCCGGTCCTCCGGCGCCGCGCTCTCGCGCCAGTCCGCCTGCACCAGCAGGGCGGGCGCGGTGGCCGGCTCAGCGGCGCGGGGCTCCGGGCTCGGCTTGACCCGGGTGCTGAAGCCCAGCAGGCGCACGCAGACGTTGCCCTGTGTGTCGCAGAGGTCGATGTCCAGGCGGCGTACGCCGGAGTCGCGGCGGTCGTCCGCGGCGCGGCGCACGAGCCCCCAGCCCTCGGCCGGGGTGGGGGCCAGGATCTGTACCTCTCGTACGGTGAACGGAAGGGCCGTCCCCTCCGGGGCGCCGCCGTGCTCGCCGAGGGCCAGTCCCAGGGTCGTCTGCAGGGCGGCGTCGAGCATGCCCGGGTTGAGGGTCAGCGAGGACGCCGCCGCCTCGGGGAGCACCAGGCGGGCAAGGGCGGTGTCCGCACCGTGGTGCAGCTCCTGTACGGCCCGGAAGGCGGGGCCGTATCCCATGCCCATGCGCGCGAACAGCGCGTAGCACTCGGCGCCGGTGCGCCGGAACGGGAGGGTCGCGCGCAACGCGTCGATGTCGTGGGTGTCGTCGAGGGCGAGGAGTGCGGGGTCCGCGTGTGCGCTGCCCTGCGCGTGCAGGACACGGTCGCCGTCACCGTCGCCGTGGGCGTGCACCTCGAACGTCCCCGCGGCCGGGTCCAGTTCGACGGCGAGGGTGCACGGTGCCGTCACCTCCAGAGGACGCAGCCAGGTCACGTCGCGCAGGCGCACGCCGGTGGCGGTGGCCCCGGGCGTGGCCCGGACGAGCGCGTCACGGACGAATTCGAGGTAGGCGGCACCGGGCAGGACGGGCGTGCCTCCCACGCGATGGTCGCGCACGTAGAACGTGTGCCCGGTCAGCTCGTGGCGGTGGGGCGGCGGTGCGGCCGGCGCCTCGGCAACCGGGAGCGGGGTCCTTGTCGTGCGCTTCGCGTCGGTGATCCAGTAGCGCTTCAGGTCGAACGGGTAGACGGGCAGCGGAATGCGCCGCATCGGCCGGCCGGCGTACAGACGCCGCCAGTCCACGTCGAAGCCGGTGACCCAGAGCTTGAGCAGGCGGCCCAGCTTGCCCTTGGCTATCCAGCTGTCGATGGCGAGGGCGATGTCGTCGTCGCCGGCGAGCTCGTTCCACGGCCCCTGGCGCTGTGCCCGCCCGGTGTGCAGCCCCTGTGCGGTGCCGCCGTCCAGGAAGGCGCCCAGCCGCTCGCGCAGGTCGACGAGCGAGGGGGTCAGGAAGGCGAGGCGCTCGTCCATCGCGACGCGGCCCACCTGAAGCGTGTGGGCGAGGTCCGGCAGGTCGGCCTCGCCGAGCCGGCCCGAGTCGATCCAGTCGGCCAGCTGCCGGGCCCGGGCACGCAGCATTGCGGGCTCCGGGGCCGACAGGACGATGGCCACGGGGTCCGTGGTGCTCACCGGTGGCACGGGGCGCGGCACGTACTCCTCAAGGACGACATGGGCGTTGACGCCGCCGAAGCCGAAGGAGCTCACTCCGGCCCGCCGCGGCAGCTCACGGCCCTCCGCATCACGCAGGGCGGGCCAGGGCTGTCGCTCGCGTACCAGGTGGAACGGACTGCCGTCGAGGTCGATGTACGGGTTGACCGTGTCGCAGTGCAGGCTCTTGACCAGGGTGCGGTGCCGCATCTGAAGCAGCACCTTGATCACACCGGCGACACCCGCCGCCAGCTCCAGGTGACCGATATTCGTCTTCACCGACCCGACACCGCAGTGCACCTCCTCCACCACCGCACCGGACTCCTCGTACAGCTCCCGGAAGGCGGCCTTGAGGCCGTTGATCTCGATCGGATCGCCGAGTTCGGTGCCGGTGCCGTGGGCCTCGATGTAGCCCACGGTCCGGGGGTCGATGCCCGCGGTGCGGTACGCGCGCCGGATCAGTGCGGCCTGGGCCTTGGGATTGGGCGCGGTCAGGGAGTTGGAGCGGCCGCCGTGGTTCTCGGCCGTCGAACGGATGAGGCCGTAGACGTGGTCGCCGTCGCGCTCGGCCGCCGACAGGCTCTTGAGCACCAGCATGCCCACGCCCTCACCACGGGCATAGCCGTCCGCGCTGTCGGAGAACGTCTTGCAGCGGCCCTCGGGGCTGAGCATCCCGGACTTGCTGAAGCTGACATGGCCGTCGGGGATCACCATGGTGTTGATGCCGCCGACGACGGCCATGTCGCACTCGCCGCGTTCGATCGCGGCGACCCCGCGGTGCATGGCGACCAGGGCACTCGAACAGGCGGTCTCGATCGGCTCGCTCGGCCCGTGCACGTCCAGGAAGTAGCTCATCCTGTTCGGGCCGACGGAGGGGACGCTGCCCGTGGGCGTGACGCTCTCGCCCCGGCCGCTGCTGCGGTCGGTGAGCAGGCCGTAGCCGGTGTCGCTGGTGCCGACGAACAGGCCGAGGCTGCTCCCGGCCAGGGCGTCGGCGGCGTAGCCGGCGTCCTCCAGCGCCTTCCACACGTACAGCATCAACAGGCGCTGCTGCGGGTCCATGTGGACGGCGTCCCGCGGCGCGATGCCGAAGAACAGCGGGTCGAAGTCGGCGACGCCTTCCATGAAGCCGCCCCACTTCACGTTGGTGCGGCCCGGTTCCCGGCGGGGGTCGCCGAACAGGGCGCGCCAGTCCCACCGGTCGGCGGGTACCTCCGCGATGCAGTCCCGGCCGTCGCGCAGGTTGTGCCAGAAGGCGTCGAGGTCCTCGGCCTGGGGGAACCGGCCGCTCATACCGACCACCGCGATGGGGCCGTCCTGCCGGCCGGCGGGCGCGGGGACGGCTGCGTCCCGTGCGGAGACGGCCGCGGCCTGCACCGGTGTGCCGACGGGCTCCACGGCACGGGGCTCCGCGGCGGCGCCGGGCGACCGCAGGCCCAGGCGGGCGGCCAGCGCAGGGCCGTACTCCTCGGTCAGGTGGGTGCCGAAGGCCTGGATCGTCGCGTGCTCGAACAGCACGGTGGGCACGAGCTCCAGGCCCAGGGCGTCGTTCACCATGTTCACCAGCTGGGTGATGACGAGGGAGTCGAGCCCGTACTCGCTGAGGTCGACGTGCACATCCAGGTCGGCCGCGGTGACCTTCAGCAGCTCGCAGACCTTCTCCACCACGACGTCGCAGACCCGCTCCGTCAGGGCCTCGGTGTCGACGGCGTCGGCCGGCCGTGCGGCCTGCTCCGGTGCCTGCGCCTGCGCCTGCTTCCAGTCGCGCAGCAGGCGGAGCGCTTCGTCCTGTCCCACCTTTCCCTCGCGAATGAGCCCGTGCAGGTCGTCCAGGGACGCGATATGGGGGGTGCTCATGCCAGGCTCCTCTTGAATTCGTCCGCGCTCATCTCGCGTCGGCCAATGGCTTCGATCAGTTCCAGCAGGTGGGCGTCGTCGGAGACGGCCGGCGGCTCGGGTGCCTGTTCCGCGGGCCGGGTGGGCTCGCTGTCACCGTCGGGCTCGCCGCCGAGCGTGCGGACGCTGAAGCCGCGGAGGCGTACGCACACCTCGCCGTCGTCGTCGCAGAGGTCGAGGTCGAGGCGGCGTACCGCGCCCACGTGGTCGTCCTCGGCGAAGCGGACGACCACCCAGCCGGTGTCCGGGGCCGACCGCAGGACCTCCAGCTCGCCCAGGGCGAACGGCAGTGCCGTGCGCGGCGTCCCGGGGGCGTCGACGAAGAGTCCGACCGTGGCTTGCAGGGCGGCGTCGAGCATGGCCGGGTTGAGTACGTAGCCGCTCTCGCGGGACGCGGCGGCGGGCAGCTTCAGCCGTGCCACCGACTGCCGCGAGCCGGTGTGCAGGCGCTCGATGCCGCGCAGGGCCGGGCCGTAGGTCATGCCGATGCCGGTGAAGCGTGCGTAGCAGGTCTCGGCGTCGAGCACCGGGCCGTCGCACTGCGCGCGCAGGGCCGCGAGGTCGAGCCGCTCGGCCGGCGCGGCGGTCCCGCGCCGCAGCTGGCCGCGGCCGAAGGGGACACGTTCGCCGTCCTCGTTCACCGCGTACACCTCGTAGCTGAGTCCGCCGCCGGCCCGGGTGGTCAGCGCGGTGTGCACATCGGTCGGCTGCTCGACGGTGAGCGGGCGCAGCCAGGACGCCAGCTTCAGCGACCAGCCGCGTTCGTCGCCGCCGGCCGCCTGGACCGCGGCGGCGCGCGCCATCTCCAGGTAGGCCACCGCCGGCAGCACCGGCACGGCGTCCGCGCGGCTTCCGGAGGCGGTGGGCCGGCGGCCGGGCCGCCAGCCGGAGACCGTCTCCATCACCCGGGCCTGGACCCGGTGGTCGGCGAGGTAGAACTCGCGGCCGGTGAAGTGCGAGGTGTAGCGGTGCTCGTCCAGGTCCGATGCGTTCGTGTGCACCAGCGGGTGCAGTGCCGCCGGCCGGTTCCCGTTCGCGGGGCGCGTGGTGTCGACCCAGTAGCGCCGGAGGCGGAACGGGTAGGTCGGCAGGGCGATCCGGCGCGGGCGGCGCCCGGCGCGGAGGCGTTCCCAGTCGAGGGGGGCGCCGTTCACCCATGCCTGGAGCAGGGCGGCCCAGTCGTGCCGGCCCGGGGTGGCGGGGTCGTCGTGCGGGCCGAACCCGGCCGGTGCTTCCGGCAGTTCGACGCCGCGCGGGACGGTGCCGCGGAAGACATCGGCCGTGGGCTCGCCGCGCAGCCAGGACTCCAGTGCTTCCCTGAGTTCGCCGGTCGTGCGGACCAGGCAGGCGAGGCGCTCGGCCATGGGTGTGCGTCCGGTCTGCGTGACGTAGGCGATCGACGCCATGTCGGTGTCGTCGTAGTCGCCGCGGCCCAGGACGTCCACCCAGCGCGCGGCGAGTTCGCACAGCACGTCGGGGTGGCTCGCCGACAGGACGACGGGGACCGGTGCGGTGGGTGCCCGGTCCGGCTCGGGGGCGGGGCGCGGCACGTACTCCTCAAGGACGACATGGGCGTTGACGCCGCCGAAGCCGAAGGAGCTCACACCGGCCCGCCGCGGCAGCTCACGGCCCTCCCCGTCACGCAGGGCGGGCCAGGGCTGCCGCTCGCGCACGAGATGGAACGGACTGCCGTCGAGGTCGATGTACGGGTTGACCGTGTCGCAGTGCAGGCTCTTGACCAGGGTGCGATGCCGCATCTGAAGCAGCACCTTGATCACACCGGCGACACCCGCCGCCAGCTCCAGGTGACCGATATTCGTCTTCACCGACCCGACACCGCAGTGCACCTCCTCCACCACCGCACCGCGCTCCTCGTACAACTCCCGGAAGGCGGCCTTGAGACCGTTGATCTCGACCGGGTCGCCGAGCTTGGTGCCGGTGCCGTGGGCCTCGATGTAGCCGACCGTCCGCGGGTCGATCCCGGCCTTCCCGTAGGCCTCGCGCAGGAGGGCGGCCTGGGCCTTGGGATTGGGCGCGGTCAGGGAGCTGCCGCGGCCGCCGTGGTTCTCGGCCGTCGAACGGATGAGGCCGTAGACGTGGTCGCCGTCGCGCTCGGCCGCCGACAGGCTCTTGAGCACCAGCATGCCCACGCCCTCACCACGGGCATAGCCGTCCGCAGTGTCGGAGAACGTCTTGCAGCGGCCCTCGGGACTGAGCATGCCCGCCTTGGAGATGCTGATGTGCCCGTCGACGCTGACCATGGTGTTGACCCCGCCGGCGATGGCCATGTCCGACTGACCGTCCCGGATGGCCTGGACGGCGCGGTGCAGGGCGACGAGCGCGCTCGAACAGGCCGTGTCGACGGGCTCGCTCGGACCGTGCAGGTCAAGGAAGTAGCTCATCCGGTTCGGGCCCATCGAGGGGGCCGCGCCGGTGATGTCGTAGCCCTCGATCACCGGCGAGTACCGGGTGACGAGGGTGCTGTAGCCGGTGCTGGTGGTGCCGGCGATGAGGGCCGTGTTCGTGCCCGCGAGGGCACCCGCGGAGTACCCGGCGTCCTCCAGCGCCTTCCACACGTACAGCATCAGCAGGCGCTGCTGCGGGTCCATCAGCTCCGCTTCCTTGGGAGAGATGTCGAAGAACAGCGGGTCGAAGTCGCCGACGCCGTCCATGAAGCCGCCGGAGGTCACGTTGGAGGTGTTGGGATCCTTGACGGGTTCGCCGTAGTGGGCGCGCCAGTCCCAGCGGTCCGCGGGGACCTCACGGGTGCAGTCGCGGCCTTCGCTGAGGTTCTCCCAGAACGCTCGGAGGTCGTCGGCCATCGGGAAGCGGCCGCTGATGCCGATGATGGCGATCGGCTCGTTCCCGGGCGCATCCGTACGGGACGGGGTGGTGAGGGCGGTGGCGGGCTCGGGGGCGGCGGGGGCCGCCGTGCGCGGTTCCTGCTGCTCCGCCGCGGTGGGGGCGACGCGGTCGGCGTGGTGGTCGAGGAGGTGGCCGACCACCCCGTCCAGGGTGGGGTTCTCGAAGAACAGGGTCGGTGCCAGCGAGAGCCCGAAGTCGGCGTTGAGCGCGTTGGCGAAGCCGATGAACGAGAGCGAGTCGAAGCCGTAGCGGGTCATCTCGGCCGTGCCGGTGATCCGCTCGGCGGGCACGTCCAGCAGGTCGGACACGCGGGCGGTCAGTTTCTTCAGCAGCGCCTTGCGCTGGCGCTCCCGGTCGGCCGCGGCGAGGGGCGCGGCGGCGCTGTCGGGCCCGGCGGCGCGCTCGGGCGCGGGAGCCGGCGGGACCGTCCCGAAGCGATCGGGGTGGTTGTCGAGAAGGTGGTCCACGACCTCTCCCAGGGTGAGGTGTTCGGGGAAGGGCTTGGGCACGGGCGGGAGCCCGAACTCCGTGGTGAGGCGGGCGGCGAACCCGGTGAGCGAGACCGGGTCGAACCCGTACTCGCCCAGTTCCACCGCGCCGTCGAACTCCTCGGCCGGCACGCCCAGCACGGCGGAGGCGTGGCCGATGGTGCGGCCGAGGACCAACGCGCGTAGGGCGGCGCGGTCGGGTGCGGTCACCGCCGGTGCGGCGCCGGTGGCCTCCGGGGCGGCCAGGAGGGTGGCGTCGATGCGGGCGCGGTCGCCGAAGACGGCCAGGACGTGCGGGTCGCCGGTGCCGTAGGCGCGTGCCAGCGCTTCCACGCCGTGCGGGGCGCGCAGGGGCACCATGCCGACGCTGTCGTGCAGGCGGCGTTCGGTGGCGCCGTCGACCTTCATCCCCCCGTCGGCCCACAAGGGCCAGCCGACGACCAGCGTGCGGCCGCGGCGCTCGCCCCTGGCCACCCGCTCGTGGCGGAGGCCGGCGTAGGCGTCCATGAAGGCGTTGGCCGCCGCGTAGTCGCCCTGGCCCTGGTTGCCGTAGGCCGAGAGTGAGGAGAACCCGATGAAGCAGTCCAGATCGAGAGCGGCGGTGGCTTCGTCGAGGTGGACGAAGCCCGCGACCTTGGCGGCGAGGACCTCCCGCAGTTCTTCGGCGCTCTTACGGGCCAGGTAGCCGTCGCGCACCACACCGGCGGTGTGGACGATGCCGTCGAGGCGGCCGTACTCGGCGACGACGGTGTTCACGCAGGCGGTCACGGCGTCGCGCCGGGCGACGTCCAGCACCCGGTAGGTGGCGGTCGCTCCCAAGTCGCCGATTTCGCGCAGGAGTTCACGCTGGGCGGCGCCTTCCGGCGAGCGCCCGCAGAGCACGAGGACGGCGCCGGGCGCCTGCCGGGCGATCTCACGGGCGAACAGCGCACCGAGCCCGCCGGCTCCCCCGGTGAGGAGGTAGACGCCGCCGGCCTTCCACGGGCGGGCCGGCCGGGCGTCCTCGACGGCGGTCCACTGCGGCACCCGGCGCTGCCCGCCGGAGTACCGCACGGCCACGTCGTCGGGGCTCGCCGCGGCCTCGCGCAGGCGTGCGCACAGCGTCGCGGTGTCGACGGGCGTCTCCACCTCGACGAGCTGGGTAAGCAGCTTGGGGTGCTCCATGCGGGCCGTGCGCAGCAGGCCGCCCAGGCCCGCGAGGACCCGGTTCTCGCCGTCGACGGGCACGGCCACCTGCAGCAGGATCCGGCCGTCGCGGGTGTCCGGGACGAGCTGCTGGAGGCGGGCCAGCAGCGTCTCGGCCTGGCGGGTGAACCGCTGGGCCAGGTCGCCGTCGGCGGGCAGTGCGGTGCAGGGCACGCGGAGCCCGTCCTGCACCGCCGCCGGGTCCATCCCTGCGAGTCCGCCGAGCAGCACCTCGTGCCGCGCCGGCGGAGGCGAGGTCCGGGTGGGCCCGGCCGGGCGCCAGCCGGCGCGCATGAGGGTGAGCGTCGCGTCCCCGGTGTTCTGCCTACCGTCGGAGTCGTCAGCGGTGGACAGGATGCGTGCGGTGAACCCGAGCAGGCGTACGCACACCTTTCCGTCGTCGTCGCACAGTTCTATGTCGGTGCGGCGTACGGCTCCGCCGCGGTCGCCCGCTGCGGGCCGCACCACGGCCCACCCACTGGCCGGGCTGGGCGCGAGCAGCTGCACCTCCTCCAGGACGAAGGGCAGTGCCGCCGCCACGGTGTCGGTGCCGGTGTCCTCGGCCAGTGACAGGCCCAGGGTGGCCTGTACGGCGGCGTCGAGCACCGAGGGGTGCAGGTCCCAGCCGGCGCCGTCCCGGGCGGCCTGCGGCAGGCTCAGGCGGGCGACGGCGAGTCCGGCGCCGATGTGGATCCGCCGGATACCCCGCATGGCCGGGCCGTAGCCGATGCCCATGCGGTCGAAGAGCCGGTAGCAGTCGTCGTGTTCCAGCGTGCGCACATCGCACTGGGAGCGCAGCGCGGCGATGTCCAGGCGCGCGGGTGACGGTGTCTCCCACCGTTCGATGCGTCCTTGCCCGTGGACCACGGGCTGTTCGCCGCCGGCCGCCGTGGTGATCTCGTAGGTGAAGGCGTCGTCCGCGCAGGGCCGCAGTGCGGTCTCGACCGGGGTCGGCCCGGTGATCCGTGCGGGGTGCGACCAGACGACGTTGCGCAGGCGGGCGTTGGCGGGGTCAAGGCCCTCGGCGCGGGCCGCCGCGTAGGCCAGCTCCAGATAGGCCACGCCGGGGAGCACCGGCTCCTCGCGCACCCGGTGGTCGTCGAGGAAGAACTCGCGGCCGGTCAGCTCGACGGCGAAGGACGGCAGGCCGGGCTCACCGGTCAGCCGGCGGCCTGCCAGCGGCGACGGGACCGCAACGGGTACCGGGGGCGCGGCGGGGACGGCGGGGGCCGCCGGACGTGATCCGACCCAGTAGCGCTCGCCCGCGAACGGGTAGGCCGGGAGGGACACGATACGGAAGCAGCCGTCGCCGAACAGCGGGGCGAAGCGCAGATCTTGCCCCTGGGCGAAGAGCCCGGCCAGCTCGGTGAGGCTGTCGTGACGGTCGGGCTCGGCCATCAGGACGCCGGCGCGGGCGTGCACGGCGGGGTCCTGGCGGCGGTGCCCGTCGGGCGCCTCACCGGTGACCACGCCCTCGGCCCGGCCGTCGCACAGCCAGGTCCGCAGGGCGGCGACGAACTGCTCGCGGTCCGTGGCCACGCACGCCCAGCGGTGGCTGCAGTGGCGGCGCCCGGTGGCCAGGGTGTAGGCCACGTCGCCCAGGTCCAGGTCCTCGTGAGCGAGGGCGTGGTCCAGCAGGCGCTCGGCCTGGGCGCGGCGGCCGGCGTCGTCCTGTGCCGACAGGAGGATCAGCCAGGCCTGCCGGGGACCGTGGCCGGTGGTCTCCACGGCGGGGGCCTGTTCGATCAGCGCGTGCGCGTTGGTGCCAGCGGCGCCGAACGAGCTGACGCCGGCGCGGCGCGGACCGTCGGCGGGTGCGGGCCACGGGCGCAGTTCGGTGTTGACGTAAAAGGGACTGCCCTCCAGCGTGATCGCCGGGTTGGCCCGGCGGAAGTGCAGCGACGGGGGCAGCTGCTCGTTCCTGAGCGCCAGCAGCACCTTGATGACGCCGGCCACGCCCGCGGCGAACTGGGTGTGCCCCAGGTTGGTCTTGACGGACCCCAGGGCGCAGCCGCCCTCGGGCGCGTCGCCGAACGCGGCGCGCAGAGCCTCGAACTCGATGGGGTCGCCCAGCGGTGTGCCGGTCCCGTGCGCCTCGATCAGCTGGATTCCGCCGGGGTCGACGCCGGCGCGCTCGTGCACGCTGCGCAGGAGGCGTTCCTGCGATCCGGCGCTGGGCGCGGTGAGCCCGTTGGTGGTGCCGTCCTGGTTCATGCCGGAGCCGCGGATCACGCCGTAGACCTGGTCGCCGTCGCGCAGCGCGTCGGCGAGCCGCTTGAGCACGACCACACCGGCGCCCTCCCCCGGCACGAAGCCGTCGGCGCGCTCGTCGAAGGTGTGGCAGCGTCCGCGGGCGGACAGCATGTTCGCCCGCACGGCGGACCGGTAGAAGATCGGCGTGGACTGGACGAAGACTCCGCCCGCCAGGGCCATGGACGTGTTGCCCAGACGGAGGTCCTGGCATGCCTGGTGAACGGCCACCAGCGAACTGGAGCAGGCCGTGTCGACCGACAGCGCCGCGCCCTGCAGATCGAGGAAGTAGGAGATCCGCGAGGCGATGACCGAGGAGATGTTGCCCCACAGTGTCTGCGGTGGCGCGTCCTCGCCGGTCAGCTGCTGGTAATCGCTGGGCGAACCGCCGACGTAGACGCCGCACCCGCGTCCGTCGAGCCGTTCACCGGCGTAGCCCGCATCCTCCAGAGCGTGCCAGCACTCCTCCAGGAAGATGCGCTGCTGCGGGTCGGTGTAGGTGGCCTCCTTGCCGGACATGCGGAAGAACCAGGCGTCGAAGCGCTCGATGTCGTCGACGAAGCTTCCGTACTGGCGCGGGGCGCCCTCGCCCAGCTCCTTGGCCATGTCCCAGCGGGTGACCTCGCCGACCAGGTCGTCGCCCGCGGCGAGGTGTGCCCACAGAGCGGCGGCGTCGGGTGACTGCGCGAAGCGGGCGGCGATGCCCACCACGGCGATGCCGTCGTCGGCCGGGTCGTCCGCGGGGGCTTCCGAGGGAGCTTGAGCGGGCACGGCGTGCGTTCCGGCGGAGGCGACGGGGGCAACTGGAGCGGCGGACGGAGCCCCGGAGGCGTGCCCGTGGCCGTCCTGCGCCGGGGCCGCTCCGGTGCCAGCTGCCGGCTCGCGCACCGCGCCGGAGGACCGCAGCTGCACCCCGTACCGGGCGACCAGGTGGTCCGTCAGCCGGTCGAGCGAGCTGTGTTCGAACAGTGCGGTGCTCGGCAGATCGACGGCGAGGGCTTCGTTCACCGCGGCGACCAGCCTGACGCTGAGGATCGAGTCCACGCCGTAGTCGGAGAAGGACGCCTGCGGGTCGATCTCGTCGGGCTCCATCATGAGCACGCGGGAGAGCTCGGCCAGCAGGAGTTCGCCGGCCAGGTACCGCACGGTCGCCTCGTCCCTTTCCGGCGTCCGCTGCGCGGGGGCGGGCCGGGCGGGCTCGGGCGGCGGGGCGGCGGCAGGGCCGTTCGCGGGCTCCGGGGCCCGGTGGCGTCGGCGCGGAGCGGCGGCCGTCGGCCAGTAACTCCTGCGCTGGAACGGGTAGGTGGGCAGCGGCGTGCGGCGTACGTCGAGGCCGGAGAAGAGCGGCGCGAAGTCGACCTCTTCGCCGTTCAGGTACCGGGCCCGGGCGCGCTCCAGCTCGGTGTCGCCGCGCCCGCCGGCGGTGTCGCTCCGCCCGGCGGCCAGCCAGGCCTCCAGCCGGTGTGCGAGCGTGTCGCGGTCGGCGGCGACGAACGCCGCGCGGTGGGTGAAGTGGTCCCGCCCGGCCGCCAGCGTGTAGCTGACATCGCCCAGTGCGGCGTCGGGTGTGCGGCGCAGGTGTGCCAGCAGGTCCGCGGCGCGGCGGTGCAGCGCCTCGGGCTGCTGGGCGGACAGGACGAACAGCAGCTCGTCCGCCGACTGCCGGCGCCCGTCACGGGCCGGGGCGTTCTCCACGACCAGGTGGCCGTTGGTGCCGCTGAAGCCGAACGCGCTCAGGGCCGCGACGCGTTTCCCCTGGCCGTTGGGCTGCCACGGCCGCAGCGTGGTGTTCACGTGGAAGGGGCTTTCGGTGAGTCGGATCGCGGGGTTGGTCTCGTAGTGGTGGAGGGACGGCGGGATCTGGCCGTGCCGCAGCGAGAGCACGACCTTGAGCAGGCTCGCCACGCCCGCGGCGGAGGTGGTGTGACCGAGGTTCGTCTTGATCGAGCCGAGTGCGCAGGTGTCGCGGCCGCCGGCGGTGCCGAACGCGCCGACCAGGGCCTGGCATTCGATGGGGTCGCCGAGCTGGGTGCCGGTGCCGTGCGCCTCGACCATGCCGATCTCGGCCGGATCGATGCCGAATTCGGTGTGCACCTGGCGGATGAGGCGCTCCTGCGACAGGGCGCTGGGGGCGGTGATGCCGTTGGTCGCCCCGTCCTGGTTGACGGCGGAGCCGCGGATCACGGCATGGATGTGGTCGCCGTCGGCCAGTGCGTCGGACAGGCGGCGGAGCACCACGACGCCCACGCCCTCGCCGGGTACGAATCCGTCGGCGGCGGCGTCGAAGGTGTGGCACTTGCCGGTGGGCGAGAGCATCCCGCCGCGGCCGGCCGCCAGGTAGGTGTCCGGGGTGGTCTGGACGCTGACGCCTCCTGCGAGGGCCATATCGGTTTCGCCGCTCCACAGACCCTGGCAGGCGAGGTGGATGGCGACCAGCGAGCTGGAGCAGGCGGTGTCGACCGCGATGGCGGGGCCCTGGAGGTTCAGGTGGTAGGCGATGCGCGCCGGTACGACCGAGGGCGCGTTGCCCCATGCCGCCTGGGCGGGCGGCGCGTCCTCGAACCACTGGGGGTAGTCGCCGCCGGTGCAGCCGACGTAGACGCCGCACCGGCGGCCGTCCAGCGAGGAGCCCGCGTAGCCGGCGTCCTCGATGGCCGTCCACGCCTGTTCGAGGAACAGCCGCTGCTGGGGGTCGGTGTAGGTGGCTTCGAGGCCGGTCAGGTTGAAGAAGCGGGCGTCGAACTGGTCGATGCCGTCGAGGAAACTGCCCGCGCGGCAGGACAGTTCGTCCTGGCTGTAGCCGGAGAGGTCCCACCGTTCGACCGGGCCGACGAGGTCGTGGCCGGCGGCGAGGTGCTGCCAGAGGGCATCGGTGTCGTCCGACTGCGCGAAGCGGCCGCTGATCCCGACGATGGCGAGGGGCTCGCGCCCTCTGGGAGCGTGCGGTGCTCCGGCGGCTTCCGGTGCGGGCACCGGTGCCGGGGCGGCAGGGGACGGCGCGGCAGGGGCGGTCAGTTGCGGCCGGTGGGTCCCGGCGATGTGGGCGGCGAGCTGCGACACGCTGCGGTGGTCGAAGATGACCGTGGTCAGCAGGTCGGTCCCCAGCTCCTCGTTGAGGCGCTGGACGAACCGGACGCCGACGATGGAGTCGAGGCCGTAGTCGGCGAACGCCTGGTCCGGGCCGATCCGTTCGGCGGGCATCCGCAGCGCGTCGGCCAGCTCGGCCAGGACCACGTCCGTGACGGTCCGGGCCAGGGCGGAGGCGGGGGCCTGCGCCGCGGGCTCCGCCTGCGGCCGGGCCGGAGGGCTGCTCGCCTCGGGCGGTGCGGGGAGCAGGCGCGGGCTGCGGGCGAGACCGTCGCTGTGGGCCACGACGACCTGCTGCCCCAGCGCCAGGGCGTCCCGCGCAGGATGGCGGATGCCGGTGAAGCCTTCCTGGTCCAGTACGAGCTGCCAGGCCTGCGGCGACAGCGCGGGGCTGCCGGGCACGCGCAGTTCGGCGTCGTCGTGGAGCCACCAGCCGTCGAGCAGGCCGAAGGTGAGGTGGTTCACGAGGTAGAAGCCGCTGATCTCGTTGAGAGCCAGCAATCCGTTGCCGCGCAGGAGCGCCTTGGCGTGCCGGAGGGCCGGGCGGATGTTGTCGGTGGCGTGCAGCACGTTGGCCGCGATGACGACGTCGTAGGCACCGGTTTCGAGCCCCTGGGCGTGCGGGTGCCCGGCCGCGTCGAAGATGCGGTACGTGAGGTGGTCGCGGCCCGGCCCGAAGGTGTCCTGGGCGTTCTGCAGGAAGGCCTGGGACAGATCGGTGAAGCAGTACTCGGCCAGGTCGAGCCCTTCGCGGGCGAGGCGGTCGAGCACGGGTCCGGTGGT
Organism: Streptomyces sp. G7(2002); assembly: GCF_028870195.1. NCBI lineage: Bacteria > Bacillati > Actinomycetota > Actinomycetes > Kitasatosporales > Streptomycetaceae > Streptomyces > Streptomyces sp. G7(2002). Next base: position 919,026 of record NZ_CP102609.1, read on the forward strand.
TCCGCCGGTGCCTGCGCCGATCTCCAGCACGCGCAGGCGGGCGCCCGGATCGGCGTCCCGGCGAGCGCGCAGGAACGCCGCCACGTGTTCGGCGAGGACGGCGTTGAAGTGCGCTGCCACGCGGTTGTCACGGTAGACGCCTTCGACGAGGGAGAACGCTCCCTCGGGGAACAGCACATCGGTGGCGCGCACCCGGCCGCACAGGATGTCGGTGAGCGCGGGCAGGGTCTGGTCCAGCAGGTTCAGGGGTGCGCGCAGATCCGGGTTGGCGGCGGCCCACCGGGGCGTCTGCGCGGCCCAGTCGGCGCCGCATGCCTCGGCATCCCGGGCGGTCGGGCTGCCGGTGGTCCAGCGGCCCTGGTCGTCGATCATCCCGTGCTCGGCGAGTACGCGCAGGGTGGCCGAGAGCCAGCCGTCGAACCGTGTGTCGACGCCCTGCCGCTCCTTCCATTCGGGGAGGCCGTGGCGCGGCTCCTCCAGACCCGCACGGCGCAGCTCGGCGGCGAGGCGGCGGAGCAGGGACGCGTCGATCTCGCCCGGTACCGGGCCGGCCTGGTACGCGGCCAGGCCGGTGGGCAGGGCGACCGCCGCGGCGCCGTCGCGGGCCGCCGCACCGTGCGCCTGCGGGGTCAACACCTCTGCGGTGAGCACCCCTTCGACCGGCAGCGGGCGGCCCAGGCGCATGAAGCCGATCTGGTCGAGCGGGCCGGCCAGGAGGCGCTCCAGTGCGCCCATCGCCGTGGCCGGGTCGATCGGGGCCAGTCCCATGGAGGTCACGTCGCGCAGCAGCTCGTCGGGGACGTTGCCCCAGTAGCCCCAGTTGACGACCTTGACCCGGCAGTCCAGTGCCTTGCGCAGGGCGTCGGCGCGCGCGTCCTCGAAGGCGCAGGCCGCCGAGTAGTGCGCCTGGTGGGAGTTGCGGATGAAGCTCACCAGGGAGGAGACCAGCAGGATGAAGTCCAGGTCCTGGCCGGCGAAGACCTCGGCGAAGTGCACGCACGGGTCGGCCTTGGCCGCGAGGGTGGCCTCCAGCTCGCGCTCGGTCATCCGCGCGAGCGGCGTGTGGCTGAACACCATCGCCAGGTGCACCACGCCGTCGATCCGGCCGTAGCGGCGGACGACCTCGTCCCGCATGCGGGCGAGCGCGCCGGGGTCGGAGGCGTCGGCGGACAGGTAGACGGGGGTCCGCCCGCCCGCCGCGGTCCGCGCCGCCTTGGCCCGGATGTCCGCGTCCTCGGCACGGCGGCCGACCCATACGACGTGTGCGTCGTGCTGCCGTACGAGGTACTCGCTGAGCAGCACGCCGAGGTCGCCCGCGCCGCCGATGAGCACATAGACGCCGTTGCGGCGCAGCACGGGCTCAGTGGGCGGTGGGGTGGCGTCCACCGGAAGGAGCTGGCGGCGCAGCCACTGGCCGCCGCGGCGGGCAAGCGGGTGCGCGCGGCGGTCGGCGGGCAGGGCGAAGACCTCGTCGGCGAGGAACGGTTCACCGTCGGCCAGGTCGACCGCGCGGATGCGCCAGTGCGGCTGTTCCTTGGCCAGGCCGCCGATCAGACCGTGCAGGCTCGCCTGCACCGGGTCGGCGGCCGCGGAGCCGCCCGTGTCGAACGCGCCGGTGGTCAGGAGGGTGAGCCCGAGTCGCTGCTGGTCCCGGGTGAGGGCCAGCGCCTTGAGGACGCGGAACATGCCCCGGATCTCCGCGCGCTCCGCACTGATCTGCGCCTCGGCGCCGTGGGCGGTGGCCGCGGTCGGGAATCGCATGACGACGTGGTCGAAGTCGCCCAGGACGGCGAGTTCGGCACGCACCTCTTCGGCGGATGACGCGCCGGTGTCCAGCACCACGGTCTGCGGGCGGTGGGCGGTCAGCTCGGCGAGGACATCCGGTTCGAGGCCGATCGCCACCACACGGGAGGCCGCGGACGGGTAGGGGCTGCCGCGCAGCAGCCGGGCCGGCTCCCAGACGGGGTGCAGGGTGAGGTGACCCGCGGGAAGCTCATAGGAGTTGGCGGGCAGGGCCGGCACGGCGGGCGTCGTCTCGGGCGCGGCCACCTCGGCAGCCGACGGGGCGGGCACGGCGGGCGTCGTCGCGGGCGCGGTCGCCTCGGCAGCGGGTGGGGCGGGCCGCGGTGCGGCGTCCCCCAACGGGGCGGGGAGGTCCGCGAGTTCCGGCAGTCCGTCGGTGTACCAGTAGCGCTCCCGGGCGAACGGGTAGCCGGGCAGTGCGACCTTGCGCGGCTTTGGTCCCTCGGTGTGGAGGCGGGCCCAGTCGACGGCCAGGCCGCTGGTCCAGGCCTCGGCCAGCGGCGCGAGCCGTCCGCGCCGTGCCCAGCGCGCGACCGTCTCCTGGAAGTCCTCGTCGGTGAGGAAGTCCCTGACCGCGTCGCCCCGGTCGCCGCCGCCGTGGAGGTAGGCGCCCGCGGGCAGTCCGCCGCCGAGCGCGCAGGCGTCCAGCGCGTCGGCCAGGGCGGGAAGTGCGCTGACGACCACGGCGAAGCGTGCGGGCATCGCCTCGCGGCCGATCTGCAGCGTGTAGGCGATGTCGGGCAGGTCCGCGCTGCTCCACCGCTCCGTCCGCAGGGCGTCACGCAGCCGGCCGGCCGACTCGCGCAGACGCTCTTCGTCGGCGGCGGACAGCACCACGACGACGGGTTCGCCACGGTGCGCGGGCGCCCCTGGCGCGAGGTCCTTGCCGGTGTGCTCCTCGACGTACTCCTCGACCACGACATGGGCGTTGGAGCCGCCCGCGCCGAACGAGGAGAGGCCGCCGAGGCGCGGGCGTCCGCCGGTCCTCGGCCAGGGCGCGGCTTCGCGCTGCAGGACGAAGGGGCTGTCGGCGAAGTCGATCTCCGGGTTGACGCGTTCGGCGTGCAGGGACGGTACGAGCGTGCCGTGCCGCATCTGCAGCAGCAGCTTGGCGAGGCCCGCGATGCCCGCCGCGGACTCCAGGTGCCCGATGTTGGACTTCGCCGAGCCGATGGCACAGAAGTTCCGTGCGTCGGTGAACTCGGCGAAGGCCGCGTTCAGCCCGGCGATCTCGATCGGGTCGCCCAGCGAGGTGCCGGTGCCGTGGGCCTCGATACAGCCGATGTCCCGGGGGTCGACTCCGGCGCGGCGCCAGGCGCTGCGGATGACCGCCGCCTGTGCGAGCGGGTTCGGCACGGTGAATCCGTGCGTGTGGCCGCCGTGGTTCACGGCGGTGCCGCGGATCACGCCGAGGATGCGGTCGCCGTCGGCGACGGCGTCGGCGAGGGGGCGCAGCAGCACCGCGCCGACGCCCTCACCGGGCACGTAACCGTCGCCGCCCTCGCCGAAGCTGCGGCAGCGGCCGTCGCTGGAGGCGAACTGGCCCTCGCCGATCATCAGGTACTTGCCCGGGTGCACCGACAGGTTGACCCCGCCGGCCAGGGCGGCACCGCACTCCCCGCGCTGGAGGGCGGCGCAGGCGAGGTGGATGGCGGACAGCGCCGAGGCGCACATGGTGTCGACGGTGGCGCTGGGGCCGCTCGCGTCGAGGAAGTACGAGACACGGTTGGCGATGGACGCCAGGCTCCCCGGCACGACGACCGGCTCACCGCGCACGCTGTACTCGGCACCGTGGAGCTGGTACTCGGAGTACATCGCGCCGACGAACACCCCGATGTCGCCGGCGTCCTGGGCCACCCGGGCGCGGGCGGCGGCGCGCAGGGCGCCGCGCGTGTAGCCGGCGTCCTCCAGCGTGGTGTGGGCGCACTGCAGGAACAGCCGCTCCTGCGGATCCATCATGGACGCCGCCTTCGGCGAGATGCCGAAGAACAGCGGGTCGAACTCGTCGATCCCGTCGAGGAATCCGCCCCACTTGCTGTACGTCCTGCCGGGCACGCCGCGACGCGCGTCGTAGTAGCGGCTGTGGTCCCAGCGCCCGGCCGGGATCTCGGTGATGCTGTCCCGGCCGGTGAGCAGGTTCTCCCAGAAGGTGTCCAGGTCGGGCGCGCCGGGGTAGCGGCCCGCCATGCCGACGATCGCGATGGCCATGCCCTGCTCGGCAGGGGCTGCCCCGGCGGTCGGCTCGGCGGCCTTGACGGGGGCCGGGGTGCCGACCGGTGCCGGCACGTCGGCAGGCTCCGGTTCAGAGGCCGTCCGCGGCTGGTCCGCGGGCTCCGGCCGGGCGGCCGGAGCGAGTTGCTCGTGAGGGGGCGCTGCGGTGCCGTCGCTCAGGCCGACCAGCGCGGCGAGCGCGTCGGGCTGGGTGCGCAGGAAGTGCCGGACGAGGCCGTCGACCGTCCGTACCTCGAAGAACAGCGTGCTGCCGACGTTGTCGAGCCCCTTGCGGACCGCTTCCGTCAGCTGGACGACCAGGATCGAGTCGATGCCGTAGCGGTCGAAGGACACATCGGCGCGGATGTCGGCGACCGGCAGCCGCAGCGTGTCCGCGACGAGACCGCGGAAGTGGTCGCGGGCCAGGTCCGCCAGGAGCTCGTTGCGGTCACCACCAGCGGTGGCGGCCGGGGCCGGCTGTGGCACTGCGGGCTCTTCCGGCGCCGCGGCCTGCGGCAGGGCCTTCGGGAGGGTGCCTCGGAAGGCGGACTCGCCGTCCGGGCGCGGCTGGCGGATCGCACCGTCGCTCTCGGCGACGATCACCTGCTGACCGAGGTCGTCTGCGCCCTCGGCGGCGACGAACGCCGCGCGGAAGCCGGCCTCGCCGAGGACTCGCCGCCAGCTCTCCGGCGCCAGGCCGGGAGATCCGGGGATGCGCGGCGCCGGGTCGTCGTAGAGCCACCAGCCGTCCAGGAGGCCGAAGGTGAGGTGGCTGAAGAGGATGTTGTCGCTGAGCTCGTTGAGCAGCAGCAGGGCGTTCGGGCGCGCGGCGGCCTTGGCGTTGCGCAGCGTCCTGCGGATGTTGCGGGTCGCGTGCAGCACATTGGTGGCGATCACGATGTCGTACTCGCCGGGGGCCACTTCCTGCCCCGCCAGCGGCTGTTCGGCGTTGAAGAGCCGTGCGTCCAGGTACGGGACGCTCTCGCCGTACTCCCGCTGCGCGTGCAGCAGGAACGCCCTGGAGATATCGGTGTAGCTGTACTTCTCGATGTGCCCGGCCCACGGGCGCAGCCTGCGGAAGACCGTGTCGCTGGTGCCGCCGGTTCCAGCACCGATCTCCAGGATGCGCAGGCGCGCCGACGGGTCGGCCGCGCGGCGCCGTTCGAGGTAGGCGACGAGGGTGTCGGCGAGCACGTCGTTGAAGTAGTCGGCGACGGGGTTGTTCCTGTACACGCCCTCGACGAGGTCGAGCGAGGCGTTCGGGAACATCACATCGGTGGCCGGGCGGCGGCCGGTGAGGATGCCGGCCAGGGCGCGCAGCGTCGTGTCGACGAGGGTCGCCTGGGGGCGTTTGGCGTCGTCGGCCAGCCACTGCTGCCGCGCCCGGTCCCAGTCGGCCCAGGCGTCGTCGAGGGATCCTGTACGGGTGTCGAGGGCCGCGTACCTGTCCTCGTCTTCGCGGCGCAGGTGGCCCGCGTCGGCGAGCACCGCGAGGGTGTGCTCCGTCCAGCGCTGGTAGCGGTCCTCGATGCCGCCGACGGCGCGCCACTCGGCGGCGGTGGCCGCGCCGCCGTCGCGGAACAGGCCCAGGGACTGCAGCAGCGCCCAGGTGATACGGACCAGCGCGTCCTGCATGGCTCCGGCGTGCCCGTCGGCCTTCTCGCGCAGCTGCGCGATCTCGGCGCGGCGGTCGGGGCGGTCCTCGGCCAGCACGCTGATCAGGGACGGGGTGGTGACGGCCGGGTGCGTGAGGGAGTCCTCGTCGTGGAGGCCGTCGATGCTGCGGGTGTCCGTGGCCTTGAGGAGCGCGAGCTGCGGGTACGGGGAGGCCAGCAGGGCGTCGAAGGCGGCCATGCCCTCGTCCGGTTCGATCGAGCCCAGGCCCAGCTGCGCCATGCGCTGCTGGTAGCCGTCGGCGGTGACCACGCCGACGCCGGCCCAGTACCCCCAGTTCATCACCTTGACCGGGCAGTCGAGCCGGGTGGACAGGTGCTCGGCGTAGGCGTCGGCGAAGGTGCAGCCCGCCGCGTAGTTGGCCTGGCCGGGGGCCTTGAAGAAGGACTGCATGGAGGAGAAGAACGCGACGAAGTCCAGCGGCTGGCCGGCGAAGGCCTCGGCGAGGTTCACGGCGATGTCGGCCTTGGCGGCGTAGGTCGTGCGGAACCGGTCCTCGTCCATCCGGGCGAGGGTCTGGTCGCCGAGGACGATCGCGGTGTGCAGGACGCCGCGCACGGGGCCGTGCCGGCGCACGATCTCGTCGCAGGCGCGGCGCAGGGCCTCGCGGTCGGTCGCGTCGGCCTGCACGTAGTCCGGCTTGGGGCCGTGGGCTGCCAGGGCTTCCTGCCGGGCGGCGATGGCGGCGTCCAGCGGGCGGCGGCCGATCCAGACGACCCGGGCGCCGTGACGGCGCATCATGTGCTCGGTCCACACGGTGCCGATGCCGCCGGCGCCGCCGATGGCCACGATGACGCCGCCGGGCTCGCGCGGGGCGGCCGCTAGGCCGGGCCCGTCCGTCTCCAGCAGGCGCAGGCGGTACCACTCGCCGTGGCGGCGGGCCAGGGGCTCGCCGCGGGGGTCGGCGGGCAGGTCCAGCAGAGCCGGCCACGGCACGGGGCCGTCCGCCTCGATGTCCGCCACACGGATCCGCCAGTGCGGGTACTCCTTGGCCAGGGTGCCGGCCAGGCCGTGCACACCGGCGTGGGCGGGGTCGGCACCGGTGTCGCCCGGCAGCATGCGCGCCTGCCGGGTGACCAGGGTCAGGCCCAGTTCACGGGCGTCCGCGCCGTCGGCCAGGAGCGCCTTGACCAGGCGGAAGACGGCGATGGCGCCGTCGTGGCGCGCGGCCGCCGGGTCGCCGGTCGCGTCGCCGGTCGGGCCGGCCCTCCGGGCGGACGACGGGACTTCCGGCACGGGCCCCAGCCAGAAGAGGTGCTCGGCGCCGGCGGGCAGCCGTGCGGCCAGCCGGTCGGCCGGCTCGTCGGCGCGGACATCCAGGACGGTGGCGTCCGGGTAGCGGCGACGGAGCCCGTCCTGTTCCTCGGCGGTGCCGCCCAGCAGCACGACGCGGGTCTGCGGGTGGGGCCAGGGCGAGGCGGGCACGGCGGGCTGGGCGTCCCACACCGGTGCCAGCAGCGTCGCGCGCGGGGCCTCGCCGTGCAGGGCGGTGGCCTCGCCGTGCAGGGCGGTCATGCGGCGGAAGGCGTATCCCCGCAGGCTCGCGGAGAGCCGTCCGTTGTCGTCGTACAGATCGATGTCCACTTTCGTCACGTCCCGGTCGGCCGAGGGGGCGTAGCCCTCGGTGTGGCGCAGGTGGGCCCACATCCGCTCCGTGGTGGGGGCGAAGAGGTCGGCGGCGTCCAGGGCGAAGGGCAGTGCGGGCGCGCCGCGTTGCTCGTCGAGCGTGCCGGCGGCGTCGCCGTAGAGGCCGACGACGGCCTGGACGGCGCTGTCGAGCATCGCGGGGTGCAGCGCGAACGCGCCGTCGTGGGCGCCGTCGGGCAGGACGAGCCGTGCCAGGACCTCACCGTCACCGACGGCGAGGGTTTCGATGGCGCGCAGGCGGTCTCCGTGGCGGATGCCGACGGCGTCGAGGGCCTCGCGGCACTGGCTCCGCGACAGGGTGCGCCGGCCGCAGCGGGCCCGCAGGGCGTCAAGCGGCGCGGGTACGGGCGAGCCGGGGGCAGCGATCCGGCCCCGGGCGTGCACGGCCGAGCCGTCGCGCAGGACGCGGAAGGCATCGCCGTCCAGATCGACCCGCAGTTCGGCGCCGTCATCCCCGACGGGGAACGGCTCCGGCCATACGACATCGCGCAGGCCGACCGGCGCGAAGGACGTGCCGGTCACGGCACGGCATGCGACCTCCAGCGAGAGCACGCCGGGCAGCACGGCCCGGCCGTTGACGTGGTGGTCGGCCAGGAAGAACTCCTCGCCGCCGAGCCGCAGGCGGTACGCGGTCCCGTCCGTATGCGCGGCCGCGGCCGTGTCCTTGAGCCCCTCGCTTTCCCGGGAGCCGGTCGTGCCGGTCGTGTCGGTCCAGTACCGCTGCCGCTCGAACGGGTAGGTCGGCAGCGGCACTTGGCGGCGCGAGGCGGGCGCGAAGCTGTCGGCGAACCGGTCGGCCTCGCCCCGTACGTACGCTGCGGCCAGCGCGGCCGGGGCCAGGGCGCGCACACCGCCGACGGGGCGGGGGTCCGCGGCGGTCTCCCCCTGCAGCACGCTGTCACCGGCGGTGCCGGACAGCCAGGAGCGCAGACGTGCCGCCAGGTCGGGCAGGCCGGCGGCGACAACGGCCAGCCGGTGCGCGAAGTGGCTGCGTCCCGCGGCCAGGCTGTAGGCGACGGCGCCGGCGGGCAGACCGGGTTCGCGGTCGAGGTGGGCGAGCAGCCGTTCGGCGACGGTGCGGAGGGCGTCCGGTGTACGGGCCGACAGCAGGAAGGCGTGCTCCCCGCCCGCGCCGGTCACCTGGGGGGCCGGGTGCTCCTCCAGCACGACGTGTGCGTTGGTGCCGCTGGCCCCGAAGGAGCTGACGGCCGCCCGGCGCGGGCCGCGGGCGGGCGCCGTCCAGGGCTGCGGGGCGGTGGTGACTGTGAAGGGGCTGCCGTCTAGCACGACGGCCCGGTTGGCCTCGTGGAAGTGGAGCGACGGCGGGATCTGCCGGTGCTCCAGGGCCAGCAGCGCCTTGATGACGCCCGCGATGCCGGCGGCGAACTGCGTGTGCCCGATGTTGGTCTTGACCGATCCCAGGACGGCGCTCCCGGCCGGGGCGCCCTCGAACGCGCGGGTGAGCGCGCGGAATTCGATCGGGTCGCCGAGCTGGGTACCCGTGCCGTGTGCCTCGACGAGCTGGATACCGCCCGGCTCGATGCCGCTGCGGGCGTGGACGTCGCGGAGGAGCTGTTCCTGCGAGGCCGCGCTGGGGGCGGTAATGCCGTTGGTGGTGCCGTCCTGGTTGATGCCCGAGCCGCGGACGACGCCGTAGATGTGGTCGCCGTCGCGGCGGGCGTCGCCGAGCCGTTTGAGGACGACCGCGCCCGCGCCCTCGCCCGGGACGAAGCCGTCGGCGCGGGCGTCGAAGCTGTGGCAACGGCCGCTGGGCGAGAGCATGCCCGCGCGCGTCGCCGACTCGTACAGCCGCGGCGTGGTCTGGATGAACACCCCGCCCGCGATCGCCATGTCGGCGTCGCCGGAGAGCAGGTCGCGGCAGGCCAGGTGCAGGGAGACGAGTGAGCTGGAGCAGGACGTGTCGGTGGTGAGAGCAGGGCCTTTGAGGTCGAGGTGGTAGGCGATCCGGGAGGCCACGACCGAGCCCATGGTGCCCCACAGGGCCTGCGCCGGCGGCCGGGCGTCCAGCTGGTCGTGGTAGTCGCCGGTGTAACAGCCCACGTAGACACCGCAGTTGCGATGGGTGAGGCGTTCGCCGGTGTAGCCGGCGTCCTCCAGGGCGTTCCAGCACTGTTCGAGGAAGATGCGCTGCTGGGGGTCCATGGTGGTGGCCTCGACGCCGGAGATCGCGAAGAACACCGGGTCGAACCGGTCGATGCCGCGGACGAAGCTGCCGGAGCGGCAGGCCACCTCCTGGCCGAGCGGCCAGCGGGTCACCGGTTCGACGAGGTCGTGGCCGGCCATCAGGTGGTCCCAGAAGGCGCGCGGGTCCTCGGCGTCGGCGTAGCGGGCGGCCATCCCGACGACGGCGACGGCGTCATCGTCCGGCGCCGGGACGTCGGCTGCCGGGGAGGGCTGTGCGTGCGGCGCGTCTCCGTAGGTACCGACGATGAACGCGTGCAGGCGCTCGACGGTGCCGTGGTCGAACAGGTCGGTGGTCTCCAGCGCCGTGCCGAGGGCCGTGTTGAGCGTGTGGACCAGGTTCACGCCGAGGATGGAGTCCAGGCCGTAGTCGGCGAAGGGGCGGCGGCGCTCGATGTCGGCGGCCGGCATCTGCAGGGCCTCGGCCAGTGCGTCGAGCAGGATGCGCCGGCTGTCGGCGGCACCGGCTGCCGTCGTGCGGGACGGGGCGGCCGCCGGCTTCGTCGCCGGGTGCTCGCTGTCGGCCGGGCCGAACCAGAACTGCCGTCCGGCGAAGGGGTAGGCGGGCAGATGGACCCGTGCGGGTGTGTCCGCGCCGGTGTGCAGACGGGTCCAGTCCAGGGGCATGCCCTTGGCCCAGAAGGCGGCCAGGTCGTGCCAGTCGCCGCGGCTGATCCAGCGGGCGACGAGTTCGCGCAGTTCGTCCTTCTCCGCCAGGGCGGCCAGGGTCTCGCGGGTGGCCCTGACGCGGCCGCGGGACCACGGGCCCTCGGCCTCCGGATCGGGGTCGGCGAGGAACGCGCCGAGCTGGTCGAGCCATTCCCCGGGGGTGCTCGCGACGAAGCACACCCGCTCGTCCATCGCCTCGCGGCCGGTCTGCAGAGTGGCCGCGACGGCGGGCAGGTCCACGGGTGCGCCGGAGCGGAGCAGGCCGGAGAGTTGGGCGGCCCGTGCGTGCAGGTCCTCGGTGGTCCGGGCGGACAGCGGCAGCAGCACCGGCCGCGTGGACGGGACGGGCGTGGCCGGTGCGGTCGTCGTGCCCTGGTACTCGGCGACGATGACGTGGGCGTTGGCGCCGCCCGCGCCGAAGGAGGAGATTCCGGCCATCCGCGGGCCGCCGTCGGCGGGGCGTGGCCAGGGGGCCATACCGGTCTGCAGGGTGAACGGGGTGGCCGCGAAGTCGATGTCGGGGTTGGTCCGCTCGGCGTGCAGGGTGGGCGCGAACGCGCCGTGCCGCAGTTGCAGTACGGCCTTGGTCAGGCCCGCGATACCCGCAGCGGCCTCCAGGTGTCCGATGTTCGACTTGACCGAGCCGAGGGCGCACCCACCGCTCCCGCCGGCGTCGGGAGCGAAGGCCTGTGTCAGGCCGTCGATCTCGACGGGGTCGCCGAGCCGGGTGCCGGTGCCGTGTGCCTCGATGTAGCCGATGGCGGCCGCGGACACGCCGGCGCGGTCCAGCGCGTCGCGGATCAGTGCGGCCTGTGCGCGCGGGTTGGGCACGGTGTAGCCGTTGGTGCGCCCGCCGTGGTTGATGGCGGAGCCGACGATCACCGCGTGAATGGGGTCGCCGTCGGCCTCGGCCGCTGACAGCGGCTTCAGCAGCACCGCGCCGACGCCCTCGCCGGGCAGGAACCCGTCGCCGCCGGCGCCGAAGCTGCGGCAGTGCCCGTCGGTGGCGAGCATCCGGGAGCGGCACAGCTCGACGTACGAGGAGGGGTGCAAGTAGAGGTTGACACCGCCCGCGATGGCCAGCTCGCACGCGCCGTGGCGCAGGTGCTCGCACGCCTCGTGGATCGCGGTCAGCGACGACGAGCACATGGTGTCGATCGGCATGCTCGGGCCGTGCAGGTCCAGCAGGTACGACACCCGGTTGGCCAGCGATCCGAAGGACGTGCGCGGCGCGGGCGGCAATCCGTCGGTCGCCGGGGGGCGGTGGCGGTCGAAGCCGGTCTTGGTGATCCCGGCGAAGACGCCGACCGACGAACCGTGCTGCTCGGCGAGGCGCTGCCGCGTGTAGCCCGCGTCCTCCAGCACCGACCACGCGGTCTCGACGAACAGCCGTTCCTGCGGGTCCATGTCGGCGGCGTCGCGCGGCGCGATCCCGAAGAACGCGGCATCGAAGCGAGCGAAGTCGTCGAGGAACGCGCCCCACTTGCTGTAGCTGGCGCCCTGCTGCACGGCCCGCTGCGGGTCCGGTTCGTAGAAGCCGTCCAGCGACCAGCGCTCGGCGGGGACCTCGCGGACGCTCTCGCGGCCGGCGCGCAGGTTGTCCCAGAATGCCTCCAGGGTCGGGGCGTCCGGGTAGCGCCCGCTCAGGCCGATGACGGCGATCGGCTCGTCCGCACCGGCCGGACGCGGGTTCCTTGCCTCTCGGGACCGGGGGCGCAGGAGTTCGGCGGACGGAGCGGTCTGTGCCGTGCCCGGCGCATCCGTCGTGGCCGGCGCCGGTGCCGCACCCGGAACGGGTGCCGCGGGGGACGCCGCCGCTGTGGCGGATGCTCCGGCCCCCGCTGCGTCGTTCAGCCAGCGGCGGCAGCCGTCCGCGTGCTGCTCCGCCAGGTGCCCGGCCAGGTCGTTCAGTGTCGGGTACTGGTAGAGCACCGTCTTGGGCAGGGCGCCGAACCACTGCGCGAACCGGCGGTTGAGCCGGGTCACGGCCAGCGAGTCGATGCCGAAGCCGTCGAGCGGAGCGGCGGCGTCCAGCCGGGCGGCGTCCAGCCGCACCGTCTCGGCGATCAGTTCCTTCAGCAGGGGCAGCACACGGGCCCGCAGCTCCGTCGGCCCCGTCCGCTGCGTCTCCGCCTCCTGCGGGCCTTGCTCGTCCACGCCGCTCTCCTCGTCCATGACCAGTAGGTGTGGGGTGCCGAGCGCCAGTGCGCCGTGCAGGGCCCGCAGTGCCGTGTCCGTTTCCAGGGGGCGCCCGAAGCGTGCGGTGAGCGCCGGCACGTCCTCGGCCGGGACGCTCATCCCGCCGTCCTGCCACAGCGGCCAGCCGACCGAGACGCTCGCGCCGTGGCGCTCGCCCGCGGCGGCCAGGGCGGCGCGGTGGGCGAGGTAGGCGTCGAGGAACCCGTTCGCTGCCGCGTAGTCGGCCTGCCCGGCGTTGCCCAGCGTCCCTGCGCCGGAGGAGAACGCCACGAGGAAGTCCAGCGGCAGGCGGCGCGTGGCCTCGTCGAGGTTGACCAGCCCGGCGGCCTTCGGTGCCAGGACCCGCTGGGCGTCCTGGTGGGACTTGCGGATCACGTAGTCGTCGCTGACCAGGCCCGCCGCGTGCACGACCCCGTCGAGCCTGCCGTACGTGCGCACAAGGGAGTTGACGAGCTCGGCCACGGCGGCGGCGTCGGTGACATCCACCCGGCGGTACTCGGTCGCCGGGCCCGGCTGCCCCGGCCCGAGGCCCAACGGCGAGCGTCCGCACAGCACGACCCGGGCGCCGGGGGCGTGCCGTGCGATGTCGGCGGCGACCAGGCGGCCGACGCCGCCGGCTCCCCCACTGATCAGGTAGACGCCGTCGGGCTGCCACGCCGGAGGGGGTGCCGCCGCGCACGGGGCCGCCGTCCAGGAACGGACCTGGCGCCGGCCGCCGGTGTAGCGCACATGGTCGTCCGCCTGTCCGGACTCCGTGCGCAGCAGGTCGGCGAGCTCGTCCCCCGGCGGCCACTGTGTGCACTCGATCAGTTGGCCGTGCAGCGCCGGGTCCTCCTGCGCGGCGGTGCGCAGCATGCCGAGCAGACCGGCGTAGCCGTACGGAGTCCCCTCCCGGCACACGACCTGCACGGAACGGGTGCCGCCGGCCGGCTGGTTCAGCAGCCGCTGGAGCTCGCCGAGCAGCAGGGTGGCCGCGTGCTCGTAGGCAGCGGCGGGCCCGTCGTCACGGCTTTCCACACGGGCGACGGACACACCGGGCAGGTGCCGGCGCAGGACGGCCACGTCCGCGTCGGGGGTGTCGCACAGCACGACCAGCCGCCCGGTCACGAGGGGCGCGGTGCGCCCCGACGCCGGTTCGTCGCGCCAGGCCGGCACACGAAGGATGTCTCTGCTCACGTTCATTCCGTTTCCGGGTCGCTGGGCGGCCGGGCCGCCCGGTCCAGGGAGGAGGCTGGGGGAAGCGTCAGGTCCTGCTCAGGGCGTCCGGGTCGGCACGTCCGTCGAGGACCGCTCGCAGCAGCTCCGCACGGGCATCGGTCTCGAAGGCGGGCTCGGCCGCGGGGGGCGGAGCGGGTGCCGCGGGCGGTGGGACGGGGGCTCCGTCTCCGGCAGGCACCCAGTAGCGGTCGCGGGCGAAGGGCTGTGCGGGCAGCTGCACGGTGCGGCGCTCGCCCGCGGGATGGATCGCCTGCCAGTCGACGGGGGCTCCGTCGCACCACAGGGCCGTCACCCGGTCGAGCTGTCCGTCGCGGAGGGCCCGGGTGACCTCGGGTGCCTGCTCGGGCTCGCGCCGCACTCCGGTGCCACGCGACCGCCTGATGCCGCCGGTGTGCCAGGTGGAGGGCCCGTCGCCCGCGAGGAACCGGTCCAGCGTGCCGAGCACGTCGCCGATGCTTCCGGCGACGAAGCCCAGGCGCTGTTCCATGGCCTCCCGGCCGACCTGGAGGGTGAACGCCAGGTCCGCCAGGTCCGGGGCGTGTCCGTCACGGCGCGCCCGGTCGAGGAAGTCCCGCAACCGTCCGGCCGTGGCACGCAGCCGCTCGCCGTCGCGGGCGGACAGCACGATGGCCTGGGAGGCGGTCGTACGGGCCGGCTCCGCCGGTGCGGGCGGTACGGGCGGTGCTTCGAGGACGACGTGGGCGTTGGCGCCGCCGAAACCGAAGCTGCTCACTCCGGCCCGCAGGGGCCACGATCCCCCGGTGGCGTCGGCGCACGGCTCCCAGCGGCGCAGGGTACGTACGACCTCGAATCCGCCGTCGAGCGGCAGGTGCGGGTTGAGCCGGTCACAGTGCAGGGTCGGCGGCAGCTCACGGTGGCGCATGGCGAGCAGCACCTTGAGGACTCCGGCCAGGCCTGCGGCCGCCTCCGCGTGGCCGATGTTGCTCTTCACCGAGCCGAGCGCGCACGGCCGGGCCGCGTGCGGCGGCCTGCCCTCGGCGGTGCGCAGGGCGCGGTAGGCGCTGTCGAGGGCGTTGACCTCGACCGGGTCGCCCAGGCCGGTGCCCGTGCCGTGCGCCTCGACGTAACCGACGCTGTCCGGGTCGGTGCCGCGCATCGCCTCCTGGATCAGCGCGGCCTGCGCCTTGCCGTTGGGGGCGGTCAGGGAACCGGCGCGGCCACCGTGGTTCTCGGCGGTACCGCGGATCACGCCCCAGATGGCGTCGCCGTCCCGCTGCGCCCGGGCGAGCGGCTTGAGCAGCACCGCGGCGACGCCCTCGGAGCGGACATAGCCGTCCGCTCCGGCGGAGAAGGTCTTGCAGCGGCCGTCGGGGCTGAGCATGCCCGCCATGTGCGTCGCGGCGAAGGTGTCCACGCTCAGCAGCAGGTTGACACCGCCCGCGATGGCCATGTCGCAGCGGCCGGACCGGATGCTCTCGACGGCGCGGTGAAGCGCGACGAGCGAGCTGGAGCAGGCGGTGTCGACGGGTTCGCTCGGTCCGTTCACGTCCAGGACGTAGGAGATCCGGTTGGCCAGCATCGAGTGGGCGTTGCCGGTGGCGGTGTAACCGTCGGGTGCCACGCCGCTGGCGTTGAGCAGGTGGTGGTAGTCGCTGCCGGAGACGCCGAAGTAGACCCCGGTGTTGGCGGGGAGGCGCGCCGGGGCGTAGCCGCCGTTCTCCAGCGCATCCCACACCGTCTCCAGTGCCAGGCGGTGCTGCGGGTCCATCAGCTCCGCTTCGAGCCGCGACAGGTGGAAGAAGTCCGCGTCGAAGCGGTCCACGCCGTCGATCCGGCCGGCGAACTTCGGGAAGTCCGCCCGCGCCACCACGTCCGCGTAGGGGCCGTCGAAACGGTCGCCGGGGTAGTCGGTGATCAGGTCCTCGCCCGCGCGGAGCTGCTGCCAGAAGGTGTCCAGGTCGTCCGCGCCGGGGAACCGCCCGGCGGCGCCGACGATGGCCACCGCGCCGTCGTCCGGCCCGGGTTCCGGTGCCGGCTCCGGGGACGGCCGGGTGGCGGCGACCGGGACGGGTGCGCCGGTGACCGTGGGGAGGGTCAGCTCGGGGCCGTAGCGGTCGAGCAGGTGCTCGGCGAGGCTGCGGATGTCGGGGCACTCGAAGAAGACGGCGGGGGTGAGGTCCGTGCCGAGGATGCCGTTGAGTTCCGAGGCCATTTTGGCCAGCGCGATGGACTCGAAGCCGTACGCGTGGAAGTGCGTGTCGAGGTCGATGTCGGCCAGGTCGAACTTGAGCAGGTCGGCGACGGTCTCGCGCAGCGACGCGACGACGAGCGCCTCCGTCTCGTCCGCGACCACCGGCTCGTCCGCGGCCGCCAGCCTGTCCACGGCCACCGGCACGGGCACTGTCGGCTCGGCCTCCGGCTGCTGCCGCTCCTCCGTGCCCGCCGGCGCCTGCAGCACCGGACGCGACGCCTGCGGCAGTGCCACGAGTGCCCGTCCGGCCTCGCCGGGGAGGGCCGGCGGGAGGTCGCCGGCGGTGAACTCGGCGTCCTCGACCCGGCCCAGAACCCGGCCGTCCTCGTCGAGGAAAGCCGCGATGAAGACGGCGTCGGACATCCGCGCCAGGACGATCGCCCGGGTGCGCTCCCACTGCTCGCCCTGCACGGATCCGACCCGCACCACGGCGGCGTCGGCCCGGCCCAGCGTGTGCTGAACACCCTGGAGCAGCCCGGCGAGCGCCCAGGCCGGGAGGTGCACCTGCTGCTTGTGCGGGTCCTGGCACATGGCCGGTTCGGCGACCCGTACGAGCAGCCGGTGGTCGTCGAGTTCCGTGACCCCTTCGACGCTGCGGGCGTACGGCCGGGCGTCGAGGCCCGCGGTGCCGAGCGCGGCGTAGAAGCTGTCCCCGTCGAGGGTCGCGGGCGCCTTCATCACCTGCGGCATCGACGCGTCCTCGGCAGGCGCGGACGGTACGACCTCGGCGGCGAACCGGAGCGTGGCCTCGTCGGCGTGCCACAGCTCGACGCGGTGCACACCGTCGCCGGACGCGCCGAGCCGCCAGGTGAACGTCTCGGGGGCGTCCGAGGGCGACGGGAGCGCCGCCCACTGCGCGTTCCGCAGCCGCAGCGGCCCGGCCAGCCCGGCGAGCCGCGCGAACGCCAGTGCCGCGTCCAGCAGCGCCACCGTGGCGTAACGGCGCTTGCGCCCCACGGTGTGGACGTAGTCGAGGAGTTCGTCCCCGCGCAGCCGGAGGGTGTAGCGCACGCCGTTGAGATCCGAGGCGTTGACACCGACCCAGGGGTGGGCGCGCCCGGCGAAGGCGAGCGGCCGCAGCACGCTGGGCGCGTCGTCGTGCTCGGGGTACCAGCAGTGCACCTTGTCGAAGGGGTAGGCGGGCAGCGACGGCTTGGCCGGGCGGCTTCCCGACGGCCACAGCCGGTCCCAGTCGAGGCTCGCGCCGTCCGTCCAGTGCTGCGCCAGGTCCGCCAACTCACCCTCGTACAGGGCCTGTTCGACGGTCGCCGCGTCGGCGGTGCGCCGGCGCCGCAGCGTGCTCGCCGTGAAGTGCACGCCTGCGGGCACACCGGGTGACGGTGCCGTCCAGTCCACGGCGGACAACCGGGCCAAGCGGGCCTGCGCGACCGCGATGTCGTCGGCGACGAAGGCCAGCCGGCACGGCAGTTCGTTCTTGCCGGTCTGCAGGGTGTACGCGAGGGAGTCCAGGCCCGGTGCGGTCTCCGCTATGCACTCGTGCACATCGCGCAGCACCTTCTGCAGGGCCTGGGGCGTCATGGCGGAGAACACCAGCAGCTGCGGGCGGCCGCTGTCCGGTGCGGCGGCGACCTGCCCGTCGTGCTCCTCGACGACGATGTGCACGTTGATGCCGCCGGCGCCGATGGACGTGACGCCCGCCCGGCGCGGCACCTCCTCGCCGCCGACCACGGGGCGCCGCCAGGTGTCGCGGTGGCGCTGCACCACGAACGGCGTCTTGTCGAAGTCGATCGCCGAGCTGAGCGTCCCGGCGTGCAGTGAGGGCGCCAGTGTGCGGTGCTTGAGCTGCAGCAGCACCTTGGTCAGGCCGGCCATGCCGGATCCGGACAGCAGGTGCGCCACATTGGACTTGACCGAGCCCAGCGCGCAGAACCCCAGGTCCTGGGTGTCGCGACCGAACGCGAGGGCGGCGCCCTTGATCTCGATGGGGTCGCCGAGGGAGGTCGCCGAGCCGTGGCCCTCCAGGTAGCTGATCGTGCGCGCGTCCACGGCGGCGTCGTCGAGCGCCTTCTCGATGGCGCGGGCCTGCTGCTGCGGGCTCGGCACCGTGAAGCCGTTGCGGACCCCGGCGTTGGTCATACCGCTGCCCTTGATCACACCGTAGACGTGGTCGCCGTCGGCGACGGCCTCGGCCAGCGGCTTGAGCACGAGCGTGCCCACGCCTTCGCCCAGGATCGTGCCGTCGGCGCCGAGGCCGTAACTGCGCACCACATCGGCCGACTTGGTGGTGAAGTGAGCCTGTGAGGTCGCGATGAGGTCGAACGGGTGCAGCATCAGGTTGATGCCCCCGACGACGGCCATGCGGCACTCGCCGCCGCGCAGCATGCGCACCGCCTGGTGCACGCACGCCGACGCCGAGGAGCACATGGTGTCGAGGAACACGGACGGCCCGGTGAAGCCGTAGTGGTAGGACAGCATGTTCGCCATCACTCCGAGCTCGCTGCCGCTGGTCGCGGTGCCGCGCATCAGCATGTTCTGGAAGCCGTAGAGCGAGTAGCTGTTGTTCATCGAGCCGACGAGCACGCCGACATCGCCGTCGTAGCGGCGCCGCAGCGTCTCGCGCGAGTAGCCCGCGTCCTCCAGGGCCACCACGCCCGCCTGCAGGAAGAGCCGGACCTCCGGGGAGAGCAGCTCGGCATCGCGCTGGGAGATGTTGAAGTAGCGCGGATCGAACGCCGCCACGTCCCGCAGGAACGTGCCCGTCTTGACGACGGTCTTGCCGTCGACATCACGCTCGTCGAAGTAGATGTCGCTGTGCCGCCACCGCGATTCCGGGACGGGTTCGAAGCTGTGCCGGCCCTCGCTGAGCAGCTCCCAGAACTCCTCCAGGGTGTCGGCGCCCGGGTACCGGCCCGCCATACCGATCACCGCGATGTCGTGGCGGTCCGGACCGGACGGCCTGACGGCCGGGGCGGGCGCGGCAGCGGGCACCTTCTGAACGGCAGGCGCTTGAAGGGCGGGCTGCTCGGGCGCGAGTGCTTCGGGGGCGGGTGCTTGGGGAGCGGGTGCTTCGGGGGCGAAGAGTTCGAGGAGTCGTTCGCGGTGCTCGGCGACGAAGTAGCCCGCCACGCCCCGCAGATCGACGTGCTCGAAGAAGAGCGTCTTGGGCAGGGAACCGAAGGTGTCCTCCAGCCTGCTGGTCAGGTCGACGATGGAGATCGATTCGATGCCGTAGGTCTCCAGCTTCTCCTCGACCAGGATGTGCTCCGCGTCCTGCCGGGTCACCTCGGCGAACAGGTTCCGCAGCAGGTCCTGTGTACGGGCGACGAGTTCGCTCTCCTCCAGGACGGCCGGCGCGGCCGTGTCCCGCTGCACCCCGGACGCGCGCCGCTCCGGCTTCGCGGCACGGTCCAGGCCCGCGTACACGAGCAGTTTGGAGCGCTCCCCGAAGAGCACCACGCGGCGGACCGGGGCGTCGGAGCGCAGCGCGCGCTCCAGTGCGTCCAGGCCGGCCTCGCTCGGCAGGGGCACGGTCCCGGTGCGCTTGCGCAGGTAGGCGAGGCTGGCATCGTCCACGCGCATACCGCCGTCGGCCCACAGCGGCCAGTCGACGGAGCGGGTCACGCTGCCGGCTGCCTGCCGCCGTGCGGCGAACGCGTCGAGGAAGGCGTTGGCGGCGGCGTAGTCGGCCTGCGCGGCGTTGCCGAAGGCGCCCGCCACGGAGCCGAACAGCAGGAGGAAGTCCAGGCCGTGGGCGCGCGTCGCGTCGTCGATGTACGTGGCGCCGTCCACCTTGGGCGCGAGTACGGCGGCGGTGCCCGCGAGCGGCTTGTTCGCGAGGTAGCCGTCATCGAGGACGCCGGCCGCGTGGAACACGCCATCGAGCCGTCCGTGCTGCGCACGGATCTCCGCGACCGTGTCCCGCACGGCGTCCGCATCCGTCACATCCGTGCGGCAGTACGCCACCTCACCGTGGGGCAGGCGCGCCCGCAGTGCCTCGACGGCCCGGCTGTGCGCCGCGCGGCCACTGACGACGACCACGGCGCGGTGGCGATGGCAGAGCCGCTCGGCGAGCAGCAGACCGAGTCCGCCGGCGCCCCCGGTGATCCAGTAGACGCCGCGGTCGCGGAGCAGGCTCTCCCCCTCCTCGTTCCGGGGAAGTTCCACGAAGCCGTGCCGCACGCGGCGGTCCTGGGCGTCGTAAGCGGCCTCGGTGTCGTCTCCGGCACCTGCCTCCGCGCGGACGACCCGCTCGAAGCGGTCGGCGTCGCGGGGGTCGTAGGCGTCGAGGAGCACCAGCCTGCCCCGGAACGAAGGGTTCTCCTGCTGTGCGGTCTTCAGCAGCGCCGCCAGCGGGACGTAGACCGGCGAGTCCGGTGCACCCGGTGCGACGACGAGCACCTGCCGTCCCTGACCGACCAGTTGCCGAACCTGCGGGTAACAGGCCGCGAACGCCGCCTTCATGGCTTCGGCATCGGTGACATCGGCCGCTGCCGCCGGAACCGCCAGCTGTCGGATGTCCACTCCCAGCCGTGCGGCGCTCGCCGCCGCGAGGTCGTCGTCCAGTGCGGCGTTGAGCACCGTCACCGGGCCGGCCGGGGTGGCCTGCCCGGCTGCGGGTGCCGGGGCAGGGTCCGCCTCCCAGACGCCGGTGAGCTCCAGAAGCTCCCCTTCCGGGGCCTGGGCCGCCGCCGGTCGTGCGGTGGGCAGTTCCCTCGACGTGTAGCCGCTGAAGCGCACGCACAGCCGGCCGTTCTCGTCGAACAGGTCGATGTCGGCTCCGGTCGTCCCGCCGGCTGTGCCACTGCCGGCCGGCCGCAGCCACGCCCACATCGTCGGGGTCGTCGCCGCGTGCACGGTGAGGCGGTCCAGCGCGAACGGCACCGCGGGGGCGGCGGGCCTGCGCCAGCCGCCGTCGGCCGGGCCGAGGGCCAGGCACGCGAGGAGGGCGCTGTCGAGGATCGCGGGCTGCAGCGCCATGCCGTCCGGGACACCCGCAGGGAGCCGCAGTTCGGCCAGCACGCCGTCCGGACCGCGGTGCAGGGCGTGGAGGCCGCGCAGAGCGGGGCCGTGCTCGATGCCGCTGGACCGTAGCGCGGCGTACCCCTCGGCGGCGTCGACACGCTGGGGGAACCGCTCGCGCAGCGCGCTCGGGTCCGTCCTCTCGGCCGCGGCGGGCTCGCCGTACTCGACGCGGCCGCTGGTGTACTGCGTGCCGTGGTCGTCGGTGATCGCGTAGTCGTAGCCGTCGGCGGCGGGGGTCAGGCGGAGCTGCGCGGTGAGGCCGGTGTCGCCGACGAGCAGCGGGCGGATCCACACCGCGTTGCGGATGCGGGGTGCCAGCCCGGCCCGGGCGTCTGCGGCGGCGGCCCGTCCGGCTGCCTCGGTGACGAGTGCCAGGGCCACCACTCCGGGAACGATCCGTGCGCCGTTGACGAGGTGGTCGCGGACGAATCCCTGTGAGGCGTCGAAGCGCAGGGGGAAGGTCCAGTCGCCGCCTTCCGGCTCTCCTTCGCCGAGCGGGGCGGGAGCGGTGGGCGTCACGCCGCGCTCCGGCTTCCCGGTCGTCTCGTCCCGGTCCGTCCGGAACCAGTGCGGAGTACTGGCGAACGCGTAGCCGGGCACGTGCACGCGGCGGCCGTGCTCGGGCCACTGCTCCCAGTCCACGGGCAGGCCCTGGGCCCAGGCGGCCGCGAACTTGTCCTGCCGTCCCTTCTCCAGCCAGCGCTCGGCCAGGGCCGTCAGGTCGTCCGCGTCCAGACCGTCGGGGGCTTCGGTTCCGGCCCGGCCGCGCGGGCAGTGCGCGGGCGGCTCCTCCCCTGCGGCGACGCTCTCCAGCTGCGCCGCCCACTCCTCGATGCCGCTCGCGCGGAAGACCACGCGCTCGCGCAGGGGCACCCGGCCTTCGCGCAGCGTGCGGGCGACATCGGTGAGGGCCGGGAGCTCGTTCTGCTCGATCCGGGTCCGGACCCAGCGGGCGAGCCGGGCGCACGTCTCACGGAGCCGCTCCTCGTCCTTGGCGGACACCGGCAGCCACTGTTCGCCTTCGTCCTCGGTGGCCGCCACCGGGTCCGCGGCTTCCAGCAGGACGTGGGCGTTGGTCCCGCCGAACCCGAAGGAGCTGACGCCCGCGCGCAGCGGTGCGGACCCTTCGGTGTCCCAGTCGGTGAGGCGGTCTAGGACGTACAGCGGGCTGCCGTCCAGGTTGATGAGGGGGTTGAGTTTGCGGAAGTTGACCGTCGCGGGCAGCTTGCGGTGGCGCATGGCGAGGATGACCTTGAGCATGCCCGCGATGCCGGCGGCCCCTTCCAGGTGGCCGATGTTGGTCTTGACCGAGCCGATGCCGCACCGGTGGGCCGGGGCCTCGGCGGTCCGGTCCGTGCCCAGGTCGGCGAAGGCCTGCTTGAGGCCGCGGATCTCGATCGGGTCCCCGACCGGGGTGCCGGGGCCGTGGGTCTCCACGTAGGTGACGGTCTCGGGTGCGATACCGGCCTTGCGGTAGACGCCGGCGATCAGTTCGGCCTGTGCGGCCGGGTTGGTGACGGTCAGCGAGCTGGTGCGCCCGCCGTGGTTGCTGCCGATGCCCTTGATCACTGCGTGAACGGCGTCGCCGTCGCGGCGGGCGTCCGCGGCCCGCTTGAGCAGGATGACGCCGCCGCCCTCGCCGCGCACATAGCCGTTGGCGTCCGCGTCGAACGCCCGGCACCGGCCGTCGGGCGAGAGCATGCCGGCCTTGGCGAACGCGATGAAGTGCCGCGGCGACCAGGTCAGGTTGACGCCGCCGGCGAGCGCGAGGTCGCAGTCGCCGGCCTGCAGGGCCTGCACCGCCTGCTGCACGGCCACGAGCGAGGCGGCGCAGGCCGTGTCGTTGACGACGCTCGGGCCACGGAAGTCGAAGTGGTGGGAGACCCGGTTGGCGATGATCGCGTACGCGGCGCCGGTCGGGTAGTAGGCGTCGATCTCCTCGACTTCCTGCTCGATCAGCTCGGCGTAGTCCCAGTGGCAGACGCCCATGAAGACGCCGGTGCGGGAGCCCGCGACGCGGTCGGCCCGGTAGCCGGCGTCCTCCAGGGCGTGCCAGCTGAGCTCCAGGGCCATCCGCTGCTGCGGGTCCATGGACTGCGCCTCGCGCGGGGAGATCTGGAAGAAGTCGGCGTCGAAGCAGTCGGCGTCGTCGACGAAGCCGCCCCAGACGCTGTTGGTCTTGTTGAATTCGCGGCGCGGGTGGCCGAGGTGGTCCTCCTTGCGCCAGCGGCGCTCGGGGACCTCGCTGATGAGCGAGCGGCCCTCGGCCAGGTGGCTCCAGAACTCCTCGGGCGTGCGCGAGCCGGGCAACCGCAGGGACAGGCCGATGACGGCGATGTCCCGGTCGTCGGCGAGGACGCCGTTCTCCTTCTTCATGGCGCGTTCTCCGTCCTAGGCCGACAGGGCGCCGCTGCGCCGGTCGACGACGTACAGGGGGACCCCGAGCGGGGTCCGGCGGCGGGCGTTGCCGCGCACGTACCAGTGGTGCAGCCAGACCGTCGACGCCAGGAGGACGAAGGCCTGGTTCTCCTTCGTGCCGATCTGCTCGGGCGGGCTGTCGAAGACGCGGTCGGTGAACCGCTTCACGAAGCGCGCGTCGAGCACACCGATCTCGTCGAGGGTGTGGGGGTCGGTCAGCAGCTCACGGTGCTCGGGGCGGGAGCGGACGAACGCGGCGCTGTCCGGGGCGCGGTAGGGGAACTTTCCCTTCTTCACGATCCGTTCCGGCAGCACGTCGGCGTAGGCGCGCTTGAGCAGGTACTTCTCGTCATAGGGGTCGCCGAACCGCAGGTTGACCGATGCGGCGCGGCGGACCACCGCCGGGTCGAGGAAGGGGCAGCGGTTCTCGACGCCGTGGGCCAGCGTCATGCGCTCGCCCTGGGTCGAGAGCAGGTAGCCGCTCAGGAGCGTGCGGAACTCCAGCCACTGAGCCTTCTGCACGGGGGTGAGCTGTGCGTAGCCGGGCTCGTCGGCCACGAGTTCCCCGAGGGCCGCGAACGGGTCGCCCGTGTTCTTGAGCAGGCGTGCGGCGAAGCGGCCGTTCTGGAACCGCATCTGGTGGGAGAAGAGGCCGGGCAGGGTCTCCTCGGTGAACTGCCGGTAGAGGCCGAGCATCCGGCGGTGGCCGTCGCCGCTGTTGAAGTGGCGCAGGTACGGGTAGATCCGGCTCAAGCGGCGCAGGCGGGTGTCGTCGTCCAGCTCGTGCCAGGTCGAGAGCAGCTGCGTGTCCTTGAAGATGCCGTAGCCGAGGAAGGCCTCGTCGGCGCCCTCGCCGCTGAGCACGACCTTGATCCCTTCGCTCCGGACATGGCCTGCCAGCAGGTACATGGGGACGAAGGCGGTGCGGAAGACGGGCACCTCGGCGTGCCGGACGGCTTCGGGGAATGCGTCGACGACATCCTCGTCGGTCACGCGCACGGTGGAGTGGCGCGTGCCCAAATGGGCGGCCAGCTCGGCCTGTTCGGCCGATTCGTCGAACTCCGCGTCCTCGAACTCGATCGAGAACGTCCGCAGCGGGCGGTTCGTCCGCTGCGCGGCGAGGTGCGCGATGATCGAGGAGTCCAGGCCGCCGGAGGCGTAGACGCCGACCTCGACATCGCTGCGCAGGCGCACGTCGACCGCGGCTTCGAGGTCCGCGCGGACGAGCTCGACGGCCTCCCGCTCGCTCTCCGGGGCCGGGCCCGCGTCCAGGTCGAGCGTGGCCCAGCGGCCGCGCCGGACCTCGTCGCCGCGCACGGACAGGTACTCACCCATGGGAATCTGCTCGATCCCGCGGTAGCCGCTCTGGCCGGGCAGCGGGGTCCAGGTGGCGAAGACCGACGCCATCTGTGCCTCGTCGAAAGCGAAGCTGAAGTCGGGGTAGGCGAGGAACGCCTTCATCTCGGAGGCGAACAGCCACGCACCGCGGTGGCGCGCCACGTACAGGGGCCGCTTGCCGAACCGGTCGCGCACCAGGTGCAGTTCGCCGGTGGTGCTGTCGTAGAGGGCGAACGCGAAGGCGCCGTTGAAACGGGGCAGGCAGTCGAGGCCCCAGGCGGCCCAGGCGTTCAGCACGACCTCGGTATCGGACGCGGTGCGGAAGGCGAAGCCGCGGGCGGTCAGCTTCTCGCGCAGCTCGCGGTAGTTGTACAGCTCGCCGTTGTAGCAGAGCCAGTAGCGGCCGTCGGCGCTGCCGACCGGCTGCGAACCGGTGGACAGGTCGATGATGCTCAGCCGTACCGTGCCCATGGCCAGCCGGTCGTCGAGCAAGCAGCCCGCCTCGTCCGGACCGCGGTGCTCGATCTGGGCGAGCATGCCGTGGATCAGGTTCTCGTACTCCTGCGGGGGCAGGGAGCTTCCGTAGAAGCCGGCTATGCCGCACATCGCGTCACCGGCTCCCGGCGGCCCGCGCGCGGGCGGTGTCGACGAACCCGACGATGCCGGACAGCGAGACCATGACGTTGCCGAGGATCTCCTCGCCGAGCGGCACGCCGTACTCCTCCTCGACGTGCTTCATCAGCGAGAGGTAGCCGAACGAGTCGAGGATGCCCGCCTTGAACAGGTCGGTGTCCTCGGTGATGTCCGAGTCGAACTCGAACATGAACTGCTCTTCCATGTGCTTCTTGAGTTCCTGCTTCATGGCTGTCGTCACCCTCGGGATGGTCGGTGCGGGACACGTGCCGGTGGCCGGCGCGCGTGGACTCTTCTCTGTTCGGCAGGGCGTCAGGGGGCCGCGAGCCCGGCAGTGACGATCCGGGCCAGCGCGGGCCACTGGGCCCGGATGAAGAAGTGGTCGCCGGGAAACCGGTGTGTGGTCAGGGGCCGGGTGCTCTCCCGTTGCCAGCCCTCCAGGTCGGCCCGGGTGAGCTGCTCGTCGTCGCCGGCCATGGCGGTGACCGGCACGTCCAGCGGCGGGGCGTCCTCGTGCCGGTAGGCGCCCAGCGCGGCGAAGTCGGCCCGCAGGACGGGCTCGTAGAACGCCATCAGGTCGGGGTGCTCCCACAGCTCCGCCGGGATCCCCCCGAGCTCCTTGAGGTGGTCCCAGAAGGCGTCCGTGGACAGCTCCCAGGTGTGGCGCTCCCGGCTCGGGATCGACGGTCCGCTCTCCCCCGAGACGAACAGGTGGGCCGGTGCGGGGAGCCGCTCAGCGCGCAGCCGGCGGCAGAGCAGGAGCGCCAGCCGGGCTCCGAGGCTGTGGCCGTAGAGCGCGTACGGGGCGTCGAGCCGGTCCCGCAGCTGCCGGAGCAGATCGTCGACGATCGCGGCGGGTTCCCGCAGCAGCGGCTCGGTGGCGCGCCGGCCGCGTCCGGGGCGTTCCAGCGTCACGACGTCGACGTCCGGGCAGTGTTCGGCAAGCCCTGCGTAGGCGCGCTCGTCGCCTCCGGCGTAGGCGATGCAGAACAGGCGTGGCCGCGACCGGGGCTGCGGCTTCGGCGCCTGGCGGGCGGGGGCCGCGTCGATCTGCCGGATCATTCGGGTCAGGACTCCTCCCTCGCCCACCTCACGGCAGTGGCCGGCGGTCGTGCGCTCCAGCAGGTAGCGGACGCTGTCCAGCCACTGCACCGATCCGCAGATCTGCTCGCTGAGCGTCGCGGCGATGTCCTGGTCCGTGTACGGCCGCGCGGTGAGGTTGGCGATCACCGTGGCCCGCAGGGGCGCGAACCGGAAGCCTTTGAGGAAGGCGGCGAACTCGTCGCGGGCAAAGGCCATGAACCGCGAGTGGAAGGCGGCCGAGACCTTCAGACGGGCGACCCGGGTCCCGCGCGCGTCGAGCGTCTTGTGCGCACGCTCGATCTCGTCCAGAGCCCCGGACAGCACGGTCTGGACAGGGGTGTTGATGTTGGCGATGTCGAGCCGCGACAGGCCCTCCTCGGCGAGGAAGGCCCGCACCTCGTCCGCGTCCGGCCCCACGACGGCGAGCATGGCCCCGTCCGTGGCCCGGGCCATCAGCTCGCCCCGCTTGACGA
This sequence comes from Streptomyces sp. G7(2002), assembly GCF_028870195.1. NCBI lineage: Bacteria > Bacillati > Actinomycetota > Actinomycetes > Kitasatosporales > Streptomycetaceae > Streptomyces > Streptomyces sp. G7(2002). The sequence goes on from NZ_CP102609.1 coordinate 945,789, forward strand.
CGAGCTTCAGTCCGGTCTCGAAGTCGAAGGCGCCGGCGGCGTGCAGGGCGTTGTACTCCCCGAGGCTGTGGCCCAGCAGGTACGCGCCCTCGGGTTCGCCGCGCTCCAGCGAGTCCTGGTAGGCGAGGGCGTTGACGACATAGAGCGCGGGCTGGGTGTAGCGCGTGTCGTCGAGCCGCCCGTCCGGGTCCTCCAGACACAGCCGCGGGAGGTCATGGCCGAGGACGTCGCCGGCCGACGCGGTCAGTTCGGGGAACCGGTCGAAGAGGCCGGCTCCCATGCCGCGCTTCTGGGACCCCTGGCCGGGGAAGAACACGGCGGGCGGTCCCGCTGCGGAAGCCTTCACGCCGGGCCCGCGGCGGTGAGTTCTCGGGTGATGGCAGAGCAGTCGTCCGGCGGGTTCATGGCCTCCCCGTTCAGCGGTGGTTTCCGATGACGGGCAGCCTGCGACACCCCCCTTGCAGCGGCCTGGCCGGAACATTGGCGAATCCTTGCCGTCCACTGCAGCGGTTTTGCGCCAACCTTGCCGACCCCCGGCAGACACCTTGCCGTTCCCTTGCCGACGGCGGATCTTGATCTTGGAATGCCCCGTTCCCTATGCCAAGATCCGGTTTGGAAGGGCACCTGCCGCACAGCGCCACCCGCCCGTCAGCACCAACGCGCGTGCGAGAACGATTGGGACCGACATGCCTCCATTCCCCATACGCAACCCGGCCCCGACCACCCCGGCCCCCGCGGCCGAGCCGGACAACGCCCCCCTCCTGCTGAGCGTTCTGGGTCCCCTGTCGGCACGCCACGACGGCCGCGACCTCCCGCTCGGCCCGCCACGCCGCAGGGCCCTGCTCGCCCTGCTCCTCATACGCCCGGGGCGCGTGGTGCCCACGGAACTGCTCATCGAGGAGCTGTGGGGCGAGGAGCCCCCGCGTCAGGCCGTCGCCACGCTCCAGAGCCACGTGTCCCACCTGCGTCGCGCACTGCAGCCGGCGTCCGGGCCCGACCGCCCCTCCATGCTGCGCCACCGCGCGCCCGGATACGTCTTGGAACTGCCCCCCGAACAGATCGACGGCTGCCGCTTCGAGCGCCTGGTCGCGGAAGGGCGACGGCTACTGGAACGACGTGACCCGCTCGCCGCGCGGGACCGGCTCGGCGCGGCCCTGGCACTGTGGCGGGGCTCGCCCTACGCGGAGTTCGACGGCCATCCCCCGCTCTGTGACGAGAGTTCGCGGCTCGAACACGTCCGGCTCGCCGCCGTGGAGGCCAGCGCGGAGGCCCGGCTCGCCCTGGGAGCGGCCCAGGAGGTCGCCGCGGACCTCGACCGCGAGGCACGCCGCCACCCGGCGCGGGAACGCCTGGTCGGCCACCTGATGACGGCCCTGTCCCGGCTCGGGCGGCAGGCCGAGGCGCTGGAAGCGTACGAGAGGACCCGCGTCCACCTGGACGAGGAGTTCGGTGTGGGCACAGCCGCCGAACTCCGCCGGGTCAGGACCGCGATACTGCGCCAGGAGCCGGGGACGTGCGGGCCCACCGCGGGATCACACACCGCGCGCCCCGAACCCGCCGGTCCCGCGCTGGGGGCTCCGGTGATCGGGGTCGCGAAGGCGGACGACGGCGAGAGGACGCGGAGGGCGGAGGCGCGCCCGCCCGTCCGCGCGGCGCAGGAGCCCGCACGGCCCGCGGCCGCCGAGGCGTCCGGTGGGGCCGGCACGGCAGGCGCCGAATCGGGCGGGCCGTTCACGGCAGCCCGCTGTCACGACTCTCGCCGGCACGGCGCCGGGTCCGCGGAAGGGGGAGCGGCCGGAAGCGCTGCCGCAGGCGGGGCGGGAGCGCCGCGCGTCACCGCCGGACCGGGGCACACATGCCGGCCGGTGACGACCGCCGAGGACTCACCGTCTTCCATGGCGGATTCCCCTGAGGGCGCGCGTCCCGCGCGGGACGCGGAGACCCCGAAGAACGGCACGATCCGCGAGACCTTAAGGCCGGGCGCCCAGTCACCGTTCACCGGCCGCAGCGAGGAGTTGCAGCGTCTGACGGCCGCGGCGGCGAGCGCGCTCGCCGGCCACGGGCACGTGGCGGGCGTCCTCGGCCCCGCCGGTGTCGGCAAGACCCGCCTGCTGCTCGAACTCGTCCCCCGGCTGGAAGCCGCCTGCGCCGGCCAGGACGACGCCGACCGGAAGTGTGCCGGCCTGGAGGTGATCTGGAGCCACTGCTTCCTGAGCGAGGGGGTACCGCCCTACTGGCTGTGGACCCAGATCCTCAGGCGGCTGTCCACCACCCGCCCGGACGCCTTCCGCGACGCGGTGAAACCGTTCGGCACCCTGCTCGCCCCACTGATGCCCGAGCACGCGGCCGGACCCGGCCGGCCGGCCCCCGAACCCGACTGGGGCCAGGCCCGGTTCCTCACCCACGACGCGGTCTGCGAGGTCCTGCTCGCCCTCGCCACCCAGCATCCGCTCGTCCTCCTCATGGAGGACCTGCACTGGGCCGACACCGCCTCCCTGGACCTCCTCAGACTGCTGAGCACCCGCAGCCAGGGCCACCCGCTCGGCATCGTCCTGACCGCCCGTGAGCACGAGGTCGGATCCGACGCGACGCTGCGCCGCATACTCGCCGAGGTCCTGCGCGGTCCCCGGACCGAGACCCTGCGGCTCGGCGGCCTGTCCCGGAACGCCGTCGCCGCCATCGTCGCCGCCCAGGCCGGGCCCGGTGTCGACGCGAAGGTCGTCGAGGTGCTGCACCGGCGCAGCGAGGGCAACCCGTACTTCGTCATGCAGCTCCTCTCGCTGCTGGCCGACGCGCGGAGCCTGCGCCGGCCCGACGCGGTGGGCGTACTGCTGACCCGCATCCCGACGGGCGCCCGCGAGGCGCTGCGCCAGCGGTTCGCCGCGCTGCCCGAGACGGTGCTGCGCGTACTGCGGCTGTGTGCCGTCATCGGCACCGAGGTCGACACCGATCTGCTGGACTGCACCGCCACCGAGGACGAACCGGTCGCCGAGGCACTGGAGTCGGCGATCCGCGCCGGGCTGCTCGGCGAGGACCCCCACCGTCCGGAAGGGCTCCACTTCGCCCATGCCCTGGTCCAGGAGACGCTCATCGACGAGCTCTCCCGCGAGGACCGGCAGCGGCTGCACGCCAGGGTCGCCGAGGGGTTGTGCGCCCGCAGGCCCCGGCTGGTGGAGGACGAGGAGATCGAGCGGGTCGCCCACCATGCCTGGCAGGCCAAGGGCGCGCTGCCGATTGCCGACACACTTCCCCTGCTGCTGCGCGCCGCCGAGCAGGCCGAGCAGCAGCTCGCCTACGAACAGGTGGAGACCTGGCTGCGCCGCGCGGTGCACCTGGTCGGCCTGCTGCCGCCCGACGACCCCTCGACCGCGTCCCTGGACCGGCGGCTGCACATCCAGCTCGGCCAAGTGCTGGCCACCACCCGGGGCTACGGCCACTCCGAGGCCGAGACGGCACTCGCCCGTGGACGGGCCCTCAGCGAGGTCACCCACTCCCCCGAGGACCCGTCGGTGCTCTGGGCCCTGTGCGCCTCGCACCTCGTCACCGGCCGCTACGACGACTCACGCCCGTTCTCCGGCCTGCTCCGCGACCTCGCCGAACGGTCCGGCCAGCCCGTGGCGGTGCTCGGCGCGGCCTACGCCGAGGGCATCGTTCTGCACGTCCGCGGCCAGTTGCCGCAGGCGCTCACCGAACTGGAGCACGGCGTCGCCATGGCGGACGGCTACGCCCGCGAGGGCCACTCCCTGGCCCGCACCTTCCAGCACGACCCGCGTGTCTCCTGCCGCTCCTACGACACCTTCACCCATTGGCTCATGGGCGACCGGAAGACCGCCACGGCACGCCGCCGCGAACTGCTGGGTCTCACCGAGTACGACAGCAGGCCCTCCGACCGCTCCTTCGCTCTCTATGTGGACGCGGTCGTGGCGGCCTGGGAGGGCGACGTCCGCACGGCCCATTCCTCCGGTGCCGAGGGAGCCCGCCTGGCGGACGAACACGGGCTGCTCTACTGGAAGGCCATGCTCGCCACGCTGGAGGGCTGGGGCCTCACCCACTCCGGAAGGGTGGACGACGGTCTCACGCTGATGAACTCCTCCCTCGCCGAACTCCGCAACTCCAGAACCCATCTGCGCCGCCCCCTCCACCTGGGCCTCCTCGGACAGGCCCAGCACCGGGCCGGACGGACGGAGGACGCGAAGACCACCTTCCACGCCCTCCTCGCGGCCGTCGCCCAGCGCGGCGAACACGTCTACCTCCACCCGGAACTCCCCGCCACCCGTCTCCTCCACGACCTCCTGGGCCGGGGGGCGGCGGAGGCGGCAGCGGCCGGGTGAGGGGCCTGACTCTCTCGGTGTCCGGCCCGGGTCACCAGGGTCATTCGTTCAGATCGGCCCGGATCAGCGAGCGGGGCCGGTGCCGTGGACCGTAGGGCGGAGGAGGGAGTCGTGGCCGAGCCCTGGCCGCCGACGACGCGTCTGAAGCCGGACATGGCCGCCTCTTCCGTCGTTACTCCTCAGGTGATGATGCCGGGGCGGGGTCGGTGCCAAGCGGTAAGTGCGAGGTGACCGCCGGTGGATCCGGCGGCGCGTCGGTGTCCGGACTCGCTTCTGCCGCGAGGGCCTGCTCGTCCGAGGCGCTCTTCCGCGGAGCGTGCGGAGTCAAGCTGGGCTCGGTCCGGTAGGCGACCCGGATCATCTCCGCCATGAAGGCCCGCACGCCCGGCGTTTCGGCGTCGGCGGCGGTCGCCACGACCACGCTGCGGGTCACGGTCGGCCGGCAGGGAACGAAGCACACGCCGGGGGGCGCGGATTCCCGCACCATGCGCGGTACCAAGGTCACCGCGAGGCCCGCCGCCACCAGATGGAGTTGCGTGGCGTAGTCGGACACGCAGTAGCGCACCTCCGCCTCCACCTCATGCGCGCGCAGCAGTTGCAGCAGCGCTTCATGGGCGTCGCTTCCCTCGGGGCAGGTGGTCCAGAACTCCCCGTGAAGATCGCTCAGCGCCACGAACTCCCGGTCGGCGAGCGGGTGCCCCTCAGGAACCGCTAACTGGGCGTCCTCGTAAACCAGCCGGGTTATCCGGATGCCCGGCGGCATGTGCGCGGGGCGGTGGGTCCAGCTCTCGGTGACGACCGCGTCCAGTTGGCGTGCCTGCAGCATCGGGATCATGTCGACCGCTTCACCGTCGCGCAGCGAGGGTTCCAGGCGCGGGTGACGGGTGATCAGACTGCTCAGCACAGGGGGTACCAGGGCGCGCAGGGCGCTGGCGACGCCGCCTATGCGCAGCGGACCGGCGACGAGACCGTGGAGATTGGCGAGGTCGCGCTCGGCGTCGTCGAGCGTGGTCACCATGGCCTGTGCGGACCTCGCCAGTATGTGTCCGGCGCTGGTCAGCCGGATGCCGCGGCCGTCTCGTTCGACGAGCCGGCACTGGACCTCCTTCTCAAGTTTGCGCAGGTGCTGGGACACCGCCGGGCCGGTGATGTGCAGCACCGCGGCCGCCTCGCCCACAGAGCCGAGCCGGGCGACGGCGGCAAAGACACGTAACCTCTCCCAGGTGATCATGTAAGGCAGGCTAATGCTTTTTGGTAATGAATCTTGAATAGTGTTACGGGGCTCACGCTGGGATCGTGGACGTTGTGGATGCGACCTCAACTCCCCCCGTAACAACCGCAGATGACAACGAGCGGACTCCGCGGCATGGCACCGCGGCCCCGGTCGTGTTGGTGATCAGCGGTGCCGCCTGCTTGTCGGCTTCGGCGATGTTTGTCAAGCTCGCCGACGTCACTGCGGGAACCGCGGCATTCCTTCGTTGCGCCCTCGCCCTCGCAGTACTTGTGCCGTTACTTGTTCATGAGGTAAGGCGAAAAGGGCGTCTGGCGCGGCCGCTTCAGGGATATGCAGTGGTCGCGGGCATATTCCTGGGCGTGGACTACGTCATGTGGACCATGAGTATCCTGGATGTGGGTGCCGCGGTCGCCACAGTGCTCATCAATGTGCAAGTCATCGCATTCCCTTTGCTGGCGCGGATCATCGACGGAACAGCGATTTCTCGTCGATTCCTGTTCACCATTCCCGTGATGTTGGCCGGAATCGCGCTGTCCAGCGGCGCTCTGGAACACGGTGAGGGGGACGGAAACCCGGTACGCGGTGCGGTGCTGGGTGTCGCCGCCGGCATCGCCTACGCCGCGTATCTGTACCTCAACCGGGTGTCGGGCGAGCGCAGCCCGGCGCACGTGGTGACACCGATCTGCATTTCCACCGGTGCCGCCGCGGTGGCCGCCGGCGTCATCAGCCTGTTCACCACCGGCATCAGCCTGTCGATGTCGCCGATGTCATGGGGTTGGGTGATCGCCCTTGCCCTCCTCGGGCAGGTCGTGGCCTGGCTGCTGATCAGCACCGGATCGCCCAAGCTCGCCCCGAACACCTCCGCCGCGCTGCTGCTGCTCCAGCCGGTCATGGCCATCGGATTCGGACTCATCATCCTCAGGGAGACGCCCACCGCCGGCCAGCTCGTCGGCTGTGTGGTCGTGATCGCCGCAGTGTGGTTCTCCAACCGCAGGCCCTCCCCGAGCAGCACCAGCGGTTCGTGACGGAAATGCCCGATACACAGCACAACTCTGACCCGAAGTAGCTGCCAACGGACTGGAAGCGTCATGAGTGAAGCGACTCTCGCAGTGGACGACTATCACCTGATCGCCCCGATCACCCTGCCCGGCGACGGCCGGGCGCCCGGTGACGTCAAAGTGCTCAGCGATTCGGACGAATACGACGCGTATTTCCGCATTGAGCATCAGAGTGACATATCGCCGGACACCTGGATGAAGACCGTGCTTTCCGTTGCGGAACAGGTCAGCGACGATCTTCCCGCGACGAGCCTCGAAGAGAGCGAACAGGCTCAGATTCTTGACGGTCTCGCCATCATCCTGCAGCACACGCTGCGGCAGCTGGCGACGTGAAAATGGGCCGGTTTCCCGACATCACCGACCGAAGGGGGAGCACGACAGCAATGCATATCTCGGCCGAACAGCAGACGGCAGTGCGCCGGTGGAAGCTCGGGCACCACGTCTTCCATCTGCATCTCACAGTGATGAACACCTATCTCGCATCGCTGGAGAAATCGATCAACGAAGAGGACTGGCGGTCCGTAAGCCCGCTGCTGACCAAGCTGAGCAGGCTCTACGGCGCCGCGACCTCCTGCATGCGCTACGCATCGGATTTCCCGGAGACGGCCTACGAAAGCCTTATCAGGCCGTCGATGGAGCCGCCGTGGCTGAACCCCGGATTCTCCGGAAAGTTCAACAGCGACCACGAGCGGATGCTCGACCTCATGCGCACGATCCGGACGAGCCTGAAGCGGGCGATCCGCTCCGGGGAGGTCCCGGAGGAGGTCGAGAGAGCGGCCACCCAGCTCTGGCGCGCACAGTCCCACAACCGCGCCAACCACAAGCTCATCTGCGAGAAGTTCGTCCCGGGCGGCCAGTCGCTGCTCCAGGACTACTTCAACGCCAACGCCTGACCGACACACACGAAGAGGAGATTGTCATGGCCATCACCGTGATCGAGACCTGGTACCTGAACGACGAGTCCGCCGCCCAGGCGACCACCGTCATGCAGCGCATGGACGACGCGCTCGGCGACAACGCCCATGCGCACCCCGGCTGGAACGGACACGCCATCTTCCTCCAGGACGACGCCGACCCGCACCTGGTGACGTGGCAGTACTCCTGGCGCAGCAAGGAGGACCACCAGGACCTGCTCACCTCCGAAGAGAGCCTGGCGGAGCCTCTGTACCGCAAGTACTGCACGCGTCCGCGGCACATCCGCTACGCCACCGAGCTGGAGGTGGAGGTCGAGCACGACCACTGATCCGTCGGACTTGATTGCGTATGACCTAAGGACACACATGAGTGAGAACGTCGGGGACTGGAGCCCCGAAGAGCTGGAGAAGAACGGTCAACTCCTGTTGTCGCAACTGCGCGAGCACTTCTCGACCCTGGGGAACCAGCCCGTCACCACCCAGCGCTCCGCACAGGAGATCCGTGCGCTGCTCGACGAACCGCTACCGGACGCCCCACAGCCATTCACCGAGATCCTGAGCCAGACCTGGGACGACGTGCGTCCCAATCTCACCTTGTGGAACCACCCGCGGTTCCATGCGTACTTCAGCAACAGCTCCAGCGGGCCGGCCATCCTGGCCGAGATGTTCACCGCCGCGCTGAACGTCAACGTGATGCTGTGGGACGCCGCTCCGGCCGCCGCAGCCGTGGAACTGACCGTCCTGGACTGGCTCGCCCAGATGGTCGGTTACACCGTGGCGCAGGACTCGGTTCTGGTCGACGGCGCGTCCCTGGGCACGCTCTACGGACTCGCCGCGGCCCGGGAGCACCTCGCCGGACTGGACATCAGACAGCAGGGGCTCGCCGGCCGGGACGTGCCCCGGTTGCGGATCTACACCTCCGACCAGACCCACAGCTCCATCGACAAGGCAGCCATCACCCTCGGTATCGGCCTCGACAACGTGGTGCGCATCCCCGCCGACCCCGACGGCCGGCTCGACCCGGACGCCCTGAGGGAGCGCCTGGAACGGGATGAACGGCTCGGCTACCGCGCGATGGCCGTGGTCGCCAACGTCGGCACCACCTCCGTCGGAGCGATCGACCCGGTCGAGGAGATCGCGGAGATCTGCGCCGCGCACGACACCTGGCTGCATGTCGACGCCGCCTACGGCGGGTTCTGGAGGCTGGCCCCGCAGGTCGGCCCACAGCTTCCCGACCTGTCGCGTGCGGACTCGCTGGTCGCCAATCCGCACAAGGTCCTGATGTGCCCCATGGAAGCCAGTGCCCTGTTCTGCCGGCACCGCGACGCCCTCACCAACACCTTCCGCGTCGTACCGGAATACCTGCGCACCCGTCACGAGGACGGCAGCGTCGACTTCATGAACTACTCACTGCAGCTGGGCCGGCAGTTCCGCGCGCTCAAGCTGTGGTGGCTGATCAAGTCCTTCGGCGTCTCGGGTCTCACCGACCGGCTCAGCGCCGCGGCGGCCCTCGCCGAAGGGCTGCGTGACAGGGCGCGCTCCGACCCGGACTGGGTGGTGGAGAACGACACCCCCTTCCCGTTGGTGTGCCTGCGCTACCAACCCCACGACCAGGAGCTGGACCCGCGGGACGTCGACGAACTGAACCGGCGTATCCATAGGGCCGTCAACGAGGCCGGGGGCTCGTTCGTCTCGCACACCGTGGTGCCGTCCGGGTATGCCATCCGCGTCTCCATCGGGAACATCCACACCACCGAGGCCGACATCCACGCCCTGTGGGCCGAACTCACCACCGCCGCCCGGCGCTGCGCCGTCCCGCGCACACCAGAAGGGAGCACCCGATGAAACCGGCACTCCTCGGTGCGATACCGCCCCAGCAACAGGGGCCCACCGAGCCGGAGTCCTTCGCCGGCCGACTGCGCCGCCACCACGCCGTGGGGCGCTGGGGCGCCGCCAACGAGAACCAGTCCTGGACGCCCAACCCCCGCTCGGTGCCCGCCCTGTGGCGCTACGCGGAGCTGCGCCCCTTCGCGGTCGAAGCGGCCGAGTTCGTCAAGGGCGAGGACGCCGCGCTCCGGGTCATCACCCACCTCAACCCCGGGCACCCCGACTACGAGGCGGCGGTGGGGCACCTGTACTCGGGGCTCCAGACCCTCAAACCGCACGAGAGAATGACGGCCCACCGGCACGCGGCCTCCGCCATCCGCTTCGTGATGGAGGGCGAGGGCGGCTGGACGGCGGTCGACGGTGACCGCATGACCGTCGGCCCGGGCGATGTCGTGATCACCCCGGGCGGGCTGTGGCACGAACACGGCAACGACTCCGACGACGGTCTCGTCATCTGGCAGGACTGCACCAACGATCCGCTGGTCAACACGCTCGGTGCGAACTTCTTCGAGCTTCATCCGCAGCGCAGCCACCTCGGGACGCAGGACCGCACGGACACCCTTGCGCGCTACGGCGGCCTGCTGTTGCCCGACACCCGTCGGCGCAGCGAGGCGTCCCCGCTGTTCTCCTACCCCTGGGACAAGTGCTACGAGGCGCTGGCCGCGGCAGCACGCGCGGGGAACCACTCCCCGTTCGACGGCGTCATCATGGAATACACGAATCCGGTCACGGGCGGCCCGGTGACCCACACCCTCGGCGCGAAGCTGCAGATGCTGGCGCCGGGTGAACACACCCGCAGCCACCGGCACACGGGATCGGTCGTCTATGTCGCAGCGCGCGGCAGCGGTCTTGTGACGATCGACGGCGTGGTCCATCCGTGGAGCGCCGGCGACACCTTCTGCGTGCCGTCCTGGTCATGGCACAGCCACGCCAACCCCGGCACCGATGAGGCGGTGCTGTTCTCGTACAACGAGTTCCCCCTGCTCGACAAGCTCGGTCTCTACACCGAAGAAGCGGACGAGCGATGAACAGCGGTCGCGTGCAGCGCACTCCGCGACCGGTGAGCGTCGCCGGCGACCGCCGCACACCCACCACCATCAGAAAGGAGGACGGCCATGACATCTGTCCTGATGCTGTTATCAGCTGCCACCGAGCTCCCGCTCACCGACGGAAGCCGTCACACGACAGGATTCTGGCCGGAAGAGGTCATCGAACCTGAAGCCGTCTTCGCGGCCGCCGGCATCACCACCGTCATCGCCACACCCGAAGGCGCGCCGGCCGGCCCCGACCCCGCGGGGCTCACCCCCGAGGGGACCGGATACTCCGCCGATCACTGCGCCGCACTTCACGAAGCCGTCGAGGCGCTCCGCCCGCGCTTCACCACCCCGGTGCCACTGCGGGCCGTCAATGTCGAGATGTTCGACGCGGTGTTCATTCCCGGCGGATACGGGCCCCTGGCAGACCTGTGGGCCGACCCTGACTGCGGGCGCGTACTGAGTGCGTTCCATCAGTCCGGAAAACCCATCGCAGCGGTCTGCCACGGTCCGGCGGCATTGCTTTCGTCGTTGGACGCATCCGGCGACTGGCCTTTCAGCGGTTACGAAATGACCTGCTTCACCGACGAGGAAGAGGCCGACCTCGGGCTCCTGGAACTGATTCCCTGGACGGCTGAGGGCCGACTGGTCAAACGTGGCGCCCGCTTTTCCGCGGGCCCGCCGTGGGGGGAACACCTCGTTCGCGACCGCGCCCTGCTCACCGGGCAGAACCCCGCTTCCGCGAAGCCGCTCGCCCGTGCGCTGTGCGAAATACTCTGAGACGACGCACGCCTGACTTCGTGTGACCGCGGCGGATGTGACGCCGCGGTCCACGGGGGGCCACCGCCGGCATACGCGAGGCCATCCCGGCGGAAATACTGGAAAATTATTTCAACAGCCGCCTTGCACATCGCATCCTCATTCAATTACCGTGAGATGCAAGAGGGAAATCCAAGTGGTTCACTGAATTTCCCCGCCGCCGAAAGTTCCAGAAATTCGAGTCGAAGACATCCTCGGTTTCACAATATCGGCAGGCATCTTCCATCTCCCCGTTAAATCCAAAACCCCGCCCGGCCTCGTCCTGGCCTCGGCGCGGAATTCCCATAGCGAAGACGGAGGAAGACATGACGACCGTAGCTGTCGAAACGACAACACGTCTCATGGGCAAAGGATTTGAGCGCTACGACTGCGAAGACTTCCTGGAGGGGCTGGGCGACCGTGACGCCGACGCGCTCTTCGGCCAGCTCCGGGACGCCTTCACGGAGCTGCCCCCGGACCCGTACGCCGAGAGGGCGCACCGCTACCGCAGGTACGGACGCGCGGTGCTGGTGCCCTGGGAGCAGTCCCTCACCTGGCTGCCCACCCACCAGGACCCGGTTCTGGGCCCGGTCACGGAGTACTACCAGGGCGACCACAACCCCGAACACCCCGGCCGGCGCCGCCGCTTCCCCGCGATCTCGGCGGCGACCCGGGCCAATGCGCTGCTCCGCCAGATCATTCTCTTCGACGCCCGGGAAGCCACCCAGCTGGACTCGCTCCGCCACGGGCTCGTGCATGTCGGTGTGCACCTCCTCAAGCTCGCCGTGGACGGCTCCGAAGAGGAGGCCGTGCCCTCACCGAATGTCCTGCACCAGGACGGCGAACCCTTCACCTTCGCCCACCTGATCAGCCGGGACAACGTCACGGGCGGCGTCAATGTGATCGCACCCCCTCGATGCGCCGGCCTGCATCCGGAGGAAGTCAACAAGGAGCTGATCCAGGCCGAGTTCACCCTGGACCGGCCGCTGGATTCCTACGGCGTCTACGACCCCCAGGTCAGCCACTACGTCAGCCCCGTGCGCCGTGGCACCGAGGCACGCCGCGGCGAGCGCTCCGTCCTCCTTGTCGACTTCACCCCCTACGTGCCGCACATCTAGCCTCTCCGCCCCTCCCCCACCCAGGAGTGACATGACCAGCGAAACCCAGGCACCACAGCGCTATCTGATCGTGCCCATGCATCCGACGCCCAACGGGCGGCTGCACATCGGGCATGCGGCCGGCGCCTACCTCCGTGCCGATGTGCTCGCGCGCCACCTGCGCCGCGAGGGCCACCAGGTGTCCGTGATGAGCGGCAGCGACGCGTACGAGAACTGGATCCTCCTCGACGCGCTCGACGCCGACCGGACACCGGCGGAGACCTGCTGGCGCTTCCACGCGCTCATCGGGGACGACCTGCGCAGCCTCGGGGTGGAACTCGACGAGTGGATCAGCCCCCTCGACGACGACCACGCCGAGCCCTACCAACGGGTGCACGAAGAGCTGCTGAAGCGGCTCGCCGACGCCGGCACCGCCAGGAAGGTGCCGGACCCCACGCCCCGCTCACGCGACACCGGCCGCCATGTCATCGGTGTGTGGCTGAAGGGCACCTGCCCCCAGTGCCATACGCCCGGCGGCGGCAACGCCTGTGAGGCCTGTGGCTACCACTACCAGCCGGCCGAGATCCTCGAACCGCACTCACGGCTGGACGAAGGCCCTCTGGAGTGGGAGGACTTCGACAGCTGGTACCTCAGCCCGCCGTCCGTCGAGGACGTCATCGACGCCGTCCACGCCTCTGACGTGGCAGCCGACTTCGCCGATATCGCGGCCACCTACCTGCGGCAGACCAAGGGTGCGGTGCGGCTTTCACAGCCGGGCGACTGGGGAATCCCCAGTGAGCTGGCCGGGCCCGAAGGAGTGCTGAGCAACCCCTACTTCGGCTTCAGCCTCTACTGCGGAGAGGTGTACCGCCGGCGCCACGGCACCGAGGTCAACGCCTTCCACCGCGACTCCGGTGTCATCACCGTCGGACTGTTCGGCATCGACAACGCCATCGGCGGAGTCGCCGCCAGCCACGCGATCGCCGCGTCCCACGGCGAGCTCAAGGCGTTCGACCACATGGTCACGAACTACTTCCTCGACTTCGAGGGCGAGAAGTGCTCCACCAGCCGCAAGCACGGCATCTGGCTGCACGAACTCCTCTCCCGCACGTCGGCGACCGCGGACGAACTGCGCTACCACCTCAGCCATGTGGATCTCACGTCCGGCAGTGACAACTTCGCCATCGCCGCATTCGTCGACAGCGTCAACCGGGTCCGCACCCAGTTCGCCGCTGCCGAGGCCCTGGCGTGCGACACGGACGGCGTCCTCACCGCGCAGGACACCGAGCGGATCGTGCGGGCCGTCCACCAGCAGGGAGAGAGCCTGCGGCCCGGCGCGGCGGTGTCCCTGCCCGCCGCGGTCCGGGTCCTCGACGACTGGCTGGCGGCGTCACCGGCCGACGGTGGTGGCACGGCCTGGCTCACCGGTCTCGCCCTCCTCGCCGAGCCCTTCATGCCGGTCGTCGCCCAGCGCCTGTGGACGGCACTCGGCCGGGCGGGACGCCCCCGGCTCGCCGACCTCGGCCGGGAGAACGGCCGCCGCACCGCCACCGCCACCGCGCCCGCGGAGCCGGAGAAGACCTTCACCGCCAATGAGATAGCACCCGTGTGCCACCTGAGGAGCGACCGTGTCTGAGCACCACACCCACCGAGCCGGCTCCACCGAAGACCTCGACGTCCTCGGCATCGGAATCGGACCCTTCAACCTCAGTACCGCGGCACTGCTGCCGAAGGACGCCGTCACGGCGCGCTTCATCGACCGCAAGGAAGCCTTCGACTGGCACCCCGGTCTCCTCTTCCGGCACGCCACGCTCCAGTCGCCCTTCCTCAAGGACTGCGTGACCCTGGCCGATCCGACCAGCGAGTACTCGTTCCTGAACTACCTCTCGCGCAGCCGCAGGCTGAACCGGTTCGTCGTGGCCGACCACCCGAATGTCAAACGCCGTGAGTTCAACGACTACTTCAAGTGGATCTGCGCCAACCTCGACACCCTCCGCTTCGGCACCGATGTGCGGTCCCTGGACTTCGACGGCCGCGCCTTCGTCGCCGGCACCAACCGGGGCACCTACCGTGCCAAGGACGTGATCCTCGGTGTCGGCCGTGCCCCCTTCGTCCCCGAAGGCGCCCGCCCCCACCTCGGCAGCACCGTCTTCCACGGCAGCGAGTACCTGCTGCGCGACATCGACATCACCGGCAAACGCGTCGCGGTGATCGGCGGCGGGCAGACCGGCGCGGAGATCTTCGACGACCTCATCGGCGACGACTCCCGGCTGCCGTCCGAAGTGACCTGGGTGACCCGGCGCGGCAACTTCGCACCGTTCGACGAGTCGCCGTTCGCCAACGAGCTGTACGTACCCGGCTATACGCGGTACTTCCACGCGCAGTCCCGCACCGAGCGACAGCGCCTGCTGCCCCAGCAGAAGCTCTCCAGCGACGCCATCCTGCAGCCCTTGCTGGAGTCCATCTACCGGCGGCTGTACGAGACGGACTTCCTCCAGGACCGGCGGCTCGGCTACCGGATGCTGGTGGACCGGCACTTCACCCGCGTCTCCCCCGCGGCCTCGGGCTGGCTGCTCACGATGGAGGGCCCGCAGGGCACCGAGGCGATCGAGGCCGATATCGTCATCCTGGCGACCGGCTTCAACCACGAGACTCCCGCGATCCTCGACCAGCTCTCCGACCGGCTCGTCCGCGACGAGGACGGACAGGTCGTCGTCAACGAGGACTTCTCGCTGCAGTGGGACGGGCCACCGGACCACCGGATCTTCGCCCACAACATGTCCCTGCACACCCACGGCTGGATCGACCCCAATTTCGCGGGGATGGCGTGGCGCAGCGGCGTCATCGTCAACAGCGTGCTGGGCCGCTACCTCTACGACGTGGATGTCGACGGGACCACCGTGGACTGGGGAGGCAAGACCACCACCGCCCTGGAACTGCCCGCACCGGAGCCCGTCGGGGCCGGTGTATGACCGAGAGGACCGGGGTGTGCCCGCCGGCGGCAGCCGGCTGGCACGCCCACCCCGCAGGGCTCTGCGCCCTTTCCTGGTCACACGACGGACAACGCCTCGCCACCGGAGGCAACGACGGCCTCATCAAGGTGTGGCGGCCCCGCGAGGGCACCGCGGACCTGCTGCTCACCCTGCGCGGCCATGACGGAGCGGTGCGGTCCCTGTCCTGGACCCCCGACGACACCCTGCTGGCTTCCGGCGCGGAGGACGGGACGGCCGTGGTGTGGGACAGCTCCACCGGCGAGCGCCAGGCCACCCCGCAGCGCAACCGGCGGTGGGTCAACGCCGTCGCCTGGTCTGCGGACGGCAAGCGGCTCGCCGCCGCCGGCGGCGACCGGCGGATCGTCGTCACCGACCGGTACGGCCGTCCCGCCGCCCCGCCCCTGCACAGCCCCTACGGCGTGTTCCTCAGCCTGGCGTGGTCGCCCGACGGCGCCTCGCTGGCCGGGACGGGCCGCGGCGCGGACCTCACCGTCTGGGATGCCACCGACTGGACCGTGCGCGCGGCCCCGGCCGGCCCGGGAAGCGTCTGGACGGTGTGCTGGTGGCGTGGCGGCCTGGCCACGGGTAACGCCGCCGGCCGGGTGCGGTTGTGGGACGCGCGGACGCTGCGCCCCCGCGAGCTGATCGACGGGCACGGCGGTGCGGTCGCACGGGTCACCGCGAGCAGCGACGGCGAGGTCATCGCGACGCTCTCGCACGACCAGAGCATCGGCGTGTGGGACGCCCGTACCGGCCGGCTGCTGTGGCGCCGGGAAGATGCCTACCCGGGGTGGACCGGCTGCCTCGAAGCCTCCCCGACCGCCGCCCTTCTCGCGGGCACCGACGCGGACGGACAGGAAGTCCGTATCTGGCCGCTCGCCCCCACCGCCGCCGCCCCGCCGGAGCGGCCCGTGTCCGCCTACGTGCGCGACGCGCTCCGCGACGCCCGGCGGGCAGGTGCCGGCCATCTGACCCTGACCGAAGCGACCCGGCATCTGGGTGCCGCGCTGCCGACGCGGCCCAAGCCGGAGGGCTGGGCCGAGGCGGAGCTGGTGCGGAGCGCCGACGCGGGCGAACTCGCGCTCTACGGAGCACGGGTGGCCGCCCTGGACACGCCCTGGCTCCGGCAACTGGCCGACCTGTGCGTGGGTGCCACGGCCGCAGCGGAAGATGACCTGCACCTGTTGCCCACCGTCGAGCGGCTGCTGCGCGACACGCCCACGGTCACCGGGAGCCGTCACGCGTCGGCAAGGACGACCGCGAGCCTGGTCGGCTGTCAGCTGGTGCGCAGTGGCCGGGCCTGGGTCCGCGGCACGACGCATCCCGGGAGGCTCTGCGTGGTGGACGCCCTGCCGGAGACACCTGACGCCCCGTCGGCCGGGTACCCCGCCGGGCCGGCCGAGGAACTGCGCTACGCGCAGGACGTGGACCACAGTCCGGCAAAGGTGCTGTCCGACGTCCTGAACACCACCCTGTTCCGGCGCTGGGCCGCCGGGCGCCACGAGCTCACGGCCCTCACGGACGACCACCACTCCGTCCGGGTCACCGCGACGCGCGCACCGGGTGAAGGACTGACGGTGCGGGTGGCCGCCGAACGCGAAGCGGACCGGGACCTGCTCGTCGCGCTCCTGGCGCGCCGTATCGCACGCGCGCGGCCCGGCGCGGCCCCGCCCGCCCGCCGCGGCATCCGGATGGCCCGTCCCGTACCCGCGAACCTGCACCAGTGGGACCCGGCTGCCGTCGGGGTCTGGGCGCTCTCCCAACAGGACCTGCCGACGCGTTTGGATGACCGGGTCGCGGTCGTCGACGAGCACATCGACGACGAACGGCTGCGGCAGGAACGCCTGTTGCTGAACGACGGCTTCGCCGGGCACGAACCGCCCGACGTCCACATCTGGCACGCACCGGACGACGACCGCGCCGCGGCGGAACTGGCCTCCGAGCTGGCGACGTTGGGGCTGCGCACCGCCTACGGAGAGCACGACACGGCACGCTTGGTGGAGGCCACGCTGCCCGCCAGAACCGCCCTGCTGCTGATCACCCCCTCGCTGTCCGACTGGTCGGCCTGTCCCCTCGCCGGCGCCTACGACCAGCTCACCCGGGTGACCAGGGAAACGGGCCGCCGGATCCGCTGGCTGCCGGTCACCGTGGACGCCGCACGGCTGCCGGCGGACCTCCCCGACCACCTGCACAGCTTCGACCGGTACCGGCGTGGAGGGGTGGACCCGAGCACGCGCCGGAAGAACACGCACGCCCTCCTCGGCGGAATACTTGTAGACAGGACTCGCTCATGACCATCGAGCAGACCCCCACACACGTCGGTACCAAGACCTCGATGGTCTGGTTCGCCCTCGCCGGAGCGCTGACCCTGTGGGCGTCCGCGTTCGTCGGTATCCGCTCCGCCCTGCACGACTTCACCCCCGGCCCCATGGCCCTCTTCCGCTTCGTCGTCGCCTCGTGCGGACTGCTGCTCGTGTGGATGGTGACCGCACGGATACGTCGCGAACGGCTGCGGCTTCCCGCGGCCCGGGACGTGCCCTTGCTGCTGCTGTGCGCCTTGCTGCTGATCGTGATCTACAACCTGGGCGTGAACTTCGGCGAGCAGACCGTCAGTCCGGGAACAGCCAGCTTCCTGGTCGGCCAGGTACCGGTGTTCAGCATCATGCTGGCCGCCGCGATCCTCAGGGAGCGCGTGGCGGTGGTCGGCTGGATCGGCATCGGCGTCGGCATCGCCGGCACGGTCGTCATGCTCTTCGCCGATCAGACCGGGCTCCAGATCAACACCGGAACGCTCTACGTTCTCGCCGCCGCCCTCGCCGAAAGCCTGTACTTCGTCCTGTCCAAACCGCTCCTGGAGCGCTACGGGGCCATGGAACTCAACGTGTACGTCACCATCCCCGGCACCCTGATGATGCTGCCGTTCGCCGGCGACCTCACCCGTCAGCTGGCTTCGGCCACGACCGGCAGCGTCCTGATGATGGTGTACCTCGGCATCTTCCCCGCCGCGGTGGCCTACCTCCTGTGGAACTACGCCCTGGCCAGGCTTGACGTCTCCGCGTCGACGTCGGGTCTGTATGCCCTGCCGCTCATCACGATCGTCGTCTCGTTCGTCTTCCTCCGGGAGCTTCCCAGCCTCCTCGGACTCATCGGTGGCGTCATCTCGCTCGTGGGAGCAGCCCTGGTCAACAGCCGCCGTGCGAGGGCGAGTCACGCATGAGCACCGCCGCCACACGGGCGGGCCTGCCCCGGACCTCGCCTGCGGCATCATCTGCTGGAGACGACAACGCACCGTACTCCGAAGTGATCAGTAAGACCGTGCGCCGGCACCAGGGGCCGGTCGGCTGCCGCCGTCGGGCCGGGTTAGCGCGGTCGAGGCGAGGAAGTCGTCGAGCATGGTGATCTGTACGTCCTGGGGGAATCGGCCGGGGTCGAAGAGGGCCTGGACGACGAGTCCGTGGGTGAAGGCGACGGCAGCGGCGGCGAGTTGGTCCGGGTCGGCCGCTGCGGGGAGCTCGCCGAGGTCACGTGCGGCTTCGAGGTGCGGGCGGATCGCCGAGCGCAGCCGGGTGTAGCGGTCTGCCTGTTCCGTGGTCAGCCCGTCGTCGGCCAGGGAGAGGTCCCAGGAGCTGACCCAGATGCGGTTGCGGGCGGTGTCGTCCGGGGCCAGCGGCAGGATGTCCAGGAGCATGGCGCGCACGGTGGCGAGGCCCGCGGCGGGACGCGTGCGGCGGGGCCTCTCCGCGGTGCGCTTCTCCAGCAGGTCCAACGCGTGCGTGATCAGGGCCCGTTTGGTCGGGAAGTAGTGCATGAGCATCCCGGTCGAGACCCCCATCGCAGCGGCGACGGCACGCAGGGTCAGCCCGCCGAACCCCTTGTCGGCGAGTACGTGCCACACCGCCTCGGATACGTCCTTGCGGCGGGCTTCACGGTCTCCGGGTGCGGGCGGCGGCATGCTGCTAGCTTACGTACCGAACGCTTGTTATGGACCCAGAGAGCGAGGCTCCCATGTTCACCCTGCCGCTCGGCGACCATGCCCGACTCCGTCCCCTGGAGCCCTGGCAGGCACAGGAGTTCCTCGCCCATATCGACCGCGCCCGGACCTCCGTGGACCCGTGGATACCCTGGGCGACGTTCAGCACCGACCTCGACTCGGCCACGGCCACCCTCCAGCGCTACGCCGACCGTCTGGCCCAGGACACCGGCCGGATCTACGGGATCTGGCTGGACGGCACGCTGGTCGGCGGCGTCATGTTCACCCACTTCGACAGCGCCTCCGGGGTGTGCGAGATCGGCTGCTGGCTGGAGCAGGCCGGGGAGGGACGCGGCCTGGTGACCCGGGCCTGCCGGATGTTGATCGACTGGGCCTTCCAGGAACGCGGGATGAGCCGCGTCGAATGGTGGGTCGCGGCGGGCAACACCCGCAGCATCGACGTCGCCCGCCGACTGGGCATGACCCGCGACGGCGTGCTGCGGCAGCGCTCTTCGTACCGAGGTGCACGACAGGACAGCGAAGTCTGGTCGGTCCTCGCCGAAGAATGGCCGTCTCCCGGGGAAGCGTCCGGCCCCCGCGTCCAGGCCGAACTCGACCGGCTGATGCGCGTGTTCACCGGCGCCTTCACCAACACCGGCGACAGCCGGCCGGACCTGGGAGTCATCCGCGACGTCTTCATTCCGCAGGGCCGGATCATCGCGAACGTCGGGGACGAGCCCGTGATCTACGACCTCGACGCGTTCATCGAGCCCCGGCAGAAGATGCTCACCGACGGGACGCTGACGGAGTTCAGCGAATGGGAGGTCGCCGAACGGACCGAGATCTTCGGATCGATCGCGCACCGCTTCAGCGAATACCGCAAGTCCGGCTTCCACCACGGCGAGTGGTTCGAGGGCACCGGCCACAAGACCACCCAGTTCATCCGGACCCCGTCAGGATGGAGGATGTCCTCACTGGCCTGGGACGACGCACCCGCCACCGCCACCGAATGACCGCGCGGACCAGGGCTTGCGCTAAGTTGGCCGCCATGACTGAGCTCGGCCCCGTCGCCTGGCCACCTGCCCCGATCAGGACCGAGCGGCTCGTGCTCCGCGAGTCCGAGGCCCGGGACCGTGCGGCGTTCATCGAGCTGTTCGCCTCGCCGGAGGTGGGCACCTACATTGGTGGCCCTCGCACACGTGATGAGCTCGATCGCGCCGTGCCTGAAGTGCCCGGGCGGCGCCCTGGCTTTTTCGTGGTCGATCTCGACGGAGCGATGATCGGCATGATCACGTTCGATCGGCGCGGGGCCGAGCATCCGGGTCACGTCCGTCCGGAGGCCGGGGAGCCCGGGCTCGGCTATATGTTCCTGCCGGAGGCGTGGGGACGCGGGTACGCCGCCGAGGCGTGCGCAGCGGCACTCGACTGGTTCACCGGCGCGCTTCCCAGCGAGCCGGTGGTGCTCTGCACCCAGACCGCCAACGACCGCGCGATGCGCCTCGCGGCGAAGCTGGGGTTCACCGAGGTGGAGCGGTTCGAGGAGTACGGCGCCGAGCAGTGGTTCGGCGTGTGGTCCTCCGTAACGCCGTCCGGTTGAGCTCGTGCCCGACAGCTCGACCGATCCACGAGGCCCCACCGATCGGTCGGCGGCCTTGGAACGGCGCTGACCTCGTGGAGCACGTCGGAGGGGAAGCGTACGGGAGGAGCAATGTCAGCCGTGCTGCGCGCTGCTCAACCAGGTTGGAAATGCCCCACTGAGGGCGTCCTGGCAGCAGCCTGGTTACGCGGCGTCTTCGCCCTGTGGTGTCAGAAGCACTTCCTGGCAGGCTGCCACGAAGGCGGAATAGCTCCTCCCCATGGATCGCTGCGCCTCTGCGGCGGCTTCCTCCGCCTCTAGTAGGTCCGAAGAGCCGCTGGCCGTCTTTCTAGTCCACACATGAATGGCGTTCCTCGCTTCATGTGTGGCTTGGATGAACTCCTGGGCTGCGGCGTTGACGCTGCCGGGGCCAAATAGCCGAACAGTGTGGGCGGCGATTCGCACCTTGTCGGCTTCGACTTGGTAGGCGGCTTCGAGTGCGTCGTTCGCCGGCGCCTCACCCAGCCTGACGAGGATGTGACCCATCTGAGCGTAGGCAGTGATCACCTCCCCGTAGACCTGTCGACGCTCCTGCCTGATCCACTGAGCAAGCTCGTTGGCGGCTTGTCCAGTAACCTGCGCGAGGGCGGCTTGTACCGCGGCATCGGCGCTGTGGCGAGCTGCCCGCCAGCTGGCCCATCCTCCTGCTGCGGCTCCCATGATGGCTGCTGCGAAGCCAATGACGGCGGCGTAGAGGGCTGCCTTCCCCTCGTCCATGTGTCCCCCAGGTCGTTGCTGCGTGTATCCACAAGTCGCCTGCCTCAACGGCGGGTTGCCGCAGCCTCGATGCCGGTGATTCAGGCCGTGGTCGTGCGCGGGCGTCCTCCTTGGCGGGGGCCGATGAGGACGCGGGACAGCAGGCGTGGGTCGGCCAGCGTCAGGGGCCCCGCAGTCATGTGGAAGAGGCCGGAGAAGGCGGTATAGAGCTGCGGGTCATGGGGGACGGTGTCGATCAGGCGGTTCATGAGCATCGACGGTCGTCGTACGGGGATGGGGCAGACCGAGGGCGGCCAGCCATTGCGGCAGGTGGGAGGAGCGGCCCGAGGCGTCCACCACGAGGTCCGCGGCGATCTCGTCCTCGCCGTCGCCGTCCTTGACGCGCACCCCCGTGACCTTCCCGGGCGCGGCCGTGCGCAGGCCGATGACAGTCAGTCCGTCCCGTAAGGTGACGGGCCCCAGCGCCGTCACCCGTTGGCGGAGAACATGCTCCAGGAGGGGACGGGAGAAGGTCTGGATCGGCATGCCCATCGGTGTGGACGGCGGGATTCCGTTGGGCAGCACGGCACACAGCCCTTCACCCCAGTCCCACATCGGCGCACCGGCCTGTTCCAGCTCGGCCCGCAGCCCGGGGAAGTACCCCTCGAACACCTCGGCACCGAGGGCCAGAAGGCCATGGACATGGTGCCCCTGCGGCACGCCGGCCCTGGGTGCGGACGCGCTCGGAAGTGTGTCGCGTTCGATAACGGTGACGGCCTCGAAGCTGTCGGCCAGGACACGGGCGGCGGCAAGACCCGCCATGCCCGCCCCCATCACCACCGCGTGCCGGACGTGCCTATCCGTGGGCATGCCGCTCCCTCCCTCTGCCGGCCGAACCCCGCTGTTCCCGGGCCTTTCCCTGCCCCGATCGGCCGACGGGTATGCCGAAAGAGGTAAGCGGCTGGGCACGTTCCGTAATCAGGGTGATGTTCCCCGAGTTGGCTGATGGCTCGGCTCGGCACGGCCAACTCAGGGCCTCGTGCGGCGTACCGGAAAATCCAGGATAAGTAGGCGCGGCGGCAAGGGAGTTGGCAGGTGCCGCTGGTCGGCTCAGTTCCGGGGCAGGAGGGATCCCAAGGGGCCCAGATCGAGGTTGAGGTCTTCCAGACGGAGGTCGTGCTGTTCGCACAGTTCGGTCATCCGCGCTTCGAGATGCATCAGCGTCTCCCCGATGTGTTCCACCTGCTCATCGCTCAGGTCGCCCTGCTCCACGCGGCGGATCGCCTGCCGTTCCATCAGCTGCCGCAGCAGCTCCACCACGGTGAGCACCAACGAGACCAGATCGCGGCCCATTTGCTCACGGTCGAGGTCGATTCTGCTCTCGGGCGTACCCGTTCTTCCCGTCACAGCGGACCTCCGTCCGACCACGGTGCGGGCACCCGTTCGCTGACCGAGGAGAGCAGCGCGTGCAGGGAGAGCCGGATCAGCGGCACATCGGCGATGGCGATGACCAGGTCCCCGCTGACCACGACCCCGGTGGACAGGACGCGGTCCAGAAGGTCGACCAGCGGCACCCCGATGGGCCCGGAGAGCGGGCCCGGGGTGTCCCAGGGGACGGGCTCGCGAATGGACACGGCTCACACCTCCCCGACGAAGGAGTACGGCACCCACGGGCCCGAGACCTCGACCTCTGCTCCCGTACGGTGCCGCAAGGTCTCCACCGCAGCGAGCAGTTCCTTCTCCCGCACGGTCGTCACCAGGTACGCGGCGTTGAGCACCTGCAGGCGGTGCCGCTCCCCGGTCATCTCCGGAGTGTGCGGGCGAAGCCGGCGGGTGGCGGTGGCCAGACGGCTCAGGGCGGCGTCGATGTCCTCGGCGGTCTGCAACGCACGGTCGTGGTGCTGCTCCCGCGCCCGGTGCAGCCCCCGTTTCCGATCCAGGTAGGCACGGCCCGCCCCGCCGGACGGTCCACCGCCGCTCCCTGGGGATCCAACCCTGGGAGGCTCGGGAGCGGCCGTCGGGAGACTGACCTTCACTCCCCATTCGGCGTGGCCCTCGATACGGGCCAGCGCCGCGGCGAAGCGGTCCCGGTCCGCGCCCAGGACCTGTTGTGCCCGTTCGTCCCCGCGGTAGAGGGTGGCCAGCGGCAGCGGTACCGTCGGCCCGCAGGCGGCGGCCGCCGTCACCACCTCGTGGTGAGCCCGTGCGCAGCGTTCCAGTTCGGCACGGTCCGACAGCCGCCGCTGCCAGGCGTCCTGGGTGAACTCGGCGGCCGGTACGTGCTGGACGACCGCGGTGAGCGGGCCGAGCGGCAGTGTGCGCACGGGGAAGCCTTCGGCGAGGCCCGCGAGCCCGCTGAGGGCGGCCGGGTCCAGTCGGCGGCTCACCGCATAGACGTAGGTCGCGGTCTCGGCGGCGGTGGCGCTCTCCGAGATGACGCTCTCCGAGGTGGCGCTCTCCGAGGTGCCGAGTTGTTCCGTCGTCATGACGCTGCCTCGTCCTTCGTCCGGGAGGAGGGGGAAGCCGTCCGGGAGGAGGACGCAGCACCGTCATCGCCGGACTCCAGCGCTTCGATGCGCTCGCGCAACCGGTCGTTCTCTTCGCGCAGTTCACTCCGTGCCGCCTTGGAACTGAGCGCGGGGTCGGTCTCCCACCAGTCGATACCGGCCTTCCTGGCCGTCTCCACCGACGCGACGAACAGGCGCAGCCTGATGGTGAGCAGCTCGATGTCCAGCAGGTCGATCTTGATGTCCCCGGCGATGACGATGCCCTTGTCGAGGATGCGTTCGAGGATGTCGGCGAGGTTCGCGGTGCTGGGACCGTTGGCCGGAGGAGCGGCCTGTCTGTAATCGACGTCGGTCACGTGGTCACTCATTCCTCTTCGTCGCGTACGGGGCGGGACGCGGCTCCGGAGCGCCGGTCATCTCCCGTACAGCAGGTCGAGCAGCTGGTCCTCTTCGCGTTCGAACGCCGCTTTGCTGAGGTGACCGGCTTCGTACTCCTGGTTCAGCGCGGCGAGCCGGGCGCGGACGACGGACGGGTCGTGCAGCTCGCGGTCGGCCGCCTGGGCGAGTTGGTCGGCCACCCAGACCACGCCCCGCACGGGGGCGAGCGGCAGCGTGAGCACTCCGCTGATCAGCCCCATGTCATCCTCCCGCCCTTCCCGCGAGCACCTGCGGCTCCAGGAAGCTGTAGCAGGGCAACGGTCCCGCCACCCGCAGTTCGACGCGCTCGCGCCGGTCCTGGGCGAGACGCTCCGCCTCCGCGGCGAATTCGGCGCTGTCGCTCCGGTCCACCAGGAACGAGACATTGACCTGGCATCCGGACACCTCCGGCCCGGGGCAGACCGCATGCGCCCAGGGCTTCAGCTCCCGCACGATTTCCTGGCCCGCTTCGGCGGCCCGGCGCGACAGCGCGGCCGCCACCGCCTCTCCCAGCCGCATATTGGCCTCGTAGCTCGGCCGGCGACGTACCTCTTCGCGCAGCCCGCGGATGGTGGCGTCCCCTTTGACGAGCGCGGCGAGCGAGTCGTTGGCCGGCATCGCCTTGACATTGATCTCGACCCGGCCCGCGAGGCTTTCCAGCGCCGCCAGATGGCGCTCCTCGGCATCGGCCAGCTGACGGCGGATCACCGTCTCGTCCGGCGCCACCATGCCGAAGCGCATGGGCAGGACCGACCCGCCCTCGGACAGGGCCAGCAACAGCTCCTGATGCGCCAAAAGGTCGCGGCGGCGGGCACGCAGCTGCGGCGGCGCCTGGCTCACGACCGCGGCGACCCGCCCCTCCACGATTTTTTCCACGACTCCTGGGGGATCCCCCACTCCACCCACATGCGAGGGCAACGGGCGATCGGTCCGGACGATGCCGTAAACGTAGATACCGTCGTCCGTCACGGGTCATTCCTCCTCTGAGCGCCGTCGGCGGGAAGCAGCTCCGGACCGGGCGGAACTACGCCGCCGCCGCTGCGGCTGCGCTTCCTCCTCGTCCGCATCGTCATCCGAGTCGTCGCCCTTTCCCACCGCCGAACGGACGGTTTCGCCAACGGATTTGGCGGCGTCCTTCACCTTGCGTTTTCCGATGCCTTTGGCGGCCTGGCCGCTGAAGAGTTCGGGAACGGTGACACTTCCCGAATCCCGCTCCAGATCCAGCCGGTTGCACGCCTCCGCGAACCGCAGGTAGGTATCCACACTGGCGACCACGATGCGGGCATCAATCTTCAGAATCTCGATCCCGACCAGGGACACCCGTATGAACACATCGATGACCATCCCCCGGTCCAGGATGAGCTCCATCACGTCGTACAACGTTCCGGCCCTGGGCGGGCAGGGAATTACCTCTCCGGACAGGCCTGAATAGGTCGTGGTGGTCATCTAGGGTGCCCTTTCAGCTGGTGAGGACGGCGCGCTCACTGGTCGGCCGCACCTCGTCGGTAGCGGTGGGTCCGGTAGTACTCGAGCAGTTCGCCCTCGTCGTCGAGCCTTACCTCGTACGTCGCAAGAAGGCTCGTGGTGTCCGGGATCCGCGCCAGCTCCAGCACATCCACCACGACACACCAGCCGTCGTCGGTCCGCCGTACCGCCGAAACGCCCTCGGTCCGGTGGACGATCACGCTCTGCAGCAATTCAGCGGCACGGTGCGCCACCTCCGCAGGGGTGTTCTCCGGCGTTGATTTCCGCTTTCGGGCAGCCGTGGACGACCGGACCCGCGTTCGGGATTGCTCTGCCATACACCAAGTCTCATCGTCTCCATGACCCGCGCATCCTGAGCGGGCCCAATCTTGTGCCGCGGTGGACGAGGACCGCGCCGTGCGACATCGGCATCGGCAACGGCTGCCTGCACCGGGGCGGTGAATACCGCGGGAAAAGGCGGTCCGCCATTAGTGGGTGCGCACTCCCGGTCAGGCGGCGTGGCACCGGTCAGGTGGCGTGGGGAGGGCGGCGCCGGGTGACGGCCAGGATGGCCATGTCGTCCTCGTGGTCGCCCTCGGTCCAGCGGCCGACGTCCTTGGTCAGGGCCTCCACCAAGGCCTCGGGGTCGGTGAACCGCCGGCCCAGGCGCCCCGACAAGACCGGGTCGTAGAACGCGCCCTGCTTGTCCCGTGCCTCGGTGACCCCGTCCGTGATCAGCAGCAGCGAGGCTTCCGGGGGCAGTGGCACCACATCGACCGGCTCGGTGGCCATAGGAGCGATATCGCCCAGCCCCACCCCGAGGGGCAGCTGCGGGACGGTCGGGTCGAGCCGTACGAGCTGCCCCTCGTGCACCAGATACGGCGGCGGATGCCCGCGGTTCATCAGCCTCAGCGCCTCACCGTCGGCGGAGACCTCGGCCAGCACGGCGGTGATGAAGCCCTCGCTGGAGATCACCGGACCGCTCCCGGCCGCCGCTCTGGCCAGCGCCTCGTCCATCCGCCGGCCCAGCGCGTCCAGGGTGGGAGCGTATTCGGCCTCCTGACGGAACGCCCCGAGTGCGACCGACACCGCGGCGACAGCCTGGAGGCCCTTGCCGCGCACATCCCCGATGATCATCCGTACCCCGAACGGCGTCTCCTGCACCGCGTAGAAATCCCCGCCGATCCGCGCCTCGGCCTGCGCCGTGGTGTACCCGGCAGCCACGGCCAGCGGCCCGGCCTCCGCCGGCGGGTCCGGGAGCACCGCCCGCTGGACCGCCTCCGCGACATCCCTGGCCAGCGCCAGATCACGGCCCTGCCGCACAATGAGCCGGTTGACCCCGAGCGCCAGCGCACCGATCAGGCCCACCACGGCCAGGTCGACGAACAGCGGCGTCGCCGGACGCCCCCGCTCGATGTCCAGTGCCACCGAGACCACACAGGTGACACACACGACGGCGAGTGCGGAGCGGAAGGTGAGCGTGGCGCCGGCGACGAGCGGTGCGGCGGCCAGCAGCGGCAGTCCCATGTACGGCTCGGGCGCGAAAAGGTTCAGCAGCACGCCGGCCAGGAGGGCCAGCGCCGCGAGGATCCAGGGCACCTTCGCCAGCGTGGGTTGCAGGCCTTTCACAGTGCATCTCCTGCTGCCGGGCCGCGCTCGCGACGCGGAAGGACCGGACGCCGCCGCACGGTTTGCCGCACCGCACCAGGTGTGTCATTCCGATGGCTTCACATATACGCCCTGTGGGCTGGATGCGCGCGTTGCGGACCCGCTCCCACGGGGCGGGTGCCCCGGCCTGGCTGGATCCGGACGCCACCGCACGCCCGCCCCGAGCGATAATGATCGAATTGCGCACTGGGGGGGCCGCATCATCTTTTACTTGATTCTCGCTTGTGATGTGCTTTTTTGGATCTTCCTCGTCGGGGGCCTGGCCGCGCGCTACGCCGCCGGCCGGCGGATTCTCGGTGGCGCGCTGCTGCTGTGCGTCCCGCTGATCGATGTCGTACTGCTGGGGGCCACCGTCCTCAGCATCCGGGACGGCGCCGGGCCGACCGTCTGGCACGGCCTGTCGGCGGCCTACCTCGGTCTCACCGTCGTCTACGGACACCGCACCGTCCGCTGGGCCGACGCGAGGTTCGCCCGCCGCTTCAGCGGGAGCAGCGCTCCACCCCGCCCAAGTCTCCACGGGCGTGCGGCTGTTGTGGACGCCTGGAAGTCCTGGTTCAGATTCCTGCTGGCCTATGCGATCAGCGTGGGCTTGATCTTCGGTCTGGTGGTGCTGGCCGGCACCTTCGACAAGGGTGCTCCGCTCCTCGTCTGGCTCAACCCGCTCACCAAGGTCCTTGTCTACAGCCTCATTTGGCCCATAGTGACCACCATTTGGCCCGGCAAGGCGCCGGAGCAGGGGACGGAGCAGGCGCCGGGGCAGGAGACGGCGCCGGAGCAGGAGACGGCGACGGGGAACGGCTGAAGCGCAGGCCCGGTGTGGTCGTGCCGACCAGCGCCACCGCGCCGATGCACAGCAAGCCGCCACTGACCAGGGCCGCCGTGCCTGACGTGGCGTCCGCCATGAGGCCGCCGCGCATATTGCCGAGGTCCGGGCCGGCCTGTCCGACGATCTGTTCCGCGGCGCTGACCCGTCCCAGCAGCTCATCGGGGGTGTGCAGCTGTACGAGGGTGCTTCGGGACACGACGGCAACGGTGTCGGCGGCACCCGCCAGGACCAGGAAGGCCGGCCCGGTCCACGGGTCGGCCGACAGGCCGAACAGGGCGAGGGCCGCGCCCCAGGTGGCCGATCCGCCGAGCATGACGAGACCGGGGCGGGAGAGGCGGGTGAAGGTCCCGGCGAAGAGCGAGGCAAGGACCCCGCCGGCTGCCACGGCGCTCAGGAAGAGTCCGAGCGTGCGGGGATCGTTGCCAAAGCGTTCCGCGTTGACCAGGGGGAACAGGCTGATCGGCATCGACAGCACAGTGGTGGCCAGGTCCGTGAGGAGCGCTCCGCGGATGACCGGCGTACGGACGAGAAAGGCCAGGCCGTCCGCCACGCCGCGCAGACCGGGCCGGGCGGGCTCGTCGCCGGGTCTCATCCGCGGCAGCCCGAACGCGCCGTGGAACGCGGCGGCGAAGGTGAGCGCGTCGATCAGGTAGACACCGCCGGCACCCAGCCCGCCCAGGATCAGCCCACCCAGTACCGGGCCCGTCAGCATGGCGCCCTGGAAGGCGATCCGGTTCAACGCCAGCCCGGCGGCGAGCTGTTGCTTCGGCAGCAGACACGGAAGGAAGGTGCGTGACACCGGACCGCTGCCGGCCGCGAAGCAGGACTGCACCGCGACCAGCAGCAGCACCCCCGCGGTCGGAAAGTTCCCGAGGAAGTCCTGCAGGGCGAGCAGGGACACGCAGACGGCTTGGCCAGTGGTCGTGATCAGGTAGAAGGTCCGCCGGTCCACGCGGTCGACGAGCGACCCGGCGAAGAGTCCGAGCACGATGAGGGGGACGGCCCGGGCCAGACCGACGGCCCCGGTCCAGACGGTGCTGTGCGTCGTCTGCCAGACCTGGAACATCACGGCGACGAGGGTCATCTGGCCGCCGAGGCGGGAGAGCGTCTGGCCGAGCCACAGCCGCCGGAACGGTGCCGACCGCCGCAGCGGGGTCACATCGATCAGTGCGCGCTTCACTCCCATGCGGGGTCCTCGGCCAGCTTCTCGGCGATCCGGTCGTGGAAGCTCTTGCGCGCGAGGACCTGCTCGATGTCGGTGACGACCCGGCTCAGCGGATAGGGGATCTCGGCCTCGATCTCGGCAAGGGCCGCCTCGGTGGCGCGCCACTCCGCGGCCAGCCGTCCGACGATGCCGCGGGCGCGGTCCGTGAGCGCCACCTTCTTGCTGCGCGCGTCGTCGCCCGCCACGGTCTCCACCCAGCCGGCCGCGCGCATCGCGGCCACCTTCTGGCTGAGTGCGGAGTGGGTCCGGCCGACCGACCCGGCCAGTTCGGTGATGGTCATGGGCCCGCGGGCGTGGAGCCGGAGCAGCTCCATGACGTAGCTCGGCTTGAGCCCGGCGATCCGCTCCTCGGCGTAGATCCGGGCGATCTCCGCGTCCATCGATGCCTGCAGCAGTCGCAGCGGCCGCCAGAGGCTCTTGCCGGTGGGGTCGAGCGTGGGGTCCTCGGTCATGCGCGGCATCGTAACAGTGCTTATGTAAGTGCTGTCAGATTACTTTCGGTCGGCGGCGCCCGGGCCCCGGCGGGACGAGGTGTGCGGGCGGCCGGTCCTGGTGGACCATGGAAGCCGAAGCACTCACCAGTGAAGGGGAGGGCCACAGCCAACGAGGTGGACAGGCCGCGGACCGGAGCGAGCGGGCAGCCCACGTGGTCCGTCGGGTGGAAGGAGTGCCCGGGTGAGCGCAGCCGACGGGCGTCCGGCCGGTGCCGGTCAGCCGCAGGGAAGGCCGCCACAGCCGAGCGGGCTGATGGACCTCCTCGGTGTGGCCGCGGTCCTTCTGGACGCCGACGGCCGGATCGTCCTGTGGAGCCCTCAGGCAGAGGACCTGTACGGCTACACCGCCGAGGAGGCGCTCGGGCGGTACGCGGCACCCCTGCTCGTGCACCAGGAGCACTGGGACCTGGTCATCGGGAAGTTCACCGGCGTCATGGAGACCGGCCGGAGCTGGAGCGGCACCTTCCCCGTCCGGCACAAGGACGGCACCGTGCGGCTGGTGGAGCTGCGCAACATGCGGCTGATGGACGACCACGGCGACTTCTACGCCCTCGGGCTCGCCACCGACTCCTCGACGCTGCGCGAGGTGGAGCGGGATGTCGCCCTGTCCACCCGGCTGATCTCCCAGTCCCCCATCGGGCTGGCGATGCTCGACACCGAGCTGCGGTACGTGGCCGTCAACCCCGCCCTGGAGCGGATGCACGGCATACCCGCGAAGGACCATCTCGGACGGCACTACCGCGAGATCATGAGCGCCGCGAAGTTCGAGGTGCCCGAGGCCGCGATGCGTCAGGTCCTCAAAACCGGGGTCCCCATGGTCGACCAGGCCACGGTCGTCGGCCGTACCCCCTCCGACCCGGACCATGAGCACGCCTGGTCGATCTCGCTGTACCGGCTGGAGGACCCCCATGGGCGGGTGCTCGGAGTGGCCGATCTGGTGGTGGATGTCACCGACCGGTACCAGGCGGCCAGGGAGGCCGCCGAGGCCCGGCAGCGGCTGGCCCTGATCGCCGACGGCTCCGCCCGGATCGGCACCACCCTGGAGGTGGGACAGACCGCCCGGGAACTGGCCGAGGTCACCGTTCCCGAGCTCGCCGACGTGGTGACGGTCGATGTCCTCGACTCCGTCCTGGACGAGCACCGCCCCACCCGCGACAGCGGCCCGGCGCTCTTCCGCGCCCTCGCGGTGAAGGCCGCCTACCCGACCGAAGCCGTCCGCGCCGCCGATCCGCCCGGCCATATCGCCGCCTACGACACCGACCGCCTGGCCACCCAGTGCGTCCGCACCGGCCGCCCGATCCTGGTCTCCCACGCCGATGCCCGTGACCTGGCGCGCATCGCCCGCGACGACCACGCCGCCACCCTGCTGGCCCGCGCCGGGGTGCACTCCTACATGCTGGCCCCGCTCACCGCGCGCGGCCATATCCTCGGCGTCCTGGGGCTCATCCGAGCACTCAACTCGCCGCCCTTCGACGAGGACGACCTCGCCCTCGCCGCCGAACTGGCCTCCCGCGCCGCCGTGTGCATCGACAACGCCCGCTCGCACCAGAGCGTGCGCAACGCCGCCGAGACCCTGCAGCGCAGCCTGCTTCCTGACCACCCGCCGCACCGTCCCGGTCTGCAGCTCGCCTCCCGGTACCGGCCCGCGCAGGCCACCTACGAGATCGGCGGCGACTGGTACGACGTCCTCCCGCTCGACGGCGACAAGACCGCCCTCGTCGTGGGCGACGTCATGGGCAGCGGTATCGACGCCGCCGCCACCATGGGGCGTCTGCGCACCGCCACCTGCGCCTTCGCCGACCTCGACCTCGACCCCGCCCAGGTACTCCAGCACCTCGACAAGATCACCTCGGGGCTGGAGCACTACATCGCCACCTGCGTCTACGCCGCGTACGATCCACACCGCTCCACGCTGCACATCGCCACCGCCGGCCATCTGCCCCCCGCCCTCGTACGCAGCGGCAAGCACCCCGAGTTCCTCTACCTGCCCACCGGCACACCGCTCGGAGTGGGCGGCGTCCCCTTCGAGACCACCACCTTCGTCCTGGACCCCGGCGACCAACTCGTCCTCTACACCGACGGACTGGTCGAGACCCGCCACCACTCCCTCGACGAACGCCTCGACACCCTGCTCCGCCTGCTGGACGCCCCCGACCGCTCCCTGGAGGACACCTGCGACCGGCTCCTGCGCGAACTGCGGCGTCCCGACGACCCGGACGATGTCGCCCTGCTGATCGCCGGCACCGAGCCGTTCACCCCGGAAACGCCCTAGCGTCTCCGCCCTTGCGGGAATCCACCGTCCCCCCGGGGACCTTCGCCCGATGACCGAAAACAGCAGATTGCAACCGGTCAATTGCCGAACCGAATCCCGACGTGACGTGAATTGAGAAAAAATGTGAGCTCTCGCGACCGGAAATTGCTATTCACCGTGACGAGGCCGCGCCCGCTTCCGTCGAATGCCGTGCAGATCAGCGCCCCGGAAGCATCGTTTCCCTGTCGTCTTCCGTCCCGTGAGACATCCCCTCACCAGCGGCGAGCCGTCATGCTCATGCCCTTTCCCTGCGCACACCGCCGATGCCGACGGCGCGCTCACACCACCCATAAAGCTCAATTATTCACCCGGATTCGATCCTCTCAAGTGGTGCGCCGTGACAATGCAACTGGCTGCGTGTCATATCACTACTGCGCCGCAGAAGGCCGACAGGGTGTCGCCCTTCGCAGCAGGCCGAAAGGAACATGTCCATGCGCAGTGCCCGCACTCTGTTCGCCTCCGCCGTCATCACCGCGATGTTCGCGGTCGCCGCTCCCACCGCGACCGCGGCCGAGGCTCACACCACGGACCACGTCGCGTCGAGCAGCTCCGACCACGACCACCGCAAGTGCAAGCACGGACACCACAAGAAGGACGATCACAAGAAGGACCACCGCAAGAAGAAGCACCACAAGCGCGATCACCACAAGCGGGACCACCACAAGCGTGATCACCACAGGTGGGACCACCACCGGCCGACCGGCGGGGTGCACACCGGCGGCGGGTACCTGGCCGACCTCCTGCGCTAGGACGGGGACCAGGCCCGGCACGACGGGTCAGTGACCGGACGCCGGCCGGCTTCCTGTTGCGCTGTGGGGTGGGCTCTCCTCCGGGGGAGCCCACCCCACTTCGGCGATTCGCCGTGACAGGCGACGGCTGGTAGGGAGGTGGTATGAGCGAAATACCTCCGGTCCTGACCGTAACCGCTATCAGCACCATCGGAGTCACCGATGTTCACGACGAGAACGCGGACTCGTGGCTGGTGATCGAAACCGCCGAACAGGGGCAGCTGTTGCTGAACCTTCCCGGCCCCCTCTACCGGGCGGCGGTCCAGTCGACCGAGCTGCCGGCCGGCCAGCCCGGCCCCGGCCGCCTGGCGCTGACCGAGGCCGAAGTCGCTGCCTACCGCGCCCACATCGCGAGCCTGACCCGGACGGACCAGGAGTCGGCCGGGTAACTGGACGATCAGCCGGACCGGTCACCGACCGCACACGGACTGCATCGAAGTACGGCGCCCGGAACTGCGGCGGGCGTCCACGGCGGCGTTTCAAGCGGCCGAAAGCGGCAACGCGTTGTGCATGTCCTCACGCGCTCGTTACCGCAGCAACGAAGCAGCGAAGGTCGTCGTCGTCCTCGCAGACCTGACGGCGCTGATCCTCGGTCTGTGGATCCTGTTCGCCCTCGTCGACGCGAACCGCGCCAATGATCTGGTCAACTTTGTCCATGACGCGGCCGGCTGGCTGGCCGGGTGGTCGCACGATCTGTTCACCATGGACGCCGACTGGTTGCGGACCGTGCTGAACTACGGGCTGCCCGCCGTCGTCTATGTGTGCATCGGGCACGCGCTGGCCGCCCGGATCCGCCGTATCTAGGCAGCCTCTCCCTGGTTCCGGGCCCGGGCGATGAGGACGGCGACGTCATCGGGATCGTCCGGATCGCGCAGTGCGTCAAGAAGACGGTCACAGGTGTCCTCCAGGGAACGGTCCGGGCTGTCGAGAAGGTGCAGGAGAAGCGCCAGGCGCTCGTCGATGGCGTCGTGGCGGGTCTCGACCAGCCCGTCCGTGTAAAGGACCAACTGGTCGCCGGGGCGCACGCCGAAGGTGGCTTCTTCGAAGGGCACACCGCCGACCCCGAGGGGTACGCCGATCGGCAGGTCGAGCAGTTCCGGGGGCTTGCCCGTGCGCATCAGCACCGGCGGCAGATGTCCGGCGACGGCGATGTGACAGACGGCGTGGTGCGGGTCGTAGACGGCGTAGGCGCAGGTGGCGTACTGATCCAGACCGGCGGTGATCTTGTCGATGTGCCGCAGCACCTCGGTCGGCGGGATGTCGAGGTCGGCCAGGGTGGAGGTGGCCGTGCGCAGGCGTCCCATGGTGGTGGCGGCGTCGATGCCGCTGCCCATCACATCGCCCACGACGAGCGCGGTCTTGTCCGCCCTGAGGGGGATCACATCGAACCAGTCGCCGCCGACCTCGCTGGTCGTGCCGGCGGGCTGGTAGCGGGTGGCGATCTCCAGGCCCTTCTGGTGCGGTGGGTGGGCGGGGAGCAGGCTGCGCTGGAGGGTGAGGGCGGCGTTGCGCTGGCTCTGGTACAGGCGGGCATTGTCGATGCACACCGCGGCGCGGTCGGCCAGTTCGGCGGCCAGCGCGAGGTCGTCCTCGTCGAACGGCAGCGGGTTGCGGGCGCGGGTCAGGCCCAGGGCGCCGAGCACCTCACCGCGGGCGATCAGCGGCATCGTGAGATAGGTGTGGATGCCGGCGCGGGCCAGCAGGGCGGCGGCCTCGGGGTCACGGGCGATACGGGCCAGGTCCCGCTCGTCGACGTGGGGTATCAGGATGGGGCGGGCGGTACGCACACACCGGGTGGCCAGCCGGTCGGGTCCGTAGCTGGCGAGGTGGCCGGGAGGGTCGGCGGCGCGGACCGCCTCCGTGGGGTAGGCGGCCTTGACCGCGAGGGCCCGGAAGAGCGCATGGCGGGCGCCGGATGTCTGGGGCGGACGGCCTTCCAGGACGGAATCCAGGATGTCCACCGCCGCCACGTCGGCGAGGTCGGGGACGGCGACGTCGGCCAGCTCGCGGGCGGTCTGCTCCACCTCCAGCGTGGTGCCGATCCGGGCCGACCCGTCGGCGATCATGGCCAGGCGTCGCCGGGCGCGGGCCGCCTCGGTGGCCGCGCGGTGCCGGTCGGTGACGTCCACCGAGAGGCCGGCCACCCCGAGCACCCGCCCGCCCGGGTCCTCCAGCCGGTAGTAGGAGACCGACCAGGCATGATCGTTGTCGGGGTCGGCGGGTGTGCGTCCCACAGTGTGCTCATCGACCAGGGGCGTGCCGGACTCCAGGACCTGCCGCAGGGCGGCCTCGATGGCGTCGGTCTCCAGGAACGGCAGCACCTCACGCACCGACCGGCCCAGATGGTCCTCGGCGGGGACGCCGTTCATCCGCTCCAGCGCCGGGTTGACGGCCAGATAGCGCAGATCGGTATCCAGGACGGCCAGTCCGATGGGGGACTGCGAGACCAGCCGCGTGGACAGGGCCACATCCCGTTCCACCTGGCGCAGGATCTCCTCGTCCGTGGCGATGCCCAGGGCGTAGAAGTCACCCCGGTCGTCCAGCAGCCGCATATTGCGGAACTCGACCAGCCGGGTGCTGCCGTCCTTGTGCCGGACGGGGAAGGCGCCGGCCCAGCTCTCGCCCGTCGCCATCACCTCGGTGAAGAGCCTGATCACCAGGTCCAGCTGCTGTTCATGAACCAGCAGCCGCCCGGCGTACCGGCCCAGCGCCTCCTGCGCGGTGTACCCGAACAGCTTCTCGGCCTGCGGGCTCCACAGCACGATCCGTCCCTCGGCGTCGAGCAGCACCGCCGCGACGCTGAGCAGGTCCAGCAGCCCGCTGCGCTGCGGCTCCCCGGGAGGCGGCTGGGCGCCCGCCGGGCCGAAGGGGCCTGCTGTACCCATCCCAGGCACCTCCTCCGCCTGTGAGCGCGGTATGCGGCCCCGCCGGGTTCGGACTGCGGCCCGTGTCCACCGCACCCAGCAGTGCTTCCATGTTCCCCGGATCAGGGCGGCCGCGCAGTCGCGCCGGACCGCGCCCGCGGCGCCCCGGACCACTGATGCCGGCGACAGGGACGCACACCGGCCCGCACCGTGATCAACACCACCATTCCCCGGCGAGTCGGCAGGTCGGCGTGCCGGCGGGTCGAGAACGTGCTCCCCGCCCCCGCCACCCCGCTGGTCACGCCGTGGGAGAACAGGCAGTCGCGGGCACGGTCCGCGGGGTGGTCCGTGGTGAACGGTGCCGGTCGGCGGGGCCATTCCCCGGTTGCTTCCGCCGCAATTCCCGGTACGCATTCGCCGCCCGGGCCCCGGATTTGCCTCGGGCCAGGGGCGGTGTGCAACAGTGGGCGTCCCGGTCAGCCGGGCGCGCCGCCTGCGCAGCCCCTGCCGGGACTCCCCCACACCCCAAACGGTCGGTTCCGGCTGCGCCCTGCGCGTGTCCGGGCCGTCGCCCTCCCGCTACGTCCTTCCCGAGAGAGCGATGCAGGCAACGACTCTTCCTCCCCGGACCGCAGACCTGTTCCGGCAGGGTCTGGAGCGCCAGGCCGGCTCCGCCCTGCTGCGTTTCGGCGCCGCGCGGCAGCAACCGGCCGACCGGATCAGCTGGTCCGGCGACGGTGCCGCCGCCTGGCTCGACGACGCCCGCGGACATCTGTGGAGCGTCGGCGACGCGGTTCCCGCCGCCGGGCTCGTCCTCCGTGCCGCGCATGAACTCCCCGATGACGTAAGGGAGTTCACCGGCCCTCTAGGTACCGAGGCCCTGGTCGGCCGCCACCTCGCGGTGACCGATGTCGTCGAGTGGGTCTTCCGGTGGACGCTGGAGGAACCGCCCGTCCAACGGGCCGAGGAGCGGGTGATCGAGCTGGACGAGACGCACCACGGGGAGCTGCTCGCCTTCCTCAACGAGCACAGCCCCGCCCATTCGACCGGCCCCGGCTCCTCCGGCGTCAGCCTGTGGACCGGCATCCGCGACACGGACGGACGGCTGGTGGCCTGCGGTGCCCTGAGCAGCCTGCGGGACAGCGGCGCTCCCCTGATGGCGTCGGTCGCGACGGACGCGAGGCAGCGCGGTCAGGGGCTCGGTGCGGCGCTGACCGCGTGGCTGACCCGGTACGCCGTACGCCGGTACGGGTTCTGCACGCTGTGGCAGCTCGCCGACAACTCCCCCGCCGAACGGCTCTACAACCGCCTCGGATTCCGCAACGAGGATCCGTGCGTCTCCGCGCGCATCGCCGCGCCGGGACGCCCTTGAGGGGACGCCGGCCCGTCGATGCCGTCGACCGGTGACGCGGCCGCGCGCTCACAGCCGCAGGCGGTGTACCCGGGCGAGGAGCAGGACGGTGTCATCGGCCGGGGAGCTCGGTACGAGGCGGGCGAGGATATGGTCCGCGGCGGCCTCCAGTGAGTCGGGGAGCCGGCCCAGTTCCGTGCGGAGCGCCGTCAGCCCCTCGTCGATGTCCTGGCCCCGTGCCTCGATGAGGCCGTCGGTGTAGAGGACGAGTGTGGTGTCGTCGGGCAGGCCGATCTCCGTCGACCGGTAGGGACAGCCGCCGACGCCGAGGGGGACCCCCAGCACCTCGTCGACGATCTCGGTACGGCCGTCGGGGTAGCGGAGGAGGGGCGGGGGGTGACCGGCGCTGGCGATCCGGGTGTGTCCGGTGACGGGGTCGTAGCGGATGTAGAGACAGGTGGCGAGTTCGATGCCCGCCTCCTGGGCGCACTGGTCGAGTTCGGTGAGCAGCTCTTCCGGC
Source organism: Streptomyces sp. G7(2002) (assembly GCF_028870195.1). NCBI lineage: Bacteria > Bacillati > Actinomycetota > Actinomycetes > Kitasatosporales > Streptomycetaceae > Streptomyces > Streptomyces sp. G7(2002). The sequence continues at coordinate 983,872 of NZ_CP102609.1, forward strand.
TCCTGGTCGTGCCGGGCCAGTGCCTTGGCGGTGATGCGCAGCCTGCCCATCGACGCGGCGGCCGAGACGCCGTGTCCCATGACGTCGCCGACGACCAGGGCGACTCGCTGCTCGGGCAGGGCGATCACGTCGTACCAGTCGCCGCCGACCTCGGTGACGTGGCTGCCCGGCAGATAGCGATGGGCGAGGTGCAGGGAGGGGCAGGTCCCCAGGGAGCTGGGCAGCAGCGCCCGTTGGAAGGTGAGCGCGATGTTCCGCTCCCGGCTGTACAGCCGCGCGTTGTCCAGGCAGAGCGCGGCCCGGGAGGCGAGCTCCGCGGCCAGGCTGAGGTCCTGCTCGGTGAAGGCCGGCCGGGCCGCGGACCGGCCGAAAATGGCGATGCCCTGCACCGTTCCCCGGGCGATGAGCGGGGCGAGGAGGAGGCAGGTCAGACCGCTGTCGGCCAGCACCCGGGCGCGCTCTTCATCCAGCACGGTCCGCAGGATGAACTCCTGGTTCACCGGCGCGGAGATCGGGCGGCCGGTCCGCAGCATCCGGTGGATGGCGGAGCCCGGCGGGTAGTGCACTCCCTCCACCCCGCTCACCAGTTCCGTCGCGGGAGGGGGCAGCACGGTGCCGTGGGCGAGGCGGCGGGTGATCACCGGCAGCGCCGGGTCGAACGACTCCCGCTCGTCCAGCCATTCCACGAGCTCCACGACGGCCGCGTCGGCGAAGACCGGGACCACGGCGTCGACCAGCTCCTGGGCCGTGACCTGCACGTCCAGGGTGGTGCCGATCCGGGTGGAGGCCTGGTCCAGCAGCGCCAGCCGCTGACGGGTGGCGGTCGCCTCGACGATGGCCTGCTCCCGGTCGGTCACATCCACCAGCAGTCCGCCCACCCCCGGGCGGGTGCCCCCTGCCCGGGAGAGCGGGAAGAAGCTCACCGACAGCACCTTGTCCCGGTCCGGATGGCCCCGGGTACGCATCCCGACCCGTACCCCCGCGACGGGCTTGCCTTCCTCGGCGACGCCGCGCAGCATCCGCTCGTACTCGCCGCCGTCCGCGGTGATCATGATCTCGGTGATGCGCCGTCCCAGGTGTTCCTCGATGGGCAGCCCGTTGATGTCGGCGAGCCCCTGGTTGAGGTGGGCGTAGCGCAGCTCCTCGTCGAGCATGACCAGGCCGATGGGGCAGGTCTCGAAGAGCGCGTCGAGGAAGGCGAGATTGGTCTTCACCCGGTCCAGCTCGTCACCACGGCTCGCCAGGGCCATGACCACCGAACGCCCCGCGGCCCCGGCCACCGGGAAGACCCGGAAGCCGCAGTCGAAGACCGAACCGTCCAGATGCGTGGCGAGCAGCCGTCCACGCCAGTAGCCCTCGGTCCGGCCGCGCTCGGCCAGGCGGGCGCAGGCGTCGGAACCGTCACCGGGAGCGGCAGGGAAGAGCAGGGCACCGGGCTTCGCCAGCAGCTCCCCGGCGCGGTAGCCGAACAGGTGCTGGGCGCCGGGGCCCCAGTAGCAGATCCGGTTGTCGTCATCGATGCCGAACACGGCGACCGCGACATGCTCCAGCAGCGACCCGGGCTCGGACCAGAGCGGACCGCGAGCCTGCTCGTCGCTCGGCCGATCTGATGGCACCGGCTTGTCCTTCCACCCGCCGCGCACGGTGGCCCGGCCGCCCTCCGGACGCCAGAGCGGCTCTCTTCATTCTGCGCCCGTCGCTCAGGTGCGGACACTCGGCGTGGTGACCGGTCCCGGGACGAGCGGCAGCGCGGCCACCGTACGCCGCGGTTCCGGCCGTCATGATCGATGCGGCCGGGCGGCCCGCCCTCGCGTACGGCAGCGCACCGGCAGCTGAGCGCTGCGGTGGCGCGGTGCCGGGCCGGGCCGGGACGGGCCGCTTCGGGATACGCCGGGCCGGGCCGCGCCTCGATGCGCCGGGCCGGGACGGGCCACGTCGGGATGCGCCGGGCCGGGCTGGGCCACGTCGGGATGCGCGGTACGAGGAGATCCGTGCCGCCGCGCCTGCCTGACCTGGGAGGCCTCGTCCCTCAACTGCCTTACGGGGCGGGTCGGATCCGGATGACATTGGCTGGATTCCCGGTGTGAGCGGAGCTGCCGAAGCGGCTTGGGTGGAGAGGTCCGCAAGAGCGCTGCGTGAGGGGTATGGGTGTACGACTACATCATCGTGGGTGCCGGATCGGCCGGATGTGTGCTGGCGGCCCGGCTCACCGAGAACGAGAGCACCCGCGTTCTGCTGGTCGAGGCCGGGCCGGTGGACGATGCGCAGGAAATCCACGTCCCGGCCGCCTTCAGCAAGCTTTTCCAGACGAAGTACGACTGGAGCTACCTCAGCGACTGCGAACCGGGGCTGGACGGCCGGCGCCGGTTCCTGCCCCGGGGCCGGATGCTCGGTGGTTCGTCGTCGATGAACGCGATGATCTACATCCGGGGCAACCGCCGTGACTACGACGCCTGGGCCGCCGCGGGTGCGGAGCAGTGGGGCTGGGACGACGTTCTGCCCTACTTCTTGCGCGCCGAGGACTTCCGGGGGGAGACATCGCCGTGGCACGCGACCGGCGGGCCGCTGACCGTCAGCGAAGGCCGCTCACGGCATCCGCTGATGGCTGCCTACGTGGCGGCCTCGCAGGAGGCCGGCCACCCCTACACCGCTGACTTCAACGGTCCCGAGCAGGACGGTGTCGGCTACTACCACCTGACGCAGCGCGACGGTATGCGCTGCAGTACGGCCGTCGCGTATCTGCGGCCCGCTCTGGAACGGCCGAATCTCGAAGTGCTCACCGGCGCCCAGTGCACCCGGGTGCTGTTCGAGGGGTCTCGCGCGACCGGGGTCGAGCTGGAACGGGGCGGTGACCTGCTCCAACTGCGCGCCGAGCGGGAGGTGGTGCTGTCGGCCGGGGCATACAACTCCCCGCAGCTGCTCATGCTTTCCGGCATCGGCGTGGCCGATGAGCTGACGGCCCGCGGCATCACACCCCGGGTGGACCTCCCGGTGGGGGAAAACCTGCAGGACCACCCGCACATCGGCCTTTCCTACCTGACCGACACCGAATCCCTGCTGACCGCGGAGACGCCGGACAATGTGCGCATGCTGGAGACCGAGGGCCGTGGTCCGCTGAGCTCCAACGTCGGTGAGGCCGGGGGGTTCCACCGCACCCGCGAGGGGCTGGACGCTCCCGACGTCCAGGTGCACGCCACACCGGTGATGTTCCACGAGGAGGGCATCAGCCCGGTCACCGACCATGCCTTCATGTTCGGCGCGGTCCTGCTCGCCCCCACCAGCCGGGGCAAGGTCTCGCTGCGGTCGGCGATCCCCAGCGCCAAACCGCACATCCTGCACAACTACCTGACCACGGACGAGGATCGCACCACGGCGGTACGGGCACTGCGGATGCTGCTGGACATCGCCGACCAGCCCAGCCTGCGCAAACACCGTCGCGCCGACTTCCGCGTCCCCCGCGCCACGGACGACGCCGGCCTGCTGGAGTTCGCCCGGCGCGAGCTGCAGACCCTCTACCACCCGGCGAGCACCTGCGCGATCGGCCCCGTGGTCGACTCCCGGCTCGCGGTGCACGGCGTCAGCGGCCTGCGCGTGGTGGACGCCTCGGTGATGCCGACGGTGGTGCGGGGCAATACCAACGCTCCCACGATCATGATCGCGGAGAAGGCGGCGGACCTGATCCGCGGCCTCCCAGCGCCGGCCTGAACCGCGGGTCCCCCGGCACCGTCCCTGACCTGCGGTCTCCCGGCACCGGCCTGATCCCCGGCCTCCCGGCACCGGCCTGACCTGCGCGCCGGCGCCCCAAGGGGAGCGCCGGCGGTGGCCCCGAGGGCCGAGGCATAGAGGACGAGGAGGGCCATGCCTTCCGGTTCCCTGATGCGAGACCGGAAGGCACGGCTGGGGCGTGACGTGAGGTTCAGCTGATCCGCGCGGGAACGAGCAGACGTTCGAGGCCCAGGGCCTTGGCCGTGGTGTCGCCGTACATGACGAGCTTGCCGCCGGGCCAGAGCGCGATGAGGTCGTCCTGACGGGTACCGCCGCCGAAGGCGCCGGCGGTGACCAGGTTGCTGTAACGCCATGCGGACTTCGCGGGGCGGAGCCGGTGTTCGGCCTTGAAGCCCTTGGCGGCGATGTTCTCGTAGACGGTCACTTCACCGTCGGACCAGCGGACGAACAGATCCTGGTCGCCGGCGGTCGCGGCGAAGTTCCCGGCGACGCTGTCGCGGGCGTGTGACCAGGTCGTGTTCTTGCGCTTGGCGAGCTGCTTCTCGGCGTGCAGACCCCGCCCGTCCACATTGGTGTAGAGAGTCATCTCGGCGTCGGACCAGCGCACCACGAGGTCGTCGCGGCGCGCGTTGCCGCCGCCGAACCGGCCCGCGGTGATGCTCTCGGCATGCGTCCACGTGCCGTTGGGGCCCTTGAGCTGGATCGCCTGGGTCAGCTTGTTGGTCTCGTTGACGTCCTTGTAGAGGGTCAGTCTGCCGTCGTCCCAGCGGACGAGGAGGTCGTCGGTGCTGTTGCCGGTGAATTCTCCGGCGGTGACGGCCTTGGCCTTCTTCCAGACCGGACCCTTCTTGACGAGCTGGATGTCCTTGCGCAGACCGTATGCGCGGTTGCCGGGGTAGAGAGAGACCTCACCGTCGGACCAGCGCACGATCAGGTCGCCGGTGTTGTTGCGCACCGAGTCGGAGTGGAACCGGCCGGTGAGGACGGTGCTGGCGTGCTGCCAGGTGGTGGCGTCACCGAGGGGGTTGACGGTGTCCGGCGCCGCGTCCGTGACCGCCTGCTGGTAGAGGCGGAAGACGTCGTTGTCGAACTGCGAGCTGTAGGAGATGTCGTCCTGGAGCCCGCCGGTCTTGTAGCCGCCGATGGCGCCGACGAGGTTGCCGCGGCTGCCGTCGAAGCCTTCCAGGAACGGACCGCCGCTGACCCCCGTACGGAAGCCGGCGCAGCTGATTTCCATGAACCGGCCCTGGAAGGCCCTGGTCGCGTTCGTGCACTGCAGCGGGGTCTTCTGGCCCCCGGGATAGCCCATGAGCGTCACCTCACGGCGTGCCAGATCCGCGGCGCGGACCGCCGTGAGCGTGTTGCCGCGGCCGACGGCATCTTCCAGGAGCTGTCCTTGGGCGTTCGGTCCGACGCGCAGGACGGCGAAGTCCACATCGTCGCTGGGTGACGAGGACAGATACCGTTCGTCGATCCACACCTTGCCCAGCTCCATCGGGAAGAGCCCGTAGGGCCGTTCCCCGGGCTGGCCCGCCTGCGAGGCCCCACCCCGGTAGCCGGGCACGAAGGCGACATTGCGATACGACTTGCCGCCCTTCAGGCAGTGAGCCGCGGTGAGCACCAGACTCTTGGTCGGCGAGGTGACGGCGCTGGCGCTGCAGAACTGGTTGGGCGTCGCCGACCCGTCCTCACTGCGGATCAGGAACACACCGACCGTGGCGGCTCCCGACGCGACCTGATGGCTCGGCGCGAACACTCCACTGCGGCCCGCCACGTCGGCGGAACCCGGCGGATCCTGCCCCTTCTCCCCCGTCCGCACCGCGTCCACGGGGACGGCGGCACGAATGCGCTCCGGCGTCCAGTAGCGCTCCAGCTCCTGCGCCTTGCGGATCTCTTCCTGCGTCACGCCCTTGGAGGGCTTCACGGGGCCAGAGGACGGCGTCGCCGGACCGGACGACGGCGCAGTCGCCACGCCGGCGGGCACATCCGGTGCCCGAAAGCCGCGCGGCAGGGACGGTTGTGCGCCCTGATCCGCGGGCGTGGTCCGAGCAGCCGGCGGCGACGCCTGATGCGCGGCGAGCGCCGGAACGGCGAGCACGATCGAGGCGCAGCCGCCGACAGCGGCGGCGCGCACCCAAGGTATTCGTTTCATGAGCCTGTCCGTTGAAGGGTCGGAACGACCGGGTTCAGCTGAGGGAGCCAAGGCGCGCGTGCGTTCTCAGCCCTGGGATTCGGTGGTGGTGTGGTGCTCGCGCGGTTCTTTGGCGCGCCTCCTCCGGATTCAGCGGGGCGAATCCGGATCGCCGCCGGTCGGCGGCGAATTCACCAACTGCGCTGTCCTGAAGGAATGGCCAGATCGCGGTACTTTGCTGAGCGCTTTCCGGCCTACGGTGAGCTGCCCTTCGGCGGCCCGGATGTCCACATCGGCAATAACCCCACCCTTGTTTCCTTCCGCACGCCGTACGGGCGAAGGAAACTGCACGGCAGGGGTGGGCGCGTCAGCGAGATCTCGAGAGAGGAGGGTCGTCAGACTTCGACCGGTGATCCTTCCGGGATGGGCGACGGCGCATCCGCGGTCCCCCCATGGATGTAACGACAGAATAAGAAGCGGGAAGGAAGGTATCACGAAACCACAGGCAAAAGCGGACAGCGGGCGCTTTGCCGAATATCAAAACCTTGTGATGTCGACCACTTGACGCCTCGTCAAGTGACTGTGTTGTTCTTGCATGCGCCTGAAGCCGCTCCCGCCTTTTCTCGCCACCGAAGGCTACACAGCCCCATGGCCCTATCGGCGGCGGGCAATCGTGATGATCTCCCGGCTCGTACCGGTGACGGGCCCACCGTCCCAGGTCCCGTACCGAGCCTCGACGGCAAAGCCCGCGTCGATGAGGAACTCGTCGAGCTTCGCGACGTCAAGGAAGCGCAGGCTCGTCCGGTCGACACGGAGCACGGTGCCGTCGGCCGCGGCCGTCGTCCCGGTGAAGGTGACCAGGTCACCGATGACGGACTCGGTCTCGTGCCATACGCGCAGGGCCCGGCCGGCCGAGTCGACGATGTCGGATGCCTCGGAGGGATTCCAGTCCTCCCAGGCACGCGCCTGCGGGTGCCGCGTCTCGAACGCGAAGCGGCCGCCGTTGCACAGCGCCGTGTGGACCGCCGCGAGGGAGGCACGCAACTCCGCGTCCGTGACAAGGCATTGGAAGGCGTGGCTGGTCATCGTCGCCAGGTCGAACGCGGCGTCCCACCGCGAGGCTGCCGCTGCTGTGCCCTCGACCCACTCGATAGCGGTGCGATGCCGGGCCCGGGACCGAGCCCGGGCAAGTGCGGCACGGTCCGGATCAAGTCCGACGAGACGGCCCGGGTGGCCACGTTCGCGAGCGAGGTGCAGCATGGCGCCGGTGCCGCAGCCGACGTCCAGGACCGAGGCCGCGGCCATGACCAGCTCGTCGTAGAAGGCATCGCTGGGGCACTGTTCGGGGTCCCACGGATTCAACAGGTCGTACAGCGCGGCGGCATCAGCGTTCGAGAAGACGACGGCAGCGTCCACACCTGTCTCCTCTCTCCAGACCATCGGTCCAGCTTCGTCCGGTCCATCGGTTAAGCGGGGGCGGTCGGTCAAGGCGCCGGAGCGGTCGGTCGAGGCGCCGGCAATCCCTTCAGGGAGCGCCAGTAGTCCGGTTCCCTGGGGTTCTCGATCCAGCCGGTCAACTCCCATGCCGCGAAGGAGAACGCCATCCCCAGCTCTGTTCCTTCGTAGAGGGAGGTCAGTTCTGTGAGGTACACGGGGACCTGGCCGACGAGGTGCGTCTCATGGTTCTCCTCGCACCCGCACGCCACACTCACACCCGCGAACACCCAAGCGCTGGTGCCTTCCGAACAGTCCACCTGCAGCATGTATTCGAGCCGGTCGCCGGCCTCGTCGCCCACCGTGATCTCCGTGAACAGCACCCCGGGCTCCCATTCCCACCGCGCCGGGCCCTTTGGGGCGAGTGCCGCATCCACCCGCGCGGCTTCGTGCCGTAGGAGCTCCAGGTCCCCCTCCCCGGCGTCGGGGAAGAGTTCTTCGAGAGGGGCCTCCGCAAAGGGCCCGTGCTGCGGCGTGGTCATGGGGTCGATCATCGTCAGGAGGTGGTTCCCCCACAACCGGATACCGGGTGGTGCAGACGCTGCCTGCGTCTGCGGGCGGCCGCGGTCGTCTCGGCCGGCCGCCCCGCCTCAAGCCCGCAGTTCGCCGTCGAAGACGGTTACTGCCTGGCCGAGCAGGGTGACGCGGTCGCCGCGTAGTTCGACGCCCACCCGGCCGCCCCGTGGGGAGAGTTGTACGCCGGTGAGTGTGGTGCGGTCCAGCCGTCCGGACCAGAGGGGGGCGAGGACGCAGTGGGCGGCGCCGGTGACGGGGTCCTCGGGGATGCCGGCGGCGGGGGCGAAGACGCGGGAGACGAAGTCGTGGTCGGCTCCGTCCGGGGCGCTCGCGGTCACGATGACCGCCCGGCCGCTGAAGTCGGCCAGCGCGGCGATGTCCGGGGTCAGGTCACGCACCGTGGCCGCATCGGGCAGTTCCACGAGCAGATCGTGCCTGGCCCGGCCCGTCCACTTCGGCTCGGCGCCGAGGGCCTCGGCGAGGTGCGGCGGCGCGGGGGTGGCGGTCGGCGCATCCGCCGGGAAGTCCAGGGAAATCACGCCCTGGTCGTCGCGACGGGCGGTCAGTGCACCGCTGAGCGTGTCGAAGTGCAGGGCCGCGTCAGGAGCGGCGCCCTGGGTGGTGTGGAGCACGTGGGTGGTGGCCAATGTGGCGTGACCGCACAGATCGACCTCCACGGTCGGCGTGAACCACCGCAATCCGTAGGTGTTTTCCGCTGTCCGGTGCACAAAGGCGGTTTCCGGCAGGTTGAGTTCGGCGGCCACTCGCTGCATCCAGGCGGCGTCGGCCGGCTCGTCCAGCAGACACACACCGGCGGGATTGCCGGCGAAGGGGCGGTCGGTGAACGCATCGACGATGAAGGCACGCATGTGTCCGACGCTACTGGTTGTGGTTCGTTCGCGGGGTGTGGGTTTGGAGAGGGGGTCTGGGAAGGGGGTGCGATGAGGGCGATACGTCGCCTTTGTCGGCCGTACCCCGGATGCGGGGCTTCCTCGGTGCCGGGTGTCCCGTACGTCTTTGGGTGACTCGTCGGCCATCGATGTGCCGTAGTCCGCCATCCGTTCCGCCAGTCATTTTCACTCCGGAAGTGAGCATCTTTTGGCCTCTTCTGTCTGACGGAGCACGGGAGGGGCAAGCTGTTCTCGCCATGGAAGCCGGATACGTACTCAGGGGATTGCGGGCCATCGCGTTCGCGGTGGTCTGCGTACTGCTCACGGCTGTCGGGCATGTGCTGACCTCCGGTGCGGTGCTGCCGTGGAAGGTGCTGCTCACGGCTGCGGCAGGGGCCGCGGGAGGTGCATGGTGCTTCGCCGGCCGTGAACGAGGTCCGTTGACGGTGGCGGCCCTGACCGTGGGCACCCAAGCGACGCTGCACTCCGCCTTCGCCCTCGGGCAGGCGATCGACCACGCCGGGCACAGCAAGCTGTCCTGGGCCAAGCTGTGGTGGGAATCGCTGCGGTGTGGTGGCGGTGTGCCGTTCCATGACATGCGCGTCCCAAGTGGCCCGCACGAGGGCCTGGTTGACGGATTGCCGGTGCAGGCGATGCTCGGTGACGGGCACTTCGGCGGTCTGTCGATGCCGGGCCAGATGCCCGGCATGGGGCACCTACCGCATCCGGGGACGCCGGGTGGCATCGGCGCGATGCTCGCGGCGCATCTGCTGATCGCGACGCTGAGCGTGTGGTGGATGTGGGGCGGCGAACGCGCGGTCTTCCGGCTGGTGCGGGCGGTGTCCCTCGCTCTCGTACCGCGTATCCGGCTCGTTCTGCACCCCGTGCTTCCGACCCTCCCTCCGGACACCCGGGAACCGGAGCGGACACCGCATCGCGCCTTGCGGAGACTGCTCCTGGTCCATGTCGTCTCGCGACGGGGCCCACCGCTGGAGCCCGCTGTCCACTGACAGCAGTGCGCCCTGCGGGCCACGGACGGAACTTGCGCGGACGCCGCGCCGGCCGCGCCCGCCCCGACATCTCCGGTCCCGATGCCGTTCACAGTGACCGGATCCAGCGAAGGACTTCCGATGATGATGACGCCTGCCCAGATGCCGGTATCACAGATACCCCTGCCCACGGAACTGCGCACGGGAGAGGAGGCCTCGCATGCGTGCCGCTGAGGATGCCCTGGTGACCAGGTGGGCGCTGGAGGGCCGTAGCGGCGACGAGGCCGCCGTCGAGAGGTTCGTACGGGCCACCCGACGCGATGTGCTGCGCTATGTCACGCACTTGAGCGGTGACTTCCAGGCGGCGGACGACCTGGTCCAGGACACCTATCTGCGGGCCCTCCGGGGCCTCCCCTCCTTCGAGGGCCGGTCCTCGGCCCGTACCTGGCTGCTGACGATCGCGCGGCGCACGGTCGCCGACCGGATCCGGGCCAACCGGGCCAGGCCCCGGATCGCCGCGCTCGACGACTGGCAGACCATGGCGGAACAGGCGCAGCCGGAGGTCCTGCCGGGATTCGACGAGGGCATCGTGCTGGCCGATCTGCTCTGCGCGCTTGCGCCCGCGCGGCGGGAAGCGTTTGTGCTCACCCAGCTGCTCGGACTGCCCTATGCGCAGGCCGCCTCGGTGGCGAGGTGTCCGGTGGGCACCGTCCGGTCCCGGGTGGCGCGGGCCCGGGAGACGCTGATCGCGCTGGTGAACTCCGCTGAAGGCACCACCGTGCGGCGGCCGGACGGTGCGGAGCGGGAAGCGGCGGAGGCGGGGTTCGGCGCGTCGTTGCAGGTGTCCGCTTCGACGGCGTCGGCATGAGACGGGATCGGCCTGAGGTGGGATTGGCCTGAGACGGGGTCGACCCGAGGCGGGATTGGCCTAAGGCGGGATCGGCCTGAGTTGGGATCGGCCTGAGGCAGGGTCAGCCTCGGCCGGTGTCGGGAGCCGGATGAGGCGGCGGCGGTGGTGGTCGGCCGGGCAGAAGGCCGGGGCGCAGGGACGCTTGGAACAGCGGTCCCGCGCCCCGGTCCCGCGCCCCCGTCCCGCAAGCCCGGCCCCCGCCCGTCCCGGTCCCCGTCCCCACCCCGCACGCCCGGCCCCGCGACCACTCCGCGGCCGTCAGCGGTCGGAGGTCAGAGATCGGAGGTCGGCCCTCAGCGGTCAGAGATCGGCGGTCAGCGGTCAGCAGGCAGCGGAAGGCATCGGGCCTCGCGCGCACCAACGACGCCCGCCGGCACGCCCCCGTGACGCGTCACCCGCCCCGGTCCCCCAGAGAAAGTGGAGTTCCCGGGAACTCCACGGCCCGGCGGGCCGACTAGTGGGCTGTGGAGCGCAGCAATGAGCGGCCGGAGCCCCCAGCGGCACGGCAGACGAGCAGGTCGTCCGGTCTCGACGTACGGATGCACGGCGTGGTGTGCCGGCATGGCCGGCTGGAGGCCGTGAGCGGTGTCGATCTGGATGTGGCCGCCGGTGAACGGATCGCGCTGACCGGTACGAACGGTTCGGGCAAGACGACGCTGCTGCGGGCGGTGCTGGGGCTGCACCGGCAGGTCGACGGCCAGATTCTCGTCGGGCGGCGGAGCTGCCGCAGCGCGGCGGAATGGGCCTGGCGCCGGCGGGCCTGCGCATGGATACCGCAGCGCCCGGCTGCCGGACGCTTCCCGCTGCTGGCGAAGGAACTGCTGGCGAGCAGCGGTGCCCCGGCCGAGGCGGCGGACGCCGCCGAGCGTCTGGGGGTGGGTGCGCTCGCGGACCGTCCGCTGAGCAGTCTGTCCGGTGGGCAGTTGCAGCGGATGCATCTGGCGCGGGCGGTGGGGTGTGTGGCCGCCGGGGCGGGGGTGCTGCTCGCCGACGAGCCGACGGCGGCACTGGACTTCGCCGGGCAGGAGGAGGCCGCCGAGGCGCTCACCACGCTGCCGGTGACGGTACTCGTGGTCACCCACGACCGGGCGATGGCCGCGCGCTGCGACCGGACGCTGGAGATGGCCGCCGGACGTCTGCGGGAGGTCCGGTGAGCGCGTTCGGACAGGTCGGTGACCTGCTGCAGCTCGTACCGGTCCAGCGCGCCGGGGCCGGTCTGCTGCTCGCAGCCATGGGGCTGCCGGTGGTGGGCGTGGTGATCGTCGGGCTGGACATCATGCCGGTGCGCTTCGCGATGATGCATGTGGCGCTGCTGGGTATCGCGGTGGGGCAACTGCTGGGGCTGGACCCGGTGTTGTGTGCGCTCGTCGCGTGTGCGCTGGCCGGTGCCGGGGTGGCGCCGCTGGCGCGTACGGCGGACGGGCTGTCGGGGGCGATGGGGCTGCTGATGAGTCTGGCCATCGCCGCCGCGCTGCTGATGCTGGCGTTGTCGGGGGTGAATGCGAACGGGGCCTTCGCGCTGCTGTGGGGGTCGATCCTGGCGGTGCGCCCCGTCGACCTCGCGGTGTTGGGTGCCCTGGCGGTGGCTCTTCCCGCGCTGTTCTTCTGGCGGCGCCGGGAGCTGTCGTTGCTACTGCACGACCGGGAACTGGCGCTGTGTTCCGGGGTGGCGGTCCAGCGGCTCACCGTGCTGCTCCTGGTGCTGGTGGCGGTCGCGGTGGCCGGTGCCATCCGGCTGACCGGGGCCCTGCTGGTGGACGCGCTCACCCTGCTGCCCGCCCTCGCCGCCCGCCGGCTCGGCCGCTCCCTGGTGTCGATCACGCTGTGGGCGATCGGCATCGGGCTGGTGGTCAACGTCGTCGGTTTTCTCACCTCCTTGGCCTGGGACCTGCCGCCCGGGCCGGTCCTCGTCCTCACTGCGGGTGCGGTCGCCCTCGCAGCTCATCTCATCCCTGAACGGAGAACTCCCTCATGGCGCGAACCCGCGTCCTCGTCCGTCCCCTCACCGCACTGAGCGCGGGCCTGCTGCTGATCTCCGGATGCGGCTCCGGCGCGGCCTCGGAAAACACCGCTTCCGGTACGTCGGACAAGGCTGCCTCCGGACCCGTGGTGGTCGCCACCACCGCGTGGGAGGCGGCGCTGGCCAAGGCAGCCGGGGCGAAGAACGTCACGTCCATCGTCCCCGCAGGCATCCGGCATGCGCCCGATTACGACGTCAAGCCGTCGGATCTGACCAAGGTGGCGAAGGCCGATTATGTCCTCTACTCCTCCTTCGAGCCCTTCGCCGGCCGGATCAAGGAGGCGGCGGGCTCCGACGCCAAGATGATCGAGCTCAACCTGGACAACACCCCGTCGAAGACGACGGCGAATGTGACGCGTCTGGGCAAGGCGTTCGGTACGCAGAAGGCGGCCGGGCGGTGGAACACCACGTTCGGCAAGGAGTGGGAGTCGCTGCACAAGAAGGTGCGGGCCGCCTGGCCGGGCGGCAAGGCCCCGGCGGTGACGGCGCAGATGTTCACCACATGGGCGGCCAAGCTCGCCGGGGCGCAGATGGTGGGCACCTACGGCCCGGAGGCGGTGACTCCGGCTCAGCTGTCCAAGCTGTCCGCGAAGAAGCCGAAGTTCGTGCTCGACAACGAGAACATGTCGACCGGAACGGTACTGCCCGGTTCGGGCGCCAAGCAGCTGAGCATCGCCAACTACCCGGGCCAGGACCTCGATCTGCTGGCGGTGTACCGCAAGGCCGCGCAGCAGATGGAGAAGGCGTTCGCCGGGTCCTGAGCGGACGGACCGCCGTGCGGTGGTGGGCCGTTGACGCATGTTGGCGCATGGGCCCACCACCGCCGGCCGGTCACCCCGTCCGTGCGGGCTCGTCCGGGAGCCCGGCGGCGAGCCGGTCGCGCAGGGCGGCGCGGTCGGGCTTGCCCGCGGGGGTGAGGGGCAGCGCGCCGGTCACCGGCAGCAGATGCTCGGGGTGTTTGCGGCGCTCCAGACCCCGCGCGTCGAGGTGGGCGCACAGGCTCTGCAGGGTGATCTCCCGGCCGGCTCTCGGCACCACGCAGGCCGCGAGCCGCTCCCCCATCAGCGGGTCGGGCACGCCCACGCAGATCACGTCCCGTACGTCCGGGTGGGAGGAGAGCTCGCCCTCCACCTCTGCGGGGCTGATGTTCGCGCCGCCGCGGATCACGATGTCCTTGAGACGGCCGACGACCCGCAGGGTGCCGTCGGCGGCGAGTGTCCCCAGGTCGCCGGTGCGTACCCAGCCGTCCGCCGTGCGGTAGCGCATGTTCAGCTCGGGGGCACCGACATAGCATAGGGGCGTCATCGGGCCTCGCGCGAGGATCTCCCCGGTCCCGTCCGAGGCCGCACCGGGCGGTGGCGCGATACGGATCTCGCAGACGGCGGGGTCGGGCCGGCCCACCACGATCCCCGGTCCGTCGTCCGGGAGCGGGGTCCGCTGGGCCGTGCCGGTATGACAGTTGACCCCGTCGGCGGATCCGTAGAGGTTGACCACCGGGCAGCCGAAGACCCTGGCCGCCTCGTCGTGGGTGGCCGCGTCGAGCGCGGAGCCGCCCAGGACCAGCGCCTTCGGCCCGTCCGCCGTACGGCCTTCCGTGGCGCAGCGTTCCACCATCATGCGGACCATCGTGGGCACGCCCAGCACATGGGTGGGCCGATGGGTGCGCAGCGCCGCCAGCGCGTCCTCGGGCGTGAAACGGTCGAGCAGCACCAGGGTTCCGCCGTGGCGGGCGAGGGTCACCGCGGTCCCGTTGCTGCCGAACGCCGAGGCGAGCGGGACGAGGAACAGACACCGCGGGGGTGTGCCGTCGACCAGCAGCGAGGCGAGGAAATTGCCACGGCCGCCGGCGAGCGCGTTGTGCGAGTACGCCACCATCTTCGGCTCCGCCTCGGAGCCGGAGGAGACCAGGATCCGGGCCGCGGAGTCGGGATCGGGCCGTTCGGGGGTGAATCCGGTCCGTTCGTCGCTGGTGAGGCCGGCCAGTGACCGGCATCCGGCGGGGACCGGGCCCGGTCCGGCGGCGATCACGGTGTGCAGGGCGGGCAAGTCGCGTGCCCGCTCGGCCAGTTCCCTGGCGTGCTCGGTCCCCCGGTACGTGGTGGCCGCGATCACCGCCCGCGCCCCGGAGCGGCCGAGCAGCGATACGGCTTCGCGTCCGCCGCGCCCGACGGGGAAGGGCAGGGCTATCGCCCCCAGGGCGGCCAGCGCGAGATCGGCGGCCACCGCCGCTCTGCTGTTGGGCAGTTGGACGCCCACCACGTCGCCGGGGCGGATACCGGCCTCGGCGAGGCCGGCGGCCAGACATCGTGCCTCGGTGTCCAGCTCGGCATAACTGGCCTCACCCTGCGCGTCGATCACAGCGGTGTGGAGCGGGTCCCGCATCCGGTGTGCCCGGAACAGCGCGTACAGGTCGAGATCGGGGCAGTGTCCCTGCGCCGCCCATGTGCGGCGGAGAGCGCCGGGAACCAGGTCGTGCATCCGATGGGTCATTGGAATCTCCAGGGCGTGGGGACGGCGAGGGAGCCATGGGGGTCGCGGGTGAAGGCACCACGCAGGCGCGGGTCCTGCGGGAGCGCACCGAGGTCGGTGGTCACGGCGGTCGCGGCCAGTCCGTCGGCGCGCAGCCCTTCGAGCGCCTGCTCCGAGGTCAGCTCCGCCAGCCGGGCCGCGCGGGCACCGGCGGCGGGTGCCGAGTCATCGGCGGGGGCGATCCAGCCGTCGGCGGTCGGCAGCGGACGGCGGAAGCCCGCGGGACGGCGGAGTTCCCCGCCGGCCGCCGCCCGGTGCAGCGCCGGTGCGGTGAGCGCTTCCGCGGCGCCCAGCAGCGAGGACTCCACCTGTACACCGCGGCCGCTGCGTTCGCGCAGCAGCAGACCGGCGACCACGGCTTCCGCGCCCAGCAGTCCGCCGAGGACGTCGATCAGGGTCATCAGGGACGGCGCGGGCGGTTCGTCGGCGGGGCGCGCCACCGTGCCGATGCCCGTACGGGCCTGGACCATGAAGTCGGTGCCCATCGGAGCATCGGGCAGCCGTCCCGCCCAGCCGCTGGTGTAGGCGTACACCAGCCCCGGATTGACGGCCGACAGCCGGTCGGCGTCCAGGCCGAGCTGTTCGGCCTTGCCCGGTGCCCAGTTGTGCAGGAAGACATCGGCACCGGAGGCCAGCTCCCGCAACTCGGCCTGCCCGACGGCGGACTTGATGTCGATCTGTACGGCGCCCTTGCCCCGGTTGAGCGCGAGCCATCGGGCGGAGATGTCCTCGCAGCAGGGCGGCATACCGCGCAGCGGGTCACCGCCGGGGGGTTCGATCCGGAGGACCTCCGCACCGAGCTGACGGAGCAGATGGGCGGCGAGCGGGGCCTGGATGCGGCGGCCCGCTTCCAGGACCGTCAGCCCCGACAGGGGAAGTGCGGCACCGGGGGCGGTGCCGGTGGCCGGAGAGGTCCAGTCAGCGGTCCGGGGAGTCAGGGTCCACGGTGCCGGGTGAGCCATCGCTCCGGGCGGTGCGGCCGGGGCGTGCAGGGGGCACACCTCCGCCCCCGAAGCGGCTGCGGCCTGCTGCACCCGCGCCCAGGGCACGGACCGTGCCGCCCGGTGCAGGGCCTCGGGTATCGGGGCGCAGGCGGTGGCGTACCGGAACTGGAAGGGCTGCCAGCCGGTGCGGATCGCCTCCTCGGGCGCACCGAGGTCCCGCCAGAACCGGGCCCAGGGGACGGGGTCCAGCGCCTCCAGCTCGAACCGGGTGCCGCACCGCGCGGTGAACGGCGGCCCTCCTGGCGACAGCGACACGGCTTCGGCCTCCGGGGCGTTCGCCGCCGCGAGGTACTGGCCGAGGGTGAGCAGCGCGGCCCGGTCGGCTCCGGTGGTGACCTGCGCGGGGCCCGCGCCGCCACGCGCCCGGCCGAGCAGGGCGGCGAGCAGGCCCTGCACGGTGAGCACGGAGGCACAGGTGGCGGCGTAGTCGACGGCGAGACCACGCGGGGGGCCGTCGCGTCTGCCGTGCACCTGCATCATGCCGGTGGCCGCCTGGACGGTGGACTCGTCGACGGCGTCCGCGGCCGGCAGGACATCGGCCCAGGCGGTGTACGCGGTGGCCGCGCCCGCTGCGCCCGCGGCCTCGAAAGCCGCGGGCCCGGTGTGCGGTCCGGGCGTCCGCGGTGTCAGTGTCGCGCCGAGCGCCCGCAGATGGGCGGCCGCCGGCGTGGTGAGCGCCGGCGGGCCCGCGACCCGGACGGTCACCTCTTCCAACGGTTGGGACGCGCGGATGACGGCAGGGTGTCCCACGGCACTCCTCTCCGGCGGCGGACCGCCGCCTGGTTCACACAGACACGGGAACCAGACGGCGTCCGGCGCCGACCAACTCCACGGCCAGTAAGTCGGACTGTCGGTTCACCGAGTTCCCGGTGAAATGGAGGAAGGCCGTGCACGCCATGAACGCTGGGCAGCAACTGTCGGCGACGGACCCGCCGCTCGGGTCCGCCGGACTCGGGCAGCCCGGCTGCCCGCCCGAGATCGACGCCCTGCGCGGGCGGGTCATGGCGTTCGTGCGGGAGCGGGTGATGCCCTGCGAGCCGGTGCTGGACGCGGGGGGCGCCGCGGCACGCACCGAGCTGCGCGGACTCCAGGCCGAGGCGAAGCGGGAGGGGCTCTGGGCCCTGCCGCTGCCGGAGGAATGGGGCGGCCAGGGGCTCGCCCTTCCGCTCTACTCCCATATCGCAGAGGCCGAGGGGGCCAGCGACCACGGCCCGGCCGCACTCGGTTCGGCGCCCCTCCTCGATGTGCTGATGCTCGACCGGCATGCCGACGACACCGTGAAGGAACGCTTTCTGCGGCGCATCGCCGACGGCGAGGTGCGGACCTGCTATGCGATGACCGAGCCCGAAACACCCGGTACCGACCCGGGGTTGACCGCGACCAAGGCCGTCTCGGACGCCGCGGGCGGATGGGTCCTGCACGGCCGCAAGTGGTTCATCTCGGGCGCGGGCGACGCCGATCTGCTCACCGTGCTGGCGCGGGCGGACGACGAAGGGCCCGGTACGGACAGCCTGTCGTTGTTCCTGGTGCCCTCGTCCGCCGCGGGGTTCACGGTGGTGCGTGAGCTGCCGGTACTGGGCGCCGGCGGGCAGTGGGAGATCGAACTCGACGGTGTCGCCGTGCCGCCCGAGCATGCGGTGGGCGCCCCCGGCCAGGCGCTGCGGATCGCCGGGGAGCGGCTGGTGCTCGGCCGGGTGCTGCGGTGTCTGCGCTGGCTCGGACAGGCCGAGCGGGCCTTCGATCTGATGTGTCTGCGGGCCCGGTCGAGGAGTCAGTCGGCCGGGCCGTTGGCGGACCGTCAGCTCGTCCAGCAGATGGTCTTCGACTCGCTGCTGGCCATCCGTTCCACCCGGCCCCTGGTCCATGAGGCGGTGGCCCGGCTGGCCGCGGGCGGCGACGCCCGGCTGGAGACCGGCCTGGCCAAGGTGGCGGCCGCCCGCATGCTGCAGCAGGTGGCCGACGCCGCGATCCAGGTGCACGGCGCGGCCGGCCTCGGTCCGGACACCGCGCTGCCGGGGCTGTTCCGCACCGGCCGCACGGCCAGGCTGCTGGACGGCCCCGACGAGCTGCACATCACGGCCGTCGCCCGCCGGGTGCTGCGCGGCTATCCGTTCACGTCGTGAACGGTCACGTCGTGAACGGATCCGTCCGGCCGGTGAGGACCGCCAGTCCCACCGCGAGGAAGAAGTCACCCCAGATCAGCTCGTGGCACGGGGCGAGGGCGCGGGCGGCGTCATAGCACCCGTCCGTCAGTGCGCCCCGGGCCGACAGATGGCCGGTGCACAGACGATGCAGGATCTGCCGGGCCCGCGCGGTCAGCCGTTCGGCTTCGGTCCCGCGGTCCGTCGCCCGGGCCAGGGCGGCCAGCTTCAGCAGGGCCACCGCCTCGATGGCGGCCGCGGAGGTGTCGACCGGGCCGGACGGCTGCCCCTCCTGGGCAGGCGGGACGAGCGGGGAGGCCGGGGCGAGCCGGGGCGCGGTGAGCCGACCGGCCGCCTCCCACAGTCCCGTGGCCGCACGGGAGTCGAGCCCGTCCGTGAGGAAGTGGAGTCCGTCCGCGAGGCCGAGCAGCAGCCAGGGCGTGGTGCGGCTCCATCCCGGTGCGGGTTCGGCGCAGGGTGTCCAGCCGTCCTCGGGTCCGGCCTGCCAGGCCGGGCGCGGTGGGTGCTCGGTGCGGTTCAGTGTCAGATGCCGGGTCAGATGGCCGTGCGCCGCGCGCTGCCCCTCCCCCGCCAGGCCCGCCAGCAGCGGCACCAGCCCCGGCACCGCGTCCACCCGTGCGAGCATCCGGGGGCCGCCGAACGCCGCGCCCCAGGGCACCAGTTCGCGTTCCGGGTCGTACGCCGCCAGACAGGAGCGGGCCGCTTTCTCCCGCAGCCCGGCCGCCTCACCGTCGCGCCCCGGCCCGGCTGCGAGCGCGGTGCCGTACCAGAAGATCAGCCCGCGGGTGGCGGTGTCCTGGTCGGTCCAGTGGGCCAGTCTCCGGGTGCACTCGGCCGCGGCGGCCCGGTCCTGGGGAGCGTCCGACGCCAGGGCGCGCAGCCAGAGCAGTCCGGCCCAGAAGCCGCCCGTCCAGGACCCTCTGGAGGTGGACTTCCAGGCACCGCTCTCCGGATCGGCGTACAGCGGGAAGCGCGGCCCCACTTCGGCCGCGGTCTGTCCGGTCCGCTCCAGCAGCGCCGTCCACGCACGGTCGGCCCATGCCTCGTGGTGGGTCGTCTCAGGCATCGGGCCCTCCGGAGCGACGCAGCATCAGGGGAACGGCAACCGCCGACGCCGCAGCGAACTCCGCCGCCACCAGCAGCCAGCCCGGCCCGTATCCGGTCGCGGAGACCAGCGCACCGAACAGCGGCGGCCCCACCGCGAACCCCGCGAAGAATCCCGCCGACACCAGGGCCGAGTCCTTCCCGGCCCGGCCTGGCGCCGCTTTCCGCAGCACCAGCACCATGGTGACGGCATTCGCCGACACGGCGAACGAGCCGACCGCGACGGCGGCCGGCCACACCAGCGGCTGCGCCCGGAGCGCGACGGCGAGCAGCAGCGCGGCGCCCACCGCACCGGCCGCCAGCAGCGCCGGCAGCGCCTCGGCCCAGCCCGGCCGCCCCGCCGCCCGTGACCAGCCGACGCGTCCTCCGATGCCGGCCACTCCCAGGACGGCCACCAGTGCCGCCGCCGTGGTCGGCGTCATCCCGAGGCGTTGCGAGCCGAACAGCGCCAGGTAGGTGTTGACCGAGGCGATGCCACAGCCGAGCAGCAGCGAGAAGACGGCCAGCCGCCGTGTCTCCCGGGGGGACGATGAGGCCCCAGGCGGGCCCGCGGTGGCCGACGGCCGGTCGGCGGGCAGGACGCGGGCCGCCCAGAGCGCGGCCAGTGCCGCCGTGGCGGCCGCCGCCCAGACCGCGCCGCGCCAGCCCACCCCCGCCGCCAGCAGCGACAGCGGCAGTCCCGCCACGAACGCCCCGCACTGCACCCCCGACTGCTTCAGCCCGGTGACGGCGGCCCGCCGTTCGGCCGGAAAGGCAGCGAGGATCACCTTGTTGGTGGCGGGGTTGGCGAGCGCCTGCGGTACGCCGCCGAGTGCGACGGCCAGCAGCAGCACGGCCGTTCCCGGGACGGCGCCGATGAGCGCCAGCGAAGCGGCGGTGAGCAGCAGCAGCGCGATCAGGCAACGCCGGGGACCCACCCGGTCCACCAGTCGGCCCGCCATCGGCGACAGCACGGCCGCCGCCCCGAAGCCGGCCGTGGTGGTCAGGCCCAGCACCGTGCGCGATATCCCCAATTCCCCGACCAGCCGCGGCCCGAGGGCCCCGATCACGAACAGCTGGAGCATGGAGAACGCCATCGCCGTCGTGAGCAGCACGGTCAGCGACCGGCCGCCCGGTGGGCGTACGGTGCCACCGTCCGGCCCGGCGGCCTCCGGTTCCTTGCCACGTTTCACCAGCACGCGCCCCTCCCGACAGCTCCGGCCCTCACGGGCCCCGGTCCAGTCAGTCGTACGGGCCCGACGCCTGGTTCCCGGAAGCGGGCGGATGACGGTAGTCGAAGTTACGCGCACCACCTGCCCCCAACGGCCCGCAGGCGGCGGGCATGCCTCGTCGGGAGCTCCGGAGAACTCGGCGCGCCGATCAGTGGCACGTTCGATATCTTCGTATAAGGAGGGATTTGCCCGCTCCCCTGCATGCGGGGAGGGCCTGCGCAACCGACGACCACCACTCCAGCCATGACGCCTGTGCGGCGACTGCCCTGGCACATGGGCACACGGGTACAGGGGCCCGGGCCGACGGCCGACGCCGCGTCCCCACCGGCCGCACCGTATGCGATATGCGGCATGCCGATCTTCCGATATGCCGATATGCCGCATGCCGCATATCGGAAGCCCGGAGCCGGAAGGAAGGTCCACGATGAGCACAGCCCCCCGAGGCTCCGGACGCCGGTCCGACCCCCGACAGGCCGGTGACGCCCCGTCGCCGTTCCTCGCCCTCTACAACAGGCTGATGCTGGCGGTGGACCACAGAATCGGCTGGCAGAACCTTCCGAAGCCGCTCGGCCTGCTGCCCCTGCTGGGCCTGCGCAACATCCTGCGCCGGCAGAACCTCTTCGACACCAGCGGCTACCCGTCCCAGGATCTGCCGGACACCGGGCCTCCCGAGGCGCGGCACCGCACCGAACGGACGGCGGACGGTACGTACAACGACCTGGACGACCCCCGCATGGGCATGGCCCGGTCGCGCTTCGGCCGCAATGTCCCGCCCACTGCGGCCTTTCCCGAGCCGGAGCCGGAGATACTGTCCCCCAGCCCCCGGGAGATCAGCCGCGCACTGCTCACGAGACACACCTTTATCCCCGCCGAGTCGGTCAACGCCCTGGTCGCCGCATGGCTGCAATTCATGATCCGCGACTGGGTCAGCCATGGTCAGGGCAGTATGGACCGCCCCTGGCAGATCGAACTGGCCGACGACGACCCGTGGCCGGCCTCGCCGATGCCGGTGGCCCGTACCCTCCCCGACCCGACCCGGCCGGCGAACGGCGACGGTCTGCCGCCGACCCACCTCAACGAGAACTCCCACTGGTGGGACGCGTCCCAGCTCTACGGCAACGACCCGGCCGCGCAGCAGGCACTGCGCTCGGGCACGGACGGCAAACTGCGGGTGCCCCACAACGGTTCGCTGTTCCCGGACGAGCCGGAGCGGGACCCGGCGCACACCCCTGGCTTCTGGCTGGGCCTCGCCATGATGCATCTGCTGTTCCTCCAGGAGCACAACGCCATTTGCGACCGGCTGCGCCATGAGTACCCGGGCTGGTCGGACGAGCAGCTCTTCCAACGCGCGCGCCTGATCAACGCGGCGCTGATCGCGAAGATCCACACGGTCGAGTGGACCCCCGCGGTGATCAGCCATCCGACGACGATCGCCGCGCTCCGCGCCAACTGGTTCGGCATCCTGGGCGAGCGGGTGCACAAGCTGCTCGGCCGGATCAGCGGCAGCGAGGTGCTCAGCGGCATCGTGGGCGGCCGGACCGACCACTTCGGCGTCCCCTACGCACTCACCGAGGAATTCGTCGCCGTCTACCGCATGCACCCCCTGATCCCGGACGACTGGAGCTTCCGCTCGGCCGCCGACAACTCGCTGCTCCAGGAGGCCACTTTCCGCGAACTGTCGGGTCCGTACGCGTACGACATCCTGCGGAAGCATGCGCTGCCGGACCTGTTCTACTCCTTCGGCACCTCGCATCCGGGACTGGTCACGCTGCACAACTACCCGAAATTCCTCCAGGAGTTCCAGCGTCCGGATGACCAGCTCATGGACCTGGCGGCCGTCGACATCCTGCGGATCCGGGAACTCGGCGTACCGCGGTACAACGAGTTCCGGCGCCTGCTGCACCTCAAACCCGCCGAGGACTTCGCCTCCCTCACGGACGATCCGTCCTGGGCCGAGGAGCTCCGCCGGATGTACGACGACGACATCGAGCGCGTCGATCTCATGGTGGGCATGTATGCCGAGCCGCGGCCGAAGGGCTTCGCCTTCAGCGACACCGCCTTCCGCATCTTCATCCTCATGGCCTCCCGCCGCCTCAACAGCGACCGGTTCCTCACCAGGGACTACACACCCCAGGTGTACACACAGACCGGGCTGGACTGGATCGAGAACAACAGCATGACCACTGTGCTGCTGCGCCACTTCCCGGAGCTGCGGTCGTCCCTGCGGTCCGTGGACAACGCCTTCGCCCCGTGGAAGGCGTCGTGACCGCGGCGGGGTCATCCGTCCGGCCGCCCACCGGTGGCCGCTCCGCATCCGGCGGGTGAGGGTGGCCGTGTGACCGCCGTAACCGCGGTCCGCTGCCGCATGGGCCGAAACATGGGAGAGCCGGATGCCGAAGTACCTGGTCCAGGCCAGCTATACCGCCGAGGGAATGAAGGGGCTGCTCGCCGAGGGCGGCACCGGGCGCAAGGCGGCCGTCGAGCAGGTGGTCAGCTCGTGCGGCGGCAGGCTCGAAACGATGTACTTCGCTTACGGGGACGACGACTTGTACTGCGTCGTCGACTTCCCCGACCAGTTGTCGATGGCCGCCATCGCCATGACCGTCCGCGCCAGTGGAGCCCTGCGCTCCAAGACGATTCCGCTGCTGACCGTCGAGGAGATCGACGAGGCCGCCAAGAAGTCGGTCGGCTTCCGCCCGCCGGGCGCCTGACCCGCCGCGGCCCGGGACGGCCCCGCGGCGCGGCAGGCCACACCGGTGGCGGACCCGGGCCACTCGGCTAAGGCGCGGGCGGGCACGAGGACGGTCCGCATCACCGGGCTGCGGGAGGATGGGCAGGGAGCGTGTGAGGAGACCGGAGCTCGATCATGCGGCGCTGTTCGCCGCGACACCGAGCGCGTGCCTGGTCCTCGATCCGGAGCTGGTCATCGTGGACGTCAACCAGGCGTATCTGGAGGCGACCGGGCGGACCCGCGACGATCTGCTCGGGCAGTACGTCTTCGACGCCTTCCCCGACAACCCCGCGGACCCGGACGCCGAAGGGGTGCAGAACCTGCACCCCTCGCTGCTCCGCGTGCTGTCCACCGGGGAGCCGGACACGATGGCGGTGCAGCGGTACGACATCCCCGTGACGGAGCAGCCGGGGCTGTTCGAGGAACGCTGGTGGTCCACGATCAACACCCCCGTCCCCGGGCCGGACGGCAGGGTGGCGTGGATCATCCACCGGGTCGAAGACGTGACGGCGTTTGTCCACTCCCGCCGGACCCGTCCGGCGCCCGGCGGGAAGCTGAGCGAACGCGAGGAGGCGATGGAGGCCGAGCTGTACGTCCGGGCACGGGCGCTGCAGCACCTCAACGAGGAGCTGCGCCGGGCCCACGCCCGCGAACGCCAGGTCGCCGTCACCCTGCAGGAAGCCATGCTCCACTCCCCCGACCTCGCCGGACACCGTGACATCGCGGTGCGCTACCTCCCCGCCATCGGCTCACTGAACGTCTGCGGCGACTGGTACGACATCGTCGACCTGCCGGAGGACGGATTCGCCCTCTCCGTCGGCGACGTCGTCGGCCACGGACTGGAAGCCGCCGCCGTCATGGGGATGCTCCGCAGCGCCCTCAGCGCCGCCGCCCGCTCGGTCGAAGGGCCCGCCCAGGCGCTGAAAGTGCTCGGCCTGTACGCCCGCTCCGTCGACAAGGCGCTGGCCACCACCGCCGTCCAAGCGCTGATCGACACCGGCGGCCGCCAGGTCACCTACAGCAGCGCCGGCCACCCCCCGCCCGTCCTGCTGCACGCCGACGGCACCCACGAACTCCTGGACCGGGCCACCGACCCGCCCCTGGGCGCCCACCCCGAACAGGTGCCGCGCCCCCAGGCCCACCTCCCGTACGTGCCGGGCGACACCCTCGTCCTCTACACCGACGGGCTCATCGAACGCCGCGACGAGGACATCGACACCGGCCTGGCCCGCCTCACCGACGCCCTCGCCCCCTACAGCAGACTCAGCCCCGAACGCCTCGCCGACGCC
Source organism: Streptomyces sp. G7(2002) (assembly GCF_028870195.1). Lineage (NCBI taxonomy): Bacteria > Bacillati > Actinomycetota > Actinomycetes > Kitasatosporales > Streptomycetaceae > Streptomyces > Streptomyces sp. G7(2002). The sequence goes on from NZ_CP102609.1 coordinate 1,008,578, forward strand.
CTGCTTGCCCGCCTGGGAGTCAGCGCCGGCGCCCGCGACGACATCGCCCTGGTCATCGTCCGCCTGTAGTTGCGGCGGGGGCAGGGAGGAACGGTCAGTCACTGCCGCAGGGCAACGGGTCAGTGAAGTAGCGCTCGCCGGCCATGAAAGAGCCCACCGTGCCCTCGTCATTCATGAAGAAGGTGATGACCCTCCCGTGGAACTTCGCCGACCTGGGAGCGAATACGAGCTCCTCGGGTCCGCCGTCTTGACGCGACGTCACTTCGTCACCGTACGTGGCCAGCACGTCCTCCCGCGTGCTCCCCACCCGCACCCCGGAAGCAGTGGCGAGCGAATCCGGCGTCGACGACAGGACAGAGATCGCCACCAGCCGGTCGTCGTTGGAAAAGCGCAGCGAGAGGTTCTGCGGCCCTCCCTCGACGGCCAGGTCACGGCACTCCGGCCCACCCGGTCCGTCGGGAATGCGGGCTCCGATCGCACGCTCGGCCGCTTGACGGCTCATGCCCATGCGCAGCGGGCCCATCCCGTTGACCGTGATGGGCTGGGCACTCAAATCGACCGGGTCGCGCTTGGTAACCTCGGCACGGCCCCCCGCCATGAATCGACAGCCATCACCAACAGAGGTGACAGGGCCGCTGGTTGACGGTGTATCAGCATCGGATCCGGCAATCACCGCCGCCCGGTCGATCGCTCGCCCCTCAGCCGTGCGGGTGGGACAGGTGGCGGCGGACGCTGCGGCGGCAGTGGGGAACACACCTACCGCAAGCCCCACAGCGAGCATGGGCGCGCAGGCAAGCGTGAGAACTTTGCGACGTGCACTCCGCGTCATGGTCAGTGGCTCCATGCGTACAGGCGTCGGCACTTGGCTACCTTCAGAACATCACAGCTTCCCGGGCCACGCATCTCCGTGCCGCTCCTAGGTGCGCTACACACTGAACAGGGCAGTTAAAGCAGGCCAGTTGAAGCTCCGCAGCGCTGGGCACTGCGTGCCCTTCCGCGGTCTCGTCCTGCAGGTGCATCCGGCGGACATGGAGCGCACGATGGGAGGGGAAGATCCAGATCCTCGTATTGCCCGGGATTACCAATGACGGAGCATCCGGGACACACAAAGAGCCATTGCGTACAACGGAAGGGCAGCGCGTTCCGCACCGGACGCGGTGCTCGAACGACGGCCGGCCGCGTGGTGCCGCGCTTGCGGTTGGCGATGGCCGCGGTCCTTGTCGGTATCGGCGCCATTTTGGGCGTTGCCCCGCCGGCCGGGGGCAGTTCCGGGGCGTCGATGGTGACAGTGGCCGCCGGGGCGGCGGCCCCGGACGCCCAGGACCGTACGGCGGCAATCGCTCAGCCACGGAGCCTGCCGCGGACACCGGACACAGCCGGCCACCACGCGGTCGTACCGAACCAGGCGGCGCCGGACCCCGCTGATGTGGTCGAAGCGTATTTCCAGGCCATCAACAACGGTGAATATGTGGCTGCTTGGGCGCTCGGCGGGAAGCACATCACGGGGCAGCCGTACGACTACTTCGTGCGGACCTTCAGCGACACCGCACGAGATGACGTCACGGTGCGCTCCGTGGTCGGCAACAACGTTGCGGTGGAACTGGACGCCACACAGACCGATGGCACCCATCGCTACTTCGCCGGAACCTACACGGTTCGGGACGGAGTGATCGTCGCCGCCCGCATCCATCGCGAATGACCACGAAGGGCCGAGCGGGCTGCCGCGGCGTCGCCTCGACCCCGCCCCCGGTCCAAGCCTCGTGATGCCGGTCAAGCCACCCCGAGGCCCGCCCCCGTACGGCGGAAGGCCGTCATCGGGGCGGGCCACGGGGTGAGCGCGGCGGCGTGGCTCAGCGTTCCTGTTCCACCAGGCGCTTCAGTTGCTGCAGGTCGCTTCGGAGGCCGCGTTCGATGGCGGATGCCTGGGCGAATCCCTGCGGTCCGCCGAAGGCCTCCTTGATGGTTCCCGGGTCGTATTCGAACCGGGCCTGGACCCGGGTGTGCTCCTCGTCGATGGGCAGCAGCGAGAAGGTGCCCGCCAGGTCGGGGCCGCTGGTGGTCTGCCACCTCATGACGTTTTCCATGCTGCGGTCGGTGATCTCCACTACGCACTCCTGTGGCTGACCGCCCGCGTCAATATCCAGATGGGTCCGGTGTTCGCCCTCCGACCGGGCCTCGCGCACACCGTCCAGGAACCGTGGATAGGCCTCCGCGCGGTGGAGGCAGGCCCATGCGGTATCGAGGGGAACGCCCACGTCAATGTGTTCTTCGAGAGTGCTCATCAGGCACCTCACAGCTCGGTTCACGGCTACACGGTCATGTCTCCAGGGTGCTCCGCGCGGGGGCCGGAAGCGAGCCCGCCGGCCCCGCCCGGGGCGGCGGCCACCGAGCGGGTTCCCTCCGATGCGGTGCTGTGGCGGCGGCGCCGGGCCGGCGCGCAGGATCGGCCTGAAGGCCCAGGTCAGCCGCCGTCCCCGCAGTGGACCGGGTCAGAGGCCGGGACGTGCCGGGCGGGGAGGCGGACCGGCCGGCGGGCGACGACCGCGAGCGCCACGATGACGCCGTGACGCTGCGTCAGGAGGCCGGTGCGACACGGCGTCCGCGGGCCGGTGCGTGGGACGTTCCGCCGGGGTGAACCGGTGGAAGGCCGTCGTGTGCCCGGGGGCGCGCTGCCGCGGACAGTGGCCCTCACACCACCGGCACCGCGGTTCCCTCGCGCCGTCCGGGCCTGACCGGCCGGGCGATGGGGGCCGAGTGGCTCATGCCGGGGCGGCGCCGCTCCGGCCAGGCTGGAGAGGAAGGGGCGAGGCACCGGCGCCCGTGAGGGCACCGTGTGCGCGGAGGTGCGTCATGGGCGGCCCGGTGGTCGTAGGACTGGACGACACGGGGAACAGCGTGCCTGCCGTGCTCTGGGGCGCCGAGGAGGCCGCGGCCCGGGGCCTCCCGCTCCACCTGCTGTATTCCTGGGGCGCCCCGTCGGCGCACAGGGCCCCGGCTGCTCCGGAGGCGGCCGGACCGGAGCGCCATGCGGCCGAGATGCTCCGTACCGCCGCGGATCTGGCACAGACCGGGCACCCGGGGGTTCCGGTGACCACCGAGCAGGTCGGGGAGCGGCCCGCGGACGCCTTGGCGGAGCGGAGCGCACAGGCCTCGATGGTGGTTCTGGGGTCGCGCGGGCACGGTGCGATCGCCGGTTTCCTGCTCGGCTCGGTCAGTCTGCAGGTGCTGGGCCGGGCGGAGTGCCCGGTCATCACGGTGCGCGAGGACGCGGCCTTTCCGCGGCGGGAGATCGTGGTGGGCGTGCAGTATGCGGGGCCGGAGGACGAGGCCTTGCTGGAATTCGCCTTCACTGCCGCCGACGCCCATCACGCGCGCGTACGTGCCGTACGGGCGTGGGACTCCGCGGCACCCGTGGGGCCGGTGCGTGCCGCCCCGGCCCGCCCGCCGGACGGGACAGGGGCCGGCGTCGCGGAGCAGCAGGCGCTCGCCGAGACGCTGGGGCCCTGGCGGGCGAAGTTCCCCGCGGTCGAGGTGATCCCGCACGTCAGGAGCGGCCGAGCCGCACCCGTCCTGTTGGCGGCCTGCTCCCATGCGGGGCTGCTGGTCGTCGGGCGTCGCCTGCAGCGGTCACCGATGCTGCTCGGCCCCGTCGTTCACGCCGCCCTGCACCATGCCAACTGCCCCGTCTCGGTCGTACCGCAGCAATGAGTCCGGGCGCTGCGTCCCTCTCCCGGACGCGGGGCGACGGCCCGTTCGCGCTACTCCGGCGTCTCCTGCCGGGGCGTGACGGTGTCGTCCCGCAGGGAGCTGAGCCGGTCGATCACCTCGACCACTCCGTCGACGCTTTCGCACAGCCGCACGGCGATCGGGACCAGACTCTTGCGCTCCAAGGTGCCGGTGAGGGTCACATGGCCGTCGGAGACCTCGACCGTGACCGCGGACGGTGACACCCCGAGCGTGCGCGTCAGTACTTCCTCCAGCACCTCCTCCTGGATGGCCCGGTCCCGGCGCAGGAACAGCTGCACGAGGTCACTGCGGCTGATCACGCCGATGAGCCGTCCGGAGTCGTCGACCACCGGCAGCCGCTTGACCTTCTTCTTCTCCATCGTCCTGGCCGCTTCGACGACACTCCACTCGGGCCGGGCCACCACCGCGGGGCTCGTCATGATCGCTTCGGCGGTGGTCGCCCCGAGCTTCGCGATCTGCCGGCGCAGCAGATCGGCTTCGGACACCACCCCCACCGGCTGGTCGTCCTCGTCGAGCACGGGTACGGCGGTGATGTCGTACTCGTCGAGCAGCCGCGCGATCTCCTTGAACGGAGTGCCCCGTTGGACGACGACGGCCTCGGGCGTCATCAGGTCTGCCACGGTCCGGTGCCTCATCTCTGGCCAGTCCCTCCGGGTGTGCCGGGCCGGATCTCATCGGCCCCATGGGCGGGCGGTGCACTGCCGCAGGCTCTCAGTCGTGGGGAACCACAGCGACCGGGCAAGTCACATGGTGGATGGCGGCGTGTGCGACCGGGCCGACGCGGGGCGCCAGCAGGGGACGGTGCCGCCGGCGGCCGACCACCAGGAGTTCGGCTCCGAAGACCGTCTGTACGAGGGCCCGGGTCGGGCTCTCCGGCAGCACGGTCTCCTGTACCAGCACACCGGGGAAACGCTCGCACCACGGGCGCAGGGCGTCCCGCAGCTCGATGTCCGCCTCTTTGGTGAGTTCCGTCGCGGCATCGGGGTCGATGCCCCACGGGGTGTACGCCTGCACGGGCAGCGGGCGCCCGTGGACGGCCTGCAGCGGAAGGCCACGGCTCGCCGCCGCGTCGAAGGCGAACTCGATCATCCGGTCGCAGGGGCCGCTGAGTCCGACGCCGACGACGACCCGCGGGTCGGGGGCGGGCGGCGTGCCGTCCGCGGAGGCGTGGCGCGGTGTTCTCGCCCGCTCGGCCGCCCGGACCAGGACGACCGGTCCCTCGGCCCGGCCCACGACATTCAGGCTCACATCGCCCAGCACATAACTTTCCCAGGTCCCGAGTGCCCGCGACCCGAGCACGACCATCAGCGATTCACCGGCCGCACGCAGCAGCGCCGGTTCCGCCTCCGACCCCACCAGGTCCTCGATGATCTGCAGATGCGGGTGGCGTTCCCGTACCGCGTCCTGGGCCCGGCGCACGAGTTGCCGGGCGGCGGCGTTCTGGTCACGGTCGGGGGGCGTGTCCGGCGCCTCGGCGGCCAGCAGTATCCATGCGTGGAGCAGCCGCAGTACCGACTGGCGCCGGTCCGCCTCGTCAGCGGCCCACTGCGCGGCCGCCAGGCTCTCCGGCGAACCGTCGAGCCCCACGGTGATGATGTCCGGCTCCATGACCGCCCTCCTTTCGGGGTCGGAGAAACGGGCCGTAGCGGCCCGTCACCCGGGCTCCGGTCCCCTGCGGGGGTGAAGCACCGTTGCTCCCGCCTCAGTTCCCGTGCGGGCCCGCGCCCGCACCGGGAGCCGAGGCGGCCTGGGTGGCAAGGACGGCCGCCTGGATGCGCCGCTCCACACCGAGTTTGGCCAGCAGGCGGGAGATGTGGTTCTTGATGGTCTTCTCGGAGAGATAGAGCCGCTTACCGATCTGACGGTTCGTCAATCCGGCGCCGATCAGGCCGAGGATCTCCCTCTCCCGCGGGGACAGACCGGAGAGCGCCGCCGCCTCGGGCGGAGCGCCGGAGTCGCCGCCCCGCAGACTGCTCATCAGCCGTGCCGTCGTCGCGGGATCGAGCATCGAGCTGCCGGAGGCGACCGTGCGCACCGCGGCGACGAGATCGGCCCCCTTGATCTCCTTGAGTACATAACCGGCCGCACCGGCCATGATCGCGTCGAGCAGCGCCTCGTCGTCGTCGAACGAGGTGAGCATCAGACAGGCCAGATCCGGCAGGTGCGAGCGCAGCTCCCGGCACACGGTGACCCCGTCGCCGTCCGGCAGCCGCACGTCCAGCACCGCGACATCCGGCCGGAGCGCCGGACCGCGGGCGAGCGCATGGGCGGCGGTCCCGGCGTCGCCGACCACCTCGATATCGGGCTCGGCATCGAGCAGATCCGCCACACCGCGCCGGACCACCTCGTGGTCGTCGAGCAGGAACACCCGGATCGGCCGGTGCGGTGAGAAAGCCTCCGCGTCGCTCATGACGCCCCTCCGGCTGGTACGACGTCCGTCTCACTGTCCCCATCGTGACCCCTCTCGCAGGGGCCTGCCAGGCCGAACGGTCCCGGGGCGGCCGTGCGGTGACCGAAAGCCCCTGGTCAGCCGGGGTCCACCCGGCGCTCCTGCCCGGCGGGCACCGGGCCGGTGACGTCGAACCTCACGTCCACGACGCCCTCGACCGCCTGCACCAGGCGGGCGGTGACGGGGAGCAGCGACGGGTCGCGGACCGTGCCGCTGAGGGTGACCACTCCGTCGGTGACGCCGACCGCCAGATCCCCGGGCGCCGCGGCGAACAGCGGGCCGATGATCTCCGTCCGTATCTCCGCCGCCAGGTCCTCGTCGGCGCGCAGGAAGACCTTGAGCAGGTCGGCACGGCTGACGATGCCTTGCAGCAGCCCCGTGCCGTCGACCACGGGCAGCCGCTTCACCGACTTGAACGCCATGGTCCGCGCCGCCTGGGCCAGGGTGTCACCGGCGTGCACCGTCAGGGCGGGCGCGCTCATCAGCTCCCCCGCCGTCAGCGCGCCGGCCTTGCGCACATCGTCCAGCCGCGTCAGCTGCTCCAGACGGCTCGGCTGCGCTTCCCGGAACTCTTCCTTGGGCAGCAGATCCGCCTCGGAGACCACACCGATCACCCGCCCCTCGCCCGCCAGCACGGGCAGCGCGCTGACCTGCCACCGCTCCATGGTCTCGACGATCTCCTTGAAGGGCGCCTCCTGGCCGATCGCCACCACGGTCCGGGTCATCACATCGCCGACGGTGTACGGGCTGTGTTCCATGACGCCTCCTCGGTACGGGCCCTGGACCGCGCCCCGCCCCGCCGCCGGTGGGTGCCGTGAACGGCCTCGGCGAACGGTCCCGTCAGCCGTGCGGACCCGCCATCGGCGTACGGGTCCGTGCGGCAGCCGGGGTGGTGACGTCGAATTCCACGTCCACGACCCCCTCGACCGCGCGCACCAGGCGGGCGGCCACCGGGATGAGCGAGGTGTCCCGGACCTGCCCGCTGAGCGTGACGACCCCGTCGACGACCGTGACCCGCAGGTCCCTGACCGGCGTCGCGAACAGCTCACCGATGACGTAGCGGACTTCCTCCGCGAGGTCGTCGTCCGAGCGCAGGAACACCTTCAGCAGGTCGGCGCGGCTGACGATGCCCTGGAGCACCCCGTGCGCGTCCACCACCGGCAGCCGTTTGACGGACCCGCGTGCCATCGTCCGGGCCGCTTGGGAGAGCGTGGCATCGGCCGGCGCGGTCAGGGCGGGAGCGGTCATCAGTTCCCCCGCGGTCAGCGCTCCCGCCCGGCGCACATCGTCGAGCCGCCGCAGCTGCTCCAGACGGTCGGGGTCCGACTCCCGGAACTCTTCCTTGGGCAGCAGATCGGCCTCGGAGACCACGCCGACCACCCGGCCCTCGCCCGCCAGCACCGGCAGCGCGCTGACCTGCCACCGCTCCATGGTCTCGACGATCTCCTTGAACCGCGCCTCCCGGTCGACCGCGGCCACGGTCTGCGTCATCACATCGCTGACAAGGTGCGGAGTGTTCTGCATGACGCCTCCTCGGTACCCGGACGCACGTCGCCCGACCCGTGACACCTCCAGCCTGGAATGCGCCGGACGTGCCGGACAGGGGCCGTCCGGTCCCTTCCACCGCCGGTCGACCGAACGCCCCGCACGGGCCTCACCCCTCACTCGGGCCTCACACCCGCCCGGCAGCCCGGAGGTCGCGGTCGAAGGCGCGGATGTCCTCTTCGGTGAGCGTGGTGCGGGTGCGGGCGATGGCCTGCAGATAGTCGTCGGTCAGCTGGGTGGGGTCCCCGGCCCGCCCCGGGCCCGCCGCCAGATGCCGCTCGAAGGCACTCTGGGCGGCGGTGCGCGCCGCGTACTCAATGTCCGCGGGGGTGAAGCGGCCGCTGGCCCCGACCAGCGCGTCAAGATCGATACCGGCCACCCGGTCCGGGCCGATGTAACGGATCCAGATGGCCCGTCGGGCCTCGGCGTCCGGCGGGCCCACCGGGATCAGATAGTCGAACCGTCCCGGCCGCAGGAAGGCCGGGTCCAGGGAACGCACCGCATTGGTCGCACAGATCAGCAGCCGGCGCTCACCGCGCCGGAACTGCGGGATGAGCTTGAGGAGTTCATTGGTCACCCGGTGGGCAAGTGACGTCGGATCCTGCCGCTCGGAGGCGATCTCCTCCGCCTCGTCGAAGAACAGCACCACCTCGTCCAGATGCTCGACGCGCGCGAACAGCCGCCGCAGCGCGGCCGCCACCCCGTGCGCGTCCTCGGCGAGCTGGTAGGGGAACACCTCGACGAACGACCAGCGCAGCCGGGATGCCACCGCCCGCGCGAACGTGGTCTTCCCAGTGCCCGGCGGTCCGAAGAGCACCACGGCGCGCGGCGGCACCAGCTGGTAGCGCTCGGCGACCGCGGGATTCTCCAGCGGCAGCACCAGCCGCCGTTCGATCAGGGCCTTCTCCCCGGTCATCCCCGCAATGCCGTCCCACAGCCCGGCTTCCGGCACCACGCCGCCCAGCTGATCGAGCAGGGTGGCCTCCGCGGAATCCGCGCTCAGCAGCTTCTCGAAATAGCTCAGATCCGGCCGTCCGGTGTAGCCGGAATTCTTGAAGGCCTGCTCACCGACCTCCCCCTCCGGCAGCAGCGCCCCGATACGGCGCACACCCGCCTCCGCCAGGCGCTCCTCCAGCGCTGCCAGCAACGCCGACCCGATGCCGTGGCGGCGCCACTGACGGGCGATGGCCAGCCGCAGCACCCAGGCCCGCTCCTGCGCCACCGACGACACCGCCGCCCCGACGACCCGGTCCCCCACCACGGCCACCACGGCCGGCATCCTGCCCCGCAGGGCGCTCACGACTTCCGCGAGGCTCACCGCCGGTTCCCGCACGGTGTCCCGGGACTCCTCCCAGATGCGCACCACCTGGTCCAGATCGTCCTCGCCGAGATTCCGGACCCGCCACGGAGACATCGCCGCCACCTCCCCGGACATTTTCCCGCGGCCGGCGCCCTCCGGCCCGGTGAGTGGTACGGTTCCGGCCGCCGCCGACGGAATCCGGTCGCGAGGCTCAGATCCATATATCTATCGTGACCGGCATAGATTTTCTCCGCCATTCCAGGCCTCGGCACGCGCCGGGCGGACGGGAGGGCGGCGGGCTGCGCCTGACCGGCGCGGCGCACGGACCGCTCACGCGGCCGCGCAAGCCGAAAGTGCGGGGCGAGCCACCCCCTCCCGTGGCCGGACGGGTCGGTGCGCGAGGGGCAAATATCTCGTGCCGCGACCACAGAAATACCCGCCACGGCAGCAGGGGCTTTCGCGCCCAAGAATGGCGGAGGCAACAGCCACGCAAGGCCGCTGATGCCGTGCTACTGTCGATCTCAGTTGCAGTTGTGGTTCCCAAAGACTTCTCGCACCCCCGTCGACATTCCATGCCGGCGGGAGCGCTTTTGTATATCCGGTTTTCCGGACGGGGCAATCATCACGGCGACGCGGGGTCCGCACAGTGCGGCCCCGGCACTGCCCCCGAAGGAGATATGACATGGCTACCGGTACCGTTAAGTGGTTCAACTCGGAAAAGGGTTTCGGCTTCATCGAGCAGGACGGCGGCGGCGCTGACGTCTTCGCCCACTACTCGAACATCGCCACCCAGGGCTTCCGTGAGCTCCAGGAAGGCCAGAAGGTGACCTTCGACGTCACGCAGGGCCAGAAGGGCCCCCAGGCCGAGAACATCGTTCCCGCCTGACGCTGACGCATCACACCGCAGCTGGGGCCCGCACCTTGGGTGCGGGCCCCAGCTCGTTGCCCTTTGCGGAATCCGCCGCGTGTGCCGTCACGGCCGCGCCGGCGACAGAGGCAACCTGCTCGGTACCGGACCACGGCCTGCTGCGACAGCACGCCGCTCCACCCGGCTCCCCGATCCGGCATCACGTGCGCCGCTCTTCGCGGCGAAATCTTTTCCACGCGTCGGCGGTCGATTCCGCCCCGCCTCGTTCCATCTGTTTTCGCCGGTCCGTTCTGCGATTCTTTTGTGTGTGGCTCACAGCTGCCGGGAATTCCTCGACGTACCGCATCGAGGAAGGTTCTCCATGAACCGCACATCTCGCCCGAACGACCGCTTCTCCCGTACCCGCTCCGCCGGTTCAGGCCGTGGCGGCAACCGCTCGCAGTCGGCCAACCGCTCCGGTGGCAAGCGGCGGCGTCCGGCGCCGCAGGGAGAGTTCGCCCTGCCCGTCACGCACACCCCCGCGCTGCCGCCGGCCGAGTCGTTCGCCGAGCTGGACATGCCGTCCCCGCTGCTGTCGTCGCTGACCGCGGAAGGGGTGACCGCCCCGTTCCCGATCCAGGCCGCCACGCTGCCCAATTCGCTGGCCGGGCGCGACGTTCTGGGCCGCGGCCGCACCGGCTCGGGCAAGACCCTCGCCTTCGGCCTGGCCCTGCTGGCCCGCACCGCCGGCCAGCGCGCCGAGCCGGGCAAGCCCCTGGCCCTGGTCCTGGTCCCCACCCGGGAGCTGGCGCAGCAGGTCACCGATGCGCTCACCCCCTACGCCCGGGCGCTGTCGCTGCGCCTGGCCACCGTCGTCGGCGGTATGTCGATCGGCCGCCAGGCCGGCGCGCTCCGCGGCGGGGCCGAGGTCGTCGTCGCGACTCCCGGACGGCTCAAGGACCTCATCGGGCGCGGTGACTGCCGTCTGAACCAGGTCGGCATCACCGTGCTGGACGAGGCCGACCAGATGGCCGACATGGGCTTCATGCCCCAGGTGACCGCGCTGCTCGACCAGGTTCGCCCCGAGGGTCAGCGGATGCTCTTCTCGGCCACCTTGGACCGCAATGTCGACCTTCTGGTCCGGCGCTACCTGACGGACCCGGTGGTCCACTCCGTCGACCCGTCGGCGGGCGCCGTCACCACGATGGAACACCACCTGCTGCACGTCCGTGACGCCGACAAGCACGCCACCACCACGGAGATCGCCGCCCGCGAAGGCCGGTCGATCATGTTCCTGGACACCAAGCGCGCGGTGGACAAGCTCACCAAGCACCTGCTGAACAGCGGGGTACGCGCCGCGGCCCTGCACGGCGGCAAGTCCCAGCCCCAGCGGACCCGGACCCTGGCCCAGTTCAAGACCGGCCAGGTCACCGTGCTGGTGGCCACCAACGTCGCCGCCCGTGGCATCCACGTCGACAATCTCGACCTCGTCGTCAATGTCGACCCGCCCACCGACCACAAGGACTACCTGCACCGCGGCGGACGCACCGCCCGCGCCGGGGAGTCCGGCAGCGTCGTCACCCTCGTGCTGCCCAGCCAGCGCCGCGAGATGGACCGGCTGATGGCCGACGCGGGGATCACCCCCCAGTCCACCCAGGTCCGCTCCGGCGAGGCCGAACTGACCCGTATCACCGGTGCCCAGGCTCCCTCAGGGGTTCCCGTTACCATTGCCGCACCGGTCGTCGAACGTCCCAAGCGCAGTGGCTCCTCCACCCGCGGCCGGCGCAGTCGCTCCTCGCAGGCCCGTCGGTCCTCCGGCGCACCCCGGACCGCGTCCGGGACGTCGCAGCGCCGGCCCGCCGCCGGCAAGACCCCGTAACGCGGCAGTCATGCCGCTCGCCCGCCGCTCCTCCTCCGCTCCGCCGTCCGGCCGTTCCCGGTTCTCTTCGACCCTGTAGAGGCACTATGCGCGTCGTCATCGCCCGCTTCCCCTTCGACCTGATCAAGACCGAGGTGCAGGACTCGATGAAGGGCGTCAAGCCCGAACCCATCACGGGTGAGTCCGTACTCATCGGCGGCCGTCACTACCCCGTCAAGCAGGTCGGGGAGATCATCACCCGGCAGGACCGCCGCGACTTCTCCGCCGGCGAAGTGACCCGGGCTCTGACCCGCCTCGGCTTCACCTGCAGCAGCTCCTCGACCCCCGTCGCCCGCACGCCTCTTGAGGAGGCGTCGGCACTGCTCCAGGCTCCGGCGGCGCCTGACGGCGACCCGACGGGCTGACACGGGCCACCCCGCACGACGAAGTGGGCTCCGACCGCACCGGTCGGAGCCCACCTTTGTGTGACGGTGGTCCTCCAGGCTCATGACGGGCCGTGGTCGCGCGGCGGCCACGGCAGCGACGGCGGCAGGGACTGCGACAGCAGGACGGTCCTGCGCCGGGGCAGAGACCCGGCCTCAGCGGTCGGAGTAGCTGAAGTCGCCCACCGTCCACGCTCCTACGTCCTTGATCGCGATGCGATACATCCCGCCGGTCTCGGGCAGGCCGATACTCCCCTGCAGAATCCTCGCCACATGGAAATACAGGTGGGTGGGTGGCTCTTTCCGTTGCGGCGGGCCGGTGTCCGGGCCGGCGGAGGCGAAGAGCGCGGAGAACGGTCCCAGCCGCTCCGACTGCTCCAGGACCTCGGCCACACGCTGCCGCCACACGCTCTCGGGCGCCAGCCGCCCCGTGATGACAGCACCCTGGACAACCACTGTGAGCGACATCTGATTGCTCTGCTCCGACTCCACCATGGCGGCGATGTCGACAAGCAGCTCGTCGGGCTTCGACATGGGAGCAGACTTTACTGCCGCGACCGGCCCTCGGCACCACACCCGGCAGCGCGCGCCCCGCGGCCGCTGTTGTTGAGCCACCGTCACCGGACGTAGGAGACTACGCGTGCAGTGGTCCGAAACCAGGTCCGCACGGGACGCGGGCCGGGGCCGGGGAGGGCCGATGAGCCAGATGACGGGAACGGGGCGGTGGAGCGATGGATCCGGTGCTTGCCAGTGCGGGGACGACGCTGGTCGGGCTGATGGTGACCGAGGCCTGGGGGCAGACCCGGGACGGCGTGGTCGCGTTGTGGCGGCGGGTACGGCCCGCGGACGCCGACGGTGTCGGCCGGGACCTCGACGAGGCCCGCGCGGAACTCGTCCAGGCCAGGGAGGGGGGCGCTGACGAGGAGACGGAGCAGGAACTGGTCGGCGAGTGGCAGCGGCGGCTGCTGCGTGTCCTGCGGGACGATCCGGCGGCCGCCGAGGAATTGCGGCGGGTGCTGGAGGCGGCGCAGGGGGCGCAGCCGGCGGAACTCCCCGCCGGTAACGTGCAGTTGCAGGCGCGCGCGGAGGGCAGCTCCCGGATCTACCAGGCCGGGCGCGATATGCGGGTACAGGGGTCATGAGCGACGGGGCGTCCTGGGAAGCCGAGGCGCACGACCAGGCACGGATCTACCAGGCCGCCCGTGATCTGCACATCACCCATCAGCACGGCGACGACCGCGCGCCGAGGACGGCGCCCCGGCTCTCCCTTCGGCATCTGCTGTCGTGTTTCGACGAGGCGCCCCTTCCGCTGTCCGTGCTGTCCACCGAGGCGTTCGCCGCGGTCCGGATACCGGAGCTGCCGGCGGAACGGGTGGCGGCCGAGGTGCGCGAGCTGACCGACCGCGCGGGGGTGGCCGGTGAACCCCCGGTGCCCTGTGTGCGGGCGGACGCCGCCGCCGTCGCCGAGTCCGCCCGGGAGCTGACGGACGAGGTGCGCGCGCAACTGTGCGGTTACGCCGCGGCGTTGCTCGACCATGCCCTGCTGCGGTCGCCCGACGGTACGGCACCGGACGTGTTCGCCCCGCATGCGATGGCCCTGCTGTGGCGTGCCGGCCGGGAACCGTCACGGGCGGCCACGGTCGCGCGCCGGGTCCGGGACGCGTATGCCGCGGCCGGCCGGTACGAGGAAGGGCTGCCGTTCGCGGTGCGGATCGTGGAGTCGTCGGGCGCCGGGGCGGAGCTCGGGGACGTCCTGGCGCTCGGCCGACTCCAGGTCGGCTGCGGGGACTTCGGCGACGCGGAGGCCGTGCTGCGTCCGGTGCTCGACCGGGCGGAGAGGGAGGCGGGCGGGCGCGGACTGTCGCTTGCCGGGCACACCGGCCCGAGCATCGCCGAGATCTTCCGGGAGAACGCCGACGGCCCGTTCACCGGTCGGCTCTCCCCGGCCGACTGTCATGTGCTGACGCAGATCGCCGAGGTGCAGCATGCCCTGGCCGATGCGCTGTACGGGCTGCGGCGCTACGCCGAGTGCGAGCGGCTGTTGCATGCGGCGGCCGGCCTGCGCTGGCGGGTCCAGGGGGCGGCGCATCCGGCGCGCCTGCTCGCCCAGTTGCACCGCGCCCGCGCGCTGGGACAACAGCGCCTGTGGCACGAGGCTTTCGCCCTGGTCCATGACGCCCTCACCTACCGGGACAGAGCGGAACTCGAAGGGGACCGCCCTCGGGATGCCGCCCTGCTGCGACTCGTGCACGCGGAGGTGACGGCGGCAGCGGTCCGCTCGCTGCGGGACGAGGGCGCGAGCCGGTCGAGGGGCGTGGGGATGTTCCCGGCGCCGGTGGTGCGTTTTCTGGACCGCACGATGGGTCCCCACACCAGGCCCGAGAAGCTCACCTGGGCCGACGCCGTCCAGTTGGCCGGGGAAGCGGTACGCGCCTGTGAGCGTGCCTTCGGTGCCGCGCACCCCCATGCCCGTAGCGCCCGTACGCTGCTGGAACAGGCCCGCCGTGAACAAGGATCTGCCCCGTAGCGTCATCGGCCGGGACCACTCCCCCGGCTGTCTGCGCGTCGCCCTTCCACAAGGCGGGCGGGCCGGGTCGGGCGAAGCGGCTTTCCCGGCACGCGGAGTGTCGGAGCCGTCTCGGGGTAGCGGTCCGGAGAGGCGGGCGGAGGCCCGTCGACAGGAAGGGAACCGGATGGCCATCGCCAAAACCAGCGTCCTGGTACTGGATTGCGCGGAGCCCGCGGCACTGGCGGACTTCTACGCACAATTCCTCGGCGGAGAAGTGCGGATCGGGACCAGCCCGGACTACATCGAAGTCGTCGAGAGCGACACCGTGCACCTCGCGATACGACGGGACCGGGGCGCGGCGCCGCCCAGTTGGCCCCGCCCGGACGACTCACAGCAGGCACATCTGCACTTCCTCGTCCCGCAGGACAACATGGACGAGGCGGAGCGCGAAGCGGTCAGCCTGGGAGCACGGCCGCTGCAGACGCGGGAGAACCGCGGGCCCTACGACGCCCGCCGTTATGCGGACCCCGCGGGCCACCCCTTCGTTCTCGCCGCGAGCGAGGGCCATGCCCTGGGGCAGGCGAACTGAGGGCTGTCCCGGGCGGGCGGAGGGGCGGGGAGCGCCACCGGGTCCGGTGGCGCTCCCTTTGTCGCCAAAGCGCCCTGTGGAGACGCCCTGTTAGCGGGTGCGGGCCGCCGGGCGCACGACCAGCTCGTTCACCTCGACCTCCGGAGGCCGGCTCACGGCGAAGGCGATGGTGTCCGCGACCGCGGCAGCGGGCAGCGCCACCGCGCGGTAGGCCGTCATGGCGTCCCGGGCCGTCGGATCGGTGATGGAGTCCGCGAGTTCGGATTCCGTGACGCCCGGCGAGACCAC
Organism: Streptomyces sp. G7(2002); assembly: GCF_028870195.1. Lineage (NCBI taxonomy): Bacteria > Bacillati > Actinomycetota > Actinomycetes > Kitasatosporales > Streptomycetaceae > Streptomyces > Streptomyces sp. G7(2002). The sequence continues at coordinate 1,024,153 of NZ_CP102609.1, forward strand.
GCTGACCCGGATGCCGCCCGCGGACTCCTGGCGCAGTCCCTCGGAGATCGCCCGTACGGCGAACTTGGTGGCGCAGTAGACCGCGGCGGTGGGCACCACCTCGTACGCCCCGGTCGACGCGACATTGACGAAGTGTCCGGCGCCCTGGGCTCGCATCACGGGCAGCGCGGCGGCGATCCCATGGAGCACCCCGCGCACATTCACATCGAGCATCCGGTCCCATTCGTCCACCCGCAGCGCCTCCAGTGGCGACAGCGGCATCACCCCCGCGTTGTTGACCAGGACGTCGACCCGTCCGAATTCCGCGCGCCCGGCCGCGACGAAGGACCGCATGTCCTCGGCGGAGGTGACGTCCAGTCGCCGGAAGGCCGCGGTGCCGCCGTCGTTGCTGATCTCCTGGGACAGCTCTTCCAGTCGATCGGTGCGGCGGGCGCCGAGGAAGACGCGGTGACCGTCGGCGGCCAGGCGGCGGGCGGTCGCCTCGCCGATGCCGCTGCTCGCGCCGGTGATCAGGATGGCCTTCTCGTGCTCCGTCATGGCTGCTCCTTTGCCAGTTGCTTTCACCGGCGAGCCTCCACCGCGGAGCGCACCGCGACCAGGACAGCTCGTGCCTGGGTGCCCCACACCCAGGCACCTCCCGCAGACACGCCCTACGTTGGGCGGATGACGAACAACGAACTCGGGGCGTTCCTGCGGGCGCACCGGTCACAGGTCCTCCCCGAGGACGTCGGTATGCCCTCCCACGGGCGTCGCAGGGTCCCCGGACTGCGCCGCGAGGAGGTCGCCGTCCTGGCGGGCATGAACGCCGACTATTACGCGCGGCTGGAGCAGGGCCGCGAACGCCACCCCTCGCCGCAGGTGCTCGATGCCCTCAGCCGTGCGCTGCGGCTGGACGAGGACGGGCGGACGCATCTGTGCCGGCTGGCCGGTGTCGTCCCGGACGACCGCCCGGCGTCCTACGGGCCGGAGACCGTCGGCCCGGCCCTGCGCCAGCTGATCGACGGTTATCCGCACACACCGGCCTTCGTCCTCAACCCGGCGCTGGACATCCTGGCCGCCAACTCCCTGGCCGAGGCGCTGTTTTCCCCCTTCGAGCGGGCGGACAACCTTGCCCGCATGGTGTTCCTCGACCCGGCGGCGCGGCAGTTCCACACGCGCTGGAACCGGGCGGCCCAGGCCACGGTGGCGAATCTGCGGCAGGCGGTCGGCCGTGACCCCGATGCCCCGCGGCCGGCCGCGCTGGTGCGGAGCCTGACCGCGGCGAGCGCGGCGTTCACCGAGCTCTGGCACTCCCACACCGTGCGCGGAAAGACCCACGAGGCAAAGGAGTTCAGCCACCCGGAGGTCGGCGCCCTGTCCCTCACCTACCAGGCCTTCGACGTCCGGAGCGCGCCCGGCCTGCAACTCGTGATCTACCACGCCGAGCCGGGCAGCCCCAGCGCCGAGGCCCTCTCCCTGCTCGGCACCCTCCACGCCACCGATCGGCAGGGGTCGGACGGCACGGTGCGGGCTCCGGGCACGCGCGGGCACTGAGCGAGGGGCCGGCGCCGGTGGCCGGGCCCCGGACGGCGGACTTCCTCTTTGCCATCTCGGCAACGATGTTTGTCAATGCGGCGCGGCCGGTCGAGCATCTCCGGTGAACGGAGGTACGAGAGATGGCAACTCAGAAGAAGGACCGGATTCCGGCCGCGCTCTCCGCGGAGGCGCACCATGACGTGGTGGTGGTCGGGGGTGGCGCGGCGGGGCTCAGCGGGGCCCTGGCGCTGGCCCGGGCACGGCGTTCGGTACTGGTGGTCGATGCCGGCGAGCCGCGCAACGCCCCGGCCGACCGGGTGCACAACTACCTGGGCCGGGAGGGCACGCCCCCGTCGGAGCTGCTGGCGGCGGGGCGGGCGGAGGTGGCGGCGTACGGCGGGTCGGTCGTCAGCGGCTGGGTCGTCTCGGCCCGGCGCCGGACCGGCGACGGCGGGGAGCACGAGGGCTTCGACGTGGCGCTGGCCGACGGCACCCGGGTGAGGGCGCGACGGCTGCTGGTGGCCACCGGGCTGGTCGATGAACTGCCCGAGGTCGCGGGGCTGGCGCAGCGGTGGGGGCGTGAGCTGCTGCACTGCCCGTACTGCCACGGCTGGGAGGTCCGCGACCAGCCGATCGGGGTGCTGGCCACCGGGCCGAACGGGGTGGACAAGGCGCTGCTGTTCCGCCAGTGGAGCGCGGAGGTGACCCTGTTCCTGCACACCGCGCCGGAGCCGTCCGAGGAGCAGTGGGAGCAGCTCGCGGCCCGCGGTATCGCGGTGGTCGACGGCAAGGTCACCGGGGTGGAGCTGACCGACGACCGGCTCACCGGGCTGCGGCTGGACTCCGGCCGGGTCGTCCCGTGCCGGGCGGTGGTCGTCGCACCGCGGTTCGCGGCACGTGGGGCCGTGTTGGCCCGGCTCGACCTCGAAGTGGACGAGCAGAAGGGCGGCGAGCAGGTACTCGGCAGTGCCGTGGCCGCCGGCCCGGCCGGGGCAACCCGGATTCCCGGAGTGTGGGTGGCCGGCAATGTCACGGATCCGTATGCCGGGGTGATCCAGGCCGCTGCCGCCGGGCTCACCGCCGCCACGTCGATCAACGGCGATCTGGTCAAGGAGGACACCGCCCGCGCCGTCGCCGCACACCGCGCCCGGATCCCGGCACCGCGGGAGCCGTTCGCCGCACGGACGGAAGCCGAGGTGTGCGCACGCGTACTCGGCGGGCGCCGCCACGGCCTGTGACCTCCCCGCGGCGCCCGGGGCGGCGCTGAGCACAGTGGTCACCGCACAGAACGGGCGGGGACATCACCCTTATGGCGCAACGCTTCGGGCACCCGGCCCCGGTCGCAATTCGCTGGGGAATGGCGGACCACAGCACCCGCCATTCCTCAGCGTGATCGGACGGTAAAGCCGCCTCCGCATCCCCGTGTTTACGATATCCGGGATGAATTGGCGCGTTTCTGGCTGACGGCCTGGTACGTACGCGTACATGCGCCAATTTTCTGCCTTCACAGGCGGTGAATCCACTCGTCACCTCTGACTTCGGGAGCTCATTATGGAACCCGGCGCTACCGTGTGGAACTGCCCGTTCGACTACGCCGAGGCACTGGAATTCGATCCGACGCTCAAGCGTCTGCTGACCGAGGAACCGGTCGCCCGTATCAAGCTGCCCTACGGGGAGGGCGAGGCCTGGCTCGTGACCCGGTACGAGGATGTGCGCACGGTGACGACCGACCGGCGCTTCAGCCGCAGTGCCATCATCGGCCGGGACTTCCCACGGATGACGCCCGAGCCGATCGTGCAGGACGAGGCGATCAACGTGATGGACCCGCCGGCCAGCAGCCGCTTGCGGAGCCTGGTCTCCAAAGCGTTCGCCCCGCGTCAGGTCGAGCGCATGCGGGCCCGTACGCAGCACGTCGTGGACGACCTGCTGGACCGGATGACCGCGCAGGGTTCCCCGGCCGACCTGATGGAGAGCCTGGCGTCCCCGCTGCCGCTGACCACCATCTGCGAGGTCCTCGACATCCCCGAGGCCGACCGCGCACAACTGCGCGGGCACGCACGGACCATGATGAACGTCACCGTCGAGAACCGGGACAGCGCCGTCCGCGCCAAGGCCGATATGCGCGCGTACTTCAAGACGCTGACGGCGAAGCGCCGCCAGCACCCGGGAGACGACCTGATCAGCGCGCTGGCGACCGCTCGCGACGGCGACGAGCTCCTCAACGACCAGGAACTCACGGTCCTGGCCATGGTGCTGCTCATCACCGGCCAGGACACCACCACCTACGAGATCGGCAACCTCGCCTACACCCTGCTCACCCGGCCCAGGGAACTCGCCATGGTGCGGGCCCGCCCGGAGATGCTCCCGCAGGCGATGGAGGAACTGCTGCGGTTCATCCCCTTCCGTAAGGGCGTCGGTATCCCCCGCGTCGCCACCGAGGACGTGGAGCTGAGCGGGGTGATGATCCGGGCCGGGGACATCGTGCACGTTTCCTACCTGACGGCAAACCGGGACGGCCGGAAGTTCGAGCGGCCCGACGAGCTGGATCTGGAACGCGAGGACCGGCCCTCCCACATGACCTTCGGCTGGGGCGGCCATCACTGTCTGGGCGCCCCGCTCGCCTTCACGGAGCTGGAAGTCGCCCTCGGCGCCCTCCTGGAGCGCTTCCCCGAGCTCAGGCTGGCAAAGCCGGCCGAGGAAGTGCGCTGGAACACGACCTCGATCTGGCGCTATCCGCTGGAGCTGCCGGTCGCCTGGTAAGGGTGCCGACGCCGCAGAATGCAGAAGTCACCGCTCTGGCGTACGGTTACTAGTCGGAAAGAAGATCCACCTGCACGGGGAGAGTTCATTCTTCGACGGATGGCCCGCTCACAGTTCTCTCCGAGGGTCGTGCACTTCAGTCCGCCGATTCCCGCCAAGGCCAACGTGCCCGTTCTTCGGGCAGGTTGCCGCGGCGGGAACCACCGGCCGACAGCGACCCGAAAGGGAAATCAGGGAATTCCCTGAGCGGACCACAAGTCTGCAAGGAGCCCATCCCATGGCGGTTCTGTGCAAACCTGCAATCGCGGTCCCTGAATACGTCATCACCCAAGACGACACCCTCGAACTCGCACGGCGGCTGCACAAGGATCATTCGCAGCTGCGGCTGGTGCTCCGCCTCATCGAGCACACCGGTGTACGCAAACGGCATTTGATCCAGCCGATCGACAAGGTGCTCAAGCACCCGGGGCTCGACGCCCGCAGCGCGGTCTACGAGGAGGAGTCCAAGGCCCGTGTCCCCGCCGTGGTGCGCCAGGCACTCGACCAGGCCGAACTGGAGCCACAGCAGATCGACTTGATCGTCTACGTCTCCTGTACCGGCTTCATGATGCCGTCCCTGACGGCATGGCTCATCAACACTCTCGGCTTCCGGTCGGAGACACGGCAGATGCCGATAGCCCAACTCGGCTGTGCCGCGGGAGGCGCCGCGATCAACCGCGCGCATGACTTCTGCACCGCGTACCCCGAGGCCAATGTCCTCATCGTCGCGTGTGAATTCTGCTCGCTGTGCTACCAGCCCACTGATCTGGGGGTGGGATCGCTGCTGTCGAACGGCCTGTTCGGCGACGCGGTCGCCGCCGCCGTGGTCCGGGGCAACGGCGGCACCGGCGTCCGCCTGGAGCGCAACAGCTCGTACCTGATCCCGAACACCGAGGACTGGATCTCCTACGCGGTGCGGGCCACGGGATTCCACTTCCAGCTGGACAAGCGGGTACCCGGCACCATGGAGCCGCTCGCCCCTGCTTTGCGCGCCATCGCGAAGCAGCACCAATGGGACGCGGGCGAACTGGACTTCTACATCGTCCACGCGGGCGGTCCGCGCATTCTGGACGACCTGTGCCACTTCCTGGAGGTGCCGCCCGAGGCGTTCCGCTTCAGCCGCGCGACGCTGACCGAGTACGGCAACATCGCCAGCGGTGTGGTGCTCGACGCCCTGGCGAGGATGTTCGACGAAGCATCGGCCGTCGAGGGCCAGCGCGGTCTGCTGGCGGGTTTCGGTCCCGGCATCACCGCCGAGATGTCCCTCGGCACCTGGGCCTCGACCCCTGACATCGCGGCGTGAGCGCGCCCGCGCGGTGCGCCCGGACGGTGATCCGCCGGGCGCACCGCGCATGTGCCCGCGCAGCGCGGCACCGCGACGCCTCACTCCCCTGGGGTAGCGCTCCGGCCCGCGTCGGCGTGGCCGCGCGGGAAGCGACTGGACCGTGCCGCCCCGGGAAGGCGCCGCGGTGTGGGCGCGTCCCGGGAACGGGATCACCCGGGGGCAGCCGTCGGCGGGGGCACGGCAGCGGTTGGCGCAAAACGAACTTTTGCCTTGAATAGGAATATCTTGACATGCGTGTCAGCGCGTTCTATGCAGATGAGTAGGCGGCTTGCTCCCCATATCAGCAGGTGAGGAGGCCTACGCGGGGCCGTTCCGCGAGCGGGCCGCAAGGTGAGGAGAAGACCATGGCACGTGCAGTGGGTATTGACCTTGGTACGACGAACTCGGTGGTCAGTGTGCTGGAGGGCGGCGAGCCCACGGTCATCACCAACGCCGAGGGCGCCCGGACCACCCCGTCGGTGGTCGGCTTCGCCAAGGGCGGTGAGGTGCTGGTGGGCGAGATCGCCAAGCGGCAGGCCGTGACCAACGTCGACCGCACCGCGCGGTCGGTCAAGCGCCACATGGGCGAGGCGCAGTGGCGCTTCCCGGAGAGCGGCGACATCGACGGCAAGCAGTACACCGCTCAGGAGATCTCCGCGCGGGTGCTGCAGAAGCTCAAGCGCGATGCCGAGGAATACCTGGGCGAGGACGTCACGGATGCCGTGGTCACCGTTCCGGCGTACTTCAATGACTCCCAGCGCACCGCGACCAAGGAGGCCGGCGAGATCGCCGGCCTGAAGGTGCTGCGGATCGTCAATGAGCCGACCGCTGCCGCCCTGGCCTACGGCCTCGACAAGGAGAACGACCAGACCATCCTGGTCTTCGACCTCGGCGGCGGCACCTTCGACGTCTCACTGCTGGACATCGGCGACGGCGTCGTCGAGGTGAAGGCCACCAACGGCGACACCCACCTGGGCGGCGACGACTGGGACCAGCGGATCGTCGACCACCTGACCAAGCAGTTCAAGAACGCGTACGGCATCGATCTGTCCCAGGACAAGATGGCCACCCAGCGACTGCGGGAGGCCGCCGAGAAGGCGAAGATCGAACTGTCGGCGGCGACCGAGACCACGATCAATCTGCCGTATCTGAGCGCGTCGGCGGACGGGCCGCTGCACCTGGACGAGAAGCTCACCCGCTCACAGTTCGAGCAGCTCACCGCCGACCTGCTCGAACGGTGCAAGACTCCGTTCCACAACGCGGTGAACGACGCCGGGGTCAAGGTCGCCGACATCAACCATGTGATCCTGGTCGGCGGCTCGACCCGGATGCCCGCGGTGACCGAGCTGGTCAAGGAGCTGACCGGCAAGGACCCGCACAAGGGCGTCAACCCCGACGAGGTCGTCGCCATCGGCGCCGCCCTCCAGGCCGGTGTGCTCAAGGGTGAGGTCAAGGACGTCCTCCTGCTGGACGTCACCCCGCTGTCCCTCGGTATCGAGACCAAGGGCGGCATCATGACCAAGCTCCTGGAACGCAACACCACGATCCCGACCAAGCGCTCCGAGATCTTCACGACGGCCGAGGACAACCAGCCGTCCGTGCAGATCCAGGTCTACCAGGGCGAGCGCGAGATCGCGGCGTACAACAAGAAGCTGGGGATGTTCCAGCTGACCGGCCTGCCGCCGGCCCCCCGCGGGGTCCCGCAGATCGAGGTCTCCTTCGACATCGACGCCAACGGCATCATGCATGTCACGGCCAAGGACCTGGGCACCGGCAAGGAGCAGAAGATGACCGTCACCGGCGGCTCCTCGCTGCCGAAGGACGACATCGACCGGATGGTCCGCGACGCCGAGCACCACGCCGATGAGGACCGCCGCAGGCGCGAGGCCGCCGAGACCCGGAACCAGGCCGAGCAGCTCGTCTACCAGACCGAGAAGTTCCTCAAGGACAACGAGGACAAGATCCCCGGCGAGGTCAGGACCGAGGTCCAGACCGCCGTCGGCGAGCTGAAGGAAAAGCTCAAGGGCGAGGACACCGCCGAGATCCGCACCGCCAGCGAGAAGCTCGCGGCCGTCTCCCAGAAGATGGGCCAGGCCATGTACGCCGACACCCAGGGCGCGCAGACCGCCCCGGGCCCTGAAGGCGCCGCTGCCGGTGAGGGCGGGTCGGACGCCGCCGCCGACGAGCAGGACGATGTCGTCGACGCGGAGATCGTCGACGACGACAAGCAGGAGGGCAGCGCACGATGAACCGCCCGCCCCACGTCCACGGCCTGCCCCACCCCCCGCTGGCCCTCGTCGGACACGGGCCGGCAAAGCGCCCCGAACCGGGCCCGCCCGATGTCACCGACCGCCCGGACGAAGGGGTGGAGCAGGGCACCGGCAGGCCGTCCGGCCATGACGAGTCGGCCGGGCGGCCGACGCCGCCGGAGGCGGTGCTGTACGCCGAACTCCGGGAGCGGACCGCCGACCTGCAGCGGCTGAAGGCCGAGTACGACAACTACCGCAAGCGGGTCCACCGCGACCGGCTGGCGGTCGGCGAGATCGCGGTGGCCAATGTGCTGAGCCGGCTGCTGCCCGTGCTCGACTCCCTCGCCGAGGCCACCGAGCAGGGCGAGGTCACCGGTGGATTTCGGCGCGTCGCCGAGGCACTGCGCACCGAGCTCGGGGCGCTGGGCCTGCAGGCCTTCGGCGCGGCGGGCGACCCGTTCGACCCGCTGATCCACGAGGCCGTCACCTTCACCCCCACCGACCGGCTGGAGCAGGCCCTGTGCACCGAGGTGCTGCGCCTGGGCTACCGGGTCGGCGACCGTCTGCTGCGCCCCGCGCAGGTGGCCGTCGCGGGCGAACCGCCCGCCGCGGCGCCTCACGTCCGGCTCTGAATTACCTTTCCGCACCTCGGAATTGGTCTGTCTGTCCTGTTCCGGTCCCTGTTTCGCTTGCCGTCCTGCGCTGTCCATGACGCGACGGTGAGCTCATTCATGCGCCGATCCGCCCGGCGATCCGTACACATTGACCTGCACGTTGGCCAGTGCGTTGGCCTGCGCGTCGACCTGTGCGTCGATCCCCGGCTTGCGGGACGAAGACGCTCTTGCGTGAACGGGAATTGCTCCCCCATGTGCGCGGCTACGCATATGTTCGAGTCCCAGGGGCACGCGATCCTCTACCGCCAGCAAACGGCCTCCGTACTTCGACAGAAAGCCCTACGACGCACGACAGGCGGGATCATGGCGACCGAGGAAAACACGGAACGCGAGAAAGCACACGGCGGCGGAACGGAACGGATCTCCGCCTCCACGGCAATGCGCCACGCCTCCGGGCAACTTGCGCAACTGCTCCAATGTGAGCCCGACTCGGTGTCGGCTCTCAAGCCCACCGAGGACGGTTGGTTGGCGAACGTGGAAGTGGTGGAGATCGAAAGGGTGCCGGACACCGCGAGCGTGATGGCTTCCTACCGCGTCCGCCTCGATGAACAGGGCCAACTCATGGGATACGAGCGGACCCGCCGATACGGGCGGGGCCAGATCGACAAGTAAGCCCCCGACGCTCGGCACCCACCACGACAACGCACGGCCCCATGACCCGCTCCAGTCACCTGGAAGGGACGATCGACCGTGACTGCCATTCAGCAATCCAACGCCGCGACCAGCGGAAGTGGTTCGGGAAATCTTTACGATGTTCTTGAGCTGATCCTTGACCGAGGACTCGTGATCGACGCCTTTGTGCGGGTCTCGCTCGTCGGTATCGAAATCCTCAAGATTGATGTGCGCGTCGTCGTCGCGAGCGTGGACACCTATCTGCGCTTCGCCGAGGCGTGCAACCGACTCGATCTGGAATCCGGCCGTAAGGCACCGAGCCAGCTCACCGATCTGGTCGGTGAGGCGACCGAGAGTGGCGCCAAAGGAAAGTCGAAAGGCGCGCTGACCGGTGCCGTTGAGGCATTCAGCGAATCCTTGCAGAAGGGCCAGGAGGACTCCGCGGAAGAGGAAGAGCGGCCGGCACGTAAATCTTCCGCCGCCAGCAACCGGCGCACCGCGCGCCGCCGGGAGGACTGAGCCATGGGAACGTACCTCTACGCCATCACGGCGGCCGGCCACCCCCTGCGGCTCTCCGGCATCAGCGGGGTCGGCGAACCCGCGGCGCAGCTGCGCACCGTCCGCACCAAGGACCTGTGCGCGGTGGTCAGCGACGCACCGCCGCAGCTCCGGGCCAAGCGCCGCGATGTAGCCGCCCACCAGGACGTTCAGGATCGTCTGCTGGCCGACGGCGCCGCCCTGCCGATGCGCTTCGGACTGGTCGGCACCGACGACGCGCAGGTGGCCACCGTCCTGGAGCAGGACCGCGACAGCTACCTCCGGCGGCTCGAAGAGGTCGACGGCTGCCGTGAGTACCACCTCAAGGTGGCGCGCGACGAGGACGACCTGCTGCGGGAGATCATGCGGGAGTCCGCCGAGGTACGGCGGCTCAACGACCGTACGCGGGAGAACCCCGGCGCCTACGACGACAAGGTGGCGCTCGGCGAGCTGATCTCGCAGGAGGTGGAGGCGCGTCACGAGCGCGCCCGGTCGGACATCGTGGCCCGGCTCTCCGGGACCGCGGTGCGCACCGCGGACGTCGAGCCGACGAAGCGCCACTTCCTCAGTGCGTCCTTCCTCGTCGAGCGGGAGAAGGCCGCGGCCTTCTCGGAGGCGGTCCACGAGGAGGCCGGGCAGCGCGGTGACACCTACGACTTCAGCCTGCACGGCCCCCTGCCGCCGTACAGCTTCGTCTGACCTATGAGAGGAGACCGGCCATGGGCCTCCTCACACAACTCCTGACCCTGCCGGTGGCCCCGGTGCGGGGCACGGTCTGGGTCCTGGACCAAGTGCTGCTCACCGCCGAGCGCGAGTACTACGACCCGGCGCCGGTCCGTGAGCAACTGGCCGCGCTGGAACAGCAGTTGCTCGACGGCAGCATCGGTCCCGAGGAGTTCGACGCCCGCGAGGACGAGCTCCTGGACCGGCTGGAGTGGCTGGAGGCCCACCAGCAACGACTACGTACCGACTCCTGATCAGGGGAGATTGAGGTGTACGACAGATGATGAGCAACGCCAAGATAGGTGTGGCCCTCGTCGGGGGCTACCTACTGGGGCGCACGAAGAAAGCCAAGATGGCCATCGGCCTGGGCATGTTTCTGGCCGGCAAGAAGCTGAATCTGGATCCGAAGCAGTTGGGCACACTGGTGGCCAACTCGCCGGTTCTGGGCCCCCTGAACGACCAGGTGCGCAAGGAACTGGTGGACGCCACGAAGGCGGCGGCCGGCACCGCGCTCACCCAGCGGATGTCCGGTCTTGCCGACTCCCTGCACGAGCGGACCGCGGCCCTCACCGAGGGCCGTGACGCGGCCGACGATACCGAGCGGGCTCCGGACGACGAGGCTCCGCGGGCGGGGGCGGACGACGAGGACCGGGCGCCCGAGGGCGAGGCCCGGGGCGACGCCGGGAATGCCAATGCCGAGGACGCCAAGGACGCCGAGGGCGCTGTGGACGCCGAGGAAGAGGACGAGGAGCCCGCGCCGCGCCGCAGGAAATCTGGCGCCTCAACCGCGAAGCCGGCCGATTCGGCCAACTCGGCCAACTCGGCCAAGTCAGCCACCACATCAGCCGCGAAGTCCTCCGCGAAATCAGCGAAGAAATCGGGCACCGCCGCCGCGCGGCGCCCGGCAGCGAGCGCATCGCGGGCCTCGGGAAAGACCGCTGCCGCCTCGTCCCGCGGGCGCCCGGCCGCCTCCTCAGGGCGGAAGGCCGCCTCAGGGGCCCGTAAGAAGGCGTCCGGTGCGGCGCGCACAGCCGCCGACCGCGGAGGCAGCAATGGCTGAGTCCACTTTCAGCAAGGTGAAGCACGAGGTGACCCACAGTCCGGCGGCCGACGAGCTCAAGGAGGAGCTGCAGCGCTACCTCCAGGCACGGGCCCAGCACGCCGTCACCAGCCTCGGCCACAAGCTGGGCGAGAGCGTCGGCAAGCTCGCCGAACCCGGCGCAGGCGCCGGGGGTCTGGTGAGCGGCCTGGCGAAGGGCGGTGCGGCGCTCGGTGAGGGCAAGTCGCCGCAGCGGGCGGCGCTGACCGTCGGTGCCTCCCACCTCAAGGACACCGTCAAGGACAAGGTCAAGGGGCTGTTCGGCAAGGGCCGCAAGGGCGGCGGTGGAAAGTCCAAGAGCGTGACCATCGTCGAGGACATCGATGTGGGCGTTCCGGTGCGCGAGGCGTACGACCAGTGGACGCAGTTCCAGGAGTTCAGCACCTTCGCCAAGGGGGTCGTCAGTGTCGACAAGGCCGACGACACCACCAGCAACTGGAAGGTGAAGGTCGCCAAGTCCACCCGCAGTTGGCGGGCCAATGTCACCGAGCAGGTGCCCGACGAGCGCATCACCTGGACCACCGAGGGCGCGAAGGGCACGGTCAAGGGGGTGGTGACGTTTCATCGCCTCACCGACAACCTGACGCGTGTGCTGCTGGTGCTGGAGTACTTCCCCAAGGGGCTGTTCGAGAAGACCGGCAACATCTGGCGCGCCCAGGGCCGCCGGGCCCGGCTGGACCTCAAGCTCTACCGCAAATTCATCATGCTGCGCGGCGAGGCCACCGACGGCTGGCGGGGCGAGATCCAGGACGGCGAGGTCGTGGTCGAGCACGCCGACGCCGTCGAGGCGGAGAAGGACCGGGAGGACGCCGAACCCGGCTCCGACGACGACGGGCGCCCCGATGCGGACGGGACCGACGAGGCCGAGGAGGACGAGGCCGACGATGCGGACGAGGCCGACGATGCGGACGAGGCCGAGGAACTCGACGACGAGGGCATCGCTCCGGAGGACGAGGCGGACGATGCGGACGAGGACAGGTTCGCGGCGGAGGACGGCGGCGGCGACGACGACTTCGGCGAGCCGGTCGACGAGGACGACGAGGAGCACGACGAGGACGAGGACGCGGACGCGGACGCGGAAGACGACTACGGCGAGCCGGCCGATGAGGACGACGACCTCGTGGAGCCCGTCGACGAGGACGAGGTCCCTCCGGACGAGCGGGCGGCGGACGACGAGGACGAGGACGAGCCGGCGCCGCCCGCCCGGGGCCGCCGTACCGCCGGCGTCCGCTGACCTCTCCCCACCGCACAGACGAGGCTGAACATGTCCGATTCACTGGCCGGCCGTATGGGGCCGTCCTCCGGTCCGTCCCCGTACGGCCGGCAAGGGTCCTCCGCCAACCTGGCCGACATCCTGGAACGCGTCCTCGACAAGGGCGTCGTGATCGCGGGCGACATCCAGATCAATCTGCTCGACATCGAGCTGCTGACCATCAAGCTGCGGCTGCTCGTCGCCTCCGTCGACAAGGCCAAGGAGATGGGCATCGACTGGTGGGAGCACGACCCCTCGCTCTCGTCCCGCGCCCGCCCACCGCAGCAGGTGCCCGCCGGGCACCCGCCGGAGGCCGGCCGCAGTGCGCTGGCCGAGGAGAACCAGCAGCTGCGCGCCGAGCTCGCCGAGCTGCGGGCGGCGATCGGCTCCGGCCAGGGCTCCGACGGGCGCCGGGCGGACCACGAGGAGGAACGGTGAACAGCCACCTTCAGGGAGAAGCGGAGACGGCCGCAGCCCCGCGGCAGCCGCTCCGCCTGCCCACCGAGCAGCGGGAGTCCGGTCCCCTCTGGAGCTCGTACGTCTACGCCATCGGCCGGGCGGGCACCGGTCTCGGCACGGCGGCTCCCCGGCTCACCGGGCTGCGGGACGGGCGGCTGCGGACGGTCACCGCCGGTCCCCTCACGGCGCTCGTCTCCTCCGTCCCGGCCGACGCTTTCAGCACCGAGGGCATGAAGGCGCAGCTGGAGAATCTGACGGAGCTGGAGGAGATCGCACGTACCCACCACACGGTCGTCGAGGCCGCCCACACCGGCACGACAGTGCTCCCCATGCGGCTGGCCACCGTGTATCTGGACGACGACCGGGTGCGGTCCATGCTGCGGGAGCGTGGCGCGGAATTCGACGCGCTGCTCTCCCGGCTCGAAGGCCATGCCGAGCTGGGGGTGAAGGTGTACGCGGACCCGCGCGCCACGGCCGCGGAACCACCGCCCGCCCCCGACGGTCCGGACCCCGCTGCTTCCCCGGTCAGCCCCGGCCGGGCCTACTTGCAGCAGCGCCGGGCCCAACGCCGGACGCAGCGCGATGCCTATCGAGCGGCGGGCGCCCTCGCCGACGACGTACGGGTCCGGGTGGCCGCCCTTGCCAGGGACCGGGTCGTCCATCGCCCGCAGCAGGGTGAACTGGCGTCCGGCGCGGGGGAGAACATCGCCAACGAGGCCTACCTGGTGCCCACGGACCGTATCCGGGAATTCCACCGGGCACTGGCGGGGATGGCCGACGGTGTCCCCGGCGTACGCGTCGAGGTCACCGGGCCCTGGGCCCCGTACTCCTTCGCGACCCCGCCCGCGGAAAGCCGGAGTGCGTGATGGAGGGTGACGCCCGGGAGGCGGCGGGTGCCGAGGTCTCGTACCTGGGAGACCTGGGAGACCCTGGGGACCCGGGAGACCTGGTGGACCGCTCCGCGGAAGAGCCTCTCGCGGGGCGGCAGATCGCTCTCATCGATCTCCTGGACCGTCTCCTGAACGGTGGCGCGGTGCTGACCGGAGATGTGGTGCTGTCCATCGCCGACGTGGATCTGGTGCATATCAATCTGCGGGCCGTCATTCGCTCGATCACACCCGACGGTCCGGCGCCGTGGTGAGACCCCGGCGTGCGGGTCCGTCCGGCCTGAACACCGTTGTCCGGCCCGGCAGTTGTCCATTGCCTCCACTCCCCCGATGAGAATCGCCCGTATCACCAATATGACTTATATCGCCCACGACGAGGAATAGCCCATGACGAATGAAGCGGCCGCACCCGTGGAGCCTGCCTTCGCGGAGGTGGCGCAGGCCGCGGCCCGGGCTTTCGACCTGGTGCCGACACAGGCCGATGAGCCGCCGCAGGGGCAGGGCAGCGCGCTGGCCCAGCGGCTGAGGACCGATCCGGAGACGGTGGAGCGCGATCTCATCAAGCTGGTGCTGACGATCGTGGAGCTCTTGCGGCAGCTCATGGAGCGGACCGCCTTGCACCGCGTCGACCAAGGAGATCTGAGCGAGGAGCAGGAGGAACGGGTCGGGCTGACGCTGATGATTCTCCAGGACCGGATGGCGGAACTCTGTGAGCGCTACGGGCTGACGATGGAGGATCTCAATCTCGATCTCGGCCCGCTGGGATCCCTGCTGCCCCGCCACGACGCCGGCTGATCCGGAGAGCTCCACCGGCCACTTTCGCCGTCCGCCGCACGGGCATTGCAACTGATGAACCGTCACCTTACCCTTCCGGCACACCCCCACCGCACCGGGGCGCTCGTACGGTCTCACCCCTACGATCCGTGCGCGGTGCAACGGGGCGGCGCGCCGCGTGCCGGAAGGACAGCCATGTCCGACGACAGCGCTCGCAGAACCTCCCTCACCCGCCGTTCGTTACTGACTGGTGCCGCCGCCGCGGGACTTGCGGCGGCGGCCGGGCTGCAGCCCGCTCATCGCATCCCCGCGGGCAGCGCCGCGGCCACTCTCACCCCTCCGCCCGGCTTTCCCGCGGGCATTCCACTCGCCCAGCAGGCCTTCCGGAACTGGTCGCTGGAGATCGTCATCGAGGGCGTCTGGACGGCGTCGGCCCGTACGCCCGACGATGTGGTCACCCTCGCCAACTGGGCTCATCAGCACGGCTACCGGCTACGGGCCCGGGGCAAGGGCCACACCTGGTCGCCGCTGGTGGTGCCCGCCGGGGCCGACACCAACCGTACGGTCATCGTCGACACCGCCTCCCACCTCACCGCGGTCACTGTGCGCGGTGGCAACCCGGGGAGCGTCACCGCGCAGGCGGGGGCCACCCTCGACCGTATCCTCGCCCGCCTGGAGGAGTCGGGGCTCGGCCTCGCCACCACCACGGCACCCGGGGACCTCACCATCGGCGGCGTGCTCGCGATCGGCGGCCATGGCACCGGGGTCCCCACCGCCACCGAGAACCCGCCCGCGGGCTCCGGCTTCGGCACCCTGAGCTCCCTGGTCACCTCGCTCACCGCGGTGGTCTGGAGCGCGGCGGAGGGCCGCTATGTGCTCAAGACCTTTGCCCGCTCCGACCCGGACATCCGGGCCTTCCTCGTCCACCTGGGCCGCGCGTTCGTCACCGAGGTGACGCTGACCGCCGCGGCCAACACCCGGCTGCGCTGCCAGAATTGGTACGACGTGAACGTGGGCACCGTCTTCGGCCCCCCGGGTACGGGCGGTCGCACGATCAGCTCCTACCTGGACCGCACCGGGCGCATCGAGGCGATCTGGTTCCCGTTCACCGATGTGCCGTGGCTGAAGGTGTGGAGTGTGGCGCCCACCAAGCCGGTATTCGCCAGGCAGATCGACACCCCGTACGCCTACACCTTCGCCAACCGGGTCACCGAGGAGATGTCGCGGCTGCTCGGGGAGATCGCGGCGGGCGGGGGCGACAAGACGCCCGCCTTCACCAAGCTGGCCATGTCCATCGTCGGCTCCGGGCTGATCGTCACCGGCACCTGGGACGTCTGGGGCTGGTCGAAGAACAGCCTGCTGTACGTCGAACCCACGACCCTGCGGATCGTCGAGGCGGGTTGGGCGGTCCTGACCTCCCGGGCGAATGTGCAGCGCGTGGTGAATGACTTCTACGCCCGCTACCAGAGCGTGCTGACGGCTCATCAGGGACGCGGTTCCTACCCGGTCAATGGGCCGATCGAGCTGCGCATCACGGGTACGGACCCGGTCGACGGTCCCCTGCTGTCCCCGGCCCGGGCCCGTCCGGACCGTCCCGAGTGGGACACCGTGGTGTGGCTGGACTTCGCCACCTATCCCGGCACGCCCGGCGCGGCCCCGTTCTTCCGTGAGCTGGAGCAGTGGATCTGGCAGACCTACAACGGGTCGTATGCGACCGTGCGCCCCGAGTGGTCCAAGGGCTGGGCGTACACGGACGGCGGGCCGTGGCGGGATCCCGCCACGCTGGGCGGCACCGTACCGGCCGCGTTCGACGGCTGGCGGACCGCCCGGGACACCCTCAACTCCTATGACCCGGCACGGGTGTTCTCCAATACCTTCCTCGACACCGTGCTGCCCTGAGCAATCTCTCCCTGGGGGGCGCGCGACAATTCCGCGCGCCCCCTAGCGGATATCACCCGACACGTGCGTCACACCCGTACCAAACACAGGAAACAACCCGCTAAGAGGCCATCACAAAGATGGCGGGAATGTTCCGCCTGTCCTCAGCTACGCTTTCCGGAATCCGACCCCTTGATGTGTGAACTTCCTACGACACCGCCGCCCGCCGGACGACCGCCGATCGGCCGTGTCCCCTCTGCCCGCACACTGGCCGACGGGTGTGCCGGCACGCACCGGCCGGCACACGAATTGTGGAGTCCCGTCATCCTCGCAAGGAATGAAGGCGGCATCATCCGGGCCCGATGACGCGGTTTCCGGTCATCTCCGGTGAAACTCCATCTGGCGGGAATGACAGCAGTGACAATTCTGCAGTGCACCGTTCGGGGCTGAAACTGAGTGCTGCGACAGGGGCTCATGGGGTAACTGTCGCCGCATCGCCGGTTGTTTCCCGGGCGGCTGTTCGGCAACGGGGACAGACAGCAGAAGCAGAAACGAAGGGACGAACGTGATCCGGGTCTTGGTGGTGCACGAAACGCGGCTGTTGCGCTCGGCGCTCACCGCGCTGTTGCGCGACGAGGAGGGTATCGACGCTGTCGCCGCCTGCTGGAGAAGTGCCCCCGGGCGAGCCCGTTCCTTCCGGCCGCAGGTGTGCGTCGTGGACGTCGACTGCGCGGGTTCGGTGTCGTCGGCGGACCCGCCGGGCGGCCCTGGATGCGCCCTGCTGGTACTGGCCAGCGCCTGCCGTCCCGGCACCCTGCGCCGGGCCATCGCCGCCCGGGCGCGGGGCTTCGTGGACAAGGACGCGCCGCCGGCCCGGCTGTTGCACGCCATAAACCTGGTGGCCGCCGGGAAGCGCTATGTCGACCATTCGCTCACGCCGGATTTCCTTGAGGCCGCCGACATGCCGCTGACACCACGGGAGTTAAGCGTGCTGTCGCTCGCCGCGGGCGGCGCCTCCGTCTCCGAGATCGCCCGTGAACTGCATCTGAGCAGTGGGACGGTGCGTAATTACATGGCGGCGATCAATCGCAAAACCGGCGCCCGGAACCGGGTCGATGCGATACGGATATCGCAGGGAGCGGGCTGGGTCTAGGAGGGAGACACCTTCTAGGGCCGGGTGTCCGCAAAATCCCGTGGTCAGCTGAGATAGCGGGATTTTGCGGATATTCGCTCAGCACACTCCGGAGCTTCCGGGGCAGGCAGGGCATCCGGCTGCCAGCTTCCCGCCAGATCGCGGTAGAGGGCCGAGCGTTCGAGCAGTTCGTCATGGGTGCCGCAGGTGGCCCGGACGCCGTCGAGCACCAGGATGCGGTCGGCCCGGCGGGCCGAGGTGATCCGGTGGGCCACGACGATCAGCGTTCCGGGACGCTCCGCGAAGGCACGCTCGGCCCGCATCTCCGCCGCCGGATCGAGGTGGCAGGTCGCCTCGTCGAGCAGGACGAGCGGCGCGGGTGACAGATGGGCCCGGCCCAGTGCGATCAGCTGGCGCTCCCCCTGGGACAGGACGCCCGGGTCGAGCGGAGCGTCAAGTCCGCCCAGCCTGCGCACCAGCGGGTCCAGGCCCACGGCGTCCGACGAGGCCTCCAGGGCGGACGCTGAGGCGCCGTCGGGGCAGAGATAGAGCAGGTTCTCGCGCAGGGTTCCGGAGAAGACGTAGGCCTGTTGCGGGATGAGCACCCGCAGCAGGGACGGATCGGGTCCGGACCGTGCGCGGACCGGCCGGCCGGCCACACGTATCTCGCCGTGGCCGGGTGCGAGCAGACCGGCGACGAGAGCGGTCAGGGTCGACTTCCCGATGCCGCTCGGCCCCACCACGACGAGGTGCTCGCCCGGTTCGACGGTCAGGTCGAGGTCGTGCAGCACGGGCTGCGCGGCGGGCCCGTAGGCGAAGGTGACGGCACGCAGGTGCACTCCGGGGCCGCCGGGCGGGACGGGCACGAGGGGCGCGGGGTCCGGAGGGGTGGTGGGGGCCGGCGCGGTGGTGCTCTCCGGATCCGGGTCGGTGGCGCTCTCCGGATCCGGCACGGTGGTGCTCTCCGGATCCGGATCCGGGCCGGGGCCGGCGGTGAGCCGGTCCAGGACCACGAGCAGGCGGGTGCCGGCCGATCCCAGGGCGTTCATCAGGGTGTGCAGTGCGGGCAGCAGGGACTGGGTCAGATAGGCCAGCGCGCCGAGCACGACGCCGGGGGTGAGCCCTTGCCGTAGGAGCCAGGGCGCGCTGACCAGCAGCAACAGGATCGGCAGCTGGCCTGCCAGGCCGAGCGCGAGACAGCGGACGGCGGCCCAGCGCGCCAACTGCCGTGCCGCACGGGCCTCGTCCTCGATCAGGCCGTACGCCCGCGCCGCGGTCTGCTGCTGTGCGCCGCAGGCCACCACGTCCCGCAGCCCCTCGGCGACGGCGCCGAACTGTGTGGACAGGTCCTCGTCCGCCTGCAGAAAGGCGCGCTGGCGGGCCGCCATCGGCCGGAGGGTGGCCAGGAAGAGCAGCAGCCCGGCCGCGAGCGGAGGCACCACGATCAGCAGCAACTGGGGTGCCAGGGAGAGGAGTCCGAGCACCGCTCCGGCCGCGGTGAACACGAAGGAGCGGGCGACCAGGACCAGCCCGGCGAAGCTGTCCCGGGCGATCTCGGTCTGGTTGGTCAGCCGGGAGACCACGGCGCTGTCCGCCGCGCGGGCCGGGTGCGCCACCGCTTGCGTCAGCGACCGCGACACCACCTGGCGTATCAGGCTGTCGCGCAGCGGCTCGACGAGGTCGGCCAGGCCGCGGAAGACCCCCCGGCCGGCCAGGCCGCCGACGACGACGGCCAGTGCGGTGACGCCCAGCCAGGCCAGCCCGACGCCGGTGTGGCCGGCCAGAAAGCCCTGGTCCAGGGCCTTCGCCAGACCGTAGCCGCCGAGGAAGGTGTGGGCGGACTCCAGCAGTGACCAGCCTGCCAGCAGCAGCAGTACGCGGGTCCGGCGGCGGAGGAAGCGCCTCGCCCGGGGCAGCAGTCGTGCCGTCGCTGTCGTCATGAGGCGGTCCGGGTGTCCTCGTCGTCGGTGTGGGCGAACACCGCCCGGTAGTCGGGGTCCGCCCAGAGCCGGTCGTGCGGGGCGACGGCGCGGAGCCGGCCCTTCTCCATCCACGCGACCAGATCGGCGCGGGCCGCGGAGGAGACCCGATGGGCGATCAGCAGTCTGCTGCCGGTCCGTACGTCATGGACCAGAGCCCGGCGGACATGGAGTTCGGTGACGCTGTCCAGGCTGGAGGTGGCGTCGTCGAGGACGAGCAGCCGGCCAGCATGGGCGAACGCCCGCGCCAGGCCGAGGCGTTGCACCTCCCCGCCGGACAGCGGGGCGCGGTCGAGCGGTGTGGCGTATCCGTCCGGAAGGAGGCGGACGAACGAGTCCGCACCGGCCGCGCGGGAAGCGCCCTCGATCGCGTGGGCCGGGGGTTCGTAAGGGCCGAAGCCGATGGCCGCCCCGACGGTGGCGCCGAACAGGGCGGGGCGTTCGAAGGCGTAGCCGATCTCGCGGCGCAGCTGTGCGGGATCGGCCTCGTGGAGCGGGACGCCGTCCAGCAGCACCTGCCCGCTGTCGGGGTCGGTGAGCCGGCCCGCGACGGCGGCGAGCAGCGATTTGCCCGCCCCCGAGTGCCCGACGACCGCCATGGTCGTGCCGCCGGGCACCACCAGGTCGACACCGCGCAGCGCGGGGGCACCACCGCGGACGAGGGTGACCGCACGCAGTTCGAGCCGGCCGCGGCCGTCGGCGGGCAGGGGCGTGGTGCCGTGGACGGGTGGGGACAGGGTGAGGAGTTCGCCGGTGCGGTGGGCCGCGGCGCGGCTGCGCACCAGGGCATTGAGCTGTCCCACCACTCCGCCCAGCCCGGCGGTGAGGGCGGCGTACCGGGAGGCCGCCAGCAGTTCGCCGACGGACAGGCTGCCGTACGCCAGCCGGATTCCCCCGACGGCGAGGACGGCGGTGGTCAGCAGCGGCACCAGGATGCTGCTGCTGACCACGGCGCGTCCGTAGATCTGCCACATCTGCCGTCCCTGCGCGCCCAGTTCGGGAAGCGGCGCGAGGACCCGGGCCCGCTCCCGCCCCGCCGTACCCGCCGCGGCGACGGTCCGGGCGCCGCCGAGTGCCTCGACGAGCCGGGTGGCGATGTCCGCCTGGACACGTTGATAGCGCCGGACGCTGTCGGAGGAGCCGCGGGCGAAGGCGCGCAGCAGCCGGGTCAGCAGCGGCAGCCCGGCGAGGAACACGGCGGCCAGCCAGATGTCGGTGAGCGCCAGGGCGATCAGGGCGCCGACCGGGGTGATGAGGGCGGCGAGGCCGGTGGCCGCGGCGGTGGGTGCGGTCCCGGCGTCCGCGGCATTGCCGGTGAGTCGGGTCACCAGGTCACCGGGGGTGAAGCGGTCGGCGACGCGGTGCGGGGCGAGGGACAGCAGATGGTCGATACCGCGCCGGCGGAGCCAGGCGGTGCTGCGGGCGGTGGTGACGCCGCCGGTCAGTGCCACCAGCGCGTCGAGGAGCACTTCCGCGGTCAGCAGTACGGCGCAGAGGACGAGGGCGCCGTGGAGGCCAGGACGTGCGCCGAGCACGAGGTCGAGGGTGTGGCCGAGGACGGCGGGCAGCGCGACGGCGGCACCCGCGGAGGCCACGCTGAAGAGGCAGACGGCGACGGCGCGTACGGGGCTGTGCCGGAAGGCGCCGGTCAGTACGGAGCGGACACCGGTGTCCGGTCCGGGCCGGGCGGCCGGCGGGGGCGAGGAGGGCCCGGGGGTGCGGGGCATACGGGGTGGGACCTCGCCTCCAAGGGACGGATACGGGCGGCAGCGGCAGGCCCCGGGCGGTGTGGCCACCCGGGGCTCGCCGTGACTCACGCGCTACGGGAACCGAGGTCCCTTAGCGACGGGAAGTCAGTTACAGGTGGTGACGCTCAGGCTGCTGTCGCCGCAGAGCAGCAGGCTCGCGCGGCTGCCGGTGTGGAGCTCCTCCGTGGCCTCGGCCTTGGGGGTTTCCATCGTCTGCAGGTCAAGAAGGGACATGATGGTTCCTCTCTGATGGGGACGGGGTGTTTCTCGATCGGCCCCGGACGGGGCCGGCTTCAGGGCCGCCTGGGCGGCGGGAGGAAGGGCAGGTGCACGGGTGTGTCGTGCAGCGCGCTGCCCAGTGCGAGCAGGCACCCGGCGGTGCCGGTGCTCAGGTCCATGGAGAGCCGCATCATCTGCTCCCCGGCGAAGGCCAGATGCCCCTGGTAGGGGACGGCGCCCCAGGCGAGGGAGTCGATCTGGCGGCGGAGGTCGGCGGCATGGGTGCCGGGGCCGCCGGCCGTGGTGCGGGCGAGGTGGAGCACCATGCCCGCCGCACCGCGGAACAGGCCGGGCTGGGCATAGAACTTGGCCTGGGCCGCCTGCACGATCTCGTGCCGCGCCCGTTCGAACTCGTCGTCCGGACGGTGGGCGAGGAAGTCGTCGAGCACCATGCCGATGCCGACGCTGCCCGCACCGAGGTAGGGCATGGTGCGCCAGCCCTCGTTGACCTGGAGGGCGCCCCCGGCGCCGCGCACGCAGCGGGCCAGGTCCCGTCGCAGGGCGTCGGCGGCCAGGTCGAGCAGCGCGGGGTCGTCGGTGCGCTCGTACAGGCGCAGGAAGAGCAGTGCCGCTCCGCTGTCGCCGTGCAGCAGTCCGGCGCGGGGTGCGCCGCCCTCGGCCGGTGGTGCGGCGGCCCGGAGTTTGTCGGCCACGAGCTGGGCACAGTGCAGTGCCCGCTCCCCGAGGGAGCTTTCGCCGGTGGAACCGGCCAGGGAGTCGAGCGCCAGGCCGAGACCGGCCAGTCCGCTGTGCAGATCGGGTGCGATGTCCTGCCAGCGCTGGGTGCCGAGGGTGTCGACGAGGTCCAGGGCCCGGTCCCGGTGCCCGAGCCGGTCCAGGACCCAGGCGACGCCGGAGAGACCGTCGTAGAAGCCGAGCGGACTGCCGGACGCGGGGGTCTTCGTCCTCCGCAGCAGCCACTCCTCCGCCTCCGGGCAGCGTTCCGCGCCGGTCTCCGCCAGGGCGTACAGCACCCCGGCCGCCCCGTAGGCGAAGCAGGTGCCTCCGCCCGCGGTGGAGAACTGGGCGATGTCGCCGGGGAAGCAGCGGTCCTCCCGGTCGGGTGTGGCCGAGGCGAGCACGGCCCGGACCATGGAGTCGCGGCTATGCGGCCAGTCGCCGAGGGCTACGGGTAAGTAGCCCGCTCCCCCGGGCCGGCCCGTACGGCCGGTGGTGCTCGCCGGCTGATGGCCGCGGAGGATTTCCGCCACCGCTTCGTCGAGGTAGTCGCGGGGCACCGGGAACTGTGCGGCGGCGATCTCCGCCAGATGTGCCGCCTTGCCGCGGTCCACCGCGAAGAGGCTGGTGAGCGGGAGGAACAGTGCCAGGCGCAGACAGGCCAGGGCGTAGAGGTCGACATCGAAGCCCCGGCGGTCCGCTGGGGCGACGAAGCCCGGGTTGGCGATCACCTGGCGGCTGGACGCGTCATCGACGGAAGCGGCCTCGAAGTCCAGGAGCACGACGGAGGATTCGTCCTCGGACATCATGATGTTGAAGAGGTGCAGATCGTTGAAGACGACGCCACGGGAGTGGATCGCCTTCACCGCGTCGGCGACCAGACCGTGGACGCGCATGGCCCACTGGGTGTACTCCGCGAGCCGCTCGGGGCTCGGATCGGCCTCGATCAGCGGGTGGCGGTGCGCGAAGAAGCTGTTCAGCGGCCGGCCCTCGATGAACTCCAGCACCAGGAAGGTGTGGTCGCCGAGGGTGAACCAGTCGAGCACCTCGGGGGCGCAGCCGAGTCCGGACAGCCGTTGCAGCGCGTCCCGCTCGCGGGCCAGCCGGGCCACGGCGTCCGCTTCGTCGGCGGCCAGCCCGGCGTACGGCCGTGCCTCCTTCAGCACCACCTGCTGGTCCGTCCGCAGATCCCGGCCGACGTAGACCCCGCCGCCGTTGGAGAAGTGCAGCGCCCGCTCGATCTTGTAGGGCAGGTCGGTGACGGTGGTGGCGGAGCGCGCGTCCAGATGCGGCTGGAGGAACTCCGGGAGGGTGACCCACTCGGGGACGCGGAACGCGGGCTCCCTGCGGTCGGGGACCAGCTGCCCCTGGCCGTCCTCGATCGCGGGGCGGAGTTCGCCCTTGTCGTCGTAGCAGTGCCGCTCGGTGAAGCTGCCGTAGCGCACATACACCGGACCGGCGCCCCAGCGCAGATCGCTGAGGATGTACGGTCCCGGTTCGCCGGCCAGCAGGTCGCCCAGCTCCTCGGCGATGCGGTGGCACTGCTCCTCATCGGCCGGGTAGATGGTGAGGAACTTTCCGCTGGCGCCGCGGTCGGCGTACTTGGCGTTGCGGATGTGCAGCAGATAGCGGCTCGGCATGCACTTGAAGGCGACCGAGCGCGGAACGCAGTAGTCCCAGACCTTGGCCAATACTCGTTCGGCGTTGTCCAAACAGGCCGAGACATGGATCTTCCAGCCCTGGCTGGGGAGTTCGCGGTCCAGCGGGCGGAATGCCAGCCAGTCGCCGGAGCGGTGGCGCTGCCAGCCCTCCGGCAGGTCCCGGTTCAGCGTCGCGTACTGCGCGCCACGGCCCTTGCTGCTTGCGGGCATGCGGTGGGGAGCGTCGTAGAACTGGCGGTCGGCGTCGCAGAAGACGGCGTAACCCTTGTTCATCGCTCTCCCTCGGCTGGTGACAGGGATGACGCTGTCACGGCGCAAGGAGGCAGAAACAGTCATGTCTGTCACGAAGAACCCATGAGAAATGCACGTTTGCTGCGAATTTGCTGGAACGCCGAAAGGGCGACCGGGGCCGCCACCTATCCCCCTAGGACGGACGGAGGGTGAGCGCGCCGTCCGGCTCGGCGGCGCAGGGCCCGAAGCCGGAGCCGATCCGGTCGAGGAGCCCCTGCAGCCACCGGGAGTCCTCAGGCGAGGCGTGCCGCAGCCGCATACGCCGGGACTGCAGGGGGATGATCCGCACGTCGTGGAGCCTGCCGGTGTCCGGGTCCACCGTGACGAGGAAGAGCAGCCGCAGGTCGTCCCGGTACGCCTCGTAGCCGGTGATGCCCTCGTAGTCATCGATGAAGTCGCCGCACCCGTGGATCACGAGCTTCCCCCGGTACGCCTCCAGGGCGCGGGGGTGGTGCGAGGAGTGCCCGTGGACGACATCCACACCGCCCTCCAGGAGGGCGTGGGCGAAGCCGGCCTCACTACGGGTGACGTGGTAGCCCCAGTTGGGGCCCCAGTGGACGGAGGCGACCGCGAGATCTCCCGGCCGTTTCAGCTGCCGTACCCGCCCGATGATCTCGCCCGCGGCGGCCGGCGTGGGCCGGGCCACGAAGTCGACCCCGGAGCGGCTCCCGGCTGCCGCCCAGTCCCGCGGGATACCGCTGGACGGCATTCCGAAGGAGAACACCAGGATCCGGCGGCCGTCCGCGACGGGGACCATCGCCGGGCGGCGCGCCGCACAGGGGTCCGCTCCCGCCCCCGCCGTCCGCAGCCCCGCGCCCGCCAGCGTGCCGAGGGTCTCCGCCAGTCCCTGGCGGCCGAAGTCCAGGACGTGGTTGTTGGCCAGTACGCAGACGTCGGGGCGGGCGGCGGCCAGGCAGGGCAGGTTCGCCGGGTTCATCCGGTAGTGAATTTCCTTCTCGGGTGCAAATCCGCCGTACTGCGTGATGCTGGTTTCCAGGTTGAGCACCCGGGCGGCGGGCGCCGCGTCGTCGAGCACCTCCAGCGCGTCCCCCCACGGCCAGGAGAAACCGGCCGGACACGGAATGGGGCCGTTCCTCGCCGCCGCCAGCTCGACATAGGCACGGGCGTCCCGGACGTATCCCTCCCGCAGCGCCGGATCCCCGGGGTGCGGCAGGATCTGGTCGACACCGCGGCCGAGCATCACGTCACCGCAGAGGAACAGTGTGAGCAAGTCACTGCCCATTCCCCCAGGTTAGAGCCGGTCGGCCGAGGTTTCGCGGCGGGCGGGCCGGCACCGCGCTCCACGGCACCCCGGAGCCGTGGAGATCCCGCTCCCCCGGCCCCGGGTCCCGTCACCCACGCCTCTGAACTGCACCGATGCCCGAGGTAGGGGCAAGCGGCTCAGCGGGCTTCACACCGCGCGGGGGCACCGGCCGGTGTGCCGTGCGGAGTGGTGGAGTCCGCCGCGGGGGCGGGGAGCGTTGCCGGGGCGGGGGCCGTCGCGGGGGCCGGGAGCGCCGTGCCGCCACGCCTGACCGGAGGGGGCGCCGGGCGCGGACCGGCGGCCAGGATGCTGACGGAGTTGGCCACCACGATCGAGGAGACGGCCAGCCACTCGATCCCCTCCAGGGTCTGGTCCAGGACGACCAGGCCGACCAGTGCCGCCAGGACCGGATTGACGCTCATGAAGATCCCGAAGAACCGTGCGGGGACCCGGCGCAGGGCGAGCAGGTCGGCGAGGAACGGTACGGCCGAGGAGAGGATGCCCGCGGTGGCCGCATATCCCAGGGCGCTCGCGCTCGGCGGGTGGTGGGCGAGCACGGTGATCCCGACGGGCAGGTAGAGCAGCGCGGAGACACCGGCGGCCGCGGCGGAGCCCTCGACACCGGGCAGACGGGCTCCGACCAGGCGGTTGAGCAGGATGTAGGACGCCCAGCACACGGCGGCGACCAGACCGAGGGCGATGCCCGCGTAGTCGGTGGTCGGCTGGGGACGGGTCAGAATGACCACCGCCGCACCGGCGACAAGGGCACACAGCAGGTCCACCAGGCGACGGGAGGCGGCCAGGGCCACGGCCAGTGGGCCGAGGAACTCCAGGGTCACCGCCAGGCCCAGGCCGATGCGGTCGATGGCGGTGTAGAGCGACAGGTTCATCGTGGCGAACACCATCGCCAGGCACAGCACCGGCCACCACTGCCGCCAGGTGAACGAGCGCAGCCTGGGCCGGCCCACCGCCAGGAGGACGAGCCCGGCCACCCACTGCCGTACGGCCACCACCCCGGCCGGTCCGATCGCCGGAAAGGCGAGCGCTCCCGTCGCGGCGCCGGTCTGGTTGGCGAGTCCGCTGCCGCACATCATCGCCACGCCCGCCAGCCGGCCCGAGCGCGCCGCCGGTCCCCCACGAGCGGCCTCCAGGAGCGGCAGGCCTTGCGTGCTTCGTCTCATGCACGGCAGCATCCGCCCGTGGGCGTCCATACATAAAATGCATGCTCGTACTCATCAATGCGCTGTGGTTATGGATGTGGGATGGAACTGCGACATCTGCGCTGTCTGGTGGCGATCGTCGATGCCGGTGGCTTCACCGATGCCGCCATCGAACTCGGGATCTCACAGGCCGCGGTGTCCCGGACGCTCGGTTCGCTCGAAGACTCCCTCGGCGTGCGGCTGTTGCACCGCACCAGCAGGAGCGTCATCCCCACCACCGCGGGCGTTCAGGTGCTGGCGCGCGCCCGGAAGGTGCTGGCCGAGGCCGACAATCTCATCCGCGAGGCCACCACCGGTCACACCCGGCTGCGCATCGGCCACGCCTGGTCGGCCATGGGCCGGCACACCGCCGAGTACCAGCGCCGCTGGGCGGCCCGCTATCCCGACATCGAACTGCATCTGGTCCGCACCAACTCCGCCACCGGCGGCCTGGCGGAGGGCCTGTGCGACCTCGCCGTGGTCCGTACGACCTTCGACGACGCGCGCTTCGCCAGCGCCGTCGTCGGCGAGGAACGCCGCTACTGCGCCATGGCCGCCGACGACCCCTGGGCCAAACGCCGGGCCATCCCCCTGGCCGACATCCACGCCCGTACCCTCCTCATCGACCGGCGCACCGGCACCACCACCGCCGACCTGTGGCCCCCCGATACGCGTCCGGTCGTCGAGTACACCCAGGACATCGACGACTGGCTCGCGGTGATCGCCACCGGCCGCAGCGTCGGGATCACACCGGAGAGCACCGTCAACCAGTACCGGCGCGACGGCATCGTCTTCCGGCGGATCCGGGACGCCGCACCCGTCGCGGTCCACCTCATCTGGCGACGCCATGACCCGCATCCGGCCACCCATGCCGCCGTCGCGCTGCTCACCGACCTCTACCGGCAGCGCACGTGAACGGCAGCGCCCGTGAACGACCGCACCCTCACCCCCTCCGGGGTGCTGCCACTGCCCCCCATCGAGGAATCGGACCGCACACCATGACGGAACCCTCCGCAGCGTCGACGGCACACCTGGCGGCACTCGGGCCCTTCTGTGCCTTCGAGACACACGCTGCGGGGTCCGAACCCAGCCCGCCCTGGCGGCCGTTGAGCGAGGCGGCGCAGGAAGGGAGCGGCGTCCTGCGGGAGCGGGTCGCATCGGTGCGGGCCTCTCTCGCCGCCAACAGCGGCCGACCACCCGAAGCCGTCGCGCCTCGGGTGGCCGCATCGGTGGCCCATCTGGGCCTGGTGGCGCGGGTCATCTCACCGGTCCTCGGCCTGGCCGCTCTGCACGGCCTGCCGTCGCGGCCGCTCACACTGGGCGACCTGTGGTGGGGTTCCGCCCTCGGGGGCGCCTTCCGGCTGTCGCTGCCCCGGGAGGCGGGGACCCCGGTCGCCGGCGGTGACACCCGCACGGCCGGCGCCATCGCCGCGGACATGCTGGACGGACCGGTGCGTGCCCTGGTGGACGCCTTTGCCCCCTTCTCGGTGTCCCGGCGCATCCTGTGGGGCAACGTGGCCTCGGCCGTGAACGGCGCGGCCACGGGCATCACGGCGGCGGCCCCGGGCCTGGAACAGCCCGCCCGCGCGGCGGCCCTGGCCTTCCTGCGGCAGCCGCAACTGCGGGACACCCACACCCTGGACACCCACAACGGCCGCTTCACACGGAGGAGTTGCTGCCTGATCTACCAGGCCGCCCCCAATGCCGCGGGCGCCGTGTGCGGCGATTGCGTGCTGGTGCGCGGACGGAGCGGTCGCGGACAGGACGGTCGCGGGGGACGGGGCCGACGCTGAGCCGTCGGCTGTCGCCACTCCTGCGGCCGCACGCCTTTACGCCGACACGACTCCCTCATGGTCGGCCGCCTGCTGGGGAGCAGAACCAACCGGTGTGTCACGACGGCTCCGTGACACACCATCACCAGAGGCCGCTCGACCGCCACACATCCGCTCGGCGTTCACCGTGCGCCGGTAGTACACCCGGCTTCCTTCCCGCGCCCGGGTGACCAGCCCCGCCCGGAGAAGATGGCTGAGGTGATAGGAGACGGTCGACGGGCTCAGATGGTGGCGGTCGGCGAGCTGGCTGGTGGTGCGGGGCAGATCGAGGCCGGCCAGCAGGGTGGACCGGGAGTGGCCGAGGACGCTGCCCAGGAGCGGACCGGTTCCGCCGGCGGTCCGGTCCGGTCCATGGGGACGACGGGTCGGGTAGATGAGGTAGATGCCGCGTTCCTGCCAGGGATCCACGCTGACGAGCCAGCTGTGCGCCACTGGCGAGGGAAAGAGCGTGAGGTCCGTGGTCCCGGGTACCTCGATCCGGTGCTCGCTCTCCAGGTGCAGCGCGCCACAGCCGTAGGCGACGTCCCGGTGCAGGGAGTTCAGTACGGCGCTCAGACCGCTGCGGGCGATCAGGCCCGCCCGGTGCTCGATATCGGCTTCGATGCCGGCAGCGACGGAGGGCCACAGGGGCGCGAGGCTCTGACGCCAGAACGACTCCAGCTCGTCGGCGGCCTTCTGCGCGAAGGCCCGCTCGCCGCGTTCCAGGAAATCCCTGACACCGGGACGCGCACGAGTGGATGTCTGCCCCCGCAGGGACGAGGTCCGGAACATACGGTTCATCTGCCGGGCGACGACAGGAGCAGGCGTCGTGGCGACCCGATGCAATTCCGCCTCGAGATCCGGCGTGCCGTCCGCGACCGCTCCGGGAGTCATGAAGTCCGGAGCATAACCGCGGATCTCGCGGCGCAGCGCGGACAGCAGATGCAGATGCCGATCCTGCAGCGCGCCATCGACCTGCTGTCGGGGCACGCCGACACGGCCCGTTGCCTGCGGGCGATGCGGGTGCAGCACCGCTCCGGCCTGCATCAACGGTGAGACCGCGAACCGCGTGGCCGCCAACGCGTCGGCGCTCATGGCGATGCTGATCATTAGCTGCCCCCTGCCCGGCGCCGGGCCCCCGCCGATGCCCGACCCCATCCTTCCATGATCCATTCCCGGGGCAGCAGGACCCCGCCTCGACAGGTAGGCACGGTACGGCGCCTGTTCGCCGGCCGGGAGGGCACCCCGCCGGACGCCGCGGCCGTCCACCACATCGTGACCACGGTCGTGGCCGGCGGAGCAGCCCGTTCAGCCGACGTGGACGCGGGGGCGGCGGTCGCGGTCGGGTTCGGCCTCGCGGAGGACTTCGCGGGTGACGGGGGCGACTTCACCCTGGCCGAAGAGGAAGAAGCGGAGGAACTGGGCGAAGGGACTGCCCTCGGTCCACTCGAAGTAGATGTGCGGCAGGGCTCCCGTGGTGTCCCGTACGTGCAGCAGCAGCGCGGCCAGTGCGTTGGAGATGGTGGAGCTCTCCAGGCAGAGCACGCGGTAGCGGCCGTGCATGACCTCGCCGCGGACCCGCAGTTCGCTCTCGAATTCCGAGGGGTCGCCGACGGTCACCTCGACGAAGATGAGGTCGTCCTCGGCCGGGATGTCATTGTCGGTCCGGATCTGCTTGACCTTGTCGCGGTACTCGGCCAGATCCCGTTGGTCGGGCTCGTTCGCGATGAACCGGACCTTGCGGTGGGCGATGTCGCGCACGAACCGCTCGGCCATCTCGTCGAGCACGACGCTGGTGACGCGTAGTTCGAAGGCGCGGGCGAGGCGGGAGAGGAACGACACCAGGATGATGCCGGCGATGAAGCAGGCACCGATTTTCACGCCGTCGGGGCGCTCGATGACGTTCGCGATGGTGGTGTAGAGGAACACCAGGGAGATCACGGCGAAGCCGGTCGTCCAGCCGCGCTCCCGGGCCCGCCGCGCGGCGATGGTCACGGCGATCGCGGCGGAGCTGATCAGGACCAGGACGCCGGTGGCGTAGGCGCCGCCCTGGGCGTCCACGTCGGCGTTGAAGATCCAGGTGACCAGGAAGGCGACCAGGGTGAAGACCAGCACCATCGGGCGCACCGCCCGGGCCCAGTGGGGCGCCATTCCGTAGCGCGGCAGGTATTGCGGCATCAGGTTCAGCAGGCCCGCCATGGCCGAGGCGCCGGCGAACCAGAGGATGGCGATGGTGGAGACGTCGTAGACCGTGCCGAACGCGGAGCCCAGGTACTCGTGGGCCAGATAGGCCAGCGCGCGGCCGTTGGCCGATCCGCCGGGCTGGAAGGCCTGCTCCGGGATGAGCAGGGTGGTGATGAAGCTGGTGATGATGAGGAAGACGCTCATGATCACGGCAGAGGTGGTGAGCAGCTTCTTCGCCCCGCGGATCCGCCCCCTGGGGCGTTCCTCGGTGTCGCCGGGGTCGCCCTCGATGTGGGGCATGACCGCGACACCCGTTTCGAACCCGGACAGGCCCAGCGCCAGCTTCGGGAAGACCAGCAGGGCCACACCGACCATCGCCAGGGGGCTGCCGTGCTCGGTGGTCAGGGCATGGGACCAGTCGGGGACGACATGCGGTGCGGTGGCCACATGCCACAGTCCGGCGACGACCACGGCCACATTCAGCCCGAGGTAGAGGCCCACGAGGACGACGGCGACTCCGATCGCCTCCAGGAAGCCCTTGAGGAACACCGCGCCGAGCAGCGCGATCAGGATCAGCGTGATGACCATCTGCTGGTGGTGCAGCACGCTGCTGACATGTGGGTTCTCCACGAGGTGGGTGGAGGCGTCGGCCGCCGACAGGGTGATGGTGATGAGGAAGTCGGTGGCGGCGAAGCCCAGCAGGGTCAGGACGAACAACTTGCCCTTCCAGAAGGACAGCAGCCGCTCCAGCATCGCGATCGAGCCCTGGCCGTGCGGGCTCTCCTTCGCCACCCGCCGGTAGACGGGCAGCGCGCCGGCGAGCGTCACGATGACCAGCACGATGGTGGCGATCGGTGACAGCAGCCCCGCGGCCAGGGCGGCGATGCCCGGCTGATAGCCGAGGGTGGAGAAGTAGTCGACCCCGGTCAGGCACATCACCCGCCACCAGCGCTGTCCCCGGTGGGCACTCACCGGCCCGGCGTGCGGCCCTTTCTGATGCCTGGCCATATCGGCCAGGCCTTCCAGCATCCAGGCGCGCAGGCGCTGCCGTGCCGTGGCCCCGGAAGGAGAACCGGCAGGGGCGGAGGCGGCCATCGTGTGCTCCTGTCGTACCGCGAAATGTCCAGCCATCGGCGCGACGGCCAGGTCAGCGTACGTAGTCCGGGCCCCGCCGCCGCGGTGCTCAGCGAGGTGGCGCTTTCGTGTCCCCGGGGACGGCGGCAGCCGGGTGATCCGACGGTGCATCCGGCGCCGGACCGCGCCGCGCCGGTTGTCCGGTGAGGTAGTGCACATACTCGTGCGCCAGGCGGAAACCGGCGGTCCAGGCGAGGAGCCGGCTGGGGCGGTTGTCGCGGGAGCAGGTCCAGCTGGGGGTGTGGCCGCGGCCGGCGACGTCCTGGCACAGGGCGGTCACACAGGCTAGGGCGAGGCGCCGGCGGCGGTGTGCGGGGTCGGTGTAGCAGGCGATGTCCTCGTACGCGGTGCCGTGGAAGTACGTACAGGCGACGGCGAGGACCTCGTCCTTCCCGAAGGCCGCCCAGCCGAGTCCGGAGGCGGCGAGACCGGCCGGGCCGCCCCAGCTGGCATGGACCCACGCCGCGTCCGGGGCGAGGGCGGCCAGCGCCGCGGCGTCCTCGGGCACCAGCCGGCGCACCGTCACCCCGCGGGGCGGGCACGGCGCCGCCACGGGCACCTGGTGCACGTACAGCATCCGCTCCCACGGCACGATCCGGCCGAAGGCGCCGCTCAGGGCCGGCAGGAAGCCGGCGGGGGCCTGCACATAGTGCGCGTCGAAGACGGCGAGGGCGTCCGGCGCCAGGGCGCGCGGGTCACCGCGGAGCAGCACATGACCGGCGCAGGAGACGGCGAGGGCGCGGGGCGCAGGGGCGCGGTCGGCCCACCAGCGGCCGGTTCCGGAGGCCGGCACATGTTCGGCCAGCGCTGCCGTCCCCGGCGACCCGGCCGCGAACCAGCGGGCGAGCGGGGGGAGCTGGTCCGGGGCGAGTTCGATCACTGCGTTCCTTGCGGTGGTCGTGGAACGGCCCGGTCCATACGGAACCGGGGCGGGCCGTCCGCTCGACGCCTGAGGCAAATCGACCGCCTGGACAATACGGGAGGAATCATCGAAGTCGGATGTGATCCCGCGCCCCCGCTCGCCGTGTCGCCGGCTCACCGGCCCGCCTTGTCGCTGGCGCCCCGCCCGCCCTGTCGCCGCTCCCCCGCCCGCCGCGTCGCCGCTTTCCCGTCCGCCGTGTCGCCGCGTCGCCGATTCCGCTGTGTCGCCGAGCGGATCCCCTCGGCGACCTTTCCGGCCGTGGCCTGGAATACGCGGAGCGGTGTGCCAGAGTGGGAGGAGGACGGACCGCGCATCGGTGCGTGCAGGAAGAGTTGCCTGTCATGTCCACTCAGTCGGATCGCCTCGGCGCGGTCACCACACATCTCAGGTCCCCGCCTCGCCGGAGCGAGGAGTACGAGGACCTCTTCGATCAGGCTCCGGTGATCTTTGCCGCGCTGAGCGGCCCGTCCCATCTGCTGGAGGCGGCGAATCCGGCGTTCTTCGAGGCCTTCGGACGCGACCGTGGACGTATCGATGTGCCGCTCGGTGAGCTGATTCCCGAGCTGGCCCCGCAGGGCGTCCTCGACCGTCTCGATGAGGTCTACCGCACCGGTACCGCCTACCGGGCCCGCGCGGGGCGGCTGGTGCTCGGTGTACCAGGGGCCGAGCGGGAGGGGTTCTTCGACTTCACCTACGAGCCCCGCCGGGACGCGTACGGCGAGATCGACGGGGTGGTCGTGATCGCGGTGGAGACCACCGCGTTCCACCACGCCCAGCTCCTCGCGGCCGAGCAGCGCCTCCTGCTGGAGCAGATCGCGGGCGACGCCCCGCTGGGCGACATCCTGACCGGCATGGCGCGGGCGATCGAGGAGCTGTCACCGGAACTGATCGTCTCGGTGCTGCTCATCGATCCCGAGGGCCGGCATCTGCTGCACGGCACCGGCCCGAGCCTGCCCGCCTTCTACAACGACGCCATCGACGGGGTCGAAATCGGTCCGGACGTCGGCTCCTGCGGTACGGCCGCCTATCTGCGCGAGCCGGTGATCGTCACCGATATCGCCACCGACGACCGGTGGAAGAACTACCGCGACCTGGCCGAGCGGGCCGAGGTCGCGGCGTGCTGGTCCACCCCGATCATGGGGACGGACGACCGGCTGCTGGGCACTTTCGCGATTTACCACCGCATCCCCAAGGCTCCCTCGGACAAGGACGTGGCCCTCAGCGGCGCCTTCGCCCGTATTGCCGCGCTGGCCATCGAGCGCCACCAGGCCATGGAGGCGGAGCGCGCCGCCCAGGAGCGGGAGAAGGCGGTCCGGGACGACCTGGCCTTCGTCCTGGAGGCCAGCACGGCCATCACCCGTGAGCTGCACTACGCCGACTGTCTGCAGTGCCTGGCCCGGCTGACCGTGCCCACCCTGGCGCCGCTGTGCACGGTCCATGTGCTGGAGGACGGCCGGACCCGGCGGATCGCCGTGGCCGCCGCCACCCGGGCCGACGTGGAGCTCCTCGCCGCCCCCGGCATGCAGGACGAGGTCGAGCGGGCGGTGGTCCGGGTACTGGCCTCCGGCGCGACGGAGACGGACCACGCCGATGTGGCACGCGGCGGCCGCCCCGCACTTCCCGGCGTCACCGGATATGTGTCCGTACCGCTGGGCGCCCGCGGCCGCACCTTCGGGGTACTGACCCTTCTGGCCACCGGCCCGCCCCTGGACGGCCATGCCATCGCCCTCGCCGAGGAGCTGGCCCGCCGGGCCGCGTCCAGCGCCGACAACGCCCACCAGTTCACCGACCGCGTCCAGCTGGCCCGCGACCTGCAGGCCGGTCTGCTGCCTCCCGAGCTGCCCACGATTCCCGGCGCCGAGCTGGCGGCGTCCTATCACCCCGCGGGCGAAGGGCTCGATGTCGGTGGCGACTTCTACGACGTCTTCCCGCTCCCCGACAACCGCTGGGGGCTCATGATCGGCGATGTGTGCGGGCGCGGCGCCCTGGCCGCCACCACCACCGGTATGGTCCGCCACACCGCCCGCGCCGCCGCGCGGCTGCTGCACGACCCGGCGGACGTGGTCGCCGCCATCAACGACGCGCTGACCGGAAGCTCCGTCGGCGAGGACGTCTTCGTCTCGCTCGTCTACGGCGAACTGCGGCACTCCGCATCCCACCTCACGCTGGACCTGATCCGCGCCGGCCATGTCCCCCCGCTCGTCCGCCGCGCCGACGGCACGGTCGAACAACTCGCCCAGTCGGGCCTGCTGCTGGGCGTCGCCCCCGCATTCGACGGCTCCCCCTGCCACCTCGTCCTCTGCCCGGGCGACAGCCTGATCCTGGTCACCGACGGCATCACCGAGGCCCGCTCCGCCGCCGGCGAGTTCTTCGACGAGCAGCGCCTGGCCGAAGCCTTCCTCCCGGGGCACTCCACGTCCTCCGGCGCCGCCGGTCTCATCGATTCCATCAATGCCGCGGTGACCGCCTTCGCGGGCCCGTCCACCCCCGACGACCAGGCCGCGCTGGTCCTCACCGCCACCTGACCGCCGCGGCACACCCGGCACCGGCCGGGGCCCGGCCCGGCGCGCACAGGTTCGCCCGATGAGCCCGCCCCTCTGCCCTTCGCCGGAGAACCTGCCTATTTTGGCCTCATGGACAGCGCGCCGCGTGACACACCCGACGACACCAACCCGCTGCACCGGCTCTCCCTCGACGCACTGCGCCGCCGTACGAGCATGAAGTGGCGCACCTATCCGGAGGACGTGCTGCCGCTGTGGGTGGCGGAGATGGACGTACCGCTGGCCGCACCGGTCGCCCGGGCGATCACGGACGCGGTGGCGCTCGGCGACACCGGCTACCCGGCGGGGAACGCGTACGCCGCGGCACTGGCCGACTTCGCCCGGACCCGGTGGGGCTGGGACGGACTCGCCGTGGAGCGCACGGCGATCGTGCCCGATGTGATGCTGGGCATCGTCGAGATGCTCAAGCTGATCACCGGGCCGGGAGACCCGGTGGTCGTCAACTGCCCGGTCTATCCGCCGTTCTACCAGTTCGTGACGCATATGGACCGGCGCGTGGTGGAGGCCCCGCTGGGCGGGGACCTGCGGATCGACTTCACCGCGCTGGAGGAGGCGTTCCGGCATGCCGTAGCGAGCGGCGGGCGGGCCGCGTACCTGCTGTGCAGCCCGCACAATCCCACCGGTGCCGTGCACAGCGCCGAGGAGCTGACCGCCGTCGCGGCGCTGGCGGACAGGTACGGCGTACGGGTCGTCGCCGATGAGATCCATGCGCCCGTGGTGGCCCATGACTCCGCCTTCGTGCCCTATCTGAGCGTGCCCGGGGCGGAGAACGGGCTCGCGCTGATGTCGGCGTCCAAGGCGTGGAACCTGGCCGGTCTCAAGGCCGCGCTCGCCGTCGCCGGGCCCGCCGCGGCCGACGATCTGGCCCGCCTCCCGGAAGAGGTCAGCCACGGCCCCAGCCACGTCGGCATCATCGCCCACACCGCAGCCCTGCGCGACGGCCGCGACTGGCTCGACGCGCTGCGCGCCGGTATCGACGACAACCGCCGGCTGCTGGCCGGCCTGCTGGCCGAGCGGCTCCCCCAGGTCCGCTACCGCCCCGCCGCCGGGACCTATCTCGCCTGGCTCGACTGCCGCCCGCTGGGCCTCGGCGACGATCCCGCAGCGGCCTTTCTCGCCCGCGGCAGAGTGGCCCTCAGCCCCGGGACGAGCTTCGGCACCGGCGGCGCCGGGCACGTCCGGCTCAACCTGGCGACCTCGCCCGGTCTGCTCACCGAGGCGGTACGGCGGATGGCCGCGGCGGTGGCCTGACCACGGCACCGAACCGCAACGGCCGTTCGCCCCGCGCCCGGTGGCCGGTGACCGGTGCCGGTGGCCGGTGCCGGTGGCCGGTGGCCGGTGGCCGGTGCCGGCGAGCGCCGTGGTCCGGCGGGCAGGAATCGCCGTCTCCGTCCCCCACACCTTGCGGAGTCCCATTCATTAGGACATGATCTCGTTCATTGCGGAGACGGGACGCGCCAACGGCTTCACGGCAGGCGCAAGTCCCAGTGGCAGCGCCGGAATTGGGTCGGTAGTGTCACTCGATCGATCGGATCCGCAGCGTTACCGGAAGGCCGAGGGCGACGATGAGCGAGTCAGAGGCGCCGGGGACCGGCCGGACGCCCGGGGGCGGGAGTTCGGGCGAGCGGGCCGCGGGCGCGCTGGACCGCGGGCTGGCGATCCTGACCCATGTGGCGGGGAACCGCGGTGTCTCGACTCCGGAGATCGCGCAGGCGCTGGGGCTGACCCGGAGCACGGCGTACCGTCTCGTCGACCGCCTGGAGGAGCAGGGCTGGCTGACCCACGCCCCGGCCGCGGGCCAGTGGCAGTTGGGGCCGACGGCCGTACGCCTCGCGTCCGCGGCGGTGGCCTCGACCAATCTGCGCGATACCGCGGCGCCCGCGCTGCGCAAGCTCGCCGAGCTCACCCAGGAGACCGTCAGCCTCGGCGTACCCAACGGCCTGACCATGGTGTTCGTCCACCGCGAGCGCGGCACCCGGCCGGCGGTGGTGACCGCCGAGCTGGGCGCCTCCCGCCCGCTGCACTCCAGCTCGCTGGGCCGCGCCTATCTGGCGGCGCTGCCGCAGCAGAAGCTGGAGGACACCCTGATCGAGCTGGTCCGCGACCCGATGTCCCCGGTGTCCGCGGCCACGGTCTCGGAGGTGCACGCCGAGGTCGAGCGCACCCGGGAGCGTGGCTGGTCCCAGGATCTGCGGGATTTCGACGAGTCGAGCTGCTGCTGCGGCGCCGCCGTCTACGACCACACCGGGATGCCGGTCGCCTGCATCAGCGTGGCCGGTGTGGCCGAACGTATGGCGCCGCTGGTGCCGACCTACGGTCCGGTGGTGGCTCAGGTGTGCCGTGAACTCTCCTCGTCCCTGGGCTACTTGCCGCCCGGTTCCTGAGGCACGGTGACGCGCTCGCCGGCACCGTCGCGCACACTGCTGCGCACCGGGTTGGCCAGCCGTCCGATCCCCTCCACCTCCGACTCCAGCAGATCGCCCGGTCGCAGGCCACGCCGCGGCCGCATGAAGTCGCCGCACCCCGCCGGGGTTCCGGTCAGCACCACATCACCGGGCCGCAGGGTGAAGAACCGGCTGAGGTAGGCGATCAGGGCCGGGACCCCGAAGACCATGTCGGCCGTCGAACCGTCCTGCACCGTCTCGCCGTTGACCCGGGTGCGGATCCGCAGCCGCTGCGGGTCCGGGATCTCGTCGGCCGTGACCAGCACCGGCCCGAAGGGGCAGAAGGTGTCCAGGCCCTTGCCCCGCAGCCACTGTCCGTCGCGCTCCTGAAGATCGCGGGCGGAGATGTCGTTGGCGACGGTGTAGCCGAAGACGTACCGCAGCGCGTCCGTCTCGGACACCTGCCGGGCCTCGGTGCCGATGACGACGGCCAACTCCGTTTCCCAGTCGACCCGTTGGGTGAGTTCCGGGTCGATGACGACCGCCTCGCCGCTGCCGATGACGCTGGAGGAGAGCTTGGGGAAGAGGCGGGGCTCGGCGGGGCGCTCCCCGCCCCTCTCCTCGATGGCGTCCCGGTAGTTCATTCCGACGCCGTACAGCGCGCCCGGCCGGTACGGCAGGACCGGCACGAGGTCGGCCCCGGTGGGGAGTTGGTTCCACGACCACGGCAGGGTGCCGCCGATGACCTCCGCCAGGGACACGGAGGGCGGTGCCAGCCGCCAGGGATCCTGGGGGGCCAGCCGGCCGGCGAGCCGGTCGCGCCCCTGGTGGGTAACGGTGGCCAGATACAT
Source organism: Streptomyces sp. G7(2002) (assembly GCF_028870195.1). NCBI lineage: Bacteria > Bacillati > Actinomycetota > Actinomycetes > Kitasatosporales > Streptomycetaceae > Streptomyces > Streptomyces sp. G7(2002). The sequence continues at coordinate 1,063,013 of NZ_CP102609.1, forward strand.
GGGCTCTCCAGGGCGGTACGGCACCCGTCGCGGGTGCGGCGGGGCGCTCGGCAGATGTGGGCCGGACGGATCCGGACCGATGGGAGGGAAGCCTCGGGCAGGGACAGCGGCCCGTACGCGCCTACGGCGCCGGGTACCGCACATACGGATAGGCGGTATCCGCATCTCGGCCCCACCCCTGGGTCGTCCGTGACATGATTTACTCCTCAACAACAGGGCATGTCCCAATAGTTGGGACTCAACACCATCCAGTGAGACGCAGTGTGCCGACCGTACGGGAGAGTGGTTGTCGGCCGCAATGACCGGAGCTCACGGGAAGGCGGGGAGGCCGCGGCGGCCGGGGACCGCGCCGCGGCGAGGGGAGAACGGGGGCCGGACCGTTCGGCACCGCCAGTGGCCGTTGCCCGCCACCGGCCGCTCACCGCACCGCCCTTGCGGCCGTTTTGGAGTGCGGGGCGTTTCTCCATACGATCCGGCAATGATCACAAGAAAACGGCTGGCGGCCGGGGTGTGCGGCCTGCTCGCCGCGATGGCCGTCGCGCTGCTCCCCACACCTGCCGTCGCCGGTGAACCGGAGGCGAAGTCTTCCCCCAAGGTCGAGTTGACGCTCGATGTCAGCGGCTCGATGCGGGCACGTGACATCGACGGGCAGAGCCGGATGGCCGCGGCGAAACAGGCGTTCAACGAGGTGCTGGACGCCGTGCCCGACGACGTCCAGCTCGGCATACGTACCCTCGGCGCCAACTACCGTGGCGAGGACCGGAAAACCGGCTGCAAGGACACCCGGCAGCTCTACCCGGTCGGGCCGCTCGACCGGACCGAGGCGAAGACCGCGGTGGCCACGCTCGCCCCCACCGGCTGGACGCCCATCGGGCCCGCGCTGCTGGGCGCGGCCGACGACCTCAAGGGCGGCGACGCGACCCGCCGGATCGTCCTCATCACGGACGGCGAGGACACCTGCGCCCCGCTCGACCCCTGCCAGGTGGCACGGGACATCGCCGCCAAGGGCATCCACCTCACCGTCGACACCCTCGGGCTGCTGCCGAACGCCAAGACCCGCAACCAGCTGAGCTGCATCGCGGAGGCGACCGGCGGTACCTACACCTCGGTCCAGCACACCAAGGAACTCCGGGACCGCGTACACCAGTTGGTGGACCGTGCGGCCCGGCCCGTCGTCACGCCGAAGCCGGCCGAGGGCACCCAGCAGTGTGCCGGCGCGCCGGAGCTCAAGCCCGGTGTCTACACCGACCGTGAGAAGTTCGCCGAGCACCGCTGGTACCGGGTGGCGGTCCGGCCCGGCCAGGAGCTGCGCGCTTCGGTGAGCATCGCCGCCGACCGCGCGGTCAACAACGACTACGGGGTCCTGCTGCGCGCCTCGACCGTGCACGGCCGGGAGATCGTCCGCGGTGCGGAGGCCGGCGACGGCCGTACGGATGTGATCTCTTCCGGGCTGCGCTACCCCAAGGCGCCGCTCACGTCCTCGGACGACACGGACAAGCCCGCGACGGAGACCGTCTGCCTGCAGGTCAGCAACTCCTTCTCGGCGCCCGCCTCGGTCAAGACCGACCCGGGCATGCCGGTCGAGCTGACCGTCGACCTGGTGGACGGCCCCGACGAGGCCTCCGACGCGGCCTTCTTCGGCCTCGGCCACGGCTGGTGGTTCCTGGCCGCGATGGTGCTCACGGGGCTGGTGGCCGGTCTGCTGTGGGGCTGGATATCCCGTTGGCGTGTCACCGTCTGGAGGACCAACTGATGCGCACCCTACGCACCCTGATGACCGCCGTGCTGGCGAGCGCCGGACTCCTCGGCCTCGCGGGAACCGCCGTCGCCGACAGCCCCTCCCCCAGCGCGAGCGCCGATGCCGAGGCGGCCGCTCCGACCGAGGCCGGTACCTCCTTCCGTACCGCGACCGCCATCAAGCCGGACCAGCGGGCCACGGCCCGCGCCTCCACCGGTGACTACCTCTACTGGGTGCTGCCCGTGGACGCGGGACAGCGCGCCACCGTGAAGGCCAAGGTGACGCTCCCGCAGGCCGCCCGGCACGGCACCGCCACCTGGCAGCTCGATGTCTACGACGGGCTGCGCCGCCGCCAGGCGTGCACCTACGGCGCGCAGAGCAGGAAGGCGGCGCAGGACGCCGGGTCGGTCGAACTGTCCTGCACCCTGCGAACGGTCCGCGCCTGGGCGGAACCCTGGGCGAACGACCCGCTGCCGGGCAGCTACTACATCCGGCTGACGGTCACCGACCTGCGGAAGGACGACCTCGGTCTGCCCATCCGCGCCGAGGTCGACGCCACCACGGCCGACACGGGCGGTGCCCACGCGGTGGACGGCAGCCTCGCCGCGCCCCTGGTGCCCGGTGCCGGCACCGCGACACCGCGGCCCGAGGAGAGCAGCGCCCCCGGGACCTCCGCTGCCCTCGGCGAGCCGGACGGCGGCTGGTCCTCCGGCTGGTGGTCCGACCGCTGGATCTGGACCGCGGTGGGCGGGCTGCTCGCGGCCCTCGCCGGTATCGCCGGCTACCGCTTCACCCGGGGCTCCGGCCGCCCGTCACACGTGCCGCCGGGCGCCTGACCGACCGGGGCGGCCAGGGCACCGATCCGTGGCCGCCCCGCACCGGGTTTCCCCTCGTAAGGCTTGCTCCCGCGTGTCGGCTCCTCCCGGCGGCAGTGCGGATCTTCCGGTCCGCCCGCACCGCCCGGAGGGGACTGCCCACGCCTGGGGAGGGCACCCTCCGTCTCACCCCGGCAGGTGGAGTTCACCGGTCGCGGCCAAGGCGGCCCGGCCGGTGAGACAGGGGATGCCGTCGATGACGGTGACCCGCAGGTGCGAGGGGCGGCCGAGCGTATGCCCCTGCACGAGGGTCACCTCGTTCCCGGCCCGGCCGTGCCTGCCCAGGAGACAGGCGAGCGGGCCCGCGGCGCTTCCGGTGGCCGGGTCCTCGGTGATCCCGGCGACCGGGTTGACGAAGCGCGCGTGCACATCGGCGCCGGGCTCGGCCGGGTCGAGGGCGTACAAGTACACACCCTGGCCGCCGACTTCGGGCAGCAGCGCCCGCAGCCGGGCGGCATCCGGACGCGCGGCGTCGACCACCCCACGGTCCCGGAGCCCGACCATCAGATGCGCGGCGCCGGTGGAGACGACCTGCGCGACGGGCAGCCCGGCGGCCGCGCCGAGTTCCCGGCCGTCGGCTCCGAGTGCCTCGGCGAGCGCGGCCCGGTCGGTCAGCTCGTCCCCGTACGCCGCCGCTCGCTGTTCCAAGGTGACCTCGATGAGGCCGTGCTCGTCCGCGGTGATCCCGACCGGCAGTACCTCGGTGCCGAGTTGCTGGGACCAGCGGCCGGTGCCGAGGCCCGGACCGAGCCGGCCCGCGGCGGCCAGCCACCACCAGGCACCGAGGGCGTTGTGGCCGGCCCCGAACACCTCAACGCCCGCCGCGGTGAAGGAACGCAGCCGCCAGGTGGCGCCGGGCCGGTCCGGGCGCAGCAGAAACGTCGTCTCGGCCTGATGGAATTCGCGGGCGATACGGGGCAGCAGCCCTTCGGGCAGCGGGTCGGCGTCGGGGACCAGGGCGAGCGGATTGCCTTCCAGCGGCTGATCGGTGAAGACATCCACCAAGGCGAACGGCGTACCGGCGGCCATGGCCGGGCTCCTCTCGGCGGGGTCGGATCGCGCCCCAGGCTACGCCCGGCCCTGGGTGTCCCGTGAGGCTCGGCCGGCGCTCAGCAGTTGCAGCAGGTGAGGCATTCACAGCAGCCGAGGCACTCGCAACCGCAGCCGTTGCAGTCGCAGTCGCAGTTCTGGCAGCACCCCTCGCGCTTCTTGCGCGACCACGGCCCCTCGTACTCCTCGGCACAGCAGAGCTGACAGGTGCAGCACAGCCCGATGGCGACCGCGCAGCCGGTGAAGAAGCCACGGGGCTTCTTCGGCTTCTGCGGGAACTGCGGCATCCCGCCGTCCCCACCGCCCGAGCCGCCACCGTCGCCGCCGCCCGGACCGCCGGGGGGTATCCGGCCGCCGTGGTAGGGGTTCTGCTGGCCGTTCAGATGCTGCCCGCCCTGGGCGTACGGGCCGCCGGCCGGCGCCTGGCCGTACTGCGGGGGCCGGCCGTACGGGCCAGGCTGACCGAGTCCGTTCCCGTACGGGTTGCCGCCCTGACCGCCGTACGGGCCCGGCGCTCCGTGCCCCTGGTGGGAGCAGGCGGCGGTGCCGAAGGCGCGGTCCACCGACCGGCGCAGCTCGTGCACCAGCAGCACATGCACCAGGGCGGAGTCGGTGAACTCCACGTCGCGCAGGGCGAGGCGGATGCCGTGCAGGGCGTCGTCGCACAGCCGGCGGGCCTGCGCGGTGGTGGCGCCCGTGGCGGTGAGCGGGTTCCAGGCGCCCTCGGCGGCGTCGGCCGTGCGGTCCTCCACGGCGTCGAGGAGGTGGGCGAGCCGTCCGAAGAGCCGGCCGGCCTCGGCCAGCGGCGCGGCGTTGCCCGGCCGGCCCGCCAGCACCGCGGTGTGAGCGAAGGCCGCGGCGGTCGCCGTCTCGGTCGGTTCGGTGATGACCGTCAGCGGCGTGCCGGGACCGGCCAGTTCCTCGATGCCCACCTGCCGGTCGACCGCGTCGACCAGCACCGCGGTGTCGAAGCCGAGGGTGGCGCCGGTGCGCGCCCCGGCCCGGTCCCATCCCGCGGCGACCTTGCGCGCGGCGGCGGCCACCGGCCGGCGGCGCAGCGCTCCGTTCCGGTCGGCGACATGGTCACGTATCTTCGCCGAGGCGAGCACGAGGGACACCGAAGCCGCCAGCCGCGCGCCCTCCCCCTTCGCCACCGAAGCGGTCCGCATCCCCCGCAGCGGGCAGGGTCCGGCGGTCCGGCGGCGGACCTCCTGAGCGCCGGACTGAGCATCCGCCAGCACCGAGACGATCAGCCCGTCGTAGTTCGTGACGACCCGGGCGAACTGCCCGTGATCGCCGCGCAGCGCAAGGCAGAGGCCACACAGATGGGCCATCCACTCCGCCTTGAGCCCTTGGGACAGACGATGGGTGCAGGGCCTGACGATTCCGAACATAGGAAACCCCCGTGAGAAGTCGGCATGGGCCGGCATGGACAGAGCCGCGGCCGGCAGCGGCGGAAAGAGCGTATCGAGCGCGCCGTTGACCTGGACACATGCCCCTTGTGCGGGGTTCCGGTGCGGCTGACGTCCCGTCATCGGGGCGGGCCGGCACGGTATCTGCCGGGATGGCCTCGATCAGGCCGTGAGGGTCGTAGAGCACGGTGGGGGTGCCGCTCACCGGTTCCTCGCCGCGCCATCAGGGGCGTGGTCGGCGGTGTGGTCGTCCGGAGCGGCCGGGGTGGTGTGGGCGAGGAACCAGGCGTAGCCACGGTAGACGCGGGCCAGCGGCGCCAGGGAAGGCCGGCTGAAGGCGGGGGCGGAGACCGTCGTTCCGGTTCGGGGCCGGCGAGTGTGGGTGCAACTCATGCGGCACCTGGTCTACGGGGGCAGGTACATGCCGCCTTCTGACATTGAGGCTAGGCCGTAGGCCACCTGTCTCACGTACGGTGCGGTGGCGAGGGCGGCCATGCCTGCATTTATGGATTCCCTCGCCACATGTCAAGCTTGCTACTACCCCTTGGAATTGCCTATTCAGGCGGTTCCCGTGTCTGCTCTTCTGCCAGCAAGGCGTCGAGGGCATAGAGGTGTGCAGCGGGGCAGGCGCCGCTGCGAAGCTGGTCAGAACTTCTGCTGTTTGGCTCCGGGCGGGAGGAAGCAAGGTGTGCTGACCTCCAGTCGGAGGGTGTTTGGGGGCTTGACAGTGTCTGCTACCACGAAGAACTTCTCACGAGGATGTCTGGCGTACATGATGACCTCGGGCTTTTCCGGCCGCTCGGTGAAGTCGGTGATCTCCACCCCGTGCTCCTTCAGCGCCGTACGCAACTTACGGGCCGCGGCGATGTGCTGGTCTCGGGGAAGCTTGGCGTACACCGTGTATGTGAGCCTGTACCTGCCGTCATCGGCCACCTCGTCGTGCTTCCCGACGCAATCTCCGAAGTTCTCCAAGGGGCCAAATTGATGGCCGATTTCCACCTCGGCGTAGTGAGCCATCGCCGAGGTGTACTGCTTTGCCCATGCCAGAGAGTCCTGGCGGCTCTTGCGTGGCAGCGGCTTGTTGACATCTTCGCTCGGTGACGGGGACACGCAGGCTCCGGTGAAGAGGACGGCCAGGGAAACCAGACAGAAGGGTAGAGCCGATCGGGGTCGCGAGAATCGCTTGGAGGTACGAATGTTCCTCTCCCTAGAAAATTGGTCGAGGACCAGGCGGCGTTGGCACGGGTTCCATATGGGGTGGTTTGGGGCCCGCGCTGGGGGATTGACCTGAAATAATCCTGCCCTGGTTTTTGAGGCTCTCGCTCGGGCCGGACTCGGATTCGTCCCAGTAGCCACTATGTCCTTCAGTGTCCACCTTGAACCGGTGCGCCCCGAAGCCCCCTCCCGGTACTGCGGGGTCTGGGCCCAAAGAGAGCCCTCCCGCATATTTGATGTCATCATCCTGGGCTTGTCCGGCATAGACGTGGTCGGGGTCAATATTGAGTTGCTCCGCCTTGTCCACCGTCATACCCGGGCTACCGACAACGGCAATGTTGTCCACGTCCAGACCACCGTTGTGCGCGGCGGCAGCTCCAACCACCGTGGAGCCGTAGCTGTGACCGAGCACGGTCATGTTGGCCCGCTCATCGCCCTCGTGCGAAGCTCGTAGCCCGTGCGTGAAGTTCCGCAAAGTCGGCGCTGCGTCGTCGGCACGGCCTGTGCCGGCGACGTCCAAGTTTTGTGCCTCGGAGACAGGAATCTCGGGAGCGTCATAGCCGAGCCAGTAGACCATGGACGTCTTCGCCGATGGATCCGCACCCTCGGCCGACCGCCGTAGCGCGTCCACTCGTTGCAGCTGTCCACCGGTGGATTCCATCGTCGTGGCTGTGCCGGGTACCTGGACGCCGACGTTGTCCGCGGTGTCCGGATTACCCATCGCCAAGATGGCCTTTCCGTCGCCTTCGGAGTCGAAGCCGAGAACATAGAGCTGCTTTTCCCCGGTGACGCCGTCGCGCTTGTCCAGTTCCGTCTGCAGCATTTGCAGGTTGTTGAGTCGCTGGTTGTACTCGTCGGTTGAGTACTTGTCGTGGTACTTGTAGTTCTCCATCGCGCCCAGCTCTTGCTCCAGGGCGAGGCGGTTGGCGTCGTCACGGGTGGTGGACGGCAGCCCGTCGGTTCGGCCAACGATCTCCGGGTGCAGAGCGGTGTACGACTCTCGCGTGTCCTCCGGCAGGAGTTTCCACCACTCTGCGGCAGCCTTGGGATCACTCGGCGGGTGAGGCTTGCCGATATCGGTATGCAGGTCCTTGGAAACCTGCTTGACGTCCTCGCGCGCCTCTCCCGCCCGATCGGAGATATCGCCCGACAGAATGTCGCCGCTCAGGCGCCCCAACGCCTTGGCCGCCTCATCACTCGCCTCCCGCGCCCGATTCACGCAACGATTGATCTCTTGCTGGTAAGACAGCATCGTGCCGAACGACTCCGCCTTGTCGTTCTCGCTCTCACCTGGAAATACAGGCCCCTGGGGCGGGCGAACAGTTCCCCCGTCGTCCACCCACAGGCCCTCTCCCTCGCATTCCTTGACGGTACTGCGCAAGTGAATCTGCGCAGCGAGCATCTTGGACGCCGCGTCTCTGATCGTTTCGGATATAGCCATCGCTTCAGTGCGAACGATGCCGAACCGGCTTTCCAGGTCTTCCAAGTAGAAAAGCGCACTGTCGGCGTCATCCCCGGACCAGTGCGCGTGGAGTGGCCCGGTTACCTTTGTTCGGTGCTGGTTGTTGAGCTCGTCCATGTGCGTGGACAGCCGATGCCACGCGGTTGTTGCCTCATCGCAGTCCGAGAAGTCCTGCTTCAGCAGTCGCAGGTAATAACTGGTCAATTCTTTGATGCTCCCCCGTTGGAACAGTTGTCGCCGTAAGTCGATCCTCACCCGAAGGGGGAATCCCCGGTCGACGCCCGCATTGGCTTGGCGTTTTGCATCTCGTCGGTGGTCCATTCCGCGCCGGCATCGCGACCGGGATGCGAAGCGTCCCCACGGTCCACAAACGCGGGGTTTGCCACCGGTGATGTCCCTTCGGACCCGACTGCTCCAGGGCCACCGGCACCGGCGTCGCCGGAGATGCTGTCGCGCAGCGACGCGGCACCAGGAATGGCATGCCGGCCTTCGGACCCGACTGCTCCGGGACCGCCGATCGTGGAGTCCGGTTGGAGACTGTCGCGCAGCAACCCGGAACCCGGCATCCCGTACCGGCCCTCCGAACCAACGCCCCCTGGTCCGCCGAATGCGGACATGGTTTGCGGCGCCGACTGGGCCTGGGCACCCGTCGCCTCAAAGTCCTTGGACGCCGCGGCGTCATTCCATTCGTGCCCGTCGGCACAGATCCTGAGATTGGAGGCGCCCGTTGCGGCACGCCGGCGCATGCCGTCAAGCGCCGGCCCCCAGGTGTCGGCCACAGTCAGCAATGCCTCCGACAACGACCAGCCCCTGAGCAACGCCCCCGCGTCCTTGGTAGTACTGATCGCCTTGCGGTTCTTGTCCGTCATGTCCTGGGAGATCGAGTCCTCCGCGTGAGCCGCGGCACGTAATTCCCCCGGATCGACAGACGTCTTCGACGACACCCTCGCACTCTCCCCCCTGAGCCTGCTTCCATACCGACAATATCAACATTGCGTTGACACGAAGTGGCGCTGCGTGCCGCAGCCAGGACCCACGAGGCATCCAGAAAAGGTGACGAACATGCAGTTCACATAGGCGATGACTCTCGCAGTGCCTCTCACGATGCAGACCGAAGGCAACTCTGGGGCTGGCGATTCAGCCATTGATCAGCCGGATTCCGATCCCGCCGGGCCGCCGGCCGCAGCTTCTGAAATCCGCCGCGCGCGGAAGTGGTAGGCGCATCACACCTGCGGTTAATTCCTGACCGATCATCGTGGCCGATCGGCCATGGGTCACGAAAGACCGAGAGACCGCCCGCCCCTGCACCGTGACGCGCGCCACGCCGGCATCACCAACCTGCTGCCCAGCGCGGGCGTGCCCGGTCAGCTGGAGGGCGATCTGCTCGTAGTCGCGGGGTTCGAGGTGCGGGTCCTTCCACGCGAGCACGGCGGTGACGAGCGCTTCGTACGGTGCGCGGTACAGGGGGAGTTCGGCCTCGATCAGGCCGTGGGGGTCGTAGAGCACGGTGTGGGTGCTGCTCATCGGGGCCTTGCCGCGCTGTCGTGGTCGCCGTTGGGGCCGTCCGGGACCGTGTGAGCGAGGAAGCGGGTGTAGCCACGGTCAGCACGTTCCAGCAGCGCCGGGGAAGGCCGACCGAATTCGGGGGCTGGAGCCCGGGGCCTTCCGGTTGGGGGCCGGTGGTCGTGGGTGCGTGCATGGGCACCGCCTCCGTTGCTGGGGCGTCGGTGTCGTTCGACGCTACGGAGGCCGCCGTTCGGTCCTCAACGAAATTGCGGGTAATTGCGGAGGTTCACTCCAGGGCGTCGATCGCGGCCTGGATGAGCGTGCGGGCCGCGTCGCCGTACACGGCCATCTCCGCGAGGCCGGCGAACGCCTTCGCGTAGTCGGCGAGCTCGCGCGGCTGCGTCACCTTGATCTCCGCCGTCAGCGTCTCCACCACGGCCTGGGTGTCGTCGTGGAGGTAGAACGCCTCCAGCGGCCACACGGTGCGCTGCGCGGTGAACGGGATGATCCCCAGCGAGACGGACGCCAGCGGCATCACGGCCAGGAGGTGGCGCAGCTGCCCGCGCATGGCGTCGGGGCCGGCGGTGCGGTAGCGAGGACGGATTCCTCCATGAGCACGACGTACCGGTGGCTGCCCTCGTACAGGAAACGGGAGCGGGCAACGCGGGTGGCGACCGCTTCGGAGACGTCGTTCGGCGTGCCCTGGAAGGTGGTGATCTGGTTCATGAGGGCGGTGGCGAAGCCGGGTGTCTGGAAGAAGCCGGGCGGCACGTTGGAGACGTAGACCCGGCAGACGCGAGTCTGCTCGTGCAGGGAGTTCCAGTCCTGCTGGACCTTGCGCATGCCGGTGCGGTGCAGGCGGCGCCACTCCAGGTACATAGAGTCGACGGCGCGGGCGGTGGCGATGAGGTCGTCGGCGCCGCAGGCCGCACACCAGGTGCGGATGTCCGTGTCCTGGACGAGCGGCATCCACTGCGGCCAGAACGAGCGGGCCGGGTCCAAGTTCGGAATGCCGGTGCGCAGGAAGGTCTCGAAGTCCTCTCGTTCGTCGCCTACGGCATAGACGTCGCGCATCTCCAGGTGGACCGCCGTGCGGTGGGTGTCGGCGAGCAGCTCAGCGAACGTCGCGGTGTTCAGCTGCTGCGCGTTCAGCGGCATCACACGCCTCCCTCAGAATCCGCACCATGCGGGCCGGAATCCGGATCACCCGCTCGTGCGCAGGGATCCCCGTCTTGTGGCCGGCTACCCACTCGGTGGAGCCGACCAGGGCCCGGCATCTGCGAAGTGGGCGGTCGCTCCGCCTCTGCCAGGGGGTAGCAGGGGCGGAGCGACCGCGCGGCCCGGGTCCACAGGCAAAACCGGGGCCGAGCCGGGAATCGGGGAAAATCCCTCGGCTCACCCTGAGATACGCACCGCGGGTCAGGAGCGTTCAGCCGACTTCCGGATGCGTCGGGGCGTCGGTCCCGGTGCCCCGGCCGGCGTCAGTTCTCCACCGGTCCGGCCGGCTCCGCCCCCGGATGGTGCCGCATCCGTGCGGCGAGGACGGCGACATCGTCCTCGGCGTGCAGCCCGTCGAGGCGGAGCAGGACCTCGTCGAGCACCTGCTCCACGCCGGCCCCGGCGGGCAGCCGCATCTTCGCCAGCCGGGCCAGGGAGTCGTCGATGTCCTCACCGCGCCGCTCGATGAGCCCGTCGGTGAACATCAGCAGGGTTTCCGCGGGAGTGACGGCACGGGTGACAAGTTCGTAGCCCCCTACTCCGGTGCCCAGGGGCGGGCCGACGGGGACATCGACCAGGGAGGTGGCGCCCTCGGGGCCGATGACCGCCGGGGGGAGGTGGCCCGCGCTGGCGAACGCGGCGATTCCGCGCGCCGGGTCGACCCTGGCCAGCAGGCAGGTCGCCGGCCGGCGGGACTCCTCCCCGGCCACGGCGACATCGAGTTGCCGCAGCACCCGGTGGGGCGGCAGATCGGTCGAGGCGACATACCGGAGGTGGGAGCGGTAGGCGTTCATGTCGACCGCCGCGTCGAGCCCGTGCCCCATGACGTCCCCCATGACGAGCAGGGTGCGCCCGTAGTGGAGCCGTACCGTCTCGAACCAGTCGCCGCCGACCAGGGCGCTGGTGCCGGACGGCAGATAGCGGGTGGCCAGCTCCAGGTTGGGGTGCGGCCGGCCCGGCTCCGCGAGGAGCGCCCGCTGCAGGTCCATCGCCGTGCCCTGCACCGCGGCATACCGGCGGGCGTGGGCGAGCCGGGTGGCGGTGAGGCGTGCCAGGTGGTGCACGGTGGCGGTCTCGTGCTCGGTGAAACTGCCGCCCGCGCGCAGGGCGAGCAGCACACCGTAGCGACGGCCGTACGCCAGGAGCGGCGCCGCCACGGCCTCGGCGGAGCGGCCGCCGGGCAGGACCGCGGCCACGGTGACCGGCCGCTCTTCGTCCAGCGCCCGCAGGGAGGGTGATGTGCCCCCGGGCCGCCCCGGTCCCTCGTCCGGGAACCGCGCCTCCAGCACCTTCACCAGACCTGCCGTCGCGACGCGGGTGAGCGCCGCGGGGGACGGGGTCCGCGCCCCGGTGCCGGGCTCGGTGAGCAGCTCCACCGCCGCGGCGTCACACAGGTGCCGGCACAGGAACCGGGCCAGCTCGGCACAGATGGTCTGCTCGTCCAGGGTCGTGCCGATCTCCTCGGCGGCCTCTTCCGCCGTGTGCAGACGGGCCAGTACGCGGGCGTGATCGGCGTCCCGGTCCGCCTCCGCGCCATCCCGGTTCGACAAGGCCACCTCCAGGGCACTGCGGCCCGCCGCGCGCGGGGCGCTCCTCATGCACCCATACCATCAGCAAGCCGGCATCACGGCCCGCCGTGGCGGCCGCGCCGGATCCTCCGTGCGGCCGAGAGCGACACCCCGGGCCTTTCGGGCCGTCAGCTGAGGACGCCCGTGCCCAGCAGGCCGAAGAGCAGCGCGCCGACGAGGATCCGGTAGAGGACAAAGGAGTTGAAGGAGTGCTTGGCCACGAACTTCAGCAGCCAGGCGATCGAGGCGTAGGCGACGCCGAAGGAGACGACGGTGCCGATGGCCAGCGGCGCGACGGCCGCGCCGGTGCCGAGGGCGTCCTTCAGCTCGTAGATCCCGGCGCCGGTGAGTGCCGGAATGCCGAGGAAGAAGGACAGCCGGGTGGCCGCGACTCGCTCCAGGTCGAGCAGGAGGGCGGTGGACATGGTCGCGCCGGAGCGGGAGAAGCCGGGGAAGAGGAGGGCGAGGATCTGTGAGCAGCCGACCAGCATCGCGTCCCTGAGCGAGGTGTCGTCCTCACCGCGCTTGTGACGGCCCCTCCGGTCCGCCGCCCACATCACACCACTGCCGAGGATCAGAGAGCCGGCCACCACCCAGAGCGAGGCGAGCGGGCCCTCGATCAGCGGCTTGGCGGCCAGACCGACGACGACGATCGGGAGGGTGGCGTAGATGACCCACCAGGCGAACTTGTAGTCGTGGTGGTAGCGCTCCTCACGGTCGCGCAGCCCACGGAGCCACGCGCCCATGATGCGCACGATGTCCTTGAAGAAGTAGACGAGTGCCGCGGTGATCGCTCCGACCTGGATGACCGCGGAGAAGGCGACGACGGTCTTGTCGCCGACGGGGATGCCCATCAGGCCTTCGGCGATCTTGAGGTGGCCGGTGGAGGAGACCGGGAGGAATTCCGTCACCCCCTCGACGGCTCCGAGGACGACGGCCTGGCCGATGCTGATCGCGCTCATGGGTTCCATTCCGGGTGGTCGGTGAGGTGACTGTACTGGCGCTGTCGCGGTCCGGCCGGAGGGCGACGCGCCGCGAACCGCCGCGGCACCGCCCCGGGAAGACGGCGAGCGCCGGTGCGGAAAGCCTCGCCGGCGGGCCCGTACGGAGAAAGATGGCTCACGACGGCAACATCAGGTGGCGGCGGGCCGCCGTGATCCGATACGCATGAACGCAGCCCGTGGCCAACGGTGAACAGGGCACGGACGGCCGGGCCTTGAGCCATCTCGCCCGCCCCTCCCGTGCCGAGGTGCGTCCCACGCATCCCGGCGTCTACAGTTCACCGTTGGTCTACAAAACTGTAGACGACCAGGGGGAGGAAAGGGCACGCCCACAAGGCGCCTCACCCGTCCCGCAGAAGTCCACCCAAGGAGCCGGTATGCCGCGCACCGTGACCGTCATGGCCATCGCCCCCACCAACGCGGCAAGAGCGCCACGGCGGCCGACGGACCGCTGGGAGGCCGTGTCGTGATACCCGCTCCCCGGACCGCCGCCCGGCAGGGCACCGATCAGCTCGCCCCGGCCGGGCCGCCCGCCACCCCGGCGCGCCACCCCGCCGGCACCTCGGGCGAACCGGCGCCGCCCGCCCAGGCCAAACAGCGCGACGCCTTCTTCGACAACGCCAAATATCTGGCCATTGTGCTGGTGGCCATCGGACATGCCTGGGAGCCGTACTACCACGGCAGCCGGACCGCGGCGTCGCTCTATCTCTTCGTCTACGCCTTCCACATGCCCGCGTTCACCGTCATCTCCGGCTATTTCTCGCGCAGTTTCGATATGCGCCGCGACCGGCTGCAGCGGCTGCTCACCGGCGTCGCCGTCCCGTTCGTCATCTTCCAGACGACCTTTGCGCTCTTCCGGTACTGGGGCGGTGACACGGAGAGCTTCACCCTCAGCATGCTGGACCCGTGGTTCCTCACCTGGTTCCTGGCCGCCCTGTTCATCTGGCGGCTCACCGCACCGCTGTGGCGGATCGTGCGCTGGCCGGTGCCGCTGGCCCTCGCGATCGCCGTCGGGGCTTCCGTGTCCCCGGACATCGGCACCGCACTCGACCTCCAGCGGGTCCTGCAGTTCCTGCCGTTCTTCGTCCTCGGCATGTGCCTGAAAGCGGAGCACTTCAGCCTGGTGCGCCGCTGGCCGGTGCGGATCGCCGCGGTGCCCGTCCTCGCGGGGGCGCTGGTCTTCGCGTACTGGGCGGTGCCCCGGATGAACGACGCATGGTTCTACCACACCGACAGCGCCGAGAACCTGGGCGCTCCCTGGTGGATCGGTGCGCTGATGCAGCCGGCCATGTTCGGCTGCTCGCTGGTGCTGACGGCCTGCTTCCTGGCCTGGGTGCCGGGGCGCCGGATGTGGTGCACCGCGCTGGGCGCCGGCACCCTCTACGGCTATCTGCTGCACGGCTTCCTCGCCAAGGGCTCCCGCTGGTGGGGCTGGTACGACGCCGGCTGGGTCCACACCCCGTGGGGCGCCGCCGTCGTCACCTTCATCGGCGGAGCGGTGGTGACACTGCTGTGCACGACACCGGTGCAGCGTGTCTTCCGCTTCGCCATGGAGCCGAAGATGAGCTGGGCGTTCAGGGCGGAGCCCCGGACCGGTGCGGCGGCGGCCCCTGCCGGGAAGCAACCGTCCACGCCGCCCTAAGGGCCTGTCTTCAAAGTCCCGTCTGCCTCGCGGCCCCGGATTGCCCCGACGCAGCGCAGCAGTACTGTTGGCGTGGCTCATACCTGTGGTGGTGGCTCCATCTTGGGCCGGTCGAGTGCTTGACATCACATGATCGGAAGTCCTGCGAGAGGGCCAGCAGCCCTACGAGCCCCGGCCAACCGAACCCTGCAGAGGCGCCGATCATGGATCCAGCTGCCGTGGCATCGCCACCCCGTACGGGCATCAGCCTGCGCCAGTTGCTGATGTCGCTGGGTGAGCCCCTGGTGGAGCTGCAGGCCGCGCCCGACGGGCTGGACGTCGAGATCCGCAGCGTCGCGCTGCTCGATCCCGAGGACCCGCCGATGGCCCACCCCGGCGAGCTGATCCTCGCCATAGGCGCACGGGGCCGCGCGGCGTTCCCCGCGCTGCGGGCCGGCGGACGCGACGGGGCCGCTGCCGTGGCGGTCAAGCTGGACGCTCCCGGGCAGGCCGCGGCGCTCAGTGCGACCGCCGTCGAGGCGGGCATCGCGCTGCTGTCCGTACGCAGTGAAGCGCGCTGGGAACAGGTGGACGCGCTGGCCCGGGCGGCGCTGGAGAGTGCGCCGCAGGGGCGCCCCGGCGAGGGGGCCGAGGAGGGCGATCTGTTCGCGCTCGCCCAGACCACCGCCATCCTCACCGGCGGCATCGTCAGCATCGAGGACACGGCCAACCGCGTGCTCGCCTACTCCCGCTCCGCCGACGACGACGAGGTCGATGACCTGCGGCGGCGGTCCATCCTGGGCTGGCACGGCCCAGAGGCGTATCTGTCGCGGCTGCGCGAGTGGGGTGTGTTCCAGCGGCTGCGCACCTCCGACGACGTGATCAACATCGATGCCCACCCCGAGCTGGGGATCCGCCGTCGGCTCGCGGTGGCCATCCGGTCCGGGGAACGACAGCTGGGCGTCATCTGGGTGCAGGAGGGGTCCTCACCGCTGACCGAGCGCGCGGACCAGGCGCTGCTGGGCGCGGCCCGGGTCGCCGCACTGCATCTGGTGCGCCGCCGCCGGGAGCTCTCCGCCGATCTGACGCTGACCCGCACGCTCGCGGCCGGACTGCTGGAGGGCAGCACCGGACCCCAGCCGCTGGCGAGCCACCTGGCCCTGGACGCGGCCCGGCCGGCCGCCGTCCTGGGCTTCTCGTACGGGGCGGCCGGGACCACCCCACCGGAGCTGGCCCGCGGTGAGGTCAGCAACCTGATCTCGGTGCACACCGCCGCCCGGCACAGCAGCTCCGTGGTCACCCAGGTCGATACACGGATCTATGTGCTGCTGCCGCAGCTGCCGCGCAGCATCGACACCGGCACGCTGCGCGGCTGGGGGCAGGAGATCACCGACGCCGCCGGCCGTCACCTGGGCCTGTCACTGCGCGGCTCCGTCGGCTGCATCGTGCCGGGGCTCGGGGAGATCCCCGAATCACGCCGGGAGGCGGACCGGATCCTCGACGCCATGCTGAGCGTCGGCGTCGCCACCACGGTCGCCGCGCTGCCGGACATCCAGGCCGAGGTGCTCGTCAGCGAAGTGCTGGCGCTGCTGTCCGCGCACCCCGAGATGCGCGACCCCCGGCTGACCGCGCTGGTCACCCATGACGCCCGTAACCAGGGGCAGTTGGCGGAAACCGTGCTCGCCTATCTGAACGCCTTCGGCGATGTACGGGCCGCCGCCACCGAGCTGCATGTGCACCCCAACACGCTGCGCTACCGGATCCGCCGGGCCGAGGATCTGACCGGTCTCGACCTCAGCCGCCCGGATCAGCGGCTGCTGGCCATGCTCCAGCTGCGGCTGCCGCCCGCCGACTGAAACGGGGCGCGCGGCGCTACGGCGGTCCGCTGGTGGGACCGCGTCGGGCATCCGTCTCTCCGCTGAGCCGCGGGGCCGCGGGGCCGCGACTACCGGGCTCCCGGACCCCCGGGCCACATACCGCCGATAGTCCACAATTCTCCTAAGATGGGCGATATTGCTCCATTGAGCTGACGGGCTGGCGATGATGAGTGCGGAGAATGCCCTGCCGGGTGGCTCGGACCGCGCATGCGATATCGCGAAGGCGGCCACGGCCGAACTGGACGGAGAAGGGCGGGTCATCGCCTGGACCCGGGCGGCGGAGCGGCTGCTCGGCTATCCGGCCGGGGAGATCCTGCACCGCCCCGCGGCGGAGCTGCTGGCGATACCCGGTGACGAGGTGCGGGTGGCCTCCGTGGCGCGGTGGTGCCGTGCGGGGAGCGGCTGGGGCGGTTCGGTCGCGGCGCGCCACCGGGACGGCCGGGAGGTGCAGCTGGCGCTGCAGGTCACGCCCGTTCTCGACGGCGCGGGCCAGGAGCGGTGGTCCGTCCTCGCCATGGAGGAGTGGCGGGTGCCGGGCGGCGGGGTGAACCAGCTGATGCTCGAACCGTTTCTGGCGCATGCGCCGGTCGGCATGGCCGTGCTCGACACCGATCTGCGCTACGTCTGGGTGAACGACGTACTGGAGCGCCTGATCCCCCTGGAACAGCGGCTCGGGAAGCAGGTGAACGAGATCCTGCCGAAGCTGGAGGCCGAGGCGTTCGAGGAGCGGATGCTGCGGGTCCTGAGGACCGGGTCGCCGGTGATGGACTATGAATTCCGCAGCCCCACCTATGCGGACCCCCACCAGGAGCGCGCCTATTCGGCGTCCTTCTTCGGGCTGTCGGACCCCCAGGGCCGTCGTATCGGCCTCTGGTACATGGTCATCGATGTCACCGAACGCTGGCGGGCGCAGGAACGCCTGGCCCTGCTGAACGACGCCAGCGTCCGTATCGGCAGCACGCTCGATGTCACCCGGACCGCACAGGAACTGGCGGATGTCGCCGTACCGGCGCTCGCCGACTTCGTCGCCGTCGATCTGCTGGATTCGGTGCTCAGGGGTGCGGAGCCGGTCCCCGGGCCGGTCGACAGCACCCCCACCATGCGCCGCTGCGGTCAGCAGTCGGTCCACGAGGGCTGTCCGGAGGCCGGCCTGGCCGTGGGGGAAGCCGTCCAGCGGTCCCCCTCGTCACCGATCGCCCGCTGTCTGCTCAAGGGCGAGTCCCTGGTGGAACCGGTCCTGGACTTCGCCACCAGCGCCTGGGTCACCGAGGACCCGGTGCGTGCCGCCGTCATCCGGGAATTCGGGTTCCGTTCGGTGATGGTGGCACCGGTACAGGCCCGTGGCATCACCCTGGGCGCCGCGACCTTCTTCCGCTCCCGCCGTCTGGGGCCCTTCGTGGCGGACGACGTACGGCTGGCCGAGGAGCTGGTCGCGCGGGCCGCGGTGTGTGTCGACAACGCGCGCCGCTTCACCCGCGAGCGCACCGCGGCCCGGGTGATGCAGCAGAACCTGCTGCCGCACGAGCTGACCGGCGGGTCCGCGCTGGAGGTGGCGTCGTGGTACTTCCCGGCGGACGCGCCGAGCGGGGTGGGCGGCGACTGGTTCGATGTGATTCCGCTGTCCGGGGCACGGGTCGCCCTGGTCGTCGGGGATGTGGTCGGACACGGCATCAACGCCGCGGCGACCATGGGGCGGCTGCGCACCGCCGTCCGCACGCTGGCGAACCTGGATCTGCCGCCCGATGAACTGCTGGCCCGCCTGGACGACCTGGTCATCGGCCTGGTCAAGACGCACCGCACCGATCCGGCGGCGGACGCCGCGGACCCGAGCGTGGCCTCGACCTTCATGGGGGCCACCTGTCTGTACGCCGTCTACGACCCGGTCAGCAGGCGGTGCAGCGTCGCGCGGGCCGGCCATCTGCCGCCGCTGATCGTCGGCCCCGACGGCGCCGTGGACTGCCCGGAGCTGCCCGCGGGACCGCCACTCGGCCTCGGGGCGCTGCCCTTCGAGGCCGTGGAGCTGGAGCCGGCCGAGGGCAGTCTGATCGCGCTCTACACCAATGGGCTGATCGAGACCCGCGACCGGGACATCGAGGTCGGGCTGTCCCGGCTGAGCGAGGCCCTCGCGGTGCCCGGGGAGACGCTGAAGGACATCGGCGCGCATGTGGTCAAGGCCCTGCTGACCGGCCCGCCGTCCGACGACGCCGCGCTGCTCCTCGCCCGGACCCATGCCCTGGACGACCGGCAGGTCGCCTCCTGGGAGCTGACGTGTGACCCGGCCGAAGTCGCCACCGCCCGTGGCCTCGCCGGCCGGCAGCTGGCGGAGTGGGGCATGGACGATCTGCTGTTCACCACGGAGCTGATCGTCAGCGAACTGGTCACCAACGCCATCCGCCACGCCAGCGCGCCGATCACCCTGCGGCTGATCCGGCAGGACGCCCTGATCTGCGAGGTCTCCGACGCCAGCAGCACCTCGCCGCGGCTGCGCCATGCCCGGACCACCGACGAGGGCGGACGCGGACTGTTCATCGTCGCGCAGCTGACCCGGCGGTGGGGCACCCGTTACACCCCGACCGGCAAGATCATCTGGACCGAGCAGAGCATGCCGTCCGAGGCGGGCGCCGACGACGAGGCGGACTGAGCCGGGGCCGCCGGAGGGGCGCCGGGCGGATGCCCGCAGGCTTCCCGGAGCTCCCCCTGCCTGGCGCCACCGAGGGCAGCACGCCCCGACGACGCCGCGCTCACCCCGCCCCGAGAGCGCTCCGGACGGTGTCGCGCTCGCCCCCGCCGGACACATGGCCACAGTCGTCCCCGGCCGGAACGGGCCATCCGACGAGACCGCGTCCGGGCAGATCGACATGGTCGCAGTCGGCACCGGCGACCACCCGGCGCGGTGCCGTGCCGGCCCGCTCGGCGGTCAGCTGCGCGGTCACGAAGGCCGCGCTCGTCCTGTTGATGTCGCGGGTCAGTCCGAGGGGAAGCAGCGAGCGGGTCTCGGCGATCGCCTCGTCCTCGCCGGCCCGCAGCACCACCCGGATGTCCGGTGCCACACCGTGCGCCGCGACCGCGACGGCGATGTTGTCCAGCTCATGGGAGCCGACGGCGGCGAGCGCGCGGGCCCGCCCCAGCCCGAGCCGCGCGAGCACCTCCCGGTCCTCGCCGTGCGCCAGCACCACGGGTATCCCCATCGACCGCGCGAGGCGCAGGTTCGGGGCGGTGGGCTCGCGCTCGACCCCGACGACCGGGACCCCCAGCTGCCGCAGCGTCTGGCACAGCCGCAGGCCGACCTGCCCCAGCCCCACCACGATGACGTGACCGGAGCGGGGAAGCACCCGCGGCCCCAGGACGCCGACCAGCCGCGGCCCGAACAGCCGGTCGACGATGCCCGCGGTCAGCAGCGCGGTGAACCCCACCGTCACCAGCATCGCCGCCCCGGACACCACCTCGTAGACGGGATGGCCGGCGTGCGGTGCGGCCGGTCCCACCCCCGCCACGACCCGGGCGGCTTCCAGGAAGGCGGTGCTGACCGGCTTGTGGAACACACCGACCAGCCACACCCAGTCCAGGACCAGGACGGACACGATGCCCAGCAGCCCGATGAGCAGCAGACGGGCGTCCGCGTCATGGGGCTGCAGCTGACCCCGCAGCCGTCCGAGCAGCGCCCGCCGCCGGGCGGCCGCGCTCGCCCGCCACGCCGTCTCCACCAGCCGGTCCTCCTGCGGGCGGACGGCCACCGCACCATGCCCGTCGTCCCACACGGCCAGCGCATCGGGGTCGACACACAGACCGGCGAGCGTCGGCGCCAGGAGATCGGCGGGCGAGACCGGCACACAGTCGCGCAGCAACAACCGCAGCTGCTCCGCCACGGTGCGGTCGAAGACGGTGACGACGATCCGGACGCTGTCGCAGACATGACGTACGGCGAGGGCGTAGCGCAGCGCGGACAGATCGTCGCCCACCAGAACGGCGATACCGGCCGGCCGGGCGGCGAGCGCCCGGCGGAGGTCCTGGTCGTCCGGCGCCGCAAGATGGTCGACCGGGTGTCCGCTCTCCCCCAGGGAGGCACAGACCCGGCGCGCCAGCGTCGTCGCGCCGATCACCACCATCCCGGTATCCCGGCCCGCCGGGGCTGCCGGATTCACCCCGTTCTCATCGGCCTCGTCCATCGGCTCCGCCGGGTGCGCCTCCGGAGATTCACCGCGCCATTCACCTGCCATTCCGTCCCGCGACCCGCTGCTGTCGTCCACCCCTGGTGGTGTGGGTGAGGGAGCGGTCGTCGGAGCGGTTCGGGTCTGTCGGGCGGTGGGAAGGGTGGCCATGGAGTCCCCTTGCTCGTCGGCCGGCGGCAGGGCCTGTCGGCAGGCCCCAGGGCCGAACTCACGCTAGAGCGCGGGCGCTCCGGGGCATCTGTTCCGTCGGCCAAGGCTTCGCCGACGGGGTTGTCCGCCCGCACGAGCACCCGTCCCGACGCCTTCTGAGGGCGGGCGCGGGGAGACGCCGGCGCACCCGGTCCGCCTCGCGCGCCCGGGGCCGGACCTCCCGTCCCCGCCATCCGCATTAGCCGAGCGGACAGCTATCCGGGGCGAATTTGTCCACTCGCACAAATACGCCGCCGAGCACCGCCACATACGCTTACGCAAATCCCAATCCGGACGTGATGCGGCTCACCTCTCACGAGGAGGGCGAGCAGTAGCGCGGAGGCGCAATCAGCGCTCCCCCACCCGCGCAGGCATCCGAAGGCCACGGCTCACTCGCCAGGCCTACGAACGTCGTCAGGGCCACGATCGCCAGCACCTGGACCCGGCCCTTTCGTGCGTCCAGCTACCGAGGCGATCCCAGCAGTCACCACGTGCATGACCCCTCCAACCCTCAATGGATGTCGAAGATGACTACATCTCCCCCCAGCCCCGTGGCCGCTCCGCCCTCTCCGCCGGGGAACGGGCAGGCTTCGCAGCAGTCAGGTCTGCAGTCGGGCCTCAAGAACCGCCATCTGTCCATGATCGCCGTGGGTGGGGTCATCGGCGCCGGTCTCTTCGTGGGATCCGCCTCCGGCATCACCGCGGCCGGGCCCGGCATCCTGCTGTCGTACGCCCTGGTCGGCGCGATGGTCGTGTTCGTGATGCGGATGCTCGGCGAGATGGCGGCCGCCAACCCGACCTCCGGCTCGTTCTCCGCCTACGCGGACCGGGCGCTCGGGCGCTGGGCCGGTTTCTCGATCGGCTGGCTGTACTGGTTCTTCTGGGTCGTGGTGCTCGCCGTGGAGGCGACCGCCGGTGCCGCCATCCTCACGAGCTGGGTCCCGGCCGTCCCGCAGTGGGCCTGGGCGCTGATCGTGATGGTCGTCCTCACCGCCACCAACCTGGCCTCGGTCGCCTCCTTCGGTGAGTTCGAGTTCTGGTTCGCGGGCATCAAGGTCGTCGCCATCGCGGCGTTCATCGTCCTCGGCGGCCTGGCGATCTTCGGTGTGCTGCCCGGCTCCGACAACGCGGCAACCGGCTTCGCCAACCTCACCTCCCACGGCGGATTCCTGCCGAACGGACCCACCGCGATCCTCACCGGTGTGCTGATGGTCGTCTTCTCCTTCATGGGCAGCGAGATCGTCACCCTCGCCGCCGGTGAGTCCGAGGACCCGCAGCGCGCGGTCACCAAGGCCACCAAGAGCGTCATCTGGCGGGTCGGCATCTTCTACCTCGGCTCGATCCTCGTGGTCGTCTCCCTGCTGCCGTGGAACGACCCCTCGATCGCCAAGAAGGGCTCGTACGTCGCGGCCCTTGACTCCATAGGCATCCCGCACGCCGGCCAGATCATGAACGTCATCGTGCTGACCGCGGTGCTCTCCTGCCTCAACTCCGGCCTCTACACCGCCTCCCGGATGGCCTTCTCCCTGGGCCAGCGCGGCGACGCCCCGAAGGCCTTCGCCCGGACGAACACACGTGGCGTCCCGCAGGCCGCGATCCTGGCCTCCGTCCTCTTCGGCTTCATCGCGGTCGGCTTCAACTACCTGTGGCCGGACACGGTCTTCCAGTTCCTGCTGAACTCCTCGGGCGCGGTCGCGCTCTTCGTCTGGCTGGTCATCTGCTTCTCCCAGCTGCGGATGCGCGGGATCATCCTCCGCGAGAACCCCGACAAGCTGATCGTCCGGATGTGGCTCTTCCCGTATCTGACCTGGGCGACGATCGCGTCGATCTCGTTCGTGCTGGTCTACATGCTCACCGACGACAGCGAGGGCGGCGGCCGGATCCAGGTCCTGCTGTCGGTGCTGCTGGCCGTTCTGGTGGTCGGCGTCTCCCTGGTCCGCGACCGGCTCGGCCGCGGCACCGCCGAGAAGGAAGCCGTCACCTCGCGCTAGCCGGACTGTCTGCCATTCGGGCAGGGGTGTGCCTCGGCACACCCCTGCCCGTACGCTCACCCGAAGCCCTCATCACCACGCTCGTCCCCGCGGACGACTCACCACCGGAAGGCCCACCGAAGAATGCCCGTCTTCAGACGCCGCAAAGGCAGCCTTCCCCGCCTGGTCCCCGAGCTCGACGACCGCACGCTGGGACAGGTCCGGCGGCGCGTCGAGACGTGCTGGTCCCGCGGTTCGCTCGACACCGCCGTGATGGCCTCGATGGGCGATGTGATCGACGAGACCGGCCAGGACTGGGACCGCAAGGCCCACCGGCTGGCGGTGCTCGCCCGTGCCGCGGGACGGTCGCTGCCCGGCATCTGGCGCCAGCACAACCCGCAGAACCAGAACGCCCTGCTGCTCCACGCCTGGTCGGATCTGCTCCAGGCCCGGCAGCAGGACTCCGCCGTCGATCTGAACGACACCCGTGAGACCTGCCGGCTCGCGGCCGATCTGCTCACCGCCGACCCCACACCGTGGATCCTGCACCTGGCCACGCTCCGCCTGGAGCGGCGCCCCTCCACGGAGCTGTCGGCGATCTGGCGGGAGATCAAGGCCCGCGATCCGTGGAACCGCGAGGCGCATCTGCAGGCTCTGGGCTATCTGTCACCGGACGAGTGCGGCTCCAGCGCCCTGGTCCTCGATCTGCTCGACGGTGTCCGCGCCGGCATGCCGCCCCAGGCCCCCGCCGCCGGTCTGGAGCTCACCGCGCTCATCGGCAGCCACCAGCGAGCGGTTGCCGGCGGCGGGCTGATGGCGCTCGGCGCCGGCGAGATCTGGCGGCGCCCCGATGCCGCCAGGGCCCTTGACCATGCGGCGCACTACTGGCCGGGCCCGGGGTTCCTCACCCACGCGGCGGCCCTGGCCGACCTCAACCTGCTGGCCTACGCCCTGATCAAGGCCGGCCGGACGGCCGAGGCCGGGGCCGCACTGCGCGCCACCGGAGGGGTGGCGACGCCCTGGCCGTGGAGCATGGACGGCGACGCCCTGGAGCGGTACTCGCACTTCCACGGTCGCTATGCGGCCGGTGACCCCGACGGCGGCTCCGCGGGTCGTGCCACGGGCCGGCGGCGCTGAACGGCAGCTCCGCACCGCAACCCACCGCGCCCGTAGCGGGCATGCGTGCGAACGACAGCGCGCGTGTGCGAGCAGGTAGCCGGATCGGGTGGTTTTGTCGCCTCTTGCGGCGTATCTGGCGTGCCCCGACCCCTTCCAGGGGATCCCCTCCTGGAAGAGGGTTGGGAGATTCGCATGCGCAACACCGTCAGCACCGGCCGCTCGGCGGCATCTGGCGGCTGGCGCGTGCTGGTGTTGCTGGTGTTACTGACCCTGTTGCACGCCGCGCTGAGCACCGGCTCCTCCGAAGTCCTGATGCCCGGTGCCGGCGGCTGCCCTCCCCGTACCGCCGCTCCCGCCGTGTCCGTCCCGGCCGAACGGCCCTGCATCCCGGCGGGGCCGGTGCTGGCGTCCACCGAGGGCGGCGGAAAGCATCCGGGCAGCGGCGTCCGGCGTAAGTGCGACGCCTCGGGGTGCCATCTCCGCCATCAGGTCCCCACAGGGGCCGGCGGTAAGACGCTCGGGGACTCCCTCCCGGAGGAGACCATCACCGCGTCGGGGAGCGCCTCGGCCACGACTGTCGTCACGGCCGTCGCCCCCGCCTCGCCGAAGCGCGTGGCCATCCTGCGCTGCTGAGCGCGCCCGGCCGTATACGCCCACCCCTCCCCCGCATCGGGGCCCCGGGGCGAATGCGGCCTGCCGTCATCAGCTTTCGGGACCACACCGCAGGAGATTCGGCATGCCCCTCGACGTCTTTGCCGCTCTTGGCGCGCTCGTCCGCGCCGAGGCCGCACGCAACCGGACGAAGCCCGCGACGCACCCCACGAAGAACCCCACGGACCAGACTCCGGCGCAGCGCCCGAGCAGCCTGTCGCCCCCGTCGGTCGAACCGCCGGACACCGTCGGCGCCCCCGCCCCCGCTCCCGCTCCCGTTCCTGCTCCCACTGCCGCTCCCGCTCCCGTTCCTGCCTCCAGGAGGAATCCCCTCGCCAGGCTGATGCAGAAGCTGACCACGCTCTTCGGCTGAGGCGGGCACAGGCCCGGGCCCGGGCGGTCCGCTGTCCGGGCGGCGCCGCGCGGCGAACCCGGCCGAGCGGTGGCAGGTCCCGCGGCGCACCGTTTGTCCGGCTCCCCTGCGGGCGCCATCCTGGAGCCATGGCCCCCGTTTCCGGCCCGGACGCACTGTCCGGCTGGGCCGTCCGGCATCCCGGCCCGATCACCTCCGGGCCGCTGGTGTCGGTCCGTCGCCCCGCACCCGAGCCGGGCCCCGATGACCTGCTGCTCAGGGTGGAAGCCTGCGGTGTCTGCCGTACGGATCTGCACCTGGCGGAGGGGGACCTGCCCCCGCACCGCCCGTCGACCGTACCGGGCCATGAGATCGTCGGCCGGGTGACCGCCACCGGCGAGGCGGTGACGCGGTTCCGGGCCGGGGACCGGGCCGGCGGGGCATGGCTGCGCGGTACCTGCGGAGTCTGCCGCTACTGCCGCGCGGGCCACGAGAACCTCTGTCCGGCCTCCGTCTACACCGGCTGGGACGCCGACGGCGGCTTCGCCGAAGCCGCCCTCGTCCCCGCGGATTTCGCCTACCCGCTCCCGGAAACCCAGGACGCCACGCTGCTGGCGCCTCTGTTGTGCGCCGGGATCATCGGCTACCGCGCGCTGCGCCGCAGTGCGCTGCCCGCCGGCGGCCGGCTCGGGATCTACGGTTTCGGCGCCTCGGCGCATCTGGCCGCACAGGTCGCCCTGGCCGAAGGGGCCACCGTGCATGTGCTGACCCGGTCCGCGCAGGCCCGTGAACTCGCCCTGGCACTGGGCGCGTCCTCGGCCGGCGGCGCCTACGACCGGCCGCCCGAACCGCTGGACTCGGCGATTCTCTTCGCTCCGGTGGGCGATCTGGTACCGGTGGCGCTGCAGGCGCTGGACCGCTCCGGCACCCTCGCCGTTGCCGGAATCCACCTCTCCGACATCCCGCCGCTCACCTATCAGCAGCATCTCTTCTACGAGCGGAATCTGCGCAGCGTGACCTCCAACACCCGGGAGGACGGGCGTGAGTTCCTGGCGACCGCGGCGCGGATCGGCATCCAGGTCACCGTCAGCCCCTACCCGTTGAGCCGCGCCCCGGAGGCACTCGCGGACCTGGCCGCCGACCGGGTGCACGGCGCCGCCGTGCTGACGCCCGGCTGACCCTCCGTGTGACGGCCGCCAGGAAATGAGCACGTCATACGGGGTCAACTCCGATCCACGGGCTCACCCCTTTCGAGTACTCGCACCACCCGGCGTCGTCACGGATAGTAGTCATCGGTAACGCAATGCTGTCGATGCGCGCATGAGGGCAAGGAGCCATATGACGGTCAATCAAATCCAGGTCGGAGCCGAGTGCGGGATCGAAGTGGGTCCCGGCGACGCCCGCTACGAGGCCCTGCGGAGAGGGTTCAACCAGCGCTTCATCGCGACACCCGACTATGTGTCGGTGGTCAGCTCGACGAGCGAGGTCGTCGCCGCGGTCAACAAGTATCTGGCGAGCCACCGTTCCGACGAGGATCTCCACCGGCGGCTCACGGTCCGGTCGGGCGGCCACTGCTACGAGAACTTCGTCTGCGGCGACGACGTGGGCGTGATCATCGACCTCGGGCAGCTGGACCGGGCCTATCTGGACCAGGAGATGGGCGCGTACTGCGTGGAGTCGGGCGCGAACAACTGGCATGTCGCCACCCACCTCTACGCACCGTTCGGGGTGGCCCTTCCCGGCGGCTCCTGTTACTCCGTGGCCGCGGGCGGCCATGTGGCCGGCGGGGGTTACGGGCTGCTGTCCCGGCAGCACGGGCTGACCGTCGACTACCTCTATGCGGTGGAGGTCGTCGTCGTCCGCGACGGACAGCATGCGGAGGTCGTGATCGCCCGCCGCGACTCACCCGAGCCGGAGCTGCGGGAGCTGTGGTGGGCCCACACCGGCGGGGGCGGCGGGAACTTCGGCGTGGTCACCCGGTATTGGTTCAAGGGACTGCCCGAGCCCCCCTCCCAGGTCCTGCTGCACGCCGTGGCCTGGCCATGGGAGGACATGCTCGAGGACCCGGAACGCCTGAAGTCGCTGGTGCGCAATTACGGGCTGTTCTTCGAGTACGAGAACACCACGGAGCTCCCGGCGTCCCTCCGCTGCGACTACAGCGACATGTTCACCCTGCTGAAGCTGAACCAGCGGGCCAACGGCAAGATCGGTCTGATCACCCAGCTCGACGCCACCAGGCCGGACAGCGTGGAGAGGCTGAATGCCTTCCTCGAGTGGATCACCCAGGACCTGGGCATCGAGCCCACCCCGCTGGACCGGCGGATGGGCGAGCACGCGCCCATGGGCGGCCTTGAGGTGCCGACCCGGCTGCCCTGGCTCACCGCCACCCAGACGCTCAACGGCTCCGGCGACAACCAGTGCGGCAAGTACAAGTCGGCGTACATGAGGCGTGGCTTCACCGAAGCGCAACTCGACGCCATCTACCACCACTTGTCGTGCGAGGGATACGACAACCCCCAGGCACTGCTCCAGGTCGACTCGTACGGCGGCGCGATCAACCTCCCCGACAGCAGCGACACCGCGGTCTACCAACGCAGTTCCGTACTCAAGCTGCAGTACCAGACGTACTGGAGCTATCAGCAGGACTCCAACGACGACGGTGTCGCCGACCATCACGACGCCGAGGCCGACCCCTCGATCGCGGCGCCGCATCTGCGCTGGATCCGCGAGTTCTACCGCGATGTCTACCAGGACACCGGCGGGGTGCCGATCCTGGCGCCGACCGGCGCCCCGGACGGCGGGCAGCCGGACCCGGTGACCGACGGGTGCTACATCAACTATCCCGACCGCGACCTCGACGATCCCGAGTGGAACTGTTCCGGCCAGTCGGCGCATCGTCTGTACTACGGCGACAACTATGGGCGCCTGCAGGCGGTCAAGGAGCGCTGGGATCCGCGCAATGTGTTCCGCAACGCCCAGTCCGTCCGGCCGTACACCGACTGACCCACGCCGCCGGGGCCGGGGCCGTGGCCGGGGCCGGGCCCGGCAGGGATGATCCGTCCGTTCCGCTGCCGTGAGCACCGCTGATCGGCACAATGGAGGTGTGCCACATCTCTCAGAACTCAGCCTTGCCGACGGGACGTCGATCCGCCTGGAGCTGGCCCCGGCGACCGCGGCGTCACCCCCGGCGCAGTCCCAAGAGGCCGACCTGCCGGACGGTATGGGCCCGACCGTGCCGGTGGCCCGGGGCGGCGCCGCGGCCGGAGCCGGTGCCGTCGCGGCGATGCGGACGACGCTGCGTCCGCTCGGGCCGCTGCTCCAGGAGATCCATGATGCGGTCACCGCGTCCGAACGACCGCCGCACGAGATGTCGGTGCAGTTCGGGGTGCAGGTCGGCCAGGACCTCAAGCTCGGGATCGTCGGGGCCAACGGCCATGCGAGTCTGACGATCACGGCGACCTGGCAGCCGCAGCGGGCGGAGTAATGGGCTGGTTCCGCGCCGTATCGGGCACCGACGATGCGGCGGATCCCCGCTTCCGGGTGGCGTCGGTGCTGGATGCCGGGGACGGCAAAGCGGCGGGCGCGGCCGTGGTGCTGACGCCCCATCACCTGCTCACTTGCGCCCATGTCGTCAATGACGCGCTCGGGAAGGACCTCTTCGACGACAGCCGGCCGGAGGGGGCCACACTGCGGGTGCAGACACACGGCCCGTCCGGTGCGCAGCTGCACGAAGCGCAGCCCGTCCACTGGCTCCCGCCGCGCCGGCTCGACGGAACGGACGGTCCGCCGGGCCGTGGCGAGCTGGAGTGGGCGGGCGATCTGGCGGTCCTCAGGGTCAACGCCGAGTTATGCTGCCCGGCTCCGCCGGAGTTCCGGCGGATGCGGGTGGGCCAGTCCGTGCGCGCCTGGCACGGCAGCGCGCTGAGCGGCTCGTACGCCGATGTCCGGGTGAAGACCTGTGACAGCCGGGTCGGCTACCTGGACGGCGCGCTCTCCGGCATGGCGATCGGGCCCGCCTACAGCGGCGGCCCCCTGTGGTCGGATGCCGAGGGCGCGGTCGTGGGACTCGTGGCCGCCTGTGTGCTGCCGCCGGTCGACCAGGTCTACGACTCCCGGCATGTCACCCGCCGCAGTTGGGCCATCCCGTGGCAGCGGATCGAGGCGGAGCTGCGGGCGGCCGGCGCCGGGGCACTGCTCGACCGGCCGGTCCGTGACGACGATCCCGCGCAGGCCGTCCTGGCCGATCTGCTGGCGAATGTGCTGCCCGCGCCGATGTTCCGGGCCGACTACGCCAGGGCGGTCGCCGAGCGCTGCGGCCTCGGGCACCCCACAGACGGCTCCGCCCCGACTCCCGAGGAGTTCGCGCGGATTCTGGTGACCGAGGAGCGGGCGCTGGCGGCGCTGACGGAAGCGCTGCGCTCCCGGGACCCGGGCGCCGTCTCCGCGCTGATCGCGGCGGGGAAGCTGTCCGCGGTGCCCCGGCTGCTGTCGCCGCGGGAGCACGACCGGCTGCTGGCCCAGCTGACGGGGCTGCCGGGCGAGCTCGTGGATCTGCTGCCCGAGGCCGTACGGGCCGCGCTGCCGCTGGTCGCGGAACTCCCCTACGACGCCGGGTTCCCCGAGCTGCTCGGCAGGCTGGAACAGCTCTCCGGTGACAGCCGTTCCGGACCGGGCGAACTGCGGGTGCCCGGGCTGCTGCGGGCGGTCGAATTCATGGCGGTGCTGTGTCCCCCTCCGGAGCGGGCCCGGCTGCGGCTGTGGGCCGACGGCGTCGCCGCCCGCCTCGGTATCCCCCCGTCCTCGCTGCGGGAGCGCCGTGCCGACGCGGACGAATGGGCGCTCGGGCGGAACCGGCGCACCCGGCCGCCGCGGCTGTTGGTGCACCTGGTCAAGGCCGGTGCGGACGCCTTCCATCTGCGTCTGTGGAGCGACGACGGGATGGGCCCGCACCGGGCGCCGACCGAGACCGGCCGCCGGTACAGCGCGGCGGAGACCGCCGAGGCGGTGCTGCAGCTCCTGGAACGGCTCTGCCGGACCGCTCCCGAGGGCGTCCGGCCGGTCGTCGAGGTCCTCCTCGACCGTGACTGTCTCGAACTACCCGTGGACGAGTGGGAGTTCGCCGATCCGGACGGCCTGATCCCGGGGGTGCTGGGCGCGGAGTACGCCCTGGTGGTGCACTGTCCGGAACTCCTGCGCCGCAACGAGCGTTTTCTCACCGACTGGCGCCACCGCTGGGACCGTCTGGAATCCTCCGGCCCCCTGCGCATCACCGGTCCGTCCACCGGAGTGCGCGAGGTGTACGGCAAGTTGCTCGACCGGCGCGATGCCGCCCGGGTGTCGGTGGAGGTGTCCGCACGGGCCCGGATGGAGATCATCCAGGTGTGTCTGGCGATGGGCGTTCCGGTCGTGCTGTGGGACCGCGGTCCGGCACACGAGGTGTCGCATGCCGTTCAGCAGGTGTCGGAGTCTCCGGCCCGCGCGCTGCCCGAGCAGGTCCGTTCCTACCGCGCCAAGACCCTGCACCGTCCCGCCGACCATCCGGGCAGGCCCGTCCTCGCCTGGGCCGACCCCGACCGCGCGCTGCCCGAACTCCAGCTTTCCGAACCCACGGAGCTCATATGAACCCCGAACCCGCCGCCGACTGGCGGCTGTTCCAGGGAGACGGCACCCAGCGCCGGGTCACCCTGCCGCAGGCCCCGCCCTGGCGCAGGTTCGGCGGCTCCCGGCGCGGCGCCCCCGGGCCCCTGCCGTATCTGATCGCTCCGGAGCACGCCGACGTGGTCAACGCCGCGCTCCATCTGCGCCGGCCGCTGCTGGTCACCGGGCCGGCCGGCACCGGCAAGTCCTCGCTCGCCAGGGCGGTCGCCCATGAACTCGACCTGGGTGAGGTGCTGCGCTGGCCGGTGAACAGCCGGGCCAACGTCCAGGACGCGCTGTACCGCTACGACGCCATCGGGCGGCTGCGGGAGACCACCCTCAGCCGTGACCGCGGGGAGGCCGAGCCCTCCATCGGCAGCTTTGTGCGCCTCGGCCCGCTGGGCACGGCGCTGGTGCCGGGCCCGCGGCCGCGGGTGCTGCTCGTCGATGAGCTCGACAAGGGGGACGTCGATCTGCCCAACGATCTGCTGACCGTGTTCGAGGAGGGCGTCTTCGAGATCCCGGAGCTGGCCCGGCTGCCCGAGTCGCAGTCGGTGGTCCAGGTCCTGGCGGCCGACTCCCAGGACCCGGTCACGGTGGAGCGGGGCAAGGTGCTGTGCACGGAATTCCCGGTCGTGGTGATCACGAGCAACGGGGAGCGGGACTTCCCGCCGGCGTTCCTGCGCCGCTGCATCCGGCTGGATCTGCCCACTCCCGACGAGGAGCGGCTGCGGTCCATCGTGGCGGCCCACCTCGGTGACGGCGCGCTGGTCGGCGTCGAGGACCTGCTCAGGTCGTTCCTGCAGCGCCGCGGTCCGGGCGAACTCGCCACCGACCAGCTGCTCAACGCCGTGTTCCTGCGGGCCGGCGGCGTCGATCTGGATGCCGACGGGCTGCTGGACGCCGTGCTCCATCAACTGGGCGGGACCGTCTGAGCGATGACAGGGGGATCCGACCAGCTCCGGGAGGTGCTCGGGGTCTTCGCGGGGGCCGGTGTCGAGCTGGACCGGCACTCCCTGCTCGATGCGCTCTGGCTGGCCGGACGGCTGCCGACCGGCGAGCAATCGGCGCCTCTCGCACGGGCGTTGGGACCCGGGCACCGGTCGGTGTCCGGGGCCGAGGCGTGCCCGGAGCCACCGCCCCCGCCCGCGCCGGACGACGGTGCCATGGCGGAGGCGGAGCCCCCTGACGTCCTGCCGCTGGACGACCTCGGCGGCGATCTGCACGCCGCGCCGGAGACCGGCACGGTGCCGCGGCCGCCCCGGCGGGAATTCCCTCTGCCGCCGAAGACGAGTGCGGCGATCCCGCTGCGGGTTCCGGAGAACAAGGCGCTCCTCGGCGAGCTGGGCATCGGCCGCGCCCTGCGCCCGCTGCGCCAGCGCCGGACCACCACCCGCATCCAGGAGTTCGACGAGGCGGCGACGGCCGCGGCGCTGGCCGAGAGCGGGCTGCCCGACGTCGTGCTGCGTCCCGGGCACGAGCGCTGGCTCGACCTTGCGCTCGTGGTGGACGACGGCATGTCGATGCTGCTGTGGCGGCGGCTCGCCGTCGAGTGGCGGACGATGATGCAGCGGGTCGGCGCGTTCCGGATGGTCCATGTCCACGGGCTGGACACCCGCGGTCCCGATGCCCCGTTGCTGCGCGGCCGCCCGTTCGACCCGGACACCACCTCGCTGCCGCCGGCGGTGCTGGCCGACCCGTCGGGCCAGACCCTGATCCTGCTGCTGAGCGACGGTATGGGTGCCGCCTGGCGGGATGGCCGGATGCACCGGGTGCTGGGGCGCTGGGCGGCGAACGGGCCGGTGGCGGTGCTGCATGCGCTGCCGCCGCGACTGTGGGGCGGCTCCGGCATCCAGGCCGGCCGCTGGCGGGTGACGACGCGCCGGCGTGGTGCCGCCGGGGTCTCGTGGAGCGTCAGCGATCCGGTCCTGCCCGCCGACCTCGCGCCGTTCCACGGGCTGCCGGTGCCGGTGCTGGAGACCTCGGCGGGCCCCGTCTCGGCCTGGTCCCGGCTGCTCGCCTCGACCGGCGGCACGGTCCAGCTCCCGCTGCTGCACGCACCGGCCGGGCGCCCCGTCGTCCCGTCCGGCGACGGCACGGACACCGTCCGGCACTTCCGCGACGCGGCCTCGCCCGAGGCGTACCGGCTCGCCGCGCACATCGCGGCGGTCGCGCCCGTTTCCGTTCCGGTGATGCGGCTGGTGCAGTCCGCGGTGCCGTGGTCCGCCGACACCGCCCATCTGGCCGAGGTGTTCCTCGGCGGGCTGATGCAGCCCGTCGAGGCGCCGGTGGCCGGTCCGCTGCGGGACCAGCACCGGATCTTCGACTTCTCCGAGGCGGCCAAGTCGGCGCTCCTGGACGCGGTGTCCACGCCCGAACTCCTGCGCACCGGCCGCCACATCGGGCACCGGCTGGAGCAACTGGCCGGGCGCTCCCCCGACTTCCCCGCCTGGCTCGCGCATCCGGACGGGATGGACCACCTCCCGGCCGGCTCGCGCGCCTTCTCCTCCGTGGAACGGCGGTTGATGGCCCGGCTCGGCGCCTCCGTGCAGGTGGCGCCGCCGGACGACGACATGGAGCCGGCGGGCACCGACGGCTGGCGCCCCCTCACCTCGCGGGATCCCCGACGGCTGGGCCCGTACACCCTGCACGGCCGGCAGCCCGGTGCACGTTCGCTCGTGTACCTGGGCCGCGACCGTGCCGGCAAGGAGGCCGCGGTCCGGGTGATCCGGCCGGGCGCACCGGAGGAGGCGGCGGCGATGCTCACCACCGAGGCGGAGGCGCTGGGGCGGATGGCCGGCCAGTATGCGCCGGTGCTGCTCGCGACGGGCCCGCGCGATGATCCGCCGTGGCTGGCCATGCAGCTCTACCGCCCGTCCGGGCAGGACCAGGGCGGGCCGCCGCCGCAGCTCAGCAGCCTGCTGCGGGCGGCCACCGGCTCCCAGCTGCGCCGCGACACCCTGCTGTCCATCGCCTACGGATGGCATCTGGCGAGCGCCGTCAACCTGTGCCATCTCAAGGGGCTGGTACTCCCCGAACTCACCCCGCAGAGCGTGCATGTCGTCGGGCGCTCCCTGATGCTGACCGGTCTGGGCCGGTGCGGCATCGACGGGAACTTCCGGGCCCGCGGGGCGGAAGCCGTCCCGACGATGGCGGACAACATCGAGTCGCTGGGCCAGATCCTGCGCCGGCTCGGGGACAAGCACCGCGTCCCGCAGTCCGCGGAGAGCGGGGACATGGCGCTGTGGCAGGGCGACACCTGGCGGCCGTTGCGCGAGATCGTCACGGCGTGCCTGTCCGAGGACCCGGGGCGCCGCCCGACCGCCGGTGAGGTCGCCGAGACCTTCGCCCGTTACGTGCCGATGGTGACGGAACTGCGGACGGGCGGCGCCGATTCCGGGAGCGCGGCCGGCACCGGGAGCGCCGCACGCTTCTCGTTCCGTCCGGGCCCGCAGATCCCGCTCGACCACGACTCCGCGGAGCTCGGCGAGGCGGCGGACCGGCCGCTGCGGGGCGGCGGTCCGGTGCCCCGGCTGGGGCGGCGGCGGATGGGGCCGGAGCAGCAGCGGAAGCTGGAACTGGTCCGTGCCCGCCTGCGGT
Organism: Streptomyces sp. G7(2002); assembly: GCF_028870195.1. Taxonomy (NCBI): domain Bacteria; kingdom Bacillati; phylum Actinomycetota; class Actinomycetes; order Kitasatosporales; family Streptomycetaceae; genus Streptomyces; species Streptomyces sp. G7(2002). The sequence goes on from NZ_CP102609.1 coordinate 1,097,243, forward strand.
TCAGCTACCGGGCGACCGTCGTCGGCGTGGACGGCGATGTCGGCCGGAGCACCGTCACGATCGCGCTGGGGGCGCTGCTGTCCGCCGCGCGCGGTGGGCGGGTGATCGCGCTCGACGCCGGCCACGCCGTCGGTGAGCTGGCCGGCCGGCTGAACCTCGGCGGCTCGGCCGGGCTGCGTCACGATCTGCTCCGTACGCTGCCCGCGGCCGACAGCTACGAGGAGGTACTGCGCCACACCCTGGACGGCCCGTCAGGACTGCGGGCGCTCACGCACGGCCTGGGCCGCACCACGCCGGTTCCAGTGTACGAGGAGGAGTACCGCCGGCTGATGGAGCTGCTGAGCCGGCACTTCTCCGTCGTCCTCGCGGACTGGGCCCATCTGCGGACGGAGAGCGTCACCGACACCGCCCTGTCGATGACGCACCGTCTGGTCGTGGTGGCCCCGATGACCGAGCGCGGCATCGAGCAGACACAGACACTGCTGTCCCTTCTCGCGCGCCGTGGCCACCCGGAGCTGGCGGAGCGCGCCGTCCTCGCGGTCACCGGCCTTGCCGGGCCGGACCGGCCGGTGCGGCGGGACGATGTCGTCGAGCACTTCCGCGGCCATCCGGGCGGGGTGGTCTTCATCCCGTTCGACTACCGCCTCGACAGCCAGCGCGACATCGAGCTCGCCCGGCTGCGGTCCCGTACACAGGACGCGTTCCTCGACCTCGCCGCGCTGCTGGCGGAGGACTTCCCCGGTCACACACCGTGATCCCGGCGCCGACTAGCTCCCGGCTCGCTGTGTGCCGCACCATGGAGAGAAGACGGTAAAACACGACATATCCGATTGAGGCGGTGGCGGGGTGGACGCCCTGGCCCCCGAGGGCGGATACGGCGACCGTGGCTTATGACGACGGCTTCCGGCGTACGGAGGCGGTGCAGGCAGTGACCGCACGAGTCCTTGGGTCTACCGGGGCTGAGCTGACCGCCGTCTACGTGCCGGCCGAAGGGGACAGCGTTCTTCAGCTGGCCGAGATGGTCGGAGGCTCCGGCGTCCCCTACGGATTGCCGACGAGCTATCCGGTGTCCGGCAACTCTCCGGTCGCCGCGGCCTTCCGTGGCGGCGCCCCTCTGTGGCTGGGCCCGGCGGAGCTCGCGGAGTACGACCTGACCGGTTCCCCTGACAGCCCCGGCGCCGACCCCTGGGACGGTGCCGGGAAGCCGCCGGCCGATGTCTCCCTCGGCGTGCTGCCGCTGGGCGTGAGCGGGCGGCTCCTGGGGTGCCTGGTGGTGATGGACAAGGCCACCGACGCCTTCGACGCGGACCGCCGCCACCTCCTGGAGCTGCACGCCGACCAGGTGGCCGCGGGGCTGGATGCCGTCGCGGCCCGGGTCATGGCGCAGACGGAGCGGCGTTCGCTGCTGGGGCCGGGGCTGGACACCCTCCGGGGCGGCGCTTTCACGCTGGTGCTGCGCACCGGACGGATGGACGCGGACGCACAGGTGCTGGAGCTGTTCGGCATCGCTCCTGAGGAGTTCGACCGGCGGGTGGAGACGCTGCTGGAGCGCACCGTACCGGACGACGTGCCCGCGCTGATGTCGATCGTGGAGCCGGGCGGGCTGCCCACGGCCGGCCAGCAGATGTCGATCCGTATCCGCCGGCCCAACGGCGAGCTGCGCTGGCTGAGCCTGCGCAGCCGGGTGCTGGTCGACGCCGGCGGCGCCCCGGAGCGGATGCTGGGGGTGGTCGCCGACGCCTCGTATCTGCGTCCCACCGCCGACGAGGTCTCCATCGTGCAGCGGCTGTCGACCGCGCTGGCCGGCGCCACGACGATCCGGGACGTCAGCCGGGTGGTGGTCTCCGCGCTGCGGGCGCCGCTGGGGGCGGACCGGGTGGCGGTGGCCGAGCTGGAGGCGGACCGGTTCGTGGTGTCCGTCCTCGACCCCCCGGAGCCCGGTGCCTGGCCCGATGCGTGGCGGTCCGAATGGCGGTCCGAGTGGCCTGATGCAGCCTGCCACTCCATGCCCACGCTGGAGAGCGTGCTGCGCGCCGGGCATGTCGCCCTGTGGCCGCCGGGAGCGGCCCTCGAACCCGACCTTGTGGGCATCGGGCCCGGCGGGCTCGCCGTGCTGCCGCTGCCGGCCGAGGGCCGGATCGTCGGGGTGTGCCTGATCGGATGGGACGAGGAGCACCACTTCGGGCCGGAGGAGCGGTCCTTGCTGACCGCGACCGCGGGCCTGGTGGGGCAGGCCCTGGTGCGCGCCCATGCGCTGGACGCCGGGCACGAGCTCGCCACGATGCTCCAGCGCAGCCTGCTGCCCCGCAAGCTGCCGTCGCTGCCCGGTGGGGTGGCCGTCGCCCGCTATCTGCCCGCCACGATGGGGCTCGAAGTGGGCGGCGACTGGTACGACGTCATTCCGCTCTCCGACGGCCATGTCGCGCTCGTCATCGGCGATGTGGAGGGCCACAGCGCCGGCGCCGCCACGATCATGGGGCAGATGCGCACGGCCATCAGGGCCTACGCGGTGGAGGGCCACCCGCCCGATGTGGTGATCGCCCACGCCAACCGGCTGCTCCTCGGCATGGAGACCGATCTCTTCGCCACCTGCTGCTATGTGGACCTGGACATGGAGGAGGGCATCGCCTGGTTCGTCCGGGCCGGGCATCTGCCGCCGCTGCTGCGGCTCCCCGACGGCAGCACCGAGGAACTGCCGGTCGAGGGCGGGCCTCCGCTGGGGGTGGCCGAGGACGGTGAGTTCCCGCTGACCGAGGTGGGCCTGGCCCCCGGCACCGTGCTCGCCCTGCTCACGGACGGCCTGGCGGAGTCGGCCAGCCTCCCCCTGGAGGACGGCATCCGCCGGGTGCGTGCGGCGCTCGCCGCGGCCGATCCGGCCGATGCCGGTCAGCTCGCCGATGACCTCCTCGGGGGCGCGAAGCGGCGGGACGACGATGTGGCCCTGCTGGTGCTGCGCTACGACGGGATGCGGGTCCGCCCGACCCGGGTGCGCTGGACGGTGTGGCGGCTGCCGGACGCCGTCATGCACGCCCGCCGCTTCACCGGGCGCACCCTGCGCTCCTGGGGTGTGACCGAGGAGCTGGACGTGGCCCTGCTGGTGGTGTCCGAGCTGGTCACCAACGCCATCGCCCATACCCAGGGGGAGGTACGGCTGGATCTGACGCTGGCCGCGGACCGGCTGCGGGTCGCGGTGAACGATGCGTCGCCCCGCGCCCCCGTCAAGCCGACGAGCGTGGACTGGGAGTCGACCGGTGGCCGGGGGCTGCTGCTCGTCGAAGCGATGTCGGCGTCCTGGGGCTCGGTGCCGCTGAGCGGCGGCAAGCAGGTGTGGAGCGAGATCACCCTGGAGCCGGGCGAGCGGCTCGGCGCCGCGGAGGCGGCCGCCGCGGACGGCCGGCCGAACGGTGAGGAGGTGCGCTGAGGTGAATGCCCGCCTGCGGGGAGCCGCTGCCCTCCTGGCCGGGGTGTGCATGGTGGCCGGCCCGGCCGCCTGCGGAGAGGCCGGCGGAGCACGGGAGTCGAACGGGTCCGCCTCCGGCGGCGCCCCGAAGATCGGTGTGCTGCTCCCGGACAACACCTCGCGCCTCTACCACTTCGACAAGCCCCTGATCGAGAAGAAGATCCATCATCTGTGCCCCGAGTGCACGGTGGAGACCGTCAGCGCCCAGCACGATGTGGCCACCCAGCAGCAGCAGATGGACGCGATGATCACCAAGCAGGTCCAGGTGCTGATCCTGGATGCCGTCGATTCCAAGTCGCTCCGCTCCTCGGTGGAGAGCGCGCGGCGGGCCGGGATCCCGGTCGTCGCCTACGACCGCCTCGTCGAGGGGCCGGTCTCCGCCTATGTCTCCTTCAACGGCGAGACGGTCGGCAGGCTGCAGGGCGAGGCGCTGCTCAAGGCGCTCGGCCCCAAGGCGCGCGACGCCCAGATCGTCATGATGAACGGCGCTTCGACGGACCCCAACTCCGCCTGGTTCAAGCAGGGCGCGCTCGCCGCGCTCAAGGGCAAGGTGAAGATCGCGAAGGCCTACGAGACCGGCGACTGGCGGCCGGAGAACGCGAACCGCAACATGTCCGCCGCCCTCTCGGCCCTCGGCGCGGACCACATCGACGGCGTCTACTCCGCCAACGACGGACTCGCCGCCGGCATCATCGCCGCCCTCCAGGCCGCCAAGGTCGCTCCGCTGCCGCCCATCACCGGCCAGGACGCCGAACTCGCCGCCATTCAACGCCTCGTCAAGGGCGATCAGATCATGACCGTCTACAAGCCCTTCGCGCCCGAGGCCGGCACCGCCGCCGCCATGGCCGTCGCGCTGGGACGCGGCGAGAAGCTCAAAGACATCACGACGCACACGGTCAACAGCCCCACCAACCGGGGCATCCCGGCCGTGCTGCTCACCCCGGTCTCCGTGAACGTGCACAACATCAAGAACACCGTCGTCAAGGACGGTATGTACACGATCGATCAGATCTGCACCCCCAAGTTCGAGTCCGCCTGCAAGAGGGCGGGGCTCCTCAGGTAAGGCAGGTATCCATGGAGTCCGGCGCACCTCTCCGGCGACCGAGGCCGGCGCCGCCCCTGCTGGCGCTGCGCGGCATCTTCAAGCGGTACGGCGCCGTCCAGGCCCTGGCCGATGTCGACCTGGAGATCCGCGCCGGTCAGGTCGTCGCCCTCGTGGGCGACAACGGCGCCGGCAAGTCCACGCTGATCAGGGTGATCGCCGGGGTCGACCCCGCCGATGAGGGCGTGATCGAGTGGGAGGGCCGGCCCGTCCACATCACCCGCCCACACGATGCCCAGGACCTGGGAATCGCCACCGTCTACCAGGACCTCGCGCTGTGCGACAACCTCGACGTGGTCGGCAATCTCTTCCTCGGCCGCGAGATCCACCGGGCCGGCGTCCTCGACGAGGTGGAGATGGAACGCCTCACCCTCGACCTGCTGGACATGCTGGCCATCCGGATGCCCGACGTCCGCCTCCCGGTCGCCTCGCTCTCCGGCGGCCAGCGCCAGACCGTCGCGATCTCCCGCTCGCTCCTCGGCGAACCGCAGCTCGTACTCCTCGACGAGCCCACCGCGTCCCTGGGCATCGAACAGACCGCCCAGGTCCTCGACCTCGTCGACCAGCTGCGGGAGCGCGGTCACGGGGTGCTTCTGATCAGCCACAACATGGGGGACATCAAGGCGGTCGCGGACTGGATAGCCGTCCTGCGGCTCGGCCGCAACAACGGGTTCTTCGATGTGACGACCACGTCCCACGAACAGATCATCTCCTCGATCACCGGAGCCACGGACAACGCCGTGACCCGCCGCAAGACGCCGGAGTGGGAGGTGGAGCCATGAGCCGGACCTGGGCGCTCCGGAAGAACAAGGCAGCCGGCGCCTCGGTGCCCGCTGCCGACCGGCGCCGGCTCGCGCCCGAGTTCGGCACACAGAACCCCCTGGAGCTGCTCAAGCGCAGGTTCCACAGCGGTGAGCTCGGCTCGGTCCCGGTCGCCCTCGGTCTGATCGTGGTGTGGATCATCTTCGAGAGCCTCAACGAGAACTTCCTCTCGCCGCGCAATCTGTCCAACCTGAGCGTGGACATCGTCGGCATCGGCATGATCTCGGTGGGCATCGTCTTCGTGCTGCTGCTGGGCGAGATCGATCTCTCGGTCGGCTCGGTGAGCGGACTGGCCGCGGCCGCGTTCGCGGTGCTGAACGTGAACCACGGTGTGCCGGAGGGGCTCGCGCTGCTGATCGCGGTGCTCGGCGGCACGGCGATCGGAGCCTTCCAGGGCTTCTTCCTCGCCAAGGTCGGGGTACCGGCGTTCGTGGTCACCCTTGCGGGCCTGCTGGGCTGGAACGGCCTGATGCTCTACATCCTGGGCGCCAACGGCACGATCAACATCGACGACAAGGGCCTGCTCGCGATGCTGACCGGCTACTACTTCCACAATGTGGCCGCCGCGTACGGTCTGGCCGCGCTGGGCACCGCCGGGTACTTCCTCGCCTCGTACCACGATGCGCGGCGGCGCCGGGCCGCCGGGGTGCCCGCCCGGCCGCTGAGCGAGATCCTGCTGCGCACGGGCGTGCTGGCGGCGATCGCGATGGCCTCGGCGTTCGTCCTCAACCAGTTCCTGGGGCTCCCCCTGGCCCTGTTGATCTTCCTCGTCGTGCTGGTCGGTCTCGACTACGTACTGCGCCGCACGCGCTACGGACGCATGATCTTCGCGCTGGGCGGCAGCGTCGAGGCCTCCCGCCGCACCGGCCTCAATGTGGACCTGGTCCGCATCTCGGTCTTCATGATGTCCGGAACGATGGCGGCGATCGGCGGTCTGTTCCTGGCCTCGCGCGTCACCTCCGCCAGTCAGACCTCGGGAGCGGGCCTGCTGCTGATGGACGTCATCGCCGCGGCGGTCATCGGCGGCACCAGTCTGTTCGGCGGACGGGGCCGGACCTGGTCGGCCCTGCTCGGTGTCCTGGTGATCCAGTCGATCGCCTCCGGTGTGGCCCTCATGGGCATCCAGACGGCCGTGCAGTTCATGATCACGGGCGGGGTGCTGCTGATCGCCGTGGTCATCGACTCGCTGTCACGGCGGGCTCAACGGGCGCACGGGCGGGTCTGACGCACCGCGGCGGCGGCGGGCGTTTGCGCCGCGGCAGGGCACGGAACACCTCAGCCGATGTCCGCGATCCTGCACGCCCTGTCCCTCGCCGGATCCATGACCTGGGAGATCACCTGGGCGCTGATCCTGGGTTTCGCGCTGTCCGCGATCGTCCAGGCCGTGGTGCGCAAGTCCACCGTGACCGGCCTGCTCGGCGACGACCGTCCCCGCACCCTGGCCATGGCCGCCGCCCTGGGCGCCGCCTCCTCGTCCTGCTCGTACGCCGCGGTCGCGCTGGCCCGGTCCCTGTTCCGCAAGGGCGCGCACTTCACGGCAGCCATGGCGTTCGAGATCGCCTCCACGAACCTGGTGGTCGAACTCGGCGTCATCCTGGCCCTGTTGATGGGGTGGCAGTTCACGGCCGCCGAGTTCACCGGCGGACCGCTGATGATCGTGCTGCTGGCCGTGCTGTTCCGCCTCTTCCTGCGCGACCCGCTGCTGCGCCAGGCCCGTGAGCAGGCCGAACGGGGCCTGGCGGGCGCCATGGAGGGGCATGCCGCGATGGACATGTCCGTACGCCGCGAAGGGTCCTACGCACGGCGGCTGTTCTCCACCGAGGGGTACACCTCGGCCTCGCACGTCTTCGTCATGGAGTGGGCGGCGATCCTCAAGGACCTGGTGATCGGTCTGCTGATCGCCGGTGCCATCGCCGCCTGGGTCCCCGACAGCTTCTGGCGCGCCTTCTTCTTCGACGGGCACCCGCTGGCCGCGAAGTTGTGGGGGCCGCTGATCGGACCGCTGGTGGCGATCGCGTCGTTCGTCTGCTCCGTCGGCAATGTGCCGCTGGCGGTGGTCCTGTGGAAGGGCGGCATCAGCTTCGGCGGGGTGGTCGCCTTCCTCTTCTCCGACCTGCTGATCCTGCCGATCCTGCACATCTACCGGAAGTACTACGGGATCAGGACGGCACTGTTTTTGCTGGTCACCTTCTACGCGGCCATCGTCGTGGCGGGCTATGCGGTCGAATTCGCCTTCGGCGCCCTGGGGCTGATCCCCAGCCAGGCCTCCGCGACGATCCCCATGTCAGGGGTCTCCTGGAACTACACCACCTGGCTCAACATCGCCTTCCTCCTCCTCGCCGCCGCGCTGGTCCACCGGTTCCTGCGCACCGGGGGCCGGACCATGCTCCGCATGATGGGCGGCGCCCCGCCCGGCGGCCCGGGGACATCCACCGCGCAGGACGGCGCCGGGCGCGGGCCGCGCTGACCTGGGCCGGCGGGAAGGGGCCGAGTGGCTCATGCCGGAGCGGACGAGGTCGAGCACCCTTGAGGTGTGGGCGCGAACGCGCCGAGCGCGCCAGGAACGGAGCGAGGCCATGAAGGATGTCATCACCGCCGGTGTGGACGGTACGCCCGAGTCCTTGTCCGCGATCCTGTGGGCGGCCGAGGAAGCACGGCTGCGTCGTGCGCGCCTGCGGCTGCTGCATGCCTGGGTGCTGCTCGCGCCGGAGCCGACGCCCCACCCCACCACCGAACAGGACCAGAACTACTGGCCCCACCGGATGATGGACGAGGCCGCCACGGCGGTCCGCACCCGTTTCCCGGACCTTCCGGTGGACGAGGCCCTGGTGTCCAAGGACCCGCTGGAGGCCCTGCAGGAGGCCGCGGAGCAGTCGGACCTGCTGGTCCTCGGCTCACGGGATCTGGGCCCGGTGTCGCGCTACGCCCTCGGTGAGCTCGGTATGCAACTGGTGGCCCACACCGCCTTCCCCACGGTCCTGGTACGCGCCCGGCAGGACACCACGGCGACCGAGCGGGCCGGCGAGGTAATGGTGGGGCTGAGCCTCCACGGGCCGTGCGAGACGCTGCTCGCCTTCGCCTTCGACAGCGCCGCCCGGCGGGGTGGCACCCTGCGGGCCGTCCACGGCAGGCATCTGCCCGCGTACGCCTACAACCGCGGGGGCGGTGTGGAGCCGATCGCCGCCGAGGAAGCGGCACAGGACGCGCGGCAGGAGCTGGCCACCGCCCTGCAGCCCTGGCGGGAGAAGTACCCGGACGTGCGGGTGGACGACCGGGTGGTGATGGAGAGTCCGGCGCCGGCGCTGCTGCACAGCGCCGCGGACGCGGGACTGTTCATCGTCGGCCGCCGGCGCCGGCACCGGCTGCCGGGGCCCCGGATCGGTCATGTCGTGCAGGCGGTCGTCCACCACGCTCCGTGTCCGGTGGCCGTGGTCCCTCATGAGTGACCGCGCGGCAGCGGGCGCCACGGTCCGTGACGGTCCACGGGCCGCGCCAGGACGCGTCACGGCAGAAGGCGGATGATGACGGTGAGGGCTCATACAGCGGGATCAGCTGCCGACGGCGAGTCGGCCCCCGGTCGCGGCCCGGCCCGCGGCCTCCGGCGGCAGCCCCCGGCAGGAAAGCGGAGGCAAGCCATGGCAAAGACAGTCGAGTGGCCCGTCCGTCTGTACCTCTTCGAGGAGGACGGCACGACCAAGGCACGCGTGGTGCTCCGTACCGGAACCACCACCCTCACCGGGCACGGCACGGCCCGGTGCAGCCCCGAGGACCGGGATGTACCGGAGATCGGCGACGAGATCGCGGCCGGGCGTGCGGTGAAGGATCTCGCCGGGCAGCTGCTGCGGGTGGCCGACAACGACCTCGAAGGTGTCGGTGCCGCGCCGCCCCGGCGGGAGCACCGCGTCGCCTACGGCTGGACGGACGCCATGGCGTGAGCCCGTGCGGGCGGCGGCCACGGCCGGCCGGTGGCCCCGTCCGTGGAAGGAGTCGGCCATGTCGGATGCGACGACCACCGACCTGTACGAAGTCACCATGGCCCTCTCGTATCTGCACGAGGGCATGACGCAACCGGCGACCTTCAGCTGCTTCGTGCGGGCGCTGCCGCCGGAACGGGGGTTCCTGATCGCCGCCGGGGCCGAAACCGTCCTCGATTTCCTCGCCGGCTTCAGGGTCGGACACGAGGATGTCGAGGTGTTCGCCGAGGCGCTGCAGCGGCCGGCGCGGGATCTGGCCCCGCTCCTGGGCATGCGCTTCACCGGCGAGGTCCGGGCGGTGCCGGAGGGGCGGGTGGTGCTGGCGGGTGAGCCGCTGCTGGAGATCACCGCTCCGCTGCCGCAGGCCCAGTTCGTGGAGTCCTTCGTGCTGAACCACCTCACCCACCAGACGGCCATCGCCTCCAAGTGCATCCGCTGTGTGCTCGCCGCGCGGGGCCGCTCCGTCGTGGATTTCTCGCTGCGGCGCACCCATGGCACCGCCGCCGCCCGGCAGGTGGCCCGGCTCGGTGCGATGACCGGTTTCGCGGGCACCAGCAATGTGGCGGCGGCGCACGCCGAGGATCTGACGGCCGTCGGCACGATGGCGCACTCGTACATCGAGGCGTTCGAGGACGAGGAGGCGGCATTCACCGCGTTCGCGCTCTGCCACCCCGGACCGGTGACCTTTCTGGTGGACACCTACGACACCGAGTCGGGTGTCGCGGCGGCGGCCCGGGTGCTCAACGGGCTGGGCCGCGGTGACGGGTCGGCCATCCGGCTGGACAGCGGTGACCTGGCGGAACTGGCCTTCAGGGCCCGCTCGATCCTGGACAACGCGGGGCTGCCGCAGGTGCGGATCGTCGCCAGCGGCGGGCTGGACGAATACGCCGTGCACGACCTGGCGCGCGCGAGAGCACCGATCGACGTCTACGCCGTCGGCACCCGCGTCGGTGTGAGCGCCGATGCCCCCTCCCTGGACTCGGCGTACAAGCTCGTCGCCTACGACGGCCGGCCCGTGATGAAGCTGTCGTCGGCGAAGATGACCGCCCCGGGGCGCAAGCAGGTCTTCCGCCGGCCCGGGTGCCTCGATGTGGTCGGCCTGGCCGACGAGCCGCTCCCGGAGGGCAGCACCCCGCTGCTGGAGACGCTGATGCGCGGGGGCGTGCGCAGCACACCGCGCGGCCGGCTGCCGGAGGCCCGGCAGCGGGTCGTGGCGGATGTCGCGGAGCTGCCCGCGACGGCCCGGCACATCCGGTCGCCGCAGGCGGTGCACCCCAGGGTGTCGAAGCGGCTCGCCGCCCTGACCGACCGGGTCCGGCGGCGGATCGAGCGCGAGGTCCTGGCCCCCTTCGGCTCGCATGCCTGAGGCGGGAGGCCCGGCCGCATGCCTCAAGCCGGGAGGCCGGGCCGGGCATTTCTCCGTACCGTCGTCGTATGGCGGAGAAACAGGGCGGCAACGGCCCCGCGAAGCTGCCGCGGTCACTGTACGAGCGGGAGCTGTACCGGCTGCAGACGGAGCTGGTGAAGCTCCAGGAGTGGGTGCGGACCGAGGGCGCCCGGCTGGTGGTGGTCTTCGAGGGGCGTGACGCGGCCGGCAAGGGAAGCACGATCAAACGCGTCACCGAGAACCTCAACCCCCGGGTGGCGCGGATCGTGGCGCTGCCCCGGCCCACCGAGCGGGAGCGCACCCAGTGGTACTTCCAGCGCTATACGGAGCACCTGCCCGCGGCGGGCGAGATGGTGCTGTTCGACCGTAGTTGGTACAACCGGGCCGGTGTCGAGCGGGTCATGGGGTTCTGCACTCCGGCGGAGCACCAGCGGTTTCTGCGGCAGTGCCCGGTCTTCGAGCGGATGCTGGTGGAGGACGGGATCCTGCTGCGCAAATACTGGTTCTCGGTGAGTGACGAGATTCAGGAGCGGCGGTTCCGGCGCCGGCTGGAGGACCCGACGCGGCGCTGGAAGCTCTCCCCCATGGACCTCGAATCACTGACCCGCTGGGAGGAGTACTCGCGGGCCAAGGACGAGATGTTCGTCCACACGGACATCGCGGAGTCACCGTGGTACGTCGTCGAGAGCGACGACAAACGCCGGGCCCGGCTGAACATGATCGCCCATCTGCTGTCGACGCTGCCCTACCGCGACATCGCCCCGCCGTCGCTCGACATCCCGCCGCGGCCCCCGGCCACCGGCTATCAGCGGCCGCCCCGGGACCTGCAGACCTATGTGCCCGATCACGCGGCCGGGCTGGAGCGGTGACAGCAGGACGGCAGCGCCGTTTCAGTCATGATGCGGCACCACCGCCACGGGGCAGGTGGCATGGCAGAGCGCGGTGTGCGCCACCCGTCCGAGCTGGAGGCCGAAGTGGCCCTGGCGGTGCTGCGCTCCGGTCACCAGCAGATCCGCGGCGGCGGTGCGGTGCACCAGGACCTTGTGGGCCGGCCCCTCGACCGTGACCCGCCGTACCCGCACCGCCGGATGCGCGCCGGACACCTCGTCCAGCGCCTCGTCCAGCAGCGCCGAGGCCTGCTTCTCGTGGTAGCGCCGGGCGTCCGCGGCGAGCAGCGGGGCCTCGGTCGCATCGCGTACCGGCAGGGGCCAGGCGCAGACCGCTTCCAGCATGCAGTGGCGGGCCTCGGCCTCACGGAAGGCGAAGCGGACGGCCGTCGTCTCCTTGGCCGGGTCGGCGACACCGAGGAGGATGCGCTCATGCGTGCCCGCCAGTCCGGCCGAGTCACCACGCACCACGATGACCGGGCACCGGGCGCGGGCCGCCACCGCCAGGCTGACCGACCCCAGCAGCAGACCGGCGATTTCGCCGCGTCCCCGTGACCCCAGGATCAGCGCCGTCGCATGGAGTCCCTCGTTCAGCAGGGCGGTGATCGCGTCGCTGGCGAGCACCTCCCCCGAGACCTTGACGTCCGCCTGCCGGCGGCGGGCGACCTCCGCGGCGGATGCGACGACGGACTCCGCGAGCACCTGCTCGCTGGGGCGTCCGCCGCCCTCCTCCGGCACCGCGCCCTCGTAACGCTCCCATCGGGAGGCGTAGACGACCCGCAGCGGAAGGCCGTGGCGCGCCGCTTCGTCCGCTGCCCAGTCGAGCGCCCGGAAGGCGGAATCCGATCCATCGGTCCCCACGACCAGCGGATGCTCCATCGCCCCCACGTCCTTCCTCGCATCGGCGCGGAATGTCCCTACTGCCACCGTCGCACCGTGTCCGGGGGGTGCGCAGGTCCGGACGGACACCGGGCCGTGGGCCGCCCGGACCTCTTTGTCGCGGCGGCGGGCCCGCGCCGCCGGGACAAGCCCCGGCAGGGCTCCGCGGCTACCGTGGAGGTACGGCCCCGCCCTCGCGAGGGGCCATCCAGCGGAGGCCATGGTGGGCGACCACGGAAGCGGCCGGCGCGATACCGCCCGGCGCAGGCTCGATGCGCTGCCGGACGAGCTGCAACAACGCCTCGACGCCCTGCGGCAGGGCCCCGGCGACCCGGCGAACCTGCTGCTGGAGGCGGTGCTGTCGGTGGGCCGGGGGCTGGATCTGCCGCAGGTGCTGCGCCGCATCGTGGAAGCGGCGGTGGTGCTCGTGGACGCCGAGTACGGGGCGCTGGGCGTGGTCTCCGAGGGCACCCGGCTGTCCCAGTTCCTGCCGGTCGGGGTCACCGAGGAACAACAGGAGGAGATCGGCCGGCTGCCCGAAGGGCACGGCATCCTGGGTGAGCTGATCCGTCACCCCCGGCCGCTGCGGCTCCCGGAGCTGTCCCGGCACCCGTCGTCGTACGGCTTTCCACCGCACCACCCGCCCATGCGCTCCTTCCTCGGGGTGCCCATCCGGGTCCGCGACGAGGTGTTCGGGAATCTCTATCTCACCGAGAAGCGGGGCGGCGGCGCCTTCGACGCCGAGGACGAGACCGTGCTCTCGACGCTCGCGGTGGCGGCGGGCATCGCCATCGAGAACGCGCGGCTGTACGAGGAGGCCCGCTACCGGCAGCGGTGGCAGGAGGCCAACGGTGCGATCGTCGCCAGCCTGCTGCTGCCGGAGGCGGACGAGAGGGCGGCCCTGGGCCTGATCGTGGACCAGGCGCGGGAGATTCTCACCGCGGACCTCGGGGTGATCGCGGTCCCCGAACCGGACGGCACGGCGCTGCATGTCGCGCTGGCGTCCGGGGTCGACGCCGAGGCGCACCGCGGGCTGCTCCTGCCCCTGCAGGGATCGTTCATGGGGGCGGCGCTCGACCTGCGGGAGCCGCTGATCAGCACCGATGTCGAGCGGGACCCGCGGATCACCACGGGGCCGCCGCGCTGGATGGGGCTGGGGCCCGCGGTCGCCGTGCCGATGATCACCGGTGGCCGGCCTCGTGGGGTGCTGCTGGTGGCGCGGGTGCGGGAGCGGGCGCCGTTCACCGAGCTGGAGACCGGGCCGCTGCTGACCTTCGCGGGTCAGGCGGCCCTCGCCATGGAACTGGCCGATCAGCGCCGGTCCGCCGAGCATCTCACGCTCCTTCAGGACCGCGACCGGATCGCTCGTGACTTGCACGATCTGGCGATCCAGCGGCTCTTCGCGACGGGGATGACGCTGCAGAGCGCGGTCCGTTTCGTGGACCATCCGGAGGCGAGCGAGCGGCTGCTGCGCGCGGTGGACGACCTGGACGAGACGATCAAGATCATCAGGTCCACCATCTTCGGGCTCCGCACCCATACCTCGGGCCGGGCCAGCCACGGGCTGCGGGTCCGCACCGTCGCGGCGGTGGAGCAGGCCGCCCGCGCCCTGGGCTTCACCCCGTCGCTCCGCATGCAGGGGCTCATCGACACCGATGTGCCGGCCGAGCTCGCGGAACATGTGGTGGCGGTGCTGGGCGAGGCGCTGAGCAATGCCGCGCGCCATGCGCACGCCACCGCGGTCGAGGTCTCGCTGGCCGTGGGCGGCGGCGCCCTGAGCCTGAGCATCACGGACAACGGGGTGGGTCTGCCGCGCAACGGCCGGCGGAGCGGGCTGAGCAATCTCGCCAAGCGGGCGGAGAGCGTGGGCGGCGAGATGACGCTGGAGACTCCGGCGCAGGGTGGCACCCGCCTGCTGTGGCAGGCGCCGCTCCCGTCGTCCTGAGCGCTCCCGTCGTCCTGAGCCGCTCGCCGGGGGTCAGGACCGGTACGGTCCGGCGTCGCCGGCGGACGGCGGCGGTCCCTGGGCGGCGAGGACGGCCGCCTGGATACGGCGTTCCACCCCGAGCTTGGCCAACAGACGCGAGATGTGGTTCTTGACCGTCTTCTCGGAGAGGTAGAGCCGGCGCCCGATCTGACGGTTCGTCAATCCTTCGCCGATCAGCCCGAGTACCTCCCGCTCCCGCGGCGACAGCCCGGACAGCGCGTCCGCCGCGGGCGCCGCGCCGGCGTCCACGCCCCGCAGGCTGTGCATCAGCCGCGCGGTGGTCGCCGGGTCCAGCATCGATCGGCCGGCGGCGACCGTGCGGACGGCGGCGACCAGATCGGACCCCTTGATCTCCTTCAGGACGTAGCCCGCCGCGCCCGCCATGATCGCGTCGAGCAGCGCATCGTCGTCGTCGAACGAGGTGAGCATCAGACAGGCGAGGTGGGGCAGCCGCGACCGCAACTCCCGGCAGACACTGATCCCGTCGCCGTCGGGCAGCCGCACATCGAGCACGGCGACATCCGGCCCGAGCGCCGGGCCGCGGGCCAGCGCGCGATCGGCGGTGCCGGCGTCGCCGACCACCTCGATATCGGGTTCCGCGTCGAGCAGGTCCCGCACACCACGGCGCACCACTTCATGGTCGTCGAGCAGGAACACACGGATCGGCCGCTGCGGTGAGAACTCGCGTACGTCGCCCATGACGTCCTCCACGCTCTCCGTCGTCCGTGCGGGCGGTGCTTCTCATCGTCGCCCTGCCCCGGTGGGCACACCAGGGCCGAACGGGGCCGCCGCCCGCGCGGGACCGGCCCCGACCGGCCCCCCGCGAGGGCCGTTCGGCCCCTCCTGCCGGCTTCGCCCGCGTGCGACGGTCGGGTGCACAGGCGCAGGGGGTGCGAAATGGCTCGCAGCGAGTTCCTCCGGCCGTGGCGGCCCAGCCCGCTCCGACGGCGTTCGGATGTGGCGGAGGCATGGCTGGTGCTGGTGACCGCCGCGCTGATCGCGCTGGGCGCTCCGGCCGCCGGACTGGCCGCCGCACAGGCGGTGGACGCCGGCACCACTCAGGAACGGCAGGGCCGGCACACCATTTCGGCCGTACTGACCCAGAACCCGCCGCCCCGGATCGGGGTGGATGTCTCCGGCGGCGTCGGCACCCGGGTCCATGCGACGGTGCGCTGGACGGCCGCCGACGGCTCGGCCAAGACGGGCGTCACGACGGTGTCGCCGGGGCTGCGGGCCGGGGACCGTACGACCGTCTGGCTCGACCGGCACGGGGCGCTGGTGCGCAACCCCGTCAGCCCCCGGCAGACAACGGGCGAGAGCATCGCGGTCGGCACCGTGGCCGGCACCTCGGCCGGGCTGCTGCTCCTCGGCGCCCAGCGCACCGGCCGCGCCCTGCTCAACCGCCACCGCTACGCGCAGTGGGAACGGGAGTGGGCGGCGGAAGACCCCCGGTGGGGGCAGCAGGCGGCGTGAAGCGGGGTGCTGCCGCCGGGCCGCGGCCCGGTGCGGGTGCCCGGTCGTCCGTGCGGCGCGCCCCCGGCCCGCAGCCGTGGTGCCATGGAAGGGACACCGACGAACGGAACCGTCACCATGACCGGCGCGCCGTCCCTGGCAGCGTGCCTGCACTCCCTGCGGGCCGTCATCTTCGACACCGACGGGGTCATCACCGACTCCGCCCCGGTGCACGCCGCGGCCTGGAAGGGCGCCTTCGACGCCTGCCTCGCGGCCGTGGGCGGGCAGCGCCCCTTCGACCCGGTGGACGACTATCTGCGCTATGTCGACGGCCGGGCCCGGCAGGACGGGGCCGCCGCCTTCCTGCGCTCCCGGGGGCTCGACCTGCCGCCCGGCGAGCCGGACGACGCGCCGGGCACGGACACCGTGTGCGCCGTCGCGGCCCGCAAGGAAGAGCTGTTCAGCGAGAGTCTGCGGGCCCGGCCCATCGCCACCTGGCCCGGCACCGTGCGCCTGCTGCACGCACTGCGGCACCACGGGGTGCCGTGTGCCGCCGTCTCGGCATCGCGCCATGCGACCGAGCTGCTGTCCGCGGCCGAGGTGTACCCGCTGTTCGGGGCCGTGGTGGACGGCAACGAGGCGAACCGGCTGCGGCTGCCCGGGAAACCGGACCCGGCGCTCTTCGTGGAAGCGGCCCGGCGGCTCGGTGTCCCGCCCCGGGATGCCGCCGTGGTGGAGGACGCCCTGGCCGGGGTCGAGGCCGGACGCCGTGGTGGATTCGGCCTGGTGGTGGGCGTGGACCGGACGGCCGGCCCGTACAGCGCCACCGCACTGCGCCGCCGCGGCGCCGATGTGGTCGTGACCGACCCGGGCGAGCTGCTGAGGTCCGGGGAGGGCGGATGACCCACGCCTGGACCTGGTCGTACGAGGGGTACGACCCGGACACGGAACGACTGCGCGAAACCCTGTGCACCCTCGGCAACGGCTACTTCGCCACCCGCGGCGCGGCCTGCGAGGTGCTCTCCGGGCCCGCGCACTATCCGGGCACCTACGCCGCCGGCTGCTACAACCGGCTGCTGTCCACCGTGGCGGGCCGCCCCGTCGAGAACGAGGACATGGTCAACCTGCCCAACTGGCTGCCGCTGCGCTACCGGATCTGCCCCGCCGACGCGGCCCCCGGCCCCTGGCTCTCCCCCGACCACGCGCACCTGACGGAGCACCGGCAGACGCTGGACCTGCGGCACGGCACCCTGACCCGCTGGTCGGTCTACGAGGACGAGGCCGGACGGCGGCTGACCGTGGAGCAGTGCCGTCTGGTGCACATGGGCGAGCCTCATCTGGCGGCGCTGCGCACCTGTTTCGCGTCCCACGGGTGGACCGGCGCGGTGGAGGTGGAGGCCGGGATCGACGGTGCGGTCCGCAATGCCGGCGTCGCACGCTACCGGGGTCTGGCGGACCAGCATCTGACGGGATGGGAGACCGGCACCGGGCAGCCGGACACGGTGTGGCTGAGCTGCCGCACCCTCGACTCGGACATCCGGATCGCGCTGGCCGCCCGGACCCGCGTCCCCGGCGGCCACGGCGGAGTGCCGCGGCCGCAGCTGACCGCACTGCGGGCGTTCCACACGCTGATACTGCCGCTCACCCCCGACTCCCCCGCGGTCGTCGACAAAACGGTGGCGCTGTACACCTCCCGCGACCCGGCGATCGAGAGCCCGCTGCACACGGCCGTGGACGCGGTGGCCCTCGCCCCGCACTTCCGGCAGCTGCGGGCGGCACACCGCCGCGCCTGGGAGAACCTGTGGCGGCAGGCCAAGCTGGAGGTCCCCGGAGAGTCGGGCCGCATCCTGCGGCTGCACCTCTTCCATGTGCTGCAGACCCTCTCGCCCCACACCGCCGAGCTGGACGTCGGGGTGCCGGCCCGGGGCCTGCACGGCGAGGCGTACCGCGGGCACGTCTTCTGGGACGAGCTGTTCGTCCTGCCGTTCCTGAACCTGCACCTCCCGCAGGTCTCCCGGGCCCTGCTCGACTACCGCTACCGGCGGCTGCCCGCCGCCTGCCACGCGGCGCGGGAGGCGGGACGCACCGGGGCGATGTACCCGTGGCAGAGCGCGGGCGACGGCCGCGAGGAGACCCAGCAGCTCCATCTCAACCCGCGCTCGGGGCGCTGGCTGCCCGATCACACCCGCCTTCAGCACCACGTCGGGTCGGCGATCGCCTACAACGTGTGGCAGTACGGACAGGCCAGCGGCGACACGGAGTTCCTGCACACGAGGGGCGCGGAGATGCTGCTGGAGATCGCCCGCTTCTGGGCCGCGGCCGCGGACTGGGACCCCGCCCTCGGCCGCTACCGCATCCGTGGGGTGGTCGGTCCCGACGAGTACCACGACGGCTATCCGGGAGCCGCCGAACCGGGGGTGGACGACAACGCCTACACCAATGTCACGGCGGCCTGGGTGCTGATGCGCGCGCTCGATCTGTGCCGCACGCTGCCCGAGCCCCATCAGCGGCAGCTCTTCGAACAGCTCCGGCTCTCCCCGGAGGAGCCCGAGCGCTGGGACGACATCGCGCACCGGCTCCATGTGCCCTACCACCGCGGGGTGATCAGCCAGTTCGCCGGGTACGGGGACCTCGCCGAGCTCGACTGGCACGGATACCGGCAGCGGTACGGCGACATCCGCCGGCTGGACCGGATCCTGGAGGCGGAGGGCGACACGGTCAACCACTACCAGGCCTCGAAGCAGGCAGATGTCCTGATGCTGGGCTATCTCTTCTCACCGTCGGAGCTCGCCGCGGTGTTCCGCGGGCTCGGCTACCCCCTCGACGAGGACACCTGGCACGCCACCGTCGACTACTACCTGCACCGCACCAGCCACGGTTCGACGCTCAGCGCCCTGGTGCACGCCTGGGTCCTGGCCCGGGTACACCGCCCCGACGCCTGGACGTACTGCGAGGAGGCGCTGACCGGGGACGTGGCGGACGTCCAGGGCGGTACCACCGCGGAGGGCATCCACCTGGGCGCGATGGCCGGCACCCTGGACTTCGTCCAGCGCGGGATGACCGGTCTGGAAACCCGCGACCAGGCACTCTGGCTCGATCCGGCACCGCTGCGCGAGCTGTCGAAGTTCGGGGTGCGCATCCGCTACCGGCGCCACTGGGACATCGATCTGCGCATCCGTGCCGAGCAGGTCCGGATCGCCGTCCCGGCCTCCGAGAACGCCGTGGTACGGGTGAATCTGCGCGACCGCTCGTTCGCCCTCGCCCCCGGTACGTCCCGGCGGCTGGACCTTCCCGGGGAATGAGGGGGCCGAAGGGCCCTATCGTGCATGGCCCGCACGGCCCTCCTGCCCGGCGCGCCCGCCACCTTTGATGGTGACAGCGGCCCGGAGGCCGGAATCGTGCGGACAGGTGAGACCCATGCGGTGGCAGGCGACGACCCCTCGGCGCGGGCGCCCCATGGGCGCGCCGACCGTCGTCCAGCTCTCCGGAGAGCTGGACTTCCCCAGCGCGGCGCGCACGAACAGCCGCCTCGATCCCGTGACGGCCGGGAACCGTCCGCACACGGTCCTCGACCTGAGACGGGTGGACTTCCTCGACTGCGGCGGTATCGGGGTCCTGTGCCGCGCCCGCCGCCGCACCCGCGCACACGGCGGCCGGCTGTCCCTGGTGATCACCGACCCCCGTTTCCTGCGCATTCTGGACGCCGTCGGCCTCACCGGCACGTTCGACATCCTCGACGCCCCGCCGGACACGGCCCGTCTGCCGGACGACGGGCCGTGCACCACGGGATGTGACGGGTCCGTCACCGCCGCAGCGGCCCCTCGCAGCTGAAGTCCGAGGTACCGGCCTTGCCCGTGGACCAGATCTCGGTGGGGCCGAAGGAGCAGTTCATATCGGCGAAGTTGTTCGCCGCGGGCTTGGCACGGTCGAGGAGGAAGTAGTCGACCGTCTCGGCCATGTCCTTGAAGACCTGGTCGGGGCTGCCGGAGTTGCTGAGGTTGGCGGTGATCCGGCCGGTGCAGACGAACCGGCCGTAGCTCGGGTCACCGCCGTCCTTGCAGGTGGGCCTGCTGGCGGTGGCGGCCGTGATGGCGCTCTGGACGTCGGCGGGGGTGGACAGCTTCAGGGAGCCGTTGGGGACGAACGTCGTGTTCGGTACGAACAGGTCGTCGACGATGGCGATCTGGGCGTCGAGGAAGGCGTCGTACTGCTGCTGGAGCCCCGCGTCGGACCCCATCCGGTTGCGCCAGGAGTCGAACGCGGCCGGGTCGTCGGCGCGCAGGTGGCGGTACATCTCCTGGAGCTTCGCCGGGTGGTCGCGCCACAGGAACTCGAAGAACGTCCCGGCGTAGTTGTAGAAGCGGAAGCCGTCGCCGTCGTAGGTCGCGTGGAGCAGCTGGTTGACGCTCATGCGCGGTCCGCCGCCTGCGGTGTCCGCGATGATGCCCTTGACGAGGGACCGGCGTACGGCGATCCCGTTGTCACGGGTCGAGCCGTCGAAGAATTCCGCGCTGCCCTCGTCCATGGCGGTGGTGCGGTCGCCCTGGTACCAGGAGCCTTCGCCGAAGAAGCCGGGGACGGCGAAGCGGCCGTTGAGGTAATGGACGTACTCGTGCCGGAAGAGTTCTTCGAGGGTGAGGGTGGAGTCCTGGGGGACGCGGCGCTGGTAGGTGTAGAAGGTGGCGCCGCGCTCGATGTAGACGCCGCCGTTGTTGGTGCCCATGCCGGTGAGCAGCGGGTGGTAGTTCTCGTAGTCGGCGCGCGAGGCGTACAGGACGATGTTCAGGGTGGTGTTGGGGTCGCCGGCGAGCGGCTCGACGGTGCCGACCACCCGGTGGAACTGCGCCCTGACCTGCTTGGACGCGTAGTAGAGCTGGTCGACGGTGGCGCGGCTGAGGGCGGTGCGGACCTTGATGGCGCCCTTGTCGTAGGAGTAGGTGTGCGGGAAGATCCGCTTCTCGATGTCCGCCTTGCACACCCCGTACGGTGCACAGGCCTCGAAGTAGTTGAGCCAGGTGGCGACCTTGGCCCAGGGCTCGCTGCCCTCACCGTAGTTCCGCACGGTGGTTGCCAGCAGGGCGCCGAGGTCGGTGATGATGCCCTGCTTGAGGGCGGCGATCTCACCGAAGCGGCCGTACTCCAGGAGGGCGTCGCGGATGACCCAGGCGTTGGGCGTGCCCTTGAGGTGGGTGTATCCCACGAAGGCCTTGAAGGCGGCGCGGTAGCCGGTGTCGGTGGTGACCGCGGTCTGGAAGGCGGTGTCCTTGTTGCCGGGGTAGACGCCCAGGTAGTTGACGGAGAGCGCGGCGAGGGCGGCGTTCCCCCATGACGTGTCCTTGTGAGTGGCGGTGTGGGACGCGTCCATGGTCGCCAGGACCTTGCGGATCAGGCCGAGTTGATGCTGGCGCAGCCCGGGGGCGCTGGCGGCGTACATGGCCTCGCGCAGGGTGTCGGCGTTGGCCCGGGTGACGTCGAAGGTGCGGGCCGCGGTGCCGAAGGCGTCGACGGCACGGCGGATGGCATCGACGGTGGGGCCGTCGGTGATGTCGATCTCATCGTGCGAGAAGTCCTGGTATGCCACCGCGTGCAGGTACGTGAACATCTCGTACAGATGGCTGGTGTTCTTGCCGTCGTGGGCGGCGGCCAGACCGGTGATACGACGGGCCACGGCCTGGACATGGGCGTCGGACATGACGGGGACGAGCCGGGCGTCCCATGTCCAGACGAGCTTGCGCAGACAGTCGTCCGCGGTGACGGCCGGGTCGGCGAGGAAGTCGGCGAACTGCTCGGGACTCAGCCCCGTGATGCCGTCGAGGGTGCAGGGGGCGACGGTGGGTCTGGGGTGGTTCGGCGCGGTGGAGGGTCTGGTCTGCGGGCCCGGTATCCGGCCCCGCTCGGTGACGGAGCGGGGGGCCGGCGCCGACGCCGAGGTGAACTTCGGTGCCGTGGCGAGGCGTTGGACCTGGTCGAAGGGGTTGGTGGTGGGAGCCGCGGCCCGGTAACCGGGCTGCTGCGCCCCGGCCCGCTGCGCGGGAGTGGCCGACGTGTGGGGCGCTGCGTGGGCCGCCTGGACGGCCGGCAGGGCGAGGGGGGTGGCAAGGGTGGTGACGAGGGTCGCGGCCAGCAGAAGCCTGCGCGGCGTACGCGGATGTGACACCTGAACCTCCGGGAGGGGGTGGGGGGTTGATGAGGGGGGTGTGAGGGGGATTGGCCTTCACTCCACGAGGTGTGACCTATAACATAGTAATGTGAAATTGCACTGACAAGGCTTCAGAACCCTTCTTTCCCGGAGGCGTCGACATGACCTCGCGCACCGCACCGCTCCACACCGGGAGCCATGACCTGCCGGTGTCGGACGCCCTCGCCGACTTCATGACCGGCCAGTGGGCCGCCACCCCGCTCCCCGACGACTCCCGCGTCCCCGGCTTCGCGCTCTTCGCCGGCCGCCGGGACCGGCTCGCCGCCCGCTTCCCCGGCGAACGACTGCTCGTCCCCGCGGGCGAGTTGACGGTCCGCTCCCACGACTGCGATCACCGCTTCCGTCCGCACAGTGCCTATGCCTGGCTGACCGGCCTGACGGGCGAGGACCAGCCGGGACATGTGCTGGTGCTGGAGCCGGACGGCGAGGCGGTGCTGTACCTACGGCCGCGCTCACCGCGGGATGGTGGCGGGGAGTTCTACCGGGACCGCAAATACGGCGAGTTCTGGGTGGGCCGCCGCCCCGATCTGGCCGAGGCCGGGCGGCTCACCGGCATCCGCTGTGCCCACCTGGACGACCTGGTGCGCCACGAGGCCGGCCGGGACGCCTCCCGCGATCCCGAACTCGCCTGCGCACTCAGCGAGTTGCGGCTGGTGAAGGATCCCTGGGAAGTCGGGCAGCTGCAGCAGGCCGTCGATCACACCGTCACCGGTTTCGAGGATGTCGTACGGTCCCTCCCCACCGCGCTGCGCCACCCACGCGGGGAACGCTGGATCGAGGGGGTCTTCCAGCTGCGCGCCCGCGCCGAGGGCAACGGCACGGGGTACGAGACCATCGCCGCGGCCGGCGCCCACGCCTGCGTACTCCACTGGATCCGCAACGACGGCCCGCTCGACCCGGACCAGTTGCTGCTGCTCGACGCCGGCGTGGAGACCGACTCGCTGTACACCGCGGACCTCACCCGGACCCTGCCGCTGTCCGGACGCTTCTCCCCCGTCCAGCGCCGGGTGTACGAGCTGGTGCTCGCCGCGCAGGACGCGGGCATTGCCGCCCTCAAGCCGGGGGCGAGCTTCCGCGACTTCCACCGGGCCTGTTCGGGCGTCCTGGCCGAGGGCCTGGCCGACTGGGGCGTGCTGCCCGTCCCCGCGACCGAGGCACTCGCCCCCGACAGCGGTCTGTACCGGCGTTACACGCTGTGCAGTTCGGGACATATGCTCGGGCTCGATGTACATGACTGCGGCCGGGCCCGAGCCGAGCAGTATCTGGACGGCGTCCTGACGGAGGGCCAGGTGCTCACGGTCGAACCGGGGCTCTACCTCCAGCCCGATGACGAGACCCTGCCGCGGGAACTGCGCGGTATCGGTATCCGTATCGAGGACGATCTGGTGATCACGGCGGACGGGGCACGGCTGATGTCCTCGGCGCTGCCCCGCACCGCCGACGGCGTGGAGGAGTGGATGGACGGCCTCCTCGCCGGAGGGGCGTGAGCCAACGGCCCCTCAGGATCGGCGCATGGCCGCTCCGCGCCGGGGCCGCGGAAACAGCGGCTCGTCCCGGCCTTCGGCCCACAGTGAGCGGACATGGCCGAGGTGGCGAGCCATACAGGACTCAGCCGCCTCGGCGTCGCCCGTCAGCATCACGTCGAGCAGTTCCACATGCTCCTCGGCGGAGGGCAGCAGCTGGTTGCGCTCGTCGAGACGGGTGAGGCCATAGAGACGGGAGCGCTTGCGCAGCTCGCCGACGGTCTCGACGAGGCGGTCATTGCCGCTGAGGCCGAGCAGTTCGAGGTGGAAGCGGCGGTCGGCCTCCAGATAGCCGATGAGGTCATGCGCCCGGGCCGCCGCGACGATCTCCAGCGCGGCCGGGCGGAGGGCCTCCAGCTGGGCCCGGTCGGCGGTGCGGGTGACCTGACCGACGACCGGCACCTCGATCAGGGCCCGGATCTCGGTGTACTGGTCGAGGTCGCGCTCGCTCACCTCGGTGATCCGGAAGCCCTTGTTGCGGACCGGTTCGACCAGCCCCTCCCGGGCCAGGTCGAGCATCGCCTCGCGCACCGGGGTGGCGGAGACCCCGAAGTCCGCGGCGAGGCCCGGGGCCGAGTAGACCGATCCCGGGCGGAGTTCCCCCGCGATCAGGGCCGCGCGCAGCTGATGGGCGACCTGATCGCGGAGTCGCTCCTGCGCCGTGATCAGGCTGCGATGCTTGAGTTCACCCATCGTGGTCCTCCGAGTTGGCGCGGAGTGCCAGCGTACAATGTCACGTTGCGCCAACTGCCTGGTGGGAGCTGCCCGGACCATCGCCGTCACGCACTCTGCCGGGGCCGGGGGAAGGGAAATGTCCACGGCCAGTCGAGTTGGCTCCCTTTATGTGTTCCAGGAGTGGCAGTTGACCCCCTATTCCCTCGCGTTCTACCTGAATGTCGTCACCAGCGGAACGGTGCTCGGTGCACAGCCGGCAGACACCCCTGAAGAAGTGGACTGGCGCACGTCCCGCCAGTGGTCGTGACGCGCGCCCGGCGCGGGGAATGGCGCCCCGGCCTTAGCGTGGAGGGATGGAGGAAACCGGGGCGGCGCCCTCGCCGCCGGGCAGTGGCGAGAGTGGTTTTCCCGTCTATCAGGCGGCACGGTGTGGCGGCCTTGCGGAGCTGGACGCAGAGCTGGTCCGCTGCCGGGCCTGTCCCCGGCTGGTGGAGTGGCGTGAGGAGACCGCCGCGCATCCGCGCGCGGCGTTCCGGGACCAGGAGTACTGGGCGCGCCCCGTCCCGGGGTTCGGGCCGCCGGACGCGGCGCTGGCCCTCGTCGGGCTGGCGCCCGCCGCCCACGGCGGCAATCGCACCGGCCGGATGTTCACCGGGGACGCGTCCGGTGACTTCCTGTTCGCCGCGCTGCATGCGGTCGGCCTCGCCTCTCAGCCCACCGCGACGCACCGGGGCGACGGACTGGAGCTGTACGGGGTACGGGTCACCGCGCCGGTGCACTGCGCTCCGCCGGAGAACCGGCCGACGCCCGCCGAGCGCCGCACCTGCCGTCCGTGGCTGTCGGCCGAGCTGGCACTCCTCGGCCCGAGCCTGCGTGCGGTCGTGGTACTGGGCGCCTTCGGCTGGCAGGCGCTGCTGCCCGTGCTCGGCGAGACGGGATGGCCGCTCCCCCGGCCCCGCCCCGCGTTCGGTCACGGGGTCCGGCTGACTCTGCCCGCCACCGGGCAGCGGCAGGAACTACAGGTGCTCGGGAGCTACCACCCCAGCCAGCGCAATACGTTCACCGGCCGGCTCACCTTCGACATGCTGGTCGAGCTGCTCGCGCGCGCCGCGGGACTCGCGGGGCTGGGGCCGTCAGAGGGCTGACACCCAAGGCCGGTGAGTTGCGGTTCCGCCGCCGTGCGGCCCCGGACGCCGACTTCTATCCTTGGAGCAGGACGGCTGCGCGGACCGGTGGGTGACGGATTCACGGCCAGCCGGCCGGCTTGTGCCCCTAAGGGGCGCGGGGAACGGCGCGACCGGCCACGACGCAGCCGCAGACACCTGACGGCACCTCTCGGCACGTCCCCCGAAACGCTCGAAACGCTTAGGAGTGCGCGTGCGCCCTCGCGTGGCACCTCAGGTCGAAACGGCCGATGCGGGCGGCTCCTTCTCGCACCGGGACCGGGCGGTGATCGCCGCTGCCGCGCTGTCCATGCTCATCGTGCAGATGGACTGGTTCGCGCTCGATCTGATGCTGCCGGTCATCGCCAGGGACTTCGGGACCTCCTCAACCGACCTGCAGTGGCTGGTCAGCGGATACATGCTGGCCATCGGCGCCTTGATGATCGTCGGTGGCCGCACCGCCGATGTGCACGGGCGACGACGGGTCATCGTGGTCGGACTGGTCGTGTTCGCCGTGATGTCCGTGGTCTGCAGCGCCGCGCAGAGCGCCCCCTGGCTCGTGGGCGCGCGCGTCGTGCAGGGGGTCGGTGCGGCGCTGATCTTCCCCGTGTCCGTGGCGGTGGTGACCAGTTACTTCCGGGACGAACGGCAGGGGCCCGCGGTCGGTACGGTGCTCGCGTTCAGTTCCGTCGGTACCGCGCTCGGGCCGTTCGTGGGTGGCGTCTTCGCCGAACACGTCAGCTGGCGTGCGGTGTTCCTGCTGAATGTGCCGGTGTGCCTGGCCGCCGTACTGCTGGTGCTGCGGTTCGTCCCCGAGAGCCGCGACGAGCACGCGACCCGCCATCTCGACCTGCGCGGCGCGGCGGCCGTTGCGCTCGGTCTGGCCTGTCTGATGCTCGCCGTCGACCAGGGGCAGGGCTGGGGGTGGGCCTCCGCACCCACGCTGGTCACCCTCGTGCTGGGGGTCGCCTTCCTCGTGCTCTTCGTGGCGGTCGAGCGGCGGGCGCCGGAGCCGTTGATCGAGCTGTCGCTCTTCCGCAATGTGAAGTTCGATGTGATCACCCTTGCGGGTTCGCTGTCGAATGTCGTCTATTGCCTGATCGCGGTGCTCGCGGCCCTCTATCTTCAGCAGGCGCGGGGCCTGTCGCCGTTTCACGCCGGGGTGATCTTCCTGGCGCTCTCCTGCGGCGTCGGAGCGGCGAGCTACTGGGCCGGGCAGCTGGCGCTGCGCTGGCGTGCCGAGTTGCTGATGGCCTGCGGCATGCTCACCAGCGGCGCCGGGTTGCTGGCGCTGACCTGGGTGCGGCCCTTGGGCTGGTACGCGGTGGTCTTCGTCGTCTGCGGGGTGGGCATCGGGCTGGGGTGGGCGCTGACGAATGTGGCGACCCAGGCGCATGTTCCCGCGGAGCGGACGGGCGCGGCGTCGGGGCTCGTGCTGACGTCGCTGGTGCTGTTCGGTGCGGTGAGCGTGACGATCGCGGCGACGGTGCTGGAGACCATCAGCGGCTCCCCGACGACCGCGGCCTCCGACGGGCCCGCCATCGAGACGGTCCTGCGCGGCACTTCCGTCCTGGCCTTCCTCGGCGCCTTCGGGCTGTTCGCCATCTGCCGGCCACGACTGCTGCCCCGGCGCGTTGCGGTGGAGGACACCGGCTGACGGAGGCCGAGGTGGGGCGCAGGGGCGGTGGCAGCACCCCTGCGCAGGGTGGGCCGGCTCAGGGTGGTCCGGCGCAAGGTGGTCCGGCCGTCGCCCGGCGGCAGTTCGCGCCGGGCCGGGGCGTCACCGTGCGCCGTACACCGGCCGCGGTGCCTCGGCGGCGGCCAGCAGCGTGCGGGCGGTCTCGCCCGCCTCGGCGGGTGTCCAGCGGCTCTTCTTGTCCGCGGTGGGGCCGGGGCGCCAGCCCTCCATCACGGTGATCCGGCCCGCCTCGGCCTCGAAGACCCGGCCGGTGACCCCGGCACTGCCCGCGGACGCCAGCCAGACCACCAGCGGGGAGACATTCTCCGGCGCCATCGCGTCGAACTCCCCGTCGGCGGGCGCCGCCATCGTCGCGGCGAAGGTCCGCTCCGTCATCCGGGTCCGGGCGGCCGGTGCGATGGCGTTGATCTGTACGCCGTAGCGGGCCATTTCGGCGGCGGCGACGAGGGTGAGGCCGATGATGCCGGCCTTGGCGGCGGCGTAGTTGCCCTGGCCGACGCTGCCGAGCAGCCCGGCGCCCGAACCGGTGTTGATGATCCGGGCGTCGGGCGTACGGCCGGCCTTGGTCTCGGCGCGCCAGTGCGCGGCGGCGTGCCGCAACGGCAGGAAGTGGCCCTTGAGATGGACCCGGATGACGGCGTCCCAGTCGTCCTCGTCGAGGTTGACGAGCATCCGGTCGCGCAGGAACCCGGCGTTGTTGACGAGAGCGTCGAGGCGGCCGAAGGTCTCCAGGGCGGTGGTGACGAGGGAGGCGGCGCCGTCGGTGGTGGTGATGTCGCCGGTGTGGGCGACGGCCCGGCCGCCGCGAGCCCGGATCTCGTCGACGACCTGCTGGGCCGGTCCGGCCGAAGCGCCGGCTCCGTCGGGCGCCACCCCGAGGTCGTTCACCACCACCTGCGCCCCTTCCGCGGCGAGCGCCAGGGCATGGGCGCGGCCCAGGCCGCGGCCCGCTCCGGTGACGACGGCGACGCGTCCCGTGCAGATTCCGGTACCGGTCATCTCAGGTCTCCTGTTCCGTCATGGCGGATCTCCTCGGGGGCTTCGGGCGCGCCGGGGTGGTTGACGGTGGCGGCGTCGAGGAAGGCGGGGCGCTCACCACCACCGTGGACGAGCAGGCTCGCGCCGGTCAGATACGCGGCACGGTCGGAGGCGAGGAAAACGCAGGCGTCGCCGATCTCGGCGGGTTCGGCGAGCCGGCCGAGCGGGACGGTGGCGCCGACGGCGGCGATGCCCGCCTCGTCTCCGTAGTGCAGGCCGGCGAGTTCGGTGCGCACCATGCCGAGCACGAGGGTGTTGACCCGGACCCGGGGAGCCCATTCGACGGCCATGGAGCGGGCCAGATGGTCCAGGCCCGCCTTGGCCGCGCCGTAGGCGGCGGTGCCGGGCGAGGGGCGGGTGCCGCTGACGCTGCCGATCATGATGACCGAACCGCCGGCCGGCCGCTCGCGCAGCACCTCGTACGCGGCGAGCGAGGCGGTCATCGGCGCGAGGAGGTTGAGTTCGACGACCCGGGCGTGCCGTTCGGCGGAGGTCTGTCCGAGCAGCCGGTACGGGGTTCCTCCGGCGTTGTTGACCAGGCAGTCCAGCCGGCCGTGCGCCGCCGCGACCTGCGGGAAGAAGGCCCGGACGGCGGCCGGGTCGCGCAGGTCGAGGGGGTGGAAGTGCGCCGTGCGTCCGGCCGCGGTGACGGGGGCGTCCGGCGGCCGGCGGGCGCAGACCACGACCTCCGCACCGGCCTGCAGGAACGCGCGGGCGATACCGGCGCCGACGCCCCGGGTGCCGCCGGTGATGACGGCCACCCGTCCGGTCAGATCGAGGGTCAGGCTCATTCGGCACCCCTCCCGCAGCGCGCGATCCGCTGCTAGCTTCGCTACCTAACAAACGCTTGGTGGAAAGGTAGCTGATCGCCTCATGGGTGTCTCCACCTCCACGCCGGACAAGGGCATCGCCGTCATCACCGTCGACTTCCCTCCGGTCAACGCCCTTCCCGTACAGGGCTGGTACGACCTCGCCGACGCCGTGCGCGCGGCCGGCCACGACCCCGGCGTCCGCTGTGTCGTCCTCACCGCCGCGGGCCGCGGCTTCAACGCGGGCGTCGACATCAAGGAGATGCAGCGGGACACCGCGGCAGGCGGTCATGGCGTCCTGATCGGCGCCAACCACGGCTGCGCCGAGGCCTTTTCGGCGGTCTATGCCTGCGAGGTGCCCGTGGTCGCGGCGGTGCACGGCTTCTGTCTGGGCGGCGGCATCGGTCTCGTCGGCAACTCGGATGCCATCGTGGCGAGCGACGACGCCACCTTCGGACTGCCGGAGCTGGACCGCGGCGCGCTCGGCGCGGCCACCCATCTGGCCCGGCTGGTCCCCCAGCATCTGATGCGCGCGCTCTACTACACCTCGCGCACCGCCACCGCCACCGAACTGCATGCGCACGGCTCGGTCTGGAAGGTCGTCCCGCGCGCGGAACTGGCCGGTGCCGCACGGGACTTGGCCCGGGAGATCGCGCAGAAGGACGGCAGTCTCCTCCGTCTCGCCAAGGCCGCTCTCAACGGCATCGACCCCGTCGACGTCCGGCGCAGTTACCGCTTCGAGCAGGGCTTCACCTTCGAGGCGAACCTCAGCGGGGTCGCCGACCGCGTCCGCGACACCTTCGGCACACCCCACGGCGCACCGGCCAAGGAGGGCTGAGCCATGACCGACAAGACCATGACGCCCGAGGAAGTCGTCTCCCGGCTGCACAGCGGGATGACCCTCGGCATCGGCGGCTGGGGGTCACGCCGTAAGCCGATGGCGCTGGTGCGTGCGCTGCTCCGCTCCGACGTCACCGATCTCACCGTGGTCTCGTACGGCGGGCCCGATGTCGGTCTGCTCGCCGCCGCGGGCCGGATCCGCAAACTGGTCGCGGCGTTCGCGACCCTGGACTCGATCCCCCTCGAACCGCACTTCCGCGCGGCACGTCAGCGCGGTGCGTTCGAGCTGATGGAGATCGACGAGGCGATGTTCATGTGGGGCCTGCACGCCGCCGCCAACCGGCTGCCGTTCCTCCCCGTACGGGCCGGTCTCGGCTCCGACGTCCTGCGTGTCAACCCCGGTCTGCGGACGGTCACCTCACCGTACGAGGACGGCGAGACCTTCGTCGCGGTGCCGGCCCTGCGCATGGACGCCGCCCTGGTCCATCTGAACCGTGCCGACCGCCTCGGCAACGGCCAGTACCTGGGCCCCGACCCGTACTTCGACGATCTGTTCTGCGAGGCGGCGGACCAGGCGTATCTGTCCTGTGAGCGGCTCGTGGACGACTTCGCCACCGCCGTCCCGCAGACCCTGCTGGTGAACCGGCACTCGGTCACCGGGGTCGTCGAGGCTCCCCACGGCGCGCACTTCACCTCCTGTGTCCCGGACTACGGCCGTGACGAGGCCTTCCAGAAGCTGTATGCGACCACGCCCTGGCCGGAGTTCGCCGAGCGGTTCCTGTCCGGGGACGAGAAGACCTACCAGTCCGCGGTCCAGACCTGGCACGAGGAGCAGACGTGAGCCGGACCACCACCACGACCCGCGCCGAGTACTGCGTGATCGCCTGCGCCGACGCCTGGCGTGACAACGGCGAGGTGCTCGCCAGTCCGATGGGCCTGATCCCGTCGATCGGGGCCCGGCTCGCCAAGCGCACCTTCTCGCCCGATCTGCTGCTCACCGACGGCGAGGCGATGCTCGTGGGCCTCGACGGGACGGCCGAGGGCTGGCTTCCGTACCGCCGGCACCTCACCATGGTCACCGGCGGCAGACGCCATGTGATGATGGGCGCGAGCCAGCTCGACCGCTTCGGCAACCAGAACATCTCCTGCATCGGCGACTGGCAGCAGCCGGCCCGCCAGCTCCTCGGGGTACGCGGCGCGCCCGTCAACACCCTCAACAATCCGGTGAGTTACTGGGTGCCGAAGCATTCGCGGCGGGTCTTCGTCGAGAAGGTCGACATGATCAGCGGGGTCGGGTACGACAGCGCGGCCGCCGCCGGCCCGTCCGCGACCCGCTACCACCGCATTCCGCGTGTGGTCACCAACCTCGGCGTCCTCGACTTCGCGACCCCGGACCGGGCCATGCGGCTCGCCTCCGTCCATCCCGGTGTGACGGCCGGGGAGGTCCAGGCGGCCACCGGCTTCCCGCTCGCCCTGCCCGACGAGGTGCCGTACACCCGGGAGCCCACCGCCACCGAACTGCGGCTGATCCGTGCGGTCATCGACCCGGACGGGCTGCGCGACCGCGAGGTGCCGCCGGCATGACGGCCACGACCGGGATCGAGACCCCGCTGACCAGGCTCGTCGGGGTGCGCCACCCCCTGGTGCAGACCGGTATGGGGTGGGTGGCCGGGCCCCGGCTGGTCTCGGCCGCGGCCAACGCGGGCGCCCTGGGCATCCTCGCCTCGGCGACCATGACGGTCGAGCAGCTGCGGGCGGCGGTCCACGAGGTCAAGTCCCGTACGGACGCGCCGTTCGGGGTGAATCTGCGCGCGGACGCGGGGGATGCGGCGGAGCGGGTGCGCCTCGTCGTGGCGGAGGGCGTACGGGTCGCCTCGTTCGCCCTGGCCCCCTCCCGTGAGCTGATCGCCCGGCTCAAGGACGCGGGGGTCGTCGTCATCCCGTCCGTGGGGGCCCGCCGTCATGCCGAGAAGGTCGCGGCCTGGGGCGCGGACGCGGTCGTCGTGCAGGGCGGGGAGGGCGGCGGGCACACCGGGAGCGTCGCCACGACCGTGCTGCTCCCGCAGGTCGTGGACGCGGTCGATATCCCGGTGATCGCCGCGGGCGGTTTCTTCGACGGCCGCGGTCTGGTCGCGGCGCTGGCCTACGGTGCGGCGGGCGTCGCGATGGGCACCCGTTTCCTGCTGACGTCCGACAGCACCGTGCCGCCCGCCGTCCAGGCCCGCTATCTGGCGGCGGCCGTCAAGGACATCACCGTCACCACGAAGGTGGACGGTCTGCCGCACCGGATGCTGCGCAGCGAGCTGGTCGAGACGCTGGAGCGGTCCGGGCGCGGCACCGCGCTGCTCCGGGCGGTGCGTCATGCCGCGTCGTTCAGGAAGCTGTCCGGTCTGAGCTGGGCTCAGATGGTGCGTGACGGCCTGGCGATGAGACATGGCAAGGACCTCTCCTGGAGCCAGGTCCTGCTCGCCGCCAACACGCCCATGCTGCTGAAGGCGTCGATGGTCGAGGGGCGTACCGATCTCGGGGTGATGGCCTCCGGCCAGGTCGCCGGGGTGATCGAGGATCTGCCGTCGTGCGCGGAGCTCGTCGAGCGGATCATGGCCGAGGCGCGCGCGACGCTGGCCGCGCTGCCGCCGGACCCGCCGCGCTGAGCGGCCCCCTGCCGCCGGGCCCGGCCGGAGCTTCCGGCCGGACCGCGGCAGGGTGGCTGGGGCCCTCGTTCCGCGGGACCGTCAGAGACGCTCAATGATCGTGACATTGGCCTGGCCGCCGCCCTCGCACATGGTCTGCAGTCCGAACCGGCCGCCGGTGCGCTCCAGTTCGTGCAGCAGTGTCGTCATCAGCCGGACGCCGGTCGCGCCGAGCGGGTGGCCGAGGGCGATGGCGCCGCCGTTGACATTGACCCGCTCCGGATCGGCGCCGGTCTCCTTCAGCCAGGCCAGCACCACGGGCGCGAACGCCTCATTGATCTCGACCAGGTCGATGTCGCCCATCGACATGCCCGCCTTCTTCAGCGCGTACGCCGTCGCCGGGATCGGTGCGGACAGCATCCGGATGGGGTCCTCGCCGCGCACCGACAGATGGTGGATCCGGGCGCGCGGGGTGAGACCGTGCTCGGCCACCGCCCGCTCCGAGGCCAGGAGCATGGCGGCCGCACCGTCGGAGACCTGCGAGGAGACCGCCGCGGTCAGCCGGCCGCCCTCCACGACCGGCGGCAGGGCGGCCATCTTCTCCAGTGAGGTGGTGCGCCGTGGCCCCTCGTCGGTGGTGACCTCCCCGTAGGGGACGAGTTCGCGGTCGAAGCGGCCCTCGTCGATGGCGCGGACAGCCCGCCGGTGCGAACGGAGCGCGAACTCCTCCATGTCCTCGCGGGATAGGTGCCACTTGGCGGCGATCAGTTCGGCACCGTGGAACTGGTTGACGGGCGCCGTGCCGTAGCGGGCCCGCCAGCCCTCGGAACCGGCGAACGGGCCGTCGGTCAGGCCCAGCGGGGCGGCGGCCTGGCGGCTGGCGAAGGCGATCGGGATCTGCGACATGTTCTGTACGCCGCCCGCGACCACCAGGTCCTGGGTGCCGGAGAGCACGCCCTGGGCCGCGAAGTGGACTGCCTGCTGGGAGGAGCCGCACTGGCGGTCGATGGTGACGCCGGGCACCTCCTCGGGCAGTCCGGCGGCCAGCCAGCACGTCCGGGCGATGTCCCCGGCCTGCGGCCCCACCGTGTCCAGACAGCCGAAGACGACGTCCTCGACGGCGGCCGGGTCGGCTCCCGTGCGTGCCATCAGCGCCGTCAGTACATGGG
Source organism: Streptomyces sp. G7(2002) (assembly GCF_028870195.1). Lineage (NCBI taxonomy): Bacteria > Bacillati > Actinomycetota > Actinomycetes > Kitasatosporales > Streptomycetaceae > Streptomyces > Streptomyces sp. G7(2002). The sequence goes on from NZ_CP102609.1 coordinate 1,130,941, forward strand.
CGCCCAGGTCGGCGGGGTGGACGGCGGACAGACCGCCGCCCTTCTTGCCGACCGGGGTGCGGACCGCGTCAACGATGTAGGCCTCGGACATGGTGGTCTCCCTGGTCAGATTCTGCGGAGGTGCCGGTCGGTTCCGCAAGGCGATGCCGTCGGCGGATGCGGGCGGCCCCCTACGGTGCGCCGCGGCCGGTGCCGGGCAGCTGCGGCTCACGCGTGCTGGGAGCTGACGGACACCGTTTCGCCGGTCATGTACGAGGCGTAGTCGCCGGCCAGGAAGACGATGACATTGGCGACCTCCCAGGGCTCGGCGTAGCGGCCGAACGCCTCCCGCTCGGTGAGCTCCGCGAGCAGCTCGGGGGTGGTCACCTTCACCAGATGCGGATGCAGGGCGAGGCTGGGCGAGACCGCGTTGACGCGGACCCCGTACTCGGCGGCCTCCATGGCGGCGCAGCGGGTCAGCGCCATCACCCCGGCCTTGGCCGCGGCGTAGTGGGCCTGCCCCCGCTGGGCGCGCCAGCCGACGACGGAGGCATTGTTGACGATCACTCCGCCGCTGCCGGTGGCCTTCATCCGGCGCAGCGCGGCCCGGGTGCAGCGGAAGGTCCCGTTCAGCGTTACGTCCAAAACCTTGCCCCACTGCGCGTCCGTCATCTCGACGAGATCGGCGGTGCCACCGAGCCCTGCGTTGTTGACCACGATGTCGAGCCGCCCATGGCGCTCTTCCGCCAGCTGCAGCAGGGCGTTGACCTGGTCTTCGTCGGTGACATCGCAGGGCAGGGAAGCCACTGTGCCGGCGCCGAACTCCGCGGTGAGCGCCTCGGCGCTCTCCTTCAGACGGCGCGCATGGGCGTCACCGATGACGATGCGGGCGCCCTCCTCCAGGAACCGCCGGGCGGTGGCACCGCCGATGCCGGATCCGGCGGCCGCGGTGATGACGGCGGTCCGGCCGTCGAGCAGATGGTGGCCGGGCACATAAGGGGGCGGTGTCATACGCGAGCCTCCAGCGGATGGTCTCCAGGCCGGTCCGGGTCCGGGCGATCCGGTCGCGGAACAGCGAAGGCGCTCGCCTGTGGTGGGGCCTCGACGCTGCTCCGGGCGCTACGTTAACCTACCAAACACTTGTTAGAGAAGGAGGGTGATGGCGATGCCCGCTGCCCACGACGAGACGCCCCCGCGCGACGGGCACCTCCCCCGCCTCCGGGAGGCGGGCGCCTGATGGACCTCGAATTCACCGCCGCGGACGAGGAGTTCCGGACCGAGGCCCGCGCCTGGCTCGCCGGCCATGTACCCGCCACCCCGCTGCCGTCGCTGGAGACCGCGGAAGGATTCGCCGCCCACCGGGAGTGGGAGCACCGGCTCGCCGCGGACCGCTGGTCGGTCGTCTCCTGGCCCGAGGAGTACGGCGGCCGGGGCGCCTCGCTCCTGCAGTGGCTGGTCTTCGAGGAGGAGTACTACGCCGCGGGCGCCCCCGGGCGGGTCAGCCAGAACGGCATCAGCCTGCTCGCCCCGACCCTCTTCGAGCACGGCACCGAGGAGCAACGCGCCCGCGTGCTCGGCCCCATGGCGCGCGGTGAGGTCATCTGGGCGCAGGCCTGGTCGGAGCCGGAGTCGGGGTCGGACCTGGCGTCGCTGCGCTCGGCCGCCGTACGGACCGACGGCGGCTGGCTGCTGAGCGGGCAGAAGACCTGGTCGTCCCGGGCCGCGTTCGCCGACCGCGCCTTCGGACTGTTCCGCAGCGACCCGGACGCCACCCGGCCGCACCAGGGGCTCACCTATCTGATGTTCCCGCTGGACGCACCGGGTGTGACGGTACGCCCCATCGGCCGCCTCGACGGCAAGCCCGCCTTCGCCGAACTCTTCCTCGATGAGGTCTTCGTGCCCGACGCGGAGGTCATCGGCGAGCCGGGGCAGGGCTGGCGGATCGCGATGAGCACCGCCGGCAAGGAACGCGGGCTGACGCTGCGCAGTCCGGGCCGCTTCACCGCGGCAGCCGAGCGGCTGACCGCACTGTGGCGCGAGGCTCCCGAGGGAGCCGGTCCGGCCCTCGGCGACCGGGTGGCCGATGCGTGGATCGGCGCCCGCGCCTATCAGCTCTTCACCTATGCCCATGCCTCGCGGATCGTCGCCGGCGATGCGGGGGGCCTCGGCGCCGAGTCGAGCCTCAACAAGGTCTTCTGGTCCGAGCTGGACATCGCCCTGCACGAGACCGCCCTGGACCTGCTCGGCCCGTACGGGATGCTCGCCGATGACGCCGACGAGGCGCCCGCGCACGGGAGTTGGGCCGAGGGCTACACCTTCTCGCTCGCCGGGCCGATCTATGCCGGCACCAACGAGATCCAGCGCGACATCATCGCCGAGCGGCTGCTCGGCCTGCCGAAGGGACGCCGGTGATGCGGTTCCTCCTGACCGATGAGCAGCGGGATTTCGCGCGGGCGTTGGACGGCATGCTGGGGGCGTCCGGCACACCGGCCGTGGTGCGGGCCTGGGCGGCCGGGGAGCACAAGCCCGGCCGGGCACTGTGGGCACGGCTCGCGGAGGCGGGGGTGTTCGGGCTCGCCGTTCCGGAGCGGCACGGCGGGGCGGGGCTACTGCCGGTCGAACTGGCGCTTTCCTTCACGGAGTTGGGACGGCATGCCGTGCCGGGCCCGCTGGTGGAGACGGTGGCGGCGGCCGCGTTCCTGGAGCGTCTGGGCTCGGACACTGTGGCCGGGGAGTGGCTGCCGCGGATCGCCGCGGGCGAGGCCGGCCTCAGCCTGTGCGCCGGGGCGGGCCCGTACGCCCTGGACGCGGACGCCGCCGACGCCGTCCTCGTCGTGCGGGGCGACACGGTGTGCCGTACGGACACCCACGGGCCGGTGCAGACCACCCTCGATCCGGCCCGGCGGGTGGCCCGCCCGCTCGGCGGCACGGTGGTGGCCCGGGGCCCCGCGGTGACCGCGGCCGCCGCGCACGCCATCGAGGTCGCACGGCTGGCCACCGCCGCGCAGTCCCTCGGCCTCGGCCGCGCCCTGCTGGCGGCGACGGTGTCCTACGTCAAGCAGCGCACCCAGTTCCGGGTGCCCATCGGCTCGTTCCAGGCGGTCAAGCACCGGCTGGCGGACACCCTCATCGCGCTGGAGTTCGCCCAGCCGCTGGTGCATGCGGCGGCCCTGGCGGTGGCCGCGGGAGCCCCCTCGGCAGGCCGGGAGGTGGCGGCGGCGAAAGTCGCGGCGGGCGAGGCCGGCCATGGCGCGGCACGCACGGCACTCCAACTGCACGGCGCCCTCGGATACACGGAGGAACTGGACCTCTCACTGTGGATCCGCAAGGCCCGCCCGCTCCGGGACGCCTGGGGCACCCCGGCCGACTGCCGCGCCCGCGTCCTCACCGGCTGACACCCGCCCAGGGGGCGTCTCCCCTAGAAGCTGAAGCTCATAAAGGCCCCATAGCCACCGTCGGCCGCCTTGACGAAGAAGGGGACGAGTTCCTCGTAGGCGCGCTCAAGCCACTCCAGCTCGCCCTCGGCGTCGAACCTCCACATGTTGGGGTACACGTCCTCCTTCGTCATCTTCTCCGGGGCGTAGTGGGCCGCCAACTGCTCCCACGGGGTCGCCTGCAGTTGCCGGGCCACGCTCTCGATCTGCTCCGCAGACCATCCGAACAGGCTGCCGTCCTCCAGGATCGGGAACCCGTCCATCAGGAAGTCGAGCCGCACATCCGTCTCGTCGAGCAGGAACTGGAGGCCGGCCCATGCCTTGTCCGGGCCACCGTAGGGACGGTCCGGCCTCGGGAAGTCATCGTCGGCGTACAGCGTGAAGACGTAGTCGTCGGCCCAACTCGGGTCCTTCTCCGCCCTGTCCAGCTCCTCCGTTGTCGCACTGATGAAGCCGATGCTCACGCCCATGAACGCCAATCCCCCTTGGTCTACTGCTTGTTCGGTCCGTTTCTCGAACGGTGACGGGAGTGTTCCACAGGGCTCTGACAATCGAGCCGTGCCTCGGACCGAGGGGCGCAGGATCGCTGCCGAGATCGGCTCAATGAGCGCTTTCCCGGCGGTGGCGACCACGGCGGCGGCCAAAGGGGCAGCCAAGGCCAAGGCCGCCATGGCCACTGACCGATCGATGGACCCGCGCCCTACAGGCGCCGGCGGTCCCGCTCGTCCAGGTCGGCCAGCATGGCATCGGCCAGGTCCCGTTCGGAGGCGTAGTAGCGCTCCGACCACTTCAGGACGAGTGCGGGGTAGGCCCAGGCCTCCTCGCCGCAGGCGTCCTCGACGTCCACCTCGGCGCGCTGCCGCATGGTCTCCGCGTACTCCCGGTGCCGGCCCAGCACCTCCCGCATCCGGTCGGTCTCCAGCAGATGGCCCAGCCACATCCGCAGCATCACGCCGTGTTTGAGGACGGGGGGCTCCACGGGCGCCTCGCGCGCCCAGTGACGGACCGCCGCCATCCCCGCGTCGGTGATCACATAGACCCGCTTGTCGCGGTTGCCGGTCTCCTGGGCGACCATCCGCGAGGTGAGGTAACCGACCTTCTCCAGACGCTTCAGCTCGCCGTAGATCTGGCTGAAGGACGGGCTCCAGTAGAAGAGGCGCAGCGACCAGTCGGACCATTTCTTGAGGTCGTAGCCGGACAGCTCCTCACCGAAGGAGAGCAGCCCGAGCACCGCCCAACTGGTCGCCGGCAGCGCCGGTCGCTCGGCATCGCCGGTGTCCGTGGCGCCCGTCCTCATCTCCGTCACGTCGCGCATCCTACGGTCCGCACCGGTCCCCCGCCCGGCCGCTCAGCGCCAACTCCCGTTCTGCTTCTTGGCATTCCTGCTAGAGGTATGTCGGTTGGAAACACCTCCGGGAGGTGGCCTCGGCGTGGGCCGGGGCGCCGGCGGGCAGTGATGTGCGCGTGGCAGGCGTCACTCGGCGCCGCGCCGCGGCAGGGGGCGGTCGAGGCGCGGCCGTTCGCGGAGTCCGGGGCGGCCGGGCGGCGGGTGCGGACCGGGACCCGCTGGCCAATAGTGGAAAGGTGAGCCCTCCGCAGGGAGCTTCTCCGGGGTCCGGGCCGCGGCGTGCGGCCGGCGGGCCCGTCAAGGCCGGGCTGCGCAGGCTGCGCTACCTGCTGGAGCACGGCAAACACGGACTGCAGGGGCACCGCACGGTGGTCGGCAACGCGGTCCGGGTGACGACCGCCTCCTGTGCCGCCTTCTATCTCTGCCGCTACGGGCTCGGCCTGACCGTCATGTCCGTCTACGCCACCTTCACCGTGGTGTCGCTCGGTGCGCTCGCCCGGATTCCCGGATCCGGGCGGCAGCGCGCCACGACCGTGCTCACCGCGATCCCCGCCGGGCTCGTGCTGGTCACGCTGGGCACGCTGCTGGCCGTCCAGACCTGGGCGGCCGTCGTCGGCATGCTCGTCATCGGCTTCGTGGTGGCGTACGCGGGCACCACCGGCCCGCGGATCGCCGGGGCGGCACCCGGGATGCAGCTGCTCTACATCCTGCCCTGTTTCCCGCCGTACGCCCCGGACTTCCTGGGCCAGCGGCTGTCCGGCTTCCTGCTGGGAGCGGTCCTGCTGGCACTTGCCCAGCGCTTCCTGATGCCCGAACCGGACACCCCGTCCTTCCGCCGGCTGCTGGCCGACGCCGCCGACGCGGCCGCGCGCCTGGCCGACCACCACGGCGGGCCCCCGCCCGTACAGGCGCTCGCCCAGGCGCACACGGCAGGGGAGGCGCTCCGTCCCACCTGTGTGCCGCCCGCCGACCGGCCCGCGTCCCCCACCCTCCCGCACAAGGCCATGGCGCACGCCGCCGAAGCCGTCCGCACCCTGCTGTCCCGGCTGGATGACCTGCACACCGGGGCCGGGCAGCACCAGAAGTACCACCCGGAGACGGTGGTGCTGCTGGAGGGCATCAGCGCCGCCGCCCGCGGGGCGGCGGACGCGCTGCGGCAGGGGAAGCGGCTGCGGCCCGGCGCGGGACCGTCCGCCTCGGCCCTCCAGGAAGAGCTTGCCCCGGTCCGCGCCCACCGCGCCGTGGACACCCTGGAACGGCTCGGCACCGACGACCGGCTGGTCTATCTGCGCCGCCGGTCCCAGGTGGTGCAGGCCGCCGACTGCGCCGTCGTCCTCGTCCTGGCCACCCGGCTGATGCTGGGCGACCGTACCGTCGAACGGAACCCCGCCGGGCACACCTTCGCCTACGCGCGGGTCCGCTTCCCGGAGCTGTGGTGGCAGCGGCTGACCATGCACCTCACACCCCGCTCGGTGATCTTCCAGAACGCCTGCCGGTTCGCGCTCGGGCTGGCCGCGGCCCGGGCCATCGCCGGACTCCTCGACCTGCAACACGGCTTCTGGGTCCTGCTCGCCACGCTCACCCTGACCCGTACGACCAGTCTGGAGACCTGGTCCGCGGTCCGGCAGGCGCTCACCGGCACGCTGGTCGGTGCGGTGCTGGCGGGCGGGATGCTGGCGCTGGTCCACGACCGGGACACGGTGTACGCCGTCGTGCTGCCGGTGGTCATGCTGGTGGCGTTCATCGCGGGGCCGTTGCGCGGGCTGGCCTGGGCGCAGGGCGGCTTCACCCTGGTCGTGGCCACGCTGTTCGCTCAGGTCTCCCCCGTCACCTGGCAGCTGGCCCCGGTCCGGCTGGTGGATGTGCTGGTCGGCAGCCTCATCGGGCTGGCCTGCGGGCTGGTGGCCTGGCCACGGGGTGCCGGCAGCGAGGTGCGCAGAAGCATGGCGGGGCTGTGCTCGGCCATCGCCGACGCCATCGGATACACCACCGCACGGGTCGTCGAACGCTCCGGCAGCACCGATATCTTCGCCCTCAACCGCGCCCTCGGCCTCGCGCAGGAGAGCCTGGCCCAGTACCAGTCCGAGCCACGGGAGGACACCCCGCAGCCGGACTGGCCCGCGCTGCTGGTGGCCGGGAAGGACGCGCGGCGCGGTGAGCGGCTGCTGCCCGACCGTCCCGGCCGGATCGCCTCGCAGGACGTCGGCACCTGGCTGCGCCACGCCGCCGACCGGACGGCGGCCGACTACCGGTCCCTCGCCCGGCACCTCTGCACGGACCGCGGCACGCCCCGGGACCATCCTCAACCACTCGACATCCGCGCCCTGTTGGCGGTCACCCCGGCCATCCCGCGCGACAGCCCCGACACGGAGACCCGCGCGGTCTCCGCCGCGCTGCTGCTCGACTCGGTGATCTGGCTCGACGCCCTCACCGCCGATCTGACCCGTATCCACAAGGAGATGTGACGCCTCCGCCGCCCGCCCCGGGGACCACTTCCGCCGCGGCCCTCCCTCGTCCGGTGCCGTGGTGCGCGCCGGGCCGGACGTCTGGAGCGGGACGGGGTGTGCCCGGCTCCGGCTGCCCGGGTGCGGATGGAGTTGCGGGCCCTGATCCTGAAGCAGTGGAGTCGCGTACGACGTGTCGTGTCGCGTCTTCCGGGCACCCGGCAGGGCAGGAGCACCAGGCAACAGCACAAGGCACCCGACAAGGCAGCATGTCGCGGTACCGCCGTGACAGCGGAACGGACACACATGAGCAATGGATTCATGGGTCCGGAGGGTTACGGCCCGGACCCGTTCGGTGACTTCCTCGCGCGCTTCTTCGGTTCCGCGCAGTCCACGGGCGGTGAGCAGGGGCAGTCCATGCCCCGGCAGGCGGACATCGCGCGCATGATGAGCGCCCCCGCCCGGGATCTGGTGACCTCCGCAGCGGCCTACGCCGCCGAGCACGGCAGTCCCGAGCTCGGCACCGAGCACCTCCTGCGGGCCGCCCTGGCGGCCGAACCGACCCGCAGCATGCTCCAGCACGCGGGGGCGGACCCCGATGCGCTGGCGGCCGAGATCGACCGCGCCGCCGGTTCGGGCCCGAAACAGGCCAGCGTCGCCGTGACGCCCGCGGTCAAGCGGGCCTTGCTGAGCGCGCACGAGCTGGCGCGGGACAACGGTGCCTCGTACATCGGCCCCGAGCATGTGCTCGACGCCCTGGCGGCCAATCCGGACTCGGCGGCGGGGCGCATTCTGAACCTCGCCCACTTCGAGCCGCAGGCCGCCCCGCAGGGCGGCCCCGGCGCCACGCACCCGGGCACCGAGCACGGCGCCGCACCCAAGCACGAGACCCCGACGCTCGACAAATACAGCCGCGATCTGACCGACCTGGGCCGCGCGGGCCGGATCGACCCGGTCATCGGCCGTGCGGAGGAGATCGAGCAGACCATCGAGGTGCTCTCCCGCCGGGGGAAGAACAATCCGGTGCTGGTCGGCGACGCGGGGGTCGGAAAGACCGCGATCGTCGAGGGCCTGGCCCAGCGCCTCGCCGACGGGGACGTCCCCGAAACCCTCGCGGGGCGTCGCGTCGTCGCGCTGGACCTGACGGCCGTCCTCGCCGGCACCCGCTACCGCGGCGACTTCGAGGAGCGGATGAACGCCATCATCGAGGAGGTCCGCGCGCACTCCGACTCGCTGATCGTCTTCATCGATGAGCTCCACACGGTCGTCGGGGCAGGCGGCGGCAGCGGGGACGGCGGTTCCCTGGAGGCGAGCAATATGCTCAAGCCCGCCCTCGCGCGCGGGGAACTGCATGTCATCGGCGCCACCACCCTGGAGGAGTACCGGCGGCACATCGAGAAGGACGCCGCGCTCGCCCGTCGCTTCCAGCCCATCCTCGTGCCCGAGCCGAGCGTCTCCGACACCGTGGAGATCCTGCGGGGGCTGCAGGACCGCTACGAAGCGCATCACCAGGTGCGCTACACCAAGGAGGCGCTGCTGGCGGCGGTCGAGCTCTCGGACCGCTACATCGCCCACCGTTTCCTCCCCGACAAGGCGATCGACCTGATCGACCAGGCGGGCGCCCGGGTCCGGCTCCGTTCGGGCGCCAAGGCCACCGACATACGCGATCTGGAACGCGAGGTGGAGCAGCTGGTCAGGGACAAGGACCAGGCGGTCGCCTCGGAGCAGTACGAACGGGCCACCGAGCTGCGGGACCGGATCGCCGACCTCACCGCACGGATCGAGGCCGGCCAGGCGGAGCCGCCGAACGACTGCCACATCGTGCAGGTCACCGCGGAGGACCTCGCGGAGATCGTGTCGCGGCAGACGGGCGTGCCCGTGAGCAGTCTGACCCAGGAGGAGAAGGAGCGGCTGCTCGGGCTGGAGGAGCGGCTGCACACCCGGGTGATCGGACAGGACGACGCGGTCACGGCCGTCTCCGACGCGATCCTGCGTTCGCGGGCCGGACTCGCCGACCCCGAGCGCCCGATCGGCAGCTTCCTCTTCCTCGGCCCGACCGGTGTGGGCAAGACCGAACTGGCCCGCGCGCTGGCCGAGGCGCTCTTCGGCAGCGAGGAGCGCATGGTGCGGCTGGACATGAGTGAGTATCAGGAGCGGCACACCGTCAGCCGGCTGGTGGGTGCGCCGCCCGGGTACGTCGGCCACGAGGACGCGGGCCAGCTGACCGAGGCGGTGCGCCACCACCCGTATTCGCTGCTGCTGCTCGACGAGGTGGAGAAGGCGCACCCCGATGTCTTCAACATGCTGCTCCAGGTCCTCGACGACGGGCATCTGACCGACTCCCAGGGCCGCACGGTCGACTTCAAGAACACCGTCATCGTGATGACCAGCAACCTCGGCTCCGATGCGCTCAGCGGCGGCCGGGGAGTGCTCGGTTTCGGACCGGACATCTCGGGGGCGGAGGTCGGCGACGGCGCGCGGGAACGGGCGCTGAGCTCCTTGCGCGAACACTTCCGCCCGGAGTTCCTGAACCGGCTCGACGAGATCATCGTCTTCCGCCGGCTCACCGACGACCAGCTGCGCCAGATCACCGGGCTCCTGCTCGACGGGACCCGCCGCAGGCTGCATGCCCAGGACATCGCCGTGGACTTCTCCCCCGGTGCCGTGGACTGGCTCACCCACCGCGGCCACCAGCCCGAGTACGGGGCCCGGCCGCTGCGGCGCACCATTCAGCGCGAGATCGACAACATGCTCTCGCGGCTGCTGCTCGACGGTGCGCTGTCGTCCGGTGACGAGGTGCGCGTGGAGGTGGAGAACAACGAGCTGGCGTTCCGTACCGGCAAGAAGGAGCGGGAGTCCAGGTGAACGCGCTGGGCCCCCGTGAGACGTCGCAGGGGCGTCATGAGTCGCCGGAAGAGCGTGCCGACCGGCGGTGGAACGACTTGCTGCAGGAGGTGCGGGTCATACAGACCGGTGTGCAGATCCTCTTCGGGTTTCTGCTCACCGTCGTCTTCACCCCGCGCTTCGCCACGCTCGGACAGACCGACCAGACCATCTACGTGGTGACGGTCCTGCTGGGGGCGGCCACGACCGGCGCGCTGATCGGGACGGTGACCTTCCACCGGCTGGTCACCGGTCACCGGCTGAAGCCGGAGACGGTGCTCTGGGCCTCGCGCCTGTCCATGGTCGGGATCGTGCTCCTGCTGGCGACGGTCGCCTCCGCCCTGCTGCTGATCCTGCGCATCGCGATGGACGACTCCGCCGTCCCCTGGATCGTCAGCGGGCTCGTCGGCTGGTTCATCCTCTGCTGGTTCGCGCTGCCCACCTGGGTGCTGCGCCGGAGCTCGGCCAGGGAATGAACGCCCGGTGCGGCCCCGGTGGGGACACGGGTGGTCCCGGGGGCGGGAACACGCCCGGGCGGAGGCCGAACGCCAACGCGGGGGCGGCGGGACGTTCCTGACCACGGCGTTCCTGACCACGTGGCTCGTACGGAGGGCAGCCTGCCGGGTGTTACGGACGCTCCGCGCGGCTGACGCACACGCCAAGGGCGCGGGCCGGGACCCTGACCTGGGTCCCGGCCCGCGCCCTTGGCGGCCGCTGTGCCGTCGGCGGTTACGCGGCGGCCGTGCCCATACGGCGCGGGCGGTAGAGTAGCGCCGCACCCGCGAACCCGGCGCTGACGATCGCCAGCCCCACCGCGAGAAGTTCGGGCCACATGCCCGTGTCGCCCAAGCCGCTGCCCAGCGGGGCGAAGACCCCGGCCCGGGACAGGGCGTGCAGCGCGATGATGATCATCGCTGCGGCGGCGCTCACCGTCCAGACCAGGGCGGTGTCGTGCATCGCCAGCCAGCCGGCCAGCAGCAGGTAGACGATGGCGATGGCCATCGAGAGCCCGGCGGCCGCCTGGGCGCCCTGCATGTGCGAGGTGTTCACCGGCAGATGGCTCAGCCCACACAGTGCGAGGGCCAGGGCCGCGGGCCAGCGCAGTACGGACCGCAGCACGCCGGGGACCGCGTAGCCCGGCTGACGGGGCGCCTCGTCCGCGGGCGCCCAGCGCGGACCGCCCTGCGGCATGGCGCCGGCGGGCCGCTGGGCCCAGGGGGGACGGCTCGGCTGCTGGTGCATCGCGGACTCGTTCTGCGCGGTGTACAGCGGCTGCCCGTCGCGGCCCAGAGGGCGGACATCGGGGTCGAGGACGTGCATGGACGCGGTGCGCTCCGGTTCGACGGGGTCAACGGGACCGCCTTGGCCGCCGGGACCGCCGTAGCCGCCGGGGCCGGGCGGGAAGGGATCCATGAGGCCGTGGATCTCGCCGCCGCCGTTCGTCCGGTCGAACAGCTCGATCAGCTGCGCAACCTCTTCCACGGGCCGGTCGACGGCCACCGCGCACAGGGCCTCATGGCTCGATTCCGCGGTGTGCGGGGTGGCGCTGAGCATGTCGAAGAGCGCGGCGACCTCGCTCACCGGACGGGAAACGACCGCCATGCGCAGGGCTTCGTCGCCGGGGTTGGGAACGTCGCCACTGCGCTTGAGCCGTTCCACAAGGGCAGCGACTTCCTCCAAGGGCCGATGGGTGACTGCCTCCCACAGAAGTGTGCGGGCCGAGTTTTTCTCAGGGGTCATGGGCGGAAAGTGCTCGCCGGGTTCTGTCGAGGACAGTTCGGCGTCGCCCCCACAAAGAGCTGGTTCGGATGACATGGAGGGACTCCACTGAACGAGGGGAGCGTCAAACACCAGAAGCGCTGACACTCGGCGGACTTTGAGCGTGCTGTGCTTCAGCCAACGTCCCTACGGGCCGCCCTCGCCATTCAGGAAGGCCATCCGGTGGAGACACGCCGGTATACCCGGGCGTGCCGCGGCCGGCGGTCACGTTCCGGCCGGACCGGTCCGGTTCCACGCACCCGGAAAAAGGGGCGCCCGCGATGCCTGTTCCCCTCCGGGAATTACGCCCGGACACCCGCCCGTACGGAGCGTGACGCCCGAGTGCCAAGGGCCGTCGACCCTGATTAGGCTGGTAAATGCAGCTCTCCATTCACCGTTCAAGGACAGATCATGAGCGCATCAGGAGAATCACGCGCACGCATCCAGCAGATGCGGGACAAGGCCCAGGAACTGCAGGCGGCCGCGGAGCGGTCCGCCGACCCGGAGGAGCGGAAGCGGCTTCAGGAGAAGGCGCGCAGGCTCCGGTCCCAGAGCGAGCAGGAAAGCGGTATGGCCAGCGGAGACATCTACCCCGCCGACTGAGGCTCCCGGCATACGGGATCCGGTCCCCGTGGCCCGCCTGCGTCCGGACGCGGTGCCGCGCCCCACCGTCTGAACGGTCCCGCCGCAGGCGGAGCGGTGCCGGGGCGGGCGGCTGTTCGAGTGGCTTCGAGGTGGGCACCGATCGGCGCTCCGCACCACCGGGAAGCGCTAATCCCATGATCCCATCAGACTCCCCACGGGCCGCGGGCGCGACGGCCGGGACCGCTTCCCGGCCTCCTTTGGTGGACCGTGCGGGCTATGACGAGCACTTCCTCGGGGTTCCGGTACCGCTGCCGGTGCCCAGCCGTCCCGAGGTGGAGACGGTGGTGCTGCCCTACACCCACTTCACCGTGGTGCTGCGCCCGGACCGGCGGATGGCGGCGGCCACCGCGGTCTGTATCGACGGTCGGCGTCTGCTGGAGAACGTGCCACGGGAGAGCGGCTGGCAGTTCGATCCGCGGCTGGACGAGGCCCATCAGACGGGCAATGACGTGTACCGCGACAACTCCCTGGACAGGGGACATCTGGTGCGCCGGCTCGACCCCGTGTGGGGTACGGCCGCGGAGGCGAACCAGGCCAATGAGGACACCTTTCACTACACGAACGCCGCCCCGCAGGCGGATGTCTTCAACCAGGGCAAGCAGCTGTGGCAGGGGCTGGAGAACTATCTGCTCGACCACGCCGCCGACTTCGACCGCAAGCTTGCCGTCCTCACCGGACCCGTACTGCACGACTCCGACCCGCCGTACCGGGGCGTACAAGTGCCGCTGCGCTTCTGGAAGGTGGCGGCGTTCCTCCAGGACGGCGCGCTGGCGGCGACGGCGTACGTCCTCGACCAGAGCCCCGATCTGACCCGGGACGCCGAGCGGGCACTGGCCGGTGCGCAGGCGGGCGCGCCGCCGCCGCTGGGCGCGTTCCGGACGTTCCAGGTGCCGGTGAAGGATGTCGCCGAGCTGACCTCGCTGGACCTGGGGCCGCTGCCCGCCGTCGATCTGATGCCCGTCGTCCTCGCCCCTGCCGAGCGCTGGAAGCGGCTGGCGTCGTACGACGACATCATGCTGCAGCGCGGCTGAGGCCGGGAGGCGCGAGCAATGCAACCCAGGGTCGTCTATGTCCACGGAAACGGGAACAAGGTCCGCTCGGAGCTGCTCAAGTCCCAGTGGGACACCGCGCTGTTCGGCCGGGACATGGCCGGGGCGTCGCGGATGGCGTACTGGGCGCCGGTGCGCTATCCGGCGCCGCTCCCCGATTTCCGGCCGGATCCGCTGGACGGCCGGACGGAGCTGATCGAGGAGATGCCGGCCGCCGCGGACCGGGCCGGGGCGGAGCCGCCGGAGGATTTCGTGGCGCGGACGCTGGGTGAAGCGCGGCTCGAAGCCGGTGAGATCGCGCTGGAGGGGCGGGCCGGGGCCGATGAGAGCGCGCTGGTCGACTGGCTGCGGGACATGACGTATCTCGCGGACACGCTGGCACAGACCGGGGAGGACGAGGAGCCCGGTGCGGAGCTGCCGCTGGAGGCACTGCCGATGCCCCGGTCCGGCCGTACGGCGGTGTTCCGGCTGCTGGTCAAGCACGCCTTCAAGGACGTGCACGCCTATTTCTTCGGCGGGGCGGGGCCGGCGATGCGCGAGGTGGTCAAGGAGACGCTGGCGGGCGTGGACGGCGGCCCGCTGGTGGTGGTCGGCCACAGCCTGGGCACGATCATCGCCTACGAGGTGCTGATGGAGCAGGGGCGGGAGGTGGAGCTGCTGGTCACCGTCGGGTCGCCGCTGGCGATCTCCGAGGTGCAGGACCATCTGGCGCGGCCGCCGGCGGTCCCGGCCGGGGTGGCGGCCTGGCGCAACGCCTCGGACCTGCGGGATCTGGTGGCGCTCGACCACACTCTGCGGCCCGAGTACGCCCCGCAGGAACGGGTCACCGATCTGCTGGTCACGAATGACAGCAGCAATCACCACGGCATCAGCGAATATCTCTCGCAGCACGAGGTCAGGACGCCGGTTCAGCGGATCTTCGACGGTACCGGGTAGGTGCGGCATGCCGTTGACGGAAACCGAGTGGGACCTGGTCACCACGTGGGTGCGCAACTATTTGCTCGACACCACCGATCCGCATACGCAGCTCGCCCAGTACGGATTCCCGCCGGAATTCATCGGCGCGCTGCGGCTGACGCATCTCAGCACGGACAATGCCCGCACGCTCGTGCACCAGTCGCGCACGGATATCCAGCGGCAGCTGCGACTGGTCGAGGCCGTCACCACGATCGACCGGCTGGCCGTGCTTCCGGACATCGTGAAGGCCCAGGAATTCCTGGCCCGGCTGCGGGAGGACTTCCGCGCCCACGCCGCACGGGACAATTTCCGCACCTGTGTCCTGAAGAACGGCACCGAGGCGTTCATCGACCGCCAGGATCTGCGGGAGACCCTGCGCCGGTTCGTCGAGGACCCCCATACGTTCATTCTGCTGGTCGACGGCGAGCCGGGCAGCGGCAGGTCGTACACCTACAACTTCCTCCGCCATATCGGGCAGCACAGCGGGTTCCGTCCGGTGCGGGTCACCCTGTCGCACACCGCGACCGCCGCCAAGGTCGTCCGCCGGCTGGCCGACTTCGTCGCCGATCCGCAGGAGGGCGCCGCACCGCTGAACCCCACGGAACTCAACGACCTGCTGCCGTCGATCGACGAGGCCGCGCACTGGGTGGCCGGCCGGGCGACCGCCGTCGAGGAGCGCTTCTGGCTGGTCCTCGACGAATGCGACAAGCTCGATCCCAGCTCCGATGTGTGGGACTTCATCGGTCAACTCGGCATGGCCATCTACGAGCACGCCGCCGTCCGCGGAGACCAGGCGCCCCGGCTGGTGCTCCTCGGGTACGGGCGCTCGATGCGTCAACTCCCTTACGACCTGCGGGGAAACCTGGCCTGGGACACCGCCCGGATCGCCGAAGCCGACGATCTGCGCACCTTCTTCGACCAGGCCTTCCATGAGTCGCCACCGGAGATCCTCGGTACGGGGCAGCTCCGGGAGTCCGCCATCTCGACGCTCGTGGACGCGGCCGTGCACGAGGTGCTCCAGGCCACCGCGACGGACGGTGGGGACCGCGAGAGCTATATGCGGAAACTCTGCACGGCAGCGGAGGGGGCCATCCGTGTCTACCAGTCCCTCTGACCGCCTCCCGATGGACCCCTCCGCGGCACGGGAGCTGTTCGTCGCCCGCTTACGCGCGGAGCTGCACCCGGACGAGGAGCGGCCCCAGGAGGTCTCCGACGCCCGCCGGGCCTACCGGGAGGCGGCCTGTCTGCTGAGCCGTTTCGATCCACAGCGGCTCCGGCTGCCCGGTGAGGAGGCCGCCACCGGCGGCGCGGTCCTGGAACTGGTCGACGACTGCACGACCATGGGGATGCAGGACCAGGGCGGATGGTCCCTCAAGTCCGATGTCCGGGAACGGACGCTGCGCGGGCTGGCCGGGCCCGAGGCGGCCCGGCGCGTCCTGGAGTGCCATCTCGACCAGCTTCCGGCCGAACCCGGCCCGGAACGCTTCTGTCTGGCCTATCTCTCCGGCCGCCCCCCGGCGACGGACGGGCTGACCACCGACGAACTGGCCGACGCCCTCCAGGCGGTGCTGTGGCTCTCGCGGGTACCGGGCACGACGGGGCTGCCGGACACCGCGGAGCTGCAGCTCACCCTGGAGCGGGCCAGGCTGCTCGATCCCCTGGAGCGCCTCGTACGGTGGCCGTTCCAGGGGCGCACGCGCGAACTCGCGGAGCTGCGGGACTATGTCCTGCGGCCCGGCGGGTCCCCGGCGGCCGGAGCACCGCCGGACGGTCATCCGCAGCGCCCGGCGCTGGTCCCCCCGCTGGTCGTGCACGGTCCCGGCGGGATGGGCAAGACCACCCTGCTCGCCAAGTTCGTGCTCGACAGCATCCACGACCCCGGCGGCTGCTTCCCGTTCGCCTATATCGACTTCGAGCGGCCCACCCTCTCGATCCAGGAACCGGTCACGCTGATCGCCGAGGCGGCCCGGCAGCTCGGCATCCAGTTCCCGGCACACCGCGCCGAGCTGGACGCGCTGGCGCACGAGTGCCAGCAGGCGGCCCGCAGCCAGCGGGAGGGCCAGGAGCGGGTGACCCAGCTGCATGAACTCGCCACCACCCGGGCCGTGCTGGGGCGCCGCTCCTCGCAGGAGTTCCAGTCGCTGGCCGCCGGACGGGAGACCGATCTGATCCGCCGGCTCGCCGATGTCCTGCGGCGGGCGGTGGCGGACCGGAAGGACGGGGAGCACCCGGAGGACCCGCCGTTCGCGCTGGTCGTCGACTCGTTCGAGGAGGCCCAGTACCGCGGATCGCCGGTGGTGGGGCGGATGGTGGCGATCTATCTCTCGTTCCAGAGCATCTATCCGCGGATGCGGCTCATCGTCTCCGGGCGGGCGCCGGTCGAGCATCCGGCGAAGCCCGTCGAATCGCTCGACATCGAACTCGGTGAACTCGATGCGGAGGCGGCCGTCGGCCTGCTGACGTCCTGCGGCGTCAAGGACCCCGAGGTGGCACGGGCCCTGACGGACCGGGTCGGCGGCCATCCGCTCAGTCTGAAACTGGCCGCACGGGCCGCCACGCTCGCGGGGCTGGATGCCGAGGGGACCTGCGAGCTGATCCGCAGCCTGCCTGAACGCCGCCATCAAGTCTTCCGCCGGGTCGACCAGTTGCTGGTCCAGGGGATCCTCTACGAGCGCATCCTCAGCCACATCGGCAACGAGGAGGTACGCCGGCTCGCCCATCCCGGGCTGGTGCTCCGGGTCATCACCCCGGAGATCATCCAGGAGGTGCTCGCCGGACCCTGCGGGCTGCACGTGGCGACGCCGGACCAGGCCCGCGCGCTCTTCGAGGAGCTCAGACGCCTGGACATGGTCGAGCCGGTCCGCCCGGACGCCGTGCGCTACCGCAGCGATGTCCGCGCCATCATGCTGCGGCTGCCGGGCGGCGACCGCACCGCCGTGATGCGCGCCGTCGAGCGGCGCGCGGTCGAGCACTACGCCACGCGCGACGGCCTGGAGGCCAGGGCCGAGGAGATCTACCACCGGCTGCGGCTCGACGAGAACCCGCGCTCGGTGGAGGAGCGGTGGCTGCCGGGCGTCGAGCGGTTCCTGGTCGGGGCGCAGCAGGACATGACGCCGAGGGCCGCGGGCCTGCTGACGGCCCGGCTCGGCGGCGGCACTCCCGATCAGGTCGCGGCGGGCGCCGACCAGGAGGACTGGGAACGGATCGCGGCCCGCGAGGTGGAGGACCTGCTCTCCCAGGGCTACGCCCAGGCGGCCTTCGAACGGCTCGGCAGACGACAGCCCTGGACCCCGTGCAGCCCCCTGCACGCCCTGCTCGCCGAGGCCCTCAACCGGCTCGGGCGGCGGGAGGAGGCCCGCCGGGCCACGGCGGACGCCATCGATGCGACGGAGCGCGCGGGCTGCGGGGAGCGCCGGCTGGAGCTGCTGCTGCTCTCCGCCCGGCTCTCGGAGGAGGCCGGCGACCTGGCGAGCGCGGGCCGGGCCCTGCGGGTGGCGGAGGATGTCGCGGTGGGTCTGGGGCAGGACCTCGAAGCGATGGGCGCGCTGCTGGCCCGCGCCCGGCTGACGGCGGGCGCCGACGGCGCCGACCCGGAGGCGGACCAGCAACTCGCCGAGCGGCTGCGGAGG
The DNA here is from genome assembly GCF_028870195.1 of Streptomyces sp. G7(2002). Taxonomy (NCBI): domain Bacteria; kingdom Bacillati; phylum Actinomycetota; class Actinomycetes; order Kitasatosporales; family Streptomycetaceae; genus Streptomyces; species Streptomyces sp. G7(2002). The sequence continues at coordinate 1,149,067 of NZ_CP102609.1, forward strand.
TTGCCCGATGCCGTGCTCGCCGACCAGCCGGTGCTGGTCCGCGCGGTCGCCTCGCAGATCTACGACCAGGCCCCCGGTGCGCTCGACCATGCGCTGGAGGTGGTGGGGCTGCCGGCCGACGACGAGACGCTGGACACCCTGGGGGCGGCGATGCGCCGCGCGACCAGCCGGCAGCCGGCGCTGCTGGGACGGGTGATGGGAATCCTGGACGAGGCCGCGGGACCGTCCCGGCAGCCGGCCGGCGGCGCGCCGACCGGTATCACCGGGATCCTGCGGCTGGCCCGGGACCGCGGCACCCTCGGCACCCTCGCCCGGCGGCTGCTGGCCGTGCCCGACAAGAGCGGGGAGATCGTCGCCGGGGTGGCCGCGGCCATGGGCGTGGGCACCGGTGCCCGTTCGGCGGCCCACGCGGCCTCCGGGCCGGAACGCGAGAACCGTACGCCGGAGGAAGGGAGCGGCCCCGCGGGGCCCGATGACCGATGACCGCCTATCTCTCACCCGACGAGATCCGCCAGGTGCTGGACGCCTCGGTGGAGACCGGACTGGCCGACCCCACCGTCCGGCCGCTGCTGCTCGACGGCATCATGCCCCGGTACCGCAGCACGCTGCCGCTCCATCCGGCGCCCGGACGGCAGGCGCACTCCGACCTGAACGAGATGAACCGGGTGGAGCGGCTGGTGGACGGCTCGGTGCCGCTGGAGATCTGGCTGCGCAACGCCGTCGCCGAGACCACCGAGGCCGGGCCGCTCACCGTGTTCCAGAAGGCCCTGGACGAGGTGGCACGGAAGGCGGGCGGTGAGCCGGATGTGCTGGCCGGGCTGCCCTCCCCCGCCGCGGAGCTCAAGGAACAGATCGTCCACCGCGACGACACGGTGCCGATCGGCTTCCTGCGCGGGGGTGAGCTGGCGGGCGGCGCGGTGGCCCGGCTCAAGGTGCCGCCGTACCAAGGGGGCGCTCCGCTGCAGCCGAACGGTTTCCCGCACTCCGGTACGGGGTGGCTGATCGCTCCTGACCTGCTGGTCACCAACCACCATGTGGTCAACGCCAGGACCGGCACCGGGGAGGGGCGGCCGGTGGCCGACGCCGAGGACCTGGGCCTCCAGGCCCGGCACACCCTCGCCCGGTTCGACTTCGACACCGATGAGGTGGAAACGGAGGAGGCCACCGTCAGCGAACTCGTCGCCGCGGACGCGGCGCTCGACTATGCGGTGCTGCGGCTGGCCGCCGAGCCCGCGCGGCCGGTGCTGAAGCTGGCGGCGGAACCGCTGAAGGTCGACGGCGGCGACTATGTGGCCGTCAACATCATCCAGCACCCCGGGGGCCAGCCGAAGAGGGTCGCGCTGCGCAACAACCTCGTCTACGAGGCGGACGAGAACGATGTCCGCTACTTCACCGACACCCGCGGCGGGTCGTCGGGGTCTCCGGTGTTCACGGACGACTGGAAGGTGGTGGCGCTCCACCGGGGGACGCGGCGGGTGGAGAACGTGCTGTTCCAGGGCAGGACGACGGCCTTCGTCAATGTCGGCACCCAGATGCGCAGCATCATGCGCCATCTGCAGACCAGCAGCCCCGGAGTCCATGCCGAGATCGAGACGGCACAACAGGCCGCGCAGCGCGGCTGAGGAGGCGAGATGCACAGTCGGCGCAGATCACCGGTGGCGGCCGGTCCCGAGCAGGTCTTCTCGGATCTGCGGGAGGTCGCGGCGCGGGTGAAGGACGGGCTGTCCTGGGAGATCCCCGAATCCCTGGAGGAGCTGCCCGCCGAGGAGCTGCCCGCCGGGCAGATCGCGCAGTTCGCCCAGCAGGAGCGGACGAAGGTGCTGTCGGCGGGCGTCAGCGGTCTGGAGAAGCTCGCCGAGGGGCGCGCGGACGAGATCGACGACGACGAGTCCTTCGGCATGGAAGCCATCGTGCTGCTCGAAGGCCGCCCCGCCATCCTCGTCCAGAACCATGACTTCGCGCCGCAGCAGGGCGACTGGGCGGTGCTGGACGGCCACCGGGCGGCGATCCGTGCGTCGCTCTCCCGGGTCGGGCGGGTCGAGCTGTCCGGGCATCTGAGCCTGGACTGGCTGGGCACGGCGTTCCTGGTCGGCCCGGACGTGGTGATGACGAACCGTCATGTGGCGGCGGAGTTCGCCCGTGGCGACAGCACCGGCTGGACCTTCCAGCAGGGCATCGGCGCCCGGCTCGACATGGGCGAGGAGTACGGCGGCGACGCGGGCGGCGGCGGCCCCGCCTATGACGTCGTCGAGGTGCTGGGCATCCACGAGGACGTGGACCTGGCACTGCTGCGGGTCGCGCCGCCGGCCGGCGGCGGGGCGCTGCCCGCTCCGCTGGCCGTGGCCGCGGACGCGCCCGCCGACCTGCCCGGACGCCCGGTGTACTGCGTGGGCTATCCGGCGTACGACGGCCGGCGCAACGAGCCGGAGTCGATGCGCCGGATCTTCATGGACATCTACAACGTCAAGCGGCTGCAGCCCGGCACCGCAACGGAGCTGGTGCCGGACCAGAACGTCATCAAGCACGACTGTTCCACGCTCGGCGGCAACAGCGGCTCACCCGTCATCGACCTCACCGACCACCGGGTCCTGGGCCTGCATTTCGGCGGCCGCTACGGCTTCGGCAACTTCGCCGTGCCGCTGTGGCAGCTGGTGGACGATCCGCTGCTGGGCCGGGCGGAGATCAACTTCGTCTGAGTCGCTGCGCGCCGTCCGCGGATCAGCCCGACTTCTTGACGAACTCGGTGGTGTAGGTCTTCTTCAGGTCCACCGTGGCGTTCTTGAGGTTGGGGTTGAAGGCCTTCAGGACGCGCTCGACGGTCGCGGGCCCGTCGGCCGGCATCACCCCGTCCTCGGTGAACATCGGCAGGGTGTCCTTGATCGCCTGGACGTACAGCTCCTTGCCGCCCTGGGCGTAGTCGGACGGCATCTTCGCGGCGATCTGCTCGGGGGTGTGCGTGGACATCCACTTGAGGGTCTTCACAAAGGCGTTGGCCAGCTTGCGCACGGTCCCCTTGTGGCTGTTCACCCAGTCGGTGTTCATGTAGAGGCTGGACGAGGGGTAGGGGCCGCCGAGCGCCTTCTGCGAGCCCTCGGGGGTGCGCATATCGATGAGGACCTTGCCGAGGTTCTTGTCCACGATCTGCGCGACCGTCGGGTCCGTCGTCATCCCGCCCTGGATCGAGCCCTGTTGGAGGGCCGAGAGGAAGGTCTGGCCGGCGCCGACCGCGACCGGTGTGAACTCGTTCGTCTGCACACCGTTCTTCACCGCGAGGTATTTGGTCAGGAAGTCGGTGGAGGAGCCGAGACCGGTGACGCCCAGCTTCTTGCCCTTGAAGTCCTTGGGTGAGGTGAGCTCACTGGCCGCCTTGTTGGAGACGACCTCGACCTCGCCGGGGGCATGCGCGAGCTGTACCACCGATTCGACCTGTTTGCCCTTGACCTGCAGATCGAGGGTGTGGTCGTAGAAGCCGACGACGCCCTCGACATCGCCGGAGACCAGCGAGGTGGTGGCCTGCACACCGGCCGGTTCGGTGAGCAGGGTGACATGGACGCCTTCATCCTCGAAGTAGCCGAGCTGCTGGGTGAGTCTCGCGGGAAGATAGATGACCTTGTCGAGGCCTCCCACCATGATCTTGATCTTGCCGTTCTTGTCGTCCATGGCGGCGGACCCGGACTTCCCGCCACAGGCGGTGAGGGTGGTCAGGGCCAGGGTGGCGGCGGCCAGGGCGGCGGAGAACTTCAGTGCGGTGCGCATGGTCACGTCCTTGTGAGGTGGGAAGGGGGCGGTGGGACGGGCTCAGCGGTCGCCGGCGGAGTCGGCGGGCTTCCAGCGGAAGAGCCGCCTTTCGAGGAAGGCCAGCAGCCCTTCGGCGAGCAGCGCGACCACCGCGAGGATCACCATGGCGGCGTACACCCCGGCCGCGTTGAAGGTGCCCTGGGATGCCGAGACCAGCAGGCCGAGGCCCTTGGTCGCACCGATGTACTCACCGACGATCGCGCCGATCAGCGCGAAGCCGAAGCTGACGTGCAGACTGGTGAAGATCCACGAGGTGGCGGAGGGGATCACCACCTGCAGGGTGACCTGGCGGTTGCTCGCGCCGAGGATCCGGGAGTTGGCGACCAAGTTGCGGTCGACCTCCCGTGCGCCCTGGAAGGCGTTGAAGAAGACCGGGAAGAAGACGAGGACGACCGCGGAGGCGACCTTGGAGGCCGGTCCGAGGCCGAACCAGATGAGGAAGATGGGGGCGAGGACGATCCGCGGCAGTGCGTTGAGCACCTTGATGTACGGGCCGAGCACATCGGCGAGAAAGCGGACACGGCCCAGCGCGATCCCCAGCACCACACCGCCGATGACACCGATCACCCAGCCGAGCAGCGCCTCGTAGAGCGTGTACCAGATCTGCTCCCACAGCGAGCCCTGCGGGGTGCCGTGCAGCGCCCACTGGATCGTCTGGTCCCAGATCTTCGAGGGCATCGAGAAGTTGAACGGATCGATGACGGCGGCCCGGGCCAGCCACTCCCACAGTCCGAGCAGCCCGACGAGCAGCAGCACCCGGGTGCCGTGGACCAGGAACCTGTGATTACGCGCGGCCCGCGCCCTGGCCCGGGAACGGTCCGTACGGCCCGTGCCTGCCGGGGACTTGACCGGCGCGACGGTCTCAGGCGACATCCGCGGCACCCCTCTCGCGGGTGATCCGGACCTCTTCGCCGAGCGAGGACCAGATCTCCCGGTAGATCTCGATGAACCTCGGCTCCAGCCGGACCGATTCGACCTTGCGGGGGCGGGGCAGATCGATCTCGAAGACCTCCTTGACGGTCGCCGGACCGGCGGTCATGACCACGACCTTGTCGGCGAGGGCGATGGATTCCTCCAGGTCGTGGGTGACGAAGACGACGGACGCTCCGGTCCCCGACCACAGCTCCAGGAGTTCGTCCGACATCAGCGCCCGGGTCTGCACGTCAAGGGCGGAGAACGGCTCGTCCATGAGCAGGAGTTCGGGATCGTTGACGAAGGTCGCGGCGAGTGCGACCCGTTTGCGCTGCCCGCCGGAGAGCTGGTGCGGATAGCGGTCCTCGAAGGCGGCAAGTCCGACCCGGGCCAGCCAGTCCCGCGCCCGCTGCCTGGCCTCGGCCTTCGGTACGCCGCGGAAGCGGGGGCCGGCCATCACGTTCGACAGCACGGTGCGCCAGGGGAAGACCGCGTCCTGCTGGAAGACGAACCCGATCTTGTCCCCGATGCCGCGGACCGGCTCACCGGCCACCAGCACTTCGCCCTCCGTCGGCTCCTCCAGGCCGCTGACCAGCGTCAGCGTGGTGGACTTACCGCACCCGGTGGGACCGACGACCGCGACGAACTCACCGCGCTCGACGACCAGATCCAGATCCCGGACGGCGGTGTGCAGCGCCCCCGAGGGTGTCCGGAACGCCTTGCTGGTACCCCGCAGTTCGATCGCGGGGCTCGTGTGGCTGCTCATGGACCGCGAGGCTAGGAGTGATACCGGCCACAGCGGCAGCCTTGTGGGCGCAAGCCGCCTTTCTGCGCGCAAACCCTGTTGTGCTCATTTTGCTCACGCTAGAACCACTAAGGGGCTACCAGGGGGTACACAGGTGCTCACGCACGGCTTACGGTGCCGGCACCCCGAGATGAAAAGGAAGATTCGGTTCCGCAAAGGTGCGGCGGGCCGGAGACAAGGGAGAGCCCATGCGGATCCGCTGGCCCCGACGGGTCTTTGCGCAGGTACTGACCGCGCAAGTGGCCCTGACCACCGGGGTCATGGTGCTCGCCACCAGTCTGTTCCTCGCCCCGCTCAGCACCGAGCTGGACGATCAGGCGATGCGCCGGGCGCTGTCCATCGCCCAGACCACCGCCGCCGACCCGGACCTCGCCCGGAAGCTGGTCACCACCGAGCCGGACGCGCACGGGCCGGTGCAGGCCGGCGCGGAGCGGATCCGTACCGCGACCGGGGCGCTGTACATCGTCGTGATGGACACCCGCGGAGTGCGCTGGTCGCACACCCACCCCGCCGAGATCGGCCGGCATGTCTCCACCGACCCGGGCCGGGCTCTCGCCGGGCGGCAGGTGCGGCAGATCGACACCGGCACGCTGGGGCGTTCGGCCCGCGCCAAGGTGCCGCTGCGCGACGACCGCGGCCGGATCGTCGGCGCGGTGTCGGTCGGGATCGCCTACGACAGCGTCCAAAGCGGGCTGCTCGGCACCATCCCCGGACTGCTGCGGTACGCGGGCGCCGCGCTGGCCGTCGGGGTGCTGGCCGCGATCGTGCTCTCCCGCCGACTGCGCCGCCGTACGCACGGGGTGGCGTTCACCGATATCTCCGCACTGCTCGACGAGCGGGAGGCGATGCTGCACGGCATCCGTGAGGGCGTGGTCGCCTTCGACCGGCGCGGCCGGATCCGGCTGGTCAACGACGAGGCCGGACGGCTGCTGGGCCTGGACGCCGAGGCCGCCGGCCGGCCGCTGGACGAGGTGCTGCCGCCGGGCCGGACGACGGATGTGCTGGCCGGGCGGGTGGCCGGCACGGATCTGCTGACCGTCAGCGGCGGCCGGGTGCTGGTCGCCAACCGTATGCCGACCCAGGACGGCGGGGCGGTGGTGACGCTGCGGGACCGTACCGAACTGGAGTTGCTCGGCCGTGAACTGGACAGCACCCAGGGGCTGTTGGACGCGTTGCGGGCCCAGGACCACGAGCATGCCAATCAGTTGCACACCCTGCGCGGGCTGCTGGAGCTCGGCCGGTACGAGAAGGCGGTGGAGTTCGTCACCGAAGTGGCCAGTGCGCAGCGGGCGTCCGCGGAGGAGATCGCGGAGCGGGTGCCCGATCCCCTGCTGTCGGCGCTGCTCGTCGGCAAGGCGGCGATCGCGGCCGAACGCGGGGTGTCCCTGCGGGTGTCACCCTCGACACTGCTGCCCGACACGGTGGTCGACCCGCGCGACCTGGTGACGGTGCTGGGAAACCTCATCGACAACGCGCTGGACGCCGCCGCGGAGCGCCGCCGCGGGGACCCGTTCGTCGAGGTGGAGCTGCGGGCCGAGCACAGCACGGCCGTACTGCGGGTCTCGGACACGGGGCCGGGGGTGCCACCCGAGCTACGGGACCGGATCTTCGCCGAGGGCTGGTCCACCAAGGCCGCCCGGCCCCTCCCCGGGGAGGGCTCGCCCACCGGCCCGGTGGCCTTCCACCGCGGCCGGGGCATCGGCCTGGCGCTGGTGCGCCGGCTCGCCGAGCGCTACGGCGGGATGGCCAGGGTGACCGCCCGCGCGGGCGGCGGCGCGGTCTTCACCGTCGTCCTGCCCGAGGCCCTCGCCCCGGAGGACGGCTCCCCCGGGCGCCGGCACACGGCCGCCGGGGAAGCCGCGGTGACGGGCGCACCACGGCGTCCGGAGCGCCCGGAACGAACGGAGTCACGGAAGCGAAGACCCATGGGGAGCGGAGCGTCACAATGATCGATGTCCTGGTCGTGGACGATGACTTCCACGTCGCCGAGATCAATGCCGCGTATGTCTCCCAGGTATCCGGCTTCCGGGTCACCGGCCGCGCACACACCGCCGCCCAGGCTCTTGCCACGCTGGAGCGCACCCCTGTCGATCTGGTGCTGCTCGACCACTATCTGCCCGACGAGAACGGCCTGGCCCTGGTCCGGCGGCTGCGGCAGCTCGGCCACCGCATCGACGTGATCATGGTGACGGCGGCCCGTGATGTCGGCACGATCCAGGACGCGATGCGCTCCGGGGCGCTGCAGTATCTCGTCAAGCCGTTCGGCTTCTCCGGACTGCGCACCAAGCTCGACGGCTATGCGGCGCTCCGCCGGACCGTCGAGGGGGTGGGCGGCCGCGGCGAGGCCGGCCAGGAACAGGTGGACCGGATCTTCGGCGCCTTCCGGACCGCCGAATCCCCGCACACGGAGCTCCCCAAGGGCCACTCGGCCGCGACCGTCGACCTGATCCGCCGTGTCCTGGACACGGCCGGGCACCCGCTGTCCGCCCATGAGGTCGCCGCATGCGCGGGCGTCAGCCGCTCCACGGCCCAGCGCTATCTGAAGCACCTCGAACGCAGCGGCCACATCACCCTGACCCTGAAGTACGGGGACACCGGGCGCCCCGAACACCGCTACCGATGGGCGGGCACCCACTGACCGGACCGCGGCTCTCACCGGCCGGCTCACCCGGGACATCCAAACCCCGCGCCCGCATGCGGCGTTGGCCACCACCACGCCATGGCAGCGGACGGCGACCGCCCCCTAGGCTGCCGATCATGAATGCAACGACACCCAGCGGGACGGACCCCGAGCCCGACATCCTGGACGCCCTGCAGCTGGCCGCCGATCCGGAGCGGGCGACGGACTTCGCCGAGGCGGCCCACCGGATCCTGGCGGACCTGGTCAGCGGTGGTGCGCCGCTCGGCTGGGCCGACCCGCCCGGCCGGGCCGAGGTGGCGGAGCTGGTCGACCGGGTGCTGCGGGCCGCGCATGTCGGTGACGGGGCACTGCGGGCGGCCTACACCGGCCGGCGGCTGGTCGGGCTGGGGTACTGGCTGCGCTATGCCCGGCCGACCAATCGGCAGCACGCGGATCTGGAGAAGATCGCGGTGGCCTCCGAGGCCCATGGCCAGGGCCTCGGCCGGTCACTGACCAGCGCCCTGGTCGAGGACGCCCGGGGTGCGGGGATCGAGGTCCTCACCCTGGACGCCCGGGCCGACAACACCAGGGCCCTGACCCTCTACCGGTCGCTCGGCTTCCGTGAATACGGCCGACTGCCCGATTTCGTGGCGATGGGCGGACGCCGCTACGACAAGGTCTTCTACATGCTGGACTTCCGCGGGAACGGTCGGCACGGCGAGGAATCGCCGCACCCGCAGTAGCGGAGCCGGCACGGTACGGCACGACGGAGGCGGGGAGGGCGCGGGGACGCTCCAGGTCCGGGACCAGGGCCGGGACCAGGAGCGGGACCGGTCCGGGGAATCATCTGCGCCGCCCCCCTTGACAGCTCCCCCGGCCGGGCTCGACGATCCCGGGGTGAACCTGTCAGACAGCCAGACAGCTGGCGATGTGCCCCGGCGGATCAGCGCGATGGAAGCGGTCCTGAACCATCTGCGCGGCGCCATCGAGCGGGGCGAGTACGCGGTCGGGGACAAACTCCCCTCCGAGGCGGAGCTCTGCCGGCGGCTGGAAGTGAGCAGACCCGTGCTCCGGGAGGCGCTGCGGGCGCTCCAGACGATGGGGCTGACGGTCTCGCGCACCGGTAAGGGCACCTTCGTCATCTCCGACGGCGCGGTGGCGGACCCGACCTTCGGCGACTACGCGGCGAGCGACCTGCTTGAGGTCCGTCGCCATGTGGAGATCCCGGTGGCCGGTTACGCGGCGGTGCGCCACACGACGGAGGACCTCGATCAGCTGAACCATCTGCTGGAGCGGATGGAGCAGGAGACCGACACCACCGCGTGGGTGGCGATGGACAGCCTCTTCCATCTCGCCATCGCCCAGGCGGCCCGCAATCCGGTCTTCCGCAGGGTCATCGAGGAGATCCGCGACGCGCTGGCCCGCCAGTCGGCCTTCCTCAACGAGCTCGGCGGACGGCGCGAGCAGTCGAACCGGGAACACCGCGCGATCGTCGAGGCACTCGTCGACCGCTCCGAACACGACGCGGTGGAAGCCATGGCGCACCACCTCGCCCGCGTCGAGACGACGCTGACCACCATCGTGCGGCCGCAACACCGCACGGCCCCCTCCACGGAAGACGAGGATCACGCGTGAGCGAGCAATCCCTCCGGCAGGCGGAACGGCAGCAACAACAGGGAGCACCACAGGACGCCGCGCAGCGGCAGCCGGGCGGACATGTGGACGCCGGTGACGCCGGCTACCAGAAGTCCCTCACGTCCCGGCACATCAACATGATCGCGATCGGCGGGGCCATCGGCACCGGGCTGTTCCTCGGCGCGGGCGGCCGGCTCGCCGATGCCGGGCCGTCGCTGGCCGTGGCGTACGCGCTGTGCGGTCTCTTCGCCTTCCTCGTGGTGCGGGCGCTGGGTGAGCTGGTGCTGCACCGGCCGTCCTCGGGTGCCTTCGTGTCCTACGCCCGGGAGTTCCTCGGCGAGAAGGGCGCGTTCGTCGCGGGCTGGATGTACTTCCTGAACTGGGCGACCACCGGAATCGCCGACATCACGGCGGTGGCGACCTACACGCACTACTGGGGCATGTTCTCCGAGGTCCCGCAGTGGGTGACCGCACTGATCGCGCTCGCGATCGTGCTGGCCGTGAACCTGATCTCCGTGAAGATCTTCGGCGAGCTGGAGTTCTGGTTCGCGATCGTCAAGGTCGGTGCGCTGGTCGTCTTCATGCTGATCGGCATCTTCCTGCTCGCCACCCAGCACCCGGTCGCCGGCCACTCCCCCGGCCCCTCGCTGATCTCCGACAACGGCGGCCTCTTCCCGACCGGGACCCTGGCGATGCTGCTGGTCATCCAGGGTGTGGTGTTCGCCTATGCGTCGGTCGAGCTGGTCGGTGTCACGGCGGGCGAGACCGCGGAGCCGGAGAAGATCATGCCGAAGGCGATCAACTCCATCATGTGGCGGGTGGCCGTCTTCTACGTCGGCTCGGTGGTCCTGCTGGCGATGCTGCTGCCCTGGAGCGCGTACTCCGCCGGCGAGAGCCCGTTCGTGACCGTGCTGTCCAACGTCGGGGTGCCGGCCGCGGGCGGCGTGATGAACCTCGTCGTGCTCACCGCCGCGATGTCCAGCCTCAACTCCGGCCTCTACTCCACCGGTCGCATTCTGCGCTCGATGGCGATGTCCGGCTCCGCACCGCGGTTCACCGGCGTGATGAGCCGCAGCCAGGTCCCGTACGGCGGCATTCTGCTCACCTCGGGAGTCTGCGTACTGGGCGTGGGCCTCAACTACGTCGTGCCCAGCGAGGCGTTCGAGATCGTGCTGAACTTCGCGGCGATCGGCATCCTCAGCACCTGGGCGATGATCATGCTCTGCCATCTGCTCTTCTGGCGGAAGGCGCGCGCCGGGGAGCTCACCCGCCCCAGCTACCGGCTCCCCGGCTCGCCGTGGACCGAGATCGTGACGCTGGCCTTCCTGGCCTTCGTCCTGGTGCTGATGTGGGCCGACGGCGGAGCCGGCCGCACCACCGTGCTGTCGCTGCCGGTGATCGTGGCCGCGCTGGTCGGGGGCTGGTTCCTGGTACGGGGCCGGGTCGGCACCCTCCGGGACGCCGCGGCGGCGCGGGCGAGCGGCGAGCACCCGGACACCGCACTGCCCACCCAGCGCACCGACACCCACCACAGCACCGAAAGCACCGAGAACTGATCATGACCCAGAGCACCACCCTGCCGCCGCACCGCACCGTGGGCGACCCGCCCGCGGTCCGCGAACCGGCCCATGTCCCCGTCGCCCATGTGGTGCGCGGAGGACTCGTCGAGGGCGTCCACCACGGCTCGGTCGTGGTGCTGGCGGCCGACGGAAGCGTGGAATTCCAGGCGGGCGACATCGAGGCCGCGTTCTACCCGCGCTCAGCACTCAAGCCGCTCCAGGCGGTCGGCCTGCTGCGCGCGGGGCTGCCGCCGCTGGACGATCCGTCGCTGGCCCTGGTCGCGGCCAGCCACTCCGGCGAGGAGCAGCATCTGACCGCGGCCCGGGGCATCCTGGCCGCCGGCGGACTGACCGAGGACGAGCTGCGCAATGTCCCCGATCTGCCGTACGACCCCGCCGTACGGGACGAGTGGATCCGGCGCGGTCTGGGTCCCACCCGCCTCGCGCAGAACTGCTCGGGCAAGCACGCCGCCATGCTGCTGACCGCCCGCGCCCGGGACTGGCACCTGGGCGACTACCTCGACCCCGGCCATCCGTTGCAGCAGGAACTCGCCGCGACGGTGGAGGACCTCACCGGCCAGGGCATAGCCCGGGTCACCGTCGACGGCTGCGGCGCCCCGCTGTTCTCCGTCTCCCTCCTCGGGCTGACCCGGGCCGCCGCCCGGCTGGCGACGGCCGCCCCCGGCACCGAGGAGGGCCGGGTCGCCCACGCCATGCGCGAGCACCCGGAGATGGTCTCCGGCAGCGGGCGGGACGTCGCCCGGCTGGTGCGGGCGGTGCCGGGTCTGCTCGCCAAGGACGGCTTCGAGGGCGTACAGATCGCGGCACTGCCGGACGGGCGGGCGGTCGGCGTGAAGATAGCCGACGGCGCCGACCGCGCCCGGATGCCGGTGACGGCGGCGGCCCTGGCGCACTGCGGCGTCGACGCCGGTGTCCTCGCCCCGTTCGCCACCACACCCGTCATCGGGGGCGGCGCACCGGTCGGAGCCCTCCGGGCGGCTGACTCCCTTGCGCTGCAAGCCACCTGACGCTCCATCACCTCTTTCCTGGGCACATCCGCCTCCAGCCCTCTCCTCCGCTCCACCTCACAAAGGACCCTCTGCACCATGACTGCCGCCGGCCACCGCCGCGAACACGATCTGCTCGGCGACCGGGAGATACCCGCCGAGGCGTACTGGGGCGTGCACACCCTGCGCGCCGTCGAGAACTTCCCCATCACCGGTACGCCGATCGCCGCCTACCCGCACCTGATCAATGCGCTCGCCGCCGTCAAGGAGGCCGCGGCCCGGGCCAACGAAGACCTCGGACTGCTCGACGCGGAGCGGGCCGACGCGATCGCCGCCGCCTGCCGGGAGATCCGGTCCGGCGGGCAGCTGCACGACCAGTTCGTCGTCGATGTCATCCAGGGCGGCGCCGGGACCTCGACGAACATGAACGCCAACGAGGTGATCGCCAACCGGGCGCTGGAGATCCTGGGCCACGCCAAGGGCGACTACCACCATCTGCACCCCAACGAGCATGTCAACCTGAGCCAGTCGACGAACGACGTCTACCCGACGGCCGTCAACGTCGCCACGATCATCGCCGTACGGGAACTGCTCGACGCGATGACCGTCCTGCGCGAGGCCTTCGCGGCCAAGGCCGAGGAGTTCCGCGACATCCTCAAGATGGGGCGCACCCAGCTTCAGGACGCGGTGCCGATGACCCTGGGCCAGGAGTTCTCGGCGTACGCCGTGATGCTGGAGGAGGACCAGAGCCGGCTGGCGGAGGCGGTCCTGCTCATCCACGAGATCAACCTCGGCGCCACCGCCATCGGTACCGGCCTCAACGCCCCCAAGGGATACGCCGAGGCGGCCCGTACCCACCTGGCCGCCCTCACCGGTCTGCCCCTGGTCACCGCCGCCAACCTCGTCGAGGCCACCCAGGACTGCGGCGCGTTCGTCCATCTGTCGGGCGTCCTCAAGCGCATCGCCGTGAAGCTCTCCAAGAGCTGCAACGATCTGCGGCTGCTGTCCTCCGGGCCGCGTGCCGGGCTCGCGGAGATCAACCTGCCGCCGGTGCAAGCCGGTTCGAGCATCATGCCCGGCAAGGTCAACCCGGTCATCCCCGAGGTCGTCAACCAGGTCGCCTTCGAGGTCATCGGCAACGACGTCACCATCACCATGGCGGCCGAGGCGGGCCAGCTCCAGCTCAATGCCTTCGAGCCGGTCATCCTGCACTCCCTCTCGGAGAGCATCACGCACCTCGGGGCCGCCTGCCGCACCCTCGCCGAGCGCTGCGTGGCGGGCATCACCGCCAACACCGAGACGCTCCGGGCCAGTGTGGAGAACTCCATCGGCCTGGTCACCGCCCTCAACCCGCACATCGGCTACACCGCCGCCACCGCGATCGCCAAGGAGGCGCTCGCCACCGGGCGCGGCGTCGCCGAACTCGTCCTGGAACAGGGGCTGCTCCCGGCCGACCGGCTCGCGGCGCTGCTGCGCCCGGAGGAAATCGCCGGTACGGGCGGTGACTTGGCCACGGCCTGAGCCCTCGCCGGGCAAGCGGCACACCGGGACCGGGCAGGTCCCGCGCACGGGCCGGGCGGGCGTCCCCCTCAAGGACGTTCGCCCGGCCCGCTGACGTGCGGAGCCACGGCAAGTACCGCCTTCCGGCCCCGAGTTGCCGCTCCCGCGGCACGTGTTGGTCCCGCTCCTGGAGCGCACCGACCCGGTCACCGGCATCGGCCTGCCGGACGGCTTCCACACTTCCACCAGCGCCGCAGGAGCACCTGAGGGCGAATCCGATGTGAAGGGTTGACCAGTTGATCCTGGCATGTATTCTCTCATTCAGACACGGCATCGTTTAGGAAGACCTCGGTAGGCCTCAGGGGGATGCTTGTTAGACCGGTTCGGTTGGCAGCTACAAGTTAGCAATCCAGTTACTTTCAGTGGACATATCCATTTCGGCGCTACTTGCGATGCCGGTATGCGCGACCATATTCTTGAATGTTTTGCTAAAAATTGTGCAGAGTCTGCGATTTACGCAAGGTCAGAAAGAATCACGCCCATTCCCGAGCGGCGTAAATGGCTAATGAAGCGTGTCGCCGGCCGGATGAATTCCCAGCATGTGACTGAGCAAATCTCATCGTGCCCGGTTCGGATGAGGGCGGGACCCGTAACGCAACCAAGGCCCTCAATGTCCCCTCCGACCTTGTTTCCTGACCAGAGAACCTGACCGCCGCCCGAAGGGATGACGCGGACGGTATCTGGCGTGCCCTGGCGCCGTGGGGCCGGGCGCTCGTGCCGCTGGCCTTCCTCGCCAAGGGCGACACCTTTGAACTGCTCGGATGCCGCTTCGGGATCGGCACCGAGACCACCCGCCGCTACGTCAACGAGGGCATCGATGCCCTCGCCGCGCCGGCCCCCCAGCCTGGCCGACTCCCTCGCCGCCTCCGGGGAAGGGTGGCGTCTGCTGCTGAACGGCGCCTTGATGTCCGCGATGTCCGCCTGGCGCCGCACCGGCCTGGCCACCGAGGGGAGCTGGTCTTCCTCGGCGAGGCCCGGGCCGGCTCCACGCACGATCTGAACCGCCGCCCACGCCGACGGCATCATCGAGTCCGCCGCCGAGCGGCCCTTCGCCCAGCTCTCGACGGCTGGCGCGTGCTGCACAAGACCCTGCGGGATGCCGGGGCGATGCCGATGCCGATGCCGATGCCGTCGAGACGACCATCTCCACGATGACGTAGTAAACCGACTCCGCCCGTGACTCTTTCGCAGAGAAACAGCAGCGGCGACATCTCACTGATACGAAGGGGAAAATCTTGACTGCAACATTTTCCGGTCGGCATATCGAGATCGCCTGGCCCGACCTGGGTATCACCGTGACCGCGGAACTCGACGGTCGCAACGCTGAACTCGCCGACGCGCTGTGGGAGGCATTGCCCTACCAGAGTCTGCAGGGACACGCGCTGGTGGCGGGACAGCATCTCTATCACGCGGCACCGATACCGTCGCTGCTGCATCTGTCCGCGTCCACTCGGATCCCGGACCGACGCGAGGCGCCCGATGGGACCGTATTCTGCTCCGCTCTACAGCATTTAGGCATCAAGTACGGCACGTTGACCGAACCGATGCCGGCCTCCCCGGTGGGCCAGATCCGGCAGGAGGATTTGCCCGCACTGCTGGAGGCCGGGAAGGCGATCTGGGATTCGGTCTATTCGACGAAGAAGCCGATCCTGGCGGAGGTCCGCAAGGCGGGAACCGAAGGCGGCCACCGTATTCCGCATTTGACCGCCGCAGATCCCGACGCGAACCGTCTCATCCACGACGTGTACACCGCGACCGAGCGGGCTTGGCTGTCCGCACCACAGGAACTCGCTGACCTCCACGCGGGGTTGATCCCTTCCGGGGCAGGGAGTTTTGAGACGGTGTTGCCCACTCTGTTGTTCGTCAACGGTGAGACCCGCCCGCTGGGGTATGCCACCTACGGTGGTCTGGTCCGGGCCGCGGTCCAGGGCATGCCGATGGATTCATTGCGTCACATGGCGCGCCTGCTGGTCGGTCTTCCGGCCGAGTTCCTGGGCTACTGCGGCCTGGAGCAGCTGTGGAGTTTCACCCAGCGCTTCCTGAACTGCCTCGACCAGCTCGATCGCGACGATTTCCTGAGTGTGGTGAGCCAGCTGGCCCTCTACGTCAACTGTTTGGGTGGTTGGAATCTGCACCTGTACCCGTGGGACGCCGGAGATCACCTGCGCCAGCTGCGCCCCCACGAAACGGTCCGCCAGTCGTGAACCAACTCCCTGAACGCACGGACGCCGTCGTCATCGGCGGGGGCGTCATCGGCAGCTCCATAGCGTGCCGGCTCGCCGAGGCAGGCGTCGGTACCGTCCTGCTGGAGCGTGGCGCGCTCGGATCGGGATCGTCCGGAACCACTGCGGGCGTTGTGCGTACCTACTTCCCCGGCAAGCCTCTCATCAGCAGCCTTGCCGTCCGGAGCCTGGCGGCTTACCACGCCCTCGCCGAACGGACCGGAATCGACCTCGGCTTGCAGCGTATCGGCCTCCTTGTGCTGTTCACCGAGGACCACCAGGTGCAGGACTTCCGGCACACCCAAGCCGCCCAGCAGGCAGCTGGAGTGGATGTCGAACTCGTGACCGCTGCTGAAGCGGCGCGGCTGAACCCGCTGGTCGACGAGCGAACCATCCTGGCGGCAGCCTGGTCGCCCGAGGCCTACGCCTGCGATCCCGCCGCGATCGTGCGCGGCTATGCCACAGCCGCCCAGCAGGCCGGCGCCATCCTGCGCACGGAAACACCCGTCACCGGCATCGACCCGGATGGGCGGGTCCACACGCCCGCGGGCAGCATCCGCGCCGACACCGTCGTCTGCGCGGCAGGCCCCTGGGCGGGAACGGTCGCCGCCATGGCCGACGTGCGCCTTCCTGTGACCACATACCCCGTCGACATGCTCCTGACCGACACCCCCAGTAGTGCCCCGAGCGACCCTCTGCCGATGACCATGCACCCGTCCAGCCTGCGGATTCGAAGCTGGGGTGACCGCATCCTCGTCGGGATGGGCCGCCCCGCTCCGGACGAAACCCGGCAGGCCTGGCTGCAACGGGTGTCACACCACCTCGGCACGGCCTTCCCGGCCCTCGCAGGCAACGGCCTCGAGACCGGGTGGAGCGGAGACCTCGATGTCAGCCCGGACGGGATGGCTTTCATCGGCCGTGATCCCGCCCGCCCGTTCCTCTACGCGGCTGGATTCTCCGGTCAGGGACTGTGCCAGGCACCTGCCGCCGGAGAGATCATCCGAGACCTCGTGCTCGACAAGGAGTCCTGGACCGACACGTCCGGGCTCTCCACCGCCCGCTGCCTCAGCGGTTCGGCCGAGACCGGGTAGCCAACAAAGGAAGTAATCGGCGTTGCGAGCCGGTGGTGGTGGCCGCCGCCGGAGATCAGTTCTTTCGAGAGGAAAATCCATGGTCGAGCACGCTGGCGGAGAGTTCGTTCGGGAGATGATGCGGTGGCACTTCAGTCCGGAGACCGGGTCACCGTTCTGGCTGAAACGGGCCAAGAACCTCGACTTCGATCCGCTGACCGATGTCCGGGATTTCGACGACCTCGGCTTGTTTCCCAATGTGGTGGACGAGCTGCGCGATATCGGCGTCCGTGAGCTGATTCCTCGTGGCTACGGTGACGAGCACGGGGTGGCCGTCTACGAAAGCGGCGGTACCACAGGCCAGCCCAAGCGAGTGGCGTACGCCGCGGAGTGGCAGCGGGGCAACGTCGAATGGTTCAGTGAGCGACTGGATGCTCACGGCGTACCTCGAAATGTCGACTGGCTGAGTGCGGTTCCCACCGGGCCGCACAACGTCGGAGCAATGGCGGTCGACACCGCGATGATTCGAGGTGGGCTGAACTTCAGCATCGATCTGGACCCGCGATGGGTGAAGAAGCTGCTCGCACAGGGCCGGACGGACGTGGCCGACGCCTACACCGATCACCTCATCGAACAGGTCGGCCACATCCTGGCCGCCCAGGATGTGGGCGTTCTCTTCGCCACCCCGCCGATGCTGGAGCGCCTCGCGCAGCACGACGATCTGGTCGAGTTGGTGAACCGGAAGGTTCGCGCGATCATCTGGGGCGGTACCCATCTGGACGCCGACACCCGGGATCTGCTGCGCGACGAGGTGTTCGGAAACGCCAAGTTCGTCGGCGGGTACGGCGGCACGATGATGCTGGGGACATCGGTGGAGCGCCCCGGCCTCGGCGACGACGAGCCGTGCGTGTTCGACTCCTTCGCTCCGTACACCACATTCCGGGTGATCGACCCCGACACCGGCCAGGTGGTGCCCTACGGCCAGCGCGGGCAGATAGTCGTGCATCACATGAGCCGAACTGCCCTGCTGGTCAACAACATCGAGCGGGACTACGCAACCCGGATCGCACCGATGGACGGCGGCTTCGGTGATGCGGTCGCGGACGTCGCACCCGTGGCGTCCTTCGGCGATACGAAGGTGATCGAGGGCGTGTACTGATGTTGTCCCTGGACGTTCTCGGCCCCGGCGGCCACTATCGGTCCCGGCGCCAGGAGACCATTCGAGATCTTTTCGGAAACCAGGTCGCGACACTGAGTCTCGCGCCCTCGCTCTACATCACCCGCGCGATAAAGGCCCTGCGCCGAGCGCCGGCGCTATCCGTCGACGCACGGATCGCGGCGTTCGCACAGGCGGGCCGGGCTTTCGCCACGCAGTCGATCGCGGGACTGACGCCGGAGGAATACCAGCACACCGTCAGCACCGTCACCGGGATACCGATCACGGTGGTGCGCAATGCCACCGACGAAATCGCGCGGGCCGCCGAGCGGATCCACCACACCGTGGAGAACGCGCGGCCGGCCGCCGCGGTCGGCTCGTGGCGCGATCCGCGGGCTCAGGGCGGTGCGGCGGTGTGGACCCGGCGCGGTGAGGTGTTCGCCGTCCATGCGGCGGGCAATCACCCTGCGGTGCACCAGGGTTGGTTCGATGCCCTCGCGCTCGGCTATCGCGTTGCCGTGCGTCCGTCCCGTCGTGAGCCGTTCACCCCACATCGGCTGATCACTGCCCTGCGCGAGGCCGGTTTCGGCGACGAGGGAATCGCTTTTCTGCCCACCGACCACCACGTGGCCGACGACATCCTCCGGCACGCCGACTTGGGAATGGTGTACGGCGGTGCGGATGTCGTGGGCAAATACGCGGGCGACGGACGCATTCTGCCGCAGGGCCCCGGGCGCTCCAAGATCCTCATCACCGCCGAAACCGAGTGGGAGCCGATCGTCGACACCATCGTGGAGTCGATCAGCAGTGGTGGGGGCGTCGGTTGCGTCAACGCCACCGGCGTACTGGTCGAGGGCGACCCTTCCCCCGTGGCCGCGGCGATCGCCGAACGCCTCGCCGCCCTGCCCAGCCTGCCCGCGACGGACGAACGCGCAGTCCTGCCCGTGATGCCCGTCGGTCCCGCCCGTCGGTGGGACGGGGCTCTGCGGCAGCGGGCAGCGGGCACCAAGGCGTGGCTCGGCGGTGACGGTATCGCCGACGATCTCGGCGATGGTTCCGCGGTGCTCCGGCCGGCGGTGCACCAGCTCGACAGCCCGTTCGCCGAACAGCTCGGGATGGAGTTGGGCTTCCCCTGTGCGTGGGTCGCACCGTGGGACCGCGACGCCGGGATCCGGCCGCTGCGCGACACCCTCGTCCTCACTGCCGTCACCACCGACGAGGACCTGATCGACGCATTGGTGGCCGAGCCGACCATCGCCAACGTCTACGTCGGTGACCATCCGACACCGTGGATGGAGCACGGACTGCCGCACGACGGCTACCTCGCTGAATTCCTCATGCGCACCAAGACAATTCGACGCTGACCGCCGATGGGGCGGTGCCGAGCACCGCCCCATCGGCTGCCGAGGTCAGCGGTGGTCCGTCAGGTGCGAGGTGTCGTTCAGCAATTGCACCGACGCATTCCCCTCGCCGTCATAGGCCACGGCCGACAGCGAGGCCGCCGACAGTTCCATCCGGAACAGCGACGCGGGCGGCGCGCCCAGCGCCAGCCGAACCAGCGTCCGCAACACCCCGACATGCGAAACGACCAACACCGTCTGTCCCTCGTACCGCGCCAGGAGCCGGTTCCGCGAGAGCGCGGCCCGGCGCGCGACCGCGGTGAATGTCTCCCCGGTTCCGCCCGGCACCGCCGCCGCAGAGGCGCGCCACGCTGCCAGCTCGTCCGGGTAGCGCTCGCCCACCTCGGCGAACGTAAGTCCCTCCCAGGCACCGAAGTCCGCCTCGGTGAGCCCTTCGTCGACTTGGACTTCCAGGTCCAGCCGTCGTGCCGCTGTCTCGGCCGTCTGCTGGGCTCGGCGCAGCGGTGAGGACACCACCGCCTGCACCGCGCCGCGTGCCGCGAGCATCCTCGCGGTGGCCTCGGCCTGCCGTCGCCCGGTCTCCGACAACGCCGGATCGGAGCCGCCGCTGCCGGACAACCGCTTCTCCGGTGTCAATGCCGTCTCACCGTGGCGTAGCAGCATAAGCGTCGTGGGGCTTTCCTGGTCGGCGGGCGCGCGATGCCCGCCGGCCGCTCCACCACTAATTCTGGCGCCGATAGGAATCGGGTCACCTCTTTCGGTCACAGCCCCCGTCGCCGGCGGCATTGCGGAGAATTGTGTAGTTCAGCGCAGCGCGGCGATGACCGGCGCGAAGTTCTCCATGTTGTATTCCATGACCGTGAAGTAGGTGAAGCCGTAGCGTTCGCGGCGTTCCTTGATTTGTTGTGCCATATCCGCCGGGGTTCCCGACAACACACTGGGCGGCTCCTCGGAGCCGCGCTCGGCGTCGGGCGGCAACGGCTCGAACCTGTCGGGTACCGCGGTGCGTTCGGCGGGCGGAATCACCTGTTGCACCATGAGATTCAGCTCCACGGCGTCGGCGCGGTCACCGAGCAGTCCGCGCACGTAGGCGACCCGTTCTTCCGTCTGCGCGGCTCCGGCCAGCTGGAGTACATCACCGGTGGTGTTGGCCCAGCCTCCGGTGAGGGCGATGATGTCGGCGTGCGCGGCGGCCAGCCGCAGCAGCCGGTCGCCCCAGCCCCCAATCAGCAGTGGTGGCCCGGACGGTTGGGCCGGACGCGGCTGATATTCCGTGTCCTCAAAGAGACGACGCAACGTGGTGACCGTCTGTTCCAGCTGTTCGACCCGACTTCCGCCGCTGGGGAACGGTATCCCCGCGGTGTCGAACTCGGCCTTCACGTAGCCTGCGCCGAGCCCGAGTTCCATACGCCCGTCGATGAATTGGTCGGTGCTCGCCACGTCACGCGCGAGAAGGACGGGGTTGTAGAACGGTGTGTTCAACACGAACGTACTCAGCCGTACCCGTTCGGTCATTTCGGCTGCGAGCACCATTGCTGGAAACGGCGCGGAGAACTCCAGGTGATCAGCCACTCCGACTACATCGAAACCGAGTTCCTCAGCTCTGCGGCACTTCGCGCTCCACTCGCGTCGCGAACCGGGAACGAACATGTTGACACCGAAGCGGAAGGGGCGCTGTAAAGGCATTATGCCTGTATATCAAACGAAGACTGCTGTCGCCGACCTGACCTTGATCGTCGATCAACACCAACTGCCTCTGATGCTCGGCGGGTTGTTCCTGGGGAGTGGCGCCAGGGCGGGTTCGAGCCCTGGCGCCCTCTCCGTGCCAGTCCCAGCCGCGCACGCCGCCGGAGGTGGCCGAGCCGGCGATGGCGCTGAAGAAGGAGCACCCCGAGCGCACGGCCGCGCAGGTCAGAAGGGTTCTGGCGGCCCGGCTCAGACGCCGGAGGAGACCTCGGCCTTCTCGTTGGACACCGTGTCCGTTCCCTCGGCCGCCGCCAGCTTGCGGTTGCGCCGCACCGAGGAGAAGAAGGACCAGGCGATCAGAACGATGCCGACGAGGCCCGTGATGACCTCGTGGATCTCGTACTGGATGGTGACGAGCAGGATCACGGCGAGGGCGCCGATCGCGTAGTGCGCGCCGTGCTCCAGGTAGACGTAGTCGTCGAGGGTGCCCTGGCGGACCAGGTAGACCGTGAGCGAGCGGACGTACATCGCGCCGATGCCGAGGCCGAGCACCATCAGGACGATGTCGTTGGTGATCGCGAAGGCGCCGATGACGCCGTCGAAGGAGAAGGACGCGTCCAGGACCTCCAGGTAGAGGAACAAGAAGAACGCGGCCTTGCCGGCCATCACGACCGCCGGGACCTTCTTGCCGCTCTTCTTGGCCTCTTCCTCGGCCTCGTGCTCGCGCTCCTCCTCTTCCTCGAGCCTGTTCTCGAAGAAGCCGGAGAGGCCGCCGACGATCAGGTAGGTGATCAAGCCCGCGATGCCGGCGATCAGGACGGTCTCCGTCATGTCCACATGGATGCCGCCGTGCTGGTGGGCGTTGGTGGCGAAGGTCATCGCGGAGACGAGCAGCACGATGAGCGCGATGCAGACGGAGAGCATGTCGACCTTGCCGAGCTTGGCGAGCGGACGCTCCAGCCAGCCGAGCCACTTGATGTCCCGGTCCTCGAAGATGAAGTCAAGGAAGATCATCAACAGGAACGTGCCACCGAAGGCGGCGATCGACGGGTGGGCGTCGGTCACCAGCTGCTGGTACTTGTCCTTGTCGTCGAGCGCGAGCTGTACCGCTTCGATCGGACCGATCTGGGCGCTGATGGCGACGATCACGACCGGGAAGACCAGGCGCATGCCGAAGACCGCGATCAGGACGCCGATGGTGAGGAAGGTCTTCTGCCAGAAGGCATTCATCTTCTTCAGGATCCCGGCGTTGACCACGGCGTTGTCGAAGGACACCGAGATCTCGAGGATGGACAGGATCGCCACGATCCCGAAGCCGGTCCACCCCCCGTAGAACACCGCCGCGACCAGGCCGAGCGCGGTGACCGCGAACGACCAGCCGAACGTTTTCAGAAGCACTGGCTACCCAATCGTTTTGTACGGGGCTCCCCCGCGCCGTACCTGGCTTTGCGAAACATTGACCCCGAAGTCTAGAGCGATGCCTCGCAGCCCTGACACATACCCCAGGCCAACGGCGCGGAACTTCCACTCGCCGCCGTGCCGGTAGACCTCGCCGAAGATCAACGCCGTCTGCGTGGACGCCTCTTCGCTGAGGTCATAGCAGGCGAGCTCCTGGCCATCGGCCTGGTTCACCACGCGGATGAACGCGCTGCTGACTTGGCCGAAAGTCTGCCCGCGGTTGTCGGCGTCGTGGATCGAGACCAGGAAGCCGGCAGAAGTCCCGGGACGAACTGCCCGCCCGCGGCTGACGCTGCCGCGCCCCCCAACTCACCTACGAACGCGGGAGATCCACGTGACATCACCGTATCCGGTGCGGACATCCGCGCAGAACCGCCCGTCCGCGAAGAACTGCCCGTCCGCCGCGAGCCGGCCGCCCGCCATGAGCCGGGGCGCCGCAGTCCTCGTCGGGGCGCCGGCGCTCCTCCGCGACCGGCCCGCATCTCCACGGCCCAGGCCGCGTCACTGAGGTGGCCGGGACCGCCGTGGTCCCGCGTGGACGTGCCGCCGGGGCGGAGTCCGGCGCACGATGATGAGGAGGAAGAAGAGGAGGAGTACACCCGCCTGACGGCCGGCGCCGGGTGGCCGGCAGGCAGGATGGTCAGGGGTGCGTCCGGCGCGGGAGACGGGCCGGGGCGGCGCCCCGTACCAGGCCAGAAGAGACCGAGCGGCACGAGAGAGAAGAGATCCGCATGCGTATCGCGCTGTGCCAGATGACGGCATCGACCGATCCGAAGGAGAACCTCGCGCACGTCCAGGACCAGGTCCGCCGTGCGGCGCGCGAGGAGGCCCGGCTGGCGGTCCTTCCGGAGGCGGCCATGGTGCGGTTCGGGGCCTCGCTCGGGCAGGTGGCCGAGCCGCTGGACGGGCCGTGGGCGGAGGGCGTACGGGCGGTGGCCCGGGAGACGGGTGTGACGGTGGTGGCGGGCATGTTCACCCCGACGCCCGACGGGCGGGTGGCCAACACCCTGCTGGCCACCGGGCCCGGGGTCGAGGAGTCCTACGACAAGATCCATCTGTATGACGCCTTCGGGTTCCGGGAGTCCGACACGGTTGCCCCGGGCACACGCGTGGTGACCATCGATGTCGACGGGGTCCGGGTGGGCCTGGCGACCTGCTACGACCTGCGGTTCCCCGAGCTGTTCCGGGCGCACGCCGATGCGGGGGCAACGGTGTCGGTGCTGCCCGCTTCCTGGGCCGCGGGGCCGGGCAAGCGCGCACAGTGGGACCTGCTGGTACGGGCGCGCGCCCTGGACGCGACGGTCTGGCTGGCGGCCGTCGACCAGGCCGCCCCGGATCCGCAGGCCGATCCGGAGGCCCCCACCAAGACACCGACCGGCGTCGGGCACAGCGCGCTGATCGGCCCCGACGGGACCGTACGCGCGCAACTGGGCTCCGCGGCGGACCTGCTCATCGGGGACGTGGACACCGAGGAGACCGCCCGCGTACGGCGTGCGGTGGCGGTGCTGGACAACCGGACCCTGTAGGGACCGGGCGGGGAGGTCGAGCGGCCGGGAGGATGCGGCGGCCGTCGCCCGGAGGTGGCCGTCGAGGGCGGCACAGGCGGGCGTGGCCTCCCCGGCCCGTCAGCCGTGCACGGCGTCCGCCGTCCCTGACGGGGTGTCACGGATACCGAGTCGCAGATGCTCGACGTGGAAGAGGGCCTGGTCGAGGAGTTCGGCGACATGGTGGTCGTAGAGGGCGTAGACGATCGAGCGGCCGTTGCGTTCGCCGGTGACCAGGCCGAGGTTGCGCAGCAGCCGGAGCTGATGGGAGCAGGCGGACTGCTCCATGCCGACGGCGGCGGCGAGGTCGCCGACCGCGCAGGGGCCTTCCTGGAGGCGGGCCAGGATGTGCAGCCGGGAGGGGGTGGACAGGGCCTGGAGGGTGGCGGCGACATCGGCGGCTCCCACCGCGTCCAGGCGCTCGCGGGTCGTAGTGCGGTGGTCATCCATTCCGTGGCCCATAAGGGCCATCCTAACGACGATAAATGAAGACCTCTTCATTTGTTCCGGTACGGTGGTGCCCCTGTCGTTCCCCCGCCCGCGAAGGGTTGTTCCGTCATGCCTTCTGCCGTGCTGCAGCGTCCGCCCCAGACCTCCACGACGCGCCCGGGTGCCCCACGCCGCACCCGGGTCCTCGCGCAGGCCGAGGCCCGCTGGGCGGCCGCCGCCACCCTCGCGTTCCTCCTCGCGCTGCTGCTGCAGCTCACCGGAGCACCGGCCTGGGTGTGGGGACCGCTGTACGCCGTCGCCTATGTGACGGGGGGTTGGGAGCCGGGCTGGTCCGGACTGCGGGCGCTGCGGGAGAAGACCCTGGATGTGGATCTGCTGATGATCGTCGCCGCGCTCGGGGCGGCCGCGATCGGCCAGGTCCGGGACGGTGCGCTGCTGATCGTCATCTTCGCCGTCTCCGGTGCCCTGGAGGCGCTGGCCACCGCCCGCACCCAGGATTCGGTGCGCGGTCTGCTCGATCTCGCCCCGAGCACCGCGACCCGGCTGGCCGACGACGGCAGTGAGACGACCGTGGCCACCGCGGACCTTGTCGTGGGCGACACCGTCCTGGTCCGTCCGGGCGAACGGGTCGGCGCGGACGGCCGGGTACTGGACGGGATCAGCGAGATCGACCAGGCCACCATCACCGGTGAACCCCTGCCGGTGACCAAGGAGCCCGGTGACGAGGTGTTCGCCGGCACCCTCAACGGCACCGGCGCGCTGCGGGTCAAGGTCGAGCGCGACGCCGACGCCTCCGTCCTCGCCCGGATCGTGGCCATGGTCGCCGAGGCGTCCGAAACCAAGGCGCCTACCCAGCTGTTCATCGAGAAGGTCGAACAGCGTTACTCGGTCGGCATGGTGGCCGTCACCCTCGCCGTCTTCGCGATCCCGCTGGTGTTCGGCGCGGATCCGGCTCGTTCCCTGCTGCGGGCGATGACCTTCATGATCGTCGCCTCACCGTGCGCGGTGGTGCTGGCGACCATGCCGCCGCTGCTGTCGGCCATCGCCAACGCCGGACGGCACGGGGTGCTGGTCAAGTCGGCCGTCGTCATGGAACGCCTGGGCCAGGTGGACACCGTCGCACTCGACAAGACCGGCACCCTGACCGCGGGCACCCCGCAACTCACCGCGATCCGCCCGCTGTCCGGATCGGGGGCGACCGAGGAGACCCTGCTGACCCGGGCGGCCGCGGCGGAGCACGGCGGCGAACACCCCCTGGCCCGTGCGATCGTGGCCGCCGCCCGCGCCCGCGGTCTGGTCCTGCCCGCCGCCGGGGAGTTCACCGCCTCCCCCGGCACCGGCGTACGGGCCACTGTCGACGGAACACGTGTCGCGGTCGGCGCCCCGGCCCGGCTGCTGCCCGACGGCGATCCGGCCGCCGCGGAGGCCGGCGCCCTCGTCAGCGAGCTGGAGGAGGCCGGGCACACCGCCGTACTGGTCCTGTGTGACGGGGTGCCGGCCGGGGTGCTGGGCCTCGCCGACCAACTGCGCCCCGACGCGGCGGCCACCGTCACCGGCCTCAGGTCGCTCACCGGACGGACGCCGACGCTGGTGACCGGCGACAATCCGCGCGCCGCCGCCCGGCTCGCCGCCGCGGTCGGCATCACGGACGTCCGGGCCGGACTGCTGCCCCAGGACAAGGTCGGTGCCGTCCGTGAACAGGAGGCGGCCGGGCACCGGGTGCTGGTGGTGGGTGACGGGGTGAACGACGCTCCGGCGCTGGCCGCCGCGCACACCGGGATCGCCATGGGCCGGGCCGGTTCCGACCTCGCCCTGGAGACCGCCGACGCGGTCATCGTCCGGGACGAACTCACCTCCGTGCCCGCCGTGATCGCGCTGTCCCGCACGGCCCGCCGGCTGGTCGTCCAGAACCTGGTGCTCGCGTCGGTGTTCCTCTCCGGTCTGGTCCTCTGGGACCTGATCGGCGATCTCCCGCTGCCCCTGGGCGTCCTCGGCCATGAGGGCTCCACCGTCGTCGTCGGCCTCAACGGCCTGCGGCTGCTGCGCGAAGCGGCCTGGCGGCGGGCGGCGCAGCAGGCCCGGTAGATCAGTCGGTCCCGAGGAATGCCACCGGCCGCTCACGCATCGGTGCGGATCACCACCACCAGTGTGCGCGGGCCGTGCACCCCCTCCACCCGCTCCAGTTCGATGTCGGAGGTGGCCGAGGGGCCGCTGATCAGCGTGATCGGGTGCTCCGGTGTCAACTGCGCGACCGCCTCCGGCACACCGGTCCGCACCGATGACAGGTCGACGACACAGACATGCAGATCGGGGACGAGGGTCAGTGCGCGCCGGCCCTGATCCGCCGCGGCACCGTCCAGGAAGATCGTGCCGGTCTCGGCGCAACTGACGGCCGAGGCCGTCACCACCCCGTCCAGCGCATCGAGCCGGGGCGCCGGAACGTCAGCGGAATCCGTCACCGTCTCCCCGTCGTACCCGGCCAGCCAGGCCGGATCGAGCCCCGGCGGGACCCCGGTCCTCCGTGCACCGTGGGCCCGCAGCACCTCGGCGAGCACCGCCGCGGTGGTTCCGGCGGTGCAGGTGCGTACCTGCGCCCGGTAGTCGACGAGCCGGTCGACGAAGAGGGCGAGCCGCTCCTCGTCGGGGAGGGCGCGGCCGGTGCGATAGGCGCGGGGGACGGTCACCTCGGGCCCGTCGGAAAGGGTCAGGGCGTCGCGGACACGGCGGAGCACCGTGTCCCGTGCGGTCGCGGTCACGAGTCCTCCTGCGGAGCGTCGTCGGTGTGCCGGGCGCCTTCCGCCGCCGCGGCCCGCATCGTGGCCGCGCCCTCGGCGGAGGCGAACCAGGAGCGGAAGGACTGCCGGGGCGGGGCGGGCGTGTCACGGCTGTCGCTCCAGCCGTTGAGCGGTGGTGGCAGACGGGAGAGGGTGCCGTCCCGCCCGGCCAGCACCCGTCCGAGCCCTGCCGCCTTCTGCGCGGTGGTGAACAGTCCGGGCCGCTTCATGACCGTGGCCGCGGCCTTCATCGCCAGCTTCTCCGCGGTCGTACCCGACTGCTCGGTGTGCTGATGCCGCAGCTCGACGAGGAGCGACGGAATGTCGATCTTCACCGGACAGGCGTCGAAGCAGGCCCCGCACAGGCTGGAGGCGTACGGCAGCGAGCTGTTGGGATCGTCCTTGGCGCCGTGCATACCGGCCAGCTGCGGGGTGAGCACCGCGCCGATCGGGCCGGGGTACGTCGATCCGTAGGCATGGCCGCCCGTCCGCTCGTACACCGGGCAGACGTTGAGACAGGCCGAGCAGCGGATGCAGTTGAGCGCCGCGCGACCGATCCGGTCCGCGAGCGCCGCGGTCCGCCCGTTGTCGAGCAGTACGAGATGGAACTCCTGCGGGCCGTCGCCCGGTGTCACACCCGTCCACAGCGAGGTGTACGGGTTCATCCGCTCACCGGTCGAGGAGCGCGGGAGCAGCTGGAGGAAGACCTCCAGGTCCTCGAAGCGTGGCAGGACCTTCTCGATGCCCATGACGGTGATCAGCGTCTGAGGCAGCGTCAGACACATCCGGCCGTTGCCCTCGGACTCGACCACCGCCAGGGTGCCGGTCTCGGCGATCCCGAAGTTGGCGCCGGAGACTGCCACCTTGGTCGTCATGAACTTCTCGCGCAGGAAGGTGCGCGCCGCGGCCGCGAGCCGGGCGGGGTCGGCGTCGAGTGCGGGGTCGACGCCCGGGATGTGCCGGAGGAAGATCTCCCGGATCTCGTCACGGTTGCGGTGGATCGCGGGCACCAGGATGTGCGACGGCCGGTCGTCGGCGAGCTGCACGATCAGCTCGGCCAGGTCGGTTTCGAGCGCCGCGATCCCCTGGCTCTCCAGGTGCTCGTTGAGGCCGATCTCCTGTGTGGCCATCGACTTGACCTTGAGGATCTCGTCGCTGCCGGTGTCCCGTACCAGCCGGGTGACGATCTCGTTGGCCTCGACGCCGTCCCGGGCCCAGTGGACGGTGCCGCCGCGCTCGGTGACCTTCCGCTCCAGCTGCTCCAGCAGCTCGGGCAGCCGGTTCATGGTGTCCGTCTTGATCGCCGACCCGGCGTCGCGCAGCTGCTCCCAGTCGGGCAGTTCACCGGTGACGGCCAGGCGCTTGGCGCGGATGGAGTGGGTGGCCTTGCCCAGGTTGCGGCGCAGTTGTTCGTTGTCCAGCTCGTCATGGGCGGCCCGGGGGAAGGTGCGCTCACCGCGCAGATGCCCCGTCCCGTACGGGGAGCGCGGGGGGACGGCCGGCATACCGAGGAAGGTGCCGTTCGTCGCGGGGCCGGTCGGACTGCTCATCGGGCGGCCTCCGTCAGGACGTGGGGCACGGTGCGGGTGGAAGCGAGGATCTGCGCCAGGTGCAGGGTCCGGGTACCGGCCCTGATGCGCGAAAGACCGCCGGCGATATGCATCAGACAGGACGAGTCGCCCGCCGTGCACACCTCGGCCCCGGTGCCGGTGATGTGACCCATCTTGTCCCGCAGCATCGCGGTGGACGTCTCGGCGTTCTTGACCGCGAAGGTGCCGCCGAAGCCGCAGCAGACGTCGGCCTCGGGCAGCTCCGCCAGGTCGATGCCCTCGACGGCGCGCAGCAGCCGCAGCGGTTTCTCACCGACCCGGAGCATCCGCAGCGAATGGCAGGTGGGGTGGTAGGTCACCCGGTGCGGGAAGTACGCGCCGACGTCCGTCACGCCGAGGACGTCGACGAGGAACTCGGACAGCTCGTACGTCTTGGTCCGTACGGTGGCCACGCCGGCGCGGAGGGCCGCGTCCCCGTAGCGTTCGGCGACGTCCTGGTGCTGATGGCGGACCGAGCCCGCGCAGGAGCCCGACGGCACCACCACCGCCTCGATCGAGGGGTCGCCGAACTGTTCGGCGAAGTTCCGCACCAGCGGCACCGGTTCGCGCTGATAGCCGGTGTTGACATGCATCTGGCCGCAGCAGGTCTGCTGCGGCGGGAAGACCACGTCATGGCCCAGACGGGCCAGCAGGACCGCGGTGGATTTCACCGCCTCCGGGAAGAGCGTGTCTCCCAGACAGGTGGCGAAGAGTGCGATGCGCATAGAGCCTCCCTGGCGCTTATGGTCCGACCATACTCGCTTCGAACCGAAGAAGAAAAGTAAGGACGCAGTTTGGTCCGACCTTATTGACATGCGACATCTTCGGTGGGCTACTGAGGACCTTCGCCAGCCACACGGCGCCGCGATGGCCGGGGACGGGACGTTCACGACGGCCGGGCGGCGCGCAGACTCGATGAGGAGCACTCCGTGGCCACCACTCCGCCCGCTGCCCTGGCGGCCTACACCCCCGACGTGGCCGCCGTCGGGGACAGCCTCACCACCACCGCCCTACTGGGCCTGATCCCCCTGGCGGCCTTCTTCCTGCTGCTGATGGCGGCCAAGCGCTCCGCACTGCACTCCGCCCTCGGCGCCCTGCTGGCCGCCCTCCTGGTCGCGGTCCTCGGCTACGGAATGCCGCTGCGGCTCGGCGCGCTGTCCGCCGCCCAGGGCCTGGCCTTCGGCCTGTTCCCGGTGATGCTGATCGTCGTGTCGGCCATCTGGTTCTACGAGCTCACCGTGGTCAGCAACCGCTTCGACGACCTGCGCCGCTGCTTCAACTCCGTCGGCCGCGGCGATCTGCGCATCCAGGCCATGCTCATCGCGTTCTGCTTCGGCGGGCTCCTCGAAGCCCTCGCCGGCTTCGGCGCGCCCGTCGCGATCACCGCCGCCATGCTGATGGCGCTCGGACTGCCCCGGCTCACCTCGGCCGTGACCGTCCTGGTCGCCAACACCGCGCCGGTCGCCTTCGGCGCCATGGCCATTCCCATCACCACCGCGGCCAACCTCACCGGCATCCCCGCGGAGTCCCTCGCCGCGGTCATCGGCCGGCAGAGCCCGCTGCTCGCCCTCTTCGTTCCGCAGCTGCTGCTCTTCATCGTCGACGGGTGGCGCGGCCTGCGGCAGCTGTGGCCCATCGCCCTGGCCACCGGGGCCGTCTTCGCCCTGGCCCAGTTCTGGTGCTCGTCCCACTTCGCCTACGAGCTCACCGATGTCGTCGCCGCACTCGCCGGCTTCGGCGCCGCGGTGGTCATGCTGCGCTTCTGGAGCCCCACGACGCCGGACGACCAGCGCTCCCAGGTCGGGGCCGAACGGCTCACCCGCCGCCGCACCGTCCTCGCCGTGCTGCCGTACCTCCTGGTCATCGCGGTCTTCGCGCTCGCCAAGCTCGACCTCGGCGGACTCGACATGCCCGCACTGCTCGGCTCGCTCGCCGTCCAGATCGACTGGCCGGGCCTGTACGGCAGCCTCCTCGCCCCCGACGGCTCCCCCGCGGGCAGCGCGGTCTACAAGCTGGAGGTGCTGGGCAATCCCGGCACCCTGCTGATCCTTTCCGGGCTCCTCGTGATGCTGGTCTACAGCCGCGCCAAGGACGCCGACCGCTACCCGATGACCGCGCGCATGGGCCTGACCTGCGCCGGGCGCACCGTGAGGAACATGCGCACCGCCATCGCCACGGTCGCCACCGTGATGGCCCTGAGCTACGTCATGAACCAGTCGGGGCAGACCCTCGCCATCGGCACCTGGCTCGCCGCCGCCGGCGGACTCTTCGCCCTGCTCTCCCCCGTCCTCGGCTGGCTCGGCACCGCCGTCACCGGCTCGGACACCTCGTCGAACGCCTTGTTCGCCACCCTCCAGCAGACCGCCGGCAAAACCGCGGGCCTCGACCCGACCCTGCTGGTGGCCGCCAACACCACGGGCGGTGTGGTCGGGAAGCTCATCAGCCCGCAGAACCTGACCATCGCGGCCACCGCGGTGGAACGGCCCGGCACCGAGCGGATCCTGCTGCGCAAGGTCGCCGGATACAGCGTCGCGATGCTGGCGGTCCTGTGCGTCCTGGTGTTCCTGCAGTCGCTTCCGGTGCTGTCCTGGATGCTGCCGTAGGTGTGCGGGAGGGGGCGGCCGGGCCGCTCCCTCCCGCCCCGCCGCGGGCGGGCTCGGGCTCGGGCTCGGGTGCCATGACCTCCCCGGCCGCTTCCCGCCCGACGGCGCCGCCTAGCGGTCCGTGGCCGCCCGGCCCTCGTCCCCTTGTGCCTCCGCCTCTTCCTGCTCCTGCGGTGCGTTCTCGTCGACCAGCCTGCCGTGGAAACCGCGGATATGCGCCTCGGCCAGATCGGCGGCCTGTGCGCCCTTGCCCGCCCGCACCAGCCGCAGCAGCTCGGTGTGCTCGGCGTTCAGCGCCTCCGCCGTGGCCGGCCAGTCCTCCGCCGTCTCCAGCGCCCGCAGGATCAGCGGACGCACCGACTCCCGCACCGCCGAGGTGAGGGTGGAGGTCAGCTGGTTGCCCGAGCTGCGCGCGATGGCGACATGGAACCGGGTGTCCAGGTCGTTGAAGTCGGCGGCCGCCACTCCCGGCTCCCGCATATGCCCCAGGAGCGTTTCCGCCTCGTCGAGGTCCGCCGCCGAAGCGTGCTCCGCGGCCGCCTCGAAGCTGGAGCGCTCCAGGACCACCCGGGCCTCCAGCACATCGTGCAGGCGGTAACTGCCCAGGGCGAAGTGCAGGCGCAGCAGCCGGCCCAGCGCATCGTCCGGGTTCCGTACGATCCGCGCCCCGGCGTCCGGCCCGCGCCCGGCCTGGGCGACCAGCACCCCGATCGTCTCCAGCACCCGCAGCGCCTCGCGCAGCGCGGACCGGCTGACGCCGAGGACCGGCGCCAGCTCGCGCTCGGGCGGCAGCCGGTCCCCGGCCTTGAGTTCTCCGGCGAGCACCCGCTCCTCGATGCGCTCCAGCACGAGCTCATGTGTGCGCGACTGCCGCACAGGTCGCCATTCGGCGGTCATCCCCAACTCCCCGGCTCGGCCTCATGCCCCGTGCAAAAACTATGTCACACAGGGCGTGTGGTCGGACCACACTGCCCGGGGGCCGGGAGGGCGCGGCCGCCTGGCCGAGGGCACCGCATGCGCCCGCCGCGCTGCCGGTCAGACCTCGAGGTCCAGTCGCGGTCCCTCGCGCCGGGACGGCTCGCGGCGGAGCAGATGCTCCTGGGCGGTGGTCGCGATCCGTGCGAGGACCCGCTGTCGCAGCGCATCGGGCGGGGTCACCGCTTCCGCGTCGGCCAGACACGCGACGGTGGCCTCCAGGTCGGCGACCTCCCGGGTGCAGGCGTCACAGCCGGCCAGGTGGTGCGAGAAGGCGGCCGCCTCCTCGGGCGGAAGGGCGTGCAGGACGTACGCCCCGACCGCCTGGTGCGGATCCTCGACGGCAGACATCAGCGGCCTCCCAGACAGACGCGCAGTCTCCGCAGGCCGGTGCGCATCCTCGTTTTCACCGTGCCCGCGGGGGTGGACAGGGCCTCGGCGACCTCCGCGTAGGTCAGCCCCTGGTAGTAGGCGAGGACCAGCGGCAGGCGCTGGGTGTTCACGAGGCCGGCCAGACAGCGGTACACCTGGGCCCTCTCCTCCCGCTCCTCGACGGCCTCCACCACCTCGTCGAACGCGGTCTGGTGGGACAACTGCGCGGCCTTGCGCTCGCGTTCCACACCGGCCCGCACCGACCGCACCCGCTCCACCGCCCGCCGGTGGGCCAGTGTCAGGACCCACGACTTCGCGGCACCGCGGTCAGGACGGAACCGGTCGGCCTTCCGCCATACTTCGAGCATCACGTCCTGAGTCACCTCTTCAGCCTGCGCCTCGTCACGCAGGATCCGGTAGGCCAGGCCCATCACGGGCACCACGAGGGCGTCGTACACGCCGACGAACGCACTCTCGTCACCCTGGGCGACCCGCACGAGCAGACCGTCCACGCGACGGTCCGCGGCAGACCGCTCCGGGGGCCGGGGCCCCTCGGACGCGGTGTGCGAAATGCGCCTCACAACGTGTCGAACCGTCCCCTCGTCCGTCTGGTGTGGACCGTGTTTTCGGGATGGAGTGCGCGGGGCGCGTGGTCACGCACCGGCCGCGCTCTCCCAGGCTGACGCCCCCTCACGGAGAACGCAGCCGGTCGGCGCCCGTTCGGCTGAGTGGGCCCCCGGCCGGGCCCCCGCCCCTTGACTCCTCGCCCGCCGGGCGCCCTCGCGCGCGGGACTCGGAACCAGCGCCCGGACAAGGGCCGGTAAGGGGCACGAAGTCGCAGGTCATCCCGGCTTTGGAGCTCTTGCGCAAGGGAACGGGGCAACTCCCGGAAGCAGAAAAATCCCCATTGATGAATCCACACCGGTCCGGGCCTCGAATACACGTTAGGAACTGCCCGTGCGACGCGGACCGAGCGCCTACGGGACCGAAGTGCCGGACGACAGCGGCCGGCGCTTCTTCAGGGAGGCCGCCATGGTCGGAAAGCCGGTCGAAGAACTGACCTCGTATCCGGAGGAGTCCTCAGCCGGCCGGTGCGGTGTGGACGCCCCCGCCCCCGATGTCGAGGGCGCCCTCGCCGCAACACTGGCCGAGGTCATGGGTACGGGGCAGACGCCGGTGGACCGGCACTTCTTCGACGACCTGGGCGCCGACTCCTTGGTGATGGCACATTTCTGTGCGCGGGTCAGGAAGCGCGCCGACCTGCCGCCGGTCTCGATGAAGGACATCTACCGGTATCCGACGATCAGGGCGCTGGCGACGGCTCTGGCGGACTCCACACCGTCCTTCCCGGCCGAGGCCCCGCCCCCGGCCCCAGCCGCGGCCCCGGCGCCCCCTCCGGCCCCGGCCTTCGCGGGCACCCCCCGGTACCTCCTGTGCGGAGCGCTGCAGCTTCTGACGTTCCTCGGGTACTCCTGTCTCGTCGCGGTCCTCACGGCCTGGGGCTATGAGTGGATCGCCGCCGGGACGGGTCTGTTCGACAGCTATCTGCGGTCGGTCCTGTGGGGCGCGGCCGGTCTGCTGCTCCTGTGTGCTTTTCCGGTCCTGGTGAAGTGGGTCCTCATCGGGCGGTGGAAGCCCCAGCAGTTCCCCGTCTGGAGCCTGCCGTACGTCCGCTTCTGGGTCGTCAAGACACTGATCCGCGCGAACCCGCTGGTCGTGTTCGTCGGTTCGCCGCTCTACACGCTCTACCTCAGGGCACTGGGCGCGAAGATCGGGCGAGGCGTCGCGGTCTTCTCGCGCAATGTGCCGGTGTGCACCGATCTGCTGGCCGTCGGCGACGGCACCGTCATCCGCAAGGACTCGTTCCTCAACTGCTACCGGGCACAGGCCGGGCTGATCGAGACGGGCGCGGTGGTCCTCGGGCAGAACGTGGTCATCAGCGAGGCCACTGTGCTCGACATCGACACCGCGCTGGGCGACGGGGCCCAGCTCGGCCATGCCTCGTCCCTGCACAGCGGGCAGATGGTGCCTGACGGCGAGCGCTGGCACGGCTCACCGGCACAGCGGACCGGAACCGAGGTGGACTTCCGCGCCGTGGACCCGGCGGTGTGCGGTGCCGTGCGCAGGA
Source organism: Streptomyces sp. G7(2002) (assembly GCF_028870195.1). Lineage (NCBI taxonomy): Bacteria > Bacillati > Actinomycetota > Actinomycetes > Kitasatosporales > Streptomycetaceae > Streptomyces > Streptomyces sp. G7(2002). The sequence goes on from NZ_CP102609.1 coordinate 1,184,351, forward strand.
CGGTGCACAGCTTCCTGCAGCTGGCGACCCTGCTGCTCCTGTACGTGCCGCTGGCGGTCGGCGGCGTGGGCATCCTGCTGGCCGAGGCACCGCAGCTCTCCGCGGTCCTGGAACCCGGCCCCACGGCGCTGACCCACGGGACGTTCTACGTGGACGCCCTGGTGGTGTCCTTGCTCTTCTTCGCTGCCGTGCCCCTCGGCCTCCTCTTCCAGGCCACGGTCCCCCGGCTCCTCAGCCGGACCATCACGCCGGGCAAGGTCTATCCGCTGTACGGCTTCCACTACGGGGTGCACCGGCTGATCGCCCTCACGACCAACCGGAAGTTCCTGATGCGCCTGTTCGGCGACAGCTCCGCGATCGTGCACTATCTGCGCTGCCTCGGTTACGACCTCTCCCGGATCGAACAGACCGGGTCGAACTTCGGCACCGAGGTCAAGCACGAGACGCCGTACCTGAGTTCCGTCGGGAGCGGGACGATGGTCGCCGACGGCCTGTCGGTCATGAACGCCGACTTCTCGGACACGTCCTTCCGTGTCTCCCGGACCTCGATCGGACCACGCAACTTCCTCGGGAACCGGATCGCCTACCCCTCGCGGGGAAAGACGGGCGACAACTGCCTGCTCGCGACGAAGGTCATGGTCCCGGTCGACGGCGAGGTCCGGGAGGGCGTCGGGCTGCTCGGCTCACCCAGCTTTGAGATCCCCCGCTCGGTCCAGCGGGACAGCACCTTCGACCAGCTGAAGAACGGCGCGCAGCTGAGCCGCCACCTCGCCGCCAAGAACCGGCACAACGCCGCCACCATGGGGCTCTACCTCCTGGTGCGGTGGCTCTACTTCTACTGGTTCACCCTCCTCGTGGCGGTCTCCGCCGAGCTCTACGACTCCCTCGGCGCCCTGGCGATCGCGCTGGGCAATGTGCTGGTCCTGCTGTCCGGTGTCGTCTACTTCGTGCTGGTCGAACGGATCGTGACGGTGTTCCGTCCCCTGGTCCCGCTGTTCTGCTCGATCTACGATCCGCGCTTCTGGCGGCGGGAGCGCTTCTGGAAGGTGCCCGCGGAGACCTATCTGCTGCTCTTCAACGGCACCCCGTTCAAGAACCTGATCTGGCGGCTGCTGGGGGTCCGCATCGGCAGCAAGGTCTTCGACGACGGCTGCTATCTGACCGAGCGGACCCTGGTCGCCATCGGGGACGGCTGCACCCTCAACGCGGGGAGTGTCGTCCAGTGCCACTCACAGGAGGACGGCACCTTCAAGTCCGACCGCAGCACGATCGCAGCGGGCTGCACGCTCGGCGTCGGTGCCTTCGTCCATTACGGCGTGGCCATGGGTGACGGGGCGGTGCTCGCGCCCGACTCCTTCCTCATGAAGGGCGAGGCCGTCCCGCCCGACGCGCACTGGGGTGGGAATCCTGCCCGGCAGATCTGCGGCCGGGACGCCGGCGAGGGATGGAGGTAGAGGCCGATGACCACATCCATGACAGCCCACACCGCCCACGGACGCGGTGTGCTGACCGACGGTGCGTTCACCAAGGTCCCGCGATGGACCCGCGTCCCGGTACCGGGCACCGCCGAGCACGAGACGGTCCTCCCCGAGCACCTGCCGGCCGTGCTGCGCCGGCTGGCCGACACCCTGCGGGTGCCGCTGAGTTCGGTGCTGCTGACCGCGCACGCCAAGGTGCTCGCCGTGCTGTCCGGTGACCACGAGGTCGCGACCGGCTACCTCGCCGAGCGGGGCGGCACACCGCTGCCGTGCCGGCTGACGACCGCGGCCGCCTCCTGGCGGGGCCTCCTGCTGGACACCCACCGGGCAGAGGTCGGCCTGCTGGAGCACCGGCGCTTCCCGGCCGACGCATCCGGACCGGAAGCGGGTCCGGACGGGGAATCCCCCGAGACCGTGTTCGACCTGCCCGGCGAGGAAGGCAGTCCGGTCGGCGACACCGTGCTGTGGGTGGCCCTCGCCCGCCACGACGGCCGGGAGGTGCTGCGACTGCGGTACCGGACCGATGTGCTCGACGAGGACTGCGCCGCCAGAATCGGCGGCTACTACGTCACCGCGCTCACTCTGCTCGCCGCCGATCCGGAGGCCGAGCACCGGAGGCAGTCCCTGCTGTCCGCCGAGGAACTCCGGCTGCAGCTCGAAGGACTGGCCGGTCCGGTCCGGCGGCTGCCGGACCGCCGGTTCCACGAGGTGTTCGAGCAGCGGGTGCGGGCGCACCCGGACGCCGTGGCCGCCGTGCACGGGAGCCGGCGGTGGACGTACCGGGAACTCAACGCCCGCGCCAACCGGTTGGCGCACGCCCTGCTGGCCCGCGGGCTGGGCCGCGAGGACGTCGTCGCGGTGGTCACCGAGCGCAACCTGGAGTGGATGGCCGCGGTGATCGCGATCTTCAAGGCCGGCGGGGTGTACCTGCCCGTGGAGCCGCACTTCCCGCCCGGCCGCATCGCGCTGATGCTCTCCCGTGCCGGATGCCGGCAGGTGCTGACCGAACCCGGCAGCAGCGCCGGCCTCGACCGGGCCCTCGCCTCGGTGCCCGGCGGAGTCCAGGCCCTCTTCATCGACGCCGTCTGCGGAGCGAGCCACGCCGACAGTGACCCCGGGGTCCGGGTCGGCCCGGACCAACTGGCCTACATCTACTTCACCTCGGGCTCCACCGGCGAGCCCAAGGGCGCGATGTGCGAGCACCTCGGCATGCTCAACCACCTCTACGCCAAGATCGACGACCTGGCGATCGGCGAGGGGCAGGTGGTCGCCCAGACCGCGCCCCAGTGCTTCGACATCTCCTTGTGGCAGCTGCTCTCGGCGCTGCTGGTCGGTGGCCGGACCCTGCTGGTCGAGCAGGCGGCCGTACTGGACGTGGGGCGCTTCATCGACACGGTGGCCGACGGACGGGCCACGGTGCTCCAGGTGGTCCCGTCGTACCTCGATGTCGTCCTGTCCTCGCTCGCGCAGCGGCCTCGCGAACTGCCCGACCTGCGGTGCGTGTCGGTGACCGGCGAGGCGCTGAAGAAGGAGCTGGTCCAACGCTGGTTCACGGCCCGGCCCGGGATCCGGCTGGTCAATGCCTACGGTCTGACCGAGACCTCGGACGACACCAATCACGAGGTCATGGACCGGGTGCCGGACAGCGAGCGGATCCCGCTCGGACGCCCCGTCAGCAATGTGCGGGTGTACGTCGTGGACGAGCACCTGGCGCCGGTGCCGCTCGGCGCTCCCGGAGAGATCGTCTTCTCCGGGGTCTGCGTCGGGCGCGGGTACATCAACGATCCCGAGCGCACCCGCCAGTCCTTCCTGCCGGACCCGCACCACCCCGGGCGGCGGCTCTTCCGGGCGGGCGACCACGGCCGCTGGCTTCCGGAGGGAAAGCTGGAGTTCCTCGGCCGCAGGGACAGCCAGGTCAAGATCCGTGGGTTCCGTATCGAGATGGGCGAGATCGAGAACGCCCTGCTCCGGGTGCCCGGGGTCGGTGACGGCACGGTGGTGGTCACCCAGCGGGCGGGACAGGGCAAACGCCTGGTGGCGTTCTACTCCGGCCGGCAGTCGCTGGAGGCCGATGTCCTCCGGGGCCGGCTGGGCGAGCTGCTGCCGGAGTACATGGTCCCGTCGGTCTTCCTCTGGCGGGAGAGTCTTCCGCTGACGGCCAACGGCAAGATCGACAAGAAGGCGCTGGAGGCACTCGCCGGCGGACTCGACGCTGTCGAGGACACCTATCACGCACCCCGTACCCCGACGGAACGGCGGCTGGCCGCGGCATGGTCCGAGGTGCTCGGCATCCCGCAGGACCGGATCAGCCGGCAGGACAACTTCTTCGACTGCGGCGGCACTTCGCTGGCGGCCGTGGAACTCGCGGTCTCCCTGGACCGGATGATCTCCGTCAAGGACGTCACCCGCCACCCGGTCCTCGCCGCGCTCGCCCGGCAGGTCGACGGCGGGTCCGGGCGACGCCCCGGAATACTGCGTCCCCTGTCGGAACCGGGTGACGCCCAGGCAGGTTCCCTGGTGTGTTTCCCCTGTGTCCGGGGGAACACCGGCGAGTTCCAGGCGCTGGCCGAGGCACTGCGGCGCAGCGGCCCCGCGCTCTACGCCGTCGCCCTGCCCGTGTCCGGCACGGCCGCGGCGGAGGAGCCGTGCGTGCCGGTCGCCCAGGTGGCCGAGCAGATCGCCGAGCAGGTGGCCGACGAGATCATCGGCCTCGGTCTGACCGGGCTGCGGCTGTGGGGCCAGTCGTCGGGAACGGCCTTCGCCGTGGCGACGGCCAAGCGGCTGGAGCAGCGCGGGGTGGAGGTCCGGCGCGTCTTCCTCGGCGCGCAGCTGCTCGGTGACGCGGTGGACACCACACCGGCGGTGCGGCTGTCCGCGCCGGTCACCGTGGTCGTCGCCGCCGACGATCCGCACACGGCGGAGTTCCCCCGGCGCTATCTCGACTGGCGGCAACTGGCCGAGTGCGTGGACCTCCACGAGCTGCCGGACGGCGGCCACTTCTTCCTGCAGACCCGCGCGAACGACGCCGCACAGGCCGTGCTGTGCGACATCGCCCGGCCGGCTTCGTCCCGTGCCGCTCCTGAGAGGAGAACCGCCATGGTGTCGTCACTCCCGATCTCCCTGCCCGAACTGGAACGGGAACCCGGCAAGCCTCCGCTGCTGCGGGCCGGGGCCGCCGACAGCGCGGCGCACTGGGCGGCCGAGCGGCGGGACGCGCTGCGCGCCGTCGTCGCCGAGCACGGTGCGGTCCTGGTCCGCGGCCTGGGGATGAGCGACCCGGCACAGGTCGGCGCCGTCCTTCAGGGCCTGGATGTCGCTCCGCTGTCCGAGCGGGAGGCCTTTGCCGCCCGGCAGACCTACTCCGAGGGCGTCCACTCCTCGTCGAAGTGGCCACCGAGCCAGCCCATGTGCATGCATCACGAGCTGAGTTACACCCTGGAGTTCCCCGGGCTGATGCTGTTCGCCTGCCTGAGCGCCCCCACCTCCGGCGGGACCACCGCGGTGGCCGACTCGGCGGCCGTGCTGGACGCGTTGCCCCCGGCCCTGACCGAGCGGTTCGAGCGGGAGGGCTGGCTGCTGACCCGCAGCTACCACCCCGAGATCGGGGCCACCCTGGACCAGGCGTTCGGCACCGAGGACCGGGACGCCGTGGAGCGCTACTGCCGCGCCCACGCCATCGAGTTCACCTGGCAGCCCGACGGCGGTCTGCGCACCCGACAACGCCGCAGTGCCGTGGTGCGCCATCCGGTCAGCGGCCGCCGCTGCTGGTTCAACCAGATCGCGTTCCTCAACGCCTGGACGATGGCTCCCGAAGTGCGGGACTACCTGATCGACGAGTACGGCCCCGACGGGCTGCCGTTCAACACCCACTACGGAAACGGCGACCCCCTCACCGAGGACGTCGTGCAGCTGCTCAACGAGGTCTACGAGGCCCATACCGCCCGCCGGCCGTGGGAGGCCGGAGACCTTCTGCTCGTCGACAACGTCCGTACCGCGCACAGCAGGGAGCCCTTCGAAGGGCCGAGGGACGTGGTCGTGGCCCTGGCCGACCCGGTGCGCCTGGCCGACTGCTCGCCGACCGTGGAGGTGACTCTCCCATGACCACCGTCCGCCCCACCCCGTCCCGGCCCGCGCCCCCCGAGCCGTCCCCCACACCGTCCTTCGCGGTGATCTCCGGCGCCCAGGTGCACCGGGCTCTCCAGGGACGCGAAAAGGAGCTCGTGGAGGTCATCGAGGCCACCTACCGGCTGCACGGTGCAGGCGAGTCGGTGAACCCGCCCTCGTCCTTCCTGCGCTTCCCCGACCGCCCGTCCTCCCGGATCATCGCGCTGCCCGCCTCCGTCGGCGGGGAGACGCGGGTGGACGGCATGAAGTGGATCTCCAGCTTCCCGCCGAACGTGGCCGCCGGAATCCCCCGGGCCTCGGCCGTACTGATCCTCAACGACTATGACACCGGCTACCCGTTCGCCTGCCTGGAGAGCTCCATCATCAGCGCGACCAGGACCGCCGCGTCAGCGGCGTCGGCAGCCGAGAGGCTCAGCCACGGGCGCCCCCGCCCGACCCGCGTCGGATTCTTCGGAGCGGGCCTGATCGCCCGGTACGTCCACACGTTCCTGGAAGGGACCGGCTGGTCGTTCGACGAGATCGGCGTGCACGACCTGTCCGCCGAGAGCGCGGCCGGCTTCCGCCTGTACCTGGAGCAGTGCCGTACCGCCGGGCGGGTCACCGTGCACCACAGCGCGGAGGAGCTGATCCGCTCCAGCGACCTGGTGGTCTTCGCCACCGTCGCCCCCGCACCGCATGTCCACGAGGTCTCCTGGTTCGGTCACCACCCGGTGGTGGTGCATGTGTCGCTGCGTGACCTCGCCCCGCAGGTCCTGCTGGCGTCGACCAACATCGTCGACGACATCGAGCACTGCCTGAGAGCCGGCACCTCCACCCATCTGACCGAACAGCTCACCGGCAACCGGGAGTTCCTGCACGGCACGCTGGACGAGGTGATGGCCGGCCGGGTCGCGGTGCCGGCGGACCGGACCGCCGTCTTCTCCCCGTTCGGCCTCGGGGTGCTCGATCTCGCGGTCGGCAAGTACGTCTACGACGAGGTGGTCCGCTCCGGCGAACTGCAGGTCGTCGACGGCTTCTTCCATGAACTGCGCCGGTACGGATGAGCAGCCGCGACCTCGGCCGTCCAGGGCAAGGAGGCTTATGCACCACGCACGCCCGGAGAGATCAGCAGCCGGACCGCCGCAGAGCGGCGCACCCCGCCGCGGAGCTGTTACGGCGCCCCGTCCGGCTCGGTCCGACACCCGGCCCCGCCCACAGGAACGAAGCCCGCCGCCATGGTCGGACGAACCTTCCGACGGTGCTCTGCCGCAGATGAGGAGACCATCGTGCCTGTCATATCCGCGCCCTACGCGTTCAACGAGGAGGAGCTCTATGTCGACCTCCGGTCGATCTTCGGGCACTCCCTCTTCCTCAAGTGCGAGGGCTTCAACTTCGCCGGCTCGATCAAGCTGAAGGCCGCGACCGAGATGGTGGAGTCCGCCGAACGGGCCGGAGACCTGGGCCCGGAGACGACCCTGGTCGAGTCCTCGTCCGGGAACCTCGGCGTGGCGCTCAGCATGATCGCGGCGAGCAAGGGCTACCGCTTCCTGTGCGTGACGGACTCCCGCTGCAACCTGGCGACCAGACTGATGATGGAGGCTCTGGGCAGCCAGGTGCACGTGGTCGCCGACCAGGAGTCCAACGGCGGCTTCCTCGGCGCCCGGCTCGCCTACATCCGCAGCCTGTGTGCCTCCGACGAACGGTGTCTGTGGCTCAGTCAGTACACCAACCCGAGCAACTGGCAGGCGCACTACCGCAGGACCGCACCGGCCATCGCCCGCGCCTTCCCGCGGCTGGACCTGCTGTTCGTCGGGGCCGGCACCACCGGCACCCTCATGGGCTGTGCCCGCTATTTCCGGGAGTGGAACCGACCGGTACGGATCATCGCCGTGGACAGTGTCGGCTCGGTGACCTTCGGCGGTACTCCCGGGCACCGGATGATTCCCGGCCTGGGCATGAGCGTCCAGCCGCCGCTGCTCGACGAGTCCTACGTGGACGACGTCGTACAGGTCGAGGAGGCCGACACCATCCGCGCCTGCCACCGGCTGGCCAAACGCGGCTTCGTGTTCGGCGGCTCGACCGGCACCGTGGTCAGCGGCGCGACCGACTGGCTGACCCGGCACGAGGAGCGGGAGCGCACGGCGGTGGCCATCGCCCCGGACCTCGGCGAGCGCTACCTCGACACCGTCTACCACGACAACTGGGTGCAGGACCTGTACGGCGAGGACGTACTCGCTCCCGATCCCCCGCTCGACGCCGACGTCGCCCCGCTCGGCCCCACCCCGCCGGAGCCGCAGCCGCGCCGACGGCGCCACGATGCCTGAGGCCACGATGCCTGGGGCCGCCCCCGCCTCACGGAACCCCCGGGCCGGCCGCCCCGCGTACGGCGGGGAGGCCGGCCGGCGTCAGGCCGTGGGCGGTGGCGCTGTCCCCCTGTCAGTCCTCACCGACGGCTACGACGACCACGGCATGGCCACCGCCGATGCCGACCACGGCCGCGTCAAAGGTGGCCTCGGTGACCGGCATCCAGGAAACGTTGCCGTCCCGGCCCTCCCGATACGCGGCGCAGCCATTGGCACGCCACTGGGCGTCCGGGCCGAGCAACTCTGCCAGCCCGTCCGCCAGGGCGTCGGCCACGGGGCGCATCGGGCCGTCCCCGAGGTCCCAGTAGACGAGGTGGCGAATGAGCGTGGCGGCGAGCCAGGGCGACACCTCGGACGGCGGGATCCGCCTGCGCAGGGCGGACTCCATCTCCTTCGGCCCCCGTGGGCCGCCATGCCGGTGCTTGCACTGTCCACAGTGCGGCGCGAGCAGGCCGGTGGGCGTCAGGACGTCCCAGCACAACTGCCCGTGGTCCCGGCCGTCGTCCGGCCCGAGATGGACGATCCGGTCCGCATACTCCCCCCACTCGGACAGCCACATGCCGAGATCCGCATCCGCCCCCAGGTCGTACGCCGGCGGTTTCTCGAACGACAGGTTCATGGCTTCCTCCCCCTTGTCCGGCGCTCGTGTTCGTGCCGAGCGCCAACGGGCCCGACTGTAACTGAGGCCGCGGCTCAGCCGCCCTTACCCTCCAGGCAGTCCGTGACCCACTGGTGGAAGGCCCCGATGTGGTGCTCGCTGGGGACCAGTACCCCGCCGTCGCGGTAGGCGCGGGAGCTCATGGCCGGCTGGGTGCGCTCGCAGGCGTCGAAGTCCTGGGCGTTGACCCGGTGGAAGAGTTCGACGGACTTGGAGACATCGGCGCCGGAGTCGACGATCTCGGGCAGGTACAGCCAGTCGCATTCGACGACGGTGCGGTCGGGGGCCATCGGGAACATCCGGTGGACGATGACATGGTCCGGGACGAGGTTGACGAAGACCTGCGGACGGACGGTGATCGCGTAGTAGCGGCGGTCCTGGGTGTCCTCGATACCGGGGAGCCGGCCGAAGCCCTCGGTGCCGTCCACGGTGAATCCGGTAGCCTCGTCGGCGAACGCCGCACCGTGCCCGACGTAGTACTGGGCGGCGAAGCCGTCGGCGAACTCCGGGAGCACATCGGTGAGTTCGGGGTGGATGGTGGCGCAGTGGTAGCACTCCATGAAGTTCTCGATGATGAGCTTCCAGTTGGCGCGCACGTCGTAGGTGAGGCGCTTGCCGAGGGCGAGCCCTTCGGTGCGGTAGCGGTCGAGGGAGGCGGCGTCACCCAGCCGCTCGACGGCCGCGCCGATCACGGTGTCCTCGAACGACGGCGGCTCGTCGGCCAGGCACACCCAGGCATAGCCGAGCCACTCACGGAGCGGCACGGTGACCAGACCGCGTTCGGTGCGGTCGAGGTCCGGCATCTTCTGCAGGTTGGGGGCGGCCACCAGGCGGCCGTCGAGGTCGTAGGTCCAGGCGTGGTAGGGGCACTGGAGGTTGCGGCGGACCTCACCGGACTCCTCGGTGCACAGCTGCGCGCCGCGGTGCCGGCAGATGTTGAGGAAGGCGCGCAGCTCACCGGCGCGGTTGCGGGTGATCAGTACGCTCTCCCGGCCGATCCGGACGGTGCGGAAGGCGCCGGGCTTTTCCAAGTCGGCGCCGCGTACCGCGCAGAACCACATCCGCTCGAAGATCTTCTCCTGCTCCTGGCGGAAGATCTCGGCGTCGGTGTAGTGGTGGCCGGCGAGGGTGGCGATCAGGCTCGTGGAGACACCGGTCGCGGGTGTGGTGGGTGCGGTCGCCGTGGACTCGGTGGGCGTGGTCGTCATGGAGGCTCTCCTCAAGCGGCCGCGGCGGCGGGCCGGCGGGGGTCGAACAGCTCGATAGGGTGCGCGGTGGCGCCGGTCAGCGCGAGATCGGCGACGATCTCGCCGACCACCGGGACGAACTTGAAGCCGTGTCCGGAGAAGCCGCAGGCGACGGTCACCGTCTCCGGGTGCGCGGGGTGCCGGGTGATCACGAAGTGTTCATCGGGGGTGTTGGAGTACATGCAGGTGGCGGCCTTGAGGAAGCGGCCGGGGAGGGCGGGGATGCGCGGGGCGAGCTGGTCGGCCATGGCGCGCACCTCGTGGTCGTGCACGGTGCGCTCGATGGTCTCCGGGGTGCAGACGGTGCCCTTGCGGAAGAACGCGACCTTGGCGCCGCCGTCGGGTCCGTCGATCGACGGGAAGCCGTAGATCTGGACGCCCCGGTCGTCCTCCCAGATGTAGATCGGGTGCCGGTCGGGGACGAAGGGCGCGGTGCCGCCGTCCGGGGCGAACCAGTACATGACCTGTCGCTCGATGGTGAACGGCACACCCAGGTCGGTGAGCAGCTGGGGCGCCCAGGCCCCGGGGCAGATCACCAACTGGCCCGCGGTATAGGTGTTTTCGGGGGTGTGGACGCGGACCCCGGCACCGCCGGGCAGCTCCTCCCAGCGGGTGACCGGCTCCTCGAAGTGCAGCTCGGCGCCGTCCTGGCCGGCGAGCTGGAGATGTGCGGCGACGGTGTGCTCCGGCCGGACCAGACCCGCCCGCGCCTCGTACAGCGCGACCTCGTCCGCGGCGGGGGTGAGGGTCGGGAAGCGGCGGCGGATCTCCTCGGGTTCGAGCATCTCGTGCGGGAGGTCCCACTGGCGGGCGGATTCCAGACTGCCGCGGACGGTACGGCTGTCGGGGCGGCCGAGCATCACCCCGCCGCAGAGGGTGGCGATCTCCCGGCCGGTGTCCCGCTCCAGCTTCTCGTAGAGCTCGTAGGAGCGCAGCAGCAGCGGTACGTAGGCGGGGTCCTCGAAGTAGGACTGGCGGGTGATGCGGGAACCGCCGTGGCTGGAGCCGCGGTGGTGCACCGGGCCGAACTTCTCCAGGCCCAGGACCCGGGCGCCCCGGGCGGCGAGGTGGTGGGCGGCGGCGCTGCCCATGCCGCCGAGGCCGAGAACGATGACGTCGTAGGTGGGAGCCATGCGGTTGCTCCTTCTGCGTACGGAGGCGGGCGGATCACCGGTGGACCACGGACGGGCTGCCCTGGTGCGAGGACCAGTCAGGCCCTACCTGCGGATGCGCTCCATCTGCGGGTCGAAGAGGGGCTCTTGGGCGACGGTGGCGGGGATCTTCTCACCGAAGTACTCGATGTGTACGGGGGTGCCGGGGGCCGCCGCGGTGGCCGGCAGCCAGGCGTAGGCGATCCCGCGGCCGAGGGTGTAACCGTAGGCGGCGGAGGTGACATAGCCGGCCGGGGCGCCGTCCACGAAGACCGGTTCCTTGCCGAGGACGACGGCCGCGGGGTCGTCGAGGGTGAGGCAGGTGAGCCTGCGGGAGACGGTCTCCTCGGTCATGCCCTCCAGCGCCGCCCAGCCGAGGAAGTCGCCCTTGGCGGGGCGGACCGCGAAGCCGACCCCGGCCTCGTAGGGGTTGTGCTCGGTGGTCATGTCATGGCCCCAGGAGCGGTACCCCTTCTCCAGGCGGAGGCTGTTGAAGGCGCTGCGCCCGGCGGCGATCACCCCGTGCTCCTGCCCCGCCTCCCAGAGCGTGTCCCACAGCCGCAGCCCCATGTCGGCGGTGGTGTACAGCTCCCAGCCGAGCTCGCCGACGTAGCTGAGGCGCATGGCGGTGACCGGGACATGGCCGAGATAGGTCTGCCGGGCCCGGAAGTAGCCGAAGGCCTGGTGCGAGAAGTCGTCGCGGGTCAGGGGCTGGACCAGGTCGCGGGCGAGCGGGCCCCAGACGCCGATGCAGCAGGTGCCGGAGGTGATGTCACGGACCTGGACTCCCTCGTCGGGGGCGTGCCGCAGCAGCCAGTCGAGGTCGGATCCGCTGTTGGCGCCGATCTGGAAGCGGTCGGGGGCGAGCCGGGCGACGGTGAGGTCGGAGCGGATGCCGCCGGTCTCGTCCAGGAGCAGGGTGTAGGTGACCGCGCCCGGCTTCTTCGCGAGGTTGTTGCTGGTCATGCGCTGGAGGAAGGCGAGGGCGCCGGGGCCGGTGACCTCCAGCCTGCGCAGCGGGGTCATGTCGTAGAGGGCGACCTTCTCGCGGGTGGCCCTGGCTTCGGCGGCGGCGATCGGCGACCAGTAGCGGGCCGACCAGGCGTCGCGCTCGGGGAGCCGGAGCCCTTCGGTGAGCGGGGCGTTGGCCTCGTACCAGTGCGGGCGCTCCCAGCCGCCGCCCTCCAGGAAGTACGCGCCGAGCTCCTGCTGCCGTGGGTAGAAGGGGCTGGTGCGCAGCGGCCGCGGCGCTTCCATGGGCTGCAGCGGATGGATGACGTCATAGACCTCGATGAAGCTCTGGGCGCCGCGGTCGGCGACATAGGCGGGCGAGCGCTGGGCGTCCTCGAAGCGGTAGAGGTCGCACTCATGGATGTCGGTGGCCGGCCGTCCGTCGGTCATCCACTCGGCGACGGCCTTGGCGACGCCCGCGGAGTGGGTGACCCAGACCGCCTCGGCGAGCCAGAATCCGCGCAGTTCACGGGATTCGCCGAGGACCGGCATACCGTCGGGGGTGAAGGAGAAGACCCCGTTGAAGCCCTCGGCCACCTTGGACGAGCCCAGCGCGGGCAGCAGTCCGACGCTGTCCTGCCAGCTCGGCGCGAAGTCGTCCTCGGTGAAGGGCAGGGAGGACGGCATCACGGGAGCGTCGTCGAAGGCGGCGACGGTGAAGGGGTCGACGGGCATCGGACGGTGGGCGTAGGAGCCGATGCCGATCCGGTCGGTGTGTTCGCGGAAGTAGAGGTCGCGATCCTGGAAGCGCAGGATCGGCTTGCTCGCCTCTGTCCGTGGGTCGTTGACACCGGCCAGTTCGGGCAGCGGTTCCGTGGTGGCGTATTGGTGGGCCAGCGGCAGGAGCGGTACGTCCACCCCGGCCATCGCGCCGATCACCGGGCCCCAGAAGCCGGCGGCCGAGACGACATGGTCGGCGGGGAAGGTGCCCCGGTCGGTGGTGACGCCGGTGACCCGGCCGTCCTCCCGCTCGATCCCGGTGACGGTGTGCCGCTCCAGGAAGCGGGCGCCGCGGCTCTCGGCCCGTGCGATCTGGGCGCGGCAGGCGAGCACGGCGCGGGCCAGGCCGTCATCGGGGGTGTGGAAACCGCCGTACAGCGCGGTCTCGTCGAGCATCGGCCACAGCTCCTTGCACTGCTGCGGGGAGAGCAGTTCACCGCGGACGCCCCAGGAGGCGGCGAGTCCGGCCTTGCGGTGCAGATCGGCCCAGCGGGCCTCGGTGGTGGCGATCTCCAGACCGCCGACCGGGTTGAAGCAGGGCAGTCCGTCCACGTCGAGGGAGCGGAACTTCTGGACGGTGTAGGCGGCGAACTCGGTCATGGTCTTGGACGGGCCGGTCTGGAAGACCAGGCCGGGGGCGTGCGAGGTGGAGCCGCCGGGGGCCGGCAGCGGGCCCTGTTCGAGGACGGTGACCTCGGTCCAGCCGCGGGCGGTCAGCTCATCGGCGAGGGAGCAGCCGACGATGCCGGCACCGATGACAACCACACGGGAACTGTGGGCGGGCGTACGGGACATGTCCCTCCTCCTGCTGGTCGGGGTGGTCAACCGAGGGTGGGTGTAACGCCGTTACAGGACCACGACGGAGCGCAGTACCCGGCCGTCGCGCATCTTGTCGAACGCGGACTCCACCTCGTCCAGTGCGATCGTCTCGGTGACGAATCCGCCGAGGTCGAGCCGTCCGCTGAGGTAGCGGTCGATCAGGACGGGGAAATCCCGGCTGGGCAGGCAGTCGCCGTACCAGGAGGACTTCAGGGCGCCGCCGCGCGAGAAGAGGTCGATGAGCGGCAGTTCGATGCGCATGTCCGGGTCGGGGACACCGACCTGGACCAGGGTGCCGGCCAGATCGCGCATGGAGAAGGCCTGCCGGTAGGTCTCGGGGCGGCCCACCGCGTCGATCACCACATCCGCGCCATGGCCGCCGGTCAGTCCCCGGACCGCCTCGATGGGGTCCGTACCACGGGAGTTGACGGTGTGGGTGGCGCCGAAGCGGGTGGCGCCGTCCAGCTTCCGGTCGTCGATGTCGACCGCGATGACCCGGCGCGCGCCGGCGATCGAGGCACCGGCGATCGCCGCGTTGCCGACCCCGCCGCAGCCGATGACGGCGACGGTGTCCCCGCTGCCCACCCCGCCGGTGTGCACGGCCGCTCCGTACCCCGCCATCACCCCGCAGCCGATCAGGCCGGCCGCTTCGGGACGGGCGCTGGGGTCGACCTTGACCGCCTGTCCGGCCGCGACCAGGGTCTTCTCGGCGAAGGCCCCGATGCCGAGCGCGGGGGCGAGCGGGGTCCCGTCCAGCAGGGTCATCGGCTGGCCTGCGTTGCGGGAGTCGAAGCAGTACCAGGGCCGGCCGCGGCGACAGGACCGGCAGCTGCCGCAGGGCGCCCGCCAGGCGAGGACGACGTAGTCGCCCGGGGCGAGATCGGTGACACCGGGGCCGACGGACTCGATGACGCCCGCCGCCTCATGGCCGAGCAGGAAGGGGAATTCCTCGCTGATCGCACCGTCCCGGTAGTGCAGGTCGGTGTGGCAGACCCCGCAGGCCTGCACGGCGACGAGCACTTCTCCCGGGCCGGGGTCCGGCACCACAATCGTCTGCAGCTCGACCGGTGCGCCTCGTTTCGCCGCGACGACGGCATGGACCTCGTGTGGCATGCCCTACCCCTCACTGTTGCGCACTGCACGACTGGTTGCGCGATGAGAGACATCGTGGAGACGCCGGATCGGCACCGTCAAGAGGTACGGGCCAGCTCTTGGTAAAGGACTCATGACGCACCCGGACACGGGGGCGGGGCCGGAACATCCGCTCCGGCCCCGCCCCCGCGCCCGCACCCGTCACCGGGTCAACAGGCGTACCCCATCCGCCGCGACAGCTCCTCGGCTGCGGCAACGGTGCCCTTGACGACCTCGGGCAGCCGCTCCTCGGCCAGCCGGTAGGCGGGCACCGACACACTGATCGCCCCGATCACCGCGCCGTCGTGCGCCCGCACCGGCGCCGCGACCGCGCGCAGCCCGAGCTCCAGCTCCTCGAACGCCACCGCGTAACCGCGCTCGACCACTTCGGCGAGCTCCCGGCGCAGCGCGGCGGCCGAGGTGACCGTCCGCTCGGTGAGCCGCGGCAACTTCCGTGCCAGCACGGCCTCCTGGACCGGTGCGGGCTGGAACGCGAGCAGCGCCTTGCCGCTGGAGGTGGCGTGCAGCGGTGTGCGCCGGCCGAGCCAGTTCTGCGCGGTGACCGACGCCGGGCCGCGCGCCTGCATGATGTTGACCGCGGCATCGCTCTCCAGCACCGCGATGTTGACCGTCTCCCCCATCTCCTCGGCCAGCTCCCGGCAGACCACCGCGCCTTCCTGCGAGATGTCCAGCCGTACGGCCGCCGCACCGGCCAGCCGCAGCACCCCGGCACCGAGGTAGTACTTGCCGCGCTCCTGCTCCTGCCCGACCAGCCCGCGGTTCTCCAGCACGCCCAGCAGCCGGAACGCGGTCGACTTGTGCACGCCCAGCTCATCGGCGACTTCGGTCACCCCGGCCTCGCCGTGCCGGGCCAGGATCTCCAGGACCGTCACGGCCCGGTCCACCGACTGCACACTGCCCGGCTGTTTCGGCGGCTTGTCCTCCGCCTGCCCCTCCACGATGTCCGTCATCTGTTGGATCTCACCACCTGGCACCCTGACCGAGGCCCGGGATTCGAAGGATCGGCATTTCCGGGGATCGCTTGACGCATCCGCTCCCCATCTGGATTCTGTTGCGCATAGCGCTTCATCGTGCGCACCGCGAAACTCGATGATACCGAACAGTAACAGGAGGACCCGTGATTCCTGTCTGCCATCTCGCCGATCTGCCCGCAGGCGAGTCCGTACGCATCGACACCGCACCTCCGATCGCCGTCTTCCACGCCGACGGGCAGCTGTACGCCATCGACGACACCTGCACCCACCAGGACGCCTCGCTCGCGGACGGCTGGCTGGAAGGGTGTCTGGTCGAATGCCCGCTGCACGCCGCTTCATTCGATCTCCGCACCGGAGCGCCGACCTGCCTGCCCGCCCGCCGGGCCGTGCGCACCCACCCCGTGACCGTCGAGGACGGCATGATCTACGTCCACCACCACGCCGCCGAGGAGGGCACCGCCGCATGAAGTCGGTCGCTGTCATCGGGGCCTCGCTGGCGGGCCTGTACGCCGCACGGGCCCTGCGCGCCCAAGGATTCGACGGCCGACTGGTGATCGTCGGGGAGGAACACCACCGCCCCTACGACCGGCCGCCGCTGTCCAAGGACTTCCTCACCG
Source organism: Streptomyces sp. G7(2002) (assembly GCF_028870195.1). Classification (NCBI taxonomy): domain Bacteria; kingdom Bacillati; phylum Actinomycetota; class Actinomycetes; order Kitasatosporales; family Streptomycetaceae; genus Streptomyces; species Streptomyces sp. G7(2002). The sequence goes on from NZ_CP102609.1 coordinate 1,200,645, forward strand.
GCGCCACCGCTGACCAGGGTCAACTGGCCCTGGCCGACGCCGAGGAGATCGCCGAACTGGATGCCGAATGGCTGCTCGGCACCCGGGCCACCGGGCTCGACCTCCACGGGCGCACGGTGCTCCTCGACGGCGGCCGGTCCCTGACCACCGACGGTGTGGTCCTCGCCACCGGCGCCACCCCGCGCCGCCTCCCCGGCCCGGCACCCGCCGGAACCCACACCCTGCGCACCCTTGAGGACGCCCAGGCGCTCCGCGCGGAGCTGACCCGGGGCCCGGTCCGGGTCGTGGTGATCGGCGGGGGCTTCATCGGCGCCGAGGTCGCCTCGTCCTGCGCCCGCCTCGGCCATGACGTCACCGTGGTCGAGGCCGCCCCGCTCCCCCTCGTCCCCCAACTCGGCGACACCATGGCCGGGATCTGCTCCGCCCTCCACGCGGACCACGGTGTCACCCTGCTCACCGGAACCGGTGTCGCCCGCCTGCACGACGGCGGCGCGGGGAACCGCGTCACCGGGGTCGAGCTGGCCGACGGCCGGCTGCTCCCCGCCGAGGTGGTCGTCATCGGCATCGGGGTCCGCCCCAACACCGCCTGGCTGGAGGGCTCCGGACTCCCGCTCGACGACGGGGTGTGCTGCGACGCGGGCGGGGTCACCCCGCAGCCCCACATCGTGGCGGTCGGCGATGTCGCCAGGGTGGACGGCATCCGCGCCGAGCACTGGACCAGCGCCACCGAACAGGCCGCCGTCGCCGCACAGAACCTGCTCGCCGGCGGCACCGTCGCCACCCACCGGAGCCTGCCGTACTTCTGGTCCGACCAGTACGGCGTGCGCATCCAGTTCGCCGGCCGGCGACTGCCCACCGACACCCCGCGCATCGTCGAGGGCTCGCCCGACGACCGCAGCTTCCTCGCCTGCTACGAACGCGACGGGCGCACCACCGCCGTCCTGGCCCTCGACCGCCCCCGCCCCTTCATGCGCCTCCGCCGCGAACTCGCCCGCGCCACCCAGCCGGTCACCACCTGACCTCCCTACAGGAAGGCGCAACAGCGGGAACGGGAGCCGGATGACGACGGCGGAGTGGCGCCTGCGGAGTGACGAATGTGGCGCAGCAGACAGTGAGAAGCGGATGACGGCGCCGCTGTGCTGTGTTCGGAACAGCGGAACGTCTGCCGGCCGGCGGCGTTCCGCGACCGCGTTCTCTTCCTAGGAGACCCACACGTGACTCCCAGCGCCTCCGCCACCCGAGCGGCCCAGACACTCTCCCGTCCCTTCGCCCTGGGCGGCCTCACCGTGCCGAACCGGATAGCCATGGCGCCGATGACCCGCGAGTTCTCGCCGGGCGGTGTCCCGGGCGCCGATGTCGCGGACTATTACGCGCGCCGCGCCGCCGGCGGCGTCGGCCTGATCATCACGGAGGGGACCTACGTCCAGCACGCCGCCGCCGGAACCAGCGGCGCCGTGCCCCGCTTCCACGGTGAGGACGCGCTCGACGGCTGGGGGCGGGTCGTGGCGGCGGTCCATGCGGCGGGCGGGACGCTCATGCCGCAGCTGTGGCACGTCGGCATGGCCCGCCAGGCGGGCGCTCCGCCGTTCCCCGACGCCCCGCCGTCCGGCCCGTCCGGGATCGCCCTCGACGGCACACCCTCCGGGCACGCCATGACCCAGCGGGATCTCGACGATGTCATCGCGGCCTTCGCCGAGGCGGCGGCCACGGCCGAGCGGCTCGGCTTCGACGGCGTCGAACTGCACGGTGCACACGGCTACTTGATCGACCAGTTCCTGTGGTCGGGCACCAACCGGCGTACCGACGCCTACGGCGGCAGCCCCACCGCCCGTACACGCTTCGCCGCCGAGATCGTGGCGGCCTGCCGGGAAGCGGTCTCCCCGGACTTCCCGGTCCTCTTCAGGATGTCCCAGTGGAAGATGAACAACTACCAGGCCCGCCTGGCCGATTCGCCGGAGGAGCTCCAGGCGGTCGTGGCGCCGCTGACCGAGGCCGGCGTCACCGCGTTCCACTGCTCGACGCGCCGCTACTGGCTTCCCGAGTACGAGGACTCGGACCTCAACCTCGCGGGATGGGTCAAGAAGCTCTCCGGCCGGCCGACCATCACCGTGGGCTCCGTCGGACTCGACAACGAGTTCATCGGGACGTTCAAGGGCGAACAGGCGGGCGTCGCCGGCATCGACCGGCTGCTGGACAGGCTGGAGCGGGACGAGTTCGACCTCGTCGCCATCGGGCGGGCCCTGCTCGGCGACCCGGAGTGGGCCGCCAAGATCTTCGAGGGCCGCACCGACGCCCTCGTACCGTTCGACGCCTCGATGCTGCGGACGCTGAGCTGACACCGGACGCACCGGGCGCGGCCGTTCCGCTCCGCGCCCGGCGCCCGCACCGCTCCGCCGGGCGGCTCAGCTCTCCGCACCGTCGCGTGGCTCGATGCGGTAGGTGAACGCGGCGCCTCCGGGGTCGATGGCCGTCGCCCCACCGTCGACAGTGAGGACCGCGCCGTTGACGAAGGAAGCGGCGGGTGAGAGCAGCCAGCTGATCGCCTCCGCGACCTCCTGCGGCTGCCCGGCGCGGCCCACGGGGAGCAGCCGGGTGGCCTCCTCGTACGCGGCATCCACCCCGCCGTCCGCCAGCCCGGCCTCCTCGGCGAAGCGCGCCATCCGCCGGTCGGCCATCTCCGTACGCACCCAGCTGGGGCAGACGACATTGGCGCGCAGCCCGTCCCGCCCGTAGTCGACGGCGAGGGAGCGGCACAGCTGGAGCAGCGCCGCCTTGGAGGTCGCATAGGCGGCATTGCCGTCGCCGTTGCGCAGAGCCGAGACGGAGGCGACGGCGACCACCGCACCCCGTGCGGCCAACAGGTGGGGAAGGGCGGCGCGTTGGAGCAGGAACGGGCCGGTGACATTGGTGGTCATGACGGCCTCCCAGTCCTCGACGGACAGGTCGCCGACGGCACCGCTGCGGGCGATACCGGCGTTGAGAACCAGTCCGTCGAGCCTTCCGTAGGCGGATACGGCCGTCTCGACGAGGCCTTGCACCGCCTCGGGATCCGCGGCGTCCGAAGGATGGGCCAGCGCTCCGGTCTCCTCGGCCAGGCGGTGCAGCGGTTCGGGCCGGCGGCCGGAGATCACCACCTGGTGCCCGGCCGCCCGCAGCAGCCGGGCGGTGGCGGCGCCGATCCCCGTACCGCCGCCCGTCACAATGACAACTCGCTGTTCCGCCATGGTCGTTCCAGCCTCCGAGGATGGTCGCCTACCGACCTCGTGATCATACGGACGGCCCTCGCGAGCCGGGCGGACATTTCCGGCCCCTAACCGCACCCCGGCGGCCGGCGGTCAGCCCGCGTTCAGCTGGGCGGCCGCGGCGTCCACGGTCTGGGTGAGCAGGGTGGCGATGGTCATGGGGCCGACGCCGCCGGGGACCGGGGTGATCAGGGCGGCGCGGGTGCGCGCCGAGTCGAAGTCCACATCGCCGACGTTGCCCGGGTTGGAGCCGGCGTCTATCACGACGGCCCCGGGCTTGAGGTGCTCACCGCTCAGGAACCGGGGCCGGCCGACGGCCGCGATCAGGACATCGGCCTCCTTGGTGAGCGACGCCAGGTCGGTGGTGCGGGAGTGGCAGTAGGTGACGGTGGCATTGCGGCCGAGCAGCAGCATCCCCACCGGCTTGCCGAGGATCGCGCTGCGGCCGACCACGACGGCGTGCTTGCCGGCCAGGTCGACGTCATAGTGGTCCAGCAGCCGGAGGATGCCGCCGGGCGTGCAGGAGGCGAAGCCGTCCAGGCCGAAACTCATCGCGGCGAAGGAGTGGCAGGTGACGCCGTCGACGTCCTTCTCGGGGGCGATCGCCTCGAACGCGGCCCGCTCGTCGATGTGCGGGCCGGCCGGGTGCTGCAGCAGGATGCCGTGCACGGTGGGGTCGTTCGACAGCGCGGTGATCGTGTCGACCAGCTCCGCGGTCGTGGTGGCGGCGGGCAGTGCGACATGCCGGGAGAGAATTCCGGCCTTGGCGCACCGGTTGCGCTTCATGCGTACATACGTCACCGAGGCGGGGTCCTCGCCGACGAGAACGGTCGCCAGACACGGGGCCGTGCCGGTCCGTTCGGTGAGGTCGGCCGCGCGCCGGGCGGCCTGTTCGACCATGCTGCGGGCCAGTGCGCTGCCGTCCATGAGGCGGGCTTCCGGGGACATGGGCTGCTCCTGAGCGTCGTGTGGGATCGCCCAGGCGCGCGGCACGGACCGTGGATGGCCGAGCCGCTCCCCGGTGGTACTCCACCCAAGCGCCAGTCACGGCTCGGCGCCCACTGTAATCGACGTCTGATCGTCCGCCCAGGGGCGGCATCGGCCCCAGCCCCGGCTGCGGCGGCTACGGCAGGCGACGCCCTTCGACGGCCCGGATACCTCCGGCGCACGACGGCGCAGGCTCGTCACCCCCCTCCCTGACCGGGTGCGGAGAGAGGTGGTTGAGGGGCGGCGGTGGCCTCCCATTGGCTGAGGATGCCGTCCCAGTCGTGCTGGGCAGCGGTGATGGCGTTGGCATCCCAGGTGGGCTGGGTGGGCTGCTGATACTGCTGGTGTTCCTCGTACACCCGGTATTCCTGGTACTCCTGCGGGTCCGGGTAGTTCTGATACGGCTGCTGCTTCCAGGGCTCATGCTCGTAGTGCTCCCGTGGAGGCTGCTGTGGTCGCTCGCGCCAGGTCAGGTGGGGGGTCTCGGGCTGTGGGGAGGACGGGGGACTGACCATCCGGCGGTGCCGGCCCGTGCGGTCCGACGCCGGGGGCTGGACCGGGCGGCTCTCGGCGGACAGCTGTTGTGCGCGGGCCACCAGCAGCCGGACGTCGAGACCGAGTTCGGTGGCCAGGGCGGTGAGGTCAACTCCGTTGTGCCAGCTGCTCATCAGGACGGCGTCCAGCGCCGGTGCCCAGGCCGGCTCGGAGGGGGGCTGGGGCACGGCGACCGGGACTGCCTGCGGTGGGGCCGAGGGGCCCGGAGGGTGCACGGCGGCCCCTGGGGCGGCGGCCGTCTGCGCGGGCTGCGGTGCGGGGGCCTGCTGCGCGGGCTGCTGCGGTGCGGGGGGTTGCTCGCACGCGGGCTGTGCGAGCAGGCTCTTGGCGACCGCGCGGGCGTCTTCCTTGCCCACCGTGCGCCGGGCCAGCCGCACTTCGCGTTCGTCCAGGCCGAGCAGCTCCGCCACCACCGCGTCACTGCCCACGGTCACGGCGAAGGCGGCCAGGGTCCGCGAACGGCGGGCCTCGGCCTCGTCGAGGAGTCCCTGCGTCCGGCGGACCTCGTCATCGCTGCTGCAAAACGCTTGTGCGAGTACCGCGTGGCGCTCCCACAACTCCCTCGGTTCCATGACTGCGACAACGTTCCTTCGTCCGGATTGGACCGCTTCCCGGCTATAGATCACTGCATAAGGTGATATTCGATGGAGACCCGTCCCTGCCTGCCTGGCGGAAGTACGGACGGCTGCAAAAATACGCAGTGACCCCAGCGTCGAAGAATCGTTTCTACGGCCATGAGCGTCCCCTCTTCCGGCACCGTCGCAGGTCACGGACAGACGTCCCTCCCCCGCCCCGGGCAGATGCCGCGGTGGATCACCGCGGAGGTCATCAGGCAGACACCGGTGTACGCCGGGCTGGTGAAGCAGTGGACCGAGCGTGCCGCCACGGTGCCCGGGGTCGCCGATCCCGAGTGGCAGCGCCTGGTCTCCTACCGTGCCCTGATGGAGGAGACCGAGAGCGCCCTCACGGCCCTCCGGCCCCATCGCGCGCCCGACGTACTGCCGCCGAGAAAGCCGTCGGTCCCGTCGGCCCGGCCCGCCCGTCTGGACGCCGGAACCGGCTCCGCCGCGGCTGCCGGGCCGGCGGCACCCCGGCCGGAGTACCGTTGAGTTGTCGAGGATTTCCCGCTGTCCGGCGACTGCGCCGACAGCGGCTTTGACCAGCGACGGAGCCCGGGTGAGCGCAACGGATGACACGGACTTCAGCCCGATCGGGGTGATCGGGCGGGTGACCGTCTCGATCCCGACCGACGGCCCGGGTGAGGTGCTGCTGCCCGTACGCGGCGGCACCGAAGCCTTCGCCGCCTGGTCCCGCGAGCCCATCGCCCGGCACACGCAGGTCATCGTGGTGGAGCACACCTCGGCGCGGTCGGTGATCGTCGCGCCGCTGCCCGCGTGACCCGGCGGTCCCGCAGACCGGGCCCGCCGACCACGTGAGCACTCCCCTTTCCCGCGGCCGTCCCCGCGCCCCGGCCGAGGCCGGTCGCACCGGACCAGGAGCCTTCCGATGTTGTTCTGGCATGTTCCGGCGCCGAACGAGGCGCTGTTGATCTCCGGCTCGAAGCGCCGGGCCGGGGACGCCCAATTCCGTATCGTCACCGGCCATGGCTGCTGGGTCCTGCCCGTCAAACAGAAGGCGTCCGTGCTGTCGCTGTCGCTGCGGGAGGCGGAGATCTCCGAGGACTGCGTCACCCAGCAGGGCATCCGGCTCGGCGTCCGGGCGGTTGCCGTCTTCAAGGTCGGGGACGACCAGACGTCCATCGCCAACGCCGCGCGCCGGTTCCTCTCCGAGCAGGCCACCATGGAAGAGCTGGTGGGGCGGATCTTCGCCGGTCATCTGCGCTCGATCGTCGGCGGACTGACCGTCGAGCAGATCATCCGGGAGCGGGACCGGGTCGCCCAGGAGGTCAAGGACGGCAGCCACTCCGAGATGGAGAAGCTCGGCATCGTCGTCGACGCCCTGCAGATCCAGGAGATCGCCGACACCTCCGGCTACATCACCAATCTCGCCGCCCCGCACGCCGCCGCGGTCGCCAGCGCGGCCCGGATCGCGCAGGCCAAGGCCGACCAGGAGGCGACCGAACGGGAGCAGCAGGCGGCGGCGCTGAAGGCCGAGTACGAGCGGGACACCGCGATCAAGCGGGCCGGGTTCCTCGCCGAGACCGAGCAGTACAACGCCCGTGCCGCACAGGCCGGCCCGCTCTCGCAGGCCAGGGCCTCGCAGGAGGTCATCGAGGAGCAGACCGCGCTGGCCCAGCGGCAGGCCTCGCTCGCCGCCCAGCGGCTGGAGGGCGAGGTTCGCCGCCCCGCGGACGCCGAGGCCTACCGGCTGCGCACCCTGGCGGAGGCCCAGCGTGACCAGGTCCGGTACGAGGCGGACGCCCGCGCCTACACCGAGCGGACCGTCGCCCAGGCGCGCGCCGACGCCAACACGGCCCTCGCGGGCTCGCTGCGGGACGGCAACCAGGAGCTGATCGCCGCCAACCGCACCGTCGAGAACCTCCCCGCCCTCACCGAGGCCGCGGCCGAGGGCCTCGCCGGCGCCCGGCTGACCGTCCTCAACGGCACCGACGGGATGAACGAGATCGTCTCCGGCATCGTCGGCCAGGGGCTGGCCATTCTCGACAGCCTGAAGAAGGGGGCCGGCACGCCCGGCGCCACTCCCCCGCTGGCCGACGGCGCGGGATCACTGCCACGGAAGGTGACGAAGCTGAAGCAGGACGGCGCCGGGTCCGGTGCGTCCTGACCGGACATCCGTACGGGACCGGAACGGCGCGCCGGGCCGTGGCCGCCGGTCACACGTCGAGGACGGCGAGGTCGAGTCGCCGGAGACGGGCGGGGTCGGCGATCACTTCGTAGGCGGAGATCCTTTCGCCCTCGACGGTGACGGTGAGGGCGAGTAGCAGCCGGCCACGCGGGGCCACGACGATCCCCACGGTCCCGTTCACCAGCGCCGGCGCCGCGAAGCGTGCCTTCCGCCCGAAGACCAGGGTCCCCGCGGCCACCGAGTGCGCACCGCGGAGCTCCGTCGGCGCGCCCGGGGGCAGGGCAGCGGGGTCGGCCCGGCGCACGACGTCGGGGGCCAGCACCGCGAGCAGCGCGTCGAGGTCGCCGTCGCGCGAGGCGGCGAGGAAGGCGTCGACGGCCTTCCGCTGCCGGGCGAGATCGGCGGCGGGAACGGCGGGGGTGCCCTGGACCTTGTGACGTGCGCGGCTGGCGAGCTTCTTCGTGGTCACCGGCGAACGTTCCACGAGGGGAGCGATCCGGTCGAACGGCACGGCGAACATGTCGTGCAGGACGAAGGCGATCCGCTCGGCGGGAGCCAAGGTGTCCAGCACCACCAGCAGGGCCCGGCCGACCGAGTCGATCAGCAGCGCTTCGGGTTCCGGGCCGGTCCCGTCCTCGGCGTCCCGGGCCGGGTCGGGCGGTTGCTGTCCGACCGGTTCCTCCCGTCGTGCGGTGCGGGAGCGCAGGATGTCGAGGCAGAGCCGCGACACGACCGTCGTCAGCCAGCCGGGCAGGTTCTCGACGGTTCCGCTGTCGACACGGCTGAGCCGTAGCCAGGCTTCCTGCACGGCGTCGTCCGCATCGCTGAGGGAGCCCAGCATCCGGTAGGCGACCGCGCGCAAATGGCCGCGCTGTGCCTCGAACCGTTCCGCCAGCCGGTCCTGCTCGTCCATCGGTCACCTTTCCTCGTCCCGCTCCGTCACCTTGATGACGCGCACCACCGGGCCGAGGTGACCGGCGCCCGCCGTCCGGCCCGGATTCCGGGCCCGGCCACCGCCCCGGCCCGATGACCAGGAGGAACACACCATGAGCAGTACCCTGCCGACCACCGCCGACCAGCCGCTGCTGCGGCGCGCGGACCTCGGCGGCCTCTCCTTGCCCAACCGTGTGGTGATGGCCCCGCTCACCCGGGGCCGCGCGGCCAACGCCGCGCTCGTACCGACGGAGTTGCACGCCGCCTACTACGGCCAGCGGGCCACCGCCGGACTGATCATTACCGAGGGGACCTGGGTCAGCGAACGGGCGGTCGGCTTCGTCCACGTTCCCGGCATCTACCGCGAGGACCAGATCGCCGGGTGGCGGCGGGTCACCGATGTCGTGCACGCCCTCGGCGGCCGCATCGTGCTGCAGCTCTGGCACACCGGCGCCGCCTCGCACCCCGACCACCTGGGAGGAGAGCTGCCCGGCGGGCCGTCGGCGGTCAACCCCCGTACGAGGTCCTTCACCGCCGGCGGGTTCAAGGAGACGGTCACTCCCCGGGAGATGACCACCGCCGACATCGCGGCCACGGTCGCCGACTTCCGTGCCGCCGCGGAGAACGCCCGGCGCGCGGGGTTCGACGGGGTCGAGATCGGTGCCCTCGGCGCGTTTCTGATCGCGCAGTTCCTCAACCCACGGCTGAACCGCCGCACCGATGCCTACGGCGGTGACCGTACGGGCCGGCGGCGTCTGCTGCTGGACATCGTCGACGCGGTCGCCGAGCCGTGGCACGGCCGGTGCGTCGGCGTCCGCCTGGCGCCCTACTGGAACGAGGGGGAGCATTACCGGGCCGACGAGGAGACGCTCGCCGACCACGACGCACTGGTGACGGAGCTCAACGACCGTCCGGTCGCCTACCTGCACCTGCGGGGCCGGGACCGCACCGCGGCGGACGAGGCCCCCGACCTCGCGGCGCTCGCACGCTACCGGCGGCGGTTCGACGGCCCCCTGATCGCGAACAACGGCTTCGACCGTGAGTCGGGGAACGCCGTCCTCGACGCCGGGATCGCCGACGCCGTGTCCTTCGGCACGCACTTCATCGCCAACCCCGACCTCGTCACCCGGTTCGCCCTGCGGCAGGAGCCGGCCGTCGGTGACCCGGCCACGTACTACACCGGCGGGGCCGGGGGCTATGTCGACTACGCCTTGTCGGGGAGTGGCGCAGGGGCCGCGGACGCGCTCGTCCCCGGGGTATGAGCGGGACTTGGGCGGATCACCGCCGGCACGGGCCGCCGGACACACAAAGGTGCCCGGCGGCCCGTGCGGGCCCCGGTCAGGTCATGGCCGCCGCCGGCGCACGGCCGGCCCGGATCACTTGGCGGGTTCCGTGGGCGTACCGCGCCAACGGGTCAGGACGAAGTGCGCGATGACGCCGAAGAGCAGCCCCCAGAAGGCGGATCCGATGCCGAAGAGGGTGACACCGGAGGCGGTGGCGAGGAAGGTGATCAGGGCCGCCTCGCGGTCCTTCTCCTCCTTGACCGCCCCCGTCAGCCCGCCGGCCAGCGCACCGAGCAGGGCGACTCCGGCGACCGCCGCCACCAGTTCCTTGGGCAGGCCCGCGAAGAGCACCACCAGCGTGGAGCCGAAGGCCCCGATGAGGAGGTAGAACGCTCCGCAGGAGACTCCGGCCACATAGCGCCGCTTCGGGTCGCGGTGCGACTCGGGGCCGGTGCAGATGGCGGCGGTGATCGCCGCGAGGTTGATGGCATGGGAGCCGAACGGTGCCAGCGCCGTGGAGACCAGACCCGTGGAACCGATCAGCAGGCGGTCCTTGGGCTCGTAGCCGGACGCGGTGAGCACGGCCATACCCGGTGCGTTCTGTGAGGCGAGCGTCGCCAGGATCATCGGCACCGCGATGCCGATGAGGGAGGCGAGCGAGAACTCCGGGGTCGTCAGCACGGGCTTGGCGAGCTCGATCCGGTCCAGATGGATGTCCAGCCGGGAGCTGACGGCACTGGCCGCGACACCCGCCGCCAGGGCGACCAATACGGCGTACCGGGGCAGCCACCGCTTCGCCAGGAGGTAGGCGACCAGCACGGAACCGGCAATGAGGGGTGCGGTCTTGAGCGAGGTGAACACGCCGGTGCCGAAGGAGAAGAGGATGCCGGCGAGCATCGCGGAGACCACGGCGGTGGGCACCTGCCGCATCAGCCATCCGAACACTCCGGTCAGACCGACCAGGGTGATCACCAAACCGGTGACGATGAACGCCCCGATGGCCTCCGCGTAGGAGTACGCCCCCAGGCTGGTGACCAGCAGGGCAGCGCCCGGTGTCGACCATGCGGTGATCACCGGCATCTTCGTACGCAGGCTCAGCCCGATACAGGTGAGCCCGCTGCCGATGGAGATGGCCCATACCCATGAGCTGGTCTGTGCGGTGTTCAGATGCCCGGCGGACGCCGCCGCCAGCACGATGACGAGCGGGCCCGAGTAGGACACGACGACAGCGACGAAGCCCGCCAGTACCGCGGACAGCGAGGCGTCACGGAACAGGCCGGGCCGGGTCCCCGGCTCCGGGGGCCCCTCCGCCGCGTGCGCCGGCTCCGGTGGGGCGGAACCCGGCGGTGCGGCGTCGGGGTGGGGGGTGGGTGTCTTGGAACTCAACGGTCTTCCTTCACGGCCTTTTCCAGGGCCTGTTCGAGGTCGGCGACGAGGTCTGCGGGGCTCTCCAGACCTATGGACAGCCGCAGCATGTCCTTCGGCGAGGTACTACCCGGCCCTTCGAAGGTGTAGCGGTGTTCGATCAGACTCTCCACCCCGCCCAACGAGGTGGCACGGATGAAGAGTTCGCAGTGGTTGGCGGTCCGCAGGGACTGCTGCCACTCGCCGTCGACGTGCAGGGAGAGCATGCCGCTGAAGCCCCCCGTCATCTGCCGGGCGGCGACGGCGTGCCCCGGGTCGGTGGCGAGACCCGGGTAGGCCACCCGCCGGATCCGAGGGTGCTCCGCGAAGTGCTCGGCCACGGCCATCGCGGTCTCCGAGATCTGGCGCATCCGGGGGTAGAGCGTCCGTATGCCCCGCATCAGGAGGTAGGTCTCCATCGGGCCGAGTATCGGGCCGGTCAGCCGGCGGTGCAGCTGCAGCCGCTCCCAGATCGCGTCGCGGGCCTCGCTGCTGCCCGGCGCCTTGACGAGCAGTCCGGCCACCACATCGGTGTGGCCGTTGAGGTACTTGGTGCCCGAATGCATGATCAGGTCCGCGCCGAGTGCGAACGGCTTGGAGTGCACCGGGGTGGGGACGGTGTTGTCGACGCCGAACAGGGCACCGGCCCGGTGTGCGATCTCGGCGCAGGCGGCGATGTCGGTCACCGTCCAGGTCGGGTTCGCCGGGGACTCCGCCCAGACCAGTGCGGTCGGGGCGGCGGTCACGGCGGCCGCCACCGCGTCCAGGTCGTTCATGGGTGCCTGGACGACCTCCAGGCCGCGCTGCGGGCCGAATTCCAGCAGCCACTTGGTGAGCCCGAAGTACATGGTCTGCGGGACCACGACCCGCGCACCGGCCGGCAGCACCTGGAAGACGGACGTGGCGGCGGCCATGCCGGACGAGAAGACCAGCGCGTCCGAGCCGCCCTCCAGGCCCGCCACCACCTTCTCGACCTGCTCGTACCCCGGTGTCCCCTGATCGCGCAGATACGCCAGTCCGGCCGGCGCCCGGTACTCGTTGTCGCGGGCGAAGGTCGCGCCCAGCCCGATCGGGGGCGGGACGGCGCCGGTGGTCGGGCAGCGCCAGCCGTCGCCCTGCGCGGCGCGCGTCTCGGGCCGGTACTCCTGCGTCCAGGGGGTGAAGGTCTCGCTGTTGTTCATCGCTTCCTCGTCATCAGTTCCGGCAGAGCGGTGCTCAGGGCACGTTCGGCGTCCAGCAGCGCACGGGAGGGCGCGCCGGGTGAGGGCACATAGTGGTTGTAGTAGCTGGACCCCTCGGTGTGCGGCCCGAGGAAGAACAGGCGCGGCTGCGGGGTGCCCGTACGGTCGATCCCCTGGCCCTGCCGGGTGACGTCCAGCCCGTGCACCGTCCCTCCGCGGTGCGCGAGGGTACGGACGCGGCCCGCGGCGACGAGCGTGCCGAGCAGTGTCCCGGGTGCCCGGTCCGCGCCGGGCTCGGTCACATGCGCCTGCACCACGTGGTCGACCTCGATCCGCAACGGCTCGGCCAGGCAGGTGGATTCCAGTCGCCAGGGTCCCTGTCCGGCCGGTGCGACGATCTTCGGCTGCGGGCCGGGGCCGAGCCGGACGATCCCCGCGTCGATCAGCGAGAGCAGCTCGACCGACCGGTCCAGCTGCGGGCCGATCACCTGCCGGTTCACCGTCGAGGCGAACTCCCCGAAGAAGGCGGCCAGCGACGCGTCGTCGACTCCCGGCGGGTCGATGACCGCGCGCAGGACATCGCGGTGGTCGCGCAGGACCTCCAGGGCCTCCTTGAGCGGGCTCACCCCGAGGCCTTCGCGGGCCTCGGCCAGGTCGGCGGCGACCTCCGCGGTGAACCAGTCGCGGTAGGCGGAGTACTCCGTCCACTGCCGGTCCGCGAGGCCGGCGGACAGGATCCCGGGCACAGGGCTGGTGCCGAACCGGGCGCGCAGCTCGTCGAGCAGGGTCTTGTGGCCGGCCCGGGCGCAGCGCCTGGCCATCTCCAGCCCCGCGTCCGTGGTGTCGCCCATCTCCCGGCCCAACAGGACGCGGTAGTAGGCGAGTTCCATCTCGGCCTCGACGAGCGGCAGCACCTCGGCGGCGAAGTCGATCCGCCGGTCCGCCCGCCGCGTACGGATCTCGTCCAGGTGCTCCGTGGTCAGTGCCAGCGGGGCGAAGCGCATCCGCCCCGGGTGGAGGCGCGGCCGGCTGCGCGAGGGCATCCCGGAGCGATTGGTCAGCACGATCAACGGCTCCTGCCCGCTGGGCAGATAGCGCATCCCGTGCTCGTCCGTCGTGTGCGCGCCACCGCGTCCGAGGGTCAGCGTGGCGATGACGTCCATGGCCGTCAGCCCCATCCCGAGGACGGCCACCCGTTCGCCCGGTCCGATGCTGTCGAGCGCCTCGGGCAACGGATAGGGGCGGGTGACGAGTCGGGGGTCGGGAGCGGGCGCCGCGGGCCGGTAGAGCGAGTGGTGCCCAACGGTGACGAAGACGGCGTCGGCGTCGATCCGGGTGCCGTCGGCGAGGACGACCGTTTCGGTGTCCGGCGTTCCGGGGTGGATGTCGACGGCCGTCGTACGGTGCCGCACCAGTGTGAGGTTCTCGGGCGCCGCGTCGGTGATCTCCCCCGCCGCCCAGGTGAGGTACTCACTCAGCAGTCTGCGGGGCAGGAAGTCGTTCGGCTGGATCTCCCGTCCCGCGCCCGGGCGCACGGTGTAGCCGTCGTCCGCCAGCCGCAGGTCCCGGCGCCGGCACCATTCGTGCAGCGAGGGGCCGGATATCGGTACGGGGCCGTCCACCATGTGGGGGTCGGCGAAGGCCGTGAGCTGTGCGCAGACGGTGTTGAGCAGCAGATGGTCGGGCTGGGCGGGCAGATGGAATCCGGCGCCGAAGGGCTGTGGGTCGATGAGGTGGACGGTGAGCGGGGCCGGCTGCGTCAGACAGTGCGCGACCAGCCGCTCGAAGACGCCCAGCCCCCGCGATCCGGCGCCCACTATCGCGACGGAGACGGGTCTGTGATTCACCACCGGCGCGTCTCCCCGAAGAAGTTGGGCACCTCGATGGTGCTGCCGTCCTTGCGTGCCTCGCCGAGGACGAACGCCCCTACCGCGAGGTCCAGCACGCCCAGCCCGAACGGCGAGAAGATCACCGGCCGGTCCGGGGAGGGCGTCACCTCCCCGTTCAGTACTCCGGCGAGGGTTCCGGTCACGAACTCGCGGGAGCCGGACAGCTGCTCGGCCAGGTGGGGTGACGTCTGCGCCTTCAGACAGTGCTCGACGTCGTCGAGGATGTTGTCCGCCCCGAGGACCACCTCGGGGGCCAGGTCACGCAGGGAGATGTTGAGAACCAGCTGACCGGGCTTGAACGGGGTGCTGACGTAGGGCTCCAGAGCCGTCGTGGCGAAGACGACGGTGTCGGCCCACAGCGCGGCGTCGAGGTCGGCGGTGAAGGTGGCCGGACGGTTCTGTGTGGTGCGCACATGCTCGGCCAGGGCCTGTCCGGAGGCCTCGTCGAGATCGTGGACGAGGTAGGCGTCCGGGGCGCAGCCCGCGACATTCAGGTAGTCGCAGATGTTGCGGGCGATGACGCCGCCGCCCACGACGGCGATGCGGGTCCCCGCGAAGCCGTCCGGTCGGAGGGCGGTCGTCGCGACGGCCGCGGAGGCGGCGGTGCGCGCCGCGCTGATGTTGGCGGCTTCGAGGCAGGCGATCGGGTACCCGGTCTCGTAGTCGTTCAGGAGCAGGACGGCCGACGCGCGCGGGGCCCCGCGGCGGGTGTTGCCCGGGAAGCTCGCGATCCACTTGATACCGGCGAGCTGGACATCGGCGCCCAGGAAGGCCGGCAGCGCGATGATCCGGGAATCCGGCTTCTCCGGAAAGCGGAGAAAGTAACTGTCCGGGTTGACGGAGTCTCCGGACTCATGAGCCCGATAGGCATCGCTGACAATGCCGAGCACGTCTCCACGCTTTTCGTGAAGAACTTGACGAACCGTTTCTCCGGCCACTATCTCAAAATTGAACATCAAGCGTTCCCCCCACTCAGGCCGGTGCCTGAGTTACTTTGTTGCCGACGGTCTCGGGCCAGCGTTGCGCCACCCATGCGTCGTTGTAGATGGTCTCCAGGTAGCGGTCCCCGAAGTCGGGTGAAATCGCCACCACGACACTTCCGTCCGGGATCTCCTTCGCGGCGTCCTGCACGGCGCACAGCACCGTGCCGGACGAGCCCCCCAGCAGCAGCCCGCGTTCTTCGGCCAGCGTCCGGCACATCTCGACGGCGGCCGACTCGGAAATGAGCACGACCTCGTCGATATTCCCGGTGTCCAGAATTTCCGGCCGCCTGCTCGTCCCCAGGCCCGGAATGTGGCGGCGGGCCGCGGGCCCGCCGAAGGTCACGGAGCCCTCGGCGTCCACCGCGATGATCCGGGTGGCGGGGCTGTGGCGGCGCAGGTACTCCGCGCAGCCCATCAGGGTGCCGGTCGTTCCGGCACCGATGAAGGCGTAGTCGATGTGGCCGATCTCCTCGAGGAGCGCACGGCCCGTGCGGTCCCGGTGGGCCTGCGGCCCGGCCGGGTTGGCGTACTGGTTCAGCCAGAACAGGTCGGGTTCGCGGCGCAGCCGCTCGTCGATGTAGTCGATGCGCGACTGCAGATAGCCGCCGTGGGCGTCCCTGACGTCGATGACCACCACTTCGGCGCCGAGAACCTCCATCAGACGCCTCGACTGGACGGTGGAGTTGGGGTCCGTGACACAGGTCAGCCGGTAGCCCTTGGCCGCGCACACCATCGCCAGGGCGACGCCGAGGTTTCCCGACGTCGACTCGATCAGCCGGGTCCGCGGAAAGCAGCGCCCGGAATCCTCGGCCGCCGCGACCAGCGCGACAGCAGTTTTGAGTTTTACCGAACCGGCAGGATTGAGGCCTTCCAGTTTGAGGAAGACTGAACTGCCGGGAACTAATTGGTCAAGCCGGATGAAGAGATCATCCAGTACGAGATCATAAACTTCTTCCGCTATCACCAGTATCCAAACCGTTGAATATGGGCAGCGCAAAACAATTGCGCTCGCCAAAGCGAGGAGCCCACGGGCTTGTTGGTCGGCGCACGGGTCAGGTGCGCGCTACGCAGAAGGGACTCTTCCCCCGTCCCCCGATGTCACAAATCCCCCATTCACGATGCGACAGAACAATCCTGCCACTACGCAAGGCCGATGACAACGATTATATGGACGCCAAAACCGTTGAATCGTGAAATGTGGCCGGATCTCGGCCGTGGGCACCACTCCTGACCTGCCGTTACCCCTGGCGATGCCACCGGGTGAGGAACTTCCGCAGGACCCGGACATGCGGCCGGACATGCGGTGGGGCCCGGGGTCATGACCCCGGGCCCACCGCGCACTGCCTGACGGGTACTAGAGGAGACCGAGCAGGCCGAGGTTGAGCAGGCCGTTCCTGCCCAGACCGGAGCCGTCACGCCCATAGCCGTCGCGGTATCCGTCGCGGCCATAGCCGTCGCGCCCGTAGCCGTCGCGCTCGTAACCGCCGTCGCGGCCGTAGCCGTAGCCGTCGCGGCGGTCGCGGCCGAAGCCGTCATAGCCGTCGTGGCCACGGTGCCCGACGCGGCCCTGGTGGCGGCTGTTCTGCTGCTTGCCGTGGTGGCCCTTGATGCAGCTGTGCGAGGCACACTTGGCGTCCTGGGAACTGCTGGGGGGCGCGGTCGCGGCGGTGGCGGCGCCTGCCGTCGGCACCACGAGGGCAGCCGCGGTCAGGCCGGCCACTGCAAGGCCGCGCGGGATCGAACGGAGCATGTTTCCACCTTCACTCGACTCTGCAGAAAATGAATATTTCCTGCAAAGGCGACGATAAGCGGGCATTTGTCCACTGACTTGCGACCCGCCGCAGAGTCACTGGAACGCAGCACGCACGACAACGACCCACGCCGCTGACCGGCTGTTCACTCCGGAATACCCCCGCTTTCCCCGTCCGTCGACCCGTCCGTCGACCCGTCCGTGGGCGCGTCCGTCGCCCCTTCCGCCGGCAGGCTCTCCAACAGGTTTCCCAGAGCGCCCGCGACGAGTGCGCAGACCGTGTCGGGGTCGGCGCTCGCCAGCGGCTCCTTGGCGACGACCACTCGCATCAAGCCAATTCCCAGCAGCCAGGACAGTGCCAGATCGGCGCGCAGACTCCCGGTCTCGGACGCGGAGAGCGTGGCGAGGACCTCCGCGTACTCCTCCCCCAGCCCGCGCAGCGCCTCCGCTATTTCGTCGCTGCCGCCGATGGAGCGCAGGCACACCTCCAGCGAGCGGTCGGCGCCCTCCCCGCCGCCGGCCAGCATGCCGCGCAGCGCGACCTCGAACAGTCGCTCGGCGGGAGTGGTCCGCAGCTGCTCGTGGCCGCCACGCGCCATCACCTCTCCGAACAGGGCTTTCTTCGAGCCGAAGTAGCGGAACAGCAGGGCCTGGTTGGCCTCGGCCCGGGACGCGATGTCGCGCACCGTCGCCCGTTCGTAGCCACGCTCGGCGAACAGCTCCGATGCGGCGTCGAGCAACCGCAGTCGGGTGCCCTGCGCGTCCCGCCGGGAGGCGTTCGCCGTGCCCTGCCGCGGGGTCTTCGCCATCGCCACACTCCTCTCCATTGGCCGTCACGATGACGGCCACAATGCGTCGTTGACCGCCTCCGGGGGGCGGCTTACCGTGATGTAAGCAGGTGCTTACACAAGGGAGGTCGCCTTGACCACAGCCGACACAGCACCCCTCTCCTACCCCTTCAATGTTCCCGAGAGCCTTGAGCTTTCCGAAGAGTACGAACAGGCCCGCAACCGTCCCGGGCTGCTGAAGGTCCGCATGGCGTACGGCGAGCCGGCCTGGCTCGTGACCCGGTATGCCGAGGCCCGGTTCGTCCTCGGCGATCAGCGCTTCAGCCGCGCCGAGGGCGCGCGGCACGACGAGCCCCGGGCGTCCGAAGGACGCCGGGACAGCGGCATCCTGGGGATGGACCCGCCCGATCACACCCGGCTGCGGACGCTGGTGGCCAAGGCCTTCACCGTCCGCCAGGTCGAGAAGCTGCGGCCGCAGGTCAAGCAGCTGGCGAACGAGCTGCTCGACGAGTTGGTGGCGGCCGGGCCGCCCGCCGACCTGGTGGACCGTTACGCCCTGCCCATCCCCGTCGCCGTGATCTGCCGGATGCTCGGGGTGCCGGCCGAGGACCGGCCGCGGTTCCGGGTGTGGAGCGATGCCGCCTTGTCGACGAGTTCCCTCACCGCGGCGGAATTCGACGCCAATATGGAAGAACTCCGCGCCTATATGCGGCAATTGATCGAGGAGCACCGGAGCGCCCCGCGGGACGATCTGATGACGGCACTGATCGACGCCCGGGACGTCGGCGACCGGCTGTCCGAATTGGAGCTGGTGGACCTGTGCGTCGGGATTCTCGTCGCCGGGCACGAGACCACCGCCACCCAGATCCCCAACTTCGTGCTCGCGCTGCTGGACCACCCGGGCCAGCTCGCCCTGCTGCGCAAGCAGCCGGAGCTGATCGGCGGCGCGGTGGAGGAGTTGCTGCGTTTTGTTCCGCTGGGCAGTGGCGCGAGCCAGCCCCGTTATGCGACGGAGGACGTCGAGGTCGGCGGGACGCTGGTGCGGGCCGGGACCCCGGTCCTGGTGGCGGTGGGCGCCGCCAACCGGGACGCGCTGCGCTTCGACACACCCGGGACGCTGGACATCTCCCGGACCGGGAATCAGCACCTCGGATTCGGCCACGGTGTCCATCACTGCCTCGGTGCGCCCCTGGCCCGTCTGGAACTCCAGGAGGCGATCGGCGCCCTGATCACCCGGTTCCCGGAACTGCGGCTGGCCGGTGACGTGGTGTGGAAGAGCGAGATGCTGGTGCGCGGACCGCGGGTCATGCCGGTGGGGTGGTGAGCGGATGACCTGGGAGGTGGAGATCGACCCACAGCAGTGCATCGCCTCGGGGTCCTGCGCCGCCATCGCCCCGGACCTCTTCGTCGTGGACGGCGCGCACGCCCGTCCGCTGAGGGACCGGATCGAGGAGGACGAGCGCGCCCTGGACGCCGCCGACGTCTGCCCGGCGATGGCCATCACTGTCCGAGACGGTGCGAAGGTCCTCGGGCCCCGGCCGTAGGACACCGCGGAGGTGACGGGGCGTGGCGTCGGCCACGCCCCGTTTGCGGTATCGACCCTGGTCAGGCGGTAACTCCCCCTCACCGCACAGCAGTTGGCGACCCCTGCCCTCCGTCGCGCGCAGACACCCCCGTTGCTCACCCTCAGTGGTCGGAGCACAAGATCACTTCATGTAGGCTTACTGACTGGTAACGACCTATTTTTCGACCAGAGGGGGATCTCATGCGTCGACGTATTTCCGTACTCGCCGTGACCGCGGCCGTGGCCGGAGGCGTGCTGTTTGCGGCGCTGCCCGCGCAGGCCGCCACCACGGCCGCCGGCCGGCAGAGCGTGGCGGCCGGCGGCGGCATCAGCGTCAACATCGACGAGCTGCGCCAGCAGTCCGCCGACCTGAAGGCCAAGGCCAACCGTCTGGACCATGAAGGCGAGCACGAGGCCGCCAACCGCGCCCGCGCGCAGGCCAACGCGCTGGACAAGAGGATCCAGGCGTACCTCGACGCCGAAGAGAACATGTCCTGACCCACGTCAGCGCCACACCGTCGCCCGCCCCGGAACCATCGGGGCGGGCGACGGTGCTGTGTACGGGTGGCCGGCGGGCAGCCGCCGAAGGCCCCCCGGCAGCACGGGAAACGGCAGGTCGGGGCCCCTCTCGTTCCCCCGTGAAGCCGGGGTGCGACGATAGGCCTGTCATGGATGCGGGGCAGGTTCTCAGGGGGCTGCGTGCCGCGGTGTTCGCGGCGGTCTGTGTGCTGCTCGCTGCGCTGGGCCACGTGGTCATGTCGGATGCCGTGATTCCCGGCTGGGTGCTGCTCGCGGCCGGCGTCGGGACCGCGGCCGCTGCCTGGTGCTGTGCGGGCCGCGAACGGGGGCCGCTGCTGGTGGGGTTGCTGACCGTCGGTACCCAGGCCGCCCTGCACACCGTCTTCTCGTTCGGCCAGGCGGTCGCCGGTTCCGGTGGCGGCGGGCGCTCGCTCGCGCGCCAGTGGGCGGAGAGCTGGCTGTGCGGCGCTCAGGGGACGCAGTCCGACGGCCGTGACCACGCCGAGCTGATGCGGCTGATGCACCAGCAGATGGCGGCCATGCCCTCGACGGGGCACGGGTCCTCCATGCAGGGTATGGACCACATGGGAGACATGGCCGCCCCCATGCACCAGATGCCGGGGATGCACGGCGGCGCGACCGGCATGCTCGCGGCCCACCTGCTGGTCGCACTGCTCAGCGCCGGGTGGCTGTGGGGCGGCGAGCGGGCCGCGTTCCGGCTCGTACGGAGCGTGTCGGTCTGGCTGTTCGCGCCGTTGGTGCTGGTCCTTCGGATCGCGCTGCCCGAGGCGCGGCCCGCCGTGCGCACCGCCCGGCAGGAGCCGCGGCAAGCGCTGCGGCAGTTGCTGCTGGCGTATACGAGGTCGTTGCGGGGTCCGCCGCAGGAGCCGGCTGTCGTCTGACAGCGCGGTCGAATTCCCGAGCCGGTGGACGGACGGGCGCCATTGGCATGCGCCCGGGGTCCCGGCTCCGACTTCACCGGTCCCCGCCGGAGCGCGGCGACCGGATCATGCGAAGGACTCCAGATGATGATTCCTGTCCGGATGCCGGCGGCACCGCTGCCCGCGTCCGATTCCGACGCATCGGCCGAGGGGGGCGGGCGCCCACACGCCGCCGCGTCAACCGGCTCGTTTGCCACCGGTGTCCGCCGTGCCGGGAGAGACCGGGCCCGGCAGTACGGAGGCCGACCGCAGCCGGGCGAGCAGCGCGTCGGCGGCCGCCCGGTCGTCCTCGGGGTGCGCGGTGGCGCGGTCGAGGCCGGCCGTCAGGGCGTGTGCCTGCGCGTTCCACCGCCGGCAGTCCTGGCAGCCGGCGAGATGGCCGTCGAGCCGGCGGGCGGTGAGTCCGGGGGGCAGTTCCTCGCCGTCGAGGCGGGCGGAGAGAGCCGTACGGATGCGCGAGCAGAGCATGTGTCCATCCTCCCCGAAGCCGGGCTGTGCGGCGAGGGGCGGTCGCGGGATGCGGGATGACGAGGCGGTGACGGGCTGGGCGCTGGCCGCCCGTACCGGTGACGAGCGGGCCGTCGAGCAGTTCGTGCGGGCCACCCAGCTCGATGTGCGGCGCTATGTGACGCATCTGAGCGGTGATCCGCAGGCGGCCGACGATCTGGTGCAGGACACCTATGTCCGGGCGCTGCGCAGTCTGCCGCGGTTCGAGGGCCGGTCCTCGGCGCGGACCTGGCTGCTGACGATCGCCCGGCGGGTCGTGGCGGACCGTATCCGGTCCCATGCGGCCCGGCCCCGGCTGGCCGCGACGGACGACTGGCAGACGGCCGCGGAACGGGTGCAGCCGCGTGGAGTGCCCGGCTTCGACGAGGGTGTCGCGCTGGCCGAACTCCTGGCGGCGCTGGTGCCGGAGCGGCGGGAGGCGTTTGTGCTCACCCAGTTGCTGGGGCTGCCGTACGCGGCGGCGGCCGGGGTGATGGGCTGTCCCATCGGGACCGTGCGGTCCCGGGTGGCGCGCGCCCGGGAGACGCTGGTCGCGCTGCTGACGGACGCGGAGCGGCCCGAGCCGGCCGACGGGCCGCGGGTCTACGCGGACGCCGTGGCCTGACGGGCCGCTCGCGCACCGGCGGCGGGGCTCATGGGCGGGCGAGGGCCCGGTCCATGAGCCCCGTCGCGGCTCCGGCTCCGGCTCCGGCTCCGGCTGAGTCTTCACTCGTCGCCGGGGCGTACCGCCCGGGCCCGTACGGTCTGCGGTGGGCTGTGGCGGAAGTGCAGGGTGAAGGTGAGCCGGTCGCCGGGCGCGAGCCGGGGCGGTGGGCTGACCATGACGTCCAGGGTGTCCGGCATCATCGTCAGGGCCGCCCCGGCCGGGACGGTGACGGTGCGGACCATCGCCATGCTCCGGGCGTTGTTCCCGATGTCCACGTTGCGGCTGAGCATCGTGCGATGGCCGGCCGGACCGGTGACGCCCGTCAGGACGTCGTCCGCACCGCCGGTGTTGCGGATGGTGAAGAACGCGGCGGTGGCCTCGGATCCGCCGGCGATCAGCACCCGCCCCTCGGGGACGCTCAGCTTCGCGGGGGTCCCCGCGTTGCCGGTGACGGTCCAGAGGGCGAGGGCGTTGAGGGTCACCAGGCAGGTGAGCAGCGGTACGGCGACGGCCGAGAGGGGCAGCCGTTTCATCGGGTCTCCCAACGTGCTTGCGCCCGGGGGCTGTGGGGGCGGCGGGCGGACGTGCCGGCGCCGCGCGGCCGCCAGGCGCGCAGCCGGAGGCTGTTGCCCACGACGAGCAGCGAGCTGGCGGACATGGCGGCGGCCGCCACCATCGGACTGAGCAGGCCGACGGCGGCGAGCGGCACGGTGACGAGGTTGTAGCCGAAGGCCCAGACGAGGTTGCCGCGGATGGTGCCCAGGGTGCGCCGGGCCAGGTGCACGGCGTCGGCGATGGCCTGGAGGTCCTCGCGTACGAGGGTCACATCGGCCGCGCCGATCGCGGCGTCGGTGCCGCTGCCCATGGCGATCCCGAGGTCGGCGAGCGCGAGGGCCGCCGCGTCATTGACCCCGTCGCCGACGACGGCGACCCGGCCGCCCTGTTCCTTGAGGGTGGTGACGAGGGCGGCCTTGTCCTCGGGGCGGGCCTCGGCATGGATCTCGGTGATGGCCAGATGGCCGGCCACCGCGCGGGCGGTGGCGGCACGGTCGCCGGTGGCCAGCACCGGCCGCAGTCCCAGGCGGCGCAGACGGTCGACGGCGCGATAGCTGTCGGGGCGGAGCGCGTCGCCGACCGCGAGGACGGCCTCCGGGGTGCCGTCGACGGTGACCAGGACGGCGGTGTGGCCGGCCGCCTCCGCGGTGTGCACCGCGTCCGGCAGCGGGGCCGGCAGACCGGTGACGTCACCGGGCCGGGTGACCTCCACCCGGCGCCCGTCCGCGGTGCCGCGTACGCCGTGGCCCGGCGTGGCGCTGAAGTCCGCGACGGCCGGCAGCGGTTGATCCGGCTGCCGTTCCTCGGCGTGGGCGGTGACCGCGCGCGCCAGCGGATGCTCGGAGCCCTGCTCGACGGTGGCGGCCAGCCGCAGCGCGGCCGTGGCGTCGAGACCGCCGGTGCGCGGGGTGAGGGCGGCGACGCTCATCCGGCCGGTGGTGAGGGTGCCGGTCTTGTCGAGGACGACGGTGTTGATGCGGCGCAGTCGCTCCAGCGCCTCCGGCCCCCGGACCAGGATGCCCAGCTGTGCGCCCCGGCCGGTGGCGGCCAGCAGGGCGGTCGGGGTGGCCAGCCCCAGCGCGCAGGGACAGGCGACGACGAGGACGGCCACCGCGGCGGTGATGGCGGCCTGCGGCTCGGCCCCGGCGCCGAGCCAGAAGCCCAGCACACTGACCGAGACGGTCATTACGGCGGGCACGAAGACGGCCGCCACCGCGTCGGCGAGCCGCTGGACCTTGGTCTTGCCGGTCTGGGCGTCCTCGACGAGCCGGGTGATCCGGGCGAGTTGGGTGTCGGCGCCGATCGCGTCGGCCCGTACCTCCAGCAGGCCACCGGAGTTGACCGCGCCGCCGACGACCGCCGTGCCCGGACCGGCCTCGACCGGGCGGCTCTCTCCGCTGATCAGGGACAGGTCCAGGGCGGAGCTGCCCTCGACCACGGTGCCGTCGGTGGCGACCCGTTCGCCGGGCCGGACCAGGAAGTGGTCGCCGACGTGCAGCCGGCTCACCGGGATGCGCCGCTCGCCCTCCGGTGTCCGTACGGCGACGTCCTTGGCGGCGAGTTCGGCCAGCGCGCGGAGTGCGGCGCCGGTGCCGCGCCGGGCCCTGGCCTCCATCCGCCGTCCGGCCAGCACGAACAGCGGTACGCCGACGGCGGCTTCGAGGTAGAGGTGGGCGGCCCCGTCCCCGGCGGTGGGCAGCAGGCTGAACGGCATCGTCATACCCGGCACCCCGGCGCCGCCGAAGAACAGCGCATAGGCGGACCAGAGGAAGGAGGCGGCGACGCCCAGGGAGACCAGGGTGTCCATGGTGGCCGCGCCGTGCCGCAGACCGCGCAGCGCACGGGCGTGGAAGGGGGCGGCGCCCCAGACGGCGACGGGCGCGGCGAGCACGAAGCACAGCCACTGCCAGTCGCGGAACTGCCAGCCGGGCACCATCGACAGGACCAGGACGGGGAGCGAGAGCAGGGCGGTCACCAGCAGCCGGTGCCGCTCGGCGCGGGCACCGTCGTCCTGGGCGTCCTGTGATGCCGGGGAGCCCTGGGAGTCCTGGGAACTCGGGGCGTCCGGGCGGTCGGTGGACGACAGCCGGTCCTCCGGGTCCGCCTCCGGGTCCGGGTCCGCCTCCGGGGCGGGTTCGGGGAGCTGTGCGGTGAAGCCGGCCGCCTCGACGGTGGTGATGAGGTCGGTGACGGAGACCGTCGCGGGGTGGCTGACCGTGGCCCGGCCGGTGGCGAGATTCACCGTGGCGGCGACGCCGTCCAGCCGGCCGAGCTTCTTCTCGACCCGGCCCACACAGGCGGCGCAGGTCATCCCGCCGACCGTGAGGGTGGTGCTGTGGGCCGGTGCGGGGGCGAGGTCCGGCGACGGGGTACCGGGCCGGGGTTCCGGCGTCATCGCGGTGCTCCCAGCGGCACCGGGCGGGGGGCCGGCGCGCCCATGCCGTGCATCCCGCCCATGTCCCCGTCATCGGCGGGCGTGGACTCTCCCGTACGGACGCCGCCGGCCGGGCGCAGCCCCGGGGCCACCGGTCCGGCGGCGGTCCCGGCCGCGTACGACAGCATGCCGAGCACCACCAGCAGCGCGAGGAAACCGATGACCGACCGTGCGGGCAGCAGCCGTGTGACGGCCTGGCGAAGAGGGGGCCGACTGCGGTCGGCCGAAGAGCTGGACATCGCGTCATCGTGGCAGCTGACGGTGGCGCCGAGCGGGCGATCGGGGCCTTGTGAGCACGTGAGGTTTGTCCCGTTCCGCCGCCGGAACCCACCGGGCGCCGGGCCCGACTAACTGGGTTTGGGCGGTGCACCCCGCGTCGCCGCGCTTCTCCCGCATCCGGCCGAAATCACCTTCCCCGGCGGGAACTCGGCACGCCCGTTGCCCGACCTCTCCAACGCCGCGCCAACCGGGCGCCGTACCCCTGCCGTTGAGGAGACCGTCGTGTCACCGTCGTCCGATCCCGTCGAACTGTACGGACCGGAGTACAAACGCAACCCCTATCCCCTGTACGCCGAGCTGCGGGAGCGCGGCCCGGTCCACCGGGTGCGCTTCCCCAGCGGGGTGTGTGCCTGGCTCGTCACCGGCTACGACGCCGCGCATCAGGCGCTCACCGATCCCCGGCTGGGCAAACACCACTCGCGGGGCAACGCGGCCTGGCGGGCCCGCGCCTCGATCATGCCCGAGCCCCAGCACTCCCAGCTCCAAGTGCATCTGCTCCACCAGGACCCGCCGCGGCACACCGCGCTGCGTCGGCTGATCACCGATGCCTTCGCACCGCAGCGCGTCGAGGCGCTGCGCCCCCGCTTCCAGGTGATGGCCGATGCCCTGCTCGACGGGCTCCCGGACAGCGGCGGCACCGACCTGGTCGAGCTCTTCGCCGCCCGCTTCCCCTTCCAGGTGCTGGCCGAAGTCATCGGACTTCCCGAGGAGTTCGCGGACCGCTTCGACCGGGACTGGGGGAAGGTCGTCCAGCCCGTGGGACCCGAGGACTCGGGCCGCCCGGCGTACGAGGCGCGGCTGCGCGGGCTGCAGCAGTACATCGCCGATCTGGTCCGCCACAAACGCGCCGAGCGCGGCGAGGATCTGCTCTCCCGGCTGGTGGCCGCCCGCGACGCGGACCGGCTCGGCCAGGAGGAGCTCGATTCGATGGTCTTCCAACTGCTGGTCGCGGGACAGGAACCGGTCACCAACCAGATCACCACGGCGCTGGTCACCCTGCTGCGCCACCCCGCCCGTCTCGCCGAACTGGCCGCCCGACCGGAGCTGCTGCCCCGCGCCGTCGAGGAACTCCTGCGCCATGACAGCGCCTTCGAGCTGACGACCTGGCGGTTCTTCGCCGAGGACACCGAGCTGCACGGCACCCGGATCCCGGCGGGCGACTCCGTCATCGTCTCGCTGAGCGCGGCCAACCGCGACTCCCGGCAGTTCCCCGATGCGGACGCCCTGCACTTCGACCGCACCCCCAATCCCCATCTCGCCTTCGGCCACGGCATCCACTTCTGCCCCGGCGCCACGCTCGCCCGTATCGAACTCCAGATCGCCCTGGGCACCTTGCTGAGACGGCTGCCGGACCTGCGGCTCGCCGTCCCGGAGGACGAGCTGGAGTGGACCCCGGCGGTCCTGGCGCGCGGTGTCGGCCGGCTGCCGGTGAGCTACGGCAGCTGCCCGTACGCGGGGTCCGGCGCGAACGGGCCCGATGCCGCGTGCTGACCAGCCCGGCGCCACCGCGTCCGGTGGCGCCCTCCGACGACCTCGCCCGCTGTGCCGAGGTGCTCGCCGCGCTGCTGCCCTACCGGCGCACCCTGGACACCGGCCACGGGGACACCCCCGACTGCTTCCCCGCCCAGCTGGGGCAGCTCGCCGTGCCGGTGGCGGCGGGCGAGCCGATCGTGTTCACCCTGCCGGGTTTCCCCTGCAAGTCGCCCAACCCGGCGAAGGTGTTAGGCCACCTCCCCGACGAGGGCGAACGGCTGGCACTGCGCTTCCTGGACGCGCTCTGCGCCCGCATCGCGGCTCACCACCCGCCCGGGGCCCGGGTGGTCATCTGCTCGGACGGACATGTCTTCAGCGACCTCATCCAGGTGCCCGACCGTGACATCGACGCGTACGCCGACGCGCTGCGCGCACTGATCCACGACGAGGGCCTGACCCGGCTCGACGTCTTCGATCTGCGGGATGTCTACGGGCAGCGGCTGTCGCACGACGCCAAGCGGTCCCTGGTCCACGAGCGCTACGCCCCCGGCCTGGACACCCTGCGGTCCCTGACCCGCAGCGACGAGCCGACCCGGCGGCTGTACCAGGGCATCACCCGCTTCCTCTTCGAGGACTCCGTCGCCTTCGCGGGGACCCGTTCGGCGCTGCAGCGCAGCTGCCGCCGGCGCGCCTACGGGGTGATGCAGCGCAGCCGCGCCTGGGGCGAGCTGATCGCCGCGCACCATCCGGGGACGGTCCGGCTCTCCATCCATCCGCAGCCGCGGGGCTCGGCCAAGTTCGGCATCCGGCTGCTCGAAGCGCCCGATGCGTGGCTGACGCCCTGGCACTCCTGTGTGCTCGAACATGCCGACGGGAGGCGGGAGTTGATGCACCGGGCGGATGCCGAGCGGCTCGGCCGGCTGGTGTGTCGCCAGGGGCGGCCGAGCCACTTCATGGCCGGGTGAGGGAGCGCGGGGTGGGCGTCACCCGCCGTCGGCGGGCAGCGGCTCCCGGTGGTCGAAGGCGATCAACGGGTCCCCGGTGAGCGGATGGTCGGTCACCGCGGCGCGCACCCCGAACACCTCGGCCAGCAGCCGCGGTGTCAGCACCGCACGGGGCGTTCCGGACGCCACCACCCGTCCCGCGTGCAGCACATGCAGCCGGTCGCACAGGGACGCCGCGGCGTTCAGATCGTGCAGCGAGATCAGCGTGGTACGGCGCTGCGCGCGCAGCAGCGCGAGCAGCTCCACCTGGTGGCGTACATCGAGGTGATTGGTGGGTTCGTCCAGCACCAGCACCTCCGGGTCCTGGGCGAACGCCCGTGCCAGGAGCGCCCGTTGACGTTCACCACCCGACAGGGTGGAGAAGCGGCGGGCGCCCTGTCCGGCCATGCCGACGGCGGCCAGCGCGCGGGCCACGGTCTCCCGGTCGGTGCGGTCCTCTCCGGCGAAGGCCCGCTTGTAGGGCGTACGGCCCATGCTCACCACTTCGCGCACGGTCAGCTCGAAGTCGCTGCCGCGCTCCTGGGGCAGCGCGGCGACCTGTTGTGCGGTCCGGCCCGGTGAGAGCGTGCGGATATCGGTCCCGGCCAGCAGGACCCGTCCGGCGGTGGGCCGCAGATGCCGGTAGACGGTGCGCAGCACGGTGGACTTGCCGCTGCCGTTGGGGCCGACCAGCCCGGCGATCTCGCCGGCCGCCGCCATCAGCTGCACTCCGGCGACGACATCGCGTCCCGCGTAGCCGACGTGCAGCTCCTCGATCTCGACGTTCACCGGTCCGCCTCCAGCCGCCGGTCCAGGATGAACAGCAGGGCGGGCGCCCCGATCATCGCGGTGACCACGCCGATCGGCAGTTCCTGGGTGTCCATGGCCGTCCGGCACACCAGGTCCACGACCACCAGCAGCAGCGATCCGGTCAGCGCGGACAGTGGCAGCAGCCGGCGGTGGTCGCCGCCGATGAGCAGCCGGCACAGATGCGGCACCATCAGGCCCACGAAACCGATGGCCCCGGAGACCGCGACCAGCACACCGGTCAGCAGACCGGCCACCACGAACAGCTCGCGGCGCAGCCGGGTGACGTCGACGCCCACCCCGGCCGCCGTCTCATCGCCCATGATCAGTGCGTTCATGGCGCGGGCCCGGGCCTGCAGGGCGAGCAGGCCGGCGGCGACCGCGAGCGCCGGCAGCCACAGCACCCGCCAGGTGGCCCCGCTCAGGCTGCCCATCAGCCAGAACAGCACGCTACGGGTCTGCTGTTCATCGCCGGCCTGCAGCACCAGGTAGCTGGTGAAGCCGGACAGGAACTGTCCGACCCCCACACCGGCCAGCACCAGACGCAGGGGCGAGAATCCCCCGCCGCGCCGGGCCATCCACCACACCAGCGCGAACGAGCCGAGCGCACCGGCGAACGCGGCCCCCGAGAGCCCCAGCCCCAGGCCTCCACCGGCCGTGACGCCCAGCACGATGGCGGTGACCGCGCCCAGCGACGCGCCGTTGGAGATCCCCAGCAGATACGGGTCCGCCAGGGGATTGCGCACCAGCGCCTGGGTCGCGGTCCCCACCAGGCCGAGTCCCGCCCCGACCAGTGCCGCCAACAGGGCGCGGGGAACGCGCAGTTGCCACACGATCAGGTCGTCGGTGCCCGGCCGGGGCGGCGCACCGCCGAGCCGCCGGAACACCACCGACCAGACATGGCCGGGCGCGATATCGGTGGCGCCCAGGGAGACCGCCGCCGTCAGGGCCACCACCAGCGCGACACCGAGCCCCACGGCCAGCAGCCCGGCGCGCGGGGCCCGTCGCCCGGCCCCCTCGGCCCGCTCCTCGCATCCGTGCGGAGGGGCGACCGTCGTGGCCACTACCGCGCCGCCTTGAAGCGTGCGGGGTGGATGGTGTGCGCGATCTCCTCGACGGTGTCCGCGTTGCCGACACCGGCGATCGTCGTCCGCTCCGAGCCGATGCGCAGGAACTTCTCGTTCCGCACCGCCGCGAGCCCCTTGGTGGCGGGGAAGCTCTTCAGGAACGCCGCGGCCTCGTCGTACGCCTTGGCGTTGGCCGCCGCATCGCCGCGATTGCGGACCCCGAGCTGGATCCAGTCCGGGTTCTTGGCGACCACGTCTTCCCAGGAGACCGGCTTGAAGTCCCCGTCACAGCCCTCGAAGACATTGCGCGCCCCGGCCTGGCCGATCACGGCGTTGGCCACCTGCTTGCGGCAGACGGCGACCGGCTGCTTGGTTCCCGCGTCATAGTCGAAGAAGAAGTACGTCGGCCGCTTGCCGGGCGGGATATCGCCCACGGCCCGGCGCACCTTGCCGGTCTTCGCCCGCATCCCCGCGACGAGGGCGTCCGCCCGCTCGGCGGTGCCGGTCACCGCGCCCAGCCGCTTGATGTCCGCCTCCACGCCGGACAGATCGCGCTGCGGCTTCTTGGCCATCGGCGCACAGGCGGTCGACGCCAGGTAGAGGTGCTTGATCCCCGCCGCCGTGAACTCCTCCGCGGTCGGCGCGTCACCGGCCCCGCCCATGGTCTTCATCGCCGCGAAGGAATCGATGTACAGATCGGCGCCCGATCCGAGCAGCTTCTCCTTGGGGATCACGGACTTCGACAGCACCGGCACCTTCCGGGCCCTGTCGTCCAGACCACCGGGCAACGTGCCCTTGCCGGGCGGGAATCCGGTCCCGATGACCCGGTCACCCGCGCCCAGCCGCAGCAGCATCTCCAGGGCGGCGGCATTGCTGGTGACGATCCGGCGCGGCGCGGCGGCGAACGTGGTGGTGGCGCCCTGGCAGTCGGCGACCCGTACGGGGAATCCGGCCCCGCCCTTTCCCGGCGCGCCCTGGTCCGTGCCCGGCCCGCCGCCCGCTCCGCTGCCGCACGCGGTGGCGGCCAGCGCGACAACTACCGCGACACCGCACAACTTCCAAGGACGCATGGCGCTTCTCCCCTATGCCTCACCAGCCGGTTGACCGGCCGTGTCACCGGCCGCATCGGCGTCCGGCGGGCCGCAGACGCGACCCGGCACAGGTAGTCGGCCGGGCACCGGGGGCGGTTCCAGGACGACCGCGTCCTTTTCGGCCGGAGGTATCCCGTACGAACACCGGCAGGCCCCACCCCGGTGCCAACGGGCGGCCGCACTCCTCGCCGCCGCGGGAGCGAAAAAGGTGACGCGTCATCACAGCATCGGAAGGCTGGTCGATGACGACGGATGTGCCGGGTGGGGCGGCAGCCTCGCACGTCAGTCAGGTGAACGTCGGCGCGGTGATGCAACAATTCGGCCAGGGGTGGTACAGGAGGTATGTGAGCTCCCAACCGCCAATCGGCCCGCCCAGCGGACCCCTCAGCGGGGAACCACCGCCCAATCAGCCGCCTCCTTGGCGGCCCCGGCGGCAGCCCCCTCGGCAGCACCGGTGGCGCACTCCACTTGTACTCATCGGTGCGGTCGTTGCCGTTACTGTGATTGCCCTCGCGCTCGCGTTCAGCGGCGGCGAAGACGAGGGTGAACCTTCAGGTAGCTCCTCCCCGGTCCCGAGCGTCAGTTCATCTGCGGCAGCCAGCGATCTCGCGAAACGCGTGACACTGACACCCAAGGATTGGGGTGGTACATTTGTTCGAGATTCTCCCTATCAGAGCACTGGTTTGACTTGGGTAGTGATCGACCAAGACTGCAAAGTCACGACGGAGTCGCCGGTTGGTGCACTCGCTGCGCTGCAGCGCAACGCCAAAGAACCAGGTGACACGGCGTTTTCCTACTCTGCATTCATCGCCTATAAAGAAGCGAACTCTGCCAAGCGCGGCATTGCCCGGCAGCGCGAGCCCATGCAGAGATGCCCGAAAATGAGCGATGCCGGAGGCAAGACGCAGTACGACAATGTCCACGAAGTCGCCATTCCTGACCTGAAGGGTTTTGATGCCCTGGTGGCCGAGGAAGGTCACATCAGCTCCAGTGCCGATGGCCAGAAGGTAGACGCCGAATACACGCTTCTCACAGGCCGCAAAGGACAGTTCGTACTGCAGTCGTTCATCAACCGCGCGTCCGGGGCCCAGGAGCAGAACCGCGACGACGCGGTCAATGCCCTCTCGCTCATGCTGGGCCGCCTTAAGAGCAGTTGACTTCATTCACCTGCCATGGCCTGCGAAGCCGAGGAGCCGGGTCCGCAGCTGTCAGCGGGCGGGGGCGTCCAGGGCATCTCGTTCGGATCCTCGTTACGCCGCGCGCTGTAGCGGACGTGGAGGAACTCCCGGGCGCCACGCAGCCGGGTGCGTACATGCCGCTGGGTGGCGCGGCTGTCGAGGCGGACGTCGAGGGCCCCGGGCATACGGGTGTCGGCCCGGCGCCCGGCAGGCAGCCGGGTGGCGTCGAGCCCGTCGCGCCGGGCGATGAGAGCGCCGAGTTCATGGCGGCTGAGGGCGTCGGCTCCGGCGAGGTGGCACATCCCGGGCCGGTCGGACAGGGCGAGTTCCCGCAGAGCGGAGGCCAGGTCTGCGACATGCACGGGGCAGCGGAAGTCGTCGGTGAACAGGACGCCGTCACGTGTGCCGGCAGCCAGGGCGTGCACCAGGCGCTCGTGCACGGATCCGCCGTCTCCGATGATCAATGAGGTGCGGGCGACCGCGGCGGCCGGTGCCAGGAGCCGCACAGCGGTCTCGGCGGCGGCCTTTGCCGCGCCGTACGGGGTGACCGGGTCGGGCAGGCAGGACTCGTCGTAATGAATACGGGAGCCGGAGAACACGGCGTCGCTGGAGACATGGACCAGCCGGCAACCGCGTCTCGTCGCGGCCATCGCCACGCGGATCGAGCCGTCGGCGGTGACCGCCCAGTCGCTCTCTCCGCTCGTGACGTTGATGACGGCGTCGGGGGCGACCGTGGCCAGTAGCTCGTCGATGTGCCCGGGGGCGCGAAGGTCGAGTGGATACCACGAGGCTCCGGGAACGCTGCCGGGGCGGGAGTGGTACGTCGCGGCCGTCTCCCAGCCCGCAGCCGTCGCCTGGCGCACGAGTTCCGTCCCCAGGAACCCGCTGCCGCCGATGACCAGGACCTTCATCGCGCCCATGCCGGTGTCCATGTTCCGTCGTCGCGGTGGGCGGGCCGGGTGGCGCCGAGGTAGGTGCGGAGTGTGGTGAGGGCGGGGTGCGGGTTGTCGCTGCGCCAGATCAGCGAGTGCGGGTAGACCGGAGTCGGGCCGTGTACGGGCACGCGCCGCAAGTCCTGGTCGGCGGGCCAGACCAGGCGGGTCTGTGCGCCGACGAAGGTCGCCAGCGAGGCGGAGTCGGCGATCGTGTCGAGGAGCGGCTCGGTGCCGAAGTCGGGGCCGGTCGCCTCGATGGTGAGGCCGAACTCCGCGGCGAGTTCGTCGTAGTAGGCGGCCCACTCGGTACCGGCGATGACGCCGGGCATCCAGATCCGGTGCCCGGCGAGCTGCGCCGGGGTGACCGCGCGGGCGGCCGCGTACTCATGGGCCGGCCCGGTGAGGAGTTGGATGGGCTCATCGAAAACCCGGGCGGACTCGACGCCGTCGGGGAGTTGCCGCGCGGGCAGGGTGACCGCGCGGAACGACGCGTCGATCGTGCCCGACCGGACCGCGGCGAGGGCCGCGTCGGCGTCGAAGAGCGTGGTCACCACATCGAGTGCGGTCCCGGGATGCGCGCGGTGGAAGTCACGCAGCAGAACCGCCGGCCCGAGCCGCCGGCCGATCACATCGATGCGCAGCGCGCGGCTTCCGGGCCGCACCGAAGCGGCGGCCCGCTCCTCGACACGGAGGAGTTCGCGGGCATGGGGCAGGAACGCCTGCCCGTCGATGGTGAGCCGGGCGCCGCGCGCGGTGCGGGTGAACAGCCGCACACCGAGGTCCTTCTCCAGCGCGGCGATGCGCTTGGAGACGGCCTGCTGGGTGATCAACAGGGTGGCGGCGGCTTCCTGGAACTGTCCCGCGTCCGCGACGGCGACGACGGTGCGCACGGCAGTGAGATCCACGCCCGTCATCCTAGAGGCACAACATCTGGTTGTGGCTCTCCGGGCGCATCGGTTGTTTGATCAGCCGACTCGCTGCTGGCTTTGATGTCCCCGGTCAACGTGGCGTTGTCCGGCCGCGGGAGCGAGGGGTGTGGTGTGCGTGGGGGTCAGGCGGTCGCTGGGGCGGCAGTTCGGGTGGCTGTGGGCGTCGTATGCGGTCAGTACGCTCGGCACCCGGCTCGCGTTCGACGCGTTCCCCCTGATCGCCGTCCTGGTGCTGCACGCCGGGCCGGCGGAGGTGTCGTTGCTGGCCGCCGCGGGGCTTGCGGTGGGGGCGGCGGTGGCGGTGCCGCTCGGCCCGTGGGTGGAGTTCCGCCGCAAGCGGCCGGTGATGGTGGCGATGGACCTGGCGCGGTGCGTGGCACTGATGAGCGTCCCCGCCGCGTACGCACTCGGTCTGCTCAGTTTCGTCCAGCTCCTGGTCGTGTCCGTCGTCGTGGGTGCGGCCGACATCGCCTTCAATGCGGCCAGTGGCGCGTATCTGAAGGCGCTCGTACGGCCGGAGGACCTGCTCGTCGCGAACGGGCGATTCGAGTCCACGAACTGGACCGCCACCGTGCTCGGACCGCCGGTCGGCACGGCCTCGATCGGGCTGTTCGGTCCGGCGATGACCGTCGTGGCCGACGCCGTCAGCTATCTGCTCTCAGCCGCGGGGCTCGGTGCGATCGGCGGCCGTGAGCCGCGCCCCGGGCGCCCCGGGGCGCCCGGGGCGCGGCTCCGCCCAGGAGACCTGCTCGAAGGGTGGCGGTACATCCTGACCCACCCGGCCCTGCGGCCCCTGTTCTTCAACACGGTCCTGGTCAGCGGCCTGATCATGGCGGCCTCGCCGCTGCTCGCCGTCCTCATGCTCGGCGACCTCGGGTTCGCGCCCTGGCAGTACGGCCTCGCGTTCGGCCTGCCCTGCGTCGGCGGCCTCATAGGATCACGGCTGGCCCGCCCACTCGTCGCGCGGTTCGGACGGCACAAGGTCATGCTCACCGCCGGGACACTGCGCGCGTGCTGGTCGCTCGGGCCGGCCTTCATCCGGCCCGGTGTGGCCGGGCTCGTGCTCGTCATCGTCGTCGAGCTCGGGCTGATCACCTGCATGGGCGTGTTCAACCCGGTGTTCGCCACCTACCGCCTCGATCACGTCCCGACGAACCGGATCGCCCGCACTCTCTCGGCGTGGTCGGTCACCAGCAAGGCGACTGTCGCAGCCATGACCGGCCTGTGGGGCCTGCTGGCCGGCATCGCCGGCCCCCGCACCGCGATCGCCCTCGCCGGTCTCCTCATGCTGACGACCCCGCTCCTGCTCCCCCGCCACGCCCGCACGCCGCGCCGCGAGCCGGGAGCCGCACCTGACACGCCCTTGGTGGCGGCTGATTGAGAGGGGAAGCGGACACACGGGTCGACGCCCCCCAACCAGTCAACGTGGCACGGGACTTGGCCGACGCCGACCCGATGCGATCTGGCCCGGCCCGAACAGCACACCCCGGGCCCGACCGACCAGCACACCTAAGGGGTGACGATCGGAAAGGCGGGGTCGGGCTTGTCCAGGAGGGCGCTCAGGGGTCGAGGCCGCTGCCCTGGGGGCCGTACAGGTCGAGCAGGCGGGTGCGGGTGCCGTGCAGCCGGTCGGCCACCGTCTTGGCCACATAGCGGTACACCGCCCGGCCGAGGACGGGGTCGGCTTCGCACAGGTCGCGGACCGCCCTGGCGTCGAACTCCACGGCCTCCACCGGGCCGACGGTCTCCGCTCCCAGGTGCCACAGATAGGGCGGGAACAGCCAGGACCAGCCGAGCAGTTCGTCACGGCCGAGG
The DNA here is from genome assembly GCF_028870195.1 of Streptomyces sp. G7(2002). NCBI lineage: Bacteria > Bacillati > Actinomycetota > Actinomycetes > Kitasatosporales > Streptomycetaceae > Streptomyces > Streptomyces sp. G7(2002). The sequence continues at coordinate 1,236,129 of NZ_CP102609.1, forward strand.
GTTTCGACGATCGCCGCCCGGCGCCCGGGGACGTGCTGGTCGAGACACACCTGTCCGCTGCGGATGATCCAGAACCGGTCCGCCCGCCGGCCCTCCTCGAAGAGCCGGGTGGCCCGCGGCAGCGACACCTCGACGGCGACGTCGGTCAGCCGCCGGCGCCGGTCGGGCGGCAACTCGTCGAACAGGTTTTTGATCGTGGTCATGCGTCCTCCGCTCGCTGTCTGCACGATATGCGGAGCTTTGCGGGGATCGGGGGAAGGCTCGGCCCGCCGGGTGCCCGGCGGGCCGGAACCCGAACCCGTCTCAGGTCAGCTGACGTCGCACCAGGTCGTGCAGCCGGCCGCCGGTGTCGGCGAGCAGTTCGGCCGGGGCGCCCTGCTCGACGATCCGGCCCTGCGCCATCACGATCACACGGTCGGCGTCCATGACCGTGGACAGCCGGTGGGCGATCACCAGCCGGCTGGCGCTGAGCTTGCGGGTGCTGTCGATGACGATGCGCTGGGTCTCGTTGTCCAGGGCGCTGGTGGCCTCGTCGAAGAACAGGATCTTCGGGCGGCGGACCAGCGCCTGGGCGATCATCAGGCGCTGCCGCTGACCGCCGGAGATCGCGCCACCGCCGGAGATCATGGTGTGCAGGCCCATCGGCATCCGCTTGATGTCCTCGGCCAGGCCCGCCATCTCGGCGGCCGCCCAGGCCTCTTCCTGGGTGAAGGCCTCGGCGCCGCAGATGCAGTCCAGGATCGATCCGGTGAGCGGCTGTGCGTTCTGCAGGACGACGCCGCACTGACGGCGCACCGCCGCCTGGTCCAGGGCTGCCAGGTCCTGGCCGTCGTAGAGCACACTGCCCGAGGACGGCTTGTCGAAGCCGATCAGGAGCCGCAGCAGGGTCGACTTGCCGCAGCCGCTGGGGCCGACGACGGCCACGAACTCGCCCGGCCGGACCCGCAGCGAGACATCGTCGAGGACGAGCGGGCCGTCGTCGGTGTAGCGGAACGAGAGCTTCTTGGCCTCGATGCCGCCGGCCAGGGTGCCGGGCTGGGCACTGGCCCCGCGTACTTCCGGCTTCTCGTCCAGCACCGGCTTGATCTGCTCGAACATCGGGAGTGCGGCGGCGGCCGAGACGAACGCGCCGGTGATCTGGGTGACCGCGGTCAGCAGCATGGTCACCGAGGTGTTGAAGGTGAGGAAGGAGGCGGCCGACATGGTGCCGCGGGCCGGACCGGCCAGCAGCATGAAGAGGGTGAGCGAGCAGAGCGGCAGATAGACCGCGTTGAGGACGGTGGTCAGATTCTTGATCCGGCCGGCCTTCTGCTGGAGTTCACGGGAGCGGGCGAACTCGCGGGCCCAGGCCGCGTACGCGAAGCTCTCGGCCGCGGCGACCCGCAGTTTGGGCAGTCCCCGCAGGGTCTGGAACGCCTGGTTGTTGAGCTTGTTGCCGAGCCTGACCAGCCGTCGCTGCCAGCGCAGCTCCCACAGGCCCATGGCGAGGAACACCGCCCCGATGACGAGCAGCATGGCGACCGCCGCCAGCGCCAGCGGCACGCTGTAGAGGAGCAGCAGCACCAGGTTCATCGCGCCGATGGTGGTGGACTGCACCGCCACCGGACCGAGGCCGGACAGCACCCGCCGGATGCTGCTGATGCCCATCGCGGCACTGGCCAGCTCTCCGGTGGAGCGTTCGGTGAAGAACTTCGTCGGCAGCCGCAGCAGCCGGTCCCACACGGCCGGCTGCAGGGCGCTCTCGATGCGCCCCTCCATCCGCAGGACGGTGAGGTTCTGCAGCAGCATGAAGGCGGCGGAGACAATGCTGGTGATCATGACGGCCAGGGAGACCTGCACGATCAGGCTCTTGTCCGCGCTCGGTACGTACTCCCCGAGCACCTTGCCGGTCGCGATGGGGACGAGTGCGCCGAGGCCGACGGTCACCAGTCCGCTGAGGGCCAGATTGCGGACGTCCATACGGGTGCCGCGCAGGCTGAAGAGCATCAGCCGCCACAGGCTCATGGGCCGCTCCGGCAGCGGGCGGTAGAACATCACGGCGCGCGCTTCGAATTCGTCGGCGTTGTCCTTGCCGATGCGCATCCGCAGACCGGAGACCGGGTTGACCGCCTCATAGCGGCCGCGGCGCCACAGCAGCGCCACCGGGGCACCGGACTTGGCGCGGTGGCCCACCAGGGGCCCGGTGTTGGTGCGCCACCAGCGGCCCTGGAGCCGGACCGCGCGGGTCCGGATCCGCGAGCTGACCGCGATCCGCTCGACCGGGGTGATCCGGTCGTTGACGGCGCTCCCCTTCGGTGGCTCGGTGAGCGTGATGCCGGCCGCCTCCGCGACCGTGCGGCAGATCGCGAAGGTGGTGTCATCGCCGGTCCGGTCGGTCCCGGCGCTGCCGCGCCCGGCCCGGTCCTGCCGGCCGATGGACGCCAGCAGCGCCTGGTCGGCGCGCTCGCGGACGGTTTCGCCCGCCTTGATACCGGCCGCCGTACGGTCCTCGTGGGCGCGCTCCAGCTGCTCGATCCAGCGGTCGACGGCGGACAGCAGCCGGTACTGCTGATTGACCATCTGCTGCCACAGCTCGGGGTCGACCAGCAGATCGCCGGCCGCCTCCGCGCTGTAGGAGGCGCCGTACTGCACGCTGCCGGGCGGGACCGGCATCCACAGGATGTCGTCGTCGGCCACCGCGTCATCGCCGGGCCGGCCGTCGAGCGGTGCCTCGAACAGCACACCGAGGCTGCGGGCGGTGCCCAGCGCGAAGGCGTGCTCCAGCGGGGAGGGCGCCTCGCCCTGGACGTCGTACGCGGGGTCGTAGCCGTAGCCGCCCTGCGTGCCGTACTGCGGATACGACCCGGTGTCGCCGTACTCGGGACGGGGCAGTTCGCGCAGGGGGATGCGGCGCACCAGGCAGTCCTGGGAGGGCCGGCCGAGCAGGGTGTGCTGCGGGCCGGCGACCGGGCCGAGCAGCAGAGTGCCCGCTTCGAGCCGGCCGAGGAAGTGCCAGTGCCCTTCCTGGGCGGCGTCGACCGCGAAGAGATCCAGCGAGCCGCCCGTGACGAGCCACAGCACATGCGGGCCCTCCAGGGGAACGCTGCGCAGCCCGGTGCAGTCGACGGGTGTGCCGAGGCTGCCCAGCGCATGGGTCACGGCGTCGGTGTCGCCCGGTCCCACGACCGCGGGCGGGGGTACGGACACGTCAGTGCTCCTTGACCAGCTCGGCGTACGGGCCCCCGGCGGCGACCAGGTCCTCGTGCCGGCCGCGTTCGACGACCACCCCGTGGTCGAGGACGACGATCTCGTCGCTGTCGCGGACCGTGCTCAGCCGGTGGGCGATGACGACGCAGGCACAGCCGCGCCGCCGCAGGTTGTCCATGATGATCTGCTCGGTCTGCGCGTCCAGGGCGCTGGTGACCTCGTCGAGGACCAGGATGCTGGGGCGCCGGACCAGTGCGCGGGCGATTTCCAGCCGCTGCCGCTGCCCGCCGGAGAAGTTGCGGCCGTCCTGCTCGACCCGGCTGTGGATGCCGTCGGGGCGAGGGGCGATCACCTCGTCGTAGAGCGCGGCGTCCTGGAGGGCGGTGATCACCGCGTCGTCCGGGATCGACGGGTCCCACAGCGCCACGTTGTCGCGGACCGTGCCCTCGAAGAGGAAGATGTCCTGGTCGACGAAGGAGACGGAGGCGGCCAGCGCGCTGCGGGAGAGGTCCTCCAGCCGCTGTCCGTCGATGCGGATGGTGCCTTCCCAGGGGCTGTAGAGGCCGGAGATCAGCCGGGAGACGGTGGACTTGCCGCTGCCGGAGCCGCCGACGAGGGCGACCTGCCGGCCGGGGCCGACGGCCAGGGAGAAGCCGGTCAGCAGCGGTTTGTCGAGCGGGCTGTAGCCGAAGGTGATGTCCTCCAGCGTCACATGGCCCTTGAGCCTGCGGGTGTCGGCCTCCGGCTCGGGGCGTGAGTAGAGGGTGTCGACGGGGAAGCTCTCGACGTCCTTGAGGCGGGCCACATCGGCGGCGAAGTCCTGGATCCGGCCCGCCACTCCGTTGAGCCGGGTGAGGGGCGCGGTGAAGCGGGTCACCAGCGCCTGGAAGGCGACGAGCAGACCGATGGAGATATGGCCCTCGACGGCCCGCAGTCCGCCGATCCACAGGATCAGTGCGCTGTTGAGCGTGGCGAGGGTGGGGGCGACCACGGCCAGCGCGGCGCTCGGCACGCCCAGGCGCTGCTGCACCTCCAGGGTGGTGGCGTGCTGCCCGGCCCAGCGGCGGAAGTAGCCGTTCTCCCCGCCGGTGGCCTTCATCGTCTCGATGAGCTGGAGGCCGGTGTAGGAGGTGTTGGTCAGCCGCGCGGAGTCGGCGCGCAGCTTCTGGGTGTGGGTGGACCGCAGCCGGATCACGATCCGCATGGCGACGACATTGAGCAGCGCGATTCCCACGCCGATCACGGTCAGTTGGGGGTCGTACGTCCACAGCAGGAAGGCGTAGAGGACGACGACGATCCCGTCCACGCCCGCGGCGGCGAGGTCACGTGCCAGCGTTTCGGCCACCGCGTCGTTGGACTGCAGCCGCTGGACCAGGTCGGCCGGGCTGCGCTGGGCGAAGAAGGTGACCGGGAGTCTGAGCAGATGGCGCAGGAAGCGGGCGCTGGTGAGGGTGGAGGAGATGATGCGGCCGCGCAGCAGATTGGCCTGTTGCAGACCGGTGAGTACGGCGGTCAGCGCGACCATGGCGGCCATCGACGCGAAGAGCGGTCCCAGCAGCGAGGTCTGGTTGCCGATCAGGAACATGTCGATGTACGTACGGCTCAGCGCGGGCACCGCCGCGCCGACCGCGACCAGCAGCAGGCTGGCGAGCAGCGCGGCCAGCAGGGTGCCGGTCGTGCCGCGCATCCGGGCGGGCACGGCGCCGAGGACGCCGGGCTTGCGGCCGCCCTTGTGGAAGGATTCGCCGGGTTCGAGGACCAGGGCGACACCGGTGAAGCTGGTGTCGAAGTCCTCCATCGCCACGAAGCGACGGCCCTTGTCGGGGTCGTTGATGTGGACGCCGCGGCGGCCCATGCGGCGGCCCATGCCGTCGTAGACGACGTAGTGGTTGAACTCCCAGAACAGGATGGCGGGCGCCTGCACCTCGGCGAGCGCGGCCGGTTCCATCTGCATGCCCTTGGCCTGCAGCCCGTAGCTGCGGGCCGCCTTGAGCAGATTGCTGGCGCGGGAGCCGTCGCGGGAGACACCACAGGCGATCCGCAGCTCTTCGAGCGGCACATGCCGTCCGTAGTGGGCGAGCACCATGGCCAGCGAGGCGGCGCCGCACTCCACGGCCTCCATCTGGAGGACGGTGGGCGTGCGGACGGTCTTCGTCTTCTTGGGCTTGGGGGCGGGCGCGGCACGGCGGGTGCGGCGGGCCCCGGGCGCGGGCTCCGGGCGGTGGCGGCCGCGGACGGGCGGCGGCAACTGCTGCTGCGGGGCGGCGGAGTCGTGGGGGGCGGTCACGGCAGCAGCCAATCGATCGGGTGCTGCGCGGCCAGGTGGACGGCGCCACTGGCCGGCGTCATGGAGTCGACGGCGTACGGCGGGCCGTCGGAGGTCGACCAGGCGTAGCCGGATTTGCTGTGCGGGACGGCGTCGAGCTGTACCAGGACCGCGACGGGCTGGCCGTGCTGCGAGAACTCCTCGCCGAGCTGGCTGCTGCCCAGGAAGGTGCTGATCCGCTGGCGTGACTGGGCGGTCCTGCCGACCGCTTTGACCCGCCCGCGCAGCACGCCGTACTGCTGGGTCGGCACGGACTGGACGGTGAGGTCGACGGACGCGCCGACGGGGACGGTGGCGCCGCTCTCGGCCGGTACGTACAGCGTCGCCGTCAGGGGGTCGCCGGCACGGGCGATGCGTTCCACGGAGGCCACATCCGCTCCGGTCGTGACGACGGAGCCGATCGTGGCGACCATCGTGGTCAGCCGGCCGGCGGCGAGCGTACGGACGACGGTGGTGGTGCCCTGGGCGGTACGGACCCTCAGGACGGGGGTGTGGGCGGCCACCCGCTTGCCCTCTTCCGCGAGTACGGCGGTGACCTGGCCCGCGACGGGGCTCTGGAGGACGTAGCTGCCCTGGCCGTGGGTGAGGATTCCGGGTGCGTTCAGGGTGGATGACACTGTGCCGGTCACCGCCCATACGGAGGCGGCGACCACGAAGAGAACCGTGACGATCAGTACGAGCCAGCCCTGGGGGCGGGCGAAGCGCACCGGAAGGTCGATCTCCTCGGGCGATTGCAGCTTGGAAAGGGCCTGTTGGCGGAACTGCACGACACTCTTCCCTCAACTGCAACGATCTGGTGCGGACGGGTGGTGGCCGGCGCCCCGGCGCCCGGATGGAGTCCGGGCGGACCGGGGCAGCCGGCCCGGCATGTCGGCAAGGAGGGGGCGCCGACCTGCCGTTGTCACCGTTCAAAGCCGGCTGTGCCGCTCAGCGGCACAGAAGGGCTCAGAGACCGGCGACCAGGCCCGTGGCGGTGCCGACGACGCCCGCGGTGTCGGTGCCGGCGACACCGTCGACCAGGCCGGTGGCGGTGCCCACGGCGCCCGAGACCGGGGCGATGGAGTCAACGGTGCTGGTGGCGGTGCCGACCACGCCGCCGACGAGGCCACCGGACACGTTGTCCAGGTCGCTGTCGGAGATTTCCTGCGTCTGAACCTGGGGGGTGGAGTTCATGATGATTCCCTTCGGATGAATATCTCGAAAAAGCTGCGTCCGAACCGTCCGGTGGGGGGCCCGGCCGCAGCAGCGGCAGTCGGGTTCCCGAAATCGGGAACCGGGGGGTGACTCCCGCAGTGCGAAGGATCAAAGCATGCAGGCGCGTTGCGCTGCTAATCGGGTAGCCGCAGATCCGGGCGCGATCGCCCCTTTGAAATACCTGACGTGCACGCACGTCCATGACTTGGTGGCAGCTTCTTCACATCTCCTTCGGTTTCTTTTCCAGGACCTCGGCAGGCGCCTGTTCGGCGAACTGGACATTCCGTCACCAAAGCGCTAAGTCGCAGGTCAGCGTAGGGATGGGTCACAGGAGACCGTGTGCCGACTGCACATTCGGTGTGCAGATTTTTTGAAGGCCGCCGATTTTTGCGACACCTCGACGCGGTGCGGGCAGACACCTCCGGCGCGCGCTTCCGGCGGAGCCGCGCCGAATGTTGCATGGGCATTAAGTGTGCCCGATTCGCCCGGAGTTCATGGGCGCTATTTGAGGTCTTGAACGTATTGAATGGACGCATCGCCGCTATCCGTATGCCATTTCCATGGAAACGGATCGAGTGACCGGAGAACGGACATAACCGCATAACGGAGGGTCTTCGGACCCGTCGGTAATGGGCGATTACCGACGGAAACACCGGCACCCCGGTGGCAGCCGCTCAGCGGCTGCGGCACCGTGAGAGGGACGCTGCGGGGCCGGCGCCCCGGGAAGGAGCCGTACGTGGAGCCCGTCGAGGCGCTGGAGCGGATCGCCTTCCTGCTGGAGCGGCAGGGAGCGGTGAGCTACCGCGTCCAGGCGTTCCGTACGGCCGCGACGGTGATCGGCGCGCTGTCCGCCGACCAGCTGCGCACCCGCGCCCGGAACGGTTCGCTGGGACGCCTCAAGGGGCTGGGGCCCAAGACCACCCGGGTGATCGAGGAGGCGCTCGCGGGCGCGCGGCCCGAGTATCTGACGCACCTTGAGGAGGAGGCGGGCGGGCCGCTGGTGGAGGGGGACCAGGGCCAGCGGCTGCGTCGGGCGCTGCGCGGTGACTGCCATCTGCACTCGGACTGGTCGGACGGCGGCAGCCCGGTCGAGGCGATGGCGCGGGCCGCGCGCGACCTGGGACACGCCTGGTGTGTGCTGACCGACCACTCCCCCAGGCTCACGGTCGCCCGCGGACTGACCGCCGAGCGGCTGCGGCAGCAGTTGTCGCTGGTGGCGGAGGTGAACGAGCGGCTGACGCCGTTCCGGCTGCTGACCGGGATCGAGTGCGACATCCTCGACGACGGCTCGCTCGACCAGGAGCCGGAGCTGCTGGAGCGGCTCGATGTGGTGGTCGCCTCGGTGCACTCCAAACTGCGGATGGACAGGGCGCCGATGACCCGGCGGCTGCTGGAGGCGGTCCGCAATCCGCTGGTGGACGTGCTCGGCCACTGCACCGGGCGGCAGATCACCGGGAAACCGCGCCCGGAATCGCAGTTCGACGCCGGAGAGGTGTTCGCGGCCTGCGCCGAGCACCACACCGCGGTGGAGATCAACTGCCGGCCCGACCGCTTCGATCCCCCGCGCCGGCTGCTCCGCCAGGCGCTGGAGACCGGAACCCTCTTCTCCATCGACAGCGACGCCCACGCACCGGGCCAACTGGACTGGCAGATCTACGGCTGTGCCCGTGCCGAAGAGTGCGGCGTTCCGCCGGAGCGGGTCATCAACACCTGGACGGAGCGGCAGTTGGCCACCTGGACCCGGACGGGCCGGACCCCGCACCGCTGACCGCGCCCGCCGCCGTACTCCCGCGCTCCGCGCGGAGCGGCGTTGCTACCCTCGCCTCCTCATGGACATGCGCACAGAAGACGAGTGGGTCGCCGTCCCGCCGGGGCGGGTGACGCTGTCGGACCGGCGGACACAGCGCAGTTGGGCGGTGGAGCTCGCGCCCTACCGGCTCGCGCCGTTCCCGCTCACCCAGGCGCGGTACGCACAGGTCACCGGCGAGCGGCCGAGCAGCGCGCAGGGCGACCGGCTCCCCGTCGAGGGCGTCTCGTGGTGGGACGCGGTCCGGTTCTGCAACGCCCTGTCCGCACAGGAGGGGTTGGCGCCCGCGTACCGCCTGCACCCCGGCGTCGAGCGGATCGAGTGGGACACCTCCGCCGACGGGTACCGGCTGCCGACCGAGGCCGAGTGGGAGCACGCCTGCCGTGCCGGTACAACGGAGGCGCGGTACGGGCGGCTCGACGAGATCGCCTGGCACCGCGGCAACTCGCACGGGCGGATGCAGGAGGTGGGCGGCAGACAGCCCAACGCGTGGGGCCTGTACGACATGCTGGGCAATGTGTGGGAGTGGTGCTGGGACCTCTACGACGCCGAGGTCTACGGCAGCTACCGGGTGCTGCGCGGCGGCGGCTGGTTCGACGAGCGCTGGAGCTGCCGGGCCTCGGTGCGGCGCCGCAGCCACCCGACCTTCCGGATCGACGACGTGGGGTTCCGCGTCGCGCGTTCCCTCTGACAGGGCCGGCGGCGAGGCTCCCGCTCGTCGTCAGGCGGTGTGAGGGGCGGCCGCCGGGGCATCCGGTGCGGTGGCCGGCGTGAGGCGCAGCACCACGACGTAGGCGACGACCACGGCGACGATCACGAGCGGCATCACCGTCAGACCGCTCTTCCCCAGCAGCAGCGTGGCCAGCAGCACCGAGGTCATCGGGAGCCGGAGCATGGCCACGCACATCGCGCCGACGCCCATCGCGAAGCCCGCGGTGAGCGACAGACCCGGCAGGTGGGACAGCACGACACCGCCCGCCGCACCGAGGAACAGCGCGGGGAAGATGGGGCCGCCCCGGAAGGCGCTGAGCGAGGCGCAGTACGCCAGGCCCTTGCACAGGATGAGCAGCAGCAGCGCGCCCACGGTGTAGCCGGCGCTGTCCCGGAAAAGCGACCCCAGCGCCGACTGGCCCGAATAGAGCATCTCGGACGAGGGCTTGCCGGTGGCGGCGGCGAACGCCACCGCCAGTGCGCCCACCACGAGGCCCATCAGCACCGTGGCCGGTACCCGGTGCCGGACGACATGTCCCTTGAGGAACCGCGCGAAGCGCCGTACCCCGGTCCCGGCGAAACCGGCGGCCAGTCCGATCACCAGCGCCCAGCCGAACTCCGCAATCGTCGGTCCGGCGGCCCTGGGGATGTCGTGCAGCGCGAGCGAGTACGTACCGAGCCCGGTCCAGTCCCCCAGCCCGGTGAAGATCAGCGCCCCCAGGCCGGACGCCAGCAGACCGGGCACCAGCACGATCCCCAGCATCGGACCGCCCAGCCCCGACACCTCCATCAGCAGGAAGGCGCCCAGCAGCGGAGAGCCGAGCAGGGCGCTGACCGCCGCGAAGCTGCCGGCCGCGCCCACCGTCGCGACCGTCTGCGCCGGCATGTCCCGGTCCATCAGCCGTACGGCGCCCGCGGCCAGACCGCCGCCGAGGGCGATGAGCGGTGCCTCGGGTCCGAGCACCACGCCGAAGCTGAGGGAGGTCAGGGCCGCGAGGACGACACCGGGGAGCGCGGACAGCGGCGGCGCCCCGCTGAGCGCCAGCCCGTCGGCCGGCTCATGGCCCCCGCCGCCGGGCAGATACCGGACGGTGAGCCCGACGAGGAGACCGGCCACCACCAGCATCGGGACCGGCCACCAGATCGGCGTCCCGGCGAAGCCCACCGCCCGCGGCAGGTCCTGGTAGATCAGCGGTTCCAGCTCGTGGACCAGCGCGAGAAAGCCGAACGCGACGGCGCAGACCGGGAAGCCGATCACCGCCGCCACCAGCAGGAGCTTCAGATATCCGCGGGTGCGCACCAGCGCGTAGGGGTCCTGGGGCACGGTGGTCGGCGCTCCGCCCACCGGGCCGGCCGGGCCGACCGACATGCGCCTCGCCTCCTCGGAACCGGGGATGCCCCGGCGCCCGCCCGGGCCGCCGCCGTGATGAGCCTGCCACGGCCGGTGCGGGCCGGCACCTCGGGCGCGGCCGGACAGGGAGTGGTGGCGGTGCGGTGTGTGCGGCCCGCCGTCGCCGTGGTGTGCGGTGTGTGCGGTGTGTGCGGCCCGCCGTCACGGCGGTGCGCGGTGTGCCCGGCCCACCGTCGCCGTGTGCGCGGCCGTTGCCGTCCTCAGCCCTGAGAGGCCGCCGCCTCCCGGAGCGCGGCGAGGACCGGGCGGAAGAGCGGGTGCTCCTCGGCGCCACGGCGTACGGCGGCGAAGACCCGGCGGGTGGGGGCCACATCGTCGACGGGGCGGACCACCACCCCGGTGAGGTCCACGTCCCGCAGCGCCGAGCGGGGGACGAGCGCCACGCCCGCCGCGGCCGAGGCGAGCGCGACGACGGCGCGGAAGTCGTCCGACGAGTGCTCCAGACGTGGCTGGAAGCCGGCGTACTCGCAGGCCAGGACCACCACGTCATGGCAGGGGTTGCCGGGGTAGGGGCCGATCCAGGGGTCCTGGGCGAGGTCGGCCAAGGCCACCTGGGCGGCCTCGGCGAGGCGGTGGCCGGGCGGCAGGACCGCGTCGAACGGCTCGGCGTAGAGCGGGACCCGGGTCAGCCGTGGGTCGTCGGCGCCCGGTGCGCCCCGGTATTCGACGGCCACCGCCACATCGACCTGCCGGTCGAGGACCATCAGCAGGCTGGCGTCGCCCTCGGCGTCCTGGACGTGGACCCGGATGCCGGGGGCGGTGCGGGCGAGTGCGGTGAGGGCGGGCGCGACGACCAGGCCGATGCCGGTCGCGAAGGCCGCGACGGTGACCGTGCCCGCCTCGCCCGAGCCGTAGGCGGCGAGCTCGGACTCGGCGCGCTCCAGCTGCGCCAGGACGGCGTTGGCGTGGATGAGCAGGATGTCGCCCGCGGCGGTCAGCCGTACGCCGCGGGCGCTGCGCTCCACCAGACGGTGGCCGGTCTCCTGTTCCAGGGCGGCCAGCTGCTGGGAGACCGCCGAGGGCGTGAGATAGAGCGCGGCGGCCGCGGCGGTGACCGTGCGGTGGTCGGCCACCGCACGGAGGATGTGCAGCCGTCGTGCTTCGATCATGCTTCCAGTTTCGCAGCAGCGGCCCGCGGGCGGTGTCAGCCCCCGAGCGCGGCCCTCGCACCGATGAATGCGTCGACCGCGCGGTTGACGTCCTCGGTGGAGTGGGCGGCGGACAGCTGTACCCGGATCCGCGCCTGGCCCTGCGGGACCACCGGGTAGGAGAAGCCGATGACGTACACGCCGCGTTCCAGGAGCAGCTCCGCCATCCGGGCCGCCTCGGCCGCGTCACCGATCATGACGGGGGCGATGGCGTGGTCGCCGGGGAGGATGTCGAAGCCCTCCTCGGTCATCCGCGAGCGGAACAGCGCGGTGTTGGCGTGCAGCCGCTGGCGCAGGTCACCGGCCGACTCCAGCAGGTCGAGCACCTTCAGCGAGGCGGCCGCGATCACCGGGGCGAGCGAGTTGGAGAAGAGGTACGGGCGCGAGCGCTGGCGCAGCAGCGCGACGATCTCGGCGCGGGCCGCGACATAGCCGCCGGAGGCGCCGCCGAGGGCCTTGCCGAGGGTGCCGGTGATGATGTCGACGCGGTCCATCACCCCGTGCAGCTCGGGGGTGCCGCGGCCGCCGGGGCCGACGAAGCCGACCGCGTGCGAGTCGTCGACCATCACCATGGCGCCGTACTGGTCGGCCAGGTCACAGATCTCACGCAGCGGCGCCACATAGCCGTCCATGGAGAACACACCGTCGGTGACGACGAGCTTGCGGCCGGCGCTGCCCGCCTCCTTCAACTGGCGTTCCAGATCGGCCAGATCGCGGTTGGCGTAGCGGAAGCGGCGGGCCTTGCACAGGCGGATGCCGTCGATGATGGAGGCGTGGTTGAGGGCGTCGGAGATCACCGCGTCGTCCGGGCCGAGCAGGGTCTCGAAGACACCGCCGTTGGCGTCGAAGCAGGAGGAGTAGAGGATGGTGTCCTCCTGGCCCAGGAAGCCGGAGATCCGCTGCTCCAGCTCCTTGTGGACCTCCTGGGTGCCGCAGATGAAGCGGACCGAGGCGAGGCCGTAGCCCCAGCGGTCGAGCGCTTCGTGGGCGGCCGCGATGACCTCGGGGTGGTCGGCGAGGCCGAGGTAGTTGTTGGCGCAGAAGTTGAGGACCTCGCCGGGGTTGCCGCCGGCGGTGACCGCGACGGTGGCGGACTGCGGGGTGCCGATGACGCGCTCGGGCTTGTGCAGACCGGCGGCGCGGATCTCGTCGAGGGTGCCGCGCAGTTCGTTGCGTACGGAATCGAGCATGAGGGCTCCTTAAGGTGCGTGGGGCGGGTGAGGCGGTCGCGCCCGAGAGGCGAACCGAGCCAGAAATCAAGCAGTCCAGTCGAGAATGATCTTGCCGCTGCGGCCGCTGGCGGCGTCGTCGAAGGCGGCGTCGAAGTCCTGGTAGGCATAGCGGCCGGTGATCACGGGCGAGAGGTCGAGGCCGCCTTCGAGCAGCACGGACATCGCGTACCAGGTTTCGAACATCTCCCGGCCGTAGATGCCCTTGATCGTGATCATGGAGGTGACGATCCGGGACCAGTCGACGGGGAACTGCTGGGACGGCAGGCCGAGCATCGCGATCCGGCCACCGTGCGTCATGTTGGTGATCATGTCGCACATCGCCTCGGGCCGGCCGGACATCTCCAGCCCGATGTCGAAGCCCTCGCGCAGGCCCAGTTCGCGCTGGCCGTCGGCGATGGTCGCCTCGGCGACATTGAGGGCGAGGCTGACGCCGACCTTGCGGGCCAGGGCGAGGCGCTCCTCGCTGACGTCCGTGATCATGACATTGCGGGCCCCGGCGTGCCGGGCGACGGCCGCCGCCATGATGCCGATCGGCCCCGCGCCGGTGATCAGCACATCCTCGCCGACCAGCGGGAACGACAGCGCGGTGTGCACGGCGTTGCCGAACGGATCGAAGACGGCGGCGATGTCGAGGTCCACGGGGACGCGGTGCACCCAGACGTTGGTGGCGGGCAGCGCGACGTACTCGGCGAAGGCACCGTCCCGGCCGACGCCGAGGCCGACGGTGGCGCGGCACAGATGGCGGCGGCCGGCCAGACAGTTGCGGCACTTGCCGCAGACCAGATGGCCCTCACCGCTGACCAGGTCGCCGGCCTTGATCTCGGCCACATCACGGCCGGTTTCCACCACCTCGCCGACGAATTCATGGCCGATCGTCAGCGGGGCGGTCACGGCGTTCTGCGCCCAGCCGTCCCACGACCGGATGTGCAGATCCGTGCCGCAGATGCCGGTGCGCAGCACCTTGATCAGCACATCCCCCGGGCCGATGGCCGGCTCCGGCACGTCCATGAGCCAGAGACCCGGCTCCGTCTTCTGCTTGACCAGTGCCTTCACCGCAGCGGCTCCCGTACGTCAGTGACCTGCCGGGGGCCCGCCTCGGCCGCCCGATCTTCGTCAGGAAATCTTCCGTACGTCGGGCGCGAGGTCCATCGAGGATTTCTTAAGCGCGGCCACAGCTGCCCTTTACGCCCCCTCCGCGCAGGGGCGACGGCGGGCCCGGGAGTGTAAACGTTCGCCTCCGCAAGCGTCGGAATTCATCACAGCTTGAGTGGCCGTGAGACCGGGGTGCACGCGGCTACGTAGGACTGGGTGAGCACCACACACGGGTGCTGACGCGACGCACCGCGGTCGCCCGTGTGCCTCGTTCCTGTGCGTCCCTGGAGGTCAGTGAATTGAGCCACCGACATGTGAACAAGCGCCTGCGGACCGGCGCCATCGCCACCGCCGGTGTGGGAGCCGTCGCGGCCGCAGCGATCCTGCTCCCCAACGCCAACGCGAGCACGGACCAGCCGGCGGCCCTGAAGACGCTCAGCGCCCACTCGGCCACGCAGCTGGCGACGTCCCTGAAGGCGGACCTCGGGGACCAGAGCGCGGGCTGGTACCTGGACAGCTCGAACGGCCACCTGGTCATGAACGTCCTGTCGGAGGACGACGCCGCGAGCGTCAAGGCCAAGGGCGCCGTCGCCAAGGTCGTGCAGAACAGCATGACCGCGCTGAAGTCCGGTGCGAAGACCCTGCGCGACAACGCCTCGGTGCCCGGCACGGCCTGGTCGATCGACCCGAAGACCAACAAGATCGTGGTGGTCGCCGACAGAACCGTCACCGGCGCAAAGATGGCCACCCTCACCAAGACCACGAACGGCATGGGCGAGGGCATGGTGACCGTCAAGCGGTCCCAGGGTGAGTTCAAGCGGTACGACGGCGGGGACGCGGGAAGCGCGGCGGGAGGCGCGGCCGGCAGCGCCGCGGGCGGTGCCGGGGACGCCGCGGGCGGAGCGGGAGACGCCGCAGGTGGCGCCGGAGACGCGGCAGGAGGGGCCGGGGACGCCGCGGGTGGCGCGGGCGACGGCGGTGCCGGAGGCGGCGGGCAGGCCGCCGGGCCGATCGGCGGCAGTGCCATCTTCGGCGGCAACGCCCGCTGCTCACTGGGCTTCAACGTCACGGTCAAGGGCGCACCGGCCTTCCTGACGGCCGGTCACTGCGGCAACGACTCCAAGACCTGGACCGCGGACCAGGGCGGCAGCCAGCCGCTGGGCACGGTGTCCGACTCCAAGTTCCCGAAGACCGACTTCGCACTGGTCACCTACGACGACGCCAACGCACAGCCGCAGAGCGCGGTCGACCTGCAGAACGGCAGCACCCAGGAGATCACCAAGGCCGCGGAGGCCGCCGTCGGTATGAAGGTGCAGCGCTCGGGCAGCACCACCGGCCTCAGCGACGGCACCGTCACCGGTCTTGACGCGACGGTGAACTACGGCAACGGCGACATCGTCAACGGCCTCATACAGACGGATGTCTGCGCGGAGCCCGGCGACAGCGGCGGCGCGATGTTCTCCGAGGACTCGGCGGTCGGGCTGACCTCCGGCGGCAGCGGCGACTGCACCTCGGGCGGCGAGACCTTCTTCCAGCCGGTCACCGACGCGCTCAAGGCCACGGGTGCGGAGATCGGCGCCGGGGGCGGCGGTGCCGGCGGCGGCGACAACGGCGGTGACAACGGCGCGGCCGGCGGCAATGGCGCGGGCGGCGGCGACGCCGGCGCGGGAAACGCCGGTGCCGGCAACGCGGGAGCCGGCAACGCGGGAGCCGGGAACGCCGGTGCCGGGAACGCGGGAGCCGGGAACGCCGGTGCCGGCAACGCCGGCGCGGGAGCGGGCGACCCGGGTGCGGGCGCCGGAGCGGAAGACCCGGGAGCGGGTGCCCAGGACCCCGGCGCGGCCGGCGGTGACGCGCTGAACTGACGCGAGGAATCCACTGCGCGACCGGCCCCGCCCCCTTCAACGGCGAAGGAGAGCGGGGCCGGTGAGCGTACGGGACCCTGAGTGTGGCGGAACCATAGCGACCGCCCGCGGAGCGGTGTCAGAATACCGGCCCTACTCCGACCCTTCCTCAGGGACATCATGGCGTCGAACGAACTCGATTCCAATATCCCCGTCTTCCGCGGAGCCGGGCATCTCCTGCGTCTGATAGCCGATCTGGTGCGCAGGCCACGGCGCCGGGAGTGTCCGGAGCCGGTGCGGCACCGCGGAGTGGCGCAGGGGCGTGAAGGCCTGCCGGTGATCTGTCTGGTGAGCGGGGAAGACCACACTCCGCTCGCCAAGGGCATCAGCTACTTCCTCAGCCACGCCGATCCCCGGCGGGTACCGCACTGTCTGCACGACCTCCAGGCCTGCTCACCGCCCCCGGCCCCGGAATCCGTCGAGGCGGTGCGCCGCACACTGGAGCGGCTGGCGCAGGGCTTCGCCCTCAGTGTCCACGGCAGCGACGGACGGGTCCGCTTCCGCAGGTTCGGCCTGGTCAACTGGCTGACGCAGGCCGGGGCGGCCGGCGGCTCCCCGTACGCCGGCAGTATGGAGGGCAACGACCACACACTGCTCCAGGGGCTGCGCGAGCGGGAGTTCCGGCGCCGGCGGCTGTTCGGGCTGCTGCGCTCCCCGGAGACCGAGCTCGCGGTGGACGGCAAGGTGCCGTGGTGGGTCTGGCTGTTCGCCGTCCATGTCTTTCCGCTCGCCTGGTTCCGGGTCCGCCGCGGGCTGGGCCGCGAGTACCGCTGGCTGCTCAACCAGCCCTATCTCGCGCCGCGCGACCCGGGCACCTTCATCGGGTTCGCCGAGCGGCTGACGGCGCCCCATCACCAGGTCGAAGACCCGGAACAATTACGCAAGTTGATGGTCAACGCCTTTCTGGAGGATCTGCGGGTCGCGTTCCGCCGACGCCTCTGGCGGCCCCGTACCGCCCGGCGCACCGCCGTACTGTGTGGCGCTGCTCGACGGCGCCACCGCGGACAACTGCGGCTATCCGCTGCTGCAGACCATCATCGACGTACGCAACGAGACGGGCGCCTTCGACCCGCTGCTGGTCATCAGCTGTGGCGCCGAGCCGCCCGCCGAAGGCACCCGGATCCGCGCCGACTGGGGCCACAGCTCGCTGTGGGAGCTCGCCGACCGGCTCTACGGCGGCTGGCGGGACACCTTTCTGCACCAGGGCCGGGCCCGTAACCGCGCGCCCTGGTATCTGCCGGTCACCGTTCCGCGGCTGCTGCCGCCCTCCGACGAGAGCTATGAGCTGACGCGGCGGCTGGAGGTCGCCCAGGACGCCCGGCTGCGGATTCCCGAACCGCCTTTGTGGGCGCGCCGGGTGGTGTCGGTGGCGGCGGCGTGCGGGGTGGTCGTCGCGCTGCTGGGGGCGGGCGGGCTGATACTGAGCCGGGAGAGCGACTACCGGCAGGCACACTGCGGTCTGCACCGTTTCGAGGACGACGCGGACACCTTGCGCACCGCGGAGACCGGCGAGTGCATCGGGGTGGCACGGAACGGATTCACCTTCCACTCCCCCGACCCGCTGCTCAACAAGACCCTCCGGACCATCTACGCCCAGAACGCCCGTGCCGAGGAGGCACATCGCGCGGCGCCGGAACGCCCGTTCGTCACCCTCGTCCATCTGTCGGCGCTGCTCAGCGTCTCGGGGAAGTCCACCGGGCAGCTCGCCTACGGGCGCGAGGCGCTGCAGGGCGCGGCGAGCGCACAGTCCCGGCAGCTGCGCAGCTCCGGCGCCGCGGAGCCGATCCTGCGCCTCTTCCCCGCCAACGCCGGGTCGGGCATGCGCTTCGGCACACGGGTGGTGGAGATCCTGGAGGGGCTCAAGCGGCAGGATCCGTCCCTGGTCGGCGTCACCGGACTCGACCAGAGCCGGGAGGCCACCAACCGGACGATCCGGAAGCTCACCGCGGCGGGGCTGCCCATGGTGGCCACCACGCTGTCCGCGGACTCGCTCGTGCGGCAGTCCCCCATGTACTTCCAGGTCTCGCCGCAGAACACCCGGGAGGCGGAGGTCGCCGCCGCCTACGCCGCTCATGTCGTGGAACAGGGCAGGAAGAAGCCGGCCCGGCAGGTCCGGATCATCGGCTCCGCCGATCCCAGCGACACCTACAGCAAGACCCTCAGCGACGATGTCGCCCGGCGCTTCCGGGCCCGCGGGTTCACGGTGGAGAAGACCTCCTTCACCCCGCCCCCGCCACCGGGCGCGGACCCCTCGTCGGACGCCCCCGGCGCCGGGACGGTCGGCCAACGGAGCTGTTCCTACCCGGGCGTGGTGTTCTTCGCGGGCCGCTCGGAGGACTTCGAGTCGCTGCTCGGCGGCGTCAACGAGTCCTGCAACTCGGATCCGCCCACACTCCTCGGCGGCGACGATGTGGCCCGGCTGGCCGCCGACACGGACCGCCGGCAGCACTACCCCGGGATCCCTTACGACTTCCTGGACTTCACGCTGGGCTCGGCACACTGCGATGACACCAGCGAGCTCTACGCGGAGCTGGGCCGGCTGTTCCCCGAGGAGTGCGCCCAGGTCGCGAGCTCCTCGCTCGACGGCCATGCGGCGCTCGGTTTTGACGCCGTGAAGCTGTACATCAACGCGGTCAAGCAACTGCGCGAGGACGCCGCGCAGATGCCGTTGACACCCCCCGCCGTCTGGCATGCGATCAGCGGTGTCCACGGGGACGAGGCGCTCGACGGGGAGAGCGGCATCATCAGCTTCGGCGGCGATGTGGACCGCCAGGTCCCGTTGGACAAACTGCTGTCCGTGCAGCACATCGACGGTGCGGGCAGGCCCACCCAGGCGGGCTTCTGCGGCCGGGTCGGCGGGCAGAAACAGTCGTCGTGGTGTGCGCCGCTGGAGGCGGAGAAGGGCCGGTGACGGAGGCGGGGAAAGGCCGGTGAACGGAGGCCGCCTCGGCGGAGAGGGGCCGTGGCGGGGCCGGGAACCGGCCGTCGGCGTCAGGTAGAGGTGACGGTGAACAGGCCGCCGTCGGGGTCGCGGATGACGGCCTGGCTGCCCTCGCCGTCCGCGGTCGGGGTCACGGGGGTGACGGTTCCGCCGGCGGTCACCGCGGTGGCCGTCACCTTCTCGATGTCGCGGACCGGGAAGTGGACGTGCCAGCGGGGCCGCACCCTCGGGTCCGGGGCGGACTCGACGGCGCCGCCGCGCAGGGTGGCGACAATGTGCGTCCCGTCGCGGACGATCACCTGGTCGTGTTCGTAGGTCACATCGCAGCCGCCCGGCTCCTCGGAGGCCCAGCCGAAGACCTCGGCGTAGAAGATGGCGGCGGCGAAGGCGTCACGGGTGCGCAGTTCGAGGCAGGCCGGGGCGTTGCCCTGTCCGACCGACCAGGCCAGGGTCTGGCCCTCCCAGAAGCCGAAGGTGGCGCCGTCGGGGTCGGCGGCGAGGGCGGCGCGTCCGGGGCCGAGCTTGAGCGGGCCGACGGCGACGGTCGCCCCGCGCTCACGGATCCGGTCGGCGGTGTCGTCGGCGTTCTCCACCGCGAAATAAGAGGTCCAGGCCACTGCGACCTGGAAGCTCTGGGCGAGGGCACCGATGCTGGCGACCGGCTGCCCGTCGGCTATCGCGATGCAGAACTCCTCTCCGAGGCTCGCCGGGCGGAACCGCCAGCCCAGGACCGCGGTGTAGAAATCCTGCGCGGCCTCCAGATCGCGGGCCATCAGGCTGACCCAGCAGGGAGCGCCGCGTACCGCGGTGACGGGGCCATGGGCCGACATGACATCTGCCTCCTGTTGCTCAGCGCCCCTTCCCACTCTGCCAGCGACGGGGCGGGGCCGCACCAAGGGCGCGTCCCCCGGCGGCAGCGCAGTTGTGCCGGTCTTGATCAGGCTCGATGCTGTAGATACTGAACCGGGCTGGGCTGATGCCATGAACGCATGGAACGCGGCGGAGAGCGCCGACTTCCGTGGTCCCCTCGACGTCACCAGGGCGGCCACAGCGGTTCTGGACGCCCAGGACCTGATCATCGGCTGGAGCCCGGCGGCCCAGCGGCTCCTCGGATATCTGCCGGAGGAGATCGTCGGGCAGCCCCTGGAGACGCTGGTGCCGCCCGCCGTCAAGGGGGCCGGGCAGGCACCGGAGGAGTCACTGAGCGGCGACCGCGAGCTCACGGTGCGGCACCGGAACGGCCGGCTGGTGCGGATGGCGGCCATGATCTGCCCGCTCGCCAAGGTGTCCGCGGGCTCCGGCCCCCAGCCGGCCCGTGTCCTGGTGGCGGCCGAACTGGAGGCCCACCGGATGTGGGAGTCCCGCCAGGCGATGCTGCACGGTCTGGCCACCCAGTCCCCGGTGGGCCTGGGCATCTATGACACCGATCTGCGGCTGACCTGGGCGAACGCCGCGTACACCCGGGAGGTCGGGCTGCCGCTGCGGGAGTTCCTCGGTGCCCGCGCCGATGAGCTGTACCCGGACGGCGAGTTCATGACCGAGGGGTATCCGCGCACCCTCGACGCGGTGATGCACCACGTCATCGACACCGGCGAACCGATCCTCGATCTGCACTTCGTCGGCCAGCAGCCCTCCGACCCGGGGCCCGATCACGTCTGGTCCTGCTCCTATTACCGGCTGCAGGACGCCCACGGACAGGTGCTCGGGGTGTGCGAGGACGCCTTCGACATCACCGGCCGCTACCAGGCGCAGCGCCGGCTGAACCTCCTGGTGGAGGCCGGCGCCCGGATCGGCACCACACTCGATATGACCGTCACCGCCCGGGAGATCACCGAGGTGGCGGTGCCGGGGTTCGCGACCACGGTCACCGTCGACCTGATGCAGTCCGTGCTGAACGGCGAAGAGCCGGAAGCGGCCGGCGGTCCACTGCCCACGCTGGTGCGGGTCGCCGCCCGCTCAGCCCAGGCCGGTCCGGACGGCCCCCCGCACAGCCCGCACCGCGTCGAGTACCCGCCCGGCTCCCTCCAGTACCGCAGCATGTCCTCCGGCGGGATGGTGCGCGACGAGAACACCATCGTCGTGCCCCTGCGGGCCGGGGGCACCCCGATGGGCCTGGTCACCTTCCGCCGCGGCGCCCCCATGACGCCCTTCGACAAGGGCGAGATCGAACTCGCCGATGAGCTGGTCACCCGGACGGCGGTGTGCCTGGACAACGCCCGCCGCTTCGCCCGGGAGCACACCGCCGCGCTGACCCTCCAGCGCAATCTGCTGCCCCAGCATCTGGCGGCGCCGTCCGCCGTCGATCTGGCCTACCGCTATCTGCCCAGCGATGACCGGGCCGGGGTCGGCGGTGACTGGTTCGACGTCATCGGGCTCTCGGGCACCCGGGTCGGGCTGGTCGTCGGGGACGTGGTGGGCCATGGCCTCCAGGCGGCGGCGACCATGGGGCGGCTGCGGACGACGGTCCGCGCCCTGGCCCGGCTGGACCTGGCCCCCGACGAGCTGCTGGGCCGGCTGGACGACCTGGTGGAACAGACCGCCGAGGAGCAGGCGGCCACGGTCGGCACGGACATCGGCACGGACGATGTGGCCACCGGTGTGACCTGCCTCTATGCGGTCTACGACCCGGTCTCACGGCGGTGCACCATGGCGCGGGCCGGGCATCTGCCGCCGGCCGTCGTCGACCCGGAGGGCGGTGTGTCCTTCCCGGATCTTCCGGCGGGCCCGCCACTGGGCCTGGGGGGCCTGCCGTTCGAATCCCTGGAGATCGAGCTGCCGGTCGGCAGTCTGCTGGCCCTGTTCACGAACGGGCTGGTCGAGGCCCGGAACCATGACGTGGACGAGGGGCTGGACACCCTTGGCCGGGTGCTGGGCGAGCACCGCCGTCCGCTGGACGAGCTGTGTGACCACGCGCTGGCCGAGCTGCTGCCGGACGGCCCGGCCGCCGATGACTCGGCGCTGCTGCTGGTGCGCACCCGTGAGCTGGATGCCGGGCAGGTGGCGGCCTGGGAGCTGCCCGCGGAACCGGCCGCCGTGGGCAAGGCCCGTGAGCTGGCCACCGGGCAGCTGCGGGAGTGGGGCCTTACGGAGCTGTCCTACGCGACCGAACTCGTGGTCAGCGAGCTGGTCACCAATGCCGTACGGCATGCCTCGGGGCCGGTGCATCTGCGGCTGCTGCGCGACCGGACCCTGCTGACCGAGGTGTCGGACACCGGCCATACCTCGCCCCACCTGCGGCACAGCGCCAGCGACGACGAGGGCGGACGGGGGCTGTTCATCGTCGCGCAGCTGGTGCAGCGCTGGGGGACGCGCTACACGCCGTACGGGAAGACGATCTGGACGGAGCAGGCGTTTCCGCCGCACTATTCCGGGGTTCCGCGGCCGGCCCGGTGACCGGCGGCGGGCGCGGTGGCGAGGGCCGGCCCGGCGCACATCGTGCGGGTGTTCGGAGGCGGTCCCATGATGGAACCAAGCGAGGTCCCGGCGACTCGGCGGGCGCGGACAGAGGAGGACCCTGTGACGAGCAATGGCAGGGAGCAGGCGGCCGAGCGGCGGCCGACTCAGCTGTACACCGGTAGCGAGCGGCCCTATGACCCGGAGGACCTGGTGAAGGCGTCCGGGCGCGAACCCACCCCCGCGAGCCTGGAATGGGCCAGGCGCCTGATCGCTGAGGAAGGACCCGGCGCCATCGAGCGGTATCTGCCGTGAGTGCCGCCGGCTGAGCGGCGGACGGAGAGCGCGGAGGGCAGCCTGCTCCGCGGACGGTGTGCCCTGGTGCGCCGTCCACGGACTGGCGGGCCCGCGCGCGTGGTGCGTGCCGTCGGGCGTCCGCTCGTAAGAGGCCGCCCGGCGCGCGGAGTTGAGCGTCGGCCCGGATCAGTCGTCCGTGAGGACCAGGTGCCGGAGGCCGGAAACCGCTGTGCCGGGCGGGCCCTGGCCCGGGCATCCTCCGTCCGCCCACCACGGCCGCGGATAAACCCCTTGCGGCGGCCCGGAGCGCTGGGGAAGATCGCCTCGACCGCCGCCTTCCCGGCATGCTCCGGAGCGCTCAGGGAGAGCGTCTCCCGCCACGGGCCACGCGCCCTCCTCCGGACCGTGCGCCCGTGGACGGCTCCCACCACCATGACGCCTCTCAGCGCCGCGACACCGCACCGGCCGAGACCTGCCCGGGGACTCGCCGCGGAAAGGAATCCTCCGTGACCACCGAACGCATCTCCCCGCCCGTCCGCGCCGGCGAGCGGGAGACCCTGCGCTCCTATCTCGACTTCCACCGGGCCACGCTCGCCATGAAGACCGACGGCCTCTCCGACGAGGACCTCAGGCGCCGGTCGAGCCCGCCCTCCACGCTCTCCCTGCTCGGCCTGGTGCGGCACATGGCCGAGGTGGAACGCACCTGGTTCCGCCGGGTGATCAACGGCGAGGACATCCCGCTCGTCTGGTCGGCCGAGGGCGACTTCCAAGTGGCGTACGACGCGAGCAGGTCCACCCGCGCGGAGGCGTTCGACGCCTGGCAGACGGAGGTGGCACACGCCCGCCGCATCGAGCAGGAGGCCGCCTCGCTCGACGTCACGGGCTATCAGCCCCGCTGGGGCGAACATGTCTCGCTGCGCGTGGTGATGCTGCATCTGATCCATGAGTACGCCCGCCACAACGGCCATGCGGACTTCCTGCGCGAGGCCATCGACGGCACGGTCGGTGCTTGAGCGGACCGGCGGCCAGGCCGGTGGGTGCCGGCCCCGCGCAGGAGTGGCGCGCGGGGCCGGTCCCGTGCGTACGATCGCCGAAGCCCTGGTGCGGGCGGCGAGGAGCTGACGATGGATGACCGGGAACCGCTGTGTGCCGCGCGCCTGGCGGGTTACGGGACCGTGGCCACACAACTCTCCCTGCTGAGCGACCACCGGCTCCAGGAGGTCGTGGCATCCGCCGTCCCGCTCGGGTCCGGTATCGGCGGCAGATCGGCGGAGCTGGACGTCGACGGGGTGCGCGTCTTCGTCAAACGGGTCCCCCTGACGGATATCGAGCTGCGGCCGGAGCATGTGCGCTCGACGGCGAACGTCTTCGGGCTGCCGCTGTTCTACCAGTACGGGGCGGGCTCGGCCGGGTTCGGTGCCTGGCGGGAACTTGCGGTGCACACCATGACCACCCACTGGGTGCTCGGGAACGCGTACGCGGGTTTCCCGCTGATGTATCACTGGCGGGTGCTGCCCGACTCCCCTCCCGAAGGATTCACCGACGAGTTCGGCGGGTTGGAGGGGGCCGTCGCGCACTGGGAGGGATCACCGGCAGTGCGCGAACGGCTGGAGGCCCTCGGACGGTCCTCGTCCAGCCTGGTGCTCTTCCTGGAACATGTGCCGCACACCCTCGCCGGATGGCTGGCCGACCACCGCGCCGGTGTGACGGAGAGCGGCATCGGCTCGCCCTACCCCTGGGTGGCGGAGGCCCTGGCGCGCGGGACCGCCTTTCTGCGCGCTCGCGGACTCGTCCACTTCGACGCCCACTTCGCCAACATCCTGACCGATGGCCGCCGGCTCTACTTCGCCGACTTCGGGCTGGCCCTGAGCTCCCGCTTCGACCTTTCGGCCGATGAGGCCGCGTTCCTCTCGGACCACCTCGCGTACGACCACTGCCATACCGCGACGCACCTGCTCCGTCACCACCTGCTCGACGGTGTGCGCGGCGACACGGAGCGCGACGTCTTCCTGCGCGACTGGATCGCCGGACGACGGCCCGGCGGCCTCCCGCCCGAGACCGCCGCCCTCATCGACCGGCACGCCCGCCCGGCCGTCGTCCTGGGCGACTTCCACCGCCGTTTCCTCACCGAGAGCAAGCGGACACCCTTCCCGACGGCGGAGATCGAGCGGGCGGTGGGGGTGCGAGGCAGGGCCGTCACCGCGTAACGGCCCGCTCGCTCAGCCGAGTTCGAGACTGGTGACGCCGAAGGTCCGCTCGTGCTCCGCCGGTGGCACCGGGCCGGTGTACATCCGCACGGTCTGCGACCGCGGGGTCAGGCCGCGGGAGGTGACCAGGGTGTGGGCGGCGTGCCGGGGGCCGGGGACGTCGAGGAAGATCTCGTCGGCCGGGTCGGCGGACGCCGCGAGGGCGTCGAAGAGCGCTTCGGCGACCGCGGTGGTGTCGGCGAAGAGCGGGCCGATGCGGTGACCGGTGCGGGCCGGGCGGAGCACGCCGTAGCCCGCGATCGCACCGTCGCGCAGATACGCGAGGGCGGTGTGGCCGGGGGCCGTCAGCCAGCGGGTGACGAAGGCACGGCGGTCGGCGGGGAAGCAGCGCCGGTCGTAGTCGGCGAGGGCGTCGAGATGCGCACGGGTGACGGGGACGACGCCCGGCGCCGGGGTCCCGGGGCCGGTGGGGCGTCCGGCGTAGCGGATGGTCTCGTAGGCGGGGGCGAACCCGGCGCGCCGGTAGGTGTCCTGCTGGGCGGGGACCGCGTCGAGACCCACGGTCCGGGCACCGGCGTGCGGGAAGGCGGCACGCCAGGTGGCGAGGCCCAGGCCCTGCCGGCGGTGGTCGGGGTGGACGAGGTAGTAGCCCAGGAACGCATAGGCGTCCGAGTAGTTGACGACCGAGACCGCGGAGACGGTCTGTCCGGCGCGGCGGCCGATGAAGAATCCGGCGGGGTCGGTGGGGTGGAAGCAGGCGGTGTCACCGCGTCCGGGGTTCCACTCTTCGTCGGCGGCCCATTGGGCCACCTGGTGCCAGTCGTCCAACGAGGCGGTGCTGACGGTGAGTTCGCCGGTGACGGGCTGTGGATCCGGAGCGTTGCCAAGGGTGGGCATGCCGGGTGTTCGTCCCTTCTGGTGGGGTCAGGAGGCGGGAGTGAACGGGAACGGTGCGGAGCCGGTGACGGGGGGCGGGGCGGGCCCGCCGGAGGACGTGCTCCGGCGGACCCGCCCACGCCCGGCCATCGGACTGGATCAAGTCGGTGGGGACCGGCTCTAGATCAGGTCCATGGCGGCGACCTCGTCGGGGCGGCCGTAGCTGACCGGTCCCTGGAAGCGCTGCCGGGCGGTGGCGAACCACCACACGGTGGCGATGATCAGCACCACGGCCAGCGCGATCGGCGCATAGTTGAACGAGTCGGGGGTGATCGGGGACGCCTGGGGCAGCATGAACAGCACATTGCTGATCAGGATCCAGGTCACCGCGATCGCCGCGACGGGCTTGCCGTAGCGCCCGAGGTTCCACGGACCGGCCTGGAAGCCGTCGAGCCGGAGCCGCAGGAAGATGGGCACGGCGTAGGCGAGGAACAGCCCGACGACATTGACGCTCACCACCGCGGTGAAGGCGGTGTGCGACCACCAGCCGGGCAGCACCAGTACCAGGGGGCAGACCGCGGCGAGCCAGACGGCCTTGACGGGGGTACGGGTGCGCGCGGAGACGGAATGCCACCACCGGGAGCCGGGCATCGCGCCGTCGCGGGAGAAGGCAAAGATCTGCCGGGTATTGCTGGTCATGTTGGCGAGCCCGCAGAACAGCATGGCGCCGATAACGATCAACAGCAGGAAGCTGGCGGTGTTTTGGCCGAGCGCGTCGACGAGAATCTGCACCGGCGGCGCTTCGGCACTCGCCGCATGCCCATAGTCACGGATCGCATACACCAGCGCGAGCATGAGGATCAGTCCGGTGATCGCGGAGCAGCTGATCGCCCGCATGATGCCCCGGGGCGCGTTGACCGTCGCCTTCACCGTTTCTTCGGACATGTGGAAACTGCCGTCGAAACCGGTGAACGTCCAGCTGGTGACGAGCAGACCCAGCATTCCGCCGTAAATCGCTTGTGTGAAGCCGGTGTTGTTGGCGAAGTGCAGCGCGAACGACGGCGGCTGATGGTGGTCGGGTATCACGGTGAGTGCGCCGACGATCACCACCATGCCGATCAGCAGCCACCACACGGAAATCCGGTTCACCACCGCGACCAGGCGCACGGTATACGTGTTGGCCAGCGCCTGGACGAGAAGGATGGCCGCGGTGATGCCGACCGTCTGCTGCGGTGTCGACTCGTAGGACGGCCACTGCATGGCGATGAACGCCTGGATGAAGGTGGCGGCCGCGAAGTTGGTGGCGGCGGTGCCGCCGACCTGGCCGACGAAGTTCAGCCAGCCCGTGTACCAGGACCAGGCGCCCTGGTGCCGCTTGGCCAGCTTGCCGGCCGAG
The DNA here is from genome assembly GCF_028870195.1 of Streptomyces sp. G7(2002). Classification (NCBI taxonomy): domain Bacteria; kingdom Bacillati; phylum Actinomycetota; class Actinomycetes; order Kitasatosporales; family Streptomycetaceae; genus Streptomyces; species Streptomyces sp. G7(2002). Next base: position 1,263,250 of record NZ_CP102609.1, read on the forward strand.
AAGTAGAGCGCGCCGCTCGTCGGGTAGGCGGAGGCGATCTCCCCCATGGCGGCGCCGACGAACAGCACCATGATCGATACGCCGATCCAGCCGAAGATCAGGATCCGCGGACCGCCGGCGTTCATCCCGAACCCGAAGGAGGAGAAGATGCCGGAAATGATATTGATGATGGTGAAGGAAATGGCAAAATTGTCGAACGCGCGGAATCTGCGGGTGAGTTTCCGCGGATAGCCCATGGCATGGAGCGTGGCATCGTCGTCGAGGGTGACGGGATCTGCCGCGTGGGGGTTTTTCGAGCGAGCTGGGGATGTACGCTCGGACACAACCGAAACCTTTCTGGGGGGAACCGGGGGTGAATGGACCGGGCTGAGTTGTTCGAACGGATGGTGTGGAACGGGTTTCCTTCTGCGGCGAGAAATTCATGCCGCCACCGGCCTGCCGGTGAATCAGCCGCCATGCGGAACGGGGAGCCCGCAAGAGCGCCTGGCTTTCGTCAATTGCTCCTCGGGGTCGCCGAATGCACTCCAGGGCATACGCGAGGCATAGGGCCCCATCGCGGTGAAGACTTCCCGCGCCTCGAATTCACGTTTCGCCATGAAGAGCGCATGTGCCAGATACGCCAGATCCAGCACCGGGGTGAAGCGGTAACCGGCAACCTGCGGAAACCAGTTGTGGTAGATGCCCATCGCGGTGGTGATCCACTGGGGTTGCTCCCACGTGTGGTCCGCGAGCAGCGCGGACGGGTTGTAGTCCTCGACCAGGGCCACCAGCGGCAGCAGCCGCAGCGGTGAGGCGGCCGGGGCCCGCTGGCTCAGGAACGCGGCCACGTCCCAGCTCGCGCTGGACGAACCGCCGTAGCGGGTGAAGAAGAACGACAGGAAGCGGTGGTGCGCCTCACGGTGCCAGGGGTCGAGCCGGAGGATGTGCGCGAAGAGGTACCACGGGCCGGCCGGCGCAGTGAGCAGCCCCTGCGGTGCGGGGTCCTGAGGGCGGTCGAGGCGGGTCAGCGCCAGCTGGGCCACCCACGGGGTGGGGTCGTCGGGGACGAGCTTCGCGGCCCGTTCGCACGCCGACTGCGCTATCCGCGCCAGGGCGCCCTGCCGCCGGTCACCGGCGTCGGCCATGCGCAGGGCCCGGAGCATCGCCACCCGGGCCCAGAGCAGTGCCGCCTCCGGCCCCGGCTCTTCGGCCAGCCAGCGCTCGGCCAGGTCCGAATCGGCCGCCACGGACGCCAGCACCAGGGACCGGTGGGCCCGCACCTCGAAATCCTCCCGGGTTTCCTGCAGAACCTCGTGCGCGCTCAAGTACCGCCCGGCCCTGACGTCCATACACGCGCGCGCCAGCGCCCGGTCATCGGCCGCTGGACTCCACACGTACTGCCCCTCGAAAGAGCCGGCCGCCATGGTCCCCTCCCGGTCACGAAGGCGTCTTCCCCCACACGGCATTCCAGCTGCGCCGAATTCAGCTGGACCCCTGCCACCGGTCAAGTGACAGCGGCCACACCCTACTCATCATCAACTCATTGCGAAAACAAGCCGCCTGGAATATCTGGTTCCGCACCTTTTAGTCTCGATGAGATTGAAAGAGAAACAACTTCTCGACCCACTCTTCAGGAGCCCTCCACTTTGCCACTTCGTTCGCCACAGGGCATTTATTTGGCATATTCATGTGTTCACAGACCCTCCACAAGTGCACATCGTTGCTGATTACCCCTCCGTATCCATCGTTTCCATGGCCGCACCCTCACGGGGACACGGGCGGGCCGCGGTGCGCCACACCCCCGGCGGGCGAGCCCCTCCCCGGCCCGACCCCCGCCCACAACTCGCGAGGGCGGCCGCCCGGTTCACCGACACCTTCCAGCCACCAAGGCCGGAAGGAGCCCATCGCCGAGCGAGGAGCGCGCCAGCCCGGACAGCCACGTCCACCACCCGGCAGCGAGGGCGCCGAAGCAACAACATTCAATGAATTCCCGGTGCACTTGTTGAACGAATCGGCGGCTCCCCGGACACAACCTGCCGGCCACCCTCCGCGTTGGCGCCGCGACTCACAAATTCGGCTCAAGAGCAACCGAATTAGCGGATGCTACTTTCCGGAAGCGCGCGATCACATGTAGCGTTCGTCTGGACCGGAGGCCGTGACTTCACACCACGTCATGGCTGGGTACGGGCATGGGCGCGAGCGTTCTTGCGGCTGGAACGGAGTGATCGCCCCGCTGGGCGGACCTGCACCACAAGTGCCTGGTCGCCCCCCGGCCGCACACCGGACCGCGCCGCGATCGCTGCACAGCACCTCAGCACCCTTGAACGTCGAGCACCGCCATGTCTGTCCGTACACGCCTGCTTTGCAAGAGGAATGGGCCCAGATCATGTTTATGAACTCCTCGACGACCCCGCTTGCGCTGCGACCGGACGCCGACTTCGGCCGGCCGCCCACAGCCGGGCCCGGCGAAGGGCCACCCCTGGCGGTCGACCGGCTCCCTGACGGCACGTGGCAATTGACCCTGCACGCCCTGGAACCCATATCGGTGCACCGGCTGCCGTCGGACGAGGTCCACATCATCCTGGCGCCACCGCGCGAGGAACCGGCCGGTGAAGCAACAGCCGGCCGGTCACGGCCGGAGCCCATCCGGATCGATACCGCGGCCCGGACCGTCTTCATCAGAGGCCGCCAACTCGACCTGCCCCGGCTGGAATTCGATCTGCTGGCGCACCTCGTGCTGCATCCACGGCGCGCCTTCACCCGGGAACAGCTGATGGCCGCCGTCTGGCCCAGCTGCCAGTCCAGCAACCGCACCGTCGATGTCCATATCGCCCGACTGCGCCGGCGCCTGGGGCCCGGGCTGCGCGACTCCATCAGCACGGTTTTCGGTATCGGATACAAGTACCAGCCGACCGCGTAGTCCGGTCACCGCAGCTGACGCTCAGCAGCGGGCCGGTGGCCGACGTATGCCGGTCACCGGCCCGCTGCTGAGCGGTCCGGGTGCGGAAGCCTCAGCCCTCCCCGAGGGAGGAGTCGAGGTGCGCGGGGGCCGCCGCCGCGGGTTCCTTGCGGACGAAGGCCCGGCGCAGGGCGTGATAGGGCTGGTCCGGGTCGAAGAAGATGCGGTGCATCTGCGCCAGTTCGTGCTCCCGGTAGGCGGCGAGCGGGCGGTGCGCCTCGTCGCGTTCCCGGTCGGCCTTCTTCGTGGCGATACGAGCCTGCGTCGTGGGCGCCGAGGCCAGCCGGACGGCGAGCCGTCCGGTCTGCGCGGCGAAGTCCTGTGCGGGGCAGCCGATGATCCGGTCCACCAGGCCGAGCCGCGCTCCTGCGGCGGCGGTGACCGGCAGGGCGCGCGCGGTGAGCTGCCCGGCCACCTCGGGGCCCGTCCGGCCCGGCAGGGTGTAGGTCCAGTATTCCGAACCGTAGAGCCCCATCAGCCGGTAGTGCGGGTTGAGTACCACGGCCGCGCGGCACCACACCTCGTCGGCGGCGAGGGCCAGCATCGCCCCGCCGGCCGCGGCATTGCCGCCGAGCGCGGCCACCACCAGGCGGTCGCTGGTGGTCAGGACGGCGTGCACCAGATCGTCCATGGCCTGGATATTGGCCCAGGACTCCTCGGCGGGGTCGGCGGCGGCCTCGATGACATGCAGATGGATGCCGTTGGAGAAGAAGTCCCGGCGCCCGCCGAGGACCAGCACGGAGGTCGGCCGGGCACAGGCGTGGCGGTAGGCGGCGAGCAGGCGCCGGCAGTGGTCGGTGCTCATCGCGCCGCCGGGGAAGGAGAACTCCAGGAAGCCGGCCGGACCTTCCTCGCGGTAGCGGATGTCGGTCCAGGTCCGGGGGCCGTCGCCGGGGTCGAGCGGGGCCGGGACCTCGGGGAGCGGCGGGAGGCGGTCGCCCAGCGCCAGCGTGGCGGGCAGCTTGAGGGTGCCGGGCTCCCCCGGCGCGCGGGGCGGCCGCAGTTCCGGGATCCATACCGCTCCGTCGGCCGTCGCCCGGCAGATCGCGCCACATCGGGTGGCGAGCAGCTCGCCCGGCCGGCCCGTCAGGGTGTCCTCCGGGTGGCCACCGTGCAAATGCCAGGTGTCGCCGAGGAGTTCGTCCCGTACACCGGGCTGGGAGTCGGCGGCGCGCAGTTTGCGTACGACGGTGTCGGTGGGGTCGGAGCACCAGTCGATCCGGCGCAGGTCCTGGCGGAACGGCGGCCGGGGGCGGCCGGGTTTCGCGGCGTCGGACAGTTCGGCCTGTGGCTGCGGACGGTGGGTGCCGGACGCCACGCGGGCGACGGCCGCCAGGACCGCCTCCAGCGCGGCATCGGCGATCTCGTTGCGGTAGAGGTCGCTCTTGCCCACGCCGGGGACGGGGCAGCTCGCCGCGGCCCAGATGTCGCCGCCGTCCATCTCGTCGTTGGCCTGCAGGACCGTGACGCCCCACCGGTCCGCGCCCAGATGCACCGCCCAGTCCACCGAGGACGGGCCCCGGTCTCCGACGGGCCCGGGGTGCACGACCAGACAGGTGTGGGCGGACCACACCTCCCGGGGAATGGCCGTCTTGAGCATCGGCGCCACGATCAGGTCGGGAGTATGGCGGCGTACGACCTCGGGCAGCGGCGTGTCCTTCGTCACCAGCTCCACGCTCACCTGGTGTCCGTGGTCGCCGAGTTCGGCGTACACGCGCTGCGTCAGACTGTTGAACGCGCCGGCGATGAGCAGAATGCGCACAGCAGACTCCCCTGGAGCTGGGACCGATGGGCGGATGGCTGGATCGTCCCGCACCTACGGCCGCCGGGCTCCGGACCCGCGCGACGGGTCACCCGATCGACGGCCGCCGTGCGGCGCAATACGGAGCCGGCGGCGCCGGGAAGGCCGCCGCCGTCTGACTTCTCGTCATGTAGTTCCGCTGCTGATCATCTCGACGGGATCCCGCCAAAGTTGGCGCACCGGTAGCCCAACCGCACTTTTGGACATTGCCTTTAATTGACATCCACTTGGTCATACTTTTACTTTCAGTGCAGTGGCATCAGCGCAGGTCAGCGCCGTGTGCCCCGTCCGTCTTCCGCACTCTCTCTCGGAGGTTCCCATGGAGCAGCTCATCAAGAAGATGGCCCAGGACAACGTCTGGCAGAACTGGCTCGCCGCCAACTCCGCACAGCAGGCGGCGAAGAACGGCTGCATCAGCGCCGCCCCGAAGGCCGGCTGCATCAGCGCCACGCCCAAGGCCGGCTGTATCTCCTGACCATCGCGACCGGCAGAGGCCCGGGAGCGGGCCGGCGGCGGTGAGCACTCCGGCCGCCCGCCGTCCGCTCCCGGGCATCGCGCCCCTCATTCCCCGTGTGGCACCGCCGTCCCAGCAACGACGAGGATTCCATGGATGGTCAGCCGACCGCCGAGGTCATCGAGCAGATCCGCGACATACCGATCTACCGTGAGTCGCTGGCGAAGGGCTACTTCCCCATACTCGACAAGCCGGAGATCGCGCGCGGCTTTCCCGACAACTGGATGACGCCCCGGCTGGCCGCGGCGCTGGAGTCCGGAGAGGCGGAGTTCGTCCTCTCCACCGGCACCAACCACGCCCGGATGCAGATCATCCGGCCCCCGTACTTCCTGCTGCGCTCCTACTACCAGCTCTGGAGCGAACACCCCGATATATCCGGCACCTGGGAATCGGGCTGCCGGCGGGTGTCGCTGACCACGGTGCTGGCGACGGAGCATGTGGCGCGGGTCAACGCCGCCCGGCGCGGGACCGCACCGGCCCCGGTACCCACCCTCGACGACCGATGGCTCGACGAGCGGACCTGCTACCTCAATCTGCGGCTGGACCCGGCGCTGTGGGAGCGCGCCGAGGTGGAGCGGATGCTGGAGGAGATCCGGACCGCCCGGCAGGCGCACCCCCGCGGCTGGTACCACCTCGACTGCTCCGGCTACCACCTGGCGCATCTGGTGCGGAAGGTCGGCGAATGGGGGCTGTGGGACGACTTCCCGCCGCCCGCGAGCATCATCCACGCCTACGAATACACCCCGGTGAACGTCCGGCGCTTTCTGCGTCAGCACTTCGACTGCCCCGTCATCGACCTGTTCGGCAGCACCGAGCTCGGCTACCTCTACTACAGCGACCGCCACGGCACCTACTGGCCGTACCTCGACAAGATGAGCGTCGAGCTCCAGCCGGTCGCCGACGGCAGCACGATCTACCAGCTCATCGTGTCGAGCGTGCGCAATCCCCATATGCCGCTGATCCGCTACCGCTCGGGCGACTGCGTACGGACCCTGGACGGTACGCCCGACCCGGGACAGATCATCCAATTCTGCGGCCGGGAAAAGGAGTTGCTCAGCACTCCGCACGGGCCCGTCGCCCAGGGCGACCTCGACCGGTGCATCAGCGAGGCCTCGCCGGACGTCTTCCTGTACCAGTTGCGGCTGACCGGCGAGGGCGAGGCACAGCTGGTGTACACGACCTTCCACGGTGCGCCGGTCGAGCTCGCGCAGACCGCGGCGCTGGAACAGGGCATCGGTGAACTGACCGGGCGGCGCTGCCGGCTCGAACACCGTACGCACATCCCCATCGGGAAGTCGGGAAAGTACGCCTGGCTCACGGCCGGCAGCTGACCCACCGGACGTCCGCGCCCCGGGCGTCCGCGCCACTCGGACAGGAGAAGCATGACCAGCCAGCCACGGATATCCGCCGATGACCTCAAGGAACTGCTCGGCGAGGCGCTGCACGCCGAAGTGGTGACACACTTCGACGACAAGAGCGCCGCACCGCGGGAGTTCGTGGAGCGCCAGGTCACCGAGTGTCTGCGCTACCTCTATCTCGTCTCCCGGCACCACGACCGGCTCGGTGGCCTCTTCCTGCCGGTCGAGCAGGACATCGACGAGATCTGGCACTACCTCATCCTGCAGACCCGCGAATACCGTGCGCTGTGCGAGCAACGGCTCCCGGGACAGTTCTTCATCGAACACCGCAGCATCGCCTACGAGGACTATCAGCAGGAGCCGGGGCGCGAGCAGGCACTCGAAGAGGCCCTGCGCTGGATCCCCTTGTACTGCCAGGAGTTCGGCCCGTTCGACGAGGGGGCGCTGCCGCACTGGACGATCGTGCGCTTCCTCCACGAGGAGATGGGACTGTCGCTCGCGGACATCGCGGCGCTGGAACCGATGGCGGCGGCCCCCTAGGGGGTCCGCTGGAACCGAAAGGAATCATGAGGGACCGGAACGACGTAACGGCCGGCCGCGAGGTACCCGAACAGCGCCGGATTCTGGCTGTCCTGGTGTTCTCCCAGATCCTCGGCGGCGCGGGCCTCGCCGCCGGAATCACCGTCGGCGCGCTGCTCGCCGAGGAGATGCTCGGCTCGACCGGTCTGGCCGGCGTGCCCAGCGCGCTGTTCACCGCCGGGGCCGCGCTGGGCGCGCTCGGCATCGGCCAGATATGCCGACGGTACGGCCGCCGCCCCGGGCTGGCGCTCGGGTACGCCGTCGGCGCACTCGGCAGCCTCGGGGTCGTCGTGGCGGCCGCCGTCGGCAGTGCGGTGCTGCTGTTCCTGGCCCTGCTGGTCTACGGGGCGGGCACCTCCACGGGCCTGATGGCGCGTTACGCCGGGGCGGATCTGGCCTCGCCCGAGCGGCGCGGCCGGGCCGTGAGCACGGTGCTCTTCGCCACCACGCTCGGCGCGGTGGTCGGCCCCAACCTGGTGACCCTCACGGGCGAGGTCGCACACTCCTGGGGCATCCCCCGTCTCGCCGGGCCCTTCCTGCTGGCCGTCGCCGCGTTCGGGGCGGCGGCGGTGGCCCTGGCCGCGCTGCTGCGGCCCGATCCGCTGCGGCTGGCCGAGAAGCTGGCGGCGGCTCAGGAGGCGGTGGCGGCGCAGGAGGCGTTGGCGGCCGGGAGTCCCGCGGAGGACGCCGCGGACCGGACAGAACCCCGGCTGAACCGCCGCGAAGTGGTCATCGGCACCTCGGTCATGGTCCTCACTCAGCTGGTGATGATCGCGATCATGACGATGACGCCCGTCCACATGCAGGCGCACGGCCATGGCACCCAGGCGGCCGGGCTGGTCATCGCCCTGCATGTCGGAGCGATGTTTCTGCCCTCCCCGCTCACCGGGCTGCTTGTCGACCGCCTCGGCCGGCGGTGGATCGCCGGCGCCTCCGGTCTGACGCTGGCCGTCGCCGGGCTCCTGGCCGCCCTGGCTCCGCCGCACTCCGTTCCCGCGCTCGCCACGGCACTTGTGCTGCTCGGCATCGGCTGGAACTTCGGGCTGATCAGTGGCACCGCCATCGTCACTGACGCCCTGCCACCCGCCCGACGCGCCTCGGCCCAGGGGCTGGTGGACGTCGGCATCGCCCTCGCGGGTGCCGCCGGGGGGATGTCCTCGGGGCTGGTCGTCGTGGTGGGCGGCTACCCGACGCTGGCGCTGGCCGGCGGGGTTCTCGCGCTGGCGGTCCTACCCGTGGTCGCGTGGTCGGTCCGCCGCCCCGCACACACCGACACCGCCCCGGCAAGTTCCCACGCGGAGCCGGAACCAAAATGAACACCCGTTCGTCACACGGATGTGCCCGAACCGAGACCGGGGACATCTTGAAACTTGGCGTCATTTCTCGTTATCACGCCGGAAACCTGGATGCTGCACTGTGAAGGCAGAGTGGAACCGTGTGAACGAGCCACGGGGGGCAACGATGCGGAAGGACACCTGCACACCGGGCATACCGGTGCAGCGCCGGTTCCGCACGCCCCTGTTCTCGCTCATGGTGATCCTGGCGTTCCTGCTGGGCGGTATGACGTCGTCCCCCAACGGGCCACAGGCCACGTTCGCCGCGGAGTCCGCGCGCACCGCACCGGCCGTCAAGCCCACCTACAACAGCGCCGAGGAAAAGACCAAGGGCAAGGCCGAGCGCGGTCAGCCCCGGCGCACGGTGCGTACCTCCGTCGGCAATCCGCACCACATCGGGCGTCCGCTTTCGCCGGTCAGCGGTGCCGGGGTGGCGTCCGACGCCGCTCCGGCGCCGGGTGACCCGACACCCGGCAGCACCACCAAGGCCGCCTCAAGACCGGACAGCATCCCCGTACTCCACTGCGTCTTCCGCTGCTGAGCGCGGCGTGGTGGCCTGCCCCACCAGCCGCACTTCGTACATTCCCGCCACCACCCCCACAGTGGCAACCCTCATCAGCAGGAGACCTCCTCGTGGAGACCTTCATCCAGCATGCCCGTGGCCTGATGGCCCGAATCGCCGACCGGCGCGAAGAGCAAGAAACCTACGGCCGGCTCGCGGCCGGCCAGTCGCCCCTCGCCCTGTTCATCACCTGCTCCGACTCCCGGGTCGTACCGTCCCTGATCACCGGCGCGCGCCCCGGTGAACTCTTCGAACTGCGGACGGCCGGCAACGCCGTGCCCGTGTACCAGGAAGACATGGCGGCCTGCGCGGAGGCCGCGACCATCGAGTACGCGATGCGCGTACTGGGCGTGGCCGACATCGTGGTCTGCGGCCACTCGCACTGCGGCGCGGTCGGCGCCAAGGCCCGCGGCGAGGACCTGACCGGCGCACCGGCCGTGCGGGACTGGCTGACGCAGCAGCTTTCCGACCAACTCCCCAAGGACGAGGAACCGACGGTCGCCGCCGCGGTGCAACAGCATGTGCGGGAACAACTCGACCGGCTGCGCGGCTACCCCTGTGTACAGGAGCGGCTGACCGCCGGAGAGGTGAATCTGCACGGCTGGTTCTACGAGGTGCACACCGGCATGGTCGCGGCGCATCACCCGGCCTCCGATATGTTCCTCCCCCTGTGAAGGCGGGTTTGCCTCTCATGAAGCGATTCCCCTCCTTCCGGGCGGACTTCACCGCCTCTCTCGTGGTATTCCTCGTGGCCGTCCCGCTGTGCGTCGGGGTAGCGGTCGCCTCCGGTGTCCCGGCCGAACTGGGCCTGGTCACCGGTGTGGTCGGCGGACTGCTCACCGGTCTGCTGCCCGGCAGCAGCCTCCAGGTCAGCGGCCCCGCCGCCGGTCTGACGGTGCTGGTCTTCGAGGCCGTCAAGGAGTACGGCCTCGGCGCGCTGGGCGCGCTGGTGCTGGCCGCCGGAGTACTGCAACTGGCCATGGGTGCCCTCAAGTTGGGGCGCTGGTTCCGGGCGATTTCGGTCGCCGTCGTCCAGGGCATGCTGGCCGGTATCGGCCTGGTCCTGATCGCCGGGCAGCTCTACGCCCTCACGGACGCCAAGGCGCCGGGCAGCGGACTCGCCAACATCGGCGGACTGCCCGACCTGGTCGCCTCGACCGTACGGTCGGGGAGCGCGCTGGCCGCGCTCGCCATTGGTGCCGGCACCATCGCCGTCCTGGTGCTGTGGCCACGCTGGCGGAGCGCCGCCCGGATCCTCCCCGCGCCGCTGGCCGCGGTGGCGCTCGCGACCACCGCGGTGTGGGCGCTGGACATGCCCGTCGCACGGGTCGAGGTCAGCGGGCTGCTGGATGCAATCCAGCCACCCGGCCTCGACGACCTCGGGCAGCTCGGCAGCATCGGTGTGATCGGCACGGTCCTGGCCTTCGCGCTGATCGCGTCCGCCGAGTCCCTCTTCAGCGCCGCCGCGGTCGACCGGCTGCACGACGGGCCGCGTACGGACTACGACAAGGAGCTGATGGCCCAGGGTGCGGGCAATGCCGTCTGTGGTGTCCTGGGTGCCCTGCCGATGACCGCCGTCATCGTCCGCAGCGCCGCCAATGTGAACGCGGGCGCGAAGACCAAGGCCTCGCGGGTGATGCACGGTCTCTGGCTGCTGGTGTTCGCCGCGGCCTTCCCCGCGGCGCTGGGTGTGGTGCCGGTGGCCGCGCTGGCGGGCGTTCTGGTGCACGCGGGCTGCAAGCTCATCCCGCTGCGTGATCTGCGGCCGCTGTGGCGCGAACACCGCGGGGAGGCCGTTGTCCTCCTGGTCACCGCGATCGCGATCGTGACGATCAGCATGTTCGAGGGCGTGCTCATCGGTCTGCTGTTGGCCGTCGCGAAGACGGCCTGGGAGACCTCGCACATCCACCTCGACATCCAGGTCCCGAAGGACACGGCGGAGCCGGTGCAGGTGCGGGCCATCGGAAACGCCACGTTCCTGCGGCTGCCCAAGCTCCTCGACCAGCTCGAAACGCTGCCCGCGGACCGGGATGTGGAGCTCGACCTGAGCGGGCTGCGCCATCTCGACCACGCCTGTGGTGCCGCGCTGACGAACTGGGCCGAGCAGCATCGCCGGAGCACCCGCGAGGTGGAGCTGGTGTCCTGACCACGGGCTGCCCGCGCCGCCGGTTGGCGTGCGGGCAGCAGCCGTGAACTCCCTGCGCGCCGGCCACCGGTCCGGCTGTTCCCGTGCTCGCCGATGAGGCGCCCCGGGGCAGCCGCCGGTGGCCGGCGCAATTGGGCCACCCCGCGGGCCGGGACTCAGCCGCTTTCCACGTCCACCGTCGTCAGCCCTGCGTACGCCCGGGGCGCGCGGCGCCGGATGCGCAGTGCCACGCCCAGTCCGAGGGCGAAGACGAGCGGCAAGGGCGCCAGCAGGGCGAGATTCACGCCCGTTGACGCCTCGGTCAGCAGGCCGAAGTTGCGGCAGACCAGCACGATAAGGACGGCCAGACCGGCGCAGGCGGTCAGCGGTGCGGCCACCACCCGCCAGGCCGGCAGCCCGCGGCGGTCGCGCCGGAAGAAGCCGTATACCGCGAGGGCGGCGAGTGTCTGCAGCAGCATGATGCCGACGATGCCGGTGCCGTTGCTCCACAGGAAGGTGACGGCGTACGGGTCCTGGCCGGAGACCAGCGTCGCGAGCACCACGACGAGGGCGATCGCCGACTGGAGCACGACGGCGGCGGCCGGGGACCGGTGCCGTGCGGTGACGGTGCCGAGGCGGCGGGGCAGCAGACGCTCCCGGCCGAGGGCGTAGAAGTAGCGGGTGGCGCCATTGTGGAAGGCGAGGGTGGCGGCGAAGGCGCTGGTGACGATGAGGAGTCGCATGGCGTCGGCGGCCCAGGCCCCGGCGAACCGTGCGGTGGCGGCGAAGACCATATCGGTTCCCGCGGCACCGTTCGCAACCGTCCCCGCCCGGTCCGCCCCGTAGGCGTTGAGGACCGTCCAGACCGTGAAGGTGTAGAAGAGCGCGAGAAATCCGACGGCGAGGTAGGTCGCCCGCGGCACCGAGCGCTCCGGCCGCCGCGCCTCCTCCGCGTAGACCGCGGTCGCCTCGAAGCCGATGAACGCGCCGACGGAGAGCACGAACATGCCGCCGGCGCCCGCCGTGCCGAGGTGCGCCGGGGAGAGCGCGCCGAACCCGGGGCCGTCGGGCCCGCCCCCGTGCGCGTACACCGCGGCCTCGAACACGAGCAGGATCAGCACTTCGAGGGCGAGCGCGACGGCGAGCACCTTGGCGCTGAGGGTCACTTTCAGACATCCGAGAACACCGATCGCGACGAGGCCTGCCAGCGCCCAGACCCACCAGGGGACCCGGACACCGGTCAGATCCTGGAACCCGGACTCGCTGAACCAGCCGAAGACCGCCAGCAGGGCGACTTCGATGGCGTTGTACGACAGCACGGCCACATATGCCGCGCCGACACCCGTCGCCCGGCCGAGCCCGCGCCCGATGTAGGCATAGAACGCACCGGCGTTGCGGACGTGGCGGCTCATCGCGGTGAAGCCCGCGGCGAAGACGATCATCAGCAGCCCGGAGAGGAGATAGCCCAGGGGTGCCGCCTGGCCGGCCATACCGATCGCCACCGGCGCCGCACCGGCCATCACGGTCAGCGGGGCCGCCGCGGCCACCACGAAGAAGACCAGGTCACCGGTGCCGATGGCGTTCCGTCCGAGGGTCTTGGCGGTGCGTGGCGAGGGGGCGGCGGAGGTGACCTTCGGGGTGCTCATGCGCGAGAACCGTAGGCGCGGCACCGCACGTGCGGAAGACCGCGCGCGAGGCACACCAGGGGCTCACCGGACACGACGGCGGAGCCCGGAAGATTGCGTCCGCCGCGGTTGTTGAGCCAAGGTCAGGGCCGTGGTGGGCGGCGCCGATGCCCCGTCCGCGCGCGATGCCACGCTGGTCTACAGAGAGGGACGGACAGCATGCCTCTTCAGGGTGAGTACGAGCCGAGCCCGGCGCAGTGGGTACGCGATCAGGTCGAGCTGTACGAGACCTCCGGCGGTGAGGAAGGCACGACGATGCGCGGCATGCCGGTCGTCATCCTCACCACCCGGGGCGCCAAGAGCGGCAAGATCCGCAAGAGCCCGCTGATGCGGGTGGAGCATGACGGGACGTATGCGGTGGTGGCCTCCATGGGCGGTGCGCCCCGGCATCCGGTGTGGTTCCACAATCTCGTGGCCGATCCCCGGGTGGAGCTGCAGGACGGCCCGGTGCGCCGGGACATGACGGCTCGTGAGGTCACCGGGACGGAAAAGGCCCTGTGGTGGGGGCGTGCCGTCGAGGCGTGGCCCGATTACGACGAGTACCAGAAGAAGACGGACCGCCAGATCCCGGTGTTCGTACTGGAACCGGCGGCCACGGCGCACTGACCTGCCGCCGGTCGACGCTCAGAGGGTCACCAGGGAGACCTCGGTGGCCTTGACGCTGGTCCATACGGACACGCCGTCCGCCAGCCCGAGTTCCAGTGCCGCCGAAGGGGTGATCTCGGCCACCAGGTCGGGGGCCTCGGACGAGGTGATGAGGACCCGCAGCCGGCTGCCCGCGGAGGTGAGTTCGCGGACGGTGCCCGGCCAGACGTTGCGGGGGCTGCCCGTGGGCCTGTCGAGGTGTACGGACACGGCCTCGGGGGCGATGATCGCCAGCGCCCGGGCACCCTCGGGGAGCGGGTCGGCGACGACCAGACGGCCGCCGTCGCTGAGGGCGAGGGCATCGCCGGCGGCGGTGCCCGGCCAGGCGTTACGGCCCAGCATCCGGGCGACCCAGGGCGAGCGCGGATGCCGGGTGACCTCGGCGGGCGGGGCGTCCTGGAGGGCGCGCCCGTCGTCGAGGACGAGGACGCGGTCGGCGAGCGAGACCGCTTCGACGGGGTCATGGGTGACGATCAGACAGACCCCGCCGAATTCCGCGAGATGGCCGCGCAGGGTGTGCCGTACCTGGGCGCGGGTGGTCTGGTCGAGTGCGGCGAGCGGCTCGTCGAGCAGCAGCAGACGGGGCCGGGCGGCCAACGCCCGTGCCAGGGCGACGCGTTGGGCCTGACCGCCGGAGAGCTGGGCGGGCTTGCGGTGCGCGAGGTGGCCGACGCCGAGCCGGTCGAGCCACCGCTGGGCCGTGCGGCGGGCGTGGGCACGCGGGGAGCCGTGGGCGCGCAGCCCGTAGGCGGTGTTGTTCAGGGCGGTCAGATGCGGGAAGAGCGCACCGTCCTGGGGGACCCAGGCGACACCGCGGCGGTGCGGGGGCAGCGCGGAGACGTCCGTGTCGCCGAGGCGGAGCGCGGCGCGGGCGCGCGGGGTGAGGCCGAGCAGGGCGCGCAGCAGGGTGGTCTTGCCGGCGCCGTTGGGTCCGACGACGGCGATGGTGGTGCCCGCATCGGCGTCCAGCGTCAGCCGGTTGAAGCCGGTGACCTCGGCGTGCAGCGGCCAGCGCTCCCGGTGCGCCGCGGGCGGCGGAACGGGGTCCTCGGTGACCGTGGCGGGCGGGGCCGGTGGGCCGGGGTCGTCGGCGGCGCGTACGGTGCGGGCCGCGCGGCCGGTGGTGGTGGCGCCGGTCCAGCGGCCGCGCAGACAGATCAGCACGGCCATGGCGATGACGAGCAGCAGCAGCGAGACCGAGGTGGCGGCTTCCGGGGAGTCCTGGAGCAGCAGATAGACCTGGAGCGGAAGGGTCTGGGTGGTGCCGGGCAGATTCCCGGCGAAGGTGATCGTCGCACCGAATTCACCGAGCGCACGGGCCCAGGTCAGCGCGGCACCGGCGGCAAGGCCGGGGGCGACCATGGGGAGGGTGACGGTGCGGAAGACCCGTACGGGAGAGGCCCCCAGGGAGGCCGCGGTCTCCTCGTAACTGGGGCGGAGTCCGGCGAGCGTGCCCTCCAGGCTGATGACGAGGAACGGCATCGCGACGAAGGTGGCCGCGACCACCGCGCCCGAGGTGTGGAACGGCAGCACGATGCCGAAGGTGTCCTCCAGCCAGGGGCCGAGCAGTCCACGGCGGCCGAAGCCGAGGAGCAGCGCGACCCCGCCGACGGTCGGCGGCAGCACCATCGGCAGCAGCACCAGCGACCGGACCAGCGCCTTGCCGCGGAAGTCGACCCGCGCCAGCAGCCAGGCCAGCGGTACGCCCAGCAGCAGCGCGAGCCCCAGTGCCCAGAAGGACACCAGCAGCGACAGCCGGAGCGCTTCGAGGACACCCGGACTGGTCAAGTGGGTGCCGATGTCGCTCCAGTTGGTGCGGGCGAGGATGCCGAGGAGCGGCAGCAGCAGAAAGGCGACGGCGACCAGCGCGGGCACGGCCAGCACGAGGGGGGTGCGGCTCCCGGGCGCGCGAAACCTGCCTGCCGGGGGCGGGGCGAGGGCGCGGGGGCGTCTCATCGGGGTTCCTCGGCTCGGGGCGGGCCGGGCGGTGCGCGCACGGGGCTGTCCACTCCCCCGAGCCGGACAGTCCCGTGCGCGCCGTACCGGATTACGGCTTCTGGAAGCCTGCCCGCTGCAGGATCTGCTGGGCCTCGGGCGTACTCAGCCACTTCACGAACGCGGCCGCGGCCTCGGCGTGCTGGGACATCTTCAGGGACGCGGCCGGGTAGGAGGCGACGGCGTTCTGCGCGTCGGGGATGTCGACGGCGTCGACCTTCTTCGGCGCGGTGGCGGCGTCCGTCTTGTAGACGAGACCGGCGTCGGCCTCGCCGAGCTCGACCTTGCTGAGCACCGCGCGCACATTGGGCTCCTGGGAGACCGGCTTGACGTTCAGCTTCTGAGCGTCCAGGACCTGCTTGCTGTAGCGGCCGACCGGCACCTGGGAGGCGGCCAGGACGACCTTCAGCTTGCCGTCGGCGAGGTCCTTGAGGCTGCCGATCTTCTTGGGGTTGCCCTCACCGGTGACGATGACCAGGCGGTTCTTGGCGATGACGGTGGGCGTGCCGACGTCCACCTTGATCCCGTCCATGGTCTTGGTATCGGCGGTGACCACGGCGTCGGCGGGGGCGCCCTCCCTGACCTGGGCGGCCAGCTCCTGGGATCCGGCGAACGAGAAGTTCACCTTGGTTCCCGGGTGGTCCTTCTCGTACACCGCACCGGCCTTCTTGAAGACATCGGTCAGCGAGGACGCGGCGAGCACGGTGAGGTCCGCCTTGGGGGCGGCGCCGCCGGACTTCTCGGCGCCCTTGTCCTTCTTGCCGTCGTCGTTGCCGCCGCAGGCGGCGAGCGGGACGAGCAGGGCGGCCGTGACGAGCGCGGCGGCGGCGCGGCGCGCGGTGAAGAGCTGGGACATGAGGCGGGACTCCTTGGAACCCGGGACGACGGATGTCGTCCGAGCGGATGGGAAAAGCCGCGCCGTGGACGGGCGACGCCGCTGAGATGAGGCAGCCGGCCGGTGGGGACGGTGGGGCGGATCGGCTGTGGTGCTACCGCGGTGGGGTCAGGTGCGGTCGATGTGCACGCTGGTGGACTTCACGCGTGCGGTGGCCTGCATGCCGACCTCCAGGCCCAGTTCCTCCACCGCTTCCCGGGTCAGCAGGGAGACCAGACGGTGCGGACCGGCCTGGATCTCGACCTGGGCGGCGACATCGCCGAGCGTGACGGCGGTGACGATGCCCGGGAAGGCATTGCGCGCGGAGGTGTACGAGGCGTCTTCCTCACCTGTGCCGTTCTGCGCCACCTCGATGGAGAAGGCGGCCAGATCACGACCGTCGATGAGGCGGCGGCCGCCGTCGTCGCGATGGGTCGCGACCTTGCCGGCGTCCGCCCAGCGGCGCGCGGTGTCGGGGCTGACGCCCAGCAGCCGCGCCGCCTGACCGATCGTATAGGACTGCATGTGCGACAAGATAGGCAACATTGGCTCGCATCTGCAATTCATAAGGCGAAGCTCTATAGCAAATGCCAGGCACCTTGGAGGAAGGGACGAAGCCCGGCGCATCCGGCCCCGGGCCCCCGACCACGGGGTCACTCCGCCCTGCACCGTTTTGCCCGGCACATCCGGACACCCCTCCCGCACCCGCACGGCATGCCCGGACGACCGCGCGGACCCTGACTAGAGTGCGGACCAGAGCAGGAGATACACCCCCATTCCCCGCCACTCTCGCGTTTCCACTCCCCCGGTGAGGCATGTCCATGAGCCTGAGCATCCGTAATCAGATTCCCGGCACCGTCGCCTCCGTCACCCCCGGCGAGGTCATGGCGACCGTCAAGGTCCGGCTGGACGGCGGGCAGGAGATCACCGCCGCGATCACCCGGGAGGCGGTGCGGGAGCTGGGCATCGCGGAGGGTTCCGCGGTGCGCACGCTGATCAAGTCCACCGAGGTCGCGCTCGCCACCGGCGCGGTCGAGGGCCTCAGCATCCGTAACCGGATCCCCGGCACCGTCACCGAGGTGGCCACCGGGGGCGCGATGGCCGGCGTCAAGGTGGCCGTCGCGGGTGGTGAGCTGACCGCGGCGATCACCAGGGACGCGGTCGAGGACCTGGGTCTGGCGGCCGGCTCCGAGGTCACCGCACTGATCAAGTCGACCGAGATCGCACTCGCCGCCTCCTGAGCCCGAGCCCCTCGAAGCCCCCGGGCCGATGGGGGCTCAGAATCTGCCCACCCCACGGCCGGGGGACAGATCGTGCGGCAGCTCTGGCAGGGCACAGGTCCCGAACCAGATGCCGGTCAGGGCGCTGATGTAGCGCGCTCCGCAGCGGTCGGAAGGCACCACGAGCTGGCTGCCCGCCTCATCGAGGGCGCGCCCGTCCATGGCCGTGGCCAGCAGGAACGGTGCGTCGCCGAAGTCCGCGTCGAGCTCCGCCCAGGACAGCACCGCGTGGTGTCCGTCCCCGCCCGTGACGGCCAGCAGATAGCGGGAGCGGTCCTTGCGCCGCCGGGCGTCGAAGGCCGGGCCCGCCGCGTCGATGACCTCCCGCAGCAGGGGCCCCTCGAAGGTGTGGTGCCGCGGCCCGTTCGTGGCGCAGTCGAAGACCACCGCGGCCCGCCGCTGCGGCCACCGCTCCCGCAGGTCCGCGACGGTCAGTGCGAGCGGACGCCGCAGCTGACCGCGGATCAGAAAGCGCCGGTGGCCGGCGGGGGCGGCATCCCCGGGGCCCGGGCGCACGGCTGTGGTGCGGGACGGCGGGCCGGGTCGGCTCATTCGAGACCTCCTTGAGGCGATCCACGCGACGGCTGCCTCCCTGTGATGCCCGACCGGCCCGCCCCCGAACCACGGATGCCACCCTGTTGTGCCATCTCACCTTGCTGAAGTGAGGCAAAGGGAATCAAGAGGGCAGCATCTCCGGCACGGGGTGGGACGGGGGCCGAGGCCATCGGGGGACCGGCCGCACCTTGTCGGAATCGTCCCGTCGCCGACGGCAGGGTCTGGGTAACCAACCGAGAACACTATGACCTTGATCGTCTGGCATTTACCATGCAGGAAGTCACCTTCGCCTGGTGAATGTGAGATGCCGGGGTCCGTGCCCGGCAGCCGCCCAAGGAGCCAGCACATGCACGACCACGATCTCCTCCAGCTCGACTCGCCCGATCCGGGCGGGTGCGCCACCGGTCATGAGGGGCGAGCGGAGAGCGCCGGCGAGATACCGCACACCGCCGGATGTCCGGCCGCGGACGCGTTGGTGGCGCTGGCCGCGGGCGGCCCGGCCGAGGGTGCGGCGCTCGATGCCGCGCTGCGCGCCTGCGGTCTGCCCCCTTCCGGTCCGTACCGGGTGGTGGTGGCCACGACGGTCCGCGAGGAGCGCGGGCCGGCGGTGAGCGCGCTGGCGGAGGCGCTGCGGTGCTCCCCCGGTGAGCCGTTCGCTGCCGGGCGGCTCCCGGGCGGTGAGGCGGTCGCCCTCGTCCCGGTGGACCCCGACGCCGAGCGGCGGCTGTCGCTCGGCGAGCTGTGGCCGACGTTGTACGCCGAGGGGCCGCAGACACCGCTGCATGCCGGGATCAGCGGCCCGGTGCGCGCCCCGGAAGGCATCAACTCCGCGCTGGGACAGGCGCGTTACGCACTGAAGGTGTCCCGTGCGCAGGCCCCGGACCGGGCCCGGGTGACCGCTGTCGAGGACCTCGGCACCCTGGGTGCCCTGCTCGCCGGGGTTCCCGCCGAGGTCCGTACGGCCTTCAGCACCCGGGTGCTGGGTCCGCTGGCGCGCGGCGGCGGCTCGCACCGGATGCTCGTGGAGACGCTGGAGATCTTCCTCGCGCATCACGGGTCCTGGGCGCGGACGGCCGCGGCGCTGCAACTGCATGTGAATTCGGTGCACTACCGCATCCAGCGCATCGAGTCGCTGACCGGCCGCGATCTGTCCCGGCTGGAGCACAAGCTGGATCTACAGGCGGCGCTGCTCTGCCGCTGAACGGCGCGCGCGGCCGGGCCGGGCGGCCCGTCAGCGCCCGGCGGCCGGTTCAGAGGTCGATATGCACATGGGTGGACTTCACCCGGGCGGTGGCGGTCACCCCGACCTCGATGCCCAGTTCCTCGACCGCCTCGCGGCTGACCACGGACACCAGCCGGTGCGGTCCGGACTGGATCTCGACCTGGGCGAGCACATCGTCGAGGGTCACCCGGGTCACGATCCCCGCGAAGGAGTTCCGTACGGAGGTCAGCACCTCGCCCGGCACCGGATACAGGCCCGCGGCGCGCTCCTTGGCGAACGCCGCCAGGCTCACCCCGTCGAGCACACGGTTTCCCGTGCCGTCCCGTTCCATCCGCAGCTGGCCGCCATCCGCCCAGCGGCGGACCGTCTCCGCGCTCACACCCAGCAGCCCCGCTGCCTGACCAATGCTGTACGTCGGCACCCCCGCACTCTAGGGCAGCGGCCGGGGCGGCCCGTTACTGCCTGCTGCCCTCGTGCGGTCCTTGCTCCGGGGGAGCCGCCGGGACGGAGCAACGGGGTGTCAGGGTGCGGGGTCGGTGGCTACCGGGCGGCGGCTCGGCGGGCCGGCCGGGGGCGGCGTCCACTCGACCATTTCCTCCAGCGCCGGGAGCGCGTCGTACAGCAGCCGCTGCCGGTCGGGGGCCAGCCGGCCGATGCGCTCGGCGAGCAGGCCGGTGGTTTCCCGGCGTACGGCGCGCAGCAGCGCCAGCCCGTCGTCGTTGAGGCTGATCAGGCTGGCGCGCTGGTCCGCCGGGTCGGGGCGGCGGGCGATCCAGCCGCAGGTGTCGAGCAGATCCACCATGCGGGAGGTGGTGGACAGCGCGATGTGCATCCGTGCGGCGAGTTCGCCGATGCGCAGCGGGCCGTGGGCGGCGAGCGCCGCGAGGGCGGCGGTGCGGCTGGGGGTGAGGTCGCGGTGCGGGCTCCGGCCGCGGATCAGCGGCAGCAGTTGCTGGAGCACCGCGCGCAGCCGTCCGGCCAGTTCCGCCGGTTCGGTCCGGGACGGCGACGGCTGCTCGGCCGAGGTGTCGGGCTGCTCCATCACGGGCTCCTGGGGTGCGGTGGGGGCGGGGGTGGCGGCGAGGGCGCGCCGGTTTTCGCTGTGCCGGTGCTGGTGGGCGTGCCGATGCCGGTGGCCGTGCCGGGTCCGGCGGCGGCTGTGGGCCCGGGCTTCCCGGCCGCCGCCGTTGTGACGGGTGCCGGTGCCTGCCTCGTCCCCGTACGGGCCCGGTCGTCGTCATGGACGTACCGTCCGCCGCGCAGCAGCGAGGCGACGGCGGCGATCAGACAGGCGGCGGTGGCGAAGCCGAAGGCGACGGTCAGGCCGTCGGAGAAGGGCTGGGAGATCAGCTGGGGGAAGAACTCCCGGCCGGTCAGATACGCGGCACGATCGGGCGGGAGCCGGTCGAGCACCTGGGGTCCCAGGAGGGTGCGGACCGGGTTGTAGCCCAGGAGGGAGGCGAACAGCACGCCCACCGGCGGCAGCGCGGCGATCTTCGCGGCATCGGCCACGGGGACTCCCTGGGCGGTCAGACCGCTGGTGAGGGCACGGGGCAGGGTCCCGGCCAGACCCGCGATCATCAGGGAGAAGAAGATCCCGATGGACAGCACCATGGCCGAGTTCTGGAAGGTGGTGCTGATCCCGGCGCCCACCCCGCGCTGGTCCGGCGGCAGGCTGTTCATGACGGCGGCGCGGTTGGGGGCGGCGAACAGGCCCATGCCGATGCCGTTGAGCAGCAGGATCAGCGCGAAGCTCGGATAGCCGAAGTCGACCGGGAGGGCCTGCAGCGCCAGGAACGTACCGGCCGCGAGCAGCATCCCGCCGGTGGCGAAGGTCCGGGCCCCGAAGCGGTCCGACGCCCATCCGGAGACCGGCCCCGCCACCAGGAAGCCCAGCGTCAGCGGCAGCATGTAGATGCCGGCCCACAGCGGGGTCTCGGTGAAGCCGTAGCCGTGCCGGGGCAGCCAGATGCCCTGCAGCCAGATGATGAGGAGGAACATCAGGCCGCCGCGGCCGAGCGAGGCGAGCAGACTGGCGAGATTGCCCGCGGTGAACGCGCGGATCCGGAAGAGCCCGAGCCGGAACATCGGCGCCGGCACCCTGGTCTCGACGACACAGAAGACGGCCAGCAGCAGCACTCCGCCCGCCATCGTGGCGAGGACGGCGGGGTTGCTCCAGCCCATGGTGTGCCCGCCGTAGGGCTGGATGCCGTAGGTGATCCCCGCGAGCACGGCGATCAGACCGGCCGCGAAGGTGAGGTTGCCCCACCAGTCGGGCCGGGCCGGGGTGCGGATGCCGGTGTCCCGCAGCTTCCGATACGCCCAGACGGTGCCGAACACCCCGAACGGCACCGACACCAGGAAGACCAGCCGCCAGTTGACGGGCCCGAGCAGCCCGCCGAGCACCAGCCCGACGAACGAGCCGGTGATGCCCGCGACCTGGTTCAGGCCGAGGGCGAGGCCGCGCTGCCGGGCGGGAAAGGCATCGGTGAGGATCGCGTTGGAGTTCGCCATCAGCATCGCGCCGCCGACCCCCTGCAGGACCCGCATGGCGATCAGCCAGAGCGCGCCGGCCGTGCCGTGCTGCCAGGTCACCGACAGCAGCACGGAGAACACGGTGAAGACGGCGAAGCCCAGGTTGTACATCCGGGTCCGGCCGTACATGTCGCCGAGCCTGCCGAAGCTGACCACCAGTACGGCGGTGACGACCAGATAGCTCATGATCAGCCACAGCAGCAGTCCGGTGTTGCCGGGCCGGAGCGGGTCCACGCCGATGCCCCGGAAGATGTCGGGCAGCGCGATGAGCATGACCGACATATTGATGGTGGCGATCAGCACGCCCAGGGTCGTGTTCGACAGGGCGACCCATTTGTAGCGCGGCCCCGGCGCACGGCGCGGCAGCGGGCCGGCCATGGCCCGGCGGCGGTCCTCAGCAGCGGTTCTTCCCACGGGACACCCACTCCCACCGGGACATTCACTTGGCTACATTTACTTGCTTGACTTCAACCAATTTTACCCCTTTTGTGCGGGGTCCGGCGGGGCGGAACCGAGGCTGCGCCTGCCGGGCAGGGTGAAGCCGGGCGCCACCTGTCGGGCCGGAGCGGCATGGACCGCTGGAAGGGAGCACGGGGTCCGCGCGCGCCGCGGTGCCGCAGCGGGAGAGCCCGCTTCCACCCCGCAGGTCTCGCCTCGGCACCTTCCGCGGCGCCGTCCGTGAGGGCCGTCCGTGCCGCGTGCGTGCATCCGAACAGAGCAGTGCGATCCGCCATCAGCGGGTCTTCCTCACACTTGGCGCAATCGCCGAGTACCTCCGCCTGCCTGGCCCGGCACCTGACCATCTGCTTTGCCCGTCAAGGGAGTTGGGGTTCACCGGACCCGCTGAACACCCATCACACCCACCCGAAAGATTACGATTTGCACCATTTCTCCCCTTGCGCCCGAATTATCACGATGTGAATCTGGTATCCCATTCGTCGAAGGAGTTGATCGCATGGTTACGGATCGCACAGCGCCGGTCGAGACGGCTGCCCTGGCCGCCGAGGTCGAGGGACTGCTTGAACCCGCCGAGGCCGACGGTGTTTTCCGCGATACCCGCGAGTGTGGAGGTGCGCTGCTGCTGGCCGCGCTGCTCCTGATCTCGCCCCCCACCCCCCGGCCCAAGACTGACGTCCGCTGAGGCTGAAGGGGAAAGCGTTGGCTGAACAGACGCAGGGAGCAGTCCCGCTGAGCGCTGTGATTGCCGATGCCGCAACCGGGGTCGCCCTCGCCCTGCGGGGTGAGGGCGACCCTTATGCGTTGTCCGGCATCTTGCGGCAGAGCGATGCACTGGCTCCGGCCGCCATCCGGGTGCTCGGCGCCGATGCACTCGCGCCGTACGCAATGGACCACATCGGGTCGCCCGTTGGCGCGGACGACGAAGCGGTGGTCCGGCAGGCGCTCGCGGCCTATCCGCCGGGAGCGGACGCCTCGGAGGTCTCGGTGTGGAGCTACCGGGGCCTGGTCGAGGCCTCGCATGCGTTTCTCCCCGGAAGCGCACCGCACTGGCCGCAGCCGCCCGAGGCCGCGGCCGGATGGGTCGACCACGACCCCTGGCCCAAGCTCTCTCATCGGGTGTCTCAGCTCGCCGCGCTCGCCCTGCCCGGGCTGGCGCCCGGTCTCGCCGAGCAGCTGGCCACCCGCACCGACGATCTGGCCCGCGGCTTCGTCCGGGCGGTCCGCCGCCGGGACTGGCTGCAGGCGGCCGGTCTGGGCCGCTGGCTCGCCCGGCTGCCCGAGGCACCGCAGACCCTGGGGCTCGACAGCGGGCTGGCGTTCGTCCGCCAAATGGGTGGCGGTGATCCCCGGGTGACGCTGCATGCCGTGGCCGCACAGCGCTTCTACGGACGGGGTTGGTGACCGGGGGCCGGGGCGACCCCGGGCTGTTGGACCGGATGGTCCGCGACAGCCTGGGGTGGCTGGACGAGGCGCGCCCCTTCTTCCGCCTGCCCCCGAACGTGACCACGGACGCCGATCCCAATCTGACCCTCAAACCACTCGGTGAGCTGGCCGAACTGACCCAGCTGATCGGAGTGCTGCACCCGCGGGACGACATCCGGCAGACGGCCCGCGGCCTCTTCGCGTTCGCCTGGAACGAGACCCGCGACGGTGAGCTGTTCGCCGAGCTGATCCGCGGTGAGCCGTTCGCCACCTATCCGGTGGAGCTCTACGGGGTCTTCGCCCAGGCCGGGCTGCGCCATGCCGAGGCCGATGCGCTGACGCGGACCACGACGCGGCTGCGCGGCTGGCGGGTGGCCCGTGAGGACCACACCCGTACGCTCGGCGTGCTCAACGCGGAGCGGCGGACCGGCCTGCGCCAGCACGCCGACTTCGGCTCCGTGCTCGCCCTGACCGGTCTCGGCCGGCTGCCGGAGCCCTGGGCGCTGGACCGCAAGGCGGCGTACGGCATCACCCACGACGTCTTCCACCTCACCGACTGGGGGCGCAACCGGCAGCGGCTGTCCCCCGAACTCGCCGACTACCTGCGGCTGTGGGTCCCCTCCTGGCTGGAGAACTGGCTGGAGGAACAACTGTGGGACCTGGTGGGCGAGTTGCTGGCCGTGACGGCCTGTCTGCCCGCGGCTCCCTACGAAGCGGTGGCCTGGCAGCGGCTGGCCGGCGCCCAGGCGGCCGACG
Source organism: Streptomyces sp. G7(2002) (assembly GCF_028870195.1). Taxonomy (NCBI): domain Bacteria; kingdom Bacillati; phylum Actinomycetota; class Actinomycetes; order Kitasatosporales; family Streptomycetaceae; genus Streptomyces; species Streptomyces sp. G7(2002). Next base: position 1,287,889 of record NZ_CP102609.1, read on the forward strand.
GCAGTGTGCCCGAGCTGGGTGCCGCACCGTCCACGGGCGACCGGGCCGAGGCGTTCACGGCCTGCTACCACTCCACCCTGGTGACCGCGTTCGCCGCCACCCTCGCCCGTATCGCCTCCGACGAGGCCGAGGCCGGTCCCCCGGCCGGGAACGCGGCGATGGCGGGCGGGCGGACCACTCCCTGCGAAAGCGAGACTGCCCCGTGACCGTGACGGCCGCATCCCCCGCCCTGCTGCACGGTGTCGGCGACCGGGCCCTGAGCTGGCTCGACGACCACCGTGAGCACTTCCGGCTGACCCCCGACGACTTCGCCAGCAATGGCGCGGTCGTCGAGCGGCTCAAGCCCATCGGGGAGCTGGCGCTCAATATGCATGTGCTCTTCCGGGAGGGCGTGGCCGGCTCCCGGCAGAAGGAGCGGGCCGGGAAGCTGCTGGACTTCGCCTGGCGGGAGCTGCTGGACGGCGGCAACGTACTGGCCCGGCTGCAGCACGACGAGCCGATCTCCCCGGTGCCCCTGGAGGTCTATGCGACCTTCCACGAACTGGGCCACCGTCATCCGGGGCTGGAGTCCGCGCTGGAGGTGTGCCGGCGCACCACCACCTGGACGGCGCTGGAGATGATGCCCAACCGGCGGCTCGGTGTGCTCAACGCGGAGCGCAAGCTCGGCCTGCCGCCCAGCAGCGACTTCGACCAGGCGGTGGCGCGCACCTGGCTGGGGCAGCTGCCGGAGCCGTGGACGGTGCAGCTGCACATCGCCTACGACCTCACCCACACCGTCTTCCACCTGACCAATTGGGGCGAGGCCCCCGAGCGCATCCCGCCGGCCATCGCCGACTACCTGACGCGCTATCTGCCCGCCTGGATGGAGGACTGGGCGGACCTCGAACACTGGGATCTGCTCGGCGAACTCCTCGTCGTCGACGCCTGCCTGCCGCTGCCCACCCTGGACGCGGAGCTGTGGGAGCGGTACGCCGCCGCGCAGTCGGCCACCGGCGCGATGCCCATCCAGCGCCGGATGCCGCAGGGCGACGCCGCGCGGGTCTTCGATCTGGTCCACCACCCCACCCTGGTCGCCGCGTTCGCCTCCGCGATGGCCACTTCCCGGGCCCTGTCCGCCGTCGGATGAGCCCCGACCGCCCCGGACCCGCGCTCGCCGACCGTCTCGCGGACGCGGTCACCCTGATCGACGCCCCGGACATCGTGCTGGCCGTCACCCGGCGCGGCCGGCGGACCGTGATGACCGGCGGTTCGGCCATGGCACCGCCCACGCCCCGTCATGCCCTGCGCTACGAGCTGGGGTCGCTGTCCAAGACCTTCACCGTGCTGCTGCTCGCCGAACTGGCCCGGACCGGTGTGCTGTCCCTGGACGATCCGCTCGTCGCCCACCTGCCGGACCTGCCGCTGCCGCATCCGACCTCACGCCGGATCGCCCTGCGGCATCTGGCCACCCACACCTCCGGGCTGCCGCGGATCCCCGCCGATCTGATCGCCGGTGCGCTGGTGCACCCGTACGCCAATGGCTATGCCCGCTACGACACGGAGCGTCTGCTGCACACCTTCGCCCGGACCCGGCCGCGGAACGAGCCGGGCACCCGCTGGCGTTACTCCAACTTCGGGCTGGCGCTGCTCGGCCCGGCCATGTCCCGTGCGGCGGGTGCCGGCTACCCCGCTCTGCTCACCGACCGGGTGCTGAGCCCCCTCAAGCTCACCGACACGACCCTGGGCCCGGGCACCACCGGCACCGACGCCATCGGCCACCGGACCAATGGGGTGACGCCGGTGCGCAGCGCCGACATGGGAGCCTTCATCGCCGCCGGGTCGGTCCGTGCCACCCCCGGTGATCTGCTCACCTATCTCGAAGCGCACCTCTCCCCCGGGGAGACACCACTGGCCGGGCCGCTGCGCGATGTCCAGGTGCCGCAGCTGCGCCGCGGCTGGCGGAAGCGCGACACCCATACCCTGACGTGGTATCAGCACCCCGCCGCGCGCGGGCCGCTGCTCTTCCATGTCGGGGCGACCTTCGGCCAGCAGGCGTTCCTCGGCTACCACCCGGCGTCGCACACCGGCCTGGTCGCGCTGGCCACCCGCCGCGGCCGCACCTGCCACATGATCAACACCGCCTACGAGCTGCTGTACACGCTGGCCGCCGACCCCTCGCCCTGAACCGGGCCTCGCCGCCGGTCACAGATCGCCCGCCAGGATCCGCGCGAGCGAGGTCCCGGGGCGTTCCTCGCTGGCCCGGTGGAAGAGCTCCGTATACGCCTCGTCGCCGATCGCCGCCCGGGCCCGCTGCTCGCACTCCTCGCGTACGGCGCGCAGTTCCGGGGTGCCGCGCTGCGGATGTCCGACCGTGCGCCAGATGGCCTGGCCGCTGCCGTAGACGCGGGCGGCCGCGGCGCCGTCGCCCTGGGCCGCGACCGCGGCCGCGAGCAGATCCAGGCCGAGCGCGATCCCGAATTTGTCGCCGATGCCCTGCTTGGCCGCGAGCATCGCGCGGGCGTGGTCCGCTGACTCCTCGGGGCGGCCCTGGAACAGCGAGATCAGGGAGAGCTGGTAGTCGGTGTAGGAGCGGGTCCAGTATTCGCCGCGCTCCACACAGCCGCGGCGCAGTGCGGTCGCCTCGGCGCGGGCCCGGGCCAGCTCCCCCAGGCCGGTGAGCGCGAAGATCTGTACGAGATGGCAGCGCAGCCGCCCGGGAGAGTCGAAGGGGTCGTACGGCGGCGGGCCCAGCACCTGTTCCGCGACGGTGTGTGCGGACATCGGGCGGCCGGCGATGAGATGGGTGAGGCCGATAAGGTAGCCGGCCGCGAGTACCGCCTCCGCGTCGTCGGACGTCCGCGCGGCGCGGGCGCACTCCCCGCCCAGGGCGTCGGCCAGCGCCAGATCACCCTGGAGCAGTACGGCGACGCCGAGCGCCCACAGCGCCCGGGTGCGGGCCGGGCTCGGGGCCGGCTGCGCGGCGAGGGCGCGGGCCACGTAGTTGCGGGCCTCGTGCAGATGGCCGCAGCAGCTCCAGAAGAGGCTGATCGAGGCGCTGAGTTCCTGGGCGCGTTCCGGGTCGGTGACCAGGAGGTGGTCCAGTGCGGTGCACAGGTCGACATGGGCGTCGGCGACCCGGCGGTACCAGCTGACCTGTTCGGGCCCCAGCCAGCCCAGCTCGGCGCGGCGGCCGAAGTCGGCGAAGTGCGCGGCGTGCCGGTCGGCGAGCGCGGTCATCTCGTCCAGCTCGGCCAGCCACATCCGGCCGTACTCGCGCAGGGTGTCGAGCATGCGGAAGCGTGTGCCCTCGCGGGTGAGCACCGACTTGGCGGCCAGGGTGGCCAGCGTGCTGCGTACCTCTGGTCCGGTGAGCGGTCCCCCGGCGCACACGGCACTGGCGGACTCCTCGTCGAAGGTGCCGCGGAAGACGGAAAGCCGGGCCCACAGCAGCCGTTCCAGCGGTGCGCACAGCTCATGGCTCCAGCCGATGGCGCAGCGCAGGGTCCGGTGCCGCGGCAGCCGTACCGGTCCGTCCGCCGGGTCGAGGGCGTCGAAGCGGGAGGTGAGCCGCTCGGCGATCCGCTCGACGGAACTGTGCGCCAGCTGGGCGCCGGCCAGCTCCAGGGCCAGCGGGATGCCTTCCAGGCGGCGGCAGATGACGGCGGCGGCCTCCGCGTCCAGCGGGGTGGTGAGCCGTAGTCCGGGGGCCGCGGCGCCGGCCCGTTGGGTGAACAGGGTCAGGGCGTCGTTGCCGCCGGTGAACGGCAGCGGACCGATCTCGGTGGTCCACTCGCCGACGAGGTCCAGCGGCTGTCTGCTGGTGACCAGCACGGTCACGGAGGGGGCGGCGGTCAGCAGATCTCCGAGGAGGTCACGGCAGGCGTCGACGAGATGTTCGCAGGAGTCCAGCACCAGCAGCAGCCGTTTGTCGGCGAGCCATTCGCACAGCGCAGCCACCGGTGTCCGCGCCGTGTGGTCGGCCAGGCCGACGGCATCGCAGACGCTGGCCACCAGCAGCCCGTCCCCCTGCAAGGGCCACAGATCGGCCCAGCAGACCCCGTCGGGAAACCGGGCCGCCGCCGCACGCGCGGCCCGCATCGCGATCCGGGTCTTGCCCACGCCACCGGGGCCGGTCAAAGTGATCAGCCGGTGCTCCGTCAACTCGTTGTCGATCCGCCGCAGTTCGGCCTGCCGGCCGACGAAGCTGGTCGACTCCTCGGGAATGTTGCTCGCCACCGGCCCAGTTTGCCCCAGCCGAGGCGTCCGGCGGTCCGGTGGTGGCAGCGGGCCGGGGCGCGAGGTTGACGGCCGGCCGCCGGGCCGGGGCGTTCTCCGTCAGGGCGTGACGACGGGGAAGGTGGGATGCGGCGTGCTGAGCAGGCCCAGGAGCTGGTGCAGCGCCCCCGACTCGCCGTTCTGGGCGGCGTCCCCCGGTCCCTGGCCGGTGAGCAGGCCGAGCAGCTGGGACTTGGTGAGGGTGAGGGTGAGATCGGGGGTGCGGTCCTCGGACGGGGTGGGGACACCGGGCGCACTGACGTAGGTGAGGGCCCCGTGGGAGAGCGTCAGCTGCCAGGTGCGGTCCTCTTCGGGGAGGTAGAGGTCGAGGGTGAGCGCGGTGGACCAGGCCCGGGGGCCGTCGACGCGGATGGCGAGGGAGTCGATGAGCTGGTCGACGGTCAACGCCATCGCGATGTCGGGGTGGACGGTGCCCGGCGCCGCCTCGGCGAGACTGCCGCGCAGTTCCATGGCGCCGGTGAGGTAGACGTTGCGCCAGGTGCCGTTCTCGCAGCCGTAGCCCAGCCGTTCGTAGACGAGGGCCAGTGCGCGGCGGGCGCGGAGGTTCTGCGGGGCGGCGAAGACGGCATGGTTGAGGAGGGTGGCGGCGAACCGCAGATCGCCGTCGGCGGCGTACCGCTTGCCCGCGTCCACCGTGGCCTCGACGCCGCCCAGGGTGTCCACATAGCGTCGGGCCTGTTCGGCCGGCGGATGCTCCCACAGATGGGCGGGGTTGCCGTCGAACCAGCCCAGGTAGCGCTGGTAGATCCCCTTGACGTTGTGGCTGAGCGAGCCGTAGTAGCCGTGGTGGGCCCAGACCCGCTCCAGGCCCGGCGGCAGCCGCAGCTCCTCGGCGATCTCGGCGCCGGTGAGCCCCTCGTTGAGCAGCCGCAGCGTCTGGTCGTGCAGGTAGGCGTACAGATCACGCTGGTTGGCCAGCAGGGCCCTGACGCGGTCCTTGCCCCAGGTCGGCCAGTGGTGGGAGGCGAAGGCGACCTCGGCCTCGTCGCCGAAGAGGGCGAGCGCCTCGCCCAGGTGGCGGGACCAGGCCCGGGCGTCACGGACGGCACCGCCGCGCAGCGTCAGGATGTTGTGCATGGTGTGGGTGGCGTTCTCGGCCAGGCAGAGGGCCTGGTGCGCCGGGAAGCAGAAGTTCATCTCCACGGGTGCCTCGGTGCCCGGGGTGAGCTGGAAGACGATGCGTATACCGTCGACGATCTCCTCCTGGCCGGTGCGGGTGATGTCGACGGTCGGCGGGATGAGGGTCACGGTGCCGGTGGAGTGGGCGGCGCCCAGGCCGCAGCCGATCTGGCCGTCCGGCCCCTTGGGGAGCTCCGACCCGTACATGTAGACGGCGCGCCGGGTCATCGCCGTACGGGCGTAGATGCCCTCGCTGACCGCGTGCTCCAGGAAGCCGGCCGGTGCGAGCACCGGCACGGGGTGGTGGCCGGGCGGCAGCACACCGCGTCCGCCGCCGAAGTGCGCACCGTGCGAGTGGGTGTAGATCAGGCCGGTGACCGGCCGGTCGCCGCGGTATTTGCGGTAGAGCTCCAGGGCCGCGGCGGCGGTCTCGATGGAGAGCAGCGGGTCGATGACGATGACACCGTGGTCGCCTTCGACCAGCGTCATATGGGAGAGGTCCAGACCACGGGCCTGGTAGATACCGTCGGTGACCTCGTACAGACCCTGCCGGCTCACCAGCCGGCCCTGCCGCCAGAGGCTCTCGTTGGCGGTGTCGGGGCAGTTTCCGGCCAGGAAGCCATAGGCCTCCGCGTCCCAGATCACCCGGCCGTCGTCCGCGGTGACCTGGGGCGGGTCGAGCGCGGCGATGAAGCCACGGTCGGCGTCGGCGAAGTCTTCGTGGTCATCCACGGGTACAGCGGTCACGGGGCGCTACCTCTCCGGGGCGACGGGCCACAGTCGGAAGACCCATGTCACCGATTTAACCCAATGTGCCGGGTTGTCGCATGCGTGCGGGCGCCCGCCGGGCCCGCCCGCGGGCGCCCCACTGCCGCCTCACACCGGCGCGGCCTCGATGACGCTGAAGCGGCTGGGCTCCGGGAGCCGGGTGACCGTACGGATCTCGAAGCCCGCGCCACGGCACAGCTGCGCGAAGTCGTCCCGGGTGCGCTCCCGGCCGCCGACGTTGACCAGCATGTTGAGGTCACTGAGGTAGACGACCCCGGACACCGAGGCATCGACCACGGGCGGCAGCACCGGCTCGACGATCAGCAGGCGGCCGCCGTCGGGGATGACCCGGCGGCAGTGGCGGAGGATGTCCGTGCACTGCGCGTCGTTCCAGTCATGGATCACGCTCTTGAGGAGGTACACGTCGGCGCCCACGGGGGCGGTGGCGAAGAAGTCCCCCGCCACGAGGGAACAGCGGTCCGCCAGCCCCTCGCGCGCCAGCTTGGTACCGGCCTGGGCGAGGCCCTCCGCGCTGTCGAAGAGGATGCCGCCGAGCGACGGATGGGCCTGCAGGATCGCGGCGAGCAGGGTGCCGTCACCGCCCCCGATGTCGGCCACGGTCGTGAAGCGGCCGAAGTCGAAGGCCGACGGCAGTACGGCGGCGGTGTCGCGGGTGCCGTCGCTCATCGCGGCGTTGAAGTCGGCGGAGAGTTCCGGCTGTTCGGCGAGGTGGCCGAAGAAATCCTTGCCGAAGACCGCGTCGAAGGAGGTCTCGCCGGTACGCACACTCTCGTCCAGCCGCTCCCAGGCGCGGAGCATGGTGGGGTCGCTGAACATCCGGACGAAGGAGTGCAGCGACCGGTGGCCGTCACTGCGCAGCAGGGCGCCGGCCGGGGTGACGGTGAAGGTGCCGCCGGCCCGCTCGTCGAGCAGTCCGAGACCGGCCAGCGTCCGTAACAACCGGCCCATGGCCTGCGGGTGGGCCGCGCACTCCGCCGCCAGTTCGTCCGCGGTCCGCGCGCCGTCGGCGATCTGATCGACGACCCCCAGCCGGACGGCGGCGCCCACCGTGTAGGTCGCCATCGCTCCGCAGGCGATCTGGACCAGGGTCCCCCGGGCCTCGTCCGACGGCTGGTTCTCGTGCGGCATGATGCGACACCTCTCTGGTCAACGGCGTTACGGGTAGGGCGGGACAGGGCACAACAACGCAGGCGGCACTGCACCCTTGACGCTCTAGTTAGGTAACCCTAACTTCGCGCGATCATCGGAGCAATGCCCCTGCTCCCCTTCGCCCTGCCTCCACGGCGCGGCCGTCCGCACGACCGGGAGAGGAGGGACACCCCTGTCCCCGCACCACGACCGCGCCTTCGGCGAGCTCACCGAGCTGTTCCGGCACGATGCCGCCCCGCACCCCCGCCCCCGTCCGCCCTTACGCCACCCGGCCCGCCCACGTCCGCACCACCGCTTCGCCTGGCTGGCACCGGCCGTGGCGGCCTGCACCCTGGCCGCCGGTATCGCGCTGGCCCATGGCCTGCTCCTCGCGAGCGGGCTGGTGCTGGCCGGGCTGCTGGGGCAGCTCTCCGCCATCGGCCGCGACCGTCGCGACTAGGACCTGCCGGACCCTGATCCACCGGACAGGCCCTGGCGCCGCACACCGCACCGCCCGCCCGCACACAGCCGCCGGTCACCTGCCCTCATGGGAGGCAAGCAACCGGCGGCTTTTCACGCCCCCGTGGGGAGCGCGGTCAGGTGCCGCGGCGGCTCTTCGACGCTGCGGCGACACACATGGCGCCGAGCAGGAAGGTCAGGACACCGATGATGACGTTGTTCCAGATCACGCCGGCGTCCGGAGCGCTGCCGACGATCCACGGCGAGATGATCATCCACACGCCGATCGCGCACATCGCGCCGCTCAGGCCGTACATCCGCTCAGGAGTCACGGTGAAGCCGACCGCCATCAGGGCGATCGCGAGACCGAGAATGAGGTTGTGGGCCACGAGCGCCGGCTGTGCGGCGGCGAAGTGGAGAACCCACGGTGAGACGGCGCAGTACAGGCCGACCAGGAGCACAGGTCCGTCGACGAGCACGACATCACGCCCGCCGAGCACCCGCTCATACCGTGCCTGCATCTCAGTAGCGTCGGGGTGACCTGCGAGATCTCCCCTGGGGTGTGAGACGTCGGCCATGCGACTCGCCTCCTTCGTTCGCAAGCCTGGCCGTTCCGCGTGGCATCGGGCCGCGCACCTTTATTCTGCGCTTATGTCGCCTTTATGTGTAGATGAAGGGGCAGGTGAATTTTAAAGCTTTACCGCCGCACCGCTGTCACCTGCGGCCCAGCTCCCGCCCCAGCCCCAGATTCCAGCGCCCGCCCCGGCCGCTCAGCTCGGTCACGGTCAGCGGCGGCACGTCCAGCCGCCAGAACGCGTCCGGGGAGACCCGCAGGGCGCACACCGCCGCGGCGCGCACGACATCCGGTTCGACGACGGCCAGCACCCGGCCCGCCTCCAGGGCCGTCCCCGTCAGCCAGCCCGCGATCCGGTCGCACAGCTGCCGCAGCGACTCCCCGCCGTGCCCGGTGAAATCCGGGTCCGAGAGCCAGCCGGCCACCGCGGCCGGCTCGGCGTCCGCGACCTCGGCCAGGGTCCGCCCGCGCCAGCCGCCCATCGCACAGCCCGCCAGCTCCGCCGCGGGCAGCACGGACAGCCCGAGCTCCTCGGCCGTGCGGCGGCACCGGGCGGAGGGCGAGGCGAAGGTCCGGCCCGCGGCCGGCAGCTCCCCGGCAACGGCCCGGACACGGCGCAGTCCCGACTCGCTCAGCGGGCCGTCGTCGTCGAAGCGCACCTCACGCTGGGCCTCGCCCGCGGCCGGTGAGACCAACATCACCCGAGTTGTCATGTCCTCTTCTCTCGCTTCACGGGGACGGCAACCCATTGCCCGCACAAGGGAGTTGTCCGGACGGCGCGCCCTGTCCTGCGCCTCTCCGCCCCCACCGTGGCCTTGGCCGGGGGGTCGGTTCGCGGTACCTTCCCGATGATATTGACGACGACATGACGGAAGCCGGTGGGATCCCGGCGCGGTCGCGCCACTGTATGTCCGGTTTTTACCAGCCCTTCAGGGCCGGGGCCGGGCGAGCCAGACCCGGCATGTCGTTACGCACTCCAACGAACAGGGACGCGAGTTCCCCCGCACAGGAGGTCCTGTCATGGCCCAGACCATCGCACCCCCGGCCACCGGCACCGTCACCCCGGCCCCGATCCCCCTCAAGGCAATCGCTCCGTGGGCGCTGTTCACCGGCGTCCTGATGCTGGTCCTGCTGTACTTCATCGGCGCGGAGCAGGGTGCCACCTCGCTGCTCTCCGGTACGGACGTCCACGAGTGGGTCCACGACGGGCGCCACCTGCTCGGCTTCCCCTGCCACTGATCGGACGCCGCACCCATGAACTCCGTCACCGTCAGAAACCTCCTGGTGCGCGGGATGCTCGCCGGTCTGGCCGCCGGTCTCCTGGCCCTTGTCGTCGCCTATCTGCTGGGCGAACCGCAGGTGGACGCCGCCATCGCGTTCGAGGACGCACACAGCCACGAACACGGGATGGAGGTCGTCAGCCGCGGTGTGCAGTCCACGGCGGGGCTGGCGACCGGCGTACTGGTCTACGGCGTGGCACTCGGCGGGATCGCCGCACTGGTCTTCTCCTTCGCCCTCGGGCGGATCGGCCGGTTCGGCGCCCGCACCACGGCAGCGCTGCTCTCCGGCGCGGCGCTGGTAGCCGTCTACCTCGTACCGTTCCTCAAGTACCCGGCCAATCCCCCTGCCGTCGGCGACCCCGACACGATCGGCACCCGCACCGCCCTGTTCTTCCTGATGATGCTGCTCGGCATCCTGCTGGCCGTCGCCGCCACGATGTTCGGCCGGCGGCTGGCTCCGAAGCTGGGCAACTGGAACGCCACGGTCGCGGCGGGCGCCGCGTTCGTGGTCGCCATCGGCCTCGCCTATGCGTTCCTTCCGGCCTACGACAACGTGCCCGAGGGCTTCCCCGGCACGCTGCTGTGGCAGTTCCGGCTGTCGGCGCTCGCCATCCAACTGGTGCTGTGGTCCGCCTTCGGGCTGATCTTCGGTCACCTCGCGGAGCGCGTCGTACCGGCGCGGCAGGAGGCCACCGCGGCCGAGGCGGCACCCGCCGTCTCCTGACCCACCGACCGGCCCAACCCCACGAGGGAGGGCTCGCGACTCCGTGTCGTGAGCCCTCCCTCGTGGCATGGGGTGCCGTGCGGGTGCCCCGTCCGGCCGCGTGCGGACGTCAGGACAGCCCGGGTATGCCGTCCAGATGCGGCAGATCGTGGTCCAGGCGCTCCCGTTTGGCGCGGAGGTAGCGGATGTTCTCCACACCGGGCGGCATCAGCAGCGGGACCTGTTCGGCGACGGCGATACCGTGCCGCAGCAGGGCCTCGCGCTTGCGCGGGTTGTTGGACAGCAGCCGCACGGACCGGACGCCGAGATCCTGCAGCATCTCCGCCGCGACGCCGTACTCACGGGCGTCGACCGGCAGCCCGAGCGCGATATTCGCCTCGACCGTGTCCAGCCCGCCCTCCTGCAGCTTCATCGCGCGAAGCTTGGCCAGCAATCCGATACCCCGGCCCTCATGGCCCTGGAGATAGACGAGAATGCCGCGCCCCGCCGCCACGATCGCGCGCAGCGCCGCGGACAATTGGTCGCCGCATTCACAGTGGGTGGAGGCGAAGGCATCACCGGTCAGGCATTCCGAATGCACCCGGGTCAGCACCTGCTCCCCCACGACATCGCCGTGGACCAGGGCCACTTGCTCGATCCCGCTACGGAGGTCCAGATAGCCAACGGCGAGAAATTCACCATAGGTCGTGGGCAGCCTGGCCGTCACCACCCGTTCCACGCCCGGTTTTTGGCCGAGGGCATCATCGATTGCGACACGGAGGTCAGGGCCGGCAGAGGCCTCGGGGTCCATCATGGGCGCGATCGTACCCGTGCGGGTAAATGATCGGCAGAACTCACTCATAATGACAACAAGTATGCTGCGACGCCGTGACAACCACGACTCCGAGAGTCGGCGACGAAAGGCCGCAGCATCCATGACCGCTTCGGGACACCCGACTTCGGCCCCCGGCCCGCTGCCGGCCGACACCACGGAGGACATACGGGCACGGCGGCCGACGATGGCCGTGCTGCCCATCGGCAGCTTCGAACAGCACGGCGCCTTCCTGCCGTTGACCACCGACACCGTCATCGCCTGCACCATCGCCCGGGAGGTGGCCGCCGGCCGTCCCGTCCAGGTGCTGCCGCCGCTGACGGTGTCCTGTTCGCATGAGCACGCCGCCTGGCCGGGAACCGTCAGCATTTCGGCGCACACCCTGTATGCGGTCGTCACGGACATCGCCGATTCGCTCCGCCGGTCCGGTATCGACACCCTGATTCTCATCAACGGACATGGCGGAAATTACGTCCTGCGCAATGTGGTTCAGGAATCCGCCGGGCGCGGTGTGCGCATGGCACTGTTCCCCGGATCGGCCGACTGGGACGCGGCGCGCACCCGGGCCGGGGTGGCGACACCGTCCCACACCGATATGCATGCGGGAGAGGTCGAGACGTCCATTCTGCTGTACGCCCATCCCGAATTGGTCAAGGAAGGCTATGAATCGGCGGATTGCGTCGCCGATGACCGGAAGCAGCTGTTGACGCTCGGCATGTCGGCCTATACCGAATCCGGTGTCATCGGGCGGCCGTCGCTGGCGTCCGCCCGGAAGGGGCAGGAATTGCTGGCCGGACTGGCCGAGGCATTCGGCGAATATGCCGCGCTGTTCGGTGACCGGGCGGAAGCCGATGACTGAGCTGCTCGACGCGGCGGCCGCCTGGGACCGGCTGCGGCGCATCCGTACGACGGACGAGGCCCTCGCCGCCGGGATGGTGGCGAACGGGAACGGCGGACTCCGCTGGCAACAGCCCGCCACCCCCGAGGCGTTGGAGCTCGCCGGACGCTATCTTCCGCTCTGCCTGGCCGGCCCACGGGTCGCGGTCGCGCAGCTCGGGCAGAGCCTGGACGGCTTCATCGCGACCCGTACCGGCGATGCCGACTATGTCACCGGTGAGGAGGACCGCTGCCATCTGCACCGGCTGCGTGCCCTGTCCGATGCGGTGGTCGTCGGGGCCGGCACCGCCGTGGCGGACGATCCGCGGCTGACCGTCCGCGCCTGTGCGGGCGACAACCCGGTGCGGGTGGTGCTCGATCCGCGGGGCCGGGTGCCGCGGGGCAGCGGGGTGTTCACGGACGGCGCCGCGCCGACGCTGTGGGTGGTGGGACCGGAGGTCACCCCCACCGCTCCGGGCACCGGGACCGAGGTCCTGGTGCTGCCGGACGCGGCCGCGTTCGCCCCGGAGCGTCTGCTGGCGGCGCTGGCACGGCGCGGGCTGGGCCGGGTACTGATCGAGGGGGGCGGGGTCACCGTGTCGCGGTTTCTGCAGGAGCGGGCGCTGCACCGGCTGTATGTCACCGTCGCACCGGTCCTGCTCGGCGACGGCATCCCCGGCCTGCGCTTTCCCGGAACTCCCGTCATGCGGGAGGCGCTGCGCCCGCCGCTGCGGCGCACCCTGCTCGGCGAGGACACCCTCTTCGAGCTCGAACTGCGGCCGGGCGGTGGGCCGTCCGGCGGAACGGGGTCCGGCGGAAGGGCGGGCTAGGGCTTCTCCGGCGGATCTGGCCGGAGAGGCCCCGGCCCTGATCCGCCGGACAGCACTAGGACGTGTCTCCCCGGGCCGCGGTGGCCTGCGACGTCTGGGATCGCACTCCCCCGGCCACCGCCGACGGGACCTCCGCAGCACGTTGCCGGATCATCCCCGCAGCCGCAGCGAGGGGAGGCCGTTCCGCCTGGCGGGGCACGGCGCCGGACGTCGCGGGCCGGGCCGTGGAGAGCGGGGAGACCCGTGCCAGCAGCACCATGGCGCCCGGCAGGCTTGCGACGAAGGCGAGTACGCCGTAGATCACGGCGGTGGTGAGTCCCTGCGCCGCGCCCAGTCCGGCGGCGCCGAAGGCCCAGGCGGCGACGCCTTCCCGGGGGCCCCAGCCGCCCACGTTCAACGGCAGCGCCATCGCGAGCAGCGCCAGCACCACCAGCGGCACCAGTTCGGCGGTCGGTGCGGTGGCCCCCGCGACCCGGGCGGCCAGCACGAACATCCCGAGGTAGCCCGCCAGGACCGCCGCGGACGAGAGCGCCACACCGGGCCAGACACCGCGGGCCAGCAGGCCCTGGCGTGCCTCGGCCACTACGGTGCGCAGGGCGCGTTCGCCGCGGGAGGCACCCCGGCGCCGGCGCAGCCGGACGGCGACCGCCAGTACCAGCAGGCCCGCCGCGGCCACGGACAGGGCCACGGCGGGCGAGGCGAGGAAGCGGACGACCGGCGCCAGGACCGGTGACGGCCGGACGAGCAGGACGACCGCCCCGGTGACGAGCAGCACGACCTGGCCGGCGGTCCGCTCCAGGGCCACCGCGCGGACGCCCCGGCCCAGGTCGCCGGAGCTGCGGCCGTGATGGACGGCGCGGTGCACATCGCCCAGGACGCCACCGGGCAGTGCCGCGTTGAGGAACAGCGCCCGGTAGTAGTCGGCGACGGCCCGGCCGAGGGGCAGCCGCAGGCCGAGGCCGCGGGCCACCAGACACCAGCGCCAGGCACTGCACACCGTGGTCAGCACGCCGATGCCGAGCGCGGCCAACAGGGTGACGGTGTCGATCCGGCGCAGTCCGGCCAGGAAGGCCTGCGATCCCAGATGCCACACCAGCGCCACCAGGATGCCCAGTCCCGCCAGCAGCCTGAGCCATGCCACCCAGCCGGACCGCTTCATCACTCGCTCCCGGACGGGTGCGGGGGCAGCGCCAGCAGATCGGTGTGGTGCACCGCGACGGTCAGCTCCCCCGCCGCGCACTCCTCCAGCCGCCGGCGCAGATACGCGACGGCCTCGGGTGCCAGCTCCGGCCGCTGGGCGTGCGCGGCACCGACCCAGCCGCGCAGCCATTCGGCGGTCAGCGCGGATTCGGCACAGCCGAGCCGCCACGGGCTGGACTGCACCAGCACCGTCGCACCGCGCCGTTCGAACGCCGCGACCGCCGCCGCGACCGCGTCCGGACCGAGCAGGGCGCGGCCCTGGTCCGTGCGGCGCTGATGGTCGTTGAAGGCATCGGTGATCTCGGCGTCGAACGGATCGGACGGGCTCAGCTCGACCCGCCCGGCGACGGAGAGGGCCAGCAGCGCCGGGGTGCCCGCGCCCACACAGGCCTCGGCGAGGTCTTCCACCTCGTCGCGGGTGAGCAGATCCAGCAGCGCGGAGGCGGTGACCAGTGAGGTGCCGGCGAAGTCGTCGGCGGTGAGGGCGGCCAGATCGCCGCGCGCGGTGGTGGCGGCAACGGGCATGCCGTCGTCGGCCGTTACCGGCATCCGCGCACCGGCGAGTTCGAGCAGCGCGGGATCCAGGTCGTGCAGGATCCACTGCTGCGGGCCGGGCAGCCGGACGGCGAGCCAGCGCCCCATGGAGCCGATGCCACAGCCCAGATCGCGGATCACCAGACCGTGGGGGCTGCCGGGCGGGCCCGCCGGCGCGGTCCTTTCCGCGAGCCACGCCCGCAGCGGGCGCAACAGCTCGGGTGCCCGGGCCGCGGCGTCGGCGCGCTCCCGCAACTCCAGCCACCGCGGGGCGAATCGAGGCCGGTCGGGCGCGCTCATCGCGTGCTCCGGAGCTTGTGCCGAAGCTGTTCCAGCACTCCGGCCAGACTGTGCGACGTCATCTCCCACCCCTCCAGCATGGCACGCCGTTCGCGCGCCGAACTCCTGACCCGGTCACGCAGTTGTGGATCGCCGAGCCAGCCGCGCAGCGCATCGGCGAGCGCCGCGGGCCGGCCGGGCGGTACGAGCAGGCCGGGCACGCTCCCGTCGGGGGCCTGCCCGACCGCTTCCGGTACGCCGTCCACTGCCGTCGCCAGCACCGGTATCCCGCGCGCCAGTGCCTCGGTGACGACCATGCCGTAGGTCTCGGCGTACGAGGTGAGCACCAGCAGGTCGGCGGCGGCATAGCTCGCCTCCAGGTCCGCGCCCGCCCGTGGCCCGGTGAAGGTGATCCGGTCGCCCAGGCCGAACGTGTCCACCGCGCCGCGGAGTTGGGCGACGTATCCGGGGTCGCGATCGAGCGCGCCGACACATGCGCAGCTCCACGGCAGCTCGGTGACGGTCGCCAGCGCGTCGATCAGCCGGTGCTGTCCCTTGCGCGGGGTGACCGCGGCGACGCACAGCAGCCCGGTGGCCCCGTCGGTGCCGGGTGCGAGGGGCGCCGGGTCGGCGCCGGGAAGGACGGCGTGGACGCGCGGAGCCGCCAGTCCGTGGTGCGTGACGAGCCGGCGGGCGGCCCATTCGCTGGTGGCCACGACGGCCTCCACGGTGTGCAGTGTGCGGTGTTCGCGGGCGTCCAGCTCCGCTGCCAGGGCGGGGTCGAGTCCGGTCTCGTCGCCCAGCGGGAGGTGCACGAGGACGGCGAGCCGCAGCCGTTCCGCCTCGGGGGCGAGGACCTCGGGGACGCCGCAGGCGACCAGGCCGTCGAGGAGGACCACGGCGCCGTCCGGCAACGCCGCCAGCCGCTGCGCCAGCGCCGCGCAGGCCGTGGCGTCCGGCCGCGGCCAGCTGCCGGGCAGCGCGTACGGGCGTACCTGCCAGCCCGCGGCCGGGAGGTCGCGGCACACCCGGCGGTCGTAGGTGTTGCCACCGCTGGGTGCCGCCGGATCGTCGACGTCACCGGGAAGGACGAAGTGCACCACCCGCTCCGCGGCGGTGGCGCCGGTACGGGTCACAGAGTGCGCTCGTACGTCGCCCAGGCGATGTGTGACTCATGCAGGGTGACCGATATCCCGGCCAGCTCGCGGGCGCCCTCGCCGAGGTTGCCCGCCTCGATACGGTCGGCGAGCCGGTCGGCGATGACCTTGGCCAGGGCCTCCGTCGAGGTGTTGATCCCGGCGAAGGCGGGCTCGTCGTCCAGGTTGCGGTAGTTCAGCTCCCCGACCACGCCGCCGAGTTCCTGGGTGGCCAGGCCGATGTCGACGACGATGTTGTCGGCGTCGAGCTCCGCACGGCGGAAGGTCGCGTCCACGATGAAGGTCGCGCCGTGCAGACGCTGCGCGGGGCCGAAGACCGCGCCACGGAAGCTGTGGGCGACCATCAGGTGATCGCGGACGGTGATGCTGAACAAGGCCGTTCCTCCGGTGTGATGTCGGTCTCAGTGGCGGTGTCGCCGGGGCGAATTCAGGGCGGTTTCGAAAGGGCTTCGAGGGGGCTTCGAGGGGGTTCAGTCGTCCGCCGGTGCGTACCGGATGCCGTGGCACAGCGCCGGGAGGTCGCCGGAGGCGAGCCGGGGCAGCACGCCCGGCAGCTCCTCGAAGGCGGACTCGCCGGTGATCAGTGCGTCGAAGGCGGGATCGGCGAGCAGGTCCAGGGCGAGGGCGAGCCGGTCGGCGAAGGTACGGCGGGCGCGACGGGCCGGGGAGACCGCGCCCACCTGACTGCTGCGGACGACCAGCCGGCGGGAGTGGAAGGCCTCCCCCAAAGGCAGGCTGACCTGCCGGTCTCCGTACCAGCTCAGCTCGATGACGGTGCCTTCCGGGGCGAGCAGTTCGAGCGAGCGCGCCAGCCCCTCCTCGGTGGCGCTGGCGTGGACGACGAGGTCGCAGTCGCCCAGGGCGTGCTGCGGCAGCGCGAAGTCCACGCCCAGTGCCTTGGCGGTCGCCTCCCGCGCGGGGTCGGCGTCCACCAGCTGCACCCGGACCGCGGGGTAGCGGGCGAGGACCGCGGCGACACTGCAGCCCACCATGCCCGCGCCGATCACCGCGATCCGGTCACCGACCAGCGGCGCGGCGTCCCACAGGGCGTTCACCGCGGTCTCCACCGTGCCCGCGAGTACGGCACGCCGGGCGGGGACGGAACCGGGTACCGGAGTGACGGCGCTCGCCGGGACGACATAGTGCGTCTGGTGCGGATAGAGGCAGAAGACCGTGCGGCCCACCAGCGCGGACGGCCCTTCCTCGACGACACCGACATTGAGATAGCCGTATTTGAGCGGTGCGGGAAAGTCGCCTTCCTGGAAGGGCGCCCGCATCACGGAATGCTGGCTCTCGGGGACACCGCCACGGAAGACCAGGGTCTCCGTTCCACGGCTGACTCCGGACCAGAGTGTGCGCACCAGAACCTCATCGGCACGGGGTTCCGGCAGCGGTACCGTCCGGATTTCACCCTGACCTGGAGCGTTTAGCCAAAACGCACAAGCGACGCGCGGCATCGGAATCCTCCTGGACGCTCTGGCGATGATTCGTCGATGCTGGGGATCATGAGAACGCCGTCACCATACGCGGCACCTCTCGACTCCGCCACACATCCCGGGAGGCATGGTGGCCGTACAAGAGCGTTACGACACAAGGCCGTTCGGACCGGACATTACGGCGGGCATGGGAGTGCAGCTGCTCGTACTGGAAGCGCTCCGCCGGGTGGCCGGTCTGGGCACCACGGGGTGGCTGACGGGCTGCGCGTTCGCCGTGGCCACCTGGGTCGTGCTCACCCTCGCGCTGCGCCGGTCGTGGACCCCGTCGTTCGGCATGGCCAACCGCGTCACCCTGGCCCGCACGATCCTCGTCGGCGGGGTGACGGCGCTGGTCGCGGACTCCTTCGAGCGGCGGGCACCGGTCGTGGTGCTGGTCACGCTCGCCGCCGTGGCACTGGTCCTGGACGCGGTGGACGGTCAGGTGGCCCGGCGCACCGGCACGGTGACACCCCTGGGGGCGCGCTTCGACATGGAGGTCGACGCCTTCCTCATCCTGGTGCTCTGTGTCCATCTCGCGATGCCTCTGGGCGCCTGGGTGCTGGCCATCGGCCTCATGCGGTACGTCTTCGTCGCGGCGTCCTGGCTGTGGCCGTGGCTGCGTGGCGCGCTGCCGCACAGCATGGCCCGGAAGACCGTGGCGGCCCTGCAAGGGGTCGTGCTGGTCGTGGCCGGTGCCGGGGTTCTGCCGGTGGCCTCGGCGGCCACCGCGGTGAGCGGGGCGCTGGCGCTGCTGGTGTGGTCCTTCGGCCGTGATGTCGCCTGGCTCTGGCGGGTCAGGGGGCTCACGGGCGGCCCGGCCGTGGTGAGTGGCCCGGACCGGGCCGGCCCGCGCGCTATGTCCCGGCGTGCCGGCCCAGATAGATGACGAGCGCGAGGAAGACCAGCAGCAGATGGCTGACGACGAAGTAGAGGAACACCCGTCGCCACAGGCTGCGCCGGGGGGCCCGGTGGGTGAGCAGTACCGCGCCGGGCAGCCGCGCCAGCTGGGTCCCGGGGCGGACCGCGGTCGCCCGGGGCCGCCGGACACCGCAGCGCGCCGAGGGGTACGGGCGGACGGTGCTCTCCGGGCAGGCACGGCCGTGTCCGCGTGCCGTACGGATCGCCCCGCGACCAGGCGGGCGCCCCCGGCAGGGCCGTACGGCGCCCGGACCGGAGGACTTGGGTATGCAGGTGCGGGAGCGGACCGCCCGCCAGGGCGGCGGCCCCTTACGCCGGGGTGCGCCGGACATCCGCGATCACCCTGTTCCGGTGGGGCGCATGAGGACCGTTCCCGTGCGGCCGGCGTTCGTGCAGTGGAGCGGGCGGTTCACGAGACCGCCCCCACACCGCCGGTCGCCGGCACGCCACCGGCCGACGGCACGCCACCGGCCGCCGGCCGTGCGCGGGCGTCGGCCTGCCGAAGGTCGGCGAGCAGGGCATGCTGCCCGGTGAGCACCTCGGTCAGGGCCCGGCGGGCGGCCCGCAGCAGCTCCGTGACCTCGCCGCCGGCCAGCTCGTAGACGACGGCGGAACCGCTGCGGGTGGCCGTCACCAGACCCGAGCGGCGCAGGACCGCCAGCTGCTGGGAGAGCGCTGACGGCTCCACCCCGATCGCGGAGAGCAGACCGCTCACCGGCATCGGTCCGCTCTGGAGCAGTTCCAGCACCCGGATACGGACCGGATGGCCCAGCATCCGGAAGAAATCGGCCTTGGCCTGACAGACCGGGAACCACGCACCGTTCATGTCCGCGCCCCGCTCCCGGGACCGGCCGCGGCCCACACCGCACACACCCGTTCCCCTGCCGATTCGGCGAAACCGCCCACGCATGTCCTCCGCGTTCAGGCCGCACGGCCATCGCGTCATCTGTTGAATTGCGGAATTCTGCAACTGTAGACGACGGGGGCGGGCGACTTGAATGGGTGTGGCGGACAAACCGGTGCGGGGGCGGTACGGGACGCGGCCCGGTGCGCCTTCGTCCGCCCCCTCACCACCCGCACCTCCCCGCCCGGACGAACTCTGCGGCCTCCGCGCGCAGTTGCCGCACCGGCCGGGCGGGACCGTCCAGGACGGTCGTCGGGACCGAGCCCGCACCGGCCGCGGTGCCGCTGCTCCCGACGCCCCGTCCCGATGCCCCGGCCGCCGGAATTCCGGTGGACAGCCCCACCCCCCAACCACATAGTGACGCCCATGACTTCACTGGTACGTCACACCACCATCGACTGCACCGACGCCCATCGCCTGGCGAGCTTCTGGGCGGAGGTGCTGGGCGGCTCACTGGCCGAGGACGATCTGCCGGGCGATCCGGAGGCCACGGTCACGGCCGCGAGCGGTGCGCTGCTGTTCGTCACGGTGCCCGACGCCAAGGCCGGCAAGAACCGGGTGCACCTGGATCTGCAGCCGCAGGACCGGGACCGGGACGACGAGGTCGAGCGGCTGCTGGCGCTCGGCGCGACGCTGGTGGCCGACCATCGGCGGGCGGACGGGGCCGGGTGGGTGACGCTGGCCGATATCGAGGGCAATGAGTTCTGTGTGGAGCGCAGCGCGGCGGAGCGGGCGGGCTGAGACCGCCTCAGTCCTGTGGGGGCCGGGCGGCCGCGAGGCGCTCCTGTGCCTCGGCGAGGTCCTCCTCGGTCGGGGCGTCGTCCTGGGTGAGCGTGCGTCGCCAGTACCCGCTGAAGTCGATCTGCCGTTTGCCGATACCGCGCTCCTCGACCAGATACCGCCGGAGCGCACGGACCGCGCCCGCCTCACCGGCCAGCCAGGCGAAGACAGCTCCCGGCGGGAAGGTGAGGGCGCGCACGGCCGCCGGCAGAGCATCCTGGCGCCCGTCCGCGTGCACCCACTGCACGGTGAGGTCCGCCCGGGTCGTGAAGTGCTGCTCCTCGGCCGCGCCGGCCACCTCGACGCAGGCCAGCGCGCGGGTGCCGGCCGGCAGCGCCTCGACGAGGGAGCCGATGGCCGGCAGCGCGGTCGCGTCGCCGGCCAGCAGCAGCCAGTCGGCCCGGTCGAGCGGCAGCGGCTTGGCGTACTGTGCCGCCGGTCCGTACCGGGCGAGGAGGTCACCCACGGCGGCTGTGGCCGCCCACCGGGTCGCCGGGCCGGCCGTCGCCGTCGTGCCGTGCAGTACGAAGTCGATGGTGATCCGGTGCCGGACGGGGTCGTAGGAGCGCACCGTATAGCTGCGCATCCACGGCCGTTCGTCCTCGGGGAGGGCGAGGAACGCCTGGTACCAGCGCATCCCATCGCCGTCGGCGGCTGTGTCGGGCAGCCGGGGCGCGCGGTGGCCCGGCCTGGGGAAGAGCAGCTTGAGCTGCTGGTCGGGCCAGGTCGGGAAGTCGTCGAGGCCGTCACCGGCGAAGGTGACACGGACCATGCGCGGGGTGATCCGCCGGACGTCGGTGACCTGGATGAGCGCGACGGGCACGGCCGTCATCGGGTCCTCCATGGGGCAGCAGGGGCTGGGGGGCCGGTGGGTGGGCGCGGGTTGATCCGCGCCCACCCGCCGGGCGGGCCCAAGGACGGGTACTTATGCGGTGGGTGTCTGGAGGTAGCTCCGCAGATGGCGTGCCGTCAGCGAATCGCCGGTGGCGACGAGATCGGCGGGGGTGCCGGTGAAGACCACCCGGCCGCCATCCTGGCCGGCGCCGGGGCCGAGGTCGACGATCCAGTCGGCGTGGGCCATCACGGCCTGGTGGTGCTCGATGACGATGACGGTGTTGCCGTCGTCGACCAGCCGGTCGAGCAGGCCCAGCAGCTGGTCCACATCGGCGAGGTGCAGTCCGGTGGTCGGCTCGTCGAGGACGTAGACGGCGCCCCGCTCCGCCATGTGGAGGGCGAGTTTGAGCCGCTGCCGTTCGCCGCCGGAGAGGGTGGTGAGCGGCTGGCCCAGACCGATATAGCCCAGGCCCACCTCCGCGAGGCGGTCGAGGACGGTGCGGGCCTGCCCGGTGGGGAAGAATTCCCGGGCCTCGGCCACCGACATGGCGAGGACCTCGCTGATGTTCTTGCCGCGCAGGGTGTAGGTGAGGACCTTGGGGGTGAACCTCTTGCCCTCGCACTCTTCGCAGACCGAGGCCACCCCCGCCATCATCGCGAGGTCGGTGTAGACCAGACCGATGCCCTTGCAGGTGGGACAGGCCCCTTCGGAGTTGGCGCTGAACAGGGCGGCCTTGACCCCGTTGGCCTTGGCGAACGCCGTACGGACCGGGCCGAGCAGCCCCGTGTAGGTAGCCGGGTTGGACCGCCGGGAGCCCCGGATCGGGGACTGGTCGGCGATGATCACGCCGTCCCGGCCGGGCAGTGACCCATGGATCAGGGAGCTCTTGCCCGACCCCGCGACACCGGTGACGACGGTGAGCACCCCGAGCGGGATACCGACGCTGACGTCCTTGAGGTTGTGGGCGTTCGCGCCGCTGATCGAGATCTCTCCCACGGGGCGCCGGACCTGCTCGCGCAGCGTGGCGCGGTGGTCGAGATGACGCCCGGTCAGGGTGCCGGAGGCGCGGAGGGCGGCGACATCACCGGTGAAGCAGACCTCTCCCCCGGCGGATCCGGCTCCCGGGCCGAGATCGACCACATGGTCGGCGATCTCGATGGTCTCGGGCTTGTGCTCGACGACCAGGACCGTGTTGCCCTTGTCGCGCAGCCGCCGCAGCAGGTCGTTCATGCGCTGGATGTCATGGGGGTGCAGTCCGGTGGTCGGCTCGTCGAAGACATAGGTGACATCGGTCAGGCTGGAGCCGAGGTGACGGACCATCTTCACCCGCTGGGCCTCACCACCGGACAGCGTGACGGACTCCCGGTCCAGGCTCAGATAGCCCAGGCCGATCTCGACGAGCGAGTCGAGGGTGTGGCAGAGGGTGGCGACCAGCGGGGCCACGGCGGGGTCGTCGATGCCCCGGACGAAGGTGACCAGGTCGCTGATCTGCAGGGCCGAGCATTCGGCGATATTGCGGCCGGCGATCCGGGAGCCGAGCGCGGCCGGATTGAGGCGGGCACCGCCGCAGGCACCGCAGGCGGTGAAGGTCACCGCCCGGTCGACGAAGGCCCGGATGTGCGGCTGCATGGCGGCGCGGTCCTTGGCGAGATAGGTGCGCTGCACCCGTACCAGCAGGCCTTCGTAGTTGATGTGGGAGGTGCCCACCTTGATCTTGGTAGCGGGCTTGTGCAGGAAGTCGTCCCACTGGGCGGGGGTGTAGTCCTTGAGCTTGACGTCCGGGTCGAAGAACCCGGAGTGGGCGAGGGTCTGCCAGTACCACGAGCCGACGGTGAAGCCGGGAGCGGTGATCGCGCCCTCGTTGAGGGAGAGTTCGGTGTCCAGCAGCTCGCCGGTATCGATCGCCGAGACCCGGCCGAGCCCCTCGCATTCCTGGCACATGCCCTCGGCGCTGTTGAAGCTGAAGGCGGTGGAGGTACCGGCGTGCGGGGTGCCGAGGCGGCTGAAGATGATCCGCAGCATGGTGTGGGCGTCGGTCGCGGTGCCGACCGTGGAGCGGGAGTTGGCGCCCATCCGTTCCTGGTCCACGACGATCGCCGCGCTCAGATTGCGCAGTGCATCGACATCGGGACGCCCCTGGCTCGGCATGAAGGACTGGATGAAGGCCGTATAGGTCTCGTTGATGAGCCGCTGCGACTCGGCGGCGATGGTGCCGAATACCAGGGAGGACTTCCCCGAGCCGGAGACGCCGGTGAAGACCGTGAGACGGCGTTTGGGTATGTCGAGCGAGATATCGGCGAGATTGTTCTCCCTGGCGCCACGGACCTGGATCATGTCGTGACTGTCCGCGGCGGATGTTCCCCCGTTGCCCGGCCGCCGGCCGGTCTGCTGGTCCCCCATGTGTGCTGCCACCCCTCCTGATATCTTTACACCGTAAAGAGTTCGCTCGGGGACGTTACTTTATGGCGTAAGGAGTCGCAAGTGGTGGTTTTCGCGGGCCAGGGCGACGCCCGTCGTTCGATGGCGCTGTTGTGGCGTGCGGAAGGTGCCGGCGGAGCGCGGACGCGACGGTGGCCGGGCCCCAAACCGGCGTTGAGCGTGGCGGCGATCGTCGACGCCGGGGTGGCGGTCGCCGACGCCGACGGCATGGCGGCGCTGTCCATGCGCGCGGTCGGCGAGCGCCTGGGGCGTACCGCGATGGCGCTCTACACCTACGTCCCCGGCAAGAGCGAGCTGGTGGACCTGATGTACGACCAGGTACTGGCCGAGCTGCCCACCGACTACGACCTGACGCCGGGCTGGCGCGCCGCGGTGACCTCCTGGGCCGAGGACACCTGGGAGTTCTACCTCCGCCACCCCTGGGTGCTCCAGGTCTCCCAGGCGCGTCCGGTGCTCGGCCCCAACGAATACCGCGCGCTGGAGACACTGCTCCGCCTGCTGTACGCGACGGAGCTGAGCTCCGCGGTGCTGCGGCGGGTCGTGGGGGCGCTGTTCCACTTCATCCGCGGCGCCGCGCAGACCGTGGCGGAATCACGGCTGGCCGCGGCGTCGACGGGGGTCTCCGACGAGGAGTGGTGGCAGGCCCGTTCCGGCATGCTGACCGAGATGGTCCCCGACTTCGCGGAGCGCTTTCCGCTCCTGGTCCGGCTCGAGACCGAGGGCGCCGCTCCGGACCCGGGCGACTCGGTCCCCTATATGGAGCGCGAGGCGAGGAGCACCTTCGACATCGGGCTGGCCGTCATCCTGGACGGCATCGAGACGGCGATCCGTCAGGGCCGCTGACCGGTCCCCCACAGGCGGCGGCCCGGCCTCCCCGCGGCCGTTGGGGTGATCAAGCGGGCTCACTGCCCCCGGGCCGGTGTCGTCTGCCGGGCTTGGCGCGTTGGTCTTCCGTGACCGTTTTCCGTGCCCGACCGTGGTTTCTGCCGACCAGCCTCGCGGCCTTCCTGACCGAGGTGTTGCCGGACGGGCCGGCTGACGACCCGTCGGGCGCCCGGCCCGACGCAGGACCCGACGCACCGTCGGGTACTCCGTCCGACGCCCCGTCCGATACCCGGTCAGCTGATTCCGGGCCGGCCGATTGCGAACCGCACCCCGGCCCGTCCGGCGCCCCGGCCGAAGCCCCGGAAAGGCCCGCTGACCGGGCCTGATGGCGGGCTGGACGGCGGGCCGGGCAAACGGAGCTGACGGCGTGTCGAAAGCTGGCGTCTGCACACACCGTGACGATCGGGTCACCACATGTGGCGAGCCGGAGTGATCACCCATAGCTTCGCCTCATGGTGCTACGACACGTGAAATACATGGGCTGCGTCGCCGCGATGATGATCGGCGGCCTGGGTGCGGCTTCACCGTGCGACGCTCCGGGACGCCATGTCGTCCACGCAGGGGAGTCGATCCAGCGCGCGGTGAACAAGGCAAGGCCGGGTGACACCATCTTCATCCGGCCCGGACGCTACAGAGAGAGCGTGCAGATCAACAAGTCCCGGCTGCACCTGGTCGGTGCGGGCCGGAAGACGGTGATCACTCCGTCGGGCAAACGGGCCACCAACGCCTGCGGGCAGGCCGGCCACGGCATCTGCGTCGTCGGGAAGAACAGACCGCTCCGGGACGTCAGCATTCGCTCGCTGACCGTCAGCGGCGCCAAGAAGACCGGGATCTGGGCCTCCGCGACCGACCGGCTCTCGGTGCACCACGTGACCGTGCGCAAGAGCGGCGTGTGGGGCATCGCGCAGGAGAAGTCCATCCGGGGAATCTTCCGGGACAACACCATCGTCGACAACGGCGACGCGGGCATCTTCCTCGCGAACAAGACCAAGGAAGAAGGCGGCGGCTCCGACACCCGGGGCGCCGTGATCAGCGACAACTACCTCGCAGGGAACCGGATCGGGGTCACGATCCGGCGGGTCAGAAACCTGACGGTCAGCTACAACACCATGACCAGGAACTGCGGTGGGGTGTTCGTCGTCGGCGACGAGTCCCGCCCGCAGGCCGGAGCGCTGACGGTACGGAACAACGACATCTACAAGAACAACAAGTTCTGCAAAGGGAACAGCCGGCTGCCGGACATCCAGGGCTCCGGCATCGTGCTCACCGGCGCCGAGCACGTCCTCGTACGGCGCAATGTGATCCGGGACCACCACGGCAAGTCCCGGCTCTCCGGCGGTGTCGTGCTGTTCCACAGCTTCGTGAAGGTGCTCAACCACCACAACGTCATCAGCCACAACATCGTGCTGCACAACAAGCCGGTGGACCTGGCCAACCGGGACCTCCCCGGCAAGGGGAACCGGTTCATCCACAACGTCTGCCGGACCTCGGAGCCGGCCGGGCTGTGCCGACGGCTGCACCGGGACGGGCTGAACCCGTCCGCCACGGGAGAATAGAGGCGCAATGACCACCGTAAGTCCCACTCCCCAGCCCGCCATGCAGCTCCGGGAGCTCATCTTCGGAGCCGCGTGTGCGGCGGCCGTACGGGCGGCGGCGCGCCTGGGCGTCGCCGATGCACTCGGCGACCGGCCCACCACCGCGGAGGAACTGGCCGCCGCGGTGCAGACCGAGCCGCGGCCGCTGGACCGGCTGCTGCGCGCACTGTCCTGTTACGGGATCTTCGCCGAGACCGACGACGGGAAGTACGTCCACACCGAGATGTCCCGGCTGCTGCGGGAAGACACCCCCAACAGCCTGCGCTACATCTCCCTGTGGTGCACGGAGCCGTGGACCTGGGAGGCCTGGCCGCGGCTGGACGACGCGGTGCGCTCCGGGAGCAGTGTCTTCGACGACCTCTACGGCAAGGGGTTCTTCGACTACCTGCACCAGGACGCACGGGAGTCCGCCGAGGTCTTCGACCGGGCGATGACCACGTCCAGCAAGCAGTCGGCGCAGGACATCGCGGGGCTGCTCGATCTGAGCGGGGCGTCCTCGGTGGCGGACATCGGCGGTGGCCAGGGACATGTCCTCGCCAGCCTGCTGGAGAAGTACCCCACGCTCCAGGGCACCCTGCTCGATCTGCCCACGGTCGTGGCGAACCCGGACCCGCGGCTGCGGGACGGCGGCGCGCTGGCCCCGCGGGTACGGATCGTGCCCGGGGACTGCCGCGACGACGTCCCGGTCCAGGCCGATGTCTACATCATCAAGAACATCCTGGAATGGGACGACGAGAGCACCCGCAGAACGCTGCGGAACGTGGTCAGGGCCGCCCGTCCCGGCGCCCGCGTCGTGATCATCGAGAACCTCGTCGATGACAGCCCCTCCATGAAGTTCACCACCGCCATGGATCTGCTGCTGCTGCTCAATGTCGGCGGCGCCAAGCACACCAAGGCGAGCCTGGTCAGCCGTATGGCCGAGGCCGGTCTGAAGGTCGGCGAGATCCTGGTCGTCAACCCGTATCTGCACGCCTTCGAATGCACTGTCCCCGAATGAGAAGGTCCGGGCACGGCAGGCCGCCCGGTGAGGAGAGTGCTCCTCACCGGGCGGCCTTGCCCCTGCCCGGGGATGCGCGGGAGCCGAGGGTTCTCCTCGGCTCCGCGTGCGCGTCAGCTGCTGCCGTCGCGCTGCCAGCTGTAGAACTGCTGGGCCATCGCGTCCTTGGGGCTTCGCCAGGTCTCCGGGTCGTAGGCGCTGACGTAGGCGGACAGCTTGTCGCTGACGGCGCGGAATTCGGGGTGTTCCGTCACCTTGGCGATCTCCGGGCCGGGCGGCCGGTCGGATTCGATGAGGTGCAGATACACGTCACCGAACTGGAAGAGGGTCCGTCGCGAGACACCGACCAGGTGGGGCAGTTCCGTACGGTCGGAGGCCTTGAAGACCTCGGCGATGTCCGGAGCCGAACCGGGTGCCATACGAGCGACGATCAGAGCGTGATGCATCAGGGGTCCCTTCGTTGCCGCCGGGAGGCGGTCCGCACGCGGCCTGGCGGGCCGTCAGCTGACGGTGGTGGACCGGAGCTCGCGGTCCCGCTGTTCGATCCGGTCCCGGATGAGCTCCATCTGGATCCGGGAGTTGCGGTTGATCATCTCGGTCATGCCCTTGTCGTCGACCGGGGCGTCGGGCTTCATCGCGAAGTCCTGGGTCCAGTGCATCGAGGTGCCGCCCGGGATCTCGGCGTACTTCCAGTGGATGTCCATGTGCGCGAACGGGCCGGTCTCGACGCGGCGGGCGCGCACCGAACGGTTCTGGCGGTCGACGACCCGCTCGGAGACCCAGCTCCAGACGGTGCCGTTGTCGTCCGGGTGCATCGTCAGCCGGAAGGTGGTCTTGTCGCCTTCCCTGGACAGCACCTCGACCGAGGCGTACTCGCTGAACAGCTGCGGCCAGTTCTCGATGTCGTTGGTGATGTCCCAGACGAGGTCGAGGGGCGCCGCGATGGTGATGTCGTTCTCGGTGTGGCCAGGCATGTCATGCTCCTGTCGTAGGCACGGTGTCGTTGGCGGTGTTGACGAGGGCGAGGAAGTCGCGCGGCGTCTTGCAGCGCTCCGCGTCGGTCGGCATCGGCCGGCCCTGCCGGTTCTCCAGCTCGCCCACGATCCCCAGGAGCCCGAGCGAGTCGAGGCCGAAGTCGGCGAACGTCGCGTCCTGCCGGTTCGTCAGCTCCTTGGGGTCGACGGTGAGGCCGGCCGCGGACTTCATCAGCGCGGCCAGCTCATTGAGCGTCAGTTGAGCGGTCATCTGAGGTTCTCCTTCTCATGAGGGGGACCCGGAGCCCTTCCGCAGCACCAGCGCCGCGTTCGAGCCCATCAGTCCCCGGCTCAGCACCAGCGCCGTCCGCAACTCGGCGGGGCGGGCCCGGCCGGTCACCACGTCAAGGTCATGGCAGACGTCGACGACGTTGGGGGTGGGCGGCACGACGCCGTACTCCATCGCGAGCACCGCGGCCGCGGTGTCCAGGACGGGGGCGCCGCAATACGCCCGGCCGGTGCCCGTCTTGGGAGCGGTCACCGGGACCTGCGAGGCGTGCCGGCCCAGGGCGTCCGCAAGCGCCAGCGCCTCGGCCCGGTCGGCCGCGGGGACGCCGAGCGCATCCGCGAACACCACATCGATCTCCTCCGGGGCGCACCGCGCATCCTCCAGCGCGCCATGGATCGCATGGGCGAGCCCGTCGCGGGACTCCTCCCACAGGGAGGCCCCGGTGAAGGTCGCGGCATGCCCGGCCAGCACGGCCCGGACACTCGCCCCGCGGCTCTCGGCCGCCACCTCCTCCTCGACGATCAGCATCGCGCCGCCCTCGGCGGGCACGAATCCGCAGGCGCCGCTGGTGAACGGGCGGTAGGCGCGGGCCGGATCGTCGAGCTTGCTCAGATCGTCGTAGCCGAGCTGGCAGACGACCGAGTAGGGGGCCAGCGGTGCCTCGGCGGCACCCACGACGACGGCGTCGGTGCCGCGCCGGATGGTGCGGCCGGCATGCGCCAGGGCATCCAGACCTCCCGCCTCGTCGCTGGCCACGACGCCGCACGGCCCCTTGAAGCCGCCACGGATGGAGATCTGTCCGGTGCTCGCCGCGTAGAACCAGGCGATGGACTGGTACGGGCCGACATGGCGGGAGCCCTGGCCCCAGAGCCGTTGCAGCTCCCGCTGGCCGAACTCGCCACCGCCCGATCCGGCGGCCGTGACGACCCCCACCGCGAACGGTGAGTCGTTGTAGTCGGCACGGCCGAGACGGGCGTCGTCCAGCGCGAGGTTGGCCGCCGCCATGGCGAAGTGGGTGAACCGGTCGGTCTGGACGAGGTAGCGCTCCTCGATCAGATCCGCCGGATCAAAACCCCTTACCTCACCGGCGACCTTGAGGGGCAGATGCTCACACCCCTCACGGGTGACGTGGTCGAGGACACTGATGCCCTCCACCGTCGCCTTCCAGAAGGTCTCGGTGCTCACCCCGTTGGGGGCGATGACGCCGATGCCGGTGACGACGGAACGACGTTCTTTCGGGGAGCTCATGATGCCCTCCCACCCTGTCGGGTCAGTACCACCGCTGACTGGAATCCACCGAAGCCGCTGCCGACCGAGAGCACCGAACGCAGTGGCAGCTCCCGGGCCGTCTTGGGCACATAGTCGAGGTCGCACTCCGGGTCCGGAGTCTCGTAATTGGCCGTCGGCGGCACCACCTGGTGGGTGAGCGCAAGCACACAGGCCACGATCTCGATCGCGCCGATCGCCCCGAGCGAGTGGCCCACCATGGATTTGATGGAACTCATCGGCACCCGGTGGGCATGGGCACCCAACGACCGCTTGACCGCGGCCGTCTCGTGCCGGTCGTTCTGCTGGGTTCCCGAACCGTGCGCATTGACGTAGTCCACCTGGGTGGCGTCGATCCTGGCGTGGCCGAGTGCGCTGTTGATCGCCTCGGCCATCTCCAGGCCCTCCTGGGTGAGGCCGGTCATGTGGTACGCGTTGCCGAAGGTGGCATAGCCGCGTATCTCACAGTGGATGGTCGCTCCGCGGGCGCGGGCGTGTTCCAGCTCCTCCAGGACGAGCACGGCGCCGCCCTCACCCATCACGAATCCGTCGCGGTTGGCGTCGAACGGGCGGGAGGCGTGTGCGGGATCGTCGTTGTTCGCCGAGGTCGCCTTGATCGCGTCGAAGCAGGCCACGGTGATCGGGGAGATCGGCGAGTCCGAGGCGCCGGCGATACAGACATCGACCCGGCCCTCCTCGATGGTGTGGAAGGCGTAGCCGATGGCGTCGAGGCCGGAGGTGCAGCCCGTGGAGACGGTCTGCACCGGGCCGTGGGCGCCGATCTGTTCCGCCACCGCGGAGGCGAGCGAACTCGGGGAGAACGCCCGCTCCAGATGGCGGCCGGCCGGCCGGTGGTCCACATCCCACCGGGCACCGTGGCTGCTGACGGCGACATAGTCGTGTTCGAGACGCGTGGTGCCGCCGACCGCGGTGCCCAGGGACACCCCGATACGCCAGGGGTCCTCGGCCTCGGTGTCCAGGCCGGCGCTGCGCAGCGCCTCGTTCGCGGCGACCATCGCGAACTGGATGTACCGGTCCGAGCGGGCCACCTGCTCCTCGCTCAGACCGTGGGCCGCGGGATCGAAGTCGCACTCGGCGGCGATACGTGAGCGGAAACCCTCGGGGTTGAAGAGGGTGATGCCACGGGTCGCCGTACGGCCGGAGGACAGCAGGTCCCAGAAGGCGGGCACACCCACGCCGCCCGGAGCGACGATGCCGACGCCGGTGACCGCCACGCGGCGGGTCATGACACCGGCTCCGTGCGTTCCGGTGGCGCGGCCGGTGTGCTCTCCTCCGAGCCCTCGGTGTCGACGTGTCCGAGCTCGGGGCGCGGTGCCAGCGGGCCGAGGTGGAAGACCATGCGGGCCTCTTCCTTCCCGACATTGCGGAAGCGGTGCCGCATGTACGGGGGGATCAGCAGACCCTGGTCCGGGCGCAGCGGGTGCGGTTCCCCGTCCAGGTCGACTTCGAGCGCGCCCTGCACGACGTACACGAACTCCTCGGAGTACGGGTGGTAGTGCTCGCCGATGCGCTCGCCGGGCTGCACGAGTGCCATGCCCATGAAGCCGCTCGTGGCGCCCACCGCGCTGGGTGTCAGCATGGCGCGCAGATCACCTCCGCGCCGGCGGTTGGGCTGGGTCTCGCTGAGGTCCACGATGCGTGGGCGGTGCGTGGTCATGGCTGTTCCTCCAGGGGCGTGGTGCCGGCGGTTGAATGGGGTGAGAGGCCGGGGGCGTCAGGCGCCCGGTGCCCGGCGGTCGGTGATGAGCGCCATGTCGGAGCGCTCCAGGAAGCGCGCGATCTCGCGGTCGTTCGACAGACCGCCGGCCACATCGGTGTCGATGAGGCGCCGCAGCACGGCCGTCTTGCGGGGGCCGCGTACACCGAGCGACAGCATGGGGTCACTGTCGACCGGGATGCGCAGATCGACCATCCGGACCACGACGTCGTCGCGCTGGAAGATGGTGCTGCCGGCGACGGGACAGGACGGGTCGTCGGCGGCCAGTTCGTCCTGGCGGGCCAGCATCCGGGCCAGCGCCATACCGCAGCCCTCCTTGGCCGGGTAGTACAGCGCATGCCGGCGGATGCCGTCGGGCTGCTGTCCGCCCGACGCGACGTGGTGCACCGCGGGCAGTGCGGCGCGGGTGAAGAACACCCGGGCGGAGTTCGGGTCGCTGAGGTCGCGGTCCTGCTCCAGATACGGGTTGATGGCTTCCTCGACGGCCCTGACCTCGGGCTGCTGGGAGATGTGCCGCAGCGCCGCGACGAGGTCGCCCTGCACCTCGACCGCGCGCACGACGCGGTTGCCGTGCATGAAGAGGGAGGTGCGGCGGAGCCTGGTGGTGTCGTCGACCCGGGCCTCCGGGGAGGTGTACCCGGCGAGGATCTCCGCGACCATCGATTCGCTGCCCGGCTTCACGGTGAAGGTCAGCGCGTGCCGGACCACCCCGTCGCCGACGCGGGGGTTGGCCTGCAGCCGTCCCTTGGGGGGCTCGGGCACGAGGCTGGCGATGTTCGAGGTCTCGCGCAGCACACTGAAGCGCAGCGAGCGGGTGTCGCGGACACAGCCGTGCAGCGGCTGGACCATCTTGACGTGTTCCTCGCTGTTGACCCAGGCCAGGAACGGCGGTGCGCTCTCCCATTCGCTGGTGATGAGCCACTGCGAGGGATTTTCGATGGACTGGCACAGCTGGTCGGTGATGTGCCCGGGGACGGACGCGACCTGGTTGCGCAGGTGCTCGTAGGCTTCCAGGAAGTCCTGCTGGGCTCCCTCGTGGAGATCCAGAAGCAGCACGACCCGAAGCCGCGAGCCGTCGAAGGCTGACTGGGATATTCGTTCCGACAGCGTTGTCATCGTCTACGCATCTCCTTCGGGGCCCGACGGCCCCAGTGGTGCGTCGTCAGTTCCGGTGCGATCCGGTGACTGAGCCGGATGGTGGGGGCGGCCTGCCCGGTGTCCGGGGGGCGTCCCGGATTCGATCGTGGCCGGGACCCACGGGTGGCGCGAGATCTGTGAGCCATGCAGGTGAACCGTGATCGAACAGGCCCTCAGCCGGGCATTCGTGCTCCATCTGCCGTACACGCCCCTGGAGCTGGAGCACGCAATGAATCCCACCGCCGAAGACCGGGTTCCGGTACTCATCGTGGGCGGGTCCCTGGTCGGCCTGTCCGCGTCGCTGTTCCTGGGACGTCTGGGTGTCCGACATCTGCTGGTCGAGAAGCACTCGGACACCTCCCGCCACCCGCGCGGGCGGGGGAACAACGTCCGCACCATGGAGCTGTACCGCGTGGCCGGCGCGGAGCAGCGGATCCGCGAGGCCGCGTCGACGCTGGCCGACAACCACGGGATCCTGCAGGCCCGTTCACTCACCGGCGACGAGCAGGAGTGGCTGTTCAAGGAGATCGACCCGGGCGGCGGGCTGGCCCGGTTCAGCCCGTCCGCCTGGTGCCTGTGCAGCCAGAACGACCTGGAGCCGGTGCTGGTGCGCTGCGCCCGTGAGCTGGGCGGTGACCTGCGGTTCTCCACCGAGCTGAGCTCTTTCGAGCAGGACGCGCAGGGGGTGACCGCGGTCCTGAAGAACCGGGAGACCGGTGAGCGGAGCACCGTGCGCGCGGACTACCTGATCGCGGCCGACGGCCCGCGCAGCCCGGTACGGGAGCGGCTGGGCATCGGCCAGACGGGTCCCGGCGACCTGTTCCACAACGTGAGCATCACCTTCCGCGCGCCGGAGCTCGCCGACGCCGTGGGCGACCGCCGCTTCATCGCCTGCTACTTGACCAACCCCGAGGCCGACGGCGCCCTGCTGCCGGTGGACAACCAGGCCGAATGGGTCTTCCACGCCCCGTGGCACCCGGACCGGGGCGAGACCCTGGAGGACTTCACCGACGAGCGGTGCATCGACCACATCCGCCGGGCAACGGGCGTACCGGACATGGCAGTTGAGATCACCGGCAAGGCACCGTGGCACGCCGCGGAGCGGGTCGCCGAACGGTACGGGACCGGCCGGGTCTTCCTCGCCGGCGACTCGGCCCACGAGATGTCCCCCACCGGGGCGTTCGGCTCCAACACCGGCATCCAGGACGCCCACAACCTCGCCTGGAAGCTCGCCACCGTGCTGAACGGCTCGGCCGGCCCCGGACTGCTGGCCTCTTACGAGGCGGAGCGGCAGCCGGTGGCGCGGGAAACCAGTGCCCGTGCCTCGGCCCGCTCCGCCGAGCACAGCCACCCGGGGTACGCCCCGGCGCCCGGTGCGGGCGGCGGCCGGCAGCGCGGGGTGCTCACCGTGGCCCTGGGGTACTGCTATCCGCAGGGCGCGGTCGTCGGCGCCGACCCCGAGCTGCCGGTGGTGCCCGAGCAGATGCGGCTGACCGGCGAGCCGGGCACCCGCGCGCCGCACATGTGGCTGCGGGCCGCCGGCGAGCGCCGCTCGACCCTCGATCTGTACGAGAAGTCCTTCGTCCTGCTGACCGGCTCCGACGGCGAGATGTGGCGCACCGCGGCCAAGGGCGCCAACGAGGAGTTCTCCCTGGGGCTGCAGTGCTACATGATCGGCACCGAGCCGAACGACGACATGGCCCCCGAAGAGGACGTCGACTGGGCCGAGAAGCACGGGACGACGCCGGAGGGCGCGGTGCTGGTGCGCCCCGACGGCTTTGTCGCGTGGCGCGCCGAGGGGCGGGTGGCCGACCCCGAGGCGGCGCTCCGGGAGGTCCTCGCCTCGCTGCTGTGCCGGAGCTGACCTGCCTGGGCCCTGTTCGAACGGCAGGGGCCGGGCCACACGGCACTCAAGGCTACCGATGACGGAGGGGCCGGCGGGACATCCGCCGGCCCCTCCGGCGCGCGAACGTATCTTCTGCCCGTCACCACCGCAGGGGCATCTGGGGGCCGTCCCGGCCGCGTCCCGCAACTCGGGGGGCCGATTTCCGGTTGAGTCCGGGCATGGACGCCAAGAAGCCCGCCGCACACCCCTTTCAGCGCATCTCGCTCCCCCGCCAGCCGCCGCCGCTGCCGCCTCCCGCTCCGCAGGCGCGCCGCCCGGCCGAGGAGGAGACGCCGATCTTCGATCAGCTGCTCAAGGAGTGGCGCTCGGGGGAGCTGCGGCCGGTCGTCTCCTGGCCGGTGGACGATCCGGGGAAGATCCGCGCGGGCGGCGCTGTTGGGACGGACGAAGGACGTCCCTATCCGCGGAACCGCGACGAGGAGCATGACCGTGAGCCTGTACGACATTCCCCTGCGCACCCTGACCGGTGAGCCCGCTTCACTCGCCGACTACCGGGGCAAGGCCCTGCTGGTGGTGAATGTGGCGTCCAAGTGCGGGCTGACCCCGCAGTATTCGGGCCTGGAGCGGCTGCAGCAGCGCTACGGGGACCGTGGCTTCCGTGTGCTGGGCTTCCCCAGCAACCAGTTCGCGGGCCAGGAGCCGGGCACCGCCGAGGAGATCGCCACCTTCTGCTCCGCGACGTACGGCGTGAGTTTCCCGCTGTTCGAGAAGACCGAGGTCAACGGCGCGGACCGGCACCCGCTGTATGCGGCGCTGACAAACACCGAGGACGCCGAGGGGGCGGCCGGCGACGTCCAGTGGAACTTCGAGAAGTTCCTGATCGATGCCGAGGGCAAGGTCGCGGGCCGCTTCCGGCCGCGGACCGAGCCGGAGGCCGAGGAGCTGGTCACCGCCATCGAGGCGGTCCTGCCGGCCTGAGCCGGTGCCCGCGCCGCCGGTCCGCGGGGCGGGCGGGCGGCGTAGGCGGCGCGGGTCAGGCGGGCGGCGTACGGGGCGCGGGTCAGGCAACGGCGGTGCCGGCGCCGTCCGTGACCTCGGCCGGTCCGGCGGCGCCGGCGGCCGGTTCCTCGGCGCCGTCCTCGTCGGACACGACCTCGAAGGTGCCGTTCAGCCCGGTCATGCGCAACAGCCGCGCGACGCTTCCACCGCGGGTGACACCGGTCAGCCGCAGCCGGCCGCCCCGCTGCCGGGTCCGGTAGCGGGCGCGGCTGAGCAGCGACAGACCGGCGCAGTCGATGAACGTCACCGCGCGCACATCGAGCAGGAGATCGGCGCCCTGGAGACCGGTGAGGTCGTCCAGCCGGTCGGACAGCACCGACACGGCGAGGATGTCCAGCTCACCGCGGAGTTCCAGCACGGTCGTGCCGCCCGCCGCGTGGCTGGGTCCCACAAGTCTCGGGTAGTACTGACCTTCATCCATCGGCCCGGCCCACTTTCGTGCCGAGGCGCGGGATATGGCCACGCGTCTGCGGCGGAGACGTTCGGTAGGTGTGGGGGGCGCCCGGCGCAATCCGGGCGGTTCGGCCCGTTTCCGGGTCGTGGGTGGTGCGGTGGTGTGTCGCCTGTGTTCCTGCGTTTCTGCAGCTGTCCGTAGTTGTCTACGGCTTACCCGCAGGCCGAGGCGTCCAAGTCCCAGCGGCCGGGACATCTGAAGGTTGTCTCAAAGTCGACCCTTGCGGGCGTGGCCGAGATAGGTAACCAAGGGTTTGCTCCCGGGGGCGAGCGCAAAGCCGACCATGGTTTCGAGCACGTCGTCGGTCACCCGGCCGGCGCGGCGCGCCCGTACACCCGCAATCAGACCGCGGACACTGCGCGGCTTGAAGTCGCAGATACCGCCGTCGGTGAGACCGTGGCGCGCCAGCAGCGCGGCGACTTCGGACGGTGTGCGCAGCCGGCTCGCGGCATACCGCCCGGCCGGCATGATCCGGGTCATCGGCAGGCGCTGGAACGCCACGAGGTAGACCAGCCGGGATACCGGGGTGCGGTTCACCGTGTCGTAGACGAGGACGCCGCCGGGCGCGAGGGCGCGGGCGGCCTGTTCGACCACCCGGTCGGGGTCGGCGGTGATTTCCAGGGTGTCCGCGAGATAGACGAGGCCGAAGGCGGCTTCGGGGACGGCCGGCCGTTCCGCGGGTGCGGTGCGGTGCTCGATGGTGAGGCCGTCGCGCTCCGCGGCCGCCTGTGCCAGCGCGCTCGCGGACTCCGACGGATCGACGGCGGTCACCTGGAAGCCGAGTCCGGCGAGGCCGCGCGCCAGCAGTCCGCGGCCGCTGCCCACGACCAGGGCGCGCCCGGACCGCGGCCGGCCGAGGCGTTCCAGGACGCCGGAGGTGTATGCCAGCCGTACGCCCTGGAAGGCGGCCGCCCGGATCTGCCGTCCGTCGACCGTGTCCGGGCCGGCGGAGTCCAGCGCGATCAGCGGAGCGCTGCCCATGGCGTTCTCCCCTCGGTCGTCGACCGCCCCGGCGCCCTTGCGGCCGGTGCATGACGCGTTCCCTGAGGGAACTTAGCAGCCTTAGTTCCCTCAGGGAACTTCGGTACGCTCACTCCA
The DNA here is from genome assembly GCF_028870195.1 of Streptomyces sp. G7(2002). Taxonomy (NCBI): domain Bacteria; kingdom Bacillati; phylum Actinomycetota; class Actinomycetes; order Kitasatosporales; family Streptomycetaceae; genus Streptomyces; species Streptomyces sp. G7(2002). Next base: position 1,324,613 of record NZ_CP102609.1, read on the forward strand.
TGACCCGCACCCCGCTGTCCGACGTGGCCTGCTCGATCGCCCGCGCCACCGACCTGTTCTGCGACGCCTGGACGGCGCTGATCATGCGTGACGTACTGACGGGGATCGGCCGGTTCGACGAGCTCGCCCACGACCTGGGCATCTCCCGCAAGGTCCTCACCGCCCGGCTGTCGCGGCTGGTCGAGGAGGGCGTCCTGGCCCGCGAGCGCTATCAGGAGCGGCCGCCGCGTGAGCATTACGTGGCGACCCGGAAGGGCCGGGAGCTCTACCCCGTCCTGCTGGCGCTGATGAACTGGGGCGACCGCTGGTACGCGGGCGAGGCCGGCCCCCCGGCCCGTATCCACCATCTGAGCTGCGACCGGGACACCACGATGGTGGCCGTGTGCGGGCACTGCGGTGAGCCGCTGACGACGGACAACACCTGCCAGCTGCCCGGCCCCGGCGGGCGGACCGGACCCGGCACCCAGGTGATCGGCCCCCTGATCGCCTCCCGTGCGCCTCGCCCGGACACCGCGTCCGAGCAGCTCGAATAACACACTTTCGGGCGAATTAGACTGTCCGGAACGCCGGAAAGTGTGAGGTGTGCCCTGAAGCCGTCGGACCCCGCGGGAGAACTCCCCGAACGGACCGCGCAGAGCCTGCGTGCGCTGGCCGGGGGGCCGGTCTCCCGGCTTCCGCAGCTCCTGGAAGCGATGGTGGCGGTCGGCTCCGACCACGATCTGCGCCGTGCGCTGGACCGTATCGCGGAGACCGCCGCCTCCCTCACGGGTGCGCGCCATGCCGCCGTCGGTATCCACGACGAGGACGGCGGGCCGGGCGATCTGATCGCCCACGGCGTCTCCCCCGAGGCCGAGCCGCCCGCCGGGGCCGAGCTGGAGGTGCCCATCCAGGTGCGGGGGGAGCTGTTCGGCACGCTGTATCTCGCGGGGAAGGGCGACGGCGAGGAGTTCGGCGAGGGGGATCTGCATCTGGTGCGGGTGCTGGCCACCGAGGCCGGGATCGCCCTGAGCAATGCCCGGATGCACTCCGCCGCCCGGCAGCGGAGACGCTGGATCGACGGCGCGGCATCCGTCACCACGGCTCTGCTGGCCGGGCCCGAGACCCGCTCCACGGCGACGAACGCCCTCACCGTCGTCGCGGAGCAGGGCCGGGAGCTGGCCGAGGCGGCGACCGGAGCGGTCCTGCTGCCGCACGCCGAGGGCGGTATGGAGGTGGTGGCGATCTCCACCGTGCTGCCGGAGGCCGTACGGACCGAGGCCTTTCGCGGCCGGATCCCGCCGGAGAGCCCGGTGCTCCACCAACTGCACGCCGGACTCGCGGTCTTCTCCGACGACTTCGCCGCCGACCCCCGCTCGGTCTCCCCGCTGTCGCGCCACTACGGCCCGACGATGCTGCTGCCGCTGCGCAGCCACGGGCGGGTGCTGGGCGCTCTCGCGCTGTGCCGGATGTCCGGCGACCGCCGCTTCAGCCACCCCGAACGGACGTTGGCGACCCAGTTCGCCGCCCAGGCCGCGGTGGCGCTGGTCCTCGTCGACCGGCACCGGGACCGCGAGCGGCTCGCCGTCTTCGAGGACCGCGACCGTATCGCCCGCGATCTGCACGATCTGGTCATCCAGCGGCTGTTCGCCACCGGGATGCTGCTGGAGACCGCGCGGCGCAAGGCCGTGCTGCCGGAGGTGCGGGAGGGGCTCGGCGGGGCGATCGACGAGCTGGACGCGACGATCCAGGAGATCAGGACGGCGATCATCGCGCTCCAGCAGGGGCCGTCGGAGGCACCGCCCGGTCTCCGTACCCGGGTGCTGCGGGCGGCCGGCGCGGCCACCGCGGCGCTCGGCGGCCGCCCGTCGGTGCAGTTCGTCGGCCCGGTCGACGCGCGGGTCGACGACCGGGGCGGCCGGGAGCTGATGGCCGCGCTCGGCGAGGCGCTGGCGGCGCTGGAGGCCTCGGCGCCTCCGCAGCCGGCCCGTGTGTCGGTCGTCGTGGATGCCACCGCCACACTGCCCGGCGGACGGGCGGGCGTACGGCTGACGGTGAGCCGCCCGGACGGCTCACACCCGCCGCTGACCTGGGAGCGCCCCCTCAAAGGCGGGTCCGGCTCCTGATCCGCCGGACGGCACGGCCCGTTCGGCGGAACGATCGTGCGCGGCGCGGCGTGCAGGTCTTCGCGGTGCCTGTGCGCCCGGCGCAGGATGACACCGTGGTGCCCCGTGGAGGCCCTGACGGGTGACCGCACACCGGAATCGCTTGACCTCAACATTGGTTGAGGTCCTAGGTTCCTGTTAAGTCGCCGGTCACTCACGGCGATCCCGTGACGCGACCCCGGCACCTGGAGGCCACGATGGACATGGAAGTCACCGCCTGGCATGCACTGCACAGTTCGATGACCGCGCAGCAGGGCAGACGCCGCTTCTCCCGCGGCACCCTGCGCCGCATCACCGCGTTCGCCCGCCCGCACCGCCGGCAGCTGGTGTGGTTCCTCGTCCTGAGCACGGTGACCGCGATGCTCGCGGTGGCCACCCCGCTGCTCGCGGGCCGGGTGGTGGACGCCATCGTGGGCGGCGACTCACCGTCCATCGTCGTCGGCCTGTCCGTGCTGATCGCCGTCATCGCGGTCGCGGAGGCCGGCCTGGGGCTGCTGACCCGCTGGCTGTCGGCGAGCATCGGCGAGGGCCTGATCCTGGATCTGCGCACGACGGTGTACGACCACGTCCAGCGGATGCCGATCGCGTTCTTCACCCGCACCCGCACCGGAGCGCTGGTCAGCCGTCTGAACAACGATGTGATCGGTGCGCAGCGGGCGTTCAGCGACACCCTGTCCGGGGTCGTCAGCAATATCGTGACGCTGCTGCTGACCCTCGGGGTGATGCTCACCCTGTCCTGGCAGATCACCCTGATCGCGCTGGTGCTGCTGCCGGTGTTCGTGCTGCCCGCCCGCAGGGTCGGCCGGCGGCTGGCGGATCTGCGCCGGGAGGGCGCCGACCACAACGCGGAGATGGGCACGCAGATGACGGAGCGCTTCTCCGCGCCGGGTGCCACCCTCGTCAAGCTGATGGGCCGTCCGGCCCGCGAGTCCGCCGAGTTCGCCACCCGGGCCCGCCGGGTGCGTGACATCGGGGTCCGGTCGGCCATGGTCCAGACGTACTTCGTCACCGCGCTCACCCTGGTCTCCGCCCTGGCGCTGGCCGTCGTCTACGGCCTGGGCGGCTTCCTCGCGCTGCGCGGACAGCTGGAGGCCGGCGCGATCGTCTCGCTCGCCCTGCTGCTCACCCGGCTCTACGCCCCGCTGACCGCGCTGTCCGGCGCCCATATCGAGGTGATGAGCGCGCTGGTCAGCTTTGAGCGGGTCTTCGAGGTGCTCGACCTCAAGCCGCTGATCACCGAGAAGCCGGACGCCCGTACGGTCCCCGAGGGCCCGGTGTCCGTGGAGTTCGACTCCGTACGCTTCGGCTATCCGTCCGCCGACAAGGTCTCGCTGGCCTCCCTGGAGGAGGTCGCCACCCTGGACACCCGCGGCGGCGAAGAGGTCCTGCACGGCATCTCCTTCCGCGCCGAACCCGGCCAGATGGTCGCCCTGGTCGGCTCCTCGGGCGCCGGGAAGTCGACCGTGGCCCAGCTGCTGCCGCGGCTGTACGACACCGACGCGGGGGCGGTCCGGCTGTCCGGGGTGGACGTCCGCGATCTGACCGCCGCCTCACTGCGCGACGTCCTGGGGATGGTCACCCAGGACGGGCACCTCTTCCATGACTCGATCCGGGAGAACCTGCTGCTGGCCAAGCCGGAGGCGACCGAGGCGGAGCTGTGGGACGCGCTGCGCCGGTCCCGTCTGGAGGATCTGATCGCCGGGCTCCCCGACGGGCTGGACACCGTCGTCGGCGAGCGCGGTTACCGCCTCTCGGGCGGTGAACGCCAGCGGCTGACGATCGCCCGGCTGCTGCTCGCCCACCCCCGGGTGGTGATCCTGGACGAGGCCACCGCCCACCTGGACAACACCTCCGAGGCGGCGGTGCAGGAGGCGCTCACCGAGGCGCTGGACGGCCGTACCGCACTGGTCATCGCCCACCGGCTGTCGACCGTACGGGCCGCGGACCAGATCCTGGTGGTCGAGGGCGGGCGGATCGTCGAGCGCGGGACGCACGAGACGCTGCTGGCGGCCGAGGGGCGGTACGCGGAGCTGTACCGGACCCAGTTCACCGACTCGGAGGACCGGCCGGCCGCCGCGGTGGAAACCGGGCGTCCGGATTCCGGCCCGGATCTCCTGCCGGAATCGGCGCTGGTGAACTGACGCCGCGCCGGTGAGCCCCCGCCTCTTGGCGGGGGCCTCGGTATGCCGAAAACTGAGGCGATGACGCAGCGCGCGGAACACTCCACGCTCATGGACCGCCTCGCCCTCGACGATCTGGTCACCGGGTACGCCATCGCCCTGGACGACGGCGACTGGCCCGGCTTTCTGTCCCTGTTCACCCCGGACGGCCGGGCCGACTACCGCTCGGCGGGCGGCATCGAGGGCGGCGCCGAGGAGATGGCGGCCTGGCTCGCCGAGATGCTGCGGCACTTCGCGATACGGCAGCATCTGATCGTCAACCGCCGTATCACCCTCGCCCGGCGGGACGGCGCCCCAGGCGACACGGCCACGGTCCAGGCCGACTACCTCAACCCGATGCGGCTCGCCGGCCCCGCGTCGGACACCGGGGACGGGCCGACCGCCCCCAATTACACCTGCGCCGGACGCTATGAATTCACCGCCCGCCGCACCACCGACGGCTGGCGGCTGACCGGGGTCGTCGTCCACGAGAAGTGGCGCCAGGTACGGCCGGTGGACGACTGACCGGCCCCGCCGTCCGCCGCGGCCCGACATCGGCTGTGACGTCCCGCTATCGGCTGTTGCGGCGACCCCCCTTTCCTTGATCGGCACACCCGCGCACACTGGCCGTCCGACCGGCGAAAACCGGCACCAGGGAGCCCGGCATGGACAGACCGCTCGGCCAGCAGGCGCGGTGGCTCGGCTCCCCCTGGGCGCGGGGCCTGGCCGCCGCGCTCGCCGGTGCGGTGCCGGCCCTCACCTTCCCCGCCCCCTCCTGGTGGTGGCTGGCGTATGCCTGCCTGGTGCCCTGGCTGCTGCTGGTACGGACGGCGCCGACCTACGGGCGGGCGGCGCTGGACGGCTGGCTGGGCGGCACCGGCTTCATACTCGCCGTCCACCAGTGGCTGCTGCCGAGCCTGCACATCTTCATCCTCGTGCTGGCCCTGCTGCTCGGCGCGCTGTGGGCGCCCTGGGGGCTGCTGGTGCGTGCGCTGCTGGGCGGTGCGCCCGGCGCCGCCCAGTGCGCCGCCGCGCTGGTGCTGGTGCCCTCGGCCTGGCTGATGGTCGAACTGGTGCGGTCCTGGGAGTACTTGGGTGGCCCGTGGGGGCTGCTGGGCGCCGGCCAGTGGCAGGTGCCGCCCGCGCTGCGGCTGGCGTCGATCGGCGGGGTGTGGCTGGTCAGCCTGCTGATCGTGGCGGTGAACACCGCACTGGCCGAGCTGATCGCCCGCCCGGCGGCACGGCTGCCCGCCGTCGCGGGGCTGCTGGTGTGCGCGCTGGCGGTCACCGCGGTCTGGTTCTGGGCGCCGGTCCCCCGCGCCGCCGGCACGGTACGGATCGCCGTCGTCCAGCCCAACCTGACCGGCACCCCGGCGGAACGGCTGGCCCGGAGCGAAACGCTCACCCGGTCGCTGGCGGGCCGCGGGGTGCGGCTGGTCGTCTGGGGCGAGAGCAGCCTCTCCCAGGACCCGGCGGACCACCCGGCGCTCGCCGAACGCCTCGCCGCGCTCTCCCGGCGGACCGGCGCCGAGCTGCTGATCAACGCCGACTCCGCGCACGCCGGCCGGCCGGGCATCTCCAAGAGCGCGGTGCTGATCGGGCCGGACGGGCCGACCGGGGACCGCTACGCCAAGATGCGGCTGGTGCCCTTCGGCGAGTACATCCCGTTCCGGTCCCTGCTCGGCTGGGCGACCCGGGTGGGCAAGGCCGCCCCGACGGACCGGCTGCGGGGCACCGCCCCGGTGGTGATTCCGGTCGCCACCGCGGGCGGACTGCGCGTCGGGCCACTGGTGTGCTTCGAGAGCGCCTTTCCCGACATGAGCCGCCATCTGGTGCGCGACGGTGCACAGGTGCTGGTCGCCCAGTCCTCGACCTCGACCTTCCAGGGCAGTTGGGCGCCCGCGCAGCACGCCTCGCTGGCCGCGCTGCGCGCCGCGGAGACCTGGCGGCCGATGGTGCACGCCACCCTCACCGGCATCAGTGCCGTGTACGGCCCGCGGGGCGAGCAGATCGGCGAGCGGCTCGGCACCGACCGCAGCACGGCGGCCGTCTACGACCTGCCGTTGGCCGAGGGCACCAGCCCGTACACCCGGTTCGGCGACTGGGCGGTGTACGGGGCGATGGGCACGCTGGTGCTCGCCGGCGGGTATGCGGGGCTGCGGGCGCTCAGCAGGCGGTCTGCGCCAGCGCGTCGGTGACCACCCGTTCGCAGAGTTCATGGGTGCGCAGCGCGTCCCGGGCGGACGGCTGCCGGCCGGCCCGTACGTCGTCCAGGAACGCCAGCACGATCTGCTCGATACCGCGCTGACGGGCGACCGGCACCCAGTCGCCGCGACGCCGGACGCTCGGCTGCCCCTTGTGGTCGATGACCTCGGCGAGATTGACGACCTGGCGCTTGGTGTCCTGCCCGGAGACGTCGAGGATCTCCTCCGTGGAGCCGCTGAGACGGTTCATCGTCCCGACGGCGGTGAACCCGTCGCCGGACAACTGCAACACCACATGCTGCATCAGCCCCTCCCGGATCCTGGCCCGCACATCGATGTGGTCGACCTCCCCGGGGACGAGGAACCGCAGGGTGTCGACGACATGGATGAAGTCGTCCAGCACCAGGGTGCGCGGGTCCTCGGGCAGGCCGATGCGGTTCTTCTGCATCAGGATCAGATCGCGGGCGTGCTCACGGCACTGGGCGTAGGCGGGCGCGAAGCGGCGGTTGAAGCCGACGGTGAGGCCCACTCCCCGCTCCTCGGCGAGCGCGACGATGCGCTGGGACGCCTCCAGCTCGTAGGCGATCGGCTTGTCGACATAGGTCGGTACGCCGGCCTCGATCAGCCGGGTCACGATCTCGGGGTGGGCGGAGGTGGCGGCGTGCACGAAGGCGGCGTCCAGGCCCGTGGCGAGCAGCGAGTCCAGGTCGGGGTGGAGCTGTGCCGCGGGCAGCCGGTGGGTGGCGCCGACCCGCTGCAGGGTGGCCGGGGTGCGGGTGTGCAGATGCAGTTCGAGCCCCGGTTGTGTGCCCAGGACGGGGAGGTACGCCTTCTGGGCGATGTCGCCGAGTCCGATGCAGCCGACCTTCACTCGTGCTCCCTGGGTTGTGCCGCGCTGGTGGTGCCCTGCGTGCGGGAAGCATACGTGCCGGTCGGCGGCCACCCGTCGGCGATCCCGTCCATGGTCCGCAGGGCCGGATCCGGTGTCACGGGAGGCGTCGGTGCTGACACCCGCGCGAGATGCCCGGGGCCCGGCGGGAGGGGGCGGGGTCCGGCTATGTGCAGGCGGTCGCCGAGGCGCTCTCGTCGGCCCTGCTCGACGGGATGCTGGGGCGGTGACGTCGTTCCCTGCCGCTGGCGGTGACGTCGTTCCGTGCCGCTATGGCGTGCCCGCGGCCCCGTCGAGGCGCAGTTGCAGCCGGTCGATCGCGTCCCTGAGGCCCTGGCGGTATTCGCCGTCGGCGAGGGCGTTGACCGATGCCCGCGCCCGCCGCAGCTGGGCGCGGGCGTCGGCCGGCCGGTCGAGGGCGGCGTAATCGGCCGCGATATTGAGATGCAGGGACGGGAAGAACGCCCGGAGCGCGATGAGGGGGTGGCGGGGGCCGGGGCCGTCGGCGACCCGGGACTCCCCCGGTGTGGCGGCGGTGCCCGCGGGCCGCTCGGTGACAAAGCCCTCGGCCGCCTCCAGGGCCCGCAGATCCCAGTCGAGTTCGTCCCGGGGGTCGTCCTGGGTGTCGGCCATGTAGTGGGCGAGGGTGCAGCGGTGGAAGGCGTCTCCATGCGGCCCGATCTCGTACCACAGCGCCGAGAGACGGTTGCGGGCCTCTTCCCGGTCGCCGGCGCGATGCAGCATGATCGCCTGGCCGATCCGGGTGAGCACCCCGTCCTCGGGCGTCGCCTCCCGCCGCGTTTCCACCACTGCACTCCCGTATCCGCTCACACCGCGCTGCCGTTCCCTCGACGCTAACCGCCGGAAGGGAGCTGCGCGCGGTGTGCGCGACGCACCGGGTGGCCGGGCCCGCCGGCCGCGCCCGCCGGCTCAGCCCAGGTCAGGGATGCGCCAGTCGATCGGGGCATGGCCCTGCGCGGCGACCGCCGCGTTGATCTGGGTGAAGGGGCGGGAGCCGAAGAACTTCTTCGCCGACAGCGGGGAGGGGTGTGCCCCCTGCACCACGGCATGCCGCTCCTCGTCGATCAGCGGCAGCTTCTTCTTGGCGTAGTTCCCCCACAGCACGAAGACCGCCGGGTCGGGCCGGGAGGCCACCGCACGGATCACCGCGTCGGTGACCTTCTCCCACCCCTTGCCCTTGTGTGAATTGGCCTCGGCCTCGCGGACCGTCAGGACGGCGTTCAGCAACAGCACACCCTGCTGGGCCCAGGGCATCAGATATCCGTTGTCCGGAATCGGGTGGCCCAGCTCCTCCTTCATCTCCTTGTAGATGTTCCGCAGCGACGGCGGCGTCTTGACGCCGGGCTGCACGGAGAAGCACAGGCCGTGGCCCTGCCCCGCACCGTGATACGGGTCCTGGCCCAGGATGAGCACCTTCACCTGGTCGTAGGGCGTCGCCTCCAGCGCCGCGAAGACCTGCTCGCGGGGCGGATAGACCGGACCGTTGGCCCGCTCCTCCTCGACGAAGTCGGTCAGCTCCTTGAAATAGGGCTTCTCCAACTCCTCGCCGAGGACCCCGCGCCAGGACTCGGGCAGCATGTCGGTCACCACGTCAACAACCTCCGGTGTGCGATGCGTTCTCAGTTGAAGAACCTACCGGCGACCACTGACAACGCCGTCCGCGGGCCGATCGGGCCCGGGCCTGCCCCCTCAGGCGGTGTCGAGCCGGGCGCGCTGGACCGGGTCCAGCCGCAGCGCGAGCGCCGCCAGGCATTCGTCCAGCTGCGCCACCGAGCTCACCCCGAGCACCGGCACCACCGGCACCGGGCCGCCCATCAGCCACGCCAGCACCACCTGGTTCACGGTGGCCCCGCACTCCGCCGCGACCTCCGCCAGCACCCGCAGCCGGGCCACCGAGCCGGGATGGTCGTAGCGCTCCGGAAGCGGTCTGTCCGCCCGGGAGTAGGCGCCCCCCATCAGCGTCCCATACCCGGTCGGCGTCAGGTCGGGGTGTGCCCCCGCGTAGTCGAGGAGCTCCTCGTCGGCCTCCCCCCGCAGGTCGGACGGCAGGCCCCGGCGCGGGCGCAGGTAGGTGTGCCGCTGCTGTACGGCGCGGAAGCCGGGCAGCCCGCGCCCGGCGGCGATGAGCCGGGCTTCCGCGAGCCGCCAGGTCCGGTGGTTCCCGGCCCCGAGGGTGCCCACGGTGCCGTCCTGGACGAGACGGGCCAGCGCCTCGACGGTCTCGTCCAGGGGGACGCTGCGGTCCTCCAGGTGCGCGTAGTAGAGATCCACCCGGTCGGTGCCCAGGCGGCGCAGGCTGCCCTCGATCCCGGCGCGGACGGCCGGCCCGCCAAGGCCCTCGGCATGAGCGGACCGTACGGCACCACGGGCCGGGTCCGGCCGGGCGCCGACCTTGGTGGCCAGGACCGTACGGCCGGCCGCGCGCCGGCTGCGCAGCCAGCGGCCGAGCAGGAGCTCGCTCTCGTCGCCGGTGGCGCCGGGGGCCCAGAAGGCGAAGTGGTTCGCGGTGTCGACGAAGGTGCCGCCGGCCTCGGCGAAGCGGTCCAGCACGGCGAAGGAGGTCGGCTCGTCGACGGTTGTGCCGAACGGCAGCGTCCCCAGGCACATCGCGCTGATGCGGGGCCCCTGATCGCCGCCGAGCGTGCGGTAGTGCATGGCATGTCTCCCTGACAGGTCCGCTGACGGGTGTGGTGCCGGCCCTGATGAGGACCGGCACCACGGACTCTGCCTCTTGGAGCGCACACCAGGGCAAGGCCGCTCAGGGCCCGCCCGGTGCCGTCAGGCCCCGGCGTTGAGGAACAGACCGCCGTCGACGACCAGCGTCTGGCCGGTGATCCAGCCCGAGGCGTCGGACAGCAGGAAGGCCGCGGCCCCGCCGATGTCCTCCGGGACGCCGAGCCGCGCCAACGGGTAGCCGGCCGCCGCCTCCTCCTCGCGGTTCTCGTAGAGCGCGGCCGCGAACTTGGTCTTGACCACCGCGGGCGCAATGGAGTTGACCCGCACGCCCGGCGCGAATTCGTGGGCGAGCTGCAGCGTCAGATTCACCATCGCGGCCTTGCTCATGCCGTACGCGCCGATGAAGGGCGAGGGCGCGAGGCCGGCGATCGAGGTGATGTTGACGATGGCGCCGCCGTTGTCCTTCTGCCAGGCGTGCCAGGTGCGCTGCGCGAAGCCGAGCGCCGAGACGACATTGGTCTCGAACACCTTGCGCGCCACACCCAGGTCCAGGTCGGCGATGGGGCCGAACACCGGGTTCGTTCCGGCGTTGTTGACGAGGTAGTCGACGCGGCCGAAGGCCTCCATCGCGCGCTCGACGGCGACCGCCTGGTGGGCCTCGTCATGTGCCTTGCCGGCGACGCCGAGCACCCGGTCGGCGCCCAGCTTCTCGGCGGCCTCCTTGAGGGCGTCCTCGTTGCGGCCGGTGATGACGACCCGGTCGCCACGGGCCACCAGGGCCTCGGCGATGCCGTAGCCGATACCGCGGCTGGCGCCGGTGACCAGCGCCACCTTGCCGGTGGGCTCGGGGAGCCCGTTGTCGTGCTCGGTCATGTCCAGAACTCCTGAGGTCGGTGGGGCGGTCAGTTGAGCGGGCCGCCGGCGACGTACATGACCTGGCCGGAGACAAAGCCGGCCGCGTCGCCGGTGAAGAAGGCGATCGCGTTGGCGATGTCGTCGGGCCGGCCCACGCGCTGGACCGGGATCTGGGTGGCGGCCGCGGCCTGGAACTCCTCGAAGCCCATACCGACGCGCTCGGCGGTGGCGGCCGTCATGTCGGTGACGATGAAGCCGGGGGCGACGGCGTTGGCGGTGACGCCGAACTTGCCGAGTTCGAAGGCGAGGGTCTTGGTGAAGCCCTGCAGACCGGCCTTGGCCGCCGAGTAGTTGACCTGCCCGCGGTTGCCGAGCGCCGAGCTGGAGGAGAGGTTGACGATCCGCCCGAACTTGGCGTCCACCATGTGCTTCTGGCAGGCGCGGGACATCAGGAACGCACCGCGCAGATGCACGTTCATGACGGTGTCCCAGTCGCTCTCGCTCATCTTGAAGAGCAGGTTGTCGCGGAGCACACCGGCGTTGTTGACGAGGACGGTCGGCGCACCGAGCTCGGCGACGACCCGGGCGACCGCCGTCTCGACCTGCTCCGCGTCCGAGACGTCACAGCCGACCGCGATGGCCTTGCCACCGGCCTTGGTGATCTTCTCGACGGTGTCCTTGCAGGCCGCCTCGTCGAGGTCGAGTACGGCGACGGCGCGGCCCTCGGCGGCCAGGCGTACGGCGGTGGCCGCGCCGATACCGCGGGCCGCGCCCGTGACAATGGCGACGCGCTGCTCGGTGGTGGACATGCGGGTTCTCCTCACCCTCGAAACCTCGACAAGCGGTCCGCCGCACCGATCCCGTGGGTGAGCAACCGCTTAGTAGCCTGAGCAGGGCTGACGCTAGAAGCCCGGCAACCCGCTGTCAACGCCCCACCACCGCGCCGTTGCCCACCTCACCTGTGAGACCGGCCGGGCCCCGGCGCACGGGTGTCCCACAACAGAGCGCCCGGCCCCGCCCGAAGGCGGCGCCGGGCGCCCCGCACAGCGATCCGGTGACCTCAGCGCACCAGCAACTCCACCAGCCGCTCGGCCTCGGCGGCGGGATCGGCGGTCAGGCCGGTGTGCACCGGTCCCGGCTGCACGATGGTGCTGCGCGGTGCGATCAGCCAGCGGAAGCGACGTCCCGCGTCGTCCCCCGCCGCCTGCCCGGCCCGCTCACCGCCCTGGCAGATGCCCTCGACGGCGCCGAGCGCGGCCCGTACACCGGCCACGTCGACCGTGGGGTCAAGGGCCAGCAGCCGGGCCTCGTCCAGATGGGTCCTGGCCTCGACGAAGCGCCGGGCACGGCAGTACACGACCACCCCGGCATTGATCATCTCGCCGCGCTCGACCCGGGGCACGACCTTCAGCAGGGCGTACTCGAAAACATCCCGCCCGTTGTGCAGACCGGTCACTTCACTGCCCTCCGCGGCGGCTTTCCCGCCAGCCATTCCGGTGCCTGCGAGGGCTTGTGCTTGGTGGGCTCCCCGAGAGCGATGTGATCGCTGATCGTCCGGGCCCGGGCCAGCAGAGTGTTCACATACGCCTGCCGCAGGGCGTCCGGGGAGTCGAAGCCGGGCTCGTCGGCCAGCCACTCGTCCGGGACATCCGCCGCGATCCCGGTCAGCAGCTCTTCGGTGATCTGTGGTGCGAACTCGTCGGCCGCCGACGCGATATCCGGCCCGAAGGTGGCGAGGACATGGTCGGAGGCGTTGTACGGACGGACCGAAGCCTTCTCCGCGGTGGGCCAGTTGTGGTGCCAGATCATCGCCGCGCCATGGTCGATCAGCCACAGTTCGCCATGCCACACCAGCAGATTGGGATTGCGCCAGGACCGGTCGACATTGTTGATCAGCGCGTCGAACCACACCACACGGCCCGCCTGCCGGGCACTCACCTCGAAGCCGAGCGGATCGAAGCCCAGCGATCCGGGGAGGTAATCCATGCCCAGATTGAGCCCGCCACTGGCCTTCAGCAGCTCCTGGACCTCCTGGTCGGGCTCGCTCAGCCCGATGACGGGATCGAGCTGCATCCGCACCAGATCCGGCACCCGCAGCCCGAGCCGACGCCCCAGCTGCCCACAGATGATCTCGGCAACGAGCGTCTTCCGCCCTTGCCCGGCACCGGTGAACTTCATGATGTAGGTACCGAGGTCGTCGGCCTCGACGATCCCCGGGAGCGATCCACCTTCACGCAAGGGCGTGACATAGCGAGTCGCTGTCACTTCTGCAAGCATTTTCCCAGGCCATCCGTCTCTTCAGCCTTGCAATCCACGGTCAACTTCGGACGGGTGCAGCAGCGGACATCGCCCGTCAACGGCCCTGGGGAGAATCTGGGGAGTTTCGAATGGCATGCAGTTCTCCCTGCTTCCCGAGCAGTCCGTCGATGGCAGTGCGCCCCTTGCTTCCGGCCTCCGGCATGAAGTGGGCATAGTAACCGAGGGTGATCGCGGGCGAGGAGTGCCCGAGCCACCGCGCCAAGGTCACGACAGACTCTCCGGCCTCCAGCATGATCGAGGCATAGGTGTGCCGCAGCACGTGGAACCCGTCCTTCGGGGCCGCCGCCCACTGCCAGGGTTTCGCCCCCTTGGCACGCGGCGGGATGACGCCAACCTCCGCCAAAGCGGGTTTCCAGGTGTAGGTGTTCCACGTGTTCACCGCGACGGCGTTGCCGAATCGAGTGGTGAGCAGCAGGGAAGACTTCCTCCCCTGCCCCTCCAGCTTCCCCCACGGAAGCTCCACCTCCACTGGCGGGAACGCGTCGAGATGACGCTTCAGCTCCTCGGCCACCGAAGGGGGCATGTCGACGGTACGGGTCTTGGCTCCCTTCGGCAGGGCGAAGTACAACCTTCCCCTGATCGCCTGAATTTGGCGGCGGACGTGGAGGACACCTCGCGCGTAGTCGATGTCCTCCGGGCTCAATCCGAACACCTCGCCCTGACGCAGCCCGCAGCCCAGACCGACTACGACGGCTATCCGGTTTCGCGGGCTGATCGCGTCACGGACTCGCAGCGCCGTCTCCAACAGCCAAGCCTCGCGTCGCTCTTGTGGCGCCTTGGGCCACCGCACGGACTTCGCGTCCATGGGGTTCCTGGCAAGCCGCTTGTCATCGACGGCCGCCTCCAGAATGGAGGAAAGTTCGGACAGGATGCCGCGCCTATAGTCGACCGAGGAGACACTGGCCTCCAACTTCGCTATGTACGAGCGCAAATCCGCCGCCGTGATGTTCCTGAGTGCGAGCTCACCCAGATGAGGAACGATGTGAAGGCGCACTCTCCGTTCCTGGTTGTCTCGAGTCTTCGGAACACCACCTCGGCCTGGCGCCCAGTGAATAGAGATGTAGTCGGCCAACGTGATGGATCCGTCACGCGGGTCCACGAACTCGCCGCGCTCTTCGTCCGTGGCTGTCCGCCGAAGCCACGCCTTGGCGTCCTCCAGGGTGTCGAAGGAACGGTCCCGGACCCCGGGTATACCGGCGACCTTGTACCGCTTTCCCTTGCCGTAGCGAGCGGTTCGCTCTCGTTTCCCGGTGACCGGGTCCTTCTTCTTCTTGATCCAGCGGTCTTCTATGTAGCCGGCCAAGTAACTCTCATTCACTGGGGGGTGGAAACGGCACTCAACGGCGTACGAGGCGTCAGGCGCTGGGGCGGCCGTACCGCTGGTGCGGAGCTGCGCTCAGCGGGTTCAGCGCCGGGTTGGTGCGGGAGTCGGCCTGCTCCTGTTCACGGATCCAGGCATCGAGGGCTTCCCGCCGGTACATGACGCGGCCGCGGAGGCCCATGCGGAAGCTCGGCGGTCCCTGCCGTCGATGCCGCCATACGTAGAGGGTGTGGGGTGACAGGCCGAGGTACTCGGCGGTGTCCTTGACGTTGAGGAATGCGGCGCTTGCGGCGCTCCCGGGAGCGGGCGCAACCGAAGAAGGAAGCAGCGGTCGTACAGTCATGTAGGGATTTCTGCGGGTGCGGGAGATGGTGGGCCCGTGTGGGCGGAGAACCGGTTCTCCGCCCACCAATCGGCTGTGGTGTGGCAGCGGTAGATTTCGCGGACATGCCGCAGCTCGGCACGGCGGCGTTACGGGCGGCGCACCGCCGCGATCGGCTCGGTTGTCAGGCCAGGGAGGCGGAGGGCAGCTGCGAGGCGGCCCCAAGGGATCTCAGCCGGTGACGGCTTCCGAAGGCAGTCCGCGAAGCGTTTGGCGAGACGAGGGGCGCTCATGCCGACGCACTCGGCCACCGCGAAGATGTGCTCTGCGGTCTGGTCGCCGTTCCGCAGCCATGCCGGCATACACGCGTCACGCAGGGCGAAGACCTTCCTGCACTTTTGCCCAGGTCGGAGCGCTACCGCCATGACGCCACCTCGCGAATACAGTCCGCCTCGGCATTAGAGAGATGTGTTCCTTCCGGAGGAGAATGCGGGGCGACAGAACGGAATCAACAGCACCGACACCCCATGCCTACTCGGCGGAGGTATCGCCTTCCGACGGAGATGCGCTGCAAATTTCAGAGCGACAGTTGGCGCAGGCCGCTTACTTCCTCCTTACATGAATGCGGCGTTGCCATCTGTGTCCGCCACGGCTCCACCGCCAGCGCAGCCGAGCGCGAACTCCTCAATAGTCGCGACGATCGCCGGTTTGGCTAACCGGCGATCGTGGTCTATGTTTCGCTTCGCATCTAAGGAATCCGACAGGTTCTCAGGCTGACCGCAGTCAGGAACCCAGCCGGTATGAACGCAGGGCTGGGGTAGCGTCGTCCGTTACAAGTACCAGAAGACCGTCATTCATGAGGCGGTCAAGACTTCGCGCTGCAACGCAATCAGTGGCCCCGCTGGCACGGGCTACGTACTGAGAATCAGCTCCGGTGTGTGCCGCGACGTGTGCGAGGACGGCCCGGTCGCGGCGATAGCCGCGTTGCAGCAGATCCTCGCCGAACAGTCCGGCCGCGCAAACGCAGAGGCACAGGCCGGTGGAGACGGCTTGGTAGTCACCCGCCGCCTGGCCGGACCAAGCGTTCAGCGCACCGAGCGCACCGAGGACGGGGGAAGTGAAGCGGGCGGATCGAATAGCGGAGCCAGACAGACAAGCCTCCAAAGCAGGGACCATGCCAGCAAGGCAGTGGGTGCGGTGCAGGATTCCGAACAAGTCACAACCCTGGCCGCACCGGAACAACTGCACCTCTGGCTTGGCGATATCCGGGACGTTGCACTTTGACATGGTCTCGGCGAAGGTTTCCAGCCTTTTGGAGTTCGTCCTTGTCTGCCGTGGGCGAATTCCCGCCGACGGCCTTGTGGAGCCCTCCCATCTGGGCCCTATTGCGGAGAAGGGAGTGCACCAGGCTCGCACATTACTGCACAACTTCGTCGAGAAGGGCCTGTTCATTTCCGACCGAGTGGACGCACTCGGCTTTGACCGCTCTACCAGGCGCCGACTCCATCACGTCAGCGGCGAACCGTAGCTGAACCAGGGTGGCGGCGTATGCAGCGTGGGATCGAGCAGGCAGTGTGGCAGTCGCCCTCGAGCGCTCCGAGAACGCCCCCTCGATCCGCAACAGGTGCTGCGTAGTGATGTCCGGGGCATGTGCGCCCGGCGACTTGAGAAGCAGGCAGTGCGACGCGCCGACGAAAACGGTGGGGTTACCGACTGACATCAACCGATGCGAAGTCCTCCAGAACCCAGTGCACCGTCGGCGGAGGCAAGCTTGGAGATACCGTACGTGCCTGTGGGTTACTGAGCGCTCACTTTCGAAGTGGAGAGAGACAAGGACTTGGCCATAGCGCGATTGACGCTTGAGTCTCTACCTGGAACGTACGACGGGCAGGGTTGATATCCGCAGTTTCGATACAGGGCGAGTGCCGCATCGTTCCGAACTCCCGTTTCCAGGACCATCCGGATCACACCACGAGAGACCGCCTGCGACTCCAGATGCTCCAGAATCCTCCGTCCTATTCCTCTACCCCTGCCCTCTTGCGTCACGTACATACGCTTGATCTCAGCGGTACCCGGCGAAAGGAGCCGCCAGCCCCCGCAGCCGACTGCCTCTGGCGAATCGTCACACCGGGCTATGACGAAGAGGCCCTGCGGCAATACAAAGTGACTTGCCGGAGTGTCATCAGGGTCATCAGCGAATCCGTAGACAGCAACCTGCTCGGCGTGGAGCGCTCGCGTAAGGCGCCGGGCTTCAGGATCACCATAGGAAGTGGCTGTCAGGGATGGGGTGCCCGTCTGGCACGGCCGAGCGGCGCTGAGGAACGTCATGTAGCCGATAGTGCCCTGTCCACCGCTACGAGCGCATCAGCACATACCCCTGACTGGACGCGGCTACCGACCTGGCGTCGAATTCGACTCAGCAGATTGCGGCAACGGATCGACTGCACGTCGGGGACACGACCAGCCAGGTGAAGCAGCGTGCCGACAGTGGTCTCCGAGTCCCGGCGGAGAAGGTGGGCTCGGGCCAGGTGTATGCCGTGCAGCAACGCAGAGCGGGGATACCCGCTGTTCGCCCCGTGGTCCGTCAAGGGTGTGAGCAAGTCCGTGGCCTCTGCGAGGAGGCGTCGCGCCTGCGCAGGGTTCGCAGCAGCCAGTTCCACCAAGGCATGCCCTGACTCAGCTGCCACCTGCTCTGCTGTGAAGTAGTACAACGATGGAGGATCATCGTCTCTACGGTGGTCCAGCAGTACGCGACACTGGTCAGTGACCTTACGGAAAACGTCAATATCGCCCGCAGCAGCATGAGCAGTGGCTAGGCGGCCGAGGGCTCGCGCACGCACGGTGGGGGCACTTCCAGCAGTGTGCTCAACTGCGGCCTCCGCAAAACGCAGCGCAGAGGAAGGCTTGCCGGTGGCCGCATGCTGATAGGCCAGCATGCCCAGCACATTGGCGGCACCATTGCTGTCGCTAGCTGCGCGAGCAAGACGGATGGCGAACAGCTGATAGCGCTGCGCGGGGGCAGCTAGATCGGCGTCGAATGCCATCCAACCGGCGAGTTGCGACAAGCCGCTGGCTGTGGTGAGCAGACGCAGGCGAATCTCAGGAGAGCAACGACTGTTACGCAATAGGTCTAGAACGCCGAGCAATTCGGTTCGCACGTAGCGCTGAGGCAGAGCTCCACCACCCGCCGTGTCATCCAGGCGGCGCAGCCCCCGAAGGTGGCCTTCAAGAACATCCATCATCGGAGGAAGGACCTGGTCGGTTCCCGGGCAAAGGCGCGACTGAGAAGCAGCCTGGTGGGTTGCGTCCCAGACCGCCCCGAAGAGCTGCTCCTCGCTGGCCGACTTGGTACTGGCCTGGTCGCGCGGGTCCGCTGCGGTCCAAGCCGCGGCCGAGGCCAGAACATCGTCTAGCGAGCGGCGCCCGAGCAGGTCGTCGGTGGCGCCTCTCTCCGCTTCCTTCCCGTTGCGCTGATCGCCCCAGAGGCCGGCGACGGTGTACGGGATTCCCGTGGCTTCACTGAGCGCGGTGACGGTCAGCCGCCTCACCGTCTGAGATCTCGGTCGTCCGCCCGCCAACCAGCCATGTGCAGCTGTGAGGTGCAAGGCAGGTTCACCGACCGCTGTCAGACGTGGGTTGAGTACACGCATCAGCTCTCGCGGCGACCAGCCAGCCTGACGGAGCGCTTCCTCCAAGGCCCGATTGGGTTCCCGTTTACCCGAGTTGGAGTGCTCACCTGGAGCATTGCGAACGGTCCTCACATATGGACGGTAAGTCATCACTGTGCCTGCGGGCGCGAATTCGCGGATTTTCGCACTCACGCTGAGAAGTTCGCGATTTTCACGCCGCCCCCTACTGCCAGCAGGGCCCGCCTCCCTGTGTCCTGGTTCCACATCCGGCCTCCGAGTGGGTGGGACCTCGTGTGGGGCGCCCGCCCCGAGGGGCTGGTCCGTTCGACCTACGGAGGTGACTTCGTGCTGACCGTCCACAACGCATACGGCCACAAGACCAACGAGTACGTTCCGATTCCGGCTCTGGGTGAGCGCCGGCTCTACAAGTGGGAGTCGAAGCCCACGATCACACAGCCATTCGTGGATCTTCCGTCGCTGCACAGCATTGCGTGCCGGCTCACGGGCTGGCCCAGTTCGGCACAGTCGTGACCGGGGCTCCGCATACCTCCTTTGCCCCTTCTCCGGGGCCGCTGAGGAACGTCAGGTCTCTCAGGGGATCGCTGGCAGTCGCCCGCTGTCACTCAGGGGGCGCGATCGACTCAATTTCCGCGCTCACTAGCGAGTGTCCAGTACTGGGCGAGCATTTCGCCGGGCCATTCCGGCTGGCGCACTCGGCCGCGGGGGCCCATTTCCTGAAACCAGGGGGCAATGTCGATAATTGGAGTGCCGTCAACGGCGTCCAAATCCGTCACGACCAAGTCATGGCCGTCCACACTCAGCAGGCGTGGGTAGGACGTTGCCAACTGGTTGGGACGCCGGTGATTGCGGTGGACGAATGTCCCTGTGGCTGGCCACCTCGTGTTCCCCCGAGGGCTACGTGCGTGAAGCTCGACGTCAGCTGGCGAGGCCAGGCTGAACCGCCAGATCACGGCGAGGTGGGAAAACTCTTCGATGCCCTGGAGCGTTTCGAGGGGGAATTCCTCGTTGACCCGGATGATCGACTCCACGCCGCCCTGGAAATCGTCGGCAGGCACCATGTGCCCACCAACCACTGTCGCGACGGGCTTGACCTCGAACGCCCCAGACATCAATGTCCTCATTCCTGCGAGTCCCAACAAACGAGGACACGGCAGTCTCAACAGGTCCCCGCTGTAACGGCTCGGTCAGCCTATGCCGCGCAGCATGGCGCGAGCACGCCGATCCAGTTCTGCCGCGGCGGATCCGCCTCGTCCCCGCACCGGGGAAAGCGCTTGGCGCATCCGCACGACCACCTCTCGTGCACGGCCGGACTGGATGCCGCTCATGGTGTCCAGTGCTTGCTGCCACGTAGCGCAGGCCGCGTCAATCTGCCCCTGCCTGACCTGTACGTCACCGAGGTATCCGAGCGTGACCGCGTGTGTGCGGGCCGCGAGGGGGAGTGCGCGGGTGCGGACGCTGCGCTTGAACTCGGACTCCGCACCTTTCAGGTCGCCGAGGTCGCGCAGTGTGGCGGCGGTTTCGTGTGCGAGGGATGCTTCGGCGAAGAAGAAGACCCTGGCTGGCTCCTCACCGCCTCCTTTCGCTTTGCTGAGATCAGACTCGGCAAGGCGAAGTGCTGCAAGCGCTTCGGTCTTCCGCCTGGCCGCCGCAAGGGCGCGGGCGTGGACCACGCCGAGCAGTGCTCGCTCCCGTGGGGTCGCGAGGTGATATCGGGAGCGCTCGACGGACCCTTCTGCAAGTTCGAGGGCGCGTTGCGGATGACCGAGGTCGACCGCTTGGTGGGCTGCCGCTCGAAGAATGTGGCCGGCGAGGGGAGCGTCGTCTGCCTCGGCTGCCAGGTGGAAGGCAACGCGGAATGCCTTTTGCGCCTTGCTGTGGTTCGACGAGTCGAAGGCCGTCCACCCGGCCAGGTAGGTCAATTCGGAGGCGGCGGAAGCGAACTCACGGCGTACCTCTTCCGAGGCAAAGCGGCTGCTGAGGTAGTCGGTGACGTCGGATTTGAGGTAAGCGATCAGGGCAGAGCGGCCGGCTTGCCCGCCGAGGCGCTGGTCCTGACGGGAGTAGAAGGCCATTGCCTCGCGTACTGCATCGACGTGTGCGGAGGAGACGATGAAGGGAGTAAGCGGGCGCCTTGTACGTGCCTGCTCTGCAGCCCTCTCCCACCATCCGGAGGGCGGGAGCGCAGTGCCAACCGCAGAGTAGGCGGTGGCCGCCAGCAGCTGCCGACGGTTCATGTCCATGTTGTCTTCGTCTCCGAGGTTCACCAGAGCGGTCACCGTGTCGAGGTCCCACGTCGAGGGCATCGCCGGCGCTGGCTCAGCCGGGGCGAGCCCGATCTGTTCCGGCGTGATGACGCGTCCGAGTCTGCGCGAGAGCGTTTCGCAGAGGATATGGGTCGCCACCCCCTCGGGGCGTGTCCCGCTGATCCACATCGCGATGTGCGAGCGCGACACCGAGCGCAGTTCGTCTGCACCGTTCTCGGCGGCAACCCTCACGACGTGTGCGGCTACCTGAGTCTGTGGCCAGCCGGTTTCCTTGATGACCGACGCCAGCAGGGTGTTGCGTGTGCGCGCCATGGTGCGCCCCTCGGTCTGCAAATGATCTTTGACGGCTTTGACGGCATCCACGAAGGCAACGGGGTACCTCTGACCGTCATTTCACGGTTCTCTCATCACGACGATATTCCTCCGTGGTCCAAACTCGCACCGCTTAGCCGCCGTTCGCCCTCCGAGGGGACGTCGATCTTCGCGCTGTATAGGGAGCAGAGGAGCCGTCCCCCTTCACGTTCCTTGACGCCTGGAGGCGACGCCATGCCAGCCACATCGTTCGCAAGCGGCCTCGTCCGGTCTCTTCGCGGCACTGCTCTCGCTGGGCCCGAGCACGGTCTCTGTGGCTCGCTCGGCGGGAAAAGCAGGTCCCAGGCGTCCAACTGGCCTGCGGACAGAGCCATCAAGGGCCGCTCATCCAGGTGGTTCAACCGACGCCGGAGGCCGCCCATGCTGAGCATGCAAGCTGCAATTCCTGCGAGGCTCTCGGAGATTTCCGGCGTTCGTCACCGGCTACGCGAGCAGCTCCACGACTGGAAGCTGGATCCGGTCATGGACGGGGCAGTCATCGCGACGAGCGAGCTGGTGGCGAACGCCGTCGTTCACGGCTGCCACGGGACGAACGACGTGGTGACGATGACGGTGCGTTGCTCCGGCGAACAGCTTCTGATCACCGTCGAAGATCCGTCACAGCAACGCCCCCAACTGCGCCGTGCCCCCTGCGAAGCCGAGTCCGGTCGCGGCCTGGAGCTTGTCGGGGCGCTTGCTGACGGGTGGGGTGTGATGCCCGCGCAAGAAGGGATCGGCAAGCGGGTCTGGCTGGCCTTCGACCTTCACTCCCAGGCGGGAAGGGCTGCATCGTGACTCGCTTGGCCAAGCGCATCGCCGCTGCCCTGCGGCGGTCGACCAAGGTTCGCCGTCGGGTGGCCCGGTCGGCAACAGCCGCCGCATCAGAGACGGTTGCGCTCGTACTCGACGTTTCGGTACGGCTCCCAACATCCCAGGCGGATGTCGAAGACCTGGTGGAACGGTTGCAGGCCCACATCGTTGCGTTGTCCGGTCTGCTGGCCCCTGAGGGGTTGAACAGCGCGCCCGAGAAGCTGCGCCGCTTGTTGGTCAAAGCCCATGAACTGCGTCGCCGAGAGGTGCTGCAGGACGACGTCCGTGCACGCATCCATCTTGTACACCTGGCTGATATCACCCAGTTGCTCCTGGTCTGGGCAGCCGTCGACGAGCAGGCGTTCGCCGAGTCGGCTATCGACCGCCCTACGCCCCTGGATCGGTCCGGGGTGGCCAGCCGGTGGGCGGGCCTCCTTTGGGGAAACACGTCGCGTGGTGTGAAGCGAGTGTGCCACCGGTGATCACTGTCGCGGACCCGGCCTCCGCCGTGCGCGACGTCACCTCGGCCACGAGGTACGCGTGGTGGGTGCAGCTGGCCGAGAAGCCGCTCCCCGATCCGCTGGCCGAACTGGATTGGGCGATCTTGCCGCTTGGCCTGCAGCCAGGGCTTCCGGCCCTGGAGGCCCTCCTTTATGAAGGCGAGCCCGTGGGCCCGGTCCTGTGCTGCCCTCGGCACCGACAGCTCTACGTGGCGGTGGCCGCAGAGTGCCGGCACAGCCTGGATGGCGAGCGACTGGGGGTTCGAGGGCGGGATCTTTCCTGCCCCATCGACGGTCGGCACCGCGGTGGCTGCGATGGCCGGCTGTGGCTACTCCCGTCCGATCCACGGCACCTCACCGACCTCGTTGCGGTGGCCGACCGGATGTTTCACGTCAGTTCTGCCCGTCGGCTGGCTGCGGCGACATGCGCCTGACCGTGCCTGCGGTCGTGGTGCTGGGAGTGCTGATGGTGGTGCTGATCCGCGGCCAGAAGCTGCGGGGCGGACCGGCAGCTGTAGCCGTGGCATTCGGATTTCAGCTGGCGCATGGCCAGGCCGCTCCGGCCATCACCGAGACGTGCCGCCTCGTCGCCCAGCTCATCGGCCGCCTTCACCTCTGGCCCCGGCACGACCGTGCTTTCCCGTTCCATCTCCCCTTTCTCTTCGAGGACTTGTGACCCAGATACCTCCCCTGGATCAGGCCAGTCGGCCGCGCCACCGGCGGGCTCCACAGATGACGCTGGGGCGAAGCGTGCTGGTGGTCGTTCTGGTCGCTGCCGCGTCCGCTGCCGCCGTGATGCTGTCGTCGCCGCCCGGCTGTGCGGCCGTTGCCTGGTGCACTGCCGTCTCTACCGTGCTGGTGGTTGCGGGACTGGCTGAGGCGCAGCACCGGCTCCGGCCTGTCGGCCGGGAGCGCGATGAGGCGTGGGAGCGGGTGCGCCGCGCGGAGTTCGCCCAGGGGCGATCGGAAGCTGACCTTCGCCGCCTCCAGGACGACATCGATCGGGCAGCCCGAGTGCTGCCTTGGGCGGTGGACCGGCTGCGCGAGCGCGCATCGGCACCCACCGTGCTGGCGCGACTCGGCCAGGAAGGTCTGCTGCCCACGCACGAGACACTCCGCGGTGTCGTCCACACCACGGTGCACACGCTCCACCAGGAGCACCGGCGGCTGACGTCCGCGATGGTCATGGTGCAGGGCTGCGGGAAGCGCCTCCATGCCGCGATCACCGACCACCTTCAGGAGATCGATGAGCGGAAGAGGCCCTACTGGGACACTTCCGCACCGATTTGCCGGGAGGACGTACGCGCGGACCTTGAGGCGCTCGATGCGAGGGTGTCGAGCACAGGGTTGCTGACCCAGCGGCTGCTGGCCCTTTGCGGAGCCCGCCGGGCGGGGCGTCCGTGGGCGAGGCCGGTCGCGGTGGAGCGCGTTGTGCGGGCGGCCGTGGGGAGCTGTGACCACTATCGGCGAGTTGAGCTGGCTCTGCCCCAGGTGCCCGTCGCGGTCGCCGGTCCCGCAGTCACTGCTGCGATCCACGCGTTGGGGGAACTGCTCGACAATGCTCTACGGTTCTCGCCCCCGACCACGCTGGTGCGGGTGTCGGGCGAGGACGCCGTCTCGGCGCTGATCCTTCACGTAGACGACAGCGGCCTGGCCATGGGCGAAGAGACCCTGCGCCGTGCACGCGAGGCCGTCGATTTCGAGCAGCCGCTGGACATCACCCGGCTCTCCGGAAGTCGGCTGGGCCTTGCCGCAGCGCGCCTCAGCGCCGAACGCTTCGGCTTGAGGATTGCGTTCTGCCGCTCGGCTACCGGCGGCACGCGAGCCAGCATCGTCCTGCCCCGCCAGTGGCTCACCACCCCACCAGCCCCCTCAGTCAGCCGGGCTCCGGCCCTACCGCAGGGCGGCGGGCGGCCACCGGTCCGGGAGGTGTCGCCACCACCGCACCGCTCGGCCGCCGCACCCCAGCCGCCGCAGAGCACTGCGCGTCTGCCGCGCCGGGTACCCGGCGCCACGCGGTCCAGGCCGGCCGAGCAGCCAGCCGAGCCTGCACCACCACCGGCGCGAAGCCCGCAGGAGACCGGGCAGCGCACGACCCGCTTCCGTCAAGCCACCCGTGCTGCCCGCAACCACCGTCCCGACCCCGGAGGATCACGATGAGTACCGACCTTTCCTGGCTGCTTGACCAGCTCTGCCACGACACCCCCGGTGTGCTCCATGCCCTGCTCCTGTCCGACGAGGGGATGAAGCTCGCCCATGACAAGAGCCTCGACCACGACACCGCCGATCTCCTCTCGGCAATGTGCACCACTTGGCTCACCGTCTCCCACCAGCTGGAGAAACTTTTCGATACCGGAGGCCCGGCGTTGACGGCCACCGTCGACACTCCGAACATCCAGCTGTTGGCAGTCGGGGCTGGTAAAGGCGCCATCCTCGCCACTGTGGCCAAGAGCGAGGCCGACCCCGGCATCGTGGGCACCGCGATGTCCCAGCTGGTGGAGCGCGTCGCGGACCACCTGAGCGTCCCGCCGCGCTCGCCCCGGAATCCGTCGTGAGCGACGACTGGGACGTGCCGGACCGGTCGTTCGTCGTCCTGGGCGGTCGTACTGCCGCCGACTACGAACTCGACGCAGTCTCCCTGATCGTCACCGAGCGCGACGACACCGCCGGCCTCGGGCTGGAAGAGGCCGCCATCGTGCGGATGTGCACCTCGCCGACCGGGGTCGTGGAGATCGCCAGCCGCCTGTGCCTGCCCGTGGGGATGGCGCAGGTCCTCATCTCCGGCCTCCTCGACCGGAACCGCGTCACCGCCCGACACCCCCCACCCGCCACCGCCGCCGCAGCGCAGCACGGCGTCGCACTTCTGGAGGAGGTCCTCGTTGGACTCCGCAACAAGCTATGAAGCCACGCGGGTGCCGCTCCCGCAGACCGCCAGCCGCGGGGTGAAGGTGGCGGTGGCCGGCGGCTTCGGCGTCGGGAAGACGACCTTCGTCGGTGCCGTCAGCGAGATCACCCCGCTGCGTACCGAGGCGGAGATGACCGCCGCGAGCATCGGCACCGACGACCTGTCCGCCACACCGTCGAAGACCGGGACAACGGTCACCTTCGACTTCGGCCGGGCCACGCTAAGCGAGACGATGGTGCTGTACCTCTTCGGCACTCCCGGCCAGAACCGCTTCAAATTCATGTGGGACACGGTGCTCCACGGCGCCCTGGGCGTCGTGGTGCTGGTCGACACCCGCCGGGTGAAGGACTGCTTCCCGTCCCTGGACCGGGTCGAGGACGAGCAACTTCCCTACGTGGTGGCCCACAACGTCTTCGACGACGAGGACCGGGCGCACACCCTGGACGACATCCGCGACGCGCTGCAGATGGCCCCCGGAGTGCCGGTGCTGCGCTGCGACGCCCGCGACCGGCAATCGGTCCAGCACGTACTGATCGCCCTCGTCCAGCACGTGCTGGACCGCACCGACCGGCGGGAGGGACGAGCGTGAACAGCCCGCAAAAGCCAGCACTCGTGGAGCTGCCCGACAGCCACCGCGGGGCGATCATGCTGGGCGACCCGGACTACCACCGCGACCCCGCCGACGTCTTCTCCGCGTTGAGGCGCACCTACGGGCCGGTGGCACCGGTGCTGCTGGACGGGCAGGTGCCGGCCTGGCTGGTGCTCGGGCACCGCGAGCTGACCCAAGTCACCACCGACACAGGGCTGTTCGCGCGCGATGTCGGGCGATGGCGAGTGCGTGAGCAGATCCCGGCCGAGTGGCCGCTGTGGCCGATGGTCGGCGGCGGCCCGGCAAGTGATTCTCTCCTCTATACCGAAGGGGACGAACACCGGCAGCGCGCCGGCGCGGTCAGCGCCGCTCTGGCCGACGTCGATCCGGTCGAGTTCCGGGCCCAGTGCGAGTCACATGCCGAGGACCTCGTCGAGTCCTTCGCGCACCGCGGGCATGCCGAGCTGATGGCCCACTACGCCTTGCTGCTGCCGGTGATGGTGATGGGCTGGGCCCTGGGCCTACCGGCCAAGGAGAACAGGGAGCTGGTGGCGGCGTTCACCGACCAGCTCGCCGGCGGCGACCGCGCCCTGGCCGGTAACCAGCACATCCGCCGCACCATGCAAGCGCTCGTCCGGCGGGTGCGCGAGTGCCCCGGTGCCGATGTCGCCTCGCGGCTGGCAGCCGACCCCGTCGGTCTGACCGACGAGCAGCTCTGCCAAGACCTGATCGTCACCATCGTGGCCGGTCACCAGACCACCGCGTACTGGATGGGCAACGCCACCTACCGGATGCTCGTCGACCGCCGCCACACCGACGCCTTCATCCGTGGCCGGCTCGCCGTCAGCCAGGCCCTGCGCGAAGTCCTCTGGGACGACACCCCCACCGCCATTTTCGCCGGGCGCTGGACCAGTCGCCCCGCCCACCTCGGCCACGTCACCATCCCGGCCGGCGACCTGGTCCTGCTGGGGTTAGCCGCCGCCAACACCGACCCCCACCTCCGCCCCGAACCGGGAGCCGCTATCGGCAGCCGGGCCTACCTGTCCTACTCCCACGGCCCGCACAGCTGCCCCGACCCGGCCCGCGATCTCGCCGAGACGATCGTCACCGCCGGAATCGAGGTGCTCCTCGACCGCCTCCCCGACCTGCACCTGGCCTGCCCGCCCGAGCAAGTCCGCTGGCAACGGACGGTGTGGATGCGCGGCCTGGAGTCCCTGCCCGTCACCTTCACCCCCACCCCACCGACCACCCGCTACGCCGGAGGCACCCCG
Source organism: Streptomyces sp. G7(2002) (assembly GCF_028870195.1). Lineage (NCBI taxonomy): Bacteria > Bacillati > Actinomycetota > Actinomycetes > Kitasatosporales > Streptomycetaceae > Streptomyces > Streptomyces sp. G7(2002). The sequence continues at coordinate 1,351,860 of NZ_CP102609.1, forward strand.
TGGATCTGACCCACCCGACCCCTGCCACCAAGCCTTCGCCTCCGGAGCTGTCGCTGTCGCGTCCGGTGCACCGCCTCGACCCGCACAGCTTGGACCTCCACCACGACGCCACCACCATGCGCAAGGCCGGCGCGGTCGTTCCGGTCCAGCTGCCCGGCGGCGTGCCGGTCTGGGCGATCACCCGTGACGCCACGGCTCGTGCCGCACTGCGTAATACCGACATTTTCCGTAAGGACGCGAGGCACTGGGCGGCCCTCCAGCGCGGCGACATCCCTGCGGACTGGCCGCTGATCGGCTTGGCCGCACCGGCCGGGCGCAGCATGGTCACCACGGACGGTGTCGATCACTGGCGCCTACGCGGACCGCTCTCGACGGTTTTTACCGAGACGCGGGTGCGGGCTCTGCGGGCGAGCATCGACATCATCACCAAGAAGCTCTTGGCCGACCTCGCTGACGCCGCTACCGTCGCTGATGACGGGATCGCCGATTTCCGACAGCTCGTGGCGTGGCCGCTGCCGATGACCGTCATCAGCCTTCTGCTGGGCCTGCCGGAGTCCGAACACGAGGCGTTGCGTGCCGAGTACGAGGTCTTCTTCGACGACACCTGCGATCCGACGGCCGCGCTCGCGGCCATCGAGGACATCATCACCCGCCATCTCGACGCCAAGCGCCGTCATCCCGGGGAGGACCTCACCAGCGCCCTGCTCCAGCTCCCTGACGACGAGCAGCTGACGACGGAGGAACTCGTCGCCACCGTGCAGGTCCTCATCGCCGCCGGGCACGAGACCACTGTCCACCTCCTCGTCAACGGTGTGCTCGCCCTCACCAGCCACCGCGACCAGCTCGACCTGCTGCTCCAGGGCGAGGTCTCGTGGGACCGCGCGGTCGAGGAGATCCTGCGTTGGCAGCCCCCGACCGCCAACTTCTTGCTGCGCTTCGCCACCCGGGACAGCGTCCTCGGCGACGCGTTCATCCGTCGGGGCGAGCCGGTGATGATCTCCTATGCCGCCATGGGGCGTGACCCTGACCGCTACGGCCCCACCGCGGACGATTTCGACATCACCCGCGAGGGCGGCCACACCAGCTTCGGTCATGGGCCTCACGCCTGCATCGGCACGCCCCTCGCCCGCCTCGAAGGAAAAGTGGCGCTCAAGGCCCTCTTCAGCCGGTGGCCCGACCTCGCCCCGGCCGGGCCGGCGCCGCGGTCCCCTTCGGTCCTGATGAATTCCCGTACCTGCCTCCCCATCTGTCTGCGCCCCTCCCACCACCCGCACGAGGCCGGAGCGGCGAAGTGACCACCACGACCACCGAAGACTCCGCGGCCCGGGCACTGGACCTGAACCAACTTCGTGACGATCTCGCTGTTCTGCACCGCATCAGTGGCCACGGTCGGTCGGCACCCGCGTCCGTGGCTCGCAACTTGGACATGGTCCATCGCATCGCCCGCCACTGGGCTCCCTTCGGCCAAGCCCGTCGCACGGCAGCTGATGATTTGGCCTCCGAGGAGCGGCGATGGGACATCCTGCTGGCGTGTGCCGCCCCTGAGCGGTCCGTGGAGAAGTCCTTCGCCGCCGTGATGGTTTACGCCGGCTCCGTCCGGGAGCTGGTGCAAGCGCTGCACGACGTCGCCCTGCCGGGCGCGGCAGTGCCCGACGTTTCCCGGGCGATCATGGCAGCAATCTCCAAGGGAGACTTCCCCGTTGGATTTGAACTGCGGGTCAAGCAGGTAGCCGCTGATCTGCGGACGCCCGTCGAAATGGTCAGGACCGCGGTAAGCAGCCTGCTGGACAGTGGGGCGCTGGAGTCGCGAGGCCGACGGATCTTCCCGGCAGGAAGTCTGGGCCTCCACGACGACCTCGCCCCCCACATTGCCGACCGGCTGCGGGCCCAGATCGCCGCCGACGTCTACGCCCGCGGCAGCCGGCTGCCCAGCGCGAAGTTCCTGGCCACCACGGTGTGCAGCGATTCCGCGCCCGTTGGACGGGCGCTGCGGATTCTGGCCGCCGAAGGCGTGGTGCACGTCAGACGGCGCGGCACCGAGGTGGCGCAATCCGCCCGTCTCCTCCACCCCGTTCCAACCACACCCCGTTACGACGAGAAGAACACCCGTTTCAGCCGGGACACAATCGTGGCCACCTGCCGTGCTGCTCATGAGCAGTGGCGCCGTCGCGGCCCGGCCCCGGCCGAGGTGCTGCACGGACGGAGGCAGGACCTGCGCTCCATGGCGGGCCAGCTGCTGGCGACGGTCCCGAACCTGGCCCCTGACGCCACGCAGGAGCGGGCCGCCCTTGCCCGGGCCGCAGAGCTTGCGTCCGCCCCGCTACCGGACAAGCCCTGGCTCCAGCAGTGGCACACCGCCTGCCTGGCCACCGCGATCAGCAACGTCCTCCCCCTAGTCCCGAAGGAAACCCCATGACAGATGCCGACCACCGTGAGGTCGATCCGCGCCACACCGACGCCACGCCGTGTGCGGAGGCGACCGAGGCGCTGCACGCCCTCGACCTCCACTGCGTCGAGGTACCGAACACTTCCGATGCCTTGTCGCACCTCTTCGCCCACCTCCTGCACTGAGCGGCGCCAGCTGCGAACTCCCCAGCGGAACCCAGGTTTCGCCTATCCGTCCCCACCCGCATCACAGATCAAGGAGAGCGATGGGTTCCGCCGTCGGAAACCTGCGGTTCCAGGCCGCGCCGCACGCCCTCGTCCGGACCGTGCATCACCCGCGCGTGTCGGTGCCGCCCTGGCCCGACCTGGTCGACACCACCCCCGCCGGGGTGCGCGCCTGGCGGGAGTGGATGCGCGCGACGTGGAGCAATCCAGCCCTGACCGATGCCATCCGCCACGCCTCCCCCGCGCTGGCCCGGGAACTCGACGCGCTGTCCGCCGGGCACACCCTGCCCCGGAGCCGAGCCCAGAAGGCACTGGTCGCACTGGCCGGGTACTGCCTGCGTGCATCGCACAGGCCGATGCCGTTCGGGCTGTTCGCCGGGGTGGCCGAAGCGCGCTTCGGTCCCCGCGCCGAGGTCGCATGGGGCGAGGACCACCGTGCGACGGCGCGGGCCGGCGGGGATTGGATGGCCGACATCATCGTGCAGCTGGAAGGGATGCCCGAGGTCCGCCGGCGTCTGCTGGTGCAGCTCAATAACATCGCCCAGCTCCGCGGGGACCGCTTGATCGTGCCCTGGCAGGTGCGGTGCGACGGCTCCACCTCCGCGGTCGAGGAGGTCTCCGTGCGGCACACCGCACAGGTGTGGGCGGTCGCGGAGATGACGACGACCCCGATGCGCTACGAGGACGTGGTCGGCAAACTGCGCTCCGAATTCCCCGCGTTCTCCGACAAGGCGGCACGGGCTGTGCTGAATCAGCTCCTGTCCGGCCGAGTGCTGCTCAGCAACCTCACCGCGCGGTCCACCGAGATCGACACGCTGGGGTACCTGCTCGACCAGCTGGTACGCACCGGAGTCGACCACGAGCCCCAGGCGGCCGACCTGGTCGCAGCGCTGCGCGAGATCCACCAGCTGATGCGAGAGCACAACCAGCTGCCGGTGAGCGACGGCGCACCCCTGCGGGCCAGCCTGGTGAACCGGATGGCCGAGCGCAGTCCGGCGCCCGAGGCGCTGGCCGTCGACATGCTCATCGACGGCACGGTGACGCTGCCGCGGGCGGTGGGCTGGGAGGCCGAAGGCGCCGCCACCGCCCTGGCCCGGATCAACCCCGAGCCCTACGGGAACCAGCCCTGGCGGGACTACCGCGAGCGGTTCCTCCAGCGCTACGGGCCAGGCGCCTTGGTGCCGCTGACCGAACTACTCGACCCCACCTCTGGCCTCGGGCTCCCCACCGGATTTCGCTCAGGAGCCCCCGTCGCCCATCCGCCGCTGTCGCGGCGCGACGACGTCCTCCTCGCCCGGGCCCAGCAGGCGGCCGGTACCGAGATCGACCTCGACGAAGACCTGATCGCCGAGCTGGCAGTCGGAGAACCCTCCCGTATGCAGCTCCCGCCAGGACTGGAGCTACGGTTCGAGGTCCGCAGTGCCTCCACCGCCGACCTCGACGCGGGCCGGTTCGAACTCGCCGACTGCCGGCTCGGGCGCGAGTGGGGGCACCTGTCGGGCGGGCGGTTCGCCGCCCAGCTCGCCGCCCGGAAATCCTCCTCGCCCAGCGGCCTTCTCGGTCAGCTGTCCACCCGGCCCACCAGCATCGCCGGCGCCCTGCCCGCCCAGCTCGCCTTCCCGGCCCTGCGGCACAGCGCCACACATGTCGCACGCGTGCCTCAACTGGTCGCGCCGCGCATCAGCCTGTCCGAGCACCACGCACCCACCCCGGACTCCATCCACCTGGCCGATCTCGCGGTCATGTGCGACGGCGACCGCCTTCACCTGGTCTCCCGCTCCCGCCAGCAGATCGTGGAACCCTTCACCGCCCATCCGCTACAGATCGAGTACCAGACGCCGTGGACGGTCCGCTTCCTCGCCGAACTCACCCGCGGTCAACTCGCCCAGCTCGACCCGCCCCCGGCCCAGATCAACCCCTTCCCCTGGGGCGCGGCCAGGAGGTTGCCGATCCTGCCCCGCGTCCGCCATCAACGCACCGTCCTCAGCCCCGCCACCTGGCGGCTGAACCCCACCGACCTGCCCGGGCCAGACGTCAGCACCGCCCAGTGGGAGGACAACTTCCACGCCCTGCGCGAGCGGTGGCAGCTGCCACACACCGTCGCCTTCGAGTACCTCGACCAGCGCCTGCGGCTGAACCTCGACAACCCCGGCCACCTCGCACTGCTCCGCGCCCAGGTGGAGCGTCCCCGCCGCTTCCGCCTCTTTCTCACCGAGACGGCCGCCGAGCAGGACTTCGGGTGGTGCGAGGGCCGCCCCCACGAAGTCGTCACCCTCCTGCGCCCCAGCACCGCGCCCCCGCCACCGCCGGCAGTGCCCCGCTCCACCACCACCTCCATCGACAGCCGGCTACCGGACCTACCAGGCGCCTCCCCCTACCTGCACGCCCGCCTCTACTGCCCAACCCTGCGGCGCGCCGACCTCCTACGCGACCACCTGCCCACCCTGATCGACCGCCTTCAGCCCAGCACCTGGTGGTACCGGGCCGACGACGACACCTCCGGCACGCACCTAGACGTGTATGTCCGCCAGCCCGCGGACCTCGCCCCCGGCGACGCCATGGGGGTGGTGAGCAGCTGGGCGCAACGTCTGCTGGAGAGCGGCGTCATCGGCGACATGGCGCTGACGCCCTACCGACCCCACACCGGACGATGGGGCAACGGAGCCCTGTTAACGGCCGCTGAAGATGTCTTCGCCGCCGACTCGACGGTTACCGCGCAGCAGATCACCAGCCTCCGCGGCATCGATGACCGGATCGTGACCGCGGCGGGCCTCGTCGAGATCAGCGCCGCCTGGCACAACAGCCCCGAGCACGGCCTGCGCTGGCTCCAGAACCACACCAAGCACCACTCCTCCGTGCGCCTGCCCCGGCCGCTGCAAAAGGAGGCAGTCCGCATGGCCAACCCGCATGACCGCAGCCCCCTCCTCAGCCACCACGGCTCCGGCCCGCTGTCAGGCCCGCTAAAGGCCCGGCACAAAGCCCTGTCCGCATACCGGGAATTGATCACCGCGCAGGCGGCGATCGACCCCGACACCGCTCTGGCTGCCCTCCTCCACGAGCACTGCCTCCGCGCGCCCAACCCGGCCGAGGAATACGCCGCCCTGCACCTCGCCAGGGCAGCCGCTCTCGCTCACACAGCCCGACGGTCCACACCCAGCCGGCACCAGCCCACCTCCGCTTCCGCCCGCACCGCAACGTCGAAGGACCTGCCATGACCAGCACGGGGTACACCCCAGCAACAGCGGCCTACACCCGATACGAACCGACGCAGACCGAAACCGTCCTGGCCAGGCTGTGCTCGCGCTCCCGTCCCCAGAAGACCGGCGCCGACCTGCAGGCACTGCGCCAAGCTGGTCTCGCCGCGGCGATCAGCCGTAATCCGCGCCCCCGTATCGGCATCTACACCATGGTGCGGGCCGGTCAGGACCCCGCGGTGCGGCTTTCCGTAGCCCGTGGCCTGGCCGTTCGGAACAACTGGCCCGTTGAGCAGTGTCCGAAGGTCGACTTCACGGGGATGACCGACCCGGCCACGCGACCTCAGCTGGCCCGCCTGCTGGATGCCGTCGAACGCGGCGGAATCGCCGGCATCGCCGCGATGTCCAGGACCGATTTCACCAACCTCAACGACTACTACGAGGACCTTCTTCAGCAGGTCCACGTCCGCGGCGGCTTCCTCGCCCTCGCCACCCCCGAGACAGACATCTGACCCACCCGGTAGCCGGGCGGCACGCCGCCTGACTAGACCCACAACACCTTGTCCAATCGTCCGCTTCCAAGGGCGAACTCACTCCATACCCCCGTGCTATCAGCTCGGGCGTTCCGAAAGGTTCCGGAGATGACTAGACGCGTACCGCGTCACGCGGTCGTGATCGCATCTGGTGGCTTAGACAGCACCGCCACCGCCTACTTGCTGGCCGGTCAGGGGGCCAGCGTGAGCATGCTGTCCTTCGACTACGGCCAGCGCCACCGAAGGGAACTCCACAGCGCCGCTGTCATCGCATCTCGCCTCGGCGTTCGGCACGACGTCGTAGACCTCACCAGCGTCACGAAGCTGTTGGGCGGCTCGGCCCTCACTGACTCCACGGTCGATGTACCGGACGGCAGCTACAACGACACCACCATGCGCGCGACGGTCGTCCCGAACAGAAACGCGATCATGTTGGAGATCGGTGCCGCTGCGGCGGTCGCGGCCGGGGCGGACGCCGTGGCGTTCGGTGCTCACTCGGGAGACCACTTCATATACGCCGATTGCCGGCCGGACTTCTTCCAGAAGATCGAGCGGTCGATCAGGGCAGGTAACGAGGGGCTACTCGCGGACGGCTTCCGCTTGCTCGCACCGTTCCTGCATGTCACCAAGGCCGACATCGTTCAGGCCGCCGCAGAGCTGAAGGTGCCGTTCGAGCTGACGTGGTCGTGCTACCGGGGCGGCGAAGTGCACTGCGGCACCTGCGGCACGTGTACCGAGCGGCGGGAGGCTTTCAGCCTCGCCGGGGTCTGCGACCCGACGCCCTATGCGACGGGCGGTGTCCGGTGAACGTCTCCACGGGCCGGTACAGAATCGGCAAAAGCTTCGCTTTCGACGCTGCCCACCGGCTGGCTGGACTTCCGGAGGGGCATAAGTGCGGGCGGCTGCACGGCCACACCTACACGGTGGAGATCGTGGTCACCGCATGTGGCGTGACCGCCCCAGGGTTCGTGACGGACTTCGGCAATCTGGCCCCGGTCAAGAAGTACCTCGATGAGCACCTGGACCACCGGTCCCTCAACGATGTCCTGCCGTGCGAGCCGACCTCGGAGAACCTGGCGCGCTTCCTCGCCGAGTGGTTCGTCGAGACCGTAGAGCCGACCATTGACGGACGGCTGGAGAAGGTCCGCGTATCGGAGACACCGTCCTCCTGGGCCGAGTTCGAGGTGACGCGGCCGTGAACGCAGGCGTACTGCACTTGCTGAATCAGCATGCGACCGACGATCGCGGACTGTTCATCGCGGAGACGTTCGGGCCGACGTTCCAGGGCGAGGGAGCCTCTGTCGGGCGCCAGGCCCTGTTCATCCGTCTCAGCCATTGCAACCTCTCCTGCGGCAAGGGACCGGGAGCCCGTTGGGCGTGTGACACACCGGAGACTTGGGACTTCAGCGCGTTCGATCCAGCCGACCCGAAGATCCGGCGACGCGTGAGCCTCGACGAGCTGATGGCATGGGTGTTGTCGTTCCCGCCCATGCTCGTGGTGATCACCGGGGGTGAGCCGCTGATCCAGAGGGCTGGTCTGGAGCGCCTGGTGGCGGCCCTGCACACAGCCGGCCGCCAGATCGAGATCGAGACGAACGGCACTCTCCATCCGAGTTCGCAGCTCGTCGCCGCCGTTACAGCCTTCAATGTCTCCCCGAAGCTCGCCGCGGCCGGCGGGCGTGAGGGCCAGCGCATCGTCCCCGCTGCCCTTCGCGCATTCGCCGAATCGGGCAAGGCCCGCTTCAAGTTCGTCGTGACCGGTGTAGCGGAGTTCCGGGAGATCACCGGCCTGGTCGAGCGCTTCGGCATGGCCGATGTGTGGGTGATGCCCGAGGGCACTTCCGCCGACGTGGTGAGGCAGGGACTGCGCAGGATCGCGGACGAGGCTCTGGTCCGGGGCTGGAATCTCAGCCCTCGCCTGCACGTGGAACTGTGGGAGGCCCAACGTGGCCGGTGAGGCAAAGTTCGGGGCCACGCCTGGGTGGGGCCGTCGTTCCGGCTCTCCGAGACCGCGCGTGTTGGGTAGCGGTCGGGCGATGGAGGGCGGGATCGTTCCTGCCACCCAGGCTGGCACCACTGTAGCGCCCAACTGCCGTCCCGTGGTGCCACATTCGCTGATGCCGTTTCTGATCGAGCCACGTCACCTGAAACGGGCTGCACGCGAGTGCATGCGCCGAGCGTCCGCCCCCGGAGCTGACGGTCAGAGCTGGGCATCCTTCCGGTACGGGCTGGATGAGCGCCTCGACGACCTGAGCGAGCAGCTGCGCAGTGGGATCTGGCGACCGGGCCCGCTGAAGCTGTCCCATGTCGTCGCCTACACCGGCAAGCGCATCGAAACCGTGATCCCCACAGTCTCCGACCGAGTGGTGCACCGGGCGATGCGCCGGGCCATCGAACCGGTGTTGGAGCTCCGGGTGTTCGCACCGTGGGTGTCCGGATTCCGCCGGGGCCGCAACCGGCTCACCGCGGTGCGGCAGGCTGCGGAGCACCTGGGGCAGGGGCGTACGTGGACTGCCGATATCGACGTGCAGCAGGCGTCGGCCGGGGCAACCACGGCCGAGGTCATCGACTGGCTGGCCGACGCCCTTCACGACGGCACCTTCCTGGCGCGGGTGCGGACCGCACTCAATGCTCTGCCGGACCCGATCGTGCCCGGATGCGGACTGAGCCCCCTGCTCATCAATCTGCGTCTGTCCCGCGTCGATGCTCAGCTTCGCGGCCTGTCCCCCGTGCGCTTCGCGGACAACTACTGCCTGTTCGCCAGCAGCCGTGCCGCGGCGGAATCCGCATACGCCACCGCCGCCCGAGCCCTCTCGGAAGTCGGGCTGCGCCCGCATCCGGGCAAGAGCCGTATCCGCCCTTCGGCCCATGCCGAAGATCTCTTCTTGATCAGCGGGTGATCGACATGAGCCTGAACTCCACTGCTGGGTCGGGAACAACGATCTGCTGGATCCGCATCGTCGGCGGCGTGTGCCGCTTCGGCGACCGGAAGCGGCCCATCACGGTCCGCACCCTGGAATGGACGCGCACCGTCCTCACACCTGCGCAACTCGACTGCGGCAAGGACCAGCGACCGATCACCGGCCTGACCCAACCGGAAGCCGCCGCCCTCGCCAAGGCGCTCGGCGGCCGTCTGCCTCGCTCCGTCGAATGGGAATGGGCAGCCGCCGGCAATACCGGCCGCACCTACCCCTGGGGTGACGATCCTCCTTGCGCACACCGGGCCAACCTGCGCGGCGGCCCCGGGCATGCCACGCCCGTCGGCGCGTATCCGGAGGGCGCGACCCCGGACGGACTCCTGGACATGGCCGGCAACGTCTGGGAGTGGACCAGCAGCAGCACCCTGGGCGACGGGTACGTCCTGCGCGGCGCCTCCCACGGCTCCCCGGGCCTGTACGCCAAATCCACCTTTCTCAACGCCGCCCCCGCCGAACTCGCATCGGACGGCATCGGCTTCCGGGTGGTGCGCCAGCCGTGACATCGACTACCCCGCAACCGGAGACCTTCGTGCTTGCCAGCTGCACACGCGGCAAGAAGAGGACTCTCTCGCCGGTATCCGCCCTGGAGTTGTACGAGGAGGGCATCGCCCCGCAGCTGCGGGAGCGCCTCGGCGACCACCCCGACCTCCGAGGCCGCCTGTACTTTCTCTCCGGCCGTCACGGACTTGTGAGCGCGGATACCCCGCTCCTCCCCTACGACCAAATGCTCACCTACGAACGGGCCCAGCAGCTTCGCCCGCTCGTACATCGCAGACTGCGACAGCTCCTGGCCGGCCTCGTACAGCCACAGCTGCTGGTCGTCGTCGAACCGCTGTACATGGTGCTGCTCGCCGACCTGCTGGCCTACGACAACCGGCCGATCGTGCGCTGGATCCCCGACCCCTTCGGCTGGCACGAGACCGCCGCCGTACTCGACGACTGGAACTGGCCGTGAACCTCTCCCTCGCCCAAGCCCTTGCCTCCCGTCCCAACGATCACCGCACAGTGCGCGCCCGGTTCGAGGAACAGACCGCCACGGGCTGGCACACGCCCACCCCGGCGAACCTGGCTGCGGGATGTGCCGTATCGGTCGTGATTCCCGCGCGGGACTCCGCACACTCGCTGCGCCCCGTGCTCGACGCTGTGGCCTCGCAAGACACCCACGGGTCCGTCGAGGTCATCGTCGTGGACGACGCGTCCACAGATGCGACCGCCGACATCGCACAAGGGCATCCGGCCGTCGATGTGCTGGTACGGCTCCCCCAGCCGGGCGGTGCCGCGGCAGCACGGAACGCCGGCACCGCGCTGGCCCAGACCGACACCGTCGTCTACCTCGACGCGGATATGGTCCTTCCCACCCATGCCCTGGCCGACTTCGGGGCCCGCGCCCGCCCGGACACCGTCCTCATCGGCTTCCGCCACAACGTGCCCTACCGGCCCGGCCCCCACCGCAGCGCACAAGTGCCCTCGGGGGAAGCCGATCTGGCCGCCGACCACCGCGTCACCTGGCGTAGTCAGGGCGGCAAGCAGCTCTACACAGGTACCTTCCTCGACGGCCCCACCACGGGCAGCCCGCTCAACAGCACCGACGACTTCCAGGGCCTGGGCCACGGCGCGACATACCTGGACTGGGACCTTCCCCGGACATGCGTCACGGCCCTGATGGCCGCCCCCCGCGCCGCGGTGATCGACGTCGGAGGCTTCGATCCCGCCTTCGGATATATCGGCTGGGGAATGGAGGACACCCACCTCGGCGCCGCTCTGATCGCCGCCGGGTGCCTCGTTGTCCCGCTGCGCCAGTGCGTCGGCTTCCATCTCGACCCGCCCGACGCCGCCGACCAGTGGGAGCGCAAGCTCGCGGGGTGGCCCGCCACCCTCGCCCACTACCAGAAGCTGCTGACGCAACCCGCTCCCTCGGGCCGCGAAGCGCACTTCCTTGACTCCACCACGCAGCTGCTGTCCACGGCGGGAGTGGTCACCCGATGACGGTCCGGATGTTCGCGGCGGCCACGCTCGACGCCACCCTCCTCGTCTACGACCCGGCCACAGAACTCACACACCTCGCGCCCCACCGCCTGCCAGTGGGCCGGCAGCTGCTGGACGATGCCGATGTCGCCACGTGGCCCACTGTCGCGCAGTGCCAGGTGAGCACACCTGTGCCGTTCAATATCTGCTGGTCCCCGCTCACCCGCTGCAATCTGCAATGCCCCCAGTGCCTGGACGACAAGACGCTCCCCGAACTCGCGGGCGCCGAGCGCACCCGCATCGCCAGGATCCTGGCAGGGTGCGGCACCCTCGGCCTGGACATATCCGGTGGCGAGCCGCTGCTCCTACGCGACATGACCCACCTGCTGAAGACCCTCGCCAGCAACGGAGCAGCAGTGAGCTGCACCACCAACGGGTGGCACCTGCAACGCCGGGCCGCCGAACTCGCCCCCTTCCTCGACGCCGTCCGGGTCAGCCTCGACGGGCCCGACGCCGCCTCGCACGACCGCTGGCGCGGGAAGGGCAGCTTCGAACGGGCAATTGCCGGAGCCCGCGCGGCCGTCGCCGAGCGCGTGCCGGTCCAGCTCCACGCCGTGGTGATGCGCTCCACCGCGCACCGCGCCCAGTCGATCGTCGATCTTGCCCATGAGCTGGGTGCCGTCGGTGTCACGTTCCTTCAGATGCTCCCGATCGGCGACGGCGCCCAGCTCGCCGACGCCGAGATGGTCAGCGACGCCGACGCCCAGCGCACGATCTCCTCGCTGCAGGCGCCTGACGGAGTGCGGGTCCGGCTGCGGACTCGCGAACTCGCCGAAGGGTTCACCGTGGTTCGCGCCGACGGACAGGTCTACCGCAACGGACAAGGCGCCACGGACATCCGGTCATTGCGCCTGCTGACCGATCCGGCCGACCTGCACATCCCACTGTCCGAAGGGAAGCGGCAATGACCCACATTCCCGAGCACGAGGCCCAGCGGGTCTTCCGGCGCCGCAGCCCCTACCTCCTGACCTGGGAGGCGTGCGAGGTGGCACTCGCGCAGATGGCGTTTGCCATCGCCGAGACCGGTCCCGTCACCCAGGTGATCGGCATAGCCGGGGGCGGCAGGACACCCGCCGAAAGGCTCGCCGCACACCTGAGGGCACCCGTATGCCATGTCGATGCCCGGCACAACACCTCCGACGAGCTCTACACGCAGGCGACCGGAGCCGTCGCCGTGAGCATTCCCGACAGCTTCCCCGACACGGTCAGCGGTCGCGTCCTGCTGGCCGACGACATCTGCGGTACCGGAGCAACGTTCACCGCGGTCACCTCCGCGCTCACGCCACGGCTCACGCCGGACACCCGCATCCAGACCACAGCGCTGTGCCGCAACGTGGGCAGCCCGCTGCGCCCGTGCTGGTGGGCCTGGGACGTGGACGACTGGGTGGTCTTCCCCTGGGAGCCCCGCCCCGACGCCACCGGCCGGCTGCTGCCCGCCCCGGAAAGGATCAGCACTCCGTGACTTCCAAAGCCACCCGCGGCATCGTGTTCGTGCTCGCCTCCTGGCAGATGAACGCGCCCGCCGGCATCGAACGAGCAACCGCCGCACTCGCCGCTGGCCTCGCCGCCAGCGGACACCACGCCGTCATCGCCACCGCCCTCGCCACGGACTCGGAGCCTGTTCTGCCCGGCGTCACCGTCGAGCATCTCGACCTCCCCGTCGATTTTCCGTGCGCCGATCAGCTACTCCGCAAGGCCCTCCTCCGACGCACCGACGCGATCCAGGCCCGCCTGTGGGAGATCATCGCCCGCCACCAAGCGGACACCGTGGTGTTCACCGACGCCCTGTGGGGGCTGGGGCGACTGGCCGCAGACCTTCCGGACGGCGTGCGACGCGTCCTCGCCGCCCACGTCCTGCCCAACCGGGAGGACGCTCCGGCGGCCCTCACCCGCGCCGACCGAGTGATCATCCCCTCCGAGATCGTCCGGGCGGAAGCCGAGGAGGCCGGCTGGCCCGCGAAGTCATGGCGAGTCGTGCCCAATGCGCTCCTGCACCCGCCCGCGATACCTGACCCGGTTCACATCGACGAAGGCCGCTCCGGGCCTGTGAGGGTCCTGGCCCGGCTCGGCCACGAGAAGGGGATCGTCCCTCTGCTCAACGCCGCCGCCGACTGGGACCGACCACTGGAGGTCACCGTGGCGCACGCGGGATTCGAGGCGGCCAGCGGCTCCCAGACCAAGCTCCTGGAAGAGTGCCGCGCCCTGACGGGCACCGCCGATCACATCACCCTGCACGAGCGGCCTCTGGCCTGGAGAGACGTACCGGGCTGGCTCGCCGGCGCCTGCGTGGTGATCGTGCCCTCGCTGCGGGAGACCTTTGGGCTGGTGGCACTGGAAGCTATGAGCAGCGCCACCCCGGTCGTCGGCTACCGGGTGGGCAACCTCCCCACGCTGCTCGAACGAGCCGATACAGGAGTCCAGTTGCTGGCAGACCCCGGGCTCGGGCCCAACACGCTCCTGGGCCTTGCCGATGCTCTCCTTCAGGATCCGGTAGCCTACGGAAGAACTGCAAAGGCCATGTACCACCTGGCTCAGGACTACAGGCCCGACCGAATCGCCCAGCTCTTTTTGAAGGCGGTGTCGTGATGGGTGCTGTAGCCCCGTCTCACTCCCAGGTAGCTCCCCTGCTGCTCGTCGACGGCTTCAACGTTCTGTGGCGGGGACACTTCGGATTCCCCGCGCCGATCGTCTCGCGTGACAAGCAGCGCAACCTCACGGGCCTCTTCGCGTTCTTCGCCCTGCTGCGGGCCACGATCCGTGACGACCTGGACACACCTCCCGTCGAGGTGTGCGTCGTCCTGGACGGCGAGAACGGCAGCGCCGAGCGCAAGGACTCCGACGCCGGTTACAAGGCCAACCGAGAATCCACCCCGGCCGCGCTCGAACCGCTGCAGTTCCTTGCCCCCATGAAGGATGCTCTCGACGCCTACGGCATCGCGTGGGTGGAGATCGACAACGCCGAGGCCGACGACGTGATCGCCACGCTCACCGACCGCCACCCCGACCGGCCGATCCGCATCATGAGCGCCGACCAGGACTATTACCAGCTCCTCGACAGCGACCGCGTCCGGATCATCAACCGCGCACGCAAGGCATCCAAGCGGATCATCACCGCCGCCGAGGTCCACGAGCGCTACGGCGTCACTCCCGCGCAGTGGCCCGACTACCGCGCGCTTACCGGCGACACGTCGGACAACCTGCCCGGAGTGAAGGGCATCGGCGCGAAGACCGCCGCCGCCCTGCTGGCTGGTGGCCTCACCCTCGACGAGCTTCCGTCGTCCGGTCGGCTGACCGGTGCCAAGGGCGCCGCGATCACCGACTCCTGGACGGTCGCCCTGCGCTGCCGCGAGCTGAGCCGCATGCGCCGCGACGTTCCCGTCGGTTGGCAGGCCACCGGACACGTCAGCCCTGCGCTGCCCCGGCCGGCCGACGTCATCGAGAAGCTGGGGATGTGGTGACCATGACCGGATCAGTCTTAGCCGTCATGGCCCACCCCGACGACCTGGAGCTGTGGGCCGGAGGCACGCTGGCCCTGCATGCCCAGCAGGCGCCGGTCATCGGAGCGGTCAGGGCCCACGACGACATACGTGACGCCGAAGCGGTCACGAGCGCCGAGATCCTCGGCATCCGGCTCGAGTCCCTGAAGGATGTGGATGCCGCAGCGGTGGGCGAACTGATCGTCCGACACCGTCCGGACATCCTGATCACCCACCCTGTCGACGACGTGCACCCTGACCACCGCGCGGCAGCAGCAGCTGTCCTCGCCGGCCTGCCCGACGCCCACATCGCCACCGGCACACCACGCAGGCTTTACACCTGCGACACCTATAACTCCCTCACCCTGAGCGGACAGGTCAACGCGTCGGTGATCGTCGACGTGACCGCCACCTTCGCGCGGAAGATGCGCGCCCTCGCCGCACACTCCTCTCAACCCATCGAAGATCACTTCGGGCCCATGGCCCGGCACCAGAGCGGGCTGTGGGGCGGCCGGATCGGCGTGGCACACGCCGAAGCGTTCACTGCTGTCCCCATCCTCGGACGCCTGCCCGGCGCCGCCCACCTCTGACCAGCTCACCCGACCCGCGTGACTCTCATAGCGAAGGGTTGCACCGTCATGCCCGAAAACACCCGATCCACCACCGTCTACCAGTACAGCCTCCTTACCGCTGCGCCGCCGGTGCCCTCCCAAGACGCCACGAACACATCCCCTTCCCTCAGCCGATGAACCCGGGAGACGCCATGCCCCCGTACGAGGCCGTCATATTCGACTTCGGTGGAGTCCTCACCACGAGCCTGGACGACTGCGCACGCGCCTTCGCCCGGCGCAGCGGACTCCCCGACGACGCCTACCTCCATGCCGTCACCGTCAACCCCGTAGGACGTCACCTCTTCGCTCAGCTGGAACGCGGAGACATCACTCAGGAGTCCTGGAACGAGGGCATCGCCCAGCTTCTGGGAATCGACGGCACAGACCTGATGCGCCGCGCCCTGACCCCGCTCAAGCCCGAAGCCTCGATGGTCGAAGCCGCGCGGGCCATCCGGGCCGCCGGCCTGAGGACGGCAGTGCTGTCCAACAGCATGGGCATGAGCCCCTTCAACATCTACGAGCCGTGGAAGCTGGAGGACGAACACGACGTGGTCGTCCTGTCCGAACAGGTCGGGATGCGCAAACCGGACCCTGAGATCTACCAGCTCACACTCAGGCAGCTCGGCTGTCGAGGGCCAGCGTGCATCTTCGTGGACGACATCGAGGCGAACCTCCGGCCTGCCCAGGACCTCGGCATCACCACCATCCACGCTCAACAGCCCGACCAAACTCTCCTACGCCTCGGTGAGTTCCTCGGCCTGCCCATCGCTGCCTTGTGATGCCTCTGCCCGTGCCGTTCACCGAAGGGCAGCAAGACCCAGCTGTCACACGAGCATCAGCCTCGGCGTTTCGGCCACTCCTGCATGCGCGGCCTTCCGCTGCGCCCCAAGGGTCGACGCACCAGGCACCCACCATCTTCCGCGCGTCCGTGCGGAATCCATACCGACTCAAACGCGTGTGTTCGATATCGGCGCTCTGGTCGTTGACCCCGGTGGCGCCGATCGAACCCCAACGACCGTGCAGGAGGTTTGCAGTTGACCTCGGCTGATGCCAAAAGGACGCAAGACACAGAGCCGCCGCCACCTCCCCCCGCCGAGATCACCTATTCGGGGCAGTACTCCGTAAATCCGCTGGGCGAGGTCTCGTTCCGCAGGCTCTGCGGACAGCTCCCTTCGGTCCTGCGGCGGATCGCCAAAATGTCCTGGGACGTCGACCGTCCGGCCGTCCTCCTGCTGCTGGCCTGCCAGCTGCTCACCGGTGTGGCTGCCGGAGTGTTGCTGACCGCGACAGCCAGGGCGATGCGCCCGCTTCTCGGCAGCGGTGCCGTTTCCGAACGGCTTGCTCAGGCGCTGCCGGCTCTCCTGGTCGTCGCCGGGGCGGCTGCTCTGAACCGCGGTGCGGGTGCGGTGGCCGCGTATGCCGAGCGGCGGATCACCCCGAAGCTGACGACCGTGACGGATACCGCGCTGGTCGAGGCCGTCTGCCGGGTCGAGGCAGCGGCCTATGCCGTGGACGGATTCGCGGACCGGCAGGAGGCCGCGGAGATGGGGGTGATCCGTACGCACGTCATGGTCACCGATGCCCAGCGCTTCCTATCGGCTCTGGTCAAGATGGTCACGGCCAGTGGTGTGCTATCGGTCCTGAACCCCGTGATGCTTCCCCTGCTCCTTCTCGCTGTGCTCCCGGGCGGGGTGGGAGCGGTGCTCACGGCCCGCGTCGACTATGAGATCCACTACGCGAACATCGCCGATCGCAATGTGCGCGGCATGATGCGGTGGTGGTCGACGACCCCGAACTACAGCGACGAGGTCCGCGCCAACAGCATGACGGACTACTTGCTGTACTGGTACAGGTCCCTGTCCGAACGGGTCGACCGGCGTACGTTGGCCGCCGCCCCGCGCACGCTGCGCATCGCGTTGGTCTCCTCGCTCGTGGGCGGGGTATTCCTGGTCGCCACGTGGGCGGCATTGACTTGGCTTGCCGCAACGGGCCGGGTGGCGCTCGCCATCGCCGCCACGGCGGTCGTCGCGGTACAGACCACGCTGGCCGCTCTTTCCCAGGTGATCATCAATGGTGCTGCCGTCTTCCACACGAGTCTGTACCTCAGCGACATGCAGGCATTTCTCGATGACGCTGCCGAGCGGGCGCCCCAGCGGGGCGAACTGCCGGTGCGTGCACCGGTGGAGGAGATCCGGCTGGAGGAGGCCACCTACCAGTACCCGGGCAAGGACAAGCCTGCCGTCGACGGTGTGTCCCTGAGCTTGCGGCGTGGGGAGATCCTCGCGATCGTCGGGGTAAACGGCTCCGGCAAGAGCACCCTGACTCGCTTGATCACCGGCATCTACCTCGCCGACAAGGGGCGCGTGACCTGGAACGGCTCGGACCTCGCCGCCATCGATCCGACCACCGTCTGGGCCTGTACCGGGCTGGTGCCGCAGATCTTCGCGCAGTGGCCGCTACGGGTCCGCGAGAACGTGAGGCTGGGCCAGCCTCGGCCTCGGACGGTCGATGACGGGCCGGTGTGGGAAGCGGTCGACGCCGTGGGCATGCGCGAAGCGGTCGAAGACCTCCCGAGCGGCCTTGACACCCTCCTCGCGAGGGAGGTCTTCGGCGGCGCGGAACTGTCCGGAGGGCAGTGGCAGCGGCTGGCTTGCTCCCGCGCCCTTTACCGGCGCCCGTCCCTGCTGATCTTGGACGAGCCCACCTCACAGATGGACCCGCGCGGTGAGCACCAGATCTTCGAAGAGATCAAGTCCATCGCCGGCGAACGCATCACGATCGTCGTCACCCACCGCTTGGAGAACACGAAGGTGGCCGACCACATCGTGGTCATGGAGCAGGGCCGCATCACCGAACAGGGCCGGTACGACGACCTCGTTCACGCCGGCGGCACCTTCGCCGAACTCCTCCAGCTCTCCCAGGACCGGTAACCAACCCGACTCTTCAGCCAGCCTGCCCAGTCGGCAGTCCGTCCTACCTGCTGCCAGCCGGGCGGGCACCACCGCTTCCGCCCTCAACGACTGACAAGGAGTGCCCCAGTGACCTACGACCGAACTACCTGGTTCCTTCCGGCTGCCCCGGCTGCCGACCGTCCGTCACCTGGGGAGGCAGCATGAGTGGCACGTGGCTGCCTCCCGAGCAGTACATCGCGACTCTGCCCAAAGCCACCGTCTACGCGTGTCTTTTCGTCACCGACGAGGCATACCGCCCGCTCCAACTGCGTGCTGCCCGCAACGCCGACCTATGGCAGTGGCCCGGCGGCAACATGGACCCGGGCGAAACTCCGTGGCAGTGCGCGCTCCGCGAATGCCTCGAAGAGACCGGCTTGAGTCTCGCTGTCGAACCGCAGCTGCTGGCCGTGCACTTCCTGCCTCCACTGGGTGACTGGACCACCCACAAGATCGGCTTCATCTTCGACGGTGGCCGGCTGACCAGGAAGCAGATCGACAGCATCGTCCTGGACCCGGACGAACACACGGAGGTCGCCGTCAAGTCACTGGACGTCTGGAAGAAGGAGATGTCCATGCACTCCTTCGACCGCCTCCAGGCAGTCGCCCGCGCCCGCCACACCCGATCGATCTGCTACCTGGAACAGACAGCCCTGCCATAGCCAGGGGAGCGGAGCCTCTCCGCTCCCCTGGCGCGATCAGCGTCCCTCTACCGAAGGAGCATCAGTGGACACCTCCGCCAGCAGCACCTCGGCTGCCGCACCGGGACAACCAGAGATGTCACACGAGGAATACGCGCGCTCACGGCATTCGGTCTGGCTCGGCGCGGCGGCGTTGTTCACCGACGAGATCGGCCGTGTCCTGCTGGTCAAGCCGACCTACCGCACGCAGTGGCTGCTGCCGGGCGGCTGCGTAGAAGCAGGCGAAGGCCCCGATGAGACCTGTCGGCGCGAAGTCCATGAGGAGCTCGGCCTGTCGGTGCCACTGGGGCGGCTTCTGGCCGTGCACTGGCTCGCCCCTGGGCACCCGGACCGCACCGAGGGAATGCCCTTTCCCGGCGAGGTCCGCTACGTGATGGACGGCGGAACTCTCACCCCGCGGGACATCGCCAGGGTGCGTCTGCCCGAGGACGAGCTGAGCGGATACGAGTTCCTCGACGCGCGGGCGGCGGCCGAGCGGATGGTCCCGGTCGACGCACAGATCCTGCTGGCCGCGCTGCGCGCCCGCCTTGCCGGCATCACCGCTCACCTCAGCGGAGGCCGGCACGTTGGCCCCGTTCCGCCTCTGGACCGGTACCAGGTGCGCACCCGGCCCCGGGCCGGACGCGACTGGCCCTGGCACCCCGGCCGTACCCCAGAACACCTCCCCATCCGGCAGGCGTGGGGCTGGCTGTTCGCACCCGACGGCCGGGTAGTGCTGGTCATCGACCCGGCAGAACCGTTGGCCATGCTGCCCGGCGGCACCGTCGAACCCACCGACGCCTCACCGGAAGCCGCCCTGGTACGCGAGGCCGCAGAGGAAGCGCAACTGACCCTCGGCGAGGTGGAGCGGCTGGGCTGGGTCTACGACGCCACCGGGGAGGTCTACGGAGGGATCGGCGAGTGCGCCCGACTGCGCCTGGTCGCGCCAATCACCGGGGCCGGGCCTTCCTTGGTTGATCCGGCCAGCGGGCGACAGTTCGCCCGGTTGCTGGCCACCCCCCATCAGGCTGCCGCCCTCCTGGGCTGGGGCGAGCAGGGCTATCAGCAAGCGGAGCAGGCGGCACGGATCGCCAGGACGCGATGGGGGATCCCGCACGCCGCACCGTCACCGATCACGGAACTGCCCCCGAAGGGAGGTCTGTGAACCGGCTGACGCAGGCAGATGCGCCCTGCCCGCGGACCCTGATCCCCCGACGTCGCCCTAGGGGTCGCAGCAGCCCCGGCGACCGCTCATCTTCGCTTGCCCGACCGTCCCAAAGCAGCCCTCCGTGCAGTCGAGGACTGCCGGCACGGCGCCCATCGATGCCCCACGGAGGCACCATGTTCAAAGGAATCCGCACCGTGATGATCTTCTCCGAGGACCCCGAAAAGTCCGCCCGATGGTGGTCCCACGTCCTCGACACCCCCGTACACCGCGACGTCGCCGGAACCAACGTCTACACCTGGCTCGACGTCGCCGGCATCGAGATGGGCTTCCACATGCTCGACGAGCAGCGCAACAAGCGCGGCGGCAGTCCCGTGCCGTACTGGTCCGTCGACCACCTAGACACTGCACGCGAGATGCTGCTCGGCGCCGGGTGCACTCACCACCGCGGGCCCCTCGACGTAGGGGACGGCCGCCAGATCGCACAGCTGGTCGACCCGTTCGGCAACATCATCGGAATCGACGGCTACTGAGAGACCAGGCGCCCTTGGCCCTACGCCTCAGACCATGCGGTGGAACGAGCGAAGCAGGCCGCCGAGGCCGGGCCAGGATCGGTAGGAGCCAGGCGCCTGGCCTATCCACGAGCGTGTCGGCCGGGCCGGGCCCGTTGCGACCCCGGGGTGTCGCCCCTCTTGCCCCACCCCGGCCGACCTCGCCCTTCGTAGCTACTGCCTGTAACGTGCGGCCCGGCATGCCGGGTGAACGCCTCTCATCAGCCCGGGACTTGATCCCTCCTCCAGGAACGAGCGGCCCGGCACGCCTCCACAACAAAGGTTCCTTGTGCGCTACTTCGCCGGCATCGACTGGTCGGACACCTCTGGGCACGCCGTCGCCGTCATCGACACCCACGGCCACGTCGTCGCCGAGGCCCACATCGAGGAAAGTCCCGAGGGAGTCGCCGAACTGCTGCGCCTGCTCTCCGGCGTCAGCCGACGCCGACGGAGCATCCCCGTCGCGATCGAGACAAGCCGCGGGCTGCTCGTCGGCACGCTGCGGGCCCACGGCCAGCCCGTCTGCGCGATCAACCCCATGTCCGCTGCCCGCTACCGCACACGCCTCACGCCGTCCCGGAAAAAATCGGACCCCTCGGACGCCCGGCTGCTGGCCAACATCATCCGCGGTGATGCGCACCTCCACCGCGCCCTGTGGAGTCCCAGCCCGCAGGCGGGCGCCGTGAACACCCTGGCCCGCGCTCACCTGGACGCCGTCCGCGACCAGCGCGCCCTTGCCAACCGCCTGCGCAGCAGCTTGCGCGAGTACTACCCGTCCGCCCTGTCCGCCTGGGCCCACCTGCCCGACAACATACTGAGGCCGGAGGCTCGCGCGGTGCTCGCGCTCGCGCCCACGCCGACCCGCGCCGCGCGACTGACCCAGCGCCAGATCGCCACCGCCCTGACCGCCGCCGGACGACGCCGTCAAGTCGACGACCACACCGCCCGGCTGTACGCACACTTCCGCATACGCACCCTGCGCCAGCCGCCAGCCGTCGAGGCAGCCATGGGCGCCCGCACTGCGGCCGTCCTCGGCCAGCTCGACCAGGCATGCCGCGCGACCGACGCCATCACCACACACCTGCAGACACCTTCGCCGCACATCCCCAGGCCGCGACCTATCTCAGCTTCCCCGGCGTCGGAACCGTCATCGGCGCCCGGCTCCTCAGCGAGATAGGGGACGCCCCCCGCTTTCCCACCGCGCGCGCTCTGCGCGCCTACGCCACCGCAGCCCCCCTGACCTGGGCCAGCGGCACCAGCCACAGCGTCTCCCGGCGCCGACTCGGCAACAAGATCCTTATGACCACCGGCCACCACTGGGCCTTCGCCACCCTCACCGCATCCCCAGGCTGCCGCGTCCACTACGACCGCCGCCGCTCCGCCGGCGACCGGCACGCCGCCGCCCTGCGCAACTTGTACGGCCGGCTCCTCGGCTGCCTCCACCACTGCCTGGCCACCGGCCAGCCCTACGCCGAACAGCACGCCTTTCCCACGCGTGGCGACAGCCCAACACCGCTCTTGCCGCCTTGGCCGCACGGCGCAGAGACCTGACCGCGCCGGCGGCCCACGGACATCCAGTGACTACACCGTGGCGTGCAGCTCGCCACGTTCAAGTGCCTCGCGCAGCACGTTGGAGATCTCCTCAGGCAGCAGGTTCACGCTGGCGAGAGCCTCAGTGGTCAGGGGGATCTCGTCGAGGAGGTACTCACCGCGGTCGTCCCGCTGGAACTCAGGTCCGGTCCTGTCGTCGAAGTTCCACTTCCCGATGTGGGCGAGGTAGAAGTATTCGGTTTCGCCCTGGGCGTTCTCGAGTTGGTGGAGCAGGCGGGTGATCTCCGCCTCGCCGGCAATCTCTTCGCGGACCTCGCGCAGGAGGGCGTCCTCGCGGCTGGCGTCGGTGTCCTCGACGCCGCCCCCGATGATCACCCAGTACGGGGCGATGCCGGCGCGGACACGCCTCATCAGAAGCAAGGTGTTATCCGGTGTGATCAGAATAGCGCGGACGCGCTGCTTCATCGGGTGGTCTCCTTCGGGTTTGGCGGTGCGGTGGTCAGTGGAGCAGCCAGCCGCCGTCGATGTGCAACGACTGGCCTGTGATGAACGATGCGGCCGGAGCAGCGAGGAAGGCGATGGCGGCGGCGACGTCGTCGGGTTGACCTCGGCGGGGGACGCACTGGCGGGCGATCTGGTCTTCGGGGCGTGCGCGGTGGTGAGCGGGCAGGGTGTTCTCGGCGTCGACCTGGATGGCTCCCGGCAGCACAGTGTTCACGCAGATGCCGTGGGGGCCAAGTTCCCTGGCCAGGGACCGGGTGAGACCGAGCAGACCGGCCTTGGCGGTGCTGTAGGCGGTCAGTCCGGGGCGTCCTGTGCGGGCGTTGACGCTGGAGACATTGATGATGCGGCCCCACTGGCGGTCGATCATCGCTGGGGTGACGGCGTGGCTCGTTCGGTAGTGGGTGGTCAGGTTGACGTCAAGCGCGTGGCTCCAGGCGATTTCGTCGGTCTCGTGCCAGGTCATGCGCGGGTAGGCGCCGGCGTTGTTGACCAGGATGTCCACCGGACCCAACTCACTGGCCACCTGACGGGCCATCAGTTCGACCGCGTCCGGGTCGGTGAGGTCGGCGTTCACCTCGATTCCGTCTGTGCCAAGTCGGCGTACCTCGTCGAGTGCGGTGCGAGCCTGGTCGATCTGGGCGTAGTGGCCGATGGCGACGGTGGCGCCGGCGCTGGCGAGGGCTCGGGCGGTGGCCGCGCCGATCCCGGTTGCGGCACCGGTGATGAGAGCGATGCGGCCCTGCAGAGGGCGGGTGGTCAGCGGCGGGGCGAGGAGGGGCGTGGTCACGGGCTCTCCATGGTCACGAGGTCGGTGTGCGTGAACGGGGTGGGGTCTGTCAGGTGCTGGACCTGGGCGAGTTTGGCCAGCAGGAGGAGGAGGTCGCTGGGGCTGAGCAGGTGGGGCGGGATGACGCCGAGGATGCGGAGGGTGAGGAAGGGGCCGAGGGCGTGCAGTTGCCTGCCGTGGGCCAGGCCGGCGGCGTCGCCGAGATCGGTGGTGATGCGGGCGAGGAGTCGGCTGAGGGCGGTGCGGCGGCCGGGGCCGGTGGACCAGGTGTGGTGCAGGTCTAATCGCCGGTGCCGGGTGGACAGTTCGGCGTGCTCGATGGTGGGGGTGGCCGCCGGGGGCAGGTGGAGGGGCAGGGTCCGGTGGTAGACGTCGCGCTGGTAGGTGGGCACGAGCCAGCCGCCGAGGGCGAGGAGGTACCACAGGAGGTTGGCGATCTCACCGGCGAGGGTGTTGCGTCCGGCGTACTCGAAGTCGAGCCAGCACGCGCCTGCGGCGCTGGCGGCGATGTTGGGCTCCGTTGGGTCGCCTTGGGTGAGGGCGGACGTCCACTGGCTGTCGGGGTGAAGCGCGCAGCGAGCGGCCTGGATCGCGGCGGGCACGTTCAGAAGGAGTGGGGTGTCGTTGACGGTGGCGGTGTAGCCGGTGAGCGTTCGGAGGGGAGTCCGCTCGCCGGTGTGCGTGTCGGTGACGATGAGGCTCGGGTCCTGGTACCAGGTGTCGAGGCGGCCCCCGGGGCGGATGCGGTCGGCGTAGAGGGCGGGCACGCAGACTGACAGGGCCGCGACCCGGCCGGACGTCTTGACCGCGGTGATCAGGTCATCACAGACGGCATCGATCAGGCCGGCGACATCGCCGGTGGGGGCGTGTCCGTGGTCGGCGAGGGCGATGAGATCTCCCAGCAGGAGCTGGCAGCGGCCGGAGGCGAAGACGTCCTCGTAGGCGATGACGTCGGTGTCGGCGTCGAGCCGGGTGCGTTGGAGGAGGGCGGGGACTTCGAGATGGCCGGCGATCCGGCGCCAGCCGAGTTCTTCGGAATGCGCCCTGGCGGTGGGAAGGGTCTTGCGGAAGGGGCCACGGGCGAGCACGGTGTTCACGCGGCCGCCTCGGAGGCCGGCATGGTGGCCATCCAGTGGTCGAGGACGAGCTGAGCGAGGTCCTGGGCGGCGGCCCGGTCGGTGCGCGCTCTGAGCACCAGACCGTCGTTCTGCTCGGCCGCTGCGCGCACAAGGGCGTCCAGGGCGTCGGTGTCTGCGGCCTGCTCGGTGCCGTCGAAGCGGAGAATGACCTTGGCCAGCAGGGCGGTCACCTTGAACAGGGCGCGCAAGTCTGGGGCACCCTTTAAGAGTTGCCGACGGATCTCGACGGCTGCCTGCACTCCGGCTTCCAGGCTCGCGGCGACGTCATCGGCGAGCGGCGGGGCGGGGATCGTCAGGCCCTGCCGGGCCCACAGCGGGAGCAGGGAGCCGGTGCCGAGAAGGGTCATCACGTGCAGGAGGCGTGAGGTGACCGCGCCGGCGTGGCACTCGGCCTGGCTCAGGACGGTCAGTCCGAGTTTGACCTCGCCCAGATCGCTCTGGGCCTCGGTGAGAGCCTGGCGCAGTTCGGTGGTGCGGTCGGGCTCGGCGATGACGAACACGTCCAGGTCGCTCCAGCCGTGCTGGTACTTGCCGCAGGCGCCGCTGCCGGTCACGGCGAGCAGATCGATCAACGGCTCGGGCCGGTTCGTGGTGCGCTCCAGCAGGGCAGTCAGGAACCTCTCCAGTGCGACTGGCAGCCCGAGGGAATTCACCGGGGTAGTGGCTGGGGTGACGGCGGGCCAGGCGGCATCCAGCGCGATCCTGTCGAGCTGGCGCTCCAGCGCCAGGCGGCTGCGATTGTTATCGACCACGGCGTCGGCGATCGTGGCGATCTCGGCTGCGCCCCGGGATGCCTTCACCGTGTCGCGGAGAGTCACATCCTCAGGGCCGGCCGTCCCGCGACGGGCCCGCAGCTCGGCTGCGGTAGCGATGTAGGCGACCGAGAGCTGGTCGCCGAGCATCCGGTGCATCTCGGCGGTGACGTCGAGCTCGTGGAGGGACTCCAGAGTGATGCGGTCGAGGAAGTGGTGCGCTGCCGCGTAGCGGTCCAAGCCGTCCAGGAGAAGTTCAGCGCGGACGACCGGAGCGAGGGCGTAAGGGTCATCGAATCCGTGGCGGTGTGCGGCGTCGTCGATCAGGTAACCGATCTTGAGGCGAGCGTGGCCGTGGCGGGTGCGCAGGTACTCCCCCGCGGTGCTCTTGCCGCTCTCGGACATGCCGCCCAGCGCGACGACGCGGACACCGGGCAGGCACCCTGCTGGTACGAGCGACATGTGCGGGTGCAGGAGGCCGCGCAGGTCGTGCTGGACCGCGACGACGGAGCGGTTGTCGACGACGAGGACCCCGTCGAAGCGGTCCTCGTCGACCAGGCGGTGGATCTGGTGGTGCAGGTGGCGCTGGTAGTCGACGTAGGTGGGGGTCACGCTCGCCTCGTGGGACAGGGCGCGGGCGGTGCCGATCGCCGGGTCCTCGTGGTGCAGCAAGACGATCCCGTGCTCGCCGACCTCGGCGGCCTTCAGGTCCTGGGCGTAAGGCTCCAGTAAGCCACGTGCTCTGTCGGCGGCCTGCTCGGGGGGCAGGTCCTCGCGCACCGCGGCGGTCGCGGCAACGGACGCCTCCAGCATCGGCAGGCCCCGGTCCATCAACCGCAGCCCCGCCCCGGCACCCGGGCGGCTGGAGCGCTGGAGGTAGGAGGCGGCCAGGACATCGGCGACCTCCTGCATCGGCCCGGTCTGGAACCACCAGGTGCTCATGCCGTTCTTCTTGATCTCCTCCCACCGGGCGTCGTGCACGTCCAGCGGTCCGCTCGCCACGGCGGCGGGGCCGATCCGACGCGCGAGGATCCCGAGCTGTTTGGTCTTGCCGGTGTTGTCCGCGCCGCTCAGCGCGAGGGTGGTCACCGCGTCGTCGCCCATGCCGGGCCTCCGATCCTGGTCTGGGCCTGCCACGTGCCGACTGGCCTGGGGAGGCGAGTACACCCAACGCTCTTCCCTGGAACCAGTGTTCGAGGGTCATGCGAGGGTCATGCAGCTGTCGCGTTCGGGCCCCCACGCATGCCTTCGGATGCTGAGATGGACGGGTGGACACGCTCCCCAAACACCCGCTCGCCATCGCCCGTGACCTTTACGGCCTGTCCCAGAGCGACCTCGCCGAGGGGATCAAGCAGGCCGCACGCCGCCGCGACCGCAGGGCCGGCACGACCAAGCAGCAGGTGTCCGTGTGGGAGCGCCCCGGGGGCCGCCCGCCCGATGCCTGGTACCAGCAGCTGATCGCCGATGTCTTCGAGGTCGACCACGACCGCGTGACCGCCCTGGGCTGGCCGTACTGGCTGCCCGGGCACGACGCGCCCGTTGACCTGGGCACAGGAGAGACGGTCGCCGCACTCAGAAAGGCCCAACGCCAAGCCATGCTCAACCGCCGCACCCTCTTCGGACTCGCGCCAGCCGCTCTCGCGACCCTCGCACAGCAGTGGGCCACCCTCGATCCCGCCCTTGCCGCTTCGGCCGCCGACGGCCAGGTCGCCCCGGAGTTCGTGACCTATCTGGAGAGCAGCGTCAAGCGCCTCGCGGGCATGGCCACCGCGGACCGCCAGCACAGCGCCCAGATCCTTGACAGCTATTACGACACCGTCATCGGTCTACTGGAAAAATGCCGTTCCGACCGGGCCACCGAAGAGCGTCTCTACACGCTGGCCTCCTCCCTTGCCCAGACGATCGGATGGCACCGCTTCGACCACGAACACCACACCGACGCAGGCCACTACTGGTGCGCGGCCCTCCACGCCGCCCACCACCTCGGCGACCGCGACCGCGGAGCGGGCATCCTCTCCGACCTCGCCTACCAAAGGATCTGGCTCGACCAGGCAGGCACTGCCATCGACGTCCTCGACCACGCCCTCTCTCGCACCCAGGACGCCACCGCCCGATCCCTGCTCCACCTCCGCAAAGCCCGGGCGCTGGCCATGAACGGCGACGCCCGCGCCTGCCGTCGCAACCTCAACGCCGCCGAACACGCGCTCGACACCGCAACCGCCGCACCCCCCGCATGGTGCTCCTGGATGAGCCCAGCAGACCTCGCCGTCGACTCCGGCCGCTGCCTCATCGACCTCGGCGAAACCGGCCCCGCCCTGCACCAGATCACCCAGGGAGTAGCCCTCCTGCCCACCGCCCGGGACAAAACCCGCGCGGTCTTCCTCGCCTACGAAGCCGAAAGCCTGCTACGCCAGGGCGAGATCGACCACAGCGCCGCAACCGCCCACGAAGCCCTCGTCCTCGCCGAGAGAATCGGCGCCTCCCGCTGCGTCCGCCAGATCAGCGACCTCGCACGCGGCTACGAACCCCATGTGAAAGTGCAGGGTGTTGAGCAGTTCCTCAGCGTCGTCCGGGCAGCGGCATGACACCGCCAGGAGGCTCCTCATGAACGACGATCTGGGGCTCGCCCCCACGTCCGGACCGCTGACCGCCGGGCTGCCCACGGCCCGAGCGGCAACCCCCGCAGACGCGGCAGGCATCATCCGGCTACGCTCCGAGTACCTTCATCGGCGGTCACCTGGTCCGGGCGTTCCCGACCGGCCATCACCCGCCACCGCCCACGCCCCCGCGCGCTGCAGCGGATGCCCCGTGGAAGTCAGCGCGCCCGTCCGCTCTCCGACGGCCACGTCCGAGTTCACCTGATCCATCCGAACCCCTGCACCGTGTCGAGGCCGAGCCCCCATGACCAGAGCGCTTCCACGAACCGGGGATCCGCCTCCAGCGCCACGCGTACCTGCGCTCCGATGCGCGGGGCTCCCCGCACGGAGAACCGACGCCTGGGCCCAGCCTCCAGCACCTTCAGGCCCCCGGGTGCCGGCAGCCCCAGCACGTCAGCCTTGTGTGCCAGGTTGCGCTCCATACGTTCGACGAAACGCTCGTCACCGGGAAGCAGGTCACGGCCCTCGTGCCGAATGACGACCGGAGTCGCCGTGACCAGCTCCACCACGCCGTCGACGGCTGCCGGAGCGCCGAAATCGACCGCGAAGCCGCGTACCTGCAGGCGGGCCGTTCCCCACACGATCTCGGTGCGCGCCGCCAGCGCCGCCACCAGAGCGGACGCTATCTCCGGGACCGGAGAGCCGAACCACACCGACCCCTCGGGGGACGTGGTGTACACCCCCTTCTTATGCGGCGCGCCCTTGAACTGCGGGCTCGTCACCCCGACCGGCTTGAGCGAACGTCCCCGCCAACCCTCATCGTGCAACGCCTTCGCCAACGCCGGGTCATGCTCTCCGATCAACCCGTACACCACACCCCGCGCCGGGCCGTGCACGTCCTCCCACCGCAGACTCGGAACATCCGCAGTGACATCCACCCTCATGCGCATCGCGGCCTGCCACCACACGCCGGAGACGAAGCCAAAGCCATCAAGCGTCGCTCAACTGTCATGTTTGCCAGGGTAGTTGCGTGAAAGGAGTTCGATGATGTTTTTCTTGTATATGTCACAGAAAGGGCCAATACGTGATAGATGACATGCTGGTTCAGGGGGCACAGGAATGCGGAGGCGCAGATGGCCCCCAGGCGCAAGCTAGCGGCCACCACTGACACCGGTCACGAATTTGCCTACCGTTGCGCGATCCACGACCGTCTCAAGTTTGCCCGCTCCACCCGCCAGTCAACAAAGTGCTGTGACCTGCACAAATGCACTACCGCCGAGTCGCTGCAGTACCGCCCTGAAGGCCAGGCTCTGGACGAAGGCTGACCTGCGGCTTTACCGTCGGGTCGTAATCAGCCCTGGAGGGTTCGCAACAGGAGCTTGTGGACTTCCCAGGCGTCGCGGCGGCCGCGTCGTAATCAGCCCTGGAGGGTTCGCAACAACTCCACGCCGGCCATCACCTTGTGCGTGTCAGCGTCGTAATCAGCCCTGGAGGGTTCGCAACAGGGCTGCTCCTGTGGAGAGGGTCAGCGCGCAGGTGTCGTAATCAGCCCTGGAGGGTTCGCAACTGCACCCACCCCACCCGCGGCTTCTGCTCCGCGTCGTCATCATCAGCCCGGGAGGGTTCGCAACGTCGGGAACCGAGACTTGGATGTGGGGGCGATGGCGTCATTATCAGCCCTAGAGGGCTCGCAACACCTTGAGGAGGGAGTCGGCCCGCGGCGTCTGGCCCGGTCGTCACCAGTCCTGGAGGGTTCGCAACAGGACCTCCTCGCGGCACGGCAGCGGCGCCTCCCGCGTCGCCATCAGCCCAGGGAGGGCTCGCAACATGGCCAGCTCGTGTGCGTCACACCCGCCCAAGCCCGTCGTCATCAGCCCTCGGAGGGCTCGCAACTACAGCTCGTTCGCCCCCTGCGAGCGAGCGGCCCGAATCGGCGGCTGACTCTTGGCCTGATGGCCGAGGTGCTGGCAAGGAAGGGGTGCTTCGCGGCAGGTCGCGCCCCGGCCTCGACCCAGCTTGGGACGGTACAGCTCTCGGCGGGCGGATATCTAAACGGCTGTTGACACGTCGCCCATCGGTGACAGTCCGTTACCGGAGCTTGGGCATTGCTCGCAACTCGTACCCGCTTTGTCAGTGGCGGGTGGTAAGCCTGCTCTTCAGCCAATCAGCTTCTCGAGTGAAGGGCGAAACAAGATGGCGGGAGAGCGCTACGTCGACCACAAGGCCCTCAACGCATTCGCGCAGAGCAAGGTGAACGTGCCGCCGGGGGAGGCGAAGGAGCGCCGCCGACAAGTGAACCACCTGCGGCAGCGGCTGGAGGACTACATCGCTGCCCATCCGGATTTCGACCTGGTGAAGCTCCGCGCATCCGGCAGCACAGCCAAGCACACGGCGATCCGACGCAAGAGCGGCACAGGGGCCGACGCGGACGTTGCCGCCTACCTGCACACCTCGAACACGGACATCGACGTCTCGACCATGCTGACCTGGCTACGAGACCGCTGCATCGAGATCTATGGCGCAACGAAGGACGAGGAGGACTTCAAGCCGTCGGACCACGCCGTCGGGATCACCATGAGCAGTGGTTTGAAGATCGACGTCGTTCCCGTGCTCTACACCGGCGAACCGGACGACAGGGGGTACCTGGTCACCGCTGACGGCACCAAGGTGCTCACGTCGGTCACGCTGCACCTGCAGTTCATGACGACGCGCAAGGACAAGGCAGGCGACGGGTACCGAGAGGTGATCCGGCTTCTGAAGGCGTGGATCCGCCAGAGCAAGGAGGCCGACACGGAGCTGCGCTGCAAGTCGTTCCTGATCGAACTCTTGGTGGCCCATCTGTGGGACGTCGGCTGGAACGGCAAGTCCCTCCAGGTAGACGACTACCCGGCAGCGATCGAACAGGTGCTCTCCTACATCGTCCGCACTGGCCTGAAGACACCGATCGCCTTCACCGACTACTACAAGACCGACGCGGTGAATGCGACGACGGAACCCATCCAAATCTGGGACCCGGTCAACCCGGAAAACAACGTCGCGCGCGGCTACACCGAGCGGCACCGCCAGCGCCTGGTGAACCACGCCAGGAACACCCTCGACACCATCTCGATGGCCGCCTACGCCGCCACGAAGGGCGAGGCGCTGGACGCCTGGCGCGAGCTGTTCGGCCCCACCTTCCCAGGAGAATGACCATGGCCGGCTCGTACTCCAGGTCCGCCTCCGCCTCGTTCACGATCACCGACGCCCGCTACGTCGGAGGCAGAGTCGGCGCCGACCTACGCCTTCTGCACAGCCTCTACGGCAAGCCCGACCTCGGCAGCATCGAGAACTACGCCGAGGAGGTGGCAGTCCTCCTCAACCGCGGGTTTTTGGACACCGTCGACTACGGGTTCCGCGACACGGGCACCAACGCCTGGAGACTCCGCCTGCGCTACACAGCCACGGTCGGCGGCCAGCTCACCGACTCACGTCCCGGCAGCTTGCCGGACCCGGTCGATCTCACCGGCTATGGCTTCTACAGCTTCCTGACCTACAGCTCCGCCTTCTTGCTCCTGACCAGCAGCGAGCAGACCGGGGTCAAGGAGACGTTGCCGATTTCCCGGACGACGGGCACCGCCCCGAGCGCCCTCGCGGGCACTACCACCACGGGGCACGGCTACGCCCGCAACGGCGCTGGCGTCTCCCGAGACGTCTACCTCGCCTAGTCCAGCGCCACCAGCAGGAGGAACGAGCACGTGACCAGCCAGGACGACCTGTTCCACCCCGTCATCGAACTGCCCGAGCCCACCCGCCGCGCCCGCTACGCCCGCCTGGTCGGCCTTGAGGGCGTGAAGCTGCGCCTGCGCAAGGAAGCCGCTCTCTTGGCGGACCCTCGCCGACTCCAAGCCTGGGCTGATACCCACCACGGCGGCGGTGTCGCCGCTCTCACCCTCTTCGCGGACCGGGCGCCCCTGTTCGTCTTCGCCGGCGATGTCGGCTCCGGCAAGTCGGCCTTGGCCGAGTCCTTCGGCTGCGACCTCGCCGACTTTCTCCGCCTGCCTGTCTACCTCTACCGCCTCAAGCTCGCCGCCCGCGGCAGCGGCCTGGTGGGCGAGATGACCTCCCTCATCGGCGACGCCTTCACCCACATGCACGCGATGGGCAAGCGCGTGTCCGGCTCCCAGGGTGCGCGCGCTGTGCAGATCCTTGTCGTCGACGAGGCAGACGCCCTGGTCCAGTCCCGCGAGGCCCAGCAGATGCACCACGAGGACCGGGCCGGCGTTGATGCATTCCTGGCCGGCATCGACAGCCTGGCCGGCGCCCAACTCCCGGTCGTCGTCGTGGTGTGCACCAACCGGCTCGGCGCCCTCGACCCGGCCGTCATGCGCCGCGCAGCGGCCACCTTCGCCTTCACCCGCCCTGGCGACGAGCAACGCCACACGGTCCTCACCCAGGCACTCGACGGGCTCGGCATCCGGCCGGAGACCGTCCGCAAGGTTGTTGAGCTCACCGGCCCTGCCAGCGACAGGCCCGGCTACACGTTCTCCGACCTCACCCAGCGCCTGGTCCCAGCCGCAGTCTTCCGCGCCTTTCCCGACCGACCCGTCACCGACGAAGACCTCCTCGCCCTCGCCCAGGAGCTGGAACCCACTCCCGTCTTCACCGAGGAGAGCTGATGGCCCACCTGCCCGCCCCTGGCCCCACCAGCGTTCGCACGACCGGCGACTACTACCAATGGCTTGTCGCCTGGGAAGCCTGTCTGACCCTCCTTCGCGAGACCGCCGGCCACGCACACAACCCCATCCGTGTAGTCGGCGTCGAGCTCGACGGCGCGGGCAACCTCGATGACGTCGTACTGCTGCGGGATCTTCCGCCGCACACCTACATGCAGGTCAAGTACGCGGTCGACAGCAGCACGCCGGTCAGCGAGGACTACCTGACCAAGCCCAGCGCCACCGGCGGCCCGTCAATCCTCAAGAAGATCGCCAGGACATGGAAGGGGTTGACCGCGGACGGCGGAAGGGCCGACCTGCGCCTGGTCACCAACCGGGCGGCCGACTCCAAGGACTACCTGGTGGCCGGGCGCGACGCACGCACCGGCCTCCTGATGCCCAAAGCAGCCATCGGCGGGGCGAAGTCGAATCGAGGAAAGGCCCGTGCCAAGTGGGCACAGGAGGCAGGGTTGACCGAGGCCGAGCTCATCGACCTCCTGTCGGTGCTGCGCTTCGATCTGTCCCTGGACATGGGCTTGTACCAGGAGAACCTGCGGCTCCTGATGGCCGTTACCGGCCTTCGCCACGACCAGCGGGCACTCGAAGAGGGGGCCGGTTGGATCGCCAAGATGGTCCGTGAGGGCCGCCGTGAACTCACCCTGGCGATGGTCGAGGCCGCCATCGCCGACCTGGATCTCAAGGCCGGACCCGCCCGGGCGATTCTGTCGATCGCCACTCTCAAGTCGGACCCACTGGCATCGGACGCCGACCACGCCATCGACTGGGTCGACCGCTTCGACGGCGACTCCGACTACACCAAGCGTCGTCCCCTGCCGCCGAACAGCTGGGCCCAGTTGCAGGCGGATATTGAGGACGCACCGAGACGCCTGCCCGCCGGTACAACCGCCGTCTCCGTCACGGGCAGTATCCGTCTCGCGCCGGCCTTCCTGGTCGGTACCACCTTCCGCATGGTCACCGGCACCGACCTCGCGGCCGTGCAGCGCGGGCGGGCCGGAGCCCAGCTCTGGTCCACCAACGACCCGTTCGACACCGCCCTGGCCCCGGGGGCCATCGAGCACGAGATCGGCCAGGGCGACGAGATCGCTGTCGCTATCGCCGTCGCGACGGACCTCTCCGAGGACGTCTTGGAGTACTTACGGGAGCAGAACGTCCCCGTGGGCAAGCTCATCGTCCTCACCCCGCCGAGCAGCTCAGCGCAAGACGGCTCCGTTCCCGATAGCGCCGCCGCCAACGCCCTGGCGGTCGGCATCCGCGACCACCTCCGTCGCTCCACCCGCCGGGTCCGGCGCATCCATCTCTTCCTCGCCTGCCCAATGGGACTTGCCGTTCTACTGGGCAACCGGTGGAACCGGCTCTGCCAGACCGTCGTGTACGAGGACATCAAGATCGACGACGGATACGAAGCGGCATTCACCGTCGAGGCATAGGCCACGCCGCAGAACCCGGCGGCGTAGGGCTGCTATGTGTCCCGACGCTGGCTTCCGCTGCAACTCTTACATGCCATGTAAAGTGCCAATATGTTATAAGTGGCATGCTGTTTCAGGGGCGCAGGAACGCGGTGGCGCAGATGGTCGCCAGGCGCAAGCTAGCGGCCACCAATGACAATGGTCTCGAACTGGCTTACCGTTGCGCGATCCGTGACCGACTCAAGCTTGCGCGCTCCACCCGCCAGTCAGCAAAGCGCTTTGACCTGCGCAGATGCACTACCGCCGAGTCGCTGCAGTACCGCCCTGAAGGCCAGGCTCTGGACGAAGGCTGACCTGCGGCTTTACCGTCGGGTCGTAATCAGCCCTGGAGGGTTCACAACGCGAAGCAGATAGTCACTGCACACCGCCTTCGCAAGGACGTCGTCAGCCCGGAAGGTTCGCAACGTCATCGACCCTGGAGGGTTCGCAACCAGAACCGCAGCGCGCTCCGCGCGATCGCCATCAGCCATGGGAACCCACAAGGTGGTCGACGTAGAGGGCTCAGCCCAATCTGCCGCCCGATTACATACAGTTATCTCCGCGGCTCCACCTACGGGCTCAGGGGGCCTGGCGCGCTCGGGGCGGCCAGCCGATGAACGGCACCGTCCGCTGGGGAGAATCTGGGGAGTTTCACAAGCGTTGGGGAGCCCGTGGGGAGAATCGTTTGCGTAAATCGGGATGAAGCTGAAAGCCCCTGAAAGATGGATCTTCGCAGGTCAGACGAATACTGAGCCGCATACCCGCAGGTCAGGGAAGTTCGGCAGAAGACTTCAAAAAGATCTCGTCCTCTCCGCGCCGACGGAGGTAGGTCTGATCCG
Source organism: Streptomyces sp. G7(2002) (assembly GCF_028870195.1). Lineage (NCBI taxonomy): Bacteria > Bacillati > Actinomycetota > Actinomycetes > Kitasatosporales > Streptomycetaceae > Streptomyces > Streptomyces sp. G7(2002). The sequence continues at coordinate 1,386,957 of NZ_CP102609.1, forward strand.
GCCAGGGCAACCGGCATACAACTGCCGGTTGCCCATCGATGCCGCAATCGAGGTGCCGGTACGCCAACACTGCACGCCTTGGGCTGGCTTACTTGAACCAGTACTTCACGCCGTGGTGGTGGGAGCAGGTGCCGGAGAAGTGCTTCGAGTACGACCAGGTGCCGTCTTTGCACTTGGCCATAACACCCTTGGGGTGCTTGATGTGGGTGCCGCAAGTGCCAGTGGTGTGGTGAGCGCAGCGAACTGTGGCGGCCTGAGCCGTTCCTGTGCCGATGGCTACGGGTGCGACGACGGCGGCGCTAAGACCGTGTCCTATGTGGTGAGGCGGACGTATCGCTTGTAGCAGCAGATGGCGGCGGCGAGTCCGAGAAAGGCCAGGTAGTTGCGGTGGTCGCGTTCGTAGCGGGGGCTGAGTCTGCGGTAGCCCGACAGCCACGACATGGTGCGCTCGATCACCCATCTACGCCGCCCTAACCGTTCGCTGGACTCGATGCCCTTGCGGGCGATCCGTACTCCAATCCGCTTACCACGCAGCCATTTCCGCAGGTCGGGTCTGTCATACGCCTTGTCGGCGTGCAGGCGCTCGGGTTTGAAGTAGCGGCCGCGGTGAGGGTCGTGTCTCGTTTGGTGACCCTCGACCATCGGCTTCAGCCCTTGGCTGTCGTGGGTGTTCCCCGCCGAGACGCCGACGACCAAGGGCAGTCCGTTCGCGTCCGACAGGATGTGCATCTTGGAACCCGGCTTGCCCCGGTCCACGGGGCTCGGACCTGTGAGTTCGCCCCCTTTTTGGCCCTGACGTGGGCGGAGTCCAGGACCACGCGGGAGACGTCGATCAAGCTGGCATCGTCGAGCTGGTGCAGGATCGCCTCGTGCAGCCGGCCCCACACGCCGGCCCGCGACCAGATCAGAAACCGGCGGTGGGCGGTCGACTTCGATATCCCGAAGCATGGCGGCAACGCACGCCAGGAACAGCCACTGACCAGCACGTAGATGATGGCCGCGAACACCGTTTCATCAGGCGTGTCCTGGGTCCCACCACCCTGCGACCGCACCTTCGACGGCGGGACCAACGGCTTCGCGATCTCCCACAGACCGTCCGGAACAATCCAACTCCACGTACCCCGCCCCATACACAGGCCAACGTCCGCCTCACCACATAGGACACGGTCTAAGACGCCGTTTCTGATGGTGTGATCGCTCGTTGAGCCGTGCATGACGGATCTGTTTGAGCGGTTGGTGCCGGACGAGTTGTGGGTGCTGTTCCGGCGGGTGGTTCCGCCGACGGAGGTCATACGCCCGCAAGGCGGCGGCCGCCGACGGGCCGGTGACCGCGCCTGTCTGGCAGCGATCATCTTCGTGGCCACCTCGGGCTGCACGTGGCGGCAACTGCCGCCGGTGTTCGGGCCGGCCTGGCCCACCGTCTACCGGCGCTTCGCCCAGTGGAGCCGGGACCGGGTGTGGGCCAGGCTGCACCGCGTCATCCTCGACGAGCTCGGCGCCCGCGGAGCGTTGGACTGGTCGCGGTGTGCGATTGACTCCGTCAGCGTCAGGGCGGCAAAAGGGGGCCACTGACCGGACCGAATCCGACCGATCGAGGCAAGAGCGGATCGAAAATCCACCTGATCACGGACCGCAACGGGCTGCCCCTGTCCCTGGGCATCTCCGGCGCCAACATGCACGACAGCCTCGGACTGGAACCACTCGTGGGCGGGATCCCGCCCATCCGCTCCCGCCGCGGACCGCGCCGCCGGCGTCCAGCCAAGCTCCATGCCGACAAGGGCTACGACTACGACCACCTGCGCCGATGGCTCCGTAAGAAAGGCATCCGTCACCGCATCGCCCGCAAGGGCATCGAGTCCTCCACCCGGCTGGGCCGCCACCGCTGGGTCGTCGAAAGGACGGTCTCCTGGCTCGCCGGATGCCGCCGCCTCACCAAGTGAAACGACGTCTTAGGCCGTGTCCTATGTGGTGAGGCGGACGTTGGCCTGTGTATGGGGCGGGGTACGTGGAGTTGGATTGTTCCGGACGGTCTGTGGGAGATCGCGAAGCCGTTGGTCCCGCCGTCGAAGGTGCGGTCGCAGGGTGGTGGGACCCAGGACACGCCTGATGAAACGGTGTTCGCGGCCATCATCTACGTGCTGGTCAGTGGCTGTTCCTGGCGTGCGTTGCCGCCATGCTTCGGGATATCGAAGTCGACCGCCCACCGCCGGTTTCTGATCTGGTCGCGGGCCGGCGTGTGGGGCCGGCTGCACGAGGCGATCCTGCACCAGCTCGACGATGCCAGCTTGATCGACGTCTCCCGCGTGGTCCTGGACTCCGCCCACGTCAGGGCCAAAAAGGGGGCGAACTCACAGGTCCGAGCCCCGTGGACCGGGGCAAGCCGGGTTCCAAGATGCACATCCTGTCGGACGCGAACGGACTGCCCTTGGTCGTCGGCGTCTCGGCGGGGAACACCCACGACAGCCAAGGGCTGAAGCCGATGGTCGAGGGTCACCAAACGAGACACGACCCTCACCGCGGCCGCTACTTCAAACCCGAGCGCCTGCACGCCGACAAGGCGTATGACAGACCCGACCTGCGGAAATGGCTGCGTGGTAAGCGGATTGGAGTACGGATCGCCCGCAAGGGCATCGAGTCCAGCGAACGGTTAGGGCGGCGTAGATGGGTGATCGAGCGCACCATGTCGTGGCTGTCGGGCTACCGCAGACTCAGCCCCCGCTACGAACGCGACCACCGCAACTACCTGGCCTTTCTCGGACTCGCCGCCGCCATCTGCTGCTACAAGCGATACGTCCGCCTCACCACATAGGACACGGTCTTAGCTTCACGCCGCCAGGTCTACAGCAGATTCTCGTTTGTGTTCGCCCTGCTCTGGTTCAACCGCCGCCGCAGCGCATGACCTTGAGGTCGCGAGGTCGTTGAATCGAGCGACACCACAAAGCCGAGCTCCGGGGGTGTCATGGCTGATCCCGGGGCCCGTGGTGCGTCCTGCGCGGTGTCAGTTCTCGTCGGGCGCTCGGTTTGCCTCTGCCCCCGCAAATCCTTGGCCCCGGACGCCGGGCGCTTGACAGAATCTTGCAAGTGAAGGCAGCCCGGATATCCCGGCAACACCTCGTCTCCCAGTTCCTGCTCCAGCAGTTCACGGTGCCTGGGCCGAGAGGCAGTGGCTGGACTGCCCCCCCCGGTAGCACCCACCCACTCCACCAGAACGCCGGCGGCCCCCACGAAGACTCGTGGGGGCCGCCGGCGTTCGGCTGCATTGCCGTCAGTATTTCTGTCAAACAGCCAGAATCTCTATCGGAGCCACTGAGCGGAGACCAGTTTGAACACGGACTGCATTCCATCACAACTGCGAATCACCGCTCGCATTGCAGCTCGTCCGAGCCGTCTCAGCGGGTCACGCATGATCCTGATTCTCCAGCGCACCGATCTCTGAAATCAGGCTATGCAGAGCGGCCACATAGGACCGATATTTCTCTACCAATTGCCTGTCTTCCTCAAGTCGAGAAGCGATCTCATCGAGTTTTCGGCGCAGGTCTCCAACTTGACGGACAAGCGTGGAGACCTCCGGGACTTCAGCAGCCGCCATGGATCCGCTTGCAATTCGACTTGCGTACCCGGCGATCCAGCCATCAAGCGTCAGGAGATGGGAATTCCAGTCCTGCAGCTCTCGATCATGGGGGTAGTCCGGGTACGGGAGCACCCTGAACGCCTCATAGACTTGACGGAAAGGTTTCGTTTCAGTCATGCCAGGTCACTATCTTCCCATCCTTGGTGTAGATCCCTTCTCCGCCAAAGAGACCACCCCTGATCTTCCAACCCTGATCACCGTTTTTCAGCTTCCAGGGAACACGATCATTGGGATCCGCCCTATCCCACAAAGCTCGCGCTTCCTGAGTGTATTCAGCAAGAGTCCGCCCCTTGCCGTGCTTGTCCAGGTGATATTTTGCAGTCTCCTCAACGCTGCCGAATGTCGCCGGGTCCCACTCTTGCAAAGCATCGGCGTCAGTCCCACAGCGCTTGTTCAAATTGTGAACGAGTACCGGAGTCGCGCCCGCCAGCACATAGTACGTGTGCAGGTCCGCGACCGTCAGGTTGTGGACGCGCTGCCGGGGCGTGGTCCACGACGTCGTCGCGTCGATCCGTCCCTGGCTTCCGACGTCGGTCAGCAGCCTTTCGCCCGGCTTGAGTTGCTCGGCGTCGCGCCAGGCGTTCCTGCCGCCCGCCGCCCAGAAGGGGTGCTTGCCTGTGGCGGTCACCGTGCCGGAGGAGCGTGCACCGGGGCCGGTGACGGTGACCCGCACGAGATCCTTCCGGCCGAAGCCGGTGATGGTCGCCTGAACCCGCTTCGCCGCAGTGCGGCCGGTCCGCGGGTCCGTGGCGATGACCCGGTCGCCGGTGCGGATGTCCTCGATCGGCTTGCTCCGGTGACCGGCCATCAGGACGCGGGTGCCGGGGACGAAGCTGTTCCTCTCGCACGGCTTGCCCTTCTTCAGGAACTTGAGCTTGAGAGCACTGAGTGCGAGGCCCTTGAGGCACGAGAGTTTCTTCGTCTGGAGGCACTGTTCGATCTCGTCCGCGCCCACGTACCAGGCGATCAGGCGGTCGAGGTAGGTGCTGCTCGTGCAGCTCATCCCGCCCGCTCCGTCGCCCGCGCAGACCAGGATCACCTGGCCGGGCTTCAGTCCCCCGCTTCCCAGGAGGCTTCTGCGGTACTCGATCAGCCGCTTGTCGAGGGTCTTGCGCATCTCGCTGTCGGACAGGGGTTTGTTCTTCTCCAGGAGCTCGTCCTGGATCTGCTTCTTCATCTCCGAGAGCAGCAGGTCGGCCGCGGTCTTCATGGCCTCGGTCGAGGCCTTGGCTGCCGCGGTGGCGTCCTTCCCCGCGGCCTGAGCGGAGACGCTCGCCTCGTAGGCGGCGGAGTTGGCCTGCAGGGAGTAGGAGGACGCGATGCCCGCGGAGTGCTCGGCCCGCTCCGCTGAGCGGGCCGCAGCCTGCGCGTCCTTGCGGGCGGACGCCGCGGCGCTGTTGGCCTCCCTGGCGGACTCGGCCGCACTCTTGGCCGACTCGGCGGCCTGGTCGGCGGACTTGTCGGCCTGCTTGGCGTAGGTCTCCGCCTTCTTGGCGGACTCACGTGCCTTCTCCGCCCAGGTGATGGCCTGCGTGGACTCGTCGCGGGCGTCGGCGGCGACGCGCTGTGCCTGGGCGGCGTCTTTGTGGGCGAGCGCCGCGGACCGGTCCGCCCCCGCCAGCAAGATGTCGATCTCGGCGATGTGGGCGGCGGCGTTGGCGTCGCGCTGCCGTGCCCGGTGGAGCCCGATGTGGAGGAAGTCGTGCAGCTGGGACGGCGGAGCCGACAGCGCAGCCTGGGCCGCTGCCTTGACCTCGGGGCCGCCTGCCTCCATGGCCTGGGAGACCGCGACCCGTTCGTCCTCCTCGCGGGCCTTGTACTGCCCGGTCTCCAGGAACTGGTGCAGGTCGGCGGAGGTGCCGTCCAGGGCCTTGTTGGCCGCGGCCTTCACCCCCGGGCCGCCTGCCTCCATGATCCGGGAGACCGCGATGCGGTCGTCGTGCTCCTTGCCCGGGTAGGCCCGGGTGCGCAGGAACTCCCGTACCTGGTCGGCCGGTTTGTCCATCACAGCCAGAGCGGCCTCCTGCTGTGCCGGGTTGTCGCTCGTGGCGGCGATGTGCCCCGCGCTGGCCCGGTCATCCTGTTCCGTGGCCACCGTCAGCCCCGCGCGCACGAACTCGACCACTTCCGCGTCGGTCCCCATCAAGGCCTGCTTAGCGGCCTCAAGAACCCATGGGCCTCCGCTGGAGGCGAGGTTGACCGCGAGCTGGCGTCCCTTGGCCACCGTGACCTGGGGGTCGGAGGCCGCGGTGGCCTCTTCCCGGAGTTTCTGGGTCGCGGTGTTGAACTGCTGGCCCCGGCCGGCCTGCCACTGGGCGGCGGCGACGCTCGAGTCGTGCTCCTTCTTGGCCTCCTCGGCGGCGAGGACGTTCTCCTCCTGCTGCTCGGCCAGCCGCTCGACGTCGGCCTTGCGGGCCAGTTCGGCCACGGTTCTGGCCTGGCCAGCTGCCGTCTGCGCGTCATTGGCGGCATTCGTGGCGGCGTTCGCCGCAGCCGTCGACTCCTTGGCCGCGTCCACCGCGTGGCCCGCCTCGTCCGCGGCCTTGTCGGCCGCCTTCGCTGCGGCCTCGGCATGCTTCGCTGCGTCGTTGGCGGCGTTGCGCGACTGCCGCGCGGCCACCGCGGCCTGCCGGGCATTGGTCTGCGCCGCCACGGCCGCACGCGTGGCCTGGCCCGCCAGCCGCTGGGCCCGGGCCGCCGCCGCCTTCGCCTCGGCCTCCTTCGCACCGGCCTCACCGGCCCAGCGCCCCGCCTCCGCGGCCGACGTGGCCGCCGCGGCCGCATTGGCGCCCGCACTGGCCGCGGCACCCGCCGCCTTCGCCGCGTTGTCCGCGGCAATACCGGCCTGATCAGCGGCGTCCGCCGCCTTCTTCGCCCCGGCCGCCGCATCGCGTGCCTTCTGCGCCGCCAGCCGGGCCTCCTTGGCCTTGGACGCATTACCGGCCGCTGCCGCGGCAGCCGACCGAGCCGAGGACGCCGCGCTCCCCGCCCGGCCGGCGGCATACGCCGCCTGCGCCGCAGCCGTCGCGGCCACCCGCGCCACCCGGTTCGCCGCAGCAGCAGCCGACACCGCCGTACGGGCCGCCTGCGCCGCCCGGTCGGCCGCAGCCGCCGCGCGCGACGCCGCTGCCGCCGCCTTGTGCGCCGACGACTTGGCCGCCTCCGCCTCCTTCGCCGCGACCTGCGCCGCCTCCTTGGCCCGCTGAGTCGCCTTCTCCGCCTTGGCTGCCTCCTCCTTGGCCTCCTCGGTCAGCTCCTTGGCCTTCTTCTGCGCCCGGTCAGCAAGTGCGGCCAACTGCGAGACCGTCAGGGCCTCCTGATCCCGCGCGGCGGCGACCTGCCACCCCTCGTCCAGGAACTCCTGCACATCCTCCGGAGAGCCGTCGAGAGCCTGCTGCGCGACCTTCTTCACATTCGGGCCACCCGCGGTCATCAACTGGGCGACCTGAACCCGGTTGTCCTCCTCCCGCGCCCGGAACTGCCCGTCGTCGATGAACCGTCGCCAGTCCTCGGCCGAGCCGTCCAGCGCCTTGCCGGCCGCGTCCTTCACACCCCGCCCACCGGCGGCCATGATCTGCGACACCTCGACACGCAGATCGTCGTCATAGGGTTGAACGAGTCCGCCGTTCAGGAACGCCTGCAGCTCCAGGACGCCGCCGTCCAGCGCCTTGTTCGCGGCCTCCCGCACGCCCGGCCCGCCCATGGCCATGACCTGCGCCACCTGAACCCGTAGGTCGTCTTCCCTGACCGACGGCAGTTCCTTTTCCATGAACGTGTCGACGTTCTGGTCCGGCCCCAGCAGGACGGCCTCGGCCGCCTTGCGAACCCCGGGACCGCCGGTCTGCCATTCCCAGAGAACGTCGGATCTGTCATACGCCGGCGCCTCATCCGCCGCGGCCGGACGCAGATCCGCGCCCGCTATCAGCGCCAGGGCCAGCAGCGTCGCCACGACGCCGCGCCGGCCGAAGGCGCTCCGTAAGCCTGTTACCACAACGTTTCTCCTTGTGAGTGAGTGAACGGTTCTCATGGACAGCCAGGCGGTGTGTCTTCCGGCGCGCCTCGGGCGGCACGGCCCGAGGCGCGCCGGGAGTCCGCGTCACCGTTCGGCGCAGTGCGCATTCCGCCACTGGACGAAGTGATCGGCGCGGTTGGTGATGACGCCGTCGACGCCCCATGCCGTCGCGGTCTGCCACTGGGCCTCGGTGTCGACCGTCCAGACGAACACCTCGACGCCGGCGGCCCGGAGCTTGTCCACGGCCGCGGGGCGAGCCGAGAGGCCACTGAACTTGACCGCATACGCGCTGAGCGAGAACTGCCGTGCGGTGGCCACGGGGTCGGCGTCCAGGGCCGACCGGAGCAGCGCCACCTTCGTCCGGTGCGGGGAGGCGGAGGCATCCCGCACCACCTGCTCGTCGAAGGACTGGAGCAGCGTGCGCTCGGTCATGCCCGCTTCGGAGACGAGCCCGAGGGCGCGGTCGACCGCGGCGGACGACTGCGGTCCCTTGATCTCCAGGAGGAGCCGGGCCGGCCTGTCCTTGAGCGAGGCCAGCACCTGTTCCAGCGTCGGAACCCGGCCTCCGCCCTTGACCGTCAGCCGGGATATCTCCTCGGCGGTGAGCTCGTCGACCCGTCCGGTGCCGTCCGTCGTCCGGTCCACGGTCGCGTCGTGCATGATGACCGGCCGGTCGTCCTTGGTGAACTGCACATCGGTCTCGACCCAGTCCGCGCCGCGATCGGCCGCGGCTTCCAGGGAAGCCAGCGTGTTCTCCGGGGCGATCTCCGGCGCGCCGCGGTGCCCGATGGCCTTCGTGCGTGAGCAGCCGACCAGGACGGCCTCGTCCCAGATGCGGATGTTGTCGACGGTCCCGGCGAAGTGTTCCTGGAAGGTGCCCTGGTAGTGGAGGCGGCCGATCTGCAGCCCACCGTTGGCCCGCCAGGGGGTGGTGAAGTCGGCTGCCGTCTGAGGCTTGCCGTTGACGAAGAGCTGGATCTTCTTCGTGGCACCGTCATAAACGCCGGTCAGATGGGTCCAAACGCCGGACTGTGCGGCATCCGTGCTGATGGACCGAGCGATGGTCGTCTCGTCAGTGTCCGCGGTGTGCCGGTTGAAGACCCACTTGTCGTAGTTCTTCGAGTAGTACAGCTGAAAGCCGCTGGCACGATTACCCGCCTGCGACAGGAACGTGCGGTTCTTGTCCTTGGCATCGAGCTTCACCCAAGCGGAAACGGCAAACGACTTGGTGGTGTCGACGACCGGCCCGGCGGTCGCCGCATAGGACGAGGTGCCGTTCAGCCTCAGCGCGGTGCCGACCTTGCCGGGTACGCCGAGCTGGGCGCCGCCTCCGGCAAGGGTGGCGACGGGGCCGGCGCCCATGCCTCCGCTGACGTGCGTCGCCCCTGCGCTCTCGTCCAGCGGGAAGGACGCCAATTCCTGCAAGTGCGCGGGGAACTGGCCAGTGGAGAGCGCCGTGGCATCGGCCTGCGTCACAGCGGACTGCACCGTGCGAACCTCATCGACCGCGCCCGCCGCGGCCTCCTTCCAGGCGCCGTGCGAGCGCAGCCGGCCGATCTGCAGACCGCCGCTGGCCCGCCAAACGGGGGCGGCCTGCACCGACTGTTGGAGCCGACCGTTCACGAACAGCGACAGCGAGCGCTTGTCCGCGTCATAGGAACCCGTCAGATGGGTCCACTCGTCCGGCTGCACGGCATCCTTGCTCATGGCGCGCACGAGGTCCGGGCCGTCCGTGTCGGCGGTGTGCTGATTGAAGACCCACTTGTCGTAGGCCTTCGAGTAGTAGAGCTGGAATCCGCTGGCGCGATTACCCGCCTGCGACAGGAACGTCTGGTTCCGTTCCTTGGTGTCGAGCTTCACCCATGCCGATACGGAGAAGGATTTGGTGGTGTCGATGACGGGCCCGGCAGTGGCCGCGTAGGCGGTGGTGCCGTTGAGTTTCAGCGAGGTGCCGACCTTGCCGACCGCCCCCGGCTCGGCTCCACCGACCAGCTCCGCCGTGAACTCCCGCGCCGTACCGCCCAGCACCCGTCGCGAACCGGCGTCCTCATCCAGGGAAAATGCCGCCTCCTCGGCCACACCGGCCGACCGGGCGGAGGGGGTCCGCCCTGCCGGTGAAGCCGCGAGCGGATCGCTCGACGCCATCGCCGGAGTACCGGTGGCCAATACCGTTGTCACCATCAAGGGCAGCACTAATCGACCGTGGAGTTTCATTTCTGATCCTTGTTCATCAAGCGTTGGAGCATGCGGAGAGCGCGTCTCCGTGCCTACGGAAGCCGGGGCCCGGCCCGGCGCGAATCGCCGGTCAAGGCCCCGGTGAGGAATGACGTCGGAGACCGCTACCTTCCGGTCTGGATCCCGTCGTTGAAGATCTCGTCCACGCCGATGGCCCGATCCCAGATGCGGATGTTGTCGATGGTCCCGGCGAAGTGCTCCTGGAAAGTGCCCTGGTAGTGAAGGCGCCCGATCTGGAGGGCACCACCGGCCCGCCAGGGGGTGGTGAAGTCGGCAGCCGTCTGGGGCTTGCCATTGACGAAGAGCTGGACCTTCTTCGCAGCGCTGTCATACACACCGGTCAGATGAGTCCAAACCCCGGTCTGCGCGGCATCCGTACTGATCGACCGAGCGATGGCGGTGTCATCAGTGTCGGCGAGGTGCCGATTGAAGACCCACTTGTCATAGTTCTTGGAGTAGTACAGCTGAAAGCCGCTGGCACGATTACCCGCCTGCGACACGAACGTGCGGTTCTGGTCCTTGGCATCGAGCTTCACCCAAGCGGAAACGGCAAACGACTTGGTGGTGTCGACGACCGGCCCGGCGGTGGCCGCATAAGCAGAGGTGCCGTTCAGCTTCAGGGCGGTGCCGACCTTGCCGGATACGCCCAGCTGGGCGCCGCCTCCGGCCACCGTGGCGACGGGGCCGGCACCCATACCTCCACTGACCTGGGTCGCCCCCGCACTTTCATCCAGCGCGAAGGACGCCAATTCCTGCAAGTGCGCCGGGAACTGGCCAGTGGAGAGCGCCGTGGCATCGGCCTGCGTCACAACGGACTGCACCGTGCGAACCTCATCGACCGCGCCCGCCGCATTTTCCTGCCAGGTGTTCTGCCACCGCAAGCGGCCGATCTGGAGGGCACCACCGGCCCGCCAGGGGGTGGTGAAGTCGGCAGCCGTCTGGGGCTTGCCATTGACGAAGAGCTGGACCTTCTTCGCAGCGCTGTCATACACACCGGTCAGATGAGTCCAAACCCCGGTCTGCGCGGCATCCGTACTGATCGACCGAGCGATGGCGGTGTCATCAGTGTCGGCGAGGTGCCGATTGAAGACCCACTTGTCATAGTTCTTGGAGTAGTACAGCTGAAAGCCGCTGGCACGATTACCCGCCTGCGACACGAACGTGCGGTTCTTGTCCTTGGCATCGAGCTTCACCCAAGCGGAAACGGCAAACGACTTGGTGGTGTCGACGACCGGCCCGGCGGTGGCCGCATAAGCAGAGGTGCCGTTCAGTTTCAGCGCAGTGCCGACCTTGCCGACCACCCCCGGCTCGGCTCCACCGACCAGCTCCGCCGTGAACTCCCGCGCCGTACCGCCCAGCACCCGCCGCGAACCCGCGCCCTCGTCCAGCGGGAAAGCGGCCTTGCCGTTGAAGGCACTGCCCGTGAGCCACGAGACGATGTTGTCAGTACGCGCAGCGGTGGATCCGTCGCCGTCTCCGGACTGGCCCAGGCATCCGGCGTGGGCCGCGAGACTCTGGACCGCCGTGATGCGCCCGTTCCCGTCGAGGACCGGCCCCCCGGCATCGCCCTTGCAGATTTTGCCGCCCGTCAGCGCCATGGTGGTGTCCGTGGCGCTGCTCCGGGTCACATTGCTGTTGTGCGGACCGGCGGGCACCCACGCCGTGCCGGTGCGCCCGTATCCGGCCGCGACCAGCGCCGCCCCGTCTCCGGGGGCGCTTCCCGCGATCCGGGCAGGGGCGATGTCGGTCAGCGGAGCGGCCAACCGGGCCAGCAGCACGTCACGGTCGTCGCGCGGCACCACGTAGTTGATCCTCACCGGCGCCTTGCCCCCGAAAGTGGCCGTCGCTTCACGCGGCGGCGCGCCCGCAGGCACCGACTTGGCCGGGTCGTCGGAGAAGCAGCTCGCCGCCGTGAGAACCCAGGTCCGGTCGACGAGGGCGCCGCTGCACCCCTTGCCCCCCTGCTGCCCGGGCCGGCCCACGGTCACCCGGGCCAGCCACGGGCGAGCGGAGTCTCCGGTCACCACGGGCGTCTTGCCCTCCCCCACGCTGAGTTCCAGCACGGTGGAGTTGAGGGTGGGGTCGAGCCCCTCACCCAGCGACTTCCAGGCACCGGGTTCGAGGGCGACTTCCTCGACCTTGCTCTCGTTGGTGGCGGGGTTCTCCGTCCGCACCGTCGCCGTAACGCCTTCCCGGCTGTCGGACTTGGCCAGGTAGGAGCGCTTGATCTCCAGAGCCAGGTACCCCACCGGCCCGGAGACCGCGAAACACGCGTCGCCGCTGGTACGGCTGTTGACCCGCACCAGATCGCTGCCACCGGAGGCGCAGTCGACGAGCGTGATGTGGCCGTCTCCCGAGACGAGCTTCAAACCCTTCTCCGCGAGCAGCTTGTCCCGGTCGGGGTAAGCGAAATCCTCCACCAGAGAATCCGATCCCTCACCGGGCGCCGCCGCCGACACTCCGGCCATGGGGCCTGTGCCCCAGGCGGTCACCGCGGTCAGTGCGGCCAATGTCACTGACATCGGCCGCCCCAGCGCAACACGCCACCGCATACGAACTCCCCCCATACATGAATGTCAAAGACCCAGCCATGCGGAACGCCGATGCGATCAGAGATGTCGGTCGGCTCGGTGCGCGTCGCGGCAGATCGGGCGCGCGGTTCCGTAGTCATGCCCTGCGGAGATGGTCCCGGCATGGTCAGGTCAATCCATCTTCACTCAACCATCACAACCTTCACAGGCGCATCACGGCCAATTTCTGTCCCAGATGACCGAAACCGGCACATCGGGGCCAAGGCAGGTGCGGTGTGCGGGCAGGGGGCCTCCGCTGGTCGCTGACTGTCGACCGCGTCGGAGCCCTGCGCCAGCTCGCCGCCGGCTGCGAGAGCACCGACGTGGAGTTCGAGCGGGTGTAGGCCACGCGTCGCGTCCTGCTGGATTCTTACCGGCTGTTTGCTGGCCCCGAAGCGGAATCACGGGGCCAGCAGCATGGGCAGCGGACGCCTTCGCGGTCCTGAGCGGGACGCAGCGGTGCGCCGCAGACACGGGCCTGCGGCGCACCGTGTGGCCGGTGAGCGGCACAGCTCACCGGCCGGTTCAGGGCGATGTCGGTGTCAAAGGCTCCTGCGAACGCGTCGAGCTTCAGGAAGTGGCGGGCGACGGTGAGCCCGAGGATGAGCACGAGATCCCTGTACGTGAGGGCGTGCGTACACCCGCGGGGAACGGGCCAGGGCCGAAGCGGGAAGATCTGCCTCCCCTCCACTCTCAGGGGGCCGGGGGGTGCCGTAGGTAAGGACGCCAACACCAACAACGCCCCGACCCGGACCGAGTTCGGGCATCTGATCAACGTTCAGGCTGTGACGCCTGTTTCGCCCGATTCGATTCGCCAGCTTGGTGTGGATTCTGACACCCGAGAACAGCTCATTGTGTTAGGCAGTGTTTCTCGGATCTCCGGACGTGGGTGGGGTGTTGGGGTCAGGCTGGTTCCATGGGTCGTGGGGATTTAACGAATGCAGAGTGGCATCGACTGGAGTCGTTCTTGCCTCGTGGTGGTGCGCGTGGGGGTCAGTGGAGTGATCATCGGCGGGTGATTAACGGGGTGCTGTACCGGGTGCGGACGGGTGTGCAGTGGCGGGATCTTCCCGAGCGGTTCGGGCCGTGGGAGACGGTTTACAAACTTCATCGCCGCTGGTCAGCGGACGGAACGTGGGGGAGGCTGCTGTCCAGTGCCCAGGCTGCCGAGGACGCTGAGGGCCGAATCGACTGGGACGTGTCAGTGGACTCCACCGCGGTGCGGGCTCACCAGCACGCCGCCGGCGCGAGGAAGGTGGCTCCAGCCGCGGTTCCTCAAAAGGGGGCCGGGCAGGGGACGAACCGGGTCGATCCGGTGCTGCGGAAACTGGTCGTCCGATTGGAGGAGGTGATCAGCTCGGCGAATGCCTGGGACGCTCCCGCGGCGGCGTCACCACCAAAATCCACCTCGCCGCCGAGGGACGATGCCGACCCCTCGCGCTCGTTCTGACACCCGGGCACTACGGTGACGGCCCCCAGCTCGAGCGGGTGCTGGAGCAGGTTTCCGTACCCCGCACCGGAGTCGGACGGCCACGCAGCCGACCCGACCACGTCCTGGCGGACAAGGCCTACACCTCCCGCAAGAACCGCCGTTACCTGCGACGACGCGGAATCCGGCACACCATCCCCGAACGCCTCGACCAGCAACGACACCGGCACAACCGCGGCTCCGACGGCGGCCGGCCCACCGGATTCGACAGCGAACGCTGCAAGAAACGCAACACTGTCGAGCGAGCCATCAACCGCCTCAAGGGCTTCCGGGCCGTCGCCACCCGCTACGAGAAACGCGCCTACGTCTACCTCGGAACCGTCACGGTCGCGACCCTCATGATCTGGCTCCGAACATGATCCGAGAAACAGTGCCTAAGCCTGGTCTGCCAACATCCACGAAGGGCCGGGAAGCTATCAGAAGGCGCTGTCGTGGAGCAGGACACGCTTGCGGAACCGCTCCTCGATCAGCAGCTCGTCGATCTTCTGCTCCCCGCCGCCGCGGGGATGGCCCTTTGCCGCCGCCCTGGGCAACCCCCAGCTCACGATGACCGGGCTCCGACCGGACCTGTGGGCCATCGGCCACTCCACAAACGAGAGCGCCGCTGTTATCCAGCAGGACGGCATGATCCTCGCCGACAGCCCCGACTCCCCCTCGCTTTTCGCCCTGTGGGACTGGCTCACGGCCTGGGAGAACGCCGGCCGCCCGGCCCCTGAGAGCTACATCCCAACCCTTGTCCCCGCAGGCGACGACCAGGGCCCGGCTGGCTGGAACCTACGTCTGTCCCACTAGCCCGATCACGGCGGAAGCCCAGATTCGGAGCTGGGCCTCCGCATTCGTCCGGGGCGTGTACAACTCGCCCAACTCGGCGGTCACCGCGGCGCCGACCGCCTCCGGGTCGACGTCAGCACCGCCCTCGGCCGTGGCCAAGAAGATCTGTACGGCCTCCCCGTGCCCCTCGTCAGGCACACCCAGAGCTACCGCGCTGCGCACACCTGGCAGCGCGAGCAAACGGTGTGTCTTGCGCTGCAGCAGCGCGTGGCTTGACCGGCCCGTGGCCCAGACAGCGACGGTGTCGTCGGCCATGCGAAGCACCACCGACCGGGCCCGCAGGGCACGGGCGCGGTACGGATTTCATGGGAGGGCCACTCCAGGGCGACGATGGCACGTCAGCCCTTGATGGAAAAAAAGATCGTGTCCTGGGTGTACCAGTCGAGGTTCTTCGTGGCGAACTCCCACTCGGCGTGCTCGAATTCAAGCTTTTCGATGAGGTGTTGGGTGTCGTAGGTGAACCCGTCGTCCATCTGACCCAGGACCGTGCGGTAGGCGTCCGCGGCGGGCTTGGCCTTGGCCAGCGGCCACATGCCAATGTGCGGGCCGTCCACGGGATACGGGATGTAGAAGGGGATCTCGTCGGGCGGCCCAGCGAACAGGTAGTCGTGGGGCAGGAGGTCGGCGCTCACCCCCAGGCGGCGAAGTTCGTCATCCAGCAGGCTGAAGAAGGTGCCGGGCTTGGAGTAGACGCCCAGGTCGGATGGGTCAGAGCCGTTGCGGTCGATGATGAGCTGGAGGGCGCTGCAATAGGCGCCAGCCGCATATTCAGCGTCTGAGCTGGCGTGGCCGGCTATGAGGTGGTCGAGCGCATCCGGGATGGACAGGCCCCAGTCGAGGCCCTCGTGGTCGAGGTCACGTTGACGGGCCTGCGCGAGCTCTCGCATGACGCCGAGGTTGCGCTGCTGGTCAGATGTCAGGTTCCCGGCGGCCCCGAGAAAAGCCACGACATCGGCTTTGTCTGCGGTGTTGAACGAGATGATTCGGCTCATGATCGCCATGCTGCCAGTCACCACTGACAAACGAGACAACAGTCGGATAGTCGCATGACCGGATGGGCGGGTCCTAGTCGACGCTGGGCGTGGTGCTCCTCCTGCCGCGCGCATCAGCGACGACGTACGGCAGTCCGGGAAGGAGCAGCACCGGGGCCGCCCACAGTGGCAATGTGAACAGCGCCTCGTCGCCGCCCAGCCACTGGGAGAGCAGCACTGCGGCCAAGCCGGCGACAAGGGCGACCGCCAGGTTCCTACCGAGCCCCAGGCTGCCGCGCCGCAGCTCCCAGGCGACCGTGACCGCTGCGACGACGGCCCAGAAGGCGACATCGTCAACGCTCACGACCCGTTCGGTGGTCCACCGGAACAGACACCTGGCCACTATCAGCCAGCCGATCACGAAGCAGACCATCGCCGCCGTGCGCAGCAGCCGGCGGGCAAACGGAGTGCGGGCCCGCGCCCAGGACGCGGCGAACGCCTTGACGTCGTCGCCCACGACGTCCTGGGGCGTGCGGCCTGCGGCCACCGCGTCCTCCAGATGAGCGGAGAGCTCGTCGAGCATCTCCCGGACGGATCCGTCGTCGATGCCCCGGTACTCCCAGTTGCTGCGGCAGACCGCGAGTATCTGCTGGTTCGTCATGGTTCGCTGGTCCGTCATGGTGCGCTTCCCCCCGTGGGTTCGGTGGCGGTCAGGATCCGCCCCACACGCCCGCTGAAGGCGTGCCACACGGCCCGGCCGCTCGCCAGTTCGGTATGTCCCGCTTCGGTCAGGCGGTAGTACTTGCGTGGGGCGCCACCGCTGGCCGACGGGGCGCGGTACGAGGAGATCAGCCCCTCTCGCTCCAGCCGGGCGAGCAACGGATAGATACTGCCTTCGCTCACGAGATCGAGCCCGTTGTCGGCGAGTGCCGCCACGAACTCGAAGCCATAGCACGGCCGTTCAGCGATCAGCGACAGCAGGCACAGATCGAGCACTCCGCGCAGCAGCTGACTACGACGCTGGTCACCGATAGCGGGCAGCCCCTTTGCCATGCGGCACAAGATAGTCAGCCATTGCCATGCGCCGCAAGATACTTGCGGCGCATGACAATGAGTGGCTCCGAGGCGCAGGTCCTCGCGGCCGGTCTCACTCCAGCTCATCGGCCGGACAAGTCCTAGCCGACGTTTTCGCCATCGGCAGCCCCTACCTCTGGTCATCACCGGCGGCCACGCCGGCGGCCCCGTCGTGGTGGTGGAGCCCATGACCACGTCGCTCTACCTTGAAGTGGACACCGATATCGGCCAGCACGACGTCAACTTCAACTACTCACGCAGCCAGGCCCTCGACAACAAGCGCTCCCGCAGCTTCATCCGTGATGTGATCAAGGAGATCCGTTGAACACCAACCCCCGCACCGAGCCCGCCTGGCGCAAGAGCAGCTACAGCAGCGGAGGCGGCAACTGCGTCGAGATCGCGTCCGTCGGCTCCGGCACCGTGGCCGTACGCGACTCGAAGAACCCGGCCCAGGCCCCGCTGTGCTTCTCCAGCACGGCATTCGATGCCTCCCTGCGCCTGTTGAACAGCTCGTCCTGATCGGCTTCGCAGTCGGTGTAGCTTCCCCGGAAGCGTGGCCAATTCCCAGCATTAATGGCCAATCAATGGCCAGTTGGCCGCGATTGAACCACCAGAAGCTTTGAGCGTAGGCACTTCAGCCCGACCTTCACCCCTACGGGTGACGGTCGGACTGTGTGCTGTTCCCGGCTCTGTCAGCGTGATCGCAGCGCTGGTCACGAGGGGCTGGGGTCCTGGCGTCAGATGGAGATGGTCTTCCCCTGAGCGAAGTCGGTGCCCTTCTGCCCGTAGATGGTGATCTTGTATTTTGTCGAGGTGTCATGCTCACCCATGGCGAAGAGCATCAGTGTGCCGGCATTGTCGTAGAAGAAGAGGGTGGCGCTTTTCTGGCCGTTCCCTGAGCTAGCGTGCAGGACCGGGTGCCCCTGAAACGTGTACTTGCCAGTGGACTTACCGCCTCCGTCGAATGCCTGGGTCAGGGCCTGCTTCACACATGCCACCTTTTCTGTCATCTGCCTTTTCGTGACGATCTCAACCAGGTAGTTCTGTGCTCGGTCCTGGGGCATGGAGCCGGTTTGGCCCGTACCGTCCTTCTTGATGACAATCATTGCGGAGGGCGCGGTAGTTAGCGGCATGGTTCCTCTTCGACTTGGTCGGGAGATGGGTCTGGGGACTGAAGGTGGGCGGGCCGGGGGCAGGCTGCGCCCCAGATCGCCTTGCCAAAGGCGTCACACCACGGGTCTTGGTCTACTTCTGTGAGTAGCCGAGATGGTTAGGGGCTGGCTATGGGTGTTGAGCCGCCTGCTGTCATCGACAGCAGGCGGCTCGTGCTTCCTCCCCCGCGTGCCGTCGCACGGCAGGGGAAGGGGCACCCAAGGGCCGGCCCGGCATCCGGGCCTGGTGCTGAGGACCCCGGCCGGCCTTGGGGCGCCTAGAACCCCCTACCCCTTGACGGCGTCGTAGTTAAAGCTGAAATCCATGCCGCCGATGTGACCGCTGAAGATGGTGCGACCGCCGGCGAACCAGTCCAGTTCCTTGGGGCTGAGACGCAAGCCGGGGCTGCCGACGCCGGCGATACCATAGTGGATTCCCCCAACCGTAAACTCCGTGATGAGGAATGGGTCTCCGGAGCCGTCCTCCGCGAAAGATCGGCTCTTGGTGGCCGGGTTCCCCTTGGTGACGGAGAGGTCTTCCTTGTCGATGGTGACCCCGAATTCCTCGACGGTCTTTCCGTCCAATTCCATGCTCTTGATTTGGAGGGTGACCAGGCCACCGTCTCCCCAGGTGACTGCGTCGTAGGTGGTGGTCTCGCTCATCTTGGCCGGGACGCCGTCGAGGGTCTGCAGGGTGTAGCCGATCCGCACGTAGGACTTGTACTTCTGGGGGGTGGCGAAAGAGTCCGAGAGTGTGCCCTTGGTGAGCAGTTCCTTGACCTGCTCACCGGTGATGCCCTTGCTGATGATGCTGACCTCGGACTTGGAGATGATCTCCTGGTAGTGGGCCTTCACGTGAGCGTCGACGTCGGCGAAACCGCTGTAGCTGGCCTTGAGGGCGGCGTTGATCTCGGTCTCGGACGAGATGGAAGTGAAGGTGAAGACGATCATGCGGCCGTAGATGACGCTATTGACCAGCAGCGGTGGGTTTTCCGGCCCCATGTACCCGCCGCCGACCAGCTTGTTGAGCTTCTCCTCGGTGAAGTCGTCCTTGAACAGAGCCGCCGGGGTGGACACGTCGCAGAACGCGGTGAACCCCCTCTCGCGCAGGTAGACCAGGACAGTGTTCTTGGTCTCCTTCCGCTTGCCTGAGATGTCCAGAGAGGCAGCGAACCCGCCGTACTTGGCGGAGATTCCCAGTTCCAGAGCGACCTCCGCACTGTCGTACGCCTCCACCCGGCGGAAAACGACGTCCGAGGATCCCGGGGCATCGTCACCGATCACCTTGCCGATCGCCGCTGTCACGTTGGACGCGGACGGCGGGGACGCCGTCTCCTTCCTGCCAGTGAGCCTGTCCACCGTGATGCCCAGGTCCGCACGGTCGCTGTCCTCGATGCCCGCCGGGATCAGGTAGCCGTTCTCGATGGCCGGCTTGGCCTGCACGATCGCCCCGGGGAAGCACATGGACACGTTCGGATCGAACGTGATCGCCTCGTCGGGGTTCTTCGTCAGGGTGTAGGTCTGCTTGGTGCGCTTGACACCCTGGACATGGGTGACCTGTTCGGGGCCCACCTTGCTCTTGGCGTCCGCCTGGTACGGGCTCAGCTCCCGCCACTTCTTCCACCTGGCCAGGGCTGCCGCCATATCCGCCTTGTCCTGAGGGTTTCCTACGCCCACCGGCGCCACGGCTGCCGGCCACGGGCCGTCTCCGGCGAAAGCAGCGATCACGTACTGGTGCGCCCGCAACTCGGACAGATCCGGCAGTTCAACCTTTTCCAGAGTGGCGGCCTGCACCACCGGCACGGGGCCGCCCCTCAACGCCTCCCGCTTTGCCTCGGGCGCGCCCGGCACGCGGTAGACCTCGAAGCGCGCAGCATCCGGCACGTCCCACTCCACCCGGACCCTGCCGTCACCACCCTGCACCGCCCACGCCACAGCCACCCCCTGCGCTCCGCTTGCTTGCGCCATCGGTTACCTGCCCTTCCGTCATCCGGGTTCCGACGTCCCGTCGTTGCCGGGACCGTCGCATCCTGCCCGGCTCCAGCGGACCTATTACCCGCGTGATCGCGCTCCGTGTATTTCCAGTCACGCTCGGAGACGGATGGCTGTTCCACTGATGAAACAGTGTTCGCCCCCATTCAGAGTCTGAGCGTCCCGCAGGGCTACTCCCTTGGAGACAGGGAGGCTTGGTGTGCCGAAGGTCGGCCCCCATCGGTGTCTCCACTTCCGCCGGATGGACCACGACACCGACCGAGGCCGCCAAAGACTCGGCTTCACTACAGCGGCGATCCGCCCTCACACCGTCAAGGACGATCGGAAGAACGCGCCGAAGAGGAAGCGATACGGTCCGGTCGCTGGAGACACAGAAGTCACGACCCTGACGGCTACCAGCGAGCAATGGCCTCGCTGCGTGGAAGTTCTTGCTCATCGCCCACCACGCGATCCGGAAAATCCGCAGGTCATTCAAGGCCAATTGGCCACGGCCGCGGGGAACCTACAGTCGGCCCGGCGGGGCAGGTGGGGCGGGTTGTTGCGTTGCCCTCCACCGTTCCGCCCCCGAGACAGCGGCTGCACGGGAGGATGGGGATATGCCTGCTGACCACATGCTCGTGATGGAGCTCTTGTACGCCTCCCACGCGTCCGCACAGCGAGAGGCCCCGGCGCGCCGGGGCGATGCCCCTGCCTGCCAAGTCGTGCTCCGAGCTGCGAAGGCCGACGCGGACGACGATGGCATGGAGCGGCTCACCCTCCTGGCACTGGGCACGGCGGTCTGCGCGAGCGACCTGACCGCGGTCCTGGCCGACCACAAGAACATCACCACGCAGCAGCTGATCGACGAGCTGGTGGCCGCCCGCCGCGACAAGGGCGCCGACGACACCGCGATGCCGGACCTGTTGCTCGCCATGCGCGCGGATGACCCTGGCCATGCCGCCGAGCTGCTCGGCAACCTCATCGCAGCGGACCACGGCGCCTTCCTCGACCTCATCGTGGAACTCGGCGGCTACGCCGCCACCTGTGTGTCGCTGCTGGCGGTCCTTGAGATCAGCCCCGTTGAGGACACCCTCGCCGAGCTGGAGGAGACAGTGCAGCAGTTCTTCGCCGGCAAGCAGCCGGCCCGAGGCGGGACCGCGGGACAGCGTCGATTTGCGGCTCAAGCAGCACCCCACCGAGGCCCAGCGTTGCTCCAGGGCGGCCCAGGCACGCCGACGTCACCACGGACCTAACCTCCCCGCGTGCTGGCGCTGACCCCTGCGTCCGGTGACGGCCTATCAGCAGGCCCGACTGGCACGGCCGGGCGGCAGCAGGGCGCAGCGGCCGGCTGACCCGCTCATGCGGCCCGCCGCCCCCGGTGCGGGTGAATTCACCTGCCGTCGCCGGACTGCCCCGCGCGCAGGGCGCGTCGTTCCTCACGGCGCCGCCGGACCTGCCACTGGTGGGTGGTTCAGTACCAGGTCGCTGGTGGTGCCGACGAGGACCTCGGCCGCGGCGACGAACGACGTGGTGCCGCACAGCCGCACCTCGTTCAGCGCGACCATGAGCTCGCTGTTGATCTCCCACATCTGCGGTAGCTGGCCCAGCAGCACCTTGGCCGCCGCCCGGCCGGCCTCGCGCTGCAGGTGGGCGAACCGCCTTTCCGGCCGAGGCGGCCGTCACTGCCGCTGAGGATCAGCAAATTCGCACCCGGAGTGCACGGAGCGAGGGATGGGGCGTTGTTTGTGCGCTATCAGGTGCGTTGGGAGAGTCGCACGGGACGCGCGGCAAAGGTGTCGAGGTCCTCTCGCGCCTTCTCGCGGAAGTGTTTCGTCTTGGTGTGGTAGTCGCGGATGTTCATGCGCAGGAGTTCAGCTCTCCCTGGGACGTTTTCTTCTTCCGGGCTGAACTGCTTCTGTTCGAGAGGGATGAGCTGTCTGCTTTTC
This sequence comes from Streptomyces sp. G7(2002), assembly GCF_028870195.1. NCBI lineage: Bacteria > Bacillati > Actinomycetota > Actinomycetes > Kitasatosporales > Streptomycetaceae > Streptomyces > Streptomyces sp. G7(2002). The sequence goes on from NZ_CP102609.1 coordinate 1,408,838, forward strand.
AAGAGGCAGTGAGCCAGGTTGTTGATCTCCCGGGCAAGCACGCGGAGGTCCTCGTCCCCGTTCATGTGGACGCGATCCCATGCGGCGGTGAGCTCGGTGAGCTTGCCAGGCGCCTTCTGGTACCACTCGTCGCTGAGCTCGGCACTGGTCAGATTGGCTATATAGAGGATGGCCGACGTACGCACGGTCTCCGAGGCGATGAGGTCGCCGTCCGTGGTGATGTAACCGAAGTCGTCGGTTGGAGGCTCGGCGTCACTGTGGACTTCCCCCTGGACCGCTAGCTCGGTCAAGGGGAGGAACGCTCGCGCAGCGTCGATGAAGTGGAGGTAGGCGTCCTTGCGACGTTCGTGAAGCCAGTTGTTCTGCTGACTGCGGTGGTGCTGTCGTTGGCTGTTGACGGCTGTGAAGGCTGCGGTGATGAGTGCGACCGTCGCGGTGACGATCGCAGCGATGACAGGGGGCTGCATGGTCGAATTGTTGCCGTTGGCGCCCCGGTGCACGAGCTCCAGCACGAACTTCTCGTGGGCGGCGTCCCGGCGTGCCCAGCGGCTGGGTGTCCCCTTCGTCTTCACCGGTGCCCGGCGCCAGTCAGGTCCAGCTCCTCGCTAGTACTGCAACGGTGTTTGCCGTGACGGGTGGGCAGGCGGGTCGTTGGTCTGTTCATGGGTGGGGACCTTGCTGATGTGAGGGTGTGGGCCGGTGAACTGGATGCTGTGCACGAGCGGTTCGTGCATCGGTTTTCCAGGACGGAGCCGCGGGAGTCGGCGCTTGCCTACATGCGGGGATTGATTGCTCCGCTGGAGCGGAAGAACGGCTGGACACTGGCTGAACAGGCCGGTCACGCGGCTCCGGACCGTATCCATCGGCTGCTGAACCGGATCGAGTGGGAAGCCGATGAGGTCCTGGCCGATGTGCGCGACTACGTCGTCGAGCACCTAGGCGACCCCGATGCCGTGCTCATCGTGGACGACACCGGCTTCCTGAAGAAGGGGAACCGTTCGGCGGGGGTGCAGCGGCAGTACTCCGGGACCGCGGGACGGACGGAGAACTGCCAGGTCGGCGTCTTCCTCGCCTATGCAGCCGGCGGCGGCCGGACGCTGATCGACCGCCGGTTGTATCTGCCCACCTCCTGGACGGACGACCGCGAGAGGTGCCGCAAGGCCGGCATCGACGACACGGTCGACTTCGAGACCAAGGTCGTCATGGCCAAGAAGATGGTCCGCCGCGCGATCGCGGACAAGATCCCGTTCCGGTGGGTGACCGCGGATGCCGCCTACGGCTTCAGCAAGGGCTGGCGCTATGAGCTGGAGCAGGCTGATGTCTTCCACGTCATGGCGACCACCCGGCACGACACCGTGGTCACCCGCTGGGCCCTGGACCACCCCGTCCACGACCTGTTCACGGGTCTGCCGCGGCAGAAGTGGAAACGCCGCTCGTGCGGGAGAGGCGCCCACGGAATGCGGGTGTTCGACTGGGCGCGTGTCGAAGTCCGTCCCTGGCACCGCCAGGACCGCCGGCACTGGGTTGTCGCCCGTCGCAGTGTCAGCCGGCCCGAGGAGCTCTCTTCCTACATCGCCTACTGCCCGGTCGGCACCACCCTGGACGAGTTGATCCATATCGCCGGCAGCCGGTGGGCCGTCGAGGAGTGCTTCCAGACGGCGAAGCAGGAGTGCGGTCTGGACGACTACCAAGTCCGCCGCTGTCCCGGCTGGCACCGCCACATCACCCTGGCCATGGCCGCACACGCCTGCCTGACCGTCCTGCGGGCCCGTGAACTCGATGCCGGGAAAGCAGAAACGGATCCTCCCAGCTCATCCACCTCAGCCTCGCCGAGATCAGACGTCTGATCCACCGCCTCACCGACCGCGGGCCAGTACCCGTCGACCACACCCTGCACTGGTCACACTGGCGCCGCAGACGACAATTCCGGGCCCGCATCAGTCACTACAAACGACGCGGACACAGCCCATAGAACTGCCCAACCATCAGCACAAACACCGTTGCAGTACTAGCGCCAAGGGTACGGAAGGGGTCCAACAATGGGACGTCCGTCCCGCTCCGCTGGTCTTCCCTCAAGTCCGCTCCCCTGCTGACCACGAGGCAGCAGAATCGGGTGCGTGTCCGGAAGCGGGGCCCGTCCCGGCACTCCCTTCCGGCTCGCCGGGAGCGCGGGGGCTCAGGGGTAGGGGCTCCAGCGGCCCAAGCGGGCCATCAGCTTCCGCGCCGCGTCCTCGTTCAGCCCGAGGGCGGCGGCCGCCTGTTCAACTGTCGCATCTCCTCGGGCATCGACGGAGTAACTGCTCATGCCACAGCAACCCCGAGGCTTGTCGGCTCGGTCTCAGATGAGAACGACCGGACCGGATCGCAACACAACTCCGCACTTCGGAGAATACCGCCTCTCACCGGCGGAGAAGGAAACGGGAAACAGCACCATTCGCCTTGTCCGTCCGGCCGGGGTTGCCGCACTCTTTCGTGCAGCAACCCCGTGCACCTGGATGGATGGTTTTGGAGGTTCCCGTGCCGCAGCCGTCCACCGAGTTCGGCGAAGAACTGAGGAAGCGGCGTTTGGACGCCGGACTCAGTCTCACCGCCCTGTCTGCCGCCGTGCACTACAGCAAGGCACAGCTGAGCAAGGTCGAACGAGGCATCAAGGCGCCCAGCCGCGATCTCGCCCGACTGTGCGACGCCACACTCCAGGCCGGCGGCGCACTGATCGCCCTGGTCGCCACATCCGCTTCCAGCACACCGGATGAGCCGGAACCAGGCGAATTCAATGAGGAGGAGTGGACGATGCAGCTGTCACCGGACGGCTCAGGCTGGTTCCAGCCCCTGGGCCGGCGCCAGATCGTGAGCGTCGGCGCCGCTTCGTTGATGAGATGGCGTACTGGCGATCAGGGCCCGGTTTCGCCGACCACGGGTGCTGGGATGCTGGAAGCGTCCCGCTCCCTGTTCACGCACTATCGGCGGCTCGGCCAGACCGTCGTGCCCGGCTTCCTCCTACCCGGGCTGATCGCCCAGACCCACACGCTGCGGGAGCTGTCGGCGCATGCCGACTCCCGCACCCGCCAGAAACTGCTCGCACTCGGCTCCAGGTACGCCGAATACATCGGCTGGCTGGTGCAGGAGACCGGAGACGAGCAGGCGGCACTGTGGTGGACACAGCGTGCGGTGGATCTTGCGGCTGCCGGGGGCGACCAAGCACTAGCCGGATATGCGCTGGTCCGCCGGGCGTTGGTCACGCTGTATCAGGACGACGCCGAACAGACGGTCGCTTTGGCGCAGAAGGCACAGAGCGGCACGCTCCCGCCCCGGATCCGCGGACTCGCCGCGCAGCGCGAGGCACAGGGCCACGCGCTCGCCGGTGACCGCGACGCCTGTCAGCGCGCCCTGGACCAGGCCCGGGCGCTGCTCACCGGCCAGGCAGACGATGCCGATGCGCCGGTGATCGGCAGCATGCACCTGCCCGACTCGGTCGGCATGGTCACCGGTTGGTGTCTGTTTGACCTGGGCCGCCCGCGGGAGGCGGCCGAAGAACTGAACCGGCAGCTCGCTCGAGTCTCCCCCGACGCGGTACGGACGCAGGTGCGTTACGGCGTACGTCGGGCGCTCTCCTACGCGGCGGACGGCGAGATCGACCATGCCTGCATGTTGACGGAGCCGCTGCTCGACGGGGTGACGGCCGTACGTTCCGCGACCGTCACCCTCGACCTCCGGCGTCTCGCCCGCGTCATGGCCCGTCACTCGGATCACGCTCCGGTACGCCGGCTCTCTCCGCGACTCGGCACGTTATCCCGTTTCACCACTTCCTGAGGAGGACCACGCAATGGCTGATGTGTTCATCAACTACCGGACGGGCGACGGCAATGAGACCGCCGCTCTAATCGACAACGAGCTCTCCAACCGCTTTGGGAAGGACCGCGCCTTCCGCGCCTCGAAGTCCATCCCTCCCGGCACCGTCTATCCCGATGCCCTGCTGACCAGCTTGCGCCGCAGCGCTCTGCTGCTGGTGGTGATCGGGGCCGACTGGGTCAATTTCCAGTCCAGGCTGCGCGATCCGGAGGACTGGGTACGGAAGGAGATCCTGGAGGCATTCGCCTGCGGACTGCCGGTGGTCCCTGTCCTGGCAGGCAGGACAACGGAGCGCCTGAAGAAGGACGATCTGCCGGCCGACCTGACGCGGCTGGCCGAACTGCAGTCCGTGCGGCTGGACACGCAGAACGCCGAAGCCGATCTGAAGCGCCTCGGTGACCTGGTCGCCGAGATGGTTCCCGAGCTGCATGACCTCGAGCACGCCGACGCACCGGCCCCCGAGCCCGGCTCCGTGTCCAACTCGGCCGGGGGCATCCACGGAACGGCCGTACAGAGCCGGGACTTCACTGGAGACGTCAGCGGCACCGTCATCAAGAGGCCGACCGGCCCCGTGCATTCCGGCAACGGCAATATCTATCAGAATTCCCGCCACGTGTCGAGCGGCCGTCACTACTCGGGAGACGGCATGACGAATTTCGAAGGCGACCATCACGGTGATATTCGGCACCGGTTCGGTGAGCCGGGGCGGCGCGAGGACGACGAGCGGTGAACGAAGCCTTCACGACGCGTGTCGAACAGTCTGGCGGCTCGGTGCATGCCGGCTTCGGCGACATCTACAACTACAATAACTACACCGCAAGCCCACCGAAGCAAGAGACGGCCGGCCGGAGTCCCCGCCGCATCGCGGATGACCAGCTTCGCCTGCTCAGGCAGCGGTTCGTCGATCCCGAGGGTATGGGCGAGGCCCGCCGCCTGCTGGCAGAGCGCAGCACCGTGATCCTGCACGGAGCGCCGGGCAGCGGCAGAACTGCCACAGCCCGCGTCCTCCTGTACGAACTTCACCGGGACACCGGGATCTTCCGCGAATTGCTGCCCGGCGACGAAGAGGAAACCACGCTCACGGATGCCGGGCTGGTCGGCGCCGGCGACCGGCTGCTGCTGGACCTTGCCGAGGCCGACGGCGCCCGATGGGCGAGGAACCGCAGAGATCTGCCGGCGCTCCGCAAGGCCGTTCAGGAACAGCAGGCGCACTTGGTGGTCGTCATACCGTACGGCGGCACGCTGGAATCCGACCTCCAATTCTACCGGGCCGATATCGCACCCCCTCCGGCCCAGGAGGTGTTCCGACGCCACCTACGGCTCCACCGGATACCGCACGAGGAGTATCTGCAATGCGCGCCCGCATTGGCAGATTTCCTGGCTGAGCAGCGCTCGGTCGAAGAGATCGCGGACTTCGCCGACCGTGTGCGGCGGGCCCGTACGGCGCATCCGGCCCGCGACGGTTTCGCCGGCTGGTGCGCGCAGGCCCGCGATGCGCGGAAGGCATGGCGACAAGAGGTCGCCGGTCTCGTCACCGAACGGCGCGAGGCGCCGCAGCGGGCATTGCTGATCACCACGGCCATGCTGCACGGCGCGCACCCCGACGTCATCCACCACGCCGCCGCTCTTCTGCTCCGCACCCTCAAGATCCCTGAAGACAAGGTTGTCCCACTCGAAGGCAAGGACCTGGCCGAGCGCCTGACGGAGATCTCCGCGTCGGCCGGACCGGGCGGTCACGTACGGTTCGACAAGCTGGACTTCGACGCCGCCGTCCGCGCGCACTTTTGGGACCACATGCCCGACCTCAGACGTCTCCTCAGCGTCTGGACCGCACGCAGTACAGAGCTGGAGGATCCACATCTCACTCCAGGCCTCCGTAAAGACCTGGTGGAACGGCTCGCCGATCAGTACCTGCGTGCCGGGCAGTGGAAGGAGCTGGCGGCCCTGGCCGACGAGTGGAGCGCCAACACCACGACGATGCCCCGGTCAGCGGCGGCTATCCACGCACTCACCCATGGGCTCGAGAACAAGCAGTACGGCGGGAGTTTCCGGCAGCTGATCTACACGTGGTGCAGGGACAAGCAACTGATAGGAAATCTCGCATACGTTCTGCTCCGTGTCTGCACCGACGTGATCGCGCCGACCCATCCCGACCAGGCAATGGTCCGGCTGCGCCACCTCGCCCGCCGTGAGAGCGGCGCCACGCCCGCGCTGGACGCCCTGTGCGATTTGGTGGCGACGAGCAGCAGGCTCAGGCGCCGCATGCTCGACCGCCTCACGCGGCATTCGTCGGCCCCGGCCGACGACGCCCGGATCTTCCTGCGGATCTGCGACCCGGTGCCGCTGACGGACCCCGGAGGCGCGCCCCGCGCACTGGTGGACGAGGAGTACGTACAGAGCTGTGTGACCATCGGCTGGCGGGAGGCATTCGCTGAGCTGCCGCAGTCGCTCTGGCACCCGTACGCGCGGCGCTGGCTGCACACCGCCACCGATGCCAGCGACCACCATGACCTGCTGCTCGACCTGCTGGTCACCGCCGCCGGCCGGAACGGCCAACATCTCGCAGCGCTGTACTCCGTGGCCCGTGCAGCGGAACCCACCACCTCCGGTGGCCTGGCACGCGGCGTCGCCACGACCGACCGCCTGCTCCAGAAAATCTCCGCGGCGCAGGGCCTCCGCCCGTCGGCCGCACCGTCTCGACCGGCACCACCCAGGGGGGCCACACCATGACGACCGGCTGCAAGACGACGACCGTCTTCCTCACCATCCTGTGCGCTCTGCTGCTGACGATCCTCGGCCTGGTGCAGGAGTGGCCCACATGGGCGTGGGCGGCCCTCATCGTTCTCCTGGCGGGAGTGCCCGCGGCAGCCTTCAAGATCGCCGCGACGCGGCGCGGCTCCGTACCGGTCGACTTCGAGGAGCAGCACACCGCGGCGCCCATCGAACGCAGGGAACACCGCGTCAGCCACGTGGCGCTGCCCAGCCAGTGGGACGACTACGACTTCCTGTTCTCCGCGACCGTGCGCTGGTGCCCCCTCGAAGCCGGCGGCGGCGCCCCCGTCGTCAACCCGGCAGGCCTCGCCGTCGAAACGGTGCTGGACCGCGCCCGCGCGATCACGGAACAGCGGGAGCCCGGCCGGGCCTCGCTCGTCCAGCACGAGCTGAGTGGTGCGCTCAGCAGGATGCGCCCGGACCACACCAGGCACCTCCAGGTCATGGCGGAGAATGTCACGCTCACCTTGCGCGAACACGATCAGGAACGGTTGGACAAGCTGGCTGAAGTGCGCAAGGACAAGGCGGTCTGGGAACACCAGCGGAAGTACGAGCAGAGCAAGCGTGAGTACCTGGGCGAGGACGTGCTCAAGGACACCGGCAGCGCGGTGGTCTGGTGGCTTGCGAAGAACGACGATCATGTGGAGAAGACCGTGGCGGACCTCGGTCTGCTCGCCCAGCTCACGTCGGCGGCCAACGACACCGACGTACCCGATCGACTGCGGGATTTCCTGCCCCAGCCGCAGAGCAATCGGCCCGACCTGGAAAGCGTGGACGCGCCGCCCGCTTCGTTCGAACGAGAGCCGACGACCGCTGACCACTTCGAAGCCTTCCTCTCCGGCATGGGCTTCACGGACGGAGATGACCGGCGGGCGATGCTGGCCAAGCAGATCGCCGACATCATCAAGACACAGGACCGGAACGAGACGGCCGAGGAACTGCTGAAAAGGTTCGACCCGCCTGCGGTTTACACACCGGTTAACGACGCGACCGATGAGACACCCGGACTCTGACCTCCCTGAAGGAGAAACGATGGACAGCGAACTGGCTGCTCTCGCCGCATCGGGAGCGACCACCTTGGTCTCCCTCATGGTCACCGACTCCTGGACACACGCCCGCGAGCTGGTCGGACGCTTCTTCTCCCGTATCGGTGCAGATGTTGACACGGTCGCCGATCTGGACTCCGCCCGGGCCCTGCTGCTCAGTGCCCAGGCTGCAAACGGCACGCAAACCGCTGATGACGTCACCTTCCAGTGGCGCGCCTACCTGCAACAGCTTCTACAGGCCGGCTCCGCCACCGGAGACGACCTGCGCGACTTGCTCGCATCCTTGCAGCGGCTCGCGAACACCGCGCCGGGTACACAAAGGGTCACCGTGCACAACGACATCAGTGGCGGAGCCCAGCACGGCCCCATCATCCAATCCGGCAGGATTACGGGGCTCACCTTGCACGTCCACCACCCCGCCGGCTCCACGCAGGACTGAGCTCCTGGCCCTCAGTGCCGGGGCAGACCGCCGAACTCCGATCGGCCGTCAGCATTGAGGTAGCTGACACCACGGTCCGGACCATTCACGGACCAATGCTCTGCCGACGGCAGTCACACCCGCCATTTCAGCAGGCCACCACCAACAGGAGCTCTGCACCACCAGCAGACGAAGAACCTGCTGGTGGTCTTCTTCCTGGCCTACAGCAGTCACGCAACGTGGCTCACAGCGCCGCATATGATCTCGCCCGATGGCGCCCTTCATCCCGCTATACGTGGCCTCCCTGGGGAGAATCTGGGGAGTTTGGGCGGCGCTGGGGAGCGCGTGGGGAGAAGCAACTGCGTAATGCGGCACGAACCTGAAAGGCCCTGAAAGAGCCATCTCCGCAGGTCAGAGACACACATGACCACATCACCCCAGGTCAGAGCAGCTAGGTAGACGACTTCATGATATATGTACCGAGATCGTCGGCCTCGACGATCCCCGGGAGCGATCCACCCTCACGCAAGGGCGTGACATAGCGGGTCGCGATGACTTCAGTCAGCATTTTCCCAAGCTATCCGACCCAGCGACCTTACAATTAACGATTAAATCCAGACGCCCACAAGCCGGGGAATCCGCCGCAATCGGCCCTGGAGAGAATCCGGGGAGGATTCGGACCATCCGTACGCGGCCATGCGCATTCACGTGTACGCCGACAGGTGATCCGTCACATGCCGAGTTAGCCTCAACCAGGAACTGGCATTCCAGACATTTCTCGGGATTCTGGTGGGGTGGGCTCGGCTCCTGGGTGTGTGGATGTCCGTGGCTTCGCTGCGCTCCCCGACGCTCCAGGGCATCCGCCTGCTGCGACGGAGGAGTTCGCGAATACGCCACCCCCCCCTGACAGCCGCCCCGTCGCCCTTGCTGCCGGCCGGCACGGCCACATGTGGTTCACCAAGGAGGCCGGCGCCGCCTACGCCGAACTCGACCCCGCCACCGGCCGCATCACCGAGCACCGCACCAACGTCGAGGGCGCCAAGCTGGCCGGGCTGGCCTTCGACTGCTTCGGCAACCTGTGGGTCCAGTACAACCAGCCCGGACTGATCGACCGCGTCCGCCCGGACCTGACCACCAGCCGCTACACGCTGCCCACCACCGCCCCCGTCGGCCACCGCATCATTTCCGGCCCGGACGGCTCCATATGGTTCAGCGAACTGGCCGTCGACATCGTCGGCTCCATCACCACCGGCTGTCCCACCCCCACACCAGCCTCCTGAGCCGTACGGACGACCTGGTCCGCGATAGGGATCAGGTGTCGGGCGGGCTTCCGATGCGAGCTGACAGCATGGCCACATGGATGCAGCAGACCGCGGTGAGTTCGTTGTGCGCCGGGCGCGTGAGTCGGAGGCCGACAGGCTGGCGGGGATCGACACGGTCGCGGTCGAGGGTGACGACGAACGGCGGGCGAGTATCCGAAGGTGGTGCCGGCAGGGCCTGGCGGTCGTGGCGGAGGGTGCGTCCGGCCCACTCGGCTACTGCGTGGTTGAGTACACGTTCTTCGGACATGGCTTCGTGACGATGTTGATGGTGGCGCCCCCCGCCCGCGGCAGAGGCGTTGGCCATCGGTTGCTGTCCGCCGTGGCGGCCTCGTGCACGACCCTGAAACTGTTCACCTCGACCAACGTCTCCAACCAGCCGATGCAGCGGCTGCTCCAACGAGCCGGGTGGAGCCCGGTCGGCCTGCTCCACGGCCTCGATGAGGGCGACCCCGAGCTGTTCTACCTCTGCGGGCGGCAGACCGGGACGATGCACCCGTGACCTGCTGGAGGACCGGCGCGGGTGTAGACGAATTACCCTTGCCGGACGATCCCGTCGGCACGGCTCTTCGAGGTGGCGGAGATCGCCGGAACGCCGACCGCGCCGTCCCCGCACAAGGCCGAATCCAACGTCACCGTGCACGAGGCGCACGACGGCACACTCCTGCGGGACAGCGGGACACAGCCCATCCGGCCCGGCGGCCGGGAGTCGGGGCGATGGTGGGAGCGCTCTCCGGCTCGCGCTCCACCCACGGGGCGTACGCCTTAGCGCATCGCAATAGGAAATGCGCCAATTGGCCGTGCGGGACAGCGCATTACCGTGATTTGACCGTGACTTGACCCCCGGTCATGAGGTAATGTCCATGCAAAGAGGTGTTCGCGTGATGGTCAAGCGGACCACCTGACGTGCTGACGCAGTGGCGCGCCTGTGCTCTGGCAAACGGCCGCGATATTCGGGGGAGATGTGCTGATGGAGTGGCGGCGGATCCCCTGCTCATGCGGCCACTGGTCGGCATGGTCGCTCCCGGACCGCAGACGTTCCCGCTCCCGCCGCCATGCGGTGGCGAGATGCTCCGCGCTGTAGGCGCGGGCGTCCTTCCGTCTCGGATCACCTCTTCATTTCGCGTCGACGATGACGCGGAATCACCGGCTGCCACCTTGAGGCAGACCGGAACACGTTCCTTCCACTGATGACCTGAACACACCGCGCTCGCGAGCACGCTCGTGAGCGCAGGAGAAAGGCCACCATGAAGTCCCTGGTTGACAACGCACGATCCTTTACGACGCATGTGGCGGAGCGCGCTGAGGAATTCAGCGCCCTGGAGGCCGGGCAGAGCCCCGAGGTCCTGTTCATCACCTGCTCCGACTCGCGCGTGGTGCCGTCACTGATCACGGGCGCACGCCCAGGTGAACTGTTCGAGCTGCGGACGGCGGGCAACATCGTGCCCGAGTACAGCAGCGACCGCCCCGCCGCGGAGACGGCCACCATCGAGTACGCGGTGCGGGTACTCGGCGTCCGCGACATCGTCGTGTGCGGACACTCCCACTGCGGGGCGGTCAACGCGCTGGTCAGCGGGGGCGATCTCTCCTCCCTGCCCGCCGTACAGGGCTGGCTGGAGCACGCGGCCGCCCAGCCCGAGACGACCACGCCCCTCTCCCCCGACGTTGCGGAGGCGGTCCAGCTCCACGCGGTCGCCCAGCTGGAGCGACTGCACACTCATCCCTGCATCGCAGAACGGGTCGAGGAGGGCACGTTGAACGTGCACGCCTGGTACTACGAGGTGCACACCGGAGCAGTCAAGGCATACGGGCCGGACGAGAAGGCCTTCCTGTCGCTGTGACCCGCATCCGCCCGCCCCACGGGCCACCCAGTACCTCCACCCTTCCGCTTCCGCTGTGCGAGGAAGTCCACTGATGCTCTCCCCCCTCAAAAACCCCGCCCATCTGCGGCGTGATGTCCTGGCCTCCCTCGTCGTCTTCCTGGTCGCCCTGCCCCTGTGCGTGGGAGTGGCCGTGGCCTCCGGTGTGCCCGCCGAACTCGGCCTGATCACCGGCATAGTCGGCGGCCTGGTCGTCGGCTTCCTTCCCGGCAGCAGCCTCCAGGTCAGCGGCCCGGCCGCCGGCCTGACCGTCCTGGTCTTCGAGGCCGTCCAGGAATTCGGCCTCGGTGTTCTCGGAGCCGTCGTCCTGCTCGCCGGACTGGTTCAACTCGCCCTGGGTGCAATGAAGTTCGGGCGATTCTTCCGCGCGATCACGGTCGCGGTCGTCCAGGGCATGCTCGCCGGCATCGGGCTCGTTCTGATCTTCGGCCAGCTCTACACCATGGCCGGGGTCGAGCAGCCGCGCTCCGGGATCGACAAGATCCTGGGAGTGCCGCACCTGGTCACCGAGATCGCCACCTCAAGCCAAGCCCTGACCGCGTTCGCCATCGGGGCCGGCACCATCGCCGTCCTCGTGCTGTGGAAGAAGCTCCCGGCTCAGGCCCAGCTGCTCCCCGCACCGCTTGCCGCGGTCGCCCTGGCCACCGCGGCGACCACGGTGGCCGGCTGGTCCGTACCCCGCGTCGAGGTCCAAGGGCTCCTCTCGGCGATACAGCCGCCGGGGATGTCCGACTTCGCCTCGCTGGGCAGCCTCGCCGCCCTCGGTACGGTCCTCGCCTTCGCCCTCATCGCCTCGGCCGAAAGCCTCTTCAGCGCCGCCGCCGTCGACCGCATGCACGACGGTCCGCGAACCGACTTCGACAAGGAACTGATGGCCCAGGGCGTGGGCAACGCCATCTGCGGAGTGCTCGGCGCGCTGCCGCTGACCGCGGTCATCGTCCGTAGCTCGGCCAACGTCCAGGCCGGAGCCAAGACGAAGCTCTCCCGCATCCTGCACGGACTGTGGCTCGTGCTGTTCGCCGCCCTCCTTCCGGCCGCGATCGGCGTCATCCCGTTGGCCGCGCTCGCCGGGGTCCTGGTCCATGCCGGCTGCAAGCTCGTCCCGGTCAAGGACCTCCTGCCCCTGTGGCGCACGCACCGCGGCGAAGCGCTCGTCCTCGCCGTCACCGCGATCGCCATCATCACCACGAACATGTTCGAAGGCGTTCTCCTCGGCATCGGCCTCGCCGTGATCAAAAGCGCCTGGGAAACGTCCCACATCCAGCTCGACACCCACGAAACAACCGACGGCCGGCTCCTCGTCACCCTCACCGGATCCGCCACCTTCCTCCGCCTGCCCCGCATGCTCGAAACCCTCGAAGCACTCCCGCACGACAAGCCCGTCGAACTCGACCTCTCCGAACTCCGCCACCTCGACCACGCCTGCCGCATCACACTGGAGAACTGGGCACTACAGCGGGGAACCACCATCGGGGAACTCGCAAAAGTCTGACCAGCCATTCATTCCGCACGCGACCTGAGGACGACTCAGCCTCCCAAGGGACGCGTAAAGCTCACTGCTGCCTGTGCCCCTCGCCCGACGCCGGGCGAGGGGCACAGGCCCTTGCGCTTCATGCGGGCTGGGCCGCGCCCGCCACCAATGCTGCGGTCACCGGGTGGGCCGGGGAGGTGAAGATCTGCGGAGTGGGGCCGGATTCGACGGCTCGGCCCGCGGAGAGGACGAGGAGGGAGTCGGTTCTGCTTGCCATGAGGCGGAGGTCGTGGCTGATGAGGACCAGGACGAGGCCGCGGCGGTCGCGCAGGTCATCCAGCAGGTCCATGATCGAGGAGGCCGTAACGGCATCGAGGGCGGAGGTGACTTCGTCGCAGACCAGCACGTCGGGGTCCGCCGCGAGCGCGCGGGCGATGGAGACGCGCTGGCGCTGGCCGCCGGAGAGTTCGTGGGGGTAGCGGTCGGCGAAGCGGGCGGGGAGGCCGACCTGTTCGAGGAGTTCCAGGACGCGGGTCGGGGCCTGGTCGGGGGTGGCGCGCCGGTGCAGACGCAGCGGACGGCCGAGGGTCGCGCCGACCGTGCGGCTCGGGTTGAGGGTGCCCAGCGGGTCCTGGGGCACGAGTTGGAGGCGTCGGCGCTGTTCGCGGGTGCGGCCCTGGGCGGTGGGGGCGAGACGTACTCCGTCGAGGGTGACGGCACCGCTGGTGGGACGGTGGAGTCCGACGACGGCGCGGACCAGGGTCGTCTTGCCCGAACCGGAGGCTCCGACGATGCCCGTACTGGAGCCGGCGGGCACGGCGAGGCCGATGTCGTGAAGGACGGGGGTGCGGCGGCCGCGTCGTCCGAAGGCCGCGTACAGACCGGAGACGGTGAGCGTGTGTGCGCCGGTGGGGAGCGGCCGGTCGGTGGTGTGTGGCAGGGGTGGCGGTGCGGGCGCGCCGCGGGAGAGGTCCACGACGTCGTCGGCCAGCCGGGAGACCAGGTCCGCGTCGTGGCAGGACAGTGCGATGGCGAGCTGGTGACGGTCCGCGAGGTGGCGCAGGAGTTCGGCGATCTCGTGGCGCAGCTCCGGGTCGAGACCGGCGGTCGGCTCGTCGAGGAGCAGTGCGGCGGGACGGCGGGCCAGTGCCCTGGCGAGGGCGACGCGGCGCTGCTGGCCACCGGAGAGCGCTCCTGGGCGGCGCCCCAAGAGACCTCCCTCAGTGGGGAGTTGGACCTCGGCGATCAGGTCGCGCAGTGCCTGAGGGCTGCGGTCCGCGGCGACTTCGGTGAGGAGGCGGCGGACCGTCATCCGGGGATTGAGACCTGAGCCCGGGTCCTGGCCGACGTAGGCGAGACGGTGGCGGCGCAGGGTGCGCAGTGCGGTGGCGTCCAGCGCCGGCACGTCCCGGCCGAGGACTTCGATGCGGCCGGCCGTGAGCCGGGTCCCGGGCGGCAGGACGCCGGCCACGGCGCGCAACAGGGTGGTCTTGCCGCAGCCGGAGGGGCCGGTGAGAGCGGTGATACGGCCGGGGCGGACCTCCAGGCTGCCGCCGTCCAGGAGCAGACGGCCGTCCGGGGCGGCGATCGTGAGGTCCGTGACGGTCACCGCCGGTTCGGCGGACGGTGCAGGGTCCTCGGGGTACCGGCCTGGCATGTGGTTCACAGTGCGGTCACCGCCTTCCGGCCGGTCTGCGGGACGAGTGCCGAAACGGCGAGGTTGACGCTCATGGCGAGGAGGCCGATGGCGAGGCTGGGGGCCAGTACGCCCCAGGGGTTGAGGACGATGCCGCCGGCGTTCTCCCGGATCATCAATGCCCAGTCGGCGGCGGGCGGTTGGGGGCCCACCTGGAGGAAGCCGGCGGTGGCGACGACGTAGACGGCGGCGACGAACCGCAGCCCGAAGAGGGCGAGCAGGGTGGCCCTCAGATTGGGCAGGACCTCCCGTACGACGAGGTGCCACAGTCGCTCTCCGCCGACCGCCGCCGCCTCGATGTAGCCGGAGGCCGCGACGGGCGCCGCCGCCCCCGCGGCGAGGCGCACCGCGTAGGGCACCCCCATGACGACGGCGGCGGCGATCACCGCGAAGCGTCCGCCGCCCGGCCATGACAGGGTGAGGAGGAGGATGCCCAGTACGGCGGGCAGCAGCATCAGCACGTCCGCGGAGCGTTCGACGATCCGGCCGACGGCCGGGCGCAGGGCGCCGAGCGCGCCGAGCAGGGCCGCCACCACGGTGACGAGCAGAGCGACCAGCAGCGATGTGACGATGAGTTCGCGGCCCCCGGCGAGGAGACGGGTGAGCACATCGCGGCCGAGATGGTCGCCACCGAGCGGGGCGCCACCGCCCGGCCCGGCGTACGGAGCGGTGAGGGGGACGTCGATGGCGTGCGGGTGGAGCCATGGCCCGGTGACGGCGGCCGTGATGAGCACGAGCGCGGGAAGGATGCGGAGTACGAAGCCGCGCGAGCGGCGCCGGCGGACGGGCTGTTCGAGGGCGGTCGGGTGCGGGGCGGTCATATGCGGCCTCCGGATGCCCAGGCACGTGTGAGGTCGGCGAACAGGAGTACTCCGGTGATGACGGCTCCGGTGACGGCGACGACGCCCGCGACGACCGGGCTGTCCCGGTCGGCGACGGCTCCGGCCAGAACCCCGCCGATTCCGGGGTAGTTGAAGATCGTCTCCACCACGACGGCGCCGCCCAGCAGCATGCCGGTCGAGGTGGCGAGGCCCGCCGCGATGGTGGGCAGCGCGCCGGGAAGCAGGTGGTGGGTGAAGATCCGGTGGCGCGGCAGCCCGTCGATCAGCGCGGTCTCCATGTGCGGGGCCTTGGCCTCGTCGGCGAGGGCCGCGCGCACGATGCGGGTGTTCCAGCCGATCTGCGGGACGGACAGCGCCGTGACGGGCAGCACGAGCATCGGCCAGGACGCGGGTGCGCCGTCGGCGCCGGTGAGGGTGACGGCGGGCAGCCAGTCGGCCCACAGGGCGAAGACCAGGACGAGGGCGACCGCGACCACGAATTCGGGCAGCGCGAGGATGCCGGTGGCGGTGGCCGATACGGCCCGGTCGGTGAGGCGGCCGGGCTTGAGCGCCGCCAGGCAGCCGAGTCCGAGCGAGACCACGAGGGTCACCAGCAGGGCGAGTCCGCCCAGAAGCAAGGTGTTGGGGAAGGGACGGGCGAGAAGACCGGCGACCGCCTCCCCGTGGGCGGAGGTGCCGAGGTCGCCGGTGGGCAGGCCGGTCATCCAGTCGGCGAAGCGGGTCAGGACCGGGCGGTCGAGGCCGAGGAGGTGACGCCGGTGCCCGAGGTCGGCGGGGCTCTCACCGCGCTCCGCGGTGGCGGTGGCGGCGTCGCCCGGCAGCAGTTCGATGGCGGCGAAGACGGCGGCGAGCAGCGCGGCGAGCAGCAGCATCCGGCGGGCCAGCAGGGCGAACAGACCGCCCGTGCGCAGGACCGCGGACAGCACGGGCCGGACCGGACGGACGGCCGTCGGCCCTCCGTCCACTCCGGTCGCCGGCTCCCGCACCGTACCGCTCAGCGGGCCAGCCATGCCCGCTCAAGCTGCACACGGCCGTAGCCGGGCAGGGTGGGCAGGCCGCGCACCGGGGCGGCGGCCAGGTCGATGCCGTCGGCCATGCCCCACAACAGGTAGCCGGATGCCTCATGCTCGATCCGCTGGAGTTCCTTGAGCGCTGTGGCGCGCTTCGCCGCGTCCCTGGCGCCGATGGCCTTGCGATACACCGCGTCGAACTCGGCGTTCTTCCAGCCGGTTTCGTTCGTGGCCGACTCGGAGAACATCGTCTTGCTCGCGAAGAAGACGAGGGAGTCGTTGGTGCCCCAGTAGGTCGTGTAGAGATCGCCCTGGAGCCAGGTCTTGTCCCAGAAGGTGGCGGACTCCTGCTTGACCACGTCGATCTTCACGCCGGCCTCGCGGACCTGGGTGGCGAACAGGGTCGCGGAATCGGTGAGCCCGGAGACGTCCTCGGTGGTCAGCAGCTTGTACGTCTTGGACGTGTCGAAGCCCGCAGCTTTCAGCAGGGACTTGGCCCTGCTGAGGTCACGGGTGCGCTGCGGTATGGAGGTGGCGTAGGCGGGGTCGCCGGTCCCGAGAATGTCGTTGGCGACGGCGCCGTAGCCGGACAGCACCTGCTTGACCATGGCCTCACGGTCCACGGCCAGCCGGAGCGCCTCCCGCACTTTGGCGTCCGCGAACGGTCCGCCGGTGGTGCGCATGACGATCGGCATCGCCATGTCGTCGGGGCGGCGGATGATCTGGACCTCCTTGCGCTGCTCGGCCGTACGCGCCGCCACCGCGCCGACGTTGGAGGCGACGTCGATCTGGCCGCCGAGCAGTGCGTTGGCCATCGCCTGCGGGGATTCGAAGATCTTGACCTCGATGGCATCGAGGAGGACCTCGCCGCCGTACCAGTCCTCGTTACGCACCAGCCGGGCGTTGCCGGAGCGGAACCAGTCCAGCTTGAACGGGCCGGAGCCGGACGCCGTCCCGGCCTCCTTGTCCTTGGTGCCCTTCTTGAGCACAAAGGTCGTCAGACGGGTGAGCTGGGGCAGTTCGGCATTGGGGTAGTCGGAGACCAGGACGACGGTGCCGGCGCCTTCGGCCCGGATGTTCTCGGCCTTGATGCCGGGCAGGCGGGAGGCACCGTTGGGGGTGGCCCGCAGCCGGCGCAGCGACCAGGCCACGTCCCCGGCGGTGACCGGGCTGCCGTCGTGGAACTTCGCGCCCTTGGCGATCGTGAAACGCCAGGTCTTCAGGTCGTCCGACGCCTGCCAGCGCGAGGCCAGCCGCGGGACGGTGTTGGTCTTGGCTCCGGGGGCGGTCAGGGTGTCGTGAACGAGGGCGACGATGAGGTAGTCGCTCTCGTTGGTCTGGGTGCCGTGCGGATCACGGGTGACAGCCGAGGCGCGGCCGAGCGCGCCGACCCGGAGCGTGCCCCCTCGCTTGGGTTTGCCGCCCGTTGCGGCGGGTTCGGTCGAGGTGCCCCCGCTGCCCGAGCACGCGGCCAGCAGTGCCGTCGCACCTAACGCTCCACCGGCCCACAGCACTTGACGCCTGTTCATGTCCACGTACGTCCTCGATCCGCTTCGGGGGCGACTGGGGGGTGCTTAGGTGTGCCTACCCTAACGACAGCCCTTGCTGCAAGAGGTCACACACCGACGAACAGATGATCGAACGACACCATCCGGGGCAGATTGTGTGCCCAACTAGGCTTTGTCGCCTTAGTTTTGACATTGCATCAGGCAGGCACCCAAAACCGAACCGGACCCACTGGTAAGGGTTGCCTTGCCTAAGCTCGGCGCCTAATGTTCAGGCCGTTCGCCGGTCAGCCACCGCATCAGCCGCCTCCGGGCGGCCGCTCAGTCCTGCCTGTTACGGATCCGCAGCGCCCCGCCCCCACGGCTTCCGGCAGAGGCGCTTCCCCTGTCTCACGACGGAAACGGACTCTCGCCATGAGCACGGCAGCCGCACCTGTCCGCACGCTCGATGACCGCACCGCGAGCGAACTCCGCCTGACCGCAGAGAAGATACTCACCGAGTTCGGCACGTCGACCGCAACTCCCCGCCTCCTGGTGGAGGTTGTGCAGGCGGCCGCCGGGTTAGGTGACACCCTCCGGCAACACTGCCGGCCCGTCGACACCGCCGACGGCCTGTTCGTCCTGCGGGGCCTCGATGTCGACGACGACGCCATCGGGCCGACACCCTCCAGCTGGGCCACCGCCGACGGCTGCGGGGCCGCCTTCGACCTCCAACTGCTGCTGCTCGCCTCGGTGATGGGCAACCCCCTCGCGTGGGAGGGCCAGCAGGACGGCCGGTTCATCCACAACATCGTCCCCGCGGCCGGGCGCGAGAGTGAGCAGACCGGAGCCAGCAGCACCGTGCTCCTCAGCCCGCACACCGAGGACGCCTTCCACCCCGGCCGCGCACATCTGCTGATGCTCGGCTGTATGCGCAACCCCGACGGCATCGCCACCACCGCCGCCAGCATCCGCAAGGCCCGGCTCACCGACGAGGACATCGGTCTCCTCTCGCGTCCGGTGGTGCCGATCCTTCCCGATGACGCGTACGCCGAGGCACAGGGCTACGCCGCACAGGCGCCGCCCGCGGTGCCCACGCTGTTCGCGGCCGAGGAGGGACCGACCCTGCGCTTCGACCCGGCATACAGACCGCTCGACGAGGCGGACGAGCCCTACCGGTCGGCCTACGGACGGCTCACCGCCGAACTCGCCCGCGTCTCCGTCGCGGTGAGCCTCTCCCCCGGCGAGGTCCTGGTCGCCGACAACGACCTGGTCGTGCACGGGCGGGTGCCCTTCCAGGCCCGCTACGACGGCAGCGACCGGTGGCTCAAGCGTGCCTCCGTGCGCGTTCCCGGGCGCCGCAGCCGCCCCCTGGCCGAAGCCCGTGAGCACGGCTACGGTCAGGCCGCCCTCGAAGCCCACACCAGCTGACAGCTCGTCCACGGAACGGAGGCACCACCCGATGACCGACACCTCGATCACCGCCCCCGCCGACCCCCCGATATCCGGCGACGACCAGCACCTGCGGATCCTGTCCACCACCGATCTGGCCGGGATGGACATCTCCCTGGCCGATGTGGTGGCCACCGTGGAGGGCGCCTACCGCACCCTGCACGCCGGACGGTCCGACAACCCCCGCAAACTGACCGTCAAGCCACCGGACGGGCACTCGGTCTCCTACGCGATGCTGGGCCGGGACGGCTCCCGTGATGTCGTCGCGATCAAGACCTCCTACAAGCACGGCCTGGACAAGGGCCGTGCCGAGCAGCACTACTACACCTCCCTCACGCTCTACGACGACCGCACCGGGCTGCCGGTGGCGCTCATGGACTGTTCCCGGATCGGGTCACTGCGTACGCCGGCCGTCTCCGCGCTGCTGGCCCGCGAATGCGCGGCGCCCGGCGCCCGCAGCGCGCTGGTCATCGGCACCGGAACCCAGGGCCGCCTGGCCCTGCCGTTCCTGCTGACCACCCTGCCGGACCTGGACCGGCTGATGCTGTCCGGCACCCACCCCGAGGGCATCGCCGCGGTCCGCGAGCAGTTGCGCGACCACTTTCCCGACCGGGATGTCGAGGTCGTCGACGATCTGCGGGCCGCCGCCGCGGACGCCGATGTCCTCGTCGCCACCGCCGGCTCCCACACGCCCGCCGCCGTCGAGGCCGACTGGCTCAAGCCCGGCGCACTGTCCGTCCTCGTCGGCCACGGCCTCGCCCCCTCGACGCTCCACCGGGCCGACCGGGTCATCGCCACGAGCGAGGCACAGATGCACATCACCGGCCTCGACATGGCCGACGCGGACGGCGAACTCCCGGCCGTGGACGCCGAGTTCCCGCCCGTTCTCGCCGGCAGCGCCGCCGGCCGCCGCTCGGACACGGAGCGGATCTTCGCGTACAACAGCGGCCTGGTCGTCACCGACATCGCCCTCGGCCACCGCTTCGCGCAGCTCGCGCTGGCGCAGGGCCTGGGGACCGAGGTCCCGCTGTGGCGGTGAGCGGCGCGTCCTCCTGGCCGACGCTGCCCGCCCTGCCCGACCCCGCCACCCGCGCCGTGCTGGGCAGCGGGCTGCTGGAGGAACTCTCCTACGCCCTCGGCGGCCCGTTCCACTTCCTGTTGCCCGACGCGTTCGACAGCAACCTCCGGGCCATGCGGTCCGTGCTGGAGGGAGCGGGGGTGGACGGGTTCGTGTACTTCGCGAAGAAGGCCAACAAGGCCACCGTGTGGAGCGAACGCTGCTCAGCGAACGGTGCGGGGGTCGATGTTGCCTCGGCCGGTGAGCTGCGCGACGCCCTCGGAGGCGGGGTGCCCGGGGAACACCTCGTCGTCACCGGTCCGGCGAAGGACGGCGCCCTGCTGCGGCTGGCGGTGCGGCAGGGCGCGCTGGTCGCCGTGGACGCGCTCGATGAACTCGACGCGGTCCTCGCCACGGGGCCGGCCGGCACCGCTCGTCCGGCCCGGCTGCTGCTGCGCTGTCTGCCGCCCGGCCAGCCGCACAGCCGCTTCGGCATGAACGACGCCGAACTGGACACCGCGCTGGACCGCTGTGTGCGGGCGGGGGACGCGGTGCGGATGGAAGGCTTCAGCTTCCATCTGTCCGGATACGCCGTACAGCCGCGCGCCGACCTGGCCGGAGCCCTGCTCGACCGGTGCCTCAAGGCCCGTGCTCTGGGGCTGGCGGCCGACCGGATCAGCATCGGCGGCGGCCTGCCGGTCAGCTACACCGACGCCGAGAGCTGGTACGCCTTCCTCGCAGAGCAGCACAGCGGTCACTACCACGCCGGCAAGTCGTTCACCGCCGGTGACTTCTACCCGTACCACTCCCCCACCGCCGAACTCGGAGCACTCCGGGTGCTGCTCGGCGCGCGTCCCGAAGGGCACCGCCGGAGCCTGGCCGAGCTGCTCAAGGGATCCGGTGTCACGCTGTTGATGGAGCCCGGCCGTGCCCTGCTGGACAAGGCGGGTGCGACCGTGTTCCGGATCCAGGGGGTGAAGGACCGCGCGGGCTACCAGCTGCTGACCGTCGACGGCACCAGCCTGAGCCTGTCCGAGCAGTGGTTCAACAGCGAGTACCTGCCCGATCCCTGCCTGCTGTCCCGCGCCCCGGACGTCCCCGCCGGCACCTATCCGGCCTGCGTCGGGGCGGCCACCTGCCTGGAGTCGGACCTGCTCACCTGGCGGAAGATCCCCTTCCCGCGCCGTCCTCGCACAGGCGACCTCCTGGTCTACCCCAACACCGCCGGCTACCAGATGGACTCCAACGAGTCGTCCTTCCACGACCTGCCCCTGCCACCCAAGGTCGTCATCGACCACACCGAACGCCCGCGTCCCCGCTGGCGGCTGGACCGGCGGCCGCACTGACCCCGGGCCCGCGCCCGTACGCCCCTTCCCAGGAGAGTTCGATGCCCGGAGCACTTCAGCGCCCCAGCGTGGTCTCCCGAATATCCGACCTCATCGGCCACACCCCGCTACTGGAACTCGCCGTCTCCGAAACCGGCAGCCGTCTGCTGCTGAAGCTGGAGATGTTCAACCCCACCGGCACGGCGAAGATCCGGATGGCCCGCCAGATGATTCTCGATGCCGAGGCACGCGGCGCACTGCGCCCCGGCGGCCGCATCATCGAGTCGACCTCCGGCAACACCGGACTCGGGCTCGCCGTCATCGCCGCCGAACGCGGCTACACCTTCACCGCCGTCGTCGACCACCACGCCTGTGCGGACAAACTGCGCGCCATGAAGGCCCTGGGCACCGAACTCGTCCACGTCAGGAACGACGGTACGGAAGAACTCGCCACCGCCGCACGGGAAGAGCTCGCCGAGGACCTGGCCCGCAGCCAGGACAACACCGTCTTCACCGAGCAGCACAACAACCCCAGCAACGGCGTCGGCTACTTCCCCGTCGCCCACGAACTGAACGAGGCCCTCGACGGCCGGCTCCATGTCCTCATCGGCGCGGTCGGCACAGGGGGCGCCCTCTGCGGCACCGCCCGCGAACTGCGCACCCTCATACCGTCGTTCCGCACCATCGGTGTCGAACCCAAGGGGTCGATCGCGTTCGGCGGGCCCGCCCACGACTACTACCAGTCCGGCACCGGCACCCCCGAGGGAGCGGAGATCGGGGCCCTGGTCGACTTCGACCTCATCGACGAAGGGGTCAAGGTCGGCGACGTCGAGGCGTTCGCGACCTGTCGCGCCGTCGCCCGCACCGGGCTGCTGATCGGCGGCTCCGCAGGCGGAGTCGTCCACGTGGCCCTGTCCCGGCTGGCCTCGCTGCCGCCCGGCACCACCATGGTCGCCCTCATCAATGACGGCGGCGAGAAGTACCTGGACACCGTCTTCAACGACGAGTGGATGCGCGCCCGTGGTCTCCTCGCCCCCACAACGGAGCGAGAGATCGAAGAGCTCCTCACCAAGCTCCGGAGGAACCGATAGCCGCCATGCTGACCACTCTCCTCCGCGACAGCCGCGCCCTGGCCGCGCTCGCCGTCCCCCTCATCCTCACTCAGCTCGCCCAGGTCGCCCTGACCACCACCGACACCGTGATGATGGGTCTGCTCGGCACCGAGGAACTCGCCGCCGGCGGCCTGGCCCTCGTCATCTTCAACCAGCTGCGCACCATGGGCGTCGGTCTGCTCACCTCCGTCGGCAACCAGATCGCCGCCGCGGCGGCCCGCCTCGAACGCACGGAAGACGCGGCCGAGCCCGGGGAAGGAGGGAAGACGGGGGAAAGGGAAGCGGCGCACGCGGAGATCCGCGGGATCGTCTGCGCAAGCATGGTTCTCGCCACGCTCGCCGGCCTCGCCGGAGCCGTGCTCATGCTCCTGATCGGACAGGCCCTGATCTGGCTCGGTCAGGACGCGGCCGTCGTCGAACGCACCCGGGCGATGCTGCTCGCCCTGGCCCCCGGACTGCTGCCCTGCCTGTGGTTCCAGGCCATCCGCCAGTTCACCGTCGGTATGCGCCGCCCCCAGGCCCTGCTGCAGATCACCCTCGCCTCCATAGCCGTCAACGCCGGTCTGAACTGGGCTTTCCTCCACGGCACATGGGGACTGCCCCGGCTGGGCCTGACCGGCATCGGCGTCGCCACGTCCACTGTCTACCTCCTCTCCTGTCTCGCCCTCTATCTCTCGGCGAAGAAGGACGCTCAACTGGCGCCCCTGCTCAGCCTCAACGCGGCCAAAGCCGATATGGCCACCTTCCTACGGCTCGTCGGCCTCGGTGTGCCGATCGCTGCGACCTACGGCTCCGAAGCCGGGTTCTTCTCGCTCACCGCGCTGATGGCCGGCTCCTTCGGCCCCGCCGCCCTGGCCGCGCACACCGCCGTCAACCAGCTCGTCTACATCGTCTTCCAGGTCGCCGTCGGCCTCTCCCACGCCGCCTCGATAAACGTCAGCCGCGAACTCGCCCTCGGCCGTACCGACGACGCACGCCGCCTCAAGAACACCGCGCTGGCCTGCGCGGCAGCCGTCATGACCCTCGTCGGTATCGCCTACCTGTCCATGCCCCGGGTCGTCCTTTTCCCCTTCCTCGATTCCGGCTCCGACCAGGCCCTCGGCATCGCCACCCACCTGCTCATGGTCACCGCCGTCCTCCAGTTCTTCGACTGCGCGCAGAACATCGGCGTCGGACTCCTGCGGGGACTCGACGACACCAAGAGCGGCTTCCGCATCACCCTCATCGGCTACTGGGCCGTCGGACTCCCCACGTCCTGGCTCCTCGCCTACGCTCTGGACCTCGCCACCCTCGGCATCTGGCTCGGCCTGCTCACCGGCCTGGCGACGACTGCCCTGCTCCTCCAGCGCCGCTACAACCACCAACTGGCCGGCTACCGGAGCGAACCAGTCCCGGCCTGATCACCGCCCACCGCATGACGGAGCTGTCAGGTGGGGCACGCGGATGCGTACCCGGAACGGCGCATCCCGGTCATGGCTGGTGCCACACCGGGATGTGCCGTGACAGACCGGTCCGGTCAGTCGATGAGGGCGAGCTCCGGCTCGTCCGCCGGCTTGGACGCCGGCTGGACCGTCGGCTCGACCGTCGCCGTGTCGGTCTTGCGCCGTCCGAGCACTCCCGACAGTCCGATGAGCAGGCCGATCGCCGAGAGGACGGTGATCGTGAGCAGCGCCGGAGTGAAGCCCGCGAGCAGGGCGTCGGGGCCGGTCCTGCCTTCACCTCCGGCGGTGAGGACGGCCGTGACGATGGCGAGTCCGATCGCGCCGCCGACCTGCGTGGAGGTGTTCAGCAGGCCGCCGGCCAGGCCCTGTTCGTGGTCCGGGATGCCGGCGGTGGCCTGGATGTTGAAGGACGCGAAGGCCAGGGTGAACCCGATGCCGAGCAGGATCATGCTGGGCAGCACACCGACGACGTAGGGGGCGTCCCGGTCGATGACGAGGAAGAGCACGTAGCCGATGAGATGAGCGATGACACCGCCCGCGATGGTGCGCGAGGTGCCGACCCGTTCGATCAGGGGATCCATCCGCGGCGAGCCGAAGGCCACGATCGCTGCGGCCGGAAGGAAGCCGAGCGCGGTCTGGAGCGCCGACCACTGCAGCACCGACTGGAAGTAGAGCATGACCACGAACTGGAAGCCGATGTAGCCGCCGAAGAACACGGATATGCCCAGGTTGGCCCGTGCCAGCGAGCCCGAGCGGAGGATGCCGAGACGGACCAGCGGATGCGCACTGCGGCGTTCGATCACGAGGAAGGCGAGCAGCAGCACCGCGGCGATGGCGAACTGGATGAGCGTGTTCGGAGCGGCCCAGCCGGCCTCCGGCGCTTCGACGACGGTGTAGACGAGCAGCAGCATCGCGCCGACCGAGGTGATCGCGCCGGGGATGTCATACCCGCCGGAGGAGCGGGGGCCGTCCTTGGGCAGCAGGCGGTTGGCTGCTATCCAGGCGATCACGGCGACCGGTACCGGCAGGAAGAACGTCCACCGCCAGCCGACCTGGGTCAGCAGGCCGGAGAGCACCAGACCGGCCGAGTAGCCACTGGCCCCGAAGACGGAGAAGACGCCCAGCGCCTTGTTGCGCGCCGGCCCTTCGGCAAACGTGGTGGTGACGATGGACAGCGCGGCAGGCGCGGTGAACGCCGCCGCCATGCCCTTGAGTATGCGGGTCGCGATGAGCAGGGTCCCGTCGTCGACCAGACCGCCGAGCACGGAGGCCGCGGCGAACACGGCCACCGCGGTCAGGAACACCCGGCGGCGGCCGAGCAGATCGGCGGCACGTCCGCCCAGCAGCAGCAGCCCGCCGTAGCTGAGGACATAGCCGCTGACGATCCACTGCAGCGCACTGGTGGACAGGCCCAGATCTGCCTGGATGGAGGGGAGGGCGACGCCCACCATCGAGACGTCGAGCGCGTCGAGGCCGATGACGAGGGAGACCGTGAGCAGGACTCCCCAGAGTTTGGCGTTCCACGTGGAGGTGGAGGCGGACAGGGGTGCGGAGGAAGTCATGCCGCGACTCTCACATGCACACGCATCGAATGCAAGCGCATTTAATCTTCGTGCATCAAATGCCGCCGCATGTTATCTTGGCTTCATGATGGGTGGCTCAGAGCAGGAACTGGTCGACGAGTGGCATGGACTCCTCTCCCTTCACGCCACCGTGCACAACGCTCTCGAGCAGGAGTTGCAGACGCAGCACGGCCTGAGTGTCAGCGAGTTCGAAGCCCTCGAACTCCTCACCTCCTCCGAACACGGCAAGTGCCGGGGCCAGGACCTCACCCAAGCGGTGCACCTGAGCCAGAGCGCCGCATCCCGCCTCGTCGCCCGGCTGGAACGAGGCGGCCTCGTCGAGCGGGTCATGTGCGACCTCGACCGCCGCGGCATCTTCGTCGTCCTCACCGACGAAGGCCACAAGCGCTACAGCGACGCGAAGCCGACCCACCGCTCCGTGCTGGCGCGGACCCTCCGCGGAGAGAGCTGACCGGTCCCCGCAGCAAGTCGATCGGTCGGTCAGCGTCCCTCGTCAGGGGGCTACGGCCGGACCGGGCCCTTCATGCCGCCGCTGTCATCGGCAAACAGGGGCAGGCGCGAGACAGCGCTGCCCGGTGCCGCCCGGTGCCGCTCAGCGCTTTGGCGCCAACGGCAGAGCAGAGCAAAGCAGGGCAACGGGGCTTGAGTTCAACCGTCGAGCTGCCGTCGGTCGCCTGTCGCCTGTCGCCTGTCGCCTGTCGCCTGTCGCCTGTCGCCTCGGCAGCGTCACACCGTGCCTCAACTCCCGCGATGACGAAGTGCTCCTGTTGGTGAAGGTGCCGCCAACAGGGGGATTGAGGTGCTGGTCGGCGACGGCAACCGGCGAAGGCGGCGACAAGCCCCCTCCCCCGTGACCGTCAGAAAAGCGCAGAAAACAGCGGGCCATATCGGAGTGCATGTTAGGTAAGCCTAAGCTAAGTTAGTCGCTGATCGCCTCTCCGTGAGGCGCCTCTGTCAAGGAGACTGACGCCACATGACCTCACTCGCCTACCGCATCCGCCGTACTGCCGCGATCGCCGTGAGCCTCGCCGCGGGCAGCACTCTCGCCCTGGCCGGCACCGCGACGGCGCACTCCGGCAAGACGTCGGGTCCGGCCGCTCAGTCCGCGCCGGTCGCCAAAGGCCTGTATCAGTCCGCGTACTCCGAGCGGAACCATGTCCTCTGGGCCACGTCCTCCGTGGGCCGGCCGCCGGTCACCAACTCCAGCCTGGTGAAGGTCGACCCGCGCACCCTGGAGGTCAAGGCGACGTACACGCCGCCGGTCACCAACCCGGAGACGGGAGCCGTCGAAGCGGTCTACGGCGTCGCCGTCGATGACGAGCACAACACCGTCTGGACGACGAACACCCGCGACAACTCCGTAGCCGTCTACAGCCAGCGCACCGGCAAGCACCTCGCCACGCTGCCCGGCGTCAAGCATGCCCGCGAGGTCGTCGTCGACGAGCGGCACAACCTCGCCTGGGCGAGCGGCTTCGGCGACGGCAGTGTCGTCGCCTTCGACACCCGTACCTACAAGGAGAAGAAGCGGGTCACGGTCGCGGGATCGAGCCCCGCGGGTCTCGCGGTCAACGAGCGGTCCGGTGCCGCCTACGCCACCGACCTCGCCAACGACCGGATCATCGAGATCGCGCCGCGCGCCAAGAGCCCGCGCCTGATCCCGACGGGTGACGGTCCCCTCTCGATAGCCCTGTCCAAGGACGGCCGCACCGCCTACTCCGCCGACCAGGCCGCCGGCACCGTCTCGGTGATCAACCTGCGCAAGAGGGCCGTCACCAAGACCGTGCCGACCGGTGCGGGCGCGCTGGCCGTCGCCGCCGACCCGCGCTCGGGCCGGGTCCTGGTCGCCAACCGCACCACGGCCACCGTCACGGTCGTCGCCCCCGGGAAGGGCGCCGTCGTCGACACCTTGGCCACCGGTGCCAACCCCAACCACGTCCAGGTGGCCCACGGCGCCGCGTTCGTGGTCGCCAAGTCCGGTTCCGGCCCCGAGGGCCAGGACGTCCTGCACCGTTTCCCCCTCGGGCGCTGACGCCCCGACCCCAGCGGCTCGGTCCGGAGCCGCACCGCGTCCCGCCCACCTCGCCCGAGCGCGGGCGCGGGCGGGTCCCGGCCCACCGGATGCCCGGCACCTGGGGCCTGAGGTCTGGGGTCTGGGGCCGCCAGATCCGTACAACCGGGCGGGCCTACCGCCGCCCCGATCGAACCGTCCGGTACCGACCACGTACCGCTCGCACACCGCACCTCCGACCGGAATGCCCTCCCCACATGACACATCGATACGCAATCCACCGCCCTCCGCGAAAACTTGCCCTGAGGGACCGGGCCGCTCCCGCCGGGTCCGTGATCCGGCCGACGGCCCGCCCGCAGCCCGGGGAGCCGCACCGCACACGGAGCACGTTCAGGTGAGCCGCACCGCTTCCGCCGCAGTCACGGCGCCCGCGGACGCCGCCGAGCCCGTGCCGTACACCGTCGACAGTCCTCGTCTCACCCGGCTCACCCGCCGGCTCGAACAGGCCGGTACCGGCGAACACAGCGCGCTGACCG
Organism: Streptomyces sp. G7(2002); assembly: GCF_028870195.1. Lineage (NCBI taxonomy): Bacteria > Bacillati > Actinomycetota > Actinomycetes > Kitasatosporales > Streptomycetaceae > Streptomyces > Streptomyces sp. G7(2002). The sequence goes on from NZ_CP102609.1 coordinate 1,437,140, forward strand.
CCGAGTTCTGGACCAGGGTCGAGCGGGAGGGGACTCCGCTCATCGAGCCCCTCGACGACGACCCCGGCCACCGGGCGGTGACCTTCCTGTGGCGCGGCCACCGCGCCACCCGTCAGGTTCTGCTGCTCACCAACGGGCTCACCGACCCCGACGGTTCACTCCTCACGCCCTTACCCGGCACGGAGATCTGGTACCTGACCCGCCGTCTGCGGGCCGACCACCGGGGCTCCTACCGCCTGGTCGCCGACATCTCACCCGGCCCCCTGCCCGGCGCGGAGGAACCCCTGCGCGCCCGCTTGCGAGGGCTGGCCGCCCATGCGGCGCCCGATCCGCACAACCGGATGCCGCTGCCCGGCCGTGGACGGTCGGCCGGCAGTTCGCTCTTCGAGCTGCCGTTATCCCCGCCTCAACCCTGGCGAGAGCCCCGCCCGGACGCCCCCCGTGGCACCGTGGAGCAGCACCGCAGCCCTGGAGCCGCCCTTGGTGACCAGCACGTCACCTGGGTCTACCGGTCGCCGGCCGGCACAGCGGCCGGCCCCCTGGATGTCCTCGTACTGCCCGACGGGGAGCTGTGGTTCGGCGCGCTCGGTCTGGCCCCTACGCTCGACGCGCTCCTCGCCGAACGGCGCATTCCGCCGCTGCTGGTGCTCGCACCCGATACGTCCGGGCCGGCCGCCTGGTGGCACGTGCACGACACCCACGAGGGCTACGCCGACTTCCTCGCCGACGAGTTACTGCCCTGGGCGGCCACACGCTGGCCGGTCACCGCGGACCCCCGTCGCACCGTCGTGGCCGGACAGAGCCTCGGCGGCACCGCCGCGGTGCACACCTGCCTGCGCCGGCCCGAGCGGTTCGGCAGCGCCCTGGCCCAGTCCCCCGCGCCCCGGCCGGCCGCGGTCCGACCTCCTGGCACCCGGCCTCCTGGCACCCGGCCCCCTGCTGCCCGCCCACGGCGTGATCGGCTCCCCGGCACCCCCGGGGCCGCCCACGGCGAGCCGTCCTGGCCGCCGCAGTGGTTCGCCCCGCCCCACGGGGACGGCGTCCGTATCCACCTCGACGTCGCCCGGCAAGACGGCACGAGAGTGCCGGGCCCCGCTCTCCATGACCTCCTGGACCGCTGCGGTCACACCGTCACCTGGCAGGAGTTCAACGGCGGCCCCGACTACGCCTGTTGGCGCGGCGGACTGGCCGACGGCCTGATCTCCCTGCTCGGAAGCTGAACGGGGTACCACAACGGGGTACCCCGGGGCGGGGGCGTGGGCCGGCGACCGGCCCGTGACGACCTCCGGGCGGTGGTCTGGGCGGCGACCGCCCCCGTGACGCCCCCGAACCGGCCCGGTGTCGGCGGGTCGAGCGCCGGGGAGCGCCGGGAAGCACCCCCGAGCCTGAAGTAAGGTAACCCTAAGTCATCCGTCCAATTGTCCGGAGTGCCTTCCATGCCCGTGCCGCCGCAGGACGCCCCGAACCGCCCGCCCCGACTGGCGCGCCCCGAGGCGCTGCCGTGGCTCCCGGAGCCGGGATTTGCGCTTCCCTCGCCGGACGGGGTCGAGGATTTCTGGGCCGATGTACGCCGCCGTGGCACCCCGCTCGTCGCTCCCGATCCCGCGGGCCACGCCGATCACGCCGCGGTGACGTTCCTGTGGCGCGGTGACGCCCGGACCCGCGCCGTCCAGGTGCTGCCTAACAAGCTGGCCGACCCACGGAACCCCCAGGGCAATCTCATGGCCCGCGCCCCCGGCACCGACATCTGGCACTGGACGGTCCGCCTGCGCCACGACTGGCGCGGCACCTACGACCTCTTCGTCGACGAGGGTGACGGGCCCGGACCGGACAGCCCCGACTACTGGCGCCTGCTGCGCAACCAGGGCCGTGCCGATCCGTACAACGCCCGTCGGCTGCCGCGGCGTTGGGGCGGCGCCCCGGTCTCCTACGCCGAACTGCCCGGGGCTCCGGACGCGGTGGACTGGGCGCCCCGGCCGGGCGTCCCCCGCGGCACCGTCAGCGAACACCAGGTGCCCAGCGGACACCTCGGCAGCGACCGCCGGGTCTGGCTGTACCAACCGGCGGGCGGGGCGCGGGAGACGGCGGAGCTGCCCGTTCTGGTACTGCTCGACGGGGAACACTGGCAGCCCCGGCTCGGTGTCGCGCACCTCTTGGACAACCTCATCGCCGACGGCCGCATTCCGCCGCTCGCCGCCGTCCTGCCGGATTCCGTCGACGCCGGCACCCGGTGGGCGGAGCTGAGCTGCCGTCCGGAGTTCGTCGCCTTCCTCACGGACGAGTTGCTGCCCTGGGTGGCCGGGCGACTGCCGGTCACCGGCGACCCCGCCCGCACCGTGATCGCCGGGCAGAGTCTGGGCGGACTCACCGCGGCCTACGCGGCGTACTCGGCACCGCACCGCTTCGGGAACGCGCTGGCCCAGTCGGGTTCGTTCTGGTGGCCCGACGGCCCGCAGGCCGAGTGGCTGACCGGCGCTCTCGCGGCCGCGCCACGGCTGCCCGTGCGCTTCTGGCTCTCCTTCGGTGAGCAGGAGTGGGTGGCCCTTCCCGCCGCCCGGCGGCTGCGCGAAACCCTCACCGCCGCCGGCTACGACGACGCCGTCTACCGTGAGTTCAACGGCGGCCACGACTACCTGTGCTGGCGCACCGAACTGGCCGACGGCCTGGTGGGCCTGCTGTCCCCCGGCGGAGCCGCCTCGCGCACCGCGCAGGCCGCCGCATAGCCCGCCGGGACCGGAGGTCCATGAGCGCCCAGGCCGGGCTCCGGGCGGGCAGCGGTCCGGTGCCCGCCCGGAGCGTACGCAGGGACGCCTCCGAGATGCCCGCACCGGTGGCCTTCAGGCAGGCCGCCTTGCGGGTCCAGCAGCGGGCGGAGACGGCCGGGCGGAGACGGCCGGGCGAAGGCGGCCGGGCGAAAGCGGCCGGGCGGTACACCGGCGGCAGGGCCGCCAACTCGGCCTGCTCCAGGGTGTGCAGGGACGCCGCCGCGTCCGGACCATCCCGGCCCCCGGGGGACCCGCTCGATGTCCGCGCCGACCGGCCGGGCGGCGGCGAAGGCGAGCAGGGCCGGCCCGCCCGAGTGGGAGAGGGAGAAGTGCAGCTCCTCGCCGGGCGAGCCGGCCACGGCGGGGCGGCCGTGCGGGCCGCCGCAGCCCGGGCAGGGCAGGGCAGGCCAGCCGGGTCAGCGGCACGTGGGCCGCCGCCATGCCGAGACAACTGCCCAGCAGCCGGCGCGGCGCCGTGTGCGCGGCGGCGTACAGCGCACGCTCGGCGGCCACCGCAGCGCCGCCACCCGGGCCCGCTCCCCCTCGTCCAGTACGGACACGTCGAGCGGTGCGCCCGCTTCGGGCGCCGGTACGAGCCACAGCAGCGGCCCCGATGACAGCTCCGCCGGATCCGGCGGCGGCCCGGAGCGCGGCCACCGCCGTACCGCCAGCGCCGTACCACCGCCGCGCCGTTCACGGCCGGTCCGCCGCCACCAGCCGGGTGCACGCGTCGTGCGGGGCCGGGCCGAAGCGGGCGGTCCAGCCCTCCGGGGTCTCCCGCCAGGCCGGCCACAGGGAAAGGTGCCCCTGGGGGTTCTCCAGGACCAGGTGGGTGGCGTGGCCGTCGGGCCCCGGGTCGAACGGCGCGGAGCGGGCGGTCATGCGTCGAGCTCCTTCAGCCGGGCCGCCAGGACGGCGGCGATCTCGTCGAGCTGACGGTCCTGCATCAACTGCGGGTGGGTGCAGTCCAGATCGCGGTTGGCGATCGTGCCGCTCACGTGCGGCCGCCATGCCTCGCGGGTGAGCCAGTCCTCGGCACGCGGTGCGGCGGCGGTGAAGAACAGCAGGTCGCCCCGGTAGGCGCGGTGGTGGTGGGCGCGCATCATCCGCGCGTGGTTGGGCACGATGTCGACGATCTTCGAGAGGGTGTGGTCGGTGAGACCGGCGAGCGGGCTGCCCGCCCGGCGCAGGGTCGCCAGGACATCGTCCCGGGTGCGCTCGTCGGTGCGGTCGAAGCCGGCCATGCGCAGCACCGCGGTGAGCGCGTCGCCTTCCTCCGGCGCGGGCCGCTCCCGCCACTGCTCGGCCGGGAACGCGTCCAGCAGCGCGAGCAGTTCGACCGTCTCCCCGGCCTCCTGGAGCAGCACGGCGACGGTGTGCGCGAGGATGCCCCCGACGGACCAGCCCAGCAGCCGGTAGGGGCCGTGCGGTTGTACGGCGCGCAGGTGGCGCACATAGTCCGCGGCCTGCTCCGACAAGGCATGCGGCAGCGGCTCGTCGCCGACCAGACCGCGGGCCTGGATCCCGTACACCGGCTGGTCGGGTCCGAGGCGGGCGGCCAGGCCGGCGTAGCACCAGGCGAGGCCACCGGCGGGGTGGAACGCGAACAGTGCGGGCCGGTCGCCGGTGGTGCGCAGCGGCAGCACGACGTCCAGGGCGTCCTCGGACGCGGGGCCGGAGCTGTCGAGGCGGGCGGCCAGCGCGGCCGGGGTGGGCGCCTCGAAGAGCGAGCCGATCGTCAGCTCGCAGCCGAACGCGGCACGGATCCGCGCCACCAGCCGTACGGCGAGCAGGGAGGTGCCGCCCAGGTCGAAGAACGCGTCGTCCGGTCCGGTGTGTTCGAGGCCCAGCACCTCGGCGAAGAGCCGCGTCAGGGTCTCCTCACGGGGACCGGCCGGCCGCCGTGCGTCCCGGCCGCCGGTGAAGACCGGGGCGGGCAGGGCGCGGCGGTCCAGCTTGCCGTTGGGGCTCAGCGGCAGGGCGTCCAGGGCGAATACGGCGGCGGGCACCATGTGCTCCGGCAGTGTGCGGGCCAGCCCGGCGCGCACGGCCTCGGGAGCGACACCACCGGTGACATAGCCGACGAGCCGCTGCTCGCCGGCGCGGTCCTCGTGGACCAGGGCACAGGCACCGTCCACACCGTCCAGTGCCGTCAACGCCGCCTCGATCTCGCCGAGTTCGATGCGCTGGCCGCGCAGCTTCACCTGGTGGTCGGTGCGGCCGAGGTACTCGACCTCGCCCTTCTGCGTCCAGCGGGCGAGGTCGCCCGTGCGGTACATGCGGCCGCCGGGCGGTCCGAACGGGTCGGCGACGAACCGGGAGGCGGTGAGTCCGGGACGGTGCAGATAGCCCTCGGCGAGCTGCCGGCCGGCCAGGTACAGCTCGCCGGGGACGCCCGGCGGGCAGGGCTGGAGCGCCGCATCGAGCACATACAGCCGGGTGTTCCACACCGGCCGCCCGATGGGCACCGCACCGCTGCCGTCCGCCGCGCAGGCGTGGTGGGTGACATCGACGGCGGCCTCCGTCGGCCCGTAGAGGTTGTGCAGCTCGACGCCCGGCAGGGTGCGCGCGAAGGTGTGCGCGGTGTCGCGGGGCAGCGCCTCGCCGCTGCAGAAGACGCGGCGCAGCGAGCCGCATGCGGCGGCATCCGCCGCGGCCAGGAAGACCTGGAGCATCGACGGGACGAAGTGGCAGGTGGTGACGGCCTGTTCCCGGATGAGCCGGGCCAGGTAGTGGGGGTCCTTGTGGCCGCCGGGCTCGGCGACGACGAGCACCGCGCCCTCGCGCAGCGGCCAGAAGAACTCCCACACCGATACGTCGAACGACGAGGGGGTCTTCTGCAGCACCCGGTCGGCGGCCGTCAGCCGGTAGGTGTCCTGCATCCACCGCAGCCGGTTGTCGATCGCCCCGTGGGAGACCACGACGCCCTTGGGGCGCCCGGTCGAGCCGGAGGTGTAGATGACGTAGGCGGAATGCGCGGGGGTGAGCGCACGCCCCGGGTTGACCGGGAGGTAGCCGGCCAGATCGAGTCCGTCCAGGACGACGAGCGGTGTCCCGGTGTCCTGCGGCAGCCGGGTCGCGTGGTCGGTGACGGCGCACACCGGCGCGGCGTCGTCCAGCATGCCGGTGAGCCGCTGTGCCGGGTAGTCCGGGTCGAGCGGCAGATAGGCGGCACCGGACTTCAGCACGGCGAGCAGGGTGACGACCAGCTCCACCGAACGCGGCACCGAGACCGCCACCACGGCGCCGGGCCGGGCGCCGAGGGTCTGGAGGTGGCGGGCCAGCCGGTTGGCGCGGGAGTTGAGCTCCGCGTAGCTGAGTGAAGTGTCGCCGTGGACCAGTGCGGTGGCGGCGGGGGTGCGGACGGCGCGTGCCTCGATGGGGCCGATGAGAGTGGTCGGCGGGAGGTGCCGGTCCGTCCGGTTGAACTCGTCGACGACCAGGGCGCGTTCGGCCGGTGTGGCGATGCCGTGCGCGGCCAGCGGGGTGTGCGGGTCGGCGGTGACCAGCCGCTCCAGCAGGTGCAGGAACCGCTCCTGGTGGGCGGCGAGTCCGGCGTCCTCGTACAGGGCGGGATTGCCGTCGTGGTCGATGCGCAGACCGTGTCCGTCGGCGCGGTCGTAGACGTTGACGGTCAGGTCGTCGACTGGCCCGGCGGAGAGGTTCCGGGCGCGCGCGGGTGCGCCGGCGAACGCCACGCCGTAGTCGAAGGGCATGATGTTGACGAGCGGACCCACCAGGGCCCGGCCCTCCCCGAGCAGTCCCAGGTCGCGGCGGATGTCCTCGTAGCGGTAGCGCTGGTGGCGGCGGGCCCGGCGGATGCCGAGCACGACCTGCCGGACCAGTTCCGCGAAGGTCGCGTCGGCGGCGACGGTCAGCCGCAGCGGCAGGACGTTCATGACCATGCCGGGTACGCGCAGGGCGGCCGAGCCCATGCGGCCCATCATCGGCAGCCCGAGCACGACGTCGGACTGGGCGGTGGCGCGGGAGGTGTACAGGGCCTTGGCGGCGATCAGGACGTCGGGCCAGGTGGCGCGGAGCCGGGCGGCGAGTCCGTGGACGCCCTCGGTGGTCTCCAGCGGCAGAGAGGTGGTGCGGCGGCGGAACGTCCGTCCGGGCAGCGCGCCGCGGCCCGCGAGCCGCGGTGCCTCGGGCCGGTCGGCGAAGGCGCCGGACCAGTGGGCGCGGTCGGCGGTGAAGTCCGCCGAGGCGCGGTAGTCGTCGTCCTGACCGACCAGGTCGGCAAGGCGTCCGAAGGTCCGCGGGCCGGGCTCCTCGCCCCGGGCAAGGGCGGTGTACACCTCGGCGGTACGGCGCACCAGGAGCGAGTATCCGAAGCCGTCCATGACGAGGTGGTGGATGCACTGGTACCACAGCCACCGCTGTTCTCCGACGCGGAACAGGGCGTGCCGGAAGAGCGGACCGGCCGCCAGGTCGAAGGGCTCCGCGAGGTCGGCGTGCATCCACCGCCCGGCCGTCTCCTCCCCGTCGTCCGCGGTGCGCAGATCCCGTACGGTCAGCGGCGGTTCGACACCGTCCAGGACGTGCTGGCGCGGGCCGTCCGGGGTGTCCTCGATCCGGACGCGCAGCGCGTCGGCCTCGGCGGTCACCAGGCGCAGGGCGCGGGCGAAGAGGTCCGGGTCGAGCGCCCCGTCGATCTCCAGGCACTCCGCGGTGTTCTGGGCGGGGCTGAGCGGGTCGAGGGCCTGTGCGTACCACATGCCCGACTGTGCCGCGGTCAGCGGCAGTACGGCCTGCGGGGCGCCGGTTCCGGGCCCGGCGCCGCCGGTGAGGAGGACCGTCACGAGCCGGCTCCCAGCAGGGGTGCCCAGGCGTCGATGGCGGGGCGTTCGGCGAGGTCCACGAAGCCGACCTCGACGCCGTGTTCACGGCGCCAGCGCTCGACGAGCGCCATGATGCGGACGGAGTCCAGTCCGTAATCCACGAGGTTCTCGTCAAGCGGGATGTCGGTGGGGTCCTCGCCGAGGGAGTCGGCGACGTCCCGGCGGATCTGCTCCAGGGTGAGCGCCATGGCGGCTCAGGCCTCCTTGAAGAGGGCGTCGGTGGTGGTGACGACGGCACAGCGGCCGGCGGCCCAGCGCAGGGCCATGTCATGGTCCGCGCGCGAGAAGTCGGCGACGGCATCCGCGACGACGAACGCCTGGATGTCGCGCTGCCATGCGTCGCAGGCGCTCATCAGCACGCCGATGTGCGCGTACACACCGACGACGACGAGCTGGTCGCGGCCCGCGGCGCGCAGCAGTTCCTCCAGCTCGGTGCGGACGAACGCGCTGTACTTCCACTTGGTGAGAACGGTCTCCCCGGGCTGCGGCGCGACGGCCCCGGGCGTGGCGAGGGCCTGCGGGTCGTCCGCGACGCCGGGGCCCCAGAAGTCGAGCTGCAGACCGCGTTCCTCGGGCGTCTGGCCGCCGCGCTGGGCGGAGTGGACGACCGGCACGCCGAGGCGCCGGCATCGTTCCAGGATCCGTGCCGTGTTGTCGAGCATGCCGGTGACCGGCTGTTCGCCGGCCGGGAAAGCACCGAGGAAGTGGTTCTGCAGGTCGTGGACGAGCAGCACGGCGCGCGCGGGGTCCGCCGTCCAGGCGACGCGGTTCGCCGGCAGCTCGTCCCCGGCGGGCAGGGGGTAGGGGGCGATGGCGGGAAGTGCCATGGGTGGGCCTTTCAGTGCTGCTCTGTGGTGGCCGCGGCGGACCGCAGCCCCTTCTTGCTGACCTTGCCGATCCCGGTCTGCGGGAAGGCGTCGACGAACTCGACGAGGTCGGGGACCTTGTAGGCGGCGATACCGCGCGCACGGACGAAGCGTTTGAGGGCGACGGACTTCAGCGGCTCCGCGCCGGTGCGCAGGATGACGTAGGCGAGGGTGCGTTCGCCCAGGTACGCGTCGGGCACGGCGACGACGCAGACGTCGTGGACGGCGGGGTGGGCGAGGATGATGTTCTCGACCTCCTCCGGCGCGATCTTCTCGCCGCCCCGGTTGATCTGGTCCTTGGCCCGCCCCTCGACGACGAGGTGTCCGGTGGCGGTGCGGCGCACGATGTCGCCGGTGCGGTAGAAGCCGTCCTCGGTGAAGGCCGTCGCGTTGTGCTCCGGGGCGCGCCAGTAGCCGCGGATGGTGTACGGCCCCCGGGTGAGCAGATGGCCGAACCCGCCCTCCTCGACCTCGTGTCCGGCGTCGTCGACGATCCGGATCTCGTCGTCCGGGGAGATCGGCCGCCCCTGGGTGGTGACGACGGTCTCGGGGTCGTCGTCGAGCCGGGTGTAGTTGACCAGCCCTTCGGCCATCCCGAAGACCTGCTGGAGCCGGCAGTCCAGGGCGGGCGCCAGCCGCCGGGCCGCCTCCTGGCTGTACTTCGCACCGCCGACGAGCACGACATCCAGGCTCGACAGGTCGCACCGGGTCTCCGCGGCGGCCTCGGTCCATACGAGGGCGAGCGGCGGGACGAGCCCGGTCATCGTGATCCGTTCCCGCTCGATCAGCGGGAAGGCGGTCGCCGGGTCCGGTCCGGGGCACAGAACGGCCGTGCCTCCCGCGTACAGCACGCCGAGCCAACCGGGCGAGCTCATCGGGAAGTTGTGCGCGGCCGACAGCACCACGAGGAACCGCGTGCCGGCGTCGACGCCGCAGATCTCGTTGGAGCCCCATACCGAGTAGAGGTAGTCGTCGTGGGTGCGGGGAATGAGCTTCGGCACGCCCGTCGTGCCGCCCGACAGCTGGAGGAACGCCAGCTCGTGCGGCTCGGGGCCGTCGGGTGTGCCGGCCGGGTCGCACGGGACGTCGGACAGCGCGGTGTGCTCGCCCGGGTCGCCGGCGACGAAGACGTGCCGCAGGCTCGGTGTGGCCGCCTTGACCTTCGTGGCCAGGGCACGGTGGTCGAAGCCGCCATGGGTGTCGGGGATGACGTACGCGGTGGCCTCGGCGAAGGAGCAGAAGTAGCCGATCTCCGTCTCCCGGTGCGCGGGCAGCGCGAAAACGGGCAGTGCGCCGATCCGGAAGAGCGCGAAGACCACCTCGATGAACGCACCCGTGTTGGGCAGCTGCACCACGACCCGGTCGCCCTTGGCGATCCCGCGTGCCGCGAACCCGGCGGCCAGCCGGTCGGCGCGCTCGTCGAGCTCCCGGTAGGTCCAGGTGCGGCGGCCGGGGGCCGGATCGATGAGGGCGGTCCGGTCGGGGTGGGCGGCGGCGCGCTCACGCAGCATGCCGCCGAACGTCTCCCCGCGCCAGTACCCCGCGGCGCGATAGCGCTCGGCGAACTCCGCGGGCCAGGTGGGGGCGTCGAGCCCCGGCGTGGTGGCGAGGGCGGGGGCGTCGGCGCTCACAGCGAGGCTCCTACGGCACTCAGGAAGGTACGGAACTTCGCTCCGGTCTCGGCGGTCTCGGCCTGCGGCGAGGAGGCGGCCACCACACCGGCGCCCGCGAACAGCCGCAGCGTGCGGCCCTCGGCCTCGGCGCAGCGGATCGTCACCACCCATTCGCCGTTGCCGTCCGCGTCCTGCCAGCCGACCATGCCGGTGTACGGGCCGCGGTCGAAGGGCTCGGACTCGGCGATCACGGAACGGGCCACGTCGGTCGGGGTGCCGCACACGGCGGGCGTCGGGTGCAGCGCGGACGCCAGCTCCAGGGCGGAGACGGCCGGGTCGGCCAGCTCGCCGGTGACGGTGGTCGACAGATGCCACATGGCGGCGGTGCGCACCAGCGTGGGCCGCGCGGGCACCTCCAGCCCCGTGGAGTACGGCGCGAGCGCCTCGCGTACGGCGTCGACGACGACGGCGTGCTCGTGCAGGTCCTTCGCCGACTCCAGGAGGGCGGCCGCGCGCCGCACGTCCTCGGCCAGGTCGGCGCTGCGCGGCGCGGAACCGGCCAGCGGGTTGGCGACGAGCCTGCCGTTCCGGCGGGCCACGAGCAGTTCGGGGCTGGCGCCGATCAGGGTGCGGCCGGCGCCGCTGGGCACGGCGAAGGTGTAGCCGGCCGGGTCGCGGCGCGCCAGGCGGCGCAGCATCGCGGTCAGGTCCGGCTCCCGCTGTGCCGTCAGCTCCAGCGTCCGGGCGAGCACGACCTTGTCGAACTCTCCGGCCCGCATCCGGGTGACCGCGGCGGCGACCGCCGCCGCGTACCGCTCGGCCGACGGCACCTCGCGCAGCTGCCAGTCGGTGTCCTCGGCGGGCGCCACGGGCAGGGCGATGAGGGGGTCCTCGTGCAGGGGCGGCGCCCAGCGCACGGAGTCCGGGACAGCGAGTGCGTGCGGGGCGTCAGCGGCGAAGGGCAGCGAGCCGACGACGACCGGCCCGGGATCGCCCGCGCGCCGGCGCGCGTCGAGGGTGTCGCGCACCCGCCGGGTCAACGGCCGGGTGTCGTGGGGTATTTCGGCCGCGGTGCCGTGGGCGAGCAGGGTGTGCCGGGGCGAGGCGAGAAAGCGGTCGGCGCCGGGGCGGTAGGCGTCGAGCAGAGCGGTCGCGGCACCGGGGGCGAGCAGGGGAAGAGTGGGGTCCGGGGGCGGTGCGGTGGGTTCGCACAACGAGGCAGACATGGGCGTCTCCAAGGGAAAGGTCACGAGCCGAAGTCGCAGGAGAGGGCGGGCACTTGCCCGGTTCAGGCACGCAGCGTCGCGCCGCCGTCGACGTACAGGTCGTGCATGGTGATGTGGCGGGCGCGGTCGGAGACCAGGAAGACGACGGCCTCGGCGATGTCGGCCGGGTCGGCGATCCGGCCGAGCGGGATGCCGGTGCGGTGCGTCGCGAGGTCGCCCGCGATGACGCGCTGCGCGGCCGCCGCCTCGCTCTCCGCGTCGGAGGCGGTCCACAGGGCGCGCTGCATATCGGTGAGGGTCGACCCCGGCGAGACGGTGTTGCAGCGGACGCCGCGTCCGGCCACCTCCAGACCCAGGCACTTGGTGAACATCACCGCCGCCGCCTTCGACGCCGCGTAGGCGGACATCCCCGCACGGGGCACACCGGCCGCGTTGGAGGCCACGGTGACGATGCTGCCGGAGCCACGTCCGGTCATACGGCGGGCCGCGGCCCGCGAGACGTGCAGGACACCATTGGCGTTGACGGAGAAGGTGGCCGCCCAGTCCTCGTCGGTGAGGTCCTCGACGGACGAACTCCGCAGGATTCCGGCGACGTTGACCGCGATGTCCAGCGGCCCGAGGGAGTCCTCGGCCTCGGCGACGAGGGCCTCGACGGCGGCCGCGTCCGTGACGTCGAGAAAGCGGGCCGTGAGGTGGCCGGGGTGCTCCTGGGCGAGTTTCCCGACGCCCTCGGGAGCCAGGTCGGTGGCGATGACGCGGGCGCCGTGCGCGACGAGGGCCCGGGCCACCGCCTCGCCGATGCCCCGACCCGCCCCCGTCACGAGGGCCAGCCGTCCCTCGAGTTCCAGGCCGGTGGCGCTCACTTGACCATGGCCTTCCGGATGTCGCCGAGCACCGAGACGGCGGCCTCGGCGCCGCCCAGGCTCGTCCACTTCGAGCCGTCGATCATGGTCGCGTGCTGGTCGCGCACGGCCTTCAGCTGCCGGTAGGCGGGCTTGGTGGCCAGCTTGTCCAGGAGGCCGGCGTCCGGGCCGCCGGTGGAGAGGGTGCCGATGAACAGCCAGTCGCCGTCGATCTCGCGGAGGTTCTCGTCGCTGAGCGGCGTCGAGTGGCCCTGCCCCGGCTTGTTCTGGACACCGGGCCGCTTGAAGCCCAGGTCCTTCAGGACGTCGCTGATGAACACGCCCTGCTGCATGACGGCCGTGCCCTTGGCCGAGTAGCGGGCCACGGACACGCTCGTGCCGGCCCGCTCACCGAGGTCCTTCTTCAGCGCGGCGGCCTTGGTGTCGTATCCGGCGAGGAACTTCTTGGCCTCGTTGCTCTTCCCCAGTGCCTTGCCGGTGAGTTCGAGGGACTTCTTCCAGCCCTTGGTGCGGTCGATGGTGACCACGGTCGGGGCGATCCGCCGCAGTTGCTTGAGGACCTGTGCGTCGGCCGTCTGCCCGGCGAGAATGACGTCAGGTCTGGACCGTACGACCTTCTCGATGTCCGGGCCGGCGACCGCGCCCACGACCGGTATGCCCTTCGCCCGGTCCGCGAGATAGCCGGGGGCGCCGTGCTGGCCGCGGCCGGCGGTCAGCCCGACCGGCTTGACGCCGAGGGCGAGCGCCGAGTCCAGGTCCATCTCGCTGAGCGCCACGACGCGTTCGGGCGCGGCCGGCACCTTCACCTCCGTGCCTGTCGCGTCGGTGATCCGCGTGACCTTGCCCGCCGGTCCGTCCGCGCCCGCGTCGTGCTCGGGCGATCCGCACGCGGTCGCGGTCAGGGCACAGGCGGCGAGAAATGTGGCCGCGGCGGGGCGGGAGAAATGGCGGGAAGAGGCTTGCAACATGGCCTGAGATCTCCGTTGTTCGTAGAGAGAGCGAATCCGTCAAATACGCGGATTTTCCGGTCACCCCAGGAAAATCCGCATGGCGAATAGGGCTTTTTCGGCATGAGAGCACCAAGCCCGCAGCGCGTAGCTTAGGTTAGGCTAACCATATGCCAATCACCAAGGGAGACCGGCCGAAAGCGGAACGTGTCCGTCCGCGCTCGCGGTCGCCGTTCCGGTCCCGCACCGCCGTCTGGGCGGCCGCCGGGCTCGTCGCCGTTCTGCTGGGGTTCGTCCTGCTCTCGCTCCTCATCGGCACCGGATCCAGCTCCGCCGCCCGCGCCTGGGAGTATCTGCGCGGCGATCCCTCCGCGCGCGCCGACGCCCAACTGCGGCTCGCGGTACTGGAGGTGCGGCTGCCGCGTACGCTCGCCGCCGTGCTCGTCGGCGTCTGCCTCGGCACGGCCGGCTGTCTGCTGCAGGCCGCGACCCGCAACCCGCTCGCCGAAACCGGACTGCTCGGCGTCAACTCGGGTGCGGCCTTCGCCGTCGTCCTCGGACTGACCTTCTTCGGCGCGACGTCCTCGTCCGCGCTGCTGTTGTGGGCCCTGGTGGGCGGTATGGCCGCGAGCGCGGTCGTCCTGCTGTTCGCCGCGTCGGGACGTACCGCCGGCTCGCCGCTGCGGCTCGTCCTCGCCGGATCGGCGCTCGGCGCCACCTTCCACGGCATGACGTCCTATGTGCTGCTCGGCACCCAATCGACCTACGACACCTACCGCTACTGGACGATCGGCTCCCTCGCCGGAGTCGAGACGTCCGATCTCCTGCCCCTGCTGCCGGTGGTGGCCGTCGGCCTGCTCATCGCGCTCGGCTGCGCCCGCCCCCTGTCGGCCCTCGGCCTCGGCGACGACAGCGCCCGCTCGCTCGGCCACCGTCCCGGCCGGGTCCGCCTCCTCGTCGCCGCGGCCGTCTCGCTGCTGGCGGGCTGCGCGGTCGCGGTGGCCGGTCCCATCGCCTTCCTCGGACTGCTCGCCCCCTATGCCGCCCGCGCCCTGGCCGGGGCCCGGATGGCGGCCCAGCTCGTGCTGTCCGCGCTGATCGCGGCCGATGTCATGATCCTCGCCGACATCCTCGCCCGGATCGTCATCCGGCCCTGGGAGACACCGGTCAGCGTGCTGCTCGCCTTCGTGGGCGGACCGTTGCTCGTCTGGATCGCCCGCTCGTCCCGCCTGTCCACGGCAGGAGCCGCGGCATGACGGCCTCCGGCACCCACCCCGCCCTCACCCCGCCGGACAGCACGGTGCTGCGCGCCGGCACCCTGTCTTGGCTCTTCCCGCGCCGCAGCGCCCTCGTCGCAGCGTTCCTCGTTCCGCTGATCCTCCTTCTCATCACCCTTGCGACCATGGCGAGTTCGACCGGAATGCCGCTGTCGCAGACCCTCTCCGGGCTGCTGGGCACCGGCGATCCCGGGACCGTCATGATCGTGCGGGAATTCCGGCTGCCCCGCGTGGGCGTCGGCATCATGGTCGGCGCCGCCCTGGGCATCGCCGGCTGTCTCACCCAGACCCTCGCCGGCAACCGGCTCGCCACGCCCGACCTCATCGGGGTCAACGAGGGCGCCACCGCGGCCGTCGTGGCCTCGGCCGCCGGGTCGGCGACCGGGATGGTCGGCGGCTGGTGGCTCGGCCCGCTCGGCGCCGTCGCCGCCGCCGTCCTGGTGGTGCTCTGCGCGGGTGGTGCGGGCAGCCGCGGCTACCGCCTCCTGGTGGTCGGCATCGGCGTCTCCACGTTCATCGGGGCGGTGAGCGACCTGATCATGTCGCGGGAGAACGACAACACCGCGGGCGGGGTGTTCCTGTGGGCCGTGGGCAGCCTCAACGGCCGTGACGGGAGCGTGGGGACACCGCTGCTGACCGCCCTGCTGTTCCTGGTACCGCTCGCCCTCATGGCCGGGCACCGGCTGCAACTGCTGCGCTTCGACGACGACATGGCCGCCTGCCTCGGCGTCGACCTGCGTCGGGTGCGGGCCGTCGCCCTCGCCCTCGCCGTCGCCCTCGCCGGAATCGCGGTCGGCGTCGGCGGGCCCATCGCCTTCGTCGCCCTCGCCGCCCCGATCCTCGCCCAGCGGCTCAGCGGCCCCACCCGCGTCCCCGTCCTCGGCTCCGCGCTGACCGGCGCCGCCCTCATCGCCGCGGCCGACGCGCTGGGCCGCGTCGCCGCGCCCGTCGAACTCCCCGTCGGCGTCGTCACCAGCGTCCTCGGCGGACCCTTCCTCCTCTGGGTCCTGCTCCGCTCGGACCGGACCACCGGAAAGGCATGACCAGCATGACCGCAACTCCCGGGCTCGCCGTGCGTGCGCTGCGGGCCGGCTACTCCGGCCGCACCGTCGTCGAGGGAGCCGAGTTCGCCCTACCCGCCGGGCAGGTCGCCGCGATCGTCGGACCCAACGGCTGTGGCAAATCCACTCTGCTGCGGACCATCGCCCGGCTCCACCGCCCGGAGTCCGGCGAGGTCCACGCCGACGGCGCCGACATATGGCGGCTCAGCCGGCGCCAGGCCGCCCGCCGTATCGCCCTGCTGCCCCAGTCCCCGCGCGCCCCCGAAGCCGTCACGGTCGCCGGGCTCGTCCGCTACGGCCGCCACCCCCACCAGGGCCTGCTGCGACAGTGGTCGCGCGAGGACGAGCACGCCGTACGCGAGGCGCTGGAGGCCACCGGCACCACCGGGCTCGCGGCCGAACGCCTCGACCGGCTCTCCGGCGGCCAGCGCCAGCGCTGCTGGCTCGCGATGGTGCTCGCCCAGCAGACCCCCGTGGTGCTGCTCGACGAACCCACCAGCGCCCTCGACCTCGGCCATGTCGTCGATGTCCTCGAACTCGTCCGCGAGGTCGCCGCCGCCGGCCGCACCGTCGTCATGGTGCAGCACGACCTGGCCGCCGCCGCCCGCTACGCCGACACCCTCATCGCGATGAAGGCCGGCCGCATCATCGCCCACGGCGAGCCCCGCGACACGGTCGACGAGGCCCTGGTCAAGGACCTCTACGCACTGGACGCCGACATCCTGCGGGCCCCCGGCGACGCCTCACCGGTCGTCGTTCCCCGCACCCGCAACCACACCGGAACCTGACTACACGTCAGGTGTCAAGCCGGAGCCCGCCCGCACCCTCATGACCGGGGCGGGTGGGCTCCCGGCTCATTGCAGATTCCAGCGTTTCTTTTCCGGCCAGTAGCCATACTTCTTACGGCCATCGATCGCGCTCGTACGGAACGGCTTTCCCCCGTCGTTCACACGCACCGTGCCCTGCTGGCCGCCGCTGCTCCAGCCGATTTCCAGGTACCAGCTGACGTCATGCCCCTCGGTGTGCACGTTGAGGTTCAGGACCTGCGGATCCCTGGTGGAGACCTTGAAGGGGAAGTTCTTCGCGGGCACCACGACGTCGCCGTCCTGTCCGGCCACGGGCTTCGCCAGCGGCTGGGAGTCGTCCAGGTCGATGTCGAAGGTCTGCGGGGTGACACCACTGCCACAGCCGTCACCCAACGCGTAGACAGGCCAGGACAGCGCGGCACGCTTGCCGACCACCCGGACGTTCAGGGAGGTCAGCACCACGGCGTCGTCCGTATTGCCCGTTGCGGTGAGCTGCAGCAGCATGTGACCGCCGCCGATACCGCCCAGCGCCCGGGCCCAGTCACGGGTGTCCTGCGGTGCGCGCGGCGGTGGCGGGACATGGTCCGGGGTCTGCTGGAGGAGATAGTTGACGCCACAGGGCTCATCCCAGTTGTACGAGCTGATGCCGACCTGCGGAGCCGCACCGCCCCGGACGTCATCCGGGGCCCTGCTCGCGCGGGAGCCGTCGGACCGTGCCGAGCCGGGCGTGCTGGGCCGCGCCTTCTTGTCAGGGGCCGGATGCCGGTCCTCTGAGCTGCGACCCGGTGAAGGACTCTCCGGCCGCCGCGTGGAAGCACCGCCGGCAGCCGGCGTCCGGCCTTCGCCCTGCGCACTCTTCCTCGGGGAACCGACCGTCGTGCGCTCTTCGACGGCTAAGGCCGCCGGTACGGCAACGGCTGCCACCGCACTGACCGCCAGGACAATACGAAGGAGGGCACGCCGCCCCGGACCACGCCTGACCGCCATCGGCCCCGCGACCACTTCCTGCTCGTCGTCGGTGGGCGATTCGTCGGCTGAGGCGGGTGTGGCGGGTGTGGCGGGTGAGTCCGGTGCGGCCTGCGTGTGCGGGGCGGGTGGTGAGTGCGGCGGGTGCGGTGCGGGTGACGAGCCGGGGGCGCGGTGCGGTTCGGCGGCGGAGGTGTCCGCCGCAGGGGCGGCAGGTACGGCCGTATCGGCGGAGGTGTCCGCCGCAGCCACTGAAGACCCGGCCATACCTACGGACGTGTCTGCCGCA
Organism: Streptomyces sp. G7(2002); assembly: GCF_028870195.1. Lineage (NCBI taxonomy): Bacteria > Bacillati > Actinomycetota > Actinomycetes > Kitasatosporales > Streptomycetaceae > Streptomyces > Streptomyces sp. G7(2002). The sequence goes on from NZ_CP102609.1 coordinate 1,454,663, forward strand.
GCAGCAGAAGCCCCGGCCGCATCCGCCGACGCATCTGCCTTATGAGTCGACGAGGTGGCCGGCTCATCCGTCGACGAGGCGGCCGGGGCAGGCGAGTTCTTGGTGGCGGCGGACGTCGCACGACTCCGTCTTCGTGCCTCATCGGCGAGGATCCAGCGCCGGTGCAGCTCCACCAGTTCGTCCGCTGTCGCCCCGCACCGCCTGGCGAGGCGGTCGGCGGGCGCGAAGTCCATCGGCACGGCATCGCCGTTGCAGTACCGGTGCAACGTGGACACGCTCATATGCAACTGCCCTGCGAGGACGCCGTAGCTGCGACCGGAGCGCTCCTTCAACAGACGCAGCAGCCCCGCAAACCCCTCTGTCTCTGTCCCCACCCTGCTCCCCTGTTCGTTCCGCCGCTCCGGGACAGCGTTCCAGGGAGTCATCATTCCCCCAGGTCAGCGCCCATTTCGGCGTTCTTCTGTCCCTCATTGTCCCGGATCCGCCCGCAACCGAACGCACGCCACGCAGGCTGCACTCAGGCTGTGAGCAGCACCACGAAACAGAAGACGCCGTGCGAACTTGGGGACTTGGGGACTTGGAGGGTGGGGGGCTTGGGGACCTGGGGACTTGGAGGCGGACACTTGTCCTCGGCGGTGCTCGTCCGCGGTGGGCCTCACGGCTCCACTCCCGGCATACAGCGGGTCAGCAGGCCCAGGATCCGCGTCTCCCGCCCATGGCGCCCCATTCGCCGCCCTCTTCGCGCCCCGCACCAACCCTCAGTGGCCGGAGGGCGGTTCGAAGCAGCCGGTTTCCATGAATGGGCCGTTGGTCTTGACCTCGTAGTTGGTCTTCTGGACGAATGCCGTGACGCAGGCGTCCTTGCGGACGCGGAGGCCGACCTGGGCGCCCTCGGGGGTGACGTAGTGGTCGGCCTCGTGGCGCGGGTCCATCGCCCGTACGGTGAGGTTCCCGCCGTGGCGCTCGCCCTTCGGACCGGTCCGTTCCTCCTCGTACCCGAGTTGGAGCAGTGCCGCGCGCACGCTCTTGGGGTCCCACTTCTTCTGTCTCCAGAGCCGCTTGAGCACGGGCTCGATGCGGTCGGCTTCCTTCTGCGCCTCCTTCGCGCCGGCCGGGGACATCTCGCCGGAGCGGCGGTAGGCGTTGTTGTCGCCGTTGTGCGGGGCGCCGTCGACCACTCCGGGCTCCACGTAGGGGGAAGCGCCGGGTGAACTGGGGCGGGAACTCGGGGATGCGCTCGGGGATGCGCTCGGGGCACCGGCCGCCGCGCTGGTGCCGCGCTGCTCACCGCAGGCGGTCAGAGATATGACGGCGCCGAGGAGGAGAGCGGCGACTGCGACGCGTCTGCGCCGCCCAAGCCTCAAGGTCTGCATGGGCATGACTCTGCCATGACGGGGACGGCTGCACCGGCGAACGCTCCATGACGTTGCAGCGCTGCCTCTTTGCGCGGCGGGCGCGGGGACACCGAGTCCCGCAGAGCATGTATGATCATGGTGTAACTCCGGCGCAGCACACGGAGTCACGCGTCTGTGGTCCAAGGAAAGACGCCCGCCAGCCGGCGGGAAATGCAGGTGCAAGGCCTGCCGGGCGCTCCACACGCAAGGGCCCCTGTCTCGTGATGAGGCGGGGGCCCTTGCCGCTTGCCCCTTGCCCCTTCACGGCGGCACTTCACGGGCTTCCGACCCATGGGCGCCGTGGTGATCGTTCCGGGGCGGCCGGGCTCAACATCCGAGACTCCAAGTGCTGGTTCGCTGACACGTTGTGTAGCAACGCCGGGGCCTCAAACCCCCGCCGTCCGAAGCCCCCTGTATTCGCGCCGAGTTCCGGCCGTGCGGGGTCTCATGGTTTCGATGCTGCAAGAAAAGGATCTGCGGTGGAGGACGGCCGACATCGCGGAATATCCGGTTCCGCGGTGCGCCGCGGCGGGGCATGAGCACGATCCGCGCCGTTGAATCCTGCACCTCCGCCCAGGTGTTGTCTCGTTCCTTGTCCCACTCGCCGGTGCAACTTGATGATCCGGTCGTCCCTGTCAGCATGTGGCGGCGCGGGCCGATGGTCGGCGCGCCGGCTCGACGAACCGAATCCTCTGCGGTCCCGACCCGGAGGACGAGCCGAGACGAACAGAGGAGTGGAACATGTCGCGTCCCACCCGACGCCAGGTGCTGCACGGCAGCGCCGCGGCCTTGACCGGAGCGGTGCTCACCGGACCGGCCGCCTACGCCGACACCGCTGCCGCCCGCCCCGCGGACGGCCACGGAAATTCAGCCGGGCACGGGCCCTCCGGTGGTCACCAGATGCCGGAGCCCTTCGACGAGATGTACCAGGGCCGGCACATCGAGGGCTGGCCGGCTGACGACGGAGGCTCGCAGAACGGAGGCCACGGGGGTCACCACGCCGGCCGGGCCGCCGGGCCCCACGAGGGGATGGACTTCGTCGTCCGCATCGACAACGACGACCTCCATGTGATGCGGAACGCGGACGGCACCTGGATAAGTCTGGTGAACCACTACGAGACGTTCACCACGCCACGTGCCCTGGCGCGCGCCGGCGTTCGCGAACTCCAGGGCGCCGACCTGGTCCCCGTCGTCACCGGCTGAGACCTGCCCCTGCCCTTCCCCCCACCGAGGAGTCCTCGACATGGCAGACCGGAAGAACCAGGCGGACCTCACCGCCACGGAGAAGCGGAACTTCATCGATGCGGTGCTGGAGCTCAAGCGCAGCGGCCGCTACGACGAGTTCATCAGCACCCACAACGCCTTCATCATCGGTGACACCGACAACGGAGAGCGGACCGGCCACCGGTCACCGTCATTCCTTCCCTGGCACCGCAGGTTCCTGCTGCAGTTCGAACAGGCCCTGCAGAGCATCACGCCGTCGGTCATGCTCCCCTACTGGGACTGGACCGTCGACCGCACCTCCCGCAGCTCCCTGTGGGCCGAGGACTTCCTCGGCGGTGACGGGCGGAGCGGCGACGGCCGGGTGACCTCGGGGGCGTTCGCCTTCGGCAACGGCAAGTGGCCGATGAACATACGGGTGGACGGCCGGACGTTCCTGCGCCGCTCGCTCGGCACCGGGGTCCGCGAACTGCCGACCCGAGCCGAGGTCGACCGGGTGCTCGCCATGCCGGTCTACGACACCGCGCCCTGGAACAGCTCCTCCGACGGCTTCCGCAACAACATCGAGGGCTGGCGCGGTCCGAATCTGCACAATCGGGTGCACGTCTGGGTCGGCGGGCAGATGACCACCGGCTCCTCACCCAACGACCCGGTCTTCTGGCTGCACCACTGCTTCATCGACAAGCTCTGGGCCGACTGGCAGCGGCTGCATCCCAAGTCGGGCTACCTGCCGACCGGCAACACACCCGATGTCGTCGACCTCCACGACACGATGAAGCCATGGAACGACGTCACCCCGGCGGACCTGCTGGACCACACCAAGTTCTATACGTATGCATGACAGGTCCCTGACATCCGCCTCGGTCACCTGAGGGCATGATGGCGGCGCCGTCCAGAGCCGGGGAGCAGTCATCCTGCCGATTGCTCCCCGGCCCTGCGGCGGGCGGTATCGCCGCTGGGCTCAGGTGCCCAGGCCGGCGTCGCGTGCCAGGAGTGCGGCCTGTACTCGGTTTTCGCAACCCAGCTTGGCCAGGATCCGGCTCACATACGTTTTGACCGTGGCCTCGCTCATATGGATCCGCTGGCCGGCGTCCGCATTGGAGAGGCCCTCGCCCAGCAGTGCCAGAACCTCCAGCTCACGGTCGCTCAAGGTCTCCAGCCGACGGCGGGCCTGATCGGAACGGAGCACGCTCCGGCCGGACGCCAGCGAGTCCACGACATGGCGGGTGGCGCCCGGCGACAGATACGCATCTCCGGCCGCGGCGGCCCGTACCGCACGCATCAGCTCCGCGGGCGCCGAGTCCTTGAGCAGAAAACCCGCGCTGCCCTCCGCCAGCGCTCGCAGCACGTTCTGCTGCTCCCCGAAGGTGGTGAGGATCAGCACCCGCGCATCGGGGACGGCGCGGCGGAGTTCGGCCAGGGCCGTCAGCCCGTCCATGACCGGCATCTGGATGTCGAGCAGCACGACATCCACGCGCTGGGCCCGGGCCAGTTCGACCGCTTCGCGGCCGTTCGCCGCCTCCGCGACGACGTCGATGTCATCGGCCGAGGTGAGAATCATCCTGATGCCCGCCCGAATGAGCGGCTCGTCATCCGTGACGAGAACCTTGATCACGAGTCTCCTGCGCCCTCTTGAACGGTCATAGCTGCGGCCGTTCGCCATCATCCCCGATCAGGCCGCCCGCCGGGACATCACGGCGAGCGTTCCGCCCTTACGCCTTGACCTCGAAGGACTTCTTCTCGATCAACTTGCCGTCCTTGAAGCAGAACCGGAAGACGGGATCCTTCTCCCAACTGCTGCCGAATTCCGAGGAGTTGAGGCTGAGGCACTTCGCCCCCTCGGGCACGGGCGGTGCGCCCTTGTCCAGACCTTCGGCCAGGAACGAGGAGCCGTCGGGCAACCGCTTGCGCACCTCGGCCTCGGACTGGCCCACCTTCACCGCCGCGTACTCCTTCGGCTCGATCATTACCGTGTCCATTTCCTTCATGAGGAAGACCCCACCGACGACGACGCCGATCACCACCAGCAGGGCGATCAGTGCCGCCACCCCGCAACCGATGGCTATGCCGCTGCTTCTCTTGTCCGTGCTCATTGCCTTGGTCAGCTCCTTCGGCAGACCGTTCCAGTCGATGACCGGATCACCTTCGCCGGGCGAACCCGCCGAAATCTGCTGCCGAAAGTCGCCTGTTGGATCAACGAACGTCGCCGTCGCCCTGCCGGGCGAGGGGCGCGTGGCACCGGCTTCCGACGAGGTGTACGGCAGCACCCCCGCCAGCCGGAAGCCGCCGTCGGCCGTCGGGCCCACATGCACCATGCCTCCGACGAGCCGGGCCCGCTCCCCGAGCCCCGTCAGGCCCTGGCCGCCGCTCACCACGCTCCGGCCGTCGTCCGCGGTCCCGGGCGCGGGACCGTTCGCGACCTCCACGACCAACGAGTCCGGTTCATAGCGCAGTTCGATGGTGATCGAGGCGCCCGGAGCGTGCTTGTGGGCGTTGGTCAGGCCCTCCTGAGCTATTCGGTACGCCGCGTGATCGGCGGTCGGGGCGAGCGGACGCACCTCGCCCGAGCGCCGCAGCTCCACGGCAGTACCCGCGCTCCGGGACACCTCCGCCAGGCGCTCGATGCCTGCCACCCCTCGCGCAGACGCCTTGGCGTCCTCCTCCCCCATGGCCTCGAGGGCAGGAGTCGGGGCACCCCCGGTGGCCGCCGAGGGAGTGGCCCCGTCCCCGGGGCCGTGGGTGCCGTCCCGCAGCAGCCCCACCACCTCGCGCAACTCGTGCATCGCGCCCACCGACGCTTCCCGCAGCACCCCTACGGCCTCCCGCTGCCGCCCGGTCAGCTCGCGGTCCACCTCCAGCGCTCCGGTGTGCACCGAGATGAGCGCGAGCTGATGGCCGAGGCTGTCGTGCATGTCCTGCGCGATGCGCTGGCGCTCGCGCATCCGGGCCTGTCCGGCGATCATCGCGCGCTCGCGCAGCAGTTGGGCGTTGTACTCCCGCAGGGTGTCCAGCAGGGTGCGGCGCTGCGACCAGTAGCGGCCGGCGAGGCCGGGCACGACGGTCGCGACCAGCGTCACCAGGACGCCGACGAACAGAATCGCCGGCGAGATGCGGGGCAACTCCTGCTGGAGTTCCAGGCCGAAGCTGAGGGCATACGCAAGGGCGAAGGTGCCGGTCGCCCTGCCGACCCCGGTGATCCGGCGCCCGGCCGACCAGCCGACGAGTGGGGTCAGCGGGGCGAGACCGGCGAACGCGGCCGAACTCACGACGGTCACCAGAAGTACGGTCCCGGGCAGCACCCGGCGCAGCTGCAACAGCAGTCCGGCAGCCAGAGCGACGGCCACGATCTGTACCGCGCCCCCGTTGCGCAGGGACTCGATCCCCGCCGCCAGCGTCCCCAGCACCACGCTCAGCAGCAGTTCGCCCACGATGCGCCCGTGCGGCCACATCCCGGGATCGAAGAGAGCCCTGCCCGGATCGGCCATCCGCCGGATCGCCCCACGCAGCCTCGCCGCCGGCGCCTGGCGAGCGCGCCTCACCCGCTCCATACCTTCCACACCTGTCACGCAGCCACGTTAAGCAACCCCTCCTGCCGGCGACACCACCTTTCGTCTCGATGTGCCGCAACCAAAGTCGCACGTTCCTGTGCTGGGGATGGTTCGTGATGTGCCGGCACATCAGGCCCGCTCGCTGAGCCGGGTCGGCACGGATCACCGCCGGTACGGCAGTGGCGACGGCGACGGCGTCTCACTCCGTCAGTCGGGCGAGACGGGTGAGGTGAGGACAGCGCGCACGAGGTGATCCGCGTACGAAACGGTCAGTTGGCCCGGCCGGAACAGGATGCGGTACATCATCGGGGCCACGACGTGGTCCACGACTGCTTCGACGTCCACGTCGGGAACGGTTTCGCCGCGCCCCCTCGCCCGGGCGAGGATGACCTCGATCTGGTCGGCGGCGTAGGCCGAGCACTGGCCGGCATTGCTGCCGTCAGGGTCGCCGAGGAGCGCGTCGCGAATGTAGGCGCGTCCCGACGGTGACGCCATCTCGTCGAGGAACTGCCTGGCCCAGGACTCCAGATCCGTGTGGAGGCTTCCGTGGTCGGCGGGCGGCTCCTCGGGGCGCAGGCGTTCGACCGCCACGTCGGACAGGAGCTCGTGGAGATCGCCCCAGCGACGGTAGACCGTCGACGGGGTGACACCCGCGCGGGCCGCGACCGCCGGTACGGTCAGTGAAGCGCGGCCCTGTTCGGCTTCGAGTTCCCGCACCGCGGCGTGCACCGCCTCCTGGACGCGGGCGCTGCGCCCGCCGGGGCGGGCCATGGCCTTGGGACTCATGACACCACCTTAAAGCAAAATCGTTGCGTCAGGGGTGGGGGCCTCCCTGAAGCCCCTCCCTGAAGCCTCTTCTCAGCAGTAGCAGGCCTCGCCCGCGGAGAGCCCAGCCTCCGCCGAGGGCGCGGCGCGGGCGCACTTACTGCCGGACCGGCCGCTGCACACCAGCGCGCCCTGCGTCCGCCCCTCAGGCCGTCACCACTGCCACCTCACCCGGCTCGCTCCGGACCGATTCGTAGGCATGCCCGGCCCGCAGCACAAGGGCTTCCCCCATAGGCGGCCCCATCAGCTGCATCCCGATGGGCAGGCCCGCGTGATCGCGGCCGACCGGCAGGGTCAGCGCCGGGACCCCGGTGATGTTCGCGGGCGCGCACAGACGGACATATGCGTCGGAGACACTCTCCGTCGTACCGTCCGGCCATTCCACGGTGTCCTGACCGGCCTCGGCGGCCGTCATCGGCACCGTGGGCGCAGCGATCACATCGACCTGCTCGAACAGGCGCCCCCACTCCCGGCGCATGAGGGTACGGGCCCGCTGGGCCCGCAGATAGTCACCGGCCGAAAGGAGCTCGCCGGCCTCCAGCAGCACCCGGACGTCCGGCCCATACCGCTCAGGGACCGACCGTAGAGCTCGTTCGTGGTAGGCGGTCGCCTCCGGGACCATCAGGCCCCATTGGATCGCCTGGATGTAGCGGACCATCGGGATCTCGACCTCGACGAGGTCGGCCCCGAGGTCCGACATCTGGGCGATGGCGCGTCGTACGGCGGTTTCGACCTCGGGACCGATCCGGTCGAAGTAGTAGTTGGCGGGCACTCCGATCCGCAGACCCTTCAAGTCCCTCCCCTTCAAGTCCCTTTCCCGAGGGAGGGGGTGGTCGGGCCGCGCCGCACCGAGGCCGGCCGGATTCTCGGCGTCGTGCCCCGCCAGCGCGGAGAGCACCAGCGCCGCGTCCCGCACCGTACGGGTGAGCGGACCGACATGGTCCAGGGACCAGGACAGCGAGGTCACACCGTCCCGGGGGATGAGGCCGTAGGTCGGCTTGAGCCCGACGACTCCGTTCAGCGCCGCGGGTACGCGGATGGAACCTCCGGTGTCCGTACCCAGGGCGAAGGTGGCCGCTCCCGCGGCCACGGCGACCGCGGAACCACCGCTCGACCCGCCCGCGACGCGGCCCTGGTCCCAGGCGTTGTGCGTCTGGGGTGTCGTCAGCCCGTAAGCGAATTCGTGCGTATGCGTCTTCCCCAGGAGCACCGCGCCGGCGTCGAACAGGCTCCTGGTCACCGCGCTGTCGGCCTGCGCGACATGCCCTTCCCTCACCCGGGAACTGGCCGTGGTCGGAAGACCGGCGACATCGATGAGGTCCTTCAGCCCGAACGGTATGCCGTGCAGCGGGCCGCGGTACCGGCCGGCCGCGATCTCGCGCTCCGCCAGCGCGGCCGACCTCCGCGCCGCTTCACCCGTCACGGCGACATACGACCCGAGCCGTTCTTCGACAGCCTCGATGCGTTCGAGCACGGAACGGGTCAGCTCCACCGGCGACAGTTCCCCGTTCGCCACAGCGTCGGCCGCCTCGCCGAGGGTCAGTTCAAAGGGACGCATCGTTGGCCTGCCCTTCGACGATGTGGGTGGCGGGGGGTGTCTCCCCGAAGTCCAGCTCACGCAAGGTGCTCACCACGGCGTGGATGTGGTTCGCGGCGGCGGCCACCTCGGCGTGACGCTCGCTCTCCAGCGGGAGCCCCGCGCGGAGCGCCCATCGGGCGGCCTCCGCGGGGGTGAGTTCGACGGCGCTCATGGATGCCCTTCGTGTGCGTGCAGGGTGCGTTGCGGAGCGGCGGTCCGGCGACCGCCACGACAAAAGCAAAAGATTTGCCTTAGTCGACGGTAGGGGCTAGCGTCACCTAAAGCAAATAAATAGCGTTTACGGCGAGGGGCTCTCTGGGCTCCCGCGGGGGCCCGTCAACTCTCACTGCCAACTCCCGCGTCAAGTACGAGCGAAGGAACGGAAACGCCGCATGCACAGCCACTCGACACCCTCATCCAGCAGCACGTCCCCGGCCTGGGACCTGGGGGACCTCACCGTCCACCGCATCGACGAGGTGGCCCTGCCCCCGCAGACCGGCCCCTGGCTGCTGCCGGCAGCCACCCCTGACGTGGTGGACCAAGCACCCTGGCTGCGGCCCGACTTCGCCGACGAGGCCGGCACCCTGCGACTGAGCAGCCACAGCTTCGCGTTCTCAGCCGACGGCCTGCGCGTCCTCGTCGATACCGGTATCGGCAACGGCAAAACACGCGCCAACCCCGCCTGGAACAACCTCGACAGCGACTACCTCGCGCGCCTCGAGGCGGCCGGCTTCCCGCCGCAGACCATCGACCTCGTGATCCTCACACACCTCCACACCGACCATGTCGGGTGGAACACGTATGCCGACGGCGACACATGGAAGCCCACCTTCCCCAACGCCCGTTACCTGACGGCCCGAACGGAGTGGAACTACTGGGCGACGGCAGACATGGACGAAGCCCGGCGGCAGATGTTCCGGGACTCCGTCCATCCCATCAAGGACGCCGGCCTTCTCGACCTCGTCGACATCCCGGAAGAGGGCACCGAGATCGCGCCAGGTATCCGCCTGATCCCCACCCCCGGACACACCCCCGGCCACCTCGCCGTCGAGCTGCACGGCCGCACGGCCACCGCCCTGATCACCGGCGACTGCATCCATCACCCCGTACAGCTGCTCCACCCCGGCATCGGCAGCTGCGTGGACAGCGACCCCCACCAAGCAGCCGCCACCCGACACCGCCTCCTCGCCTCCCTGGCCGACACCGGCACCCTGATGCTCGGCACCCACTTCCCCTCCCCCACGGGCGGCCTGGTGCAATCCCACGGCGACTCCTATCGACTCACCCCTCGCCCCGCGGCCCCGGCGCACCACACCTCCACACCCCACTGACATGACGCGGTCTGGCGCTCCCTGAAAGCACCGGCGAGGAGCCATTACGGGGCAGCCCCGGCAGGCCCCTGAGATCGGCAGGAGTGCGACTCGTCCGGGGGCACGATGAACGGGCGGCAGGCGGGCCGGATCCTGGTGGCGGCCGCCGAGAGCGGCGGGGCAAAGACGAGGAAGGGGCATCATGAACACGCTCAGGACACACCCCGCCGGGGTCTCCGACGAGCCTTTGAGCCATCCACGCATCCGACAGGCTTTCCGCAGCACCACACTGCTCGTCGGGTGCTACGCCGGTCTCAGCGTGCTCACGCTCATCGCGGTCGTCCTGCTGCGCCATCACCCCAGCATCGTGACCGAGGCCGTCTGGGGCCGAGCGACCGTCGTCGTAGCCACGTCCCTGCTCATGGCCTCGTTCGCCGCTCGGACGGTCCGCGGCGACCGCCGCTCTTACCTCCGACTACGGCTGGCCTCGGGCGTCATGGTGGTGGTCATCGCGGTCATCATCGCGCTGCCCGGCACATTTCCGCTGTGGCTGAAGATGGAACAGGGCCTGTGTGGAGTCCTCCTGACCGGTGTCGTCGTGATCGTGAATGGCAAGCGGATGCGCTCCGCGTTCGCCTCCAAGTAGGGCAAGCGCTCCGATGCTCGCGATGACCCTTCAGAATCGGAGGCGCTGACCGCAAGCGGAGGCGGTTCGGCGACCCGCCGACAGACCCACCGACAGACCCGCCAACAGGCCCTCCCGTAGCGGCGGAAAGGTGCTCGGTGCCCTGCCCCGGTGTGTGGCACCCAGGCAGCACGCGTCCTGGTCAGCGGTTTCCGGGGCGTCCAGGCTGGGTGGCGAAAGGGACGGGCAGCGGGCGGGAGGAGGGCGTCGTGCCGCGGGCAGGTGAGAACGGCGTTGACGCTTGCTGCCGTCTGGTCCGACACGCCGAGCGCGGGCGGTACTGCCCCAGCGCACCACGGCCGAGAGAGGGGACGACACCGCCATGACTGGGCAACGACTGGACGGCAAGGTCGCGTTGATCACCGGGGCGACGGGAGGAATCGGCGCCGCGACGGCCAGGCTGTTCGCCCGGGAGGGCGCGCGGCTGGTCGTTACCGATGTCCGGCCGGAGCCGCTTGCGGCGCTCACGGAGGAGCTGGAGGAAACCGGGACGGAAGTCGTCTCCGCTTGTCTGGATGTTTCGTCCGCCCAGCAATGGGATGGCGTGATCACCACCGTCCGCGAGCGATTCGGCACTCTGGACGTTCTCGTCAACGTCGCGGGCATCCTGGACTGGCCGGGTATCGAGGACACCCGGGAAGACATGTGGAACCGCGTCATCGACGTGAACCAGAAGGGCACCTGGCTCGGGATGAAGGCTGCGTTGCCGCTGCTGCGCAGCAGCGGCAACGCCTCGGTGATCAATACCTCGTCCGTCCTGGGGCTCGTGGGAAGCGGAGCAGCCGCGGCCTACCAGGCGTCCAAGGGCGCGGTGCGCCTGCTCAGCAAGACCGCGGCCGTCGAGTACGCCCGTCAGGGAGTGCGGGTCAACTCCGTCCACCCCGGTGTCATCGCCACGCCGATGATCCAGGAGCTCCTGGACGAGCAGGGCGACCAGCAGCCGGACATCGTGCGTACCCCGATGCGCCGCGCCGGCCATCCCGATGAGGTCGCCTCGGCCATGCTGTTCCTCGCCGGCGACGAGTCCTCGTTCGTCACCGGGACCGAGCTGGTGGTCGACGGCGGTCTCACCGCCCACTGACCCACGCGGCCCGTCCGCGACCGGGGAACGGCTCGGCGCGGACGGTGCCCGCGCCGAGCCGTCGAGGGGACGTCAGTCGAGATCCTCCGAATAGTCGGTCGTGGAGCAGCCCTCGATTTCTCCGTCGTCCGCCGTCTTGCCGGGGGGAGCCTTGAAGTCCGGGGTGCAGTTGAGGAACAGCAGTCCGGCCTTGAGGAGTTGATGCCGCTGGTCGTCGCTGCTCGGGTCGACGGCGAAGTCGTCGCCGATCATGAGCTCGTCCTGTTCGTCGTCGTCCCCCTTGACGGCGGTCTGGAACGCCTCCATGTCCTCGATGGTGAGGAAGTCGACGTCACCGTCATCGCCCGCCGGGTCCTCGCACTCGCCGCCGCCGTTGATGCCCGTCATACCCATGGCTTCCACCCGCTGGACCTCGGGGGGTGAGGCGATGTCGATGCTCTCGCAGTGGAGCGTCGACTTGAGGAAGTCCCCCGCTTCCTGGGGTGAACCCGCGGAGGGCAGACCGCAAGCCGAGACCGACGCCAAGGCGACAACGGTTCCTGCGGTGGCAAGTATTCGGGCGAAACGCATGACGTTCCTTTGCAGATGTGGCTTTGAGCCGAGCGCACGCCGACCGGATTCGGCGGGCGGTGCCTCGGCTTCGAGGGTGAAGAAAGCCAACTGCTCTCTCCCCCGCTCCCCCGCCGTGATCAGTTGACGGGGACATGTTAAGCGGAGCCGGATGCCAGAGCAGCGCGTCAGAGGGCCACGTTCGAGTCGATGGCCGTTTTTCTGCGAAATCGCGGCTCGGATGGACATTCCCCTGCACCTCTCCGGTGTTTTGCGCCGCCCCCTCGATAGTGGCGCGCACGCACACCGCCGACACGCTCCGGGACGAGAGGCAGGCAGCAATGAAGGCACTGGAACGGAACCCGCTTCCACTGGAGGGATTGCTGGGACGGGTCGAGCGATTGGTCAACCGGCTGCCCAATCCGTTCGTGCTCTTCGCCGGCATCTTCGGTCTGGTCGCCGTGGTGTCGACGGTGGTTGCCGCCTTCGATGTGACGGTGCAGGTGCCGGGGGAGAAGAAGCCGACGCCGGTGCTCGGCGCGCTGACGCCGGAGGGGCTCAGTCATCTCCTTGGCACGGCCACGGATTCGTTCATGGCCTTTCCCGCGCTCGGCCCGGTGCTTGTCATCGCGATGGGCATAGGCGTCGCCCAGGGCACCGGCGCCCTGGAATGTCTGATGCGGTTCGCGTTCCTGCGGGTGTCGCGGCGCTGGGTTCCCTACCTTGTCGCCTTCGTCGCCTGCCAGGGGCACGTACTGGCCGACTCCGCCTACATCCTGCTGCCGTCGCTCGCCGCGATCGTCTTCAAGGCGGTGGGACGGCACCCGGTGGCGGGCCTGCTCGGTGCCTTCGTGTGCGTGGGGAGCGGCTACGACGGAGGGATTCTGCTCGGCACTCTCGATGTGACCACGACCGGTATCACGCAGAGCGCGGCGGAGCTGCTGCCGGGCATCGAGGGCTATCACGTCCATATCGCCATGAACTGGTTCTTCACCGCGACGGCCGGACTGATCCTTCCGCTGGTCGGTGGCTTCCTCATCGACCGGGTCCTCGAACCGCGGCTGGCGGCCTGGAACCCGAAGCACGATCCGGCGCATTCCGGTTCGGAGGGGCCGGCCTCCGAGACGCTGGCGACCCCGGTGCAGCGCCGGGCGCTGCTGATCAGCGGCGGGGTGACGCTGGCGGTCGCCGCCGCGCTCGTCACCGCCTGGCTGCTGCCGGGCAGCCCGCTGCGCGGGGAGGACGGGGTGCTGGCTCCCTCCCCCTTCGTCGACAGCCTCGCCCTCGTGCTGTCCGGGCTGTTCTTCGTCTTCGGCGTCGTCTACGCCCGCTGCGGCGGGGTCGGCAAGGAAGCGCGTGCCGTCTATCCGCACCTCATCGGCGCGGTGCGGGACATGTCCGGGTTCATCGTACTTGTCTTCGCGATCGCGCAGACCATCAATCTGCTGACGTGGAGCAACTTGGGCAAGCTCTTCGCCATCGGTCTCGCGGACGGTGCGAAGTCCGCGGGGCTGGGGGGCTTCGGGATCCTGCTCGCGGTCGTGCTGGTGACCTCGCTGCTGAATCTGCTGATCACCTCGGGCTCCGCGCTGTGGTCGATCCTGGGCACCGTCATGGTGCCGGCCGGGATGCTGCTGGGCCTGTCCCCCGCCGCCATGCACGCGGCCTTCCGGATCGGCGACTCCGTGACCGGGGCGATCACGCCGATGCAGGTCTTCCTGTACTTCGCGCTGGTCTCGGCGCAGAAGTACCAGCCCGAGCTGAGACTCGGCACGGTCATCTCCCGGCTGCTCCCGTTCGCCCTGTCCTTCGCGACGGTCTGGACCGTCATCCTCACCGGCTTCTACTTCCTCGACCTGCCGCTGGGCCCCGGCGCCCCCATCCATCTGCCGTGAGCACATCCCCCATCGACCAAGGCAAGGACTGCTGATCTTTGTGACCGAGAACGACCTCCTGTGGCTGCCGGCCCGGGAACTGGTGGAGCTCCAGCGGCGCCGTGAGGTGTCGGCGCGCGAGATCCTCGACGCCCACCTCGCCCAGATCGACGCGGTGAACCCGAAGGTCAACGCGATCATCACGCTCGCCGAGGACCACGCCCGTGCGCTCGCCGCCCGCGCCGACGCCGCCGTCGCACGCGGAGAGCTGCTGGGTCCGCTGCACGGCCTCCCGGTCGCGCACAAGGACCTCGCCCCGACCAAGGGCATCCGGACGACCTACGGTTCGAAGCTCTACGCCGGCCATGTGCCGGACCATGACGCCTTGGTCGTCGAGCAGTTGGTGAACGCGGGTGCCGTGACGGTCGGCAAGACCAATGTTCCCGAGTTCGGTGCGGGCATCCAGAGCACCAACGAGCTGTTCGGCCCCACCCGCAACCCGTACGACCTGAACCTGACGGCCGGCGGCAGCAGCGGCGGTGCGGCGGCCGCCGTCGCGACGGGAATGGTGGCCCTCGCCGACGGCGGTGACACCGGCGGTTCGCTGCGCAACCCGGCGACCTTCTGCAATGTCGTGGGGCTGCGGCCCTCGGTGGGTTCGGTCCCGATGTGGCCGGCCAACGATCCGTTCGCGCCGCTGAGCATCCAGGGGCCGATCGGCCGTACCGTCGACGATGTCGCGCTGCAGATGACGGTGCTGACGCGGGCCGATCCGCGGTCCCCCTGGGGCCTCGGCGACGCGTCCCGGTTCAACGCCGGTCTGGAGTACGACTTCTCGGACGTACCGGTGGCGTGGAGTGCGGACCTCGGCGGTCAACTCGCCGTCGACGACGCCGTGCGCACCGCGATGCAGCCGGTGCACGAGGCCCTGGCCGGGATCTCCCGCAAGGTCACCGTCGCGGCCCCGGACATGACCGGGGCCGACGAGGCGTTCCGCACGCTGCGCGGCTGGTACCGGGCGCTCAACTACGGTGACCGGTACGCCGCGAACCCGGAGGCCTTCGGCATCAGGGTCCGCCAGGACATCGAGAACGGGCTGGCGACGACCTCGGCGGGTCTGATGCGCGCACACAAGCTGCGCGGGCTGCTCTTCCAGCGGTTCGCGGAGTTCACCCGCGAGTACCGCTATCTGGTGACGGTCACGACGCAGGTGGTGCCGTGGAGCGCGGATCAGCTGTGGCCGGAGCGCATCGGAGACACCAGGAGCGAGAACTATCTCGACTGCATGCGTTCCATGTACTGGTTCACTGTGCTCGGCGTACCCGCCCTGTCGGTGCCGGCGGGCTTCACCGCGGACGGGCTGCCGGTAGGGGTGCAGATCGTCGGGCGCAGCGGCGACGACCTCGGCGTTCTGCGGCTGGCCCGGCAGATCGAGCGGACGCTCGGTGCGGGCCTGCGGCGGCCGGCCGTCGCGGTTCCCGTCGTCGGCGGCCGTACGGGCACCACCCGCCTCACCGGCTGAGGCCGCTCGGACGCCAGATGTCGAGGGGGACGACGCCATGGCTTCGTCCCCACGCGTCCAGCAGATGACCGCACAGCTTGTCCTGGCGCAGCACCACGGAACGGTCCGCGATGTCCGCGTACGGAAGCGCCCGGCGCAGTTGCACGGCCCAGTCGTGGAGCGCGTCCACCGAGTGCAGGGTGACCGTGACCAGCAGGTTGTTCGCGCCGGACAGCGCCGCGCAGCTGCGGGTCTCCGGGAAGGCGCCGAGCGTACGGCCGGCCTCCTCCAGCCGCTCGTCCGGGACGTTGAGCCACAGCAGGGCGCCGGTCGGCCAGCCCGCGAGGGGCCGCGCGACATCGCAGCGCAGGAGCAGATCGCGGTTGCCCAGCAGCCGGTTCAGCCGGCGCTGCACGGTCCGGGGTGTGACACCCAGCTCCGTGGCGATATCGGTGTAGCGGATCCGGCCGTCGTTGCTGAGCGCCACGATCAGTTCGCGCTCCCAGGTGCTGTACGCCGTGGCCTCGGCGCTCTGCGGTTCCGGGCGGGTGCGGAGCAGGGCTCGCTCCTGGCGCTGGTTCAGCACGCCCAGGCGCCACTGCGATCCCGTGCGGAAGTTGCGTGTCACCAGGTGGGAACGGACGCGGACGACGCCCTCCTGCCGGGGCAGGCTCGTGAGGAGGTAGTCGGACATCGAGGCGAAGTCCGGGGTGAAGGCGATCGCGAACAGGTCGTAGGTGCCGGCGACATGCTGGATGGTGAGCAGGTGGGGCTGACGGGACAGCTCGGCCGATACCTGGGCGGCACTGCCCGGTTCGCAGTGGATCTCGACGAAGGCCCGGCAGGTGCGGTAGAGGAGTCCGGGGCCCAGCGCGGGGGTGACCCAGGCCAGGCCCTTGCTGCTGAGGCGCTCCCAGCGGCGGGCCAAGGTCACCGCGTCCTGTCCGAGGACCTTTCCCAGCTCGCTCCAGGTCGCGCGGGGCGCCGCCTGGAGGGCGTTGGCCAGCAGCAGGTCGTCCTCGTCCAGCTGCTCCGGACGCGGCACCTCGGTTTCGCTGCTCACCGGGCGAGTCTATAGAGGCGGCACTTCCCTCTCCAGGCTGCCGCCCCGTGTGACCGGCCCTCATTCCGCCGGGAAGTCGGCCCGCCCGCGGGAAACCGTGAGACCGGTGGAAAGGAATTCCCGTACGCAGACTTCCTGGCCGGGCGGGACTGAAGGGGCGCAAAATACGCCGCGAACTCGTGGGCCAGATACCCCTGTATCGCCTTCAGGGGGTGTGCCGGAGTCTGCGGGTCCGGCTTTGTGAAGCCGGGGTCGGTAGGGGTTGTGGCGCATTGTGCGCGGAAATTAGGTTCCCACCGGGGAATACCGGTGACCGACGAGGAACTTCGTACGGCGCGTGCCGCCACTCCTATCTGCGGGAACGCCGACCCGAGTGGTACCGGGATCCGCTCCGACCGCGACCGATCGAGAGGTTTCCTCATGACCTTGGCCAGTTCGGAACGAGTGACCATGTTCGTACCGGATTTCCCGTTCGCCTATGACGACTGGCTGCGACATCCGGCCGGACTCGGCGCCGTGCCCCGGCACCGGCACGGCACTCCGGTGGCGGTGATCGGCGGCGGGATGTCCGGGATGACCGCGGCCTATGAGCTGATGCGGCTCGGGCTGCGGCCGGTGGTGTACGAAGCCGAGCAGTTGGGCGGGCGGATGCGTTCGGTGCCGTTCCCGGAACATCCCGAGTTGCTGGCCGAGATGGGCGCGATGCGTTTCCCGGTGTCGGCGACCACGTTGTTCCACTACATCGACCAACTCGGCCTGCGTACCTCGCCGTTCCCCAACCCGCTGGCACCCTGCACTCCGGCCACCCTGGTGCATCTGGAAGGACGCGCGCACCGGGCGCGGTCGGCGGCCGATCTGCCCTCGGAGTTCCAGGAAGTCGCGGATGCCTGGGCCAAGGCGCTGCAGGACCGGGCCGAACTCTCCAGCATGCAGGACGCGATCCGTCGCCGCGATATCCCCGTGCTGAAGGCGATATGGAATCAGCTGGTCAAGGAGTACGACGACCAGTCCTTCTACGGATTCCTCGCCACCAGTCCGGCATTCGCGTCGTTCCGGCACCGGGAGATCTTCGGCCAGGTCGGATTCGGCACCGGCGGATGGGACACCGACTTCCCGAATTCCATCATCGAGATCCTCCGTGTCGTCTGCACCGCGGCGGACGACGACCAGATGACGATCGAAGGCGGCGCCCAGCAATTGCCCCGTGGGCTGTGGACGCACCGGCCCGACCGGCTCGCGCACTGGCCGGCCGGCACCTCGCTGGCCGGTCTGCACGGGGGATCTCCCCGGTCCGCCGCTGTGCGCATACGACGCGATGCCGAGGGCTACGAGGTGACGGACGCCGACGGCCGCCGGGACCGTTATCCGGCCGTGGTGTTCAGCCCGCACGTCTGGGCCCTGCTCAATCATGTGGACAGCGATCCGGACCTGCTGCCGACCGACCTGTGGAGCGCCGTCGAACGCACCCACTACATGGGTTCCTCAAAGGTGTTCGTGCTGACCGACCGGCCCTTCTGGCTGGACACCGATCCGCACACCGGCCAGATGGCGATGGGGATGACCCTCACGGACCGGATGCCGCGCAGTGTCTATCTGTTCGACTCGGGACCGGACCGGCCGGGCGTGATGTGCCTGTCCTACACCTGGAACGACGACTCGCTGAAGTTCGCCACCTTGTCGGCGGAGGAGCGGCTGGAGCTGCTGCTGACCAAGCTGGGCGAGATCTACCCCGGGGTGGACATCCGCTCGCACCTCATCAGCGCACCGCTGACGATCACCTGGGAGACCGAGCCGCGGTTCATGGGCGCCTTCAAGGCCAATCTGCCCGGTCACTACCGCTACCAGCGGCGGTTGTTCAGCCACTTCATGCAGCACGAGCTCGACCCGCGACATCGTGGCTTCTTCCTGTGCGGCGACGACATCTCCTGGACCGGCGGGTTCGCCGAGGGTGCCGTGACCACCGCGCTGAACGCGGTCTGGGGAGTGGTCGACCACCTCGGTGGCAGCACGGCTCCGGAGAACCCCGGCCCCGGCGATGTCTTCCACGAGATTGCGCCGGTCCGGCTTCCGGAGTGAGCGTGGGCCGGCTCCGGGCCGCATGAGGGGGCCTGCACCGCCTGGTGCAGGCCCCCTCATGCCGCCACCGTTATGCGGTGCCGGAAGTCGCCGACACCGCTTGGGAGATCGCTTCGATGATCCGGGGCGCCTGAGCGTTCAGGTAGAAGTGCCCGCCGGGGTAGGTCTGCAGCTCGAAGTGCTCCATGGTGTGATCGCTCCAGGAGCGGGCCTCATCGATGCTCACCTTCGGGTCGCTCTCCCCGACCATCGCGTATACGGGGCAGTTCAGCGGCGGCCCCGGCTGGTAGCGGTAGGTCTCCGCGGCCCGGTAGTCGCTGCGGATCGCGGGCAGCACCGCGCGCAGCATCTCCTCGTCGTCCAGCGTCTGGGACTCGGTGCCGTTGAGCGCCTTGATCTCCCGGACCAGTGAGGCGTCGTCGTACAGATGCGCCGTCTCCTCGCGGTGCCGGGACGGTGCCCGGCGCCCGGAGGCGAACAGGGCCTGCAGGGTGATCTCGCGCTGTTCGAGGCGGAGCGCCACCTCGAAGGCGAGGGTGGCGCCCATGCTGTGCCCGAATATCGCCAGCGGCCGGTCGGTCCAGGGCAGCAGCCGCTCGGTCACCGCGTCGGCGAGATCCGCGATGTTGTCCAGGCAGGGCTCGTTCCGGCGGTCCTGGCGGCCGGGGTACTGAATTGCCAGCACATCGATCGCCGGGGCGAGCGCCCTGGACACCGGGAAATAGAAACTGGCGGAGCCGCCGGCATGGGGCAGGCAGACCAGCCTGGTCGCGGCCTCGGGCGCGGGATGGAACCGTCGGACCCACAGATCCTCATCGGCGTGCGCGTTCACGTGTGCATCCCCTCAGACTTCCGTACGTGGTGAAACCCTCGGACGACAGTGCTTGCCGGCCGTGCCGTCGGCAACCCCTAACAGTGCGCGTACGCCCCTATGAGCCCGTCACACGGTCGAGTTGAGGGGTGTGCCGGTCAGGGCTGATGGTGCAGCAGCGCTTCCGCGAGGGTGACGGAGGACGGGGCGAGCGTGGTCGCGCCGCCCTCGATGTCCCACAGCTCGTTCTGCAGCAGCCGCCCCAGCGTCCAGCCGGTCGCACGGGCACGGTCCAGGTCGAGGACCTCGGTGAGCAGGTCGAAGCGGCGCCGCACCCTGCGCAGAGGGTCTCCCTTCGCGACGACGTCCTCCCACCGGCTGTCCAGGGCGGGCCACAGGTCGAAGCCGGGGTCCCCGGACAACGGCTCGGGGTCGATGGCGAGCCACGGCTCGCGTTCCGCGGCGAGCACGTTGTCGTAGTGCAGATCCCAATGCAGCATCCGGTCGCCGGGTTCGCCGACCAGCTCGGCCACCGCCGACGCCCAGCCCCGCAGGTGTTGACGGTCGGCCGGGTCGGCCAGAGCCGTGACCGCCCGCGGCACCTGCTCCAGCATCTCGGTGGCGATGTCGCCGAGGCTCCTGAGTCCCGGCGGCGCGGGGACACGGACCAGCCGCGCCTGAAGCCCGGCAAGGATGCCCATCGCCACGTCGTCGTCCTCGATCGAGGCCAGCGTGCGGGCACCGTCCAGCCGTTCCAGGAGCATGGTGCCGCTCTCGGGACTGTCGTCGAGCAGCCGCACCATCCCCTCGCCGTCCCAGGTGCGCAGCCCGATGACCGCGGCGCGGGTCTCCTCCCTGGGCATCTGAAGTTTGAGGACCGCGCGTGTGCCGTCATCGCGCAGCACCGGCAGCACCAGCGAGGCTTCCCCTGCCGCGGCCGCGCCGTCTAGTTCCAGTTCCCAGCGGTCCAGGAATTCCGCGGCGAGGTCCGGCAGCCCGGCGATCCAGGCCGTCCCTTCCTCGCCGAAGATCCTGGCGTATGACGCCGCCAGGAGTTGCGGGACCTCGACCGCCTTCGACGTGCTCATATCGGATGCCCTTCAACGGGGGTGGAACCCACGATTTCCGGTCCGCTGTCGCGGACCGGAAATCGTGGCGGTGTAGACCCCTGGACAGCAACGGTCACGGACCGCCGCCGACACACGGGGGAGGGGAATCCACCGGTTGGTCGCCTCGCCCACGGAGCTATATGGGCTCGGCGTTGCTATTCTCCGCGGGATTTCGCGGTCTCGACGTCCGCCGAGTCGCGCTCCCCGGATTCCTTCTGCTTGGGGTCCTTGTAATTCGGGTCGTAGAGCTTGCGCCGCCCGTCCACCTTGCGGACCGCCCAGATGCTGGTCATCACGGCGAAGAAGGTCAGCGGCCAGCCCATGACGAGCCGCGCGATGCCGAGCCAGGTGGTCTCGTCCATGTTGTAGAGCCACCGCTCCACCGCGAACCGGGAGAAGCTCAGCATCGACCAGAGCAGAGTGGCCAGGTCGTAGTAGAACTTCGACTTCCGGTCCCGGCGCCAGAACGTTCCCTGGAAGTTGGCCGCAGCCCAGACCTGGCCGATCAGGGGCCGGCGCACCAGCACGGACAGCAGCAGAATGCTGCCGATACCGACCGTGATCCAGTTGCCGAGCAGGTAGTAGCCCTTGGCCTCACCGACGAAGACGGCGACGCCGGAGGTGATGAGCACCGTGCCGAGGCCGATGAAGGCGGCTGCCAGCTTCTCCTTGCGCAGCAGCTGGAAGATGCCCACCAGGACCGCGGTGCCGATCGAGGCCCAGATCGCCGGCCACATGCTGGTCAGCGCATTGACCACGATGTAGGTGATGACCGGCAGGATGGTCAGGATCGTGCCGTAGACCCCGCCGATGTACTCCCAGGCGTAGGCCAGCTGTTCCTGGAAGTTCTCCGGGACCTGCTTCTGCTCGTCCTTGGCGTCCGTTTCCGGATGGTCGGTCACGGACGAGGAAGGCGACTCGGCCGAGTGCTTCACGTCTCCCCCAGGTGCGGCGGACGGCCGGTGAGCTTCCCGGCCTGGGCTCGGTGGTGCGTATGCAGCCTGGTCACATCGGTGTGGTGCATGGTTCGGTCTCCCCACGAGGCTCTTCAACGTGCTCCATGCTGGCCGGAGACGATCCGTGAGACATCCCAGCTAGGTCCCAAGAAAAGGTGGAGCTACCTCTACCCCCGTTCGCCCGGCGGGCCGCCGGAGGTGCCCGGGACGGACGCCCCGCCGGCCGCACCGGCCCGGCCGTGCCCGCGGGGGACGATTCACCTCATTGCGTCGGCACTTCCCACCCGTTCCGGCGAGATGATCAGGGGTTTTGCGCTGCACGGCGGACGGGTTTCCGATTATTCACCTGCCGCCGAATTGACGCCCGATATGGGTAATGCGGGTGCATTTCTTCGCCTGCCCTTCGCAAGCGGCGGGAGGCCGTTTGTGAAATTGAGAACCCACCCCTATTCGCCGGGCAAAATCTTTTGAATCTTGACGGCTGTTCATCTCCGCAATAAGTTCCTGGCCTGTCGCCTGACAATTACCTTGAGGGGAGAATTCCATGACGGATATTGACAGCAGCGGGTCGGTGCAGGAATTAAGCTTCCCCATGGCCCGGCGCTGCCCCTTCGCCCCGCCACCGGAGTACGCGGGTATGCGAGCGGACTCCCCGCTGGTGCGCGTACAACTGCCGCACGGCGGGAGCGCCTGGGTGGTGACCCGGCATGCCGAGGCGCAGCAACTGCTGACCGACCCGCGGGTCAGCTCCGATGCGAGCCGGCCGGGCTTCCCGAGCGTCCGGCCGCCCGAGGAGCCGCCGGCCGACGAGGCCACGGGCGGCGGGGAGCCGCTCACCGCCGAGCAGCTCAACGAGCTGGCGGAGATCGCCCAGTTCCACGAGGGCCAGTTCATCAACCTGGATCCGCCGCGGCACAGCCACTACCGGCGCATGCTCATCTCCGAGTTCGGTGCACGGCGGATGAACCAGCTGCGGCCGGAGGTCCAGCGCATCACCGACCGGCTGATCGACGACATGCTGGCGCGGGGCTCCCAGGGGGATCTCGTGGAGGATCTCGGTCTGCCGCTCTCCTCGCTGGTCATCTGTCAGCTACTCGGCGTCCCGTACGAGGATCATGAGTACTTCCAGTCCGCGACCAGGACGCTGGTCCAGCTGAACGCCGAGCCCGAGCAGGTCAAGGCGGCGATGGAGGGGCTGATCGACTTCCTTGACGAGCTGGTCAAGGCGGCCGTGAAAGCACCCGGCGACAACCTCATCGGCCGGTTGATCAACGAACAGGTCGGTACGGGCGAGCTGACCCGCGCGGCCCTGGTGGGCATGGCCTTCCTGCTGCTGACCGCCGGACACGAGGCGACCGCGAACATGCTGCCCCTGGGCATGCTGACCTTGCTGGAGCACCCGGAGCAGCTGGCCGAACTCCGCGAGAACCCCGCGCTGCTGCCCGGTGCCGTCGACGAGTTGCTGCGGTTCCACTCCGTGTCGGACTGGGCCGCCTTCGACCGGGTCGCCCTTGACGACATCGAGATCGACGGCCGGACAATCAGGGCCGGTGAGGGCATTTTCGTGCTGAGCGCCTCGGCCAACCGGGACGAGCGGGCCTTCGCAGACCCCGACACGTTCGATATCCACCGCAAGGCCCGGCACCATATCGCCTTCGGATACGGGGTACACCAGTGCATCGGGCAGAACCTGGCCCGCGCCGAGCTGGAGATCGGGCTGGGCACGCTGCTGCGGCGGATGCCTTCCCTGCGGCTCGACAAGCCGATGGATGAACTGCCGTTCAAGTACCAGAACTTCGTCTTCGGACTGCATACGATGCCGGTCCGCTGGTAGACGCACCACCGGGTGTCATCGGTCCCTGGGAGGCCGGGGACCGATGACATGCCGTGGGATATTCCTGGTCGTTACCTGCCGGCCTCCAGCTCGCTGTCGAGGATGTCGAAGAGTTCCTCGGCGGTGGCGGCGCCCAGTGCGGACTCCTGCGCCTGCTCTTCGGGGCGATGGGTTTCGGCCCATGTGGTGAGCAGTCCGCGCAGCCGGGCCGCGACCCCGGCGTACTCCTCCTCGTCCGGGGCGACGGCCGCCAGCTCCGCCTCCAGCCGGCGGATTCCGGCGAACACCGAGGCGGTCCGGTCCGCTTCACCGGCGATGAGGCGTGTGGCCAGGTGCTCCGCGACCGCGTCGGGTGTGGGGTGGTCGAAGACCAGCGTGGACGACAGGGTCTCCCCGGTGGCGGCGGTCAGCCGGTTGCGCAGTTCGACCGCGGCGAGGGAATCGAGGCCGAGTTCGAGGAAGCCCCGCCCGCTGACCACCGCCTCCGGGCGGTCATAGCCGAGGACCTCGGCGACCTGGGCGCGTACGAGGCCCAGCAGGGTGCGCCGCTGCTCCTCGGCGGAGAGCGCCGCCAGCCGGGTGGCCAGGGAATCCGCGGCCGGAGCCGGGGCCCCGGCCTGGGCTGCGGTGCGGGACGGCGCCCGGACCACCCCGGCCAGCAGCGCGGGGACGCCGCCGGGGCGGGCCCGGAGCACGGCCGGGTCGATCCGCAGCGGGACCAGGGTGGTCTCCGCGGTGGCGAGCGCCGCGTCGAACAGTGCCAGGCCTTCGGCCGGGTCAAGCGGCGGGAAACCGGACCGGGCGGCGCGGCGCAGACCGGCCTCGCCGAGCCGCCCGGCCATGCCGTCGGCCTCGTCCCACAGCGTCCAGGCCAGCGCGGTCGCCGGGCGGCCGGTGGCCCGCCGGTGCCGGGCGAGCGCTTCGAGGAACAGGTTGGCGGCCGCGTAGTTCGCCTGTCCCGCCCCGTCGAGCAGGGTGGCGGTGGAGGAGAACAGGACGAAGTGGGTGAGTGCGAGGTCCGCGGTCAGTTCATGGAGCAGCCAGGCCGCGTCCGCCTTGGGCCGGAAGACGCCGTCGAAGCGCTGCGGGGTCAGCGAGGTGAGGACCCCGTCGTCCAGCACACCGGCGGCGTGCACCACGGCGCGCAGCGGATGCGCGGCGGGGATCCGGGCGAGCAGCCCGGCCAGGGCCGTACGGTCGGCGACATCACAGGCGGCCACGGTCACGGTGGCGCCGAGCGAGGCCAGCTCGGTGCGCAGTTCCGGCACGCCCGGTGCGTCCGGTCCCCGGCGGCTGACCAGCAGCAGGTGCCGCACGCCGTGTGTGCCGGCCAGGTGCCGGGCGACGAGCGCGCCGAGCCCGCCGGTGCCACCGGTGATCAGCACGGTGCCGTCCGGGTCCCACTCCGCACCGGTGTCCGGTGGAGTGACCCGGGCCAGCCGCGGAAGCCGCAACTCGCCTTCTCGTAGCGCGAGTTGGGGCTCACCGGTGGCCAGCGCACCGGCTACGGCCGGGCCCGAGGCCGTCCAGGAATCCACATCGACCACGGTGATCCGGTCCGGGTGCTCGGCCTGCGCCGAGCGCACCAGGCCCCAGACCACCGAGGCGGCGAAGTCCTCGCCCTCGGTCACCAGGGCGAGCCGGGAGCCGGCGAAGCGCTCGTCGGCGAGCCAGGACCGCAGCAGGTCGAGGACGCGGTGCGCGGTGCGGCGGGCGGACTCGGGCGGCGCGCCCTCGGCGGGTGCACAGGGCATCACCAGGAGATCCGGTACGTCCACGGCGGAGAGCTCGGTGTGACTCCTCAGCCGGACCCCGCCGGCCCGCAGCGCCCGGCCGAGTGGGCCGTCGCCGTCACCCAGCAGTGCCCAGTCACCGGCCGGTGTGCCCGGGGTGACCACCGTGGTCCAGTCGAGCCGGAACAGCGACCGGGCCACCACGCCCTTCCGGGCCGCCGCGGTCTGTTCGGCGGCGACGGGCCGGGAGACCAGGGAACGCACCGAGGCGACCGGGGCGCCCGTGGAGTCGGCGAGGTCCAGCGCGACCGCCTGGTCCCTCGCGGCCGACAGCCGCACCCGCAGCGCCGTCGCGCCGACGGCCCGCAGGGTCACCCCGGCCCAGGCGAACGGAACCCAGGGCCGGCCGTCCCGCGGGACGAACTCCCCCAGGTCGAGGGCGTGCAGGGCCGCGTCGAGGAGGGCCGGGGACAGGGCGAAGTCCGCGCTGTCGGCTCCCTCGGGGAGCGCGACCTCGGCGAACACCTCCGCCCCACGTCGCCAGGCCGCGCGCAGGCCCTGGAACTGTGGCCCGTAGTCGTAACCGCGCTGCGCCATCCCGTCGTACAGCCCGCCGAGATCGACCGGTTCGGCTTCCGCCGGGGGCCAGACGCGCAGGTCGGGTCCGTCGTGGTCCGGGACGGTGGCGGTGAGCAGGCCGGTGGCGTGCCGGGTCCAGGGCACATCGGCCGGATCGTCCTCGGCGCGGGAGGACACGAGGACCTGGCGGTCGCCCTGTTCATCCGGCGCGGCCACCTCGACCTGCAGCCGTACCGCACCGGATTCCGGAAGCACCAGGGGGCTTTCCAGGGTCAGTTCGGCGAGGACGGGGCAGCCCGCGCGGTCGCCGGCGTGCAGCGCGAGGTCGACGAAGGCGGTGCCCGGCAGGAGTACGGCGCCGTTGATCGCGTGGTCGGCCAGCCAGGGGTGGGAGCGCAGCGAGAGGCGTCCGGTGTAGGAGCGGGTGTCCGCCTGCGCGGAATCGATCACCGCGCCGAGCAGCGGATGTGCGGCATCGGCCTGGCCGAGTGCGGCCGCGTCCAGCTCCGCGTCCCCGGAGTCCAGCCAGAACCGCCGCCGCTGGAAGGCATAGGTCGGCAGCTCCACCGGGTGGCCGGAACCGCCGTAGTAGGCGGCCCAGTTCACGTCCGCGCCGTGCGCCCAGGCACGGGAGAGGGCAGCGGTGACCTCCCGGGGCTCCGCGCGGTCGCGGCGGAGGGCGGGAAGGAAGACGGGCCGGTCCTCGCCGGACACACAGTCCGGTGCCATCGCGGACAGCACCGCGTCCGGCCCCAGTTCCAGGAAGGTACCCACACCGTGGTCCGCCAGCGCGCGGACCCCGTCGGCGAACCGGACGGCGCCGCGGACATGGTCCACCCAGTAGTCCGGTGAACACAGTTCCTCGCCGGTGGCGATCCGTCCGGTGAGGTTGGAGACCACGGGGATCTTCGGCGGTGCGTAGGACATCACCCGGGTGACCCAGCGGAACGCGTCCAGCATCGGCTCCATACGCGGCGAGTGGAAGGCGTGGCTCACCCGGAGCCGTTGGGTCTTGTGGCCGCGCGCGGCAAGGGTGGCGGCGATCTCGGTGACGGCGTCCTCGTCCCCGGAGAGCACCACCGAGGCGGGTCCGTTGACCGCGGCGATGCCCACCCGACCCTCGAACGCGCCGAGTGCGGCGGTGACCTCCTCCTCGGTGGCGCGTACCGACACCATCGCGCCGCCGGCCGGGAGTTCCTGCATCAGCCGGCCACGGGCGGCGACCAGGGCGGCGGCGTCGGGCAGGGACCAGACCCCGGCCACATAGGCGGCGGTGACCTCACCGAGGGAGTGGCCCAGCAGGAAGTCCGGCCGCAGCCCCCAGGACTCCAGCAGCCGGAACAGCGCGGCCTCCAGGGCGAACAGCGCCGACTGGGCGTAGAGCGTCCCGTCCAGCAGGGCGGCCTCGGGGCTGTCCGGCTCCGCCCACACCACGGCGCGCAGCGGGCCGGGCAGATGGACATCCAGCTCGGCACAGACCTCGTCCCAGACACGGGCGAACACCGGGTAGGCGGCGTACAGTTCGCGGCCCATGCCGAGCCGCTGCGCGCCCTGACCGGTGAAGAGCACGGCGACCGGGGCGGAGCCGGCCTGTCCTTGGCAGACGCCGGGCCCCGACGCACCCGTGGCCAGGGCGTCCAGGCCTCGGGTGAGCTCCGTGCGGTCGGCGGCGAGCAGCACCGCGCGGTGTTCCAGCTGGGCCCGGCTGGTGGCCAGCGTGCGGCCCAGATCGGCGAGGGCCGGCTCGGGGTTCCCGGCCAGGAAGGACGTGAGCCGGGCGGCCTGTGCCCGCAGTGCCTCCGGGGTCCGGGCGGAGACCGGCAGCGCGAGCACCGGGGGTTGTGCGGTGGTGGGCGGCGGCGCGGGCGCGGGCGGTGCCTGTTCCAGGATGACGTGCGCGTTGGTGCCGCTGAAACCGAACGAGGAGATACCGGCCCGGCGCGGTTGATCCGTACGGGGCCAGGGTCGTGCCTCGGTGAGCAGGGCGACCTTGCCCTGCGACCAGTCGACGTGGGGGGTGGGTTCGGTGACATGCAGGGTGCGGGGCAGCAGTTCCTGCCGCATCGCCATGACCATTTTGATGATCCCGGCCGCACCGGCGGCTGCCTGGGTGTGTCCCAGGTTGGATTTGACCGAGCCCAGCCACAGGGGTTCGGACCGTTCGGTGCCGTAGGCGGCGATCAGGGACTGTGCCTCGATCGGGTCGCCGAGCTTGGTGCCGGTGCCGTGCGCCTCCACCGCGTCGACCTGGTGCGGGGCGAGTGCGGCGGCGGCCAGGGCCTGGCGGATCACCCGCTGCTGGGCGGGGCCGTTGGGTGCCGTCAGGCCGTTGGAGGCGCCGTCGGAGTTGACCGCCGAGCCACGGACCAGGGCGAGGACGGGATGCCCGGCGCGGCGGGCGTCGGAGAGCCGCTCGACGACGAGTACGCCGACGCCCTCGGCCCAGCCGGTGCCGTCCGCGTCGGCCGAGAAGGCCTTGCAGCGGCCGTCCGGGGCGAGGCCGCGCTGCCGGGAGAAGGACAGGAAGGTGCCGGGCGCGGCCATGACGGCCACCCCGCCGGCCAGAGCCACGGAGCACTCGCCCTGCCGCAGCGCCTGGCAGGCCAGATGCAGCGCGACCAGGGACCCCGAGCAGGCGGTGTCCACGGTCATCGTGGGGCCTTCCAGGCCCAGGGCGTAGGCGACCCGGCCGGCGATGACGCTGGTGGTGTTGCCGGTGGAGAGATAGCCCTCGTGTCCGCCGGCCCGGGTCAGCCGGGGACCGTACTCCTGTGGCTCGGCGCCGAGGAACACCCCGGCCCGGCTGCCGCGCAGCGCGGTCGGGTCGATACCGGCCCGCTCCAGCGCCTCCCACGAGGTTTCCAGGACGAGCCGCTGCTGCGGATCCATCGCCTGCGCCTCACGCGGACCAATCCCGAAGAACTCCGCGTCGAACTCCGCGGCGTCGTAGAGGAACCCGCCGTTGCGGACGTAGGTCTTGCCCGGGGCGTCCGGGTCCGGGTCGTACAGGGTCTCCGGGTCCCAGCCGCGGTCCTCGGGCAGCCCGGCGACGACCTCGCCCCCCTCGGCGACCAGCCGCCACAGCTGTTCGGGGCTGCCGATCCCGCCCGGGTAGCGGCAGCCGATCCCGACGATGGCGATCGGGTCCGCCTCGTCGGCCACGCCCGCCCGCCCCGGGGGCCCGGAGGCGGTCTCCTCGCCCTCCCCGCCGTCCGCACCGAGCAGTCCGGTACGCACCTCCCGGGCCAGCCGCACCGGGGTCGGATGGTCGAAGGCCACGGTGACCGGGAGCGGCAGTCCGGTGGCCGCCACCAGCCGGACATGCAGATCGGCCGCGGTGAGCGAGTCGAATCCGAGGTCGGTGAAGGGGCGGTCCGGGGCCAGGGTCCGCGGTGCGTCGTCCGGCCGGACGCGGCGCAGCGCGGCGAGGGCGTGGTGGCACACCAGATCCAGCAGCGCCCGGTCCTGCTCGGGCCGGGACAGCCCGTGCAACTTCTGGATCAGCGAGGGGTTTTCGTCGAGGGCATTCATGCGCGGACTCCGACCGAGGGGGCTGTGGCGATCAGGTGAGCGTGTGGTACTCCGCGCAGTCCTTGAGGACGGCGACCGGCGGGTGGAAGGTGTTCATCGGGTTCTTCCGGTCGAAGGTGCCGGTGTGCGCGAGCGCCACCAGCACACCGTCGCGCTGCCGGACGAGCAGGTCGGGGTTGCCGTCCAGGTCGATGTCGGTCACCGCGAGCGCGTCCTCCAGTGGGTTCCAGTCCGCGCCGAGGTTGCCGACGGTGTACCAGGTGCCACGGTCCGCTCCGTCGCCGAGGAAACCGTCCGGTCCGGGCGGGAATTCGTAGACGCACAGATCGCCGTTGTCGCGCAGGATCAGCAGGTCGAGCCGGCCGGTGCCGGTCACGTCCGCCATGCCGAAGGGGAAGTCGGTGGGCTCGGTGACGGTGAGCCGCTGCGGGGTCTTGTCGAAGGTGTCGTTCTCCACCACGTTGCCGGTGTTGCGGAACCAGTCCACATGACCGAGGTCGCTCTCCCGGCCGAAGGTGTCGTCCTTGCCGTCCCCGCTGACGTCGGCGACGCCGATGCTCTCCCAGATCCGGCCGTCGTCGCGGCGGCCCGACATCCGGATCGGCTCGCTCAGGGTGTTCAGGCCGTTGAGGCCGCCCTTGTTCTCATAGAGGTAAACGCCGTGGGGATGCTCGGTGTTGACGGATTCCTCGCTGCCGGCGAGCACACTGGCCAGTCCGTTGCCGCGGATGTCGATGGTCCGGATGATGAGGTGCTTCTCCCAGTGGAAGTCCTCACCGATCTTGACCGGTTCGAGAAAGGTGTCGGTGCCGTCGAACTTTCCGCTGTGCGGGAAGACCAGCAGTTCACCGTTGGTGTCGTGGCGGACGAGCAGGTCCTTCTTTCCGTCGCCGTTGAAGGACCTGCAATGGCCGTTCATGATCATCGCCGGCATTGTTCTTCACTCTCCTCGATCAGCCGTTCCTGTGCCTGGTGACGCGGGTACCTGGGGTGCTCAGCCGGTACCGGGCTCCACTCCGCGGGACCGCAGGAAGGCGGCGAGCCCCAGCGGGGTGGGCAGTGCGAAGAACTCGGCGAGGCGCATCTCCGCCCCGAAGGACTCCTGGATCCGCTGCACCAGCAGCGCGGCGAGGAGCGAATGCCCGCCCAGGACGAAGAAGTTCGCATCGGCGGTGACGTCCTCGCGGCCGAGCAGCTCGCGGAACATCGAGAGCAGCGCGTCGACCAGGGGGTCCTCGTGGTGTTCCGCCGCCGCGCCGTGGCCGGCCGCGGCCCGGCGGGCGGTGGCCAGCCGGGTGAGGTGCGGATAGTCCACCTTCTCGTTGGCGTTGGTGGGGAGTTCATCGGTGAGCACGAAGTCGTGCGGCACCGCCGACGAGGGCAGCTTCGCCCTGGCGTGCTCCCACAGCCGCTCGACGATGCCCTCGGTGGGGTGGGCCACCACGAAGGCCACCAGGACGGCGTCCGCGCTGAGGTCGCCGACGGTGACCACGGCGGCGCCGGTCACCTCGGGGTGCTCCCGCAACACTGCCTCGATTTCGGCGAGTTCAAGGCGGTTGCCGCGCAGTTTGATCTGTCGGTCCACGCGGCCGAGCACCTCCAGTGTTCCGTTGTCCCGCCAGCGGGCCAGGTCTCCGGTGCGGTAGAAGCGCCCGTACTCGGGGTGCTCACCGAACCGTTCGGCGGTCAGTTCCGGGCGGTTGTGGTAGCCGATCGCGACGCCCGCGCCCGCGATGCACAGCTCGCCGTGCACACCGAGCGGGAGTTCCCGGCCGGCCGGGTCCAGTACGAAGGCGGTGGTGTTCCGCAGCGGGGTGCCGGCGTGCACCGCCCCGTCAGCGGCGTCGAGCTTGCCCGCGGTGGACCAGATGGTGGTCTCGGTGGGGCCGTAGACGTTGCGGACCTCGGCGGCGGTCTCCAGCAGTCGTTCCGCCAGGTCGGCGGGGAGCGCCTCACCGCCGCACAGCACCCGCCGGCCGGCCAGCTGGTCGCCCACCTGCTCGATCACCGTCCGCCAGGTGGTGGGGGTGGCCTGCACGATCCCGACGTCGTGCCGGACCAGCAGTTCCCTCAGCAGGGTGCCGTTCACCCGGGCCTCGTCGGGGGCGACGGCCAGCGTCCCGCCGGAGGCCAGCGGGAGGAACAGCTCCAGTGCGGAGATGTCGAAGGCGAAGGTGGTCATCCACAGCGTGACCTGGCCGGGGCCCGGCTTCAGCTCGTCGAGGAAGTGCCGGACGAGATTGGCCAGGTTGCCGTGGGAGACCCTGGTGCCCTTGGGCCGGCCGGTGGAGCCGGAGGTGTAGATCAGATACGCGCAGGAGGCCGGGTCGGGGTCCGCCGGGAGTTCGGCGGTCCCGCCCCGCACGGCGCGGAGACCGGCCATCTCCAGTCGTGGGGTGCCCTCGGGCAGGGTCACCGTGTCGCCGGCCAGTACGGCACGGGCACCGGAATCCGCGAGCTGGTAGGAGATCCGGTCCGCGGGGTGGTCGGGATCGACCGGGAGGTAGGCGCATCCGGCCAGCCAGACGCCCAGGGCCGCGGCGGCGAGTTCGGGTCCGCGGCGGGCCGCCACGGCGACCACATCGCCCGCGGTCACCCCGGAGGCACACAGCAGCTCCCGGGTGTCCGAGGCCGCCTGCCACAGCTCGGCGTAGGTCGTCTTCCGGTCGCCGTCCGCGAGGGCGACCGCGTCCGGTGCGGCGGCCGCCCGTTCGGCGACGGTGCGCAGCACGGACGGGGCCGGGGTGTCGGTGGCGGTGCGGTTGGCCGCGGCGATGACCGTACGGTCCCGTTCCGACCACGAGGACAGTTCGCCGACGGGCCGGTCCGGTTCGGCGCCGACCGCGACCAGCAGCGCGTCATAGCGCTGGAGGAGGAGTGCGACATCGTCCCGGCGGTGGGATTCCAGCCCGTACAGCGCCTCGACGGTGATGCGGTCCTTCTCCGACAGGATGTCGAATTCGAGGTTCATCCGGCTGTAGCCGTTGCGGACCATCAGTGCCCGCGCCGGGAGACCGCCGATGGTGGTCTCCGCGGACAGCCCGCCGGGCAGGTAGTTGAACATATGCCGGAACAGCGTGGTGCTCCAGGCGGAGTTGACCCGCGGGATCTCCGGCAGCAGCAGGTCCACATGGACGTCCACATGGGAGACCGCCTCCAGGAACACGTCCCGGGCCTGTCGCACCAGCGCGCGGAAGCTCTGGGCCGGATCGGTCCGGACACGCAGCGCCAGGATGTTCACGTAGTAGCCGATGGCGCCGGCGGCCTGCTGCCCGCGGATGTCCGCGGGCGAGCCGATCACGATGTCCGGCCCGGCGCCGTGCTGTGCGAGCAGCAGGTAGTAGGCGGCGAGCAGGATGACGGGTTCGGAGGCCCGCAGTTCCCTGCGCAGCCGGCGGACGACGTCCCGTGCCTCGTCGGAGAGGTCGTGGGCGACGGTGGACCCTTTCAGGGTCGTCTCCGCACTCCCCTGCCGGTCCATCCACAGATCCAGCGAGCCGGCGTCGAATCCGCTCAGATGGTCGCGCCAGAACCGGAAGCTCTCCGGGCGCGGTTCGTCGGCGGCGACCGCCGCGACCGGAACGACCGCCTCGCCGGAGAGGTCCTCCCCGGCGAGGACCGCGTCGTAGAGCCGGGTGAGCTCGCCCATCACGATCTGCGCGGACGCCACATCGAACACCAGGTGGTGGGCCACGACGCAGAGCACATCGCCCTCGGGCGCCTCGACCTGGCAGATCCGCAGCATGGGCCGGCCGTTGAACTTGAACGGACGGGCGGCGAGCGCGGTGAGATCGTCCGCCAGCCCGTCCGCGGTCGACCGGCTCACCTCGATGTCGACCGGGGCGTCCTCCGGGGCCAGGATCGCCTTGCGCAGTCCGGCGCCCTCGTCATGGAAGACGGTGCGCAGCACCTCGTGCTTGCGCAGGAGCCGGGCGGCGGCCTCACGCAGTGCCGTGGTCCGCAGCCGGCCCGCCACCTGGATGGCGGCCGGGATGTTGTTCACCCCGCTGTCCGGGACCAGCTTGTCGAGCAGCCACAACGCCTCCTCTTTCTGACTGGCCCGGGAGAGGGGCGTGCTCATGGGCTGCATGCGCTAGTTCCTTTCGACGTGCCGGGGTGAGGTCCGTCAGCTCAGCAGGCCGGTGACCGTGGTCGCGACGTCGGGCGTGCGCAGCAGATCGGCGTGCTCGACGGGGAAGCGGATCTCCTTGGCCACCCGGGCGGCCCGGTCGGCTTCGGAGAGGGGGTTGAGGCCGCTGGTGGCGGTCGCGGAGGTCATCGCGGTCAGCGACTTCCAGCCGTTCGTCGGGTCGAGGTCGCTGCCCCGCACGAAGAAGTGCAGGAACAGGCCGAAGGTGGCGACGAATTCCTCGCTGCGCTTGGCGTCCAGGCCCACCCGGGCGAACGCCGCGCCGCCGACCTCGCGAAAGATCGCGAGCAGCCGCTCACCGAACTTCTTGATGTCGCTCTCGTCGGTCAGTGCCTGCCCCGCGGCCTGCTGGGCGTGGGCGATCTCCTCGGGCTTGAGCAGCCCGGACATCCCCTCCATGGTGGTCAGGAAGTGGTGACAGACCACATCGCGCCGGGGCAGTTCGGGGTCGAAGCCGATGAGGGCGGGCGTCTCGCCCTGGTGCTGCCCGATCCGCTCGGCCAGCGCCGCCGCGTACACCGCGCCGACGCAGTAGCCCATGACGGCACGGACCGGCCGGCCCTCCCGGAGGACGTCCTCCGCCCAGCGTTCGACGTAGTCGGCGCCGGTCATGCCCGCGTCCTCCTCCGGGGCGGGCGGCAGCGTCTCCCAGAGCGAGAATTGCGGACGGGCGAGCGCGACGAAATCCGGAAAACCTGCCTGCGGCCTCCCGGTCACCGCGAAATCGACCGCGAGTACCACATCCTTTCCGTCCGAAGTCAACGATTTCCACGAGCCAGGAACTGCCATGTGGATTCACTCTCCGAGCTGAGCGTGTCGGTGCACGCAGCGTATTGGCCATCCCAGGAGCCGGAACACCCCTAAGGAACCCCTTAGTACCCCGAACCGGCCCAGGGGGTAGGCCGGTTCGCCGGACGGAAGGAACCCGTCCGGCGAGGACCTGATCAACGCCGCAACGGGGTCAGGCGAGTTCGGATTCCAGGAACTCGACGACCGCATTGGGGGTCGGATAATCGTAGACAAGCGCGGCGGGCAGCGAGAGTCCAGTGATGCGGTTCAGTGCATTACGGAATTCCACCGCGGACAGCGAATTGAATCCGGCATCGAGGAAATCGAGGTCGGGTTCGACCGCCGCGGCGCTTTCGTGTCCCAGTGCCCGGGCCGCCACACCGCGGGCGATTTCCAGCAGTGTTTCCTGCCGGCCCGCAGCGTCGAGCTCCTTCAGGTAGGCCCGCAGCGCGTCCGGATCCACCTCGTCGCCGGTGTCCGCCGCGGGCTCCTGGGCGAACCGGCGCACCTCGGGGAGGGCCCGCAGCAGCGAACCGGTCCGGGTGACGGCGAGTTCCGCCCAGTCCGCCTCGGCGACCGTGACGGACTGGTCCCCGTACTCGACCGCTCGGGCGAGCACGGTCTCCGGGGACGGCGCACCGTCCCAGCAGAGCACCGTTCCGCTGAGCCCTTCGGCCCGGCGCCGGCGCACCAGCTCCTCGCGGTAGGCGCCCGCCGCGGTGACCGCGGCCTGCGACGGATCGCCCCAGGTGCTCGCCGCCGGGGCGAGCAGGACGAACGCGGAGGCGTCGCGGGCGAGTTCGTGCAGATTCTCGGACTCGCGCACGGCCCGCTCCAGCACCCGGCCGAACTGTGCGACGGAGGCGGAGCCGACCGGCTGGTCCACGGCGCTCCCGATGCCGTGCACCACGGTGCTCAGCGGATGCGCCGCGGGGATGCGGTCCCGCAGCCGGGCCACCGCCGCCCCGTCGGTGAGTGCCTCGTCGAGGACGGTCACCGGGACGCCGAGGGGCTCCCCCGCGAGGGCGCGGGGCAGCATCAGATGCGTGGCGCCGTTGCGGGCCAGCCAGCGGGCGACGGGGGCACCGGCGGCGCCCAGTTCACCGGCGAGCAGCACCGTGCCCGTGGGCCGCCAGGGCTGGTGGGCGGCGCCCCGGCCCGCGTGGACGAGCCTGCGGGCGAACACCCCGGAGGGGCGCAGGGCGAGCTCGTCCTCACCGTCGGCGTCGGCCAGCAGCTGGGCCAGCCAGGCTCCTTGGCGGGCGTCCAGGCTGTCCGGCAGATCGATCAGGCCGCCCCGGTGTCCGGGCCGGGCCGCGGCGACCGCCCGGCCGAGGCCCCGGAGCAGCGCCGCCGGGGTGCCGGCCGTGCTGCCCGTACGGGTCAGGGAGACCGCGCCCCGGGTCAGCGACCACAGCGGTGCGCCCGGCTCCGCCTCGTCGAGCACCTGGGCCAGCAACAGGGTTCCGGCCACGCCGGTCGGTACCGAGGGGTGCTCCGGATGCGGCTGTTCGTCCAGCGACCACAGGGAGACCACCCCGGCAACTTCCGCCGGGAGTCCGGCGAGCAGCTCGGTCAGACGTGCCCGGTCGGCGTCCGCGCCGGTCACGGCGGTGTGCCGTACGTCGGCGCCGTGCGCCCGCAGCGCCTCGGCGACCGACCGTGCGCAGTCCCCCTCCAGGTGCTCCTCCGGGACGAGCAGCGCCCAGGTTCCGGACAGTTCGGCGGTGGGGCGTTCGGTCACGGCGTGCCAGTCGGCCCGGTAACGCGTGCCGTCCATCGCCGACTCCCCGCGGCGGAGGGCGGACAGGGCCGGCAGCAGCGCGCCGATCGGCTGGTTCTCGTCGAGGTCCAGGGTGCGCAGCAGGGCGCCCAGGTCCTCCCGTTCCACCAGCTCCCAGAAGCGGGACTCGACCGGGTCCGCCGTGTCCGGCCGGCTCTCACCGGCCGGGTCGGCCTCGGGCCAGTACCGCTGCCGCTGGAAGGCGTAGGTGGGCAGCGCGACCCGGCGGCCGCCGCCGAACAGCGGGAGCCAGTCCACGGTGG
Organism: Streptomyces sp. G7(2002); assembly: GCF_028870195.1. NCBI lineage: Bacteria > Bacillati > Actinomycetota > Actinomycetes > Kitasatosporales > Streptomycetaceae > Streptomyces > Streptomyces sp. G7(2002). The sequence continues at coordinate 1,490,907 of NZ_CP102609.1, forward strand.
CGCCGCGGACATGGGCGCCGGACAGGGCCTGCAGCAGCGCCTCGTTCTCCGGCCGGTCCTTGCGCAGCGCGGGCAGGAACTCCCCGCCGGGCAGGCTCTCCTGGCCCATGGCGCTGAGCACTCCGCCGGGGCCGAGTTCGAGGAAGGTGTCCAGCCCCTCGGTGTGCAGCGCCTGCATGCCGTCGTGGAAGCGGACGGCCTCCCTGACGTGCCGCACCCAGTAGCCGGGGTCGCGCAGCTGGTCCGGCTCGGCGAGCCGGCCGGTCAGGTTGGACACCACGGGGAGGCTGGGCTCGGCGTAGGTCAGGCTTTCGGCGACGGTACGGAACTCGTCCAGCACGGGGTCCATCAGCGGCGAGTGGAACGCATGGCTGACGCGGAGCTGCTTGGTCCGGTACCCCTTGGCCTCCAGCGTCCTGACGAGTTCGGTCACCGTGGTCTCGGCGCCGGAAAGCACCACGGCCTCCGGCCCGTTCACCGCGGCGATGCTCACCTGGCCGGAGAGCAGCGGAAGGACCACGTCCTCAGGGGCCTGTACGGCGACCATCACGCCGCCGGCGGGCAGGCTCTGCATGAGCCTGCCGCGGGCCACCACCAGTTTCGCCGCGTCGGCCACCGACCAGACGCCCGCGAGATGGGCCGCGGTGACCTCACCGATGGAGTGGCCCAGCAGGGCGTCCGGGACCACGCCGAGGGATTCGACCAGCCGGAACAGTGCGACCTCGACGGCGAACAGCGCGGCCTGGGCGTACTGGGTCCGGTCCAGCAGGGCCGCCTCGGGAGAGCCCGGTTCGGCCCACACCACCTCGCGCAGCGGCCGGGGCAGCAGTGCGTCGAGTTCCGCGCACACCTCGTCCCAGGCCCGTGCGAACGCCGGGTAGTGCTCGTGGAGTTCGCGGCCCATCCCGATGCGCTGTGCACCCTGGCCGGTGAAGAGCACACCGATCCGGCCCTCCCCCGCGACACCGGAGACCACGCCCGCCGGGGTCGTCCCCACGGCCAGTGCCCGGATGCCGGTGAGCAGGGCGTCCCGGTCCCCGGTCACCACGGCGCGATGCCGTAGCGCGGACCGGGTCGACACCAGGGAGAAGCCCACATCCACCGGGTCCGCCTCGCCCTCGGCGAGGGTGGCCAGCCGCGCGGCCTGCGCCCGCAGGGCCTGGGCCGAGTGCGCGGAGAGCACCCACGGCAGCACCGCGGGAGCCGTCCCGGGCCCGGAGTCGGCCGGGGTGCCGGCCGCCGAGGGCTGTTCCAGGATCAGGTGCGCGTTGGTGCCGCTGATCCCGAAGGAGGAGACCGCGGCCCGCCTGGGCTGTCCGGTCTCCGGCCACTCGCGTGCCTCGGTGAGCAGCTCGACCGCGCCGGACGCCCAGTCCACGTGGGTGGAGGGCCGGTCCACATGCAGTGTCCGGGGCAGCTCGCCGTGCTGCATGGCGAGGACCATCTTCATCACACCGGCCACACCGGCCGCGGCCTGGGTGTGCCCGATGTTGGATTTGATCGAACCGAGCCACAGGGGGTGGTCCTCGGGCCGGTCCTGCCCGTAGGTCGCCAGCAGGGCCTGGGCCTCGATGGGGTCACCGAGGGTGGTGCCGGTGCCGTGTGCCTCGACCGCGTCGATCTGGTCGGCGTTCAGACGGGCGTTGGCCAGGGCCTGTCGGATCAGCCGCTGCTGGGACGGGCCGTTCGGCGCGGTCATCCCGTTGGAGGCGCCGTCCTGGTTCACCGCCGAACCCCGCACCACGGCGAGGACCGGGTGCCCGTTGCGCACCGCGTCGGACAGCCGCTCGACGAGCAGGACGCCCACACCCTCGGCCCAGCCCGCGCCGTCGGCCGCGTCCGCGAAGGACTTGCACCGTCCGTCGGGGGCGAGCCCGCGCTGGCGGGAGAAGTCGATGAACGTGCCCGGGGTCGCCATCACCGACACGCCGCCGGCCAGGGCGAGGGAGCACTCCCCCTGCCGGAGGGCCTGCACCGCGAGATGCAGGGCGACCAGCGAGGACGAACAGGCCGTGTCCACGGTGACCGCGGGGCCCTCCAGCCCGAAGGTGTAGGAGATCCGGCCGGAGACGGCGCCGCCGGCGACGCCCACGCCCACATAGCCGTCGAGCTGTTCGGCCGCGGCGGTCAGCATGCCGTAGTCGTTGTACATCACTCCGGCGAACACTCCGGTGCCGCTGCCCTTCAGTGCCGCCGGGTCGATCCCGGCGCGCTCGAAGGTCTCCCAGGAGGTTTCCAGCAGCAGCCGCTGCTGCGGGTCCATCGCCAGTGCCTCCTTCGGGCTGACCCCGAAGAAGCCGGCGTCGAACCGCGCCGCGTCGTAGAGGAATCCGCCCTCGGTGCAGTAGCTGGTGCCCGGGTGGTCCGGGTCCGGGTCGAAGAGGCGCTCCATGTCCCAGCCCCGGTCCGCGGGGAAGGCCGAGACCGCGTCCGTGCCGCTGGTCAGCAGCTGCCACAGCTTCTCGGGTGAGTCGACGCCACCGGGGTAGCGGCAGCTCATCCCGATGATGGCGATCGGCTCATCGGTGCGGACCGCGGCCGGTGCACCGGCCGTGGTGCCGACGGCCGCGCCCAGCAGTTCGTCGCGGACGAAACCGGCGAGATCCAGCGGGGTCGGATAGTCGAACACCAGGGTCGCGGGCAGCCGGAGGCCGACCGCCGCGCCGAGCCGGTTGCGCAGCTCGACCGCGGTCAGCGAGTCGAAGCCGATCTCCTTGAACGGCCGGGAGGATTCCACGGCGTGCGGACCGGCGTAGCCGAGCACGGCCGCGACCTGGGCGCGCACCAGATCGAGCAGGGTGCGGTCCCGTTCCGCGGCGGACATCCCGGTCAGGCGCTCACGCAGTTCGGAGGTGGCGGCGCCGCCACTGTCCACCTGCCGTCGGCCGGACGTACGGACCAGGCCGCGCAGCAATTCGGGCACCATCCCGGCACCGGCCTGCTGCCGCAGCGCGGCGAGGTCGAGCCGGGCGGGGACCAGCAGCGCGTCCTCCGCGGCGCGTGCCGCGTCGAACAGCTCCACGCCCTGTGCCGAGGACAGCCCGGTCATGCCGGAGCGCGACATCCGGGCGAGCGCGGCCTCGTCCAGTGCCTCGGTCAGCCCGCTCGCCTCCGTCCAGCGGCCCCAGGCCAGGGAGAGCGCGGGAAGTCCGGCGGCCCGCCGGTGCGCGGCGAGGGCGTCGACGAAGGCGTTGGCGGCGGCGTAGTTCGCCTGCCCGGATCCGCCGAGGACTCCGGCGGCGGAGGAGAACACCACGAAGGCCGCCAGGTCGAGGTCCTGGGTGAGCTCGTGCAGATGCCAGGCGGCGTCCACCTTGGGCCGCATCACCGCGTCCAGGCGCTCCTGGGTCAGCGACTCCAGCACTCCGTCGTCCAGGGTGCCGGCGGCGCTGATCACTGCGGTCAGCGGACGGTCGGCGGGGACGGCGGCGAGCAGTTCCCGCAGCGCCTCCCGGTTGGCGGCGTCACAGGCGGCGATCTCCACCTCGGCACCGAGTTCCCGCAGTTCGGCCTCCAGCGCGGCCGCGCCCTTGGCCGTGCGGCCGCTGCGGCTGGTCAGCAGGAGGTGCCGGACGCCGTGCTCGGTCACCAGGTGCCGGGCGAACAGCGCGCCCAGGGTTCCGGTGCCGCCGGTGATCAGTACGGTGCCGCCGGGGGTGAACTCGGGTGCCGTGGCGGCGGATACGCCCATTCTGGCCAGCCGCGGGAGCCGGATCTCACCGGCCCGCAGGGCGAGCTGCGCCGCGCCGAGGGCCAGTGCGGCGGGCAGGGCACGGGCCGAGGTCTCCAGCCCGTCGGAGTCCAGGAGGACGAACCGGCCGGGGTGTTCGGACTGGGCGGTGCGCAGCAGGCCCCAGACCGGGGCGTGCACCAGATCCGTGAGGGCCGCGCCGGGTTCGGTGGCCACCGCGCCCTGGGTGGCGATCACCAGCCGGGCGTCGGCGAACCGTTCCTCGGCCAGCCAGTCCTGGGCGAGGCCGAGCAGCCGGCCGCTCGCCTCCCGGACCGCCGCGGGGACGTCGGGCGCCTCCGGCGGGACGCAGGACACCATCACGACGTCGGGCACCGGCGCTCCGGCGTCCATGGCGCGGAGCAGCGCGGCCAGTTCCGGGTACTCGTCGACCCGGGCGCCGGACGCTTCGAGTGCCGCGCGGTGGTCCTGTCCGGCCGCGCCGAGCAGGGCGACCGTGCCGGCGGGGGCCTGCGCGGGGGCCGGTGCCGGGGTCCAGTCCACGCGGAAGAGCGCGTCGTGGAAGGTGGGGCCGGTCCCGTCCAGGGCGTCGGTGGTCAGTTGGCGCAGCATCAGGGAGGCCACCGAGGCGACCGGGGCTCCGGTGGCGTCCGCGACGCTCACCGAGAGCGCGTTCGTCCCCGTCGGGGACAGCCGCACCCGCACCGTGCCGGCGCCCGCGGCGTGCAGGCTCACCCCGGACCAGGCGAACGGCAGCCACGGCCGGTCCCCGCCCTCGTCCTCGACGAACCCGCCGAGGGCCAGCGGATGCAGTGCCGCGTCCAGCAGCGCGGGGTGCAGCCCGAACGCCGCGCCCTCGTCCTCGGCCGCCTCGGGCAGCGCGACCTCGGCGAACAGCTCGGTGCCGCGTCGCCATACCGAGCGCAGGCCCCGGAAGACCGGGCCGTAGGACAGACCGGTCCCCGTGAAGCGTTCGTAGAGCCCGTCGAAGGCGACGGGTTCGGCCCCCTCGGGCGGCCAGGCCTCCTCGCGGGGGCCGGCGGTCCCCGTGCCGGCAGTGAGGGTGCCGGTGGCGTGGGTGGTCCAGGGTTCCTCGTCGGGAGCGTCCTCCGGCCGGGAGCGCACGCTCAGCTGACGGCGGCCGGAGTCGTCGGGCCCGCCGACGGCGAGCTGCAGCCGGATCCCGCCGCGGTCGGGCAGCACCAGCGGGGCCGCCAGGGTGAGTTCCTCCAGGACCTCGCAGCCGACCTCGTCACCGGCGCGCACGGCCAGTTCCACGAACGCGGTGCCGGGCAGGACCGCCCGCCCGGCGACCACATGGTCGGCCAGCCAGGCGTGGGTGGACAGCGACAACCGCCCGGTGAACAGCACTCCTTCGTCATCGGCGAGGGTCACCACGGCGCCGAGCAGCGGGTGCCGGGCGGCGCTCAGCCCGAAGCCGGCGGCGTCACCGGCCGCGGTCATGGTGCCCTTCGGCCAGTACCGCTGCCGTTCGAAGGCGTAGGTCGGCAGGGCGACCGTCCCGTCCGCGGCACCGGCGAACACGGCGGCCCAGTCGGGGCTCTGCCCGTGGGCGTGCACCTGGCCGAGGGAGGTGAGGAACCGGGCCACCCCGCCCTCGTCGCGCCGCAGCGAACCGGTGACCAGCGCGGACCGGCCGGCCGACTCGACGGTGTCCTGCACCCCGAGCGCGAGCACGGGATGCGCGCTGACCTCGATCAGGGTGCTGAAGCCGGCGTCGAGCAGACCGCGGACGGCCGGCTCGAAGAGCACGGTCTGCCGCAGGCTGCGGTACCAGTAGTCCGCGTCCATGGCCGCGGTGTCCAGCCAGTCGCCGGTGAGCGTGGAGTACACCGGGATGTCGGCGGCGCGCGGGCTGACGGGTGCGAGCACCTCCAGCAGCCGTTCCCGGATCTGTTCCACCTGGGCCGAGTGCGAGGCGTAGTCCACCTCGATCCGGCGGGCGCGCACCCCGTCGGCCTCGCAGCCGTCCAACAGCTCCTGTAGGGCCCGCGGTTCACCGGAGACGACCACCGAGGACGGCCCGTTGACCGCGGCGACGGACAGCCGCTCGCCCCAGGCCCCCAGCCGCTCCTCGACCTGCTCCAGCGGCAGCGCGACGGACACCATCCCGCCGTGTCCGGCCAGTTCGATCAGGGTCTTGCTGCGCAGGGCGACCACCCGGGCCGCGTCCTGGAGGGACAGCGCCCCGGCCACACAGGCGGCGGCGATCTCGCCCTGGCTGTGCCCGACCACGGCGGAGGGGGTGATACCGCAGGACTGCCACAGCGCGGCCAGGGAGACCATCACCGCCCAGAGCGCCGGCTGCACCACGTCCACCCGGTCGAAGCCCGGTGCGCCCTCGGCGCCCCGAAGGACCTCGGTCAGCGACCAGTCGGTGAACTCCGACAGGGCGCGCTCGCACTCCCGGATCCGGTCGGCGAACACCGGTGAGGAGTCGAGCAGTTCCACCGCCATCCCGGCCCACTGCGATCCCTGGCCGGGGAAGAGGAAGGCCACCTTGCCGCGGTTGCCCACGACGCCCTCCACCAGGTTCCCGGCGGGTTCACCGTGTTCCAGCGCGGTCAGCCCGCTCAGCAGCTCCGCACGGTCCGCGCCGACCACCAGCGCCCGGTGCTCCAGGGCGGCCCGGGTGGTGGCCAGCGAATGTCCGACGGTGGCCGGGTCCAGCTCCGGCCGGTCCGCCACGAAGGACGCGAGCCGGGCGGCCTGCGCCCGCAGCGCCCCGGCGGTCGCACCGGACAGGACCCAGGGCACCGTGCCGGTCGCGGCGAGGCCCGGGGCCCGGGCCGGGGCCTCCTCGGCGGCCGGGGGGACGGCCTCGGCAGTGGGGGCTTCCTCCAGGATGAGGTGCACATTGGTGCCGCTGATGCCGAACGAGGAGACACCGGCGCGGCGCGGATGGTCGGCGCTCTCCCACGGCTTCGCCTCGGTGAGCAGCTCCACCGCGCCGGACTCCCAGTCCACGTGCGGGGTGGGCGCGTCCACGTGCAGGGTCTTGGGCAGCATCCGGTGGCGCAGGGCCATGACCATTTTGATCACGCCGGCGATACCAGCGGCCTGCTGGGCGTGCCCGATGTTGGACTTGACCGATCCGAGCCACAGCGGCCGTTCGGCGGTCCGTGCCTTGCCGTACGTGGCGAGCAGCGCCTGCGCCTCGATCGGGTCACCGAGGGTGGTGCCGGTGCCGTGCGCCTCGACCGCGTCGACCTGGCCCGCGGTGATCCCCGCGTTCTCCAGGGCGCGGCGGATGACCCGTATCTGGGACGGCCCGTTGGGGGCGGTCAGGCCGTTCGAGGCGCCGTCCTGGTTCACCGCGGAACCGCGCAGCACCGCGAGCACCGGGTGCCCGTTGCGGAGCGCGTCGGAAAGCCGCTCGACCAGCACCACCCCGACGCCCTCCGCCCAGCCGGTGCCGTCGGCCCCGGCCGCGAACGCCTTGCACCGCCCGTCCGGGGACAGCCCGCGCTGCCGGGAGAAGCTGGTGAACACACCGGGGGTGCCCATCACGGTCACCCCGCCGGCCAGCGCCAGGGAGCACTCCCCCTGCCGCAGCGCCTGGGCCGCCATGTGCAGGGCGACCAGCGAGGACGAACAGGCGGTGTCCACGGTCACCGCGGGGCCCTCGAAGCCGAAGGAGTACGACACCCGGCCGGACAGCACACTGCTGGCCACACCCGTCATCGTGTACCCCTCGGACGCGTCCGGGAGCTGCTGGATCACCGGGACGTACTCGGCGCCGCTGGCACCGAAGAAGACCCCGGTGTCGCTGCCCCGCACACTCGACGGGTCGATCCTCGCGTCTTCGAAGGCCGCCCAGGCGGCCTCCAGGACCACCCGCTGCTGGGGGTCCATCGCGAGCGCCTCACGCGGGCTGATGCCGAAGAACGCGGCATCGAAGTCGATCGCGTCGTAGACGAATCCGCCTTGTTTCACATAGCTCTTGCCGGATTTCTCCGGGTCGGCGTCGAACAGCTCGTCGGTGTCCCAGCCGCGGTCGGCGGGGAAGTCGGAGATCGGGTCGCCGCCGGCGGCGACCAGGTCCCAGAGCTGCTCCGGTGTACCGGCCCCCGGGTAGCGGCAGTTCATGCCGATGATCGCGAGCGGCTGCCGGCCCTTCTCCTCGGCCTCGCGCAGGCGCTGCCGGGTGTCGTGCAGATCAGCCGCGACCCGCTTGAGATAGTCGACCAGCTTCTCTTCATCCGCCATCAGGCGCGCCTTCCTTGTCGGTCCCCAGCGTGCGCATCAGGAGAGTCCGAGTTCGTCGTTGATGAACGCGAAGACCTCATCGGTGCTCGCCGCTTGGAGCCTGTCCTTGACATCGGTCGTGCCGGCCGTGGACCGCCGGTCCTCCCACGCTTTGGTGAGGGCCTGCAGCCGGCTGGTGATGGAGGCCCCGGCGCCCTCGTCCGGGGAGACCGCGGCCAGGGCGCTCTCCAGCCGTTCGAGTTCGCCGAGCACCACGGCGGCCGGATCGGCGGCCTCGGGGGCCAGCGTCTCCTTGAGGTGCGCCGCCAGGACCTCCGCGTTGGGGTAGTCGAACACCAGCGTGGCGGGCAGCCGGAGCCCGGCGGCCCCGTTCAGCCGGTTGCGGAACTCGACCGCGGTCAGCGAGTCGAAGCCCATCTCGTTGAACGCCCGGCCCGGTTCCACCGCGTCCGGCGAGCCGTGGCCGAGGACGGCCGCGGCCTGTTCCCGGACGAAGTCCAGCAGGACCCGGTCGATCTCCTCGGCCGTCAGGCCCGTCAGCCGCTGGGCGAAGTCGTCCGCCGAGCGGGTGGCCGCCGCCACCGTGCGCCGGGCCGGTGCCTTGACCAGCCCCCGCAGCAGTGGGGGTACGGCCTCGGCGGGTGCGCCGCGGAACACCGAGACGTCCAGCCGGGCCGGCATCATCGCCGGTTCGTCGGCCCGCAGTGCCGCGTCGAAGAGCGTCATGCCCTCCTCCGTGGACAGCGGGGGCATTCCGGCCCGGCTCATCCGCCGGACATCGGCCTCGCCGAGGTGCCGGGTGATGCCGCTGGTCTCGGTCCACAGGCCCCAGGACAGCGCGGTGGCGGGCAGTCCGTGGGCCCGCCGGTGCGCGGCCAGCGCGTCCAGGAACACATTCGCCGCCGCGTAGTTGCCCTGCCCGGCGCCGCCGAAGGTGCCGGCGGCGGCGGAGTACAGCACGAAGGCGGCGAGGTCCTGGCCGGCGGTGAGCTCGTGCAGGTTCACCGCGGCGTCCACCTTGGGCCGCAGCACCGTGTCGAGCCGCTCCGGGGTCAGGGAGCCGATCACCCCGTCGTCCAGGACGCCGGCGGTGTGCACCACCGCGGTCAGCGGACGGTCGGCGGGGACGGCGGCCAGCAGTTCCCGCAGCGCCGCGCGGTCGGCCGCGTCACAGGCGGCGATCTCCACCTCGGCGCCGAGTTCCCGCAGTTCGCGCTCCAGCTCCGGTGCGCCGTCCGCCGCCCGGCCGGTGCGGCTGGTCAACAGGAGGTGCCGGACGCCGTGTTCGCGCACCAGGCGCCGGGCGGCCAGTCCGCCGAGGGTGCCGGTGCCGCCGGTGACGAGGACCGTGCCCCGTTCGTCCAGGGTCTCCGGCATGGTCAGCACGATCTTCCCGGTGTGCCGGGCCTTCGCGATGTACCGGAAGGCCTCGGGGGCCCGGCGGACATCCCATGTGGTGACCGGGATCGGCCGCAGCGCACCGGAGTCGAGCAGGCGCACCACCTCCCGGAGTACCTCGCCGACCCGCTGCGGACCGGCGCCGATCATCAGGTCGAAGGCCTGGTACTCCACACCGGGGTAGGCGGCCGCGACGTCCTCGGGGGTACGCACATCGGTCTTGCCCATCTCCAGGAAGCGGCCGCCACGGGGCAGCAGCCGCAGCGAGGCGTCCACGAACTCACGGGCCAGTGCGTCCAGGACGACGTCCATCCCGCGGCCGCCGGTGGTGCGGCGGAACTTCTCCTCGAAGTCGAGGTCACGGGAGGAGGCGATGTGCTCCTCGTCGAGGCCGCTCTCGCGCAGAGTGTCCCATTTCCCGGTGCTGGCCGTGCCGAAGACCTCCGCACCGAGGTGCCGGGCCAGTTGCACGGCGGCCATGCCGACACCGCCGGCCGCGTTGTGCACCAGCACCGACTCCCCTGCCTGCAGCCTGCCGAGTTCCACCAGGCCGTAGTAGGCGGTGGAGAAGACGATCGGTACCGAGGCGGCCTGGACGTAGGACCAGTCGTCGGGGAACCGCGCCAGCATGCGGTGGTCGGTGACGGCCACCGGTCCGAACGCGCCGGCGAACATGCCGATCACGCGGTCGCCGGGGGCGAAGTCGGTGACCTCCGGGCCGACTTCGAGGACGACACCGGCGGCCTCGATGCCCATCTCCGCCTTTTCCGGGTACATCCCGAGCGCGATCATGACGTCGCGGAAGTTCAGCCCGGCCGCGCGCACCCCGATCCGGACCTCGCCGGGGACCAGTGCGCGGTCCGCGTCCGAGGGCACCAGCGCGAGGTTGTCGAACGTACCGGCGCTGGTGACGTCGAGCTTCCAGGCCGGGCCGCGGGCCGGTGGCACCAGGGTGCCGCCGGAGGCGAGCGACGCCAGCCGCGGGGTCCGCAGTGCGCCCGCGCGCACGGCGAGCTGTGGTTCTCCGGAGCCGAGCGCGGCGGCGAGCACGTCCGGGCCGCCCGAACCGTCCGAGTCGATCAGGACGATCCGTTCCGGGTTCTCCGACTGCGCGGACCGGAGCAGACCCCAGACCGGGGCGGCGGCGAGATCCGCGATGCCCTCGTCGGCGTGCACCGCGACCGCGCCGCGGGTGACCACGGCCAGGGTCGTGTTCTCCAGGCGGTCGTCGGCCAGCCAGTCCCGTGCCAGTGACAGCATCCGACCGGTCAACTCCCGTATGGCAACGGGCAGTTCAGCGGAATCAGTGTCGGCGGCACACGGGACTAGCACGACTTCCGGCACCGGGGTGCCGCTGTCGAGCGCGCTGGTCAGCGCGGCCAGGTCGGCGTACCGCGTGGCCGTCTCCGGCGCCCCGTCGAGCTCGCCGAGGAGCGCCCAGGCCGCGGTGTCCACGGGTTCGGCGGTGACCGACGGCCAGTCGATCCGGTACAGCGAGTCGGGCAGGGGCGGCGCGGTGGCCGTGGCGGCGGTGTCCTGGCGGCGCAGGACCAGGGACTCCACGGTGGCGACCGGGGTGTTCGTCTCGTCCGCTGCGGCCACCGAGACGGCGTCCGTGCCGGCCGGTGCGATCCGCACCCGCAAGGTGGCGGCGCCGGCCGCGTGCAGCGTCAGACCGCTCCAGGCGAACGGGAGCCGTGCGCCCCCTTCGTCGGCGAAGAAGGAGCCCAGTCCGGCCGCGTGCAGCGCGGCGTCCAGCAGGGCGGGATGGAGAGCGAAGGAACCGGCGTCCTCGGCCGCGGCCTCGGGCAGCGCGACCTCGGCGAAGACCTCCTCGCCACGCCGCCAGGCCGCACGCAGCCCCTGGAAGACCGGGCCGTAGTTCATCCCGGCCCCGGCGAGCTGCGGGTAGTAGTCCGCGGTGTCGACGGGCTCGGCGCCGGCCGGGGGCCAGGCCGTTTCGGCGAACGCGCCGGTGGCGCCGGCGGGGGCCAGTACGCCGGTGGCGTGCTGGGTCCAGCCCTGCTCGGCGGCGTCCGACTCCGGCTGGGAGTGCACGCTCAGCGAGCGGCGGCCGTCGTCGTCCGCGGCACCGACCACCACCTGCAGCCGGACCGCGCCCCGCGCGGGGAGCGCCAGTGGTGCCGCCAGCGTCAGTTCCTCCAGCAGCCCGCATCCGACCTCGTCACCGGCCCGTACGGCCATCTCGACGAACGCGGTGCCGGGCAGCAGGACCAGGTCGCCGATGGCGTGGTCGGCGAGCCAGGGGTGGCTGTGGGTGCCGATCCGACCGGTGAACAGGACCTCGTCGGAGCCGGCCACCGCGACGGCGGCGCCGAGCAGCGGATGACCGGCCGCGCCCAGTCCGGCGGCGGCGACATCACCGGCCGTACCGGAGGGCCGCGGCCAGTACCGCTCCCCCTGGAAGGCGTAGGTGGGCAGGTCCACCCGCCGCGCCCCGCGTCCGGAGAAGAAGGCCGGCCAGTCGACCGGGACGCCGCGCAGATGCAGCCGGGCCAGCGCGGTCACCGCGGCGCCGTCCTCGGCGCGGTCCCGGCGCAGCGTGGGCACCAGCACGGTGTCCTCGCCGGTCACACACTCCTGGCCCATTCCGGACAGCACACCGTCCGGGCCGATTTCCAGGAAGGTCCGCACCCCGGCGTCCTCCAGGGCGCGCACCCCGTCGCAGAACCGCACCGCGCCGCGGACATGCCCCACCCAGTAGTCCGGCGAGCAGGCCTCCTCCTCGGTGAGGGGCCGGCCGGTCACATTGGACACGATCTCCATGTGAGGCGGTCGGAAGGTCAGCCCGGCCACGGCCTGCCGGAAGTCGTCCAGCATCGGTTCCATCAGCGGGGAGTGGAAGGCGTGGCTGACGGCCAGGCGCTTGGTGGTGACCCCCGTGGCGGACAGGGCTTCCGCGACCTCCAGTACGGCCTTCTCTGCTCCCGAGAGGACCACGGAGGCAGGGCCGTTGACGGCCGCGATACCGACCTCGTGCTCGCGCCCGGCGAGCAGGGCGGTGACCTCGGCCTCGGTGGTGCGTACCGACACCATCGCGCCGTCGGCGGGCAGTTCCTGCATCAGCCGGCCGCGCGCGGCGACCAGGGCGCAGGCGTCGGGCAGGGACCACACCCCGGCCACATGGGCCGCGACCACTTCACCGATGGAGTGGCCGACCAGCCGGTCGGGGCGGACGCCCCACGACTCCAGCAGCCGGTACAGGGCGACCTCGACCGCGAAGAGGGCGGCCTGGGTGTACTGCGTGTGGTCCAGTAACGCGGCGTCCGGGGAGCCGGGTTCGGCCCAGATGATCTCCCGGAGCGGCCGGGGCAGCCACCGGTCCAGTTCGGCGGCGGCCTCGTCGAAGGCCTGCGCGAAGACCGGGTGGCGACGGTGGAGTCCGGCACCCATGCCGACCCGCTGGGCGCCCTGGCCGGTGAACATCACCGCGAGCGAACCGGTGGCGGCCGTGCCGGTCACCACCTCTACTCCCGCGGCACCGGAGGCGAGCGCCGCCAGCCCGCGCCGCAGGTCGTCCTGGTCGGTGCCGATCACCGCGGCCCGGTGCTCGAACGCCGACCGGGAGGTGAGCAGCGACCAGGCGAGGTCGGCGGGCCCGGTGTCGGGGGCGTCCGTGAGGTATTCCGCCAGCCGTGCGGCCTGCGCGGCCAGTGCCTGCGGGGTCTTGCCGGAGAGCACCCAGGGCAGCGGTCCGTCCGCCACCGCGTCGTCCGCGGGGGGTGCCGGGAGGTCCGGGGCCTGCTCCAGGATCAGATGGGCGTTGGTGCCGCTGAAGCCGAAGGAGGACACCCCGGCCCGGCGGGGCCGGTCGAGTGCGGGCCATGCCCGGGCCGCGGTCACCAGTTCCACCGCGCCGCTGGACCAGTCCACATGGGTGGAGGGCGCGTCCACGTGCAGGGTCTTCGGCAGCAGTCCGTGCCGCATGGCGAGGACCATCTTGATCACGCCGGCGACCCCGGCGGCGGCCTGGGTGTGCCCGATGTTCGACTTCACCGAACCGAGCCACAGCGGCCGGTCGTCGGCGCGCTCCGCCCCGTACGTGCTGAGCAGTGCCTGTGCCTCGATGGGGTCGCCGAGGCGGGTTCCGGTGCCGTGTGCTTCGACGGCGTCCACGTCGGACGCTCCGAGACCGGCGGAGGCGAGGGCCTGCCGGATCACCCGGGCCTGGGAGGGCCCGTTGGGCGCGGTCAGTCCGTTCGAGGCACCGTCCTGGTTGATCGCGGAACCCCGCACCACGGCGAGCACCGGATGGCCGTTGCGCACCGCGTCGGAGAGCCGCTCGACGAGCAGGACACCGACGCCCTCGCCCCAGTTGGTGCCGTCGGCGCCCTCGGCGAAGGCCTTGCACTTGCCGTCGGGGGCCAGTCCGCGCAGCCGGCTGAACTCGATGAAGGAACCGGGGGTGGTCATCAGCGTCACCCCGCCGGCCAGTGCCAGTGAGCACTCCCCCGACCGCAGTGCGGCGGCCGCGAGATGCAGTGCCACCAGCGAGGAGGAGCAGGCGCTGTCGATGGTCATCGTGGGGCCTTCGAGGCCCAGCGCGTAGGCGACCCGGCCGGACATCACGCTGTAGCTGGTGCCGGTGCCCAGGAACCCGTCGGGGCCCTGTCCGGCGCCGGCCAGGACGCTCATGTAGTCGTTGCCGTTGGCGCCCACGAACACGCCGGTGTCGGTGCCGTGCACGGTCGCCGGGTCGATCCCGGCGGCCTCGATGGCCTCCCAGGCCACTTCGAGCAGCAGCCGCTGCTGCGGGTCCATCGAGATCGCCTCACGCGGGCTGATCTCGAAGAAATCGGCGTCGAATTCGGCCAGGCCGTCGATGAAACCGCCGTGCCGCACATAGCTGGCACCGGCCTGGTCGGGGTCGCTGTCGTACATCCCCTCGGTGTCCCAGCCCCGGTCGGCGGGGAACGGGGTGATCCCGTCCCGCCCTTCGGCCAGGAGCTCCCACAGCTGCTCCGGGTTCCGTACGCCGCCGGGCAGCCGGCAGCCCATCCCGACGATGGCGATCGGTTCGTCGGACGCCGCGACGGCGGTCCGGGTGGCCGACGGGGTGCCGGCGGACTCTGTGATCTCGTCCCGCAGATGGCGGACGAGGACCGTCGGGGTCGGGTAGTCGAAGATCATCGTGGCCGGCAGGGTCAGCCCCGACGCGGTGGTGAGCCGGTTGCGGAACTCCACCGCGCTCAGCGAGTCGAAGCCCAGGTCCTTGAACGCCCGGGCGGGATCGACGAGTTCGGGGCTGTCGTAGCCGAGGACATCCGCTATCTGGGTGCGGACGAAGTCCAGCAGTGCCTTGTCGCGGTCGGCGTCGGTCAGCCCGGCGAGTTCCCGGCGCAGCGCCGAGTCAGTGACCGCCGGACCGTCGCCCCCGCTCAGCAGGTCCCGTGCCTCGGGCACCCCGGCGAACAGCGGGCTCGGCCGGTGGAAGGTGAAGCCGGGGATGAAGCGGTCCCAGTCCACGTCGGCGACGGTCAGACAGGTCTCGTCCTGGCCGAGGGCCGCGGCCAGCGCGGCGATGGCCAGTTCCGGCGCCATCGCGGGCAGTCCGCGCTGACGGAGCTGGTCCTGTACGGCGGCGTCCTCCGCGAGGCCTCCCCCGCCCCAGGGGGCCCAGGCCACCGAGGTGGCGGTGAGTCCGCGGGCCCGGCGCTGTTCGGCGAGGGCGTCGAGGTAGGCGTTGGCCGCGCCGTAACCGGCCTGGCCGCCGCTGCCCCAGACCCCGGCGACCGAGGAGAACAGCACGAACGCGTCCAGCTCCCGGTCCCCGAGGAGGGCGTCGAGGTGGGCCGCGCCGGCGACCTTGGAGGAGAGGACCGCGTCGAGGTCCGCCCCGCCGAGTTCGGTG
The DNA here is from genome assembly GCF_028870195.1 of Streptomyces sp. G7(2002). NCBI lineage: Bacteria > Bacillati > Actinomycetota > Actinomycetes > Kitasatosporales > Streptomycetaceae > Streptomyces > Streptomyces sp. G7(2002). The sequence continues at coordinate 1,506,098 of NZ_CP102609.1, forward strand.
ACCGGCCCGACCGGCCCGCCGGTGCCGGCGATGTGCAGCACGGCGGTGGGCGGTTCGGGCAGGCCGTCGAGCAGCCGGGCGAGGCTTCCCCGGTCGGCCACGTCGCAGGCGGCGAGGGTGACTTCGGCGCCGAGCGCGGTGAGTTCCGCGGTGAGTTCGGCGCTGCCGGGGGCGTCCGGGCCACGGCGGCTGGTGAGCACCAGGTGCCCGGCCCCGTTGGCGGCGAGCCAGCGGGCGCAGGCGGCGCCCAGCGCGCCGATGCCACCGGTGATCAGCACGGTGCCGCGGGGCTTCCAGGGCGCGGCGTCCCGGTCGAGGCGGGCGCGTACCAGCCGGCGGGCGAACACCCCGGCCGGCCTGATGGCGAGCTGGTCCTCGTCCCCGGCTCCGGTGAGCAGGGCGCAGAGCCGGGCCGCCGCGGTCCGGTCCCACTCCGCGGGCAGGTCGATGAGCCCGCCCCAGCGGTCGGACTGCTCCAGGGCGACGGTGCGGCCGAGCCCCCACACCTGGGCGAGTTCCGGCTCCCGCAGCGGGTCCGCCGCACCGGTCGACACCGCGCCGCTGGTGACGCACCACAGGGGTGCGCTGATGTCCGCGTCGCCCAGCGCCTGGACCAGGGCCAGTGCCTCGGTGACCGTGGGCCGGGCCAGTACTCCGGCGATCTCACCGTCGAGTGCCGCCAGGCCGGCGGCGAGTTCCTCGCGGCTGCCGCCGAGGGCGAGACGCACCACCTGGGCGCCGTGCGCGGTGAGTGCGTCCGCGAGGTGGTCGTCCTCGTCCGGTCCGGCGAGGATCCAGGTGCCGGTGAGCGCGGCGGCGCCGGACGGCACCGGCTTCCAGGAGATCCGGTAGGCCCACTTGTCCACCGTGGACTCGTGCTCCCGGCGCCGGCGCCAGGCGGACAGCGCCGGCAGGATCGCGCCGAGCGGCTGGTCCTCGTCCAGCTCCAGGGTGTGCAGCAGTTCGGGGAGGTCCTCGCGGGCGACCAGGTCCCAGAAGCGGGCGTCGTCCGCGGCGGCCGGACGGTCCTGCTCGCCGGTGACGGCCGTCTCGTCCAGCCAGTACCGCCGCCGCTGGAAGGGGTAGGTGGGCAGGTCGACCCGCCGGGAGCCGGTGAGCAGCGGGTTCCAGTCCACGGTGGCGCCACGGGCGTAGGCCCCGCCCACCGCCTCCAGCAGTGCCACGGGTTCGGTGCGGTTCTCGCGCAGGGCGGGCAGGAACCGGACGGTGTCGTGACCGGGCAGGCAGTCCTGGCCCATGGCGGAGAGCACCCCGCCGGGCCCGAGTTCGAGGAAGGTGGTCACGCCCTCGGCGTGCCCGGCGAGGAGGCCGTCGTGGAAGCGCACCGCCTCGCGGATGTGCCGCACCCAGTACTCCGGGTCGCACAGTTCCTGAGCGGTGGCGAGCCGTCCGGTCACGTTGGACACCACGGGCATCCGGGGCTCGGCGTAGGTGATCTGCTCCGCGACCGCGCGGAAGGCGTCGAGCACGGGTTCCATCAGCGGCGAGTGGAAGGCATGGCTGACCCGCAGCTGCTTCACCTTGCGGCCGCGCGACGACAGCTCGGCGGCGATCCGCGCGACCGCGTCCCCGGCTCCGGAAAGCACCACGGACTCGGGCCCGTTGACGGCCGCGAGACCGACCTGGTCCTGGTCCGCCAGCAGGGGAAGGACCTCGTCCTCGGTGGCCCGTACGGACACCATGGCGCCGCCGGCCGGGAGTTCCTGCATCAGCCGGCCACGGGCCGCGACCAGGGTGGCGGCGTCCGCCAGGGACCACACTCCGGCCACATGGGCGGCGGTGAGCTCACCGATGGAGTGGCCCAGCAGGAGGTCCGGCGCCAGGCCCCAGGATTCGGTGAGCCGGTACAACGCGACCTCGAGGGCGAACAGGGCGGCCTGGGTGTACTGCGTCTGGTCGAGGAGGTCGCCCGCACCGTGCACGACCTCGCGCAGCGGCTTCGGCAGCCGGCCGTCGAAGGCGGCACAGACCTCGTCGAAGGCGCGGGCGAACACCGGGTACGCCGCATACAGTTCCCGGCCCATCCCGGGCCGTTGGGAGCCCTGCCCCGTGAACAGCACGCCGAGCTTGCCGTCGGCGACGACATCGGCGACCACCCCGGCCGGGCGCCGTCCGGCGGCCAGCCCCCGGGCACCGGACAGCAGACCGTCCCGGCCGGCGCCGAGCACCACCGCGCGGTGTTCCAGTGCGGAGCGGGTGTTCACCAGCGACCAGCCGATGTCCGCCGGCGCGGTCTCCGGCCGGCCCTCGGCGAAGGACGCGAGCCGGCCGGCCTGGGCGGCGAGCGCCTCTTCGGAACGGGCTGACAGCACCCACGGCACCGGTCCGGCGGCCGGCACGGGCTCCACCGCGGCCCCGGTCCCGACGGCGGCTTCCTCTTCGGCCTCTTCCAGCACCACATGCGCGTTGGTGCCGCTGAACCCGAAGGAGGACACCGCGGCACGGCGCGGCTGCCCGGTCTGCGGCCACTCCTGCGCCTCGGTGAGCAGCTCCACCGCGCCCTCGGTCCAGTCCACATGGGTGGAGGGCCGGTCCACGTGCAGCGTCTTGGGAAGGACACCGTGGCGCATGGCCAGGACCATCTTCATGATGCCGGCGACCCCGGCGGCGGCCTGGGTGTGCCCGATGTTCGACTTGACCGAGCCGAGCCACAGCGGCCGCTCCCGGTCCTGTCCGTACGACGCCAGCAGCGCCTGGGCCTCGATGGGGTCACCGAGGGTGGTGCCGGTGCCATGTGCCTCGACCGCGTCGATCTGGCCGGGGGCCAGTCCCGCGTTGACCAGGGCCTGTTCGATGACCCGTTGCTGGGCGGGGCCGTTCGGGGCGCTCAGCCCGTTCGAGGCGCCGTCGGAGTTCACCGCGGTACCGCGCACCACGGCCAGGACGGGGTGCCCGTTCCGCCGGGCGTCGGAGAGCTTCTCCACCAGCAGCACACCGGCGCCCTCGGCCCAGCCGGTGCCGTCGGCCGCGTCCGCGAAGGACTTGCACCGGCCGTCCGCGGCCAGACCGCGCTGCCGGGAGAACTCGATGAAGGTCCACGGGGTGGACATCACGGTCACCCCGCCGACCAGGGCCAGCGAGCAATCGCCCTTACGGAGTGCGTGCCCGGCCAGGTGCAGTGCCACCAGCGACGAGGAGCACGCGGTGTCCACGGTGATCGCGGGGCCCTCGAAGCCGAAGCTGTAGGCGACCCGGCCGGAGAGCGCGGACCCGGAACTCGTGCTGCCGAAGTAGTCGTGGTACATGAGCCCGGCGAACACCCCGGTCCGGCTGCCGCGCAGGCTCGCCGGATCGATCCCGGCCCGCTCCAGGACCTCCCAGGACGTCTCCAGGAGCAGCCGCTGCTGCGGGTCCACCGCGGGCGCGTCCTTGGGGCTGATCCCGAAGAAGGCGGGGTCGAAGTCGGCCGCCTCGTGGAGGAAGCCGCCTTCCTTCGCATAGGACGTGCCCTCGGCCCGGCCCGTCGGGTCGTACAGACCCTCCGTGTCCCAGCCGCGGTCGACGGGGAATCCGGTGATTCCCTCGCCACCGGAGTCGAGCAGCCGCCACAGGTCCTCGGGCGAGGCCACCCCGCCCGGGTACCGGCAGCTCATCCCCACGATGGCGAGCGGTTCATGGCTCTTCTCCTGGGCGTCCTGCAGGCGTTGACGCGTCTCGTAGAGATCGGCCGTCATCCGCTTGAGGTACTCGCGGAGCTTCTCCTCATTCGCCATCTGCTGCGGCCCTCCAGGTGACGCCCGCGACGTGTGCACGTGCCATATCAGGAACTCCCGAACTCTCGCTCAATGAAGTCGAAGACCTCGTCGTCGCTCGCCGCGTCCAAGGTCGCGGCGACCGTCCCTGCCCCGTCGTCCTGCGCACCGCCCAGCCCCGCCAGAATGCTCTGCAGCCGGACGGCCAGCCGGTCCCGGGCGACCTCGTCCGTGGCGATCTCGGGCAGCGAGAGTTCCAGCCGGTCGAGACCGGCGAAGACGGAGAGGAGGCCGGACTGTTCTTCCCGTTCGCCGAGCAGTTCCGCACGGAGCTTCTCGGCGAGGACTTCCGAGGTCGGATAGTCGAAGACCAGGGTGGCCGGCAGCCGCAGCCCGGTGACCGTGGTCAGGATGTTGCGCAGCTCCACGGCGGTCAGCGAATCGAAGCCGAGTTCGCTGAACGGCCGCCCGCCGGGGACCTCTTCCGGCCCGGCGTAGCCCAGGACCGCGGCCACCTGCGTACGCACCACGGTGAGCAGCAGCTGCTGCTGCTCGACGTCGGTGAGCCCGGCGAGACGACGGCCCAGATCCTCGGCCATGGCCCTCCCGCCGGCGGCGGAGCGGCGGACGCGCGTCCGGACCAGGTCCCGCATGACCGGCGGCAGCATCCCTTCGGCGGCACGGGCGTGCAGCGCGGCGGTGTTCAGCCGTACCGGGATCAGCAGGCTCTCCGCCGACGCGGTCGCGGTGTCGAACAGGGCGAGCCCCTCGGCGGAGGTCAGCGCGTCGATGCCGCCGCTGCTCATCCGCCGGAGGTCGGCCTCGTCGAGACCGCCGGTCATCTCACTGGTGTCGGCCCAGCGTCCCCAGGCGAGGGAGACCGCGGGCAGACCCAGTGAACGCCGGTACCCGGCAAGGGCGTCCAGGAAGCTGTTGGCCGCCGCGTAGTTGGCCTGCCCGGGGGCGCCGAGCACCCCGGCCGCGGAGGAGAACAGCACGAACGCGGAGAGCTCGCGGCCCTCGGTGAGTTCGTGCAGATTCACCGCGGCGTCCACCTTGGGCGACAGCACCGCGTCGAGACGGTCCGGGGTCAGCGAGCCGATCACCCCGTCGTCCAGGACGCCTGCCGTGTGCACCACTCCGGTGAGCGGCGCTTCGGTGGGCAGGTCGGCGAGGACCCGGGCCAGGGCGTCCCGGTCGGCCGCGTCGCAGGCGACGATCTCCGCGCTCGCACCGAGCCCGGCGAGTTCCGCGCGCAGCTCCCCGGCGCCCTCGGCGGCCGGTCCCTGACGGCTGATCAGCAGCAGCTTGCGCACCCCGTGTTCGGTGGCCAGATGCCGCGCCACCAGGGCACCCAGGGCGCCGGTGCCCCCGGTGATCAGCACGGTGCCCTCGGCATTCCACCTCGGCGCACCCTCCTGTCCGGACGCGGCGAACCGGGCCAGCCTCGGCACGAAGACGCTCCCGCCGCGCAGCGCCACCTGCGGTTCACCGGAGGCGACAGCGGCACGCAGCGCACGGGCGGCCTCGTCGCCACCGTCGGCCTCGGCATCGCTGTCTGCGTCGACAGGGGCATCGACGTCGATCAGCACGATCCGTTCCGGGTGCTCCGACTGCGCCGACCGGACGAGCCCCCAGACCGCCGCTGCGGCCGGGGAGACCGTTTCGCCGTCGAGCAGGACCGCACCACGGGTGAGGATCACCAACCGCGAGTCCTGATACCGCTCCTCGGCGAGCCAGCTCTGCAGCCGCTCCAGCACCCGACGCGCGAGGTCATGCGCACCGTCGGCCAGGCCCTCCCGCGTGGTCTCCGGTACGGACCACAGCACCACGCCCGGGACATCGTCCTGTTCGGCGAGCGAGGGCCAGTCGAGCGCGGGGCAGTTGAACGCGGGCCAGTCGAGCGCGGCCGCGTCGAGGAGGGCCTTCAGACCGATCTCGTTCTCGTCCAGCACGGCCCAGCCCTCGGCCGCGACCGTCGTGGTGTCCGGCACCACCGGCATGTCCGGCACCGGCAGCGCGGTCCAGCGCAGCTGCAGCATCGAGTCACTGCGGCCACCGGCCAGTTGCTCGGTACGCACCGGCCGGACGGTCAGCGAGTCGACGGTGGCCACGAGCTCACCGGCGTCGTCGGAGACCATGACCCGTACTCCGTCGCCGGCCCGGGTCAGCGTGGTGCGCAGCGAGCGGGCGCCCACCGCGTGCAGCCGGATCCCGCGCCAGGCGAACGGCAGCCCCGATACGGCGTCGTCGAGCAGTCCGACGGTCTGCAGCGCGGCATCGAGCAGGGCCGGGTGCAGCGCGAACTTCGCCGCCTCCGCGGTCGCTTCCTCGGGCAGCGTGACCTCGGCGTAGACCTCGTCCCCGCGCCGCCAGGCAGCCTGGACGCCTTGGAACATGGGGCCGTAGCCGAATCCGGCGGCGGCCAGTTCGTCGTAGAAGCCGTCCACGGCGACGGGCTCGGCGCCGGCCGGCGGCCAGCTCTCCCCACCGTCACCGACCGTCGCGGCGCTCCCGGCGGCCAGGACACCGACGGCGTGCCGGGTCCAGTTCTCCTCCTCCGCTTGCTCCTCCAGCCGGGAATACACAGTCAGTTGCCGGCGATCGTCCTCATCGGGCTCCGCGACGACGATGCGCAGCTGCACTCCGCCCCGCTCCGGCAGAACCAGCGGTTCCTGGAGTGTCAGTTCCTCGATGAGGTCACAGTCGAGCTGGTCTCCGGCCTGGAGGGCCAGTTCGACAAGGGCGGTTCCCGGCAGCAGGACGGTGTCCATGACGGCGTGATCGGCCAGCCAGGGGTGCGTGGTCAGGGAGAGCCGCCCCGTCAGGACGACGGCATCCGGCAGGGTCACGGTGGCGCCGAGCAGCGGGTGATCGGCATTCCCCAGACCCGCGGCCGTCATATCGCCGGCCCCGGTGGCGCCCTCCAACCAGTAACGCCGACGCTGGAAGGCGTATGTCGGCAGCTCCACGGTGCGGGCACCACGGAACAGCGGAGTCCAGTCCACCGGGACGCCCCGGGCGTGGACGACGCCGAGGCCATGCAGCAGGCTGACGGGTTCGGGGCGGTCCTTGCGCAGGCTCGGCTGGAGGGTGACGGTCTCCGGCAGAGTGTCCTGCCCCATGGCGGAGAGCACACCGTCGGGGCCGAGTTCGAGGAAGGTGGTGACGCCGTCGGCGTGGGCGGCCTGGATGCCGTCGTGGAAGCGGACTGCTTCGCGGACGTGGCGTACCCAGTACTCCGGGTCTCGGAGTTCGACGGGCTCGGCGAGACGGCCGGTGACATTGGAGACCACCGGCAACTTGGCCTCGGAGTAGGTGAGTTGCTCCAGGACCGTGCGGAAGTTCGCCAGCATCGGCTCCATGAGGGGTGAGTGGAAGGCGTGGCTCACGCGGAGCCGCTTGACCTTGCGGCCCTCGGCCTCCAGGGCGGTGATGACCTCTTCCACGTCGACCTCGGCGCCCGAGAGGACGACGGACTCGGGGCCGTTGACGGCAGCGATGCCGACCTGCTCCCGGCCTTCCAGCAGCGGTGTTACGTCGTCCTCGGAGGCGCGCACCGACACCATGACACCGCCGGCCGGGAGGGCCTGCATCAGCCGACCACGGGCCGCGACGAGCTTCGCCGCATCCGCCAGCGACCACACACCCGCCAGATAGGCAGCCGTGACCTCACCGATGGAGTGGCCCAGCAGCACTGCGGGGGTCACACCATGGGATTCGACGAGACGGTAGAGCGCGACCTCCAGTGCGAACAGTGCCGCCTGGGCGTACTGCGTCTGATCGAGCAGGTCTCCCTCGCCCCAGACCACCTCGCCCAGCGGCCGCGGCAGCAGACCATCCAGCTCCGCACACACCTCATCCCAGACCCGCGCAAACACCGGATAGGTCTCATACAACTCACGACCCATCCCCAGCCGCTGCGCACCCTGACCCGTGAAGAGCACACCGAGTCGTGGGTCTCCGATGACGTCTGCGTCCGGGGTCACCTTCCGGAGGGCGGCGAGGAATTCCTCACGGTCGGTGCCCAGCACAACGGCGCGGTGGTCCAAGGGGGTGCGGGTGGTGACCAGCGAGTACCCGATGTCGACGGGGCTCAGCTCCGGTTGTGCTTCCACATAGGACGCCAGCCGTTCGGCCTGTGCGGCGAGGGACTCCGCGGAGCGGGCGGAGAGCACCCAGGGCACGACACCGGTGCCGGTGTCAGTGCCGGTGTCAGTGTCGGAGGCGGTGTCCGCACCGGAGCCGGTGCCGGAGCCGGTCGCTGTGGGCTCCTCGGCTGCCGGTCGGGGCGCCTCTTCCAGCACGACATGCGCGTTGGTGCCGCTGATGCCGAAGGAGGACACGCCCGCCCGGCGCGGCCGGCCGGTGGTCGGCCAGTCGCGGGCCTCGGTGAGCAGTTCGACCGCGCCGGCCGACCAGTCGACGTGCGAGGAGGGCTCATCGACATGCAGGGTCCGCGGAAGGACACCGCGCCGCATGGCAAGGACCATCTTCATCACACCGGCGACACCGGCCGCGGCCTGAGTGTGCCCGATGTTCGACTTGACCGTGCCCAGCCACAGCGGCTCTTCCCGGTCCTGCCCGTAGGTCGCGAGCAGCGCCTGGGCCTCGATGGGGTCACCGAGCGTCGTACCGGTGCCGTGCGCCTCCACGGCGTCCACCTCGGACGGCGACAGCCCCGCACCCGCCAGCGCCTGCCGGATCACCCGCTGCTGCGAGGGTCCGTTCGGCGCGGTCAGACCGTTGGACGCACCGTCCTGGTTCACCGCCGAACCCCGCACCACCGCAAGGACCGGATGCCCGTTACGTACCGCGTCGGAGAGCCGCTCGACGAGGAGCATCCCGGCGCCCTCGGCGAGGGTGGTGCCGTCGGCCGAGGAGGCGAACGCCTTGACCCGGCCGTCGCTCGCGAGGTTCCGCTGCCGCGAGAAGTCGACGAAGGTGCCCGGGGTCGCCATCACCGAGGCGCCCCCCGCCAGTGCGAGCTCGCACTCCCCCGCCCGCAGCGCCTGCATCGCCTGATGCAGCGCCACCAGCGAAGACGAACAGGCCGTGTCCACGGTGACCGCGGCCCCTTCGAGACCGAAGGTGTACGCCACCCGGCCGGAGGCCACACTGCCGGACGTTCCCGTGCCGAGGTGTCCTTCGACCTCCTCCGGTATGGAGTCGGTCTGCAGGCCGTAATCGTGGTACATGATGCCGGCGAAGACACTGGTCCGGCTGCCGTGCAGGGAGGCCGGGGCGATCCCGGCCCGCTCGACGGCCTCCCAGGAGATCTCCAGCAGGAGCCGCTGCTGCGGGTCCATCGCCAGCGCCTCGCGCGGGGAGATCCCGAAGAAAGCGGGGTCGAACTCACCCGCGTCGTAAAGGAATCCGCCGTCACGGGTGTAGGTCTTGCCGGGCAGACCGGGCTCGGGATCGTAGAGCCGGTCCATGTCCCAGCCACGGTCGGTGGGGAACTCTCCGATGGCGTCGGTACCGGCGGCCAGCAGCTGCCAGAGCTCCTCGGGCGAGGTGACACCACCGGGGTATCGGCAGGCCATACCGACGATCGCGATGGCCTCCTCGTCCGTGGCGCCGGGCCGCGCGACGGGGACGACCGCTGCCTCTTCCTCCAGCAGCTCGCGACGCAGGTAATCGGTGAGCGCGCGTGGTGTCGGGTAGTCGAACACCAAAGTGGCGGGCAGCCGCAGTCCAGTGGCCCCGGTCAGCCGGTTCCGCAGTTCCACGGCGGTGAGTGAATCGAATCCGAGGTCCTTGAATACCTGGTCGGTACGGACCGCACCGGAGTTGTCGTAGCCCAGTACGGCCGCGACCTGCGTGGTCACCAGGCCGAGCAGCAGCTCCTCGCGGTCCTCGGCCGGGAGTCCGGCCAGCCTCTCCCGCAGGGACGCGGCCTCCCCGGCCACTGCTGTCGCGCGCCGCACCGGAACCCGTACGACGTTCCGCAGCACCGCCGGCACCGCACCGGAGGCGGCCAGCCCCCGCAGGTCGAGCCGGATCGGTACGAGCAGACCGGAGCCAGGCGCGGCACAGGCGAGGTCGAACAGGGCCACACCTTCGGCCTGGTCGAGCGCGAGCGCACCGCCGCGGGCCATTCGCCGGACATCGTCGGAGCCGACCTCGCGGGTCATCGCACTGCGTTCTGCCCAGAATCCCCAGGCCAGGGAGGTACCCGGCTGACCGCTGAGGCGACGGTGCTGAGCAAGCGCGTCGAGGAACGTATTCGCCGCGGCGTAGTTGCCCTGTCCGGCGCTGCCGAGCACACCGGCGGCCGACGAGAACACCACGAACGCTGTCAGGTCCAGGTCCTGGGTCAGCTCGTGCAGGTTCCAGGCCGCGTCGACCTTCGGCCGGAGCACGGTGTCGAGGCGCTCGGGGGTCAGCGACCCGATGACGCCGTCGTCCAGGACACCGGCCGTGTGCACCACACCGGTCAGCGGCATATCGGTCGGGATGCCGGCCAGCAGCGCCGCCAGTGCCTCTCGGTCAGCGGCGTCGCAGGCGACCACATCTACCCGGGCACCAAGCTCGGTCAGCTCGGACCGCAGCTCACGGGCGCCGTCAGCCTCCAGGCCGCGACGGCTGGTCAACACCAGGCTGCGGACGCCGTGTTCAGCGATCAGATGCCGGGCGAACAGCGCACCCAGCGTTCCCGTGCCACCGGTGATCAGCACCGTACCCGTGGCATCCCACACCGGCGCACGCTCGGCCTCGGACGGAACAGCCCGAACCAGCCGCGGCACGGAAACAACCCCGTCGCGCACCGCCAACTGCGGCTCACCCGAAGCAACCGCCGCGGCAATGGCCTCCACCGAGGTCTGACGCTCATCAAGGTCGAGGAGGATGAACTGGTCCGGGTTCTCGGTCTGCGCGGAGCGCAGCAGGCCCCATACCGCGGCACCCACCGCGTCCAGCGGCTCTCCCGCCACCGAAACGGCACCGCGAGTCGCCACTATCAGCTTCGAACGAGTGCAACGCTCATCGGCCAGCCAGGACTGAACGCTCTCCAGCACCCGGCCCACCGTGGCACGCACCGCCGCCGGAACCTCCAGCGCACCATCCGCACCCTCCGCGCCAGGCACCGCAAGCACGACACACTCCGGCACCTCCACAAGCTCACTCAGCACGTCCGCAGTCGACGCGCCCAACGCCGCAGCCAACGCCACGTCATCGCCCAGCACCGCCCACGAACCCGCCACCGGCCCGGACCCGAGCGGCAACACCGACCACTCGACGGTGAACAGGGCATCGCTGCCCGTGCCTTCGCTGAGCTGGCCGGCTGTCACCGGCCTGGTCACCAGGGAGTCCACAGAGGCGACCACGGTGCCGGTGCCATCGGCGACCAGGACCGAGAAACCGCCGCCGGCCGGGGTCAGCTTCACCCGCAGTGCGGCCGCTCCTACGGCGTGCAGGCGGACCGTGTTCCAGACGAACGGCAGCTGGGCCTGTCCCCCGGCCGCGGTGGCCGGGTGGAGGCCGATCGCATGCAGCGCCGAGTCGAGCAGGGCCGGATGCAGCCCGTACTTCGCCGCGTCCGCCGCCACGTCCTCGGGCAGCGCGACCTCGGCGAAGATCTCCTCGCCACGCTGCCAGGCGGCGCCCAGGCCCTGGAACACCGGGCCGTAACTCATACCCACCGCGGCGAACTCGTCGTATACGCCGGTCACGGAGACCGGCTCGGCGCCGAGGGGAGGCCAGCTCTCCTCACCGAAGTCCACCGGTTCGGCACCCACGGAGAGGATGCCGGTGGCGTGCCGGGTCCACTGTTGGTCTGCCGGAGCCTCCTCGACACGCGAGAACACGCCGACCTCACGGCGGCCGTCCGCATCGGACTCGGCGACGGTGACCCGGAGTTGGAGACCTCCGGTCGCCGGGACGATCAGCGGGGCCTCAAGGGTGAGCTCCTCCAGCAGATCGCAGCCGACCTGGTCCCCGGCCCGGATGGCCAGTTCCACCAGCCCGGTCCCGGGGAGCAGCACAGTGTCCAGTACGGAGTGATCGGCCAGCCAGGGGTGCGTGGTCAGCGACAGCCGGCCACTGAACAGGAAGCCGTCGGAGTCCGGCAGCGCCATCGCAGCACCGAGCAGCGGATGATCGGCCGCATCGAGTCCGAGCCCCGAGGCGTCTCCGCCGAAGAACACACCGGAAGGCCAGTAGCGCTGCCGTTGGAAGGCGTAGGTGGGCAGGTCGACCCGACGTCCGGCCGGCAGCAGGGTGCTCCAGTCCACCGGAACGCCATGCGCCCAGAGCTGGCCGAGCGACTGCGCGAAACGGGACCAGCCGCCCTCGTCGCGGCGGAGAGATCCCGTCACCACGACGGGGCTGCTGGCCTCCTGCGCGGTGTCCTCGATTCCCGGAGTCAGGACGGGGTGCGCACTGCACTCCACGAATACGCCGTGCCCATCGGCCAGCAGCGCCTGAATTGCTTCCTCGAACCGCACCGTATTGCGCAGGTTCTCGAACCAGTACCCGGCGTCCAGCTCCTCGCCGGAGACGACCGTGGCATTCACCGCGGAGTAGAACGGGATCCGGCCTTCAGCAGGGCTCACCTCGGCCAGGACCGTCGCAAGCTCCTCGCGCAGCTCCTCGACCTGAGCGCCGTGTGAGGCGTAATCCACCGGGATCTGCCGAGCCCGCACCTCCTGCCCAGCACACTCCGCCAGCAACTCCTGCAAGGCCTCCGGTTCTCCTGAAACCACCGTCGACGACGGGCCGTTGATCGCGGCGATAGATATCCGCTCACCCCACTTGGCGATGCGGTCCTGCACCGCCTCACGCGAACCGGCGACGGAGACCATGCCACCGCGCCCGGCAAGCACTCGCCCAATGGCCTGACTACGCAGTGCCACCACCCGGGCACCATCACGCAGCGACAAGATCCCGGCGACGCAGGCCGCGGCAATCTCCCCCTGAGAGTGCCCCACCACAGCGGACGGCACCACACCGCAGTCCTCCCAGACCGCAGCCAGCGACACCATCACCGCCCACAACACCGGCTGCACCACATCAACCCGCGCCAGCATGTCCTCGTCGGACAGAACCTCATCCAACTTCCAGGACACAAACTCCGACAGCGCCTCACCACACTCAGCCATCTGCTGCGCGAACACCGGGGAGGAATCGCGGAGTTCATCCGCCATGCCCAACCACTGCGACCCCTGACCAGGGAACACCAGCGCCACACGCGTCCCGGCTCCGGTGCCGGTCGAACCCCGCACCACACCCGCCGGATCCAGACCCCCAGCCACACCCCTCAACCCGGCAAGGAGTTCCGCACCATCAGCACCGAGCACCACGGACCGGTACTCCAACCCCGCCCGCGAACTCAGCAGCGAGAACCCCACATCAGCAGGAACCAGCTCCGGACGGACGTCCGAACCGCCCTCCGGACGGCCTTCCAAACGGCCCTCCACGAACGACGCCAACCGCTCCGCCTGAGCCGCCAACGCCTGCTCCGAACGCGCCGACAGCACCCACGGCACCACCCCGGCCCGCGCCGCCGCCTCAGCAGCCTCAGCCGCCTCGCCCTGAACCGGCTCCACAGCCACCGGTTCCACAGCCACGGGCTCAGAGGCAGGTGCCTGCTCCAGCACGACATGGGCGTTCGTTCCGCTGATGCCGAACGACGACACTCCGGCCCGACGCGGCTGACCGCTCTCGGGCCAGTCCCTGGCCTCCGTCAGCAGTTCCACCGCGCCCGCGGACCAGTCCACATGCGACGACGGCTCATCGACATGCAGCGTCTTCGGCAGCACACCGTGCCGCAGCGCCATGACCATCTTGATGACACCGGCCGCACCGGCCGCGGACTGGGTGTGTCCGATGTTGGACTTGATGGACCCGAGCCACAGCGGCCGGTCCTCGGGGCGGTCCTGGCCGTAGGTGGCCAGCAGCGCCTGGGCCTCGATCGGGTCGCCCAGCGTCGTGCCGGTGCCGTGGGCCTCCACCGCGTCGACCTGACCAGCGGCCACTCCCGCGTTGGCGAGGGCCTGACGGATCACCCGCTGCTGCGAGGGACCGTTCGGCGCGGTCAGACCATTCGAGGCACCGTCCTGGTTCACCGCCGAGCCCCGCACCACCGCAAGGACGCGGTGGCCGTTGCGCTGAGCGTCGGACAGTCGCTCCACCAGCAGCATTCCGGCGCCCTCGCCCCAGCCCGTGCCGTCGGCGGCGTCCGCGAAGGGCTTGCAGCGGCCGTCCGCGGCGAGGCCGCGCTGGCGGGAGAACTCGATGAACACGTCCGGGGTGGCCAGCACCGTGACACCACCGGCCAGGGCCAGCGAGCACTCGCCGGAGCGCAGCGCCTGGATGGCCAGATGCAGGGCCACCAAGGAGGACGAGCAGGCCGTGTCCACGGTCAGCGCCGGGCCTTCGAGGCCGAAGGAGTAGGAGATACGGCCGGAGACGACGCTGCCCGCGGTGCCGGTGCTTGCGTAGCCCTCGGTCTGGTCGAACACCGGGGCCAGCTGGGTCGAGTAGTCATCGGAGGTCGCGCCGGCGAACACTCCGGTCTTGGTGCCGCGGACCGACTGGGGGTCGATACCGGCGCTCTCGAAGGCCTCCCAGGAGGTTTCCAGCAACAGTCGCTGCTGCGGGTCCATGGCCAGGGCCTCGCGCGGTGAGATCCCGAAGAAGGCGGGGTCGAAGCCGGTGACATCCGCGAGGAAGCCGCCAGCGCGCGCATAGGAGGTGCCACGGTGGTCGGGGTCCGGGTGGTACAGCTCGTCGAGGTTCCAGCCCCGGTCCGCGGGGAAGCCGGACAGCGCGTCGGTGCCGTCGGTGAGCAGCCGCCAGAGGTCCTCGGGCGACTCCACCCCGCCGGGGTAGCGGCAGGCCATGCCGACGATGGCGATCGGCTCGTCGTCGGCGGCACCGGCGGCCCGCACGGGCGCCAGGGTGTCGTCCTGCCGGCCGAGCAGCTCGCCGCGCAAGTGGTGCATGAGGGCGAGCGAGTTCGGATAGTCGAAGACGAGGGTCGCGGGCAGCCGCAGTGCGGTGCCGCTGTTGATCCGGTTGCGCAGCTCCACCGCGGTCAGCGAGTCGAAGCCGAGTTCGGAGAAGGCGCGCTCGGCCTCCACGGCCTCCGGGCCCGGATAGCCGAGCACCGCGGCCACCTGCGTACGTACCAGGTCCAGCAGGGCCCGGTCCTGGTCGGCCGTGGACAGTGCGGTGAGCCGCTGGACGAGGGTGTTGCCGGATTCCGTTCCGGTGACGGCCGAGGCGGCGCGCCGGGACGGGGTGCGCACCAGACCGCTGAGCACGGGCGGCAGTTCCGCCGCGGCGAGCCCCTTGAGGTCCAGCTTGGCGGGCGCGACCACCGCGCGGGCGACGGTGGCGGCCGCGTCGTACAGTGCGACGCCCTCCTCCGAGGTCATCGGCAGGACACCACCGGAGGCGGCGCGCCGCACATCGTGCTCGGCCAGCTTCCCGGTCATGGCGCTGGCCTCGGCCCACAGGCCCCACGGCAGGGAGAGCGCGGGCAGGCCGAGCGCGCGGCGGTGTGCGGCCAGGGAGTCCAGGAAGGTGTTCGCGGCGGCGTAGTTGCCCTGCCCCGGACCGCCGAACACCCCGGACACCGAGGAGAACAGGACGAAGGCGGAGAGGTCGAGGTCCTTGGTGAGCTCGTGGAGGTGCCAGGCACCGTCCACCTTCGGCCGCAGGACGTCGTCGAGCCGTTCCGGGGTGAGCGAGTCGATCACTCCGTCGGAGAGCACCCCGGCGGTGTGCACCACACCGGTCAGCGGGGTCTCCGCGGGAATACCGGCGAGCAGCGTGGCCACGGCGTCCCGGTCGGCGATGTCGCAGGCGGCCAGGGTGACCTCGGCGCCGAGCGCGGTGAGTTCGGCGCTCAGACCGGCCGCGCCGGGCGCCTCGGCGCCGCGTCGGCTGACCAGCAGCAGGTGGCGCACACGGTGCTCGGCCACCAGGTGGCGGGCGATGACCGCGGCGAGGGTGCCACTGGCCCCGGTGATCAGCACCGTGCCGTCCGGGTGCGGCGCCGGCGGGATGGTGAGGACGACCTTGCCGACCTGGCGGGCCTGGCTGATGTACCGGAAGGCCTCCGGGGCGCGGCGCACATCCCAGGTGGTGAGGGGCAGCGGGCGCAGCACACCGCGTTCGAAGAGGGAGAGGAGGTCGGCGAACATCTCGCGGGTGCGTGCCGGCCCGGCCTCGGGGAGGTCGAAGGCGCGGTAGCGGACGCCGGGATAGGCGGCGGCGACCTCGTCCGCGTCCCGGACATCGGCCTTGCCCATCTCGATGAACCGGCCGCCCGAGGGCAGCAGACGCAGGGAGGCGTCCACGTACTCACCGACCAGGGAGTCGAGGACGACATCCATGCCGCGGCCTCCGGTGGCGGCGAGGAACTCGTTCTCGAAGTCCAGGGTCCGGGAGGAGGCGATGTGGTCGTCGTCCAGGCCGAGTTGGCGCAGGGCGTCCCACTTCGCGGGGCTGGCGGTGCCGTACACCTCGGCGCCGAGGTGGGTGGCCAGCTGGACCGCGGCCATGCCCACGCCACCTGCGGCGGAGTTCACCAGCACGGTGTCCCCCGGCTGCACCCCGGCCAGATCGACCAGGGCGTAGTAGGCGGTGAGGAAGACGATCGGGGTGGCCGCGGCCTCGGCGAAGGACCAGCCCTCCGGGATGCGGACGATGGCGCGGTGGTCGGCGACGGCGAGGGGCCCAAAGGCCTCGGTGAACGTCCCCATCACACGGTCGCCGGGGGCGAGGCCGGTCACGCCGGAGCCGACCTCGACGATCACGCCGGCCCCTTCCAGGCCCATCGGTCCGGCGTCGCCGGGGTACATGTCCAGGGCGCTGAGGACATCGCGGAAGTTGAGGCCGGCGGCGCGCACCTCGATCCGGACGTGGTGCCCGGCGAGTGGCCCACAGGCCCGGTCGCTGTCCACGAGCGCGAGGGCGTCCAGGTTGCCCTTGGCGGTGCTGGCGAGCTGCCAGGCCGGGCCGTCCGGCGGGGTCAGCGGGGCGGTGGAGGCGGCCTTGACCAGACGGGTGGCGTGCGGCGTGCCGGCGCGCAGCGCGAGCTGCGGTTCGCCGGAGGCGACGGCGGCGGGCAGGGCGCGGCGGGACGCGTCCTCGTCGTCGAGGTCGATGAGCAGGAAGCGGTCCGGGTTCTCGGTCTGCGCCGAGCGGACGAGCCCCCACACCGGGGCGGGTGCGAGGTCCGGGCCGCGCTCGTCGGTGACGGAGACCGCGCCCCGGGTGAGGATGACGAGCCGGGACGCGGCGAACCGCTCCTCGGCCAGCCAGTCGCGCAGGGCGGCCAGGGTCCGGGTGGTGGTCTCCCGCACCTGGTCCGGCAGTTCGCCGGGGGTGGTCTCCGGAAGGGCCCAGAGCACGGTGGCCGGCACGGTGTCCCGCGCGGCGAGGGCCGCGAAGTCCTCGGCCGTCACCACCTCGGCGCCGCCGGCGCGCAGCGTTGCGGCCAGGGTCTCGGTGCCGCTGCCGACGGCCGCCCAGGTGGCCGGGGCGGGGGCGGCGGCTTCGGGCAGTGTGATCCAGTCGAGGTGGAAGAGGGAGGACCAGCGGTCGCGGGCGGGGGCCGTGAGAGTGCCGGAGACGGGCCGGATCGCCAGGGAGTCGACGGTGGCGACGGGCGCTCCGGTGTCGTCGGCGACGAGGACCGCGACCCCGCCGTCCGGCGACGGGGAGAGCCGGGCACGCAGGGTGGCCGCGCCGACGGCGTGCAGCCGGACCCCGGTCCAGGAGAACGGCAGGCCGGGCCCGCCCTTGGTGAGGGCCGCGCCGAGGCTCACGGTCTGTACGGCGGCGTCGAGCAGGGCCGGATGCAGACCGAACCGGCCGGCCTGTTCGGCCGCGTCCGCGGGCAGGGCGACCTCGGCGAACACCTCGTCACCGCGCCGCCATGCGGCCCGCACGCCCTGGAACACCGGGCCGTACGCGAACCCGGCGGCGGACAGCTCCTCGTAGAAGCCGTCCACGGCGACGGGCTCGGCCGCGGCGGGCGGCCAGGACTCCTCGAATACGGGGGGTGTGCCGGCGGCCGTGGTGAGGAACCCGGTGGCGTGCTGGGTCCAGGGCTCATCGCTTTCGGCGTCCTCGTGGCGGGAGAACACCGAGATCTCCCGGCGGCCGTCCGCGGCGGCCTCACCGACGGTGACGCGCGTCTGCACCGCGCCCCGGTCGGGGAGGGTCAGGGGCGTCTGGAGGGTGAGTTCCTCCAGGAGGTCGCAGCCGACCTGGTCCCCGGCGCGGATGGCGAGTTCGACCAGCGCGGTGCCCGGTACCAGTACGGTGCCGGAGACCGCGTGGTCGGCGAGCCAGGGGTGGGTGGCCAGCGCCAGCCGGCCGGTGAAGAGGAATCCGTCGGAGTCGGGCAGCGCCACGGCCGCGCCGAGGAGGGGGTGTCCGGCCGGACCGAGTCCGGCGGCCGTCACATCTCCGGCACCGGCGGATCCTTCGAGCCAGTACCGCTCGCGCTGGAAGGCGTAGGTGGGCAGGGCTGTCCGCCGGCCGCCCTGGAGCTGTGCGGTCCAGTCCACGGTGGCACCGCGGACGTGGGCGCCGGCGAGGGTTTCGCGCAGGGCCTGGGGTTCAGGGCGGTCCTCGCGCAGACTCGGCTGGAACGCGACGGTCTCCGGCAGACAGTCCTGGCCCATGGCGGAGAGCACCCCACCGGGGCCGAGCTCCACGAAGAGGTCCACGCCTTCGCGGTGCGCGGCACGGATGCCGTCGTGGAAGCGCACGGCCTCCCGGACATGGCGCACCCAGTACGACGGATCGCGCAGTTCCTCGGGCTCGGCAAGGCGTCCGGTCACATTGGACACCACCGCGAGCTGCGGTTCCTGGTAGGTGAGCTGCTCGGCGACCGAGCGGAACTCGGCCAGCATCGGCTCCATGAGCGGCGAGTGGAAGGCATGGCTCACCCGCAGCCGCTTGACCTTACGGCCCTCGGCCTCCAGAGCGGCGACGACCGTCTCCACCTCGGCCTCGGCGCCCGAGAGCACGACGGACTCGGGGCCGTTGACGGCAGCGATCCCGACCTGCTCCCGGCCCTCCAGCAGCGGTGCGACCTCGTCCTCCGACGCCCGCACCGACACCATGACGCCACCGGACGGCAGGGCCTGCATCAGCCGCCCACGCGCCGCGACCAGCTTCGCCGCATCCGCCAGCGACCAGACGCCCGCCAGATAGGCCGCCGTGACCTCACCGATGGAGTGGCCCAGCAGGACGTCCGGGGTCAGGCCCCAGGACCGCATGAGCCGGTAGAGCGCGACCTCGACGGTGAACAGGGCGGCCTGGGCGTACTGGGTCTGGTGGAGGAGTTGCTGCTCTTCTCCCCAGACGACCTCCCGCAAGGGCCGGGGCAGGTGCGGGTCGAGTTCCGCGCACACCTCGTCCCAGGCCAGCGCGAAGACCGGATACGTCTCGTACAGCTCACGGCCCATACCCAGCCGCTGCGATCCCTGGCCGGTGAACAGCACACCGACCCGGCCGTCGCCCGCGACACCGCACAGCGCACCGGCGGCATCGGCACCACGCTCGGCCAACTCCTCGACACAGGCGAGGAGTTCATCCCGTCCGGTACCGAAGACGACCGCGCGGTGCTCCAGCGCGGCGCGGCCGGTCGCCAGGGAGAACCCGATGTCGGCCGGGTCCAGGTCCGGCCGGTCGGCCACGAAGGACATCAGTGCACGGGCCTGTGCGGCAAGGGCCTGCCGGGAACGGGCGGACAGTACCCAGGGCAGCACCGCGGGTGCCACCGGGGCGGCGGACACCACCGGGCCTTCTTCCGGGGCCGGTTCGAGTTCCGGGGCCGGCTCCGGGGCCTGTTCGAGGATGACATGGGCGTTGGTGCCGCTGATCCCGAAGGACGACACCCCCGACCTGCGGGGGCGGCCGGTCTCCGGCCAGTCGCGTGCCTCGGTGAGCAGGCGCACCTCACCGGCCGACCAGTCGACGTGCGGGGTGGGCTCGTCCACGTACAGCGTCTTGGGCAGCACGCCGTGTTGCAGGGCCATGACCATCTTGATGACCCCGGCAGCTCCCGCGGCGGCCTGGGTGTGCCCGATGTTGGACTTCACCGAGCCGAGCCAGAGCGGCTGGTCGGCGGGCCGGTCCTGCCCGTAGGTCGCCAGCAGGGCCTGGGCCTCGATGGGGTCGCCGAGGGTCGTGCCGGTGCCGTGCGCCTCCACGGCGTCGATCTGGTCGGCCGCCAGCCGGCTGCTGGCCAGGGCCTGCAGGATCACGCGCTGCTGTGCGGGGCCGTTGGGGGCGGTGAGACCGTTGGACGCACCGTCCTGGTTCACCGCCGAACCCCGCACCACCGCGAGCACCGGGTGGCCGTTGCGCTGGGCGTCCGACAGCCGCTCCACCAGCAGCAGTCCGGCGCCCTCGCCCCAGCCCGTGCCGTCCGCGGCACCGGCGAAGGCCTTGCACCGGCCGTCCTCGGCGAGCCCGCGCTGCCGGGAGAACTCCACGAACAGATCGGGGGTCGACATCACCGACACACCGCCGGCCACGGCCAGCGAGCACTCCCCGGCGCGCAGGGCCTGCATCGCCCAGTGCAGCGCCACCAGCGAGGAGGAACAGGCGGTGTCCACGGTGATCGCGGGACCTTCGAGGCCGAAGGTGTAGGCGATGCGGCCGGACAGCACACTCGCCGAGGCGCCGGTGACGCCGTAGCCCTCGGCGACCTCGGGCGCCACCCGCAGCTGCGAGGCGTAGTCCTGGTAGTTCACGCCGACGAACACGCCGGTCCGGCTGCCGCGCAGCGAGAGCCCGTCGATACCCGCCCGCTCGAAGGTCTCCCAGGAGGCTTCGAGCAGCAGCCGCTGTTGCGGGTCCATCGCGGTCGCCTCACGCGGCGAGATCCCGAAGAAGCCGGCATCGAACTCGCCGACGCCGTCCAGGAAGCCGCCCTCGCGGACGTAGGAGGTGCCGCGGTGGTCGGGGTCCGGGTGGTACAGGCTCTCCACATCCCAGCCGCGGTCGGCCGGGAAGGCTGTCATGGCGTCGGTGCCGGAGGCCAGGATGCGCCAGAGTTCCTCGGGAGAGTTCGCGCCGGGGAACCGGCATGCCATCGCGACGATCGCGATCGGCTCCCGCATCGCGCCCGCGAGCTTGCGGTTCTGTTCACGCAACCGTTCGGTCTCCTTGAGCGATGCTCGCAGAGCCTCAGCGACGCGGTCTTTCTGCACGGCCATCGTGAACTCACAGTCCTCGCGTCATGTCGTCTTCGGCGCCGGAACCGTCGAGCGCGAGCTGGATCATGGCTTCCATGTCCATCGTGTCGAGTGATTCGCGGTCGTCGTCTTCGGTGGTCTCGGACGCTTCCTCGGTGATCCCGGCCAGTTCCAGCAGGGAGCTCATCAGCCCGGCCTCGGCAAGACGGTTCAGCGGAATCGAGGTCAGCATCCGGCGGATGGTCTCCTCGTCATCGGCGGCACCGGTGCCGGTGTCCCCGTACGGCGCGAAGTGCGTGCCGAGGTATTCGGCGAGCACCCGCGAGTTGGGGTAGTCGAAGATCGTGGTCGCCGGGAGTTTCAGCCCGGTGTCCCGGTTGAGCCGGTTCCGCAGCTCCACGGCGGTCAGCGAATCGAATCCCAGGTCCTTGAAGGCCCGGCCCGCTTCCACCGCGTCCGCATCGGCGTAGCCCAGTACGGCGACCACATGGCCGCGCACCAGGTTCAGCAGCAGGCGCGCCCGCTGTGCCGGGGAGGCGGTCCGCAGTCGCTCCGGCAGTCCGTCCGCGCCGCCCTGGCCGGCCGCGGCACTGCGCCGGGTCCCGCGGACCAGGTTGCGCAGGAGCGGCGGGACCTCGTCGGTACGCAGACCGGCGCCGAGCGCCGTGAGATCGAGCCGGACCGGCACGGTGAGCGCCCGTCCCCCCGCGACCGAGGCGTCGAACAGTGCCAGGGCTTCCGCCGAGGACATCGGACGCAGCCCGTCCCGGGCCTTGCGCTGCCGGTCGGCCTCGCTGAGCGTGCCGGTCAGCCCGCTGCTCTCCTCCCACAGCCCCCAGGCCAGGGATTCGGCGGGCAGCGTGTGGGCGCGACGGTAGGCGGCGAGCGCGTCCAGGAACGCGTTCGCGGTGGCGTAGTTGCCCTGTCCCGGTGCGCCGAACACACCGGCGGCCGAGGAGAACAGCACGAAGGCGGACAGGTCGAGGTCCTTGGTGAGCTCGTGCAGGTTCCAGGCCGCGTCCACCTTCGGCCGCAGTACCGCGTCGATACGGTCCGGGGTCAGGGACCCGAGGACTCCGTCGTCCAGCACGCCCGCGGTGTGGACGACACCGGTCAGCGGGGCCTCCGCCGGGATCCCGGCGAGCAGTCCGGCCAGCGCGTCCCGGTCGGCGGTGTCACAGCCGGCGAGGGTCACCCGGGCGCCCAGAGCGGTGAGTTCGTCCCGGAGTCCGGCGGCGCCCTCGGCGTCCGGACCGCGGCGGCTGGTCAGCAGCAGGTTCCGTACCCCGTGCTCGGTGACCAGATGCCGGGCGACCAGTGTGCCCAGGGTTCCGGTACCACCGGTGATCAGCACGGTGCCCTCCGGCTTCCACACCGGCCCGCCGTCCTTCTCCGACGGTTCCAGAGTGGTGAGCCGCGGCACCGACAACTCCCCGTTGCGAATTGCCACTTGGGGCTCGCCCAGGGCGACGGCCGCGGACAGCGCGCTGCGCGAGGCCTGCAGCTCATCGCTGTCCACCAGCAAGAAATGATCCGGGTTCTCCGACTGTGCCGAACGCACCAACCCCCATACCGGTGCCGTCACCAGATCTACTTCCTCCCCCGTCACAGACACCGCACTTCGGGTCAGAACCACCAACCGTGACCCGGCGAACCGTTCTTCAGCCAACCAGGCCCGCAGCGTCTCCAACACCCCATATGCGACCTCCCGAACCCCACCAGAAACCCCGACAACCCCTGAGTCCGGCACGGGGAGAACCACTACTTCCGGGGTCGGGTCGAGCGCTTTCACGGCGTCCAGGTCCATGACATCGGCACCCAGCGCGGCGCCGACCCCTAGACCGTCGTCGTCCCCGAGCACCACCAGGGCACTCCCCTCGGGGTCCACCCGGGTCGTGGACGCGGCCACCCAGTCCACCCCGTACAGCGATTCGCGGCGGCCGGCTGCTTCGGCCAGCCGCTCCGCCGGCACCTCGTCCCAGGTCACGGCGGCGATGGAGGCGACCGGGTCACCCTCGGTGTCCGCGAGCCGTACGGAGTACCCGTCTCCGGCCGGGGTCAGGGCCACCCGCAGTGCGGTCGCTCCGACGGCGTGCAGGCTCACCCCGGCCCAGGCGAGCGGCAGATGCGCCCCCGCCGGCCCGGCGAACTGCAGCGCCGCATCGAGCAGTGCGGGGTGCAGCCCGAAGCCGGCCATGTCGCCCGTGTCCCCCTCAGGAAGGGCCACTTCGGCGAACAGCTCGCCACCGCGCCGCCAGACCGCACGCAGCCCTTGGAAGACGGGGCCGTATCCCAGCCCCAGATCGGCCCGTTCGCGGTAGAAGTCCTCCAGCTCGACGCGCTCGGCTTCCGCGGGAGGCCAGGTCCGTGCGTCAAAGGCGGCCGGCTCGGCGCCGCGGGTGAGGACACCGGTCGCGTGCCGGGTCCAGGCCTGCTCGTCCGGGGCGTCCTCGGACCGGGAGTAGAAGGTGAGCTCCCGCGCGTCGTCCGCGCCGGGCTCCGCGACCAGCACCCGCAGCAGCACGGCACCACGGTCAGGGAGCACCAGCGGCGTGTGCACAGTGAGTTCGCGTACGAGGTCGCAGCCGACCTGGTCCCCGGCCCGGAGGGCGAGGTCGACCCACGCCGTCTCGGGCACCACCGTGGTGTTGAGGACGATCCGCTCGGCCAGCCAGGGGTGGGTGGCCAGGGACAGCCGCCCGGTGAGCACCTGAGTACCGGGCATCGAGACGGCCGCACCGAGCAGGGGGTGTTCGGCACTGCTCAGCCCGGCGGCGGTGACATCGCCGACCGTGCCGGTGTCCTCCAGCCAGTAGCGCTGCCGTTGGAAGGCGTAGGTGGGCAGGCCGATCCGTCGTCCGGTGGGGAGCAGGGTGCTCCAGTCCACCGGGACGCCGTGCGCCCAGAGTTGGGCGAGCGATTGCGCGAACCGGGACCAGCCGCCCTCGTCGCGACGGAGCGATCCCGTCACCACGACGGGGCTGCCCGCCTCCTGCGCGGTGTCCTCGATTCCCGGAGTCAGGACGGGGTGCGCACTGCATTCGACGAATACGCCGTGCCCGTCGGCAAGGAGCGCCTGAATCGCTTCCTCGAACCGCACGGTGTTACGGAGATTCTCGAACCAGTAGCCGGCGTCCAACTCCTCGCCGGAGATGAGTGCGGCATTCACCGCGGAGTAGAACGGGATCCGCCCCTGGCCAGGGCGCACTTCGGCCAGGACGGTGGCGAGTTCCTCACGCAGCTCCTCGACCTGAGCGCCGTGCGAGGCGTAATCCACCGGGATCTGGCGGGCCCGCACCTCCTGCCCAGCGCACTCCGCCAGCAGCTCCTGCAAGGCCTCGGGTTCTCCTGAAACGACGGTCGATGTCGGGCCGTTGATGGCAGCGATAGATATCCGCTCGCCCCACTTGGCGATGCGGTCCTGCACCGCCTCACGCGAACCGGCGACGGAGACCATGCCACCGCGCCCGGCAAGCACTCGCCCGATGGCCTGACTGCGCAACGCCACCACCCGGGCACCATCACGCAGAGACAAGATCCCAGCGACACAGGCCGCGGCAATCTCACCCTGAGAGTGACCCACCACAGCGGACGGCACCACGCCACAGTCCTCCCAGACCGCAGCGAGCGACACCATCACCGCCCACAGGACAGGCTGAACCACATCAACCCGCGCCAGCATGTCCTCGTCGGACAGAACCTCATCCAACTTCCAGGACACAAACTCCGACAGCGCCTCACCACACTCAGCCATCCGACCCGCGAACACCGGGGAGGACTCGCGGAGTTCATCCGCCATCCCCAACCACTGCGACCCCTGACCAGGGAACACCAGCGCCACACGCGTCCCGGCTCCGGTGCCGGTCGAACCCCGCACCACACCCGCCGGGTCCAGGCCCCCAGCCAGTCCACGTACTCCGGAGAGCGACTCCTCCCGGTCAGCGCCGAGAACCACGGACCGGTACTCCAACCCCGCCCGTGTGCTCAGCAGGGAGAATCCCAGGTCAGTAGCGTCCAGCTCCGGGTTCTCCGCCACGAACGACGCCAACCGCTCCGCCTGAGCCGCCAACGCCTGCTCCGAACGCGCCGACAGCACCCACGGAACCACCCCGGCCCGCGCAGCCGCCTCAACCGGCTCGTCATCAGCCGTTTCCAGGGCCTCCGGCTCAGGCACGGGAGGCGCCTGCTCCAGCACCACATGGGCATTCGTCCCGCTGATGCCGAACGATGACACTCCCGCCCGACGCGGCTGATCGCTCTCGGGCCAGTCCCTGGCCTCCGTCAGCAGCTCCACCGCGCCCGCGGACCAATTCACATGGGACGACGGCTCATCGACGTGCAGCGTCTTCGGCAGCACACCGTGCCGCATGGCCAGGACCATCTTCATCACACCGGCGACCCCGGCCGCGGCCTGGGTATGTCCGAGGTTGGACTTCACCGACCCCAGCCACAGCGGCCGGTCCTCCTGCCGGCCCTGCCCGTAGGTGGCCAGCAGCGCCTGCGCCTCGATCGGGTCGCCGAGGGCGGTGCCGGTGCCGTGGGCCTCCACCGCGTCGACCTGATCGGCGGAGAGGCGGGCATTCGCCAGCGCCTGCTCCACGACCCGCTGCTGCGAGGGACCGTTCGGCGCGGTCAGACCATTCGAGGCACCGTCCTGGTTCACCGCCGAACCCCGCACCACCGCGAGCACCGGATGACCGTTGCGCTCGGCGTCCGACAGGCGCTCCACCAGCAGCATCCCGGCGCCCTCGGCGAGGGTGGTGCCGTCCGCGCCCGAGGCGAAGGCCTTGCACCGCCCGTTGCGTGCCAGGTTCTGCTGCCGGGAGAAGTCGATGAACGTGTCGGGGGTGGACATCACGGTCACGCCGCCGGCCAGGGCCAGCGAGCACTCCCCGGTCCGCAGCGCCTGCACCGCCAGATGCAGCGTCACCAGGGAGGAGGAGCAGGCGGTGTCCACGGTCACCGCCGGGCCCTCCAGGCCGAAGGAGTACGAGATCCGGCCGGACAGCACGCTGCCGATGCTCCCGGTGCCGAGGAATCCCGCGGCTTCGGGGGCGACATTGTTCAGCCGCGACGCGTACTCGTGGTACATCAGCCCGGCGAACACCCCGGTGGGGCTGCCGCGCAAGGCCATCGGGTCGATTCCCGCGTGCTCGAACGCCTCCCAGGAGGCTTCCAGCAGCAGCCGCTGCTGGGGGTCCATGGCGGAGGCCTCATGCGGTGAGATGCCGAACATCTCGGGGTCGAATTCGAGGGCGTCGTGCAGGAATCCGCCCTCGCGGACATAAGAGGTGTAGGGGCGTCCGGAATCCGGGTCGTGCAGGGATTCCAGGTCCCAGCCCCGGTCGTCCGGGAAGGTGGTGACGGCGTCCCGGCCGTCGGCCACCAGCTGCCAGAGTTCCTCGGGTGAGCTCACTCCTCCCGGGTACCGGCAGGCCATGCCGATGATGGCGATGGGCTCGTGCTGTTTCTCCTCGACCTCGCGCAACCTCTGGCGCGTGCGGCGGAGATCAGCCGTTGCTCGCTTGAGATAATCCCGGAGTTTGGCTTCATTCTCCATCCGGTACCTTCCCCCAAAACACTGTCAGGCGCTTGATCCGCACGCGTTAGGACATTCCGAGTTCGTTGTCGAGAGCATCGAAGAGTTCGTCGTCGGTGGCTGAGTCGAAGTCCTCGTCGGAGTGCTCCGGACTCTCGCCGTTCCCGCTCTCGTCCCACTGCCACAAGATGCTGCGCAGCCGGGCGGTGATCTTGTCGCGACCGGCGGCGTCGGGGGCGATCTCCGGCAGTCCGGCGGCGATCCGGTCGAGTTCGGCGAGCAGCCGGGCCGAGGGTTCCTCTTCGGCCGGCACCAGTTCCGCCCGCAGGAACTCGGCGAGCGCGACCGGGGTCGGATGGTCGAAGACCAGGGTGGCGGGCAGGGTCAGGCCGCCGACCGCGGCGAGCTGATTGCGCAGTTTCACGGCGGTCAGCGAGTCGAACCCCAGGTCCTTGAACGGCCGGTGGTCCTCGACCTGGTCGGCGGACTCGTAGGCGAGTACCGACGCGACTTGGGTACGCACCAGGGCCAGCACGGTCTCCCGCTGCTTGTCCGGCGGCATGGCGATCAGCCGGTCCGCCCAGCCCTTCTCACCCGGTCCCTCGGCGCCCGCCGACCGCCGGGTGCCGCTCGGCATCAGACCGTGCAGCAGGATCGGTATCCGGTCCTTCGGCAGGGCCCGGATCGCCGGAATGTCCAGCGGGATCGGGACCAGCGCCGGTTCACCGGCCCGGCGGGCCTGGTCGAAGAGGACCATGCCGAGTTCCGCGGTCATCGCTCCCGCCGAGATCCGTTCCGCTCGCATCTCCTCGCTCTGGTCCGCGGCCTCGACCCGCTCGGCCCAGACGCTCCACGCCATCGAGACGGCCGGCAGGCCCTCGGCTCGGCGGTGGTGCGCCAGTGCGTCCAAGAAGGCGTTGGCCGCGGCGTAGTTGCCCTGCCCGGCGTTGCCGAAGTGCGCGGCCGCCGAGGAGAACAGGATGAACGCGGACAGATCGAGGTCGCGGGTCAGCTCGTGCAGGTTCCAGGCCGCGTCCACCTTGGGCCGCAGCACGGTGTCCAGGTGTCCCGGGGTGAGTGACGTGACCACACTGTCCTCGACCACCCCGGCCGCGTGCACGACCGCGGTCAGCGGATGGGCCTGCGGGAGCGCTGCCAGCAGTTCCGCCAACGCGGTCCGGTCGGCGGCGTCGCAGGCGGCGAGGGTGACCTCCGCCCCGAGTGCGGCCAGCTCGTCCCGCAGTTCCGTGGCACCCGGGCTCGCCGGGCCACGGCGGCTGGTGAGCACGAGGTGACGTATCCCGTGCTGGGTCACCAGATGGCGGGCCACCAGAGTGCCGATCATTCCCGTGCCGCCGGTGATCAGCACCGTGCCCTGCGCATCGAAGGCCGGGGCCTCGCCGGTCAGGTGGACCCGGGCGAGCCGTACGGCGCGTGGCGTGCCGGACCGGACCACGGCCTGGGGTTCGCCGGAGCCGATCACCTCCGGCAGAGCGGAAGCCGAGGAGTCCTGCTCGTCCAGATCGACGAGGACGAACCGCCCGGGATGCTCGGACTGGGCGGACCGGAACAGCCCCCAGCTCGACGCGTGCGGCAGATCGGTCACCGGGTCGGTGGCCTCGGCCGCCATGGCGCCGCTGGTCACCAGGACCAGCCGGGAGGCGGCGAACCGGTCGTCGGCCAGCCAGCCCTGGATGAGTTCCAGCGCCTCGCGCACCGTGCCGTGTACCGCCGACGGGAGGGATCCGCCCTCATCACTACGGGGTGCGGCGATCAGCACGGCCTCGGGGACGGGTGCGCCCGCCTCGATCGCCGCGGTGAGCGCGCCGAGATCGGCGTAGGTTTCGCCGTTCCCCGCGAACTCCGCCGTCAGGCCCGCGCGGTGCGCACCGAGCACGGCCCAGGAACCGCTGAACTTCGGCCCGTTGAGCACCGTCCACTCGGGGCGGAAGAGGGTGTCGCGCGGTGCGGAGCCGCTCAGCGCGGTGGCGGTGACGGCCCGGAGCCGCAGCGCGTCGACGGAGGCGATGGGATCGCCGAGGCCGTCGGCGATGTCCAGCGTCACCGCTCCGGTGGGCGCGGTGGTCAGCCGGGCCCGCAGAGTGGTGGCCCCGGTCGCGAAGAGCGAGACCCCGTTCCAGGTGAACGGCATCCAGGGGCCGCCGTCCTGCTCCGCGAGCGGAGTCCAGGACAGGGCGTGCAGTACGGAGTCGAGCAGGGCCGGATGCAGCCCAAACCGCTCGGCCTCGTCCCGCTGGTCCTGCGGCAGGGTCACCTCCGCATAGAGGTCGTCACCCTGGCGCCAGACTTCCCTCAGCCCTTGGAAGACGGGGCCGTAGTCGACTCCGGCCGCGGCGAGCTGCTCGTAGATGCCGTCCACGTCCACCGGGGTGGCTCCCTTAGGGGGCCAGACCTCTAGGCCGGAGCCGCCGGCGGCGGTGTCCGGGCCGAGAAGCCCGGTGGCGTGCCCGGTCCACGGCTCACCGTCGAGCGCGTCATCGGCACGCGAGTGCACATTGACCGGCCGACGGCCCTGATCATCGGGGTCGCCGACGGTGACCTGGAGCTGTAGCCCGCCCTGATCCGGGAGGATCAGCGGGGCCTCCAGCACGAGTTCCTCGATCCTCGGGCAGCCGACCTGGTCACCCGCCCTGATGGCGAGGTCCACAAAACCGGTGCCGGGAAGGATGGTGACACCCCGGACGGTGTGGTCGGCGATCCACGGGTGGGTGGCCGCACTGATCCGCCCGGTGAGGACGACCGTGTCGCTGCCGGCCATCGAAACGGCGGCCGGGACGAGCGGATGCTCGACCGGTTGCAGCCCGAGCCCGGTGGCGTCCTGAGTGGCCGCGGAGGCCGACAGCCAGTAGCGCTGCCGTTGGAAGGCGTAGGTGGGCAGTCCGATCCGTCGTCCGGTGGGGAGCAGGGTGCTCCAGTCCACCGGGACGCCATGCGCCCAGAGCTGGGCGAGCGATTGCGCGAACCGGGACCAGCCGCCCTCGTCGCGGCGGAGAGATCCCGTCACCACGACAGGGCTGTCCGCCTCCTGCGCGGTGTCCTCGATTCCCGGGGTCAGGACGGGGTGCGCACTGCATTCGACGAATACGCCGTGCCCGTCGGCCAGGAGGGCCTGAATCGCTTCCTCGAACCGCACGGTGTTACGGAGATTCTCGAACCAGTATCCGGCGTCCAACTCCTCGCCCGAGATGGCCGAAGCACTCACCGCGGAGTAGAACGGGATCCGACCCTGGCCAGGGCGGACCTCGGCCAGGACGGTGGCGAGCTCCTCGCGCAGCTCCTCGACCTGAGCGCCGTGCGAGGCGTAATCCACCGGGATCTGGCGGGCCCGCACCTCCTGCCCAGCGCACTCCGCCAGCAGCTCCTGCAAGGCCTCGGGTTCTCCTGAAACGACGGTCGATGTCGGGCCGTTGATGGCAGCGATAGATATCCGCTCGCCCCACTTGGCGATGCGGTCCTGCACCGCCTCACGCGAACCGGCGACGGAGACCATGCCGCCACGTCCGGCCAGCACTCGCCCGATGGCCTGACTGCGCAACGCCACCACCCGGGCACCATCACGCAGAGACAAGATCCCGGCGACGCAGGCCGCGGCAATCTCACCCTGAGAGTGACCCACCACAGCGGACGGCACCACGCCACAGTCCTCCCAGACCGCGGCCAGCGACACCATCACCGCCCACAGGACAGGCTGCACCACATCAACGCGGGCCAGCATGTCCTCGTCGGACAGAACCTCGTCCAACTTCCAGGACACAAACTCCGACAGCGCCTCAGCACAGTCAGCCATCCGTTGCGCGAACACCGGGGAGGACTCGCGGAGTTCATCCGCCATGCCCAGCCACTGCGACCCCTGACCAGGGAACACCAGCGCCACGCGCGTCCCGGCTCCGGTGCCGGTCGAACCCCGCACCACACCCGCCGGATCCAGACCCCCAGCCACACCCCTCAACCCGGCAAGGAGTTCCGCACCATCAGCACCGAGCACCACGGACCGGTACTCCAACCCCGCCCGCGAACTCAGCAGCGAGAACCCCACATCAGCAGGATCAAGCTCCGGACGGACGTCCGAACCGCCCTCCGGACGGCCTTCCAGACGCCCCTCCACGAAGGACGCCAACCGTTCCGCCTGCGCGACCAACGCACGCTCGGAGCGCGCCGACAGCACCCACGGGAGAACGCCGGGCCGCGTCTCCTCCTCAACCGGCTCCGCCGGCGTCTCGTCAGGTGCCTGCTCCAGCACCACATGCGCGTTCGTTCCGCTGATGCCGAACGACGACACACCCGCACGACGCGGCTGACCACTCTCCGGCCAGTCCCTGGCCTCGGTCAGCAACTCCACCGCACCCGCGGACCAGTCCACATGGGACGACGGCTCATCGACATGCAGCGTCTTCGGCAGCACACCATGCTGCATGGCCAGCACCATCTTCATCACACCGGCGACCCCGGCCGCGGCCTGGGCGTGCCCGATGTTGGACTTGACCGAGCCCAGCCACAGCGGCCGGTCCTCCTGCCGCCCTTGCCCGTAGGTGGCCAGCAGCGCCTGCGCCTCGATGGGGTCGCCCAGCGTCGTGCCGGTGCCGTGGGCCTCCACCGCGTCGACCTGACCAGCGGCCACTCCCGCGTTGGCCAGTGCCTGACGGATCACCCGCTGCTGCGAGGGACCGTTCGGCGCGGTCAGACCATTCGAGGCACCGTCCTGGTTCACCGCCGAACCCCGCACCACCGCAAGGACGCGATGGCCGTTGCGGCGGGCGTCCGAGAGGCGCTCGACCAGGAGCAGGCCGACGCCCTCACCCCAGCCCGCGCCGTCCGCGCTCTCCGCGAAGGCCTTGCTGCGGCCGTTCGGAGCGAGGGCGCGCTGGCGGGAGAACTCGATGAACTCCATCGGTGTGGACATGATCGTCACACCGCCGGCCAGGGCCAGCGAGCACTCGCCGGACCGCAGCGCCTGGCTCGCCCAGTGCAGGGCCACCAGGGAGGACGAGCACGCGGTGTCCACGGTGACCGCGGGGCCCTCGAAGCCGAAGGTGTAGGAGATCCGGCCGGAGACCACGCTGCCCGCGGTGCCGGTGGCCAGGTGGCCGTCCACATCGGCGGAACTCTGGGCCAGGAAGGAGCCGTAGTCCTGGCCGTTGGTGCCGACGAAGACACCGGTGTCGGCGCCGCGCAGCGTAGTCGGGTCGATCCCCGCGTCCTCCAGGGCCTCCCAGGAGGTTTCCAGCAGGAGCCGCTGCTGCGGGTCCATGGCGGTCGCCTCACGCGGCGAGATGCCGAAGAACCCGGGGTCGAAGTCGGCCACGTCCCGCAGGAAGCCGCCCTCGCGGACGTAGGAGGTGCCGTGGTGGTCGGGGTCCGGGTGGTAGAGACGTTCGATGTCCCAGCCGCGGTCCCCGGGGAAGTCCCCGACGGCGTCCTCGCCGCGGGCCAGCAGGTCCCAGAGTTCCGCCGGAGAGGCGACGCCGCCGGGAAAACGGCAGGCCATACCGACGATGGCGATGGGCTCGTCGTCCACGGCCCCTCGGGCCCGCACCACGGTGGCGGCGGTCTGCCCGCCGAGCAGCTCTTCCCGCAGGTACCGCACGAGAGCGGCCGGGGTCGGATGGTCGAAGACCAGGGTCGCCGGGAGGCTGAGTCCCGTCGCGGTGTCCAGGCGGTTGCGCAGCTCCACCGCGGTCAGCGAATCGAACCCGAGGTCCCGGAACGCGCGGGAGGTCTCCACCGCGCCGCCACCGGCGTAGCCGAGGACCAGGGCGACCTGGGCCGTGACCAGTTCCCTCAGCGCCCGGTCCTGGTCGGCCTGCGGGAGGCCGGCCAGACGGTCGCGCAACGCGTTGCCCGCACCGGCGCCGGACGTGGCGGCACGCCGGCGCAGCGGCACCAGTCCGCGCAGGACGGGCGCGACCTCCCCGGAGGCGGCGAGAGCCCGCAGGTCCAGCCGTATGGGGACGGACAGCGCGGTGTCCGCGGTGACCGCGGCGTCGAACAGGGCCACGCCTTCCTCGGCGGTGAGCGGGACGAGTCCGCCGCGGGCCATCCGTCGCAGATCGGTGTCGCTGAGCTGCTTGGTGATCTCGCTGGTCTCGGCCCAGAGCCCCCAGGCCAGGGAGGTGCCCGGCAGGCCGTTGTTCCGGCGGTGGCGGGCGAGCGTGTCCAGGAAGGTGTTGGCGGTGGCGTAATTGCCCTGTCCAGCCGCGCCGAGGACCGCCGCGGCCGAGGAGAACAGCACGAACGCGGAGAGACCGGCGTCCCGGGTGAGCTCGTGCAGATTCCAGGCGGCGTCCATCTTGGGCCGCAGAACGGTATCCAGGCTTTCCGCGGTGAGGGAGCCGAGGGTCCCGTCGGAGGTGACCCCTGCGGTGTGCACGACTCCGGTCAACGGGGCGTCCGTCGGGATCCCCGCCAGCAGCTCGGCGAGGGCGTCGCGATCCGCCGCGTCACAGGCGGCGATCTCCACCTGGGCGCCCAGCGCGGTGAGCTCCTCCCGGAGTTCGGCCGCGCCTTCGGCGTCCGGGCCGCGTCGGCTCGTCAGCAGGAGGCTGCGGATGCCGTGGGTGGTCACCAGGTGCCGGGCGATCAGGGTGCCCAGGGTTCCGGTGCCACCGGTGATCAGTACCGTGCCCTCGGGGTTCCAGACCGTGTCCTTGCCGGACGGCTCCAGCCTGGCGAGCCGGGGTACCGACAACACGCCTTCCCGGAGGGCCAGTTCGGTTTCGCCGGTGGCCACGGCGGAACGGATCGCGGCGGCGGACTTCTCGTGGTCATCGGTGTCGACCAGGACGAAACGGCCCGGGTGCTCCGACTGCGCCGAGCGCACCAGCCCCCAGAGCGGCGCCGTGGCCAGGTCCACCGGCTCGCCGCTGACCGAGACGGCGCCCCGGGTCACCACCACAAGCCGCGAAGCGGCGTTCCCGTCATCGGCGGCCCAGCTCTGCAGCCGCTCCAGAACCTGGTGGGTCACCGCACGCACGCCGTCCGGAACGGTCGTCCCCGCCTCCGCCGACGGATGCAGGAGTACGAGCTCGTCGCCCTCGCCTTCGGAGGTCTCGGGCAGCTCCGGAAGGGCCACCCACTCCACCGCGAACAGCGAGTCGCGGTCGCCCGGGACGGTCGTGATGGTCAGCTGCTCGGGAACCACGGGCTCCCAGCGCACCACATCGACGGAGGCGACCACGCCCCCGGCCTCGTCGGCGACGAGGAGCGCGTACCCGTCACCGGACGTGGTGAGCTTCACCCGGAGCGCGGTGGCGCCCACCGCGTACAGGCGCACCCCGGTCCAGGACGCGGGGAGCCGCAGCCCGTCGAGTGCCGGTTGCAGCGCGGCATCGAGCAGGGCCGGGTGCAGTCCGAACTTCGCCGCCTCGGCGGCCGCTTCGTCCGGCAGGGTGACCTCGGCGTAGAGCTCGTCGCCGCGCCGCCAGATGGCCTGAACACCCTGGAACAGGGGGCCGTGCTGGAATCCGGCGGCGCCGAGTGCGTCGTAGCAGCCGTCCACAGAGAGGGCCTCGGCGCCGGCCGGCGGCCAGACCGGTTCGTCGAAGGGCGCCGTCCCGGTGCCCGCCGCCAGCACACCCATGGCGTGCGCGGTCCAGGACTGTTCGGAGGACTCCTCGAGCCGGGAGTACACCGCCAGTTCGCGACGGCCGTCCTCATCGGGCTCCGCGACGACGACGCGCAGCTGCACTCCGCCACGCTCCGGAAGAACCAGTGGCTGCTGCACGGTGAGCTCTTCGAGCAGGTCGCAGCCGACCTGGTCCCCGGCCCGGACGGCGAGTTCGACCAGGGCCGAGCCCGGCAGCACGGCAGCCCCGAGTACGGAGTGGTCGGCCAGCCAGGGGTGGGTGGCCAGGGACAGCCGCCCGGCCAGGACCACGGCATCCGGCAGGGTCACGGTGGCACCGAGCAGCGGATGATCGGCAGCGCCCAGCCCCGCGGCGGTCACATCGCCGACCCCGGTGTCACCTTCCAGCCAGAAGTGCTGTCGCTGGAAGGCGTACGTCGGCAGCTCCACCCGGCGGCCGCCGGTGAGCATCGGGTGCCAGTCGACAGGGATCCCACGGACCCACAGCCCGGCGAGCGCCTCGGTCGACACCTCGGGTTCGGGGCGGTCCTTGCGCAGCGTGGGCACGAAGCCCGCGTCCTCCGCCAGACAGTCCTGTCCCATGGCGGAGAGCACGCCGTCCGGGCCCAGTTCGAGGAAAGTGGTCACGCCGTCGTCGTACGCGGCCTGAATGCCGTCGTGGAAGCGGACGGCCTCACGGACATGCCGCACCCAGTACTCCGGCTCGCGGAGCTCAGCGGGTTCGGCGAGACGGCCGGACACATTCGACACCACCGGCAAGTGGGCGTCGGCGAAGGTGAGTTGCTCCACGACCGCACGGAACTCGGCCAGCATCGGCTCCATGAGCGGCGAGTGGAAGGCATGGCTCACCCGCAGCCGCTTGACCTTGCGGCCCTCGGCCTCCAGAGCGGCGATGACCTGCTCGACCTCGGCCTCAGCTCCCGAGAGGACCACGGACTCGGGGCCGTTGACCGCAGCGATCCCGACCTGCTCCCGGCCCTCCAGCAGTGGTACGACCTCGCCCTCCGGCGCCCGCACCGACACCATGACGCCACCGGACGGCAGCGCCTGCATCAGCCGCCCACGCGCCGCGACCAGCTTCGCCGCATCCGCCAGCGACCACACACCCGCCAGATAGGCAGCCGTCACCTCGCCGATGGAGTGACCCAGCAACACCTCGGGCGTCACACCACGCGACTCCACCCACCGGTAGAGCGCGACCTCCAACGCGAACAACGCCGCCTGCGCATACTGCGTCTGATCGAGGAGCTCTCCCCCGCCCCAGACCACATCCGCCAAGGGCACGGGCAGCAGACCATCCAGCTCCGCACACACCTCATCCCAGGCCCGCGCAAACGCCGGAGAGGCGTCGTACAGTTCACGGCCCATTCCCAGCCGCTGCGCGCCCTGGCCCGTGAACAGCGCACCGAGTTTGCCGTCGCTGACCAGTCCTGTGATGAGGCCGGGCGCGGCGTCATCGGTGGCCAGGGCGGCCACCGCGGTGCGCAGGCCGTCCCGGTCGGTGGCCAGTGCGACCGCGCGGTGGTCGAGGCCGGCGCGTGTGGTGACCAGCGAGAAGCCGGTGTCCACGGGGTTCGGCGCCGGCTGGTCGTCCACGAAGGCGGCGAGCTTGGCGGCCTGTGCGGTGAGCGCCTGCCGGGAACGGGCGGACAGCACCCAGGGCACCAGACCGGAGGGGTCGGGGGCCACGGGGGCTCGACCGGCCTCGGCGGCCTGCTCCTCGGCGGGGGCCTGTCCCGAAGCCTTTTCCGGCGCCGGTTCCGGGGCCTGTTCGAGGACCACGTGGGCGTTGGTGCCGCTGATGCCGAAGGAGGACACCCCGGCCCGGCGGGGCCGTTCGGTCTCCGGCCAGTCCCTGGCTTCGGCGAGGAGTTCCACCGCGCCGGCCGACCAGTCCACATGCGGTGAAGGGGAGTCCAGGTGCAGGGTCTTGGGCAGCACGCCATGCCGCATGGCGAGCACCATCTTGATGATGCCGGCGACACCGGCGGCGGCCTGGGTGTGTCCGAGGTTGGACTTGATGCCGCCCAGCCAGAGCGGTCGGTCCGCCGGGCGGTCCTGCCCGTAGGTCGCGAGCAGCGCCTGGGCCTCGATGGGGTCGCCGAGCGTCGTACCGGTGCCGTGGGCCTCCACCGCGTCCACATCCGACGGCGACAGATGGGCGTTGGCGAGCGCCTGCCGGATCACCCGCTGCTGCGACGGACCGTTGGGAGCGGTCAGACCGTTGGACGCACCGTCCTGGTTCACCGCCGAACCCCGCACCACCGCGAGCACCGGGTGGCCGTTGCGCTGGGCGTCCGACAGCCGCTCCACCAGCAGCAGTCCGACGCCCTCGCCCCAGCCCGTGCCGTCCGCGGCGGCGGCGAACGGCTTGCAGCGGCCGTCCGCCGCGAGACCGCGCTGGTAGGAGAAGTCGATGAACGTGTCCGCGGTGGCCATGACGGTCACCCCGCCGGCCAGCGCGAGGTCGCACTCCCCCGCCCGCAGCGCCAGTACCGCCTGGTGCAGCGCCACCAGCGAGGAGGAACAGGCGGTGTCGACGGTGATCGCGGGACCTTCGAAGCCGAACAGATAGGAGATCCGGCCGGAGACCACACTGCTCACCGCGCCGGTGCTCATAAAGCTGGCGATTTCGTCGGGGACGTCGACGACCCGCGCGGCGTAGTTGTGGTACATCAGCCCGGCGTACACCCCGGTCTTGCTTCCCCGCAGGGTGCCCGGGTCGATACCGGCGCGTTCAAAGGTCTCCCACGCCGTTTCCAGGAGCAGCCGCTGCTGCGGGTCCATCGCCAGTGCCTCGTGCGGGGATATCCCGAAGAACCCCGGGTCGAACTCCGCGGCATTCTGCAGGAATCCGCCCTCACGGACATAGGAAGTGCCGGGGTTTTCGGGGTCGGGGTGATACAGCCCTTCCACATCCCAGCCCCGGTCCGCCGGGAAGGCGGACATTCCGTCGCGGCCCTCGGACAGCAGCGTCCACAGCTCTTCCGGTGAGGCGACCCCGCCGGGATAGCGGCAGGCCATGCCGACGATCGCGATCGGTTCCGATTCGAGTTCCCATATCCGGCGGCGACTCTGCCGGAGATCAATCGTGGCCTGCTTGAGATACTCGACAAGTTTCTTGTCGTTCGTCACCTGGTTCCGCCCCTTCGACCGGCACGAAAAATGTTCTGGAAGATCATGAGTTACCGAACTCCCGGTCAAAGACGTCCAGTAGTTCATCGGTGGAGGCGTCGCGGATATCGCTGTCCGTGTCGTCGCCGTATTCCGCCGCATCGCCGTCGCGGTACTGGCTCAGCGCACGCTCCAGCCGCTTGGTGATTTCCCTTCGGTCACCGCTCTCCGTGTGCAGCATCGAGAGACCGGCTTCCAGCTTTTCGATGGTGGCCAGCACCGTCGCGACCGGGTCGGGTTCATGCGCCACCACCTCGTCGAGGATGTGGCCCGCGAGCGCGGCGGAGGTCGGATAGTCGAAGATCAGGGTGGCCGGCAGCCGCAGACCGGTGGCGGTGTGCAACCGGTTGCGCAGTTCCACCGCGGTCAGCGAGTCGAAGCCCAGCTCGGTGAACTGCTGCTCCGCCTTCATCTTCGCGGTCTCCGCATGTCCGAGGACCGCGGCGACATGGGTGCGCACCAGATCGAGCACCATGCCGGACCGTTCGGCCGGCGGTACCGACCCCAGCCGCTCGCCCAGCGATACCTCCGCCACGGCCGGACCGGCTGCCGCCGCCCGCCGTGCGGGTGCCCGCACCACACCGCGCAGCACCGCGGGGATGTCCCCCGAGGCCGCCAGTTTCCGCGGGTCCAGGTCCATCGGGAGCACCACGGCCGGACCGGCCACGGTGGCCGCGTCGAGCAGTGCCACGCCCGCTTCGGAGGACAGCGGTACGAGCCCGCCGCTCCCGATGCGCCGCAGATCGGCCTCGCCGAGCTTTCCGGTCATCCCGCTGCTCTGCGCCCACAGGCCCCAGGGCAACGAGACCGCGGGGAGCCCCTCCGCCCTCCGGTGCGCGGCGAGCGCGTCCAGGAAGGTGTTGGCGGCGGCGTAGTTGCCCTGTCCCGGGGCGCCGAGGATGCCGGCGACCGAGGAGAACAGGACGAACGCGGACAGGTCGTGTTCCCGGGTGAGCTCGTGCAGGTTCCAGGCCGCGTCGATCTTGGGGCTCAGCACACGGTCCACCCGGTCGGGGGTCAGCGAGGTGATCACCCCGTCGTCCGTGACTCCGGCGGTGTGCACCACCGCGGTCAGCGGAGCCTCCTCAGGAATACCGGCCAGCACTCCGGCGAGGGCGTCCCGGTCGGCCGCATCGCAGGCGAGGATCTCCACCCGGGCACCGGCTTCGGTGAGTTGGGCCCGCAGTTCCCCGGCGCCCGCGGCCGTCGGGCCGCTGCGGCTGGTCAGCAGCAGGTTCCGTACGCCGTGTGCGGTCACCAGGTGCCGCGCGACCTCGGCGCCCAGTACACCGGTACCGCCGGTGATCAGCACGGTGCCCGCGGTGTTCCACACGGGCGCGCCGTCCTGCCCGGCCGGTTCGAGCGCCGAGAGGCGGGGCACCGAGAGGACTCCCCGGCGGATCGCGGCCTGCGGTTCACCGGCGGCGATCAGCGCGGGCAGCTTCGCCAGCGAGGCGTCCTCGTCGTCGAGGTCGGCCAGCACGATCCGGTCCGGATGCTCCGACTGCGCGGAACGGATGAGGCCCCAGACCGGCGTGGTCGCCAGGTCAGCCGGTGCCCGGTCGGGTGAGACCGCTCCCCGGGTGAGGACGACCAGCCGGGCGCCTTCGAGGCGTTCCTCGGCCAGCCAGGCCTGGACCGCGCCGAGGACACGGTGCACCGCCGCGCGGGCGGCGGCCGGCGTCGCGTCGGCCCCGGACACCGGCACCGATACCGGCAGCACCACCACGTCCGGTGCCGGGTCCTGGCCCGCGGCCTTCGCCGGCTCCGGGCAGGTGCTGACGTCCACACCCGCCCGCCGCAAGGGTTCGGCGATCTTCCCGGCGTCCGGGCCGACCACGGTCCAGCTACCGGATACGGGTTCGGCGGCTTCCTCGACGACGTTCCAGCCGAGTTCGTACAGCGATCCGCGCCGCGTGGTGGTGCCGAGCTGTTCGGCCGGCACCGGTCGGGTCACCAGAGAATCGATGGTGGCCACCGGCGCACCGGTCTCGTCGGCCACCAGGACCCGCACCCCGCCGTCCCCGGCCGGGGAGAGCCGCACCCGCAGTGCGGTCGCACCGACGGCGTGCAGCCGCACCCCGGTCCAGGCGAACGGCAGCCCCGATGCGGCGTCGTCGAGCAGTCCGACGGTCTGCAGCGCGGCATCGAGCAGGGCCGGGTGCAGCGCGAACTTCGCCGCCTCGGCGGCCGTGTCCTCAGGGAGGGCCACCTCGGCGAACACCTCGTCACCGCGTCGCCAGGCCGCACGCAGCCCCTGGAACGCCGGCCCGTACGCGAAGCCGACGGTGACCAGTTCCTCGTAGAACCCGTCCACCGGAATGCTCTCGGCATCCGCAGGCGGCCAGACGGTCTCGTCGAAGCGCACCGGTGTATCCGTGGCAGCGGTCAATGTGCCGCTGGCGTTGCGGGTCCACTCCTGGTCGGGCTCGTTCTCGTTCCGGGAGAGCACCGCGAGTTCGCGGCGGCCGTCCTCGGCCGACTCCTCGCCCACCGTCACACGAAGCTGCATTCCGCCGTGCGGCGGGAGAATCAGCGGGGCGTGCAGGGTGAGTTCGTCCAGGAGATCGCAGCCGACCTGGTCCCCCGCCTGGATGGCGAGTTCGACCAGCGCGGTTCCCGGCAGCAGGACGGTGTCCATGATGGCGTGATCGGCCAGCCAGGGGTGCGTGGTCAGGGAGAGCCGCCCGGTGAGGACCACGGCATCTGGCAGAGTGACCGCCGCACCGAGCAGCGGATGGTCCGCGGCGCCCAGCCCGATCGAGGACACATTTCCGCTCCCCGTGGTGGCCTGCAGCCAGTAGTTCTGCCGCTGGAAGGCGTAGGTGGGCAGCGCCACCCGACGCGCGCCCGGGAACAGCGGGACCCAGTCCACCGCGGCGCCACGGGCCCACAGCCCGCCCAGTGCGTCGATCAGCGCTCCGGGTTCGGGGCGGTCCTTGCGCAGGCTCGGCTGGAGGGTGACGGTCTCCGGCAGAGTGTCCTGCCCCATGGCGGAGAGCACACCGTCCGGGCCCAGTTCGAGGAAAGTGGTCACGCCGTCGTCGTACGCGGCCTGAATACCGTCGTGGAAACGGACGGCCTCACGGACATGCCGCACCCAGTACTCCGGGTCGCGGAGCTCGACGGGCTCGGCGAGACGACCGGTGACATTGGAGACCACCGGCAACTGCGCGTCGGAGTACGTGAGTTGCTCCAGGACCGTACGGAAGTCCGCCAGCATCGGCTCCATGAGGGGTGAGTGGAAGGCGTGGCTCACGCGAAGCCGCTTGACCTTGCGGCCCTCGGCCTCCAGGGCGGTGATGACCTCTTCCACTTCGGCCTCGGCGCCCGAGAGGACGACGGACTCGGGGCCGTTGACGGCAGCGATGCCGACCTGCTCCCGGCCTTCCAGCAGCGGTGTTACGTCGTCCTCGGAGGCGCGCACCGACACCATGACACCGCCGGCCGGCAGGGCCTGCATCAGCCGACCACGGGCCGCGACCAGCTTCGCCGCATCCGCCAGGGACCAGAC
The DNA here is from genome assembly GCF_028870195.1 of Streptomyces sp. G7(2002). Classification (NCBI taxonomy): domain Bacteria; kingdom Bacillati; phylum Actinomycetota; class Actinomycetes; order Kitasatosporales; family Streptomycetaceae; genus Streptomyces; species Streptomyces sp. G7(2002). The sequence continues at coordinate 1,546,812 of NZ_CP102609.1, forward strand.
ACCCGCGAGATGAGCCGCCGTGACCTCACCGATGGAGTGGCCCAGCAGCACTGCGGGAGTCACACCATGGGACTCGACGAGACGGAAGAGGGAGACCTCCAGTGCGAACAGTGCCGCCTGGGCGTACTGCGTCTGATCGAGCAGGTCTCCCTCGCCCCAGACCACCTCGCCCAGCGGCCGCGGCAGCAGACCATCCAGCTCCGCACACACCTCATCCCAGGCCCGCGCAAACACCGGATAGGTCTCATACAACTCACGACCCATCCCCAGCCGCTGCGCACCCTGACCCGTGAACAGCACACCGACCCGGCCATCGCCGGCGAGCACTGTGGGGTGCTCACCCGCGGCCAGTCGTCCGGCCGCGCCCAGCAGGGCATCCCGGTCGGGTCCGGTGATCACCGCACGGTGCTCCAGAGCCGCTCGGGTGGTGGCCAGCGAGAACCCGATGTCGGCCGGGGCGAGTTCCGGGTGGTCGGCTGCAAAGTCCACCAGCCGCTCCGCCTGCGCGTACAGGGCGTCCTGCGTACGTGCGGAGAGCACCCAGGACAGCGCACCGGCCGTCCCGGTCTCGGGGGATTCGGCCTCGACGTTTTCGGCCTCGACGGTTTCGGTCGGGGCGGTCGGCGCGGGTTCGGTCTTGGCGGTTTGGGTCTTGGCGGGTTCGTCCACGGGAGCCTGCTCAAGGATGACGTGGGCGTTGGTGCCGCTGATCCCGAACGCGGAGATACCGGTCCGGCGCGGGCGGCCGGTCTCCGGCCACTTCCGTGTCTCGGTGAGCAGCTCCACCGCGCCCGCGGACCAGTCGACGTGCGGGGTGGGCTCGTCCACGTGCAGGGTCTTGGGCAGCAGCCCCTGCTGCAGCGCGAAGACCATCTTGATGATGCCGGCCGCACCGGCGGCGGCCTGGGTGTGACCGATGTTGGACTTGACCGCGCCGAGCAACAGTGGCTGGTCGGCGGGCCGGTTCTGCCCGTACGTGGCGAGCAGCGCCTGGGCTTCGATCGGGTCGCCCAGCGTCGTGCCGGTGCCGTGGGCCTCCACCGCGTCCACCTCGGACGGTTCGAGTCCGGCGTTGGCGAGTGCCTTCCGGATCACCCGCTGCTGCGAGGGCCCGTTGGGGGCGGTGAGACCGTTGGACGCACCGTCCTGGTTCACCGCCGAACCCCGCACCACCGCCAGGATCGGATGACCGTTGCGCCGGGCGTCCGACAGCCGCTCCACCAGCACCATGCCGGCGCCTTCGGCCCAGCCGGTGCCGTCCGCGGCGGCGGCGAACGGCTTGCAACGGCCGTCCGACGCGAGACCGCGCTGGCGGGAGAACTCCACGAAGTTGCCCGGGGTGGCCATGACGCAGACGCCGCCGGCCAGGGCCATCGAGCACTCCCCGGAGCGCAGCGCCTGGATCGCCAGGTGCAGTGCCACCAGTGACGAGGAGCAGGCCGTGTCCACGGTCACCGCGGGCCCTTCGAGGCCAAGTGAGTAGGAGATGCGGCCGGAGAGCACGCTGCCCGCGCCACCGGTGGTCAGGTAGCCCTCGATGTCCTCGGGTACGTTTCCGTCGGCGGGCGCATAGTCGTGGTAGTTGATCCCGGTGAACACCCCTGTCTGGCTACCGCTCAGGGCCAGCGGGTCGATGCCCGCGTGCTCGAACGTCTCCCAGGCGGCCTCCAGCAGGATCCGCTGCTGCGGGTCGGCAGCCAGGGCCTCCCTGGGGCTGATCCCGAAGAAGCCGGCATCGAACTCGCCCGCGTCGTAAAGGAATCCGCCCTGCTGGGTGATGCTCTTCCCGGTTTCGGCGGAATCGCTGCCGAACAGGTTGTCCAGGTCCCAGCCGCGGTTGACGGGGAAGCCGGAGATGGCGTCCCCACCGCTGGTCACGAGCTGCCACAGGTCGTCCGGGGATGCCACCCCGCCGGGGTAGCGGCAGGCCATGCCGACGATCACGACGGGGTCGTCGTCGACCGGCCGGGCCACCGGGACCGTGGCGACCGGTGCGGCCACTGTGCCCAGCAGTTCCTCGCGCACATAGCGGGCGAGGGATTCCGGGTTCGGGTAGTCGAAGATCAGCGTGGCCGGCAGGGTCAGCCCGGTGGCCGCGTTCAGCCGGTTCCGCAGTTCGACCGCGGTGAGCGAATCGAAGCCGAGTTCCTTGAAGGCCCGGGTGGTCCCCACGGCGTCGCCGCCGTCGTAGCCGAGTACGGCGGAGGCCTGTCGGCGGACCAGGTCCACCAAGGTCCGCTCGCGCTCCGCCTCGGTCATCGGGCGCAGTCGCTCGGCGAGGGTGTCGGCCGTTGCGCTGCCGGTGGCCACGGCACGGCGCCGGACCCGTACAAGGCTGCGCAGGAGCGACGGGACCTCTCCGGTGGCGGCGATGGTGTTCAGGTCGAGGTGTGCGGACAGCGCAACCGTCTGCCCCGTGGCCATGACCGCGTCGAACAGCGCGGTGCCTTCGGCCTGGCCGAGCGGGATGAGCCCGCCCCGGGCCATACGCCGCAGGTCGGTGTCGCTCAACTGCCCGGTCATGCCGCTGGCGTCCGCCCACAGCCCCCAGGCCAGGGAGGTACCCGGCTGTCCACTGAGGCGACGCTGCTGAGCAAGCGCATCCAGGAACGTGTTCGCCGCCGCATAACTGCCCTGTCCGGCGCTGCCGAGCACACCGGCAGCCGACGAGAAGAGGACGAACGCCGTCAGGTTCAGATCCTGGGTCAGCTCGTGCAGGTTCCAGGCCGCGTCGACCTTCGGCCGCAGAACGGTGTCGACACGTTCAGGGGTCAGCGACCCGATCACGCCGTCGTCCAGGACACCGGCCGTGTGCACCACACCGGTCAGCGGCATGTCGGCGGGGATGCCGGCCAGCAGCGCCGCCAATGCCTCCCGGTCAGCGGCGTCACAGGCCGCGATCTCAACCCGGGCACCCAGATCCGTCAGCTCGGACTGCAGCTCACGGGCGCCGTCAGCCTCCAGGCCGCGACGGCTGGTCAACACCAGGCTGCGGACGCCGTGTTCAGCGATCAGATGCCGGGCGAACAGCGCACCCAGCGTTCCCGTACCACCGGTGATCAATACCGTGCCCTCGGGGTCCCACACCGGCGCACTGACCGCATCCGACGACGCCGACCGCGCCAGCCTCGGCACGGAAACAACCCCGTCGCGCACCGCCAACTGCGGCTCACCCGAAGCAACCGCCGCGGCAATGGCCTCCACCGAGGTCTGACGCTCATCAAGGTCGAGGAGGATGAACTGGTCCGGGTTCTCGGTCTGCGCGGAACGCAGCAGGCCCCATACCGCGGCACCCACCGCGTCCAACGGCTCCCCCGCCACCGAAACCGCACCGCGAGTCGCCACTATCAGCTTCCAACGAGTGCAACGCTCATCGGCCAGCCAGGACTGAACCGTCTCCAGCACCCGGCCCACCACGGCACGCACCGCAGCCGGAACCTCCAGCGCACCATCCGCACCCTCCGCGCCAGGCACCGCAAGCACCACACACTCCGGCACCTCCACAAGCTCACCCAGCACGTCCGCAGTCGACGCGCCCAACGCCGCAGCCAACGCCACGTCATCGCCCAGCACCGCCCACGAACCCGCCACCGGCCCGGACCCGAGCGGCAACACCGACCACTCCACCCCGAAGAGCGAATCCCGGTGACTCGGGCCGGCAACAGCAACTTCCTCCTCGGAGACCGCAGTCCAGGTGATGGATTCGGCCGCGGCGACCACCTCGCCCTCGTGGTCGGCTGCGACGAGGGCGTAACCGTCCCCAACGCTTGAGAGCTTGACCCGCAGTGAGGTCGCGCCCTCGGCGAACAGCGTCACACCGGTCCACTGAGTGGCGAGTTTTGTCCCGTCCACGGCTTCCTGGTGGGTGACCGGGTGCAGCGCGGCGTCGAACAGAGCAGGGTGCAGACCAAATCGGCCCGCCTCGCCCTCGTTCTCCTCCGTCAGGGCAACCTCGGCGAACAGGTCCGTGCCGCGACGCCAGGCCGCCCGCACGTTCTCGAATACTGGGCCATGGGTGATACCTGCGGCGGCGAGATCGTCGTAGAGCCCATCCACCGTCAGGGTGTCGGCTCCCGCCGGGGGCCAGGCAGCTTCATCGAAAGCGACCGGTGCAGCTCCCGCTGCCAGTACACCGGTGGCGTGCCGGGTCCACGGCAGATCGGCTTCGGCGTCCTCATTGCGGGAGAACACCGCCAGCTCCCGGCGCCCGCCCGCATCGGACTCGCCGACGGTGACACGGAGCTGGATCCCACCGCCTTCCGGCAGAAGGGGCGGAACGAGGACGGTGAGTTCTTCCAGACGGTCGCAGCCGACCTGGTCCCCGGCCCGAATGGCCAGCTCGACCAGCGCCGAACTCGGCAGCACCACGGCGCCGAGTACGGAGTGATCGGCAAGCCAGGGGTGCGTGGCCAGCGACAGCCGCCCGGTGAACAGGTAGCCATCGGACTCGGGCAGGGCCACAGCGGCGCCCAGCAGCGGATGCTGAGAGTCCGCCTGGCCGAGGCCCGAGGCGTCACCGGCCGCGACCACCGTGGCGGGCCAGTAGCGCTTGTGCTGGAAGGCGTAGGTGGGCAGGTCGACCCGACGTCCGGCCGGCAGCAGGGTGCTCCAGTCCACCGGGACGCCGTGCGCCCAGAGTTGGCCGAGCGACTGCGCGAAACGGGACCAGCCACCCTCCTCACGACGCAGAGTTCCCGTCACCACGACGGGGCTGCCTCCCTTTTGCGCGGTGTCTTCGATTCCCGGCGTCAGGACGGGGTGCGCACTGCACTCCACGAATACGCCGTGCCCATCGGCCAGCAGCGCCTGAATCGCTTCCTCGAACCGCACCGTGTTACGGAGATTCTCGAACCAGTAGCCGGCGTCCAGCTCCTCGTCAGAGATGAGTGCGGCGTTCACTGCAGAGTAGAACGGAATCCGGCCTTCACCAGGGCTCACCTCGGCCAGGACGGTGGCGAGCTCCTCACGCAGCTCCTCGACCTGGTCACCGTGCGAGGCGTAATCCACCGGGATCTGCCGGGCCCGTACCTCCTGCTCAGCGCACTCCGCCAACAACTCCTGAAGTGCCTCAGGTTCACCTGAAACCACAGTCGACGACGGGCCGTTGATAGCAGCCACGGACAGCCGCTCGCCCCACTTGGCGATGCGATCCTGTACCGCCTCACGCGAGCCGGCAACCGACACCATGCCACCGCGCCCGGCGAGAACCCGTCCGATGGCCTGACTGCGCAGTGCCACCACCCGGGCACCATCACGCAGCGACAAAATCCCCGCCACGCAAGCCGCGGCAATCTCACCCTGAGAGTGACCCACCACAGCAGCAGGCACCACACCGCAGTCCTCCCAGACCGCAGCCAGCGAGACCATCACCGCCCACAACACAGGCTGAACCACATCAACCCGCGCCAGCATGTCCTCATCCGAATCCGACAGCACAGCCATCAGATCCCAGGACGCGAACTCCGACAGCGCCTCACCACACTCAGCCATCCGACCCGCGAACACCGGGGAATTGGCGAGCAGTTCATCCGCCATGCCCAGCCACTGCGAACCCTGACCAGGGAACACCAGCACCGCACCAGAAGCCGCCGTAGCCGCCACACTGCCGCGCACCACACCCGGCCCCTCCAGGCCACCGGCGAGACCACGCAAACCACTCAGCAACTGATCCTTCTCAGCACCGACCACCACAGCCCGGTGCTCCAACTCCGCCCGCGTGCTCAGCAGAGAGAACCCGACATCAGCCAGACCCAGCTCCGGGCGGTCTTCCACAAAGGACACCAACCGGCCCGCCTGAGCCGCCAACGCCTCCTCCGAACGCGCCGACAGCACCCACGGAACCACGACCCCAGCAGGCTCACCCTGAACCGACTCCGCCGGCGTCTCGTCAGGTGCCTGCTCCAGCACCACGTGGGCGTTCGTCCCGCTGATGCCGAACGACGACACACCCGCTCGGCGGGGACGGCCGGTGTCCGGCCACTCGCGCGCCTCGGCGAGCAGTTCGACCGCGCCGGAAGCCCAGTCCACATGCGGGGAGGGCTCGTCCACGTGCAGCGACTTGGGCAGGACGCCCCGCTGCATCGCAAGGATCATCTTCATCACGCCGGCGGCGCCGGCCGCGGCCTGGGTGTGCCCGATGTTGGACTTGATGGAGCCCAGCCACAGCGGCCGGTCCTCCGGGCGGTCCTGGCCATAGGTGGCCAGCAGCGCCTGGGCCTCGATCGGGTCACCGAGCCGCGTACCGGTGCCGTGCGCCTCCACCGCGTCCACCTCGGACGGGGACAGCCGTGCACCGGCGAGGGCCTGCCGGATCACCCGCTGCTGCGAGGGGCCGTTGGGGGCGGTCAGACCGTTGGACGCACCGTCCTGGTTCACCGCCGAGCCCCGGACGACCGCCAGGACACGATGGCCGTTGCGCCGGGCGTCCGAGAGGCGCTCCACGAGCAGCATGCCGACGCCCTCGCCCCAGCCCGTACCGTCCGCGGCCGCGGCGAACGGCTTGCAGCGGCCGTCCGCGGACAGGCCGCGCTGCCGGGAGAAGTCGATGAACGTATCCGGGGTGGCCATCACGGTCACCCCGCCGGCCAGAGCCAGCGAGCACTCCCCGGACCGCAGCGCCTGCACCGCGAAGTGCAGGGCCACCAAGGAGGAGGAGCAGGCCGTGTCCACGGTGACCGCGGGTCCTTCGAAGCCGAAGGAGTAGGCCAGCCGGCCGGACGTCACGCTGCCTGAGTTGCCGGTGCCCATGAAGCCTTCGACGCCCTCGCCCACGGACTGCAGCTGGTGGACGTAGTCGTGGTACATGAGCCCGGCGTACACGCCGGTCGGGGTGCCGCGCAGGGTGGTCGGGTCGATGCCCGCGCTCTCCAGGGCCTCCCAGGACGTTTCCAGCAGGAGGCGCTGCTGCGGGTCCATGGCCAGGGCCTCGTTCGGGCTGATCCCGAAGAAGGTGGGATCGAAGTCCGCGGCGCCGTCCAGGAAACCTCCCTCGCGTGTGTACGAGGTGCCCTGGTGGTCGGGGTCCGGGTGATACAGGGCGTCGAGGTTCCAGCCGCGGTCGCCGGGGAAGGCGGAGATGCCGTCCTGCCCGGATTCCAGCATGCGCCAGAGATCCTCGGGGCTGTGGACGTTCCCGGGGAGGTGGCAGGCCATACCGATGATGGCGATGGGTTCGTCCACCGTCGTGCCGGTGGCGACGCTGGTGACCGCCTGCTGATCCCGGTCCCCGACCAGCTCGTCGCGCAGATGGTCCAGCAGCGCTGCCGGGGTCGGGTAGTCGAACACCAAGGTGGCGGGAAGCCGGAGGCCGGTGGCCGAGTTGAGCCGGTTCCGCAGTTCGACCGCGGTCAGCGAGTCGAATCCGAGGTCCTTGAATACCTGGTCGATACGGACCGCACCGGAGTTCTCGTAGCCCAGTACGGCCGCCACCTGCGTGGTCACCAGGTCGAGCAGCAGCTCCTCGCGTTCCTCGACGGGCAGGCCGAGCAGGCGGTCGCCCAGCGAACCGGCCGAGGTGGCCTCGGCGGCGGTGCGACGTACGGGAGCCCGCACCACTCCGCGCAGGATCGCCGGCACCGCGCCGGAGGCGGCGAGCGCCCGCGCGTCCAGTCGGATCGGTACGACCACGGCCTCACCGGCGCCGACGGCCGCGTCGAACAGCGCGGTGCCGTCGGCCGCGGCGATCGGCAGGAACCCGTCCGCGGCCATCCGCCGCAGATGGGTGTCGTCGACCTGGCCGGTCATGCCGCTGGTGTCCGCCCACGGCCCCCAGGCCAGGGACACAGCCGTCAGCCCCGCAGCGTGGCGGTGCTGGGCGAGCGCGTCGAGGAAGGAGTTGGCCGCGGCGTAGTTGCCCTGTCCGGCGCTGCCGAGCACAGCGGCAGCGGACGAGAACAGGACGAACGCCGTCAGGTCCAGGTCCTGGGTCAGCTCATGCAGATTCCAGGCCGCATCCACCTTCGGCCGCAGAACGGCATGGACGCGCTCCGGGGTCAGCGACCCGATCACGCCGTCGTCCAAGACACCTGCCGTGTGCACCACGCCGGTCAGCGGCGCCTCCGCCGGGATGCCGGCCAGCACCTCGCCGAGCGCCTCCCGGTCAGCCGCGTCACACACCACGACCTCGACCCGGGCACCCAGCTCGGACAGTTCGGACTGCAACTCCCTGGCGCCGTCAGCCTCCAGCCCGCGACGGCTGGTCAACACCAGGCTGCGAACGCCGTGTTCGGCCACCAGGTGCCGGGCGAACAGGGCACCCAGGTTCCCGGTGCCACCGGTGATCAGCACCGTGCCCTCGGTGTCCCACACCGGCGCACCGTCCGCCCCGGACGACACGGTCCGCGCCAGCCGCGGCACGGAGACAACCCCGTCCCGGACCGCCAACTGCGGCTCACCCGAGGCCACGCCCGCACGGACGGCCTCCAGCGAACCCGCCGCACCGTCCACATCGACCAGAACGAACCGGCCCGGATTCTCCGACTGCGCCGACCGCACCAGCCCCCACACGGCGGCCGACGCCACATCGACCGGCTCGCCGGCCACCGAGACAGCGCCCCGGGTCACCACCACCAGCGTCGAACCGTCGGACCGCTCATCCGCCAACCACTGCTGCACCCGCTGCAACACCCCGGTCGTGGCCCCGCGCACCGAGCCCGGAACCCCCGCGCTCGCGCCCGTCTCCACTTCCGGGGACCAAGCCACATGACCGGGCACAACCTCCGCAGCCGGATCCAGGACCCCCACACCCAGACCAGCCGCCAGCACCACATCCTCGTCGGCCACCGCCCACGAGCCGTCAACGTCCCCCGCGGGCAAGGCGACCTGCGCCCACTCCACGCCGAACAACGCATCCTGGTGTGTGCCACCAGCACGCACGAGCTGCCCGGCGGCGGGCACCGGCCGGGTGGTCAGGGAGTCGATGGTGGCCACCGGGGCGCCGGTGTCATCGGCCGCCAGGATCCGTATCCCACCGTCACCCGTCGGCGTCAGCCTGGCGCGCAAGGAGGCCGCGCCAACGGCGTGCAGACGCACTCCTGCCCAGGCGAACGGCAGACCGGGACCGTCCGTGCCGAGTTCCTCGCTCAGGCCGAAGGTCTGCAGTACGGCATCGAGCAGGGCCGGGTGCAGCCCGAACTCCGCCGCCTCCTCGGCCGCGTCCTCAGGCAGCGCGACCTCGACGAACACCTCCCCGCCGCGTCGCCAGGCAGCCCGTACCCCTTGGAACACCGGGCCGTAGCCGAATCCGGCGGCGACGAGTTCCGCGTAGAAGCCGTCCACGGAGACGGTCTCGGCTCCGGCCGGAGGCCAGGACGCTTCACCGAGGTCAGGAACCGGGGCGGCACCCGCAGTGGTCAGCGTCCCCAGCGCGTGCTGGGTCCACGGCTCCTCGCTGTCCTCGCCACGGGAGAACATGGCCAGCTCACGTCGGCCGTGAGCGTCCGGGCCACCCACGGTGATCTGGATCTGGATCCCGCCGTGCGACGGGATGATCATGGGCGCCTGAAGGGTCAGTTCCTCCAGCAGATCGCAACCGACCTGGTCCCCGGCCCGGATGGCGAGCTCGACCAGCGCGGTTCCGGGCACCAGGACGGTGTCCATGACGGCGTGGTCGGCCAGCCAGGGGTGGGTGGCCAGAGACAGCCGGCCGGTGAAGAGGAAACCGTCGGACCCGGGCAGCGGCACCGCGGCACTCAGCAGCGGGTGGTCCGCCGCCCCCAGACCGGCGGAGGTCATATCGCCCGCGACCACGCCGCCGCGGTCCAGCCAGTACCGCTGCCGCTGGAACGCGTAGGTGGGCAGCGCCACCCGACGGGCGCCGGGGAAGAACGTCGCCCAGTCCACCACGACACCCCGGGCGTAGACGGCGCCCAGCGCCTGGAGAACTGCTTCCGGCTCGGACCGGTTCTTGCGCAGGCTCGGCTGCAGGGTGGCGGTCTCCGGCAGAGTGTCCTGACCCATAGCGGACAGCACGCCGTCGGGGCCGAGTTCAAGGAAGGTGGTCACGCCGTCGGCGTGCGCGGCCTGAATACCGTCGTGGAAACGGACGGCCTCGCGGACGTGGCGTACCCAGTACTCCGGGTCGCGGAGCTCAGCGGGCTCGGCGAGACGACCGGTGACATTGGAGACCACCGGCAACTGAGCCTCGGAGTACGTGAGTTGCTCCAGGACCGTACGGAAGTCCGCCAGCATCGGCTCCATGAGCGGCGAGTGGAAGGCGTGGCTCACGCGGAGCCGCTTGACCTTGCGGCCCTCGGCCTCCAGAGCGGCGATGACCGTCTCCACCTCGGCCTCGGCACCCGAAAGCACGACGGACTCGGGGCCGTTGACAGCAGCGATCCCGACCCGCTCCCGGCCCTCCAGCAGCGGTACGACCTCGCCCTCCGACGCCCGCACCGACACCATGACGCCACCGGACGGCAGCGCCTGCATCAGCCGCCCACGCGCCGCGACCAGCTTCGCCGCATCCGCCAGGGACCAGACGCCGGCCACGTAGGCAGCCGTCACCTCACCAATCGAGTGCCCCAGCAACACATCCGGCGTCACACCATGGGACTCGACGAGACGGAAGAGGGCGACCTCCAGTGCGAACAGCGCCGACTGGGCGTACTGCGTCTGGTCGAGAAGCCCCTCCTGCCCATCGTCGGCTGCCGCCCAGACCACCTCACTCAGCGGCCGCGGCAGCAGACCATCCAGCTCCGCACACACCTCATCCCAGGCCCGAGCAAACACCGGATAGGTCTCATACAACTCACGACCCATCCCCAGCCGCTGCGCACCCTGACCCGTGAACAACACACCGACCCGGCCCTCACCAGCCACCGGACCAGCCACAGGCCCAGTCACCGCAGACAGATTCCCCAGAGCCGCAAGCAGCGACTCCCGGTCCGCACCCGAGACCACGGCACGGTATTCCAGCCCCGCACGACTCGTCGCAAGAGAAAACCCGACGTCAGCCAGCCCCAGCTCCGCACGCCCCGACGCCCACGCCGCAAGCCGCTCCGCCTGACCCACCAACGCCTGCGGAGAACGAGCAGAAAGCACCCACGGCACCGGCCCCGCCACCACCGCAGCAACCGACTCCGCCGGCTCCACCTCAGGCGCCTGCTCCAACACCACATGCGCATTCGTCCCGCTGATGCCGAACGACGACACACCCGCCCGACGGGGACGGCCGGTGTCCGGCCACTCCTGTGCTTCCGCGAGCAGCTCGACAGCGCCCGCGGACCAGTCGACATGCGGGGTGGGCTCGTCCACGTGCAGGGTCTTGGGCAGGACCCCCTGTCGCATGGCGAGGATCATCTTCATCACGCCCGCGACACCGGCCGCGGCCTGGGTGTGTCCGAGGTTGGACTTGATCGCACCGAGCCACAGTGGCTGGCCGGCGGGCCGGTTCTGTCCGTACGTGGCGAGCAGCGCCTGGGCCTCGATCGGGTCGCCCAGCCGCGTACCGGTGCCGTGCGCCTCCACCGCGTCCACCTCGGACGGGGACAGCCCCGCACCCGCCAGCGCCTGTCGGATCACCCGCTGCTGCGAGGGTCCGTTCGGCGCGGTCAGACCGTTGGACGCACCGTCCTGGTTCACCGCCGAACCCCGCACCACCGCCAGGACCGTATGGCCGTTACGGCGGGCATCGGAGAGCCGCTCCACGAGCAGCATGCCGACGCCCTCGCCCCAGCCGGTACCGTCCGCGGCCGCGGCGAACGGCTTGCAGCGGCCGTCCGCCGCGAGACCGCGCTGCCGGGAGAAGTCGACGAAGGTGTCGGGAGTGGACATCACCGAGACACCGCCGGCCAGGGCCATCGAGCACTCCCCGGACCGCAGCGCCTGCATCGCCCAGTGCAATGCCACCAGCGAGGCCGAGCACGCCGTGTCCACGGTGACCGCGGGACCCTCGAAGCCGAACACGTACGAGACCCGGCCCGACACCACACTGGCCGAGGTTCCGGTGATCAGGTAGCCGTCCGCGTTGTCCGCACCCTTGGCGAGGACCGTGCCGTAGTCCTGGCCGTTGGTGCCGACAAAGACTCCGGCGTCGCTGCCGCGCAGGGTGGTCGGGTCGATGCCCGCGTTCTCCAGGGTCTCCCAGGAGGTCTCCAGCAGGAGCCGCTGCTGCGGATCCATCGCGGTCGCCTCACGCGGCGAGACCCCGAAGAAGCCGGCGTCGAATTCCCCGGCGCTGCCGAGGAAGCCGCCCTCGCGCACATACGAGGTGCCCTTGTGCTCCGGGTCCGGGTGATACAGCCGCTCCACGTCCCAGCCACGGTCGGCAGGGAAGTCACCGATCGCATCGCCGCCACGTGCCAGCAGGTCCCACAGCGCCTCGGGGCTGTCGATCCCGCCGGGGAACCGGCAGGCCATTCCGACGATGGCGATGGGCTCGTCGTCCACGGCCGCCGTGGGCCGTACCGCGGGGAGGGCGGTCTGCCCTCCGAGCAGTTCCTCCCGGAGATGGCGCACCATCGCGCCCGGGGTGGGGTAGTCGAAGATCAGCGTGGCCGGAAGCCGCAGACCGGTGGCGTTGTCCATCCGGTTGCGCAGTTCCACCGCGGTGAGTGAATCGAACCCGAGGTCCTTGAACGCCCGGGACGCGTCGAGCCCACTGCTGCCGGAGTAGCCCAGCACCAGGGCTACCTGGGCGGTGACGAGGTCCAGCAGAGCACGGTCCTGATCTGCCTTCGTCAGCCCGGCGAGACGGTCCCGCAAGGTGTGACCGGCACCGCCGCCGGCCGCGGCGGTGCGCCGCCTCATCGGTACGAGGCCGTGCAGGATCGCCGGCACCGAGGGCGCGGCGGCAAGCGCCCGGAAGTCGAGGTGGATCGGTACGGCCAGCGACGGTTCCGCGCCGACCGCCGCGTCGAACAGGGCCACGCCGTCGGCCGTGGAGACCGGCAGCACACCGTCGGCCGCCATACGCCGCAGGTCGGTGTCGCTCAGCTGCCCGGTCATGCCGCTGGCGTCCGCCCACAGGCCCCAGGCCAGGGAGGTACCCGGCAGCCCCGCAGCACGGCGGTGCTGAGCGAGCGCGTCGAGGAAGGAGTTGGCCGCGGCGTAGTTGCCCTGTCCCGCGCTGCCGAGCACAGCAGCAGCCGACGAGAACAGGACGAACGCCGTCAGGTCCAGGTCCTGGGTCAGCTCATGCAGGTTCCAGGCCGCGTCGACCTTCGGCCGCAGAACGGTGTCGAGGCGCTCGGGGGTCAGCGACCCGATCACGCCGTCGTCCAGGACACCGGCCGTGTGCACCACGCCGGTCAGCGGCATGTCGGTCGGGATGCCGGCCAGCAGCGCCGCCAGTGCCTCTCGGTCAGCGGCGTCGCAGGCGACCACATCTACCCGGGCACCCAGCTCGGTCAGCTCGGACTGCAGCTCACGGGCGCCGTCAGCCTCCAGGCCGCGACGGCTGGTCAACACCAGGCTGCGGACCCCGTGTTCAGCGATCAGATGCCGGGCGAACAGCGCACCCAGCGTTCCCGTACCACCGGTGATCAGCACCGTGCCGTCGGTGTCCCACACCGGCGCACGCTCGGCCTCGGACGGAACAGCCCGAACCAGCCGCGGCACGGAAACAGCCCCGTCCCGGACCGCCAACTGCGGCTCACCCGAAGCAACCGCCGCGGCAATGGCCTCCACCGAGGTCTGACGCTCATCAAGGTCGAGGAGTACGAACTGGTCCGGGTTCTCGGTCTGTGCGGAGCGCAGCAGACCCCATACCGCGGCACCCACCGCGTCCAGCGGCTCCCCCGCCACCGAAACGGCACCGCGAGTCGCCACTATCAGCTTCGAACGAGTGCAACGCTCATCGGCCAGCCAGGACTGGACGCTCTCCAGCACCCGGCCCACCACGGCACGCACCGCCGCCGGCACGTCCAGCGCACCCTCCGCGCCATCCGAGCCATCCGCACCCTCCGCGCCAGGCACCGCAAGCACCACACACTCCGGCACCTCCACCAGCTCACTCAGCACGTCCGCAGTCGACGCACCCAACGCCACGTCATCGCCCAGCACCGCCCACGAACCCGCCACCGGACCAGACCCGAGCGGCAACACCGACCACTCCACCCCGAAGAGCGAATCCCGGTGTCGCACATCGGTGTGCGCGAACTGCTCGGCGGAGACCGCCTCCCATGCCACCGCGTCCGCCGAGGCCACCAGGCCGCCGGCCTCGTCCGTCGCGGTCAGCGCATAGCCGGCACCGGCCTTGGTCAGCCGCACCCGCAACGACACCGCGCCGACCGCATGCAGCCGCACCCCGGACCAGGAAACCGGCAACCGCAGCTCGCCGGTCACCGGCTGCAGGGCAGCGTCCAGCAATCCCGGATGCAACCCGAACTCGCCCGCCTGATCGGCTGTTTCTTCGGGAAGCGCAACCTCGGCGAAGACTTCATCGCCACGACGCCACATCGCGCGCACGCCGCCGAACACCGGCCCGTGCCCGAAGCCGGCCGCCGCCAGCTCCCCGTAGAGCCCCTCCACGGAGACGGCCTCCGCGTCGGCCGGTGGCCATACCGGCGCGTCGAAGCTTCCGGCGGGTGAACCGGCGGCCAGCACTCCGTCGGCATGCCGGGTCCAGGCCTCGTCCACCGCTTCCTCATCGCGGGCGAACACCGCAACCTCACGGCGACCGTCCACTCCGGACTGGCCGAGCGCGACCCGGAGCTGCACTCCGCCGCGTTCGGGCAGGATCAGCGGCGCCCGTACGGTGAGTTCCTCCAGCAGGTCGCAGCCGACCTGGTCCCCGGCCCGGATGGCGAGTTCGACCAGGGCCGAGCCCGGCAGCACGGCGGCGCCGAGTACGGCGTGGTCGGCCAGCCAGGGGTGGGTGGCCAGGGACAGCCGGCCGGTGAAGAGGAAGCCGTCCGAATCCGGCAGGGCGACGGCGGCGCTGAGCAGCGGGTGATCCGCGGGGCCCAGACCGGCAGAGGTCATATCGCCGGTGCCCACGCCGCTGCGGTCCAGCCAGTACCGCTGGCGCTGGAAGGCATAGGTCGGCAGCGCCACCCGCCGCGCGCCGGGGAAGAACGTCGCCCAGTCCACCACGACGCCCCGGGCATAGGCAGCGCCCAGCGCCTGGAGGACGGACTCCGGCTCGGACCGGTCCTTGCGCAGACCGGGAAGGAAGGCCGCGGGGGTGCCCTCGACCTCACGAAGGCAGTCCTGTCCCATGGCGGAGAGCACGCCGTCCGGGCCCAGTTCGAGGAAGGTGGTCACGCCGTCGGCGTACGCGGCCTGGATACCGTCATGGAAACGGACGGCCTCGCGGACATGCCGCACCCAGTACTCCGGGTCGCGGAGCTCAGCGGGCTCGGCTAGACGGCCGGACACATTCGACACCACCGGCAAGTGGGCGTCGGCGAAGGTGAGTTGCTCCACGACCGCACGGAAGTCCGCCAGCATCGGCTCCATGAGCGGCGAGTGGAAGGCGTGGCTCACGCGGAGCCGCTTGACCTTGCGGCCCTCGGCCTCCAGGGCAGCAACGACCTGCTCGACCTCGACCTCGGCGCCCGAGAGCACGACGGACTCGGGACCGTTGACTGCAGCGATCCCGACCTGCTCCCGGCCCTCCAGCAGCGGTGCGACCTCGTCCTCCGACGCCCGCACCGACACCATCACACCGCCGGCCGGCAGCGCCTGCATCAACCGCCCACGCGCCGCGACCAGCTTCGCCGCATCCGCCAGCGACCACACACCCGCCAGATAGGCAGCCGTCACCTCACCAATCGAGTGACCCAGCAGCACATCCGGCGTCACACCATGGGACTCGACGAGACGGTAAAGCGCGACCTCCAGTGCGAACAGTGCCGCCTGGGCGTACTGCGTCTGGTCGAGCAGGTCTCCCTCTCCCCACACCACCTCTGCCAAGGGCACGGGCAGCAGACCATCCAGCTCCGCACACACCTCATCCCAGGCCCGCGCAAACACCGGATAGGTCTCATACAGCTCCCGGCCCATCCCCAGCCGCTGCGCACCCTGACCGGTGAACAACACACCGACCCGGCCCTCACCAGCCACCGGACCAGCCACAGGACCAGTCACCGCAGACAGATTCCCCAGAGCCGCAAGCAGCGACTCCCGGTCCGCACCCGAGACCACGGCACGGTATTCCAGCCCCGCACGACTGGTCGCAAGAGAAAACCCGACGTCAGCAAGCCCCAGCTCCGCACGCCCCGACGCCCACGCCGCAAGACGCTCCGCCTGACCCACCAACGCCTGCGGAGAACGAGCAGACAGCACCCACGGCACCGGCCCCGCCACCACCGCAGCAACCGACTCCGCCCGCTCCACCTCAGGCGCCTGCTCCAACACCACATGCGCGTTCGTCCCACTGATGCCGAACGACGACACACCCGCCCGACGGGGCTGATCGCTCTCGGGCCATTGCCTGGCCTCCGTCAGCAGCTCCACCGCGCCCGCGGACCAGTCCACATGTGACGACGGCTCGTCGATGTGCAGGCTCTTGGGCAGCACACCGTTCCGAAGCGCCATGACCATCTTGATGACACCGGCCGCACCGGCCGCGGCCTGGCTGTGTCCGATATTGGACTTGACCGTACCCAGCCACAGGGGCCGGTCTTCCGGGCGGTCCTGGCCATACGTGGCGAGCAGCGCCTGGGCCTCGATGGGGTCGCCGAGCGTCGTACCGGTGCCGTGCGCCTCCACCGCGTCCACCTGGCCGGCGGTCACGCCTGCGTTGGCGAGCGCCTGGTCGATGACGCGCTGCTGCGAGGGGCCGTTCGGCGCGGTCATGCCGTTGGACGCACCGTCCTGGTTCACCGCCGAACCCCGCACCACCGCAAGGATCGGATGACCGTTGCGCTCGGCGTCCGAGAGCCGCTCCACCAGCAGAATGCCGGCGCCTTCGGAGAGCACCGTGCCATCGGCACCCGTTCCGAATGCCCTGACCTCACCGCTGCGCGCCAGGTTCTGCTGCCGGCTGAAGTCGACGAAGGTGACCGGGGTGGACATCACGGTGACCCCGCCGGCCAGCGCCATCGAGCATTCGCCGGACCGCAGCGCCTGGATCGCGAGGTGGAGGGCGACCAGCGAGGAGGAACAGGCGGTGTCCACCGATACGGCCGGACCTTCAAGTCCGAACAGATAGGCAACCCGGCCGGAGAAAATGCTGCCGTCGGAACCGCTACCGAGAAAGGCAGCCACTTCCTCCGACGCGCCGGAAACCCCGGTGCCGTAGTCGTGGTACATGACTCCGGCGAAGACCCCGGTTTTGCTCCCCTTCAGCGAGAGGGGGTCGATCCCGGCGCGTTCGATGGCTTCCCAGGACACCTCCAGCATCAGCCGCTGCTGCGGGTCCATGGCCAGCGCTTCGCGCGGGGAGATTCCGAAGAATGCCGGATCGAACTCCGCGGCCTCGTGCAGGAATCCGCCCTGGCGGACGTAAGAGGTACCGCGGTTCCCGGGGTCCGGGTTGTAGAGCGAATCGATATCCCAGCCACGGTCGGCGGGGAAGTCGGTGATGCCGTTCTCGCCCTGGGAGACCAGGTCCCAGAGATCCTCCGGCGACGACACCCCGCCCGGGTACCGGCAGGCCATTCCGACGATCGCGATCGGCTCGGATTCGAGCTCCCAGACGCGACGGCGGCTCTCTCGCAGGTCGATCGCCGCCTGCTTCAGATACTCGACAAGCTTCTCGTTGTTCGTCACCTGCACCGGCCCCCTCAGGCTGGAAAGAATGTGGACAGAATCGCGGTCAGGACTTCCCGAACTCCTGGTCGAAGAAGTCGAGTAGTTCATCGGCGGAGGCATCCCGGATATCGCTGTTCGTGTCGCGTTTATCCGTTGCCGAGCCGCCGTCGCGATACCTGCTCAAGGCCCGCTCAAGGCGTTTCGTGATGGTCGTTCGTTCACGGCTTTCCGTTTCCAGCGTCAAAAGAGCGTTTTCCAGCTTGGTGATGGTCGCCAGCGCCGTGGCGACGGCATCGGGTTCGTCATCGACGAGGCCGGCGAGAATGTGGTTCGCCAGTGCCGCGGAGGTCGGGTAGTCGAAGACCAAGGTGGCCGGCAACCGCAGCCCGGTCTCCGCATGCAGGCCGTTGCGCAGCTCCACCGCGGTCAGTGAGTCGAAGCCCAGCTCACTGAAGCTCTGATCCGCGTTGACCATGCCGGCACCGGAGTGCCCCAGCACCATGGCGGTGTGCGTACGCACCAAGTCCAGGACCACACCGGCGCGTTCGGCGGCCGGCACCCCCGCCAGCCGTTCGCGCAGGGACTTCGCCACGGCGGGCCCGGCGCTCACCGTACGGCGCGCGGGAGTGCGGACGATGCCGCGCAGGATCGCGGGCACCTCCCCGGCTGCCGCGACCTTCTTGGCGTCCAGCGCCACGGGAATCACCACCGGGGTTCCGGCGGCGCCCACCACGTCGAACAGTGCCACGCCCTCCTCCGAGGACATCGGCGGCAGCCCCTCCCGGCTCATCCGCCGCAGATCGGTCTCCGTGAGCTTCCTGGTGAGGTCGCTGCGCTCCGACCAGAGCCCCCAGGCCAGTGACAACGCAGGGAGGCCGTGGGCGTGCCGGTGCTCGGCCAGCGCGTCGAGGAAGGTGCTCGCCGCCGCGTAGTTGGCCTGGCCGGGCGCGCCGAGCACCCCGGAGGCCGAGGAGAACAGCACGAACGCCGACAGGTTCAGGTCCTGGGTCAGCTCGTGCAGATTCCAGGCCGCGTCGACCTTGGGCCGCAGCACGGTCTCGGTCCGCTCCGGGGTCAGCGCGCCGATCAGTCCGTCGTCCAGCACCCCGGCGGTGTGCACCACCCCGGTCAGCGGCGCCTCCGCCGGTATCCCGGCGAGCAGTTCACCCAGCGCGTTCCGGTCGGCCGCGTCACAGGCGACCACCTCCACGTGGGCACCCAGCTCGGTCAGCTCGTCCCGGAGCCGCGGGGCCCCGTCGGCGGCCAGGCCCCGGCGGCCGGCCAGAATCAGCCGCTTCGCACCATGCTCGGCGACCAGGTGCCGCGCTACCAGACCGGCCAGCATGCCGGTGCCACCGGTGATCAGCACCGTTCCTTGACCGGCCCATACGGGCTTCCGGTCCGGATCCACCGGCCCGGAACGGGCCAGCCGGGCCGCGGAGGCGACCCCGCCGCGCACCGCCAGTTGCGGTTCCGCCTCGGCAAGCAGGGCGGGCAGGGCCCGCAGCGACGACTCCTCGCCATCGAGGTCGGCGAGCACGATCCGGCCCGGGTTCTCGGACTGGGCCGACCGCACCAGGCCCCAGACGGGAGCCAGCGCGAGATCCGGGCTCTGCTCACCGTTCACGGCGACCGCACCCCGGGTGAGGACCACCAGTTTCGCGTCGGCGAACCGGCTCTCGGCCAGCCAGGTCTGCACCGTGCCCAGCACCTGGTACACGGCCGAGCGCACGGCATCCGGCACAGCGCCGGGACCGGCCGCGGGCACCGGCAGCAGCACATACTCCGGCACCGGGTCCTGCGTGCCGAGCACCGCCAGATCCGCCGCGGTACCCGCCTCGATACCGGCGGCCCGCAGGACACCCGCGAACACGTCGGCCTCGGGCCCGACCACGGCCAGGGACTTCCCGTTGCCTCGGCCGGAGAAGTGGGGCAGTTCCGTCCAGTCGAGCCGGAAGACCGAGTCCTGGCCGCTGCCGGCGACCCGCATCTGGTCGGCCGAGACCTCACGCATGACCAGCGACTCGACGGTCGCCACAGGGGCACCGTCGGCATCGCTCACCACGACCCGCACACCGTTCTCGCCGGCCTTGCTCAGCCTGGCGCGCAGCGCGGTGGCGCCCACCGCATGCAGCTGGACCCCGGTCCAGGCGAACGGCAGCCCCGGCCCCTCGTCGCCGTGGGCCTCGCCAAGACCCACCGTGTGCAGAACCGCGTCGAGGAGTGCCGGGTGCAGACCGAACCGGCCCGCCTCTCCGACGGCTTCCTCGGGCAGGGCGACCTCGGCGAACACCTCGTCACCGCGTCGCCAGGCCGCGCGCAGCCCCTGGAACACCGGGCCGTACTCGTAGCCCGCCTCGGCGAGTTCCCCGTAGAACCCGTCCACCGAAACGACTTCGGCACCGGCAGGCGGCCAGGCCTCCTCGCCGAGCACGCCCGGAGTTCCGCTTCCGACGGCGAGCACACCGGTCGCGTGCCGGGTCCACCGCTGTTCGGCCGCTGCGTTCTCGTCGCGGGAGAACACCGCGAGGTTCCGGCGCCCGTTCTCATCGGACTCACCGACGGTGACCCGCAGCTGCACACCACCGGTCGGCGCGAGGATCAGCGGTGTCTCCAGCGTGAGTTCCTCCAGCAGGTCACAACCCACCTGGTCCCCGGCCCGGATGGCCATCTCGACCAGCCCGGTACCCGGCACCAACACCGTGTCCAGCACGGTGTGATCGGCCAGCCAACGGTGCGTGGCCAGCGACAGCCGCCCGGTGAACAAGAAGCCGTCGGAGTCCGGCAACGCCACCGCGGCACCGAGCAGCGGATGATCCGCCGCGCCCAGCCCCACCGAGGACACGTCCCCGGCACCGGACGAGGTCTCCAGCCAGTAGCGCTGCCGCTGGAAGGCGTAGGTCGGAAGCTGGACCCGCTGCCCGGACGGGAGCAGGGAAATCCATTCCAGCGGGACGCCATACGCCCAGAGCTGGCCGAGCGACTGCGCGAAACGGGACCAGCCGCCCTCGTCGCGGCGGAGAGATCCCGTCACCACGACGGGGCTGCCCGCCTCCTGCGCGGTGTCCTCGATTCCCGGCGTCAGGACGGGGTGCGCACTGCATTCGACGAAAACGCCGTGCCCGTCCGCCAGCAGCGCCTGGATGGCTTCCTCGAACCGCACCGTGTTACGCAGATTCTCGAACCAGTACCCGGCGCCCAGCTCCTCACCGGAGACGACCGAGGCATTCACCGCGGAGTAGAACGGAACCCGACCCTGGCCAGGGCGCACCTCGGCCAGGACCGTCGCAAGCTCCTCGCGCAGCTCCTCGACCTGCGCACCGTGCGAGGCGTAATCCACCGGAACCTGCCGAGCCCGCACCTCCTGCTCAGCACACTCCGCCAGCAGCTCCTGCAAGGCCTCCGGTTCGCCTGAAACCACCGTCGACGACGGGCCGTTGATAGCAGCCACGGACAGCCGCTCGCCCCACTTGGCGATGCGGTCCTGCACCGCCTCACGCGAACCGGCGACGGAGACCATGCCACCACGCCCGGCAAGAACCCTGCCGATGGCCTGACTGCGCAACGCCACCACCCGGGCACCATCATGCAGCGACAAAATCCCCGCCACACAGGCCGCGGCAATCTCCCCCTGCGAATGCCCCACCACAGCAGCAGGCACCACGCCACAGTCCTCCCAGACCGCAGCCAGCGACACCATCACCGCCCACAACACAGGCTGAACCACATCAACCCGCGCCAGCATGTCCTCGTCGGACAGAACCTCATCCAACTTCCAGGACACAAACTCCGACAGCGCCTCACCACACTCAGCCATCCGACCCGCGAACACCGGGGAATTGGCGAGCAGTTCATCCGCCATGCCCAGCCACTGCGAACCCTGGCCAGGGAACACCAGCACCGCACCGGAAGCCGCCGTAGCCGCCACACTGCCGCGCACCACACCCGGCCCCTCCAGGCCGCCGGCGAGACCACGCAAACCACTCAGCAACTGATCCTTCTCAGCGCCGACCACCACAGCCCGGTGCTCCAGCTCCGCCCGCGTGCTCAGCAGAGAGAACCCGACATCAGCCAGACCCAGCTCCGGACGCCCCTCCACGAAGGACACCAACCGCTCCGCCTGAGCCGCCAACGCCTCCTCCGAACGCGCCGACAGCACCCACGGCACCACACCGGCCCGCGCCGCCGCCGCAACCGCCTCAGCCGGTTCGCCCTGAACCGGCTCCACAGCCACCGGGTCGGAGGCAGGCGCCTGCTCCAGCACCACATGCGCGTTCGTCCCGCTGATCCCGAAGGACGAGACACCCGCCCGCCAGGGTTCGCCGGTCTTCGGCCACTGCCGGAGATCGGTCAGCAGCTCGACGCTGCCGGCGGACCAGTCCACGTGCGGGGTGGGCGCATCGACATGCAGGGTCTTCGGCAACAGCCCGTGCCGCATGGCCAGCACCATCTTCATCACGCCGGCCATACCGGCGGCGGCCTGGGTGTGCCCGATGTTGGACTTGATCGAGCCCAGCCACAGGGGCCGGTCGGCCGTCCGGTCCCGGCCGTAGGTCGCTATCAACGCCTGGGCCTCGATGGGGTCACCCAGCCGCGTACCGGTGCCGTGGGCCTCGACCGCGTCGACCTGATCGGCGGTCACCCCCGCGTTGGCCAGGGCCTGTTCGATGACGCGCTGCTGCGAGGGGCCGTTGGGGGCGGTCAGACCGTTGGACGCGCCGTCCTGGTTCACGGCCGAACCCCGGACGACCGCAAGGACCGTGTGGCCGTTGCGCCGGGCGTCCGAAAGGCGCTCGACCAGGACCATGCCGACGCCCTCGCCCCAGCCGGTGCCGTCCGCCGCGGCGGCGAAGGCCTTGCAGCGGCCGTCCGCGGACAGGCCGCGCTGCCGGGAGAAGTCGACGAAGGTGTCCGGGGTGGACATCACGGAGACACCGCCGGCCAGGGCCAGGGTGCACTCCCCGGTGCGCAGCGCCTGGATGGCCCAGTGCAGGGCGACCAGGGAGGAGGAGCAGGCCGTGTCCACGGTCACCGCGGGGCCTTCGAGGCCGAAGGTGTAGGAGACCCGGCCGGACAGGACGCTGCCCGCGCTGCCGGTCCCGACATAGCCTTCGAGGTCCTCGGGGATCTGGCCGCTCGGCGGGGCGTAGTCGTGGTAGCTCACTCCGGCGAACACACCGGTTTTGCTGCCGCGCAAGGTGGTCGGGTCGATGCCCGCGTTCTCGAAGGCCTCCCAGACGGTCTCCAGCAGGATCCGCTGCTGGGGATCGGTGGCCAGCGCTTCACGGGGGTTGATCTCGAAGAAGCTCGCGTCGAAGTCGGCGACGTCGTGGAGGAATCCGCCTTCGCGGGTGTAGGTCTTTCCGCTGCGGCCGGGGTCCGGATCGTAGATGCCTTCGACGTCCCAGCCGCGGTTCTCCGGGAAGTCGCCGATGGCGTCGCCGCCGGAGACCAGCAGGTTCCACAGGTCGTCGGGGGAGGTCACCTGGCCGGGGAACCGGCAGGCCATCCCGACGATGACGATGGGATCGTCGTCGTCGGCCGCCGGCGCGGTGGACCGCACGGCGACGGGTGCGGCCGCTTCGCCGAGCAGCTGCTCCCGCAGGTGCCGGACCAGGGCGACGGGGGTGGGGTAGTCGAAGACCAGGGTCGCGGACAGGCTCAGGCCGGTCACCGTGTCCAGGCGGTTGCGCAGTTCCACCGCGGTCAGTGAATCGAAGCCGAGGTCCCGGAACGCGCGGGAGGTCTCCACCGCGCCGCCGCCGGCGTAGCCGAGGACCAGGGCGATCTGTGCGGTGACCACGTCGAGCAGAGCCCGGTCCTGGTCGGCCTGTGGCAGTCCGGCCAGCTTCTCCCGCAGGGAGTCGCCGGTTCCGGCACCGGCCGTCGCCGCGGTGCGCCGGCGGAACGGCACCAGGCCGTGCAGCATCGGCGGGAAGTCACCGGTGACGGCCAGGACGTTGATGTCCAGGCGCACCGGTACGACCAGGGGCGCGCCGGAGCGGACGGCGCCGTCGAACATGCGCATGCCCTCGTCCGGGGCCTGCGCCACGATGCCCTTGCGGGCCATGCGCCGCAGGTCGTTCTCGCCGAGTCCGCCGGCCATACCGCCGCCGTCCTGCGCCCACAGGCCCCAGGCCAGCGAGACACACGGCAGACCGAGGCCGTGGCGGTGTTCGGCCAGCGCGTCGAGGAAGGCGTTGGCCGCCACGTAGTTCGCCTGTCCGGGTGCGTCGAAGACGCTGCACGCGGCGGAGAACAGGATGAACGCGGACAGGTCGAGGTCGCGGGTCAGCTCGTGCAGGTTCCAGGCCGCGTCCACCTTGGGCCGCAGCACCTTGTCCATGCGCTCCGGGTTCAGCGAGGCGAGGACGCCGTCGTCCAGCACGCCCGCGGTGTGGACAACCCCGGTCAGCGGGGTGTCCGCCGGGACGGTGGCCAGCAGGGCGGCCAGCGCTTCCCGGTCCGCGGCGTCGCATGCGGCGATGGTCACCTGTGCGCCGAGTGCGGTCAGCTCGTCGCGGAGTTCCGCTGCGCCTTCGGCGGCCATACCGCGGCGGCTGGTCAGCAGCAGGTGCCGGACGCCGAGGTCGGCCACGAGGTGGCGGGCGGTGATCGCGCCGAGGCTGCCGGTGCCGCCGGTGACCAGTACGGTGCCGTCCGCGGTCCACACCGGGTCGGGTTCCCGTTCGGGCGCGGGCAGTTGGGCGAGGCGGGGCGCCGAGAGGCGACCGCCGCGGATCGCCAGCTCCGGTTCCCCTGCGCCGGCCGCCGCGGGCAGCGCGTCCAGGGACCGGGTGTCGTCGTCAATGTCGACCAGGACGAGCCGGTCGGGGTGCTCCGACTGTGTGGAGTGCACCAGGCCCCAGACCGGTGCCGTCACCAGGTCGACCGGTTCCTCCGCGACCGAGACCGCGCCACGGGTGAGCACCATCAGCCGGGTGCCGGCGAACCGCTCTTCGGCCAGCCACCACTGCAGTCGGGCCAGGAGCTGATGAGAGGTTTCCCGTACGGCGTCGGGCACGGTGCCGGGTGTGGCCCCGGTTACCGGCAGCACCACGGTGTCCGGTACCGGGGCGTCGGTGTCCTCCGGGTCGAGCACGGAGGCGCCCAGCGCGGCGGCGAGGGCGGGGTCGTCACCGAGGACCGCCCAGGTGCCGCCGGTCCGTTCGGCGGCCGGGACCGGTGTCCAGTCCAGCCGGTACAGCGAGTCCGGGGTGTGCGAGCCGGTGGTGAGCTCGTCGGCCGTCACGGCGCGGCGGGCGACCCGGTCCACGGAGGCGACCACGGCGTTGTCCGCGTCGGCCGCCAGTACGGAGAAGCCGTCCGCACCGGCCGGGGAAATCTTGACGCGCAAGGTCGTGGCGCCCACGGCGTGCAGCCGGAAGCCGGACCACGAGGAGGGCAGCCGTGGGCCGTCGGTGCCGGACTCGGCCCGGCTCAGGGTCTGGACGACGGCTTCCAGCAGGGCGGGGTGCAGCCCGTAGCCGTCCGCCTGGGCGGCCGGTTCGTCGGGGAGGGCGACCTCGGCGTAGAGGTCCTCGCCGCGTCGCCAGGCCGCGCGTACGCCTTGGAAGACCGGCCCGTAGCCGAAGCCGGTCGCCGCCAGCTCGTCGTAGAGCCCGTCCACGGTGAGGGGTTCGGCGGCGGCCGGGGGCCAGGAGATCTCCGGGAAGGCCGGTACGTGCGCGGGGCCGGCGGCAAGCACACCGGTGGCGTGCCGGGTCCAGGGCCGGGTGTCGTCGGCGTCCTCGGCCTGGGAGAACACGGACAGTTCCCGTCGGCCGTTTTCGTCCGGCGCGTCCACGGTGATCTGGATCCGCACCCCGCCCCGTGCGGGCAGGACCAGCGGATCGAGCGGCGTCAGTTCCTCGATGAGCTCGCAGCCGGCCTGGTCACCGGCTTGGACGGCCAGCTCGACGAGGGCGGAGCCCGGCACCACCACGGTGCCCAGGACGACATGGTCGGCAAGCCAGGGGTGGGTGGCCAGGGACAGCCGGCCGGTCAGCAGGAATCCGTCGGAGCCGGGCAGCGGCAGCACCGCGCCGAGCAGCGGATGGTTTCCCGCACCGAGTCCGGCGGAGGTCACGTCCGCGCCTCCGGCGGCGCCCTCCAGCCAGTAGCGCTGCCGCTGGAAGGCGTAGGTCGGCAGGTCCACCCGCCGGCCCCCGGGCAGCAGGGCGGCCCGGTCCAGGCGGACGCCCCGGGTCCACAGTCCGGTCAGCGCCTTCAGCAGTGCCTCGGGGTCGGCGAACGGTGACCGCAGGCTGGGCTGGAAGGTGACGGTGTCGTCATCGGGCAGGCAGTCGCGTCCCATGGCGGAGAGCACTCCGCCGGGGCCGAGTTCGAGGAAGGTGGTGACGCCGTCGGCGTGGGCGGCCTGGATGCCGTCGTGGAAGCGGACGGCTTCCCGGACGTGGCGTACCCAGTACTCCGGGTCGCGGAGTTCGGCGGGCTCGGCGAGCCGGCCGGTCACATTCGACACGACGGGCAACCGGGCGTCGGAGTAGGTGAGTTGGGACACGACCGTGCGGAACTCGGCCAGCATCGGCTCCATGAGCGGCGAGTGGAAGGCATGGCTCACCCGCAGCCCCTTCACCTTCCGGCCACGGGACTCCAGCGCCGCGACCACCTGTTCCACGGGCTCGGCGGCACCGGAGAGCACCACCGATGCCGGTCCGTTCACCGCCGCGATCCCGACCTGCTCCCGGCCCTCCAGCAGCGCGCGCACCTCGTCCTCGGACGCCGCCACCGACACCATCACGCCGCCACCGGGCAGGGCCTGCATCAGCCGCCCACGGGCCGCGACCAGCTGCGCCGCGTCCGCGAGCGACCAGACACCGGCGAGATGGGCCGCCGTGACCTCGCCGATGGAGTGGCCCAGCAGGACGTCCGGAACCACGCCGTAGGACTCGACGAGCCGGAAGAGCGCGACCTCCAGCGCGAACAACGCCGCCTGCGCATACTGCGTCTGGTGGAGGAGCTCCTGCTCGCCACCGCCGGACGCGGCCCAGACCACCTCGGTCAGCGGCCGCGGCAGCAGACCGTCGAACTCCGCGCACACCTCGTCCCAGGCCCGTGCGAACACCGGGTAGGCCTCGTAGAGTTCGCGGCCCATGCCCGGCCGCTGCGCCCCCTGGCCGGTGAAGAGCATCGCGAGCCGGCCCTCGCTCACGGCACGCGGCTGCTCGGTGTCCTCGGCCAGTGCCCGTATACCGGCGAGCAGTTCTTCGCGGTCGGTACCGGTCACCGCCGCGCGGTAGTCCAGCCCCGCCCGCGTGGTCACCAGCGAGAAGCCGATGTCGACCGGGTCCAGTTCCGGCCGGGACGCCACGTGGGACGCCAGGCGCCCGGCCTGTGCGGCCAGTGCCTCCCGCGACCGTGCGGACAGCATCCACGGCACGATCCCGGGCGCGGACGGGGCGGCGGCAGGTGCGTCGTCCGGGGCCGGCGGCTGGGCGTCGTCCGGACCCGGAACCGGCGCCTGCTCCAGTACGACGTGCGCGTTGGTGCCGCTGATCCCGAAGGAGGACACGCCCGCCCGGCGGGGGCGGCCGGAGTCCGGCCACTCGCGTGCCCGGGTGAGCAGCTCCACCGCGCCGGCCGACCAGTCCACCTGCGGCGAGGGCTCATCCACGTGCAGGGTCTTCGGCAGCGTCCCGTGCCGCATGGCCAGGACCATCTTCATCACACCGGCCACGCCCGCGGCGGCCTGGGTGTGCCCGATGTTCGACTTGATCGAGCCCAGCCAGAGCGGCTGGCCCTGCTGCCGGTCCTGCCCGTACGTGGCCAGCAGCGCCTGCGCCTCGATCGGGTCACCCAGCCGCGTGCCGGTGCCGTGCGCCTCCACCGCGTCCACGTCACCCGTGGACAGCCGGGCGTTGGCCAGCGCCTGCCGGATCACCCGCTGCTGCGCCGGACCGTTCGGCGCGGTCAGACCGCTGCTCGCACCGTCCTGGTTGACCGCGGAGCCCCGCACCACGGCGAGGATCGGATGCCCGTTGCGCTGGGCGTCCGACAGCCGCTCCACCAGCAGCACTCCGGCGCCCTCGCCCCAGCCGGTGCCGTCCGCGGCCGCCGCGAAGGACTTGCAGCGGCCGTCGGCCGCGAGACCGCGCTGCCGCGAGAAGTCGATGAAGGTCTCGGGGGTGAACATGACGGTCACACCACCGGCCAGCGCCATGCTGCATTCGCCGGCCCGCAGGGCCTGAATCGCCCAGTGCAGCGCCACCAGGGAGGAGGAACAGGCGGTGTCCACCGTCACGGCCTGTCCTTCCAGGCCGAAGAGGTACGCCACGCGGCCCGAGACCACGCTGGAGTCGGCCCCGTTGCCCTGGAACGCCGCGACGTCCTCGGCGACGCCGGAGACGCCCGCACCGTAGTCGTGGTACATCACGCCGGTGAACACGCCGGTCTTGCTGCCCCGCAGCGAGGCCGGGTCGATCCCGGCACGTTCGATGGCCTCCCAGGACACCTCCAGCAGCAGCCGCTGCTGTGGGTCCATCGCCACCGCCTCATGCGGGGAGATGCCGAAGAACCCCGGGTCGAACTCCGCCGCCTGGTGGAGGAATCCGCCCTCCCGGGTGTACGAGGTGCCGGTGTGCTCGGGGTCCGGGTGGTACAGCGAGTCCAGGTCCCAGCCACGGTCGTCGGGGAACTCCGAAACACCGTCGGTCCCGGCGGACACCGCTTCCCACAGTTCCTCCGGCGAGGACACCCCACCGGGATAGCGGCACGCCATTCCTACGATGGCGATCGGCTCCGACTCTTTCCGCTCGGTTTCGGTCAGCCGGGCACGGGTATCCCGAAGCTCGGCCGTTGTCCGCTTGAGGTACTCGAGCAGCTTTCCCTCGTTGTTCGCCACCGTATTCCACTCCACTGAATCGGTCGGAGGACCTTTACGTCGATGACACCGAAAGACACCGAACGCCACGACACCTGTACGGCGGCGCACTCGGCAGCGGCATCCCCTGCCGCGCCGGCCGCCGTATCAATCGCCCTGATGAGAGCGCGCAATTAGTCCGCGCAGTCGGCTTCCCAAGAATTCCAAGCCCGACAGATCCCCCTTCGACTCACTGCGGGCCACGCTACGGAATCGCCGACAGGTACTCCAACCCCTAGCCTCCCCTAAGGGATATCGCGCAACCCTGGGATACGGGTGGGGCGGTGAGGGGTGATCAGGGGGTACTGCGGGCGCTCCCGGTGACGGTCGCGGTGAATTACCCGGTGCACGGGTGTGAAGCAGGACAGTTCCGCGCGGGGATACGGGGATACGGGTCGTGGGGAAGGCCGGGTGGCGAAATCACCGGCCGCGGCCTCGCGTGCCGCAGGCCCGCCGACAGCCCCACGGCCGCCCCGTCCGTCCGTGGCGGCCCGGTCGTTCCCCCTGCACACGGCAGCCATTCATACCTGGGCAGCCCGCCGGCACCCGGGCCCGCGAAACGATCGGGGCGCGCGAAATCCCACTTCTCTTGCGGCTGCCAGGTTAGAGCGGCGATCCCGCGCCGGCTACCCCTATCCGGTACCGGCGAACCCCCTAATTTGCGCCATGCGGCGCCCGGCCCGATTGCTCCGCACATCGGTGACAGGCGAGGAGCGAACCGGATACCCTGAACCCCTCTACGGCCGTCATCCGGAACGGTGTTGACGACCACAGCACAAGACATGGGGAGGAATCCTATGCCCAGGGGGGCCGCCCGTGTCCGTGTCCTCGCGTTAGCACTGGTACTGCTGACCGCGGGATGCACGGACAAGGGGAATTCCAATAAGTCGTCCGAGCTCAAGAGCAAGGCTTCCGCCTGTGTGAAGGCACTCCGGATCGTCGATCTGGTGCCGGATCCGAAGAAGGCCGAAGACTACGAGAAAAAGGGCAAGGAATTACGCGACCTGGCGAAGGACGTGCGTGACCGTGAGGTCTCGAAGGCCATGCGCCAGGTGGCCCATCAATATGGCATGGCACGCGTCGAGGCCGCACGCGACTTCGGCCGGGTGGCGGTGTGGGTCAAGGCGACCGTCACCAACATCAAAACATTGAAAAAGGTGTGTGCCTGACCATGGGTCGGACTGAAGCGCAGGGGTGGGACTCCCCCACCGCGCCGGCCGTCGGGCGAGCCTCCGGTGCGGAGCCGCGGACCGCCGTTCTGTTCCCCGGCATGGGCCGGTTCGATTTCGCGAGCGCCGGCCGGTTCCTGGTGCTCGACCGGTATGCACGCGACCGGCTCGCGACCGCCGACGAGGTGCTCGGCTTCTCCGTACTGGAGCGCTTCCACGACGCCGGCGCCGACTACTCCGAGTACGCCCAGCTGGCCTTTCTGATCGCCTCGCTCGCCGCCGCTGACCGGGCCGAGGACCGCTTCGGTATGCGGCCGGACGTCTGCGCCGGGGCCAGCTTCGGCCAGAAGGCGGCGGCCGCGTACGCCGGTTCGCTCGATTTCTCCGATGTCGTACGGATGACGGCGGAGCTGGCGCGCTGCGAGAAGGAGTACTTCTCCACCGAGCACTCGGACGTGGTGACGCACTCCGTTTACCGCGTCCCGGACGAAGAGTTCCATGCCCTGCTGGACGACATGCGGGCCCGGGGTGAGTGGTTCGACATTTCCGGGGTGCTGGAGCGCGGGTTCTACATGGTGTCCCTGCGCGAATCCCGGCTGGAGGATTTCATCCGGGCCGTGCGGGACCTCGGCGGATACTCCATGTACACCATGCGCCCGCCGGTGCATGCCGGCGCGTTCGGTGCCCTGCGCCGCAAGGCGGAGGCGGAGGTCATCGCCAAGTACCGGATCAGGGCGCCCCGGCTCCCCGTGATCTCGGACGCCGACGGAACGGTGGTGGACTCCGCCGAGGCGATGCGGACGATGCTGCTGGACACCTTCGACCGGGCGATCCGCTGGCCGGACATGGTGACCTCGATGACCGGACTCGGCGTGGAATCCCTCTATGTCACCGGCGCCGATGACATGTTCCACCGGCTGAACTGCACGGTCCGCAATTTCGACGTCATCACGGTCAACCCGAAGAACGCCCTCCGTCCGGGACCACCGAAACTCCGGGCCCGGGCCGCCTGAACGCGGGCGGCGAACCGGTGCGAGGACGGCAGACGGAGGCGGGCCGCCGGCCACTCCCAGGCAATCGGGCCGGCTGCGTGGCAGGAGAGGAATCCGGCGCCAAGGACGCCGTCGGCAACACCTTTACCATCGCCGACGGCTACCGTCCCGGCACCGGACTCGTCATGCCTCCTCGCTCGCCTTCACCGCCTCAGGGTCAGCTCGGCTGGTCTCCGGTGTAGCGGTAGATCGCCCCGTCGGAGTTCACATGCCAGACGGTGCCGTCGGCAGCCACACCGATGTCCACCGCCTTACCCGGGATACCGACCCACGGGTTGGAGTCGTGCCCTGTGTACCGATACATCTGACCCAGCGAGTTCACCCCCCACACATGCGTCCTCGACCCCACCGAGATACGCGTCAGACCACCGGACACACCCACCCAGTCCGTAGAACCCTGATCCCCGGTGTAGCGGTAAATCGCCCCGTCGGAGTTCACATGCCAGACGGTGCCGTCAGCGGCCACGCCGATGTCCACCGCCTTACCCGGGATACCGACCCACGGGTTGGAGTCATGCCCGGTGTACCGATACATCTGACCCAGCGAGTTCACCCCCCACACATGCGTCCTCGACCCCACCGAGATACGCGTCAGACCACCGGACACACCCACCCAGTCCGTAGAACCCTGATCCCCGGTGTAGCGATAGATCCCCCCGCCAGAGTTCACATGCCAGACGGTGCCGTCGGCAGCCACACCGATGTCCACCGCCTTACCCGGGATACCGACCCACGGGTTGGAGTCATGCCCCGTGTACCGATACATCTGACCCAGCGAATTCACCCCCCACACATGCGTCCTCGACCCCACCGAGATCGTCGTGAGACCGCCAGAGACCTGCTTCCAGTCCGCCATGTCCGTGTCCCCTCTGCCGCGAACGTTGCAAGGAGAAATCTGGCGCCCGGAAGGTCCACCCAAACGACCAGATATGCGGATTGACTGCTGAGATCATCCAAAAATCGCTGTTTGTTTGCCTTCACCCCCAGTGCGTCCGGGAAGCGGCCCTCCCGCCACGCCATCAGGAGGCCGGAAACCCCGTAACCCACAAGGCTCAGAACGACGGCCGGGGGAGGCAACAAGCCTGTCAGGCACCGGACTTCGGTGTGCTGCGGCCCGGTGGCTCGCGGCTACTCGGCTTCCACGTCGAGACCGGCTTCTCAGTCCAGGTTCGCGCTGTTCAAGTAGGCGAGGACCGCGAGCACCCGGCGGTTGGTGTCATTGGAGTTGGTGAGGTTCAGCTTGGTGAAGACGCTGGCGATGTGCTTGCTCACCGCGCCTTCGCTGATGTAGAGGCGGTGCGAGACCGCGGCATTGGAACAGCCCTCGGCCATCAGCTCCAGGACCTCCCGCTCCCGGGCGGTCAGGGTGCCCAGCGGCTCCTGATGGGCATTGCTCTCCACCAGCTTGGAGATGACCTCCGGGTCCATCGCGGTACCGCCCTCGGCGACCCGGCGCAGCGCGTCCACGAACTGCGTGGCGTTGAACACCCGGTCCTTCAGCAGATATCCGATGGCACCGGAACCGTCGGCCAGCAGCTCGCGCGCATAGAGCTGCTCGACGTGCTGGGAGAGCACCAGGACGGGCAGGCCGGGGATCCGCCGGCGGGCCTCGTGCGCCGCCTGCAGCCCCTCATCGGTGAACGTGGGCGGTAGCCGGACATCCACGATCGCGACATCGGGCCGGTGTTCCTCCACCGCCGTGAGCAGCTCCGGGCCGGTCTCGACTGCGGAGACGACCTCGAAGCCGTGCGCGGTGAGCAGATGGGTCAGACCTTCGCGCAGCAGGTAGAGGTCCTCTACGAGGACAACACGCACGGAATCTCCAGAGTGACTGTGGTGGGACCGCCAAGTGGACTGTGCACGGCGAGACTTCCGTCGAATGTAGCGAGCCGCCGCTGGACGCCGCGCAGCCCGCTGCCCTTCGCCGGATCGGCGCCACCGGCCCCGTTGTCGGTGATCGCGATCCGCAGATGCTGCGCCGTGTGGCGCACGTCGATGCGCACACGGTCCGCGTCGGCGTGTTTGGAAACATTGGTGAGCAGTTCGGACACCGCGAAATAGGCGGCGGACTCGACCGGGCGCTCGGGGCGGCCGGGCAGGTCGATCCGCAGACCGACCGAGAGCGGCGAGTCCAGGGCCAGTCCGCGGATGGCGTCCGCGATACCGCGTTCGGCGAGCACCGGTGGGTTGATGCCACGGATCAGATGGCGTAACTCGATGAGGGCTTTCGCGGAGGCTTCCCTGGCGGTCCCGACCATCATCTTGGCGGACGCCGGGTCCCGTTCGATGAGCGCCTCGATGGCGCCGAGTTTCATCCCCATGGCCACCCACTGCGCCTGCGCTCCGTCGTGCAGGTCCCGTTCGATCCGGCGCAGCTCGGAGGAGAGGGTCTCCCGGGCCTCCGTCCGGGTCTCGGTGAGCTGGTCCACCCGGCGGCCGAGCAGGGCCGACTTGGTCGGCCCGAGGAGGAGCCAGCTCCACAGGCCGTGCAGCCGCAGCAGCGGGATGGCGAGCAGGCTCCCGATAAGGGTGCCGATCACGCCGATCAGCGGGGCGGTGGCGATCGGGTAGTCGCCGATGACCGGGATGACATGGATGATCAGGGGCCAGCTCTCGAACGTGTGGAAGTCGACGAAGGGCTGAAGCAGCGATGCCCAGGCCCACGACCAGATCAGGCCGAAGAAGCAGTACCCGGTGACCACTACGGGAAGCGCGGCGAGCAGCACCCCGACGACGGGGTCGAGCAGGAGCCACAGCAGGTCCCGCCAGGTGGCCAGATCCCGTGCGTTCTGCCGGTACCGCAGGGACCGCAGCGCCATCTCCGGGGTGCGGTGGAGCGTGCGGCCGATCTGGTAGGTGCCGTCGGGCCGGGGCGGTGGCAGGGCCGGTTCGGGCAGATAGGGCCGGTCGATCCGGATGCCGGTCCACTCCTGGATCTGATGCCGGCGCCAGGAGGTGAGCTGCCGGCCGGCGACCAGCACGGTCGGCCAGGCCCACAGCAGGATCGGCACCATGGCCAGCAGATGCATGAGTGCGGCGGCCAGTTCGGCGACCGCGAGTCCGGCGGTGAGGGCCAGCCGCCAGGTGGCGAGCCCACCGCGGCCGATCCAGATCAGCGCACGGCGTATCCCCGAGTCGGTTGCGGCCGCGAGCAGTTGGCAGGTCCAGCGGCCGTGCAGATGGAGCAGGACCGGCCCGAAGCCGAAGCCGGCCAGTGCCGTCGCCACGGCGATCGGGACGGTGATCCCGGGAAGTCCCGGCCAGGACCAGGGGAACGTGGTTCCCACCACGACCAGCGTGAGCGGCAGCAGCGCCGTGACGCTGCCGACGAAGGGGTTGATCAGCATCCACAGGATGTCCCGGGAGGTGGCCGGGTCCTTGACCAGCCAGTCCCAACGCCGTTCGTAGGAGAGCTTCTTCGGGGTCAGGTAGAGCCGGTTCTTGTAGCGGTACCAGCCGTCGTGTTCGGGTTCGGGGGGCGGCGGCGGGGGCTGGTACGGCACCGGGATGTCCACCCCGCACCACCGGCTCGCGAGGGTGCGGTACACATTGAGCGGATCGCGGTACCACTGGGCGAGCGCCTGGATGCCGAAGAGCGTGCCGAGGCCGACGGCGGCCAGCATCGGGCCGGCGGTGAGTCCCAGCCCGAACAGCGCAAGGCCGCGCAGGGGCGCCCACAGGTGCCGTCCGAACATCGAATCTCCCCGTACTTTCCGATGCCCCCGGCGGGAGCGATCGCCGGATGCCACGATACCGACCGGGGGTAGGGGGTTCTCGGTTTTCTTTGGCCGACACCCATGGCCTCAATAGGGAGGCGCTGGCCGGGAATCGATCCTCAATTCCCGGTGCCTGAGGGGAGTGTGCGGTGCGGCGCATATCAGTGACGCGTCCCGTAGCGGATCGGCACCTTCCACACGGCCGCCCCGCTCACCGCCGCTCTCCGCCAGCGGCCCCCGCACATGGCTGGAAAAAGAGCATTGCCCCCTACAAGGATGGCCGGTGAAGCCGTCACCGGCACCACGCCCGCGGACTCTTCCCCCTCCTGGGTAAGGAATGAGATATCCGTCAACCGGGGTAGAGCTAGCTCCACCCGTCGTGTGGCCGTAGCTTGATTCACGGAATGTGCCGCCACGGCATATTTTCTGCATACGACGATTCACGATGGACAAAGGTCCATACCGACTCCCCTCCCTCATCGCCAGGAGGTAATTCGATGCGGTCGTCGCGCGGCGCATCCGTCACACCGCCCCGGGTCTACGGCGTCGGCGTCTGCGCCGGTCGCCTCGTCGTACATGACCCCTTGACCGGTATGACCCACTACCGGAACCAGCTGATCACGGTGGGACGCACCATGCTGCGGGCGAGCGAGGTCGCGACGCACCCCGTGGCCGACCCGATCGCACTGGGCGGTTCGGGGGCCCTCGGGGTCCGTTGGTCCCCGGTGGTCCAGCGCGATCCGTCGCCCACGTGTGTGCCCGCGGATTCCGTTCACCGCCGCGCGGCGCGCGCGCTGGCCTGCGCCGGGCTGCTGACCGTGGACCTGCACGAGGTGGAGCCGCTGCCCACTCCCGATCTCACCGACATCGCCGGCCATCTCACCGACGATGGCTGCACGGTCAGCCTCACCACCGAACACTGTCCGGCCGAGCGCCACGCGGAAGCGCTCGCCGACTGCGTCGACGCACTGCGCATCTGCGTGGACAGCGCGGTCACCGGACGGCATCACTTAGGACCCGACGAGCGGGAGCGGCGTCTGAGATCCCTTGTCTCCGGTACGCGTGCCACGGTCGCCGCCGGGCTGCCCACCCAGCTGTACACCCGCGTCATCCCGCCCCCGCCGGGGAACGAGGCGACCCGGTGGCTGGTCGAGCTGGCCGACGCCGTCGGCGCGCACGGGGTGACCTTCGCCCGGCCCCACGGGGACGGCACGCTGACGATGCCGAGCCTGACTGCCTGGGGCGCCGACACACCGCCCTGCGGAACGCTCAAGCCGCTGGACGTTCCGCTGGACACGGTGTGTCTGCGCTCGGACGGCTGAGGAATCCGTCCACCGCGACCGCAAAGGCTTGGGACACCAACTCCGGTGCTACCACCGGCAATTGGCATTCACGGGCCCTGCGCTCAGGCGATATCCGCGATGTCCGCCGGAAGTCCGACCGGCAGATCCGCCCGGCGCTTGATGTTCAGCTTCCGGTACACCCTGGTCAGATGCTGTTCCACGGTGCTCACGGTGATGTGCAGCTTCCGGCCGATCTCCCGGTTCGTCCGCCCCAGCGCGGCGAGCGCGGCGACCCGGCGTTCGGCCTCGCTCAGCACGGCCATGCCCTCGGCGTCCTCCCATTGGCTCGGGGTGGCCTCACTGTTCAGCGGCTCCCTGGTCGCGACGAGTTGGTCGTACAGCTGCTCGGCATGGCAGCTCTTGGCCAGTTGCAGCGCCCGGCGCCGGATCAGCTGGGCCCGGTCCAGTTTGCCGAGGATCTGCCAGACCTGACCGAGTTCGACGAACGCCCGCGCCAGTTCGTACCGGTCCCCGCCGGCCTGCAGCAGATCGACCACCTCGCCGAGCAGGGGCAGCCGTTGCTTGAGATCGCTGACCGAGGCGAGAATTCCGAGCGAGACACCCCGCATCCGGGTGGAGTCCGGCCCGATCATGCGTAGTTGGTCCTTGATGAGTTCCCTGGCCCGGTCGGTCTGGCCGACCCGGACGAGGGCCTGGGCCAGGTCCCCGCGCCAGGGCAGGGTCATCGGATGGTCGAGCTTCCACTTGACCACGAGATCGCCCACGGCCTCGAAATCCTCCAGCGCGGCGTGCGGGCGGTCCGTCGCGAGATGGAAATGCCCACGAGCTGTGCGGTACTGCAGCCCGTATCGGGTGTCCATCATGGCCTGCGGGATCATCTGGTTGAGGAGTTCCGCGGCCTTGTCGAAGTGGCCCCGCATCGTCGCGGCGTGCACCGCGTGGGACAGCGGCGAACCGATCGCCACGCCCCAGCTCCGCGCGGAGAGGGCGGTCAGGGCGCTGCAGGCGTCCCGTTCGGCATCGGCGAGATCACCGAGCCGGAGGCTGACCGCGGCCCTGGTGTCCAGCAGCACGCCACGCCAGGCGGCGGCGTGCTGCCCCTCGGCCTTCTGGAGCAGTTCGTTGCACCAGTACATCGCCCGCTCGAACCGCTCGGCGGCCAGGAGTTCATGCAGTGCGGAGATCACGGATGCCAGCGGCGTTTCCCTGACCCGGGCCCGCTGCAGCACCTGCTCGGCCCCCTCGACCGCCGACGAGTTTCCCGTGCCACGAGGAAGAACGGCTGTCTGCGGTCTGCGCGCCGGGCCCGGGGAACCCGGGGGTTCGGACATCGCGGCGTGCCGTTCGACCTGGGCGAAGATCTGCGGATGCCAGCGGGAGAGCCACTGGCGGGTCAGTTTCCGTTCGGCCTGGTCCCGGGAGCCGTCGCCCTCGGGCGGGGCGCCCAGGCTTTCCAGCGCGCGCACCGCTTCCTTGGGCCGGCCGTGCCATGCCAGCGAACGGACCAGCCGCATCACCTCACGGCCGCTGAGCAGCTCCTTCTCCAGCGCCGTCTGCAAGGGTCCGTGGTGTCTGGTCGCGGCCGCCGGGCTGCTCGTCCACTGCACCCAGGCGAGCCGGGCGGTGAGCATGGCGCGCTTGTGCTCGTCGCCGCAGGAGCGACTGGCGAACTCCAGGTACTGCACCGCCTCCGCCACCTTTCCGAGCGCCAGTGCCTGCTCCGCGTGCGGCAGGGCCTGATCGGCGGCGGCATGCAACACCCGGGCGGCCCAGGGCTCGTCGGCCTCACCGGCGGCCAGGAGGTAGCCCACCACGTCCGAGGGCGCCACTCCGTCGTGGTGCAGCAGCTCGGCCGCGCGGCGGTTCAGTGCGGAACGCTCCTCGGGCGTCAGCTCGTCCAGTACCGCTGCCCGGGTGCCCTCGTAACGGAACTGGGCGTCGATGGTCAGTCCCGCCAGCTCCAGGGCCTCCAACGCGCCGCCCACCACCGACGGCCGGACGTCCAGGAATCTGGCCAGCAGCGCGGGGGCGGCGAACTCGCCGAGCACCGCGATCGCCCGTGCGGTCCGCAGCAGTTGGGGGCCGCCGCGGTGCAGGCACGCCATCACGGCCCTGGTGAAGGCCTGCCCGGTGACCGGTCCGTCCGCCGCTCCGGCGGACGCTTCCGGGCCCGGCGCCAGACTGTCGTCGATCAGCGCGCGCGTCAGTAGGGGGTTGCCGCCGGTCAGTGCGTAACTGCCGGGTGCCTGCCGGAGGGCGGCCGAGGAGTCCAGCCGCTGGGCGAGAAGCTGCCCGACCCCTTCCGGGGACAACGGGTACAGCGTGAACTGCCGGGAGTACGGCTGTCTCAGCGCCTCGGCGACCAGCTCGGACGGTGGTTCGGTCCCCTGACTGAGCAGCAGCATCACCCGCGCCGTCCCGATCCGGTGCTGGAGGTAGGTCAGCACTTGCAGTGAGGCGCTGTCGGCGAACTGATGATCGTCCACGGTGATCACCAGCGGCCCCTTCCTGCTCAGTTCGAGCAGGCCGACGCACAGGTCGTGCGCATCCCTGGTCCCGGACCGCGCAGCGGACGACAGCTCACCTCCCACCTGCGGCGCGTCCAGGCCGGTCAGGTGCGAAAGCATCGCGGAGGCTTCCGGCGGGGTGGTCGCCCCGCTGAAGAACTGCTCGATCACACCGAAGCGGAGCGATTGCTCGCTGGGCGCGCCCGAGGCCCGCAACAGCGTGGCACCGGAGGCCACCGCATGTTCCTCGAACGCTCTGAGCAGGGCAGTTTTACCGCTGGCGATTCCCCCTCGTATCACGGCTACCTTGCCGCGCCCCTTGGCACTGTCACTCAATGCTGTGCGCAGCTCCGCAACAACCGCGTCACGTTCCACTAACCCCATGCAGCTCTTCCTCCCCGAAAGAAGAACCTCAGGCACACCTCTTCTACCCGAGGTAATGCACATTCCCCACAATATTTACTTGAACGACTGCAGCGCCGGACGACGTGAATACCATGACCGTCACCGGAAAGCGTATCGTCGCCAACATTTCCCCGCCGCACATACAGTCCGGCCGCCGAGTGCAATTCGGCGAACACCAATCAACCGCAGTTATAAAATTTGACTCAGGAGTCAATATTGCATTTCAGAAGCAACAAAAGGCAAGACAATAACATCGCGTATGGAGATACAGTTCCACACCGCCTCAGGTTGCCGCAGAGCCAGAAATTCAGGCTCAAAGCGCCTGGGGAAAACAGATATCCGCGAGAAAGTCCGGCCCCCGAGCGGCCGAGAACGCACACTTGAAGCCCGGACAAGGGAAGATCAAGAGACGTTAAAGGCCACGTTTTCATGCCGCAAAGGCACTACCACCAATAATATGAACGATCACACCCCTAGGGTTCAAGCAGAGCAGGTGTGACGGCAGTCACACCAAGGCCTCTAAGTGTACGCCAACCACCGACGTTACATTCTCGCGAATTATGGATTCCGGACCCGGCCCGACCGGCGCGGAATTAAAGGTTCCGGGAGCGGGTGCACCATCACGGAATTCATGATTCCGCAGTTTTCGTTGGCGCTACCTGCACAAATACGAGCCGACCACACCATCCGGAGCGCCCCGTTCGCCCACCGGAACAACCGCTTCCACCGATCGCCGACCACACATCGCCGCCAGATGTTCACATGACGCACCGACCGCGCTTCTCACCCTTCGGCGTCTTCCGCAAGGCCTCCTGAGTAAGGGTCACGTAAAAGTGTGCCGGAGCAACCAATAGGGGATCGCACACCGCCACGGGAGCCCATGGGCCGAAACTCCCGCAACGTCCCGGCGATGAGCCGCAGGACGATGACACCGGTGACCGGCGGGCACTTCTCGCCGCCGGTCGCACCGTGACCACCACATCGATCCGCGCAATCAGCGGCGAGGGGTGGGAAGTTGGCATGTCCGGCCTTGACTCGGGCTTGACTCGTGTGCACGTATCGCTACCCAGAGTGAGTGCGTGAGCTGACTTTCGAGTAACCCATCGCGAACCGCGTCGCTGTGCGGAGAAGGCGCGCCGCGCCACGGCCTCCGTTGCCGTCACCTCTCCGCGGGAGGCCGCCGCCGGCCACCTCTCCCGGAAATACCAAGTCATGGCTCCGCGCGACCTGTCACGGGCGCCGGGCAGGAAGGCGAACCCGACGGAATTCCGGCAGGCGGAATAGCTCCGGGAAAGCAAGATCGAGCGTGACGGCCTCAGCGAGGGCACCGTCGGATGTCGCGGTCACGGTGGTCAGTCCGTGGCGAACACAGCCGTGCGAACACCACCGTGCGAACCCCGCCGCGTGGACCCCCATCCCCTCCGCGCCGACGGCCTTGGCCGGGTGGCGCCGGCACCCGCCACACGGCTCGGCACAACGCCCCTGGTGGACCTGGCCCGTGACGGAATTCCGGCCGGGGACGGCACGAGGCCGGAGCGGCAAGAGAAGGGACCTTAGGGGTGCGGATAAGGGTTCCCTCCCCGCGCCGCCGCTTCCAGACTCGCCGTAGGTGAGGCACGTGCCCTGCCCTGTCGGCTGGGCGGCTCCCGCTCGATTTCCGTAGTGATGCCGCATGTGAGGTCTGCCCACGAGGAAGGAAGCGTGCGACCAGTGAACGCAAAGATCTTTGCCCCTGACTCGGTGCGGACCCTGTCCGAATTCGAGCACGACGCACTCCGTATCGCGCAGGTGCTCGGTGAGCGGGGCGTCGGCCCCGGGGACCGGGTCATGCTCAAGGCGGGCAACTCGGCCGCCTGGGTGGCGACGCTCCTCGGGCTGATGCACATCGGCGCGTCGATCGTGCTGATCGACCAGCAGGAGCATGCGGAGCAGACCCGGAAGATCATCCTGCGCACCGGTACGAAACTCGTCCTCAGCGACGAGGACTCACCGCTCGACAGCAGCCAGGAAGCCGTGCACCTCTACGAGTTGCTGGTGTCCGCCGCCGGCCGGCAGATCGCGGACGAGCCGCTGACCGTCGACGCCTGGTGCGAGCTCCCCGACGGCCTGATCATGTGGACGTCCGGTTCGACCGGCACGCCCAAGGGTGTGGTCAAGTCGGGTCGCAAGTTCCTCAAGAACCTCGAACGGAACGCGGCGCAGGTCGGGCACCGGGAGGACGATGTCCTGCTGCCGCTGCTGCCGTTCGCCCACCAATACGGCCTCTCCATGGTGCTGATCGCCTGGCTGAAGCGGTGTTCGCTGGTGATCGCCCCGTACAAGAGGCTGGACCGCGCGCTGCTGATGGCGGAGGAGTCGGGGGCCACGGTCATCGACGCCCCGCCGTCCAGCTACCGCAGCATGCTCAACCTCGTCTCGCGGAAGCCGAGTCTGCGTCCCGGGCTGGAGCGGGCGCGGATGTTCTGCGTCGGCGCGGCGCCGCTGGACGATCCGCTGGTCGGCCAGTACGCGGCGGAATTCGGCCGGCCGCTGCTGGACAGCTACGGCAGCACGGAGCTGGGCAATATCGCGTTCGCGACACCGGACAACCCGGTGGCGTGCGGGCAGGCGATGGACGGTATCCAGGTGCGCGTCGTCGACGATGCGGGCCGGGCGGTCCCCGCGGGCGAGCCCGGCGAGGTGGAGGTGAACACCCCCGACGCGCTGGAGGGCTATCTCGCCGAGGACGGCACCCTGCAGCCCTCGCCACAGGGCTGGCAGCGCACCGGCGACCTCGGCCGCCTCGACGCGGACGGCAATCTCTTCGTCCTCGGCCGCAAGTACGCGGTGCACCGCATGGGTTACACCCTCTATCCCGAGCTGATCGAACGCAGCGTGGCGGCCCAGGGCTGCTCGGCCAGGATCGTCGCCCTGCCCGACGAGCGGCGTGGCGCTCAGCTCGTCTTCTTCGTCGAGGACGACCAGGGCCAGGAGGACGCGTACTGGCGCGAGCGGCTCTGTGGCATGCTGGCGGCCTACGAGCACCCCGACCGAGTCGTCGTGCTCGATCACTTCCCGCTCAACCGCAACGGCAAGCCGGACAAACGGCAGTTGGAGCACCTCGCCCGGGCCCACGGCCGGTGAGCTCACCGCCGGCGGCTTCGGCACTGCCGGCGGGTGTCATCCCCGGAGGACGTACGCAGTGAAGATCGCCTGCCTTCAGACCGCCTGTGGCGCGACGGATGTCGAGCAGACCCTCGACAGGCTGCGGGACGCCGCGGGGAAGGCGGCCGCCGAGGGCGCCGAGCTGCTGATCGCTCCGGAGATGACGGTCGGCGGCTACCCCCTGCAGTACGCGGCCCTCGCGCAGTCGGCCGGCCCCGCGGAAGGCCCGCAGTGCGCCGCGGTCTCCGAGATCGCACGGGAGGCCGGGATCGCGGTGGCGCACGGCTGGCCCGAGCGGGACGGTACGCACCTCTACAACGCGGTGCGGCTCGTCGGCCGCGACGGGCGGCCGCTGGCCGTCTACCGGAAGGCGCATCTCTACGGCCGGGCCGAGCAGGAGCTGTTCACCCCCGGCGGGAGCGGCGTGGTGCAGGCGTCCCTGGGCGGCCTGACCGTGGGCATGCTGATCTGTTACGACGTCGAGTTCCCCGAGGCCGTGCGGGCCCACGCGCTCGCGGGCACGGATCTGCTGCTGGTGCCGACGGGCTTGATGAGCCCATGGGACTTCGTCGCCCAAACGATCGTGCCCGCCCGCGCCTTCGAGAGTCAGCTCTACATCGCCTACGCCAACTGGAGCGGCGAACACGGTGGCCTGCGCTTCTGCGGCCGGACCACGATCGCCGCCCCGGACGGCACGGTGGAGTGCCTCGGCCCCGCCGCATCCGGCAACGACCAGCTCCTCTTCGGCGAGGCCGACCCCGCCACGCTGGCCTCGGCGCGCCGGACCACGCCCTACCTCAGGGACCGCCGCCCGGAGCTGTACGGGAGCTGACCCCGGCGGTCCCGCCAAAGGCCTGCCAAAGGCCCGACACAAACCAGGTGATCCTCAGCGGGACCCCGTGATAGGAAGTACCGAGATCGTCGTTCCCGACGATTCCCGGGAGCGGCCCGCCCTCACGCACGGCGTGACCGTACGGCTCATGGCTACGGCCCGCTCCCCCATCGGCCACGGCTTCGTCCCGTCGCTGGAGATTCCCTTTGTGCCCGGTCAGGTACCGGTTGTGCCCGGTCAGGTACCGGCGCTCAGTGCTGCGCACCCATAGGTAGCTGCCGGGCCTTTCGCCTGAATCCGGACTGTGCCTAGGTTGCCTCCAGGGATCGCCGTGCCCGGGACCACCGCAGACCGGAACGCTTTCAGCATCTGGAGGACAGCATCTTGCCCAGCAGCACCGTGACATCCGAGCAGTCCACGAACTCCGCTGATTTTCCCTGGCAGTTCGCCCGCAGCCGCCGCTTCTCCCTAGGGGTACCCCGGCATTTCACCGTCTCCCCCGACGGCCGGCGAGTGCTCTTCGTCCGTACGCTCTCGGGCACCGATCCCGTGGGCCGGCTGTGGCAGTACGAGGACGGCACGGAACGGCTGTTGGCCGATCCGGCACTCCTGGTAGAGGCGGGTCCCAACGCGGTCCCCGAGGAGGAGAGACTCCTCCGGGAGCGCGCCCGCGAGCGGACGGTGGGAGTGGTGTCGTACGCGACGGACGAGGCCGCCCGTCTGGTGGCGTTCGCGCTGTCGGGGGCCCTGTGGGCGGTGCGTACCGACGGCGGCACCCCGTTCTCGGTCCCCGCGGCCGGTCCGGTGATCGACCCCCGTCCTTCCCCCGACGGCCGGTACATCGCCTATGTGAGCCGCCGCTGCTTCCACGTCGTCGACCTGGCCGGCGCCGACCGTCAGCTGGCCCGTGCGGAGGGTCCGGAGATCTCCTACGGGCTCGCCGAGTACGTGGCCGCCGAGTCCATGCACCGGCTGCGCGGCTACTGGTGGGCACCGGACAGCCGCCGCGTCCTGGTGGCCAGGGTCGACACCGGCCCGGTGGAACGGCGTTATGTCAGCGATCCGGCCGACCCGACGAAGCCGCCGCAGGCGATCCGTTATCCGGCGGCCGGCACCCCCAATGCGGAGGTCGCCCTGCAGCTCCTCTCGCTGGAGGGGGAGCGGGTCGAGGTGGAGTGGGACCGTAAGGCGTACGAGTACGTCGTGGCGGCCGGCTGGGACGCGCACGGTCCGTTCATCACCGTGCAGAGCCGCGACCAGCGCGTGGTGCGCACGCTCGCGGTCGATCCGGAGACCGGTGCCACCGAAGTGCTGCACGAGCGGACCGATCCGGCGTGGGTGGAGATCATCGACGGCACCCCGGCCCGTACGGCGTCGGGCGCCTTGGTGCTCCATGAGGACGAGGGCGACACCCGGTATCTGACCGTCGGGGGCCGGCGGGTCACCCCGGAGGGGATGCAGCTGTGCGCGGTCCTCGGGGTCGAGGACGAGCGGGTGCTGTTCACGGCGAGCGAGGATCCGCTGGAGACCCATGTGTGGTGCCATGAGCCCGGCCGCGGCAACCGCCGGCTGAGCCGGGAGCCCGGCAGGTACACGGGCGTGGCGCGGGGCGGCACGGTCGTCCTGGCGGGCGAGACGTTGCGGGGCGGCGAGGTGGGCGTACTGCGCGGCGACGAGACGGCCGGGGACCCGCCGTACCAGGTCCTCACCTCGCTCGCCGAGGAGCCGTCGGTCACCCCG
The DNA here is from genome assembly GCF_028870195.1 of Streptomyces sp. G7(2002). Taxonomy (NCBI): domain Bacteria; kingdom Bacillati; phylum Actinomycetota; class Actinomycetes; order Kitasatosporales; family Streptomycetaceae; genus Streptomyces; species Streptomyces sp. G7(2002). The sequence continues at coordinate 1,591,200 of NZ_CP102609.1, forward strand.
CGCCCGGTCCATCTCACCCTCGGCGAACGGGAGTTGCGCGGCGCCCTCTACCTGCCGTCGTGGCACGAGGAGGGCACCGGAAAGCTGCCGGTGCTCCTCGACCCGTACGGGGGACCGGGCATACAGCTCGTGGGACGGGCCCGCGGATGGTTCACCTACGTGTCGCAGTGGTTCGCCGAGCAGGGGTTCGCGGTGCTGGTGGTCGACGGGCGCGGGACCCCGAACCGGGGCCCGGCCTGGGAGAAGACCATTCATGGCGACCAGCTCACGCCCGCCCTGGAGGACCAGGTGGACGCGCTGCGGGCGGCCGCGGCGCGCTACGCCGACCTGGATCTGACGCGGGTGGCGATCCGCGGCTGGTCGTTCGGCGGGTTCCTGGCCGCGGCCGCCGTGCTGCACCGCCCCGAGATCTTCCACGCGGCGGTCGCCGGCGCCCCGCCCACCGACCAGCGGATGTACGACACCCACTGGAAGGAGCGGTTCCTGGGCGACCCCGAGGAACAGCCGGAGAACTATGTGCGCTCCTCCCTGGCCGGCCACGGCCATCTGCTGAGCCGTCCGCTGCTGCTGGTCCACGGGCTCGCGGACGACAATGTGGCGGCCGCGCACACCCTGCGCTTCTCGGCGGAGCTGCTCGCGGCGGGCAAGCCCCACAGTGTGCTGCCGCTGCCCGGTGCCACGCATCTGCCGGCCGACGACGCGGTCAATGCGCAGCTGCTGCACTTCCAGCGGGACTTCCTGCTGAAGGCGCTGGAAGAGCGCGCCGACCAGGGCTGACGCGGCCGGCTCGCGCCCGCCTCCGTCGCACCCATCCGCCATCCGTCATCCGCCGTCCGCCGTCCGGCCATCGCTGTCCGCCGTCCGCCGTCCACAGCCCGCTCCGGCGGATGGCGCAGGGCCGCGTTGAACGCTCCGGGCGGCGGCTCCGTATGGACCTTGTGCAACGTCCATGGAGCACATCGCGCACCGAAGGCACCACCAAGAACCGGAGGCACACCATGGCTCGACAGGCAGCGTCGGAGCGGACGGAGACCGAAGCGATGACGGCGACGGAGGAGACCGGCCCGGCGCCGGCGGGGCGCGGAGCGGGACGGCGGGCCGTCGTCGCGGCGGTCGGCGCGGCCGGGCTCACGGCCGCGCTCGCGGCCTGCGGCGGCAGCATGGAGGACGCGGGGAGCGGCAGCTCCAAGGCAGCGGGTGACGAGCAGGCCGCCCCGGGGACGAGCGGCGGGGGCGACAGCGGCTCGGGCGGCACCGGAGGGAGCGGGGGCGACGGTGCCGCCGGTGGGGAGGGTGGCCCCACCCTCGCCAAGACGTCGGAGATCCCCAAGGGCGGGGGCAAGATCTTCAAGGGCGAGAAGGTCGTCGTCACCCAGCCCCAGGACGGCGAGATCAAGGCCTTCTCCGCGATCTGCACCCACGCGGGCTGTGTTGTCGGCGAGGTCGCCGGCGGCACCATCAACTGCATGTGCCACGGCAGCAAGTTCGACATCACCGATGGCAGCGTGAAGACCGGCCCCGCCACCAAGGCGCTGGCACCCGCCAAGGTGACCGTCAAGGGCGGCTCGGTCACCCTCGGCTGACGCCCCCGGCCACCCGGCCGCCCGCCGGGCCACAACCCCGGCGGGCGGGTGTCACGGCGGGCGGGTGTCACGGGCACCGTTCAGGACCCACCCACGTCGCGCCGGGCGGCATGGTCGGTGTCAGAGCCGTGTCAGCCGTATGTCAGGGCCGTCGGCGATTTTTGTGGCCGCAACAACCGCCACGAAAGGACATCCGATGAGTCAGACGGTCGCCACCCCGCACGGCCTTTCCACGGAGCGCGACGCGGGCCCCTTCGACCCGCCCAGCCAAATCACCCGGCTGCGTGAGGCCCGCCCGGTCAGTCCCATGGTCTTCCCCGACGGTCACGAGGGCTGGATCGTCACCGGCTACGACGCGGTCCGCCAGCTCCTGGCCGACACCCGGTTCAGCTCCCGTCAGGACATCGGCATTCTCCACATGCCGTACGAGACCCCCAACATGCCCGCCGCCACCGAACCGTCCCCTCAGGTGCCGGGCCTGTTCGTCGCCATGGACCCGCCGGACCACACCCGGCTGCGGCGCAAGCTCACCGGCGCCTTCACCGTCAAACGCATGAAGCAGCTCGAAGAGCACATCATCGATATCGCCGAGCGGCAGCTGGACGAGGTGGCGCGCCTTGCCCCGCCGGTCGACCTGGTCAAGGAGTTCGCGCTGCCGGTGCCCTCGCTGGTGATCTGCGAACTGCTCGGTGTCCCCTACGCGGACCGGGAGACCTTCCAGGTCAACTCCGCCAAGTTCCTGGTCAAGGACCAGTCGTTCGACGAGAAGATAGCCGCGTACACCGCGCTGACCACGTACCTGGCCGAACTGGTCACGCGCAAACGCGCCACCCCCGGCGAAGACATCCTGTCCGACCTGGCCCGCCATGACGACCTCACCATCGAGGAGCTGACGGGCATCGCCTTCCTGCTGCTGCTCGCGGGTCACGAGACCACCGCCAATGTGCTGGCACTGGGCACCTTCGCGCTCTTGGAGCACCCCGAGCAGCTGGCCGAACTGCGCGCCACCCCGGACCTGATGCCCGGCGCCGTCGAGGAACTCATGCGCTACCTGTCCATTGCCGACATCTTCTATCGCTACGCCACGGAGGACATCGAACTCTGCGGTGAAACCATCCCCGAGGGATCGACCGTCGTCATCTCGCTGCTGGCGGCCAACCGCGATCCGAAGCGCTTCGACAACCCCGACACCCTGGACATCCACCGCAAGGCCCGCGGTCACCTGTCCTTCGGTCACGGCATCCACCAGTGCCTGGGCCAGCAACTCGCCCGCATCGAGATGCGCGCCGGTTTCGAGGGGCTGCTACGCCGCTTCCCGACCCTCCAGCTCGCCATCCCCGCCGACGAGGTGAAACTCAAGAGCGACATGAATATCTACGGCGTCCACGAGCTGCCGGTCACCTGGACGGAAACGGCCCGGTAAAACCGCCGGCCGAGCGCGTCACCCGTGCAGGAGCGCGCCTTCAGGGCCGCGGCGGACCCGCCTGCACAGGGGCCCTCACCACGGCAACTTCCCGCAGAGCGCCAGAAATTGGTTGGCTGCCGAACGCCCATGGCAAAATCGGCGGGTGCAGATCGGGATGCTGGGTCCGTTCGAGGTTCGCACGGACGACGGCGGATGGGCCGACGTGCCGGGCGCGCGGCTGCGCGGACTGCTGATCGCCCTCGCGCTCAAGCCGGGGCACGTGGTCCCGAAGGCGTCGCTCGTCGACTGGATCTGGGGGGAGCACCTGCCCGCCGGGGCGACGAACGCCCTGCAGCGCTTGGTTTCCCGGCTGCGGAAGGCGCTGCCGGACGGGGTGGTCGAGAGCCGGCCGGACGGCTACCGGCTGGCGGTGGAGCCTGACGCCGTCGACGCCGTGCGGTTCGAACGCCTCGTCATCGCGGGCCAGGCCTGCGCCGAGGACGCTTCCCGGCGGGTGCGGCTGCTGCGCGAGGCCCTCGAACTGTGGCGCGGTGCGGCCATGCAGGACGTCGGTCTGCAGGACAGCGCCGCGTTCGACGCCGCGGTCGGCCGGTTCGAGGGGTTGCGCCTGACCGCCACGGAGGAGCGGTTCGACGCGGAGATCACCCTCGGACGCGGTGCGGAGAGGGTCACGGAGCTGACCGACCTGGTGGCCGCGCACCCGCTGCGGGAACGGTTCGTCGCCGCGCTGATGCGCGCCCTGGTCGCGGCAGGTCGCGACAGCGATGCGCTGCTGGTGTACCAGCGCGCGAGGGAGGCCCTGGCCGACGCGCTGGGCGCCGACCCCTCGCCGGAACTGTCCGCTGTCCACCTCGCGCTGCTGCGGGGCGAGCTGGGGCGGCGGGAGACGAGCCGCAGGACCAACCTGCGCGCCGAGCTGACCACCTTCGTCGGCAGGGGCGCCGATACCGCCGCGGTCCGTGAGCTCATCGCCGGGCACCGGCTCACCACCGTGACCGGGCCGGGCGGCTCGGGGAAGACCAGGCTGGCGACGGAGACCGCGCGCACGCTGCTCGGCGAACTGCCGGACGGGGCCTGGCTGGTGGAGCTCGCCGCCATCGGCGCGGACGGCGACGTGGCGCAGGCGGCGCTCGCCGGGCTCGGCCTGCGGGACGCGCTGCTCGGCGGGGCCCCGAACGCGGAGCTGACGGACCGGATCGTCGCCGCGATCCGCGAGCGGGAGGCGCTGCTGATCCTGGACAACTGCGAGCATGTGATCGAGTCCGCGGCGTCGTTCGCCCACCGGGTGCTCGGGGAGTGCCGGGGGCTGCGGATCCTGGCGACGAGCCGGGAACCGCTCGGTATCACCGGGGAGGCGCTGTGGCCGGTCGAGCCGCTGGCCCTGCCGGAGGGGGACGCGGGACCGGGCGAGATCGAGTCCTCACCCGCCGTCCAACTGCTGCGGGACCGGGCCGGGGCGGTGCGCCGCGATCTCGCCGTGGACGCCCCCACGCTGGCGACGATGGTCCGCGTCTGCCGCGCGCTGGACGGGATGCCGCTGGCGATCGAACTGGCCGCGGCCCGGTTGCGCACCATGTCCGTCGACCAGCTCGCGGGCCGGCTCGACGACCGCTTCCGCCTGCTGACCGGCGGCAGCCGGACCGCGCTGCCGCGGCACAAGACGCTGCGCGCCGCGGTCGACTGGAGCTGGGAGCTGCTCACCGACGCCGAGCGGAGGGTTCTGCGCAGACTCTCGGTGTTCTCCGGCGGGGCGAGCCTGGAAGCGGCCGAACGGGTCTGCGCGGGCGACGCCGTCGAGCAGGAGCAGGTGCTCGAACTGCTCACCGCGCTGGCCGAGAAGTCGCTGCTGCTCGCCGAGGGCGACAGCGCCCCGCGCTACCGCATGCTGGGCACGATCAAGGAGTACGCCGGGCACCGGCTGGCGGAGGCGGGGGAATCGGACCTGGCGCGCCATGCGCACCTGGCCTACTTCACCGAGCTCACCGAGACCGCGGAGCCGCATCTGCGCCGCGCCGAGCAGCTGGACTGGCTGGCCACGCTCGGGGCCGAGCACGACAACATCGCTTCCGCGATGCGTGGAGCGCTCGCGGCGGGCGAGGCGCAGGCGGCGATGCGGCTCGCGGCGGGCGCCGGCTGGTACTGGTGGCTCAGCGGGCACAAAACCGAGGGCATGGAGCTGATCACCGCGGCCACCAGGACGCCCGGCGAGGTGACCGACGACGTCCGGGCCACGGTGTACGGCCTGGTCGTGCTGTTCGTGACCTCCGGACCGGGCGACGAACACCAGGCCGCGGAGTGGATCCACAAGGCGTACCGCTTCAGCCGGCGCAGTCCGGGCGGCCACCCGCTGATCGGGTTCGTCGCCCCGCTGGAACGCATGCTCCAGGCACCGGACGCGTTCCTGCCCGCGTTCGAACCGCTGCTGGACGACGAGGACCCCTGGGCGCGCGCGCTGGCCCGGCTGCACCTGGGCAAGATGCGGATCGTGCTCGGTCATGACGGACAGGACGCGGACGCCTACCTGGAGAAGGCGCTCGCCGAATTCCGGGCGCTCGGCGAGCGGTTCGGGATCTCGTTCGCCCTGACCGAGCTGGCGGAACGGATCGCCGTGCGCGGAGATTTCGCCGGTGCGTGCGCACACTATGAGGAGGCGATCGCGGTCGTCACCGAGATCGGTGCCACCGAGGACGTCATGCGCATGCGGTCGCGACAGGCGCGGCTGCACTGGCTACTGGGCGACAAGGACGCCGCTGCGGCCGCCATCGCCGAGGCACAACGGTGCGCGGAGCGGGTCACCTGGCCGGGTGCGCTGGCCTTCCTGGCCTTCGCGAAGGCGGAGTTCGCCCGGTGGGACGGCGACGCCGAGGAGGCGCACAGGCAACTCGGCGTCGCGGCGGCCGTACTGGGCGACGAGGCGGAGCAGGCGAGCCTCCGCGCGGTGACGCACGACCTGCTCGGCTACCTCGCCGACGACCCCGGCGAAGCCCGGGCGCACCGCGCGGCGGCCTGCGAGGCGGCGTCCGAGGCGGGACACGCGCCGCTGATCGCGCAGGTGCTCGTCGGGGTCGCGGATCTGGCACTGCGCCGCGACGAGCACGAGCAGGCCGCGCGGCTGCTCGCGGCGAGCGCCGGAGTGCGCGGACTGCCGGACCGCTCCCACCCGGACGTGGCGCGGATAGAGCAGACCGCACGGCGCCGCCTCGGCGACGCGCGGTTCGCCGAGGCGACTCGGCAGGGGACACGGACCAGCTGGTCCCAGCTGGTCGAGGTCACGCTCGCTTCCGGCGGGTAGCCGCTCGCCCCGCACCGCCCGTCGCACCGCACGTCAGGCATCCGCGCGCTTGTGTCACAAATCGCCGGAAACGCAACCGATACAGGCGGGTCCGCCTCTCTTGCAGAGCGGACCGACATCCCCTGTCCGCTGCCTGCACCGACCAAGGAGACATCCCCTATGTCCAAGACATCCACTTCCGTCATCCGTCGTCGTCGTGGCCGCTCCATGGGACTCGCCGCGGCCGGTACGGCCCTCGTCCTCTCTGCCCCGACCCCGGCAACGGCCTTAGCGGGCCAGGCCCGCCCCGCCTCGGCCGACCCGGTCTCCGTCCTGACGTACACCGCCAAGGAACGCAAGGAAGCCCTCGACTACTGGACACCCGCCCGCATCAAGGCTGTCGGGAAGTCCGTGGACCTCGGTCCGACCGGACCGAAGGCCAAGCCGTGGCAGGGCACCGCCATGAAGACCGTCGGGCGGCTCTTCTTCGTCAACGCGAACGGTGCCGATACCTGGTGCACGGCCACTGCCGTCAAGAGCGCCAACCGCTCCGCCGTGATGACCGCGGCACACTGCGTGCGCCGGGGCTCCTCTCCCTACAACACCAACATCGCGATGGTGTTCGTCCCCGGATACAGCAAGGGCAAGATGCCCTACGGCGCGTTCGCGGTCCGCGACGCCGTGACCCCGCGCAGCTGGGAGCAGGACTCCACCGACGACCTGTCCACGCTGGTCGTCGACGCCGACAAGAGCGGCCGCAAGCTCACTGATGTCGTGGGCGGCCAGGACATCGCCTTCAACCGCCCCGTTGGCGGCACCATCTCCGCCTTCGGCTACTCCGCCACCCGCCCGCAGCTCGGCGAGGAACTCCTCCGCTGCGTCGGCACGGCGAAGAAGAAGAGCGGCGTGCAGGCCATCCCCTGCGACATGAGCGGCGGCTCCAGCGGCGGCCCGTGGCTGGCCGACTTCAACGCCACCACCGGCAAGGGCGTCCTGGTCTCGGTCAACAGTGCACTGGACTCCCTGACACCGACCGAGATGCAGGGAGAGGTGCTGGGAGCCACAGCCAAGAAGGTGTACGACCGGGCCCAGAACGGCTGACACAGAGGCGCGGGCACCCAGGCCCGGCCACAGAGGCGCGGGCACCCAGGCCAGGCCAGGCCACCGGTCGCACCACAGGCAGGCGTCACCAGGCGACGCCTGCCGAACGCGCACCTCCTACTTATCGTGCTGTCGGCGCACCATCTCGCTGATCCAGATGGGCGCGAACGGAGAAGTGCAGCCCGGGGAAGTCGGGTAGTCCTTGAGCACCTCCAGGCGCTCACCGATGTCGAGGGCACGGGCGCGGTGCTCGGGGTGCTCGATCCCGATCTGAGCCAGACAGTGGTTCATCGCCCACTGGAGGCGATCCGGGGCGTCTTTCATCTCCGCCTCGATGACGTCGAGCAGCCCTGCGAGGTCGAGACCCTCGGGCTTCTTCGCCACGCGTTCGGTCGTCAGCGCCCAGCCGGCACTCGCGACCACGGGATCCGGATCGGCGGACCAGGCCCGACGCAGCTCTTCGGCGTGCGGGCTCTTCTTCACCACGTAGTTCACGAGCCAGTCGTGCACCTTGGGTGTCCGTGCCTCCCGCAACATGACGTCCAGCTCGTCACGCTCGAACGCCTTCGGGCGGCAGATCAGGATCGCCAGCAGTCTCGCCGCGGTGTCACCCGTCTCCCAGAGCCGGCACGCGAGTTCCTGCTGCGTCTTCAGCCGCCTCGCGAGCGCGCGCAGCTTGCTGAGGTTCACCCCGTGATCGTCACCGTGCTTCTCGTTCACCGCGCGCGTCTTCGGGTCCTCGAGCCCGGCCAGCTCGGCCATCACCTCGGCCACCGTCGTCCCGGTCGGCGTCGTCCCGGCCACCTGAGCCTCCTGTCCCTCACCAGCGAAATTCAGCCTACGACGGAAATCGGCCTCCTGTCGTACACGCCGGCCATGAGACGGCACGCAGCGGAGCAGGCCCTCGCTGTCAGCGTCCGGAGCCTCCGGAAGAGGCGACCGCGTCGAGGGTCGTGGCGAGTTCGACGGGGGTGGACAGCATGGGCCAGTGCCCGGTGGGCAGATGGAAGCGCCGCCACGGTGGCTGGTTGAGGAAGGCCAGCGTCGGCACCCCGGCATCCAGCAGGGCCTTGGCGTCGTGGCAGGCAACCACCACGTGGTCGACATCGGGGCCGAGATCATCAGGGCGGGTCAGCCGCTGTGCGAAGGTGCGAAAGGGCTGGGGCGTGGCCCGGGTGCGCATGAGGTCGAGCTGGTCCTCGTCGAGCCCTTCGAGGGTGCTGAACGCGCTGAGAAGCTCGAAGGGCGGCAACGGCAGCCGCCATCCGTCTCCGTGCTCGGCAACCTGCTGGTGCAGTTGGTCCACCACGTCGTCCGACATGACGTCGAGCAGGCATGTGCCCTCGGCGAAAGGGGCGCTGTCGACATAGACCAGACGTTCCAGCCGCGGCCCGAGGCGGCCCGCAGCGCCGGTGACGGGGACCGCCGCGTAGCTGTGCGCCACGAGGGTGACCTCGTGCAGGTCCCGCTCCACGACGAACGCGGTGATGTCGTCGATGTGAGTGTCCAGGCCCACCTCCGGGGTGGCGAGGCCGGATCGTTCGCCCAGGCCGGTCAGCGTCATCGGCAGCGCCACGTGCCCACGCTCCCGCAGCGCTTGGGCGGTGGCCTCCCATGCCCAGGCTCCGAGCCAGGCGCCGGGGACGAGCACGAAGGTAGCCATGCGGTTTCTCCTTGGATTTCAGGGGTTGCGGCGAGAGTAGAGTCCATACAGGACAGTTTCCGCCCTGAAATGCCGAGTGATCCATGTCATACCCCTTGACGCGCGTACTGGCCCTGCTGGAACTCCTCCAGACACACCCAGGGCTGACCGGTGCACAGCTGTCGGACCGCCTGGGGACCGATGTGCGCACGGTGCGGCGCTACGCGGCACGCCTGCGCGAGTTGGGCATCCCGGTGGAATCAGACCGGGGCCGCTTCGGTGGCTACCGGCTGGCCCGCGGCTACCGGATGCCACCGCTGATGCTCACCAACGAAGAAGCCCTCGTGGTCATGCTGGGCCTGCTCGCCGGGGAGCGTCTGGGCATGGGCACCACCGCTCCCGCCGGCGCCGGCGCCCTTGCCAAGATCGAACGAGTGCTCCCGGACCCTCTGCGCGCACCGCTGGCCGCCATGCGGGACACCCTGTCCTTCACCACCAACACGGTGCTCGCGCAGGCCCCCGAAGCCGGCGTCCTGCTGACCCTGGCGCAGGCATGCCGCTCCGGTCACACCGTCGGGCTGCGCTACCGCTCCTGGCACCGGGAACACACGGAGCGCGATGTCGACCCGTACGGGGTGGTCTTCCATTCCGGGTGCTGGTACCTCGTCGGTCACGACCACCTCCGTGACGGCCTGCGCACCTTTCGCATCGACCGGATCACCTCCGCCACGACCGGCGCAGCAACGTTCACCGCCCCCGACGACTTCGACCCGGTCACCCACCTCACCGCATCCCTGGCCCGGACACCCGCGCCGTGGCAGGTCGAGGTACTGATCGAAGGCCCCATCGAGGACATCGCGCGCCGGCTGCCCCGCACGATCGTCACCCTCACCGCCACACCCACCGGCGTACTGATGCGCGCGCAGGCCGCCCAGCTGGACAGCGTGGCGCGCCTGCTCGCCTCCCTGGAATGGCCCTTCACCATCCACAGCCCCGACCAACTGCGCCAATCCCTCAAAGACCTGGCCCGACAGCTCACGGCCGCCGCCGAACGCCCCCTCGGGGACACTCCGAAGTAGACATCGGCTCCATCTCGGCACCCACTGGCAGTGGCCGGAGAATCAGAACGCCGAGCATGCTGCTAGAGATACGCGCCGTCAGGGACCCGGTAAGCAGTCAGCTGTAGATGTAGAGGCGCCACTTTCCGCTGCCCTGCAGCAGCACGCACGTCCACTGTTCGCCGAATTCCTCCCCGGCCGCCTGGCAGGCCGACTTGGAGGGATAGAGGATGGGGTACCAGCCCGTTGCCGTGCTGGAGGACGTGGCAGTCGATGGCGTCGCGGTCTCGGAGTGCGCGGGTGCTGCCTGGGCGGTGGCGGCAGTGGCAGTGGCGCCGGTCAGCATGGCGGCTCCTACGGCGACACCGGTGAGCCAGATTCGTGTACGCATGATTCCCCTCGCGGTCGAAGTGCCTGTCTGTTGTGGTGCCTGTCTGTTGTGGTGCCTGTCTGTTGGCGTGTCTTAGGGCGAGCGTCATCGGTCATCGGTTGATGGCACAGAGACGCTGTCCGGGCTGCTGGGGATCGGGCCTCAGTGAACAGCCCGTCGGCGAGCCGCCCTTGGGAGTGCGGCGCGTGCCCTGGAGGGACACGCGCCACGAGGACCGGTGACTCATCAGCTCCAGACGTACAGGTGCCACTTACCGCTTGGCGCCTTCACACACTTCCACTCTTGGGCGGAGTTCTCCCCATCCGCCTGGCAGGACGACTTGCTGATGTAGGTACCGACGTAGATCCATCCCAGCGCCGTGCTGGATGACGTTGCGGTCTCGGAGTGCGCGGGTGCTGCCTGGGCGGTGGCGGTGGCAGTGGCGCCGGTCAACACAGCGGTTCCTATGGCGACGCTGGTGAGCCAGATTCGTGTACGCATGATTCCCCTCACGGTCGAAGTGCGTTGTCTGTTGGCGTGCTCGTTGTGCACCGGGTCGCCACCGGCGAACTGCCGTTTGGCGACTCAAGGAGCATCCCTGGCCAGGAACCGGCTCGACAACGACGTGCAGGCATAGCTGAATAACCGTGGTCCGGGGGTTTCGACTTGTTCGGGTCAGGGGCATTCAGTGCTGCGTATCCGGTTCACGCTGGAGGATCTCGCCCGTACCCGGGTGGCACTACTGGGGCCGCTGGCCGAGACCCAGCTGAGCCTGCGGATGCTGCAGCGGCGCGAGGAGAAGGTGCTGTTCGACGGGTGGCGCAGACGCACGCGTCCGCGAGTGCCGCCGGACGCGCGGCAGCTTGCGGCGTTCGTGGCAAGCCCGCAGGGGTGGATGGTCGACCTCTTCACGCTGCTGGGGCCGGTTTCCTCGATCGAGGAAGGGCGCGAGCGCCTGCTGAGTGCGCCCCGCGCGCAGTTGCGTGCCGAGCTGTCTCCTGATGCCCGGCTGGATCGCCTCCGCCCGTCCTGGCTGTCCCACCCGGGTGCGGGCGACGGTGTGGTGGTCGAGCGGCTGGCGAACGGCCTTGCCGACTACCACGCCGCATCCGTGGCCCCCTACTGGGACCGCATCCACCAGCACCTGAGCGCCCATGCGCACCTGGTGGGCAAGCTGATGGCCGCCCACGGAGTAGGCGCCGCGCTGGAGAGCCTCGCGCCGTATCTGCGCTGGAAGCCGCCCGTGCTGGAACTGCCGGACTACCGGCCCTGGCAGGGACCGGACGACTACGGGTACCACTTGGGCGGCCGGGGCATGGTCTTGGCTCCCTCACTGTTCTGCGGCCCCGTACCGCAGCTGTTCGCACCCGCGACCGATGCCGAAGCCCTGCTCATCTACCCCGCGCCGCGCGATCCCGCGACGATCCGCAGCATCTGGTCCCCGCCTCGGCCCGCAGCCTCGCACAAGGCCCTCGCCGCCCTCCTGGGAACCACCCGCGCGGCCATCCTGGCCACACTCGTCGACAGCTACACCACCACCGACCTCGCCCGTCGTCTGTCCATCTCGCCGTCCAGCGCAAGCCAGCACACCGGCGTACTCCGGCAGGCCGGACTCGTCTCCACCACCCGCCACCGCAACACCGTGCACCACACCATCACCCCACAGGGACGCGCCCTCCTCGACGGGACAAGCACCACACCCTGACCCCGACAGCCTGAGCCCCCCGGCCCCTATCCGCTGCACACGCGGGACGGCTGCGGCCTGCCTTCTCCGGCACCGGAGTTCGGGCGCAGGCGGTGTCGGAAGACCAGCAATGCGGCTCTGACCGGCTACGGCCCTCAGATCGCGGAGAGGTGCTGGGCGGAGAAGGCTGCTGTGTAGCCCGCACCGCTTTCCACACTCGCCCACGTGACCGAGGCCAGGGCACTGTACGGGGCGATATGGCGGTACGGCAGGCCAACGACGCCGGCCAGGTGCGGGGCAAGGGTCCGCATGACCGGCACAAAGCGGAAGATCAGGAGGGTTTGGCCGGCGCGCTTGTTCATGAGGGTTTCCGCCCGCTGCCACGCCGAGGCAGGAATGCGGCGGCCAAGCTTCCCGGTGCGTAGGCGATTTCCCAGCAGGTGACCGGTTCGATGGCCAAGAGCGTCCCCGATCACGACAGCACCGGCAGCGACTCCGATGACCCACAACAGGTTCATGCTGCCGGCACGGGCCAAGGCTCCCGCGGTGAGCATGAGAGCGAGAGTGGGGACGACGGCACCCACCAGCAAAATGGATTCCGCGATGATTGCCGCGGCCAGCACCGTATAGGCGGTGGCAGGGGGAATCTGGCTGAGCAGAGTGGTGAGGTCACTCATCGCGATATGTCCGACCGGACGGTCAACAAGTCGGAGGCGTTGACCGTATCGATGGGTCGGCGCAGTTGCCACACCTGTGCGGGTGGCAGATTTCCCCACACGGTCCAACAGCCGACCGCGTACTGGTTGTGGTACTGATTCAGGAGATCTTTGACGTCGCGCTGACGGCGGGCCTCTGGGCGGGATGTCAGCAAGGCGCGGACCCAGCGGCTGCCGCAATAGGAAAAGTAGGTGAGAGTGCCCCCGGGGCGGAGCAGTTCCAAGTAGCGGCCCATGATTTCCTCGACCTGCCGGGGGGCGAAGTTGGAGAACGGCAGGCCGGAGACGATCACGTCATAGCGGCAGTCAGTGGTGAGCTGTTCGACAAATGTGTTGTGGACGCGCACGTGCTCCTGCTTTTCCAGCAGGTCCGGGTTGCCGCGAACCAGGCGACGCAGATGTGCGGCAAAATGGGGGTTCGCTTCTACGATGTCCAGCCGGCTTCCCCGAGGTATCTGAGGGAGCAGAACTCGTGTGACCGATCCGGTACCCGCGCCTACTTCCAGGACATTCGAATTCCGCGGCGCTCGCTTCAGCAACGGGTCAGCCAGCATGTTGGCCAGCGACTTGCTGCTGGGGGCGATGGAACCGACCGTGCGATGGTTCCGTATCGACTCCACCAAGAAGGTCCATCCTTCAGTCGTACGCTGAGCCCGGGCACGGTGGTGAGAAGTGTGCTCATTCATCAAGAAAAGACATTCCTGGGAGGATGCGAAGCGGCCGTGTGCGTCACACGTCAGACCGCACTTCGAGGGGAAGGGGATCAGGTCCTCTCCCCATCCTCGAATGCACAGGTCAGCGCCGTCCTCCCCCACAGGGACCCAAAGTCGGACTGTACTGAAGTGCCACCACGGGCCCCGGCGTCATTCTCTGGACGGACGGCCACCCGCCCTGGGACCTAGGGGGTTTCGTCGGTACCGACAACCCGGGTCAGCGGCCACGGCGCGGCCGCTTCCAGCTGGTCAGGACGTCATCGGTGGTGGTGACGGTGGCGACCAGCGCGAGGGTGTTGCGGACCATCGCGGGGGTGTAGTCGGCAGGCACCCCCGCGATGGCGTCCGCGGGCACCACGGCCGTATAGCCGAGGTTGACCGCGTCGAAGACGGCATTGGGGATCGCCACATTCGCCGACACCCCGGTGACGATCAGCGTCCGGCACCCGAAGTTGCGCAGCAGCGCGTCCACCTCGGTGCCGGCGATCGGCGAGAGACCGTGCAGTCTGCGCACCACCAGGTCGTTGTCGGAGACGGGTATCGGGTCGGCGATACGGACCGCGGTGGACCCGGTGAACTGCTGGACGGGCAGCCGCGCGGCCGCCTTGAACAGGCGGGCGTTGTGGCTGGCGCCGCGGCCGTCGGGACGGCGTTCGGCGACCGCGTGCAGCACCTGGACGCCGGTGTCATGGGCGGCCGCCACCAGCCGGGCGACGTTCGCCAGCGCCCCCGACGTGCGGGCCGCGTCGGCGAGTTCGGGCAGTGCGCTCTCCGGGCCGACCACCCCGCGCTGGCACTCGACGGTGAGCAGCACCGTCGTGGCCGGGTCCAGTTGGCCGATGAGCCGTGCAGCGTCCGAAGGCATCGCATTCCCCTCTGGCGGTTCTGATTTCCCGCGGGTCTGCAGGAGTAGCGGGTCTGCAGGAGCGGCGGGACCGGGTCCCGGTCGGTGCTTCCCCGACGGGCCGGTTCGAGGCGGGCGAGGCTATCGGGCATTGCGCACGTCAGGAAGAGCCCTCATGCTTTCCGACACCGGTTTCTGACACATAGTCAGCAGCCTAGGGTGTCAGGTGAGCGGTCAGTGCCACACGGGCGGCACACGGCGGAGGGCGGGGACGGATGGCCGACACACAGCGGCGCGGGCGCCGGATCATGATGACGCAGGGCGAGCTCGACGCCTTCCTCGCGGCGCAGCGCACCTGCCGCGTCGCCACGGTCGGCGGGGACGGTGCGCCGCACGTCGGAGCGCTGTGGTTCGTCTGGGACGGTACGGCGCTGTGGCTCTATTCGATCACCCGCAGCAGGCGCTGGGCGCAGTTGCGCACGGACCCGAGGATCGCGGTGGTCGTCGATGACGGGCACGAGTACGGCGAGCTGCGCGGGGCCGAGCTGGCGGGCCGGGCGGAGTGCGTCGGCGAGGCGCCGCGCACCGGTGAGCCGTGCCCCGAACTGGGCGCCCCGGAGCGGCTCTTCGCGGAGAAGTACTTCGGGATGTCCGAGATGCCGCACGACGGCCGGCATGCCTGGCTGCGGCTGACGCCGGAGTCCGTCGTGTCGTGGGACTTCCGCAAGATCCCGGGGTGAGGGCGCGAAGATCCCGGGACGAGGGCGAGGGCGCCACGCGGGTGGTGGCCGCGGCACCGGGCGGGTGGCGGCCGCGGCACCGGGCGGGTGGACGCCTCGCATGAGCAAGCTGATCGCCGCGGACGGCGAGGCCGGTCGTCCCGAGGTGATCGCGTTGTCGGTGGTCTCTGGGAGAGTGGTGGAGGTCAGCCCGTCCGGTACCGGCAGGTGCGGGAGCGGGACGGCCCGGCCGCGAGGTGGCCGGGCCCCGACGAGGACGAAGGAGATCCGGTGAACGTGCTCTTCCCCGCGCTGCGCGACGCTTCGCCCGCCCCCGCGCTGCGCTTCGGCGATCGCAGTCTCAGCCATTGCCAGTTGGCGTCGGTGGCGGGTGCGCTCGCCGAGCGGATCGCCGGTGAGACCCGTATCGCCCTCTGGGCGACGCCGACGCTGGAGACCGCGGTCGGCGCGGTGGCCGCGCTGCTCGCCGGGGTGGCCGTGGTGCCGGTCAATCCGAAGATCGGTGAGAGCGAGCTGGCGCACATCGTGGCGGACAGCATGCCCTCGCTCGTCCTGGCCGAGCCGGATGCCGATCTGCCGGGGCCGCTCGCCGCGCTGTCCCGTATCGACATCGAGGCCGCGGCGCCGCCCGAGGAGGCCGCGCCGACCCCGCTGCCGAGCGAACCGGGCGACGAGGCACCGGCCCTGATCGTCTACACCTCCGGCACGACCGGGCCGCCCAAGGGCGTCGTCCTCCCCCGGCGCGCCCTCGCGCACACCGTCGACGCGCTGGAGGACGCCTGGCAGTGGACCGCCGATGACGTCCTGGTGCACGCCCTCCCGCTCTTCCATGTCCACGGCCTGATCCTCGGTGTCCTCGGGCCGCTGCGCCGCGGCGGCAGCGTGCACCACCTGGGGCGCTTCAGCACCGAAGCGGTGGCCCGGGAGCTGTCCGCGGACGGCACGATGCTGTTCGGGGTACCGACGATGTACCACCGCCTGGCCGAAGAGGCGGGCCGGAACCCCTCGCTCGCCAAGGCGCTCTCCCGGGCCCGGCTGCTGGTCTCCGGGTCGGCCGCGCTGCCGCTGACCGATCATGAGCGGATCGCGGCCGCCACCGGCCGACGGGTGATCGAGCGCTACGGCATGACGGAAACGCTCATGAACACCAGCGTCCGGGCGGACGGCCCCGATGCCGCGGGCACGGTCGGCGTACCGCTCCCGGGGGTGTATGTCCGGCTCGTCGACGAGGCGGGCCAGGCCATCGAGGCGAACGACGCCGAGACGGTCGGCGAGATCCAGGTCCGCGGCCCGAACCTCTTCGTCGAGTACCTCAACCGCCCCGATGCCACCGCCGCGGCCTTCGACGGCGGATGGTTCCGCACCGGTGACATGGCCGTCCGGGACGCCGCCGGCAACTACCGCATCGTGGGCCGTAAGGCCACCGATCTGATCAAGAGCGGTGGCTACAAGATCGGCGCGGGCGAGATCGAGAATGCGCTGCTGGCCCACCCGGGCGTCGCCGAGGCCGCCGTCACCGGCGCGCCGGACGAGGACCTCGGCGAGCGGATCGTCGCCTGGATCGTGACGGAGACCGGTCCGGACGCCGGGCCGGCGCCGTCCGCCGAGGAACTCGCCGACCATGTCGCCCGCCAGCTCGCGCCGCACAAGCGCCCCCGCACCGTGCACTTCCTGGACGCCCTGCCGCGCAACGACATGGGCAAGATCCTGAAGCGTGAGCTCCGTGCGTAGCGGTGGCGCCGGGGACGGGGGCGCGGGGGACGGCGAGGCCGCAGGGCACCGCGGTGGCGACGGGGCCGCGGCCGGCGACCGGACTCCCGCGGGCAACTCCGCCGCCACGACGTTGCCGTGCGCCCGGCTGACAGCCCGTCAAGCCATCGCGGCGGTGGCTGACACCTACAGCGAGGCGGCCGTGCCCGACGGTCGCGGAACCCCGTCCGGGGCGTCGTCCGCACCGGACGGCCCCCTCGGCTGGCGCGGCTACGACGACGCCCGGGCCCGCGCCCGGGAACGGACCGGCGAGGACGAGTCCGTGGTCACCGCCCTGGCCACGATAGGCGGACGGGAAACGGTCGTGCTCTCCTTCGAGTTCCGCTATCTGGGCGGCTCCCTCGGCGAGCGCACCGGCGACCGGCTGGAGGCCGCCTACACCCATGCGCGCGAGCACGGCCTGCCGGTCGTCTCGCTGATCGCCACGGGCGGCAGCCGGATGCAGGAAGGGATGCGGGCGCTGACCCAACTCCAGCGGGTGGCACGCAGTCCGCGCTGAACCGCGCCGCGGGACTCCCCCAGCTCGCCGTGCTGCGCGACCCGACGACCGGCGGCGGCTGGGCCACCCTGGGCGCGGCCGCCGATGTGATCCTCGCGCTCCCCGGGGCCCAGGTCGGCTTCGCGGGCTCACGGGTGCGTCCCCCGGACGCCGACCCCGCCGCCTACACCGCCGAGGGACAGCTGGCCGCCGGCCAGATCGATGCCGTCGTCCCGCCCGACCGGCTGCGCGCCACGCTCCAGCGGTGGCTGCAACTGCTGGGCACACCACGGGAGTTCCACGTCGAGGCGGTGGAGCCGGCGCCCCCGCCGGATGCGCTCGGCGCACCCGAACTGCCGGAGACCGGCTGGGGTGCGGTGGCCCGGGCCCGCGCACCCGGCCGGCCGCGGGCCGAGGCGTATCTGCGCGCGTACTTCGACGACTGGGAGGAGATCAGCGGCGACCGCTGCGGCGGCGTCGACCCCGGGATGCGGTGCGGATTCGGTCACCGTGCGGGGCGCACCCTCGCCTTCGCGGCGCAGTGCGGTACGGCCACCCGCCCGGCCGGTTTCCGTACCGCCGCACGGCTCGTCCGGCTCGCCGACCGGCTCGGCATCCCGGTCCTCACCCTCGTGGACACCCCGGGCGCCGCCAACGACGCGGCGGCCGAGCGGGCCGGTGCCGGGGCGGCCATCGCCGACACCTTCGCGGCGCTCGCCACCGCCCGGGTGCCCGTCACCTCCCTGCTCATCGGCGAAGGCGGTTCGGGCGGCGCGCTGGCCCTGGCCGCACCGGACCGGCTCTGGGCCACGCCGGACAGCTACTTCTCCGTGATCGCCCCGGAACTGGCCGCGGCCATCCTCAAACGCGACACGACACAGATCCACGAGACTGCGGACCAACTCCGTATCCGGCCAACGGACTTGCTGGATCTGGGCGTCATCCGCGGCATCGTCCCACCGGCCTGAGAGGAACCGGTGAGCCACCGACGGTGGCCCTCTCAGGAACCCTGCAGGCTCTTCCCGGCCGTGCGGAGCGCTCCCACGGCGGCCCGGATCGAGGGCCTGCGGTCGGCATCCGCGCGCCAGATGGCATAGACATGGCGGCGCATCGTATGGCGTACGGGTACCACGCTCACCCCGTCCGGCACCGGCCCACGGCCGAGGCGCGGAGCCACCGCGACGCCCAGCCCGGCCGCGATGAGGGCGAGCTGGGTGCCGTGCTCCTCCGCCATGTGCGCGACACGCGGCTCAATGCCCTTGCTGCGCAGCGTGAACATCAGCCATTCGCTGCAGAACTCCCCCTGGGGCCAGGAGATCCACTCATCGTCGGCGAACTCCTCCAACTCCACGGAACGCCGCCGGGCCAGCGGATGGGTGGACGGCATCGCCACATCGGCCGGATCGTCCAGCAGCGGGGCCTTCGCCAGACCGTCGGGCAGGGACAGCGGCCGGTTGTACCAGTCGAGGACGACCGCCAGATCGATATCGCCGCGCACCACGCCGCGGACCGACTCGTCCGGCTCCATCTCCGTCAGCCGTGCCCGTAGCTGGGGGTGCTCGGCGCGGAGCGTGACCAGCGCGGCCGGGAAGAGTCCCCGGGCCGCGGTGGGAAAAGCACCCAGCCGCAGCTCGCCCACCGCCTGGCCGCGATGCGCTTCCAGCTCGGCCTGGGCCAGCTCGACCTGCGAAAGGATGCGTGTCGCATGGTCGGCGAGCAGTCGGCCGGCGTCGGTCAGCCGCACTCCGCGCCCGTTCTTGGCAAGCAGCTGCTGCCCGGTCTCCCGCTCCAGCTTGGCGATCTGCTGCGAGACGGCCGAGGTCGTCACATGCAGCCCGTCGGCGGCCGCGCTCACCGAACCGTGGCGGGCGACCGCGCTCAGCGTCCGTAGGCGATCAAGGTTCAACACATAAGCAATGCTAAGCGATACCGGCCACGAATTCTCGATTGTGCTACGAAGTTGCACCCCGCATCGTTGACCTCATGAGCACCGCCACCGGCACACCCACCGCCTCCGCCGACACCACGGCCTCTCCGGCCACCACTGCGAGCCCCATCGCCGACAGGGACGCCGCGACCACCGCGGCCGACGCGCTCCGCGGCGCCACCACGACCGCGGCTCCGACGGCCCGCGGCCGGGCCCGCGGCTGGCAGCTCCGCTTCGCCGTCCTCTCCCTCGTCTGGGGCTTCAGCTTTCTCTTCATCAAGGTGGGCACCCAGGGCTTCGCTCCGCTCCAGGTGACGCTGGGCCGGGTCGCCTTCGGTGCGCTGGTGCTGCTGGCCGTCCTCGTGGTCAAGCGCGAGCGGCTCCCCCGGTCCGCCCGGACCTGGGCCCATCTGACCGTGGCCGCGTTCCTCCTCAACGCATTGCCGTTCTCCCTCTTCGCGTACGCCGAGCTGACCATCCCCTCCACACTGGCCGGCATCTGCAACGCCACCTCACCGCTGTGGGGCATGGCGCTGTCGGTCGTCGCGCTCTCCGAGGACCGCCCCACCCGGCGCCGGGTGGCCGGCCTCGGCCTCGGGTTTCTGGGTGTGCTCACCGTGCTCGGCACCTGGCAGGGCTTCGCCGGCACGGATCTGACGGGCACCGTGATGGCCCTGGGCGCCTCGCTCTGCTACCCCATCGGCTGGATCTATGTCCGCCGCACCCTGGCGGGCGTCCCGCACTCCCATCTGTCCATGTCCGGCGCGCAGCTGCTGCTGGCCACCGCCCAACTGGCCGTGGTGACACCACTGTTCACCACCGCACCGACCAGCTACCCGATCATCCCGCTGCTCGCTGTCTTCGCCCTGGGTGCCCTGGGCACCGGCCTCGCCTTCCTCATCCAGTACGGTCTGGTCGCCGAGATCGGCCCCACCACCGCGCAGATGGTCACCTACTTCATCCCCGTGATCGCCACCGCGGCCGGCGTGGCCCTCCTCCACGAACAGCTGAGCTGGAACACCCCGGTCGGCGCCCTCATCGTCCTGGCCGGCGCCGCCCTCACCCAGAGCAGGCCCCGCCCGAGCCGTCCGGCGGTCCCACCGACCGGTTCGACCACCCACTGACGACACCCACCCGGAAGCCTGGGCCCCAACCCCAGTCACAGCCCCAGCCCCAGGCCTCCGAGCCCCCGAGCCGCACCTCGGGGGCTCCGCCATGCGCTCACCGCGCCTCGCCGCGCCCGCTTCTCACGCCGCCATGCCCTCCCCCGCACTTCGGCATCAACACCCTTGTCCTCTGCGGCAGTTCCCTCCGCGCCGCAGAGCCGACGCCCGTGCACATCACGACGTCGCAGCCGCCGCCCTCACTCGTACCGCCGCGCCTCCCCCACCCCCGTCGCCGCGGCAACGGCGTCCGCCACCGGGACGATGTCGTCGTCGGAGAGGCCGGAGACCGTGATGCGGATGCCGGGGGGCGAGTGGAGGCGGAAGCGCGCGCCGGGGGCCACCGCCCAGCCGGAGTGCAGCAGCCGGGCCACCGCGCCGGTCTCGTCCGGTACCGGTATCCAGACGTTCATCCCGCTGCGGCCGCGCGCACGGACTCCGCGCTCCGCCAGCGCCCGTATCAGCGCCTCCCGCCGCCGGCCGTACGCCCCGGCCACCGCCTTCGGGTCGATCGCGGAGGTCCGCCACAGGTGGACGACCGTGTCCTGGAGCAGATGACTGATCCAGCCCGGGCCGAGGCGCTGACGGCCGCACACCCGGTCAATGGTCAGCGGATCACCGGTGAGCACCGCGAGACGGAGGTCCGGGCCGTACGCCTTGGCCGTCGAACGGACCAGGACCCAGTGGTCGGTGATCCCGGAGAGCGGATGGAGCGGGAGGTCGACGATGCCATGGCCGTGGTCGTCCTCGATGAGGAGGATGCCGGGGTCTGCGGCCAGGAGGGTGCGGAGTTCGGCGGCGCGGGTGCGGCTGATGGCGGCGCCGGTGGGGTTCTGCGCCCGGTCGGTGATGACGACGGCACGGACGCCCTCTTGCACCGCGCGTGCCAGCTGCTCCGGCAGTGGGCCCTCGTCGTCCACGCCGACCGGGACGGTGCGCAGTCCGAGTGCCGGGATGAGGTCCAGCAGGCTGCCCCACCCCGGGTCCTCCACCGCCACGGCGTCGCCGGGCCGCAGATGGGCGGCCAGCACCCGCTCTATCGCGTCCAGTGAACCGCTGGTGACGGCGACGGGGGCCTCCGTCACGCCGTCGGCGGCGAACGCCGCGCGGGCGAGGGCGGCAAGGTCGTCGTCCACGGCCGGTGTGCCGTACAGCGCGGGGCGCCGTGCACTGCGCGCGGCGGCCTCGGCCAGCGCCCGCTCCAGCGGCGGCAGCAGGGACGGATCGGGATTTCCGTCGGAGGCGTCCCGGACGCCCGGCGGCACCTCCACCCGCAGCGCCTCACGTGAGGTGCTCGCGGGGCGGGGGCGCACCCGGCTGCCACGCCGGCCCGCGGTTTCGATCACCCCTCGATCGCGGAGGGTACGGTACGCAGCCGCGACCGTATTCGGATTGACCTCGAGATAGACGGCCAACTCCCGCAACGGGGGCAGCACTTCGCCTGGTTGGAGCTCGCCCGCACCGACGGCTCGCTCGACGCTGGCGGCAATGTCCGATGCGCGCCGCCCTTCGATCCGATACTCTCCTAGCACAAACTTGATTATGCACTAGTGCAATGGAGAACGCAATGACCCGAGCCGAGTCGTACGAACCGACCGCGCGCACGACCCCCACCCGCGCCCGCGACCGCGCCGCCTACGACCACGAGACGGTGCACGCCATCCTCGACGCGGGCTACGTCTGCCATCTGGGCTTCGTCCGTGACGGTTCCCCGGTCGTCCTGCCGACGCTCTACGGCCGGGTCGGCGACCGCCTCTATCTCCACGGTTCGACGGGATCCCGCCCCCTGCGGATGGCCGGCGCGGCGCCGGACCCCGGTCTGGAGGTGTGCGTGACGGTCACCCATGTCGACGGTCTGGTCCTGGCCAGGTCCGCGTTCCACCACTCCATCAACTACCGCAGTGTCGTGGTGCACGGCACCGCACACCAGGTGACCGACGAGGAGGAGAAAACGGCCGCGCTCGACGCCCTCGTCGATCATGTGCTGCCCGGACGCGCCGCGGACTCCCGGCCGGGCAATGCCAAGGAACTGGCCGCCACCTCCGTGATCCGTCTCGGCCTGCGCGAGGCCTCCGCCAAGATCCGCACCGGTGGCCCCAACGACGAGCCGGAGGACCTCGGGCTGCCGTACTGGAGCGGCGTCCTTCCGGTGGCACCCATGTACGGCGCCCCCATACCGTCCGACGACCTCGCGCCCGGCACCCCCGAGCCGGCGTACCTCTCCGCCCGCTGAGGAGCCACCGTGCTGATCCACCCCTGGGACGCCCCCACCGAAGACGCCGAGTGGCAACAGTGGCTCGCGGCACACGACTTCGGCCAGCTGGCCGCCAACGGACAGCCCGGCGACCCCCCCGTGCTACAGCCGCTGCACTTCGCCTACGACCCGGCCCGCCGCGAGGCCGTCACGCATCTGGCCCGTCCCAACCCCCTCTGGGGCGCGCTGGAAGACCGGCCGACGGTGCTGCTGAGCGTGGTGGACGACTACACCTTCATCCCCGGCCCCTGGCAGGCGGCCGAGGACCAGCCGCCCGAGCACGGCGTCCCCACCAGCTTCTATGCCGCGGTCCAGCTGACCTGCACCGCCCATGTCGTGGACGACCCGGAGGCGAAGGCGGCGCTGCTGCAACGCCAGATGGGCCACTTCCAGCCGGACGGCGGCTCGGCCCCGGTCGCCGCGGGTGCGGCTCCGTACGGACGGCTGCTGTCCGGCATCCGTGGCCTGCGGCTCGAAGTGCGGGAGGTCCGCGCCAAGTTCAAGTACGGGGGCAAGCGGAGCGAAGCCGTCCAGCACCGTGTCTCGGAACGCCTCGCCGAGCGGGACGGCCCCGGGGACGCGGCGGCCCGCACCCACCAGCAGCGCAGACTGGCCGCGGCCGACGCGGGGAAACCCGCTGTCTGACGGGCGCCCGCCGCCCCGGAGGTCCGGGCGCCCGGCCGACACCGCCGGCCGGGCACCCGCGTCCTCAGCCCGCCACCGGCGCCGCCGTCCGCGCGGCCGTCACCGCCCCGCGCGCCTCGGTCACCGCCAGCGCGGCAACGGCCGTCAGCAGCACACCCGTTCCGATCGCCGTCGCCATGGTGAGCCGCTCCCCGAGGAACAGCACCGCGATCGCCGCGGCCGACACCGGCTCGATCAGTGAGATCACCGACGCGGTCGCCGCACGGACGGCGGCCAGGCCCGCGAAATACAGCCCGTAGGCCAGCGCCGTCGGCACCGCCGCGATATAGACCAGCAGCCAGAGGCTGCGGCCCAGGTCATGCGCCTGGGGCCACAGCCCCTCCACCGCCGCGAGCGGCAGCAGGCACAGCGCACCGACCGCGAAGGCGCTGACCGTCGAGGCGTACGGATCGCTGCCGCCGCCCTTGCCCAGCCGCCTGGTGATCAGCGTCATCGCGGCACAGCCGGCCGCCGACAGCAGGGCATAGCCGACCCCGGCCGGACGGACGGTGGTGCCGCCATCGCCGCCGAGGACCAGGACCGCCAGCCCGGCCAGCGCCCCGGCGACGGCCAGGACCCCGCCCGCGCCGAGCCGTTCGCCCATCGTCACCCGCGCCCCGATGGCGATGAGGACGGGGCCCGCCCCCATGGTGACGACGGTTCCCACGGCCAGCCCGGTGGCTTCGACGGCGGCGAAGTAGGCGGCCTGGAAGACGGCGAGGGCGATGCCCGTCATCACGATCCGGGGCAGGCGCCGGCGCAGCGGCTCATACGGAGCGGGCGCGGGGACCGCGACGGTGCCGGACCGGCGGCGCAGCAACGCCCGTACGGCGAGCAGGAGGACCAGCCCGCCGAAGGTGCGCCAGAAGGTGAGGGCGAGCGGGCCCAGTCCGCTGCCGCGGTAGAGGAGGGCGGCGGCCGCGCCCGCGGTGCCCCAGGCGGTCGCGGCGAGGGTGACGTACAACAGCCCCCGGCCCACGGGCAGGGCGGAGGAAGGAGTGGCATGCATGGGAGAGGTGCTCCGGGAAATCCAGGACGGCGTCATACGCCGTGGAATGGTCGCGTGGTCCCGTGTGCAGGCAGCGACAAGCGGCTCGGGAACCAGCCCGGGCCGGGGTTTCCTCGGAGGCCGCCGCCCGCGTTACGCGGCGGGAGGGGGCAGCACAGTCGAATGCATGATCGGCACCCTATGTCGCACAGGAACCGGCCGACAAGTCGTCCCCGGTCCGGGGCGCGGAAGCCGGAGTGGCCGGCGTCTCCGGAGACCCGCTGCCCCCGGGGGCGCCCGCGCCGTCGCCCGTCCCCGTCCCGGCTCCGGCCACCCGTACCGTCTCCGTCGCCTTCGGCTTGGCCGACTGCGCGATGAAGGCGCCGGCCAGCACCACCGCCCCGCCGACGATCTGCGGTGCGGAGAGGTGCTCGCCGAGCAGGACCCAGGCCAGGACCGTCGCGATGACCGCCTCCAGACAGGCGACCACTCCGGCCACCTGCGGCGAGAGCCGGCGGATCGACACCACACCGGTGAGGTAGGCCGCCACCGTCGCGATCAGCACGATCCAGGCGAGCAGGAGAACGGCCGGCACCTGCGTCCCGTTCATGTCCGCACCGCCGCCGAGCACCGCCCAGTCCATGCCCCAGGGGCGGGCGATCACGGTGAGGAGGACGGCGCCGGTCAGCAGGCCGTAGGCGATCACACCGAGCGGGTCCACCGCGTCGTCGCCGTCGGAGCCGTGATCGGAGAGCACGAAGTAGCCGACCTGGCAGCAGGCCGCACCGAGCGCGAGCGCAAGGCCGACGGCGTCGAAGCTCAGCCCGGACCAGACCTCGACGACACAGGCGAGCCCGCCGACGGCCAGCACCACACCGACCGCCGCGGCCCGGGTCACCGGCCGCTTCTGGACGAAGCGGACCCAGCCCAGCACGAGGGCGGGCGCCAGATATTCGATGAGGAGCGCGACGCCGACGGGGATACGGGAGAGCGCGGCGAAGTAGCACGCCTGGACGCCGGCGACGGCGAGCAGCCCGTAACCCGCGAGCAGCGCCGGCCGGCGGCGCACCAGATCCCGGTGGCGCCAGGCGATCGGCAGCATGACCAGCGCCGCCCCGGCCACCCGCAGCCAGGTGACCTGCAGCGGTTCGAGGCCGGCGGATATCAGGGGCTTGGCCGCGACGCCCGAACCGCCGAAGGCCAGCGCGGACAGCAGGGCGATACCGAGGCCGGCACCGCGTCCTCCGGGCACCCGAAGACGGCGCACCCCGAGGGCGGGTGATGACTGCCGGCCCCCCAAGGACCCGGAAATTCCCTGGCCCGAGCCGGTCGATGTTCCTGCCGGGCTCCCCGAAGACGCGTGCATCCGGCCATCATGGCAGCCGTGGTCAGCAGTGCCACCCCCGAGACCCCTGTCAGTCTTGGCCGGGGCGCTCTCCGTCCAGACGGCCGGCGAGCCGGGCGGTGTCGACGGAGGCCCGTCGCAGCACCTCGACGGCCCGCGATTCGGGGTCGTCCACCAGCGCGGCGAGCAGGTCGAGGCAGCCCGCGCGGGTGGCGTAGCGGGCATGGGCGCGGTCCAGGGCACCGTCCATGGCGGCGGCCGCGGCCGGCGACCATCCGGGCACGGCGCCCTCGGCAACCACGGGGACCGCACCGGAATCCTCGACGGTTCCGTGCCATTGGAGTCCGTAGCCGATGCTGCGCTGGACGAGGTAGCCGAGCAGCCGGGCAACCTGTGGTGCGCCGTCGAAGACATCGCGTACGGCGGGATCCCATTCCAGGAGGCCGTGCAGCAGATGCGCGGTGTCGACCTGCCGGTCGCCGTCGCGGGTGGCCCGCCTGCGGGCAGCGGATACGACCGACGCGAGCTCGACGGTGAGCTGTGTGGCGAGGTCCTCCGGGGCGGGGCTCTCGCCCCCACTGTACGCAGTACGGTTTTGCACAGCACCCACCCCACCAGCCCCTGGATGCCGGAACATCACCGGCGGGAAGCATTTGTGTCTCCCACGCTGGTTGCGCACGGCCACACCCGATCTCATCCTTGCGGAGGAGATGCAGGGGAATCGTGGAGGCCGGACATACGGGGACGGGACGACCGCCCCTCCGCCACGGCCACCCCGCCCCCGAAATCTGACGCCTCATCAGCAATGGCAGGTCCTCGCTATTGAACCTTCACCCCGGCGGGGATACGTTCCGCGGCACCAGCCGGGGATCGTCACCGAAGGGGTGATCGCATGGCCGAAGTCACCGCACAGGCCCGCATCGAGGCACCGGCCGCGAAGGTCTGGGAGCGGCTCACCGACTTCGACTCCTACGGGGAGTGGAACGCCACCCACACCGCCTTCCCCAGGGGCGGCCCGGAATCGCTCGAAGTGGGCGCCGGCTTCGACGAGAACATGAAGCTGATGGGCTTCCCCGCGGAGGTCGCCTGGACCGTGCGGGAGCTGGAGCCCGGCCGGCTGCTCGGCATCGAGGGCAAGGGCCCGATGGGCGTCAGCCTGGGGATGCGCTACGAGCTCACCCCGGACGACGGGGCGACGGCCGTACGGATCGACGGGGCGTTCACCGGCGCCGCGGTCTCGCTGATGGCCGGCAAGCTCAAGGACTCGGCGGGCGCCGCACTGAACGAGTCGCTGCGCAAGCTCGCCACCCTGGTCACCTGACCCTTCGGGGGCCGACCCTCACCCCGGCCCCCGAAGGCCGCACCACCCCGCTCACTCCGCGCTCAGTCCTCCTCGGCGAGGATCAGATACAGCTCCTTGCGCGCCTTGTTGACCACCGCCATGGCCTTCTCCCGCTGTTCGGGAGTGCCGGTGGCCCACACCTGCCGGAAGGCCTCGACCAGGCCGCCGCCCGCCTTGCGGATCTCGTTCATCGCCTCCCAGTCGACGCCGCGGCCGGCCTCCTCCCAGGGGGCGTCCGAGCCGCTGTCGGCCTCGGTGCGCCCGGCGTCGGTCAGCGAGAACAGCTTCTTGCCGCCCTCACTGGCGCTGGTGATCAGCCCCTCGTCCTCAAGGAGCTGCAGCGTCGGATAGACCGAGCCGGGGCTGGGCTTCCACGCCCCGCCGCTGCGCTCGGCGATCTCCTGGATCATTTCGTAGCCGTGCATCGGTCGGTCCTTGAGCAGCGCCAGGATCGAGGCGCGCACATCGCCGCGGCGCGCCCGGCCGCGCGGTCCGCCGCGCCCCCGGCCGCCCCCGAAGGGCGGGCCACCGATCGGCGGGCCAAAGGGCGGGCCGAACGGGCCGAAGGCCGCGCGCCGCCGCTCCCAGCCGCCCGGGAAGTCGCCGCGGCCGCCGTGACGCCCGGGCCCGCAGTGCTCATGCCGACGCTCATGCCCGTGTTCGTGTCCGTGTTCATGTCCGTGGGAACGCATGATGACGTCCTCCATCTCTCTATCGTTGATCAGTCGCGATGCGTCAACGATATATCGGGACTGTTCGCCGAAGCAAGAGCGGTGGACCAGACGGCGCCGTACGTCGAGTTGTCGTACGTGGACACGGTGCACGGGCACCGTCGACGTCCGTTGCGGGACCGCGTGACGGGCCGGTTCGCGTCCAAAGTCGCCGCCCGGTTCCCGGGCTGGGAATTCGCCGGATCCAGGCCCTGTTGGGACGGGAGCGGCCTTGATCACGTTCATGGAGGGGGATCCATGCCCATTTTGGTCACTACGCCGAACGGAACCGTGGGGCGATACCTGACCGAGGCGCTGCGCGACCGGAGTGATGTGCGCTTCCTCGTTCGCTCCGAAGCCGGCGCCAAGGCGCTCGGCAAGGTCCGTGGTGAGGTCTTCCGTGGGGATGTCACCGATGCAGCGGACATCCGGGGTGCGGTCGCCGGCGTGGACCGGCTATATCTTGCGCATCCCTTCACCGAAGACCAGGTCGCCGCCGAAACGAACCTCGGCCTTGCCGCCATCGAGGCCGGTGCGCGCCGGATCATCAAACTTGGCGCCCGAGCTTTCAGTGGCGACGGGATCGTTCCGGACGCCGTCATCAGCGCCCACGACACGATCACCGAACGGCTGCGAAGCGCCGGTGTCCCGGAACTGACTGTTCTTCAGCCCGACCGTTTCCTGCAGAACTTCCTCCCGGCAGCGGCCTCGATCGCCAAGGGCACGCTGGCCGATCCCGCCGGACCTGGCGCCAGGGGTTACGTAGACGTGCGGGATATCGCGGAGGTCGCGATCGCCGAACTCCTGGCGGCGCATCCGATCGGTGGTGAGATCGAGATCAGTGGCCCGCAGACACTGACGCTGCCAGTGCTCTGCGAACGCTTCGGCGCCGTTCTCGGCAGACCGGTGCGGTACGTCGATATTCCACTGGACGGCGCCTGGCGGGCAGCGCTCGCGGACCGTGGAATCACGCCGCAGGTCATCGACGGTTTGCAGGGGCTGTATTCGAATTATCGCCAAGAGGGCGTGGCAGGTCTCGGTGACGGTGTTCAGCGCGTGCTCGGCCGCCCGCCGCGCTCGGTCGAGGACTTCGCGACCGATCTGCTCATGCCCGCCGTGTCCGGTACCTGACCCCGCTCCGTGCCGCAGCGGTGGTCGACTGTGGCCCCTGACGGATCCCGGGGCTGAGGCCGACGCGCCGGGGAGCTCGCCGCACCTCATCTCAGGCAAACCGACGGACCCGATCGTCTGAGACGACGAGCAAGCGGACCGGTTCGTCCGAGGAGGGGCCAGGCCGGCAGAGACGGGACAGGGTCGGGCGGCCACCCCCACCGCCCCTTGCGGCTCCCTCCCAAGGCCAATTCCCCCGGATTGGCCTTGGCCTGTGGCTCTGTGGCACCTCTACGCTCGCGGCCATGAGGATTCGCATCGTCGACGCCTTCAGTGAGCGTCCGTTCGCCGGCAACCCCGCGGGAGTCGTACTCCTCGACTCCGGCGACTTTCCCGATACGTCCTGGCTGCAGCGGGTCGCCACCGAGGTCAATCTCTCCGAGACCGCCTTCGCGCACCCGCTGCCCGCGGGCGGCGACGCCGACTGGGCACTGCGCTGGCTCACCCCGGCCGCCGAGGTGAATATGTGCGGGCACGCCACTTTGGCCACCGCGCACGTCCTGCACACCACGGGGACGGCGAGCGGTACGGTCCGCTTCCGCACCCGCAGTGGGGTGCTCACCACGACGGCCGACGACCGTGGGGCGATCACCATGGACTTCCCGACCGCCCCGCTCACCCCCGTCGAGGTACCGCCGGTGGTCGCGGGCGCGCTGGGCACCGAGATCCGCTCCGCGCACGACACCGGCCCCGATGTCGGCGATCTCCTGGTCGAGCTGCCCGACGAGAAGTCCGTACGGGCGCTGGCCCCGGACCTCAAGGCGCTCGCCGGGCACGGCGGCCGCGGGTTGATCACCACCGCGCGCGCCGAAAACCCCGACGGCGGCTACGACTTCATCTCACGCTGCTTCTTCCCCGGGGTGGGCATCGACGAGGACCCGGTAACGGGCAGCGCGCACACCGCGCTCGCCCCCTTCTGGTCGGCGCGGCTGGGCCGTGCCTCCCTGGTCGGCCTGCAGGGCGCCGCCCGCACCGGCTTCGTACGGACCGAGCTGCGCGGCGACCGTACGCTGCTGACCGGGTCGGCGGTCACGGTCATCGACGGGGAACTGCTGGTCACCGGCTGAGCCGGCCCGCACGGCCACGGCCCCCGGGAGGCGCGGCAGGCACCGCCGGTGCCCCGCGCCTCCACCGCCTCATGGCGTCGGCAGCCACCCCGCCCGTCCGGCGAGCAGTGCGTAGCCGACGAACGCCACGATGTCGATCAGGGCATGGGCGGCGACCAGCGGCCCGACCCGGCCCCACCGCCGGTAGAGCAGGACGAAGAGCGCGCCCATCACCATGTTGCCGACGAAACCGCCGATGCCCTGGTAGAGGTGGTAGGAACCGCGCAGCACCGAGCTGGCCGCGAGTGCCGCGAACGGCGACCAGCCCAATTGCCCCAGCCTGCGCAGCAGATACCCGACGACGATGACCTCCTCCAGGACGGCGTTCTGCACCGCGGAGGCGATCAGCACCGGGATCTTCCACCACACATGGGGCAGCGCCTCGGGGACCACCGTCAGATTGAATCCGGTCGCCCGCGCACCCAGATACAGCAGCACACCGCTGCCGCCGATGACGGCCGCCAGCACGACGCCGCGGCTCAGGTCGAAGCCGGGCCGCCGCCGGTCGAAACCGAGCACGCGCAGGCCGCCGGCCCGTTCACGCATCAGCAGATGCGCCACCAGCACCACGGGCACCAGGGCGGTCGCGATACCGAACAGCTGCCAGGCGAGATCCAGCCAAGGCCGGCCGGGCGCCTGGGAGCCGTTGAGCGTGGCCGCCTGGTCCTTGAGACCACCGGGCTTGGTCACCGACCCGATGAAGCTGATCAGCGCCGACAGCCCGCTGGCCCCCAGCGAGAGGGCCAGCACGATCCATGTCTCGCTCCGCAGGATGCTCCGGGACGGCTCCCCGACGAGCCCGTCACCAGGCCCTTGACCTGGAACGTCCGCATCGGCCACGGGACTTGTATCCGACTGCACACTTCCTCCGCTTCAGCATTACCGCCTCGTCGCCACCACCGCCCCGCTAGGGTCTCGGCAGCAGGTACGAAGATCGCGCGCGACAGGCCGGGGACGGGCGCCATCCAGATGGCGCGTTTTCCCCCCAGCGCATCCCGGTCGAACTCCGAGAAGGAGAGGCGCTACCGCAATGGGACGACACAGCTTGCCCGACGCCCCCGCACCGGCGCGCACAGGGGCCCGCCGCGGGGCACGTCCGCGCGCGCTGGTCCTCGCCACCGGCCTCGTGCTGACCGTCGCCGCCGGCACGGTCGTGGCGCTGGACAGCGGTCTGCTCCCGTTCGGGGGGCCGTGCGACGGCGAGGCGACACGGCTCGATGTGGCCGCCTCGCCCGATATCGCCCCGGCGATCGAAGCGGTGGCCAAGTCGGCGCGGGAGGGGGCGACACGCACCGACGGCAGATGTCTGGACGTCAAGGTCACCGCGCGAGCCGCCCACGAGATAGCCGACGCCTTCGGACAGCGGCCGGTCGACCCCGAATTCCAGGTCTGGATACCGGATTCGAGCCTGTGGGTGGACCGGGTCGAGGCGGAGCGCGGGACCCCGCTGACCGCCGCCGGCACCCTCGCCTCGTCCCCGATCGCACTGGGCGCCGTACCCCGGGCCGCCAAGTCGCTGGGCTGGCCGGCAAAGACCTACACCTGGACGGAACTGACCCGCGCCACGGCGTCCGGCGACGCCCTGCGCCTGGGCGTCGCCGACCCGTCCCACAGCGCCACCGGACTGCTCTCACTGGCCCGCATCAGCGCCGCCCACGCCAAGGAGGCACCGGACCGCGTGACGGCGGACACCCGCACCGCCGCCACGGCCAGGCTGCTCAACCAGCGGGTCGCGGACGGCGACGGGCAGGCCATGGCCACCCTGCCCCGCGACGGCTCCGGTAAGGAGCAGGACAATCCGCGCCGCAACCAGGCGCTGCTGCTGTCCGAGCAGGCCGCTTTCGCCCACAACACGCGCGCGGACGGCGGGCCGGATCTGGACCTGATCTACCCCGAGGGCGGCACGGCCCGGCTCGACTACCCCTACACCCTGGTCGACAACAGCGAGACGGGCCCTGAACAGTCGCGCGCCGCCAACCGCTTCATGACGCTGCTGAGCGAGCCCGCCGGACAGCGCGCGCTGCGCCGGCACGGCTTCCGGGCCGCCAACGGCGAGGCGGACCCCAAGGTGGTCACGACGGCCGGCGGACGCGACCCGCAGCCGTACTCCGCCGCCCCCGCCGAGCCGCCGGCGGTGAAGGAACTCCAGGCCCTGATGGGCATGTGGACGATCACGGTGCAAAGCGCCCGGCTCTCCACCGTCGTGGACGCCTCGACGTCGATGGGCGCACCGGTCCCGGGGCACAGCGGCCGGTCCCGGATGGACCTCGCCAAGAATTCCCTCCTCCAGGCACTGACCACCTTCACCTCCGACGACGAGATCGGGCTGTGGAAATTCGCCACCACACTGGACGGCGACAAGGACTACGTGGAGCTCTCCCCCACCGAGCGGCTCGGCGGCCGGGACGAGGACGGCAGCAGCCACCGCGAAGCGCTCGCCGACGCCTTCCGCGCGCTGGCCCCGCAGCCCCAGGGCGCCACCGGCCTGTACGACACCACGCTCGCCGCGTACGAGGAAGCCCGCTCGGCCTATGCGAGCGGGAAGTTCAACGCGCTGGTCATCGTCACCGACGGCACCAACGACGACGCCCACGGCATCGGCCTCGACGCCCTGGTGGGCAAGCTGGAGAAGCTCTCCGACCCGAAGCGGCCGGTGCCGCTGATCGCCCTCGCGATCGGCCCGCAGGCCGACACCTCGGCCCTCGACCGCATCGTGAAACCCACCGGCGGCTCGACACACCTGGTCAGCGACCCGTCGCAGATCCACCAGGTGATGCTCAAGGCCATCATGGCGGCGGGCAGCAACGGACCCCGCTGAACGGCTCCGGGCCCCGGCGACGGACAGCCCTCATGCTCCCTCCGTCGCCGCCTGCCGTTGTCCCGGTACGGCGGAGCGCTCGGCGACCGGCCAGGCGACCGGCCAGGTGTGCACCGGCTTCCCCGTGTGCATCAGCTCGCTGTAGCGCCGGGTCATCGCGGCGAGCGCGGCGTCCCGGTCCAGACCGTGGCGCAGGGCGTGGTGGAAGGCCGCGGCCTGCCAGGACGCCCCGTTCACCCGGCGCCGGCAGCGCTCGTCGATGATGCCGAGGTAGTGGTCACGGTCGGCCGGTTCCACCCCCCAGGCGTCCAGTCCGCGGGCCGCCAGCGGCAGCAGCTCCTTGCGTACCAGCCGTACGGCCGGGATATCGGCGACACCGCCCGCCCGCCCGGGACGCGGCCAGTCCAGGGTGGCGTCGATCCCGTACCGGCAAGCGGAGTCGAAGTTGCGGGCCGCGGCGGCGAACGGGAGCCGCGTCCATATGGGTCGCGGCTCCTCGGCCAGGGCCCGCACCAGGCCGTAGTAGAAGGCGGTGTTGGCGATGACGTCGGCGATGGTGGGGCCGGCCGGCAGCACCCGGTTCTCGACCCTGAGGTGCGCGACGCCGTCGGCGACCGCGTAGACGGGGCGGTTCCAGCGGTAGACCGTGCCGTTGTGCAGGACCAGTTCGGACAGGTCGGGCACCCCGCCCTCATCCAGGAGCCGCAGCGGCTCCTGTGACCCGCACACCGGCAGCAGCGGCGGGAAGTACCGCACGTTCTCCTCGAACAGGTCGTACGCGGAGTCGATCCAGCGCTCACCGAACCAGGTGCGGGGGCGCACTCCCTGGGCCTGCAGCTCGGGCGAGCGGGTGTCGGTGGCCTGCTGGAAGACCGGCGGCCGGGACTCGCGCCACAGCTCACGGCCGAAGAGGAACGGCGAGTTGGCGCCGACCGCCACCTGCACCGCGGCGATGGCCTGGGCCGCGTTCCAGACAGCGGCGAAGCGGCCCGGTGTCACCTGGAGATGCAGCTGGACCGACGTACAGGCGGCTTCCGGCGCGATCGAGGGCGAACGGGAGACCAGATGCTCGACGCCCCGGATGTCCAGGGCGAAGTCCTCGCCGCGGGCCGCCCGCATCTGGTCGTTGAGCAGGACGTAGCGGTCGTTCTCGGAGAGGCTGGCGGCCGTGAGGTCGGTGGCGTGCAGGGTCGGCAGAATGCCGATCATCACGATCCTGGCGGCGACCTCCCGGGCCTTCCTCTCGGCGTAGCCGAGCCCCGTACGGAGTTCCTCGGCGAGCTGGTCCAGCACACGGCCGCTCAAGCGGTGCGGCAGGATGTTGACCTCGAGGTTGCACTGGGCGAGTTCGGTCTGGAAATCCCCGCTGGCGATGCGCTCCAGTACTTGAGAGTTCATCATGCGGGGCAGTCCGTCGGCGCCGGCAAGATTGAGTTCGATCTCCAGACCCATGAGATTCCTGGGCCGGTCGAACCGCTCCTCCGCCAGGAGCCTGTGCAATCCATCGAGACAGTCGTGAAGCTTTCTTCGATAACGCTCCCGGTCCGCCAGATCGATCCCGTCCGCGGCGACCTTCTCCCCCATCGAAGGGTCCCTCCTCGAGTGAACAGCCCGTTGCCACGGGCCGCTTGGGGCCGTCCCCGACACCGCCGGGGCTCGCGCTACGGTCGATGATGCCCCGGCAATCTGATCAATAACGCCGCGGGAGCATGCCGGTGCCGATAGGCTCGAAGTGGTGCAGCGTCCGGCACTTCCCATAGGCATATCTCGGAGGCACTCGCCAACGGCATTTCGCTCGTGAGAAACACCAACGAGTTCCGGCCTACCGCATTGGTAAGGCAATACGAGGTGGCGTCTTCAAAACGCCGCACAAAGGGGTGTAAAGCACCTCGCACAGCGGTCCGGATTTCCCCTTGCCGGAAATCCGCAAGGCCGGTAGCAGAAACACTTTCGGAACATACGTCGTATAAACTCCGCTTACGAGGCAGAGACTTGGCGCCCAGCGTCTCGGCGATCTCACCGTCTCCGGGGCCCAGCGGCTGAGCCCGCCGGGCCGCAGCCCCGGCCGGCCCTGCTCTGACCCCGCACGCAGACAACGCCGTTTGCACCCGCCACGCTCCACCGTGTCTCCGAAGTGAGAGGCGACCCACCATGCCGCTGCACCTCCCCCCTGCCCCCGCGCCCGCTCTGCGCAGTGTTCTCGCCGCTCTCGGCTCGCCCACCGCGGTGTGTGACGCCCCGGTCTCCGCGCTGCGCGCCCATCAGGGTCCGCTCAGCCCCGACCACCCGCTGCCCGTCCATGTCTGGGACGACGTCAGCCGGGCCGGCGGCACCCCGCACACCCGACTGGCGGGCTGGCGCTTCCTGGTCCGCGGCGGGGAGCGTGCCGTGGCGACCGCCGAGGCGGTGCTCACCGCGGACGGCTGGACCTTCGGGCGCTTCTGCGGCGGCCCCTACGTCGCCGCGACCGAGCAGGCGCTGGCGCAGGCCGAGTCACTCGCCACGCCCTACCAGCCGCGTCTGCTGTCCGTCCCCGAGCTGTACATGCTCACGCTGTGGCTGCATCACGACCTCACCTCCGACGGCGCGCAGGGGCTGCCCGCGCCCGGTGACCTGCTGATACCTCTGGCGCCTGCCCCGCCGGGCATCGCCGCACACCGCCCGCACCGCATCGCCGATCTGCTCCCCCGGCTCACCCTGCGGCTCACGCCCGCCCCGCTGCTCGCCGAACCCGCCTGACCCGGCAGCGCCGGCGCGCCTTCGCGCGCGGAACCCGGCGCCCGCCGTCCCGCCCGAGCATGCCCCGCAGCCCCGTCCGGCCGCGGGGCGCTCTGTCGTGCTCACCCACGCGGCCTAGTCCGCGGATACCACTCCCAACCCTCTTGGGGAGGAGTGCAATTGGGAGCAACCGCCCGCATGGGTGACGCGTCCGTATCGAGTGAGTACCGCTGCTGCGAAATCCCTGCGGAATCCCGTCCGTGGGGCAACACTGGGACCGACCGAAAGAAACGGGGGAGCGGCCATGAACAGCTCATCGAGCCGCACTACGACGTTCACTTCACCGCAGCGAAAGACAACTTCCATGTGTCAGCACCAACCGCCATGCCCGTCAGCAGACTCCACCGACCGGGAGGCCGCACACCTTGTGGCGCACCATCCGGAGCAAGGCTGGAGCCTGCTCTGCAACGGCGTCCTGCTCTTCGAGGACACCGGTGAGCTGCTCCCGGACGGGCAGGTCATCGCCCCGCACCGCGCCCGGGCCATCGCCGCTGCCTGACCCGCCGCGCCCACCACGTACCACAGGGCCCCCGGCAGATCTGCCGAGGGCCCTTGATGCTGCGGTGACTCAGTTGTCGTACTCGTCCAGCGGCGGGCAGGAGCAGACGAGGTTACGGTCGCCGAAGGCACCGTCGATACGGCGCACCGGCGGCCAGTACTTCTCCGCGGCGTCGACACCGGCCGGGAAGACGGCCTCCTCGCGGGTGTACTGGTGCGCCCAGTCGCCGCCGAGCGCGCCCGCGGTGTGCGGGGCGTTGCGCAGCGGGTTGTCGTCCTTGGCCCACTCCCCCGAGCCGACCTTCTCGATCTCCGCGCGGATGGCGATCATCGCGTCGCAGAACCGGTCCAGCTCACCGAGGTCCTCGCTCTCGGTCGGCTCGATCATCAGCGTGCCGGCCACGGGGAACGACATCGTCGGCGCGTGGAAGCCGTAGTCGATCAGCCGCTTGGCCACATCGTCGATGCTCACACCGGTCGCCTTGGTCAGCGGCCGGACGTCGATGATGCACTCGTGCGCCACCAGACCGCCGGGGCCGGTGTAGAGCACCGGGTAGTGCGGCTCCAGACGCTTGGCGATGTAGTTGGCGCTGAGGACCGCGACCTGAGTGGCGCGCTTGAGGCCCTCGGCGCCCATCAGACGGACGTACGCCCAGGAGATCGGCAGGATGCCGGCCGAGCCCCAGGGAGCCGCGGAGATCGGCCCGACGCCCGTCTCGGGGCCGGCGCCCGGCTGCAGCGGGTGGTTGGGCAGGTACGGCGCCAGGTGGGCGCGGACGCCGACCGGGCCGACACCGGGGCCACCGCCGCCGTGCGGGATGCAGAAGGTCTTGTGCAGGTTCAGATGCGAGACATCGCCGCCGAACTTTCCGGGCTCGGCGAGCCCGACCAGCGCGTTGAGGTTGGCGCCGTCGACATAGACCTGGCCGCCGGCCTCGTGCACCGCCGCGCAGATCTGGGTGATGTGCTCCTCGAACACGCCGTGGGTGGAGGGGTAGGTCACCATCAGGACCGCGAGCTCGTCACGGTGCTTCTCGATCTTGGCGTGCAGATCGTCGGTGTCGACCTCGCCGTCCTCACCGGTCTTGACGACGACGACCTTCATTCCGGCCATCACGGCGCTGGCGGCGTTGGTGCCGTGCGCCGAGGACGGGATCAGGCAGACCGTGCGCTGCTCGTCGCCGTTGGCGCGGTGGTAGGCGCGGACGGCCAGCAGACCGGCCAGCTCGCCCTGCGATCCGGCGTTCGGCTGGATGGAGACCTTGTCGTAGCCGGTGACCGTGGCCAGCCGCTCCTCCAGCTCCTGGATCAGCGTGAGGTAGCCCTGGGCCTGGCCGGCCGGCGCGAACGGGTGCAGCTGGCCGAACGCGGGCCAGGTGACCGGCTCCATCTCGGTGGTGGCGTTCAGCTTCATCGTGCAGGAGCCGAGCGGGATCATGCCGCGGTCCAGCGCGTAGTCCTTGTCGGCGAGGGTGCGCAGGTAGCGCAGCATCGCGGTCTCGGAACGGTACTCGTGGAAGACCGGGTGGGCCATGTAGTCGTCGTGGCGCAGCAGCGCCTGCGGCAGCGCCTCGGCGGCGGCCGCGTCCAGCTGCTCGACGTCACCGTTCACGCCGAAGGCGCCCCAGACACCCGCCAGCTCCGCACGCCCGGTGGTCTCGTCACAGGCGATGCCGACCAGGTCGGCGTCGACCTGCCAGAGGTTGACCCCGGCCTCACGGGCGGCGGCGACGACCTCGGCGGCCCGGCCGGGCACCCGCGCGGTCAGCGTGTCGAAGTACGCACCGTGCACGATCTCCACCCCGCCGGCCCGCAGGCCCTCGGCGAGGACCGCGGCGTAGCGGTGGGTGCGCCGGGCGATGGTCCGCAGGCCCTCGGGCCCGTGGTAGACCGCATACATCCCGGCCATGACGGCGAGCAGCACCTGCGCGGTGCAGATGTTGCTGGTGGCCTTCTCCCGGCGGATGTGCTGCTCACGGGTCTGCAGCGCCAGGCGGTAGGCCTTGTTGCCGTCGGCGTCGACGGAGACGCCCACCAGACGGCCGGGGAGGCTGCGGGCGAACTGGTCACGGACGGCCATGAAGCCGGCGTGCGGTCCGCCGAAGCCCATCGGGACACCGAAGCGCTGGGTGGTGCCGACGGCGATGTCCGCACCGAGCTCACCGGGCGGGGTCAGCAGCGTCAGGGCGAGCAGATCGGCGGCGACGGTGACGATCGCACCCAGCTCGTGGGCCTGCTCGATGACGGCGCGGGGGTCCCGCACCGCACCGGAGGCGCCCGGGTACTGCAGCAGCACACCGAAGACACCGCGCTCGGCGATCTCGGCCGGAATGCCGTCGGACAGGTCCGCGACCACGACCTCGACGCCCGTGGGCTCCGCGCGGGTCTCGATCACGGCGATCGTCTGCGGCAGACAGTCGGCGTCGACCAGGAAGACGCCCTGCTTGACCTTGCCGACCCGGCGGGACAGCGCCATCGCCTCGGCGGCGGCGGTGCCCTCGTCCAGCAGCGAAGCACCGGAGGTGGGCAGTCCGGTCAGGTCGGCGACCATGGTCTGGAAGTTCAGCAGCGCCTCCAGGCGGCCCTGCGAGATCTCCGGCTGGTAGGGCGTGTACGCCGTGTACCAGGCCGGGTTCTCCATGACATTGCGCAGGATCACCGGCGGGGTGAACGTGCCGTAGTAGCCGAGACCGATCATGGACGACAGGACCTGGTTGCGGTCCGCCAGGCCCTGCAGCTCCTTGAGCACCTCGGCCTCGGTACGGGCATGCGGCAGGCCGAGCGCCTCGGCGCTCTTGATCACATCGGGTACGGCGGCGGCGGTGAGCTCGTCCAGCGACCCGAAGCCGATGTGCGCAAGCATCTTGGCCTGCGCCGCGTGGTCGGGACCGATGTGCCGGCGCTCGAAGGGGGTGCCGCGTTCCAGCTCGGTCAAGGAGATGCGATTGGTGGTCATCTGCGGGGGCCTCCTGGTCAGTACGACCTACGAGGGGCACCACGGCACGGGTGCCCGGACGGCCTCCCCCTCTGTCATCTCAACCTGAGAGCTTCACCGGCCCGCGCGTGGCGGTCCGGCTTTCACCGTCGGTGAGGAGGGGTCCCGGCGCTGTGCCTTCCGTGGCCCGCCCTGCTTTCCAGAGTGACCTCGTCCATGCGGTACATGTGCCTGAGAGATTCCGGGGAGGATTTGCTCCTTCGGCGCCCTGGTCGCGAACGGCAAGGACTCTCCCGCACGGGGTCTGCGGCCAATCGCCAGCCTACCAGCGCGCCACTCGAAGGATCCTTCGAGTGGCCAGGGCATGAAATGTGCCGTTTGGTAGTTGTCACAGGGCAGTTGCGACCAATTGGAGGGGCCGTGCAAACCGATATCGATCCCCGAAGCCTGATCGGCCGCAAAGCGTTCGACCGTAACGGCGCGAAAATAGGGACCATCGACGAGGTCTACCTCGACGATGCGACGGGGGAACCGGAGTGGGCGGCCGTGCGCACCGGACTCTTCAGCCGGGATGCGTTCGTCCCCCTGGAGCCCAGCAAGATGGTCGGTGAGGGCCTGCACATTCCTTACGACCGCAAGCTGATCAAAGACGCGCCGGACTTCGGCGTGGGCCGCCATCTCTCCCCTGAGCAGGAACTTCAGCTCTATCACCACTACCGTCTGGATATTGCTTCCCCGACCGATCCGGTGTCCCCCGGCTCCGGCGGCAAGAACTTCGGCAAGATCGCCGGCTCGGACGACTGACCACCCGCCGGCGCCCCGCCCACCAGCGGCAGGGGCTCTCCCGGCCGCAGCGCCGGGTCCTCGACAGCGAAGGTCCGCACCCTCCCCGGTGCGGACCATGGCGTTTCGAAGCGCACGGTCACCCTCCCCACCCCGCTCCCCTGCACCCAGCCGGCGCCGTACTCGTCGTGCACCACGTCCAGCCCCGGATGCCAGCGCCGCGGCCGCTCCTCCTCGGCCTCGTGCGGCTCCGTCCTCCCGGCGGCCTCCTCCGCCGCCGCTGCCGCTGCTGCCGCCGCGGCCTCCTCCGCCTCCCGCTCCGTCGCCAGCTGGGCGAACAGATCCTCCTGTGTGAAGTCCGCCAGGCCACTAACGCCCACGCCCAGCAGCCGCACCCCGCCCGTGGTGTCCACCGTCTCCAGCAGACGCACAGCGGCCTCGCGTATCACCGCCGGGTCGTCGGTGGGCCCACGGAGTGTCTCGGAACGGGTCAGCGTCGAGAAGTCGTAGTTGCGCACCTTGATGACCACCGTGCGCCCGGAGCGCCCCGCCGCCCGCAGCCGCTGTACGCACCGGTCCGCCAGCCGCAGCACCTCGCTCCGCACCCGCGTCCGGTCGGTCAGATCGACCTCGAAGGTGTCCTCGACCGAGATGGACTTCGCGTCCCGCTCGGCCACCACCGGCCGGTCGTCCTGCCCCAGCGCCATCGCATACAGCCCGGCGCCGTGCGCCCTGCCCAGCAGCCGCACCAGCTCGGCCTCACCGGCCTCCGCGGTCTCCGCGACGGTGTGGATCCCGGCCCGGCGCAGTGTCTCGGCCGTCGCGGGGCCCACCCCGGGCAGCGTCCGCACCGTCATCGGGCCCAGCAGCTCCCGTTCGGTGCCCGGCTCGATCACCACCAGCCCGTTCGGCTTGGCCGCTTCGGACGCGATCTTTGCCAGCATCTTGGCCCCGGCCAGCCCCACCGAGCCGGTCAGGCCCGTCGCGGACCGGATGTCGCGCCGCAGCTGCTCCCCCACGGCGCGTACGGCCGCCGTCTCGGCCGGCACCCCACCGGCCTCCAGGTCGACGAACGCCTCGTCCAGGCTCAGCGGCTCCACCAGCGGCGACAGCGCATGCAGCAGCTCCATCACCACCTCACTCACCTGGCGGTACAGCGTGAAGCGAGGACTGAGATAGGCGGCATTGGGGCACAGCCGGCGCGCCTGGGCCGTCGGCATCGCGGAGCGGACACCGAAGACCCGGGCCTCGTACGAGGCCGTGGAGACCACGCCGCGCGCGCCGATCCCGCCGACCACCACGGGCTTGCCGCGCAGGCTCGGCTTGGCCGCCTGCTCGGCGGCCGCGAAGAACGCATCCATGTCCAGATGCAGGATCGTCGGGGCAGGTCTCACATCTCCGATGCTGCCCCATGCCACTGACAATCGGCCCGATGCCGGGCCGGGCACTCCGCCGGGACTCAGCCCGCCCGGTTGCGCCGCCGCGCCAGCTCGTCGTGCGGGTTCTTCCCCACCAGCGTCTCGCCGGTGTCCACACGCTCCCCGTGGAGCTGTGACAGCGCGCCCTCCACGTCGCGCCACACCACGCCCACGGCGATCCCGAAGACGCCCTGGCCGCCCTGGAGCAGATCCACGACCTGGTCGGGCGAGGTGCACTCGTAGACCGTCGCGCCATCGCTCATCAGCGTCATCCGCGTCAGATCCGCCAGCCCGCGCGAGCGCAGATGCTGCACGGCGGTGCGGATGTTCTGCAGCGACACCCCGGTGTCCAGCAGCCGCTTGACGATCTTCAGGACCACGACGTCCCGGAAGCTGTAGAGCCGCTGGGTGCCGGAGCCGTACGCAGGCCGGATGCTCGGCTCCACCAGGCCCGTACGCGCCCAGTAGTCGAGCTGCCGGTAAGTGATGCCCGCTGCCGCACAAGCGGTCGGGCCGCGATAGCCAATGTTCTGCGCCTCGCAGTCCCCCGACACCGCCGCGGCCGGTGCCGGGGCAGGGTTCGCTGCTGCGCCCGAGTGGAGCGGCAACGCCCCTTCCGCCGCCATACCGTCGCCGGTGATTGCCACGCCGCCCTCCGTCCTCCACGTCCCGGACGGGACCTGCCATATCGACGGTATGCAGTCACTCGGGGTGCGTCAACGATCGCCGCGCTCGCCACGCCGAGTGATAATCACCCTACGAGTGGTTTCTCGTGACCTCGCACAGGGAAAGGCTCATTGTTTGGCCGGAAACAGGCGGTTCGCCTGGCCGATTCACTGGCTGTTGGTCCCGAAGTCCTCGGGCGAGATCTGATCGAGGAACTCGCGGAACTTCTCCACCTCGTCCTCCTGCTCGTCCGGGATGGCGATCCCCGCGTCGTCCAGCACACCGTCGGTACCGAAGATCGGCGTGCCGGTGCGCAAAGCCAGCGCTATCGCGTCCGACGGACGCGCACTGACCTCGACCCCGCTCGCGAAGACAAGTTCGGCATAGAAAACCCCCTCGCGCAGATCCGTGATGCGGACCTGCGTCAGCTCCTGGCCCACCGCTTCGAGCACGTCCTTGAAAAGGTCGTGCGTCAGCGGCCTGGCAGGGACCATGCCCTGCTGGGCGAAGGCGATGGCGGTGGCCTCCCCTGGCCCGATCCAAATGGGCAAGTATCGGTCGCCTCCCACCTCCCGCAGGAGCACGATCGGTTGGCTGGAAGGCATTTCCACCCGGACACCCACGACGTCGAGCTCGTTCACACAGCAACCCTAGGACGTGCCCGGCCGGTTTGGGTAGTCGGGCACTCGTTTGCTCGCTACAGCCGGACCCGCAGAGCGCTCTGCACCAAGGCCGCATGCAGCCGTACGGACAGCGTTGCCAGCTCCCTGGCGGTGGCTTCGGCATGGGCCCTGGTCTGCGGGTTACGGTGCCGCCGAAGGGGTGCAACGACCTGTTCGACCAGGCCCGCCTCGCGTTCGGCCGCCGCCTTCACCGCACGCAGATGCCGCGGCTCCAGACCGAATCGGCCCAGGTCCGCGACAAGTTTGGCCACCGTGACGGCCTCGAGGTCGTATCCGCCGTCCGCATGGGGGACGATGAGTCCGTAGGACTCCCAGTCGGCGAGCGCCGCCTCGTCCACCTCCGCGGCGGCCAGCAGCTCGGCCCGGCCGATCCGGGCAGCCGTAGGGCGCTCCGCACCGGGGTCGTGCACGCCCTCGACAAGATCGCGGGAGGGTGCGGCCGGGGCCGGCAGCGGCACCTGCTCACCGCGCTCCAGGGCGTCCAGATGCTCCCGGATGACCTTCAGCGGCAGATAGTGGTCCCGCTGCATCCGCAGGACGGCAGCCAGCCGCTCGACGTCCGCCGGTGTGAATTTGCGGTAGCCGGAAGGCGTGCGCTTCGGTTCGACCAGCCCCTCGGCCTCCAGGAAGCGAATCTTGGAGATGGTGACCTCGGGAAACTCCTCGCGCAGCGCGGTGAGCACCGTGCCGATGCTCACCGGCTTGCCGTCCGAGGAGGCGGCGCCAGCAAAACCGGCGCCGCCTTTCGGTGTATCGCGCATATGCCTTCCCCGGCCGGTCAGATACCGGCGCCTCGCTGGCTCGCGTAGAAGACCAGGCGGAACTTGCCGATCTGGACCTCGTCGCCGGTGGCGAGGGCAACGGAGTCGATCCGCTCACGGTTGACGTAGGTGCCGTTCAGGCTGCCGACGTCGGCGACCGTGAAGAGGCCGTCCGGGCCGCGACGGAATTCCACATGACGGCGCGAGACCGTCACATCGTCGAGGAAGATGTCGCCCTGCGGGTGCCGGCCCGCCGTCGTCAGCTCGCTGTCCAGCAGGAAGCGGCTGCCCGCGTTCGGTCCCCGGCGGACGACCAGCAGCGCCGATCCCAACGGGAGAGCGTCCACGGCCGCCTGGGCCTCGGGCGACAGCGACGGTGCCAGATTCTGGCCCGTCGTCTCCGAGTCGTAGGCCTCCAGCCCCGAAATGGAGATGGTCGACGTCGTCTCGGACGCCCGCTCGGGCTGAGCGCCCGCACGCAGAGGCGCGCCACAGTTGGAGCAGAACCGGCTCGCCTCGGCGTTCTGGTTCCCACACCTCGTACAAACCGGCAAGGCGGACCCTCCACCCGTGTGTGCGGCTGATGGTTCCTGGGAACCTATGCGGCCGGCACCGGAGGGGTCAACAGAACCCGCGCCGTACCCCCCGGACGGACCGCTGACCTCATCACGGAA
The DNA here is from genome assembly GCF_028870195.1 of Streptomyces sp. G7(2002). Taxonomy (NCBI): domain Bacteria; kingdom Bacillati; phylum Actinomycetota; class Actinomycetes; order Kitasatosporales; family Streptomycetaceae; genus Streptomyces; species Streptomyces sp. G7(2002). The sequence goes on from NZ_CP102609.1 coordinate 1,635,299, forward strand.
GAGCGGACGGCCCTCGGCCGCACCGCTCTCGTCGGGCTGGCGCGGGGCGGCATGCCGCGCGGAGCCGCTGCCGCCCTCCTGGCGTGCGCTCTTGCCGAACAGCTTTCCAAACAACTTCACGGGCGATTCCCCTTGAACGAAACAGACCCGCCCGTGGGGCAGGACGAACCCTCGATGCACACACCGGCCCATCCGGACATCCTGTGAACGTCCGTGGCCTTCAGACAGTTTCCACCACACACCACACGCACAGTGCGTCGACCCCCCGCTACCTCATGCCCTTCCTGGGCACTCGACATACGTGCACGCCTCACTGAGATGACAACCGAGCGTAGTCAGGCCGCTTCGCCTCTCGCAAGGCGTTCACAATGATCTTCTCCTCACGGGTCACAGACACCTTGGCCTGCTCCTTTTCCAGCGTCTGGACCACTCCGCCGGGGATGTTCAGCGCCGGTTCCAAGTCCTCCGGCTTGCCGATGACCTTGAAGCGGAACGGCTGCATGACGGACTTGCCGTCGATCTCCACGCCACCCCGGACATCCGAGAGGGAGCTGTCCGCGACGACCCGGACATCATTGACCTGGATGGCCTCCGCGCCGGCCGCCCGCAGCTCCTGGATGGTGTCCAGCAGCTTGTCCGCCTCGACGGAGTGCGTCGGGTCGTCGATGGTCAGGTTGATGCCGGGCCCTTGCGCCGCGACGGTCCCGGCCAGCACGCCCAGCTGCTGTTCCTTCTCCACGGTCTGCTTACGGGCCTCCTCGGCCTGGTCCGAGCTGTTCGCCAGCTCGGTCTTCTGCCCTTCCAGGCGCCGCTGTTCGTCGGTCAACCGCTGGGAGCGATTGTCCAGCTCGTCCAGAATGCGCACCAAATCCTCCTGGCGCGCACCTCGCAGCGCACTGCTGTCACTTGTGGAACGTACCTGAATTGCCAGGCCGAGACCGAGAATGAACAGGAGCAGCGCAACGATCAGTTGAGCCCGGGTCAGCCGCGGCGGCCACAGACTCGCAACGAGCCGCTCCCGACCCGTCTTCGGGCGTTCCGCACTCCCGTCGCCATCGGCAACGACGTCCGGAGTCGAGGAGTCTGCCCCTTTGCCCTGCTTCTGTCCAGCACTGTCCGGTTCCTGGCTCTCGGCTCCGTCGCCGGACTCCGCAGGCTCGGAGGTGTTCCGGCTCTCCGGCGGCATCGGCCGCCGGCCGGCCGGACCGCGCTCCTCGTCCGGCTCCGGCCGGTCCGCCTTCTTCTCCAGCTCCGGCCGCTGCGGCTTGTTCTCCGGCTCCGGCGTCTTCTCCGGCTCCGGCTTCTTGCCCGGCTGCGGGGTCTCGTCCTCGGTCATCCGCCTCACGCCCTGAAGACGTGCCGGCGGATAGCGGCGGCGTTGGAGAAGATCCGGATACCCAGCACCACGACGACGCCGGTGGACAGTTGAGCACCGACGCCCAACTTGTCGCCGAGGAAGACGATCAGCGCGGCGACGACGACATTCGACAGGAAGGAGACCACAAAGACCTTGTCGTCGAAGATGCCGTCCAGCATGGCGCGCAGACCGCCGAACACGGCATCCAGCGCCGCGACGACAGCGATCGGCAAGTAGGGCTCGACCACCGTCGGCACCACGGGTCGGACGACAAGCCCGACCACGACTCCCACGATGAGGCCCAATACGGCGATCACGATGTGCCCTTCCCTGTGTCGGCGCCGTCCGCCTTGGCGGCACCGGCCTGCGGCTTTGCGGTACGTACGATCAAGCTGGGCGCGGGCGGCAGCGTGACCTCGTTCTCAGCGGAAATCCTGGTGCGCACGCCGTAGTTCTCCTGCAGCACATGCAGGTACTGACCGTCGGCGCTGTCCTGGAACGCGGTGCTCAGCCGCTGCCCGTCCCCCACCGCCAGCACCGTATAAGGCGGCACCAGTGGCTTGTTGTCGACCAGTATGGCGTCTCCCGCGGCTCTGATCGCCGAGAGTGACGTAAGCCGCTGTCCATTGACGGAGATGGCCTCCGCACCGGACGCCCACAGGCCGTTGACAACGCGTTGCATATCCCTGTCGCGTACCCGCCCGGTGTCCGAAAAACCACTGCTCTCGCGCGGACCGCCGCCGCTGGACGCCGCACCCTTCGCATCGTCCACGACGAGTTTCACACCGGGACCGGTGACCTGGGTCGAGCCGGACAGCAGGGCCAGTAGTTCGGCCTTGTCGCCACCGTGCTTCTTCAGGGCGTCGCGCTGCATCCTGCTGACGTCGTCCCGGAGCGCATCGACCCGCTTCTGCTGTTCGTCCGCCTCGCCGGTGCCCTTCTGGATGCGGTTGATCAGTTCCTCGCGCTCCTTGGCGAGCGTCGGTGCTGATATCCGCGCCTGCGCCGCCCCCACCGTCACGACGATCGCGGCCAGCACCAAACCGGCCGCAAGACCCAACTTCGCCCGCAAAGTACGCGGCAGACCTCGCACCCCGGCTTCGGACTTCCGCGCGGCGGCCTCGGCGTATCCGTCGTCGAGACTGTGATCCATCACGTTGGTCAGCAGCGACATGGACGCATCGGGGCGCGCGGCCGGCGTGTTCGGGTTGCTCCGATCGGGGCGCTGCTGCGACATGCCGCACATCGTCGCACGTCGGCCGCGCGGTCTCCCAATGGCCCCACCGGCGTGCCGATTCACGGCCCGCCGGTGGAGCCCCGGTCAGCGTCCTGCGCTGTCCACCACGGCGGACCACTCGTCCAGCAGCTGCTGAGCGGAGGCGTCATCCGGCCCTTCCGCCCACAGGTGCGTCACCGCCTCAGCGGGGTCCGGCAGCACCAGAACCCAACGGCCGTCGGACTCCACGACCCGCACGCCGTCGGTGGTGTCCACGTCCCGGTCGCCGGCGGCCTCGACGACATGCCGCATGACCAGGCCCTTGACGGCCCAGGGGGTGGCCAGGTCCCGGCGCTGGACATGCGCCCGCGGGATCCGTGCGTCGATCTGGCTGAGCGTGAGCTGGGTACGGGCGACCAGACCGATCAGCCGGACGAAGGCGGCCGCGCCGTCGAAGACGCTGCTGAACTCCGGAATGATGAAGCCGCCCATTCCGTCCCCGCCGAAGACCGTGCCGTCGGCGCGGCCCACCCGGGTCAGATCGTCGGGCGAGGTCGTCGTCCACTCCACCTGCGTCCCGTGATACGCCGCCACCTGCTCGGCGATCCGGGTCGTGGTCACCGGCAGCGCCACCCGGCCGGTGCGCCGCTCGGCCGCGACCAGATCCAGCATGACCAGCAGTGCGCGGTCGTCCTCGATGATCCGGCCTCGCTCGTCCACGAGGGAGAGCCGCTCGCCGACGGGGTCGAAGCGCACACCGAAGGCGGCCCGCGCCGAGGCCACGATCTCGCCGAGCCGGACGAGCCCGGCACGCCGGGCGTCAGGGGTCTCGGTCGGCCGGGATTCATCGAGCCCGGGGTTGATGGTCAGGGAGTCGACACCGAGCCGTCCCAGAAGGCTGGGCAGCACCAGGCCCGCGCTGCCGTTGGAGGCGTCCACGACGACCTTCAGCCCGGAATCGGCGATGCCCGTGGTGTCCACGGCCCGCAGCAGCGACCCGGTGTAGGAGTCGAAAACACTGGCCGGGAAGATCAGATCACCGATCTCGCCGGGGAAGGCGCGACGGTACTCCTGGCGGGCGAAGACCCGGTCGAGCTTGCGCTGCCCGGCCTGCGAGAGGTCGGCGCCCCGCTCGTCGAAGAACATGATGTCCACGGAGTCCGGCACACCGGGCGTCGTACGGACCATGATCCCGCCGGCGCTGCCCCGCGCGGTCTGCTGGCGGGCGACGGGCAACGGGACGTTCTCCAGGTCGCGTACGTCGATGGCGCTGGCCTGCAGCGCGGAGATCACGGCACGCTTGAGCGCCCGGGCACCACGGGAGTGGTCGCGCGCGGTGGTGACCGTGGAACCCTTCTTCAGCGTGGTGGCATACGCGCCCGCGAGCCGCACCGCGAGTTCCGGTGTGATCTCGACATTGAGGATCCCGGACACCCCGCGGGCACCGAACAGATGCGCCTGGCCGCGGGACTCCCAGATCACCGACGTATTGACGAACGCACCGGCCTCGATCGTCTTGAACGGATAGACCCGCACATTCCCCTGGACGATCGACTCTTCACCGATCAGACACTCATCACCGATGACGGCGCCGTCCTCGATCCGGGCGGCCCGCATGATGTCGGTGTTCTTGCCGATCACACAGCCGCGCAGATTGCTCTGCTGACCGATGTAGACGTTGTCGTGCACTACGGCCCGGTGGAGGAACGCACCGCTCTTGACGACGACATTGGAGCCGACGACGGTGTGCTCACGAAGCTCCACTCCAGCTTCGATCTTGGCGTAGTCACCGATGTACAGCGGACCGCGCAGCACCGCGTCCGAATGGACCTCGGCGCCCTCCGCGACCCAAACACCCGGCGAGATCTCGAAGCCGTCGATTTCGACATCGACCTTGCCTTCGAGCACATCGGCCTGGGCCTTCACATAGCTCTCATGTGTGCCGACGTCCTCCCAGTAGCCCTCGGCGATATAGCCGTAGATCGGCTTGCCTTCCTTCATGAGCTGCGGAAAGACATCCCCGGACCAGTCGACCGACACGTCGGGCTCGAAATAGTCGAAGACCTCCGGCTCCATGACGTAGATGCCGGTGTTGACGGTGTCCGAGAAGACCTGACCCCAGGTGGGCTTTTCCAGGAAGCGTTCGACCTTGCCGGCCTCGTCGACGATGGTGATGCCGAACTCGAGCGGATTGGGGACCCGCGTGAGGCAGACAGTGACAAGAGCGCCCTTTTCCTTGTGGAACCGGATCAGATCCGTGAGATCGAAGTCGGTGAGGGCATCACCGGAGATGACGAGGAAGGCGTCGTCCTTGAGGGCTTCCTCGGCGTTCTTCACGCTGCCTGCGGTGCCGAGCGGCTTTTCCTCATTGGCGTAGGTGAGCTCCATTCCGAGCTCTTCTCCGTCGCCGAAATAGTTCTTGACGAGGGAGGCAAGGAATTGCACGGTCACGACGGTCTCGTTGAGACCATGCCGCTTCAGCAGCCTGAGCACATGCTCCATGATCGGCCTATTGACGACCGGAAGCAGGGGCTTGGGCATGCTGGACGTCATGGGGCGAAGGCGTGTTCCTTCGCCGCCGGCCATCACAACGGCCTTCATGTCGGAAGCGTCCTCCTCTAAGAGACGACGGTCTTGCCGACTTCACTTGTCCAGAACGCCCACTGTTCCTGCTATCGCGTACGGGCGCCGGGCCTTGGCACCAGCTGCCGGTCCGGAAAGCTCAGTCGGCCGTGGAGTCCGCTCTGATGAGTCGGCGGACCTGGACCACGTAGAGGATTCCTGCCCACCAGTACAGCGCCGTACCCCATCCTGCGAACGCCCATCCGAAAACCGCAGCAAGCGTGTGAAGCCAGCCGCTTCCGCTGCTCAGGAGGAGCAACGGGAAGGCGTACATCAAGTTGAACGTAGCCGCTTTGCCCAGGAAGTTCACCTGGGGAGGCCCGTATCCGTGGCGTCCGAGGAATCCGATCGCGATGAGCAGCATCAGTTCCCGTGCCAGCAGCGCCGCGGTCAGCCAGACCGGCAGGATCTCGCGCCAGGTCAGACCGACGAGGGTGGAGAGGATGTAGAGGCGGTCGGCGGCCGGGTCGAGGATCCGGCCCAGACTGCTGATCTGGTTCCAGCGCCGGGCGAGCTTGCCGTCCAGATAGTCACTGACGCCGCTCAGCGCGAGGACCAGCAGCGCCCAGCCATCGGCCTTCGGGCCACCGAATACCGGCCACAGGATCAACCACAGGAACAACGGCACGCCGAGGAGGCGAGCCATGCTCAGGATATTCGGGATGGTGAGGACGCGATCCGTCTGGACCCGCGTCTCCTGGACCTCCACGCGGAAGCCTCCTGTGGGAAATGTACCAACGATGCCCCTTGACCTTACCTGTACCGCCGGCGACGCCGTGCCGCGGGTCCCAAGATCACAGAAACGCGAAAAAGCCCCTCCGGAACTTTCGTTCCGAAGGGGCTTTCTCAAAATTTGTTCGGCGGCGTCCTACTCTCCCACAGGGTCCCCCCTGCAGTACCATCGGCGCTGAAAGGCTTAGCTTCCGGGTTCGGAATGTAACCGGGCGTTTCCCTAACGCAATGACCACCGAAACACTATGAAGTTAACCAACCCGGCAAAGACACAGGTCGTTACTTCAGAACCTACACAGTGGACGCGAGCAACTGAGGACAAGCCCTCGGCCTATTAGTACCAGTCAACTCCACCCGTTACCGGGCTTCCATATCTGGCCTATCAACCCAGTCGTCTACTGGGAGCCTTAACCCCTCAAAGGGGGTGGGAGTCCTCATCTCGAAGCAGGCTTCCCGCTTAGATGCTTTCAGCGGTTATCCTTTCCGAACGTAGCCAACCAGCCATGCCCTTGGCAGGACAACTGGCACACCAGAGGTTCGTCCGTCCCGGTCCTCTCGTACTAGGGACAGCCCTTCTCAAGACTCCTACGCGCACAGCGGATAGGGACCGAACTGTCTCACGACGTTCTAAACCCAGCTCGCGTACCGCTTTAATGGGCGAACAGCCCAACCCTTGGGACCGACTCCAGCCCCAGGATGCGACGAGCCGACATCGAGGTGCCAAACCATCCCGTCGATATGGACTCTTGGGGAAGATCAGCCTGTTATCCCCGGGGTACCTTTTATCCGTTGAGCGACGGCGCTTCCACAAGCCACCGCCGGATCACTAGTCCCTACTTTCGTACCTGCTCGACCCGTCAGTCTCACAGTCAAGCTCCCTTGTGCACTTACACTCAACACCTGATTGCCAACCAGGCTGAGGGAACCTTTGGGCGCCTCCGTTACTCTTTAGGAGGCAACCGCCCCAGTTAAACTACCCACCAGACACTGTCCCTGATCCGGATCACGGACCCAGGTTAGACATCCAGCACGACCAGAGTGGTATTTCAACAATGACTCCACAACCACTGGCGTGGCCGCTTCAAAGTCTCCCACCTATCCTACACAAGCCGAACCGAACACCAATATCAAGCTATAGTAAAGGTCCCGGGGTCTTTCCGTCCTGCTGCGCGAAACGAGCATCTTTACTCGTAATGCAATTTCACCGGGCCTATGGTTGAGACAGTCGAGAAGTCGTTACGCCATTCGTGCAGGTCGGAACTTACCCGACAAGGAATTTCGCTACCTTAGGATGGTTATAGTTACCACCGCCGTTTACTGGCGCTTAAGTTCTCAGCTTCGCCAACCCGAAAGTTGACTAACCGGTCCCCTTAACGTTCCAGCACCGGGCAGGCGTCAGTCCGTATACATCGCCTTACGGCTTCGCACGGACCTGTGTTTTTAGTAAACAGTCGCTTCTCGCTGGTCTCTGCGGCCACCACCAGCTCAGAGTGCAAGACTCATCACCAGCAATGGCCCCCCTTCTCCCGAAGTTACGGGGGCATTTTGCCGAGTTCCTTAACCATAGTTCACCCGAACGCCTCGGTATTCTCTACCTGACCACCTGAGTCGGTTTAGGGTACGGGCCGCCATGAAACTCGCTAGAGGCTTTTCTCGACAGCATAGGATCATCCACTTCACCACAATCGGCTCGGCATCAGGTCTCACCCTCAAGTCATCCGGATTTGCCTAGATGACGGGCTACACCCTTACCCCGGGACAACCACCGCCCGGGCTGGACTACCTTCCTGCGTCACCCCATCGCTTACCTACTACCACCTTGGATCGGCGGCTCCACCACGTCCCTTTGTCCGAAGACTCCAGGCCGGCTTCACGGCCTTAGCATTAATGGATTCGATATTGGGCGTTTCAAAGCGGGTACCGGAATATCAACCGGTTGTCCATCGACTACGCCTGTCGGCCTCGCCTTAGGTCCCGACTTACCCTGGGCAGATCAGCTTGACCCAGGAACCCTTAGTCAATCGGCGCACACGTTTCCCACGTGTGTATCGCTACTCATGCCTGCATTCTCACTCGTGAACCGTCCACAACTCGTTTCCACGGCTGCTTCACCCGGCACACGACGCTCCCCTACCCATCACAGCCTCCGTTGGGAGTATTACTGCAATGACACGACTTCGGCGGTGTGCTTGAGCCCCGCTACATTGTCGGCGCGGAATCACTTGACCAGTGAGCTATTACGCACTCTTTCAAGGATGGCTGCTTCTAAGCCAACCTCCTGGTTGTCTCTGCGACTCCACATCCTTTCCCACTTAGCACACGCTTAGGGGCCTTAGTCGATGCTCTGGGCTGTTTCCCTCTCGACCATGGAGCTTATCCCCCACAGTCTCACTGCCGCGCTCTCACTTACCGGCATTCGGAGTTTGGCTAAGGTCAGTAACCCGGTAGGGCCCATCGCCTATCCAGTGCTCTACCTCCGGCAAGAAACACACGACGCTGCACCTAAATGCATTTCGGGGAGAACCAGCTATCACGGAGTTTGATTGGCCTTTCACCCCTAACCACAGGTCATCCCCCAGGTTTTCAACCCTGGTGGGTTCGGTCCTCCACGAAGTCTTACCTCCGCTTCAACCTGCCCATGGCTAGATCACTCCGCTTCGGGTCTTGGGCACGCTACTCAACGCCCTATTCGGACTCGCTTTCGCTACGGCTTCCCCACACGGGTTAACCTCGCAACATACCGCAAACTCGCAGGCTCATTCTTCAAAAGGCACGCAGTCACGACTGCATGTGCAAGCACATACAGCGACGCTCCCACGGCTTGTAGGCACACGGTTTCAGGTACTATTTCACTCCGCTCCCGCGGTACTTTTCACCATTCCCTCACGGTACTATCCGCTATCGGTCACCAGGGAATATTTAGGCTTAACGGGTGGTCCCGCCAGATTCACACGGGATTTCTCGGGCCCCGTGCTACTTGGGTGGTTCTCAAGCAAGCCGTTGATGTTTCAGCTACGGGGGTCTTACCCTCTACGCCGGACCTTTCGCATGTCCTTCGCCTACACCAACGGTTTCTGACTTGCCTCACAGCCGGCAGACTGCAAAAGAGAACTCCCACAACCCCAACCACGCAACCCCTGCCGGGTATCACACGTGACTGGTTTGGCCTCATCCGGTTTCGCTCGCCACTACTCCCGGAATCACGGTTGTTTTCTCTTCCTGCGGGTACTGAGATGTTTCACTTCCCCGCGTTCCCTCCACACTGCCTATGTGTTCAGCAGCGGGTGACAGCCCATGACGACTGCCGGGTTTCCCCATTCGGACACCCCCGGATCAAAGCTCGGTTGACAGCTCCCCGGGGCCTATCGTGGCCTCCCACGTCCTTCATCGGTTCCTGGTGCCAAGGCATCCACCGTGCGCCCTTAAAAACTTGGCCACAGATGCTCGCGTCCACTGTGCAGTTCTCAAGCAACGACCAGCCACCCACCACCCCAACCCGAAGGCTGAGTTCACTGGGGCCGGCATCGCGAAGGTCCAGACTCAAGTCCGTACCCTCAGATACCCAACAGCGCGCCCGACCCACTCCATCAATCCCCACGTTCCACGCCGAAGCAGTACTAGTGACAACCAATCAAGTGCGCCGAATAGTCAACGTTCCACCCATGAGCAACCAGCATCAGACATTCGCTGACGTACTGGCCTCTGACCCGAACCAGGTTCGAGTAAGAAGTGCTCCTTAGAAAGGAGGTGATCCAGCCGCACCTTCCGGTACGGCTACCTTGTTACGACTTCGTCCCAATCGCCAGTCCCACCTTCGACGATTCCCTCCCACAAGGGGTTGGGCCACCGGCTTCGGGTGTTACCGACTTTCGTGACGTGACGGGCGGTGTGTACAAGGCCCGGGAACGTATTCACCGCAGCAATGCTGATCTGCGATTACTAGCAACTCCGACTTCATGGGGTCGAGTTGCAGACCCCAATCCGAACTGAGACCGGCTTTTTGAGATTCGCTCCACCTCGCGGTATCGCAGCTCATTGTACCGGCCATTGTAGCACGTGTGCAGCCCAAGACATAAGGGGCATGATGACTTGACGTCGTCCCCACCTTCCTCCGAGTTGACCCCGGCAGTCTCCTGTGAGTCCCCATCACCCCGAAGGGCATGCTGGCAACACAGAACAAGGGTTGCGCTCGTTGCGGGACTTAACCCAACATCTCACGACACGAGCTGACGACAGCCATGCACCACCTGTACACCGACCACAAGGGGGACCCTGTCTCCAGGGTTTTCCGGTGTATGTCAAGCCTTGGTAAGGTTCTTCGCGTTGCGTCGAATTAAGCCACATGCTCCGCTGCTTGTGCGGGCCCCCGTCAATTCCTTTGAGTTTTAGCCTTGCGGCCGTACTCCCCAGGCGGGGAACTTAATGCGTTAGCTGCGGCACGGACGACGTGGAATGTCGCCCACACCTAGTTCCCAACGTTTACGGCGTGGACTACCAGGGTATCTAATCCTGTTCGCTCCCCACGCTTTCGCTCCTCAGCGTCAGTATCGGCCCAGAGATCCGCCTTCGCCACCGGTGTTCCTCCTGATATCTGCGCATTTCACCGCTACACCAGGAATTCCGATCTCCCCTACCGAACTCTAGCCTGCCCGTATCGAATGCAGACCCGGGGTTAAGCCCCGGGCTTTCACATCCGACGTGACAAGCCGCCTACGAGCTCTTTACGCCCAATAATTCCGGACAACGCTTGCGCCCTACGTATTACCGCGGCTGCTGGCACGTAGTTAGCCGGCGCTTCTTCTGCAGGTACCGTCACTTTCGCTTCTTCCCTGCTGAAAGAGGTTTACAACCCGAAGGCCGTCATCCCTCACGCGGCGTCGCTGCATCAGGCTTTCGCCCATTGTGCAATATTCCCCACTGCTGCCTCCCGTAGGAGTCTGGGCCGTGTCTCAGTCCCAGTGTGGCCGGTCGCCCTCTCAGGCCGGCTACCCGTCGTCGCCTTGGTAGGCCATCACCCCACCAACAAGCTGATAGGCCGCGGGCTCATCCTTCACCGCCGGAGCTTTCCACCACCAGACCATGCGGTCGGTAGTCGTATCCGGTATTAGACCCCGTTTCCAGGGCTTGTCCCAGAGTGAAGGGCAGATTGCCCACGTGTTACTCACCCGTTCGCCACTAATCCCCTCCCGAAGGAGGTTCATCGTTCGACTTGCATGTGTTAAGCACGCCGCCAGCGTTCGTCCTGAGCCAGGATCAAACTCTCCGTGAATGTTTACCCGTAATCGGGTCAACACACACGAGAGCGGAACGAGTGGGCGGAATAAGCCCTCTCGTTCACAGCGTCCTCGCTGTGTGTGCCACCCCGACCGCATGGGCCGTGGTGGGCTTTTCAAAGGAACCTCATCCTCCGGAGTGTTTCCGGTGGACGGGGTATCAACATATCTGGCGTTGACTTTTGGCACGCTGTTGAGTTCTCAAGGAACGGACGCTTCCTTTGTGCCTGTTTCACCAGGATCTCCGGGCGCTTCCCTTCGGTGTTTCACACTCTATCAGGCCTTTTCCGGCTTCCGAACCGCTGCTTTTCCGCAGGCATGCAGAAAGCGCAATTCTTGAGTCGCGATCAAGACGCTAGGAGTGCCGCCCACCTCAACCGGACGCAGTCGATTGCGTCCTGGCTGTCCGGGGCAGGTGTCAGACAGTACAGCTCTGGTGTGGGCGAGGCAAATCGATTCGGCGGGACTCGCGGACTGCAACCGGCGTCTCTCATGCGGAACCGTCAGTTCTTATGACTTACGCTTCTGAACGGTGCGCCGTCCAGGACAGGTAGTGACGGCGGCCTGATGAATCTCCACCCCTGGGAGGCTTCCCATGACCACCGTGACGTCCCCTCTTGCCGGACGCGCCATCGGACTCGCGGCTGTGCCCGACCCGGTGTTCTCCGGAGCGATGGTGGGTCCCGGTACCGCCATCGATCCGGTGCGTGAGCCGTCCGCCGCTGTTTCGCCCGTGGACGGTGTCCTCGTATCGCTGCACCCGCATGCGTTCGTCGTCGTCGACTCCGAGGGGCACGGTGTGCTCACCCACCTCGGTATTGACACCGTTCAGCTCAATGGCGAGGGCTTCGAGCTGCTCGTGAACAAGGGCGACACCGTTACCCGCGGCCAGGAGGTCGTGCGCTGGAACCCGGCCGCTGTGGAGCAGGCCGGGAAGTCGCCGGTGTGCCCGGTCGTCGCGCTGGAGGCCACTGCGGACTCGCTCGGCGAGGTGCGTGAGGACGGCGACGTCAAGGCGGGCGACCAGCTCTTCTCCTGGCAGTAGCGCCGGGGGCTCCCCCCAACGGCAGGTACGACATCCATCGCGGCGGCGCGGGCCGTCGCATCAACCGGAGACGGGTGCAATGGAGACAACGCTGCGAGGCGTCGGCGTCAGCCATGGTGTGGCGATCGGCGAGGTGCGGCACATGGGCACGGCGGTTCTTGAGCCGCCGGCCAAGCAGATTCCGGCGGACGAGGCGGAGCGCGAACAGGGGCGTGCCCGTCAGGCCGTGGAAGCTGTGGCTGCTGACCTGATAGCTCGGGGAAATCTGGCGGGCGGTGAGGCGCAGGCCGTGCTGGAGGCACAGGCCATGATGGCGCAGGACCCCGAGCTGATGGCGGATGTCGAGCGGCGGATCGCCGTCGGCAGCACCGCCGAGCGCGGTGTCTATGACGCGTTCGCAGCCTACCGGGCGCTGCTGGCGGGTGCCGGTGAGTACCTCGCGGGCCGGGTGGCCGACCTCGATGACGTGCGGAACCGTATCGTCGCGCGGCTGCTGGGTGTGCCGATGCCGGGTGTGCCGGACAGTGACGAGCCGTATGTGCTGATCGCGCGCGATCTGGCGCCGGCCGACACGGCGTTGCTCGACCCGACGCTGGTGCTCGGGTTCGTGACCGAGGAGGGCGGGCCGACCAGCCACAGCGCGATTCTTGCGCGGGCGCTGGGGGTGCCGGCGATCGTCGCGCTGCCCGGTGCGGGTGAGCTCGTCGAGGGCACGGTCATCGCCGTCGACGGCAGCACCGGTGAGGTCTTCGTGGAGCCGAGCTCCGAGAAGCGGGCGGCGCTGGAGCAGGCCGCGGCGGAGCGGAAGGCGGCGCTGGCGGCGTCGTCCGGTCCGGGGGCCACCTCCGACGGGCACAAGGTGCCGCTGCTGGCGAATGTCGGCGGGCCCGGTGATGTGGCCGCGGCGGTCGAGGCCGGGGCCGAGGGTGTCGGGCTCTTCCGTACCGAGTTCCTTTTCCTGGACGACAGCAAGAAGGCGCCGTCCGAGGAGAAGCAGGTCGATGCGTACCGCAAGGTGCTGGAGGCCTTCCCCGAGGGGCGGGTCGTGGTGCGGGTGCTCGACGCCGGGGCCGACAAGCCGCTGGACTTCCTGACGCCGGCCGATGAGCCCAACCCCGCGCTGGGTGTGCGGGGTCTGCGGACGCTGCTGGACCACCCCGATGTGCTGCGTACGCAGCTGACGGCGCTGGCGAAGGCGGCCGAGGGGCTGCCGGTCTACCTCGAGGTCATGGCGCCGATGGTGGCGGACCGGATCGACGCCAAGGCGTTCGCGGACGCATGCCGGGAGGCCGGGCTGCAGGCGAAGTTCGGGGCGATGGTGGAGATCCCGTCCGCGGCGCTGCGGGCGCGGTCGATTCTGCAGGAGGTCGAGTTCCTTTCGCTGGGGACCAATGACCTGGCGCAGTACACCTTTGCCGCCGACCGTCAGGTGGGTGCCGTCTCGCGGCTGCAGGATCCCTGGCAGCCGGCGCTGCTGGACCTCGTGGCGGTGTCGGCCGAGGCCGCGAAGGCCGAGGGCAAGAGCTGTGGCGTCTGTGGTGAGGCGGCCTCCGATCCGCTGTTGGCGTGTGTGCTGACGGGGCTCGGTGTGACCAGCCTTTCGATGGGTGCGGCGTCGATTCCCTACGTACGGTCCACGCTGTCGAAGCACACGCTGGCGCAGTGTGAGCGGGCGGCGGCCGCGGCGCGTGCCGCGGACACCGCCGACGATGCGCGGGCCGCCGCGCAGGCGGTGCTCTCCGGGGAGTGACCGCGCGCGGCGCGTGCGTCGCAGGAGCGTTGATGGCCGTCCCGCCCTTTGTGGCGGGGCGGCCGTGCTGTTGCGGTGGGCGGTGCGGTCAGTCGTGGTGGTGGGGGTCGGGTGGGGGTGTGAGGGGGAGGCCGGGGGCGTAGTCGACGCCGTGCTCGGGTGGGATCGGTTCGCCGGTGTCGGCGTCGGTGCAGTAGGCGGTGAAGACCTCGGCGGCGCTGAGGGCGCGGGGCCAGGAGTCGCGGAGGGACCAGCCGCGGACCGTGTCCTGGGCGGGGTCGCCGGTGGTGTCGTGGTCGGCGGGGCCGTGGGTGGTGCGGGAGACGATGCCGCCGGGGGTGCGCAGGGCGAAGCCGGCGGCGAGGACCGTGCAGAAGATGAGGGTGTCGGATTCGGCGAGCCGGCGCCGGGTGCCCTCCTGGGCGGTGGCTTGCAGGACCGCCAGGAGGGACGGGTCTCCGGTGGCGACGGAGCAGACGAGGTGGTGGGTGCCGCTGCCGAGGGTTTCGAGGAGCTGCTGGAGGGCTTGGGTGGCGCGGGCGAAGGCGGCGTGGGCGAGGTCTTCGCCGCACTCCGGGCAGTCGCCGGCGCGGGCCAGGACGGCGGAGGCGTGGTCCCAGGTCGCCTGGCGGCCGGCTTCTTCGACGAGCAGCGGGAGCAGCCGGCTCAGCGGTTCGCCCTGGTAGGTCAATGTCGCGCCGGTGCGGGCGACTTCGGCGGTGTAGCGGCTGCGGCTGTCGGGGCGGTCGGGGTCCAGGGCGAGGTCGGCGCAGTATTTCTCGTAGGCGAGCGGGTCGAAGAGGCTGATGGTCGTGAGCACGCCCTGGGAGGCGAGGGTACGCAGCAGGCGCTCCATCTGCTGGAGGTAGCTGCGGTGGTCGTCGAACGGGAAGGTGCGGTAGCGGCGCATGGCGCGGAAGTCCTGCTCGTCGGCCAGGACTGCGGCGGCGCTGGGGACTTCGCGGCGTAGTTTGCGGCGGGCGGCGGACTGGTCGGTGTACTTGGACGTGGCTGTCATGACTCCCCCTGGTGAGATGCGTCCGGCGCTGAGCGTGTGCGGGCCGGACGCCACTTGTCACTGAGAGTAATCGGGGGGTCTGACAATGCGGCCGGGCGCCGGGCCGGAGGCCGTGCGGGCCTCCGGTCCGGCGCCGGGCGGGCCTACTTCGTGCGGTCGGTGGCGCGGTCGCGGGCCACCTGCTCGTAGAAGCGGAGCAGTTCGAGGTTGTCGACGGAGCCGGGGTTGACGGCCTTGTCGAGGGGGGTGCCCTGGAGGAGGCGTTTGACCGGGACCTCGATGCGCTTGCCGGTGAGGGTGTGCGGTACGCCGGGGGCTTCGATGATGTCGTCGGGGACGTGCCGTGGGGAGAGCTCTTCGCGGATGGTGCGCTTGACGCGGTCGCGGAGGGCGTCGTCGAGGGTGGCGCCGGGGGCGAGGTGGACGAAGAGCGGCATCCAGTAGCCGCCGTCGGGGAGTTCCAGGCCGATGACGAGGGATTCGCGGATCTCGGGGAGCCGTTCGACGGCTTCGTAGATGTCGGCGGAGCCCATCCGGACGCCCTGGCGGTTGAGGGTGGAGTCGGAGCGGCCGTGGATGACGACGCTGCCGCGGGGGGTGACGGTGATCCAGTCGCCGTGCCGCCAGACTCCGGGGTACATGTCGAAGTAGCTGTCGTGGTAGCGGGTGCCGTCGGGGTCGTTCCAGAAGCGGGTGGGCATGGACGGCATGGGGTTGGTGACGACGAGTTCGCCGACCTCGTCGATGACCGGTTTGCCCTGGGGGTCCCAGGCCTGCAGGTCGGTGCCGAGGCAGGCTGCCTGGAGTTCGCCGATGTGGACGGGGAGGGTGGGGACGGCGCCGGCGAAGCAGCTGCAGACGTCGGTGCCGCCGCTGACGGAGGCGGTCCACAGGTCGGTGCCGCCCTCCGTGAAGCAGTCGTGCAGCCAGCGGAAGCCGTCCGGCGGGAGCGGGGAGCCGGTGGTGGCGACGCAGGTGATGGCGGAGAGGTCGAGGTCGCGGGCCGGGTGGATACCGGCCTTGCGGCAGGCCATGACGTAGGCGGCGGAGGTGCCGAAGACGGTGGCGCGGGTGGTTTCGGCGACCCGCCACTGGGCGGAGATGTCGGGGTGGCCGGGGCTGCCGTCGTAGAGCACGATCGTGGAGCCCACCAGGAGGCCGGCGACGAGGAAGTTCCACATCATCCAGCCGGTGGAGGTGTACCAGAAGAACCGGTCCTCGGGGCCGAGGTCGCAGTGCAGGCCGGTCTGCTTGAGGTGTTCGAGCAGGATGCCGCCCTGGGACTGGACGATGGCCTTGGGCAGGCCGGTGGTGCCGGAGGAGTACAGGACCCACAGCGGGTGGTCGAACGGGACCTGTTCGAAGACCGGTTCGGTGTCGTTCGAGGTCAGGTCCGACCAGTTCACGGCGCCTTCGGGGGCGGGGGTGCCGAGCAGCGGGATGTGGACGACGGCGCGCAGGGTGGGCAGTTCGTTGCGGAGTTCGGCGACGGTGTCGCGGCGGTCGTGTTCCTTGCCGCCGTAGTGGTAGCCGTCGACGGTGAACAGGACGACCGGTTCGATCTGCTGGAAGCGGTCCAGCACGCTGCGGGCGCCGAAGTCGGGGGCGCAGGAGGTCCATACGGCGCCGACCGCGGCGGTGGCGAGGAGCGCGACGACGGCCTGCGGGATGTTCGGGACGTAGGCGCTGACGCGGTCGCCGGGGCGGACGCCGAGGCGGCGGAGCTCGGCGGCCAGCGAGCCGACCTGGGCGCGCAGGTCAGTCCAGGTGACGGGGGTCGGCTCATGGGTCTCGTCGACGTACAGCAGCGCGGGTGCGTCGGCGCGGGCCGGGTCCTCCGCGGCGCGCAGTGCGTGCTCGGCGTAGTTGAGGGTGGCGCCGGGGAACCAGCGGGCGCCGGGCATCGCACGGTCGGCGAGGACGGTCTCGTACGGGGTGGCGAAGCGGACGTCGAACCACTCCGCGGTGGCCTGCCAGAAGGCGGGGAGGTCGCTGACGGACCAGTGGTGCAGGTCGGCGTAGCTCGTGGCGGGGTCGCCGGGGGTGGGGGCGGGTGCGCCGTGGTGCGCGGCCGCCCAGGTGTGGAAGCGGGTGACCTGTGCGCCGGCGATGCGGTCCGGGCCTGGTTGCCAGAGCGGTTCCGGCTGGTGGGCGGACTGCGGTGCGGTGGTCATGATGCGGCTCCCGGGCGATACGCGTCGTGGGCGTCGGGCGCGCACAGCGGTGGGGGTCCCCCGGCCCAGTGGGTGGGCGTGTGCGCGTGACACGGCTTGCCTGGACGATGCCATGTGATCGACTTGTGCACCAGGGTGGACTCCCCACATTCGGGGGGTGGCGGATGTGGTGCCGCCATGTGGCGCGGGGGCGGGTGGCCGGGGCCGTGGCGGGATTCGGCCATCGGGGGCGAGCCCCGGGCCTGAAGGTGGCCGAGCGTGACCCGGTGCAGGTGAACGGCAGTTGAACGATGCCCGCACACCCGCCCGTCAATGGCAGGCTGACCGGTATGGACGGGCGGGATCTGGTGCGGTCGGTACGGATGATCAGGGCGGTCGGACCGGCGCAGGGACTGCGGTCCGTGCGCTCGGCGTGGCGGGCCTGGAGAACGGATGCCCGGGCGCTGCCGCGGCGCGGTGCGGAACGGGCGCGGGTACCGGGGCCGGCGCTGAGGGCGGAGCCCCAGCCGGGCGGCGGCATGATCCATTTCGCGCGGTCGTCGCTGCGAGTGCGGGTGGCCGCGGGCGGTGCGGTGTTCTGCGGCTGGGACGGTGCCGAGCCGGAGCCGTCGTACGCGCTGGCCGGGGCGTGCCCGGAGGTGGATGCGCGGGCGGTGCTGGAGCCCGATACGGAGGGCGGCTGGCGGGTGGTCTCCGAGCGGGTGCTGGTGGTGGTCTCCCGGCACGGCGCGGTGGAGGTGCGGACGCCCGGCGGGGCGGTGCTGCGGCGGGAGTTGCCGCCGCGCTGGTGGGACCGGGCGGGCGACGAGGGGGCGGATGAGCGCACCGGGCGGCCGGAGGGGTGCGGTGTCTCGCGCTGGGTGCAGCGCTCTGAGGTGGCCGCCGACGGCCGGTTCTTCGGGCTGGGCGGCCGGGCACACGGGCCACGGCTGCGGGACGGTGCGTACCGGCTGTGGAACACCGATCCGGGCGGGGCCTTCGAGCCGGGCGACGATCCGCTGTCGCTGACGATGCCGGTGCAGCTGGTGGTGGCGGACGCCGGTACACATCTGGTCTTTCACGACAATTCCTGGGACGGCCGGGTCACGCTGCGCGAGGGCGCGGAGGGGGCGGGCTCGGGCCATGACCGGCCGGGCACCTGTGAGCTGCGGATGGACGGCGGGCCGCTGCGCTACTGGGTGCTGGCCGGGTCCCCGGCCCGGGTGCTGCAGGTCTGGACGGCGCTGACCGGGGCGCCCGCGCTGCCGCCGCAGTGGGCGCTGGGATATCAGCACGCCCGTTGGGGCTTCGGCGGGGAGGCCGAGGTGCGCCGGGTGGTGGCCGGCTACAAGGAGCGGGAACTTCCGCTGTCCGCCGTCCATTTGGACATCGACCACTACGACCGGCACCGGGTCTTCACGGTCGACCGGCAGCGCTATCCGGATCTTCCGGGACTGGCCCGGGAGTTGCGCGCGGACGGGGTGCGGCTGGTGTCGATCGTGGATCCGGCGGTGAAGGCCGAGCCGGGGGACATCGTGTACGAGGGCGGGGTGGTGGCGGACGCCTTTGTGCGGGACGCGCGGGGGCGCGAGGTGCGCGGGGTGGTGTGGCCGGGCGAGTCGGTGTATCCGGATTTCACCGACGCACGGGTGCGCAAGTGGTGGGGTGCGCTGTACGCGGAGCGGCTGGCGCAGGGCTTCGCGGGGGTCTGGCACGACATGAACGAGCCGGCCTCCTTCGCCGCGTTCGGGGAACGGACCCTTCCGCGCTCGGCACGGCATGCGCTGGAGGGGCGGGGGGGCGACCACCGGGAGGCGCACAACGTCTACGGCCTGGCCATGGCGCGGGCCGGTTTCGAGGGGCTGTGCGAACTGCGGCCGGCCGAGCGCCCGTTCCTCTTCTCGCGTTCGGGCTGGGCCGGGCTGCAGCGCTACGGCGGCAGCTGGTCGGGCGATGTGGCGACGGGCTGGCCGGGGCTGCGGGCGTCGCTGTCACTGGTGCTGGGGCTGGGGCTGTGCGGGGTGCCGTACAGCGGTCCCGATATCGGCGGGTTCTCCGGGGTGCCGTGTCCGGAGCTGTATCTGCGGTGGTTCCAACTGGGCGCCTATATGCCGCTGTTCCGTACGCATTCGGCGATAGGGGCGGGGCGGCGGGAGCCCTGGGAGTACGGGAGCGAGGTGCTCGCACATGCCCGTACGGCGTTGCGTGAGCGGCAGCGGCTGCTGCCGTACTTCGGGACGCTGGGGCAGCTGGCGCGGCTGACCGGGGCGCCGTATGTCCGGCCGCTGTGGTGGAGCGCGGCGCGGGACCGGGCCCTACGGGACTGCGAGGACGCCTTTCTGCTGGGGGACGCACTGCTGGTGGCGCCGGTGCTGGCGGCGGGGGTGACCCGGCGGCCGGTGCGGCTGCCGCGCGGCCGGTGGTACGACACCGCGACCGGGCGCGCGTACGACGGTCCCGGGCAGGTGTGGGTGGAGGCGCCGCTGTCGCGGATTCCGGTGCTGGCGCGGGCCGGTGCGGTGCTGCCGGTGGCGGGTGCGGACGGCGGGACGGAGCTGGAGGTGTGGGCGCCGGTCGCCGGGCGCGGGGGCAGCGGGCTGGTGGTGCCGGACGCCGGGGACGGCTGGCAGCGGCCGACGGTGGAGCGCTTCACCTCGCGGCGGTCGGGCGGCCGGGTCGTGGTGGAGCGGCGGGACGGGGGCGCGGTGGGGTATCCGGTGCGGGTGCGGGGGTTGGAGGACGGGGTGGGGGCGTAGCGGGCTGGGGGGAGGCGGAGCGAGCTACGGGGCGGGGCGGGCCGCGCGGCGGAGTGGTTGCGCGGTCGTGCGGTTACGCAGTTGAGCAGTTGTGCGGCGGGGCTTCCCTCCTCCCTGCCGCGCCTGGTAAACGGGGGCCATGCCGAGACTTGCTGCCGCGCTGCGCGGCCTTGCTGCCGCTGCCGCCGCGCTGATCACTGTGGCCGCTGTCCCTTCGGGTGCGGCGGCGGATACCGTCCCGCACCGTCCGGCGCCGTCGTCGCTGCCGGGCAACGGGCCCAAGGCACCTGCGGAGTTCGTCGCGCTGCGGGACGTAGATCCCACCGTCATCCAGGAGATGCGCTACTTCACCCCGCACGACTTCATGGGCGTGCCGGTGACCGGCTACCGGGCGCCGATGTGCCTGCTGACCCGGGACGCGGCACGGGCGTTGCACCTGGCACAGCGCTCGTTCCTGCGCCGCGGGTACTCCCTCAAGGTCTATGACTGCTACCGCCCGCAGCGCGCCGTGGACCACTTCGTGTCCTGGGCCAAGGACCTCGGCGACCAGCGGATGAAGGCCGAGTTCTATCCGCGGGTCGACAAGTCGACGCTGTTCCGGGACGGCTATATCGCGGAGAAGTCCGGGCACAGCCGGGGCAGCACCCTCGATCTGACGCTGGTGCGGCTGCCCGCGCTGCCGACCAGGCCGTATGTCCCCGGGGAGTCTCTGTCCTCGTGTTACGGCCCGAAGGCGGCCCGCTTCCCGGACAATTCGCTGGACATGGGCACCGGCTTCGACTGCTTCGACACGCTGGCGCACACTCTCGACCCGCGGATCAAGGGCGAACAGCGGGCCAACCGGCTGCTGTTGAAGGACGGCCTGGAGCGCGCCGGATTCGTCAACTACGACAAGGAGTGGTGGCACTACACCTTCACCCCGGAGACGTTTCCGGACACCTACTTCGACTTCCCGGTCGCGCGGCGGTCGCTCGTACGGCACTGACCGGTCGCGCGCGCCGCCGACGGGCCGGGGCACCGAATCACCCCCGTCGATCCCGTGCCCCGGACCCTGCTGTGAGGGACGCGGCCGGACCGCGTCCGGTTCGATGAAAGTCCGCGGAGTCACCCTTTCGGGGAACCTGTGCCGTGCGCTCGGAGCCGGCCGCCGGGCCGTGTGCTCACAGCCGGCCGCCGGCGGTGTCCGACGAGAGTCGCTGGGCGGCGTACACCGGGATGACCGACAGGGCGATCAGCAGCGCGGCGAGCACATCGACGACCGGCGCCTGGTGGGGGCGGGCCAGGTTCTCGTAGATCCAGATCGGCAGCGTCTTGGTGCCCGCGCCCGCCGTGAAGGTGGTCACCACGACCTCGTCGAAGGAGAGCGCGAAGGCCAGCAGCGCGCCGGCGAACAGCGCCGGGCGCAGCGCCGGGAAGGTGACGTACCGCAGGGTCTGCCAGGGGCGGGCGCCCAGGTCGGCGGAGGCCTCGGCCAGGGACGGGGCGATGCGGCGGAGCCGGGCGGCGACGTTGTTGAAGACGATGACGACGCAGAAGGTGGCATGGCCGACCACGACCGTGAAGAGCCCGAAGCCGATGCCCAGCGGCGCGAGGACGGTGCGGAAGGCGGCGTTGAGGGCGATGCCGGTGACGATGCCGGGCAGGGCGATCGGCAGCACCATCAGGAACGAGACGGTCTGCCGTCCGAAGAAGCGGTGGCGGTGCACGGCAAAGGCCGCGAGCGAGCCGAGGACCAGGGCGACGACGGTGGCGCCGAGGCCCGCCCGCAGCGAGGTCCACAGGGCGTCGCGGGCGCCCGCGCTGTGCAGGGCGCGGCTCCACCACTCGCCGGTCAGCGCGCGGGGCGGCCAGGCGAACGAGGGGTCGGCGTTGACGGAGTTGAGCAGAACCAGGAGGAGGGGGAGGTAGATCAGGGCGAGACCGGCGGCCGTGAGGCAGCCGAGGACGATCCGGGCGGTGCGGGTGAGATGCATCCGGCTGCCTCCTTCGGTTCAGGTCAGAGCGAGTCGAGCGCGCCGGCCCGGCGGACGGCGGCGAGGTAGCAGACGACGAGGGCGACCGGGACCGCGGAGAGCGCCGCCGCGAGCGGCAGGTCGAGGGTGACCTGGGAGGCGATGACATTGCCCAGGAGCTGGGTGCGGCCGCCGACGATCTGCACGGTGAGGTAGTCCCCGAGGGAGAGCGAGAAGGTGAAGACGGAACCCGCCAGGAGCGCGGGACGGACGGCGGGGGCGACGACGGAGCGCAGGGTCCGTACGGTGCCCGCACCGAGGTCGGCGGAGGCCTCCAGTTGGTGGGCGGGCAGCCGTTCCAGGGCGGCGTGGACCGGCAGGATCATGTACGGCAGCCAGAGGTAGGCGAGCACGAGCACGACGGCGGCCGTGCCGTATCCGGGGCCGTGCAGGCCGAGCGGGGCGAGTGCCGCGTTGATGATGCCGTGCTCGCCGAGCATCACCCGCCAGGCGTACGCCTTGACCAGATAGCCGGCCCACAGCGGGGTCAGCACGGCCACCAGCAGGGCGCGGCGCAGCCGGCCGGCCGCCACCCGCGCCATGAAGAAGGCCATCGGCAGCGCGAGCAGGGCGTCGAGGAGCGTGACGGCGACGGCGATACCAAGGGTGCGCAGGGCGACGGTGCGGTAGACGGGGGTGGTGAGGATGTCGCGGAAGTTGTCGGTGGTCCAGGTGTGGACGACATCCGAGGTGAAGGGGTCGGTGGTCCAGAAGGCGGAGAGCAGGAGGACGGCGAGAGAGCCGAGGTAGGCGAGGACCAGCCACAGGAGGGGCGGGGCGAGGAGCGCGGCGAGCCGGCCGCGGGCGCGGGGCTCATGGCGCGTGGCGGACACCCGGGCGCCCGCGCTCAGCCCTTGATCTCCGTCCAGGCACGGGTCCACTCCGCGTAGTCGGTGCACTTGACGTTCCTGCGGCCGTCGAGGCACTGCGGGACGGGGGTGGTCCAGAAGTGGACGCGGCGGTAGTAGGCCTCGTCATCGGCGTGGTAGACGGCGCAGTGACGGGGGTCGGCGGTCTCCTTGCACGCCTTGGCGTTGGCGGGCGCCTCGCCGAAGTACTCGGCGACCTGGGCGTTCACCTTCGGGGAGACGATCCAGTTGAGCCACTTGTAGGCGCAGTTGGGGTGAGCGGCCTTGGCGGAGACCATCCAGGTGTCGGACCAGCCGGTGGCCCCCTCCTTGGGGAGGACCGCCTTGACGGGGGCCTTTTCCGCGGCGGCGGTGTTGGCGATGACCTGCCAGGTGGTGCCGACGACGCTGTCGCCGCCCTTGAAGGCGGTGACTTCCTTCTGGTAGTCGCTCCAGTATTCGCCGATCTGCTGCCGCTGCTTTTTCAACAGGGCCACTGCGGCGTCGAGTTGGGTGCGGTCCAGGGCGTACGGGTCCTTGATGCCGAGTGCGGGACGGGTCTTCATCAGGTAGAGGGCGGCGTCGGCGATGTAGATGGGCGAGTCGTAGGCGGTGACCTTGCCCGCGTACTTCGCCGCGCCGTCGAAGACGGCCTTCCAGGAGTCGGGAGCCGGGGAGACCTTGTCGGTGCGGTACATCAGCAGATTGGCGCCGCGGCCGTGCGGGATGCCGTACATCTTCCCGTCCTTGGAGTTGAACGGGCGCATCTTCAGGCCGCTGAAGATGTCGCGGTAGTTCGGCACCAGACGGGTGTTGACGGGCGCCACGTCCCCGGCGGCGATCAGCCGCAGAGTGGCGTCGCCGGAGGCGGACACGGTGTCGTACTGGCCGGTCTTCATCAGCGAGACCATCTCGTCGGAGGTCCCGGCGGTCTTGGTGTTGACCTTGCAGCCGGTCTGTTTCTCGAAGGGGTGCACCCAGTCGGCCTTGGGGTCGTTGGAGCCGTCCTCGGCATATCCGGCCCAGGCGATGATGTCGACGCGGCCCTCGCCCTTGCCGACGCTCTTCCGTTCGGCGGCTCCCCCGCCGTCCGTTCCGCCGCCGGAGCCGCAGGCGACGGCCAGCAGCAGGACCCCGGCCGCCACTGCGGCCTTCCACGGATTCGCGTTACGCATGGTGAACTCCCGCTGTCGCACACGGCTGTCGAGCCCCGCCAGTATCCGGAAGCTGACCGTCTGCCACCAGAGCGCGTCGGGAACCGGGATGCGCCCCGGTGCGTTGTACGACGATCCTTCAGGCAGGCGGCGGCCTCGGCGGGGCAAGCAACCTGAGCTGGGGAACCGGCCTCAGCCGCGGGACCGGCTTCACCTGGGCACCGGC
This sequence comes from Streptomyces sp. G7(2002), assembly GCF_028870195.1. Classification (NCBI taxonomy): domain Bacteria; kingdom Bacillati; phylum Actinomycetota; class Actinomycetes; order Kitasatosporales; family Streptomycetaceae; genus Streptomyces; species Streptomyces sp. G7(2002). The sequence continues at coordinate 1,659,461 of NZ_CP102609.1, forward strand.
TTCAGCCGGGCACCGGAAAGGCGTCGGCGGTGTTCCACAGCAGATGGACTGCGGCGCCCGGACGGGCGGCGTCTGGCAGGTCCGTGGAGTTCAGCCGCACGGCGGTGAGCTGGTCGTCGCCTGCGTCGAGGCGGACCACCACGCGCGTGTGGGCACCGACGTGCGCGATCTCGGTGACCCTGCCGGGCACACACCGCTCCCCCGGTGCCGGGACGCCGTTCGGGCCGCCGTTCGGGCCGTCCAGAGCGACGATCCGGATCCGCTCGGGGCGGAGGCTGTACGTGCCCGGGGCGCCGATCACACGGACCGCGGCCTGGTCGCGCAGCAGATTGGTGGTACCGATGAAGCCCGCGACGAACGCGGTGGCCGGACGGTCATAGATCTCCAGCGGCGAGCCGGTCTGCACGATACGGCCGCGGTCGAGCACGGCAAGGCGGTCGCTGAGCGTCAGCGCCTCCTCCTGGTCGTGGGTGACGAGGAGGAAGGTGACACCGGTGGCGCGCTGGATGCTCTGGAGTTCACGCTGCATCTCCTGCCGCAGCTGGAGGTCGAGCGCACCGAGGGGTTCGTCGAGCAACAGCAGCCCGGGGTCGTCGATCAGGGCGCGGGCCAGGGCGACGCGCTGACGCTGGCCGCCGGAGAGCCGGTCGGGCCGGCGCGCGCCGTGGTCGTCGAGGCGTACGGTGCGCAGGGCCGCGCGGGCGCGGGCGAGGCGTTCGGATTTGCGCACCCCGGCGACGGTGAGCGCGTAGGCGACGTTCTGCTCGACGGTCATATGGGGGAAGAGCGCGTAGTCCTGGAAGACGGTGTGGACGTCGCGGCGGCTGGGCGGAAGTGCGGTGACGTCGCTCCCGGCGAGTTCGATGCGGCCCGAGGTGGGCCGTTCGAAGCCGGCGATCAGGCGCAGCAGGGTGGTCTTGCCCGAGCCGGAGGGGCCGAGGAGGGAGAAGAACTCGCCTGCCCCGATGGTGAGCTCGGCGCCGTCGACGGCACGCAGCGCACCGAATTCCTTGGTGACGGCGGTGAGCCGTACGGCGGGCGTCGCAGCTGCCGTGGGTGCGGGACGGGCGTCGGTACGGGCGGCTTCGGTCACGGGCGCTCCCCCTCGTGAACGGCTTGATCGCCCGGCGACTGTACCGGGGTTCCGCGCGGGGCGGCAGCGTGTCACACTCCTGACGTTCCGTCAGTTTTTGAGCTCCAGCAGTTCCAATAGTGCCAACCGTTCCGTCAATTCCATTGCGTTCGGTCAGTTCCGTTGCGTTCGGTCAGTGGCGTTGTGCTCGGTCAGTTCCGTTGCGTTCGGTCAGTGGCGTTGCGTTCGGTCAGTTTCGTTGTGCTCCGTTGTGGTCGGTCTGCGGTCGAGGAGGGTCTGTGGCACAGACACGGAAGCCGGTGGTGCCGGGGTGGTTCGATCAGGACGCGGCGGGCTTCCGGCTGCTGGGGACGCGCTGCCGGGCCTGTGGTGCGGTGTTCTTCCCCCGCGAGGACGCCTTCTGCCGCAACCCCGCGTGCGGGAGTGACGAGCTGGTGAAGGTGCCGCTGTCCCGGCGCGGCACGGTCTGGTCCTACACCGACGCGCGCTACCGCCCGCCCTCCCCCTACGTCTCCGATCCGGAGGCCGAGTGGCGGCCGTACGCCTTGGTCGCCGTGGAGCTGGCGGAGGAACGGATGGTGGTCCTCGGGCAGGCTGCGCCCGGCGTCAGCGCCGCGGATCTCAGCGTGGGCACCGAGGTCGAGCTGGTTCCCGGGACCGTCGCCGGGGACGAGGGGGACGACGGGCACGTCCTGACGACGTGGCATTGGCGGCCGTGCGGGCCGGGTCAAGGGGCCGTGACGGAGGGCGCGGAGGCTGTGACGGGTCCGGCGGGGGGCGTGGCGGACGCCGAGAGGATCGTGGCCGACGCCGAGGGGGTCGTGGCCGCGGGGGCTGTGGCCGATGCCGAGGAGGCTGCGAGCGCCGGCCCGCGGGCGGAAACCGCATCTCCATACCCGCCCACCCCCCGAAGGGGGGTGGGCGGCGGGGAAAAAACCAAGGGCGCGGGTGGGCGGCGGGTAGGGGGCCGCCCGGGGAGCCCCGAAACCACCTCCCCCGGCCACAGGGGCATGGCCCAAGACCTGGCCGTTTCCGGAGACCTGGCCATGGCCGGAGAACTGGCCACGCCCGGCGACATAGCCGTATTGGGCGCCGGTATGCACCCCTGGGGCAAGTGGGGGCGCAGCTTCGTCGAGTACGGGACCAAGGCGGCCCGGGAGGCGCTCGCGGACGCCGGGCTCGATTGGCAAGCCGTACAGAGCGTGGTCGGTGCGGACACGGTGCGCGGCGGCTACCCCGGCTATGTGGCGGGTGCGACCTTCGCCAGGGCGCTGGGCTGGCAGGGCGCCCGGGTGACCAGCGTCTACGCGGCCTGCGCGTCGGGCGCCCAGGCCATCAACACCGCGCGGGCACAGATCCTCTCGGGGATGGCGGAGGTGGCCCTGGTGGTGGGCGCCGACGCCGCGCCCAAGGGGTTCTTCGCCCCGGCGGGCGGCGAACGGCCCGATGACCCGGACTGGCTGCGGTTCCGGGTGCTGGGGGCCACCAACCCGGCGTACTTCGGGCTGTACGCGCGCCGCCGGATGGCACTGTACGGCGAGACGACCGACGACTTCGCGCGGGTGAAGGTGAAGAACTCGGCGGCGGGCGCGGCCAATCCGTACGCCCGCTACCGCAAGCAGGTCACCGTACAGGAGGTCGTGGCGTCCGCCGTGGTCGCCGATCCACTGCGGCTGCTGGACATCTGCGCCACCTCCGACGGTGCCGCGGCGCTGGTCCTGACCAGCATGGACTTCGCGCGCCGGCAGGGTGTCACGGACCCGGTCCGGATCCGCGCGGTCTCCACGGCCACCCCGCAGTATCCGCGGACCGTACTGGATCTGCCGGACATCGCCACCGACTCCGCGGCCGCCGTACCGGAGCCGGAGACCGGCTTCCGGGCGTCGATCGCGCACAGCGCCTACGAGGAGGCCGGGATCGGACCGGAGGACCTCTCGCTCGCCGAGGTGTACGACCTGTCCACCGCGCTGGAGTTGGAGTGGTACGAGGATCTGGGGCTGTGCGGCGCCGGTGAGGGCGCCAAGCTGCTGCGGGACGGTGCGACGGCCCTGGGCGGGCGGCTGCCGGTCAATGCCAGCGGGGGTCTGGCCTCCTTCGGCGAGGCGGTACCGGCCCAGGCCATCGCCCAGGTCTGTGAGCTGACCTGGCAGCTGCGGGGGCAGGCGGGCGCACGACAGGTGCCGGGGGCCCGGGTGGGAATGACGGCGAATCAGGGGCTGTTCGGGCATGGGTCGGCGGTGGTCGTGGTGCGGTGAGTGTGGCGGGTGTGCGTGCGGTGCATTGCGGTGCGTGCGGTGGCACCGGCGCGTGCGCACGCCCACACAGCGGGCTGGCCCTCCTAGAGGGCTCGCACCCCTGGCTGCTCGCCCGCAACAACCCCCACTGCACGCGACCTTGACGCCCCCTCACCACCGGTGAACACTTCCGGGTGCCAGTCGGCATCGCCGCACTCAGGCACCCCGGCCGGGTGGCAGCGGCTGTCCGCTGCCCGCCGGTGGCACGCACCCTGCACGGAGGACCGGGGGACGTCCCCGGGCGAGGGCCAAGGAGCCGCCATGTATTCCAATGCGGACATCGTCGTCGGTGAAGTGATAGGCACCGCGATACTCATTCTCTTCGGCGCCGGTGTGTGCGCCGCCGTCACCCTGCACTATTCCAAGGCGAAGGGCGCCGGCTGGGTCGTGATCGCCTTCGGCTGGGGCATGGCCGTACTGGCCGGCGCCTACACCGCGGCGCCGCTGTCCGGCGGGCATCTCAACCCCGCGGTGACGCTGGGCTCGGCGGTCGCGGGCGGCACCGAGTGGTCGAAGGTACCGCTGTACGTCCTGGCGCAGATGGTCGGCGCGGTGATCGGGGCCGTACTGGCCTGGGCACTGTATTACGCGCAGTTCGCCGCCAACGCCGAGCAGAGCAAGGCCCAGCCGACGCTGGGGATCTTCTCCACCGCCCCGGAGATCCGCAAGCCGGCCGCCAACCTGGTGACCGAGATCATCGCCACCATCGGTCTGGTGCTGCCGCTGCTGTTCTTCGGCCAGAACAAGGGCATCGGCATCGGCCAGGTCCCCGGCGCGCACGCGGGGATCTATGGCTCCGGGATCAATGTGCTGCTCGTCGCGCTGCTGGTCGTCGGCATCGGGCTGTCGCTGGGCGGGCCCACCGGCTATGCCATCAACCCGGCGCGTGACCTCGGCCCGCGCCTGGTGCACGCCCTGCTGCCGATCCCCAACAAGGGTTCCTCCGACTGGAGTTACTCCTGGATCCCGGTGGCCGGTCCGCTGATCGGCGCGGTGCTGTCCGGCCTGGTGTACAACGCGGCGTTCTGACCCGGCCGGGGCCGTCGGGGCGTGGCCACCGGGCCGCCCCGCGCCCCGCCGCACCCACTCACCAGGACTTCAGGAGGCGTGACGGCATGACGGAGCGAACCGGGAAGACCGAGAAATATGTAGCCGCGATCGACCAGGGCACCACGTCGAGCCGCTGCATCATCTTCGACCACGGCGGGGCGATCGTCGCCGTCGACCAGCGCGAGCACCGGCAGATCTTCCCCAAGCCGGGCTGGGTGGAGCACGACGCCACCGAGATCTGGTCGAAGGTGCAGGCCGTGGTGGCGGGGGCGCTCGCGAAGGCGGGGCTGCGCGCGGACCAGCTCAGTGCGCTGGGCATCACCAACCAGCGGGAGACCACGGTCCTGTGGGACCGGGCCACCGGCCGGCCGGTGCACCATGCGATCGTCTGGCAGGACACCCGTACCTCCCAGCTGTGCGCGGAACTGGGCGGCGCGGACGGCCAGGACCGTTTCCGGGAGGCCACCGGACTGCCGCTGGCCAGCTACTTCTCCGGGCCGAAGGCGGCCTGGCTGCTGGACGAGGTGCCGGGGCTGCGGGCCCGTGCCGAGCGCGGGGAGATCGCCTTCGGCACCATCGACTCCTGGCTGATCTGGAATCTGACCGGCGGCACCGACGGCGGGGTGCATGTCACCGATGTGACCAACGCGGGCCGCACGATGCTGATGAATCTGTCCACCCTCCAGTGGGATCCGGCGATCCTGTCGGCGATGAATGTGCCGGCCGCGATCCTGCCGGAGATCAGGTCGTCGGCCGAGGTGTACGGCACGGCCGTGGGGCAGTTGCAGGGGGTGCCGGTGGCGTCCGCGCTCGGCGACCAGCAGGCGGCCGTCTTCGGCCAGACCTGCTACGGCGTCGGCGAGGCCAAGAACACCTACGGCACCGGTTCGTTCCTGCTGCTGAACACCGGCAACCGCCCGGTCCCGTCCAAGAGCGGGCTGCTGACGACCATGGGCTACCAGCTCGGCGGGGAGGCGCCGGTCTACTGCCTGGAGGGGTCCATCGCCATCACCGGCGCCCTGGTGCAGTGGTTCCGCGATCAGCTGGGCATCATCGCCTCGGCCGAAGAGATCGAGCCGCTGGCGGCGAGCGTCCCGGACAACGGCGGGGCGTATGTCGTGCCGGCGTTCTCCGGTCTGTTCGCGCCGTATTGGCGCTCCGACGCCCGCGGTGTCATCACCGGTCTGACCGGCTTCGTCACCAAGGCGCATCTGGCGCGCGCCGTACTGGAGGCGACCAGCTGGCAGACCCGGGAGGTCGTGGACGCCATGTACCAGGACTCGGGGGTGCGGATCACCCAGCTGAAGGTCGACGGCGGGATGACGGCCAACCAGCTGCTGATGCAGCATCAGGCGAATGTGCTGGGGGTGCCGGTGATCCGCCCGGTGATCTCGGAGACGACTTGTCTGGGGGCGGCGTACGCGGCCGGTCTGGCGACCGGGGTCTGGCAGGACCTGGACGAACTGCGCAGCCACTGGCAGCGTGACACGGAGTGGACACCGCGCATGGACGGGGCGACGCGCGACCGCGAGTTCGCCAACTGGCGCAAGGCCGTGGAGCGGAGCTTCGGCTGGCTGGCCGAGGACGGCTCGGCGGCCTCGTAGCGCCGCGCGGTACGCAGACGTACGGCCGGTACCCCGGACGGCGGGGTACGGGCCGTACTTCCGTCCCCGTCAGGGCAGTGCGGGCTCCCGCCGGCGGGCGCCGGTCCGCATCGCATGCTCGACGACCGAGATCAGCACATCCCGCGCGGAGTCCTTGAGGCGGGCGTCGCACAGCATCACCGGCACCTGGGGGTCCAGGTCCAGGGCGTCCCGTACGGCCTGCGGCGGATAGCGGTCGGCGCCGTCGAAGCAGTTGACGGCCACGGTGAAGGGCAGTCCGCGCCGCTCGAAGTAGTCGATCGCGGCGAAACTGTCCGCCAGCCGGCGGGTGTCGGCGAGCACCACCGCGCCGAGCGCACCGCGCGCCAGCTCGTCCCACAGGAACCAGAAGCGGTCCTGGCCCGGGGTGCCGAAGAGATAGAGGACCAGCTCGTCGTTGACGGTGATCCGTCCGAAGTCCATCGCGACGGTGGTGGTGGTCTTGGCCTCCACCCCGTCGAGGTCGTCGACCGGCCGGCCCGCCTCGGTCAGCCGTTCCTCGGTCCGCAGTGGTTTGATCTCGCTGACGGCGCCGACCAGGGTGGTCTTGCCGACCCCGAAGCCGCCCGCGACCAGGATCTTGAGCGTCACCGGTTCGACGGCGGCGGACCGTCGGCGGCGATCGGAGCGCCCGAAGGCCATGGGATTCTTCTCCTGAATTGCCGTGAATGCGGGTGGAGCTCACGCTGGATACCCGAGCCCCGGCGCACGGGGCAGCAGGTGCAAGGGAACGGTACAACGTGCTCAGCACGGCGCCCACTTGAGATGTGTCACGCTTGGGAGACGCCGCGGGGCAGAGGGCGCCAACCTGCCCAAAAGGGCGGTGGAAGCAGTGGTTGGGGCAGCCGGGTGCCTTCAGCGCGGGGTGAGGACGCCGGGCCGGTCGAGCAGGCCCAGCAGGCTCACAAAGCTGGATTCGATGAAGGCGCAGAGCTCGTCCTGGGCGCCGGGCTCCTCGGCGGGCCAGTTGACGACCGCCTCCTCGGCGAACGCCATCCAGGCGCGGGAGGCCAGTTCGAGCCGAGGGGCGTCCGGCATCCCGAGCCGCCGCTGGCCGTCGCGCACCCGGCGGGCGAGGGTCTCCCGGGTGGCGCCGACGATGTCGGTGACCGCGGGATGGCTGCCGGCGGCGCCCCGTACCAGGGCGAGGTACACCTGACGGTGTTCCAGGACGTAGACCACGAAGCCCGAGATGAAGGCCCGCATCCAGGCGACCGGCTCCAGGGTGCCGTCCGGTTCCGTCGCGGCGGTGAACCGGTCGCACGCGGCACGGACCACCGCGCGGTAGAAGTCGCGCTTGGAGTCGAAGTAGTGGAAGAGCAGTCCGCGGGAGATCCCGGCCCGGCGGGCGACCTCGTCGGTGGACAGCTCGTCCAGGGAGCGGTCGGCGAGCATCTCCAGACCGATGCCGACCAGCTGCTCCCTGCGCTGGTCGGGCGTGAGGCGGGTGGTTCGCTTGCCGGACATGCCCGCAGTTTACGGCGGCGGGGGGCCGGGACGGCCTCGGTGTCCCGGCCCGCCACGGTGTCAGACGTACTGGCCGAGGTGCTCCAGGATCGGCGGCGTGACGAGGGCCGGGACCTCTTCGGGCAGCCAGTGGCTGGCCCCCTCCAGAGCTTCGAAGCGGTACGGGCCGTCCACCCGCTCGCCCGTCGACTCGGCCGCACCGCGGCCCAGGGCGACATCCTCGCTGCCCCACAGGAAGAGGGTGGGAACGGTGATCCGGCCGGCCGGTACCGAGATGACCGACTCGGGGGCGCGGTACCAGTTCAGCGTGGCGGTCAGCGCGCCCGGTGCGGAGAGGCGGCGGACATTGCCGTCCACGAGGGCGGCGGGGACCTTGCCGCCGTACGCGGCGCGCAGCCGGGCGGCGTCGTCGGCGAGCAGGGCGGCTTCCGCGGCGCCCTCACCGCTGCGGAAGAAGCGGACGTAGTCGAGCATGTGGTGCTGGGTGGGGTCCTCGGCGGCGGCGCGGTTGAGCGCGTCCGGGTGCGGAGTGGCCAGCACGGTCAGGGACTTCAGCCGCTCGGGGTGGGCACCGGCCACGGCCCAGGCGACCATGCCGCCCCAGTCGTGCGAGACGAGGTGGAAGCGGTCCGCGCCCTGGGACTCGGCGAAGGCGAGGGCGTCGGCGACGAGTTCGGGCACGGCGTAGTCGGCGATCCGGGGCGGGCGGGCGCGGGGGGAGTAGCCTCGCTGGTCGACCGCGACGGCGCGGTAGCCGGCCGCGCCCAGAGCGGTGAGCACGGCGCTCCAGGAGTCGGCGAACTCGGGCCAGCCGTGCAGCAGCAGGACGAATTCCCCGTCGGCGGGCCCGCAGGCCAGTGCGTCGTAGGTGTGCGGGCCGACCTGGATCTCCAGGTGGTCGAAGGGTGCCGGGGTCGCGTCCGGGGCCATGGCGGCGGATCTCCTTCTGTTGACAATTGCTCAATAGGCACCGTACCGCGCGATTGAGCGTTGCTCAACAAAGCCCCTTGTGTCGTGCCCGGAGCGCCGGACGCCCCTCCCCCGGCCCGCGGCCCGTCCGCCAAGACCCCACCCGTCGGCGGTAATCTGAACCCAGCAGCGAGTCGCCGTACCGGGGGACCGATCCGGAGCGGAAGTGCTGGATGGATCAACGCCGCACCACCCCGACCCCGCCACCCGACGAGCTGCTGCGCCGCCTCGGCCAGCTCACCGGCCAGGTGATGGCGCGGATCGAACTCCAGCAGGCACGAGTGGCGCTGGCCGTGGAGCTCCAGCGGCACATGCTGCCGCCCGAGCTGCCGGGGCTGCCGGGCCTGCGGACCGCGGCCCGCTACGTACCGGCCCAGACGGGTCTGGACATCGGGGGCGACTGGTACGACGCCTTCGTGCTGCCGGACGGCTCGCTCGGCTTCGCCATCGGCGACGTCCAGGGCCATGACGTCGAGGCCGCCGCCTTCATGGGCATGGTCCGCACCGGCCTGCGCGCCGTCGCGGGCGCCACCACCGACCCCGGCGACGTCCTGAGCAGGGCCAACAACCTGCTGGTCTCGATGAGCTCCGATCTGCTGACGACCTGCACCTTCCTGCGCTTCGACCCGGTCACCGGGGAGCTGGCCGACTCCCGCGCCGGACATGTACCGGCGATCTGGGGCACCGCGGAGGGCGCGCAGGTGCTCCAGGACGCGGGAGGACTGCCGCTGGGCCTCTTTCCTGACGGGGAGTACCCGGTCACCCGCCGGCGGCTGTCCCAGGAGGGAGCGTTCGTCCTGATCACCGACGGGGTGGTGGAAGGGCCGACCTACCCGATCGAGAAGGGGCTGGCGCGGGTGGCCGCACTGGTCGGCGCGGCGTACGACGCGGACGCGGACGAGCTGGCCGCCGAGGTGATCGCGGTGGCCGATCTGACCGGGCACCGCGATGACGCCGCGGTGCTCGTCCTCCGCCACGACGGCGGTCCCTACGCCTAGGCGAGCACGGCATCGGACGCAGCCGTCCGGCGGCACGGTACGAGTGGAGGCTCTGTGAGACGCACGGAGTGGCTCGGACGCCATGGCGCCACCGCCGCGCGGATCCTCGGTGTCGCCGCCGTCTACTACGGCGGTGCCAAGCTCGGGCTGCTCCAGGAGCTGGTCCGCGGACAGGTCACCCCTCTGTGGCCGCCGACCGGTATCGCACTGACCGCGCTGCTGCTGTTCGGGCCGCGGATCTGGCCGGGGATCGCGCTCGGCGCCTTCCTGGTCAATGTGTCGCTCGGGCCGTCGCTGTCCGTGGTGCTCGCGATCGTCGTCGGCAACACGCTCGGTCCGCTGCTCTCGTACCGGCTGCTCCGCCGCGCCGGGTTCCGCGTCGAGCTGGACCGGCTGCGCGATGCCGTCGCGCTGGTGTTTCTCGGGGCGCTGACCGGGATGCTGGTGAGCGCGGTCATCGGCAGCGGTGTCCTGGTGCTCTCCGGGGCGCTGCCGACGGGAGATTTCTGGCCGACGTGGGCGGTGTGGTGGACCGGCGACGCGATGGGCGTGCTGGTGATCACGCCGGTGCTGTTGCTCCTCGCCGCGGCCCGACGGCCGCGGTGGGCCGGGGTCCGTCCGCTCCGGTGGCTGGAGGCGGCGCTGCTGGCGGCCTGCACCTGCACGGTCACCCTGCTGGCCGTCAGCAGCCCGATGAACCTGCTCTACCTGGTCTCACCGTGTCTGATCTGGGCCGCCTTCCGCTTCCAGCGGGCGGGCGCCGCCCCGTGTGCGCTGCTCGTCTCGACGATCGCGATCGTCGCGGCCGCCGGGGAATGGGGGCCGTTCGCCGGGCACGATCTGCTCACGAACATGGCCACCCTGCAGGCCTTCAACGGGATCACCGCGCTGACCGCACTGCTGCTCTCGGCGGTCGTCACCGAGCGGCGCAACACCCATGAGGAGATCCGCCGGGTCTGCGCACAGCTGGCGGAAGCGCTCTCCCGGCTGGATCCGGGTGCCGCCGCCGAGCAGTGGCCGCCGCCGCGGAAGCAGAAACCGGACGGCGGCGGCTGAGCGGGACGGCGGCCGCTGAGCCGGGCGGCGTAGCGCTGAGCCGGACGGCGGATCACAGCGCACGCAGGCCGTCGATCACCTCGCGCAGCACCTTCTCGTCCGGTAGCTCGGCCGGGGGCACCGGCCTGCTGACATGGACCAGCTCCGCATCCAGCAGATCCCCGATCAGGACCCGTACGACGCCGACCGGCAGATCGAGTTCGGCCGCCAGCTCGGCGACCGACAGCGGCTCCTGCCGGCACAGCCCGACGATCTCGACATGCTCGGGCGACAGCGACTGGTCGTCGACCGTCTCCTCCGCGCGGCTCTCGGCGATCACCAGCGCGATCAGATCGAGGCGCCCCTCAGCCGCCGTACGGGTGCGCCCGCGCGTCATCGCGTACGGACGGACGACCGGGCCCGCGTCGTCGTCGAACCAGCGGGCCGCTTCCCGGTCCCGCGCCGCCCGGCCGTCCTGTTCGCTCATGCCGATACCTCGCTGCGCCCGGTCCCGCACCCGCGAGGCGCGCCTCTCTGCACGATGAGCCCGCCGCGCCCGCTCATGGCGTCACCATCGTCGTCCTCAGGGGGTCAGGCCGGACCGGGGCGCGGTGCCCAGGTGCGTGCCCACACGCTTGACCAGCAGCGTCATCTCGTATGCGATCAGCCCGACATCGGAGTCCGCATCGGCCAGTACGGCCAGGCAGCTGCCGTCGCCGGCCGCGCTGACGAACAGGAACGCGTCGTCCAGCTCGACCATGGTCTGCCGGACCTGGCCCGCGTCGAAGTGCCGGCCGACGCCCTTGGCCAGGCTGTGGAAGCCGGAGGCGACCGCGGCCAGATGCTCGCCGTCCTCGCGGGTCAGGTCCTTCGAGGCGCCGGTGGCCAGTCCGTCGCTGGAGAGGACGAGTGCCTTGCGGATGGAGCCGACCCGCTCGACCAGTTCGTCCAGGAGCCAGTTCAGCTCGCCGGACCCCTTCGCCGAGACCGATGCGGTGGAAGCTGCTGCCTTCGGTGCGGTCATGGACCGTCCCCTCCCGATGTGGTTCCTGGTGCTGTGGTGCCCGTGGCATCTCCGTCATGGGTGACGGTGTCACGGGCGTCCGGGTCTGTGGTGTCCGGGCCTGTGGTGTCCGCGGCCGGGTCCTCGCCCCGCGGTGGCGTGCCGGTCTCGCGCGGGTCGTCGCCGTTGTCGCGCCGGCCGCGCTGCCAGCCGCGCTGGAGCGAGGCCATCCGGGCGCGTACCGCCTCGGCGTCCCGGTCGTCCGCGGGCGGTGCGGTGCTCCGCCTCGCCTCGGCCTGCTCGACGGCGTCGGCCTTGAGCTGGGGCGCGAGGCTGGCCTGCCGTACCCGGCGGGGCAGGCCCGTGGACGTGGTCGGCGCGGGCGTGTCCGGTCCCTCGGCGGGCCGCGGGGCCTGCGGTGCCGGGTCCTGCGGCGCGGCGGACGAAGGCCGGTCCGCGGCACGCCCGGAGGTGGAGTCCTCGGGGCCGGGACGTGCCGTGTCCTGCTTCCGCTGCGGGGCGCGGTCGTCGACCGTTCTGCCGTGGTCGGAGACCAGCACCGGCGGGCGGTGGCGGCGTGGCAGCGGGGCCGGGCCGCCGGGTGCCTGGTCCTGGGTCTGCTGGTGCTGCTCGCCCTCCGGCGCGGACGGCACGGGGGCGATACCGCGCGGTGCGGAGGACGGGCCGGCCGGTGCGGCGGCGGGGCCCTTCGCCTCGCGGCCGCGTTCCCGCTTCCCGAAGAGACCGCCCTCGTCGTCGGGGCCCAGCTCGTCCGGGCCGAGCGGCGCCTCGAGTTCGACCGGTCCGTCGATGACGGCCGGTTCCCGCTCCCGCTCGGGCCGCGGCGCCGGCACCTGCGACAGCGCGGCCAACTTGCCCGCCGCATGCTCCAGTTCGTTGCCGACGGAGCCGCAGGGGGCCGGATCGTCGTCCTCCCGGCCGCTGTCGTGGGTCTCGGTCAGGAGCGTCCCGGGGAGGAAGACCACGGCTGTGGTGCCGCCGTACGGCGAGGGCTGCAGGGAGACCCGTACGTCCTGCCGCTGGGCGAGCCTGCTGACCACGAACAGGCCGAGCCGGTCGGTGTCGGACAGCTCGAACTCGGGGGTTTCGGCGAGCCGGAGATTGGCCTCCAGCAGCAGGTCGGGCGCCATGCCCAGACCGCGGTCGTGGATCTCCAGGGTGAAGCCGTTGGCGACCCGTTCGCCCAGCACCTGGACGGCGGTGTGCGGCGGGGAGAAGACCGTGGCGTTCTCCAGGAGTTCGGCGATCAGGTGCGTGAGGTCGGACACCGCGGGGCCGTCCACCGCGAGCCGCGGCAGCCGGCGCACCTCGATCCGCTCGTAGTCCTCCACCTCGGCGACCGCCGCGCGCACCACGTCCATCAGCTGGATCGGTTTGCGCCACTGCCGGGAGGGAGCCGCGCCGGAGAGGATGACCAGCCCCTCCGCATGCCGTCGCATACGGGTGGTCAGATGGTCGATCCGGAAGAGGTCGGCGAGTTCGTCGGTGTCCTCGGTGCGCCGTTCCATGGCGTCCAGGAGGGTCAGCTGGCGGTGCAGCAGGACCTGGCTGCGGCGGGCGAGGTTGACGAACACGTCGGAGACGCCGCGGCGCATCTCGGCCTGCTTGACGGCGGCCTCGATCGCGGCCCGCTGGAGGGTGTTGAGCGCCTGGCCGACCTGGCCGGTCTCGTCCTGGCCGAAGACGAGCCGGGGCGCCTCGGTCTCCACATCGATCTGTTCGCCCGCGGCCAGCCGCCGCATGACGCTCGGCAGCCGGACGCCGGAGACGTCATGGGCGGCCTTGCGCAGCCGGATGAGGTCACGCACATGGCGGCGGCCGATCCGGAACGAGACGATGATCGAGACCAGCAGTGCGACAAAGCCGAGGACACCGGCGATGGCGGCCTTGAGCAGGATGTTCGTGGCGATCGGCGCGACGCGCTCCTGGTAGCGGTCGCCGGCGCCCTTGCCCATCCGCTGGAGGTCGCCGAGGACCTTCTTGGCCGCGGTGTTCCAGCGCTCGGCGTTGACCGCCCGCGGTCCGTCCTGTGCGCCGGCGGCGATCACCCGGTCCTCGTAGGAGGTCAGCTCACGTGCCTGCGCGGAGCGCCAGTAGTCCGCGTAGAGGCCACGGTCCCGCATCGGCAGCATGGGGAGGCTGGTGTCGTAGAGGACCCGGCGCTCGGCGACCCGGTCGGACAGCTCCCGCAGATCGCGCTTGCTCATGCTGCCGGAGGCCAGCACCGCGGACATCAGTGCGTCCTCGCGGGCGACGGCCTCCCGGGCGCGGGTGACGATGACCAGCGCCCGGCCCTGCTTGTCCATCTCCACGTTCTCCAGGGCGTGGAGCGCGGCGAGGAAGTCATAGCTGGGGTCGACGAGGGAGTTGTAGCCCTCCATGGCCTCGTCGCGGGAGACGGTGTTGTCCTCGACCTGGGCGCGCAGCGAGCCGAGCCCTGAAAGGCCCTTGAGGATGCCGCGCATCCGGCTGCCGGTGTCGCCGGTCAGGCCCTCGCGGACGTCGCGGGTGCCGGCGTCGGTGCGGAGCCGGGTGACGGCCTCGTCGGTGGCCCGGGCCCGGGCGCGGAGCTCACCGAGCGCGTCGGCGCCGCGCCGGTCGGCGAGGTAGAGCAGGCTCTGCCGGCGCTCGCGCTGCAGGGTCTGGACGACGTCCTCGACCGGATACCCCAGCTTCTGTACGACGTTGCCGACGTCCAGCAACTGGTTGGCTTCCCGCCCGGTGATGTACGTCATGAACGCCCACATGGACGTCAGGGACACCAACGGTACGAGCAGCAACGCCACGATCTTCCGGCGGACCGACTTCCCGCGAAAGCGCATGGCCTCCCCAACGTCAACCCCGGCGCACGGGGGTGGTGTTCCGTCAACAAACGGCGCGAGCCTACTACTTTCGGGTGACCGAGCCGAAGGCCTCTCCCGAGGTCGGGGCGGGGTTCGGGGAGGGATCGTCCCGAGTTGTCCGTTGATTCCCGGACAACCCACCCGCGTTTCCGGGAGCCGCCCCTGTCATCGGTGTCCGGCGGAATGCCGGTCGGTTGGCCGGTTTTGCTCTACCCCGGGTAACCCTGTGCGCGTCCGGTACGTGACCATGGGAGGGGACGGGGTGCGGCACCAGGGGCGTGTACCGGTGAAATCGGGGCAGCCACCAAGGAGCCGGACACGCGGGGAGAGTGCGGGGAGAGTGACGCGGTCATGGACACCGGCAGACAGTCGTTGTGGCAGGAGGAACCGGCGGCCCGGCCCCGGATGGCCGATCCGGTGCGCACCGCCGCGGTGCGCGCCGTCATCATCGTGGCGATCACCCTGATACAGGCCATGGTGGCGTTCCTGTGCACGCTGGCGGGCTCCTGGTTCGCGTTTCCCGCGGTGCTCGGCACGGTCGCCAGCACCGTGGTCGCCACCTGGGGAGTGCTGGACGTCTGGGTGACCCGCCAGGTGTGGGTACAGCGCAACGGGGTGCGGTCCCAGCCGAGCAGTACGGCCCGGGAGCTGCGCCGCGAGCGGCGCCGGGCGCGGCGGCAGCAGCGCCGGGAGTCGCGGGAGGGCCCGTCGAGGGTGGATCGCGCGGCCGCGTAACGGCGGGGCGGGAGGGCCGCGCGACACCTGCCGGCCACGGCTGCCCGTGGCCGGGTGTTTTTACGCCACCGCCTCTTCCCGCACGGCGGGCCGCACATGAATGATGCCGTCCAGGACGTCCACCTGGTGCGTGCGCACCGGCCGGCGGGCGGGCAGACAGGTCGGGGCTCCGGTGCGCAGGTCGAACAGGGCCGCATGCAGCGGGCATTCGACGAAGCAGCCCTCGACATAGCCCTCGGAGAGCGAGGCGTCCTGGTGGCTGCAGGTGTCATCGACGGCGTAGAAACCGCCCTCGGCGTGGAAGACCGCGATGGCCGGTGTGGCGTCGTCGATCTCGATCCGGACGGACTCACCCTCGGGCAGGTCCTCGATGCGGCAGACGGGAATCATCTGGCCCCCCTCGCGCTGATCGGTATCATGTGTTCTGAATAACGCATCGCAGAGCGCGATGCGCAACAGAATCCAAGCCGGGACGCGGGCCGTCAAGGGCTTCCCGGCAGATGCCTTCAGACGTGCCCCGCGGGGCCACCGGGTGGTGACACGAAGACCCATGCCGAAGACGAGCGATACGGCGGACGACCGGTCCGAGGAACGGCGCGGCGGGGCGGGATCCGTCCAGTCCGTGGACCGCGCGGTGAGCGTGCTGGAGATCCTCGCCAAGCTGGGCGAGGCCGGGGTGACCGAGATCTCCGAGGAGCTGGGCGTCCACAAGTCGACCGCGTTCCGGATCCTCGGAGTGCTGGAGAACCGCGGGCTGGTGGAGCAGGAGAAGGACCGCGGGAAGTACTACCTGGGCGCCGGAGTGCTGCGGCTGGCCGGTGCCGCGGCGATCCGGCTGGACATCTCCCAGGAGGGCCAGCCGGTGTGCCGGGCGCTCGCCGAGGACACCGGGGAGACCGCCAACATCGCGGTGCTGGACGGCGATGCGGCGGTCAACATCATGCAGGCCAGGGGCTCAGCGGCGGTCACCGCGTACAACTGGCTGGGCCGCCGGACCCCGCTGCACGCCACCGCCAGCGGCAAGGTCCTGCTGGCCCATCTGCCGGCCCCGCGGCGGGAGACCCTGGTGACCCGCAAGCTGCCGCGGTTCACCGAGCACACCCTGACCACGGCGGCCGGTCTGCGGGAGCAGCTGGCGGCCGCGCTGGAGGACGGATTCGCCTGCACCAGCGAGGAGTTGGAGATCGGGCTGAACGCGGTGGCGGCGCCGGTGCGGGCCCACGACGGCGCGGTGATCGGCGCGATCGGCGTCTCGGGACCGGCGTACCGGATGGAGCGTCAGCTGCTGCCGGAGCTCGCGGAGCGGGCGGCGAAGGCGGCCGCCGACCTCTCCCGCCTGATGGGGTACGCGGGTTGAGCGGGGTAGCGAAAAATCCCCCCTTGACGTATCCCTGACGGACTTCCAGCATGTCTCCTATAGCGCAACCAAGCGCACTATAGGCAACACGGCGCCAGCGGTGGACCGTCCTCCGCCACTGTCCCCGTTCCCAGCACAGCGCACCACTCCCACCCCTCACAGGCATCCGTGCCACCCCACGCGTGCTACCCGCCCTGCCGCCACCGCAGGCGCTGTTTTAGGAGTGAGACATGCCGCACGAAGCCCGCGCCGTCGTCGCCCTCAAGAAGGGCGCCCCCGTCGAGGTGCTGCCGATCCTCGTGCCCGATCCCGGTCCGGGCGAAGTGCTCGTGACCGTCCAGGCCTGCGGGGTGTGCCACACCGATCTGCACTATCGCGACGGCGCGATCGGCGACGCCTTCCCCTACCTGCTCGGCCATGAGGCGGCCGGCGTCATCGAGGCCGTCGGCACGGGTGTCACGGAACTGGCGCCCGGCGACTATGTGGTGCTCGCCTGGCGTGCGCCGTGCGGACAGTGCCGGGCCTGCCGTCGTGCCCGCCCCTGGTACTGCTTCGCCTCCCGCAATGCGGACCGGCCCATGACCCTGCTGGACGGCACGGAGCTGACGGCGGCCCTGGGCATCGGCGCCTTCGCCGAGAAGACCCTGGTCGCCGCCGGGCAGGCGGTGAAGGTCGATCCGTCGGCGCGGCCGGAGGCGGCGGGGCTGATCGGCTGCGGGGTGATGGCCGGGTACGGCGCGGCGGTGCACACCGGTGGGGTGGGCAGCGGGGACACGGTCGCCGTCATCGGCTGCGGCGGCGTCGGCAACGCCGCCATCGCGGGCGCCTCCCGGGCCGGGGCCCGGCGCGTCATCGCCGTGGACCTCGACGACGGCAAGCTGGACGCCGCCGAGCGGTTCGGCGCCACCGACACCGTCAACTCCCGTGGTACGGACCCCATCGAGGCGGTCCGGGCGCTCACCGGCGGGCACGGCGCCGATGTGGTGATCGACGCGGTGGGCCGCCCGGAGACCTACCGGCAGGCGTTCTACATGCGCGATCTGGCCGGCACGCTGGTCCAGGTCGGTGTCCCCGAGCCGGACATGCGGATCGAGCTGCCGCTCATCGATCTCTTCTCGCGCGGCGGCGCACTGAAGTCGTCCTGGTACGGCGACTGTCTGCCCAGCCGCGACTTCCCGGTGCTGATCGATCTGTTCCTGAGCGGCAAGCTCGATCTGGAACGGTTCATCAGCGAGACCATCGCGCTCGACGACATCGAAGCGGCCTTCGCCAAGATGCAGCGCGGGGAGGTCCTGCGGTCGGTGGTGGTGGTCTGACCGCCCGCAGGCCTCCCGCGCCGCCGGTCATCCGCCGGCCGGGTCCGCCGGCTCCTCGGGGGCCGGTTCCTCCGGCCGGCGGTACATCCGCGTCGCCGTGATCTGGCCGTGCACCGCCTCGCCGGACGGGTCCTGCTGCGGCAGACCCGGCCGCAGATGCTCCTCGACGCTGATGTACTTCAGCCCGGCCCGCAGGTCCGCGTCATTGCGCAGCCGGATGACCAGCGGGAACTCGGCGAGTGCGGTGGTGTCGAACAGGCCGGTGGTGTAGAGCAGCTGGACGCCCAGCGCATCGGCGACGGCGCGCTGCAGCTCCAGCAGATAGGTCGCGTTGGCGCGGCCGATGGGGTTGTCCAGGAACAGCGTGCCGGCGTGCCGCTGCTTGTCGCGGCCCCGGTCGTTGCTGCGCAGCGCCGCCATCGTGCAGTACAGCGCGATGGCGGCGGTCAGCAGCTGGCCACCGGAGAACACATCGCCCATCTGCCCGACCGGCACACGCTCGGCGCGCAGCACCGCATCCGGCTTGAGGATCTCCACGGCCACCCCGCGCGGCTGCAGCGCCGCGCTGACCCCGCGCAGCAACAGGGACATCCCGTCCCGCCGCAGATCGCTGTTCTTCTTGACGGCCGCGCGGGTCGCCTCGTCGATGACCTCGCCGAGCCGCTCGGTGAGCGTGGCCTGGTCGGGGTCCTCGAAGCGGATCCGCAGGAACTCCTGTCCGGACCACTCCCCCAGCCCCTCGGGCAGCCGCGACAGCCGCTGGGCGGAGCGCAGTGTCGTCAGCGACGACTCGACCAGGCCGCGGAGCCGGTCGACGATGGAGTCGCGGTTGCGCTCCAGCTGCTCCAGCTCGTCGGTGAGCACCCGCAGCCGGGGGGCGAAGGCCTCCGCCCACTTGGCGGCATGGTCCGGCAGGGCCGCCGCGGGCAGTTCGCGGATCTGCTGGCGGGCGGGGGTACGGACCTGTTCGTAGCGGGTGGAGTTGGCGTGCCGTACGAGGATGTCGCTCGCCTCGCGGACCGCGGAATCGGCGGTGGACAGATCGGCGGCGCAGCCGCGCAGCGAGCGGCGGGACTCGGCGGCGGCCTGCCGCGCGTCCTCCACCCGGCCGGCGTACGGCTCGATCCGCCCGTCCGCCGCGTCCTCGGCGTCCGCGTGGTCACGGAGCAGATCGCGCAGCAGGGCGGCGGTCTCGTCGAAGCCGCCGGCCGCGTCCTCGGCGGCGCGGTGGCCGCGCAGCAGCTCCTCGTGCCGGTCCCGGGCGGCCGTCAACGCCTCGGTGGCGGTGGCCAGTTCGCCGCCCGCGGTGCGCAGCAGCTCCTTGGCGCGGTCGGCGTCCGCGGGCACCAGGTCCTCGGGCAGCTCGGTGTGCGCCTCACCGTCCGTGGGGGCGAGGCGCTCGGCCTCACCGCGCAGCCGGCCGAGCTGTTCGCTGGCGGCCGAGGCGCGGGTCTCCAGCATGTGCACCAAGGATTCGGCGCGGGCCGCGGCGGCCTGCCGGGACGGGCCGTCGGCGGCGTCCGGGCTCTCCAGGAGCGTCTCCGCGCGGGTGCGGACCTTGTTGGTGAGGCGGTTCAACTCGGCCAGGGCGGCGCTCTCTTCACCCTCGGCGCGGGCCTGTTCGGCGCGCAGATCGGCGCCGACACCGACCTTCTCGTAGAGCTGGGAGGCGGCGCGGTAGGCCTCGCGCAGCGCGGGCAGGGAGGCGCTCGCGGCCTCCGGAGCCTCGCCGAGATCGTCCGGTACACCGGCGATCTCGGACCGCTCGGCGCGCAGCGCACGGGCGGTGCGACGGGCGTCGTCGGCGGCGCGCTGGGCCGCCCGGCGGTCCTCGTCGGCGGCCCGCGCACGGTCCACGCACTCCTCGGCGCGGGCCTCGAACTCGGCTGCCTCATCGGCGAGTTCACGCATCCGGGACTGCCAGGAGGCGCGCTCGCGCAGCCGGTGGGCGAGCCCGGCCAGCAGATCCGCGGCGCGGCGGGCGCGCTGGGCGGTCTCCTGGCGCTCGTCGCGCACCCGGGTGGCCTCGGCCGCGACCTCGTCGGTCCCGTCGCGGGCCGCGCGGGCCTCGGCCAGCTCCGCCGCGGCCTCCTCCGCGGCCGTCCGGGTCTCCTCCGCGGCGGCGGCCAGCTCACCGAGGCGGCCGGCCGGGCAGCCCGTACGCCACGAGCCGAGCCGCGCGGCCAGCGCCCGGTCCCCGGCGAGCCGGGCGGCCAGCGCCCGGATCTCCTCGTCCCGCTCTATGGCGCGCGCCCGCAGCGCCTGGCGCTCCTCGTCCGCGGCGGATTCGTCGTGCATCGCCGGGTTCGGCGGGACGAGGAAGACACCGGTCTCCCGCTCGTCGGGGGCGGGCGTGGGCGCGAGCAGCGCGGCGGCGGTGCCGACCGCGACGGCCGAGCGCGGCAGCAGCGCGGCCTGGGCGAGCACCTCGCGGGCCCGCGCATGGGTGTCCGGGTCGGTGATGATCACGCCGTCGACCAGCTCGGGGCGGGCGGCGAGCACCCGGGTGTGGTCGGCGGGGTCGACGGACTGGGCGAGATAGCGCCAGCCCGGCAGCGCGGGGACACCGTGCTCGCCCAGGTACTCCACGGCGGCCAGCACATCCGGCCCCGGGGGCAGCAGACCGCCGTCGCCCAGCGCGCCGAGGATCCGCGCATCGTCGGCGGCGGCCGTACGCAGGTCGAACAGCTGCCGCTCGGCGCCGGCGACGCCCTCCTCCAGCAGCTCACGCAGCCCGTCGGCGTTGCGGTCCAGCTCCTCGGCGGTCAGCGGGCCGGCGGTGGGGCGGCGCGGGGCGCCGGTGTCCGTACCGGACGTGGCCGTACGGGGGCCGGGCAGGCCGAGGGACTTGGCCTCGGACTGCGGGAGTCCGAGGAGGTCGGCGAGCCGCTGCTCGGCGCCGATGGACTCGGCGGCCCCGCGCTCGGCCTCGTACGCCCGCTCGGCGGCCTCGGCGGCGTCCTCGGCGCGGGCCGCCGCCAGTTCGGCGGCGGAGTGCCGGGCGGTGGCCTCGCGGGCGCGGTCGGTGGCCTGCCGGGCGGCTTCGCGGGCCGAGTCCCAGGCCTCGACGGCGGTCTTCTCGGCGTCCGAGGCGGCGAGCGCGGCGCGGGCCGGATCGGCATCGGGGGCGCTGTCGTCCAGCCAGCCGGCCCGGACCGCCTCGGCGGTCTCCTCGGCGACCTCCGAGAGCCGCTGCTTGAGGTGTTCGGCCTCACTGCGGGCGCGCTGGGCGTGGGTGGCGGCGGTGGTGGCGTCGCGGTGCGCCGATTCACCGGCCTCCTGGAGGGCGGCGGACCGTTCCTCCTCCTCGTTGGCGATCCGCTCACCGGCCTCGGCCGCCGTGTGCAGGGCGCGGACGAGGTCGGCGGCGGCAGTGGCACGGGCGGCGAGCGCGGGTGCGGCGTCCCGCTCGGCCTCGCGGATGGCGGCGGCGACCCGGGCGGAGCGGTCGGCGGCGGCGCGGTGCCGCAGGGCGATCTCGGCGGCCTGCCAGGCGCTGTGCAGCGTACGGGCGTCGTTGAGCTCCCGGCGCTGGGCGGCGGCGCCCTTCTCCGCGGCGGCCAGCGCCAGTGAGGCGTGCCGGTAGGCGAGTTCGGCGGAGACCAGGGAGCGGCGCTCGCGCACCCGCTCGGCGTCGGTGACGCGGTGCGCCGCGGCGGCGACCTGCTCGGCGAGCTCGGCGGCGCGGCCGCGCTCCTCGGTGCCGCGGGCGTGCAGCCGCTGGGCGAGGCCGCGGGTGCGGCGCTCGGCCCCGGCGTGCACCTCGCGGGCGCGTTCGCGCTGTTCGGCGGCGTCGGCGATACGGGAGAGCAGATCGAGGGAGCCGGCCGTGAAGTCCCGTTCGGCGGTGAGTTCGGCGCGCCGGCCGAGCTTGTGGGCGAAGCCGTGCACCAGATCGGCGAGGCCGTCGGTGTCGCGGGTGTCGGTGACGGCGCGCAGCAGCAGGTCGGTGAAGTCCGAGTCGTTCTTGACCGCGAACAGGCCGGCCGCCTCACCCTCATCGGCGTTCATCTCCCGCTGGTAGCGGAAGAGTTCCGGGTCCAGGCCCAGCTCGCCGAGGTGTACGTTCCAGCGCTCGTGGCCCTCCTCCCAGACCACATCCAGATTGGGGTAGTTCTTCCCCGCCTCGGTGAGGACGTCGCGGAAGCCCTTCATCGTCCGGCGGCGGCCCTGGGCTCCGGAGCTGCCCTCGCCGCTCTCCTGGCGGGGGCGGACGACGGTGGCCTCGGCGACGGGGAGGGAGTCCAGGCTCATCCCGGGGCCGGGCCGGAAGCTGTACCAGGCCTCGGCGAACTTCCGGGGGTCGTTGGAGACCTGCCGGCCGCGCCATTCGCTGACCTTGCCGACGACCACGCTCTCGCCGGTCAGGACGTGCTGCCACTCCAGGGCGACATGGCCGCAGTCGTCGGCCAGCAGGAACTTGCGCAGCACGCCGGAGCTGGCGCCGCCGAGGGTGTTGCGGTGACCGGGCAGCATCACCGAGAAGATCAGCTTGAGCAGGACGGACTTGCCGCCGCCGTTCTCCAGGAAGAGCACGCCCGCGGGGGCCGGGCGGCGCGGCGGGCCGACCGGTTCGTCCTCGAAGAAGTCCGCCTGGGCCGGGGCCGGTCGGGGCACGGGCGCACCGACTCCGCGCAGGTCCAGCACGGTGTCGGCATAGCGCGCACCGGCGGGCCCGATGGAGTAGAGGCGGACCCGGGACAGCTCGTACATGGCGGACTCTCGTTGTCGTGTCGGGAAGGGGTGGCGCTGCTCCCCCGCCCCCTCCCCCTCCTCCCCCTTCGGGGGAGGGGGCGGGGGTGGGTTCGGGGGTGGGGGGGAGTCTCGGTCGGGCGACGGTCGGTGGGAGCCGTGGTGGTCGGTGGGAGGTAGGAGCGGCGGCAGTCGGTGGGAGCGGTTGGGGTCGGTGGGAGCCGTGGTGGTCGGTGGGAGGTAGGAGCGGTGCTGGTCGAACGGCCCCTCAGCCGGAGTGGAAGGGCAGTCCGGCGTCCGCGACCAGGTCGAGGTCGTCGGTTTCCTCGCCCGGCAGCAGGGCGGCACTGCCGTCGGCGACGGGGACGATGCCCAGCTCCAGGAGTTCGGCCATGGCGGCGCTGCCGGCCATGTCGCGGACCTGGAGCTGATAGCGGGCGGTGGTGCGGTAGGCGCCGCCGGCGTCGTCACCGGTGCGCTGGAGGAAGCCGGAGTCGACGAGGAAGGTGACGGCCTTGGCGATGATGCCGGTGGTCGAACCGGCCAGCCGGCGGGCGTCCTTGGTGGCGCCGGTCGCGCTGCGCCGGGCATACATGCGCCAGGCGGATTCCAGGCCGGGGGCGTCGGTGGCCGGGTCGGTGTTCTCGCCCTCCTGCTCGGCGCGCTCCTCCAGCCGGCGGCAGGCCTGCCGGACGAAGGCATCGACGCCATTGACCGTGATACGGCCGATGTAGCCGTCGTCGGCGAGGTCCTCGGGGCGCGGGAAGGCCAGCGCGGCGACGGCGAGATGGGCCAGGCCGTGCAGGAAGCGGTCGGCGGAGTCGGCGGAGGCACGGCGGGCGTAGTCGCCCATCCGTACGGCGAAGACGGAGTCCTCGTCGGCGGTGACGGCCATCCCGGCGCGGGTGGACACCTCCAGGACGACCAGGCCGAGGCCGGTGGCGACGGCGTCGGCGAGCCGGGCGAAGGCCGGGTCGTCCCGATAGCGGCGCAGGAGTTCGCTGTATTCGGCGTCACGCGCGGGCAGCAGCTTGGGCTGGAGGCCGAAGGAGACCAGCCGTGCGGCGTCGGCGGCATCGGCGGGGGTCAGGGGCGCCCACTTCGCCGCGGCCGGCTCGGCGTCGGCGGTGGGCACGCCCCAGCCCGGCTCACCGGCCCCGGACGCCAGGTCCGGCTGCGGCGCCTCGTCGTACTGGGTCACGGAACAAGCTCCTTGCGGGGGACGGTCTGGGACATCTCGGGCCGGCGCGACGGCGGACGGCGGCCCGGCGCGCCGCGGCCCTGCCGGACCGGCCACGCCCCGCCGTTCGCCGACCGCTCGTCCTGGGCGCGGGGCATCAGGCCACCTCCGAGCGGTCCGCGGCCATTCCGGCGGCGTCCAGCAGCGCCGTGCCGACGATGAGGTCGGCACCGCCGAACTCGGGGTCCGTCAGCTCCGTGCCGTCGTCGACGGCGAACAGCAGCTGCTGTTCGCCCTGGCGGTAGGCCGTGCCGACCGGCGGGCTGGCGGCGTGCACCGCCAGCAGGGCGACGAGGTAGGGGAGTTCGGGGTCGCTGCGGCGCGCCTCGGCAAGCAGGCCGGAGAGCCTGCGGGGCGCGTCGGCGGGCAGGTCGAGCAGCGCCATCGCGGCGTCGAGCTGGGCCTCGCTGAAGCGGCTGTCGTCGGGGGTGGCCACCAGGTCGGGCTCGGGCATCTCGGCGCCGAGGTGCTCACGCTCCATGGGCGGGGTGAGCAGCATCTCGACGAGGTCCCCGACGCGCACGGCCGAGGGGGTGCGCAGCCCCGTGCCCTTGGCGAAGAAGGCGTCGGTGACGCGGATGGCCTGCTCGGCGGGGAGCGGCAGCAGGGGGGCGACCAACTGGCCGTACAGGTCGAGTCCGGAGCGGGCGGCGGGGGTGGCGAAGGCCTGCCGGTCCTGCTCGGCGCGGAACAGCGGTCCGGCCTCCAGCAGCCGGGACTGGAGCTGGGTGTGGCGGCGGATGCAGTCCTTGACGATGTCGACGAGCTCGGCGGCCCGCCGCTTGTGCTCCGCCTCCTCGGTCTCGTCCCGGGCCTTGCGGATGTTCGTCAGGATGGCGTTCTCGTGGCGGTAGCGGTCCGCGACATGGTCCAGCGCCTCGTTGATCATGTCCGGGACTGTCTCCAGCCAGTCCACGGCGCGGACGTTGCGGCGGGTGGCGTCCAGGGTCCTGCGGAGCGTCTCCGCATACTGCACGGTGCGGTAGCGGGCCTGCTCGGCGGCGAGCTGGGCGTCGGCCAGCCGGCCGCGGTTGATCAGCACCTCCAGCTTGACCTCGGCGGCGATCTGGGCGCTGGTGACGTCCGTGTCGAGCGCGCCGACCAGGACGTTGACCGCTTCGTCGGTGGCCCGCAGGAAGACGCTGCCGCCGGCGCCGGGCACCTCTTCGATGAGCTTGAAGTCGTAGTCGCGGCGGACGTACTCGCCCTCGGTGTTGAAGGTGCCGTAGACGGCACGGAAACCGCGGTCCACGCTGCCGACGTTGATCAGGTTCTCCAGCACCCAGCGGGCCACCCGCTCATGCTGGCCAGTAGGACGGTGGGGGGCCTGGGCGGCGACCCGGGGGAGCACCTTCGCCACTATCTCTTCGTGGTCGGCGCCGGTGTCGAAGTCCATGTTGAGGGTGACGAGATCGATGACGGCGAGCGCCACCTCCGCCATGGCGTAGACGCCGTACTCGCCCGCGAGGTTGGCCTTGCGCACGTCGAGGTCGTGCAGCGGCGCGGTGCATGCGAGGGCACGCAGCCGACGGGCCAGGCCTTCATCGGCGGCCGGGCCCGGCGCAGGCCGGTGAGGGCCGTTGAGCTGGGGCGCAGCGGCCCCCGGGGCGGGAAAAGTCACGTCGCACAGAGTAGGCGCTCGCACTGACAACGGACGAAACGGCGCGGATCCGCTCATGGGTGGAACCGCTGGTGGATCCGTTGACGGACCGCTCACGGGACGACGCGACAGTCTACGGCGTGGCGCGCGGTGGCCGGCCGCCAGGTCCCGTGGGCACGGGTGCCGGTCTCAGTGGGTGGCCCCGCCGGCGACGCGGATGTCGGTGCGGGTGCGCGCGGCGGTGAGGGCGATCTCACGCAGGGCCCGGGCGGCCGCGTCGGCCGGGAGCGACGGCTCGGCGCGGTCGACGACCTGCTCCGGTGTGTAGGGGACGTGGACGAATCCGCCGCGTACATCGGGCAGTTCGGTCGCGATGAGGTGGGCGAGGCCGTAGAAGACGTGGTTGCAGACGAAGGTGCCCGCGGTGTTGGAGACGGAGGCGGGGAGTCCGGCGGCGCGGACGGCCGCCACACATGCCTTGATCGGCAGGGTGGAGAAGTACGCGGCGGGGCCGCCGGGCACGATCGCCTCGTCGATGGGTTCGGCGCCCGAGGCATCGGGGATCCGGGCGTCGTCGACGTTGAGGGCGACGCGTTCGACGGTGATGTCGGGCCGGCCGCCCGCCTGGCCGACGCACACCACTATCTCGGGGCGGGTCTCCTCGATCGCGGCGCGCAGCACCGCGATCGACGCTCCGTAGATGCAGGGCAGTTCGACGGCGGACACCTCGATACCCGCGGGCGGTGCGTCCGCGGCGGCGCGGACCGCCTGCCAGGAGGGGTTGGTGGATTCGCCGTCGAAGGGTGCAAATCCGGTCAGCAGTACCCGGGTCATTCGGTCATCCTTGGTGCGACTGGTCGAGCGGGGAGGGAACGGGTGAGCACCCGCGCGCCGCGCCCCGGAGGGTCGCGGCGCGCGGTGCGGTGCCCGCTCAGAAGGCGAACAGCGCCATGATCACGATGTTGCAGCCGAGCAGCACACCCGCAGTGGGCAGCTGTACCTTGATGGGCCCGTACTGGTCCTTCAGCTCCAGCAGCGCCGCCGGGACGATGTTGAAGTTGGCGGCCATGGGGGTCACGAGGGTCCCGCAGAACCCGGCGAGCATGCCGATGGCCAGCACGGCGGCGGGGTTGCCGTCGAAGTGCCCGACCAGGACGGGCCAGCCGACGGCCGCGGTCATCACGGGGAAGGCGGCGAAGGCATTGCCCATGATCATGGTGAAGGCGAACATGCCCACGCAGTAGACGACGACCGCGATGTAGAGCGAGTCCTCGGGCAGGACGGAGGTGGCGAGCTTGCCGACCTGGTCGCCGACGCCGGAGACCTGGAAGATGGCGCCCAGTGTGGCCAGCATCTGCGGCAGCAGCATGGCCCAGCCCATCGCCTCCAGCATGGAACGGCCGGACTGCACGGGCACCGAGATCCGCTTCTCACGGAGGATGATCATGCCGACGACGAGGGCGACGACGGCTCCGATACCGAGGCCCAGGATGGTTTCGCTGCCCTCCTGGAGGAGCGGCTCGCCCCCGATGGTCACGTGCTTGACGCCGATGGCGCAGGCCATCGCGACGACCGGGATGGTGAGCGCCGGGACGAACAGCCGGTTGCCGAGCTTGGCGGCGCTGGCGGCGCGCTGCTCAGGGGTGGTGGTGCGCGGGGTGCCGCGTCCGGTGAAGCCGAAGCCGGCCAGACAGGCCATGACCAGCACCGCGACGCCCAGGGGCTCGGCCGGTGCCTGCTTGGTGACGACCCAGCTGCTGTAGATGAAGCCGGCGCCGATCAGGCCCCAGAAGGCGCCGGTGCCGAAGCGCTTGGGGTTGCTGCGGTCGGTGACCATCTGGGCGGCCATCACCAGGAAGCTGAGGCCCACCAGCCAGTAGAACCACTCTGCCTTGATCACTGGGCGGCCTCCACTGCGGCGGTGTCGCGGACGTTTGCGGTGAGCAGTTCGCGTTCCAACTGGCGGTCCAGGCGCAGCAGTCGCCAGCCGTGGACCACGAAGGCGCACACGGCGGTGGGGATCGCCCACAGCGCGAGCTGCAGCGGTTCGAGGTGGGTGCCGTAGGTGGTGTTGACGAAGCCGGTGATCAGCAGGATCGAGCCGACGGCGAGGAAGACGTCCTCGCCGAAGAAGAGGCCGACATTGTCCGCGCTGGCGGAGAACGAACGGACCTTCTCCCGTGTCCGGTCCGGGAGTTTGCCGTATTTCCGCTCGGCGGCACCTTCGGCCATCGGGACGGCCAGCGGGCGGACGGTCTGGGCGTGGCCGAAAACATTGGTCAGCCCGACTGCCGCGCCGATCTGCCGCAGCCCCAGGTAGAGCGCGAGGAAGCGGCCCGTGGTGAGCCTGGCGAACCGCGCGATGAGGTTACGGGCCTGCTCCTGGAGGCCGTAGCGCTCCAGGAGGCCGATGACCGGGAGGGTGATCGCGAAGATCGTCACCGCCCGGCTGCCGGCGAAGCCTTCGCCGAACGCGGCGAGCACCTTGCCCGGCGACAGCCCTCCGAGGAGGCCGGTCGCGATGCCGGCCACCCCCACGACCAGCAAGGGATTGCGTTTCGTGGCGAAGCCGATCACGACCACGAGCACGCCGAGGAGCACGATCATGGATCCGCCTTCCGCGTACGGGGACCCCACAGGGCCCGTGAGGAGTTGAAGAGATTGCAGCGGAGGCTAGGCGATTGTTCAACGATCCGACAAGGGGTCTGCACCAACAGATCTGCGGCACTTCCCGGGGCGGCTCTCGCGGCGGCCCCCTCCACCCCTCACCCCTCGGCGATGCGCTGCGCGTACGCCCCCGACAGCTGGCCGCGCGAGTCCTCCAGATAGGACAGCAACAGCCGCTCGGCCTCGGCGGCATCCCCCGCCTGCAGCGCCTCGACAATCTGGCGATTACGGGTCAAATAGGGTGCGTGGAAACGCCGGGGGTCGGCCATGACATGGAAGACCAGCCGGAGTTCGGCGAGCACGCCGCGCATCAGCTCATCCGTGCGCGGGCTGCCCGCCAGGGCCACGACGCCCTGGTGAAAGCGGATGTTGGCCGTGGACAGCGCCTGCCACTCCCGGTCCGCCGAGGCGGCCTCGCCGGCCTGCACGGCGGCCTCGATCGCCGCGATGGCCTCGGTCACACCGGCTCCGTAGGGCCCCTGCCCCAGCCCCCGTACCGCCGCGCACTCCACGAGGGTGCGCACCCGGTAGATGTCCTCCAGGTCCTCGACCGTCACCACCCGGACGAACACCCCGCGGTTGAGCTCGTGCACCAACAGCCGCTCATGGGTCAGCAGCCGGAACGCCTCCCGCAGCGTGTTGCGCGAGACGCCCAGCGCACCGCCAATGCTCTCCTCCGAGAGCCGGGCGCCGGGCGGGAAGTAGCCCTCGGTGATCCGGTCGCGCAGGATGTCGGCGACCCGCTCGGCCGTGCTGGAGCGGCCCAGCAGGGGACGGTCCCGCTCCAGGCCCGAGACCTCGGTGAGCCGCCCCTGATCGTTCTTCGCCACTCCGCCGGACATTCCGCTCCCCGCTCTCGCGCCGTACCGGGCGGCGGGTTCGGGCCATCCCGGTGTCATGGAGCGAAAGTCAATCCCAGACAGGAGGACAAAACAACGCACCCTCAAACGGATGGCACACACCTCTTGTCGGATCGTTGAACGATCCTCTACGTTGTCCTCGACGCCGGTCGGCTCGAGTGCCCTCGGGGGAGAGTCACTACGGATACGGGCCGGCCGGAATGTCCCGCCCGCCCCTGCCCGCACACGGGACCCCGCACGCCGCCCACCGCGCACGGCCGGCCCCGAGCACCTCTGGAACGGACATACATGAGCGAGCGCAGCGAGCAAATCATCGAGAGGTGCGCGCCACGCGAATGCGGGGCCGAGCGGAGCGAGGTTTCGGCATGAGCGAGCGCAGCATGGGGGTCCCTCCCGTCATCGACCTCAACGCCGACCTCGGGGAAGGCTTCGGCCGCTGGCAGCTCACCGACGACGAGGCGCTGCTCTCCGTCGTCACCAGCGCCAATGTGGCCTGTGGCTTCCACGCCGGCGACCCGGCCACGATGCGCCGGGTGTGCGAACTGGCCGCCGAGCGCGGTGTGGTCATCGGCGCCCAGGTCTCCTACCGCGATCTGGCCGGCTTCGGCCGCCGCGCGATGGACGTCCCGCCGGACGAGCTGGCCGCCGAGATCGCCTACCAGATCGGTGCCCTGGAGGTCTTCGCGCGCGCCGCCGGTGCCCGCGTCGGCTACGTCAAACCCCATGGCGCGCTCTACAACCGCTGTGTCCACGACGCGGAGCAGGCCCGCGCCGTCATCGACGGCATCCGCACCGCGGGCGGCGGGCTGCCGGTCCTCGGCCTGCCCGGCTCCCGGCTGCACGAGGCCGCCCGGGAGGCCCGACTCCCCGTCGTCGGCGAGGCGTTCGCCGACCGCGCCTACACCCCCGAGGGCACCCTGGTACCGCGCCGTGAACCGGGCGCGGTGATCCACGACCCCGACGAGGTCGTCAAGCGCGCCCTCGGGATGGCCCGCGACCACACCGTCACCGCCCGCGACGGCCGGCGTGTGGGCATCACGGCCCGTTCGCTGTGTCTGCACGGCGACACCCCCGGAGCCGCGGACCTCGCCCGGCGGGTCCGGTCCGAGCTGACCGCGGCCGGCGTCCACGTACGGAGCTTCGTATGAGGCCGCTGCCGGTCGGTGAACACGGGCTGCTCATCGAGCTGGACAGCGCCGAGGAGGTCGAGGCGCTGCACGCCGAACTGCTGCGCCGGGCCGCCGACGGAGCCCTGCCGCCGCTGCGCGAGATCGTGCCGGCCGCCCGTACGGTACTCCTCGACGGCCTCGCCGACCCCCGTGGGCTCATCGCCGAACTCGCCGCCTGGGACATTCCGCCGCTCACCGCCGGCGACCGGCCCACCGTGGAGATCCCGGTCCGCTACGACGGCCCCGATCTCGCCGATGTCGCCGCCCTGTGGGGCGTCACCCCCGACGAGGTGGTGCGGCTGCACTCCGCCACCGAATTCCACGTCGCCTTCTGCGGTTTCGCACCGGGCTTCGGCTATCTGACCGGTCTGCCCGAGCGGCTGCACGTACCGCGCCGTGACACGCCCCGCACCAAGGTCCCGGTCGGCTCGGTCGCCCTCGCCGGCCCGTACACCGGTGTCTACCCGCGCTCCTCCCCCGGCGGCTGGCAGCTGATCGGCACCACCGGCACCGTGCTGTGGGACCCGCGCCGTGAACCGGCGGCGCTGCTCGCACCCGGCACCCGCGTCCGCTTCGTCCCGCAGGAGACCGCCTGATGACCGACCGCGCCTTCTCGGTCGTCCGGGCCGGTGCGCTCACCACCGTCCAGGACCTCGGCAGGCCCGGCCATGCCCACCTCGGTGTGCCGCGGGCCGGCGCCCTCGACGCACCCGCCCACCGGCTCGCCAACCGTCTGGTGGGCAATCCCGCGTCCGCCGCCACCCTGGAGACGACGCTCACCGGCTGCGCCCTGCGGGTGCGTACGGCCACCACCGTCGCCGTCACCGGCGCCCCCTGCCCGGTGACCGTCGACGGCCGCCCCGCCCCGTGGGGCGCCCCGGTCCGTGTCCCGGCGGGCGCCGTCCTGGACGCGGGACCCGCCACCCACGGTCTGCGCTCGTATCTCGCCTTCGCCGGCGGTATCGACACCGAACCGGTCCTCGGCAGCCGCGCCGCCGATCTGCTCTCCGGCCTGGGCCCGGACCCGCTCACCGACAGCGCGGTCCTCCCGCTGGGCGACCCGCACGGCCCGCCGGCCGGCGCCGATGCCGTCCCGCATCACGGCCCGGTGCCGGAGCTGGTCCTTCCGTTCCTGCCCGGCCCGCGCGACGCCTGGTTCACCGACACCGGTCTGCACACCCTCACCACCGGCCGCTTCCGGGTCTCCCCCGCCAGCAACCGCATCGGTCTGCGCACCGAAGGGCCGTCCCTGGAGCGCGCCCGCAGCGGCGAACTCCCCAGCGAGGGCATGCCCCTGGGAGCCCTCCAGGTCCCGCCCAACGGCCTGCCGGTCCTCTTCCTCCACGACCACCCCACGACCGGCGGCTACCCGGTCATCGGTGTCGTCCCCGAGCGCTGTCTGGCCCCGGCGGCCCAGGCGGTACCGGGGACACCGGTCCGCTTTCTCCGCATGCGCTGAGTGCTCCGCCGGGCGTGCCGAGAAGTGCCGTGATGCGGCTGCGGCTGCGTCGTGGCCGGTCGCGCAGTTCCCCGCGCCCCTGTGCCCCGGGGCCGTCAGCCGCCCGCCGGCGCCCCGTACCCCCCGCCGCCCGGTGTGCGCAGCACCAGCACATCGTCCACGCCGACGTCCGCCGCGTCACAGCCCGCCAGGGTTTCGTGCGTACCGTCCGCCCGCTCGATGGAGTTGACGCCCAGCGCACCCGGGGCGCCGCCCGCCATGCCGTACGGCGCGACCCGGCGGTGGTTGGTCAACAGGGCGATGGTCATCGGCTCCAGGAAGCGCAGCCGGCGCTCGACACCGCAGCCGCCGTGCCAGCGGCCCGTACCGCCGCTGCCGGAGCGGATGGCGAAGCTGTCGACGCGGACGGGGTAGCGCCACTCCAGCACTTCGGGGTCGGTCAGCCGGGAGTTGGTCATATGGGTCTGTACGGCATCCGCGCCGTCGAAGCCGTCGCCGGCGCCCGAACCGCTGGCGACGGTCTCGTAGTACTGCACCCGGTCATTGCCGAAGGTGAGGTTGTTCATGGTGCCCGAGCCCTCGGCCTGGACGCCGAGCGCGGCGTAGAGCGCACCGGTGACCGCCTGGGAGGTCTCCACATTGCCCGCGACGGTGGCCGCCGGAAAGACGGGGGCGAGCATCGAGCCCTCCGGGATGCGGACCTGTACGGGCTTGAGGCAGCCGCTGTTGAGCGGGATGTCGTCGGCGACCAGGGTGCGGAAGACGTACAGGACCGCCGCCATCACCACCGAGCTGGGCGCGTTCGCGTTGCCGGGCTGCTGGGGTGAGGTGCCGGCGAAGTCCAGTACGGCGCTGCGGGCGGCGCGGTCGACGGTCAGCGCGACATGGATCTCGGCCCCGCTGTCGGTGTCGTAGCGGTAGCTGCCGTCCGACAACTGGGCGATGATCCGCCGGACCGATTCCTCGGCGTTGTCCTGGACGTGCCCCATATAGGCCTGGACGACGTCCAGCCCGAACTGCTCGGTCATCCGCCTCAGTTCCTGGATGCCCTTCTCGTTGGCGGCGATCTGGGCCCGCAGATCGGCGAGGTTGGCGTCCGGCGCGCGGGAGGGGTAGGGGCCGGCGGCGAGCAGTTCGCGGGTCGCGTCCTCGCGCAGTTCGCCGTCGCGCACCAGCAGCCAGTTGTCGAAGAGGATGCCCTCCTCCTGGATGGTGCTGCTGAAGGCGGGCATCGAGCCCGGGGTGATGCCGCCGATCTCGGCGTGGTGTCCGCGGGAGGCCACCAGGAACAGCAGGGTGTCCCCGTCGGTGTCGAAGACGGGGGTGACGACGGTGACGTCGGGGAGGTGGGTGCCCCCGTGGTACGGATCGTTGATCGCGTACACATCGCCGGGCCGCATCTCGTCGCCGCGGCGCCTGAGCACCTCCTTGATGGACTCCCCCATCGAGCCCAGGTGCACGGGGATGTGCGGGGCGTTGGCGATCAGATTGCCGTCGGCGTCGAAGAGGGCGCAGGAGAAGTCGAGGCGTTCCTTGATGTTGACGGAGTGTGCGGTGTTCTCCAGGCGGACGCCCATCTGCTCGGCGATGGCCATGAAGAGGCTGTTGAAGACCTCCAGCATCACCGGGTCGGCCGCCGTGCCGACCGCGACCCGGTCGGTGCGCGCGCGGGTCCGGGTCAGTGTGAGGTGTCCGCGGTCGCCCATGGCCGCCTGCCAGTCCGGGTCGAGGACCGTGGTCGCGTCCTCCTCGGCGATGACGGCCGGGCCGGTGAGGGTGTCGCCGGGGCGCAGGTCGGTGCGCCGGTAGAGGCCGGTGTCCTGCCAGCTGCCGCCGGTGTACATCCGGATCGTCGCGGCGGGCGTCAACTCCCCTTCCCTGTCGCCGGGTTGCGTCTCATGCTCCCCGGCACCGCCGGGCGCTCCCAGCGCCTCGACCGACACCGCCTCGGCCACCAGCGGTTTGTCCATGGTGAAGGCGTAGCGCTCGCGGTGCGCCCGGACGAACTCCGCGGCCATGGTGTCGGCGTCGGCCAGCGGGACGCCGATCGTGGAGTCGGTCCCGGCGTAGCGGATCAGCACCCGGGCGCGGGTGGTGACCGAGGCGTCCGGCACCCCGTCGTCGTGGAGTTCGCGCCGGGTCTGCGCGGCGAGGGAGTCGCACACCTCCTGGACGCGGCGCAGGGCCGCGGGGTCCGTGAACTCCGCCTCGACGGCCTGCTCGCGCATCGCGGTGGCGTCGGCGACCCCGATGCCGTACGCGGAGAGCACCCCGGCCAGCGGCGGGACGAGCACCGTGTCGATGCCCAGCGCGTCGGCGACCGCGCAGGCGTGCTGGCCGCCGGCTCCGCCGAAGCTGGTGAGGGCGTAGCGGGTGATGTCATGGCCGCGCTGGACGGAGATCTTCTTGACGGCGTTGGCCATGTTGAGCACCGCGATGTCGAGGAACCCGGCCGCGACCTCCTCGGGTCCGCGGTCGTCCCCGGCCTCGGCGGCGGCCCGCTCGGCCAGTTCCGCGAAGCGGGTGCGGACCGCCTCGGCGTCCAGCGGCTGGTCACCGTCCGGGCCGAACACCGCCGGGAAGTGCGCGGGCTGGATGCGGCCGAGCATCACATTGGCGTCGGTGACGGTGAGCGGGCCGCCGCGCCGGTAGCAGGCCGGTCCCGGGTCCGCGCCGGCCGAGTCGGGACCGACCCGGTAGCGGCGGCCGTCGAAGTGGAGCACCGAGCCGCCGCCGGCCGCGACGGTGTGGATGTTCATCATGGGGGCGCGCATCCGTACGCCCGCGACCTCGTTGCCGAAGACCCGCTCGAACTCGCCGGCGTAGTGCGACACATCGGTGGAGGTGCCGCCCATGTCGAAGCCGATGACCCGGTCGTGGCCGCCGCCGGCCTCGGCGGCCGTACGGACCATCCCGACGACGCCGCCCGCGGGCCCGGACAGCACCGCGTCCTTCCCGCGGAAGTGCGCGGCCTGCCGCAGCCCGCCGTTGGACTGCATGAACATCAGCCGGATGCCGGGGAGTTGGGCGGCGATCTCGTCGACATAGCGGCCCAGGATCGGGGAGAGGTAGGCGTCGACGACGGTGGTGTCGCCGCGCGGCACCAGCTTCATCAGCGGGCTGACCTCGTGCGAGCAGCTGACCTGGGCGAAGCCGGCGCGCCGGGCCAGCTCGGCGACGGCCTGCTCGTGCTCGGCGTGGCGGTAGCCGTGCAGCAGGACGACGGCGGCGCTGCGCAGACCGTCCGCGCGGGCCCGGACCAGCGCCCGGCGGACCTCGTCCACGTCCAGCGGCCGGACCAGCTCGCCCTGTGCGCCGATCCGCTCCGGTACCTCGATCACCCGGTCGTAGAGCGCCTCGGGCAGCACGATCCGCCGGTCGAAGATCCGCGGCCGGTTCTGGTAGGCGATCCGCAGGGCGTCCCGGAAGCCTTCGGTGATCAGCAGTACCGTCGGTTCGCCCTTGCGCTCCAGCAGGGCGTTGGTGGCGACGGTGGTGCCCATCTTGACGACGGACACCTTCTCGGCGGGCACCGGTTCGTCCGGGCCGAGCCCCAGCATCATCCGGACACCGGCCACCGCGGCATCCCGGTAGCGCTCCGGATGGTGCGAGAGCAGCTTGGTGGTGACCAGCCGCCCGTCCGGCCGCCGGCCGACGACGTCCGTGAACGTGCCACCCCGGTCGATCCAGAACTCCCAGCGTCCGGTCATCCCGCCATTGTCGCAGCGCCCTTCGTCATCGAGGGGTCTTTGCCGGCCCCCGCGCCGTCCGTCCGGCCCAGCGCGGCGAGCGCGGAGCGGGTGGCACGGTCGGCGGCGGCGTCCAGCAGGCGCCCGGATCCGGCCAGACCGTGCCGGCACTCCTGGAACGCGAGACCGACCAGCCCGGGCAGCAGATCCGTACACCGGTCGGCGACCCAGCGGGTCCCCCGGGTCGCCATCCACAGCACGGAGCCGGCGCGGGTCGGCGGCGGCCCGTCGAGGGTGAGCGCGGGCGGCGGTCCGACGGGCAGGCCGGTGGCGGCGAGCGCCGTGTGGAAGCCGCGGGCCAGCAGCCGGTGGCCGTGCTCGCTGGGGTGCAGCCGGTCCACGCTCCAGGAGGCCCGGTCGGCGACCCAGGCGTGGTCGGCGAGGTGCAGATGCACGCCCCCGTAGCGGGCGGACACCGCATGGACGACGGTGTTCACGGCACGCATCCGGCGTCCCAGCGGACGGGCCAGCGGCGCGGGCAGCCCCAGCATCCGGCCCGGATCGGGCAGACATGCCGTCAGCACCACGGCCCCGTCGGCACTCAGCGCACCGTGCGCCCGGTCCAGCGCGGCCGCGATCCGCTCGATGGCGAAGGCGGCGCGCAGGGTGTCGTTCGCCCCCACGAGCAGCGAGGCGAAGCGCGGGCCGAGCGCCCGTGCCGCGGGCAGCTGCCGTTCGGCGACATCGGCGGCCTGCGCCCCGCTCCGCGCCAGATTCACCAGCGGGACGCTCCCGGGCCGTTCGCCCAGCGCCTCGGCCAGCAGGGCGGCCCAGCCGCGCCAGCCACCGCCCGGTACCGGGTCGCCGAGCCCCTCGGTCAGGGAATCACCGAGCGCGACAAAGCAGCCCGGGGCCGCGGACCGCCCCCCGTCCGGCGCCTGCGCCGGTATCACCGCCCCCTCGGAGCCCACCGTCACCACCCGCCCAACGGGCCGGCCGGATGCGGCGCGGCCGCGGCGACCGGCCTGCCGACCGGTGCGGGCGCGTCGTGCGCCGCCAGAAAGGCGTCGACGGCGGGCTGCCAGCCGTAACCCTCGGCACGCCGTCGGGCGGCGGCGCGCCGGGCGGGCTCCGGCCGGGCCAGGACCCGCTGGACCGCATCGGCGAAGGACGGCCCGTCGTCGAGCGCCGTGTCCCCGCCGCTGCCGACCAGGCCCGCCAGCGCCGACGCCGCGCTGGCGACCACCGGTGTGCCACAGGCCAGCGCCTCCAGGGCGGCCAGCCCGAAGGTCTCGGCCGGGCCGGGTGCCAGCGCGAGATCGGCGCCGGCCTGCAGCGCGGCGAGCCGGGAGCGGTCGGCGAGATGGCCGAGGAACGCCACGGGCAGCCGCTCGGCCCGCACCCGGGCCTCCAGCCGTGCCCGCAGCGGCCCGTCACCGGCCACCACCAGCGCCGCGTCGACCCCGCGCCGCCGCAGCTCCGCCAGCGCGTCCAGGGCCCGGCCCGGCCGCTTCTCCTGCGACAGCCGGGAGCAGAGCAGCAGCAGGAACTCCGCCCGGCCCGCGCAGTGCCGCCGCAGCGCGGCGCTGCGGCAGTCCGGGTGCCAGGCCGCGAGATCGACACCGAGCGGTGCGCGCACCACATTGCGCGCACCGGCCCGGACGAACTCCGCCGCCGCCCACTCGGTGGTGCACACGACCCGGCTGTAGGCGTGCGCCGTACGGCGGTTGAGCCGGTCCGCGGCGGCGCGGGCGAGCGGCTGCGGCACACCCCAGGTACGCAGCACCCCGTCCACACTCTCGTGGGAGACCATCACCGCGGGCACCCGCGCCCGGCGCGCCCACTCCCCCGTCCAGCGCAGCGTCGTACGGTCGGAGACCTCCAGCCGGTCGGGGGCCAGCGAGTGCAGCAGCCGCTCCAGCCGGCGGCGGTCGGTGAGCACGCGGTAGCCGCCGCTGCCCGGCAGCTCGGGCCCCGGCACGGTGATCACCCGTCCCTGCCCGGTGAGTTCGTCGCGGAGTCCGGCCGTCCCGTCCGCCCCTGGCGGGCCGGGGACGATGAGCACCGGCTCGTGCCCGGCGGCCCGGTAGCCCGCGCCGAGCTCGCGCAGCGCGGTGCGCAGCCCGCCGGAGGCCGGGGTGACGAAGTTGGCGATCCGGACGATCCGCAGACCCGCCCCGGTGCCGCGTCGCGCGGTCATGCCGCCACCGCCGTCCGGTCGCTGAGCACGGCCTCGTAGTGCCCCAGGAGCTGGTCACCGACCGCCTCCCAGGTGCGGTCCGCGACGGCCCCGCGGGCCGCGGCGCCGAACCGTTCGCGCACCTCGACGCTGTCCGCGAGGAAGCGCACCGCGTCCCGGAACGCGCCGCCGTCGCCGGGCGTCACCAGCAGCCCCGTACGGCCGTGGTCCACCAGGTCCATCGGACCGCCCGCCCGCGGCGCCACCACCGGCACACCGGAGGCCATCGCCTCCTGCACGGTCTGGCAGAACGTCTCGTACGGCCCGGTATGCACAAAGACATCCAACGACGCGTAGAGACGTGCGAGTTCGTCTCCGGTGCGGCGGCCGAGGAAACGGACCTCCGGCAGCGCGGTGCGCAGCCCGGCGGCGCTGGGGCCCTCGCCGATGACGACGGTGCGTACGCCCGGCAGCCGCGAGGTCTCGGCCAGCATCCGGACGTCCTTCTCCGGCGCGAGCCGCCCCACGTACCCCACCAGCAGCTCCCGTCCCGCGGTCAGTGAGCTGCGCAGCACCGCGTCGCGCCGCCCGGGGTGGAACCGCTCGGAGTCGACACCGCGCGGCCACAGGTGGACCCGTGGCACCCCGTTCTCGGTCAGATCCAGCAGCGCCGCGCTGGAGGGCGCCAGGGTGCGGTCGGCGGCCGCGTGCACCGCCCGGATGCGCCGCCAGGCCGTGGCCGCGCCACCGCCGAGATAGGTGCGGGCATAGCGGCCCAGATCGGTCTGGTAGACGGCGATCGCGGGCACCTGACGGCGGGCGGCGGCCGCCATCCCGCGGGCCCCGAGGACGAAGGGGCTGGCCAGGTGCACCAGGTCGGGGCGGTGCCCGTCGAGCGCCGCGGACAGCCGGCGCCCGGGGAGCGCGATCCGCACCTGCGGATAGCCGGGCAGCGGCATGGAGGGCACCCGGACGACGGGGCAGGGACTCTCGTCCGTACCGGCATCCGCCGAAGCACCCCCGAGCGGCGCGATGACCAGCGGATCGTGGCCGCGCCGGACGAGGTGCCGGGCGGTTTGCAGGGCGCAGTGGGAGACGCCGTTGACATCGGGCGGGAAGGATTCGGTGACGAGGACGACACGCATACGGCTGTTGTCGGCGCGCCGTGCGTGGAGGGAGCCAAAGGGATCTTTCCTGCCGGAGAACGTTCCGCTGCGCTTTGCCTTTGGCCCCGCGTTTTCGGCTTTCCCGCCGTGGGTGTTGCTCGCCGTTGCGCCTGCGGCGGGCTGGGTGGTTTGTGGGTGCGGTGACGGACCTCCGGGGCCTGGTGTGTGGACTGCTTCGCTTTACGTCCACACACCAGGCCCCTCCGGCCCGTCCCCTCCCGTTGGGGGAGTGAGTACAGGTAGGTGGGGGCGAGCGTCCGTAGGCGGTGATTTCACTCCTGCTTCGCGAGGAGCAGGGGACCACCGGCATGCACTCCCACCAAGGTTTCTTCCCTCCCCCCACGGGAGGGGACGGGCCGGAGCGGGTGGGGGTGTCCGGACGTAAAGCGAAGCAGTCCGGACACCCCCACCCGCGGAGGTCCGTCACCGCACCCCAACAGCCCCGCGCAGCGGACCGGCCCGCCGCAGGCGCAACGGCGAGGCACTCGCAAGCTTCACCCGAGCCCACGCCCCGCGCAGCGGAGGCTCAACGGCGAGAAGCCACCACGGTGGTACAGCCGAGAACGTGGGAAGAGCCTAGGACCCCTCGGGTCCGATTCGGCTGCGGACGGCCGTTTGGACCTCGTCCTCCTCCGCCGGGTCGGCGGCCAGGCGCCGCAGCTGTTCGACGACCCGGTCGTCGCCGGTGGCGGCGTACCGGGCGGCCAGTTCTCTGGTGGTCTCCTCGCAGTCCCACAGGCACTCGACGGCGAAGCCGGCCGCGAAGCCGGGGTCGGTGGCGGCGAGTGCCCCGGCGGCCCGGCCGCGGAGGTGGGAGGAAGAGGTCTCGCGGTAGATGTGCCGCAGGACGGGGGCGGCGCAGCCGACGCCGAGGCGGCCGGTGCCGTCGACCAGCTCCCACAGGCCGTCCGCGTCCGGCCCCTCCTCGCGCACGGTCCTGCGCAGCGCGGCCAGCACCGGCTCGGCGTCGCGCAGCCCGCCGCGGCGGGCGAGCACCGCGGCGGCGGCCGCGCCCAGCCGGTCCGTACGCGGCGCCCAGATACGGGCCCGCTCGATGGCGGCCACACTGCGCATCCGGGTAAAGGCGGCGAGCGCGGCGGAGACCAGCTGCTCGGAGGAGAAGAGGTCGGCCACCGCGGCCTCG
Source organism: Streptomyces sp. G7(2002) (assembly GCF_028870195.1). Classification (NCBI taxonomy): domain Bacteria; kingdom Bacillati; phylum Actinomycetota; class Actinomycetes; order Kitasatosporales; family Streptomycetaceae; genus Streptomyces; species Streptomyces sp. G7(2002). The sequence goes on from NZ_CP102609.1 coordinate 1,699,150, forward strand.
ATCAGGTCGAGGGTGGCCGGGTCGCCGCGCTCGGCGAGGTGGTGGAGCACGGCGGCGCGCGCCGCGTCCGGGGCGCTGTGCGCGGCGCGCAGCAGCTCGGGGCGGTCCTCGGGGCCGGCGACGGCGCCCAGGCAGCGGGCGGCGGCGTGGTGCCGCTGCTCCGCGGGCTCCAGCTCCAGGCCCTGCTGGGCCCACTCCAGCACCTCGGTCACGCTCCAGCCGGGCCGCGGCCCGCTGGGTCGCAGCTGCCGCTGCCAGCGGTCGAAGGAGCCCTGTTCCCCGGCGGCGGCCAGGCGCGCGCGGTAACGGGGGTCCTCGGCCCACAGCCGCCAGGGCCGGGGCTCGAAGGCGTCGCGGACGGCGGCGGCCAGCTCGGCCTCGCCCTCCTCGGTCTCGGGGAAGCGGGCAAGGACGGCGGGGGCGAGGGTCATCAGCCCGGCATCGTCGTCACGCAGCGCAAGCTCGTCCAGGGCCCAGCGCCAGTTGCTGCCGGCCGCGGCATAGCTGCGCAGCAGCAGCCGGGCGGCGTCCCTGCCGTACGCGGCGAGGTGGCCGAGGACGGCGAGGGCCAGGCCGGTGCGCTCCTCGCCGGTGTCGACGAGGTCGTCGGGGTGGAAGAGATGGCGTTCGATCTGCTCGAGCCCGCCGTCGAGCTGCATGTAGAGGCGTGCGTAGTAGAGCGAGCGGTTCTCGACCTGCCAGTCGCGCCGGGGGTCGCGCAGCACGCTGTCGTTGAGTGCCGCGAGCGCCTCGGCCCGCGGCGCCGCGAGGGCATGCAGGGTCCCGTCGCCGCGGCCTCGCTGCAGGAGGCCGAGCAGGGTGCCACTGGGCGCTATGTCTGGATCGAACATGAGGTCAGCATCCGGTGCGGGGGACAGGCTGGCAACGGGATTTCCGCTGACCGGCATTCTTGCCGGTGACCACGGGCCGTATGCCTCGTTCCCACCATGGATCGGCGGGACCGCCTGCTGTACGGCGGCCGAAGCCTAGCGTGGAAGCCGTCATTCCGCCGATTCGCCCCGGGGTTGCCCCAGGAAGGCCGGTGGCATATGCCAGATGCACCACCGTATCGGGTAGTGCCAAATCCCTTACGGACCGTCGCCGCCTGTGCAACAGTCGTTACCGGCCCTTCAGCCCGGCGCCGCCTGATCACGGAGTACGTCATGCCGTCCCCTCTCTTCGCGGATCACTCAGCCGACCGGCCCCCCGAGCGTGAGACGGTCGAGGCACTCATCACGCAGGCCCGCCGCCTGCGCGGTGGCCTCGACGCGGTCCGCCGGGAGTCCACGGTGGACACCGACCTCCTCGCCGACCCGCAGCTGCGCTGGCAGCGGGCCCTGTGCGATCTCGCGGTGCACCACCTCGACGACCTCGGGGGCCATCTCGACCAGCTGAGAGAGGGCCTGCCCGCCGGAAGCGCGGACGCCCCGGCACCGGAGACCGGACCGCCCCCGGCCCCGCCGGAGCCCGAGCCGCATGAGCGCGGCGCGCTGCTGCGCCGGGTGGGCAGCGCCGAGTGGAATCTGCTCACCGACGAGGTCAGCTGGTCCGACGAGCTGTTCGCGATGTTCGGCCGGGCCCCGTCCGACGGGCCGCTCACCCTCGACGAGCTGCCGTCCCTGGTGCACCCCGAGGACCAGGACGGGCTGGCCACGATGGTCACGGACTGTCTGGTGGACGGCCGGCCGATCGACGGCGAATTCCGCATCGTGCGCCCCGACGAGAGTCTGCGCACGGTGCACATGGTGGGCGAGCCGGTGCTCGACGCCGACGGCAGTACCGCATGCATGTGGGCCGTGCTGCGGGACGTCAGCGAGCTGCGCCGCAGCCAGCAGGCGGTACGCGAGACCCGTGACTCGCTGCACCGCGAGCGGCAGATCGCGCAGACCGAGCACCGGCTTGCGGTCGAGCTGCAGGAAGCTGTGCTGCCGCCGTGGCGCGGCTCCCTGCGGTTCCCGCACGGCGGCCCGGTGGCCCTCGACCTCGCCGGGCGCTATCTGCCGTCCGGCACCCGCGACCTGATCGGCGGCGACTGGTACGACGCACTGCAACTCCCGGACGGCAGCACCCTGCTGAGCGTCGGCGACCTCACCGGGCACGGCGTCACCGCCACGTCCGGAATGGCCATGGTGCTCGGCGCGCTGCGCGGTATGGCGGTCGCCGGACACCGGCCGGGACCCCTGATGGGCTTCCTCAACCAACTGCTGGACAGCGCCGCGCAGCCGGCGCTGGGCAGCGCGGTGTGCGGCCGGTTCGACCCGGCCGCGCGGACGCTGGAGTGGGCCCAGGCGGGGCACCCCGCACCGCTGCTGTTCCGCGGCGGCACGGGGCGCGCGCTGGACCCGCCCGAGGGGGTACTCCTCGGGGCGACCTCGGGTGCGTCCTACACCCAGCACACCGAGCAACTGGAGCCCGGCGACCTCCTCGTCCTGCACACCGACGGCCTCGTCCCGCGCCGTGCGCAGGGCGCGGATGCCGCCCATGAGGGTGCCGAGCGGCTCCTCGCCCTGGCGCCGCGGTTCGCCGCCGCGCGCAGTGCCCAGGACAGCGTCCGCATCGTCGTCGAGGAGTTCGGCACCGCCGAGCGCGAGGACGACGCCTGTGTGCTGATCGCCAGGGTCGGCGGCTGACACACCTCGCGGCAGCGGACGGCGGAGCGGTGCCTCCGGCGCCCGCCCTGGTGACGTCGGCCCGGCGGACCGGCGGTGGGCAGGTGAGGCGGCAGGTTCACGGAGGACGTTTCGCCACCTGCGGCTACAGGTGACGCACCGTCACCCTCCGTGCGACCGCCCGCGTGTCACCGCCCGCCTCAGGCCGAGAAGTTCTTGCCGAGGCCCGCTCCGATACCGGGACCGAGGCCCGACCCCTTGGACTTGGGCTTCGCCTTCGGCAGGACATCCTGGATCTCCTCGCGCAGGTCCTGGATCTTGGCGTAGCTCGCGTACTGCCCCGTGAGCCGGAACATTTCACGGAGCCGGTCCCAGGTCCGCTGCGAGGAGTTCTCCCCGATGGACACCAGCGCCAGCCTGGCGTAACGGTCGGCCTGTTCGGGGTCGTTGCCGATGAAGCAGGCCGACGCCATCGAGATGTAGTCGAAGATCTGCGACCGCTGACGGCCGTTCTCCCGCAGTATCAGCGCCCGCTTGGCGTGGTGCTGGGCAACCCGGGCGACCGAGGGATCGTGGTCGGCGAGGGTACGGAACGCCAGCGCCTGCATGCCGTGCAGATCCGCCTCGTCGAACATCTGCATCCAGCTCGGCGGCGGCACATCGCCCTTGTCCGAGACGAACAGGTCCTCCGCCTCGCCCAGGGTGCGGCGCATCGCCTGCCCCTGCCCCTTGGAGGCCTGCGCCCAGGCCTCGATGGTGTGCAGCATGGCGCGGGTGCGCGGCAGGGTTTCCTCGCCGGAACCGGACTTGGCCAGCTTCATCAGATCCAGTGCGTCGTCCGGGCGACCCAGATGGACCATCTGGCGGGCGGCACGGGAGAGCGCCTCACCGGCACGGGGGCGGTCGCCGCCCTCGCGGGCCGCATGGGCGGCGATGATGAAGTACTTCTGGGCGGTGGGCTCCAGGCCCACGTCGTGGGACATCCAGCCGGCCAGCACCGCCAGATTGGCGGCCACCCCCCACAGCCTGCGCTGCAGATGCTCGGGGTGGCGGTAGGCGAGCATGCCGCCCACCTCGTTGAGCTGGCCCACCACGGCCTTGCGCTGCAGCCCGCCACCGCGGGCCGCGTCCCAGGCGCGGAACACCTCGACCGAGCGCTCCAGCGCATCGATCTCCTGCGACCCCACGGGGGCCGCCTCGTAGCGGTCGAGGCCGATCTGGTCGAGTTCGTCGAAGGAGTCGGAAGCGAACGGGGCGTCGTGGCGTGGGGCGCCGGCCGGTGTCGGGTCGGTGTGCAGCCAGTCGTACATGGCGCCGGTGAGTGCGGAACCCGCGGCGAGCGCAGCGCCCGCACCCACCAAGCCGCGTCGGTTGAGCATGAGGTCCATTCCCGTGAATTCCGTGAGGACCGCAGCGGTCCGTTCGGGAGCCCACGGCAGACCGTCCATGGCCTGCCGCTTCCCCGAGCGACCGGTTCTTGCGAACCCGAGGTCCTCGATGGTTACGACACGGCCGAGGCGCTCGGTGAACAGGGAAGCCAGAACCTTGGGCACCGGATCTCGTGGGGTCTCCCCCATGTCGATCCAGCGCCGCACTCGTGAGGTGTCGGTCGCCAGCTGCGGATGGCCCATGGCCGCCGCCTGCCGGTTGACCAGTCTCGCCAGCTCTCCCTTGGACCAGCCGGCCAGGCCGAAAAGGTCCGCGAGACGGGTGTTCGGCTGCCTGTCCACGTCAAGCCCCCAGGTTCCTCGACTGATTTGACAGTAACGGCCGGTGACATGCGCTGTGTCCATTCGCCAGGGTTCGCCACCCTGCGCCAGATGGTCTGCCACCCGCAGCCACGTGTTCTGTAGACATGCCGCCCCCGGCCTGGTGGCGGGACCGCATTCCCCAGGGTGCGCGCCCTTCACAGGGACCCTGGATCGGCCTCCTGCACGGGGCCCGTTCACGGGTTCCCACCACCGGGCCGGGGAGCGCACGCAACTCGCCGGCGCACGAAGGGATCTGTCTCACCCATGTATGCAGCATCGTCCGCCGTGACCGTCCCCACCCGGCCGCACCGCCCGCACCCCACCGGAGGCGGGCCGTATCTCGACCCCTCCCCCTCCGTGGGGGCGGTCACCGGTCTCCCCGGCGGCCGTACCCGGCGGGTTCAGGGGACGGGTGCCCAACCGCTCAGCGGGAGGCTCGACTTGTCCGGCCCCCAGGGCGCCCAGCTGCGCGCCGCCGTCGCCTCGGTGCACCGCATCTGCCCGGAGTTCAATCCGGTGCAGGTGCTGCGTCGCAGCGGCAGATCCGTCCTCCTCGTGGGGACGACGGGCCGGATGACCGCGGTCGCCAAGTGTTTACTGGACCAGTCTCCGGCCTGGGCGGAAAGGTTCCGGCAGGAAATAAGTGCATACCGCGCATTCGTCCGGCATCGTCCGCCGGTACGGGTGCCGCGGCTTGTGGCGGCCGACCCCGACAACTGCACGCTCATCATGGAGCGGATGCCCGGCCGGGTCGCGTCCCTAACCCGGCACCCGTCCGAGGCCCCGCCCCGTGCGGACGTACGGGCCGCGCTCGGGGCGATCTGCCGGATCAATCTCTGGCGTCCGCCGTCCGGGCTGTTCGACACCCCGCTGGACTACGCGGGCCGGATCGGCCGCTATCACGACCTGGGGCTGCTCACCGACCGGGACCTGGGCGATCTGCAGAAGCTGATGCACGGTCTGTCGCACACCCAGGGCCAGTTCTGTCACGGCAATGCGCTGCTGAACAACGTGCTGCTGTCCCCCGCGGGCCCGGTGCTGCTGGACTGGGACAACGCGGGCTGGTACCTGCCGGGCTACGACCTGGCGACGCTGTGGTCGGTACTCGGTGACGCGCCGGTGGCCCGCCGCCACATCAGCCAGCTCGCCCAGAACGCCGGACCGGCCTCGCGGGACGCCTTCCTGGTCAATCTGATGCTGGTGCTCACCCGCGAGATCCGGCGCTATGAAACCGCGGTCCAGCGGACCATGCGCGAGCCCACGCCGACGGGGACACCGGGTCCGGGACAACCCGGTGTGCCGGCGGCGGGCGAGGAGCAGCGGCTGCTCCTGCGCCGGCTGCACGACGACTGCCAGATGGCGCGGCGTGCGGTCAGGGCGGCGGTCGGCACCCGCTGACCGCCGAGGGGGGACTGTGAGCGGCGCGCCCGGGCACGGGGTGCGCCGCTCACCCTTGTCCGCCGGTCCCTCACCAGCTCTTCTCCTCACCGTCCGCGAGGGCAAGGTCATTGGTCCATTCCACTGACGCTCCGCAGGCCCGGCACCGGTCCGGGAAGGCTCCTCTGGAGACGCCCTGACATGCGGAATCCCGAACCGGCGCGGTGATTGACGGACTGTCGGCAAACGTATAGCTCTAAGCCGACAGGGGGCTCTAGTCTCGGGTCCCGCCCGTGCGGCCGTTTGCGCACCCACCGTCACACCGCCCCGGCTCGGGCCGGCTCGAGGAGGTTGCTTTGCAAGGATCCGCCCCGGAAGACGAGAAGAGAGTCCCCCGCCCCGCCCTGCGGAGATCCGCCACCGCGGTCGCGGCCGCGGTGCTGCTGCTGCCGCTCTCGGGAGCACCGTCCGCACAGGCCGGACAGCCCCGGACGGACGCGCTGCAACAGGCCTTCACCGATGCCGCCGCCCGCTTCCATGTGCCGCGCAGTGTGCTGCTCGGCGTCTCGTACCTGGAGTCCCGCTGGGACGGTCACGGCGGCGCGCCCAGTGTCTCCGGGGGTTACGGTCCGATGCATCTGACCGACGCCCGTACGGCCCTGACGCGGACGCCGGAGTTCAGCGAGGGCGACGAGGACGCACGCGGCGACGAGGCGCGGGGCCGTAAGAGAGTGCCGGCCGGCGCGGCGCAGCGGGCCGCGCTGCCCACCGAACTCCCGGCCCGGCTGCGTACGTTGCCGACGGCCGCGAAGCTGACCGGGATTCCGGCCGGGAAGCTGCGCACCGACCCCGCGGCGAATGTGCTCGGCGGTGCGGCGCTGCTCGCCGCGGAGCAGCGGAAGCTGGGGATGCCCGCCGGCAGCGATCCGGCGCGGTGGTACACGGCGGTGGCGCGCTACGGAGGCCAGGACAGTGCGCACAGCGGTAAGGCCTTCGCGGACGAGGTGTACGCGGTGATGCGCCAGGGCCAGGCCCGTACCACCGACGCGGGACAGCGGGTCACGCTGGCCGCCGCGCCGGGTCTGACCCCCGACGCCGCGCAGCAGAAACGTCTCAGCGCGCCGACTGCCAAGGCCCCGGCGGCGTCCGCCGCTCGCAAGCCGGAGTGCCCGCGGAACGTCGCCTGCGAGTCGGTCCCCGCGCCGTACGAGGAGTTCGGCGACGGTGACTACGGCAACCACGACAAGGCGGACCGCCCCGCGGACCAGCGGGTCAGCGCGATCATCATCCATGACACCGAGGGGTCCTGGGAGACCACGCTGAAGCTGATCAAGGACCCGGCGTATGTGTCGTGGAACTACACGATCCGCTCCGCGGACGGTCTGATCGCCCAGCATGTGCCGACCAAGGACGTCGCCTGGCACGCGGGCAACTGGTACATCAACTCGCACTCCGTCGGCATCGAGCACGAAGGCTTCCTGGCCGCGCCGGACGCCTGGTACACCGAAGCGATGTACCGCGCCTCGGCCCGGCTGGTGAAGTATCTGAGCCGCAAGTACGACGTGCCGCTCGACCGGCAGCACATCCTGGGCCACGACAATGTGCCCGGCACGACGACGGCCACCATCCCCGGTATGCACACCGACCCCGGCCCGTATTGGGACTGGGCACACTACTTCGCCCTGCTGGGCAAGCCGTTCAAGGCCACCGCGGGTCCGCGGGGCGGGCTGGTCACCATCCGTCCCGACTACGACGAGAACCAGCCGGTGTACACCGGCTGCGCGAAGCCCGGTGACACCTGTGCGCCGCACGGCTCCACGGCGGTCCGGCTGTACAGCGCGCCGGACGAGGACGCACCGCTGGTCAAGGACGTCGGACTGCACCCGGACGGCAGGGCCTCGACGACCGGTGTGAACGACACGGGTGCCCGCGCCACGACGGGGCAGCGGTTCGCGGTGGCCGGCCGGTCCGGTGACTGGACGGCGATCTGGTACCTCGGGCAGAAGGCGTGGTTCCACAATCCCCATGACGAGCCGGTGGCGGTGCCCGCCAAGGGGCTGATCGCCGTACCGAAGTCCGGGCGGGAAGAGATCCCGGTCTACGGCCGGGCGTACCCGGAGAAGGAGGCCTATCCGGCCGGGGTTCCCTACCAGGCGGTCTCCCCGCTGCCGTACAAGCTCGCCGCCGGGCAGCAGTACGCGGTCGGGGACCGGATGCGGGGCGAGTACTTCTACTCCCCGACCTTCGACGTCACCAAGCACGCGGTCGTACGCGGCAAGGACGTCTACTACGAGATCCAGCTCGGGCACCGGGTCGGTTATGTGCGGGCGGACGACGTCGAGGTGCGGCGCTCGGCTTCCTGAACACCGTCGGGTGAGCGCGTCGCGCCCGGGGGGCGGGGGAACCGTCCCCCGGGCGCGACCATGTCCGCTCCGGTGCTGTGCCGGGGCTCAGCCCTGCTGGAAGAGCTCCGCCGGCAGCGGCTTGAGCAGGGCGTAGAGGTCGTCGGTGATCGGCCGGTCCCAGCTGGCGATGGTGACCAGCACACCGTCGCTGCGGTCGAACTGGGCGCAGGAGATCCGGCTCTCGGAGCACTTGATGCGCTTGACGATCAGCAGGTTGTCCTCGTGCATCACGGGGGTGTCCTCGCTCTCGACGACCGTGACCGGTTCGTCGTTGCCGAGCGCCGCGAGCAGCTGGGCCACCTCGAAGGGCACCTGGTCGTCCTCGAGCTCGCGGGCCGGGGAGCCCTCCGGCAGATTGCCGATGATCATCGCGGGACCGCGGCCGCCGAACAGGTCGTAGCGGAGGAAGACGCCCTGGCAGCTTCCGTCGGGCGCGGGCAGCAGCCCGGCTCCGAGATTGCCCGGCCAGTCCCCGGGGTCCATGGCGAGGACGTCGAAGTCAGGCCCGGCGGGCGTGGCTGCGCTGCGGCGGCGGAGGAAGGACATGCCGCCATCGTACGTGGCCCGGCCGGGCGCGCCGCGCCGACGTCGGGGTCAGCGACACCCCGTGCGCGGCGCCGCCGGACGCTCCGGTGGCCGGTGGTCTCAGGCCTGGTCGGCCAGTGCGCGAAGCCGGCGCAGCGCCTCGTCGGCCGCGTCATACGGCACGAAGAGGTGATCGTGGTGGAAGCCCGCGACGACATTGCAGCTGAGGCCGGCCTGGGCGAGTGCGGTGGCGACGGCGGCGGTCAGTCCGACGGCGTCCAGCGCGGAGTGCACCCGCAGGGTGATCCAGGCGGCGACATAGTCGTAGGCCAGGCCCGCACGGTCGGCCTCTTCCTGGTGGACGACGAGGGTGCGGCCTTCGGGCTCGGTGACGGTGACCACCGGTGTCAGCCCCTCGGGGACGGCCCCGGGCACGCTGGCAAAGACGTAACGGCCCTCGTTCCGCTCGGGACGCATCCCGCTGAGAAGGGCCCGGAGGTCGCGTTCACCTGTCATGCCCCCAGCCTACGGGGCGTCGCCCTGCGCTTTCCGGCGGCGTCCGTGGTGGCGGGCGACCCGGGCGCGGTTGCCGCAGGAGGGGGTGCACCACTCCTGGCGGGCGTGGTCCTTGACGAAGTAGCGCACACAGCGCGGGGCGGGGCAGGCCCGCAGCAGGGCGCGGTCCGGCCCGTCGAGGAAGGTGAGGGCGGCGCGGGCCAGCGCGGCGACGATCCGGTCGGCGGCCGGCGGGGAACCGGCCGGCCGCAGCCGCACCGTGGGCCCCGCGTCCGGCTCCCAGCTGAGCCGGGGCACCGTGGGGACCAGGGCCGCGGCGGCGTTCAGCCGGCGGATCGCCTCGGCTTCCGGGAGCAGCCGGTGGGCGTCGGCGGAGCTGGGCGGTCCCGGCCGGACGGCGCGGGCGAACAGCGACCGGAGCGCGGCCCGTAGCTCCCGTACGGCGGTGTGCAGTGCCTCGTCCACGGTGACCGGCCGCTCGGCGCAGTCCAGCAGCGCGGCCCGCTCGCGCACCCAGTCCGCGAGCCCCTCCGGGCCGGCCAGGTCATCGGCGACGCCGCCGTGCCCGTCGTGGCGGATGGTGACGGCGAGGTCGAGAGCGAGCCGTGTTGCGGTCATGGAGCTAATGGTAATGTCCCCGCCAACCATTAACTCGCTGAGGGGGCGGCGTGGCCGGCATACGTCAACTACTGGGTGACTTACCGGTCTTCGCGGGCGAGCTGCCCGCCTTCCCGCCGTCGACGGCACCCGACGCCGCGGTGGCACCGTTCACCGCACGGCTCGTCGGTGCCGCGCGGGCGCAGGCCCCCGAGCCGCGAGCCATGACGAAGGAGCTGCGGTGGCCATGACGACGGAGCGGACGATGCCGGCCGAGGCGGTACGGACCGCGATCGAGGCGGGTCAGGAGCGGCTGCGCGCACTGCTGCCCGCGCTGACCGACGACGGGGTGCGGGAGCCGAGCGAGCTGCCCGGCTGGTCCCGCGCCCATGTCCTCTCGCACATCGAGGGCGTCGGTCTGGCCCTGGCCCGGCAGGCCCGGTACGGGCTGCGCGGTGAGCTGATCGAGCCGTACGACGGCGGGCGCCCGGCGCGCGATGCCGCGATCGAGGCCGGAGCGGTGCGGGGTGCCGCGGCGCTGGGGGACGCCGTACGGGCCGCGTTGGCCGAGGCGTCCGCGGCCTGGGCGGCGGTCGGTCCGGGCGACTGGTCGCGGCCGGTGCGGCACCGCAACGGCGATCTGCGCTCCGCATTGCTGGCCTGGTGGCGGGAGTTGGAGATCCACACGGCGGACGCGGGCATCGGCCACGGCCCGCTGGACTGGCCGCAGGAGCTGTGCCACCACCTCCTGGACCACATGGCGCCCCGGGTCCCCGCGGAGCTGCACCTCGTCGTGACGGCCACGGACTGCACGCTGTCACGGCAGTACGGTTCCGGGGACGCGCCGACGGTGACGGTGAGCGGCCCGCTCACCGATCTCACGGCCTGGCTGACCGGCCGCAGGCCGCACGAGCCGCTCGACTGCCGCCGGTCGGGAGCGGACACCCCGCTGCCCGAGCTGCTCGGCTGGCCGTAGCGAATCCGGCACCGCCTCCCCCGGAAGGAACCTCGCCCCATGTCCCGCCCCGAGTCCGGCAGTCCTCGCGTCCTCAACCTCTGGAAGGCGGGCCTGAGTGCGGTACCGCCCGAGGCCTGGCGGCGCGCGGACCGGGAGGTGCTGATCCTCGCCGACAACGCCCTGACCGAGATCCCGGCGGCACTCTGCCGGCTGCGTGCGCTGCACACCCTCGACCTCGGCCACAACTCCCTGACAGCTGTCCCCGACGAGATCGGCGAACTCACCGGGCTGACCCGCTTCCTCTATCTGCACGACAACCGGCTCACCGCACTGCCGGACACCCTCGGCGGACTGGACCGGCTCGGCTATCTCAACGTCGGCGAGAACCCGCTCGGGCGGCTGCCGGCGACGCTCGGTGAGATGGCCGGGCTGGTCGAACTCCGCGCACAGCAGGCGGAGTTGAGCGAACTCCCGGAGTCGCTGGGGCGACTCGACCGGCTCCGGGAGCTGTGGCTGGGCGGCAATGCGCTGACGGCATTGCCGGGGAGTCTGGCGGCGCTGCGCGAACTGAGGGTGCTGGAGCTACGGGACAACGCCCTCCCCCACGTCCCCGACGCGCTGCGCACACTGCCGCTGCTGCGCCGGATCGATCTGCGCGGCAACCGGATCGCGGTGCTGCCGCCCTGGATCGCGGAGCTGCCGTCGCTGGAGAAGCTCGATCTGCGCTGGAACTCCGTGGCGGATGGGGCGGAACCGGTCCTGGCGCTCCGGGAGAGAGGGTGCGTGGTGCTCACCTGACCAGGGCCGCTCCTGGTGTCCCCGGCCGGGGCGTGTCCTGCATGCCGGGAGACACGCCCCACATGAGCACGCCTACATGAGCCCGCCCCACGTGAGCACGCCTACGTGAGCCCGCCTACGTGAGGTCGAATTCACCCTCGCGCGCGTCGAGGACGAAGGCGCGCCACTCGGCGGGGGTGAAGATCACCGCCGGGACCTCGGGGCTGCGGCGGTTGCGCATGGCGATATAGCCCTCGACGAAGGCGATCTGGACGCCGCCCACGCCCTGGGTGCTCGACTGCCACTCGGCCTGCGTCAGATCGAGATCGGGCCTGGGCCCGCCCACGAGCCGCTGCTCCGTGATGCTGTCGGTCACGTGTCCCGCACCTCCCGGTTCGTCGTCCGCGATCAGCCTAACCACTGTCTCCGGGAACGGACAGGGGACGTGGCGAGGCGGTGGAGTGGTGATCCGGGGGCGGGCGCACCGGCCGGGCGTGCCCGCCCCCGGCAGAGGTCAGCCGGCCGGTGTGTCGGCGCCCACCAGCCACATCGCGAAGAACTGGGAGCCGCCGCCGTAGGCATGTCCCAACGCCCTGCGGGCGCCGTCGACTTGGTGGTCGCCGGCCTGGCCGCGCACCTGGAGGGCGGCCTCCGCGAAGCGGATCATGCCGGAGGCGCCGATCGGGTTGGTGGACAGCACCCCGCCGGAGGGATTGACGGGGAGCGCGCCGTCGAGTTCGGTGACGCCGGACTCGGTGAGCTTCCAGCCCTCGCCCTCCTCGGCGAAGCCCAGGTTCTCCAGCCACATCGGTTCGTACCAGCTGAAGGGGACGTACATCTCCACCGCGTCGATCTGCCGGCGCGGATCGGTGATCCCGGCCTGCCGGTAGACATCGGCGGCGCAGTCCTTGCCGGCCTGCGGCGAGACGAAGTCCTTGCCGGCGAAGAGGGTGGGTTCGCTGCGCATCGCCCCGCCGTGCACCCAGGCCGCCGGGTGCGGGGCGCGGGCGGCCCCGGTGCGGTCGGTGAGGATCATGGCGCAGGCCCCGTCGGAGGACGGGCAGGTCTCGGAGTAGCGGATCGGGTCCCAGAGCATCGGCGAGGCCTGGACCTTTTCGAGGGTGAGGTCCTTCTCGTGGAGATGGGCGTAGGGGTTCTTGAGGGCGTTGCGGCGGTCCTTGTAGGCGACGAGGGAGCCGATGGTGTCCGGGGCGCCGGTGCGCCTCATGTATGCGCGCACGTGCGGGGCGAAGAAGCCGCCGGCACCGGCGAGCAGGGGCTGCTGGAAGGGGACCGGCAGGGACAGGCCCCACATGGCGTTGGACTCGGACTGCTTCTCGAAGGCGAGGGTGAGGACGGTGCGGTGGACCCGGGCGGCGACGAGGTTGGCGGCGACCAGGGCGGTGGAGCCGCCGACCGAGCCGGCGGTGTGCACCCGCAGCATCGGTTTGCCGACGGCGCCCAGGGCGTCGGCGAGGTACAGCTCGGGCATCATCAGGCCCTCGAAGAAGTCGGGGGCCTTGCCGATCACCACGGCGTCGATGTCCGCCCAGGTCAACTGGGCGTCGTCCAGGGCGCGCCGGGCGGCCTCGCGGACGAGTCCGGCGAGGGAGACGTCCCGGCGGGCGGCGACATGCCGGGTCTGGCCGATGCCGATGACGGCCACGGGCTCCTTGCTCATCACTCACCCTCCAGGACGGCGACCAGGTTCTGCTGCAGGCACGGACCCGAGGTGGCGTGCGCGAGGGCGCGGTCGGAGGCGCCGCTCTGGATGCGGGCGGCGGCCTCGCCCAGGCGGATCAGCCCGGCGGCCATGACGGGGTGGGCGGCGAGCGCGCCGCCGGACGGGTTGATCCGGACCGTGCAGTCCGGCGCGTCGAGCTTCAGGGCGCGGCGCAGCACGACTTCCTGGGAGGTGAAGGGGGCGTGCAACTCGGCGGTGTCCACGGGCCGTTCGAAGGCTCCGGCGCGCTCGGCGGCGAGGCGGGTGGACGGGGAGTCGGTGAGGTCGCGGACGCCCAGGCTGTGTGCCTCGATGCGGTGATCGAGGCCGCGGATCCAGGCGGGGCGGTCGGTCAGCCGGCGGGCGGTGTCGCCGGCGGCGAGGACGACGGCGGCCGCGCCGTCGCCGATGGGCGGGCAGTCGCCGGTACGCAGCGGGGCGACGAGGTGCTCGCCGGCGGGCACGGCACCGCGCAGCTGGGCGTGCGGGTTGGTCTCGGCGTCCGCACGGCTGCGGGCCGCGATCCCGGCCAGTTCCCGCTCGTCGGTCAGCTCCGCGTCGATCAGGGCCTGGGCCTGGAGGGCGGCGAGCGCGACCGAGTCGGGCCACAGCGGGGCGACGTAGTAGGGGTCGAGCTGGCGGGTGAGGACCTCGCGGACATCGCCCGGCGAGGACTTGCCGTACGCGTAGACCAGCGCGGTCTCCGCCTCGCCGGTGAGCAGCTTCACCCAGGCCTCGTACAGCGCCCAGGCGCCGTCCATCTCGACATGGGACTCGGAGATCGGCGGCCAGGCGCCGACGCCGTCCAGGGCCATGGTGAAGGAGAAGGCGCGGCCGGCGAGGTAGTCGGAGGAGCCGGAGCAGGTGAAGCCGATGTCCCGGGCCGCCAGGCCGGTCTGTGCCAGGACGTCGTGGAGCACCGGCATCAGCATTTCGACCTCGGAGGTCTCCGCGCTGTCGCGGACATGATCGCTCTGCCCGAAGGCGACGATGGCGACCTCGCGCATCAGATCAGCTCCTTGTAGCTGTCGTAGTCGGCATCGGGTTCACCGGTGGGGCGGTAGTGGTCGGGGAAGCGGCCGTGCTCGGTCCATACGGGTTCCACCCGCAGCCCCATGCGGACCCGGTCGTACGGGATGCCGCCGATCCGGGCGTGCAGGGCCAGGTCGGCGCCGTCCAGGGCGATATGGGCGTAGACGTAGGGGACCTCGATGTCGAGGTTCTTGGCCTTGATGTTGACGATGCAGAAGGTGGTGACGGTGCCGCGGGGGCCGACCTCGACCTGGGTGTCTGTGGCGAGGCCGCAGGTGGGGCAGGCGCCGCGGGGCGGGACGTAGACCTTGCGGCAGGAGGGGCAGCGTTCGCCGATGGTCTTGTGGTCCGAGAGGGCCTGGATGTAGCGGGACTGGGCGCGGCCGGGCGAGTAGGTGTAGTCGAGCCGGGCGGGGGTGGTGATGCCGGTGACGGCGTTCGCGAACTCGCCGCTGTGCGGGGCCGGTTCATGTGCGCCGGCGGGGCTGTCGTCCGGCTCGAAGCAGGCGATGTCGGTGATCGCGCCGGTGCGCTGCGCGGCCCAGCGGACGCGGACCCGCATCCCGGTGCGTACGGCGTCGGGGCCGGGTGCGTCCAGTGCGTGCAGCAGTGCGGTGTCGGCTCCGTCGAGCCGGACCAGGACCCAGGCGAAGGGGGTGGTGAGCGGCTGCCCGCGGCGGGGGGACGGGTTCCAGGCCCAGGTGGTGACGGTGCCGTGGCTGCCCACCTCGACCAGCTCGCGGATCTCCTCGGCGGTGACCGGGTCGTATTCGGTGGGCGGGACGACCACCCGGCCGTCGCTCGCGGTGACGCCGAGGACGGTGCGCTCGCGCAGCCCGGTGAGGAAGGCGCTCTGGACCGGGCCGAGCGAGCGGGTGAAGGGGAACTCCACGACGAGGGGTGCCGTGAGGACCTCGGACATAGGGACTCCTTGGGTCAGGCCCGCCGGTAGACGGGCGGGCGCTTCTCCGCGAAGGCCCGGGAGCCCTCTTTGGCGTCTGCGGTGTCGAAGACCGGCCAGCCGCGGGCGAGTTCGGCCGCCAGCCCGTCGGTCTCGGTCATCTCGGCGGTGTCGTAGACGGAGGCCTTGACGGCCTCGACGGCGAGCGGTCCGCAGCCGTTGATCAGTTCGGCGATCTCCAGGGCCTTGTCGCGTGCGGTCCCCTCGGGCACGACATGGCCGATCAGGCCGATGCGTTCGGCCTCGCGTGCGGGGTAGGGCCGTCCTGTGAGCAGCATCTCCAGGGCGTGGGTGCGGGGGATCTGGCGGGCGAGACGGACGGTGGAGCCGCCGATGGGGAAGAGTCCGCGGCGGACCTCGAAGAGCCCGAAGGTGGCGCTCTCACCGGCGACCCGGATGTCGGTGCCCTGGAGGATCTCCGTCCCGCCCGCGACGCAGTGCCCCTCGACGGCGGCGATCACGGGTTTGCGGGGGCGGTGGTGCCGCAGCATCGCTTTCCAGTGCAGGTCCGGGTCGGCGCGCAGCCGGTCGCGGTACTGCTCGCCGGCCATCCCGTCGCCCGCGAGGGCCTTGAGGTCCATTCCGGCGCAGAAGGTGCCGCCGGCGCCGGTGAGGACGATGGAGCGGATCCCGTCGTCCTCGTCGGCGGCGAGCCAGCCGTCGTACAGGCCCACCAGCATCGGCAGCGAGAGCGCGTTCTTCGCCTCCGGCCGGTTGAGAGTGAGCACCAGTGTCGCGCCGATGCGCTCCACCGCCAGATGTTCCGTACCACCCATGTTCCGTCCTCCCGTCTCACGACGAGAACAGGTTGCAGTAGCCGCACAGCGACTTCAAGGCTTTTCTGACAGACAGTCAGATTTCTTGTCCGTGGCCCTTCCCTGCTCCTCGCGGCGGCGCTCTAATGACCGCCTAGGGGGTGTCTCTTCGGTCTCCGTGGATCAGCCTGCGGTGCCTGGTGCCGTGCATCGCAAGGCGGAGCGTCTCCCGCGGACTGGGCGTCCGTGGGTGATGCGACAACGCCGCGAGGTGCGGTGCCAGGCGCCGCAGGCCCACGGAGATCGGAGAGACACCCCCTAGCCGACGCCCGCCCGGTCTGGAGGAGACGTGGAGTACAACCTTGCCGACCTCTTCGAGTCGATCGTCGACACGGTCCCCGACCGCGAGGCGCTGGTGTACGTCGACCATCCCGGGAGCGGCGCCGAGCGGCGGCTGACGTACGCGGAGCTGGACCGCGCGGCCAACCGCCTGGCCCATCACCTGAGCGACCACGGCATCGGCCCCGGCCGGCACGTCGGACTGCACCTCTACAACGGCATCGAATACCTCCAGGCCGCCTACGCCTGCCTGAAGATCCGCGCCGTCCCGGTCAACGTCAACTACCGCTACGTGGAAGAGGAGTTGGCCTACCTCTACCGGGACGCCGACCTGGCGGCGCTGGTCTTCGACGCGGAGTTCACCGCGCGGGTGGCCGCCGCCCTCCCCCAGGCACCCGGGCTACGGCATCTCGTACGGGTCGGCACCCCGCCCGACGGCGCCCCCGAGCCCCGGATCGCCCCCGTCGCGCTCGCGGACGCCGAGGCCGCCGGTTCTCCCGCCCGCGGATTCGTCCCGCGCTCCGCCGACGACCGGATCGTCATCTACACCGGCGGCACCACCGGTCTGCCCAAGGGCGTGATGTGGCGCCACGAGGACATCTTCTTCTCCGGTATGGGCGGCGGGGCACCGACCGGTGAACCGGTCAAACGGCCCCAGGAGCTGGCCGAGCGGGTCGCGGCCGGGGGCGACGGCCTGGTCTTCTTCCCCACTCCCCCGCTGATGCACGGCACCTCCACCCTCACCGCGTTCATCGCCTTCCACTTCGGCCAGAAGGTCGTCATCCACCGCAAGTACGTGCCCGAGGAGGTGCTGCGGACCATCGAACGGGAGCGGGTCACCAGCGTTTCCCTGGTCGGCGACGCGATGCTGCGCCCGCTCGTCGATGCGCTCGGCGGGCCGCTCAAGGACACCGACTGCTCCTCGCTGTTCAGCGTCAGCAGCTCCGGCGCGATCCTCTCCGAGACCGTACGCGCCCAGTTCAGCGCGCTGGTCCCGCACGTCATGCTGCTCAACAACTTCGGCTCCTCCGAATCCGGGTTCAACGGCACCGCCACCGAGGACTCGGGCCCGGACAAGGGCTTCCGGCTGCGGGTCAACTCCCGTACGGCAGTGGTGGATCCGGCCACCTACGAGCCGGTCCCGGCCGGTGAGGTGGGACGGATCGCCCTGCGCGGGCATGTCCCGCTGGGCTACTACAACGACCCCAAGAAGACCGCGGAGACCTTCTTCGAGGCGCACGGGGACCGATGGGTGCTGCTGGGCGATATGGCCACCGTCGACGAGGGGGGCATCGTCACCGTCCTCGGCCGGGGCTCGCAGTGCATCAACTCCGGTGGCGAGAAGATCTATCCGGAGGAGGTCGAGCAGGCGCTGAAGGCACATCCGGACGTCTATGACGCGCTGGTCGCGGGGGTGCCGGACGAGCGGTGGGGCCAGCGCGTCGCCGCCGTGGTCCAGCTCCGTACCGGGGCGGCGGAGCCGGCCCTGGCGGACATCCAGCTCCACTGCCGGACGCGGCTGGCGGGCTACAAGATTCCGCGCGCCGTGGTCTTCACCGACCACATCCGGCGTTCGCCCAGCGGCAAGGCGGACTACCGCTGGGCGAAGGCGGTGGCAGCGGGCGAGCGGACGGCCTGAGCCGGGCGGCCGCGCCCTGCCGGGGCCTCAGCCTCCGCCGCAGACCGACCGCAGCGAGCGGGCCAGTGCGCCCGTGTGCAGACCGTCCAGCTGCCGCTCATGGCGTACCCGCACGGCGGCCGCGGTCAGCAGCGGAGCGCAGTACGGCGCCGAGCGGGCATACGGGGAGCCGGCGATGGCCCGCACCAGCTCGCCGTTGATGCGGTTGATCTCCTTCCGCACCTCACCCAGGTCGGGCCGCTCGGTCGGCGCCCGGCCGGGGTCCGCCTCCCACGCACGGTGCAGCCCCCGCTGCACGACCTTGCTGGCCTCGATCTGGTCCCGGAAGATCCGCACCGTGACCGCCGGATCGGCCCCCAGCTCGCGGGCCTGGTCCGCCACGGCCCGCAGCACCTCCCGCTCCCGGGCCGGGTCGTCGACCGGGTCGCCGGTGCCCCATTTCGCCGCGGCCACCAGATCGCCGGTGGCCAGCCGCTCCGCGGACAGTGCGGCGAGCGGCCGGAGTTGACCGTACGGGGAGTGCACGGTGGCCGGTGCGCCGACCGCGGCCGACGGGGCGGCGGGTGCCGCGACGGCCCCGGCGGCGCCGGTGAACAGGGCGGTCGCGGCGGCACCGGCGACCAGGGCACTCCGTAGCGAGGTGGTCAGCTGCACGGTCGGCCTCTCTCGAACCTCAGGCACCCCGGCGGGACTGCGGGGTGGCGTACGGCGGCGAGCCCAGGGGGAACGAGAGCGCCGCGGCCCGCCGACCGCGCGGCGGGCTACGGGCGGGGCGCCAGGAACGAGTTGACCGCCGCGAGGAACTCGCCGGGGCGCTCCTCGTGGACGAGATGACCGGCGCCCTCCACCGTCACCAGACGGGCATCGGGGAGCCGCTCGACCAGCTCGTCGAGGTGTCCCTGCGGAATATGGCTGGTCTCGCCGCCGCCGATGACCAGGGTCGGCGCGGCGATCTTCTCCAGCGCCTCCCACCACACGGGGTCGGGCGCATTGCGCTCCGCCACCACCGCGACCTCGGCCTGCCAGTCGAACGGCTGCGGGCCGGCCGGCTGCTCCGGCACCTCCTGCGGCGGGTCGGCGGGCAGCGGCGGGGGCACCTCTTCCAGCACCAGCCGGTCCACCAGCTCCGGGCGCTCCGCGGCCACCAGCAGGGCGGCCAGCGCGCCCAGCGAGTGCCCGATGAGGGTCACCCGCTCCAGACCGAGTGCCTGGAGGAAGCCGATCACATCGTCCCGCCACCGCGCGGAGCCGTAGTCGCCCGGCCAGTCGCTGTGGCCGTGGCCGCGCTGATCGAGGGCGAAGACACGGTGGGTGCCGGCGAGCCGGCCGACCACTCCGCGCCAGTCCTCGCCGTCCTCACCGAGGCAGTGCAGCAGCACGGCCGGGGGCGCGTCCTCCTCTCCCCACACCCGGTATGCCAGCTGGACCTCACCGACCTGCACTTTCTGGACGTCACTCATGCGCTGGACGCTACCCGCGAGCCGGCTGCGCCACGCCCCTTGACGTGTTCGCCGCGCGCTGATTACTTGGATCAGCATGCAGCTACCGAATGATCGGTAGGGAAACCGAGGCGGTGAACCCCATGCCGGAAGCGGCTACGGGCAGTGAGACGTTCGACGAGGTGGAACGGCTCTCCGGGGACGCGTTGCGCGCGCTGCAACTGACCCGGCTGCGCGCCTCGTTGCAGCATGCCTATGACCACATCCCGTTCTACCGGGAGTCCTTCGACCGGGCCGGGGTGCATCCGCAGGACTGCCGCTCGCTCGGCGATCTCGCCCGTTTCCCGTTCACCGTCAAGGACGATCTGCGCGCCCAGTACCCCTTCGGGATGTTCGCCGTCCCCAAGGCGGAGGTGCGCCGCATCCATGCCTCCAGCGGCACCACCGGCCGCCCGACGGTCGTGGGCTACACCGAGCGCGATCTGTCGCACTGGGCGGATGTGGTCGCCCGTTCTCTGTACGCGGCCGGCGGCCGGCCCGGTCACACCGTCCATATCGCGTACGGATACGGGCTGTTCACCGGCGGGCTGGGCGCGCACTACGGCGCGGAGCGGCTCGGCTGCACGGTCGTCCCGGCGTCCGGCGGGATGACCGGCCGGCAGGTGCAGATCATCCAGGACTTCCGCCCCGAGATCATCATGGTCACGCCCTCGTACATGCTCACCCTGCTGGACGAGTTCGAGCGGCAGGGCATCGATCCCCGGACGACCTCGCTGAAGGTGGGTGTCTTCGGCGCCGAGCCCTGGACACAGGCGATGCGCCGCGAGATCGAGGAGCGGTTCGCGATCGACGCCGTGGACATCTACGGCCTGTCGGAGGTCATGGGCCCGGGCGTCGCCCAGGAGTGTGTGGATACCAAGGACGGGCTGCACATCTGGGAGGACCACTTCTACCCGGAGGTGGTCGATCCGCTCACCGGCGAGGTGCTGCCGGACGGTGCGCACGGGGAGCTGGTGTTCACCTCGCTCACCAAGGAAGCGATGCCGGTCGTCCGCTACCGCACCCGGGATCTGACCCGGCTGCTGCCCGGCACCGCCCGCCCCGCCTTCCGCCGGATGGAGAAGATCACCGGACGCAGCGACGACATGATCATTCTGCGGGGGGTCAATCTCTTCCCCGCACAGATCGAGGAGATCGTGCTGCGTACCCCCGGCGTCGCCCCGCACTTCCAGCTCAGGCTGACCCGGGAGGGCCGGATGGACCGGCTGACCGTGCGCGCCGAGGCCCGGCCGGATGCGACCCCTGAGGCACGCACGGCAGCCGCCGGGCTGATCGCGCACAGCGTCAAGGAGGGCATCGGGGTCTCGGTCGCGGTCGAGATCGTCGACCCGGAGACGCTGGAGCGCTCGGTCGGCAAGATCAAGCGCATTGTGGACGCCCGGCCGCGGGACACCGCCTGACGGCCGCCGGCCGTCCGCAGCCGTCTGCGGCAGGGCCGTTCAGGTCATCATCGGGTCCCCCTTGATCAGGGCGAACGGGGCTCCTGCCGGGTCCTTGACCATGGCCAGCCGGCCGACGCCAGGGGCATCGGTGGGCGGGATCAGTACCGTGGCGCCCTGGCCGGTGGCCGCGGCGAAGGTGGCGTCACAGTCGGTCACACCGAAATACGGGTGCCACTCCGAGGTCGAACCGGCCTTCAGGTTCTCCTCCGGCAGCTGCATGATGCCGCCCTGCCCCGAGTCGTCGCCCTCGCCGCCGCCCGGTGCGGAGACGACCGAGTAGATGAGACCGCCGCCCATCGGCATGTCCTGGTGGTCCCAGGAGAAGACGGAGCGGTAGAAGTCCTTGGCCGCGGCCGCGTCGGTGGTGTACAGCTCCGTCCAGCACAGCGTGTTCGGCTCCATCACCCGCTCCAGGCCCTGGACGTCGCCCGGCTGCCAGACGGCGAAGTCGGCGCCCGCCGGGTCGGTGAAGGCGGCCAGCCGGCCGGCGGTGAAGACATCCATCGGCGGGACCCGCACCGAGCCGCCGGCCTGCTGCACCGTCTTGGCGGTGGCGTCCGCGTCGGAGGTCTGGAAGTACACGGTCCAGGCGGAGCGGGCGCCCTCGTCCATCAGGGGGCCGATGGCGCCGACCGTCTCGCCGCCGAGCTGGAAGAAACCGTATCCGCCGGCATCCGGGCCGGCCGACCGGAAGCTCCAGCCGAACACGGCGGAGTAGAAGGAGACGGCGGCGTCGATGTCGGGGGCTCCCAGGTCGAGCCAGTTCGGGGTGCCCGGGACATAGTTGGTGGTCAGCATGGAGGACCTCCGTTGCACGGATCGTGACGTGCACGGCGGTGTGCGCGCCATTTCTCAGCATGTCAGCGGGCACTGACAGCCGCCCTTCACACACACCGCGCCGGGCCCGGCTCAGGGCCCGCCTCAGGGTGCGCCGAACCGGGCCCGCAGCTCGCGCTTGAGGACCTTGCCGCTGGCGTTGCGCGGCAGCGCGTCCACGAACATCACCCGTTTGGGCGCCTTGAACGGTGCCAGGCGGGCGCGGGCCGCCTCGATCAGCTCCCGCTCCCCCACCTCGTCGCCACCGCCCGCGCTGTCCGCGCGCCGTACGACCACCGCGGTCACCGCCTCGATCCAGCGCTCGTCCGGCAGCCCGATGACGGCGACCTCGGCCACCTGCGGATGCTCGTAGAGCACATCCTCCACCTGGCGCGAGGCGACCAGTACGCCACCGGAGTTGATGACGTCCTTGACCCGGTCGACCACCGTGAAATAGCCCTCCGCGTCGCGGACGGCGAGATCACCGGAGTGGAACCAGCCGCCCCGGAACGCCTCGGCGGTCTCCTCCGGCTTGTCCCAGTAGCCGGTGCACAGCTGGGGTGACCGGTAGACGACCTCACCCCGGGTGCCGTCGGGTACCTCCCGGCCCTCCTCGTCCACCACCCGTGCCTCGACGAACAGCACCGGGCGCCCGCAGGAGTCCATCCGGCCCTCGTGTTCCCCGGGGCCGAGCACGGTGGCCAGCGGCCCGATCTCGCTCTGCCCGAAGCAGTTGTAGAAGGCGAGGCCGGGCAGCCGGGCGCGGAGCCGCTCCAGGACCGGAACCGGCATGATCGAGGCCCCGTAGTAGGCCTTGCGCAGCCCGCTCAGCTCCCGGACGGTGAAATCGGGGTGGTTCGCCAGCGCGATCCACACGGTCGGCGGGGCGAACAGGCTGTCGGCCAGGCCCGCTTCCACCAGGTCGAAGATCCGGCCCGGGTCGGGCCCGTCCAGGATGGTGTTCTCCGCGCCCACCGCCAGATACGGCAGCAGGAACACATGCATCTGCGCGGAGTGGTAGAGCGGCAGCGAGTGCACCGGCCGGTCCGTCTCCTTCAGGTCGAGGGCGACGACGGCGCTGGTGTACTCGTGTACCAGGGCGCGGTGCGTCATCATCGCGCCCTTGGGCAGCGCGGTGGTTCCGGAGGTGTAGAGGAGCTGCACGAGGGCGTCGTCGGGCACCTCGGTGACCAGGTCCGCGGCGCCGGGCCCCGCCGGCCCCGGCCCGGTGCCCGCGGGCGCTTCCCGGGCCGCGAGCCGCTCCAGCAGCCCGCCGGGCGCCCCGTAGAGGGGCATGGTGCGTACGGAATCCGGCAGCCGGTGCGCGAGCGCGGCGTCGGTGAGCACCAGCGCGCTGCCCGACTGGTCCAAGAGGTAGCGCAGATCCTCGCCGGTCAGGCTGTGGTTGACCGGAACGTGCACCAGTCCGGCGCGGGCGCAGGCCAGAAAGCCGATCAGATACGCATCGGAGTTGTGCCCGTAGGAGGCGACCCGGTCGCCGGGCTCCAGGCCGTCCGCCAGCAGCACCCGGGCCGCGGCGGTCACCGCCTCGTCCAGCTCGCGATAGGTCCAGGACCGGTCCGCGTACCGCACCGCGGTCCGTCCGGGCACCCGGCGGGCGCTGCGTCGCAGGACTCCGTCGACCGTATTGCTCCGCGCTTGCGTCATGGCGCGATCCTGGGCCGCACCCCCCTCCGGGTCAAGGCACCCGGCGGAGTCCGCCGCCGGCGGCCGGCCCCCCGGAGGGTGGACCGGCCGCCGTCAGCCGCGGCGGGCACGCGGGGTGCACGGTTACAGGGCGCGCTCCCTGCCCTCCCAGTACGGGTCACGCAGCCGGCGCTTGTAGAGCTTGCCGTTGGGGTCGCGCGGCATGACGGCGATGAAGTCGAGCGACTTGGGCCGCTTGTAGCCCGCCAGCTGCTGGGCGCAGTGGGCCAGGATCTCCGCGGCCAGTCCGGGCGACGGAGGATGGCCCTCGGCGGGTTCGACGACGGCCTTGACCTCCTCGCCCCAGTCGTCGTGCGGGATGCCGAAGGCGGCCGCGTCGGCCACCGCGGGGTGGCTGAGCAGGGCGGATTCGATCTCGGCGGGGTAGATGTTCACCCCGCCCGAGATGATCATGTCGATCTTGCGGTCACGGAGGAAGAGATAGCCGTCCTCGTCGAGATAGCCCAGGTCGCCGACGGTGAAGAAGTCACCGATCCGGTTCTTCCGGGTCTTGCCCTCGTCCTTGTGGTAGCGGAAGCCGCCGGTGCTCATCTTCAGGTAGACGGTGCCGAGTTCGCCCGCGGGCAGCCGGTTGCCGTCGTCGTCGAAGACGGCAAGTTCGCTGATCGGCCAGGCCTTGCCGACCGTCCCGGGCTTCTTCAGCCAGTCCTCGGCGGTCGCGAAGGCACCGCCGCCCTCGCTCGCCGCGTAGTACTCCTCGACGCAGTCGCCCCACCAGTCGATCATCGCGCGTTTGACGTGGTCGGGGCAGGGCGCGGCGCCATGGATGGCGTGCCGCATCGCGCTCACGTCGTACGCCGCACGGGTCTCTTCCGGCAGCGCGAGCAGTCGGTGGAACTGGGTCGGCACCATATGGGTGTGGGTGCAGCGCTGCTCGTCCATCAGGGCCAGCATGCGCTGCGGTGTCCACTTGTCCATCACGACGAGGCGGTGGCCGATGTGCAGTGAGGCACCGGCGAACTGCAGCACGGCCGTGTGGTAGAGCGGTGAGCAGACCAGGTGGACGTTGTCGTCGAACGGCTTGATGCCGAAGATGGCGAGGAAGCCGCCGAGGTAGGAGTCCTCGGGCGGGGTGCCGGGCAGCGGGCGGCGGATGCCGCGCGGGCGTCCGGTGGTGCCCGAGGTGTAGTTCATGACCCAGCCCAGGGTGCGGTCGGCGGGCGCCGACTCCGGCTGCCCGTCGAGGAGTTGCCCGTACGGCCGGAAGCCGTCGATGTGACCGGCGGCGTAGCGCTGGGACGCGGGCAGCTCCGCCTCGTCCGCGGCCTGCCGGGCCGCCTGCGCGAACCGCTCGTGCGCGATCAGCACCTTCGCCCCGGAGTCGGCCACGATCCAGGCGATCTCCGGGCCGACCAGATGGTGGTTGACGGGGACGAGGTAGAAACCGGCCTGGGACGCGGCGAGGTAGGCGGTGAAGAACTCGACGCCGTTGGGGAGGACCACGGCGAAGGCGTCGCCGCGCTCCAGGCCCGCCGCGCGCAGCCCGTGGACCAGCTGGTTGCTCGCGGCGTGCAGCCGGCCCGCGGTCCACTCCTCGCCGTCCGGGGTGATCAGGACCGTCCGGTCCGGGTCGGCGGCGGCCTGCGCCCAGAAGCCGTTGGGCGGTGGGGAGTCCTTGCTCATTCCGCTGTCCTCCTCGGGTTCACGCGCGTCCGGCGATGCGGTTGATCCGGTCGATGGCCCGCTCGAAGCCGCGGGTCAGCTCGTCGAAGACGGCCTGTACGCTGCGCTCGCTGTTCATCCGGCCGACGATCTGGCCGACCGGGGTACCCAGCAGCGGCTCGACCTCGTGCCGCTGGATACGGGAGTTGGCCTCGGCGACCAGCAGGCCCTGCAGCGGCATGGGCAGGGGGCCGGGGCCGCTCGGGTCGTCCCAGGCGTCGGTCCACGCGGTGCGCAGCTGACGGGCGGGTTTGCCGGTCAGGGCGCGGGAGCGGACGGTGTCCCCGGGGCCCGCGGCGAGCAGTTTCGCGGTCAGCCGCCGGGAGTGCAGCTGGGCCTCCTCGGTGGTCAGCCAGAGCGAGCCCAGCCAGACGCCCTGTGCGCCGAGGGCGAGCCCGGCGGCGATCTGCTCCCCGGTGCCGATGCCGCCCGCGGCGAGCACCGGCAGCGGGTCGACGGCAGCCACCACCTCCGGGGTGAGCACCATGGTGGCGATCTCGCCGGTGTGCCCGCCGGCCTCGTACCCCTGGGCGACGACGATGTCGATGCCGGCGGCCTTGTGGTGCAGGGCGTGCCGGGGGCTGCCGGCCAGCGCGGCGACGAGGACGCCGTGCGCGTGGGCGCGCTCGATGACATCGGCCGGCGGCGACCCGAGGGCGTTGGCCAGCAGCTTGATCGGGTAGTCGAAGGCCACATCGAGCTGGGTGCGGGCGACCTCCTCCATCCACCCGGTGATCCGCCAGCCGGACGCCTCGCCCTCCGCGAGCCGCGGTACCCGGTGTTTTTCGAGCAGTTCGGCGACGAAGCGGCGGTGCCCCTCTGGGATCATCGCTTCGACCTCGGCCTCGCTGACGCCTGCCACCTTCTTGGCGGGCATCACCACATCGAGCCCGTACGGCAGCCCGTCGGTGTGCTCCTGCATCCAGTCGAGGTCACGCGCCAGTTCGTCCGGCGCGGTGTACCGGACCGCCCCGAGCACTCCGAACCCGCCGGCCCGCGTGATCGCCGCGGCGACCGCGGGGAAGGGGGTGAACCCGAAGACGGCGTGCTCGGCTCCCAGCGTGTTGCTCAGCTCCGTCTGCATGGGCGCAGGATGCCGCAGCGGGCCGTACGAGGGAAGAGATTTTCTGATGCCTCGTCAGAAACTTGCGTCGGGTCGTTCCGTCGCCCCGGAACGGCCCCCGCCCCTCACCCCTCCTCCAGCACCGCCATCGCCGCGTTGTGGCCCGGGATACCGCTCACTCCCCCGCCGCGTACCGCGCCCGCGCCGCACAGGAGGACGTTGGCATGCGTGGTCGCCACCCCCCAGCGGGCCGGGGCGGTGCCCTCGGCGGCGTCATCCGCCGGCTCCGCGTACGGAAAGGCCAGGTCGCGGTGGAAGATGTTGCCGCCGGGCAGGCCCAGTTCACGGTCCAGGTCGAGGGGGGATCTGGCCTCGATGCAGGGGCGGCCGTCGGCGTCGTGGGCCAGGCAGCCGGCGAGGGGTTCGGCGAGGTGGGTGTCCAGCTCGGCGAGGGTGGCCGCCAGGAGGCGGTCGCGGGTGGCGTCGTTGTCGGCGGTGAACAGCCGCGCGGGGGCGTGCAGCCCGAACAGGGTGAGCGTCTGGTAGCCCTGGCGGACCAGGTCGGCGCCGAGGATGGAGGGGTCGGTGAGGGAGTGGCAGTAGATCTCGGAGGGCGGGGAGACGGGCAGACCGCCGGACGCGGCCTGCTGGTAGGCGTCCTCCAGCTGGCGGTAGCCCTCGGCGATGTGGAAGGTGCCGGAGAAGGCCTCCCGCGGGTCCACGCCGGTGTCCCGTAGCCGCGGCAGCCGGGTGAGCAGCATATTGACCTTGAGCTGGGCACCCTCGGCGGGTGGCGGCGGAGCCTCGCCCAGGAGGCGGGCCAGCTCCCGCGGGGCGGCGTTGACGAGGACCCGGCGGGCGCCGACGGTGCCCTGGTCGCAGGTCACCTCCGCGCTGTGGCCGTCCGTCGCGATACCGGTCACCGCGCAGTCGGTGACGATCTCCGCCCCGGCCCGGCGGGCGGCGTCGGCCAGGGCGTCGGTGAGGGCGCCCATCCCGCCGATGGGGACGTCCCAGTCGCCGGTGCCGCCGCCGATCACGTGGTAGAGGAAGCAGCGGTTCTGGCGCAGCGACGGGTCATGAGCACCGGCGAAGGTGCCGATCAGGGCGTCGGTGAGCACCACTCCGCGGACCAGGTCGTCGGTGAAGGTCTCCTCGACCAGCTCGCCCAGGGGGCGTTCGAACAGCGCGTACCAGAGGGCGTCGTCGTCGACCGTGGCGCGCAGCGCGGCGCGCGAGGGGAGCGGCCCGGTCAGGGTGGGGAAGACCCGTTCGGCCAGCCGCTGGGTACTTCCGTAGAAGCGCTGCCAGGCGGTGAACTCACGGTCGGAGCCGGTGAGTTCGGCGAACGCGGTACGGGTCCGGGCCTCGCCGCCGCCGACGAGGAGCCCGGTGGGGCGGCCGTCGCGTACGGCGGGGGTGTAGGAGGAGACGGTGCGTTTGCGGACCGCGAACCGCAGCCCGAGATCCTGCACGATCTTCGGCGGCAGCAGGCTGACGAGGTAGGAGTAACGGGACAGCCGGGCATCGACCCCGGCGAACGCCCGGGTCGACACGGCGGCACCACCGGTGTGGTCCAGCCGCTCCAGCACCAGCACGCTGCGTCCTGCGCGTGCGAGATAGGCGGCGGCCACCAGTCCGTTGTGCCCGCCACCGACGATGACCGCGTCATACGAAGTCCGTTCCGGCATGCCCCTTGGTAGCACGCGATGATCCCGGTCGCCAGGTGCAGGCGGCTGAAACCTTCGCCCAGGTCGGTGCGGCTTCTTGACCGGGCCGGGGGCTGCTCCTAGCGTCCGGCCGTGCTCCGCCCCGGCACCGCTCCTGCCGTCCGCTCCGCAGGCCGTCCCGCCCACCCGTGAGGTGACCCGTGCCCCATCCGTCGGTACCCCGCATCGGCCGCACCTTCGCCGGACTGACCGCCGTCGCCGCCTGCTCGGCCGGGCTGCTGGCGGCCCCCGCGCCCGCCTCCGCCACCCCCGATCCGGCCCGCGCGCCCGGCGCCCCGCGCCCCGCCGGGGCGTATCCGAATCTGGCGCCGCGCCCCCCGATGGGCTGGAACAACTGGTCGTACTACATGTGCGACCTCGACGAGAAGGTCGTCCTCGACAATGCGCGGGCCCTGGTCCGCACGGGGCTGGCCCGCAAGGGCTACCGCACCGTCACCGTCGACGACTGCTGGATGAGCAGACAGCGCGACGACCGCGGCCGGCTGGTGGCGGACCGGACGAAGTTCCCGCACGGTATGGCCCACCTCGGGGAGCAGCTGCACCGGATGGGGCTGAAGTTCGGGATCTACGCGGACGTCGGCACGCTCACCTGTGAGAAGTACCCGGGCAGCCTGGGGCACTTCCAGCAGGACGCGGAGCAGTTCGCCCGCTGGAAGGTGGACTACGTCAAAGCGGACGGCTGCAATGTGCCGGTGACGCCGGGGCACGGCAAGGAGGCGGCCTACCGGGATCTGTACGGACAGCTGAGCCGTGCGCTCCGTGCCACCGGCCGGCCGATGACCTTCTCCGTGTCGGCACCGGCCTATTTCCAGTTCGACGGGGACAGCGTCTGGCACCGGGTCATGGGCTGGTCGGCCGAGGTCGGCAACCTGTGGCGGACCGGCCGGGACGTGGCCCTGGAGAAGAGCACACCTGCCGCGAAGTGGGCCTCCATCGTCTACAACTTCCGCTACAACTCCCGCCTGGCCGGCCTCCAGCGTCCCGGGCGCTGGAACGATCCGGACTTTCTGCTGGCCGGGGCGGCGGGGCTGACGCGGCATGAGACGCAGAGCCAGATGTCGCTGTGGGCGATGATGGCCGCACCGCTGATCTCCAGTACGGATGTGGGCGAGCTGTCCCCCGCGGCGCGCAAGGTGCTCGGGAACGAGCAGGTCATCGCCGTCGACCAGGATCCGCTCGGCGTCCAGGGGCGCGTCGTCGCGCAGGACGACGGCTCGGCGGTGCTGTCCAAGCCGCTCAAGAACGGCGACCGGGCGGTCGCCCTGTTCAACTCGGGCGGCAGCCCGCGCACCCTGTCCGTCTCCGCCGGCGCGGCCGGTCTGGCGAAGTCCGGCACCTACGAGCTGCACAATCTGGTCACCGGCCGCCGTACGCACAGTGAGGGGAACATCGTGGCGCGGGAGGTGCCGCCGCACAGCACCGTGCTCTACCGGGTCACTCCGCA
Organism: Streptomyces sp. G7(2002); assembly: GCF_028870195.1. Classification (NCBI taxonomy): domain Bacteria; kingdom Bacillati; phylum Actinomycetota; class Actinomycetes; order Kitasatosporales; family Streptomycetaceae; genus Streptomyces; species Streptomyces sp. G7(2002). The sequence goes on from NZ_CP102609.1 coordinate 1,728,498, forward strand.
CTGACCCCGGGCCGGCGGGGTGCCGGCCGGCTTCACCGCCGGCGTACGGCGCGCTCCTGGTGCAGGGCCGCGACCCGGCGGTGCAGCGCGGCCGCCTCGTCCGTGCGGCCCAGTTGCTCCAGGCACTGGGCGAGGTCGCCCTGGCTGGCCAGCGCGTCGAGGTGGGCGGCGCCCAGGACCCGTTCGCGGGCGTCGGCGACCTGGCGGTAGAGGTCCAGTGCCTCGCTCCAGCGGCCGAGCCAGCCGAGCGCCACGGCCGTCTCCCGGCGGCTGACCAGGGTGTCGGGGTGCTCGGGACCGAGCACCCGGGCACGGGCCGCGGCCACCTCGCGGGCCTCCACGAGCGCCTCCTGCCAGCGGTTCTGCCGCCCGAGGTTGACGACCAGACCGTGCCGGGCGCGCAGCGTCTCCGGGTCGTCGGCGCCCTGGGCACGGGTACGGTCCGCGACCAGGTCGCGGTAGAGGGCCAGGGCCTCCGCGCTGCGGCCGAGCCGGCCGAGGCCGATGCCGACCTCGTAACGGGCGGCGAGGGTGTCCTCGTGCTCGGGTCCGAGCGTGGTGGCGCGCGCCGCCGCGACCCCCTGGTAAGTGTGCAGCGCGTCCACCCACTGACCCAACTTGCCCAGGACGTAACCGAGTTCGCAGTAGGTGGCGAGGGTGTCGGGGTGCTGTGCGCCGAGCACCCGGGCGCGGGCCGCGGCCACCTCCTGGGCCATGGCACGGCTGTCCTCCAGCCGTCCCAGCCGGCCGAGGTTGCCTGCGACATGGTGGCGGCAGCTCAGCGAGTCGGGATGGTCCGGGCCCAGGGCGCGCTCGCGGCCCGCCAGTACCTCGGCGTAGATCTGGTGCGCCTCGAAGTGCCGTCCGAGACGGCCCAGCGCATGGCCGGCTTCCAGACGGCTGGTGAGGGTGTCGGGGTGGTCCGCGCCGAGGAGCCGCTCGCGTTCCGCGGCGAGGGCGCGGTGCGCCTCGCCCGCCTCCTCCCAGCGGCCCAGCCGGCCGAGGTCCAGCGCGGCGGTGTGCCGTCCGGCCAGCTCGGCGAGGGCGGCGCGGCGGTCGTCCGGCGGTGCCGGGCTGGCGATACCGGCGGCCGGGGACGCGCCGCCGCCCCGCGGGTCGGTGCCGCCGGTCCAGGTGCCGGTGAGGACCGTGGTGCCTCCGGCGGCCGGATACCGCTGCGGCCGCCGGGTGGCGCCCGCCGGAGAGCCGAACGTCATCCCGTCGGTCCAGGGCGGCAGCTGCCAGGCGGGCACCGTCGCCTCTTCCGAACCGGCGGCCGCGGGGCCTCGGCCGGGGTGCGACCGGCGGGCATCGACCAGGCGTTTGCCCAGCTCGTCGGCGTCCCGGGGCCGGTCGTCGGGGTCCTTGGCGAGGAGTTCGAGCATGATCCGCTCGTAGGCCTCGGGCAGGTCGGGGCGGAGCGTGCGCGGCGGCTTCGGCGCCAGGTCTCGGTGTCCGACGAGCACCGCCCAGGCGTCGCCCAGGTCGAACGGCGGCACACCGGTAGCGATCTCGTACAGCACACAGCCGAAGGAGTAGAGATCGCTGCGGTGGTCGATGCCGTGGGCGCCGATCTGTTCGGGCGACATGTAGTGCGGGCTGCCCATGGCGATACCGGTGCCGGTGAGGCGGGCGGTGAAGCCGATGTCATGGCCGAGCCGGGCGATGCCGAAGTCGCAGATCTTGACCGTGCCGTCGGCGGTCCGGACGATGTTCGCCGGTTTCAGATCGCGGTGCACGATGGCCTGTTCATGGGTGTAGGCCAGCGCCGCCGTGACCTGTTCGGCGATCTCGATGACGTCCGGGACGGGCAGCGGCTGGCGGCGGTTGTCGTCCAGCAGCTGGCTGAGGTTACGGCCGCTGAGCAGCTCCATGACGATGAAGAGGGTGCCGTCGTCCTCGCCGAAGTCATGGACGACGGTGATACCGCGGTGCTGGAGCGCGGCCGCGACCCGGGCTTCACGGCGGAAACGTTCGCGCAGCACCTGAAGGAACGAGGGTTCGTGCCGCGGCCCCAGCGGCTTGAGGCATTTGACCGCGACCTGCCGGCCCAGCGACTCGTCGCGGGCCCGCCACACCTCCCCCATCCCGCCGCGCCCGATGGTGTCGAGAAGCCGGTACCGCCGTTGAATCAGTCTGTTTTCCGCCACCGTGTATCGCCGCCCCCGTCCCCGTCCCCGTTCCCCGCGGTCAGCCGCGCAGCTCCCCCTGCGTGCCCTCCTGCCCGTCCAGTATGGCGGCGGATCGGCGGAGCTTGTAGGGCGCTGGGCGGGTGTCGGGACCGAGTCGTTCGACGGCGCGCAGGATGTGCCGGGGCGGGAGCCGCCAGCGGACCGTGGGCGGAATGGCGCGAAGGAGGCGGCCGGCGGCGCGCAGCCGGCGGGTGACGGCGGGAGGCGGGGGCGCGGGGCGCCCGTAGAGCTCGTGTGCGTACGCCGGGAGGGCGCCGTAGGCGAGCTGTGCCACCTGCCGCCAGAGCAGGGCGCGGACCGGGACGAGCACGGCCGGGGTCGGCGGCCGGCGCAGGAAGCCGTCCACCTCCCGGGCCTCGGGGGTCAGCGCCAACTCGGGCCGTACCCGGGCGAAGTAGGCGGCGAGCGCGGCCCGGCTGCCGGGCACCCCGGCCGGGTCGAGGCCGACGAGCCGGGCGCTCTCGCGCTGCTCGTCGAGGTAGGCGTCGGCCTGGGCGTCTCCGACGGGGTAGCCGGAGCGGCGCAGTACGTGCAGATAGGAGTCCACCTCGGCGCAGTGCACCCACAGCAGCAGGTCCGGTGCGTCGACGCCATAGCACTCGCCGGTGGCCGGGTCGGCGGCGGACAGCCGGCGGTGCATACTGCGGACCGCGGCACCGGCCTGTTCGGCCGCCTCGGTGGTGCCGTAGGTAAGGGTGCCGACGAAGTTGGCGGTCCGCATCAGCCGCCCCCAGGCGTCCCGGCTGCCCTGCTTGCTCATCCGGAACGCGGCGGAGTTCTGGTGCACACCGCGCACCGCGCGGGGGTGCAGCGCCTGGAGGTACAGCGCGCGGACGCCCGCGATCCACATCATCGGATCCGCATGCATCTGCCAGGTCACGGAGCGGGGCCCGAAGAGCCCGGGGTCTGCTGCCATCACCGCACCTCCTGCTGCCGGATGTGACCAGATGTCCAGTTGGCATTCAGGCGACACTTCTGAGCTGTGATGCCAACTTCCTTCCGCGTCACAGGCCCAGATTACGGACTCTACCTGGCGCATTCGGAAGTATGGACGACGCAGATGCCGTACCCCCGGTCGTGGAGCAAGGCTCAGGTGAGCCCTCTGCCAGGGCTCCTTGGAGATGCTCCACTCTTACCAGTGGCCTGAGCTTTCATACAGCTGCGGTGGACACGTGGTCCTCGCCGTGGGGGTGTGAGGTGAAGCTGCCACGGCCGGTGCCGAGCGCGGTCTCCGTCAGCCTTGAAGCTGCGCGAGTGCCTCCTGTAGTTCCATGCGCTCGAAGGGAGGCGTGGTTTCTTGCTGCGCGAGATGAGTGAGGAGTCGGTGGGCGTAGTCGGCATGCTGACTGCCCAGGCCGGCGAGACATTCGGCGGCAGCCAAGCGGCTCGGGATGGCGCAGTGCTCGTTCTCCGCGATGGAGGTGAGTGCGGCAGTAGCGGTCGCGAGGTAACGCCCGCCGAATTCGATCAGCGCTTCAGCTGCGTCGAGACGTAGCCAGGGGGCCAGTTGAGTGCTGGAGGCGATGTGTTGCATTCGCTCCGCGGTCCGGTGTCCCTCTTCGGGGGCTGCCTCGCACAGCCGGTAGATCACTGCGCTTCGCTCAGCGCTCTCCAGACCCCCCTCACAGACAAGTTCGCTGAACAGTTCGGCCCCATCACGGACGTCTTCTGCGGTGAGTTGTTCGAGCACGGTGATCAGGGCAGAGGGCTCGCAGTACTCAGCGGCGGCATCGAAGGGTAGCAACGGCTGCTCATCAGGCGACGTCTGTCCACCATTCAGGCTGTGCTCATCGAGTAGGTGCGTGGTGAAGCATGTCCTGATCTCCTCCGCCTCGGCGGGGTGACGAATGGCCAGGGCGGCCAACGCCTGCAAGCGCAGCGCATTCGGGTAGCTGGCGCTGCCTGCATAGGAACGCAGCATCTTGTGGGCTGAGGGATCCGTGAGGTGGCCCGCCATACGCCAACAGTCAGGTGGCAGGAAGGGGAGTCGCTCCAGAAAGGAAGCAACGTGCGCGGGATCCGCAGGGCTGCCCTCGGCAAGAAGGAAGCCGGCTATCTGCTGGTGTTGTTCCGAGCCCTGCTGCAGCCAGGTAAGCATGCGCGCAGATTCGAGTGGATGCCGGTGAGCGTAGTGGAGAAGAGCGGCTCGTGCTGTCTGCGCTCGCGTCTCCTTGCCCAGGACCGCTTGCTCCAGGATGCCTGTCCATTCCCGGGACGTTGGGTCGAAGTGGGCAGGCAGGCACAGGGACTGCGCCTCGGCAGCCAGGTGCTCGGCAAAGCTCACGTGCAGAAAGCGAAGGCCGTCTTCAGCGGAGAGAACGAGGCCGCTCGTGGTGAGCAGAGCGGCGACCAGTTCGGCCCACCCCGGAATGCTGGTGCGGGCACGCGGGCCCAGCTGTTCGCAAAGCCATGACAACGCGCTGTGGAGCAAATCGGGAGACGTCTCCGTGACCGTGGTCAGCGCAAGGTGACGCAGCAGATCGTCAAACCGCTCCCGCAGGAACCGTACGCAGTCCAGGGCGGCGGGGTCACGCAACGTGCTGGAAGCCGGGCAGTTCAGGTACGTGTCACGTTGCAGACTCTTGGCACTTACGAGGTAGGCGCGGTACTGCTCGTAGAGCGCATACTGATTAGCGGGAAGCATCCGGTCCGGCCATGCCTCGAACACTGCTGCGGCAACGGCCGCCAAGAGCGGATTCGCCATGAGTTCCTGCAGGCCCGCGAGTTCCGCCTGCCGGACAAACTCCTGCGCCTGTCCGGGCCCGGGCTCCTCCACACCGAACCAGCGGGAAGCGAACTCTCGCACCTGCCTGTCATCGAACGGCGCCACTGCCCATCGGCTGAAGCCCGCCCGATGGAACACGGCCCTCTCCAGGCGGTGCAGCGGGCGGCTTGCCACGACGAAGCGCGTCCGCGCTTCGTCCGCCCGAATCTGCTCCGCCAACGTGGTCAGGCGCTGCGTCAGATGGGCGCGTTCCCCAACAGCAGAGACTTCATCCAGCCCATCCACCATGATCAGCCACGTTGCGCCCTCGGGCATCAGTCCACCCACGGCCTTGGTGAAGCGACGCTCACCGTCATACCCTCGCCCATAGACCAGCCGAGACAGGGCAAGGTCAACACCATCGTGCGAGGTAGCCAGATACGACGCCGTGGTCCAAACCGGGATCAGGCTTCCGTCTCTGTCTCCCCCCTGCAGCAGTAGCTGAGACAGCCTTCCTGCCAGACGGGCCATCAGGGTCGACTTGCCCCCGCCGGGGCCGGCCTCCACCAGCAGGTGCCCGCGCTCGGGTGACGACAGGATCTCGTCGACGGGAACACCTCGGAGCACATCGGATGCCTCCCCTGTTGCGAAGCCCGCATCAAGCGTCTGCGGGACGTGCACCTCCGACAGCGGTAGCCGTGCACCTGATCCGTCGTGAATGACATACGGCCACAACTCTCCCTGGTCCCGCTGCCGCTCCAAGAGATCCTCAAGCACGACGGGCAGGCTGGTGGCAGAACATGCTCGCCGCGGGCGTTCAGGCTGTGCCTCCTCGATCAAGCTTTGAAAGTACCGTCGGCTCCGCATCGCGGGCACTGGTGCACCAGACCATGCGTGCCATAGCTGAACCAAAGCCCAGACCTTGTCGCCGCTCGCAGGACTTGGCGCTACAGCCTTGGCCGGGTCGTCGGGAATCCAGGAGCTGAGACGCTGAGCGTCCAGAAGCACGTTGAAGGGTTGAGCGCGAAGGGCTTGCGCTGTCGCGCGACGCGAATAGGGCAGGCCTTCAGCACTCCGCCCCGCGCAGGCCCGGCGTTCAAGGCTGCGTAACTCTTCCCACAGACCGCTCGCCCGCCCCGCCATCGCTCTCCCAGTCGCTACCCGCCCCGCGTCGGTGCCCGTGGCGGGCACCGACGGGCAGCTTGTGACCAGCAGGGTAAGGGGCCTGCGTCCGCTCTGCCCGTCGTTTACCCGCCTCGACGACGAGGACGTCATCGTCTCTCACATTCGACCAGTCGAGGAGATCAAAATGCGCAACCGCACACGTTCACAGACTCGCAAGCGTCTACTGCAGACCGCCCTGTTTGCGGCCGTACGTGGCGCTGCGGCAGCAGGCGGATCGATGCTCGTCGCTCTCACCGCATGGTGGTTGAGGCAGGGATGAGCTCCAGGCACACCACGACCCCACCATCGCGGGGAGAGCTGATACTGCCGTTCAGCCGGCCAACGCCATTTCCCTGCTCGCGGAACTGCCACCATCCACACGCTGTCGAACAGGCTCACTGCCCCCGGGTCACCGGATCACCGCCGCACCCGAGGCATCCCCAGGCCGATCCACGAGATGATCTCGCGCTGGATCTCGTTGTTGCCGCCGCCGAAGGTGAAGATGACGGCGGAGCGGTAGCCGCGTTCCAGTTCGCCGTGCAGGACCGCTCCGGCTGAGCCCTCCTTGAGCGGGCCCGCGGAGCCGACGACCTCCATCAGCCAGGCGTAGGCGTCCCGGCGGGCCTCGGAGCCGTAGACCTTGACCGCGGAGGCGTCCTGCGGGGTGAGGGTGCCGTGCTGGAGGGCGTCGACCATCTGCCAGTTCAGCAGCTTCATGGCGTCCAGTCTGGTGTGGGTACGGGCCAGCCGGCCGCGTACCCAGCCCAGGTCGATGACCCGGCGGCCGTCGGCGAGCTTGGTGTCGGCGGCCCAGCGCTGGACGTTGTGCAGGGCGCGGATGGCCATGGTGCCGTGGGCGGCGAGGGTGACCCGCTCGTGGTTGAGCTGGTTGGTGATGATCCGCCAGCCCTTGTTCTCCTGGCCGACGCGGCGGGAGGCCGGGACGGTGATGTTCTCGTAGTAGCTGGCGGTGGTGTCGTGCGAGGCGAGGGTGTTGATCAGGGTGCAGGAGTAGCCGGGGTCGCTGGTGGGGACGAGGAGCATGGTGATGCCCTTGTGGGGCGGGGCGGCCGGGTCGGTGCGCACCGCGAGCCACACCCACTCCGCGGTGTCGCCGTTGGTCGTCCAGATCTTCTGCCCGTTGACGAGGTAGTGGCCGGTCTCCTCGTCGCCCTCCCGTACGGCGCGGGTCTTGAGGGCGGCCAGGTCGGTGCCGGCGTCGGGTTCGCTGTAGCCGATGGCGAAGTCGATCTCGCCGGAGAGGATCCTGGGCAGGAAGTAGGACTTCTGCTCGTCGGTGCCGAACTGCATGATCGTCGGGCCGACGGTGTTCAGCGCCATCAGCGGCAGCGGCACCCCCGCCTGGGCGGCCTCGTCGAAGAAGATGAACTGTTCCATCGGGGAGAGTCCGCGGCCGCCGAACTCCTTGGGCCACCCGACGCCGAGCCAGCCGTCGGCGCCGAGCCGGCGCACGGTCTCGCGGTAGAAGCGCTTCTGGGCGGCGGGGTCGGCGAGGGGGGCGCCCCTGGTGCCCTCGGGGTCACGGCCGTAGGTGTTGTCCGGCACCAGCGCGGCGAAGTACGTGCGCAGCTCGGCGCGCAACTGCTGCTGCTCGGGGGTGTATTCGAGGTGCACGGCCCCTCCAGTTCGTCCGGTCCGGTCGTCCGGTCCGAGGACGGCCCGCGAAGCTGACGGGCCGTCGGCTGCCGGATCGAGGGGCACAGTAGAACGCGTTCCAGTAATACGGAAGGGTGTGGAGGGTGTGGAGAGGTGTGGAGGGTGCGGAGGGCGGGAGGGTGTGGGCGGAGGACCGGACGGCGTGGCGGGGCGGCGGTGGACGCACGAAGGCCCGGTCCGGTGCCGCTGCGGCACCGGACCGGGCCTCCCCGGGGCTCCATCAGCCCACGGTGTGCTTCGCCGGGTGGTTCGTCTGCACCCGGGTGCGGTGGATGTCCTTGCAGTACTTGACCTGGCCGCTGTTGGTCACGTACTTCGCCGCGACCCAGGTCCCCCGCTCCGCGCGGGTCAGGTACCAGACGGAGTTGCCGCCCACGCTCTGGGTGCGCACCTTGCACACCAGGCCGACGTGCGCGCGGTGCCGGAGGTAGCCCCGTACGGAGGAGTCCGTGCTGGGGTACTGACGCTCACTCAGCCCCTTCTTGGCGGTGACCACGCCGAAGGGCTTGGCGGGGCCGGGCGTCGCCTGGGCCGGGGCGGCGGCGAGGAGCGTCGCGCCGAGGGCGACGGCCGTGGCCAGCGCACCCGTGCCGGCGACGAGCCGTTTGCCTCGGGCCGCGAGGATGTCGGTCGTGGACATAGGGGTCTCCTGTTCTTGACGCGCAGTGCCACCCACTGGCGGGAAGTGGACATTACGCGCAAACCGCCATCGGAATGTGGTGAAACGACGAACAGGCCGCCGATCGTGTGACGGGGCGGGCGGGCGCGCCCGGGTCATGAGCCGTCGCCGCCCGGCGGGGCGTACCGGGGACGACCGGTGTCAGCCCTCGGTGCCGACGCGGTGGATGCCGAACGAGGCTCCCTGCGGATCCCGGATCACCGCAACCTTCGGCCCGTGGGGCACCTCCGTCGGGGGCACCAGCAGCATCCCCCCGGACTCGGCTGCCCGGGCGGCCGTCTCATCGACGTCGGCGACCGCGAAGTACGGCAGCCAGTGCGCCCTGACGTCCTCCGGGTAGAACTCGTCCAGCGCGCTCAGGCCACCGAAGTCGGCGCCGTCGATGCCCCACTGCGGATAGTCCTCGTGGGTGCCCACGGTCCAGCCGAAGACCCTCGTGTAGAACGCCTTGGCGGCCTCGGCGTCCCGGGTGGCGAGCTCGACCCAGCCGAGCGAGCCCGGTGCGTTGAACAGCGCGGCGCCGGCGAACGAACGGGCCTGCCAGATCGAGAAAACGACGCCCTCCGGGTCGGTCAGGACGGCGAAGCGGCCCACGTCGAAGACGTCCATCGGCCCCATCAGCTGCCGCCCGCCCGCCTCGGCGACCGACGCGGTCAGCGCATCGGCGTCCCGGGTCGCGAACGACACGGTCCAGGCGGTCGGCTGCCCGGGGGCGTAGAGCGGGGTCAGCGCGGCGACCGGTGCGTCTCCCAGATACAGCGTGGTGTAGCCGCCCGCCTCCTCCCGCGGGTCGGTCTCGGCGCGCCAGCCGAAGACATGGCGGTAGTACACCTTGGCGGCTTCCACGTCCGAGGTGCCCAGCTCCACCCAGCAGGGCGCGCCGGGCGTGGGCTCAGTGATCTTCACGGTGTGTTCCGTCCCTCCGCGCCGGGCACTGCCGGGCGGTGCTGCATTCGCGTCCGTACCCTGCCGGTCTCCGTACGCTGCCGATCGTCCGATGGGCACGGCGGGGCCGCAACCGGAGGGCGGCGTCGGCCGGGCGGGCCGCCCCGCTCCCGTCACGGGTCACGGCCGTCGGGCGGGCAGCAGGCGCAGTGCGCCGTCCGGGACGTCGGGGGCGAAGGCCTGGGCCAGCGCGCGGGCGGCGTGCTCGGCGACCTGCACGGCGCGGCGCAGCATGGCCGACTCGTAGGCGCGTACCGCCGCGTCCGGGTCCCCGGCCTCGGCCAGGGCCCGGGCGAGTTCGCAGCCGTCGAGCATGGCGAGGCCGGCGCCCCCGCCGGCGAACGGTGTCATCAGATGCGCGGCGTCGCCGAGCAGGGTCAGGCCCGGGGTGTGGGGCCAGGGGTGCGGCACCGGCAGCGCGAACAGCGGCCGGTTGACGAATCCGCCGTCGTTGTCCCGCAGCAGCGCCAGCAGCCGGTCGCCCCACCCCGCGAACCCGTCGAGCAGTACGGCGCGGACGGCCTCGGTGTCCGTCATCGTCACCCCGGCCTCCAGCGCCCAGTCCTGGGAGCCACGGAACGCGGCATACACAAGGAGACGGCCATGACCGTGCCGCCGGGCGATCAGCCCCTTGCCTGCGGACAGCGCCAGCACGCTGCCGTCGCCGGCCAGCCGGGCGAGGTCCGGATGGCGGCTGTCGGCATCCGAGATACCGGTCTCGACGAAGGTGACACCGGAGTAGTGGGGAGTGTCGTCGGTGAGCATCGGCCGCACCCGGGACCAGGCACCGTCGGCACCGATGACCAGGTCGAAGGTCTCGGTGTGGCCGTCGTCGAACTCGGCCTTGTGGCGGCCGTCGCCAAGCGGATGCAGGGTGCGCAGATAGCGGTCCCAGTGCACGGTCCCGGCGGCGAGGGAGGCCAGCAGCAGACGGCGCAGTCCGGCCCGGTCGACCTCGGTGCGGTCGGGGCCGCCGGGGGCGGGGGCGTCCTGGAGGAGCACGGTCGCGGTGTGGTCGAGCAGTCGCACCTCCTGCCCCGCGGGGCGGGCGAGGGCGGTGAACTCCTCGTAGAGACCGGCCGCCCGCAGCGCGGTCCGACCGGTCGTCATCTGCAGTTCCAGGGTGCCGCCTTGCGGATCGACGGCGACCGAGGACTCATGGGCGAAGACGGTGACCGGTACGCCGCTGCGCTGGAGCACGCGGGCACAGGTCAGCCCCCCGGGACCGGCACCGATGATCGCGATACGCGGAGTGGTGGGGTGCATGGCGCTCCTCGGCGGGTGGAACCACAAGTCCCCCTCGCCAGAGAAGCACAGTGCCCCATAACGCACAATCGATGCACTTGCGGGGTGACTCAACCCAGAAGCCCCAAAAGGGGTTGACGGGCCGTCACCGGTGACGGCGCGGGCGGAGTGAGAGGGCGGGCGAGTGGGTAGGTCGCCCCAGGTCGGGGCCCTCAGGGAGCGTCGGGACGATGATCGGCCGACAAATGGGATAGTTGACCGTTTACCGAACCCTCGCTTGCAATATTAGGTATGCCTAACCTAATGTAACGACACGTGTCGACGACCAAACCACCTGCCACTGCACCCCCTGTGCCCGATCCGCGCCCCGCCGCTCACACCCTGCGGCGCATCCCGCTGTTCGTGGCCGGGCTCTGTGCACTGGCGGTCTGTGCCGCCCTGAGCCTCGCCCTCGGCGCCCGCTCCGTACCGCTTGCCACCGTGTGGGACGCGCTGACCGGTGCCGCCCACGGGCCGGACGCCTTGGTGGTGACGGGGCTTCGGGTACCACGGACCGTGGTGGCGCTCACCGTCGGCGCGGCGCTCGGGGTCGCCGGAGCGGTCGTCCAGGGCATCACCCGCAATCCGCTCGCCTCACCGACCACCCTCGGCATCAACGCGGGCGCGGGCTTCGCGGTGGTCACCGCGATCTACGCACTGCATCTGACCCGGCCCGTGCAATACCTCTGGTTCGCCTTCGCGGGCGCCGCGGCCGCCGCGCTGTTCGCCCAGGCCCTGGCCCGGCGCAGCGGCGACCTCGACCCGGTACGCCTCGCGCTGGGCGGCACCGTGCTGCAACTCGTCCTGCTGTCCTGGACGTCGACGGTCATGCTGGCCAGCAAGCGGTCGCTGGACGAGGCCCGGTTCTGGCTGGCCGGTTCGCTGGCCGAGCGCCCGCTGGCGGTGCTCTACCCGGTGCTGCCGACCCTGGTGATCGGTCTGGTCCTCGCGCTGGCCCTCACCCCCGCCCTCAACGCCCTGGCCCTGGGCGACGATTCGGCGCAGGCGCTGGGTGTGCCGGTGGCCCGGATCCGTACCGCCGGCGGCCTGGCCGTCGTACTGCTCGCCGCGTCCGCGGTGGCCGTGGCCGGTCCGCTCGCCTTCATCGGGCTGGCCGCACCGCACCTGGTCCGCCAGTTGCTGCGCACCTCCGACCACCGGGTGGTGGTGCCCGGCTGTCTGATCGCCGGCCCGCTGCTGCTGCTCACCGCCGACATCCTCGGACGGCTCGTCATCCGGCCGTCCGAGCTGCAGGTCGGCATCATCAGCGCGTTCCTGGGCGCGCCGCTGCTGGCGATGCTGGCCCGGAAGGTGGCCCGGTGAACGACGCACTGCGGAGCCGGCAGCCGCTCGGCTCCTCCTCCCTGCCGCCCGCCGCGGCCCCCGGACGCCGGGCCGGACGCGGCCGGACCCTGCTGCTCGCCCTCGCCGGTCTGGTGGTGCTCTGCGCGCTGGTGACGGTGTCCGTGGCCAACGGTGAGATGCCGCTGCCTCCCGTCGAGGCGGCCAAGGGACTGTTCGGTGCCGGTGATGCCGGCACGGTCCTGATCGTCCAGGAGTTCCGCGCGCCGCGGATGGCCGCGGCAATCGTCGCGGGGGCGGGCCTGGCGGTGGGCGGTGCCCTGCTGCAGCGGCTGTTCCGCAATCCGCTCGCCTCCCCCGATGTGATGGGGGTGACCGGCGGTGCCTCGTTCGGCGCGGTGGCGATGCTGGCCGCCGGGGCCTCGCAGGCGATGATCCCGCTGGCCGCGCTCGGCGGCGGGCTGCTCGCCGCGGTCCTGCTGGGCGTGTTCGGCTGGCGCTCCGGAACCAGTGTGACCCGCCTGGTGCTGGTCGGTCTCGCCGTACAGGCGGGCCTGACCGCGGCGGTGAGCTTCATGATCGTCAGCTTCCCCACCGAGCTGGCCGGCTCGGCCCTGCAGTGGACCACGGGCTCGCTGTACGGGCGGACCTGGACCGAAGTGTGGTCCGCGGGCGGAGCGGTGGCCGTGGGCCTTGCCCTGGCCTTCGCGCTGCACCGCCGGCTCGCCGTCCTCGACCTGGGCGACGACTCGGCCGGCACGCTCGGTCTGAACACCCACACCGCCCGGCTGCAGGTCCTGGTCATCGCCATCGTGCTGGCCTCGCTGGCCGCCGCGCTGACCGGCCCGGTCGCCTTCGTCGCGCTGGCCGTCCCGCACATGGTGCGGTTCCTCGCCGGGCCGCCGACCGCCGGGACGCTGGCACTGTCCGCCCTCGCCGGCGCCGTACTGCTGCTCGCCTCCGATCTGGTGGCGCAGTATCTGCTGCCGGTCAGCGGCCTGCCGGTCGGAGTGGTCACCGCCACTCTGGGCGCGCCCTGGCTGCTGGTGCTGATGATCCGACAGAGCAGTTCCGTGAACAGGAGTGCCCGATGACCGCCAACCAGCTCTCCACCCACGGACTCGATCTGCGCTACGGCGACCGGCTGATCGTCGACGGCCTCGATCTGGTGCTGCCCGGCGGCGCCGTCACCGCCGTCGTCGGCCCCAACGCCTGTGGTAAGTCGACCCTGTTGCGCGGTCTGACCCGGCTGCTGCCGCCGGCCGCCGGCACCGTCGCCCTGGACGGCGCAGACATCCACCGGATGCCGGCCCGTGCGCTGGCCCTGCGGATGGGGCTGCTGCCCCAGCAGCCGGTCACCCCCGACGCGATCACCGTCGAGGCGCTGGTACGGCTCGGCCGCTACCCGCACCAGCGGCTGCTGAGCCCCTGGTCGACGGCGGATCAGCAGGCGGTGGAGGAGGCGCTGCGGCGCACCGGCACCGTGGAGCTGCGCGACCAGCCCGTCGACCAGCTCTCCGGCGGCCAGCGGCAGCGCGCCTGGATCGCGCTCGCGCTGGCCCAGGACACCGATCTGCTGCTGCTCGACGAGCCGACCACGTTCCTGGACCTGCGGCACCAGCTCGATGTCCTCGACCTGGTCGCCGCGCTGCACTCCGAGGCGGGCCGCACCGTGGTGATGGTGCTGCACGACCTCGGGCAGGCCGCCCGTTACGCGGATCATCTCGTGGTCCTCAAGGACGGGCAGCTGGCGGCGGCCGGCGCCCCGGCGGACGTACTCGACGCGGAGCTGGTCAAGTCCGTGTTCGACGTGGACTGCCGGGTGATCCCCGACCCCGAGACCGGCACCCCGCTGGTCGTGCCCAAGGGCAGCGCGAAACGGCACACCTCCGTCTCCGCCTGACCCGCCCGCTCTCCCCCACGAGCACTTCCCTTTCCGCTCTCCCCTCAAGGAAGTCGAACCCTCATGTTCACGAGATCTGCTTTCCCCGGCGGCCGCCGGCTGTCGGTTGCCCTGCTCGCCGCCACCCTGGGCGCCGGGACCCTGACCGCGTGCGGCGGCGGCGCGTCCTCGGACGGCGACGACTCGGCGAAGGGCGGCGCCGGTTTCCCGCGCACCGTCAAGAGCGTCCTCGGCGGCTCGGTGAAGATCCCGGCCAAGCCCAAGCGCGTGGTCGTCCTGGACACCGGTGAGCTGGACGACGTCACCATGCTCGGCATCAAGCCCGTCGGCGCGGTCTCCCCGCACATGAAGAACGACGGCGGCTTCCCCGCCTACCTCAAGGGCAAGATCGGCGGCGTCAAGGACGTCGGTCCGCTTCTTGAGCCGAACCTCGAGAAGATCGCGATGCTGAAGCCCGATCTGATCCTGTCCTCCAAGGTCCGGCACGAGAAGATCTACGACAAGCTCAACGCCATCGCGCCGACCGTCTTCACCGAGACCACCGGCGGCCCCTGGAAGGCCAATCTGAAGGTCCACGCCAAGGCCCTGGGCCTGGAGAAGGAGGCCGACCAGAGGCTGAAGGCGTACGAGGCCCGGGCCAAGGCGCTGGGCGAGGCCATCAAGAAGAAGTACGACGGCAAGATGCCGTCGGCCTCCGTGGTCCGCTTCGTCGCCGGCCCGACCCGCCTCTACCAGAAGTCCTCCTACAGCGGCGTGGTCCTGAACGACATCGGCCTGGAGCGGCCGAAGTCGCAGAGCTCCACCGACCCGGTCAAGACGATGCTCGACGTCAGCCCCGAGCAGATCGACAAGGCCGACGCCGACATGGTGTTCGTGACCGTCGCGGACGACCCGGACAAGACCCAGCAGAAGGACGTCACGTCCAACCCGGTCTGGAAGGACCTGCGGGCCGTCAAGGACCACAAGGTCCACAACGTGTCCGACGAGACCTGGATGTCCGGCATCGGTATCCAGGCCGCCGAGCACATGCTCGCCGACGTGGCGAAGGCCACCGGCGTGGCGCTGCCGAAGAGCTGAACCGCCCGGGGGTGGGCCGTCGTCCCCCGGCCCGCCCCCACGGCCCCGGCCACGATCCGCCGGGGCCGGCCACGACTCCCCCCCCACACACCACCCTTGATCCCGAAGGGGCCCCGCTCATGCGGATGTACCTGCTCGCCCTCAACCCCACCGACTCGGTCACCGATGGCTTCCTGCCCGCCGCCGCCCGCCTCGGTCTCGATGTCACGGTCCTGACGGACCAGCCCGAAGCGCACCGGCGCGGCTACCCCGAGATCGAGGTCCTGGAGTGCGACGTCCATGACTTCCGCGCCGTCATCACCCGCATAGCCACCCACCACCCGGCCGACGCGGTCTTCACCAACAGCGACCATCTGCAGACCCAGGCGGCGCTGGTCGCCGACTACTTCGGGCTGCCCGGCAAGGACTGGCGGGCCGCGCTGCGCGCCAAGAACAAGGCCGAGATGCGCCGTCATCTCGCCGCGGCCGGCGCCGACACCGTACGGTCCGCGGAGCTCGCGCCCGGCCAGGACCCGTCCGCGCTCACCGCCGCCGGCCTGCCCTACCCCTGTGTCCTCAAGCCCCGCGAGGGCGTGGCGAGCGAGGATGTGGTGCTCGCCGAGGGACCGGACGAGCTGGTGGCGCTCGCCAAGGAGATCCAGGCGCGGCGCCCGCAGGCGGCGCTGGTCGCCGAGGAGTTCCTGGCCGGCGAGCTCTACACCCTGGAGACCCTGGGCGACGGCCGCGTACGGCATGTCCTGGGCGGTTTTCACACCACGGTCTCCGCCCCGCCGGCCTTCATCGAGGAGCGGCTCGACTTCGTCGCCGCCCACCCCCAGCCCGTGGTGGAGCAGGTGCTGGCCCAACTGGACGCGCTGGGCGTGGGGTTCGGCGCCTGCCACACGGAATTCGTGGTCCACGAGGGCCGCGCGCGGCTCATCGAGGTGAACTACCGCGTCATCGGGGACCAGTGCGACCTGATGCTCGCGCAGGTCCTGGACATCCCCCTGTTCGAGCACATTCTGCGGACCCACCTGGGCGAGCCGCTGCCCGCCGATCTCGGCGCGCGGCGCGACGGGGCGGGCCGGGTGGACTACGCCTGCGCCGACCGGGCCGGGACGCTCACCGCGGCGCCCGCCGCCGCGGACCGGACGGTGGACGGCGTCCGGCTCACCTACCGGCCGCTGCGCGAGGTCGGCACCGAGCACCCGCACTACCGCACCAACCGCGACTACCTCGGCGTACTGCGGGCCACCGGCACCGACCGGAGCGCCGTGGACCGGGTGTCGGATGCGTTCTTCGCGGCCGAGCGCTGGGAGATATCGACGTGACCGCCGCGCTCGACACCGCAACCGGCCAGGCCGGGGCCGCGGAGGACGCGGAGGAATCCGGACTGCTGCTGCGTGTCCTGGGCGCGCTGCTCCGCGAGGACGTGGTCGGCCTGCGCACCCGTGGCACGCTGCTGGAGCGGCCGGACGGCCCCTGGCTGCGGCTGCCCGCGGACGAGGCCGCCGGGGCGCTGCTGCTGCCCCTCGGCGAGGACGGCTACCAGAGCGTGTACACGGCGCGGCTGCCGCTCCTCGTCCGCGAGTCCGACGGCGCCCGGCTGACCGCGGTCGAGGAGGCCCTCGCGGCGCTCCAGGCGCTGGCCGACCCGGCCGACCACGAGGGCTTCGCCGCCTTCGCCGAGGAGTGCCGCCAGACCCTGGCGACGATGCGGCTGCACACCCGGACCCGGGACGAGGCCGAGGACGAGCTGACTGTTCGTCATGGCGCGGACCCCGCCGGCTGGCTGGGGCTGAAGGGCGGTCTGGCGTACGACACGCTCGCCGCCCGGCTCGACCACCCCGTTTACCCGACCGCCCGCGGCCGGTCCGGTCTGACCGAGGGCCAACTGCGCGCCTACGCACCGGAGTTGCGCCCGGACTTCCCGCTGCGCTGGCTCGCCCTGCCGCGCGACGCGGTCACCCTGCCGGGCGGCGAGGCGACGCTGCCCGCCTGTTGGCCGACGCCTGCCGAGCTGGGCCTCCCCCACCTCGACGGCAGCCATCTCGCCCTCCCGGTCCACCCGTTGACGCTCGGCGACCCGCTGGACGGTGCGCTGCGCGACACGGGCCTGGCGGGCGACGCGGTGCTGTCCGAGCGCGCCGTGGTCGACGTCGTCCCCACCCTGTCGATGCGCACCGTGGCACTGGACGCCGAGCCACGGCTCCATCTGAAGCTGCCCCTGGCCACCGCCACGCTGGGCCTGCGGAACCGGCGCACCATCAAGCCCGGAACGCTCATTGACGGCGCCGAGGGCCAGCGGCTGCTGGAGACCGTGCTCGCCCGCGAGCCGCGCTTCCGGGAGTCGGTCCTGCAGGCCGACGAGACCGTCTACGCGCACGCCGGCCACGAGCTGCTGTCCGTGCTGTGCCGCCGCTACCCCGCAGGGCTGGACGGCAGTGCCGTGGTGCCGATGGCCGCACTGCTGAGCCGGGCGCCCGGCGGGCGACTGGTGATCGACCACCTCGCGGACCGCTTCTACGGCGGCGATCCGCTCGCCCTGCTGGACGCCTGCCTCACCCTGCTCTTCGACTGGCAGACCACGCTCTTCGGCTACGGCATCGCGCTGGAGTCCCACCAGCAGAACATCTCGCTGGTGTGGGACCGTACGGCGGACGGCGCACGGCTGCGGCTGCTGTTCAAGGACAACGACGGGCCGCGGATCAACACCGCCCGGCTGCGGGACACGCTGGGAGCCGACG
This sequence comes from Streptomyces sp. G7(2002), assembly GCF_028870195.1. Lineage (NCBI taxonomy): Bacteria > Bacillati > Actinomycetota > Actinomycetes > Kitasatosporales > Streptomycetaceae > Streptomyces > Streptomyces sp. G7(2002). The sequence goes on from NZ_CP102609.1 coordinate 1,746,151, forward strand.
CCCCGGACCCCGCGGTCTTCGCCGACCCGCGGATCTTCGCCGAGAGCGACCGGCCGGTGCTGGACCTGTTCGCCACCATCACCGTCCACCTGTGCGCCGGTTCGTACGCCTTCGGACTCGCCCGGCACGGGCGGGCGCCGCTCACGCGGCTGCTGGGTCTGGTCCGCGACCGGCTCGCCGAGGCCGTCGAACGGCTGGGCACCGCCCCGGGCGAGCCGGGCGCCGCGCTGCGCGCATACGTCCTGGACGCCCCGCAGCTCCCCGTCAAGGCGATGGTGAGCGCCGGGACGCTGCTCTCCAAGGAGCGTTCGGGCGCGGCCGACATCAACAAGCACTACACCACCGGCCCCAACTATCTGCTGCCGAACGGGACTTCCCGATGAGGACCACCACTTCTCGCCAGGTCGAGCCGGCCGCCGTCGAAACCAAGGACCGTCCGGGCCTCACCCGCCGCCAGGTGCACGCCGTGGCCGGCTGCTACTTCGTGGCGTCGTTCGCCGCCCTCGGCCTGCCGCCGTATCTCACCGAGATCCTGCCCGAGCTCGGTGACGGCGCCGCCCGCTGGGCCGGTCTGCTCTACATCGTCCCCACCATCTTCGGGGCCCTCGGCGCACCGCTGTGGGGGCGGCTCGCTGACCGCTTCGGACGCAAACGGCTGTTGCTGCGGGCGCAGTTGGGGCTGGCGGCGGCATTCCTGCTGGCCGGCTGGGCCGACTCGCTGGCCACGTTCGTCGCGGCGCTGGTCCTCCAGGGCATCCTCGGCGGCACCTTCGCCGCGTCTAACGGCTATCTGGGAGCGGCGCTCGAGGGCAATGCGCTGTCCCGGGCACTGACCCTGATGCAGGGCAGCGCCCGTGCGGCACTGGTCTTCGCCCCGATCGTGGTCGGCTCGCTGACGCCGTGGCTGTCACCGCACCGTCAGTACGCACTGCTGGCCGTGCTGCCGCTGACCGCGGCCGTGATGCTCGCGGCGCTGCCGGAGCCGCCGAGAGCCCCGGCCGCCGCGGCGAAGCAGGCCGAGGCCGTGGCGGAGACCGATGCCGTGCAGTCGCCGGAGACGGCGGCGGGGACGGCGGCGGAGCCGGCCGGGCGTGCCCCGGTCGCGTCCCTGCGCGCCCTCTATGCGCTGGAGTTCGCCTTCGTCTTCTCCACCGTCATCTCCTTCCCGTACCTGATCTCCCTCATCAAGGAACGGATTCCGGGCACCGGACCGATGGTGTCCGGCGTACTGTTCGCCCTGCCCCACATGTGCTATTTGGTCGCGGCGATGGCGGTGCACGCCGTCTTCCGCACCCGCCCCCGGCTCGGTATCGGTATCGGCTTCGGCTGTATCGCGCTCGGACTGGCCGGACACGGCCTGGTGGACTCGCTCACCGGCTTCATCGCGGTCCGTCTGGTACTCGGTGCCGGGCTCACCCTCGGTCTGGTCTGTCTGTCCGTACTGGCCGCGGACTGTGCCAAGGGCCGGGCCCCCGGCGGGCTGTTCGGCTCGATCGAATTCTTCTCCAAGGCCGGCGCGGTCGCCGCCGGTGTGGCCGCCGCGGTCGGCAACGACTGGTTCGGCCCGGCCGCGCCCGTCCTGACCGGCACCGCGATCGCCCTGGTGACCGTCCTCGCGACCGCCGCCCCTGTTCTGCTGTCCCGCCTCCCCCGCACCCGCAGGAGCCCGCGATGCCTCCGCTGACCAATTCCCCCGGCACCGCCGCGGCGCACGCCGCCCCCGCCGGTCTGCCCACCGCCGACCAGGCCGTGGCGCACACCCTGCTCAACTGCCTGCTGCGCGAGGTGTCCGGCCCCGAGCACCAGACCGCCGTGGACCACGGCCGCCTGCTGCTGCGGCTGCCGCGCCGCGGGGTGCTGCTGCGGGTCGCGCTGCGCCGTGCCTCGCTGCTCGGCGCGCACCGGTTCACCGGCCCGGTGTCCGAACAGACCGCCGACGGCTGGGCCGAGGTCGGCTGGCGCCGGCTGGCCGAGTACGTGCACGCCGAGCTGTCGTTGCGGACCGGGGTGGACAACGAGGAGTTCCTGGCGCAGATCGCCTCCAGCCACCAGGCCGTCTCCGCGGCGCTGGCGGCCCGTACGGGGCAGCTCCCGGCCGCCGGGGAGTACGGCGAGGAGGACTGGCAGACCACCTATGTCACCTCCGAGCAGTCGCTGGTCCTCGGCCACCGCTTCCACCCGACCCCCAAGGCGCGCACCGGCGACCCCACCGCCTGGCAGTCGTACGCACCCGAGACCGGGGCCGCCTTCCCGCTGCTGCTGCTCGCCGTGCGCGAGGAACTGATCGCCGAGGAAGCGGCCGACGAGGGTGCCGCCGCCCCGCTGGACGCGCTGCACTCCGAGGTCCCGGACGGCTACCGGCTGCTGCCCGTCCACCCCTGGCAGTACGAGCTGCTGTGTGACCACGCCGGTCTGCAGGAGGCGCTGGACCGCGACGACATCCGCGTCCTGGGCACCGGCGGGGCACCGTTCGCCGCGACCGCGTCGGTGCGCACGCTCTACGACGGCGACGCGTTCCTCAAGTTCAGCCTGAACGTCCGGATCACCAACTGCCTGCGGAAGAACGCCAGTTACGAGCTGTCCGGGGCGGTGGCACTGACCCGGCTGCTGGCACCGGCGCTCGCCGATCTGGCCGCCCGGTTCCCCGGCAGCGCGGTGCTCCGTGAGCCCGCCTACCGCAGTCTGGCGCTGCCCGGCGCCGACGGCCGCCCGGACACCGAGCTGCTCGAAGGGTTCGGCGTGATCGTCCGCGAGGGCCTGTCCCAGCGGCTGCTGCCGGGCACCACCCCGCTGCTGGCGGCCGCGGTCGCCGACGAGTACCCGACCGGTCCGGCCCATATCTCCCGTCTCCTGGACGGCGCGGGGCCGCAGGCCGCCCTGGAGTGGTGGGCCGCCTACCTCAATCTGCTGCTCCCGCCGGTGCTCGCCGCCTACTTCGACCACGGCCTGGTGCTGGAACCGCATCTGCAGAACGTGCTGGTCTGTGTCGACGGCGACGGGATGCCCGCGCAGGTCCTCTTCCGCGACCTGGAGGGCACCAAGCTGGTGCCCGAGCACCACGCCGAGCTGCTGGCGTCGCTGCCCGAGCAGATCGCGCAGCCGATGACCTATGACGCCCAGCGCGGCTGGGACCGGGTCGTGTACTGCCTGCTGGTCAACCATGTCGCCGAGATGCTCGCCGCGCTCGCCGATCTGCACCCGGACACCGAGGTCGAGCTGTGGGCGCAGGTCCGCCGCACCCTGCGGACCCACGCGGACCGGTACGGCTGCCCGCCGCGGCTGGCCGCCCTGCTGGCCGGTGTCCCGCTGCCCGCCAAGGCCAATCTGCTCACTCGCTGGGAGCGCAAGGCCGACCGTGAGGCTGGCTATGTCCTGCTGCCCTCGCCGCTGGCCGAAGCCGTTCTGTCCGGCGCCGTGCGCGTCGACGACACCACCCCCTGGAGCGCACGATGACCACCCCCGGCCTCGCCCCCACCCCCGCGGTCCGCGACCGCATCCGGAGCCTGCCGCCCGAGGAACTGCCCGCCTACGTCTACGACCTGACGGCGCTGCGCACGCATGCGGCCGAGGTCCGGGCCGCGCTGCCCGAGCGCGTGGAGCTGTACTACGCGGCCAAGGCCAACCCGGAGCCGGAGATCCTGGACACGCTGCGCCCGTACGTCGACGGCTACGAGGTCTCCTCCGGCGGTGAGCTGGCGCACGTCGGCAAGGCCGTGCCCGGCGCCCCGCTCGCCTTCGGCGGACCGGGCAAGACCCCCGCGGAGGTCGCCCAGGCGCTGGAGTGCGGTGTGGAGCGCTTCCACGTGGAGAGCCTGTACGAGCTCCACATGCTCGCGAGTCTGGCCTCCCGGCTCGCCCCGGAACGCCGTATCGCGGTGCTGGCACGCTTCAATCTGCCGGTCGACGACGGTTCCCTGGACGGCAGTTCGCTCGCCATGGGCGGCCGCCCGACGCCCTTCGGGCTGGACCCGGGCCAGGCCGGAGAACTCGTCGCGCTGCTCACCGACGGCACCTACCCGCACCTCGAACTCCGCGGAATCCACGCCCACTTGGCCAGCGGCCTGGAGGCACCGGAGCAGCTGGCCGTGGCGGAGTCCATCGTGACCTGGGCCGCCGCGCTGGCCGCGGAGCACCGGTTCCCCCTCTCCGAGGTCGTCGTCGGCGGCGGTATGGCCGTCGACTACGCCGCGCCGGAGCGCCGTTTCGACTGGACCGCGTACGGGGCGGGCCTGGCCCGGCTCGCCGCGGCGCACCCCGAGCTCACCCTGCGGATCGAGCCGGGGCGGGCGCTGACCGCGTACTGCGGCTGGTACGCCACCGAGGTGCTGGATGTGAAGCACAGCCACGGCGAGGAGTTCGCCGTGGTGCGTGGGGGCACCCACCATCTGCGGACCCCCGCGACCAAGGGCCACGACCAGCCCTGCACGGTGCTGCCGTCCGACACGCCCTGGCCGCACCCCTGGCCGTGGCCGGCGGCGCAGGGCGAGCTGGTCACCGTGACCGGGCAGCTGTGCACCCCGAAGGACGTCCTCGCCCGGGCGGTCCCGGCACCGGGGCTGCGGGCCGGTGACCGGGTGGTGTTCGGTGTCGCCGGGGCGTACGCCTGGAACATCTCGCACCACGACTTCCTGATGCACCCGCGCCCCGGCTTCCACTTCCTCGGCGCCGCGGAGCCCGGCGCGGCGGAGGAGGCCTGAGACGCTGCGGCCCAATGAGGTCCGGCACAAGCTCGGTGCGGGCGAGGAGGTCTACGGGCTGTTCAGCACGCTTCCCGAGCCCACGATGGTGGAGATGATCGGCTGTGCCGGGTATGACTTCGTCATCCTGGACACCGAGCACACCCTCGTCGACCCGCAGCGGCTGGAGAACCTGATCAGGGCCGCCGAGACGGCCGGGCTCACGCCCTTCGTCCGGGTCCCCGAGGCCGACCCCGGCGCCGTGCTGCGCGCCCTGGACGCCGGGGCGATGGGCATCGTCGTCCCGCACGTCCGCGGGCGCGCGGACATCGACGCCACGATCCGGGCCGCCCGCTACGCCCCCGAGGGGATGCGCTCCCTCAACGGCGGCCGCGGCCCCGGCTTCGGCCGGATCGACCCGGCCGAGTACCTCCGCCGGGCCAACGCGGAGATCATGGTCATCGCGCTCCTGGAGGACGCCGAGGGCGTCGAGGCGATCGACGAGATCCTCTCCCCCGGCGGTGTCGACCTCGTGCTGCCCGGACCCGGAGATCTCTCGCAGTCGTACGGGGTGCCCTGGCAGGTCCGCCACCCCCGCGTCCAGGAAGCGGTCCGCACCCTGCGCGAGGCCTGTGCCCGCCACACCGTCCCGTTCTGCGCCATGTCCACCACGCCGGACCGGCGCGCGCAGTGGCGCGCCGACGGTGTCACGGCGTTCGTCGTGGGCGAGGACCGGGATCTGACGGCGCGGGCGCTGCGCGGGCATCTGGCGCGCACCGCCGGGCGGGAGTGAGGGCCACACCATCGGCGGTACCTGCCGGGGCCCCGGGCGGGAACGGATGACCGGGTAACCGATCGTCCGAAGGAGCTGAGCGGGACATGGACCGGAACACGGCATTCTTGATCGCGGGGGCGGGGCTGGCCGGCGCCAAGGCCGCGGAGACGCTGCGTGCGGAAGGGTTCGACGGCCCGCTCGTGCTGCTGGGCGACGAGCACGAGCGTCCGTATGAGCGGCCGCCGCTGTCCAAGGGCTATCTGCTGGGCACCTCCGAGAAGGAGAAGGTCTATGTCCACCCGCCCCGGTGGTACGCCGAGCACGACGTCGAGCTGCGCCTGGGCCAGGCCGTCACCGCCCTCGACCCGGCCGCTCACGAGGTGACCCTCGCGGACGGCAGCCGGCTCGGCTACGCCAAGCTGCTGCTGGCCACCGGCTCCACCCCGCGCCCGCTGCCGGTGCCCGGCGCGGATCTCGACGGGGTCCACTACCTGCGGCGGCTGGCGGACAGCGACCGCCTCAAGGAGGTCTTCCGGTCCGCGTCCCGGGTCGTGGTGATCGGCGCCGGCTGGATCGGTCTGGAGACCACTGCCGCCGCGCGCACCGCCGGTGTCGAGGTGACCGTGCTGGAGGCCGCGGCGCTGCCCCTGCTGGGGGTCCTGGGACCCGAGGTCGCCCGGATCTTCGCCAAGCTGCACACCGATCACGGGGTCGAGCTGCGCTGCGGCACCCAGGTCGCGGAGATCACCGGCACGGGCGGTGCGGTGGACGGCGTCCGGCTGGCCGACGGCAGCCTCATCGGGGCCGACGCGGTCATCGTCGGCGTCGGGATCACCCCCAACACCGAGCCGGCCGCCGCGGCGGGGCTCAAGGTCGACAACGGTGTCGTCGTGGACGAGCGGCTGTGCTCCTCCCACCCGGACGTCTTCGCGGCCGGCGATGTCGCCAACGCCTACCACCCCGTCCTGGGCCGGCACCTGCGCGTCGAGCACTGGGCCAACGCCCTCCACCAGCCGCAGACCGCCGCCCGGGCCATGCTGGGCCAGGACGTCCGCTACGACCGGCTGCCGTACTTCTTCACCGACCAGTACGACCTGGGCATGGAGTACACCGGATACACCGGACCGGAGGGCTATGACCAGGTCGTCTTCCGCGGGGACACCGAGGCGCGTGAGTTCCTCGCCTTCTGGCTCTCCGGGGGACGGGTGCTGGCCGGGATGAATGTGAACGTCTGGGACGTCACCGAGGAGATCCGGGCGCTGGTGGCGAGCGGGCAGCCCGTCGACCCGGGACAGCTGGCCGATCCGGACGTACCGCTGGCCGGACTGCTCCCCTGAAGCGGCGGCCGCCGCCCGGTTCTCACGGCGCGCCGCGGGCGACTGTGTGGCCGCCGTAACGACTGGTGATCGCTTGATGTGACACCTGGTTAACGGGCCGTTCGTAGGGTCGGAGCGAGCATCCGACCACGAAGGGGACCGTCCGTGACCGCACCGGAACCGCTGGCAGAGAGCATCACGCAGGTGCGGACGGCGTGCTCGTACTGCGGGGTCGGCTGCGGGATCGTGCTGGACGTCGCGACGGACCCGCAGGGGCGGCGGACGGTCCGCAGGGCGGCCGGTGACAAGGCCCACCCGGCGAACGGCGGACGGCTGTGCACCAAGGGCGCGACCAGCGCCGAGCTGCTCGCCGCGCCGGGGCGGCTGTCGGCCGCCCTGGTGCGCGCGGACCGCGGCGACGAGCCGGTGGCCGAGGAGATGGAGGCCGCGGTCAAGCAGACCGCCGGGCGGCTGCGCGAGATCGTCGACGAGCACGGCCCGGACGCCCTCGCCCTGTATGTGTCGGGGCAGATGACGCTGGAGGCCCAGTACCTGGCGAACAAGCTCGCCAAGGGATTCGTGCGCACCCGGCACATCGAGTCCAACTCGCGGCTGTGCATGGCGAGCGCGGGCAGCGGCTACAAGCTGTCGCTGGGCGCGGACGGTCCGCCCGGCTCGTACCAGGACTTCGAGCATGCCGAGGTCTTCTTCGTCATCGGCTCCAACATGGCCGACTGCCACCCGATCCTCTTCCTGCGGATGATGGAACGGGTGAAGGCGGGCGCCAAGCTGATCGTGGTCGATCCCCGCCGTACCGCCACCGCGGCCAAGGCCGATCTGTTCCTGCAGATCGCGCCCGGGACGGACCTGGCGCTGCTGAACGGGCTGCTGCATCTGCTGGTCGAGAACGGCCGGGTCGACACGGAGTTCATCGCCGAGCACACCGAGGGCTGGGAGGCCATGCCGGCCTTCCTCCAGGACTATCCGCCCGCGAGGGTCGCGGAGCTCACCGGGATTCCGGAGGCGGACCTCCGCCGGGCCGCCGAGTGGATCGGTGCGGCGGACGACTGGATGAGCTGCTGGACCATGGGCCTGAACCAGAGCACCCATGGCACCTGGAACACCAATGCCCTGGTCAACCTGCATCTGGCGACCGGTGCGATCTGCCGCCCCGGCAGCGGCCCGTTCTCGCTCACCGGCCAGCCCAATGCGATGGGCGGCCGCGAGATGGGCTACATGGGTCCGGGGCTGCCGGGGCAGCGGTCCACGCTGGTGGCCGAGGACCGTGCCTTCGTCGAGGAGCTGTGGGGGCTGGAACCGGGGACGCTGCGGACGGACGGGCCCGGCCGGGGGACCGTCGAGATGTTCCAGCGGATGGCGGACGGCGACATCAAGGCGTGCTGGATCATCTGCACCAACCCCGTCGCCTCGGTCGCCAACCGCCGGACGGTCATCGAGGGGCTGGAGGCGGCGCAGTTCGTGGTCGCGCAGGACGTCTTCGCGGAGACCGAGACCAATGCGTACGCCGATGTCGTGCTGCCCGCGGCCATGTGGGCCGAGTCCGAGGGCGTGATGGTCAATTCGGAGCGCAATCTGACGCTGGTGCGACAGGCCGCGGATGCGCCGGGCGAGGCCTGGCCGGACTGGCGGATCATTGCGCGGATCGCCTGCGAAATGGGCTATGAGGACGCCTTCACGTACCACAGCGCGGAGGAGATATTCGAGGAGATCAAGCGCGCCTGGAACCCGCAGACCGGCTATGACCTGCGTGGGGTGACCTATGAGCGGCTGCGGGAGACTCCCGTGCAGTGGCCCAGCGCGGCCGTCGACGGGCCCGACCGCAATCCGGTGCGCTACCTCAACGACGGTGTGAGCCAGACCCTGGACGAGCGGCCGGACGGCACCCGCCCCCGGCTGTCCTTTCCCACCGCGTCCGGCCGGGCGGTGTTCTTCGCCCGTCCGCACCTCCCGGCGGCCGAGATGCCCGACGACGACTTCCCGTACGTGCTGAACACCGGGCGGCTGCCCCACCAGTGGCACACCCTGACCAAGACCGGCAAGGTCGCCAAGCTGAACAAGCTCAACCCCGGCCCGTTCGTGGAGCTGCACCCGCAGGACGCGGAGTCGCTGGGCCTCGCCGAGGGCGACATGGTGGAGGTCGCCTCACGGCGCGGCCGGGCGGTGCTGCCCGCCGTGGTGACCGACCGGGTACGGCCCGGCGACTGCTTTGCGCCGTTCCACTGGAACGACCTGTTCGGCGAGTACCTCAGCGTCAACGCGGTGACCCATGACGCGGTCGACCCGGTCTCCTTCCAGCCCGAGTTCAAGGTCTGCGCGGTGTCGCTGGCCAGGGTCGCGGCCGCCCCGGGGCAGCCGGAGGGCGGGGGCGGCGCCGGGCGGACCGGCGGCGCGGCCGGTGCGTTCCAGGGCGGCGACCCACGCGGGGCGACGGCCGTGCTCGCCGAGGTGTTCCGGCTCGGTGACCCCACCCCGCCGGTGCTGGCCGAGCACGAACGGCGCTATCTCTCCGGCTTTCTTGCCGGACTGGACTCCGGGCCCGCCGTCGGCACTCCCGTGCTGCCCTCCCACGCACCGTTCGGCCCGGAGAGCGCGCTGTGGGTCAACGGCGTCCTGGCCGGGATGTTCTCGCGCGCTCCGGCCCCCCGGACGGCGACGTCGACGGACCCGGCGGAGGTCTCCGCCGAAGCCGCCGATGCCCCGCCCGCCCGTACGGTCATCGTCCTGTGGGCCTCCCAGACCGGCAACGCGGAGGAGGTCGCGGCCGACACGGCCCGGCGGCTGACCGGCAGCGGCCGGGCGGCGACGCTGCAGAGCATGGACGACAGCGCACCGGCCGCCCTGCCCCGCGGCGCCGATCTGCTCATCGTCACCAGCACCTTCGGCGACGGTGACGCCCCCGACAACGGGACGGGCTTCTGGGACACCCTCAACGCGCCGGACACCCCGCGGCTGGACGGGATGCGCTACTCCGTCCTGGCGCTGGGCGATTCCTCGTACGACGACTTCTGCGGCCACGGCCGCCGGCTCGACGCACGCCTCGCCGAGCTGGGCGCGGAGCGGCTGGTGCCCCGTACGGACTGCGAACCGGACTACGAGACGCCGGCGGAGCAGTGGCTCGACCAGGTCCTCACCGCCCTGGGGGCCGGCGCCGGGCCGGACGGCGGTACGGAACCGGACGCCGGCGGGGAGGCGGGCACCTCGGCCGTCGCCCCGGGGACGGTCCCGGCTCACGCGGCGCCGGACCGGCCGGCCGGCGGCGCGGCCCGGCCCTCGAAGGCCGCGCCCGCCACCGCCCACCTCGTCGGCAACGATCTGCTGAGCCGGACCGGGGCCACCAAGGAGGTGCGGCAGTTCACCTTCGACACCCGGGACGGCGCGGGCACCCCACTGGAGTACGAGGTGGGCGACGCGCTCGGCGTGCTGCCGCGGAACTGCCCGGACCTGGTCGCGGAGTGGCTGGCCGTCACCGGCCTCGATCCCGCCGCCACCGTCGACCTCTCGGGCCCGGGCACCGTGCCGCTGGGCGAGGCCCTGCACCGCCATCTGGACATCGCCAGGATCACCCCCGCGCTCCTCCGGCTCGTCGCCGAACGCACCGGTGACCGGGTCCTCAAGAAGCTGCTGCGCCCCGACAACAAAGGTGAGCTGGCCCAGTGGACCTGGAGCCGGCAGGCCGTCGACGTCCTCGCCGAATACCCGGTCCGGGCCGGTGCGGCGGAGTGGGCCGGTCTGCTCCCCCGCCTGCAGCCCCGGCTGTACTCCATATCGTCGAGCCCGCTGACCGACCCCGGGCTCCTCCGGCTGACGGTCTCCGTGGTCCGCTACGAGAACCGCCAGGGCCATCCGCGCAAGGGCGTCGCCTCCACCTTTCTGGCCGATGCCGAGCCCGGCAGCCCGGTACCGGTCTTCGTCCAGCGCACCGCCCACTTCCGTCCGCCGGCCGATCCGGCCACCCCGATGGTGATGGTGGGCCCCGGCACCGGAGTCGCGCCCTTCCTCGGCTTCCTGGACGAGCGGCGCGCCCGCGGCCACCGCGCCCCCAATTGGCTCTTCTTCGGCGAGCAGCGCCGCGCCACGGACTTCTACTACGAGGACGCGCTCGGCCGGCTGTGCCACGACGGGCTCCTCACCCGGCTGGACACCGCGTTCTCCCGCGATCAGCGGGCCAAGGTCTACGTCCAGGACCGGATGCGCGAACACGGCGCCCAGCTGTGGTCCTGGCTCCAGGACGGCGCCCACTTCTATGTGTGCGGTGACGCGTCCCGGATGGCCAAGGACGTAGACCGTGCGCTGCGGGACATCGCCGTCGCGCACGGCGGCCACTCGGAGGAGACGGCCGCCGTTTACGTCAAACAGCTCGCCGCCGAGAAACGCTACGTCCGCGACGTGTACTGAGACGTACCGAGACGTACGAGGCGTGTCCTGAGGGGCCCGCCCGCTCCGCAACGCTCCCTTCCGACCATGCCGTTCGCGCGCCCTCGGGTTCACTTCTTGAACGGGCCGACCGCGGGCATTGGACGGACGATGGAGAGGAAGGAGAGCGCTATGACCCTGATGACCGCTGACGCCATGACCACCGAACCGGAGCCCGAGGGGCCGGGGCCGGTGCCGAGCGAACCCGAACCGGTGCCGCACGACCCGGGCCCCGGCGAGCCGGTCCCCGCCGCACCGGAACCGGACGAGCCGGCACCCGCCCCGGAGGAGCCGCCCGGCGCGGAGCCCGGCGACCACCCGGCGCCCGAGCCGCCCGACTGACACCGGGTACGGCCACCCCGCGCGCACGCCCGGCACCGGCCCCGGCCGGGCCGCCGCCCGCACTGCGCCCGCGGTGACACGCCCGATGCACGCCCCCTCGAGGAGGAGCTGAGCATGCACGACGCGGAATCCCCGGCCGGAACGACAGGGGCCCCGGCGACGGCGGGGCCCCTCGACACCGCCGAGCTGCGCCGGCTCGACGCCCACTGGCGGGCCGCCAACTATCTGTCCGTCGGGCAGATCTATCTGATGGCCAATCCGCTGCTGGAGACGCCGCTGCGCCCCGAGCACATCAAGCCGCGGCTGCTGGGCCACTGGGGCACCTCGCCCGGCCTGAACCTGGTCCACACCCACCTCAACCGCGTCATCAAGGCCCGTGAGCTGGACGCGCTGTGCGTATGGGGTCCGGGACACGGCGGCCCCGCCGTGGTGGCCAACTCCTGGCTGGACGGCACCTACTCCGAGACCTATCCCGATGTCGGCCGGGACGGCGCGGGCATGGCCCGGCTGTTCCGGCAGTTCTCGTTCCCCGGCGGGGTGCCCAGCCATGTCGCGCCGGAGACACCGGGCTCGATCCATGAGGGCGGCGAGCTGGGCTACTCCCTCACCCATGCCTATGGCGCGGCCTTCGACAATCCGGAGCTGCTGGTCGCCTGCGTGGTCGGCGACGGCGAGGCGGAGACCGGGCCGCTCGCCGCGTCCTGGCACGCCACGAAGTTCCTGGACCCGGTGCACGACGGCGCGGTGCTGCCCGTGCTGCATCTCAACGGCTACAAGATCGCCAACCCGACGGTGCTCGCCCGGATCCCGCAGGACGAGCTGGACGCCCTGCTGCGCGGCTACGGTCATGACCCGCTCCACGTCACCGGCGACGATCCGGCGACGGTCCATCAGGCGCTGGCCGCCGCCATGGACCGCGCGCTGGACCGGATCGCCGCGATCCAGCGCCGGGCCCGCGACGAGGGCGTCACCGAGCGCCCCCGCTGGCCCATGATCGTGCTGCGCACCCCCAAGGGCTGGACCGGTCCGCACGAGGTCGACGGGCAGCCCGTCGAGGGCACCTGGCGCTCCCACCAGGTCCCGCTGTCCGGCGTACGGGACAACGCCGCGCATCTGCGGCAGCTGGAGGACTGGCTGCGCTCGTACCGGCCGGACGAGCTGTTCGACGACGAGGGCCGGCCGAGCCCCGACGTGCTGGCGTGCGTGCCCGAGGGGTCGCGCCGGCTCGGTGCCTCGCCGCACGCCAACGGCGGGCTGCTGGTGCGGGACCTGCCGCTCCCGCCGCTGGAGCGGTACGCGGTGGAGGTCGACAAGCGCGGCAGCGTGCTGCACGAGCCGACCCGGGTGCTGGGCGGGCTGCTGGAAGCGGTCATGGATGCCACCGCGGAGCGCCGAGACTTCCGTGTCGTGGGCCCCGACGAGACCGCGTCCAACCGTCTGCAGGCGCTCTACGAGGCCACCGGCAAGGCCTGGCAGGCTCAGACGCTCGGCACCGACGAACATCTCGCCCGCGACGGCCGGGTCATGGAGGTCCTCTCCGAGCATCTGTGCCAGGGGTGGCTGGAGGGCTATCTCCTCACCGGCCGGCACGGGCTCTTCTCCAGCTACGAGGCGTTCGCGCACATCGTCGACTCGATGGTCAACCAGCACATCAAATGGCTGCGGACCGCGCGCCGGCTGCCCTGGCGGCGCCCCATCGCCTCGCTGAACTATCTGCTCACCTCCCACGTCTGGCGGCAGGACCACAACGGGTTCTCGCACCAGGACCCCGGCTTCGTCGACCACATCCTCAACAAGAGCCCGGAGGTGGTCCGGGTCTATCTGCCGCCGGACGCCAACACCCTGCTCTCGGTGGCCGATCATGCGCTGCGCAGCCGCGACTACGTCAATGTGATCGTGGCCGGCAAACAGCCGGGCTTCGACTGGCTCACCCTCGACGAGGCCCGCACCCACTGCGCCCGCGGCGCCGGTGCCTGGGAGTGGGCGGGCACCGAGGACGGCAGCCGGGACCCCGATGTGGTGCTGGCCTGCGCGGGGGACGTCCCCACCCAGGAGACGCTGGCCGCCGCCGCTCTGCTGCGCCGGCATCTGCCGGAGCTGGCGGTGCGGGTGGTCAATGTCGTCGACATGGCCCGGCTGCTGCCGTCGGGGGAGCATCCGCACGGCATGCCGGACCCCGAGTACGACGCGCTGTTCACTCGCGACAAGCCGGTCATCTTCGCCTACCACGGCTACCCGTGGCTGATCCACCGGCTCTGCTACCGCCGCGCCGGACACGAGAATCTGCATGTCCGCGGCTACAAGGAGGAGGGCACCACGACCACGCCCTTCGACATGGTCGTCCGCAACGATCTCGACCGGTACCGGCTGGTGATGGACGTGGTGGACCGGGTGCCCGGCCTCGGGGTGCGGGCCGTCGCGCTGCGGCAGGAGATGGCCGACGTCCGCACCCGCCACCACGCCTGGATCCGGGAACACGGCACCGATCTGCCGGAGGTCGCCGACTGGACCTGGGCGGGCTGACGGGACCCGGCTGCGGCCCGCCTCCGACGGAGTAACGCGCGGCGCGGTGACGGGGCGGCCCGGTCCCCGCATGTGAGCCTGAGGCCCGGGTACCCGGGGCCTCAGGAGGTGCGCGAATGGCGCGACGGCTGACGACGGGCGCCGAACTCATCGGCTGGTGGGCGGTGTTGACCGGACTGTGGATCGTGCTGATCGGTCCGGTCGACACGCTGGAGTGGGCGGTCGGGGCCGGTGCCGCGCTGCTCGCAGCCGGTGCGGCCCGCGGCGCGCGGCGTGCGGCCGAGCGCCGGTGAGCGGCTGGACCGCCGCGGCCGCGGCGCTGCTGGTGTGCGGTGTCGCCCCGGCCGCCTGGGGCGCCGCCACCGGTCCGGTCCGGCGACGGGTGCCCGCACAGAATCTGGTGACCACCCTGCTCAGCCTGGTCATGCTGCTGCTGGCCCAGGGCTACGGCCGCCCGGCGTACACCGATCCGGCGCTGGTGCTCGCGGTGCTGGGACCGGCCGGCACACTGCTGTATGTGCGGCTGCTCGCCGACCAGTTGGCGGCGCATCCGCCGCGGCCGCGCTCGCTGCTCGCGGTGACGGCGCTGAGCTATACGGCCGTGCCCGTGGTGGTGCTGCCGCTGTGTGTGGCCGCGAGCCCCGGCAGGGCCACGGTGAAACTGCTGGTCATCGGCGCGCTGTTGGTGCTGGGGAGCCGGGTGGCGGCCCGCGCGGTGACCGCCGCCGTCACCTCGGGACACGGCCGGACCGGCCCCGCGGAGGGAATGGCCGATGGCTGACGATCTGCCGCTGCTGCTCGCCCTGCTCCTGGTGGCCGGCGCCGGAACCGCCACCGTCCTGGTGCGCGATCCGGTGCGGCAGTCCTTTCTGCTGTCCCTGCTCGGCCTGGCGCTCGCGCTGGTCTTCCTGGTGCTGCAGGCCCCCGATGTCGCGCTCTCCCAGCTGGCGGTGGGCTCCGCGCTGACCCCGCTGATGGTGCTGCTGTCCGTACGCAAGGTGCGGCGCAAGGCGCGCAGCGAGCGCCGGGAGGAGCACGAATGAGCAGCAGGCTGCGGCTGTGGGTGCTGGCCGTCGGCGGTCTGGGGGTGGCCGTCCTGTTCGTGCTGGCCTGTTCCGGCCTGCCCGCGTTCGGCGGGCTCTGGCACCCGTACGGCGACCGGGCGGTCCATGCGGCGCTCGCCCGGCACACCGCCAACACCGTCTCGTCCGTCAACTTCGACCAGCGTGCCTTCGACACCCTCGGCGAGGAGTCCATCCTGTTCGGCTCGGTGGTGGGCACCGTCGTCCTGCTGCGGCAGACCCGGGACGAGGACCGGCAGCCCCCGGAGCCGGCCACGGTCGCACCCCCGGTCCGCCGCTATGCGCTGATCGCGCTGCCCGTCACCCTGCTCATCGGCCTGTATGTCATCGCGCACGGCCAGCTGAGCCCCGGCGGCGGCTTCCAGGGCGGCGTCGTGGTCGCCACCTCGCTGCATCTGCTCTACATCGCCGTGGACTACCGGGCGCTGGAGCGGATCAGACCGGTCGGCCTGTACGAGGTGGCGGATGCCGCGGGTGAGGCCGCCTATCTGCTGGTGGGGGTGGCCGCACTGGTGACGGGGGCGGCGTTTTTGACCAACTTCCTTCCCTACGGCACCTTCAACACGCTCTCCTCCGGCGGCACCGTTCCGCTGCTCAACGCCGCGATCGGCGTGGAGGTGGCCTGCGGGGTGGTCGTCCTGCTGGCCCGTTTCCTGGACCAGGCCGTGGAGATCGAGAGCGGGGACGGGGACGGGAGCGGGGACGGGAGCGGGGACGGGGACGGGAACGACGAAGCGGAGGCCGGGACTTGAGTGTGCTGCCGTATCTGATCGCGGGGTGGCTGTTTCTGATCGGCTGTTACGGCATGGCCACCAGCCGGAACCTCATCCACGCGGTGGGCTGTCTCTCCGTCTGCCAGTCCTCGACCTATGTCCTGCTGCTCGCCGTCGGCTACCGGGACGGCGGCACCGCCCCGGTCTTCTCCGACATCACGCCGGGCTCCCGCCCCGTGGTCGACCCCGTCGTCCAGGCCCTCACCCTCACGGACATCGTCATCGGGGCGACCGTCACCGCACTGCTGCTCTCCCTGGTCATCCAGATCGCCAAACGGCACCGGACGGTGGACCCGGACGAGCTCTCGGAGCTGCGGGGGTGAGCGTCGACCGGACCCTGCCGCTGATCGTGGCCGCTCCGCTGTTCGGCGCGGCGCTGCTGGTCGGCGCGGGCCGGCGGCTGCCGCGGTCCGCCGCGGAGGTGCTGGGGTGTCTCTTCGCCGCGGGCACGGCGGCGCTCACGCTGTACGCCTCGGCCGGTACCCCGTCGTCCACCGCCCGGCCCCTCGAATGGCTGGGCGGCTGGCGGCCGCACGGCGGGGCGGGGGTGGGCATCGTGCTGGTCGGCGACCGTATCGGCCTCGGCCTGGCCACACTGGTCTCCCTGCTGGTGGTGGCCGCGCTCGCCTACGCCTGGCGGTACTTCGACGAACCCCCGCGGCGCCACGCGGGCTCCTTCCCCGCGCTGGTGCTGCTCTTCCAGGCGGGCATGTGCGGCTTCGCGCTGGCCGGGGATCTGTTCAACGCCTTTGTCTTCTTCGAGCTGATGGGCGTCGTCGCCTATGCGCTGACCGGCTACCGCGTCGAGGAGGCCCGCGCCGTCCAGGGGGCGCTGGTGTTCGGCGTCGTCAACTCCCTGGGCGCCTACACCACCTTGCTGGGCATCGGCCTGCTCTACGCCCGGACCGGCGAACTCGGCCTCGCCCAGATCGGCAGCGCCCTCGACGCACACCCCGGCGGCCCGGACGCGCTGGTGGTCGCCGCCTTCGTCCTCGTCGCCGCCGGACTGCTCGTCAAGGCCGCGGCGGTGCCGTTCCACTTCTGGCTCGCCGATGCGCATGCGGTGGCCCCCACCCCGGTGTGCATGCTGATGTCCGGGGTCATGGTCGAGCTGGGCGTGTACGGCATCGCCCGTGTCTACTGGACGGTCTTCGCGGGCCCCGGCGGCATCCCGGCACCCGACGCGCACCGGGCGCTGCTGGCCCTGGGGGTGCTGACCGCGGTGCTCGGTGCGGTGATGTGCGGGCTGCAGCGCCATCTCAAGCGGCTGCTCGCCTACTCCACCGTCGCGCACACCGGCCTGTTCCTCATCGGCCTCGCGGTGCTCACCCCGGAGGGGCTCGGCGGTGTCGCCCTGTACGTGCTGGCGCATGCCGGGGTGAAGGCCGCGCTCTTCGCCTGCGTGGGGATCCTGCTGGACCGGTTCGGCAGCGTCGATGAGCCCGAGCTGCACGGCAAGGGGCGCCAACTCCCGTGGGTGGGCGTGCTGTTCGGGACCGGCGGGCTGGCGCTCGCCGGGCTGCCGCCCTTCGGCACCGCGCTGGGCAAGGCCGTGACCGAGGAGGCGGTGGGCGGCTGGGCGACGGCGCTGTTCGTGGTGGTCTCGGCGGTCACCGGGGGCGCGGTGCTGCGGGCCGGGGCGCGGGTGTTCCTGGGCCTGGGGCCGGTCCCGGGGAGCGGGGCCGCCGCGTCCCGGCCGGCCGACGCCGCCGACGCCGAGACGACCGGGAAGGCGGAGGAGCCGGAGACCAGAGGCGGGCGGCTCTCGCGGGCCCCGGTCAGCATGCTCGCCGTGCCCACCGCGCTGCTCGCCGGGGCCCTGGCGGTCGGGCTGGTCCCGGGCCTGCGCACCGGCATCGGCCGGGCCGCCGACGCCTTCACCGACCACGCCGGCTATCTCGCGGCCGTCCTGCACGGCCGCGCCACGGAGCCCGCGGCCACTCCCCCGCCGCACTGGACCACGGCCGGTGTGCTGTGGGGCCTGGTGGCCACCGCGCTGGCCGTGGGGGGCGCCCTGCTCGCCGTGCGGCGTCCCCTGGGCGCCGAACCGGCCCGCTGGACCACGCCGCTGCGCCGGCTGCACTCCGGCCATATGGGCGACTATGTCGCGTGGTTCCTGGCGGGCGTCACCCTGCTGGGGGTGCTGGTCGTGTGACGGGCGCGGCCGGGTGCCGGGCCGTGCCCGCGGCCGGATGCCGGACCGTCCCACGCCGGCTGGCAGACCATGCCCGCGGCCGGTTCAGGCTCCCGCGGCCTCCCGTACGTCCTCGACGACGGACCGGTCCAGCGCCGCGCGCACCAGCCCCGAGGCGAAGGCCGTGGTCTCGTCCGGTCCGACCAGCCGCGCCAGCTTCCCGCTGTCGCCCGGCAGGCCCAGCCGTTCCGCTCCCTGGACGGCCTTGCCGTCGAGATACGGGGCGAGTTCGGGCCAGACGCCCTGGACCTCCCGCAGAAAGATGTCGCAGCCCGCGGGGCCCAGGCCCGGCACCTCCCGCAGTGCTCTGCGCAGCGCGCCGAGGTCACCGCCGGCCGCGTCCCGCATCCGCCGCAGATCGCCGCCGTACGAGTCCAGCAGCAGCGTGGCGCCGTCACCGAGCTGGGTGGCCGTGCGCTCGTCGTAGCGCCGGTATCCGCCCTCGCCCAGGGCGTCGACGCGCTGCTGCCAGGTCGCGTCCGCCATCCGACGGGGAGTGCGCAGTCCGGCGTCGAACAGCGCGCGGGCCGCCGCCACCGCCACGGAGGCGCGGATCCGCGCGCTGAGCAGCCCGGCCAGCACCAGCACCTGGTACAGCGGCTGCGGGGTGTCCGCCACCCGGATCCCGCTCTGGGCGGCGAAGGTCTCGCCGTGCCGCTCCAGCAGGGCGCGCGCCAGGGCCCGCTGCCCGCCGCGGGGGCTCATGGCGCACCCCTGTCCCGGCGGCTCGCCTCGTTGGGGGAAGTGCCGGCCACGCCCTGTCCTCCGTCGTCCGGTGTGGGGTCCGCGGTCACCGTCCCCGGTCCGCACGGCGGGAAACCGCCACTGCTCCAGGGGGCGTAACGACGCCGCACCGTATGCGCGGCCGGACCCGGGCGGCTACGCTCGCGACGGCGGTCCGACCGACCACGGGGAGGCCAGGCTTGTCCCGGCACGCTGATGCTGCACCGCACTCCACCGGCACACCGGATCGGCACCCCGGGAAGGACACGGAGGACGCCAGGACCGCGGTCACCGTGTTCGTGGCCCTCGGCGCCAATCTGGTGATCGCCCTGGCCAAGCTGGCCGGCGGGCTGTTCGCGGGGTCGCCCGCGCTGCTGTCCGAGGCGGCGCACTCGGTCGCCGACAGCCTCAACGAGCTGTTCCTGCTCGCCTCGCTCAAGCGCAGCAACCGCGCGCCCGACAGCCGGCACCCCTTCGGCTACGGCAAGGAGCGGTACTTCTGGTCCCTGCTCGCCGCCGTCGGAATTTTCGTCATGGGCGGCTGTTTCTCCTTCTTCCAGGGCATCGAGGCCCTGCGCTCGGACCACTCGGAGACCCGTACGGGCTATCTCGTCGGCCTCGCCGTGCTGGCCGTCGCGCTGGTCGCCGAGGGCTCCTCGCTGATCCGCGCCCTGGTACAGGTCCGTGGCCAGGCACGAGGGTCCGGCCACAGCATGCGAGAGGCGGTCCGCGCGGCCGACGACCCCGCGTTGCGGACGGTGCTGGCCGAGGACTCCACCGCCTGCTTCGGTGTGCTGGTGGCCATGGCCGGGATGGGACTTCACATGATCACCGGCGAGGTGCGGTGGGAGGCCTGGGCGTCCATGATCATCGGGGCGCTGCTGGTGTTCGTCGCCTATCAGCTCGCCAAGGAGTCCCGCGGCCAGATCATCGGCGAGGCCGCCGACCCCGCGCTGCGCCGGGCCCTGCGGAGGTTCCTGGAGGAGCAGCCGGAGATCGACACGGTGACCACCCTGCTGACCATGCGTCTGGGCACCCGCTCCACGCTGGTCGCGGCCCGGACCGATCTCGTCGGCGGGCTGGACAGCGAGGAGGTCGAGGAGGTCCTGGTGCGGCTGAAGTCGGCGATCCGTGCGCAGTGGCCGATCGCCGACCAGGTGTTCCTGGACGTCACGGACGCCTCACCGAACGACCGGGAGCGGGCCCGGCGGGAGCGGCGGCAGCTGGACGAGACCGTGGCTGCCGGGCGCGAAGAGCCCGGGACGAGGCAGCAGGAGGACGCGGAGTGAGGTGACGGCGACGCCGGAGGTGCCTCCCGGCCGGCCCACACCGCACACCACAGCACCGCGCACTGCACACCTCCACACCGCACACCTTCGCGCCGCACACCTCCACGACGCTCACCGCAGCGCGTCGAGCCGCCGGCGCGCCGTACGCAAGGACCGCCCGCGGGCCGGCACCCCGGACCACGGCCGGGTACCCGTCTGCTCCAGCACTGCCGCGACATCCTTCAACGTCCAGCTCTGTGCGGTGAGTTGGGGGTCGTCGAGCTGTGTGCGGCTGATCGGCACGGCGACCGGGGCGCCCGGTTTCGCCCGCAGCGACCAGGGGGCGACGGCCGTCTGGGCATAGGCGTTGCGCTGCACATCGAGGTAGAGCCGGTTGCCGCGGGACTTCTTGCGTACGGCGGTGGTGAGCCGGTCCGGGTGACGTTCCGCCAGCACCGCCGCGGCCTCCTGGGCGAAACCGCGGACCGTGTCGAAGTCGCTCTTCCCGTCCAGCGGCACGATGACATGCAGGCCCTTCGACCCCGTGGTCATCAGGACGGCCGGCAGGCCGAGCTCGTCGAGCAGCCCGCAGAGCTGCCGGGCGGCCTCCCGTACGGCCTCGAAGTCCGGGCCGGGCGGGTCGAGATCGAACACCAGCCGGTCGGGGTGATCGGGGCGGGCGGCGCGGGACAGCCAGCGGTGGACGGTGAGACAGGCCTGGTCGGCGAGGAACAGGAGGGTCGCCTTGTCGTCGCAGACGGCGTGGGTGACGGTGCCGCCCTCCTTGGTGACCTCCGTCCGCCGGATCCAGTCGGGGTAGTGCGCCGGGGTGTCCTTCTGCATGAACTGCGGGCCGCCGAGGCCCTCCGGAAGCCGTTCCAGCATCAGTGGCCGGCCCCGGAGCTGCGGGACCATCGAGGCGGCCACCCGGCGGTAGTAGCCGACGACATCGGCCTTGGTCAGCCCGTCGTCGGGGAACAGCACCTTCTCCGGCCGGTGGATCTCGACCGTACGGCGGCCGGCGCGCACCGTCTCCGTACGTGTGTCCGCGCGGGCGCCGGTTCCTGTGTCGTTCATGCGGGCGGGGGTACCCGCTCCGGGCCCTCGTACGCTCGCGCGTCCGGGTGGTGCGGGGCGCGACGGGTCCGTTCGCCTGCCGCTGTCGCCGGGCGTTGCGGGGCGTCGCACAGTGAGGAGGTGTCCCGCTGAGCCCGTGCGCCTCGTGTCGCATGGCCGGCGCAGGATCGGCAAGGAGACCAGCATGCCGCGCGGAGCGGGCGCCGGGCGCCCGGCCGCGGAGGAGCGACGCGTGGAGGAGCTCATGACGGTGCGACAGCCACCAGGACCGCCGGGCAGCACCCATCCGGACCCGGTCCCGCCCACCCCGGGTCCGGGCCCCGGCCCGCCAGGACCCACGCCGGGCCCTGTCCCCGGCCCGGTCCCCGCACCGGGCCCCGATCCGGTGCCCCCTTCCCCGCCACGTCCCGAGCCGGACCCCGTCCCGCCCACCCCGGCACCGCCGACGCCGGGACCCGAACCCGGCCCCGCACCCGATCCGCTCCCCGCGCCGGGAACCGCGGGGCGCACCGAACCACCGGGCACGCCGTAAGGCCACCCGGCAAGGGTCCGCCTCTTAGGAGCAGTCGCCCGGTGCGGAGCCGCGCCGGGCGAGGAGGCCGACGTCGCCCCGTACGCGCCCTGGCCGCCCCTGTACGCGCCATAGGCCGTCGCCGTGCGTCCGCCAGGGATGACGGGACAGCCCTCAGGGCCCCTGGGCGGTGTCTCCCCGATCTCCGGGGGAGGCACCCCTAGGCTCGGCGGGTGCGGAATTCCGAGGAGTGCGCCGAGGGTGCGGGACCGTTCATCTCCCGGCTGACCTGGCGCCTCGAAGACGGGGGCACCGCCGTCTGGGAGTCGCGGGCGGCCCGCAAGCGCGGGACCCTCGCCGTACGGCCCGCGGGGGCCACCGAGAGCAGTGCACGGCGCGCCGGTGCCGCGGCACTCGACCGGCTGCGCCGGCTCAACGGCGTGGCCGCGGTCTCCTTCACCATCGGCGGGACCCTCTTCGCCCTCGGCGCTGCGCTCGCCCAGTTCACCGCGGAGCGCCCGACCACGAGCGCCACGGTCTACTTCATCGGCGGGGCGTTCTTCACCCTGGGCGGCTATGCCTCACTCGTCCAGGCCATCAACGCTCCGCGCCGGGAGAGCACGGCCGGTGCGCTGACCACGCACCACTTCCGGTGGTGGAGCTATGAGCCGGGCCGGATCGACTGGCTGAGTACGTTCGTGCTGTTCGCGGGGACGCTGGTGTTCGGCGTCAATCTGCTGGACTCCTTTCTGCGGGGGCTCACGACCCAGCAGCTGAACCGGCTGGTCTGGACGCCCGACATCATCGGCTGTCTGCTGTTCCTGATCTCCGGTCATCTGGCGATCGCCGAGATCTGCCACGGCCGGCCGTGCGTCCACCGGCGCAGCCTCGGCTGGTGGATCGTCGCGGTCAATCAGCTGGGTTCCGTGCTCTTCATGGTGTCCGCGGTGGCCGCCTTCACCCGTCCGGAGACCGGCAGTCAGATCAGCGTCCGGGTCGCCAACTGGGGCACGCTCACGGGAGCGCTGTGCTTCGCGGTGGCCGGTGTGCTGCAGGCCTTCGAACGTCCCTGACATGCGGCGGACGGGACCCTGTGTAAACGTGGAATGCACTGCATGGTCACCGGCGGGTCCGGTACGGACGGCCAGGTTTCTCAAGTGAGGAGTGACCCATGGCCACTCAGAAGCACTACGTGGGCGGATGGACGGCATTCGCCGCGGTCCTGATGATTTTCGGTGGTGCGATGGCCTTCCTGGAAGGCATCTCCGCCATCGCCAAGGACGATGTCTTCGTCACCACGCGGAACTACGTCTTCACCTTCAACCTCACCGGTTGGGGCTGGATCCATCTCATCCTGGGCATCATCATCCTCCTCGCGGGCGTGGCACTGCTCTCGACCGGGGCGATGTGGGCACGGATCCTCGGTGTGATCCTGGCCGGCCTCGGTGCGCTCGCGAACTTCCTGTGGATTCCCCACTACCCGTTCTGGGCCATCGTGCTGGTCGCCATCGACATCTTCATCATCTGGGCGCTGTGTACGGACGACCACCGACACGCCGCCACGCGGTGAGCTGAGCATCTCCGGCCCCGGCATGGCCACCGGACCCACCGCACAGGAACGCGCGGAACAGGGCAGGGCACTTCGCTCCGAAGTGCCCCGCTCCCGTCATGCGGAGTTCGAGCCCACCGCCTCCCGTGCCGATCCGGTCGACCTCATCGAGCGGCAATCCGCCGTCCGCGTACCGGAGTTGGTGCCCATCCGCTACGGGCGGATGCTGGAGTCGCCGTTCCGCTTCTACCGCGGCGCCGCCGCCATCATGGCGGCGGACCTGGCGACGACCCCGTCGACCGGGCTGCGGACCCAGCTGTGCGGGGACGCCCATCTGCTGAACTTCCGGCTGCTGGCCTCCCCCGAGCGCCATCTGATGTTCGACATCAACGACTTCGACGAGACCCTGCCCGGCCCCTGGGAGTGGGACGTCAAACGGCTGGCGGCCAGCTTCGCCATCGCGGGCCGCGGCAACGGTTTCAGCGAGTCGGTCCGGGCCGGTATCGTCCGGGCCGCCTGCGCGTCCTACCGCGACCGGATGCGCCAGTACGCGGACCAGCGGACCCTGGAGGTCTGGTACGCCCATGCCGACATGGCCGACATCCAGGCCGAGGAAGCGCAGGAGCTCGGCAGCAGGGGCCGTGCGGGGCTGTCCCGGATCATCGCGGAAGCCCGGACCCACGACACCGTGCAGGCGTTCCGCAAGCTGACCCGGAAGAGCGGCGGCCAGGTCCGGTTCGCCGCCGATCCCCCGTTGATCGTGCCGCTGGACGACCTGCTGCCGGACGTCGAGCGCGACCAGCTGGAGGAGCAGCTCCGCGGGCTGATCCAGGGCTACGCCGGCAGTCTGCGGTCGGACCACCGCCGGCTGCTGGAGCAGTACCGGGTGGTCGACGTGGCCCGCAAGGTCGTGGGCGTCGGCAGCGTGGGCACCCGCTGCTGGATCGTGCTGCTGCTCGGCAAGGACGCGGGCGACCCGCTCCTGCTGCAGGCCAAGGAGGCCGACGATTCGGTACTCGCCCCGTACGCCGGCCCGAGCCTCCACACCAACCAGGGCGAGCGCGTCGTGGCCGGCCAGCGGCTGATGCAGGCCGCCAGCGACATCTTCCTCGGCTGGGAGCGGGCCACCGGGATCGACGGCCGCCAACGCGACTTCTACGTACGCCAGCTGCGCGACTGGAAGGGCATCATGCCGGCGGACATGATGGTGCCGGTGGGCATGCGGCGGTTCGCCGTACGCTGCGGGGCCACGCTGGCCCGCGCGCACGCCCGGTCCGGCGACCGGATCGCGATCGCCGCCTACCTCGGCAGGGGCACCCCCTTCGACGAGGCGCTGGCGCGGTTCGCGGAGCGTTACGCGGACCAGAACGAGCGCGATCACCAGGCGCTCCAGGAGGCCGTCCGGGAGGGCCGGGTCACGGCCAGGCCCGGCTGAAGACCGGCGGGAGGCGCCACAGCGGCCGGGCCGAGCGGCGTCCGCAGCCCACCGCCACCCGATCGGCGCACCCGGCAGCGCCCGGGATGTACGGTCCCTCCACCCGACCTAGCATGGTGCCGAATGGCTCCGATGAAGGCGGCCCCCATGCGCCCCACGGCGAAGTTCTCCATCAGCTTCGGCCTGGTCACGATCCCGGTCGCCGCGTACAACGCGACGGACAGCTCCGCGTCGGTCAGCTTCGTACGGATCCATACGGCGGACGGCGGACGGGTGCGCAATCAGCCCGTGTGCTCGCTGGAGGACGTCGAGATCTCCCCGGACGAGATCGGCCGGGGTTACAAGCCCGGGGACGGCGACACGGTCGTACCGCTGAGCGACGAGGATCTGGACGCGCTGCCGCTGCCCACCGCGAAGACCCTGACGATCCTGGCCTTCGTGGCCGGCGGCGACATCGACCCGCTGCAGATGGGCAAGGGCTACTACCTGGGCATCGACAGCCCCGCCGCGGCCAAGCCCTATGTGCTGCTGCGGGAGGCGATGGAGCGGCATCAGCGCGTCGGGCTCGGCAAGATCGCGCTGCACGGGCGGGAGACGCTCGCCATGATCCGCCCGATGGAGGGCGCGCTGGTCATGCAGGTGCTGCTGTGGCCGCACCAGATCCGTCCGATGGACGGGGTGCTGCCCGAGCGGCAGGCGGAGGTCGCCCCCAATGAGGTGTCGGCCGCCGAGGCCCTGATGGACTCCTTCGGCGAGCTGTCGGAGGACGATCTGCACGATCACTACCGCGAGGCACTCGAAGAGATCGTGGCGGCGAAGCTGGCGCATCGCGAGCCGGAGTTCCCGGCCGGTGAGGAGCAGCCCGCCGGGCAGGTGATGGACCTGATGGCGGCCCTGCAGGACAGCGTCCGGGCGGCCAAGAGGTCCCGCGGCGAGGACGAGGAGGCCGAGCACCGGTCCGGCCGTACCGCGAAGAAGAGCGCGACGAAGAAGGCCGCGGCGAAGAAGGCCACCGCCACGAAATCCGCCTCGGCAACCGCCTCGAAAACCGCCGCCAAGAAGGCCACCGCCAAGAAGACGGCAGCGGCGAAGAAGACCGCGAGCAGGGGCGGGCGCCGGGCCGGCTGAGCCCGGCCCCCGGAGGCCCGGCCGTCGGTGGCCCCCTCCGCCTGTGCACATAAGGCGCCTCCCCCGGGGTACGCGAACCGTCATCAGGCCTTACTGCCAATACAGTTATGGAGGCGGACGCCATGGGTATCGGCGGATGCATCGGTCTGCTCGCGGTGGGGGCCATCCTCACCTTCGCGGTGGACTGGCACATGGCCGGAATCAACGTCGACCTGGTCGGCATCATCATGATGATCGTCGGCATCATCGGCCTCGCCACCTATGTGAGCATTCTGAAGCGGCGGCGCACCCAGCCCCCGTCCCCCGGCGCCCCGGTCGTCGACGTCGAGGACGCCCCCCGCCCCCGCTACTACAGGTAGTCCCCGGCCATGCGGTGTGCGTTCCGTCGTGGGGCCCCGCGCTCCGGGGACGGCCGCGCCTTTCAGCCGCAGGAGGTCTGGGCCTTCGGCAAGACGCCGTTCAGCAGGAAGTCGTCGACATGGCGCTGCACGCAGGGGTCTTGGGTGGTGTAGGCGGCATGCCCCTCACCGTGGAAGGTCAGCACGACACTGGAATTGCCCAGCTCGCGGGCCATGTTGAACGCGCCCTCGTAGGGGGTCGCCGGATCATTGGTGGTCGCGACGAGCAGCAGGGGCGGTGCGCCGGGCGCCGCGACCTCGCGGGAGGAGTCGTCGCCCGCGACGGGCCAGTCGTAGCAGTCCAGCATGAGCGGGGCGATGTCCGGGCCGAAGAGCGGGGAGGCATTGGTGAGTTCGCGCTCCGCCCGGGGGTAGTCGTCGGCGTCATAGCGCTCCGAGGTGTCCCGGCACGCGATCGCCCGGAGGGCCAGCTGGTCCTGCGGCGGTAGCTCGTCCTGCCCGACCCGCGGTGCCGGGACCGTGCGGGTGGCGCTGCCGCCACCGCTCTCGCTCAGACGGAGGATTCCGGCGGCGTCGCCCCGCCGCAGCTGCGCCAGCGCCTGGCGCAGCGCCGGCCAGTCGCTTCTGCTGTACAGGGCCTCGCGCAAGGCGTACACATAGGTGGTCTCATCCACCGTCTCGCCCTTCACCTTCATCGGCCGTTCGCTCAACTGCTGGTACCAGGTGCGGAGTTGCTCCTGCGCCCGGCTCTTGTCGGTGCCCAGCGGGCAGTCCGCCGTCCGGAGGCAGTCGGCGGCGAAGTCGTCCAGCGCCTGCTGGAAGCCCCGGGCCTGGGCCAGCGCGGTCTGCCAGGTGTTCTTGGTCGGGTCCTCGACGCTGTCCAGGACCATCCGGCCGACCTTGTCGGGGAACTCATGGGCATAGACAGCGCCCAGCTTGGTGCCGTAGGAGAAGCCCAGGTAATTGAGCTTGTCGTCGTGGACCGCGGCGCGCAGTACGTCCATGTCCCGGGCGACATCGGGGGTGCCGACCCAGCGCAGCAGCCCGCCGGAGTACCGGCCGCAGGCCTCGTTGATGCGCTTCTCCTTCGCGGCGAGGCTGTCGTCGCCGCCCGTGGTGAGTTTGCTCCCGCAGGAGATGGGTTCGGTGTGGCCGGTGCCGCGCGGATCGAAGCTGACGATGTCGTAGCGCTGCCCCAGCCGGGCGAAGGCGCTCCCGCTGTCGATCAGATAGTTGACGCCGGAAGCACCCGGCCCTCCGGGGTTGATGACCAGCGAGCCGAGGCGCTCACCGGGCCCGGTCGCCTTCAGCCGGATCAGCTGGACCTGCATCGTGCTCCGTGTGGGATGGGCGTAGTCCCGCGGCACCTCCAGCCGGGCGCACTCCAGACGCTCCCGGAAGCCCGGCGGCGGGGAGGCGCCGTCGCCCTGCGTCCCGTTCTGCAGGTCCTTGCCACACGGCTCCCAGGACAGCGTCTGCTCGTAGAACGTCGCCAGCCCCGGGTCATCGACGGCCGTCGCAGCCGGAGTTCCCCCGAAGACCCAGAGCAGCGCCACCACCACCGCCATGGCCGACAGCCGGACGGCTGCCATGCGCCGGCGAACACACCGCGCTCCCCCTACTCCCACACGAGACGGTGCACGGCGTGTTCCCGGCATATTCCGAGCGTAGGGCCGTTGCACAGCTCCCGCACACCTGCCGTGGGGCGCCCCGGTGAAGGCCTGCCGTACGGGCGGCAACCGACGGTCACGGTGCCATGACCCGGCCACCCAGCGGGACCGGCTCCTTTCACAGCGTGGTCCCGGAGGGCTTTTCGGCCCGCTCAAGATGCGGCGGTCGCGACTCCGATCACTCTGGAGATAGGGCAGAAACGACGCCGCCAAGTGGCGGCCCCCTGCACAGACGCCCATCGGCCGCACGTCCGGGAAAAGGTGACGCACCCATGAATGACGGAACCAAGGTCCTGCTGGCCGCCGCTCTGGCCGGCGGCTATGTGCTGGGCCGCACGAAGAAGGGCCGGTTCGCCCTCACCGCGGCGTCCTATATCGCCGGGCGTCAATTCGGGCTTGAACCACGCCAGCTCGTGGCCCAGGGGATGCGCAAGCTGAGCGAGATCCCCCAGGTCGCAGAGCTGGGTGAACAGCTGCGCGGGGAGGTGCTGGACGTCGGCAAGAAGGCCTTGACGACCGCCGCCAACCGCCGTCTGTCGACGCTTGCCGACACGCTCCACGACCGTACCCACGCGCTCGAATTCGGACCGGAAGAGGAAGAAGAAGGGGAGGAAGAAGAGGGGGAATACGAGTACGACGAGGAGGAAGAGCCGGAGGAGGAAGAGGAAGAAGAGGAGGAGCCGGAGGAGGAAGAGGAGCCCGAAGAGGAGTACGACGAGGGCGAGGAGGAAGAGCCCGAGGAGGAAGAAGAAGAGGAAGAGGAGCCCGAGGAGCCGCCCCGCCGGCGTACGCCACGAGCGGCTGCGCAGAAGAAGGGCGGGCGGAAGCCGCCCGCCAAGAAGACCGCCGGGAAGAAGGCTGCGGCCGGCCGGCCGGCCGCGAAGAAGACCGCGGCGAAGAAGGCCGCGCCCGCCAAGAAGACCGCGGCCAAGAAGGCTCCTGCGAAGAAGACCGCAGCACAGAAGACGGCCAAGAAGGCACCCGCCAAGAAGGCGGCCCCGGCCAAGAAGGCGGCGGCGAAGAAAACCGCCGCGAAGAAGACGGCAGCGAAGAAGACCGCGGGAAAGAAGACCGCCGCCAAGAAGACGGCCTCCAAGGCCGCTGCCAAGAAGGCTCCTGCGAAGAAGACTGCCGCACGGAAGAAGGCAGCTCCTGCGAAGAAGAGCGCCAAGAAGACATCATCGCGCGTCGAGCGCCGGAGGTAACCGGTCATGGCCAAGACGGGACAGGACAACGCGGACTCGGGCCTCGATCGGCTGCGAGAAGAACTGGGGAGCTACGCGACGAAATGGGTGGGGAACCTGGCCGAACGGGCCGGCGACAAACTCATGGACGTGACCGGACAGCTCACCGATGTGGCCGAGAACGGCGGCTCGCTGTCCAAGATCGCGGGCAATCTTCTGGGCGGTGACTCGCCCATCAAGGCCGCCGTCAAGGGAACGGCGGAGAACGTCAAGGACACCGTCACGGGGAAGGCCAAGGAACTCTTCGGTGGCGGAAAGCGCAAATCGGGGGACCAGAAGGTCACCAACATCATCGAGGTCCTCGATGTCGGGGTGCCGCTGCGCACCGCCTACGACCACTGGACGCAGTACGAGAAGTTCAGCAGCTTCACCAAGGGCGTACGCAATGTGTCGCTGCACGACGAGACGACCAGTGACTGGAAGGCCAAGGTCGGTCCGTCGACGCGCGGCTGGAAAGCCACCGTCCAGGAGCAGGTGCCGGACGAACGCATTATCTGGACGTCCGAGGGCGCCAAGGGATCGACCCGCGGTGCCGTCAGCTTCCATGAACTGGCGCCCAATCTGACCCGCATCGTGCTGGTCGTCGAGTATTACGCCTCGGGATTCTTCGAGAAGACCGGAAATATCTGGCGCGTCCAAGGACGGCGACTGCGGCTGGACTTCAAACACTTCCAGCGCTACGTCACCCTCACCGACGAAGAGCCGGAGGGCTGGCGCGGCGAAATCCGCGAGGGCGAGGTCGTACGGACCCACGAAGAGGTCGTCGAGGAGGAAGAGGCCGAGGAGCGCGAGGGCGAGGAAGGCGAGGAGGAGGACGAGGAGTACGCCGAGGAAGGCGAGTACGAGGACGAGGACGAAGACACGGACGAAGACGAGGAAGGCGAGGAAGGCGAAGAGGAAGAGGAGGACGAGGACGGCGAATGGGATGAGGAAGAGGAAGACGAGGAGGAAGAGGAGGAATGAGTTCCGCACTCGTGAAGTCACTCGACGCGCTGGGCCGCTGGGAGCAGCTGGACACCGTCATCGGCCCGGTGCAGCGGGTGGTGCGCGGCCTGCCCCTGAGGCGCTTCCGCGATGTGCTGCACGGCCTGCCGATCGGTCATCCGCTGCACCCGGCACTGGTGCAGGTTCCGATGGGCGCATGGCTGTCCGCCGCGGTGCTGGACGTCGTCCCGGGGACCCGGCGCAGTGCCCGCCTCCTGGTGGGGGTGGGCGTCCTGGCGGCCGTACCGGCGGCATGGGCCGGCTGGGTGGACTGGGCCGAGCAGCACGAGGACCAGATGCGTACCGGCCTGGTGCATGCGGCGTCGATGGCGCTGGCCATCGGCCTGTACTCCAGGTCCTGGGTGCATCGCGGCCGCGGCGGCACCGCGCACGGCAAGCTGCTCGCGTTCGCCGGACTGTCCGCGGCCGGGGCCGGCGCCATGCTCGGCGGGCACCTCGCCTTCCGGCAGGGCGCGGGCGCCAACAAGGCGGCGCCGGTGCCGCACCTGCTGGAAGAGGGCTGGCACCCCGTGGGCAGGGTGGAGGACTTTCCGGTCGGCGAGGCCGTGCGCCGGGAGCTCGGTGAGGTACCCCTGCTGGTGGTCCGTCAGGCGGGCGGGGAGATCCATGTCCTCGCCGGGCGGTGCAGCCATCTGTCCGGGCCCCTGACGGAGGGCACCATCGCCGACGGCTGTGTGACGTGCCCCTGGCACGGCAGCGTCTTCCGGCTGGCGGACGGGGCGAATGTCGCCGGTCCGGCGACCGCTCCCCAGCCCTCCTTCCGGGTGAGCGTGGAGGGCGACGGCTCGGTTTACGTGCAGTTGCCCGGCGCGGGCTGAACCGTACGAGGGCCTGCCCAGCGGACGAGGCCTGGCGCGGACGAGGCCTGACGTGGACGAGGCCTGGCGCGGCCGCGCCGCCCGTACCACCGAGCCGCTCCGGGCAGCGCACGGCAGCCACCGCCCGACTGGCCCAACGCCCCCTCGCGGGTGCCGCGCACCACTGCGGGCCTCCCCCACCCTTGGCGGCCCGGCAGTCCATGCCGTGAGTGTGCGCGAACGCCCTGCTCAGCGGCGCGTGCGCCGGGCCCGCCGTACTCCGCGGCCCGCTACCGTCGAAGGCAGCAGGCGTTCGGCGTCCGGCCTCGCCCCGCGGGGCCGCGCCCCGTCCGTGCCGATCCGCGCCCAGTGGAAGGGCTCATCATGCGTGTGCTTCCGGCCGCTCCCTCGATCGAAGGGCTCACCGCCGTCGTCACCGGCGGCTCGCGGGGGCTCGGGCTGCTCATGGCCCGCCAGCTGCTGCGGCGCCGCTGTGATGTCGTGCTGCTGGCCCGGGACGAGGCCGAACTCGGCAGAGCCGTCGGCAAGCTGAGGCAGTGGGGCGGCGGGACGGTGCGCGCCGTGGTGTGCGATGTGCGCGACCGCGCCGCGGTGCAGGACCGCCTCGCGGAGATCGCCAGGGACCAGAACGGGCTGGACATCGTCATCGCCAACGCCGGCATCATCCAGGTCGGCCCCGCGGACGCGCTGGGCTCCGACGGTTTCGAGGAAGCGATGGACTCCGTCTTCAACGGGGCCCTGAACACCGCGCTCGCCGCCCTCCCCCACCTCCGGCGCAGCCCGGCCGGCGGCAGGCTGGCCCTCGTCGGGTCCGTCGGCGGTCTGCTGGCGGTGCCGCATCTGCTGCCGTACTCCTGCGCCAAGTCCGCGGTGGCCGCGCTGGCCGAAGGGCTGCATGCGGAGGAGGCCCCGCACGGCGTCACCGTGACCGCGGTCCACCCCGGCCTGATGCGCACCGGGTCGCATGTCCACGCCCTCTTCGGCGGGGACCGGCGCCGGGAGTACGCCTGGTTCTCGGCGCTGGCCGGGGCCCCGGTGCTGTCCATGAACGCCGAGCGGGCGGCGGAGCGCATCGTGACCGCGCTGCAGCGGCGGCGGCCCCGTATCGTGCTGACGCCGGCGGCCAGGCTCGGTGCCACGGCGCACGGGCTGGCGCCGGTGACCACCACCCGGCTGGTGTCGGCGGTCGCCCGGGTGCTGCCCCGCAACGGCGCACGCGGCACCGTCGACGGTTCGACGGTCGCCGCCGGGGAAAAGCCACCGGCCCGGCACCTTCGCGGTGTCCTCGGCGCCCTCAACGAACGGGCGGCCGACCGCTTCAACCAGCGGTGAGGGCCCGTACGTCCGGCAGTGAGGCCGCGCTTGCGGTGATGCGTGCCCGTACGGTCGCGAAGGCCGTGCTCCCGGGCGCCGGCCTCCGCCCCCGGAGCGCTCAGGTGCGGTCACACCAGGCCTTCTTGCGCCGCGGGAGAGGGGGGCGCGCCCCCGTCGGGGTAGCGGCGCCAGAAGGTCTGCAGGGTGAAGTCGGGGTCGTGGGTCTCGGTCAGCAGCCGCAGGCCGGGGCGAGCGGCAAGGACGGGGGCCAGGTCGCGGCCGGTGCGGCGGTGCTCGGGGGCAGGGTGGTTCCAGTGCACGGCGACGAGGGTGCCGCCGGGTTCGAGGCTGTCGAGGGTGCGGCCGAGGATCTCGTGCAGCGCGGTGTCGTCGAAGTAGTGGAGGAGCTCGGACAGCACGATCAGATCGAAGGTGCCGTCCGGCCACTCGTCGGGGATGGTGAGGGTGCGGACCTCCACCTGCGGCAGTGCGTGGGTGCGTTCGGCGGCGGAGACCACGGCCGAGGGCATCCGGTCGGTCGCGAGCAGCCGGTCACAGCGCTCGGCGAGCCGGGCGGTCAGCACGCCGACGGAGCAGCCGGGTTCGAATGCGGCACGGTAGCGGCGCCGGGGCAGCGAGGCGAGGGTGAGGGCGTATTTGCGCTGCTCGTACCAGCGTCCGGCGAGGTCCCAGGGGTCGACCGCGCCGGCGTACATCGCCTCGAAGTAGGCGGGCGGCGTACTCATCGGAAGACCACCTCGAACGGCCTGGTGTGGTGGGCGAGTTCCTCCGGCGGCAGGATCGCGGCGTCGCCGTCACCGTCGCCGAGCGGGTGAATCCGGCTGACGAACCGGCTGAGGGCCGCGGCCTTGCGCCGGGCCGCGCCGGCCGGCAGCAGGAGACGGGCGGCGCTGTCCCAGGGGACGCGGGGGTCGGCGGGGCGCGCCCAGTGCCACATCCGGACGGGATACATCCACAACGGCACGCCCGAGGAACGGCAGGCGGCCGCGGCCGCCCGGCCGGCGGCTTCGTGGTCGCTGTGCAGATCCCCGGTCCAGGGCGCGACGCAGAGGGCCGCGTTCACCGCGTACAGCCGTGCCGTGATCTGGTGGCGCACCGCGGTCTCGTGACGGTGCACCTGGGTGTCGGGGATGCGCAGGCGCTGCGGGCGCAGCGACGGCAGTCCGAGGTCGCCCAGGGCGTCGCGGAGTTCGGCCGCGCGGACCGCAGCGCGCCGGGCGGCGGTGAGCCGGGTGCTGTCCGGGTGGGAGCCCTCGCCGTCGGTGACGGAGAGGACCTGGACATCGGTGCCGTGCGCCGCCAGCGCGGCCATGGTGCCGCCGAAGCCCAGCACTTCGTCGTCGGGGTGTGCCGCGACGACCACGACCGGCCCGGCGGGCAGCGGCACGTCGGGCAGGCGGTCGAGGGCGGGCCAGGACGCCCAGTCCGCCTCGGGGGTGCCCACGCCGGCGGAGAAGGTCGCATCGGTCGTCACATCAGCTCCTCACCGGAGTGGTCCGGTCGCTCAACAGTCTGCGGTGATCAGCGCGCACCTCGCATTTCGGAGCAGCCCGGAGCGCGGCGGCGGAGAACGGAAAAGCGGAGCGGCCGGGTGTTTTCGCGCCGCGTTGCCGGGCACGCGAACCGGCACGACAGGAAGAGCCGACCTGTGGTGAAAGGAGAATGCACCGTGGCTGCGAGCAATTCCCCCGCCTATACCGTTCCCGGCATGACCGAGTCCGAAGGGGGAGAGGTCATCGGACGGCTGCGGCTCAGGCTGCACGCGCTCAATGACCTGGCCCTCACCCTCAAGCATGTGCACTGGAATGTCGTGGGGCCGCACTTCATCGCCGTCCACGAAATGCTCGATCCGCAAGTCGACGCGGTCCGTGCCATGGTCGACGCGACCGCGGAGCGCATCGCGACGCTCGGCGGCTCCCCGACCGGGACACCGGGCGCACTGGCCGCCGAGCGGACCTGGGAGGACTACTCCGTCGGACGGGCGCAGGCGATCGAGCACCTCGGTGCGCTGGACGTCGTCTACTCGGGGGTCATCAGGGACCATCGGGCGGCGGTGGCCGCCACCGACGGGGTCGACCCGGTGACCCAGGACCTGCTCATCGAGCATCTGCGGTCCCTGGAGCTCTTCCAGTGGTTCGTCCGGGCGCATCTGGAGAGCGCCGGCGGCACGCTCAGCACCGGTTCCGCCAACGGGCTGTCGGAGGCGGGCCACGCGGCGGCCGAGCAGGCGCGCCGGCAGCCCTGAGCGGGCGCCGCGCGGTGCGCACCCCAGGGCGCCGGCCCCGCCGTTGCACGGAAGGCGACGGCGGGGCCGCAGCGGTCAGTGTTTGAAGGTCTCCCGGCCCTTTTCCACCGCCTGCTTCATTTTCCCCATGGCCTGTTCCGCCTTGCCTCGCCTTTGGAGGCCTTTGTTTCCGAGGGCCCTCCCGGTCGTTTCCTTGGCCTTTCCCTCGACGATATGGCCGATGTTCCTGGTCTTTTTCGCGATGCCCATGTCGCGCTCCCTTCAGGGTTCTTCGGCGGGTGGCAGAAGGGTCCCGAGCGGCCCGAGATCCAAATTGAGGTCCTGCATCGTCAGCTCATATCGGGCGCAGAGTTCGACCATGCGGTCGTGCAGAATCATCAGCGTCGCGCCCAGGCGTTCCTCCTGTTCCTCGGTGAGGTCTCCGGCGTCGACCCGTTGCAGGGCCTGACGCTCCATGAGCTGGCGCAGCAGCTCGACCAGGGTGAGGACGAGCTTGATCAGGTCCCGCTCCACCGTGTCGGGGTCGGCGCTGATCCGGTGTGCCGGGCGCCGGGCCGCCGCGCTGTTCGGGGGCGGGATGTCCTGCGGTGCCGCGGGCAGCAGCCGGAAGGCCCGATGGGCCGCGTCGGCGACATCATCGAAGCGGCTGCCGG
The DNA here is from genome assembly GCF_028870195.1 of Streptomyces sp. G7(2002). Lineage (NCBI taxonomy): Bacteria > Bacillati > Actinomycetota > Actinomycetes > Kitasatosporales > Streptomycetaceae > Streptomyces > Streptomyces sp. G7(2002). The sequence continues at coordinate 1,781,286 of NZ_CP102609.1, forward strand.
GCCGGCGGTCCTCAGCCGTCATGGTCGTCCCGTACCGAGGGTGCGAGGGCGGACCACGGGGAGGGGTTCTGTTCGCTGATGGAGACGATCAGCGCGCGCAGCGAGATACGCACGAGGTCGATGTCCGCGATGGAGAGCACGACATCACCGGTGAGGACCACACCTCCGCTGAGCAGCCGGTCCAGCAGATCGATCAGCGCGATCTGCCGGTCCGGCAGCGGTTCGTCCGTCGTTGCCGGCTGCCCGCCCGCCGGCCTCATGGCACGGCTCCCTGCTGCGGTTCGGCCTCGGGCGGCGTGGCGAAGGAGTACGGGGCCCAGGGCCCGGTGACCTCGACGCGTACGCCGGACAGTCCCTCGGCCGCCCGGGTGACATCGGCGCGGAAGCTCTCGGCGTCCCGCAGCGGCACGAGGTAGGCGTCGTTGACGACGTTCTCGCCCGGCCCGCTGGCGAGTTCGCCCTGCTGCACCCGGTGCTGGACCCGGTCGACCGCATGGCCGCGGGCGGCGGCCTCGACGCGCCGGGCGACCTCTTCGGCGTCGCGGTAGGCGTCCTCGCGGGCGTGCCGCTGCGCCTTGCGGTGGCTGAGGTAGGCCCGTCCGGGGCTCAGGCCCTCGTCCGCGGGCGGTGCGGCCGGCCGGTCGGTGGGCGCGGGCGCCTCGACGTAGATCTTGACGCCCCACTCGGTGTGCGCGGCCAGGTCCGCCAGCCGGCCGGCGAACGCCTCCTGGCGGGCATCGACCATGCGCCGCACCCGCTCGTCGTCGAGGTACACCGTCGCGAGCCGGAGCGGCAGGACCGTGGTGCGGGCGGCCAGCGCCTCGATCACCCGGTGATGGGCCCGGGCCACCGACTCCAGCCAGTCCAGATCCTCCAAGTTCGCGCGCAGCGCGGCCTCTTGGAAGTCCTGCTCGGGCACCGGGCTCACGGCGACCACCACCTCACCCCGGTCCCCCGCACGCACCAGATGGACCGGTGCCTCCGCGACTCCCGGCAGTCCGGTCAGCGCCTCCGCCAGCGATCCGTCGTCATCCCGCGCGACGGCGTACGCATAGCTGATGACCTCGGTCATGAGGTGTCCCGCCTCTTCGTACGGGAGCCGGACGCGTCCCGTTTGGTGCGTGCACCACGCGCGGGACGGCGGGCGGCACGGCGGCGCTCCTCCTCGGCCTCGCCCTCAGCCTCCTCCTCGCCCTCGTCCTCAACCTCGTCCTCCTCCTCGTCCTCGGCCGGCGGCAGTTCGTCGCCTTCGCGCAGGGCCTGGATCTCGGCGCGCAGCCGCTTGTTCTCGTCGGCGAGCGAGCGGTAGCCGTCGGACGCGCGGGACGAGAGCGAGGGGTCGTGCTCCCACCAGTCGATGCCCATCTCCTTCGCCTTGTCCACCGAGGCGACCAGCAGGCGCAGTTTGATGGTGAGCAGTTCGATGTCCAGCAGGTTGATCTGGATGTCGCCCGCGATGACGATGCCCTTGTCCAGCACCCGCTCCAAGATGTCGGCAAGGTTCGCCGAGGAGCCCTGGCCGCCGGCCGGGCCGGCCCGGGACGGGTAGTCGCCCATCCTCCTGGCGACGGGTTCGTTCACGGCCGCTGCACCTCGATTCCCGGCGTTGCGACGGGAGCGCGGGGCGGCGCTCCCGTTCCGCGGCGGCCACCGCGGTCAGATGTCGGTGCCCTGGGCATGGGCCCTGATCTCGTCCAGCCGGTCCAGCAGCTCGTCCTCCCGCCGGTCGAAGGTCTCCTCGGAGATGTCTCCCGCCAGCAGCGCTCGTTCGAGCTCGGCGAGCTCCCGCTCGACGGGTTCGGGGTCGTAGTACTCGTTCTCCGCGGCCTCCAGGGCCCGTTCCATGACCCAGGCCACGCCGCGCACCGGTGCCAGCGGAAGGGTGGCTAGTTGACTCAACAGGCCCATGGTGACTCCCTAGACGAAGCTGTAGGCGGGCAGCGGGCCCAGCAGCCGGAGGTCGAAGTCCTCCCCCAGCTCCTTGGCGAGATCCCGCTCCGCGCCGAGGAAGCTCTTCTCGTTGTCCTGTTCCACCAGGTAGGACACGCTCACGAAGTCGTTCCCGCCCGGGGGCGAGATGCGCTCCTCCCGCGCGAATCCGCGCAGCGCATCGAGGACCCCGGCGGCGAGCTGCTCCTGCCGTGCCTGCACTTCCCCGGCGACCAGTTCACCGAGGACGAGCGGGACATCCGGACTGGCATTGCCGCTTCTGATCTGCTCGTTGAGCTCTCGTGCCTGATCCGACTCCGTGAGGATCTGCCGTAGCAGCGCATCCTCGTCCTGGGCGGCCTTCAGGTGGTATTCGGCGCAACCCTCCAACGCCTCCAGCCGCTCGGTGAATTCGTCCGTCCGCTCCTTCAGGACGGCCCGTACGGCCTCGTCGTCCGTGGTCGTGAAACCGAACTGCAAGGGCAGGACCGTGCCGTCGGCCATCAGCCGTTCCTGGACGGCCTGATGTGCGCCGAGGTCGCGGCGCTTGGGACGCAGCTCCTCCGGGGAGTCGCTGACGACGGCGGACAGCTTCTTGCTCTGCACCGTACGCAGCTCGGACGGCGGGTTCCCCACTCCGTGGAGGCCTTCCAGGCGCTGCGGATGGCTGGTCGCGACGATGGAGTAGACGTAGACCGACATCGCTCATTCCTTTCGTCGCCGGGCCGGCCGACGAGCGGGCCGCTCGCGCCGCTCGGCGGGCTCCTTGTGCCTCGACTCGTGTTCCTCGTCCTCATCGCCGCCGCCCTTGAGGGCCTCGGTCACCGCTTCCGCGGCGCCGGACAGGGCGCCCTTGGCCTTGCCGTGCGAGCCGCCCTCGGTCACCTCACCGACCAGGTCGGTCAGCTGGGAGGGTGCCTTGCGGCCTGATTCCAGGTCGAGGCGGTTGCAGGCCTCGGCGAAGCGCAGGTAGGTGTCGACGCTGGCGACGACGATGCGGGCATCGATCTTGAGGATTTCGATGCCCACCAACGACACACGCACAAAGACGTCGATGACCAGACCGCGGTCCAGTATCAGATCGAGGATGTCGTAGAGGTTTCCGGAGCCTCCGCCGCCGCCTGCGGCAACGGTTCCTCCGCTTTGCGGCACCACAGTCACGGTGCCTCCCTTCACCGGCTCACTCCGGCCTTTCGGAGTGGCCGTATCGTTCGCCCGGCGAACGGTCCCGCGTGGCCTCCCGGGGCCCTATCGACGGTCGATCTGACCTCGGGTGTAGCGACGGGTGCGCTCGTACGCCACCAGTTCGCCTTCCTTGTCCAGCATCACGCGGTAGGTCGCCATCACGCTGGTGGTCCCGGGGACACGTTCCAGCTCCAGGACTTCCACGTCCGCCTGCCAGCCGTCCTCCGTCGGCTTCACCGCGGAAACGGACTCGGGAGCCCGTCCCAGCAGTTCCTTGAGCTGCTCGGCCGCGTACCGCATGGCACGTGGCGCCGAAACACGGCGGCCCGCGCGCGGCGCTTCGCTCTCACGCTCGCCGCTGCCGGTCCGGGCACTGCTGGCTCGTGTGGCGGTCTTCTTGACGGTCTTCTTGGCGGTCTTCTTACTGGACGGTCGCCGGACTCGTTCGGTCTCGTCCTGTTCGCCTGCGGCCATGTTCCCTCTCCGGAATCGGAGGCGACATGCTGCCCGCGCCACTGTAAAAGGGCGCCACTACATGATATACGGCCTGAGCTGAGCGCATCTTGGGGCGAAAGTGCCTGGTCCCGCGGGCAGCGGACCGGACACCGGCAGCGAGTGCCGCGGCCCGGTGGGCGGCGTAACGTCAGCAGTGTCCCGGGAGAGACGTCATGACGGTCTCGGCACGGGGAGACACCGGCGGGCCGGAGTGGGTCTCGATGGCGCGACGACAGCTGTGGGCAGGTGCGCGATGACCGGCGGGACCGGGTCCGGCCCGGTGGACGACCCCGTGGGCCGGGCGCTGCTGCGAGCGATGCAGGAGAGCGGGGCGTCCGCCGGCGGGGTCTATGTGCTGGCGGCCGACGCGCCGGTCCTGCAGCTGACCGTCATGAGCGGGGTGCCGGCGCCGTTCCTGGCACCGTGGGACCGCGTCGCGCTGGCAGCCCCCATCCCGGTCGCCGTCGCCACCCGCGAACAGCGCCTGGTGTGGGTGGGCGGCCAGCAGCAGATGGCCCGCGACTTCCCCCGTACGGCGGTGGCGGTGCCGTACGACTTCTCGCTGGCGGCGGCTCCGGTCAGCGGCCCGGCCGGCAGCCGGGGCGCCTTGCTGCTGCTGTGGCCCGCCGGCCATGCGCCGCGGCTGTCGGCGGAGGAACGCGGGGCGGTGGAGGCCGCGTGCGGGCGCCTGGCCGCGCTGCTGGCGGAGCTGCCCCGGTCCGACGGCTCCGGTCCGGCCGAGGCACCGCGGGTCCGCACACCGCCGCCGGTGCGGGCCGTGAGCCCGGACGAGGCGCTGGCGGCGGCCGACTACCTGGAACGGCTGCCCGGCGGCTGCTGCGCCCTCGACCTGGAGGGACGGATCACCCTGGTCACGAAGGGCGCGACGGAGCTGCTCGGCGAGAAGGGCACCCGGCTGATCGGCTCGCGCCCCTGGGAGGTCCTGCCGTGGCTGCGCGACCCGGTCTTCGAGGACCGCTACCGCGCCGCGGTGATCAGCCGCCGGCCGACGTCGTTCACCGCCAGCAGGCCACCGCACCACTGGCTCACCTTCCGGCTGTTCCCGGACGCCAGGGGCCTGAGCGTGTGGATCAGCCCGTCGGACAAGGACTACGGCCCGGTGGAGCCCGCCCCCGCCCAGGGGGAGGTGCTGCCCGTGCGGGCCGGCCAGATCTACCACGTACTGCATCTCGCGGCCGCCCTCACCGAGGCCGTCGGCACTCAGGACGTCGTCGGTCTCGTCGCCGACCAGATCGTGCCGGCGTTCGGCGCCCAAGGCATGATCATGTACGTGGCGGAGGCGGGCCGGCTGCGGACCATCGGGCATCGCGGGTACCCCGCCGAGGCGGTGGCCGCCTTCGAAGGGGTCGCCCTCGGCGCCGCCAACAGCCCCGCCGTGCACGCCCTCGCCACGGGGGAGCCCAGCTTCTTCACCTCCCCCGAGGAGATGGAACGCGATTACCCGGGGCTGCCGCGTCTGACGGGCAAGGCGGCGCGCGCCGTGCTGCCGCTGATCGTGTCCGGCCGCCCGGTCGGCTGCTGCATCCTCTCGTACACCCGGCCCCGCACCTTCAGCCTGGAGGAACGCCAGGTCCTCACCTCACTGGCGGGGCTGATCGCCCAGGCGCTGGACCGGGCCCGGCTCTACGACACCAAGCACCAGCTGGCGCACGATCTGCAGGCCGGCCTGTTGCCGCACGGGCTGCCCAAGGTGCCGGGGTTCGCCGTCGCCGCCCGTTATCTGCCGTCGACCCGCGGTATGGACATCGGCGGCGACTTCTACGATCTGATCCGCCTCGACGAGGACAGCGTCGCCGCCGTCATCGGTGATGTGCAGGGCCACAACGCGGCGGCCGCCGCCCTCATGGGGCAGGTCCGCACCGCCGTCCGCGCCTATGCCACCGCCGGTGCCGCGCCGGGCGAGGTCCTGGCCCGTACGAACCGGCTGCTGACCGATCTGGACCCGGGGCTGTTCACCAGCTGCCTGTACGTCCACATCGATCTGCGTACCCGCCGGGCGTGCCTGGCCTGCGCCGGCCACCCACCGCCGCTGCTCCGCCACCCCGGCCGGCACACCACGGTGCTGCATGTGCCGCCGGGACTGCTGCTGGGCATCGACCCCGCGGCCCGGTACTCCACCACGGAGATCACCCTGCCGCCGAAGTCCGTCCTGGCGCTCTACACCGACGGCCTGATCGAAACGCCGGGCGCCGATCCGGACCGCTCCGTCGCCGACCTCGCCGCCCGCCTCAACGACGCGCCGCCGCTGGGCCCGGACCGCCTCGCCGACGCCCTCCTGGAGAACCGGCACGGCGATGCGGACCGGCAGGACGACGTGGCGCTGATGCTGCTGGCCGCGCTGCCGGTCGGTCCGATCACTTGAGCGCGGGAATCTGACGACAAGTCACCTACACGTGTTTTGAAGGGAGTTGACGGAGGATCGGCCGGCGGAGCCCGCTCGTGCCCACCGGCACCCCGTAGTCACCGCCTCCGCTCCCCATGCCGTGCACTCGCCCCGCTCACCACCCGCCCTCCCTCGGAGCCCGCAGCGGTGCGCCGCCGCGGTGGAGGGCACGCTGGGCCCGGCTGAGGACACCGCTCGGCGTGCGGGTGCGCAGCGCCGCGCGGGCCGCGTTGGCGCCGGGGGCGCCGTGCACCCCGCCACCCGGATGTGCCCCGGCGGAGGCCAGATAGAGGCCCGCCACCGGGGTTTCCGGGCGGGCGAGACCCGGCAGCGGCCGGAACACCAGCTGCTGGTGGAGGGCGGCCGTACCGCCGTTGAGGGCTCCCCCGTACAAATTGGCGTCCATCGCCTCGAACGTGGGCGGGGCGAGAATGCGGCGCGCCTTGATCCGGGACCGGAAGCCGGGCGCGAAGCGCTCGACCTGCTCCTCCAGGCGGTCCGCCATCGCCTCCTGGTCCCCCGGGCCCCAGGCCCCGCCGATCCCGTCCTCCCCCGCATCCCCCCGGATCCGGTGAGGTACATGGGTGTAGGCCCAGGCGGCCTCGGTGCCCGGCGGGGAGCGGGTGGCATCCGCGGTGGTCATCTGGCCGAACAGGGCGAAGGGCCGGTCGGGCACCCGCCCCGCGGCGATCTGGGCGGTGAAGCGGGTGAGTTCGTCCATTCCGTCGGCCAGATGCACGGTGCCCGCGGTGGCGGCGGCCTCGGCGGTCCACGGCACCGGGCCGCCCAGCGCCCAGTCCACCTTGAAGGTGGCGAAGTCCCATTGGAAGCGCCGCAGGTCCCCGGGCAGCCGGTAAGGGAGATGCCGGGAGTCGACCAGCCGGCCGTACAGGGCGGGCACGGACACATCCGCCACCACGGCGCGGCGGCCCGGCACCGTCTCCCCGATCGCGGTACGCACCGCCACCGCGCGCCCGGAGCGTACGACGACCTCATCGACCCGCTCCCCGCAGCGCAGCACCCCGCCCCGGCGCTGCAGTCGCCGCACCAGGGCCGAGGTGAGCGACTGGGCGCCACCGGCCGGCACCGGAAAGCCGTAGCTCTGGCCGAGCATCGACATCAGCCATCCGAAGCCGCCGCTGCCCGCGGCCTCGGGGGTGAGGTCGGTGTGCAGGGCGTTGCCCGCCAGCAGCAGCCGGCCCGCCTCGCCGCGGAACTCCTCCTCACCCAGGCGCCGTACGGGCAGCAGCATCGTCCGCGCCAGCCGCAGCCCGCCAGCCCCGCGGACCCGGGCGGCGAGCCGGGCCAGGGCACGCAGCGACGGGAACGGGGTGAACAGCGCGTCGAGGAGGTCACTGCCGACGCGGTCCCAGACGCCGCACAGCTCCTGCCAGGCCGCGCCGTCGCCCGTGCCGAAGGTCTCCAGCCCCGCCGCCGTGTCGGCGGTGGTGCGCCCCAGCAGCGCGCAGCGGCCGTCGCTCAGCGGATGGGCCAGCACCTGGGGCGCATGGCTCCAGACCAGCCCCTCCTCGTACAGGTCCAGGGCGGCGATTACCGGGGAGGCGGCGGCCAGGGGATAGAACGAACTGCACAGGTCGTTGACGAAGTCGGGGTGCACCGCACGGTCGCTGCGGACCGCGCCGCCCGGCTCGTCCTGCTGCTCCAGCACCTCCACCGTCCACCCGGCGTCGGCCAGCAGGTTCGCCGCGACAAGTCCGTTGGGTCCGGCACCGATCACCACTGCGTCCGGCATCGCTGCCTCCTGTCCACCCGGCCGTGGTGCGCCCGGCCCGCCACCGGGCGGGGCGGCGGTCAGGCTCCGCTGGATGCGCGGACCGGCGCCTGTTCGGCCACTGCGGCCAGCCTGCTGAGCATGCTGCGGTGGCGCAGCTGCAACAGGAGGTCGAGGGCCCCGTTGTGCAGCCGTCCGCCGGGCCCGGCCAGCGGGTGTTCATCGATGATGACCAGGGAATCGGCGCCCCAGGGGCGTACCTCGATGGCGATCCGGGCGGTGCCCAGCCGGCCGCTGTCCACCTCGAGTTCGAGTGTGCGCGGCGGGACGCTGTGGCGGACGGTGGTGCAGCCGGTGACGTCCCAGGGCCCCAGGCGCACCGTGTATTCGAGCGTGGCGCCGACCTCCGGCCAGTTGCCGTCCTTCGGCCGGGAGCGAGCGGTGCCGACCACCCAGTCCTCGTAACGGGAGCGGTCGGCGAGTACCGCCCACAGCTCCTCGGGAGACCGCTTGATCAGCTGGTGTCGTACCGCCACGAGCCTTCCACCGCCTCACCGCATCTCGGGCGCCGGCTTCCCCACCCAGCGTAGAACGCGCCTCCGGGCCCGGCCTGCCGAGCGGTACGAGGTGCCCACGCCACGGACTCAGGCAATCAGGGCGCCCGGCGTGGCGGGCCGCTGGGGCCGGCCCCGGTCCGTGCGCAGTTGCCCCGCGGACAATTCGGGATCAAAGTAATGAATACACACGTGTTCGCACGTGCCAGATCGGAGCGGATCGTGATCATTCTCGGAATCATCCTGCTCGTTGTCGGGTTTCTGACCGGCATCGGCATTCTGTGGACCATCGGAATCATTCTCGCGGTCATCGGCGCGATCCTTTGGATCCTCGGCGCACTGGGGCATGCGGTCGCCGGCCGCAAGCACTACTACTAGCCAGGCTGCGTCGGTGGGCCCGCACGGAGTCCGGGCGGCCCCACCGACGTGTGCGGCGGCGGAATCGCTGATCCGCCGCCGCGGCGCGGTCAGGGCGTGAGGACGGTCTTGATCATGCCGTCCTCCTTCGCCTGGAAGGTCTTGTAGGCCTGCGGACCGTCCTCAAGAGGCAGGGTGTGGGTGGCGAAGCCGTCCACACCGAGGACGTCTTCGTCGTTGAGCAGGGGCATGATGTCGTCGACCCACCGTCTGACGTTGGCCTGCCCCATGCGCAGTTGGATCTGCTTGTCGAACAGGGTGAGCATCGGTACCGGGTCGACGTTCCCTCCGTAGACACCGATGAGCGAGATCGTGCCGCCGCGGCGGACCGCGTCGACCGCGGTGTTGAACGCCGTCATGCTGTCCACGCCCGCGCGGCCCATCACCTTCTCCCCCAGTGCGTCGGGCAGCAGACCGGCGAGATTCTGGGCGGCCCGCACCAGCGGAGCCCCATGGGCCTCCATGCCGACCGCCTCGATGACGGCGTCGGTGCCACGTCCGTCGGTCAGCCGGCGGATCTCCTCCGCCACATCCTTCCCGTACTCGTTCAGATCGAGGGTGTGGACGCCGCGGTCGCGGGCGCGGGCGAGGCGTTCGGGGACGAGGTCGACGCCGATGACCTTGCTCGCGCCCTTGTGCAGCGCGATCCGGGCGGCCATGTCGCCGATCGGGCCGAGACCGAGCACGGTGACCGTGCCGCCGGGGCGGACATCGGCGTAGGCGACGGACTGCCAAGCGGTGGGCAGAACGTCGGAGAGATAGACGAACCGCTGGTCCGGCGGGCCGTGCGGCACCTTCACGGGCAGCGTGTTGCCGAACGGAACCCGCAGCAACTCGGCCTGTCCGCCCGGCACTTGACCATAGAGCTTGGAGAACCCGAAGAGGGCGGCACCCATCCCCCGGTCCTTGACCTGGGTGGTCTCGCACTGCGAATGGAGCCCCTGCGCGCACATCCAGCAGGTGCCGCAGGAGACATTGAACGGCACCACCACCCGGTCACCGACGGACACGGCCGTGACCTCGGGCCCGACCTCTTCGACGAGGCCCATCGGCTCGTGGCCGAGGATGTCACCCGGATCGAGAAAGGGGCCGAGGACCTCGTAGAGGTGCAGATCCGAGCCGCAGATACCGGTGGAGGTGATACGCACGATGACGTCCGTCGGATCCTCGATCTTGGGGTCGGGGACCGTGTCCACACGTACGTCGCGCTTGCCGTGCCACGTCAGAGCTCTCATCGTCGCTCCTCAGGAAGCAGGGCGGACTCATGACGGAATCCGCCCCGCCTTGCGTCGGGCAGCCGTGACCTCAGGGGTGCCGGGCCGCCGGGTCCTCAGGGATTCTGCGGGTCGACCCCGGTGTGCGCCTCCGCGTCCCTGCCTCCGCTGGGCCTGCGCGAGGGGCCCTTGGGTCCCATGTCCCGCATGCCTTTCTCATCGGTTTCGGCAGCTCGCCGCTCGCCCGCAGCCGTCTCGCTCTTGACCTCGCTCGCCGGAGGGACCTTCTCCTGTCCGCCGGACTCCTTGCCGCGGCCCTTCTCGCCGCGATCCTTCTCGGGCGCGTACTCCTCCGGGTGGAAGGACCGGTGGGCGCTCTCGTTCTTCTGCTGCTCGGTCTGGTCGACGTCGGGCGACCAGCCGTGCTGCTCGGTTCCCTTGTGCATGCTCTGGCCCTCGCCCCTCTTCGGGTCCGAGGACTTGCGGTGTCTGGTCACTGCTGCTCCCTACGTTGCGCGTCGCCGACGGTCGCCACCGGACCACGCCCTGCGTGCGGAGCGGCGCACCGTCCTCGCCATGCGCAAAGCCTCTGGATGGACACGATGCCCATGCCGGGCCGGCTCCCACGTCGCCTGCGTCGGAGACTCCCGTACCTCCAGGCTGAAGGGCATCGGGATCATCCGCATCTCCGCCCTGCCGCGGCGGTCATCCGTGGGCCGGCGGCAGGACGGAGGCGCGACGGCGCGGCACGAGCCGGGGAGCAGCCGGGGAGCAGCCGGCGCGGTGTCGTACCGGGGAGTTACGCAGGCCGTCCCGCGCCCGCCGTGCCGGGCGCCGCATCTGCGGGAGCGCCGCGGTCGGAGCCGGGCCGTGGTGCGGGCTCCGGCTCCGGGGCGGGGACCGGCGGCGGCTGGGGCTTGGGGTGGACGGGGTCCAGCGGGCCCGGCGGGGGCGGATCCGGCACCCCGTGATCCGGCCCTCCGTGATCCGGCACCTCGCGGTCCGGCAGCTTGTGATCCGGCACCTCGTGATCCGGCCGGAGGGTCGCGACGCCCGCCGGCCGCCTGCGTACGCCGGCACGGCTTTGCCGCGCGGACCGCGCCTCCGGTGCCGCGTACTCCTCGGTGAGATCCGTCAGCAGCACGGGGTGTGCCGTCAGCATGCGCCAGCCCCTTCCGGTCGCCTCATGGTTCACGGCTGCGCGTGCCCGGTCCGCCTCTGCTCACACCTGAGCGTGGCGCCGGCCCGGGCTCCGGACCGGCGTACCCCTCCGTCAGCTGCTCAGCTCGACTTCCGGCCGGCCGGAAGAGGCGCCCGCCCCGGACGCGAGGACGACGCCCTCCGCGGTGCGCTCGGCCTCGTGCGGTGCAGGCGCGACAGTGCGCTCGGACAGCGGAAGAGGGGCCGGGATCAGGTCCTGGCTGCCCAGGAAGGCCCGGTTGACCACCCGCTCGGCGGCGTGGCCGTCGTCCCACATGCAGAAGCGGGCGCGGAACGCGGCACGCAGCTCGGCGGCCTCGGTGCCCTTCCAGCGGCCGCTGCGGAACGCCTCGATCAGCTCGTCCTCCGTGGTGGCGACGATCCCGGGGGTGTCTCCCGGCTTTCCTGACAGCAGGTCGAAGGTGACACCGCGGGAGCGGACGTAGGTCTCCCAGTCATCGGCGTAGTTGATGATCGGCCGGTCGAGGTTGGCGTAGTCGAACATGATCGACGAGTAGTCCGTGATCAGCGCGTCCGCGGCGAGGCACAGCTCCTCGACCGAGGGGTGCCGGGAGACATCGATCAGCGCACCCTGCTCCTGGAGTTCCTGCAGTTGCGGGTTCTGGCCGTAGAAGTAGTGCGTACGGACCAACAGGACGATGTCCGGGCCGAGTTCGCGGGTGATTTTCTCCAGGTCCAGCTGCGGCACATAGCCGACCTGGTAGTCGCGCACCGTCGGGGCGTAGAGAACCGCTGTGCTGCCCGGTGCGATGCCCAAGCGGTCACGGATTTCCCGTATTTCCCGGGCCCCGGTCCGGAAGAAGACGTCATTGCGCGGATAGCCGGCGTCGATCGAGGTGAAGCTGCAGGGGTAGACCCGCTCCCACTGCTCGCTGGTGTGCTGGTTCGAGGAGACCGACAGGTCCCAGCGGTCGGCGCGTTCGAGCAGCTTGTGCATGCTCATTCCCTTGGCGGCTGCCGGGTACTTCTGCTGGTCGATCCCCATCCGCTTGAGCGGAGTGCCGTGGTGGGTCTGGATATGGACCTGGCCCTTGCGCTTGACCACATCGTCGGCGAAGTTGACGTTGTTGACGAAGTACTTCGCCCGCGCCATCAATTCCCAGTAGCGCTGGGTGTTGACGACGACATGGTCCATACCGTCCGGCACCGTGTCCACGACGTCCTCGCGCACGACCCACACCCCGTGCAGATGCGGGGCCAGCTCCTTGGCCTTTTCGTAGACCGCGAGCGGATTGCAGGACGGAGTGCGGTTCCAGTAGGCGCTGAAGACAGCGAGATTCTGGTCGATGGGGCGCTTCAGCTCCATCCGGTAGAAGCGCGTCGAGGCCCGCTTGCTCATCGCACGCTGGGCCTTGCGCAAACGCTGCTGCCCGCGCTGCCGGGTACGGCTCACCAGGTTCAGGGCCTGGAACACACGGTACGAACCGCGTTCCAGCGCCTGGAACTGCAGGGCGTCGACCTCCGGGGGCGGGGTGAATCCGGCGGGCTTGTGCCGCCGGTACATCGCCACGGAACGACGGAAGAACTCCGGACGGTCCTGGACGACCACCCGGCTCTCGCGCGCGCCGGTGAACAGGAAGTGGCTGACCATACGCTCGAAGAACAGCGGCCGCAGATGATCGAGGTCCGGCCGGCCGTCGAGAAAGTCGAAGAGCCGCTGGTACTGCTCGAATATCGTGAAGTGCTTCCGGCCCGGCGTCTTCATGGAATTGCCGTGACGGCGCTGGCGGTATTCCACACAGGCGTGGTCCAGGCACACGGCCCGCTCGGCGGTGAGCATGGTCGTGTAGACCATCAGGGCGTCCTCGTAGAGCCCGTCGGTGTACCGGAAGCCGTTGTCCACGAAGAAGTCCCGCCGGAACGCCCGGTTCCACACCACCGCGAACATATGCAGGAACTCGGTGCGCTCGGCGGGCTTGAAGACGTCCGCCCCGGCCTCGGCGAGGAGTTCCCGGACGGCACTCGGCTTGACCGCGTGCCACCAGTAGGTCCGCACATGATCGAAGAGCAGGAGGTCCGGGTCCTCCGACGCCCCCAGACGGTCGGCCATGGCCCGCAGCGCGCCCGGGGTATAGGTGTCATCACTGTCGAGGAACAGCAGGTAGTCCCCGCGCGCCCGCTCCACGCCCGTGTTCCGGGCCGCGCCGATGCCGCCGTTCTCCTCGTGGCGCACGTGGATCACCCGCGGGTCGCGGGCGGCGAACTCCGCCAGGATCTCGCCGCTGCGGTCCGGCGAGCAGTCGTCGACCGCGATGACCTCGAAGTCGGTGAAGTCCTGCGCCAGCAAAGAGTCCAGGCACGCACGGAGATAGCCCTGCACGTGGTAAACCGGAACGATGATGCTGAAGCGCGGGGCGGATCTGAGGCCCGTCTCGGGCATGGCGGCGGTGCTCCTCGAAGGTGTCGGCCTCAAGACGAAGGCCTGAAGTTTTCGTGACGGGGAGTGGGACAGCCGACGCCCCCAAAGGGTTGTGCCCCACCTGCACAAAATCCCTGTTGTACCCCTCACACGACATCCCGGGCCTGTCGTACACATCAGCCCGCCCACCTGCCGCGGGGCACGGACCGCTCAGCCCGGTGACGCGGCCACTCGCCCCCTCCGCAGCACGCCCACACCCCGCCCTAAGCTCAATTCCTGCCCGATTCCGGGCAGAAAAGTAGATGTTTCGCGACTCCCGACATAGGGTCGGCGTCCATGATCGCCATGGACGCCTTGTGGGCTTTCGCTCTGATGGTGGGACTGCTCACCCTCACCCCCGGCCTGGACACCGCGCTCATCCTGCGCACTGCCGCCCTCGGGAACCGTCGTCGCGCCTGGGGCGTGGTCCTCGGAATCCAGAGCGGCACCCTGGTCTGGGGCGTACTCACCTCGCTCGGCATCACCGCGCTGCTGACCGCCTCTCACCTCGCCTACGAGACGCTGCGTTGGGCCGGGGCCGCGTATCTGGTGTGGATGGGCGGCAGGCTGTTGTGGGGCACCTGGCGCCGCGACGCGGTCGACGAGTACCCGGAGCCGACCGGGAGCGACACCGAGGACAAGACCGGGAAAGGCACCGAAGACACCCTGCTCGGCGGCTGGCGCCAGGGCCTGGCGACCAATCTCCTCAACCCGAAGATGGGCGCCTTCTACGTCGCGGTGCTCCCGCAGTTCATCCCCGCTGACGCCTCGCATCTCACTGCGGGCGTACTCCTGGCCGGTGTGCACATCCTTCTGGCCGTCATATGGGCCTGCGCGCTGATCACCCTCGCGCGGGTGTTCCGGGACCGCCTGCAACGGCCCTCCGCGGGCCGCCGGCGTCTCCACGACCTCCGGCACACGAACGATCGAGGCACAGCGAGGCATGAGGCTGTCGCGGCAAATCGCGACATGAGGCCGGTGTCAGGTCTCAGGTGTCAGGTGTCAGGTGTCAGGTGTCAGGTGTCAGCCTCTGCCGACCGGCGCCGCCACCCCCGAACAGGCAACCAGCTCACCCGAAGCGAAAGGACCCACACATGAGCTCGCTCCCCACCCGCACGGAGGCCGTGGTCTTCGACTGTGACGGCCTGCTGGTCGACACCGAACCCTGCTGGACCATCGCGGAAACGGCCCTTTTCGCCGCGCACGGCCACACCTTCGGCCCCGAACAGAAGGCGCTGGTCATCGGCCGTACCGTGGAGGCCGCGGCAGAGGCCATGGCGGACTACTTCGGACGCCCCGGAGCCGGTCCCGAACTCGCCGCCGAACTCCTGGAACGGGTCCGCAAGGAGCTGGCCCACGGCGCCGCCGCCCTCCCCGGCGCAACGGAGCTGGTGCGCGCCTGCCGGACCGCCGTGCCCATAGCCGTCGCCAGCAACAGCCCCCGGGAACTGCTGGACACAGCACTGGAATCGGCCGGCCTCGCCCCCTACATCACCCACTCGTTCGCCGCCGACGAGGTGCACTCCCCCAAGCCCGCACCAGACCTCTACCTCACGGCATGTGAGGCACTCGGTGCGGCCCCGAAGCGTTCCGTCGCCTTCGAGGACTCGGCCACGGGCATCTCCGCGGCACGTGCCGCCGGACTCTATGTCGCGGTCGTACCGTCCCTTCCCGGGACCGGCCTCGACCACGACTGGCTGGGCACCAGCCTGGGCGACCCCGAATTGCTGGGCTGGGCCAGGGAACTGGGGTAGACCCCTGCCGGCTGAACCACCGCTTCGTAGCCCGGCCCGACCCGCCGATGCCCGGCCCTCGGCCGAACCGCGCTGAGGGAGACGGCTCCCCACCTCGCCGTCCCGGAGGATGCTCAGTCGATACAGAACTCGTTGCCCTCGATGTCCTGCATCACGATGCACGAGTCGTTGCCGTCATACAGCAGCTGCACGCGTACCGCGCCGAGCGGGACCAGGCGTGTGCACTCGGCTTCGAGTGCGGCGAGGCGCTCTTCACCCACGAGCCCGGTGCCGACCCGCACGTCAAGATGCAGCCGATTCTTGACGACCTTGCCTTCGGGAACGCGCTGAAAGTACAGCCGCGGGCCCACACCCGAGGGATCAATGCAGGCGGACCATGAACCCTGATCCTCGGGCGGCAGCGAGCGGTGGAAATCGTCCCAAGTGGCGAACCCCTCCGGTGGCGGGGGTACGACGTACCCCAACACCTCGCACCAAAAACGAGCGAGGCGCTCAGGTTCCGCGCAGTCGAAGGTGACCTGGAACTGCTTGATCGATGGCATCGGCGCACCCTAGCAGGGGGACCCTGTCGCTCAATTGCCGCTGTGGATCTGCCTGTTGACGGGAGGATGGCCCTGCGAGCCGTTCCCGACGGCAGCCTGCCGACCCGGGTCCGCGCCTACGGAGAAGACGCTCCCGGGTCGGGACCGGAACCGCACCAACGAGACCGACCTCGGCGACGTGGTCCGGCAGGGCGGTCTCTCCTCGGTCGCCGGAACCGGACCCGCGCTCGGTATCGGCAAAGTCGTCGGCGGAATGCGGGGAGCCGTGCTCGGCGGAGGCGTCGGTAGCGTCGTCGGCGGGCTGGCGGTCGACGGCCAGAAAGGGGGACAGGGTCTGGGCGCTGCACTCCTCCGCAATGCCGCGGCGGGCGCCCTCCTCAGCCCGAGCCGGGACGAGCTGCGTTCCCTCCTGGACGGCACGGCATCCGGTCACGAAATGCTGCTCCTGGCTCTCTCCGGTGGCGCCTGCGCGGGCTACGCCGCGCTCGCCCTCCGGGAGGGCACCTCCCTGCGCCCTTTCCACGCCGACCTCATCGCGCGCCGGTCCCACATGCTGCGGGCACGCGTCACCAGCGCCGGCGCGAGCCTGCACTTCCCTCGCCCCGGGCGCACCGACGGACCGAAACGCCACCGCCGGCTCCGCCCCACCCTCCGGCTGACCGCGCCGAGCGGCGGCCGGGACCTGTACATCGACCGCTGTCTGGACCCCGTACCTCTCGCAGAAGTGCTGGAGAACCGGTCGGGATGGCTGTACTGGAGGCCGCGGCCCGACGGACAGCCGGGGTGGTCGGAGCCGGCCCTGCTCGTCCTCGACGCCGGCCGGTTCGTGGTGGGCGCCACGCCCGGCGGACCGGTTCCGGACGGGCACGCGGGTGCACCGGGCGGCGCATCGGTCACCCGGTCGCTCCCCAGCCCGGAACCGACCCGCGCGGTTGGGCCGTACGTGGTGTGGCAGCCACACGTCCACAGGCCGGGCCTGCTCGCCTTCGCCGTCGGCTACCTGTCCGTATGCCTCATCGCCGCCGGCATCGGTTACGGGAACGGGACGGTCTTGGGTCTGTGCCTGGCGACCACCGTGCTCGGGCCGGCCCTCGGTCTGCTGCTGATCGCCCGTCGGCGCAGCACCTGCCTGCGAAGCCTGCCGCGCCCCTGAGGGACCGAGCCCCCTCGACTCCCCCGCGTGAACACCACACGCAGCAAAACGACACCCGTACGTAACAATGCCCCCGGCACGTTCACGGTCCGATACTGGAACCACCGGGCCCCGTCGCGTCCGAGGCCGCGCGGGACGTACCTGGCAGCCCATCAGGAGAGTCAGCATGAAGTCGGCATCCGTACTGTCAGACCCCTTCCCCCGCCGCCCGGAGACCGCCAAGATCAATAGCTATGCATCACCACAGCCTGACCTGGGAAAACGCCGGTCAGCGACCTGATTGCCCAGCTCACCAGGAGGTACCCATGAAGATGCTGATCAACGTTGCCGAAACCGTGGTCACAGATGCGCTGCGTGGGATGGCGGCGGCGCACCCGGAGCTGGTGGTCGATGCCGAGAACCGGGTGATCGTGCGGCGGGACGCGCCGGTGGCGGAGAAGGTGGCGCTGGTGTCGGGGGGTGGCAGTGGGCATGAGCCGCTGCACGGGGGGTTCGTCGGGCCCGGCATGCTGGATGCCGCCTGTCCGGGCGAGGTCTTCACCTCGCCGGTGCCCGATCAGATGGTGCGGGCCGCGGCGGCCGTGGACAGCGGTCATGGCGTGCTGTTCCTCGTGAAGAACTACACCGGGGACGTACTCAACTTCCAGATGGCGGCGGAGCTGGCGGAGGACGAGGGGGTGCAGGTGGCCAGTGTGCTCATCGATGACGATGTCGCGGTCACCGACTCGACGTTCACGGCGGGGCGGCGCGGCACCGGGGCGACGCTCTTCGTGGAGAAGATCGCCGGTGCAGCGGCCGAGGAAGGCATGCCGCTGGAGCGGGTGGAGGCGCTGGCCCGGCAGGTCGTGGCGTCGTCGCGGAGCTTCGGGGTGGCGCTGAGCGCCTGTACGACCCCGGCGAAGGGCAGCCCGACCTTCGATCTCCCCCCCGGGGAGCTGGAGTTGGGCGTCGGGATCCACGGCGAGCCGGGGCGGGAGCGCCGCGCGATGATGACCTCGCACGAGATCGCGGACTTCGCGGTGGACGCGATTCTGGAGGACCTGGACCCCAAGCTGCCGGTGCTGGTGCTGGTCAACGGCATGGGGGCGACACCGCTGCTGGAGCTGTACGGATTCAATGCGGAGGTCCGCCGGGTGCTCGACGAGCGGGGCGTGGCGGTGGCCCGTACGCTCGTCGGGAACTACGTGACGTCGCTGGACATGGCGGGCTGCTCGGTGACGCTGTGCCAGGTCGACGGGGAGCTGTTGCGGCTGTGGGACGCGCCGGTGCAGACGGCGGGGCTCCGCTGGGGACGGTGAGCGCTCCTCCGTACCCGTATCCCCTGTACATCCCCTGTCCCTGTCGCTTTTTACTCAGTGCTCCGAACAACCAAGGAGAGTAGTCCGTGTCCGAAACGGTGCTGGATGCCGCGTTCTTCGTACGCTGGATGACGGCGGCGGCCGCCGTCATCGACCGGGAGGCCGACCGGCTCACCGAGCTGGACTCCCCCATCGGTGACGCCGACCACGGAAGGAACATGCAGCGCGGCTTTGCGGCCGTGGTCAAGGTGCTGGAGACGGAGCCGCCGGCGACGCCCGGTGCCGTGCTGATCGCCGCCGGACGGCAGTTGATCTCCAGTGTGGGCGGGGCCTCCGGCCCGCTCTACGGAACGCTGCTGCGGCGCGCCGGCAAGACGCTGGGCGAGGCGCCGCAGGTCTCGGTGGAGGAGCTGCGCGCCGCGCTGGCCGCCGGGGTGACCGCGGTGGGTCAGCTCGGCGGCTCGGCGCCGGGTGACAAGACGATGCTCGACGCGCTGACGCCCGGCGTCGCGGCACTGAGCGCCTCCTTCGACGCGGCGGCCACGGCCTCCGAGGAGGGTGCGCTGGCGACCGTACCGATGCAGGCCAGGAAGGGCCGGGCGAGCTATCTGGGGGAACGCAGCATCGGGCATCAGGATCCGGGCGCGACCTCCTCGGCGCTGCTGTTCGCGGCACTCGCGGAGGTGGCGAAGTGAGCGCACAGACGGCGGGCGGTACGGCCGGCGGGAGCGCGCCGGTCGGGGTGGTGCTGGTCTCGCACAGCGGGCCGGTCGCGGAGTCGGTGGCGACGCTGGCGGTCGGGCTGGCCGGGGGCGGTGACACGGTGCCGGTGGCCGCCGCGGGCGGCACCCCGGACGGCGGTCTC
Organism: Streptomyces sp. G7(2002); assembly: GCF_028870195.1. Taxonomy (NCBI): domain Bacteria; kingdom Bacillati; phylum Actinomycetota; class Actinomycetes; order Kitasatosporales; family Streptomycetaceae; genus Streptomyces; species Streptomyces sp. G7(2002). The sequence goes on from NZ_CP102609.1 coordinate 1,800,447, forward strand.
GGTACGAGTGCGGAGCTGATCTCCGAGGCGGCGCGGACGGTGGACCGTGGTGCGGGGGTGGCGATCCTGGTCGACCTGGGCAGCGCCGTGCTGACCGTCAAGGCGCTGATCGCCGAGGGGGACGAACTCCCCGAGGGCGCACGGCTGGTGGACGCGCCGTTCGTGGAGGGTGCGGTGGCCGCCGTGGTCACCGCGTCGGCCGGGGCGGATCTGGACGCGGTCGCGGCGGCGGCCGGGGAGGCGTACGGCTACCGCAAGGAGTGAGGGACACCGCGCGAGAGGCCGCCGGCCCCGCTCAGGGTTTGCGGGCGACGCCCGCGTAACAGGCGGCCTCCGCGTCGGTGACATGGGTGGCGTCCTCGGGGCGGTCGGGGCGCCACTGGTGGGAGAGCGTGACGCCCGGTTCCAGCAGCTCCCAGCCGTCGAAGAAGCGCAGGACCTCGGCGCGGGAGCGGAACTGGAGCCGGGTGCCCGCATCGCCGTAGATCTTGATGATCTTCTGCATCGCCTCGGGGCTGAAGTCCGGTGTCGCATGGCTCAACGCCAGGGCGCTGCCGCTGGGCAGCGCGGCCTTGAGGGTCTCGACGATGGTGTGGGCGCGGTCCTGGCCGTCGTCGGGGACGAAGTGCATCAGCGCGTTCAGACTGAGCGCGACCGGGCGGGTCAGGTCGAGGGTGTCGAGGAGCTGGGGCGCGGTGAGGATGCCCTCGGGGTCGTTGACGTCGGCCTGGACGTATGCCGTACGGCCCTCGGCGGTGCCGATCAGCAGGGCCGCGGCGTGCGCGAGGACGATCGGGTCGTTGTCGGTGTAGACGACCCGGGCGTCGGGGGCGACGTCCTGGGCGATGTCATGGAGGTTCGGCGGGGTGGGGATGCCGGTGCCGATGTCGAGGAACTGCCGCAGACCGGAGGCGGCGAGGGCACGGGTGGCGCGGTGCATGAACTCACGGTTGATGCGGGCGGCGACCAGCGCGGCGGGGAAGACGCCCAGCACGCTTCCGGCGGCCATCCGGTCGGCCAGGAAGTTGGTCTTGCCGCCCAGGAAGTAGTCATAGATCCGGGACGAGTGGGCCCGGTCCAGCCGTAGGTCCACCACGGAATCGTGCTCGCTCATCGTGCGCAGCCTCCCCAATACGGCATCCGCCCGGCGCCTCCCCAGCGCACCATGATGCCCGTTCCATGTGCCGCGCGCGCCCCGGGCAGCGCATCAAACACCGTCGCACGCCCGGCCGTTGGAGAGCACCGCCCCGTATGTCCCGGGTCGTGCCGGAGCGCACCCGGTGAGGTCATGACGGAGGGGCATGCCGGTGTCATGGGCGGTCACATGCCACTGTCATGCGTAGTCATATGAATACGCAGCGGCAGATTTTTGCCTCACCGATGCCACAAAAGGGCACACTTTCCGGTTCATTGGAGGGTGAGGGCAACCGCTCTCCCGCTGCCGCCGGCGTCTCGGCGCCCGGCTCGGTGCACGGCAAACGGAACGAGGACGGCTCGTGAGTGCAGACCGGGACCGACCGCCACCGGCGTGCGCTCCGGCGCATGTCCGTACCGCGGAGTTAGGCCCACTCCCCCGCTGTGCGCTCCCGGAGCCCGCACCGGACCCGTTCGACCGCCAGCTGTCGATCACCTTCGAGGCGTTCCTGGCCACACATGCGCGGAAGTGGCTGACCTACGCCTATCTGCACACGGGCAGCGAGGCCGCGGCCCGTGAGGTGACCCGGGCGGCGTACGGGCAGCTCGGCCGGCTGTGGCCGCATGCGCTGCGGCAGGCGTCGGTGGAGGCGTACGCCTGGTCGGTCCTCAAGGAACGTGTCGTGGAGTGGCTGTACGACCACCACCAGCCCACCGCGCTCACCGAAACCGCCGCCTTCGCCGTCGTCACCCATGCCCTGCTGCGGGAGTGCCAGCAGCAATTCGCCATGCTGGAGAGCCAGTTGGGGCTGTACGCGGCCATCGCCCGGCTGCCGGAGCGGCAGTGCGACGTGATTGTGCTGCGCCATGTCATCGGATACAGCGACGCACAGATCGGCTCGCTGCTCGGCGTCGACGAAGTCACCGTCCGCTCCTACGCGAGCCGCGGCAAGCGCAAGCTCGCCGCCGCGCTCGGCATCGATCAGGGGAATACAAGGGGGAACCTGACCATGTGGCACACCCGTCCCGCCGACCGCCGGGAGACCGTCGAGACGCTGCTCAGCGCGGCCGCGGCGGTGTCCGGCATCGATGACCTGGCCGGATTCTGCGACCTCGATGACGCGGGGGCGCTCAGCGGCCTCGGCGCGTCCCTGCACACGGGGGCCAGGGCCGCGGGCGGCCCGCCGACGGCGGTGCGGCCGGTCCGGGCCGACCAGGGCGCGCCCAGCACCTATCCCAGCGCCCGCGACGAGGCCACCCATGAGCTCCAGTTGGCGTGTGCGCTGGTCGTCAATGCCGCGGCGGCAGCGGCGAGCCTGGAACGGCTGGTCGACGACCATCACATCGACCCCGAGGGCGCGCTGGTCTTCGCCTGTCTGCTGCACATCACCGGGCGCACCGACGCGGCGCACTTCTGGTGGCACTTCGGTGCCGGCGCCGGCAGCCGGACGGCCGCCTACTGCCTGTATCTCTCGCACCGCCGCAACGGCGAGTACCGCGACGCCGCCTACTGGCGCGAGCAGGCCGCCCACGCGCCGGACGAGGAGCGCCGCTCGGTGGCCGCGTTCGACGAGAAGCAGCTGCTGCCGGACGCGGCGCGGCACAACCTCCTGGTCCAGTGGCACAGCGGGCTCGCCCCGACCCTGCCGGCCGTTCTGGAGAATGTGATCAACCGTCTCGTCGTGGACAGCGACGACGAGGATTTCGGTGAGATCCCCCGCCCCTCGCCCACCCTCGTCCAGGACCTCGGCCGGGCCGAGTAACCACACCCACCTGTCCGGCCGGCCGATCCGCCGGCCTCAGGATTCGTCCTTCTCCGCGGACGGATCGTCCACCGCGGGCGGCCACGCCGGGCGGCTGGCGTCGGGGACCGCGGTCAGCGCATGGCCGACGGTGGGGTAGCAGGAGAAGACGTTGAGGGACTGGGTGCCGATCAGCAGCCGCAGCATCCGGACGCCGAGCGAGGCCAGCAGGAGCCTGCCCTCCAGGCGCCGGCAGAGCCATTCCAGGGCGAGCAGGCAGCTCAGCCCCCGCGAGTCACAGAAGCGCAGCGCGGTCAGATCGAGCACCAGAAAGCGGTGGCCGGCCGAGACCACCGACCGTGCCTCGGCGAGAAAGGCCTGCTCAGTGCGGAGGTCCAGCTCTCCGCTCACCCGCAGTACCGCGCACTCTTCCGCCTGCACGATCGCAGTGACCGCCAACGACCGCATCTCCGAGCTCATGCCGTCCAGACTAAGCGCCGCCGTCGGCTGCACCACCGCGGTGTCCCGCCGGCGCACAACGGGCCGCCCCGGACGCCACCCCGGCCCGCCGCGCCCGTACGGACCCTCCCCACGTGCCGTACGGGCACCCGTTCGTGCGTGCGCCAAGCTGACAGGGCCCTGAAGCGGGCAGAAACGGGCAGGTTTTTTGCTGTTACGGGCAGCCTTTCGTGCCGCTCCGATTGCTATAAACCTGATGCGGGCGGAAACGGGCAGCTCCGTGACCGAACGCAGACCGAAGCACACAGAAAGCGGCAGGAGTGAGCCATGAGGGCCGAGGAACGCCAACAACGCATCCTCGCGCTCGCCCGGCAGTCCGGCCGGGTCGAGGTCGCCGAGGCCGCGTCGGAGTTCGGGGTCGCCCGCGAGACCGTCCGGCGCGATCTGAGCGAGCTGGAGCGCCGGGGCCTGGTCCGGCGTACGCACGGCGCGGCGTATCCGGTCGAGAGCGCCGGGTTCGAGACCACGCTGGCCCGGCGGGAAACCCTGCAGGTCGACGAGAAGCGCCGGATCGCGGCGGCCGCCGCGGCGCTGGTCGGCGAGGCCGAGACGGTGTTCGTCGACGAGGGCTACACCCCTGAGCTGGTCGCCACGCTGCTGCCCACCGACCGCCCGCTGACCGTGATCACCGCATCGCTGCGGACCGCCTCGCTGGTCGCGGCCTCCGAATCGACCACCGTCCTGCTGGCCGGCGGCCGGGTCCGCTCCGGGACCCAGGCGACGGTCGGGTCCTGGGCCCGCGACATGCTCGCCCGCTTCGTGATCGACCTGGCGTTCCTGGGGGCGAACGGCGTCTCCCGGGAGCACGGGCTGACCACCCCGGATCCGGCGGTCGCCGAGGTGAAGGAGCAGGCCGTCCGCTCCTCACGGCGGCGGGTGCTGGTCGGGGTGCACAGTAAGTTCGGCGCCAGCAGCTTCTGCCGGTTCGCCGAGGTACGTGATTTCGACACGATCGTCACCGACGCGGGGTTGTCCGCACCGGAGGCGCATCGCTACTCGCTCCTGGGGCCGCAGGTGCTCCGGGTCTGACCGCGGCCGGGGCCGCCGGACGACCGGCCCCGCACCACGGCACCACATCCCCCACAGCAGACCGTCGAAGGCCGGGCCCGCACCGCCGGCCGTCGGACGGTTCCCGGGCGTACCCGCGGAACGGCGCCGTACGCCCTGGAACCGCCGCTTGTGCGGCATTCGCCGGACATGCACGTCCTTCTTGTCCCCAGAAAGGTACGAGCCGTGAGAGCACGCCCCCCCGGACCAGGCCGCGGCGGCCGCCCCCTAGGGCTGACCGCCCTCGCCGTGGCCCTGGCCCTGTCCACCACCGGCTGCTACCGCGGCGCCGGTGACGCGGGCAACGAGAGCCGCCACAGCATCAACGTCCTGATGGTCAACAACCCGCAGATGGTGGATCTGCAGCGGCTCACCGCCGAGCACTTCACCAAGGAGACCGGCATCAAGGTCAACTTCACCGTGCTGCCGGAGGACGATCTGCGCGACAAGATGAGCCAGGACTTCTCCAGCCAGGCCGGGCAGTACGACGTGGCGAGCGTCAGCAACTACGAGACGCCCATCTACGCCCGCAACGGCTGGCTGACCGAGCTGGGCACCCGTGCCGCCAAGGACCGCGGGTTCGACCAGGGCGACATCCTCCCCCCGGTCCGCTCCTCCCTCACGGCCGCCGACGGCAAGATCTACGCACAGCCCTTCTACGGCGAGTCCTCGTTCCTGATGTACCGCAAGGACCTCCTCAAGGAGGCCGGGCTGACCGTGCCCGCACGGCCCACCTGGCACCAAGTGGCCGCCCTGGCAGCCAAGTTGGACGGCTTCCGCAAGGGCATGAAGGGGATCTGTCTGCGCGGCCAGCCGGGCTGGGGACAGCTGGCCGCCCCGCTGTCCACCGTCGTCAACACCTTCGGCGGGACATGGTTCACCAAGGACTGGCAGCCGAAGGTCGACAGCCCGGAGTTCACCCGGGCCGCCCGGTTCTATGTCGACCTGGTCCGCAAGCACGGTGAGGCGGGCGCCCCGCAGGCCGGCTACACCGAGTGCCTCAACGACATGCAGCAGGGCAAGGTCGCCATGTGGTACGACGCGACGGCCGGTGCCGGTTCGCTGGAGAGCGCCGAGTCCAAGGTCGCGGGCAAGGTCGGTTACGCACCGGCGCCGGTGGAGCGGACCCGTGACGCGGGCTGGCTCTACACCTGGGCGTGGGGCGTACAGAAGGCCAGTAAGCACCAGGACGCGGCGTGGAAGTTCATCCGCTGGGCCTCGGGCAAGGACTACGAGCGGCTGGTGGGCCGCGAGCTGGGCTGGTCGAAGGTGCCCGGCGGGAAGCGGGCCTCCCTCTACCGCGATCCGGCCTACGCCAAGGCGTCCGGGGCGTTCGCCGGCCCGACCGAGCGGGCGATCCGCTCGGCCCGGCCCGGCGACCCCGGCGTACAGCCGCGCCCGGCGCCCGGCATCCAGTTCGTCGGCATCCCCGAGTTCGCCGACCTGGGCACCAAGGTCTCCCACGAGATCAGCTCGGCCATCGCCGGGAAGCAGAGCGTGTCCGAGGCCCTGAGGAACAGCCGGCGACCGGCGCAGGAGGTGTCCGATGCCTATACGGACCACTGAGACGGCCCCCGCGACCGAGGTGAGGGCCGTGCCCCGCGGCGGCAGCCCCGCGGCCCGCGCCCGCCGCACCGAGCGGGCGAAGAACTGGGCCCGCCGCGCCCCGCTGCTTCCCGCGCTGGTCTTCCTGATCATCGTCACCCAGCTCCCGTTCGTGGCGACCGTGGTGATCTCCTTCACCCGCTGGAACGCGCTGGCCCCCGAGAACCGCGGTTTCGCCGCCCTCGACAACTACCGGGCCGTCTTCACCGATCCGGCGATGCGGGCCTCGGTGGGCACGACGGTGCTGCTGACCGTGACCGTGGTGCTGGTCAGCCTGCTGCTCGGGCTGGTTCTGGCGCTGCTGCTCGACCGTGGTTTCCGCGGCCGCGGCATCGTCCGCACGCTGCTCATCACGCCGTTCCTGGTCGTCCCCGTCGCCTCCGCACTGTTGTGGAAGCATGCGCTGTACAACGCCTCGTACGGGCTGCTCAACGGCTCGCTGACGTGGATCTGGCGGCTGTTCGGCAGCGATGACCCACCGCAGCCGGACTGGATGACCGATTCGCCGCTGGCCGCGGTGGAGGTGTCGCTGATCTGGCAGTGGACACCGTTCATGATGCTGATCCTGCTGGCGGGGCTGCAGAGCCGGGCGACGGACGCCATCGAGGCGGCCCGGATGGACGGCGCCTCCGCCTTCGACATCTTCCGCTATCTGACCCTGCCGCATCTGCGCCGCTACCTCGAACTGGCCGCGCTGCTGGGCACGGTGTACGTCGTGCAGAACTTCGACGCGGTGTTCACCATCACGTCCGGCGGCCTCGGCACGGCCAACCTTCCGTACACCATTTACCAGACCTTCTACCAGGCCCATGACTACGGACGGGCGTCCGCGCAGGGCGTCGTCGTGGTGCTGTGCTCGCTGCTGGTGGCGACCTTCGCGCTGCGCACCGTCTCGTCCCTGCTGCGCGAGGAGGTCACCCGATGAACCGCACTCCCCTGGCCCCGCGCCGCCCCGGCTCCCCCGCCGCTCGGCGCCGGCGCCGCACCGGCAGCCTGCTGGGCCTGGCCGCCTGGCTGTGCGGGATCGGCTTCTTCCTGCCCGTCGCCTGGATGGTGCTGACGTCCTTCCACAGCGAGACGGACGCGGCGACCAACCCGCCGAGCGTCGGCGCCGGGCTGAGTCTGCACGGCTACCGCGAGTTCTTCGGCGAGGGCAGCGGTGTCAGCCCCTGGCCGCCGCTGATCAACTCGCTGACCGCCTCCGTCGTCGCCACGCTGCTGGTGCTGCTGCTGGCGGTGCCCGCCGCCTACGCCCTCGCCATCAAGCCGGTACGGAAATGGAGCGACGTCCTCTTCTTCTTCCTGTCCACGAAGATGCTGCCGCTGGTGGCCGGGCTGCTGCCGATCTACCTCGTCGCGCAGAACACCGGGATGCTGGACAGCATCTGGCTGCTGGTCCTCCTCTACACCTCGATGAATCTGCCGATCGCGGTGTGGATGATGCGCTCGTTCCTCGCCGAGGTCCCGGTGGAGATGCTGGAGGCCGCCTCGATCGACGGTGCCGGGCTGACCACCACTCTGACCCGGATCGTGGCACCCGTCGCCATGCCGGGCATCGCGGCCACGGCCCTGATCTCCTTCATCTTCAGCTGGAACGAGCTGCTGTTCGCCCGGGTACTGACCGGCATCGTGGCCGGCACCTCGCCGGTGTTCCTGACCGGACTCGTGACCAGCCAGGGCCTGTTCCTGGCAAAGGTGTGCGCCGCCGCCACCGTCATCTCCCTTCCGGTGATCGTCGCCGGATTCGCCGCCCAGGACAAACTCGTCCAGGGCCTGTCGCTTGGAGCCGTGAAATGAAAGCCGCAGTGATCAGCGCCCCCGGCACGGTCGAGGTCGCCACCGTCGAGGACCCGACGCCCGGACCCCGCGAGGTCGTGGTCTCCGTCGCCGCCTGCGGGCTGTGCGGCACCGATCTGCACATCCTCCAGGGCGAGTTCGCGCCCACCCTGCCCGTCGTTCCCGGGCATGAGTTCGCCGGTACGGTCGTGGCGACCGGCAGTGCCGTCACCGAGCTCGCCGAGGGCGACCGGGTGGCCGTCGACCCCTCGCTCTACTGCTTCGAGTGCCACTACTGCCGCATCGGCCGCAACAACCTCTGTGAGCGCTGGGCAGCCATCGGGGTGACCACGGCGGGCGGAGCCGCCGAGTTCGCCGTCGCCCCCGTCGGGAACTGCGTCAAGCTGCCCGATCACATCCGTACCGAGGACGCGGCGCTGATCGAGCCGCTCTCCTGCGCGGTGCGCGGCTACGACATCCTGCGCTCCCAGCAGCTGGGCACCCGGGTCCTCATCTACGGCTCGGGCACGATGGGCCTGATGATGCTCGAACTCGCCAAGCGCACCGGTGCGGCCGGTGTCGATGTCGTCGACATCAACCCGCAGCGGCTGGCCACCGCCCGCACCCTGGGGTGCAGCGCCGCGGCCGGTTCCGCCGACGAGCTGGACCGCCCGCGCGGCTGGGACGTGGTCATCGACGCCACCGGCAACGAGCGCGCGATCCAGGACGCCCTGGGGCGGGTCGGCAAGGGCGGCACCTTCCTCCAGTTCGGCGTCGCCGACTACGCCGCCCGCGCCACCATCGAGCCCTACCGCATCTACAACCAGGAGATCACCATCACCGGCTCGATGGCCGTACTGCACAGCTATGAACGCGCCACGGAACTCTTCGCGGCGGGCGCCCTGGACCCGGAGGTCTTCATCAGCGACCGGCTCCCGCTGGACCACTACGCGGAGGCGCTGGGCCGCTTCCGGGCGGGCGAGGGGCGGAAGATCCTGGTACGGCCGTGAACCGGGCCCGGGGCGGGTGCGCAAGGCCCGCCCCGGGCCGACTCCATGGAGGCGCAGGGAAAGCAAGGCCCGCCGCACAGCTCTTGGTTGACAGTTCGTACACCCGCGCGACAGCATCCGGCCGGTGGAGATCACCGAGCTGACCCCAGCGGAACGCCGTGTCTGGCAGGCGTTCCCCCTCGGCGAGGGCGTCGACTTCCGGGAGAACGCCGACGAGGACGCCGCCACCGGCGCCGGCTGGGGCCCCGAGCGGACCGTGCGCGCCGCGGTGCTCCGGGTACTGCTGCTCAACGGGCCGTCACGGGACGGCGAGGTAGCGGGGCTGAAGCTGTGGGGCGCCCGCATCACCGGGGAGCTGAACCTCAAGTACGGCAGGGTCGAGCACCCGGTGCGGCTGCGGTCCTGCTACTTCGAGGAGACCCCCGATCTGTACGGCGCGCTGCTGCGCATCCTGGCGCTGAACGACTCGGTCCTGCCGGGGCTCACGGCCGGACACCTCCATGTCGACGGAGTGCTGCGCCTCACCTGTTGCCGTGTCAAGGGGCCGGTGCGGCTGGCCGGGGCGCGGATATCCGGTGCGGTCTTCGCGAACGGGGCCCACTTCGGCGATCCGGCCGCCACGGAGCCGCCCGAGGAACCCGTTCTCCAGCTGAACCACGCCGACATCAGCACCGACCTCTGGGCTCCCGGCCTGGTCACCCACGGCCGGATCCGGCTGAACGGCGCCACCGTCGGCGGACAGGTCACGCTCGACGACGCGCGGCTCAACGCCCCCGGCGGTCACGCGCTGGAGGCCGAGACCCTCGGCGTCGGCACCGACGTGCACGCGATGCGGCTGCGGGCCCACGGCCGGGTCGACCTGCGCGGTGCCCGGATCGGTGGCCAGCTCAACCTCGCCTATGCCGCCCTCGCCAACCCGGGCGGGGTCGCGTTACGCGTCAGCAGCTGCGTCGCGGGCGAGATGTGGCTGCGCGAGGCGAAGCCCGTGGTGGGCACGGTCAATCTGCGCCGCGCCCAGTTCGACGTCCTGTACGTCCCGCCGGAGGTCTGGCCGGACGAGGTCAAGCTCGACCGGCTCACCTACGGCTCGCTGCTCCCGCACCTTCCCGCCGAGGAACGGCTCCCGGTGCTGGAGCGCGAGCGCGCGGGCTATGTGTCGTACTCGTACGAGCAGCTCGCCGGCGCATACCGCACGGCCGGGGACGAAGCCGCCGCACGCACCGTCCAGCTGGCCAAACTCCGCCGCCACCGCCGCACCCTGCCCTGGTACGCCAAGGTCTGGGGTCACCTTCAGGACGCCACGGTCGGCTACGGCTTCCGTCCCATGCGGGCCGCCGGCTGGCTGCTGGCCCTGTTGCTCACCGGCGCCCTCGCCTTCGCCCTGCACCCTCCGCGCCCGCTGAAGACCGACGAGGCCCCCGACTTCAACCCCTTCTTCTACACCCTCGATCTGCTGATGCCGATCATCGGCTTCGGACAGGAGGGGGCCTTCACACCACGGGGCTGGTACCAGTGGCTCTCGTATCTGCTGGTCGTCACGGGCTGGACGCTGGCCACGACGATCGCGACGGGCATCACCCGCTCCCTGGCCCGCCAGTAGCGGGGTGTCCCCACCCGCGCCGCCCCGCGCAACTCCCGCCTCACGGATGGGGATCGGCCCATGTGCCCGCGCGTTCGGCCGTGGCGCGTGCCCACCGGCTGGAGCTGATCACAGCGAGGACGATGATGCCCGCGCCGAGTACGACGAGCATCCACCACACACGATGCGCCGCGCCCGTGAACGCCGTTCCGCCCTGGGCGATCTGCGGGCCGATGAGGGTCCCGGAGATCGCGACGCCCAGTGTGGTGCCGGTCTGGCGACCGGTGGAGGCCAGCGAGCCGGCCAGCCCGGCCATCGAGCGGGGCATCCCGGAGATCGCCGCGTTGGTGATCGGCGGGTTGACCGCGCCGAGGAAGACACCGAACACCAGGTGTACCGCCAGCACGGCCGGCAGGGGGGTCTCCGGGCCGAGCCCCAGCGACATGCCGCCGCCGAGGGCCAGCGCCATCCCTGCCACCACCAGCGGTATCAGGGGACCGCGCGCGCCGACCGCGCGCCCGGTGAGCGGCGCCACCACCAGGACCGGCAGCCCGACCGGGAGCAGGCACAGCCCGGCCGCCACCGGGGACAGGCCGCGCACATCCTGAAGGTACTGGGTGGTCACGAACAGGAACGCGCCGAAGCCGCACAGGGCGAACAGCGCCATCACGATCGCGGAGCTGAACGGCACACTGCGGAAGAGGCGCAGTTCCAGGAGCGGGTCGGCGCGGCGCGGTTCATATCCGAGGAGGCCCGCCACGCCGAGCGCGGCGACGGCGAGCAGCCCGATGATGACCGGCGAGGTCCAGCCGAGCGCGCTGGACTCGATGATCGCGTAGACGACGCAGCCCAGGACCAGGACCATCAGTACCTGCCCGACGGGGTCGAACCGGCGGGCCCGTTCGGCACGGGACTCGGGTACGAACAGCGCGGCGCACACGATCGCCACGGCCACGATCGGGACGTTGATCCAGAAGACCGACCGCCAGCCGAGGGCGTCGACCAGCCCACCGCCGAGGACCGGTCCCAGCGCCAGCGCCAGTCCGGACATCGAGGCGAAGACCCCGATGGCCCGTGCCCGTTCGGCGGCACCGGTGAACGTGGTCGCGACGATCGCCATGGCCACCGGGTTGAGCATGGTCCCGCCGACTGCTTGCAGGGCACGCGCCGCGATCAGCCAGCCGATGTCCGGCGCCAGTCCGCACAGCACCGACCCGAGGCCGAAGGCCGCGAGACCGGCCTGGAAGACCCGCCGCCGGCCGACCCGGTCGGCGGTGGCTCCGGCCAGGACGAGGAACGCGGCCAGCACCAGGGTGTAGGCGTCGACCGCCCACTGGCGGCCGGATTCGGAGGCGTGCAGGTCGCGGCCCATGCTGGGAAGCGCGACATTGACGATGGAGATGTCCATCACCACGACCACGATGCTCACGCAGCAGATCGCGAGCACCAGGGATTTGCGGCGCGGGCTCAGTCCGGCAGCCGCGGCGGGGGAAAGCACGGGTGAACTCATGGTCCGACGCTAGGATTTAGAGCGTGCTCGAAATCAAGCAGCACTCAGCATCGGGTGCCACCGAACCGAAGGCGCGCACCGGGACGGTGCCCGCGGAAGGCGTAACCATCGCCGAGGCGGCCCGCCGCACCGGGGTGAGCGCCCACACGCTCCGGTACTACGAGCGTGCCGGCCTGGTCGTCAGCCCGGTCGACCGTACGAGCGGCGGGCGCCGCCGGTACCACGAGCTCGACCTCAAGTGGATCGTCATCTGCACCAAGCTGCGCGCCACCGGCATGCCCATCAGGGGCATCCGCCGGTACGCCGAACTGGTCGCCGCCGGACCGGGCAACGAGGCGGAACGGCTCGCCCTCATGGAAGCCCACCGCGCCGACGTCCTGGCCAAGCTGGCGGAGACGCAGGAGAACCTGAAGATGATCGACCACAAGATCGAGAAGTACCGGGGCAGCATGGCCGCGGGCGACGCCGGCCGGCTCTGGGCACCCGTCAGCCCCCCTTGAGCGGCGCGCTGCCCCGGCACCTCTCAATTCGGCAGGCGTACGGGGGCGAGTTCACCGTGCAGCAGCGCCGTGCCGAGCGGGGTGAGGGCGTGGATGACCGATCCGCCGTCGCGCCGGCTGCGGGCGAGGTTGGCCTCGCGCAGTGCGCTCACGTGCTCGCTGGCCGAGGGGGCGGAGACCCTTAAGCGGCGGGCCAGTTCGCCCGTGGTGGTCGGCGCGTCGAGCGCGGCGAGGATACGGGCCCTGGTGCGGCCGAGGAGGGCGGACAGCGCCTGCGGATGACAGCTGCGGGTGGTGGCCGGTGCCCAGGCCGTGGAGTGTTCCACGGGGTAGACCAGGACCGGCGGCAGGCCGGGGTCGGCGAGGGCGATGGGTCTGCGCCAGCAGAAGTGGGAGGGGATCAGCCGCAGCCCCCGCCCGCCCAGCCGCAGATCGCGGTCCTGGGGATAGTCGACGTACAGCACCGGCGGCTCCCAACGGAGCGCGGGGCGGAGGCTGTTGAGCATGCCGTCGACACCGCCCCGGCAGAGGGCGCGGGCGCGGGCGCCGCGGTCGGAGTCGACCGTGGCGGCCGCCTCCGTCCAGTCGGGGGCTATCACCGCGCGGTGCACCTCCTCCAGCGCGCGGGCCAGTTCGTCGAGCGGCTCCCGGCTCCCGGCGGCCAGCGCGGCGGCCCAGCGCGGGAGCCGGTCGGGCAGCGCGGCCCGGGCGGATTCCGCGGTCAGCCGGACCGGGGAGGTCTCCCGCAGCGCCGCCAGCCCGGCGGCCAGCCCGTCGCGGGCCGCGTCGGGGGTGAGGAAGTCCGGGAAGTAGCGGGCATCGGCCGGGGCCAGCGCGCTGATCAGCCGGGCGGCGCGGGACAGTCCCCGGGCGTCCAGTTCGCGGCGGGCCCGGGCGCGCCAGGCGCCGTACACCGGTACCCCGCGCGCCGCCGGTGCGACATGGTGCAGGGCGAGCACCGTTTCCCACAGTGGATCGGGTGCGTCGGCTATCTGTACCCGCGCGATATCCCGGTCTTCGAAGTGAATGCGCAACATGCGGCCCCCGCGGCATGCTCATGACCCTGTCGCCAGGGCCCCCCGTTCGGGACCTGGTCGGACGGCCCCGCCGCCAGACTGCCGGGTGTGGAACGGAGGTGTCCAGGGTGAGTTGTGGCGTGCCGCCCGCGGGGTGGTGAAGCCGGGGAGTGCGAGGCGCCCGCGGTCAGCCCCCGGTCGCGAGCCGGTCCGCCAGCCGCTCCAGGAACACCCGCTGGCCCGTCACCAGCCGCGCTCGCGCCTCCTCCGGGCCCCACCAGGCCACCCGGTCGATCTCCGGGAAGGTGCCGACCACCCCGGACCCGCGCGGCCACTCCATCTCGAAGGTGCCGGGCACCACCCGCTCCGGATCGAGATCGCTCTCGACGGCCCAGACCGTCACCACCTTGCCGCCCGACTGGCGGGCCTCGCCCAGCGGGAGACAGCGCCCTTCGGGAGGCGGGATGCCCAGCTCCTCCTCGAACTCCCGCCGGGCCGCGTCCCAGGCTTCCTCGGGTGGTACGTACTCGCCCTTGGGCACCGACCACGCCCCCGCCTCCCGCCGCTCCCACAACGGCCCGCCCATGTGCGCCAGGAGCACCTCGACACCGCTCGCCGTGCCCCGGTACAGCAGCAGTCCGGCACTGCGTTTCCCGGCCATGGCGGTTACGACGCCCCGCCGTCGTGCGCGGAGAGCACCGTCTCGACGGTGTCCGCCTCGGCCGCCGTCTTGTCCTCCCGGTAGCGCACCACCCGCGCGAAGCGCAGGGTCACGCCCGCCGGGTAGCGCGAGGAGGTCTGCAGCCCGTCGTAGGCGATCTCGACGACGAGTTCCGGACGCACCGTCACGACATGGCCGTTGTCCGCCACCGCGAGTTCCCGCAGCCGCTCGGTCTGCCAGCCGAGGGTGGCGTCGGTGAGCCCCTTGAAGGTCTTGCCCAGCATGACGAAGCCGCCGTCCGGTGCCCGCGCCCCGAGGTGGAGGTTGGAAAGCTTCCCGGTGCGCCGGCCGTGTCCCCACTCCGCGGCCAGCACCACAAGGTCCAAGATGTGCACGGGTTTGACCTTCAGCCAGGCGGCGCCGCGGCGGCCCGCGCTGTAGGGAGCGTCCAGCGCCTTGACCACGACGCCCTCGTGCCCCCGGCGCAGGGTCTCGGCCCAGAATTCCTCCGCGGCCGCGCGGGCGGCGGCGTCGGCCGGGTCGCCGACCACCTGGCGGCGCACCCGCAACGGTTCGGGAACCAGCCGGGCCAGCTCCGTATGCCGCTGCTCGCCGGGGAGTTCCAGCAGGTCGCGGCCGTCGACCGACAGCACGTCGAAGAAGACCGGGGACAGCGGCAGCGCGGCCCGCGCCGCGGAGACGTCCACCCGCGAGCCGAACCGCCCCGCGATCCGCTGGAACGGCAGGGGCCGGCCCGCGCCGTCCAGGCCGATCACCTCGCCGTCGAGGATGAAGCGGGTGGCGGGCAGGTCCCGGGCGACCGCGGTGATCTCGGGGAGCCGGTCGGTGACCTCGTCCAGGGTGCGGGTGTGGATCCGGACGTCCGGGCCGTCGCGGTGCACCTGGACCCGGATGCCGTCGAGCTTCTCCTCCACCGCACAGGCGCCGAGCCGGTCGACGGCCTCGGCCACCGACTTGGCGCTGTGCGCCAGCATCGGTCCGACGGGCCGGCCGACGGTGAGCCGGAACTCCGCGAGCGCCGGCGGCCCCTCGGCGAGCAGCGCCCGCGCCACGTCCGGCAGCGATCCCGCCAGCATCACGGCCCGCCGGACGTCCGCCGCGGGCACCTCGGTCGCGGCGGCGAGCCCTTCGGCCGCGATGGCGTCCAGCGCGCCCTGCCGCACCTCGCCGGTGAGCAGACCGGTCAGGAAGCGCTGCTCCTCCGCCGTCGCCGCGGCCAGCAGCTCCCGGACGCGTGCACGCCGCCCGGCCTGCGCCCCGGCCCCGGAGACCCGCGCCAGGCCGGTCAGCGCGGTATCCACGTCACGTACGGTCAGCGTGGCGCGGTCCGCGGCCGGCACCGGCTCGCGCAGCACGCTCCAGCCGATCCCGATCCGCCCCTGGGGCAGCCGTCCGGCGAGATGCGGGATGACCACGGGGACGTCCTCGGGCGCCGCGGCCCGGAACAGCCCGGCCAGCAGCGCGATCTTCCGCGAACGCGCCGAGGTCGCGGCGACGTCGGCCGACACCTGTGCGAGATGCGCCAGCAGCATAGGGCCATGGTGCCCCCGCGGCGCCGTCCCCGCTTGCCCGGGCGGCAAACCTGCGCCCCGGCCGCCCCGTCACGGGGCGAGGTAGGAATGGAAGAGGTTTTCCGGGTCCCACTGCGCCTTGATCTCCTGGAGGCGGTCCCAGGTGGCGGGGGCGTAGGAGCGCCGGGCCCGTGCGGGGCCGGCCTCCAGGTCCGTCTCGGCGATGTAGCGGCAGCCGTCGCCCCGCGGGTCCGCGGCGGCCATGGCGTCCCGCAGCCAGCGCGCATTGTCCTGGTCCCCGGCCGGGTCGTCCCAGATCGCGTAACACACGAGGTAGGACTCGCCGAGCGGGGCGAAGGCCATGTTCCGCAGCAGTGCGGGTTCCTGGGAGACCGGCTGTACGGGCGAGAGCACCAGGGACTTCCCGGAGGGGGCGTGGGCGACCGCGTCGGCGATCCGGGTCAGCTGGGTGGCGTGGCTCTCCGGCGACCAGAGGTTGTCCGCCGCATACCGGTGTGCGGGGGGCCAGATCGCCGCCGCGCCCTCGTGCAGGGCGGCGAAGGACACCGGAACGGGCGGCCGCCGGGTGACGGCGCAGGCACCGAAGGGGCAGTCGGCGAACGGCTCCAGCGCCTGCCGCGCCTCCCGTTCCGTCGCGGCGAACGCGGTGGCGGCGACCGTGATCCGGGGTCCCCGCGGAGCACTTTCGGTCGGCGGTCCGGAGGACGCGAGGACGAAGGCGGTTTCGACGTACGGCGGGAGGCGGCGGGCGAGCGGCTCCGCCCACTCCGTCACCCGGCTGACCTCGTCCAGCGGGAAGGTGAGGCCGGTCGCCATGATCGAGGCGGGGTGGGGGTGCAGGGCGAGGCGGAAGCCGGTGACGGCCGCGCAGAAACCCGGCCCGGCGCCCCGGGCGGCCCAGAAGAGTTCGGGGTACTCGGTGTCGCTGCAGATGACCGTCCGCCCGTCGGCGGTGACGGCCCGGATCTCCCGCACGTCGGCACAGGACGCCCCCCATGCACGGGAGTTCCAGCCGAGGCCGCCGCTGAGCAGGAAACCGCCGACCGCCACGGTGGGGCAGTGGCCGACGGGGAAGGCCAGGTCCTGCGGGGTGAGGGCCGCGACCAGGTCCTGACCGGTGGCGGCGGGCCCCACCGTGGCGGTCGGCGGCTCGCTGCCGTGCGCGGGCGTGATGGCGCACTGCCGGAGCCCGGAGAGGTCGAGCAGCAGGCCCCCGTCGCGCAGTGGTGCACCGGACCAGTTGTGCCCGCCGGAGCGCAGCGAGACCCGCAGGCCCTGGGCGCGGGCCCAGGTGAGGGCGTGCACCACATCCGCTTCCGTGGCGGCCCGCACGAGGACGTCGGGGAAGCGCCGGGGCGTGACCTCGTTCCACACCGCGCCGGTCCGGGCGTCCTCGTAGCCGGGATCGCCCCGCCGGATCAGCGTGCCCTCGATGTCCGCCGCAACTGCCGCTCCCCGTGGGCGCATCGGGCCCTCCTCACCAGATCTGGCCGGTGATCATGCCGAAGACGCCGATGAACACCAGATAGCAGAACACCACCAGCGCGATGCCCAGCACCTGCGCCCGACGGGTGCGGACCCGGGCGGGCACCAGCCAGAAGGCGAACACCCGGTTCACCGTGGGCATCAGCAGCCAGGTCAGCGCGCTGACGCTCAGCACATTGGAGAGGAACAGGCCGATGTACTCCCGGATTTCGAGTTTCTCCAGTCCGTATCCCACGGTCAGGTTGAGCACCATCACCGTCGGATAGAGCGCCAGCAGAACGGTCATCGCCTGTTTCCAGTTGGGCGGCGCGCTCCGGTCCTCTCCGTGATCGAAGCGGAACCAGCCACTGAACGACGAACCGACCTTGCGCACGTCGTAGGAGGTGAAATATCTGCTCCCCTCCTCCAACAGCTTCTTGCGCACGTCGGAGCCGAGCCAGTTGTCGAGGTACTCACGCGACTCGAACCGGAAGACGACAACCCAGTTCTCCTGGACGCCCGCCACCGGCGCGAACAGCTCGGAGCCCATAAAGCCCGGTGCCTTCTCCTGCTCCCCGAGCGTTTTCTCCTGCCAGTTGAGAAAGCCCTCTTCACAGCCCGGCTTCACCTCGTGGGAGATCACGGCCGTGACCACCTGGGGGGCCGGCTGGGCGGGACTGCCGCCCTGGAGCACCTCCTGCGTCGGCGGACCCTCGAAGAGTTCGTGGGCCTCGTCCAGCAACTCCTGCCGCCGGTCCGAATTCAGCCATGCGGTCAAGTAATCCATGGCGGAAAAGCGGAAAACGGCCACCCATTCGTTGGCCTCACCGGCGCCGGGCGGATAAACCTCGGCACCCACAAAACCCTCGAATTCGCGGGCCGCCGCATTCGTCCTGTCCTGCCAGCGCTGGTACTCGTCGGCCCGGCCTTCGCGCACCTTCTGCGAGGTCACGACGGTGGCGTTGAGGGCCGTGGAATCACGGCTTGCACGGGCACTCACATCGAGTAGCCTAGTACATAAGGGAATTACGGGGCAAATTGGGCATTTATTTCAGTCCGTTCCGCAGAGGAATCGATGCCGATCGGAGAGTCCGTGATGGAAGACAAAGAACTCCTCGCAGAGGCCGTACGGCTGGCCACGGAATCCGTGGAGAACGGCTGGGGCGGCCCGTTCGGCGCGGTGATCACCCGCAACGGGGACATCCTCGCCCGTGGGCAGAACCGCGTTCTGCTGACCGGCGACCCCACCGCCCACGCCGAGATGGAGACCATCAGCAAAGCCATCCAGGTCCTCAACCCTGAGGCTCCGACCATCGCCGTGGAGCATCAGAACGAGAGCACACTGGAGTACGTCCCCCGGCCCGAAGGGTCACCGGACCCGGTGGCGGAGCGCGCCCGTATGCTCCAGGGCTGCTCGATCTACATCAGCGGTGCCCCCTGCCCGATGTGCATGAGCGCCATCTACTGGTCACGGATAGACGCGGTGTACTACAGCTGCGACCTGGCGGACACCGCGCGGATCGGCTTCGATGACACGTTCCAGTACGAGGACTTCCAGCGGCCGCTCGACGAGCGACGGATCAAGATCGCACAGATCTACCCCGAGTTGGGCGCCAGTGCCTATGCGGCGTGGACCAACCGGCCGGACAGGCACGCGTACTGACGACGGATCACCGGCCGCCGCACCTGCGGGCAGACCGGTGTCCGTCGCGCGGCGGACCGCTGCCCCGCCCAGCGCCTGAGCCGTCAGGAACGCAAGCGTTCCGGGCGGCTCACTCGTACATCACATACTCCGGCTGCGGCCGGAGGGCCAGCACCTCCTTCGGCGTCATGAGGCGACTGCCCTCGGCGTCCTCCTCGTAGAAGAGCTTGAAACCGGTGTGCAGGCCGTCGGGCAGGTCGTCGACCAGCTTGTGCCAGGTTCCGCGCTTCAGGCCGGGCGAGCCGATGCCGTCGGCGCTCTTGATCAGCGCCACACCGGGCTGGGGGCGCAGTGCCGACTGCTTGCTCACGACGGACGTGGCGACCTGGTGGAAGACCAGCGGCTTCTGCGGCAGATCGTGCGCCTCGACCAGCCCGGACAGATAGCGGGCGACCTCGGTCAGCTCATGGCCGTCGGTGTGCCCGTAGGTGTCGCCCGGCACCTCGCCGCGCCCCATCTCCCATTCCGGGTCGAGGGCGATCCCCACGTCCGGGTGGACGAGCCAGTCACGCAGCGCCTTGACCTCGTCGAGCACCCTGGCACGGCCCGGCTGGATGTTCAGCAGCAGCAGCCCGCGGCGGTCGCGCGCCACCCGGTGGAAGCGGCGGATGGTGGCGTCGGGCGTCCGTGAGCGGTACATGCCGTCCGGTCCTGCCGAGGAGTTGGCGACCGTCGCCAGGAGTTCGAGCGCCGGCAGCGGTTCCCGCCCCGCGGCGTAGGAGTGCGCCACCTTCTCCGCCTCGGCGGCCCGCCGCTTGGGGTCGCCGGTCCCGAGCCGGCCGAGCGCCGCGGCGCCGGGCAGGCCACAGAACCCGACCAGCCGGTACCGCGGGAACAGTTCCCGTCCCCCACGCGGGAGTTCGGGACGGCGTCGCTTCGTCGGGCGGCCCGAGGGCGCGGAGCCGGACGGGCCCGAAGGGGAGGACGACCCCGGCCCGCCGGGTGGTGAGGCCCTGGACGCGGAGTCGGCGCGCGAGGACGTGCCCGCGCAGGCCGTGAGCAGTCCGAGCCCGGCCGCTGTCGAGGCCGCGAGCAGCTGACGCCGGCTCGTGTGCGGCACCCTCGCGGGGCGGCCGCCCGCCGCCCCGGTCCTGCGTATCTCCGCGTCGGTTCGCCCTGGCATCTTGTCCACCACACTGCCTCCGTCCCCCGGCATCCGGCCGCCGGCCGGACACCGGTTGTCGTACGGACCGGTCCTGTCCGTGCAGTGCGCATCTCCAGACCCTCCGCGGCAAAACCCTGGGTGGTAACGATCAAGCCAGGTTGACCTCGCCGCTCGTCGGTATGTCACGCCCGTACGCCATCGTCTGTACGTCAGCGCCCGTACGTCGTCGCCTCGCACGGCCGCCCGCTCGGCACGGCCGTGTCCCCGTCGGGCGCCGCGTCGGGCGGACCGTTCCGCGTAGCGTGAGGGCGTGATCAGGCCGCCCCGACGCCTCGAAGCCCTGGACGACGCCCCCGACGCCGTCCGGCGCCGCACCCCCGTACGCCACCTGTGGTACGCCGCCTACGGCTCCAACATGCTTCTCGACCGGCTCACCGCCTACCTGGCCGGCGGCCGGCCGCCCGGCGGACTGCGCAGCTACCCGGGCTGCCGGGACCCGCGCGCCCCCGCCCGTACGGCACCGATCATGCTGCCGGGACTGCTCTACTTCGCCACCGAATCGCAGGTGTGGACCGGCGGCAGGGCCTTCTACGACCCCGACGCCCCGCCGGACGACCTGCCCGGAAGCGGCGAACTGCCGTCCCGGGGCTACCTTCTGACGCTCTCCCAGTTCTCCGATATCGCCGCTCAGGAGATGTACCGGGAGCCCGGCGAGGACCTCGATCTGACGGAGGCCGTCACCCGCGGCCGGTCCCGGCTCGGCCCCGGCCGGTACGAGACGCTGGTGTGTGCCGGGCTGCTGGACGGCTACCCGGTGCTGACCTTCACCGCCCCGTGGAGCAGCAAGGACATCGCCGTGAACCCTCCTGCCGCGGCCTACCTCCGGCATATCGGGGCCGGCATCGTCGCCTCCCACGGATGGAGCGCCCGCCGGGCCGCCGGCTATCTCGCCGGCTGCCCGGGAGCCGAGGGCCACTGGACGGCGGAGGAGATCGCGGCGCTGCTCACCGACCCGCCCTGACCGGCGGCCGGCGCCCGGCGCGCCGTACGGGCGCGTACCGGCCGCCGCCGCGTCCGCCGGGCACACTGGGGCCCTCCGGCCGGTGCCGGCCGGCCCGATGACTTCGGTGAGGTCCGCGATGAGAAAGATCATTCTGCCGTTGTCGGTGTCCGTTGACGGCTTCTTCGAGGGCCCGGACCACGAGATCGACTGGCACCTGGTCGATGACGAGCTGCACCAGTACTTCAACGACTGGCTCCGGCCGATGGGCGCCTTCCTGACCGGACGGGTCACCCATGAGCTGATGGCCGGATTCTGGCCCACCGCCGACGCCGACCCCGCCAATGCCGGCCCCATGGCCGAATTCGCCGGGATCTGGCGGGACATGCCCAAATACGTGTTCTCCCGGACCCTGGACGACGCCGGCGGCTACCACTCCACCCTCGTGCGGGACGTCGTCCCCGAGGAGATCATGGCGCTCAAGGCGCAGCCCGGCGGCGATCTGGTGCTGGGCGGCCCCGACCTCGCCGAGGCCTTCCGGCGGCACGATCTGATCGACGAGTACCGCCTCTTCGTCCACCCGGTCCTCATCGGCCGGGGCAAGCCCCTGTTCCGGACGTCGGACACCAGGACGCCCCTGGAACTCGCCGGGACCCGGACCTTCGGCAACGGCGTCGTCCTGCTCCACTACCGGCGCGCCGGGGCCGCCGCCGCGGGGTGATCCCCGCGGAACCGTGCCGAGGGCGTCGGCTCACGAGGCGGGCGGCTCCTGCGCACCGGGCAGACCGAGCAGGGCGGGCAGCTCGGCGAAGGAGTCGAGGACATGGTCCGGGGTACCGGTGGCCGCGCGGTGGGTTTCCGGCAGGTATTTGCCGGTCTTGACGAGCACCCCGGTGAGGCCGTAGCGCTGCGCCGCCAGCACATCCGACTCGATGTCGTCGCCCACCATCAGCGTTTCCGACGCCGGGGCGCCTAGCTGTGCCAGGGCGGTGGCGAAGAATGCCCCGGCCGGTTTCCCGGTGACCGTCGCCTCGACCCCGGCGGCCCGTTCCAGGCCCGGCAGAAAGGCCCCGGTGTCGAGGTCGAGCCCGTCCGCCGTACGCCAGTAGAGATTGCGGTGCATGGCGACCAGCCGGGCGCCGCGCTGCAGATGGCGAAAGGCGGTGTTGAGGGCCGGGTAGCTGAATTCCTCGCCCGCACCGCCGAAAACCACCACGTCCGGCGCCCCTGGGCCCGCCTCGCCGGTCCCTTCCCCGATGACCTCCACCCCCTCCAGATCCGCCCGGACCTCACCGCTGTTGATCAGCAGACAGCGTGCGTCCGGATGGTGTTCGCGCAGGTAGGCGGCGGTGGCGGCGGGTGCGGTCAGAATGTCGTCGACGTCGACCGGGAAACCCTCCCGGGCCAGCCGCCCGGCGACCACGGCGCGGGTCCGCGAGGTGGTGTTGGTGACCAACAGCAGCGGGAGCCCGGCCGCGCGCAGCCGCTCCATGGCCGTGACCGCGCCGGGCAGCGCCTTCCAGGACACGGTGAGGACACCGTCGATATCGATCAGGACCGCTCCGATTCCCTTCATACGCCGACGGTAACCACGGTCGGCGGTGGCCGGGCGGACGGCCGGGCCCCGCCCGCGGCCCGACTTGCGAAGTCACGGTGAATGGGGTTATTTCGAAGTGAGGTGTGAACGCAGCTTCCGTCTCCCCTGGCTAGGGGGTGCACACTGTGCTGTTCACTGACCGCGCGGATGCGGGGCACCGCCTCGCCGAAGCGCTACGGCACCTGGAGGGGGAAGATCCCGTCGTGCTGGGCCTGCCCCGTGGCGGGGTCCCGGTGGCCTTCCAAGTGGCGCGGGCGCTCCACGCGCCGCTCGATGTGATCGTGGTCCGCAAACTGGGGGTCCCCTACCAGCGCGAGCTGGGATTCGGCGCCATCGGTGAGGGCGGCGTGCGGGTGATCAGCGACGACATCGTCCGCCGGGGCCGGCTCGAACAGGCGGATCTGGCCTCCGTGGAGCATGCCGAGGCCGCGGAACTCGCCCGTCAGGCGGAGCGTTTCCGTGCCGGGCGGCCGCGGCTCTCCCTCGAAGGCCGGACGGCGATCGTGGTGGACGACGGGATCGCCACCGGCGCCACCGCGGCGGCCGCCTGCCAGGTGGTACGCGCTCACGGCGCGGCCCGGGTGGTGCTCGCCGTACCCGTGGCGCCCCCGGACGCGGCCGAGCGGCTGCGCGGCGCGACCGATGAATTCGTCTGTCTTTCCACCCCGTTCGCCTTCTCCGCCGTCGGCGAGTGGTACCAGGACTTCTCCCAGACCCCCGACGACGAAGTCGTCTCGCTGCTGGCGCAGGCCGCGGCCGGGCCCGGTCCGGAGGGCTCCGCTCCGGACGCGGAGGCCGCGGCGGACGAGGAGGTCGAGGAGGAGGTGGCGATCGACGCCGCCGGGGTCCGGCTGACCGGGGACCTCAAGCTGCCGGCGGGCGCCCGGGCGGTGGTGATGTTCGCGCACGGCTCGGGCAGCAGCCGCCACAGCCCGCGCAACCGGCTGGTCGCCACGGCCTTGAACGAGGCGGGCCTGGGCACCCTGCTCTTCGATCTGCTCACCCCGGCCGAGGAAGCCCACCGGGCGAACGTCTTCGACATCGCCACCCTTGCGGAGCGGCTGACGGACGCCACCGGCTGGCTGCGCGACCGCACCGCCGTACCGGTCGGCTACTTCGGCGCGAGCACCGGTGCGGCGGCGGCGCTCTGGGCCGCCGCCTCTCCCGGCGCGGACGTCGGAGCGGTGGTCTCCCGCGGCGGCCGGCCCGACCTCGCCGGACCGCTGCTCCCGGGGGTACGGGCGCCGACACTGCTCATCGTGGGCGGCAACGACAGCCTGGTCATCGACCTCAACCGGGAGGCAGAGGCGGCGCTGCGCTGCACCACCCGCCTCGACATCATTCCCGGCGCCACCCATCTCTTCGAGGAGCACGGCGCCCTGCAACAGGTCGCCGACCTCGCCCGGGACTGGTTCATCAGCCACTTGGTGAAGGAGGCATAGCGGGGCCGGCGGGCCTCGGCGGGCCCGCTTCGGCCCTTCAGCCGGTGCTCCGGCGCCCTTCAGCCGGTGCTCCGGCGCCCTTCAGCCGATGTGATCTCGCCCATCTCAGTCGATCTCAGTCGACCTCAGTCGATGGTGATCTCACCCATCGCGCTCCAGCCGTCCGCACCCTCGATGGTGGTGCTCACAATGTCGGGGGTGCGGCGCAGCAGCGGGCGCATCTGCTCGATCCCGGCGCGGAAGTGGTCGGAATTCACATGCGCTTCGGCGGCGTCGTCCTTGAATGCCTCGACCAGGACATAGGTGTTCGGGTCCTCGATGCTGCGGGACCATTCGAACCACAGGTTGCCGGGCTCGGCGCGGGTCGCGTCGGTGAAGGGCTTGACGTGCTGCGGCCACTCTTCGGCGTACTCGGGCTTCACGGGAAACTTGACGACGATAAAGATCATCCGCCGATTCTAGATCACCTGGCACCCGGTGCCGTCAACCCCTTACCCCGAGGCGTCGGGTTCTGCCTCTTTGGGGCGGGACAGCGATTTGGCGAGCATCACCCCGAGCACGATCAGCACCACGCCCAGCCACACCGGCCCGGCGCCGAAGGCGAGCACCAGTATGCCCACCGGGGTCAGATAGCCCGCCAGCGGGATGAGGAAGTCGCTCACCGGGGGTTCGGGCGGGCCGGGAAGATTCCGTTCGCGCAGCGAACGCGCCCGCACCACGTCCGGGTACCACTCGGTGAACTGCAAGGCCGCGATGATGGCCCCGATTTGGATGATCCAGCCCGTCCACAGGTTATTGGAATTGTGCAGCACGAGGTCGCCGTACGCCCCCGCTATCGCCGCCACCGCGAATGCGGCACCCCATGCACCCGTGATGTAGTAATTGGTCCGCAGAAATCTGGGCTCGTTCCAGTACTCGCGAGGCACCTGTTCCCGGGCGTACTGCAGGGTGAACGGCACCCGGCACGCCATGGACCCGAGGGCGATCGCCATCAGTGCGATGTTCGCGACCTCCCCCGCATAATCCTCCAGCCAGCGGTATGCGCCCGGGGAGGCGAAGATGCCGATGACCGCCATCACCGCGAAGAACGCCACATCGGCAATCTCAAGGATTTTGAAGGAACTCCCGGGGCGGCGTATGCGGCCGACGATGACGAGCGCCACGGCGAGGGCCAGGGCTATGGCGACCGCCAGCTCGAAGCGGCCCGGCCCGACAATGACCGACATCGCGATCCAGGGCGACATGCCGATGACGGGGCTGTCGAGAAACTGCGACAACCGGCCCCCGGCGGCCTTGTCCGTCGTGCCGAGTGACATGGCAACAGCCCCTCCTGGGAGGCGAAACTCCCTTCCACGCTAAACCGCTGCCCGGGCTCCCTCTACTCGGACGCCGCCGCGGCGTGGGCCGGATGTGGGCGTGGGCCGGGGCGTGGCTCGGGGTGCGTATCCGGGGGCGCATGCGGGGTGGTTCAGGGGCGGGTCAGGGAGGACCCTGACGACCTCGCGGCGCGCGACCGCAAAGCTGTTCGACATGAGCCTTTCTTCCTTGTCCCGCAGGGCAGTTGTGGGGGCCGCCCTGTCCGGTGCGGTGGTCGCCGCGACGGCGGGTCCGGCCCGAGCCGCGTCGCGTCCGGCCCCGGCCCTGTCGGGCGGTGGTCCGGCCCGTCGGAACCCGCCCGCTCCCGCCCCCGTCCCTCCGCTGAATGTGCCCGCGCTGCGTGCCGCCCTCTCCGATTTGGAGCACCCGCAGCTGACCGCGGCCCAGCTGCGGGTGACCGGTTCGGCCGGCCATTGGTACGGCAACGCGGGCGTCGCCGACCGGGCCACCGGCCGCGGGGTCCATGAGCGGGACACCTTCCGGATCGGCAGCATCACCAAGGTGTTCGTGGCGACGGTGGTGCTGCAGCTCGCCGCCGAGCACCGGCTGTCACCGGAGCTGCCGGTCCAGCGTCTGCTGCCCGGACTGCTGCCGTCGAAGTTCCCGCCGATCACGGTGTTACAGCTGCTGAACCACACCAGCGGGCTCCCCGACGAGCAGGACCCGCCCTACGACCCGACCTCCCCGGAGGAGATCGCCCGGCACCGCTACGACCGGTGGACGCCCGAACAGCTCGTGGCACGGGTGACGCACGGCCCCATGAAGTTCACTCCCGGCACCAAACAGGAGTACCGGAGCATCAATTACATCCTTCTGGCGCTGCTGATCGAGCGGCTGACAGGGCGCCGGTACGGCGAGGTGATCGCCCGTCGCATTCTGCGCCCGCTGGGCCTGCGGCACACCAGCGTGCCCGGCAACGACCCACGGATCCACGGGCCGCATGTGCACGGCTACATGAGGATGACGGACGGGTCCTTGCTGGACATCACCGAGTTCGACCAGTCGGCCGCCTGGGGAGGGGGCGAGATGATCTCCCACACCGGCGATCTGGACCGCTTCCTGACCGCCCTGTTCTCGGGCGAACTCCTGCCGCCCCATGAGCTGGAGCGGATGTTCACCCTGCCGCCGGACGAGGTGCGGATGGTGGACGGCGGCCCGGCGCGCTATGCCGCGGGCCTGCAAACCGTCACGATGAACGGCATCACCCTGTGGGGCAAGACCGGCGAGCGGTACGGCTATTGCTCGGCCATGGTCGCCACCCGTGACCAACAGCGCCGCGCGGTCTTCTCGTTCAACCCGACCCGGCGCGATGCCACCCAGATACAGGCCTCCCAGCGGATAGCCGAGGCGCTGACGAAGGCGTGAGTCGGGGCATGAGCCGGGGCGTCCTACGGCTGTGGGCTCCGCGCGTCCGCGGAAGCACGGACACGGGGAGCCCACAGAAACCCCATCGGCGAGGTCGGTCGCAGCCTTCGCTCAGGACTGGGGCCGCTTGCCGTGGTTGGCACCGTTCTTGCGACGGGCCTTCTTCTTACGACGGCGCTTCGATGACATACGTCTCCTTCCTCAGTGACTCAGCGATGCTTTTCGCCGACTTTCTACCACTTCTCAACGGTATCTCGCCCGGCGATCACGAGGCCGCGTACCCAGGCCTGCGGGGCCGCACCCCCTCCCGGTTTGTGAATCACCCCACGGAAGTGCCGCCCGCCCGGTCCCGCACGGCCTCACAGATCGGCTTCCTCACCCATGTACAGCCGGGCGAACGCCTTCGCCGCGGACTCGGACCCCAGCAGCCTCCGCAGCCGCGCCCGGGCCGTGCCCGCCTGGAAGCGGTCACCGGACGAGGCGCCGTGCAGCACGTCCGACAGCCACTGCGAGAACTCCATGTACTGCCAGACCCGCCGCAGACACGCCTCGGAATATCCGGCCAGCCCGCTGTCGTCGCCCCGGTAGTGCGCGATCAGCGCGTCCCCGAGCAGCAGCGCGTCATTGATCGCGAGGTTCATGCCCTTCGCGGCGATCGGCGCGACCAGATGCGCCGCGTCCCCCGCCAGGTGGAGGCGGCCGAAGGTCATCGGCTCGACCACGTAGTTGTGCATGTCCAGGACCACCTTCTCGATCACTGGACCTTCGGTCAGCGGCGGGGCGCCGTCGGCGGCCAGCCGTCGGTGCAGCTCGTCCCACACCCGCGTATGCGACCAGTCTTCTGCGTCCGACCCGGGCGCGACCTGCAGGTAATAGCGGGTGACCTGGGGACTGCGGGCCATCTGGGCACCGAATCCGCGCTCGTGGAGGCCGAAGACCACCCCGTCCGCGGACGGCGGTGCCTCGGCGAGGAGGGCGAGCCAGGCGACGCCGTGGTCATGGCGGGTGACGGCCGCCCGGCCGGTGGGGACGGCCGCCCGGGTCACTCCGCGGGCGCCGTCGCAGCCCGCGATGAAGTCGCATTCGATCCGGTGCCGGGCGCCGGTCACCGGATCGGTGTACGACACCGCCGGCCGGGCGCTGTCGATGTCATGGAGTGCCACCTCCCGTACCCCGAAGCGGACCTCGCCTTCCGCCCGGTCCGCGTACGAGGCGATGAGGTCGGTGACCAACAGGGGCTGCGGATAGACGAAGTGGTGGCGCCCCGACAGCTCCGCCGTCCGTACCGTGTGCCGCTCCCCGTCGAACCGGAACTCGAACTCGCCCTGTGTACCCGCCCGTTCGAGCAGCCCGTCGGCCAGCCCGCGCCGGTCCAGCGCGCGCACCGCCCACTCCTCCAGGAACCCGGCGCGCGGCCGCTGCTCGATGAACTCCCTGCTCTCCGCCTCCAGCAGCGCACAGTCGACTCCGGCGGTGCGCAGCAGATTCGCCACGATGAGCCCGGCGGGACCGGCGCCGACGATGACGACGCGGGTGCGCGTGACGGGGAGAGGGGCGGTGGAGGACACGTTGCGAAGTTCCCTTCGGGGCGCGAAGAAAGATCGCAGGCAGTATGGCGGTCGACGGGTGCGGGCGGTCCGGCGCCCCGGCACGGACGGACCGGGGACGGCGGGATGCGAGCCCCGGAGGCGCGAGCCGGTCGCCCCTGCCGCCGCACTGCCACCGTCCGCCCCGCGCCCTGGTCGCGCTCCCCCGCTCCCCCGCTCCCCCGCTCGTCCTCAGGCCGGTGGCACCGGCGAGCGGCCCGGTCGCCCGTGCGAGGGCGCCGGACCGCCGGCCGGAAGGCGCGCGTACGGTCTACGCGCTGCCCGTGAGGCTGGCGAACACCACCACGTTGTCGGGGTAGTAATGCTGGCCCTTGTCGTAGTCACCGCCGCAGGTGATCAGGCGGAGACCGGCGTGATCGAGGTTCTTGTACACCTCGAGCGTGGGGAACTTCTTCTTCGGGTACTGGGCGATGCGGTCGACGGTGAACTTGGCCGTCTTCCCGTCCTGCCGGGCCACCTCGATGCTGTCCCCGCGCTTCAGCGACGTCAGCTTGTGGAACACCGACGGCTTGCCGTTCCAGGAGACATGGCCGGCGATCACGGCCGGTCCCTTGGAGCCGGGCGTCGGCCCCGGCTGGTACCAGCCCGCCTTGTCGGGGTCCCGGGGGGTCTGCATGGTCCCGTTCTTCTGCTGTCCCAGCGTCTCCAGCGAGGAGGAGACATTGAGCGACGGGATGGAGAGCCGCTGCGGAGCCGACTTCGGCATGCTGGCGGCTGCTTGGCTCCCGGACCCGCCACCCGCCGCCTCACCGCCCGCCGCCTCGCCGTCCGACGACTGCCCGCCGCCACCCGGCTGCTGCCCGGCGGGGAGCGACTGGGGCGGCGCGGCGTCCTGCCCTCCGCACCCGGCGAGGAGCACGGCAGACAGTGCCGCGGCGAGGGCGTAGCCGGTGGCGCGGTGGCCCCGGCGGCGTACGGTGATCATGGTGTCCTCGCTCCGGCGGCTCACGCGGCGGCCCCGTTGCCCTCGGCCCGCCCGGCGGCGAGCACGGACTTCCGCCGCCGTGCGAAGAGCAGCGCACCGGCCGTCGCCACGAAGGCGGCCCCGCCGGCGCCCATCACCGCGGCCGGCACCCCGTCCTCCTCGGCGGGCCCGGTGCCGGTCTCGACCCCGCCGACCGGAATGGAACCCACCGCGGCGCCCAGGACCTCACCGCAGTTGGTCGGTGCGGTGGCCTCCTGGGGGAGCTTGGGGTCGAGTTCGCTCTTGCCCGCCCCCTCGAAGTCGTACTTCTTGTTGTCGTTGCGGTCGATGCCGTGCTGCACGATGTGCAGGTCCTTGATGTGCTCGACCACGTCCTGGGAGACGGCGAGGGTGCGCTCGTAGGAGACCTTGCCCTGTGCGTTCGCCACCGGCATCCGGTCGACGGCGAGACCGCTCGCCATGTCCGTGGGTCCCTTGGTGGTGAGCGAGATGTTGATGTCGCCGTAATCGACCGTGGCTTCGGTGTTGTTGAGGACGCCGTCACCGTTCGTGTCGTCGCTGGCGTCCGGGCAGTGGAAGTCATGGCCGTCGGTGGAGCCGTGGAGGTGCTGGGCGGAGGGCTGTCCGGGTACGAGTCCCTCGGACTCGATCTTCACGGTCAGCCGGTTGCCCTGGAGGCTGAGCATCGCCGTGCCCTTGGAACCGGAGTCGTTCAGTTGCGCCAGGTTGATCTGGAACGCTCCGGTGCCCTCGGCGACGGCCTGGGAGGAGGCGCCCACGGTGAGGGCCAGGGCGGCGGGCAGAGCGACGAGTACGGCGAGGCGGCTGGTGCGCTTGGCTATCACGATCGTTCCTTTTCCGGCGGCCTCCGCGGAGGAGGGGGGACCGCACGTCGTCCGGGTTCGACAGCAACACCTCGGTGAGGTGTCGAGCGTGATTCGGAGCCGCAACGCCCCCGGATTGGTGCCGGCTTGAAAAAATTTCCGACGGTCTTCTCCCGGCCATGGCCGCCTCGGCACCCGCGCCTCCCCCGCCCGCCTCCCCGGCTCCCTCAAGCGCCGCTGCTCGCCCCTCTCACCTGCGCCATCGTCCACCGCTCGTCGATGATCTGGACGGCCCGGTCGTCGGCCCGGTCCTCGGTCCGCTCTTCGGCCCGGTCCTCAGTTCGCTCTTCGGCTCGGTCCTCGGTCCGGTACGGCTGCCAGCCCGGATCGCCGGTCGCGGCGAAGCTGATCCAGGCCCGGTGCATGCGCGACGCGAGGTCCGGCGGCAGGTCCCCGTCCCCGAGCAGTGCCCGGGGCCCGCGGAGCCCCGGCAACTCGGTGCGGTCGAAGACGAAAGGCAGCTCGACGCAGTGGCACGCACCGAGGGAGCCGCCGAACGCAGCCGGCCGCCAACGGAACAGATAGGCGTGGGTGCCGGCCGCCGAACGAGCGGCATGGGCGTCCGCGAGCTGCCTGCTTCCCTCGGTGAAGGCATCGGTGACCAGGTGCGCCAGCAGCTCGCCGGGGGACGCGTCCGGCCGCTGCGCCCGGTGTGCGGCGACCAGTGCCACAGGGTCCGGGTGGCGGCGGGCCGCGGCGGCCGACACCTCCGCCTCGGTGATCCGCGCGGCCCGCCCGGCCGGCACGACGTACAGGTTGGCCTCGTCGGCGTTGGTGCCGATGAGCAGGTCCACCGCGCTCCCGCTGCCGCCGGCCACCGCGTCCACCGGCTGTTGCGACAGCACGGCACCGTCGAGAACGGGCTTGAACGGGCTGCTGCCCAAAGACGTGTCGTAGTAGCCGTCGCCGGCGACGTCGACCGGGCCGAGCCCGGCCACCGCGGACACCAGCCGGTCGTCAGGGATGCCGGCGAATGCACCGGCAGAGGGGGCGATGCCGAGCCGAGCCGCCACCGCGCGGGTGACCCGCTCGGCCTGCCGCGGAGCGAACGCGCACAGACCGCTGCCGCTCTGGCTGATCGCACGCCGGAACAGCCCCTCGGCCTGCGGAGCGGCCAGCAGCGCGGCCACGATCATCGCCCCGGCCGACTGGCCGAACACCGTCACCCGGTCCGGGTCCCCGCCGAAACCGGAGATGTTGTCCCGCACCCAGCCGAGCGCCGCGATCACATCCAGCAGACCACGGTTCGCCTGCGCTCCCGGCACGTCCAGCCAACCCGCGGCGCCCAGACGGTAGTTCAGCGTCACCAGTACGACACCGTCGCGCGCGAAACCGGTGCCGTCGTAGAGCTCCGCACGTCCGGAGCCGTTGAGAAAGCCCCCGCCGTGCACGTACACCATCACCGGCAGCCGGTCCCGGTGCGGGCTCGGTGTCCACACGTTGACGCCGAGGTAGTCCTCTCCGGCGACCCACCCGGAGCCCAGGAGGGCCGACATGTCCAGGGGGCCGAAGCCCGCCCGCAGCGCCGCGGGGGCGGTGGGGCCGGGCTCACCGGCGTCCCGTACACCGCTCCACGGCGCCGGAGCCACGGGCGCCGCGAACCGCCCGGTACCGACCGGAGCGGCCGCATAGGGGATGTTCCAGAAGACGCTCACCCCGGCGTCCTGCCGGCCCAGGACCGTGCCTGCGGAGGTCTTCACACGTACGCGGTGAGGCATGGGAGTGCTACTCCTCCCCCTGTGCGCGGCAGCCCGGGTGACGGTCCGCCCAGCGGGTGATCGCGAAGGCGCTCCTGCGGGAGGCCACTTCGAAGGCGGCACTTCCGCGTACATGAGCGGGCAGGACCAGGGCGGTGTGGTCGGCTGCCCACTGGAGCACCCGGCGGCGGGAGGCCCGTGCCTGCTCCTGGTCCTCGCAGAAGCAGCTGTTGCAGTCCGGCTCGACGACCTGTGCGGGGCTGTGCAGCAGATCGCCCGCGAAGACGGCGCGATCCGTCCCCGACTCCAGCACGACCACCGCGGATCCCGGGGTGTGCCCGGGAGCGGGTTCGAGACGGAGGTGGGCGTCGATGTCGTACCCGTCGCGCCACAGGAGGGACCGGCCGGCCCGGACGACCGGCTCGACGCTGTCCTCGAAGACGTTCCGGTTGGCGGCGCCCGAGCGGCGCGCGAGGTCATGGGCGGGGTTCCAGAAGTGGTGGTCCGGCTCCGGCAGCAGATAGGTCGCGTTCGGGAAGGTGGGCACCCATTCGCCCTGCGTCAGACGGGTGTTCCAGCCGACGTGATCGGCGTGCAGATGGGTGTTCACCACGATGTCGACGTCCTCCGGCTCGACCCCCGCCCTGGCGAGCGCGCCGAGGAAGTCGCTGTTCTGCTGATGGAACGGTGGCGCGCCGGGCCTCTGCTTGTGGTTGCCGATGCCGGTGTCGATCAGCACGACCTTGCCCTCGCTGCGCAGCACCCAGGTCTGCGTACAGCTGACCAGCCGCCCGTCGTCGGCGTCCCAGAACTCCGGCGCCAGCCAAGATCTGTTGCGCTCCCAGAATTCCGGCGCGAGCTCGGGGAACATCTCGTGGGGCGGTCGCGTGCGCCACTCCTTCTCCACCACGCGGGTGATCTCCACGTCGCCCAGAACCATCGACTCCACGGGAACTGCCTTTCTCCTCACGGGCAACGGTGTGCCGGACGCCATCCTGGGGCGGCCCATGGGGCGGGCGCATCGGACGGATGACTGCACTTCGCGGTGGACGGGAGGGCAGTCGGCCGCTCACGACGGCGCCGAACGGCAGCGGGCGAGGGCGCGGCAGGGCCGGTGACGGGCTGGGAGAGGGGCTGTCAGGCTCGTTCCGGCGGGGTGCCTGCCGCTGAGAACTGGTCCAGCAGGTCGCGGAGTTGGGCGCGGGTGGTGACGCCCAGCTCGGGGAAGGAGCGGTAGAGGTGGGATCCGACGGTGCGCGGGGACAGCATCAGGCGCTCGCCGATTTCCCGGTTCGTCAGCCCCTGTGCCGCGAGGCGCACGATCTGCTGCTGCTGTGCGGTGAGGGCCTGCAGGGCGTGGGGTGCCGGGGCGGTTTGCCGGATGCCGGCCGCGCGCAGTTCGGACGTGGTGCGGGCGGCCCAGGGCTGTGCACCCAGTCGCCGGAAGATCTCCAGTGCGGTGGTCAGCGGGACCCGGGCCTCGCCGGTACGCAGCCGTCGGCGCAGCCATTCACCGTGGTCCAGGAGCGTCTGGGCGTGCTCGAACGGCCGGTGCTCCGCGCCGGGTTGCGCCAGTGCCGCGGTGAAGTGCGGTGCGGCGGCGGGACCGGCGAGCAGTGCCCTCGCCCGGGACAGCGCGGTCCGCTGCCGTGGCGAGCCGTGTTCCAGGCGGTCCGCCGCCTGCTCGACGATCAGCGTTGCCTGGTCGTGGCGGCC
Source organism: Streptomyces sp. G7(2002) (assembly GCF_028870195.1). Taxonomy (NCBI): domain Bacteria; kingdom Bacillati; phylum Actinomycetota; class Actinomycetes; order Kitasatosporales; family Streptomycetaceae; genus Streptomyces; species Streptomyces sp. G7(2002). The sequence continues at coordinate 1,833,980 of NZ_CP102609.1, forward strand.
GGTGCGTGCGGCGGCGGCCGCCATGTCGGCGAGGCCGGGCAGCGAGGCGTGGTAGTGCGCCTCCTTGCCGTCGGCGGTGAACAGCATGCGGAGGTGCGCGAATGCCGTGTCGTGGTCGCCCTCGGCGGTGGCCGCCATGCCCAGGGCCCATCTGGCGCGGACCACCACCGCCCCGCTGCCGTGGGGGGTGACGGAGGCCAGTGCTTCCTCGGCGGCCGTCCGTGCCGCCTCGGTCTGCCCTTGCAGGGCGGACAGACCGGCGTGGAGTGCCAGCGCCGCGGCCGCGGTGTGGGCGAGGCCGGAGTCGGCTGCCCCCTGCGCGGAGGCGTCGGCGACCTTCCTGGCCTGGTCCCAGTCCCCGTGTTCCAAGTTGGCCCATCCGGCCGCGCAGCGCAGGCCGGCGGGGAACGGCGGCCCCGTCGGCCGGTGGGCCGCCCGGTGGAACAGGGTGAGGGCCAGGGAGGTTTCGTCGAGCAGCCAGGCGATGGTGCCCAGGGCGGTCAGCTCCCCGGGCGGGTTGGCGTCCCCCACCAGGGCGTGCAGGTCGGCCAGGAGCCCCACCCGGTCGGACGAGGGGTCGGTCAGCGCCTGGGTCCAGAGCCGGACGAGATCCTTGCCCCGCTCTCCTCCGGTCCGGGGCAACAACTGCTCCACCGCACGCTGCTGGGCGGGATCGCCGGTGTAGTAGGCGACCAGGGCCACGGTGGCGAGAGCCTCCCGGGCGAGGGCGGGGTACACCGCCAGGCAGTCCTCGGCGGTGCGCAGCAGGACACCGGCGGCGACCGCCCGCTGCGGGGTCAGCGCCAGCGCCTGCCCCGCGCGGAGCGCGGCGAGAGCGCGCAGGGACCGGTCGTCGGTGAGGGCGAGGGCCTGGTCGGTCAGCTGCTCGACCCAGGACATCTGGCCGGACAGGATCGCCGACTGCGCGGCGTGGACGAAGCGGCGGGCGCCCTCGTCCGGCACCGGGCTGAGCTCGGCCGCACGGTTCCATGCCGTGGCCGCTTCCGCGTATCCGCCGCGCTGCCAGGTCCGTTCGGCGGTTCGCTCCAGGGCGGTGGCGACGTCCTCGTCGGGTCCGGTGGCCGCCGCCGCACGGTGCCAGGACTGCCGGTCGGGAGCGTCGGCCAGCGCCGCGGCCGCGGCCAGATGTGCCTGTCGCCGCTGCTGCGGTGTGGCGGCGTGGTAGAGCGCGGAGCGGACCAGCGGATGATGGAAGCGGACACCGCCTGACTGGAGCCGCACCAGCCCGGCGTCCTCGGCCGGCAGCCACACCCGGGGGTCGTGGAGGGTGACCACGGTGGTGTCGGCGGCGGCGAGCAGCAGTATCTGCCGGGTCTCTTCGGGCAGTTGCCGCCACCGGTGCGCGAAGGACCGTTCCAGCCGTTCGGTGGGCGGGAGGGGTTCACCGCTGCGTACGGGCGCGGCCCGGCCGGCCGCATGGGCCGCGGCGAACTCGATCAGGGCCAGGGGGTTGCCCACCGACTGGTCGAGAACCTGCAGGCGGGTGAGGCCGGTGGGCGGGCAACCCTGCTGATCGAGCAGCTGGTTGGCGGCGGCCGTGTCCAGCGGACCGAGCTCCAGGGTGCGGTGGCCCCGGTTCAGTCCGGTGAGCCGGGCGGTGTCACGGGCCGCGATCAGCAGCACCACCTGGTGACCGTGCAGGCGCCGGGCCACGAAACCCAGCGTGCGCAGGGAGTCCGCGTCGATCCAGTGGGCGTCGTCGACCACGACCAGCAGCCGCTTGCGCTCTGCGACCCGGCCCAGGAGCGTGCAGGCCGCCAGCCCGATGAGCAGCGGATCACGCTCCGCTTCCTGGGTGTTCATCCCGAAAGCGGCCAGCAGTGCTCCCCGCTGCCGGACGGGCAGCCCTTCCGCCTCTGCCAGCACCGGGCTCAGGAGCTGGTGCAGCCCGGAGAAGGCGAGTTCCGCCTCGGGCTCCGCTCCTTCGGCCCGTAGCACCCGCATCCCGGTCGCGCGGGCCGTGTGGAGCGCCACGTCGAGCAGTGCGGTCTTGCCCGCACCCGGATCTCCGGTGACGATCAGGACCGGATCCGTGCCGGCCGGCATCCGCAGTAACTCGGCGGTGCGCTCGACCTCGGTGCCGCGACCGACGAGGGGGCCGGGGCTCGTCGGTGCGGTGGCCAAGAACGTCTCCGTCGGAGCGGAAGCGTTTCTGTGTGCCGAGGGTTCCGGCACGTCGGCCGGAGCACCCGCGGCGTCGGCAGCTGTTGCCCGTGCGGTGACAGCGGTGGACGAGGTGGTCGAGGCGGACGTCGCACGGCTTCGTCTTCGGGCCTCGTCGGCGAGGATCCAGCGCCGGTGCAGTTCCACCAGTTCGTCCGCTGTCGCGCCGCAGCGCCTCGCGAAGCGGTCGGCGGGCGCGAAGTCCATCGGTACGGCACCGCTGTTGCAGTACCGGTGCACCGTGGAAACGCTCATGTGCACCTGCCGGGCGAGGACGCCATAGCTGCGGCCGGAGCGTTCCTTCAACAGGCGTAGCAGGCCCGCAAATCCCTCTGTCTCTGTCCCCACCCTGCTCCCCTCTTCGTTCCGCCGTTCCAGGACAGCATTCCAGGGAGTGGGCATTCCCCCAGGTCAGCACCTGTTTCAGCGTTCCGGCTTCTCTCATTGTCCCGGAATCGTTGGCATACGCACGCATACCCCGCACGCTGTGAGCAGCACCACCGAGACCGGAGGCGCCATGCGAACCCGCTGGTGCACCAGCGATGGTGTCGCCATCGCCGTGCTGATCATCTGTGCCGTGGTGGTGATCTCGCTGATCACCCACCGCTGAAACCACTTGCTAGGAGAACCGAATCACCATGCGCACCGTCCGATCCCGTACCGCTGCCGCCGCCACCGCCGCCCTTCTCGCGGGGTTGTCGCTGTCCGCCTGCCAGGGTGACAGCGAGGCGGCGTCCGGCACTCCGTCCGGGGCCCGCCCGGAGGCCGGGGCCACCGCCAGCGGCGCCACCGAGAGCGGCGCCACCCCCAGCGGCGCCACCGCGAACGGCAAGCCCGGCGGAACCGGCAAGACGCAAGGAGAGGGTTCCGGCAACGGACAGGGCGCCTCCGGCGGTCAGGGCAAGAGCGCCGGAAAGGGCGGAGGCACCGCGGACGGCTCGGCGGACACCTGTACGGGAGCGAACACCAAGGCCGTCATCACCAAGGTCACACGCCCCATCAACCACCTGCTCCTCACGATCACCAACACGGGGTCGCGCTCCTGCCATGCCTACTCGGCGCCCCTTCTGCGCTTCGACGACGAGCAGTCGGCGACCCGGATCATGGAGGACAGCCAGCCGCAGGCCGTCGTGACCCTCGCCCCGGGCCGGTCCGCCTATGCCTCGATCCTGCTCAGCGGCGAGGGCGGCGATGACTCCGGTGGCCGCACCGCCCAGCGCCTCGAGGTGCACTTCGCTCCGCGGAGCGGTTCCGGTTCGACGGGCACCCCCCTCAAGCTCACCCTGCCCGCGGGTACGCACAAGGACAACGACGCCGCCGTCACCTACTGGCAGGGCTCGGCGTCCGACGCACTGACCTACTGATCCCGACCCGGTCCCGGTCAGCCCTCTCCCGTCCGGAACCACCCGGCCCGCCGCCCGCGCCCGGGCGGGCGGAGGGGCGGCCGTGGCAAGGCCCCTTACCCATATCGGAGGCACCTATAGCAGCTCCACTCAGAAAACAACAATTCCGTTGGGGAATGAACCAAAATTCGCGCGGAAGTCATCATTTACAGCATGAAGAGCTATAGCCGTCGCCATGCCCGCCGTCTGCGGGGGCCTGACGCCTCCCGTGGAGCGCTGAGCGCAGCGCATGCGGCACGGGGAGCTGCCGGGCCGCACGGCCTCGCCCCGTCGACCGGCACCACGCGGTCCGCACACGACGCCGGCTCTTCCTTCGCGCGCCCTCCGGAACGGCTCCGGGCGGGTACTCCCCCTGTTCCCGCCCGGAGTCCCGGATCCGGAACGCGCTGAGACCTCGGAAAGCTCAGGTTGCGTCCACAATCTGAGGTCTCGTCAGCTTCCGTTTACGTTCATGTTCTTCCGTCATTCTCTCCAGTCGGGATGCACGATGAAAGATGATGCACGTTTCCCTGGGCTTCGGTTCGACCTCCTTGGCCCCTTGAGTGTGAGATCCAGTGGGAAGACGGTCGACCTCGGTGCACCAAGACAGCGGGCCCTGCTCGCCCTTCTGTTAATCCATGTGGGCAACGTGGTGTCGCTGCCCACGATCATCAAGGCGATCTGGGGGTCCAGCCCACCGAGTCAGGTCACGGGGACCCTGCAGGCGTACGTGTCCCGGCTGCGCAAGCTGCTGGCCCGCCACGACCGCTCGATCCGGCTCGTCCACCACCTCCAGGGATATCTGCTCGAAGCCGATGCGCGGCTGGTCGATGCCGCGGTCTTCGAGGTGAAGGTCAGGGAGTGCCGGGAACTGATCAAGGCCGGCGATCTCGACGCCGCACGCTCGACTGCGGGGGCCGCCCTGGAACTGTGGAAGGGCACTCCCCTGGGCGAGTTGTACGGCTACGAGTTCGCGGTGGCGGAAGCGGACCGCCTGGAACATGTCCGCCTCCGGGCACTTGAGGTGTGGGCCCAGGCGTGCCTCGGTCTGGGCGCCTACGAGGAGGTGACGGTCCGGCTCGGTGAGGAACTCCGCCGCAATCCCGGACTGGAGCGGCTGGGCGGGCAGTTGATGACGGCCCAGTACCACTCCGGCCAGTCGGCGGAGGCGCTGCTGACCTATGAGCGGATGCGCCATGCGGTGGCGGAGGACTTGGGGGCCGACCTCAGCCGGGAACTGCAGGCGCTGCACGGGAAGATCCTGCGGCAGGAGCTTCCGGCCGCACCGGTCCGCGAGCCGGCGGACCGGACCACGCCCGCGCCGGCGCTCCCCACGCCGGCACCCCCCGCTTCGGCATCCGCCCCGGCACCCGTGCCGCCGGAAGCGGAGAAGCCGGAGCCACCCGACTCCCCGCCGCCGGGTGACCGGCTCGTCGGCCGTCAGGCGGAGATGAAGCGGCTGCAGCGGCTGCTGGCCGGCGCCCGCGGCGGTCAGGGCCATGTGGTGCTGGTCTACGGCGAGCAGGGCATAGGAAAGACGCGGCTGCTGCAGCAGGCCGAGCGCTGTCTTGCCACCACCGAGTTCCGGTTGGCGCGCTCGTACTGCGTCGGGACCCTGCCGGATCCCGGCTACTGGACGTGGGAACACATCGTGCGGCAGCTGGAGTTGACGGGCGGGGCCGGTGAGGCCGCCGCCGTGGACGTCGTCGCGCAGGCCGACTGGCTGCCCGAGCAGCACCTCACCCACCAGATGCGGATCTGCCAGGCCGTGCTCGCCGCCGCGGAACGGACACCCGTGGTCCTGCTTCTGGAGGACCTGCACCTCGCCCAGGCCCCCGTACTGGAAGTGCTCCAACTGCTGGTCAAACAGATCGGCCGGGCCCGGGTCCTGGTGCTGGCCACCCTCCGCGACCACGAGCTGGCGAAGGACCCGGCGGTGCGCCGCGCCGTGGGCCGTATCCTCCAGGAAGGCAACAGCAGCATGCTCCGGCTGGAGGGACTCGCCGAGGAGCAGAGCCGGGAGCTGATCGCCTCGGCCTCCGGCGCGGCGCCCTCGCCCGGAAAGGCCCAGCAACTCCAGCGCGCCTCCGGCGGCAACCCCTTCCTCCTGCTCAGCGCGGTCTGCGCACAGTCCGCCGGGGAGCGGCCCTCGGTCCCGTTCGAGGTGCGCGAGGTGCTCCACGAGCGGCTGAGCGAATGCTCCCCTGACACGCTCGAAGTGCTCACCCTCTGCGCCGTGATGGGCATGGACGTGCACCGCCCCCTGCTCGCGGACCTGCTGTCCACCCTCGGGCTGCCGCAGACCCTGATCGACGACGCGGTGCAGACCGGCCTGCTGCGCCACGACCGGGCCACGGAGGGCCGGCTCTCCTTCGCCCATGGTCTGACGCGTGACTTCCTGCTGGACGCCACCCAGCCGGTCACCCGCGCCCGGTGGCACCATCGGGTGGCCACCATCCTGGCGCTGCGGAGCCGGCCGGGTGACGACGCCGCGGAGATCCGCCGCCACTGCCTGGCGGCCGCCCGGCTCCTGGGTGCCCGCGCGGGCGTGCGCCCGCTGCTGACCCTGGCCGACCGGGAGCAGGCCCGCTTCTCCCATACGGCCGCACTGCACTGGCTGGAGGCCGCGGCGTCGGTCGTCGCGGCGCTGCCCGGGGACGAGCCGACCTCTGCCGTGGAACTGCAGCTGCGCAAGCGGATGATGTGGCTGCAGGCCCTGATGGAAGGCTACGGCTCGGCCCGGGTCGAGGCGATCCTCTGGCACGCCCAGAAGCTGGAGAGGGCCTTCGACGGCACCCAGCCCACCGGGCTGCTGCACGCACAGGCGATGCGCGCGATCACCGCGGGCCAGTACCCGGAGGCGGCCGAGATCGGCGGCCTGCTCTACGAGCTGGCCGACCACGGCGGCGGTCCGGAGGCCCGGTCGGCGGCCTGTTACGTGGGCGGGGTCACCCAGTATGTGAGCGGCCGGCTGGACGAGTCGCTCACCGCGCTCGCCGAGGGCGTCGGGATCATCGACACCCTGCTGGAATCCCCCCGCGTGCCGTTACGCCCGAGCGCGCTGCTGAGGGACCAGCGCATCGACTACCGGGCCTACCTGGCGCTCGGTCACTGCCTCAACGGCGACCGGGTCCAGACCCGGCGCTACCGGTCGGAGCTTCTGCACCTCACCCAGTCCGACCGCTACGACCGGCCGTGGGACCGGGCCTTCGCCCGTTACGTCGACGCCCTCATCGCCGTGACCGAGTACGACGTACGGGGTGCCTGGCTGGCCGGCCGGGCGGGCCTGGACCTCGCCGCCCGCTGCCAACTCCCGTTCTGGCACCGCATGCTCGCCATCCCGCTCGGCTGGGCCGAGGTGCACCAGGGGATGCACGAGCAGGGACTGGCCCGGATGCGGAAGGCGCTGCAGGACGCGGTCCGGCACCGGACCGTACTGCGCCGCACCTTGCACCTCGGGCTGCTCGCCGACGCCCTGCACCGTACGGGTGCCCACGACGAGGCCCGGAGTACGAGCGCCACCGCCGTCAAGGAGATCGAGGAGCGCGGCGAGTACTTCTGTTACCGGCCGCAGTGGCCGTTCGCCCGGCTTCTCCAGGAACTCGGCACCGGCACCGCGGGCGCACAGCACCTCGATCACGAACCTCGTTGACGGCAGCCGGCCGGAGCCGGACCGGACCTCCTCCGCCGTCGCGCCGCCCGACGGGCCGTGCCGCGTGCGACAGTACGGCGCGGCTCGGCAGCGAGCGGCGGCGGAGGTCAGTCCGGGCCGGCGGGCCGTCCGGACCGGGCGGCGTCGGTGTCCTCGGCGCAGTGGCCATAGCCGCCGCGCAGAAAGACCAGGGGCGGACCGGGCCGCCCGGTCCCGAGGTCACGGACCGTCCCGGTGACGAACCAGTGGTCCCCCGCCTCCGCCTCACCCGCCACCTCGCAGTCGAACCAGGCGAGCGCGTCGAGCAGGACCGGGGAACCGGTGGCGGTTTCCCGGTGGGGCACCTCCCAGCGGTGGGGGTCGGCGGCGGCGAAGCGGCGGCAGACCTGCTGCTGGTCCGCACCGAGCACATTGACGCAGAAGCGGCCCGCCGCCCGGATCCGCGGCCAGGTCGTCGAGGACTTCGCGGGAAGGAAGCCCACCAGCGCCGGGCGCAGCGACACCGAGGTGAAGGTGCCCACCACCATGGCGGGTGGCGGCTGCCCGGGTGCCGGTCGCGGCCCGGTGACGAGGACCACCCCCGTGGGGTAGTGGCCGGCCACCCGGCGCAGCAGCCCGGCCGTCACGGACGCCTGGCCGCTCTGCTGGGTGCCGCGCTGCGGGGTACCGCGCTGCAGCGAACTGTCCGCCGCGGAAAGGGACATACGGGTCTCCTTCGCTCCTGCCGGGCACGGCCGCGGGCCGGGCCGCAGCACCTCCCCGTCCCGGCTCAGCCGGCCGTCACCGCGGCGGAAGCCCCGGCGTACGCCACGCCGGGGAAGGCCCGGGCCAGGTCGGCGACGTCCGCGGCGACCTTGCCGGAGTCCTCGTGGTGCAGCAGCAGCCGGGCCAGCAGATCAGCCACCCGCGCCATGTCGTTCTCCTTCATGCCCCAGCGGGTCAGTTCCTGGGTGCCGAGGCGCAGACCGGAACGCCGGCTGCTGGGCAGCACCACCGTCGTGGTGCGGATGTCGGTGCGGGTGAGCAGCCGGCCCCACTCGTGCGGGGTGTTGCCCTCGGGCGGGTGCACCCAGACCTGGTGGGTATCGGTGTGGCCGAACTCCTCGCCGGCCACGTCGAAGCCGAGCCCGGCCAGCTCACCGGCCAGCCGGCGGGCGTTGGCGATGATCTGCTGTGCGTACTCCACCCGGTGCGGCATCAGCTCCTCCAGGGTGATCGCCAGGCTGCCGACCGTCGCCGAGTGGGAGCTGGACGCCGTGAAGGGGATCCGTGCGGCCATCTTCTCCGCGAGGGAGTCGCTGTTGGTGACCAGCAGTCCCTTCTGCGGGCCGGGCAGCGTCTTGTGCGTACTGCCGGAGATGCTGTCGAAGCCGCCGTCGAGGACCAGGGTCTGGGGGGCCGCGGGCAGCAGGCCGAGCAGGTGCGAGGCGTCCAGGCAGAGGATCGCCCCCGGAGCGGCGGCCCGCAGCGCCCGGGCATCGAGGAAGCGCAGCGCCGTGGAGGCGTCCAGGTAGATGACGTCGACCGGGCGCTCCGCCGTACGCGCCGCCAGCGCGGCATGGTCGATCTCCAGGCGCTGCCGGTCGAAGGGGAGGTAGTCCACCTCGTAGCCGAAGCCCTCGCAGATGGTGACGGTGGCGTAGTGGCCGCCGTCGTCGGGGGCCAGCACCATCACCCGGCCGCCGGGCGGGGCCACCGCGGTGAGCACGGTGTGCATGGTGTGCAGCCCGGAGAGGAACGGTACGAAGGCGTGCCGGGCGCCGTAGAACTCCTTGGTGAGGTCCACGCAGTAGTCGTAGACGTCCTTGAGGCCGGTGACGTCGCCGTAGACCGCCACCGGCGTCTCCGAGTACGGATAGCGGTTGACCGCGTCGCTGGCGAGGGCGGCGGCGGCCCGTGGCGAGAGCCGGTTCTCGATCGGGAAGAGGTTGAGGCTGGGCCTGCGCTGCAAGGCGGCCAGGACGTCCATCAGTGCTCCTTGGCAGGGGGGTCGGCGGGGGTCCGGGGGTGCGACGTCACAGCCACGGGTAGCGGGCGGTGTCCTTGCCCGCGTAGTCGGGGTCCAGGTAGATGAAGGCGCGCTGGATGAGGGCGTCGCGCACCTCGAAGACTCCGCACCAGCGTCCGGCCCCCCACTCGGGCACGCCCGCCCGCCAGGGCCCGTCGCGGTGCTCGCCGTGCGTGGTGCCCTCGACCGCGAGCAGGTCCGTCCCGGTGGTGATCCAGTTGACGGACCACAGGTGGTGCGTGGCCGCCTGGATGGTGCCTCCGAGGTCGGTGAACATCCGGGCGATGGTGGCCTTTCCGCGGGCCAGCCCCCATTTCGGGAAGAAGAAGGTGGCGTCCTCGGCGAAGAAGTCGAGCACGGCGGTCCCGTCGCTGCCGACCCCGCCGTTGTCGAAGGCGTGGAGATATGCGGTGATGACGGCCTTGCGCTGCTCGTCCGTCATGCCGGCCGGTGCCACGGTCATGAACGACCTCCAGATGTGCCGGGATTCTGCGGAAGGGGGCGCCACACGCGGAGAACGGCGGCGCCATTGCGGCCGTCCGGCGGGCGGTCTTCACCGTCGCAGGGCGGCCTTGGCGTCGGCTTGACGTCTCGCTGCGGCCCGGCTTGCAAGGCGTCAGTTGCCGGTCATGGCGAGCAGCGCGGGCGCATAGCGCTCCCCCAGCACCGGGACGGCGAGCGCCTCCGCCACCGCCGCCAGGTCGTCCTCGTCCAGCCGGACCGCGGCCGCGGCGAGGTTCTCGGTCAGATGGGCCGGGTCGCTGGTGCCGGGGATGGGGACGACGTCGGGGCCGTGGTGGTGGAGCCAGGCGAGGGCGAGCTGGGCCAGGGTCAGGCCGCGTTCCGCGGCGAGGGGGCGCAGCCGGTCCAGCAGCGCCCGGTTGTGCGCCAGGCCGTCGGCGCTGAACCTCGGCTGGCCGCGGCGGAAGTCCTCGGCGGCCAGGTCGTCGGTGGTGCGGATGCCTCCGGTGAGGAAGCCGCGGCCCAGCGGGGCGTACGCGACGATGCCGATGCCCAGCGCGCGGCAGGCCGGCACCACCTCGGCCTCGATGTCCCGCGACCACAGGCTCCACTCGCTCTGCACCGCGGTCACCGGGTGCACCGCGTCGGCCCGGCGCAGCGTGGCCACGGAGGGCTCGGAGAGCCCGAAGTGGCGGACCTTGCCCGCGCGGACCAGCTCGGCCACCGCGCCCGCGGTCTCCTCCACCGGGACCGCCGGGTCGGTCCAGTGCTGGTAGTAGAGGTCGAGGTGGTCCACGCCGAGGCGGCGCAGGGAGCGCTCGCAGGCCGTGCGCACGTAGGACGGCTCACCGCACAGCCCCTGGAACGCGCCGTCGGCGGAGCGCACCATGCCGAACTTGCTGGCGATCACGACCTCGTCCCGGCGCCCCGCGACGGCCCGGCCGAGCAGTTCCTCGCCCGCGCCCAGGCCCTGGACGTCGGCGGTGTCCAGCAGGGTGACCCCGGCGTCCAGGGCGGCACGGATGGTGGCAACCGCCCGTGCCGGGTCCGGGCGGCCGTAGAAGGCCGTGGTCGGCAGGCAGCCCAATCCCTGGGCGCTGACGTGCAGTTCACGCAGGGTGCGGACGGGCGGACGCGGGGACGCGGGCATGGCGGTACCTCCAGTGCGGACGCCGCTGGGCGGGGCGAGCGGCAGGGACAGGGGAGCGCTGAGGGAGCCAGGGGTCTCCCCCGGGCGAAGGGCTGGGCCGGGTGCGGAAACGGCCGCGGCGCGAGGACGGCGGGGCCTGTCGGCCCCGGGGCTTGGCATGGCGGTCCGCTGCGGAAGCCGGCCCGCAGCACGGTAGCCGCCGGCGCCCCGGGGCCACAACGCCCTCCTTTTCAAGCGCTTGACAAAGCGCTGGCGTACCGCGTGCACCGGACCGCGGCATGCGGCGGCCGCCCGCAAGGGGAACGTCCACAGCCGTGCAAGGCCCGCTCCGCATGGTGAGCACGGCGTCCCGACCGGCCCGTGCCGTCGGGGCACCGGCCCGTGCGGCCGATCCGCCCGGTGTCGTCACAGTCCCCCCCCACATATGAGGAGCTGTCATGTCCCGTGTGTCCACCACCCCCGGTACGAATCCGACGACCGCGCACGCCCTGCTCCAGCGCCTGCGGGACCACGGAGTGCAGACCGTGTTCGGCGTGGTCGGCCGGGAGGCCGCGTCCATCCTCTTCGACGAGGTGGAGGGCATCGACTTCGTGCTGACCCGGCACGAGTTCACCGCCGGGGTCGCCGCCGACGTACTGGCCCGGATCAGCGGCCGGCCGCAGGCCTGCTGGGCCACGCTGGGCCCGGGTATGACGAACCTGTCCACCGGTGTCGCCACCTCGATCCTGGACCGCTCGCCGGTCATCGCGCTCGCCGCCCAGTCCGAGTCGTACGACATCTTCCCCAACGACACCCACCAGTGCCTGGACTCGGTCGCCGTGATGCGTCCGATGACCAAGTACGCGGTGGAGCTGCAGCGCCCCGATGACATCACCGACCTCGTGGACTCCGCGGTCGCCGCCGCGACCACCGAGCCGGTCGGCCCCAGCTTCCTCTCGCTCCCGGTCGATCTGCTCGCCGGCGAGGTCGACACCACGCAGGAGCGTCCGGCCGTGCGCGCGCCCGGAAAGCCGGTCGGCGCGGTCCAGGACGGCTGGCAGGCCGAGGCGGAGCGGTCCGCCGAGCTGCTCGCGGCCGCCGAGCACCCGGTGCTGGTGGTCGGTGCCGCGGCGATCCGGTCCGGTGCGGTACCGGCCATCCGCGCCCTGGCCGAGCGTCTGAACATCCCGGTCATCACCACCTACATCGCCAAGGGGGTGCTGCCGCACGGCCACCGGCTCAACTACGGTGCGGTCACCGGCTACATGGACGGGATCCTCTCCTTCCCGGCGCTGGAGACCCTGTTCGGCCCCGCGGACCTGATCCTCACCCTCGGCTACGACTACGCCGAGGACCTGCGGCCGTCGATGTGGCAGCGCGGCGGCGCGAAGCAGACCGTCCGGGTCTCGCCGACGGTCAACCCCGTCCCGCGGGTCTACCGGCCCGACGTGGACGTGGTCACCGATGTGCTGGCCTTCGTCGAGCACCTGGAGGCCCACACGGGCCAGGTGGCGGCGAAGACCCCGCACGACATCGCCCCGCTCCGCGAGCGGATCGCCGAGTTCCTCTCCGACCCCGAGCGCCATGCGGACGGTATGCGGGTCCACCAGGTGATGGACTGCATGAACACGGTGATGGCCGAGAGCGCCGAGCCGGGCGAGGGCACCATCGTCTCCGACATCGGCTTCTTCCGGCACTACGGAGTGCTCTTCGCCCGCGCCGACCAGCCGTTCGGCTTCCTGACCTCGGCCGGCTGCTCCAGCTTCGGCTACGGCATCCCCGCCGCGATGGGCGCCCAGCTGGCCCGCCCGGGACAGCCCACCTTCCTCATCGCGGGCGACGGCGGCTTCCACTCGAACAGCTCGGACCTGGAGACCATCGCCCGGCTCAACCTGCCCATCGTCACCGTGGTGGTCAACAACGACACCAACGGGCTGATCGAGCTCTACCAGAACATCGGCCACCACCGCTCCCACGACCCGGCGGTGAAGTTCACCGGTGTCGACTTCACCGAACTGGCCAAGGCCAACGGGGTGGAGGCGGTGCGGGCCGGCAGCCGCGAGGAGCTGCTCGCCGCGCTGCGCAAGGGCGCCGGTCTGGGGCGGCCGTTCCTCATCGAGGTCCCGGTGAACTACGACTTCCAGGCCGGCGGCTTCGCGGCCCTGAGCATCTGACATGGAGCGGACCCTGCCCGCCGCCACCGGTTTCCTGGCCGCCGTCCATCAGGACGGGGGCCGGGCCCCGGCCCCGGTCTTCGCCTCGCTGGGGTCCTGCGCCCTGGAGCGGGAGGAACGGCACGGCCACACGCTGCACACCGGCCTGCTGCACACCGGCGCACCGGAGGCCGCCCGGGCGTACGGACCGCGCTGCGCGGTGGTGTTCGCCGGAGAGCTCTACAACCAGGCCGAGCTGCGGTCGCTGCTGCCGCCCGGCGCCGGGCCGGACGGTGACGCCCAGCTCGTCCGTGCGCTCTTCGACATCTACGACCTGCATGCGTTCCGGCTGCTCAACGGCCGCTTCGCCGCGCTGGTGCAGGGCGAGGGGCGGGTGCTGCTCGCCACCGACCACGCGGGCTCGGTGCCGCTGTACCTGACGGCCGCGCCGGGCCGGGTGCTGGCCGCCACCGAGGCCAAGGCGCTGCGTACCGCCCCCACGGGGCGTCCGCTGCCCGCCGCCCGCCCGGTCCGCCGTCTGCCCGGGGTCCACCAGGTCCCGGCCGGCACGGTGCTGGAGGTCGCCCTCGGCACGGGAGGCTGCACCGCGCACCGCACCTGGGCGCCGCCGCTCTCCCGCCGGATCCTGCCGGAGGACGAGGCGGTGGCGGCCGTCCGCCGGGCCCTGGAGCACGCGGTCCAGGTCCGTATGGGCCCGGAGGCGCCGCTGGTGGTGCTCTCCGGCGGGATCGACTCCTCCAGCGTCGCGGCGCTGGCCGCGGGCCGGGCGGCCGGCCCGGTCGACACCGTCTCGATGGGTACGGACGAGGCCGATGAGTTCCCGCAGGCGCGGGTGGTCGCCGCGCACCTCCAAACCGCGCACCGCGAACTCACCATCCCCACCGACAACCTGCTGCGCCGCCTGCCGCACACGGTCTGGGCGGCGGAGTCCCTGGACCCCGACATCATCGAGTACCTGCTCCCGCTGACCGCCCTGTACCTGCGGCTGGGCGGCACCGGGCGGCGCATCCTCACCGGCTACGGCGCCGACATCCCGCTCGGCGGCATGCACCGCGAGGACCGGCTGCCCGCCCTGGACACCGCGCTCGCCCACGACATGGAGACCTTCGACGGCCTCAACGAGATGTCCCCGGTGCTCTCCGGCATCGGCGGCCACTGGTCCACCCACCCGTACTGGGACCGCGAAGTGCTGGACGTCCTGGTCCCCCTGGAGGCGGGGCTGAAGCGCCGCTACGGCCAGGACAAGTGGGTGCTCCGGGCCGCGATGGGCGATGTGCTGCCGCAGGAGACCGTGCTGCGCCCCAAGCTCGGGGTGCACGAGGGATCCGGCACCACCTCGTCGTTCAGCCGGCTGCTCACCGCCGCCGGAGTCCCCGAGGGGCGGGTGCACCACGCCAAGCGCCTGGTCGTCCAGGAGCTGTTCGACCAGGTGGTGGTGGCCGGGCGGCACCCGGACGAGGTGGCCACCGAGGAAGTGGTGCAGCTCGCCGCCAGCCAGATGGAGAGCCGCACACAGCCCATTTCGTGACGACCTGTCACCCCGCGCACAGACGAAGGAGCAACCAGGGCGTGGAACGCATCGACACCACCGTCTCCCCCCGCTACGCGCAGATCCCCACCTTCATGCGGCTGCCGCACGATCCCGCCCCGCGCGGCCGGGACGTCGTGGTCATCGGCGCCCCGTACGACGGCGGCACCAGCTACCGGCCGGGGGCCCGCTTCGGCCCCCGCGCCATCCGCAGTGAGTCCGGGCTCATCCACGGGGTGGGCATCGACCGCGGACCGGGCACCTTCGACCTGATCAGCTGCGTCGATGCCGGCGACATCGATCTGACCCCGTTCAACATGCACATCGCCATGGACACCGCACAGCGTCGGCTGGCCGAACTGCTCGCCGACAACGCGGCGTTCCTCATGCTCGGTGGCGACCACTCGCTGACCCTCGCCGCGCTGCGGGCCGTCTCCGCGAAGCACGGGCCACTGGCCGTGCTCCATCTCGATGCCCACAGCGACACCAACCCCGCCTTCTACGGCGGCGAATACCACCACGGCACGCCCTTCCGCCACGCCATCGAGGAGAAGCTGGTCGATCCGCAGCGGATGGTGCAGATCGGCATCCGGGGGCACAACCCGCAGCCCGACTCGCTGGACTACGCCCGCGGGCACGGCGTGCACATCGTCACCGCCGACACCTTCGCCGACCTCGGCAACGACGCCGCCACCCGGCTGGTGCGGGACATCGTCGGCGACGCGCCCCTCTATGTGTCGGTGGACATCGACGTCGTGGACCCGGCCTTCGCCCCGGGCACCGGGACGCCGGCCCCCGGCGGCCCCAGCTCCCGGGAGGTCCTGGCGCTGCTGCGCGGCATCGGGGACCTGCGGCCGGTCGGATTCGACGTCATGGAGGTGTCGCCGCTCTACGACCACGGCGGCATCACCTCCGTCCTGGCCACCGAAATCGGCGCGGAGCTGCTGTACCAGTACGCCCGCGCACACGTCCAAGAGCACGCCTAGGAAAGGAAATCCCCGTGACAGTCGTGGACTGCACCGCTTTCGCCGGTGAGCTGCGCGCCCTCGCCGCGCGGCTGCCGCAGACGCCCCGCGCGGACCTGGACGCCTTCCTGGAATCCGCGCAGACGGCCGCCACCGCGCTCCCCGGCGCCCTGGCGACCGCGCTGGACACCTTCAACGCCGAGGGCAACCAGGACGGCTATCTGATGCTGCGCGGCCTCCCGGTGGAGGACGAGGCGGCCCTGCCGCCCACCCCGACCAGCACCCCGGCTCCCACGGACCGCCCGCTGCTGACCATGGAGGCGATGCTCGGTGTCGTCGGCCGCCGCCTGGGCCTGCACACCGGCTACAAGGAGCTGCGCGCGGGCACCGTCTACCACGACGTGTACCCCTCCCCCGACGCCCACTACCTGTCGTCGGAGACCTCCGAGACGCTGCTGGAGTTCCACACGGAGATGGCGTACCACGTCCTCCAGCCCAACTACGTGATGCTGGCCTGCACCCGGGCCGACCACGAGCGCACGGCGGCCACCCTGGTCGCCTCGGTCCGCAAGGCGCTGCCGCTGCTCTCCGCCGAGGTGCGCGAGCGGCTCTTCGGACGGAAGATGCCGTGCTGTGTGGACGTGTCGTTCCGCGGCGGGGTGCCGGACCCGGGGGCCATAGCCCAGGTCACCCCCCTGTACGGGGACCCCGGGGATCCCTTCATCGGCTATGACCGTGAGCTGCTCACCCCGGACGTCCCGGAGGACGTGGCGGCGGTCGCCGCGCTGTCGAAGGCGCTCGACGAGGTCACCGAGGCGGTGTATCTGACGCCCGGTGATGTGCTGATCGTCGACAACTTCCGTACCACGCACGCCCGTACCCCGTTCTCCCCCCGCTGGGACGGCCGGGACCGCTGGCTGCACCGCGTCTACATCCGCACCCCCCGCAACGGGCAGCTCTCCGGCGGGGAGCGCGCGGGCGACGTGGTCGCCTTCACCCCGCGCGGCTGAGCGCACCACCCGAACGGAGCCGGGCGGCGGGGGCCGCCACAACTGCCCCGCCGCCCGGCTCCGTTCCGCACTCCGGCAACGGAACATGGTATGGATCAGCGGGACGGCCCAGCGCCGCACCCCAGCCCGCCCCTTCGGTACCCGGGAGACGAACAGGCATGACGGACAGCAATACCTACGAACCGCGGGGGTTCGCGGTGCACACCGCGCCCGTGGGCCTCGGGGACGACGGACGGGACGACTTCACCGTCCTGCTCTCCACCGCACCGGCCACGGTGAGCGCGGTCTTCACCCGCTCCCGTTTCGCGGGGCCCAGCGTGGTGCTCAGCCGTGCCGCCGCCGCGGACCACCGCGCCCGGGGCGTGGTGGTGCTCGCCCGCAACGCCAATGTCGCCACCGGCGCGGAGGGCGAGCGCAACGCCCGCGAGGTGCGGGCCGCGGTGGCGCAGGCCGCGGGGCTGCCCGAGGAGGAGCTGCTGATCGCCTCCACCGGCGTCATCGGCCGCCAGTACCCGATGCCGGCCCTCCGCGACCATCTCAAGACCCTGACCGTGCCGTTGCCCGACGGCGGCTTCGACCGGGCGGCCCGGGCGATCATGACCACCGACACCCGGCCCAAGCAGGCGTGCCGGCGGGTCGGTGACGCCGTGGTGGCGGGCATCGCCAAGGGTGTCGGGATGATGGAGCCCGACATGGCCACCCTGCTCACCTTCTTCGCCACCGACGCGCGGCTGGACCCGGCGGAGCAGGACCGGATCTTCCGCCGGGTGATGGACCGTACGTTCAACGCCGTCAGCATCGACACCGACACCTCCACCAGCGACACCGCGGCGCTGTTCGCCAACGGTCTGGCGGGCGAGGTGGACCCGGCGGCCTTCGAGGAGGCGCTGTACGAGGTCGCGCTGACGCTGGTGAAGGACATCGCCCGGGACGGCGAGGGCGCCGGCAAGCTGATCGAGGTGCGGGTCCGCGGCGCCCGGGACGACGCGCAGGCCAAGCGGGTCGGCAAGGCCGTGGTCAACTCCCCGCTGGTCAAGACCGCGGTGCACGGCGGGGACCCCAACTGGGGCCGGGTCGCCATGGCGATCGGCAAGTGCTCCGACGACACCGACATCGAGCAGGACCGGGTGGTCATTCGCTTCGGCGAGGTGGCCGTCTATCCGCCCGGCCTGCCCGGGGCGCGGAGCGAGGAGGAGGTGCGGGACGCGGTCGCCGCCGAACTGGCCGGCAGCGAGGTGGTCATCGGCATCGACCTCGGCATCGCGGACGGCGCCTTCACCGTGTACGGCTGCGACCTGACCGAGGGCTACATCCGGCTGAACGCCGACTATTCGACCTGATCGCCACCCGGCCCGGGCGGGCGCGGACGGTACCCCGTTGTACCGTCCGCGCGCCCGCCCGGGCCGCCGGGTGTCAGCCGTCGCAGGCCGGTACCGTCGCGGGGCGGCGGGCCAGGAGACGGCGCAGCGCAGCGCCGACGAACTCCCGGTCGGCGGCGTCCGCCCCGGCCCCCGCGAGATGACCCCACACCCCCGGAATCTCCTCCAGCACGGCGTGCGGCAGCGTCCGCGCCACCCGTTCCTCGTCCGCGGCGGCGAAGCACTGGTCCAGGGCACCGGGCAGCACCGCCGCCTCGGCCGTGACCGAGGCCAGCGCCGCTTCCGCGCTGCCGCCGGACCCCGGGGTCGCGCCCACGTCGGTGCTCTCCCAGGTGCGCACCATGGCCAGCAGGTCCGCGGTGGCCGGGCCCGCCACGAAGAACTCCTCCCAGAACCCGGTGAGGTAGTCCTCCCGGGTGGCGAAGCCCAGTTCCCGGTACGTCTGCCGCGCCCAGAAGGGGTGCGAGGTCCCCCATCCGGCGAAGAGCCGTCCGGCGGCGCGCCGTCCCCGCTCCGCGCCGCCGTCGGCGGTCAGCGCGGCGGCCAGGCCGGCCAGGAAGACCTGGTTGTGCTCGCTGGTCACCGGGGCGCCGCAGACCGGCGCGATCCGGCGCACCATCCGCGGATGCGACACTGCCCACTGGTAGGTGTGCGCCGCGCCCATCGACCAGCCGGTGACCAGGGCCAGTTCCCGGACGCCCAGGTGCTCGGTGAGCAGCCGGTGCTGTGCGGCGACGTTGTCCTGCGGGGTGATCAGCGGGAAGCCCGCCCCGGAGGGGTGGTTGCTGGGCGAGCTGGAGACCCCGTTGCCGAACAGCCCCGCGGTGATGACGCAGTACCGGCCGGTGTCCAGCGGCCGGCCCTCCCCGATCAGCCAGTCGTAGCCGGTGTGGTCACCGCCGAAGAACGACGGGCACAGCACGGCGTTGGCGCCGTCCGCGTCCAGCGTCCCGTGCACGGCGTAGCCGATCCTGGCATCGGTGAGGGTCTCCCCGCTGAGCAGCGGCAGGGCGTCGAGCTCGAAGATGCGGTGCTCCACCGCGGTCCTCCTTGTGGTCCGGTGCGGCCGGCGGTGCGCGGAGCACGTCACCGAGCGCCGGGGAGTGCCCCCGCACCGGCCGCCGGGACGGGATGAACTGAGCGCTGTTCAGAGCCAGTTGGGCGCGATCTCGGTGGCCCACAGCTCCAGGCTGCGCATCTGTACGTCGTGCGGAATGAGCCCGGAGTACTGGCACTGGAGCAGGTACTCCGGGTCGTGGTGCGCCACCAGCTTCTCGATCTTGCGGTTGATGTCGTCGGGCGTACCGACCCACTCCAGGCCGCGCTCGACCAGCGTCCCGTAGTCCGACCCGATCGGCCCGGTCTCGCCCTCGTTCCGCAGCGCCTCGGTGAAGCCCATGGGGCCGAACCAGTTCTCGAAGATGAAACCGCCGCCGCGGGCCGCCCAGTGGTGGGCCTCATCGGCGTCCCGGGACACCAGGACGTCCTTCATCACGCCCACCCGCTCACCGCGCCGCAGTGTGCCGTGCCCCGCCGCCTCGGCCTCCTCCTGGTAGAGGTCCATCAGACGGCGGACGACGCGGTCGTCGGTGTTCATCAGGATCGGCACCACGCCCTCCCGGGCGCAGAACCGGAAGGTGTCCTCGCTGAAGCTGAACGGCTGGAACACCGGCGGGTGGGGCCGCTGGTAGGGCTTGGGGGCGATGCCCACCTCCTGGACCACCCCGTCGTCGTCCAGCCCGCGGCCGTACCGGCGCACCGCCTCGTAGGGGAACTCCAGGTCCTTCACCGGGATCGTCCACCGGTCGCCGGAGTGCGAGAAGGTCTCGGTCGTCCACGCCTTCTTGAGGATCTCCCAGTGCTCCTCGAAGAGCGCACGGTTGCGCCGGTCACTCTCGCCGGCGTCGGAGAGCGTGCCGCCCACGCCGTACACCTGGCCCATGACCTCGGCCCAGCGCTTCTGGAACCCCCGCGCGATGCCGACGAAGGTCCGGCCGCGGGTCATGTGGTCGAGCATCGCCAGGTCTTCGGCGAGCCGCAGCGGATTGTGGAAGGGCAGGATGTTGGCCATCTGGCCGACCCGGATGTGCTTGGTCTGCATGCCCAGATACAGGCCCAGCATGACCGGGTTGTTGGACACCTCGAAGCCCTCGACGTGGAAGTGGTGCTCGGTGAAGGAGAGCCCCCAGTAACCGAGTTCGTCGGCCGCCTGCGCCTGGCGGGTGAGCTGCCAGAGCATGTTCTGGTAGTTCTGCGGGTTGACGCCCGACATACCGCGCAGGATCTGGGCATGGCTGCCGACCGTGGGCAGATAGAAAAGGATGGACTTCACCGTGGTCCTCTCGGTTCGCAGAGCCGACGCATGGCTGTGTGCTGTAGGCGGCTCGACCGTCCCACCGGTCTCTTGACATCCATTTGATGCGGCGCCTGTCGGGCACCCCGCTCCGGCGGGCCCGGGCGGGGCCGGACGCCGGCCGGGCGCAGCGGTACGTCCAGCGGGTGGCAAGCCGTGGCGGGGAGCCTGGGGACGCGCCATCGCCGTCCCGAAGGAGCCCGCCTTGTCCTCAGACCGCCCCGCCCCGTCCGGAGCGTCCGGCGCCGAACTCGCCGCCACGGACCGCGCCACCCTGATCCACCCCACGCTGCCCGCGCACCGCACCGACCGGACCGTGCTGGTCTCCGGCTCCGGCAGCCGGGTCCGCGACGCCCACGGCCGGGAGTATCTGGACGCCTCCGCCGTGCTCGGGGTGAGCCAAGTCGGCCACGGCCGGCAGGAGCTGGCGCAGGCCGCGGCCGAGCAGATGACCCGCCTCGACTACTTCCACACCTGGGGCCCCCTCAGCAACGACCGTGCGGTGGAGCTGGCCGCACGGCTGGCCGGACTGAGCCCGGAACCGCTGCGCCGGGTGTACTTCACCAGCGGCGGCGCCGAGGGCAACGAGATCGCGCTGCGGATGGCCCGCCTCTACCACCACCGGCGCGGCGAGCCGCAGCGGACCTGGATCCTCTCCCGCCGGATGGCCTACCACGGCATCGGCTACGGCAGCGGCGGAGTCTCCGGATTCCCCGTCTACCACGACGGGTTCGGGCCCTCCCTCCCGGACGTCCACTTCCTGACCCCGCCGCACCCGTACCGCCGGGAGCTGTTCTCCGGCGCCGAGGTGACCGACTTCTGCCTGGCCGAGCTGCGCGAGACCATCGAGCGGACCGGCCCGGAGCGGATCGCCGCGATGATCGGCGAGCCCGTCATGGGCGGCGGCGGCGCGGTGATCCCGCCCGCCGACTACTGGCCGCGGGTCGCCGAACTGCTGCGCTCCTACGGCATCCTGCTGATCTCCGACGAGGTGGTCACGGCCTACGGGCGCCTCGGGCACTGGTTCGCCGCGGAGCACTTCGGCGCGGTCCCCGACATCATGGTCACCGCCAAGGGCCTCACCTCCGGGTACGTACCGCACGGCGCCGTCCTGACGACCGACGAGGTCGCGGCCGAAGTGACCGGAGACCACGGCTTCCCCGTCGGCTACACCTACACCGGGCACCCGACGGCCTGTGCCGTGGCGCTGGCCAACCTGGACATCATCGAGCGCGAGAAACTGATGGCCAACGCCACCGTGGTCGGTGACCACCTGGGGTGGCGGCTGGCGGAGCTGACCGACCTGCCGGTCGTCGGCGAGGTGCGGCAGCTCGGGCTGATGCTGGCGGTGGAGCTGGTGTCCGACAAGGACAGCCGCCGGCCGCTGACGGGCGGCACCCTCGCCGTGGCGGACGCGCTGCGGGAGCAGGCCGGCATCCTGCTGCGCACCAACCCGAACGCGCTGGTGATCAACCCGCCGCTGGTCTTCAGCCGTGCCGACGCGGACGAACTCGTGGACGGGCTGCGGTCCGTGCTCAGCCGGACCGGTCCGGACGGGCAGGTGCACTGACGTTCCGGTCCCGCCGCTCACCGGTACGGCTGCCCCGGTGTGTGGCGGGACGTCAAACGGTTCTGCAAGCGGGTGCCAAGGGCCGCGGGGCAGTCTGGCGGGGCCGTGCCGGGCGGCGGCCGGGCCGCGCCCGCACCAGCCCGGTCCATCTGCGTCCGCACCTCCGGAGACCCCATGCCACAGCGCCCGAAAATCGTCCTCGTCGGTCAGTTGTCCAGCTTTCCCTGGGTGTTCGAATCCGCTGAGCGCGCCGGTATCGACCTGGTGCTCGTGCCCCGGGGTGACGACTCCGTGGAGTCCGCCGGGCGCGCGAAGTCGGTGGTCGAGGTCCTGCCGCTGGACATCGACGGGGACCCGGAGTCGGCGCTGTCCACGCTCGTCGAGCGCTTCCGGCGCGACCCCTTCGACGGGATCATGCCGGGCAACGAGAAGGTGGTGCCCTTCGTGGCCCGCGCCGCCCGGATGCTGGGACTCCCCGGCCTGCCCGAGGAGGTGGCGGCGGTGGTCCGGGACAAGCGCAGCATGCGGCGGCTGCTGCGCGAGGCGGGACTGGGGGCGCCCGGCTTCGTCAGCCTGGACGGCCCGGACCGCTGGGCGGACGCACTGACCCTGCGCTTCCCCGTGGTGGTCAAGCCGGCGAACGGCTACTCCAGCCTCGGCGTGGTCCGCGTGGACGACAAGGACCAGCTGGTGCCGGCCGTCGCCCGGACATGGGAGCTGTGCGAGACCGAGCTGCGGCAGGCCGGCGGGCCGGCCGACGGGGTCGGCGTGCTGGTCGAGGAGTACCTGGACGGTCCGGAGATCGCCGCCGAGTCCCTCGTCCACCAGGGCAGGGTGCGGGTCTGCGCCATCGAGTGGAAGGGGGAGATGACCGGGCCCTACTTCGAGGAGACCACGGTGCGCGCGCCCGCCCAACTGCCCGCGGACGTGCTGGCCGCGATCGAGGCGGAAGTGATCGGCGCGCACCATGCCTTCGGCGTCACCGAAGGCGCCACGCACACGGAGCTGCGGCTGATCGGTGGCGTACGGCCGGTCCTGCTGGAGATGGCCGCGCGCATCGGCGGCGCGGGCGTCAACCACTACCTGACGCACATTGCCGGCGGGATCGACCTGGCCGCCGAGGCGCTGCGCATCCACCTCGGCCAGGAGCCGGTCTGCTGGAGCCAGGAGCCGGTGCCTACCGGTCACGCGGCGGCCTACTCGGTGCCGGTCGGCAAGGGCGGACGGATCGTCCGGGTACACGGGCTGGACGCCGTACGCGCCGACCCCCGGGTCGACCAGGTGGTGCAGACCGTCGGCCCCGGCGCCCTGCTCCGCCCCTACCCGGACTGGGCGGGGTACCCGGCCATCGTCCTGTCCCACCACGAGTCGGACGCCGCCGCCGTGGAGTTCCGCGATCACCTGGTGCGGACCCTGCACGTCGAGTACGAGGAGGAGAGCTGAGCGCGCAGCAGCCGGGCGGGACCGTGGTGAAGGCGCTCCGCACCTCCCTGGGCGGGCTGCCGCGCCCGTTCTGGTGGCTCTGGGGCGAGACCCTCATCACCTCCGCCGGCGGATTCGTCCTGCCCTTCCTGGCGATCTACCTGACCAGCGTGCGCGGGTACTCGGTCTCCTTCGCCAGCCTGGCCCTGACGGTGTTCGGGGTCGGCAGCGGAATCGCCTCGCTGGCCGGCGGTGTGCTCGCGGACCGTCTCGGCCGCCGGGTGGTGCTGCTGGCGAGCGAGGTGCTGGCGGTGGTCGGCATGCTGGCGCTCGGCACGGCACGCACCCAGATCATGGTGCTGGTCGGCACGCTCGTGGTGGGGGTGGGGCTGAACGCCACCCGGCCCGCGCGGGCGGCGGCCGTCGCGGACCTGGTGAGCGAGGAGGGCCGCCCCCGGGCGTTCTCGCTGCTCTACTGGGGCACCAACCTGGGGTCCTCCGTCGCGGCGGTCAGCGCCGGCCTCGCCGCCGAGCACGGCTTCTTCCTGCTGTTCGTGGTCAATGCGTGCGCCAACCTGGCCGCGGGAGCCGTGGTCTACCGCTGCGTCCCCGAGACCCGCCCGGAGCCGGTGCCGCGTCGCGGCAGCAAGTCCCTGCCGGCCGGGGCCGTCCACCGCGACCGGCCCTTCCTGGTGCTGCTCGGGTCGGTGCTGCTGCTGGGAATACTGTTCCAGCAACCGCTGGTCGCCCTCCCGCTGACCATGACGGCCGACGGGCTCTCCCCGGCCGGCTACGGACTGGCCATGATGATGAACGGCCTGGTCATCGTCATCTTCCAGATACCGCTGACCCGCCTCGCGGGACGTATACGGCCCGAGTTCGCGCTCGCCGCGGCCACCGTGCTCACCGGTATCGGCCTGGGCTGCACCGCCGCCGTCCACTCCGTGCCGGGGTACGCGGCGACCGTGGTGCTGTGGAGCCTGGGCGAGATCGTGATCTGGCCGACCTGCATGACCTTGGTCGCCGCCCTGGCGCCACCCCACCAACAGGGCGCCTACCAGGGCTGGTTCCTCTCCGTATGGAGCGTCTCCGTCGCCCTGGCGCCCCTGTTCAGCTCACAACTGATCGGGGCCTTCGACGGCACCGCCGTGGTCTGGACGGCCTGCCTGGTCCTGGCACTCGTGGCCGCCACCGCCCATCTCGTCCTCGCCCGGCTCCGCCGGCCGGTGTGACGAGGGGACCCGGCTGACGGGGAACCGGCTGATCTCGTCAGCGCTTTCCCGGGCGCGGGCGTTCCTCCGGCGGAGTGGTGAGCGGGCCGGCCGTCCGGCCGCCCCGCTCACCACGCATCCTTACCCGAGCTGCCGGCCGATCTCGCGGGAGAAGGCCGCGACCCGGGTGTAGACGCCGGTCGTGGGGGTGGTGGCGTTGCCGCCGGCCAGCCAGCTGACGATCCCGATCAGCTTGCCGCCGGCGACGAGCGGGCCGCCGCTGTCGCCTTCGGCATGGTGGGCGCCGGTGACCGGATCGTTGGCGCAGACGTGCATTTTGGGGTCGATGTCGCCCCAGGGGTTGAGCCGTTGACATGTCCGGTCGGCCAGGACCCGCAGGTTCGCCGACCGGAGCACATTCGCCTCACGGCCCTCGTTGTCCAGCAGACCCCAGCCATGGACCCGGGCACGGGTGCCGGGGCGGTACGGACCGGTGTCGGCAGCGGTGGCCACGGGCAGCGGGGTGTACTGCGGTGGCATCGGCTTGTCGAGCGTGAGGACGGCGACGTCGTTCTCCAGGTGGCGGCCGAATCGCGGATGGATCCAGGCCTTGGTCACCTTGCGCATCCGGCCTTCGTGGCGGCGCAGGTCGGTACGGCCCGCGACCACCCCCAGATCGGTGGGGGCCTCGTCGACGACGCAGTGGGCGGCGGTGACGACCTTCCTCGGAGTGACCAGGGTGCCGCCGCAGAACTGCCCCGAGCGCGGATAGGTGTCGGTCTGCCGCCACAGGTTGATCGTGACGGTCCACGGCGCGGCTGCCGTACTGGATTTCTGTCCGCCGATGACGGCCTGGGCGGGGTGCGCCGGCAGCACGGCGAAGCCGGCCCCGACGAGCACCATGAGCCCTGCCAGGACCGCCCACCGCAGGTACTTGTGTCGCGCCATGTGGATGCTCCCCTGCCCGCTCATCCGGCGATCCGGCTCTGGAGGAGCGGGTAGTAGGAGGCCGCCTTCACGGCGACGCCCGGGTAGAGGCGGCTGGTACAACTGCCGCCGCCGCTGATGACACCGACCAGCCGCCCCCGCACCACGACCGGCCCCCCGCTGTCCCCGGAACATGCGCTGACACCGCCCGCCGGGTAGCCGAGGCACATCGTGTAGGACTTCTGGTACCGGCGGGTGCCATACGCCGTGATGCACTGCTCGTCGCCCCGGTTGGGTATCAGTGCGGTCTGCAGCGGCGGCACCCGGAGGTCATCGTCGCGGCCCGTGGTGGAGCCCCACCCCAGGACCCTGTTGGGCGTGCCTTCCTCGTACAGCTTCTGCTGCGCCGGGGTGGCGAGCGGCAGGGTCCGGTACGGCATGGGGGCGTTGAGGGTGAGGACGGCGAGGTCGTGCGCGTAGGTGGCGCCGTTCCCTTCGGTGTCGGCCTTGGGGTGGATCCACAGCTTCGCCACCTTGCGCACGGTGCCCTTGCGGGTGTCCCGCAGATCCTCCCGTCCGCCCACCACACGCACGCCGTCGACGGTGGCCGGGCTCACGCAGTGGGACGCCGTCAGCACCTTGCGCGGCGCGACGAGGGTGCCCGCGCAGTCCGGGTCCTTCACGTCCCGCGACGTCAGAGCGACCGTCCACGGATACTTCTTGATCTCGGCCCGGTCTCCCCCGACGACCGCGGCGGCGGGCGGGGCGGACGACCCCACCAGCGCCGCCCCCACCAGGACCGCGCCCGCCAAGGTGCCGCGGCGGGTTCTCGCTTTGCTCATCAGTCCTCCATTGACGATCGAACAAAGTCGCCCAGGGAGAGGCCGTGGAGAGTAAGGCGGTTGCCTTGCCCCTCCGGGCGCCCGCATATGGCCGGCATGAGCCAGGGCCTCTTGACACGCTTCCGCTCGTGACCGGGCCGTGTGTCCCCCTCGGCCCCGTCATGGTGCCCGCCCGCATGGTGCGGCCCCGAAGTGTGGTGTCCCACCACATGTGCGCCTGACCTGGGCATTTCTACGGTGTGGCGATACGTCAACGTCCGCGTAGCCGCCCGGAAGTGGTGACCATGGCCGCCCCCGCAACCTCCCCGCCCGCGTCCGCGAACCTCAGGCGCATCGTCGCCGCGAGCCTGATCGGCACGACCGTCGAGTGGTACGACTTCTTCCTCTACGGGTCCGCCGCCGCGCTGGTGTTCAACAAGCTGTTCTTCCCCGGGTCCGATCCGCTCGTCGGGACCCTGCTGTCGTTTCTGACGTACGCGGTGGGCTTTGCCGCGCGGCCCCTCGGGGCGCTGGTCTTCGGGCATTACGGGGACCGGCTGGGGCGCAAGAAGCTGCTGGTGCTGAGCCTGCTGCTGATGGGCGGGGCGACCTTCGCGATCGGGCTGCTGCCGACCCATGCGACGGTCGGCACGGCGGCGCCGGTGCTGCTGACCGCGCTGCGGCTGGTCCAGGGGTTCGCGCTGGGCGGTGAGTGGGGCGGCGCGGTGCTGCTGGTGTCGGAGCACGGGGACGCCCGGCGGCGCGGGTTCTGGGCGTCCTGGCCACAAACCGGAGCACCCGCAGGGCAGTTGCTGGCCACCGGGGTGCTGTCGGTGATGACGGCGCTGCTGTCGGACGCTGCGTTCACGTCCTGGGGCTGGCGGGTGCCGTTCCTGCTCTCGGGCGTGCTGGTGATCGTGGGGCTGTGGGTGCGGCTCTCGGTGGACGAATCACCGGTGTTCCGGGCCGCGTTGGCGCGTGCCGAGGCCCGGCGGGCGGAGGGTGCCGCGCTGGAGAGGATGCCGTTGGTGGCGGTGCTCAGGCACCACTGGCGGGATGTGCTGATCGCGATGGGGGCGCGGATGGCCGAGAACATCTCGTACTACGTGATCACGGCGTTCGTGCTCGTGTACGCGACCTCGCACACCGGGCTGTCGCAGCAGACCGCCCTGAACGCCGTACTGATCGCCTCGGCGCTGCACTTCGCGGTGATCCCCGCCTGGGGCGCGCTCTCGGACCGGATCGGGCGCCGGCCGGTCTATCTGCTCGGCGCGGCCGGTGTCGGCGTCTGGGCGTTCCCGTTCTTCGCGCTGGTGGACTCCCACCACTTCGGGCCGCTGCTGCTCGCGGTGAGCGTCGGCCTGGTCTTCCACGGTGCGATGTACGCGCCGCAGGCGGCCTTCTTCGCGGAGATGTTCGCGACCCGGATGCGGTACTCGGGCGCCTCGATCGGTGCCCAGTTCTCCTCGGTCGCGGCCGGTGCGCCCGCCCCGCTGATCGCAACCGCGCTGCTCGCCGACTACGACAGCCCGACGCCGATCGCCCTGTACGTCATCGCCGCCGCGCTGCTGACGCTGCTCGCGGTGGGGGTCGCGCGGGAGACCCGCAGCCGGGATCTCACCGCGGTGGACGGGAACGCGGTGGAGGGGAACGCGGTGGCCGGCGAGGGCCGCACGGCCGGTCCGGACGGCGGGGCGTCATCGGCCGTACCGTCCGGAGGGGCCTGAACCACCTGATGTACGGCGGGGGCGTGGCGGGCCCGGGGACGCTCCGGGAGACGGGGCACAGGTCCGCCACGCCCCCGCCGGGCGTCAGGAGCGGCTCTTGCCCTTCAGGGAGTCCTTCATCCCCTGGAGGTTCTCCTTGGCGTCGCTCATCGCGCCCTTGGACCTGCCCTTGGCCTCGTCCGCACGGCCTTCGCCCTTCAGCCGCTCGTTGCCCGTGATCTTGCCGGCCTTCTGCTTGGCCTTGCCCTTCATCTTGTCCATGGCACCTTTGTCACCCATGTCGCACTCCTCTGTCCGGTGGGAAGGGGGGAAGCTTCGGCACCACGCTGCCGCAGGTCGCGACGGCGCGCACCCGGAGGCGGCCATCGGTACGGACCGCCCGTGAGCCCGGTGCCGGTCGACGCCCCCCGCTACGCGCCGGTATCGCCCGCCACGCCGGAGGAGAGCTGGTGCAGCCGCAGCGCCAGCTGGATCTCCAGGGCGCGTGCCGGGGTCTGCCAGTCGGGGCCCAGCAGCCGGCTCACCCGGTCCAGGCGCTGCGCGACGGTGTTCACATGGACGTGCAGCGCGTCCTTGGTGCGGGCCGGGCTCATACCGCAGGCGAAGTAGGCACCGAGGGTCCGCAGCAGTTCCGTACCGCGGCGGGCGTCGTAGTCGGTGACCGCGCCGAGCGTGCGGTGGACGAAGCCGTCCACATCGCGGGTGTCGGCCAGCAGCAGCCCGAGGAAGCCGAAGTCGGCGGCGGCCGCCCCCTGGCCGGCCCGGCCCAGCGCCCCCAGTGCCTCCCGGCAGCGTCGGGCCTCCGCGTAGGCGTCCGCGACCGCCGCGGGGCGGGCGGCGGGCGCCGGGACCGGAGCCGAGGCGCCCACCGTGACCGGCAGGTGCAGCGCGGCACCGAGCCGGGCGGCGGTCTCGCGGGCGGTGTGTGCCGGGTCGTCGTCGGGGCCGAGCGGCAGCAGCAGGACGGCGCCACCGTCCCGTACGGCGGCCAGGCCCCGGCGGGTGGCGGCGAGATGGGAGGCCGCCGACCGGAGCCGGTGGCGGTCGGTGCCGTGGGAGTGCGCGTCGTCCGGCCGCGGCCCGTCGGTCCGGGCGGCCAGGACGACATGCGGCGCGTCCAGGTCCGCGCCGACCCGGGCGGCGCGTTCCCGGAGCAGCCGGGGGTCGCGGTCCGCCGCGTTCAGCAGGTCGTCCAACAGCTCACCGCGCACCCGCTGTTCGGCCTCGCCGGCGGTCCGCCGGGCGAGCAGGAGCAGCGAGGTGACCATGGCGGCCCGCTCCAGGGTCCGCTGGTCGACCGGGTCGAGGGCCGGATGGCCCCGCAGCACGAGCGCGCCCAGCACCTCGCCGCCCGCCCCGACCGCCGCGACCCAGTCCGCGCCGTCCCGTACGGCGTGCCCGTCGGCGCGCGAGCGGTCCAGTGCCTCGGCCGGTGCCCCGCCGGGCTCGGTGAACTCGACCTCGCCGTGCAGGACTTCCGCCACCGCCCCGGCGACGTCCTGGACCCCGCCGCCGCGCAGCACCAGTTCGGTCAGCCGGTCATGGACGTCCGAGGCGCGCTCGATGACCGCGCTGCGGTCACGGATGATCTCGTTCGCGGCCTCCAGTTCGGTGAGTGTCTTACGGGTCTCGGCAAGGAGGTTGGCGGTGTCGATGGCGACGGCGGCATGCGCCGCATGGGCGGCGAGCAGCGCGATCTGGCCGTGTTCGAAGACCCGCTCGCGCCGGTCGGCGGCGAACAGCACCCCGATCACACCGCTGCCGAGCATCAGCGGCACCCCGAGTATCGCCACCAGCCCCTCGTCCTGGACGCCGGAGTCGATGGTGTGCGTGTGCCGGAACCGCTCGTCGTGGAAGTAGCTGTCGGTGACGTACGGGCGGGCGGTCTGTGCGACCAGTCCGCCCAGGCCCTCGCCCATGCCGAGCCGCAGCTGCTGGAAGCGTGCCGAGACCGAGCCGTCGGTGACCCGCATATAGGTGTCACCGGCGGACGGGTCGTTGAGGGTGAGGTAGGCGACCTCGGTGCCCAGTAGGGAGCGGGCCCGGCGCACGATCGCGCGCAGCACCGCGTCGAGGTCCCGCAGCCCGGCCAGGTCGTGCGCGGTGGCGTAGAGGGCGGACAGCTCGGCCTCGCGCCGCCGGCGGTCCTCCAGTTCGGCGCGCACCCGCAGCGCGAGGAGCTTGGCCCGCTCCAGGGCGGCGAGCCGGCCGGCGGCGGCACCCCCGGCGCGGGCGCGCAGCACCGGGCGCTCGTACTCTTCGGCCGCGGCACCGGTGGCCAGCAGCCCGAGGAACGGTGCCTCGGCCGGGTCGTGGGCGGGATCGCCGGCCAGGGTGCCCTCCGGGGCGTACGGAACGGGCACCGGTCGCGGGGTGTTCCCGGCCCCGGGACCCGGCTCGGGCGTCGGCTGTTCGGTGGGCATGGTCACAGGGATACCTCCGGGTCGTCGCGGTGCGCCAGCCTCCCGCCGCCCGGGTACGGACCGGTGCCGCTCAGTGCGCGGTCCAGCCCCCGTCCAGGGCGAGCGAGGTGCCCGTCACGAAGGACGCCTGCGGGGTGCAGAGATACGCGACGGCCTCGGCGACCTCCGCCGGTTCGAGCAGCCGCTTCAGGGCGGAGTCGGCGAGCAGGATGTCGGCCAGTACGCGCTCCTCGGGGATGCCGTGTGCGGCGGCCTGGTCGGCGATCTGCCGTTCGACGAGGGGTGTGCGGACATATCCGGGATTGACGCAGTTGCTGGTCACGCCGTGCGGGGCGCCCTCCAGGGCCGCGGTCTTGGACAGCCCTTCCAGGCCGTGCTTGGCGGCGACATACGCGGACTTGTAGGGGGACGCCCGCAGTCCGTGCACGGA
The DNA here is from genome assembly GCF_028870195.1 of Streptomyces sp. G7(2002). Lineage (NCBI taxonomy): Bacteria > Bacillati > Actinomycetota > Actinomycetes > Kitasatosporales > Streptomycetaceae > Streptomyces > Streptomyces sp. G7(2002). The sequence continues at coordinate 1,864,737 of NZ_CP102609.1, forward strand.
GGAGATGTTGATGACGCGGCCCCAGCCCTGTGCGTACATATGGGGCAGCGCACCCCGCAGCAGCCGGAAGGGCGCCTCCAGCATCACGGTCAGCACCTGGTGGAAGACCTCGGGCGGGAACTCCTCGATGGGCCGGACGAGCTGGAGGCCCGCGTTGTTGACGAGCAGATCGGTGCCGGCCGCGGCCCGCTCGGCGGCGTCCAGATCGGTCAGATCCAGCGGGCACGGTTCGATGCGGCCGGGGGCGCCGTTCGGGTGATCCGTCACGAGGCGGGTCAGGCCGTCGGTGTCCCGGTCGACCGCGCGCACCGTGGCGCCGGCCGCGGCCAGCCGCAGCGCGCAGGCGCGTCCGATGCCACCGGCCGCGCCGGTGACGAGAGCGGTACGGCCGTCGAGGTCGAGGGATACCGGGCCTGGGGTGCCGATCACGGTCATGTCCGCACCCTAGGCAGCGACCGGGCCGGCACCGATGTGGTGCGGCACCACACTTCGCGGGCCGGGTGTGGCGGCGGCACCTGCCGGGCGGTGCGCCGGCGGCCGGGGCCCTGGCGCCTTCCGCGCACCGGTCCACGGCGCGTGCCCTTCACCCGACCGGCCGTCCCGGATCGCACGGCGCCCGGCGGGCTCCTAGCCTCGTCAGCGTGCCGTCTGCGCACCGCCCCGCCACAAGGGAGGCCGACATGCGGAGGCTCATCGCCGTGCCGACCGTGCTGTTCGCGCTGGCCGCCGCGGGCTGCGGGGACGCGGACGGCGGCAAGGACACGACGGCCGCGAGGTCCTCCCCCACGGGCGCCGGCCCGGACGGTGGGCCGGGCTCCGCCTCCCCCACCGTCCCCGGGCAGCCGGTGGACTGCGGTGAGCTCGCCGACGCGCTGGGCGCGGAAGGAGACGTCACCCTCTTCGCCGATCCCGGGGCCGGCGGCACGGTGGGCTGCGCGGAGGCCCGTCAGGTGATGTCCGAGTTCTTTCTGCGCGCGCCGCGGGAGGCACAGGACGACCGGGGCACGCTCTCCGTACGGGGCTGGTTCTGCCAGTACGAGAGCGGCCCCACCGGCACCTGGATCACGACCTGCCGCAAGGACAAGCGGGAGATGCACACGGAGGAGCCGCCCGGCAGCACCGAGGAGCCCGGTTCCCCGGACGGTTCCCAGCTGCCGCCGCTTCCCGACGAGTCGTCCGACCCGCTGGACGAGCCGTCGACGGAGGAGCTGTAGCCCGTCGCCCGACGGCCTGAACCCCCGGAGACGACGGCCGGGGGCTCAGGCTTCCGGGTGCCGGCCCGGCCGCTCCTCCTCCATCCCGTGGAACCACGCCGGCCCGGCCTCCATCGCCCGCTTGATCCGGGTCAGCGCGTACTCCTCCAGCTCCGGCAGGGCGTCCACGGCGAACCAGCCCACCTCCAGCGACTCGTCGTCATTGACCCGCGCCTCACCGCCGACCGCCCGGCAGCGCAGCGTCACGTCCATGAACTGGCAGACATCGCCGTTGGGGTAGTGGGTGGGCGGCATGGTCTCGACGAGGACGATGCCCTCGGGAACGACCCGGACGGCGGTCTCCTCGTAGACCTCCCGCACCGCGGTCTCGGCGGGCTGCTCACCGGGCTCGGGGATGCCCCCGATCACCGACCAGCCGCCGGTGTCGACCCGCTTGCCCAGCAGGACACGGCCCTGGCCGTCGAAGACGACCGCGCTCACCCCCGGCAGCCAGAGGAGCTGCCGGCCGATGGAGTTCCGGAGATCACGAATGAAGTCGGGGGTTGCCATGGTCCGACCCTACGGGACGTCCCCGGTCCTCCACGGCCCGCAGCGCACGTGCGCTGCCCACCCGTCGGCGCGGCACTCAGGTGCCCGCCGGGGTCCCCTCACGCGGCCGGAGCCGGCCCCGGATCGCCCGGACGGCGCCCTCGGCGTCATCGACGGTGACGGTGAAGGTCATCCCGTCGCCGAGCTGGAGCACCACGCCCTCACCCCGGCGGACGACCACGGCCGTGCCCTGCTCGGGGCGCCAGCGGTAGCCCCAGCCGCCCCAGTGGCGGGGGGTGACCTGGGGGGTGAAATCGGCGCCGACGACGGTGTCGAGCGGGATGCGGCGGCGCGGTACCCCTATATGGCCGCACCGCACTTCCAGGCAGTCCTTGTCGACGCGTACCGCGACATGGACGAAGGCGAGCGTGCCGAAGAGCACCAGCAGACCGGCCGCGACACAGCCGACCACCGACATCACCAGGGGCGCACGCCCCGAGGTCCAGTTGCTCTCGACGGCGAGCAGGATGCCCAGCGCCAGACAGGCCGCGCCGATCCCGGCCAGCAGCCACTGGATGCGGTTGGTGGCGCTGCCGTGCCAGACCTCGGGGATCTCGGCATGGGAGCCGCCGGCGGGGCGCGCTCCGCTGTCGGCGCCGTCGGTACTGCTGTGGTGTCCGGGGGCTGCTGCCCCCTCGTGGGGGTGGTCCCTCATGAAACGCAGCGTACGCGTCTTTGCACACCATGGCAGTGCTTCGGACGGCCCCGTTCCGGCCCGGGTTGCGCTACGGGCGACGTCATGGGTGACGTCAGCGGGGGGCCGCCGCGGTGGCCCCGTCGGCCGCGGGGGCGGCCGGTACCGCGGCCCCGGGCGCGAGGTCCGTACGGCTCCGGGCGAGCAGCCGGCCCTCCGCGTAGGCGAGCGCCTCGGCCGGCAGTCCGGCGGGGCGGCCGCTGAGGATCACGCTGAGGGCGCCGGTCGGAGCGGCCGCCGGGGCCGGCTCGGCACCGATGCGGCGCAGCGCCTGGGCGGCGACCGCCTCGGCCGAACCGTGCAGGACCAGCGCGGGGGCGCCCGGCTGCTGGAGGGCGGCGCGGATGCGCTCGGCGACCAGCTCGTAATGGGTGCAGCCCAGGACCACGGTCCGCACGTCCCGTGGGGTGAGATGGGCGGCGGCCGCGATGGCGGCGTCGATCGCGGCCTCGTCGGCGGCCTGGACCGCGTCGGCGAGCCCCGGGCAGGGCACACCGGTGACGTCCGCACCGCGTCCGAACCGGTCGATCAGATCCCGCTGGTAGGGGCTGCCGGTGGTGGCGGGGGTCGCCCAGATGGCGACGGGACCGCCGCCGGCCGCGGCGGGCTTGATCGCCGGGACGGTGCCGATGACCGGGATCTGCGGTTCCAGTTCGGCGCGGAGGGCTGGCAGGGCATGCACGGACGCGGTGTTGCAGGCGACGATCAGGGCGTCGGGGCGGTGCGCGGCCGCCGAGCGGGCCACGGCCAGGGCGTGTGCGGTGACATCGTCGGGGGTGCGGGGGCCCCAGGGCATCCCGTCGGGGTCGGAGGAGAGGACCAGATCGGCGTCCGGCCGCAGTCGCCGCATCGCGGCGGCCGCCGCGAGCAGCCCGGTCCCGGAGTCCATCAGCGCGATCTTCACGCGGACACTTTACTCAGCCGCCCGTCCGGCTTGTCATACCGGGCGGAACGGGCGAGTGCCCCCGGTGGCCGCCCTCCCGGCCCCGTCCCTCCCCCGCCGCCCCGTTCCGACACCGTGTCGAGCGCCGCCGCGCGACGAGTGCGGTGCGGCAGACTGCGGCCGTGGGAGCGATGGAGTGGATCGGTGCCGGGTCCCTGCTGGCCTGGGTGTGGCTGCTGCTGGGTCAGGGCTTCTTCTGGCGGACGGACGTCCGGCTGCCGGAACGCCGGGATCCGGAGCGCTGGCCGTCGGTCGCGGTGGTCGTCCCGGCGCGGGACGAGGCCGCGGTGCTGCCGGACAGCCTGCCGTCGCTGCTCGGGCAGAAGTACCCGGGCCGGGCCGAGGTGTTCCTCGTCGACGACGGCAGTACAGACGGGACCGGCGCGCTGGCCCGGCGACTGGCGGCCGCGCGGGGCGGGCTGCCGCTGACGGTGTCCTCGCCCGGCGAGCCCGAGCCGGGGTGGACGGGGAAGCTGTGGGCGGTACGGCACGGGATGGCACTGGCGCGGGAGCGCGTCGCGCCCGAGTACCTGCTGCTGACCGACGCGGATATCGCGCACGACCCGGACAGTCTGCGGGAGTTGGTGGCGGCGGCCCGGTCGGCGCGGCTGGACCTGGTCTCACAGATGGCGCGGCTGCGGGTGGTGACGTTCTGGGAGCGGCTGATCGTGCCGGCGTTCGTCTACTTCTTCGGGCAGCTGTACCCGTTCCGCCGGGTCAACCGGCACGGGGCGCGGACCGCGGCGGCGGCCGGCGGCTGTGTGCTGCTGCGCGCGGAGGCCGCCGAGCGGGCGGGCATCCCGGAGGCGATCCGGCACGCGGTGATCGACGATGTGGCGCTGGCGCGGGCGGTCAAGCGCGGCGGCGGGCGGATCTGGCTGGGGCTGGCGGACCGGGTGGACAGCGTGCGGCCGTATCCGCGGCCGGCAGAGCTGTGGCAGATGGTCTCGCGCAGCGCGTACGCCCAACTCCGGCACCGGCCACTGCTGCTGCTCGGCACGGTCCTCGGTCTCGCCCTGGTCTATCTGGTGCCGCCCGTCGCGCTGGTGGCCGGACTGGCCGGCAGCGGTCCGGCGCTCGCGGCGTCGGGCGGGGCCGCCTGGGCGCTGATGTGCGGGACGTATCTGCCGATGCTGCGCTACTACGGGCAGCCGCTGTGGGCGGCGCCGCTGCTGCCCTTCACCGCGCTGCTCTATCTGCTGATGACGGTGGACTCGGCGGTGCAGCACTACCGGGGGCGCGGCGCGGCATGGAAGGGCCGGACGTACCCGGCGCCCTGAGCCGCGCCCCCGGCGCCGCCGCTCACTTGCGGGCCGGTGACCAGTCCAGCCCCCAGCCGTAGGCCTGGTCGACGGTGCGCTGCGGGCTGACACCGGGGTCGGGGACGAGGTAGCGGGCCTCGCGCTGGACGACGAGTTCGCTGCCGGTGTTGGTGATCATGGCCAGCGCGCAGACGTTGGACGGCACCGTGCAGGCGTCCAGCGTGAAGTCGACCGGGGCGCCGTGCTGGGGCTGGAGGGTGACGGTCGCGCTCAGCCCCTCGAAGCTGCGGGCGCCGGCGTAGACGGTGACGAAGATCAGGACGCGCTTGATGCGGTCCTGGTGGTCGAGGTTGATCGTCATGTTCTCACCGGCCGCGACGGCGCCGGTGCGGTCGTCCCCGTCGAGCTGGATGTACGGCGGGGCGTGCAGGGCGCCGAAGTTGTTGCCCAGCGGATGGATCACACCGGCGGAGCCGTCGGTGAGTTGGTAGAGGGCGCACAGATCGAGGTCGAGCTCCCCGGACGGCGGCAGCAGCGCCCCGCGGGCACCCATGGCCTCCATCGCTTTTCGGCCAAGTTTCTTGCCCAACCGCTTGCCCGCCGATCCGGCGCTCCAGTTGAGGTTCACCCGCATCGCGCCGGAGGTGCCGCCCTGCTTCGTCAGGGAGACCGCCGGGGCGTCCTTCGTGAGGGTGACCTTCGTCAGACGAACGGCCGGCGGTGCGGGGGCGGGCGCGGGCTGCCCCGGCGGGGGCGGGACGGACGCCGCCGGCTGGCCCGTCGGCAACGGGGGCGCGGGGGCCGCCGGCGGCGGCGCCATGGGGGCCGCGGGCGCCGGGGGCGGCGGTGCCATCGGAGGCGCGGGCGCCATGGCCGGGGGCGGCGGAGCGGGCGCGGCGGGGGCCGGGGCGGGCGCGGTGGGAGCCGGGGCAGGCGCGGCGGGGGCCGGGGCGGGCGCCGGGGGCTGCGGCGCCGCCGGCTCCTCGACGCTGATGCCGAAGTCGGTGGCCAGGCCGGCCAGCCCGGTGTCGTACCCCTGCCCCACCGCACGGAACTTCCAGGCGCCCTGGCGCCGGTAGAGCTCGCCGAGGACGAAGGCGGTCTCGGCGCCCGCGTCCTGGCTGTCGAAGCGGGCGAGCTCGGCACCGCCCGCGGCGTCCAGCACCCGGATGTGCAGCCCCGGGACACTGCCGAAGCTGCCGCCGTCGGCGGAGGCGGCGAGCACCACCTTGTCGACGGCGGGTTCGACGGCGGCCAGATCGACGGCGAGGCAGTCGGTCATCGCGCCGCCGGCCTGCCGCTTGCCTTCGTGGCGTACGGCGCCGGAGGCGTGCGCGGGCTGGTTGTAGAAGACGAAGTCTGCGTCGTCGCGGACCTTTCCGGACACCAGCAGCAGGGCGGAGGCGTCCACGTCGGGTGCCCCCGGGGCCGCCTGCCAGCCCAGTTCGACCCGGACCGCCGGGGCCGGGACCGGAACGTTGCTGCCCTTGAGCATCGACATCGCCGCGCCTTCCTCTCGTCCGCCGTACCCCGTAGGTCGGGGCACCCCCAACCTACTTGGCCGATTCCGAACGTCCCTTGTTCACCTGCGAGAAGCGAGGTCTTTACAGGATCCCTACGGGCGATCGCGACCGATTTCCGCAAGTTCGCTCACATTGGCGCTCCATGGCCACTCCGAACACGTAAAACAACCCTCTTTCCAGACTCCCCAATCGGCACATCGTGGGCTTAACTTATGAGGCATGACCTCCCCCCGCTCTACCTACGGCGGCGGCTACTACGCTTCGCCTTCCTTCCCGGACACCCCGATCTACGACAGCCTCGTCGCCGAACGCGGCACACCGCAGATCGCCCCGATCCGGGTGAACCCCTCCCCTTACGACACGGGCTCGTCCTATTTGCCGGCGCTGCCCTCGGCGCTGCCGGCACTTCCGGCCGCGCCTTCCCACCCCTCGCCCGGGCAGGGTTACCCAGGAGCGGCCGCGCAGCCGGTCGCCCCGCTGCAGCAGGCCCCGGCGCCGTACATCCCGCAGCAGGCGGGCGTCCGCGGCTATCCGTCCCCGCAACAGCAGCAGCCCCAGCGCCCGCCCATGGGCACGGGGTACGAGGCGATGCGCCCGGCCGCTCCGGTCGCGCCCCGCCCCGCGCCCTACGACGATCCGTACGGCCGCCAGTACCCCCGCGGGTACTGACCTGGGCGATCGGTCAACTGTCCGAGGCGGCTGGCAGGATGGCAGACATGCCCAATCCTGCGCTCCAGTCGATCCATCTCTACCCGGTCAAATCCATTGCGGGGTCCGGTCCCGGCGAGGCGGTAGTGGAGCCGTGGGGGCTCGCCGGGGACCGACGCTGGCTGCTGGTGGATGCCGAGGGCAGGCAGGTCACCCAACGACAGCAGCCGACCCTGGCGTTGGCGCGCGCCGAGGGGCTGCCCGGCGGTGCCCTCCGGCTCACCGCGCCCGGGAGGCGGCCGTTGACGGTCGCGGTGCCCGGGCCCGCGGAGACGGTCCCGGTCGAGGTCTGGAAGGACGAGGTCGAAGCGGTGCCCGCGGGCCCGGAGGCGGCCGAGTGGTTCAGCGGGTATCTGGGCGCCGAGTGCCGGCTGGTGTATCTCGACGCCCCGGAGAAGCGCCGGCCCATCGACCCGGCGTACTCCGTACCCGGTGAGACGGTCAGCTTCGCCGACGGCTTCCCGCTGCTGCTGACGACCACCTCGTCGCTGAACGCCCTCAACTCGCTCATCGCGCAGGGCGACCACCCCGACGAGGGCCCGCTGCCCATGAACCGTTTCCGGCCCAATGTGGTGGTGGACGGCACCGCGCCCTGGGCGGAAGACGACTGGCACCGGGTCCGCATCGGCGAGGTGGACTTCGCGGTGGCCAAGCCCAGCGCACGCTGCGTGGTCACGACAACCGACCAGCGCACCGCCGAGCGCGGCAAGGAGCCGCTGCGGACGCTCGCCCACCATCGCCGCTTCGGTGACCGGCTGGTCTTCGGCCAGAATCTGATACCTCGTGGGACCGGCACGATCCGGATCGGCGACCCGTTCGAGATACTCGGCTGACGGGCCGGCGCGCGCCCCGCGCCATGGGCGTCCGAGGCGACCGGCGGGCCGCCGCGGCGTGACCACCTCTCCGCGGTGTGCGCCCGGCGACGCCGGCGGAGAGGCCGGCGGAAGACGGAGAGCTGTGGGCCGATGGCTGCGAGGGACACCGGATGCGACCGCCTCCTGCCTGTCCAGCATCTGCGGCCCGGGGACCACGCCTTTGTGAGTTACGGCGATGACGAGGTGCGCTGGGAGGTCGTCACGGCGTTCGTACGGCTCGGGCTGGCCCGCGGCGAGAAGGTCCTGGTCCTCCCCTGCCCCGGGGTGCCGGCCGACGAGGTGCTGGCCCGGATCGACTTCCCCAGCCGCAGCACGGTCCCGGCGCGCGAGCGCGGCCAGTTGGTGGTGAGCAGTATGCGCGAGGTGATCCGGCCCGACACGGAGCTCACCGCCGCGCGCCAGATGAGCCGGCTGCGCGCGGAGACGGACCGGGCGACGGCCGAGGGCCATACGGGCCTGCGGGCCTTCATCGACATGGGCTGGGTGCGCGCGCTCGGCGCGGACGTCCAGGTGATGGCCGCCCGAGAGACCGGCGCCCACGCTCTCTTCAGCGGCCGCCCGTACACCGAGATATGTGCCTACGACCGCCGCCGGTTCGACCGCACCCTGCTGACGGCCATGGAACGGGCCCATCCCCGTGTGCTCCTGGAGCGGCTGGGCAGCCTGCGGTCGACGCGCGGACCGGACGGGACGCTGCACTTCATCGGCGAGGCGGACGCCACGCACCGGCCCGCGGTCGGCAGAGCCCTGGAGATATCGCTGGCGCAGACCGCACCGGCCCGGCGGCTCACCGTCGATCTGACCCGGCTGCACTTCCTGTCGGTCGGCTGCGCCGTCGGCCTGCTCACCCTGGCCCGCGGCGCAGCGGGCCATGAGCTGATCGAGGTGCGCTGCGACCGCGGGCAGCGCCGGATGCTGCGGCGGCTGGGTGCCGGGACGGTGTCACGGCTGGTGCTGACGGAGGTGGTGCGCCCGTGGTGAGCTCCGGTCCGGCCGAGGTGCCGGCGGAGGAGTCCGGCCGCCCGCTTTTGCAGCGGCGCTTCACCGCCCGGCTGCTGCCCCAACTGCGGCTGCTGGTCGAGGAGTGCGCGGCCCGGGAGGGCCTGTGCGAGCCACGGCGCGGCGAATTCGTGCTGGCGGTGGACGAGATCGCGGGGAACGCCGTGGAGCATGCGGGCGGCTCGGGACGGCTGGAGCTGCGGCAGGTGGGCGATGAGCTGGAGTGCCGGATCAGCGACGCGGGGCCCGGGTTCAGCGAGGAGGTGATCCCCGAGCTGCTGCCCGGCCTGGACGGCGCGACGAAGGGGCGCGGGCTGTGGCTGGCGCGCCTGGTGGCGGACCGGTTCGCGGTCACGGGCGGGGCGGGGACGGGCGCGACGGGCGCCGTGGTGACGGTGGCGGTACGGCTGCGCTGACCGGGCAGGACTCCGGCCCGGCAGGCGCGGCGCGAGCGGGCCGGGGACGCGCTCCGTACGTCCGGGAGATGCCCTTTGTACGCGGTGATGTTGCTCTCTCTTCGCAGAACTCTCGCATGGACCACCCCTGATGCGGTATTCACGGACACGGAGAGGGGGCAACGATGCGAGCGATGAGAGGTGTATGGCGCTGGCGGCGCAACCCGCTGCGGCGCCGGACCGACCGGCTCGAGGCCTGGGTGGCGCTCGTCGCGGCCCTCCTGATCGTCCTCGGGGCGACCTCCGCGGGCTGGCTCACCGGGCGGTCCGCGCAGGGCGCACTGCTGGAGACCGTACGCATACAGCACCAGCAGCGGCATCTGGTGTGGGTCACGGTCGACCGGCTGATCTCGCGGGCCCCGCTCGACCCCGACCCCGAGACCTCCTCGCAGCGCGACGCGCACCGCCGGGTCCTCGGCCGCTGGACGGCCCCGGACGGCAGCGCGCACCTCGGGCAGCTCGCCGCGCCCCGTCCGGTGGAGACCGGTGAGCGGTTCCGGATCTGGACGGACGACCGGGGCCGGGTGGTGCCGCGGCCGATGGACACCGGGACGGCGGGGGCCCATGCGGTGCTGGCCGGGCTGGGAACCACGGCCGGGGTCGGCATGATGATCGAGGGTGCCCGGCGGATGATCGTCTGGCAGCTGATGGTGCGTCGTTTCCGCCGCTGGGACCAGGAGTGGAAGCGCGCGGGCCAGGACTGGGGCCGGGCCGACGCGGGCAGTTGAGCGCCCGCGTCATCAGGCTGCTGACCGTGTCAACTGCCGCCCGCCGGGCGCGCTACGGTGGTGGCGCCAGCCTCTCGGCTGGGGCCTCGCAGACCGGAATACGGACATCCGCGGACGGATGGGTGCCGGGCCGACAACCGCCGCACGAAGTGGGGACACGACAGCGCCATGGCACAGGGCTCGGTCCAGGTGACGCACTCCGGAACCTCGCGTTGGCGACGCCGTACAGGGGAGTACAGCTCGCTCGCCGCCGCCCTGGAGGCCGCCGGGGACGGAGATGTGCTGACCGTCCCGGCCGGTACCTACCGCGAGAATCTGGTGCTGGTGCGCGCGGTGACCCTGCGCGGCCCGGACGGGGCGCGCGGTTCGGTGCGGATCGCCCCGTCCGACGGTGTGGCGCTGACGGTACGCGCCTCGGCCACCGTCCACGATCTGCATCTGGAGGCGACGGATTCGGCGTCGCCCGCGCTGCTGGTGGAGGACGGCGCCCCGGAGCTGGCCGGCCTGCGGGTGGTGACCCGGTCCGCGTCCGGCATCGAGGTCCGCGGCGGCGCCCGCCCCACGGTGCGCCGCTGCACGGTCGACAACGCGGGCGGAGTGGGCATCAGCGTCCTGGACGGCGCCGGCGGTGTCTTCGAGGAGTGCGAGGTGATGGCCGCCGGGCAGGCCGGAGTGGCGGTGCGCGGCGGGGCCCACCCCCGACTGGAGAACTGCCGGATCCACCACGCCTCGGGCGCCGGACTGTCGCTGCACGGTGAGGGCAGCGCGGTCGAGGCGGTGGGCTGCGAGCTGTACGAGATCAAGGGCGCGGGGATCCAGGTCGCGTCCCGGGCCACCGGGCACTTCACCGACTGCACGGTCCACCGCACCTCGGCCGACGGCGTCACCCTGGACACCGATGCGGTCCTCACCCTCGCCGACTGCGACATCCACGACATCCCGGAGAACGCCGTCGATCTGCGGTCCCGTTCGGTGCTGACGCTGACCCGCAGCACGGTGCGGCACTTCGGGCGCAACGGGCTGTCCGTCTGGGACCCGGGCACCCGCGTCGACGCCAACCAGTGCGAGATCCACGACAGCACGGGCGACTACCCGGCGGTGTGGGTGAGCGACGGCGCCACCGCCGTGCTGGACGCGACCCGGGTGCACGACGTCCCGGACGCCCTGTTCGTCCTGGACCGGGGCTCCCGCGCCGATGTCGTCGACTGCGATATCGCCCAGGTCCGCAACACCGCGGTGTCGGTGAGCGACGGGGCGACCGTGCAGCTGGACGACTGCCGGATCCGGGAGGCCGCGACGGGGGCCTGGTTCCGCGACCACGGCAGTGGCGGCACGCTCGCCAACTGCACCATCGACGGTGCGCAGACCGGCGTGATCGTCACCAAGGGCGCGGACCCCACCATCGAGGGCTGCACGGTCAGTTCACCGGCCGAGGCCGGGTTCTATGTCTCCGCCGAGGGCCGCGGCAGCTTCCAGGGCTGCCGGGTCACCGGGAGTTCGGGCTTCGGCTTCCATGTGATCGACGGCTGCCGTACGACGCTGACACGCTGCCGTACGGAGCGGTGTGCGCGCGGCGGCTACGAGTTCGCCGAGGGCGGGGCCGGGCAGGGCGACGGGCCGACGGTCCAGGACTGCACCAGCGACGAGAGCCGGGCCGTGCCGGCACCGGGCACCGGCGCGACGGCGCCCGCGGTACAGCAGATGACCCAGACGGCCGGGCTGCTGGGCAACGTCCCGGCGCAGGGCCCGCCGCCGCCCGCACCGGCGCCGGTGGCCGCGGAACCGGCCGTCAGCAGCCGGCCCTCCGACGAGGTGCTGGGGGAGCTGGACACCCTCGTGGGGCTGGAGAGCGTCAAGCGTGAGGTGCGCAGCCTGATCAACATGATCGAGGTGGGGCGCCGCCGGCAGGAGGCGGGGCTGAAGGCCGCCTCGGTGCGCCGCCATCTGGTCTTCACCGGCTCCCCCGGTACCGGCAAGACGACCGTGGCCCGGCTGTACGGCGAAATCCTGGCGTCCTTGGCGGTGTTGGAGCGCGGGCATCTGGTCGAGGTGTCCCGGGTGGACCTGGTGGGCGAGCACATCGGCTCGACGGCGATCCGTACCCAGGAGGCGTTCGACCGGGCGCGTGGCGGGGTGCTGTTCATCGACGAGGCGTATGCCCTCTCCCCCGAGGACTCCGGACGGGACTTCGGGAAGGAGGCCATCGACACCCTCGTGAAGCTGATGGAGGACCACCGGGACGCGGTGGTGGTGATCGTGGCGGGCTACACCGCCGAGATGGAGCGCTTCCTGGCGGTCAACCCCGGTGTGGCGTCCCGTTTTTCACGGACCATCACCTTTGGCGACTATGCGCCCGAGGAGCTGCTGCGGATCGTCGAGCAGCAGGGCGAGGAGCATGAATACCACCTCGCCGAGGGTGCCGGCGAGGCGCTGCTGAAGTACTTCACGGCGCTGCCCAAGGGCCCCTCCTTCGGCAACGGCCGTACCGCGCGGCAGACGTTCGAGGCGATGGTCGAGCGGCACGCGGGCCGGGTGGCGCAGCTGACCGACCCGAGCACCGACGACCTGACCCTCCTCTACGCGGACGACCTTCCCGAACTCCCCTGAGCCGGACGCACCTCCGGGCGGTCGTCAGCGGGTCGCTGGCACGGCACGTCCGGGCCGAGCCGGGCGATCAGCTCGGCACGGACCGTCTCGAAGACCGGGTCGGCCTGGTAGTCGCCATGGCCCAGGATCTGGGCGGGCAGCGGGTTCTGCAGGGTGCGGCCGAAGGCGAGCGGGTCGCGCAGCGGCCCCTGGTCGATCCGCCGGCCGTCCTCGCAGGTGAGCCGGATCGGGCCGCCGATGGGGTCGGTGAAGCGCCACAGATTGCGCCAGTCGTCCATCTCGCGGTGCAGTCCGGTCAGCGCGGGCGGCCCGAAGAAGGCGGGGAACCAGCGTCCGTAGAGACGCTCCAGGGGGCTGCCGTACGTCATCAGGGCGACGCGGCTGCGGGTGACCAGGTCCAGCTGCCAGACCGCGGCGGCCGCCAGCACACTGCCCTGGGAGTGCCCGGAGAGCACCAGCCGGCCGTCGAACCGCTCGGTCCAGGTGGCCATCCGCCAGGTGAGGTCGGGGACGGCGCGCTCGGCGTAGCAGGGCGGTGCGAAGGGGTGGGCGGCGCGGGGCCAGAACGTGCCGACGTCCCACAGGATGCCGATGGTGCGGCGGGCGGAGTGATCCCGGTAGGCACGCCGGCCCGCCGTGATCAGCAGTATGACCCCGGCGCCCATCAGCCAGGACCCCAGGGATTCCGCGGTCTCGGCGGCGGCGTGCACAACGGGCGGCGCGCCTTCGGTGGCACGGCCCGGCGCCCGGCCGGTGAGCCAGGCGCCGACCACCGCACCGGCCCCGAGGACGAGGGTGACGGCGGAGGTGGCCGCGATCAGGACGGGCGCGGAATCGGTGAGTCCGGCGCCGGCGATGGTGGCGGCGATGCGCTTGGTACGGCCCGCGTCGGGGTGCTCGCGCGGGTCGTAGAGCCCGGGGATGTCCTTGGCCACCCGGTTGCGGACGATCACCACTCGGACGGCGGCGAGCACGGCGACCACGGCGACGACGACCAGCAGCACGGGGATGACCGAGGCCTGCCAGGACAGCAGGACCGGCGGCCCGGGGATGGGGGCGTGCGCCTGGCCGGGGGTCGCACCGCCGTCCAGCCAGTCCGCGAAGCGCTGGGCCACGCCCCCGGACAGCACCCCGCCGACCGCACAGGCCAGCAGGGCGACGGCGGGCCCGCCCATACCGCGCAGCGCGGTGCGGGCGTCGTCACGGGCGGCGCGCTGCAGGACCCAGGCCGTCACCGCCAGCGCCAGGACCAGCACGCCCTGGAAGACGGCGATCCCGCCGAAGGCGGCGGCGCCGGGCAGCGGACCGTGGCTGTGGGCGCCGGGGCGCGCCCAGCCGGTGTGCACCATGGTCAGCGCCAGCACCCCCAGGGCGGCGAACGGCAGCGCCCGTACGACCAGGTGGTCCGAGGCGACGTCCGGCGCGTCCTCGCTGCGGGCGGTGCGCCAGACCACCACCAGGGTGGCGGCGGCGAGCAGGATGACCAGGGTGGTCAGGGCCCGGCCGGTGACCGCGAGGACGGTGCGGCCGTCGTCCCCGTCGGCCTTCGCGGCGGCGGCGAGCAGTACGGCGGCCACGGTCAGCACACCGGCCGTGGTGTGTGCGGCGCGCAGTCTGGCGACCAGCCGGCGGCCGTACCAGAAGCCCTCGCGGCTGAGCGCGGTGCGTTCGGCGACCGGGGTGTCGCGGGAGGTACCGGGCAGCCGCGGCGGCGGTGAGGCGGATTCGTAGGCGCTCCAGGTGCGGCGGGAGAGCCCCCACAGGAAGCCGATGACGAGCAGCGGCACCACGGACGCGAGCGCGAGACGGCGGCCCGGGGCGCTCCACCAGCCGGAGTTGTCGGGGCTGAGGAAGCCCATCCAGGATTTGCCGGAGGCGCAGACGGTGGTGCCCGCGCACTGCCAGGCCGTGAGGTCGAGGGCGACCTCGCAGGCCGCGGCGGCGAGCAGGACCGTGAGGGTGAGGGCGAGGATGCGTACGAGCAGGTCGTAGATCCGCTGGGCCGGGTGCTCGGGCGGGGCGGCCGGGCGCATCCAGTGGGCGAGGTTGGCGACCATGAAGGGCACCAGGATCAGCCACAGGGCGCGGGCGCCGTTGCCCGAGGTGAGGTTGGACCAGCAGTACGCCTCGCGGACCGGCTCGACGCGGTAGTCGTCGGGCCGTTGCTCGGCGTCCGCGTCCTCGGTGCGGCGGTAGCAGGCGGCGGTGTCGTCGCCGGTGATCAGCTGGACGCGTGGGTCACCGAGCATCTCCTGGGCGGTGGTGCCCCCGACGCCGTGCACCAGCAGCTCCAGGGAGAGCTGTGGTGCGTTGTCCGGTGGCCCATCTCCTGGGCTGCCAGGGTCCGTTGGGCGGGCGTGCGGTGTCGGGTCCGCGGTCTCCACTGAATTCCCCCGTAGTCCGTGCGGCGCCGAGCGGTGCGACGCCCCCAGGATTGTCTCTTCCCCTTGTACGCACATCCAGCACCACCTCGGGGTGGCGTTCTGGCGAAGGTGTCGGGGCTTCGTCTCGCGCTCTCGCGCGTCCCCCTCCCACCCCCGAACCCACCCCCGCCCCCTCCCCCGAAGGGGGAGAGGGGGAGGGGGCGGGGGAGCAACCGGAGGCGGACACGACCAGCTCCGAGGGAGGCGGGCACGAGCCAGCTCAGAAAGCGCCACCACCACACCCCTCACCCCACCCCAGTCCCCCGCCTCCGCCCATCCCCCTTTCCCCCACCCGCGCCGAACCGCCTCACCCGACAACGCCGTCACTGTCAGTGCCTCGTGCGAGGATGAGGGCATCAGTGATCGCAGGCGGCAAAGCCAGCGCGTACGACCCGACACAGCGAGCCGGGGCGGAAGGGACGGGCCGGGGTGAGCGACAACCAGAATCTCCTCGCGGAGCAGCGGCGTGCCCTGATTCTCGACGAGGTCAGACGACGGGGCGGGGTGCGGGTCAATGAGCTGACCCGCAAGCTGAGCGTGTCGGACATGACGGTCCGTCGCGATCTGGACGCGCTGGCCCGGCAGGGCCTGGTGGAGAAGGTGCACGGCGGCGCGGTGCCGGTCAGCGAGCCGAGCGCGCACGAGCCCGGTTTCGAGGCGAAGTCGGGGCTGGAGCTGAGCGCCAAGGAGGACATCGCCAAGGCGGCGGCCGAGATGGCGGCGCCGGGCAGCGCGATCGCGCTGGCGGGCGGCACGACCGCGTTCGCGCTGGCCCAGCAACTGCTGGAGGTGCCGGATCTGACAGTGGTGACGAATTCGGTGCGGGTGGCCGATGTGTTCTACACCGCGCAGCGGGCGGCGGCCAGCGGTGGCACGGGACCGCGCGCGGGTGCCGCGACGGTCGTGCTGACGGGCGGCGTGCGTACGCCGTCGGACACCCTGGTGGGCCCGGTGGCGGACGCCGCGATCCGGTCGCTGCATTTCGATGTGCTCTTCCTCGGGGTGCACGGCATATCGGTCGAGGCGGGTCTGTCGACGCCGAATCTGGCGGAGGCGGAGACCAACCGGCATTTCGTGCGGTCCGCGCGGCGGGTGGTGGTGGTCGCCGACCACACCAAGTGGGGCACGGTCGGCCTGAGTTCGTTCGCGACGCTGGATCAGGTGGATGTCCTGGTGACGGATGCCGGGCTGCCCGCGGGGGCGCGTGCGGAGTTCGCGGAGCTGCCGCCGGAGCTGGTGGTGGCGGGCGAGCAGCCGGAGGACGCAGACATCTGACGGGCCGCCAGCTAGGGTGTGCGCGCAGACCCGCCGACCGTCCCGTAGGGGGTGCTCGTCCCATGGCACGCCGACTCCGCCCCGTCGAGCTCGACTTCGTCGAATCCGCCCCGCTGCGGCTGGTGTTCACCGCGGAGGTCAGCGCGCCGCCGAAGGCGGTGTATGCGGCGCTGGCGGACGATGTGGCCGGCTGGTCGTGCTGGTTCACCGGCGTGGCGCGCTCGGCGCCTACACAGGGCGGCACGGGCAGGGAGGTGCGGCTGACCGGCGGCACCCGCTTCACCGAGACGGTCCTGGCGGCCGAGCCCGACGCGCATTACGCCTACCGCGTCGACACCACCAACGCCCCTGGTCTGCGGGCCCTGTTGGAGGACTGGCGGCTGGCACCGGCGGGCGGCGGCACCCGGCTGCGGTGGACGTTCGCGGCGGACGGCCCGGCGCCGTTCCGCTTTCTGCTGACGCTGGCCAGGCCCGGTCTGGGCCGCGCCTTCCGGGGGTCGGCACGGGCCCTGGACCGCAGGCTCACCCGGTCCTGAGCCGACCCCCACCGCCCACCCGCAGGCTCACCCGGCCCTGAGCCGGCTCCCCGCAACCCACCCTCAGGCTCACCCGCCCCTGAGCCGGTCCCCACCGCCCGCCCGGAGGTTCAGGCGGACCAGGAGCCGGTGGTCAGGAACTCGTCGAGGGTGCGCGCGTAGGGCGTGATGTCCAAGCCCTGGGAGGCCAGCCAGTCGTCGGAGTAGTACTTGTCGAGGTAGCGGTCACCGGGGTCGCACAGCAGGGTGACGACGGATCCCTTGCGGCCCTCGGCGACCATCTCGGCGACGATCTTCAGGGCGCTCCACAACCCGGTGCCGGTCGAACCGCCCGCCTTGCGGCCTATCGCGGTCTCCAGGGCGCGTACGGCCGCGACACTGGCCGCGTCCGGGACCTTCATCATCCGGTCTATGGCGCCGGGCACGAAGCTCGGCTCCATCCGCGGCCGCCCGATGCCCTCGATGCGCGAGGCGGTGGCGCAGTCGGTCTTGGCGTCGCCGGTGAGCCAGCCGTCGAAGAAACAGGAGTTCTCCGGGTCGGGGACGCAGATGCGGGTGTCGTACTGCATGTAGTGGACATAGCGGGCGATGGTCGCGGAGGTGCCGCCGGTGCCCGCGGTCGCCACGATCCAGGCGGGCTCGGGATAGCGTTCGAGCCGCAGTTGCTGGTAGATCGACTCGGCGATGTTGTTGTTGCCGCGCCAGTCGGTGGCCCGTTCCGCGTAGGTGAACTGGTCCATGTAGTGGCCGCCGGACTCGGCGGCGAGCCGGGCGGAGACCTCGTAGACGGTCCGCGGGTCCTGCACCAGATGGCAGGTGCCGCCGTGGAACTCGATCAGCCGGGTCTTCTCACGGCTGGTGGTGGCCGGCATCACCGCGATGAACGGCACCCCGATGAGGGAGGCGAAGTACGCCTCGGAGACGGCCGTGGAGCCGCTGGAGGACTCGATGACGGGCTTGCCGGGGCGGATCCAGCCGTTGCACAGCCCGTAGAGGAACAGCGAGCGGGCCAGTCGGTGCTTGAGGCTGCCGGTGGGGTGCGTCGACTCGTCCTTGAGGTAGAGGTCGATGCCCCACTTCTCGGGCAGCGGGAAGCGCAGCAGATGGGTGTCGGCGGTGCGGTTGGCATCCGCCTGGACCTTGCGGACGGCTTCTTTGAGCCAGCTGCGGTAGTCCGGATCCGTGCGGTCGACGTCGACGGTCGGTATCGGGGCTTCGCTCGCGGCCTCGTGGTCAGGCCGGCTCTGCGGCTGCTGTGCGGTGCTCACCGGCGCGCTCCTCTGGGTGTGGAAGCCCGCGGACAACGGCGGGCCGATTCCGACTATAGCCACCCGCCGCACGCTTCTCACCTGCATAAACATCGCTTTGAGATACCCCAAGGAGGCCGTGGGGCAGGGCCGTTGTGCGCACTGCGCACCGGGGCCACTGGTGCGCCGGGCGCGGTAGCGGCAGACTTCCCCCAAGGGGCGGTGGAGGGCAGCTGCCCGTCTACCGAGGAGGTGCCGGCATGGCGGAGCCTGAGTTCAACGCGACCGGCGTACGGATCGAGCGGTGGCTGCGGTCCCTGACCCGCGCCGGTCAGGTCGTCATCAGCGACGGCAGACTGGCGCTGCTGACCAGCTACGGCACGGAGATCGACAGTGCCCCGCTGCAGGCCGTACAGGCCCATAAGCCGCTGTTCGCGGCACGGGACCGGGCGCTCGCCACGCTCAACGGCCACCGCTACTCGCTCACGCTCGGCGCCCCGGAGCTCTTCTTCAAGGCCCTGGAGGCGGCGCGCCCGCCCCACCCCTGACGGCCTTGCTCCGGCCGTGGAGGTGCGGTTGCGGGAGCGCTCCGGCTGCCTGACCCTGGACTCGTATCACTGAGGGTTCACCAGCGGTGACGCTGTGGCGCAGTCGGCATCGCTGGATCCGATCTTCGCCCCTGCCCGGTATGAGGGGCGCCCGGCCTCATCAGGGAGTCGCGGTCGTGATCAGGCAGCCCAGCAGGCACTGCACGGTGGAGCTCCAAGCCGTTCCGGCTCGCATCGGACATGTGCGCAGAATCGTCTCCGCCCAGCTGCGGTACTGGCGTCTCGATGCCCTGATAGACCCGGCGGCGCTCGGGGTGACCGAACTCCTCGCCAATGTGCACCGGCACGCCCGTCCCAGCAAACAGTGCACCGTGGAACTGTGCGTTCTTCTTGATCAGTTGACGGTCTCGGTGCACGACGAGGACCCCCGGCTGCCCCGGATCCGGGTCGCCGAGAGCTGGGAGACCTGCGGTCGCGGTCTGGCGCTGATCGCGGCGCTCAGCGAGAGCTGGGGGGTGCGCCCGGACGGCAGCGGCAAGGTCGTGTGGTTCACCCTTCCGGCCCTGATCACGGCGCCCGAAGAGGTCCGTGCGGTCCGCGGGTGCGGGGAGCCCCTGCCACAGGAGGACGCCCGTACGGCGGCCGGCTCACACATCCGGATACGGGGCACCAAGGTCGGCTGACGGGCCGCCGTCGGCCGCCGCCCACCGGGCCGTGCCGCCGCGGCGGGCGTCCGGCGTATCCCCCTGCCGCGCCTGCCGGTTGACCTCCGGCGGCCGGCCCGGACGGCGCGGCGGTCCGGGCCGGCGGCGGTCACGCCGCGCCCCCCTTGGGGCCTGCGGCGAAGTGTTCCTCCAGGACGGAGAGCCGGCGCCAGTACTCCTCCTCGTCGATCTCACCCGAGGCGAAGCGCCGCCCGAGCACGGCGAGCGGCGAGGGCGTCTCGGCGCGGGCGGGGTACTGCGGGCCGCGGAACTGCCGGCCGGGCCCGCCATGGCGCCATACGGTGCGGCGCAGCAGTGTCACCACGCCGAAGATGACCAGCGCCCAGAGGACGGGGACGAACAGGATCCAGGGGCCGGGGCCGCCTCCGGACCAGGGGTCGGCGAGCTCGGACATCGCGATCAGCTCCTCGGTGGGCAGATGTTTCCGGGGCCTTCCGGTCCCGGGCGGACCGGGGACTTCCGGTCTTCTCCGAGACTCGCCTCCAGGGGCCCGCCGGTCGTCGTACGGCCAGCGGCTCCTTCCGTACGACCCGGGAAGTACGCGGGCCACCGGCGGCTGCTCCCGGCCGCCCGGACGCGCGGCCGTGGACGCACGACTGCCCGGACACGCGGGGTTCCGCCCACCGCCCTCCCGCCGCCCACCCACTCTTGATCACTGTAACTACTAGTATGTACAGTGCCGTCATGAGCACCCAGGAACCGCCCGGCACACAGGAACGGCTCGTCCGGAGCACCCAGGAGCTGCTGTGGGAGCGGGGCTATGTCGGCACCAGTCCCAAGGCGATCCTGGAGCGCGCTGGCGTCGGCCAGGGCAGCATGTACCACCACTTCTCGGGCAAGTCCGCTCTCGCCCTGGCGGCGATCCGGCGTACCGCGGAGGAGCTGAAGCACGCCTCCGAGGAGTGCCTGGCCGCACCCGGCACGGCGTATGACCGCGTAGCGGCGTATCTGCTGCGCGAGCGGCAGGTGCTGCGCGGCTGCCCGGTCGGCCGGATGACGCAGGACCGCGATGTGGTGCAGAGCGCCGAGCTGCGCCGCCCGCTGGACGAGATGTTCGACTGGCTGCGGGAGCGGATCACCGAGGTCCTCACCGAGGGACAGCGGCGTGGCGAGCTCGCCGCCGCGCTCGATCCGGCGGCGACGGCCGCGACCGTGGCGGCCGTTGTCCAGGGCGGCTATGTGCTGGCCCGCGCCGCCGATGACACCGCGCCGTTCGACGCGGCCGTACAGGGCGTGCTGGCCCTGCTCGCCGCACAGGTCCCCGCCGCCGGCTGAACGCCCCAACCACCAGGAGTTACCTCCCCATGGAGATCACCCGACAGCGCCCCGCCAGCAGGCCGGGACCCGCCGCGCACTTCACCGGCAGTGTCTGGCTGGACGAGATCGCGGCGCCGCCCGCGCCGTCCCGGCTCCGGATGTTCAGCGTCCACTTCGCGCCCGGCGCCCACACCGCCTGGCACACCCACCCGCACGGCCAGGTCCTCCACATCACCGAGGGCGCCGGTCTGGTGCAGCGCGCGGGCGGCCCCGTCGAGCCGGTGCGCGCCGGCGACACCGTCTGGATCGCACCGGGCGAACGGCACTGGCACGGCGCGGCACCGGACACCTTCATGACCCACCTGGCGACGGTCGAGGCAGCCGGCGACGGCACCGCCGCGGAGTGGGCCGAACTGGTCGACGCCCAGGAGTACCCCGGCGGGTGACCACCCACCGCAGAGCCACCTCCCTCCGCCCCGCCCCCGTATGGAGCCCGTCATGCACGCCATGCAGTACGCCCTCACCCTGCCCGCCGACTACGACATGCGGATCATCCGGCACCGCGTGGAGTCCAAGGGCCACCTCCTGGACGACTTCCCCGGGCTCGGCCTGAAGGCGTACGGCATCCGCGAGCGCGGCGTCGACGGTTCGCCGGTCAACCAGTACGCGCCGTTCTATCTCTGGGCCGACCCGGAGGCCATGAACCGCTTCCTCCTCGGCGACGGATTCCGCGGCGTGGTCCGTGACTTCGGCCGGCCGGCCGTCCAGCACTGGCAGGGGCTGTTCCACCGTCCGGGCCCCGCCTCGGATGCCGCGCCCCGCGCCTTCACCCGCCGGACCGAAACGCTCGCCGAGCGCGCCGACCTCGCCACCTTCGTTGCGGACGCGGTCGCCGGACACGAGGAGTTGGCCGCCACGGACGGGGTGCACACCACCGCGCTGGCCTTCGACCCCCGGCACTGGGAACTGGTGCACTTCACCCTCTGGACGGACGGCGCCCCGCAGTCCGCGGGCGACCGCTTCCAGGTGCTGCATCTGTCCGCCCCGGGCACCGGCCGGCTGGGCGCGGGACAGCAGTGGTGAACCGGGCTCCCGCGGGTAGGCCCGCCGCCCCCGCCGTCCGTACGGTCCTCGGCGATATCGCGCCCGCCGCTCTCGGCATCTGCGACGCACACGACCATCTCTTCCTGCGCAGTCCCCAACTCCCGGGGCAGGAACTGGACGACGTCGAGGCGGCGGCCGCCGAGCTGAGCGCCTTCCGCGCGGCCGGCGGTGCGGCGGTGATCCAGTGGACGCCGTACGGGATGGGCCGTCGCGCCGCCGAACTGCCGCGGCTGGCAAGGGAGTCAGGGGTGCGGATCGTCGCCGCCACCGGGCTGCACCAGGCGGCGCACTACTCCCCCGAGCTGCTGGCGCGGGTCCGCCCGGATCTGGCCGGGCTGTTCGTCGCCGAGCTGACCGAAGGGATCGGCGGCACCGGCCCGCGGGCCGGAATGATCAAGGTCGCCGGCGGCTTCCACGGGCTGGACCGGCACGCCCGGCACACCATGGCGGCCGCCGCCGAGGCCCAGCGGGCGACCGGCGCCGCCATCGGCGTCCATCTGGAGCTGGGCACCGGGGCGCTGGACGTACTCGACCTGCTCTGCGGCACGTTGGCGGTCCCGCCGGACCGGGTCATCCTCGGCCATCTCAACCGCTCGCCGGACCTCGTCGTACACCGGACGGCCGCCGAGGCCGGGGCGTATCTGGCGTTCGACGGCCCCTCGCGGGCCCATCACGCAACCGACTGGCGGCTGCCCGAGGCGCTGGCCGCGCTCGCCGAGGCGGGCTTCGGTGACCGGATCCTGCTCGGCGGCGACACCACCACGGCCGGTGCCCGATCGGTCAACGGCGGCCCCGGTATGCCCTATCTGCTGCGCCGCCACCGGGAACGGCTCGAAGTCGCCCTGGGCGCGGACCTGGTGGCACAGTTCCTGACGGCCAACCCGGCACGCGCCTTCGCCGCGGACTGGGCGCGGGCGCCCGGCGGAAGCCGCTGACCGGGAGCCGGGGTGCGGTCCGGACGGCCGGGCGTGCTTTCCGGACGGCCAGGTGTCCGGTCCGGGCGGCCGGGCGTGCGGTCCGGGCAGCCCACCCGGCGCCTACAGGGTGACCGAGATCCCCACATGCGGCCGCTTGCCGCCGCGCACCAGCGCGCCGACGCCGTCCATCAGCCGGAACCGCAGCCCGTATTTGCGCGCCATCGCCTTGCGTACCCGGCCCAGCCCCGCGGCGCCCTCCAGGAGCCGGCCGGTGCCCTCGACGGTCTGCGCGCCCTCGGCGATCCGGCCGCGGACATCGCACGGGGTGACGGTCACCCGGGTGTCCTTGCGCAGCCGCTTCACCTTCCAGCTGTCGTCCCGCGTCCACACCAGGAGCTCCGCCCCCTCGGCCACCGCCCATACGGGGGTGGCCACCGGGGTCCCGTTCCTGCGGTAGGTGACCAGGCTGACGTACGGGCTGCGCGCGACCGCTTCGGGAATCATGAGCGCAGCCTAAAGGCCTCCCGCGGACCGATCTCCGCCGCGTTCCGGTGCGCCCGGCCCTCCCCCCACCGCCCGGGCGTATGCGGCGGCGAGCTCGACGCGGAAGCTCCTGCACCAGGTCCACGGCGGCGGCGGGGGCGGCCACGTATCGTGCCCGCCCGTTACCGGTCGAGGACGACCAGCGGATCGTCCAGAACCGGCTGCCAGGCCAGCTCGGCCGCGCCGACCAGGCTGTTGTGGTCGAGGCTGCAGGGCAGGATCGGCACCCCGCCGCCACGGGCCCACAGGCTGCGGTCGGCGACGACGGCGCGCAGCCGTTCCGGATCGGCCTCCAGCAGGGCGCGATGCAGTCCGCCGAGGACGATGCGGTCGGGGTTGAGGATGTTGACGAGTCCGGCGATGCCGAGCCCGAGGCGGTCGATGAGGAGATCGGCCGCAGCGCGGACGCCCGGATCGGCGTACTCGTCCCGCAGCAGGTCGGCGGCCTGCTGGAGCAGGGAGACCTCGGGGCCCGGTTCGCGGCCCGCCGCGACGAGGAAGGCGAGCGGGTCCGCCTCGACGTCCAGACAGCCGCGGCTGCCGCAGTGGCACGGCGCCCCCTCGGGGTTGACCGTCAGATGGCCGACCTCCAGCGCCAGGCCCGAACTGCCGCTGTGCAGACGGCCGTCGAGCACCAGCGCCCCACCGACTCCCCGGTGGCCTGAGGCCACACAGAGCAGATCGCGGGCTCCCCGGCCGGCCCCGTGCCGGTGTTCGGCGAGCGCCATGAGGTTGACGTCGTTGCCGCTGAAGCCGATCTGTTCGGTGACTCCGGGGATGCCGGCCTCGGCGAGCGAGCGCAGGAACAGGGCGCGTACGGGCGCGCCCGAAGGCCAGGCGAGGTGCAGCGGGTTGAGGGCCTCGCCGTCCGGTTCGGCGACCGCGGAGGGCACCGCGAGGCCGGCGCCGAGGCAGCGCCGTCCGGTCTCGCGCAGCAGGTCGGAGCCGGCCGCGACGACATCGGCGAGCACATGCACCGGATCGGCGGGGATGGTGCCGCAGCCGGCCGAGGTGGCCACGATGCGGCCCCCGAGCCCGACCAGCGCGACCCGGAACCCGTCCGCGTGGATCTGCGCGGCGAGCACGACCGGTCCGCGCTCGGCGACGAACAGCCGGTGGGAGGGGCGCCCTTGGGAGCCGGCCGAGGCGGTCGGCCGGGAATCGACGGTGATCAGTCCGAGCGCTTCGAGCTCGGCGGCCACCGCTCCCGCGGTCGCGCGGGTCACGCCGAGTTCGGAGGTCAGAACGGCGCGGGTGGGCGCGCGGCCGGTGTGTACGAGCTCCAGTGCGGGTCCGAGGGCGCCGCGGCCCCGCTCCAGCCTGGTTGTCCGAGTCTGGGTCACACCCCTATTCTGGCTTTGTGCCGACGCTAAACAAAATACGGAGGGCCCTCACGAAGGAGCACGGCTCCGTCCCCGCCGATCCGCGCCTGACCCGCACCCGTATCGCGCTCACCGCATTCTTCGCCATGGACGGCTTCCTCTTCGCCGGATGGGTCGTCCGTATCCCCGCGATCAAGGCGCAGACCGGCGCGGGAGCGGGCACCCTCGGGCTCGCACTGCTCGGCGTGTCGGCCGGCGCGGTCGCCTTCATGATGATCGCCGGACGGCTGTGCCGGCGGTTCGGCAGCCCCGCCGTGACGGCCGCCGCCGCGGCCGCCCTCTCGCTGAGCATCGTGCTGCCGCCCCTCACCCGCTCCGCGACCGCACTGGGACTGGTCCTGCTGGTCTTCGGCGCCGCGTACGGCGCGCTCAACGTCGCGATGAACAGCGCCGCGGTCGCTCTCATCGACGCCCTGCGGCGCCCCGTGATGCCGGGCTTCCACGCCGCCTTCAGCCTGGGCGGCATGCTCGGCGCGGGCCTCGGCGGACTGCTCGCGGGCAGCCTGTCCGCCACCGTCCATCTGCTGCTGCTCGCCGCGGTCGGGCTGCTGGTGACGGTGGTTGCGGGGCGCGCACTGTGCGGACACCCGGTGCCGGAGGTCCCCGAGCGGCTGCCCGCCGCGGAGGGCCCCGGGAGTGTCCGTGCGGGCCGGGCGCGCCGGCTGGTGCTCGTCTTCGGGCTGATCGCCCTGTGCACCGCGTACGGCGAGGGGGCGATGGCCGACTGGGGCGCGCTGCACCTATCCCAGGACCTGGGCGCCGGGCCCGGTACGGCCGCCGCCGGATATGCGGTGTTCGCGCTGGCGATGACCGTGGGGCGGCTGTCCGGAACGGCGGCCGTGCAGCGCTTCGGGGCGGCCCGGGCACTGATCGCGGGCGGGACGACGGCGACCGCGGGCATGCTGCTCGGGGCGCTCGCCCCCACGGCCTGGGCGGCCTGTGCCGGCTTCGCCGTCGCGGGCCTGGGGCTCGCCAACATCTTCCCCATCGCCCTCGCACGGGCCGGCGAGACCGGCGGCCCGGACGGGGTCGCCGTGGCCTCCACCGTCGGTTACGGCGGCATGCTGCTCGGCCCGCCCGCCATCGGCTTCCTCGCCGAGGCGGTCGGTCTGCCCGCCGCGCTGACCACGGTCGCCCTGCTGGCGGCGCTCGCGGCGGGCATCGCCTACGCCACCCGCGGGGCACACACCGGGCGGCCCTGAGGCACCCGCGTACCCACGGCCACCGGCCGCTGCACACAGCCTCCGCCCGCTGCGGTCGCCGTCCGGACCCGCGGAGGTCCGTTGTCAGTGCCTGCTGGCACACTCGTGCGCATGGAGATCACTGAGTTCGTCGAAACGCTGCGACTGGACGGGGGCCTGCTCGCCGACGCCGCACAGGAGGCGGGGCCGGATGCCCGGATTCCGGCCTGTCCCGAGTGGCAGATGCGGGATCTGGTCACCCATGTCGGACAGGTGCACCGCTGGGCGACGGGGTTCGTGACGCAGGGCCTGCAGCAGCCCAGCCGTCCTCCCGAGACCCCGGATCTGGCCGACGACGAACTCGTGCCCTGGCTGCGCGAAGGCCACCACCACCTCGTCCTGGCGCTGCACTCCGCGCCGCAGGACCTGGCCGCCTGGACATTCCTGCCCGCCCCGTCCCCGCTGGCCTTCTGGGCCCGCCGGCAGGCGCACGAGACCTCGGTGCACCGCGCGGACGCCCAGCAGGCGGTCGGTGCCTCCCTCACACCCCTCCCGTCCGCCTTCGCCGCCGACGGGATCGACGAACTCCTGACGGGCTTTCACGCCCGCGACCGCAGCCGGATCCGTACGGACGTCCCCCGGACGCTGCGGCTGCGCGCGGCGAACTCGCCCGGCGCCGACTGGACCGTGCACCTCTCCGACGCCCCGCCGCACACGGTGCGCACCGCCCCGGACGCCGACGGCCCGGACGCCGGAAAGCCGGCCGACTGCACGATCGAGGGCCCGGCCGAGGAGCTGTACCTCGCGCTGTGGAACCGCCTGCCGTGGGACGCGTTGACCATCACCGGCGATGAGTCGCTGCCCCGGCTGTGGCAGGAGCGGGGCGGCGTCTGAGCTCGTGGGGGGGGCGCCGCGGTCCGGTGGGCAGCCGTCGGCCGGACCACGCCCGTGCCGGCCCGCCCGCCCGCTGCGGACCGCCACCGCGTGGCACTTCCCGCGTCTCAGCCCGGCCCCTGGCCCGGATTCACCCCAGCCAGCCGGGCCGCACCAGTCCCGACTCATAGGCCAGCACGACGAGTTGGGCGCGGTCGCGGGCGCCCAGTTTGACCATCGTGCGGCTGACATGCGTCTTGGCGGTGAGCGGGCTGACGACCAGCCGACGGGCGATCTCCTCGTTGGAGAGGCCGATGCCGACCAGCGCCATCACCTCGCGTTCCCGCTCGGTCAGTGCGGACAGCGCATCGGCCGCGGCCGGTTCCTTGGAGCGGGCCGCGAACTCGGCGATGAGGCGGCGGGTGACCCCGGGCGAGAGCAGGGCGTCACCGGCGACGACCGCACGCACGGCCCGCAGCAACTCCTCCGGTTCGGTGTCCTTGACCAGAAAGCCGGAGGCTCCGGAGCGGATCGCCTCGAAGACGTACTCATCCAGCTCGAAGGTGGTCAGCATGACGACCTTCACGTCCGGCAGCCGCGGGTCCTCGGTGATCCGGCGGGTGGCCACCAGACCGTCCACCACCGGCATCCGGATGTCCATCAGGACGACGTCCGGGCGGTGTGCCAGGACGGCGGCCAGCGCCTGCCGCCCGTCCGCGGCCTCGCCGACCACCTCGATATCGGGCTGGGCGTCCAGCAGCACCTTGAAACCGGCCCGCACCAGCAGCTGATCGTCGGCGAGCAGTACCCGGATCACGGCTCCTCCTCGGTGGCGGTGGGGGGCGGGGTCGGGGTCGGGGTCACCGTATCCGCACCCGGGTCCCGGTCCGGTGTCCTCGTCCCGGTCAGCGGGATGCGCGCCCGGACCCGGAAGCCGCCGTCCGGGCGCGGGCCCGCCTCGACGGTGCCGCCCAGCGCGGCGGCCCGCTCCCGCATCCCGATCAGTCCGTTGCCGCCGCCCCGCTCACCCGTGCCGGCGGTCGCCGGGCCGTCGTCGTCGACCCGGATCTCCAGCGCTCCGGGGGTGTGGCGGAGCAGCACCCGGGCGGTACGTGAACCGGAGTGGCGGACGATGTTGGTGAGCGCCTCCTGGACGATGCGGAAGGCGGCGAGGTCGGTGCCGGGCGGCAGCGTGGCCGGGGTGCCCTCGGTGGTGAGATCGACAGCGAGCCCGGCGCTCCGGGCCTGCTCGGTGAGTTCGGGCAGCCGGTCCAGTCCGGGGGCCGGGGAACGCGGGGCGTCGCCCGGTGTGCGCAGGGTGTCGAGGACCTGACGGACCTCGCCGAGCGCTTCCTTGCTCGCGTCCTTGATGGTGGTCAGCGCGGACCGTGCCTGCTCCGGGTCGCTGTCGAGCAGCGCCAGTCCCACGCCCGCCTGGACGTTGATGACGGAAATGCTGTGCGCCAGGACGTCGTGCAGCTCGCGGGCGATCCGCAGCCGCTCCTCGTCCGCCCTGCGGCGTTCCGCGGCGGCCCGCTCGGCCTGTGCCTTCGCCAGCTGCTCCCGGCGCACCCGTACCAGCTCGGAGAGGGCCACCACGGCCACCACCCAGGCGATGACGAGCAGTTCCTGCCCCCAGGGGGCGGGCCCGTCGTGCGGGGGCGGCAGCCACCGGTAGAGCCAGTGGGCGACCACCACATGGGAGACCCACACCCCGCCCAGCGCCCACCAGGCGACCTTGCGGTGTCCCGCGACGACCGCCGCGAACGCGCCGAGGGCGAGGATGAGGAAGACCGGTCCGTACGGATAGCCGGCCGCGAGGTAGGCGGCACCGGCGGTGGCGGTGCCGATGGCGACGGTGCGCGGGAAGCGGTGCCGGAAGAGCAGCAGGGCCCCGCCGAGGACCAGCAGCGCGCGGCCGAGGGAGTCCAGCGGGACGCGGCCCGGCTGGTCGTGGCCGGCGAAACCGGAGCCGACCAGCACCACGAGCGTCACGACGAGGGTCGACAGCCAGGGCAGCCGGGTGCCGGTCCGGCCGCGCGGTTCCCCGGGCGGAGCCGCCAGCCACCGCTCCCACACCGGGCCGACGCAGCGCCGCGCCCACGGCGGCCGTGCATTCTCCATGCCGTCACGCTAGACCGCGGCGGGGCCCGGCGGCGTCAGCCCGGCGCGGTGATCAGACGTACTCCTCCGGGAGTACGACGCGGCACACGTCCCCACCGGGGGCGGCCGCCGCCCCCGGCCGGTACCCGCCCCGGGACGAGCCGCCGGGGCCTGTCACCAGGGCCTGCCGCCAGGGCCTGTCACCAAACGCCCCGGCCGGCGCCGTCCCGCCTCAGCCGCGGTCCATCGCCTCCAGCGCCCGGCGCGCCATCGAGTGCGTGCGCACGATCTCGGCCAGCGTCGTCGTCCCGCGGGTGATCTTCGCAAAGGCCTGCCAGGCCGGGCGGAAGCCCGTGACCGCGGCATGCAGCAGACCGGGGCGGCGCGAGAAGACCTTGAGCATCTGCCGCCCCACGCCCATCTCCACACCCAGGCCCGCCTTGATGGCGAAGGCATAATTCAGCGCCTGGCGGCGGGCGTCCACCGCGTCATGCGCCTCGGAGACGCGCACCGCCCACTCCCCCGCGAGCCGCCCGGACCGCAGCGCGAAGGAGATGCCCTCCCGCGTCCACGGCTCCAGCAGCCCGGCCGCGTCCCCACACACCAGCACCCGGCCGCGGGACAGCGGGGAATCGTCGGCGCGGCAGCGCGTGAGGTGCCCGGACGAGATGCTCGGCTCGAAACCGGCGAGGCCCAGCCGCCCGATGAAGTCCTCCAGATAGCGCTTGGTCGCCGCGCCCTCGCCGCGCGCGGAGATGACACCGACGGTGAGGGTGTCGCCCTTGGGGAAGACCCAGCCGTAGCTGCCGGGGATCGGCCCCCAGTCGATGAGCACCCGGCCCGCCCAGTCCTCGGCGACCGGCTCCGGCACCGGGATCTCCGCCTCCAGACCCAGGTCGACCTGGTCGAGCTTGACCCCGACATGGGCTCCTATGCGGCCCGCGCTGCCGTCCGCGCCGATCACGGCACGGGCCAGCACCACCTCTCCGTCGCCGAGCACCACCGCGACGGTCCGCCGGTCCGGCACCTCGGCGCCGTGCTGCTCCACCCGGGAGACCGTGACGCCCGTACGGACCGTCGCGCCCGCGTCCTTGGCGGACTCGACCAGCCGGGCGTCGAACTCGGGGCGGTTGATCAGCCCGAACAGCATGTTCTTGGAGCGGCGGGTGCGGGTCAGCCGGCCGTTCAACGAGAACGTCACCGCATGCACCCGGTCGCGCAGCGGCAGGTCGAAACCCGGCGGGAGGGAGTCCCGGGAGGGTCCGATGATGCCGCCGCCGCAGGTCTTGTAGCGCGGGAGTTCCGCCTTCTCCAGGAGCAGCACCCGGCGTCCCGTACAGGCCGCGGCATGCGCGGCCGAGGCTCCCGCCGGCCCCGCGCCCACCACCACGACGTCCCACACCTGCTGGTTGTCCTCCGCTGCCCGCTCGCTGCTCACCTGTGCTTCTGCTCCCGTTCGATGCCTGGCTGCGTGTACCGCCCGCATCCTACGGGCCGCTGTTGCTCAAGGGGCCTGTGGGAAGATCGGGGGCACTGATGCCCGTACGTCCGGCCCGCCCGGCTCACGAGGCCGGACCGCCCGTACGACACAACGTCGCGCCCACAAGGAGCGTTCCATGTCTGACAGCCCGCTCGCCCGCACCATCGCCGCGCTGCAGCCCCGTGCCAGGAACGAGCTGGCCGAGCTGGTGGCCTTCAAGTCGGTCGCGGATCCTGCCCAGTTCCCCAAGAGCGAGTGCGAGGCGGCCGCCAACTGGATCGTCGATGCGCTGCGGGCGGACGGTTTCCAGGACGTGGCGCTGCTGGACACCCCGGACGGCACCCAGTCCGTGTACGGCTTCCTCCCCGGCCCGGCCGGCGCTCCCACGGTCCTGCTGTACGCCCACTACGACGTGCAGCCGCCCCTGGACGAGGCCGCCTGGGTCTCCCCTCCCTTCGAGCTGACCGAGCGTGACGGCCGCTGGTACGGCCGCGGCGCCGCGGACTGCAAGGGCGGCCTGATCATGCATCTGACGGCGCTGCGCGCGCTCAAGGAGCACGGCGGCATCCCGGTCAACGTCAAGGTGATCGTGGAGGGTTCGGAGGAGCAGGGCACCGGCGGTCTGGAGCGCTACGCCGAGGCGCACCCGGAGCTGCTCGCCGCCGATGCCATCGTCATCGGTGACACCGGCAACTTCCGGGTCGGGCTGCCGACGGTGACCGCGACGCTGCGCGGGATGACGCTGCTCCGCGTCCAGGTCGACACCCTGGAGGGCAATCTGCACTCCGGCCAGTTCGGCGGCGCGGCCCCCGACGCGCTGGCGGCACTGATCCGCATCCTGGACTCACTGCGCGCCGAGGACGGCTCGACGACGGTGAACGGGCTGACCGCGGACGCCACTTGGGAGGGCCTGCAGTATCCGGAGGAGGACTTCCGCAAGGACGCCAAGGTCCTCGACGGGGTCGGTCTGCTCGGCAACGGCTCGATCGCGGACCGCATCTGGGCCCGCCCGGCCGTCACGGTGCTCGGCATCGACTGCCCGCCGGTGGTCGGCGCCACCCCGTCCGTACAGGCGGGCGCCCGTGCGCTGGTGAGCCTGCGAGTGCCGCCGGGCACGGACGCGGCCGAAGCCACCAAGCTGCTGGCGGCACACCTGGAGAGCTCCGCTCCGTGGGGCGCTCGGGTCACGGTCGAACAGGTCGGCCAGGGCCAGGCGTTCCGGGCGGACACCACCAGCCCGGCGTACACGTCGATGGCGGCGGCCCTGCGGGAGGCGTACGACGGCGAGGAGATGCAGACCTCCGGCATGGGCGGCTCGATCCCGCTGTGCAACACGCTCGCCGGCCTCTACCCCGACGCGGAGATCCTCCTCATCGGCCTGAGCGAGCCGGAGGCCCAGATCCACGCGGTCAACGAAAGCGTGTCGCCGCAGGAACTGGAACGGCTTTCGCTGGCGGAGGCCATTTTCCTGCGGAGCTATGCCGTTTAATTCCCACGTTTTTGGCTTTCCCACCGTGGGGCTTCTCGCCGTTGCGGCTCCGCTGCGCGGGGCGTGGGCGCGGGTGACGCTTGCGAGTGCCTCGCCGTTGCGCCTGCGGCGATGGGTGTCGGGTGCAGTGACGGACCTCCGGGGCCTGGTGTGTGGACTGCTGGCGTCCCGCACGGCCCGTCCCCTCCCGTGGGAGGAGTGAGTGCAGGTGGGTGGGGGCGGGCGTCCGTAGGACGTGTCACTCCTGCTTCGCGAGGAGCAGGGGACCACCGGCGTGCACCCCCACCAACCGTTTTTCCCACCCCTCAACGGGAGGGGACGGGCCGGAGCGGGTGGGTGTCCGGACGTAAAGCGAAGCAGTCCGGACACCCACCCGCGGCGGAACCGGCTCTACCCGACGCAAGCCCGCGCAGCGGCCCGGCCCGCCGCAGGCGCCACGGCGAGAAAGCCGAAGACGCGGGCCGAAGGCAAAGCGCAGCGCACGGCGAGCAACACCCACGGCGGAAAAGCCGAAATCGTGGGGAACTACCCGAGAGGGACACCGGCCTCCAGGTGGAGCGGACAACCCCGCTCGCGGGCCCGTAGGGCCCAGCGGAGGCGGTTCCAGCGGACCGGCGGGAGCATTTTCTCCGCCTCGGCCTCGGTGACGAAGCGCCAGTCGCGCAGTTCCGCGCCGGGCAGCAGCAGCTTGCTGATCCGGTCGCCGGTCAGCGTGCCGCCGTCGTAGAGCAGCCGGAGGCCGCCGAAGCCGGGCGGCTTGGGGGCTTCCCAGTCCAGCACCAACAGCCGTAGCGCACGCGGCAGTTCGATGCCCAGTTCCTCGGCGACCTCCCGTACGCCGGCCTGTGCGGGGGCCTCACCGCGTTCCACGACGCCGCCGGGGAATTCCCAGCCGGCCTTGTAGGTCGGGTCGACGAGCAGCACCCGGTCCTGGTCGTCGAAGAGCAGGACACCGGCGGCGAGCGTCTCGGCGGTCGGCTCGGGTGTCTGCACGATGTCGCAGGCACCGGCGCCGGTGCGTACGGCCTCGGCGACCTGCTCGGCGGCCTGCCGGGGGGTCAGCCGGGTGGTGTCGACGACGTGCGCGTCGCCGCGCAGCCACGGCAGGGCGTCGGCGTACGGCGTGAGGTGTTCCAGGCTCCAGCGGCGGATCGATGCGTGGGTTTCGGCGTCGCCGGAGGGCTCCTCGCGGTGTGCTATCCGCTCCCGCAGGATCGTTTCCTCGGTGTGCAGCAGGACATGCCGTACGGGTATCCGGCGGGCGGCGAGGGCGCCGAAGATCTCGTCGCGGTACTCCTGGCGCAGCAGCGTCATCGGGGTCACCAGCGGACCGGGCACTTCGGTGAGCAGGGCCGCGGCGGTGTCCACGACCATGCGCCGCCAGGCCGGCAGGTCCTGATAGTCGTCGATCTCCTCGAACCGCTTGGCCGGCAGCATCAACCGCAGTCCGCTGCCGAGGAGTTCGGGGTCGTAGAGCGTGCTTCCGGGAAGCAGGTCGAGCAATTCATGAGCCGTAGTGGTCTTGCCCGCACCGAACGTGCCGTTCAGCCAGACGATCACGGTTTCCCCTCTTCCCTAGACCCCAGGTGAGTTGCCCGCAACACCCTGCCACGGAAACGCTCGGGAACCAGGGGCCGCGCGCACGACGGGAACGTTGCACATTCGACCATCGGCCCGGCCAGGGGGACTTCGCTCACCCATGGACGCGCCGATCGAGAAATGCCGCGCACGGCGGATGCCGGTCACCGTATCCGCCGCCGCGAAGCCCCCGGCAAACAAGCGCTCCCCCGCCCCTCCTGTACCGAAACCCTCACCCGATACCGGGTTTCCGGACGGCCGTCGGCCCACGGGGCGGCGCATATGACGGCGGCCCATCGTGGGCCCGGCGGCCGGTTCCGTACGGTCCCGCCTACCCCTTGCTCGCGCCGAGGGTCAGACCGGCGATGAAATGGCGCTGGAGGAGCAGGAAGACCAGGACCGTGGGCAGCGCGACGAGGACGGATCCCGCGGCGAGAAGGTTGTAATCCGTGAAGAATTGGCCGCGCAGATTGTTGAGGGCCGAGGTGACCGGCAGTTTGTCGCCGTCGGAGAGGAAGACCAGGCCCCAGAGGAAATCGTTGTACATCCAGGTGAATTGCAGAGTGCCCAGGGCGGCGAGCGCGGGACGGCACAGGGGCAGGGTGACCCGCCAGTACTGCGCCCAGACACCTGCTCCGTCGACGATCGCGGCCTCCAGGATTTCCCGTGGCAGGGTGCGCATGAAATTGGCCAGAACGAAGACACAGAAACCGAGCTGGAAAGCGGTCTGTACGGCGATGACGGCCCAGAGGGAGTCGTACATCGTCAGCGAGTCGGACATCCAGTACGGCAGCGGAACCCTGTTGAACAGGACATAGAGCGGGGTGACGATCACCTGTTGGGGCAGCAGGTTCCCGGCGGTGAAGACCATCAGCAGGACGAGGCCGCCGCGGATCCGCAGCCGGGACACCGCGAAGGCCACGAACGAGGCCAGGAAAAGGGTGAGCAGCACACCGGGGACGGCGATGAGCAGTGAGTTCAGAAAGTACTTGCTCATTCCGGAGTCGACGAAGGCCTGGCGGTAGTAGTCGAAGGAGAGCCGGCGCGGGAAGGAGAAATAGCCGTATTTCGCGGTCTCTTCGTAGGGGCGCAGCGAGGCGTAGACGGCCAGCAGCAGCGGGGCGAGGAAGGCGAGCGAAACGGCGCCCAGGAAGAGGTGGATGCCGAACCGGCCGCGGCGGCGCGTCGGCTGCGGGGCAGCGGGTCCCGGTCGTAGGGCGGGCGGTGCGGTGGTGGCGGAAGCGGTCATCGCTGCTGCTCCCCTCGGAGTTCCTGGACGAGATAGGTCACGATGAATCCCAGGGAGACCAGCAGCAGGACGACGGCGAGGGCCGAGCCGAATCCGATCCGGCTCGCCTCGCCGATGATGTTGTCGGTGACCAGCACGGACAGCAGCTCCAGGCCGTTGCGGCCCTTGTTGACGGCGTAGACGATGTCGAAGGCGCGCAGCGATTCGATGACGGTGATGACGCCGACGATGACATTCACCGGACGCAGGGTGGGAAGGACGACCCGGAAGAACGTCTGGCGTGCACTGGCGCCGTCGAGAGCGGCGGCTTCTTTGAGGCCGGGGTCGACGGATTTCAGTCCGGCGAGATAGAGGATCATGACATAGCCGGTGTGCCGCCAGCAGGCGGCCAGCAGCACCATCCAGATATTGAGTTGGGGATTTCCCAGCCAGTCGGTGGGATTCCGGCCGCCGATGACCGCATTCAGTGCGCCCTGGTCCCGGGAGAGGATCAGCTGGGCGATGAAGCCGACGACGGCGAGCGAAAGCACGACCGGCATATAGAGCGTCGACTGGTAAAAGCGGCTGAAGCGGACGCCACGGTCGATGAGGACGGCGAGCAGCAGGCCGAAGGGGGCGGCGAGCAGCCCGAGGAAGGCCAGCCACAGCAGGTTGTGGCGCACCGCCGGCCAGAACTGCGGGTAGGTGGTGAAGAGGTTGTCGTAATTCTTGAGGCCTGCCCACTGGATATCGCCGATGCCGTCCCAGGTGGTGAAGGACAGTCCGACGGAGGCCAGCGTCGGGCCCCAGATCAGGGCGAGGTCGAGCAGGATGGGTATGCCCAGCAGCACGCCGAGGACGATGAGGTCACGGCGGGTGTGGCGCCGCGGGCCCGGTCGTCCGGCGCGCCGTGCGCGGGTGTTCGGCACGGCGGTTCGCTCCCCGTCTTTCCCGGCGACTGTTCGGCGGCGCCTCACGTGGCGGAAAAAATCTGCTTCTTCTGGCGTTCGATGTCGTTCACCAGTCCGTCGATGTCATCCGGTCTGTTGAGGAACTGCTGGATCGCCTGGATCAGCACGGTCGAGGCGAAATCGGGCCGGGTGTCACGGTCCAGGAACTGCGATATCTGCTTCGCGCCCGAGACGAGCTGGACGGCCTTCTTCTGCAGCGGGGTGTAGGCGGCGGTGTCCGCGCCGCTGTTGACCGCGATGTTGTTGGGGTCGGACTTGAGATAGACGTCCTCCGCCTGGGGGGTGGCGAGGTACGTCAGAAGGTCCTTCGCCCCCTCCCTGTCCTTGGCCTTCTTCGACATCAGGAATCCGTCGATCGGTGCCTCGACCGCGTCCTGGCCGTGCGCCGGGTCGATCTCAGGGAAGGGGAAGAAGTCCAGGTCCTCCCGGTCGGCGGCGCTGAACTGCTGCCCGGGGTGCGGCAGTCCGAGCACGGTCATACCGGCCTTCTTCTGCGCGAGGGTCTGTGCGGCCTCCTGCCAGGTACGGCCGTTGGCGCCCTTCTGGTGGTAGGGCAACAGCCCGCGCCACAGGTCGAAAACCTGCTTCACCTGCGGACTGTTCCAGGATTTCTGGCCCCGCAGCAGCGCGATGTGGAAGTCGTAGCCGTTGGCGCGCATATTGAGGTAATCGAAGGTGCCCATCGCCGGCCAGCCGTCCTTGTCGCCGAAGGCGAACGGCACCAGGCCGTCCTTCTGCATCTGCTTGGCGAGCGCCCGGTACTGGTCAAAGGTCTTGGGGACGTCATATCCCTTGTCCCGGAACACGCTCTTCCGGTGGAAGACGGCCCACGGATAGTAGTAGTACGGCACCAGATACTGCTTGCCGTCCAGGCCCGTCGACTGCTTCTTCAGCGCATCGGTGAATCCGTCGAAGTCCCGCCACAGGTCGCTGATGTCGGAGAGCAGTCCCTTCTGCGCGAAGTACTGCATACGGTTGCCGGCGAACCACATGAAGACATCGTCCGGGGTGCCCTGGAGATAGCGGTTGATGTTCTCCTGGAAGTTCTCGTGGTTGACGGTATTGACCCGCACCGTCTTCTTGGACTTCTTCTCGTACGCCTTGAAGGCCTCGGCGAAGGCCTTCTTCGGCACGGCGTCCGAGGCATTGGAGCCCATCGTGACGCCGCTGGGACCGCCGCTGCAGGCGGCGAGCAGGGACGGGAGGGCCACGGCGCCCGCGCCGACCGCCGCGCCCCTCAGCAGTGTCCGGCGGGACATCCCATGTCCTGCCGCTTCCTCATGTGCACCCGAGCCGCTGAACGTTGACTGGACCATGTCCCCCTCCTCAGGGGTGGAACCAAACAGAACCGAACGCGAGTGGTGGGATCTCACTCCGAACGGCAGGTCCAGTCAAGGGTTTTGGCAGGCGGAGCAGGAACCGATACCGCTCCTCTTCCAACAGACTTCAACAAGGTCTACCGTAAACACTCGCACGCGACCGGTACCCGACCCCACACACCTCTCGCGAAGACGGAGGACGCGAACCATGCGCGTTCATATCCGCACCACCCGCCACCGGCGAGGACACCGAAGAATCGTCGGAGCGCTGTCCGCCGCGCTGCTGTGTACGGCAGGGGTGACCGCCCTGCCCGCCGCGGCCCGGACACCCGACGCCCCGGACCCCGGCACCGCCCGCACCGCCCGTACCACCGGCACCGATCCGGCGCCCCGGCTGCCCGACGGGCTCGCGAAGACGCCCCCGATGGGCTTCAACAACTGGAACTCCACCCACTGCCGGGCGGAGTTCAACGAGGAGATGGTCAAGGGCATCGCCGACCTCTTCGTCACCAAGGGCCTCAAGGACGCCGGCTATCAGTACGTCAATCTCGACGACTGCTGGGCGCTGCCCACCCGCGACGGGAACGGCAAGCTCGTACCGGATCCACAGCGCTTCCCGCACGGCATCAAGGCGGTGGCCGACTACGTCCACTCCAAGGGCCTGAAATTCGGCATCTACACGAGCGCCGGGATCAAGACCTGCAACCCGGCCGGGTTCCCCGGCGGCCTGGGCCATGAGAAGTCCGACGCCCAGCAGTTCGCCGACTGGGGTGTGGACTACCTCAAGTACGACAACTGCAACAACATGGGCGTGGACGCCAAGCAGCGGTACCGCACCATGCGGGACGCGCTCAGGGCCACCGGGCGGCCCATCGTCTACAGCATCTGCGAATGGGGCGAGAACAAGCCCTGGGAGTGGGCGTCGGACGTAGGGCATCTGTGGCGCACCACCGGCGACATCAGTGACTCGTGGTCGAGCATGCTGGAGATCGCCAAGAAGAATCTGCCGCTCGCACCGCACGCCGGGCCCGGGCGCTGGAACGACCCGGACATGCTGGAGGTCGGCAACGGCGGGATGACGGACACCGAGTACCGCAGCCACTTCTCCCTGTGGTCGATGATGGCCGCCCCGCTGCTGATCGGCTCCGATCTGCGCAAGGCGACCCCGGAGACGTTCGAGATCCTGGGCAACAAGGACCTCATCGCCATCGACCAGGACCCGCTGGGCAAGCAGGCCACGGTGCTGAAGTCCGAGGACGGCCGCTGGACGGTGGTCAGGCAACTGGCCAACGGCGACCGTGCGGTGGCGCTGTTCAACGAGACCGGCAGGCCGCAGCGGATCGCCACCACCGCCAAGGACCTCGGCCTGCCGCAGGCCGACGGCTACCGGCTGCGCGACCTGTGGCAGCACCGGGACACCCACACCAAGGGCACCGTCTCCGCGACCGTCCCGGCGCACGGCACCACCGTCTACCGTGTCTCCGCCGACCCTCGCTGGGCCACCTACCCGCCGGCCGTCGAGAGCGGCACCGACCGTACGCCGCTGGTCGAGGCCGGCGCCCCCGCCGGACTCCGCTCCACCGTCCGTAACCTGGGCGGCACCCCCGCCAAGAACCTCACGGTGACGCTCAAGGCCCCGCACGGCTGGCGGGTCAAGGCCACCTCACCCGCGTCGGCCCGCGCCCTGCCCGGCGGCCGGACGCTCCGCACCAACTGGCGGATCACCGCGCCGGCCGGCACCACGCCCGGCGCCTACGCCCTGCCGCTCACCGCCGACTACCGCGCACCGGGCGGCGAGCGGATCACCACGACACTGCCGGGCACGGCCCATGTCGTGGTGCCCCCGCCGTCCGGGACCGCGGACGCCGCCGCACTGCCCTGGCTCACCGCCACCAATGGCTGGGGCCCGGTGGAGAAGAACAGCAGCGTCGGGGAAGAAGGTGCCGGGGACGGCAGGCCGCTCGGCATCGGCGGCACCGGCTTCGCCAAGGGCCTGGGGGTACATGCCGCCAGCGAGGTGAGCTTCTACACGGGCGGGCGGTGCTCCGAGTTCCGCGCCCGGACCGGCGTCGACGACGAGGTCGGTGACCGGGGCTCGGTGGGCTTCGAGGTGTGGGCCGACGGCAAGCGGGTCGCCCGGATCGCCGCGACCGGCGCGGATCCCGCCGGAACCATCAGCGCCCCGGTCGCCGGTGCGCAGACCGTCCGGCTGGTCGTGACCGACGGCGGGGACGGGATCGACTACGACCACGCCGACTGGGCGGACGCCACGTTCAGCTGCTGAGGCGGCATTGAGCTACTGAGGCGGCAGTCAGCTGCTGAGGCGGCAGTCGCTGCCGGGCGGGCCGGTTCGGTCCGCCCGGCAGCCGAAGCGTGTACCGGGCTTTCAGCAGGTGGGCAGCCCGGGGACCGGCTGGTCGTTCGCCCCGCCCTTGAGGTAGACGACGCTGATGTAGACACCGGAATTGCCGCTGTCGTCATCGGTCTTGGCCCACCAGACGTTCGTCCACTTCCCGTACGTCTCCCGGCGCCCCAGCTTCGACTGGCAGTAGAAGTAGTTGGTGCCCATGTTGAGGGTGCCGACCTGCTGGAAGGACGCGGTGTAGGAGTTTGCGCTGCGCCATACGTCGCAGTTGGCCTTGCCGCCGCCGATCGACTCGCACGACGGCCCTTGCGTCGGCTCACCGCCGCCGCTGCCGCTGTCCCCGCCGGATCCCCCGGACGCACCACCCTGGCCACCGTCCGAGCCGCCGCCACCGTCGGTGCCGCCCTGGGTTCCCCCTGAGTCACCGCCCTGACCGCCCGGACTCCCGCCCGCACCACCGGGCTTGGGGCCCTCGGTCCCGTCCCCCTCCGAGGGCCGGTCCGACGCGGACGGCGACGCACTCTTCCCGCCACCCTTGCCCTTGTCGCTGCCTTTGGCGTTGCCCTTGTCGCCTTCCTCGCCACCGGCTTTGCCCTCGGCCGCGCCCCGGCTGTCCGGCCCGCCCGGCGTCCCGGCCGGCGGGGCCGACTGCCGCCCGCGGTCCGCGACCGTCTCACTCGCCCCGCCGCCGACCAGCGCATACGTCAGACCACCCCCTGCCGCGAGCACGGCGAGCACCGCCGCCACGGCCGGGAGCACCCGACGCCGTCCCCGGGCGGGCACCCGTTCGGTGTCCCGTTCGGGGGCGTGTCCGGTGTCGCGTCCGGGGTCCCGCTCGGCGGAGCTCGCCGGGTACGGCCCGGCGGCGCCCGGTGGGGGCGTGGGATGCCCGGCGGGGGCGGAGGGCGGCGTCGGTGCCGGGGCGGGTGCCGGTACAGGTGCAGGTGCAGGTGGCGACAGTGGCGTGGGCTGGGTCGCCGGGGCGCCCTGAGCCCCCGGTCCGGAAGGCCAACCGGCCGTCGGTGCACCCGCGTTGACCGGCCCGGTGGGTCCGGTGGGGCTGGGACCGGTGGGGCCAGCCCCACCAGCGCCGGAACCCGTGGCGCCTGGACCGGCAGCCCCCGCAGGACCGGCAGCCGCACCCTCCGGCCCGCCCACCCCCACCGTCGGCCCGTGCTCCCCCGGCGCAGCCGGCGGGGCGGCCGCCCGGACATCGGTCACCGTGGGCGAATGCGACGCTCCGGGCGTCGGCAGCGGTGTGGGCTCGCGGCCCTCGGCCACCGCCGCCAGCAGGCTCCGGGCCTGGGCGGCGGAGGGCCGGTCGGCCGGGTTCTTGGCCATCAGGGCATGGAGTACGGGGGTGAGCGGCCCGGCCCGCCGGGGCTCGGGGAGAGCCTCGGTGACGATCGCGGTGAGGGTCGACCACACCGACGTACGGCGGAACGGGGCGCCGCCGCCCTCGACCGCCGCATACAGCGTCATACCGAGGGACCAGATGTCCGAGGCCGGGGTGGGGTCCTGGCCCTGCGCCCGCTCGGGCGGCAAGTAGTCGAGCGAGCCGACCAGTTCGCCGCTGCGGGTGAGGTGCGTGGTCGCGCCGTCGCCCGGGGCCTCGATGCTGGCGATGCCGAAATCGGTGAGCACCACCCGGCCTCCCCCGGCGCCTGAACGGTCGGGGCGGTGCCCCCACCTGTCCAGCAGCACATTGCCGGGCTTCACATCGCGGTGCAGTACGCCTGCTTGGTGGGCGGCGTCCAGGGCGTCCATCACCTCGGCGCCGATCCGGGCGATCTCCCGCGGATCGAGGGGGCCTTGCTGTTCCAGCGCATCGTCCAGCGAGGGACCGTCCACCAGCTCCATGACGATGACGGGCCGGCCGTCCTCGTCGATGACGTCATGGACGGTGATCACACCGGAGTGCCGGATACGGGCCGCGGCCCGCGCCTCGCGCTGCATCCGGGTGCGCAGATCGGCCAGCTCAGGAGCCGAGGCGTCGGTGTAGGCACGGAGGACCTTGACCGCGACCTCGCGCCCCAGCACCTCGTCGACCGCGCGGCAGACCACGCCCATGCCACCGCGTCCGATCCGGTCGGTCACGCGGTAACGGCCGCCCAGCAGCCGCCCGGTCAGATCCGCGTCCTTGCCGCGCCGTGGCCCGCTCGCGGCGGCGGCTCCGGGCACGCCGTGGCCCGCCCCGCCGTCGGCACTCCGCGCCGGCTCGCCGCCCGGCTCACCGGGGCCGCTCACACCGCTCGCCTCAGGCTCCCCGTCCGCTCCGCCCTGCGCGCGTTCCCCCGCTGTCACCGTCGCCGATCCCCTCGCTGCCCGTACCCCTGCCGACCACCGCGCGCGTCACGGCGGACGTCGCGATGGGCACCACACTAAGGGGCGCACGGGGGCACGTGGTGGGTTCAGGGAGCGGGGACAAAGGCATCGAGACGGGACTGTTGTGCGGCGGCCGCGGCGCCCACCACCCCGGCGTCCGTGCCCATTTGGGCGGGTACGACCGTCAGGCGCGACACGAACGACAGCGTCGCGTAGTCCCGCAGCGCCGCACGCAAGGGACGGAAGAGAACCTCCCCCGCACCCGCGACTCCCCCGCCGATGACGGCGATATCGATCTCGACGAGCGTGGCGGTGGCGGCGATTCCGGCAGCCAGCGCCCGTGCCGCTCGCTCGAAGGAGCGCAGGGCGACCGGGTCACCGGCATGCGCGGCGGCGGCGACGGCGGCCGCGCTGGTGTCCCCGTCGGGGCCCGGCTGCCAGCCGTTGGCCAGCGCCCGGCGGGCGATGTTGGGGCCGCTGGCGATCCGCTCGACACAGCCGCGGGACCCGCAGGGGCAGGGGTCACCCTCGACATCGACGCTGATGTGACCGATGTGCCCGGCGTTTCCCGTGGGTCCCGGGTGCAGCCGCCCGTTGAGGACGAGCCCGCCGCCGACTCCGGTGGACACCACCATGCACAGCGCGTTGGCGTGGCCTCGTGCGGCGCCCTGCCAGTGCTCGGCCGCGGTCATCGCGACGCCGTCGCCGACCAGCACGACGGGGCGCTCCCCGACGAGTGCCCGCACTCCGGCGACGAGCGGGAAGTCGCGCCAGCCGGGGATGTTGACCGGGCTGACGGTGCCGGTGGCGGCGTCCACCGGGCCCGCGCTGCCGATTCCGACGGCCGCCACCCGCGCCCAGTCCGGCCCCGCCGCCAGCTCGCCGACCACCTCGGCCACCGCGCGCATCACCGTCGCCCCGTCCTTGTCGGCGGGGGTGGGCCGGGCGGCCCGTACGACCAGCCTGCCGTGAGTGTCCACCAGAGCGCCGGCGATCTTGGTGCCGCCAATGTCCAAGGCTGCGCTGAGGTCCGTCTGCATCGGTGTGGAATCTCCTGGTGGGCCCGGGGGCCGAGCGTACCGGCCCGGCGTGAGAACGCCAGTCTCCCTTTGATTGACAACGTTGTCTAGAGGCTATGCTCGACGCCACACGCCGACGCCGACAGAATCAGGACCGCACACCGTGACCGACACCGCGCGGGGCACGTCCCGCCGCTATGGCACCCGGCCCACGATGAAGGATGTCGCGGCGCGCGCCGGGGTCGGCCTCAAGACGGTCTCCCGTGTGGTCAACGGCGAACCGGGGGTCACCCCGGACACCGAACGACGCGTCCAGGAGGCCATCACGGCCCTGGGATTCCGCCGCAATGACTCCGCCCGGATCCTGCGCAAGGGACGCACGGCCAGCATCGGTCTGGTGCTGGAGGATCTCGCCGACCCCTTCTACGGCCCGCTCAACCGCGCCGTCGAGGAAGTCGCCCGCAGCCACGGCGCACTGCTGATCAACGGCTCCAGCGCCGAGGACCCGGCGCGGGAACAGGAGTTGGTGCTGGCCCTGTGCGCCCGGCGGGTGGACGGCCTGGTCATCATCCCGGCCGCGGACGACCACCGGTATCTGGAACCGGAGATCGCGGCCGGGATAGCCACGGTCTTCGTCGACCGCCCGGCCGGACGTATCGACGCCGATGTCGTCCTCTCCGACAGCTTCGGCGGCGCACAGGACGCGGTGGCCCATCTCATCGCGCACGGCCACCGCCGGATCGGCTTCATCGGCGACCAGCCCAGGATCCACACCGCCCATGAGCGGCTGCGCGGCTACCGTACGGCAATGGCCGCCGCCGGCCTGCCCGTTGACGAGTCCTGGGTCTCCCTCGGCCCGACCGCTCCGGAGCGGGTGCGGTCCGCCGCCACCGCCATGCTGGAGGGCCCGCACCCGGTGACCGCGCTCTTCGCGGGCAACAACCGCGTCACGGTCACGGCGGTCCGGGTGCTCGCCGAACGCCCGCGCCCGGTCGCCCTCGTCGGCTTCGACGACTTCGAACTCGCCGATCTGGTCGACCCCGCCATCACCGTCGTCGCCCAGGACGCCGCACGACTGGGCCGTACGGCGGCGAATCTGCTCTTCCGCCGGCTCGACGGCGCCGATGACGCACCCCGCCGGATGGAGATCCCCACCCGGCTGATCCCCCGCGGCTCGGGCGAGATCCCCCCTTCGGAGAACTGAACTCCCCGCCGCCGCGGGCCCGGTGTCATCCGTCGTCGCGCCGCGGAGGTCCGCCGCGGCCGGCCTTCTTCCAGATGAGCGCCATCCCGAGCCCGAGCACGATCAGTGCGACGAGCACGAGAGCGACCTTGATCGCCCGGTCGACCAGAAGGTGGTGGAGGAGGCCGGCACCATCGCCCCGGGCGAGGGGGTGAGCCATACCGCCA
The DNA here is from genome assembly GCF_028870195.1 of Streptomyces sp. G7(2002). NCBI lineage: Bacteria > Bacillati > Actinomycetota > Actinomycetes > Kitasatosporales > Streptomycetaceae > Streptomyces > Streptomyces sp. G7(2002). The sequence goes on from NZ_CP102609.1 coordinate 1,908,631, forward strand.
CCCGTCAGCGGCACGCCACCGGTCATCGCCCCGCACCCCGCTCCCGCTGCCCGCGCCCGTCGTCGTCCAGGTGACGGGCCGCGACCCGGATCGCCGCCCCGGCCACCGCTCCGACACCCCGGGACCCACCTCTGGACCCGCCGCGGCCCCGCGCGGCACCGCGGCCGTCCAGCCAGCGGCTCGCGGCACGCGCGGCGGGTGCCGCATACCGCCGCGCCTCGCCGAGTTTCCCCCTGCGCCGGAGCACCAGCGCCACCGCGAAGACCAGCAGGGCCAGCGCCACCAGACCGCCCACGAGCAGGCCGAATCTGAGGAGAAGAAGGTTCAGGACCCGTTCCATGGTCGCCCCTCTCATTTTTGTATCACAGGCGTGATAGAAAACAATTTATCACAGCCGTGATAGAAAGGGCCCATGCCCAAACAGGTGGACCGGGAAGCCCGCCGCCGCGAGGTCGTCGACGCCCTCTTCCGCGTCGCCGTACGCGACGGCCTCCAGCGCGCGTCACTGCGCGCCGTCGCCGACGAGGCGCGGCTCAACATCGGTTCGGTCCGGCACTACTTCGCCGGCCAGGAAGAGCTGATGCGCTTTGCGATGCGGTCGATGCTCGACCGGGTCGGCGACCGGCTGCAGCGGCGGATCGACGAACTGGGTGATCTGGAGGGGCTCCCCGGGCCCCGGATCCGAGGGTTCGCGGTGGAGCTGCTCTCCGAGCTGCTGCCCCTGGACGACAGCCGGCGCGCCGAGGTCACCGTCCTCGTCGACTTCTCCACGGCCGCCCGGACCGATCCCACCCTCGGCGGCCTCGCCCACGAGACCGCCGTCGCCACCCGGGCCCTGGTGCGGCGCATCCTCACCCGCCTCGGCTCGGCGGGCGGGCTGCGGCCGGGGCTGTGCGTCGAGACCGAGACCGAGCGGCTGACGTCCCTCCTGGACGGCCTCGCCTTCACCGCCGTACTGCGGCCCGAAGTGCTGGACGCACCGACGTGCGCCACGGTCCTGCGCGCCCACCTCGACGACCTCGGACCGGCGGGCGGCTGACGCACGAGGCCCCCGCCGGATCGGCGGGGGCCTCGTCGGGCACTCGGGCCCGTAAGCGGCTATGGCAGTCAACTCACCGCATCATGCGAGGAGTTGTGCCGGTTTCGGCTGTCGCCTCAGACTGCCGTAGCTGTCGGGCGGCCCGCGAGGGCGTCCAGGTCGGCGCGCGTCAGCCCGGTCAGACGGGCGACCTCGGCGATGTCCACGGCTCCGCAGTCCAGACCGCGCAGCAGATAGCCGCTGAGTGCCTTGGCGGTGGCGGGCTCGTCCATGACGTCCCCGCCGGCCTTGGCGACATACGCCGCGAGCCGGGCGGCGGCCTGCTCCAGGCCCCCGCGGTAGAAGGCGTAGACCGCCGCGTAGCGGGTGGGCAGGTGGGCGGGGTGCATGTCCCAGCCCTGGTAGTAGGCGCGAGCCAACGAGCGGCTGACGAGGCCGTAGTGGAGCCGCCAGGCCTCGTGGACCCGGTCGGTCGTGCCGACGGGCAGGACATTGGTCGAGCCGTCGGAGAGCCGTACTCCGGTGCCGGCCGCCGCGACCTGCATCACGGCCTTGGCGTGGTCGGCCACCGGGTGGTCGAGGGACTGGTGGGCGGCGCTGACGCCGCAGGAGGCGCTGTAGTCGAAGGTGCCGTAGTGCAGGGACGTGGCGCGGCCCTCGGCCGCCTCGATCATGCGGGCGACGGTGGCCCGGCCGTCGGCTCCCAGGATCGACTGGGTGGTCTCGATCTGGATCTCGAAGCCGATCCGGCCGCTCTCCAGGCCGTGCGCCTTCTCGAAGGCCTCCAGCAGCCGGACCATGGCGGTGACCTGCTCGGCGTAGGTCACCTTGGGGAGCGTGAGGACCAGTCCGCCGGGCAGACCGCCGGCCTCCATCAGGCCGGTGAGGAAGATGTCGAGAGTGCGGATGCCACGGTCGCGGACGGCGGCCTCCATGCACTTCATCCGGATACCCATATAGGGGGCCGCGGTGCCGTTCTCATTCGCGGCGGCGACCAGGGCGGCGGCGCGGGCCGCGGCCGCGTCCTCCTCGGCGTCCGGGCGGGGGCCGTAGCCGTCCTCGAAGTCGATGCGCAGATCCTCGATGGGCTCACGGACCAGCTTCGCGCGGACCCGGTCATGAACATCGGCGGCGAGCGCGTCGGGGATGCCGAGGACGGCGGCGAGCGCACCGGCGTCGGGGGCGTGCGCGTCGAGGGCGGCGAGCGCCTGGTCACCCCAGGAACGCAGGGTGTCGGCGGCGAAGGCGTCGCCGGGGACATAGACCGTGTGGACCGGCTGGCGGGTGCCGGGGTCGCCCGGGTAGCGCCGCGCCAGATCCGCGTCCACCTGGGCGAGAGCGGCGCCGATGCCCTCGCGTACGGTGTCCGCGAGGCTTGTCGCCACGGTCTCCTGCTGCCCCATTCGCTGCCCCTCCCGGTGCTCACGCCCGACCATCGAGCGTATTCCGCTTAACGGAATCAACAATCCGTATAGCGAAGTTAACGGGGTCATTCGGCGAGGTCAACACCCCTCACCCGGGGCGACGCAGGTCACGGGGTGTGCGGCCGGGCCGGAAACCCCGTGGCGCGGCGGAGCCGGCACCGCCAGACTCACCCGCATGACTTGGATCGCACCCCCCATCGAGCGCAGAGAACTCCCCACCGTGGCCGGTGAACGGGAGATGCTGCAGGGCTGGCTCGACTTCCATCGCGACACCCTGCTCGCCAAATGCACCGGACTCACCGCCGACCAGCTCATCCAGGCGAGCAGCGCACCGTCCACCCTCACCCTGCTCGGCCTCGTGCGCCACATGACGGATGTCGAACGGACCTGGTTCCGCAAGCGCTTCCTCGGTGAACGGGTCGGCGACCACTACTTCACCGAAGCCAGCCCCGACGCCGATTTCGACGACCTCGACCCGGCCGCCGCCGAGGAGCACTTCGCGGCCTTCCGTGCCGAGATCGATGCCTGTGACAAGGCCGTGGCGGACAGCGGGCTGGACGAGACCTTCCGCACCTCCCGGGGCCGCACACTGAGCCTGCGCTGGATCTACGTCCACATGATCGAGGAGTATGCGCGCCACAACGGCCATGCGGATCTGCTCCGCGAGCAGATCGACGGCACGACGGGCGCCTAGGGCGTGACGCGCGCGGCTCCTTGGGCCGCGGCAGCACGAGGCCCCGTACGCAGCGCGCGTACGGGGCCTCGTTGCGTGCGCCGAAGGGACCGGCACCTCGACGGGCTCAGCCCTTGCGGGTCTTGACCTCGTCGGTGAGGGCCGGGACGACCTCGAAGAGGTCGCCGACCACGCCGTAGTCGACCAGGTCGAAGATGGGTGCCTCTTCGTCCTTGTTGATGGCGACGATCGTCTTCGAGGTCTGCATACCGGCGCGGTGCTGGATGGCACCGGAGATGCCCGCCGCGATGTACAGCTGCGGCGAGACCGACTTACCGGTCTGGCCGACCTGGTTGGTGTGCGGGTACCAGCCGGCGTCCACCGCGGCACGCGAGGCGCCGACGGCCGCACCGAGCGAGTCGGCGAGCGCCTCGATGACCGGGAAGTTCTCGGCGCCGTTGACGCCGCGGCCACCGGAGACCACGATCGCGGCCTCGGTCAGGTCCGGGCGGCCGGTCGACTCACGCGGGGTGCGCGAGACGATCTTGGTGCCCTTGGAGGAGTCGGCGACGGTCACCGCGAGCTGCTCGACCGTGCCGGCTGCCGGGGCGGCCTCCGGGGCGGCGGAGTTGGGCTTGACGGTGATGACCGGGGTGCCCTTGGAGACGCGGGACTTGGTGGTGTACGAGGCCGCGAAGACGGACTGCGTGGCCACCGGGCCCTCGTCGCCGGCCTCCAGGTCGACGGCGTCGGTGATGATGCCGGAGCCGATGCGGACCGCGAGGCGGGCACCGATCTCCTTGCCCTCCGCGGAGGACGGCAGCAGCACGGCGGCCGGCGAGACCGCGTCGTAGGCGGCCTGCAGCGCGTCGACCTTGGGAGCGACGAGGTACTCGGCGAACTCCGGCGCGTCGGCGGCCAGGACCTTGACGGCGCCGTGCTCGGCGAGGACCTTGGCGGCCTCGTCGGCGTGCGGGCCGAGGTGGACCGCTACCGGCTCGCCGATGCGGCGGGCGAGGGTGAGCAGTTCGAGGGTGGGCTTGCGGACGGCACCGTCCACGTGGTCGACGTAGACAAGAACTTCAGCCATGGGATTGCTCTCCTGCGGGAAGAATGAGGGCGGTGGGAAGGGCTGCGCGGCTCAGATGAACTTCTGGCCCGCGAGGAACTCGGCGAGCTGCTTGCCGCCCTCGCCCTCGTCCTTGACGATCGTGCCCGCCGTACGGGCCGGACGCTCGGCGGCGTCCTCGACCTTGGTCCAGGCGCCCTCGAGGCCGACCTCGTCCGCCTCGATCTCCAGGTCCTCCAGGTCCAGGGACTCCACCGGCTTCTTCTTGGCAGCCATGATGCCCTTGAAGGAGGGGTAACGCGCCTCACCCGACTGGTCGGTGACGGACACGACGGCCGGCAGCGCGGCCTCCAGCTGCTCGCTGGCGGTGTCGCCGTCCCGGCGGCCGGTGACCTTGCCGTCGGCGACGGACACCTCGGAGAGCTGGGTGACCTGAGGGATGTTCAGCCGCTCGGCGAGCAGCGCGGGCAGCACACCCATCGTGCCGTCGGTGGAGGCCATACCGCAGACGACGAGGTCGTAGCCGGTCTTCTCGATGGCCTTGGCGAGCACGAGGGAGGTGCCGAGCGCGTCCGTGCCGTGCAGGTCGTCGTCCTCGACGTGGACGGCCTTGTCGGCGCCCATCGACAGCGCCTTGCGCAGCGCGTCGTTGGCGTCCTCGGGACCGACGGTGAGGACCGTGATCTCCGCGTCGTCGGCCGCTTCCTTGATCTGCAGGGCCTGCTCGACGGCGTACTCGTCGAGCTCCGAGAGCAGACCGTCCACGTCATCACGGTCGACGGTCAGGTCCTCGGCGAAGTGCCGGTCGCCGGTGGCGTCGGGCACGTACTTCACACAGACAACGATCCTCAAGCTCACGCCGACTCTCCTACCTGCTTCGTCTCTTCAGAACTGCCTTGTGCTGGCAGCATAGGCGCCTGTTGGGGCGGCTCCCGGTCGGTTCCGGTTCCCCACGCCGACCGTCATATTACTCGCCAGTACATCCAGTCTCATGCCCCGAAGCAAGGCCGTCGAAATGTGACCTTGCCAACGGCCCTGAACGGGCGAAGAGGAAGCCGCGCCGGAACCCCGAGCGTGTCGCCGGACCCGGGAGGTCCGACGACTGCCCGTCAGTCCCGCAGCGCGTTGAAACGGCCCTGGTGATAGAGGAGCGGACGGCCGGGCCCCGCGGGGTCGCCGACGACCGGCTGGGCGAGCACGAGGCAGTGGTCGCCGGCCGGTACCCGTGCCACGATCTTGCACACCATCCAGGCCAGGACACCGTCCAGGAGGGGCACGCCCTCGGGGCCGGTGTACCAGGAGGTGGCGGGGCCGAAGCGGTCGGCGCCGCTGCGCGCGAAGGTCGCGGCCAGCTCCTGCTGGTGCTCGCCGAGTATGTGGACGCCGATGTGCTCGGCCTCCGAGACGGCCGGCCAGCTGGAGGAGCCGGTGCCCACGCCGAACGAGAGCAGCGGCGGGTCGGCGGCGACGGAGGTGAGGGAGGTGGCGGTGAAGCCCGCGGGGCGGGAGCCGGGCGCGGTGATCACCGCGACGCCGGCGGCGTGCTGCCGGAAGACCGAGCGCAGGAGCTCGGGAGAGGCGGTGCGGGGCGTGCCGAGGCCGGGCAGGGCCGTCATGGAGTTGTCCTTCTGCTGTCGAGTACGAGCCCGGGCAAAGCCGCCGACAGCCGTGGGGCGGCCGGCGGCACTGATGTCGTCGCTGCTCACATGCCCGGACAGCGGGCGCTGGCAGTCCGCAGAAGGTCGACGTGGGCGCGTCCGTAGAGAAGGGTTCCTGGCCGCATCACGTCAGAGTGACGATTCGTGACCCACAGCGTCAAGGGGCGCCCGCCATCTGGGAGATCAATCACGGACGGCCGCGCCCAGCGCCGCGATGACATCCGCCTTCCGGGGCTGTCCGGAGGCGCGGCGCACGATCGCGCCCTGTGCGTCGAGCACCAGCACCGTGGGGGTCCGCAGCACATTGAGCCGCCGTACGAGGTCCAGATGGTCCTCCGCGTCGATCTCGACATGGGCCACCCCCTCGACCATGCCGGCGACCTCGGTGAGGGTGCGCCGGGTGGCCCGGCAGGGCTGGCAGAAGGCACTGGAGAACTGCAGCAGGGTGGCCCGCTCCCCCAGCGCCGCCCCGATCTCGGCAGCGCCCAGCCGCGCCGTGTCGTCCCGCTCCCGCACCGTCAGCCTCCCATTGCGGCGTCGGTGCCATACGCCGAAGGCGCTCGCCGCCGCGAGCACCGCGATGCACACCATGAGTCCAGTCATCGAGGGATGCAGCGTTCACGGGACCGCAAAGATTCCCGGGGCGTATCCGGCCCGCTCTGCGGAAGGGTGAGGGCATGACTGTCGACAGGATTGACGTACGGGGCCCGAGGTTCGGCGCGGCGCTGACCACCGTCGTGCTGGCGGCCGTGCTGATCACCGGAAGCGGCCCGCTGCTGGCCTTCCAGGCGCTGGTCTTCGCGGTCGGGGCGGTGGCGGGTGTGCCGCGGTCGCCCTATGCCTGGCTGTTCAAGGTGGCGGTGCGCCCACGGCTGTCCCCGCCGACGGAGTTCGAGGGCGCCGCCCCGCCGCGCTTCGCCCAGGGCGTGGGGCTGTTCTTCGCGGTCGTGGGGCTGGCGGGTTACTTCGTGGGGCCGGAGTGGCTGGGGCTCGCGGCCACCGGCTGCGCGCTCGCGGCGGCCTTCCTCAATGCCGTGTTCGGGTACTGCCTGGGGTGCGAGATGTACCTTCTGCTGCGGAGAACGGCCGGCTGATCCGGGGCCACGTGAGAAGAATCTCCCGGCCCTGGCGGCCGACGCGCTGGCCGCCACGGCCGACATCGGGCACGATCTCCCGAAAGCCGCAGTTACGACTGCGTAGGTTTCCGCCGGGAGAACCCTCCCCAGGCGTGGAAAAGGGGTCCTCCGGACAATGGCAGAGCTCGTCTATCCGCCGGTGATCGGCGCCGCCCGCACGCTCTTCAAGGCGCTCGATCTGAAATTCGACATCGCCGGGACGGACCACATTCCGCGCCGCGGCGGGGCGGTTCTGGTGAGCAATCACATCGGGTACCTGGACTTCGTCTTCGCCGGGCTGACCGCGCGGCCGGCCAAGCGGCTGGTGCGCTTCATGGCGAAGGAGTCGGTCTTCCGGCACAAGGTGTCGGGTCCGCTGATGCGCGCGATGAAGCACATCCCCGTGGACCGCGGCCAGGGCATGCATGCCTACAAGCACGCGCTGTCCGCACTGCGTTCGGGTGAAATCATCGGGGTCTTCCCCGAGGCGACGATCTCCGAGTCCTTCACCCTGAAGAACTTCAAGTCGGGTGCGGCGCGGCTGGCCCAGGAGGCCGGGGTGCCGCTGCTGCCGGTGGCGCTGTGGGGCACCCAGCGGCTGTGGACCAAGGGCCACAAGCGCGATCTGGGCCGGAACCACTTCCCCATAACGATCCGGGTGGGCGAGCCGATCGAGGCCGACCCGGCCGAGCAGGCCGAGAAGATCACCGATCGGCTGCGGTCCCGGGTGCAGGACCTGCTGGAGGCGGCCCAGCGCGCCTACCCCGTACGCCCCAAGGACCCCGAGGACACCTGGTGGATCCCGGCGCACCTGGGCGGCACCGCCCCCGCGGCGCCCGGGAGCCCCGCGTAACGACGCCGGGACCGGCCCGGATCAGGCGGCGCGGATCTCACCGATCTCGATCCGGGCGTCCGGGCAGGCCCGGTGCAGCGCCTCGGCCAGCTCGGCGCCCGCGGCCGTCAGTTCGTCGAGCGTCATGGGGGCCATCCGCTCCAGCAGGAAGAGGGCGCTGACCGAGTCCTCGGTGAGACGGGTGCGGACACCCTGCCGCCAGTTCCAGCGGCGGCAGGTGACGCCCTCGTCGTCGCACCAGACCACCTCGCCCGCGTCGGGGTACTCGACGGTCTCGGCGCCTCCGGCCGCGGTCGCGAACGGCTCCTCGCCGGTGGCCCGGACGAGCCGCATACCGCCCTGGATGCGGTCCAGGTCCTCACCGCCCACGGGAATGAGATGGGCGACGCTGATCGCGTTGTAAAGATCGACGAGACGGTTGATACGCGGCAGGCCGCCGTCCGCGAGCGCCCGCCTGGCCAGCGCCTCGGCGGAGTTGCGGGTGCGCGAGGGCTTGCTGCCGAAGGCGGTGTACGCGGCGCGCCAGGCGGCGACGTGCGGATCGTCTTGCGGAGCCCGTCCGCCGAGGCGTTCGGTCAGCCGGCGGGTGGCGTCCTCCAGGAGCGCCGCGCCGGCCTCGTCGCTGGGCCCGTTGGTCAGGCCGTGGGCCTCCACGGCGAGACAGGCGAAGCCGGGTGCCAGGGCGCGCACCTCGTCGGAGATGTGCAGGGCACAGGTGAGGTCGGAGACCTGCGAAGGGCTGGGCATCAGGGCCGTTCCTCAGAGATCGGTGGGGAGCGTCTGCCAGAGGTGAGGCCGGTCGACGGCCTCACGGAGGCATTGGAGCACGGCCGGGTGCGGTTCAGCAAATAGCACCGGGTAGTCCAGTTCATTGCACTCAGGTCGCACGGTGAAGGCGAGCTGCTCGCGGTCGAGGCGGAACTGTGCGTCGACGCCGGGCTTGTTGCCCCGCGGATCCTGCCGGGCCCAGCGGTCCTCACCGGGCAGTTTGACGGCCACCAGGCCGTGGACGACCTCGAACTTCTGGTAGCAGAGCGCGGTGGGGATGCCCTCCGCCCGCAGCAGGGCCGCGAGCGCATGCGCCTTGGCGTAACAGATGCCGGTGCGCTGGGCGAGGACGTCGGAGGCGCGCCAGGTAGCCCGTGGATCTCCGACATCCCGACTGTGCGGGATGGTGTCGCGGACGAATTCGAAGGCGGCCGTGGCGTATGCGTATGCATCGGGGGCGTCGACGGAGAGCGTGGCCGCGGTGGCCCGGACGCGTGGATGCTCGTGGTCGATGACCTCGCCGGCCGCCAAGTAGGCAGAGATTTCCGGGGTGTTCTGGATCAGCTCCATGCCCGGGGAGCGTAGCTATGCGCCCGGCCAGAAGTCAATGACTTTCCGACCGGGCGCATAGCTATGCAGTGCCGTCTAGCGGCCCATCTCCTCGCGGAGTGCGGCGAGGAAGCCGTCGACGTCCTCCTCCGCGGTGTCGAAGGCGCACATCCAGCGCACGACACCGGCCGACTCGTCCCAGAAGTAGAAGCGGTAGCGCTTCTGGAGCCGCTCGCTGACGTCGTGCGGCAGCCGCGCGAACACCCCGTTGGACTGCACGGGATAGAGGATCTCCACCCCGCCGATCTCCCGCACCCCGGCCGCCAGCCGCTGCGCCATGGTGTTGGCGTGCCGGGCGTTGCGCAGCCACAGGTCCTTGGCCAGCAGCGCCTCCAACTGGACGGAGACGAAGCGCATCTTGGAGGCCAGCTGCATGGACAGCTTCCGCAGATGCTTCATCGCCCGCACCCGGTCGGGGTTGAGCACGACCACGGCCTCGCCGAAGACCGCACCGTTCTTCGTGCCGCCGAAGGAGAGGATGTCGACGCCCACGGCGTTGGTGAAGGCCCGCATCGGGACATCGAGCGTCGCCGCGGCGTTGGCTATCCGAGAGCCGTCCAGATGCACCACCATGCCGCGCTCATGGGCGTGTTCGCAGATCGCCCGGATCTCGTCGGGCGTGTAGACCGTGCCGAGCTCCGTGCTCTGGGTGATCGAGACGACCTGCGGCATGGCACGGTGCTCGTCGTCCCAGCCGTACGCCTCGCGGTCGATCAGCTCAGGGGTGAGCTTGCCGTCCTCGGTCGGCACGGTGAGCAGCTTGAGCCCGCCGACCCGCTCGGGCGCACCGCACTCATCGACGTGGATGTGCGCGGAATCGGCAGCGATCACCGCACCCCAGCGGTCGGTGACGGCCTGCAGGGCGACGACATTGGCGCCGGTGCCGTTGAACACCGGGAACGCCTCGGCGCGCTGCCCGAAGTGGCTGCGGATGACACGCTGGAGGTGCGCGGTGTAGTCGTCCTCGCCATAGGCGACCTGATGGCCGCCGTTGGCAAGGGCGAGCGCGGCGAGCACCTCGGGGTGCGCGCCCGCGTAGTTGTCGCTGGCGAAGCCGCGTATCTCGGGATCGTGGTGCTGCCGGGCGTCGGTCTTCGCACCGGTCACGGCTCGGGGGTCAGCCACAGACGCTGTCCATTCACTTCCTGCGCGGGCCGGCTCCAGACCCCGGCGATGGCCTCGGCCAGCTCCGTGACATCCGTGAAGCCCGCGAACTTTGCGTTGGGTCGCTCGGCGCGCATCTGGTCGTTGACGAGCGCCTTCACGATCAGGATGGCAGCAGCGGCGCGCGGCCCCTGCTCACCCCCCGCCTTGCGGAAACCGTCCGCCATGGCCAGCGTCCAGGCCTCGGCCGCGGCCTTGGAGGCGGCATAGGCGGCATTGCCGCCGGTGGGCTTGCTGGCGCCGGCCGCGCTGGTGAGGAGAAAACGGCCGTTGCCGCTGCGCTCCAGGGCCTCGTAGAACGCGAGGGAGGTGTGCTGGACGGTGCGCACCAGCAGCTTGTGCAGCATGTCCCAGTCGGTCAGGTCGGTCTCCGCGAAGGTCGAGGAGCCGCGCCAGCCGCCGACGAGGTGCACCAGGCCGTCGATCCGGCCGAATTCCTTCTCCGTACGGTCCGCCCATTCACGGGCCTGGTCCGGGTCGAGGAGGTCGACGGTGTCCCCTATCACCGTGGCGCCGCCATGGGCGTAGCGCGCCGCGTCCACGGCCTCCGCCAGTCGCTCGGGGTTGGAGTCCGAGCCGACCACCACCGCACCCGCTTCGGCCAGACGCAGCAGGGTCGCCCGGCCGGCCGGTCCGGCCGCTCCCGCCACCGCGATGACCGCACCCTCCAGCGGCCCCTGTCCGCCCGTCGAAGTAACCATCTTCGTCGCCTCCTCGTCCTGCTGCTGGACGGCCTTCGGCCGGGTGTTCCGCTCGGTTTTCATGCCGCCGCCAATGCGTCGCTGTGGGCCGTGATGCCCTTGGTAGAGGCGATCACAGCACGCAGCTTCTTGGCGAGCGCTTCGTAGAACATGCTCAGCGGGAATTCGTCGGGGAGCACGTCGTCCACGAGTTTGCGCGGCGGCTGGTCCAGGTCGAGGGCCTCGGGCCCCTTGGCCCAGACCGAGCCCGGGTGCGGTGCGAGGTAGGTCGAGACGAGGTCGTACGCAGCGAGCCAGTGGACCAGCTTGGGCCGGTCGATGCCGTCGCGGTAGAGCTTTTCGATCTCGCCGCACAGCTGGTTGGTGACCTTGGGCGCCCGCTCCCAGTCGATGTGGAGTGTGTTGTCCGTCCAGCGTACGACGTCGTGCTGGTGCAGGTACGCGAAGAGCAGCTGGCCGCCCAGGCCGTCGTAGTTGCGGACACGGTCGCCGCTGACCGGGAAGCGGAACATCCGGTCGAAGATCACTGCGAACTGCACATCGCGTGCCTGGGAGTACCCCTCGGCCTCCAGCTTCACGGCCTCCTTGAAGGCGGTGAGGTCGCAGCGCAGCTCCTCCAGGCCGTACATCCAGAACGGCTGGCGCTGCTTGATCATGAACGGGTCGAACGGCAGGTCACCGTGGCTGTGGGTGCGGTCGTGCACCATGTCCCACAGCACGAACGCCTGCTGGCAGCGCTCCTGGTCGTCGAGCATCTCGCGGAGGTCCTGCGGGACTTCGAGGCCGAGCGTCTCGATGGCGGCCTCGCTGACCCGGCGGAAGCGGGCGGCCTCGCGGTCACAGAAGATCCCGCCCCAGCTGAACCGCTCGGGAGCCTCGCGCACGGCGATGGTCTCCGGGAAGAGCACGGCGGAGTGGGTGTCGTACCCGGCCGTGAAGTCCTCGAAGGTGATTCCGCAGAAGAGGGGGTTGTCGTAGCGGGTGCGCTCCAGCTCGGCGAGCCAGTCCGGCCAGACCATGCGCAGGACGACGGCCTCGAAGTTGCGGTCCAGGTTGCCGTTCTGGGTGTACATGGGGAACAGGACGAGGTGCTGGAGGCCGTCGGCGCGCTGCTGGGCGGGCTGGAAGGCGAGCAGCGAGTCCAGGAAGTCCGGCACACCGAAGCCGCTGTCGGCCCAGCGGCGCAGGTCGGCGGCGAGCGCTTCGTGGTAGGCGGCGTCGTGCGGCAGCAGCGGGGCGAGCTCGCCGACGGCCGCTATCACGCGGTCGACCTCGGCGCGGACGGCGTCGGCGGTCGGCGCGCCCTCCGCCGCCAGGTCGATCGAACCGTCCTTGGACTGCCACGGGCGGATGGTCTCGACCGCGTCCTTGAGCACGGGCCACGCCGGGTGCGCGACCACACTCTCTGCGGTCGTGGTGGCCCCCCGGACACCCACAGGCGAAAGAATTTCCGTCATGACTGCCCTCCGGCGGTAGATCGTGTTGTCAGGCCACGGTAACCAGCCGAGGATCGCCCGCTCAAGTGGTGCCGGTGAAAATTTTTCTGCCGACACCCCGCGCTCACGCAGATTTTTCCTGTGTGTGACGGCCTAGACGGCACTTCCTGCCCGTGACGCCCAAGCTTCCGGCGCTTCTTTCAGGGCCTGTTGACGGGGAAAGGGCACCTTTCCGCCTCCTCGGGTGCCGCCGTCCGAGCGCCGCGGCAGCCGCCGCCCGCAGCCGTATGGCATATGCCACACTCGCTCCCCGGCACCTCCGCTGCCCGTGGTGACCGGGTCCCGACGGGCCCGTCAGCGCGGTGAGGACTCGCCCACGCGAGGGTGAGGCGGTCTGGAACCCGGAGATGGCGGGTACCCGTACTGGACACACCGCGGCCCCGTCCGGCACCCCTTTTTCCGCCGTCCGGGCCCGTTAGGCTGTGCGCCATTTCGTCACGCCGTTGCCGAGAGTCGACGGTCGACACTGGGACTGAGCCGACAGCAGCACCGAGCCGACAGAAGCGAGGCAGCCTTGTCCTTTCTCACCATCGGACACCGCGGGATGATGGGCGTCGAGCCGGAGAACACCCTGCGCTCCTTCGTGCGCGCCGAGCACGAGGGCCTCGATGTCATCGAACTGGATCTGCATCTGAGCAAGGACGGCGCGCTCGTGGTGATGCACGACGCGGATGTGGACCGGACCACCGACGGCGCCGGTCCGATCGCCGAGCGCACCCTCGCCGAACTGCGCGAACTCGATGCCGGCCAGGGTGAGCGGATCCCCGTCTTCGAGGAGGTCCTGGAGGCGGTCAAGGGGCCGCTGCAGGCCGAGATCAAGGACGTGGCGGCCGCGCAGGCGCTGGCCGAGGTGATGCGCTCGCGCGATCTGGTCGGCCGGGTCGATGTGATCTCCTTCCACGACGAGGCGCTGGCCGCGATCCGGACCCTGCTGCCCGGCGTCCGTACCGCGCTGGTCGGCAGCCGCTACGGCGCCGATGTCGTCGACCGGGCACTGGCCGTCGGCGCGACGATGCTCTCGCTGAACATCCGCCGGCTCACCCTGGAACTGGTCGAGCGGGCCCATGCCGCGCAGCTGAAGGTCGTGGCCTGGACGGTCAACACCCACGACCAGCTCCGTCTCGCCCGCGGGCTCGGGCTGGACGGTGTGGTGACCGACCAGCCCGAGATCCGCCGGGCGGTCCGCTTCACGGCGTAGGACGGCGGGCACGGCTCCGAGCCCGGCGGGGCGTACTTCGTCCCCCGGGCCCCGCCCCGGCACACGGAGAAATCCGCAGTTCACAGCCGTGCAATGTGCTTCCAGCATGCGGACGTTTCCCCCGGCGATCTCGACAGATCACCTCGCGCACTGCCACTCTCCCGCCATGCGCCTCGCCAACCGCCCCCTCCGCCTTGCCGCTTGCGCCACCGTCGCGCTGTTCGTCGCGGCCGTCGGCTGTGCCCCGCAGGACACGTCCCCCGGTGGCCCGGGGGCCGCCGGGCCGGGTAAACAGAGCTGCGACCGCGGCCAACTGGCCACCGTGGCCGACGGCAAGCTCACGGTCGGCACCGACAAGCCCGCCTACGCGCCGTGGTTCCACGACGACGACCCGGCCAACGGCAAGGGCTTCGAGTCCGCGGTCGCGTACGCCGTCGCCCGGCAACTGGGCTATGACAAGGGCGCGGTGCACTGGCAGACCGTGCCGTTCAACAACGCCTTCGCGCCCGGCGAGAAGAAGTTCGACTTCGACATCAACCAGATCTCCATCAGCGATGCGCGCAAGCGGGCCGTCGCCTTCTCCTCCGGCTACTACGACGTACGGCAGGCGGTGATCGCGCTCAAGGGCTCCCGGGCCGCGCGCGCCAAGAGCATCGCCGACCTGCGGCGGGTCAAGCTCGGAGCGCAGGTCGGCAGCACCAGCCTGGACGTCCTCCAGGACACCGTCCGGCCCACGCAGCCGCCGGCCGTCTTCCAGAAGAACGACCTCGCCAAGTCCGCTCTGAAGAACGGCCAGGTCGACGCGATCCTCACCGATCTGCCGACGGCCTTCTACATCACCTCGACGGAGGTGAAGGACGCCGAGGTGGTCGGGCAGTTCGCCGCCACCGGTACCGCCGAGGAGCAGTTCGGTCTGGTCCTGGACAAGGAGAGCCGGATCACCGGGTGTGTGACGGCCGCGGTGGACACGCTGCGCAAGAACGGCACCCTGGCCGCGCTGGAGAAGAAGTGGCTGGCCGACGCCGTTTCGGTTCCGGTGCTCAAGTGACGTACGGAGAAGGTGTGGTGAAGACCCGTACGGCGCAGACGGGGGCCGACGACGGGTATGTGCCCTCGCCGCGGCGGATCGAGCGGGAGCGCTTCAAGCGGGCCAGGGCCCGGCGCGCCACCGCTGTCGCCGCGCTGAGCACCCTGGTCACCGGCGCCGTCCTCTTCCTCGTCATCACCCGCTCGCCCGGCTGGCCGCGCACCCGCGAGACCTTCTTCAGCCTGGAGTACGCCCGGATGGCGCTGCCGAAGGTGCTGGACGGGCTGCTGCTGAATCTGCGGCTGCTGCTGGTGTGCGGGGCGGCGGTGCTGGTGCTCGGGCTGCTGCTGGCGGTGGCCCGGACCCTGCGCGGCCCGGTGTTCTTCCCGCTGCGCGCCCTGGCCGCCGCGTACACCGACTTCTTCCGCGGACTGCCGCTGATCATCTGCCTGCTGATGGTGGTCTTCGGGGTGCCGGCGCTGCGGCTGCAGGGCGTGACCACCGACCCGGTGCTGCTCGGCGGTTCCGCGCTGGTGCTGACGTACTCGGCCTATGTCGCCGAGGTCTTCCGGGCCGGCATCGAATCGGTGCACCCCTCACAGCGGGCCGCGGCACGGTCGCTGGGGCTCTCCGGCGGACAGGCACTGCGCTTCGTGGTGCTGCCGCAGGCGGTGCGGCGGGTGGTGCCGCCGCTGCTGAACGATCTGGTCTCGCTGCAGAAGGACACCGGTCTGGTGTCCATCGCGGGCGCGGTGGACGCGGTCTACGCGGCGCAGATCATCGCCGGCAAGGACTTCAACTTCACGCCCTATGTGGTGGCCGGGCTCGTCTTCGTCGCGCTGACGATCCCGATGACCCGCTGCACGGACTGGATCACGGCGCGCATGGACCGCAGGCGCGCCCAGGGAGGCCTCGTATGAGCACGACGGACGACACCCCGCGGCCGGCCGTGGAGACCGCCGGCCCGGCCGCGCCCGACGGCGGACCGGTGCTGCGGCTGGAGTCCGTACGCAAGACCTACGGGCGGGGCACGGTCGTCCTGCGGGATGTGGATCTGGAGGTCCCGCCGCACACCGTGACCGCGCTGATCGGCGCCTCGGGGTCGGGCAAGTCCACCCTGCTCCGCTGCGCGAATCTGCTGGAGGAGATCGACGACGGCGCGATCTTCCTGGACGGTGCGGAGATCACCGATCCGCGGGCCGACGTGGACGCGGTGCGCCGCCGGATCGGTGTGGTCTTCCAGGCCTACAACCTCTTCCCGCACATGACCGTGCTGGACAACATCACGCTGGCGCCCCGCCGGGTGCACGGGGTGCCGCGCGCCGAGGCGGAGGCGCGGGCCCACGAGCTGCTGGAGCGGCTGGGGCTCGGCGGACGGGCCGGCGAGTACCCGGACCGGCTCAGCGGCGGCCAGCAGCAGCGGGTCGCGATCGTCCGTGCGCTGGCCGGGCGGCCCCGGCTGCTGCTGCTCGACGAGATCACCGCGGCGCTCGACCCGGAACTGGTCGGCGAGGTGCTCGGCGTCGTCCGCGAGCTCAAGGAGGAGGGCATGACCATGGTCATCGCCACCCATGAGATGGGCTTCGCCCGGGAGGTCGCCGACCAGGTGTGCTTCCTGGACGGCGGGGTGGTGCTGGAGCGCGGCACGTCGGAGCAGGTCTTCGGCGATCCGCAGCACGACCGCACCCGGCAGTTCCTGCAGCGGATCATCCAGGCGGGACGGCTGTGAACGGCGGCCGCCGGCCCCGGGCCTGCGTGCTGTCCCCTTGATCAGCTGCGGGCCCGGACACCCTCTATGCCTGCTCGGCCAACCGGTCGAGGCGGTCACGGTGGTCCGGGGTCAGCCGGAGATGTGCCGCGGCGAGGTTCTCCTCCAGGTGAGCGATCCGGGCGGTGCCCGGGATCGGGAGGATGACCGGCGAACGGTCGAGGAGCCACGCGAGGGAGACCTGGGCCGGGGTGGCACCGAGTTCGGCCGCCACGGCGGCCACCTCGTCCGCCGCGCCTGACGCCGCTCCGGCGACCGGCCTCCACGGCAGGAACGCGATCCCCGCGGCCTCGCAGGCCGCGAGCACCGGCTCGTGCTCACGGTCGAGAAGGCTGTAGCGGTTCTGCACGCTCGCGACGTCGATGAACTCGCGCGCCCGGCCGAGTTCGGTGACGGTCACCTCCGACAACCCGATCCGGCCGACCTTGCCCTGGACCTGGAGCTCCCGCAACGCGCCGAGCTGGTCGGCGAGGGGCACCTGCGGATCGATGCGATGCAGCTGGAGCAGCTCGATCCGCTCCACCCTCAACCGACGGAGGGCGTTCTCGACCTGATCGCGTAGCGAGTCCGGCCGCCCGTCGTGACTCCACTCGCCGGCGGACGCCGATCGCGCGATGCCGACCTTGGTGGTGATGAGCAGCCCGTCCGCATAGGGGTGCAGGGCCTCGGCGAGAAGCTCCTCGTTCGCTCCCCAGCCGTACATGTGGGCGGTATCGATCAGCGTGACGCCCAGCTCGACGGCCCTTCGCGCCAGCGCGAGGGAGGCCTCCCGGGCGGAGCCCGGCCCGGTCGGCAGGCGCATGGCTCCGAACCCGAGCCGCCGTATGCCCAGGTCCCCGCCGATGCGAAACGTGGTCGATGTCATCTGATGCCGCCCCTCGTTCAAAGGCCAAACGCTAACAGTGCGAAGGGCCTTGGCGTGGGTGAGCCGGGCGCGCGCGATCCGCGTGCACCTCCGCCGCCGCACCAAGGCGTCCCCCGTCCGGACCCGCGGCCGGTCAACGGGACAGAGGTCAGCCGAGCGGCTTGACCAGCAGCTCGAATTCCAGGTCGGGGCGCTGGGGGATGCCGAAGCGCTCGTCGCCGTACGGGAACGGGGTGCGCTCCCCGGTGCGCCGGTAGCCGCGGCGCTCGTACCAGGCGATCAGCTCCGTGCGCTGCCGGATGACCGTCATCCGCATCTCCCGGGCGTCCCAGATCTCCTGGGCGGCCCGCTCCGCCTCCGCGAGGATCACCTTGCCGAGGCCGCCGCCCTGGAGCTCCGGGCGCACCGCGAACATACCGAAGTACGCGTGGTCCCCGCGGTGTTCGATCTGGCAGCAGGCGATCAGCTCACCGTCCCGCTCGGCGATCAGCAGCCGGCCGGTCTCGTGGCGCACCACGGCGGTGACCGCGTCCGGGTCGGTGCGCCGCCCCGCCAGCAGGTCCGCCTCCGTCGTCCAGCCGCTGCGGCTCACATCGCCGCGGTAGGCCGACTCGATCAGGCCGACGAGCCCGGGGACATCGGCATCGAGGGCGGTACGGAAGGTCAGCTCGCTGGTGGGCATGGTGCGCGGAGTCCTCTCGGCGGACGGGTGCTTCGAGGAGGCTAACAACCGGCGGGTGTACGGCGTCAGGGCCTTTCGTCACGGTCTTCCGGCGGTGGGTGCCCGGCCGTGCGCGGCCGTCGGCGTAGGGTCCAGCCATGGTGCACGTACTGAGCAGCAGGGTGCTGTTGCGGCCGGCCGATCCCGAGCGGTCGCGGGCGTTCTACGGCAAGGCGCTGGGTCTGGAGATCTACCGGGAATTCGGTACGGGGCCCGAGCGCGGCACGGTCTACTTCCTCGGCGGCGGCTTCCTGGAGGTGTCCGGCCACGCCGCCGGCCCGGCCACCGGGACCCTCCAGCTGTGGCTCCAGGTGGCGGACGCGGCCGAGGCACACCAGGAGCTGCTGGCGCACGGGGTGGAGGTGCTGCGCGAGCCCGTACAGGAGCCTTGGGGGCTGATCGAGATGTGGATCGCCGACCCGGACGGCCACCGGATCGTGCTGACCCAGGTCCCGGCGGACCATCCGCTGCGCTACCGCCCGTAAGTCCGTCTCCGCGGCCGCTTCCGGCCGGGGCGGAAACGGTCCCGGCGGGCAACACCGCCGCGCTCCCCCCTTGCGCCCGTGCGCTCCCGTGTGCCGGGCGCCCGGCGGGCATCCTGCCCCCGATGCGTACGGGTACGAGGGGGAGGTGCTCCGTGCACGGACCGGCGTGGGTCGGCTGGCTGCTGGTGCTGCTGGGTGCCGCCGCCGGCGCGTACTGCCTGTGGCGGGCGCGTACCGGTCCGGCCGCGCAGCGGGGCGAGGCGCGCGGCGAGGGGCTGATGGCGCTGGGGATGGCGGCGATGGCCTGGCCGGTGGCGCCGCCGTCGTGGTCGCCGTGGCTGTTCACCGCGGTGTTCGGGGCGGCGGGCCTGTGGGCGCTGGCGCGGCGCCATCTGCACCATGCGGTCGGTGCCCTGGCCATGGCGTACATGGCACTCGCGATGGTGATCCCGTCCCAACAGCCGGGCCACACAGGGCAGATGAACCAGATGAGCCCAATAGGTCATCTGGGCCAGATGGACCAGGCGGGCGGGACGGGCCCGATGGCGCACACAGCGCCGGGCGGTGTGCCGTTGCTGACAGGGCTGTTGCTCGTCTACTTCACGGGGTACGTCCTCGCCGCGGGGGTCCGGCTGGTGCCGGCGGCGGGCGCGGGGGGCTTGGAGGCGCCGGCGGGCGGGGCGGCGGCGGGCGCCGGGGTGCTGCGGGCCTGCCGGGTGGCGATGGGGATCGGCATGCTGGCGATGCTGCTGGCGCTGTGAGCTGCGACGACGCCCCGCCGAACGGTTCGGCGCCATGGGCGCGTCCGTTGACCGTTCACACCTGTTGCGGGGGTGGTATGCATCACTTCCGACGCGTGGCCGTACCAACGGGTAGTCGTGCGCTCATAGGGTGACGGCATGATGGTCCCTCTCGCGCTGATGATGCTCGGCGTGCTGGCCGCGGCAATGGCGCCACGGCTGATGGCCCGTTCCGACTGGCCCGACCGGGAACCGGTGCTCGCCCTGTGGGTGTGGCAGTGCGTGGTCGCCGGTGTGCTGCTGTGCTGTCTGCTCGCGATGTCGCTGAGCGCGGCCGCCGCCTGGGAGGGCGTGCGCAGCCCGGTGTTCGGGTTCGCCCCACGGGTCGTCGTCGAGGCGTACGCGCTCCAGGCGCACGGGCCCTGGGCCGGGGCGCTGGCCCTGCTGCTGGCGGGTGGCGGCGCCTGGACGGCCGTCGCCCTGACCCGCGAGGTACGGGCGGTTCGCTCCCGTCGCCGGCAGCGGCGGGCCGAGCTGCTGCGCCGCTCCCCGTTGCTGCCCGGCGAGGAGCCCTCCGGGGAGCGTCTGGTCGTCCTGGAGGGGGACCGCCCGGAGGCCTGGTGGCTGTCCCACGCCTCGCCCCAACTGGTCATCACCACTTCGGCGTTGCGTCGGCTGAAGGGGCATCAGCTCGATGCGCTGATCGCCCATGAGCAGGGCCATGCGCGGGCCCGGCACGATCTCCTGCTGTACTGCGCCTCGGCGCTGGCCGCCGGTTTTCCGCAGGTCCCGGTCTTCGCCGCGTTCCGCGACCAGGTGCACCGGCTGGTCGAGCTGGCCGCCGACGATGTGGCCTCGCGCCGCTTCGGCCGGCGGACGATCGCCCTGGCCCTGGTCGAACTCAACGAGGACCGCGGGGTGTTCGGCCCCTGCCCGGCCCAGCTCGCCCAGGTACCGGAGCGGGTGGACCGGCTGCTGGCCCCCGCCCCGCGCTTCACCCCCGGCCGCCGGCTGCGGATGACGGCGGTGGCGGCGCTGGTGCCGGCGGTGCCGCTGCTGGTGACCTTTATGCCCGGGTTGAGTGCCCTGACGTAGGGATCGACCCCCTGGGGCGTGGCCCCCTCGCCCGGAACGCCGGGTATCGGCGAGGATCGACGTATGCCACCGACGCCGCAGCCCTCCGTCCGGTCGTCCGCCGTGGACGACGACCGCCGCGCCGATCCCGCCCGTCGCGTCCCGGCCCTCCCGTGCGCCGTCCTGTGCACGGTCGTCTTCGGCCTGCTGCTCACCCTGGTCGCCATGGGCTGGGGGCCCTTGATGTCGGTGGACCGCGCGCTTGCCGGTGTGCTGCACCGGACGGCCGTCGCCGCGCCCGGCTGGACCCGGCTCAACCGGGTGCTCAGCGACTGGCTGTGGGACCCGTGGATGATGCGCGCGGTGCTCGTGGGGGCGGTCGTCCTGCTCGTACGGCGCGGTGAGCGGCTGCTCGGAGTCTGGGTGGCGGTCACCGCGCTCGTGGGGACGGGGCTGCAGCAGGTGCTGAAGGCGGTGGTCGGCCGGGACCGTCCGGTCTGGGCGGACCCGGTGGACACCGCGCATTACGCGGCGTTCCCGTCGGGGCATGCGATGTCCGCGCTGGTCGCGGGCGCACTGGTGCTGTGGGTGCTGCGGCTGGGCGGGGCGCGTCCGCTGTGGCGCTGGACGGCCCGGGCGGTGGCCGTGGTCTCGGTCGCCGGCGTCGGCTTCACCCGGGTGTATCTGGGGGTGCACTGGCTGTCGGACGTCGTCGGGGGCTGGCTGCTGGGCGGGGCGCTGGTGGCCGCGGCGGCAGCGGCGTACACCGGGTATGCGCCCCGGCCCGAGGTGAGCGGAGCCGCACGGTGGGCAGGATGGCGGTCATGACGACGATCAAAGGTGTGCTCTTCGACTTCTCCAAGACCCTGCTGCGGATCGAACCCGCCGAGTCATGGCTGCGGGCGGCGCTGGCCGCGTCCGGTACGGACCTGGCCGAGGCCGAGATCGCCCCGCGGGCGGCCGCGCTGGAACGGGCCGGTGCGCTGCCCGGCGGTGCCTCGCCCGCCGAGATCCCTGCCGCGCTGGCCGACCTGTGGGAGATCCGCGACCGCGATGCCCGCCACCACCGCGAGGTGTACACCGGCCTGGCCCGCCAAGTTCCGCTCCCCGGGCCGGAGTTGTACGACGCGCTCTACGACCGCCATATGACGGCGGCGGCCTGGCAGCCGTACCCCGATGCCGCCGAGGTGCTGGCGGAGCTGCACCGGCGCGGCATCCGGATCGGCGTGCTGAGCAACATCGGCTGGGATCTGCGGCCGGTGCTGCGCGCCCATGGCCTGGACCGCTACCTGGACGCCTGTGTGCTGTCCTACGAGCACGGCATCCAGAAGCCGGACCCGCAGCTGTTCGCCGTGGCCTGCCGGGAGTTGGGGCTGGACCCGTCCGCCGTCCTGATGGTGGGCGACGACCGCACGGCCGACGGCGGCGCCACCGCGCTGGGCTGCTCCTTCCTGCCGGTGGACCCGCTGCCGGTGGACCGGCGCCCGGACGGGCTGCGGCCGGTGCTGGACCTCGTGGGCTGAGCGCCGGGCGCCTGGCACCGCGGTCAGCCGGCGGACCGCGGTGCCAGCCATTCCTGGAGCTCGACGAGGTTCCCGTCCGGGTCCTTGAGGTGGGCGACCCGCATCCGGTCCGTCATCGGCGCCGGGCCGTGCGCGAGGGCGGCGCCGCGCCCGGTGAGTTCCCCGCAGTAGGCGTCGAGATCGTCGACCCGGAGGACGATCAGGGACCGGTAGCCGTCCGGCGCGGCGGCCAGCTCGCCGAGGACCCGGGCCATCTGTGCGCGCTCCTGCAGCGCGATGCCCGCGGTGCCGTCGTCACAGGTGAACTTCGCATACGGACCGTCCGGGGCCGCGAACTGCGGAGTGAGCCCCAGCGTGTCCCGGTAGAAGCGGTAGCAGCCGCGGAAGTCCGAGACGAGCAGGCGGACTTGGGCGAGTTCCATCGATACCCCCGTGTGGAGAAGTGCGGACACCTGCGCGGTGACGCTACCGCTTCACGGGGCACCGCCCCCGGCCACCTCCGCCGCCCACTCCCGCAGCGCCGCGAAGTCGTCCGGGAGCAGGCCCTTCGCCGGATCGACGCGGTGCGCCAGCCCGGGGCCCGTGTGGTGGCGGGCGATCCACGCCCGGTCCCGGGGGCCGATCTCGTCGTCCACCCAGGCGAAGGGGCGGCCGGCGGCGGACGTGACGAGGTAGCGGGTCTTCCAGTGCACGCCCTCCGGATCGCGGTGATGCATCTGCGGCCAGTCCACGGCGGGCAGTTCCGGCAGGCCCAGCACGGGACCGATCCAGGTGTTGGCCTCC
The DNA here is from genome assembly GCF_028870195.1 of Streptomyces sp. G7(2002). Taxonomy (NCBI): domain Bacteria; kingdom Bacillati; phylum Actinomycetota; class Actinomycetes; order Kitasatosporales; family Streptomycetaceae; genus Streptomyces; species Streptomyces sp. G7(2002). Next base: position 1,931,384 of record NZ_CP102609.1, read on the forward strand.
GTCTTCCAGGTCGTCGCCCAGACGAGGCGGAAGCCCAGGCCCAGCAGTAGCGGGCCATGGGCGGGGTTGAGCCAGACCCGCAGGGCCGGGCCCGGCGGCTCCCAGCCCGTGGGCCGCATCCGCAGCGTGGTGTACCCCTCGGGCCGCCGGTGGGGCTTGGCCCGCCAGGGGTTGAGGACGCCTATGCGGGCATGAGACATGTCCGACCGGTTCTCGCGGAACGCCGGGAGAACGGCCTCGTGTCTCGCGACTGAATCGCTCTTCGCCGAAAAGGGCAGCGGGGAGTGAGGCCGGGCCCGGCACAATGACAGGATGATCGGAAACCGGATCACTTACCGCAAGGCGGACGGCGTCCGCATACCCGGAACTTGGCGTCACGCCTTCATCTGTAACGGTGGGACGTTCTTCCTCACGGACCTCGTCATCTATGCCGACGGGCTCGTCGATTGCTGGGGCCTGGTCACCGTCGACGAGTTCGAGCGGAAGCTGCGCTCCGGCTGGGTGGCCACTGACCTCCCGGAAGGCGCCGAGGCATCAGCCCACGACCTGGCCTCATGGAAGTTCAGTGAGCCGCGCACATGGCTCACCCCCGAGCTGCTGCTCGCCGAGGTGCGGGACACCATCGACCAGCTTAACCGTCGCCCCGATTCGACCGCCCGGTGCCTGGCAGCCGTCGATGTGTTCCTCGCCGACCGGACCGAGGAGAATCGCGCCACGGCTCGGGCCGCGTATCTCGCCATTCCCGAGACCCAGCGCCGGTACGCGCTCGGTGACATGGACCGAAAGGACTGGCCGCTTCAGGTGTTGGTGGTCGGGGTGGGCGGCCAGCCGGACAGCTGGTCCGACGAGCTGGTCTCGGAGAAAGCGTACGAGGATGCTCTCGCTTACTTCGAGGAGCGTGCCCGGCTCATCGCCGAACGGCCCTCGCGGGTTCCTGCGGACGGCCCGGCGACGCCGCACGCACCTGCGATTCATCTGGCCCACTCATACCCGCGGCAGCGAGTCGACGACCCGGGCATGGTGGGTCTACGCAATGACTACCCCGCGCCCATCGACATCGACGGCATCACCTACTCGTCCGTCTCCCAAGCGTATTGGGCCCTGTCAGCCACCGACCCCACGACGCGAGTCGCCATCGCAGTGGCGGATACCGCATACGCCGCCCGCAGACTGGCCGCCGACGCTACCCAGCGCGAGGGCTGGGAAGACGCTCGTACCGCCGTCATGACCACACTGCTGCGTGTCAAGTACACGCAGCACCCCGACCTGGCAGAGATCCTTCTCGCAACCAACGACGCTACCCTCATCTACGACGACGCCGACTCCGGCTTCTGGGGTGACAACGCCGGCCGCGGCCGCAACTGGACAGGTCGTCTCCTCGAACTCGTTCGCTCTGAACTGCACGCGCAGCGGGCCGGAATCAGGTAACGGGATTGCGCCGCGGCGTCTACTGCCCCGGTGCGGCGTGGGCCCGCACGGGAAGGGTGCGGATGTTCCCGCCGTTTTCGAGGGCGACGCGGAGGCGTTGGATCTCGTCGTGCTGTTCGACCAGTCGAGAGAGTGCCAACGTCTTGAATTCGGCCGCCTCGATGGCCTCCTGCTTCATTTGGGAGAGTCGCCCCTTCAAGCTGGCTACCTCGGCTTTTAGGCGTTCGATCTGGGCCAGGCGGGGGTCCGGCTCGCCGGTGACCTCTCGGGCCCTGCCCAGCCGGCTTTCGAACTCCTGCTTGATGTGGGGGTAGGTGCGGTACAGCGTCGCCCGGGGGACAGCCGCGAGGATGCTGAGGGACTTGATGTCGCACCGCAGGCCCTCAGGGATGTCCCCAGCCATGAGCTGATCCATGGCGGCTTTCAAACGGCTCTCCGCGTCGGCGTGGCGGTCATTGGGCACTGGATGCCTCCTCAGTGGCTACGGCGGCGTCGATGGATTCCACGATCCGCATGGATCGCTCGTAGGTCTGCTGGGCGCGTTGACGCTCCGGCGCGGACAGCCGGGGATTGCCGAGGAACACAGCCCGGGTGTTCTCGGCGTGGTCGGCCCATGCCTGCCGGTGCTGGGAGTGATGGGTGGCTTGGGGGCAGCGAGCGGAGTCGCACATGCCGAGCAGAGGCTCGGTGGCATTCGGGGTGCCGGCCATGGTGAGGCACAGAGCCTTGGCGGGGTCGGTGAACCAGCAGTAGTTCGCCACTCCGATGTGAAGGGTCTTCGCCTTGCTCTTGAGGAGTTTCTCCACGCGGCGGTCGTCGGCGACGGTGGCGGGGCCGGGGTCGTGTCCGGCGAGGGACTGGTCCACGTTCTGGAAAGCGGCGACCAGGTCTCGTGCGCCTCGGCCCGAGGGGAGGATGCCTTGCTGGTAGTCGTGGTAGGCGGCGACCGTGAGCCGGGTGTGTTCGACCTCCTCTTCGGCCTGGACCTCGGCGAGGAACGCAGCCTGGTGCCCGCCTGGCCGAGCCGTGTAGCCCTCGGTGGTGGCCACCGAGACGTGCTTCAAGTGCCACTTTGTGGCCAGGAGGCCGTGGGGACGTTGGGCGATGGACAGAGCGAGAGTACGGCGCAGCGCCCGCGGGTGGACCGAGCCATCGGGGATCGCGGTGAGGCCGAGATGCTGTCCGAAGGGGCCGTTGATCCAGTCCCGGAGCGCGGTGTACCTGTTGGCTGAGTTGTTGGCGACGGGGAAGATCGGGTCTCCCAGGTCCGTGCCGCCGAGAGCTTCGGCGGCTCCGACAGCGCGGTGTACCTCTTCGATGACCACCCATGAGTCAGGCACTCCGCCGAACTTTTCACCCTTGACGCGTCGGGAGTCCAGCCAGTGGCGGGAGCCGTAGGCGCGGTCTTCGCTGCGGCGGCAGCCATGGGTGAGCTCGGCCAGCTCTGAGGATCGCATTCCAGACAGTGCTGAGGTGAGGTAGTAGGCGGCGGAGGCGACGGCGAACACCGTGCTGTCCAGGGTGAAGTGATTCATCGGGAGCGCCCATGGGACGGGCGTTGCGTCATCGGCGCGGGGCACCGCCGCTACGTCACGGCACCACGAGTTCTCGACACCGCAGGCAGCGACCCATGCCTCCAACTGGGGCCGGAGCCGTTCCAGGTCCCGTTTGGTGGAGGAGAGCGAAAGGAAGTCCTTGGTGAAGGACGTGTGGCCAAGCGTGAGGAGAGGGTCGCTGACATCCCAACCCGAGTTGAGCCTGCGGGAGATGCCGGAGGGGGCAGCGCGGGGGGCCGGGATTCGGGCTGCGATACGACGCTCGATTTCGGCGATGACGGGCGTGTGATGTTCGACGCGGAGGGACGACCGGATGCCAGCCCGGCGTGCGATGGTCTGCCGGGCGTGGGTAGCTTCCTTGACGAGATGGGGGCTGATCGTGTCGACGAGGTAGGAGGCGGCGGCGAGGAGGGGCCGCAGGATGTCGTCTGGGACGGCGGGGGTCTGGTTGGTGTCGGGACGCTGGTATCCGGCGACCTGGGCGGCTGTGCGGTCGCCCCATGGGCGGAACCCAGTCGGGTAGGCGTCGGGTAGCAGTGACGCGTAGGCGGCCAGGGCCTGAGTGGTCAGGACGAAACCAGCGATGGTGCCGGGGGTGACCGTCTGGGTGGGGTTGGTGCGGCTGACGGAGACGACTGGCAGGAAGGCGTCGCAGTGCCGCTGGTGGATCTGCTGAAGGCCGGTGAGTCCCGCCTCGGTGAGGTGGTTGAACCAGGCTGTGAGGCGGACGAGCTCGTGTCGAAGCGTCTGCAGGGCGAGGGGGGAGCGGTATGCCTGTGGGAGGACCGCAACGGACGGGTGGGTGGGCAGGAGGCGGGCCATCAAGTAGGTGCGTGCGACCGCTCGCCAGGTCGGGTTGGTGACCTGGGTGAAGTCCAGGATCTGGTCGCTGCGGGGCCAGGAGGCTGGGGCGTCGGCAACGCCGGTCAGGTCCCAGATGTCCTGGTCGAAGTGGGGGCGGCGAGTACCGGGCCGAGTGCGGTACCCGGCAGTCTGGAGGATGTCCAAGCCAGTGAAGGGACGGTGACCGGCGCCAGCGATCAGAGCGTCGGATCGGGTCACGGGATCTCCTCCGGTTGCAGGGCCGCGAACCCGTTTTCGGTGGCGGCCCGGATCGCTGTCGTGCTGAAACGGGGCAGCAGGTCAGTGCTGAGCCTGTCGGCGTAGGGGCCGAAGATGGCCAGGAACTGCGCGTTCGTCATGTGCCGTTCCTGATCGGCGAAATAGCGCTGGAGACGCAGCAGGTTGGGCAGGTGCCGGGGGGTGAACACGGCGAGCGGGCATAACAGGCACACCCAGGGACGGGCTGGGCAGGCGGTTCCGGCCGGGGCGTGAGGACTGTTGTAGAGACTTGCGCAAGAGGCGACGAACACGTCCTGCTCGCCGGCCAGTAGCCGCTGGACGGCGTCGCCGTCGAGTCCGGCGTCCGAAACGAGGCGGGGGAAGTCGGCAGCGAACCGGGCGGCGTCTTGGCTGGTGGCGATGACCGGCGGCGCGGCCTTGCGGCGGATGTCGTGCTGAGCTTCCTCGATGACTCCCTCGATGGCATCCACCTGGGCGGGGGTGTGGTGGTGGAGGTAGTGATCGCCTTCGATCGCCGGTGTGTGGTTGGGATCGATGGTGGTGCGTCCTGTCCAGGCGGAGCGGTCGCGCCTGTGATGGCAGGTCGTGCGGATCCGGCCGCCGTGCGGGGCCATGGGCTGGCCGTTGTCGTCGGTCAGGCCAACGGTCTTCGCCCACTTGATCCGCTGCCATGGGGTACGGGGTTGCCCGGACAACGCCGTGCCGTTGTAGTTGATCCACATGGAGTCGGAGAGTTCTCCGGCGTGCTCGCGAAGAGGTGCGGAGTGGGAGAGCCACTGGTCCAGGAGCCGTACGGCGGGGCCGCGCAGGTTGAGGGCTTCGCGGGCGGTCCGACCCTTGCGATAGGACAGCAGGCCCGTGCCGGGGCCGGTGTGTGTGAAGTCGGGTACGGACAGGGTGTCGATACCGTCGGGTACGGCGCCGGTCAGCATGGCCAGCCGGAGGTTGTAGACGAGTGCCGTATACCCGGATGGGAACAGGGCGTCGCGAATCTCCAGGACCGCGGTTGTGATCGCCCAAGGAGCTCCTGGGATCATCGCGCGGATCGCGCGAACCGGCACGGGGCCAGTTCTACGGATCAGCCAGGCCAGGTTGTCCCGGGTGATGCCGTGGGCGATCGGGTCGGCCCCGCGTTCAGCGGATTCCAGAGCCTTGAGGTGATCCTGCCAGGCGGCGTCGATGGCGGCGCGGGCGGCTTGATCGATGCGCCGCCATTCTGCGTCGCTGTAGGGCCGATGCGGGGTGGACCCAGCCTGCTGGTTGATCGGCCTTCCTTCGAGGTGGGCTCGGATGCCGGCGTGGAGGGTGCCGCCGTCGGCGAGGAAGCCATTGAGGGTGATGCGGCTGTGCCGCTCGAATGTGAATCCGAACTTCAGCCAGTAGGGCGTGAGTTGTGCCGCAGTGAGACTGGAGAGAGTGCCGGTGAAGCCGGTCTCGTGCAGGTAGCGGGCGAGGTGTCGGGCACACCGGACAGCGTGCCGGGCATCGCGGTAGGTGCGGATCGGGCCGTTGGGATGGGCGGCTGCGGTTAGTCCTCGGGCGAGGTCGCCGGCCAGTACCGAGTCGGGCAGCTCGTGAAGCGTGCCGAGGTAAGGCCGCTGACCCGGGAGCGTGTACTGAACGGCGAGCGGTTGTCGGATTTCAGCGGGCATCGGTGTCCTGGAATTCTGCGTCGGCTTCCCGGCGGGCGACCGGGTTGGGGTCGGCGTCCTCGTACGCCTGGCGGAAGATTCTCTGGGTGTCCAGGAGATGGAGGTACACCTGGGTGGTGGCGACGCTGGCGTGGCCGAGGAGGTCCCGCAGGATCAGCAGAGGATCGGCCTTGGTGAGGTAGAGAGCCATGGCGTTGTCATTGCCGGTGTCTAGGACGAGGCGGGCTGCCTGCTGGTAGTAGCCCCGCACCAGCCTTTCCAGAGTGGTCATGGCCATCGTGTGCCGTGTCATGTGGGGGTGGACGCGCGGGAACGCGGGTTCCCAGCGGTCGCGGATACGGGCGGAGGTCCGACGGAGCGTGGTCGCCCAGTCCAGGAACGGCGAGCCGTCGGACTGGACGGCGAGGAGGGCGCTCCCGCCGCCCGGGCCGACGAGGCGGAGCCTCTCGGTGGGAGTCAGCAGGTGCCAGCGGCGGTAGGTGCCGTTGAGGTAGGCGCCCTCGTACGTCGGGTCTTCTACGTCGAGGGCGTGGGCGGGGCGCCACCGGGAGCCGTCCACCTGGGCGGCCCGTTCCAGCGTCGTGTAGTCGTGGATGCGGGCCAGGGCGTCGTATTCCACCCAGGTCTGTCGGCCCTTGCTGCCCTTGGTGGTAGGAGGCGCGAGCGGCAACGGGATGGGGACGACCGTGCGCTGGCGGGGCAGGGGAGGGATCTCCCACGGTGTGAGAAGCCGCCATTCTCGAAGCCGCAGGCCGGTGGAGATCGCAAGCGAGCCGCCGGCTGCATTCCGGCCGGTCTCGCGACCCCGAAACGTGTGGTCAGGTTCGCCGTCCGGGTCGTTGCCGGCGAGGGCGTTGAGTAGCAGATCGGAGTACGGCCGCTCCAGGTACTTGCGGGTGGCGTGTCGTCTGGCACCCCGCACGGTGGCGAGGTTACGGGCGGTCTCCACTCGTACGCCGTCGGGGCGCAGGTGGAATCCTTTGGCGTAGGAGAAAGGGACCTGGTCGCAGTGGCCCTCGTTCACAGCCCACTGATAGAATGCCGCGATTGTCTTGACCGCAAGGTTCCAGCTCGTCGACCCGAGCCGGACCTCCAGCGGGCCGGATAAACGATGCTCAGCGTAGAGGGACAAGCCGTCCCGCAGCCGCTGCCTGTCGGAGAACAGGCCGATGCCGTGCACGAGCAGGAATTCGGCCCAGGGCTTGAGCTGTAGGGCGTAGGTCTTCCAGGAGTTCTCGGCCGGGGCGCCGCTGATTGGCAGCTCCCGTAGCCATCGGTTGATGAAGGTTACCGGTCGGGGGCCGTTCTCGTCTTCGAAGCGGAGGTCGTCGTCCACGAGTACCGGCATGCCGTCGCGGTTGAGCGGCGGGGAGGAGAGGTTCCAATCCTCCCCACCGGCTCTGGAGAAATAGAAGAGAATCACCGCTGCACGGTATTTGAGACGTAGCTGGGAGTGCCCGATATTTGCGAGAAGGCAAGCCCTGCGAGAGTTAGTCGTATATTCGCGCCGCGACGGTGTCTCGCTAGCGCCCGCCGAGAATGCCCGCAGTGCGGAGTCGTCGAGCGCGCCTTCGCCCACCTGTACTGATTCTGCGGCCTGAGGACTCGCTGGGAGAGCCGCGCTCTGCTGGCGCCGCCAGTCACAGCCGGTCTGAGGAGCCCTTGTCTTCCCGTAGCAGCCACTCCCTCACCGATGGAACGTGGTCAAGGAGTCGGCTCACCTGCATGCCCTCTTCGCGCGAGGTCACCCTCGGGAGCGGGTCGAAGTCGTTGGGAAGCATGTCCAACAGGCTCATCACGCGTTCTCCCGAACGCAGCGTGAGCAGCAGCTCGCACCGCAGTTGGCGCGGGACCTCCGGGCGATGGGGCAGGCTGTTCCACACTGCCGGCCACAGGTAGTGAGTTCCCTCGGGTGCCGCATTCTCTAGCACCCAAGCAGGGTCCAGCCGTTGGTTCAGGCTGAGTTGACAGGCGCGATCCTCCAGCTCGAGCAGCGCGGCGGTACCGATGACCTTCACCTCGTGAGGCAGCGCCTGATCCGAGCTCATCGCCCCATGCTGCCCGACAGCACCCCGCGAGGAGTGGCCGACCCGGCCGTGCTCGGCGGCGCCAGGTCGGCAGGGCCCGCTGATCGGCCGGGAGTCCTCGCTCGGACTCGCGGAGCGTAGCAGGCGTGAGCGGCTGATGAGACAGCGAGACAGGATCGAACCGCCGAGATAAGGGGGCCGTCGACGTCGAGGAAGAGCAGCGGCAGCGTGGGTTCCACGGCTTCATGATGCCGCCCGTCGTGCCGGAGGGGCCCGTTCCGGCCGGCGGAAATCGGAGAACGGGGCGGCCGTCAGCCGGAAACGGCACCGCCCCGGCCGGTGGGCACCGGCCGGGGCGGAAGGGGCTTACCTCAGCTGTCGCGTCAGCTGAGGGAGGCCAGGGCCTGGTTGAGGGTCTTCGACGGACGCATGACCGCATCGGCCTTCGCCACGACGGGCTGGTAGTAGCCGCCGATGTCGGCCGGCGAGCCCTGCACCGCGTTCAGCTCGTCGACGATGGTCTGCTCCTGCTCGGTGAGCGTCTTGGCGAGTGCCGCGAACGCCTCCGCGAGCTGAGTGTCGTCGGTCTGCTTGGCCAGCTCCTGCGCCCAGTACAGCGCGAGGTAGAAGTGGCTGCCGCGGTTGTCGATGCCGCCGAGCTTGCGGCTGGGCGACTTGTTCTCGTTGAGGAAGGTGCCGGTGGCGCGGTCGAGGGTGTCGGCGAGCACCTGGGCGCGCGCGTTGCCGGTCTTCTGCGCGAGGTGCTCGAAGCTGACCGCGAGGGCGAGGAACTCACCCAGGCTGTCCCAGCGCAGGTAGTTCTCCTTGACGAGCTGCTGGACGTGCTTGGGCGCGGAGCCGCCGGCGCCGGTCTCGAACAGCCCGCCGCCGTTCATCAGCGGTACGACCGAGAGCATCTTGGCGCTGGTGCCCAGCTCCAGGATCGGGAACAGGTCGGTCAGGTAGTCACGCAGCACATTGCCGGTGACCGAGATCGTGTCCTCGCCACGGCGGATCCGCTCCAGGGAGAACGTGATCGCGTCGACCGGCGACATGATCTCCAGCTGCAGACCGTCGGTGTCGTGCTCGGCGAGGTAGGTCTTGACCTTCTCGATGAGCTGGGCGTCGTGCGCACGGCCGGCGTCGAGCCAGAACACCGCCGGGTTGCCGGTGGCGCGGGCACGGGTGACGGCGAGCTTGACCCAGTCGCGGATCGGCGCGTCCTTGGTCTGGCACATCCGGAAGATGTCGCCGGCGCCGACGACCTGCTCCAGGACGGCGTTGCCGTTCTCGTCGAGGACCCGCACGGTGCCCGTGACCGGGATCTCGAAGGTCTTGTCGTGGCTGCCGTACTCCTCGGCCTTCTGCGCCATGAGGCCGACGTTCGGGACCGAACCCATCGTCGACGGGTCGTAGGCGCCGTTGGCGCGGCAGTCGTCGAGGACGGCCTGGTAGATGCCGGCGTAGCTGCTGTCGGGGAGGACCGCGAGGGTGTCGGCCTCGGCGCCGTCCGGGCCCCACATGTGGCCGGAGGTGCGGATCATGGCCGGCATGGAGGCGTCGACGATGACGTCGCTCGGCACGTGCAGGTTGGAGATGCCGCGGTCGGAGTCGACCATGGCGAGCTCCGGGCCCTCGGCGAGCTCGGCGTCGAAGGACGCCTTGATCTCGGCGCCGTCGGCCAGCGACTCCAGGCCCTTGTAGATGCCGCCGAGGCCGTCGTTCGGGGTCAGGCCGGCGGCGGCCAGCGACTCGCCGTACTGGGCGAACGTCTTCGGGAAGAAGGCACGGACCACGTGGCCGAAGATGATCGGGTCGGAGACCTTCATCATCGTGGCCTTCAGGTGCACCGAGAACAGCACGCCCTCGGCCTTGGCGCGGGCGACCTGCGCGGTGAGGAACTCGCGCAGCGCGGCCACCCGCATCACGGACGCGTCGACGACCTCGCCCGCGAGGACCGGTACCGACTCGCGCAGCACGGTGGTGGAGCCGTCGTCGCCCGAGAGCTCGATGCGCAGCGTGCCGTCCTGGCCGATGACCGCGGACTTCTCGGTGGAGCGGAAGTCGTCGACGCCCATGGTGGCGACGTTCGTCTTCGAGTCGGCCGTCCAGGCACCCATGCGGTGCGGGTTGGACTTGGCGTAGTTCTTGACCGACGCCGGGGCCCGGCGGTCGGAGTTGCCCTCACGCAGGACCGGGTTGACGGCGCTGCCCTTGACCTTGTCGTAGCGGGCGCGGATGTCGCGCTCCTCGTCGGTCTTCGGGTCGTCCGGGTAAGCCGGCAGCGCGTAGCCCTGCTCCTGAAGCTCGGCGATGGCCGCCTTCAGCTGCGGGATCGAGGCCGAGATGTTCGGCAGCTTGATGATGTTCGCCTCGGGAGTCTTTGCCAGCTCACCGAGCTCGGCGAGGGCGTCGTCGATGCGCTGGCCCTCCTCCAGGTGCTCGGGGAAGCTCGCGATGATGCGCCCGGCCAGCGAGATGTCACGGGTCTCCACGCTGACGCCGGCCGTCGACGCGTATGCCTGGATCACCGGCAAGAACGAATACGTCGCCAGGGCCGGGGCCTCGTCAGTGTGGGTGTAAATGATGGTCGAGTCAGTCACCGGGTGCTCCGCTCCACGTCTGCAACATTGCTCGACATCAAGATATCTCGTGAGCGCCCCCCTCTCGACAGGACCCCACCCCGGGCAAAACCGGAGGAACCGACTCCGACCGGATGCGAGCGGAGGAATTCTGTCGGCCGCACGGCACTGCCCCCTCCCCCTTCCCCGCTCACGCCCCCGCCGGCGGACCGGGCGGCTCGGCACGTCGGCCCATGACGGCCGACGGCGCGGCCACCGAAAAGCGCGACCTGAGCTGCGGCGAGCCGGTCAGCGGACCTTGGTCCACTCCTTGCAGCCGTTGGTCTCGAACGTCTCCCCCTTGTTGACGGTGACGCGGGCCGGGCCCTGGGGGGTGCCGTTGGCGATGATGCTGTCCATGTCACCGCTGGAGTCCTTGGCGCGCGCCCAGTAGCAGAGCGGCACATCGGATGCGGCCGGGCCGCCGGTCCGGTAGGTGCCGGCGGTGATGTCCTCCCCGACGAGGTAGCTGCCCTGGCCGACCATGATCTCCGGGCCCGTCGGCGCCGCCGCCTTCTCGGCGGGCTTCGCGCCGCCCTTCGGCTTCGCCGCGTGGGCCTTGGCCATCTTGGCGGTGACGGTGACCGTGGCAGCGGGTGCGGGCTCCACCTCGGTCTTCTTGCCGCCGCCGCCCACCGCGGCCCCGAGCCCGACGACGATGCACGCACAGACCACACCCACTGCGATCTTGAGGGTGGCGTGCTTCTTCTCCGGCGGCTCGGTGGCCCGCCGCGGCGCGAAGGGGCGGGGCTGCCGGCCGGGCGGCGCGGGCTGCTGCGAGTACGACATGATCAGTCCCCCTGGCAATGTGTGATGGTGTCGTGAAGACCGCCCACTGCCGATGAAGGTTGCACGGCCAGGTGCCCGTACGTGCCCCGCCCCTTACAGCCCGTCCCATACGCCCTGCCCCTTACGCCCCGTCGCCCCGGGACGGGCACCCGTTCAAGCCGGAAGGCTCCTCAGCCAGACGGCGACCCCGTGATGATGACTGCAGGTGCCCCGCCGGTGCCGGCTGTAGCTGTACGTCCCGTCGTTGCACCGCGCCGAGGCACCTGCCGGAGCCTGCGACTGCTCCTCGCCACCAGTCGTAGAGGTGTTGCCACCCTCGGAGCCCGTACTCCCCGTACTCCCGGAGGAGCTGGAACCACCGGAGGAGCTGGAACCTCCGGAGGAGTCGCTCGCGTCCGCGCCGGAGGAGGCGGACGAGCCGGAGGTGCCGGAACTGCCGGCCTCGGTCAGCTCCTCCGTGGGCTCGGGCGTTCCGTCGTCGCCCGCGGATGCCGCCTCGTCGGGATCGTCGCAGCTCTCGCCGGTCTTCACGACGGCGAACGTCAGCGTTTCCGTGTCCGCCATGACCGTCCCGGCGGCCGGCTCCTGGTCACACACCTGCCAATTCCGGTCCCACACCTGCAGGCGTTGCCGGACGGACAGATCATCGCTCTTGAGCAGGTAGATACCCCTGCCCTGCGCGTCGTCCTGCGCCTCCTGGAGGTTGCGGCCGGTGTAGTCCGGCACCGTGACGGTGTCGGCGTCACTGTCGGAGGCGTCGGATGCGTCGGACTCGTCCGATCCATCGGACGCGTCAGCAGAAGGGTCGGAAGCGTCCGAAGCATCGGCGACCGAACTACTGGCGGACGACTTCGAGCCGTCCCCGCCGCCCTCGCCGTCCATCAAGTTGACGCACCCGCCAACCAGCAGCACGAGAAGGGCAATGACCGCACAGCCGAGCCGGGTGTTCTTCTTCTCCTCCGGCGACATCGGTCGTTGGTTTCTGGACAAGTGGCCCCCCTGCCTGGCGACTGCATGCTCCCCTGCACGCATGGCCCTGCCCACGGTCGCGAGCCGCCGCCCGGCTGAAACCGGAGAGACAGGTGGTGTTGTCGCGCCAGGGCGGTCAGAAGTTGCCGTTGGCGAGGAGCTCCCCCTTGACGTCGTAGACGGTGACCAGGCCGTTCTTGGAGTCCTTCCAGTCGGCGAAGGCGGAGGCGATCAGCTTGCCCTCGCTCTGGTGGGGACCCATCAGGCCGCCGGTGAAGTCGGTGTAGATGTCCACCGAGTCGAGGATGTCGTTCTGCTCCTCGGCGCCCTGGACCTTGGTGACGTGCCCGATGGCCGCCTTCTCGTTGGCACTTCCGTTCTTCGTGACGAAGGCCTTGAACCGGTCGGCCGGTGACCTGGGGGCCGCCTTGGGCTTCTCCTCGGGCTTCTCCTCCGGCTTGGCTTCGGCCGGTTCGGCGCTGCCCTTCGCCCGCTCCTTCGCCGGTGCGGTGGCGGTCTTGCCGGGCTTGTTCTCGGCCTGTGTTCCGCTGTCGCCGCCGCCCACCGCGGCGGCGATGACGCCGATGAGGACGAGCGCACCGAAGGCGCCGCCGCATCCGATGCCGATCTTTGCGCCGGCCCCCATCTTCTTCGGCGGTGGCGACGCGTACATGCCGGGCGGCGTGGGCGGCTGCTGTCCGGGCTGGGACGGATATTGCTGATACGCCACGATTCCCCCTAGGTGTCTGGAACCGGAAGAGTAGCGAGTGGTTGAACATCGAAATAGATGAAGTGAAGAACCTGTGATGATGCCGTGACCAAAATGCGTTGGCCAAGGCTTCGGAGTGCAGGTCCAGGGCTTCTCGGCGCGGTACCGGCCGGCGCGGTCAACTCGCCCTGCGGCAAGGACCGATAGGTCCCAGGGGAGCGCGAACACCCCCCACGCGCCGACGAGGGCGCCACATCGCCTGAGATTTATCCCCGAAGAAATGTGCGCCGAGGTTCCTCAGTGAATAGTCTTCTTTCTCAAGTCAGCACTTCATGAACGAAGTTGACAGTCCGCTTGCGCAGCACATGCATGCCACGTACAGGAGATTGCGGTGATTGCCCCTCAAGGTCGAATCGGGCTTTCGCCTGCGCACGAGACAGCCCGGCAAGGGCCGGACCCGGGGCCCACGGGCACCGTCGCCGGACCCCACCGGTGTCCGGGCAGGCCCCTCACCAGCGGCGTGGGCCCGGTGCATCGCCGCCCCGCCCGATGCCCTCGCTGTCCCGCCCGTCAAGGACGCCGGGCATACGCGCCCTGCCGGCCCCATGGTCGTTCGCTCAGCGCGACGCGCTCCCCCTACGTCGGCGTCCGACACGGCGGACGCCCACCCGGAGGCCTGAAAAGTGCCCGTTGACACGCCCCTTGCGCACGGTGAGGACCTGTTCCCCTCGCCCGAGAGACCGTTGACGGGACAACGGTGAGACGCCAACCGGCCTTCGACCGGCATCCGGCGCGGGACGACACTCGCCTGCGCGCAGTGGTGGAGGACGCCGCGATGGGCAGGTGGGAAGGCGCACGCGAACTGCTGACCGCGACCGGTGCCGACTGGGACCGCCGTATCTTCCGCCTCCAGGTACTCGCCCGCGCCGGGGCGCGGCTCACCTTCGCCGACACCTGGGCACAGGCCGAACCGCGTTCGCCGCACGCCCTGGCCCTTCTCGCCACCGTCCTGGCCCTGCGCTCGATGGCCGGCCCACGGGGGCAGGGCAGCGGACCGGAGATGGAACAGGCCTGGGAGACCTGCCATGCCGCCGGGGACACCCTGCCGGCCGATCCGACGCCGTACGTCGTCATGCTCGCCCTGCTGCGCTACCACTCCCCCGACCGCGACCGGCAGTGGCGGGAGACGGTGCACAGCGTGTGGCAGGAGGTCGAGGAACGCGACCCGTGGAACAGGGAGGCGCACCACGAGCTGCTCACCTACATGTTCCCCGACTGGCACGGCGTGGCGGGCGAGATGTTCCACTGGGCGCAGGAGCGGTGCGCCCATGTCCCCCGCGGGATGCCGTTGCACGTCCTGCCGCTGGTCGCGCTCGCCGAGTCGCACCGCACGCGGATGAAGAAGGAAGGGCACCGGTACGGCCTGACGGTCCACCCCTGGACGGACAACCCGTCGACCCAGCAGGCGTGGGTGAACTGGTGGACGTACCGGGCCCCTTCCATGCCGCACGCCGCCTTCCACGAGGACGCCAACTACCTGGCCCACGCGATGTCCTTCGCGAATCAGCACCGGGCGGCGGCCGAGGTGTTCGACGCCATCGGCCCGTACGCCACGGATGTGCCGTGGAGTTACTGCGGAGACGCTCAGCAGCTCTTCGCCCGGCATCGGAAGTGGGCGGTCAAGGGGTCCGGACCGTAGCGCCGACCGAGGTTGTTCCGCACGTCACCGCGCCACCAACAGGAGAGGCCCAGCCATGCCATTGGACATGCCAAGCGTCACGCAGACGGAGGAGGAACGCCTCGCCGAACTCGGTATCGCCCAGACGTTGGACCGCTCAATGTCCGGGCGGCAGAACTTCGCCGTCTCCTTCACGATCATCAGCATCCTGTCCGGCTGCCTGACCATGTACGGCTTCGGTATGAACACCGGCGGGCCGGCCCTGATCATGTGGGGCTGGGTCCTCGTCGGCCTGATGACCCTGTTCGTCGGCCTGGCCATGGCGGAGGTCTGCTCGTCCTACCCGACCTCCGCCGGCCTCTACTTCTGGGCGCACAAGCTCGCCCCGCAGAAGTCCGCCCCGGCCTGGGCCTGGTTCACCGGCTGGTTCAACACGCTCGGCCAGGTGGCCGTCACCGCGGGCATCGACTTCGGCGCCGCGTCGTTCCTCAACGCCTACCTGAACCTTCAGTTCGGCTACGCGGCCACCCCCGCCCACACGATCACCCTCTTCGGCGTGATCCTGCTGCTGCACGCCGTGGTGAACACCTTCCGTGTGCGCGTCGTCGGCTTCTTCAACACCGTCTCGGTGTGGTGGCATCTGATCGGCGTCGTGGTGATCGTCGGTGCCCTGCTGATCATCCCCGACAAGCACCAGTCCCCCGGTTTTGTCTTCACCGAGTTCGTCAACAACACCGGCTGGGGTTCCGCGGTCTATGTCGCGCTCATCGGGCTCCTGATGGCGCAGTACACGTTCACCGGCTATGACGCGTCCGCCCATATGACGGAGGAGACGAAGAACGCCTCGGTCGAGGGGCCGAAGGGCATCGTCCGCTCGATCGTCGTGTCCTGGGCCGCCGGATTCGTGCTGCTCTTCGGCCTGACCTTCGCCATCCAGTCCTACAACGGCGCCCTGGAGTCGGACACCGGTGTGCCGCCGGCGCAGATCTTCCTGGACGCGCTCGGTGCGAGCACCGGCAAGCTGATGCTGCTCGTCATCATCGGCGCCCAGCTGTTCTGCGGGATGGCTTCGGTGACCGCCAACTCCCGCATGATCTACGCCTTCTCCCGCGACGGGGCGCTGCCGTTCTCCTCCGTCTGGCACAAGCTCCACCCCGGGACCCGCACCCCGACCAACGCCGTGTGGCTCGCCGCCGGCGGTGCGTTCGTCCTCGGTCTGCCGTACCTGTTCAACACGACCGCGTACGCCGCCGTCACCTCCATCGCGACGATCGGCCTCTACATCGCGTACGTGGTGCCCACTCTGCTGCGGCTGCGCCAGGGAGAGAACTTCCGGCGCGGTCCCTGGCACCTGGGGCGCTGGTCGAAGCCCGTGGGCCTGATCGCGGTCAGCTGGGTCGTGATCATCACCGTGCTGTTCATGCTGCCCCAGCTGAGCCCGGTGACCATCGAGACGTTCAACTACGCCCCGCTCACCGTGGGTGTGGTGCTGGTCTTCGCCGGCACCTGGTGGTTCGCCTCCGCCCGTAAGTGGTTCCTCAACCCGCAGCACCCGCGGAGCAACCCGTCGCAGACGCCGGCGCCGGAGCGGTCGGCCTCCACCTCGCGGTAGGACTCCCGCCACGGGGGTAACGCGCCCGCCCGCACCGCGCGTTACCCCCGGCTCCTCGCCGCTTTCCTCCCCCTGCGATCCGTTTCTCGTGCCCCTCTTCGCCTGTCGTGCCGGAGGGTTCCGCTCCGGCGTTGATTGCCCGGTAAACGTTTGTTGATTGCCTTCGCGCATTCTGCGGCTGTCGGTAAACGGGGGCGAGACGAGGAACACAAGTGCTGGATACACGTGTCACGGTGACGGTGCACGCTTCCGACCCGCTCAGTCGGGCCGGGGTCGTCAGTCACCTACAGCACCAGCCCGCTGTCGAGATCGTCCAGAACCAGGGCGGCGCGGCGGCCAGGGAACGGGCGGAACAGGCGGAGCGGGGGAGAGAGAAAGAAGGCGGTGGGCAGGCCGTCGGGGCCGTGGCGATCATGCCCATCGACCGGTTCGACGAGATCGCCGCGACGGAGCTGAGACGGCTCGTACGGGGCGGCGAACAGCGCGTGGTGCTGATCGCCCGGGATCTGCGCGAGCCGGAGCTGATGACGATCGTGGAGTACGGCGTGCGGGCCATACTCTGGCGTCATCAGGCCACCCCGCAGCGGCTGTTGCGAGCGGTGCAGAACGCGGCACGCGGTGAGGGCGACCTGCCGCCGGACCTGATCAGCACGCTGCTCACACAGGTGGGGCGGCTGCGGCGGTCGGTGACGACCTCCGCCCCCGTGGGCATCGCACCCACGCTCGGGATGGCGCAGCGCGAGGTCGATGTGCTGCGGCTGGTCGCCGAGGGCCTGGACACCCGGCAGATCTCCGAAAAGCTCGCCTACTCCGAACGCACCGTCAAGAACGTTCTGCACGCCCTGATGACACGGCTGCAGTTGCACAACCGCGCACACGCCGTCGCTTACGCGCTGCGAGAGGGATACATCTGATGGGGCCGGCAGCAGGCACGGATACGGGCCCGGATGCGGGTGCAGGTGCAGGTGCAGGTGCAGGTGCAGATCCAGCAACAGGTGCGGGTGCGAAAGCAAAGGGTGGAGCGGTGACGGAGTTGGCGGAGGATGTGCGGTCGGCGGGTCGCGGGGCGGGGGAAGGCGCGTGATCCACGAAGTCGATGAGGCGATGCGGTCCGTGCTGCGCGGCGGGGTGCTGCCGGACGGCGCGGGGGATGTCGCCTTCGAGGCGCCCTCCCGCGACTGGGCGGCGCGGCGCAACGCCCCCACGCTCAATGCGTATCTCTACGACATTCGCGAGGACGTCGCCCGTCGCGAGCGCGGGGCGATCGCGGAGCGGGACGCCAGGGGCGTGATCGTGCGCAGACGTCAGCCGCCGCGCTGGTTCCGGCTGTCCTACCTGGTCACGGCGTGGACCACCCGCCCGGAGGACGAGCACCGGCTGCTGTCCGCCGCGCTGGGGTGCCTGCTCTCGCACGAGATCCTGCCGCCGGCCGCGTTGCCGCAGGCGCTCCGCGCGCTGGAGGTGAGCATCCCGCTCACGGTTGCGGTGCCGCCCCCCGAGTCCCGCTCGATCGCCGACATCTGGTCCGCGCTCGGCGGCGAACTCAAGCCGTCCCTGGACGTGGTGATCACCGTGCCCTTCCCGGTCTCGCCGTCGTACGAGGTGGCGCCGCCGGTCACGGAGGGTGCGGTCACGGTCGTCCGCGGACTCGACGGGGTCCCCGGCGACTCCGCGCCCAGGATGCTCCGGTCCGCTCCGGGCGCCTCGCCGTCCGCGAAGGACAGCGAGGGAGGACAGTGAGCGGTGCAGCGGTGAGCGGTGCCACGGTGACCGAGAACGCCGGCGGGGCGCTGCGGGGCCGGCTGGCGGGGCTGCGCGAGCGGGTGGCCGGGCTGGTCGAGGGACGCAGCGCCGACGATCCGACGGCTGCGGATCCGCTGCGCGGGCTGTATGTGACCCCGGAGACGGCCAGACGGCTGGCCGCGCAAGCGCCGGCGGAGGACACGGGCACGCCGTACACAGCGGGTGGGGCCCCTACGGGCGGGCCGGCGGACGAGGCACCGGGGCCGTCGGACCGCTCGGTCGCGCTCGCCGGGCGGTTCGGGCTGTCGGCCCTGGACCTGCAGATCCTCCTGGCCGCGCTCGCGCCCGATGTGGACCGGAGCTTCGAGCCGCTGTACGGCTATCTCAACGACGATGTCGGGCGTCGCCGTGCCACGGTCGCGCTGGCGCTGGACCTGGCGGGCCCCGGCCCGTACGAGGCCGGGGCCCGCGCCCGCTTCCACCCCGGCGCGCCGCTGCTGTCCGGCGGGCTGCTCGTCATCGAGGACGAGGACCGGCCACTGCCGGGACGGGCGCTGCGGGTGCCGGAGCGGGTGGTGGCCCATCTGCTGGGGGACGAGGGTCTTGATCCTGAACTCAGCGGCGGTGAGGTGGAGTTGCTGTCGGCGGGACAGCGAGCCGCCAGGGTTACGGGAAGCGCTGCCCGCACCGACGACGCGTCGTTCGCCGGGCGGCTCGCCGCGCTCGCGGGCGAGCGGCCGCTCGCCGTCCATCTGCGGGAGCGGCGGCCCGGTACCGCCGCCGAACCGGTGACCGACGGGCTGCGGCGCGCCGGCCTGCCCGTGCTGCGGTACCGGCCCGATGGACACCACGGCGACGGTGCGGGCCTCGCGGGCGCGCTGCTGCGGGAGGCGCGGCTGCGGGGAGCCGCGGTCGTCGTGGGGCCGCTGCCGGAGCGGCCCGGCGCGCTCGTCAGGGCGCTGGCGGGCGGGGACGTGCCGGTGGTCTTCTTCGGAAGCGAGCCGTACGACCCGGACTGGGCCCCGGATTCCGGGCTGTTCGCGCTGGACGCGCCGGACGACGGGGCGGCGGCGGACGAGGTCTGGAGCACCGAACTCGGCTCCGTGGACGAGGGCTTCGACCTCGCCGCGGCCGTTGCGCCGTACCGGCTGGGCGCCGCTCAGATCCGGCGGGCGGCCCGTGCGGCCACCGCCCTCGCCGCCTTCGACGGGACGCCGGTGACCGCCGCCCACATCCAGCACAGCGCACGTCAGCAGTCCGCGCCGCTGCTGGACCGGCACGCCCGGCGCGTACGGCCCGCCGTCGGCTTCGACGGGCTCGTCCTGCCGCCCGAACCGCTGTCGCTGCTGCACGAGTTGGTGCAGCGGGCACGGCATCGTGAGAAGGTGCTCGGCACCTGGCGGCTGCGCACCGGCGGTGGGCGCGGCAGGGGCGTGGTGGCCCTGTTCGCCGGGGAATCCGGTACCGGAAAGACGCTCTCCGCGGAGGTCGTGGCCGGCGCACTGGGGCTGGACCTCTATGTGGTGGAGCTGTCCTCGGTGGTGGACAAGTACATCGGGGAGACGGAGAAGAACCTGGAGCGGATCTTCTCCGAGGCCGACCGCACGGACGCCGTGCTGCTCTTCGACGAGGCAGACGCCGTCTTCGGCAAACGCTCGGAGGTCAAGAGCTCACACGACCGGTACGCGAACCTGGAGAGCGCGTATCTGCTCCAACGGCTGGAGGCGTTCGACGGGATCGCCGTTCTGACCACCAATCTGCGCGCCAACATCGACGAGGCGTTCACCCGGCGGCTGGACCTGGTGGTCGATTTCCCGTTCCCGGATGACGGCCGGCGGCTCGCCCTGTGGCGTTCCTGTCTGGCGGCCACGCCCTGCGCGGACGACCTCGGCCTGGACGTCTGCGCCAAGGAGTTCGAGCTGTCCGGCGGGGCGATCCGGTCGGCGGCGGTGACCGCGGGCTATCTCGCGGCGGGGCGCGGCGGGCCGGTGACGGCGGCGGATGTCCGGGCCGGGGCGCGGCGCGAGTACCGCAAGATGGGGCGGCTGGTGCCGGACGCGTCGCCTCTGTGGGACTGACCCTCCGGGTGCGGCAGGGGCCGGGCGAGGTAGCGGCCGGCCCCTGCGGTGTCACTGCCCTTCGGCGATCTTCCAGTCCTGCCGGGCGTCGGGCCCGTCGGTGCACTTCCAGGACAGCGCGCCCTTGTCGTTCTGCAGGTCGGTCAGGCACTCGTCGTTGCGCATGTTGACGATGCGGGTGCGGCCGTCGCCCACGTCCATCAGCCGCCACTTCTGCTGGGGCGGCAGCTTGCCCGACGTCAGTTGCTCCGGGTCGGCCGCCCAGAGCTCGACCTGGTTGGTGTTCTCCTTCAGCTGGGCAACACTGCCCGGGGAGCTGGCCGACTCCAGGGCGACCGTGTTGTCCTCGGGGTAGTGGTGGATGGTCCACCACTGGTTGCGGCCGAACCGGTCACCCGTCCACTCGGGGCTCTGGCCGATCGGGGTGCCGTCCTCCTGGCTGCCCCCGTTGGCCTGGAGGTACCAGCCGCCGTTGGCGTTGGAGCGGATGGTCTGCTCCGTCGGGCCCTCCGGCTCCCCGGCGCCGTCAGCGGCGGGCTCCTCCGGGGGTTGCTCCTCGGGCTTCTCCTCGGGCTTCTCCTCCTCCGGGGGCTTGGGCGGCGCCGGCTCGGACGGCTTCTCCTTCTCCGGGAGCTTCTGGGACTGGCCGGGCTTCTCCCGCGCGCTCGTGGACACCTTGGGCACGGCCCTGAACCACAGCGCCACGAAGGCCAGCGCCGCCACGAGCAGCAGCGAGAGCACCGCCATCGCCCAGCGCGGCAGCACGGACGGCTGGAGGTAGGTGCCGCGCAGCTCGGTCGGTTCCGGGACTCCGGCTCGCTGCACGGAGACGGTGAACGGGTGCTTGTTGAGACCACCGACCCAACTCACGGCTCCGGGACGGATATTGAGCCCCACGAAGGCGGCGCGGCCCGGCGCGACCTGGACCGAGGTCGGCTCGGGCTCGACGGTGAGGGCATCGCCGTTCTCGCGGCCGGAGAGGGACACCGTCAGCGGCTGGTTGCCGAGGTTGTCGACGGCGACCGACGCCTTGGCGCGCCAACGGCCGCGGACGGACAGGGGCACCAGCTCACAGCGGAGTTCGGTGAACGGCCCGACCGTGACCTGGCCCTCGACCACGTCGCGGATCTCGGGGTGCTCGGCCGGCTCGACGCGTATGCCGAAGGGCGTCGGACCGGCCACGGCGTCCGACGTACGCGGGGGTGCGAACTCGACCTCCGCCGTGCCCTCGGCCCCGGGGTACAGCCGCAGCACGTCCGGCTCCACCCGCGTCCAGCCCGCTACGGCGCCGGCCGGCCGCAAGCGGTACTCCTCGACGGTGTCGCCCGTGTTGCGTACCCGCAGCCTTACCCTCGCGTTGGAACCGGGGTCGACGGTGATCGCGGCCGGTTCCAGTGAAGTCCACATGCTCACCAGTGCAGTCAACCGGCAACGCCGGGCCCGGGTCAGCGTGCGTAAGGGCAGAGCCGGGGGCAGAGCGGGATGTCCTTACGGCACCTCGCGGCTCCCCGGCAGGGTTGCGGCGGACGGCCGACCGCGGCATTCCCCCATATTCGCGGACCCGCACCCGCACCCGCGGCCGGGCGGTGGCGCGGGAGTCGGGAGCGGCGGGCCACGCTCGGATTCCCCAGGGCCCAGCCGTGCACGGTCGCGGGCGGCCCGGAGACGGCACCGCTGTCGCGCCTGCCGACAGGGAGCCGCCGCCTGCCGCGGAGGCCCTTCCCGCCGCAGCGCACAGCGGGCCCGGTAGCGGATCTGCCGGAGCCTGTACTCGCTTCCGTCCGGGGCCGCCGTTCGCAGCGGCGGCGCCGCCCGCTCCTGGTCCGTCGTCACGGGCACGACGGCCAGTTCACGTTCGGCCAAGGCGCTGACCGGCGGACCGGCGGACGCATGGGCCGGCCGCAGGCTCTCCCCTGGCGCGCGCTCTGCCCATGCGTACGTCCCGGTGCCGTGGTGCGGGGCGGTGCCGTAGTGCGGGGCGGTGCCGTGGTGCGGGACCCTGAGCAGGCGCAGGGCGTGCGCGGTGGCCGTGTCGTCGCCGTGCCGCCGGGCGGTGTCCACGGCGCGGCGCACCAGCGGTTCGAGGGCGCGGTGGCGCGCGGTGCCGCCGAGCACCTGCGACCACGCGGTGAGGAGGTCCACGGCGGAACCCAGCAGTCCGGGCGCCGCGCCCAACGCCCACTCCACGGCCGCGTACAGCCGCGGGTGCGCGTCGTGCAGCCACGCGCGCGCGGCGTCGGCATCGGCGAGCGTACGGCCCGGGGAGTCCGGGTGGCGCAGCAGACCGGGCAGGACACGGTGCGGCTCGATCAGCCGCACCGCGGTCAGGACGGTGGCCAGCACATAGTCGAAGAAGCGACGCTGCGCCGCCGCCCGCTCGCACGGGCTGTCATGGCGCTCGCCCAGCCGCCGGGCGAAGAGCCCGACCAGATCGTGATAGCGGTAGCGGTCCTCTCCGTGCAGCTCCACGAGCCCGGCGTCGACCAGGGTCTCGACCGCCTCCTCCGCCTCGTCGTCAGTGGTGTCCAGCAGCGCGGCCGCGGCGCCCCGGCAGAAGGACGGCATACCGCACAGGGCGAGGGCACGGAAGGCGTGGGCGAGGCCGGGCCCGAGCACCTCGTAGCCGACCCGGAAGGTCGCTTCCACTCCCAGGTCGCCCACCCGCAGCTCGTCCAGTCGCCGCTCCTCGCTCAGCCGGGCCACGAGGCCGGCCATGGCCCAGCCGGGCCGGGACGTCAGGCGGGCGGCGGCGATACGCACGGCGAGCGGCAACCCGTCGCAGACGGCGACCAGTTCCCGCGCGGCGATGGGCTCGGCGGCCACCCGCTCCGCCCCCACGATCGCGCCGAGCAGCCTCAGGGCCTCCCCTTCGGCCATCACCTCCACGTCGACACGGTCGGCCCCGGGCAGCGCGAGCGTCCGCGCACGGCTGGTGACCAGCACCGCGCACCCCGGTGCCCCGGGCAGCAGCGGCCGCACCTGTGCACTGTCGCGGGCATTGTCGAGCAGGACGAGGACCTCGCGGTCGGCGAGCAGTGAGCGGTACAGCGCGGCCTTCTGCGCCGGCCCGTCCGGTACGGCGCTCTCCGCGACGCCGAGGGCGTGCAGGAAGTGCGTCAGAACGGCGCTGCTGTCCTCCGGAGCCAGGCCGCTGCCCTGCAGGTCCACATACAGCTGCCCGTCGGGGAAGTGGGCCCGTACGGAATGCGCCACATGCACGGCCAGCGCCGTCTTGCCGACTCCGCCGAGCCCGCTGAGCGTGGCCACCACCGGTGCCCGTACGCCGGCCGCCCCGCGCAGCGCCGGGGCCAGCTGGGCGACGGCCTCCGCGCGCCCCGCGAAATCGGCGATGTCGGGCGGGAGTTGAGCCGGTACGGGTGGTGGTGGGCCGATCCGCGAGGTGCTCCTGGCAGGGCGGGGCGGGTGAGGCCGGTGGTCCCGGCTGTCACCGGTGCGGTCGCGGTCAGGACGGGCCTGGTCGCCGACAGGGCCGGTACCGGGCCCGGGCCTTGACCCGGTTCCAGAGCCCCTCGATCCCGCACACACCTCCTCGTACAGTGCGCGGAGTTCGCGGCCCGGTTCGGCGCCCAGTTCGGCGTCGAGGGTACGGCGGGTGGCCGCGTACACCGCGAGGGCCTCCGCCTGCCGGCCGGCCCGGTGCAGGGCCCGCATCAGCAGGGCCTGGGTGCGTTCGCGCAGCGGATGCTCGGCGGCGAAGGCGCGCAGTCCGGCGATCGCCCCGGCCTGCCCGCCCAACTCCACCACGCAGTCGAAGAGTTCCTCCTGAGCGGTGACGCACAGTTCGGTGAGCCGGTTGCGCTGCCGCTGGGCGTACGGCCCGGGCAGTCCGGCCAGGGCCATGCCCGCCGGGAGCGCCAGCGCACCCCTCAGCTGCTCGTACGCTCCCGCGGTGTCGTCTGCCTCCCGTAACCGGCGCGCCGTGGCCAGCCGCTCCTCGAAGACGGACGCGTCCAGCGCCTCGCCGGGCACCCGCAGGGCGTAGCCGCCGCCCGACGACACCAGCAGGTGCGCCTGCTGCCTGGGCCTGCGGTCCGGCTCCAGCAGGCCGCGCAGCCGGGAGACATACGTCCGCAGGGTGCCCACCGCCCGCGGCGGCGGCTGCTCGCCCCACAGCGCGTCCACCAACTGCGGTACGGATACGGGCCGTCCCGCGTGCAGCAGCAGGACGGCCAGCACGGCGCGCTGCTGCGGCGGGCCGGGATTCAGCGGGTGGTCGCCCCGCCAGGCCCGCACCGGACCCAGCAGCTGAAACCGCAACCGGTCGCCCCGGTCCGGGCTGCCCACCCCCTCCGCGCCCTTCAGCACGTCCGCGCCACCGCGCACCGCCCGCTCGCTCCCCTGCCCCTGTCCACCTGCCACCGCCCACCCTTCGGACCAGCACTGATGTACCGGCCATACCAACGTAGCCCAGCACACGGACACCGATTCCCGGGAAACGTCCGATAGTGGCCCAACCACTCATCCCTCCGTTTCTCCGGCCATCAGGGCTTCTCGATGGTGCGGCCGGACGCTTACCGGTGTTCAGCAGGGCAACCGCTCTGCCCGTTCGGCTCCCCTTCCGCCTCTGGAGGCAATTTCCGCCGAGGCCGAAAATCGGCATTCGGGCCACCCAGGACCACGGACCCACGAACCACCGGCCGCCAGAACGGAGCCCTCGTGCACGCACACGAACGGCGGGCCACGGGAGGGGAATCGGCGCCACGCACCGCGCCCCGCGGACCCGAACGCCCCCGCACCCCCGCCGCAGCCCTGTCCACCCACCCGCCGGACGCGCTGCGCACCCTCCAACGGGCCGCGGGCAATGCGGCGGTCGCCCGCGCCCTGGCCCCGGCCGCGGAGGGCGCAAGAGGCCCACTGCACCTCCAGCGGTACGCGGAGGGAGAGGCCGCCCTCGGCTTCGACAAGGTCTCCGCGCACGGCGGGATCGCCATCCGGGGACGCCACGAGGCCTACGCCGACGCGGACATGATCACCGCCGCCGCGCACAGCCTCGACGCCCAGGACCAGGTGCCGATCACCCTGGAGCGCGGGGCGGCGGTGCGGGCCGGTGAGCGCACCCTCTACCGGGTACTGCCCGTCTACAAGGACGCGGCCAGGGCCGCGGCCGCCGTACGGGCCGCCGGCCGGAACCCGGAGGCCGCCGGTCACGAGCCCGTGGCCGGGGACAGTGCGGCACAGCGCGGCGACAAGCGCGCCGCGTATCTGCGGTCCCTGACCGACCCCCCGGAAGTCCGGCAGCTCGTCGCGCTCACCCGGCGCATCGTGACGGCGCTCCAGGCACGGGCCGAACCGCGGAGCTCCACGGTCGACGGCCTGCGGTCCGAAGCCATGAAGCTGGCGGTGGCCACGATGGGCGGTGGCTGGGTCGCCGCGCGCTTCCCCTACCCGGAACGCACCGGCCGGGAGGGCCTGACCGACCTCGCCGTCATCATGCCGAGCCTGACCTCCGACTTCCTCGCCGGGCTCCCCGCCGTCGAGAACCAGGAGGCCCAGGTACAGGAGCTGCTCATCACGCTCCCCAATGACTGCAAGGCAGCGGCGGCCCAGCTCATCGGCACACCGCCGGACGGCGGGCTCAGCGTGCGACGTGACGCGCCCGCCGTCGGCGAGAACCACTTCGTGGACCTGACCGGAGCGGCGGCGGACGGCTGGGCGAACCACTTCGCCGCCGTCCTCCTGCGCGACGGTCCCGACAGCCTCACGTACGAGACCGCCGCCGACCGCACCAGCGCACTTCAGCAGGGCAAGTCCCTCGGCTACTTCGAGTTGTACGGCCGGGCCGGGACCGGCCAGTCCTTCGACCAGGTCATCGGCGCCAAGAACCAGGCCTACGCGTCACGGTCGGCGCCCACCGCGTGACCGAACGGGCAAAGCGCTCTGCCCCCGACGGGGCCCGTTCGTCTCTACAACCGGAACCGCCCGTCCGCGAAGGTCGAAAGCGTAGGGAGCAAAGCAGCAGTAATCGTGACGGGGGAGGAACATCGTGCGGGCACAGGACCGGCAGCCCGGCGCGGGGAGCGACCGCTCGGGGGCGGCGCACGCCGTCCGTGCGACGCCTTCCCCGGCCTCCGACGCGGCTCGCCTGGCCGCGGCCGGGGAGGCGGAGCGCCTCACCCCGGAGGCGGCCGCCGTCCTTCAACGGACCGTGGGCAACGCGGCGTTCTCGGCCCTTCTGGCCGGCCAGGAGCAGCATCGGCACGGCGCGGGCTGCGGACACACCGGGCCCTCCACCGTGCAGCGTTCGCCCGTCCAGGAGGTCCTGCGCGCACCGGGCCGCCCCCTCGACGAGCCGGTCCGCACCGACATGGAGACCCGCCTCGGCGCGGACTTCTCCGACGTGCGGGTGCACACCGAAGCCTCCGCCCATGAGTCGGCCGAGTCCGTCGACGCCCATGCGTACACCTCCGGTTCGCACATCGTCTTCCAGCGCGGCCGCTACAACACATCCTCCGCGGCGGGCCGCCACATGCTCGCGCACGAACTGACCCATGTGATCCAGCAGCGCAACGGCCCGGTCGCGGGCACCGACCGCGGCGACGGGACGAAGGTGAGCGATCCGTCCGACCGGTTCGAGAAAGAGGCGGAGGCCACGGCGAGCCGGGTGCTTTCCGCAGATGTGCAGCGGACGGCCGATCCCGCGCACGCCCCGGACCACGGCAGCGCGGACGGGCATCGTCCCGTGCAGCGCACGTTCAAAATGGCGAACAAGACCGTCAAAGCCGCTGAAGATGTCCTCCCCCTCGACGCCCTCATGGCAAAGGGCAAGGCACGCCATGCCCGGTGGGACGACGCATTCAAGAAAGAGGTCCGGGACGAAATCATCAAGATGGCGAGCGACGAGCGGGACCTCGGTCGCTGGCCGTCGTACGAGGAGCTCTTGGATTCCGCCGAAAGGCGGGTCCGAGAGGCGGCGGCAGCCAATCTTCCGCCAGTGGTTCCCACCGCCATCAAGACCGGTGCGTCGAATCCGGATCACATGGAAGTGGACCTCCCTCAGGCCGATCAGATCCATCGCCTCGCCGAGGTCCGCCGGCGGCTTTCCTCACGCGGGACGAAACAGGACCTGGATGGTTTCCGTAACCGCCAGAAGATGGTGAACCCGTTCACACACAAGCCGACCGGGAACTCCTACTCCATCGGCCATACCGGAAACTTCGTCCTGGGCGGCCCCCAGGAAGGCGAGTACGACGCACTTTTCGCCCGCGCGGGGAACAGCACCGGCCTGTCCGACAAGGAACTCGCCAAGCATTTCATCCGGGCCCTGACCGAGCCGGGATACGACTTCGACGGAATGAGCGAGGACGGGCGCAAGTACTGCGCGAAGATCGTCGCCATCATCCAGGGCGCAGAATTCCGCCGCGCCGCAGCCAACCCGACCGTGGCGATCGCCGCCTTCAACCAGGTCGTCTCCGGATCGGCCGGAACGCTGCACGAAGCCCTCACCAAGTACGCCGTCTTCGCCAAGGCCAAGGGGAACTCCGCCACCGGTGGCTCCAAGGACTCCCAGTTCCACCGTGATGCGGAGGTGGACCAGGAGGACGGGGACTTCAAGGAGCGAGCACTCAACGAGTACCAGGCACTCGCTCAGCTGGTCTCCGCCAACGGCTTCGATCCGAACGACGCGGAAGAGTTCTACAAGGGGTGCGACAAGATCGCGGCCACCTCGATGAGTTCCTTCACCTCCACCTTCGAGTACGCGATGCCCTGATCCCCATCGCCATCAGTTCCTCTCGCCTTCGCGCAGCACGAGAAACACCGAACAGATCAGTTCGCATATCCAGGGAGTACAGAACATGCCCACCTACCTCTCCCCCGGCGTCTACGTCGAGGAAGTCGCCAGCGGATCGCGGCCCATTGAAGGGGTCGGGACGTCGGTGGCGGCCTTTGTGGGGCTCGCTCCCACCGGTCCGCTCAACGAGCCGACCCTGGTGACGAACTGGTCCCAGTACGTGGCCGCCTTCGGTGAGTTCACGGACGGGTACTACCTCGCCCACTCCGTGTACGGGTTCTTCAACAACGGCGGAACGGCCGCGTATGTCGTGCGGGTCGGCGGTACCGGCGAGGGAGAGCCGCAGGCCGCCGCGGCCCCTCAGACCCCCAGGGCGCTGACTGCCGGGGAGCCGACCGCCCTCGGGGCCTTCAAGGTCTCGGCGATCGCGGCCGGTTCCGCCAACGGCGGGGCGCTCACCGTCGAGGTGCAGGACGTCGAGGGCGAGGGCAGCGCCGACCGCTTCAAGCTGGTCGTCCGGGACGGCGACAAGGTCGTCGAGAGCTTCGACGTCAGCGCGAAGAAGAGCTCGCGGAACTATGTCGTCGCGCAGGTCAAGCAGCGGTCCAAGGCGATTGCCATCGAAGAGGCCGTCCCGGCGGCGCAGGTGACGAAGCCCGACGCGCAGGCCGTCACACTGGCCCCGCCCGCCCCGGCGCCCGCCGCTCCCGCCGGGACCGGCGCGGTCGAGCAGCTCGCCTCCGGCCAGTTCATCGGCGACTCCGCCGACCGCACCGGCTTCGGCGGCCTGGAGGCGCTCGACGAGGTCAACATGGTGGCCGTACCCGACCTGATGGCCGCCTACCAGCAGGGCCTGATCGACCTGGAGCAGGTCAAGGCCGTCCAGCTGGGTCTGATCTCGCACTGCGAGCTGATGGGCGACCGGATGGCGATCCTGGACCCGCCGCCGGCGCTCAACGCGCGCGACATCCGCAAGTGGCGCCAGGAGATCGCGGGTTACGACTCCCGCTATGCCGCGCTCTACTACCCGTGGATCAAGGCCTTCGACCCGGCCTCGGGCCAGACCCGCATCATCCCGCCGTCCGGCCACATGGCCGGCGTATGGGCCCGTAACGACTCCGAGCGTGGCGTCCACAAGGCCCCGGCCAATGAAATCGTCCGCGGGGCCATCGACCTGGAACTGCAGATCACCCGCGGTGAGCAGGATCTGCTCAACCCGGTCGGCGTGAACTGCATCCGGGCCTTCCCCGGCCGCGGAATCCGGGTGTGGGGCGCACGGACCATGGCCTCCGATCCGGCCTGGCGCTACCTGAACGTACGGCGCTACTTCAACTACCTGGAGGAGTCGATTCTCATCGGCACCCAGTGGGTGGTGTTCGAGCCGAACGACCAGGCGCTGTGGGCCCGTATCCGGCGCAACATCTCGGCGTTCCTGGTGAATGAGTGGCGCTCGGGCGCCCTGTTCGGACAGCGCCCCGAGGACGCGTTCTATGTGAAGTGTGACGCGGAGACCAACCCTGTCGAATCCGTCGACGTGGGACGGGTCGTGTGCGAGATCGGCATCGCACCGGTCAAGCCCGCCGAATTCGTGGTCTTCCGGCTCGCCCAGTTCTCGGGCGGCGGCGGGGAGCTGGAGGAGTAACAGCCACAGCCTCTTCCCCTCCTCTCACCCACCACTCATCACCCTTTTCCTTCCCTCAACAGGAGTGAACCACCTTGTCCCTTCAGCCCGGTGATGCCCTCACCTCACACAATTTCGGCCTGCAGATCGACGGCGTGATGGTCGAATATCTGCAGGAGGTCAGTGGTCTGACCATGGAGCAGGACGTCATCGAGTACCAGCAGGTCTCGGCGGACGGAAAGCCCGTCGTGAAGAAGATGCCCGGCACGAAGAAGGCCGGCGAATGCACGGTGACCCGCGGTATGACGCAGAGCGGCGCGTTCAGCGAGTGGATCAACAAGTCCATCGCGGGCGATATGGGTTCGGCCCGTAAGAACGCCACGATCATGATGATGGACTACCAGAACAACCCCGTGAAGCGTTACAACATGCGCAACGCCTGGTGCAGCAAGGTCGAGACCAGCGGGGTCAAGGCAGGCGACGCCGCCGCGCTGACCGAGCAGGTCACCATCGTCTTCGAAGAGCTGGTCATCGAGTAATGCGGCGCGACGGTCCGGCGGGGGCGCAACAGCAACGTGAGCCCTTGCGTACGGAATTCGAGTTCGAGTTGCCGCGCGGATTCGTGGACGAGTCCGGGACCGTCCACCGGAACGGCGCGATGCGGCTCGCGACCGCACGGGACGAACTCATCCCACTGCGGGATGTGCGCGTGCGTGAGAACCCGGCGTATCTGTCGGTCGTGCTGCTGGGCCGGGTCATCACCCGGCTCGGGACGCTCGCATCCGTGCACGACGGGACGGTGGAGAACATGTTCGCCTCCGATCTGGCCTTTCTGCAGGACTTCTACCGGCAGATCAATGCGGAGGGACACACGCGCGCCGCGGTGTCCTGCCCGCACTGCGAGGAGCCCTTCGAAGTGGAACTGGCCGGGAGCCGCCTGGGGGAATCGTGACGTACGCGACCGGGCGTATCGAGGAGGAAGTCGCCTATCTCGCCTACCACTTCCACTGGGGCATCGACGACATCCTCGACCTCGAACACGCCGACCGGCGCGCGTACGTGTCACAGATCGCCGCCCTGGTGGAGCGGGCTGAACGGGAGCAGTGACTGAGGATGGGGTTGTTCAGGTGGCGGCGGGGGTCGCGGGGTGCCCAGGAGGCGGAGCGTGCGCAGGGGCCTGAGGTCGGGACGCCCGCGGAGGCTCCGGCCGGGAGCGCGGACGGTGGCGGCGGTGGCGGCTGGTCCGCCGCGCCCCCCATCCAGCGGGTCCTGGGGGCGCCCCGCACCGTCGCGGAGGCCGGCTTCGCCGCGTCGCTGAGCGCGCACCGCAACCCCTCCTTCGGAGGGGAGCTGGGGCACGACGTCCGTGCCACGGCACCCGGTGGTGTCCTGCGCGATGCGCTGGTGCCCGTCGTCGGCCGCCCCGCCGAACTGGGCCTGCCGGCCTTGCGACTTCCGGTCGCGGGGCGGGTGGACGAGACGGCTGACGGGAGCGCGGGGGCGGCCTCGGGGTTCGCTGCCGTGCCGGGGGCGGGTGCCGGACGAGGTGCGGGCGCCGGGCGTGGCTTGGGCGCGGGGCGAGGCACGGGCGAGGCACGCGACATGGGCGCGGGGCAGGGCGCCGGGGTTAGTTCCGGGGCTCATGGCGGGCCTGGGGGTGAGGTGCGTACCGAGGCGCGAGGCGGGGCTGCCGTGCAGCGGGCGGCGTCGCCGGGTGCGCCGCGTGCCCAGGCTCAGGGTGCGGCGCGGAGCCAGGATCAAGGTGGGGCGGCCGTGCAGCGGGCGGCGTCGGCGGGTGATCCGGGTAACCAGACTCACGGGGCGGCACGTAGCCAGGCTCAAGGTGCAGCAGCCGTACAACGGGCGGCGTCGACGGATGCTCCTCCTACCCGGACCGAACGTGCAGCACGTCCCCGGACCCAAGAGGCGGCACCTACCGAATCCCAAGGCGGGGCCCCCGTACAGCGGGTGGCGTCGCCGGGTGCTCCGCGCCCCCGGGCGACTGCCGCGCGCGCTCCCCGTCAACCGGCTTCGGGGAGCGAGACGTCGTCCGCGACCCCGCGGAACGACGCGCCGAGCGCAGCGTCGGCCATGTCGCCGGGCGCGCCTCCGGTCGCCTCGGCGGCCGGGTCGGCGGCCGGGCCGTCCGTCACCCCGTCTGCCCCGTCTGCCCCGTCTGCCGCGCTGCCCGTCACGCCGTCCTCCGTGCCGTCGGGGGCCCGGCGGGGTGGACAGCCGAGGTCGGCGGTGACCGAGACGGCGTCCGGGGGTGCCGGGAGTGCCGGCGGTGCGGGTGGGGGTGGCACGGGTGTGCCCGGTGGCAAGGCCACCGCTGGTGCCACGACCGTGCCCGGTGCCGAGGCCGTACCCGGTGGCGGAGGTGAGGCCGCTCGCTCCGCGTCGCGTGGAGTGCGGCCCGCCGGCCACCCCTCAGCCATGCCGGTAGCCATGCCCATGCCCGTACGGAAGGCCGTCGGCGGCCGGTCCCCGCTCACCTCGGCAGGCAAGGTCCCGATGCCACCGCGTCGGCTGCGGCCGGCCACCTCGTCGCATCCGGGGAGCAGCGACACCACTCCCTCCCCCACCAATACGCCCTTGCAACGCACCGAAGCGCCGGCGCCGGCGGCCACGACGGCTCCGCTGGCCACGACGGCTCCGGAAGCGGCGCCCCCTGTCTCGTCTCCCTCACCCCGCACCCCTGCAGCCGGACCGGCGAGCGAGGGTGCGGCACCGGCCCCCGCCGCTGTACGGCCCGACACCCCTCAACGGGTCGTACAGCGGCGGGCGGTTGGCCGACGCCGACCGAGCGCCCCGAACCAGAGCAGCGCGCCGGAGGCCGCCCTGAGCACGGACGCCGCACCCGGCGCCGGCCCGGCGCCGAGCGGTGACTCGACCTCGTCGGCTCCGGGCACAGCATCGAGCGCGAGCGCTGCCCCGAACCCACGACCGGTCTCCCCTCCCTCCTCGCCCGCGAGCACGCCCTCACGCGCGAACGCCGACACCAGCGATCACGCGGCCCCGAGCCCGGCAGCCCCAAGCCCGGCCACGAGCCCGGCACCAGGCCCGGCCACGAGCAACAGCGACCGAACGCGTCCGCCGGTCCAGCGAGCAGCGAGGGAAGAGGGCCACCGGCCCGCGCGGCGGACCTCAGCAACCGGCAGTCGGCGCCTGGGACTTGGAGCGCCGCTGCTCCCGAGTGCGGACACCGAGAGCCCCGTCAAGGACGTTGCGACCGACGCGCAACCGGCCATGCCTCCTGCCGACAAGGGACGTACGCCGCCCCCCGGACAGCCCACGCAGCCCACGATCCGACGGAAGCCACTGATCGGCGCACCCGCCGAGTCCACCAGCGTGCCCACCGAGCCCGCCGCGATTCGCCGCCAGGACGCTGCACCGACGCCTGCCCCTGCAGCGACGCCGACGCCGACAGCGACACCAGCACCAGCAGCGACACCGACAGCAGCACCAGCACGAACAGCACCCTCGACGCCGGCCCAAATACCCACAACGCCCCAAACACCTGCTCCAGCCGCAGCCCCCGCCCCCGCCCCCGTGCAGCGCTCCGCGACGGCCATCGAACGTGCCACCTCCGCTGGGCCGTTGACGACGACACGTACATCGGAGAGCCGTACACCGAAGAGCCGCACATCCAA
Organism: Streptomyces sp. G7(2002); assembly: GCF_028870195.1. Classification (NCBI taxonomy): domain Bacteria; kingdom Bacillati; phylum Actinomycetota; class Actinomycetes; order Kitasatosporales; family Streptomycetaceae; genus Streptomyces; species Streptomyces sp. G7(2002). Next base: position 1,964,353 of record NZ_CP102609.1, read on the forward strand.
GACCCACACGCCGGGGCCCCACACGCCGGAATCCCACACGCCGGAGTCCCGCACGCCGGAACCCCACCCACAGGAATCCCACCCACAGGAACCCCGCACACCGCAATCCCACGCCCAGGGTTCCCCCACCCCCACGAAGCAAGTGCTGACGACCAGCGCCCTTCGCCCTCCCCTGACCACCCCCCTCCCCGCCCGCCGAGCGCCGCTCGTGTCGGCCCGTGCGCTGGACCCCATCACCCGGCAACGGCCCACCGGTCAGGGGGCGGAGGCCACCGGCCCCGCAGCGGTGCAGCGATTGAGCGTGCAGGCGGCACCCGCCGTCCCCCTCCGCACCGTGGCGAGCCCGACGAGCACGGAGAGCGCAAAGAGCCCAGCCGGCACAGCGGGACGGTCACCCCGACGAACGGCCGTCCCTGCCGTCGCCCTGCAGAAACCGGCATCGGCGCCGGCACGCACACCGAGCCCCTCGCACACTCCCTCTCGTACGGTCCGGACCGCACCGAACCACCCCACCACCCCCGTGGTGCGGCATGCGCCAACCGCTCCGGGGATGCGAACCCCTCCCGGCACCCCGGCTTCAGCCCCAGCTCCGGCCCCCCAGCTCCTCACGTCAGCCGCCCTCCCCAGACAGGCACCGTCAGCCACACCCCCCGGCCCCGCTGCGGCAGCAACCTCCCGTCCGGTCCAGCGCGCCCTCGGCTCCTCCACGGCCGCCCCCACACCCCCACCCCCCGCAGCAGCCACCCCAAGAACCACCCCAGCCACCCCAGTCACCCCAACAGCCCCCACCACCACGCCCACCACGCCCACCACTCCCACCTCAACCGACCCCACCACCTCCACCACACCCCCCACCCCCACCGACCCCGCAACCCTCGACGCCCTGGCCCGCCGGCTGGTGGCCCCGCTCTCACGCCTGCTCCGCGCCGAATTGCGCGGCGACCGCGAGCGCATAGGACGACTGCGCGACCACGGCCGCTGACCCCACGCCCGTCCCTCTCCAGCCCAGTCGCCCACCAGCCCCGTCCCCGTCCCCCTCCAACCCCGCCGCCCTCCAGCCCCGTCCACCACCTGACCCGAAAGAACCACCCACCATGCCCCAGGCCCAGGACCCCGGTTCCACCGTCTTCTTCAAGCTGACCATCGACGGCCAGGACCTCGGCCTGTTCAACGGCTGCGACGGCCTGGCCTCCGAGGTGGAGGTGGAGCAGCGGCAGGAGGGCGGCAACAACGGTTTCGTCTGGCAGTTGCCCACCCGTGTGACGTTCTCCACGATCCGTCTCACCCGCCCGCTCACCGCCGACACCGCCCGTGTGGCCGCGTGGATCTCGTCCCTCGCCACCGGCATCAGCCGGCCCACCGCGCAGATCGCCGCGCTCCGCGCCGACGGCTCGGTCGTCGCACAGTGGGGGCTGGTGGAGGTACTGCCCGTGCGCTGGCAGGGGCCGAGCCTGGACCCGTCCAGCCCGGGTGTGGCGACCGAGACGCTGGAGATCGCGCACCACGGGTTCACCGACGCGGGAGGTGCCTGAGGTGGCCGCACCGACCGGCGGCAAGGCGGGCGCGAGCCTCGTACGGGCCGCTCTCGCGATCCACCAGCCCCCCACCGACCTCGGCGGCTCCATGGGCGGCCGCATGGGTGAGGTGGAGTTCCAGTTCAATCCGACCCAGTTGCAGCTCGGGCGGGAGGCGGAGTGGCACACCCAGACCGCGGTCGCCTATACGCGGGGCGCACCGCCCAAGTTCACCGGCACCCGGCCCGCCACGCTCCAGCTGGAGGTGTTCCTGGACGCCTCCGGCACCCCGAATTCCGGCAAGGTGCAGAAGCAGATCGAACTGCTGCTGTCCTGCTGCGAGGTGACGGCACAGAGCGTCAACTCCAAGCGTCCGTCGCCCCCTTGGGTGCGGTTTTCCTGGGGGTCGTTCAACACGGTGCAGTTCGTGGCGTATGTGACGAGCGTCAGCGCCACCTACACGCTGTTCAACCCCACCGGGGAGCCGATCCGCGCCACCTGCACGCTGTCCCTCACCGAGGTGGCCATGCCCACCAAGGGGCAGAACCCCACCTCCGGTGCGCTCTCCGCACGCCGTATCCACCGCACGGTCGCGGGGGACTCGCTCGCCTCGCTGGCCTGGCGGGAGTACGGGGACGCGACCCGCTGGCGGCTGATCGCGGAGGCGAACGCGATCGACGATCCGATGCGGCTGCGGCCGGGCACGGAGCTGCTGCTGCCCGCCGCCGACGAAGACCCGCCAGAAGGCCGTCCCCCGAGCCTTCCCCCGCAGCCCACAACCCACGAGGCCGCCCGATGAGCAGCGAGAGCATCCGATGAGTGAGAAGACGTACACCAGCGTCCTGTACGCCGAGATCGGCGGCACGCCGCTGCCCGACAAGCTCGCCACCCTCCTCATCGAGGGCTGGGTGGACGCGAGCGTGAATGTGCCGTCCGCCTTCCAGCTCACCTTCAGTGACACGGGGTCGGACATCCTCAAGACCTTCCCGCAGATCAAGGTCGGTGCGAAGGCGGTGCTGTCACCCTTCACGGACGGGCGACGCGGTACGCCCATGCTGACCGGCGAGATCACCGCTCTTGAGGTGGACGCGGACGCCGGCGGCAAGTACCTGGTCGTCCGGGGATACGACCCGGGGCACCGGCTGCTGCGCAACCGCCGGGTCGCGGGCTACCCCAATATGACCGCGAGCGACATCGTGCGCCGTCTCGCCGGTCTCAACAAGCTGTCCCTCGGCAAGGTGGAGCCCACCCGCACCGTCTACGAGCTGGCCACCCAGCCCAACATCACCGACTGGGACTTCCTGCTCCGCCTCGCCCAGGAGAACGACGTCCATCTCTCCTTCGACCCGAAGGGCAAGCTCCAGTTCGGCAAGCTCTCCCCGGCCTCGTCGGCGCCCGCCGGCAGCACACCGGCCGCGCAGAGTCCGTACGTCCTGGAGTTCGGCCACAACGCGATGCACAGCCGGATCGCCGTCACCGCCGCCGGGCAGGTCGACAGGGCGGGCGCGCGCGGCTGGGACATGCGGGCCAAGCGTGCGCTGTCCGCGCAGTCCCCGGCCACGACGAGCAAGGACATCGTCGCGGACATCACGCCGGGGCAGCTCAGCAAGCCGTTCGGGAAGGCCGAACTGACCGCCACGGACACCCCGTTCACCACCCAGGCCCAGGTGACCCATGCCGCACGGGCCCTCGCCGACGACGCGGCGGGCTCGTTCGCCGAGCTGGAGGTGGCGGTCACCGGGAATCCGGACCTGAAGCCGGGACAGCCCGTGGCGCTGAAGGGCGCCGGCTTCCCCTTCGAGGGGAAGTACACGGCGACCGGTGTCCGCCATGTCTTCGAGTCCGGGCGGCCGTTCACCACCTGGCTGACCGTCTCGGGGCGGCAGTTCCGGTCGCTGTACGGGCTCGCCTCCGGCGGCGCGGACCCGGCGCCGCCCATGCCGGGCGTGGCGATGGCGCTGGTCAGCAATGCCAAGGACCCGCTGCGGCTGGGCCGGGTCAGGCTGCGCTTCCCCTGGCTGTCGGACACCTACGAGAGCGACTGGTGCCGGGTCGCGCAGCTGGGCGGCGTCCGGGGCGGCGGGCTGGTCCTGCCGGAGGTCGGCGACGAGGTGCTGTGCGCCTTCGACCGGGGGTCGCTGGAGCATCCGTACGTCCTCGCCGGGCTCTACAACGGCCGGGACAAGCCGCCCCGGGAGCCGGACGGTCTCCCCGCCATCGACCCGACCAGCGGGCGGGTCAACTGGCGCAGCTTCGCCTCCCGCAGCGGTCACATCGTCGAGCTGCTGGACGCCAAGACCCGGATGAAGAGCGGTATCCGGCTGCAGACCGGCAACGGCAGGATGACCGTCCACATGGACGAGGCGCGCACCAGCGTCACCATCCGCAGCGACGGTTCCGTCTCCATCACGGGGACGCGGAACGTGAGCATCAAGGCGGGCGGCAACCTGTCGCTGACCGCGGGCGGCTCGCTGACGATGAGCGCCGGCGGGGCGGTCGACATCAAGGCGGGCGCGAAGTTCGGCGTCATGGCGGGCGCCGTGGCGGACATCAACGCGACCGGCGCCATCAGCCTCAAGTCGGCCGGCGCGGTGGCCGTCAACTCGGTCGGCGCGGTCTCCGTCAGCGCGGTCGGCGCAGTGGCCGTCAACGCGGGCGCCGCGGCAGCCATCAACTCGCCGGCCACGGTCACGCTGAACGCACCGGCCGTCCTGCGCAACGGCATTCCCTTCTAGGGAGCTTGAGGAAGGTGAGGGACATGCGTCTCAAGGGGGGCACGGGACATGAGTGAACAGTTCGTCGGTGCGGGCTGGAGCTTCCCGCTGCGTACCGACGCGGGCGGCGGTATCGCACTGGCCCGCCGGGAGCGGGAGATCGAGGAGTCGATCCGGCTCGTCCTCGCCACCGCGCCCGGTGAGCGCCCGATGCGGCCGGAATTCGGCTGCGCCGTCCACGACATGGTCTTCGCGCCGGTCAACGAGGCGACGGCCGGGCGCATCCGCTACGAGGTGCGGTCCTCGCTCGACCGTTGGGAACCGCGTATCGAGGTCCAGGACGTCGAGGTCAGCCCGGCGCCCGACGATCCGTCCGTGCTGTTCATCGACGTGCGCTACAGCGTGCGCGGCACCAACAACCCGCGCAGCCTCGTCTTCCCCTTCTATGTGATCCCGTCCACGGAATCCCCCTCCACCGCGTCCGCCGCGTCCACCGAAAGCGAAGCCTGATGGCCCTGCCCGCACCCCATCTCGACGACCGTCGCTTTCAGCAGTTCGTCGACGACGCCAAGCGCTACATCCAGCAACGCTGCCCCGAGTGGACCGACCACAATGTCTCGGACCCCGGAGTGACCCTCATCGAGGCCGTCGCCCATATGGCCGACCAGATCGTCTACCGGCTCAACCGGGTGCCGGAGAAGAACCATCTGGCCTTCCTCGACCTGCTGGGCGTCACCCTCTTCCCGCCCTCCGCCGCCCGCGCCAACGTCACCTTCTGGCTCTCCGCCCCGCAGCCCGAGCCGGTCGTGCTGCCCGCCGGGACGGAGGTGGCCACCGGACGGACCGAGACCGAGGAGGCGGTGGTCTTCGCCACCGAGGACGATCTGACGGTCGTGCCCTGCGAACTGTCCGCCGTACTGCGGCAGGAGGCGGGCACCACCCCCGAGGACTGCGGCCAGGACGTCTTCGGCGGCCGCGACGTTGCCGTCTTCGCGGCCGCCCCGCAGCCGGGCGACACCCTCCTGTTCGGGCTGTCGGCGGCGGTGCCGCGGTGCGTGGCCGTGCTGCAGCTGGACAGCCGGGTGGACGGGGTCGGCGTGGACCCGCGCCAGCCGCCGCTGCGCTGGGAGGCGTGGACCGCGGACGGATGGGCGGAGTGCGAGGTCGAGGAGGACTCCACCGGCGGCCTCAACCGGCCCGGCGAGGTCGTGCTGCACATCCCGGCCGGGCACCTCGTCTCCCGTGTGGGCAGGACGGATGCCGCGTGGCTGCGCTGCCGGGTCGTCGAGGCCGCGCCCGGCCAGCCGTTCTACAGCGCCTCGCCGACCGTACGGTCCGCCTCCGCGTTCACCATCGGGGGCACGACGAGGGTCGCGCACGCCGTCGTGGTGCAGGACGAGCTGCTCGGCGAGTCCGCGGGCGTGCCCGGCCAGCGGATACGCCTGGCACATGCACCCGTCGTCGCCGACCGCCCGCCGCTGCGGCTGGAGGTCTCGGACGGCGACGGCTGGCACGAGTGGCAGGTCGTCCCCGACTTCGCGTCCTCCGGCCCGCACGACCGGCACATCACACTGGAGGAGGCCACCGGTGAGATCGCCTTCGGCCCGTCGGTCCGCCAACCGGACGGTTCGGTACGGCAGTTCGGGGCCGTGCCCGCCAAGGGCTCGGTGATACGGGCCGCGCACTACCGCACGGGCGGCGGGCGGTCGGGCAATGTGGCGCGCGGCGCGATCCAGGCGCTGCGCAGCTCGATCCCGTACGTGGCGCGCGTGGAGAACCGGGAGGCCGCGCGCGGCGGGGTCGACGGCGAGACCGTGCAGGAGGCGAAGGTCCGCGCGCCGATCACGCTCCGCGCGCAGGAACGGGCCGTGACCGCCCGCGACTACGAGGAACTGGCGCGGCGCGCCGCCCCGGAGGCCGCCCGGATCGCCTGTCTCGCGGTCGATCCCGCCGAGCCCTCGACGGCCACCGCGGGCGCGTCGGGCCCCGAGGCCGGCCAGACCGGCCGGACCGGCGAGAACGCCGTCCGGGTCCTGGTCGTCCCCCAGGCCGTCCCCGACCGCGGCGGCCGGCTCCGCTTCGAACAGCTGGTGCCGGGGGAAGAACTCCTGGGCCGTGTCACGCAGTTCCTCGACGAGCGCCGCCCGGTGGGCACCCGCCTCGCGGTCGGCCCGCCCTTCTACCAAGGCGTCACGGTCGTCGCGACGCTGCACTCCTTCCGTGCGGCGCGGGCCGACCGGGTACGCGCCGAGGCCCTGGACGCGCTCTACGCCTACCTCGACCCGCTGACCGGTGGGGCCCATGGCGACGGCTGGCCCTTCGGCCGTCCGCTGCGCTCCGGTGAGATCTTCGCGGCCCTGCAGCGGGTGCCCGGCGTGGAACTCGTCGACGAGGTCCTCCTGCACCCCGCCGACCCGCTCACCGGCCGCCGCGGCGACGCCACCGACCGCATCGAACTCGCCCGCTCCGCGCTGCTGTTCCCCTTCGACCACCGCGTCCGCGTGATCGAGGCCCGATGAGGGGCACCCCCGCGGGGATGGTCTCCCCGCACCCACTGGGCGGACAGCTCCCCGCGGTCTACGCCGACGACGACTTCGCCCAGCGCTTCGTCGAGGGCCTCGATGTCGTCCTCGCCCCCCTCTTCAACGTCCTGGACTGCCTGGAGAGCTACTTCACGCCCGCCCTCGCGCCCGAGGACTTCGTCGACTGGCTGACCACATGGGTCGGCACCGAACTCGACGGGACGGAACCGCTGGCCACCCGCCGCCGCGCGGTGGCCACGGCCATCTCGCTGCACCGGGTACGCGGCACCCGGCGCGGCCTGTCGGACGCCGTCCAACTGGCCTTCGGAGTACGCCCGGAGATCATCGAGAGCGGCGGGGCGACCTGGTCGCGGCGTCCGCTCGGTACCTTCCCGGGCTCGCCACACCCCGGCCTGCGGGTGACCCTGCGGGTCCACGACCCCGCCGCCGTCGACCCGCACCGTCTGCACGCCGTCGTCGCGGCGGCCCGCCCCGCACACCTCCCCTTCGCGGCCGAGGTGACCCACCTGCCCACCCCTGAAGGAACCTGACCATGCCCAGCGACCACACCACCTGCCCCGACTGCGGCTCACCCGCCCCCCAGACGGACCAGTCCTTCTGCGACTCCTGCGGAGCCTTCCTGCGCTGGGACCGCCCGGCGCCGAAGCCATCCACGACGGATCCGGACCGCACGGCCGCGGCCCCTCCCACTCCCCCGGCATCCGCCCCCGCCCCGAGCCCCCCGGCCCACCCCGCACAGCCCGACACCACTCCCCCTCCCCCTCCTGCCGCTCCTGCTCCTGCTCCTGCTCCCGCCACCGGCGACGGCACCCGCCCGGCCGCCGCTCCGCAGCAGGACGCGGGCGCCGCCCCGACCACCCCGCTCCCGTCAGCCGCCGCCAACGACGGGGACGGCAGGAACGTGGGCCGGTCCCCGTCCGGCCCGGACAGCCAGGGTGGCCAGCACGGCCCGGACGGCCAGCACGGCCAGGACGGCCCGACCGCCCCCCGCCCGGCTGGTGAAAGCGGCGTCTCCGAAACAGGAATCCGCGCCCTCCTGGTCCCCGTACCGGGCGCCTCCCCCACCCCGCCTCCCGAGGCGCCCGGCGGCGTGCTGCCGGGCCGTCCCGAGGCGGCCCGGCCCCGGGTCCGCACCCCGCACCCGGCCCCCGAGCCCGAGCACGGCGCACCCTGCCGGAGCTGCGGAGCCCTCAACGCGGCAGGCCGGCACTTCTGCCGGAGCTGCGCCAACCCCCTCACCGACACCGCGCCCGACACCGCCGAAGGCCCGTACGCCGGTCAGCGGCCGCGGCTGAAGCGCGACCGCGGCCGGTGGATCACCCGGGCGGTGGTGGCAGCGGTGATCGTGGCCGTCGTGGCCGGGGGCATCATCGGAGGGCCGCCGGCCGCACAGGCCGTGCAGGACCACTTCGCCAAGCGGGTCCCCGTACCCGCCGCGCTCTGGAAGGCGTCACACTCCGGCCCCGGCCAGGACGCGAAGCTCGCGTTCGACACCTACTCCAACACCTGGTGGGGGACGGGCTACTCGGGCAACTCGGACGGCCAGTACCTGGAGGCCGGATTCAGCCAGCCCACCGACCTGCTCAACGTTGTGATCACCCCTGGGGTTTCCGCCCGCACCCCGCAGGCAGCCGACCCGGCCCGGCCGCGCGAGTTCGACCTGATCGTGACCGACTCCGCGGGCAAGAAGCACGTCTCGCACCCCCGGATCAATGACGGCGGGGCACAGAGCATCGATGTGGCGGTACGGAACGCGATGACCGTACGGCTGGTGCTGCACACCGCATACGGCGCCACGGAGGAGAAGCAAGTGGCCATCGCCGAGCTGGAGTTCTTCGGCCGGTCGGCGGGATAGCCGGCAGGGCCAGGGACAGCCGGAGGTATCACGCTCCCCCGGAGCATGCCGCCAGAACGACGTTCTCCCGGCGCGCGGCTCGCTGCGCGCCGGGGCTTGAAATGCGCGGCCGACGTCCAGATTCCGATGGCCCGGCCCGCGTGGACGAAGCCGTCGACCGGCCGTCGCGCGGCACGACCGGCACCAACCTGAAGACGCCGGGGTGGGGCGCGCCTACGGGTGCGCCCGGTCCTGAAGAGCGCTGCCGGCCCGGCCCCCGCATTCCGGGGGTGTGCTAAACAGGGCGTAATCAAAGGGGTACTTTGCAGCAGCTCAAGCTCGGAATCATGTCGCAGACCCGCAAAGAGAACGAGCACCGTCTGCCGATCCACCCAGCGCACTTCGCACGCATCGACGCCGATCTCCAGCCCAGCATCTATCTGCAGACCGGTTACGGAGAGCAATTCGGCGTCCCGGACAGTCAGCTCGCACCGTTGGTCGCCGGTTTCCGCTCACGTCAGGAGCTGATCGCGGAGTGTGACGTCATCCTGCTGGCCAAACCGCTGCACGAGGATCTGGCGGAGCTGCGGGACGGGCAGGTGCTGTGGGGGTGGCCGCACTGCGTGCAGGACGCGAAGGTCACGCAGGCCGCCATCGACCGCAGGCTCACCGTGATCGCCTTCGAGGCGATGAACCACTGGACCCGGGAGGGTTCGTTCAACCTGCACGTCTTCCACAAGAACAACGAGCTGGCCGGCTACTCATCGGTGCTGCACGCCATGCAGCTGACCGGTGCGACCGGTGACTACGGGCGCCGACGGCGCGCGGTGGTGATCGGCTTCGGCGCCACCGCCCGCGGCGCGGTCACCGCGCTCAGCGCGCTGGGCGTTCACGAAGTGGATGTGCTGACTGCCCGCGGCGTCACCGCCGTCAGCTCACCGATCCACTCCGCGCGGATCGTGCACTTCGACCACGACGTGGCCAACGGCACCCTCGACCCACGACGCAGTGTCGCGCTCACCGAGGACGGCCCGGAGCCACTGGCCGAGTTCCTCGCCCGGCACGACATCATCGTCAACTGCGTGCTCCAGGACACCGCGGCGCCGCTGATGTTCCTGATAAAGGAGGACCTGCCGAAGCTCGCGCCCGGCACCCTCGTGATCGACGTCTCCTGCGACGAGGGCATGGGCTTCGCCTGGGCCCGGCCGACCACCTTCAACGACCCCATGTTCACCGTCGGCAACCACGTCCACCACTACGGCGTGGACCACAGCCCCTCCTACCTGTGGGACGCGGCCACCTGGGAAAACAGCGAGGCCCTGATCCCGTTCCTGCGGCCGGTCCTCGAAGGACCCGCCGGCTGGGACGGCGACACCACCATCCACCGGGCCATCGAAATCCGCGGCGGCACCATCCAGAACCCCGCAGTCCTGGCCTTCCAGAACCGCGCCGAGCAGTACCCACACGCACTGCTCTGAGCCGACACCACCCGGTCGACGGCGCACCTGACACGGGCAAGAACCTGCCCACCGGGCCCCGGCACCATCCCGGGGCCCGGAGCCCGGCCTCGCTCACCCTCCGCTCAGCGCACCCCGACCTCCGCCAGCGCCCGCCGCTGGACCGCACTGGGCCGCGCCGGGAAATACAGATAACAGACCCCGCCACTACCCCCGACCACCTTGCCCTCGGCGTTCTTCCGCTTCGTCCGCAGCCAGATGTTCTCGAACTGCCGGCGCTTGTAAACGCGCCGGACCGCGGCGTTGTCCGGTGCGGCCGGGTCGTTGGCGATGATGTCGCCGTCCTTGGTGAAGCCGACGACGGTCATCAGATGGCCGGCGGTGCCGTAGCCCGCGCCGTCGAGTTCGGTCTTGAGGAAGGACTGGGAGGTGATGACCGGGATGCCCGCGTGGATGAGGCGTTCGACGTCCGTGAGGGAGGAGAGGCGGGTCACTACGCCTTGCAGGTCGCGGTAGGTGGCGGCGTAGGCGGCGTTGAAGGGCCAGTTGCCGCAGCCTTCGTACTGGTAGTCGAAGGTGTGGCGGGCGGCGTGGCAGACCTGGGGGTCGGCGTAGTCGGGGTTGACCCAGGACAGCTGCTGCTGGGTGGGCTTGCGGCCCCAGTATTCGACGATCATCTGGGAGGAGGTGGGGCTGCACCAGGCCTCGCCCCCGTTGTCGTACTCCGGGTACTGGCCCTTGTGGATCTCCTGCGAGTAGCGCGGGACGACCAGCTCGCGGCCGACCCGTCCGGGCGCGGACGCCGGCACCTCGAAGCGGTCGGGGAGGTCCGAGCCCATGGCACCCAGCCGCCAGACGGTGGGGGTGAGGGTGCCGCCGGGCTTGCGGTAGAGGGTGACGCGGAGCTCGTAGGAGGCCAGGCGGAGGCCGCTCGCCGGGTTGTCGATGGCGAAGGTGTCGGTCGAGATGCTGCTCTTGCCGTCCTTCTGGTCGTCGACGGAGGTACGCCGGATGTCGCTGTCGCCGTCGCCGGAGGTCCAGCGGCCCATGACGTACCAGGGGGTGCGGCCGCCGTCGCTGTAGGTGCCGCGCAGTTCTACGGAGATCCACGTGCCGGGCGGGGTGTGGGCGTTCCAGGAGGCGACGACCTCGGTGGCCGGGGTCCCCAGACGGTGGACCGGGGAGGTCCAGGTGGCGTATTCCCAGCGGGTGGTCCTGCCGGTGTGCGGGTCCTTGTAGTCGGAGGTGCCGGCCGGGCGCGCCAGGCGGATGCCCGGCCGGGCCCCGGGCGCGAGGACGGTGCCCTTGGCGTGGCCCTTGGTCCAGTCGGCTGTGGTGGTCCAGGCGTGATAGTCCACGAGGCTCTTCGATCGGCGCGCGGGGGCGTCCGGGGTGGTGGCGGTGGGAGCGGCGGTACCCGCGGCGGGTCTGCGGGAGGCGTCGACGGCCTGGGCCGAGGGGGTGGCGACACCCGCCGCGGCGGCTAGCGCGGCGGCCAGGACGGTGCGCCGGGGCGCGGAGCTGGTCATGGTGGAGGTCCCCCAGTCGGATGCGTACGAGCGGGTGCGAAGGTCGGGCCGGGGCCGCAGGTGGGCACGGGCAGGTCGGCAGTGGCTCAACTATTCCCGTTGCGGGCCCGCTTCGGAAGGCGCTACGACGCGCGTCGCCGGAGGAATATTGGTGTGGACCACTGGCATGAGGGGGGCCGGGCCCCGCGCGTACGCTGGCGCAATGGACCCTGACCTGGCTTCGCTCGCCGCCCGGCTGCGCACCGTGCCGCCTTCCTGCGGCCCGGTGCGGCTGATCGCGGTGGACGGGCACGCGGGATCGGGCAAGAGCACCTTCGCCGGGCGGCTGGCGGAGGAGCTGGGCGGGGCGCCGGTGGTGCACACCGACGACCTCGCCACCCATGAGGAGTTGTTCGCCTGGAGTGAGCGGTTCGGTGCCCAGATCCTCGCGCCGCTGTCCCGGGGGGAGACGGCGCGCTACGGCGTCTACGACTGGGTGCGCGGGGCCTTCACCGAGGAGCGTGCGCTCGCGCCCGCGCCGCTGGTGCTGGTCGAAGGCGTGGGCGCGGGCCGGCGGGCGCTGCGGCCGTATCTGGCGTGCCTGCTGTGGATGGAACTGGCGAGCGAACACTCCTGGGAAAGGGGTCAACTCCGGGACGGGCCAGGGCTCTCCGCGTTCTGGAGTGGCTGGATTCCGGCGGAGCGCGCGCACTTCGCAGCGGATCCTTCGCGCCCCTACGCCGATTTCCTGGTGCACCAGGGGCAGATGGGCTACGAGGTGATCGTGGGACCTTCCGGAACACCCTGAGCGGCCCCGCATTTCACGCTCCGTAGCGGACCACGGCCGACGCGCCCGGCGACGCCGACAGGGTCCCGCCGAGTGCCTCAACTCGGCTTGACCTGGGGGGCGTACAGGACTTACGTTCTCAATGTGCGGTTCAACGGACCGCCCACAGATGCGAAGCCCCCGGTTGTTCCCCCGTGATCGGGGGCTTCGTTCTGTGCAAAACCAGCCCGTGGCGCCGCCGGGCACCCTCTCTCCCTCACCCTGGGTCACCGCACTCTTCACGCCGTCGCGTCGTGCCCGGTCGCCCGCTCTTGCCCCGTACCGCCCTCTACGGCCCGCGCCGATCCCGCAGGTACCATGCGAGTCCGTGCCACCGCAGGCCAGGGACCGAGGTGTGCGCGGAGACGGTCAACTCCCGTCCGCCGTATGCCGGTTAGGGAGCCGCGGCCGGGCACTCGCCCGGCGGTACACGGGGGACGTTTTGTGGGGGGACGGGATGGATTTCGGCACTCAGGGTTCGCCCGCCCCGGCCGAGCTCGCCTGGCTGCGCGCGGTCGACGCCTACACCGTGGGCGCCTATCCGCAGGCGGAGGAGGAGTTCCGGGCCGCCGTACGACTCGATCCGACGATGGCCGACGCCTGGCTCGGCCTGCACGCACTGCGCGCCGACACCTCCATCGCACTGCTGCGGATGCACCGGCACCGCGACCGCTTCGGTGAGATGCGCGCCCGCCACCGACGCACCCTCAACTCCTGGTACTGGCTGGGCTGGTGGGTCCAGCCGGTGCTGGAGACGGGCCGCGATCTGCTGCTCGCACACGCCTCCCACTGGCTCGACGGCCGCCATGTCGCCGAGCTGGACCAGGCACTGGCCGGCTGCCCGCCGGTCGACACCGACCCCCAGGTGCGCTTTCTGCACGCCTGCCGCGCCTATCTCGTCAAGGACTGGGACCAGCTCGTACGGCACACCGAGCCGCTGCTCAGCGATCCGGTGCTGGGCATCGAGGCGGGGCTGTTCGGCGGCATGGCGCGGGTGCGGCTGGAGATGTACGGGCAGGCCGAGCCGCTGCTGGCCGCCGCGCTGATGCGCTGCCGCAGCGAGCAGCCGCAGCGCAAGGAGCTGCGCTACTGGCTCGCCCGCGCCCACGAGGGCACCGGCCGCAGCGCCGCGGCACTCCCCCTCTACCGTGCCGTGCACCGCGTCGACCCGGCGTTCATGGACACCGCGGCGCGGCTCGCCGCCATCGCGGAGGGGGACGGCCTGGACGAGGGCTCCGATCTCGCGACGGTCTCCGCCGCCGGCCTCGGCCAGGAGGCCGGCGGCGATCCGGATCCGCCGGCCCCGCTCGATCCGGCCGACGGCCGTGAGCTGCTGGTGACCGGCGAGGCGGACGGGCCGGACGGCGAGGTGGGCGGCGCGCCCGCCGCGGGCGACGCGGCGGCCCGGGTCAAGGCGACGGCACCGGTGCCGCGCGGTGCCGAGCGGCTGCCCGCCGGGCCCGCCGATCCGGTGCTGCTGGAGAAGGCGCTGGCGGAGCTGGAGCGGATGGTCGGCATGGAGCCGGTCAAGCGGCAGGTGCGGGCGCTGTCGGCCCAGCTGCGGATGGCGCGTCTGCGGGCGGGTCAGGGGCTGCCGGTGCAGCCACCCAAGCGGCACTTCGTCTTCTCCGGGCCGTCCGGGACCGGCAAGACCACCGTGGCCCGCATATTGGGGCGGGTGTTCTACGCCCTGGGGCTCCTCGGCGGCGACCACCTCGTGGAGGCCCAGCGGTCCGACCTGGTCGGCGAGTTCCTCGGCCAGACCGCCGTCAAGGCCAATGAGCTGATCGATTCGGCACTGGGCGGGGTGCTGTTCGTCGACGAGGCGTACAGCCTGTCCAACTCCGGCTACAGCAAGGGCGACGCCTACGGCGACGAGGCGCTGCAGGTGCTGCTCAAGCGCGCCGAGGACAACCGCGACCGGCTCGTCGTCATCCTGGCGGGCTACCCGGAGGGCATGGACCGGCTGCTGGCCGCCAACCCGGGGCTGTCGTCCCGCTTCACCAGCCGCGTCGACTTCCCCAGCTACCGGCCGCTGGAGCTGACCGCCATCGGTGAGGTGCTGGCCGCGGAGAACGGCGACCGCTGGGACGAGGAAGCCCGCGACGAGCTGTGCAGCATCAGCGGCCATGTCGTCGAGCAGGGCTGGATCGACGAGCTGGGCAACGGCCGTTTTCTGCGCACCCTCTACGAGAAGAGCTGCGCCTACCGCGATCTGCGGCTCTCCACCTGGCGCGGCACCCCCACCCGCGACGATCTCGCCACCCTCCGGCTGCCCGATCTGATGCAGGCCTACGGCGAGGTCTTCTCCGGCCGCGGCCCGGATCAGCAGGGGCGGCCGGAGTTCTGAGGGCGGCGGACCGGGCCGGCCGCCGGCGCGGCACCTCGGCCCGCCCTCGCCTCAGCCCGCGAGCGCCCGGTCCTCCGCCGGCAGCGGGGTCTCCTCGCGGGGCTCGCCGACCCGGTCTTCCGCGGCCCTGCGGCTGCGGGCCGCCGGGGCCCGGCGGTGGGCCGGGTCGCGGACCTCGCCGACGAGCATCTCCAGGACGTCCTCCAGGGCGACCAGGCCGAGCACCCGGCCGGTCGCGTCGGCGACCGCCGCCAGATGGGAGGCGGCCCGGCGCATCGCCGTCAGCGCGTCGTCCAGGGGCAGCTCGGCGCGGAGCGTGGTCATCGGGTGCCAGATGCGCTGGGGCACCGCACGGTCCCGTTCCTCCAGGTCAAGGACGTCCTTGACGTGGAGATAGCCCATGTACGCGCCGCCGGGGGCGCACACCGGGAAGCGGGAGTAGCCGGTCCGTACGGTCAGCTCCTCCACCTGGCGGGGCGTCACGGTCGGTTCGACGGTGACCAGTCCCGCCCGGTCGAGGAGGACGTCCGTGACGGGGCGGCTGCCCAGTTCCAGGACGTCGGAGAGCTGTTCCTGTTCGGCCGGCTCCAGCAGGCCCGCCTGTCCGGCGTCCTCGACGAGGTGGGTCAGCTGCTCGCTGGTGAAGACCGCCTCGACCTCGTCCTTCGGCTCCACCCGGAAGAGCCGCAGCACTCCGCGGGCGCAGGCCCCGAGCAGCGCGGTGACCGGGCGGCACAGCCGCGCGAAGGCGACCAGACCGGGGCTGAACCACAGGGCGGTCTTCTCCGGCGCCGCCATCGCCAGGTTCTTGGGGACCATCTCGCCGATGACGAGGTGGAGGAAGACCACCAGCGCCAGGGCGATGACATAGCCGAGCGGGTGGACCAGGGCGGCGGGCAGGTGGACCGCCTCGAAGAGCGGTTCCAGGAGGTGGGCGACGGTCGGTTCGGCGACCGCACCGAGCGTCAGTGAGCAGACGGTGATGCCGAACTGCGCGGCGGCCATCATCTGCGGGAGGTTCTCCAGGCCGTGCAGCACCTGCCGGGCCCGGGTGGAGCCCTCGGTCGCCAGCGGTTCGATCTGGCTGCGGCGTACGGAGACCAGGGCGAACTCGGCGCCGACGAAGAAGCCGTTGGCGAGCACGAGCAGCACCGCGAAGAGGAGCTGGACCAGCGTCACCGGGCCACCTCCGCGCCGACCACGACGGGCTCACGGGGCGCCTCGGGGGCGGCGGGCACCGTGACGGTCGCGGTCCGGACGATCCTTATCCGCTCGGCGCGGTGGTGCGACACCAGCCGCACCCGCAGCCGCCAGCCCTCGAGTTCCGCGATGTCGCCGGGGGCCGGGATCCGGCCGAGTATGTGTGCCACCAGTCCTGCCACCGTCTCGTACGGTCCTTCGGGGGCGTCCAGGCCGATCCGCCGCAGGGTGTCCACCCGGCAGCCGCCGTCGGCGTCCCAGGCGGGGCGGCCCTCCTCGGGCGGGGCCTGGCCGAGCTCGGGCAGGTCCACCCCGTCGTGCTCGTCGCGGACCTCGCCGACCAGCTCCTCGATGATGTCCTCCAGGGTGACCACACCGGCCGTGCCGCCGTACTCGTCGACGACCACCGCGATCGGCTGTTCGCTGCGCAGCCGCTCCAGCAGCGGCTGCACCGGCAGCGTCTCGGGCACCAGCAGCGGCGGTACCGCGATCCGTGCCGCCGGGATGCGCAGCCGCTCGTGCTCCAGGACCGCCAGCGCGTCCTTGAGGTGCACCATCCCGACGATCTCGTCGAGGCGGGTGCGGTAGACGGGGAAACGGGAGAGACCGGTGGCGCGGGTGAGGTTCACCACGTCCTCGGCGGTCGCGGACGCCTGCAGCGCGCTCACCCTCACGCGCGGCGTCATGACGTTCTCCGCCGTCAGATCGCCCAGCGACAGGGTGCGCACGAACAGGTCGGCGGTGTCCTGCTCGATCGCGCCGGCGCGGGCGGAGTGCCGGGCGAGCGAGACCAGTTCGCCGGGGGTGCGGGCGGAGGCCAGCTCATCGGTCGGCTCCACGCCCAGCACCCGCACCAGGCGGTTGGCGACGGTGTTCAGCAGGGTGATCACCGGGCGGAAGAAGCGGGAGAAGGCCCGCTGCGGGCCGGCCACGACGCGGGCGACGGGCAGCGGCTTGGAGACCGCCCAGTTCTTGGGGACCAGCTCGCCGATGACCATCTGGACGGCGGAGGCCAGCAGCATGCCGATCACCACCGCCGTGCCGGGGACCACGCCCTCGGGCAGGCCGATGGCCAGCAGCGGGCCGGACAGCAGTGCGGCCAGCGCGGGCTCGGCGAGCATACCGACCACCAAGGAGGTGATCGTGATGCCCAGTTGGGTGCCGGACAGCTGGAAGGAGAGTTCCCTGAGGGCGGAGACGACGGTGTGGGCGCGGCGGTCGCCGTCGGCCGCGGCGCGCTCGGCGTCCGCCTTCTCGACGGTGACGAGTCCGAACTCGGCGGCGACGAAGAAACCGTTGGCCAGGATCAGGACGAGTGCCGCGGCGAGCAGCAGCAGGGGGCCGGTCATGCCGCCGCCTCCGTGGTATGCGGGGGTTGGGGAGGGGCGGCGCAGGTACTACAGGACGATCCGTCCATTGCCGGAGGGAGTCACTCCTCGGGTCGCAGTGGTCCCACTGAGGGGCAGGGCGCAGGGCGCGCCCCGGAGAACAGAGTAAACAGCGGGGCCCGGATTAGGGCAGGCTCACCCGGCCGTGTGGTCGACAGCACCATGCTTCTCGGTGAGGTCGCGCAGCGCACGGGCGTCCCGGATGGCCTGGTCCCTGGCGATGCCGGGCTGGATGCCCATGGCGGGCAGGCTGGTGCCGTCGGCGAGGTCGAGATGAACCCAGGGGTCGCCGGCCCGGAGGTTGACCCGCAGGACCTGCGCCCAGGCCAGTTCGCGCTTGGTGGTGAGGTTGACCACCGTGATGCCCTCCTGCCGCGCGACCACCTTCGGGCGGCCGAGCAGCAGGAGGACGGCCAGAACCAGCAGTCCGGTGAGGACGAAGCTCAGCCGCTCGCCGCCGCTCAGCTTCGGCAGCGCCAGCGCGATCGCCGTGAGGGCGGCGAGCTGGGCGAGGCCCACGGAGTACAGGACGACCCGGGTGCGGGTCGGCCGGAAGGTCACCGGCAGGCTGGGCAGGGGCGCGGACACGTCGTCGGTCTTCCGTCGTGGGTGGTGCGGTGCGTACGGGTGGGTGGCCTGGGGCCGCGGATCAGAGCCGGCAGGCGTGGATGCCGGTGGTCAGGATCGCGCGGGCGCCGAGGTCGTAGAGCTCGTCCATGATGCGCTGGGCGTCCTTGGACGGGACCATCGAGCGGACCGCGACCCAGCCCTCGTGGTGCAGCGGGGAGACGGTCGGCGACTCCAGGCCCGGGGTGAGGCCGACGGCCTTCTCGACGTGCTCGACCCGGATGTCGTAATCCATCATCACGTACCGGCGGGCCACCAGGACGCCCTGCATACGGCGCAGGAACTGGCGCACCTTCGGGTCGTCGTCCGGTGCGCCGGTGCCGCGGATGACGACGGCCTCGGACTTCAGGATCGGCTCGCCGATGATCTCCAGGCCGGCGTTGCGCAGGGTGGTGCCGGTCTCCACGACATCCGCGATGATCTCGGCGACGCCGAGCTGGATGGCGGTCTCCACGGCGCCGTCGAGGTGGACGACGGAGGCGTCCACGCCGTTGTCGGCGAGGTGCTGGCGGACCAGGCCGGAGAAGGAGGTGGCGATCGTCATGCCGCCGAAGTCGGTGACCTCCTTGGCCGTGCCCGGACGGGTGGCGTAGCGGAAGGTCGAGCCGGCGAAGCCGAGCTGGAGGATCTCCTCGGCCGGCGAGCCGGAGTCCAGCAGCAGGTCACGGCCGGTGATGCCGATGTCGAGCTTGCCGGAGCCCACGTAGACCGCGATGTCGCGCGGGCGCAGGAAGAAGAACTCGACCTCGTTCTCCGCGTCGACCAGGACCAGTTCCCTGCGGTCCTTGCGCTGGCGGTAGCCGGCCTCATGGAGCATCGCCGACGCAGGCTCGGACAGTGAACCCTTGTTGGGGACAGCGATGCGCAGCATGAGAGCGAGTTCCTTTGCAGCTAAGCGGTGTTGGGTGTGCCTGGGGGTGGATCAGAGGTGGGCGTAGACGTCGTCCAGGGAAATGCCCTTGGCGACCATCATGACCTGGAGGTGGTAGAGGAGCTGGGAGATCTCCTCGGCGGCGGCCTCGTCGGACTCGTACTCGGCGGCCATCCAGACCTCGGCGGCCTCCTCGACGACCTTCTTGCCGATCGTATGGACACCTGCCTGCACCAGCTCGGCGGTGCGGGAGGTGGTGGGGTCGCCGGTGGCGGCCTTCTGCTGGAGCTCGGAGAAAAGCTCCTCGAACGTCTTCTTGGACATGATGGTGACCACCCTACGCGGTCGGCCCCCGCTCCTAGCGCCAGGGCTCGGACACGGTGCGCAGCGTCGCGGCGGTGGCGACCGCGGCGGTGACCGCCTCGTGGCCCTTGTCCTCGGTGGAGCCCTCCAGGCCCGCGCGGTCCAGGGCCTGCTGCTCGGTGTCGCAGGTCAGCACGCCGAAGCCGACCGGTACACCGGTGTCCACCGAGACCTGGGTCAGGCCCTGGGTGACGCCCTGGCAGACGTAGTCGAAGTGCGGCGTGCCGCCCCTGATGACCACGCCGAGGGCGACCACCGCGTCATAGCCGCGGCCGGCCAGGACCTTGGCGACGACCGGCAGCTCGAAGGTGCCGGGCACCCGCAGCAGCGTCGGCTCGTCGATACCGAGCTCAGTGAGGGCGCGCAGCGCGCCGTCCACGAGGCCGTCCATCACTTGCTGGTGCCACTGCGCCGCGATGACGGCCACCCGCAGGTCGCCACAGTTCTTCACGGTCAGTTCGGGTGCGCCCTTGCCGCTCACGGTTCTCCTCGTTCGGGTGATGTGCTGGGTGGTGGTGACGTCGTGCCGGGTGGCTACTGGTTGTCGCAGGTGGTCGCGGAAGCGGGCGCGGCGTAGGCCGCTCCGGTGGAGGTGGTGCCTGCACCGGGTTCCAGCCAGGGCAGGTCGTGCCCCATCCGGTCCCGCTTGGTGCGCAGATACCGCAGATTGTGTTCCCCGGCCTGGACGGGCATCGGCTCACGGCCGGAGACCCGCAGGCCGTGCCGCACCAGGGCGGCGGTCTTTTCGGGGTTGTTGGTCATCAGACGCAGCGAGCGCACCCCGAGGTCCTGGAGCATCTGCGCGCCCGCGGCGTAGTCGCGGGAGTCGGCGGGCAGCCCCAGTTCGAGGTTGGCGTCGAGGGTGTCCCGGCCGCGCTCCTGGAGTTCGTAGGCGCGCAGCTTGGACAGCAGGCCGATGCCGCGCCCTTCGTGGCCGCGGAGGTAGATCACCACACCGCGTCCGGCCTCGGAGATCTGCCGCAGCGAGGCCTCCAGCTGGGGGCCGCAGTCGCAGCGCAGCGAGTGGAAGATATCGCCGGTCAGGCATTCGGAGTGCACCCTGACCAGGACGTCCTCACCGTCGCCGAGCTCCCCGGCGACCAGCGCGATGTGCTCGACCCCGTCGACGGTGGAGCGGTAGCCGTAGGCGGTGAACTCACCGTGTGCGGTGGGCAGCCGGGTCTCGGCCTCGCGGCGGACGGTGGGCTCGGACGACTGCCGGTAGGCGATCAGGTCCTCGATGGAGATGATCGACAGTCCGTGCTTACGGGCGAACGGCACCAGCTCCGGCAGCCGCAGCATCGTGCCGTCCTCGCCCGCGATCTCCACGATGGCGGCGGCCGGGCGCAGTCCGGCCAGCCGGGCGAGGTCGACACCGGCTTCGGTGTGGCCGTTGCGGACCAGCACCCCGCCGGGCCGGGCGCGCAGCGGGAAGATGTGGCCGGGCCGGACGAAGTCACCGGCGACCGATTCCCCGGAGGCGAGCAGCCGCAGGGTGGTGGCGCGGTCGGCGGCGGAGATGCCGGTGGTCACGCCGTGCGCGGCGGTGGCGTCGACGGAGACGGTGAAGGCGGTCCGCATCGACTCGGTGTTGTGCTCGACCATCTGCGGGAGTTCCAGCCGGTCCAGCTCCGGGCCCTCCATGGGGGCGCAGATCAGCCCGCGGCACTCGCTCATCATGAACGCGACGATCTCGGGGGTGGCCTTCTCCGCGGCGATGACGAGGTCGCCCTCGTTCTCGCGGTTCTCGTCGTCCACGACGACCACGGGGCGGCCGGCGGCGATATCGGCGATGGCCTGCTCGACGGGGTCGAGCGCCAGGGCCGCGGCGTCCTCGTCGTACCAGCTCTGCAGTGCGGTCATGCCGCTGCTCCTTCCAGGACGGGGCGGCCGCTCGCACGCGAGCGCAGCCACCAGTCGCGCAGGCCCCACACGACGAGGGCGAGATAGACGACGTAGACAAGGCCGGAGAAGGTGAGCCCGCTGCTGAAGGCGAGCGGGACGCCGACGACGTCGACCAGCAGCCAGGCGAACCAGAACTCGACCAGGCCGCGGGCCTGGGCGACCATCGCGGTGAGCGTGCCGACGAAGATGTAGGCGTCCGGCCAGGGGTTCCAGGACAGCTGCGGGATCAGGGTGAACAGGGTGCCGACGGCCGCGGTGCCCACGGCGGTGCCGCCGAGCAGCACACCGCGCTCGCGCCAGCCGGCGAAGCGTACGGCGATGGAGCCGTCCTGTGCCTGCTGCCGGCCGCGCTGCCACTGCCGCCAGCCCCACAACGCCACGCCGATGACGAGGAGTTGCTTGCCTACGCCGCCGCTGAGGTGGGCGGAGGCGTAGGCGGCGACGAGGACGGCACCGGAGAGGAACTGGGCGGGCCAGGTCCAGATGGAGCGCCGCCAGCCGAGTGCCAGTGCGGCCAGACCGATGGTGTTGCCGATCATGTCGGACCAGATGACGTGCTGCCCGAGGGCCGTGAAGGCCTCGCCGTTCAGCGTGTCGAGGACGCTCACCGGTCCATCTCCTTGATCTCCTCGATGTCCTTGAGGTCCGCGCTGCCGTCGGCGCCTCGCCCGAGCAGCCGCTCGACGTACTTGGCGAGGACGTCGACCTCAAGGTTCACCGGGTCGCCGGCCTTCTTGATGCCCAGGGTGGTCAGGGCGAGGGTGGTGGGGATGAGGCTGATGGTGAAGTAGTCGTCGGCCGCGTCGACGACGGTGAGGCTGACGCCGTCGACGGTGATGGAGCCCTTCTCGACGACATAGCGGGACAGCGCGGCCGGCAGCGCGATCTTGACGATCTCCCAGTGTTCGCCGGGGGTGCGCTCCAGGATCGTGCCGGTGCCGTCGACATGACCCTGGACGAGGTGTCCGCCGAGCCGCCCGCCGAGCGCCATCGGGCGCTCCAGGTTGACCCGCGAGCCGGCGGCCAGCGCGCCGAGGCTGGAGCGGTTGAGGGTCTCGGCCATCACATCGGCGGTGAATTCACCGTCGGCGGTCTCCACGACGGTCAGACACACGCCGTTGACGGCGATCGAGTCACCGTGCTTGGCGTCTTCGGTGACGACGGGTCCGCGCAGTCGGAAGCGGGAGGCATCACCGAGGTCCTCGACGGCGACGACCTCACCCAGTTCTTCGACGATTCCGGTGAACACTTCAGTTCTCCTCGTGGAGGGCGTGGCGGATGGGAGTGGCGGTGATGCGCAGGTCGGGTCCGAGCCGTTCGGTATCGGTCACGTCGAGCCGCAACGCCTGGGCGATGGTGGTGATTCCGGCGTCGCCGACGGCGGCCGGTCCGGCGCCGAGCAGTACCGGGGCGAGATAGCCGACGACCTTGTCGACGGCCTGGGCGGCGAGGAAGGCACCGGCGAGGGTGGGGCCCCCTTCGAGCAGCACGGAGCGCACCTCCCGTGCGTACAGGGCCTGGAGCAGTGCGGGGATGTGCAGCCCGCGCCCGTCGGCGGCGCGCGGCAGCCGGACGATCGGGGCGAGGCCTTCGAGGTGACCGGCGTCGGCGTCCTCGGCGACCGCGATGAGGGTGGGCGCGGTGCCGTCCAGGACGCGGGCGCCGGCCTTGACGGCGGTGGCGCCGGAGTCGACGACGACCCGCAGCGGCTGGCTGATCTCGTCGTCGGACAGCCCGCTGATCCGGGCGCCGAGCTGCGGGTCGTCGGCGCGGGCGGTGCCGGAGCCGACGATCACGGCGTCCGCGGCGGCCCGCAGCCGGTGCACATCGGCGCGCGACTGCGGCGAGCTGATCCAGCGGCTGGTGCCGTCGGCGGCGGCGATCCGGCCGTCGAGGGTGGCGGCGTACTTCCACAGCACGAAGGGGCGGCGGCGCAGCACCGAGGTCAGCCAGGCCTCGTTGCCGGCGGCGGCCTCGTCGGCGAGCAGTCCGCCCTCGACGTCGATCCCGGCCTCGCCCAGGGTGACGGCGCCGCCGGTGGCGGCCGGGTTGGGGTCGGAGACGGCATAGACGACGCGGGCGACGCCGGCGTCGATCAGCGCCTGGGCGCAGGGGCCGGTGCGGCCGGTGTGGTTGCAGGGTTCGAGGGTGACCAGTGCGGTGCCGCCCCGGGCGCGTTCGCCCGCGGCACGCAGGGCGTGGATCTCGGCGTGCGGCCCACCGGCCCGCTGATGCCAGCCCTCACCCGCCGTACGGCCCGCGGAGTCCAGGACCACACAGCCGACCACGGGGTTGGGGCTGGTGTGCCCGAGCCCGCGCGCGGCGAGCTCAATGGCTCGGCGCATCGCCGCGATCTCGACGGGGGCTGCGGTGGCCACCGGGTCCTCCTGCCTCTCAGGGCACGGACTCCGGGGCTGTCTGGACGACAGAAGCGGAAACGACGCCACGGGAACACCGCGGCCGGAAATACACGGACCGTCCGGGAAAATAACCGGACGCGCCGCCGACGGCGGTGTACCGAAGCTCGCCCGCCGCGCACTGCCTCCCATCCGGACTTTCACCGTCGGTGCAGGAATTTCACCTGCTCAACCGGCCGCTGGCTGCGGACGGGTCGCGGACTGTTACCGCCGGTTCGGAATTACACCGACCCCGGAGTGCGCTGCTGCTCTTATGTCAGTACAGCTTCAGTCTGCCACGCCGCGTGGTCGCCCATGCGAGCGAAGCCCTGTGGGCTGCCTCACAGCCCCCGGCGCGCCACCCGTGTCACGGACCGCGCGCGTGAGGCGTCATAGCGGAGACGTCCCCCTCCCCTCTCCCCTCAAGGACTGATCCGCGATGGCGACAATTCTGGTGACCGGCGGCACGGGCACACTCGGGCGGCCCCTGGTGGACCGGCTGCTCGACGACGGCCATGACGTCCGGTCACTGAGCCGGCGGCCGCACACCGGCACGGAGCGCCCCCGGCCGCGGTCGTACGCGGTCGATCTGCGCGACGGCACGGGGCTGCCCGAGGCGATGGCGGGCGTGGACACGATCGTGCACTGCGCCACGACGCCGGCCGGCGGCGACATGGAGGCGGCGGGGCGGCTCGTCCAGGCGGCGAAGGCGGCGGGCATCCCGCACCTGGTGTACATCTCGATCGTCGGGGTGGACCGGGTGCCGCTCAGGTACTACCGCACCAAGCTGGCGGTGGAGCGGCTGATCGAGGACTCCGGCCTCGGCTGGACGGTGCTGCGCACGACGCAGTTCCACCATCTGGTGCTGCAGCTCATCAAGGCGGGCGCCCGGTCGCCGGTGCTGCCGGTGCCGACCGGGGTACGGGTGCAGCCGGTCGAGGTACGCGAAGTGGCCGCCCGGCTCGCCGGGTTGGCGGCCGGCGACCCGGCCGGCCGGGTCCCGGACATGGGCGGCCCCGAGGTGCTGAGCGCCCACGATCTCGTACGGGCCACGCTGGAGGCGGGCGGACGGCGCCGCCTCCTGCTCCCGCTGTGGCTGCCGGGCGCGTCCGCCGCCGCCCTGCGCCGCGGCGGAAACCTGACCCCGGAACACGCCGACGGGCAACACACCTATGCGGAATTCCTGGCGGAGAGGGCGGGTGGGGGGCTGATGGGCGGGTGAGGGGGTGACGGGGTGGGGGCCGGGGCCTGACGGGCGGGTGCGGGCCCGGCATGCGGGTGGGGGCCCGGCGTGTAGGTGAGGGCCGCGTGCGGGTGAGGGGGTGTCAGCACCCTCCCGTTCGGGTGTTCTCGGGAATACCGCCCGCCCCCGGCACGTTGTGGCCCGCGAGGGGCGCCCGCATCCCCTACGGGATCTGTTCCCACCCCCCTGACGGGTCACCTCAGGGACGGGGAGACACCCCCGGCCCCGCGGCCCCGAACAGCTCGTTCTGTGCGGCGTCCCGTGCGGCGAGTACCGCGCCGAGCAGCACCGCCCGTCCGCCGACCGCCCCCGCGCGTACGTCGGTGCGCAGCGGGGAGAGCCGGGCCAGATGGCCGGCGACCCGGTCGGCGAGCGCGGCGCCGCCGCCCCGGCCGATCTCCCCGCCGAGGACGACACACCCGGGGTCGAGTACGGCGCACACGGCCGCCACACCGAGGGCGATCCGCGCGGCCAGCGCGTCGAGGAACGCGGCGCCGGCGTCGCCGGCGGCCACGGCGGACCGGACGAGGGACTCGGCGGGCGGGGCCTCGGTGGGCGAGGCCCCGGTGGGCGAGGCCTCGGTGGGGGCCCCGGTGTCGGACGGGGGCTCGTGCGCCCCGCTGCCTGACGGGGGCTCGTTCGCCCCGGTGCCGGACGAGAGCTCGTGCACCCCAGTGCCGGGCGAGGATGCGTCCGCCCCCTTCGGGCCGACGGCGGCCCCGTACGGCATGCCGTGTTCCGCCGCGAGGGCGCAGATCGCGGCGGAGCCTGCCAGGGAGTGGAAGCCGCCGTCGCAGCCGCTCGCGGAGGGCAGCGCGCCGGTGCCGGGGACCGGCAGAAAGCCGATCTCGCCGGTGCCGCCCGAGGCGCCGCGCCGCAGTGCGCCGTCCAGGACCACGGCGGCGCCGGTGCCCTGGCCGAGCCAGAGCAGGACGAAGGTGTCGCGGTCGTGGGCCGCGCCGTCGCGCTGCTCCGCGATGGCGGCGAGATTGACCTCGTTCTCCAGCAGGACCGGTACACCCGTCCGCGCGCGCAGCGCGCCGACCAGTCCGACATGCCAGGACGGGATCCAGTCGGTGCCGCCGAACCGCCCGGTGGCGGGGTCGACCAGGCCGGGGGCGCCGACGGCGACGGTGTGCGGGGCGTGTGCGCCCGCCGCGGCAAGGGCCTTGTCCACGGCGGCGAGTGCGGTGGCGACGGCCGTATCGGGGGCGCCGTCCGGGTCGATGAGGACGGTGTGCTCGGCGCGTACCCGGCCCAGGAGGTCGGCCACCGCGACGGTGGCGCTGTGCGTCCGCAGATCGAGGCCGACGAGATGGGCCCGGTCGGCGACGATCCCGTAGAGCCGGGCATTGGGCCCGCGCCGCTGTGCGCCGCTCTCGCCGACCACGGTGATCAGCCCGGCCTCCTGGAGACGCTCGACGAGGTCCGCCACGGTCGGCCGGGACAGACCGGTCAGCGACTTGAGCTGACCTGCCGTCAACGGCCCCTCGGACTGCAGGAGTTGCAGGGCCAGACGATCGTTGATCAGCCGTGCGGTGGTCGGGGAGGCGGTGCGGCCGGCCGCTGCCGCGCGCGGTGGATGCATGGCGGGATTCTTTCATCCGGTCGGGCCAACACCCTTATTATCAGGCAAGGTTCCTGATAATTTACCGCCCATGGCTGGCAACGGCATCCCCGACGACCTCACAGCCCCGATCCCCCACCCCGGGCTGCGTCGCGCACGCTGGTCCGTCGCCGTGGTGTTCCTCATCCATGGCTCGGTCACCGGCAACTTCGCGACCCGCATCCCCTGGATCCAGGACCACACCGCTCTCTCACCGGGCCAACTCGGCCTGGCGCTCGCCTTCCCGGCGATCGGCGCGTCCCTGGCGATGCCGCTGGCCGGCCGGATCAGCCACCGCTTCGGCGCCCGCACGGCACTGCGCGGTCTGCTCGCCCTGTGGACCCTGTCCCTGGTCCTGCCCGCCCTCTCCCCCGGCCTGTACGCGCTGTGCCCGGCGCTGCTGATGTACGGCGCGGCCTCCGGGATGTCGGACGTCGCCATGAATGCACTGGGCGTGGAGACCGAGAACCGGCTCGGCAAACCGATCATGTCGGGGCTGCACGGTATGTGGAGCGCGGGCGCCCTGCTCGGCTCGGCGGCCGGCACCGTCGCCGCGCACGCCGGGTGGGACGCCCGGCTCCATCTGGCCGGTGCCGCGCTCGTACTGACCCTGCTCGGCGCGCTCGCCTGCCGGGGCGTACTGGATCTGCGCAGCGCCCCCGAGGAGCATCCGCCGCCGCGCTTCGCGCTGCCGCCGAGGTCGGCACTGGTCATCGGGGCCATAGGATTCTGCGCGGTCTTCGCGGAGGGCGCGGGCCTGGACTGGTCGGCGGTCTACCTCCGCGACGAGCTGGGCACCGACGCGGGTCTTGCGGCCGCCTCAACCACCGCCTTCGCATGCACGATGACCATCGCACGGCTGGCCGGGGACAAGGTGGTCGCCCGTTTCGGTGCGGTGCGTACGGTGCGGGCGGGCGGGGTGCTGGCCGCGGCCGGCGGTCTGCTGATCGTCGCGGCCCGGCATCCGGCCGTGGCGATGGGCGGGTTCGGCCTGATGGGCCTCGGGATCGCGGTGGTGGTCCCGCTGGCCTTCGCGGCCGCCGGACGGAGCGGCCCCGCGCCCAGCCAGGCGATCGCGGGCGTCGCCACGATCACCTACACCTCCGGCCTCATCGCACCCTCCGCGATCGGCGGGCTCGCCCAGGCGACCTCCCTGCCGGTGTCGTTCATGCTGGTCACGACGTTGGCGTGCGGGCTGGTGGCGGGGGCGCGGGTGCTGCGGGTGCCGAGTCGTACGGCGTCGGGCAGCGCCCCCGCGGTGACGGGAGACCTGGAGCGGTCGTGAGGACCGGCGGGCGACGACCCCGGTCGGTGTGTGGGACGGCGGCGTCCGGCCGGGCTCCCTCCGCGGTCGCCAGGACGCTTCTCCCCGTGGAAGCGTCCGCCCCACCTAGCGGCAAGGCTCAGGCCGCATCCGCCTCCGTACTCGTGCCCGCACCTGTGCCCGCGTCCGAGGTCTCCGGCCGGAGCAGACGGCCGGCGATGGCGCGGGCGCGGTCGGACCACGGGGTGGGGCGCAGCGTCTGCGCGTCGATGCGGACGAGCACCCGGTGGCCCCGGGCGTAGGTCTCGGCGCCGTCGGCCGAGCAGAGCCGGAAGCCGTAGGTGAGGCCGGTGCGGCCGAGGCGTTCGACCCACAGGTGCGCCGCGTAGTGGCCGGGCCGGGTGACCGAGCGCTCGTAGGAGACGTGCATCTCCTTGATGACATTGCACATATCGCCCGCGGCGGCCCAGTCGCCGTCGAAGCCGAAGCCCTGCTCGTGCCAGTACTCCGCCCAGGCGCGCTCGGCGAGCAGCGGGTAGCGGGAGTTGTGGAGCATGCCGAGCGCGTCGAGGTCGTCGAAGTGGACGGTGACGGGGACCAGTTCGCCGTACGGGACGGTGGTGGTCTGCAGGGGTTCGACGCTCACGGGTGGTGCTCCTGGTTTCTCGCGCCGAGCGGCGCTGTTGGTGCGAAGGGTGCTGTTGGGGTGGGTGGGGCTCGTGCGACGAGCCGGAGCCATCGTAAGCGGCTGCTTAGAGATGCTCTCCATCGGCCTGCTGAGGGGCGGGGCGATGACGCGCTGCGGCTGGACTGCGTGAAGTCCCACGGCCCGCTGCGCGCCTACTACGAGGCGCAGGGTTTTGTGCATCGCGGAGGTGTGCCGGTGGGCGGGGCCCGGGGCAGCGCCAGGACGACGGCCCGGTCACCTGAGGCGGCCGCTACGAGCCGGCCCTTGCCGGGAGATGCCCGTCGGGGTGAGGTAAGCCAGTGAACCCAACGAAGAACGGACGGTAAGCATGGCCAACAGCGCCCTCCTCGTGATGGATATCCAACAGGACATCGTGGACATCGTCGACGACGGCTCCGGATATCTGCCGCGCCTTCGTACAGCGATCGACGGTGCCCGGACGGCAGGTATCCCGGTGATCTACGTGGTCATCGGGTTACGGCCGGGCCATCCGGAAGTCGGCGCCCGCAACAGGGTGCTGAACGCCGCCGTGCAGGCCGGCCTCTTCGCCGAGGGCGCCCCCGGTACCGCGATCCACCCCGCCGTCGCGCCCCAGCAGGACGACATCGTGGTCACCAAAAGGCGGGCGAGTGCGTTCTCGGGCAGCGACCTCGACGTGGTGCTCAGGGCTCGCGGCATCGACAGCCTCGTTCTCACCGGCCTCTCCACCAGTGGCGTGGTGCTGCACACTCTGTGCCAGGCCAACGACCAGGACTTCGGCCTCACCGTCTTGGCGGATGCCTGCCTCGACACCGACCCCGAGGTCCACCGGGTCCTCACCGAAAGGCTGTTCCCGCAGTGGGCCGATGTGGTCGCCGTCGAGGACTGGCTCAAAGCCATCGCACCGCAGTAGTGGGAGGCCGTCGGCACCGCCCCGGAAATTGTGTCGAACGCGGGGTTGATCCTTGAGAAGGTCATGGGTGTCCCGGATCCACCGTGAGAGGAATGCCCATGCCGCGTGCCGTCACCTTGATTCGCTCTGCATCCCTGTCCGATGTCGCCGAGTACGCCTACGCGGCCACGGCACCGGCAGAGTCGCGGCTGATCTTCCTCGCCGGTGCCTGTCCGCTGAATGAGGACGGCTCCACCGCGGCGATCGGGGACGTCGCGGGGCAGGCGGCCAAGGCAGTGGAGAACCTCCGGACCGCGCTGGCGGACGCCGGTGCGTCGCTGCACGATGTCATCAGTACCCGCGTTCTCGTGGCCTCCTCCCGTCAGGAAGACCTGGTGACGGCATGGGAGGTGGTCCGGGACGCATTCGGTGAACACGATGTGCCCAGCACGCTGATGGGGGTCACCGTGCTCGGCTACAACGACCAGCTCGTAGAGATCGAATCGATCGCCGCCGTGCTCGATTCCTGAGCCGGCGGAGCCTCCTTGCGAGGGCGGCCTGCCGTCCCGCTCCCGCCCCCTGCCGTCTTTGGAGCCCTGTGCCCCGGGTGCTCAGGTCTCCAGGGACGGCAGGGGGCGGGAGCAGGTGGAGCGGGCGACGAAGGCGATGCCGTCGTAGTCCTCGGCCGGTACGAGCGGTGCCACGTGGAGGCGGTAGACGAACCGTGGGACGGCGGCGCCGAAGGTGCGCTGCATGTGCGGGGTGCGCAGCCACTGGGCGGTTTCGGGTGACGGGCCGTCGGTGCGCAGGTCGGCGTAGTAGTCGCCGGGGACGGCGGCCGCCAGACGCGCTTCGACGGATCGGATCCCGGTGCCGATGCGGTGGCGGACCGGCTGTCCTTGTGGGTCGTTGGTGCGGCGGGCGAGGAAGGAGCCTCTGCCGAAGAGCAGGGCCAGTGCGTAGTAGGCGTCGCCGTAGCGTTCCCTGAGTCTGCTGCCGAGTGCGGGCACTCCGTCGCCGTAAGTGCCTTTCGTGAGGTGTCCGTTGTGGGCCCAGACGATGACGCGTGCCTGGGGGTTGTCGTCGACGAGCCGCGTGACGGCGTCGGCCATGTAGCGGTCCCGGACGGCGAAGACGCTGTTCTCCCCGGAGGGCACGTCGAGAGAGCGGGTCACCAGATCGGCGGCGCGGGTGAGGATGCGCGCATGTTCCAGGGCCTCGTCCGCGGCGTCCGCTGTGGTGTGTTGGGCGAACTTTTCCCGGTTGTCCTCCAGGAAGCCGGCGAGTGCCTCGGCGCGGCGCAGGAGGGCCTGCTGCGGGTCGGGCCGGGAAGCGGGGTGGGCCTGCGCCAGCACCTCCAACTCGCGCACGTCCTCCGCTCGTTCGGGCGCCACCTGGCGCAGGAAGGCCGCGACCGCCTCGACCGAGTCGGCGCAGCGCTGGGGATCGATGCCGACGAGGCGCACCTGCCGGCCTTCGGGGAGGCCGCGGTTGTGGGCGCGCAGCCACTCGACGAGGTCGAGCATCTCCTCGGTGCGCAAGGTCCAGAACCCCAGGCGGGTGATCAGGCGCGCGGGGTCCCCGGTGCCGTGCCGCACGTATGCGTCCAGGGCGCGGGCGGCGGATGCGCTGGCTTCCAGGGCGAGGGTGGTGAAGCCCGCCTCGCGCACCAGGAATTCCACGATCCGGTGCTTGAGGCGGAAGAACTCGCGGGTGCCGTGGGTGGATTCGCCCAGGCCGACGATCCGCACGTCCCGCAGGGTGGTGCCCAGGGGTTCGAGGTCCTGGTGGGGAGCGCCGGGTGTCAGCGAGCCGAGTGGGCTGGCGTGCTCGGTCAGCCAGCGGGCGATGTCATCGGGCACCGTGGTGCGTCTCCTCCCTGCGTACGGCCGGGCGGCACCTGGGCGCGCCCGTACACCCGCACCTGACCGTGCGTCTGCTCCTGCTCCTGCTCCCGGCAGGCGGCATGCCGCCTGCGGCGAGGATGTCCTGGAGGTCTTGCACGGCGTCCGGGTGTCCGTGCTCGGAGTACATGCCGGAGACGTTGACGACAACTTCGTCCACGCCCGCCCGGCCACATTTCGGCCAACTGCAGTTGCAGAGTGCGACACGGAGCTGTCGCATGCCCGCGTGCCGGCCAGTCACGGCCACCGTCCCGCCACCCCGGCACACCGACGGGTTCTACGTCCTCAACAGCTGGGACGGCCTTCCCCACCCCTCCGCCAGGCCTTTTACCGCCGTACGAGACTCCTGCATCGGCGGACAGCGCCGGTGGACCACATCGGTGAGCGGGGCGCTGCGGACATCAGCGCTCGCCGTCGGTGGGCTCGTTGTAGTCGCTGGTCCCGCCGTCGAGGAGCGGCGTGTCCCGGCGGCCCGCCACTCCGGAGAGCCAGCGCAGGGAGTGGTAGCCGGTGAGCACGGTGAGCGTCCCCAGCGCGATGCCATTCAGCTCGAAGTTCTCGGTGAACTTCAGCGAGACGCCGCCGATGGCGATGATGATCCCGGCCGCCGCAGGAATGAGGTTCAGGGGGACCGAGAAGTCCACCTTGTTCCGCACCCAGATCTGGGCTCCCAGCAGGCCGATCATGCCGTACAGGATGACGGTGATACCGCCCAGCACCCCGCCGGGGATCGCCGCCACCACCGCGCCGAACTTGGGGCACAAGCCGAAGAGCAGGGCGAAGCCGGCCGCCGCCCAGTAGGCCGCGGTGGAGTAGACCCTGGTGGCCGCCATGACGCCGATGTTCTCGGCGTAGGTCGTGGTGGCGGGGCCGCCTACCGCGGTCGACAGGACCGTCGCGGTGCCATCGGCCATGATGGCCATGCCCATCTTGTCGTCCAGGGGATCACCGGTCATGGCGCCGACCGCCTTGATGTGTCCGGCGTTCTCCGCGATCAACGCGACGAGGACCGGCAGCGCGACGAGGACCGCGGAGGCGGAGAAATTCGGTGCGTGGAAGGTGGGAACGCCGATCCAGTCCGCCTTTTCGACGCCGGAGAAGTCGATGCGCCAGTGGTCCGTGAGCTTGCCCGCACCATTGACGGAATGAATCTTTCCCGCGGTGCGGTCGAGAATCCAGGACAGCGCATAGCCGAAGACCAGGCCCAAGAAAATGGCGATTCGTGACCAGAAGCCCCGGAGCACGACGAGAGCGAGTCCGGTGAACAGCATCGTCGCCAGCGCCGTCCACTGGTCCTGGGGCCAGTACGTGGACGCCGTGACGGGGGCGAGATTGAAGCCGATCAGCATCACGACCGCGCCCGTCACGGTCGGCGGGAGCACCGCGTGGATCACCCGGGCTCCGACGACATGGATGGCGATGCCGCAGCCGGCCAAGCAGGCGCCCACCACGAGCATCGCGCCGGTCAGGGTGCCGGCGTCACCCCCCTGGCCCGCGATCACGACGGACACGCCCACGAAAGAGAGCGAGGAGCCCAGGTAGCTGGGGATGCGTCCGCGGGTGATCACCAGGAACAGTGCGGTGGCGACACCCGACGCCATCAGGGCGAGGCTGGGATCCAGCCCCATGAGCACGGGGGCGACGAAACACGCCCCGATCATCGACACCACGTGCTGGGCGCCGAGTGCGATCGTCCGCCCCCACGTCAGGCGCTCCCCGGGTCTGACCACCTCGCCGGGCTTCAGATGCCGCCCGTCCCCATGCAGTTTCCATCCGAAGCCGGCCATGATCACTCTCCACTCTGCGACGCCCTGCACGTCACAGAGCCGAGGTGATTCATAGTCGAACGACTGCTTCGGGACAAACTGAAGCCGAGGGGAATCGAGTGGTCCGGGGAATGCGGGTTTCCCGGCCCGGCCGCGGGCACCACCGTCCGCGGCACAAGCGGGCGCGCCGCCCATTACCCCGTTCCGGTCATCGACGACCGGCAAACCTCACTATCCGCAATTCCACTGTCACGCTGAGTGCATGACGACGACTCAGAAATGCGGCGGTCCCAGGCCCGGCACCGGCCCCGGCCCCGGCCGTGCGGCACCGACCGGGGGGTGCGCCGCCCGCCCTCCGACCGGCGCGGGGCCCACGGCCACCAAGGGTGTGGCGGAGGTGCTGGCCCGGATGCGGGCGCTGGCCGCGGGGCTGCCCGCCGAGGACGGGGTGGCCGTCTTCAACGGGGTCTATCTGACCGTCACCGAAGCGGTGGCACGGCGCATCGGGGACGGCACGTTCCAGGACCCGGCGGCCGCGGGCGAGCTGGACATCCGCTTCGCGCGGCGCTACTTCGACGCGGTGGATGCCGCGGCAGCCGGGCTGCGGCCGCCGGCCTGCTGGCG
The DNA here is from genome assembly GCF_028870195.1 of Streptomyces sp. G7(2002). Lineage (NCBI taxonomy): Bacteria > Bacillati > Actinomycetota > Actinomycetes > Kitasatosporales > Streptomycetaceae > Streptomyces > Streptomyces sp. G7(2002). The sequence continues at coordinate 1,997,815 of NZ_CP102609.1, forward strand.
GCCGCTGTTCCAGCTCCGCCGTCATCCGGGGGTGCGTCCGCTGCAGTTCGCGCTGGCCGGGATCAACGCCCATATCGGGCACGACCTGGCGCTGGCCGTGCTGGACACCTGCCGGGCGCTGGAGTGCGAACCGGCGGCGCTGGAGCACGACTTCGACCGGGTCGGCGGGGTGCTGACGAGCCTGGAGGAGCGGATCCGTGAGCTGCTGATGCCCGGCCCCGATGTGCTGGACGTCGCCGATCCGCTGACGCATCTGATCGGTTCGTGGAGCCTGGACAAGGCCAGGGACGGCGCCTGGGTGGCGGCCAGGGCGCTGTGGAGCGTCCGCCGGCTGCCGGATGTGGCGGAGGAGCTCACCGAGCGGCTGGATGCCGGGGTGGGCCTGGTCGGGCGGATGCTGCTGACTCCGCTGCCCGGCTGATCCTGGCCCCGCACGGGCCGTCACTGCGCCGCGCTCCCCCGAACTCCCTTGTGGTCCATACGGCGGCGCGGGCGGCCGGGATCCAGGACACGCCCTGGTCCTAGGATGCCGGGCGAAGGATCGGGGCGTTACAGGGCGGAGGGTTCCCGGCAGTGAACGGCACGGCGTCGGTGAGCGGCACGGCATCGGTGCGCGGCCTGCAGGAGAGAGCGGCCCGGGCGCTTCCGGCTGAGCGCATCGAGGACGTGGCGGGGTGGCGGCTGCGCCACGCCCCCAGCTGTTCGTGGTGGGTGGGCACGGTGCTGCCCCATGCTGCGGCCGGGCCGGGCGCCTTGACGCGGCGGATCCTCGGGGCGGAGGAGTTCTACGCCGGTCATCACGCCGTCGCGCGGTTCCAGATCAGCCCGGGTGCGTGTCCGGACGGGCTCGACACGGTCCTGGCGGAGCGTGGTTACCTCCGGGAGAGCCTGATGTCACTGCAGGTGGCGCGGGCCGCGGAGGTCGTGGCGCAGGCGCCGCCCGGCGCGCTGCGGGTGCGGGTGGAGGACCGCCCGACGTCCGCGTGGTTCGACAGCTGGTACGCCGTGCACGGCCACGGCGGGGACCCCCAACCCGAGTGGGACCTGCTCGCCCGGGTGGCGCAGCCGTCCGCCTACGCCCGTGCCATGGCAGGGGACGAGGTGGTCGCGGTGGGCCGCGCAGTCGCCGACACCGGCTGGGCGGGAGTCTTCGGTATGGCCACGCTTCCCGCCGCACGCGGGAAAGGCGCGGCCCGCGCGGTGCTCGCCGCGCTGGCCGGCTGGGCCGGGGCACATGCGGCCGACCACATGTATCTCCAGGTGGAGCACGACAACGCCCCGGCCCTCCGGCTGTACGGGCGGGCGGGCTTCCGCGAACGGTGTGGTTACCACTACCGCACCGCGGGGTGAGCCCCGAGGGCGCAGAAGTGGATCACCCGGTGTGATCCACTTCTGCAACACGCCTCAGTCCTCGGGCAGTTCGACCGGCGCGATCTCGTCGTACACATCGCCCGGCCCCGGGTTGGTGGCGTCCGTCGCGCCGCCGAAGTGGTGCATCACGCCCCACACCGCGTTCAGCGCGGTCTGCACCGCGCCCTCGGCCCAGCCCGCCGTCCAGGAGATGTCGTCGCCCGCGAGGAACAGGCCCCGCTTGTCCTCGGGGAGACGGTCCTGCATGAAGTGGGTGAACAGGCGCCGCTGGTAGCGGTAGTGGCCGGGCAGGTTCGCCTTGAAGGCCCCCATGAAGTACGGCTCGTTCTCCCAGGACACGGTGACCGGGTTGCCGATGATGTGCTTGCGGATGTCGACCTTCGGATAGATCTCCGAGAGCGACTTCAGCATGACCTCCATCCGCTCGTTCGCCTCCAGCGGCAGCCACTTGAGGCTGTCGTCGCACCAGGTGTAGGAGAGGCAGATGACGGCGGGTTCGTCCGGTCCGTTGTCGAGCAGGTAGGTACCGCGGGTCATCCGGTCGGTCAGCGTCATCGACATGACGTCCCGCCCCGTCTCCTCGTCCTTGTCGAGCCAGAAGGGCCGGTCGACGGGCACGAAGAGCTTGCTGGACTCCATGTAGTGGGTGCGCTCCATCGCCGTCCAGTGGTCGATGGGGAACAGCGAGTCGTCGCAGGCGATCTTGCTGAGCAGCATCCAGGACTGCGCGGTGAAGACGGCGGCCTCGTAGGTGCGGATGTCGCCGTCGGCGTCGGTGACCGTGATGCGGTTGCCGGCGGTCCGGTTCAGCCGGGTCACCGCGGGCCGGGGCGCACCGTCGTGCAGCGACGACAGCGAAGTGCCCGGCGCCCAGTGCACGATCTTCTGCGGCTCGCGCTCCCACAGGCGCAGCGGCAGCTGCTGGCTGCCGCCGACGATGCCGCGGTGGTGGTCGTCGGCCTCGGTGTAGACGACCCGCAGGATCTCCAGGATGGAGTTGGGGAAGTCGGTGTCCCAGCCGCCGGTGCCGAAGCCGACCTGACCGAAGATCTCCCGGTGGCGGAAGGACTTGAAGGCCGTCGAGTCGCAGAGGTAGCCGTAGAAGGTCTGGTTGTCGAGCTTCTCGACGAGCCGGGACCAGATCTCGCGGATGCGCGGGACATCGCGCTCCCGGATCGCCTGGTTCATGTCGGAGAAGTCCGCGCCCTCCTCCAGGCAGGCGTTCCAGGCGTCCATGACCTGGTGGTAGACCTCGGGGAGGTCCTCGACCGTACGGGCGTAGTGCGACTCGCCCTTGAGGTCGACGACGGTCGACGGGGTGTCCGCCGCCAGCGGGTTGGGGAACGGCGTGGTCTTCAGGTCCACCAGGTCGATGTAGTGCTGGAGCGCCGTCGAGGACGGCGGGAAGCGCATCGCGCCCATCTCGGCGGTCAGGCCGGCGCCCTCGGCCCCGGTGCCGTCGAAGCCGACGGTCCGCAGCCGGCCGCCTATCTGGTCCGCCTCGTAGACGACGGGCTTGAGGCCCATCTTCATCAGCTCGTAGGCGGTGATGATGCCGGAGAGGCCGCCGCCGATGACCGCGACCTCCTTGCCGTGCTCGGTCGCGGGGACCTGGCCGAGGCCCGCCGGGTGGGCGAGGAAGTCGTCGTAGGCGTACGGGAAGTCCGGGCCGAACATGGTGATCGGCGGCTGGGCATCCGCGTGGTGGGCGGCGGTGGGCACCGTGGACGTCATCGGGGACGGACTCCTTGCAGACAGGGCACAGCAGGCAGGGCAGCGCAGGCCGGGTGGGCCGGCCTGCGGCGGATCGGTGGGGGCGGAGCGGGGTCAGGTCACGTCAGCGGGCCGTACAGCTCGGGCCGGCGGTCGTGCAGATAGGGGTTGTCCGCCCGGGATTCCTTCAGGAAGGCGGGGTCGACCTCGGCCCGGACCAGCTGCTCGGTGCGGCCGGCGCGGGTGCGGACCACACCGTCCGGACCGGCCAGGCAGCTGAGGCCGACGAACTCGAACTCGCCTTCCGCGCCGACCCGGTTGACGTACGCGACGTACATCTGGTTCTCGAAGGCGCGGACCGGGATGACGGACTCGGGGACGAACTGGAAGGGGTGCATCTGGGCGGTGGGCACCAGCAGCAGATCGGTGCCGGCCAGTGCATGGGCCCGGACGTTCTCCGGGAACTCCACGTCGTAGCAGATCATCACGCCGATCCGGAGCCCGGCCAGTTCGGCCTGGACGACGGCCCGCTCCCCCGGGGTGAACCACTCGCGCTCGAAGCAGCCGAAGAGATGGGTCTTGCGGTAGTTGGCGAGGCGCTCGCCCGCGGGGCCGATGAGCTGCGCGGAGTTGTACACCGCGGTGCTGTCGCTCTCGTCCTGCGCGGCGCGCTCGGGGTAGCCGTAGAGCACCGCGATGCCGTGCTCGGCGGCGATCTTCCCGATGGCCCGGGCGCTGTCGCCGTCGGCGGTCTCCGCGAGGCGGTGGACGTCGCCGCCGATGGCATAGCCGGTCAGGAACAGCTCGGGGCAGGCGAGCAGACGGGCGCCGGTCGCCGCCGCCTCGCGGGCCGCGTCCTGGAGCACCCGCAGATTGTGCGCGACATCGCCGGGCCGTCCCGAACTCTGGAGCAGGGCGGTGTGCAGCGACGTCATGGGACCCCTCGGCGGGACGGTGCGGGCGGACGCATTGACGGTACGGGCCGCCGGTGACCCGGGACAAGGCGCCACTGTTGCGTCCCGATGGACGATTCATTGCGTATTCAAGGGACTGTGCGGTGATTCGTTGCGCCCGTGCCGGAGCGGGCCCGGACGGCTGCCCGCCCGGCGGCCCGGCGCGCAGGACCGCAGGTCAGCGCCCGGGAGTCAGGTTGGCGGTCATCCGGTCGAGGACGGTCACGGTACGGAGGTAGTCGTCGTCGGTCAGTCCGCGCATCAGGCGGGCGCGGCCGGCGTCCACCAGGGTGGCGACCTCGGCATGGGTCCGCCGGCCGGCCTCGGTGAGCGCGAGGGTGTCGCCGTCGGCGGTGAGCCGGCCACGGGCGATCAGGGCACCGGCGACCTCGTCGAGAGTGCGCGCCCCCGGCTCCCAGAAGGGCTCCAGCAGCCCGCTCAGCACCGGCCGGGCGAGCGGCCCCTGGAGCGCCAGGCTGTGGAGCACCTGCCAGTCGCGCCGGGTCAGCTCATGCGCGGACAGGGTGCGGGCGAAGTCCTCGGTGATCAGGGCGTCGAGGGCCTTGAGGTAGTAGCCGAGAGGTTTCAGCGGGGTGGTGGTCATGGCGGCTGCCTCCGGAAGGGGAGTGGGGGCGGGCATGCCCTGAGTCCGCCCGCCCCGCGGATCGCAAGGTACATGCACAATGACAAGTACTTGTCTCCGAGTATTCTTCTGTCCGGGGTGAGGGGCAAGGCATTTACGGCGAGCGGGATGAGGGAGCGGGTGCGGATGCGGGAGGCGGAGCGGGACGGGGCGGCCGACGCCAAGGAGGCAGAGGTCGCGGCGATCGAGCGCGCGATGGTGGCCCTGCGCCGGAGCGCCGCCCGCCGGACGCTGGCCCGGCGGGCGGCGCGGCAGGGCGGGGGGCCGGTGCCGGAGGGCGCCGCGTTCGACGTACTGGATGTCGTGGAGGCCGCCGAGGAGCGCGGGGAACCGGCGGGGGTACGGGAGGTGGCGGACGCACTGCGGGTGGACCAGCCGCGGGCGAGCAAGCTGGTGGCGGCCGCCGTACAGGCCGGCCATCTCCGCCGCGAGGCCGATCAGGCGGACGGCCGGCGCACCCTGCTGGCCGTGACACCGGCCGGGCGGGAGCTGCTGGAGGCGGCGCACGCCTTCCGCCGCTCCGTGGTGGCGCGGGTGACCCGGGACTGGCCGGCCGCCGAACGCGCCGCCTTCGCCCGGCTGTTCACCCGCTTCATGGACGACTTCGGCGCGGCGAACGGGCCCTCCGGAGAGGACTGACGGGCCGGCGCGGCCGGGGCAGCCGGGGCGGCAGGGGCAGTCGGGGCGGTCAGACCTCGGCGGGCGGTACGTCCCGCACGGCCTCCCGTACCGTCTCCCTTACCACCCCGCGCAGCCAGCGGTGCCCCGCGTCGGCCTCCTGGCGCGGGTGCCAGGCCATCTCCATGGTCATCGGCGGCAGTTCGAGCGGGATCGGCAGTGTGCGCAGCCCCAGCGAGCGGACCGTTGCCGCCCCGGCCCGCTCGCTGGTCAGGCCCACCGCATCGCTGTCGCGGACCATCATCAGCGACGCGGTGAAGGTCGGGACGGTGGCGATCACCTTGCGTCGCAGCCCGCGTGCGGCGAGCGCCGCGTCGACGGGGCCGGTCAGCCGGCCGCGACGGGAGAAGTTGATATGGGAGGCGTCGGCGAAGCGGCGCGCGGTGAGGGTCCCGGTGGTCAGGGGGTGGCCGTCGCGCACCACCGCGACACTGCGGTCGACGAACAGCTCCTCCGTGACGATCTCCGGCTCAGGGCTGTCGATGACGCCGAGCTCCAGGTCCGCGGCGCCGTCCCGCAGCAGCGGCAGATCGACATAGCTCTCGCCGAGGAAACGCAGCACGACCTGCGGCGCTTCCCGGGCGACGCGGGCGACCAGGCGCGGGCCGACGGCGGTGACGAAGAGGTCGTTGGCGTTGATGGTGAACACCCGGGCCAGCTGGGCCGGGTCGGCCGGTGCGGACGGGGCCAGCACGCCCTGTGCCGCCTCCACCAGCCGGCGCACCTCGGCCCTGATTTCCAGGGCGCGCGGGGTGGGCACCATATGGCGGCCGGCGCGCACCAGGACGGGGTCACCGGTCGTGCGGCGGATGCGGCCGAGGGTGCGGCTCATGGCCGGCCCGGAGAGCCCGAGCCGGTCGGCGGCCGCGGTCACACTCTGCTCTTCGAGCAGGGCGTCCAGCGCCGTCAGCAGGTTGAGGTCGATGTTTGCGTTTCGCGCAATCATGGCGTCCCTACCTTGCGTGTGAGGTCAACTGACCGGACTCTAGCGTCCCCGTCATGACCTCGGCCGCTTTCCTCCCGCCTCCGCGACCGTCCGCGCCGGCCCGCGGGGAGGAGGGCGGTCACGACGTACGGCTCGCCCGCCGCCGCGCGAGGGACTCCGGACTCCGGGGCACGCTACGGGAGTTGGGCACCTCTGCGGCGAACGTCCGCGCACGGGCACACGGGCGCACGGGCAAACGGAGGGCACAGGCCGGCCCTTGACCTGAAGCGCGCTTGAGGTAGCAGGATCGCCGCCATGGACACCGAAGTGATGCAGCGCCGCCTGCAGTACCTGACCGACCGGGCCGAGATCGGCGACCTGATGGACCGCTATCTCCGCTCCCTGGACGAGGGGCGGTTCGACGAGGCCTGGGCCCGCGCCTTCCACACCGAGGACGTCACCGCCGAGCTCCCCATCGGCACCGTCCACGGACGGGAGGCCCTGCTGCGGCACGTCGGCGCCGCGATGGCGCTGTTCGAGCGGACCGTGCACCTGGGCACCAACGCCGTCATCGAGACCGACGGCGACCGGGCCACCGCCCGCGGCGCCCAGCTGAGCACCCATGTCCTCGCGGACGGCTCCGGGGAGGTCTTCGTCTCGGCCGGGCATGCCGACAACGAACTGGTCAGGACCGCGGACGGCTGGCGGATCGCTCGTATGTCCCTGCGCATCGCCTGGACGCAGGGGACGCCGCCGGGGCGGCCGGCCGGCCCGGCGGCGGAGGGCTGAGCGGGTCAGCCCGGTGCGCCCGAGCTGTAGCGCCGCAGCAGCGGCGAGAGCACCAGCACGGACTTCGTCCGCTCCACGAACGGCTCGCCCGCGATCCGCTCCAGCACCCGCTCGAAGTGCCGCATGTCGGCGGCGAAGACCTGGACGACGGCGTCCGCCTCACCGGTGACGGTGGAGGCGGACGCCACTTCCGGGTAGCGCGACAGACCGCGGTGGATCGCCTCGGGCGAGGTGTTGCGGCGGCAGTAGAGCTCGACGAACCCCTCGGTCTCCCAGCCGAGCGCGGCCGGATCGACCCGTACGGTGAATCCGGTGATCGCGCCGTCCGCCCGCAGCCGGTCCACCCGGCGTTTGACGGCCGGTGCGGACAGCCCGACCTCCTGGCCGATGTCGGCATAGCTGCGGCGGGCGTCCTCGGCGAGGGCGTGGACGATGCGTTCGTCGAGATCGTTCAGTCGCACTGCGGGTGGATCACTTCTCTGCGGTGGCCAATCGGGAGCGGCGCAAGCCGTATCCGAAGTAGACCACAAGGCCCACGGCCATCCAGACACCGAAGACCACCCAGGTCACGGCGCCGAGGCTGCCCATCATGTACAGGCACAGCACAAAGCCGATCGCCGGGAAGAGCGGCGAGAGCGGGGTGCGGAAACTGCGCGGCATGTCGGGCCGGGTGCGGCGCAGCACGATCACCGCGACATTGACCAGCGCGAAGGCGAACAGGGTGCCGATGCTGGTGGCGTCGGCCAGCTCGCCCAGCGGGACCGCCGCGGCGAGCACTCCGCAGAACAGCGAGACGATCACGGTGTTGGCGCGCGGCGCACCGCTCTTCGGGTGCACCTTGGAGAACACCTTCGGCACCAGCCCGTCCCGGGACATCGCGAACAGGATGCGGGTCTGGCCGTAGAGCACGGTCAGCACGACGCTGGCGATGGCGATGACCGCGCCGAAGGCGAGCAGCACGGCCCACCAGCTCTGGCCGGTGACCGTCTTCATGATCCCGGCCAGCGCGGCCTCGGAGCCCTCGAACTTCTGCCAGGGCATCGCGCCCACGGCGATCGCCGCGACCAGGCAGTACAGCGCGGTGACGATCACCAGCGAGAGCATGATCGCCCGCGGCAGGTCGCGCTGCGGGTCCTTGGCCTCCTCACCGGCGGTGGAGGCGGCGTCGAAGCCGATGTACGAGAAGAACAGGGTCGCGCCGGCGGCGCTGACGCCCGCCATGCCCATCGGGAAGAAGTTCGCGTAGTTGCCGGAGCGCACGCCCTGGATGGCGACACCGCAGAACAGCAGCAGCGCGGCGATCTTGACGACGACCATGAACGTGTTGGCACGGGCGCTCTCCTTGGCCCCGCCCAGCAGGAACACCATCGCGAGCAGCACGACCAGCAGGGCCGGCAGGTTGAAGACACCGCCGTCACCGGGCGGCTGGGACAGCGCGTCCGGGATGGTGAAGCCGAAGACGCCGTCGAGCAGCTCGTTCAGGTACTGGCCCCAGCCCACGGCGACGGCCGCGACCGAGACGCCGTACTCCAGGATCAGACACCAGCCGCAGACCCAGGCGACCAGCTCACCGAGGGTGGCGTAGGCGTAGGAGTACGACGATCCGGAGACCGGGATGCTGCCGGCCAGCTCCGCGTAGGACAGTGCGGAGAACAGGGCGGTGACACCGGCGATCACGAAGGCGACGATGACCGCGGGTCCGGCGTCCGGGACGGCCTCGCCGAGGACCACGAAGATGCCGGTGCCGAGCGTGGCCCCGATGCTGATCATGGTCAGCTGCCACATGCCCATCGAGCGCCGGAGCGTTCCCCCCTCCCCCTTGCCGCCCTCGGCGACCAGCCGCTCGACGGGCTTGCGCCGCATCAGCCGGGTGCCGATACCTCCGGAGGAGGGGGGCCGGGGGTCGCTGTCCCCTACGGGTGGGGATGCGCCGTGCTCCAACACTGGGGTGGCTCCTTTATCGCTGCCGATCAGATGACGGGTACGGATGGCGGCGACCAGCAGCGGTCGGTACACGGGCATGCCGGAGCACCCCGCAGCAGGAGACCGCCGAGCAGGCGGTCTCCGCCACTCCACGTACAGCGCTTGACCTTACGGCCCGCCGCTGACCTGCCGTAATGCAGGTTCCTTGCGCAACAGTGCACGATCGTTGCGCACCCGCGCGGCGGGCGGTCGTTCGTTGCGCGCCGGCGTCCGATCGTACGGGTTCCCGCGGAGTGGTACGGACCGGGGCCCCGGGTTCCACTTACCCGAACGGCCCCGCACCGGGTCGGTGCGGGGCCGTTCACGCGGCAGTGGCGGGGCCGGTGAACGGCCCCGTGACGCGTCAGTTCCAGCTGTCGTGCAGCGGCTTGCCCTCGGCGTAGCCGGCGGCGCTCTGCACACCGACCACGGCCTTCTCGGCGAACTCCGCCAGGGAGGCCGCGCCCGCGTAGGTGCAGGAGCTGCGGACACCCGCGATGATCGAGTCGATCAGGTCCTCGACACCGGGGCGCGCCTGGTCGACGAACATCCGCGAGGTGGAGATGCCCTCCTCGAAGAGCCCCTTGCGGGCCCGGTCGTAGGCCGACTCGTCGCTCGTGCGGTTGCGCACGGCACGGGCGGAGGCCATACCGAAGCTCTCCTTGTACGGCCGGCCGTCGGCGGTGTGCTGGAGGTCACCGGGCGATTCGAGGGTGCCGGCGAACCAGGAGCCGATCATGACGTTGGACGCGCCCGCGGCCAGCGCCATGGCGACATCGCGGGGGTGGCGGATACCGCCGTCGGCCCAGACGTGCTTGCCGAACTTCTTGGCCTCGGCGGCGCACTCCAGCACCGCGGAGAACTGCGGCCGGCCGACGCCGGTCATCATCCGGGTGGTGCACATCGCGCCCGGTCCGACGCCGACCTTGATGATGTCCGCGCCGGCCTCGATCAGATCGCGGACGCCGTCGGCGGAGACGATGTTGCCCGCCACGATCGGGACCTGCGGGTCCAGCGCCCGGACCGCCTTGATCGCGCTGATCATGGACTCCTGGTGGCCGTGCGCGGTGTCCACGACGAGCGTGTCCACACCGGCGGCCAGCAGGGCCTTGGCGTGGCCTGCCACATCGCCGTTGATGCCGACGGCGGCCGCGATCCGCAGCTTGCCGTCGGCGTCCGTGGCGGGGGTGTACAGGGTGGCGCGGAGGGCGCCCTTACGGGTGAGGATGCCGACCAGCATGCCGTCCGCGTCGACCGCGGGCGCGAGCTTGCGGTTGGCGGCGTCGAGGCGGTTGAAGGCCTCCCGCGGGTCGATGTCCGCGTCCAGGACCAGCAGGTCCTTGGTCATGACCTCGGCCACCTGGGTGAAGCGGTCCACCCCGGCCAGGTCGTGCTCGGTGACGACGCCGACCGGGCGGCCGCCCTCGACGACGATGCCCGCGCCGTGCGCCCGCTTGGGCAGCAGCGACAGGGCGTCGGCCACCGTCGCGACCGGGGACAGCACGATCGGTGTGTCCAGTACCAGATGACGGCGCTTGATCCAGGTCACGACGTCGGTGACGACATCGAGCGGGATGTCCTGCGGAATGACGACCAGGCCACCACGGCGGGCAACGGTCTCGGCCATCCGGCGGCCGGCGATCGCCGTCATGTTGGCGACCACGAGCGGGATGGTGGTCCCGGTCCCGTCGTGCGAGGACAGGTCCACGCCCTGGCGGGAGCCGACGGCGGACCGGCCGGGCACCATGAACACATCGTCGTAGGTCAGGTCGTAGGGCACCGAAGAACTCTCTTCGAGCGCGCCGTTCTTCGGGTTCAGGAATCGCATATGGCCAGGATACGGGCCCTGACCAGGGGTCATATGATTGTCTGAGCACTCCGCCGGCCGTGTGTGCGATCCCCCAAGAGGCCCCGTGGCACCCGGTGTGTCCCTGCCGCGCCGGGATGATCTGCCCCGGCGGCGGACCACACGGCATCGCCGCTGGTCGGGCCGCCGCGGCCGGCGCTAGGCGCCCTGCCGGGCCCGCCCCCTGGCCATGATCACGGCCAGGCCGGTGTCCGTGTCACGCCAGTAACCCACCGCGTCCGCCAGCACACCCTCGACGATGCTCCACTCATCGGGCGCCGCGGCCGCATAGCCCTGCCAGCCCGTCACCACGAGCAGCCGGCCGCGGTCGGCGGGGCACCAGGACAGATCGGTGAGGCAGTCGGCGAGCGCGTCCCAGTTGCGGCCGAACCAGTCCGGCAGCCGCAGCGCGCGGACGCACCGCTCCATGAAGGCGGCCTTGTCCGCGACCCCGTCGAGATCCAGGGACGTACCGGTCCAGCCGGCGTCCCGCCCGGCGGCCAGCGCATCCGCCACCGCGCGCTCCGCGGGCCAGGGCAGCACTCCCGGGGGCGTGCTGCCGTCGAGCACCGCCGCGAGCGGCCGGGGCACGGGAGCCGTCATCGGAGCACCGCCTTGAAGGACCGGTAGTGATCGTCGGTGTAGTAGGTCTCATGGCCTTCACCGGTGACGAGCCGGCGGGCGCCGCGGTCCGGTGAGCCGGGCGTGGGGACCGTGTACTCGTGGTAGTAGCCGCGCGGGTGACGGGGCAGCAGTCGCTCGCGGTTGCCGAAGACCGTTCCGTCCTGGGCGTACGGGAAGGGTCCGCCGGCATCGATGAGGCGCAGGGTGTCCCGTGCCTGGGAGGGCAGCGCGCCGACCGGAACGGCCGGCATGCCCTGCACCCAGTCCGGAAGGCCGGAGGCGCTCGGCGTACCGCCCACGGCCGTGGCGGTGGACCGTGGCGCGCCCTGCGAACTCCCGTTGTCACCACCGCCCGTGGAACACCCGGTCAGCACCAGGAGCAGCCCGGCGAGCAGCGCGCCGACGATGGCGGCGGCGCGGCGCGGGGAGAAGCGGATCACCATGCGCCGATGCTGTCACAGGCCCGCGCAGGCTGCTCGTCGATGACCGCGCCCCGGGTGCCCGCGGGCGGCACGGCACCGGCCTGCCGCGGGCGCCCCGCGCCACGCCGGGCTCCGGCGTATGTCACGCCCCGTCAGGGTCCGCCCGGTCGAGTGCGGGGCGCGGCCCGGGGCCGGTCTCCAGCAGCAGATGGTCGGCCGCCGCGGTGTCCGTGACCAGGCTCGTCACCAGCCCGGAGCGCAGCACCGCACCGATCGCGGCGGCCTTGCGCCGGCCGCCCGCGATGGCGACGACCTCCGGGATCCGGCGCAGCCGGTCCGCCTCGACCGTGATGCACCGCTCGCCGAGGTCCCGGCCGATCCGCCGCCCCTCGGCGTCGAAGAGGTGCGCCGACATCTCGGCGGCGGCACCCAGCGAGGCGTAGTGCTCCCGCTCCTGCTCCGTCAGCATGTCGTAGACGGTCGAGACGCCCGGCTCCCAGGAGCCGATGGAGACACAGGCGACGGTGACCTTGTCGAAGTAGTCGAAGGCGCGGGCAATGCCGGTCTGCCGGCGCAGCGCCTCGGCCGTCGCCGAGTCGGGCAGCAGCATCGGCGCATAGATCGGGTGGGCCTCGCCCCCGGCGACATCGGCCGCGCGGCGCACCGCCTCGACGGAGCCGCGGTCGGCGGTCCCCGCGTCGTAGACACCGGTCAACTGCACGACGGTGCACGGCGGGAGGCGGTGCAGCGCGGCGGCCATATGGATGGTCGAGCGGCCCCAGGCCAGCCCCAGCACATCGCCCTCGGCGACGAGCTCGCCCAGCAGGTCGGCCGCGACCTCGCCGAGGTTCTCCGGGTCGGCGGCGTCCTCGGGCGGGGTCTGGCCGCCGAAGGCGGGGGGAGCGTCGGCGGGCGACTCGACGACCACCGCGTGCCGCAGGCCGTAGCGGGCCCGCAGGGCGTCGGAGCGTTCGGCGTCCAGCTCGGAGGGCACCCGGATCTCGATCCGTACGAGATCACGCTCCAGCGCCGTCTCCAGCACCCGTGCGACCTTGAACCGGCTGACGCCGAATTCCTCCGCGATCTGAATCTTCGACTTGCCCTCAAGATAGAAACGGCGGGCCATGGCCGCGGCCTGCACCAGCTCGGCAGGGCCCATTCCGGACTGTGGGCGGCTGGCTACCACGAAATTCTCCCCTTTTGCGCATCTGATCGAGTCTTTGCTCATCCTTTCAGAAACCCGGGGGCAACGGGGACCATCACCGCCCCGACCCTCGTGAACGCTCGGTGGCGCCACGGCCAAGGGGCGGCACGGCCGCACCACGGCGGGATTTCCCTGGCCGGAACCGGCCGGTCCGCCCGCGCCCCCGTTCCGGAATTCAGTGCGCGCAGCCCCAGCCCGCCGCCGCGGTCGCCGTCTCGGCCTTTTCGCGCAGGTCCCGGACCGCCTTGGCCGGATCGTCCGCGCCGTACACCGCGGAGCCGGCCACGAACACATCGGCGCCCGCCTCCGCGCACCGCTCGATGGTCTCCGCCGAGACCCCGCCGTCCACCTGGAGCGCCAGCTCCAGACCGTGCCGGGAGATCAGCTCACGAGTACGGCGGATCTTCGGCAGCATGATGTCCAGGAACGCCTGGCCGCCGAAGCCCGGCTCCACGGTCATGATCAGCAGCATGTCGAGCTCGGGCAGCAGATCCTCGTACGGCTCGATCGGCGTGGCCGGCTTCAGCGCCATCGACGCCCGCGCCCCCTTGGCCCGGATCTCCCGCGCCAGCCGCACCGGCGCGGCCGCCGCCTCCACATGGAAGGTCACGGACCCGGCCCCGGCCTCGATGTACTGGGGTGCCCAACGGTCCGGGTCCTCGATCATCAGGTGCAGATCGAGCGGGGTGTCCGTCGCCTTGCTCAGCGACTCGACGACCGGCACACCGAGGGTGAGGTTCGGGACGAAGTGGTTGTCCATGACGTCGACGTGCAGCCAGTCGGCGCCCTCCACGGCCTTCGCCTCCTCGGCGAGCCGGGCGAAGTCTGCGGACAGGATGCTGGGGTTGATCAAGGCCATGCCCCCAGTATGGCGTGCTGCCGGGGGGCCGTCGGAGGCGGGACGGTCGCGGGCTGCGGACGAGGGGCTCCACTCCCGCACGCCGGGCGGGCGGGCGTGGAGCGCCTCGTCCGCACGGCAGGGCGGGCGCCGCAATGAGCCCGCCCCCGGTACGAACCGGGGACGGGCTGAAAGTTGCTCACCCGGGGGCGCGAGAAGAGGAGACAGCGGCCCCTCAGGCCGTCCGGCGCAGCAGGGCCAGGTACATCGCGTCCGTGCCGTGCAGATGTGGCCACAGCTGGACGTCCGGGCCGTCGCCGAGGGCCGGGACGCCGGGCATCAGGGGGCGGGCGTCGATCCACTCCACCTCGACCGGCTCGCCGCCCCGGCCCTTGAGGACGTCGTCCACCACGGCCCGGGTCTCGGCGGGGTGCGGTGAGCAGGTCGCATAGCCGACGACGCCGCCGACCCGCACCGCCGCGAGCGCCTGCCGCAGCAGTTCGCGCTGGAGCGGGGCGAAACCGTCCAGGTCCTCCGGGCGGCGTCGCCAGCGTGCCTCCGGCCGGCGGCGCAGTGCGCCCAGACCGGTGCACGGCACGTCCACCAGGACCCGGTCGAAGGCGCCGGGCCGCCAGGCGGGGCGGGTGCCGTCGGCCGCGATGACCGCGTACGGGCCGGGGTTGCCCTCCAGGGCCCGGGCCACGAGACGTGCGCGGTGCGGCTGCTTCTCCGACGCCAGCAGGGCGGCGCCGCGCTGCGCGGCGAGCGCCGCCAGCAGCGCCGCCTTGCCGCCGGGGCCGGCACAGCCGTCGAGCCAGGCGCGGTCGGAGCCCTCGACGGGAGCGTTCGCCAGCGCCAGGGCGACGAGCTGGCTGCCCTCGTCCTGCACCCCGGCGCGCCCCTCACGGACCGGGTCCAGTGCGCCGGGCTCACCGCCCTCCGCGAGCCGCACCGCGTACGGGGACCAGCGCCCGGGGAGCGCGCTCTCCTCGCCCACCACCGCCAGCAGCTCCTCGGCGGTGGAGCGGCCGGGCCGGGCCACCAACGTCACCTCGGGGCGTTCGTTGTCCGCCTCCAGCAGGTCCTCGATGCCGGCCCGGCCGCCGCCGAGCGCGTCCCAGAGGGCCGAGACGATCCAGCGGGGGTGCGCATGCACGATGCCCAGGTGGTCCTCGGGGTCCTCGTCGTACTCCGGGGCGACCCGCTCCAGCCAGCCGTCCAGATCATGGGCCGCGATCTTGCGCAGTACCGCGTTGACGAACTTCGCCCGGCCGTCGCCCAGCACCACCCGCGCCAGCTCGACGCTGGCGCTCACCGCGGCATGCGTCGGGATACGGGTACCGAGCAGCTGGTGCGCCCCGAGGGTCAGCACGTCCAGGACCGGTGGGTCCACCTCCCGCAGCGGCCGGTCCACGCACTGCGCGATGATCGCGTCATAGGTCCCCTGCCGCCGCAGCGATCCGTAGACCAGCTCCGTCGCCAGCGCCGCGTCCCGGGCGTCGAAGTCGCCGCCCTCACGCGCCTTGCGCAGCAAGGGCGGCAGGACCAGATTCGCGTAGGCGTCGCGCTCGTCGACGGCCCGCAGCGCCTCGAACGCGAGGATCCTGACCGGGTCCTTCTGCGGGCGGCGATAGGGCTTGCTGGGGCGACGGCGCGGCTGCTGACTCACAGAAAAGGTGCTCCGGATACGAGATGAGGGGTCCGTCCCAGCCTACGCGGGCCCGCCGGCCCGAGCGCGCGGGGCGGCGGGACCCGGACCGGGCCCGGGGGCGGCGGCCCGAGGGCCCACGATGAGGGGTCAGTCCCCCAGCTGCTCCCCGCCCTCGATACGCACTCCGCGTGCCCAGTCCGCCGCCTTCATCGGCTTCTTGCCCTGCGGCTGGACCCAGATGAGTTCCACGGGGTGACTGCCGGTACCGACGTACACCGCCTTCTTCGTGACGGCGAGTGCGCCGGGCGCCAGGTCCAACTCCGCGTGGTCCGCGGCGGAGACGGCCGACATCAGCTTGAGGCGCTCGCCGCGGAAGACCGTCCAGGCGCCGGGCGCGGGCGCGCAGCCGCGGATCACCCGGTCGACGCGGAGCGCGGGCGCCGCCCAGTCCACCTTCGCGTCCTCGACCTCGATCTTCGGGGCGAGCGTGACACCCTCGGCAGGCTGCGGCACCGCCTGCAGCGTGCCGTCCTCGACGCCGTCCATCGTCGCCACCAGCAGCCCGGAACCGGCGAACGCCAGCCGGGTGAGCAGATCGCCGCTGGTGTCCGTCGGCCGGACCTCCTCGGTCAGCACCCCGAAGACCGGGCCGGAGTCCAGGCCGGTCTCGATCTGGAAGGTCGAGGCACCGGTCACCTCGTCGCCCGCGAGCACCGCATGCTGCACGGGCGCCGCGCCCCGCCAGGCGGGCAGCAGCGAGAAGTGCAGATTGACCCACCCCTTCGCGGGAATGTCGAGCGCGGCCTTCGGCAGCAGCGCCCCGTAGGCGACCACGGGGCAGCAGTCCGGCGCGATCTCCCGGAGCCGGGCCAGAAAGTCCTCGTCGCGCGGCTTGGCGGGTTTGAGCACCTCGATGCCCGCCTCCTCCGCACGCTCCGCGACGGGGCTGGCGACCAGCTTCCGGCCGCGGCCGGCGGGGGCGTCGGGCCGGGTCACCACGGCCACGACCTCGTGCCGGTCCGAGGCGATCAGGGCATCGAGGGCGGGTACGGCGACCTCGGGGGTGCCGGCGAAGACAAGCCTCATGGGTGGCGAACTACCTCTCACACGCAACGGAACGACGCACCAGTCTATGGGTCCGCCGCAGGCCATGGGCGGTGCATCCAGGGGGCGTACACGATTTCCCGCGCCTCGTACGGAAGCTCGTACGCCCCCATACCGTGACCAGAGCCGCTGCTGTCGCGTTGGTCAAACAGCATTGACCCGACCGGGCCGCTTTGGCGGCCCGCTCGCTTGCATCCTTCCTTTTCCACGCCGGTTCGAGAGGCTTGCTCATGGCCGACCACGCAACCCACGACGCCCAGGCGCGCGCCAGCCTGCATCTCCTGGTGCGGGACATCGAGCGGGTGCGCCGGCAGGTGGACGCACTGCGCACGCTGACCGCTCAGCTCGGCAACGTCTACCGGCCGCGTCGCACGGGCCCCTCCGCGGGCTTCGTCGTCTACGGACGCGCGCCCGCTCCGACGGTGCGCCTCGCCCAGGAGCTGCGGGACAGCGTCGAAACCCTTGTCACGGCCGCCGTCGACTTCGACCGTTCGCTGGGATTCTCCTGGGACGCGGTGGGCTCGGCGCTCGGCGTCACCAAACAGGCCGTACACCGCCGTTACGGCGCCCGCAGAGCCGCTGCCCAGCCCGCAGCGGAGGCCAACGGCGCCGAGCCGGTGGTGCGTTCGCCCGAGCCCTCCGCGCCCCGTGCGGTGACCGTGGCCGCGGGGCTGCCCGGCCCCGCCTCCGTCCCGGCCGCCCGGTCCATGCCCGCGCAGCCCTCCGCGGCCGCCCGCGACGAACCGGCCCGGCCGGGCGCCTTCCCCGGCCCCCGCAACGGCTGAACCACCCGCGACACCGGGCGCCTTCGCCCCCACGCCGCTCGCCAACGCCCCGGGACGCCGACCTGGTCCCGGGGCGGCGCCATGTCCGGGGCGGGGTCGTGTCCGGGGCGGGGGCATGTTCGGGGAAGCGCCATGGCCGGGATGCGTCATGTCCGGTGGCGGTACGCGCGGTTGCGGCAGCGGGCAGGCGGGCACAGCGGCGGGCAGGCCGGCAGGCGGGCAGTCACCCGCAGCGTCGCGGGGGCCGTTCGCAGCCCAGAGCGCCGCCTCCTCGCACCGCCAGGCGCTCGCACCCCGGCCGGACCGCCCGCGCCCGCCCCCGCGGACGCTCACCCCAGATCGGGCGGATCGATCCGGACCCGTACGGCCTCGCCCTCCCGCTTGACCAACCGGGCCGCGCGGGCGGCCTTGAGCGCGGCGGCGAGGGCCGCGCCCTGGCCGGGGCGGACCCGGACCAGCGCGCGCTCCCACTGCTCGCCCGGCGGCGGATCGCCCGGCCGGCGCGGGCGCGCGGGGTCCGGAACCGGCAGCGGTACGGGGCCCAACACCTCGGCTCCCGCGGGGAGTTCGGCGGATCTCAGCAGCTCGGTGACGTCCTCGACGCGGCCGGCCACGGAGGCCATCCGGGACACCGGAGGGAAGCCCAGCTCGGCCCGCTCGGCCAGTTCACGGACCGCATGGCCGACCGGGTCCCAGCGCACCAGCGCCTGCACCGGCCGCAGCGTCGGCTCCGCGATCACCGCGACAGTGCCGCCCTCCGCCTGGCCGCGGACCAGCGCGGCGGCGCCCAGCCAGCGGCGCAGCGCCTCCTCCCCCGCCCGCAGATCCGGCCGCCCCAGCAGCGCCCAGCCGTCCAGCAGCAGCGCGGCCGCATACCCGCCGCCCTCGGCCACCGGCTCCGCGCCGGGTGTACTCACCACGAGCGCCGGGGCTCCCGGCACCGTGGCCAGCACATGGTCCCGCCCCGAGGTCCGCACAGGAACGGCCGGGAACACCCGGCCCAACTCCTCCGCCGTCCGCCGCGCCCCCACGATCTGGGCCCGCAGCCGGGCACCGCCGCACTCGGAACAGTGCCAGTCCGGCTCCGGCCGTCCGCACCATGCGCAGCACAGCTCACCGGCGTCCTGCGACTCCAGCGGGCCCGCGCAGGCCCGGCAGCGCGCGGGGGTGCGGCACCGTTCGCACGCCAGCCGGGGCGCATATCCGCGGCGCGGGACCTGGATGAGCACCGGTCCGCGCTGGAGGCCCTCCCGCACCACCTGCCAGGCCATCGTCGGCAGCCGGGCGGCGCGCGCGGCGGCGTCCCGGGCTTCGTCGCCGTCGCTGACCGTACGCACCAGAGGCGCCGCGGCCCGCACCTGTTCGCGCTCGGCGGTCAGCGGGCGGGCCCAGCCCGTCTCGACCAGCTGGGCCGCCTCGACCGTGCAGCTCAGCCCGCCGAGCAGGAATCCTGCGCGCTCATGGACCGACCGCTGGATGAGGACCTCACGGGCATGCGGCTGTGGGGCATGCGGATCGCTGTGGCTGGCGTCCCCGTCGTCCCAGAGGGCGACCAGGCCCAGATCGGCGACCGGCGCGAACATCGCCGCCCGGGTCCCCACCACGGCGCGCACCGCGCCACGGCTGACCGCCAGCCAGCGGCGATAGCGCTCCTCGGGCCCGGCGTCGGCGGTCAGCAGCACATGCCGGTCCGCTCCGACCAGCTCGCCGAGCGCCGCGTCCACCCGGGCCGCGGCCCGCCCGTCCGGCACCACCACCAGCGCACCACGCCCGCCCGCCAGCGCCGCGGCCACCGCCCGCGCCAGCTCCTGCGGCCAGGTCGCCCCGGGCAGCGCCGTCCACACCGCCCGCGGCGCGTCTCCCCTGGTCAGCGCCGCCAGAAATCCGGCGCCCGCGCCATAGCGCTCCCAACTTCCCGGTTCCGGTGGCGAGTTCGGCGGCAAGGGGGCGGGCGACGGCTTGGCCTCCGCGCGCGCCCGTCGTGGGGGCACCGCCAGCTGCACCACATCGGCGAGCGTCCCGGCATAGCGGTCCGCGACCGACCGGCACAGCCCCAGCAGCTCGGGCGTCAGCACCCGCTCGGAGGACAGCACCTGCGCGATCGGGGCGAGCACCCCCCGGTACTCGCTCTCGGCGACCCGCTCCACGATGTACCCGCTGACCAGCTTGCCGCCCTCGCGCCGGCCGCCCTTCTCCCCCGCCCCGAAGCGCACCCGGACCCGCACCCCGGGCTGCGCCTCGTGATCCATCGCCGCCGGGACCGCGTAGTCGAAATACCGGTCGAGGTGCACCAGCCCCTTGTCGACCAGCACCCGCGCCACCGGCAGCTCGGCGGCCAGCTCGGCCCCCCGCCAGGTCCGCGGTTTCGCCCGCTCGGCCTTGGTCTCCCGCACGGCCTCCCGGATGAGGGCCAACTGCTCGCCCGCATCCGACGCCCCCGCCTCCGGTCGCCCGTTCTCCCTGCTCACAGCATCAGTCTTAGCAGACCGCACGGACAGTGCCGGGTGGGCTGTGGACAGCCGACGGCCCCGGACCGCCGAGCGGTCCGGGGCCGTGGCACGTCACACGGGCGATACGGGACTTACAGCCCCGCGGCCTTCTTCAGCGCCTCCACCCGGTCCGTGCGCTCCCAGGTGAAGTCCTCCAGCTCACGGCCGAAGTGGCCGTAGGCGGCGGTCTCCGCGTAGATGGGACGGAGCAGGTCGAGGTCGCGGATGATGGCCGCCGGACGGAGGTCGAAGACCTCGCCGATGGCCTGCTCGATCTTGTCGGTGTCGACGGTCGCGGTGCCGAAGGTCTCGACGAAGAGACCGACCGGCTCGGCCTTGCCGATGGCGTAGGCGACCTGGACCTCGCAGCGGGCCGCGAGGCCGGCGGCGACGACGTTCTTGGCGACCCAGCGCATCGCGTAGGCGGCCGAGCGGTCGACCTTGGACGGGTCCTTGCCGGAGAAGGCGCCGCCACCGTGGCGGGCCATACCGCCGTAGGTGTCGATGATGATCTTGCGGCCGGTCAGGCCGGCGTCACCCATGGGGCCGCCGATCTCGAAGCGCCCGGTCGGGTTGACCAGCAGACGGTAGCCGTCGGTGTCCAGCTTGATGCCGTCCTCGACCAGCTGGTTGAGGACGTGCTCGACGACGAACTCGCGGATGTCGGGCGCGAGCAGCGAGTCGAGGTCGATGTCGCTGGCGTGCTGCGAGGAGACCACGACGGTGTCGAGGCGGACGGCCTTGTGGCCGTCGTACTCGATGGTGACCTGGGTCTTGCCGTCGGGGCGGAGGTAGGGGATGGTGCCGTTCTTGCGGACCTCGGAGAGACGGCGGGAGAGCCGGTGCGCGAGGTTGATCGGGAGCGGCATCAGCTCCGGGGTCTCGTCGCAGGCGTAGCCGAACATCAGGCCCTGGTCGCCGGCGCCCTGCCTGTCCAGCTCGTCGTCATCGCCCTCGACGCGGTTCTCGTACGCGGTGTCGACGCCCTGGGCGATGTCCGGGGACTGCGCGCCGATGGACACCGAGACGCCACAGGAAGCGCCGTCGAAGCCCTTCTTGGACGAGTCGTAACCGATGTCCAGGATCTTGTTGCGGACGAGGTTGGGGATGTCGGCGTACGCCTTCGTCGTCACCTCGCCGGCCACGTGCACCAGGCCGGTGGTGATCAACGTCTCCACGGCGACCCGGGAGGTCGGGTCTTCCTTGAGGAGAGCGTCGAGGATGGTGTCGCTGATCTGGTCAGCGATCTTGTCGGGGTGGCCCTCGGTGACGGACTCCGAGGTGAACAGGCGGCGGGACACATCGCTCCCTGGGGTTGCAGCGGCTGCTGGCTGATCATTGGCGGAAGGGCCGAGAGCTGCGCTCGGCCCGATCCACTCGCCAGTTTATCGGTCGGATGCGGCGTTCGGGCACACGGTCTCGATTTATGGACCCCTCGTGACCTGGGACACCGCGACTTACGGTAGTGACGATCACCTTGAGGATGTGCCGGGTCAAGGGGACATGCCCGATTTTGCAGGGCCGACGGAGTGATTCCGCGGCCGATTCGGCGCCTCAGCGACGAGTCTCGGCCAGGCGGGGTGCGACCAGGTCCCAGACCGTGTCGGCCAGGGTTTCCTTGGGTCCGTACGGCACCGGTGTCTCGGTTCCGTCGGTGGCGAGGATCACTGCTTCGTTCTCCGCCGAGCCGAAGGCCTTGTGCTCGCCGACCTCGTTGACGACCAGCAGGTCACAGCCCTTGCGGGCGAGCTTGGCGCGGCCGTTGGCGAGCACCTCGTCGGTCTCCGCGGCGAAGCCGACCACGAGCTGGCCCGGGTGGGCCCGCTCGGCGGAGAGCTCGGCGAGGATGTCCGGATTTCGCACCAAGGCGATGGGTTCCGGCTCCTGGCCCTCGACCTTCTTGATCTTGCCGGTGGCGTAGACGGCGGGGCGGAAATCGGCGACCGCGGCGGCCATGACCACCGCGTCGGCCTCCGCGGCGGCCTTCAGCACGGCCTCACGGAGCTGACGGGCCGTACCGATGTGGATCACGTCCACACCGGCCGGATCGGGCAGCTCGGTGTTGCCCGCGACCAGGGTGACCCGGGCGCCGCGGGCCACCGCCGTACGGGCGAGCGCGTAGCCCTGCTTGCCGGAGGAGCGGTTGCCCAGATAGCGGACGGGATCCAGCGGCTCGCGGGTACCGCCCGCGCTGATGACGACATGGCGCCCGGCGAGATCCTGCTCCGTCGCCCGGGCACCGCGGGCCAGCACCCGGCGGCAGAACTCGAAGATCTCGACCGGGTCCGGGAAGCGGCCCTTACCGGTGTCGACGCCGGTCAGCCGGCCGACCGCGGGCTCGATGACCAGCGCGCCGCGGCGGCGCAGCGTGGCGACGTTCTCCTGGGTGGCGGGGTTCTCCCACATCTCGGTGTGCATCGCGGGCGCGAAGATCACCGGACAGCGCGCGGTGAGCAGGGTGTTGGTCAGCAGATCGTCGGCGAGGCCGTGGGCGGCCTTGGCCAGCAGGTCGGCGGTGGCGGGGGCGACCACGACGAGATCGGCGGCCTGGCCGATACGGACGTGCGGGACCTCGTGGACGGACTCCCAGACCTCGGTGCCTGCCGGGTTGCCGGACAGCGCCGACCAGGTGGCCTCCCCGACGAAGTGCAGCGCCGAAGCAGTCGGCACCACCCGTACGTCGTGCCCGGACTCGGTCAGCCGCCGCAGCAGTTCGCACGCCTTGTACGCGGCGATCCCGCCGCTGACCCCCAGGACGACCCTGGGCCGCTCCCGCTCCCGCTTGTCCATCGCTCCGCCGCTCCCCGACCTAGGTCCGTCCGTATGCCCCTATGACACACCAAGGGCCCGGCGGTCGCTCCGCCGGGCCCTTGGTGAATTGTTCAGCTGCTTACTGGGCGGGGCCCTCGATGGCCTCGGAGGTCAGCAGGCCCGCGTTGATCTCGCGGAGCGCGATCGACAGGGGCTTCTCGTGGACGTGCGTGTCCACGAGGGGGCCGACGTACTCCAGCAGGCCCTCGCCGAGCTGCGAGTAGTACGCGTTGATCTGGCGCGCGCGCTTGGCGGCGTAGATCACAAGGCTGTACTTCGAATCGGTGGCCTCGAGAAGCTCATCAATGGGCGGGTTGATGATGCCCTCGGGTGCAGTGATGGAAGAGGACACTCTCTACCTTCCGAAGGGGGATGAAGCGGGGGTGTAGCAAAAAGTCTCGGACGATCCGGGGAGCTGCGCGGTCATCCGCTGGTGTTCCGGCCCCCGGATCGATTCAGCATCAAGGCTAGCAGCTCGCGGCTGACGTCCTCGACGGAGGTGTTGACAAGCGTCACATCGAACTCTTTCTCCGCTGCCAGCTCGACCCTGGCGGCGGCCAGCCGGCGCTCGATGACCTCCGGCGCCTCCGTGCCCCGTCCGGTGAGCCGGCGGACCAGCTCGTCCCAGCTCGGCGGGGCCAGGAAGACCAGCTCGGCCTCCGCCATGGAGGCGCGGACCTGGCGGGCGCCCTGCAGATCGATCTCCAGCAGGACCGGCTCCCCGGACTCCAGCCGGTCCAGCACCGCCTTGCGGGGGGTGCCGTAGCGGTTGCCCGCGAACTCGGCCCATTCGAGCAGCTCACCGTTGGCGATGAGCTTGTCGAACTCCTCGTCCTCGACGAAGAAGTAATGGACGCCGTGCTGCTCCCCGGGGCGCGGCTTGCGGGTGGTGGCCGAAACCGAAAGCCAGACCTCGGGGTGCACCTTGCGCATATGCGCGACGACCGTGCTCTTGCCGACCCCGGAGGGGCCGGAGAGCACGGTCAGTCGCGGTTGTCTGGCCGGGGGCGCGGGGGTCGTCCCCCGGGAGACTGCAGAACTCATGCAGCGATTATTCCAGCTTCCCGGTGATGCCGGAAAATTCAGGAAGCGGTGCTGCCGAACTCGCGCTCCAGCGACGCGATCTGGTTGGAGCCAAGACCCCGGACACGGCGGCTTTCGGAGATGCCGAGCCGCTCCATGATCTGCTTGGCGCGGACCTTGCCGACGCCCGGCAGGGACTCCAAGAGGGCGGAGACCTTCATCTTGCCGATGACGTCGTTCTCCTGGCCCTGCTTGATGACCTCATGGAGGGAAGCACCGGAGTGCTTGAGCCGATTCTTGACCTCGGCGCGCTCCCGGCGAGCCGCGGCGGCCTTCTCGAGCGCGGCTGCGCGCTGTTCAGGGGTAAGGGGCGGAAGAGCCACGCCTACGTCACCTCGGATGTCGAACTGTCGGATACGGACCAGTGTGGAACCTAGTCACCCCACACGTGCGGAGCAACGAGCAACGCGCTTACGTGCAGTGCTCTCGACGGAGACTAGCGGCCGAGGGCGCCGGAGTCAGCGAGAACAGACGAAAAGTCCTGGTCAGACTCTGCTGACCAGGACAATTCGGGACCAAATTCCCCGTCTGACGGGCTTCAGCCGAGCGCGGTGCGCACTTCGTCGGCGAATCGGTCCGCCGCGGCGCGCAGTGCGGCGGCGTCCGGACCGTGCCGAAGGACACCCCGGCTGACGCTCGGGACGACATTGCGTACGGCGTCCCCGAACACCTTCGGCAGGTGGGCGGGGGTGGCGCCCTGCGCGCCGATGCCAGGGGCGAGCAGCGGGCCGTTGATCGC
Source organism: Streptomyces sp. G7(2002) (assembly GCF_028870195.1). Classification (NCBI taxonomy): domain Bacteria; kingdom Bacillati; phylum Actinomycetota; class Actinomycetes; order Kitasatosporales; family Streptomycetaceae; genus Streptomyces; species Streptomyces sp. G7(2002). The sequence goes on from NZ_CP102609.1 coordinate 2,022,445, forward strand.
CAGATCGAACGAGGAGAGATCGCCGAGCGTGGCGCCGACGACAGCGCCGAAGGAGCCGAGCGGCTCGGCACCGGCGTTCTCGGCGGCAAGATGGCCGAGCATCGTCGCCGCGAGGGTCCTGCCGTCCTCGCGCACCGCCCGCTGGACCTCCGCACCCTCCGGGTTGGAGGTGAGGGCGAGGACGAAGAGTCCGGCGCCGCTCTCGCGGGCCAGGTCGACGGCCGGCCGGAGCGAGCCGTAGCCGAGGTACGGGGAGACCGTCAGGGCGTCCGAGAACAGCGGTGAGTCCTTGCGCAGGAAGGTCTCGGCGTAGGCGGCCATGGTGGAACCGATGTCGCCGCGCTTGGCGTCCATCAGGACCAGGGCACCGCGCTCGCGCGCCTCGACGACGGCGGTCTCCAGGACGGCCAGGCCGCGCGAGCCGAAGCGCTCGAAGAACGCGGACTGCGGCTTGAAGACGGCGACCGTCTCGCCGAGGGCCTCCACGACCGTGCGCGTGAACCGCGCCAGGCCCGCGACATCGTCGTTCAGGCCCCAGTCGGCCAGCAGCGAGGCGTGCGGGTCGATCCCGACGCAGAGCGGGCCGCGCTCGTCCATGGCCTGCCGAAGGCGCGTACCGAAGGGCAGGGTCATGCGGTCACCTTCTTGTGCTCGGCGCCGACGGCGTCGGCGAGGGTGGCGTAGGGGCTGTTGCGCAGACGGGCGGCCAGCCCCTTGTGGATCGCACGGCACCAGAACGGGCCCTGGTAGATGAAGGCGCTGTAGCCCTGGACGAGGGTGGCGCCGGCGAGGATGCGCTGCCAGGCGTCCTCGGCGTTCTCGATGCCGCCGACCCCGATGAGGGTGATCTTGTCGCCGACACGGGCGTAGAGGCGGCGCAGGACCTCCAGGGAGCGCTCCTTGACGGGCGCGCCGGACAGTCCGCCGGTCTCGGCGATCAGCTTCGGGTCGGAGGTCAGCCCGAGCCCGTCGCGGGCGATGGTGGTGTTGGTGGCGATGATCCCGTCCAGGCCGAGCTCGACGGCGAGGTCGGCGACCGCGTCCACGTCCGCGTCGGCGAGGTCCGGGGCGATCTTGACCAGCAGCGGGACCCGGCGGTCGGTGACCGTACGGTCGGCGGCCTCGCGGACCGCGGTCAGCAGCGGGCGCAGATGCTCGACGGCCTGGAGGTTGCGCAGCCCGGGGGTGTTCGGGGAGGAGACATTGACGACCAGGTAGTCGGCGTGCCGGGCGAGCCGCTCGGTGGAGGTGACGTAGTCGGCGGTCGCCTCAGCCTCCGGGACGACCTTGGTCTTGCCGATGTTGACGCCGACGGTGGCCGGGAAGACCGGGTTACGGGCCGCCAGACGGGCCGCCACGGACGCGGAGCCCTCGTTGTTGAACCCCATCCGGTTGATCAGCGCGCGGTCCGGTACGAGCCGGAAGAGGCGCTTCTTGGGGTTGCCGGGCTGCGGCTCGGCGGTGACCGTGCCGATCTCGACGTGGTCAAAGCCGAGCATGGTCATCCCGTCGACGGCGACGGCGTTCTTGTCGAAGCCGGCGGCCAGGCCGAAGGGGCCGTGCATCCGGCGGCCCAGGGCCTCGGTGCGCAGCTCCTTGTAGCGGGGCGCGAGGGCGGCCGCGAGGAAGGTGCGCAGCACGGGGAGGCGCACGGCCAGCTGGATCCAGCGGAAGGCCAGGTGGTGGGCCTTCTCGGGGTCCATACGCTTGAAGATCAGTTGGAAGAAGAGGCGGTACATCGTCGGGTGGTGCCTTCCGCGCTGAGGAGGAACTGGGGGGGCTCATGAAGAGGGGGACACCGTTTCGGTGTCCCCCTCCTGGCCGCTACTCCTCGCGGGCCGCGGTGAGATGTTCGGCGTGTTCCTGGAGGGAACGCACGCCCACGTCTCCGCGGGACACGGCCTCGATGCCCTGGACGGCGGCGGCCAGCGCCTGGACCGTGGTCAGGCAGGGGACGCCGCGGGCGACGGCGGCGGTACGGATGTCGTAGCCGTCGAGCCGGCCGCCGGTGCCGTAGGGGGTGTTGACGATCAGGTCGACCTGGCCGTCGTGGATCAGCTGGACGATGGTCCTCTCGCCGTCCGGCCCCTCGCCCTCGGACTGCTTGCGCACCACGGTGGCGTTGATGCCGTTGCGGCGCAGCACCTCGGCGGTGCCGGAGGTGGCGAGCAGCTCGAAGCCGTGGGCGACCAGCTCACGGGCCGGGAAGATCATCGAGCGCTTGTCGCGGTTGGCGACGGAGACGAACGCGCGGCCCTTGGTGGGCAGCGCCCCGTAGGCGCCGGTCTGCGACTTGGCGTAGGCGGTGCCGAAGACCGAGTCGATGCCCATGACCTCGCCGGTGGAGCGCATCTCCGGGCCCAGGACGGTGTCCACACCGCGGCCGTGGATGTCGCGGAACCGCGACCAGGGCATCACGGCCTCCTTGACGGAGATCGGCGCGTCCAGCGGCAGGGTGCCGCCGTCGCCCGCCTTGGGCAGCATGCCCTCGGCGCGCAGCTCGGCGATGGTGGCGCCGAGCGAGATCCGGGCGGCGGCCTTGGCCAGCGGCACGGCGGTGGCCTTCGAGGTGAAGGGCACCGTACGAGAGGCGCGGGGGTTGGCCTCCAGGACGTAGAGGATGTCCCCGGCCATCGCGAACTGGATGTTGATCAGTCCGCGGACGCCGACGCCCTTGGCGATGGCCTCCGTCGAGGCCCGCAGCCGCTTGATGTCGAAGCCGCCGAGGGTGATCGGGGGCAGCGCGCAGGCGGAGTCGCCGGAGTGGATACCGGCCTCCTCGATGTGCTCCATGACGCCGCCGAGGTAGAGCTCGTGGCCGTCGTAGAGCGCGTCGACGTCGATCTCTATGGCGTCGTCGAGGAACCGGTCGATGAGGACCGGGTGCCGGTCGATCAGGCCGGCGTGCCGGGTGAGGTACTCCCCCAGTGAGGGCTCGTCGTAGACGATCTCCATACCGCGGCCGCCGAGCACGTAGGACGGGCGGACCATGACCGGGTAGCCGATCTCGGTGGCGATCTGCTTGGCCTCGGCGAAGGAGAAGGCGGTGCCGTACTTGGGGGCCGGCAGTCCGGCCTCGGTCAGCACCCGGCCGAAGGCGCCGCGCTCCTCGGCGAGGTCGATCGCCTCGGGCGAGGTGCCGACGATCGGCACACCGTTGTCCTTGAGCGCCTGCGCCAGGCCCAGCGGGGTCTGCCCGCCGAGCTGGACGACGACACCGGCGACCGGGCCGGCCTGGGTCTCGGCGTGCACGATCTCCAGGACGTCTTCCAGCGTCAGCGGCTCGAAGTACAGGCGGTCGGAGGTGTCGTAGTCCGTCGAGACGGTCTCCGGGTTGCAGTTGACCATCACGGTCTCGTAGCCGGCGTCGCTGAGCGCGAACGAGGCGTGGACGCAGGAGTAGTCGAACTCGATGCCCTGGCCGATGCGGTTGGGGCCGGAGCCGAGGATGATCACGGCCGGCTTCTCGCGGGGCGCGACCTCGGTCTCCTCGTCGTAGGAGGAGTAGAAGTACGGCGTCTTCGCGGCGAATTCGGCGGCGCAGGTGTCGACCGTCTTGTAGACCGGGCGGACACCGAGGGCGTGCCGGACCTCGCGGACGACGTCCTCGCGCAGCCCGCGGATCGCGGCGATCTGGGCGTCGGAGAAGCCGTAGCGCTTTGCGTCCGCAAGGATCTCCGGATGGAGCTTCTCGGCGGCCGCGATCTCGTCCGCGATCTCCTTGACGAGGAAGAGCTGGTCGACGAACCAGGGGTCGATCTTCGTGGCGTCGAAGACCTCCTGGGGCGTGGCACCGGCCCGGATCGCCGCCATGACGGTGTTGATCCGGCCGTCGGTCGGGACCTTGGCCTTCTCCAGCAGCGCGGCCTTGTCGCCCGGCTCGGTGACGAAGTCGAACTGGCTGCCCTTCTTCTCCAGGGAGCGCAGGGCCTTGTTGAGCGCCTCGGGGAAGTTACGGCCGATGGCCATGGCCTCGCCGACCGACTTCATGGTCGTGGTGAGCGTGGCGTCGGCGGCCGGGAACTTCTCGAAGGCGAAGCGCGGCACCTTGACGACGACATAGTCGAGGGTCGGCTCGAAGGACGCCGGGGTCTTCTCGGTGATGTCGTTGGGGATCTCGTCGAGGGTGTAGCCGACGGCGAGCCGGGCGGCGATCTTCGCGATCGGGAAGCCGGTGGCCTTGGAGGCCAGGGCCGACGAGCGGGAGACCCGCGGGTTCATCTCGATGACGATGACCCGGCCGTCCTCGGGGTTGACCGCGAACTGGATGTTGCAGCCGCCGGTGTCCACGCCGACCTCGCGGATCACCGCGATGCCGATGTCCCGCAGGGTCTGGTACTCCCGGTCGGTGAGCGTCATCGACGGCGCGACGGTGATCGAGTCGCCGGTGTGCACACCCATCGGGTCGAAGTTCTCGATGGAGCAGACGACCACGACGTTGTCGTTCTTGTCGCGCATCAGCTCCAGCTCGTACTCCTTCCAGCCGAGGATGGACTCCTCCAGGAGCACCTCGGTGGTCGGCGAGAGCGTCAGGCCCTGGCCGGCGATCCGGCGCAGCTCCTCCTCGTCGTGGGCGAAGCCGGAGCCGGCGCCGCCCATGGTGAAGGAGGGGCGGACGACGACGGGGTAGCCGCCGAGCTCGTCGACGCCCGCCAGGACGTCGTCCATGGAGTGGCAGATGACCGAGCGGGCGGACTCGCCGTGGCCGATCTTGCGGTTGACGGCCTCGACGACCTCCTTGAAGAGGTCGCGGTCCTCGCCCTTGTTGATCGCCTCGACGTTCGCGCCGATCAGCTCGACGTTGTACTTGTCGAGGGTGCCGGCCTCGTGGAGGGAGATGGCGGTGTTGAGGGCGGTCTGGCCGCCCAGGGTCGGCAGGAGCGCGTCCGGGCGCTCCTTCGCGATGATCTTCTCGACGAACTCGGGGGTGATCGGCTCGACGTAGGTGGCGTCGGCGATCTCCGGGTCGGTCATGATCGTCGCCGGGTTGGAGTTCACCAGGATGACGCGCAGGCCCTCGGACTTGAGGACCCGGCAGGCCTGGGTGCCGGAGTAGTCGAACTCGGCGGCCTGGCCGATGACGATCGGGCCGGAGCCGATGACCAGGACGGACTGGATATCGGTGCGCTTAGGCACGCTGGCCCTCCATCAGGGATACGAAGCGGTCGAAGAGGTACGCGGCGTCGTGCGGACCCGCTGCGGCTTCGGGGTGGTACTGGACGCTGAAGGCCGGCTGGTCGAGGAGGTGCAGACCCTCCACCACGTTGTCATTGAGGCAGACGTGGGAGACCTCGGCGCGGCCGAAGGGGGTGTCGGAGACCTTGTCGAGCGGGGCGTCGACGGCGAAACCGTGGTTGTGCGCGGTGACCTCGACCTTGCCGGTCGTACGGTCCTGCACCGGCTGGTTGATGCCGCGGTGCCCGTACTTGAGCTTGAAGGTGCCGAAGCCCAGTGCGCGGCCCAGGATCTGGTTGCCGAAGCAGATGCCGAACAGCGGCGTCTTGCGCTCCAGCACTCCGCGCATGACGGAGACCGGGTGGTCGGCGGTGGCCGGGTCGCCGGGGCCGTTGGAGAAGAACACGCCGTCCGGGTTCACCGCGTAGACGTCCTCGACGGTGGCGGTGGCGGGCAGCACGTGCACCTCGATGCCGCGCTCGGCCATCCGGTGCGGGGTCATGCCCTTGATGCCCAGGTCGATCGCGGCGACGGTGAACTTCTTCGTACCGATCGCCGGGACGACGTAGGACTCCTCGGTGGCGACCTGCGTGGACAGGTCGGCGCCCTGCATCTCGGGGGCCTGGCGCACCTTGGCCAGCATCGTGCCCTCGTCGGGCAGCGCGTCGCCGGAGAAGATGCCGACCCGCATGGCACCGCTCTCCCGCAGATGCCGGGTCAGCGCACGGGTGTCGACGCCGCTGATGCCGACGACGCCCTGGGCGACCAGCTCGTCGTCCAGCGAGCGCACCGAGCGCCAGTTTGAGGGGAGCCGGGCGGGGTCGCGGACGACGTAGCCGGAGACCCAGATCCTCCCGGACTCGGGGTCCTCGTCGTTCACACCGGTGTTGCCGATGTGCGGGGCGGTCATGACGACGACCTGGCGGTGGTACGAGGGGTCGGTCAGCGTCTCCTGATAGCCGGTCATGCCGGTGGAGAACACCGCTTCGCCGAAGGTCTCCCCCACGGCCCCGTAGGCACGGCCGCGGAAGGTGCGGCCGTCCTCCAGGACGAGTACGGCGGGGATCTTGGCAGTCCCCCTGGTGGAGGTCGTCATCGTGCGCCTTCCGTTTCGGTGTGCTCGGTGGTGCTGGTGTGGTGCTCGGTGGTGCTGTGCTCGGTGGTGCCCTGCTGCGTGGTGCTCAGCCGGTCGATGGCCGCGACCCAGGCCGGGTGCTCGCCCGCCCGGTCGGAGCGGAAACCGGAGTCGATCTCCTTGTCCCCGTGCCGCCAGGTGACGATCAGCAGGCCGCCCTCGGGCAGGACCTTGCCGGCGATGCCCTTGTCGAGGCGGGCGCCGCGCAGTGCGGCGGCCGGCACGAAGAAGTCCTCGGCGCCCGGCCGTACGACGTCCAGGCCCTGGTCGGTCAGGGTCAGCTCGGCGCGGCTACGGGTGCCCAGACCGCGCGCCACGATCCGGTCGAGCCACTGCCCGGCGGTCGTGGACCCGTGGTAGCGGCCAGACATGGTCAGCGGCGGCTTGCCGCCTCCACTCGGGGTGGTGGCGGGCGAGGGGCCGGCCCTGAGCTTCGGCTCGCCCGCGTCGGCAGGGGCGGTGGGCAGCTCGGGCAGATCGCCCTGGAGCGTGCCGCGCCACTTCCAGCCCTGGCGCATCAGCCAGTAGACGAAGACGACGAAGACCAGCAGACCGACGACCCAGCCGATCCGTGCGGCCCAGTCGGTGACCGGCGCGGACTTCTGCGCTTCGGCCAAGTGGATCAGTGGAGGAGTCACGCCAGCTTCCCGTCGACGACCGTTGCCCGGCCCCGCAGGAAGGTGTGGGTGACGCGTCCCGGCAGCTCACGGCCCTCGTAGGGGGTGTTGCGGCTGCGGGAGGCGAAGCCCGCGGGGTCCACCTCTCCACGGTAAGCGGAATCGAGCAGTGTGAGGTTGGCGGGCTCACCAGCCGAGACGGGGCGGCCGTGGCCTTCCAGGCGGCCGATGTGCGCCGGGCGGAAGGACATCCGGTCGGCGACGCCGGCCCAGTCCAGCAGGCCGCTGTCGACCATCGTGTGCTGGACGACGGAGAGCGCGGTCTCCAGGCCGACCATGCCCATGGCCGCCGCGCCCCACTCGCAGTCCTTGTCCTCGTGCGGGTGCGGGGCGTGGTCGGTGGCGACGCAGTCGATGGTGCCGTCGGCGAGCGCCTCGCGCAGCGCCAGGACATCGGCCTCGGTGCGCAGCGGCGGGTTCACCTTGTAGACGGGGTTGTAGCTGCGGACGAGCTCGTCGGTGAGCAGCAGGTGGTGCGGGGTGACCTCGGCGGTGACGTTCCAGCCCTTGGACTTGGCCCAGCGGACGATCTCGACCGAGCCGGCCGTCGACAGGTGGCAGATGTGCACCCGGGAGCCGACGTGCGCGGCGAGCAGCACATCGCGGGCGATGATCGACTCCTCGGCGACCGCGGGCCAGCCGCCGAGGCCCAGCTCGGCGGAGACGATGCCCTCGTTCATCTGGGCACCCTCGGTGAGCCGGGGCTCCTGGGCGTGCTGGGCGACGACACCGTCGAAGGCCTTCACGTACTCCAGGGCGCGCCGCATGATCACGGCGTCGTCCACGCACTTGCCGTCGTCGGAGAAGACCCGCACCCCGGCCGCCGAGTCGTGCATCGCGCCGAGCTCGGCGAGCTTCTTGCCCTCCAGGCCGACGGTGACCGCACCGATGGGCTGAACGTCGCAGTAGCCGGACTCCTTGCCCAGCCGCCAGACCTGCTCGACGACGCCCGCGGTGTCCGCGACGGGGAAGGTGTTGGCCATGGCGTGCACGGCGGTGAAGCCGCCGACCGCGGCCGCCTTGGTGCCGGTCAGCACGGTCTCGGAGTCCTCGCGGCCCGGCTCGCGCAGATGGGTGTGCAGGTCGACCAGGCCCGGCAGCAGGATCTTGCCGTCGGCCTCGATGACCTGGGCGCCCTCGGCGCTCAGCCCGGTCCCGACCTCGGCGATGGTCTCACCGTCGATCAGCACGTCCTGCGGCTCGCCACCGAGGACCTTCGCGCCGCGAATAAGGATCTTGCTCATGGTTACTTGCTCTCCTCGGTGCGAGTGCTGGTGCCGTTGCCGGCGGTCAGGGCGGGCTCGTTGCCGCCCAGCAGCAGATACAGGACGGCCATCCGGATGCTGACGCCGTTGGTGACCTGCTCGACGGCCGTGCAGCGCGGCGAGTCGGCGACCTCGGCGGTGATCTCCATACCGCGGTTCATCGGGCCGGGGTGCATCACGATCGCGTGCTCCGGCATCCGGGACATCCGGTCGCCGTCCAGGCCGTAGCGCCGCGCGTACTCCCGCTCGGTCGGGAAGAACGCCGCGTTCATCCGCTCGCGCTGGACGCGCAGCATCATCACCGCGTCGGACTTGGCAACCACGGCGTCCAGGTCGTACGAGACCTCGCAGGGCCACTGCTCGACCCCGATCGGCACCAGCGTCGGCGGCGCGACCAGGGTGACCTCGGCACCCAGGGTGTGCAGCAGATGGACGTTGGAGCGGGCGACCCGGCTGTGCAGGATGTCGCCGACGATGGTGATGCGGCGGCCGGCGAGGTCCTGGCCCAGGCCCTCGTCGGCGCCGACGAGGCGGCGGCGCATCGTGAAGGCGTCCAGCAGTGCCTGGGTGGGGTGCTCGTGCGTGCCGTCACCGGCGTTCACCACGGAGCCGCCGATCCAGCCGGAGGTCGCCAGGCGGTGCGGGGCGCCGGAGTCGTGGTGCCGGATGACGACGGCGTCCGCGCCCATCGCCTCCAGGGTGAGGGCAGTGTCCTTGAGCGACTCGCCCTTGGAGACCGAGGAACCCTTGGCGGAGAAGTTGATGACGTCGGCGGAGAGCCGCTTGGCGGCGGCTTCGAACGAGATGCGGGTGCGGGTCGAGTCCTCGAAGAAGAGGTTGACGACGGTGCGTCCGCGCAGGGTGGGGAGCTTCTTGATCGGCCGGTCGGCGACCCGGGCCATCTCCTCGGCGGTGTCGAGGATCAGGACGGCGTCGTCGCGCGTGAGGTCGGCGGCCGAGATGAGGTGACGCTTCATCCGGTTTTCTCCGTGGGTGAAGGAGGTGTACGGGAATGTCCGTTGAGCGGGCATGCCTGCGGGCCCGGGGTCACCGGGTCGCTGCGCGGTGCGCTATCGCTCGCCGGCCGGGGCGGTGTGCTTCACGCCGAGCAGCACGGCGTCCCGGCCGTCCTCCTCGGTGAGCTGGACCTTGACCGTCTCCCGCAGCGACGTGGGGAGGTTCTTGCCCACGTAGTCGGCGCGGATCGGCAGTTCGCGGTGACCCCGGTCGACGAGGACCGCCAGCTGCACGGCGCGCGGCCGGCCGATGTCGCCCAGCGCGTCCAGCGCGGCGCGGATCGTGCGCCCGGAGAAGAGGACGTCGTCGACGAGCAGGACGACCCTGCCCTCGATGCCGTCGGCGGGGATGTCCGTGCGGGCGAGCGTGCGGGCGGGGCCCAGGCGCAGGTCGTCGCGGTACATCGTGATGTCGAGCGAGCCGACCGGGACCGTACGGCCGGTGATCTCTTCGAGCTTGGCGGCCAGTCGCCGGGCGAGGAAGACGCCGCGGGTGGGGATCCCCAGGAGCACCACATCGTCCGCGCCCTTGGCGCGCTCGACGATCTCGTGGGCGATACGGGTGAGCATCCGCGCGATGTCCGGGCCTTCGAGCACCGGGCGTGCGGGGAGCTGAGCCGTCGTGTCGGAACTGCTTGCGTCCATATGAAACGGACCTCCTTCTCCGCCTCACGGGACGGACCTTAAAGGACGTCGGAATTACGCGCCCCAGGCTACCAGGAGGCCCTCCAGGACCCGTCCGCACCCCTGACGGGTGAGGGTCTGCCCCGTTCCGCTTGACGAAGTCAGATTACGCTGCGTAACCTCACAGTGAGTTACCAGCCCGCGGCGGAGCCGCATGTCGATACAGCCGTCTGGGGAGTTTTATGTCCAGCGAATACGCCAAACAGCTCGGGGCCAAGCTCCGCGCCATCCGCACCCAGCAGGGCCTTTCTCTCCACGGCGTCGAGGAGAAGTCCCAGGGCCGCTGGAAGGCCGTGGTGGTCGGTTCGTACGAGCGCGGTGACCGCGCAGTGACCGTGCAGCGCCTCGCCGAGCTGGCGGACTTCTACGGCGTCCCGGTGCAGGAGCTGCTGCCGGGCACGACACCGGGCGGAGCGGCCGAGCCGCCGCCGAAGCTGGTGCTCGACCTGGAGCGCCTCGCCCATGTCCCGCAGGAGAAGGCCGGCCCGCTGCAGCGCTACGCCGCCACCATCCAGAGCCAGCGCGGTGACTACAACGGCAAGGTGCTCTCGATCCGCCAGGACGACCTGCGCACCCTCGCGGTCATCTACGACCAGTCGCCCTCGGTGCTGACCGAGCAGCTGATCAGCTGGGGCGTGCTCGACGCCGATGCACGCCGCGCCGTGTCACACGAGGAACTCTGACCCCCCTCGTACCTGCAGAAACGTACCGCCGCTCCGGGCTTCCGGGGCGGCGGTTCTGCATTCCGGCGGCCTTCCCGGGCGTCAGAGGCTCTCGCCGGTACCCCCACGAGAGCCTCTGACGGCGTTCTGCGGGCATGCGAAGGGCCCGGAGCACTGCCCCTCGCTCCGGGCCCGTTCACACGCTCTGCCGACCGCCTACTGCGCCTCGCGCCGCAGACTCGGCTTCAGCTCCTTGAACCGGCCGAGGAGGCCGTTGACGAAGGCCGGGGAGTCGTCCGTGGAGAACTCCTTGGCGAGCTGCACCGCTTCGTCGATCGCCACCGCGTCCGGCGTGTCGTCCACCCAGAGCAGTTCGTAGGCGCCGAGGCGCACGATGCTGCGGTCGGCCGCGGGCATCCGGTCCAGGTCCCAGTCGACCGCGTAGGTGGAGATCAGCTCATCGATGCGGTTGACATGGTCCGCGTATCCCTCGACCAGCTGCAGGGTGTACTCGTTCACCGGCGGCTGCCGGGGATCGGTCCGGGCGTGCCGCATCCAGTCCGCGAGCACGGACTGCACATCGGCACCGCGCTGGTCGGCCTCGAAGAGAATCTGGAAGGCGCGCTTACGGGCCTTGGTACGGGCAGCCACGGTTAGCTGTTCACCCGGCCGAGGTAGTCGCCCGTGCGGGTGTCGACCTTGATCTTCTCACCGGTGGTGATGAAGAGCGGCACCTGGATGGAGTAGCCGGTCTCCAGCTCGGCGGGCTTGGAGCCGCCGGTGGAGCGGTCGCCCTGCACACCGGGCTCGGTGTGCTTGATGGTCAGCTCGACCGCGGCGGGGAGCTCGACGTAGAGCACCTCGCCCTCGTGCTGCGCCACGACCGCCTCGAAGCCCTCGATGAGGTAGTTCGCGGCGTCACCGACGGACTTGCGGTCGACGTGCAGCTGGTCGTAGGTGTCCATGTCCATGAAGACGAAGTAGTCGCCGTCCATGTACGAGAACTGCATTCCGCGCTTGTCGACGGTGGCCGTCTCGACCTTCACGCCGGCGTTGAAGGTCTTGTCCACCACCTTGCCGGACAGCACGTTCTTGAGCTTCGTGCGGACAAAGGCGGGGCCCTTGCCGGGCTTGACGTGCTGGAACTCGACGACGGACCAGAGCTGGCCGCCTTCGAGCTTGAGCACCATGCCGTTCTTGAGGTCGTTCGTGGATGCCACGGTTGCGGAATCTCCTGGACTGCAGGTGTGGGACCCCGGAGAAGCGCACGCCGAAACCCTACGGCTCAGAGTGCGAGCAGCTCCTTGGTCGTGATCGTGAGTAGCTCGGGCCCGCCGTCCGCCTCGGGGCGGACGACGAGTGTGTCGTCGATCCGGACACCCCCACGGCCCGGGATGTGAACCCCCGGCTCGACGGTGACCGGCACGCAAGCGTCCAGTTTACCCATGGCGGCAGGGGACAACTGAGGGTCCTCATCGATTTCGAGTCCCACACCGTGCCCGGTCCACGGTCCGAGCCGCTCCCCGTACCCCGCGGCATCCAGTACATGGCGGGCCACCCGGTCCACCTCGCGGCACTCCACACCCGGCGCCAGCGCCTCGCGCCCGGCCCGCTGGGCTGCGAAAACGAGATCGTACAGCTCGATCTGCCAGTCCGAGGGCGTGGTGCCGATGACGAAGGTCCGGCCGATCTCGCAGCGGTAGCCGCGGTAATTGGCGCCCAGCCCGACGCTGAGGAAGTCGCCCTCCTCGACCCGCCGGTCGGTGGGCAGATGCCCGGGGCGGCCGGCGTTCGGGCCGGTCGCGACGGAGGTCGGAAAGGCCGGGCCGTCCGCACCGTGGTCGACCAGCCGCCGCTCCAGTTCGAGCGCGAGATGCCGCTCGGTGCGTCCGACCAGGATCGATTCCAGGAGCTCCCCCAGGGCCTGGTCGGCGATCTCGGCGGCGATCCGCAGACAGGCGATCTCGTCGTCGTCCTTCACCAGCCGCTGCGCCTCGACCGCGCAGGCCAGATCGCTCAGCCGCAGCCGCGGCGCGACCTGCGAGAGCGCCCGGTGCCGGGTGACGGTGAGGTGGTGTTCCTCGACGGCCAGGATGTCCGCGCCGGCCTTGGCGGCCAGGTCGGCGCCGGCCACGACCGGGTCGCCGCCCCGTGTCGGCAGCACCGAGACCCGGACGTCGTCGGCCGGGCGCCCCTCGGAGGGATCACCGCTGAGCGGGTTGCCGCACAGCAGCACATCGTCGGCCGGTCCCAGCAGCAGCGCGGCGCCGGGCGGCGCACAGCCGGTGAGGTAGCGGACGTTCGCGGGGCGCGAGATCAGTGCGGCGGCACTTCCGGCCCCGGCTACGCGGTCGCGCAGACGCGTGCGTCGGGCCGCGTACAACTCGGACATATCACGAGCGTACGGCGACTCCTCCGAGGCGGCCGGTCGAGCGGGGCCGCCCGGGGGAGCGGTGCCGTCCCGTCTACCAGTTGGGCGGGCTGGCGATGCTGCGGGCGACGACGTCGTCCAGCACCCGCACCGTCGTGGCGACGTCGTGCTGGGAGTTGTCGATGATCGGCAGGCCGGAGCCGTACCAGCCGGCCATCCGCCCGTGGATCCTGGCCACCTCTTCGTCGGAGAGCCGGCGGTTGCCGCTGCGCCGGGCGTTGCGCTCCAGCACGATCTCCAGGCCGGGCAGCAGCACGATCGGCAGCAGACCGGGGCCCACATGGCGCTTCCAGCCGCCCAGGCCGACGACCGGCCGGTCGGGGAAGACGGCGTCGTCGAGGATGCAGGAGATGCCGTTGGCGAGGAAGTTACGGGCCGCGAAGCCGCAGGTACGACGGGCGAGGCGGTACTGGGCCTCGGAGTGGTCGTTCCAGCCGGCCTGCGGGTCGGCGAAGCCGGCGCGCACCCATTCGCGGACGTCGTCGAGGCTGATGTGCGCGGTCGGCACCCGCCGGGTGTCGGCCCAGTGGCGCGCCACGCTGGTCTTGCCGGCCCCGGCCGGGCCGATGAGCAGCACCGCGACGGCCGTGTGCGCGGCGTCCGGTGCGGCATCGGTGGGCGGGCTGGGCAGCGGCACGGGGGCGCCCGGGGGCAGCGGCACATGGCCGGTGATGTCCGTGCTGTGCGGGGTGGGCGGGGCCTGCTGGGGTGCGGGCCCGTGCCAGCCCTGGCCGGGGGCGGGCTGCTGCGCGGGCGGCGGGGCAGCGGGAGCCGGCGGCGGGGCCGAAGGGGCCTGCGGCGAGGTGGGCGGGGTGTGCCCTCCCGGGTTGGGCGTCCAGTGCATGGCGGCCCCGGGTCCTGATGCCTGCCCGCGGGGCGGCGGCAGCGGAGCCCCCACTGCGTACTGCATCCGGTGGCTCTCCGTCTCGTGCGGTCGACGTGGTGCGGTGCTCCCCCGGCTCACGCCGGGTGGAGCCCCCAGGCGCCGGGCCGTCTGCCCGGTGCGTCGTGCGGTAACCCACCGGCCCGGAGGGGCCGTTGTGCCCCACGGCCGTCGGCGTGGGTGCTACCGCTGCGAACGGTACCCTCCCGGACGCGGCCGGAGGGCCTCCTGCCCCCGGCGCTCGCTGCGGGAACGGCCGGGGGCGCCGTGGTGTGCCCGAGGGTGCGTCAGCCGTCCAGCTCCTCGGCCAGCGCGCGGAGCGCCAGACGGTACGAGCCGATGCCGAAGCCGGCGACCGTACCGCTGGCGATGGCCGCGATGACCGAATTGTGGCGGAACTCCTCGCGGGCGTACGGGTTGGAGATGTGCACCTCGATCAGCGGGGCGGTGCGCTGGGCTGCCGCGTCCCGCATGCCGTACGAATAGTGCGTGAAGGCACCGGGGTTGATGATGACCGGAATCGATCCGTCGGCGGCCTCGTGCAGCCAGCGGATCATCTCGCCCTCGTCGTTGGTCTCCCGGACCTCGGCCTCGAACCCCAGCTCCTTGCCGAGCCGGGTGCACTCCTCGACCAGTCCGGTGTAGGAGGTGGCGCCGTAGACATCGGGCTCACGGGAGCCCAGCCGGCCGAGGTTGGGCCCGTTGAGGACGAGCACCCGCCGGGTCTTGCCGCTCATGCCGTGCCCCTTCCGTTCACCCTTGCTCACGCCGCGATCTCCGCGTGTGCCGCGAGCAGCATGGCCGGGTCCGGGCCCTCCAGGACGGTCGGCTTGGCGAGGCCGTCCAGGACGATGAAGCGCAGCCGGTCACCGCGGGACTTCTTGTCGACCTTCATCGTCTCCAGCAGCTTGGGCCACTGGTCGCCCCGGTAGGTCAGCGGCAGCCCGACGGACTCCAGAACGGAGCGGTGCCGGTCGGCGGTGGCGTCGTCCAGGCGGCCGGCGATCCGGCCGAGTTCGGCGGCGAAGACCATGCCGACGGAAACGGCGGCGCCGTGCCGCCAGTTGTAGCGCTCGTTCTTCTCGATGGCGTGCGCGAGGGTGTGGCCGTAGTTGAGGATCTCGCGCAGACCGGACTCCTTGAGGTCCGCGGAGACCACCTCGGCCTTGACCCGGATCGCCCGCTCGATCAGCTCGGCGGTGTGCGCACCGTCCGGGCGCTTGGCGGCCTCCGGGTCCGACTCGATCAGGTCGAGGATCGCCGGGTCGGCGATGAAGCCGGCCTTGATGACCTCGGCCAGACCGGAGACGTAGTCGTGCACCGGCAACGAGTCCAGCGCGGCCAGGTCGCAGAGCACACCGGCCGGCGGGTGGAAGGCGCCGACGAGGTTCTTGCCCTCGGCGGTGTTGATGCCGGTCTTGCCGCCGACCGCCGCGTCCACCATGCCGAGCACGGTGGTCGGTACGGCGATCCAGCGCACCCCGCGCAGCCAGGTCGCGGCGACGAAGCCGGCCAGGTCGGTGGTGGCACCGCCGCCGACGCCGACGATCACATCGCTGCGGGTGAAGCCGGACTGGCCGAGCGCCTTCCAGCAGTAGGCCGCGACCTCGGCGGTCTTGGACTCCTCGGCGTTCGGCAGCTGAACGGCGATCGCCTCGTAGCCCTGGGAGGCCAGGTCCTCGCGCAGCGCCTCGCCGGTGGCGGCCAGCGCCTCCGGGTGCAGCACCGCGACCCGCTTGACCCCGTCGCCGATCAGGCCGGGCAGTTCACCGAGCAGCTGCCGCCCGACGAGCACCTCGTACGGATCGGTGCCCGCCGTGCCGCCGACCTGGATACGGGTGGCCTGCTCCGTCATGCCTGTTCCTCCCTGTGGGCGGCCTGCGGGGCGTCTCCCGCGGCCTGGCGTAGCTCCAAAGCGTCCAGGATCGCCTCGACGACCTGCTCGGGGGTCCGCTCCCCCGTGGCGATCACGGCGCGCGCGACCTCGGTGTACAGCGGACGGCGCCGCTCCATCAGCTCGCGCCACTGCTTGCGCGGATTGACGGCCAGCAGCGGGCGGGGCGCGTCGAGGCCCACCCGCTTGACGGCGTCCGCGAGCTGGACGTCCAGGAAGACCACCGGCAGTCCGGTCAGCAGCTTGCGGGTGCCCTCGTCGAGGATCGCGCCGCCGCCGAGCGCGAGCACGCCCGGGTGGCCGTCGAGCGCGTCACGTACCGCGGCCCGTTCCAGGTCGCGGAAGTACGGCTCGCCCTGGTCGATGAAGATCTCGGCGATCGGCCGGCCGGCCGTTTCGACGATATCGGCGTCGGTGTCCCGGTAGCCGACGCCCAGCCGCTCGGCCAGCAGCGCGCCCACCGTCGACTTACCGGCCCCGGGCGGGCCGATCAGCACGACGGCCGGCGACGTCATCGGATCGCCAGGTTGTCGAGGAAGGTCTGCACATTGCGGCGGGTCTCCGGCACGCTGTCACCGCCGAACTTCTCCACCAACGCGTCCGCCAGCACGAGGGCCACCATCGCCTCGGCGACGATACCGGCGGCCGGCACGGCGCAGACGTCCGAGCGCTGGTGGTGCGCCTTGGCCGCCTCACCGGTGGTCACATCGATGGTCGCCAGCGCCTTCGGCACCGTCGCGATCGGCTTCATCGCGGCGCGCACCCGCAGCAGCTCGCCGGTCGTCAGCCCGCCCTCGGTGCCGCCGGAGCGGCCGGAGCTGCGCTTGATCCCGTCATCGGTGGAGACGATCTCGTCGTGCGCCTTCGAGCCCGGCACCCGTGCCAGGTCGAAGCCGTCGCCGACCTCGACGCCCTTGATGGCCTGGATGCCCATGAGGGCGGCGGCCAGCCGTGCGTCCAGACGCCGGTCCCAGTGCACATGCGAGCCGAGACCCACCGGCACGCCGTAGGCCAGCACCTCGACGACCCCGCCGAGGGTGTCGCCGTCCTTGTGGGCCTGGTCGATCTCGGCGACCATCGCCTTGCTCGCGTCCGCGTCCAGGCAGCGCACCGGGTCGGCGTCCAGCTTCTCGACGTCGGAAGGCTTGGGGACGACGCCGTACGGGGCCTTGGCCGCGGCCAGCTCGACGACATGCGAGACGATCTCGATGCCGGCCGTCTCCTTGAGGAAGGAACGGGCGACCGTGCCGAGGGCGACCCGGGCTGCGGTCTCACGGGCGGAGGCGCGCTCCAGGATCGGGCGGGCCTCGTCGAAGCCGTACTTCTGCATACCGGCGAGGTCGGCGTGGCCGGGGCGGGGACGGGTCAGCGGCGCGTTACGGGCCAGCGCGGCCAGCTCCTCCGGGTCCACCGGGTCGGCCGCCATCACCTGCTCCCACTTGGGCCACTCGGTGTTGCCGACCATGATCGCCACCGGCGAGCCCAGCGACAGACCGTGCCGCACGCCGCCCAGGAAGGTCACCTGGTCCTGCTCGAACTTCATCCGGGCACCGCGGCCATAGCCGAGCCGGCGCCGGGCCAGCGCGTCCGCCACCATCTCCGTGGTGATCGGCACTCCGGCCGGAAGGCCCTCCAGCGTCGCCACGAGTGCGGGGCCGTGCGACTCCCCCGCCGTCAGCCAGCGCAACCTGCTCAACGGTGCTCCTCATGTACTGCTCATCCGCGTACGGTCTTCCCCTGATCCTCCCACGTCGCGCGGGACGACCGGCGCCCAGTCCAGGGTGCGGACCGGGCGCGCGGGGACGTACGGGCCGGACCGGGCGGACCGGGCCCGGCAGGGCGGGTCAGCGGGCGGCGAGCGCCACCTCGCCGGCCTTGCGCATCGCGGCCAGCGGCGCCGGTGACCGGCCCGTCATCTGCTCCACCTGCAGCACGGCCTGGTGGACCAGCAGATCCAGGCCGCCCACCACGGCACCGCCGCGGTCGGCCCAGGCCGTGGCCAGCGCCGTCGGCCAGGGCTCGTAGAGCACATCGAAGAGCGTGCCGGGCCGGTCGGGGACGGCGGCGGCGAGCGCGTCGGTGGTCCCCGCCGGGGTGGTGGCGATCGTCAACGGCGCCTCGAAGGCCGCGGCGGCGTCCTCCCAGGCGGCGGTGCGGACCGTGATCCCGAGCCGCTCGCCCCAGCCACGCATCTCCTCGGCACGCGCCTCGCTGCGGACATACGCGGTGACCTCGCCGGTGCAGATCCGGGAGAGCGCGGCGAGCGCGGAGGAGGCGGTGGCGCCCGCGCCCAGGACCGACGCCCGCTCGACCTGCCGCACCCCGCGCTCACGCAGGGCGGCGACCATGCCGGGGATGTCGGTGTTGTCGCCGAGGCGGCGCCCGTCGGCGGTGAGGACGACGGTGTTCACCGCCTCGACGGCCTCCGCGGTGGAGCTGATCTCGTCGAGCAGTGGGATCACCGCCCGTTTGAGCGGCATGGTCAGCGACAGGCCCGCCCACTCGGGACCGAGCGTCTCGAAAAACCCGGGCAGCGCCGCCTCGTCGACCTCGAAGCGGTCGTACGCCCAGTCCTCCAGCCCCAGTTCCGCGTATGCGGCACGGTGCAGAACCGGGGAGAGGGAGTGGGCGATCGGGGAGCCGAGTACCGCAGCCCGACGGGTGGCGCTCATTGCTTGGCTTTCTCTTGTTCCTTGAGGTAAATGCGGCGGTTTCGTTCGTGCTCTTCGTTCGTCTCGGCGAACAGCGTCTTTTCCGGGTTGATCGAGACGAAGTAGTACCAGTTGCCCTTGGCAGGGTCGATCGCCGACCTGATGGCTTCCTCGCCCGGGTTGCCGATCGGCCCCGGCGGCAGTCCCTTGAACTTGTAGGTGTTGTAGGGATCGTTGAAGTTCCGCAGATCGTCGACGGATCCGGTGTCCAGCGTGCTCTGGGACCTGGCGTAGTTCACCGTCGAGTCGAAGTCGAGCAGGCCGTAGGTCTCGGTGTTGTCCGGCTTGAGACGGTTGTAGACGACCCGGGCGACCCGGTCGAAGTCGTGCTTGTACTTGCCCTCGGCCTGCGTGAGGCTGGCGACGGTGAGCAGCTGCATCGGCGATTCGAGGTGCAGCTTCTGCGCGTTCCCCTCCAGGTCGTGCTGCTCGTAGACCTGGTTCGCCCGCGCCACCATCTGCTTGAGGACCGCCGCCGGCTTGGCCTTCTCTCCGACGCTGTAGGTCGACGGATAGAGGAAGCCCTCCAGCGGGTCCTTCAGCTTCGACGCATTCTTGGCCCAGGAAGGCAGCCCGAGGCTCTTGGCCTCGGTCTTGGCGACGCCCTTGGTCGTGCCCTTCTTGAGGTGGAGCTTCGTGTCGATGAGCTTGTAGACGTCGCCGGAGCGCAGGCCCTCACGGATCGTGAGGCCGTTGCGGCTCTTGGGGTCCACCATCAGCTCGACGGCCGAGGCCGCGGACATGTGCTTGCGCAGGGAATATGTCCCCGGCTGAAGGACTTTGTCCTTCTTGCTGTCGGTGGCGGCTTCGGAGAACGCGTCGGCGCTCTTGACCACGCCTGCCCGTTTGAGGGCCAGCCCCATCTGCAGGATCGTGGAATTCTCCGGGATGTCGACCTGGACCTCGCCGGTGCCCTCGCCCTCGTAGTCGGGGGCCGGGCCGAAGTGGCTCATGATGAAGTCGTAGCCGAAATAGCCGACGGTGCCGACGGCTCCGGCGAAGAGCAGGGTCACGACCAGGCAGGCCCGGCCGCTGCGCCGCTTGTTCTTCTTGTTCTTCTTGCCGCGGCGCTCGCGGCCGCCCCGGCCCTCTTCGCGCGGGTCGAGGTCGTCGCGGCCGTCGTCATCGCCGTGGTCCGCGAAGAACGCATGCTCCGGCTCCGGCTCGCGCGGCCCCGGATCGGCCCGCCAGTCGTCGCCGGCGCCGGTGCCCTCGTTGTAGTGCGGCTCCGGGTGCTGAGGGTGCTGCGGCTGCTGGTACTGCTGTTGCTGCTGCATTCCCTGCTGGCCCTGCATCGCCTGCGGGTGCGGATGCTGGTGCTGCGGCGGATAGGCGTCCGGAGCGGCGTAGTAGTCGGGGTTCGTCCCGCTGTACGGGTCGGCCGGCGGCTGCTGCCCGTAGGGGTCGTACGGGTCGTACGGCGGCTGCCCGCCCTGCGCACCGTCCCAGCCGCCGTTGTAGTGCTGCTGGGCATACGGGTCAGCCTGCTGCTGGGGGTACCGGTGGGCCTGCTGTCCGTCCCACTGAGGCTGCTGCTCCTGGCCTCTGGAGGAACCCTGGTCTCCGTAGAGCGGGTCCTCGGGATGCCACGGTTCGGAGCCGTAGCCCCGGCCATACTCGGTCATCGATCCCCTAGAGCCGAGAGGCGGTGCACTCCGGCCTGGCAGCGCGCTTGCTGTACCCGATCCGCCTCTACTTGCACGCGCGGCTGTTCGAACGCCGCACATCGCGCGGAACGTTACCGTACCGCGATCAGATGACCACTTCGACGCTCTCGCCCGGAGGTTCCCCGGAGACGCGTTCGGTCTCCAGCGCGCTCTGCAGAATGACCACCGCGGCCGCCTGGTCGACCACCGAGCGGCCCTTCTTGCTCCGGACTCCCGAGGCCCGCAGGCCCTGGGTGGCCGTGACCGTCGACATCCGCTCGTCGACCAGCCGGACCCCTACGGGGGCGATGTTCCGGGCCATCTCCTGGGCGAAGGCCCGGACCTTGGCCGCGGCCGGCCCCTCTCCCCCACTGAGGGAGCGGGGCAGGCCGACCACGACTTCGAGGGGCTCGTACTCCTCGACGATCGCCTTGAGCCGGCGGTGTGCTGACGGAACGTCACGTCCCGGCACGGTCTCGACGGGGGTGGCGAGGACCCCGTCGGGGTCGCACGAGGCGACCCCGATACGGGCGTCCCCGACATCCACGGCGATGCGCCGGCCGCGTCGCATCTCACTCACGCGCGTCAGGCCGCCTCGCCGACGAGGCGCTCGACGGCCTCGATGGCCTCGGGCACCGCGGCGGGGTTCTGACCGCCGCCCTGGGCGACGTCCGGCTTGCCGCCGCCACCGCCGCCGAGCGTCTTGGCGGCCGTACGGACCAGCTCACCGGCCTTGATGCCGCGCTCGCGGGCGGCCTCGTTGGTGGCGATGACCGTCACCGGGCGGCCGTTGGCGACCGAGAACAGCGCCACGACGACGGCACGGTCGCCCTGGATCCGGCCGCGTACGTCCAGCACCAGCTTGCGCAGATCGTCGGCGGAGGTGCCGTCCGGGACCTGCCCGGCGGCCAGCGCCACCCCGCGGACGTCCTTGGCGCCGTCGGCCAGCCCCGCGGCGGCCTGCAGCACCTTCTCGGCGCGGAACTTCTCGATCTCCTTCTCGGCGTCCTTCAGCTTGGCCAGGACGCCGGAGATCTTCTCGGGCAGCTCCTCGGGGCGGCCCTTGACCAGCTCGGTGAGCTGGGAGACGACGGTGTGCTCACGGGCCAGGAACTTGTAGGCGTCCACGCCGACCAGGGCCTCGACCCGGCGCACACCGGAGCCGATGGAGGACTCGCCGAGCAGCTTCACCAGGCCCAGCTGAGCGGTGTTGTGGACGTGGGTGCCGCCGCACAGCTCCTTGGAGAAGTCGCCGATGGTGACCACGCGGACGCGGTCGCCGTACTTCTCGCCGAATTCGGCGATGGCGCCCTGCTTCTTGGCGTCCTCCATGCTCATGACCTCGGCATGGACGTCGAGCTCACGGGAGAGCACCTCGTTGATCTTCTGCTCGACGTCCGTGAGGACCCCGCCGGGCACGGCGGCCGGCGAGCCGAAGTCGAAGCGGAAGCGGCCCGGGGAGTTCTCCGAGCCGGCCTGCGCGGCCGTGGGGCCGAGGGCGTCGCGCAGCGCCTGGTGGGTGAGGTGGGTGGCGCTGTGGGCGCGGGCGATGGCGCGCCGGCGGGTGACGTCGATGGTGGCGTACGCGGCCGAGCCGAGCACCACCTCGCCGACCTGGACGACGCCCTTGTGGACCGTGACCCCGGGCACCGGCTGCTGGACGTCACGGACCTCGACGACGGCGCCGGAGTCCAGCTTGATCCGGCCGGTGTCGGCGAGCTGGCCGCCGCCCTCGGCGTAGAAGGGGGTGCGGTCCAGGACGACCTCGACCTCGTCGCCCTCGTGGGCGGCCGGGGCCGGGGCGCCGTTGACCAGGAGGCCGACGATCGCGGACTCGCCCTCGGTGGCGCTGTAGCCGGTGAACTCCGTGCTGCCGGACTTGTCGGCGACCTCACGGTAGGCGGACAGGTCGGCGTGGCCGCTCTTCTTGGACTGGGCGTCGGCCTTGGCGCGCTCCCGCTGCTCCTTCATCAGACGGCGGAAGCCGTCCTCGTCCACCGAAAGGCCCTGCTCGGCGGCCATTTCGAGGGTGAGGTCGATCGGGAAGCCCCAGGTGTCGTGGAGCAGGAAGGCCTTGTCGCCGGGCAGGACCGCGGAACCCGCGGCCTTGGTGTCGGTGACGGCGCTGTCGAGGATGTTGGTGCCGGCCTTCAGCGTCTTGACGAAGGCGGCCTCCTCGGCGAGGGCGACCGTCTCGATACGGCGGCGGTCCTCCAGCAGCTCCGGGTACTGCTGGCCCATGGTCTTGATGACCACGTCCATCAGCTCGCCGATGACCAGGCCGGAGGCGCCGAGCAGCCGCATGTTGCGGATGGCGCGGCGCATGATGCGGCGCAGGACGTAGCCGCGGCCTTCGTTGCCGGGGGTGACACCGTCGCCGATGAGCATCGTGGAGGTACGGATGTGGTCGGCGACGACGCGGAGCGAGACATCGGTGGCGTCGGAGGCGCCGTAGCGCACACCGGAGAGCTCGGTGGCCTTGTCGATGACGACGCGCAGGGTGTCCGTCTCGTACATGTTCGGGACGTCCTGCAGGATCATCGCCAGGCGCTCGAGGCCGAGGCCGGTGTCGATGTTCTTGCTGGGCAGCTCGCCGAGGATCTCGAAGTCCTCCTTGCCGGTGCCCGCACCCCGCTCGTACTGCATGAAGACCAGGTTCCAGATCTCCACGTACCGCTCGTCGTTGACGGCCGGGCCGCCCTCGACGCCGAACTCCGGACCGCGGTCGTAGTTGATCTCGGAGCACGGACCGCAGGGGCCCGGTACTCCCATGGACCAGTAGTTCTCCTTCTTGCCCAGGCGCTGGATGCGCTCCTTGGGCACCCCGACGACCTCGTGCCAGATGCGCTCGGCCTCGTCGTCGTCGAGGTAGACGGTGATCCAGAGGCGCTCGGGGTCCAGGCCGTAGCCGCCCTCCGCCTGCGAGCCGGTCAGCAGCTCCCAGGCGTACTTGATGGCGCCTTCCTTGAAGTAGTCGCCGAAGGAGAAGTTGCCGCACATCTGGAAGAACGTGCCGTGCCGGGTGGTCTTGCCGACCTCTTCGATGTCCGGCGTACGGACGCACTTCTGGACGCTGGTGGCGCGCGGGGCGGGCGGCTTGACCTCACCGAGGAAGTACGGCTTGAAGGGGACCATGCCCGCGTTCACGAGGAGCAGCGTCGGGTCGTCCGCGATGAGCGACGCCGACGGCACGACGGTGTGCCCGCGCTCCTCGAAGAAGCGCAGCCAGCGGCGGCGGATTTCAGCCGACTCCATCAGTGGTCCTCTTTTCCAGTCGGTCCGGTCAGACCGGTGTGTCCGGTTGTTCTCGTGGTTCGGTACTGCGGTTCGAGCACCGCGCGGCGCGGTGCCGGCAGCTCGCGCACCTCGGTCGGCTCGCCGAGCCCCAGGGCGTCGTGCAGCTGTTCTTCACGGTCCGCCATTCCGGCTCGTACGTCCAATGCAAATTGGCGCAGCCGGTGTCCGGTCTCGACGGCCTTGTCCGCGGCCTGTGCGGCGAGGCTGTCGGGCTGCAGCTTGCGCAGCTTGCGGTGGACCTTGTTGGTGGCCCACACGCCGGCGGCGGCGCCGGTGGTGAACCAGAATGCGCGGCGGAACATCGCTGTGATCAGTCCTTGGAGCGACGGTTGCGGCGCCCGCCGCGGCGGGCGCCGGGCAGGGTACGGCCGAGGACGACGGTGCGCTTCGGCTCCGGTTCGCCCTTCTTGCCGATCGCGCGGCGCACGCCGTAGCCGAACGCCGCCACCTTGACCAGCGGACCGCCGAAGGCGGAGGACACGGTCGAGGAGAGCGCGGAGGCGTTGGCGGTGACCTCTTGGACGTCGGCGGCGATGGCATCGACGCGGGCCAGCTGGGTGTGCGCGGAGCGGACCGTTGCGGAGGCGTCGGCGAGGAGGGGTACGGCCTGCTCGGACACCTCGGCCACCATCTTGGTGGTCGCCTTGAGCGTCTGCGCGAGCCTCACCAGCACGAGGGCGAGGAACGACACAAGGATCGCCCAGAAGACGGCCACGAGGATCCCGGCCACCTCTCCACCGGACACGTTGGCACCACTCTCCGACTGGTTTGGTCTGGTTCTCGTCCTGCTCGAACGGCAACCTTGACCTTATCGCGCCGTGACTGTCCGTCCGTACCCCGTTCCCGGTGGCGCACAGCGGCCGCCGGGGGAATCCGGCAGCGTGATTGTACGGTCCGCATCCTGCCGAGTACGCTCCGTGTGCCATGCGACGCCTCACGCGCCCCGGTCCCCTCTCCCGCCCTTCTCCCGAGCGTCTGCGGGCGCCGGGCAGGCAGGGGAACCTTCCCGCGGAACTCAACCGCTTCATCGGCCGCGACGACGAACTGGCCGCGCTGGCACGGCATCTGGAATCGGCCCGGCTGGTGACGCTCACCGGCCTCGGCGGCGTCGGCAAGTCCCGGCTCGCCGGCCATGGCGCAGCGATCTTGCAGGATCGCTTCTGCGATGGGGTGTGGCTGGTCGAACTGTCGTCCCTGCGCGAACCGCATCTCCTGGACCACACCGTCGCCGAGGCACTGGCGCCGGCCGACCACAGCGGCCGTCCGGTGCGCACCGCGCTGTGCGACCACCTCGCCGGCCGGGAACTGCTGCTGATCCTGGACGGCTACGAGCATCTGGTCGACGCCTGTGCCGACCTGACCGCGGAGCTGCTGCGCCGCGCCCCCGGGCTGCGGGTGCTGGCCGCCGGACGACGGCCTCTCGGGCTCACTGGCGAGCAGAACGTGGCGCTGGCGCCGTTGAACACCGCCGATGCGACCGCCCTGTTCACCGACCGCGCAGCGGCCGTGCTCGGCGGCTTCACCGTCGGGGCGGCCAACGAGGCGGCGGTCACCGAGCTCTGCGAGCGGCTCGACGGCATTCCGCTCGCGCTGGAGCTGGCCGCCGGACGGCTGCGCGCGCTGTCCGTGGACCAGGTGCTCCACCGGCTCGACGACCGCTTCCGGCTGCTGACCGGCACCGCCCGCGGTGCCCTGCCGCGCCACCAGACGCTGCGTACCGCGATCGGCTGGAGCCATGAGCTGTGCACACCCGAGGAGCGGCTGCTGTGGGCGCGGCTGTCGGTCTTCGCCGGGCAGTTCGACCTGGAGGCGGTCGAATACGTCTGCTCGGGCCCGGAGCTGCCGGCCGGTGAACTCCTCGACGTCATCGCGGAGTTGGTCGCCCAGTCGGTGCTGGTGCGGGAGGAGACCGCGGCCGGGGTGCGCTACCGGATGCTGGACACCGTACGGGCCTACGGCGCGGGCTGGCTGGCGGCGACCCCGGACGGCGACCGGCTGCGGCGCCGGCACCGCGACTGGTATCTGGGGCTGGCCACCTGGTGCGAACTGGACTGGTTCAGCTCCCGGCAGGCCGAGATCGCGGCCCGGATCGAGGCCGAGCTGCCCAATCTGCGGGTGGCGCTGGAGCAGAGCCTGGAATGCCCCGCCGATACGCACCTGGGCCAGTACCTGGCGGGCACCCTGTGGTTCTACTGGGTGGGCTGCGGCCGGCTCTCCGAGGGCCGGCACTGGCTGGACCGGGCCCTGGAGCTGGAGAGCGACCACGACGACGCACGGCTGAAGGCGCTGTGGGTGGCCGGCTATGTCGCGGTGCTCCAGGGGGACACCGTCGGCGCGCTGGGGGCCCTGCAGGAGTGCCGCGACGAGGCCGAGCGGACCGGCAACGCCACCGCGGCCGCCTACGCGCTGCACCGCACCGGCTGTCTGGCGCTGGTCTGCGACGACATGCCGCGCGCCGAGGAACTGCTGCGCGGGGCGCTGCGGCGCTACCGGGAGATCGGCGAGCTCAACAGCAATGTGCTGCTGGGGCAGGTCGAGCTGGCGATGGCGGTGGCCTTCCGGGGCGAGCCGGCGGACGCGGTGCGGCTGTGCGAGGACGTCCTGGAGGTGTGTGAGGACCACGGGGAGCGCTGGACGCGGGCCTACGCCCAGTTCGTGCTGGCGTACGCGTCCTGGTCGCGGGGCGACGGCGAGCGGGCCCGGACCCTGCTGGAGGAGTCCCTGGCCGTCCATCACGCCTTCCACGACCTGCTGGGCGTGGTGCTGGCGATCGAGCTGCTGGCGATGGTGACGCTCGGCGAGGGGGACGCGGAGGAGGCGGCGGTGCTCCAGGGCGCCGCGGGGCGGATCTGGCCGTCGGTGGGGCTGCCGCTGTTCGGTTCGCGCTACTTCCGCCGGCCGCACGCGCTGTGCGAGGAACAGGCCCGGCAACGGCTGGGTGCCGAGCACTACGGGCGTGCCCTGCGCACCGGCGAGCGGCTCGGCCTGGACGCGACGGTGGCCCGGGTCCTGCGGCCCGCCGGTCCGGTGCCCGCCCCGCACCGCACGGTACGGATCGTGCCGCCGGACACGAACGAGCCCGCCGCCTCCCCCTCCGCGAGCGGCGGGGAGACGGCGGGCTGAGCGCGGTGCTGCGCCTGCTGTGGTGCTTAGCGGGCGTAGTACTCGACGACGAGCTGCTCGTCGCAGATCACCGGGATCTCCTTGCGGTTCGGGTCCCGGTCGAGGCGGAACGCCAGAGCCTGCAGGTTGACCTCGATGTAGCGCGGGGTCTCGCCGTCGGGGGCGTAGCCACCCTCACGCGCGACCTGGAAGGGGTGCTTCTCGCGGCTGCGCTCGCGGACCATCACGACGTCGCCGGGGCGGACGCGGAAGGACGGCTTGTCGACCTTGCGGTCGTTCACCGAGATGTGGCCGTGGACGACCATCTGGCGGGCCTGGTAGATCGTCCGGGCGATGCCCGAACGCAGGACGAGCGCGTCCAGACGGCGCTCAAGCTCGATGATCAGCGCTTCGCCGGTCTTGCCTTCGACCTTCCGAGCGCGGTCGTAGGCACGCGCCATCTGGCGCTCGCTGATGTCGTACTGCGCGCGCAGACGCTGCTTCTCGAGCAGACGGACCTTGTAGTCACTGTTCTGCTTGCGGCCACGGCCGTGCTCGCCGGGCGGGTAGGGACGGGCCTCGAAGTACTTGACGGCCTTCGGCGTCAGCGCGATGCCGAGCGCACGGGACTTCTTGACCTTGGGACGCGACTGGTTCACGTGGAACGGACCTCCGTGTAAGTTAGGTGAGGCTTACCTTAGCGCGAGGAGAACGCATGTTTCGACCTGGGATCCCCCTGCCCGGTGCACACCGCACCGAGGCGGGTCAGCCGCGTCCCGTGGAAGGCGCCCAGCAGCCCACTGCCGCCGAGCGCGTACGAACCCTCGTCGAGTCCAATGGTATGGCGTCTCTGAACATCCCCGGTGTCGAGGACCCCGACGAGACCGGCCTCTCGGCGCCGGTCTGCCGGACCGTGACACCCGACGGAGACGTGCTGTTGCTGGTTTCCGGCGACTCCGCGGCGGCTCGGGCGGCGGCACACGCACAGGACGACGACCTGACAGCCGTGATGGAGATCACGGATGTCGCGCCGGTTTCGGTGCCTCATCGCATCCGTGGAAGGGCCTGGGTGGCCGGCTGGCTCACCCCCGTCCGCAACGAGCGGCGCGCCGAGGCCGCGATGCTGCTCGCGGAGCGGCACCCGGTCGGTGAGCTGCTCGGCATCGGCGAGGCGCTGCAGCTGGACCCCGCTCCGGGCCTGTACGGGCGGACCGCCTGGATGATGCTGCGCCTGGAGGTCGGTGAGGGCGCGGTGGACGATCTGTGGGGCTCCGAGTCCGTCGAGCCGGACGACTTCGCCGACGCCGCCCCCGATCCGCTGGCGGCCCATGAGGCGGAGCTGCTGCAGCATCTGCACGCCGCGCACAGCGAGCAGGTGCGCGGGCTGTGCGCCCTGCTGGGCGACCGCGGGGACGTCTGCGGGCTGCGCGGCCGGGCCGTGCCGGTGGGCCTGGACCGCTTCGGGCTGCGGGTCCGCTTCACGGACGCCGAGCAGCACTCCTTCGACGCACGGTTCGACTTCCCCGAGCCCGTGCGGGACGTGGCGGAGCTGCGGCGGGCGATGCATCTCCTCTTCGAGGCGGCGGCCGAGTAGTCCGGGGCCGCCGCCCGGCCGGCCGGCGGTGCCCGGGAGGCCGACGCACCGGCCCCGGCCCGGCCGGCGGAGGGGCTACTCGGCGGCGCTCTCGCCGGAGTCGGAGCGCAGGCGCACCCGGACCCGCTCGACGACATCGGCGTAGCGCGCCTCGGCACCATGGCGGGTGGGCTCGTAATAGCGCTTGCCGTGCACCTCGTCCGGGGCGTACTGCTGGGCCGCGATACCGCCCGGCAGGTCGTGCGGATACCGATAGCCCTGGCCGTGGCCGAGCTTCTGGGCGCCCTTGTAGTGGCCGTCGCGCAGATGCGGCGGCACCGCACCGGCCTGACCGGCCCGGACGTCCGCCAGCGCGGCGTCGATGGCCAGATACGCGGCGTTCGACTTCGGCGCCAGGGCGAGCGCGATGGTGGCCTGGCTCAGCGTGATCCGCGCCTCCGGGAAGCCGATCATCGCCACGGCCTGGGCGGCGGCGACCGCGGTCTGCAGGGCCGTCGGATCGGCCAGGCCGATGTCCTCGCTCGCCGAGATCATCAGCCGGCGGGCGATGAACCGCGGGTCCTCCCCCGCCTCGATCATGCGCGCCAGGTAGTGCAGCGCGGCGTCGACGTCCGAGCCCCGGATGGACTTGATCAGCGCGCTGGCGACGTCGTAGTGCTGATCGCCGTCCCGGTCGTACTTGACCGCCGCCCGGTCGACGGACTCCTCCAGCGTCTGGAGGGTGATCTCCTTCTCGCCCTTGGCCAGCGCGGAACCGGCACCGGCCTCCAGGGCCGTCAGCGCACGCCGGGCATCGCCGCCCGCGATCCGCAGCAGATGCCCCTCGGTGTCCTCGGGGAGGGTCACCGCGCCCGCCAGCCCGCGCGCGTCGGTCAGCGCACGCCGCAGCAGCCCGCGCAGATCGTCGTCCGTGAGGGGTTCGAGGGTCAGCAGCAGCGAGCGGGACAGCAGCGGCGAGATCACCGAGAAATACGGATTCTCGGTCGTCGCGGCGATCAGGGTGACCCAGCGGTTCTCCACGGCCGGCAGCAGGGAATCCTGCTGGGCCTTGCTGAAGCGGTGGATCTCGTCCAGGAAGAGGACGGTCTCCTTGCCGTAGCCGCCCGAGGCGCGCCGCGCGCCGTCGATGACCGCGCGGACCTCCTTGACGCCGGCCGTGATCGCCGAGAGCTCCACGAAGCGCTTGTTCGTCGCCTGGCTGACGACATACGCCAGGGTCGTCTTGCCGATGCCCGGCGGTCCCCACAGGAACACCGAGGACGGCCCCGCGGGGCCGCCGCTTCCCTCGCCGACCAGCCGGCGCAGGGGCGAGCCCGGCTTGAGCAGATGCTGCTGGCCCACGACTTCATCGAGGGTGCGCGGACGCATCCGGACGGCGAGCGGGGACCCCGCGGGGTCCTTCTCCTGGCGGTCTTCGGCAGCGGCGGTGAACAGGTCGGGCTCCACGATCACGAGCCTAAGCCACCCCACTGACAACGCCCCGGCCGCCGTCAGGACGGGCCGGGGCGCGGGCAGCGCGTGGGGCGGGACTCAGATCAGGCTGCTCCAGTACGTCCACCACTTGGTGAGGATCAGCAGCGCGATCACGCCGTACCAGAGCACCGGCACGACCCAGTGGAACTCCAGCACGGCCCGGCGCAGCCCGTCGGGGGCCGGGATGATCCCGTGCTTGAGGTTGTGCACGGTGGTGTACCAGAACATCAGGATCGTGATCAGCCACGTCAGCGTGCACCACAGGCACAGCGAGTTGATGACGTACAGCGACTGGGACATCAGCCACATGCAGAAGACCGTGCCGAGCAGCGTGCCGACGTTCAGTCCGATCCAGTACCAGCGGCGGAAGCGGGCTCCGGCCAGCAGGGCCATGCCGATCGCGATGACCGCGCCGAAGGCGACCAGACCGGCGACCGGGTTCGGGAAGCCGAAGACCTCCGCCTGCTTGCTCTGCATGATGTTGCCGCAGGAGATGATCGGGTTCAGGCTGCAGGCCGGCTTGTAGTTCGGGTCCTTCAGCAACTCGATCTTGTCCAGGGTGATGACCCAGGCCGCGAGCAGACCCAGCGCGCCGGTGATCACCAGGAGCAACGCGAGGCCGCGACCCGAGCCGATGGTGCCCCTGCCGCTCACGCGGTCGTCGTCGGTGGACACGTCGTCAAGCTCTGTCGTCGTCATATCGCCGTTCCGTCGGTCCCTCGGGAGTTGGGGCTGAGCGCGGGCCCGGTCACGGGCACGCCGTTCATTCTGCCCCAACTCCACCATGACCCACTGTGCGACGAACATAAAGAAGAGCCCTCCGCACACAGCGTTCTCTCAGGTTCGCTCCACTCCCGCCTGCCCTCTCCGCCCGCCCGGCGGCCGGCCACCGCGGGTGCCGCCGGGCCGGAATCCCTTCGCCGGGATGAACGCACGGCAGGCGTTGACCCCGGGCGTCCGGCGGCGCGGAAGAAACGGCACAGCGGAAGAACCGGCACACACGAGGGGCCCGGCCGGCCGATCGCCGTCCGGGCCCCTCGGGGTCCGCCGTCCCGCAGCTCAGCCCAGCGTGCGCCGGACCTCCTCGGCCACGGTGTCCAGCGCGACCGCGGTCTGCTCACCGCTCTCCAGGTCCTTGAGCTGGACGACGCCCTCGGCCAGGTCCCGCTCACCCGCCACCAGCGCCAGCCGCGCGCCGGAGCGGTTGGCGGACTTCATGGCGTTCTTCAGGCCCTTGCCGCCGAACGCGAAGTCGGTGGCGACACCGGCCCGCCGCAGCTCGGTGACCACACCGAACAGCACCCGGCGGGCCTCCTCGCCGAGCGGCACCGCGTACACGGCCGTGGCGGCGGGGATGTCGAGCGTGATGCCCTCCGCCTCCAGCGCCAGCACCGTGCGGTCGACGCCCAGCGCCCAGCCGACGGACGGCAGCGCGGGGCCGCCGATCATCTCGGAGAGACCGTCGTAGCGGCCGCCGCCGCCCACCGCGGACTGCGAGCCGAGGCCGTCGTGGACGAACTCGAAGGTGGTGCGGGTGTAGTAGTCCAGGCCGCGGACCAGCTTCTCGTCGTCCTCGAAGGCCACTCCCGCCGCGGTCAGCAGCTCACGCACCTGCTCGTGGTACGCCTTGCAGGCCTCGCAGAGGTAGTCGCGGAGCTTGGGCGCCCCGTCGAGCTGCTTCTGCACGGACTCGCGCTTGTCGTCCAGGACGCGCAGCGGGTTGATGTCGACCCGGCGCCGGGTGTCCTCGTCCAGGTCGAGCCCGCGCAGGAAGTCCTGCAGCGCGGCGCGGTAGACGGGGCGGCACTCCTTGTCGCCCAGGGAGTTGAGCAGGATGCGGAAGTTCCGCAGCCCCAGCGCGCGGTAGGCCTGGTCGGCCAGGATGATCAACTCGGCGTCCAGCGCGGGGTCCTCGGCACCGATGGCCTCGGCGCCGACCTGGGAGAAGTGGCGGTAACGGCCCTTCTGCGGACGCTCGTAGCGGTAGTACGAGCCGGAGTACCAGAGCTTGACGGGGAGGTTGCCCGCCTTGTGGAGGCTGGCCTCCAGTGCGGCGCGCAGCACGGACGCGGTGCCCTCGGGGCGCAGCGCCAGCTGGTCGCCGCCCTTGGTCTCGAAGGCGTACATCTCCTTGGTCACGATGTCGGTGGACTCACCGACGCCGCGCGCGAACAGCTCGACACTCTCGAAACCGGGCGTCTCGATGTAGCCGTACCCGGAGTTCTTCAGCGGCGCGGCGATCGCCTCGCGCACCGCGAGATAGGTGGCGGACTGCGGCGGAATCAGGTCGTACGTGCCCTTGGGGGCCTTGAAGGTGCTCACGGAAGGTCTCGTCACATTCCTCGTCGTGGAGCCGGACTGAAGCCGCCTCCGGGGCCGGCGGCCACTTCCCGCAGGAAGGGGTTGGTGGCGCGCTCGCGGCCGATGGTGGTCTGGGGGCCGTGGCCGGACAGGACGACGGTCGAGTCCTCCAGCGGCAGGCACACACGCGCCAGCGACTGCAGGATCTCGGCGTGGTCGCCGCCCGGCAGATCGGTGCGTCCGATGGAGCCGGCGAAGAGCAGGTCGCCAGAGAAGAAGACCGGCGGAATGTCGGCCTGCTCGGGCATCCTGAACGTCACCGACCCCTTGGTATGGCCCGGGGCGTGCGCGACGGAGAACTCCATCCCGGCGAGTTCCAGGGCGGCACCGTCGCTCAGCTCCTTGACGTCGTCCGGCTCCCCCACGGTGAGTTCGCCCATGAGCTGCTGACCGATGGAGCGACCGAGGGCCTTCTCCGGGTCGCTCATCATGTAGCGGTCCGAGGGGTGGATCCAGGCCGGGACATCGTGCGCGCCGCACACCGGGACCACGGAGGCGACATGGTCGATGTGGCCATGGGTGAGGACGACCGCGACGGGCTTGAGCCGATGCTTTTTGACCGCGTCCTCGACTCCTTGGGCCGCCTGGTGGCCCGGGTCGATGATGACGCACTCCTCGCCGGCGGCGGGGGCGACCAAGTAGCAATTGGTGCCCCAGGCCCCGGCGGGGAACCCGGCAATCAGCACGTTCGTCCTTAAAGGTCGGTGGTGGGGGTCGGTCCGCGGGGACCGCTCCCGGACATCTCGGCAGCTCCAGAGCCTACCGGCGGGACTCCCGGCAGGGCGAACCCGTATACGGTACGGCCACGGCGGCCGACAGCGATCGGTGATCGGACGAAGGAGACGACCGGTGGTCAGCAGAGATCAGCGGAGACGGCAGCTCGCCAGGGAGAAGTACGAGCGCCAGCAGCAACGGCGGTCCGCGGACCAGCGGAAGGCCAAACGCCGCAATGTGATCATCGCGTCCGTCGTGGCCGTCGCGCTGGCCGCCGGTGTCACCGCCTATGCCTCCACCGCGCTGGCCGGCAACGACCAGGACTCCGACCGGGCGGCGGCGACCCCGCCCCCCTCCAAGGCCCCGGACCCGTGCGGCAGGCCCGCCAAGGGCACGCCCTCCACCAAGACCTGGAAGAAGGAGCCGGCGATGTCCCTCGACACCTCGGCCTCCTACTCCGCGAAGCTGGCGACGACCTGCGGCACGGTCGAGCTGAAGCTGGACGCCGCCAAGGCGCCGCACACGGTCAACTCCTTCGCCTTCCTGGCCGGCCAGGGCTACTTCGACCACAGCAAGTGCCACCGCCTGGTCGACCAGAACATCTACGTCCTGCAGTGCGGCGACCCGAAGGGCACCGGCCAGGGCACCCCCGGCTACACCATCCCGGACGAGAACCTCAAGGACTCCCGGCTCAAGGGCGGTGTCTATCCGGCGGGCACGGTCGCGATGGCCAACCGCTATGACGGCCGGAGCGACAAGACCCGCAACTCCGGCGGCAGCCAGTTCTTCCTCGTCTACCAGGACAGCAAGCTGCCCCCGAACTACACACCGTTCGGCACCGTCACCGGCGGTATGGACGTGCTGAAGAAGATCGCCAAGGCCGGTTCGACGCCCGACCCGCAGACCGGCAACACCGCGCCGAACGCCACCGTCGTGATCGACAAGGCGACCGTCAAAAAGTCCTGACCTGCCGGTCGACCTGGGGGTGATGCATCGGCGCTCGCTGTACGAACCGCGGAATTTCGGTCGTGCTGGATGCGGACAGCCGACCGCCGGTCGCCTAGATTGGCGTTGTGTAGGGTGCCTGCTCCGACGGCTGCCACCCTCACCCGCAATTCAGCCCGTCGGACCGGTCAGGGCGCGGCTCTGCCGGACAGAAACTGTGGACGATGCCGGGGGGCCGCACGCCCCCGTCGGCATCATGTGGAGGAGGCGCTGTGAGCAGCGACCCATGGGGCCGCGTCGACGAGACGGGGACCGTGTACGTGCGTACCGCCGATGGCGAGCAGGTCGTCGGATCGTGGCAGGCGGGAACTCCCGAGGAGGCCCTCGCCTACTTCGAGCGCAAGTATGAGGGCCTGGTCGTCGAGATCGGCCTCCTCGAGCGCCGGGTCAAGACCACCGACCTGTCGGCGAAGGACGCCACGACCGCGATCGAGCATCTGCGCACCCAGGTCGACGAACACCACGCGGTGGGCGATCTGGACGCGCTGCGCAAGCGGCTCGACAAGCTCGTCGAGGCCGTCGAATCGCGTCGCGAGGAGCGCAAGGCACAGAAGGCGCGGCAGAGCACCGAGGCCCGGCAGGCCAAGGAGAAGCTGGTCGCCGAGGCCGAGGAGCTGGCGGCCAGCGAGCAGTGGCGGGCGGCCGGGGAACGGCTGCGCGCACTGGTCGACACCTGGAAGAGCCTGCCCCGGCTCGACCGCAAGGCGGACGACGAGCTGTGGCACCGCTTCTCGCACGCCCGATCGGCGTTCTCCAAGCGGCGCAAGGCGCACTTCGCGTCGCTGGACGCGCAGCGCGAGGAGTCCCGTAAGGCGAAGGAGAAGCTGGTCGCCGAGGCCGAGGCGCTGTCGAACTCGACGGACTGGGGGGCCACCGCGGCCCGCTACCGCGAGCTGATGGCGGACTGGAAGGCCGCCGGACGCGCCCAGCGCGAGCACGAGGACGATCTGTGGAACCGCTTCCGCGGCGCCCAGGACGTCTTCTTCCAGGCACGCGGTGAGGTCTTCGCGGAGCGCGATGCCGAGCAGCGGGAGAATCTGACCCGCAAGGAGGAGCTCGCCGTCGAGGCCGAGAAGCTGCTCCCCGTCTCGGACCTGAAGGCCGCGCGGGCGGCGTTCCGCTCGATCAATGAGCGGTGGGAGGCCATCGGCCATGTCCCGCGGGACGCCCGCCCGAAGATCGAGGGCCGGATGCACGCCGTCGAGCGGGCCATCCAGGAGGCCGAGGAGACCGAGTGGCGCCGGACGAACCCCGAGGCGCGGGCCCGTGCCGCGGGGCTGACCGGCCAGCTGCAGGACGCCGTCGACAAGCTGCAGAAGCAGATCGACACGGCCCGGGCGGCCGGCAACAACGCCAAGGCCGACAAGCTCGGCCGGGAGCTGGAGGGCCGCAAGGCGCTGCTGGACCAGGCGCTCAAGGGCCTGGAGGAGTTCGGCGGTTGATGGTGCGGTGAGCCGCCGCCGCTCCCGCGGAGGTGGTTGAGAAGGGCCCCGGCACGGATTCCGTGCCGGGGCCCTTTCGTGTGCGGTTACGGTCGGCGGGCCGATGTCACCCGATAGACGTCGTACACGCCCTCCACGCTGCGCACGGCCTTCAGCACATGGCCCAGATGCTTCGGGTCGCCCATTTCGAAGGTGAAGCGGGAGGTGGCGACGCGGTCGCGGGAGGTCTGGACGGCCGCCGAGAGGATGTTGACGTGCTGGTCGGACAGGATCCGGGTGACGTCCGACAGGAGCCGGGAGCGGTCCAGGGCCTCGACCTGGATGGCGACCAGGAAGACCGAGGACTGGGTGGGCGCCCACTCGACTTCGAGTATCCGCTCCGGCTGCCGGGACAGCGAGTCGACGTTGACGCAGTCGGCGCGGTGCACCGAGACGCCGTTGCCGCGGGTCACGAAGCCGATGATGGGGTCGCCCGGCACCGGAGTGCAGCAGCGGGCCAGCTTGACCCACACATCGTCGACGCCCTTGACGACCACCCCGGGGTCGGCGCTGGAACGGCGCTTGGAACGCGGGCGGATCGGGGTCGACTCGGCGATGTCCTCGGTGGCCTCGTCCTGGCCGCCGAGCGCCTGCACCAGCTTCTGGACGACGCCCTGCGCGGCGACATGACCCTCACCGATGGCGGCGTACAGCGAGGAGATGTCGGGGTAGCGCATCTCGTGCGCGAGGGTGACCAGGGAGTCGCCGGTCAGGATCCGCTGGATCGGCAGGTTCTGCTTGCGCATGGCGCGCGCGATGGCGTCCTTGCCCTGCTCGATCGCCTCGTCGCGGCGCTCCTTGGAGAACCAGCCACGGATCTTGTTGCGGGCCCGCGGGGACTTGACGAAGCCGAGCCAGTCGCGGGACGGCCCGGCGCCCGCCGCCTTGGAGGTGAAGACCTCCACCAAGTCGCCGTTGTCCAGGGTCGATTCGAGCGGAACGAGGCGCCCGTTGACCCGCGCCCCTATCGTGCGGTGGCCGACCTCGGTGTGCACCGCATACGCGAAGTCGACGGGGGTGGCACCGGCCGGCAGCGCTATGACATCGCCCTTGGGCGTGAAGACGAAGACCTCGTTGCGGGACAGGTCGAAGCGCAGGGACTCCAGGAACTCGCCGGGGTCCTCGGTCTCCTTCTGCCAGTCCAGCAACTGCCGCAGCCAGGCCATGTCGTTGACGGTGTCCTGGCCCTTGCCGGCGTTCTTCGGTACGTCCGTACGGATCTTGGACGCGCCCGCTACCGCCTCTTGCTTGTACTTCCAGTGGGCGGCGATGCCGTACTCGGCGCGGCGGTGCATGTCGAACGTACGGATCTGGAGTTCAACGGGCTTGCCGCTGGGGCCGATCACGGTCGTGTGCAGCGACTGGTACATGTTGAACTTCGGCATCGCGATGTAGTCCTTGAACCGGCCGGGGACCGGGTTCCATCGCGCGTGGATGGTGCCGAGCGCGGCGTAGCAGTCGCGGACGGTGTCGACGAGGACGCGGATGCCCACCAGGTCGTAGATCTCGGCGAAGTCGCGGCCGCGCACGATCATCTTCTGGTAGACGCTGTAGTAGTGCTTGGGGCGGCCGGTGACGGTGGCCTTGATGCGGGCGGCGCGCAGATCGGCCTGGACCTCGTCGGTCACTATCGCCAGATACTCGTCGCGCTTGGGCGCCCGCTCGGCGACCAGCCGCACGATCTCGTCGTACATCTTGGGGTAGAGGATCGCGAAGGCGAGGTCCTCCAGCTCCCACTTGATGGTGTTCATGCCCAGGCGGTGGGCGAGCGGAGCGTAGATCTCCAGCGTCTCGCGGGCCTTCTTCTCCTGCTTCTCCCGCTTGAGGTAGCGCATGGTGCGCATGTTGTGCAGCCGGTCGGCGAGCTTGATGACCAGGACGCGCGGGTCCTTGGCCATCGCGACGACCATCTTGCGGACGGTCTCGGCCTGCGCCGCCTCGCCGAACTTGACCTTGTCCAGCTTGGTGACACCGTCGACCAGCAGCGCCACCTGGTCGCCGAAGTCGCGGCGCAGGGTGTCCAGGCCGTACTCGGTGTCCTCGACGGTGTCGTGCAGCAGGCCCGCCATCAGCGTGGCCGGGTCCATGCCCAGCTCGGCGAGGATCGTCGTGACCGCGAGCGGGTGGGTGATGTACGGGTCGCCGCTCTTGCGCTTCTGGCCGCGGTGCCAGCGCTCGGCGACCTGGTAGGCCCGCTCGACCTGGCGCAGCGTCGCGGTCTCGATCTTGGGGTCATTGCCGCGGACGGCCCGCAGCAGCGGCTCCAGGACCGGGTTGTACGGGCTGGAGCGCTGGACGCCGAGGCGGGCCAGGCGGGCGCGTACCCGGTTGGGGGAGCCGGAGCGGCCGGCGGGGGCGGGCGGCAGCGGCTTGGCGGCGGCGGGCTGGTCGGCCTTGGCGGGCGGCTTGGGCGCCCGGGACGGCACGGCGGCCGACTGGGACGAGGAGGAGGCGGGCCCCGGCTTGGGCGCCGTACGGGGCCGCTCGGCGGGCGCCGGGGACGCGGAGGTCGGGCCGGCCGGCGGCCGGGGCGTGGCGGTGCCGTCGGGCGCGCCCTGCCGCTCGGGCTGGGGCGCGTCCGAGGAAGCCACGTCCGTGGGCTTCGGCTCGTCCGGGCGCGCGGCGTCGGATCCCGTCGGACGCAGTCCGGGGGAGAGCGGCTGGGCCTCGTCTGGCAAGAGCACTCCTCAGGCGGTTCCGGACCCCAGGACCTCGTATGGGTCGGGG
Source organism: Streptomyces sp. G7(2002) (assembly GCF_028870195.1). Classification (NCBI taxonomy): domain Bacteria; kingdom Bacillati; phylum Actinomycetota; class Actinomycetes; order Kitasatosporales; family Streptomycetaceae; genus Streptomyces; species Streptomyces sp. G7(2002). The sequence continues at coordinate 2,060,378 of NZ_CP102609.1, forward strand.
TGCCATGGTATCGACCCCGGCGCCGCAGCTCCCCCGCGGCCAGGGTTCCGTACATGACACAGCAGCGGGGGCACCCGGATTCTTCCGGATGCCCCCGCTGCCGGGGTGCTGTGCGCAACCGCCTCAGACCGTGATCAGGGCCTCCAGCGGAGCGCCCTTCAGGCCCGGCTCCAGGCGCTGCCGCCCGGCGAGGAAGCCGAGCTCCAGCAGCACGGCCAGGCCCGCGACCTCGGCGCCCGCGCGGCGGATGAGCTGCAGCGAGGCGTCGGCGGTGCCGCCGGTGGCGAGGACGTCGTCGATCACCAGCACCCGGTCGCCCGGGGCCAGCGCATCGGCGTGGATCTCGATCTCGGCCGTGCCGTACTCCAGCTCGTAGGCCTGCCCGAGCGTGGTGCCGGGCAGCTTGCCCGCCTTGCGGACGGGGACGAAGCCGACGCCGGTCCGGACCGCGACCGGAGCGGCGAGTATGAACCCGCGCGCCTCCAGACCCACGATCTTGTCCACCCGGTGCCGCCCGCACAGCTCGGCGAACGCCTCGGTCAGCGCGCCGAAGGCCGCCGGGTCCGCCAGCAGCGGGGTGATGTCCTTGAACACCACACCCGGCTGCGGGTGGTCCGGGATGTCCATGATCCGGCTGAGCAGGAGCTCACGCAATTCCGCGGGGGCGCTCACCGGCGCTTGCCCGACGGGCGGCCGCGTCCGCGGTTACGGGAGGCGGGCTGCTGGCGCGGCCCGACGACCGCGGTGCCGTCCTCGGCGTCCGCCGTGGCGGGGGCAGGCTCCTCGGTGTCCTCCTGGCCCGCGTCCTTGGCCGCGGCCGCGGCACGCTTCGCCTTCACCCGCTTGGCCAGTGCCTTTATCTGCGGCTCGCGGCCCTTCAGATCGGCGACCAGCGGGGTCGCGATGAAGATCGACGAGTACGCACCGGCGGCGAGGCCGACGAACAGGGCCAGCGAGATGTCGTTGAGCATGCCCGCGCCCAGGAAACCGCCGCCGACGAACAGCAGACCGGCGACCGGGAGCAGCGCCACGACCGTGGTGTTGATGGAGCGCACCAGGGTGCTGTTGATCGAGCGGTTGGCGATCTCGCCGTACGTGAAGCGGGTCTGCTTGGTGAGGTCCTTGGAGGCTTCCTTGAGGCTGTCGAAGACGACGACCGTGTCGTACAGGGAGTAACCGAGGATCGTCAGCAGACCGATGACCGTGCCGGGGGTGACCTCGAAGCCGACCAGGGCGTAGACACCGACCGTGATCGTGAGGTCGTGGATCAGCGCGATCAGGGCGGCGAGCGCCATCCGCCACTCGAAGGCGATCGCCAGATAGATCACCACGAGGACCATGAAGATCCCCAGGCCCAGCCAGGCCTTGTTGGCGATCTCCTCACCCCAGCTCGGGCCGACCAGCTGGGTGTTGACGTCCTGGACCGGGATGTTCAGGTCCTTGGCGAGCTCCTCCTGCACCGGCACCGCCTGCTTGGTGTCCAGACCGCTGATCTGGATGCGCAGTGCGCCGCTGCCGAGCTTCTGCACCACGGCCTGGTGGCCGCCCGACGCCGACTCGGCCTCGTGCTGGGCCTTCGGGGCGGACACGGAGGTCGGCGGCGTGGTGAAGACCGCGCCGCCGGAGAACTCGATGCCCATGTTCAGGCCGCGCACCGCCAGGCCGACGATGGCCGTGATGGTGATGAGGATCGAGATGCCGTACCAGATCTTCCGCTTGCCGATGAAGTCGTAGCCGACCTCGCCGCGGTAGAGCCGGGCGCCGATGTTTCCGAGCTTGGACATCTCACGCCTCCTTCGTCTGGGTGGGGGCGGCGCCGCGACGACGGCGCAGCGGCGGCTTGGCGCCCAGGCGCTTGGGATCGAGACCGGACCAGGGATGGCCGTCGGAGAAGAACTTCCGCCGGGCCAGCATCGTCATCAGGGGCTTGGTGAAGTAGAAGACCACGACGACGTCGAGGACGGTGGTCAGGCCGAGCGTGAACGCGAAGCCCTTCACCTTGCCGACGGTGACGATGAACAGCACCGCGGCGGCCAGGAACGACACGAAGTCGGAGACCAGGATCGTCCGGCGGGCCCGCGGCCAGCCGCGCTCGACGGCCGGGCGCAGGGTGCGGCCCTCGCGGATCTCGTCCCGGATGCGTTCGAAGTAGACGATGAACGAGTCGGCGGTGATACCGATGGCCACGATGGCGCCGCAGACCGCCGGGAGGTTCAGTGCGAACCCGATGGTCGGGCCGAGCAACGTCATGATCGTGTACGTCAGGATCGCCGAGACGAACAGACTCGCCAGCGCGACCAGGGCCAGACCCCGGTAGTAGGCGACGAGGTAGACGATGACCAGTGCGAGACCGATGGCGCCGGCGATCAGGCCGGCCTGCAGCTGCTCGCCGCCGAGCGCCGCGGTGACCGTGGTCTCGTCATCGATCTTGAAGGACAGCGGCAGGGAACCGTAGGACAGCATGTTGCCGAGGTCCTCGGCGGACTGCTGGGTGAACCCGCCCGAGATGGTGGCGGAGCCTCCCGTGATGGCCCGGTCCACCGAGGGGTCGGAAACGACCTGGCCGTCCAGGGCGATCGCGAACTGGTTCTGCGGCCGCTGCTTGGCGGCGAGCTTGCCGGTGACGTCCGCGAACTTCTTGCCGCCCTCGCCGGTGAGGTCCATCTGGACGATCCAGCCCTGGCCGCTCTGGCTGTCGAAGACGGCCTTGGCGTCCTTGACGTCCGTGCCCTCGACGCCGACCGGGCCGAGCACGTACTTCTGCGCCCCGTCGTCCTTGCAGGCCACGACCGGGTCGGACGGCTTGGCGTTCGCGGCCTTCCCGGCGGCGGTGGCGCGGCTCTGCTTCGTCGAGCAGTCCAGCGCGTTGAACTGCTTCTGGAGGGCCGGCGGAACGTCCGCGCCGGTCGGGGGCACCGGCGGAGCCGGAGGCGTGGAGGGCTTGGCCGAGCCGGAGGGGGTGGGCTTGTCGGACGGTGCCTTCTTCAGCGCGTCCGTCACCGCACGGCCCTGCGTCGTCGGCTTGGCGCTCGGCGACTGCGAGGACGACGCCTTCTGCTGGGAACCGGGCTGGTCCTTGGCCTGGTCACCCGCGGCCTTGTCGCCCTTGCCGTTCGCGCCGCTCTTGGAGGGGTTGGGCTTGGGCTCGGGGGTCTTGGTGCCCATCGTCGTGGTGATCACCGGCCGGAACCCGAGCTTGGCGGTGGTGCCGACCTGCTCGCGGGCCTGCTTCGCGTCCGTCCCCTTGGGGATGTTCACGATGATGTGGTCGCTGCCCTGTGTCTGGACCTCGGCCTCGGACACACCGAGACCGTTGACCCGCTGCTCCATGATGCCGGCGGCGGTCTTCATATTGGTCTCGTTGATCGCGTTGGGCTTACCCGGCTGGTTCTGGGCCGCCAGCGTGAAGCTGGTGCCGCCGGCCAGGTCGATGCCCAGTCGCGGCGTCATCGTGCCGGAGTAGAACATCCCTCCGATCAGCCCCGCCATGGCGATGAGGACCAGGATCAGGGTGCGGCCCGGATGCCCCTGGCTCGCGGGCGCCCTGCGGCCCTTCTTCGGTGCTGCCACCTTCTCGTATCTCCCTGTCCAACCCCTCGGCCCGGGTTTCCGGCCGAGGGGCCACGAAGTCTTGTGGGGACGTGCCCCCGCCGGAGCCTAGACCGTCCCGGAACCGCGGTGCACGACACACCACGCGTGCTCCGCGGTTCCGTAGGGGCGGACTACTTCGCGTCGTCGCCGGACTTCTTGTCGTCCTTGGCGGTGTCGGCGTCCGCCTTGACGGTGTCCTTGGCCTCGTCGGCGGGCTTGGCGTCCTTGGCCTCGCCGGCGGCGGGCTCGGCGTCGGCCGGAGCCCCGGCGGTCTTGCCCAGGTCGATCTTGTCGGCCTTCTCGGCCTCGGCGGCGTCGCCGGTCAGCGAGGAGGCGTCATCCGGGACGACCGGCTCGTCGCTGTGGATCGGGTCGGCACCGTCCAGGATGCGGTTGTACTCCTCGTCAGCAAGCACGGCGCCGATGGCGTTCTTGGCGTAAATGGCGTGCACGCCGGGGGCGACCTCCAGGAGGACGGTGTCCTCGTGGACTTCCTTGACGGTGGCGTACATGCCGCCGATCGTGCGGACGCCGGTGCCGGCCTGCATTTCGTTGCGCATCTGCGCGGCCGCCTGCTGCTTCTTCTTGGCAGACCGAGTCATCAGGAACATGGCCCCGATGAGGACGATGAAGGGGAGGAGAGTCACGATATTCACGGGACGGAAATTCCTTCGCACGACCGCGGATGCGCGATCTCATATACGGGGGTGGGAATGCCGTCCATACGAACGGCATCGGCGGAGTCTAGGCGAGTCCCCACCAGTGGAACAACGCCCAGCATCCCACCGCAGTTCCTGACCGGGCGAGTCCCCGCGCCGTCACGCTCCGAACAAGCCCTGCTGCCCGCCGGCGCCCGCTTGCTGCTGTGGCGGGACGAGCCCCAGGTGGGCCCAGGCCGCCGGGGTCCCGATCCGGCCCCTGGGGGTCCTGGCCAGCAGACCTTCCCGTACGAGGAACGGCTCGGCGACCTCCTCGACCGTCTCCCGCTCCTCCCCCACGGCGACCGCGAGGGTGGACAGGCCCACCGGGCCGCCGCCGAACAGCTTGAGCAGGGCCGTGAGCACGGCGCGGTCGAGGCGGTCCAGACCGCGGGCGTCGACCTCGTAGACCCCCAGGGCCTGGGAGGCGATCTCGCGAGTGATCAAGCCGTCGGCCTTGACCTGGGCGTAGTCGCGGACCCGGCGCAGCAGACGGTTGGCGATACGGGGCGTGCCGCGGGAGCGGCCGGCGATCTCGGCGGCGCCCTCCGGTTCTATGTCGACGTCCAGCAGCCCGGCGGAGCGGTGGATCACCCGCTGCAGCTCGGCGGGGGCGTAGAACTCCATATGGGCGGTGAAGCCGAAGCGGTCGCGCAGCGGGGGCGGCAGCAGACCGGCCCGGGTCGTGGCGCCGACCAGGGTGAACGGGGGAAGTTCGAGCGGGATGGCGGTGGCGCCCGGGCCCTTGCCGACGATCACGTCGACGCGGAAGTCCTCCATCGCCATGTAGAGCATCTCCTCGGCGGGCCGGGACATCCGGTGGATCTCGTCGAGGAAGAGGACCTCGCCCTCCTGGAGGGAGGAGAGGATCGCGGCGAGATCGCCCGCGTGCTGGATGGCGGGGCCGGAGGTGATGCGGATCGGGGCGCCCATCTCGGCGGCGATGATCATCGAGAGGGTGGTCTTGCCGAGGCCCGGCGCCCCGGACAGCAGGACGTGGTCGGCGGTGGCGCCGCGGGCGCGGGCGGCGCGCAGCACCAGGTCGAGCTGCTCGCGCACCCGCTCCTGGCCGACGAATTCCTCGAGGTCCTTGGGCCGCAGCGCGGCCTCGACGGCGGTGTCCTCACCGTCCGCGTCGGCCCCGACCAGCCGGTCGGGTGCGCCCGTGGCGGGGTCCTCGGTGGCGGGCGGTGCGGTGTCGTCCCAGTTCACTGCGGATTGCCTCGCGGGGTCGGGGCGGCCGGGCCGCCTGCGTGGTCGAACGGTCGGGGGCGCGGGGCCCGGGTGGTGGCGGTCATCGGGCGCGGTTCAGGGTCTGCAGGGCGGCCTTGAGCAGCTGCGGCACCTGCGGCGCTCCGCCGTCGGCGACGGCCGCGTCGGCCTGCGGGGCGACCGCGGCGACCGCTTCGTCCGCTTCCCGGGTGGCATAGCCGAGGCCGATCAGGGCGGCGTGCAGCTGGTCGCGCCAGCCGGCCGTGACGGCGCTGCCGACGCCCGCGCGCCCGGTGCCCACCGGCTCCCCGAGCCGGTCCTTGAACTCCAGGAGCAGCTTCTGGGCGCCCTTCTTGCCGATGCCGGGCACGGCGGTGAGGGCCTTCTCGTCACCGGTGGCGACGGCCAGCCGCAGCGCGTCCGGGGAGTGCACCGCGAGCATCGCCTGGGCGAGCCGGGGGCCGACGCCGCTGGCGGTCTGCAGCAGCTCGAAGGTCTGCCGCTCGTCGTCGTCGGCGAAGCCGTAGAGGGTGAGCGAGTCCTCGCGGACGACGAGGGAGGTGGCGAGCTTGGCCTGCTGTCCGATGCGCAGCGCGGAGAGGGTGTCCGGCGTGCACTGGACAGCCATGCCGATACCGCCGACCTCGACGACGGCGGAGTCCGGTGCGAGGGCCGCGACCGGGCCGGAGACGAAGGCGATCATCGGGTGCCCTTCTGGGGTGTCGCCCGGCGGACGCCGGGAGCGCGGACGGGGGCGGCGCGACGGGCCGCGGCATGCGCCTGCTGGAGGCGGTTGACCGCGGGGGCGCGCCAGATGTGACAGATGGCGAGGGCGAGGGCGTCGGCGGCGTCGGCCGGTTTCGGTGGCGCGTCGAGCCGCAGCAGACGGGTGACCATCGCGCCGACCTGGGCCTTGTCGGCCCGGCCCGATCCCGTGACGGCGGCCTTGACCTCGCTGGGGGTGTGCAGCGCGACCGGCAGCCCACGACGGGCCGCGCACAGCATGGCGACCGCGCTGGCCTGGGCGGTGCCCATGACCGTACGGACGTTGTGCTGGCTGAAGACCCGCTCCACGGCGACGTACTCGGGGCGGTGCTCGTCGAGCCAGGCGTCTATCCCGCGCTCGATCTCGACCAGGCGCTGGGCGATGTCGGCGTCCGCCGGGGTGCGGACGACGCCGACGCCGACCATCGTCAGCGGACGCCCCGCGACACCGTCGACCACCCCGACGCCGCAGCGTGTCAGCCCCGGGTCCACCCCCAGCACCTTCATCGGTCCCCGCCCCTCGCCCTATCGGTCAGCTGTGCCTGCCTCGGAAGCGCATGCCCCCTGATCAGCACAGTAGTGGCTGCCACTGACAAACCGACGGGCCGACGGGGTGTGTCCCCGTCGGCCCGTCAGACGACCGAGTGTGCCGCGCCGGTCAGGCGTCGACCTTGGCCATCGTCTCGTCCGAGACGTCGAAGTTGGCGAAGACGTTCTGCACGTCGTCGCTGTCCTCCAGCGCGTCGATCAGCTTGAAGATCTTGCGCGCGCCCTCTTCCTCCAGCTCGACCTGCATGGTCGGGACGAAGTTGGCGTCGGCCGAGTCGTAGTCGATGCCGGACTCCTGGAGGGCCGAGCGGACCGCGACCAGGTCGGTGGCCTCGCTGAGCACCTCGAAGGACTCGCCGAGGTCGTTGACCTCTTCGGCACCGGCGTCCAGGACGGCGCCCAGGACGTCGTCCTCGGACAGTTCACCCTTGGGGACGATCACCACGCCCTTGCGGTTGAACAGGTACGACACCGAGCCCGGGTCGGCCATCGAACCGCCGTTGCGGGTCATGGCGACGCGGACGTCCGAGGCGGCGCGGTTGCGGTTGTCGGTGAGGCACTCGATGAGCACCGCGACACCGTTGGGGCCGTATCCCTCGTACATGATGGTCTCGTAGTCGGCGCCGCCGGCTTCGAGGCCCGCACCGCGCTTGACCGCGGAGTCGATGTTCTTGTTGGGCACCGAGCTCTTCTTGGCCTTCTGGATGGCGTCGAAGAGCGTGGGGTTACCGTCCGGGTCCGCGCCGCCGGTACGGGCCGCGACCTCGATGTTCTTGATCAGCTTCGCGAAGAGCTTGCCGCGCTTGGCATCGATCACGGCCTTCTTGTGCTTCGTCGTAGCCCATTTAGAGTGGCCGGACATCCGCCTGTCTCCTTCGCGTCACCAACATCTGAAACGAACGCCTTAGATCCTACCGGGGCCAGGTCACACGGTGTTACTCCCGCCCGTCACCCGGCCACCACCCGGATGGAGCGCCGGGGCCCGCCCTTCGGATCAGCCCCGGGCCCGCCGCACCATGTCCACGAACAGGGCGTGGACCCGGTGGTCGCCGGTGAGTTCCGGGTGGAAAGACGTGGCGAGGACGTTACCCTGCCGCACGGCCACGGTGTGCCCGTCGTACGTCGCCAGGACCTCGACCGCGCCACCGACCGACTCGACCCAGGGCGCCCGGATGAAGACGCCCTCGACCGGTCCGCCGGGGATCCCGGCGACGTCGATGGCCGCCTCGAACGACTCGTTCTGCCGCCCGAAGGCGTTACGGCGCACGATCATGTCGACGCCACCGAACGTCTCCTGGTCCTCACGGGCGTCCAGCAGCTTGTCGGCGACCATGATCATGCCGGCGCAGGTGCCGTAGACCGGCTTGCCCGCGCGGACGAAGGCGCGCAGCGGCTCCAGCATGCCGAAGACGACGGCCAGCTTGGACATGGTGGTGGACTCGCCGCCCGGGATGACCAGGCCGTCGATCTCGTCCAGTTCCTCGGCACGGCGTACCGGCCGGGCCAGGGCGTCCGCCTCGGCGAGCGCAACGAGGTGCTCGCGGACGTCGCCCTGGAGAGCCAGCACACCGATGGTGGGGGTGCTCATCTAGGTGTCCTACCAGCCGCGGTTGGCGTAGCGCTCGGCCTCGGGGAGGGTGTCGCAGTTGATGCCGACCATGGCCTCGCCCAGGTTCCGCGAGACGTCCGCGATCACCTTCGGGTCGTCGTAGAAGGTGGTGGCCTTCACGATCGCGGCGGCGCGCTTGGCGGGGTCGCCGGACTTGAAGATGCCGGAGCCGACGAACACGCCCTCGGCACCGAGCTGGCGCATCAGCGCGGCGTCGGCCGGGGTGGCGACACCACCGGCGGAGAACAGCACGACCGGCAGCTTGCCGAGCTCGGCGACCTCCTTGACCAGCTCGTACGGGGCGCGCAGCTCCTTGGCGGCGGCGAACAGCTCGTTGTGGTCGTAGCCGCGCAGCCGAGCGATCTCGCCCTTGATCTGGCGCATGTGGCGCACCGCCTCGACGACGTTGCCGGTACCGGCCTCGCCCTTCGAGCGGATCATGGCCGCGCCCTCGGTGATCCGGCGCAGCGCCTCGCCCAGGTTGGTGGCACCGCACACGAAGGGGGTGGTGAAGGCCCACTTGTCGGAGTGGTTGACCTCGTCGGCCGGGGTGAGGACCTCGGACTCGTCGATGTAGTCGACGCCGAGCGACTGCAGGACCTGCGCCTCGACGAAGTGGCCGATCCGGGACTTGGCCATGACCGGGATGGAGACGGCGTTGATGATGCCGTCGATCATGTCGGGGTCCGACATCCGGGCCACGCCGCCGTCCTTGCGGATGTCGGCGGGGACCCGCTCCAGGGCCATGACGGCGACGGCGCCCGCGTCCTCGGCGATCTTCGCCTCTTCCGGCGTGACGACGTCCATGATCACGCCGCCCTTGAGCTGCTCGGCCATACCGCGCTTGACGCGCGCGGTTCCGGTCTCGGGGTTCTGGGGCGTGGTGGGCGTGCTGGACACGTTTGACCTCACTCAGTGCGGGTGGCTGTACTGCTGGGCCCACACAACCGTTTGTGAGCGGCCCGGGAAAAGGGCCAATTAGAGGTCAGTGGCTCGTCACCGCCGGGAGTCGCCTTCTGCGGCCCCCGCCCCCGGTTCCCGCTGTCCGGCTCAGTTCCCGGCCGAGCGGTCGTCCAGGACGGCCGGCGGCTCGTCGTCCATCTCGAAGGCCAGCGGGAAGGGAGCGTGGCCGGCGAGCCGGAAATAGCGCACCACCCGGTGGCGGCGGACGGCGCGGGCGGCCCGTACGGCGTCGTTGTGGAACCGGCGGGCCATCGGGACGCGGCGCACCGCGGCGGTGAGCTCGGTGACCGTCTGCTCGCCGCCCGGTGCCTCCCGTACGGCCTCCAGCTGCGCGTCCTCCGCGAAGATCGCCCGCAGCGCCTGGCTCAGCTCACTCTCCGCGACCTCCCGGTGGTCCTCCTCCGCCTGCCGGGCCTCGTGCGCGGCCTGGTAGAGCACGATCGAGGCGGCCGGGTCCAGGACCCCCGAGGTACCCACCTCCTGCGCGACGGAAGCCCGTCTCAGCAGCTGGGCGTCGAGGGCCGCCCTGGCCGCGTCGATGCGTGCGTGCAGACGGTCGAGACGGCCGGCCGTCCAGCTGAGGTAGATACCGATGAGGACGATCGCGGCGGCGATCCAGATGAACGTGGTCACGGCGCGTCACCTTACGCGCCTTCGGCGCGTTCTTTTCTTCCCACGTTTTCGGCTGATCCGCCGTAGTGGCTTCTCGCCGTTGCGGGTCCGCTGCGCGGGGCTTGGGCGCGGGTGATGCTTGCGGGTGCCTCCGCCGTTGCGCCTGGCGGCGGGCCGGTCCGCTGCGCGGGGCTGTCGGGGTGCGGTGACGGACCTCCGGGGTAGGGGTGTGGGACTGCTTCGCTTTACGTCCCACACCCCTACCCCTCCGGCCCGTCCCCTCCCGTTGGTGGGTGGGAAAAACGGCTGGTGGGGGTGCCCGCCGCTGGTCCACTGCTCCTCGCGAAGCAGGCGTGACACGTCCTACGGACGCCCGCCCCCACCCACCTGCACTCACTCCCCCACGGGAGGGGACGGGCCGGAGGGGCCTGGTGTGTGGACGTAAAGCGAAGCAGTCCACACACCAGGCCCCGGAGGCCCGTCACCGCACCCGACAACCACCCAGCCCGCCGCAGGCGCAACGGCGAGGAACCCGCAAGCGTCACCCGCGCCCACGCCCCGCGCAGCGGACCCGCAACGGAGGGGCACCCCCAAGCATCACCCGCGCCCAAGCCCCGCGCAGCGGACGGTCAATCCTTCGCCGGCCAGAGGCGATTACGTGGGCCGACCCGCTCATCCGTGGCCACGGAGGTGGCCCCCGTGGTGACCGTCTCGTAGACGGCGAGGATGTCGGCACCGACCGTGGACCAGTCGAAGCGGCGTACGTGGCGGGTGCCGCGATCCCGCAGCTCGGCGAGGCGCGCCGGGTCACCCAGGAGACGAACCGCCGCAGCGGCAAGCGCCTCCGCGTCCTCGTTGGTGAAGAGTTCGCCGGCCTCGCCCTGGTCCAGGACCTGGGCGAAGGCATCGAGGTCGCTGGCAAGTACGGGCGCCGCGGCCGACATCGCCTCCACGAGGATGATGCCGAAGGATTCGCCGCCCGTGTTGGGCGCGACATAGAGGTCGACGCTGCGCAGGAGCCGGGCCTTGTCCTCGTCGCTGACCATGCCGAGGAATTCGACCCGGGAGCGCAGTTCGGCGGGCAGCGCCGCGACGGCCTCCTCCTCGTCGCCGCGGCCGGCGACCAGCAGCCGGGCGTCCGGTACCTCGGCGAGGATCGCGGGCAGCGCCTTCATCAGGACCGGCAGGCCCTTGCGCGGCTCGTCGATCCGGCCGATGAAGCCGATCGTCCGTCCCTGCCACTCGGCCTTGGGCTCGGCGGAGGCGAAGAAGTCGACGTCCACGCCGTTGGGGATGACCACCGCATCGCCGCCGAGGTGTTCGACGAGGGTGCGGCGGGCGTATTCGCTCACCGCGATCCGTGCGCTGATCTTCTCCAGCGCGGGCTGCAGGATCGGATACGCGGCGATCATCGCCCGCGAGCGCGGGTTGGAGGTGTGGAAGGTCGCCACGATCGGGCCCTGGGCCGCCCAGCAGGCGAGCAGGCCGAGCGAGGGCGAGGCCGGCTCGTGGATGTGGATGACGTCGAAGGCGCCGTGCTGCAGCCAGCGGCGTACCCGGGCGGCGGAGAGGAAGCCGAAGTTGAGACGGGCGACCGAGCCGTTGTACGGGACGGGGACCGCGCGGCCGGCGGAGACGACGTACGGCGGAAGGGGGGTCTCGTCGTCCGCGGGGGCGAGGACGGAGACCTCGTGGCCGAGGCGGATCAGGTGGTCGGCCAGGTCCCGGATGTGGAACTGCACGCCGCCGGGGACGTCCCAGGCGTACGGGCAGACGATGCCGATCTTCACACGGGCTCCGTTCCGGAGGTGCCGGAGGCCGCGGAGCCGCCCGGGGCGCGGGGCTGCTCTTCACGCGGTTCCAGGTCGGCGAGCCAGAGCCGCTGCAGCATGTGCCAGTCCTCGGGGTGGTCGGCGATGCCGGAGGCGAAGGCGTCGGCGAGCGCCTGGGTCATGGTGGCGGCCTTCTCGGCGCGGGTGCCGGTCTCGGGGACCTCGATCTCCGGGTGGACCCGGCCGCGCATGACGGGGGTGTCGTCGTACCAGAGGGTGACGGGCAGCAGCAGGGCGCCGGTCTGTACGGCGAGCACGGCGGGGCCGGCCGGCATCTTCGTGGCCTCGCCGAAGAACTTGACCTCTATCCCGGAGGCGGACAGATCACGGTCCGCGACCAGGCAGACCAGCCCGCCGGCCCGCAGCCGCCGGGCGAGCGTGCCGAAGGCGGCGCCGCCGGTGTGCGGCAGCACCTCCATGCCCAGGCCCTCGCGGTAGGCGACGAAGCGGTCGTAGAGGGACTCCGGCTTGAGGCGCTGGGCGACGGTGGTGAAGGGGACACCGAGTTCGGTGGTGACCCAGGCACCCGCGAGGTCGTAGTTGCCCATGTGGGGCAGCGCCAGGATGACGCCACGGCCGCTCTTGAGCCCGTCCACCAGGTGGTGCACGTCCTCGACGGCGAAGCCGGCCCTTATCCGGTCCTTGCTCCAGGCCGGCAGCCGGAAGGACTCCATCCAGTAGCGCATGTACGAGCGCATCCCGGCCCGGGAGAGCTCGGTGAGCCGCTGCGGTGTGGCGTCCGGGACGACCCGGGCGAGGTTCGACTCCAGACGGAGGACACCCTTGCCCCGGCGCTTCCAGGCGATGTCGGCGATCCGCCGGCCGAGCCGTACGGCAGCGCCTTCGGGCAGCTTCTTGACGGTGCTCCAGCCCAGGGCGTAGAGCGCGTCCGCCAGCTTCTCCGCGTCGATCCACGGCCGGCCGGTCCTGCGCGGGCTCATGCGCTGTTCCCCCCTTGTGCGATGGCGTCGGCCTCGGCCGACTCCCGTCGGACCGTCACCACGCGCTGGCCGAGGGTGACGGCACTGCCGATGCCGACGATCCACAGAGCGATCGGCAGCAGGATTTCGATACCGGGCACCCCGAAGGCGTGCAACCCCGACAGACCGCAGGCCACCAGCGTGACGACCAGCCGCTCGGCACGCTCCACCAGGCCGTTGACGTCCACCGGCAGCCCGATGGCCTCCCCCCGCGCCTTGGTGTACGAGACCACCTGGCCGCTGGCGAGGCAGAAGATCGCCATCCCGCAGAGCATCAGGCTGTCGCCCCGGCCCGCGTACCACAGGGCGAGTCCGCCGAAGATCGCCGAGTCGGCGACCCGGTCGAGGGTGGAGTCGAGGAAGGCCCCCCAGCGGCTGGAGCGGCCCAGCTGCCGCGCCATGTTGCCGTCGACGAGGTCGGAGAAGACGAACAGGGTGATGACGACCGTGCCCCAGAAGAACTCGCCCAGCGGGTAGAAGATCAGGGCGCCGGCCACCACGCCTCCGGTGCCGACCAGAGTGACCGCGTCCGGGCTGACGCCGATCCGGATGAGCAGGGCGGCGAACGGCGTGAGAACACGCGTGAAGAACGCACGCGCGTACTTGTTCAGCATGGCCTTCCCGGGAGTCGATACGGGCCGTGCGGTCTGACGGCCACCGGCGGGCCCATCGTAGCCAGGAGGTCAGGGGCCACCACGAACGCATCGCGGCGCGGGGTGCGTCCCGCGGCTCGGGGCCGCCCCCGCGCGCCCGCGGACGCGCCCGCAGGCCCCGCGGGGGCGACCCGGACCCCTTGGGAGCACCGGCCCCGTGCGCCATGTATGGACGCATCATGGCCTCGGTGGAAAGCTCGAATCACCGCAAAGTGTCGACCTGGAGGCGAGACACATGAGCGAGAAGTCGAGTACACACCCGGGAGCCGCCGGCAGGGCATCAACGGCCGACCGGCCCACGGCCCTGCGCAATGTGGTGCTGGTCGGCCACAGCGGCTCGGGAAAAACCACTCTGGTCGAGGCCCTCGCGCTGGCGTCCGGCGCGGTCAACCGGGCGGGGCGGGTCGAGGACGGCGGCTGCCTCTCCGACCACGACGAGATCGAACACCGCCAGCAACGCTCCGTACAGCTCTCCCTGGTCCCGGTGGACTGGGGCGGAGTCAAGATCAATATCTTGGACACCCCCGGATACGCCGATTTCGTCGGGGAACTCAGGGCCGGTCTGCGCGCGGCGGACGCGGCCCTTTTCGTTGTCTCGGCGGCCGACGGCGTGGCCGGCGCGACCCGTATGGTCTGGGACGAGTGCGCGGCCGTCGGTATGCCGCGCGCGCTGGTCATCACCCACCTGGAGGCGTCCCGCGCCGACTTCGACGAGATGACCGAGCGCTGCCGCACCTCTCTGGGCGGCGAGGACCCGGACTCCGTCCTCCCGCTCTACCTCCCGCTGTACGGAACGCCGGGCGCCGACGGCCACTCCCCCGTGCACGGCCTGATCGGTCTGCTCTCGCAGCGGGTGTTCGACTACTCCTCCGGCGAGCGCACCGAACGCGCGCCGACGGCGGACGAGCTGCCGCTGATCGAAGCGGCCCGCAACCGCCTCATCGAGGGCATCATCGCCGAGAGCGAGGACGAGTCCTTGATGGACCGCTACCTCGGCGGCGAGGAGATCGACATCAAGACCCTCATCGGGGACCTGGAGACGGCGGTCGCCCGGGGCGCCTTCCACCCGGTGCTGGCCGCGGCCCCGGCCGCCGACGGCTCCAAGCAGGGGCTGGGCACCGTGGAGCTGCTGGAACTGATCACCGGCGGCTTCCCGACGCCCGTGGAGCGCGAGGCGCCGGCCGTCACCACCCCGGACGGCGCCCCGCGCCCGGCGCTGAGCTGCGATCCCGAGGGTCCGCTCGCGGCCGAGGTGGTCAAGACCTCCTCGGACCCGTACGTCGGCCGGATCTCGCTCGTCCGCCTCTTCTCGGGCACCCTGCGCCCGGACGAGACGGTGCATGTCTCGGGCCACGGGCTGCAGGACCGCGGCCACGAGGACCATGACGTCGACGAGCGGGTCGGCGCGCTGTCCACCCCGTTCGGCAAACAGCAGCGCCCGCTGTCCAAAGCCATCGCCGGCGATCTGGCCTGTGTGGCGAAGCTGACCCGCGCCGAGACCGGGGACACCCTCTCCGCCAAGGACGATCCGCTGCTGATGGAGCCCTGGACGATGCCGGACCCGCTGCTGCCGGTCGCCATCCAGGCCCACAGCAAGGCCGACGAGGACAAGCTCTCGCAGGGCCTGGCCCGTCTGGTCGCCGAGGACCCGACGATGCGTCTGGAGCACAACCAGGACACCCATCAGGTGGTCCTGTGGTGCCTGGGCGAGGCGCATGTCGATGTGGCCCTGGAGCGGCTGCGGACCCGCTACGGCGTCCAGGTGGACACGGTCGCGCACAAGGTGCCGCTGCGGGAGACCTTCGGCGCCCCCGCCGCGGGCCGCGGTCGCCATGTGAAACAGTCCGGCGGCCACGGCCAGTTCGCGATCTGCGAGATCGAGGTCGAACCGCTGCCCGGCGGCTCCGGTATCGAGTTCGTGGACAAGGTCGTGGGCGGCGCGGTGCCCCGGCAGTTCATCCCGTCCGTGGAGAAGGGCGTACGCGCCCAGGCCGCGCGCGGGGTCGCCGCCGGGCATCCGCTCGTCGACATCCGGGTCACGCTGCTGGACGGCAAGGCGCACTCCGTCGACTCCTCGGACGCCGCGTTCCAGACCGCGGGCGCGCTGGCGCTGCGCGAGGCCGCCGGCGAGGTCCGGATCGACCTGCTCGAACCGGTGTCCGAGGTGAGCGTGATGGTTCCGGACGATTTCGTCGGCCAGGTGATGAGCGATCTGTCGGGGCGCCGCGGCCGGGTCGTGGGCACCGAACAGTCAGGGGCGGGACGCACCGTGGTGCGCGCCGAGGTGCCCGAGATCGAGATCGACCGGTACGCCGTCGATCTGCGCTCCCTCTCGCACGGCACCGGGCGGTTCTCCCGCGTCCACCTGCGGCATGAGCCGATGCCGCCGCAGCTCGCCGACAAGTGGCGGGAAGAGGCGGAGAACGGCGCATAGTTGACGGCTGATCAACCGTTGGAGCGGCCGCTGTCCTGCTCAACTCCTCTGGGCTGGACGGCGGCTGTACGCTGAGTGCCTGCCGTTGAACCGAGCGTTCGACGCCAGGGTGCGAGGTCACGGACTCGAAGACAGGCTCTCAGCAGGTGTGCCGTCAGCGGAAGTCGGGAAGAGCCGCATCATTGGATGCGTGCGGTGTGGGGGGCGGTAGTGGCAGACGGCTTTGACTTCAGTCCCGGGGCGCAGGTCCCGCTGTCGGGGAGCGCCGGGCAGACGGCGGCGACCCAGGCACTGGCCTCGGCCGCCTATCGGGACAGCCCGCTCGCCGATATCTCCAAGGCCGACTCGGACTCCGGCAAGTCCGCCATCAAGAAGCCCAAGCTGTCGCTGTTCGCGCCCAACCTCGGCGAGGCGTTCTCGCGCGCCGTGCAGGTGCGGATGCTCGGCGGCGGGCGCGCCGCGCTCATCCAGTCCTTCGGGACCGAGCCGCAGACCATCGTCGAGCACTGTCTGTCCGCGACCCGCATCCGCAAGCAGCGGGACGCCAAGCTGACGCTGCTGATGGTGCTGTTCGGGGTGCTGTTCCTGCCCGGTGTGCTGGTGTGGCTGGGCGTCTTCCAGCTGCGGAAGATGCTCTCCAAGGACGGCGCCGGCAAGGGCCTCTCCCTGATCGGCGGGGTGCTGCTGACGGTACTGGCGGTCCTCGGCCTGTTCTTCATGATCAAGCTGCCGTTCAACGGCTTCTGGCCGCTGTACGCCCGCGGCATGATCGTCGCCCCGGTGATCGGCTGGTGGCTGGCCAAGCAGATCTGCGAGAAGACCGCGGTGGCCATGCGGGAGTCCTGGAAGGGGCTGCTGGAGGGCGGTGGCGTGGCCGCGAAGATCCCCGAGGCGGTCCCCCAGGACCCGAACCAGATCGCCGCCGAAACCCTCCGCCAGAATCTCGCCAAAATCTCCGCCGAGCAGAGCAGCAACGTCATCTTCTACGCCGGCCCCAAGGGGATACTCGGCATGGGGACGCGCTGGGGCAGCTGGCAGCTCGCCGAGGAGCTCATCCCGGCGCAGGAGGGCAGCGAGATCCACCCGTTCCGCAGCTGGGACGTGATCCGGGCGATCCACGACAAGCTGCGGCTGCTGGAGCGCAGCCCGCTGCACACCGGCGGATTCCCCACGCCGTCCGTACGCCACTGGATCGTCTCGCCGGTCCCTGAGAAGGCCGCCGCGGTATCCCGCCCCGAGGGCACCCATGTGGAGGCGTACCAGATCCGCGGGCACGAGATAGAGCGGATCTGCAACGAGCAGCAGTTCGGCAGCGGCAACCGCCACTACCTCGGCGTCCAGTTCGTCCTGTGGGACGGCCAGTTGGTGATCACCCTCATGATCACCGTCACCGTGCTCCACGAGACCCTGCGCATCGAGGTGACCGGCCATGCCCTCGGTCCGGTCAACGGCCTCTTCACGACTAAGCCGGAGCCCAAGACCAAGGACGTCGCCAAGGTCGTCAAGTTCTGGGAGACCAAGACGCAGCAGCTCCCGCTCATCGAGCCGCAGGAGGTGGTCCGGCTCGCCGCCCGCGCCCCGCTGACCTGGTTCCCGCCGGTCCTGGACTTCCTCGGCGGCAAGCTGACCCTGCCCGAGCCGTTCGGCCTGCGGCACGTCTGGGCCGACAAGCCCTGGCGCCACCGCTTCATGGCCGATGACGCGCTGCGCGCCGCGACCCCGGTGCTGCGCACGGTCCACTCCGCCGCGATGAGCGTCCTCAAGGAGAACGGCGTGGACACCGAGCGCTTCACCAACCGCTCCCTGGTGCTCAGCGGCATGATCCAGGGCGTGGAGCCGCAGAAGGCGGACGAGTACAACGCCTAGGGGGTGACTCCCCTAGCCCCCTGGGGCACCCCGGCTAGCGGAAGATGCCGGTGTGCCCCAGGGAGTACCGTCCCGGCTGCGGGTAGACCGCCAGACCGTGCGGGCCCTGGCCGACCGGGATCTTGGCGAGGGTTTTGCCGGTGCGGGTGTCCAGCGCATAGACCTCGGAGTTGTAGCGGCCGGACAGCCACAGCACCTTGCCATCGGTGGACAGACCGCCCATGTCGGGGCTGCCGCCGCCGCGGATGTGCCATTTGTCGACGAGCTTGCCGGTCCTGAAGTCGAGCAGGGAGATGGAGCCCTCACCGCGGTTGGAGACGTACATGTGCTTCGAGTCGCGGCTGACGTAGAGGCCATGGGCGCCCTTGCCGGTCGGCATGAGCCGGGGCCGGTCGAAGGTGTCGCCGTTGAGGACCCAGATGCCGTCGGCCATCATGTCGGCGATGTACCAGGTCTTGCCGTCCGGGGAGATCTTCACGTCCTGCGGCATCGCCCCCTCGAACGGCAGCTTCTGCTGGCCGATGACCTTCATCTTCTCGGTGTCGACCTTGAGCAGCTCGGCGGAGAACTCACAGGAGACGATGAAGTACCGCCCGTCCGGTGAGAAGTCGGCGTGGTTGACGCCGGCGCAGTTGACCGGGAGCGTCTTGCGGACCTCCATGGTGTGCGGATCGCGGAAGACCAGCTGCCGGTCCATGGAGGCCATCACGACCGCGTACTTCCCGTTGGGCGTGAAGTAGAGGTTGTACGGGTCATGGACCTTGACGGGGTCGCCGGCCTTGCCGGTGGCGGGGTCGATCGGGGTGAGGTCGTGCCCCCGGTTGTTGTTGACCCACAGCGTCTTCAGGTCCCAGGACGGCACGACATGCTGCGGCTGGACGCCCACCGGAATGGTCTCGATGACCTTGTACGTCTTCGGGTCGATGACGCTGACCGTGTCGGAGCCGGTGTTGGGGACATAGATCCGCGAGGGGAAGTCCTTGACCTGCGGCGCCAGCATGCCCGGCCGGTCCGCCGCATAGATGTCGTGCTCGTCCAGCAGCGGCGGCATCCCCGGCAGGCCCGGCTTGGCGGCCTTGACCGGCGCGCGCTCGACCGGCCGGGGGCTCTGACCGGCCCGTTCGTTCTCGTCGCCGCTGCCACAGCCCGCGGCCACCAGCGCGCAGGCCACGGCGAGCAGGGCGGCCCGGTGGCGCGCGCGCAGGCTCCGACGGTCGTGGGTACGGTTCCGGTCAGCCATCAGGTCACTAGCTCCGTTGTCGTCACCGCGCGCAGACCGCGCCGGCGGAGGCCGTCGAGGATCGGGGGCAGCGCGGCCACCGTGCCCGCGTGCCCGAGGTGGAGGCTCACGACCGAGCCCGGCCCGACCGAGTCCAGGACCGTGCGCTGGACGGCGGCGGCACCGGGGTCGTTCGCGTCGAGGGAGTCCACGTCGTAGGACAGGACGTGCGGATAGCCGGCCTTGCGGGCCAGCTCGGTCACCAGGGGCGTGGCCCGCCGGGTCTGCGAGGGGCGGAACCAGCTGCCGATGGTTCCGGTGAGCTTGCGCAGCCGGTCGGCGCAGCCGCTGATCTCGGCGTAGGCCTCGGCGGCCGGCAGGGCGCAGATGTTGCGGTGGTGCAGCGTGTGATTGCCCAGCTCATGGCCGCCGTCGAGGATCCGGCGGGCCATCGCGGGCTGCTCGTCGAGCCAGTCGCCGACGGCGAGCACGGTGACCTTGGCGCCGGCCCGCTCGGCCTCGCCCAGCAGGGCGGTCGCCATCTTGGGGTCGCCCCTGCCGTGGAAGGTCAGCGCGACCGCCCGGCCGTTCCGCGGCCCGTTCTCGATCTGTACGGGCAGGCCGGGCACCCGGGTCGGCGGCCGGGCGGCGCGCACCGGGGCGGGCGGGGCGTGGCCCGCCCCGGAGGCGCTCGGCCGGCCGGCGGGCCGGACGGCCCCCGGGTCGTCGGCCCGGTGCGGGTCGCAGCCCGTCACCAGCGCACCGGCGGCCGCGGCCGAGGCGGCCGCACGCAGCACGGAGCGGCGATCTAGGGAAGTCACCACCCCATTAGAGGGGCAACTAATCCGAATTAGGGCGATCTATCCGATTCGTCCGGGTGCGTGTCGCCTCGGACACCCACCCGGAGAAGCCCGGAGGAGCCCTACGCGGGCCAGGCGTGCGCGAGCATCGCCCGGGTGTCGGCGAGGAGTTGGGGCAGCACCTTGGTGTGGCCGACCACTGGCATGAAGTTGGTGTCGCCGCCCCAGCGCGGGACGACGTGCTGGTGGAGATGGGCCGCGATCCCGGCCCCGGCGACGGTGCCCTGGTTCATCCCGATGTTGAAGCCGTGCGCCCCGGAGGCGGTGCGCAGTGCGGTCATCGCCCGCTTGGTGAACTCCGCCAGCTCCGCGGTCTCCGGGCCGTCCAGCTCCGGGTAGTCGGCGACATGCCGGAACGGGACGATCATCAGGTGCCCGCCGTTGTACGGGTACAGGTTCAGCACCGCGTAGACATGCTCACCGCGCGCGATGACGAGGCCGTCCTCGTCCGACTTCTCGGGGATGGTGCAGAACGGACAGCCGTCGTCGGCCCCCGGGCCGGTCGGCTTGTTCTCCCCCTGGATGTAGGCCATCCGGTGGGGCGTCCACAGGCGCTGGAAGGCGTCCTGCGTCCCGACTCCGATCTGCTGCTCCGGCTCGCTTGTCATACGGGCCAGCATATGGCTTCGCCCGTTGGCACCGTGTCGTTGGGGCGGATACCCTGGCCCGCTCCGCGATGCTGTGCCGGTGGACAGGGACGTACGGCTGCAGGAGTGGGAGAGGCGCGCCCAGCCCTATCTCTTCATCGCCTCGATCCTCTTTCTCACCTCCTACACGATCCGGGTCCTGGACCCCGGCCTCTCCCCCAGCTGGTACGTCTTCTGGGAGACCGTCACGATCGTGAGCTGGACGGTCTTCGTGGCGGAATACCTGGCACGGCTGGCCTTCAGCCATGACCGGTGGCACTTCGTGCGCACCCGCTGGCTGGATCTGGTCGTGACCGTGCTGCCGCTGCTGCGACCGCTACGCATGATCGATCTGCACGAGCGGATGCAGCTGCGCAGGGCCGTGCCCGGGCTCGGCCTGGAGGCGCGGGTGATGACGTACTCCGGCCTCGCCGCGCTGCTGCTGGGTTACGCCGCCAGTCTGGCGGTCTACCACGACGAGCGGTCCGCCCCGCACGCGAACATCCACACCTTCGGCGACGCGGTCTGGTGGGCCTGCTCAACGCTGACGACGACGGGGTACGGCGACGCCACCCCCGTCACCGCGCGCGGCCGGGTGATCGCAGCGGGGCTGATGTTCGTCGGGGTGGCCCTGGTGGGAGCGGTGGTGGGCTCCTTCTCCTCCTACCTGACGCGCCGCTTCCGGACGGAGGGCGAGCGATGACGAGGCCCCGGAGAGCCGGTCGCTCTCCGGGGCCTCGTGCTCACGTCATCGCCCTCACACCTCGGCGCGACGCTCCACGACATCGAGGATCTCGGCGATCGCCTCATCGCGCGGAATGCCGTTCTTCTGCGACCCGTCGCGGTAGCGGAAGGACACCGCGCCATGGGCGACATCCTCGTCACCGGCGATGATCATGAACGGCACCTTGCTCTTCTGGGCGTTCCTGATCTTCTTCTGCATCCGGTCCGACGAGGAGTCCACCTCGATCCGCAGCCCCTTGGTCTTCGCCTCGGCGGCGAACTCCTGGAGGTAGGGGACATGCGCGTCGCCGATCGGGATGCAGGTCGCCTGGACCGGCGCCAGCCAGGCCGGGAACGCGCCCGCGTAGTGCTCCAGCAGCACGCCGAAGAACCGCTCGATCGAGCCGAACAGCGCGCGGTGCAGCATGACCGGCTGCTGCTTGGAGCCGTCGGCCGCCGTGTACTCCAGACCGAACCGCTTCGGCTGGTTGAAGTCGACCTGGAGGGTCGACATCTGCCAGGACCGGCCAATCGCGTCCCTGGCCTGCACGGAGATCTTCGGACCGTAGTAGGCGGCGCCGCCCGGGTCGGGGACCAAGGGCAGGCCCTGCTTCTCGGCCGCCTGGCGCAGCGCCTCGGTGGCCTCCTCCCAGTCCTCGTCCGAGCCGATGAACTTGTCGGACTCGTCGCGGGTGGACAGCTCCAGCTCGAATTCGTTCAGGCCGTAGTCGCGCAGCAGGTCGAGCACGAAGGTCAGGAGCGTGTCGAGCTCCTGCGGCATCTGCTCCTTGGTGCAGTAGATGTGCGAGTCGTCCTGGGTGAAGCCGCGCGAACGGGTCAGGCCGTGGACGACACCGGACTTCTCGTAGCGGTAGACCGTGCCGAACTCGAAGAGACGCAGCGGCAGTTCACGGTAGGAGCGGCCGCGCGACTTGAAGATCAGGTTGTGCATCGGGCAGTTCATCGCCTTGAGGCGGTAGTTCTGCTCGTCGAACTCGATGGCCGGGAACATCGACTCGCCGTAGTGCGGCAGATGCCCGGAGATCTCGAAGAGGCGCTCCTTCGAGAGGTGCGGGGTGTTCACGAACTCGTAGCCGGAGACCTCGTGCCGCTGGCGGGAGTAGTCCTCCATCACCTTGCGGACGACGCCACCCTTGGGATGGAAGACGGCGAGACCCGGGCCCAGCTCCTCCGGGAAGGAGAACAGGTCCAGCTCCGCGCCCAGCTTGCGGTGGTCGCGCTTCTCCGCCTCGACGAGGAACTCCAGATGCGCCTTGAGCTCGTCCTTGGTCGGCCAGGCGGTGCCGTAGATCCGCTGCAGCTGCTTGTTCTTCTCACTGCCGCGCCAGTACGCGGCGGCCGAGCGCATCAGCTTGAACGCCGGGATCGCGCGGGTGCTGGGCAGGTGCGGACCGCGGCACAGGTCCTTCCAGCACAGCTCGCCGGTCTTGGCGTCGAGGTTGTCGTAGATGGTCAGCTCGCCGGCGCCGACCTCGGCGGAGGCACCCTCGGCGGCGTCCGCGGCGGAGCCCTTGAGCCCGATCAGCTCCAGCTTGTACGGCTCGTCGGCCAGCTCCTCGCGGGCGGCGTCATCGCTGACCGCACGGCGCGCGAACTTCTGCCCGCGCTTCTGGATCTCCTGCATCTTCTTCTCGATGCGCTTGAGATCGTCCGGGTGGAACGGGGTCTCGACGTCGAAGTCGTAGTAGAAGCCGTCCTTGATGGGCGGGCCGATGCCGAGCTTCGCCTCCGGGAACAGCTCCTGCACGGCCTGCGCCATCACATGCGCGGCGGAGTGCCGCAGGATGTTCAGACCGTCCTCGGAGCTGATCTCGACGGGCTCGACCGCGTCACCGTCGGCGACCTCGTACGCCAGGTCCTTCAGCTCCCCGGCCACCCGCGCGGCGACGACACTGCGCTCGCCCTGGAAGAGGTCGGCAGCCGTAGTGCCCGTGGTCACCACGCGTTCTTCCCGCTCGGAATCGCGTTGGACGGTCACACGGACGTCTGACACCGGTCTCTCCTGACTCATGTCTCTTTCGCGTCAGCGATTGCTGCGCAGCCGAATCGTACCGAGCCGGCGGACCCGACCGCGAAACGGTTTCACCACCCCCGGCTCGCGGGCCGTCATTCCTCCGCGCCGCACGCCTCCTCGAAGAAGTCGAGATTCTCCTGGAGCGACTTCAGCAGCCGGTCCCGCTCCGCCTCGTCGACCTGTACGGGCGCGACATCGCGGCCGCCGGTGATCCGGCGGAACCCGCCGCGGCTCTCCAGCCGCCCGCTCACCCGGATCGGCAGTCCCACCAGGTGCGCATGCCCGGCGATCCGGTAGTCCTCCTCCCCCAGCGCGACCCGTACCTGCAGCACATCGGCTCCGGTGATCACCCGCAGCCGTACCGTGCCGGGGCCGCCCGGCCGCTCCCTGCGCAGCCGTACCACCGCTCCGGTCACCCGGACCGGCAGCGAGGGCTCGTCGCGGACATAGCGCTGGGCCGCCTGCTGCAGCGCGGGCAGATCGCCGGGCGAGAACTCCACCGGCTCGGGACGGGCCGGGCAGCCGGCCGGGGCACCGGCCGCCGGCGACCACTCGACCGCGATCCGCGCTCCCTCCGCATCCCGCACCAGCGCGATCAGCGCCTGGGCCAGCTCATGGCAGACCCCCAGCTCGACGGCCGCGTCGAAGGCCTCCATCCCGCCAGTGGCCCGCTGGTAGTCGGTGGCGTCGCGGGCCGCGTGCAGCGCCTGCTGCAGCCCGGCGACCGCCCGGCGGCCGCCGCGCACCGGCACGAACGCGGTCAGCCGGCGCCCGGCCGCCGCCGGGCCGACCAGCACCTGGCTCATGAAGCCCTCGGCCTGCCGTTTGTGCCGGGCGCCGTAGTAGCCGGCCCGGCCGTACGTCCCCAGTGCCCCGGCGAGCAGCATCGAGCGGGCCGCCCCGCGCAGCTGTTCCTGCGCCACCCAGTGCGTGGCCCCCGAGCCGCCGTCGGGGACCTCCCGTTCCCAGCGCACCTCGTCGCTCGGCACCGCCAGCCCCATCAGCACCTCACGCGCGGAGGGCACCGCGCTCCGCGCCAGCGCCGCCAGCGCCTCCGCGAGCAGCTCCCCGCTGTCGGGGAAGCGGCGGTCGTGCGGTATCAGCAGACTGGTGCCGCCCGCTCCGCCGGGCGGTGTCCACCGGGCGTAATGGCCCGCGGCCCCGCCCCTGCGCCGCCAGCCGTGCCGGGCCAGCAGCGCGCTGAGCACCGCCGGGTCGAACTGCGCGGGATCCAGCAGCCGCGCGTCATAATCGTCGGTCGGCCGGTACATCAGGGTCTCCCTCCCGCCCCGACCCGCGTCATGATCTCGCAGAGCGCTCGGTCGTCGAAGATCCGCGCGGTGGGGATCCGCACAGTGGTCCTGCGCCGGCCGGTCACCGGATGGCCGGCCAGGTTGATCCAGTAGCAGCAGTGCCGCAGTTCGAGACGGTCGTGGGAGGCCCGTAGCCAGTCCTCCTGGGTCCGTGGGGCCAGCATCACGACCAGGATCTTGTGGACCGTCACGGGTGTACGGGCCAGCTTCACCAGGTGGTCGTTGTCGAGCGTGAAGGCGAACGTCGGCCCCGGAGGGCGCGGGGCGGTCTGGTAGGTGCACTTGAGCTGCACCTTGATGGTGACCTCGTCGTCGACGGTGTGGCCGGGCGCGCCATGGCTGACGTGCCAGTCGATTCCGTTGTCCGGGAAGGGCTGCGCCAGCGAGCATCCGGAGGCGGCGGCGACCGCATGGAGGTAGCCGACCTGGAGGGTCTCCATACAGGCAGTGGTGGCGAGTCCGCCGCGCTGCGGGGTGGTCCGCTGAGGCAGCAGCCCGCCCGGTTCGGGCTGCGCGAGCGTCATCGCGGAGTGGCCTTCCGGGCTGTGCCGATCGATGAGAGTGGATGACGGGGAGAAGGCGGATCGCGTCGGCCCGTCCCTCTGGTTGTCTCCGCGTCAAGTGGTCCGCAAACAAAGACGGTTCGAGCACCCGGCGGCTCGGGTATCACCAGCTCGGGTGACGTGCATGTCATCCCCCGTACGAGCGCGAGGAGTTGGGATGATGCCGTGCTGGTATGACGGTCCGCTTGCCGCCTTCGACACCGAGACCACCGGGATCGACGTCGAGCGCGATCGCATCGTCTCCGCGGCCCTGGTGGTCCAGGAGACACCGCGCTCCGCGCCCCGGATCACCCGCTGGCTGATCAACCCGGGCGTCGAGATACCCGATGCCGCGACGGCGGTGCACGGCCTGACGGCCGACCATCTCGCGCTGCACGGCCGCTGGCCGGCGCCGGTGCTGGAGGAGGTCGCGCGCGCCCTGGCCGCCCAGTCGGTGGCCGGCCGCCCGCTGGTCGTGATGAACGCCCCGTTCGATCTCACCCTTCTGGAGCGCGAGTTGAAGCGGCATCGCGCCAGCTCGCTGACCACCTACCTGGGGGGCCACCCGCTGCGCGTCCTGGACCCCCACGTCCTCGACAAGCACCTGGACCGCTACCGCAAGGGCCGCCGCACGCTCACCGATCTGTGTGCGCACTACGAGGTCGAGCTGTCCGACGCCCATGAGGCGGCCGCCGACGCGCTCGCCGCACTGCATGTCGTCCGGGCCCTGGGGCACCGTTTCGCCGACCGCCTGGAGGGGCTGCACCCGGCGGAGCTGCACACCCGCCAGGCCGTCTGGTACGCGGCCCAGGCCCGTGGACTGCAGGCGTGGTTCGCCCGCAGCGGCAACCCCGAGGTCGTCGATCCGCACTGGCCGCTGCGTCCCGAACTCCCGGCGGCCGCCTGATCCCCCCTCAGCAATTCCGTACGGAGACAAAGGCGCCGGGCGGAATTCCCGCGCGGCGCTCTTCCAACAAAAAGGACCGGGCCGCCTTTTGGCAGCCCGGTCCTTGATCCCGGTGGGCGATACTGGGTTCGAACCAGTGACCTCTTCGGTGTGAACGAAGCGCTCTCCCACTGAGCTAATCGCCCGGGTGTCGGCGAGGTTTCCCTCGCGAACGAGCAGAACAATACAGGCCGCCCGGGGCTTCCATCAAATTCCTGTTCCGCGGCGGCCCCGTGCCGCCGCGTCCGGGTGGCCGGCGCCCCTCATCCGCGGGCCAGCCAGGCGGCAAGACCGCGCCGCCCGGCCCGCATCATCAGCGCATGGTTCGCGAGGAACAGCGGGCGCCCCAGCAGCGCGAACCGCCGCAGCAGCGGCTTGCAGACCTCGACGTCCTGCTCGAAGACGGCACGGGTGCCGCCGGCGCCGGGCACCACCGTCCAGCGCGCCCAGCCCGCCAGGTCCCCGCGCATCGCCATCTCCAGCACCCCCGCACCCGGGTCCCGTACGCGCTCGGTCGCCACCACCACGAGGTCGTACGGCAGCAGGGAGCGGAACCGGGCGGTGCCGCTGCGGTCGTCGAGCGGGGTCACCTCGCGGACCTGCGGCCACCACTGCGGATAGGCCTCGGCGCGTTCGAGGACGGCGTAGACGACGGTCGGCGAGGCGTGGAGCAGCCACACGCTGCGGAAGCGGTAGCGGTGCAGTCGGCGTGACCAGTCGGGCATGATCCCAGTGTGCGCCCCCTGCCGAGGGGCCCGCCCAACAACTGCGAGGGCCCGGAGACTTGATGTCTCCGGGCCCTCGTCCGGGGTGGGCGATACTGGGTTCGAACCAGTGACCTCTTCGGTGTGAACGAAGCGCTCTCCCACTGAGCTAATCGCCCGGGCGCACCGCCAACATTACCGCACGTCGGCGGGCACTTCTGACCACGTCCCGGTCACTCGGAGACGTTCCACGGCATCGCGAGGCCGAACTTCCAGACGTAGACCGCGAGCGCCGCCGCAATGATCACCACGCCGATGGTGGTCAGGATGATGTTGCGTCGCCGCACCTTGGGGTCGAGCGCCTTCTGGGCCGCTTCGGTGACCTTGTGCTTGGTCCAGCGCAGCACCAGCTGTGCCCAGACGAACTCCGTCGCCCAGATCGCCATACCGCCGAAGATCACCAGCCAGCCCGGCCCCGGCAGCGGCAGCATGATCACGCCGGCCACCACGACCGCGAGGCCGACGACGAAGACTCCGACCTGCCAGCTCACATGGAGCGGCCGGGAGCGCTTGATGAAGTGCGGCGCCCTCGAACCGAGCGGCTTCTCGGCCGGAGCGGCGTCCCCCTCCACCGTTCCCAGCCCCCCGTTACTCTGCGTATTCATACTCACCAACTTACCGGACGGGACCGTTCACCGGAATTACCGCCGAGGACGATCTCGCAATCCGCCGGAAGAGGTACCTGAAGCCACACAAAACCGTCAGAGGGGTTTACAACGGCACCGTAGGTGGCATGTCGATTTCGCCGACGTGCGAATCCCCGAGCGCACACTGAGCGAAAGGCCCTGGCGCTTATGAACACCACGGTCAGCTGCGAGCTGCACCTGCGCCTCGTTGTGTCGAGCGAGTCCTCACTGCCTGTACCCGCGGGCCTGCGGTATGACACGGCCGATCCCTATGCCGTGCATGCCACCTTCCATACCGGAGCCGAGGAGACCGTCGAGTGGGTTTTCGCCCGCGACCTCCTCGCCGAGGGCCTGCACCGGCCCACGGGCACCGGAGACGTCCGCGTATGGCCGTCCCGGAGCCACGGACAGGGCGTTGTCTGCATCGCCCTGAGCTCACCGGAAGGCGAAGCCCTGCTCGAGGCGCCCGCGCGGGCTCTCGAGTCGTTCCTCAAAAGGACCGATGCCGCCGTACCGCCCGGTACGGAGCACCGGCATTTCGATCTCGACACCGAGCTCTCCCACATCCTCGCGGAGAGCTGAGACGCAGACCGGTTACCGAAAGCACCCACCCGCTCACACTTGCGCCCGTCCGACTCGGGGAGACGGCGCAGGACCGACAAGTTCACACGGCACACTTCGGCGTCGTCGCCGCGGACCCACCGCGGAGTCGGCGCTGAAGCTTGTTCGAGGCGCTAAAGTCGGCCACCATTCGGCAACCACCGGGGGCGGTACCCGTCCGGCCCCACCCTGCCAGGGAGCGGAACCGTGATCATCACCCATGACACCCGGTGCGCGCTGGACGCGGTCGTCGATCTGCTGAACACCGCCCCGGAGGGCGAAGGGCCCGGAGCGCCGGACAGCCTGACCGATCTCGCGGCCCTCGAAGAGTTCGTCCAGCGCAACGACGTCAGTGACGTGGGCGCGCTCGGTGCGGGCGACCTGGCCGCCGTACGGTCCGTCCGCGCGCGGTTCGCGCGGGTCTTCGCGGCCGACGACGACCGCACCGCGGCCGAACAGCTGAACGCGCTGGTCGCCTCGGCCGGCACCACTCCGCAGCTGACCGACCACGACGGGTACGACTGGCATGTCCACTACTTCGCGCCGGGCGCGTCGGTCGCCCATCATCTGGCCGCGGACGGCGGGATGGCGCTGGCCTTCCTCGTCGTCGCCGGGGAGCGCGAGCGGCTGCGGCACTGCGAGGCACCGGACTGCCGGCATGCCTTCGTCGACCTCTCCCGCAACCGCTCCCGCCGCTACTGCGACAGCCGCACCTGCGGAAACCGGCTGCATGTCGCCGCCTACCGGGCACGGCGGCGGGAGGCCGCGGGCTGAGCGGCGGCGCGGTTGCCGGCCTCACAGGAGGAAGAGGTCGTGCACCGCACCGAGAAGGAGCAGAAAGCCGATGACGGCGAGGAAGAGCATCAGCGGCGGCTGGGACAGCGCGAACAGACAACCGCGTGGTTCGGGGGACGGGGCGTCGTCTTGGGCGAGGGCGCACTCATCGTTCATCTCGCGCGCATCATGACGCAGATGATCGTCTGAGTACGCCCGATAGGCGCCTCAGCAGCGGTAGTTCATCAGATCCCGTGCTTTTTCAGGATCGCTTCGATGTCCGAGAAGTCATCCTTGGGTGCACCGCCCTTGCCCTGTGCGGCCTTCCCCTTGGCGGCCGGCTGCGCCGCGGTCCGGCCCGCGCCGAGGGAGGGGACGGAGGCGGCCGGGGCCACCGCGTCGGTCCGGTCGGCCGCCGCGGCCTTGCGCTCCTTACGGCTGCCGATCCCGCCACGGCGGCGCTCCACCGCCCTGGTGGTCATGAACAGCACGACCGAGAGGGCGAGCACGCCGAAGCCGGCCCAGACCGTGGGCTTGAAAACGATGCCGGTGACCCAGTCGATGACGCCCGTCATCACCAGGCCTATGGGGATCAGGGAAAAAGCGGCGATGCGGGTCGCGGCCAGGAACCGCTTGCGGTATGCCGTGATCGCGGCGATGCCCAGGCCCGCTGCCGACACCGCGGCACAGACGGTCGAGGTCAGCATCCGGTCCTCCTGCCGATGGATGGGTGAGCAGGCAGTCTGCTCCCTTCCATCCTGCCTTGTCCCGGCCCGCGTGGGCCATGTTCCGGCACGGCCTCAGGGACATCTCGGGGTTGCCCTCCTCCGCAGGTCCCGGTTCGGGCACCGGGCCGGGGGCTGGAAGACTGGTTCCCATGAACGACGCCACCTCCTCCCCCGCCCGTCCCGTCCGCCCCGTTCTGGACGTGTGGTGCGAACTGCAGTGCCCGGACTGCCATACCGCCCTGGGGGACCTGCGGGCGCTGCGGGAGCGTTACGGCGACCGGCTGGACATCCGGCTGCGCCACTTCCCCCTGCCGAAGCACCCGCACGCCTATGTCGCCGCGCAGGCCGCCGAGGAGGCCATCGAGCAGGGACAGGGCTGGCCGTACATCGAGGCGGTGCTGGCGCGGACCGAGGAGCTCGGCAAGCGCGGGGACAAGCTGCTGCTGGAGGTCGCCGGCGAGCTGGGGATGGATTCCGAGGAACTGGACACCGCGCTGATCGACGGGCGGCATCTGCTGATCGTCGACGCGGACCAGGCCGAGGGCAAGGCCATCGGGGTGACCGGGACCCCGACGTATGTGATCGGCGGAGAGCGGCTGGACGGCGGCAAGAGCCAGGAAGGGCTGCGTGCCCGTATCGAGGAGATCGCCGACCGGCTGCTGGCCGGACAGGGCTGAGGAGCCCGCGGCCTCACCGGCGTTGCGCGGGCCCGCTCAGAGGATCGGCTTCCACAGCAGGTACCCGGTGGGCCGGTAGCCCAGCGAGGCGTAGAGGCCGAGCGCCGGAGCGTTGCCCGCGTAGACGTTCAGGCCGAGGCTGGTACGGCCCGCGGTGAGGCTCTCGCGCTCGGCGACCAGCATCAGGGTCCGGCCGTGGCCGTGCCCGCGGTGTCCGGGCGCCACCCGCACATCGACGACATAGCCGCCGGGCTGGTCCGGCATCCGCAGGGCGACCCAGATGCTGCCGACGTCCGCGCCGCCGTGGGCCAGCACGCGCAGCGCCTGGTCGGGCGTCTCCGCGCCCTCCGGGAGCAGGGCGCGGTGGCCGGCGGCCGCGGCCTCCTCGGCGCGTGCCCGGGACATGCCCTGGCCGGTCTGCGTACGGACATGCTCGGCGAGCGCGGCGTCCCGCCAGGCCGGGTACTCCGCCTCGCTCAGCGCGCGGTCGCTGCTGCCCTCGGGCAGCGGGGGCGGAGCGGTGAGGGGCTTGCTCATCATGCGGCTGCGCTCGGTGTACCCCAGCGCCGCCGCGAGCCGCCCGGCGGCCTCGGCGCCGGCCGGGACGGTCAGCTCGATCTGCCGGCAGCCCCAGCCGCGCAGCACTTCCTCGGCGGCGAGCGCGGCGACCGTGGCGCGGCCCCGGTGCCGGTCCGGCTCGTCGATGGTCAGCTCCGCGATCCGGCCGGCCGTCGGGCCGAACCGGGCGTCCGTCGTCAGCCTTATCCCGCCGACCCGGCGGCTGTTGACACAGACGTCGTACGGACGGGCGCGGTGCCCGTCGTCGTGTCGTTCTTCCGGTCCCGCGGGGCGCAGCGTTGTGGTCACGAGGACTTTCTACTCGCCCGTGCGCGGGCCCGTCATCACCGCGGATCGAAGTCGGCGGCGGAGTGCTCGTCGAAGATCCGCATGGCTTCGGCGGTCACCGGGCCCGGACCGTCGGCGAGTTGGCGGCCGTCGATCACGTTCACGGCCTGGACGTCGCGCAGCGTGGAGGTCAGGAAGATCTCCTCGGCCCGCTCCAGGGCGTCCAGCGGCAGATCGGTCTCCTTGGCGCCGGCCCAGGCGACGGTCAGGGCGCGGGTGATGCCGGCCAGGCAGCCGGAGTGCAGGGGCGGCGTGTGCAGTTCGCCGTCCAGGACGACGAAGACATTGGAGCCGGTGCCCTCGCAGAGCGCGCCGACGGTGTTGGCGAACAGCGCCTCGGAAGCGCCCCGTTCACGCGCGCGGGCCAGGGCGACGACGTTCTCGCCGTACGAGGTGGTCTTCAGGCCGGCGAGCGCGCCGCGTTCGTTGCGGGTCCACGGAACGGTGACGGCGGCGGTGGTGTCGGGGCGGCGCCGGGTCTCGGAGAGGGCGATGACCAGGGTGGGGCCGGCGTCGCCGCGGTCCGAGCCGAGCGGCGAGACACCGCCGGTGTAGGTGAGGCGCAGCCGCCCGAGGGCCATCGGGTTGGCCGCCATGACGGCCTCACAGCCGCGCCGTACCTCGTCGAGATCGGGATCGGGCAGGCCGAGCCCGCGGGCGGAGGTGGTCAGGCGCTCCAGATGCCGGGTGAGGGCGAAGGCGCGGCCGTGCTCGGCCTTGATGGTCTCGAAGACCCCGTCGCCGACCGTCAGCCCGTGGTCGAAGACCGAGACCCGGGCGCTCTCGGCGTCCTGCAGTCCCCCGTTGAGCCAGATCTTCATCGCTTTCCTCCACTCGCCTCGTGCAGGCCCGACGCTACCGCCAGCAGCCTGCGCGCCTTCAACTCGGTCTCGGCCCACTCCCGCTCGGGATCGGAGTCCCAGATGATCCCCGCGCCGGCGCCGAAGCGCAGCACCGGACCACCGGGCGGGGTGCGGTCGATCCAGAACGTCCGGATGCCGACCGCGAGCTCACCGGTGCGGCGGTCCGCGTCGACCCAGCCGATGCCCCCGCAGTACGGGCCGCGGGGTGCGGTCTCCAGCTCCTCGATGATCCGCAGCGCACTCGACTTGGGGGCGCCGGTGACCGACCCGGGCGGGAACGTCGCGTCCAGAAGATCCGCCCAGGCGGTCTTCTCGTTCGCCTCAGCCAGCTCACCGCGCACCGTGGAGACGAGGTGGACCAGGCCGGGGTGCTCTTCGACGGCGCACAGTGCCGGGACGGTGACGGTTCCGGTGGCGCAGACCCGGCCGAGATCGTTGCGGACCAGGTCCACGATCATCACGTTCTCCGCCCGGTCCTTGGCCGAGAGGTCCGCCGCGGTGCGGCCGGTGCCCTTGATGGGGCCGGAGGCGACGGTGCGGTCGTCGCGCCGCAGATACAGCTCCGGGGAGGCGCTGGCGATCTCGACGCCGTGGCCGGGCAGCCGGATCGTGCCCGCGTGGGGCGCCGGGTTGCCGCGGGCCAGCACCGCCGACAGCGCGTCGACATCGGCGCGGCCGGGGTCGGGCAGCGGCGCGGTCAGCACCCGGCAGAGATTCACTTGATAGACGTCGCCGGCCGCTATGTGTTCACGGACGCGCCGTACGCCGCCGGTATAGGCGTCACGGTCCAGCGAGCTGGTCCAGTCGTCGGGCGCGGGGCCGCGCCAGCCGTCGGGGGCCGGCCGGTCCGCCGCGGTGGCCGGACGGACGTCGCCGAAGCGGGCACAGACCACGGTGCCCTCGAAGTCGGCGGCGACCGCCCACCAGCCCGTGGAGTCCAGGGCCGCGGGATCGCTGGTCACATCCCGCAGGTCAGTGGCTATCAGGCCGCCGAAGCGTGCCATCGGAGCGAAGTCGTGCACGTCAGCGAGTCTATGGCGGCGGCCCGCACGCCGCCTGCGCCGAGCTCGCACCGCAGCACGCTGCACAAACGCGTTTTTGTACTGGCCCCGGAATCCGCTAGAGTTCAACACGTCGCCGGGACGCGCCAAGCGCCCCGGAGGACAGGTAGCTCCCGGACGTAGTCTGGGAGAGACATTGCGGACGTAGCTCAGTTGGTAGAGCACCACCTTGCCAAGGTGGATGTCGCGAGTTCGAGTCTCGTCGTCCGCTCGATGTGGGGGATCTTCCCGAACCCCCTCACTCCTGGTGGAGTGGCCGAGAGGCGAGGCAACGGCCTGCAAAGCCGTCTACACGGGTTCAAATCCCGTCTCCACCTCCAAGGACGATTAGCTCAGCGGGAGAGCGCTTCCCTGACACGGAAGAGGTCACTGGTTCAATCCCAGTATCGTCCACTGGATCCCCGGAAACGGGGTGTCCGTCCCGCGCGATTAGCTCAGCGGGAGAGCGCTTCCCTGACACGGAAGAGGTCACTGGTTCAATCCCAGTATCGCGCACGCAGCTGCGGATCTTCGAGATCCGTGGTCCCGCGGACGATTAGCTCAGCGGGAGAGCGCTTCCCTGACACGGAAGAGGTCACTGGTTCAATCCCAGTATCGTCCACACCTGATCCCGAGGGCCGGAGCATTTCGCTCCGGCCCTCGGTCGTATTTCAGGAGGAGAAGAGCATATGGCCGAAGCTGCGGTGATGGCCGTGATGCCCATGGTGGCCGTGGTGGCCCTGATGCGGGGCGCCCCAGGCGGGGGCTGCCGGGTAAGCCTGCGGGGCGGGCGGCGGCGGGGCCTGCTGGGACCACTGGGACTCGAGACGGGCCAGCGCCTCCAGCTCCCCGTAGTCCAGGAATATCCCCCGGCAGCCGGCGCACTGCTCGATCTGGACACCATTGCGGTGGTACGTATGCATCGGTGCATGGCACTTGGGGCATTGCATCGTCGCTCAACTCCCGTCATCCACTGCTGCTCACGGTGGCGCCGCCGGAACGGCCTCCCGGCAGCGGGGCGTTCAGCCTACGTCCGGACCGGCGGACGCCAACTGCTGCGGCGGGGACGTCATCCGGGCACAGGCATCGACGACCGCGGTCTCGGCCTCGTCCAGGGGACGCGCGGCGGCGGTGGCCTTGGCGACGGCGAGCGCGGCGGTCTGCACGGTGAGCGCGCGGGCCGGAATCTCCAGGTCCGGCCAGGGATCACCGTCCGGCCCCACGGCAGGGCCGCCGGCCGTGCGGTAGGCGGCCAGGAAGCGCGTCCAGATGTCCGGCGCCAGCAGGCCGGTGGCGAACCAGGCGGCGGGGCGGGCCAGGTCCCAGGCGCCGTCGCCCCGGCCCAGGTCGTCGATGTCGATGAGGAGCCAGGGGCCGTCGCCGGCGGGGTGGCGGACCAGCTGGCCCAGGTGCAGATCGCCGTGGCAGAGAGTGCCGGCGCCCGGCGGCGGGGCCTCGTCCCGGGCCCACGGGGGCAGCAGGGCCCAGGCCCGCTCGACGGCAGCGGCGGCCGCGGACAGCGCGCCGGCAGCGGTCCGGGGTGCGCGGGA
Organism: Streptomyces sp. G7(2002); assembly: GCF_028870195.1. Taxonomy (NCBI): domain Bacteria; kingdom Bacillati; phylum Actinomycetota; class Actinomycetes; order Kitasatosporales; family Streptomycetaceae; genus Streptomyces; species Streptomyces sp. G7(2002). Next base: position 2,094,934 of record NZ_CP102609.1, read on the forward strand.
ACCGGGCGGCGGGCCGGCGGCTGAGGCCTGCGCGGTCCGCAGACGGGCCAGGGCGCGGGCAGCCTTGGCGGGGCCGCGCATCGGCGGCACGGAGCCGGGCAGTTGACGCAGGTCGACGCAGTGCAGACGGGCCAGCAGCCGGGCGGCATCCTCCCAGGGGGCGGCGTCGGGATCGTCGGGCGGGACCGGGCTGCCGTAGGGCCAGCGGGTGAGCGCCCGGCCCTCCTCGGCAAGGGTGAGAAAGCCGTCGGGGGCGGTGAGGGGGAGCGGGGGCAGCAGGATGCCGTGCAGGAGGGGGTGAGCGGCGATGCGCAGCCGGGCGGTGAGCTCGCGGGGGTCGGCGTCGGGGGCGTGCGCCTTGGCGACCGTACGGCCGCTGCGGACGACCGTGCCGTCGGGGCGGTCGGCGAGCACCTCGGAGGAGGGGGCCGGTGCGTCTCCCCGAGCCGCCGTCGCGGCCAGGGCGGCCAGGCGGACGAGCAGTGCGGTCGTCATCGTTCCCCCGAATCCCGCGCGGGCCGGATGCGCCGTGGGTGGTGGTGCGGGCCATGGGCGACCCGGTCCGGGATCGTACGCGCGCTGCGGGCTGACCGGGCCGGGGCGGTGGTCCGGAACGCTCGAAGGCCGGGCATCTCCCCAGATGCCCGGCCGTCGTGCCGTCCGCCGCACCCCCCGTCCCCACGGGGTTTCAGCCGGAGGTCCCCCGTCCCGGGCCGCTCTCCCGGGCCTGGGGCGCTGCTCAGCGCCCCAGCATTCCGACCACGGACGACGCCTGTGTCATCACGGCTTCCCAGCCGCCGAAGACCACGGCGAGAACGATCGCCAGCGGCAGCACCATGGCCACCGCGACGAGGGGGTGGCGGGTACCGGAGGACTGCTGGCCCGCGAGCACGGCGGCGACTCGGCGCCCCTGTGCCCGAAGGGCCGTCCGCCCGGAGAACCGCGCCATCGTCCCGCTCCCGTCATCTTCTGGGGCGGCGGGCGTCTGACCTCGGGGGACGAGTGCACCGCCCGCCGCTTGAAGACAACCCTAGGCACGCGGGCGGCGGCAGGCGTCATGCCGTCGTATCGATTGGTCGGCCTCCAAGAGGATGAGGGAACCGCGCCCCGTGTACTCCTCTGGGTGGAGAGACACGTCCAGGACCTGGGGGCCTCCCGGAGGGGGACCGTCGAACGCACCGCGCCGGGCACTCCTGAGGGTGACCTCGCTCACTCCGTCCGCTCCCCCGCGCACGGCGGCCCCGCCCCCGCAGCGCGCCGGGCCCTCCGCCCCTTCCCGTGCCTCGGCCGTATCCCCCGCTTCCGCGACCAACCCGGCCCGATCCCGCTACATCATGTCAATCCCCTTTCCGCAGCGGATCATTGGGATCTCACGCGGGAGGGCGGACCGCACGGCCGGAGCAGGCGCTCCCGTGCTCCGGGAATCGCACGTGCCACGGTCAATCCACCGGCCGACGCATGCGCGGCCTCTCAGCACAGCGAGCCGTCAATCCGTAAGCTGTGCCACGTCAGACGGTTGGCAGCGGAGGGGGCTCCCCACCGCAGGTAGGGGACGGACATGGCGATGATGCGGCTCCGACGCGAGGACCCGCGTGTCGTCGGGACGTTCCGGCTGCACCGCCGGCTCGGCGCGGGCGGGATGGGCGTGGTCTACCTCGGCTCGGACAAGCGCGGGCAGCGGGTGGCGCTCAAGGTGATCCGGCCGGACCTGGCGGAGGATCAGGAATTCCGCTCGCGGTTCGCCCGTGAGGTCTCCGCCGCCCGGCGGATCCGCGGCGGCTGTACGGCCCGGCTGGTCGCGGCCGATCTCGACGCCGACCGCCCCTGGTTCGCCACGCAGTACGTCCCCGGGCCCTCGCTGCACGACAAGGTCAACGAGGAGGGGCCGCTGTCCCCGGCGCAGGTCGCCTCCATCGGCGCCGCGCTGTCCGAGGGACTGCTGGCCGTCCATGACGCGGGCGTGGTGCACCGCGATCTGAAACCGTCCAACATTCTGCTGTCGCCCAAGGGCCCGCGGATCATCGACTTCGGTATCGCCTGGGCGACCGGCGCCAGCACGCTGACCCATGTCGGTACGGCCGTCGGCTCGCCGGGCTTTCTGGCGCCGGAGCAGGTGCGCGGGGCCGCGGTGACACCGGCGACGGACATCTTCGCGCTGGGCGCCACCCTCGCGTACGCCTGCACCGCGGACTCCCCCTTCGGTCAGGGGAGTTCGGAGGTCATGCTCTACCGCGTGGTCCATGAGGAGGCGCAGCTCGCCGGGGTGCCGGACGCCCTGGCGCCGCTGCTCGCCTCGTGTCTGGCCAAGGACCCGGCGGACCGCCCCAGCACCCTGTCGCTGTCGCTGCGGCTCAAGGAGATCGCGGCCCGTGAGGCGCACGGTCTGTCGGGCGGGCCGCTGGAGAACGGGTCCGGGGCCGGGCCCGGTTGGGAGCGCGTGGAGCGCCGGTCCGCGGAGCGGCCGACCGGACAGCGGGCCGAGGAGTACGCGCGGCAGCGCACCGAGCGCCGCACGGCGGGCAGCTCCTCGCCGCGTCCGCACCCCTCCCGTCCCCCGGTTCCGCGGGACGCGGCCGCCCGGCCGGGCGGTCCGGCGTCGGCCGCGGGCAAGAACCCGCGGACCGGCGGACGGAACGGTCGGCGTGTCCCGGCCGGGCGGCCCACGGGGCGAAACGGTTCGCGTACCCCGGTGCGTACGACATCGGGCGGCCGACGGCCGGGTCCCGACCGTCGGCTGCTGCGCCAGCGCGTCATCGTGTTCGTGGTGGTGACGCTGCTGGTGGCACTCGGTATCGCGGCCGCCCAGGGATGCCAGGGGCCGGCCCGCGGACTCGGGGCGGAACGGCCGGGGACGGCGGTCCTGTCCGCGGGGGTGGGCGGGCCCTACGGTGCGGGGGAACAGAACCCCTAGGGGATGCGGAGGCCCCCTTCGGGGCCTCAACGTGGCGGGGGCGGGGCGGTATTCCCGCTGGGGAGGACTGGCTGAGCGGAGGGGCATTCTCGCCGGGAGGGCCGGCCGGTCAGGGTGGTTTCCCGCCGGGCAGGTATTGGCCGACGGGAGGCGCCGGACGAGCGGGAGCACCGGCAAGGCGACAGGCACCCGGCCAGGCCGAAGGCACCAGCACCAGCCAGGCGGGAGGCGCCCAACCAGGCCAGAGGCGCCAACCAGGCTATGCCGGTCGGCCTGTTGCCACCGCGTAGAAGGCGACCGCGGCGGCCGCGCCGACGTTGAGGGAGTCCACGCCGTGGGCCATCGGGATGCGGACCCATTCGTCGGCCGCCCGCAGGGCGCCGGTGCTCAGGCCGTCGCCCTCGGCGCCCAGCATCAGCGCGGCGCGCTCCAGGGTGTGCGGGGCGGCCTCGTCGATGGCGGTGGCCTTCTCGGCCGGGGTGAGGGCGAGCAGCTTGAAGCCCGCTTCCCGTACGGCGGCCAGATCCCGGGGCCAGCTCTCCAGGCGGGCGTACGGCACGGAGAACACCGCGCCCATGGAGACCTTCACCGAGCGGCGGTAGAGCGGATCGGCGCAGTCCGGGGAGAGCAGCACCGCGTCCATGCCCAGGGCCGCCGCGCTGCGGAAGATCGCGCCGATGTTGGTGTGGTCGTTGACCGCTTCCATGACGACGATGCGCCGGGTGCCGGCGAGGAGTTCGGTGGCGTCCGGCAGCGGCTTGCGCTGCATGGAGGCCAGCGCGCCGCGGTGCACGTGGTAGCCCGTCACCCGCTCGGCGAGGGCCGGGGTGACGGCGTAGACCGGTGCCGGGACCTCGTCGATGACATCGCGCATGACGTCGACCCACTTGGCCGAGAGCAGCATGGAGCGCATCGCGTAACCGGCGTGCCGGGCGCGCCGGATGACCTTCTCGCCCTCGGCGATGAAGAGCCCTTCCGCGGGCTCGCGCCGGCGCCGCAGCTCGACGTCGGTCAGGCCGGTGTAGTCGGCCAGCCGAGGGTCGTCCGGGTCATCGACGGTGATGATTTCTGCCACGGGGAGATAGTGCCTTGTCGGTGTCGGGGTGCCAATGCCGCGTCGGGGGATCGGTTACCTGGGGGTAGGGGCCACGGCGACGACCTCGCCGATGACGATGACCGCCGGGGGCCGCACCCCCTCGGCCCGGACCGTCTCGCCGAGCGTCGCGAGGGTGGCGTCGACGCGGCGCTGGGCCGCGGTGGTGCCTTCCTGGATGACGGCGGCGGGGGTGTCGGCGGCGCGGCCGTGCTCGACGAGCTTGGCGGCGATGGCGCCGCTGTTCTCCACGCCCATCAGGATGACGAGGGTGCCGCGCAGCTTGGCGAGCGCGGGCCAGTCCACCAGCGAGCGCTCGTCGTCGGGGGCGACATGGCCGCTGACGACGGTGAACTCGTGGGCGACACCGCGGTGGGTGACGGGGATGCCGGCGGCGCCGGGCACCGAGATGGTGCTGGAGATGCCGGGGACGACCGTGCAGGGGATCCCGGCCTCGGCGAGCGCCTGGGCCTCCTCCATGCCGCGGCCGAAGACGAACGGGTCGCCGCCCTTGAGCCGGACCACGGCCTTGCCGGCCTTGGCGTGCTCGATCAGCGCGTTGTTGATGGCCTCCTGGGCCATGAAGCGGCCGTAGGGGATCTTCGCGGCGTCGATGACCTCGACATGCGGCGGGAGTTCGGCGAGGAGGTCGCGGGGGCCGAGGCGGTCGGCGATGACCACGTCGGCCTCGGCGAGCAGCCGGCGGCCGCGGACGGTGATCAGGTCGGGGTCGCCGGGGCCGCCGCCGACCAGGGCCACGCCCGGGGTGTGCGGGCGGCGGTGGTGCGGGGCGGAGATGCTGCCGTCCCGCAGGCCCTCGACGATCGCGTCGCGTACGGCGGCGGAGCGGCGCGGGTCGCGTCCGGTGAGCACGGCGACGGTGACGCCCTCGCTGCGGCCGGTGGCCGGGGTCCAGGCGGTGGCCGCCTCGGCGTCGTCGGAGCGTACGCACCACACCCGGCGGTCCTCGGCCTCCTGGGACGCGGCGGCGTTGGCCGCCGGGTCGTCGGTGGAGATCAGCGCGTACCAGGCACCGTCGAGGTCGCCGTCCTGGTAGCGGCGGCGCTCCCAGCGGACCTCGCCGGCGTCGGCCATCGCCTCGACGGACGGGGTGGCGGACGGGGAGATCAGCAGGACATCGGCGCCGGCGGCGACGAGGGAGGGGAGCCGGCGCTGGGCGACCTGCCCGGCGCCCAGGACAACCACCCGGCGGCCGGACAGCCGCAGTCCGACGGGGTAGGCAGCGTGTTCGGCGACGTGCTCAGCCATGGCGGTACGGCTCCTTGTGCGGATGGTGCGGGTTCGGCGACCGGCTCAGCCGCTGCGGCTCTGGAGCGGCTGGTCAGGGGTACGGCGCGGGGCGGCGGTACGGCCCCGGCCCACAGCCTATGGGGCTGCGGGCCGGGGGTCATGCGGAGGTCAGGGCCTGATCAGGTCTTCTCCGTCACTCCGGCGGAGTCGAAGGTGGCGACCTCGTGCATGGCGCGGGCGGCGCTCTGCACCACGGGGAGCGCGAGCAGGGCACCGGTGCCCTCGCCGAGGCGCAGATCGAGGTCGACGAGCGGGCGCAGGCCCAGCTTGTTCAGGGCCGCGACATGGCCGGGCTCGGCGCTGCGGTGGCCGGCGATGCAGGCGGCCAGCGCCTCGGGGGCAATGGCGCGGGCCACCAGGGCGGCGGCGCCGGCGCTCACCCCGTCGAGGATCACCGGGGTGCGCAGCGAGGCGCCGCCGAGGATCAGGCCGACGAGGGCGGCGTGCTCCAGGCCGCCGATCGCGGTGAGGACACCGATGGGGTCGGCCGGGTCGGGCTGGTGGAGCTCCAGGGCGCGGCGGACCACATCGACCTTGCGGGCGTGGGTCTCGTCGTTGATGCCGGTGCCGCGGCCGGTGACCTCGACCGGGTCGACGCCGGTGTAGACGGCGATCAGCGCGGCCGAGGTGGTGGTGTTGGCGATGCCCATCTCGCCCGTGAGCAGCGCCTTGTTGCCGGCCGCGACGAGGTCACGGGCGGTGTCGATGCCGACCTCGATCGCCTGGAGCACGTCCTCCTGGGTCATCGCCGGGCCCGCCGTGAAGTCGGCGGTGCCGGCGCGGACCTTGCGCGGCAGCAGACCCGGGGTGGCAGGGAGATCGCTCGCCACACCGACGTCCACGACACAGACCTCGGCGCCGACCTGGTTGGCGAAGGCGTTGCAGACCGCGCCGCCGCCCAGGAAGTTGGCGACCATCTGGCCGGTGACCTCCTGGGGCCAGGGGGTCACGCCCTGGGCGTGCACACCGTGGTCACCGGCGAAGATCGCGACGGCGGCCGGCTCCGGGATCGGCGGCGGGCACTTGCGGGACAGTCCGGACAGCTGGGCGGAGATGATCTCCAGCATGCCGAGCGCCCCGGCGGGCTTGGTCATCCGCTTCTGCCGCTCCCAGGCCTCGCCGAGCGCCTTGGCGTCCAGCGGGCGGATGCCCTGCAGGGTCTCCTGGAGGAGGTCGTGCGGGCTCTCGCCGGGCAGTGCGCGGCGGCCGTAGGTCTCCTCGTGGACGACCCAGGACAGCGGGCGGCGCTTGGACCAGCCGGCCTGCAGCAGCTCGGGCTCCTCCGGGAACTCGTCGACGTAGCCGATGCACAGGTAGGCGACGACTTCGAGGTGGTCGGGCAGGCCCAGTTCGCGGACCATCTCCCGCTCGTCGAAGAAGCTGACCCAGCCGACGCCCAGGCCCTCGGCGCGGGCGGCGAGCCAGAGGTTCTCGACCGCGAGCGCGGAGGAGTACGGGGCCATCTGCGGCTGGGTGTGCCGGCCGAGGGTGTGCCGGCCGCCGCGGGTGGAGTCGGCGGTGACGACGATGTTCACCGGAGTTTCGAGGATCGCCTCGATCTTCAGCTCACGGAACTGCTTGGCGCGCCCCTTGGGCAGCGACTTGGCGTACGCCTCGCGCTGCGCCATCGCGAGCTGGTGCATCTTCTCGCGGGTCTCGTCCGAGCGGATGACCACGAAGTCCCAGGGCTGGGAGTGGCCGACGCTGGGCGCGGTGTGGGCCGCCTCCAGGACGCGCAGCAGCACGTCGTTGGGGATCGGGTCGCTGCGGAAGCCGTTGCGGATGTCGCGGCGTTCGCGGATCACGCGGTGGACGGCGGCGCGTTCGGAGTCGTCGTACCCGGCGGCCGGGAACAGGCCGCCGGCCACGTCGGGGCCGGAGCCGTCCGGCGTCTGGACGGGCTGCTGCTGGTCGGCGGCCCGCGGCTGGTCGTCGTCCTGGCCCTCGCCGAGCTGGACGAGGGTGGCGGCGTCCTGTTGCTGGGGCGTTTCGTCGGCGTCGGCGGCGGGCTCGCTCTCGGGGGCGGGCTGCTCGTCGGCGGGGGCCGCGGCCTGCGGGGCCGGGGCGTCCACGGGGGTCTGCTCGCCGGAGGCCTGGGCCGGGATGTGGACGGTGACGGGCCGGGCTTCGGCGAGCGGCTCCGCGGGGGCGTCGGGCGCGGCCGCGTCGGGCTCGGCTGCGACGGCGGGCGCGACGTCCTCAGCGGGCTCGCCGGGGGTCGCCTCGGCTGCGGGGGCGTCCGGACCGGCGGGTGCGTCGTCCGGGGCGGCCGCTGCGGGCTGCTGCTCCGCGGGGGCGTCCGCGTCCTGCGACGCGGCCTCCGGGGCGGCCTGCTCGGCGGGCTCCTCGGCGGGCTCCTCGGCGGACTGCTGCTCGGTGGCGTCCGCGGGGGTGCCGGGCTGCGGCTGTCCGGCGGTCGGCTGCTGCGCCTCGGGCGGCTCTATGACGGTCTGCTCCTGGGGCGCGCCGTCGTCGGTCACGGGCAGGGCGACGGGGCCCTGGGGAGCGGTGACGGGTGTCGGGGCGGTGGGCTCGGAGACCGGGGCCTCGTCGGTGGGCTCGACGACCGGGGCGTCGTCGGTGGCCTCGGCCGGGGCGGTCTGGTCGGGGGTGGCCTCGGCCAGCGGCGCCTGGTCCGGGGCGGCGTCGGCCGGGGCGTCGGTCGTGGGCTCCGGCTGGGCCTCGTCGGCGGGGGCCGGGGCGGCGGCCTCGGGCTGCTCGGCCGGCTGCTCGTCCTGCGGGGCCTGGGGGGCATCGACAGGGGCATCGGCCGTCGGCTGTTCCGCCACGGGCTCCGCGGTGGGGCCGACCGCGTCGGAGGGGGCGGGAGCCGGGGCCGGGGTGTCGGCGGGCTGCGCCGCTGCCTGCGCCTCGGGCTCGGCGGGCGTGGCCTGGTCGGCGACGGGCTGCTGCGGAGCCTCGTCGGTGACGGCCGCCTCGGGCTGCGGGGCGGCCGGGGCGATGTCCTGGCCGGAAACGTCCTGGCCGGTGGTGTCCTGCGCGGGGGCGTCCTGTCCAGGAGCAGCGGGAGCATCCGCAGCGGGGGCATCCGCGGCGACGGTCTCCGGCACGGCGGTCTCCACCACGGATACGTCGGCTACGGCGGCGTCCGGCACGGCGGCGTCCGCCACGGCCGTTCCATCCTCCGCGGGCGCTGCCGCATCCGGCGCCGCATCCGGCACGGCGTCCGGAGCAGTGTCCTGCGGCGACGCCGGCGCCTCGGCCTGCGCCTCCTGACCGGCGTCGGCGACGGGAGCGCCGTCCCCGGCCTGCGCGGTCTCCTCTGCCGGGAGCGGCGTCGGCTGTTCGACGGGCAGCGCGGCGTCCTGCGGGACGGGCTGTACGGCGGGGGCGGGCGGCACTGCCGCGGCGGATGCGGCGGGTGCCTCGGGGGCGACCGTTTCTGCAACGGGGGCCGCGGTCGCCTGCGCGGAGGCCTCGTGCCACGACGGCACCTGCGACGGGATCTCGCCGAGCTGCGGGCCGGGCAACGGGCCCTGGCCGGCGGCGCCGTAGGTCTGCTCGGCGTGCAACTGCCCGCCGTAGGGCTGCTCACCGTACGAGGGGGCGGCGAAGGCCTGTCCGGCCGCCGCCGTCCCGCCGGGGGGCTGCTCGGCGTACGGCACGTCCGCGGCCGTCTGGGCGTCGGCCGGCGGGCCGGTCACCAGCTGTTCGTCCGGCGTGGCCGCGGCCGGGGTGTCGAAGTACTCGGGGCCGCCCGTGGGCGGTCCGGCGTGCCGCGCGGGGGCCTCGGCCGGGCCGCGGTCGGCGAGCGAACGGACCACGCCGCCGGTCGCGTCGGGGACGGGCGGGCCCATGTGCAGCGGGCGGCGCGGGGGCGTGGACGGCGCGGCCGCGCGGGCCCGGTCCGGCTGGGGAGCCGCGGGCTGGGGAATGCGGACGGCGCTGAGATCGACGGAACCGGAATCCCGGCCGCCGCTCTCGTGGTCACCGGCCTGGGCGGGCATCGGCTCGAAGCCGGTGGCTCCCTGGGCGGCCGCATCGAACGGTGCGCCCTGCTGGGGCTGCTGGTCCGCACCGTGGTGGGTCTCCTGCGGGAGCGGCTGGGGCGCGGGCTGCTCGCTCCAGGCGCCCTGGGCGCCCGGCATCAGCAGCAGATCGTCGTCCTCGACCGTGCCGTCGGCCTGGTCGAGGTAGGGGTATTCGCCCGGCGGGGGGACCATGCCCGGCAGCTCCGTCGGTCCGGCGTCGGCAGGGGAGGGAGCGGCCGCCGGCTGCGGCTGCCCGGGATGTCCGCCTGCGTTCTCCGGCTGTCCCTCGCCCGGGACCTGGCCGGTGTCGGTCATGCGTACCCCTCGCCCATTGGTAGTGCTCCTTCCAACCGCTCGTGCGACGCGCTCGACCGGGGCGCGCCGACGCCCCGATAGCTAGAACGAGCGAGCACGCCTCGCGGCACGTCCGCTCTCCAGAGCTTCATATTCGGCCAAAACCACGGCATTTTCCGGATATTGGCGTACGAAGCCGAATGCGGAACGGCGGCGCAACGATCCGCCAGCCTACCTCGCGCGGGTTGCCGTGCTGGTCACGGGTGAGGAACGCGATACCCGCTGAGCAGAAACACCACGGACCGCTCACGTTCGACCCAGACGGAAGTGTCCAGGTCCACGGACTGCAGCAGCGCGCACTCGACTTCATAGCCGCCGTCGGCCAGCGCACGGCCGAGCGATTCGGCCTCGTCGCGGGTGGCCGCGTGGGTGACGATCCGTTCGGGACGGCGGGCCGCGCAGGCGGTGAGTACGTCCGCTCCCCCGCCGCCGACCCGGATCACGTCGGGCTCGGGCAGGTCCTCCAGGATCTGCGGCGCCCGGCCGTGCACGACCTGGAGTTGGACACCGTGGCGGCGGGCGAGGGCGGCGGCGCGTCCGCAGGCGTCCGGGTCGGCGTCGACCGCGATGACGGCGGCGCCGAAGCGTGCGGCCTCCACCGAAGCGGCTCCGCTGCCCGTGCCGATGTCCCAGACCAGGTCGCCCACCTGCGGTCCGAGACGGGCGAGTTGTGCGGTGCGCAGCTGGACGGACTCGCCCTCGCCCAGGGCGCCGCCGTAGGCGCTCGCCGGAAGTCCCCAGCCGCGCGGGCCCGTCGGGTGGCCGACGTCGTGACCGGCGATCCAGCCGGTCCCCTGGGCCGCGGCCCCGCCGGGCGAACCGCCGACGACAATGACGACATTGGGGTCACGCCAGACATGGTCGGCGGCCTTGTCGGATGTGAGGACTGTCACCTGCTCCCGCTCGGTGCCCAGTTCCTCGCAGATGACGAAGGTGCGGTGGACGCCGCCGAGCAGCAGGGCGAGTTCGGCGGGACCGGCGCCGGGCGAGGTGAGCACCGCGACCTTGGTGTGGGCGCGGCAGACGTTCACCGCGCGGCGCAGGTCGCGGCTGTGGGCGACCACGATCTGCGCGTCGTCCCAGGGCATACCGGCCCGTGCGAAGGCGGCCGCGACGGAGGAGACGGCCGGGACCACTTCCACTTCCAGGCCGTGCTCGGGTGCCCGCAGGGTGCGGACGACACCGAAGAAGCCGGGGTCGCCGTCGGCGAGCACGACGGCGGTGCCGCGGTGCTGGGCGATCCGGCGGGCGGCCAGGCTCACGCTGCCGAGCCGGATCCGCTCGGCGTTCGGCGGGACTTCGGGAAGTGCGAGGTGGTGGGCGGCGCCGGCCACCAGCGTGGCCGCGCCGAGCGCGGAGCGGGCTGCGGCGGTCAGCGGAGAGCCGTCCCATCCGATCACCGTGACCCGGTCGGCCATGCTCGTCAGTCTCCTGGGGCTGCTGTGGTTACGCGGGCGGGGCGGCGGACTGGCGGCCGCGGGCCGGTGTGATGCCGCTGTGGTGCGCTGGTCCGCGCTGGTCACGCAGGTGCGTGGCAGGCCGAGACTACCCCGTGAGGTACGGACCTGAGTGCGGGCGTGGTCAGTTCCACTCGGGGTAGCTGAATCCGTTCGCGTCCGCCAGCCGGCCGGGGATGCCCTCCAGGTCCTCGGGCAGCAGGCTCCACACGATCAGATCGGTCCGGATGTCCGTCCAGCCGCCGTCCTCGGTGCGGCTGCGGGCTATGAAGGCATTGCGCAGCACGCCCTCGCTGATGCAGCCGATCTTCTGGGCCACCTGCTGGGAGGCGGTGTTGCCGGCGGCGGTGCGCAGCTCGATGCGTTCGAACTTCTGGTCGTGGAAGAGCCAGTGGGCGAGGGCGAGCGAGGCCTCGGAGGCGTATCCCTCACCGCGGGCCCAGGAGGCGACGACATAGCTGAGCTCGCTGGAGCGGATCCGCCAGTCGGTGTTGCGCAGTTGGACCACGCCGACCAGGCGCTGGGTGAGGAACTCGGTGACCGCGAAATCGATGCCGTGGCCCGCGGTCCGCTCGGCGTGGGCGCTCTCGGTGGTCCAGACGCGCGCGGCGTCCTCGGTGTACGGCTGCGGTATCGCGGTCCAGGCGGCGACCAGCTCGTCGTTCATCATCGCGGCGAGGGACGGCACATCGGCCTCCTCGAAGGGGCGCAGCACCAACCGGTCCGTGCTGATGGAGATGTCCGGAAAGGTGGATGTCATGCCGCTGCTCCCGCGCCGTTGACTGTGGTGTCCGGACCGTCGCGGGCTGTGAGACCGCGAGGTCACGGGCCGTCTTGACCGTCTTGAGTGCACCAGCATGCAGCATGGGCGTACGGGTGTGCACGCGCGTGGGCCCCGGCCGCGCGTGGCGCGGGTCCGGGGCCTGCGGGACGTCCGTGCGGACGGCCACCTTCCGGTGACCTGCGCACGGGCGGCTGCGCGTCCTGTACCCGCCCACCCCCCGAAGGGGGGTGGGCGGCGGGGAAATCAGGACATAGCCGCCTGGTGTCAGCTCTTGGCCGGGCCGAAGGCCGGGATGACCGAGCCGTCCTTGTACTTGTCCTCGATGAACTTCTTGACCTCGGGGGAGTTCAGGAGCTTGGCCAGCTTCTTGATCCGCGGGTCGCTCTCGTTGCCCTTCTTGACGGCGAGGAAGTTGGCGTAGGGGTTGTCCTTCGCCTTCTCCAGGGCCAGCGCGTCCTTGGAGGGCTTGAGGTGGGCACCGATGGCGAAGTTGCCGTTGATGATCGCGGCGTCGACGTCGTCGATGCGCGGCGCGGTCTGCGCGGCCTCCAGCTCGGTGATCTTGATGCCCTTGTCGTCCTTGACGTCGGTCAGCTTGGCGTCGGAGCCGACACCGGGCTTGAGGGTGATCACGCCGTTGTCGGCGAGCAGCTTGAGCGCCCGGCCCTCGTTGGAGGGGTCGTTCGGGACCGAGACGGTGCTGCCGGACTTGAGCTCCGAGAGCTTGTCGATCTTCTTGGAGTAGACGCCGAGCGGCTCGATGAGCACGTTCTGGACGGGCACGATGTGCGTGCCGTTCTCCTTGTTGAAGGTGTCGAGGAACGGCTTGTGCTGGAAGAAGTTGGCGTCGACCTGGCCGTCGTCGGTGACCTTGTTGGGGATCTTGTAGTCGTTGAACGGCTTGACGACCAGCTTGAGGCCCTCCTTCTCCGCCAGCTCGTTCTTGACGAAGTCGAGGATGGTGCCGTGCGGGGTGGGGCTCGCGGCGACGACGAGGGGGGCGTTCTTGTCGCCCTTGTCGCTCGCGGTGGTGTCGGAGGGGGCGCTGCAGGCGCTCGCGCCGAGGGCGACGGCGGAGGCGGCGGCTATGGCGACGGAGATCTTGAGGGTGTTGCGCACGAAGAGTGCCTCTTTCTTGTTCCCACGCGACGTTGCGCGCGATGTCCGCCCGGCAAAGGGTCCGGGCTCGGGGGTGTTGCGGGGGTGGAGCGGTCAGGCGGCCTCGGTGACGACGGCCGGTTCCTCGGTGCGGGTGCGGCGCAGGCCGACGCGCAGGGAGGAGGTACGGGTGCCCCGGCCGGCGAGCCGGCGGACGAGGAGGTCGCCGAGCACCTGGACGAGGGTGACGAGGATGATCAGCTCCACCACGGTGGCGATCATCAGCGAGGTCTCGTACTGCTGGTAGCCGTAGGTGTAGGCGAGGTTGCCCAGCCCGCCGCCGCCGACCGCTCCGGCGATCGCGGAGTAGCCGATCAGCTGGATGACGAGGGTGGTGACCCCCGCGATCAGTGCCGGCAGCGCCTGCGGGAGCAGCACCTTGAAGACGATGGTCCAGGTGCCGCCGCCCATGGCGTGGGCGGCCTCGACCAGGCCGTGGTCGACCTCGCGCAGGGCGGCCTCCACCAGCCGGGCGAAGAAGGGGATGGCGGCGATGGCGAGCGGGACCACCGCGCCGGTCGGGCCGATCGAGACGCCGACGAGGAGCCGGGTGAAGGGGATCAGCACGACGATCAGGATCAGGAACGGGAAGGACCGCCCGATGTTCGTGATCGCGCCGAGGACCTTGTTCACCACGACGTTCTGCAGGATGGCGCCGCGCTCGGTCAGATGCAGCAGCACACCGACCGGGATGCCGATGAGCACCGCGTAGAACGTCGACCACCACACCATGAAGAGGGTGTCGAGCGTGTTGTCGTAGAGCAGCGGCTGCATCTCGTTCCAGCTCACTTGGCACCTTCCTTCTGCAGCGTGGCGGCGGGCTCCGGGGTCGCCGGGCCGGGGGCGGTTCCGGCCGCGGCCGCGACGTCGGCGTCCGCGACATCGGCGACATCGACCTGCAGCCCCTGCTCACGCAGGAAGCCGATGGGCACGACGTTCTCCTCGAAGCGGCCGGGGAGCTCGATGCGCATCCGGCCGATCTGCTTGCCGCCGACGGTGTCCATGGCGGCGCCGAGGATCGAGATGTCGACGTTGTAGGTGCGCGACAGCTCGGAGATCACCGGGCGGGTGGCGGCCGAGCCGTGGAAGGTGATGTCGACGACGGTGCGGTCGTCGGCCGAGGGCTCGCCGCCGACCGGGAACAGCTCGCGGGCCAGCTCGGAGCCGGGGGTGGCGAGGAGTTCGGCGACGGTGCCCTGCTCGACGACCCGGCCGTTCTTCATCAGCGCGGCCGAGTCGCAGATCGTCTTGACGACGTCCATCTCGTGCGTGATGAGCACGATGGTCAGGCCCAGCTTGCGGTTGAGGTCGCGCAGCAGCTGGAGGATGGAGCGGGTGGTCTCCGGGTCCAGGGCGCTGGTGGCCTCGTCGGAGAGCAGCACCTTGGGGTCGCCGGCCAGCGCGCGGGCGATGCCGACGCGCTGCTTCTGGCCGCCGGAGAGCTGGGCGGGGTAGGCCTTGGCCTTGTCGGCGAGGCCGACCAGGTCCAGCAGTTCCAGGGCCTTGCGGGAGCGCTCGCGGCGGTCGACCTTGAGGATCTCCAGCGGCAGCTCGACGTTGTCCTGGACGGTGCGCGAGGACAGCAGGTTGAAGTGCTGGAAGACCATGCCGATGTGGCTGCGCGCGGCCCGGAGCTGGGCGCTGGCGCGCTTGCCGCGTCCGGCGATGGAGGTCAGTTCCTGGCCGGCGACGGTGACCGTGCCGGAGGTGGGGCGCTCCAGGAGGTTCAGGCAGCGGATGAGGGTGGACTTGCCGGCGCCGCTCTGGCCGATGACGCCGTACACCTCGCCCTCGCGGACGTGCAGATCGACGCCGTCCAGGGCGGTGACTTCGCGGTCTCCTGAACGGTAGACCTTGGTCAGGCCCGTTGTGGTGATCACTAGGGAAATTCCGTCACTGTCGAGTGCTCGGCGGCTCACCCGCCGGGCACGGGGCATTGCTTGCGAGTGCGGCAGAGGGGAACAGGGCGGCGGCGGGCGCGGGGCCCGGCTCCGGGTTCCGGTGACGCGGGGCGGCCGAGGGCGTCGGGAGGTCGACGTACGGCGCATGGCAGGTCTCGCTTCGGGGCGCGAGGCTCAGGCGGGGGCCCTCAGCGGTCACACATTCGACACATGCAACGAGCACCGGGCGTCTGATACGCCTCGGTCGCAGGGGTGCGGTAGCTCGTCGTGGTCATGTGCGGCAGTAAACCAGACAGCAGTGCGGGCGGATCAAGCCAGTCCGCATGGCGGACATGCCTGCCCGATCCGTGGACAGCGTGCTACCCGGCGACGGTGATCTCCACCGAACCGTCCGTGGCCTGCGCGGATATCGCCGAGAGGTCGGGGACCACGACGTCCGCCGACAGCTCCTCGGCCCGGTGCGTTGTGGTCAACGCCACGGTCGTCATCCCGGCGGCGCGGCCCGCCGCCAGTCCGACCGGGGCGTCCTCGAAGACCACACAGCGGGCCGGGTCCACCCCCAGCCGCGCGGCGGCCAGCAGGAACGGCTCCGGGTCGGGCTTGCCCCGGCTGATGTCGTCGGCGCTGACCAGGTTCTTCGCCGTGATCCCGGCGTGTGCGAGCCGGGCCTCGGCCAGCCGGCGGCCGGCCGAGGTCACCACGGCCCACTGCTCGGCGGGCAGGCTCGCCAGCAGGGCCAGGGTGCCGGGCAGCGCCACCGTTCCCCCGGCGTCCTCGACCTCCAGGTGCTCGATACGGGCCAGCGCCTCCGGCACGACGTCCGCGGGCAGCAGATCCGCGACGATCTCCGCCGCCGGCCGGCCGTGCAGCGCGATCCGGGCGAAGTCCTCCGCGGTCAGGCCGTACTCCGAGGCCCACCGGGACCAGCAGCGGTTCACGGACTCCAGGGAGGACAGGAGGGTGCCGTCGTTGTCGAAGAGGAGGGCGTCAGCGGTGATCTTCATATGTCCTGAGCGTACGGACCACGGTGGGGCCGGACGCGGCCGCCCTCCCGCCGCCGATTAGCATCCCCTTATGCCCCACAATCCCACCGCGCGCCGCCGCACCGCCCGGAGGCCCCGGTGATCGACGCGCTGACGATCGCGGTCGCGGTGACCGCTCTCGCCCTCGCCGCCTGGTGCGGCTTCGCGGCCTTCCGCGACCAGCCCACCAAGGACTGGCACTTCATCGGCATGGGCCTGGTGTCCCTGCTCGGCATCGTCCAACTGGTCATCGCCGTCGTGCAGTTGGCGCGCGGAGTGTCGCCGGACAAGGGCACCGCGCTCTTCGTTTCGTATCTGCTCGGGGCGGCCGCCTGTGTGCCGGCGACCGGCTTCATGTCGCTCTCGGAGCGCACCCGCTGGGGTTCGGCGACCGTCGCGGCGGGTGCCGTGGTGCTGGCCGTTCTGGAAGTGCGGCTGTTCGACATCTGGGGAGGCGGCAGTGCCTGAGACCACGGCGACCACCGCGGCGGACGGCGGCACGGCCGGTGCGCCGGCGAAGCGGTCCCTGGGCACCGGCCCCGGCCGGCTGCTGGTCGCGCTCTACGGGATCTTCACCGTCGCGGCCGCGTCCCGCTCGCTCTACCAGCTCCTCGCGCAGTTCGACCGGGCCCCGCTGGCGTACAGCCTCTCGGCGGTCTCCGCGGTCGTCTACGGCTTCATCACCGTCTCGCTGGTGCGCGGCGGCGAAGGGGCCCGCCGCGCCGCGCTCGTCTGCTGCGCGCTGGAGCTGCTCGGGGTGTTCGGCATCGGCACCTGGACACTGCTCGACCCGTCCGCGTTCCCGGACGCCACGGTCTGGTCGGACTACGGCATGGGCTACCTCTTCATCCCCGTCATCCTGCCCGTCACCGGGCTGCTGTGGCTGCGCCGGGCGCGTACGGAGCAGCAGTCGGCCTGAGGCGGTCCCGCGAGCGCGCTGCGCCATCCGGGTGAAGAACGCGACCGCCCCTCGCTCCTCGGCCGGACGCCCTGTCTCACTGGAGTCCGGCAGGCGGCCACGGGTTCGCCGGAGCGGAAACGGAGCGGGAACATGCCGATCAGTCCGAACCAGGGTTCCACCGGCGGCGGCTTCGCGGCGACCCTCACCGGCACCGGTCTCACCGGCGCCACCGTGGTGCGCTTCGGCACCAAACCGGCCACCATCACGGCCAGTTCGCCCACCTCGGTGTCGGTGGTCGCCCCCTCGGGAGCCGGCGTGGTCGATGCCACGGTGACCACACCGGCGGGCACCAGCAACCCGGTGCCCTTCTACTACGTCCTGCCGCCCGTGGTCCTCGACGTCTCGCCGTCGTCCGGGCCCGTGGCGGGTGGCGCCACGGTCACCGTCACCGGACGCGGGCTGGCCACCGCCACCTCCGTGCTGTTCGGGGGCACGGCCGTGACGCCGACGGTGCTGTCCGACAGTGAGCTCACCGCCGTCAGCCCGGCCCACGCGGCCGGTGAGGTGGCCCTGGCCGTCGTCGCACTGGGCGGCAGCGCCACGGCGGCCGGGGCCTTCGGCTTCGTGGCGGCGCCGACCGTCACCGGCTTCAGCCCGGTGACCGGTCTGCCCGCGGGCGGCACGCTGGTCGACATCACGGGCACCGGGCTGTCGACGACCACCGGTGTGACCTTCGGCGCCGTGCCGGCCACGTTCGCCGTCCTGTCCGACACCAGGGTCGCGGCCGTCGCGCCCGCCCAGGCCCCGGGCACGGTGACCATCGCGCTCACCACCACGGGCGGCAGCGACACGGCACCCGGGGTCTTCCTCTATCTGCTCTGACCACCTGCCCTGACAAGGACGGCCCGGCGCACCCGCCCCGCCCGGGGGACGGGTGCGCCCCGGCGCTACGCCTGTGCGACGAGCTCCTCAGCACCGGCCGGCCGGTGCACTTCCTTCTCCAGCGTGACCACGTTCAGCCGGGGCGTGAGCTGCTCGGTGCCCACGGGCACATAGCCGCGACTGCGGTAGAGCCGCAGATTGACCTCGCTGCGGTGGCCGGTGAACAGGCGGTAGCGGGTGGCCGACCGCTCGGCCGCCAGCCGTCCCTCGACGGCGTCGAGCAGCCGTCCGCCCAGGCCGTGCCGCTGCATCCGCGGGTGCACGATGAGCTTGGCTATCCGGCCGGTGCCGTCCTCGTCGACCGTGCCGCGCACGGATCCGACCACCTCCTCGCCGAGCCGGGCCACCACGACGCAGCCCTCGCCGAGTTCGGCGCGCAGCGCCTGCAGCGTCTGGGTGAGCGGCTCGATGCCGTAGTCGTCGTACAGCGCGGCTTCCTGCTGGTAGCAGAGGTACTGCAGTTTGAGGATCTGCTCGGCGTCCTGGTCGGTCGCCGCAGAGATGGTCACGCTCGTGCCCATGCGCGTATGCCTCCCCTATTCGGTTCGCTGGTCCGGGCGCGCTGAGGGTGAGAGGGGTGCGCCCGGAACGATCTGCCCTGACGGACGGCGACATGGGGTGCTTGTCGCCGCCATGACGTGGCTGACACTGCTCCTTCCGGAATCCCCGGTATGGGGCAGCGGCAATCGCGCCGCGAGCATTCTGCGCAGGCAATTGGGGCAAGCGGAACGGACCGGCACCGAGCTCTCCTGTGACATTCCCAACTCAGATGAGAATGCAGGGGAGGTGGCACCGGTCCGGGCGGCGGGGCTCCGCCGCGCGCGGTCCGGGGGACCGGCGTCAGCGCTTGCGGAACTCCGCGGCGGCCAGCAGCGCGGTGTCGGGATTGTCGGAGAACAGACCGTCGATCCCGGTGCCGAGGTACGCCTTGAACACACCGAGGGCGTCGCCGTAGGCGTCCGGGTCGGTGCCGCGACGGTAATCGGCCGGCAGGAAGGTGTTCTCGTTGCGGACCGTATACGGATGGAGGACCAGTCCGGCGGCGTGGGCGTCCTTGACGACGGACGTGGGCTCGCCGAGCTTGCCGTCCTTGTCCCGCGGGATGATCACGGTCAGGTCCGGGCCGATGCCCTGGGCGAAGCCGGCCAGCCACTTCAGGCCCTCGGGCGTGACCAGGTCGGCGACCGTGCGCGGGTCGCCCACCTCGACGAAGTCCCAGGGCCGGGAGTCGAGCGTGGAGAGCAGCACGACCTTGGGGCAGTCGACGAGCTTGCCCAGGCGCTGGATGCTGCTGGGCTCGAAGGACTGCAGGAAGTTCGGGGAGTTCCTGCGGTGCCGGCCGTGGGCACGCAGCGCCTTGGCCACCCGCTCCTCCAGACCGAGGCCCAGCTTGCGGAAGTAGGTGGGGTGCTTGGTCTCGATGTGCAGCCAGACGCGGCGGCCCCGCTTGCGGCCCTCGCGCTCGGCCCAGCGCAGCACCTCCTCGAAGGTCGGCACCTCCCAGACCCCGTCGTAGACGGTGTTGTGCTGCCGGGTGCCCGGTATGCGCTCCTTGGCGCGCAGCGTCTTGAGTTCGGCGAGCGTGAAGTCCTCGGTGAACCAGCCGGTCAGCTTCGCCCCGTCCACGGTCTTGGTGGTCTTGCGGTCCGCGAACTCGGGGTGTGCGGAGACATCGGTGGTGGCGGTGATGTCGTTCTCGTGGCGGCAGACCAGATGCCCGTCCTTGGTGGGGACGAGGTCCTGCTCGATGACGTCCGCGCCCATGTCGAGGGCGAGTTGGTAGGAGCCGAAGGTGTGCTCGGGGCGGTAGCCGCTGGCGCCGCGGTGGCCGACGATCAGCGGTACCGGCAGCTCCTGGGGCACCCCGGCCCGTCCGGCCGCGCTCGCCTGGCCGGCTCCGCCGAATACCGCCGCTCCCGCACCGAGGGCCGCGGCCCCCAGTACCGTCCGCCGTCCCGGCTGCTGCCGCTTGTGCATGCGCACACTCCTTGTCTGAGGCATTCGCTGGTCTTCCGGGTGCTTCCGGGTGTTTTCCGGCGTGCGGTGAGGCGTGTTGCACACCGGCCCACGGAACCCGGCTGATCGTAGGCACGGACGGGTCATGCCGGGGAGACGGACGACAACATCGGGGGGAAGATGGTGGTAACACACGTCAACTGTGCGTATCGACCTCGTGAACCCGATGTGCGCGCGGGAGTAACCCGCGAGTATGGTCCTTGGCTGCAGAGTTCTGCGCCCGCTTGACGTTGACCAGTCACGACCCGGAGGGCCCGTTGTCCCGCATTGTGCTGAAGGCGATTCTCGGATTCGTCATGCGTGTCCTGTACCGCCCGAAGGTCGAGGGCATGGAGCGCATTCCGGCGACCGGGCCGGTGATCCTGGCCGGCAACCACGTCACCTTCATCGACTCGCTGTTCCTGAGCCTGGTGGTCAAGCGCCCGGTGTACTTCATCGGCAAGGACGAGTACGTCACCGGCAAGGGCCTCAAGGGCCGGGCGATGGCCTGGTTCTTCACCAGCGCCGGCATGATCCCGGTCGACCGGGACGGCGGACACGGCGGTGTCGCGGCGCTGATGACCGGCCGCCGCATCCTGGAGGAGGGCAGCGTCTTCGGCATCTACCCCGAGGGCACCCGCTCCCCCGACGGCCGCCTCTACCGCGGCCGTACGGGCATCGCCCGGCTCACGCTGATGACCGGCGCGCCCGTCGTCCCGTTCGCGATGATCGGCACCGACAAGGTGCAGCCCGGCGGCAAGGGCCGTCCGCACATCGCGCCGGTGACGGTGCGCTTCGGTGAGCCGCTGGACTTCTCCCGCTACGACGGTATGGACCGCGACCGCTATGTGCTGCGGGCCGTCACCGACGAGGTCATGAGCGACGTCATGGAGCTGTCCGGCCAGGAGTACGTCGACATCTACGCCACCAAGGCCAGGGCCGCCTGACCCGTCCCGCTGTGCGCCGGGCCCCATCCGTTCCGCGGATGGGGCCCGTTGCGTGGGCGCTCCCGTGCGGGCGGGTCAGCAGGGCACCCGGAAGCCGCCGGGGGCGCGCTGGCCCTCGGCGCCGCCGGTCAGTGCCGTACGCAGCGCCGCCTCGGGGCGCGGCACCACACTGCCGTCGGCCTGGAGCAGCTGCTGGCGCTGGGTGACGGTGCCGGTGCGGGCGCCGGGCACCTCCGCGTTCTTGACCGCCACCCGGTTCAACGGGGCGGGCTTCAGCTGCTTCTTGGCGCGGATGAAGGAGACAAAGCTCTCGAAGTCACGGGTGTGCCGGACCGGTGCGGTGAATCCGGTGAAGGCGCTGAAGCCGTCCTGGTTGATGAGGGTGTAGGAGGGGGCGGCGAGGCGGTAGCGGCGGGTGAGGTCGAGGGCGGTGCCGTCGATGAACACCTCGGCGGGCTCGATCCGCCGGCCGACCGGTCCCGCGGCGTCGAAGGTGTAGCGGACGTTGGCGGAGACGGCCAGCGGTGAGAAGCCGAGTCCGCCGCCGGCGGTCGGTGCCCACTGCTCCTCCAGGGCGTCGTGGATCTGCCGGCCGGTGACGGTGACGGTCATGATCGGGTCGCCGAAGCCGACGGAGTTCCAGGCCTGCGCGAAGGTGACGGTGCCGTCCGTCTCCTCGTCACGGATCAGATCGCCGGCGATCACGGCCTGCCCGACGCGTGGCGCGACCGCGATGACGGCGAGGTCCGCGGGGGTGTTGGGGTGGGCGGCGGGATCGTCCATCGGGCCGAGCGGCTGGCTGCCCGCCCACAGGGCCCAGTCGGCGACGAGGTTGCCCATGGTGCTCTCCCCCACCGCGTTGCGCCGCCGGGTGAAGGAGGCGGTCTGGGTGCCGAGGCGGCTGCGGGCGCGCCGGCTGCCGTAGTCCGCCCAGTAGCCGGTGATCGACTTGAGCTCCGGGTCCGGTGTCACGTCCCGGGTGTTGGGATGGTTGGTGGCGGTGGTCAGCTCCCGGATCACCGCGCCGGTGCCGGGGTCGAGGCGCAGATTGATCTCATTGATGATCTGGCCGTAGCAGCCGGCCTCGACGAACGGCCGGGGGACGCCGTCGGGGTCGGGCAGCATCATCGTGAAGGCGCAGTGCCAGTGGCCGGTGACGATGGCGTCGATGTCCGGGGAGACGCGCAGCGCCAGTTCGTAGGCGGGCCCGGAGGGGTTGCTGCCGCTGGAGAAGTCGCTGCCGGCCACCGCGCCGTCGTGCATGCTGAGCACGATCGCCCGGACGCCGCGGGACTTGAGCTCCGCCGCGCAGCGGTTGGCGGTCTCCAGCTCGTCGAGGGTGCGCAGTCCCGGCTGGTAGGAGCCGGGGAAGGACTCGGTGCCGATGGCGGTCAGATGGATGAAGCCGACCGGCAGCCGGCGGCCGCCGCCGGCGTCCACGTACTCGATGTTGTACGGCGGCAGCACGGGCTCGCCGCTCGCGTTCCACACCAGGTTGGCGCTGTAGTAGGGGAACTCCGCGCCACGGAAGCGGCGGCCGGTGGAGTCCTCGAAGGCGTCGTCGCGGCCGACGACCGGGAAGCTGACGCCGTCCTCCATGTGCGAGGTGAGGAAGCGCGCCGACTTGTCGAACTCGTGGTTGCCGGCCGAGGCGAAGTCCAGGCCCATGGCGTTGAGTGCCTCGATGGTGGGCTCGTCGGCGAAGGTGGCGGCGTCGAACTCCCATCCGGAGAAGAGGTCGCCGGGGGCGAAGAAGAGGGAGTTGCGGCGGCCGTTGCGCAATCGCTCCAGGTGGGCGGCCATATAGGCGACGCCGCCGACGGTGTAGGTCTTCCCGCCGGCCCCGGTGATGATCGAGTGGGCACCGGGGGCGCCCTGCAGATAGCCGTGCAGGTCGGTGATGTTGAGGAGCTGGACGTCGACGTATTCGTCGGCGGTGGCCGCGTCGCGGGCGTGGCCGGTGGCGTAGGCGTTGCTGCCGATGGCGCTCGCGGTGGCCAGGGCCCCCGCGGCGGTGAAGAAGGAGCGTCGTCCGATGTCGCGCACTGCGTCACTCTCCTGAGCGGGCCGTCCGTGAGGGGACGACGGGAGAGTCAAGCAAGCCGCTCGGGACGGCCGGTCACCACGATGCGTACCGGGCGTGAACGGGCGGGGGACAGTCGCCCCCGGGGCGTGTCCCGTGGATCATGGCGGTTGCGGGGTGCCGTGATCCACAGGACACGCCTGAGGCGCGGTGGGTGCCCGCCGTCCGGCGGATCGGCCGTAGGCGTTACGGGCGTGACGCCGGGCCGCCGGCCGCCGGACCGGAATCGCGCCCCGGCTCCGCTCCGGCCGTGGAGAGCGCCGGGGGCCCGGCCGGTTCCGGGCTGCTCGCCAGCTCCTGGCCGCGGAGCAGGAACCATGCGGCCACCGCGGCGGACAGCAGGACCACCGCACCCACCCCGGCCGCGACGTCCACGCCCGCGACGAAGGAGTCCTGAGCGGCCTTCACCAGCGCCGCGCCCTGGTCGGCCGGGAGTTGGCCGGCCGTCTCGAAGGCGCCGCCGAGCGATTCGCGGGCGGCGTCCGTGGCGGGTCCGGGAATCCCCGGCGGTGCCTCGAAGCCCCGGTAGATGCCGGTCACGATGGAGCCGAGCAGGGCGATACCGAGCGCGGCGCCCAGTTCGTAGGCCGTCTCGGAGACCGCGGAGGCGGCGCCCGCCTCCTCCTTGGGCACGCTGGAGAGGATCACATCGGCGGTGACGGTGAACGAGAACCCGGCGCCGACGCCGACGACGAAGAGGATGACGCACAGCGCGGCGGTGCCGGTGTCGCCGTGCAGGGTGGTGCAGCCGACCAGCGAGAGGCCGACCACGGCGAGGCCGCCGGCCACCACGATCCGTACGGACAGCCGCCGGGCGACCCAGCCGGCGGCCAGACCGGCACCCACCGCGCCGACCGCCGCCGGGAGTTCGACGAGCCCGGCGTTGAGCGGTGAGCGCAGCTGCACCATCTGGAGGAACTGGGAGAGGAAGAAGACCAGCCCGGACAGCCCGAGGATGGTCAGCAGATCGGCCAGTACGGCCCCGGAGAAGCCCCGGTGGTGAAAGAGCTTCATGTTCAGCAGCGGCGAGGGGAGGGTGAGCTGCCTGCGGACGAACACGGTCAGGGTGAGCACGCCGACGACGGCCGCCAGCGCGATGTCCCAGCGGTAGCCGTGCACCGCCGCTTCCTTGATGGCGTAGACGACACAGACGATGCCCACCAGGGCCAGCAGGACACTGGGGATGTCCCAGGGGCCGGGGTCCGGGTTGCGCGACTCCGGGATGACCTTGGCGCCGACGGCCACCAGCAGCAACATCACCGGCAGGTTGATCAGGAAGACCGAGCCCCACCAGAAGTGCCCCAGCAGAAAGCCGCCGAGGACCGGCCCCACGGCCATTCCGGCCGAGGCCATGGCGCCCCAGATGCCGACGGCCAGACTGCGTTCCTTGGGGTCGTGGAAGAGGTTGCGGATCAGCGCCAGCGTGGACGGCATCAGCGTCGCACCGGCCACGCCCTGCAGCGCACGGGCCAGGATCATCATCTCGGGCGTGGTGGCGTACGCGGCGAGCACCGACATCGCGCCGAAGCCGACGGAGCCGAGCAGCAGCAGCTTCTTGCGGCCGATGCGGTCGCCGAGGCTGCCCATGGAGACCAGCAGTCCGGCGATGACGAAGGAGTAGATGTCACCGATCCACAGCAGCTGGGTGCCGGACGGCTGAAGGTCTTCGCTGAGGAAGGGAGTGGCGAGGCCGAGGACCGTGGCGTCGACGCCGACCAGCAGGACGGCCAGGACGAGGACGGCGAGTGCGAGCCAGCGGCCCGGTCGGGGCTGGTCGTCCACATGGGCCGAGCCTGCCGGTCCTGACGCTATGGTCTCGGTCATTTCTCCATGCTCCGTCGGATGCCGCCGAGCAGCAGCTCGGCGATCGAGTGGTTGAGGTCGTTACGGGCGACCCGCCCTTCGTACACGGCCCAGGCGCCGGCGCCGATCAGCCCGTAGAAGGCCTCGGTGAGCCAGGCGGCGCTCAGATCGATCCGGAAGTCGCCCTCTTCCTGGCCGCGTCGGAAGAGGGCGGCGAGGCGGTCGTCGAGCTCCGCCCAGCCGGCGTTGATCTCACCGTCCTCGAAGAGCTGGTTCTCGGTGAAGAGGAAGGCCAGTACGCCGGCGACCGGTTCGGCTTCGGCGATCAGCCGGCGCAGCGCCTCGACGGCGTCGCCCTCGTCCAGCCGGGCCGCGTCCATCGCCTGCACGAACTGTGCGATCCCGTGCTCCTCCAGCGCCCTGATCAGGGCGTCCCGCCCGGCGAAGTGCCGGTGCAGGGTCGCCCGGCTGATGCCCGCGGCGCGGGCGATCTCGTCCATCGGTGTCGAGGCCCGCCGCGTGAGCAATGCGGCGGCTTCCTTGAGTACGCGTTCACGGTCCACGGCCATGAGACACACACTAGCCGAATGAGACATCAATGTCTCATCGGGGTCTCCCACGTGTCCCCCACGCACACGACGGCGGCCCGCCCCCGGTCTCTCCCGGGGGCGGGCCGCCGTCGTACAGCTCTGCCCGCTAGGCCAGCTCGGTGGCCTGCTTCGCCGTCGCCCACTCCTGCTGCGTGACCAGATCGGCCCGCACCTCGGCGAGCTGGACCGCCACCGCCGAGGGCGCGGTGCCGCCACGGCCGCTGCGCGAGGCGAGCGCGCCGGGGACGTTGAGCACGCCGCGGACCTCAGGGGTCAGATGCGGCGAGATCTTCGCGAACTGCTCGTCGGTGAGCTGGTCCAGCTCGATGCCGTGCGCCTCGCACTCCTTGACGCACTCGCCCGCGACCTCGTGCGCCACCCGGAACGGCACGCCCTGCTTGACCAGCCACTCCGCGATATCGGTGGCCAGCGAGAACCCGGCCGGGGCCAGCTCCTCCATGCGCTCACGGTTGACGGTCAGGGTGGCCATCATCCCGGTGAACGCCGGGAGCAGCACCTCCAGTTGGTCGCAGGAGTCGAAGACCGGCTCCTTGTCCTCCTGGAGGTCACGGTTGTACGCGAGCGGCAGCGCCTTGAGCGTGGCCAGCAGCCCGGTCAGATTGCCGATGAGGCGCCCCGACTTGCCCCGCGCCAGCTCGGCGATGTCCGGGTTCTTCTTCTGCGGCATGATCGACGAGCCGGTCGAGAAGGCGTCGTGGAGCGTGACGAAGGAGAACTCCTTCGTGTTCCAGATGATGACCTCCTCCGCGATCCGGGAGAGGTTCACCCCGATCATCGCCGTGATGAAGGCGAATTCGGCGACGAAGTCACGGGAGGCCGTGCCGTCGATGGAGTTGCCGGCCGAGCCGTGCTCGAAGCCGAGGTCCGCGGCGACCGCCTCGGGGTCGAGACCGAGCGAGGAACCGGCCAGCGCGCCCGAGCCGTACGGGGAGACCGCGGTGCGCTCGTCCCACTGCCGCAGCCGCTCCGCGTCCCGGGACAGCGACTGCACATGCGCCAGCACATGGTGGGCGAAGAGCACCGGCTGGGCGTGCTGGAGGTGGGTGCGGCCCGGCATCGCGACGTCCGGGTGGGTCTCGGCGAGGCCCACCAGCGCCTCCTGGAGGTCGGCGATCAGCCCGCCGATGATCCGGGCGTGGTCGCGCAGGTACATCCGGAAGAGCGTGGCGACCTGGTCGTTACGGGACCGGCCGGCCCGCAGCTTGCCGCCGAGGTCCGCACCGAGCCGCTCCAGCAGCCCGCGCTCCAGGGCGGTGTGCACGTCCTCGTCGGCGATGGTGCCGGTGAACGAGCCGTCGGCGACATCCGCGGCGAGCTGGTCGAGGCCGGCGAGCATCCGGGTCAGCTCGTCCTCGGTGAGCAGGCCCGCCTTGTGGAGCACCCGGGCGTGCGCACGGGAGCCCGCGATGTCGTACGGGGCCAGCCGCCAGTCGAAGTGGACCGACGCCGACAGCTGGGCCAGCGCCTCTGCCGGCCCGTCGGCGAACCGGCCGCCCCAGAGCCGGACGTCACCGCTGTTGCTGCTCACTGCTGCTCCTCATGGCTGCTGTAGATGTGCCACCGCCTCCCCGCCGCGAGGGCAGGGAGGCGGCAGCCTTACGAATCCAACGAGACGGGCTCAGGCCAGGTCGCGCTTGGCCGCAATCTTGCTCGACATGCCGAAGAGCTCGATGAAGCCCTTCGAGAGCGACTGGTCGAAGGTGTCGCCGGTGTCGTACGTCGCGAGGTTGAAGTCGTACAGCGACTGGTCGGACTTCCGGCCGGTGACGACCGCGCGGCCACCGTGCAGCGTCATCCGGATGTCGCCGGACACGGCCTGGTTGGCCTCGTTGATGAAGCCGTCCAGGGCCCGCTTGAGCGGCGAGAACCACAGGCCGTCGTAGACCAGCTCGCCCCAGCGCTGCTCGACCTGCCGCTTGTAGCGGGCCAGTTCGCGCTCGACGGTGACGTTCTCCAGCTCCTGGTGCGCGGTGATCAGCGCGATGGCGCCGGGCGCCTCGTACACCTCACGGGACTTGATGCCGACCAGCCGGTCCTCGACCATGTCGATCCGGCCGATGCCCTGGCCGCCGGCCCGCTCGTTGAGCTGCTGGATGGCCTGCAGGACGGTGACGGGCTTGCCGTCGATGGCGACCGGGACACCCTCCTTGAAGGAGATGATGACCTCGTCGGCCTCCCGCTGGGTGGCCGGGTTCTCGGTGTACTCGTAGACGTCCTCGATCGGCGCGTTCCAGATGTCCTCCAGGAAGCCGGTCTCCACGGCCCGCCCGAAGACGTTCTGGTCGATCGAGTACGGCGACTTCTTGGTGGTCGCGATCGGGAGGTTCTTCTCCTCGCAGAACGCGATCGCCTTGTCCCGGGTCATCGCGTAGTCACGGACCGGGGCGATGCACTTCAGGTCGGGGGCGAGGGAGGAGATACCCGCCTCGAAACGGACCTGGTCGTTGCCCTTGCCGGTGCAGCCGTGGGCGACGGTCGTGGCGCCGTGCTTCTTGGCGGCGGCCACCAGGTGCTTGACGATGGTCGGCCGGGAGAGCGCCGAGACCAGCGGGTAGCGGTCCATGTACAGGGCGTTGGCCTTGATCGCCGGGAGGCAGTACTCGTCGGCGAACTCGTTCTTGGCGTCCGCGACCTCGGCCTCGACCGCACCGCAGTCGAGCGCACGCTTGCGGATGACGTCCAGGTCCTCGCCGCCCTGGCCGACGTCCACGGCAACGGCGATGACCTCGGCGCCCGTCTCCTCGGCGATCCAGCCGATGCAGACAGAAGTGTCCAGGCCGCCCGAGTAGGCGAGTACGACGCGCTCGGTCACGGGTTTCTCCTTACGGTGCATTCGCTGATGGGTATAAGTATGCACTCCACCGTATGTTTCGTCAACGCATCGATGAATATGCAGGTCAGCGGCGGGTCGTCGGCGTGGCGCGGAGCCTCAGAGCCCCTCCTGAAGCACCTCGATCAGCACGTTCACATGGCTCACCGACACGTCCTTGGTGGCCGTCAGCAGCGTCAGCGGCCCCTGCGCGGCGCGCTCCCGCAGCCGCTCCAGCGCCGGCTGCACCGCCTCCTGCGCCAGCTCCTCGCGATAGCGCTCGGCGAACTCGGTGAACCGTGGTTCCTCATGGTGGAACCAGCGCCGCAGCTCGGACGAGGGCGCCACCTCCTTGCACCACTCGGTGAGCTGCGCATCCGCTTTGGACAGCCCCCGCGGCCACAGCCGGTCGACCAGCACCCGCGCCCCGTCCGACGGCTCCGGCGCCTCATAAACCCGGCGCAGCCGGAGGTTCTTCTTCGCGGACATTTCACCCATAACCTCATCGAACCACGGAAGCAGGGCCCCCGCCGGAGGCCCCGGAAGGCCCCGCGGGGGACCCGCTTTGGATTCATGGCCCGGGACAGGGTATTTTTCTTCTGCACGCCCCGGCCGGGAGTTCTCCGGCCGGCACGAGCACCGGGACGTGGCGCAGCTTGGTAGCGCACTTGACTGGGGGTCAAGGGGTCGCAGGTTCAAATCCTGTCGTCCCGACGGTGTTTTTGCAGGTCAAAGGCCGCTTCCGAAGATCGGGAGCGGCCTTTGCCGTGCTCGGGTCCGGGCGGGGGCCTGCCGCGGCCCCGCACGGCCTTCGCCCTGCGGCCGGGTGGCCGGACGGCGGGGAAGGCCGGGCCGACGGGAGCGAGCCGGCGCCGGCCCCACGGCTGCCGCAGCCCGCGGGTGTCACCGGCGCCGGCCGGTGCGCCCTACGGCACGGGCGGCACGGTCTCCGAGAGGTCCCGCTGGTGCGGAATCACGATCTCCTCCGGCTTCTGGAGGGCCACGGTGCGGGCCGGGGAGGGGATCCTGATGCCCTCGTCCCGGTAGCGCTGGTGCAGGCGCTTGATGAACTCGTGCTTGATCCGGTACTGGTCGCTGAACTCGCCGACGCCCAGGATCACCGTGAGGCCGATCCGGGAGTCGCCGAAGGTGTGGAAGCGGACGGCCGCTTCGTGGTCGGGGTCGCCGCCGTTGACGTCCTTCATCACGCTGTCGATGACCTCGGTGGTGACCCGCTCGACGTGGTCGAGGTCGCTGTCGTAGCCGACGCCCACCTGCACCAGGATCGTCAACTTCTGTTCCGGGCGGGTGAAGTTGGTCATGTTGGTGCCGGCCAGCTGGGTGTTGGGGATGATCACCAGGTTGTTGGAGAGCTGACGCACCACGGTGTTGCGCCAGTTGACGTCGACGACATAGCCCTCCTCGCCGCTGCTGAGCCGGATGTAGTCACCGGGCTGCACGGTCTTCGAGGCGAGGATGTGCACGCCCGCGAAGAGGTTGGCGAGGGTGTCCTGGAGCGCCAGGGCGACCGCGAGGCCGCCCACGCCGAGCGCGGTGAGCAGCGGGGCGATGGAGATGCCCAGGGTCTGGAGGACCACGAGGAAGCCCATCGCCAGCACGATGATGCGGGTGATGTTGGCGAAAATTGTGGCCGATCCGGCTACCCCGGACCGGGACTGCGCAAGGGACTTCACCACACCGGTGATGACCCGGGCCGCGGTGAGCGTGCCGACCAGGATGAGCAGCACCATCAGCGACCGGTTGACGGTGCGTCCGACGGTCTCCGTCAGCGGCAGTGCCGCGGCCGCGGCCGCCAGACCGCCGGTGACCGCCGCCCAGGGCACCACCGCCCGCAGCGCGTCGACGAGGATGTCGTCCCCGCTCCACCGGGTTTTGAGTGCGTGTTTGCCCAGCCACCGCAGGGTCCAGCGCAGCAGCAGTCCGGCCACGATGCCGGCGGCGAGCGCGGCGCCGGCGACGATCAGGTCGTGCAGTGTCACAGCGCGGTTCACCGGCCGGCTCCTCCCGCGACCGGGAGGAGCGGACGTGCTATGAGCCGGATGTGATGTCTCGTCACCATGCCACCTGCTTGTCTCTAGGGCTGTGAAGCGCCGGGACATCCGTGGACGTCCCGGCGCGAACTGCCATCCTGCCGTATGCGGTTCGGCGGGGAGAGAGTGGCTCGGGCGGATGCTCCGCACAACCGCCGTCCGGGGGCGGAGTGAGGTGCTCCGGGGGCGACGAAAGGCCCCCGGGAGCGCGTGCGGAGGGGCTCAGTGCGCCTTCTGCGCCAGCCGCAGCAGATGGTCGGCGAGGGCCTGGCCGCCCGCCGGGTCGCGGCTGATGAGCATCAGGGTGTCGTCGCCGGCGATGGTGCCGAGGATGTCGTGGAGTTCGGCCTGGTCGATGGCCGAGGCCAGGAACTGGGCGGCGCCCGGCGGGGTGCGCAGGACCACGAGGTTGGCGGAGGCCTCGGCGGAGATGAGGAGTTCGCTGGACAGGCGGCGCATCCGCTCCTCCTTGGCGGACTCCCCCAGCGGCGCCCGTGGCTTGCGGTCGCCGCCCTCGCTGGGCACCGCGTAGATCAGCTCACCGCCGGTGTTGCGGATCTTCACCGCGCCCAGTTCGTCCAGATCGCGGGAGAGCGTCGCCTGGGTGACGGACAGACCGTCGTCGGCGAGCAGCTTGGCGAGCTGGCTCTGGGAGCGGACCGGCAGCCGGTTGAGGATGTCCACGATCCGGCGGTGGCGGGCGGTGCGGGTCTGCGGTACGGCCTGGCCGCCGTTTTGCGCCTCGTTGTCCTGCGGCTCGGTCATCGTTGTCGTCAGTCTCCGGCTCGTCGTTCCCCGTCGGCCCTTTGGCGGGCCGTGTTGAGGACGGCGGGCAGCTTCCGGAGGAACTCCTCCGCTTCGTCGTCGGAGACGATCAGCGGCGGGGCGAGCCGGATGACGTCCGGCGCGACCGCGTTCACCAGGAGGCCCGCGTCCTGAGCCGCCTGCTGCACCTGCGGCGCCAGCGACTCCGTCAAGACGATACCCAGGAGCAGCCCCGCGCCGCGGACCTGGCTGACCAAGGGGTGCCCCAGGGCCTCGGTCCCGGTGCGCAGCCGCTCGCCGACGCGCTTGACGTTCTCCAGGATGCCGTCCGTCTCGATGGTGTCCAGGACGGCGAGGGCGCCGGCGCAGACCACCGGGTTGCCGCTGAAGGTCGAGCCGTGCGAACCGGGCGTGAGCAGGTCGGCGGCCGGGCCGAAGGCCAGCGTCGCGCCGATCGGCAGTCCGCCGCCGAGGCCCTTGGCGAGGGTGATGATGTCGGCCTCGACGCCCTGGGCCCGGGACTCCAGCCAGTGGCCCGTCCGGCCGATGCCGGTCTGGATCTCGTCGAGGACGAGCAGGGTGCCGGTGGCGGCGGTGATCTCGCGGGCGGCCTGGAGGTAGCCGGGCGGCGGGACGATGACGCCGTTCTCGCCCTGGACGGGCTCCAGGATGACGAAGGCGGTGTCGGTGGTGACGGCGGCGCGGAGGGCCTCGACGTCCCCGTACGGGACATGGTCGACGTCGCCGGGGAGCGGGGCGAACGGGGCCTGCTTGGCGGGCTGGCCGGTGAGCGCGAGGGCGCCCATGGTGCGGCCGTGGAAGCCGCCGGCGGTGGAGACCATATGGGTGCGCCCGGTCAGCCGGCCGATCTTGAAGGCGGCCTCGTTGGCCTCGGCGCCGGAGTTGGAGAAGTAGACCCGGCCGGGGCGTCCGGCCAGCGCGAGCAGGCGCTCGGCGAGGGCCACGGTGGGCTCGGCGACGAAGAAGTTCGAGACATGGCCGAGGGTGGCGACCTGGTCGGAGACCGCACGGACCACCGCCGGGTGGGCGTGGCCGAGGGCGTTGACGGCGATGCCGCCGAGGAAGTCGAGGTACTCCTTGCCGTCGGCGTCCCACACGGTGGTGCCCTCACCGCGGACCAGCGGGACGCGGGGGGTGCCGAAGTTGTCCATCATGGCGCCCTGCCAGCGCCCGGTGAGGCCTGCGTTGGTCTCCGGGCCGTGGGCCTGTGCCACGTCGCTCATGCCGCCCCCTCGATCGTGTTCGCGTCCGGCACGACCATCGTGCCGATTCCTTCGTCGGTGAAGATCTCCAGCAGGATCGAGTGCTGGACCCGCCCGTCGATGACCCGGGCGGTGTGCACCCCGTTGCGGACGGCGTGCAGACAGCCCCGCATCTTGGGGACCATGCCGCTGGCCAGGTCGGGCAGCAGCTTCTCCAGTTCGGTGGCGGTGAGGCGGGAGATCACCTCGTCGCTGTTCGGCCAGTCCTCGTAGAGGCCCTCGACGTCGGTGAGCACCATCAGGGTCTCGGCGCCGAGCGCGGCGGCCAGGGCGGCCGCGGCGGTGTCGGCGTTGACGTTGAAGACGCCCGAGGCACCGGAGGCGGCGTCCTCGGCGTCGCTGCTGCGGGCGATGGAGGAGATGACCGGGATCCGGCCGTCGTCCAGCATCGCCTGCACCGCGCCGGGGTCGATGGCGGTGATCTCACCGACCCGGCCGATGTCCACCCGCTCGCCGTCGATGTCGGCGAAGTGCTTGGTCGCGGTCATCAGATGGGCGTCCTCGCCGGTCATGCCGACGGCGAGCGGGCCGTGCTCGTTGAGCAGTCCGACCAGCTCACGCTGGACCTGGCCGGCCAGCACCATCCGGACGACGTTCATCGCCTCGGGGGTGGTGACCCGCAGGCCGCCCTTGAACTCCGACTCCAGGCCGAGCAGATCCAGCTGGGCGCTGATCTGCGGGCCGCCGCCGTGCACGACAACGGGGCGCAGTCCGGCGTGCCGCAGGAAGACCACGTCCTGGGCGAAGGCGCGCTTGAGCTCCTCGTCGACCATGGCGTTGCCGCCGAACTTGATGACGACGGTCTTGCCGTGGTGGCGGGTCAGCCAGGGCAGCGCCTCGATGAGCGTGCGGGCCTTGGGCAACGCCGTGTGCTTGCGGGCACTCATGCGCCGGCCTCGCTTTCCTCTGTTTGCCTGCTCATGACGAGTACGCGCTGTTCTCGTGGACGTAGTCGGCGGTGAGGTCGTTGGCCCAGATGACCGCGGACTCGGTGCCGGCGGCGAGGTCGGCGGTGATGCGGACCTCCCGGTATCGCATGTCGACCAGCTCGCGGTCCTCGCCCACCGAGCCGTTCTTGCAGACCCAGATGTCGTTGATGGCGACGTTCAGCCGGTCGGGCTCGAAGACGGCGGACGTGGTGCCGATGGCGGAGAGCACCCGGCCCCAGTTGGGGTCCTCGCCATGGATGGCGCACTTGAGGAGGTTGTTGCGGGCGATGGAGCGGCCGACCTCGACGGCGTCGTCCTCGCTGGCCGCGCCCACGACCTCGATCCTGATGTCCTTGCTGGCGCCCTCGGCGTCCCCGATCAGCTGCCGGGCGAGGTCGTCGCAGACCGTGCGCACCGCCTCGGCGAAGTCGTCGGCGGCCGGTACGACGCCGGAGGCTCCGGAGGCGAGCAGCAGCACCGTGTCGTTGGTCGACATACAGCCGTCGGAGTCGATGCGGTCGAAGGTGGTACGGGTCGCGGCCCGCAGTGCCGTGTCGAGATCCGCGGCCGGCAGATCGGCGTCGGTGGTCAGGACGACGAGCATGGTGGCCAGGCCCGGGGCGAGCATGCCGGCGCCCTTGGCCATACCGCCGACGGTCCAGCCGTCGCGGCTCAGCTGCGCGGTCTTGTGCACGCTGTCCGTGGTCTTGATGGCTATCGCGGCCTTCTCGCCGCCGTGCGCGGTCAGTTCGGCCGCGGCCCGCTCGACTCCGGGCAGCAGCTTGTCCATCGGGAGCCGCAGGCCGATCAGTCCGGTGGAGGCGACCGCGACCTCTCCGGCGCTGTGGCCTTCGAGCACCTCGGCGACCTTCTCCGCGGTGGCGTGGGTGTCCTGGAAGCCGAGCGGGCCCGTACAGGCGTTGGCGCCACCGGAGTTGAGGATGACGGCGGAGACCGTGCCGCCCTTGAGGACCTGCTCGGACCAGACGACCGGCGCCGCCTTGACGCGGTTGGAGGTGAAGACACCGGCGGCGGCGCGTCGGGGCCCGTTGTTCACCACGAGGGCGAGGTCCGGAACGCCGCCGCTCCCATTGGCAGGAGGGGCCTTGATCCCGGCGGCGATGCCCGCCGCCGTGAATCCCTGTGCTGCCGTCACGCTCACTGCTTGTCCTCCGTCACTTCTCCGGCCCCGCCGGTCATGCCGTGCCGCCCTGTGCAGGTCCGGGTCACGGCGCGACCCCGACCTTCGGGAGCCCCGTCCCCTCGGGGAGGCCCAGGGCGATGTTCATGCTCTGCACCGCGCCGCCCGCGGTCCCCTTGGTGAGGTTGTCGAGGGCGCTGATCGCGATGATCCGGCCGGCCGCCGCGTCGAGGGTCACCTGGATCTGGGCGGTGTTGGAGCCGTACACGGCGGCGGTCGACGGCCACTGGCCCTCGGGCAGCAGCTGGACGAACGGCTCGTCGGCCAGCGCCTTCTCGTAGGCGGCCCGTACGGCTGCGGCGTCCACACCGGGCTTCGCCCGGGCCGAGCAGGTGGCGAGGATGCCACGCGACATCGGGGCCAGGGTCGGGGTGAAGGAGACGCTGATGCGCTCACCGGCCACCGCGCTCAGGTTCTGGATCATCTCGGGGGTGTGCCGGTGGCCGCCGCCGACGCCGTACGGGCTCATCGAGCCCATGACCTCGGAGCCCAGCAGATGCGGTTTGAGGGCCTTGCCCGCGCCGGAGGTGCCGGTGGCCGCGACGATCACGGCCTCGGGCTCGGCGAGCCGGTCCGCGTACGCGGGGAACAGGGCGAGCGAGACGGCAGTGGGGTAGCAGCCCGGGACCGCGATGCGCCGGGTCCCCTGCAGTGCGGTGCGGCCTCCGGGCAGCTCCGGCAGCCCGTACGGCCAGGTGCCCGCGTGGTCCGAGCCGTAGAACGATTCCCAGTCGGTGGCGTCGCTCAGCCGGAAGTCGGCGCCGCAGTCCACGACGAGGACATCGGGCCCGAGCTCCTCGGCGACCGCGGCGGACTGGCCGTGCGGCAGCGCGAGGAAGACGACGTCGTGCCCGGCCAGGACCTCGGCGGAGGTCGCCTGGAGCTCCCGGTCGGCCAGCGGCGCCAGATGCGGCTGCAGCGCACCCAGGCGCTGCCCGGCGTTGGAGTGGCCGGTCAGCGCGCCGATCTCCACCTCCGGGTGCCCCAGAAGCAGGCGCAGCACCTCACCCCCGGCGTATCCGCTCGCACCGGCCACTGCTGCTCGTACTGTCATGGGCCCTCCTCCTTGATGGCATGACTATACGGAATCCAGCAGTTTTATGCAATGACTATCCGCGAGGCCCCCGCAGGCGACTGAGACTTAGTGCTTCAGTTGGCCCTTTAGCGCTTGAGTTGGCCCGTCCGAGCGTCAGTGTTGGCCCGCAGGGTAGCGGCCACCCCCATTCTCCTGCTGAGTCTTCGGAAAAGTCGTACGGAGGCGGTACGAACCGGGTCTTCTGGGGGCATGAAGGAAACGGTCCGTGCTCCGGAGATCGAATCCCGGCCTGCTTGGTCGCACAGCTGCGCCCTGGATGACCTCGTCGCGCCGTATGCGATCGATCCGGCGGTGACCGAGGGGTTGGACACCGAGCCCGGATGGGCCCGGCGCTGGACGGCGAGGTGGAAAACCGCACAAGCGGATGTGATCTCCCCGGTCCAGGACCTGACCAGCGTCCCGGCCATTGCATCGGTGCCGGTTCGCGGGTTCACCTGGCGGGCGGGACAGCGGCACCGTCCTGGGCTGCAGTACCTGCTGGCCACGGGGCGGATGCATGGCTTTGAGAGCCTGGCTGAACGGAATCTGCTGATGGCCCTGGACTTCGTCGGCAACGTGGTGGAGGTGCTGTCGCAACCGTTCAAACTGCGGTTCACCACTGTGGACGGCAGCGAGGACCACACGCCGGACTTCCTGGTGCTCTCGCCCGACTCGGCGATGCTGATCGATGTCCGGCCCGGGCACTTGGTCAAGGACAACGATCTGGTGAAGTTCGCCGCGACGGAGTGGGCGGCCAGCGCGGTGGGATGGCGCTACCTGGTGGCCTCCGGCTGGCGCCGCCAGGTGCTGACCAGCCTTGATGCGCTATCCGCTCGGCGACGCCCGATGTCCGACCGCCTCGGGCTTCGGGGCGAACTGCTGGAGCTGCTAAGGGAGCGTCCTCGGCGGTTCGGCGAGCTGGCGGAGGCTACGTCGCTGCCGGCGGTGGCCCGTGCACATGCGGTTCACCTGCTCTGGCACCGCCGTCTGGCGATGGACCTGGCTAAGCCGCTGGACGATGCCAGCTGGATCTATCCGGTGGGGAGGGCGTCATGACCGGTGGGCGGCAGCGGCCTCGAAGCGAGGATCTTGAAGAGCACGACCTGACGCGGGCCCGGATCCGGATGGCTCATCTGCTGGAGGCGGAGACGGGCTACCGCAGTGGCAGCCGGTCCTGGGCGCGGCCGGGTGAGCCCAGGGTTGAGTACGACCCGGAGCGGACCACGCTGACTGAGCGGCGGCGGGCGAAGGTGGCCGAGCTGAAGGATCTAGACCGCCAAGAGGCCAAACAGCTGGGGCTGGAGTGGATCAGTGAGCGCACGCTGAAACGCATGGCCGCTCAGTACAACGAGAACGGGTTGATGGGCCTGGCGGACGGAAGGTGGACGCCGCCCTGCGTGGCCGCCGGGCGATCGGCGACGAGGTCGCCGAGGCAATCCGGGCCGTTCATGCTGAGTCGCTGCATCGCTCGAAGGTGAGCATGAAGACGAAGGAACGGATGATCCACCAGTACGTGCGGGAGAAGTTCGAGGTCGAGGGCAGGAAAGTGGAGGTGCCGCACTACACCACGCTGGCGAAGGTGTGGAAGGAGTGGTTCGGCGCCGAGGGGGCTCGGCAGCGATACATCCGCTCCGCTGCGGCGGTGGAGACGGGGAAGGCGAAGGTAGTGATCGTCCGGCCGGGACAGGTGGTCGCGCTGGACACCACGCCGCTGCCGGTGAAGGTGCTCGAGATGTCTTCGGCACCCCGATCTCCGTCCATCTCACCCTGGCCCTGGACACCTATTCGCATTCGCTCGTCGCGTTCCGTCTCACGCCGGTGTCGGACTCGTCGGTGGAGGTGGCGATGCTGCTGCGGGATGTGCTGCTGCCGCTGCCGATGCGCCCGGGCTGGGGCGAGGAGCTGGAGTGGCCCTACCCAGGTGTTCCGGCTGCCCTGGTCGCCGAATTCGCGGGGCACCGGGTGGCGGGGCTGCCGTTCTTCGCCCCAGAGACGGTGACTAGCGATCACGGCAGCGTCTACAAGAATCACCAGATCGTCCAGGTCGCACGCACGTTGGGGGTTGAGTTGCTTCCGGCCCGTGCGATGCGTCCGACCGACAAGGCCGCCTGCGAACGTGCCTTCGCCGGAATCCAGTCGCTGTTGCTAGAACTCCTGCTCGGGTTCCGCGGTGTCGATGTCGCTGACCGCGGGGTGGACCCGGAGGGGGATGCAGTCTGGACGCTGGCTGAGATGGAGCACTTGTTGGCGACCTGGATTGTCGCGGTGTGGCAGAACCGGAGACTCGATCAGTATTCGCCTGCTTGGGACCCTGGCGGGCGGCACAGCCCGAACACGCTGTTCGCCGCCGCGGCGGCCCGTGACGGGATCAGCCTGGAGATCCCCGAGCCGAGTCTGTATTACGAGCTTCTGCCCGCCCACTTCGTAAAGATTGACCGCCGTCGCGGGGTGAAGATCGGCGGACTTTGGTACGGCGGCACCGACCCAGTCCTGGAGCCCTACCGCGGCCGGCGCTCCGGCCGCAGCGGACGACACGAGGGCAAGTGGGCAATCAACCGCGATCCGCGGGACTGCCGCGAGGTCCATTTCGAAGACCCCGAACACCCGGGGCTCTGGCATGCCCTGAGCTGGAACGGCCTGCCGCCGGGAGATGACCTCCCGGCCTTCTCCGATACACGCGTACGCGAAGTGCTCCGCGAGGCGGCCCGAGCCGGTCTCAAACCACGCGATGATGGCGAACTGCTGCCCATGCTCCTTCATTTGGTGGCCGCGCGGACGCCAGTTACGGCCTGGCCGACCCAGATGACCGCCAAGCAGAAGAGCGAACGGGCCCGGGAGCTGGCACGGGCCCGTACTGCTGACGCCGACCGGCCGTCCGCCCCGCTGAGCGCGCTTCCTCCGCCGGCCAGGCCAGCCGAGCTGGCCCAAAGGACTCGCCGGGCCGTCACAGCGGACCGTCAGCAGCGCCGCGAAGCCGCGGTCTCCCAGCCGCCGACACCTCCACTCCTGCTGGGCGAGGCCCTGCGAGCCCGCAATCTCTTCCTGTTGCCCGATGAGGATGACGATCAGGCCTCCGAACAGAGTCCGGAGCCCGCATGAGTGCCCCGGGAAACGGCGGGCTCGTTCCGTTCCTCCTGCCCGGCTCGCCGCCAATGCGGGACACGGCAAGTGGATGGGAGCACTGGCGAACGACCCGAAACAACTTCGTGCCGGCGCCACGGCTGAGTCTTGCCGAGTGGCGGCGCCTGAGCTCGCGAAAGAGATCCCTGCATGATCTGCATCGCGCGGCCACTCACGCAAACCTGCCGCTGCTACAGACCCCGATGACCAAGTCCGTCACCAAATTGCTCCACGGGCGCATCATGACCAACGCGCTCAAGCGGAAACCCACCACCAGGGCCGGCGTGATGGTGACGGGTGGCGGCTACCAGGGCAAGACCGAGACGATCTGCGAGATCGCTGCGACGTTCGAGGACTCCTGGCTAGAGCTGCACCAGCACCTCAACCCCGATGCAGTTGCCGGGGCCCGCGACCTGCACATTCCCGTCGCATACGTCCAGACACCAGTGACCGCGAAGCCGAAGAGCACCTGCAAGGCCATCCTCAACTTCTACGGCGCCCCGCTCAACCCGCGGATAGATCTGCCCGACCTCATCCACCAGGTCGCCACCTCGCTGCATGACCATGGCACAAAGGCCTTGATTCTGGATGATATTACGAGGCTTCGCTTGCACAGGGCCGATGATCAGGACACGCTCGATCTGATCCGGGCCTTCATGAGCATGCACGTCACCCTCATCCTGGTGGGCGTCGACATCCCCGGCTCGGGCCTGTTGCGAGAAGGACGCCACGACCCCCGCACCCGGCAGGTGATCTTCCCGCCGTCCAGGCATGCCAAAGCCCACTCACTGGAGTCGACCCAGACGGAACGGCGCTTCGATCTGGTCGAACTGGACCGATTCCGCTACGACACTCCGGCTCAGATGACCGCTTGGATCAATCACCTGACCGGTATCGAGGGCCAGTTGCGGCTCCTGAAGGCGTCTCCGGGCATGCTCACCGACGGCCACATGCCCGAGTACCTTCTCGAGCGCACAAACGGGGTGGTCGGACTGCTGGAACGGCTGGCCGAGGACGGCTGCCAGGAAGCCATCGACTCGGGCACGGAATGCCTTACAGAAGCCCTGCTGGACGGCATCGCCATCGCCGTCGACAACGCGCCAGGCCGTGATCCCAGTGCTGGTGAGATCCCCGACGTCCCCGGCGGCAGTGCCAAGAAGCCTGCTGGCTCCAGCGAACACAAGCGCCCCAGGAACACCGTGTTCGACGACCACGGTCCCGCCGCAGCAACGGGCACGTGAGGGAGGCGACGCGTGCATCCGCTTCCTCGAAGCCTGGTTCCGCTCACCGGCGAGTCGCTGCCGGGGTTCATCCTGCGCCTCTCACACCGACTCAACGTTCCCCCACTGCATATTGCTCGCATGGCAGAGGGCCGTTCCGAGCCCACTAGCAGCCACATCCGCCACAGACTTCTGCTGGAACTCGATCCCAGCGACGCCGTCGCCTTCGCCCACGCGACAAGGCTCAGCCTGGCCGAGGTCATGGAACTCACGCTGGCCGGCTGGAAGGAGCGCTACCCACCGATCGGCGCCTCCAGCGAAACAACCTCCCGGGCCGGGCGGGATCCGTGGCTGTTCATCAGCCCCCGACACTGCCCGAACTGCCTGGCAGGAGACGCCTCACCCCTCCAGAAACAACTCGGAGGAGCATGGCAAAAGGCATGGCACCTCCCTGTCGTCTTCGCCTGCCTGGAGCACAAGCGCTATCTCGAGCACCACTGCCGACGATGCGGCGCCGCCGAGAGCGGAACCGACGCCCTAATCCACCGAGCGAACGACCCATCCCTGCATCCCGCCCAGTGCCGCCGACAAGCCGCCCAGCCGTCTCTCGCCAAGCGCAGAACGTCAGCTTGCGGCACCCGGCTGGAGAGGACGCGTCCCAGGAAGGAAGCACTCCAACCCACGGAACGGATCCTCAGACTTCAAGGACACATTCTCGATCTACTCGCCCCTGGCCATCCCCCCGAAGAGGCCTCGCAGTACTTCACCGATCTGAGACTCGTCGCAGCTCTGGTGACCTCTTCGTGGCCACAGACCCGGTCACTCGTGGACGGAGAAGTCGTTGCGCTGATGGATACGTA
Source organism: Streptomyces sp. G7(2002) (assembly GCF_028870195.1). Taxonomy (NCBI): domain Bacteria; kingdom Bacillati; phylum Actinomycetota; class Actinomycetes; order Kitasatosporales; family Streptomycetaceae; genus Streptomyces; species Streptomyces sp. G7(2002). The sequence goes on from NZ_CP102609.1 coordinate 2,135,512, forward strand.
CGTCCACAACGTCCAGGCCGCGGGCAACACAGCCGGCGAGCGCAACCGTGTGCTCCACACGCCGCCACGCGACGCCGCCCTCTGCGCAGCACTGCTTAGCGCCTCCCACACGCTCCTGCAGGCGCGCGACCTGCGGAACACGCTGGCAGAATTGCTCGAGTCCTCCCGCAAGAACGGCACGCTCAGAGACACCTGGAGTCGTCTGTTCAACCGCCTGGAGAGTTCCTGCTCAGCGCGGGTACGTCACGCGGCAGAACCGCTGACGCGCACGTTCCGGCGCGCGAGTGGCCCTCACGGATCGACTGGCATGTTCCGCAGTGACTACCGGCCCGAACACGTACCGGCCTTTCTGGACCCCCGCTGGTTCGAAGAACACTTCAGTGACCTGGAAGGCATCACGCCCAAGATCCTGCGCCGAACCGCTTCCGTCCGCCTCGTTCACTGGGTCTCCGGAGGCTCCATGAACGAAGCAGCTGAGTTCCTCGGAATCTCGCCCGGACGGATGCAGTTCACCCTGGCCAACGACGCGCACCGCTGGTCACGCGCCCTACATGGCCCGGCGGTCTTCGAGAAGGCCCTGCATGACCTCGCCGACCAGCTGGCCGCCGAGACCGACCCCATCGACTATCACTACCGCCGTTCCGTCCTTGAAGACTGGAACCTCAGCCGGGGTGAATGGCAAGCGCTGGTCAACCGTCTGTCACCCACCTCCGGGGCCCCGCAGCCGGTACTCGATGACCGCAAGCGGCAGGACGCCTCCATCTTCATCTGGAGCCACGTCACCCGAGGCGAACATCTCTTCGCTCCCCGTCCCATCGAAGCCGGGAAGACCGAGCACGTTCAACGCGCCTGGGCGAATCGGCGTCACACCACCTGGTTTCAACTGACCCGGCCCGACGCCCTGCCCCACTACGCTGAGCTGCGAGAGCTTCTCGTCGAGCACGCAGACTCCCTGGCTCGCCAGATCGACGCGGGTGCAGCGCCGCCCCGCGCACGGGAGCGGCTTTGGCTCCCTTCACAGCCCTCCCCTAGCCCTCCACCGCGACAGACAAGGACCCCAGAAATCAGCGGCACGCGATGGATACGCTCCTACTACGACGATCTCGACACCTGGTCCTACTTCGAGCTCGACTCCGAAGGCTGGGCACTTCGCCATGTCGATCTTCAAGGCCCCACTCTGAAGCCTGTGACCGCAGCGGCTTTGAGCGAGGTCCTCGGCATCCGCGACAGCGGCGACCGAACCGCGATGGCCGTCTACCAGCACACGTACGGCATCCTTGCCGAGGGAAGCCTGGACGGCTGGGAGGAGACCGACTGCGCGGCCGAGATTACGTCGACCGAGTTCGAACGCGTCTGGGGACCAGCGCGCGAGGCCATCACCAGCACCCGCGATCACTAGTTGATCCACCTGAGGTCGAGGTGACCAGTGGCGTCGAAGCCGATCACTAGGCTCCACGTCATGACCAGTGATCTCGGATTCACCTGCACATGCTGCGGGGCCCACCACCCTGAGTTGCCGATGAACTACACGGCCGAGGCCCCGGCCGCGTGGGACCCCGCCTTCGCCGGCGCCGAGCACTGCTTGCTCTCGTCGGACCAGTGCGTAATCCACGCACAGCACTACTTCGTCAAGGGCCTGATCGAGATACCGGTCATCGGCAGCGACGACGTTTTCTCCTGGGGCGTCTGGGTCTCACTCAGTCGCGAGAACTTCTCCCGGGCTGCAGATCTTTGGGACAGGCCCGGCCGCGAGGCCGTTTCCGACCTGCCTGGCCGACACACGTGACCACCCGACAGTCCCCGTCCGTATACCGGTCGGGGGCTGCGGTACGACCCTTCGATAGAGCTACCGGCCGCAGCAGGGGCAGGCCTGGCTGACCGGCCCCAAGTCAACCTTGGTGATCCAGTCCCTCCGAGACTCCCGCACGATGCGGTCCTTCGTTATCAGGTCACCGTTGATGTACCGATTCACGACGGCGATGAACTCCGCCCTCTGGGCCTGAGACAGAGCTGCGAAACCCTGAACGACCGCCGCTACCTTGCTGTCCACACTGGCTCCTGAACTAGAACTTGCCGCAAACGTCGCAGTCGGTCGGGGTCATCGCCGTAGGGGTCTGCTGGCATCCCAGGCACGGCCGTTGATACTTCCGGAGCGCCGCGCGCATGCCTCTGCGGAGCTCCTTGTCCTTCACGTTCTTCTCGCCATCCCTGGCCCGCCTGGCACCGTCCTCGACGCTGAGCTTTTCGAACCGGGTGCGGAACGCTGGCAGCGCCGGAGGATCTTCTGCCAAGGACACGAACTGAGCAGCCAGCGACTCGTTCGCCACTGCGGAAGCGGAAGAGTAAGCCAGGTCCTCGGGCCAGCGCCTGACGAGGGACCAGAGATTGATCGCGAGCTGCACCGCGGCGATAACCGCGCCAACAGCTAGAGCTGTACCCCAGAACTCGTTCCTCCCGAACGTCCCAACCAAGGCCCCAATGAGCAGCGGGACGGCCAACCCGACCCAGGTCAGCACGTCGGTCTTACGCTTCAGATCACGAGCTCGCCTCTGAAAGATGTGGCTGGTCCCATAGGCGTGTAGCGCTGCGTCCCAGCACTTGCGTCGGTAGTCATCGATCCCCGCCATGCGCTGCTCTCCCCCACGCCCATTCCCCCTGGCCACCGGAAGACCAGAGGCTACGGAAGTCTACTGGGGCGTCCTGCGCTGAACGCGCTAACTACCCCCCGGCCCCCTAGGGCCCGCTACCGTTCTCCCACCACCGCGCATGCCCAGGGGGGCTCATGACCGACACCAACACCGCAGCTCAGACCGAGCCCGACGAGCCTGGAAAGCCGCCCCTGCGCCAGCGCATTACCGCCCGCTGGGACAACCTCCAACCCGCCACGAAGGCCGTCGTGGTCACCGCCCTGACCGCCGCGGCTACAGGGGCCCTCCGGGCTCTCGTGGACAGTCGTACCCCTGCGGCCGCACCGACGCCTCAAAGCGAGGTTGCGGGTGAGACCCAGACTGGCCGCTACGACCATCTCGGCCGCCACGTCTACCTCCACAACCACGGCCATTACTACGTATGCCGCCACACGCCGTGCTCCAAGAAGGCGGACTGGACCATCCCGGGCCACGACTGCTGCGGCCGCTGTACCCCCGGCCGGACCTGCCGCAGGGAAGCGCAACGCGACTACGCCGGCCCCGGCTCCTTCGCGCACAAGTTCTGGGACACGCTCATGCACCCCGGTGTCTGCGCCACCTGCGGTGAACCGCCCGAGGTGCACCCGGAGCCGTAGCCTTACGCCCGAGGGCCGGACGGGATTGTCAGGGGTTGGTGGAAGGGTGGCCGGCAACCCCGCCCGAACGGAGACTCCATGACCGACGACGGCTTCCCCACCTACTACGAATACGCCTCGCGCACCGGTGCAGTACCTGCGGAGCCGACCCCGGCACCATCTGCGACGCCCCCGCGAAGAAACAGGCCCTCCAGAGAATCGACGACGCCCGGGCCCTCGTCGGCAACGACCCCCGCGACCATGACCCGCTGCATCGGTTGCACGCCACCCGGCAGGACGCGGGGAGCCGGCACCGGGCGAGGGACATCGGGAAGGCCCCGTGACCGGAGGATCGGGTGCCGGGGCAGCGGTACGACACCCTGGGACAGGTCCGCAAGTCTCGTACGGGGCGCTGAGCCTAGCGTGTAGTCGCGGCGAGCGGCGCTTCACCTTGGCGCGAGCATCACCAGGCGAGACTGGAGTCCAGGCCGCGGAAGCGGGCCGTCGGCGCCGGTGCAAAGCACCAGTTGGTCTTCATCGACCGGCTCCTGGCCACCCTCGTTCACCTTCGCCACGGTGCCACGCACGACGTGCTGGCCTGCTGGTTCGGCGTCGACCGCTCCACGATCACCCGTGCCGTCGGCGAGGTGCGGCCGCTGCTCGCCCAGCGGGGCTACACCATCGCGCCCGGTGTCCCGCTCCGAACCCTCGCCGAGGTCATCGAGCACCTCGGCTCCAGCGGGCAGACCGGGGAGGTCGACGGCACCGAGATCCGGGTCCGCAGGCCCGCCGCCGGCCAGGGATCGGGAGAAGTTCATCCCCGGCAAGAACAAGCAGAACGCCGTCAAGGCAATGGTCCTCACCGACGCCCGCGGCAGGCTCCTGCTCTACAGCCCAGCCGGCTAGCTGTGCCGACATCACCCACGCCCGGCAGTTGGGCCTGGTCAAGCACCTGACTGACGGCCCACCCGTGGAGATCCTCGCCGATGCGGGCTATCAGGGCTTGGGCGCCCAGACCGGCGGCCGCGTGGTGACACCACCACACCGCAAGTTCAAGAAGAGCCCGCCGGAGTGGTACGGGGAGATCTACGAACGCCGGCGCAAGGCGCACTCCTCACGCCGTATCCGGGTCGAGCACGGCATCGCACACCTGAAGAACTGGCGGTCACTCGCCCGGCACCACGGCCGACGCGAGCACATGAGCGACACGATCCAAGCCGTCGCCAGCCTGCTCTCACACCAGCAGACCGCCACCCGCACGGACTGTCAGGCACAGTGAAAACCGGACCGACCTGCACCTTTCGACGTCGCACCGCCACCATGCACGAGCTCGTAAGGGCTGGCCCGTAAACGATCTCCATGAAGCTTCGTCGGAGGCTTTGCTCGTGCTGCTCAGGCCCGGGCGGGGAAGTCCGGATGGTCGGCGTAGGGCGAAGCAAGGTCGCGCAAGTCGTGGCAGGGCCAGGGTTCGCGGGCATGGCGGGCCAGGATGCGCCGCTTGGCCTCGATCTCGCGCAGGACGCGGGCCGGATCGTGGAGAGCCACGTGCTGAGCACTCGTGGGGTGGAAGCCGGGGAGGTCAACCTGGCAGAAGTCGACGGTGTGTCCGTGGGCGGACCACTCACCGCATCCGTCACCGTCGCAGCGTCGGGCCAAGTCGGCCTCCTCGTCCAGTCGCGCCTCAAGGAACTTCACCAGCTCTTCAGTCATAGGGGCATTCTCGCGTTGCGCTGGGCACCGTGAAACGATCTCGCTGTGGCTGGTGTGATCACGGCGTCGGAGCCTTCTTGGATAGTCCCCTTCACCGGGCTCAGCCCACGGCAGTTCGGCAAGCTGGTGACGGTGCTGCGAAGCGCAGGTGCGGAAGCGGTCCGCAGAGGCCGGCCGTGGAGCCTTCCGCTGGAGGACCGGGCACTGCTGGTCGCCGCGTACTGGCGCACGAACCTCACGATGCGGCAGCTCGCGCAGCTGTTCGGGGCCTTGAAGTCGGCGGCGGACCGCATCGTCGATCATCTCGGGCCGATGCTCGCGCTCCAGCCTCGCAAGCGGTTCGCGAAGGACACCGCGCTCATCGTGGACGGCACCCTGGTCCCCACCCGGGATCACACCATCGCCGAGCGGTCGAAGAGCTATCGGTACTCCACGAACCACCAGGTCGTCATCGACGTCGACACCGGCCTGGTCGTCGTGGTCGGCCGGCCACTCGCCGGGAACCGCAACGACTGCAAGGCGTGGGAGGAGTCCGGCGCCAAGGCGGCCGTCGGCAACACACCGACGATGGCTACCCGGGCACCGGACTCGTCATCCCCCACCGCCGCGAGCGCGGGGCAGAGCGAACTCCCGGACTGGAAAGAGGAGCACAACAAGTCCCACAAGCAGGTCCGGGCCCGGGTCGAGCACGTCTTTGCCCGCATGAAGACCTGGAAGATCCTCCGCGACTGCCGCCTCAAGGGCGACGACGTTCACCACGCCATGCTCGGCATCGCCCGGATGCACAACCTCGCCCTCGCCGGATAGACCTCCCAGCGGTACAGCAGCTCACCATGCCCTAGGCCACTCAGAGATCATTTACGGGACAGCCCCTAACCTTGCGCAACAACCTTTAGTGAGGAGCTGTCGTCAGGGCCCGCCGTTCCACCCACCCGCAGGCTTCGCGAGTCGTCGTCGGAAGCTGGCAGTAGGCGACCGGGCACGTTAGCCGACTTCCTCGGCCCTGGGCTTCCGAGATAACCTCAAGTGCCGCAGCGTAAGGGGGGCCAATGGAGCCTAGGGATAGTGCGCTTTGGGAACTCACTCGTCCTGCAATCATGGATGCTTTGGGTAAAATCAAGGCTGCCGTAATTGCCGAAAAGAAGATCGACAAGTATTCGTCCTTCCCTGCACTGAAGTCGGTGGGTGAAGGTCAATACATCCAACTTGAATCAGACTATGGTGTGCCCAATTACGGACGACTTTTCGAGAGCCAGGGGCGTTGGAACACCAAGCCGTACGTTTATGAGGATCTTGCTGGATATTCAGATCTTCTGTCGTACGTGAGGGCGCACTCCGTTTATGCGCCGTTTAATGGTTGGGAGGGAGATCCTTCGGATCGCTTTGGTCCACACATGCTGGAGGCCGGCGTAGCCGATCTCGTGTTGGAGGTAGCTGCACGTCACGCACAAGTGAAAGGGTTCGAATGGGATGAATCTTTTGCGCTCTCTCGGTATTTGGAGATGGAGCGTTGGTGGCAGTCTGAACCCCTCGGAATCCGGCTATGTGTCCCCATTCTGAACGTTTCCTTCCTGGATGATGTGATTCCACTAGACGGGAATGTTCAGATTCGAAGAATCACGAACCAGGAGCACCTGGAAAGGCTGTTCTCTCTAGAGCAATATAAGCGCGACTGGTGGTCGAATCGGGCGGCTACACACGCTCTTTTCATCGACGATGCGGTAACTATTACGTACCCGCGCCGGTACGGTGGGCCGGCGTGGGGGGAGTTTCCTTACGCCATTATTGATCGCGCTATGCAGGCGATCTCTGTGAAGTCGGACTTTCCTGTCGGGTATCAGCAAGTCTGTTATGAGCCGGCCGGCTGGTCGTCGGGCTATAGAGCTGGGCTGGGGCAGCTTCAGAACGGATTCAGCATTGCCCGTTATTCCAAGAAGATGGACGAGCGTGCAGAAGCTCCGGCATTCACCTTTAGTTCCGAGGCCGGCGGGGAGATTTCCCAATACTTTGCTGCGCTGGCTGGCGAAAATCCGCAAGTCTCTTTGGCTGCCAGTAGACTTCAACTTGCCACATTGCGAGACGATGAGCTGGATGAAATCGTGGATTTGTGCGTGGGGATTGAGGCACTTCTAGGAGGCACTAAGGCGGGTGACACGACGTATAAAATCGGCATTCGGGGGGCCGCCATTTTGGCTCGCGAAGGCTTTGAGGACTCGGCTAAGACTGCCGGCCTCATCAAAAAGGTGTACGCGTATCGTTCGCTGATTGTGCACGGCCAGGTGAAGTACGAAAAGAAAAGGATAGTCAATCTGGGAGGTGAAGAATTTCTGGCCACTGACATTGCAAATTATCTCCTGCGGCAACTTCTTAAGGCGATGCTGAAGGACCCTTCTTTGATCGATCAAATAGATGATGACCGAGTTGTTTTTGAGATGATCGATCAATGGGCGAAGCGGGATGCTCTCGACGACGCCCCGGAGCCGCACCAAGACCTGCGGTAAGCAGTGCAAGAGGAAATAATCCGTCGACCAGCGGGTGGGGCAGTGGCAGCATGGGGAACCGGATTGGTCATTCCACACCGTCGGCGCAAGGGCGAAGAACTCCCGGTGTGGAAGGAGGAACACAACCGGTCGCACAAGCAGGTCAGAGCCCGCGTAGAGCACACCTTCGCGCGCATGAAGAGCTGGAAGATCCTGCGCGACTGCCGTCTCAAGGGAGACGGCGTACATCACGCCATGCTCGGCATCGCCCGTCTGCACAACCTCGCCGTCGCCTCGCCCGACCCCAAGATCGTTACGGGACAGACCTTAGCTGTCGAACAGCGCACCGGGATCACTCTCGACCGCGTGCGGGAGATCGCGGCAGCCGTACTCCACTCCAGCCGCAGTGAGCAGCAGTAATGGCCGACACCTCCGCGTCGCCGATCCCGGTCGCGCCCGCCGGCCTGAGCGGCAGGGCCCAGAGGTTCGTCGAGGTGGACGGCATTCGTGTCCCTCGGCAGGGCATCCACCGGCACCGCGAGGCGTGGATCGGGCACGGGATCCCCGCTGCGGAGATCGACCGGGCCGCGGCCTTCCAGGACCGCTGGGGCGGCCTCGCCCTGCCGCCGGCCCCGTTCTACGAGGGCGGCCCGCGCATTCTGGACGCCGACTGCCCTGAGGGCTCGGCCGCACAGGGCTGGTCGTTCTCGGCCGGGAGCGGGCGGGTGTCCATGGCCTACGGATTCATGATCGGCCCCGACGGCGCGTTCGGGATCGACGCCCACCACTGGACACCCCTACATGCCACCACAGACGGATGGGTGGAGGCCTTGGCGCTCGCCGCCCACGCGAGACGCTGGGCCAAGGCCCTCACGAAGATCACCGGCAAGGCCGTCGAGTCCCTGGACCTAGACGGGTGCGAACCGGTTCCTGAAGTGCAGGGCCTGACCGACACCTGGTGGCGAGGCAAGGACTCGCTCATCGCCATCTACCGAGGCGAGGCCGTCGGCCTTGACGCGCCTCAATGCCTCGAAGCTCACGTCTACGGCGGCCTCGACGAGTGGGGCCTCCACGGCGGCTGACCGCTCGCCGGCGCCGCCGGACCTGAGCACACAGTTGGCCAGACGGGCCAACTCAAGCGCTCAGTCACAGCGACTGTGACTCAGTTCACAGTAGATCCAGAACCTGCGCGCCGCACCGGGCGTCTGGCTGGTGTGAGATCACGCAGGAGAGCACTGGACGAACTGGACGAGGAACGCCTTGTCCGGCTGGTGGCCAGAGGTGACCGCGGGGCGTTCGACGAGTTGTACCGGCGCACCTCGCCGTGGCTGGCGGTGCGGTTGCGCCGGCGCTGCGCGGACGAGCAGATCGTCGCCGAGGTCATGCAGGAGACCTATCTGGCGGTGTGGCGCGCGGCCGGCGCGTTCGCCGGGAGCGCGGTCGGCGGGACGGCCGTCGGGTGGCTGTGGACGATCGCGGCGCGCCGCCTCGTCGACGCGTTCCGGCGCCGTGCCCATCACGCCGAACCGCCGGTCGCCGCCGCCGAGCGGGCGGTGGTGCCCGCGGCGGAGGAAGAGGCACTCGCCGGGACCGTGGGCGGCGACGTCGGCGACGCCCTGCAGCGGCTGGCGCCGGAACTCCGGGAAGTGCTACGGGCCACGGTGCTCGACGGGCTCTCCATCCGGGAGACCGCCGTCCTGCTCAGACTGCCCGAAGGCACGGTCAAGACCCGCGCCCGCCGGGCCCGGATCGCGATGCGGGAGGCGCTGACATGAGCGGGGAACACGCGTCGAGGCAGTTGATCGACGACTACGCACGTGGTGACGCGACGATGGCCGCGGACACGGTATGGGCGTTGGAGGCCCATCTGGAGACCTGCGCGTTGTGCCGGAGCCACCTGGCGGCCTGTGTGGCCACCGAGGCGCCCGGCATCGCCGCGCTCGTCGACACCGTCCGGGCCGGTCTGGAACCGCAGTTGGACGCGGCCGCCAGGGCGCCCTCGCGGCGACACCGCCCGAGGTGGGTCGCTGCCTGGCTGACGCCGGTCATGGCCCCGTGGTTGGCCATGACCGTCCTCGTCACCCTGATGGCGCTGCTGCTGGACGCAGTCGCGCGGCCCATGTTCCTCGGCGGCGTCTCTCCCGTGTTGGCGATCGCACCCGTGCTGCCGCTGTGCGGTGTCGCCGCATCGTGGTCGCGCGGCCTGGACCCGGCGCACGAACTGACGGCCTCGACCGCCCGAGCCGGCCTGCCCCTGCTCCTCCGGCGCACCACGGCGGTTCTCGTGGTGGTCCTGCCCGCGCTCGTGGTGGAGGGATGGCTGACCGGAACGATGTCGGCCGCGCAGTGGCTGCTGCCCTCCCTGGCCTTCACCTCCACCGCCCTGGCGCTGGGCAGCGTGGTCGGCGTGACCCGCGCCGCCACCGGGCTGGTGGGCGCCTGGGGCGTCGTCGTGGTACTCGCCTGGGCCACCGACCACGGCCCCGTGAACCTGGAGCGTGTCCTGCAGCCGGACCAACTGCCCGCGTGGGGGCTGTTCTTGGCGCTGGGCATCGGCGCCGTGATCGCCCGCAGAAACGCGTACTCAACGCTGTGAAACCATCGTCGACCCTCGCAAGGGACTACCGCATGACACCCACCACGAGCGCGGCCGACACCGCGCCGAAAACCTACGCCTGGCAGATCCGGGCCAGTGGCCTGAGAGTACGCGTCGGACGGAAGAAGATGGCCGTCGACGGGCTCGACCTCTCCCTGGGCATCGGCACCCACGGCCTCCTGGGGCCCAACGGCGCGGGAAAGACCACCCTGATCCGGACGCTGGCCACCGTGCTGCGCCCCACCGAGGGCGAACTGGAGCTGCTCGGCACCTCCCTGGGCAGGATGGTCGACCACCGGCCCCTGCGTCGCCGGATCGGCTACCTGCCGCAGGACTTCGGCTACTACAAGCGCTTCACGGTGCGCGAGTTCGTCGAGTACATGGCCTGGTTGAAGGAGGTCCCGAAGGCGGACGTCCCCGCGGCCGTCCAGCGGGCCGTGGAACGGGTGGGCCTGGCGGACCGCGCCGACCACCGGATGAAGACCCTGTCCGGCGGCATGGTGCGGCGGGCCGGCATCGCCCAGGCCATCGTCAACGACCCCGCGGTGCTGCTGCTGGACGAGCCGACGGCCGGCCTGGACCCGGCGCAGCGACTGCGCTTTCGCGAGCTGCTCCAGGAACTGGGCCGCGACACCTGTGTGGTCGTCTCCACCCACCTGGTCGAGGACGTCGCGGCCGCCTGCTCCGACGTGGTGCTCTTCGCCGACGGCCGCCTCGTCTTCCAGGGCACGCCGGAGGACCTGGCCGCGGCGGGCAGCACCGAGTTCCCGGGCGACAGCCCCCTGGAGCGCGGCTACTCGGCGCTGCTGCGCAACTCCGGGCAGCGGGGAGGCGCCTGGTGACCGGACGTGTTCTGCGCATCGAGCTGAAGCGCTCCGTCGCCCCGTGGCCCGGCATCGTCGTCCTGGGCGGCAGCCTGGCGATCTTCTGTCTGTACGACGGGCTCTGGTGGAGGGGCACCGCGGGGTGGACGGCCCAGTGGACCTCCATGGCGCTGTGGACCCGGTCCCTGCTGACCTTCTTGTGGCCGCTCGCGGTGGGCACGGGAGCGGTGTACGGGCTGCGCGAACCCCGCTCGCGGATGGCCGAACTGCTGACGACCGTGCCGCGGCCGGCCTGGCGCCGTGCGGCGCTGCCGGCCGGTGCGATGGCGCTCGCGCTGGCGTCGGGCTTCGGCCTCCTGGTCCTCGTGGGCGGGGTCCAGGTGGCCCTCGGCCGGACCACCTACACGCCGCTCGACTGGCTGCCGATCTCACTCGTGGCGGCGCTGGCCCTCGTCGCGGGGGCGGTGTTCGGCATGGGCGTCGCGCGAGCCCTGCCCTCCGTGCTCACCCCACCGGGCCTGGTCTTGTTCTTCCTCATGCTGACGGCCCTTCTACAGCAGAACAGTGACGAGACACTGCCGTCGAGCATCGCGCCGAACCGGCTCGCCCAGCTGCTCCCGGTGACCGCGGAGCCGCGGGAGATGCTGCTGACCCTGTCCGGCTCCGTGCACCTCGGTCAGACGCTCTGGCTGCTCGGCCTGCTCGCCACCGGCTTCGCACTGCTGTCGGCCGTGACCCGCCGGGCCCGGCTGCTCGCGGTGATCCCCGTCCTGGCCGGTGCGGCCCTGGCCCTGCTGGTCCTCCCGGCCGCCGCACGCGACACCTACGTCGTCGACAAGGCCGCCGCCGCCCTGGTCTGCGACGGACCGGTGTGCGTGACGCAGGCGAACCGCTCACGCCTGCCCGAGCTCGCACGGCGCGGCAAGGAGGCGCTGCGCGTGCTGCACGAGGTCCTGGGCGACAAGGCGCCGAACGCGGTGCGGGAGGACACCAGGCTGCGCGCGATCGCCGACAAACGCGAACCCTCCGGCGACGTGGTGCTGGTCGACTTCGACGACCGGCTGCTCGCCGATGCGACAGGTGAGAAACTGACCCGCGCGCTGATCGCCCAGGGTCTGGCACCCAGCTGCTACGGGAACAACGACCGGGAGGGCGGGGGGCGAGGCAACGTCCCTGTCCAGAGCGTCGCCGTGAGCTGGGCCCTGCACGATTCCCGGCTCCAGCCGCTGGCGGAGAGGGGCAGCGACCCGTACTTGCGCACGATCTGGCTGGACGCCGACGTCGCCTGGCAGAGGCTGACGGCGCTGTCACCGGCCGAGCAGCGCTCGCGGATCGCCGAACTGCGCACCGCCGGCCTCTCCTGCGCGGCGGACCGCCAGCTCGCGGTGCTGGCGGGCAAGGCGACGCGATGAGGTGGCTGATCCTGTACGGCCGTTCACGGCAGGTGCCCGCCTCGGCCGCCGCGGTCGCGCTCGTCGCGCTGGCGGTGTGGACCCTCCACGGCCCAGGACCGGTGGATCAGGCGATGGCGGTCCTGGTCCTCACCGCGAACGTGGCGGCCGCTTCCGTCGGGCTCGGTGGGTGGGACGTCGTGCTGGAGAGGACGGCCGCGATCCGGTGGATGCCCCGCCGGGCGGCGCACGTGCTGCTGGCCGGCGCGTGCGCCGGTGCGGCGCTGCTGACGGTCCAGGCGGCGGGAGTGCAGCTCGCCCCCACCGAGGTCGTCGTCCGGGACAGCGCGGGCCTGGTCGGCCTGGCCGCGCTCGGGGCGGCGCTGTGCGGGGCACAGTTCGCATGGACCCTGCCGACCGGCTGGCTCGCGTTCACCCTCTTCGGACCGCCTCCGGGCGGCACCGCGGGAGACGTGGTCATGTGGATGATCTCTTCCCCCGCCACGACGGCGTCCACCGGGACCGCGTGGGCCCTGTTCGCGAGCGGCACCGTGGTGTACGCCATCGCAGGACCAAGACGGTAACGGACACGCCCCGCGCCGAGCGCTTCAGCCGGCGAAGCCCGCCGGCTGAAGCGCTCAGTCACCGCGACGACGCCCGGGCACCGCGCGACCGCCGCCCCGGGTCAGGGGCGGCGTGTCGGACGGGCGCGTCAGGCGTGCTGCGGAATCTCGTCCTTCAGTGACGCCCTGATCTGCTCCCGCAGCTCCGGGCTGTCCGTGTGGCCGTGGACGGAGACCGCGTGCTCGCTGGCGGCGCGGACCACTTCCTCCTCCTCGCCGACGATGACGAGGGTGCAGTTCATCTCGCTCGGGTAGTCCCGGCAGTCGACCTTCTTCCGCATGGTGCACCTCCTCTCCTCCAGTGTCGGCCGGTCGTCGCCCCCGGCCGTATACGGCGAATCCCGTATGGCGCGCGGGGCGGCCGGACTGCTGCAGTGAGAGGACGAGGAGGTGAGGGCCATGGCGACATCCGCCGAGGTCACCTCGGGCGCGGCCCCGGACCGGGACCGGGTGCAGGCGTTCCTGGAGAGAGTGATCACCGACGCCGGTGCCGCGGTCGCGGGTCTGTGCACCTCGCTCGGCGACCGGCTGGGCCTGTACACCGCCATGGCCGGTGCCGGTCCGCTCACCTCCGCCCAGCTCGCCGCCCGCACCGGGCTGGCCGAGCGCTATGTCCGCGAATGGCTGGCCGCCCAGGTCGCCGGCGAGTACGTCAGCTATGCGCCGGACGCCGGCACCTACCTGCTGCCCGCCGAGCACGCCGCGGTCCTGGCGGACCCGGAACTGCCCACGTACGCGGCGGGTTTCTTCACCGCGATGCAGGCGCTCTACGCCACCGAGGACACCCTCATGGAGGCGTTCCGCACCGGCGAGGGCGTCGGCTGGGAGGAACACGGCCCGGCGCTGTTCGCCGGCACCGCGAAGTTCTTCCGCCCCGGCTACGCGGCCGCCCTGGTCCCGGAGTGGCTGACCGCGCTGGACGGTGTGGTGGAGAAGCTGGAGCGCGGCGCGCGCGTCGCGGACGTCGGCTGCGGCTACGGCTACTCCACGACGCTGATGGCCCGGGCCTTCCCCCGCTCGCACTTCCACGGCTTCGACTTCCACCGCCCGTCCATCGAGGCGGCCCGCGGTATCGCGGACGAGGCGGGGCTGGGCGACCGGGTCAGCTTCGAGGTCGCCACCGCCCAGGACTTCCCGGGCGAGGACTTCGACCTGATCACGTTCTTCGACTGTCTGCACGACACCGGCGATCCGGGCGGTGCGCTTCACCACGCCGAGGAGACCCTGGCCGACGGCGGGACCTGCATGGTCGTCGAGCCGAACGCCTCGGCGAACGCCCAGGAGAACGCCAACCCCGTCGGCCGGGCGCTGACCGCCGCCTCGGTCGCCGTCTGTCTGCCGTCCGCGCTGGCCCAGCACGGTCCGCGGGCACTGGGAAACCACGCGGGTGAGGAGGCGATGCGGGAGATCGCCGACGAGGCCGGACTCCACCACTGGCGACTCGCCGCCGAGAGCCCCGTCAACCGCGTCTATGCCGTCGGGCGTTAAGGCGCCTGACGCGCCCGGCCGGTCTTCCCCCGGCCGGCCGGGTGGCCCTCGCTTGACGGGCCCCTGCCCCCTCGGCACGCTGGACATATGACCGCGGCCGCGGAGGCCGGCCTGCGACGCATTCTCGCCGTCGTGGACCTCCTGATCGATGCCGTCGACGAGGAGACCCTTGTTCCGGCACTGCTCCCGCTGCTGCTCGGCGCCGTCCCCGGCGACAGCATCATCTGGTCTCCCCGTGCCGGCTCCGCCGACCGCCCGCTCACACTGCCCGCCGGTCTGCTGACCCCGGACGTACAGGCAGCGTTCGCCCGGGAGGCGGCGGCGGACTCCCTGGTCACCCACACCACTCTCGGCTCCGGCGTCCCGATGCGGCGCTCCACGCTGCAGACCCGCACCGAGTTCCACGCCCTCGCCGCCTACGCCGATGTCTACCGGCCGTTCGGCGCCGAGCAGCAGCTCGCGATGTCGTTCCCCGCGGGCTACGCCGCCGGCCTGCCGCGCAAGGTCTGTGTGGCGATCAACCGCAGCGGCAGCGACTTCTCCGACGACGATGTGGCGGCCGCCGCTCTGCTGCGCACCCGGCTCAGCCGCGTGCTCCACCGGCTCGCCCCGCCGACGCCACCGCCCTCCCCCGTCACCCACCGGGAGTCGGCCGTACTCGCGCTGCTCGCCCGGGGGCTGACGAACCAGCAGATCGCCCACCGGCTGGCGATCAGCCCGCGCACCGTCGACAAGCACCTGGAGCACGCCTACGCCAAACTGCGGGTGAGCAGCCGGGTCGAGGCGGCGAACGCCTGGCTGACCCGCGATCAGGCGGCGGTGCGGCTCGGGCCGTAGGCCGCCTCGCGGATCAGCCGTCGAGCCGCTCCGGGTCGGCGGCCACCGACTCCCAGAACTCGGCATGGGCCCGCTCGTGCAGCACACCCAGCCGCAGCAGCCGCGCGCGGGAGCGCTGCCGGGAGTCCGCCGACGGATCGAGATCACCGCGCAGCGACGCATAGTGCGCGAGCCACTTCCGGTGTCGCTCGGCCTGCCGAGTGGCCAGCGCGACGATGTCCGCGGGGTCGCCGAGATCGGCGAAGAACAGCTTCAGCTGCGCCGGGTCACGGGTTTCCGCCTCGGCCGTGTCCGGGTCGGCCAGCCAGCGCTCCAGGGCGGCGCGGCCGGCGTCGGTGAGGTGGAAGATCCGCCGGCGGCGGCCCTCCGTCTCGGCCTCTTCCCGGAGCAGGCCGGCCTGCGCCAGCTCCGCCGGAATCCGGTAGAGCTGCGCATGCAGGATCGGCCAGAAGGGCTGAATGTCGTCCTCGACCCGGGCCTTGAGCTCGTACGGGGTCATCGGCCCGTGCCGGGCGATCAGACCGAGCACGACATATCTCGCCGGGGTGAACTCCGCCATCCGTCGCTCCTCGCTCCCCTTGACACCATCTCAATGGGACCATACCGTCCATCCCGCCGAGACCATATCAATGAGAGGATGGCGATCCGGATGCCAGGGAACGGGGGCTGCGGAGTGGACGCAGGAGACCTGAGGGACACGAAGGACGCGGGAGGTCCGAGGGGCGGGGCGGGGGCCGCGACGGAGCCCGGCGCGCGCCCGTATGTCCATCCGGAACTGGCCGCCGCCTTCGCAGCGTTGCCGGAGCGGCCGGAGAATCCGTACGCCGACGTCGAGGCGGTGCGCGCCGGGTTCCGGGCGCTGATGGCACCGCGGATGCCCGCCCACGACCCCCGGGTCACCGTCCGGCACACCTCCGTCCCCGGGCCGGACGGCAACACCGTCGAGGTGCAGGTACTGCGTCCGGCCGGGGCCGAGGGGGTGCTGCCGGGGGTGCTCTATGTGCACGGGGGCGGCTTCGTGTACGGGGAACTGGACGGGCCAAGCCCCATGGCGCGCGACGCCTGTGCCGCCGCCGGTGCGGTCGTGGTCAATGTCCACTACCGGCTGGCGCCCGAGCACCCGTATCCGGCCGGCGCCGAGGACTGCTACGCCGTACTGGAATGGATGGCCGCGGCCGCGGGTGAACTCGGCCTCGACGCCGGGCGGATCGCCGTCACCGGGGCGTCCGCGGGCGGCTGTCTGAGCGCCGCGCTGTGCCTGATGGCCCGCGACCGCCGGGGGCCGCGGATCGCCTTCCAGTGCCTGCTGGTCCCCTGCCTCGACGACCGGGGCGGCACCGCCTCGGCCCGCCGGGTCGACGATCGCCGCATCGTCAACGGCACCGGCATGCGGCACACCTGGGACACCTACCTGGGCCCCGGCCGAGGCCCCGACGTCCCCGCGTATGCGGCGCCCGCCCGCGCCACCGACCTCTCCGGCCTCCCGCCCGCATACCTCCTCACCTGCGGGCTCGACCCTCTGCGGGACGAAGGGCTCGACTACGCCCGCCGGTTGACGGAGGCCGATGTGCCGGTCGAGGTCAAGGACGTCCCCGGCGCCTGGCACTTCTTCGAGGCGTACGTGCCGGAGAGCGGCCCGGCGCGACGGACCACGGCGCACTGGCTGGCCGCACTGCGCAGCGCGCTGACGGAGGACGACGCGTAGCCGGCGGCCCCGCCGGCTCGTGCGGCTCGTGCGGCTCCCGCCGATGAGTTTCCGTACCCGCCGGGGTCTACCCGTCGGACAGAGATTCCGGCGCCGCGGGCGCCGTCCGACGGGAGGATCCCTCATGACCACCGACATCGCGCGCCCGACGGACGAGGCACAGATCCGGGAGCTGCTGGCGGACCGGGCGGAGGCGACGAAGGAGCGGGACGCCCGGCGGTTCCTGGCGTCCTGTGCGCCGGACCTCGTGGACTTCAGTCTCGCTCCCCCGCTGCAGCACAAGGGGCCCGAGGCACTGGATCAGCAGGCCGTCGAGGCCTGGTACGCGACCTGGGACGGGCCGATCGAGGTGACGCTCACCCAGGTCGAGATCACGGTCGGCGGCGATGTCGCGTTCGGCCACAGCATCAACCGGATGCACGGCACGAAGACCGGCGGCTTCGAGGTGGAGCTGTGGAGCCGCTCCACCGTCGGCCTCCGCAAGACCGACGGCGCGTGGAAGATCACGCATACGCACGACTCGGTGCCGTTCCTGATGGACGGGTCGGGGCTGGCCGCCCTGGACCTCAAGCCGTAGGGCGCGCCCAGGCCGGCCGGCGCCGGTCAGCGGGGCAGGGAGTGGCGCCGGTAGGTGACCAGGTTGTGGCGGACGCGGGTGACCTCGACGGTCAGATGGCGGTCCAGGCCGATGGGGAAGTGTGCCGTACAGCTCACCTCGTCGTTCCGTACCGGGCGCAGGTCACCGGAGCAGTGCACGGCGTCGGGCCCGTTGCGGAAGGGGAGGGTGAGCTGGCCGCTGATGGTTCTGGCGATCTCGGTGCGCAGCACGGTGTGGGTGCCGCCGTCGACCTCGCTGGTGGCGTCGCGGTCGCGGAGCCGGGCGGCGGCGAGCGCGAGCACGCCCGCCACGGCGAGGGCCGCGAGGAGACCGAGGACGAGGGCGCGCCGTGGCGGAGGTGCGCTCACCGCCGTCAGCTCCGGTCGCCGCGGGTGCGCCGGCGGCGGGCCAGGGCGCCCCAGCCGGCCGCGGCCAGCAGCACCACTCCGCTGAGCGCCGTGGCCGCCCGGCCGGAGCCGGCCGCGCCGCCGAGGCCGGTGTCCGCGCCGCCCTGCGGAACGACCTCACCGGCGTCACCGGAGACGACCATGGTGCCGGTGACGGTCCTGCGGCCGGCGCCGTGTTCCGTCCCGCGCCCTCCGCCGTCGGCGTCACCGCGCTCCGCGCCGTATGCCTCGCCCTGTTCCTCGTCGCCGGTCCGGTCCGTGTCCGTGGCGCTCTGCCGGGCACCTGACGTGCTGCCGCAGGTGATGGTGACCCGGTACGAGCCGGGCGCGGTGCCCTCCGGCATGATCGCGCTGCCGCCCATCCGGTCGCTCCGGGGGCTCAGCTGCATCGCGGGGATGTCACCGTCGAAGGTGGCCTCCGCGGTGTCGCCCGGGCAGGTGCCGCCGTCGTGGACGGAGAAGGTGCCGCCCGGTGCCACCGGGTCGGGCTCGACGACCACCGCGTGCGAGGTGTCCACGGCGGGGGCGGCCTCGGAGACGGCTTCGCTCACCGTCCCGGAGACGGCCTCGGTGGCGGCGTCGGCACCGTCGCCGTCACCGAAGAGCATGACGGACACCGCCAGCGCGCCGGCCGCCAGGGCGTACAGAGGAATGTGGCGTATGTGCATAAACCGAGAGAAGCGCCCGGCCCGGCGGTACGCACCTCGATGGGGTGCGCCGCCCGGGTCCAACTGCCCCGGAAGACACCCGCCTTCTGCGTCTTTCCGCAGGTCACACGGGTGCGTACGCCCCGGACGGCGGAACCGGACGGCTGGGCTTTCCGGGTGGTGCCCCCGGGCGGCCCGGTGGCGGCCGGGGCGCGCCCGGTCGGGCGGCGCCGCGTGACCGGGCGCCGCCTCACGCCTCCAGCAGGAGGTCCCACTTGCCGGACCGGCCGGTGAGGGTGATCACCGAGAGCGGCTGGACATCGATGCGCCAGTAGGCATGCGGCGGCGCCTGGAACACATAGACCAGGGCGGCGCGGACGACGGCGGGTTCGGCGACCGCGAGCAGCCCGGCGGCGTCGTCGGCCGGCCGGGTGTCCAGCCAGCCGCCGATCCGGGTGATGAACTCCAGCAGCGACTCCCCGCCGTGCGGTGCGGAGCGCGGATCGGCCAGCCAGGCTTCCACCGCGCGGGGTTCGGCGGCGGTCACCTCACCCAGCGTGCGGCCGCGCCAGCGCCCCATGTCGCAGTCGCGCAGGGCCGGCTGGGCGAGCGGGCGCAGACCGAGGGCCTCGCCGGTCTGCCGGCAGCGGGCGGACGGCGAGCAGTAGCGGAGTTCGGCGGCGGCGAGCCGGCACAGGACGGGGGCCGCCCGCTCCGCCTCGTGCCATCCGGCGGCGTCGAGGGGGCGGTCGTCGTCGAACCGTGTCTCCAGCAGCGAGGAGTTACGGGCCGCGGCGAGCAGCTTGAGTCGAACGCTCATCCGCCGATGGTAAGAGCAGCACCGCCCGCGCGGCCCCCGTTGATCACATTTCGACAGGACCCGGGTCGATCAGCCCGAGGGTCATCCACTGCTCCGGGGCCACCAGGGCGCGGAAGCCGATCTTCTCGTACACACCGTGGGCGTCCTTGGTGGCGAGCGTCAGCCGGCTCAGCCCGCAGGGCGTCAGATGGTCGGCGATGGCCTCGACCAGGGCCGTGCCCAGGCCCTTGCCGCGGTCGTCCCGGCAGATGTAGACGTCGCAGAGCCAGGCGAAGGTGGCGTGGTCGGTGACCACCCGGGCGTACCCGGCCTGGCGGCCGGAACCGGAGGCGTACAGGCCGAAGTTGAGCGAGCCCGCGACGGCGCGGTCATGCAGCTCCCGGGGGCGGTCCACGGCCCAGTAGGCGTCGGTGGCGAGCCAGTAGTGGACCAGGTCGGTGTCCAGGCGGACCGGGTCGGTGGAGATCTCGTAGCCGTCGAGGGCGCGATCATTCATGCCGGGAGGTTGGCAGAAGGGCGGGGCCGGCGTCGAACCGGTATACGAGAGCCGCGGCCCGGCGGCCGGCCGCCTTTCCCCCGCCGTCAGCTCACCGGCACTCCCAGCTCCTCGCACGCCGTCCGGAGCCGGCGGACGCCCTCCGTGATCTCGCCGGTGCCGGACGCCGACGCGAAGCTCAGCCGCAGATGGGCGGCCGGCGGCTCGGCGGGGAAGTACGGGCGGCCGGCCGCGACGGCGACGCCCGCCCGCAGCGCCGCACCGGTCAGGGCCCCCTCGTCGGTACCGTCCGGCAGCCGCAGCCAGAGGTGGTAGCCGCCCGGCGGGACATAGAGGCCGCCGGGCGCAGCGTCGTGGCCGTACGCCGCCCCGGTCCCCGGCTCCGGCCCGGCGAGCGCGGGCAGCTGCTGGTGCAGCGCGGCGGTCAGGGCGTTCCGGCGGGCGGTCAACTCACCGGCGATCAGCCGCAGATGGCGGGGCCAGGCGGGCGATCCGACGAGTTCCAGGGCGGCTTCCTGCAGCGGCCGGGGCACGAAGAAGCTGTCGACGACCTGGATGGCGCGCAGCCGGTCGAGCACCGGTCCGCGGGCCGCCAGGGCGCCCACCCGCAGATTGGCCGAGGTGGCCTTGGTCAGCGAGCGGACATGGACGACCGTGCCGTCCCGGTCGTCGGCGATCAGGGTCGGCGGAAGCGTGGGGGCGTCCCCGTGGACCAGCAGCCGCGCGAAGTCGTCCTCGATCACGAAGGCGCCCGCCGCGCGGGCCACCCGCAGCACCTCGCGCCGCCGCTCGGCGGCGAGCACGGCGCCGGTCGGGTTCTGGAACAGCGGCTGGCAGACGAACAGCCGCGCGCCACTGACGCGGAAGGCGTCGGCGAGCAGATCCGTACGGACCCCGTCCGCGTCGAGCGGTACGGGCACCGGCCGCAGCCCGGAGGCGCGGGCCACGGCCAGCATGCCCGGGTAGGTCGGGGACTCGACCAGCACCGGAGCGCCGGGCGCGGCGAGGGCCCGCAGCGCGGCGGTCAGCGCGCTCTGGCCGCCCGCGGTGACCAGGACATCGCTGGCGGCGAGCGGGCCGCCGGACCCGGCGATCTCCCGCGCGAACCAGGCCCGCAGCTCCGGGACCCCTTCGACCGGGGGCCGCCCCCAGACACCCGGCCGCCGCCCGGCGCGGGCCAGTGCGGCGGCCAGGGCGCGTTCGGGCTGCAGATCGGAGTGCAGATAGCCGCCGTTGAGCTCGATGACGCCGGGGCCCGGGACGCCGAGCGTGGCCACCACACCCGAGGCGTCGACGCTGCGCGGCACCTGGTCGCCGCCCGGCTCCGCGCTCAGCGCGATCTCCTGCCAGGAGGTGTCGACCGGCCGGGGCGCCTCGCTGCGCGGCTCGGCCCGGAAGGCCCCGGCGCCCGGGCGGGTGGTGACCAGGCCCTCCGCCGCCAGCTCGGCGAGCGCCCGGGAGACGGTCACCGGGCTGACCCGGTGCCGCTCCACCAGCGCACGACTGGAGGGCAGCTTCTCACCGGGAGAGTAGCGATTCAGCTCCGCACGGAGGATCGCGGCCAGTTCGGCACCACTGCTACGCTCTTGCATGAGAAGCAACGATAGCGCTACTGCAACCGTCACGATAGCGGTCAGCACCCCGGACACCGCCGGCCAGGACACCCCGACGGCGGCCGCCACCCCCGCCCGCGGCACCCTCGTCAGCCGCGGTGCCCTGCTCGCCGCCCTCGGCGTGGCCGCCTTCTCGCTGACCTTCCCCGCGACCGCCTGGGCGCTGGAGGGCATGGGCCCCTGGACGGTGGTGATGCTGCGCAGCGTGCTGGCCGCCGTACTGGCCGGCGGCGCGCTCACCGTCTTCCGGGTGCGCCTGCCGGAGCGGCGCCACTGGACGGGTATCGCGGTGGTCGCCGGCGGTGTCGTCCTCGGCTTTCCGCTGCTGACCACCCTCGCCCTGCAGACCTCCACCACCTCGCACGCGGCCGTCGTGATCGGCCTGCTGCCGCTGACCACGGCCGCCTTCTCGGCCGTACGGACCGGGGCCCGGCCCTCCCGGACCTTCTGGATCGCCTCGCTGGTCGGCGCCGTCGTCGTCATCGGCTTCGCCGTGCAGCAGAGCGGCGGGGCGCCGGGCCGCAGCGATCTGCTGCTGTTCGCGGCGCTGCTGGTGTGCGCGGCGGGATACACCGAGGGCGGCCGGCTCGCCCGCCACATGCCGGGCTGGCAGGTGATCGGCTGGGCGCTGGTCCTGGCGCTGCCGGTGACGGTGGCGGGCGCCGCGGTAGCGCTGTCCACCGAGCCGCTGCGGCTCACGGCGCATGC
Source organism: Streptomyces sp. G7(2002) (assembly GCF_028870195.1). Lineage (NCBI taxonomy): Bacteria > Bacillati > Actinomycetota > Actinomycetes > Kitasatosporales > Streptomycetaceae > Streptomyces > Streptomyces sp. G7(2002). Next base: position 2,157,717 of record NZ_CP102609.1, read on the forward strand.
GATCGGCGGACTGCTGTGGCTGGCGACCGGGTCGCAGTTCCTCGGGATGGTCGCCTGGTACCGCGGTATGGCCGCGATCGGCATCCACAAGGCGAGCCAGCTGCAGCTCGCCCAGCCGCTGCTGACCCTGGTCTGGTCCGTGCTGCTGCTGGGCGAGCAACTGCCGCCGGCCGCCCCGGCGGCATCGCTGGCGGTCCTGGCGTGCATCGCGGTCACCCAGCGGTCCCGCGGGTGACGGCCGCGTCGCCGGAAGGGGACGAGTCGGCACTTACCGGGTGCAGCCGCCGCCTGCGGACGTAAACTTGCCGCGACGGCAGATACCGCCGCCCGGGCCGCTCCCGGCCCGTGAACCGTTGAAACCGTTGGCCGTTCAACCGTTGGCCGTCACGCTGTCGGCCGAACCGGTCGCACGGCCGCCCCGAAGCGGGGAGGACCCTCATGCACGCAAGCAGGGGCGACCGGCTGGTGGTGCACGGCAGGACCGTCGGGCATCACGACCGGGTTGTCGAGATCATCGAGGTACTGGGCACGAACGGCGACCCGCCCTACCGTGTCCGCTCCGAGGACGGGCATGAGGCGATCATGTCGCCCGGCCCCGACTCCGTCGTCCGGCACGGCAAGACCACCGACGTGGACTCCGGCCGGTAGCCGGACCTCGTACACGGATCGCCACCGCGGCCGTGCGGACGGCTGTGCCGCCCGCGCGGACCGCCCCTACGGGCGTGCCGTGCTCCCGTAGTGGTCGCGTACGACCCGCGCCATGGCACCGGCCCGGTCCCTGACCACCTCCTTCGCCGAGAAGTAGACATGGCCGCCCACCTGCGGGTAGCCGCGGGCGAAGGTGAGGTGGCGGGAGAGTTCGGCCGGGTTCTTCCAGGCGGCGGGCTGGGCGTCACCCGCCTTGTAGAGGGCCTCGCCGATGTAGAGGTCCACTCCCGTGCCGTCGACGGTCCGTGCCCACCAGGGCACGAGTTCGGCGTAGTCGGCGGGCGTGGAGCCGAGGGGCCAGTAGACCTGCGGCACGATGTAGTCCAGCCAGCCCTCGCGCACCCAGCGACGGGTGTCGGCGTACAGATCGTCGTAGGTCTGCACGCCGGCCTGCGTACGGGAGCCCTGCGGATCGGTGCCGTGATTGCGCCAGACCGCGAACGGACTGACCCCGAACCGCACCTGGCGCCCCGCCCGCTCGTTCCCGTCCCGCAGCTTCCCGGCCATCTCGTACACCAGCCGGTCGATGTTGTCCCGCCGCCAGGCGGCCCGGTTCGCGAAGCCGCTGCCGTACTCGTCGAACGCCGCATCGTCGTCGAAGCGCTGCCCGGCGACCGGATACGGATAGAAGTAGTCGTCGAAGTGCACCCCGTCGACGGGGTAGCGCCGCACCGCGTCGAGCATCGCGTCCTGGACGAAGCTCCGGACCTCCGGCAGTCCGGGGTTGTAGTAGAGCTTGCCGCCGTACGGAAGGACCCAGCGGGGGTGCCGGCGGGCAGGGTGGTCCGGTGTCAGCCTGCCGGGGTCGGTGTGGTTGGCGACCCGGTACGGATTGAACCAGGCGTGCAGTTCGAGACCCCGCCCGTGTGCCTCGCGGACCGCGAAGCCGAGCGGGTCCCAGCCGGGATCGCGGCCCTGCTGCCCGGTCAGATACTGCGCCCAGGGCTCGTACGGGGACGGCCACAGGGCGTCCGCGGTGGGCCGCACCTGGAAGAACACCGTATTGAGCCGGCGGGCGACCGCCGTGTCGAAAAGGGCGCGCAGTTCGCGCTGTTGCTCGGCGGGGCGGAGCTTCGCGCTGGTGGGCCAGTCGAGGTTGGCGACGGTGGCCAGCCACATACCGCGCAGCTCACGTCGCGGCGCCCCGCTCGCGGACCCCGTGACCGTGGCGAGCAGTGCGGAGGCCGCCCCCACAGCGGCCGTGGCAAACGTTCTGCGGGTGATCCGTCTCATCAAAAGTCCCCAAGTTGTCCGGTTCGTCCGTCCTGAGGGCTCAGAATGCCCGCCCCGGCACCCGTGACCCAGCACCGCGCGGAGTAACGTCGGGGTCGAGGCGGGTGCCGGACCCTTACGGCGTACCGCCGGTCCTGAAGATCAGCGAAAGGCACGATGTGACCGACATCGAACGCGTCGGAGTGGTCGGCTGCGGCCAGATGGGCGCAGGCATCGCCGAGGTGTGCGCCCGCGCCGGACTGGACGTCATGGTCGCCGAGACCACCGGCGAAGCTCTGGAGCTGGGTCGCACCCGTTTGACCAACTCTCTCGGCAAGGCCGCCGAGCGCGGCAAGATCACCGCCGCGGAGCGCGACGCGACGCTCGGCCGGCTCAGCTTCACCACCGACCTCGGGGAGTTCGCCGACCGCGATCTCGTCATCGAGGCCGTGGTGGAGAACGAGCAGGTCAAGACCGAGATCTTCCAGGTCCTCGACCAGGTGATCACCCGTCCGGACGCCATCCTGGCCTCCAACACCTCGTCGATCCCGCTGGTGAAGCTGGCGGTCGCCACCTCCCGTCCCGACCAGGTCATCGGGATCCACTTCTTCAACCCGGCGCCGGTGCAGAAGCTCGTCGAGCTGATCCCGGCCCTGACCACCGGCGAGGAGACCATCAAGCGCTCCGAGGCGCTGGTGCAGGACGTGCTGGGCAAGCATGCGATCCGCGCCCAGGACCGCTCGGGCTTCGTCGTCAACGCCCTGCTCATCCCGTACCTGCTCTCCGCGATCCGGATGTTCGAGTCGGGCATCGCCAGCCGCGAGGACATCGACAACGGCATGGAGCTGGGCTGCGCCCACCCGATGGGCCCGCTCAAGCTGACCGACCTGATCGGCCTGGACACCGTGGCCTCGGTCGCCGAGTCGATGTACCACGAGTACAAGGAGCCCCTGTACGCCGCTCCCCCGCTGCTCGCGCGCATGGTGGACGCGGGGCGGCTGGGGCGGAAGTCGGGGTCGGGGTTCTACTCGTACTAGGAAGTACGCTGACGCGCCAACTGAACCTGTTCAAGGCTGAGTTCACCGGACGCAGCGCCGGCAACGGCGCTGCGTCCGGCCGGCTTTCACAGCCCTTTCCGGGCTCTCACCTACGCTGCGTTGCCCGGTCCGTGCGGTCTGCCCGGCGGAGCGTCATCGACTGACAAGAATCAAGCCCTGACGTGGGACTTTGCGTCTTTCAGAGCTGTCGGGCCCTTTCCCTCTTACTCAGCGGAAAATCCCTGGAAAGTCCCTGGGACAGAGCTGAAAGTCCCTGAAAAGTCCCTGCGGGCGCCCCTGGTTGGAGCTGCCTGACCAACGATGCTGAGCCTGCACCGGCGGCCCTGGGCGATGGACGACGGCAGCCGCTCATCGCCTTCCTCAAGGACTGGACGCCCTTGAGAACACACGGGGTCCCTGGCGGCCTCTGGCGTGCCGCAGTGGCTGGTGTTGTTGGTAGCGGGTCCGGCCTCATGCCTGGTCGATAGTGTGGAGCGCCGCAAGGCGGACATGCCGGACCGAGCCCGCTGTGTCCTCTCGCTTCTCTCCCTATCCGACTCAGGTTGAGACAGCTGGCTCAAGGCCCGTCGGCCTGTTGTGCAGCTCCTCCACTCACCCGTCCTTGTCCCCGGGCGTCACGACGATGGCGTTTGACGAAAGCATCAACGTCCACGACCGGTCTTGCCTACTCTGATCATCAGAAGGTGGTGGCAGCGACAACGCGAGCACATCGCCCGACAGGGGTGGAGAGTATGGGACTTATCGCAGTACCGCTTAACGATGGCGACAAAGAGCCAGCGGTGTTCGAAACTGACATCGAGCTCATCGGCTCAGACCTTGAACTTGCAGCAGGCGACGCTGGCGTGGTGAGCCGGGCGCGCGTGTCGTTGGACGACGCCATGACTCAGGTCCGACCGACACTCGCCCGGGTGGTTGATACCTTGCGGGAATTGGGTCCCGACGAGGCCGAGGTTGAGTTCGGACTCAAGATCGGCGGCGACACCTCAGTGATCATCGCAAAGGGGACGGCGGAGGTAAATTTCGCTGTTCGGCTCAAGTGGGCTCGCACGGTGGACGCTTCCTGAAGCAGTGCCTGTGAAGCGAGAAGGATTCATCGTCAAGGTCCGACAGAGCGCGAGCGGGCAAGCTGCGGGGGTCGGTTACGTCGTCGGCGAAAAGCACATTGTGACGTGCGCCCATGTAGTGAATGTTGCACTGGGCCGGGACAAGGCCACCAGATCCCGTCCCAGTGCGAATGCCCGGGTCCAGGTTGAATTCGTACTGCTTGGCGATGCTGAGGGTGCGCCATTGCGGAACTGCCGGGTCGATGCCTGGGATCCGCCGTCAGGCGATGGAGTTTCTGGGCGTGATACTGCCGGCTTGGTGATGGTTGGGGGTGAGCCTTTGCCCGCCGGCGCTGGCGCAGCACGGCTCTTGGATGCTCCTGCAAGTCGCGCCGACGAAGCCGACGTCTTTGGATATCCCGCAACCCCCACGCGAGCTGCGACCGGCGCCTGGAGCAGCTGCCTGCTCCGTGGGGCCGTTGGCGGCGGCATGATGCAACTGGATAGGGAATCAGAGTCGGCATTACGGGTGCAGCCCGGCTACAGCGGCGCTCCGGTCGTGATCCGGGACCAGTGGGGCGATGCTGTCGTGGCCATGCTTGCGGTGGCCAGCCGGGTTGAGTCTGCCAACGATGCGTACGCAGTGCCAGCAGCGGAGGTCGCAGCAGCCTGGCCGCAGGTACTTGGGCGCAGCATGCTTCCCGCCTGTCCCTACCGTGGCCTCCACGCCTTCACCCCGGAAGACGCGGAAGCTGGTCTCTTTGTCGGGCGAGAAAATGAAGTGTCCCGCTTGCACGAGATGGTGAAATCTCAGCCTTTGGCTATGGTGACAGGGCCCTCTGGAGTGGGGAAAACCTCCCTTGTCGCAGCCGGATTGAAGCCCGCACTGCAAGCTGAAGGATGGCGAGTAGTCACCTTCCGTCCCGGCACCTCTCCGTCCTATGCGGCCGCCCGTGCACTGTTGAAGGTAGAAGGCTCCGGGCGCGACCGCGTAAAGGATCTCGATAGCGTGGTGGAGCGTCTACGCGAAGAGGGGTTTTGGAATGTTGCGGCGAAGACCGCTCTCGCGTCAAATCAGCGACTCATTCTTGTTGCTGACCAGTTCGAAGAACTCTTCAGCTCTGCACACGGAGCAATAGAAGAAGCATTACCTTTCCTGCAATCATTTCTACCTCCTCAGGACCACCCTCATACTCCGAACGTGCGCCTCGTATGCACATTGCGGTCTGATTTTCTACCCACATTGCTGAATCTTCCAGACATCGGATCACGCCTCCAAGACCGACAGCTCAACGTCTCGCCCCTGGACCAGGCAGCGATGACACGGGTGATCATTGAGCCCGCACGGATGACGGGAGTCACCTTCGCCGAAGGGCTGGCCGACATGATCGCGGCCGACGCAAGCAAGGGGCCCGGCGGCCTGCCACTCTTGGAATTTGCCTTAACTGAACTTTGGCCACAGCAAAGGCAGCACCACATCACCTATGACAGCTACCACCGCGTGGGCGGTGTCACGGGGGCGCTGAACCGGCATGCTGAGCAAGCTTTCTCCTCGTTGACGCGCCACCTGGAAGAGGACCGTATCCGCCGCGTACTGCTGTCGATGGTGAGAGCACGCAGCGGGGCCACGGATGCACTACGTGCCACGGCATATCAAGATCACCTCCAACATGACTGGCATGTCGCCCAGCAGCTGGCGGCCCCGGAGCACCGTCTCGTCGTGCTGGGGTCGCATGGGCCCGGTACCGCTGAAATCGCCCATGAGGCACTTATTCGCGAATGGCGAAGGCTCACCAACTGGGTCGACGCCGATGCGGACTTTCAGAGGTGGCTGACAATGATGGAAGAAAGAGCCACCGAAGGCGATCTCCTATCCGCACAGCGCGTGGCCGAGGCTCAGGGTTGGTTGAGTGAGCGCGTTCAAGACATCCCAGCCAACGTGACCACCCTGATCGATGAGAGTCAGCGACAGGTCGTAGCACACGAGAAAACCGAGTCACAGCTCGTTCAGTCACTTGAACTAACTCAACAACTGAGGGAACGTTCCGAAGAGCTATTGCAGCGCCAAAACGCCCTGGAAACTTCGAACGCTGAACTGGAGGAGAAAGCCGAGCAGCTTCGCGCACAGAACCAACGAATCGAAGAGATCAACCATGACATCGAGGAGGCACGGCAGGTTCTGGAGGAGCGCAGCGAGTACCTGGCGGTAGCTATGCGCCATAAGACAGAGTTCGTGGCGAACATGTCCCACGAGATGCGCACCCCACTCAACTCGCTGCTGATTCTTTCCCGGCTACTGGCCGAGAACGCCGAAGGACACCTGTCCCCGAAGCAGGTGGAATTCGCCGAAACCATCCATGGCGCAGGATCCGATCTACTCCAGATCATCAATGATATTCGCGATCTCACTCAGGTCGAGGCCGGGAAAATGGATGTTTTCCCAACTCAAATCGCATTAGCTCAGCTCATCGACTATATCGAGGCGACATTCCGACCACTGGCCGCCGAGAAGGGGCTAGATTTCTTCGTAAACGTGCCCCCGGGGCTGCCCTCAGTGCTGCACTCCGACGAACGACGGCTACTGCAGGTACTGCGCAACCTACTATCCAACGCCCTCAAATTCACCGACGAAGGCACCGTCGAGCTGACCATTCGACGGGCGGGGGCCGATGCCCCCGAAACTATCCGTGAACTGATGCTGGAGCAGGGTTCTTTACCTTCCTCAGATTCCGACATACTCGCCTTCTCAGTAGCCGACACCGGAATCGGCATAGATCAGAGCAAGTTGGATGTCATCTTCGAAGCCTTCAAGCAGGCAGACGGCACCACAAGCCGCAAGTACGGTGGTACCGGCCTGGGGCTTTCCATCAGCAAGGAAGTGGCACGGCTGCTGGGCGGTGAGATCCACACCACGAGCGAACCCGACCGCGGCTCCACCTTCACTCTCTACCTTCCCATACTCCAAACGCCGGCGAAGCGCTGAACGATGGTTCTTCGGTGAGCCGGGCGCCGCGAGCTTTCTGCCTCGCAGCCGTGCTGACGCGGGGGCCGCAAGCACCGACTGTGGGCCGGCATTCGGCTGCGCGCCGGCCCACAGGCGAGTACCGCACACACCATCAGGTCACACGCGCGGCATATGAAGGTGCTCGACGGGTCGCCTGCTCAACGGCAGCCTCAGAAGTGGGCCATCATGTGAGAGGACTTCGGGGCAGCTGCCAGCGGGGCACCGCACATGGTCGAAGTTCATCGAACATGGTTGACGCGCAGGCGAATTGCGGCGACGGATGGGAAAATGGCGCGGGATTACGACAGTCAGCTGCTGGAGTCGGTGGCGGTACGGCGACGCAGGTTGCGGGACGCCTTGCTGTTCGGCGTGCAGCGGGGGCGGCGTACGGCGGACGAGCGGCTGGGGAAGGTCTTCGCGGGGATCGCGATCACGGCTGTCCTGTGCGCGGGGTGCGTGGGGTGGTCGTTCCTTCAGCACACGCTGGCCACGCAGAAGGCTGAGCAGGAGAAGCAGCAGCGTCAGGTGCAGCAGTACGGGCAGCCGACGAAGTAGGCGAAGTCCCGGGACTCCATGGATCAGATTCGGACAGATTTCGCGGTATCCAAGGACATACGCAATGAGTTCTGCGCGACGGCAGAAGCGTTCCGTCAGCTCTGACGTGAGGTAGGGGCGGACGTCAGTAGCGCAGGTATATGGCCGGTTGGCCTGATAGTTCGTCAGCCCGCGATGATAGGTTCCGGTGAGTGGTGAGCAGAGCAGCGAGTTCCCGGGCGCAACTGAGCCGAGTGACGTTGGTCGGTGAGCGACGCCGGGCCGATGTCGTCCTGCTCTCCGATACGCCGATAGGGCAACTGATCCCAGATGTCCTGCCGTTGCTGGGCGATCGGCCCGCATCGCGGCCGGTAGCCCGGCAGTTGATTACGTCCGACGGTTCTGTCCTGCCGTACGACAGCACGCTGGCGTCGGCCGGGGTAGCCGACGGCGCCGTGCTCCGGCTGGTGACGACGCATTCTGCGCCGCCCGCTCCCGTTGTGCACGACGTCACCGATCAGGTGGCTGACGACCTCGATCTGCGGTCTTGGCGCTGGCGTCCTGCTGCGCGCCGAGCCAGTGCGGGTGTGGCAACGGTCGTCTTCGCCGTGATAGCCGCGCTGCTCGCCCGCCATGAGTTCCCGCTTGGCGCCCTGGTCGGTGCTCTGTCAGCTGTAGCGCTTGTGCTCCTGGCGGCCGGTGCGCTCGTTGCCAAAATCGGGCGGGGGAACCGGGGACTGGCGACCGCGCTCCTTCTCACCGCCGGCGGGCTTGGTGTTCTCACGGCGTGGACGGCTGCCGATGCGTACGGCTGGCCGGGCACCGCGCGGCTCGCTGCCATGGCGGGTGCGCTGGTCGTGACGCTTGTGTTCCTTGGATACTTCTCTCCGCTGGGCAAGGGTGGACTCGTTGGCGCGGTGACCACTGCCGCGATCGCCATTGCGTGGGAGACGGCTGCCGCTGTTCAGGGTGATCCGGCCCGGCTCGGAGCCGTTATGGCTGTCCTCTCGTTGGTGGTGCTCGGTGTGCTGCCGCGGCTGGCGCTGATGATGTCTGGGCTCACCGCACTCGATGACCGCCGCTCGGGCGGCGTTTCGGTGAGCCGTCACCAGGTGGGTACCGCACTTGCTGCGACGCATCGCGGCCTTGCCCTCTCGACGATCGTCACTGCGGTTTCGGCGGCCTCCGCCGGCTGGCTGCTCACGCTGGCCGGGAAGCCGACCGTATGGACCGTGGTGCTGGCAGCGCTCGTTGTCGTGGTGCTGGTGTCGAGGGCGCGAGCGTTCCCGCTGGTCGTTGAGGTTGTTGCGCTCTTCGCTGCCGCGTCGTGCCTGGTGGTGCGCCTGGTGGCTTGGTGGATGGAGCACGCGGGGGGTGCCGGGCCACTGGCTGTGCTGTGTGCAGCTGCGGTGTTGCCGTTGGTCGTTTTGGCGGTGCAGGTGCCTGAGCATGTTCAGGTGCGGCTACGGCGCATGGGCGATCTGGTCGAGTCCATTGGCATGGTGGGGCTCTTCCCGCTCGCCTTTGGCGTGTTCGGTGTGTATGGGCAACTGCTCAACCAGTTCTGACAGTTCTAAGTCGATGTGCCGGCGCTGCGGGCGGGCAGCAGAGTGGGGGGTGAACAGGCATGCCGAGCGGAGACGGCTGGCAGGGTGACGTACTGCGCGACCTGAGGGGCGGCGCCGAGCAGGGTGCACAAGGCCCCGGCGGACAGGCGTACCGCGCTTCCGCACCGGGCCGCGCACTGCCGGCGCAGGGCACCCAAGCGCCGGACGCCACCCCCGGCGGTGGTGCGCCACGGCAGGCCAGCTCCCCGTACGAGGGGCACGCGGGTCATCCGGGCGGCTGGCCGCAGAAAGCCGGGTACCAGGAGCAGCGGCAGGAGCAGCAGGCCCCAACCGCGTACGCCCCGGGCCCCCAGCCCCAGAACGGTCCCGACTCTCAGCCCGTGGTGGACGAGGGCGGCCTGGCCCACGCGCTGCGCAGCAAGCCCCGGCACGGCGAGTCCTACGCGGCGCGTGCCGCACGTGCCCTGCGCCGTACGCTTTCCTCCTCAGCCGCGCGCGAGGTCGCCGCGATCACCCGCACCGCTGCGGCGCTGCAACAGCCCGTGACAACGGGCCGGCAGATCGCCGTCACCTCCATCCGGGGCGGGTCCGGCAAGTCGACCGTCGCCGCGCTACTCGGCACCACGTACGAGCACTACCGGCAGGACCCGGTCCTCTTCCTGGAGGCCGATCCGGCACTTGGCTCGCTGCCGCAGCGGCTCGGCGCCGAGGCACTGCGCTGGACGACCAGCGATATCGCGGACATCGTCAAGCCGGACATGTCCCTGCTCGACGTCACCGGATATCTCGTCCAGCTCCCCGACAACGCCTGGCTGCTGCCTGCGAGTCAGGGGCAGATCGGTGTGATGCTGGACAGCCGGGCGTACGAGCGCGCCGTGGTCGCGCTGCGTCGCTACTTCGGTGTGATGGTGATCGACTGCGAGACACTGCCCGCCGAAGTTGCCCGTGTTGCACTCGCCGCCGCCCATGGGCGCGTCCTGACCGCACCCGCCACGCCGGAAGGCATCACCAGTACGTACTCGGTGCTCCAGTGGATGCAGAAGCTGCCCCGTCAGGTGATCGCCGGCACGGTCGTCGTGCTCACCGAATTGGTGCCCCACTCGGGACTCGACCTCGACCAGGCGGCCCGGGAGCTCAAGTCCACGGGAGTAAGTGTCCAGGTTCTGCCGTATGACCGGCATTTGGCAGCCGGTGGCCGAGTCCATACCGAGTTGCTTGCTCAGCCGACCAGGGAAGCCGCTGCCCGCCTTGCCGCGGACGTCTTCCAGCTCTCCCTCTCCCAGCAGCGTCACTGACCAGATGCCGAGCCCGATCGTGAATGACGGACGACGATGAGTACCCGACTGATACACCGCCCGGCCAGGGCCACCCGGCCACCGGCCGCCTCCGAGGCGCGCATCATCGAGGCCCCGCCCAACCTCCCCGAGGGGAAGGCGGGCAACATCGCGATGTCGCTGCTGCCCATCGCCGGCGTCATGTCGTCGGTGGTGATGATGACGGTGGTGCGCAACAGCCAGTTCGCCGGGCTCGGGGCGATCATTCTCGTCGTCACCGTCATCGGCTCCGTCGCGCTCGTTTTCTCGCAGCGCGGTAAAGCCCAGCGCACCCGGCGTACCCAGCGCGAGGCGTATCTCGCCTATCTGGAGGACTTGCGCGAGGAGCTCGCTGCCGAGGAGCGAGCGCGGCGCGAGCGCGCCGGCATTCTCAACCCACCGCCGCCCGCCCTGTACGACATCGTGCGCGATCCGGCTCGCCTGTGGGAGCGCCGCCGCGTCCACGGCGACTTCCTGCGCGTACGGGTCGGCACCGGCGAGATGCCCGTACGCGATCTGCAGATCGCTCAGCAGGGCTCGTCGGTCCTCACTCCGCCCGACCGCTTCATGCTCAACGAGGCGTCGGCGCTGATGGCCCGCTTCCGAACCGGCACCGAACTCCCGCTCACTGTCCCGCTCGACCGTGTCGGCAACGTCAGCGTGATCGGCCCCCGCGAGGACTGTCTGCGCGTGGCGCGGGCCCTGCTCGTCCAGGCCGCCGCCGTGCACGCGCCGGACGACGTGGTGATGGCGCTGGCCGTGCCCGGGGAGCGGCTCGCCGACTGGGAGTGGGCCAAGTGGCTGCCGCATCTGCTCGACACCGAGCAGTTCGACGGCCCCGTCGCCGCTCGCCGCATCGCCCCCTCCGCGCCCCAACTCGCCCGGCTGCTCGGCCCCGAGCTGCGCCGACGGGCCTCCTACGCGGCCGAGGTGCGCCGCGGCCTGTCCGGCAACGACGCGCTGTCCATGACGTCCCGGCTGCTCGTCGTCGCCGACGGACACGGCGAGGACGCCGTCGACCTGCCGCGTCCCGACGAGGCGGTCGGCCTGCGGGAGATGGGCGTCACCGTCCTGCACCTGCTCGAACAGCGGGTCCAAGAGCCGGGGGATGTCGGGGTCCGGATCACCGTGGACGGCGAAGAGGTGCTCATCGAGGACCTGCGCGCGCAGGAGCCGGTCAGCGCCCACGGCACCGTGGACGAGGCCGGCATCCCGTTCGCGGAGGGGCTGGCCCGGATGCTGGCGCCGCTGCGCCTGTCCGCCGAATCGCTCACCGACGCCCCCCTGACCGGGCCGGTGGACTTCGCCGAGCTGCTCGGTGTCGAAGACGTGGCGCAACTGGACCTGTCACGCCTGTGGGCGCCGCGCGGCGAACGTGCCTTCCTGCGCGTACCCATCGGCATCAACGACTGCCACGAGCCGGTGCTGTTGGACCTGAAGGAGTCCTCCGAGCTCGGTATGGGCCCGCACGGTCTGTGTGTTGGCGCCACCGGCTCGGGGAAGTCGGAACTCCTGCGCACCCTCGTCCTCGCCCTGGTGGCCACCCATCCGCCGGAAGACCTCGCGCTGGTCCTCGTCGACTACAAGGGTGGTGCGACCTTCGCTCCGTTCGCTGGCCTGCCGCACGTGGCCGGTGTCATCACCAACCTGGAGAACCAGGCCGGTCTGGTCGAACGCGTTCACGCCTCGCTCGCCGGTGAGGTCAAGCGCCGCCAGCAGGTCCTCAAGGACGCGGGCAACATCGCCGACATCGGTGACTACACCGCGCTGCGCGCCGGCCGACGGCCCGACCTGGAGCCGCTGCCCCACCTGTTCGTCGTCATCGACGAGTTCGGTGAACTGCTCACCGCCAAGCCGGACTTCATCGACCTGTTCCTGTCCATCGGCCGCATCGGGCGCTCCATCGGCGTGCACCTGCTGCTGTCCAGCCAGCGCATCGAGGGCGGCAACCTCAAGGGTCTGGAGACCTATCTCTCGTACCGGCTCGGACTGCGGACCTTCTCCGCCGACGAATCGCGTACGGTTCTGGACACCACGGACGCCTTCCACCTGCCCCCGTTGCCCGGATTCGGCTACCTCAAGGTCGACACCAGCCACTACGACCGCTTCAAGGCGAGCTATGTCTCGGGCGCCTACCGGGGGCCCGTGCGGCGTGGGGAGGAAGAGGACGCAGGACCGCTCGCCCTCCCCTACGACACCTTCAACACGATGACCGGTGCGGAGGATTCGGACGTCGAGGACCCCGCGGTGCGGCGCCGCGAGATGGGGCCGACCGAGCTGGCCGTCATGGTGGAGCAGCTGGCGAACGCCGCCGGCCCGGTGCGCCGCATCTGGCTGCCCCCGCTGCCCGACGCGATCGCCCTGGATACGGTCGCCGGACCACTCGACGTCGGCGCGCGCGGTATGCAGCTTGCCAAGCGACGCGGGCCGCTTGAGGTACCGCTCGGTGTGCTCGACGATCCGGCCAGGCAGTGGCAGGGCGAGTGGTACCTGGACCTCACCATGGCGGGTGGCCACGCCGCCGTCATCGGCGGCCCGCAGTCCGGAAAAACCACGCTCCTGCGCACCCTCGTCCTCTCACTGGCGCTGACCCACACTCCGCAAGAGGTCGGCATCTACGGCCTCGACCTAGTGGGCGGCGGCCTCGCGGCCCTGGGGGGCCTGCCGCACGTCGGAGGTGTCGCGGGCCGCGTCGACCGTGAGCGGGTGGCCCGCACCGTCGACGAGGTACGCAACATGCTCGCGGCCAGGGAGGAACTCTTCCGCGAGCACGGCATCGACTCCGTCGATCAGCTGCGTACCCTGCACGCGGCGGGCCGGCTGCCCCAGCTGGCCTCCGCCGAGATCGTGCTTGTCATCGACGGCTTCGGCGCGCTCCGCGACGACTTCGACGAACTGGACGACGCCGTCGCCGACATCCTCCAACGCGGCGGCGGTTACGGCATCCACGTCGTGGCGGGCATGCTCCGCTGGAACGACGTGCGTATCGCCGTCCAGTCGAACTTCGGCACCCGCGTCGAGCTGCGGCTCAACGACCCCAGCGAGTCCAGCATCGACAGCAAGCTGGCAGTGACCCTTTCGCCCGACGAGCCCGGCCGCATCCTGACCGCCGGCAAGCTCTTTGCGCAGGTGGCGCTGCCCCGTACGGACGGGCTTGCCGACACCACGGACATGGGCGCGGTGCTGGAGCGCACGGCCCGGACGATCCGCGCCACCTGGAGCGGCGAGGTCGCCCAGCCGGTGCGTGTGCTGCCGCACCTCCTGGAGCCCCACCTCCTGCCGGGCCCGGTCGCCGAATCCCAGCGGGTGCCGATCGGCCTGGACCAGACGGCCCTCGAACCCGTTCTGCTCGACCTGTTCCAACACGACCAACACCTGCTGATCATGGGCGACAGCGAGTGCGGCAAGACGAATCTCCTGAAGACCATCGCAGGCGGCCTGATCGAGCGCTACAGCGAGGACGAGCTGGTCTTCGCCGTCATGGACCCCCGGCGCAGTCTGCGCGGCGCGATCCCCGAGGAGTTCAACGGCGGCTACGCGTACAACGCCAAGCTGTGCGCGGGCCTCGCCACGGGTATCGCCGGCGTATTGGACAAGCGGCTGCCCGATGACAGCGCGCGCCTGGAGGATCTGGAACCCGGCAGCTGGGGCGGCGGCCCGCGGATCGTGGTCCTCGTCGACGACTACGACGTGCTCACCACCGCGGGCCAGGAACCCCTGGCGCCGTTCCTGCCGTACATCCCCTCCGCGGTGGACATCGGCCTCCACTTCGTCCTCACCCGCCGCGTCGCGGGCGCCTCACGCGGTATCTACGAGCCCCTGGTGCAGGGCCTGCGCGAGTCGGGCTCCTCCGCGCTCCTCATGGCCGGCGACCGCGGTGAAGGCCAGCTGTTCCCCGGCGTCTACGCCTCCTGGCAGCCGCCGGGCCGCGGTGTCCTCATCCGCAGGGGCCAGACCAACCGCCTGATCCAGACCGTGTACTCCCCCGCGTGACATCGAGGAGAGCTCTCCCGCCCACGCGGACCACGAGACGTACGGCATCCATGCCACGAACGACGAAGGACCGGACGACCACATGACCAAGGACGTCATTGCCCTCACTCAGCGCATGCCCGACCCGTGGGCCATGCTCGCGGGACTGCTCTCCGGAGGCCCCGACAAGCTGGTGGACACGGCGGGCGAGGGCGCCGTCGTGCGACTGTGCGACGAGGAGGGACGCCCCCTCGTCTCCGTCGAAGCACCGCTGCTCGTGCAGGTCGCGGGCGAGGCCGAGCGTCTGCTCGGAGCCACCCCGCCACCGCTTCCGTACTGGTGGACGGAGGCCCGCGCGACCACCGGTGTGGAAGAAGCCGAGCGGCTCGCGGGCACCTTCGCGGCCCGGCTGGCCGCCTTGGCCGACGGCTCCGCCTGGCCGCCCGAAGCCGCGCAGTCCCTGGCCGTGGTGAAAACCGAAGGCGTGAGCGTTGCGCCCACGCCCGCCGCCGGGCAGCCCGCGGTCGACGTCCTGACCGACAAGGTCGCCGTCGTCATCCAGGACCGCCCGGTCATCGCCATGACGGCCTGGCTCCAGGACGCTATCCAGACCGCGGCAGGCGCCGAGCTGGGCCTCCAGGTCGTCACCCCGCCAGGAACCACGCTCTCCCCGGCCGTACGCGCCAGCCTCAATAACTGGCCCTCCCGCTGGGTCGTACGCGACGAGCGGGACGGCTACTACGACGGGCAGTCCGGAGCCGTCCTGCGCTGGCAGGACGGCATGTTCCAACCGGTAGCGGCAGCCGACGCGACCGCTGACGACCCCCGCACCCCGGTAGCCGCCTCCTACCAGGAGGCCACGGACACCGGCGAGCAGCAGCTGGCCATTACCTTCCGCACGATCCACCCCGCGGACGACCGTCTGGTCCTCGGCGGCGCGCTGGAGTCGACATGGCGCGAACTCACCGGCGAGCCCCCAGCTGGGTGGGGAACCGCGGAACCCGCCAACCTCCCCTGGTCGCCACGCCAGATGACCGACCTCGCCTATGAGAGGGCGCCGGAACCGACCTGGTTCGTGGTGGTCGGCAGCCCGGACCGACCAGGCCTCGCCACAGTGCGCATCAACCGGACGAAGGCGGGCGTCGAGGAGTACGTCACGCTGATGTTCGGCTACGGCCCCGACGAGGAGCCGCCGGTAGAGTCCCTGCCCAGGGCCGCGGAGGTGCTCGCCACCCGCCACCGCCTCCTGTCGATGCTCGTGCAGATCCGTAAAGCCCGCCGGGACCTGGCCGTTCCGCCCTGCTTCGAGGGGCCCGGTGTCCCGCTGGCCTTCGTGCTCGGCGCGGAGGAGGTCCGCCAGATGCCCGGCGACCGTGCGCGGAAGACGCCACTGTCCAAGCCGCCTGTCCCCCTCGGTCCGAAGACCCGCCCTGCGATGTACTACCCGCTGCCGGGTGACCCGTTGGACCTGTCGGGCTGGCAGGACTTCGAGCGCCTGGTGCGGCATCTGAATGGCGAGTGAGAGCACCTGGACCGGCTGGGCATCCGCGTGGACCTCCCTGCCAAGCACGCTGCAGGCATGGGTAGGCGGGCGGGCTCGTAGCCGTCCTGAGTCATTGTCACATCTTGGTCATAGCATCGGGATTGCGGATTGCACCAGTGGCTTCGCCGTTGATAAGCATGAGTACAAACAATCGTCAAGTCTGGCAGGGGGAGCCCGATGAAGTTCGACATGGGGGCGCAGACGCTCTCGACCCTGAGGTCGAAGTCGCAGGGGTCGAGCACGGAACTGGGGACGTTGATCCGCCAGCTCGTGCAAGCAGCACAGCCGTTGGAGGGCAAGTTCAACGGGTCGGGCAAAGCGGCATTCGACTCGTTCAAGTCGCACTCGGACGAGATCACAGCAGCGTTGAACAGTGCACTGGCCGCGATTGTGGGCGGCCAGTCGGGCATGGAGACGGCATTCGGCTCCGGCGACCAGGAGCAGGCCGACAATGCCCGTTCGCAGATGTCGGCGGCGAACTTCGACGCGGCCCGCTTCTCGGGCCGCTGACAGCCGGATTGCGGCGGAAGTACTCAGAGCGCAGGGATCTCAGGGGGAGTGATTGTGATGGCTGCTGGCATGGACCGTCGTTCGTACGACTCGGGTGCGTCCGCGGAGGCGCAAGGCAACATCCAGGCGGTGATCGCACGCCTGGAGCAGGTGATCGCGGCACGTGATGCACAGGTGAAGGCGGCGATGTCGGACTTCGCGGCGGATGGTGTCGCGGAGGAGTACCACGGCAAGGAACTGCGCTGGAACCGCGCCTCGCAGGAGGTCAAGAACATCATCCAGTTGCTGAAGACGACGCTGGAGAAGAACGACGGTACCGCGCACCAGACGCTCGCGCGCGCGAAGTCCGCGGTCGACAACATCGGCTGAGCCGGCTTCGGCGCATCGACAGGAGAAGCACTCCCTAGGAGTGCGCCGACGGGTTGCCGGCCGGGGGGCGCGCCGCGCGGTGTCAGGCAGCGGTGTGAGAAATATGCACGCAGGGGGGCGTTCATGGCGTCATGGGATATCCAGCCACAGGGAGTACAGGGCCGGTTGAAGGTCGTCGGCACGCATGCCGAAGATCTGGGGAAAGCCCTCAACACACTGCTCTCTGACATACAGGAAGTAGCTCAGGCAGCGGGTACCGCCGTGCCGGGCACGAGCGCCATGACGCCGATGCGCGGACCGGTGATGCCGCAGGGCAAGCCGTTGGGGCTGGTGGCTCCCGACCCGTGGCAGCATAAGGCGACGGGGCCGGTCGCTGCAGCGCTGGCCGAGTACGTAACGAAGCGCAAGCCGCGCATGAAGGCAATGGCCGATCGCTGCCAGGCCGCCGTTCTGGGAGCCGCCAAAGCCACCAAAGAGTACGTCCAGGGCGACCTGGAGGCGGCCAAGAACGCACAGAACGCCGCCCGTGCCGTGCGGCTGGATGCTCTCAAGGACTTCGGGGGGAAGAAGAAGTGAGCGGCGGACCGGTCGACCCGGCCGATGTACCGGTCTACACCGGCGATCTGGACGTTCTGGAAGCCAAGACGAAGGCGCTGTCCCACGGCGGCTCCAAGGTCCACACCGCCGGCTCGGACGTCCACAAGTCCTTCGGCGGACTGGCCGCCTTCTACAAGGCGCCCGAGGCGGAGCAGCTGTTCGGCGTCACCAAACCGGTGGAGCGCACGGCACACGACCTGGGTCACGACATGCATGTCATCGCCGGGGCTCTGAGCACCTACGCCCGCGAGATCAGGCCACTGATCAACCGGCTGAAGCAGCTCAAGCAGGAAGCCGCCGATTTCCGCGACAACGAGGCCGCCGAAGACGATTGGAGCGAGGACGGCGACCTGACCGACGAGAACCTCAATCGCCGCAACAAGATCGCTGAGGTCTGGGCCGCGTTCCAGGAAGCTGAACGCGACTGCCACGCCAAGATCGTCGCGCTGGTAGGCGGCAAGGCGCTCCACACGATCGACGCCGCCCACAAGAAGGGATACGGCTACGACGCCGAAGCCCTCAAGGCGTCCAAGAGCCTGCCCTGGGGCGAAGCGGTCGAGGAATCCGTTCCCTGGTGGCACGTGGGAGAGCACGCCTACGACTTCGGCAAGGGCTTCATCGTCGACGGCGTGGGGGGCACCATCGACGGCATTTACACCCTGTTCGGCGGGCACGGCTCGGAAGCCGCCGGCCAAGCGTGGACCAACCTGGCCAAGCTCGGCACCGCCCTTTCGATCACTATGACGCCTGCGGGACAAGCCTATTGGATGGTGCCGAGCGGATGGCTGCCCCCTTGGCTTCGGGAGTCGCGAGACACGATGGTGGAGGCTGGCAAGGGCTTTGTGGCCTGGGACCAGTGGGAGTCGAACGGCTCCCGGGCCGCTGGCGCGGTGACCTTCAACATCGTGACGGCTGTCTTCACCCGCGGTGGCGGTGCCGCCGTGCAGGGCGCGGGCAAGGCAGGCGCGCTGGCCAAGAGCCTGTCCGTCGTCAGCAAGGTGGGCAGCGCCGTCGATCCGATGACCTACGTCATCAAGGGCGCAGGTGCGGGCCTGTCGAAGGTCGGCGACGGGTTGGCCCACCTCAAGGGCCTCGGCCGCGTCGAGGCCCCGAAGATCTCCGAGGGCGCCTATAGCCTGCCCGAAGGCGCCGTCGAGATGTCGGACGGCACGGTACAGCTGCCCGAGGGCGCCGCCGTCCCGGAAGGGGCGACCAAACTCCCGGGCGGCAGAATCAAGTTGCCCGAAGGCACCGTCACCCTCCCGCCGCACACGGTGAAGGACCCCTTCACCGGGAACTTCACAGATGCCGCGGGCCACCTCTACAGCAAGGACGACGGCAGCCTCCTACAGGACGCCAAGGACGCTCCCCAGGGCAAGCCCGCCCAACCCGCCTCGGGCGCGGACAACCCACGGATCGACACCCCGGCCCACCAAGAACAGCGAGTCCCGGCCAGCGTCGGCGGACGGGGCGACGACTTCACCCGCGTCGGCTCGGACATACCCGACCCGGCCCGCACCAGCGACAACGCAGGCCACGGCGACACCGGGCCGGGGAGCAACACCCCCATGGGCCGCGCCGGCGACCACAGCGCCCCGAGCGGCAGCGCGGGCAACCACATGCCCACAAACAACCTGGACGACACTCCAGCCGGTGGTGGCAGTCGCACCGCCACCCCGACCACTAGCGGCGGCGGCAGCCGAGACCTCCCGGGCGGCGGCAGCCGTGACCTTCCTGGCGGCACCACGACCGACAACGGCGTCCATGGCTCCGCGCACCCCGGGACACCGGGTTCGGGCAGCCTGGACGACGCGGCCCACGGAGCCGACGACACGGTCGGCGGCTCTGCCGGCAACGACGCTGCCACGCCGGGCGGTGGGTCCCCTGGTCCCGACCGGACCCCCGATCCCCCCAGCTTCATGCAGCACGGCGACAACCCCTACGGTCCACCCGGTTCGCTCAAGCCGGAACAGATCAAGGAGATCCAAGTCTGGCGGGCCAACCATGAGGGCGGGTACTTCAAGGAGTATTACGCGAAGCACCCGACTCACGCCCAACGGCTTGACACCGACGCTGTGGATGAAAGCGGCTACCCGCCCCCGCAGTTGATTAAGGATCCTGCCAACCCGAAGGTATGGATCGCCAAGGACAGTGCTCCGCCACCCTTCCCAGCCAAATACATGCCTGATTGGGACCGTGGTCGTACTGCAAAGCAGTTGACCGACGTCGACGCACACAAGGTTCTCGACGAAAAGGCCGTCAAGCGTCATGAGTCCATCCGGAAGGACATCCCTTGGCACGACCCGGTCAGCAAGGCCAAAAACGCTTGGAAGTCGGACGGCGCTCCTGAGAGCAAGGCCGCCTACGAGGCGCTGAAGAGGCAGCACGCACCGTTCCATCAGGCGATGACAGAGCACACCGAGGCGTACGGTGAAGCGGTTGCCGAGCATCACGTGATCCGGGAATTCTATGCTGGCGCCAAGAGGGAGACCCTCGCAGGACCGAAAAACGGCAACGACCAGTTCGATCAGCTTTGGAGATGGAAGAACGACGACGGCTTTACAGTCTTCGAAGCCAAGAGTGACGTCAGTACAAAAATTAACGAACGCACTCTCCCCAGCGGCTACAAGGCCGAGCAAGCGTCGCGTGAGTACTTCCTCGACATCATGAATGAAATGCGGAAGAGAGGGGTTAACGGAAACGCGAAGGAACTGCAGTTGTACAACGAACTAAAACAGGCACTAAAGGAAGACAAGGTACACTACATCCTGGTCAAGGGTGTTTCCAATGGCCCGAGTTATGGCGGCTTCAAGACGCGGCGAGCTAATATCGGGAAGTTCAAAGACGAAGACTTCACTTTCGACCTTCAGTGACAGGAGAATTTGGTGACGGTGACGGTGGCGCGACACGGCAACCCCTCGATCGACGAGGAGGCTGTCGAGCGTCTGGCCGAAGAGCTCGAAGACAGTGTCCGGAGCCTGGATGCGTCGCCGGCCATCTTCGGCATAGCGCTGAACGAGGCACTTCTTCAGGTGCAGGTGCACCAGGCACTCAACCCGCGGGGTAACCGACTCCCGACCTGGGTGGCCACTGTCTCCGCGATGCAGGTCGGTACGGCAGCCTTCGCTGCTGCGGCGGCCGAGGAACCGATCGAGGCACGCATCACGGATGAAATGCGCACCATCCAGGCGACAGGGCCGCAGTTCTACGCGAACGCCGGGAACTGGCTGACCACGCTCTGGTTCGTCATCATCTGCCGTGACCAGGCCCGTATGGACACGATGTGCCAGGTGCCGCTCGATCTCCTGCGGGCGTCCGGGGCAGAGGGCGACGAGTACGTCTACCACTGGGTGGACAGCCTCCAGACATACTGGCGCGAGGAGCCGGGGCTCGCCGAGAAGCTGACGGCCGCGATCGAGATGTCCCACCCGGACATCGCGACGATCGCGCCCCGCGACCTCCTCCAGTGCATTCTGTATCCACCAATCCACCTCTTCTACCAGTTCATGCGCAAGGATCACGAGGGCTTCAACCAAGCGCTCGCGGAGGCGCTCGAACTCCATAAGGCGTACTGGAGCCGGGAGGACCGCTCCGAGGACATCGCTGGCTACCTCGCCCTGGGACCACTGGCCATGGCATGCCTCGCCCATGACGCCGGAATCCCGATCGAGGTCGAATCTGAGTACCTGCCCATCCGGCTCCTGGATCGTTCCTGGCTGGGCGAGTTCGACACGTGAGACACCCGAGCGTTCCCCGCCATGACTTCCTGGCCGATGCAACCCAGGAGGACATGGCGGCGGTGGTTCCCGTCATGGAGGAGTCACTGTCTTATTCGCTGGAGAAGATCGAGACCTCGCACAACTCCAGGTCGGAAGCGGCCATGGAGTCGCTGAACGTCGCCCTCGTCCGCTGTGTCGGGGACCCCACTTCCGGCATGTTGGAGACCTGGGAGTCCTGGCTGCTGGCCATGCAGGTACATTCGGCCGTCTTCGCCGCCGCCGATCCCAACTGGGAAACGATCACCTGCAAGATCCGCCAGGAGGAGCGCCACCTCGCCACCACCGGGCCGCAGACCTATCTCCACGCGAACGCCTGGCTCAACGCCTTCTACCTCGCGGTCATCTGCCGTGAAGCAGCCCGCCTCGACATGCTGGCGCGGATCCCGGTGTCCCTGCTGCGCAACTTCGGCGGCGCCCTGGACGAGTACACCTACGCCTGGGTGGAGACCCTCCAGAGCTTCTGGCTCCACCGGGACGACCTGCGCACGCACCTGGTGAGCGCCGTGGACCTGAGTGCTCCCGAGCACGCCCGCGTCGTCGACGCGGGCGGGATGATCAAGCTCCGCTACCCGCCGATCATGATGCTCTACCGCTACCTGCGCAACGACGCCGCCGGTTTCAACGAGGCCCTGGCCGACGCCGTCCGCTGGCACAAGGAGTACTGGACCGCCGACGAGGACCGCGCCCACAACGTCCTGGGCATCGTGGCCCTCGCTCCGCTGGCGATCGCCTGCCTGGCGAAGGCCAACGGCGTCCCGGTCGAGGTCGAGACCGACTACCTCCCCAAGGCCCTCCTCGACTTCGCCTGGCGCGGCGAGTTCGACGCGTAGCCCGTTGCAAAGGTCCACGCCGCGAACGCCGTGCGGACCCGAGCATGTCCTCTGACGTGACCGCACTCGTCCCGGCTGCGGCGAACGAGGGCCAGTTGGCCCCGAATGCATTCGAGCACATCGAGGACAGCGAATGAGCGCGCTGTCTCAGCCCTGGCGCAATGTGCTCACGGTTCGATGGAAGGCGGCGAGGCTCTGCCGGAATAAATGCCTCCTGGGCTCGATTGTTCGTTCGCAGTGATCGAGGTGGAGTCGGGGGAGGCGTATGAGCAGCTTGAAGGCGTTCAGGGTGCGCGCCGGGCAGGCCACGGAGATTCCCGGATCGTCGATGGCGCTGGAGCGTCATCTGCAGTCGCTGATCGAGGCCAATATGGAGGTGATGCTCGGCATCCATCTCCTGGCCAGCGAATATGCGACGGGTCGACACCGGGGCCGGATCGACTCTCTGGGCTTGGACGAGAACGGGACGCCGGTCATCGTGGAGTACAAGCGCTCCCGTGATCAGAACGTCACGAATCAGGCGCTGTCGTATCTGTCGTGGCTCCATGACCATCACCATGAGTTCGAGAGCCTGGTCAAGGAGAAGTTCGGCGCCGAAGCGGCCGAGGCGATCGACTGGAGCAATCCCCGGCTGGTCTGCGTCGCTGGGGACTTCACGCACCATGACACGGTGGCCATCGAGATGATCGGCCGTCGCATCGACTTGGTGAGTTACCGCGTTTTCGACGATGTGCTGACGTTGCAGCTGGTCGCCTCCATTGCCGGCGCCGCGGTCCCGGCTCGGGGAAAGGCGGCCACCGCAGCGCGGGTCTCCAGTGCGGTTTCGCCGAAGTCGGTGCAGCAGTACCTCGACGAGTCGCCGAAGGATCTTCAGGATCTGTACACGGAACTCGAGGAGGTGCTCCTGTCGCACGAGGAAGTGCAGAAGGAGACCCAGCTGCACTACATCGCGTACCGGCGGATCAAGAATGTCGCCACGGTGCGCGTACAGCCGCGGAACCGGTTGCTCGTGATCAACCTGAAGCTGGACCCGGACGCTCTGGAGTTGGAGGAGGGCTTTGCGCGAGACGTCCGCGGTCTGGGCTGCCTGGGAATCAAGGACGGGGTCGAGGTGCGGATCAGATCGCTGGAGGATCTCTCGCGAGCCGGTGACCTCATCCGGCAGAGCGTCGAAGCTGGCTGACTGAACGGTCAAGGGCGGTTGTGTCATCGGGTTTTCGATGACACAACCGCCCTTGTTCTGTGTTCTGGCCCGGTCTGCCTGAGTGTGCTGTTCTCATTCCTCGGGCCCGGCGAGTGCGAAGTCGTCCTGGGTGAGGACACTGCGGAGGCGCTGTTCGGCCACGTCGGCATAGTGGCTGGAAAGCTCGACGCCGACGAAATTGCGCCCCTCCTTCAGGGCTGCGATGCCTGTGGAGCCGCTGCCGGTGAAGGGATCGAGGACGGTGCCGCCTGGCGGGCAGACCTGGACGAGCTGCTGCATAACCTCCACTGGCTTCTGCGTGATGTGGACGCGGTCCTTGCGGGGCTGGGAGGCGATGAAGTGGCCGGGCAGGTAGAGGTCGCGTGTGTTGTCGAGGGTGCCCTTGACGCCCCAGAGGATGAACTCGGAGTCCTGCTTCGGTCCGCCCTTGCGGGGCCGTGAGGCCGGCTTGATCCACGGCATCTTCCCGTGCCAGGTCCAGCCGGCCATCTGCAGGGCATCGGATGTGGTGGGGTCCTGCCTCCAGTCGGAGAAGACCATGACGACGGCGTGTTCGCGGCTGGCGCGGTATGCCTCGGTGAGCAGTTCGGTCAGCCAGGCGCGGTAGGAGCGTTGGTCGCGGTTTTCGCCGGGGAAGTTGGCGAGGTCGTGGCGGGCGTCGCCGCTGGTGTACTTCGCTCGTGCGGTGCGGGCGGTGCGTTCGGAGCTGGTACGTCCGCCGGAGTTGTAGGGCGGGTCGGTGATGACGGCATCGACGCTCTCGTCCGGCAGGGACTTCAGGACGGCAAGCGCGTCGCCTCGGTGCAGGGTGTACGACGGCATTCGGCGAATCTCTCTTTCTGGAGGACGACTACATGCACGCACTCGTGGATCGGGGTATGCGTGCAAGAACTGCTCGGGGTAACCGCGCAGGTGGCTGACCGGGCGGGCAGTGGGCTGGAGGTTAGCGCCTTTTTTCGGCGGCACCCAATGGCGTGATCTTGGTCGTTTCTTTCATGATCGTGGCTCGTTTGGTGCGGCCGGATTTTGTCTCTACAGTCTCGCCGTGTTCGCAGGACGGGCCCTGGCCCCGGCCCTGTTGAGCTGTGCTGATGCGTGTTGCCTCGTCCAATTGGCGGCCCGTTCGGCACCCATGAAGAGCTCTGACGGATGCGAGGGAGAGGAATTCTCCGTGTGGTGCCTGAGATTACGAGCGCGGCTGGCTGCCGCATTGCGATAGAGGGATCGGCGCTTCGGAGTTAGCAGCTCCGAAGCACGGCCCTCCCTTCGGGGACTTTCGAGTGTTTAACCGGTGTGGTGCCGGTGGCCTTTTCGACGAGAACGCCGGCGCCACGCTGCCTACGAGCAAGTAAGGAGTTGCTGATGCAACATGCCCAGGCACGCCCCTCGCCCGAGCCGGATATCTGGATACGCCGAGCGTCTGGTGGTCGGCTGTGAAGAAGGTCGCAGCGATAGCCGGGGGCGTCGTCCTCGCCCCGATGCTGCTGATCGCGCCCATCGCCGTTGCCCTGGCCGGCGCCAGCAACGCCCAGGCCGCTTGCGGCGAAGCCGGTGGTGCTGGCGCGGTAGATACCAAAGCCGTGGCCGAACAGGTGGAGTCGATCCTCAAGGGCGGCGGCAAGGGTTCGGTGTCCGTTGCGGGGCTGGACAACCCGAAGGAGCAGATACCGAACGCCAAGACGATCCTGGCCACCGGCGTCGCGATGAAGGTGCCCCCGCGCGGGCAGATCGTTGCGCTGGCGACTGCTTTGCAGGAGTCGGGGCTGCTGAACTTGGACTACGGCGACCGGGATTCGCTCGGCCTGTTCCAGCAACGTCCCAGCCAGGGCTGGGGCACCGCGCAGCAGGCCCGGGATCCGGTGCACGCCTCGACGAAGTTCTACGAGGGGCTGCTGAAGGTCTCGGGCTGGCAGTCGATGACCATCGCCCAGGCCGCGCAGGCCGTCCAGGCGAGCGGGCTCCCGGACGCCTACGCCAAGTGGGAACCGCTGGCCACGGCGCTCCAGAAGGCCATCGCCAAGAACTCCCCCGCCAAGGGCGATTCCGGCAAGGACGCTGGCAAGGACGCCCAGCCGGAGGTCTCCTCTGGCCGATGCGGGACCGGAGGCGATGGGAGCGGGTTCGGCCCGATCCCGGCCGGGTCTGTCCCCAAGGGCTACAAGATCCCGGCCGACGCGCCCAAGCCCGTTCGTACGGCGATCCGTTGGGGGCTCGGTCAGCTTGGCACTGCGTACCAGTGGGGTGGCAGCTGTACCGATCCGCGCGGTCAGGACCCGATGGGTCGTTGTGATTGCTCGTCGTTGATGCAGGCGTCGTACAAGGCTGGTGGGGTCTCGATCTCCCGGACTACGTACACGCAGGTCAAGGAGGGTAAGGCGGTCAGCGTCGATGCTCTCAAGCCTGGTGATCTGCTCTTCACGCGCGGCACAGCAGCGGTGCCGGAACACGTCGGGATGTTCATCGGCCAGGGGCTGATCCTGCAGGCTCCCAAGACCGGCGACGTGGTCAAGATCTCGACCCTCGCCTCGTGGCGGCCGGACATCCTCGCTGCCCGCCGAGTCGCCTGACCGGCCTCTCTTCCTCTCCTCTCTCTTCCTCCCCTTCCGGCCTTCGCATGCCCAAATTCGCACAGGAGTTCCCATGAAGCTCATGCAGCACGTCCAGTACCTCGCTTACAACCCCGGCGTCACGCCGAAGCAGGGCGGGCTTCCCGGTCTCGATGTCCTGAAGAACGTGATGGGCAGCATCAATCTGTTCGGCATCATCGCCGCGGTTGGCGCCTTGGTCATCTCGGCGGTCGTCTGGGCCTGGGGCCACCACAGCGGCGGCCACCAGGCGGAGGCCAACGGCAAGAAGGGCACGGCCATCGCCGCTGGATGCGCCCTGCTGCTGGGTGCGGCCAACGGCATCGTCGCGTTCTTCTCCGCAATGGGAACGCAGGTCCACTGATGTCGAAGAAACGTCTCCGCAATGCCGAGGAGCGCACGTACGGAGAACCGGCCTCGGTCCTGCGGCGCTCGCTGATCGGCGGCATCATCCTCGCTGTGCTGCTGGCCGTCGCCGGTCTCGTCGCGTATCTCAACCGTACGGACAGCCCGGCCTCGGCCAAGCCCTCCCCGCCATCGGCGTCCGCCCAGGAGCCGTCGCCCTCACCCGAGGCGACAGACGGCAAGGGCGTGGCTGTCGCGGATCCTCCGAAGACGAGCGATCCGATCGTGTTCGCCAAGGCGGCCACGAAGGTCCTGTGGACGTACGACACCCGCGCCTTCTCCCAGGCCGGGCACCTCGCCGGGCTGAAGCGGTGGATGACCGGCGAGAAGAAGTACACCGACTGGAAGTCCATCACCGACCAGGTGCCCAGCCCGGTGCTGTGGTCGCGGATGCACGACAACCACCAGCACGCGAGCGCCAGCATCGGCGAGGGCCACTTCCCTCAGGCGTTCAAGACGGCCCTGGCCCAGGATCCCGGTGCGATCACCGAGGCGTACCTCTACGCCGTCACGGTCACCGGCAACCAGACCCTCGCTTGGAAGGGGTCTGGAGCTGGGGCCGAGGCCCGCTCGATGACCCTCGCCGTCCAGTGCCGGCCGCATCAGGACTGTGCGCTGGCCGCCGTCCTGCCCAACGCCGCGCCATGACGGCCCTGATCCCGGATAAGGAGGTGCCCTGATGGGAGCCTGCGATCTTCCTCTGATGAATACGGTCTGCGATGCCGTCGGTGGCGTCGTCAGCTCCACCGGCGAGGCGGTCACCGACGGCATCGGCGCCTGGATCGCCAAGTCGATGGGCGAGGTAGCCCAGTCGGCCGCCGACCTCGCGTCCAAGGCGGTCGATCAGACCACCGCCATCGATCTGAACGCCGAGTGGTTCCGCAACAACTACGAGCTGCTGTTGCCGATCGGGTTGATCCTGACGGTTGGCACGTTCTGTCTGCAGCTGACCCGTGCTGCATGGCGAAGGGACGAACGTGCCCTTGCCCAGGCCGCGTTCGGGACGATGGTGGGCGTCTTCTTCGCCTTCGCCGCCATTGCCTGCACCACCGTCGCGATCACTGTGGTCGACGCGCTCAGTGCCGGTCTGTTCAAGGCCGCCAACAGTTCCGTCGATGATGCCGTCCGCCGCATGATCAAGGTGAACGAGCTGGGGGCGATGTACGGCCTGGGCTGGGGTGTCCCCTCGATCGTCGCACTCGGCTGCGCGATCGGTGCGTTCTTGTACTGGGCCGTCATGGTCGCGCGCAAAGTCGGCATCCTGGTCCTGGTCACGCTGGCGGTCTTCGCCGGTGCCGGCGGAGGCTGGGAAGTGGCTAAGCGCTGGCGCCGCGGCTGGATCGAGGCCACGGCCACCCTGGTCGTCAGCAAACTGCTGATGACGATCGTGTTCCTGCTGGGCGTCTCGGCCATGGGAAAGTCCGACTCGCACGGTGGACTCGCTGCCCTGTCGGATGCGATCGCGGGCATCGTCGTGATGGTCCTGGTGATGCTGTGCCCCTACGCCACCTACAAGTTCATCCACTGGGCCGCTGACGGCGGGGGCCACGACGACCTGCACCGCACCGGCGTCGCCGGCATGACGGTGGCGGCGGGTGCAGCCAAGACCACAGGCCAGCTCGCCATGCAGGCGGGTACAGGTACGCCTGCTCCGCAGGGGCCGTCGAAGGTGCCGGGCCAGGGCACCGATGGCATCGCGTCCGGCATCGACCCGACCGGCGGCTCGAGCGGTAGTGGCAAGCCGAAGCAGACCCGCTTCCGCTACGGCGAGGACCCCAACGCCACGGGCGACAAGGGCCGGGCGTTGATCCAGCGACCTCCCACGGACGGCGACCGCGGCCAGCCCCTGATCCAGCGCCCCGACCAGGGAGCCGCCTCGGGTGCGGCGGCACCTTCGGTGCCGGTTTCGTCCACGCCGGGCGCTTCGGCCGCGGCGGGTACGCGGATGGATCCGCCGGCGCCACGGCCCAGCGCGCCGCCACCGGCAAGTGGGCCTCCTCCGCAGGGCGGCAGTACTCCGCAGCGGTGGATCTATCCAAAGCCACCGGGCGGATCGGGGTCGTAGCCCTCATCTGACGGGGCGGGCGCCTGACGCGCTCGGCCCGCCCGCCCCGTCTCTCCTTCCTTCTTTCTCACCACGTTCCAAGGACGGCTTTGCCATGCATCCCGACGCTTCTCTGCCTGACTGCCCGGCTACCGTGAAGTTCCCCCACCGCTCACGTCGAGGCGTACTGCTCGGCCTGTCGGTCGCCCAGCTCGTCGTTGTCACTCTCACCGGCCTGGCCCTGCTCGGGGTGTTGATGCAATCCGGCGTCACCGGTGCGCTCAAGCTCATCCCGCTGTGGGCGATCATCCTGGCGGCGGTCTTCATCCGCCACCGCGGGCGGTCCCTCGCCGACTGGGCTCCCATCGCCCTGCGTTATGCGCTGCGGCGTTTCAAGGGCCAGCTCATCTGGCTGGCCCGCCCCTCCCGCCGACCGCGGCGCGAGGGTCTACTGCACCTTCCCGGCACCGCTGCTTCCCTGCGGGTGGTCACCTCTCCGGGCGGCGGTTTCGGTGCGGTGCACGATCCGCACCACGGCACGCTGACCGCTGTAGTGAAGGTGTCCTCCCGTGCCTTCGCCCTGCTGGATCCGGCCACGCAGACCAGCAATGTCGCGGGCTGGGGCCGCACCCTGGCCGCCCTCTCCCGTACCGGTCACATCGCTCGGGTCCAGGTGCTGGAGCGGACCGTGCCCGACTCCGGCGATGCGCTCAACCGCTACTGGACCGAGCACGGCAACGCCGACACCCACCTCGCCGGCCCCATCTACAGCGAACTGCTGGCCGCCGCTGGTCCCGCCGCGGCCCCGCACGAGGCGTACGTCGCGCTCGCGCTCGATCTCAAGGCCGCCCGGCGTCTGATCAACCAGGCCGGCGGCGGACTCACCGGCGCATCCGCCGTCCTGTCCCAGCTGACCTCCACCTTCGACCAGGCCGCCCGCAACTCCGGTCTGATGCCCGGTGGCTGGCTCGGGGCGAGCGAGATCGCCGCCGTGATCCGCACCGCCTACGACCCGAAGGCGTCCGCGGCTCTGGATCAGTGGTCCGAGGCAGGCCGCCCCCAAGCCGATCCAGCCGCTGCCGGCCCGGTCGTCCTGGTGGAGAAGGCCGACCGCATCCAGACCGACTCGGCCCGCCACGCCACGTACTGGATCGAGAACTGGCCCCGCATCGAAACCTCCCCCGGCTTCCTGCATCAGCTCCTGTTCACCTCGGGGGTACGCCGCACGCTGTCGCTGACCTACGCACCCAAGGGGCTGGATGCCGCGCTTAAGGACGTGCAGCGCAAGAAGGCCACGGTGATCGCGGACGCGGCCGAACGGCAGCGCAAGGGCCGGGTCGACTCCGAAGAGGACTCCGTCGAGTACGCCGACATCAAGGCTCGTGAGCGCCAGCTGATCGCCGGCCACGCCGACGTCGCCCTGACCGGCCTGCTCACCGTCAGCGCCGATACCGACGAAGAACTCAACTCCGCCTGCGCCGCCATTGAGACGGCCGCGGTCTCCGCCCTCCTCGATCTGCGACTGCTGACCTGGCAGCAGGCCGAAGCCTTCACAGGCGCCGCCCTCCCGCTGGCCCGCCCCTAGCGCACCAGCTCCACCACCGCGCTCACCCGAAGGGCCACCCCATGCCGACCGACCCCCTGCCCGACCTGGCTGCGGACTTCGTCCCGTTCGCCACCGCGGCGCTCGACTTCCACCGGGCGATCAACCTCCCCGCCGGGCCCACGGCCGCACACCGCACCGAGCTGGACGCCCTCCACGCCCACCTCACCGCTCTCTACGGCCTGCTCGACACCCACACCACCCGCACCACCCCACTGGCCGAGGCCGAGGGCGATCACCTGCGGGCCTGCCGGATCCGGCTGTGGCAGGCCGCCGAGCACCTCCACGACGCCTACCACTCAGCCGCTCACCCCGGCACCGGCCGCCCCCGCACGCGGGAGGCGTGCCGGGCCCGCCTCCCTGAAGGCGCGCCCGAACTGACCATCTGCCAGCGCCACCTGGCCACCGCCGCACACGTCCGCCGTGACCACACTCCGGCTGATCTGCGCGACCCGTTCACCGGCCTGACCCGCCACTGACCCGCTGGAGCACCACCGTCATGCCCACCCACATCCGCGACCGCGCCAGCGCCAGCCCGCTGTTCGTCCCCCGCAAAAGCGACCGCCGCACCGCCCGCGCGGCCCGCGACCAGTTCGCCGCCGCCCGCGACCAGGCCCGCCACGCCGCGCGCCCCCAAGCGCGCCGTGCCGAACCGGGCATCGACCCCGAGCTGCGGGCCACCTACCCAGCCGCCGGCCGACCCGGCCCAAACTCCGCCCGCGGCGGCCGTCTCAAGCTCCCCGCCCACCGCATGACGACCGCCACCGCGAGCGGCGCGTATCCGTTCCTCGCCGAGGGCGGCCTCGGCGCCCAGGGCATCTACATCGGCCGCGACGTCCACGCCGAAGCGGCGTTCACCTACGACCCGTTCGCCCTCTACGGACGTCTCGACGGGTTCACGAATCCGAACATCCTGCTCGCCGGGATCATCGGCATGGGCAAGTCCGCCCTGGCCAAGTCCCTCGCCGTGCGTGCCGTGGCGTTCGGCTACCGGATCTACGTCCCCTGCGATCCCAAGGGAGAGTGGACTGTCGTCGCCCAGGAGTTGGGCGGCCAGACCATCGCCCTTGGGCCCGGCCTGCCCGGACGGCTCAATCCGCTGGACGCACCCGCCAGGGCGCACGGCGTCAGTGAGGAGGACTGGGCAGGCGAGGTCCGCAAGCGCCGCCTTCTCCTGCTTGGATCGCTCGCGAAGACCGTCCTGCGGCGGGATTTGCACCCGATGGAGCACACCGCTCTTGACGTCGCCCTCGACCAGGCTGTCGCCCACGCCGAGGCGAGCGGCACCACAGCGCTGCTGGGCGACGTCGCGCACGTGCTCGGTTCTCCCGAGCGGCTCGACTTTGCTCTCGGCGAGCTGACCGGGCGGCTCGGGCACGCAGCCGAAGACCTGGCCCACGCGCTACGTAGGCTCGTACGCGGTGACCTGGCCGGGATGTTCGACGCCCCGAGCACCGTGGCGTTCGACCCCAGTGCGCCGATGCTGTCCATCGATCTGTCGCGCCTGGGCGGTGCCGGCGACGACACCGCGCTCGTTCTGGCCATGACCTGCGCTTCGGCATGGATGGAGTCCGCGCTCGCCGACCCCACCGGCGGGCGGCGCTGGGTGATCTATGACGAGGCATGGCGCGTCATGCGGCACGTCGCCCTGCTGGAGCGCATGCAGAGCCAGTGGAAGCTCAGCCGCGGTCTTGGCATCGCCAACCTCATGGTGATCCACCGCCTAAGCGATCTGCTGACCGCAGGCGATGCCGGCTCCCGGGGCCGGGCACTGGCCGAGGGTCTGCTCACCGACTGCTCGACCCGGATCATCTACCGCCAGGAAGCCGACCAACTCACTTCCGCCGCAACCCTGCTGGGGCTGACCGGGGTGGAGTCCCAGGCCGTGGCCGCCCTCACCAAGGGGCGTGGCCTGTGGAAGGTCGCGGACAGGTCGTTCATTACTCAACATCTGCTCCATCCGAGCGAGCGCGAACTGTTCGATACAGACGCCCGGATGTCTGCCTGAGCGCACCCGCTGGCCGGGCTCACACCACGGAGGGAGCCGAAACCGCACTTCGGCTCCCTCCGCCCTCCCCTCTCAAACATCTGAAGGAATCCGTTTCCATGCCTCTGCAGACCACCATCCGCCGTGCCGCACGTCGGCTCGTCCAGCTCTACATCGACGCCGCAAGGGCCAACGCGGCCCATAGCCACATCCCTGTGGCTACAGGCCCATTCAGCGTCCTGGATGAGATGCGCCGCGCGAGTGCTGCACGGCCAGGCACCCGCTCGTGATCGCGCTGAGAGCCGTCATGGCTGAACCGAAGCGCGCCGCCACCACAGGGCCGGTCGATGTGCATGGGCACGACCGTCGGCCTTGCTCGCGCTAGCGCATTTTTCCGGCATCACCAAACCCGTCTTCGGGCCGCATCCTCGTCGTCCGCACGGCCCCAACCTCTGCGAGGTGCACTACTCGTGGCGGAGACACGTCCGCACATCACTGTCAGCCACCACGAGCGCTTTGGCGTCGTGGCAGCGACTTCGCACGAAAACCACGTCGTCGATCACATGCTGCGGCGGGTCGGCTTCGAGCGGCTGCCTGGCAGCAACCTCTACGCCCTCACCGAGCCGAACCGGGACCCAACCCGCCGAGGACAACAGGCAGTCCAGTCCCTGCGGGCCGCGCAGTACACCGTCACCTCCGACGCTGCGTACGACCGCAATCCCCACGCTCCGCTCACCCCCCACCAGGGTCTTGACCGACTGGAGAATCGTTCCGCCGCTCAGGTGCCCCGTGCCGGGCAGGCGGCCTTCGCTTCCGCCCGCGCTCTCGACGCTGGCATACGGGCTGCTCAGATTGTGGTGCACGACCAGGTCCGTGACCGTGAGGGCACGCTGCGCGCGGTCGGCACGGACGTACGTACCCGCGAGGGCTTGCTACTCCGTGGCGAGGGCGATCTGCGGTATGTCGAGGCCCGGCTGGAGCACACCGGCCGCGCGTTCGACGCCTTCTACTCGATGCCCGGCAATGAGCATCGCGGCCCGAGGCTGTCGATGATGCAGCGCCGCGCTCAGGCCGCCACCGCCATCTCCCCGGCCCGTGCCGGCGTCGCGCTGCCGCAGCAGCAACCAGCCGCCACTGTCGCCTACCGCCCGCCCGCCGCCACCCAGCAGCCGGTCCACGCCCGCTGACGCCGCTGCCTCGAAGGAGTCTTCGTGATGAACCTGCCCTACGAGCCCGACGTTGCCTTCGGAGTTAATCCCGATCTTGGTGTGGGAGCCGCGGTAGCGGATGACCGGCCGCACCTGGACGAGGTCCTGCGCAAGCACCACTTCCGCTACAGCCAGGACCTGGACGTCTACCTCCTGCCGGAGGGCACACCACACAACACCGCGGTCCGGACCGTGGCCGCCGCCACCCGCGAGTTTCAGGACGCCGGCGTCTCCGTTGCCGCCGATCCCCGCATCATGCTGCCGCCGCCCGTCCCCACACCGGACGGCATGGCCGCACGTACAACGCAGCCTGGGCAGTCGTTGACCGCGCTGAGCGGCGAGTTGCACGAGCTGCGTCGCTCAGCCGAGGTCGCCGAGGTCCTGGAGCAGATCCTCGATGAGCACCACGGTGCCGTCGGCGACCTGGAGGAGTTCATCGACACCGCCGCCGCCTGGTGCGAGCGGCTCGATACCCCGGACGGCCGGGAGTTGGGCCAGCACCTGCGCACGATCGCGCATCATGTCGCCTTTCTCGGCGACCGGTTGGCCGACGCGCAGCTCGATCTGTCGGTCATGCCGGATGTGACAGCCATGGATGCCCCGCCGCTGGCCGACGTTCCGCTCCCGAAGCGGCACAACGTCCCCTCCGTCACGCACACCGCCCGTGCTCGCGCTGCCGTGGCCTCCTCACTGAAACGCCCAGCCGACCTTGCTGCGGCCCCGAAAGAAGCACCCCACTCCCTCGACGCGCCTCCCAGTCCCCGCCGTACACGCTGACCACCCCTTCCAACCCCAGAAACACAGAAGAAGGAGTTCCTGTCATGGCCGTCAAGACGCTGTGGACCATCGACCACGCCTGCGGACACACCACCGAGGCCGACCTCTCCGACCGGTCGGCCGACCGGCGTGCCGGCTACGCCCGCTGGCTCTCAGCACGCGGCTGCACCGACTGCTGGCGAGCCGCCCGGGGCGAGGACGTCGAGTCGAAGGCCGAGTGGCTGGCGAAGAAACGGGCCGCCGAGCAGGCCGAAGCCCAGGAGTGGTCCGAGCAATACCGCATGCCCGATCTGGAAGGCACCGACCGTGCCATCGCCTGGGGCGCCCGATGCCGCCACCGGCTGGTCTCCACCGCCTACACCGCCCTCGTCCTCGAAGGCACCACCAGCGAAGCGGAATGGGAGGCCATCGAGGACGCGATCCGGCCCTTGACCCGCGCCGGCTGGTGGATCGACCAGCGCGACGCCGACCCCGCCGACCTGCCAGAACTGCTGGACGCCGCCACCGAGAGCGACCGGCCGAACGAAAATCCCCACTTCTAAGCCCCTCCCCCTTCGCCCGAAAGGCTCTGCCGTGCGTCCATCCTTCGACTGCCACATACAGCGCTCCGCCGACACCACAGCGCTCCTCACCACGCTCCACGCCAACCGCGTCGAAGTCTTCGCTCCCTACCTCCTCGCCGCCTGGTCACCAGATCTGCAAGCCGCGAGCGCGCTCTCCCCCGCGCACCTGGCCCAGCTGCTCGATGAACCTCTCCACGCACGCCAGCAGCGCACCGGACGACGGCCGGTCCGTCCCACCTGGCACTGCTCCGTGGTCAACCACACCGGCCGCGTCCTGTCCGACGAGCAGTGGGAGGCCCTGGTGAAGGACATCGTCGCCGCCACGGGAATCGAGCCCGGCGGCGACACGGCCGCCTGCCGATGGGTCGCGTTGCGCCGGGGCCACCGCTCGGTGGACCTCGTCGCCAACGTGATCCGCCAGGACGGGCGCTGGGCCCGGATCCATCAGGACACCTTCCACGCACGCTCCACATGTGACCACTACGCCGGCGCCCTGACCGCCCAGTTCGCTGCCTGACCCGCCACCAGCTCTCCTTCAGAAAGGCCATCCCATGTCTCGCATCAGCCGATTCCTGTCCCGCTGCATCTCCTCCCTCAACGAGGTGTACGGGCGGGAAGCCGAGATCTACCGCGACCCAACCAGCGGCGCGGTCACCGCCGACTGTCGCAACAACTGCGCCCGCCGGACCTTCCTGGCCTGCGGCTTCGAAAGGACGCCCACAGCCTTCCGTCTGCGCCTGCCCGAGGGGCTGAGCGAGGCGGAGCAGAAGGCCCGTGCCACCCAGGCGGTGGTCCATCTGTTCCATGCGGGCCACTACACCGACATCGCCTCCCACCTCGTCTGCGATTCCACCCGCGATGCCGCCTGGGCCGAGATCCGCGACCGCCGCCCCGACCACCCCGGCTGGCCCACCAGCCCGTCCACCGACACGCACACGCCGACGGACGTACAGGCCGCCGCCTCCCGCCGCCCGTAGACCCCTCCTTCAACAGCCCCGGGAGTCCTCGTGATCACCAGAACAACGCGTCGCCCCGCCGTCCCTCACCGCGCCGCGCCACCTGGAACTCGCCTTGTCGTCCCCACGCACCAGCACGCCCTCGACCACCACCGGTACCGACCTCCTCCTCTACCTCCTGCTCGCCGTCGCCGGGCTCGGCATGGCAGGAGGCTCGCTGGCCTGGCTGTTCGGCAACCTCACCAATGCCGTCGCAGGCTCCGGCCCATGGGCC
Organism: Streptomyces sp. G7(2002); assembly: GCF_028870195.1. NCBI lineage: Bacteria > Bacillati > Actinomycetota > Actinomycetes > Kitasatosporales > Streptomycetaceae > Streptomyces > Streptomyces sp. G7(2002). The sequence continues at coordinate 2,193,363 of NZ_CP102609.1, forward strand.
GCCTACCACCCTGAAGAAACGTTGCTCCACCCGGAGCGGGTCTGGCCTCACCTGCCGCAGCCCGCCCTGGTCACCGGCTGCTACGTCCTGCCCGCCCTCGTCCTCATGGCCACCGCCGTCGTCGCCGCGAAGGTCTGGCTGCGCTTCCGCAGCAGCCCGTCGGGGCTGGCCACCCGACGTGACCTGGAGCCTCTGCTGGCCAAGCAGATCGCCGCCAAAGCCATCGAGCTGCGCCCCAGCCTGTCGGGCAAAAAGCCCAAGAACGTCGCCCCCGACGACCGGGGCGTCCTGCTGGGCACCTGCAAGCCGGGCAAGGACGAACTCCGCTCCTCCTGGGAGGACGTGATCCTGGCGATCATGGCCCCCCGCTCCGGCAAAACCTCCGGCCTGGCCATCCCCGCCATCCTGCGCGCCCCCGGCCCCGTGCTGCTGACCTCCAACAAGGCGGCACGCGACGCCTACACCGCAACCATCGACGCCCGCGCCGAGGTCGGGACGGTGTGGACGCTGGATCCGCAGCAGATCGCCCACGCGCCACAGACCATGTGGTGGGACATCCTCGCCGACGCCCGCGATCTCGCCGGGGCCCGGCGGCTCGCCGGGCACTTCGTCACCGCCTCCGTCGACGAGTCGAGTGCCGGGGACTTTTGGTCCACGGCCGCCGCCAACACCCTCACCGCGTTCTTCCTGGCCGCCGCCCAGGCCCGACGCCCGATCACGGACGTGCTGGCCTGGCTGGCCTCGCCGGCCGACCGCACGGCGATCGATCTGCTCCAGGACGCCGGGTTCGACGCAGTCGCAGCCCAGCTGCAGGGCACCGTGGCCGGCGCGGTCGAAACCCGCGACGGCATCTTCGAAACCGCCCGGCAGTACGCCAGCTGCCTCCTCGACCCCGGCATCGCCGCTTGGGTCACCCCGCCCAAGAGCCTTGAAAAGGTGCGGGAGTTCAAGCCGGAGGCGTTCGCGACCAGCAAGGACACCTTGTATCTGCTGTCGAAGGACGGCGGTGGCTCGGCCTCGGCGATCATCGCCGCAGCCGCCGACGCCGTCATGCGCGCCGCGGTCATCCAGGCCGAACGCGATGGCGGGCGTCTGGATGCTCCGCTGCTGGCGATCTTGGACGAGGCCGCCAACGTCTGCAAGATCGCCGACCTGCCGGACCTGTACTCGCATCTCGGCTCCCGCGGCGTCATCCCGATGACGATCCTGCAGTCCTACCAGCAGGGCGTAAGGGTCTGGGGCCAGTCCGGCATGGACGCGCTGCTCTCCGCCGCGACGATCAAGGTGATCGGCTCGGGCATGGACGACGCCGACTTCGCCGACAAGATCTCGCGCCTCGGCGGTGACCACGAAGTGCGGACGATCTCGGTCTCCACCGGCGAGTCGGGCAAGTCCACCTCGGTCTCGATGCGCCAGGAGCGGGTGCTGCCGCTGGACGTGCTCCGCGCGATGCCCAAGGGCACCGCCGTGTTGATGGCCACCGGCATCCGCCTCGCGCGTATCGATCTCAAGCCCTGGTACAAGGGCCGAAACGCCAAGAAGTTGGGCGCCGCATCCGCGAAGGCCACAGCCGCGATCAGCGAACGCGCTGCCGCCAAGACGCTGCGCCAAGACGACTTCACTCCCGCGGCATGACCGATCCCGCGCAATTCCGCACCCGGGCGAGACCGCGCGGCGCGGCCCTCGCGCCGCGCCGCCCGCCCGATCCGCTTCCCGGCCTTCACCTTCTTCACTCGTCCAAGCGGTCCTTGGAGCGGTCTTCCTGGCTCCCGGCCACTTAGCCGCCTTTCGCCCTGGCTGCGGCCGGAGCATTTCTCCCGTCCCGCACACGCTGCGATGCTCAGTTTGCTTGTCGACCGACTCCTGACGTTGGCGGCGACGGGTGGCTCCTTCTACAGCTCGGCACCCGAGAGGCTTCCAGCTGTGGGAACGGCGTTGTGGCCGGCAACGCCATTCCAAGCGGAGTCCGCTTCACCAAGGTCGCTAGAGCTGGTCGACGCAGACCCGGAGAAGCGCATTGATGTACCCCGGAAACGGCACGTCGTGCATCGTGATGACGCTCCGGCTGGTGCGAATCTGGCGATGCATCACGTCGTCCGCCTGGTTCTTGAACTCCAGCAGCTTCTTGGCGTACTTCCGGTCTGCATCGGTAGGCCAAGCGTAGTTACTAGCCGCTGCCTGAAAGGACTTCTGTCCGAGGATCGGCGGCACGTGGTCGATGATGGCCCGCACCAGGGCGTGGCAGGCGTAGGCGTGACCCTCCCGGAAACAGGCGTTCAGCTCCCGGACGAGTTGCAGGAGCTTGTCCGGGCTGAGTCGGGTCTGGCCCTGCTTGGCCTCCAACTCCTTGATGAGGTCTTCATTGACGTACTGCGGCGGGTCCTCGGGCGGAGCGACCGGGCGCGGGTTGACGGCACCCGTGACCGTCGGCATGCCAGCCGTCAACCTCTCTCCAATCCGAATCTTGCCACCGGAAGCACCAAGCACCTGTGCCAGAACAGGAGCCTGGCTTTCCGGGATGATGACGGTGTTAGCCGCCACAGTCCACTCAGCAACCTGCTGCACATAGCCGTTCAAGTCGTCAACGCCGCGGTAGTCCTTGAGCCACTTATGGAGCTCGAAGCGCCACCCGCCAGGACCCGTTCCCCACGGCTGAACACCGCGCCGAAGTACCGGCTCATGCTCGAAGATGCCCGGCAAAGCTGCCACGAACTCCTGCGTGACAGCGGGAAAATCTCGCTTGAAATCATCCGAAGTGATATAGCTGGCCTCCACCTTGTCGGGGGACGGCCTGACGGCCCGCTGGTGCTTAACGAAGTACTGCAAGACCGAGATGAAGTTTTCGCCAAAGACATGCCTCAACTCGGGGGAGTGGAGGCCAGCGGCAACAGTGAGAGCCGGACGACTGTCATCCGCCAGGTGCACCCGGTCATACCAAGCCAGGCCATACGACACGCCAACGGGGCTATTGGTCCCGACTACCGGCAGAGACTTGAGTACCTGCTCGGCGTCGTCGTACCCGAGATGATCCATCATCTGCTCGACGTAGCGCCAGAACGGCCACTGGCCGGTCTTTAAGTATTGCTCGGCCATGATCTTGAGCAAGGTGTGCTGCGCGTCATCGAGCGGGGCTGACAGGTCGGGCACGGTTGATCCGATCTTGGAATGATCCACCAGATGACCAGATGCTACGCCGCGCCACTGACAGCCAGCCATGACTTTGAACGTCTCTGGTCAGGGCCACGGGCAGACCTGGTGGCGGATCTTCCTTGCCGCCTGGCCATCCGGGCGGACCGCCCCTGCTCAAGACACCAACCAGCAACCTGGCGACCAACGGCGGCAGCCAGCACCCGTTGAAGCGGCAACTGGGCGGTCACGGCCCGGACCTGGCGGACGAGGTCGAGTGGCTCCTGCCCACCTCAGCAGCCCGGCTCTCACCCGTCCGGCATGAAGGGCATGCGCACGGGGCGGGGACGGACGGGGCCCGTCGGCGAGGCGCCACTGACAGAGGTGCTGTCGCTGTTCTCGGACACGGAGGCCATTCAGGGGCTGAGGGGTCCGCCCGGTGGGACAAGAGCACCCGCCCCGCCCCGCGGCGGACTGACGACTCGGGCCGCCTGAGCCCGCTGTTCGTGGAGTGGATGCAGGGCCTTGATCCTGGCTGGGTGACCGCCACCCGAGGGCTCGGACGTCCTGCCCAACTGGCAGCCCTGGGCAACGGTGTTGTGCCGTAACAGGCCGCCCGCGCCCTGCAGATCCTCGCCCCACCACGGCCACTCTGCCGCCACCGCACACTGCTCTGACCTGCGCCGTCTACACCAAATTTCCGGCGTGGCCAAACCGTGCTTTCTCCGGAACCTCGACACCCCACACGTTCACTCCAAGGGGTATCGATGTCTGAACCCGCTCACGACAGCGAGCCAGTACGCATACCGGACCACAACCTGGACGACCTCGTCGCCACCGTCACAGAGCTCGTCACGGAGAGCCGCAAGCAGGGCGAGACGCTCGCCCGGCTCACCGACGAACAGCCACCCCAGCAGGACGGCGAACACGACGAGCCCGTTCACACGGAAGAGACCACTCCGGCCTCGGCCCCGGCGGGCAGCGATGCGGCTGCCCCCGGGGCGGAGGGGCCGTCCTCCATCTTCATCCTCGCGCTCGACGGCAAGGCGTACGCCGAGGAACTCGCCGCGCTGACCACCTGGGTGCACCACCTTCTGCTGCCGGTCTACGGGCGGGAGATCACCACCGGCCGTCCGTGGTGCCAACAGTGGCACGAGCACCCCGAGGCCGTGGCCCGGCTGCACGCCCTGTGGCTGGCCTGGCAGCAGCTCACCGACGTCAAGGCCGGCCTGGCCGGAGCCTCCATCTGGCACCGCGACCACCTCGACCCGGCCCTGCTGCAACTCCGCACACCGGACGGCCCGTTCGGGGCGTGCACCAGCAGCCCGGCCCGGCCCAACCACCGCCTGCTGGCCTCGCCCGAGCCTGCCGGGGTCTGACATGGCCAACTCCTACGAACCACCGTGTCCGGACTACCGGATCGACGGCTTCGAAGCCGCCACCGAACGGACCGAGGACGCGTTCTTCTCGGTGACGCTCTCGGACGACATGCTCGTGCCTCTTGCCGAGCACCACAGCGCCGATGGCCGCGACACCTATCTGCTCCTGTACGACCGAACCGCGATCTGGGACATCCCCGGTACGGCGGAGTACGTCACGCTGCACATCACCCGGGACACCGCCCAGCGCACGTTCGACTTCGCGCACGAGCGCCACCCGGTCATTCCCCTGGCGCAGAACTGGCTCATCCGCCAGGGCTGCCCGGCCGAATCGGCGGAGCTGTCCAAGAACCACGGTCCGCGGCCAGCCGACGTGCTCACGGCCCGACTTGAGGACATGCTCAGGGCCAACCCGGACGATCGGTACACGGTCCTGGACCACTCCACCGACAACCCGTGCTCCTTCGACTTCGGTATCGAGGTGAGCGCCCTCGTCCACGACAGCCACCCCGCCTCCGCGCTCGCTCCGTGCCGGGTCTTCCTCGAAGAGACCACCAAGGACTTCCGCTCCTACACGGTGCGGGAGGGCACCTTCCCCTCCGTCGAAGCCGCGGACACCTGGGTGAGGGAGCGTTCCACTCCCCTTCCCCTGGCTCCGGCTCCCGACGGCGCGATCGGCCTGCGAGCCGAGGCTGCCCGTGCCCGCTCGACGTTCAACTCCGGTGGCCTCGCCGTGCCACGGGCTGCCGTCATACCGCCTCGATCGCCGTCGGCTGCGCCGGCACGTGTGCGTCGGAGCGCGCCGTGAGCCGGGCCCGGTACGCCTTCGCGGCTCATCCCGAGGCCCTCGCCGACCTGCGGTCTATCCCGGAAGACATCCGTGACCTGGCCCTGCTGGAACTGCAGCACCTGGTCCACGGCAACGAGCGCGGCGCCGCTCTACAGCGCGAGCTGGCGGGCTGCCACAAGGTCTACGTCGATCCGGAGACCCGATGGCGGCTGGTCATCCAGTATCGCGACGCCCCGGCACCCTCCCAGTACAAGAGGGAGATCTACCTCCTGGCCGTCGGCGAGCGCCAGGACCAGGCCGCCTACCGCACCGCAGCGCGCCGACTGGAGCGCGAACGGGAGGCATCCGCCGCCACACAGCCTCTCGGACGTCGCGCTGAGGCCGCCAGGGCCCGCTCACCCCACGGAAGCAGCGGCAGCCGGACCACCACCCATCCGCCGGCGCCGGCGACCCCCGCCACACAGCCACGGGGCCGGCGCACCCGCTCCTGATCCCCCGAATTCACCCGCCCTGCTGGACGCTCTGCGCTCCCGCTGACAGCCCCCGACCGACTCCCGGAAAACTGGACAAGCCCGACGACCGCATATCGGCACACGACGCCACACTCGTCAGCAAGGCGATCGACCGCCTCGCTCCCCGCTGGACGACCTGGACGCTCCGGACCGTCGCGCAGCACGGCCAGATGCGCTTCACGAAGATCGCCGCGGCGCTGCCGTGGCTCAGCACCCAGAACACGCAGCAGATCCTGCGGCGAATGCACGCCAACGGCCTGCTGGACCGACCGGGGCACGGGATCTACGAAGTCTCTCCCTGGGGCCAGAATGCGCACAGCGTGCACCGCACGCTCGCTTCCTGGCACCGCACACACACCGGTGGAAGCGGCCCAGCGGTCGCCGAGGCGGAGCGCACGGAGGACGCCCTGCGCCAGCTGCGCGGCGAGGGGGCTGTCGAAATCCTCCACGCCCTCTCGGAACACGGCCCCCTTCCGCACGGCGAACTGCGAAAGGCGTCGGGACTCGCCACGGGCACCTTTCATTACCGCCTCCAGCAGCTCCAGGAGGATCAGCTCCTGACCCGCACCGGCCCCTCGTTCCGTGCCGCTTACGGCCTGACGCCGGCCGCCCAGGCACTCGGGCCGGTCTACACGGAGCTGGCCGCCTTCGAGTCGGTGGCTCTCTCCGTCGCTGTGCAGCGCACCCCCGCCGAGCCGGCAGCGGCCCGCACGACGAGGGCCAACGCGGCCGTACAGCGAACCCCCTCCGCCTTCCCGGGGTTGTTTTCCCACGCCCCGGCACCCCAGCCACCTGTCCCGACACACATCACGGCGCTCTCCCACCCCGCACGGACCAGGTGATCGAAATGCCGCCAGACCCTGCCATCACATCGGTGCCCGCACACGTTCCCGTGCGAGCTGCCCGGGCGCCCGCTCACCCCCTCCGGAGCTGTTCTCATGCCCACCACCGACCCGGATGTCGACGTCCTGATCGCCCCCGTCTACCTAGCCGGCCCCGGCCCCGGCCAAGCCGTCTTCAACACCCTTGATTCCGCAGCAGGCTGGACCAAGGTCCTGGCCTTCGGCTGCGACACGTACTACACCAGCCCCTGCCAACGAGTGCGCATCGCCAACGCGGCGGAGAGCCACTACGGCGGCTGGACGATCTCGTATGCCGAGGACCCGCTCGGCGTACCGGACTGGATCACCACCTTCGACCGCGACACCCCCCAAGAGATCGTGGCAGCCTTCACGGACACGCTCGTCGCCGGGCTGCCCAACCACTTCGCCGACTACCTCAACGGCGGCGAACACCACACCGGGCACACGCCCGCCACCGTACTCACCAGTCATCAGTGGGAGGCCGTCCGCGGCACGCGGCCGTTCCGCACGGTGTCGCCCGACGGCCACGCCGCCTTCCGGATACGCAGCGGCTGGCTCCACGAGTACGACGAGCTGCTCGACCCGGCGAAGTCGACATGGCGGATATCCGCCGGCCCCGACCCCATCACTACGCCGAGCTGGCAGGCGTACTTCAGCCGGGGCACCCCTGAACACCTCATAACCGCCGCGGCCAACGCCCTGACCGACCCAAGGCCCGTAGTCCGCACGGCATTCCTCATCCCCAACCACCACCGCTCCCTGGTCAAGACCCAGCCGCTGCGACCCGACCAGGCGCGGTCACGCAGCACGGCTGCGCTCGCCCGCAGTTCGCCCACCCACGCGGCACACCAAGTCCAGCCTGCACCAGCCGCATCCGCTCCCGTCACGCCCGTCATCGCCGGCTCGCGCCGTCAGCGCTAACCCCACACCGCACCCGGAGATCCGACCGCCATGCCCGCCCACGCTCCTGACGGGGACTTCTACGTTTCCCCGGTCTACCTCGCCGGCAGCACCTTCACCGGCGATCCCGCCCTCCAGCCGCTCCTCGACCAGGGGTTCCACCTCCACCCCGACGAACTGGCGAACATCTACGTCACATCGCCCGAACAGCACATCCGGCTCGGCTACCTCCCCGAAGGCGAAGACACCACCCTGTGGAAGATTGCGGTGCACTCCGACCCGTTCGGCCCGCCCCGCTGGCTGGCCACCTTCGACAACAGCACACCCACGGAACTCGTCACCGCCTTCACCACCGCCCTCGCCCACGACTACGCGCAAGGCCACGCCACGTACCTATACGGCAGTACCAGCAGGGACCTAGGCTTCCAGCCGCTCGCCGAGGCCGGCTGGCGCACCGACAAAGGGCCACACCTCAGCGTCTCCGTCGCACCCGACGGACTGGCGGAAATGGACCATGTCCGAGGGGCACTGGATCATCAGGCCGAGCTGTCCGGCTACCAGTACCGCTGGAGCGCCAGCGGCGGACGCGACGGCTACCGCTCCAACTGGCACGCGACGTTCACCACCCACACCCCCTCGCACCTCATCGCCGCCACCGCCACAGCCCTCGCCGACCCCACGCCAGTGTCCCGGTATAGGGCCGAGATCCCCAAGCGCAACCTCACTGCGGCCCGCGTGACGCCGGTGCCCCCACCGGCGCCAACTCCGCTCGACGTCCGCCGCGCAACGGCAGCTCGTGCCCGCTCCGCCGGTCATCGTGCCCTCGCCCACGTTCCGGCGAAGGCGATGGCGATGGCCGCCAGCAGGCCGAGCGCCGCGCTGCCGACACCCTCCCGCCGCCGATGACCTCCTCCGCGGCCTCCTCGAAGGGGCCTCCCATGCCGCACCCCGACCTCTCGAACGCTCCGGACAGCTGCACGTCCCGGACGCCCGACTCCGGCCCCTGGGCCATGGACGTCGGACTCAGTCTCCGCCTGCGTGCTGCCGTCTATGCCCTGCTCGACTCCCCGCCCCACCTCATGGACGACTTGGAACTGAACTTCTCCGACGCGCTCGTCGGCGGCGGCGAGGTTGTCTGCGAACTGAACGAACTCCGCCCGTCCTAGGCGCCGTTGATCGAGGCAGACGCCCCGCGGGTCATCGCCGACACCGCGGGCCTCCGCACCCCCTCGCTGTTCTGGCCGGCAACGCCGCGAGGTATCGGTCCGCACGCCGTATTGACCACTTGCCGCACGTTCGGTCACCCTGGATGAGATAGGTCTAGGGCATATTCAAGACCCCCATATGGTCGATATCGGACTTTCTTGCGAATCTGCTTCTGACCGACGAGGCTTCGTGCACCATGAGTATCGAATGCATCACGGAGAGCGCGTAAGTCAGGGAGTGGATGTGATCCAGCGGGCGTCAGACGCTGAGGAAACCGGTGAGGGCGGCCAGAAGGCCCGGGATCGAGTGCTGTTCCTGCGGGACGAGCTGGCCCCATCGGCGCCGTGCATGAGGCTCGGCGGGGAACTGCGCGAGAAGCGCGAGGGCATGGGGCTACAGCAGCAGGACGTGTCCACGGCGCTGGGCTGGTCGAAGTCGAAGGTCAGCAGGATCGAGGGCGGGCGCAACGCGGTCAAGGAGCAGGACTTGGAGTGCCTGCTGTCGCTGTACAGGGTCGATGAGAAGGATCAGGAGCCGCTGCGCGAGCTGGCTCTTATCGGCAAGCGGCCGATGTGGTGGAAGCCGTGGTCGGGGATAACAACGGCGTACCTGCAGGCCGTTTTGAGCTTCGAGGACATGGCTCAGCGGATCAGGTCCTACGAGCCGCTGTATCTTCATGGGCTCGTACAGATCCCTGAGTACGCCCAAGCGCTCATCGAGCGCGGGCCGGACCAGGGTTACCATGCCGCGTTGGCCGAGCTGCGACAGATGCGCCAAGCCAAGTTCGCCGCGGCGCGCGGCAAGGAGTTGATCTGCGTGATCGACGAAGCCTCGCTCCGGCGGCCGGTCGGTAACGCGCAGATCATGCGCCGGCAGCTCCGGCACCTGATGGATCTGAACGAGGACCCGCGCTATCAGCTGCGGCTCGCTGAGCTGAGCCGGCCCAACCTGCCGCTGGAGGTGGGGCCGACGACGATTTTCGACTTCGCCGAAGCGCTGCTGCCCACCATCGCCTACTCCGAGAACTTTGACGGCGGGCTGGTTATCCAGGACGAGGAAACCGTGGACCGGAGGGTCAAGAAGTTCGATGAACTCCGGCACATGTGCCTGAACCCGCGCAAGACGACGCAGAAGCTGCACGACTTACTGCGATCCAAGTACTACCGCTGAGCCGCCCCGCCGTGGCCGTGGTCACGGCTTGCGGGCCACACCCGCATACAACGAAGCCTGCGCATCATCCGCGAGACTCGGGCCGCTGGCAGCCTCCGGGCGCCAACGGTGCCCCACCGTGACGCCAGGCTCCTCCAGGATCAAACCGTCGAAGAACCGCGCAACCTCCGTCCGGGAACGCACTCGGACGGAGGTGCCCTGGCGGGCGTAGGTATCGGTGATGGCCTGCCAGGGGTCCGGTGCGAAGTCGCCGGTGCAGTGGGTCAGGCTCAGGAACGAGCCCGCCGGCAGGGCATCCATGAACGTGGCGACGAGTTCGTAGGGATCGTGCTCGTCAGGGACGAAGTGGAGCAAGGCGTGGAGGCTCAGAGCTATGGGGCGCTCGAAGTCAATGATGTCCTCGGCCTTCACGGCAGCCAGCACGTCCGCAGGCTTAGTGGCGTCGGCGTCCACATACGCAGTGTGCCCTTGAGGGGTTCCGCTCAGCAGTGAGTCCGCGTACACGAGGACGATCGGATCGTTGTCCACGTAGACGACGCAGCACTCCGGAGCAACTTCTTGCACCACCTGGTGGACGTTGGGGGCGGTCGGGATGCCGGTGCCCACGTCGATGAACTGACGTACGCCTTGACCGGCAAGAAAGCGCATGACCCGGTGCATGTAGGCGCGGTTCACGCGAGCCACTGTCTCAATCGCAGGGAAGGCCCGCATGACCTCCCGGGCAGCCTCCCGGTCCACGGCGTAGTTCGTCTTCCCGCCGAGGTAGTAGTCGTACATCCGTGCGCTGTGGGCCCGGTCTTGCCCTAAGTTCATGTCCGCCCAGTCTGGTTCGGGCTCTTGCTGATTCCCCACCGCGACCCCCATGCCACTTTTGTCCTCTACCCCGGATCCAGGCGAGATGCACTTGCATTATTGACCTGCCTACCGGCCAGTTACCTGAAATGTCGAGGACTGCATGGCTCATGTGCCAGTGATGACGCATCCCGCCAAGTACTGATCAGGTGTCAGCCTGGGGGCGGCGAGCCGCACGTGATCCACTCCCTAAGTTGCAGAAGCACACGCCACGTGCGGCTCTGATCACGTACACCCTCTGGCGAACCTGACCTCAGAAACTGCCGTCGATCACTGCCGAGATGAAGGCCGTGGCGACGCCCCTGGAGACGGCGACGACTGGGCCGCCTTGGATCTTCGAGTCACGAAAGAGGACTACCCCTCCCGGCGGCTGCGCCACCTCGACACACGACCCCTGGGGAAGACTGTGCGAACTCTTCCGCCAGGCGGCACTGGGCACCTGCGCCGCATCTGTCAGCTTCTCCATCGAGCTACCCCCTGTGGTGGACGAACTCCCCGTCGCCAAAATGCAATTGCATTCCAGCTCCATGTAGGGAGGCTCACCGGACAACCGGCGGGGTATGCGCGAGTGAGGCGACAATGTCCGGATTCGGACGGTGCCTCGGGTGCAAGTGCCACCCGAACAGCCGCGTTTTTCCGGGCCACCAGTTGCCCCACCGACGCTGCGCACACCTGAAGGGCCGGCGCCCCTGACAGGGCGGGAATCGCAGCCTGCAAAGCCCCGAAACTGCCATCTCACCAGGGGAAAGAGAGTGGAGGGGCTCCGAGCCCCGGACCTACAGGGCCCCGCAGCGCAGAAGGGCGGGGGGCCAACTCACTTGCAGAAGCGCCCTGTTCGAAAGCTTCACTTCGGAAGAACGCCCTCAGCGCATCGCCACGTTCCGTTTAGCGTCAGATGCACTCAGCTACTCAGGCGAGCGGCATCAGGACCCGGCCTACGGATCGCGACCTCAGCCGGAGTCCCTGCCGACGAACCCTCGAAGGAGAAGAACGCAATGGGGCCTTCCCCCCGTCGACGGCGACGTAAACCACGCCATGCCCGACCGCGCGGCAAGCCATGGAGGCGACCGTGCACGTCCTGCCTTGAGACCTGCTTGCGAATCCTGGCAAGTCAGTCCGATGCGCTGCTGCTCCAGCAGCACGGATCCTGGCTCGACGAAGTCGCAGCCCTCGCTCTCCTGGCTCTGCACCTGAAGCGGCACAGCTCCGACAGCTGCTCGTGCCAACAGCTCTAAACGAGGGTCTGGGCGCCGCATGACGCGGCGCCCAGGCCACTCCTTGTCACCCGCCCGGAGTCCGCATGCATCAGACACAACATCACATAGGAGTGGTCCTGGAGCAGATCTGCTTGCAGGCACGCCTGACGGCTGAAGCGGTAGCTCGCAGGGGCGGATTCGCTCCTTGTGACGTCGCTGACTTTCTGTCCGGCAAGAGATTCCCCAGCAGTCTCTTCATCCTGCGTTTCGCGCAGATCAGCGGTACGGACCCGCAACTCCTCTTCAAAGTTTGGGAAGACGAACATGAACGACTCTCCGGCTGACCGACTGTGGAGAGAAACCCTGTACGGCGCCAAGAGCCTGCGATAACCCTTCCAAGGCGCGAGGTGCGCTCGCCCCGTCGTTAGACGACGCCGGCCGCACCGCGCCGGCCTGTGCCACGCTCGCCCATGGCTTCGGCGCCGACCAGCTGCGCCAGCTCGTCCACGGTCAGCTCGATCCGTCTGCCGTCGGCCATACGGGCCCGGCCCAGGGACGCAGCCTCCGCATCTTCGACCTCCTCGGCGTACGTACGGATCTCTTCGTTCTCCAACCCAACCTCCCACAGCGATCGGTCGCCCCGGAACAGCCCCGCGGGCGACCGATTCATTCCCCCTTGCGCGGACATCAGCAGCCCGCCCCTCGCCAGTTCGCCGACGGCAGACGCACACCGCCGGACAGGACTGGAGCCCCCCTCCCAGACCATGTCAACGTACGGACGCCGAGGAAAACCGCAGGTCAACGAAGGGATTGCTGCTCGTGACGCTCACCGCTACCGCCCCGTTCCAAGCCCCCGCCGTGCTTCCGTTCAAGATCACCGTCCGCCAACTGATCCACCAGCTCCAGACCGTCGACCCCGACCTGCCTGCCTACCTCGCCATCAACCCGGACTGGCCATACGCCCACTACATCGGCCGCATCGTCGAAGTCCCCGGCCCCAACGGCGCCGTGTACCTCGCCGAAAACGGCCAGGAGGGCGTACTCCCTCCCACGGTCCGCAGCGAGCTCGGCTGGGCGACCGTATGAACCACCGCGCCCCTGCGCGCCTCTTGGCGAAGGCGATCGGCCCGGCCCCGTACCTGGACCTCAGCAATCTTGTTCGCCGCCCCATGTCCACGTCGGCGCGCGGTGCTCTCTTGCGCTCCGTCCCCCCACGCCCCACCGAGCCGATCCGCGCCATGTGGGACACCGCCCGGGGCCCTGAGCCGCTCCAGCCCGGCGCGATCCTGCTGAGCTGGAAGCCCGGCCGTGACGGCGGCATGGACGTGACCGCGCGCCTCGGGCTGGCTGCGACCACTGTCGTACTCGCCACCTGGCCCAGCCTCAACGGTGACTGGACGCCCATCGTCCATCCCACGCTGTACGAGGTCACCGGTCTTCACGCTGCTCTGACAGTGGCCACTGACGCCCTCCACCTCGCCAACCACCTGGCTGCTTCCTGACGCCATCCATCCCAACCGCTGAGGGCTGCCCCACGTCGGGGCAGCCCTCAGTGGGCTCATGGTCTCTGGAGCATCCGCCCCTACTACTCCGACTGTTCTTTTTCGGCCAGTTCCTCGGGCGTGCCGACGAAGGCGCGACCGCAGTCTGGCGGGAGTCGTTCGACCACCATCGCGATGGCAGCCTCCGCGGTTGGGGCGGGGCCGACGCTCTGGGACCGTGAGGGGCCGCGGACGATGAAGCCGCCGCCCATCATCGGGGCGATGAACGGGATGTCCCAGGTCCAACGCGGCTCTGTGCACCGGCTGAAGTGCAGCTCGGCCATGCCGACCCAGGGGAACAGTTGCCGTAGTCGGGGCTCGGCGTAGGCGGCGCGTAGCAACTGGCCGTCCACGCGTTGGGTGGTAAGCAGCTTCTGCCATGCGGCTTCGATCATGTCTTCCTCTGGCACGCCCTCCGTCATGCCCCGCATTCTGCTCGACGTCGAAAGATTTCGGCCAGCTCGCGGTGGTAACTCTTGGCCCCGTCCCGGGCACGCCTCGGCTTCAGAGGGCGCACGTTTCGTGTCGTCCCGTGTGGGCAGGGCAGGCGGCCGACTCCGAGACGTCAGGCGGGTGTAGTGCCGCTGTCCCCGCGGCCGGGCCATACGCGGGCGCGGTCGAGAGCCTCACTCCGGACGGGGATCAGACAGATAGGTGCCGGCCAGTGTGCCGTCGTACCCCGCGGCCTGGGCTGCGTCCTCCAGGCTCGGGTAGTCCTGGCCGATGCCTTCGCCGACCATCGCCAGGTAGTCCGCGCGGGTCAGTTCGCGCTCGACCCACTGGTGTGCACAGCGGCAGCGGATGCTGACCTCGTTGCGGTCGCAGATGACCATCCAGTCGCGGCGGGCGCCGCACTGGGGGCACATGACGGTGATCCCGGTGATGACGATTTCCTCGGGGTGCGTGGTGGCGCGCAGACCGATGTTCCCGCCAGCAGGCTGTGCCTCCTGCTGGAGCCGCAGCAGCGGGTCATCGCCGGATGCCGTCTGGGGCAGCAGGGTTCTCGGGTCCTGAAGGTTCTCGCTGAGCATCCGCATCGTCTCCATGTCTCTCTTCAACCAGCCATAACCGGCATGGCTGCCGGTGTCCAGCCCTTTGCTCTGCTGGTCAACGCCTTGTCCCTCGGGCACGGGGAGCGCTGGGATTCGTTCGGGCCGTGGTGCCGGGTGTCTTGTGTTTCGGTGCCGGGGGTTGCTGCTGGGACGTTCGCGAGCTCGTCCGCGTGCGGGGCAAGTCGGTGGTGGCGGGCAGGTCCCCCACGCGTCGCAGTCGCCATACGAGGACGTCGGTGACGCTGTCGGCGGTGTCCAGTTCGCGCCATGCGATGGCCTGCTGGAGCAGGACGTCGGGGTTGTGTCCCGCTCGCTCGGCCTGGTCCAGGGTGGCGGCCAGTGCGTCCCAGCCGGGTTCACGCAAGACGTGGTCTGCGTGCCGGGGCAGTACGGCTTCAAGGGCCCCGACGTGTCGCTGGCGAACGGGTTCGGGGAGGCGGCGGCCGTGCTCACGCATGGCCGTCATGGGGATGGCGGCAGCGGTCCGGTAGGCGGCGCGCAGGTGCTGGGCAGCCTGTTGGGCTGCGGCGGCCTGTTGGGCGTGGCCACGGGCGGAGTGCCAGCGTGCGGCGGCGATGGTAACGAGGACCATCGTGGACAGAAGCATCGCAGTGGCGCCGCCGTCCTCGCCCTTACCGAGGGCATTGCCGGCGCGGACGATGCCGCGGGCGGCGGAGCGGATGGCTCGGTTGTCGGCGCGTTCGGCGCGGATGTGGGAACGGGTGGCGCGTTCGAAGGCGCGGGCGGCCTCGCCGAGTTCCTTGCGGGTCGAGGCCGGCGAGGTCTGGGCGACCGCGTCGAGCAGTTCTCCGACGCCGACCAGTTGTGCGGCGGCGTCAGCCTCGTCTTCTCCGCTCAGTGCCGAAGCCGCCCGCTCGGCGACAGGGGCTGCCTCACGCCGGGCGCGAGCCGGACGTGGGGCTCGTTCGCCGGAGCGATCTGCGGCGGAGGCGTCACTGTCGGGCAGTCCTGCGTCGAGGCGCTGGCGGATCTTGGGGAGAGAGAGGTCAGGGGCGAGCTTCGAACCGGGGAACCAGATCGGTTCGCCGTGACGGTTGCGGTCTCCGGGGAGGGCGACTTTGTAGCCGAGGATATCGCCGGAGGGGGCGAGGCGTTTTTCGACGCGGAGGCCGGCCTCGGCGAGGCGGCGGAAGAACTCCTCCTCACTCGCGACTCCGGCCAGGGCCTGGCGGACGCGCTCGCGCAGGGTCTCGCGGGGTGTCTCGGTGCGTCCGGCACGTTCGGCTTTTGAGCGTTCGGCACTGGTGGGCCGTTGGGCGGCGGTGCGGTCGCCTTCGTTGAGGATCTGCAGGCCCCATTCCTTCTCGATCTTGCGGCATTCGGCCTGGGCGCGGATGCCGTCCTCATGGCGACGGGGGCTGCGCCCGTCCTCGCGCTTGAGGGTGGCGACGATATGGATGTGGTCGTCGGCATGCCGTACGGCGATCCAGCGGCATGCCTTGTCGTCACCGTGTTCGGCGATGCCGGTGGCGTGGACGATGCGACGGGCGACTTCGGCCCATTCGGCGTCGGTGAGGTGGCGGTCGCCGGGTGCGGTGCGTACAGGGCAGTGCCATACGTGCCGGGCCGGTCGTCGGTGCTTGGGCAGGGCGAGGACGGGCAGGTCGAGTCGGTCGGTGAGCTGTTTGAGCGTGGCGGCCGGGTCGCGTCCGGGGTCGGGGGCGAGTTCCGGCATCCAGGCGGCGACCAGGTGCGGGTCAGTGTGCTCGTCGCGCCGACCGGGACCATAGAGGTAGTTGAGCAGTCCGTAGGTGCGGCTGCCGGTGGAGATGTCGGGCACCATCGTCAACGCAGCGCGATCTCGATGGCAGCGTCTTCAACGCGCACGGCGGCCCGCAGGACCCGGGCGACTGCCTCGTCCACGTGAGCGACGTGGCCGCCGGAGTTGAGGATGCGGGCGATCTGGTTGAGGTTGTTGCCGACGCGGGCGAGCTGGGCGCTGGCGGCCATGAGTTCTTCCACCCGACCGCGCTGATCCAACAGCCACGCCTTGGAACCGCCTTGGGCTTGGGCGACGACGACGGCGGCGTCGGCAAGGAAGCCGGCGGTCTTCAGGCCGGAGGCTTCGGCGGCGCGGGTGACGGTGTCGAGTTCGTCTCGGGTCAGGCGGACACTGCGGACTTGGTCGCGGTGCACGCTCTGGCGCAGGCGAGGACGCGTACGTGGTGCAGCGGGCGCGTTCGCTTCCCCCTCTGGCTGCGGTCCGCCCTCGGTCGCAGCCTCAGAGCCCGGCACCCCCTGGTGCCGGACCTCCCCCGTCCCTCCCGGGGCGGGGGCAAGCCCTTGCGAAACTCCTCCGCTGCCCGTGGCTGCGGAGGAGTTTCGGAAGGTACAGCTTGCTCGGCCTCGTGCCGGGCAGTGGTCCCGCTGCAGGTCAGGGGTGGCGCTGGACGGTTCGGAGGGGATCATCGGGGCGTCTCCACGGTGTGGCCGTGTACGTCGCGCAGGACCTCGGCGACGTAGTCGAGCGCGAGGACGGGGTGGTGCAGGGTTCGGGGTGTGCTTGCCCGGGTTCGCTGGACGGTCCAGCTGCCGTCGGGGCCGGGTTCGGCGCGGTGGAGGTGTCCATAGTCGCGCAGCACGGTGATCCAGGCGTCGGCCTCGGCGTGGGTGGCCGGGGTGGTGCGCATCGTGGTGCCTCCGCTGTGTGGAGAAGTTGACGATGGGGCGGGCGGGCCGGTGACCTGGCGTGTGGGTCGGGCGGGTCACCGGCCATGCTCCGTGTGTCCGGTCAGCTCGTCGTGGTGACCGGCTTCGTGGGGGCCTCGGTGCGGAGCCGGTGCATCAGGACAGTCAGCCGGTCGTTGCCGAGCGGGAGGTTCTGTCCGCGGATGGCGTCGGCGACTACCTGACGGGTGGTTTTGCCCGCCTCGGTGACCGCCTGGCGGGCGATCGGAAGGAGCTTCTCGGTCACCGGATCCGTGTCCGGTGTGTGGTTGTCCTCGGTCTCCGCGGTGGTGACCGGGGCAGTCTCCGGCTGGCTGGCACGAGGCGCGGCCGGATAGCGGCCGGTGACCGGGGCCGGTCTGCTGACCGGGTGTCCGCCCAGGTCAGCGGTTCGGTCGTCGTGCTCCGTCTCCGGGTCAGCCAGGCTCTCCTGTTGTCCGGACGCGTCTATTGCGGCACGCGTCTTGCGGATGTTCGGACCGGCGGTGACCGCTGGGCGGTTGGCCTCCGGTGTGGGCAGCTCGACCAGGTGTCCGGAGGTGACCGGCGCCTCCCGGGGCTTGTCCTGGCCGCCGGGAGTGTCCGGGAGGGCGGCGGTGACCCGGCCAGCTCGGGCACCGGCAGTGTCCGGGTCTCCGGGGACAGCGGGCTCGTCGGCTTGCCGGGCGATGAGGATGTAGAGGTGGACCGCTCCGGCCAGGGCGAGCGGGGCGAGGGTGGAAAGGATTCCGACGGTGATGTCGCCGAGCCGGAGTCCCTCGCCTTGTGGCTGCTGCTGGTTGAGGCGTACGGCGTGCAGGGCGTTGGCCCAGATGCTGGCGGCCGTCGCGGTGCCGAACAGTATCCAGACGTAGCTGCGGGCGGCGAGCGGAGCGGTGCGCAGGACCAGGAGGGCCCGGACTCCGTAGGCGATGAATCCGTCGATGACCAGGGGAAAGAGGTAGGTGAGGAGTCCGCGGATGTGGATGGCGGTGGCCATCTGCTGGAGGGCGTCGTAGGAAAGGGCGCAGCCGGCGCCGCCCAAGGCCACGATGGCCGCTCGGTCCCACCGAGTGATCCGCGTGGGTATCGCGGCGAGGGTGTTCACGCGGCCGTCCCGAGGTCATCACGGGAGGGCTTCGTCCTGCCCGCCTTGAGCACCGCAGGCTCGCTCGTCGGCTTCGGCTTCTTCTCGCCGTTGTGCGCCTGCTGCTTCTGATCGACTGCGCGGTCGCGGATCTGACGGCGGGTCTCGCGGTACCGCTTCTGGGCGTGCTCCTTCGTGATCTTGAGCATCCGGGCGAGTTGTTCTGCCGGGATGCCGTCCAGGTAGGCGGCGGAGACGACGGCGTCGCGCTCGGCATGCGTGAGGTGGACGTCCTGGCCGACCAGCACGGCGTTGACGCGGGCGTAGCTGAGTCGGCGCCGGAAGTTGCGATGCAGCGGGGCTCGTTCCTCGTCGGTCATGCCGCCCCGGATGCCGTCTTGGTCGCCGTTTTCGAGGGCGGCGTCGAGGCAGGTGTTCAAGACGGGGCACTGTTCGCACAGGGCCTTGGCGGCGCGGATGCGGTCCATCTCGTCCGGCTCGGGGAAGAAGTCGTCCGGATCGACTTGGTGGGGGGCTGTGGAGCGGCAGGCGGCTTCGTCGTACCAGGTCAGATCGCCGAGGGTGCGCGGCGTCTCGTTCTTGGTGTGGTGCATGGTGTGTCTCCGTTGCCCCGAGGCGCGTTCGGGCAGGCTGATGCGCCCTTGGGGGTTTGTCCGTGCGGGAGGCGACCGGCGGTCGCGAGAAGGCGGTTAGCGGGCGAGACGCGAAGCGGCTGTCAGAACGCTGAAGGCTGCTGGGCCGGTGTGTTCGGTGCGTGTCGACGGCACAGCAGTGGCAGCGGTGCTGCGGCGCTTGGCTGCGAGGGCGCGTCTGCGGTCGGGGCCGTCGAGAACGACCTTGTCGGTCATCTCGGTCAGACGGGAGGCGACGCGGTCGCCGATGTGCTGGCGCAGGTCGGCCATGCCGAGGTTGGTGGTCACCAAGGTCGGGAGCATCTGGTTGTAGCGGCGGTTGACCAGCCGCATCGTGATCTCCTCGGTCCACTCGCTGCTCTTGGCCGCCCCGAGGTCGTCGATGATCAGCAGAGGGCAGCGAGCCAGGTCCAGCAGCTCCCGTTCGCCGTCGTGGCCCGCCCGAGGCCGCAGCTCCGCGTAGAGGTCGGCTGCGGTGATCGCCTTCCACCGCAGCCTGACCCCGGCCAGCAGCAGGGACCGGACCGCGCCGTATGCCTGGTGGGTCTTGCCCGTGCCGGTGGTGCCGACGATCAGCAGCGAGCGGCCCCGGGCGATGCCCGGTGCCCCCTTGGGCCCGGGGCGTCCCATCTGGGCCACCTCGCAGACCCAGTCGGCAACCGCGGGGTGGTCGGCAACGGCGTCCTGGTAGCGGGCCGGGATGCGGGCCTGCGCCGCCTGCAGGGCGGGGACCGGCTCCGCGGGGTCGGTGAGCGGAGTGTTGGGGTCGATGCCCCGGGAGGTGAGGATGTGGGCCAGGCGACGGGCGATGCCGCCGACGGGCTGGGCGTCGTGGTCGCGCATCACAGCTCCTCGGCGTAGGCGGCGGCTGGGTCAGCGGGATTGGCCCAGGCCCGGTGACCGGGCAGGTTAGGCCGCGATTCCGGCCGCACCAACCCGGCCGGCGAGGCGTTCATGGCCTCGTTGACCATGCTGGTCAGCACGCTGGGGTGCTTGGGGTTGGCGGCGAAGCGCCGCAGCCCGCCACGGATGTGCTCAGGGGCGATGCCCTCGTCCAGGAGTTTCTTGGCAATGCGGCCGAGGTGGCCGATCACGTCACCCGGCGGGCGCTGGTTGCAGGCGGCGACGTATTCACCGACGAGATCCTTAGCAGATGGGCTGGGTGTGGGCGCCGTGCGCCCCGAAGGATTAGAAGATCCAGGATCCAAGATCCTAGATCCAGGCACCGAACCCTCGGGGAGGCTTCGGGGAGACTTCGGGGTAGCCTCCCCGACTCGCTTCTGACCTGCGGTTTTCTTCGCGGTTCGCTTGGAGGTGTCGAGGGTGCCGTCGAGCGTCGCCTGCCCACCGTTCGCGCTCGTGGACAGGTCGGATGGAGGCGTCACTGGGGTCTTTGATGGCCGCTCGACGGCTCGGGGAGCCTTCGCCGAAGCCTCCGGGAGTCGTCGCGGAGTATTCGTCGAGGTCTCGTGGGGCACGCTGCAGGTGCCGTCGCAGGCCCCGCAGCGCTCCGTGCTGTGGTGGTCCGGGCAGGCCGGGATGCGGGTCTGCGACCTCTTATCGATCTTCTGGTGGTCGAACCAGGTGACGATGTGCAGGTATCGGCGGCCGTCGCAGCCGGTGTACCGGCAGATCAGCCCGGCGTCGGCCAGCTGTTGCAGGTCGTCCTCGACGTGGACCGGAGTGTGCTCGGCGCGCAGGGGCCAGAGGAGCCCGGCGACGATGGCCGGGTTGTCGCGGAAACGACCGTGATCGTCGGCCTGGGTGAGGAGGCCGAAGAACGTCCGCTCGGCGTGGACGCTCACCTCCGCGAGCGACTCGCTGGTGAAGGCTTCGGGCTTGATAGTGCGGATCCTGGCCACGGTTAGCACCCCTTGCCAGTGGCAGCGCACGCCTCGGCGGCGGGCCGCAGGCTCCCGGTGGTCAGGCTGAGGTCGTATGCCTCGCCCCCCATCAGCTCAGCGTTGGCGCGGATCACCCAGTGGGCGAGCGTCACGCGCTGGGCTCGGTTGAGGGCTATGGGCTCCCCCTGGCCGTCGTACGCGCGGGCGCAGGAACTCGACCAGCTCTGGCCAGGCTGTCGCCGCGAAACGCGGAGGGCGGAAGCTCCAGGCACCATTTTCGCAAACAGGCGGGCCAGGCGCTGCTGGCGAGCGCTGGTGAGAGGCGCATCATGGACCACCCCCCAACGTTGCTGGAGCCGTCCCGGGGAGCAGGAAGTGCGGAAGGCTGCCATGCCGGCCGGGCGCTCCGGCCTTTTGCGCAGGGCAAGCGACATGCAACACTCTCCTTCGTAGTGAACCCGCACCGGTGTGCCTCGTGGAAAAGGGCCAGTGCGGCGATGGGTGAATCTCCAGCCCTTGCCGGGGCAGGAGTGCCATTTGGCGTCCGGCGTCTGGGAGTTACCGCTCTCAGGCGCCGTCGCTGTCTTACGGGCTGACGGAACCGCCCCGATCATGTGCCCCGCATATGTTTCCTACCTGCTGTCTGTCGCTGAGCGGGGTGCCCGGCGAGGGACGACGAACATACGCAAGGACGGCCTCAAGATCCAGACTTAGCTACAGGGCTCGCTGCAACTCGCAGTGGAGGCGACGGCCGACTGCAGATGCGGGGCGTGGAGAGTTCGAGTTGGACTGCGGACTCCGAAATTGATCTCCACGTGACCTCCTGTGTCTGATGCCGCAACGCTCTGTCGAATCGGCTGGTCGTAAGGATTTAAGCCAAGACCGAGAAGCTCCGTCAAAGCAGACCGTATGCCCGTTTTAGCTGCATAGGTCGCGAGCTTACGGACGGTCCACCTGGGTGACCCCTAGCGCACAACTCCCTTGCAGGTTAGGGGATATGCGGAATTCTGGCGGAGCAGAAGAGGTGACTGCACCGCCGGTCTAGACCAACACTGAAGGGCAGCAGCGAAAATCGGCAAACATTTGCCGGTTTCACAGATCAGACGTAAGCGCGAGGGTGGGATGTCCGGTTCACTGGCGATCGAGAGCGCGATCACTGGGAGCCTTAATTTAATACTTGACAGTCACATTCTCGCGAGTATGTGGCTGCCGCCACACGTGGTCAAGATCGTTCAAATACCGCGTATGGTTTTAGCGGGGAGACGTTAAGGGCGGGGGACGGCGGCTGCGCTGTCCCTTTTTTTGCATGCCCAAAAGCGAGTGTCTCCTGTCACGCCAACGCAATGACAGGGAGAGGCTGATGGCCGCGAGGCGGCGGGCCGAAAGTGACGACACGGCTGCCAAGAAGGGCATATCTGCGGCGCCCGTCGGAGTAGCCGGGCAATACATGGGTTTCGGCGGGATGTTGAAGCGGTGGCGGAAGGCCGCCGGCGTCAACCAGATCGTCCTAGCGCGTGCCCTGGGAATCGGTGAGCGCACGTACCGCAACATCGAGCGCGGCGCGACCCCGCGGTTCTCGCAGCCCCAGTGCGATGCCCTGGCAGACCTGCTGAAGCTGGACGCCGACGAACGCCACGCCCTACTGCTCTACAACGTCGGCACCTACCTGCGAGCCTCGACAGCTGACGGTCGGCCCGAGCTCGGGCCGGCCCTGAGGCTGCTCATCGACCGCCAGATGCCCTCGCCGACCTACCTGTCCGACCGCAACTGGAACATCCTCGCCTACAACAAGGCCATGGCCGAGCTGTGGCCGTGGGTCATGGAGCCGCGCGCCAACATCATCAGGTGGGCGCTGACCACTCCGGAAGGGCGTGCCACCTACCACGACTGGCACAAGCACGCCGCGGTTTTCGTCCGGATGCTGCGCTTCGCGCTGACCACCCACGGCGGTGACACTGATCTTCAGGAACTGATCGCGGACGTTAAGAAGAATCCCGAGATCCAGAAGATCTGGGACGCGGACGCCGACCTCGTCGAGCATCGCGATGGCCACGTGTTCCTCGCCAGCGTCCCCACCCTCGGCTGGAAGACGATCGAGATCGTCAGCCACGTGGCATACCCGGCGATCATGCCGGACTGCCGCTTCGTTGTGATGACCTGGGTGGAAGCGGAACCGGATGCCCAACGGGATGCGCTGGGCGGCCCACGCAACGCATGGGCAGAGGAAACACACAACACGGCTCATGAACGCAGCCGTGCCCAAGCACGCATCGCGGAAGCCGATCGCCTCCGCGACATGGACCTCCACACTGCGCGTCTGGTGGTCGAAAGCGCAGAGAAGGCCGCGGCCAAGGCCGGCAAGGACGGAATTTCCCTGCCCGCGCTCAGCCGCCTCATGGGGCCAGCCTCCCAGCTGACTCTGTCGCCATCGACTCGCAATGTGGTCTGGGCAGTTGAGGAAGCACCCGGTGAATGGGGCGTCTCGCAAGTATCGCCCTCCACACTGATCGCCCGCGTTCCGCCCGCCGCAATACACGGTGACGCACGAGCCGAGTTGAAGAGCCTCACGCGGATCGCCTTGCCGGCTGCCCCCGAGGCTGCCGCGGACCGAGTCCAACAGCTCCTCTACGAACTCGACCAGCAGCAAAGTCTCTTGCGCGAAATCCAGCGGGACCTGGACGGGCACAGTCCAGCGCTGCGTACTCCCCGAGGCATAGCCCGCGAAGTGCAAGCCGAACTCGTCTCGTGATTCCCAGGCAAAGGCCGGGTAGGGAAAGGCGTGCTGGTCTGCACCGATTCGCCTGCCCTGATGCTCTATGGCCAGCTCTTCCATTCTGAAGTCTGAAGAAAGATCCAATCCCGTGCACCAGTACACCTATGCCTGCCCGCTGCGCTGGAGCGACGCCGATGCCTACGGTCACGTCAACAACGCGCAATTCCTCCGCTACATGGAGGAAGCCCGCACGCGTATGTTCCAAGAAGTCGTCGCCACGAACGAAGAAGGGCGCCGCTCAAACGCCTTCGTCGTGAGCCAAACCATCATCGACTACCGCGCCCCACTGTTCTACGGGCCCGAACCCGTCGATGTGCACGTCTGGGTCACCAAGGCATCCGCCGCCACCTTTGAACTCGCCTACGCGATCAAGGATGCCGAGCAACTGTATGTCGAAGCCACCACCAAGATTGTCGCCTATAACCTCGACACGGGGTCTCCGCGGCGCCTCTCTGAGACGGAACGGGCTTTCGTCGCTCGCTATACCAAGCACTGAGCCGGTCGACCTGAGCGGCTGACGCAACGTCCGCCCCAGAATTCCGCGATCCGCCGCCGTCAGCGGCCCACCCCCGCCCGATGCGGTCAGGCCCGAGCGAGCCACCGGCGGCGCTCCGCGTCGGTGACGATGCGGTGGTGGTGGTCGCGTTCCAGTTGGGCGAGGTGGGTGTAGTGCTCGACGACGTCGGTGCCGAGGGCTTCGCGCACGGTGGGGCTGTGCCGGAAGGCGATCATTGCCTGGTGCAGGGTCCTTGGTAGAGGTGTGGTTCCTTCGCGGTAGGCGTTGCTGGTCTCAGCGGGGCCGGGCTTGAGGCCATGCTCGATTCCGTGGTTGATCGCTGCGACGGCTGCGGTCAGTGCGAGGTAGGGGTTGGCGTCCGCCCCTGGGACGCGGACTTCCAGTCGTCGGCCTTCGCCGTGGCCGACGACGCGGATGGCGCAGGTGCGGTTGTCGTAGCCCCAGCTGGCCGTGGTGGGCGCGAAAGAGCCGGGCGCGTATCGCTTGTAGGAGTTGATGTTCGGTGCGTAGAGCACGCCCATCTGCGGGAGGGCATCGAGGAGCCCGGCGATGGCGTGCTGGGCCAGTGTGGACAGGGCGTCGCCGGAGTCGCTGATCACGCTGGTGCCGTCTTTCCACAGCGAGATGTGCAGATGGAGTCCGCTGCCGACACCGGTCTCCGGCGCTGCCATGAAGGTGGGAGCCAGGCCGGCTCGGCTGCCGATGGCGCGCACGGCGTGCTTGAAGGCCAGATGTCCGTCGCAGGAGGCCAGAGCCTCCCCGTAGGGGAAGGTGACCTCTACTTGGCCGGGTGCGCCCTCCGCCTTGACCGCTTCCACGGGAAGGCCGGCGCCGGCGAGCGCGGCTTGTAGTCGGCGGAGGAACCGGTCTGCGGCCGGGGAGTGGTCCAGGGAGTAGTCGAGGTTCTCGGCGGTCAGGGGCCGCAGCTCCTGGTAGGCGCGTTCGGCGGCCTGTTCGTAGGTGCCCTGGTAGAGCACGAACTCGGTTTCCAGGCCCGCTTTGACGTGCAGCCCGTGGCGCGCCAGGCGGGTCAGCTGGCGACGCAGCATCTGGCGCGGGGCCACTTCGACTGGGGCGGCGTTGTGGTCGACGACGTCGCCGAGGACCAAGGCGCTCTTCGGCATCCACGGCGTGAGGCGCAGCGTCTCGATCGCCGGGGTGACCCTCAGGTCCTGGTAGCCGGTGGCCCACGAGGTGAGTGCGAAGCCGTCCGCGGGGGTCATGTCGACGTCGGTGGCCAGCACGTAGGCGCACATGTCGGCGCTGCCGGTGGCGAGGCGGTCGAGGAAGTGCTGCGCGCCGTAGCGTTTGCCCTTCAGTCGGCCTTGCAGGTCCGGGACGGCCAGCAGCACGGTGTCGACCCGCCCCGCGGCAACGTGCTCGCGCAACTGGTCGAGCGTGAGCTGGCTGGCGGGCCCATCGCTCTCCCGTTGCCCAGGGGCCGTGGGGAGCGGACCGGATCGGTTGCCGGAGTCGGCAGGGGGCGGGGTCATACGATCTCCTGGTCGAAGCGGTCCATGGAGCGGTCAACGTGGTGGGCCGGTACGTCGTAGGTGCGTTCT
Organism: Streptomyces sp. G7(2002); assembly: GCF_028870195.1. Taxonomy (NCBI): domain Bacteria; kingdom Bacillati; phylum Actinomycetota; class Actinomycetes; order Kitasatosporales; family Streptomycetaceae; genus Streptomyces; species Streptomyces sp. G7(2002). The sequence continues at coordinate 2,219,053 of NZ_CP102609.1, forward strand.
CCCGCGACACGCCACCAGAGCCAGGCCAGCAACAGCACTGCGATCAGTGCGACCGGGGCGTAGTTGAAGGACTCGACGGTTACCGGGGCCGCCTGCGGCAGGCAGAACAGCACGGTCACGAACGCCACCCACGCGACGGCGATACAGCCGATCGACACACCCCACCGGCCCAGGTTCCACGGCCCGGGTGCAAAGCGGTTGCGGTGCTTGATCCGCAGGTAGATGGGGATGGCGTAGGCGGGGGTGATGCCGATGACGTTGATGCTGGTGATCGCCGCGTAAGCCGTCGGGCTGTACAGGCTCGGCACGGCGAGCAGCGCGGCGACGCCGACGGCCAGCCAGACGGCGTTCCGCGGGGTGCCGGTGCGCGAGTGCACCCGCCGCCACAGGCCCGATCCCGGCAGTGCGCCGTCCCGGCTGAAGGCGAACACCATCCGGGACGCCGCGGCTGTCTCGGCGTTTCCGCAGAAGAGCTGGGCGACGATGACCACCAGCAGCAGCGCCTTGGCCCCTGCCGGCCCGAGCGCGTCCAGGAAGATCTGGGCGGGCGGAACCCCGGTCGCTGTGGCCTGCGTTGCTGCGTAGTCCTGGATGGCGAAGGTCAGCCCGGCCAGTAGGACGAAGCCGGCAACCCACGACCAACCGATCGCCCGGATGATGCCGCGTGAGGCGGACACCTGGGCGTTGGTGGTCTCCTCCGACAGGTGAGCGGAGGCGTCGTAACCGCTGAAGGTGTACTGGGCGAGCAGCAGGCCGACCAGCACGACGTACAGCGAGGAAGACCAGCCGGTGTCGTTGACGAATTTGCCGAAGACGAAGCTCGCGTCCTGGTGGTGTGCGGGCACGATGGCCAGAGCGCCGACGATCACGGCAACTCCGGCGAGGTGCCACCAGACGCTGATGCTGTTGAGGATGCTGACCAGGCGGACGCCGAACAGGTTCAGTCCGGCATGCAGGGCGAGGATGGCTAGGTAGATCACCATGGTCTTGCCCTCGGTCGGCTCGAAGCCGAACTGGAGGTTCAAGAAGGCGCCGGCGAACAGCGCGGCCCCGTAGTCGATGCCGGCAATCGCGCCCAGCAAGCCGAGGAGGTTGAGCCAGCCGGTGTACCAGCCGTATTTGCGGCCGCCGAGCTGCTCGGCCTGGAAGTACAGAGCCCCGGATGTCGGGTAGGCGGAGGTCACTTCCGCGAGACCGCCACCAACGAACATCACCATCACGCCGACCGCGAGCCAGCCCCACATCATGACGGCCGGGCCGCCCGTGGTCAGGCCGAAGCCGTACAGGGTCATGCACCCGGACAGAACTGAGATCACGGAGAAGCTGATGGCGAAGTTGCCGAAGGACCCCATCCGGCGCGTCAGCACGGGTTCATAGCCGAGTTCACGCAAGTAGGCATCGTCAGAACGGACACGAGCGGTGTGACGGGGTGGTCCTGAGCGGAACACGAAACCTCCAGGGGTAAGGGACGAAGTCGAGGCGAGATAAGCAGGTTCATGCCAATCGGCTGGTGTGCCCAGCAGGGCTCTGGCGCGGGGAAGCGGGAGGGACATGGCTGTTCGCGTAGGCCAACGACTCCCTACGAGCCCGGAGCATCAATTCCTGACCGCCGTGGGGTCCAGGTGGCCGTTCTTCGAGCGAAGCCCACGGCTCGCGTGTCGCGTAGGGCTCCATCGCGGTGAACACCGCGGCCGCCTCCAGGTACTGGTGACCGGCCCACAGCGCGTAGGCCAGGTAGTTCAGGTCGGTCAGAGACCGCATAGCGGGATCGGCCTTCTTGAACCAGCCGTGGAAGGCGTCGAGGGAGTACGAGTGCATGGGCTCCTCGGCCCACTGTCGCCGCCACAGGGGATGAACCCTTCCGTCGGCTCTCTGTAGGCGGCACTGCTCGATTTGGGCGTAGGCGGGCAGGAGAAGCATGGGTGTTCCGGCCGGTGCCCAGGACGCCACCCAGCGCCCGAAGTCGAAGACGGAGGCGAGCTGCGCGGAGGGCGGAGCGTTGCGGGAGAGCAGGAATTGCAGGACCCGGTGGTACGCCTCGCGGTTGTAGGGATCGCGTCGGACCACCTCGTCCAGCAGCTGCCACGGTCCTGGCGGCAGCATCGGTTCTGCCGACCGCACGCGGTGTTCGGGCCGGCGTTGGTTCCTGTCGACCTGAGCTAGGGCCAGCAGGCACACCCAGGGGACCGGATCCTGCGGAGCGCGCTGCGCAGCCATCTGCGCCGCATGCCGGGCCCGCGTCTCGAATTCGGCGACACCGGTGTGTTGTTGGCGGTGGGCACGCAGGGCTCTCTCCACGAACACCCGAGCGCGCATCACCTGCGGGTCGTAGGCGTCCGGCTCCTCGGCCAGCCACACGTCTACGACGTCGGCGCCCGCGGCGGCGACTGCAAGGACCTGCGTGCGCGAGGTTCTGAGCCCACGCGAGCTGGTGGCGAGCAGCAGATTCCGAGCGGCTCTCCACCGGCCTGCTTGGAGTTCGACCATGGCCACGCGAAGGTCGTCGTCACCGCCGGCCGGGTGATACACCGGGCGCATCAGGTCGTCTCGCATGCGGCTGAGGCGTTGGGGCCTGCGGGTGGCTTGACCTGATGTCCGACCGAGGTGCACATCGCGGGGCCGGGGACTGTGTTCGTCAGGGGCGTCATGAGTCCTCGCAAGGGTGGGGCTGAGTGAGGCCGCTGGGTACGCCTCGGGGCGTGCGCGCCCGGTGTATCCCTGCGGCGCCGGCCAACCCGGTACATCCGGGCGGTCGGCCTAGAGACGGAGGCTGCTGATCGCCGTGATCACAGCCTGGGCGAACTGGCTGATGCTGGGAGCGAGCGAGGTTCCCTGAAGATAGAAGCCCAGCAAGATGGCTGCCACGGCGTGGCCGATTTTCAGCCCGGCCTTGCGGACGAGCAGACACACGATCACGGTCAAAGCAACGACCAGGGAAAGGTGAAGTGTCACGGCGCTGTACCCTCTTGGGCGTCATGCCACCGCCAGGTCCGGCGAAAGGGCTTCGAGCCGGAGCGCAGCGTCAACCAGAGCAACATGGCTGAACGCTTGCGGGAAGTTGCCCACCTGCCGCTGGGCCTTGGGGTCCCACTCCTCCGCGAGCAGGCCCAGATCGTTGCGGAGCGAGAGCAGCTTCTCGAAGAGCTTGCGGGCCTCGTCCACCCGGCCGATCATCGCGAGATCGTCCGCGAGCCAGAACGAGCAGGCCAGGAAGGCACCTTCCTCCCCTTCCAGACCGTCCACCCCGAGGTCATCCGCACCGGACGTCGGGTAGCGCAGCACGAAGCCGTCCTCGGTGGACAGCTCCCGCTGGATCGCCTCGATGGTGCCGATGACGCGCTTGTCGTCCGGCGGCAGGAATCCCATCTGCGGGATCAGCAGCAGCGAGGCGTCCAGCTCCTGCGAGCCGTAGGACTGGGTGAAGGTGTTGCGTTCCTTGTCGTAGCCGTTCTCGCAGACGTCCCGGTGGATCGTCTCGCGCAGGTCCTTCCAGCGCTCCAGCGGTCCGTCGACATCCCCGGACTCGATCAGCTTGACCGTGCGGTCGACCGCGACCCAGGTCATGACCTTGGAGTGCACGAAGTGCCGGCGCGGGCCGCGGACCTCCCAGATGCCCTCGTCCGGCTCGTCCCAGTGCTTCTCCACCCACTGGATCAGCTTGAGCTGAAGCAGCGAGGCGTAGTCGTTACGGGCCAGCCCCGTCATGTGCGCCAGGTGCAGCGCCTCGGTGACCTCGCCGTAGACATCGAGCTGGAGCTGTCCCGCGGCGCCGTTGCCGACCCGTACGGGACGGGAGTCCTCGTACCCGGGAAGCCAGTGGAGCTCGTTCTCGCCGAGTTCCCGCTCGCCGGCGATGCCGTACATGATCTGGAGGTTGTCCGGGTCGCCGGCCACCGCCCGCAGCAGCCACTCCCGCCAGGCCCGCGCCTCCTCGCGGTAGCCGGTGCGCAGCAGGGAGGACAGGGTGATCGCCGCGTCCCGCAGCCAGGTGAAGCGGTAGTCCCAGTTACGGACCCCGCCCAGGCACTCCGGCAGCGAGGTCGTCGGCGCCGCCACGATCCCGCCGGTCGGCGCGTAGGTCAGCGCCTTCAGCGTGATCAGCGAGCGCACCACCGCATCCCGGTAGGGGCCGTGGTACGTGCAGTGCTCGACCCACTCGCGCCAGAACTCCTCGGTGGCCTCCAGCGACCCCTCCGGGTCGGCGACGGCCGGCGGCTGCTTGTGCGAGGGCTCCCAGCTGATCGTGAACGCGATCCGCTCACCTGGGGAAACGGTGAAGTCGGAGAAGGTCGTCAGGTCCTTGCCGTAGGTCTCCGCCTCGGTGTCCAGCCACACCGAATCGGGCCCGGCCACCGCCACCGTACGGTCGTCGATCTTGTGCACCCACGGCACGACCCAGCCGTAGGAGAACCGCATCCGCAGCTCCGAACGCATCGGGACCCGCCCGCTGACGCCCTCCACGATGCGGATCACCTGCGGCGCACCATCACGGGGCGGCATGAAGTCGACCACGCGGACCGTGCCGCGCGGGGTGTCCCACTCCGACTCCAGCACCAGAGAGTCCCCGACATAGCGCCGGCGATCCGCCTGCGCGGCCCGGCCGACGTGCTCAGGCCGGATTTGCCAGAACCCGTGCTCCTCCGTGCCCAGCAACCCTGCAAACACCGCCGGGGAGTCAAAGCGCGGCAGGCACGCCCAGTCGATTGAGCCGTTCCTGCCGACGAGGGCGGCCGTCTGTGTGTCGCCTATCAGCCCGTAGTCCTCGATGAGGCCGGCCATGGATGTCTCCGATCTTCGTACGGGCCGGCCTGGTGCAAGCCAGGCGGCGGTGCAGGAGGTGCGGGAGCTTCATGCCTGCTGGATGGATTTGGTGCGGGAGCAACCTGCGCCGACCTGCGGGAGAGAGAGGTGGGATCCGGGGTAACCGTCGGAGAGTTCGACGGCCCCGGTCTGTGCCGCGCGGGCTGTGAGGCAGGCGTGCACGCGCCGGGTGTCCTGCGGCGAGAGGAACGTACTGACTGCGGCCGGAGGGATGAACTTCCGTACCGAGGGGCCGCGCTGTGGACACAGAACGCTGTCGATGCGGAGGCAGCCGGGCGTCTCCGCTCCGTAGAAGTAGTGCACCTGAACGGGGCGAGAGGAGAAGCGGCACCAGTCGATGGCGAGCAGCTGGTCGAGCGCCATCGACTGGCCGAGCCCTCGGAGCGCGTAGCGCTCCGCGATCTCTCGTGGCGTTTCGCCGACGCCGGTATCAGCCGCGCCACCCGGAAGGCGCCACGCTTCGGTGGCGTTGTCTCGAACGATGAGGAGCCGATCCTGCCGGTCCGTGATCACAGCGCTGCTCTCGACCAGCACGGCAGGCTGGCGAATTGCCGGAGCCGCTGTGGCTCTCTTCCTCCGTGCCGGCCGGGCGGAGGACCGGTTGTTGGACGGTATGGCTCCGGTGCCGAGGTGGGCGACGGTATCTGCCGCGAGGGCTTTGAGCCCGGCGGCGGCTCTCGCCCGGGATCGTGGTGGCAGGAGGGGCAGGGCGTTGGCGGTGGACAGGAGCCGGACGGTGTCGCCGGTGTTGTGGAGTCTGAGGGTGCGGGTCTGCCGTCGGGTCAGTGGGCCGGCGGCGAAGATGTGGGTGATGACGGACCTGTTGGGATGCTCGACCCTGTCGATGCCAACCAACTGTCCAGTCGGCAGGGTGAGGCCAAGCAGGTCGCGAACTACCCGCTCGGCCGCCGCTTCAGGCGTCTCGTGGCGGTGCGTGAGGCTGCCCGGGAGTTCGATATAGCCACGGCGGTTGGGATCGGTGACGATCAAGAGGTCGGGTGCGGCGACGACGAGGACTGCTACAGAGACCATCGGCTGTCGGTCCGTCGGTATTTCGGACTGCTGGTCCGCGGGCATGCGCCATCGGGGGCGGTTGCGTGGTGTGCGGGTCATCGGGGGCTGCTCGCTGTGGTGTCGGAGGCGGTCACGCTCTGGGTGGGGATCGTTGTGTACTGGGCTGCCTGGATGCGGTAGCGGTCGCGGAAGACCCCCGGGCCGCTGTCGTCGAGGAGTTCGTCGAACGTGCCGCTTTCGACGACGCGGCCGTGGTCGAGGACGTGGATCAGGTCTGCTGTGCGCACCGAGCCGAGCCGGTGGGTGATGAGCAGGACGGTCTGGCCGGCTGCGGCCAGGGTGCGGATGTTGTCGAAAAATTCCTGTTCGGCCTTGGCATCGAGGGCGGCGGTGGGTTCGTCGACGATCAGCACGTCGGCTGCCCGGTAGTGGGCCCGGCCGATGCCCAGGCGCTGCCACTGGCCGCCCGAGAGGTTGTGGCCGCCCTTGTATCCGCGGGCCAGGAGCGTCTTGAGGCCACGCGGCAGCTCCTTGACCAGTTCGGTGGCACCGGCGGACTCGATGGCCTGGTCCAGGCGCTCCTGGACGATCGGGTCGTCGGGGCGGCCGATGGCAATGTTGACGGCGGCAGTGAAGGGCCAGTGGTAGAAGTCCTGCCCGACGACGGCGATCTTGTCGATGAGCGCTGAGCGGTCGACGAGCGCGGCGTCGGTGTCGTCCCACAGGACGCGCCCAGCATCCGGCTGATAGAGCCCGCACAGCAGCTTGGTCAAGGTGCTCTTGCCACTGGCGTTGTCACCGACGAGGGCAACGACTTTCCCCGTGGGGATGGTCAGGGTGGCGCCGGTCAGAGCGCGGGTTGTGTCCTTGCCCTGGTAGGTGAAGTGGACGTCTTCGAAGGTGATCTGCTTGGGATGGTCGGGCAGGCAGAGACCGTCGGTGGGGATGGCTCGGGTGTCGGCTTCCTTGCACAGCTGGTGGAGGTCACCGATAAACAGGGTGTCCTCGTGTGCGGAGTTGATCTGCTGGACGAGGTTTTGGAGGCTGGAGGCTCCGTTACGGATGGCCAGGACGGCAGTCCCACCCACCGACAACGCCATGGCTCCGGTCCACAGCAGCCCGCCGAGGGTGGCGTAGGTGGCCACGGCGGCCAGCCCGCTCCATGCGGCAGCAATCAGACCGGTGCGTGCGGCCAGGCGGGACAGGCGTTTCTGCTCGGCCTCCTGGGATTCGGAGATGGCACGGAAGCTACGAAGTAGGAACGGGGCGACACCGTGGACGCGGATTTCGGGGGCTGCGTCGGTGCTGATCAGCAGGCGGCTGATCAGCTGCCCAGCACGAGCGTGCTGGACGTAGGCGTGGAAAGACAGGTAGCGGCGGCGCGCCACGGACAGGGCCGCCCACGCGCTGGGCAGGGACATCGCCACGAGCATCGGCAACAAAACAGGGTGCAGCACGGAGAGAACCCCGGCGGTGGCGACGAGGGACAACAGGGCGTTGACGATGCTGGTGCTGTACCTGACCAACCGCCGCGCGGATCCGGCCCCGTACTGGGCGCTGTCGAGGAGCCGGTGGAATTCCTCGTCCTCGATCGCCGCCAGCTCCACGTTCGCGGTGTGGGAGAGGTACATCTCGGTGGCGACCCGCTCGACCTTCGGCTCCAGCTGCCCGGTGCCCGCAGTGGACAAGGCGCGTAAGACGGCCGAGACCATGGCGGTGAGGCCGGCAGCGGCCAGGGCAGGAGCCGCGTGGCTGAGCCGGTCGACGGTACTGCCGCCGTCCAGCAGGTGGCTGAGCACGCGGTTGACCGCGATCAGGCCGACGGCCTGGCTCACTCCCCGGCCGACCTCCGCGAGAGCGACCAGCCGCAGAGCTCGCCGGTCCGCCTGCCCAGCCAGTCGGATGGTGCCGGACAGCAGCTTCGGGAGCTGGGTGACCATGGAACGAAGGTTCAGCTGAAGGAACGCGTCCTGGTGCTTGTTCCAACCCATGTCGTAACGCAACGGGCCGCCGAACAACAGCTCCTCGTGATCCGGCGTCGCATCGCCGTCTGCAGAGGCCCCGCGGGGAGTCGAGGCGGGTTCTTCTTTCATGGGCGGAGCCCTTCGACGGGGACGTGCTGTATGTCCGGGGACTGGGGAGCAATGGGGTAGTTCCACAGGCCGGTGGCGGCGCGGATCGCGGCGTCAGCCTGCTGGCGTCCCTGCTCTCCCCAGCCGAACAGCTCGACGATGCGGTGCGGCGTGGCGATCAGGCGAAGCATGGTGTCGCCGGTGGCCGCGTCGGGGACGGAAGGCCCGATATGGGTTATGACGCTGGCCATGCGGACGCGAGCACAGGCGCCGATTCCGATGTACGCAGCCGAGGTCGTGTCGTGCAGGTACCCGAGGTAATGCGTCGGTCCAAGCGCGAGGTGTGCTTCCTCGTGGGCTTCTCGCTGGAGGGTCTGCGTGGGGTCGGCGTCCTGTGTCTCGACGGTTCCGCCCGGGAGCATCGGCAGTCTGCGGCGGGTGTCGATCAGGACGAGGCAGCGTCCGTCGGGCACGAAGAGCCAACCCCAGCATTGCGTGACGGGCAGGGAGCCGGGAACCGGTTCGTTTTCGTGCCAGGGCCATTCCATACAGAGCCGGGGCGGCGCCAAGTCCCCGAATCTGTGAACAGCTTGGGGGCGGACAGCGGTGATGGTCACGGGCTGCTCCTCACATAGGCGGTCGGAGGGAAAGCGGGGGGAAGGGAGCACCAGGCCCAGGAAGTGCCCGAGGTCTGCTCTTCGGCGTACGGCCTCGTCTGCGGCCGGTCGCTCCCCACAGGAGTCGACCGGAGACGAGAGGCTCATCGAGTCCGCGACATAACGGCTCGGCAAGGGGCGCGCTCTTACGAAGAGCGCGGGGCCTCCTGGGAGCATGCTGCCAACTGAAGGCTTCGCGCCGAGTGACCGCGCCGGCGCCGGTATGCCAGGACGCTGGAGAGGGTGACGAACCAGTGCTGACCGCGATACACCGCGGTGAGATATCCCGCGGAGACGAGATGCTCCACGACCTGTGTACTGACGTCGAGGATTCCGGCCGACTCCCGCGCCGTCAGCAACAGTCCGTCGAAGGCACCGCCCTGCTCCGTCCGGCGCGCTTTCATGCGGCCCCCCTCCAGCCAGGTCTCGGCCTGCCTCTCGACATGGCGGCTCACGCATACGGCGACCGACGGTGCTGGTGGATCCTGGCCTTCGGCCGTCGGACGGGCGGCCCGTCGCCTCGTGCAGGGTCACAGGACTGCTCCCTTGCAAAGCAGCTTGAGCGTCACGCGGGCACGATGAGCGATTTCGTTGTCTCCGGCACGCGTGCCCCACACCAAGCCGCTGACAGCATCCGCCGCAGCCAGCGCCGGCAGCACCTGCCGCTCGGGCCCTGTCAGCTCCCGTCCGTACCCTGTGAAGAACACCCTCCGCAGCCGCGGTTGTTGCTGCCACGGGCCGACGGCCAGATGCACGAAGTCATCAACAGCCAAAGCAGGTCGCGCCCGCTCGAAGTCGAGCAGGGCAGCGCAATCGCTACGCCCGTCCCAGAGAACGTTGCGTTCCTGCGCGTCGCCGTGGATGAAGGCGGCAGGGCACGCCTCCAGGTGCGGGAGGTTCCTGGCCAGCCGAAGCACCGTCTCCTGCTCGGCGCGCGTGAGCAGGTCACCTGCCGCAGCTACGTGTTTGCCCACGGATTCCGTTCGCGCGCGGACCTCCGCGAGAAAGTCCCAACTAGCGCTGCTGGAGGCGCGCGGAGCGTCATGGAGCGCGCGCAGCAGCCAGCCGACCTGACGGTGCACCTTGAGGAGGTCGCGCATGGTGAGCCCCGCGGCGACGGGCTGGCCGGGTGCTGCTGTGAGCAGCAGGGCCAGCTGATCGGGGTCGGCGGCCTGGAGACGGGGAGCGCGGTCGGGGCCAAGGGAGGGCACAGCGAAGCGGTAGGCATGAGTTTCGCGTGCGTAGAGCGCCTTGGAGGGCGAGATCTTTAGGAAGTACCGGGTGCTGTCGGGACAGGTCAGCTCCCAGACCTTGGAGTTTCCCCGATCCCACGAAGTGTGGCGTACGAGCGTGATGGGGCCGATCACGTAGGAAGCCCAATCGAGGACGCTCCCGGGAATGCTCATGCGGGGCCGGGCCATCGGAGTGCTGGTCAACACGACCACCCATCTCCGTATTCGACTGGCCTTTGGCGGCTCATGAAGACTCCTCGATCACAGCAGGTTGAAAAGGGGGCCCGGCTTCGAGCTGGAGTGGATACGGGAAGGGCAAAGACCGGTGCGACGGTCAGGCAGCTGCGGCGACGTGCTGCGGCCTCGTTGCGCGCATCGCATCCAGCTGCGCGGCAGTGGCTCTGAATCGGTGACAACAGTTGGATCTTGCGGGAGAAGCCACACGCGGAAGGGGTGGCACCCACCTCGGTGAAAGAGCTGGTCCTCGTGGGGACAAAGCAGATGCCGCCCTCTCACGGCCAGGCGCTCACCGGGGACGCTCCCCCACGGCTTCTGGCTCCACCGGAACGTGAAACCAGCGAAACGGCATGACCGGGCATTGCCGATCACGCACCACAGCTGGTGGTGCGCCGGAGCTCGGATGAGGCCGGCTGATGGGACTTCGACCTGCCAAACAGGTGCGGGGCGACACTTTCGCCATCGGGACGAATTGCCCCTGTGTCGTCGAGGAGAACCACCCCGTTACACAAGAGCGACCACCCTTGCTCCGGGTGCTGAACCACTGGACGCGCGGCCTCGCAGTCAGACGCGTCGGGAACTGGACAGGGCGGCTGGTGCAGGCACATCTGAGAAGATTCCTCTCTGACAACTCCTTCGATCCCTGACTGGCTAGGAACCGGGGAAAGGAGGTGGTCTCGGCTGGTACACGGCCCGGGAAGATGAATGGCAGGAGCGAACCTGTCGATCACTGCCACCCTCACCTTCCGGTCACGGACGTCGCCTCAACGCTTGAATCCGGCCAAGTCAATTGATCGGTACGGCACGACACCTGGCTGAGTGCAGCGCCGCGGTAGGCCAACACCTTCTGAAGCCCGGACTGGATCCGGTCTATTGGCCAGGTGGAGACGCGTCTACCGCGCTTCTCCCGCTAGTTGGCAGGAGGTTGAGGATGTCTGCCGCACTTCCTCGCCGCACATCCCGACGGTGATATCACTGAAGTGATAACGACCAAACACTGTGCGTTGGTCGAGCCCAGGGGACGGGAGACGTGGTGGTCGGGGAGGTGAATCGGTGCTGCAGCCGGTGTGGTTGCCGGTTGAGTCGGTACAACGTCACTTCGCGGTGCGGGGCATGTGCTCGCATCCTTGGTGTCGGCGACGCGGATCTGTCGTCGAGGGTTCCGGAGCATGTTTGGCGGGATCACCAGGTGCAGGAGGCTCTGGCCGCATGGGACTTGGGGAAGACGCTGAGCTTGGTGCGCCGCCTTGCCTCGCTTCGGCAGGAGGACACGGCTCAGATGACGGGCCTGAGTCAGTCCGCATTGTCCATGCTGGAAAATGGGACTCGGCCCCTCACGCACATCGACAAGATCACCAGGCTGCTCGATGGACTAGGAGTCCCGCCTGAGCTCGTGCGGCTGCCACTTGCGCGTTCTGCTGCCGCACCTCGTGCTATGGGAGGCGACGGTTGGGCTGCTCCTCCACCCGAGGAAATCCCGCCCTACGAATGGGAGAGCCCTCTCGCCGTCGCCAGGAGAATGAACGCCACCACCTCCTCAAACACGGACCCCGAGAGCGTGAAGGTCCTGCAGCGGTCGGTGGAGGACATCGTGGCGCGCTACGAGGCCAGAGGCCCGCATCGGATGGCACCCGAGGCGGAAGACCTGCGCAGATACGTGCAAGAACTCTTGGAAGGGCGGCAGCCACCCCGCCAGCAAGAGGCACTGTTTCGTTTGGCGGCACAAGCTTCCGGACTGCTCGGCTACATGGCTGTGAACGCCGGCCGTGACTCCTTGGCAGAGGCGTACTGCGCTGAGGCCGAGAAACTCGCGAGTGCCGTCGGCGATCAAGAACTCCTCATGTGGATCGCCGGCACCCGATCCCTCAACGCGTACTACTCAGGCGATTTCGTCACAGCCGTTGGGTGGGCAGACGCTGGCGTCGACCTTGCGCCGGCGCATCCGCAGGCCATCCGACTGTTGGCCAATGGGCGGGCAAGGGCGCTGGGCAAGATGGGCGACAGGGCGGGAGCTGAACGGGCACTTGCCGTCGCAGAGGAACTCACCGTGCGGCATGGACTACCTGGCGGGCTGACCTCCTGCATCTCCTTTGCCCCTTATGGCGCCGCCCGAACGTTGGCGAACGCGGCTACTGCCCATCTCGCTCTCGGCAACACTCGGCGGGTCCTGGAGTGTGCCGACCAGATTGACGATCTCGTAGAGCAATCCGATTCGGCATGGAGTCGCGCTCTGGTCGGTCTGGACGTGGCGACGGCCCTCCTCAACGGGACAAGCCCGGAGGTCGAACACGCAATGTCGATTGGGCAGCAGGTGCTCTCGGCCGGGAGCGGACCGCCGATCCGCTCTGTTGTTCAGCGTGTCGGCGAATTGAACGCTCTCGCGGCACGATGGCGAGGCCAGCCCAAGGTAAGGGAGTTCGTCGAAGCGCTACAGACATGGAGGGCGACCCCTCAGACCCAGCTCATCGCCAAGGTCTGCGACGATGGCACAGCCGTGTGACCGATCGAGGAGCAGCGGGTGCAGCAACTCCAGTACGTGCAGGCTTCCTTTCCGCCAGCGCCACCTCCATCCCTGGCCGATCCCTCAGTGATCGCCGCGCACGAATGGGCCGCATTCGGCAACGTGAGCGAGATGGTGAATCACTGGGACAGGCCCGGGTGGACTGCATCCACTCGCGCGTACTACTGGATGATCACCTTTCCTGGTGCCTCCGCACTCATCCAGCGGGCTCGGCAGTGCCAGCAGGCGCTGCGATCCCTCGCCTTCGACGACATTGACGAAGACGGTCTACACCTGACGCTTGGGCGTATCGGGTCGTCGACCGAGATCTCGCTGGACCAACTGGATCTATTGATCGCTTCCGTCCAGGTCGACGCCTCCTCATCCGTTTCCCTGCAGGCAGTGCCCATGACCGCCTCCCGTGGCGCGATCCGCTTCAGCGTCGCGCCGTGGACACCGTTGGTCGATCTGCGCATCATGCTCGCCGAGGCAGGGGAGAACGCCGGCCGGCCGCTTCGGAAGCCGACATCGGGATTCCGCCCGCACATCGGTATCAGCTACTGCAACCGGGCGATACCTGCGGCCACTGTCCGGGACATGGTGAGACCGTTGCGCGGCCTCGACGCCGTAGAGGCGGAGGTGAAACAGGTGCACATCGTCGAGCTGCGGCGCGAGCCGTCGGCCTACCGATGGGACGTGATCCGCACGCTGGACCTCCCCACGGCAACCCTTCGTTGAATCGGCCAGCGAGGGGAAGGGTCAGCAGTCCACAGGCGTAAGCAGCCTCTGCTCCGCGACATACGTCACCAGATCATTGACCAGCGCGGAAGCGATGTAGAGCGGCGCCGGAGTGCAGTTCTACGGGTTAGCTGACCAGATCGGGCGTCTTCTGCAGTCTGGGATGTCGGATTGCGTGGGCTCGTGCTGTTCCCCAGCATTCCGCGAGACTGCTGACCAAACACAAGCCTCTACCGTGCGTGGCATCGAGGTCAGCGCAGGTCGGTCGGGCGGCTAACGGAGAAATTCACCATCCGGCACTTCCCCCTCAGCACAGGTGGCTTCGTGCATCTTTAGGAACAGCAGATGTGGACGAGTTTGGGAGGCAGTTGGTGATCTTTCCTCGCCCGGATGTCGATGAGATATGACGGCACTAACGGCGGTGGAAGTTGGTTCACGTCCCTGACACGAGTCCCGGCGGGGCTGTCGCGGCTACTGGGGAAACCGACGTGACAGGCGATGCCTGCTGAGGAAGACTCGCGTCGTGCGCGATCGTGTAGATACCCCCTCTGGCCTGGTGCTGCGGAGATGGAACTCCGAGGACGCCCAGGCGGTGATGACCGCGTTCGCGGATCCGCTCATGCGTGGCCAGTCCATCGAGCCGGTTGATTCTGTCCCGGCTGCCGAGCGGTGGATAACGGCTCGTGGTGACCACTGGGCTGCGGACTCTTCCTACTCCTTCGCCGTCGTCGACGGCGGTGGCCTCGTTCTCGGCCAGGTGTGCGTTGGCCCAGTGGATCGGCGTCATGCCACTGGATGGGTGTCCTACTGGACGACGGCAGCGGCCCGTGGCCGGGGCATAGCTTCCCGTTCCTGCCGTGCTGCGGCCCGCTGGGCCTTCAACGACGCGGAACTCTTCCGGCTGGAGCTCGGGCACCGGGTGAACAATCCCGCCTCATGCGGAGTGGCTCGCGCTGCCGGCTTCGCGGTGGAGGGACAGCAGCGACAGAAGCTCGAATACGACGGTGTCCGCTTCGACGTGGAACTCCACGCCCGCCTGGCAACGGATGCGGAGCCCGTGTCCTTGTAAGCCGGCTCCAGCCCGTGGCACGTCTTTGGTGGGATTGAGCGAGAGGCGGTGCGGGACGGCCCGCCGCCCGTGAGGGCCGGCGGGCTGTCGGGTGAGCGCCTCTATCAGCTGACCTTGGCGGGTTCTTCGGCTCGGGCTCGGGTGCTGGCCAAGCGGTAGGAGTCGGTGCCGGTCTCGATGATGGTGCCGTTGAAGGTCAGCCGGTCGACGATGGCCGCGCAGAGCCGCGGATCCGTGAACGTCTTCGTCCAGCCGCCAAAGGACTCGTTGGAGGCGATGGCGACGCTGTTCTTCTCCTCGCGCTCGGTCAGAACCTGGAACAGGAGTTCGGCGCCGTGCCGGTCCAGCTCCATGTAGCCGAGCTCATCAATACACAAAAGATCAACCCGCCCGTAGCGTGCGATGGTCTTGTTCAGCTGCTTCTCGTCGGCGGCCTCGACCAGCTCGTTCACCAGCTTCGTCGCGAGCGTGTAGCGGACCCGGTAGCCCTTCATCGCCGCCTCGGTGCCCAGGGCGATCAGCATGTGTGACTTGCCGGTGCCGGAGTCGCCGATCAGGCAGAGCGGCTGCCCCTGCTTAATCCATTCACAGCTGGCGAGGGTGTGGACGGTGGCCGCGTCGATGTTGGGGTTCGCGTCGAAGTCGAACGCCCGAAGGGACTTCTCCCGAGGGAAGTTCGCCGCCTTGATCCGCCGCTCCGAGCGGCGGCGGGCCCGGTCGTCGCACTCGGCCATCATCAGTTCGGCGAGGAAGCCCCGGTAGCTCATCTGCTCCTTCAGCGCCCGCTCGGCGATGTCGGAGAACTCCTTGCGGATCGACGGCAGCCGCAGCATGCGGCAGGCCGTGTCGATGGCGGCGTCGGCGGCCTGCTCGGTCAAGCCTCGCTGGCGGGGCAGGGTCGTCACTGTGCTTCTCCCTCACGGTGGTCACCGCCGCTGTCGCGGCGGCGTCGGAGCAACTGGTCATAGGGGGTCACCGAGGGCAGCGGCCTGGTGTCCGGCGGAAGATGAGCCAGGCGCCACTCGTTCAGAGACGTCACCGTCGCCGGCAACTTGCCGGAAGCCAGATGGTCTGCCACGGGGCCGGGTTCGGTCTCGGCCTGGGCGGCCTTGCGGGCCTCCAGCGCGACGGCGTCCGCGGTCAGGGCCCCAGCCCGCAGGGCAGCGGCGAGGCCGGCGACGACATGCTCATGAGGCAGGTGCCGGCCCAGCAGCAGGACCTCGATCAGGGCCCGGGTGCCGTCTCGCTCACCGTGGATCTTCTTGGCCTGATCCCACCAGGCGTCATGGACCGGGGTGAACTTGCCCGCCGAGCGAGCCTGTTCGAGCGCGGTGGAGCCGGGAAAGGCGCCGGGCTTGCGGACCAGTGCCTCCAGGTAGTGGTCCAGATCCAGACGGACCGCGCCCTTGGCAATCAACCGCTCATGCCGGGCCACTTCCACGTTCTTTTCATAAACCACCAGGTGAGAAGCGTGCAGCACGACCCGAACCCGTCTCCCGATCAGCCTGATCGGGACCGAGTAGCGGTTGGTGCGAACCGGGATCTGGCCGTAGCGGTCGACCCGCGGCGTGAACAGTCGGCCCGTCTCGAACGGTTCCTCGGGCAGCGGCCGCAGCAGCGGCTGTTCGAGCGCGAAGCACTCCGCGACAGTCTTGGACCTGGACCCGATGCGGCGGGCATCGTCCTGCCGGTCCCACTGCTCGACCATCTCGTTCAGCTCAGCGAGCGAGGAGACCTCGGGGACCGGAACGAAGTGGTTGCGGCGGAAATAGCCGATCTGGCCTTCGACTCCACCCTTCTCGTGGGCGCCTTCGATGCCGGGCCGGCAGTAGAAGCTCTCGATGCCGAAGTGCGACCTGAACGCGATCCACCGGTCCGCTTCCACCCGGGCCCGGCTCAGCCCCAGCACCTGTGCGACGGCCGCCTTGAGGTTGTCGTAGCGGACCTTGCTCCGCGGGACCCCGCCCAGCGTCCGCAGTGCGTGGACGTGGCCTTCGAAGAACGCTTCCTGGCCGGCTGAGGCGAACACCCGGTGGACCGCCTTGCCCGAATACGACAGGCGGAAGGAGAACAAATAGCAGGTCACCAGCTCGCCGGCCAGCCGCACGCTCACGTCGCCGAAGTCGACCTCCGCCTCGTGGCCGGGCTGGTGGGTCTGCGGGATGAACGCTTCCAGCGGTGCCTTGCCGGACTCGACGAGGATCTCGGGCTTCCGGCCGGCGACGTAGTAGCGGACCATCCCATAGGAGACATCCGCCCCATGCTCCTCGACCAGCCGGTGAAAGATCCGGGTGACCGTATGCCGCTGCTTGCGCGGCGCGTCCAGATCCAATCGCAGGATCTCATCGATCACCGGCTTGAACGGGTCCAGGCCGGTCGCCCGGGGCGGGAGTTTCTTGCGCGGCTCCGGCCAGGACGAGTCCAACGCCTTGCGCACTGTCCGCCACGTCACGCCGTGCTTGCGTTCGAGCTCCCGCATCGACATGCCTTCGCGATGGTCACGCCTGATCGCCGCGTACAGCTCGACCTTCGACATCTGTGGCATGACCAGCACCTTTCACCAGGAGCATCCCGATGCTGCCCTGGCAAGAGACCTGGTGCCTCCCAAACTCATCAACATCACCCGACCGTGGTTCGGGGCGCCTCCCAAACTCATCGACAAGTGACTTCACTACTGCTCGATAAAGCCACACAGGCGATTTCCATCTGTCGCGGACTCAACTCTGAGATGCCTGGGTGTGTTGAATGGCATGGGTGAGGAACTCGCTCACCAACAGCGCGGGGGTTTCGCAGAGTTCGCTTGCTCCCCACATAGGAAGGGCTGCCCGCAAGCCGGCGTGGGCCCCTGCCGCGAGGGCGGTGTTGGCCAAGAGCGCCACCTCCAAGCGCTGCGGGAGGCTATCCACCACATCGGCCATCTGGCGACTGGCTCTCGTCCGCCTTCTAGTCGTTCCTTCACGCGCAGCAATCGACTGTGGCCAAGATGTGCTCCCGCGGTCGGGGGTGCACATGACAGCAGTGATATCACTCATGTGATATGGGCTTGAGAGATGCTGCACGGGCAAGGTTCTGGACACCAAGCTGGAGGCAGGCTCATGCAGGGGGACCGACGGCGGTGCATCGGGTGCGGCTCCACCTTGAGCCGCTACAACTCAGAAGCGAAATGCGGACCCTGCTCACGGCCAACTGCCGTGTGGCCATCTGTACCGCAGCGGGTTTGGCGGGATCCCCAGGTACACCAAGCGCTGGCGGCCTGGGACTTTGGGCAGGTCAGCCGCCTTGTACGCGAACGTGGATCGCTCCGGCAGGAGGACATCGCCCTCCTCACTGGGGTGCCTCAGCCGTTCCTCTCGATGATGGAGCGAGGGACCCGCAGGCTGACGCATATCGACAAGATCATTAGGTTCCTGTCAGGGCTTGGCACCCCACCGGAACTCGTTAAGGTCCCACTACCCACTGCACCAGTTCGTCCCCCTCAACTGCCCACCGTCACTGCTGCCGCGGACGACCAAGACCCCGATCTCCCATGGACGGTGGACCGTATGGTGACGGCACTGACCCGAGCGGTAGGAGGTGGGGCAATGGATCGTCGCGGCTTCCTTGCAGTGAGCGGAATCGCGCTGACGGCATACGTGCACAACTGGAGTGTGGCCGAGGCGGAACCACTCGTTCGGTTGCAGAAGGGCAGCAGGGTCTCCAACGAGTTGCTGCTGTCTCTCCAGAAAACGACAAACCACCTTCGGGGAATGGACGCGAGTTCCGGAAGCGGCACTGTTGCGAAGCTTGGTGACGATCACCTAAGGCTCCTTCGAGACATTGCCAAGCACGGCGCGTACGACGAGTCCGCGGGCCGACAGCTTGCAGGGATCATCGCGGATACGGCGACGCAAACAGGGTGGTTCACTTTCGACTCCGGCGCGCCTGACGAAGCCCAGTCCTACTTCTTGGCGGCCTTACGTGCTGCCCGCGCGTCGGGTGATCCGCGATTGGGCGCTGGCGCGCTGTCCTACATGGCGATTCGCGGATACTCCACAGGGCAGCCGCGAGATGCTGTCACTGCCGCACGGGCGGCCCTCGACAAGGTCAAGACGCTGAATGTGCCAGCCTTGGAAGCGATGTTGCTCACCCGTCAGGCTCGTGGGCACGCCATGCTCGGCGCGCAGCAGGCGGCCCTCAAAGCATTGGGACAGGCGACGGAGCTGTGCGCACGGGGGCGATCTGAGCACGACCCGCACTGGCTGTATTGGATCAATGACGGGGAGATCCAAGGACAAACTGGCAGCTGTCACCTCGCTCTCGGCAACCCACAGCAGGCGATCAATAGTCTTGCCCAAGCTAGGGAGGCCCTCAATCCGGCGGATGTTCGGACGCGGGCACTGTTCCTCACCCGCGCAGCCACTGCCCAATTCCGAGAAGGCGACATAGAAGCCGGGGGCGCCACGGCCAACGAAGCCATGGACCTTGCTCAGCATCTCCAGTCTGCTCGGCTGAACGAACACGTCCGCTCCATGGCCGGCGAGCTCAGCGCGGTCGCCAACACACCGCACGCTCAGGAGCTGATTGAGCGGTCTGTTCTGGTTACAGGGAAGGCGGTACCGCGGTGATCGAGAACCATCCGGCACTCGTGCTCTGGGACATCGACAGGACTCTGCTCTACGTCGGCAATGTTGACCGGCAGGTATATCGGGAGGCTTTCTTCGAAGTGGTTGGACGCCCAGCCGAGCGACTCCCCGCCCGTGGCACAGGGGTGACAATGCCCCTGGCGATCGGCAGCCTGCTTCGGGAGAACGGAGTGGCAGCCAGCGAGGTGCCGAAGCTACTGCCACGCATAGCGGAACTGCTCCCCAAACGCCTGGCCGATCACATGGCAGACCTTCGAAGCGAGGGCGTTCTCATGCCAGGTGCTGTCGCCGCCCTGAGGGCAGTGCATGCCCATACCGGCCTGGCCTCCACGGTGGTCACGGGCAACCTCAAGCCGAACGCGATCTTGAAGCTCGAAGCCTTCGAGCTCGACCAGTTCGTGGACGTCGAGATCGGGGGATACGCCTCTGATGACGACAACCGGCCGGCGCTCGTCGCTATCGCCCAAAACCGCGCTCAGGCCAAACACGGCTCCACCTTCGGCCCGTCCAACACCGTGATCATTGGCGACTCCCTCGAAGATGTCCGTACGGGGCTTGAAGGCGGAGCAGCTGTCATCGGCGTTGCGTCCGGCACGACTCCTGCGACGGCACTCCAGCAGGCAGGAGCCGACGTTGTGCTCGATGGGTTGACCGACATCCAGCAGCTGATGGGTGCACTTTCGGAGGCACTTTCTCCGTGCGAACGTCTCTGACGGGACTCGGAGAAGGAGCGGCAGATGCGGCCTGTGCGTTGTCGTCCGGTGCTGTGGCGGTGGCTCGGCACGGGCAGCCGCTGTACTGCCGCTCCCCGCAAAATTGGCTTTACGCAGCTCGTGTCCGTGCATGCGCAGTACGTACGAGGCCATGCCCCGGTCCTGGAAGTACTCGGCGATCTGCCCGGTCGTGTGGGCTCCTCATCAGGGCGGACAGCGATTGAATGAATGGAGGGACACTCCCGTGCCTGAGAAGGTCACCAAGGACAAGGTGCTGTGCTACGTCGTGCGCGAGGGAAGGCTGCTGGTGTTCCGGCACGCCGAATATGGCTACGAGGAGGTCGGCATCCAGGTCCCGGCCGGCAGCATCCGTGAGGGTGAGACGCCGGAGGCGGCGGCGCTGCGGGAGGCCCGCGAGGAGACCGGCCTTCACGACTTCAAGATCGCGCGCAAGCTCGGCGAGACCGTGTACGACATCAGCCCGTACCGGTTCGAGCTCCAGCGTCGCCACATCTTCCATCTGGAGCTGACCGAGCCCACTCCGGAGCGGTGGATGAGCCAGGAGGACCACGATGGGGAGCAGGAGCCCACGCATTTCGAGTGCTTCTGGATTCTGCTGGAGGCAGCCCACATCCTGCAGGCCGGCCAGGGCGCCCTCCTGGGGCGCCTGTACGACTGAGCCTCATCCGGTCACGTCCCCCGGGGACAGCCGATGCACCGCACCAGCGAACAGCACGAGCACAATCCGATCGCCCAGATGTACCGCCGTCCGGACGCCGAGTACCACTGTCTCGCAGCTCACGGCCCCGTACCCCTCTGAGCACGGCAGCACATCGAGCAGGTGAATTGTCATGGAATTGCCAAATTGCCGCAGAATCGTGGCGGCTACCGACAATGCCCGGGAGTTCTCGCATGTCCCATGTGATGGAGACAAATCCGCTCGCCCCTTACGTCCGCGGCGACCTGCCCGGCCGCTTCAACGAACTCGACGTGCTCAGGCGGCACTGGGCACGGTTCGCCGCCGTGTCCCAGGGCGCGGTGGTTCCCCCCTATGAGGTCTTGGTTCATCCCTCGAGCGGATGCAATCTGCGCTGCGCCTGGTGCATCGGAGACCACGTCCCCCTTGAGCTGTGGGACGAGCAGCGCGAGCAGTTGGTGATGCTGGACGCGGCCAAGGACGCGTCGGACCGGCTCCCGGACCATCTGGCAAGCCCGGAGAACATGCTCAAGTTGATCGGTGACATCGTCGACTACGAGGTCGAGGCTCCCTACCGGCAAGGCGGCGAAGACCGCTCCGAGGTCTTCAAAGTGGAAGCAGTGTCGTTCTCCGGGCTGATCGGCGAACCGCTTGTCGCACGCAAGGCCCTGATCCCAGCGTTCGCCCTGCTGGCCGAGCGCGGAATCCGCTACGGGATCTTCACCAACGCTGTACTGATGGATGACGCCTGTATAGAAGCTCTACTCCCAGCGGGATACGTGCATATCAGCATCGACGCCGGCACACCAGATACCTACGCCAACCTGAAGTACGGCGGCCGCAAGGCCGGCAAGGTCATGTTCGAGCGCGCGATGGCCAACCTGGCTCGGCTTGTGCAGCGCCGAGCCGAAACCGGATCGGAAGTGGAGATCAACACTTCCTTCGTCATGTATCCCGAGAACTTCCATGAGGTCTACACGGCTGCCTGCCTTATACGTGAAGCAGGCGCTGACAGCTTGCGCTTGAAGCAGGACAACTCCGGCGAACGTCCGCTCACCCCCGATCAGGCGAGCCATGCGTCACGGCTGGTCGAGCAGATCCGCAGTGATCTGACGGCCGATACGTTCCGGTTGCTTGAGATCCACAAGATCGGTCAGACCGCCGAGATGGCGCGGACGTGTTCTACGTGCTCGATCACCGACCTCATGGCCGCAGTGGGCTCGGACGGTTGTCTGTACCCGTGCAACTACCACCCCCGGCCTGGCGGCTTCAGCTACGGCAGCGCGTTGGAAGAGTCCTTCGCGAGGATCTGGGAAGGCAAGCTTCGCGGACAGCTGCGCAGCCAGCTCCCAGTGATCTGCCCCAAGGTTTGCGACCCGTTCAAGAACCGGTCGAACCGACTCCTGGCAGAAGCCAAGCAGGTCGCTGCGACCGGCGGTATCGATCTTCTGGAGGGGCACGTCGCCGACTTGGTCAACGGCGGTGCCTACCGGATCGAGCGGTGACATCCGTGCAGGACAGCTTATCGGTCGACGATCTGGATGCCTGGGCGCGTCGCCCCTCTACTTCCCTTTGCCGAGACCGTTTCGGCGCCCTGATGGCGGGGGTTGAGATTTTCGCGCCGTCACCGGTCGTCGACTACGTGGCGTGGTACACCGAAGGCTTCTTCGCTCGAGGAGATTCCCCAGCCAGAGCACGGCTTTTCATTCATGACGTGGGCCCAGAACTGATCCGCTCGGTCAAGGGCGCCCGGCTCATATCGCCCCTGCGCCGAGCGAATTTGCCGACCGCGTCGGACACGGTCTGCTTGGTGGATGACACGCGCTCGACAGTCCATCTGTTCCTGGGAGCAGCCACCAGGGACGAGCCCATGCTGGTGGCAGTCCGGGTACTGCGCGCGCTCGTACTTCGCACACTCCTTGGGGACGGCTGCCCGTTCTTCCACGCGGCGTGTTTCACGCTGCGCGGGGTGGGCGTGGCTTTGATCGGGAGACGGACAGCCGGCAAGACGACACTGCTGCTGCACTCCTTGGACAGTCTCGAGGCGGCACTCGTGGGCAACGACAAGTTCGCCCTCGTGCAAGACGCCGACTCGAACGCCGAAGACGCTCTCGGCTTCCCCATCCAGATCGGGATCCGTGCGGGCAGCCTGCTGGCCCTGGGCGACGGCCCACTGCGGACCTCTCTCATGCGCCGGTGGTCGCAGCGGTTCGGCGACGTCGAAGCCCACCGCGATGACCTGGAAACGCGTCTTGGGATACGCCCGCAGGAGTTAGCCGCCGCGGCAGACAGCACGGTGATGCCTAGATGCCGTCTCGGCCTGGCCATAGAACCGTGCCTTGATCCAGACGCGGTCACACCGCGTCTGGAGAGGCTCGGCGATGACGAACGCCGGACGCTGTGGACTCACAACCTGCTGCGTCGTCCCGCCGAAGTCTTCCCCCAACAGGCCGCCTTGGCCGGCCCGGCGAGCGAGACCGAGCTGCGGATTCCGCAGGTTCCCACGTACCGGCTGATTCAACCGCCGGCTGCGGGCTCGCTGACGAGTCGAGTGATCGAAGACCTAGTGTGCCGCGTGTCGGTGGATGGATGAGGATTATGCGCATTCTCGGAATCGCCAGCGATCTGCACATCTCCTCGGCCGCGCTGATCGAGGACGGACACGTCGTGGCGGCAGCGGCGGAAGAACGCTTCACCCGGCGCAAGCACGCGCGCGACTTCCCCGCCCGCGCGATCGAGTACTGCCTGTCCACCATCCCAGACGGTCTCTGCGGCGTGGACCGGGTCGCGGTGAGTACGAACCCGACGATCGACTTGAGCGTGCCCGACGGCCGCTATGCCGGACGCGCCCGCTGGCATCCCGAAGGGCTCTACTCGATACCGAACAACCTCGCCGCTCTTCTGGACACGCCGTATCAAGGGTGCGCCACACAGATCCTGCAGACCGCAGGTGAGCCGCTGCACATCGACTACGTCTATCACCACGATGCGCACGCGGCGAACGCCTTCTTCCTCTCGCCATTCGAGTCCGCCGCGGTCCTGACCGTCGATGGCCGAGGCGAGGACTGCACCGCGCTGCGCGCCGTCGGGAACCGCAACACCTTCACCACGATGGACACCATCCCCTACCCCCACTCGGTAGGGCTGCTCTATGGCGCAGTCACCCAATATCTGGGCTTCCGGATCGACCGGGACGAATGGAAGGTCATGGGGCTGGCCGCCTACGGCGACCCCAACAGCACTGCCTACAAACTGCTCCGAGACCTCATCGACTTCAAGGACGGCACGGTCCGCCTCGACCTCAACTACTTCGGCTATTACCTTCGTCCCTCTCGCGGCGCCGTGAACGAGGCGTTCATCCATCGCTTCGGGCCGCCGCGCCGGCCGGAAGAACCCATGACCGCCCGGCACCATGACATCGCCGCGGCCGTCCAGCATGTGCTGGAGGACGCGCTCCGCTACATTCTCGCCGACCTGCACCAGCAGACGGGGCTGAAAAGGGTTGCCCTGGGCGGAGGGACGTTCATGAACTCCGTCTTCAATGGGAAGATCATGCCCTCGACGCCGTTCGACGAGGTCTTCATTTCAAGCTGTCCCGATGACAGCGGCACTTCTATCGGCGCGGCCCTGTACACGCACTGCGTCCTGCTTGAGGCCGAGCGCGGTCCGGCTATGACACACAACTACTACGGGCCCTCCTTTGCGCAGACCGCGATCGACGAGGCGCTGTCCCTGGCCAAGCTGCGCGCGCCGGCTGTGGACGATCCGGCCGATGCCGCCGCACACGCGCTGGCCGAGGGGAAGATCATCGGCTGGTTCCAGGGAAGCATGGAACTCGGGCAGCGGGCGCTGGGGAACCGCTCCATCCTCGCCGATCCCCGCAGTGTGCGCATGCGTGACCAGGTGAATAGCGCGGTGAAGTTCCGTGAGCCATGGCGGCCCTTCGCCCCGGCCGTACTCGCCGAGGATTTCGCCACCTACTTCGGCCCGGAACCGGCGGTGTACTTCATGGAGCGCACGCTGCCGGTGCGGGACGAGGCGCGGAACCTCATCCCTGCCGCGGTCCACATCGACGGCACCGCCAGACCTCAGACCGTGACCGTGGACACCAATCCGCTCTTCCACCGGCTGATCACGAGATTCCGTGACCGGACAGGCGTCGCCGCGGTCCTCAACACCTCGTTCAACCTGGCAGAGGAACCCATCGTGTGCAGCCCCCAAGACGCGATCCGCACCTTCTACTCTTCGGGGCTGGACTTGCTCGTCATGGGGAATCGGGTGCTGACCAAGTGACTACGACGATGGGCGCGACGGAGCTGTCCGCGTGCCTGCGCCAGTACGGATTACAGGTGAGCGGACCTGCGCGGATGCTTTCCGGCGGGCACGTCGGGCAGTCCGCCGTGGTTCCCACGGCCCAGGGGCTGCTCGTCGTCAAGCGGTGCCACCGGCGGTTCGACCCGGCACGCGTTCAACTCGCGGCTCAGGCACATCAGCACGCTGCCCGGGCCAGCCTCGCCCCGCCCCTGAGACTCACTCGCGATGGCCAACGGACCGCCCAGGTCGAAGGCGCCACATACACCGTGGCCGAGTATGTCGATCATGCGGAGCGGGCTGGGCCAGCTGGCTTTGCCTCCGCTCTCGCCGCTCTGCACAGCCACTTCGAAGGCTTCAGCCCGCAGGGTCGCTGCCCCAACTTCCTTCAACTGCCCGACCCTCCCACAGCAGACTTGGAGCGGATCCGGCGGCAGACTGACGATGCAGCCAGCCAGGAAGCGATCGAATGGCGAATCAAGATCCTCGCGGAGTTCGGGCTCGAAGCGCAGTCGCTGGCTGCCGTGCCCCGAAGCTGGGTGCACGGCGACGCACGTCCGGACAACCTGCTCATCACGCGCGGCCCGGACCGTCGCCTGTTCATCGACTTCGATCAGGTCTCCCGCTTCCCGCGGCCCTATGAGATCGTCCGGGCCTTCATGGCCTGCATCAGCCCACGGCTGTCCGCGCACCTGTTGGGCTCGACGTTCCGGGACTATCTGAACGCGTACCACGCCGTCACCCCGATCCCCGCAACCGATCGCGCAATCATGATCGACCTATACCTCACCGTGCAAGCGGCGGAGACGCGCACCTTCACCACGCCCCGGGGCGAGATCCGCGGCATGCCGGCTTTCGCGCGTGCCCGCCACCAGCAGTTGACCTGGATCATCGAACACCGCGGCCTCCTGCGCAGGGTCGCAGAGGAGGCTCAGCCGTGACCACCCTCGCTCTCTTCGGCGGGCCACCCATACGGGCCCGCGCCTTCCAAGCCTGGCCGCATTCCGACCAGGCGGAGCTCGGTGCGCTTGCCAGTGTCCTCGCCAGCCGCCGCTGGGGAGGGATCCACAGCGGATCACAGGGTGAGGTGTTCGAAAGGGCGCTCGGCGAGTACCTCGACGTGCCGCACGTGGCGGTGGTCTCGAGCGGCACTGCTGGACTGATGATCGCTCTGCGAGCCCTGGGCGTCCGGGCCGGTGACGAGGTCGTCGTCCCCGCCATGACCTATGTGGCGACGGCCACCGCGGTTTCCGTGCTCGGCGGTGTGCCGGTGTTCGCGGACATCGACTCTGACACCCACACGATCGACCCTTCGTCCGTGGAAGCTGCGATCAGCGAGAAGACGAAGGTGATCATCGCCGTTCACCTGGGCGGGCACCCTGCCGACATGGACCGCCTCGGTCTCATCGCCGCCGAACACGGTGTCCCGATCATTGAGGACTGCGCCCAGTCTCTCGGCGCGACCTGGAACGGCGCTCACACCGGATCGCTTGGTCAGGTCGGCGTGCTCAGCTTCGCCAGTACCAAGAACATCTCCGCCGGAGAGGGTGGAGCGGTTGTCACACAAGATGGTGAGCTCGCGGCACGTATCGCGTCGCTACGCGATCACGGGCGCCCCCTTGGCGTCACCGGTCACCACCCCGAACTGGGCTGGAACCTGCGGCTCAGCGAGTTTCAGTCCGCCATACTGGGCGTCCAGCTCGAACGCCTGGACCGCCAACTCGCAGCGAAGACAAAGGGCGCAACGTTCCTCACCAGCGTGCTGTCCAGCGTGCCAGGATTGCGGCCTGTGCCCGCCGATCTCGATCCACGGGTAACCAGACACGGCCGGTTCTCCCTCGCGTTCACCATCAACGCCGAAGCATTCAGCAACATTTCGACCAGCTCCTTCCGCTCCGCGCTGAGAGCGGAAGGCATCCCTGTCGGTCTCCGCGACCTCATCGCCTGTCCCGACGAGCCGATCTACGCCGACGGCGCAGCCCGGGACTTCGCGCCCTCACGAACCGTGTCGTGTACGGCGGCCCGTGCTGCCTGCACCAGGCTGGTGCTGTTCGGACAGGCAGCCGGGTCGGGCATGCTGCTCGAAGACCCATCGGAACTCGCCGATGTCGTACGTGCAGTCGAGAAGGTCCACGACAACTGCAGCCAACTCCGCGAAGCGGAACATCAGCGCGCCACGACCCGTGTTCCATCCGATTCCTAGCCAAGGAGAGTCACATGCCCCGAGCACCATTCCAAATCCTCGTCGTACCTTTCCGCCGTGTCGGCGAGCAGATCGAATACGCCGTTCTGCGCCGCCAGGACATGAATGTCTGGCAAGCAGTTGCCGGCGGCGGTGAATCAGGCGAGAGTCCGCAGCAGGCTGCCGTCCGCGAGGCGCGTGAAGAGCTCGGCCTCGATCGGACAGTTGCGCTCTACCCGCTCCAGACCACCGCCAGCATCCCAGCACGGTTCTTCGCTGATCGAGACAGCTGGCCGGCGGGAACCTACGTTGTGCCTGAGTACTCGTTCGCCGCGGACCTGACCGACGAGGAGATCAGGCTCTCTGACGAGCACACCGACCTCCAGTGGCTGGACTACAAGGCTGCCAGCGACCTGCTGCGATTCGACAGTAACCGCACAGCCCTGGGTGAGCTTCACGAGCGTCTGCTGGGCGCCGACCTGCCTCGACCGGTCAAGTGACAGTGATCGACGCACCCTCCGAACCGCTGCGCACGGTGATACTCGGCCAAGGCTACGTCGGCCTGCCGCTGGCCATCCGGGCAGCGCGGGTCGGCCACCAGGTCGTGGGATTCGACACCGACGCAGACCGCGTGAAACGGCTGCAAGCCGCAGAGTCATCGAGCCCTGACGTGCCGGCGGAGCTGATCGCAACAGCTCTGGCCAACGGGCTCTACGCGCCAACCACGCGCCCAGAAGACTTGGCCGGATTCGATGTCGCAGTTATTGCGGTACCGACCCCGCTACGCGACGGCGCACCAGATCTTTCCGCGATCGAGCACGCCGGCCTGGCGCTTGCGCCACACCTTCAGCCGGGCTGCGTCATCATCCTGGAATCCACCACGTATCCGGGAACGACTGACGACGTTCTTAAGCCATTACTAGAAGCCGCCTCCGGGCTTCGGGCAGGCGAGGATTTCCACCTCGGCTACAGCCCCGAACGGATCGACCCCGGCAACCGAATATGGACCCTCCAAAACACGCCGAAAATTGTCTCCGGGGTAGACGATGCGTCCCTGAAAGCCG
This sequence comes from Streptomyces sp. G7(2002), assembly GCF_028870195.1. Classification (NCBI taxonomy): domain Bacteria; kingdom Bacillati; phylum Actinomycetota; class Actinomycetes; order Kitasatosporales; family Streptomycetaceae; genus Streptomyces; species Streptomyces sp. G7(2002). The sequence goes on from NZ_CP102609.1 coordinate 2,246,981, forward strand.
TGAGTGACTTCTACCGGAGCCTCGTCGAAACTGTCGTCGAAGTCGCCGCGGTGCGCGACGCCGAACTGGCGAAACTCCTGGAGAACACCTTCCGCCAAGTCAACATCGCCTTGGTCAATGAAATCGCTGTCCACGCCCAACAACTCGGCACCGATATCTGGGCGGCACTCGATGCCGCATCCACCAAGCCCTTCGGTTTCATGCGCTTCACACCCGGCCCCGGCGTTGGCGGGCACTGCCTTCCGGTCGACCCCACCTACCTGTCCTGGCAAGTCCGGAGGCAGGCAGGCCGGGCCCTGCGGCTGATCGAGGCGGCCGACGAGGTCAACTCCGCGATGCCCGCCTATATCGTGAAGCGCCTGGCCGATGCACTCAACCGGAAGGGCCTGCCGGTCAACGGCTCACACATCCTCCTGCTCGGCATGGCCTACAAGCCCAACACCGGCGATATCCGGAACTCCCCGACGATTACCATCGCCCGGCTCCTGGCCGGACACGGAGCTCACGTTGAGATCGTCGACCCTCACGCCGACGATCCGGTCGGCCTCGATGTCCGAGTGCACTATTCCCAGCTCACCGCGAACAATGCGGCGACGTCCGACGCGGTCGTCCTGCTGACCGACCACGATGCGTTCGATCTCCAGCTCATCGAGGACCATGCGCCGTACGTCTTGGACTGCCGAGCACGCCTGAGCGGCGCGAACGTCGAACGCCTGTGACCTGTTGTCCGACTTGCTCCTACCCCGAGGACATGGCCATGCCCCACGCACCCTCAGCATCGAGGGATCTCACTTCGAGCGACCGCTGCCTGGTGAGCTTGCCGAAAGCCGACCTGCACCTCCATCTCGAGGGCGCCATGCGGCCCGGGACCCTCGCGGAACTGGCGAGCACCTATGACGAGCCGATGCCGCAGGTCAACTCCTACCGCTCGTTTGACGAGTTCCAGCACTGCTATCGAGCGGTCGTCAAGCTGATTCGAACACGAGGTGATATTCGGCGCCTGGTACGAGAGGTCGTCGAGGATGCGGCAGCCTCGGGAGCCGTCTGGATCGAGCCACATTTCAATCCGACGACCTACGCTCCCGCGCTCGGCTCGGCCCAAGACGTGCTTGACCTCGTCTTGGACACCGGAACTGCATCGGGCAGAACCCTCGGCGTCGGCTTCGGACTCATCCTCAGCGCAAGCCGCAACCGCGATCCGCGAGATGCCACTGTTCTCGCGAGACTCGCCGCCGACTATGCCGGCCGCGGCGTAGTTGCCTTCGGTCTTACCGGTGATGAAGCTGCCACTCCTCCGGAAGCATTCAGCGAAGCCTTCGCAATCGCCCGGGACGTAGGACTGATCGTCGCACCGCATACAGGGGAACTCGTGGGCGGACCGAGTATCCGCGGCACACTCGACGTACTGTCCCCCGATCGGATCGCCCATGGAGTCCGCGCCGTCGAACATCCGGCACTCGTGGAACACCTTGCCAACGAACGGATCACCTTGGACGTGTGCCTGACGTCCAACCGCGTCCTGGGAGTCGTCAAGCACATTGAAGAACATCCCCTACTGCACCTCCTGGAGAGCGGGGTGCCATGTTCCCTTGGCTCCGACGACCCTCTGCTGCTGAAGACCAGCATGCTCACGGAGTACCAGATCGCCCGGACCGAACTGTCGATGACGGACTGGCAACTAGCCGCCATAGCCAGCACCTCAATCCAATCGTCCGGGGCACCCACCGAGTTCATCGCACACGCCTTGACCGGAATCGAGGATTGGATGAAACGAGATATCCCAGACCCTGCCGAAGGGCACCCCCACCGTGCCCGCGAGGACTGCGACTCGCGTTGAACCCACGGAACCTCCAGGGACGTCAGTATGGGGCGCCGGTACCGAGCAGTACGTCAAGGAGTTCCTCACGACGTCGCGCACGACCACTCATCAGGGGAAGCATGGCCGCACCGGCACGACGACGCCGACCTACCCGTACCCGCCGACCCGCCTCGAGGCCAAAGCGCCGCACTGTCCGGCGACGTAGGCGTGAGGCCGCAACCAGCCGCCTCGTCGCCGCCGCTATCGTCCTGACAACTGTGATCGCAGCGTTCCGCGAATATCCCGTCACCACCAGCATCCTGACCGCCCTCGCCCTGGCCGCAGTCGTTCTCCTTCTCCTCGTCCGCACCGGTCGCATCCAGCTGCCCACGCTGCCTACCGCTGCCCGGGCGGACTTCACCCACAGCATCGCCGCCTACCAACACATGAACGGCACCCAGTTCGAGCACGCCATCGCCGACCTCGCCCGCCGCGACCCCTCCGTCCGCACCGCCACCGTCTCCGGTGGTGCCAACGACCGTGCCCTCGACGTCCTCCTCCAACTCACCGACGGCCGCCGCATCGCCATCCAGTGCAAGCGCTACGCACCGTCGAACCGCGTCGGAGCCCCCGTCATCTACGCCGTGAACGGCACCTACCGCGCCTACCACCGCTGCGACCAAGCCCTCATCATCACCACCAGCACCTTCACCCCAGACGCTCAACGCGCCAACGCCGAACTCGACCCCCCCCTCCGCCTCATCGACGGCCGCGCCCTCGGCCGCTGGGTCTCCGGCGGCCGTCCACCCTGGGGTCCCTGACCCCCAGCTCCAACGACGCCAACCGCTCATGCAGCCTCGGCCTGGATCAAGGTCTCCACCAAGGTCGGATTCCTGCTCGCCGAGGCCGCCAAAGCCACCATCTTCGACGGGACCATCACCGCCGATGATGCACTGCCGGAAAGGAGAAGACGTGCTGCTCCTTCGGGTTGCACGCAGCACTCCATCGCACCGATCGACGCGAACGCGAGCGGACGGTCCATCGCCGATCGGTGGGAGCACCGGCACGGGCGGCACCCAAAGCTTGCGGACGCGTTCTAAATCGTGGTCACCGGGCGGAGTGCGGTCCTCCCGTTCCGGCTCCGCCCGTCTCCTCAGGAGAACAGGGTGAGCTGCTCGTCCTCCGGCACTTGTGCGAGGCCGGGTTCCTCCGCGCATTCCGGGTCCAGGTCTGCCGGTTCGGTGTCCGCGGCCTCCGCGATCACGCCCAGCGCCGCCACTACTCGCTGCCCATTGGCGCTGCCCTCCACCTCGACAGTGGCCGACTCCTCCAGGGAGGGTTCCTCGGCCTCGCCCTCTCCCTCGGCGACCGTCGGCAGTACGTAGTGCTGGGCGAGGCTCGCCAGGTGCAGGGGCAGCGGCAGCGAGAGTGCGTCCAGGTAGTCGGGGGCTTGGCGAAGCTGGTGCACCGCTAGGGCGAGGGCTTCGGGCGAGTCGCCGGCGTCCGGGTGGCAGCCCAGGACCGCGATTTCCACCAGCCCGGGGTTCCAGGCGGGGATGTGCGTGTCGATGGTGGGTTTGCCCTTGTTGGGGCCCTGACGCAGAGGGCGGGGAGCGATCTTGTCGGCCTCGACGGCGGAGTCCCGGAAGGTGCCCGCCTTGGGAGTGGTGCTGTAGAAGATCCGCCCTGAGGTCCGGACTTCACCTTCGTCTTCCACCCACAGTCCCTGGGGCAGGCCGTTGACCTCACCGGGAGCGGCATTGCCCCACCACTGGGGGGTCTCCCGACCCGCTGCGGTACGTACGCGGATCAACCGGAGATCGGGGTCGAGTCCCACCGGCTGCGCGTGCCCGGTCTTGATCAGGTCTCGTTCGGTCCGGCCGTCCTGGAGCCAGGGCCAGTGCAACCGACTGTTCTGAGAATGGGTCAGCAGGGCGGTTGGCCTGCCGCGGAGAGAGCGGACCATCTTCTGGAGGTAGCGGGCGGTGGCCCTGCGCTGCTCGTCCATGTTCTGCTGCCAGACGCGGTACTTCGAGCGCTGCCGGGGTACGACAGCGCCAGCTTCAGTGTCCATGGCCGTTCCGGCCTCGGTCTCCGTGGGTTCGCTCACCTCCGGAATCTCGGCTGTCTTGACCAGGCCGAGCAGGAATTGGGGGTAGGGGATCCAGCGTCCGGTCCGCTCGTCCCAGCCGGTGACCGCCGCCAGGCCGCTGCCCGGTGCTAGCGGCGTGACCATGACGGCCACTGGGGTGTGGCGGGGAAGCCGTGTGGGGCCGTCTTTGCGTCGCTTGACCATGTAGGTGGCGACGTAGCGCAGGTCCTCGGGGATCTCCTCGCCGAGCGTGTGTTCGGGCAGGACGCGGACGCCGTACTGGCGCAGGGCGTCCTCCCATCCCGAACGGACCCGGTGCGAGAGGTTCTTCTCGGTGTTGTGCCCCTTGGCCTTCTTGGGGACGAGCGCGAACTGTGTGAGCACGCCCGCGTCCGCGCAGCCCAGCCGGAGCGCGTACTTGGGGTCGTCCAGACGATGGGCGAAGTCCTGTTGGCGGTCGATCTCCACGAGTGCGAAGTCGGGGTGGAGCGGGTCGGCTCCGTCGGCGGCGAGGAATGCCTCGGCTGCCTTCCGCCGGGCGTTGATGCCGGCTTCCAGGGCTTTGCCCCTCGGCCGCGCTTTGGGGTCGATGCCCAGGGTGTCGGTGATTCCGCTGGTGGTGCGCAGGCAGCGTAGGCGGAGGGTGAGTTCCGGGGATTTCCATTCAAGGATGACCGGGCTTCCTGGCGCGGCCAGCTCGTACGCCTCCTCGGCGGTGGCGGGCTCTGGACGGCCGCCGTCGCCGTCCAACCCGAGGACATCGGCGAGGGCCTCGATGGCCGCCTCCCGGAACGAAGGGCTCTGCCATAGCAGTCGCGCTTCGACGAGGCACGCGTCTCCCCTCCCCTCGATCGCCTCGGCGGGGTCCTGTCCCTCGTTGATCCTGGATGCCACCGCGAGTGCGGTTCGGCGGGCGAGGGCCTCGCGTTCTGCCTCGGCGGCCTTCTCCGCTGCCTTGGGCTTGGGGCGGACGTTGGCGGGGGCACTGCTGCCGACGCTCGCTCGGCTGAGGGAGGGGACCCTGCGCATCTGCTCGGGCAGCGCCTGTTCGGCCCATTCGACGATCTGTGAGCGTTGGTGCGACATAAGGCCAGCACCGATGCCATGAGCACCCATGTGTGTGCTGTGCACTACCGAGGCACGGGTGCCATCCCCGTCGCCGATCCACGCCTCGGGTTCGGTGAGCAGGCTGACCGGGTCGGGGAAGGGGCGATTGAGCGTCAGCCTGCCGAGGATCTGGGCGGGCCCGTTGTTCTTCCAGGCGTAGCCCTGAGTGCCGCGGTCCCAGGTCAGACGCGCCACCGCGTACCGGTCGCTGGTGGGCGTTCCGGGCAGCCAGGGGATGCCGGGCAGCAGATAGACAGAGGTGTCGCGGCCGTACGGCAGCCGCAGCCGCTGCTTCTTCGCGTCAAGGCGAGTCGCCCAGCGGCGTACTCCGGTGTGCAGGTGGAGACGGGGCCGGGAGTCGAAGGGGACGGTGTGCAGCGAAATGTTGATCACGACGGAGAACCACCACTCACGCCCCTTGACCACGTGCGAGAGAGGCTGCGAGAGGAGCTCCGCTCCTTGCTGGCGCGGGCCTCGCGGCACGGCGCGGAAGTTCAGGCTGCCGGCGCTGTGTTCGTAGGGGCCGAGGGCGAGGATGCGCCGGGATAGGGCATCGGTCGCGAGTTGGTACTGCCGGTCGCGCGGGGCCGCGGTTCCGCCGTCGGTCGTGGGGCAGCCCAGGAGGTCAACGGTGACGTCCTGCCACTGCGGCGGGCAGGCGCGCAGCTCCGTGTACGTGTCCAGGACTGCGCGGTGGTGCTCGGGTTCGGAGCGGAGGTCCTGGAGCCAGGCTCCATTGAGCCGGTCAAGGGTGTCAGCGGGAAGGGGGTGGGGGACGTCGAACGGGGCGTAGAGCCAGAAGTCCTCGGCCAGCTGGTGCGGGTCGCGGGGGCGGCCTCGGACGATCAGATCGGGGGCGAGGGTCTGCAGGACTCCGTTGAAGCGGGCGACGGGCGCGGTACGGTACGGCTCGGCCTTGGGGGCGCGGCCGAGGTTGCAGAGTTCCAGGACGCTCTCGTGCCACTGCTCAGGCGAGGGCAGCGCGCGGTAACGGGCGGTCCAGGGAGCAGCGTCGGGCTTGAGGAGGTAGGCGGCCCGGCTGGTGTCGCGGTATTTGGCGGCCATGGTCTTCACAGTCTCCTTGCTGTCTCAGCGGTCAGTTTCCGGTGCTCAGGCCGCACAGGGCGTCGTAGAGCGGGTGGTAGAGCGTGCGTACCAGGGCGGGGTCTGCGGGGTCGGGAAACGATTCGGGGGCGGTCTCGTCGTCGAAGTAGGGCGCGAGGACGTCACGAAGCTTGATGAGCAGACCGTCGTCGTTGCGCCGACGTCCGCTCCGGGTCGCCGCCGTGGGCGGGGCCCCGGCTTCGGCGAGGGCGGGGGCGAAGGCCGCGTCGACGAACACCACACGCGCGGGCACTCCGCCTCGTACGAGACGGCCGATGACCTGCCAGATGGTGACAAGCTGGTCCCAGGCGAAGGACGTCTTCTCCGCGTCGCTGAGCCGCGAGTAGATGTAGCGCCGGGACAGCAGGCGGCGCCATTCCTTCCGGGCTGCGAGGCGGAAGCCGAGCCCGGCGGCGTCCAGGTTGGCCGCGTCGGCCACAAGCTTGCCGAAGGTTCCCGCTTCGGGGTCCGGCTGGTCGCGGACGAACCTGGTGACCCAGTCGTTGACGGCGAAGACGGCCAGCGAGAGGTCGTCGGGACGCGGGTGGGGACGGGCGAGGAAGAGCACGGTCCCGAAGGCTGCCTTGTGGCTCTGGTTGAGGATGTTGTGACCGCGCTCGATCGCCATCAGGGGGGCAACCAGGACTTCAGCGTCCTCGTCCTTGGCGAAGGCAGCCAGGTCACCACGACGTACGGCGGAGGCGCCGGTGAAGTCGCCGGTGGCCGTGTCGCCAGGCCCGGTGTGGTCGAGCTCTGCCTTGTCAGAGGCCAGAACGCGGACCTTTCCACGCCAGCGCGGCATCCGTTCAAGGAGGTCGGCGGCGACCCTGGCGTCCTGGTAGCTGCCGACCAGGAGCAGTGCCCGCCGGCGTTCACCGTCCTCGATCCGCCGCAGTTCCCCGTCGAGGCGTGATGTGCTGCCCGGGGCCGACTTCCCGAGCTGGGTGACCATCTGGGCCAGGACCCGTTCACGGGTGTCGAGTTTGGCTCCGGAGAGCGTGAGCGGGGTTCCTTCGCCGTCGTAGAGGAACAGCGTGGTGAAGCGTGTCCGCCGGATGGAGTCGACGGCGGCCTGGTGGGGTTTGAGGATCGCTTTGACGGGGGCCATGACGTGTGCACGGGTCGATGTCCCGGCCCAGCTGGTGCCGGACATGAGCAGCACGTGCGGTCCGGGCCGGCCCGCGGCGGAGTCGGCTCCCAGTGCGGGAAGGTTGAGCAGAAGCTCCCGGCCTACGCCGGCACACCGGAAGAAGCGGAGGGTGCCGCTGCGCTGTTCGTCGCCGTCCGGGCCTCGCTCCGGGTCTTCGGGAAGGTACTGGAACCCGAGGACATTTCCCATCGGGGCTTCCGGCACTACCGGTGCGTAGTCCAGGGGCGGTCTGCGGGACAGTTCGTTATCGGCGGTGTCCAGGTGGAGGGCCGCCTCGGCCTGCGGCCACAGGAAGGTGACGCGTTCGAGGCGCTGATGCAGTGCGGCCAGTACCAAGGTGAACTCAAGGCGTCGTACCTGTCGCTCCAGCCAGGGGTCAGTCCCCCAAGTGTCCACGGGGTCCCGGGCGGGTTTACCCGGCTCGGGTGCCTCTTGGCGCAGTGAACCATCCAACAGGGGTGACCCTGTGAGCAGGGTGTCGAGAAGGGAGCGGACCCGTTGGCTAGTCGCAGTCTGGTCGAGGTTGTGCAGGAGATCTCCAGCCCTGCGGACCAGGGTGTCTGTGAGGTCGTTGTGCGGACCGCGATCACCGAGCGGGTCGTCGCGGAAGGCGTCGAGGGCCTTGGTCACTGCGCTACGGCGCGCATCCCACGGCTCTGTACCAGGAGTGCGCGGCATGGATGCGGGATCGTCAGGCTCCTCCTCGGAGTCGTACACCTCGACGTCGGACGAGATGCCGTCAGGAAGGGATCCGTCGGCACGCAGGCGGGGGTACCACTGATTGACGAGCTTTTCCTGGAGCGTCCAGGCGCTGAAGTACTCGATGTCCGCCCACCTACGGAGGTCATCGTCGGTGATCAGCCTGCGATAGAGGCGATTGGCAGCGATGTGGACGATGTCCAGGGAAGCCGACCAGCGTTCGACATCGCGCGCCGAGAGGGGCAGGCGGCCCTGCCGGGCCAGTTCATCGATCTTGTGGATGCCGAGCCGGTCGAGCCAGGAATCCGGCCCACGCACGATCAGCGTCGCGGACGGGGCGAAGGCAGTGTCAAGCTGCATCTGTACGCGGTCTGCCTCGTCGACGATGACGATGTCGCTGCGCAGGCAGGCGAGTTCGAGGTGCCTGAGACGTTCGGCGTTGAGGTGTTTCGGGACGGCGCTCTGCAGCAGACTGGCCGGGTTGGCTACCCAGATCAGGGCGTCGACCAGCTCTCGGTCGGTGGCGTGCCGGGGGCAGACGCTCCACACCGGACAGCCATGGTCGGACCGGGAAGTCTCAGGCTCCGCTTCCCTTGTGCTCTCCCCCGTGTGCCCTTCGGGCACGTCGTGCCGGTACACGGGCATCGGGATGTCCTCGACGGTGGTTGGACCGGGCTTCTTGACCGGGCGCAGCTCCGTGCAGGGGGCGTCGACATAGCGCAGGGGTTCGGCCGCTTCCAGTCCGCGCTGCGCGTCGAGGACGCACACCGTGCTGAGGTCGTCGAAAGCCGGATCGTCGTGCTGGAGCAGGGACGCTTGGCCGCGTGCGGCGAGTCGGCGATGTAGCCGGGATGCGTGTTGCTCGCGGGTGGTGCCGCCGATGACAGGAGCGGCCTTCAGCCCCAGGTCCCGGAACTGACCGACCAGATTGAGCTGTTCGGCTACATCGCCGACGACCAGAGTGGTACGCAACCCCTTACGTGCCCCCCAGACGGCAATGAGATTCATCAGGGTGCTCTTCCCTGCGCCCACCATGCCGACCAGGTGGAGCAACTGGTCTAGGCGTAGCACCGTCGTCTTCTCGAAGCGCAGCCCGTCGACGGCCAGGACGTCGAGTTCCAGATCCTCCAGGCGTTGCACCCAATTCCCGCAGGGTAGGCCGCGAGCGGTCTCCGATTCCTCCATCCAGCGTGCGGTTTCGGCGAGTTCGGCCAGGGGGATGTCCAGGGGCCGGCCCGCGGTTCCCGGGACCCGGCCAAGGTCGTGGCCGGTCGCCGGTGGAAAGCACAACTGCTCGGGGATGGTCACGGAGGCCGGCCGGTGCCGCTCGGTGAACCGTGCCTGGCCCGCCGGGGCAAGCGGCAGCACGCGCTGATCGAAGGCCGGAAGTCGGGACAGCGCGCGCTCGAACCTGGCGAAGCGGTCTCCTGCGACGGTCGGCTCGACCCGGCGCGCCGGCCCTCCTCCCCCGGGCAGCCGGTATCCGCGGAGCCGTTCGGGCAGCTGGGCATACGTCTCCAGGCACTGGTGCCACATGCGGCGACGGCGCAGCTTCCACAGCAGGTGGCGTGCCGCGTCCAGCTGGGCGCTCTGTGCCGGTGTGGTCGCGATGCCCGCGGCCACGGCGAAGGGGTAGCCGCCCAGGAGGGTGTAGACACCATGGGCGTCGCGGGAGGGGTCGAGCTTCTCGATCAGGTAGAGGCCGAGTTCCACCTGGCAGAGCAGGGAGGGGTTTACGTCGTGGTGTTCCTGGGGCCAGAACGGTTCCAGGGCTTTGGCCAGTGGCTGGTACCACTCGCTGCTGTTACGCACGGGGGGATCCGTTCGTCGGTGCGGAGTCCGTCAGGTGGGGCCCGCTTGCCCCGCGGAGCCGGGCGGTGGCGAGTGCGACCAGCCGGTCGTCGGTGAGCAGGGGCAGGCCCTCGGCGGAGCCGGGGCGGTTGCGCCGGTACGTGCCGAGGTAGTCGCGGTGGGCTTCGGCCTGTTCGCGGGGGACCATCCAGCACGACTCGTCGTAGGGCGGCTCTGGGCGGACGGGTTTCGCGGACCGGCCGAGTAGGCCGGGATGCTTCCAGTCTTTGACGTCGATGGCCCAGACGTGTCCGTCGGGGAAGGTCACGCGCAAGTCGTAGGCGTCGAAGCCGGGCCAGAGTTGAACCTCAAGCCCGAGCGTGCTCAGCCGGGCCTCCAGTTCGACCTCGGCGCGTCCCGGGTTGGTGACGAACTGCCTCAGTGGTCGCATCAGTTGCAGCAGTCCGGCCGCGTCGGCCCCGGCCAGGGTCCGTCCGTGCGGCGGCGCGCCCCGGCGCCGGCACCGGTCTCGCTCACACCACCATGCGCCGCCAGCGACCGGCGTGAGCAAGGTCAGGCAGCGACCGCAGGTGACGTAGGCGCCCTCGAATTCGTAGGAGGCCGGGACCGCCGCGTAACACTGGTCCAGGAGTTCTTGTACGGGGGCGAGGAACAGGTCGGTATCGGTCTCGAACCGTTCCACTCCGGTGAGCACCGGGCGTTCGACCAGGAGCCTGCGGAAGGCTACGTAGGACTCGGGCGACGACGCCTTGCGGCACAGGCGCATCGCCGTGTGGATGACCTCCCGGTCGAATTGCGCGGCGCCGGCGTCCTTGCCTCTGATCCACCACTCGTGGCACAGCTGGGTGGGGACCAGCGCCTCGGGGTCCACCAGGTAGTCATCCGGTCCAAAGGCATCCGGCGGCAGGTCGAGGGGCCAGTCCTCCAAGGGGCGGCTGTGGCACCAGAAGAACAGTTCCGGCAGGCTGTGGGGGATCTCCTCAACGCCTCTGAGGAGGCAGGCGAGGACAGTCCGGTCGAGAGCGCGCTGGGCTTCGGCCGGGTAGGGCAGTCTGAAGGAGGAGAGCGACCCGAGGTCGGCGAGCTGGATCACCGCGCCGGCCAGCGTACGGAGCAGGCGTACGTCGGGGAAGTGGAGCCAGTCGCCGCGCTGGGCGGCGTGGGCATCGGAGGCGGTGGTCATCGGGGCTCCTGCTCCATCGTGGCGAGATGTTCGATGCCCGGGTGGCACCATTCGAGGGCTTCGCAGCTGCCGCAGTGCCGGCCTGGATCGGTCGGGTAGTCCTGATCCCGGGCCCAGGGCTGGGCGAGTTGCGCGATCACTTCTCTCGCTTCGTCGACGGTCCTCGGGCGCGACGGGTCCAGCTCCTCAAAGGTCACGTCGTCGGTGTGCAGGAGTTCGAGCTCCACCCTGGAGCGCGCCACGGCACCGCCCAGGACGCCGGCGGCCAGCATCAGTACGCCAAGCGCCAGCTGGGGGTAGTGCTTCAACAGCGACTCCCCTTCATAGAGGTACCTGCTCGCTGTCTTGGTCTCCCGCCAGATCCAGCCCCCGCGACGGGTGTGGAGCAGATCGGGGGTGGCTATCAGGACGAGATCGAGTTCGGGGTCGTAGCAGACCGCCTGGTACTGGACACGCACCTCTTCCTCCGGGGCGAGACCGTCCAACGGGCAGTAGAAGGCGTGCTGTTCGAGCATGGCGGCGCCGTCGAGCGCTTCCTTACCGCTCAGGTGCAGGCCACCCGCGCCCCAGGACGCAGGGTCCGCCGGGCCGAGAAGCTCCTCACAGCTCCGGTAGGGCGTGCTGCCGTGCCGCTGGTTCAGGGCTTCGTCGACCACGCGGCCGCGTCGCACTTCCGGGCTCTCCGGCTTCGAGGAGCGCAGTTTGAGCTGCCGCGTCGCGTGGTATTTCGCGGGGCAGTCCCGGTAGGCGCGCAGATCGGTGACCGAGACGCTGCGCCTGGGTCGCCGGCGCTCCGGCGGCGTGATCCTCAGCAGTTCCGGGCTGTGCGGGAGGGCCTCGCAGCCAGTCAGCGCCTTGCAGTCGACGCAGCCGGTTCCGGGGCGAGTCCCGGTGCCGTCGATGGCCTGGCGTAATGCGGGCCACCCCTCCGCCGTGAAATGCTGCCGCGCCTCCTGCCTGTTCCAGTCGAGCAGCTCGTTGTGCTTGCCGTCTCCGCAGCCGAATTCGATGACCCGGACTTGCTCGGGCAAGGCGGCGCGGTGCTGCGGGAGTTCGTCGAAGGGAATCGGAGTGTGCCGCTTCCTCCACCCTCTGCCCGCTGGCCGCCCTCTTGCAGCGACGTACGCGGCTGCGGCCTTTTCCCCCTCGGGGCGATCTTCCTTGGCGGCGCCGAAGGTGAGCAGCCACAGTTCCCTGGTGGAGCCGTCGAGGGCCGCGTAGCGGCGTCCCCAGGCGGTCATCTCGTAGGTGTCCGCGCCGCGGGCGTCGACCGGCCCGGGGTCCTTGCCGACCACCCATGTGTCACGGACCGGGACGGTGAGCGGGAGGCCGGCGGCCTGGCGGGCGTGCTGGTCCGCCGCCCGGGCCGCCAGATAGCGCTGGATCGCCTCGGCCGACCAGGACAGCAGCAGGGGGTGCGCTTCACGGCGGCGGTAGAGCCCGAAAGTCCCCTCTGTGCGCCTGAGTTCTCCGATCACCCACTCCGGCTCGTTGCGCTCGTGTTCAATGAGGTCGAGCGCGTCCATGAAGACCTTGAGCGTAAAGTCCTGGAATTTTTCGCAGAGTTCCGGAGGTTCGGGATCGGCAATCAGCATCGGGCGGGCGTCGCTGGCACGTTTCGTGGGGCAGTCCCGGGGGTCGAGCCGCGCCGCACCGAGGTTCGTGCGCACCAGCTTGATGTCACCCCTTGTCCTGGCGGGGCGCGGCCAACTGCTCATAGTTCCTCCAAGCGGTATGGCAGGAAAGCCCGTTGCGACACTGCAAGAGGACGGCGCACCGGGTTACGGGCGTCTCCAGCATGACACACAGAGGCTGTGAACTAAGTCCATGCACGAAACTGTCGCCAATCGCTTTACACTGGACGCCTCCGCCATGCAACGGTCCGGCGGAACCGGAAACCCGCCAGCGTCGCGCCTTTCCTGCGTGTCGGACGCGGGACGCTTCAGAGGCAAGGGGCGGCATGAAGAAGGACGATGTGCTGGGCGGCCGGTACAAGCTGCTCAAGCATCTGGGCAGCGGTGGCATGGCCGTGGTCTGGCAGGCGAAAGACCTGCGGGGAGAGAAGCTGGTGGCCGTCAAGTGCCTGCGCACAAAAAGCGATCTCCTGGATTCACTGGACGAAGACGAGGCACATGACGAACTGCGGCGCATGCGTGGCCGCTTCCGGCGTGAGGGCGCCCTTCTCGGACGGCTGTGCAACAGGAGCATTCCCGAGCTGTACGACCAGGGCACCCACGGCTCCGAGCCCTACCTCGTGATGCGCTTCGTCGCCGGCAAGCCCCTCCACCGCTTCCTGGACCAATACACCCCCACCATCGAGGTCGGCGCGGCCATCGGGGTCCAGATCGCCGAGGCGCTGGCCTGCGCCCACGACCTGCCAGTGGTGCACCGCGACCTCAAGCCGTACAACCTGATCATCGACGAGAGCGGCGTGGTCGTCCTCATCGACTTCGGCATCGCCAAGCCGCTCTGGCCCGGCGTCACGGACTACACCCAGCACGGTTCCACCGTAGGCAGCAGGGGGTACGAGGCCCCGGAGCAGATCCTGGAACGCCAGATCACCCCGAAGACCGACTTGTACGCACTGGGCTGCGTCCTCTACCACCTACTGACCGGCCACCCGCCGTTCTCCGGGGACGGCCTGAAGGACCAGCATGTGCATGCCGCGCCGATCCCGCCCACCTGTCACATCGGGCACATCCCAGCGGAGCTGGAGGGGCTGGTCCTGAAGTTGCTGGCGAAGGAGCCGGAGAGCCGGCCTGAGGACGCTCGCGCGGTCGCGGAGGTACTGCGGAAGTACGCACCCCGCTCAGGTGACGCCGCCCCTGCCCCTCGACTGGAGCCGGACCCTACACGTCCGTTGCGCCTGCCGGACGAGTACGACCTGTCCATCGCGCACGAGACCCCAGAGGCCGTGGCGAGTCCGAGCAGGAGGCGCCGCGGTTCCGGGTTCCTCAGTCGCCGGATGTTTCAGGAGGTCGCCGCCAAGGCCGAGACCGAGATCGAATCCGGTGAACCTGCGAGCGCGGTGGACAAGCTGGTGGAGCTGTTGCCCGCTGCCCGCCGGGACTGGGGCGTCTTCGACCCACGGGTCCGGGCGGCCTTGCGCGTGGCCGCGAACGGCATGCGCGTCGCCGGGCGTTGCAAGGAAGCGATCGCACTCTACGAGGCTCTGGCTCTGCGGGCTGAGGGCAGTGCGAGCCCGGACGATCTGGCCGACTACCTGGAAGGCATTCTTGGCGCGGCAGAGTGCCGTATCCCCTTCGGTGACCTGCTCCCCGCCGCAGCAGCGCGGGCCAAGGTGCTCGATGAGCTGCCCCGCGTCACAGGCCCTCGCGCCCAGGTGCTGGCCGAGCGGTGCCGCGAGGTCGGCATCGAGCTCGAGGAGCTGAGCTTCGAGACGTAGGCGGACAGTCTGGCGCAGGCGCCTCCTCCGCGCTCGCCTCGGTGATGCAGGGCGGCTGACTCATCCGCGCGATCTGTGCAGCCTTCCCGCCGCGAGCCCGTCCCCGAGGCCACGGAGGAGATCCTCGCCCACTGCCGCGACCGAGCGTAGCGACTCCTCAAGTGCCAGCAGTTCCCTGAACGCCGCCGCGTACGGCCGCTGTTCGGCGAGGGAGAGCTGAAGCACCCGCAGTTTGCGTACGTCGATACGGGCCGAGCTGGAGGTGTGGGAACCGGCCTGCCGTGCGTTCGCCGGAGCGCGCAGGCATCCCGCGAGGAACCAGGGGTCGAGGAGTTCGCGGTCCGGGCGCAGCGCGTAGAGCTGAGGGCCGAGCACCAGGGGCGTGTCCCCTTGGACCCAAACGCGATACGCCCGCTCGACACCCGCCACGACGACATCCCCGGGCTCGGCCACGGTGAACGAACCGGTGCTGGCGCCCTTTTCCACCTCAGCCCCGGCGAGCCAGCCTCCCGGCCCCTCTCCCTGGACCAGGTCGGGAACGCTCAGGACCGGTACCGCACCATCCGAAAGCGCGTCACCGTACAGCAGCTCGCCAGGGAGCGTCTGCCCCTGCCGCAGCTTGAGCGCGTGGGCACGGTCCAGGTCCGATACCGTGACCGTGGACGCGGCATCGCCGCTCGCCGACAGGTCGATCGCCGCGAGGGAGCGGGAATGGCCGCGTACCTCGTCGAGCAGGCCGTCCAGGCGCCCCCAGGATTCATGGAGCTTGGCCTGGGCCTCCACAGCCGTCTCCGGTACGTGGTGGGCGGGCGTGAGATCCGTCTGTTCATCGAGCAGATCCATCACGGGGACGGTGACGCACCCCTCCGGCAGCTTCTTCCTCGCTCCCGTCTTCCGATCCCCGGACCAGGAATGAGCGTGTACCGCGTCGAGTACGCGGCCACTCAACCGCGGCCAATCGATGCTCTGAGCTCCCCGGGCCGCCCCCTGCGAGGTGGCCGCGTCGAGCAGGAACAGGCGTTCGCCGGGAGCTCTGCTGTCGGACGCGGGCATCCGGAGAATCCACAACTGGAGCGAGACGCTGTGCGGTTGCGCGGCCCCGGCCGGGAGTGCGACGACTCCCCGCAGTGCGCCCGTGCGCAGTAGCGCCCCGCGGATGCGCCTACCCGCACGCCGGGAAGCCACCGCCGGCGGCAGCAGGAGTACGGCCACACCGTCGGGCACCAAACGCGCCAGCGCGTGCTCGATCCAGGCGAGTTCGGGCTCGGTCCTCGGTGGCAGGCCGTAGACCCAGCGGGGATCGGTGGCCAGTTCCTCGTGGCCCCAGTCGCGCGCGTTGAACGGGGGGTTGCCAAGGACGATGTCGGCCCGTACGGCACCATGCGGGTCTGCGCGGAGCGAGTCTCCCGCCCTGATCTCCGCGTCCATCCCTCCCCCGCCTGCGCGGGCGAAGCCCAGCCGGGCAGCTGCCAGCGCGGCAAGTGTCGGGTCAAGGTCGGTCCCGAGGAGCGCCGGAGCCGTGGAGTTGGTCTCGGCCCCCCATTCCCCTATGCCCTCACCGGCGGCCATGAGTAGCCCACCGACGCCACATGCGGGGTCAAGGACGGTCGTCCGTGCATCCCCGTCCCCTGTCCCTCGGGCCCGGACGGCTAGAGCGATGTCCGCCATCAGCCGGGCCAGTGGGGCCGGAGTGGTGCTGACTTGCCGTACATGGGCGTCGAGCCAGCGCGAAAGCAGGAAGCCGAAGGTCTCGCGGCCTCCTTCGTGGCGTGCGGCGTCGACCGTCTCGTCCACCACCTGGGCAGCCTCTTCCGGAAGGAAGGACTGCTCGGGCACGGCCTGGTCCGCGCCTTCCGCGGCGAGAATGCGGCGGCCGGCTTCCGCGAGCGCCGCGCCCATGACCGCACGCTCTCCCAACGCCTCGTAGTGCGGCCACAACCGCTCGCGCAGCCCAATCCGCTCAATCTTCCCGTGGGCGTGGAGCCATCGTTCGACGTCGGCGAGGGAGAACTGCGGGCTGGTGTCCGTTCCGCCGACCGGCGTCGGGAACGAGTCGTGGCGGCGCCGCCAGTTGCTTACTGCCGCTCGGCCAACACCCGCGATGCGTGCGATTCCCGCCAGGGTGACGGGCACATCGATGGAGTCTGACATGTGATTCTCCGAGCGGGGCATGACTTTCGGACGAGCCTGACACAAACACCATCAACGTAGCTCAGCCGCCTCGCCCAAGCCAATCATTGACTGAGTTCACAGATAGTTTGGCCGATCGCGCGCCCTTCCACTCCTATACAGACGAGCTAGGAGAATGATCACGACAGGCATCGGGCGCGGCCCCCGCCATCGGCAGGCGATATCACCTTGAGGACGCGCTGGATCACGGCCCTCCGCAACGCGATCAGCGGCACGGTGCTCGACAACCCCGCCGCCGCAGACTGTGGCGTCCGCCAGCGGGACGGCGCCGGCGGCGAGAAGGGCCAGCCAGTGGCCCATCATCCCCGTTGAGAGCAAAGCGGGCCTCTACTTCATCGAGGGCGCCACCGGAGGCGCCGTTCTCGACCTCGCCAACCCCGGCGAGCACGACACCCTGATCTTTCTGGGCGAGCACGACGACAGCGCGACAAGCGGTGCAGCTCCGCAGCAGCGCGAGCAGCTCTCCGCGTACGCGGAGCGGACTGCTGGCCTGCGAGGTAGAGGCGCTGCACCATCGGAACATCTCCACATATGCGGAGCGAACTGACCCAGCATGAACTTCCCCGGCGCCGCGTATGGGGCATCTCCGCGTTCGCGGAGCGGACCTCACCGAGCAGGAATGGGTCGCCATGTGCCGCGGAGCATCTCCATGTTCGTGGAGCGGACTTGAGCTGCTTGGTGTGGTCGGCGAGGGTCGCGGGAGCATCTCCGCGTTCGCGGAGCGGACCGGACGTCGACGACGTTCTCGACCACACCGGCCGGAGCATCTCCGCGTGCGCGGAGCGGACACAGACTGTCCGCTGGCGTAGGTGTTGGGGTACGGAGCATCTCCGCGTTCGCGGAGCGGACCCTTCGCGACCTGCACGGTTGGGAGGGCATTGCTTGTTCTTTACTTCTTGAGAGGGGCGAGGGTGAGGAGTCCGCAGCCGTAGGCGCGGCCTTGGCCGATGCCGGTGGTGAGGAGGGTTCGTAGGGCTTCGGGGTTGGTGACGTCGAGGGCTCCTTCGTAGGTGGCGGTGGTGAGGGCGACGCGGATGGGCTTGTCCTGGTGGTCGTGTTTGCCGAAGGTGTTCTTGCCGCGGTGGCGGAGCTGGAGTTGGAGGGGGACTTCGCCGTCGGGGCCGATGTCGTTCGGGCCGCCTGCTGGGGGGATGGTGAAGCCGTGCTTGGAGGCTTTGGTGGTGAGCCAGCGCAGTTGGTGGCGTGCAGTGGTGTGGGGAAGGCGGCGGCCGCGTTGATTGGGCGCGGGGGACGCTGTGCGGTAGGTGGGGGATGCGGTGAGGCGGAAGGCGTAGCGCTGTCCGGTTTCGATGCGGTCGAGGAGGGGGGCGTAGGGCTTGCTTTCCCATTGGGGGGTCTGGGCGGCGGGCCAGCCGGCGTCTTCGATGAGCTGGGTGTAGTCGGGGCGGGTGGGTGAGACAGTCCACAGGACAGGGCGGCGGACGTCGTCACTGTCCAGGCGCCACAGGACGCGCGGCGGGGTGTGGCCTGGGGGTGTTGGGGGTTGGTCGGGGAAGCAGCCCATGATCAGTGCGTGCAGGGCGCGGCGGTTGCCGAGGAGTTTGATGGCGCCTTGGCGGCGGGGGTTGAGGTAGGCGCGGGTGAGGTGCATGGGTGTGGTCCTGTCAGCCGAGCAGCTCGAAGGGGTCGTGGACGGTGTCGTGGGGTGACAGGGGCAGGGTGATGTGCCCGTGTCGGATGGGTCGTTCGGTGTACCGGTGGCGGAACGGCGGCGCCGCTGCGAGGGGCTGGTCAGGGAGGACGTCGGTGCCGTCCGGGTCTTCGATGACCGTGTCCAGGCGGACGCTGGACTGCCCCAGTCGGCGGTGGCGGGCGACCTCGTGCGCGGCGGCCTGCCACTCCGTGGTGCGCAGGGCATGGTTGAGACCTGTCTGGTGCTCGATGCCCATGAAGAGGGGTTTGCTGGGAGGGCAGGAGCGGCGGCCCAGGAACAAGGGAAAGCGGGGCCGGCGCACGGCATGGGCGACGTTGGTCAGGAGGTCTGCGTCGCCTTCGAGGTAGGCGGTGAAGGCGGCGTCGCTCAGGTAGTGGCGGCGGGTGACCTTCGTGGAGTCCTTGGCCTGCAGGCGCCCGTCATCAGCAGTGGGAAGACGCTGCTGGGCGGCATCGGTCGGGGCGTGGGAGGCGCCGCTGACCGTGTGGTAGTCCACCAGGAGTTCGCCGGGCTGGTCCGCGCGCACGGCAAGACGCAGGCCCGCAAGCTCCGCCAGGGTGACGTCGGTGGTTTCCGAGGGGTCTCCGTCGCGGGGGATGCCGCAGGCGGCGGCCAGGAGGCCGACGATCCCGGACTTGCTGGGGTAGGGCAGGGTGGTGCGGATGGTGTGCCGGCTGCCCACTCCCCAAGACTGCAGTGGGCCGGCCAGCCGCACGGTCAGGACACTCACTTGGCCTGCGCCTTGGGCAGGGCGGCCGTCAGGGCTTCTTCTGCCTGCGCGAGCGCTGCTTTCCAGGTGACGCGCTCGGGCAGCTTCGTCTCGCCGTTGCTTGCCAGGGTGGAGGGATAGATGGCGGCGGACCAGCTCGGGGTGTCGCCCCATTGCTCGTCCACGCTGGTCATGTGGGCGAAGAGGGCAGTGGCAGAGGTGGCGAGGTACCCGTCGCTGGTTCGTGCGATGGGGCGTTCGAAGGCGTCGACGTGGCTGACCGGGCGGTCTTCGCGCAGGCTGAGGACGATGACTTCGGGTCGGGTGTGGTGGGCGAAGGTGTTGGCTTTGCCGGTGGGCATGCTGCTGGCGAAGGCGCGGATGAAGCCGAGCGCGGACTTCAGGGTGCTGGCATGGTCCTGGTCGAGGTTGGTGTGGAGGGTGCGCAGGTCGAGGGTGGCGTAGCGGTAGAGGGTGGCGGAGTTGAACTCCAGCGAGCCGATCATGCCGGCGCCCTTGTTGTCGTCCTGCTGTTTGTCGTCGACTGCGGTGAAGTAGTCGAATTCGGTGATGGCTTCGTGGGTGGAGATGGCGTGCGCGACCTGGCAGCCGGCGTCCACGCCGGTGTCGGGGGAATTGGCGACCATGCGGCCGAAGAGTGCCACGGCCCCGGGGTGAGCGGTCACGCCCAGGTCTTTGAGGCCCAGTGCGCCCACGACGCTTGCGAGTTCCTTGTCGGTGTTGGCGTCGGCGAGGGCGTCGACCTGGGCGGCAAGCGTGTCGACGACGTTGTTGATCTGTGTGCGGCCGAGGAAGAGCAGGTATTCGGTGACCGGTCGCTCTTCGGCCGGCTCGTCGCCGTCGCTCTTCATCTTGGGCTTCTTGGCGGCGACCTTGAACATCGCGAACGCTGCTGCCATGCCGATGGCGTCGGCCTTCTCAGCGAGGGCGGGGACGCGCTCGGCGAGCTGGTCGGCGATCATCTGGGGCAGCTGGCGGGTGCGGACGGCGTCCTCGCCGGCCAGGGCACCGTCGGCCTCGAACGTGGTGCGAGTGGCGCGCTTCCATGCCTGGGAGGAGACGCGGGCGCGCCTGACTCCGCCGAAGGTCGCGGTCTTGGGGCTGCCGTCTTGATCGCGGTTGATGTTGGAGGGCGGCACGTTCTGAAGGATGTGGATGTCGAGGAAGGCCATGGCGCTACTCCTGGGACGAGTCGGTCGGGTTGCTGGTTTCGGTGGTCTTGCGGGGGGTGCGGCGGAAATCCATCCCCCAGATGCGCACGAGGCCCTGGCGCCGTGCCGGGTGGTGCCAGGCGGCGAGCGCGTCGGCCAGGGCGACGTAGTCCAGTGCGATGTCGTAGGTGCGAAAGAGCGAGATGAGGAAGCGCAGGTGGCTGGTGAGCTCGCTCATCGAATCGGCGCTCAGGGCGGCGCGGAAGCGCTTTGAGGCCCCGCCTTGGGAGGGCATCGCTGCTTCCAGCTTGCGGGCCGCATGCCCCAGGGAGGTGCCACGGCGGTGCATGGGCGCGGACTTGGACTGGATGTGGCAGGCGTACAGGGCGAGGGTGTGGTGCATGGCGGCGGTGACCGCGTCCCGCTGCCCCAGGGGGACGAACTCGCAGACGTTGGTCTCCTCGTCGCCTTCCAGGACGTAGGAGATCGGCTGGTGCATGTCGAGTTCGTCCAGCGGCTCGGTGTTGCGGCCGCGACGGCATGCTGCGGCCAGGCCCGGGTCGCGGTCGATCGCTTTGAGCTGTTGGGCCAGCCGGCCGTGCCAGGGCGGCGGGTCCTGGTCACTACGGCGCTCGGGTGCGGTGGTCATGCGGGCGGCTCCATGTCGGTCGAGTTGTCGTCGGGGTCGTCGCCGTCGGTGTCGAACAGCTCGCGCAGGGCCTTGCGCAGGGCGCTGTGGAAGAAGATCTCGGCCAGGGAGGCGTCCATGACCTCGCCCTCCCCCGTCTCCTGGCCGTGCCATGCGGCCGGGGAGGCTGCCTTGAGGAGTTCACCGGCCCGGCCGCGGATGATGCGCCGGACCTCGTGCGCCCACAGGTCCAGGGCCTGGTCGGGGTCGACGTCGTTGTTGGTCAGGGAGGACAGCCAGCGGCGAAAGGGTGTGTCCAGCGCGGCGTAGGCAGCTTCGCGGGCGCGTTCGCGGTGGCCGGCCAGCAGGCCCTCCTCGGACTGCCGGCACCCTGAGGCCACCGCGAGGTTCTCGGCCAGATACTCCAGGGCCCGTACGGCGTCGTCGGTTGCCTTGACGGCGAAGAGCACGGTGTGGCGCCAGTCGTCGTCCTGCGCCGAGAGGACCGCGACCGGCAGAGGGAGCACGTCGCCGTAGGCTTCATCGATCACGGCACTCTGGTTGCCGTATTCGAAGCCGACCGCGAGGACACGAAGCGGCATCCCCTTCAGCGCGGACATCCGCTCCCGGGAGCCCAGTTGGGCCAGCACCGCCGGGCCCTGGACCGCCGGGGCGTCCTTCGCAGCAGGTGTGGACAGCTCCGCGCGGGCCAGCAGCGGTCCCAGCCCGCGCCACAGTTGCCGCTCGACGCGGTGCCGCATCGGCCAGTAGACCAGGGGGAAGTTGCGCTTGCGCTCCAGGTTCGCGCTGCGCTTCCACGCCGAGTGCGGCTCGCTGCACATCCAACCGCGCAGCTCTGGACCGGTGTTCAGCGAAACCCGGTCCCCGCCGCACACAAGTACCTGCCGAACCACCGCCCCGCCCGGCTGGTCCGCATCCGGCTCGGGGATCAAGCGGATGCGGCGCGCGGGCCAGGTGAACAGGTCCAGTCGGCCCTTCGGCATCCGCTCCGCCCACTGGGCCGTCAACGGCGGCCGCTCCCAGACCGGCAGATCCCCCGCATCGCTGACGGCGGCTCCCGTGGAGGGCAGGAGGTTGCACATCAGGGAGTGCCACAGCGTGGGCCCCATGGGCATGACGACGCCCAGCTGCCCCAGGGATCCGACCGGGTTGCCCATGGTCTTCCCCGCCTTGGCCTGATCGTCACCGACCGCCCCGGTTTTGATCGCCGCGGTGTCCCACGCATGCGCGTGCAGCAGCCACCGCGCCGCCTGCGCCGCGGTGAGCGCATCCGGCCGCACATCGCGCTGCGCCGAGAACAGCGGCACGTTGTTACCGCTGGCCACGTGCGGCACCAGCAGCGCCGCCGTCTTCGTCTTGCCGTTCAACGCCTCCAACCCGCCCACCTGCATGAAAGGCGCAGACTCGTCGAACAGGCGGAACCGCGCGCGGTGTTCATTTAGGTACGCGTCGATCGCCGCAGCGTCGAACACCCCTGCCTCCCACCAGGAAGACCACTGCTGCTCCCCGGTCGGCCCGTTCAGGGCGCGATGCACGACAGCCAGCAACAACCGCATCACCGGTGGGACTTGCGATGGACTGTCCAACGCCAGGCTCCGCACCTCTGCGGCGCGCAACAGTGCCTCGCGCAGGGACACCTCCCCCGTGCTGCCGTCAGCGAAGACAACCGGAAGCCAGTCGTCGTCGACCAGATTGAACTCCATAGCGCTCCACCCCGTAGGCATGACGAACTACCCGGCAGCCGCGCCGCGTTTGATGCTCGGCTCCGACTTACATACCTACACGGACCCACTGACAACGAGCGGCGAAACCGGACATGAGACCGGACAGTCCGGCCGAGCACCGCCAGCGCGCGAAGCCCGGCAAGCACATGAGGATCTGCCGGACAACGCCGGCAGATATCCAACGCCTACGCGGACAGAACAACGGACGGGCTCGGCCTCCGCGTGCGCGGAGCGGACCGGGCGGACGACCGGGTGATGTGCCAGTTCTGCGGTGCATCTCCGCGTGGGCGGAGCGGACGGCAAGGTCGACCCGTCCTTCGACATGGACGTCGGAGCATCTCCGTGTGCGCGGAGCGGACATGCCGCCCTGGCCGAACGTCGTCATGAGCTTCGGAGCATCTCCGCGTGCGCGGAGCGGACAAGGTATCGAGGCCCCACTGTGCTGCTTTGTCCGGAGCATCTCCGCGTGCGCGGAGCGGACATGGTGGCGGCGTCGGAGAGATCGGCCAGCAGCGGAGCATCTCCGCGGGCGCAGAGCGGACGCGAGGCGGACCGACTTGGCGAGGATGACGTACGGAGCATCTCCGCGGGCGCAGAGCGGACTGACGCGGGGTCACCGGCTGACTTTCAAGCACCGGAGCATCTCCGCGGGCGCAGAGCGGACCCTTCATGACCTGCCCCGTTGTACAGGCTTTGCTGTTTTGTTATCAAGCTGCTTTGAGGTGAGGATCCGAGGACTGGAGTCGATCTTGCTTGCCGTGTCATGCCTGCAATGGGCGTAGCCGGGCATGGGTCAGGCCACGGTGAGTCCCTCGGTGGGGCAGTAGGTGAGGTTCAGGCCGCCTAGTCGTAGAGGTTGGCCGTCGGCGGGTAGCAAAAGGATTTGGGCTGAGTTGAGCCAGGCGGACTTCTTCCACGGTTCCGGCGTGAAGGCGGCCTCGCGCGCTGCGGCCGTCAGTTTCTCCGACCAGCTCGGAAGCCGGATGGCTTGGTCCAGCACCGTTTCGATGCCTTGCGCGTCCGGCAGCCGGTCCAGCGGTACCGATGCATCGGCTCCTTGGGAGACGGGCATCGCGATGCTCTCCGAGGTGCTGGCTCGCAGCAGGATGACCTCCAGCGAGGGCTTGCCGAGCCGTACCAGAGCCTGGACTTGCGGGGTGTTTTCGTCGTCCTCGCCGCTCAGTGGGGCGTCCTTGTGCAGTTCGGCCAGGCTCGCCGCCTCGTGCGGGTTCGTCAAGGCGACCTGATGGGCCTGGTCCTTCATCCATTCCCGCTTGGCCTGGTCCTCCTGCGCCGCGACAGCCAGGTGCTCCTGCCATGAATCCGGTCCCAGCCTCTCGGTGCCGTAGACGCGGTTGACCAGGGCCGGGATGGAGTGCGGCAGTTCCAGGACAGTGCGGTCGAGCAGCACCGCCGCGGTGCGCCACAGCAGGTGGTCCCCGTAGACCGTGCGTGAGCCTCTCGGTGTCTGCGAAGGTGCGTCCGAGGCGGGCTGGTAGCCGGTGACCACCACGTGCGGCAGGCTCAGCAGCTGCGGGCGGTCGCCGGCCGGGTGGCGGTGCATCCGGCCGATCCGCTGGAAGAGCAAGTCGATCGGGCACAGGTCAGTGATCAGCGCGTCGAAGGACACGTCCAGGGACTGCTCGGCGACCTGGGTGGCGACCACGACATGCGGCGCGGGCCGGGTGCCGTCGGGCCCGAACTGATTCACCAGGCTGGTCTCCAGACGCCGGCGGTCGGCCACCGTGAAGCGGGCGTGCATCAGCGTGACCGAGTCCTCGCCCTGCGCCTTGCGCAGCTGCCCGGCCAGCTCTTGGGCCCGAGCGACGGTGTTGCGGATGACCAGCAGGCACCCGCCCTCGGCCAGCAGGGCCCTGGCCCGATTGACGACCGTGGTGTCGTCGGGCTCCGGCAGCATCTCGACCTTCACCGACAACCCGCGAGCTGCCTGCACCGACAAGATCTCGGACTCTGCTACGTCTCTATCCGCATCGGGCGCGTGCACCCAGGTCAGGCGCGGATATGCCGCGCTTTGCTCCAACTCCACCTGGCGCCCGGCATACGCCTGAACGAGCTGAGTGCGCTGCTGGGCAGGCAGGGTCGCCGACAACAGCACCACCGGCACCCCGCACGCCCCCAGCCACGCCAGCACCCCTTGCAGCAGCCCGGACATGTAGGCGTCGTAGGCGTGCACCTCGTCCAGGACCACCACCTTCCCCGCCAGCCCCAGCATCCGCACCGACACGTACCGCGAAGCGAGCCCCGCCAGCAGCAGCTGGTCCACGGTGGCCACCACCACCGGCGCCAGCAGGGACCGGTAGCGCCCCTGGACCCACTTCGATGCCACGGTCCCCGCAGCGCACTCGTCCACTCCCACCGTGCTGTGCAGCAAGGCCCGGTAGTCCTCCTGTCGCGCAGCCTTGCCGTGCGCGAGAGCCACCGTCGTATCCGCCCCCTGCCGCTTCAGCCACTTCAGGACCCGGCCGAAGATCTGATTTGCCGTCGCCTGCGTGGGCAGCCCGAAGAACACGCCGTTCGCGCCCAGCCGGGCAGCCAGCACCTCCGCCGCCGCCAAGGCTGCCTCCGTTTTGCCCTCGCCCATCGGCGCCTCGATCACCATCAGCCCCGGCCCCCCGACCGAGCACGCCAGGCCATAGACCGCCTCCTGCACCGCCCGCGGCTCGCCGATCCCGAACCGGGAGCGGTAGAGAGCATGTGCCCCCAGCCGTGCGCTGTCCTGCTCCGGTGCCCAGAGCGCCTGCACCCCCATGACCGCACCCGCACGACCGACCCGGGACGCCGAGGTCCGCAGATACCCCTGCGGCAACCGACCCTCATACGGGAAGAGTTCCTCGTTACTGGCCAGCCAGTCCGCCAACGTCACCGCCCCGGCCTGCACCAGCTGCGCCGGCACCGACGGCACACTTCTGCCCCAGTCCCCCAGATGCGGCGCGGCCCCGCTGCCCGACACCGCCGCTTCATGCACTTCGGCCTGCACCCGTTTCCATGCCCCCCTCCCCCGGCGCTTGGGCAGGATGCCCACATCCAGCCAGCCCACCCTGGGAAATACTCCGTGGTGGCCTGCCAGCGTTAGAGCAACAAATTCCGCGGCCTCCCCATCCCACCCCTCGTCGCACAACACCTGGTAGACCAGACGCCCCGAGAGCCAGCCATGCGGAAGAACCCCCTTCACCGACAGGTCAACTGCCAGACCCGCGGCCACCAGCTCAGCCCGCCGCTGCACGTCCAGGCCGGCGAAGGGCGGAGTGGCCTTGCCAAGATCATGCTCCGCCGCCAGCCACGACAGCCGGGCTCGGGCCGACTCCTCCCGCCCGCCAAGATCCGCCGCCAGCAAACCCCGCACCCGCGGCGCGAGCAAGTGGTCCCACAACCATCCGCCCGCATGCCCGCTGTCCCACACATGCGCGATCAACGAATGCCACGTAGCACCAGGAGGCGCTTCACGCCCCCAGCCCCTACGCCACGTCTTCGCCCACAACAGCCCAGCCAAACCGGAGAACTCCGACACCCTGCCTCCTAACGCAACCAGCCCCCAGTCCTACCCGTAGCCACTGACAACCGTTTGTGAAGAAGCCGCCGGGGCCATCCGCCCGTCACAGCGCTACCGTGAAGAGGTAACCGGCCTCCCTGAAGCCCCCGGTCACCAACCTCACGGCACCTTGTTAACGAAACAGCAAAGCCCCCACAAACGGCCAGGTCACGAAGGGTCCGCTCCGCGTACGCGGAGATGTTCCGGAGCTGCGCATCATGCGCGCGCCGGCTTTCCTGTCCGCTCCGCGCACGCGGAGATGTTCCGCCGATGAAGGAGGCTTGGACGCCGTTTGTGGCGTCCGCTCCGCGTACGCGGAGATGTTCCGGCCTGGTTCGCTGACGTCTCGCCCTCGGGATCGTCCGCTCCGCATACGCGGAGATGTTCCGACCGTCCCGCGCAACGCGTCCGAGCTCGCGGAGTCCGCTCCGCATACGCGGAGATGTTCCGGAAGCCGCCGCCATCGCCCTACCCACCACACGCTCCGCTCCACGTACGTGGAGATGTTCCGCGCGGCACCGACATGGAGGAGCGTGAGGACTAGTCCGCTCCGCGTACACGGAGATGTTCCGGCCCTCCGCACCTGGGTCCTGGACGAGGATCCGTCCGCTCCGCGCACCCGGAGATGTTCCGGACATCAGCGCGCTGAAGCGCACGATGCACGCGTCCGCTCCGCGCACGCGGAGATGCTCCGATGCCGGCCTCGCTCAGGCTTTCGCACAAGCCGTCCGCTCCGCGCAGGCGGAGATGATCCGCGGTACCGCTCGACGTCGATGTCCGCTCCGCGTACGCAGAGATTCCCCGAACGACGTCCGGAACAAAGGGCGGTCGATCGAGTTCGCTCCGCGCACGCGGAGATGTTCCGCCGGTGGTGCTGCTCGCGGCGCAGTGGCCGTTGTCTGCTCCGCGCACGCGGAGATGTTCCGGCGGGCACCAGAAAGTCGGCGATGCGGCTGAGGTCCGCTCCGCGCACGCGGAGATGTTCCGTTGTGCACGCCCCACCTGCCGGTGCCGCCGCTGTCCGCTCCGCGTACGCGGAGATGTTCCGTCCTCCCGCGCTCTCAGGGCGGTGCCGGACTCGTCCGCTCCGCGTACGCGGAGATGTTCCGTCCTGCTGCGTCATGGAGTGCTGGGCCTTGGAGTCCGCTCCGCACACGTGGAGAACTTCCCTGCGGCGACCATTGCGAAGGCCATGGTGAGTCCGCTCCGCGTACGCGGAGATGTTCCCTTCGACACCGAGCTGACGTTCAAGCGCGGCACGTTTGCTCCGCATACGTGGAGATATTCCGTCGATCTGCCAGTTCCGCGCGTTGCCCTCGGCGTCTGCTCCGCGTACGCGGAGATGTTCCCCCGTACCGCTCCACCTGCTCCCGGGTCAGGGGGTCCGCTCCGCGTACGCGGAGATGTTCCGGCGATGGTCGCTTCCCACGCGAGTCTCGCGTCGTCCGCTCCGCGCAGGCGGAGATGCTCCCCAGGCGCGCCGGAAGGCGAGCTTGCCGCAGTCGTCCGCTCCGCGCAGGCGGAGATGGCCCCGACCCGAAGAACTCGTCACTGGCGCCCTTGTCGTCCGCTCCGCGTACGCGGAGATGTTCCCACGAACCGCTCGGGCATCTCGGACAGCGACAAGTCCGCTCCGCGTACGCGGAGTTGTTCCGATCTGGCGGGCACAGCACAACCTGAACGAGTCGGTCGCTCCGCGTACGCGGAGATGTTCCGTCAGGTGACCATCCGAAGTGGCCTGATCACAGGTTTGCTCCGCGTACGCGGAAATGTTCCGCCGACCTGCAGCGCGACGCGCTTTTGGTGCATGTGCGCTCCACGTATGCAGAGATGGTCCGACGACGTCGATGATGCTGGCCGCGCTCATTGCATCCGCTCCGCGCACACGGAGATGCTCCTTAGCGGTCGAGTTCCCGGACCGATTCGTGCTGGCCGCTCCGCGCAGGGAGATCGCGCCGACAGAAGTATCCACCCCGCTCCCAGGGGGAACTCCATCATCAGTATGGGCTACCCCCATGGAGCGGCTGCTCAGACACCTCCGATGACCGCCCGCCTCTGGGATTTTTCAGGGACTCTCAGCTCTGTCAGATGGACTTCCGAGGGACTTACGACTGCCCAAAGCGACAAGCGCGTGAAAGGTCAGAAAGGGCCTCCGACGCAGGTCAGAAGCCCATGCCGGGGCTAAATCCCAGGTGGCGGCGGACGAGTCGGCCTGTACGCCGGTACTGGCTCACGGCAGTTCGCCTACGGCAGACGCCCATGACTGGAGACCTGCCCGGACACCATGCCAACGTACAGCTGCCGACAAAACCGCAGCTCAACGGGAGGATGATTCAGCGCCATGGACTGCAACGCCCGAGATCAACAGTCGTACCTCAGCGTCCCCTGAGGCAGCCAGTACGCGCACTACCAGATTTTCCCGTTCTCACCAAGCTCCGACTTATCCGGATCATGACGTGCATCGATGCCTCTCACACTGGAGACCAGAGATGCACCACCCGATCATGTCCACGCATGAAGCCGCCTTCTTGAACCTGACCAAGGCAGCTGAATACCTCGGCATTTCACCGAACACCCTGTATGTCTGGCGTCACCGACGGCAGGGACCGCCGAGCTTCCGCATGGGAGGCCGCGTCATGTACAGGATTTCGGCTCTCAACGAGTGGGTCATTGCACAAGAGAAGGCAGATTCACGTTCCAACGCTGCCCTGAGTCCCCTCAGTCGGAAGCCGGTGAAGCGCGCAGTACGCGCTTCTTGAAGGCGATCCGAAAGGCCAAAGGTGGTGCCTCAACCTTTCGGGGTCTCGGCGCGCAGCTTCGCATCATGCCGTATGTACATACGCAGTCGAGTTCATAGGAGCACTTTCCCTTGGCGGGGTACATAGAAGACCGCTGGCTTAAGAAGAAGCCCAACAAGGACACCGGTAAGCGGGACCGAACAGCCTTGTGGGGCAAGGGCAAGCGCTATCGGGTGAAGGGCATCCCGGGTGTCCGGGACCGCTCGTTCGACACGAGCGAGGACGCGAAGCAGTGGCTCGCGAACGCACAGACCGACACCACACGTGGTGAGTTCGTAGACCCCCGCGACGGGGCGATCCCCCTCGCCCAGTACATCGAGAAGCACTGGTGGCCGAGCCGGTCGGACGAACCGTCAACCGCCGCCCCCATGCGCAGCAAGATCTGGAACCACATCGTTCCGTTCCTGGGTGAAACGGCGCTCCGGGACATCGATGCTGCTGCGCTGCGTGTCTGGAAGACTCAACTGCTGGCGCGGGTCGAGGCGTCCACCGCCCAGGTGATCTGGATCCATCTGTCCACGATCCTCGAAGCCGCTGTCGACGACGGCCGCCTGGTCAAGAACCCCTGCAAGGCCCATCGGACGGTCAAGGCTCCCAAACCCTCGAAGACGAAGGCCAAAGCATGGTCCAGGGCAACCGTGGATGCCGTCCGGGCGGGCCTCCAGAAGCGGTACCGCATCGCGGTGGACCTCGGTGTCGGCCTCGGCCTGCGTCAAGGCGAGGCGTTCGGTCTCAGCGAAGAGGATTTCGACTTCAATGCCGGCGTCATACACGTCCGCCGACAGCTGCGGTGGGACTCCAAAGGGAGGCCGTACTTCTGCCTGCCGAAGGGCGGCAAAACGCGAAGCGTTCCCCTCTCCCCCAACCTCGCCAAGCGTGCCCAGGATCACTTCCGCCGCTTCCCTTCGGTTGCCTGCACGCTACCCTGGCGAAACCCTGAGCCACCGGCGACGGAGCTGGAAGCGCGACAGCGCAGGCCGATCACCGTCCGTCTGGTTCTGAGCACCTCGCAAGGCAATCGGGTCAACTGCTCCATGTGGAACAAGCTGAGCTGGCGGCCTGCGCTGGCAGCGGCCGGAGTGGTGAAGGCGATTGGCGAGAAGGTCGAGACGTACGGAGGCCGCACCCGTCGGTCCCGCGTCTACGAGCTCTCCCGCGCGGACATGTTCCACGTCCTCCGGCACACGTACGCGAGCACCCAGCTTGAGGCCGGCGAGTCGATCGTCAGCGTGTCGGAGTGGCTCGGGCACGCCTCGCCGCAGACCACGCTGACGCACTACGCTCACTTCATGCCCGGGGCGGGCAAGCGGGGCCTCGCCGCCATGGACGAGTGGTTTGATCAAGATCCACAACCAGATGTCCCTGAGAAGTCCCTGGGCGCCATGCAGGCCACGGATGAGCTCTGAAGCCGCAGGTCAGAGCGGCATTCGCGAATATCGGCAATGTGTACCACGAGTACAAGGAACCCCTGTACGCCGCTCCCCCGCTGCTCGCGCGCATGGTCGACGCGGGCCGACTGGGCCGGAAGTCGGGGTCGGGGTTCTACGCGTACTGAGACCCGCATCGATCCAGTTTTTGACGCGCCGCCGGGAGCCCCGGCGAGCGCATGAGCCGGGCCCGCCTCCTCCCCAGGAGGCGGGCCCGGCTGCTTCGGCACACGCTGCCCGCCTCCGCCCACAACGCCCCGCACCGTCCGGTGCGGGGCGTTGCGCTGTGCACCCGCGTCCACGTCCACGTCCACGTCCGACGGTGCCGCCATATCCCTCCTTGCGCTCAAATCCTGCTGAAAACGATCTAGTTGACGATGTATCCCTTTTCCCGCCTCATGCGTCTCACTTGTGAAAGGACCATCACACTCCCCCCCACAACTACATAAGGAGGACCCATGCACAAGGCCCTGCCCGTGGCCGCGGCGCTCGCGGTGTGCGCGCTCGCCGCCGTGCCCACGCAGGCGGCGACGCTCGCCACGAAGGGCACCGGGTGGAAGCTCACCACCCAGCTCGGCGTCACCAGCCTCAGCCCCGGCCGCCAGTACACGATCACGTTCGCCACGTCCGCGATGAAGACCCGCTACACGCCCTACCTGACCGCCGCGGTGTCCCAGGCCAGGGCCGCCGGTCTGAAGCTCGCCATCGGGGGCGTCGAACCCGTCAACCCGGCGAAGTGCGGGCCCGTGGGGCACGTCCAGTACACCGAGATCTACCGGCCGCTCGGCCGCCCCGGATTCAGCCAGGGCATGCCCTGCCCCCACCCACCCAAGGGCGTCGGCACCGGCGGCATCGTCGCCATCGACTCCGAGTACTGGGACGGCACCTGGCCGATGCCCGCGTACAAACTGCGGAACACGCTCGTGCACGAGCCGCTCCACGCGCTCGGCCTCGACCACCCCAACCTGGACCTCGACAAGGACGGGAAGGCCGCCGACCACGAATGCGTGGCCAACCCCTCCGGCGAGACCCCGGTCATGTGCTCGCCGCACGGCGGCTACCGGACCGGCACCGCTATGGGCCGCCTCACCGGCTTCGACCTCGACGGGCTGAAGGCGCTGCTGGCCAATGCCCGTGCCCAGGGCATCAAGTAGCCGGGGCGGTACGTCCGGGCCGGGCCCACGGGCCGTCCGCCCGCCGCTCGGGGGAAGGAACCGGCGGGCGGACCCCGGGCCGGCGGGCGCCCGTCCGCCGGCGTCGGCCCCCGTGGCACCTTCGAGTCAACCCCCGCGCGGGCGCGTACGGGAGCGTGTGAAGCGCGCCTGTCGGGGTGCGCGGTTCACACCCCGTGCGAAGGGCCGCCGCCCCGTCACCCCGTGTCACCTCACACGGGGTGTGAAGCGCAGACCCGGATCTCCCCGCCGCACACGCTCCCGCCCTTCGCCGCAGCACAGTTGACTGAGGCCCGTACCGACACCGAAGCAGCTGACCGAAGGAAAGAGGAGCGGACCGTGACCGCCCACACCGAACCCGATCCGGTAACCGCCGACTTAGCCGAGCTGAGGCGTCTGCTCGACGTCCGCACCGCCCGGGTCGACGGCCAACTCGCGCTGCTCGCCCAGCGCTCCGAGCAGTACGAGCGGGACGCGGACGAACTACAGGCCCGCGTCACACGGCTGGAGAGCACCCGCTGGCCGCTGCCGTCCCTCGCCGCGCTCACGGGGCTCGCGGCGCTGGTGGTGGCGGTGTGGCAGGCCCTGGGCCGGTGACCGCCGGCCGCGGTCACCGGCCGGTTCCGGTCAGCCCAGCCGGAGGTGATGCAGCATCAGCAACGCGGCGGCCATATTGGCGGCCGGCACCTCCCCTCGCGCCACCATGTCGGGCACCAGCTTCAACGCCACCCACTCCCGCCGCTCGGACTCGAATCCGTCCTGGGGCGGGCCGGTGTACTCGCCCTCCTCGGACCAGTAGATGTGGTGCCGTGCGTCGGTGAGGCCGTTGGACGGCTCCACCGTGAGGAGATGCTGGAGGGGCCCGGGCCGCCACCCGGTCTCCTCCTCCATCTCCCGGGCGGCCGCCGCCGCGGGGTCCTCGCCGTCCTCGACGACCCCGGCGGCCAGCTCCCAGCCCCAGGTGTCGGTGATGAACCGGTGCCGCCACAGCAGCAGCACCTCATTGGCCTCATTGACCACCGTGGCCACGGCGACGGGCCGCATCCGGATCAGATAGTGATCCAGATGGCGGCCGTCAGGCAGTTCCACATCGGCCAGATTGACCCGGAACCAGGGATTCGCGTAGACGGGCTTTTCGCCGAGATTGTTCCAACGCACGTAACTGCCACCTTCCGCTGTAGGGCCGGCAAGGTGACACGAGCCCGGTCAGGGGCGTGTCGTACGCCCTACAACGGAACGCGCAGCACCTCGTCGATGAGATCGGCAGCCTCGTCCGTCGCGGAGCTCCCGGTCTCCGCCAGATGTTCGCGCACCGCCCGCAGCCGGTCCCGCAGCCGTTGCGACTCCATTCCGCGAGCCTGCTCCGTCATCTGCGCGGCATTGGCCACCGCCCGGTCCGCATCGCCTTGACGCAGCTCGATATGGGTGAGCATGGCCAGCCGGTGGACCCGGCCGCGGTCGTGTGCGGGGGTGTCGACGGCGGCGTCCGCCTGCTCCCGGGCGGCCCGTAAGTCACCCAGGCTGAGCAGCGCCTCCGCCACCTGTACGTTCACCAGGCCGGGCTGGACATAGCCCGTCTCGGCCGGTTCGAGACCGGGCCGGATGCGTTCCGCGGCCGCCTCCGCGCGCCGGATGCACGACAGCGCGGCGGCGCCGTCACCGAGCCGGGCGTAGGACTTGGCCTGCATCGCGTAGAGGTCCGCGGAGAGCGCCGGGGTGATCTGCGGACCCGCGGCCCGCAGCGCCGCCTCCGCGAAGGCGACCGCCTGGCGGTATTCCCGTACGAAGAGGGACTGGTTGACCAGCAGCGCGATCACATACGCGCCGAGGCCGCGGTCCCCGCTGGCCTTGGCCAGCCGGAGCGCCTGATGGAAGTAGCGCTGGGCCAGCCCGAGAGCGTCCGAGTCGTACGCACAGATGCCGGCGACCGCGACCAGTCCGCCGGTCGCCCGGTGGAGCTGACGCCCCGTCGCATCGCTGTAGCTGCCCCGCAGCAGCGGCGCCGCCTCGGCGTTGAGGAATCCCACGATGCGTGCTCTGGTAGCGATACCACCCGCCTTCCGGTACATCGTCTCGTAGTGCGTCCGCGCGGTGCGCAGCATCTCGATGTCGGCCATGCCGACCCGGGTCAGCCCGTCACGCGAGACATCGGAGTCCTCGGGCGGGTTCTCCCACTCCCATACGGGGATGACCGCCGAGGTGCCGGTGAGCGCCGGTGCGTCGAGGATGTGCGGGCGCTGCTGCTCATCGGACCGCCACAGCGCGGTGGCCCGCTCGACGAAGCCGGAGAGCGGGGTGTCGGCGGCCCGCCGCGACCCCGGACCGCTGAACCCGATGTCATCGAGCCCGACCGGCCGGTGCAACCGTTCCCCCATGATCTCGCAGATCAGATCGGGCACCTGCCCCCGCGGCCGCTGGCCCTTCAACCACCGGGCCACCGCGGTGTGTTCGTAGCGCAGCGCCAGACCGCGGCGGCGGCCGAGCTGGTTGATCCGCGCGGCGAGTCCCGCATGCGAGATACCGGACTCGTCGAGCATCGCGTCCAGCAGGGTGTTGGGCTCCATACCGGCCTCCCGGTGAGCCGGGCCCGTCCACGGACCGCCGGCTCATGGCCTTGTCGACATGAGCACTCCGTCAGTCGAGCGTAGTGAACGCCCCTTCACACGGGGTGTGAAGGGGCGCGGCGCCTCCTCACGGAGCACAGCCCCGCAGCATGTACGCGATCACCGCGTCGAGGCCGGCCGCGACCTGCTCCGCGGAGAGCACACTGCTCATCGCGAAGCTGGCGAAGCCGTGCAAGGTGGTGAACACCGGCAGGGCGATGCTGTCGACGGGGCCCTCCCGCACCTCACCGTCGCGCTGCCCCTCCGCGACCATCTCCTCCGCCATCGCTCCCAGCCGGTGCGCGGCCGCGATCAGCGCCTCGGACGCCGCCGGATCGTGCTTGACCGTGTACATCAGGTCGAGCAGCTCGGCGTTGGCGACGGCGAAGTCCACATAGGCGCGGACGAGTCCGCCGAGCCGGTCGGGGAAGGTCTCGCCCGCCTCCCGGGATGCGGCCAGGGTCTCGTGCAGACGGTCGAAACCGGCCAGCGCCAGCGCGTCGAGCAGCGCCTGCTTGTCCTTGAAGTGCCGGCTCGGGGCGGCATGGCTGACCCCGAGGTCACGGGCCAGCTCCCGCAGGGACAGGGCGCCCGGCCCCTTCTCGCGGAGCGTCTGCTCGGCGCGGGTGAGCAGCGCGGCGCGCAGGTCTCCGTGGTGGTAACGACGATGCATGGCCGCCATCCTATCCCCCATGTATTCACTGGCTACATTGTTGACATTGACATCATTGTTGGCGTTGCCTACATTGAAGCCATGACGCAGACCCCGAAGTGGAACACCACCGACATTCCCGACCAGACCGGCCGCACCGCCATCGTGACCGGCGCCAACAGCGGACTGGGCATCGCCACCGTCGACGCCCTCGCACGAGCGGGCGCCCATGTCGTCCTCGCCGTACGGGACCTCAAGCGCGGCGAGTCCGCCGCCGCCACCGTGCGGGGCGCCCGCGGCACCGTCGAAGTCCGCCGCCTCGACCTGGCCGACCTCGCCTCCGTCCGCGCGTTCGCCGCCGCCTGGCAGGACCCGGTCGATCTGCTGATCAACAACGCCGGAGTCATGAACATCCCGGAGTCCCGGACGAAGGACGGCTTCGAGACGCAGTTCGGCACCAACCACCTCGGCCACTTCGCGCTGACCAACCTGCTGCTGCCGCGCCTCACCGACCGTGTGGTGACCGTGTCGTCCGGCGCCCACCGGCTGCCCGGCAACCACATCCACTTCGACGACCTGAACCTGACCGGCGCCTACCGCCCCGTCACCGCCTACAGCCAGTCCAAGCTGGCCAACCTGCTGTTCACCCTGGAGCTGCAACGCCGTCTCGCCGCCGCGGGATCGCCGGTGCGCGCCCTCGCCGCACACCCGGGCTGGGCCGCCACCAACCTCCAGGGCGCCGACGCCAGCGCTCTGCGGCGCGCGGTGATGCGGGTGGGCAACCGGCTGGTCGCACAGGACAACAAGGCCGGCGCGCTCCCCACGCTCTACGCCGCCACCCAGGACCTGCCGGGCGCCTCCTACCTCGGCCCGGACGGGCTCGGCGAGATGCGCGGCGCACCGACGCTGGTCGGCAGGACGGCCGCGGCCAGCGACCCGGAGAGCGCCCGGCGCCTGTGGCAGGCCTCCGAAGAGCTGACCGGCGTCACCTTCCCGTCGCCGACCGGCCGGGAGGTCACGGAAGGCGCACGGTAGGCGGGGCGGTACCGGCCGCCCGCACCGGCACCCGCACCCGGTCGTTGCTCAGCATCAGCAGCGCCACATCGTCCGTCAGCCGACCGCCCGCATGCCGCAGCAGCGCCTTCCGTACGCTCCCGACCACCCCCGCCGGCGAGGGTCCGCACGGGGCCGCGGCCGCCTCGACACTGCTGCGCAGCTCCTGGGCCAGCGGAAAGAACTCCCCCGCCGCGTCCCGCGCATCGGACGCCCCGTCGGTGTGCAGAAACAGCCCCTCGCCGGGCCGCAGCCGCCCACAGCGCACCGCGGGCAGCTCCCGCGGCAACGGGAACAGCCCCAGCGGCGGCATCGGATCGGCCGGGGCGACCGGCGCGACCGCCCGGCAGGCGATCCGATAGGGCCACGGATGCCCGCAGTTGAGCGCCGTGACGGACCCGTCCCGGGCCACCTCCAGAAGCAGCAGCGTCACGAACTCCTCGGCGAGCGGGCTCCCTGGCTCCCCGCCGGCCGCCGACCGCCCGGTGTGCGCCCGCTCCCGCAGATGCCGCTGGTGCGACCGCTCCAACCGGCGCAGCACCTCCCCCAGTTCGGGCTCGTCGTGCACCACCTCGCGGAAGCTGCCGAGCATCGCCGCGACCGTGCCCATGGCGTCCAGCCCGTGCCCGCGCACATCCCCGATCACCGCCCGGACCCCGTGCCGGGTCCCCACGACCTCGTACAGGTCCCCGCCGACCACGGCCCCCTCGCTCGCGGAGAGATGGTCGGCCGCCAGCAGCACCCCGTCGATCCGCCGCGGTAACGGCCGCAGCAGCACCCGCTGCGCGGTGGCGGCGACCTCCCGGGTGCGCTCCAGCTCCCGTACGAGCCGCAGCCGCCGCCCGGCGGTCAGATAGCTGGCGCCGATCACCGCGAGGACCGCGCCACAGGTCATCAGGCGGGTGCCCCACCCGGCCCCGGGCTCCGCCTCGCCGAACGGCACCAGCGCGAGCAGCGCGCACAGCCCGCCGAGCAGCACGCACTGGCGGCGGCCGGTGCCCGCGCAGGCGATGGCGGGCGCGGCGGCGAGGAGTTGCAGCAATTGGCCGCTGGTCGGGTGGCTCAGCTCCCAGGCCACCACGCCGAGCACCCAGAGCCCGGGCAGGACGAAGACGAAGGCCCGCCGGGCGCTTGCCGCCCCTGCGCGCGCTCCACCCCTCGCCCGGTTTCGGATCATGCCGATGGTCCCCCTAGCCGGTGGTCCCCCAGGTAGTGAGCGGGTCGGCCCGGCCCACTGGCGCGGTCACACGGGCCCTGCCGACCCGGTCGATTCTCGCGACGTTCCGTGTCCATCCGACGACGATACGTACATCATCACCCGATGGAGTGATGGTGTACGGATCTGATCGTCTCCCTGGAAACCGCGGCCGCCCCAGGGACACCCGCCCCGCCCCACCGGCCCCACAGAACCCGCCCGCCGCACACCGAAAGGGGTGAGGGCGTGGACGGTGTACACCGTCCACGCCCTCACCCCGTCAAGCACGCCGTCGCGCGGTCGCAGGCAACGCCCACGCTCAGCCGCGCAGCACCGCCCCCGTCCGCTCCACGGCCGCCGCGACCGCCGCGTCACGGGCCGCCGAGGCCTCCTCGGCGGTCAGCGTCCGGTCGGCGGCGCGGAAGCGCAGCGCATACGCCAGCGACTTCTTGCCCGCGCCGATCTGCTCGCCGGTGAAGACGTCGAACAGCCGCAGCGACTCCAGCAGTTCACCCGCACCGCCGCGCAGCGCACCCTCGACCTCCGCCGCCGGGACACCGGCGTCGACCACGAGGGCGACGTCCTGGGTCGCGACCGGGAAGGCCGAGATCTTCGGGGCGCGCAGCGGTCCGGTACCGGCCTGCTCCAGCCGGTCCAGGTCGATCTCCATCGCGCAGGTGCGCTCCGGCAGGGCCAGCGTCTTGATGACCCGCGGGTGCAGCTCACCGGCGTTGCCGACGAGGATCTCCTCGCCGTCGACGAGGGCGAGCAGCGCCGCACAGCGGCCCGGGTGGAACGGGGCGTGCTGGTCCTGGCGGACGATCAGCTCCACACCCGCCTCCCGTGCGACGGTACGGCCCGCCTCGATGGCGTCCGCCCAGATCCCCGGGCGGGCGGCGCCCCACCAGCCGTCCTGCTCACGGCCGCCGGCGAGCACCACGGCGGCACGCCGCGGCTGCTGCGGGAGCGAGGCGTCCAGCGAGGCGATCTCGTCGTCGGTCGGCCGGCGGTCGACGACCAGCCGGCTGGCCGGCTTCTCGTCGCCGGTCGCCCGGAAGACCGGTCCGGTCTCGAAGAGCGCCAGGTCGTGGGTGCCCCGCCCGTAGTTGCGGCGCAGCGCGTGCAGCAGACCCGGGATCAGCGTCGTACGGAGGTCGGGCTCCTCGTCGGAGAGCGGGTTGACGAGGGTGACGGCCGCACGGCGCGGGTCGTCCGCCTCGATCCCGAGCTGGTCGAGCACGTGCGAGCCGGTGAACGGGTAGTTCAGCGCCTCGACATAGCCCGCACCGGCCAGCGCACGGCCGACCCGGCGGTACAGCCGCTGACGCTCGGTCAGCCCCCGGCCGGCCGGCGGCTTCGGGAGGGTGGAGGGCAGGTTCTCGTAGCCCTCCAGCCGGATGACCTCTTCGGCCAGGTCGTTCGGCTCGCTGAGGTCCGGCCGCCAGGACGGCACGGTCACGACCAGCTCGTCCTGCCCGTAGACGTCACAGCCGACCTGCTGGAGGCGGCGGACGACGGTCTTCCGGCCGTACTCGACACCGGCGACCTTGTCCGGGTGGCCTGCGGAGAGGCTGATCGTGCGCGGCCCGCGGGGCGTGACGACCTCGGTGACACCGTCCTCGGCGGTACCGCCCGCGAGCAGCACCAGCAGGTCGACGGTGCGCTGCGCCGCGGCGGACGCGGCCTCCGGGTCCACCCCGCGCTCGAAGCGCTTGGCGGCCTCCGAGGACAGCTTGTGCCGGCGGGCCGTACGGGCGATGGAGAGCGCGTCGAAGTGCGCGGCCTCGATCACGACATCGGTGGTGCCCTGCGGCTGACCGGTCCCGTCCTCCGCGACCGGGGCCGCGATCTCGGTGTTGGCGCCGCCCATGACACCCGCGAGACCGATCGGGCCGCGGTTGTCGGTGATGACCAGGTCCTCGGCGTCCAGCACCCGCTTGGTGCCGTCCAGGGTGGTCAGCTGCTCACCCGCGCTCGCCCGGCGGACGCCGATCGGGCCGTCCACGCTGGTGCGGTCGTAGGCGTGCAGCGGCTGGCCGAGCTCCAGCATCACGTAGTTGGTGATGTCGACGGCCAGCGAGACCGGACGCATCCCGGCCTTCTGGAGGCGGCGCTGCATCCACAGCGGGGTGCGCGCGCCGGGCTCCAGACCGGTGACCGTACGGGCGGTGAAGCGGTCGCAGCCGAGCGGGTCGGAGACCTGGACCGGGTAGCCGGCGGAGTTCGGCGGCGGCACGTCCAGCAGCGCCGGGTCACGCAGCGGCAGCCCGTAGGCGGTGGCGGTCTCACGGGCGACACCGCGCATCGACAGGCAGTAGCCGCGGTCCGGGGTGACGGCGATGTCCAGCACCTCGTCGACGAGCTCCAGCAGCTCGATCGCGTCGGTGCCGACCTCGTACTCGGGCGGCAGCACGATGATGCCGTGCGTACCGTCGTCGCCCATGCCCAGCTCGTCGCCGGAGCAGATCATGCCGTGCGACTTCTTGCCGTACGTCTTGCGCGCGGCGATCTTGAAGTCGCCGGGCAGCACGGCGCCGGGGAGGACGACCACGACCTTGTCGCCGACGGAGAAGTTCCGCGCGCCACAGACGATTTCCTGCGGCTCGCCCGTGCCGTTGGCCTGGCCGACGTCCACCGTGCAGAAGCGGATCGGCTTCTTGAAGCCCTCCAGCTCCTCGATGGTCAGCACCTGGCCGACGACGAGCGGGCCCTTGAGGCCCTCGCCGAGGCGCTCGACGGTCTCGACCTCCAGGCCGACGGCAATGAGCTTGGCCTGTACGTCACGGCCGGTCTCCGTCGCCGGCAGGTCGACGTACTCCCGCAGCCAAGAAAGCGGGACCCGCATCAGATCTCCATCCCGAACGGCCGGGTGAACCGGACGTCGCCTTCGAACATGTCACGCATGTCTTCCACGTTGTGCCGGAACATCAGCATCCGGTCGATGCCGAACCCGAAGGCGAAGCCGCTGTACTTCTCGGGGTCGACGCCGCAGGCGATGAGCACCTTGGGGTTGACCATTCCGCAGCCGCCGAGCTCGATCCAGCCCTCGCTGGAGCAGGTGCGGCAGGGGCGGTCGGGGTTGCCCACGGACTCGCCACGGCAGACGTAGCAGACCATGTCCATCTCGGCGGACGGCTCGGTGAACGGGAAGTAGTTCGGCCGCAGCCGGGTCTTCATGTCGGGGCCGAACAGCGCCCGGACCATGTGGTCGAGCGTGCCCTTGAGGTCGGCCATGGTCAGGCCCTCGTCGACGGCGAGCAGCTCGATCTGGTGGAAGACCGGGGAGTGCGTGGCGTCCAGCTCGTCGGTGCGGTAGACCCGCCCCGGGCAGACGACGTAGACCGGCGGCTCGCGGTCGACGAGCGTACGGGCCTGGACCGGCGAGGTGTGGGTGCGCAGCACGACGCCGGACTCATCGCCCTCGGTCCCGTTGCCCTGGACGAAGAAGGTGTCCTGCATCTGGCGCGCCGGGTGGTCGGGCACGAAGTTGAGGGCGTCGAAGTTGAACCACTCCGCCTCGACCTCGGGGCCCTCGGCGACCTCGTAGCCCATGGCCACGAAGACGTCCGCGACCCGCTCCATGAAGGTGGTGAGCGGGTGCCGGGCGCCGGCCGGGGTGCGGTCGTAGGGCAGCGTGACGTCCACTGCCTCCTCGACCAGCACGCGGGCGTCGCGCTCCGCCTCCAGCTCCTCCTGGCGGACCTTGAGCGCCTGGTTCACCCGGCCACGGGCCTGGCCGACGCGCTTGCCGGCGTCCGCCTTGGCGTGCGGGGGCAGGGCGCCGATCTCACGGTTGGCGAGCGCGAGCGGCGAGCGGTCGCCGGTGTGCGCGACCTTCACCTCACGCAGCTCCTCAAGATCGGCCGCGGCGGCGATGGCGGCCAGCGCCTCGTCCAGCCGTGCGGCGATCTCTTCCGGTTTCAGGGCTTCGACCTCGACAGGGTCGTACGACTTATTGGGTGCGGACATCTCTTCCCGTGCTTCCGGTGGACTGGCTTGGCTTGGCTCGCGTCGCCTCGGCTGTTCGATCACAAACGTCGATGACGAACGTCGATCACGAACGTGGGATGCCGAGCCCGCGTGTGCCCGCGATGCCTGTGCGCCAAAGGTGCCAAAGGTCAAGTCTAAGGGGGTCGGGCCGCGCGGCCGGTCCGCGCCCCCGCGGGGCGCCCGCCGCTTCCGCTTCAGGCCATGAAGGCCGGCGTCGCGACGGGCAGGCTAAATCGGAACTGTGCGCCGCCGGCCGGCGCCCGGCCGACCGTGATCGTCCCGCCGTGGGCCTCGACGATGCCCTTGACGATGTAGAGGCCCAGGCCGGTGCCGCCGCGCTTGCTGCCCCGCCAGAAGCGGGTGAAGACGCGGCTCATCGATTCCTCCGGGATGCCGGGGCCCTCGTCGCTCACGGTGACGCTCGTCCCCTCCGTGCTGGTCGCGTCCGATACCGGTCCGACCTCGATGGTGACGGTTCCCTCGCCGTGACGCACCGCATTTTCCAGCAGGTTGCCCAGGACCTGGTCGACCTTGTCCGGGTCTGCCCACAGATCGGGCAGCGGTTCCAGCATCCGGATCAGGAAGCGGTCCGGGCGCTGGCCGGCGGTGGTCTGCGCCTGGACGTGCCGGCGGACCGCTGCGCTCATGTCGACCCGCTGCCGGCGCACCTCCAGGCGGCCGGAGTCGATCCGGGAGATGTCCAGCAGCTCGGCGATCAGCCGGGTGACGCGGTTGGCGTCGGCGTCCACCGTCTCCAGCATCAGCCGCTTCTGGTCGTCGGTGAAGCGTTCCCACTTCTGGAGGAGGGTGGCGGTGAAGCCCTTGACCGAGGTCAGCGGCGAGCGCAGTTCATGGGCGACGGTGGCGATCAGCTCGGCGTGGCTGAGCTCCGTACGGCGCCGGGCCTCGGTGCCGCGCAGCGCGATCACCAGCCGCCGGACGGGCCCCGTCGGCCGGGTGCGGACATAGCGGGCGGAGACCAGCACCTCGCGGCCGCCGAGCAGCAGATTGCGCTCGGGCTGGCCGCGGCGGATCGCGAGCCCGCCGTAGGGGTCGGTGAGCCGCCACCAGCGGCGGCCCTCGATGTCCTGCAGCGGCAGGGCGTGTTCGAGGGGGCGGCCGAGCGCGTCCTCGGGAGCGATGTGGGTGATCTTGGCCGCGGCGGCGTTGAAGCAGATCACCCGGCCGGTCTCATCGGCGACGACCAGGCCGTCGGGGAGATCGTCGGGGTCCAGGCCGAGACCGCTCCCCAGGACGTCCGGTTCCCCGGCCTGAGCGGGCAACGGCCCGCGCGCCGGTCCGTCGGACCGGCGGCCGTCAGCGGTGACTGTGATGCCGGAAGTCCTCACACTCATCCCCGTTACCCCCTTCCGGGCCCCCGAGCACGCAAGCCTACTAGCTCACACCGGAAGTGCCCCGAAGATCGGAGGGACACCCCTCAGGCGGGTGACACCGCGCGGCAGCCACCCGGGCTGCGCTGGGCGCGGGCGGAGGCGTAGAGGCAGACCGCCGCGGCCGTCGCGAGGTTGAGGCTCTCCGCCCTGCCGTGGATCGGGACCCGCACCACGGCGTCCGCCAGCGCCCGGGTCTCCTCCGGCAGGCCCCAGGCCTCGTTGCCGAAGACCCAGGCGGTGGGCCCGCCCATGGAGCCGGTGTCCAGCTCGGCGTCCAGGTCGCGGTCGCCCGCGCCGTCGGCGGCGAGGATCCGTACACCGGCGGACTGCAGTCCGCTCACCACCCGCTCGACCGGGACGCCCACCGCGACCGGGAGGTGGAAGAGCGAACCGACCGAGGCACGTACGGACTTGGGGTTGTACAGGTCCACGGAGGCGTCGGTCAGCACCACGGCGTCCGCGCCCGCGGCGTCCGCGCAGCGCAGCACCGTGCCGGCGTTGCCGGGGTCACGGACGTTGGCGAGCACCGCGATCAACTGCGGGCGGGTGGCGAGGATTTCCTCGAACGGCGAGTCGAGGAACCCGCAGACGCCGAGCAGTCCCTGCGGGGTGACGGTCTGGGAGATGTCGGCGACGGTCCTGTCGTCGGCGTAGTGGACCCGCACCCCGGCCGCGCGGGCCGCCTCGACGATCTCGGTGTGCCGCTCGGCGGCCTCGACGGTGGCGAACAGCTCGATGAGCGTGGGCACACCGCCCGTGCGGTGCGCGATGGCCTCCCGTACGGCCTGCGGGCCCTCGGCGATGAACCGGCGCTCCTTGCCACGGAAGGCGCGGCGGGCCAGCCGCCGGGCGGCGGTGACACGCGGGGAACGCGGGGAGATCAGCTCGGGGGTGCCCATGGGCGGCGGCTCGCTTCTGTTGTTCGGTGCGGAGGGGTCCCGGTCCGTCCGCACGGACGTGGCCGGGTCCGGAAAAGCGGCGGACCCGC
Organism: Streptomyces sp. G7(2002); assembly: GCF_028870195.1. Lineage (NCBI taxonomy): Bacteria > Bacillati > Actinomycetota > Actinomycetes > Kitasatosporales > Streptomycetaceae > Streptomyces > Streptomyces sp. G7(2002). The sequence goes on from NZ_CP102609.1 coordinate 2,290,273, forward strand.
AGGCCGGGGCCTGCGGGTCCGTCACCACGTCGTCAGGCTGAAGTTCAGGCAGCCTTCGGGGCGTTGACGTCGCTCGGGAGCGCCTTCTGCGAGGCCTCGACGAGCGCGGCGAACGCGTTGGCGTCGTTGACCGCGAGGTCGGCCAGGATCTTGCGGTCCACCTCGATGTTGGCGGCCTTCAGACCCTGGATGAAGCGGTTGTAGGTCATGCCGTTGGCGCGGGCAGCGGCGTTGATGCGCTGGATCCACAGCTGACGGAAGTCGCCCTTGCGCTTCTTGCGGTCGTTGTAGTTGTAGACGAGGGAGTGGGTGACCTGCTCCTTCGCCTTGCGGTACAGGCGGGAGCGCTGGCCACGGTAGCCGCTGGCCTGCTCGAGGATCGCCCGGCGCTTCTTGTGGGCGTTGACTGCCCGCTTGACGCGTGCCACTTGTTAACTCCTTGTAGCGGGGCCGTGGTTGTCGTCACACGGCCCGAATCGATTGGGTCCCGGTCCGAGTCGCGCGCCCCCTCCAGTCAGTGGGGCGCGGCGGCTCACTTGCCGAGAAGCTTCTTGATCTTCGCGGCGTCGCCCGGGGCCATCTCGGCGTTGCCGGTGAGGCGACGCGTCACGCGGGACGACTTGTGCTCGAGCAGGTGGCGCTTGCCGGCGCGCTCACGCAGCACCTTGCCGGAGCCGGTGACCTTGAAGCGCTTGCTGGCACCGCTGTGCGTCTTGTTCTTCGGCATGCGCCGTTCTCTCCTCGTCAGTGGCGCTCCCGCAGGCACGAACCGGCGAGCGGGAGCGTCATGTATATCGATTGATGTCCGGGGCGGGCTCGCCCCGGGGTGAACCGGGACTCACGCCGCAGGGATCACGCCTGGGCGTGCTCCCCGGTGGGCTCCTCGGCGGGCTCCTCCACGGACTCGTCCGCGGGAACTCCGCCCTGGCGCTCCGCCTTGCGGGCGGCCTGCGCCTCACGGGCCTCGGCCATCGCCTCGGTCTTCTTCTTGTGCGGACCGAGGACCATGATCATGTTTCGGCCGTCCTGCTTCGGATTCGACTCGATGAAGCCGAGGTCCTCCACGTCGGACGCGAGCCGCTGCAGCAGCCGGAAGCCCAGCTCGGGGCGGGACTGCTCGCGACCACGGAACATGATCGTGATCTTGACCTTGTCACCCTGCTTGAGGAACCGGACGACGTGACCCTTCTTGGTGTCATAGTCGTGCGGGTCGATCTTCGGCCGGAGCTTCATCTCCTTGATGACCGTGTGCGCCTGGTTCTTGCGCGCCTCACGGGCCTTCATGGCCGACTCGTACTTGAACTTCCCGTAGTCCATGAGCTTGCAGACGGGCGGGCGAGCGTTCGCCGCCACCTCGACCAGGTCGAGGTCGTACTCCTGAGCAAGCTCAAGGGCCTTGGCAAGCGGAACAATCCCGACCTGCTCGCCGCTGGGACCGACAAGTCGCACTTCGGGAACGCGAATCCGGTCGTTGATGCGGGGCTCGGCGCTGATGGATCCTCCTCGGTAGCACCACGCGACGGCCTGGCGGACTGCCGCGTAACGTCTTTTCGGTGTGACCTACCGCGCCGGTACATGAAAAACGCCCCGGACGGGACACAGGCGGGGCTCCACATAGATCTGGAGCACCGCCGCGAAGTCTCCGCGGGGCGCAGCCGGACCGTTGACCCGCCAACCGTGAGGTCGGTCGGGTGGGAGATCGGAGCCTCCACTTGCGGGCCGGTCACATGCGTGTCCGGCCGGTCGGAACACCAGAATACACGAGTCAAGGGGTGGCACCCACTTCTGTGCTGACGCGGACCTGCCCCGTGCCCTGGAGGACACTCCCGGACGCGGGGTCCGGGCGCACTGCCCATAGGCTGGAGCCGACCCCTCAGCAGGAAGAAGCCCGAAGACATGAGTGACCAGACACCGCAGCAGCCCGACGCAGCGCACGCGGCGAATCCCGACTTCGACGCCATGACCCGTGATATCGCGGAGGTGCCGGCGGTCGAGGTGATCACCACGGTCGCGGTGCATCTGATGAGTTCGGCGGCGGTCAACCTCGGGCTCGCCGAGGAGGGCGCCGCGCACAAGGACCTCGACGAGGCGCGCAAGCTCATCCAGGCGCTGGCCGGGCTGGTCACCGCCAGCGCCACCGAGATCGGCTCGTACCACGCGGCGCCGCTGCGGGACGGTCTGAAGTCGCTGCAGCTGGCGTTCCGTGAGGCCTCGGTCGTGCCGGACGAGCCGGGCCAGGGCCCCGGGGAGAAGTACACCGGCCCCGTCCACGGCTGAGCCGGGCGGCGGACCGCCGCACACACATGACGGGCCCCGGCCGGGGATACGGCCGGGGCTCTTCTGCGTACAGGGGTGGGTGGGCGCTGCCTCAGGGTCCGTCGTCGGGCCCCGTCGCGGGCTCGTGGGGCATCGCCTCGTCGGCGACGAGGACCGGCTCGTGCGGCGGGTGGGTGATCTGGTGCACCACCGCCGCGATGGCGGCGCCGATCAGTGGCGCGACGATGAACAGCCACAGCTGGGTGATGGCCGCGCCGCCCGCGAACAGCGCCGGGCCGATCGAGCGCGCCGGGTTCACGGAGGTGCCGTCCAGCGGGACGCCGATGAGGTGGACGGCGGCCAGGGCCAGACCGATCGCCATGCCGTTGAAGCCGATCACGGCCACCTTGTGGGTGACCGACAGCCACACGTAGACCAGCAGGAAGGTCATCAGTATCTCGGCGACGAAGGCACCGCCGAGGTTGAGGTGGACCGCCGAGCGGTCGCCCCAGCCGTTCGTGCCGAAGGAATCATGGGTCTGCAGTCCCGGGATCTGCTTGGCGACCAGGAAGAGCAGGGCCGCGCCGGCGATGGCGCCGACCACCTGGGCGATCCAGTACTCGGTGGCCGTCCGCAGGCTGATCCGGCGGGCCAGCAGCATGCCCAGGGTCACCGCGGGGTTGAAGTGGCAGCCCGAGATCGGGCCGAGGGCGTAGGCCAGCGCCACCATGGTGAAGCCGAAGGCCAGGGCGATGCCGAAGGTCCCGATGTATTCGCCCGCCAGCACTGCCGAGCCGACGGCGAAGAACACCAGGAGCAGGGTGCCGAGGAACTCGGACACGACCGTGCGGGTCAATACCGCCGAGATCTCCGTTTTCTCCATGGGGCTCTCCTCGCGTGGATCTTGAGCTCTCCTCGCATTGTGCGGCCCTGGAGACGAACCCGCCCGTTGGCGGCCGGGGGACCGGCCGGGGGCCCCGGGCCCCGGCCGTGGGTGTCAGCGCCGGTAGAACGGCTCCTCGGCCGTCGTGCCGCCGGGCGGCAGAAGGGCCAGGTCCAGGCCCCTGACGAGCCGGGCGCGCAGGACCTCGTCGGTGGCCAGGGCCCGGGCCAGCCGCTGGGCGACCTCGGCGGTGGGGGCGTCGGGCGCGAGGCCGAGGGCGAGGGTGGCGTCGGTTTCGTCCGACGGCGCGAGGCGCGCGACGAGCACACCGGGCTCGGCGTCGAGCAGGGTGCGCAGGGCCTCGGTGACGGCCGGGTCCGCGAGCGGGTCGGCGCTGGTGCGGCCCTCGGCGAGCGCACGCAGGGCGGGGCCGGTGAGCTGGTAGGTGACCGGGCCCGCCAGGTCGACGACCACGGTGTCGGCCTTCTCGTGGGAGGCGGCGAGCAGCGCCTGCGGCAGCGGGACCGCGACCGGGCGGGCATCGGCACGCCAGCGCCCGAGGGTCTCCATGGAGGTGAAGGCGGGGAGGGCGCGGCGGCCGTCCGGGGCCTGGAGGGTGGGGACGGCCATGTCGCTGGTCTTCTCCCGGCGCAGGCCGTCGGGTCCGGTCTCGACCTCACCGAGGACGGCCACCACGGGCACCAGGACGCGGGCGCCTGCCAGCGCCGCCAGCAGCTGGGGCTCGGCGCTCCGGTCCCGGTCGTAGGCCGCCAGGGCCGCGGCCAGTGCCGGGTCGGCGGAGCCGTCGTCGTCGGCGAAACCGGGGTCGGGAATGTTCTTCTGCACGCGCCTGAGCGTATCGGGTGGGCTTCCGGCGTCACCGGGTGCGGGGCCGCGGGGGTGCGACGGGCCTGCGGTGCCGGTGGCGGTGTGCGGGTCAGTGGTCGTGGGAGCGGCTGCGCCAGAGGACGGCGGCGGCCGCGAGGAGGACCAGGCCCGCGCCGCCCGCGGTCCAGGGGAGCCAGTGGGTGGCGGTGTCCGCGGCGGCGTCCTCGGTGGGGCCGGGGCCGAAGTAGCGGTCGGCGTAGGCGGCGGGGGACGGCTTCTGCGGTGTGGGCCGGAGGTCCGCCGCCGACTCCAGAGCGGCGGCGGGGTCGATCAGGCCGGCGCCGTAGTCGTCGTCGCGGCCGCCCTCGGGGCTGTCCTGCGCGGTGGAGGTGAGCAGCCGGCGGATCTGGGCCGGGCTCAGGTCGGGGTGCGCGGAGCGGATCAGGGCGATGGCGCCGGAGACGAAGGCGGCGGCGGGGCTGGTGCCCCAGCCGGACAGGTAGTCGCTCTCGGGGTCGGCCATGATGATGTCGTTGCCGGGCGCGCTGACCGTGGCGTACCAGTGGCGGGTGGAGAACCGGGCGCGGCCCCCCAGGTGAGTGACGGCGGTGGCCGTGATGACGCCCGGATAGGCGGCGGGGTAGGAGACACGGTTGCCCTTGAGGCCGCCGTTGCCCGCGGAGGCGACGACGGGGATGCCCTTGCCGAGGGCGTACTGGATGGCGGCGTCCTCGCGAGGCTCGGGGTGGGCGGATTCGCTGTCGTCGCCCAGCGACATATTGATCACGTCGGCGCCGTGGTCGGCGGCCCAGCGGATGCCGTCGGCGAGCGCGCCCGCCTTCTCCGTACGGGCCCGTTCGCGCTGCCCGTCGTTGTCCTCGAGGATCACCCGGACCGGCAGGATCTTCGCTGCCGGGGCGATTCCCAGCACTCCGTCCTCGCGGTCCGTGCCGTGGCCGTGACCTGCGATGATGCTGGCCATTCCGGTGCCGTGCCGGGCCCAGGCGGCGTCCCCGGGGCCGGCCCCGAAGCCCACCAGGTCCCGTTCGGGCTCGACCTGTCCTTCCAGGTCGGGGTGGTTGGCGTCCACACCGGTGTCCAGGACCGCGACGGTGACGCCCTCGCCCTTGGTGGTGCGCCAGGCCTGCTGGGCGTGGACGGCCTGGAGGGCCCACTGCTGGGCGCGGAGGGCATCGGCCTGTGCCGGGACTGCGGGGAGCACGGCGAGCGCCGCGGAGGCCAGCGCGAGGGCGGTGCCGCGCAGCACGGTGTGCGTCATGACGAGGCCTCCGTCGTCTGCGTCGGGCTGCCGGCCGCCTTGCGGAAGTCCGTCCCGACGCGGTCCGCCAGGCCCTTCGCGTCGTGGCCCAGGCCGGATTCGGCCGGGGCGGTGGTGGCGCCGGGCCGGACCGCCTCCTCGGCGGGCTGCGGCTCGGCGACGGCACGGCCGTCGGCGAAGCCGGAGACGGCGTAGACCACGACCGGGATGTCGGTGAGGATCCGGACGGTCCAGCTGGCCCGCTGGGCGCGCCCGAAGTCCTCGGCCGGGGTGCCCTTGGCGGCGTACGGCAGCGGCAGCAGGTCGGTGCGGGTGCCCAGACTCTTGGTGCTGAAGCGGGTGTTGAGGGCCCTCATCCCGGGCTGGTCGGTCTTGGTGATCTGCGCCCCGACCGTGATGACGCTGGTCCGGGTGGCATCGGCGTACGTGGCGCGCAGCAGCCGGGTGCAGCCGGCCCGGGTGAGCGCAGCGGCGAGCTTCGGGTCGTAGGCGCCGCCGCAGCCGCTGTCCGGGGCGACGGCGATCCGGGTCCAGGTCCGGTCGGCGCCGCCGGGTCCGACGCCCAGGCCGTTGACGGTGCGTGGGAAGAGCCGGTCGGCAGGGGTGTTGTGCCAGACGTCGCGGCCCTTGGCGAAGGTGGCCGCGGCGGTGGCCGGGGCGGCGTCGGCCTCGTCGCTGAGCCAGCTCCCGGCCGCGGCACCGCCGATGAGGCCGATGCCGAGGACGAGGCAGGCCACGGCGCAGAGCAGCCGGGGGCCGGGACGGCGGCCGGACGGGTGCCGGAGCATCGCCGGTGCGCCGGCGCCGGGCACAACTCCCCGGTGAGGAGCGGCGGTTGCGGGCCAGGGTGGCTGGGGCGGACGCGCGGACGCGGGCCCGGTCGGCCCGCTGCCGGGGGCCGGCGGGGGGCCGGGGGCAGGGTTGCGGGGGGCCGGCGGGGTGCCGGTTCCACTGCTGGCGCCGCGTTCGCGGGGGTCGCTCCACAGCTTCTGGCTGTTGGCCAGGTGGAAGGCGGCGGTGTCGCGGAAGGCGGCTGGGCGGCCGGCGGGCGGCGGCGGGGTGGGGGCGGCCGGTGCGGCGGGGGCCGGGGGGCCGGGCGCACGGTCCGGACGGGGCGGCGGCTGCGCACCGGCGGCGGGCGGCGGGACGGTGGGGCGCGGCGGGACGGGGTGCGCGGCGGCGGGCGCCCCGGGCGCCGGTACCGGCGGCTCGGCGGGGATCCGGCGCAGCACGGCCGTCTGCGGGTCCCCCTCCGGCCCCGGCGTCACGGCCGGGTCGGGCCGCCGGGGCGGCTGCGGGGGTATGGGTGGAATGTGCCGGGCATCGGCGAATTCGGCGTCGGTGCTCACCCGCGCTCCCCCTTGCACCGCTGACCCCCGCACCCGATCCGCAATCGGGGCACGGTGGTTCGTATCCGGACAACACGCCGCTGACCTGCTGGTTGCGGTGTCGAGCCACTCTAAGGGCTGGTACAGCCGGTGCTCCAACCCCTGTCCGCTCTGTCGCAATCTCTCCCCTACCCAGTGGTAGCGGGGTCTGGCAGGCTGCGGCCATGTCCCAGTACACAACCGACGCGGATGCCGACAAAGCCTCCTACGACCGCGCCACCGCGGCCCTCGACGCGCCGCTGGCCGTCGTCGACCTGCGGGCCTTCGACGCCAACGCCGCCGATCTGGTGCGCCGCTCGAAGGGGAAGCCGATCCGGGTGGCGAGCAAGTCGGTGCGCTGCCGGGCGCTGCTGGAGCGGGTGCTGGCACGGGACGGCTTCGCGGGGATCATGAGCTTCACGCTCGCCGAGTCGCTGTGGCTGGCGCGCTCGGGCTTCCCGGACGTCCTGCTGGCGTATCCGTCGGCGGACCGGGCGGGCTTCGCCGAGCTGACCGCCGGTCCGCAGCTCGCGGCCGCGGTGACGGTGATGATCGACGACCCGGTGCAGCTGGATCTGATCGATGCGGCGCGGCCGGCCGGCGGGGCGGGTGAGGAGGTGCGGGTGTGCCTGGAACTGGACACCTCCTACCGCCTGTTGGGCGGCAAGATCCGGGTCGGTGCCCGCCGTTCCCCGCTGCGGTCGCCCGACCGACTGGCCGCGCTGGCCCGGTCGGTGGTGCGCCGTCCCGGGTTCCGGCTGGTGGGGCTGATGGCGTACGAGGGGCATGTGGCGGGTGTCGGCGACGAGGTCGACGGCAAGCCGGTGTTCTCGCGGACGATCCGGGTGATGCAGGCCGCGGCGCGCAAGGAGCTGGCGCGGCGGCGCTGGGAGGCCGTACGGGCGGTGCGGGCGGTGGCGCCGCGGCTGGAGTTCGTCAACGGCGGCGGGACCGGCAGTGTGCAGCACACCGCGGCCGAGGCGGCGGTCACCGAGATCGCGGCCGGGTCGGGGCTGTATGTGCCGCGGCTGTTCGACAACTTCCGTTCGTTCAGCGGGCGTCCGGCGGCGCTGTTCGCCCAGCCGGTGGTGCGCCGGCCGGGCCCCGGGGTGGTGACGGTGCTGGGCGGCGGCTATCCGGCGTCGGGGGTGGCGGGCCCGGACCGGCTGCCGGTGCCGTATCTGCCGGCCGGGCTGCGCTACGACCCGCAGGAGGGCCCCGGCGAGGTGCAGACACCGCTGCTGGGGCCGGCCGCTGACGGGCTGCGGATCGGCGACAAGGTGTGGTTCCGGCATGCGAAGGCCGGTGAGCTGTGTGAGCGGTTCAGCGAGCTGCACCTGATCGACGGCGACCGGGTGGTGGACACGGTGCCGACCTACCGGGGGGAGGGGCACACCTTCCTGTGAAGGCGTGCCCCCTTCCCGTCAGCCGTGGATGCGGTCCTGCTGGTCGGGCACGATGCTGCCGTCGGCGCGGCGGACCGGGCCGAGGGTGCCGTCCGGCCGGGTGTAGCCGGTGGTCGCGCACGGGTACGGGTCGGCCTGGCGCTCGTTCGGCTCGATGAACATCGGGTTGACCAGCCAGCGGTGGTCGCTGTTGTCGTACGCCCGGCACATGAACTCGGCCTTGTTGCGGTTGAGCGCCAGATGGGCCCCGGTGGCGTCGCCGACGAAGGTGACATCGGTCTCGGCGTCGCCGGCCGCGAAGGCGGGGCGGTGCGCCCGGTCCTGCTGCTGCCAGGCCTTGGCGCCCTTGACGCCGTAGATCTCCTGGTTGATCCAGCAGCGCTTGCCGTCCATGTAGGTCAGGACCTCGCCGTGGGTGGCCTTGACGTCGCCGCAGCCCTGGACGCCGGTGGTGAGCCGGCCGTCGTCGACGAGGTTGCGGATGCCGATGACATGGTCGCGGTCGAGGCCCACGCCGGGCGCCCAGGCCCTGACGATCGGCTCGGCGGAAGCGGAGACGATGTACACATCGAAGCCGGCGGCCTTGAGCGTGCGGATCAGGTCCTTCTGCTGGACGTAATAGCGGACGTAGCCCGCCATCTTGTGGGTGCCCACGGTCTGTTCGGTGCCGATGGGCGCCTTGAGGTTCTCCGCGCGCGCCTGCCGGGCGTACGAGGTCAGCGTGGCGGGGCTGTGCCCGGCGAACAGCTGGGTGATCCAGACGTACTCGGGGACGGTGCGGCGGTGGTTCCACGTGCCGGTGAACGCCTTCTTGCCGGTGGAGGTCTCGGCGTCCTGGTAGACGTCGAGGATCTCGTCGGTGCAGGCGGTGTTCTTGGAGGTGGGCAGCGGACGGCCGGCCGGCACGGAGGTGCCGCAGGCCTTGGTGAGCGCGCGGTGGGCGTCCGCGGTCAGCCACTTGTTGGTGGCCTTCCAGCTCTTGGGCTGGAGCACCTTGTCGTGCCGCAGTGCCCACGCGAGCGTGGCGTCGGACACGTCGTTCTTCACGACGGTGTTGTCCCAGTCGAACGTCGCCACCGGCCGCGCGCCGCCGGATCCGGCGCAGGTGCCGCGCTCATCGATCATCTTCTGCAGCGCGGCGCGGTTCTTCCCGTACCAGCCCTTGGTGACCTTGAGGGTGGGGCACTTGCGCGGGGCCGGGCCCGCGGTGGCCGTCTGGGCGGCCACGAGGCCCCCTCCCGCGACCGCGAGGGCGGCACCCGCCGCCAGCCAGCGACGCTTGCTGAGCATGGATCACACTCCTGTCGTACGAAGACCCGAGGGCGGACGTTATGCATGACGGCCGGGCGTCGAGCGACGCCCGGCCGTCATGGCAGTTATACGGAAGTGAACAGCGGGCGGTTACAGCGGGGTGACGTACGCGCCCGCGATACCGCCGTCGACCAGGAACTCGGCGGCGTTGACGAACGAGGAGTCGTCGCTGGCGAGGAAGGCGACCGCGGAGGCGATCTCCTCGGGCTCGGCGAACCGGCCGACGGGGACGTGCACCAGGCGGCGCGCGGCGCGCTCGGGGTCCTTGGCGAACAGCTCCTTCAGCAGCGGGGTGTTCACCGGCCCCGGGCACAGGGCGTTGACCCGGATGCCCTCGCGGGCGAACTGCACGCCCAGTTCGCGGGACATGGACAGCACGCCGCCCTTGGAGGCGGTGTAGCTGATCTGGGAGGTGGCGGCGCCCATGACGGCCACGAAGGACGCGGTGTTGATGATCGAGCCGCGGCCCTGGCGCTGCATGTAGGGCAGCGCGTGCTTGCAGCAGAGGTAGACCGAGGTGAGGTTGACCTCCTGCACGCGCTTCCAGGCGTCCAGGCCGGTGGTGAGGATCGAGTCGTCGTCGGGCGGGGAGATACCGGCGTTGTTGAAGGCGATGTCGACCGAGCCATAGGTGTCGAAGGCGGTCTTGTAGAGCGCCTCGACCTGCTCGGAGTCGGTCACATCGACCTGGACGTAGGTGCCGCCGACCTCTTCGGCGGCGGCCTTGCCGGCCACCTCGTCGATGTCGGCGCAGACGACGTTGGCGCCTTCGGAGGACAGTCGGCGGGCGGTGGCCAGGCCGATGCCGCTGCCGGCTCCGGTGATCACGGCGGTACGGCCGACGAGGCGGCGGCACACTGCGGTCTGGTCGGTCACTTCGGGGGCCTTTCTCTGGGGATGGCTGGTAACGCTGTCCGGGCTCGCGCCCGGACGGCTGGGGTCCGGGGGTGTCCCCGGGAAGTCAGCCCTCGGTGCTGATGAAGACGTTCTTGGTCTCGGTGAAGGCGGCCAGCGCGTCCGGGCCCAGCTCGCGGCCGAGTCCGGACTGCTTGAACCCGCCGAAGGGGGTCCAATAGCGCACGCTGCTGTGGGAGTTGACGGAGAGGTTGCCGGCCGCGACGGCGCGCGAGACGCGCAGCGCCCGGCCGACGTCACGGGTCCACAGCGAGCCGGAGAGCCCGTAGTCGGAGTCATTGGCGATCCGGACCGCGTCGGCCTCGTCGTCGAAGGGGAGGACGACCGCGACCGGGCCGAAGATCTCCTCGACGGCCGTACGGTCGCCGGGCCGGCCCTCCAGGACGGTGGCCGGGTACCAGAAGCCCTTGCCGGCGGGTGCCTCACCGCGGATGGCGGCCGGGGCGTCCTCGGGGACGTAGGACCGCACCCGCTCGCGCTGGGCGGCGGAGATCAGCGGCCCCATCTGCGTCGCGGGATCGGCCGGGTCGCCGACCGTGAACGCCTTGACGGCGGGCTCCAGCAGCTCCATGAAGCGGTCGTACACGGAGCGCTGGACGAGGATGCGGCTGCGGGCGCAGCAGTCCTGGCCGGTGTTGTCGAGGAAGGAGCCGGGGGCGGCGGCCGCGGCGGCCTCGACGTCCGCGTCGGCGAAGACGATGTTGGGGCTCTTGCCGCCGAGTTCGAGGGTGAGCCGCTTGGTCTGCGTGGCGCAGCGGGCGGCGATCTGCCGGCCGGTGGCGGTGGAGCCGGTGAAGACGACCTTGGCGACGCCGGGGTGGTCGACCAGTGCGGTGCCGGTGACCGGCCCCTCGCCGGGCAGGACCTGGAAGAGGCCCTCGGGGAGCCCGGCCTCCAGGGCCAGCTCGGCGAGCCGGAGCGCGGTGAGCGGGGTGGTCTCGGCGGGCTTGAGGAGGACCGCGTTGCCGGCCGCGAGCGCGGGGGCGGTGCCCCAGGCGGCGATCGGCATCGGGAAGTTCCAGGGGGCGATGACGGCGACGACGCCGAGCGGCTCCTGGATGGTGATGTTCAGTCCGCCCGCCACCGGGATCTGGGTGCCGGTCAGGCGCTCCACTCCCCCGGCGGCGTAGTGCAGCAGATCGCGGACGTTGCCCGCTTCCCACCGGGCGTTGCCCAGCGGATGGCCGGCTTCCTTGAGTTCGAGCTCGGCGAGGGGGTCGATGTGCGCGTCGACGACCTCGGCGAAGCGGCGCAGGATGCGGGCCCGGTCGCCGGGTGCCACCGCGGCCCAGGCCACCTGGGCCGCCGCGGCCCGCCGGACCGCGGCGTCGACCTCTTCGGGGGAAGTGGTGGGGACGGTGGCCACCACTTCCTCGGTGGCCGGATTCAGGATCTTCAGCTCGTGCAACACGGGTGGTTCCTTACATGCGCTCGAAGGAGCGGAAGCGCTCCCAGTCCGTGACGGCGGCGTCGTAGGCGTCCTGCTCGACGCGTGCCATGTGGCGGTAGTGGTCGACGACCTCGTCGCCGAACGCCGCGTGGGCGATCGGGCTCTTCTCCCACAGCTCGGCGGCCTCGCGCAGTGTCGTGGGGACATGGGCGGCGTCGCCGGTGTAGGCGTTGCCGGTGGTCGCCTCGGGGAGTTCCAGCTCGTGCTCTATGCCGTAGAGGCCGGCCGCGACCATGCCGGCGACCGCGAGGTAGGGGTTCACATCGCCGCCGGGCAGACGGTTCTCCAGGCGGTGGGCGCGGCCGTGGCCGACCACCCGCAGGGCGCAGGTGCGGTTGTCGGGGCCCCAGGCGACGGCGGTGGGCGCGAAGGAGCCGGGGCGGAAGCGCTTGTAGGAGTTGATGTTGGGCGCGTAGAGGAGCGTGAAGTCACGCATCGCGGCGACCTGGCCGGCCAGGAAGTGCCGCATGGTCTTCGACATGCCGTACGGGCCGTCGTCGTCGGCCAGTACCGGCCGCCCCTCCGCGTCCTGGAGCGAGAGGTGGATATGACAGGAGTTGCCCTCGCGCTCGTCGTACTTCGCCATGAAGGTGAGCGACATGCCCTCCTGGGCGGCGATCTCCTTGGCGCCGGTCTTGTAGATGCTGTGCTGGTCGCAGGTGGTGAGCGCCTCGTCGTAGACGAAAACGATCTCGTGCTGGCCGAGGTTGCACTCGCCCTTGGCTGACTCGACGGTCATGCCGGCCGCGCCCATCTCGTTGCGGATGCGGCGCAGCACGGGTTCGACACGGCCGGTGCCGAGGACGGAGTAGTCGCCGTTGTACTGGTTGGCGGGGTTCATCTCGCGGTAGCCGCGGGCCCAGGCGTCTTCGTAGGTGTCCTTGAAGAGCATGAACTCCAGCTCGGTGCCGGCGTAGGCGCTCCAGCCGCGCTCGGCGAGGCGGTCGAGCTGGCGGCGCAGGATCTGCCGGGGCGAGGCGACGACCGGGGAGCCGTCGTGCCAGGCGAGGTCGGCGGTGATCAGCGCGGTGCCGGCGTTCCAGGGGGTGCGGCGCAGGGTGCCGGGGTCGGCGTGCATGGCGAAGTCGCCGTAGCCACGCTCCCAGGAGGACATGGCGTAGCCCTCGACGGTATTGAGGTCGACATCGACGGCGAGGAGGTAGTTGCAGCCCTCCGTACCGTGTTCGAGGACGGTGTCGAGGAAGTATCGGGCCGCGAACCGCTTGCCCTGGAGCCTGCCTTGCATATCGGTGAAGGCGAGGACGACAGTGTCGATCTCCCCGGCGTCGACGAGGACTCTGAGCTCCTCGACGGAGAGTGGGGGCGTGCGGTCTGCCACGGTGTTGCCTCCTGTCACTGCATCCGGAGGTCATAAGGTAGGCACACGAACCATTGATTGGGAAGGGGTATCGATGGAGAGTGCGGCTGATCGGCTGGCACCCGTGCTGCGGCCGGTGCGCGCGGGCAACGGTTTCGAGGAAGCCCTGGAGCAGATACTCCAGATCGTCCGGCTCGGCCTGGTGCCCCAGGGCGAACGACTGCCCGCCGAGCGGGAGTTGGCGGAGCGGCTGCAGATCAGCCGGGTCACCCTGCGCGAGGTGCTGAAGGTGCTGCAGGACGAGGGCCTGGTGGAGAGCCGGCGCGGGCGCTACGGCGGCACGTTCGTCCGGGTGCGGACGGAGAACCCGGGCGAGGCCGAGCTGCGGCGCCGGATCGAGAAGGTCGACGTCGAGGACACGCTGCGCTTCCGCGAGGTGCTGGAGGTGGGCGCGGCCGGTCTGTGCGCCGCGCACGGACTGTCCGACGAGCAGAGCGACCGGCTCCGGGCGGCGCTCGCGGCGACCCAGGACGCCCCGCTCGCCGACTACCGCAGGCGCGACACCCTGCTGCATCTGACGCTCGCGGAGCTGTCCGGCTCGCCGTCGCTGGCGGCGCAGTACGCGGCGGTACGGGCGAGCGTGAACGATCTCCTGGACTGCATTCCGCTGCTGGTCAGGAACCTGGAGCATTCACAGACCCAGCACACCGCACTGGTCGAGGCGGTGCTGGAGGGCGATGCGGACGGGGCGCGCGAGGTCATGCGGGAGCACTGCTGCGGGACCGCGGCGCTGCTGCGGGGCTTCTTGACCGCGCCGGCACCGTGAGACCCCGGGCGGAGACCGGCGCGGGGGCCCGCGTTAACCATTCTTTTACGCAGAGGTCTTGCGCTGGAGCGACACCGAGAGCAAAGGTATGCCGCTGAACCTTTGCTCGATTTCCCCCCTCGGCGAGGCAGGAGCGGCTCATGGCCGACAACACGGAATCGCAGACCGCACCGCCCCTCGGGGCCACGGGCGGAGCATCGCCCGACGAGACCTATCTGGAGCGGCGGACGCTGCGCCGGGGCAGCGCGGGACCGCTGCTGCTGACCGGCCTGGGCGTCGCCTATGTCGTCTCCGGCGACTTCTCGGGATGGAACAACGGCCTGGCGCAGGGCGGCTTCGGCGGCCTGGCGATCGCCGCCGTCCTGATGGGCCTGATGTACACCTGCCTGGTCTTCGCGCTGGCGGAGCTGGCCTCGATCCTGCCGACCGCGGGCGGCGGCTACGGCTTCGCCCGGCGCGCCCTGGGCACCTGGGGCGGCTTTCTGACCGGTACCGCGATCCTGATCGAATATGTGCTGGCACCCGCCGCGATCTCCATTTTCATCGGTGACTACATCGAATCGCTCGGCCTGTTCGGTCTGCACTCCAGCTGGCCGGTCTATCTCGCCTGCTTCGCGGTCTTCATCGGCATCCACCTGTGGGGCGTGGGCGAGGCACTGCGCTTCAGCCTGATCGTCACCGCCATAGCCGTCGCCGCGGTCATCGTCTTCGCGATCGCCGCGCTGACCGACTTCCATGTCGACTCGCTCAACGACATCCCCGTCAAGGCCGGCGCCTTCGGGGCCAACTCCTGGCTGCCCTTCGGCATCCTGGGGATCTGGGCGGCCTTCCCGTTCGGCATGTGGTTCTTCCTGGGCGTCGAGGGCGTACCGCTGGCGGCCGAGGAGACCAAGGACCCGGCCCGTTCGCTGCCCAAGGCGATGGCCGCGGCGATGGGCATCCTGCTGGTGCTCGCGCTGATCACCTTTGTCGCCGCGACCGGCGCGCGCGGCTCGGCGGCGATCCAGTCGGTGGGCGATCCGCTGGTCCAGGCGCTGCAGCCGGACGGCAAGCCGACCACCGTCAGCCGGATCGTCAACTACGCCGGTCTCGCCGGCCTGGTGGCCTCCTTCTTCTCCCTCATCTTCGCCGGCTCCCGCCAGCTCTTCGCGCTCTCCCGGGCCGGCTATCTGCCCCGCTTCCTCTCCCTGACCAGCCGCCGCAAGGCCCCCTACCTGGGTCTGCTGGTGCCCGGCGCGCTGGGCTTCGCGCTGGCCGCGGCCACCGGCGACGGCGCCCGGATGCTCAATGTCGCGGTCTTCGGCGCCACCATCTCCTACGCGCTGATGGCGCTCTCGCACATCGTGCTGCGCCGCCGCGAGCCCGGCCTGCACCGCCCCTACCGCACCCCCGGCGGCATGCTGACCTCGTCCGTCGCGTTCGTCCTGGCCTGCTCGGCGCTGGTCGCGACGTTCCTGGTCGACAAGGAAGCCGCCTTCATCGCCCTCGGCGTCTACGTCGTGGCGCTCGCCTACTTCGCCTTCTACTCCCGGCACCGGCTGGTGGCCACGGCGCCCGAGGAGGAGTTCGCGGCGCTGGCGGCGGCGGAGGCGGAGCTCGCCCGCGACTGACCTGCACACTCGGGCCGTGGCCGCCGGCCCCCCCCCGGCCCCCCCGCCCGCCCCCGCACCGCCCACACTCACGTACGGAGGACCGCACCCCATGTCCCAGCCCCTCATCGGCATCAGCACCTACCAGGAAGAGGCCCGGTGGGGGGTGTGGACGCTGCCCGCCTCGCTGGTGCCCGCCGGGTACCCCCAGCAGGTGCAGCGCTCGGGCGGGCTGGCCGCGCTGCTGCCGCCGGGCGATCCGGCCACCGCCGCCGCGGCCGTCGCCCGCCTGGACGGGCTGGTGATCGCCGGCGGCGCGGATGTCCAGCCGGCGCGCTACGGCGCGGAGCCGCACCCGAGGACCGGCCCGCCCGCCCTGGACCGGGACGCCTGGGAACTGGCCCTGATCGAGGCCGCCTTGGCGGGCGGCGTCCCGCTGCTGGGCATCTGCCGCGGCCTCCAGCTGCTGAACGTGGCGCTGGGCGGCACCCTCATCCAGCACCTCGACGGACATGCCGGCGCCCCCGGGGTCTTCGAGCAGCACGAGATCAAGCCGGTCCCCGGGACACTGCTGGGCCGTACGCTCCCCGAGCCGGTCACCGTGCCGACCTACCACCACCAGGCCGTGGACCGGATCGGCCGCGGGCTGCTGGTCTCCGCCTATGCGGAGGACGGCACCATCGAGGCGCTGGAACTCCCGGGCGCCTACGGCTTCGCCCTGGCGGTGCAGTGGCACCCGGAGGCCGGGGACGACACCCGGGTGATGGACGCCCTGGTGGCAGCGGCGCGCGGGGAGTCCCCGGCGGAGTGAACGCCCGGCTCAGCCGTGGTTCCCGCGAAGGGCTCCGGCCTCAGGGCGCCCCGCGTGTCAGCCCGAGCAGCTCGCGGGCCGGGCCCGCGGGCCGCTGACCGGTGGGCCACACGGCGCGCAGCTCGCGGCCGAGACGCAGTCCGCGCACCGGGATCTCCACCAGCCGGCGCGCGGTCAGCTCCTCACCGACGGCGAGTTCACTGAGGACCGACGGCGCCGCCTCGCTCACCACCGCCGCCTTCACGGCGGTGGTCGAGGCGAGTTCCAGGAGCGGTTCGGCCAGCCCGCCGTGCCGGGCGAGCGCCGCGTCCAGCACCTGGCGGGTCCCGGATCCCCGCTCCCGCAGGATCAGCGGGGTGGCGGCCAGTTCGGCGGCGGTCAGCTCCGCACGGCGCCTGGTCCAGGGGTGGGACGGGGCGGCGACCACGATCAGCCGGTCCTGCCCGATGACCGTCCCGTCCAGCCCCGCCGGCACCTCCAGCCCCTCCACGAATCCGAGATCCGCCGCGCCCCCCAGCAACCGCTCGGCGACCGCACTGGAGTTGCCCGCCAGCAGCGAAACGGCGGTGCCGGGCCGCTGCGCGCGCAGCGCGATCAGCCAGCCCGGCAGCAGATACTCGGCGATCGTCATGCTGGCCGCGACCCGCAGCCGGGAATCGCGCCGCCCCCGCAGCGCCTGTGCCCCCGCGTCGAACGCCTCGGCCGCCTCCACCACCCGCCGCGCCCAGTCCGTCACCAGCGCACCGGCATCCGTCAGCCGGGAGCCGCGCGGTGAGCGCTCCACCAGCGCCACCCCCAACTGCCGCTCCATCGACCGGATACGGCTGCTGGCGGCGGGCTGGGTGATGCCCCGCGCCCGGGCCGCCCGCCCCAGACTCCCGAGCCGGGCGACGGCGAGCAGCAGCTCCAACGCGCCGAGATCCGGGACCCGGTGCGACAGCGATACGGCGACGGGCTCGTCCTCAGCACCCATAAATCCCCCTACACATAACCCCAGCTTATGCCCTCATAGACACAAGGTCCCTGGTGGCGGCCGCCCGGGGCGACGACGCTGTTCTCATGGCAACCCTCGCGCAAGCACCTTCCCGCACCGACACCACCGCCCCCGCCACCGGCGCCCCCCACCTCTCACCTTCGGTCCGCCATCTCGGGCCGAACTGGTACGCCGCCGTCATGGGCACGGCGATCGTCGCCAACGCCGGTGCGGCCCTGCCGCTCACCGGGCCCGGTCCGCGCACGGCCTGCCAGGTGGTCTGGGGGCTGTCGGTGCTGATGCTGCTGACGCTGCTGACCGCCAGAACCGTGCACTGGGTCCGCCACGGCGACCAGGCGCGCCGCCATCTGCTGGACCCGGCCGTCGCCCCGTTCTACGGCTGTCTGGCCATGGCACTGCTGGCGGTCGGCGGCGGCACGCTCGCGGTGGGCCGGGACGTCATCGGCGCACCGGCCGCGGTGGCCGCCGACGCCGTGCTGTGGACCGTGGGCACCCTGGCCGGTCTCGCGGGCGCCGCGGCGATCCCGTATCTGATGGTGACCCGGCACCGTATCGAGCCCGGCAGCGCCTCCCCCGTCTGGCTCCTGCCGCTGGTCGCCCCCATGGTCTCGGCGGCGCTCGGCCCGGCGCTGGTGCCGCATCTGCCGGCCGGCCAGTGGCAGCAGGCCCTGCTGCTCGTCTGCTACGCCCTGTTCGGCATGTCCCTGCTGGCCACGCTGCTCGTCCTGCCGCTGGTCCTGTCCCGGCTGCTCCACCACGGCCCGCTCCCCCTGGCGCTCACCCCCACGCTGTTCCTCGTGCTCGGCCCGCTGGGCCAGTCCACCACCGCGGTGAACAACCTCGCCGATGCCGCACCGGGCGTCGTGGACCTCTCCACCGCACACGCCATGGGCGCTTTCGCGGTGCTCTACGGCGTCCCGGTGATGGGCTTCGCGCTGCTCTGGCTGGCGCTCGCCACCGCGCTGGTGGTCCGTGCCTTCCGGCGCGGCATGGGCTTCTCGATGACCTGGTGGGGCTTCACCTTCCCCCTCGGGACCTGCGTCACGGGCGCGGCGGGCCTGGCCCTGCACACCGGGCTGACGGCCTTCGACTGGCTCGCCGTGGCCCTCTTCGCCGTCCTCGTGACGGCGGTGGCGGTGGCCGGCACCCGCACCGCCGCCGGCCTGGCCCACGGACGCCTGCTGACCCCGCCCCGGCCGGTCACGCCGTAGGGCGTGCCGTCCGGATCAGAGGGCTCGCGGGGGTCGGCGCCCACAGGCCCCAGCGGCCCCCGCTCCCTCACCGGGCCCCGGCCAGCGCCTGTGCCAGTACGGCCGGGGCCTGTACCAACGACGGCCCGTACCAGGTCAGACAGCGGCCGCTGACCAGCGCGGCGGGCAGACCGGGAAACGCCTCGGGACCGTCCTCGGCGCTGAAGCGATAGGGCTCGTCGGGCAGGACGACGAGATCGGCGGCACCGGAGTTGAGCGCGTCGAGCGGGATACGGGGGTAGCGGTCGGCGTGGTCCGCGTACAGGTTCCGCACTCCCAGACGGGCCAGGACATCACCGGCGAAGGTGTCCCGCCCCAGCACCATCCACGGCCGGCGCCAGACCGGCACCACCGCGGTCCGCTCCGCCGCCGGGGGCGGAAGCTCACGCCAGGCGGTCTCGGCGGCGTCCAGCCACGCGGGCCTGGGCAGTCCGCAGCCCGCCACCAGCACCCGCGCCAGTTCGCCCCACGCCTGGTCCAGTGTCCGCACCTCGGTGACCAGGACGGTCAGCCCGGCGGCCCGCAGCGCCTCCAGATCCTGCGGACGGTTCTCCTCCTCATTGGCGATCACCAGATCGGGCGCCAGCGCCGCGACCCTGCCGACGTCCGGGTTCTTGGTGCCGCCGATACGGGGGACGTCGAGCCCGGCGGGGTGGCTGCACCAGTCGGTGACCCCGGCCAGCAGCTCGGGCGCGCACGCCGCCACCGCCTCGGTGAGGGAGGGCACCAGGGACACCACGCGCCGGGGGGAACGGTGACCGGTCATCCGCTCACGGTACGCGCCCGTCTCCGCGCGGGCAGCCGGCCGGCGTCATCACGCCGTCCGGCCTCAGGAACGGCCGCCGACCGTGCGCCGCAGCCAGAACGCCGCGCCCGCGGCGAGTGCCAGCAGCACCAGACCACCGGCCGCCTGGGCGGCGTTCACCCCCTCGACCCGGCCGTCGCGCACCGTGACGGTCTCGGTGAAGCTCTCCCCGCCCGGCGCACAGTGGATGGTGACCGGGTAGCGGCCCGGCGCGGCCCCCTCGGCGACCCTGGCCCGGGCGGCCATCCCGCTCTCCCCCGGCCGCAGCAGCACCGAGCCGAACAGCCGCGATGACGCGTGCGCCGAGCGGGCCGGGGCACACTGCCTGCCGTCGCTGATACTCACCCGCTGACCGGCCACCATCGGATCCGGCTCGACCCGGGCCGAGGCGCTGGGCGCGGCGAGCCCCAGGGCGGAGGCGGCGAGCAGGGCGACGGCGGCGGGGTGTGCGGGCTTCACGGTCATCTCCTTCGCCGGCCGCGACCAGGGCGGCCCCTCAGGAAAAACAGGCACACAGCAGAGCGAATCACCTGTCCCGCCCCGCCGCGCAGCAAACGCCGCCGGTCGGGTGATCCGCCGGTGTCCCGCGCCGCGGCGGCCGTACGCAACGAGCCCCGCCGCCCGGCAACTGCCGACGGGGCTCGCCACACCACGGGGTGGTTCGCGCGGGCGCGCGAACTACGCGCCGTACACGCCTACTTCACCGGCGCCATCTTGTCGACGATGCCCGGATGGTCGGCGATCCACTTCTCGACGCCCTTGTTCTCGTTGCCCTTGCCGGCGTCCTGGATGGCGTTCTCCAGGCTGCCGAGCTCCTGGGCGTTCATCTTCCAGTTCTTCAGCCAGCCGTGGAACTCCGGGAACTTCTTCGGGAAGCTCTTGTGGCCGAGCGTCTTGATCTGGTTGTTGGCGCCCCAGGTGCCCTTGGGGTCCGCGAGCTTGGTGAGCTTGTACTTGCTGTACGCCCAGTGCGGCGACCACAGCACCACCGCGACGGGCTCCTTCTTGTGGTACGCCCGGTCCAGCTCCGTCAGCATGGCGCTGGTGCCGGCCGAGGTGACCTCGAAGTCCTGCAGACCGTACGCGGGGGCGACGGTGTCCTTGAGGCGCTTCATCTCGCCGGTGCCCGGCTCAATTCCGATGATCTTGCCCTTGAACTCGTCCTTGTGCTCCCGCAGATCGTCCAGGGTCTTCACACCCTTGACGTAGGACGGCACCGCGATCTCCAGCGAGGTCTTGTCGTACCAGGGCCCGACGTCGACCAGATCCTTCTTGTACTTGTCCCAGTACTGCTTCTGCGCGACCGGCAGCCAGCCGTCCGTCTCCACATCGATCTGGCCCGTGGACAGTCCCGTCCACATCGGTCCGACATCGAGGTTGCGGATGTTCGGCTTGTAGCCGCGCTTCTCCAGGACGTTCTTCCACAGGTACGTGGTGGCGATGCCCTCGTCCCACGCCGGGTAGCCGATGTTCGGTGCCTTGCCGGCGTCCTTGCCCTTGGCGTACGTGGCGTCGGCGGACGGCGCGACCTTGTCGACCAGGCCGGGGTGCTTCTTCAGCCAGGTGCGCACACCGTCCTGCTCATGGCCCTCACCGGCGCTCTTGATGTCGTTCTCGAGGCTGGTGAGCTGCTTCTCGTCCAGGTGAAACTTCTTCATCCACTTGGCGACCTCGGGCTCGTCCTTGGCGAAACCCTTACGGCCCAGCAGGTGCAGACCGTCACCGGAGCCGAAGGAGCCCTTGGGGTCCTTGAGCTTGGTGAGCTTGTACTTGTCGTACGCCCAGTGCGGCGACCACAGCGTGACCGCGATCGGCTTCTTGGCGTGCAGGGAGCGGTCCAGCTCGGTGAGCATGGACGCGGTGCTGGACTCCTGGACCTTGTACTCGCCGTCCAGGCCGTAGTCCTTGAGGACCTTGTCCTTGAGGATCTTCATCTCGCCGGCGCCCGGCTCAATGCCGGTGATCTTGCCGTCGAGCTCGCCGCCCTTGCCCTTGAGGTCGTCGAGGGTCTTGACGCCCTTCATGTAGGACGGGACCGCGATCTCCAGGGAGGTCTTGTCGTACCAGGTGCCGAGGTCCTCCAGCTTGTCCTGGTACTTCTTCCAGTACGAGGCGTGGGTGGTCGGCAGCCAGGCATTGGTCTGCACATCGATGTCACCGCGGGCCTGCCCGGCGAACAGCGGTCCGGCCTCCAGGGCCTGGACCTTGGGCTTGTAGCCGCGCTGTTCGAGGATTTCCTTCCAGAGGTACGTGGTGGCCTTGCCCTCGTCCCAGTTGACGTAGCCGAGGCTGATCGGACGGCCGTTGCCGCCGCCGCCCTGGCCGCCGCTCTTGCCCACCATGCCCATACCGCCGGCGAGCAGCGCCAGCACGACGATGCCGACCATGGCAACGGAGGTGGCGGGCCGCCAGTGCAGGAACTTCATCCCGCCGAGCGACGCCTGCGCCTTGGCCAGCGCCCGCCGGCCGAGCGGGGAGACCCGCTGGTTGAGCGCACCGGTCATCCGGTCCAGGTACATGGCGAGGATGACGACCGCGATACCGGACTCGGAACCCAGTGCCACGTCGACCGAGCTGATCGCGTTGTAGACGGACCCGCCGAGACCGCCGCCGCCGACCATGCCGGCGATGACGACCATGGACAGCGCCAGCATGATGACCTGGTTGATACCGGCCATGATCGTGGGCAGCGCCAGCGGCAGCTGCACGCGGAAGAGCGTGCGCCGCGGGTGGGTGCCGAACGCCTCGGCCGCCTCGACCAGTTCCCCGTCGACCTGCCGGATGCCGAGCTCGGTCATCCGGACCGCGGGCGGCATGGAGAAGACGATGGTGGCGACGATGCCGGGGACGACACCGAGGCCGAAGAAGAGGATGCCGGGGATGAGGTAGACCATCGCCGGCATCGTCTGCATCAGGTCCAGGACCGGACGCAGCACTCCGCCGACGACCCGGCTGCGGGCCGCCCAGATACCGAGCGGCACAGCGACCAGCACGGTGATCAGGCAGGCCACCAGCACCAGGGAGAGCGACTCGATGGTCGGTCCCCACTGTTCTACGGAGTCGATCAGTGCGAAGCCGAGGAAGGCGAGCAGGGCGGCCGGCAGACCGCGCAGCCACCAGGCGAGCACCGCGAGGATGCCGGCCAGCAGCAGCGGTTCGGGTCCTGCGAGGACCGTGTGAATCGCGTCGTAGAGACCGTTCAGCACCTTGGTGATGAGGGTGAAGAGCCAGTCGAGGTTGTCGCGCAGCCAGTTGACGGCGCTCTCGGCCCAGCTGCCTATCTGGATCCTAGGCACCGGCGATCACCTTGTCCTCGGGGTCGTTGTCCCCGGGCGTGGCCACGGAGTCCTTCGCGGCGGCCGGGTCGCCCGCTGGCGCGTCGTCGTCCGGCGCGTCCACGGCGGGCGTCTTGCCGAGCGCCACTGCCGTGCCATCCGCGGCCGGGGCCTGGGCGGGGACACCGCCGGCCGCGGCCTGCCGGTCACCTTCGCCGAGGACGGCGAGCAGCCGCTCGGCCGCCACCGCGCCGACCAGGTCACCGTGCTCGTCGGTCACGGCGACCGGAACGGTGCTGGTCGAGCAGGGGGTGAACAGCTCGACCAGCGGGGTGTCCACACCGACGGTGGCGGGCGCCGCGGCCCGGAACTCCGCCGCGGTGGTGAGCTTCCTGCCCTCCGGGGTCGTCGCCCCGAGCACGGTCCCGACCTCGGCCATGATCGCGCCCGCGGTCAGCACCCGCGTACGGTCCACGTCCTGGGTGAAGGAGGCGACATAGTCGTTGGCCGGCGTGACGAGGATGTCCTCGGCGCTGCCGATCTGGACGATCCGCCCGTCCCGCATCACCGCGATCCGGTCGCCGAGGCGCATCGCCTCGTTGAGGTCGTGGGTGATGAAGACGATGGTCTTCTTCAGGGTCTTCTGCAGTTCGAGCAGCTGGTCCTGCATATCGCGGCGGATCAGCGGGTCGAGCGCGCTGAAGGACTCGTCCATCAGCAGCAGATCGGCGTCGGTGGCCAGCGCCCTGGCCAGGCCCACCCGCTGCTGCATCCCGCCGGACAGCTCGTCGGGCCAAGACTTCTCCCAGCCCTTGAGCCCGGTGAGTTCCAGTGCCTCGGTGGCGCGCCTGTTGCGCTCGGCGCGCGGGACGCCCTGCACCTCCAGCCCGTAGGCGGCGTTCTCCAGCACACTGCGGTGCGGGAAGAGCGCGAAGTGCTGGAAGACCATGGAGATCTTCTCGGAGCGGACCTTGCGCAGTTCCTTGGCACTGAGCGAGGTGAGGTCCTGGCCGTCGAACCGGACGGTTCCGGCGGTCGGCTCCAGCAGCCCGTTGAGCGTGCGCAGCAGGGTGGACTTGCCGGACCCGGACAGACCCATGACGACGAATATCTGGCCCTCGTCCACCTCGATCGACGCGTCGATCACCGCGGCGGTGGTGCCTTCGGCCCGCAGCTCCTCCCGGCCGGCGCCGGCTTCGAGCTTGCGGACCGCGTCCTCCGGTCGTCTGCCGAACACTTTGTACAGGTGCTCGGCTTGCAGCCTGGACACATATACCTCTCTTGTTGTGCGAGTAACGACCTGCCACCCCCGTAGCCAGGTCGTGGAGCGGCGCGGGGTCGGCCCGCCTTTACCGGTCGAATAGTTGAATCTCGACCGGGTCCACTCCGGGTCCGCGCCTGCCCCTCTTTATCTGGCTCAAACACAACGGTGAGTCAGCTCACACCTGTGTGACGTATGGGGCATACGGCAAAATGCGGGGTGTGACTCGACGCCTGATGCTCCTCGATACCGCCTCGCTCTACTTCCGCGCCTATTTCGGGGTACCGGAATCAGTCAAAGCCCCGGACGGTACCCCGGTGAACGCGGTACGCGGCCTGCTGGACTTCATCGCCCGGCTCGTCCAGGACCACCACCCCGATGACCTGGTCGCCTGCATGGACTTCGACTGGCGCCCCCAGTGGCGGGTCGATCTGATCCCCTCCTACAAGGCACACCGGGTCGCCGAGGAGGCCCCGGCCGGGTCCCCGGAGCCCGACGAGGAGGAGATCCCCGACACCCTCTCGCCGCAGGTCCCGGTCATCGAGGACGTACTGGACGCCCTGGGCATCGCCCGCATCGGGGCGGCCGGCTACGAGGCCGACGACGTCATCGGCACCCTGACCGCACAGGCCACGGGCCCCGTGGACATCGTCACCGGCGACCGCGACCTCTTCCAGCTCGTCGACGACCGGCGCGGTATCCGCATCCTGTATCCGCTCAAGGGCGTCGGGACCCTCCAGATCACCGACGAGGCGCTGCTGCACGAGAAGTACGGGGTGGACGGCCCCGGATACGCCGATCTGGCGCTGCTGCGCGGCGACCCCAGCGACGGCCTGCCCGGCGTCCCGGGGATCGGCGAGAAGACCGCCGCCAAGCTGCTGGCCACCTACGGCGACCTGGCGGGCATCATGGCCGCCGCCGACGACCCCGCCTCGAAGGTGACCCCCGCACAGCGCAAGCGACTGGTGGAGGCACGCCCGTACCTGGCGGTCGCCCCGAAGGTCGTGAAGGTGGCCACCGATGTGCCGGTGCCCGCCGTCGACCACACGCTTCCCGCCGATCCGGCCGACCCCGAGCGCCTGGAAGCACTGGCCGCACAGTGGGGCCTCGGCGGCGCCCTGCACCGACTGCTCGTCACACTTCGCCGATGAACTGTTAGGTTAGGTATACCTAATCACGTTGGCGTCAGGGGAGATTGCCGTGGCAGCAGAGCGTCCGTCCCGCAAGAAGCCCGCCGCGCACCGCGCGCGGGTGCAGCGCACCGAACAGCTCACCCCGCACATGGTCCGTGTGGTGCTGGGCGGTGAAGGTCTGGCGGAGTTCGAGGCGGGCGAGTACTCCGACCACTACGTCAAGCTGGTCTTCCCGCGGCCCGGTGTGCAGTACCCCGAGCCGTTCGACATCGCCCAGATCCGCGCCGAGTTCCCGCGCGACCAGTGGCCCAGCACCCGGACGTACACCGTCCGCGCCTGGGACTCCGTGACCCGCGAGCTGACCGTGGACTTCGTGGTGCACGGTGACGAGGGTCTGGCCGGGCCCTGGGCGGCCGCGGCACAGCCGGGCGAGGAGATCTTCCTGCTCGGCCCCGGCGGTGCCTACGTCCCGGAGGCCGCTGCCGACTGGCATCTGCTGGCGGGCGACGAGAGCGCCCTGCCGGCCATCGCGGCCTCCCTCGCCCGGATGCCCGCGGGTGTGCCGGTGCACGCCTTCATCGAGGTGGCCGGGCCGGAGGAGCGCCAGGAGCTGGACGCACCGGCCGGCGCCGAGATCAGCTGGCTGTACCGCGGTGGCGCCCCCGTCGGCCGCGAACTGGTCGCCGCGGTAAGGGCGTTGGACTTCCCTTCCGGCCGGGTCCAGGCGTTCGTGCACGGCGAGGCCGGCTTCGTGAAGGAACTGCGGCGGCTGCTCCGCGTCGAGCGTGAGATCCCCCGCGAGGCCCTGTCCATCTCCGGCTACTGGCGCAAGGGCCACGACGAGGACGGCTGGCAGGCCTCCAAGCGCGACTGGAACCAGCAGGTCGAGGCCGAGCAGGAGCCCGCGACAGCGGCGGCCTCCTGACCCGGCGGCCTCACACGGCCCTTCCCCGACGAGACCTCGCAGGGGAAGGGACACCCGCTCCACGGGCCCGGAGTTGACCACGGCCAACTCCGGGCCCACCCATCGGAAGCCGGGAGTTCCGGCCTACCCACCGGATGCCGGGGACTCCAGCCCGCCCACCGGATGCCGGGCTCATGGCGCGTCCTACCGACCGCCCGCGCCCTCGGCCACAGCGCCCTCGGCCGCAGCACCCTCCCCGGCAGTGCCCTCCGCGGCGCCCTCGAACTTACGGGCCGACGCCTCCACATGCGCGAGCCGGCGCATCGCCGCGAGGACCGCATCCCCCAGGACGGTCCCCACCACGACGCACTCCACCATCCCGTCGACCTCGGCATTGCGGCCCAGCCACGCCAGATCGGCGGCGGCCACCCGCTCACAGGCCGCGGCATAGTCGTCCAGGATCTCCTCGAACTCGCCGCGCCCGACGCCCCGGAAGGTGGCCAGCGCGACGGCCAGCGCCTCGAAGGCCGGATGGTCCGGCCCGACCCGCCAGCCGCGGTGGCGGATCAGCTCCGCGACCGACTGCCGCGCCCGCTCCATGCCCTCCGGCGTGGCGGCCGGCCGCGGGGTGATCGCATGCTGCGCCGCACCGAGGACCTCGTGCACCGGCTCCCCCGGTGAGTCGACGGCGGCCAGCACTTCACGCACGGCCGAGACCGTGAGCCCCCCGACGTCGATCAGCCCCCGGATCAGCCGCAGCCTGCGGACATGGCCGTCGTCGTAACTGGCCTGGTTGGGGCTGGTCAGCCGGCCCGCGGGCAACAGCCCTTCGCGGACGTAGTACTTGATCGTCGGGATCGCGACCCCGGTCTCGCGACTCAACTCCCCGATGCGCATCTGCTGCCCTTCCCCTCGCCGGGACCGCGTCCCGGCGTTCCACATCTCCCGGGCGCCCGCACCCGGCCTTGCCATTCCGGTCCCCATCATAGATAGTCCAGCTATCAGATAGCAGGAAGCGCCACTATCCATTCTCGCTGTCCATTCTCTGGGGGATCCGTATGTCCAGATACCGCTCGTTACTCGCTTTCTCCTGGGCGATGGCCGCGCTCGCGGTCGTCGCGGCGGCCGGCCTGCTCGTCGACGACCGGGTTCTGGTCGGCGCGCCCATCTGGTTGAAGCCCTTCAAGTTCGCGGTGTCGTTCGCCGTGTACGGGCTGACGCTGGCCTGGATGCTGTCCCGGCTCGCCACCCCGAGCCGGACCGCACGGTGGGCCGCACACACCGTCGTGGTGGCCGGACTCGCCGAGATGGCCATCATCACCGGGCAGACCATCCGCGGCCGGCGCAGCCACTTCAATACCGAAACCCCGCTGGACAGGGGGCTGTTCGCCACCATGGGCGTCACCATCGCCGTCCTGTGGGTGGCCACGCTCGTCATCGCGGTCCTGCTCTTCCGGGCCCGCCCGGGCGACCGGGCCGCGACGTGGGCGATCCGGCTCGGACTGCTGATCGCCCTGGCCGGCCTGCTGCTCGGTGGGCTGATGGTGATGCCCACACCGGACCAGGAGGCCGCGGGCACGCTGCGCAACGCCCTCGGCGCGCACAGCGTCGGCGTTCCCGACGGTGGCCCGGCCATGCCGCTGACCGGCTGGAACACCACCGGCGGAGATCTGCGCATCCCGCACTTCGTCGGCATGCACGCCCTCCAGGCGCTGCCCCTGTTCCTCTACGGGATCGAGGCGCTGGCCGGCCGCTTCATCCGGCTGCGGGACGAGCGGGTACGGCTGCACCTGGTGCTGGTCGCGGCCGGCGGCGCCGCCGCACTGCTGACGCTGCTGACCTGGCAGGCCCTGCGCGGTCAGGCCCTGATCCACCCGGACGGCGCGACGCTCGCCGCCCTCGCGGCCCTCGCGGCGGCCACGGCGGCCGGCACGTACGGCGCCCTGCGACGCCCCGCCCCCGCGGTCGGCAACCGGACCGGCCACGGCACCTCAGCCCCGCCCGCGGCCACCAGCGGCGAAATCCCCCGATCCCCCGACGCCGCACAGGAGTCGCCGGCATGACCACCACCACCCTCTTCGATCTGGCCTTCGCCCTCGCGGCGCCGTTCTGGGCGCTGCTGATCCTGGCCCCGGGATGGCGCTGGACCGACCGGATCGCCGCCTCGCCGCTGCCGATGGTGCCCGTCCTCGCGGTCTATCTCGCCCTGGCCGTCCCGGTGTTCCCCGAGCTGTGGGCCGCCGTCAGCCGGCCCGGCCTGGCGGGGTTCCAGGAGCTGCTGCGGCTCGGCGGCGGGGCGGGCGCGATCTGGGCGCAGGTGATCGCCTGGGACCTCTTCCTGGGGCAGTGGATGTACCGCGAGGCCCGCGAGCTGGGGATCCATCCGCTGGTGATGGGACCGCTGCTGGTACTCACCGTGCTGCTCTCCCCCCTCGGCGTACTCCTCTTCCTCGGCATCCGCGCGGGCGTCCGCCGCCGGCACCGGCTGACGATCGGCGGGCGGCGCGTCCCGCAACGCGGATCACCGGACGCACCGCCCGCAAGTGCCGCTACGGCTGCGGGACACCGCCGCTAGGGGGCGTCTCCCCCTGAGGCGTATGGCAGACCGCTTCGATGTTGTTGCCGTCGGGGTCACGGACGAAAGCCCCGTAGTAGGACTCGTGGTACTGGGGCCACAGCCGTGGGGTGTGCAGGGACTCGGCACCGGCCGCGACGGCGGCGGCATGGAAGGCGTCGACAGCCGCACGATCGCGCGCGGCGAAGGCGAGGTGCAGCTCACGGGCGGGACCGTCGTCGGAGGAGGGGATGAGCCAGAGGGTGTGGCCGGTGGTGCCAAAGCCGACGAACTCGCCGAATTCCTTGGTCCGTTGGGCCCCGAGCGGGGCGAGGGCACGGTCGTAGAACTCCGCGGCGGCCGCGACGTCCGCCACCTGGATCGCAATGTGATCAATCATGCCGCCAGCGTTCCACCGGAACGGGAAATCGGCGCGATGTTTTCCGGCAGCGGCTCCGGCAGCGGCCCGGTCGGCGCATGCCGGTGGCCTCTGCCGTGGTGACGACCTCCCGTCTCACGTGACCGAGCGCGTCGGGACGGTGGGGCCTGCTGCGGGAGGAAGACGGCATACCCCCCTCGCCGGCACCGCTGTGAACTCCGCCCACCACACCAGGAATTGGTTGACGGCACATACATCTGCCTGTTCCACTGAGCCCATGCGTCCTCAGCAGCGGCTGGTCACCCGTGACCACATCGACTTCGGCCGGGTGTGGTCGGCCTCCTGTTGCCGCTGACTTCTCCGTAGCGCAGTACCCCTCCCCCGTACGCGATGCCGTACGCCCGCATGCCTTCCCGCGCATGCCCCTCAGCGCTTGATCCACGAGAAGACGAGGCCACACCCATGCCTGTTGAGTTCCTCGGCATTGCCGCGACCAACAACGGTTCCGAAGTCACCCCCCGCTCCGGCGCGTCCTTCGACAAGGACTACACGCTGAAGCTGGCCCGCGCCCACGAGGACTACGGCTGGGACCGGGTGCTGTTCGCCTACGGTTCCGGCTCCCCCGACCCCTCCCCGGCCGCCGCCTATGTCGCGGCCCGCACCGAGACCCTGCAGATCCTGGTGGCGCACCGCCCCAATGTCTCGTATCCGACGTTCGCCGCGAAGACCTTCGCGACCCTGGACCGGATCAGCGACGGCCGGCTCGCGGTGCACTTCATCACCGGTGGCAACGACCACGAACAGGGCCGCGAGGGCGACACCCTCACCAAGGACGAGCGCTACGACCGCACCCGCGAATACATCCGCCTCGTCAAGAAGATCTGGACCACCCATGAGCCCTTCGACCACGAGGGCACCCACTACCGCTTCCACGACTTCGTCTCGGACACCTTCCCCGTTCAACAGCCCCACCCGCAGGTGTCGTTCGGGGGCTCCTCGGCGGCGGCCTACGCGGCGGGCGGCG
This sequence comes from Streptomyces sp. G7(2002), assembly GCF_028870195.1. Taxonomy (NCBI): domain Bacteria; kingdom Bacillati; phylum Actinomycetota; class Actinomycetes; order Kitasatosporales; family Streptomycetaceae; genus Streptomyces; species Streptomyces sp. G7(2002). Next base: position 2,320,091 of record NZ_CP102609.1, read on the forward strand.
CCGAGGCGGACATCTACTGCCTGTGGGGTGAACCGCTGGCACAGACCGCCGAGCAGATCGCCTCGGTGAAGGCGGCGGCGCAGGCGGCCGGGCGCAGCGAGGTGCCCCGGATCCAGGTCGCGTTCCGGCCGATCATCGCGCCCACGGAGGAGCTGGCCTGGGAGAAGGCCCACCGCACCCTGGAACGGATCAAGGCCCGCAAGGCGGGCGGCGCGCTCAGCCGCCGCCATCCACTGACGAACCCGCAGAACGCCGGATCGCAGCGGCTGCTGGCGGTGGCCGCCGAAGGGGAACGGCACGACCGGGCGCTGTGGACCCCGACCGCCGCGGAGACCGGCGGCGCGGGCAACTCCACCGCACTGGTCGGCACCCCGGAGACCGTCGCCCAGGCCCTGCTCGACTACTACGACCTGGGCGTGGAGATCCTCTCCGCCCGCGGCTACGACCTGCTCGACGACGCCATCGACTTCGGCCGCCATGTCATCCCGATCGTGCGCGAGGAGGTCGCCAAGCGGGACGCGGAACGGGCGGCGGCCGACGGCCGGCAGGCCTCGTAGCGCCCGGCTTCCCTGCCACAGCAGGCGGTGCCAAGGGTCTCCGGCTCTCAGCCCACCGACGAATACGCCACCACGCCGCGCAGCACACCGTCCATGGCCTTACGGGCCGTACGGGCGACCGTGCCGCCGGGCGGGGCCGCGGCCGCGATCTGGCCGAGGACGTCGATCAGCTGCTTGCACCATCGGACGAAGTCACCGGCAGGCATCTCCGCCTCGCGGAGCACCTCGTCGAGGCCGAATCCGGAGGCCCAGCGGTAGGCGGCCCAGGCGAAGCCGAGGTCCGGCTCCCGCTGGCCGACGCCCTCCGCCTGGTTGATCTTGTGATCCTCCTCCAGCGCATCCAGCCGGCCCCAGATACGGACCATCTCGCCCAGTGCGTCCCTGGCCTTGCCGGCCGGCAGCTTGGGCGCCACCGCGTCGTCCGCCTGCCGCGCCTCGTACACCAGCGCCGAGGCACAGGCCGCCAGCTCCGCGGGGCCCAGCCCCTCCCAGACGCCGTCCCGCAGACATTCGCTCGCCAGCAGATCCAGCTCACCGTAGAGCCGGGCGAGCCGGCGGCCCTCGTCGGTGACGGTGTCGCCTTCGAGGTAGTCCAGCTCGGTCAGCAGAGCACAGATCCGGTCGAAGGTACGGGCGATGGTGTTCGTCCGCCCCTCGATCCGGCGCTCCAACTGGCGGGTGTCGCGCAGCAGTCGGTGATAGCGCTCCGCCCAGCGGGCGTGGTCCTCACGCTCGGCGCAGCCATGGCAGGGATGCGCCCGGATCTCCGTCCGCAGCCGGGCGATCTCGCGGTCGTCGGCCGCCTCCGAGCGGGGCTTGCGATGCCGCGACGGCACGACATGACCGGCCTTCGTCCGCAGCGCGGAGGCCAGGTCACGGCGCGACTGCGGGCTGCGGGCGTTGAAGGACTTGGGGATCCGCATCCGGTCGAGCGCCTTGACCGGCACCGGGAAGTCGATCGATGCCAGCCGCTTGACCTGCCGCTCGGCGGTCAGCACCAGCGGCCGCGGGCCGTCCTGCGCATCGAAGCCGCGGTGGCCGTTCGTCCGCCCCGAGGGCATACCGGGGTCGAGGACCAGCGCCAGACCCGCGTACTTGCCGGTCGGCACATGGATGACATCGCCGGGCTTCAGCTTCTCCAGCGCCGCCGCGGCCGCCACCCGGCGCTGCGCCGCGCCCTGCTTGGCCAGCTCCGTCTCACGGTCCTTCAACTCCCGCCGCAGCCGGGAGTATTCCTCGAAGTCACCGAGGTGGCAGGTCATCGAGCCGCGGTAACCCTCCAGCCCCTCCTCGTTCTTCTGCACCTGCCGCGAGATCCCAACCACCGACTTGTCGGCCTGGAACTGCGCGAAGGACATCTCCAGCAGCTCCCGCGAACGGTGCCTGCCGAACTGCGAGACGAGGTTGACCGCCATGTTGTACGACGGCTTGAAGGACGACCGCAGCGGATAGGTACGCGTCCCGGCGAGCCCGGCCAGCGCGCCCGGGTTCATCCCCCGCTGCCACAGCACCACCGCGTGGCCCTCGATGTCGATACCGCGGCGCCCGGCCCGGCCGGTCAGCTGGGTGTACTCGCCGGGGGTGATGTCGGCGTGCTGCTCACCGTTCCACTTCACCAGCTTTTCCAACACCACGGACCGGGCGGGCATGTTGATGCCCAGCGCCAGTGTCTCGGTGGCGAAGACGGCCTTGACCAGGCCCTTCACGAACAGCTCCTCGACGACCTCCTTGAAGGTCGGCAGCATGCCGGCATGGTGCGCGGCGATGCCCCGCTCCAGGCCCTCCAACCACTCGAAGTAGCCCAGCACATGAAGGTCGTCGTCCGGGATGCCGGCCGTCCGCGCCTCCACTATGCGACGGACCTGTTCGCGGCCCTCCTGGTCGTTGAGCCGCAGGCCCGAGACCAGGCACTGCTGGACGGCGGCCTCGCAGCCGGCCCGGCTGAAGATGAAGGTGATCGCGGGCAGCAGGCCTTCGTTGTCCAGACGGTCGATGACCTCGGGCCGGCTCGGCGTCCAGATACGGGCACGCTGGCGCCGCTCACGCTCCCGGTCCGCCTCGCGCATATTGCGGCCCCGGCGCTTGTCCCGGCCGAACGTCGGCCGGCTGTTCTCCATCCGCGCCAGCCGCTCCAGATCGGGGTTGACCTCACGGCGGCCGCCGCTCTGCCCGTCCCGCTCCTCGAACAGGTCGTATATCCGGCGCCCCGCGAGGACGTGCTGCCACAGCGGCACCGGCCGGTGCTCGGAGACGATCACGGCGGTGTCGCCGCGGACCGTGTCCAGCCAGTCGCCGAACTCCTCGGCGTTGGAGACCGTCGCCGACAGTGACACCAGCGTCACCGACTCGGGAAGATGGATGATCACCTCTTCCCAAACGGCGCCACGGAAGCGGTCGGAGAGGTAGTGCACCTCGTCCATGACCACATAACCGAGGCCGACCAGCGACTGGGAGCCGGCATAGAGCATGTTCCGCAGCACCTCGGTGGTCATCACGACCACCGGAGCCTCGGAGTTGACGCTGTTGTCGCCGGTCAGCAGACCGACCTTCTCGGCACCGTAACGCTTGACCAGATCCTGGTACTTCTGGTTGGACAGCGCCTTGATGGGCGTGGTGTAGAAGCATTTTCGGCCCTGCTCCAGGGCCAGGTGGACGGCGAATTCGCCGACGATCGTCTTGCCGGATCCAGTGGGGGCCGCGACCAGCACACCCTTGCCGGCCTCCAGGGCCCGACATGCCTCGACCTGGAACGGATCCAGCCCGAAGTCGTACATTTCACGGAAAGGGGCGAGTGCGGTGGCCTGCTCGGCCGCCCGGAGCTTGGCGGCGGCATAGCGCTCAGCAGGGGACATGTCCTCGGTCATCGTGCTTACGAGCCTACCGGCCACCTCTGACAACGACCCGATCTTTATGCCGCCCGTTTGCCGAAGGCTGGGCGCCGATGCGCTGTCGCTAGGTGGGTGGTGGGCCGGAGGGGACGCCCGGTAACCCTCCCCCAGCCTTCGGCCGGGAGGTGCCCCCACGGCGCGGGCGGCCCTGGTCCCAGAGGTTCATCGCCCCGTTGTTCGCTCCGGGTCCTGCGGGCGGCTCACCGGACATCCCCTCCGACCGCCGTACGTACGCGGCTCCCCCGCCGTACCGATCACCGTCACGACCATGCGCGGCACCCCTTGGCAGGGACCTGGCCGGACCGCCCGCAGTTGGGCGCGGCCGGCATGGAGGTCGTGACGGACGGTGTCACCGGCCGGCAGTCGGCAACGCTGAACGGTTGGAGGGGATGTACCGGTGCCCGCCCGCAGGACTGGAGCGAACGCCGGGGCACTCAATCCCATGGACCCGCGTCGCCCGCGCCGAGGACGGGTACCGGTGCGTCCCCTCCGACCCCCGCGGCAACCACACACCCCGCAAAACCCCAGCCCCCACCAGCCCGCAGAAGTCAGGCAACGGATCGGCCGCGCCACGAAGGGGCGCGGGGAACGGCGCGCCCAGCCACAACCGCAGCCGCAGCCGCAGCCGCAGCCGGGGACGGAACGACGGAACGATCACCCCCGACGCCGACTACGCCAAGTCACAACCCATCACGTGAAGTCGTCGTACCCACCACGACGCCCCGCACCGCCCTCGCCCGCCTCACCACTCGCCTGCTCCGGAAGCATCCGGCCAGAGGCAACCGGCTCGATCGCACCGACCTCGGTGGGCGTCAGATCGAGCTCCGAGGCCTCGTCGTCACTCAGCTCCGCATCCGGGTTGCCGAGCTTGCGGCGGCGGTCGTTGAAGAGGCAGATGCCGACGGCACCGAAGTACAGCACCACGATCGGCGCGGCCAGCAGCCCCATGGTCAGCGGATCACCGGTCGGCGTCGCGAGCGCCGCGAAGACCGTGATGCCCAGCACCATGAACCGCCACCAGCTCATGATCCGGCGGCCGGTGAGCACCCCGCCGAAGTTGAGCAGCACCAGGAGCAGCGGCAGCTCGAAGGCGAGGCCGAAGACCAGCACCATGCGCGTGACGATGTCGAAGAACTCGTCAGCGGGGAAGAAGTTGGCCCAGTCACTGGGGGTCAGGCCGACCAGCGCGCCCGCAGTGGTCGGCAGAACCGCGTAGGCGAGGTACGCGCCGCCCAGGAAGAGCGGGGCACCGGCACCGACGAAGCCGAGGGCGTACTTCTTCTCGTGCCGGTGGAGACCCGGCGCGAGGAAAGCCCAGAGCTGGTAGAGCCACACCGGGGTGGCGATGACGACGCCGGTGGTGAGGGACACCTTGAGCATGATCGTGAACGGTGCGAGCAGACCGTTCGCCACGACCTGGGCACAGGGGTGGGTGCGCGGTCCGGAGGGTGCCTTGGGGCAGCCGACCGAATCGATGACCGGGCCCGTGACGAAGTGGGCGATCGCGTCGTACTGCCACATCGCGACGGCGGTGACGACGATGATCGCCAGCACTGATTTCAGCAGCCGATTGCGCAGCTCACGCAGATGCGCCGCGAGCGGCATACGCCCCTCGGGGTCCTTCTCCTGCTTGCGGGCAGACTTGGGCAACCCACTTCCTCGTCTCGTACATCAGCCGCTGCCGACCGGGCCGGTGCGACGGGGTCGGTTCGGTCAGCTCTGGTTGGTGCGGTTCGGCTCGGCCACGGGGCGCGAGCTGCTCACATCACCGGGAGCCGCCTGAATCGTACGAGGGGCCTGCTGAGCAGCATCAGAGGGAGCCTCGGAAGAGGTGCCGGACGTGGCACCACCGTCCGCGTCGCCGCCGTCCTTCTTCATCGCCTTGGCTTCGCTCTTGAGGATGCGAGCGGACTTCCCGAGCGAACGCGCCATGTCCGGCAGCTTCTTCGCGCCGAACAGCAGCACAATGACGACGAGGATCAGAATAATCTCGGGGGCCCTCAAGTTGCTGAACATGTGCGACTACCTTCTCGCCGGGGCGGCGTCTGCTGTGGTGCCTGCCGAATGGGGGTCGGACTGGCGTCCTGGTGCTCGCTCGATCGTAACGTTCGGTGGTGAACGCCGGGCAATGCCCGTGCATCTTCCGAATTGCCTCGACCGCCGCGCTGTGTGAACCGCAGAGGAAGCCTACCCTTCTGCCCTCCGGCGGAGCAGACCGCGCAGCCCGGCGGCAACATCTCAGTCCCGGCCGGCCTCGTGCACCCGGGAGGCGAGCGGGAGCGCCGCCCGCTCCAGGTCCTCGCTGGCCTGCTGGATCCGCTCCGAGGTCGCCCCGACCTGGCGGGCCAGACGCCGTACTTCGACGAAGACGCGGACGGCGAGGGCGCCGAGCACGGCGATCCCGGCGAAGCCTAGGGCGATTGCGATCATGGGCCAGAGCATGGCACGAGCCTATCGGTCAGCCCGTGTGCAGCCGCAGCGTGCGGACCCCTCCGCCGGTGAGCAGCTCGATGATCCGCTCGCCGGCCGGTTTGCGCACCGCGCGGCGGCAGTCGGGGCAGGTGAAGGAGTAGAAGGTGGTGCGGCTGCTGCCGCCGATCGCCAGCCGGAAGGCGTCCGAGGCCAGTTCGAAGCGGCCCCGGCAGTCCGGGCAGGCCGTCTTGAAGAGCACCGGAGCGCTCATGCCCGCCAAGGTGGTGGTCACCATCGTCATCCTTCGCTGCCTCGTCCTTCGCCCTGCGCCGGACGCTGCGCCCGGCATGCCGCCCGGCCCGCCGCGCTCACTCGCCGTACGCCGCGAGGGCCTGCTCGGCGGCCTGCCGCGCGCTGTCCGCGAGGGCCTGCGGCGCCACGATCCGGCCGTCGCGGCCCAGCCGCAGGGCCAGCCGCCGCAGCGAGGCCGGGTCGGGGGTGCGCAGGGTGATACGCAGCCCGCCGTCGGGGAGCTCATCGGCGCTGTCGTGCGGGTAGTACTCGGCGACCCAGCGGCCGCCGGGCCCGACCTCGATGGAGACCTCGGGGTCCTCGGCCGCGGGCTGCACCAGGCCCTCCGACAGGTCTCGCAGCTCGACCGGGGGCGGATCGGCGGGCGCGTCCAGCAGCTTGATCTCGGCGACGCGGTCGAGCCGGAAGGTGCGCCGGGCCTCCGAGAGCCGGCACCACGCCTCCATGTAGGTGTGGCCGACGGCGAAGAGCCGGATCGGGTCCACCTCGCGCTCGGTCAGCTCGTCGCGGGCCGGGGAGTAGTAGCGCAGCCACAGCCGGCGCCGCTCGGCGATGGCGCGGTCCACATCGGCGAACACCCCGCCCTCGGATTCGAAGGTCACCGAGAGCCGGGAGCTGGCGCCTGCCGCCTCTCCGGCCGCCGCCTCCAGCTTGGCGGTGGCCCGCAGCAGCGCCTGCCGGTCGCCCTCGCGCAGTCCGGGCAGGGTGGCCACCGCGCGGGCCGCGACCAGCAGGGCGGTCGCCTCGTCGGCGGCCAGCCGCAGCGGCTCGGCGACATCGTCGGGGTTGTGCCACCAGATGCGGTCGCCGTCGGTGTCGATGTCCAGGAGGTCCCCGCCGCGGAAGCTCGTTCCGCACATCGGCAGGACATCGAGGTCGGCGATCAGCTCGTCCTCGGTGATGCCGAAGGCACGGGCGACGTCGCCGACGCGGGCGCCGGGGCGCTCGCGGAGGTAGGTCACCAGGGACAGCATCCGGCGGGTCTGGTCGATCGCGTTCGTCGCCATGGGTCTCGTATCCCTCTCAGCCCTTGGCCACGGCACGCAGCCGGTCGATGACATCGGCGCGCAATTCCGCGGGTTCCAGTACGACCACGTCGGGGCCGAACTCCACGAGCCAGGCGTCGAGTCCGTGCCCGTTGGGGATCTCCAGCTCGTCCCAGCCGTCGCCGAGCTCGCGGAGGGTGAGCGCACGGGCGCGCAGCGGATATCCGTGTTCGGCCCGCAGCTTGATCCTGGCGGTGCCGGTGGCGGTCTCGCCGGCCCAGCTCTCGACGGTCTCGCGGACGGTGACGTGATCGGGCACCGGCGCGGTGAACGCCCCTTGCCGGGAACGGACCTTGCCGGTGATCCGGGAGAGCCGGAAGACCCGCTCGGCCTTGCGTTCACGGTCCCAGCCGGCGACATACCAGTGGCCACGCCAGCATTCGAGGATCCAGGGTTCGACCTGCCGCTGCTCGGGGTGGGCGGCGGTCGACTTGCGGTAGTCGAAGACGACGGGGCGGCGGTCGCGGCAGGCCAGCATCAGCGGCTCGAAGGCGGCCTCGTGGGCGGGGATACGGGGTTCCAGCGCGCTGTGCGGCTGTCCGGCGTCGTAGTCGGCACCGTCCGCGGCCAGCGGCATACCGGCCGCGCGCAGCTTCTGGAGCGCGCCGCTGGCGGCTCCCGCCAGCCGGGCCTGCTGCCAGATCTTGGCGGCGAGGCCCAGGGCGGCGGCCTCCTCGGCGTCCAGCGTGATCGGGGGCAGACGGTTGCTGTCGCGGCGGGCGAGATAGCCGATGTCGCCCTCGATGCCCTCGACGGTCTCGATGACGAGGCCCAGCTCGCGCAGATCGTCCTTGTCCCGCTCGAACATGCGGTTGAACGAGTCGTCGCTGCTCGCCTCGATGTAGGCCTCGATGGACGACCGCAGTTCACGTTTGGTCAGCGGGCGTCGCGTCCCCAGCAGGCACAGCGCCAGATTCATCAGCCGCTCGGCCTTGGCAATGGCCATCGACGCCCTTTCTCGTTGAACTCCCGATCGTTGACCGTACCGCTCGGGGTGGTCAGGGCAAAAGCCGAGGGCCCGTGCCATCGCGGCACGGGCCCTCGGTACGTCACCAGCGGTCGCGCACGGCGACCGGCGACGGTCTCAGACGGAGACCAGGTCGCAGACGAAGATCAGCGTCTCGCCCGGGGCGATCCGGCCGCCGCCCGCGCCACGGTCGCCGTACGCCAGGTGCGCGGGGATGGTCAGCCGACGGCGGCCGCCGACCTTCATGCCCTGCACGCCCTGGTCCCAGCCTGCGATGACCTGGCCGGCGCCCAGCTGGAACTGCAGCGGCTTGCCGCGGTTCCAGCTGGCGTCGAACTCCTCGCCGGTGCTGAACGACACACCGACGTAGTGGACGGAGACGGTGTCCCCGGCCTTGGCGACCGGCCCGTCGCCCTCCGTCAGGTCCACGATCTCGAGCTCGGTGGGAGCCGGGCCCTCAGGAAAGTCGATCTCGGGCTTGTCGATGCTCACGGATGTGCTCCTACTTACGAATCTTTACGATTACCGGGCCAGTCTTGCAGATCTTGCGAGGGCAGCCGTCAGACCGTGCCGACGATGTCGACCGAGAAGACCAGGGTGTTCTTCGCCAGCTCGTGCTGCGGGCTCGCGCCGTAGCCCAGCTTCGGCGGGATCACGATCTCCACCCGGTCACCGACGTGCTTGCCGACCAGCGCCTTGTCCCAGCCCTGGACGACCTGCCCGGTACCGATCTGGAACGCGGTCGCGCCACCGTGGTCCCAGGACGAGTCGAACTTCTTGCCGTCCTCCCACTTCACCCCGGTGTACTGCGCGATCAGCCCGTCACCGGCCTTGACCTCGGGGCCCTTGCCCTTGACCAGCACCTGCTCCTTGAGGTCCTTCGGGGCCTTCTCACCCTTGGGGACCTCGATCTTCGCGGCCTTCCCGTCCGGAGCCGTCACCTCGGGCAGACCGTCCTCCGGCTCCGCCTGCTCGCCCTCGGCCTTCGCCTTCTTGTCGACCTTCTTCGCCCCGACGACGTCGACGACCCACACCAGGCCGTCCTCCGGCTTGATCCCGGCCTGCGGGTTCAGGCCCGCGCCGATCAGCGCCTTGGCGGTGCCCTCGACCTCGAAGCGGCTGCCGACCTTCTGCCCGGCGACCGCGGACAGCACCTTCGGCGGCAGCATCTGCTGGGTCATCTGGTCGGTGACCTCGCTGACGACCTGGGTACGCGGCCCGCCCGGCTTGCTCCCGGGCTGCGGGGTCCAGCTGCCACCCAGGTTCTGGCCCTTCATCGACTTCGCCTCGAAGTCCAGCCGGACCAGATCGCCCTTCTTGACCGTGGCGCCCTTGCCCTCGATGAGGGTCTTGGTGACGGCCTTGTCGGACGGCTTGGCGCCCTTCGGCACCGTGATCTTGGGCTTCTCCCCTGCCTTGCCCTCGACCTTGGCGACAGCTCCGCCCGACGCGCCCTTGCCGTCGTCGGACCCGCAGGCGGCGGTGAACAGCAGGATGGGCACGGTCAGCGCGACGGCGGCGCGACGGGTGTTCTTCGTGAGGTTCATTCGTCCAACTCGGGCTCGTGGGGTGGGTGGGCAATGCCCGCCACTCTACGACCTGTGCCGCCGGACGTTTCCCTGCACAACACGGCAATGTGCCGGGAGCTCCGGCTCCCGGCACACCACCGCATTCCCCGCGGGTCACATACCTGCGATCAGCTTCTCCACCCGGTCGTCCACGGAACGGAACGGGTCCTTGCACAGCACCGTGCGCTGCGCCTGGTCATTGAGCTTGAGATGCACCCAGTCGACCGTGAAATCGCGGCGCTGCTCCTGCGCCCGGCGAATGAAGTCCCCGCGCAGCCTGGCACGGGTGGTCTGCGGCGGCACCGACTTGCCCTCGAAGATCTTCAAGTCATTGCAGATCCGCGCCGCCTGCCCCTTCCGCTCCAGGAGGTAATAAAGCCCCCGGCGACGGTGGATGTCGTGATACGCGAGGTCTATCTGCGCCACTCGTGGGTGGGACATGGTGATGTTGTTCTTTGTGCGGTATCGCTCGATGAGCTGATGTTTCATCACCCAGTCGATCTCGGTCGAGATACGGTCGAGCTCCTCGTCCCGGATCGCTTCGAGCGTACGGCCCCACAGTTCGAGGACCCGCTCGACGGTGCCCGTACGGATTCCGCGGCGGTCGCAGAAATCCACGGCCTTTTCGTAGTACTCCTGCTGGACCTCCAGCGCCGACGCCTCGCGCCCGCTGGCCAGCCGCACCTTGCGCTGACCGGTGATGTCGTGGCTGACCTCGCGGATGGCCCGGATCGGGTTCTCCAGCGTCAGATCGCGCATGACCGTGCCCGCCTCGATCATGCGCAGTACGAGATCGGTGGCGCCGACCTTCAGCATCATGGTCGTCTCGGACATGTTGGAGTCGCCGACGATGACATGGAGCCGGCGATAGCGCTCGGCGTCCGCATGCGGTTCATCGCGGGTATTGATGATGGGCCGGGAGCGGGTCGTCGCCGAGGAGACGCCCTCCCAGATGTGCTCCGCACGCTGACTGACGCAGTAGACGGCGCCCCGCGGAGTCTGCAGCACCTTGCCCGCGCCGCACAGCAGCTGACGGGTGACAAGGAACGGAATGAGGATGTCCGCGAGCCGGGAGAACTCACCGTGGCGGGCGACGAGATAATTCTCGTGGCAGCCGTAGGAGTTTCCCGCCGAATCGGTGTTGTTCTTGAAGAGATAGACGTCGCCCGCGATTCCCTCCTCGTGCAGGCGGCGTTCGGCGTCGACGAGCAGGCCTTCGAGAATGCGCTCGCCGGCCTTGTCGTGCGTGACCAGTTCGGTCACGTTGTCGCACTCGGGAGTTGCGTATTCCGGGTGCGAACCCACGTCCAAGTACAGGCGGGCGCCGTTCCGCAGGAAGACATTGCTGCTGCGGCCCCATGACACGACACGGCGGAAGAGGTACCGCGCCACTTCGTCAGGCGACAGTCGGCGCTGTCCCCTGAACGTGCACGTGACGCCGTACTCGTTCTCCAGCCCGAAAATGCGGCGGTCCATGACTGAACATTACGCCTGATGGCCTGCTCTGAAACCGGGTTCGACGGTCCCGTTTCGATCATTTTCCGCCGTGGACCCATCAGGCGTAGGCCGCACGGGATCGCCAAGGAATCGCTTCGTCGACAAAAGGACGAGCAGCGCGGCGATCCCACCGGCACCGGCCACCGCGAAGCCCGCGACCGCGCCGCCGCCCTCCACCGCCGGACCCACCACCGAGGCACCCAACGCCGACCCCACGCCGAACGTCGTCACCAGCCAGGAAAACGCCTCCGTCACCGTGCCCTTGGGCGCGTGCCGGTCCACCACCACGAACGCGCAGGCCAGCGCCGGCGCCAGGAACACACCGGCGACACCGGTCAGCGCCGTCATCCCGACGACGCCCGGCACCAGCACCAGCGGCAGATACCCCAGTGCCAGCAGGGCGACCAGCAGCCGCAGCCGGCTCTCCGGCCGTCCCGGCCACTCCCGGGAGCCGTAGACGAGACCGCCGGCCAGCGCACCGACACCGAGCGCGGACAACAGCGCGCTGGAGACCATCCCCCCGCCGTGCTCATCGGCGTACGCCACCGCCGCGACCGCGATCGACCCCATCGCCAGCCCCACGAAGAAGAACGCCCCGATCAGCACCAGCAGCCCGGCCGAACGCAACGCCCCCAGCCAGTGCGCCTCACGGGGCCCGCTGCGCCACCGCCGGGACGGCCCGGAGACGACGACGGAGAGCGCGCCGAGCACCCCGATCAGGTTGATCACCAGCAGCGCCATCCCCTCCGACCATGCCGCCACGCACAGCGTCACCAGCAACGGCCCCACGGCGAACATGACTTCCTGCGCCACCGCGTCCAGCGCATAGGCGGCGTGCACCCGGTCCTCGCGCTTGAGGACACCGGGCCACAGCGCCCGCAGACCGCCCTCCAGGGGCGGGGTGAAGAAACCGGCGATCACCATGGCGGCGTAGGCGAGCCACAGCACGTCCAGGCCGACGGCCGCCAGCAGCGCCATGCCGAGCGCCGAGAGCACCGAGGCGGGCAGCATCACCCGCGGCTGTCCGTAGAGGTCCACGGCTCGGCCGAGCAGCGGCTGGCCGATGGCGTTGCAGACGCCGTAAACCGCGGAGAGCGCACCGGCCAGGGCGTAGCTGCCCCCCTCGGCGCGTGCGAAGAGGACCACCGCCAGTGCCGCGGTGGCGTTCGGCAGCCTGCCGACCAGCGTCCCCGCCAGGAGCCGGGCGGCATGCCGGGTCCTGAGAAGCTCCGCGTATCCCGCGGCCATGCGCGCCCCTTTCCTGCCCGGCCGAACCGGACGTGTTACGTATAACTGCCGCCGTCATACGTACCATGTCCACCACCCGCCGTCCACCCGCGGCGGCCGAACATGAGGAGCAAGACAGCCGGTGACCAGCAACGAGGCCGCACCACCTCCCGGTGCGAACACCGGAGCGGCCGGCGCCGCGCCCCCTGGCAGGCCGGCCGCCGCCCGCGTCACCAGCCGGGACGTGGCCCGCGCCGCCGGGGTCTCCCAGGCCGCCGTCTCGCTCGTCCTGGGCGACAAATGGCGCGGCCGGGTCTCCCCCGGCAAGGCGGAGGCCGTACGCACCGCCGCCCGTGAGCTGGGCTACCGGCCCAACCTCGCCGCCCGCAGCCTGCGGATGGGCCGCACCCGTACGGTGCTGCTGGTCGTCCCCGTCCTGACCACGGAATTCTTCGCCCGCGTCTACACCGGCGCGGCCCGGGCCGCCGCCGACCACGGCTTCGGCGTCGTCCTGTACCCCTCCCCCGAAGGCATCGGCCCCGCCCGTAACCCGTTCGACTCCGCCGCGGCCACCCTGGACGGCGTGATCGCCTCGTCCATGGCCGCCGAGGCACTCACCGCGCTCCGGGAAGCCGATCTGCCCCTGGTCATGCTGGACAGCGACCCCGGCGACGACCGGGCCGACGCCACCGTCAACCTCGATATCGCCGACGGCGCACGGCAGTTGATTGGCCATCTGAGCGCCCTCGGCCACCGCCGGATCACCCACCTCGCGGCCGATGTCCCGTCCTGGACCTTCGAGCTGCGCGCCCGCGCCGTCGCCGACAGCCTCCACGGCGTCCCCGGCGCTGCGCTGCGCCGGCAGCCGACCGCCCTGAGTGTCGATGCCGGGCTGCACGCCGCACACGCCGCGCTCACCGGGCCCGGCCCCCGCCCCACGGCGTTGCTCTGCGACGACGACATCATCGCCGCGGGCGCCTGCAAGGCCGTCCGCCGTCTGGGCCTGCGCGTCCCCGAGGACGTCTCCGTCACCGGCTTCGACGATCTGGCCCTGGCCGTCGCCGTGGAACCGGAGCTGACGACCGTACGGCTGCCCGCGGAGGAGTTCGGCGAGGCCGGGATGCGGGCCCTGATGACGGTGCTCGACGGCCGCCCGGCGGACACCCCCACCCTGCCCGTGGAACTGGTCCCCCGCGGCTCCACCGCCCCGCCCGTGGACGCCCCCGGCAATGCCGCGCGCCCCGGCGGGAAGTGACCCACCGGGGCGCGTGAACCGGGCCTCGTGCCCGGAAGCGGTACCTCGTCAGAGCTTGGGGCCGGACTCCCCCTCGGAGTCGTCCTTCCCCTTGCCGCCCTTACTGCCCTTGCCGCCGGCGCCCTCGTCGGACGCCCCGGCCGCACCGGCATCGGCGTCCGCGTCCGCCGCCGGCTCCTCGGCGCCCGCGGCGTGCTCGTCCAGGAGCCGCGACAGCTGCCGCCCCAGGATCCGCTTGAACTTGCGCTGCTGCGGTCGCGTGCGGTCCAGGGTGGCGACCTCGAGCTGCTCGGCGGTCAGTGTGCGCTCACCGCCGTTGGTGTCCCGCGACAGTGAGTCCACCGCCAGCTTCAGCGCCTCGGCCAGCGTCATTCCGTCGCGGTGCCGCTGGTCGAGGTAGCTGCTGATCTGGTCGGCATTGCCGCCGACGGCCACCGAGCCGTGCTCGTCCACGATCGAGCCGTCGTGCGGCAGCCGGTAGATCTGGTCGTCCTCGGGCGCGCTGCCGACCTCGGCGACGATCAGCTCGACCTCGTACGGCTTCTCGGCGGCGCTGGAGAAGATCGTGCCGAGCGTCTGGGCGTAGACGTTCGCCAGACCGCGCGCGGTCACGTCCTCCCGGTCGTAGGTGTAACCCCGCAGATCGGCATAGCGCACACCGCCGATCCGCAGATTCTCGAACTCGTTGTATTTGCCGACGGCAGCGAAGGCGATCCGGTCATAGATCTCGCTGACCTTGTGCAGGGCGCGGGAGGGATTCTCGGCGACGAATACCACGCCGTCGGTGTATTGCAGCACCACGACACTGCGGCCGCGCGCGATGCCCTTGCGGGCGTATTCGGCGCGATCGGCCATGGCCTGCTGGGGTGAGACATAGAACGGCGTCGACACCGGCTATCCGTCCCTTCCTGTCAAGAGCTCTCTCAGTGGCTGGGGGCACACCCAGCGGGAGCTGGGGAGCATTGCGGAACATCCGTCCCGTCAGAGCAACGCGGCGCGCGGACCGTCGGGCTGTTCCAGGCGGCGCTCATGAATGGCCCGGGCGATCTCCGAGACCTCGGCCTCGGTCAGCTTCTTGAAGCCGTCCTCGGTGATCACCGTGACGATGGGGTAGATCCGCCGTGCCATGTCCGGGCCGCCGGTCGCCGAGTCGTCGTCCGCGGCGTCATAGAGCGCCTGGACGACGGCCATGGCGGCCTGATTCTCCGTGAAGTCCTCCTGGAAGAGCTTCTTCAGCGCGCTGCGCGCGAAGAGCGAGCCGGAGCCCGTCGCCGCGAAGCCCTGCTCCTCCGAGCGCCCGCCGGTCACGTCGTACGAGAAGATACGGCCCTTCTCGCGGTCCAGGTCATAGCCGGCGAACAACGGCACCACGGCCAGTCCCTGCATGGCCATCCCGAGATTGCTGCGAATCATCGTCGACAGACGATTCGCCTTGCCCTCCAAGGAGAGTTGGGCACCCTCGACCTTCTCGAAGTGCTCCAGCTCCAGCTGGAAGAGCTTGACCATCTCCACCGCGAGGCCTGCCGTGCCCGCGATGCCGACCGCCGAATACTCGTCGGCCGGGAAAACCTTCTCGATATCACGCTGCGCAATGACATTGCCCATGGTCGCCCGCCGGTCACCGGCGAGCACGACGCCCCCGGGGAACGCCGCGGCAACGATCGTCGTGCCGTGCGGCGCCTCGATGGCACCCTGCACCGGCGGCAACGGGCGATTGCCCGGCAGCAGATCGGGCGAGTGCTCGCCGAGGAAATCCATGAACGACGAGGATCCAGGCGTCAGGAAGGCAGCTGGTAGACGCCCGGTGCTTCGAGTATTGGCTTCCACACGTTTCCTTCCAGATATGCGATGGCCCTGCGCATGGCGTCGGGGTCATCCCTCAACTTGCCGAGTGCCGAGTTGCAGTTGATGCACCGTACGCCTCGGACCTTACCCGTATCGGGGGTGTGATCCACATGTCCGGGGCCCTGCGGGAGACGGACCGGGCGGATACCGGCCGCTCCTTGATCATCGCGCCCCGCCCGGCGGCGCCCCCGGCCGCCGGAACCGGCGGTCCGGCTTTCCGTGCACGGCATTCCCCGCCGCTGCGGCGACGCCCTGCCGTGGCGAATTCCGGGGCATACGGCCCGCCGGAGCCCCGGCGGCCATCGGACCTCCCCGGATGCGGCCCGAAGGCTGCGCGCGGCCATTCCTTTCCGCACCGCGCGCAACGCTCCGGCCCCCCTGAAGCGGACATGTCCGGTCTGCTCTACTGTCCGCCCTTTTGCACGAAGCTCCGAACGAAGTCCTCGGCGTTCTCTTCGAGCACGTCATCGATTTCGTCCAGGACGGAATCCACGTCGTCCGACAACTTTTCCTGGCGTTCCTTGAGGTCTTCCGAGGCCTCCGCGTCCTGCGTCTGCTCCTCGACCTCTTCGGTGGAACGCGTGGCCTTGGCCTGTCCGCCGCCGCTGTCCTTGGTCGCCATGTCCCTCACCCCGCTCGGTTCGCCCCGCTCGATGTGACCTTCAAGATCCGACCCTACAAGCAGGGCCCGACATCGGCCCTGCACTTGCTGCAACGCCCGGGAGTCACCTCGATGATTCCCGCCCCGCGACGATTTCAGCCGTGCATCGGCCACGGATCGCCACGAATTTTGTCGTGCACCTGCCGCGGCTCAGCGACCGGAGAGCGTCCTGACCAGCTCCTCTGCGGTACGACAGCGGTCAAGGAGCTCCTTGACGTGCTTGCGGGTCCCCCGCAGCGGCTCCAGTGTGGGAACCCGTTGCAGGGAGTCACGACCGGGCAGATCGAAGATGACCGAATCCCATGAGGCCGCCGCGACATCGTCCGCGTACTGCTCCAGGCAGCGACCGCGGAAGTACGCCCTGGTGTCCTCCGGGGGCTTCTCCTCGGCCCGTGTGACGTCCGGCTCGTCCAGGAGCCGCTTCATCTTGCCGCGGGCCGCCAGGCGGTTGTACAGGCCCTTCTCGGGGCGCACGTCGGCGTACTGCAGGTCGATGAGGTGCAGCCGCGCCGCGTCCCAGTCCAGGCCGTCACGGCGCCGGTAGCCCTCCATGAGCTCCCGCTTGGCGACCCAGTCCAGCTCGCCGGACAGGCTCATCGGATCGTTCTCCAGCCGGCCGAGCACGTCCTCCCACCTGGTCAGGACGTCCTTGGTCTGATCGTCCGCATCCGCTCCGTAACGGTCCTCGACATATTTACGGGCCAGCTCGAAGTACTCCATTTGGAGCTGTACCGCGGTGAGCGTACGGCCGCTGCGGAGCGTGATCAGGTGTTGCAGGGTGGGGTCGTGGGAGACCTGGTGGAGGGTGCGGACGGGCTGGTCGATGGCCAGATCGACGGCGATGAAACCGTCCTCGATCATGGAGAGCACCAGAGAGGTGGTGCCCAGCTTCAGATACGTCGAGATCTCGGAGAGGTTGGCGTCCCCGATGATCACGTGGAGCCGGCGGTACTTCTCCGCGTCGGCGTGCGGTTCGTCGCGGGTGTTGATGATGGGCCGCTTGAGCGTCGTCTCCAGGCCGACCTCCACCTCGAAGTAGTCGGCGCGCTGGCTGAGCTGGAAGCCGTGCTCATGGCCGTCCTGGCCGATACCGACCCGGCCGGCGCCGGTGACCACCTGGCGGGAGACGAAGAACGGCGTCAGGTGCCGCACGATGTCCGAGAAGGGGGTCTCCCGCTTCATCAGGTAGTTCTCGTGCGTGCCGTAGGAGGCGCCCTTGTTGTCGGTGTTGTTCTTGTAGAGGTGGATGGGCTGGGCGCCGGGGACCTGGGCGGCCCGTTCGGCGGCCTCGGCCATGATCCGCTCGCCGGCCTTGTCCCACAGGACGGCGTCACGCGGATTGGTGACCTCGGGGGCGCTGTATTCGGGGTGTGCGTGGTCGACGTAGAGCCTGGCACCGTTGGTGAGGATCACATTGGCCAGGCCGATGTCCTCGTCCGTGAGCTGGCTGGCGTCGGCGTTTTCCCGTGCGAGGTCGAAGCCGCGGGCGTCCCGCAGCGGGTTCTCCTCCTCGAAATCCCAGCGGGCACGGCGTGCCCGGTGCATCGCGGCCGCGTAGGCGTTGACGACCTGGGACGAGGTGAGCATGGCATTGGCGTTCGGGTGGCCGGGGACGGAGATCCCGTACTCCGTCTCGATTCCCATTACTCGCCGTACGGTCATGCGGCCCTCCTAGCCCGGCGGCGCCCCCGGATGGGGTCGGCGCTCAAGTACCGCTGTGCTTCCGGTCCGTGCGCGTGCCCCACGCCCGCACAGCGTGACGCAGCGGTACCGAAGAGCCTAGAACGCCTCTGCGGCGCTGGGGAGATCATTACAGTCATTGCTCCAGTCCGGTTTTCCCTGGTTCACCGCACCCTTAAGGGGAGCGGTTCTGGCGCCCCCGGAAAAGGGTCCGGCTGCGGACGCCCCGTGCAGGACATCCGCAGCCGGAGAGCGGTGTTACAGGTATTGGCCGGTATTCGCCACCGTATCGATGGAGCGACCGGTGTCTGCGCCCTGCTTTCCGGTGACCAGCGTACGGATGTATACGATCCGCTCGCCCTTCTTTCCGGAGATCCGGGCCCAGTCGTCCGGGTTGGTGGTGTTGGGCAGGTCCTCGTTCTCCTTGAACTCATCCACGCATGCCTGGAGGAGGTGGGAAACCCGAAGCCCCTTCTGATTGTGTTCGAGGAAGGCCTTGATGGCCATCTTCTTTGCGCGTCCTACGATGTTTTCGATCATCGCACCGGAGTTGAAGTCCTTGAAGTAGAGGACTTCCTTGTCACCATTGGCATAGGTGACCTCCAGGAAGCGATTCTCCTCGGATTCCGCATACATCTGCTCGACGACCGACTGGATCATTCCGCTTACCGCGGCCTTCCGCGATTCGCCGTGTTCGGCGAGATCGTCGGAGTGCAGCGGAAGCCTTTCCGTGAGGTACTTCGAGAAGATGTCCTTGGCGGCCTCCGCGTCCGGACGCTCGATCTTGATCTTCACGTCGAGACGGCCGGGGCGCAGGATCGCCGGGTCGATCATGTCCTCGCGGTTCGAGGCGCCGATCACGATCACATTTTCGAGGCCCTCGACACCGTCGATCTCGGAGAGCAGCTGCGGAACGATGGTGTTCTCCACGTCCGAGCTGACGCCGGACCCCCGGGTGCGGAAGAGGGAGTCCATCTCGTCGAAGAAGACGATGACGGGGGTGCCCTCGCTCGCCTTTTCCCTGGCGCGCTGGAAGACCAGCCGGATGTGCCGCTCCGTCTCGCCGACATACTTGTTGAGCAGCTCGGGGCCCTTGATGTTGAGGAAGAAGCTCTTCCCCGCGGGCTGCCCGGTCACCTCGGCGACCTTCTTGGCAAGGGAGTTGGCGACGGCCTTGGCGATGAGGGTCTTGCCGCAGCCGGGCGGGCCGTAGAGCAAGACACCCTTGGGCGGGCGGAGTTCGTGCTCCTTGAAGAGGTCGGGGTAGAGGTACGGAAGCTCGACCGCATCCCGGATCAGTTCGATCTGGCCGCCCAGACCGCCGATCTTGGTGTAGTCGATGTCCGGGACCTCTTCGAGGACGAGTTCCTCGACCTCGCTCTTCGGGATGACTTCGTAGACGTAGCCGGATCGGGGCTCGAGGAGCAGGGCGTCGCCGGGGCGGATGGTGATGTCCAGCAGCGGCTCGGCGAGCCTCACCACCCGTTCCTCGTCGGTGTGCCCGATCACCAGGGCGCGCTCGCCGTCCTCAAGGATCTCCTTGAGGGTGACGATGTCGCCGGCGCTCTCGAACTCCATGGCCTCGACCACGTTGAGCGCTTCATTGAGCATGACCTCTTGGCCGCGCCTGAGGTCCTCGGTCTCCACACTGGGGCTGACATTCACCCGGAGCTTTCTGCCTCCGGTGAAAATGTCGACCGTGCCGTCATCGTTCGTCTGAAGGAAGACTCCGAAGCCGGCCGGCGGCTGCGCGAGCCGGTCCACTTCCTCCTTCAGGGCGACGATCTGGTCGCGGGCCTCGCGGAGAGTATTGGCGAGACGCTCGTTCTGCGCCGAGACGCCGGCCAGGTTGGTCTGCAGCTCGACGATCCGCTCTTCGAGAATCCTCGTGTGACGCGGAGAGTCGGCGAGCTTGCGTCGCAGGACGGCGATCTCCTGCTCGAGATAGGCAACCTGGCCGGCGGGATCTTCAGACCCTCGCCCCGGCCGGATGCCGCGGTTGATGTCGTCGTCGTGGGCTGCCACGGTCCTCACCTCCTCCAAGGAGCTGGACGCTTCCTGACCCTACCTGGGCCGGTGCAGGTTGAAACCCCTAGATCGAAAAGACTGTCGGGGCGTGTCCGATCTTCACCCTTGCGCACGTCCTCACGCCAAGGGAATACCCACCCAACAACATCGGAAAGCGAGCGGTTGTATCGTCGACTTGGTCAACACCCGTCAGGGCTGGCGCCACTTAGACAAAAACGGTTCACGTACGCAGGAACGGCAGGCGAGATGACCGCACAGGACGAAGCCCCAGAGCTGGAAGTATGGATCGATCAGGATCTGTGCACCGGGGACGGCATCTGTGCGCAGTACGCGCCGGAGGTCTTCGAGCTCGACATCGACGGTCTGGCCTATGTGAAGAGCACCGATGACGAGCTGCTGCAGGACAAGGGGGCCACAACGCCCGTCCCGCTGAAGCTGCTCAATGACGTGCGGGACTCCGCGAAGGAGTGCCCCGGGGACTGCATCCACGTCCGCCGCGTCCAGGACCTCGTCGAGGTCTACGGCCCGGACGCGGAGTAGCCCCGCAGGAGCGGAATGCGCCCGGGGCGCACACACCGAGTGACCGGTCAGGCGCGGCGGGTGCTCACGGCGGCGGGGAGTTCGCTCTGGACGAACTTCCCGCCCTTCCATTGCCACTTGAGGCTCTTGCGGACGTCCGGGCAGCAGCGCGGGACGTCGCGCGTGGAGTAGCCCAGGACCGCCGCAGAGATCGCGCCATCCTTGACGGAGAGGGTTTGGACGCTGCGCTGCTGCGCGGGCGCGAGGAGTGTCGCCACGATCCGCGGGGCGGCCCGGCGCTCGGACGGCTGCGCCAGGACATAGACGCCGCTGGGCGGGGAGCCCGCCCCGGTGTGGCAGCGGACCACCGCGACGGTCTCGGCCGTACCGTCGCCGTCCAGGTCTCCGGAGGCCTTCTTCACCACGTCGAGGCGGTTGGGGCCGCAGTCGACCGGAAAGGTCACCTTGCCCGGGTCGGGGGCGGCGGAGGGGTGCCGGCCGCCGGTCGTGGCGTTGTGGGAGGTCGTGGCCGTGGCGTCGGGGGGCTGGACGAAGGACGCGGCCGCGACGACCGCCGAGATGGCGGTGGCGGTGGCGAGCCAGTGCATGGGGCGCGGCTGGGTGTGCAAGAGGTCCTGGCCTGCCATGGGCTGCACGCGGGGTAACTCCTGTGAAGTGCTGTGGCGGTGGGAGTGCCCAGCATCGTTCCACAGGAGGGGGCGCCAAGGAACCAGCAGGGCCGGAGTTTTCCGTGCAGATCCGGGGCGGAAACGCAGGGGCGCCGCCGGCGGATTCCCGTAAGGGAACTCGTCGGCGGCGCCTGGTGGTTCGATGGCCGGTTCCGGACGGTCAGCCGCGGTCGGCGGAGCCGCCTCCGGATGCCGCCGCCGCGTCCTTGCCGGGGCCGGTGTAGTCCTCGCCGTACGCGCCCTTGGCGGGGCGGCGGCGGCGCAGCGGGGGCTCGACGCCGTCGGCGAGGCGGCGGGCGGTCAGCAGGAAGCCCGTGTGGCCGATCATCCGGTGGTCGGGGCGGACGGCGAGGCCCTCGACGTGCCAGGTGCGGACCATGGTTTCCCAGGCCGACGGCTCGTTGAAGGTGCCGTGTTCGCGGATCGCCTCGACGGTGCGGGCCATCTGCGTCGTCGTCGCGACGTAGGCGCAGAGGATGCCGCCGGGGACCAGGGCCTTGGAGACGGCCTCCAGGCACTCCCAGGGGGCGAGCATGTCGAGGATGACGCGGTCGACGTCGGCGTCGGAGAGGTTGTCCTGGAGGTCACCGACGGTGAGCGTCCATGCGGGGTGCGGACCGCCGAAGTAGCGCTCCACATTCTGCGTGGCGATCTCGGCGAAGTCGGCGCGGCGCTCGTAGGAGTGCAGCATGCCGTCGTCGCCGATGGCGCGCAGCAGGAAGCTGCTGAGCGAGCCGGAGCCCACACCGGCCTCGACGACGCGGGCGCCGGGGAAGATGTCGGCCATCGCCAGGATCTGCCCCGCGTCCTTGGGGTAGACCACGGCGGCGCCGCGGGGCATGGACAGGACGTAGTCGGGGAGCAGCGGGCGCAGCGCGAGGTAGGCGACGTTCCCGGTGGTACGGACAACGCTGCCCTCGGGAGCACCGATCAGCTCGTCGTGGGGGAAGGCTCCCTTGTGGGTGTGGAAGCTTTTTCCCTCTTCGAGCGTGAAGGTGTAGTGGCGTCCCTTGGGGTCGGTGAGCTGGACCTGGTCCCCGACCTTGAAGGGCCCGCGACGGCGGGCGGCACCGGTCGGTTCGGACATGTGACCAGCCTACCGGCCCGTTGGGGCCCGGCCGACCAGTGGGCAGGGGCGGGTGGGCGGAAGCCGGCTTCGTCGCCCCCGCCCCCGGAGGCGAACCGAGCCCGGTCAAGCAGCCTTGCGGGCCATGGCGGAGACGAAGGCCCGCTCGACGTCGGCGGTGGACAGCACGCCGTAGATCTCCCCGGTCTCCTCGATGACGAGGTATTCGGTGGCGGGGGTGGCCCGCAGGTATTCCAGGAGGTCCTCGCCGGCGAGTTCGGCGGAGACCCGCATACCGTCCTTGAGGTCCTGGGCGAGGGTGCCCACGGCGACCCAGGGGCGGCGGTGGTCGGGGACGCCGACGATGGCGGCCTCGCGGACGAGGGCGGTGGGTGTGCCCTGGCGGTCGACGACGACCAGGGCGCGGGCGCCGGCGTCGTTGGCGCGGCGCAGCGCCTCGGAGAGCGGGGTGTCGGTCTCGACGGGGACGGCGCGCCGGGTCAGGGTGCGGGCGGTGAGGTCGGGGAGGCGCTCGCGCAGCCGGGCCATCCGCAGGCTGTTGCCGGCGCCGGTCCAGATGATGGCGGCGAGGATCGCGGCGAGCAGCGCGTCGGTGAGCGAGTCGGCGCCGCCGATCTCGGGGCGGGCGGTGCCGAGGGCCCCGGTGTGGGTGAGCAGCGGCAGTCCGATGAGGACGGTGACGGCGAGCGCGCGGCCGACCCAGGCGGCGGCGATGGTGCCGCTCATGGGCCTGCCGGTGATCTTCCAGACGAGGGCGCGCAGCATCCGGCCGCCGTCCAGCGGGAGGCCGGGCAGCAGGTTGAAGACCGCGACGATGAGGTTGGAGATCATCAGGCCCGCGAGCAGGACACCGGGGACGGTGCCGGGCTCGACCAGCTGCATACCGGCGTAGAAGACCCCGGCGAGCACGAGGGAGAGCAGCGGGCCGACGAAGGCGAGGACGAATTCTCTGCCGGGGGTCTCGCTCTCCTTCTCGATCTCCGAGACGCCGCCGAAGAACTGCAGCTGAATGCGGCGTACGGGGAGCTTGAAGCGGAGCGCGGCGACGGTGTGGGCCAGCTCGTGGACGAGCACCGAGGCGTAGAAGGCGACGGCGAAGAAGAGCGAGACCAGATAGCGGGCGGCGCCGAGCTCGGGCAGCACACGCTCCAGCTGGCCGCCGAAGACCCAGGTGATCAGGGCCGCGACGAGGAACCAGCTGGGCGCCACGTAGACCGGTACGCCGAAGGGACGGCCCATCAGGATGCCGCCGCCGCTCCTCTTCTTGCCCGGTGTGGGTCCCTTGGGGGTCTTGTCCTTCTCGGGCGGCTCGGGCGGCTGGGGCCGCACGGACTCCTCGGGGTCCTGCGACTTCCCGCTCTCGTCCACGGCGTCCCCTCATTGAATACGGCATTCGCCCCTGCTCGGCCTGATATCTCGATCATGCAGGGCGAAGGGGTCCGCCGTCGATGGTATGCGGAGCGACCGGGCGCGGTCGGCTGCGGGGCCCTGCGCCGGTGACCCGTCCGCGCCTGTCAGTGGCGGGCCGTAGGGTTTTGTGGCATGGGATGGAGCACGGAGCAGGCCGAGGCGGGCACACGGAGTGGGCAGAGCGGCGGCGGGCCGGGCGCGGAGGCGGCCGGGGCGGAGGCGGAGGCGGCCGGGGCGGGGGCGCGGGGCGGGGAGCAGCCACGGCCTCCGGTGGCGCTGTCGCCGTCACGGGCGAGCGATTTCATGCAGTGTCCGCTGCTCTACCGCTTCCGGGTGATCGACCGGCTGCCGGAGCAGCCGAGCGCGGCGGCGACCCGTGGCACGGTCGTGCATGCGGTGCTGGAGCGGCTCTTCGACGCCCCGGCGGCGGAGCGTACGGCGGCCGGGGCGCGGGCGATGGTGCCGGGCGAGTGGGAGAAGCTGCTCGCCAAGCGGCCGGAGCTGGCCGGGCTGTTCGCGGAGGATCCGGAGGGCGAGCGGCTGGCGGGGTGGCTGGCGGAGGCCGAGGCGCTGGTGGAGCGGTGGTTCTCGCTGGAGGACCCGACGCGTCTGGAGCCGGCGGACCGTGAGCTGTACGTGGAGACGGTGCTGGAGTCGGGGCTGCAGCTGCGCGGGTTCATCGACCGGGTGGACGTCGCACCGACGGGCGAGGTGCGGATCGTCGACTACAAGACCGGCAAGGCGCCGCGGCCGCAGTTCGCCGAGGGCGCGCTGTTCCAGATGAAGTTCTATGCCCTGGTGATGTGGCGACTGCGCGGTGTGGTGCCACGGCGGCTGCAGCTGGTCTATCTGGGCAGCGGCGATGTGGTGACGTACGACCCGGGCGAGGCCGATCTGCGGGGCGTGGAGCGGAAGTTGCTGGCGCTGTGGGAGGCGATCCAGCTGGCGACGGCGACCGGCGACTGGCGGCCGCGGCCGACGAAGCTGTGCGGCTGGTGCGACCACCAGGCGCACTGTCCGGAATTCGGCGGCACTCCCCCGGTGTATCCGCTCCAGGTGCGCCCGGCGGAGGGCGGTGTGCCGCCGCAGGGCAGAATGGGGGAGATCTAACGAAGGAGAGCTCGTGGCCATCCGCGTCCTGCTGGTCGACGACCAGCCCCTGTTGCGTACGGGATTCCGGATGATTCTGGAGGCGGAGCAGGATCTGGCGGTCGTCGGGGAGGCCGGTGACGGTCTCCAGGCACTGGAGCAGGTGCGGGCGCTGCAGCCCGATGTGGTGCTGATGGACATCCGGATGCCCCGGATGGACGGTGTCGAGGCGACCCGGCAGATCACCGGTCCGGCGAAGGACGGCCCGGCGAAGGTGCTGGTCCTGACGACCTTCGACCTGGACGAGTATGTCGTCGAGGCGCTGCGGGCGGGGGCGAGCGGCTTTCTGCTCAAGGACGCGCCGGCCAATGAGCTGGTGCAGGCGATCCGGGTGGTGGCGGCGGGCGAGGCGATGCTCGCACCGAGCATCACCCGTCGGCTGCTCGACAAGTACGCCGGGCACCTGCCGTCGGGCGAGGAGCCGGTGCCGGACACTCTGCACACCCTCACCGAGCGCGAGGTGGAGGTGCTGAAGCTGGTGGCCCGCGGGTTGTCGAATGCGGAGATCGCCGCGGATCTGTTCGTGAGCGAGACCACCGTCAAGACGCATGTGGGCCATGTGCTGACGAAGCTGGGGCTGCGCGACCGGGTGCAGGCGGCGGTGTACGCGTACGAGAGCGGGCTGGTGCGCCCCGGCGCGCAGTAGCCGGCGGGGCCCTGACGGCCCGGCAGACGAACGACGGCGGGGCCGGCCCGGGAAGATTCCCCGGGCCGGCCCCGCCGTGGTGTGCGCGTCCGGTCAGGCGTCGGTCGCCTTGCTGATCTCCCAGAAACGGAAGACGGTCGAGGGGTCCAGGGTCCATTGCAGGCCGGATACCCCGTCCCGGGCCACCGCGTACTGCTTGCCCTGCCAGATCGGGATCATCGGCACGTCCTCGGCGACGATGTCCTGCAGCTCCCGGAAGTGGTCCTTGGTGGCGCCGCGGTTCGGCTGGTCGGCCGTCTTGGGCAGCAGCTGGCCGGTGATGGTGGGCGAGGTGTAGTTGTTGGCCACCACGCTGTCCTTGCCGAAGAACGGCGCGGTGAAGTTGTCGGGGTCCGGATAGTCGGGGATCCAGCCCTTGACGTAGACGCCGAACTTGCCGTCGGCCATGCCCTGCTCGTACTCCTTGGTGGGCAGGGTGCGCACCTTGGCGTCGAACAGCCCGCTGGCGTTGAGCTGTTGGGCGATCTCCTCGAAGGCCGGGACGGTGCCGGGGCCGTAGCGGTCGGGGGTGGCCCACAGCGTGAGCCGCACCTTGCCGTTGAGGCCGGCGGAGCGCAGCGCGTCCTTCGCCTTGTCGGGCTTCGGGCGGTCGCCGTAGGTGTTGAAGAAGGAGGTGCTGTGGCCCGTGATGCCGGCCGGGACGATGGAGTACAGCGGCACCGCGGTGCGCTGGTAAACGTCCCGGACGAGGGTGGAGCGGTCCAGGAGGTAGGCGATCGCCTTGCGGACGCCCAGCTTGCCGGCGACCGGGTCCTTGAGGTTGAACACCAGGTGCATGACCTCGGCGCTGGCGCCCTCCACGACCTGGGTGCCGTGCTGCTGCTCCAGCGAGGCGTTGTTCAGCGCCGCGATGTCCTTCATGGACAGACCACGGTAGGCGACATCGACATCGCCGCCCTCGACGGCCTTCTTGAGCTTGTCGGCGGCGTTGAAGAACTTCACGGTCATCCCGGAGTTCTTGACCTTGGCCGGGCCCTTGTAGGAGCCGTTGACGGCGAAGACGGCCTTCTGGGAGCTGTAGTCCTTGAGGGTGTAGACACCGGAGCCGACGGCCTTGCCGTCGGTACGCAGCCGGTCGGCGGGGTACTCGGCGTGGTCGACGATGGAGCCGGCGCCCGAGGCTATCTTCATGGGGAAGGTCGCGTCGGGCGACTTGAGGTGGAAGACCACGGTCTTGGAGTCCGGGGTCTCGACCTTGTCGAGCGCGGAGAACATCACGGCGGGGCCGCTCTTGTCCTTGATGCGCCGGGTGCGGTCGAAGGAGTACTTGACGTCCTTGGACGTCAGCTTGTCGCCGTTGCTGAAGGTGAGGCCGCCCTTCAGGGTGCAGCGGTAGACCTTGCTCTCCCTGTCGGTGAAGCCGCAGCGCTCGGCGGCTTCCGGCTCGGGGGTGGTGCCTCCCTTGGGGAAGCTCAGCAGGGACTGGAAGACGTTGTTGAACAACAGCCAGGAGCCGGGCTCGTAACCGGCCGCGGGGTCGGTGGACACGACCTTGTCCGTCATTCCCATGACCACGGGCTCGCCGTTGCCGGCGGCTTCCGAGTCGTCAGTGCCGCACCCGGCGACCGCGAGCAGAGCTGTTGCCAGCCCCGCTCCGATCGGGGCGGCCAGCCACTGGTCACGCTTCCTCACTAAACGGTCCTCACGTTCTGGGTCGTGCCTGTCGGGCCGCGGCGGGGAAGCCGCGGCGGTGGTGGGGTGCTGCATGGGTCGCCTCCGCCGGCTCAGTCGGCGACGCCGCGGCTGAGCTCCCAGATCTGGAGGCCCGAGGCGGAGTTGAGGGCCCACTCGAGGCCCGTGATGTCATCGCGCGCTGCGACGTACTGCTTGCCCTGCCACAGCGGGAGGAGCGGTACGTCGTCGGCGAGGATGTCCTGCGCCTGCTTGAAGTCGGAGCCCGCGGCGTTGCGGTCGGACTGCTGGCGGCTGGACGGGATCAGCTGCGACTCGATCTTGCCGTTGCGGTAGGGCGAGCCGAGGAAGTTCTGCTTGCCGATGAACGGCGCGATGTAGTTGTCGGCATCCGGGATGTCGGGGAACCAGCCCATGTTGTAGACGGAGTACTTGCCGTCCAGGGCCTCGGTCCGGAACTGCTGCCAGCTGTCGACACCCTTGATGCTGACGTCGAACAGCTTGGTGTTGTTGAGCTGGCTCTGCACCGCACGGACCTCCTTGGCGGTGCTGGAGCCGTAGTGGCTCGTGGTGTACGTGAGGGTGAACTTCACCGGAGAGGTGATGTTCGCCTCCCGCAGCGTCTTGCGGGCGGCCGCGGCGCTGGGGTTCCCGTACTTGTTGAAGAAGGAGTTGATGTGGCCGGTGAGGCCCGTGGGCACCATCGAGAAGAGCGGGTCGCCGGTGTAGGAGTAGACGTTCCGCACCAGGTCCGAGCGGTTGACGATCTGCGCCATCGCCTGCCGCACGGCCTTGTTGGAGACGGCCGGGTCCTTGGTGTTGAAGGCGAGGTAGCGGATCTCCTGGCCCGGCTGCTCCTGGAGCATGATGCCCTTGTCGCGGGCGTTCTCCAGGCCCCTGACCTGGTCGGGCGACAGACCGCGGTTCATCACGTCGACGCTGCCCTTGCGCAGTGCCTTCTCCGTGGAGGCCGAGTCGTTGAAGAAGCGCATCTCGACCTTGTCGTTCTTCACCTTCACCCCGCCCTTGTAGGTGGGGTTCTTGGTGAAGACGGCCTTGGCGATGCGCTTGCCGCTGCGCTGGACCTTGAGGGTGTACGGGCCGGAGCCGACCACGTCGAAGCCGCTGTAGAGGCGCCCCTTGGGGTAGACCTCGGGGTCGACGATGGACGCGGCGGGCGTGGTGAGCTTCTGCGGGAAGGTGGCGTCCGGCTTCTTGAGGTGGAAGACCACCTCGCTGTCACTGGGCGCCTCGACCTTGTCGATGCCGTCGAGCAGCGGCACCGGACCATTGGTGTTGTTGATGGTCTTCATGCGGTCGATGGAGAACTTGACGTCCTGTGCCGTCAGCGCATGCCCGTTCGAAAACTTCAGGCCGCTGCGCAGGGTGCAGCGGTACTGCTCGTTCTGGGTGTCGCGGAAGCCGCAGGACTCGGCGGCCTCGGGCACCGGAGCGGTACCGGACCGCGGCAGCCGCATCAGCGTCTGCAGGGTGCTGCGCATGACGTTCCATGCGTCGACGTCGTAGGCCTGCGACGGGTCGAGCGGAGCGGGCGCCGCCTTGGTCGCCTCGATAGGAGTGGCGACCCCCACGACGATCGGATCGACACCCTCGCCGGCACTGTCCGAGCTGCCACAGGCGGCGAGGACGGGGGCGAGGAGACCGGCCAGCGCCGGCAGCACCAGGGTCTTGCGATTCATCGTCGGCAGGTTCCTTATCAGCGCAGCAATGTTGCCCGCGTCGACATTAGTAGGAACGGCCAGCCGCGCTGAGACGCAAAGGAGTTGTCTCGATATGGCACCTGGATAACGATGCAACCTGATCGATATCCGGACGGTGGAACGATTCACACGTTGCTCCACCAATCCGGACACTTACCCCCGCGGAAACCACCCCAGAGGCCCCCTGGAACACCTGAGGGGTCCGCTGTCGACGGCCCGGCACGTGAGAAACGTCACGCGTTCAAGGATCCATGACGAAGCGGCAATTCAGTCATTGCATTCGTCACGGAAAATGAGCGGGCCGCTCCCCTCGGTTCCCGGCGCCTTTCCCGGAGCACGCTCAGTGCACGGTTCCACGGCTTTCCGTGATGAGCGTTCGGAGAAATGGCAGATCGACTTCTTCCAGTGAGCGCACGACCGTACGTCCCAGGGCGGGCGGGATCGGCGTCACCGAGGGCACCGCGACGACCGGGCAGCCCGCCGCCTCCCCCGCCGTCACACCGGTCAGGGTGTCCTCGATGACCGCACAGCACTCCGGGTCCGCCCCCAGCCGCGCGGCGGCCGTCAGATACGGGTCGGGGTGCGGTTTGGTGCGCTCCAGGTCGTCGCCCGCCAGGGTCAGCCGGAAGTTCTCCGGGCCGAGCGAGTGCAGCATCTGGTCGACGATGGCACGGTGCGAGGCGGAGACCAGCGCGGTGGGCACGCCATGGGCGGCAAGCTCGGCCAGCAGCCTGCGGGCGCCCGGCATCAGCGGGACGCCGCGTCCGATCCGGGCCAGGAAGGCCGCGTTGAGCAGCACGCTGAGCTCGGTCAGGCTGATGTCGACGCCGGTGGCCTGAATCAGATAGCCGGCGCTGCGGGTCATCGGACCACCGACCACGACCTCACGGTGTGCGTCGTCGAGGATGTGCCCGAGCTCGGCGAAGACCTCCGCCTCCGCCTCCCACCAGAAGCCCTCGGTGTCGACCAGGGTGCCGTCCAGATCGAGGAAGACGGCCTGGAGGGTCGCGGCTTCGGCCGTGCGGGTGCCGACTGCGGGGATGCTGCTGGTCATCCATCCACCTCCGTTACGACGTCCCCCAAGGGACGAAAGGGCCGGTCGCCATCCCCGGCTGGGGAAACGACCGGCCGCCACCGGACCGATAAGTGTACGACGGTACGCGCCGGAATGCGTGGTGATACAGGTCAGGGCCGTTCCGGGAGGAAACCCGGGACGGCCCTGGCATGCTCACGCAGAGTTACCCCGTGTTGCTGCCGTGGCCGGAGGCAACACGGCGCCTCCGGCGGGCTTCCGCCCGCTACCGCGCGTTGAAGTACTTGGCTTCCGGGTGGTGGATGACGATGGCATCGGTGGACTGCTCGGGGTGGAGCTGGAACTCCTCGGAGAGCTCGACCCCGATCCGCTCCGGCTTCAGCAGGTCGGCGATCTTGGCGCGGTCCTCCAGGTCGGGGCAGGCACCGTAGCCCAGCGAGAAGCGCGCGCCACGGTACTTGAGCGCGAACATGTCCTCGACGTCGTCGGGGTCCTCGCCGGCGAAGCCCAGCTCGGCCCGGACCCGGGCGTGCCAGTACTCGGCGAGCGCTTCGGCCAACTGGACGGACAGGCCGTGCAGTTCGAGGTAGTCGCGGTAGGAGTTGGCCTCGAAGAGCTCGGCGGTGGCGCCGCCGATCTTCGAGCCGACGGTGACGACCTGCAGCCCGACGACATCGGTCTCACCCGACTCCTCCGGGCGGAAGTAGTCGGCCAGGCACAGCCGCCGGCCGCGGCGCTGACGGGGGAAGGTGAAGCGGGTGCGCTCGGTGCCGTCCTCGTGCAGCAGGATCAGGTCCTCGCCCTTGGACACACAGGGGAAGTAGCCGTGCACGACGGCGGCTTCCAGCAGGTTCTCGGTCTGCAGCTTGTCGAGCCAGCCGCGCAGCCGGGGGCGGCCCTCGGTCTCCACCAGCTCCTCGTACGTCGGCCCCTCGCCGGTGCGGGCCTGCTTGAGGCCCCACTGGCCCTTGAACAGCGCACCCTCGTCCAGCCAGGAGGCGTAGTCGGCCAGCTGGATGCCCTTGACGACCCGGGTGCCCCAGAACGGCGGCGCCGGGACGGGGTTGTCGATGGCCACGTCGGAGCGCACCGCGCCCTCGGGCTCCTCGACCTCCAGCACGGCGGTGTCCCGCTTGGGCACCCGGCGCTGCTTGAGCTCGGGGAGGCTGGCGCCGGGCACCCCGCGCTTGACCGCGATCAGGGCGTCCATCAGGCGCAGGCCCTCGAAGGCGTCCCGGGCGTAGCGGACCTCGCCCTCGTAGATCTCGTGCAGGTCCTGCTCGACGTAGGCACGGGTGAGGGCGGCGCCGCCCAGGATGACGGGGAAGTCGGCCGCCATCTTGCGCTGGTTGAGCTCCTCCAGGTTCTCCTTCATGATCACCGTGGACTTGACCAGGAGTCCGGACATCCCGATGACATCGGCCCGGTGCTCCTCGGCGGCTTCCAGGATCGCCGAGACCGGCTGCTTGATGCCGAGGTTGACGACGTTGTAGCCGTTGTTGGACAGGATGATGTCGACGAGGTTCTTGCCGATGTCATGGACGTCGCCGCGGACGGTGGCCAGCACGATGGTGCCCTTGCCCTCGTCGTCGGACTTCTCCATGTGCGGCTCCAGGTAGGCCACCGCGCTCTTCATGACCTCCGCGGACTGCAGCACGAACGGCAGCTGCATCTGACCGGAGCCGAACAGCTCGCCGACGACCTTCATGCCCTCCAGGAGGGTGTCGTTGACGATGCCGAGCGCGGGCCGTTCCTTCAGCGCCTCGTCGAGGTCCGCCTCCAGGCCGTTCTTCTCACCGTCGATGATGCGCCGCTGGAGGCGCTCGTCCAGGGGCAGTGCCAGGAGCTCCTCGGCCCGGCCGGCCTTCATCGACTTGGTGTTGACGCCCTCGAACAGCTCCATCAGCTTCTGCAGCGGGTCATAGCCCTCGCTGCGCCGGTCGTAGATCAGGTCGAGGGCGGCCTTGACCTGCTCCTCCTCCAGGCGCGCGATCGGCAGGATCTTGCTCGCGTGCACGATCGCCGAGTCCAGACCGGCCTTGACGCACTCGTCCAGGAACACGGAGTTCAGCACGATCCGGGCGGCCGGGTTCAGACCGAAGGAGATGTTCGACAGGCCCAGGGTGGTCTGGACGTCCGGGTGACGCTTCTTCAGCTCCCGGATCGCCTCGATGGTGGCGATGCCGTCCTTGCGGGACTCCTCCTGGCCGGTGCAGATGGTGAAGGTCAGACAGTCGATGAGGATGTCGCACTCGTGCACACCCCAGTTGCCGGTCAGATCCTCGATCAGCCGCTCGGCGATGGCGACCTTGTGCTCGACGGTGCGGGCCTGGCCCTCCTCGTCGATGGTCAGCGCGATCAGCGCCGCACCGTGCTCGGCCGCCAGCGCCGTGACCTTCGCGAACCGCGACTCGGGCCCGTCCCCGTCCTCATAGTTGACGGAGTTGATCACCGCGCGGCCGCCGAGCTTCTCCAGGCCGGCCTGGATGACGTTCAGCTCCGTGGAGTCCAGCACCACGGGCAGGGTGGAGGCGGTGGCGAAACGGCCGGCCAGCTCCTCCATGTCCGCGACGCCGTCCCGGCCGACGTAGTCGACGCACAGGTCGAGCATGTGGGCGCCCTCGCGGATCTGGTCGCGGGCCATCTCCACACAGTCGTCCCAGCGCCCCTCCAGCATCGCCTCACGGAACTTCTTCGACCCGTTGGCGTTGGTCCGCTCACCGATCGCGAGGTACGAGGTGTCCTGGCGGAAGGGGACCGTCTGGTAGAGCGAGGCGGCACCCGGCTCGGGGCGCACCTGGCGCGCCGGCGGGGTGACCCCGCGGACCCGCTCGACGACCTGGCGCAGATGCTCGGGGGTGGTGCCGCAGCAGCCGCCGACCAGCGACAGGCCGTACTCGCCGACGAAGGTCTCCTGCGCGTCGGCCAGCTCGGCGGCGGTCAGCGGGTAGTGCGCGCCGTCCTTGCCCAGGACCGGCAGCCCGGCGTTGGGCATGCACGCGATCGGGACGCGGGAGTGGCGGGCCAGGTAGCGCAGATGCTCGCTCATCTCGGCCGGGCCGGTCGCGCAGTTCAGGCCGATCATGTCGATGCCCAGCGGCTCCAGCGCCGTCAGCGCCGCGCCGATCTCCGAGCCCAGCAGCATGGTGCCGGTCGTCTCGACGGTGACCGAGCAGATCACCGGGAGGTCGGTGCCGGTGGCCTGCAGGGCGCGGCGGGCGCCGAGGATGGCGGCCTTGGTCTGCAGCAGGTCCTGGGTGGTCTCCACCAGCAGCGCGTCCGCACCGCCGGCGATCATGCCCTCGGCGTTCTGCTGGTAGGCGTCGCGCAGGGTGACGTACGGGGCGTGGCCCAGGGTCGGGAGCTTGGTGCCGGGGCCCATCGACCCGAGCACATAGCGCTGCTGCCCGGTCGAGGCCGTGAACTCGTCGGCGACCTCCCTGGCGATGCGCGCACCGGACTCCGACAGCTCGAAGACCCGCTCGGGGATGTCGTACTCGGCCAGTGCGGCGAAGTTCGCGCCGAAGGTGTTGGTCTCCACGCAGTCGACGCCGACCGCGAAGTACTCCTCGTGGACCGACCGCACGATGTCGGGCCGGGTGATGTTGAGGATCTCGTTGCAGCCCTCCAGCTGCTGGAAGTCCTCCATGGACGGATCCTGCGCCTGCAGCATGGTGCCCATCGCGCCGTCCGCGACCACCACCCGCGAGGCCAGGGCCTCGCGGAACGAGGCGATGCGGGACGTGCTGTCGGACGATGGCGTGTTCGAGGCCATGGAGATGCTCCCGTGGTTGCGACGGCTGTCGGCTTTGCACCCTCCTTCAGAGGGCGCACCCGGCCAGCGTAGCTGCCGGTCCGGTACACGTGTTCCCCGTTTCACGCCCTGGACAGCACCGCTCCACCCCCTTGCCTGCACGATCCGTGATCGTTGGCAGACTCCCGTGCACTCACTCAAGAAACTACAGATCGCTGACTTCAGTCGGCATGGACCGATATCGTTCAGCATTGTCGAACCGCTAACTTCGGAGGTTGCCCGATGGCACGCACCATCCAGTCGCTGGAGCGCGCCGCAGCGATGCTGCGGCTGCTCGCGGGAGGGGAACGGCGGCTGGGGCTCTCCGACATCTCCTCCTCCCTGGGACTGGCCAAGGGCACCGCCCACGGGATACTGCGCACCCTGCAGCAGGAGGGCTTCGTCGAGCAGGACGCCGCCTCCGGCCGCTATCAGCTGGGCGCGGAGCTGCTGCGGCTGGGCAACAGCTACCTGGACGTGCACGAGCTGCGCGCCCGCGCCCTCGTATGGACCGACGACCTGGCCCGCTCCAGCGGCGAGGCGGTTTACCTGGGCGTCCTGCACCAGCAGGGCGTACTGATCGTCCACCACGTCTTCCGGCCGGACGACAGCCGGCAGGTGCTGGAGGTGGGCGCGATGCAGCCGCTGCACAGCACGGCGCTGGGCAAGGTGCTCTCGGCGTACGACCCGGTGGCGCACAGCGAGATCGTCGAGGCGGACCGGGAGGCGTTCACCCCGCGCACGATGACCGGACTGGGGGATCTCGAAGGGCTGCTGGACCTGACCCGCGCACGGGGCTGGGCGGCGGACGTGGAGGAGACCTGGGAGGGCGTGGCCTCGGTGGCCGCGCCGATCCATGACCGGCGGCGGATGCCGGTGGGTGCGGTGGGGGTCACGGGAGCGGTGGAGCGGGTGTGCCAGGACGGCGAGCTGCGGCCGGAAATCATCGCTGCTGTGAGGGATTGCGCACGCGCTGTGTCCCGGGATCTTGGTGCAGGGCGATTCTGACCGGTTTCACACCATAAGTTCACCTAAGTTTTTCGCCACGGAACCCTTGACGGGGTTCTACCGGTGAACAAAACTGCCGTTCGTCGGTCGGCATTGTCGAACACCTAACGGCAATATTCGCTATGGTGGGGCATTGCCGCGGGCCGACCACCGCCCTCTAGGAGGGCGCGGACCACCGGACGGGACCCGGGGTTCGCCTTCCCCTGGACGAAGGACAAAGGAGTCGCGGGTGTCCAGCTCCGACATCTTCATCAGCGAGACCATCGGTACCGCTGTTCTGCTGTTGCTCGGCGGTGGCGTCTGCGCCGCCGTCACGTTCAAGCGCTCCAAGGCGTTCAACGCCGGATGGGTCGCCATCGCCTTCGGGTGGGGCTTCGCCGTCCTCACGGGTGCCTATATCGCCGCGAAGTCCGGCGCACACCTCAACCCTGCGGTCACCATCGGCATCGCCATTCAGGGCGGCATCGAGTGGAGCCAGGTGCCGGTCTACCTGGCCGGCGAGATGCTCGGCGCCATGATCGGCGCGGTCCTGGTGTGGATCACCTACATGGGGCAGTTCCAGGCCCATCTGAGTGACCCCGAGGTCCTGGCGGACCACACCGGTGAAGAGGGCATGGTCGACCAGTCGGCCGCGCCGAAGGCCGGACCGGTCCTCGGCATCTTCTCCACCGGCCCGGAGATCCGGAACGTGGCGCAGAACCTGCTCACCGAGATCATCGCCACCGTCGTGCTCGTGCTGTCGATCCTCACCCTCGGGCTGAGCGACAACGGCAAGGGCGTCGGCGTCATCGGCACGCTGCTGGTCGCGCTGGTCGTCACCGGCATCGGTCTGTCGCTGGGCGGTCCGACCGGGTACGCCATCAACCCGGTCCGTGACCTCGGTCCGCGCATCGTGCACGCACTTCTGCCGCTGCGGAACAAGGGCGGTTCAGACTGGGGCTACGCCTGGATCCCGGTCGTCGGCCCGCTGATCGGCGGAGCCATCGCCGGGGGCATCTACCAGGTGGCGTTCGCCTGAGCCGCCTGACCGCCCCGACTCCGCCCGCACAGACTTCTTGGAGCAACCCATGAGCGACACCCCCAGCACCTCCTCGCACGGCCACGGCCCGTTCATCGCGGCCATCGACCAGGGCACCACGTCCAGCCGCTGCATCGTCTTCGACAAGGACGGCCGGATCGTCTCGGTCGACCAGAAGGAGCACGAGCAGATCTTCCCGAAGCCGGGCTGGGTGGAGCACGACGCCACCGAGATCTGGACCAACGTCCAGCAGGTCGTCGACAGCGCCGTGCACAAGGCAGGGCTCACCGCCGCCGACGTCAAGGCGATCGGTATCACCAACCAGCGCGAGACCACCGTGCTGTGGGACCGCACCACCGGTGAGCCGGTCCACAACGCCATCGTCTGGCAGGACACCCGTACCGACGCGCTCTGCAAGGAGCTCGGCCGCAACGTCGGCCAGGACCGCTTCCGCCGCGAGACCGGCCTGCCGCTGGCCTCCTACTTCGCCGGCCCGAAGATCCGCTGGCTGCTCGACAACGTCGAGGGCCTGCGCGAGCGCGCCGAGCGCGGCGACATCCTCTTCGGCACGATGGATTCCTGGGTCATCTGGAACCTCACCGGCGGCGTCGACGGCGGCGTGCACGTCACCGACGTCACCAACGCCTCGCGCACCATGCTGATGAACCTCCACCGCCTGGAGTGGGACCCGAAGATCCTCACGTCGATGGAGATCCCGGCGGCCGTGCTGCCGGAGATCAAGTCGTCCGCCGAGGTCTACGGCCGCACCACCAGCGGTGTGCTGGCCGGTGTCCCGGTCGCATCGGCGCTCGGTGACCAGCAGGCCGCGCTGTTCGGCCAGACCTGCTTCGAGCAGGGCGAGGCCAAGTCCACCTACGGCACCGGCACCTTCATGCTGATGAACACCGGCCACGAGCCGGTCAACTCCTACAACGGGCTGCTGACCACGGTCGGCTACCGCATCGGCGACCAGCAGCCGGTCTACGCCCTGGAAGGCTCCATCGCCGTCACCGGCTCGCTCGTCCAGTGGATGCGCGACCAGATGGGGCTCATCAACAGCGCGGCCGAGATCGAGACCCTGGCCAGCACGGTCGAGGACAACGGCGGCGCGTACTTCGTTCCGGCCTTCTCCGGCCTGTTCGCCCCCTACTGGCGCTCGGACGCGCGCGGTGTCATCGCGGGCCTGACCCGCTATGTCACCAAGGCGCACATCGCGCGCGCCGTACTTGAGGCCACCGCCTGGCAGACCCGCGAGATCACCGACGCCATGACCAAGGACTCCGGCGTCGAGCTGACCGCGCTCAAGGTCGACGGCGGGATGACCTCCAACAACCTGCTGATGCAGACCATCTCGGACTTCCTGGACGCCCCCGTGGTGCGCCCGATGGTCGCCGAGACGACCTGCCTCGGCGCTGCCTACGCGGCCGGACTGGCCGTCGGCTTCTGGTCCAGCACCGACGAGCTGCGCGCCAACTGGCGCCGGGCCGCCGAGTGGACCCCCCGGATGGATGCGGCCACCCGTGACCGCGAGTACAAGAGCTGGCTCAAGGCCGTCGAGCGGACCATGGGCTGGATCGAGGACGAGGAGTAAACATGAGCACCCTGCAGAGCGTCCCGGCACTCGGGACGCACCCGGCCAGTGGTTCGCACGCGAGCCGTGCCGAGACCCGGGAGCAGCTTTCCAAGGCGACGTACGACCTCCTGGTGATCGGCGGCGGCATCCTGGGCATCTCCACCGCCTGGCACGCCGCACAGGCCGGGCTGCGGGTTGCCCTGGTGGACGCCGGTGACTTCGCCGGCGCCACCTCCTCCGCCTCCTCCAAGCTGCTGCACGGCGGCCTGCGTTACCTGCAGACCGGCGCGGTCAAGCTCGTGGCGGAGAACCACTTCGAGCGGCGTGCGGTCTCCCGCCAGGTGGCACCGCACCTCGCCAACCCCCTGACCTTCTACCTGCCCGTCTACAAGGGCGGCCCGCACGGCGCGGCCAAGCTCGGCGCGGGTGTCTTCGCCTACTCCGCGCTGTCCGCGTTCGGCGACGGCGTCGGCCATGTCATATCCCCGGCCAAGGCGCAGCGCGACGTTCCGGAGCTGCGGACGGACAACCTCAAGGCCGTTGCCGTGTACGGCGACGACCAGATGAACGACTCCCGGATGGCCCTGATGACCGTCCGCGCGGCGGCCGCGGCCGGCGCCACGGTCCTCAACCACGCCGAGGTCACCGGTCTGCGCTTCACCCAGGGACGGGTCACCGGCGCGGAGCTCAAGGACCGGATGGAGGGCGAGGAGTTCGGCGTCAACGCCCGCCTGGTGCTCAACGCCACCGGCCCGTGGGTGGACCACCTGCGCAAGATGGAGGACCCGAACGCGGCCCCCTCCATCCGCCTGTCGAAGGGCGCCCACCTGGTCCTGAAGCGGACCGCGCCCTGGAAGGCCGCGCTGGCCACCCCGATCGACAAGTACCGCATCACCTTCGCCCTCCCCTGGGAGGACAT
The DNA here is from genome assembly GCF_028870195.1 of Streptomyces sp. G7(2002). NCBI lineage: Bacteria > Bacillati > Actinomycetota > Actinomycetes > Kitasatosporales > Streptomycetaceae > Streptomyces > Streptomyces sp. G7(2002). The sequence goes on from NZ_CP102609.1 coordinate 2,358,291, forward strand.
GCTGCTGCTGGGCACCACGGACGAGGAGTTCGAGGGTGACCCGGCGGATGTCTCGGTCACCGAGAAGGACACCGCCCAGATCCTGGACGAGGCCGCCTTCTCCATCCGCGACCAGCAGCTGTCCCGCGATCTGATCACCTACTCCTTCGCGGGTCTGCGGGTGCTGCCCGGCGGCCCCGGCGACACCTCCAAGGCCAAGCGCGAGACGGTCGTCACCGAGGGCAGCGGCGGCATGCTGTCGGTCGCCGGCGGCAAGTGGACGACCTTCCGCCACATCGGCCGTACGGTCATGAACAAGCTGGCCGCGCTGCCCGGCCACCCGCTGGCCGAGGACATGGAGCCGATCGCGCATCTGCCGAAGAAGCTCCCGCTGCCCGGTATCGCCAACCCGAACGCGGTCGCGCACCGGCTGCTCGTCGACGGCGGCACGCCCGGCCCGCGGATGGCCCCGGAGACCGCGCGGCACCTCGCCACCCACTACGGCTCGCTGTCCTTCGACATCGCCCGGCTGGCGAACGAGAACCCGGCGCTGGCCGAGCGCATCCACCCCGACGCCCCGGAGATCTGGGCGCAGGTCGCCTACGCCCGCGACCACGAGTGGGCCGAGACGGTCGACGATGTGCTGCGCCGCCGTACGACCCTGATGATCCGGGGCCTCGACTCGGAGGACGTCCGGACCAAGGTCAAGGACATGCTGGCGGAGTGACGCCGGCGGACCACGGCTGAGAACGGCTGAACAGCTGACGGCACGCCAGGGCGCGTGCAGCGAGTGACGATGGGGCGGTCCACGGGGCCGCCCCATCGCCGTGTCGGGAGGGGCGGAGCCGGGCGGGGCGGCCGTCGGCGGTCACTGTCAGTGGCGGCTGCGATGATGTGGACCGGAACGCATCAACGGGGGGATGACGATGGCGCGGCCACGATGGCGGCGGGTGGTGAAGTGGGCGGCCTGGACGGTCGCCGTGCTGATCGTGCTGCCGGTGACACTGGCGGGGACGGCGCTGCGCGCCCAGTACGCGGGCGAGGCGGCTCCGCAGGCCACGACCCGCGGGCGCGACGCGCTCTGGCTCGGCCATGCCTGGGTGGACGGCCGGCGGGACGCCTCCGACGTCGCGGCGCTGCGCCGGCGTCTCCAGGGCTCCGGCATCCGTGATCTGTACGTCCACGCCGGGCCGTTGGAGCACGACGGCACCCTGCCGCCGGCCCGCGCGGCCTACCCGCGGGCCCGTTGGCTGCTCTCCGCGCTGCACCGCGCGCTGCCGTCGGTGCGGGTGCACGCCTGGCTGGGCGACCGGCTGGTGTACGCGCCGGGTGAGCGGGGCGGGCTCCGGCTGTCGGACGCCTCGGCGCGTGCGGCGATCGTGGCCAGTGCCCGTCAGGTGCTGGCGGCCGGGTTCGCCGGCGTCCATCTCGATCTGGAGCCGCTGCACTCCGGCAACACCGACTATCTGCGGCTGCTGGACCGGCTCGGGCCCGCGGTCCGGGGCCGGGGAGCGGTGCTGTCCGTCGCGGTCCACCAGATCGATCCGCTGCCCGGACTGCACACGGTCAGCGGGGCGCTGACGGGCCACCGCAAGTGGATATCCCAGCGGTTCTTCGGTCAGGTGGCGCGCCGGGTCGACCAGATCGCGCTGATGTCGTACGACACCGGGCTGCCGGCCGAGAGCCTCTACGGCGGCTATGTGGCGCAGCAGACCCGGCTGGCGCTGGCGGCGACGGGGCCGCACACCGATCTGCTGATGGGGCTGCCGTTCTTCCACACCGAGAGCGTCGGCCATCACGCCTCGGCGGAGACGGTGCGGGCCGCGGTCCGGGGCATACGTCTGGGGCTGACCCGTGAGGACCCGGGCCGCCGGCGGTTCGGAACGGCGCTGTATGTCGACTTCGCCGCCACGGAGGAGGACTGGGCCGCGTACGGGAGCGGCTGGGGCCGCCGTGACCGGTCATAATGAGCCGAGACATCGGATGTCTGGGACGGTATCCGGGCGGGTCCAGCGGGGAGGTCGGCATGGCGGTCACCGACGAGGCCATCGAGAAGATCAAGGGCATGATCGTCTCCGGGGCGCTGCGGCCGGGCGACCGGCTGCCGAAGGAGAGCGAGCTGGCTTCCGAGCTCGGACTGTCCCGCAACTCACTGCGCGAGGCGGTGCGCGCGCTCTCCCTCATCCGCATCCTGGATGTGCGCCAGGGCGACGGCACCTATGTCACCAGCCTCGATCCGCAACTCCTGCTGGAGGCGATGAGTTTCGTGGTGGACTTCCACCGCGACGACACGGTGCTGGAGTTCCTCGCCGTCCGCCGGATCCTGGAGCCGGCCGCCACGGCGATGGCGGCCGGCCGGATAGGCCTGGAGGAACTCGACGCCCTGGAGGCCCAGTTGAACGCGCTGGGGCCGAGCCCCTCGGTCGAGGATCTGGTCGCCTGTGATCTGGAGTTCCACCGCGGGATCGTCGCGGCGTCCGGCAACTCCGTGCTCTGCTCGCTGCTGGAGGGGCTGTCCGGGCCGACCACCCGGGCCAGGGTCTGGCGGGGACTGACCCAGAAGGACGCGGTGGCCCGCACCCTCACCGAGCACCGGGCGATCCTCGGCGCGCTGCGCGACCGGGACGCGGAGGCGGCGCGGGCCTGGGCGACGGTGCACATCGCGAGCGTGGAGCAGTGGCTGCGCGCCTCGCTGTGAGACCGGCCGGCACCGCCGCCGCGCCCGGGGTCAGACCGCGAAGCCTCCGTCCACGGCGATCGAGGCGCCCGTGATGTACCGTCCGCCGTCGCCCGCCAGATGGGCCACGGTCGCCGCGACGTCCGAGGCCCGGCCGTACGCCCCCAGCGCGGTGAACCCGGCCTGCATCGCCGCGCTCTCGCCGTCGGCGGGGTTCATATCGGTGTCGATGGGGCCCGGGTGTACGAGGTTGGCGGTGATGCCGCGCGGCCCCAGTTCCCTGGCCAGGGTCTTGGTCAGGCCGGTGAGCGCGGCCTTGCTGGTGGCATAGAGGGTGCCGCCGGGGAAGGCGACGCGCTCGGCCATACAGCTGCCGATGGAGATGATCCGGCCGCCCTCGGTCAGATGCGCGGCCGCGGCCTGCGCCGCCAGGAACGGCGCCCGGACGTTGGTCCCCAGAACCCGGTCGACATCGTCGAGGGAGATCCCCTCGAACGGTCCGATCACACCGACGCCGGCGTTGTTCACCAGGATGTCCAGCCGCCCGAAGCGGTCGACGGTGCCGGCCACCGAGGCCCACACCGCTTCCGCGTCCTCGCTGTCGGCCCGTACCGCCCAGGCCTGTCCGCCGGCCCGCTCGATCTCCTTGACGACCTGTTCGGCCCGGTCCTGCCCGTTCCGGTAGGTCAGGGCCACCGCCGCCCCGTCGGCGGCCAGCCGCAGCGCGATCGCCCGGCCGATCCCCCGGCTCCCGCCGGTCACCAGGGCCGCCTTGCCGGTGAGCGGCCGGGTGCCGTCCCCCGCCTCCGTCGTCGCCGCCGTCGTCGCCGTCGCCGTCATCGTCATCACCTTCGTATCGAGTCGTCCGTGGCCGGGCGCAGCCGTGCGGAATCCACGGGATGGCGCGGGTGCGTCACCGGGTCGCGGGGGCTTTCCCGCGGTACGACTAGATCCTCCGGCGCGGCGGGGGCCTGGGCTGGCGGAATCCGGACGCCACGTCAGCGGCCCGGGAGCGCGGGTGCCGGCGGCGTCCCGATCCCGTAGACCCGCCCGGCCGTTCCCCCGAAGACGTCCGACCGCTCCGCAGCCGCGAGCTGCCCGGTGGCCGCCTCCGCGAGCGCCACGACGTCCTCGTAGCCGGCGGCCAGGGTGCACACCGGCCAGTCGGAGCCGAACATCATCCGGCCGGGGCCGAAGGCGTCCAGGACGTGCCGGGCGTAGGGCAGGATCTGCTGCGGCCGCCAGGCTTCCCGGTCCGCCTCGGTGACCAGCCCGGACAGCTTGCAGCTGACGTTCGGGAGCGCGGCGAGGGCGGTGACGGCGTCCGCCCACGGCTGCCACTCCCCCGTGACGACCGGCGGTTTGCCGGCATGGTCCAGCACAAAGGCAAGCTGGGGCAGGGCGCGTACCGCGGTGTGTGCGGCGGGCAGTTCGCGCGGGGTGACCAGCAGGTCGTAGACCAGCCCGGCGCCGGCCAGGGCGCCCAGGCCGCGCAGCACGTCCGGGCGGGTGAGCCAGTCGGGGTCCGGTTCGTCCTGCACCTGGTGGCGGATGCCGACCAGACCGGCGGGCAGCGCCGCGAGGACCTCGGCGAGCGCCGGGTCGCGGAGGTCGGCCCAGCCGACGACACCGGCGACCGGGCCGTCCCCCACCGCGAGGGCGAGGAGTTCGGCGGTCTCCTCGTACGAGGACGACGACTGGACGAGGACCGTGCCGTCGATGCCGTGCTCGGCCAGATGAGGAGTGAGGTCGGACAGCGCGTAGCCGCGGCGGATCGGATCGGCCCAGGGCCCGTCCATCCAGGGCTGTTCCCGCCGGCTGAGGTCCCACAGGTGGTGATGGGCGTCGATACGCATCAGGGGCGCGCTCCGGGGTCGGGCTCAGTCGTTCAGGGGCAGCGGCAGATCGGGGTCGAGCAGGCCGCGGGCGACGAGCGTATGCCACAGCTCGTCCGGGATCTGCTGGGTGAACAGCCTCGCGTTCTCGGCCATCTCCTCCGGTGTGGCGGCGCCGACAACGGCCGCGGCGATGGCAGGGTGTCCGAAAGGGAAGCGGAGCGCCGCCGCTTTGAGGGGGATATTGAACTCTGCGCAGCAGGCGGCAAGTTGACGCGCGCGGTCGAGCAACGGGGCCGGGGCCGGGGCGTAGTTGTAGGGCGCTCCGAGTGAGGGGTCGGCCAGCAGGCCGGAGTTGTAGACGCCGCCGACGACCACCGAGGTGCCGCGGCGGGCGCAGACCGGCAGCAGATCACCGGCGGCGGTGCGCTCCAGCAGGGTCCAGCGGCCGGCGCAGAGCACCACGTCGGCATCGAGGTCGGCGACCAGACGGGCCAGCGGAGCGCTGTGGTTCATCCCGAATCCGATGGCCCGGACCACCCCCTGTGCGCGCAGCTCCGCAAGGGCCGGGAAGCCCGTCTCGTACACCTCGCGCAGCTGGTCCTCGACGTCGTGCAGATAGACGATGTCGACGGCGTCCACCCCGAGCCGCGTCAGGGACGCGTCGAGGGTGGCGCGGATGCCGTCGCGGGAGAGGTCCCGTACGCGGGCCCGCGCGGGGGTGTCCACGAAGCCCTCGCCCGCCGCGCGTTCCCCCGGGGCGAGCGGGCGCAGCCGGCGGCCGACCTTGGTGGAGAGGGTGTAGGAGGCGCGGTCGTGGCCGCGCAGCGCCCGGCCGAGGCGCTCCTCGGACAGGCCCACGCCGTAGTGGGGTGCGGTGTCGAAGTAGCCGGCGCCGGTGGCGAGGGCGGTGTGGACGACCTCGCGGGCCTGCTCCTCCGGGACGGCGCGGTAGAGGTTGCCGAGCGGTGCACAGCCCAGCCCCAGGGGCGGGACGGTGACACCGGTACGTCCCAACTCCCGTGGCCCGTAAGGGGGATAGCGCATGGCGGGCCTCAGTCCTGCTTCTCGCCGCTGGTGAAGCGGGAGATGACCAGCGCGACGATGATGATCATGCCGTTGAGGAACTGCGTCCACAGTGGTGGCACCCCGCCCAGCGTCATCACATTGATCACGAGCTGGAGCGTGAGGACGCCGGTGAGCGCGCCGAAGAGGGTGCCCCGGCCGCCCTTGAGGCCGATCCCGCCGATCACCGCGGCGGCGAAGACCTGGAAGATCCAGCCGTTGCCCTGGCTCGCGGAGACCGCGCCGTAGTGGCCGGTGTAGAGGATCCCCGCAAAGGCGGCGAGCACCCCGCCGAGGGCCAGCACGATCCAGGTGAGCCGGTCCACCCGGATGCCGGCCGCGCGGGCCGCCTCCGGGTTGCCGCCGATGGCGTACAGCGCCCGCCCGTGCCGGAGGTAGCCGAGGGCCGCGCCGCCGAGCGCGAAGAGGGCGAGGCAGATCCAGACGGCGGCCGGTACGCCCAGCCAGTCGGCCTTGCCCAGATAGGCGAAGGACTCCGGCACATTGCCGATGGACCGGCCCTCGGAGATGCCCACTTGCAGGCCGCGGAGCATGGTGAGCATGCCGAGGGTGGCGATGAAGCCGTTGACCCGCAGGGTGAGGATGAGGAAGCCGTTGGCGGCGCCGACCGCCGCGCCCACGGCCAGGCAGAGCGGGATCGCCGTCCAGGCGGGGAAGAGCTCCAGCCCGGCGAAGCGGGCGCCGTCCGCGGGCATCACCAGCCACAGGGCGAGCACCGGCGCCAGGCCGATGGTCGACTCCAGCGACAGATCCATCCGCCCGCTGATGAGGATCAGCGCCTCGCCGAGCACCAGCAGGCCCAGCTCGGTGGACTGCTGGATGACGCCGATGAGGTTGTCCTGGGTGAGGAACGCGGGCGACACGATGAAGCCGATGACGCCCAGCACGAAGATCACCGGCACCAGGGAGAAGTCCCGCCAGCGGGCCGGCTCGATCCGGGGCCGGCGGCGCGGCGGCGGCCGGTCCACCGCGTCGGTGGCCGGCGGCGATGCGGTCTCGGTCATGACGCGGTCCCTTCCGTTCCTTCCCTGCCCGGTGAGTCCGGTGCGGCGTCCCGGCCGCCGCCGGTGCCGGGCGGCTGGTGCTGACCGCGGCCGCCGGCGGCCATCCCCTCCATCGCGGCGACCAGTTCGTGGTCGCGCCAGCCGGCCGGGAATTCGGCGGTCACCCGGCCGTGGAAGACCGCCAGCACCCGGTCGCAGACCCGGAGGTCGTCCAGCTCGTCGGAGACGATCACGGCGCCGCTGCCGCCGTCCGCGACCTCCCGTACGACGCCCAGCAGTGCGTCCTTGGACTTGACGTCGACGCCGTTGGTGGGCCGGATGGCGACCAGCACCGCGGGCTCACGGGCCAGCGCACGGGCGATCACGACCTTCTGCTGGTTGCCGCCGGAGAGCCCGGACACCGGCTGGCCGGGCCCGGTCGCCTTGATGTCGAGGGCCTCGATCATCCGCCGGGCGAACGCGCGGGTGCGGGAGGGCAGTACGGTGCCCATCGGCCCGAGCCGGCCGGTGACGGTGAGGGTGGCGTTCTCGGCGACGCTGCGGTGCGGGACCAGCCCCTCGCGGTGCCGGTCCTCGGGGACATAGCCGATGCCCGCGTCGAGGGCGTGCGGGACGCTGCCCGTACGGACCGGGCGCCCGCGCACCGCGATCCGTCCGGCGTCCGGCGTCCGCAGCCCCACCAGGGTCTCGCCGATCGCGGTGCTCCCGCCGGCCGTGGCGCCCGCGAGCCCCACCACTTCACCGGCCCGTACGGTCAGGTCGAGCGGCGCGAAGTGCCCGTCCACGGCCAGGGCCTCGGTCCGCAGCACCGGCTCGCCCGTCCGGCGCACGCCCGGCCACGGCTGCCGTACGGCGGCCGGCTCCTCCCCCGTCATCGCCGCCACCAGCGCGTCCTTGGCCAGCCCCGGCACGGGCGCGGTCAGCACATGCCGGGCGTCACGGAAGACGGTGACGGTGTCGCAGAGCTCGTGGACCTCCTGCAGATGGTGCGAGATGAACAGGAAGGCCACGCCCTGGGCGCGCAGCGCGCGCAGCTTGGCGAAGAGCCGGTCGATGCCGCCCGCGTCGAGCCGGGCGGTGGGCTCGTCGAGGATGATCAGCCGGGCGCCGAAGGACAGCGCGCGGGCGATCTCCACGAACTGCCGCTGTTCGACGCCGAGATCCCGGATCCGGGCGGCGGTGTCGACCTCGACGCCGTACTCGGCGAGCAGTTCGCGGGCGCGGGTGTGCAGCGCCCGCCAGCGGATGGTGCGCGCGCCCTGGAAGCGGCCCAGGTAGAGGTTCTCCGCGACGGTCAGCTCCGGCACGGTCATCGACTTCTGGTAGACGCAGGCGACCCTGCGCTGCCAGGCGGCGGTGTCGCCCCAGCCGGGCGCCGGTTCCCCGCCGAAGGTGACCCGGCCGGCGTCCGGACGTTCCATACCGGTCAGCACGGACACCAGGGTGGATTTGCCGGCCCCGTTGCGGCCGACGAGGGCATGCGCCTCGCCGGGCCGTACGGTCAGCCGGGCGCCGTCGAGGGCGACGGTGGGCCCGTAGCGTTTGACGATCCCCTCGGCGTGCACCGCCGCCGCCCGGTCGTGGGTCTCCACGGCCGCTACTTCTTCTTTTCCAGCTGATTGGCCCACAGCTTCTTGTCGTCCACGGTGTCCTTGGTGACCAGGGGCGCCGGCAGCTGGTCCTCCAGACCGTTCTTGATCTTCACGATGGTGGAGCCGTGATCGGTCGGCCCCGGCTTGAAGGTCTTGCCGTCCAGGCCGGCCTTGGCGTAGTGGAGCGCGTACTTGGCGTAGAGGTCGGCGGGCTGGGAGAGGGTGGCGTCGATCTTCCCGGCGCGGATCGCGTCCAGTTCGTCCGGGATGCCGTCGTTGGAGATGATGGTGATGTGCCCGTCGGAGCCGGCCGGCCGGAGCAGCTTCTTCTGCTCCAGGAGGGCGAGCGTCGGCTGCAGGAAGGCTCCGCCGGCCTGCATGTAGATGCCGTTGAGGTCCGGATGCTGGGCGAGCAGGCTCTGCAGCTTGGCGGAGGCGACCTCGCCCTTCCAGTCCGTGGCCAGCTCATGCACGGTGATCTTCGGGAACTTCCGCTTCATACAGGCCGCGAACGCCTCGGAGCGGTCCCGTCCGTTGATCGAGCTGAGATCACCCTGGAGTTCGGCCACCCGCCCCTTGCCGCCCAACTGCCGGCCGAGGTATTCGCAGGACTTCTCCCCGTAGGCGCGGTTGTCGGCGCGTACGACCATGTAGACCTTGCCCTCGTCGGGGCGGGTGTCCACGCTCACCACCGGGATCTTCTTCTCCGCCAGGCGCTGCAGCTCGGCGGAGATGGCGCCGGTGTCCTGCGGTGCCATCACGATCGCTCCGGCGCCCTGGTCGGTCAGCGCCTGCACATTGGAGACGACCTTGGCGATGTCGTTCTGCGAGTTGGACAGCGGCAGCGCTGCCGGGCCGCCGTCGTCCAGGTCCTTCTCCAGGTACTGCTGGTAGGAGTTCCAGAAGTCGGTGTCCGTACGGGGCATATCGATGCCGATCCTGCCGCCCGCGGTGTCACTGCCGCGGTTGCAGCCGGTGAGCGCGGCGAGGGCGAGCACCGCGGCACAGGCCGCCGCGCCGGTCGTACGCAATCTCATGGGTGGTCCCTTGGTCGTGGTGTACGGACGGGCGAAGGGCGACCGGACGGCCCGGTTCACGTTGCGGGCCGCAGTCGTACCCCCTGCATCCCCCCGTCCACGGCGAGCGCCGTCCCGGTGATGCCGGAGGCGGACGGGGACGCCAACGAGGCGATGGCGGCGGCGACTTCGTCGGCGGTGACCATCCGGCCCATCGGCTGGCGGGCGTGGAGGGCGGCGCGTTCGGCGACCGGGTCGTCGGCGCGGTCCAGCAGCCGGCCGACCCACGGGGTGTCGGCGGTGCCCGGGTTGACGCAGTTGACGCGGATGCCCTCGCGGAGGTGGTCGGCGGCCATCGCGAGGGTCAGCGAGAGCACCGCGCCCTTGCTGGCGCCGTACAGCGCGCGCTGCGGCAGGCCCGCGGTGGCGGCGATGGAGCAGGTGTGGGTGATGGAGACCCGGCCAGGGGCGCCTGCGGCGGTGCGGCGCAGCGCCGGCAGCGCGGCGCGGGCGGTGCGCACCAGCCCCAGCACATTGACGTCCAGGACCCGGCTCCACTCCGCGTCGTCGTTGTCCTCGACGGTGCCGACGGCGCCGGTCCCGGCGTTGCCGACGAGGGTGTGCAGGGCGCCCAGCTCCCCCACCGCTTCGCCGACGGCGGCCCGTACGGCGGCGTCGGAGGTCACATCGGCCGTGACCGGGATCGCCCCGGCGGGCGCGCCGGCCGGGTCCCGGTCCAGGACGGCAACCCGCGCGCCGCGCGCCAGCAGCAGCGCGGCGGTGGCCGCCCCGATGCCGGAGCCGCCGCCGGTGACGAGGGCGGCCATCCCCTCGAAGTCGGCCGGGTGGCGGCCGGTCCGCGGTGCGTCGCTCATACGGTGACCTCCTGCTCGCCCCGGTGGTCGTGCGGCTGCTGACGGGCGCGCCACACGGGCCCGTCGGGAAAGCGGTGGGCGGCGACCGAACCGGGTTTCATCCGGGCCGAGAAGCCGGGCGCGGTCGGGGCGCGGTAGCGGCCGCGGTCGATGACGACGGGGTCGCTGAAGTGGTCGTGCAGATGGTCGACGTACTCGATGACCCGGTCCTCCCAACTCCCGGACACCGCCACGTAGTCGAACATCGCCAGATGCTGCACCAGCTCGCACAGCCCCACCCCGCCGGCGTGCGGGCACACCGGTACCCCGTACTTCGCGGCCAGCAGCAGGATCGCGAGGTTCTCGTTGACCCCGGCGACCCGCGCCGCGTCGATCTGTACGAAGTCCACGGCGCCGGCCTGCAACAGCTGCTTGAAGACCACCCGGTTGGCGACATGCTCACCGGTGGCGACCTTCACGGGCTGTCCGGAGCGCACCGCGGCGTGCCCCAGGACGTCGTCCGGGCTGGTCGGCTCCTCGATCCAGTGCGGGGTCCAGGGCGCCAGCGCGGTCATCCAGCGGACCGCCTCGGCCACGTCCCAGCGCTGGTTGGCGTCGACGGCGATCCGCACGCCGGGGCCGACCGCGTCCCTGGCCAGCCGCAGCCGCCGCTTGTCGTCGTCGAGGTCGGCGCCCACCTTGAGCTTGATCTGGCCGAAGCCGTCGGCCACCGCCTGCTTCGCCAGCCGCACCAGCTTGGTGTCGTCGTAGCCGAGCCAGCCGGGCGAGGTGGTGTACGCGGGGTAGCCCTCGGCCTTGAGGCGGGCGGCGCGTTCGGCGCGGCCGGGTTCGGCGGCGCGCAGGAGGGCCAGCGCCTCCTCGGGAGTCAGGGCGTCGGACAGATAGCGGAAGTCGACGAGCGAGACCAGTTCCTCGGGCGTCAGCGCGGCGAGGAACTCCCACACGGGCAGCCCCGCCCGGCCCGCGGCCAGGTCCCAGGCGGCGTTGACCAGTGCCCCGGCCGCCATCTGCATCACCCCTTTTTCGGGGCCGAGCCAGCGCAGCTGGGAGTCGTGGGTGAGGTCGTGGTGCAGGGCGGCGAGACCGGCGGCGGTGACGGGGGCGGGGCGGCCGACGACGTAGGGCGCGAGGGACCGGATCGCGGCGGCCATGACCTCGTTGCCGCGCCCGATGGTGAAGCAGAAGCCGTGCCCCTGCGGTCCGCTGCCGGTGCGCAGCACGACATAGGCGGCGGAGTAGTCGGGGTCCGGGTTCATGGCGTCCGAGCCGTCGAGCTGCTCCGAGGTGGGGAAGCGGACGTCGTGGACCTCGAGCTCGGTCACGGTGTCGGTCACGGCCATGCGCATGCCCCCTGGGATGTTGCGGAAGAACATCGGACCTTTCCCGGACATCCGATGTATAGACCCGCGTGTAAGACCGCGTCCAGACCCCGTACGGAAGTTGAGCCAATGAACCTCGGGACAGGTCGGATGAATCGCTACCCCTCCCTGCAAAGGGGCTACGGACCGGCACCGCAGAAGCCGTAGTCTTGGGATCGCACGTAATGGAACTGCTGCCGGCGGCCGCCCCCGGCGGCCGCACCGGTCGGAAGGAGGCGCTGGGTGATCGAGCTCGAGGGGGTACCCGAGCTGATCGACCCGGTCATGGTGGCCGCGTTCGAAGGCTGGAACGACGCCGGCGACGCCGCCTCCGCCGCGGTCGCACATCTCGACCGGGAATGGAAGGGCGAGGTCTTCGCCGCGCTGGACGCGGAGGACTACTACGACTTCCAGGTGAACCGTCCCACCGTCTTCCTGGACGGCGGGGTACGCAAGATCACCTGGCCGACGACCCGCCTCTCCGTCGTCCGCGTCGGCGATACGAACGGCAAGGGCCGCAAGCGCGACCTCGTCCTGGTCCGCGGTATCGAGCCCAGCATGCGCTGGCGTTCGTTCTGCAACGAAATCCTCGGTTTCGCCCATGAGTTGGGTGTGGAGATGCTGGTGGTGCTGGGCTCACTGCTCGGCGACACCCCGCACACCCGCCCGGTGCCGGTCAGCGGCGTCACCTCCGACGCGGATCTGGCCTCCCGGCTCGATCTGGAGGAGTCCCGCTACGAGGGCCCCACGGGCATCGTCGGCATCCTCCAGGAGGCGTGCACCCATGCCGGTGTCCCCGCGGTGAGCCTGTGGGCCGCGGTGCCGCACTATGTCTCCCAGCCGCCCAACCCGAAGGCCAGCCTCGCCCTGCTCAACCGCCTGGAGGACCTCCTCGATGTCCGTATCCCGCTGGGCGAGCTGACCGAGGACGCCCGCGCCTGGCAGCTGGGCGTGGACCAACTGGCGGCCGAGGACAGCGAGGTCGCCGAGTACGTCCAGTCGCTGGAGGAGGCGCGGGACACCGCGGATCTGCCGGAGGCGTCCGGAGAGGCCATCGCCCGCGAGTTCGAGCGCTATCTGCGCCGCCGCGACCCGCAGTCCGGTCCCGGCGTGGCGACGGAAGGCGGGCTCGCCGACGGCCGCGACAGCTCCTACCTCCGCGACACCACCAGCGGCCGCACCCGTCCGCCCCGCCCGGTGTCCAAGGAGCCCCGCGAGCCGAAGGCCGGCGAGGACTCGGCGACGGGCCCGAAGGACACGGCCAAGGGCAACGGCACCACCGAGACCCCGGACTCGTCGGGCGGCGCGGACTCCGCCGACTCCCCACGGCCGGAGGACGGCCCGGAGGGCAACGGAAGCTGAGACCGGGGACCACTCCCCGGCACGCCAGGGGCGCCGGACCGGCCAAGCGGCCGGTGCGGCGCCCCTGGCGTTTCCCTTGTGGAGCCCGTAAGTCCCGGGAAGCACAAGGAGAAGGGGCGCTTCCGCCGGCCGGCGGAAGCGCCCCTGAAGGACGGAGATGACGGGTCGTTACAGGGCCACACCGAGCAGCGCGTCGACCGCGCGGGAGACCAGGCCGGGGGCGCCCTCGTCGGTGCCGCCCCCGTCCTGCTGCGCGGCGGCCCAGCGGTCCACGGCCGCGAGGGCGGCCGGGGAGTCCAGGTCGTCGGCGAGCGCCGTACGGATTTCCTCAAGGAGGGCGTCGGCGGACGGGCCGTCAGGACGGGAGACCGCGGCACGCCAGTGCGCCAGCCGCTCCACGGCCTCTTCCAGCACCGCGTCGGTCCACTCCCAGTCGGCGCGGTAGTGGTGCGCGAGCAGCGCCAGCCGGATCGCGGCCGGGTCGGTGCCGTCGCGCCGTACCGCGGAGACGAAGACGAGGTTGCCCTTGGACTTGGACATCTTCTGGCCGTTCAGGGCGACCATCCCGGCGTGCACATACGCCTTGGCGAACGGGTGCTCGCCGGTGAGCGCCTGGGCGTGCGAGGCGCCCATCTCGTGGTGCGGGAAGGCGAGGTCGGAGCCGCCGCCCTGGACATCGAAGCCCATACCGAGGTGGTCCAGCGCGATGGCGACACACTCGATGTGCCAGCCGGGCCGGCCGCGGCCCAGCGAGGCGCCGTCCCAGCTCGGCTCGCCCTCGCGGGCGGCCATCCACAGCATCGGGTCGAGCGGGTTCTTCTTGCCCTCGCGCTCCGGGTCGCCGCCGCGTTCGGCGGACAGCAGCCGCATCGCCTCGGCGTCCAGCCCGGAGACCTCGCCGAAGTGCGGGTCGGACTCGACGGAGAAGTAGATGTCACCGTCCAGCTCGTAGGCGGCGCCGGCGTCGCGCAGCCGCTCCACCAGCGGGACGATGCGAGGTATCGACTCGACGGCGCCTATGTAGTGGCGGGGCGGCAGCATCCGCAGGGCCGTCATGTCCTCGCGGAAGAGGGCCGTCTCGCGCTCGGCCAGCGCCGTCCAGTCGTCGCCGGTGGCCACGGCCCGCTCCAGGAGCGGATCGTCGACATCGGTGACGTTCTGCACGTAGTGCACTTGGTGCTTCGTGTCGAGCCACACGCGCTGAACCAGGTCGAACGCGTTGTAGGTCGCCGCGTGCCCCATGTGGGTGGCGTCGTACGGCGTGATGCCGCAGACGTAGATACGGGCGACGGGACCGGGGTCGAGGGTTACCCGTCCGCCGGTCGCGGTGTCGTGGATCCTCAGGTCGCGGCCCTGGCCAGGCAGGGCGGGGACCTCAGAAGCGGGCCATGCATGCATGCCTTGAGCGTAACCGGACGGATGTTCCGCATACGAACCGGACCGGAGGTCTGGCCAGAAAGGCGCTCTTGTGTTCGACGGATGAACGTGCAAGGGGGCACCGGCGATACGGCCGTATCTGGGCGGATCAGACGGGCGGATCAGACGGGCGGCCAGGGGATCGCCGGCCATTCACCGCTCGGCTCCGGGTGCCGGCCACTGCGCAACAACCCCGCCACCCGCGCCCGCAACGCCTCGGTCTCGGCGTCCGTGATCAGTTCGGCCAGTCGGGCGGCGAGCGGCCGGTCCTCCTCCAGCGCCCGCCGCAGGCCCCGCAGGACCTCCAGCGCCTCGTCGGTCAGCGGCTCCCCCGCCCATCCCCACAGCAGCGTGCGCAGCTTGTCCTCGGCGTTGAACGTCACGCCGTGATCGATGGCGAAGAACTCTCCGTCGGCGCCGGGCAGCAGATGACCGCCCTTGCGGTCACCGTTGTTGATCACCGCGTCGAGCACCGCGAGCCGCCGCAGCCGCGGATGGTCGGCGTGCACCAGCAGCGCGGTGCGGCCCTCGCCGATCTGGGCGAGGCCGACGGCCTTCCAGCCGGGCCCCGGCTCCTCGTCCTCCACCAGCGCCAGCAGCTCGGGCACCTCGTCGCTGCTCTCCGGCGGATCGATCCACTCCTGGACCATGCCGGTGCCGTACGGGCCGTCCCGCAGCACCGTCGGGGGGATCAGGTCCCAGCCGCAGGCCCGGGAGATCTCGTACGCGGCGACCTCACGCTGGGCGAGCGTGCCGTCGGGGAAGTCCCACAGCGGGCGCTCGCCGGCGACGGGCTTGTAGACACAGGCGGCGCTGCGGCCGTCGAGGGCGACCGTGCAGTAGAGCACCGCGTTGGAGGCTTCCTGGATGCGGCCGCGGACGGTCAGCTCCCCTTCGGCGAGCAGGGCGTCCGTGGTGCCACCGGCGGGCTTCGGCGCGGCCGCCGGCGGGTCCTGCGGCCGGGCGGGGCCGGGCAGCGGCGCGGTGGGCTCTGCGGCGGACTCCATGGCGCTCAGGCGTCCCGCCGGTATCCGTTCTGGCGCGGGCATACGTGTCCCTCCGGGTCGAGCGGCAGGCTGCACAGGGGGCACGGCGGGCGGCCGGCGTTGACGACCTCCAGCGCCCGCTTGGCGAACGCCCTGGCCATGGTTCCGGTGAGGCGCACCCGGAGCATCGGCGGGCCGTTCTCGTCGTCCTGGAGCAGCCGCTCCTCGGCGTCGGCGAGGTCCTCTTCGCTGTCCGCGTCCAGCTCGACCAGGGCCTGCGCCTCGACGATCATCCGCTCGTCCTCGCCGTCCCAGGCGAGCGCCATCGTGCCGACCCGGAACTCCTCCTCGACCGGCGATTCCAGCGGTGCGGTGTCGCTCAGCTCGGCGGGCGAGACGGCGGGCACCGGGGCGTTGCCGCCGCTGCGCCGTACGACCTCGTCCAGCAGCTCGTCGATCCGCTCGGCGAGGGCGGCGACCTGGGTCTTCTCCAGGGCGACGCTGGTGGTGCGGCCGGCCGCGGTGGCCTGGAGGTAGAAGCTACGGCGGCCAGGCAGCCCGACCGTACCGGCCACAAAGCGGTCCGGCGCGTCGTAGAAGAACACCTGACGGGACAACGTCCTGCTCCGATTGCTCGACTGCGGGGTCACTGCGGTCGCTGCACGTCCTGCGGTCACTGCGCGGATCGCAGGGGCGTGGCGGGCAGCGCCGTCGCACCACCCTACTGCGCCGACTGATCACGCTGCTCCCGCACCACCGCCGACTGCCGCGTCCCGCTCGGCCGCCGCGGCGCCGCCCTCCGCCCGCGGTGCGAGCGATCCGAAGTCACCGGTGTCCCCGAGCCGGACGAGGTAGGGGCGCAGCCGGGTGTAGCGGATCGCGGTGACGGAACAGGGCTCGACGGAGATCCGCTGGAAGAGGTCGAGGTGCATGCCCAGCGCGTCGGCGACCAGGGATTTGATGATGTCGCCGTGCGAGCACATGGCGTAGGTCGCCTCGGGGCCGTGTGCCTCCTCGATCCGGGCGTTCCAGTCGCGTACCGCGTCCACCGCGCGGGCCTGCATCGCGCGCATCGACTCACCGCCGGGGAAGGCGGCCGCGGACGGGTGCTGCTGGACGATCTCCATCAGCGGCTCGTCGCTCAGTTCGGCGAGTTTCCGGCCCGACCACTCGCCGTAGTCGCATTCGCTGATCCGGTTCTCGATGTGCAGCGTGAGCCACGGCCGGGCGTCCAGCAGCGGCGCCACGGTCTCCCGGCAGCGCTGCAGCGGGCTGGAGACGACGGCGGTCAGCGGCACCTGCGCCAGCCGTGCGGGCAGCGCGGCGGACTGGGCGGCGCCGCGCTCGTCGAGAGCGACTCCGGGCGCCCGCCCGGCGAGCACCCCGGCGGTATTGGCGGTGGAGCGGCCGTGCCGCACCAGGATCAGCGTGGGCATGGCCGCCACCCTACGTTCCCCGTACGCCTTCCTGGCAGGTGGCCGGGCAACGCGCGAGAATGCCGGTGTGATCGTCGACAGCGCCATCTACCGGGAGGGCCGTCGCACCGAGTGCGCGACGGACTTCTCCCACGCCCTGGAGGAGGCGCGGGCCGAGGGGCACTCCTTCCTGTGGCTGGGGATGTACGAGCCGACGGAGGAGGAGTTCGCGCGCGTCCGGTCCGAATTCGCGCTGCACCCGCTGGCCGTCGAGGACGCGCTCAAGGCGCATCAGCGGCCCAAGCTGGAGGTCTACGACGACTCGCTGTTCATGGTGCTGAAGCCGGTCACCTATGACGACCGGGCCGACACGGTGACCGCTTCGGAGCTGATGGTCTTCGTGGGTGACGCGTTCGTCGTCACCGTCCGGCACGGGGAGGCCAGCCCCCTGGCGGCGGTGCGCCACCGGCTGGAGGAGCACCCGGAGATCCTGCGGCACGGTCCGGGGGCGGTGCTGTACGCCGTCAGTGACGCGGTGGTCGACCACTACATCGAGGTGGCCGCCGAACTCCAGCTGGACCTGGAGGAGTTGGAGGCGGAGGTATTCGCTCCGGTACGCGGCAAGGACACCAAGAACACCGCCGCCGAGATCTATGCGTTCAAGCGCGAGGTGCTCGAATTCCGCCGGGCGACCGGTCCGTTGGTGGAGCCGATGACCCGTCTGCAGAACCCCGGGGTGCCGTTCGTGCACGCGCACGCCCGGCCGTTCTTCCGCGATGTCGACGACCACCTCACCCGTGCCAACGAGTCGGTGGAGGGCCTGGACCGGCTGTTGTCGGACATTCTCTCCGCCCACCTCGCGCAGATGGGCGTGCGGCAGAACGACGACATGCGCAAGATCTCGGCCTGGGCGGCGCTGGCGGCGGTCCCCACTCTGATCGCCGGCATCTACGGCATGAACTTCGACAACATGCCGGAACTGAAGTGGAACCTGGGGTATCCGGTGATCCTGGGGGTGATGGTCATCATCGAGGTGTCGCTGTACCGGCTGTTCAAGCGCCGCGGCTGGCTGTGACACCGGGGTCCCGCGGGCCGTGGGCCCGGTCAGCTCAGGCGAACTCCGGCGCGGAGGTGGCCGGTCCGCCCAGTGCGTTCCGCCGCTCGGGCATCCGGAGGCTGACCATCCGCCGCCAGCCGGCCAGCCGCTCATAGGCGTACACCGCCCGGATCCCGGCGGCGAGCACGACGGATTTCACCGCCGGCCACTTCAGGATGCGGCCCATGTGGGCCATCACCGCCAGGCTGACGTCCCGATAGACGACGATCTCGGCATGGGCGCACTCCCGCAGGATCCGCTGGATGGTGCGGCCGTGCCCGGCACGGGCCAGCCGCAGCAGCTCCTCGTGGCAGTACGCGAGGTGGTTGTCCTCGTCGTGGGAGATCATCCGGACCGCCTTGCCCAGCTCGGGGTGGTCGCCGAAGTGTCTGGTGAGCAGCACCATCTGGCCGGCGGCGCGCTCTTCGGTGACCCGGCTGTGGGCGAGGTAGGTGATGATGTCGAGCTCGGTGAGCGGCTCGTCGCGGCGCAGCTTGTCGTGCGCCAGGCCGATGCCCCGCCGTTCCAGCAGCGCGGTGTAGTCGGTCTCCACCGGGACCTCGGCCGGCGTCAGTCCGCGCTTGTGCATCAGGGCCTGGAAGATCCGGCCGTGTTTGTCCTCGTCGGCGCCGTGCCGGGCGACCTTGGGCGCCAGCTCACCCATGGACGCGGGCAGCAGCGCGGCGATCCGGCCGTTCTCCCAGCCGCCCTGGGCCTCGCCGCTGGCGGCGATGGAACAGAACAGGCGGAAGGAGTCGTCGTTGCCGATGATCTCCTGGAACAGGCTTCGGGCCGAGAGCATCTATGCCACCTCCGAACGGACACACCCGTGAGGAAAGTCAATTGGGGTGTCCGGTGGGCGGCAACCGGAGCGGCGGTCCGTTCGGCCGTTCGGGGGAGGTGTGTCCCCGCTGCGGGCGTAACCAGCGTGCCCGTGGCGGCGTTGTGCTGCCTGACGGCCGTGGTGGGGAAGACCCCCGAGCCCCCACCACGGCCGCGGGGCTTCACCGGCCGGCGCTGCGGGCGCCGGCCGGGTGCGGGCGTACGGGCCCGGCGCCCCGTAGGGCGTTACGCCAGACCGGCGCGCTCCAGGGCCTCGGTACCGGCCCGCAGCGACGCCAGCCGGTCCTCCAGGGAGAAGCCCGCCGGGGCCAGCGTCAGCGTGGTCACCCCTGCCGCCGCGTAGGCCTGCATCCGCTCGGCGATCCGCTCGACGGAGCCGAGCAGCGTGGTCTGGTCGATCAGCTGCTCCGGGATCGCGGCGGCGGCGCCTTCCTTGTCGCCGGACAGGTACTTCTCCTGGATCTCGGCGGCTTCCTTGCCGTAGCCCATGCGCTGTGCGAGCTGGTTGTAGAAGTTCTGCTTGGGGCTGCCCATCCCGCCGACGTAGAGCGCGGTGTACGGACGGAACATGTCGGCCAGCGCGCTGACGTCCTTGTCCGCGCCGACGGCCAGCGGCAGCGTCGGACAGATGTCGAAGCCGTCCAGGGTCTTGCCCGCCTTCTCGCGGCCGGCCCGGAGGTGCGAGATCGCGGTCTCCTCCAGGTGGTCGGCCGAGGGGAAGATCAGCAGAGCGCCGTCGGCGATCTCACCGGTCTGCTGGAGGTTCTTCGGGCCGATCGCGGCGATGTAGAGCGGGATGTGCTCGCGCTGCGGGTGCACCGTGAGCTTCAGCGGCTTGCCCGGACCGCCCGGCAGCGGCAGCGTCCAGTGCTCGCCCTCGTAGGACAGCCGCTCGCGCGACATCGCCTTGCGGACGATGTCCACGTACTCGCGGGTGCGCGCCAGCGGCTTGTCGAACTTGACGCCGTACCAGCCCTCGGACACCTGCGGCCCCGAGACGCCGAGGCCCAGCCGGAAGCGGCCCCCGGAGAGCGAGTCCAGGGTCGCGGCCGTCATCGCGGTCATCGCGGGCGTACGCGCCGGGATCTGGAAGATCGCCGAACCGATGTCGATCCGCTCGGTCTGGGCAGCGACCCAGGAGAGCACGGTGGCGGCATCGGAGCCATAGGCCTCCGCGGCCCAGCAGACGGAGTAGCCGAGGCGGTCGGCCTCCTGTGCCACCGCGAGATTGTCGGAGTCCATCCCGGCGCCCCAGTAGCCGAGGTTGATGCCAAGCCTCATGCCGCTCCCCTTACCCATCAGTAACGTCGCTGTTCCGGGGACTGTAGCCCCCAGCCGCGCCGGCTGTCATCGCCGGGTTGTCCACAGGTCCCCTGATGCCGGCTCCGGCCCAGTAATCTCAAGGCCCATGGAGCAAAGGCACCTCGGCCGTACGGGCCTGCGTGTGACCCGCCTCGGGCTCGGCACCCTGAACTGGGCCCGTGACACGGACGAGCAGGAAGCCGCCGACCAGCTCAAGGCGTTCTGGGAGGCCGGCGGCAGCCTCGTGGACACCGCCGACATCTACGCCGACGGCGGCGCCGAATACCTCCTGGGCCGGCTGACGGAAGGGCTCGTTCCACGCGAGGACCTGGTGATCGCCACCAAGGCCGGCAGCGTCCTGGAGGCGGACCGCCGGGTCGACGGCTCCCGGCGCCATCTGCTCGCCGCCCTGGACGCCTCCCTGGAGCGGCTGGGCACCGACTACGTGGACCTGTGGCAGCTGCACGCCTTCGATCCGCACACACCGCTGGAGGAGACGCTGCAGGCCCTCGACCTCGCCGTCGCCAGCGGCCGGGCACGCTATGTGGGGCTGTCGAACTTCTCCGGCTGGCAGCTCGCCAAGGCCGGCACCTGGCAGCTCGCGGCGCCCGGGGTACGCAACCGTCTCGCGAGCACACAGATGGAGTACTCCCTCCTGCAGCGCGGCATCGAGCGGGAGGTGCTGCCCGCGGCGCTCGACCTGGGGATCGGCCTGCTGCCGTCGTCGCCGCTCGGCCGGGGCGTGCTGACCGGCAAGTACCGCCATGCGACACCGGCCGACTCCCGTGGCGCCTCGGACCATCT
This sequence comes from Streptomyces sp. G7(2002), assembly GCF_028870195.1. Classification (NCBI taxonomy): domain Bacteria; kingdom Bacillati; phylum Actinomycetota; class Actinomycetes; order Kitasatosporales; family Streptomycetaceae; genus Streptomyces; species Streptomyces sp. G7(2002). The sequence goes on from NZ_CP102609.1 coordinate 2,378,937, forward strand.
GGCGGCGTTCGTCGCGCCCTACCTCGACGAGACGGCGAGCCGGGTCGTCGAAGCGGTCACCACCGCCGCCGACGGACTGGCCGTCACCCCGCTCCAGGTCGCGCTCTCCTGGGTCCGCGACCGCCCCGGAGTGACCGCGCCGATTCTGGGCGCCCGCACAGCGCAGCAGCTCAGAGCCGCATTGTCAGTGGAGACCCTTAGTCTTCCTGACGAGATCCGCCGGGCGCTGGACGATGTATCGGCGCCGGTGCACCACTACCCCGATCACGACTGGAGCACGCTGTGAGTACCGACCGCCTCGCCGGCGAAACCCCGCCCGGGCAGGAGGCCGCGCCCGGCACCGCGGAGGCCCAGACGCCCGATGACGCGACAGCACCGGAAGGCGCGGCCGCGCCCGGCGATGACGCGATGGTGAACGAAGGGGCGGAGGCCGAGGCACCTGGTGCGGGGGCCGAGACTCCGGGTTCCGGTGCGGAGGCCGAGACCTCTGGTTCCGGCGCGGAGGCCGGCGCTCCGGCTGCCGGGGCGGAATCCGGGGCTTCCGATTCCGGCTCCGAATCCAGGGCTGCGGCTGATGGTTCGGAGGCCGAGATTCCGGCTCCCGGTGCGGATACCGACGCTCCCCTTACCGACTCGGAAGCCGGGGCTCCGGCTGCCGGATCGGAATCCGACACTGCGGCTCGCGGTGCGGAGCCCGAGACTCCGGCTGCCGGTGCGGAGGTCAAGGCTCCGGGTGCCCGTGCGGAGGGCACGGCATCGGCTGCCGGTGGGGAGGTCAAGGCTCCTGCCCCCGGTGCCCCGAAGGAGAGCCCGGTGTCCGGAGCGGCCAAGGCGACCGCGGATGCGCTGGCGGCGGCGGTGCGGGCCGTGGAGAGCGGTGAGCGCTCGGCGGCCTCGTTCTTCAACGATGCCCCCCGCCCCGCCAAGCCGGCCGCACCCGCCGCCCAGCCGGCCAAGGCCGCCCCGCAGGGCGGACCCGCGGGACCGGCCCCGGAGGTGGCCCGGCAGCGCACCGCGCAGGAGCCCGGCGGCCCGGCCCGCCCGGGCGTCCCGGACGGCGGCGCCACGGCCCCTGCCGCCGCACCGCCCGCCACCGGTCCCGCCGCCGCTCCCCGCCCCGCCGTGCCCGCCGCCCCCGGGGTCGAGGGCGTACGGCAGGTCCTGGCGGCGGGCGGTGCCCCCGAGACGCTGGCCGAGCAGGCCGCGGAGGTGCTCGGCGAGCGGGCCGCCGAGGCGCTGCGCGAGGACCCCTGGCTGCTGCTCGGTGTGCCCGGGGTGCGCCCCGAGCAGGCCGACGGCTTTGCGCGGGCGCTGCTCGGCGCCGCCTGCGGGCCGGGCGACGAGCGGCGCGCACAGGCGCTGGTCGGCTGGCTGCTGGAACAGGCCGCGCTCGCGGGCCACTCCGCCCTGGAGGCCGCCGCGTTGCGCGCGGCCCTCGCCCAGCGCGCGGTGCCCGATCCCGATGACGCCCTGCAGTCCGCCATCGCGGACGGTGCGGTGCTGGTCTTCCAGGAGGCGATCGAGGAACCGGGCCGGGCGCGTCCGGCCACGGGCGACGACGAGGAGGAAGAGCAGCCGGTCCGGATCCTGCTCGGCCTGGACCGGTTCGCGATGGCCGAGGAGAGCGTCGCCGACGGTCTGGCACGGCTGCTCAACACCTTCGAAGCGGCGGCTGAGCCGGCGCAGGACACGGCGTCGGCCGAGGCCGGCGACGACACCACGGCCGAGGCGGAGCAGCCGGTGGCCGGCGACGGTACCGCGGCCGACGAGAGCGCCGCCGCCGCGGCCCCCGGCACCGACGCCCCCACCGACGACGCCCCGGCCCCCCGGCCCGTCCGTCCCTCCGCCGCCGCCTGGGAGGCCGCGGCGGCCGCCGCGCCGTCGCCGTCGGCCGCGGAGCTCATCCGTGCCGCCGCCCACAGCGGCCTGGTGGCCCACACCGGCGCCGAGGCGGCCCGCGCCGAACCGGCCGCGCTGATCGCCGCGGCCCGCTCACTGGGGCTGCGGGCCTTCGGCGCCACCCACACCGAGAACGGCCGCCGCCGCCTGGCCGCACACCTCACCGAGTGCGCGCCCGACACCGCGGCCACCGGCTCCGCGGACCCCGCCACGGCAGCGGTGACCGTCTCGGGCCTGCTGTCCGGCCGCGAGGGCCCGGGACGGGACGCGGACGGCGCCCTCGCGCTCGATCTGCTGGTCGTGCTGGACGCCCCGCAGCTGGATCTGGAGACCGCCGCGCTGCTCGTCGAGTCGCTGACCGACGGGACCCGGCTGGTGCTCAGCGGCGATCCGGGCGTGCTGTGGTCCGCCGGTCCCGGCCGGCTGTTCGCCGATCTGCTCGCGGCCCGTTTCTGTCCGCAGGTCGCCTCCCGTACCCCGGACTTCGGTCCGATCGGCGAGCTGGTGTCGGGCATCGGCATCGGGGAGCTGAGCCAGGTAGAGGCGCCCGGCAAGGAAGTGGTGATCGTCCCGGTGCGGGACGCCGGCGAGGCGGTGCACCGCACCGTCCAGTTGGTCGCCGACTCCGTGCCCCGGGCGCTCGGTGTCCCCGCGGACCACACCCAGGTCATCACGGTCGGCCACGGCGGCGCGGCCGGCACCCGCGCGCTCAACGCCGCCCTCAAGGAACGGCTCAATCCCGGCCCCGGCCGGTTCGGCGGCTTCGACCCCGGCGACCGCGTGGCATACGCCCCGGCGCCGGGCCGCACGGTCCCCGGCACGGTCACCGGCGCGGACGCGGCCGGGCTGCATCTCGACTGTGAGGGACCCGCGGTCGTGGTGCCGCGCGAGCAGGTCGGCGCGGGAGCCGTACGCCACGGCTGGGCACTCACGGCCCATCAGGCGGCCGGCACCCGCTGGCCCGCCGCGGTGGTCGTGCTGCCCGGGGACGCCGTTGGCGGGCTGACCCGCGCCTGGGTCTACACGGCCTTCAGCCGCGGCGAGCGGCATCTGTCGGTCGTCCAGGGCGCCGACCAGGCGCTGGCCCGCGCGGTCGCCGAGGTGCCCGTCAAGGAGCGCACCACCCGGCTGCGCAGCCTGCTGCAGCAGAGCGTGCAGAGCGCCGAGGAGCCGTCGGCGGCCGGCTGAGCCCGTGGCCCGGCGCCCTCCGCACGGCCCGTATACGCCGCTGCCCCGGCCCGTCGCAGAAACAACCTGCTGACGGACCGGGGCAGCGGCGTACGGGCCAGGAGCCAGCGCCGGTGCGGCACACGGCATCCTGGCCCCGCCCTCACCGTTCGCGGTCGAGGGGCTCCATCAGGTCGTCCTCGCCCAGTTCCTCGTCGAAGACCGCGCTGACGTCGAAGCGGCACACCACCCGCTGGGGATCCGCCTGGTCGAACGGTGCGGACAGCCACTCCCCCGGCTCGGCCGGCTCGTCGGCGGCCGCCACCCACAGCGTGGAATCGCCCTCCTCCAGGCCGAACTCCTTGTGCCGGGAGGCGATCTCGTCCGGTTCGAACTCCCCGAAGAGCACACCGAGCGCCGCATGCACGCTGGTGCCGACGACCGCGGCGGCATCGGCGGCGGGCCCCGCCGCCTCGTCGGCGGCGTCCGGATCGAGATCGGCGATGCGCTGTGCCTGATGCAGCAGCCGCTGCGGTGCGGCGACGGTGTAGTCGCGCCGGATCAGCACGCTCAGCGCACTCGGCTCTTCCGGGCCCGCGTAAGCGGGCAGCGCCTCGTTTCCGGGGATCTCGAAGGGGGTGACCTCGTCGTAGGTGTCGTAGAGCAGCTCGTCATAGACCTCAGCCGCCGCGGCGAGCTCGTCGAACGCGGCGTACACGGCCGGATCATCCTGCCCCGAGCGGCGTTCGACCGCGTCGAGGTGACGGTCCAGCGCGGCTTTGACCGCCTCGGCGGCGGCACGTACCTCGGCAGCGGAAGGCTGCGCAGCATCAGACATAGTGCAGACGCTATCCGTACCGGGGCCGGTCCCGCACAATAGATGCGATGCCGGAATACGAATTCTGCGATGTGTATGTGCCACGGGGAGTCTCCCGGAAGGCTGCCACACGCCTGCTGACCGACCATGCCGAGTACGGACACTGGGAGTTGGACCGCCTGCGTCTGAACCCCGACGGGAGCCGTAAGGTGCGGCTGCGCCGCCGGATCATCCGCCAGCTCCGCGCCACGTGGTGAGCGCCACCGGGGTCTGAACACAGCAGAGCGGGCCCCGTCTCGACGGGGCCCGCTCGGTGATCTGCCGGTGGGCTATCTGCTGCTGGTCACCGGCGGACGGCGCGCGCCTTGCGGTAGATCAAGGCGCCACCGAGCAGCAGCCCGGCGCTGGCCGGAACCGCGTAGCCGATCGACCCCGCACCGGTCTGCGCGAGGTGCCCGACGGGCTTGGAGGGCGTCACCTGCTGGCTGGGCCCCCCGGTCTGCGGCTTCGTACCCGGCTTGTGCGGGGTCTGCTGACCCGGCGTGCCCGGCTGGTGGGGCTTGCCGGGGTGGTGCGGCTTACCCGGGTGGTGCGGCTTGCTCGGCTCGTGCGGCTTACCCGGGTGGTGGGGCTTGCCGGGCTCGTGCGGCTTGCCGGGCTCGTGCGGCTTGCCCGGGTGGTGCGGCCTCGCCGGGGTCGTCGACGACCCGTTGGCGCAGTGGTTGCCGAAGGACGGGTTGAGCAGCCCGCCTCCCGAGACCTGGTTGCCGCAGGCGTTCACCGGTACGTCGACCGGAGCCTGGACATTGTTGCCCGACACGACACCGGGCGAGTTCGAGGTGCTGCCGGCGGCGCCGGAGCCCGTGTGCCCGCCCTGGTGGTGCTGACCACCGTGGTGCCTGCCACCGCCATCGTTGGCGCAGCGGTTGCCGAACGAGGGGTTCAGCAGCCCGACGACATTGACGGTGTTGCCGCAGGCGTTCACCGGCACATGGACCGGTACCTGAACATTGTTGCCGGATCCCACGCCCGGCGAATGCGCCGCGCCTCCGGCGGCTCCCGCGTCGGCGTGTGCGTAGCCGGCGGCCATGGCGAGTACGCCACTGGCTGCGGCCGCGGTGATCAGGCCCTTTCGTGCGACCTGTCTCATAGGTTGTTCCCCTGCCTAGTGCCTTACAGGAATACGGACGAGTGGTGGTCTTCGGAAAGATCCACCCGCCCGCCGAAATACTCAGCGGCTCCGGATTGCATGGCACGCCTCCGGCGCCGAGCCGAGTCGGACCCTTACGGGTGTAAATACAACGCCAAAGGACGTCAGAAGGTCACTTGTTGACGCAGCCGGCACCGAAGGTGGGGTTCAGCAGCCCGATCACGGAGATCGTGTTGTTGCACGCGTTCACCGGGACCTGGACCGGAACCTGAATGGAGTTGCCGGACACCACACCCGGGGAGTTCTGGGCCGCACCCTGGGCACCCGAGTCGGCAACGGCCAGGCCCGCACCGGCGAGTACGACACCACCAGCGACTGCCGCAGCAGCGACGACCTTCTTGATCATTATTCCTCCTTGTAGCCAATACGATCCCAGCCGCGGACCGCACTGACTGCAACGAGGAAAATGCCGTTCAAGCTACGAACACATTGATGTGTTCACTCTTTTCAGCGAAGCCGGCGCGAAAGGCAGGAAATCCGCGCCGAATTCAGCTCTGTTCGATGAACCGATCGAGCACCCGCACCCCGAACTTCAGTCCGTCCACCGGCACTCGCTCATCCACACCGTGGAACATCCCCGCGAAATCCAGCTCCGGCGGCAGCTTCAGCGGGGCGAAGCCGAATCCGCGGATCCCGAGATCGTCGAAGGACTTGGCGTCCGTACCGGCGGAGAGCATGTACGGCACCGCCCGCGCGATGGGGTCCTCGGCCTGCAGCGCCGACTGCATGGCGTCGACCAGCGCACCGTCGAAGGTGGTCTCCAGCGCCTTGTCCGCATGGACGTCCTCGCGCTTGACCCGCGGGCCCAGGATCCGGTCCAGGTCGGCCAGGAACTCCTCCTCGTAGCCCGGCAGGAACCGGCCGTCGACATGCGCGGTGGCCTGGCCCGGGATGACATTGACCTTGTAACCGGCGCCCAGCTGCGTGGGGTTGGCGGTGTTCTTGAGCGAGGCGCCGATCAGCTTGGCGATGCCGCCGAGCTTCGCCAGCGTGGCGTCCATGTCCTCCGGGTCGAGCTCGGTGCCCAGGGCGTCCCCGAGCTGGTCGAGGAAGGACCGCAGGGTCTTCGTCACCCGCACCGGGAACTCGTGCCGGCCCAACCGCCCGACGGCCTCGGACAGTTCGGTGATGGCGTTGTCCTTGTGGATCATCGAACCGTGTCCGGCGCTGCCGTCCACGGTCAGCTTCATCCAGTGCATGCCCTTCTGGGCCGTCTCGATGAGATAGAGCCGCACCTGCTCGTTGACGGTGAAGGAGAAGCCGCCGACCTCGCTGATCGCCTCCGTGACCCCCTCGAAGAGGTGCGGATGGTGGTCGACGAGGTAGCGCGCGCCGTAGGTGCCGCCCGCCTCCTCGTCCGCGAGGAACGCCAGGACGATGTCGCGCGGGGGCTTGCGTCCGGTGCGCAGCCGGTCGCGGACGACCGCCAGCGTCATCGCGTCCATGTCCTTCATGTCGACCGCGCCGCGGCCCCAGAGGCAGCCGTCGGCGATCTCGCCGGAGAAGGGGTGGTGGGTCCAGTCGTCGGCGTTGGCCGGGACGACGTCGGTGTGGCCGTGGATCAGCAGCCCGGGCCGCGAGCGGTCCTCGCCCTCGATCCGGGCGACGGTCGAGGCACGGCCCTTGTGGGACTCGAAGATCTGCGGCTCCAGGCCGACCTCGGCCAGCTTCTCCGCGACGTACTCGGCGGCGGCCCGCTCACCCGGGCCCGAGTGGTCGCCGTAGTTGCTGGTGTCCATCCTGATCAGGTCCCGGCACAGGTCGACCACCTCGTCCTCACCGGTGACCGTGCGCGGCGGCTGCGACTCACTCATGCCGGAACCTCGTTTCGCTCGGCTCCGCATTCGCGGGGCTCGCACCCTTCCCTGGTTCGCTCGCGGAGCTCGATCACAGTGCCTCCTCTGTGTTCACGGCCGCATGGTGCGCCCGGAGGAGCGCGGCCCGCGGCGGGGTCTCCTGCCATCCTCCACCCGTCGCCCGCTGGGCCCAAGGCCGCAATACTCCCGACATGCCCTGGTCACAGGCCCGCATCCGGCCACATGTGCGGGTGATCGACCACCCTCGGATGTTTGCTATTGTTTTCCACGTCGGAACGGCCCAGGCCGCACCGGCAGACACCTTGTCCGGGTGGCGGAATGGCAGACGCGCTAGCTTGAGGTGCTAGTGCCCTTTATCGGGCGTGGGGGTTCAAGTCCCCCCTCGGACACTTTGCTCATCAGAGCCCGCACCGACCTCTCGGCCGGGGCGGGCTCTGATCGTTTTGCACCCCGGCCCGCGCCCGGCCCGCGGCGGCCAGGCAGAACGCCGGGTCCGCGCCCGCTCGCTTCCCGTGCCGACTTGAGGCCACGGCCGGGCTGAGGTTCTCTTGCCGGGTGAGACGCCGATCCTCCCTTCCCCCCGCCCCGCTCCCCCAGCGTGACGGGATCGATCCCGTACGGGTGCGGCTGCCCGCCGATCCGGAGGGGGTGTGGGGCACGGTCCGGGACCATCTGGTCGACCGGTTCCAGGGGGCGATCGGGGCCGGACGGGTGGACGCCATGCTGGGCGCGGGGCGGTTCGTCGGGGCGGACGGGGCGCTGAGCGGGGGCGAGCCGTATGCGGCCGGGCGGTATGTGTGGTTCCACCGGGACTTCGCGCCGGAGGTGCCGGTGCCGTTCGAGGTGGGGATCGTCCACCGGGACGAGCGGATCGTGATCGCCGACAAACCGCACTTCCTCGCCACCACGCCGCGCGGGCGGCACATCACCGAGACCGCGCTGGCGCGGCTGCGGCGGGATCTCGGGCTGCCCGCGCTGCAGCCCGCGCACCGGCTCGACCGGCTGACGGCGGGGCTGGCGCTGTTCGTCGTACGGCCCGAGGACCGGGGCGCGTACCAGAATCTGTTCAGCGGACGGCGGGTGCGCAAGGAGTACGAGGCGGTGGCGCCGTACGACGGGGCGGTGGCACTGCCGGTGACCGTGCGCAGCCGGATCGTGAAGGAGCGCGGGGTGATGGCCGCGCGCGAGGAGGCCGGTGCGGCCAATGCGGAGAGCCGGATCGAGCTGGTCGAGCGGCGGGGCGGGCTCGGGCGGTACCGGCTGCTGCCCGCGACCGGCCGCACCCATCAGCTGAGGGTCCATATGAACGGCCTCGGGCTGCCGATCCTCCACGATCCGGTCTATCCGGTGGTCGGGGACCCGGCCCCGGACGACTTCACCGCGCCGCTGCAACTGCTCGCGAAGGTCCTGGAGTTCACCGATCCGGTGGACGGCCGCGCGCGGCGGTTCGAGAGCGGGCTGCGGCTGGCGGAGTGGGCCGACGGCCCGATCGCGTGATCGTGAGACCGGGGTGCGGGGCGCCGCTTATGCTGACCGCTCTGACGGGGTTCACGGACGGCGGCGGGGGCGGCGGTGCGGGTACGGATCGAGGTCGAGCGGGACTCGGAGGCCGGTGAGGGGGCGCAGTCACTGTTCACGTGGCTGAGCGCCGATCCCGAGGTGCGGGCCGGGGCCGGGCTGTCGCCGGTGCGGCGCGCGGCGGCGCCTGGGCCCATGGGGCCGGTGCTGGAGGCCATCGAGGCGGTGTTCGACAGCGGGGTGCAGCTGGCGTCGCTGGTGGTGGCGGTGGCGAGCTGGCGCAGCACCCGGCCGCGCCGCGACCGCGTACACCTCACCCGCGGGGATGTCCGGGTGACGGTCGACAGCGGGGACCCCGAGGCCGTCGCACGGGTGCTGCGGGCGCTCGGCGAGGGTGACGCCCCGGAGGCCGGGAGCGGCGGGGCGCCGGCCGACCGGCCCAGCAGGCGGGACCAGTGAGTTGGCGGGAGCGCTGTCCGACCCGTCCCGCTCGCGCGCCGTTCTGATCGGCACCCATGCCTATACGGAGCTGGACGACATTCCGGCGGTGGCGAACAACGTCGGCCGGCTGCGGGAGCTGTGCGGGGACCCGGCGGTCTGGGGGCTGGACGGCGAGCGGTGCACCGTACTGCGGCAGGCGTCGCGGGAGGCGATCCTGAAGGCGGTGGAGGACGCCACCGCCGGGGCGAGCGACACCGTGGTGGTGTACTACGCGGGTCACGGTCTGGTCGACCCGCATTCGGGAGAGCTCCACCTCGCACTGCCCTGGTCGCGCTCGGGCCCGTCGTACACGGCACTGCGGTACGAGGAGCTGCGGTCGGTCCTGCTCCACCCGTCGGGCGGGCGGCCCACGGCCCGGCGGAAAGTGGTGATTCTGGACTGCTGCTGGAGCGGTCTGGCGCTGGACGGCCTGATGCGGGGGCCGGATGTCGCGCCCGCGGTCGCCGTCGAGGGCGCCTGTGTGCTCACCGCCACCGCCGCGACGCGTCAGGCACTGGCCCCGCCGGGAGAGACGTACACCGCGTTCACCGGGGAGCTGATCCGTCTCGTCGAGGCCGGGGTGCCGGGGCGGTCCGATCCGCTGAGCATGTCGGCGCTCTTCGAGGAGCTGACCGCGGCGCTCACCGCGAAGTCCCGGCCGCTGCCGCAGCAGAGCACCCGTCAGACCGCCGGGGAGATCTGTCTGTTCCGCAATCGCGCCGGGGCGGCGGCCGCGCAACGGGTGGACGAGGACGCCGCGCCACGGGTTGCGGCGCGTACGACGGCCGAGGGGGCCGCGGCGTCGGGCGGCCGTGTGGCACCCCCGGCGCGGGTGCGGCGGCCGGACGGCGGGCCGGAGGCCGGCTGGCCGCAGCTGGTCCCGGTGGCGCTCACGGAGACGCTGACGGTGCGGCTGGGCCGGTATCCGGTGACCCATGCGCAGTTCCGTGCCTTCCTCCGCGATCCGGAGAACGGGCGCTGGCTCCCGGCGGCCGCGCGGGCGGCGGGCACGGACGTGGACGACAACTACCTGGAGGGCTGGAGCGGTCCGGACTGTCCTGCGGGGCGCGAGGACCACCCGGTGGTCGCGGTGAGCTTCTCCGCGGCCCGTGCCTACCTGGCCTGGGCGGGCCGCCGGATGGGCGTACCGCTGCGGCTGCCGACCGCGGCAGAGTGGGCGCTGGCGGCGCGGGCCGGGCGGACCGGGGAGTGGTGGCGCGAGGACCTCGCGGCGGGCCGGGTCAACTTCCGCGGCAGTCATGGCGCGTTGACCCCGGTCGGGGAATTCCCACCGAACCCGTACAACATCGGCGATCTGCTCGGTAACGTCTGGGACATCTGCGTGGACGACAGGGGGGCGCCGGTGTTGCGCGGCGGGGCCTTCGACACCCCCGCGGCGCGGCTGCGGGAGCAACTGTCGCCACGGTCACCGGTCGAGTGCCGCGGGAACGTCGGATTCCGGTGCGCCGGCGACATGTGACGACGAGAGGAGACCCATGCGGGGGGACGCCGTCGACGAGGTGCTGCAGCGGTTGCCGTACAGCTGGACCGCGGACGAGGCCGAACGGGTCGGGCAGCGGTTCCGGGAGAGCCGGCCGGCCGTGCCGAAGCGCCTGGTGAAGAGGTTGTGGCAGTACTGGGTCCGGATGTCCCCGGACGAGCCGCTGTTCGGCAACGCCGAGGACGACCTCGCGCTGCTGCTGCACGCCAGGGCGCTGGGGCTGGAGGTCCCCGGCGGTGATCCCGGCCCGGAGGGCGGCCCGATCGCACAGTGCGCCCGGCGGGCCGTGGAGGCGGCGGAGTGCGGGCCGCTGTTCCCCGCGCCGCCCGCCTGGGGACCGAAGGCCGCGCTCGCGCCGCAGGTGCGCGCGGCGCTCCCCTCCTCGCTGCCGCGGGCGTGGGTGGCGGGGGACGAGCAGGGCCCGGTGGAAGTGCTGGTGGTCGGCGAGGGGATCCCGGAGATCCGGCAGCAGGTGGTGCAGGCGGCGCTGACGACCTGTCTGCGGGTCAACGGTCTGAGCGACCCGGACAGCGGGGACTTCGTCGGGGACCACATCGGCGTCGGGCTGATCCGGGTGACGGCCGGGCTGTCCGGCACCCAGGCCTCGCCCGACATCCCGTCGGTGTTCCGTGCACGGTCGGTGACGGTGGCGGACGGCGCGGCGTCGACGGCCCGCGGTGCGCTGCGCGACTTCGTCGGGCTGCTGCGGTCGCTGGCGGAGGAGACCGGCCTGGTGGAGGTCGTGGACATCGCGTACGCGGACCTGGTGACGTACGCCCAGGGGCTGCGGGCGCTGGCGGACCGGGCGGCGGGCGAGACGGACCGGGCGTTCCTCCGTGCCCCGCGCGCGGAGGACGGCGGGCCGGTGTCCCTTCAGCCGTATCTGCGGACGGTCAGGGGGCACGGGGCGAGCCTGGGGGTGGAGTTCAGCCCGGACCTGTTCACCACGGATGCCTATGTACGGGTCGAGCAGGCCCACCAGCGGGTGCTGTCGCAGCGGCTGACCATGGACGCACGGCTGCGCCTGGACCAGCTGAAGACGGAGATCGAGCAGCTCACCGCCGATCTGGAGGCCTTCAACCGGGCGAACACGGCGGAGCGGCGGGCGCTGTGGCCGGCGACGGTGCTGCTGGTGGAGCGGTTCGACGAGCCGACCGGCCGGACCATCCGGCTCACCGAGCCCGAGGAGCGGGAGACCGAGCAGTACTACAAGGTCAATGTGCCGCAGCTGATCTCGATGCGGGAGAAGTGGGCCCGCCGCATGGGCGAGCTGGTCGAGCAGCTGGAGACGGCGGTGCACCGGCCGCACGCACCGGCGCGGCAGGTGGCCGCCGGGCGGTTCCTCGACGCCGCCTTACGGGGCGTCGTCCCGGACGAGAGCCCCGCCACCGAACGGGCCTTCCGTGCCTGGTGCAAGGAGGTCGCGCCGATGCTCCGCTTCGAGTGGCGGTGCGCGCTGCGCCGGCACGGCATCGCACCGGAGGACGTGTTCACCCCGCACTCGGTGCTGATCAGCCGCTATCTGCCGCCGGCCGGCGAGGACCCTGCGCTGCTGTTCAGCCATCCGTACACGCTGGTGGACCCCGCCCGGTCCGCGGTGCTCGCCGACGCCGAGCGCGCCGTGATGGTGGTGCGCGACGCCACCGACCACGCCGCGCCGGCCCCCGCCGATGCCACCGGGCCGGCCGCTGAGGCGCTCTGGGACAACCTCGTCGAACTGGCCGAAAGGCCCCGGGTCGAGGAGGAGTTCAGCCGCCGGTTCCTGGAGGCGCTGCGGGCGCAGCCGGAGGGGATCGCCCGCCGCATGATCGAGGCCCTCCAGCCGGCCGGGCCCGCCGCCGGCGAGGAGGACGCGATCGAGGTGGCGCTGCGGACCGCCGAGCGGCACACCTCGCTCGGCGAGGGGATGGACCGGGCGCTGACAGCGATGCGCAACGAGGCGTTCCTCACCGCCCGGGAGTGCCTGGACGGCATCCACACCGCACCGCAGTGGCAGGCCCGCGTCTGGCTGCTGCGGGCGATCGTGGAGTGCCGCGCCGCCCGGCTGGAGTCCCGTGAGATCCCCGGTCTGCTCGGGCATCAGATGCCCGGAACTCCCGATGCCGCGCTGCGGGCCCTGGACGAAGCGGGCAGCGCGGACGAGGAGTTCACCCGGGCCTGGCTGGAGACCCTGCCGGAGGCCGGTCTCGACAAGGGCATCCGGCGGCTGTTCCAGGGCCTGCCACGGGCGCGGGCGAGCTGCAAGGGGGATCAGCTGAACAAGGTGAGCCCCGAGCGGGAGTACGCGGTGTGGCTCTTCCGGCGCGCGGTGGAGAACGCCCGGCTGGCCCGGCAGCTGGACGAGGCGGGAGAGGAGCTGGCCGAGCACCAGGAAGCCGTCGACGCGGCGCTGGCCAAGCTGGGCCGGGCGCTGGAGGAGATTCTGCTGGGGCCGTACGTCGGGGGTTCGCGTGGTGCGGCCGAGGAGCTCTTCGAGGTCCTCTCCGGGCAGGAACCGCCGCGTTACGGCCGGGTGGCGGGGAGGTAGGGCATGGACAACGAGCTGTACGTCGTGTGGATGGTGCGGACCTCGGACCGTGCGATGGCGGCGGCGGAGGAGGCGCTGGGGAATTTCGCCGCACAGGATCTGCTGCACCGGATCGACCGGTTCGGTGCGGCCGAGAGCCGGCTGGCGGAGCTGGCCGCCCGTATCCGGGCCGCCTTCACCCCGCCGGAGCTGCCGGCCGTGTTCACCGGGCGGCATCTGCATCTGCTGGTCGGCCCCGCCGCCCAGCCGCTGCTGGCGGAGCTGCTCCGGTGCCCGCAGTCCGATGTGTTCGCCACGCTCTTCGACGCGCATCAGCTCGCGCAGGCGCTGCGCGAGACGGGACCGCACCAGGACGGTGTCGACGACGCCGAGTTGCTGCTGCTGGCGCTGCTGGCCCGGCTGCCGCGGCTCGCCGCCCGGCACGGTCTGGAGTCCCGTGACTGGGGTGGCTTCGTCGAGGAACGGGCCTGGCTGACCCCGTACGCGGGAGACCGGCTGACCGAGCTGGCCCGGCGGCGCGAGTGGTCCGCCGACGCCGCCCCGACGCAGATCCTGGCGGGGGTGCTGGAGGGCGTCGGCGGGCGGCAGGACGCGGACCGGGCGGCGCAGTTCGACGCGCTGGCGCTGATCGAGCTGCGCCGGCGGATCGGGCTGCTCAGCGAGCAGCTGCGCGGGGACGCGCTGGAGCATGCCGAGGAGGCCGCGCGGCTGGCGCCCGATCTCACCAGCGTCAGCCGGCTGCCCGCGTGGCTGGAGCTGTACGAGCAGCAGGCGGTGGCCGTGGGCATGCGGCGGTTGTTCACCGGCTCCGTGACGGTCGGCGAGCAGCTCAAGGGCCTGCACAGCCAACCGCCGCCGGAGACCGGCAAACCGAAGCCCGACGAGGCCCTGCAGGTGATCAACGAGGTCCGCTACGGCTTCCTCAAGCGGCGGATGTCGTTCGACATCGCCTGCGAGGTGGAGGGGAAGGCGCACCCCGTGGTCGTGCTGCGCTGCCGGGGCGTGACACCGGAGCAGTACCCGGCCGTCCGCGACACCGTCCACCAGCTGCACGGCAGCGATCTCGCCGGGCAGGGCGAGAGCCTGGGCGAACGGCTGCTGAACACCGCGGTGCCCCAACGCCTTGGCCTGCCGGGACGGTTACGGTCCGCGCTGCACCTCCATGGCGCCGAGGCGGTCCAGTGCATGGTGTTGACCGGTGTCCGCCAGCCGATCGCCGTGCCCGCGCCATGGCGCGATCACCTGAACACGGCGCTGCCGTACGCGGCACCGTCCGGCGCGGACAGCGTGTTTCCCACGGTGCCGGACGTGACACAGGCGCTGCGGGCAAGTGTTCCGGGGTCACGGCAGGTCGTCGAGGTGGACTGACCCATTCCCCGATTCCCCAACTATCCTGGGACAACACGGAGTTGTTCACCCCCTTCGATCCCTCCGGGAGGGCCGGTGCCCACGACGAGCAACCCTGCGATCCGTAATCTGCTGACGCTGGACGGTGCGGTGTCACCGGCCGGCCCGGGCACCTCCGGCGGTGCGTCCCCGGCAGCCGCCACGGACCGTCCGATCACCCTCGACGACATCGTCGTCAAGACCCTGGCCGTCTTCGGTGTCCTGGTGGCGAGCGCCTTCCTCACCGTCTTCCTGGACGTCGGATTCCTCGCCCTGCCCGCCCTGTTCGCCGGGCTGGGTCTCGGGATCTTCCTGTCCCTGCGGCCCCGGCCGAGCGCCGCGCTGGCCCTGCTGTTCGCGGCGGTTCAGGGGATCGTGCTCGGCGAGGCGACGCAGTTCTTCGATGCGCTGCACCCGGGTGTCGGCACCCAGGCCGTCCTCGGCACCGGCTGCATCTTCGCCGGCACGCTGGCGGCATATCACACGCGGGTGGTGCGGGTCAGCGCGAAGGTGACGCGCTGGGCGGTCGGCGCGGGGCTCGGGCTGCTGGTGCTGTTGCTGGCGGAGCTGGTCGCGTCATGGGGGTTCGGCGCGGACCTCGGCCTGCGGGACGGCGGCCCCCTGGCCCTCTTCGTCAGTGTGGTGGCGATCGCCGCCGCGTCCTTCTTCTTCCTGCTGGAGTTCGAGGCCGCCAACCGCTTTCTGCGGTCCGGTGCCTCCCATCGGTGGGCCTGGTACGTCGCGTTCGGGCTGGCGATGACCCTGGTCTGGCTCTACCTGGAGATCCTGCGGCTGCTGTCGTACCTCCGGTGGTGGTGAGGCTCCGGGCCAGCGCACCCCTCCCCGCGGAATATCCGGTGCGGGCGGCCGCCGTGCGTGCGTAGGGTGCGCAGGTCGGTGGAGTGGGAGAAGGGCTGTGCGGCGGATGCTGATCTTCGATGCGGATGACACGTTGTGGGAGAACAACGTGATCTTCGAGCGGGTCATCGACGAGTTCCTGGAGTGGATGACCCACCCCGGACTCGACCGGGCCGGGGTGCGCGCCGTACTCGACGCGATCGAAGCGGCGAACGCGCCGAAGCTCGGATACGGCAGCAAGGTGTTTCTGCACAGCCTCGGGGAGTGTGTGGCGCAGCTGCGCGGGCGGGCCGCGACGGCCGAGGAGTCGGCGCGGATCGCCGGGTGGGCGGCGGCCTTCGCCGGGGACCGGGTGGAGCTGATTCCCGGGGTGGCCGAGACCCTGGCCGAGCTGGCCCGGCGGCACGATCTGCTGCTGCTGACCAAGGGCGACACCGAGGAGCAGGAGCGGAAGGTGGCGGCCTCCGGGCTGACCCGGCACTTCCGGGGTGTGCACATCGTGGCGGAGAAGAACATCGCCACCTACGAGCAGCTGAAGCGCGCCTACGACCTGGTGCCGGACTCGACATGGATGATCGGGAACTCCCCGAAGTCGGACATCCTGCCCGCCCGTTCGGCGGGCCTCAACGCGGTGTTCATCCCCCACGAGCACACCTGGGTCCTGGAGCACAGTGAGCTCGACCCGGCCGACGACAAGGTGCTGCGGCTGCCGGCGTTCGGCGACTTGCTGCACCACTTCTGAGCGGGGTGAGGGGAGATGACCACAGTGGGACCCAAGGTGTCCTGTGTGTTCGTGTGTCACGACGGCGCCGGGCGGGTGCTGCTGGCCCGGCGGAGCGCCGGGGCCAGGGACGAGCCGGGGACCTGGGACTGCGGCGCCGGCGCGCTGGAGTTCGGGGAGACCTTCGAGGCGGCCGTGGCCCGGGAGGTGCACGAGGAGTACGGGGTGCGGCCGCTCGGCATCGAGCAGATCGGGGTGCGCAATGTGCTGCGCGGCGATCCGGTCGACTCGCACTGGGTGGCGGTGGTCTTCGCCGTACGGGTGGCGCCGGACGGGGTGACGATCGGCGAACCGCACAAGTTCGACGCGCTCGACTGGTTCGCCCCGGACGCGCTGCCGGAGCCGCTGCATTCCCAGTGCGGGGAGACGCTGGGGCTGTTCGGCGCGGGCGCCCGGACCCGGCCGGACCGCGCGGCCCGGGGCTGACTGCCGGTGGCTCCCGGACCGCCACCGGCGGACGGGAGCTCCTCCTGCCGCGTCATGACGCGGCAGGAGGAGGCCGCGGCTAGGCGGTGACGGCGGCGACCGTCCGCCGGGCGGCTTCGAGGAGTTGCTCGTCGGCGTTCATATCGGCGTCGTCGGAACCGGCGTGGTGCGGGAGCCGGGTGCGTCGGTCGATCAGTGCGCGCAGCTGCGGGAGGGCCGGGCGGGCGTGCTCCCCCATGGCGGCCAGGGTGGTCATGGCGACGGGGCCGAAGAGATCGTCGTCGAGGTACTGCGGGAGTACGGCGAGCAGTTCACCGGCGGCGGCCGGCCCCTCGTTGCGCCATACGGCCCGCGCACCGAACACCTGCATACCGCTGGGCAGGGTGAAGACGAGGTCCCGCAGCTGACGGGACTGCTCCGGTGTCAGGCCGCCGTGGTCGAGCAGCCACTCGAAGAGAGCGGAGCGGTCGGGCACATACCGCCGCAGCCGCGACGGGGAGCGCAGGGCGGACTCGATGAAGTGACGTTCGCCGGTGATCCGGGAGAGGGCGAGCGCCCGGTAGCCGGCGCGCTGCCGGGATTCCCTGGTGAGCCGTTCGAGCAGTGGCACCGCGGCCCTCGCGGGGGCGCCGATCCGGCCGAGCGCGGTGACGAGGCGGAGCTCGCGGCGGGTGGCCCACTCGGTGCCCTGGGCGTCACGCAGGGCGCACTCGGTGCGGAGCGCCTCGATGAGTTCGGGGACGCAGGCCGCCGCCGCGGGGCCGAGGTCGTCGCTCATCGCGGTGGCCGTCAGCACCGAGAGGGAATCGCCGGAGCGGAGCAACTGCCTGATGAACGGGGCGAGTTGGTCGGCATCGGCGGTCCCTGAGCGCAGCAGGCCGCGGACGGCGGCGACCGCCCCGGCCGGTGGTGTCCCCGACGCCAGCCGGGCGTGCACGGACGGGGCGGCGCGCGGGTCGTCCACGGTGGCCAGGGCGTAGGTGATCGTCCAGGCCGTGTCGGAGCGGGGGTGGTGGGTGGTGGGCAGGAGGGCCGCCAGGTCGTCGGCGGCGAGGCGGGTGGCGGTGCGGGAGGCGCAGAGCGTGTCCACGGCGAGGTCGCGCAGGGCGGGCGGTGCGGTGCGGACCAGGGCTGCGAGGTGCGGGGTCAGGGCGGCGGGGGCGGCCCGCCAGATCTGGAGGGCGCGCCGGGCGAGGTGCACCCCGACCCGCCGGCCGTGGGCGCCCGCCGCGCCGGTCAGCAGCCGGGTGGCGGTGGCGTAGCAGTGCCGCTCCCGGCCCTGCCGGGACAGGGCGTCGCCCCAGCGGCTGCCGAGGATCCGCGCGCGGTCCGCGTCCCGGTCGGACAGCGCGGCCAGCTCCGCCACCGCCTGCGCGTCCAGGGCGGCCCACTCCTCCTCCGGCGCCGCTCTCAGCTCCGCGATACAGGCGGCCAGGCGGATGCCGGGGAGCGGGTCGGTGCGCAGCGGCCCGGGCGGGCAGGGGGTGTGCGGCAGGTGGAACAGCAGTGCGTCGGCCAGGGCGATGCGGGTGGCGGGGTCGGGGTGGGTGTCGAACGCCGTACGGGCCCGGTCCGTGCCGCCGGCGCGTACGAGGAGGCGGACGGCGGCCCGGCGGGCGTCCGGGTCGGGGTCGTGGAGCCGGGCCGCTGCCGCCTCGATCGGGCCCTGCCATGACGGCGGGCCGTTGAAGGCCAGCTCGGTGAGCAGGGTGAGCGCGGTGCGGCGTACGGCGGGGCGGTGGTGGCCGGTGAGTCCGATCAGCTCGTGGGTGACCGGGCCGTCCCGGTCGGCCCGGACCGCGTCGAAGACGGCGGTTCTGAGCGGGGCGCCCGGGGTGAGGACGGAGCCGTCGACGACCGCCGCGGTCACTGCGGCAGAGTGGTCGACGTCAGCGGCTGACGGGGCGGAGACCGGGTCCTGGCCCGGGGTCCGCGCGGTCATCGGGTGGGGCGGTGGCCGCCCTTCCTGTAGGTCATGCGGAGGATCATGACCCACGGGAAGGGATCCGGCAACCGGCTTTCGGGGGCGGACGACGGGGCGGGGCAGCGGGGCCCGCCCCGCCCGGCGCCTCCTACAGCGGTGCGATGTCGGTCAGTTCACCACCCTCCGTCGACAGCCAGCGGGTGATGCCGAGGTCCCGGAGGAACGTCAGATCGTGGCTGACGACGAGCAGTGCGCCCTCATAGGACTCCAGGGCGGTGACCAGCCGCCGGACCGACGCCAGGTCGAGGTTGTTCGTCGGCTCGTCCAGCAGCAGCAGCTGCGGGGCCGGTTCGGCCAGCATCAGCGCGGCGAGCGAGGCGCGGAAGCGTTCACCGCCGGAGAGCGTGCCCGCCCGCTGGTCGGCACGGGCGCCCTTGAACAGGAAGCGGGCGAGCCGGGCCCGGATGCGGTTGTTGGTCGCGTCCGGGGCGAAGCGGGCGACGTTCTCGACGACGGTCAGCGCGGGGTCGAGCACCTCCAGCCGCTGGGGGAGGAAACGGTGGGGGACATGGATCTCCGCCGTACCGGCCGCCGGCGGGATCTCACCGGCGACGGTCCGCAGCAGGGTGGTCTTGCCGGAGCCGTTGGGGCCGGTCAGCGCGATCCGTTCGGGGCCGCGCACCTCCAGATGGGCACGGCCGCCGTAACGGGCCTGCAGGTCGCGCAGGGTGAGCACGCCCCGGCCCGGCGGCACGGCGGTGTGCGGCAGATCGATGCGGATCTCGTCGTCGTCCCGGACCGCTTCGGCGGCCTCGTCGAGCCGGTCCCTGGCCTCCTTGAGGCGTTCGGTGTGCATGATGCGGTGCTTGCCCGCGGAGACCTGGGCCTCCCTCTTGCGCTCATTCATGACGATCTTCGGCTCGCGCTTGTTGGCGCTCATCTTGTTGCCGTAGCGGACCCGGCGGGCCAACTTGAGGTGGGCGTCGGCCAGTTCGCGCTTCTGGCGCTGTACGTCGGCCTCGGCGACCCGCAGCATCCGCTCGGCCGCGTCCTGCTCGACGGCCAGGGCCCGTTCGTAGGCGCTGAAGTTGCCGCCGTACCAGTGGACCTCGCCATCGCGGAGGTCGGCGATCCGGTCGACACGTTCGAGGAGTTCACGGTCGTGGCTGACCACGACGAGCACTCCGGACCAGCCGGCGACCGCGGTGTACAGCCGCTGCCGGGCCGCCCGGTCGAGGTTGTTGGTGGGCTCGTCGAGCAGCAGGACGTCCGGCCGGCGCAGCAGCAGGGCCGCCAGCCGGAGCAGGACGGACTCGCCGCCGGAGACCTCGCCGATGGTGCGGTCGAGGTCGATACCGGTCAGTCCGAGCTGGTCGAGGGTGGCGCGGGCGCGCTCCTCGACGTCCCAGTCGTCGCCGACGGCGGTGAAGTGCTCCTCGCTCGCGTCGCCGCCCTCGATGGCGAGCAGCGCGGCGCGCGCGGTGTGGATACCGAGCGCCTCGTCGACCCGCAGGGCGGTGTCGAGCGGGGCGTGCTGGGGGAGGTAGCCGATCTCGCCGGCGACCTTGACGGTCCCCACAGTCGGGGTGAGTTCGCCCGCGATCAGCTTCAACAGGGTGGATTTTCCTGCACCGTTGAGGCCGATGAGGCCCGTGCGGCCGGGGCCGACGACCAGGGGGAAGTCCTCCAGGACGGGGCTGCCGTCGGGCCAGGTGAAGCCGAGGCCGGTGCAGACGATGGACGCGGCGGACGCGGAGGTGGGGGACATGGACATACGGGTCTCCTGAGCGCGGGTGAGCGGGGTGGGGAATGCGCGAAGAGACACCGCGTCGGAACGCCGGGTGCGTCGGGTACGCCGTGCGGGTACGCCGAGGTCGCGGACGGGCCGCGCGAGGCATGATTCGCCGCTCCGGATACCGGAAGCGCAGGGCGAATCACCGCTCACGGGCGCGGTGTCTCAAGACCTCAGACGAGCAACGGCCTTCTCCGATCGGCGGCA
Organism: Streptomyces sp. G7(2002); assembly: GCF_028870195.1. NCBI lineage: Bacteria > Bacillati > Actinomycetota > Actinomycetes > Kitasatosporales > Streptomycetaceae > Streptomyces > Streptomyces sp. G7(2002). The sequence goes on from NZ_CP102609.1 coordinate 2,399,247, forward strand.
ACAGCAACGAGGTTGACGGTACGGGGGACGCCGCCGAAAAGCAAACGCATTTTTCGTTGCGTTTAGATTCCTCCCGGACGGCGTCCCCGGGCGCTACTCCCCCGCCCCGGTGCGCGGCCGCAGACGAACCCGCGCCGGACCGGTCGCCTGGAGGGTGATCCCTGCGGAGACCGGCACCTCCTCGTCCACGGCTTCGAGTTCGTACGCGCGCAGCAGCACGGCCAGCGCCAGCACGGACTCCAGCATCGAGAAGTGCTGCCCGATACAGGCACGCGGCCCGCCACCGAACGGGAACCAGGCGTAGCGGTGCCGCTCCGCCTCCCGCTCCGGTGCGAAGCGCCGCGGATCGAAGCGCTCCGGATCCGCCCACAGGTCCGGGTTGCGATGGGTGACCCAGGGCGCGACGACCACATCGGCACCGGCCGGGATGCGGAAACCACCGATCCCGGTGGCCGCCACCGCCCGGCGGCTGATGACCGGCGCCGCCGGATACAGCCGCATGGACTCCTTGAGCGCCTGCGTCAGATACGGCAGACGGTCCAGGTCGGCGGCCGTGGGGGTGCGGTGGGCCAGGACGCGGTCGATCTCGTCCCGGACCCGCGTCTGCTCCTCGGGGTGCCGGGCGAGGAGATGGAGGGTGAAGGCGAGGGAGGTCGCGGTGGTCTCGTGCCCGGCCAGCAGGAAGATCAGGACCTGTTCTCGGACCTCGGTGGCGTCCAGGGAACCGTCCTCGTCATTGCCGGCCGCGGCGAGGAGCGACAGCAGGTCCTCCCCCTCGCCGTCCGCGTCGCGGGCCGTTCCCCGCGCCGCCCGCCGGTCCGCCACGATCCGGTCGCACAGCGCGTTCATCTCGTCGGTGGCGGCCCGCGCCCGCAGGTTCCCGGGGGTGGGCCACTCGCGCGGGATCTTCACGGGGACGTAAGCGCGCCGTACGACATACGCGTTGATGACCGGGGCGCAGCGGTGGATGGTGTCCACCGCCGCCTCCGCGTCCAGACCGAAGAGGATCCGGGAGACGGTGCGCAGCGCCAGCCGGTTCATCTCGGGGACCAGGTCCACGGTGGTGTCGTCCGCGGTCCGCCAGCGGTCGGCGAGGGTGGCGGCCTCGGTGGTCACCGCCGACGCATAGCCGTCGACCCGGCGCTTGGTGAACAGCGGCTGCACCAGCCGCCGCTGTCGGAGGTAGTCGGCGTCCTGGCTGGTGAGCAGGCCGTTGCCGAAGGCCTGCCGGACCTCCTCGTAGAGCGGGTGGTCCTTACGGAAGTTGGCGGCCTGGGAGGCGAGGATCTGCTGCACGCCCTCGGGCGCGAAGACCGCGTGGAACACGCTGCGCAGGCCGGGCGGCCCGGCTTCCAGGCGGACCACATCGCCGTGCGCGCGCTGGGCTCCTAAAAAGGTGCTGAGGGAGTCGCGACGGAGGTCGAGCATCGAGCCGAGCACGGGGAGACCGGCCGGGCCGGGTATCGCGTGCTCCGGTGCGGAGCCGGGCTGAGGGTGGAATTCGGTCACGGGCATGCCGGATGTCTATCCCCACGAGCCGGGTTTCTATCCCGTCGTCGTGCGTCATTGCGGCCCACGTAGCATGAATCGGTGATCAACAAGCCTGCCGGACGGACAGCCCCCGCGACCCCGTGCCGGGTCACCGTATGCCGCGGCTGCTGCTGCGGCGATGCGGCCAAGATCCCGGGCGTCGACCACGCCGGGCAAATACCCCGCCTGCGCGCGGCGCTCGACGGCGCGGCGCCGGTACGGGCCTCGGAGTGCCTGGACGTCTGCGACCAGGCGAATGTGGTCGTGGTCCAGCCGTCGGCCGCGGGGCGGGCGGCCGGCGGGCGCCCGGTCTGGCTGGGACTGGTCAACGATGACGAGGCGCTGGCGGACATCGCCGCCTGGATCCGCGCCGGCGGTCCCGGCCTCGCGGAGCCGCCGGGTGTGCTCGACCTGTACGCGTTCACGGTGTCGCGGCGGGTCCGGGAGGGGCTGGAGGGCTGAGGCGCCGGGGCGCCGCCGCGCCCCCGCAGCCGCCCGTCCCGGGCACCGCTACTGGTTACCGGAGTCTTACGGACCCGGGCCGGGCCGCCCGCGCCCGCCCGCGGTGGTGTTGGCTTGAGCCATGACGTACCTCCCGGGAAGGGCACGCTGACCCTGTGCACCCCGCCACACCGCCCTCCGCGCCTCCGCCCCTCCCCTCCCACGGGCCGCCGCGCCGTGTCCTGGTGGTCGAGGACGACCCGACCGTCGCCGAGGTCGTCACCGGCTACCTCTCCCGCGCCGGCTACACCACGGCACGCGCCGCCGACGGTTTCGCCGCCCTCGACCGGGCCGCGGACTTCCGTCCGCATCTCGTCGTGCTCGATCTGATGCTGCCGGGCATCGACGGCCTGGAGGTGTGCCGCCGGCTGCGGCGCGGCGACGGGCCCGCGGTTCCGGTGGTGATGCTGACGGCGCGCGGTGAGGAGGCGGATCGCATCCTCGGCCTGGAGCTGGGCGCGGACGACTATGTGACCAAGCCGTTCAGCCCGCGGGAGCTGGTGCTGCGGATCGGCTCGGTGCTGCGCCGTGCGGAGTCCGCGCCGCCGGCCGCGGCGCCCGCCGCCGTCCTGCGGGCCGGGGATCTGACCGCCGACCCCGGCGGCCGGCGGGCCGACCGGGCCGGGCGTGCGCTCTCCCTCACCGCCCGCGAGTTCGATCTGCTGGTCTTCCTGATGCGCCACCCCGGGCGGGTCTTCTCCCGGGAGGAGCTGCTGCACCGGGTCTGGGGCTGGGAGTTCGGCGATCTGTCGACGGTGACGGTGCATGTGCGGCGGCTGCGCGAGAAGATCGAGGCGGATCCGGCCGCGCCACGGCTGGTGACGACGGTCTGGGGCGCCGGCTACCGCTTCGACGCCGTGGGGGACGAGCCGCCGCCGGAGGACGGCCCTCTGCGGGGAGACGGACCGCTCTCATGACGGACTTCCTGGTCATCGTGGCGCTGGCGGCGCTCGGCGCGGCGCTGGCGGGGCTGCTCGCGGCGCCCGCGGTACGGGCGTTGCGGCGGCGCTCGGTCGCCCTGTCGCTGTTCGCGGTGGCGGCGCTGGCGGTGGCCGCGATGGCGGCGGGCACGGTGGCGGTCGCCCAGGCGATGTTCCTGTCCGGGCACGACCTGGGCGTGGTGATGGCCGTGGTGGCCGTCTCCGGGGTGGTGTCGCTGGCGGCGGCGCTGCTCTTCGGACGGCGGATCGCGGCGGGCAGCCGGGAGCTGGCGCGCTCCGCCCGTACGGTCGGCAGCGAGGGCGGTTTCGTGGCACCGGCCGAGCCGCCCACCGCCGAACTGGCCGCGCTGTCAAAGGCGTTGGAGGAGACCAGCGGACGGCTCGCCGAGGCGCGGGAGCGGGAGCGGGCGCTGGATGCCTCCCGGCGGGAGCTGATCGCCGGGATCTCGCACGATCTGCGCACCCCGCTCGCCGGACTGCGGGCGATGGCCGAGGCGCTGGAGGACGGGGTCGCCGAGGACACCGCGCGCTATCACGCACGGATGCGGATCGAGGTGGACCGGCTGGCCGCGATGGTCGACGACCTCTTCGAACTGTCCCGTATCCAGGCCGGTGCGCTGGCCCTGACGCTGTCGCGGGTGTCGGTGTACGACCTGGTGGACGAGGCCCTCGCGGGCGCCGGGCCGCTGGCGCGGGCGAGCGGGGTGCGGCTGGTGGACGGCGGGGTGGTACCGCTGCCGGTGCGGGTGGACGCCCAGCAGATGACCCGCGTCCTGGGCAATCTGCTGGTCAACGCGATCCGTGCCACGCCCGCCGACGGCACCGTCGCGGTCAGTGCCCGGCACGCGGAGGGCCGGGTGGTGCTCGCGGTCGAGGACAGCTGCGGCGGCATCCCGCCGGAGGATCTGCCGCGGGTCTTCGACACCGGCTGGCGCGGCGGTGCGGCCCGCACCCCGCGGGCGGACGGCAAGGGCGGCGCCGGACTGGGGCTGGCGATCGTCCGCGGCATCGTGGAGGCCCATGAGGGCCGGGCGACGGTACGGAACGCTGGGGCGGGCTGCCGCTTCGAGGTGGAACTGCCGGCGGCGGAGGCGCAGGCGGGGCCGCCGACGGCGTGAGCGTACGGGCGCGCGGGCGTTGCCTCAGTGGCGCGACGACGCCCCGTCCCGTTCCGCCGCCCCGTCCCGTTCCGCCGCGCCGGGGCCGGGCTCGCCGCGCTCCCCCTCCGCGGGGCGCACCGGCAGCTCGCGGACCGTCCGGACCGGAGAGAAGAGCAGGATCAGGGCGGCCAGCGGCACCCCGGCGGTCATGATCCACATGGCGGTGCGGACGCCCAGGGCGGAGCCGAGCGCGCCGCCGAGCAGCGCCCCCAGCGGCAGGGTGCCGTAGTTGAGGAACGAACTGCTGGCGACCAGACGGCCGAGCAGCGGCGGCGGGCAGTAGCTCTGCTGGAAGCTCACCTTGAGGATGTTGCCGGCCACCACCCCGGCGGAGACGCCGAAACTGCCCGCCACATAGAGCAGCGTCCCGGCGCCCGGGGAGGTGAGCGGGATGAGCAACGCCGCACAGGGGACGCCGAGTTCGAACAGGAGCATGGCGCGGGCGGTGCCGATCCGGCCGGCCGTGCGGCGCACCACGAAGGCGCCCGCGATACCGCCCGTACTGGCCAGCGCCAGCAGCCCGCCGACGGCGCCGGGCGCCAGACCGACCTCGCGGACCAGGAAGACCGCCGTGAGGGACTGGTACCCCATCAGCGCGAGGTTGGAGGCGGCCCCGAAGAGCGTCAGCGTACGGAACCAGCGGTCACCGGCGACCAGTCGCAGCCCCTCGGCGACCTCCCCGGTCAGCGACCGGGGCGTGCCCTCGCGGGACGCCGGGCGGGGTTCGCGGTGCCGGATGCCGAGCAGGCACAGCAGCGCAACGAGGAAGGTGGCGGCGTGGGCGAACAGCCCGTTGACGGCGCCCGCCAGTTGGGCGATGAGTCCGCTCGCCCCCTGTCCGGCGATCTGGGCCGCGGAGGCGCTGCCGTGCAGCTTGGCGTTGCCCTCGGCCTGGTCGGCGGGCGCGAGGAGGGTGGGGAGGTAGGCGCTGTACGCGGTCTGGAACAGCACCGCGGCGGCACCGGTCAGCAGGGCCACGGCGATCAGCAGACCGAGATCGAGACCGCCGTACCGGGCCAGGACCGGTACGGCGGCGAAGAGCACCATCGACAGCGCGGCGGCGGCCAGCATCAGCGGGCGGCGGCGCAGCCGGTCCACCCACACCCCGACCGGGAGGCCGATCAGCAGCCAGGGCAGCCAGCCGCAGGCGCTGATCAGCCCGACCGCGAAGGTGGAGGCGTGCAGGGTGGAGACCGCCACCAGCGGCATCGCCACATTGCTGACCGCCGCTCCGAACTTGCCCGCCGTCTCCCCGCACCACAGCAGCCGGAAATCGCGGTGGCGGCGCAGGAGTCCGCTCACCGCTCGTCCCGTTCCTTGCGCGGGAAGGAGTGCAGCTGGACGAGCACGGGCCGGGCCTCCTCGGCCTCCGGAGCCGCCCCGTCCCGGGCCGCCGCCTCCCGGTGCCGGACGACCACTGCCTCCAACTCCGCGTTCAGCGCGGCGAGCTGTTCAGGTGTCAGTCGCAGGTCCTGCCAGCGGGAGAGGGTTCCGGCGTCGCGCCATTCGGGGCTCCACTCCTCGGCGAGGTAGGTGGTGACCTGGTCGAAGCCCTGGTGGACGGTTTCGTGCAGGTAGACCGACAGGGCGCCCCGCATGTCGGGGTCGTCGCGGAAGTCGTTGGTGTCGAGGCGGCGGGCCGCCCGCACCGCGCGCCACCAGCGCTCGCGCCGGGTGCCGCGGCCGGTCTCCTCCTCGATGAAGCCGTGGTCGGCGAGGTGGCGCAGATGCCAGCTGACCGTGCCGGTGTTCTCCCCCAGCCGCCGGCCGAGTCCGGTGGCGGTGTCCGCGCCGTCGAGGGTCAGCAGGTCCAGGATGCGCATCCGCAAGGGGTGCGCCAGCCCGCGCAGACTGCGGGCGTCCATACGGCGCACGGGAGGGGCGGTGGACGGCGTCGGCGGCGACGGCAGCGACGGGTTCGGCTCGGGGGCATCAGTCATGGATGCCAGCCTAGAGTTGCAGAGAGTCCTCTGCATAGAGTTCTCTGCAGAGGAACCTCTGCAATCTGCCGCGCGCTAGGGGGTGTTGTTCTCGTGGTCCCACAACGGGTGCTCGCGCCTTGCCCATTGGGCGTCGACCGATCCGGTGCGCAGACCGCGGCGGGACTCGGGGTCGCCGAAGGCCTTCCAGATGTGGCCGGCGATCACCAGGACCACGGCGAGCGCGAGCCAGTCGTGGACGAAGGTGGCGCCGGTGCGCCACACCAGGGGCGCGAGGTCGGTGAACCACATCAACAGGCCGGTGCCGAGCATCACGAGGACCGCACCGGCGATCCAGGCGGCGTAGAGCTTCTGGCCGGCGTTGAACTTTCCGGCCGGCCGGCCGCCCCGGCGGCGGAGGGCGGCCCGCAACCACTGGCGGTCGTGCGGGCCGTAGCGGTTGAGGCGGGTGAGGTCGGCGCGCAGGGCGCGGGAGCCGAGACCCAGCAGCAGGGGGACGGGCAGCAGGATGCCGGACCACTCGTGGACGGTGACCATCAGGGCGCGGCGGCCGACGAGTTCGGCCAGGAAGGGAAGGTAGAGACAGCCTGCCGTGAGGACACAGACGGCCATCAGCGTGGCGGTGGCCCGGTGCACCCGGTGTTCGGCGGGGGTGAAGCGGGGGACGCGGGGGCGCGCGGGGGCCGGCACGGCGGGGCCGTCAGGTCGTGGGGGCATCGTCGCGTCCGTTCGACCGGCCGACCCAGGCGTCGACGTCATATCCACGGTCCTCCCAGTATCCGGGCTCGACCCGGCCGGTGACGGTGATCTTGGAGAGCCACTTCGCCGACTTATAGAAGTACATGGGCGCGACATAGAGGCGCACCGGGCCGCCGTGCGCATGGGCGAGCGGTTTGTCCTGCATCCGCAGGGCGACCAGGACGTCGTCGCGGCGGGCCTGTTCGAGGGTGAGGGACTCGCTGTAGGCGCCGTCGAAGCAGGTGAAGCGGACGGCCCCGGCCCCGGGGCGGACCCCCGCGGCGTCGAGCAGGGTGGAGAGGCGGACCCCTTCGAAGGGGGTGCCGGGCACCCGCCAGCCGGTGACGCACTGGACATCGCGCACGAGCCGGGTCTGAGGCAGTTGGCGCAGGTCGGCGAGGCGGTAGCTGGTGCGGTGGCGCACCAGGCCGTCGACCGTGAGGCGGTAGCTGCGGGCGTCCTTCTCCGGTACGGATCCGGTCACCGAGTAGTAGCGGAAACCTCCGCCGCCCGGGAGCAGGCCGGACAGGCCGGTGGGGTCCTTCTGTGCGGCGGCGCCGAGGGCGCTGTCGTAGGCGCGCTGCAGGAAGGGTGCCGTCGCCACACCGGCGGCGCCCGCGGCGAGCATGCCGAGCACCACCCGGCGGCCCACGGGGGTGCCCTGTCCGTCCTCGCCGCCGCCCGCCGCACGGGCCGGTTTCGCATCCCTGGTCATGCCCCGATTCGAACACCGGGCGGCCGCCGGGGCCAGCCTCCGGGCCCCGGCGTCAGACTTTCGTCATCAGCGCCACCGGGGTCAGGGGGCGGTGGTGTCCCCGGCCCGGCGGAGGGCGGTGTCCCGTGCGGCCCGGAACGCGCCGTCGGCGTCGTGGCCCGTGTACGACCACGGCGCGCGGGTGGGGTGCGGGCCGATGCGCTGGAAGAGCGCGGCGGCCTCGGCCATCCTCCCCTCGTGGAACGTGGCATGGGCGAGGAAGTTGAGATCGACCTTGCCGCGGGGATGGTCCTCACCGCCCCATTCCAGCCACCAGTCGAAGGCGTCCTGCAGGATCTGGTGGGCGCGCCGGGTGGACCAGTGGCCGCAGTCCGCCGGGTCGGCGGGTGCCAGGCCCCCGGCGGCCAGTACGCGGTAGCGCTCGGCGTGGGCCACGACGGGGAGGAGGGCGAGCGGCGAGTCGGCGGGGGCGCGGGCCGCGGCGCGGGCGGCGAAGGCATGGGCCGGGTGCCGGGGGTCGTCGCGGGCGGCCGGTTGCTGTTCGGCCAGGGCGGCCGTCATGAGGTGGTGTGCGTGGTGGTGGTCGCGGTGCCGGGCGCGGATCTGCCGGAAGGCGTGGTCCCGGGCGTCCGGGGTGCCGGTGCGGCGGGCGAGGATCAGCGCGCCGAGCCAGGGCGTGGGGTCCTCGGGCAGCATCCGGGCGGCGGTGGCACAGGCCTCGGCCGCGTCCTCGGTGCTGCTCTCGCCGTGCAGGGCGAGCCGGACGGTGGCGAGGGCCAGGAGGGTGGCGGCATCACCGCTGTCCGGTTCGGCGAGCCACCAGTCGCCGGCCCAGGCGGCGCTGCCGGGCGAGGTGGCCAGGACGGTTAACCGGTGTCCGCGCAGATCCCAGTCCTCACCGGTCTCGGTGAGCAGGCTGCGCACCCGGGCCCACTGGCCGAGCGCCAAACCGTCGGCGGCGATGGCCAGTTGGGCGTCGCCCAGGGCCGGGGCGAGGACCGGGGCGAGGACCGGGCCGCCCGGACAGCGAGCGCGTCTGAGCGGCGGCGGTGGCGTTGGGGAAGGGGAAATCGAAATCACGGGTCAGGGGCTCCATGACGCGCCGCACCGGCCCGAACAACCCCCTGAGTCGTCCTCAGTGGGGTGGGACCGGATCCGTGCGCGCCTCTACAGAGGGTGATGGCTTGGTCCGCACCAGTCATCACGCAAAGCAAAGCGCTACGTAGAGCTCCGCGTCAAGACGGGAAGGGGAATGGCTGAATCCGCCAACCCCCCTTCCGTATCACGGTATTGAGCGGCCGGCCACCGGAATGCGGCGCGGGGCCGCGCACCCTCCGCTGCCCCGCGCCGCCCGTCTCCTCCGCGCTCCCGTCCGTGCCCCCGTCTCCCCCGTCTCCCCCGTCAGGACACCGCACGGGCCGCCGCCCGCCCCGCCGTACGTCCGGAGAAGAGACAGCCGCCGAGGAAGGTGCCCTCCAGCGAGCGGTAGCCGTGCACTCCGCCGCCGCCGAACCCGGCCGCCTCGCCCGCCGCGTACACGCCCGGAAGCGGCTCCCCGCCGTCGGCCAGCACCCGTGAGGAGAGGTCGGTCTCCAGACCGCCGAGCGTCTTGCGGGTGAGGATGTTCAGCCGTACGGCGATCAGCGGGCCCGCCTTGGGGTCGAGAATCCGGTGCGGCGCCGCGGTGCGGATCAGCCGGTCGCCCAGGTACTTACGGGCCCCGCGGATCGCCGTCACCTGGAGGTCCTTGGTGAAGGGGTGGGCGATCTCGCGGTCGCGCGCGACGATCTCGCCGCGCAGCGCCTCCTCCGCGATCAGCGGCGTTTCGGTCAGCTCGTTCATCCGCCGCACCAGATCCGTCAGCGAACGCTCGACGATGAAGTCCGCGCCGTGCTCCATGAACGCCCGTACCGGGCCCGGCGCACCGGCCCTGGCCCGCCCCAGCACCTCACGGATGCTCTTGCCGGTCAGATCCGGGTTCTGCTCCGAGCCGGAGAGGGTGAACTCCTTCTCGATGATCTTCTGGGTGAGCACGAACCAGGTGTGATCATGGCCGGTCCGCATGATGTGTTCGAGCGTGCCGAGGGTGTCGAAGCCGGGGAACAGCGGCACCGGCAGCCGCTTTCCGCGGGCGTCGAGCCACAGCGGGGACGGACCGGACAGGATCCGGATGCCGTGCAGCGGCCAGATGGGGTTCCAGTTGTCGATGCCCTCGGTGTAGTGCCACATCCGGTCACGGTTGATGATCCGGCCGCCTGCCGCCTCGGCGATGCCCAGCATCTTGCCGTCCACATGCGCCGGGACCCCGGACAGCATCCGCCGCGGGGGCGTGCCGAGCCGCTTCGGCCAGTTGGCGCGCACCAGCTCGTGGTTGCCGCCGATACCGCCCGAGGTGACGATCACGGCCTGGGCCCTGAGCTCGAAGGCACCGGCCACCTCACGGCTGCTGGGCCGGCCGCGCTCGACGTCCGAGGGCTCCAGTATCTCGCCGCTGACGGTGTCCACGCTCCCCGCGCTGCGCGCCAGCCCGGTCACCCGGTGGCGGAAGCGCAGCTCCACCAGGCCGCGGGCGGCCCCGGCCCGTACCCGGCGCACGAACGGGGCGACCAGACCCGGCCCGGTGCCCCAGGTGATGTGGAAGCGGGGGACGGAGTTGCCGTGCCCGGTCGCGTCATAGCCGCCGCGCTCGGCCCAGCCGACGACGGGGAAGAGCCGGACGCCCTGCCGGTGCAGCCAGGAACGTTTCTCCCCGGCCGCGAAATCGACATAGGCCTCGGCCCATTTGCGCGGCCAGTGGTCCTCGGGCCGGTCAAAGCCGGCCGTGCCCAGCCAGTCCTGCCAGGCCAGCGCATGGCTGTCGCGGATCCGCAGCCGGCGCTGCTCGGGGGAGTCCACCAGGAACAGACCGCCGAAGGACCAGTGCGCCTGTCCGCCGAGGGACTGCTCGGGCTCCTGGTCGAGCAGGATCACCTTGCGTCCGGCGTCCACCAGCTCCGCGGTGGCCGCCAGACCCGCAAGCCCCGCTCCGATCACGATCACATCAGCGTCGTACGCCATCTCTGCTCTCCTCAACGGGGCACTCCGGGCGCCCCGGCCGCAGTGGTGGAACGATCCTCAGCGCACCCGACTGCCGCGTCAACCACGGTGTTACCGGGTGGTACATCGAGGCACGCGGGAGAATGGTGGGTGACCAGGGCCACGCCACGCCCGACGCCGGATGACTATCCTCAGGCGCATCCCCCACCCCGCGCGATACGAGGTGCGACGTGACGGTGATATTGCTCGCCCTTGGAGCGGCCTGCTGCCTGGGACTCGGCTTCGTGTTTCAGCAGGCCGCGGCGCAACACGCCCCGATGAAGGACTTCCTGTCCGTACGCCTGCTGCTCGACCTGGTGCGGATGCCGCTGTGGCTGGCCGGTATCGGTCTGATGGTGATCGGGATGGCGCTCGGCGCGGTGGCGCTGGGGATGGGCGACATCACCCTCGTGGAGCCCCTGCTGGCGACCAATCTGCTGTTCGCGATGGCGCTGTCACGGCGGCTGACCCGGCAGCGGCTCGGCCGGAGCGGCTGGGCCGGGCTGTGGCTGCTGGCGGGCGGCGTGACGGCCTTCATCGTGGCCGGGCAGCCGGAGGGCGGGCGCAGCAACGCCGATCCGATGTGGCAGTGGCTGATCATGGGCCTGGTGCTGGGCACCGCCCTGCTGCTGGCGGCGATCGCCAAGCGGGAGCGGGTGCATGTGAGCCTGGAGGCCGCGCTCCTGGGCGTCGCCGCGGGACTGATCTACGGGCTCCAGGACGCGCTGACCCGGATCAGCGGTGAGCGCTTCGGCAGCGGCGGATGGTCGGCCCTGCTCATCAGCTGGCAGCCGTACGCCATCGTCGTGCTCGGGGTGCTGGCGCTGGTGCTGGTGCAGAGCGCCTTCGAGTCGGCGCCGCTGCGGCTGTCGCTGCCCGCGCTGACCGCCGCCCAGCCGCTGGCCGGAATCCTGTGCGGGGTGGGGTTCCTCGGTGACCAGCTGCGGGTGACGCCCGGGGCGCTGGCCTGGGAAATCATCGGGATCGTGGCGGTCGTCGCGGGCATCGTGCTGATCGGCACCCATCCGGCGATGCCGCCGGGGGCCGGGCAGCGGGAGAACGCACGGGAGCTGCAGCCGCGCTGACGCGGCCGCTCCGGAGCGGCATCTCGCGCGGCGCGCCGGCTCGTCGCCGCCCGCCTCCACTCCCCCGTCCGGCCCACGGCCGCTCCCCCGTCCGGGCCTTCCTCGCGTCCCGCCCCTCGGCCCGGCTCGTCGCCCGCCCCCGCCCCGGCGGGTGCGGCCCCCGCCCGCGGTGATTGCATGGCTCCATGACCGATCAGCAACCGCTCAACGCGGACGAGGTCCTCGACGTCGTCGATGAGAACGATCAGGTCGTGGGACAGGCCCCACGCGGCGAGACCTACGCCCGCCGGATGCGCACCCGCTGCGCCTTCGTCCTGGTCCGGGACGCCGAGGACCGGATCTTCGTGCACCGCCGCACTCCGCGGAAGCTCGTCTTCCCCTCGCACTACGACATGTTCGTGGGCGGGGTCGTCGGCACCGGCGAGACCTATGACCAGGCGGCGCTGCGCGAGGCCGAGGAGGAACTGGGCGTGCAGGGACTGGCGCCGCCCGAGCCGCTGTTCAAGTTCCTCTACGAGACCGCCGAGCACACCTGGTGGTCCGCGGTCTACCAGGTGCGCTGCACACTGCCGGTGGCCCCGCAGGAGTCGGAGATCGACTGGTCCGCTTTCCTGCCCGAGGAGGAGCTGATCCGGCGGCTCGACGAGTGGCCGTGGACGCCGGACGGGATGGCCGCCTACCGGCAGCTGCTCGCCCGGCGGGAGGCGGGGGAGATCTGATGCCGCTGGTGTACGGGACCGGACGGGAGCCGGGGCCGGTACGAGGGGCCGGACGGACCCTGGGGTTTCGGCCATGATCCCCTCCGGTGGACTGCGGTCGGTCGGCGCGGCCGTACGGCTGTGGATCTCGCCCGCGCGGGTCCACGAGGAGGGGGTGACCCCCGACTACCGCTTCTCGCTCGCCAATGAGCGCACCTTTCTCGCCTGGCTGCGGACCGGGCTGGCGCTGGTCGGCGGCGGTTTCGCGGTGGACCAGTTCCTGCCCCGGCTGCACGAGACGCTGCGGCTGACCTTCACCGTCGTCCTGCTGGTGGGCGGTGCGCTGTGTGCGCTGCGGGCCGTCAACCACTGGGTGCGCTGTGAGCGTGCGATGCGGCGCGGCGAGGATCTGCCGGTCACCCGCTTCCCCAGCGCGCTGGCGCTGGGGGTCGGTGTCCTGGCGGTGGCGATGGTCGTGCTGGTGCTGCTGGGCCGGACCGACTAGCCGATGGCCGACGGACCGCTGCCGGGCGCGGGAGCGCCGCGTCCGGCTTCCGACCGGGACCCCGGGCTGCAGCCGGAGCGGACCCGGCTGGCGTGGCGGCGTACCACGCTGTCGGCCACCGTGATGGCGGTGCTGGCCGGCCGCCAGCTGCTGCGGAGCGACGCCCCGGGGCCGGTCGAGGTGGTGCTGGCGGTCCTGATGGGGCTGCTGTGGATGGCCTTCGTGGTCCTTGCCCACCGCCGGATGCGGGCGATGGCCGCCGGCCGCCCGCCGGCGCTGCCCCCGCGGACCGTACTGCTGCTGGTCGGCTGCACCCTGGCGCTGGCGCTGTGCGGCGCGGTGATCCTGATGCCGGGGCACTGACGCCGGGGCACTGACGCGGGGGACGGCGCGCCCCGGGGGCGGGCGGCGGAGGTACCGTGACACGACCCTCGCGCTCACCGGGCGGGCCCCGTGCCCGGCCCGGCAGCGGGGAAGTGACGGGCCATCGGACGAAGGGCACACCCGCATGGACGACGCGACGGCACCGCGCAAGGCGGCGCGGACCTCGGCCACACCGTCGGCGGCACGGAGCACCGGCCCCGGCGCGACCGGGCCGGACGCCACGGAACCGCCCGGCGCCGGGACCCCCGCGGCCCCGCCGCCCGCGGCCGGGTCCCCCGTCCCCGAGCCCTACCTCACCGAACTGGCCGCCGGAGTCCATGCGTTCATCCAGCCGGACGGCGGCTGGTGCCTGAACAACGCGGGCTTCGTCACCGACGGGGACGCCACCCTGGTCGTGGACACCGCCGCCACCGAGCGCCGGGCGCGCCTGCTGCGGCAGCGGATCACGGAGAGTGGCGCCCCGGCGCCCCGCACCGTGGTCAACACCCACCACCACGGCGACCACACCTACGGCAACGGTGTCTTCGCGCCCGAGGCGACGGTGATCGGGCACGCCTCCTGCCGCCGCGAACTGCTGGCCGCCGGCCATCAACTCCACGCCGTCTGGCCGGAGGTGGAGTACGGCGACATCCACCTCACCCCGCCCGAGGTCACCTACACCGACGAGCTGACCCTGCACGTCGGCGAGATCGAGGTCCGACTGATCCACCCGGGCGTCGCGCACACCACCGGCGACACCGTCGTCTGGCTGCCCCGGGAGCGCATCGTCTTCGCCGGCGATCTGGTCTTCCACGGCGGCACACCGTTCCTCCTCATGGGGTCGCTGGCCGGCTCGCTGCGCGCGGTGCGGACGCTGCGGGCCCTGGACGCGGTCACCGTCGTCCCCGGGCACGGTCCGGTGACCGGCCCCGAGGTCTACGACGGGATCGAGCGCTATCTCCGGTTCGTCGGCCGGCTGGCGCAGGAGGGCCGGGCGGCCGGGCGCACCCCGCTGGAGACGGCCCAGGAGGCGGATCTCGGCCCGTTCGCCGAGCTGGCCGAGAGCGAGCGGCTGGTGGCGAATCTGCACCGGGCCTACGCGGAGCTGGCCGGCGCCGCCCCGGGCGTCCCGCTCGACCCGATGGCCGCATTCGCCGATATGGCGGTGCTGAACGGCGGAGTGCCGATGTCCTGTCACGCCTGAGCCGGGCCCGTGGTCCGGGAGAGGAACCGGGCGGTGTGGTCCACGAGGGGCAGGCCGGGGCTTCCGGTACGGCGGAAAACCTTCGCGTGACCGACGCCCCACGCTCCGGCACTGGACGCCATACCGACTAGTCGGCATGATCGTGCCAGCGACCTATGGACCGTCCACTCCGTACGGAGGAGCACGATGAGCAAGGGCACCCCTCCCCCGCAGGACCGGGACCGGGAGGACCCTCCCGGCCTCGACCTGACACGATTGCGTGAGCACCTCGACCGCGAGCGGCCGGGGCTGGCCGGCGGCCCGCTGCGCGCACAGCTGATCGAGGGCGGGCGGTCCAATCTCACCTACCGCGTCACCGACGGCGCCGCCTCCTGGGTCGTCCGCCGGCCGCCGCTCGGCCATGTGCTGGCCACCGCCCACGACATGCAGCGCGAGCACCGCGTCATCAGCGCGCTGCACGAGACACCGGTACCGGTGCCCGAGGCGCTGCTGCTGTGTGCGGACGAGTCGGTCATCGGCGCGCCCTTCTATGTGATGGAGCTGGTCGAGGGCACCCCGTACCGCACCGCCGGGCAGCTCGCGCCGCTCGGCCCGGAGCGCACCCGCGCCGTGGTGCTGTCCCTGGTCGACACGCTCGTGGAGCTGCACGCGGTGGAGCCGGAGGCGGTCGGACTCGGTGACTTCGGCCGCCCCGACGGTTTCCTGGAGCGCCAACTGCGGCGCTGGGGCAAGCAGTTGACCGCGTCGAAGAACCGCGAGCTGCCGGGCATCGACGAGCTGCACGAGGCACTGGGCCGGGCGCTGCCCGCCTCACCCGCGCCGGCCGTCGTGCACGGCGACTACCGCCTCGACAACGTCCTGATCGGGGCCGACGACACCCTCAAGGCCGTCCTCGACTGGGAGATGTCCACGCTCGGGGACCCGCTGACCGACCTCGGGCTGCTGGCGATGTACAGCACGGACCTGAATCTGCCCGGCTCACCGGTCAGCACCACCAGCGGCGCCCCCGGACACCCCGCACCGGCCGAGCTGATCGAGCGCTATGCCGCCCGGTCCGGGCGGGACACCTCCGCCATCGCCTGGTACACGGCGTTCGCCTGGTTCAAGCTCGCCGTGATCCTCGAAGGCATCCACTACCGCTTCACGCTCGGCCAGACCGTCGGCGCCGGGTTCGACCGGATCGGCGAGCTCGTCCCCGTCTTCATCGACAGCGGACTCACCACCCTCAAGGAAGGCTGAGGCACCCATGGACTTCGCATTCGACGCCCGCACGGAGGAGCTCCGCGAGAAGCTCCTGACCTTCATGGACGAGCATGTCCACCCGGCCGAGCAGACCGCCCATGAGCAGCGGGCCGCGCTCGCCTCGCCGTGGGACACCCCGCCGATCGTCGAGGAGCTGAAGGCCGAGGCCCGTAAGCAGGGACTGTGGAACCTCTTCCTTCCCGACGAGGAGTACGGTGCCGGGCTGACGAACCTCCAGTACGCGCCGCTGGCCGAAATCACCGGCCACAGCCCGCAGTTGGCACCCACCGCGCTGAACTGTGCGGCGCCGGACACCGGCAACATGGAGGTGCTGACGCAGTTCGGCAGCGAGGCGCAGAAGAAGCAGTGGCTGGAGCCGCTGCTGGCGGGCGAGATCCGCTCGGCGTTCGCGATGACCGAGCCGGAGGTGGCCTCGTCGGACGCCACCAACATCGAGACCCACATCGCGCGGGATGATGGGGGCACCTCCCGCTCGAGCGGAGCCGAGAGTGGGGGAGACTACGTCATCAACGGGCGTAAGTGGTACATCTCCGGCGCGATGAACCCGCTGTGCCAGGTCTTCATCGTGATGGGCAAGACCGACCCGGACGGTCCGGACCTGCGCCGCCAGCAGTCGATGATCCTGGTGCCCCGGGACACCCCCGGTGTCGAGGTCAAGCGGGCGATGCAGGTCTACGGCTACGAGGACCACTGGCACGGTGGCCACGCCGAGGTGATCTTCCATGACGTACGGGTGCCGGCGAGCAGTCTGATCGGCGAGGAGGGCGGCGGTTTCGCCATCGCGCAGGCCCGGCTGGGCCCGGGCCGGATCCACCACTGCATGCGGCTGATCGGGATGGCCGAGCGCGCCATCGAGCTGATGTGCCGCCGCGCGGTGACGCGTACGGCGTTCGGCAAGCCGCTGGCCCAGCAGGGCGTGGTCCAGGAGTGGATCGCGGACGCCCGGGTGGCGGTGGAGCAGCTGCGGCTGCTGGTGCTGAAGACCGCCTGGCTGATGGACACCGTCGGCAACAAGGGCGCGCACACCGAGATCCAGTCCATCAAGATCGCCACCCCGCGCACCGTCGTGGACATCCTCGACAAGGCGGTCCAGCTGCACGGTGCGGGCGGCGTCAGCCAGGACTTCCCGCTGGCCGAGCTGTGGGCCGGGGCCCGCACACTGAAGCTGGCGGACGGCCCGGACGAGGTGCACCAACGGTCGCTGGCGCGCCGGGAGTTGAAGCGCTACCTGTAGAACGTGCCCGACGGCCGGAGCCGGAGCCGGCCGGCCGCCGTCGACGGAACCCGGGCGCCGGCACCCCGGTCAAGGGTGTGGCGCCCGGGACCGTACGGGCGAGGCGGTGACGCCCGGCCCGCCGAGCGCCGGAGGGCGTCGCCCGGTGGACGTGAGCGCGATCTCACGCCGCCTGAACGGGGGCACTGACCGGCGCCAGGTGATGCACCCGGGCCGGCGGCAGGTTGCCCAGCACCAGTTCCGTACGGAAGGTGTGCCGGTCCAATATCCGGCGCAGGGTGTTCTGCCCGTCGAGGACGTGTTCACGGGCCGCTCGCCCGGTGAACGTGCGGCGCATCCTCGCCCCTCCCACATAGCCGAAGAAGGACAGGGTGCCGCCGGGCTTCAGGGCCCCGAGCAGCCGGTCGAAGATGTCCGCGGTCGTCGGTGCGTCGAAGTTGGCGAACGGCAGACCGCAGACGATCGTGTCGTAGGTGCCGAGGTCATGGTCCTGCACCAGGCCGGTGCGGAACCGCAGCCGCGGGTCGCCGCCGTAGGCACCTTGCAACAGGTCGACGAAGCGCGGGTTGGCCTCGACCAGGTCGAGGGTGTCCAGCCGGCCGAGCGAGCCGGCGATATGGCGGGTCACCGCCCCGGTGCCCGGCCCCACCTCAAGGACCGTGCGGGCGCTGCCGGGGCTGGGGATCACATAGCGGGTGAGGGCCCTGCCGAGCCGGGGGCCGCTGGGAGCGATCGCCCCCACCTCCCGGCTCGTCCGTGCGTACTCCCGGAGAAACAGTGTCACTTCAGGCAAAGGGCACCCACATCGGTAGCTATCAGTACTATCCGCACCTTAAGTTACGGGTCCCGGATGAGGACAGCCCCTGACCGCGACCGCCCCTGAGTCTCATCGCCCCGGGGCGCATGCCCACTGGTCTTGCTCGCAATCCAACAAATTCCCGGGGATGCGGTCAAGCCCCGGTGGGCCCGGGTGCCGGGCGGCGCCGGGGTGCGGCCCGGCGCCGCACCCCAACGTAGTGGCTCACGGCCGCAAGGCGCGCAGCAGCAGATCGGCGAGGTGGTCCGCGACCTGCTGCGGGCTGAGCGGCCCGTTCTCGCGGTACCAGGTGCCCAGGTGGTGCACGGAGCCGAAGTGGTAGTCCACGACGAGGTCGGCGGGGATGTCCGCGGCGAACACGCCGGTGCGCTGGCCCTCCTCGATCAGCGCCCGGAACCGCTCGTGGTACCGCCGCCGCTCGGCGCGTACCTGCTTGTCCTTCTCCGGTGCGAGGTGGTGCATCGAGCGGAAGAAGATCTTGGTGTCGTCGAGGTTCTCGATGGTGGTGACGACGACATCGGCGGCGGCGTCCCGCAGCCGCTGCTCCACCGGCGCGTCGGCGTCCGCGAAGTGGTCCAGCCGCTCCTGCTGGAGCCGCAGGACCCGGCCGTAGACCTCGTGCAGCAGATCGTCCTTGGAGCCGAAGTAGTGGTAGAGGGCGCCCTTGGTCACGCCCGCCGCATCGACGATCTCCTGGACGGAGGTGCGGTCGTAGCCCTGCTCCGCGAAGAGCCTGGTGGCGGTGGCCAGCAGCCGCTGGGCCACCGGCTTCGCACCGCCGTTGCCATTGCCGTCCTTCGTGCCGGCCATCGCCCTCACCTGTCCTTCGTGCTTAGTCATGCGCGGTGGCGCAGCTCCCGTCGGAGGATCTTGCCACTCGTGGTCTTCGGAAGCTCGGCCAGGATCTCCACCGCACGGGGATATTTGTACGCCGCCAGCCGTTCCTTGCAGTAGGCGGCCAGCTCGGCGGGTTCCGTGGAGGCGCCGGGCCGCAGGCTGACGTACGCCTTCACCGTCTCGCCGCGGTAGGCGTCGGGCACGCCGACCACCGCCGCCTCGCGCACCGCCGGGTGGCTGTAGAGGACGTCCTCGACCTCGCGGGGCCACACCTTGAAGCCGGAGGCGTTGATCATGTCCTTCTTGCGGTCGACGACATAGAGCCAGCCGTCGCTGTCCATGAAGCCGATGTCACCGGTCCGCAGCTCGCCGTCCGGCAGGCCCTCGGCGGTGGCGTCGGGGCGGCGCCAGTAGCCGGGGACGACCTGGGGGCCGCGGACCGCGATCTCGCCCTGCTCACCGAACGGCAGGTCCCGGCCGTCCTCGCCGATGATCCGGACGACGGTGTCGGGGCCGGGGACACCGACGGCGAGCGTGCCGGAGACCTTGTCGACCGGCACTTCCCTGCCCGGCGGGACGCTGGCGCAGGGCGCGGTGCACTCGGTCAGCCCGTAGCCATTGTGGACATATGGCCCGAAACCGGTACGGAACTTCTCGACGAGAGCGGGCGGCAGCGGCGCGCCGCCGGAGGACATGGTCCGGAAGGACGCGAAGTGGTCGCGGGTGACCTCGGGGTGGGCCATCAGCGCCATATAGGCGGTCGAGGGGCCGACCGTGTAGGCGGGGCGGTGCTCCAGGAAGGCATCCAGGACGACACCCGCCTCGAAGCGGTAGGCGAGCACCAGGGTGCCCTGGTTGGCGATACAGGCCGCCAGCTGGCAGACCATGCCGGTGATGTGGAAGAGCGGGGCGAGCGCGAAGTAGGAGGCGCCTTCGGGGAGACCCAGGCCGGTGCGCTGGCGTTCGGCGTTGTAGGTGATGTTGCCGTGGGTGTTGGTGGCGCCCTTGGGCGTGCCGCTGGTGCCGGAGGTGTAGCTGATCAGCGCGAGGTCGTCAGCGGTGAGCTCGGGGTCGTCGGGCGCCACCCGTATCTTCCCGGTCGTGCGGGCGACGGTCAGCAGATCGTCGGCGTCCTGCTGCGGCCCGAGCCGCTCGCCGTGCAGCACCCGCTGGTCGTCGCGGGTCTGCAGATCCCGCTCGTGAGCGGTGAGCACGATCCGTACGGACGGCGCCCCGGCGGCGGTGACGCGCAGAAAGCCGTCCCAGGTGCGGTCCGCGCAGATGACGGCGGAAACCTCCGCATCGTCCAGGATGTGCCGCATTTCGGCGGACTTGTACATGGGGTTGACGGGCACCACCACGCCTCCCGCCTTCCACACGCCGAGCAGGGCGAGCACGAAGTGCGGGGTGTTCTGCAGCATGACCGCGGCCCGGTCGCCGCGCCGGAAGCCGCGCTCGGTGAGGTGGGCGGCGACGCCGTCGGAGAGCGCGTCGGTCTCGGCGTAGGTCAGCCGGCCGTCGAAGTAGGCGAGGGCCGTACGGTCGGGGACCCGGCCCACCGCCGCCCGGAAGGCGTGCAGCGTCGAGGGGGGCGGCTGCACGGGGGCGCGCTGGGCATCGGTGAGCTGTGCCAGCCACGGCTTGTCCTGGTAGGAGGTCATCGAGGTGCGGCCCTTTCTTCCTGATCGCCTGATCATCCCTGCGGGGAAACGGCTGGGGTGAGGCGGGGTGGCGGACCGGGCCCGGCCGGGCGGCCACCCCGCCCGTCTAGGAGCGGCCCTCGACCTGCTCCAGCTTCTGCTGCAGGTGGTTCATCCCGCCGAGCCAGCGGTCGGGTTCGGCGGCGCGCGCGGTGTAGTAGTCCGCGACCTCCGCATGCGGCAGGACCAGGAAGCGGCCCTCCGCCATGGCCGCGAAGAGCGCCTCGGCGACGTCCTCGGGCTCCACGGCGGTGGGGGTGAGCACGAGGTCCCCGGCGGCGCCGGTCGCGGCCAGCATGTCGGTGCGGACGCCCTGGGGGCAGATGGCGTGGACGTCGATGCCGCGGTGCCGGTAGGTCAGCGAGAGCCACTCGGCGAAGGCGTACGCACCGTGCTTGGTGACGCTGTACGGGGCGGCGGCGACCATGGTGAGCAGACCGGCGGCGGACACCGTGGAGATGAAGCGGCCGCTGCCGCGCTCCAGCCACTCGGGCACCAGCTCACGGGCGGCCCGGACGTGTGCCATGACATTGACGTCCCAGGCCAGCGCCCAGTCCTCCTCGGGCGCCTCGGGCCCGCCGCCGGTGCCGACCCCGGCGTTGGCGCAGAAGATGTCGATACCGCCGCCGAGCGCCTCGCGGGCCGCCGGGACGACGGTGGAGGCGTCACCGGCGACCGCGACCGCCCCGATCTCGTCGGCGGTCCGCTTCGCCTTCGCCTCGTCCAGATCGTTGACCACGACCCGGGCGCCCTCGGCGGCGAACCGGCGGGCCAGCGCGGCGCCGATCCCCCCGCCCGCCCCGGTCACGACAACGGTCTTGTCCCGTACGGCTGCCACGCTGGATCTCCCTCGGTCGGGTCGGTTCGGCTGACGGCAGACTAACCAGTCGGTATGTCCTGACGGAAGAGTCCTTTCCGCCTTCGGCCCGCCCCATTCCGGGATCCCACCGGCCCGGCTAGCGTGCGCACGACACGGACCCGGTTGATTCCTGATCACGGAGGTGTGCGGATGGCTCTGTCGAGACGCGTTCTGCTCGGGCAACTGGCGGCGACCGGAGCGGCCGGTGCGGCCGGTGCGGCCCTGGCCGCGGGGGCCGGGCCCGCCCGTGCCGCGCAGCCGGCGCACGGCGGCGGGCGGCGGGTGCACACCGGCTTCGACCGGCTGGCCGCCGACGGCTACCGCCTCCTGACCGGCCGGCGGGTCGGCATCGTCACCAACCCCACCGGCGTCACCCGGGAGTTGCGGCACATCGTGGATGTGATGCACGCCGACGACCGGGTGCGGCTGACCGCCGTCTTCGGCCCCGAGCACGGCTTCCGGGGCACCGCGCAGGCAGGCGGCTCCGAGGGCCGCTACGACGATCCGGCCACCGGACTGCCCGTCTACGACACCTACAACAAGAGCGGCAAAGCACTCGCCGACATCTTCACCGCCTCCGGTGTGGACACCGTCGTCTTCGACATCCAGGACGTCGGCGCCCGCTTCTACACCTACATCTGGACGCTGTACGACTGCATGGTGGCCGCGGTCCTGGCAGGCAAGCGCTTCATGGTCCTCGACCGGCCGAACCCGGTCACCGGCCGCTCGGCCACCGGCCCGGTGCTCGACAAGGCGTATGCCTCGTTCGTCGGCCGGGAGCCGATCGCGCAGACGCACGGGATGACCGTGGCGGAGCTGGCGCTGCTGTTCAACGGCGAGTTCGTCCCCGAGGCCGCCGGGCGCCCGGTGGAGCTGGAAACGGTCCGCATGACCGGCTGGCGACGCACCGACTTCTACGACGCCACCGGGCTGCCCTGGGTCCCCCCGAGCCCCAACATGCCCACCCCCGACACCGCCCTCGTCTACTCCGGCACCTGCCTCTTCGAGGGCACCAACCTCTCCGAGGGACGCGGCACCACCCGCCCCTTCGAGCTGCTGGGCGCCGACGGCATCGACCGTCGCTGGGCCGCTGCCGCCACCGAACTGGGCCTGCCCGGTGTCCACTTCAGGGAGGCCTACTTCGCCCCCACCTTCTCCAAGTTCCAGGGCAAGACGATCGGCGGCGTCCAACTGCACGTCCACGACCGCGCGGCCTTCGACCCCGTACGCACCGGCATCGGCCTCCTGGTGACCGCGAAACGGGTCTGGCCGGGCTTCACCTGGCGCCCGGACCACGGCATCGACCGCCTCACCGGCTCGTCGGCGGTACGGACGATGATCGACGCGGGCGCCGGACCGGACGAGATCGTGGCCGCCTGGCAGGAGGGCCTGAAGGGCTTCCGTACGGTGCGGCGGCGGTATCTGCGGTACCCGTAAGGGCGTTGGGGCGGTCGCGGCGGCGGGGCCTGTCCCGGTCCCAGGAACCGGGACAGGCCGTCTCGCCTCTTGACTGGCCCCTACACCGAGCCGGAAAGTGCGCTGGTGAGCAGTGACGCGACAGCAGCGCAGACAACGGCCGGGGCGCCGACGAAGACCGACGGGACCAGCGGCGGCGAGAGCCTGCGCCGGGTGGCGGTGGCCTCGTTCATCGGGACGGCCATCGAGTTCTACGACTTCTACATCTACGGGACGGCCGCCGCGCTCGTCCTCAACCAGGCGTTCTTCCCGACGCTCGATCCGGTCAACGCCACCCTCGCGTCCTTCTCCACCTATGCGGTGGCGTTCGCCGCGCGGCCGCTCGGCTCGATGATTTTCGGCCACTTCGGCGACCGGGTGGGCCGTAAGTCCGTCCTGGTCGCGTCGCTGCTGCTGATGGGGCTGTCGACGGCCTTCGTCGGGCTGCTCCCGGGCTACGGGACATGGGGCATCTGGGCGCCGCTGCTGCTGATCGCGCTGCGTTTTCTGCAGGGCATCGGGCTGGGCGGGGAGTGGGGCGGTGCCGCGCTGCTCGCGGTCGAGCATGCGCCGCGCCGGCGCCGCGGGTTGTATGCGGCGTTCCCCCAACTCGGCCCGTCCGTGGGGTTCCTGGCGGCGACCGGGGTCTTCTGGCTGCTGTCGTCCGGGCTCGACGACGCGGCGTTCCGCTCGTGGGGCTGGCGGGTGCCGTTCCTGCTGTCGTTCCTGCTGGTCGGCGTCGGGCTGTTCGTACGCCTGAAGATCAGTGAGACGCCGGTGTTCACCAAGGTGCTGGACGCCCAGGAGGCGAGCAAGGTCCCCACCGTCGAGGTACTGCGCCGGCATCCGCGCGAACTGCTGCTGGGCGCGGGCGGGATGATCGTCGCCTACGGCCTCTTCTACACCGCGACGACCTACTGCCTCTCCTACGCCACCGGCACCCTCGGCATCTCCCGCAACACCATGCTGGGGCTCTCCCTCGTCGCCTGCCTCTTCCTGGCGGCCGGCACCTGGCTCGCCGCCACCCGCTCCGACGGCGCCGGCCGCCGCACCCTGATCCTCGCCGGCACCGTCCTCTCGGCGGTGTGGGGCCTGGTGCTCTTCCCGCTGCTGGACACCGGACAGCCGGTGCTGATCGCCCTCGGCATCGGCGGCGCGCTGTTCTGCATGGGTGTGGTGTACGGCCCGATGGGCGCCTATC
The DNA here is from genome assembly GCF_028870195.1 of Streptomyces sp. G7(2002). Classification (NCBI taxonomy): domain Bacteria; kingdom Bacillati; phylum Actinomycetota; class Actinomycetes; order Kitasatosporales; family Streptomycetaceae; genus Streptomyces; species Streptomyces sp. G7(2002). The sequence goes on from NZ_CP102609.1 coordinate 2,423,068, forward strand.
TGCCGGAGCTGTTCAGCGCGCGGGTGCGGTACTCGGGCGCCTCACTGGCCTACAACCTGGGCGGCGTCCTGGGCGGCGCGGTGGCTCCGCTGGTCGCCACCCGGCTCCAGTCGGCGTACGGCTCGGCGTCGGTGGGCTGGTACGTCAGCGCGATGGCGGTCGTCTCGCTGCTGTGCGTCCTGGCACTGCCGGAGACCCGGGAGCGGGACCTCGTCTGAGGCTCATTCGGCCCCGCACGCTCACGAGCTCAGCCACCACCGCCCGCTCTCCCGGGACAGTGCGTCCCACAGGAGGTTGAGGGGGTGGCCGGGGGCGTAGGAGTCCCGCTCGCCGCGGCGGGTGAAGACGCCGACCAGCACCTCGGTCCTGGGGCCCACCTCGCCGACGAGTTCCAGGGTGCGCAGCCCGCCGGCCTCCGGGAGGCGGCCGTCCGCTGCCGCCTCCCCGATGCCCCGGGTGACCAGCATCGCCCCGCTCACCACCCCGGACCGCAGCAGCTCGAAGCCGTAGTGCGCGGCCTCGATCTCGGCCGCGATGGAGAGCTTCTGCCGGTATTCGGGGCCGTACCAGGCGGTCAGGAAGCGGCCGATCAGACCGCGCGCCGAGACGACCAGCGGCAGCCGGGGCAGGTCCCGGGCGGCGAAGGAGGTGCCCGGGAGCCGCTCCGGCGGCAGATTCGTCAGCAGGGAGAGCCCGCTGCGCCGCCACTCCATGACCTCGTACGGAGCCAGCAGCTCCGCTTCGTCGGCCTCGGTGACCACCACGCTGCCGCAGACCAGGTCGAGTTCCTTGGAGCGCAGTTTGGTGAAGAGGTCGCCGGTGCGGACATGGGTGACCTTCAGCTCGACGTCGTCGCGCTCATAGTCCTCGGTGACCCGTTCCACCGCGTCCAGCAGAAAGCCGAGCGTATAGCGGGTGGTGCCGACCGAGAGCGTCCGGCCGAGCCGGCGGCGGGCGTCGTGCACCCCGTCCGTCCACTCCCCCAGCGTGCGCCGCGCCAGCTCGACGAGCGCCTCCCCGGTCGCGGTGAACAGGGCATCCCTCCCCCGCCCCTGCTTGAGGACCAGCTCCTCGCCGCACAGCGCGGCGAAGGTGCGGTTCATGGTGTCCAGTTGCTTCTGCACGCTGGACTGCTCGCGGCCCAGCCGGCGCGCGGCGCCCAGCGCGGTGCCCGCCTCGTGGACGACGATCAGTGTGCGCAGCTGGTCCATGGTGGTGTCCAGCAGCTCCGTCGGATACTGCTGCGGACCTGACAAGGCCATGCCTCGCTTTCCCATCCCCTGGAGTTCAGAACCCTGCAGCATACCCCCAAGGGAAAGCCACCCCGAGGGCAGCCGGGGCGCCCGGCACGGGAGTTGAAGCGCTCAGGCACCGGGCGGGCACGCACGAAGGCCCCGGGGCCGGCCGCCCCGGGGCCTTCGTAATGGCGCCTTCCGTCTAACGGTGGGCCGGGAACTCCACGACCTGCTGATAGGTCGGCCGGTTCTGCCAGCTGATGGTGGCGTGGGTCAGACCGCCCACCGTGCGGTGGATGATCGCGTCCGCGCACCACTGGTCGCCGGCCTTGCAGCTGTCATCGCCGGGGTAGACCTGCTCGGCCGTCTTTCCGCTCGCCTGCTGGAGCGTGGCCAGCAGGGTGTCGCGGCAGGCGGACAGTTCACCGTTGCCGCAGTACTGCCGGCCGAGCGGGCCCGCCACCTTGTCGCCGAGCACCGCCCGCAGGTCCTTGTCCGCGTAGCTCCACCAGCCGTACTGGAAGGCCGATCCGGCGTGCGCCCCGGTCGGGCCGTGGCCGGCCGACGGTGATTCGTCGATGCCGAGGTTGGCGCGCAGCGCGTCGTAGAGGTCGCCGCCGAGGCCCGGCTTGAAGACGGCCTCCGTCATCAGCGGCCACCAGGCGTCCATGAGGCGTACCGCGTCGGGGTGGGTGTAGGTGTGCGAGCCCGCGGCGGTCTCCCGGCGCTGGGCACCGTCCTTGCGCCAGGCCTCCAGCTGCTGCACCGCCGTCTTCAGCTTCGGGTCGGTGACCGGCTTGCTGTTCACCACCCGCAGGAGTTCGGGCAGCACGTCCTCACCGCGCAGATCGGTGACCGCGGCCTCGGACATGGCGCGGGTCAGCGACGCCCGGGTCACCCCGCCGTCCTTCGTCAGCGCCCGCACCCGGTCGTCCAGCAGATTGCCGCGGTGCACCGAGCCGTTGCCGTAGCCCGCCGAGTCGTAGTCCTTGGCCTGCTTGTTGTTCCAGGAGATGTAGTAGTCCTGGTTGACGGACTGCGGGTGCTGGGCGGACGGGGTGTACTCGGTGGTGTTGGTCTCGGGGTCGTAGTCCTTCCACTCGTAGGCGTCGTCCGCCTTGACGGGCAGGGACGGATCGACGTCGGGGTTGCGGACCGGGTTGAGGCCGCTGTTGTAGTACGCGATGTCGCGGGAGTCGGCGTAGAACCAGTTGAAGGCGTAGCCGATGTGCTCGGCTGCCTGCTGGAAGCTCTTGGCGTCCCGCACGTAGGACGGGTCGTTCAACATCTGGAAGCCGATGATCGAGTCGGCCTCGTGGCGGTAGGTGGACCGCTGTGCGGTGTAGGCGACGGGCTTGCCGTCGAGGGTGGCGCGATGGGTGACGGTCCCGTACTTGGTCCGGAAGACCTGCATCCGGTAGGAGCCGGCCGCCGTCGGGTCGGCGATGGTGGGCTTCCAGGAGTTGGTGCGCTCCAGCTTCTCCATGGGGACGCACGCGCCGCGGTAGCGGTAGGAGGCGGAGTCCTTGGTGGGCGTCGAGCCGTCCGCGTTGCACAGCTCGACCGCGAAGGTGTCGGTGATGTCCTGGCCGGCGGAGGTGGCGCTCCAGGAGTAGTCCTGGCCGCGGCCCAGCTGGACGTACATTCCGACGCCCGCGAACGAGGCACCGCGGGCGCTGATGCCGGGTCCCTGGATCTCCTGGAGCATCAGCAGCTGGGGCGCGAAGTAGCCGGTCTGCGGGCCGAAGACGGCGACGGGGTGGCCGCTCGCGGTGTGCTTGCCGGACACCAGCAGGGCGTTGGACATCCCGCGGTGCTGGGTCGGGTCGAAGCTCCCCTTGGGCAGCACCCCGTCCTTGAAGAGGCCCTCCAGCTTCTTGTACTTCTTGGGGGCCTTGACCGGATCGCGGGGCTGCGTCCCGCTCTTGACGGTGGCCGCGCCGGTGCGGTCGAAGACCAGGGGCTCGGGGGTGACCGAACCGCGGTCCGGCAGCGCCACGCCCTTGGCCTTGGCGGGCTTCACCGCGTACGGGAAGCTGCTGCCGTCGTGCAGGGTCTTGGCGGCCTCGGGGTCGTCGCGCTCACGGAACGACTCCCAGACCTCGGTGCCCTTCTCGACGCCGTACTTCTGCTGGGCGGAGAGCAGCGCCAGGGCCGAGGGGACCTCACCGCCCCCGCCGTTGCCGAAGAGCCCGCCGACGACCGAGGCCAGGGCTATCAGGTCGGTGAGCTTGAAGGGCTTGATCTCACCGGCGTTGGTGATCGCGTCGACATGGCCGGTGAGCACGTACTCGCCGGGGAAGTAGCGGCCGTTCTTGGACTGTTCGCGGTAGGCGTTGATCCCGTCGACATACGCCTGGGCGTCCTGCATCGCCAGTTTCCCGCGCTCGCCGTTGGTGTCCCGGATGCGCTCGACCTGGGCCTGCAGATCGTCCTCGGTGTACGGCGCCTGCGGCCAGAACTGCTGCTCCAGGCCCTGGTTGGCGAGCGCGCCGCCGGCGAAGGAGGTCAGTTCGCCGCGGCCGATGTGGCGGAAGAGGTCCATCAGCCAGAGCCGGTCCTGGCCCGCGGCGTAGCCGGCGCCGAATTCGGTGCCGTAGCGGGTGGTGCCCTTGATGTGCGGGACACCGGTCTTCTTGTCGCGGGTGATGGTCACATCGTTGCGGGGCGTGGTGACCTTGCCGGCCTGGTCCGCGGGGACGCCGAAGGAGGCGTCGTTGAAGAAGCTGCCGAGGGTGTCGTCGGTGAGCGACTGATAGCCGCTCGCCAGCGCGCCGTACGGGGCGAGTTGGTCGGTGGAGTGCTCGGGGTGGGTGCCGAACAGCTTGTTGCCGAGGATCTCCACCAGGGTGGCGTTGCCGGTGGCGCCGGGCGGCAGGATGTCGCCGCACTGGCCCTGGCAGTAGTCGTTGGCGTCCTGCGGTGCGGCGGCCGCGGCCGCGGTGGGGGGCGGTGCCAAGAGCGTGGCACCCAAGGCGAACAGGGCGGCCGCGGCGGCGGTCCTGAGCCTTCCGGTACGTCGTCGCATTCCTGCTCCTCGATGGGGGTCCCCTTGAGGGAGGCCGGGCGGGACGTTACCGGCGGTTATCCCTGACCGGAAGATGAACAACAGTCAACTTTTGCTCTTCCCTGGGGAGATCGGGCCGCGGACGCCAGGACACCGCGGAACACTGCCAGAAAAACCGCACGAAAGTTCGATGGATCCAGGTGGTGATCGGCTACGTCCCATCGCTGTCCAGTCGGGTCCTCCCCACGGAGGTGGGATGAAATGGCCGGTTTCAGAGCCCTCGCAGAACAGGTCCGCAATCCACGACTCGTCGCGACACAGCGACGCACCGCCCTGCGCAAGTGCCTTGAACGCTTCGCCCCTTACGGGCATCGGGCGACCTGGCACCATCTGTGCACCCGGGCCGGTATCGCGACCCAGGACCGCGATCCGGATCCGGAGCGGCTGGTGGCCGCGCTCACCGAGCTGGAAGAGGCCCGTTCTCTCTGGCTCGCGTACGAGGAGGAGTTCGCCGCCCGGCGCCGCAAGGAGAAGCACGACGGCATCCGGCAGCCCGGCGCCCTCGACGAATGGCACCGCCGGACCTGGGGCGGCTGCGACATCGTGCCGTGCGAGTCCCCGCAACGGCACCCCGCGGCCCGTCTCGCGGTGGTCCTGCGCCGCATGATCGTGGCGATGGAGACGGGGCGGCCGCGCCGCGACTGCCCGGTGTGCGCCGGCACCCGCTTCGCCTGGCTGCCGGAGTCCGCCGACTCCCCGGCGACCGGGCCGGCCTGCCTGCAGTGCGGGGTGCTGGCCCCGGTGTCCGTGCTGACCCCTGAGGCACTGACCGCCGCGGGACGGGTCCACGGGGCGGGGGCGTTCGCGGCCGCCTGACCGGCGCCGAACGACGACCGGGCGCCTCCAAGAGCCGAAGGGGGCGCCCGGGGCCCGGGGCATTGTCAGACCCCGCTGCCATCATCGGGTACATGCGCCAGTTCCGTCGCAACGATGCCCGGACGGCGGCCGGTTCCGGGATGGTACGGAGGTCACCGGCCACGCTCACCGATGCCCGCGCGGCAGACAGCGACGGCGCCCCTCCCCGCCCAACTGATGGCCGCTACAACGGCTTTGGCCGAGAGGCCTTCCCGGACCGGCCCCTTGCGGGATACGTTCCGCCCCATGCTCGCGCTCGCCCGCTCCCGCAGCGTCGCCCCTCCGGGATGGAGCCGCTGGCTCGTCCCGCCCGCCGCCCTGTCCATCCACCTCGCCATCGGGCAGGCCTACGCCTGGAGCGTGTTCAAACCGCCCCTGGAGTCCTCCCTCCAGCTGTCCGGGACGGCCTCCGCGCTCCCCTTCCAGCTGGCCATCGTGATGCTGGGGCTGTCCGCCGCGTTCGGGGGCACGCTCGTCGAACGCAACGGCCCGCGCTGGGCGATGTGCGTCTCGGCGGTCTGCTTCTCCGCCGGCTTCCTGGTCGCCGCCCTCGGCGCGGCCACCGGCCGCTACCCCCTCATCGTCCTCGGTTACGGCTTCCTCGGCGGCATCGGCCTGGGCATCGGCTACATCTCCCCGGTCTCCACCCTCATCAAGTGGTTCCCCGACCGGCCCGGTATGGCCACCGGTATCGCCATCATGGGCTTCGGCGGGGGCGCGCTGATCGCCTCACCCTGGTCGGCCCAGCTCCTCGCCGGCCTCGGCTCGGACACCTCCGGTATCGCCGGGACCTTCCTGGTCATGGGCCTGTCCTATGGCGTCTTCATGACCCTCGGCGTGCTGCTGGTGCGGGTCCCGGCCGACGACTGGCGGCCGCCCGCCGGCCCTGCCCCCGGCACCCCGGCGGCCCGTGCGCTCGTCACCACCGCCCAGGTCTCCGCCCGCAGCGCGCTGCGCACCCCGCAGTTCTGGTGCCTGTGGGTCATCCTCTGCATGAATGTCACGGCGGGCATCGGCATCCTGGAGAAGGCCGCCCCGATGATCTCCGACTTCTTCGCACACACCGCGGCACCGGTGAGCGCCTCGGCGGCGGCCGGCTTCGTCGGCATGCTCTCGCTGGCCAACATGCTCGGCCGGATCGTCTGGTCCTCGGCCTCCGACCTGGTGGGCCGCAAGAACATCTACCGTCTCTACCTCGGCGTCGGCGCCCTGATGTATCTGCTGATCGCGCTGGCCAGCGACTCCTCCAAGCCACTGTTCATCGCCTGCGCGGTGGTGATCCTCTCCTTCTACGGCGGCGGATTCGCCACCGTCCCGGCGTACTTGACCGACCTGTTCGGCACCTACCAGGTCGGCGCGATCCACGGCCGGCTGCTGACGGCCTGGTCCACGGCGGGCATCCTCGGCCCGCTGATCGTCAATGCCGTGGCGGACGCGCGGAAGTCCGCCGGCCGCAGCGGCCCGGAGCTCTACACCACCTCGTTCTTCATCATGATCGGCCTGCTGGCCGTGGGCTTCGCCGCCAACGAACTGATCCGCCCCGTGCACCCCCGCCACCATGAACCGCCCGCGCCCGGCGCGCGGTCCGCGGCCGGCACCGCCACCCCGAAGGGAGCCGAGCAGTGACCACCCGCCGCGCCCTGCTTCTCGTCCTCGTCTGGCTGTGGGTGGGCATTCCGTTCCTCTACGGCCTTTACGAACTGTCCCTCAAACTGAAACAACTGTTCACGGGCTGACCACCCCCACCGGCATCGCGCCCGGCGGACGTCGGCCCTCCTGCCCGTACGGCACCAGGGCCGCGCGGGCGCCCGTAGGAGAGGGTGGACGTCCATGGCCGAACTGCACGATCTGACCGCGCTAGAACAGGCCCAGGGAATCCGGTCCGGGGAGCTCTCCCCCGTGGAGATCACCGAGCACTTCCTCGCGCGGATCGAGCGGCTCGACGACACACTCGGCGCCTTCCTCACCCGCACCCCCGACCTCGCCCGCAAACAGGCCTCGGACGCGGAGAGCGAGGCCACCGCGGCCCGCCGCGAGGGCCGTGAACTCCCGCCGCTGCACGGCGTCCCCGTCCCGGTGAAGGACCTCAACCAGGTCGCGGGGGTGCGCTGCACGATGGGTTCCCGGGCGCTGGCCGAGCATGTGCCGACCGTCGACGACCATGTGGTCGGCAAGCTGCGGGCGGGCGGCACGATTCTGCTCGGCAAGACCAACACCCCCGAATTCGGGCTGCCCTGCTACACCGAGAACGGCCTCGCACCGCCCGCCCGCACCCCGTGGGACCTGGCGCGCTCGGCGGGCGGCTCCAGCGGCGGGGCCGCCGCGGCCGTGGCCGCCGGTCTGGCGCCCGTCGCGCACGCCAGCGACGGCGGCGGCTCGATCCGGATACCGGCCTCGGTCTGCGGGCTCTTCGGCATCAAGCCCAGCCGCGGCCGGATCAGCAGCGGCCCGCTGCTGCACGACGTCTCGGGCCTGGCCACCTCGGGCCCGCTGGCCCGAACGGTCGCCGACGCGGCCACCCTGCTGGACGTCCTGGCGGGGCCGATGCCCGGCGACCCGTTCACGGCACCGCCGCTGCCGCCCGGGGAGACCTTCGCCGCCCACGCCCTCCGCGACCCGGGGCGGCTGCGGATCGCCTGCCTCACCGAGGCGCCCGTCCCCGGCATCGAGGTCCACCCCGACTGCCGTACCGCCACCACCGAGACCGCCGCCCTGCTGACCGGACTCGGCCATGAGGTCGAGGAGTTGTCGCTGCCCTCCGACGACAGCATCCTGCTCGCCTTCACCCGCGTCTGGTCGGTGCTGGCCGCGAGCCGCCCCGTGCCGCCGGAGGGCGAGGAGCTGCTGATGCCGCTCACCCGCTATCTGCGCGAGCGCGGCGCCGAGGTCTCCGGTACGGACTTCACCCGCTCGATGTATGCGTTCCGGATGCTCGCCCAGTCCCTGGCGGACGGTCTGATGCCGCCGGGCGGCTACGACGTGATCCTCTCCCCGACCCTGGCCGCGCCGCCGGCCGAGGTCGGCGCGCTGCGCGATGACGCCGATCCCCAGGCCGAGTTCGCCGCCCTCGGCGCGTTCACCCCGTTCACCGCGCTCTACAACGCCACCGGTCAGCCCGCGGTGAACGTCCCGCTGCAGTGGAACGCCGCGGGCCTGCCGATCGGGGTGATGCTGGCCGGCCGGTACGGCGACGAGGCCACCCTGATCGCGCTGTCGGCGCAGCTGGAGCAGGCCCGCCCATGGGCGGGGCGCACCCCGTCCATGTGGTGACGGAGACCGGAGTCCGCGCGCTCGTCCCACCCCGGGGCGAGCGCGCCCGCGCTCAGCGCTCCTCCGGACAGCACCCCTGCCCGTAAGGCTCGTCCTGCACGTCCTGCACGTCCTGCGCGGCCTGCGCGTCCTTCTCGTCCGGCTGGTCCCGGAGCGCCGGTCCGGGCTGCTGCTCACCGCCGGCGCGCCGCTGTGCCCCCTCCGGGTCCCTGACGCTCCGGTCGACCCGCAGCCGCCGCGCGCCGGGCCCCTGCTCACCGAGGTTGTCGTACGGATTGGACAGCGCGCACTTCTCCAGCGACAGGCAGCCACAGCCGATGCAGTCGGTCAACCGGTCGCGCAGCTCGACGAGTTGGCTGATCCGCTCGTCCAGCTCGGAGCGCCAGACCTCGGAGAGCCGGGCCCAGTCGGCGCGGTTGGGGGTCCGCTCGTCGGGCAGCTCCGCCAGCGCGTCGCGGATCACCGCGAGCGGGATGCCGACCCGCTGCGCCGCCCGTACGAACGCGACCCGGCGCAGTGCGTCACGGCTGTAGCGGCGCTGGTTGCCCGCCGTCCGGGTGCTGCTGATCAGCCCCTTGGACTCGTAGAAGTGCAGCGCGGACACCGCGGCGCCACTACGCGCGGAGAGCTGGCCGACGGAGAGCTCATGAACCTTGTACGGAAGCTGGGGCACGCTTCAACCCTAGAGGCAGTCCGGCCATTGACAGCGGGTGCCCGCACTCCGCATTCTGAGCAAGCGCTTAGTAAGCGTCGGCCGATGCGCGCCAACGGCGGACGGATCCCGAGGAGGCAGACAAGAGATGGCAGAGCCCCGAGTGTTTGGATCGCTCGACGAACTGCGGGCCGCGGTCGGTGAGGAGCTGGGCACCAGCGACTGGCTGGAGATCGACCAGAAGCGGATCGATCTGTTCGCCGAGGCCACCGGCGATCACCAGTGGATCCATGTGGACCAGGAGAAGGCCGCGGCCGGCCCCTTCGGCACCACCATCGCGCACGGCTATCTGACGCTGTCGCTGCTGCCCGCCCTCGTCCCGCAGCTGATGCGGGTCGACAACGTGAAGATGGGCATCAACTACGGCACCAACAAGGTGCGCTTCCCCGCCACCGTGCCGGTCGGCTCGCGGCTGCGCGCCACGGCCAGGATCGCGGACGTGACCGAGGTGTCCGGCGGCGTGCAGCTCGCCACGGTCGTCACGATCGAACGCGAGGGCGGCGACAAGCCGGTCTGCGTCGCGGAGACGGTCAGCCGCTTCTACCTGTAGCACGGGGCACCGGGGCGGGTTCGCCCCAGGGGCCCCTAGGCGACCGGCGGCGCACCCACCATGCGCAGCACGAGGTCGGCGTAGAGGGTGCCGACCTCGTCGGGTGTGCGCGGGCCGTCCGAGGTGAACCAGCGGGCCACGTCCACACACAGCGACAGCACCGCGAGGGTGGTGCCCGGTACGTCGTCGGCCCGGAACTCCCCGCTGTCGGCGCCGTCCTGGATGACCTGTCGCAGCAACCGGTCGGTCCGGCGGCGCAGTCCGGTGATCTCGGTGTAGTGCTCGGGGCTCAGCGCCTGGAGTTCGTACTGGATGACCCGGGCGGTCGTGTGGTGCTCCGCGTGCCAGCGGGCGAAGGTGCGGACGGCGTCGCGGAGCCGCTCGGTGGCGCTGCCCCCGGCCTCGGCGGCGGCGCCCATGATGCGCAGCGCCTTCTCGTGGCCGATGCCGCTGATGCGGTAGAGCAGCTCTTCCTTGGTCTTGTAGTGGATGTAGAGGGCGGCCGGGCTCATACCGGCCCGGCCGGCGATGTCACGGGTGGTGGTGGCGTGGTAGCCGCGTTCGGCGAAGGCCTCGACGGCGGCGCTGACCAGCCGTCGCGCGGCGTCCGGGGTCACCCCGGCCCATTCCTCGTTCTCCTCTTTGGCCCGCTCCGCCGCCGCACCCATCGCGCACCCCGCTCCTCGACCCGCCAGGGACCCTCCTCTGACGGATCGAACACCATATCGCGCCGCTGAGCAAGCGCTTAGGGCTCGGCGGGTGCGGGCGGGGTGCGAGCGGGTTCCCCGTGATCGTACGGGTCAGACATCCGGACGCACAGGCCGGGACGCCCGGGCTCGCGGGTCAGGCCGGACGTCTCCACATACGGGTCAGAAGGCGGAGACCCCCGTCAGCGCCCGCCCGATGACCAGCTTCTGTATCTGGCTGGTGCCCTCGTACAGGGTCATCACCCGGGCGTCCCGCAGCAGCTTGCCGACCGGGTACTCGTCGATATAGCCGTAGCCGCCGAAGACCTGGAGGGCGTTGCTGGCGGCGCGCACCGCGGCCTCGGAGGCGAAGAGCTTGGCCTTGGACGCCGCGGTGACGAACGGTTCGCCGCGGTCGATCAGATCGGCGACCCGCCAGGTCAGCAGCCGAGCGGCATCCACGTCCACGGCGATATCGCTGATCAGCTCCTGCACCAGCTGGTGCCGGGCGATGGGCTTGCCGAACTGCTCACGCTCGCCCGCGTAGCCGAGCGCGGCGTCCAGGGCGGCCTGGGCGATGCCCACACAGCCGGCCGCGACCGACATCCGGCCCTTGGCCAGCGCGGACATCGCGACCGAGAACCCCTTGCCCTCGGGGCCCAGCATCGCCGCGGCCGGAACCCGTACGCCGTCCAGGACCAGCTCCGCGGTGGCCTGGCCGCGCAGTCCCAGCTTCCCGTGGATCTCGCGGCGCTCCAGTCCGGGGCTGTCGGCGGGTACGAGGAAGGCGCTGATGCCCTGGTGGCCGGGGGCGTCGCCGGTGCGGGCGAAGAGCAGCACCACATCGGCCCAGGTCCCGTTGGTGATGAACATCTTGGCGCCGTCGATGACATAGCTGTCCCCGTCGCGGACCGCCCGGGTGGTGAGGTTCGCGGCGTCGGATCCGGTGCCCGGCTCCGTCAGACCGAAGCAGCCGACCGCCTCGCCGGAGGTGAGCCGCGGCAGCCAAGCCCGCTTCTGCTCCTCGTCGCCCCACGCGGCGACGGTCTTGGCCACCAGCCCCAGGGAGACCGAGACGATGCCGCGCACCGAGGAGTCCCCGCGGCCCAGTTCCTCAGTGACCAGGACGTACGAGAGGTGGTCGCCGCCCGAGCCGCCGTACTCCTCGGGGACGGTGAGCCCGAGGAAGCCGAGGTCGCCGAGCTTCTTCACGATGCCGCGGTCGACCTGTTCCGCGCGGTCCCAGGCGGTGGCGTACGGGGTGATCTCGCGGTCGGTGAAGTCCTTGGCGAGCTGCCGTGCCGCGGTCTGCTCCGCGCTGAGCTCCAGGTTCATCTCGGGCCCCTTGTGGACGAGAACGTGGACGAGCACATGGACAAGAACAGTTAATTAGCACTGCTAGTTTTTGGTGGGCAGCCTCTACTATGTGCGTCATGGCCCGACCCCGCAAGCCCCTTCTGAGCCGCGAGCGCATCGTCTCCACGGCGCTGGCGCTCATCGATTCCGAGGGGCTTCCGGCGCTCTCCACCCGGCGCCTGGCGGCGGAGCTGGGCGTGAGCGGGCCGTCGCTCTACAACCACTTCACGACCAAGGACGAGATCCTCGACGCGGTGGCCGACACGGTCATCGCCAAGGTCGATGTGTCGGCGTTCGAGACCGGCACGGACTGGCGCACCGGGCTGCTCGACTGGGCCCGCTCCTACCGCGCGGCGCTCGCCGCGCATCCGCACATCGTGCCGTTCCTCGCCCAGGGCCCCGGCCGCCGCCCCGCCGGCCTGAAGATGGCCGACGCGGCGTTCGGCGGAATGGTGGAGGCGGGCTGGCCGCCCGCCCAGGCCACCAGGGTCTGCGCCATGGTCCGCTACTTCGTGGCCGGCTCCGCACTGGGCTCCTTCGCCCGCGGCTTCGTCGACGACCCGAGCGCCTACGACCCCGCCGACTACCCCCACCTGGGCCAGGCGCATCTCCTCGCGGAACACCAACGCCAGGTGGACGAGGGCGCATTCGAAACCGGCCTGCGGGCCCTGGTGGACGGCCTGGCACTACAACACCCGGACCTCGTACCGCCGGAGGGCCGCTGAGGGCGGCGGGGCGCCGGAAAGCCGCGGGCGTCGCCTCTGGGCAACCGTCGCCTCTGGACAGGCATCACCTCTCGACGGACGACACCCCCTGGGCGGCCGTCACCCCCTGCGCGGCCGTCACCCCTGAACCTTCGTCGCCCCCGGCTCCGCCCCACCACCCGGTGCGGGTGTCGTCCCGGCGCGGCGGATCAGGAGCCAGATGGACACCAGCGCGATGACGGACAGCGCCATGATGTAGCCGGACACCGCCATCGAGGTGCCGCTCGCCTCCAGCAGCAGCACCATCACGAAGGGCGCGAGTCCGCCGCCCAGGATGGCGCTGATCTGATAGCCGAGCGAGGCGCCGGTGTAGCGCATCTCGGCGGTGAACAGTTCGGCGAACAGCGCGGCCTGCGGCCCGTACATGATGCTCAGGAAGCAGCTGCAGACGAAGGTGCCGACGGCCAGCCACACCAGCGACGCCGTGTCGATGAGCAGGAACATCGGCACCGCCCAGAGCAGCAGTCCGACGGCGCCCGCGGCGTAGACCCGCAGCCGGCCGATCCGGTCGGACAGCGCCGCGGCGGCGGGAATCATGGCGAGTTGGGTGAGGCTGACCAGCAGCGAGACGGCCAGTACGGAGGTGCGCCGCATGTCCAGCTCGCGGGTGGCGTAGTCCAGGACGCCGGTGATGAGGATGTAGAAGGTGGCGGTGTTGACCGCGAACGAGCCGCCGGCCAGCAGGACCGTGCGGAGGTGGTACCGCAGGATCTCGCGCAGCGGGGAACGGCGTGCCGCGGCGGCCTGCTCGGCCGTCGCCAGCTTCTCTTCCGCGGCCCGGAACGCGGGGGTCTCCTCGACGCGGGTGTGGATGTAGCGGGCGAGGAGGAGCACCAGTACGCCGACGAGGAAGGGCAGCCGCCAGCCCCAGGTGCTGAAGGACCGCTCGTCGGTGAGCGCGCCGGCCAGCAGGAAGGCGGAGTTGGCGGTGATCACGCCGAGGGGGACGCCGAGTTGCACCAGTGAGCCGTAGAGCCCGCGTTTGCCCTCGGGGGCGTATTCGGTGGCCATCAGCATCGCGCCACCCCACTGGGCGCCGACCGCGATGCCCTGCAGCAGCCGCAGGACGACCAGCAGGATCGGCGCGGCCAGCCCGATGGTGTCGTACGAAGGGAGCAGGCCGATGGCGGTGGTGGCCAGCCCCATGACGGTCAGGGCGAGCACCAGCATGGGCTTACGGCCGTGCCGGTCCCCGAGCTGACCGGCGATCACACCGCCGACCGGACGGGCCAGAAAGCCCACCGCGAAGGTCGCGAAGGAGGCGAGCACACCGGCGGCCTCGCTGCCCGAAGGGAAGAAGGCGGGGCCGAGGACGAGTGCGGCGGCGATGCCGAAGACGAAGTAGTCGTACCACTCGACGGCGGAGGCGAGGGCCGCGGCGGTGGCGACCCTGCGGCGGCTGCGGGTGGAGGGCGGCGTACCGGTGTTGCCGTGTGGCGCGGAGGGGGCCGTGTCCATGCGTGCACACTCCGAGGGGTGCGGGAGGGGAGGGGGGCGGCGCCGTGATGTCGGGCGACCGTACCGACCGGCCGGTACGGCGTCAACGGACCACGCAGCACGAGTTTTCGGCACCCCCCTGAATGCGGGGCCGGGGCCCTGCGCCCCGGCCCCGCCCCTCACCTAAAAGACCACCAACGCCCGCCCTCCCTTGCCCGCCAGCATGGCGTCGAAGGCGGCCGGGATGTCGGCGAGACCGATCCGGTCGGTGACCAGGGTGGAGAGGTCGAAGGCGCCGGAGCGGATGTGTCCGGCGATGAGGGGGAGGTCGCGGGCGGGGTCGGTGTTGCCGTAGACGCAGCCGGAGAGGGTGCGGCCGAAGTAGAAGAGTTCCAGGGCGGAGAAGGACACCTGCTGGTCCTGGCCGCCGATGCCGACGACCGTCGTACGGCCGCCGCGGCGGGTCGCCGACCAGGCCGTACGGATGGTGTCGGCGCGGCCCACGCACTCCACGGCGACATCGGCGCCCATACCGCCGGTGAGCTTGCGGACGCGCTTGGCGGTGTCGTCGCCCGCCACCAGGAACTCGGTGGCGCCCGCCGAGCGGGCCAGCTCCTCCTTCTCCGGCGAGACGTCCACGGCCACGACCGTGCCGGCGCCCGCGATCCGCGCGGCCTGCAGCGTGGCCAGGCCCACCCCGCCCACGCCGAAGACCACGACCGACTCCCCCGCGCGCACCCGGGCGCTGTGGTGCACGGCGCCCCAGCCGGTGAGCACCGCGCAGCCGAGCAGCGCGGCATCGGCGAGCGGCACCCCGTCCGGCAGCGGCAGCGCGGCCCGTGCGGAGACCACGGTCTCCTCGGCGAACACGGCGGTGCCCAGGCCGGGGTAGAGCTCGGTGGCGTCGTCGGCACGCCTGGCGTACGGGGCATTCGCGGCGAGGCCGGAATGCGCGCACAGCCAGGGCTCGGCAAGGCCGCAGAAGTGGCAGTCACCGCAGGACGGCGCCCAGTTGAGGACGACCTGGTCGCCGGGGGCCACCGTGGTCACGTCGGGGCCGACCGCGGTGACGGTGCCCGCGCCCTCGTGCCCGAGGACGGCCGGGGCGGGCTGGCGCAGGGTGCCGTTGGACAGGGAGAGATCGGAGTGGCAGACGCCGGCGGCGGCGAGCCGGATGCGGACCTGGCCGGGGCCGGGCTCGGGCAGGTCGATCTCGGTGATCTCCAGGGGGGCGTTGACGGCGGGCAGTACGGCGGCGCGGACCACAAGGACTCCTCGGTGCGCGGGGCGGCGGGCGGGACGGGCGGGCCTCGCGGCGGGGGACGCTGTGGCCCCCGCCGCCCGGCCGGATCAGAACTGCAGCGACTTGGTCTGCAGATATTCGGTCAGGCCGTGCGGGCCCAGCTCCCGGCCGACGCCGGACTGCTTGTAACCGCCGAACGGGGCAAGGGGGTTGAAGCGGCCGCCGTTGATGTCGACCTGCCCGGTGTGCAGGCGCCGGGCGAAGGCGACCGCTGTGGCCTCGTCGCCCGCCCAGACCGCACCGGCCAGCCCGTAGATCGTGTCGTTGGCGATCCGGGCCGCGTCGTCCTCGTCCTCGTACTTCAGGATCGACAGGACCGGGCCGAAGATCTCCTCCTGGGCGATGGTCATCTCCGGGGTGACGTCCGCGAAGACGGTCGGTGCGACGTAGTAGCCCGTCCCGGGGACGGCCGCCTCCGGGCCGCCCGCCACGACCCGCGCGCCCTCGGCGATGCCCTGCGCGACATAGCCGCGCACCCGGTCCCGTTGGGCGGCGTTGACCAGCGGACCGGTCTTCTCGCCGGGTACGTACTTCGCGGCGGCCGCGGTCGCCAGCTCCACCGCCTCGGCGTAGTGGTCCCGGTGGACCAGCATCCGGGTCCAGGCGCTGCAGGTCTGGCCGGAGTTGGCCATGACGTTCGCGACGCCGACCGCGACGGCCTTGGGCAGGTCGGCGCCGGGCAGGATGACATTGGCGGACTTGCCGCCCAGCTCCAGCGCGACCCTCTTGACCGCGCCGCCCGCGAGGGCACCGATCCGCCTGCCGACGGCCGTCGAGCCGGTGAAGGAGACCAGATCGACCCCGTCGTGCTCGGCGAGCGCCTGTCCGGCGACCGGGCCGAGGCCGGTGACGAGATTGAAGACACCCGCGGGTATCCCGGCCGCATCGACGCACTCGGCGAACAGCTGGGCGACCAGCGGGGTGTCCTCGGCGGGCTTGAGCACCACCGTGCAGCCGGCCGCGAGCGCCGGGGCGACCTTGGCGACGATCTGGTGGAGCGGGTAGTTCCACGGCGTGATCGCGCCGACCACGCCGAGCGGTTCGTGCAGCACGGTGGAGTTGCCGAGCGTCTCCTCGAAGGAGTACGTACGGGCCAGTTCGGCGTACGAGCCGCAGACCGCGACCGGCACTCCGGCGTGCACCGCCGTACTGAAGGCGAGCGGCGAGCCGAGCTCGGCGGTGACGGTCGCGGCCACCTCCCCGGCCCGGGCGGCGAGCTGATCGCGCAGTGCGGCCAGCCGGTCCGCCCGCTCCCCCGGCGGGGTGGCCGCCCAGCCCGGCAGGGCGGCGCGGGCGGCCCGTACGGCGGCGTCCACGTCCTGCGCGGAGCCGGCCGGGACGACCGCGATCACCTGCTCATCGGCCGGGTTGACGACCTCGATCGTCCCGCCGCCCTCGGCGGGCCGCCAGCTTCCGTCGATGTACATCGCGTCGTGCTGCTTCACGTCGTGGTCCTCCCGCGCCGGCCGGTGGTCATCCGCCCTAAACTAGCGCCGGTAGTTTTGCGCCGCCAGGGACCCCGCCCCCTGAGGTGGGGTGACGGTGGCCACGAGAGGCCGACTGGGCGGTCGTGACCTCGCGGCATGTTCGCGGTCCAGGAGCCTGCACCAGCACACCGGCCCGCCGATCGACCGCCTGCCGGCATCGACTCCCCTCGCAAGTCCGAAAGCAAGCATTCCACATTGCGGAAAGATGTCGACGGGGCCACCATCGGGCAACTCGCACCGGAGGCGGGAGTGCTGTACGGGGCTCCCGCCTCCGGCAATCACCTATGCCTGAGGTTCACATGCATCTGTACCGCCTCGTCCCGCTCGGCGCCGCCCTCACCATTCTCCTTTCCGGGTGTGCCGTCGATGCGGGAAAAGAGCCCCCGGGTCAGGGCACCCCGTCGGTAAAGCCCCCGGAGACGCACGAAGAGCTGAAGACCTCAGCACCGGACAGCGGCAGACCATGGGAGTCCGACGATGCCATGCAACGCGCGGAACGGGCTCTGGACGCTCATGACGAGGACGGCAGCGATCCGCAACGCTCCGGGTCCGGGTCCGCACATATCGCGAGCGGAGTGAACAAGACATTCCAGGCACCGGGGAAGCGGTGGTACCGCCTCGACATCACCTGCGACGCAAGGGGCGTTGAGGAACTCACCCTCACATTGACGCGTGGCGACGCGGAGCAGGCCTACGGAATCGGCTGCGGGGACCGTGAGGCCGATCAGTTCAACATCCCCCCGGGCGCCCCCTTCACGGCCCGTGTCGACACGGTGCGGAGCGGCACCGGCCTCGTCCTGTGGCGCCTGAACACCATCGCTCCCGACGACGTGGACGGATGTGATGACGACATCGACGGCTGCGGCGGCTGAACCATGAACGCCCCGTGATCTTCTGCGGGCGGCCCCGCTCCGCATACTTCGACGCCCGACGAGGCCCCGCCCTCACCCCTTGGCGGACGGCTTGCGCATTTCCTCGATGATGCTGAGGAATCCCGCCTTGCCGTGGCCCGCGGCGATGGTCCGGTCGGCGAGGCCCTTGACGGCGGCGAGCACATCGGTGTTGATCCCGCGGTCCACGGAGGCCTCGATGATGTGCGCCATGCCCGCTGCCTCCATGACGATGTTGTCCTGGTCGCCCCGGAGGACCCCGCGGTCCAGATCCTGCGCCATGCCCGCGGCGAGGGGCGGCAGGATGTCGGCGATCGCCCCCGTGAAGGGGACGAACTCCTCGGCCGGGACGCTCTCGGCGCCGGCCAGTGCGAAGGCGTGCACCAGGCCCGCCATCGCGGAGTAGAAGAAGGCGAGCAGGGCGAGGTCGTACACGGCGGCCATGGCGTGGTCGTCGCCGAGGTACGCCGCCCGGCCGCCCAGCACCTTCAGCGTCTCCTCGTACGTCTCGAAGGCCTGCCGTGAGCCGCTGTAGAGGAGGGTCGCGCCGGGCTGCCCGACGTCCGTCGTCGGCACCATGACCGAGCCGTCGAGGTAGTCGATGCCGTGCCCGGCGGCCCAGGCGGCGGCGGAGCGGGCGCGCTCCGGGGTGTCGGACGTCAGGTTGACCAGGACCCGGCCGGACAGCCGGGAACCGGCCGGCTCCAGGATCTCGTGGGCCGCGGCGTAGTCCACCACGCACACGATCACCAGCGGACTGGCGGCCACCGCCTCGGCCACCGTGTCCGCGCGGACCGCGCCGCGCGCCACCAGATCCTCGGCCTTGCCCTGCGTACGGTTCCACACCGTCGTGGGGTGCCCGGCCCCGACGAAGGCGCCGGCCAGTGCGCTGCCCATGGCGCCGAGGCCGAGCACGGTCACCGGGGTGCGGGGGTCGTGGGCGTTGCTCATGGTGTGCTCCTCACCTGCGGTGCGGGCCCGGCCCGATGCCGGACCCGCTGTGCACACCACCCTGCCGAGCTGCGCTTATGGTTCCCTTCGGGTCTGCTTACGGTCCCTTCGGGCGGGCTTGCGGGCGGGTTTGCGGGCAGGCTTGCGGGCCGCCGGTGCCGTGGCCCACCCGCCCTTGCCCGGCCTCCTCTTCCGGGGCCGGCGCGGCCTCGCCCTCCGCGGCCGGCCCGGTCGCCTTCACCGCCGGCGCGGGCCCCCCGCCCGCGCCGGGTGTGGTGCCGCCGCCCCGCTCCGGGCCCGTACGGGCGGCCAACGCGGCGGAGGCCAGCAGCAGCGCGCCGAGCAGGACGAAGGGCGCGGCGGTGCCCGCGACCCCGGCGAGCAGTCCGGCGCCGGCCGGGGCGGCGACCTGGCCGAGGCGGTTGCCGGTGAGGCGGAGCGCCAGCGCCGTACTGCGGGCCCGTTCGGGGGCGGCCTGCACGACCGTCGTCATCGACAGCGGCTGGCCGACGCCGAGACAGAAGCCGAGGGCGAGCAGCATCGCGGCCAGCGCCCACACCGGCACCGGCAGCACCAGACCGCCGCACAGCACACCGGCCAGCGCGCAGCTGACCACCATCAGCGCGGTGCGCCCCAGCCACCGGATCATCGGCGTCATCACCAGCCGGCAGGCGATGGTGGCCGCGGCCCGCAGGCTGAGCAGCAGACCGATGGTGGTGGGGGCGATGGCGCGGTCCTCGCCGATGACGGGGAGGTAGGCGGTGAGGATGTCGGTGGCCGAGAGCACGGCCAGGCTCATGAAGATGCCGGCCGGTACGCCCCGGGTCCGCAGGATGCCGCGGACCGGGGCCGGCGGTCCGGCCGCCGGGGCCGGGGCGCCGGACGGGACGGTGCGGGCGCGCTGTTCGAGGCGCCAGAGCGAGGCGTAGGAGACGGCGGCGACGGCGCCGGAGACCAGCAGGGCGGTGGCGCTCGTCGGGGCCATCCGGCCGTCGTGCTCGGAGATGACGAGCCCGGCGGCGGCCGGGCCGATGAGCTGGCCGAGGGAGGCGCCGATGGTGAAGTGGCCGAAGTTGCGGTCGCGGTCCTCGGGGGCGCTGCGGCGGGCGACGATCGACTGGGCGCCGATGACGAAGCAGAGGTGCCCCAGACCCATCACCCCGCTCCAGGCGGCCATCGCGGGCAGCGAGCCGGCCAGGCCGCTGAGCGCGCAGCCGCCGCTGATCAGCGCCACCCCGGTCACCAGCAGCGGGGCACAGCGGCCGTGGTCGGTGCGGCGGCCGAGCGGGACGGCGACGAGCAGCGGCAGCAGGGCGTAGACGGCGGTGATCACGCCGATGGCGCGTTCGTCGGCGCCCAGGGCGAGGGCCCGGTAGGAGACGGCCGGCCTGGCCATGCTCACCGCTCCTTGCGCGAAGGAGAAGGTGAGGACCAGACGCAGCAGCCATCCCCTGCCGGGCCTCCGGGTGTCGGTGCCGGTCATCTAGATGATGCCGAAGAGCACACCGGCGCACAGGACCACAAGGGAGGTCAGCGCGGCCCATTTGACGGTGAATTTGGTGTGGTCGCCGAACTCGACCTTGGCCATCCCGACGAGGACGTAGACGGCGGGGACGAGCGGGCTGGACATGTGCAGGGCCTGGCCGACGAGGGAGGCGCGGGCGATCTCGATGGGAGCGACGCCGTGGGCGGCACCGGCCTCGGCGAGGATCGGCACGATGCCGAAGTAGAAGCCGTCGTTGGACATGAAGTAGGTCAGCGGGATGCTGAGGACTCCGGTGACGATGCCCATGTGCGGGCCGAGCGCGTCGGGGACGCCGCTGACCAGCCAGCGGGCCATGTGCTCGACCATGCCGGTGCCGGTGAGCACCCCGGTGAAGACGGCGGCGGCGAAGACCATGCCGGAGACGTTGAGCACGTTCTCGGCGTGCGCGGCGACGCGGGCCTTCTGGTCCTTCATGTGCGGGAAGTTGACGGTGAGCGCGAGGGCGGCACCGATCAGGAAGAGCACCGGGATCGGCAGCGTCTGCATGATCAGCAGGGTGAGCAGCGCGAGGGTGAGCGCGGCGTTGAACCAGTAGAGCTTGGGGCGCAGGGTGGCGCGCTGCGGGTCCAGGACCTGGAGGCCGTCGTCCTCGTCGGCCTGCTCTCCGGAGCCGGCGGCCGGCGCGTCGTCGGCGCCGGTGTCTGCACCGCCGGTGGTGCGCCGCGTACCGGCCGGGGTGCCGCCGGTGGTGCGCCGCGTACCGGCCGGGGTGCCGCCGGTGGCTCCGGTGCCCGCGCCGACCAGAACCTGCTCGGCCTCCTTCTCGGGCACGGTCCCGGTCACCGGCCGGGTGTCGCCGAGGGTGTCGTCGAGGGTCAGCACACCGAGCCGCTTGCGCTCGCGCCGGCCGAGGACGTACGCGAGGGCGAAGACCGCGACCAGGCCGACGGCCAGGGCGGGAATCATCGGGACGAAGATGTCGCCGGCGTCGAGCTTGAGCGCGGTGGCGGCACGGGCGGTCGGGCCGCCCCACGGGAGGGTGTTCATCACGCCGTTGGCGGTGGCGGCGACACCGGTCATCACCACGAGGCTCATCTTCAGCCGCTTGTAGAGCGGGTAGAGCGCCGAGACGGTGATCATGAAGGTGGTGGAGCCGTCACCGTCGAGCGAGACGATCGCGGCGAGCAGCGCCGTACCGACCACCACCCGCACCGGGTCGGCCTTGCAGAACTTGAGGATGCCGCGAACGATCGGGTCGAAGAGACCGACGTCGATCATCACCCCGAAGTAGATGATGGCGAACATCAGCATCGCGGCAGTGGGGGCCAGGTCACCGATGCCCTTGAGGACATAGTCGCCCAGGTGCGCGCCCTGTCCGACCAGGACGCAGAACAGCGCTGGGATCAGCACAAGCGCTGCCATCGGTGACATCTTCTTCATCATGATCAGCACCAGGAAGGCGGCGATCATGACAAATCCGAGGATTGTCAGCATTGGGAGTTACCTCACGTTCGCCCTTGAACATCTGCCGGGGGTGGCGGTTCAGGCGACGTTAGGTCCCGCAAAGTTTTGTTAACAAGGCCTTGACGCGCGAGCAATACGAGCAAAACCCCAGGTCAATAGGGATGTCACCGGACGGGCGTGAGCACAACCGGCAGACCGTTGAGCACCACGGTGCCCGAGAGCGGGTCCAGCAGCCGTCCCGAGTTCAGCTGGTTGACATTGACGCCGGGGTCGGCGGCGGCGACCGCCAGCCGGGTGCCGGGCCGGTCGTGGCCCCAGCCGTGCGGCAGGCTCACCACCCCGCGGCGCACGGCCTCGGTGATCTCCACCGGCACCTCCAGCGCACCGCCGTCCCCCGTCAGCCGCGCCAGACCGCCGTCGGTGAGCTCCAGCCGCGCCGCGTCGTCGGGGTGCACCTGGACCGTGCAGCGGTTGCTGCCGCCGGTCAGCGCCGGGACGTTGTGCAGCCAGCTGTTGTTGGAGCGCAGATGGCGGCGGCCGATGAGCAGCACACCGTCGGGGCTTTCGGTGAGCCGGCCGCGCAGCCGGGCCGCTTCGGCGGCGATCGGCCCGGGGCACAGTTCCACGGCACCGCTGCGCGTCCTGAGCACACCGGGCACCCGGGGCGCGAGCGGGCCGAGGTCGATGCCGTGCGGGTGCGCCAGCAGCCGGTCGAGGGTCAGCCCGCCGGGGTCGGCGCCGAAGCCCTCGCCGTACGGGCCGAGCCGCAGCATCATGTCCAGCCGCCGTTCGGCGCCGGTCAGTCCGGTCAACTCCTGTGCGAGTGCGGCTGGTTGGCGCCCGTACACGGGAGAGTGCGGATCGCTCACGGCCTTGCCGAGCGCCGTGTCGATCACCATGGTGTCCACCAGGCCGGGGTCCGCGCCGTCCTGGCCGCCGGCGCACAGGATCAGCCGGGCGTGGATCTCGCACTCGTCGGGCCGCCCGTCGGCGAGCGGGAGCACCGGCCGGGTATAGCGGGCCTGGTTGCGCACGGCCAGGGCGTTGAAGGCGTAGTCGAAGTGCGGGCTGCGGGAGGGCGGGGGCGGCGGCAGCACGACATCGGCGTGCCGCGAGGTCTCGTTGAGGTACGGGTCGACGCTCACCATGAAGTCGAGCGAGGCGAGCGCGGCGTCGAGACGGTCGCCGTCCGGGACGGAGAGAACCGGGTTGGCGGCGATGACGAGGGCGGCCCGGACGCGGCCCTCGCCGGGGGTGTCGATCTCCTCGGCCAGCGCGACGATGGGCAGTTCGGACTTGGCCTCGGGGTGGCCGGAGACCCGGCTGTGCCAGCGCCCCAGGGCGAATCCGCGGCCGGGCCCGGCCGGGCGGGGTGCCGGACCGGTCGCGGAGAGCGGGAACATCAGGCCGCCGGGGCGGTCGAAGTTCCCGGTGAGGACGGCGAGTAGGTCCACGAGCCAGCTGGTGAGGGTGCCGAACTCGACGGTGGTGGAGCCGATCCGGCCGTACACCGCGGCGGTCTCCGCGGCGGCCAGCTCGCGGGCCAGCCGCCGGATCCGCTCGGCGGGTATGTCGCACAGCGGGGCGACCGCCTCGGGCGGGAAGTCCGCCGCCAGCCGCTCGACCTCATCGAGCCGGCCGAGGTGCTCCGCCCGCTCTCCCAGGTCCACCAGACCCTCCGCGAAGAGGACATGGACCATCGCGAAGAGCAGCAGGGCGTCGGTGCCGGGCCGGACCGCGAGATGCTCGTCGGCCAGCTTGGCCGTACGGGTACGCCGCGGGTCGATGACGGTCAGCCGTCCGCCGCGGCGGCGCAGCGCCCTGATCCGGCCCGGGAAGTCGGGTGCGGTGCACAGACTCCCGTTGGAGTCCAGCGGGTTGGCGCCGATGACCAGCAGGTGATCGGTGCGGTCCAGGTCGGGTACGGGGATCACCAGCGGGTCACCGTAAAGCAGTCCGCTGGAGACGTGCTTGGGCATCTGGTCGACGGTGGAGGCGGTGAAGACGCTGCGGGAGCGGAGGCCGGCGAGCAGCACGGGCGGGTAGAGGGCGCCGGCGACGGTGTGCACATTGGGGTTGCCGAGCACCACGGCGACGGAATCGGGACCGTGCTCCTCGATGACCGGGCGCAGTCCGGCCTGGACGGCGGCGAACGCCTCGTCCCAGGTGGCCTCCGTCAGCTGCCCGTCGCGCCGCACCAGGGGCCGGCCGAGCCGGTCGGGGTCGGCGTCCACCTCCGGGAAGGCGGCGCCCTTGGGGCAGAGGAAGCCCCGGCTGAAGATGTCGTCGCGGTCACCGCGGGCCGCGGTCACCCGGTCGCCGTCCACGGTGAGGGTCAGCCCGCAGGTGGCCTCGCAGAGCGGGCAGATGCGCAGAGCGGTACGGGTCATCGGTCTCTCCCGGGGACGGTGCCGGTGGCGGTGGCGGCAGGCTGCGTACCGTTCCGACCATACCGACCGGTTGGCATGAGGGAAGCCCCACGGCGGAATCCCGCCGGGCGAACGGCCGGACCGCCGCCCCTCCCCCGCTCTCACCCCTCCCCGGCGTCCGCCCCGTCCAGATAGCGCGCCAGATAGGACCGCAGCAGCAGCTTGGTCTCCGTGACGAGGGCCGGATCGCCGTCCGGGTCCGTACGGAAGGCGAGCTGGAGCAGCGCATCGGCCGTCTCGACGCCCACCAGGAAGGCGGTGCGCAGCCGCTCGTCGGCGGCGTCCAGTCCGAGCGGGCCGGCGAAGAGGGCCAGCAGCCGGTCGGCGACCTCGTAATTGGCCTGCCGGGTGGCGCTCGGGGCGGGGACGGTGAACTCCACCAGGGCGAAGCCCGGCACCGTCCGCTTCATGGCGAGGTATTCGTCGACCACCACATCCATCGCATGGCGCCACGGGAGCGGGGTGTGCGCCGGGGCGGTCAGCCGGGCGGTGATGCGGTCCGCATAGGCGTCGAGATTGCGCCGGGCGAGAGCCTCGGCCATGGCGCGCTTGTTGGGGAAGAAGCGGTAGACGGAGCCGATCGGGACCCCGGCCCGGCCGGCCACGGCGCGGGTGCTCAGGTCCTCGTACCCGGTCTCCTCCAGCACCTCGGCGCAGGCGTCGAGGATTCTGGCCAGCCGCTGGGCGCTGCGCTGCTGGACGGGCGCACGGCGCAGGGACGCGGGTGGCAGGGCGGGGCGGGGGGTCGGCTGCTGCACCCGACCATCCTGCCCGCCGCCGGGGCGGGCGTGCACGAGCGCAGCGATCCGGCCGACGCGGCCGGGACTCTCCGTTGACGCCTCCCCACCGCAATCCTAAGGTCTTGCATAGGATTCCTTGAGCGGCGGGAGCACGCGATGACAGGCACGGGCAACGAGCAGGCGAGGAAGACGGCGGAAGGGCTGGCGTACCTCACCGGCTTCGGCAACGAGCACAGCTCGGAGGCCGTCCCGGGCGCGCTGCCGGTGGGCCGCAACTCCCCCCAGCGGGCGCCGCTCGGCCTGTATGCCGAGCAGCTCAGCGGTTCGGCCTTCACCGAACCCCGCAGCCACAACCTGCGCTCCTGGCTCTACCGCATCCGCCCGTCGGCCGCCCATCCGCCCTTCGTCCGCGCCGAGCAGCACGCGGTCCGCTCGGCGCCGTTCACCGACTGCGCCCCCGACCCCAACCGGCTGCGCTGGAACCCGCTGCCCGAGCCCGCCGGCCCGGCCGACTTCCTGGACGGCCTGTGGACCCTGGGCGGCAACGGCGACGCCACCCAGCGCACCGGTATGGCCGTCCACCTCTACTACGCCAACACCTCCATGGACCGGCGGGTGTTCGGCAACGCGGACGGCGAGCTGCTGATCGTGCCGGAGCAGGGCGGGCTGCTGCTGCGCACCGAACTCGGTCTGCTGCACGCCGCGCCGGGCGAAGTGGCGCTGATCCCGCGTGGTGTCCGCTTCCGCGTCGAACTGCTGGACGCGACCGCCCGCGGCTATGTCTGTGAGAACTACGGCCGGCCCTTCCAGCTCCCCGACCTCGGCCCGATCGGCGCCAACGGCCTGGCCAACCCCCGTGACTTCCGCGCCCCCGTCGCCGCCTACGAGGACGTCGAGGGCCCCGTCGAGGTCGTCAACAAGTTCTGCGGCAACCTCTGGACGGCCACCTACGACCACTCCCCCCTGGATGTCGTCGCCTGGCACGGCAACCACGTCCCGTACGTCTACGACCTGCGCCGCTTCAATGTCATCGGCTCGATCAGCTACGACCACCCCGACCCGTCGATCTTCACCGTCCTCACCTCCCCCTCCGACACCCCGGGCCTGGCGGGCGTGGACTTCGTGGCCTTCGCGCCCCGCTGGCTGGTCGGCGAGGACACCTTCCGGCCGCCCTACTTCCACCGCAATGTGATGACCGAGTACATGGGCCTGATCGAAGGCGCCTATGACGCCAAGGCGGAGGGCTTCGTCCCGGGCGGCGGCTCGCTGCACAACATGATGTCGGCGCACGGGCCGGACCGGGAGACCTTCGACCGGGCGAGCGCCGCCGAGCTGCGGCCGCAGAAGATCGACGACGGGCTGGCCTTCATGTTCGAGACCCGCTGGCCGCTGACCCTGACCGAGCAGGCCCGGGACGCCGGCCATCTGCAGCGCGGATATGACGACGTATGGCAGGGTCTCCAGCGCCACTTCCGCCCGTGACACCGGGGAACGCCTCGTGACCACCTTCGCTCCCGACTCGCTCGCCCTGAACCGCAAGCTGCCGCTCTGGTATCAGGTCTCGCAGTCGTTGCGCGCCTCCATACTGGGCCGCTCCCCGGAGGCGCCGCTGCGGCTGCCCACCGAGGACGCGCTCGCCGCGCACTACGGCGTGAGCGTGCTGACCATGCGCCAGGCCCTCAAGGAGCTGGAGACGGAGGGCCTGATCAGCCGGCACCGGCGCCGTGGCACCTTCATCGAGCCGAGCGCCCAACGCGGTGCGCCGGTCCGGCTGCTGGGTTCCGTGGACGCGATCGTGGCCCAGCAGTCCGGGATGAGCACCGAGCTGCTGGAGCACGGCCGCACCGCGGTTCCACCCGAACTGTCCGAGTACTTCCCGGATCTGGCGGAGGTGACCGGCTTCCGCCGACTGCGCAGCGACGAGGAGACCGGCGAGCCCACCAACCACGCATACAACTACGTACACCCCGAGGTCGCCGCGGCGATCGATCCGGCGGATCTGCTGCGCTGGCCGATGACGAAGGTGCTGCGGGACGCGGTCGGCGTACGGATCAGCCGGATCACCGACACCGTCGAGGCGCGGCTGGCCGACCCGGAAACCGCCCGGCTCCTCCAGATCCCACTGCTCAGCCCGATCCTCCACTACACGGGCGTCACCTACGACGAGGACGGCCGCGCGGTGGATGTCGCGCGGATCCACTACCGGGGCGACTGTTTCTCGTTCACGGTCACGATGGACGCCTGACCTCCCACGTTTTCGGCTGTCCCTCCGTGGGACTTCTCGCCGTTACGGGTCCGCTGCGCGGGGCTTGGGCGCGGGTGATGCTTGGAGGTGCCCCTCCGTTGCGGGTCCGCTGCGCGGGGCGTGGGCGCGGGTGACGCTTGCGGGTTCCTCGCCGTTGCGCCTGCGGCGGGCGGGTGGTTGTCGGGTGCGGTGACGGACCTCCGGGGCCTGGTGTGTGGACTGCTTCGCTTTACGTCCACACACCAGGCCCCTCCGGCCCGTCCCCTCCCGTGGGAGGAGTCAGTGAACGGGAGTGGGGGCGGGCCACCGTAAACCTCAAACCTCTCCCACGAGCCGCACCGGACCACTCACGCAAACCCCACCGGCCCTTCTCCCACCCACCAACGGGAGGGGACGGGCCGGAGGGGCCGGTGTGTGGGACGTAAAGCGAAGCAGTCCCACACACCGGCCCCGGAGGCCCGTCACCGCACCCCGACAGCCCCGCGCAGCGGACCCCGCCCGCCGCCAGGCGCCACGGCGAGGGCACCCGCAGACATCACCCGCGCCCAAGCCCCGCGCAGCGGACCCGCAACGGCGAGAAGCCACCACGGCGGGAAAGCCGAAAACGTGGGAAGGCCTCAGATCCGCTCAAGGCTCCGCCCAGTACTACGCGGCCCCAGGAGCGCCACGTCCAGGCACAGCAGCAGCATCAGCAGCGCCGAGCCAGTGAAGACCGCGGCCGCCCCGAGGCTCGTCAGGGCGCTCAGCGCGACGAACGGCAGGACGACCGAGGTGAGGCGGGACAGCGAGTAGGCGATGCCGATGGCGCTGCTGCGCAGACCGGTCGGGAAGAGCTCGGTCTGGTAGACGTGGAAGGCGTTGGAGAAGACATTGCTGCACACCGTCAGCAGGAAGCCGAAGGTGACGATGGCCCAGGTGGCGGTGGCGAAGCCGAAGGCCAGGCCACAGCCGGCGATGCCCAGGGCCGAGGCGATGATCAGTGTCCGGCGCTCGATCCGGTCGATGAGCGGGATGGACAGCGCGGAGCCGATCGGATAGCCGCAGAAGCTCAACGCCGCGTACAGCAGCGACTCGGTGACGGTGTGGCCCTTCGCGGTGAGCACGACCGGCGCCAGCGACCCGAAGCCGTAGTAGCCGACGGTCTGCAGCACCTGGAAGATCCACCACATGACGGTCCGCCGCCGCTGCTCGCCCCGGAACATCTCCGCCAGCGGCACCTTCCGCTCCGGTACGGTCTCCGCTTCCGGCACGGACGGCAGGCTGCCGCCGCGCTCCCGGACCACTCGCTCCTCCAGCCCGGCCACGATCCGCTCGGCCTCCTCGCCGCGCCCGTGCACCGTCAACCACCTCGGTGATTCCGGGAGTTGGCGCCGCATCAGCTGGAGGAACGCGGCGCCCAGCGCCCCGGCAACCAGCAGCCAGCGCCAGCCTTCGATGCCGAACAGCTGATGCGCGGCCACCAGCCGGGCACCGAGCAGCGCGGCGACCGGAACCCCGACGAAGCCGAGGGTGTACGCCCAGGCGATATAGCGGCCGCGCACCGCCCGGGGCAGGAACTCCGCGAGATAGGTGTCCACCAGCACGAGTTCGGCGCCGAGCCCCAGGCCGGACAGAAAGCGGAGCACCAGGAGCCAGGACAGGTCCGGGGCGGCGGCGCACAGCAGCGAGAAGAACGCATACGCCCCCAGGTTGACCAGGAACATCCGGCGCCGCCCGAAACGGTCGGCGAGCACCGACAGCACATTCGCCCCGACGAACATCCCGAGGAAGCCGGCGGCGATCACCCAGGACTTCGCGGTGTGCCCGAGGTGCCACTGTTCGGCGAGGGCCGCGGCCAGCACCCCGCCGAGGAAGATCTCGTAGAGGTCGAAGAAGGCGCCGATGCCGACGATGAGGGTGATCCGGCGGTGCCACCGGGACGGCGGCAGCCGGTCCAGCCGTGCCGCGGCCCGGGCACCGATCGGGGTTCCCCCGCGCCGTTCCGGCGTGGAGGAGGTGGTGTCCGTCATGACGGTCCTCCCCTGAGCAGGTCCCGGCGCGCGCGGGACGGAGCCGGGTCCGCACCGCGTGGTCGGGCGTACGGCGAGGACCGTACTCCGTCAAGATCAGCAAGCGGAAGACCGCCTGCGCCCGCCCTGGAAGAGTGGTATGGCCTGCGGATTCGGTGCGGCCACGGGGGCGCTGGATACCATGCCGGGGTCAACCGAACGGTCCGGGAGGGGCTCCGCGTGACGGCGAAGCAGGACGCGCCACGGCTGTCCGATCTCATGCCGTGGTCCGTGGCGCCGCTGCGGCTCGGCCGTTCCTGGGTACGGGCGCCGGACCCGGCCACACTGCGTGCCCGTTGGGCGGCGCTGGTGGCCGCCGGGGACGCGGCCGAACGCGAGCGGCTGTTCCGGCCGTCCCGGGCCCGGACCCTGCACTCCGCCGTCGGCCAGCTGCCGGGCCAGGCCACCCCGACCGGTCGGCTCCACCGGGCGAGCGGACCGTGCCCCGAACCGGTGCGGATCCTGCACGGCCCGTTCGACCAGCAGTGGCTGCTGCCCGACCACCGGCTGATCGACGGTGCGCGCCCGGAGCTGTGGCGGGTCGCGGACGCACACCAGCTGTTCGCGGTCGAGTGGGGGCAGGTGCCGCAGCTGCCCGGCCCCGCCGTGACGTGCTCGGCCCTGCTGCCGGACGGACGGTCGCCGGCCGGCCGCCCCGGACGGATCCACCCGCTCTACCGGCGGCCCGGCGGCCGGGAGCCGAACCTCGCCCCGGGCCTGCTCGCCCTGCTCGGCCGGCGTCTGGACCGCCCGGCGGGCCCGACGGATCTGCTCGCCTGGCTCGCCGCGAGCGCCCACCACTCCCCCGACGGCTGCACGGTCCCGCTCACCACCGACCCGGAGCTCTGGGACCGCGGCGTCGCGCTCGGTGCCCGGCTGCTGTGGCTCGGCACCCGGGGCGCCCATGGGCACGGGGCGGACGGCGGGCAGTCGGGCGAGCGGCCCCGGATGCCGGGCGGCCGCCGCCCGTACGTCCGCTCCGCACTGCCCGGCCGCGGGCTGCCCGGGGCCCTCGGCTACGACCCGGAGGAGGAGGCGCTGCTCCTCGGCAGCGGCCGGATCTCGCCGGTGCCGCCGGGCGCCTGGGACTTCCACGCGGGCGGCGTCCGTGTCCTGGAGGCGTGGTATGCCGAGCGCACCGGCGCGGGAGCGGAACCGCCCGAGGCCGGTTCACTGGCCGCGCTGCGCCCCACCAGCTGGCCCCAGGAGTGGACCTCGGAGCTGCTGGAGCTGATCACCGTACTGGCACTGCTGTCCGAACTCCGGCCGGAGTGCGCGGAGTTGGGGCGGCAGACGGCGGACGCGCCACAGGTGACGGCGGGTGAACTGCGGGCGGCCGGCATCCTTCCGGCGCCGGTCTCCGCGCGTCGTCCGGCCTCCGTGCTCGACCACCACGAGGAGGGCCCGGAGGGGCAGTTCGCGCTGGTGTGAGCGTCGGACAGCTGAACGGTCCGCCGGGCCCGGCCCCGTACAGCAAACCACCCGTCGCAGCACGCGCGACGGGTGGTGGGGAGTGGTGCAACCGGCCGGGTGGGGACGGGGCCGGGCGAGGGTTCGAGCGGCTCACGGCATCTCCGGGGCGAGGAGTCCCGCCCCGGCGAGCACACCGGCGAACTGCCGGCGCTTCGGGCCTGATGAGCGATCGGACCGCAGTGCCGCGCCGGGACGGTGTGATCGCCCGAGATGCCGCTTGACAAACGGGTCAGCCGTGCCCGCCGAACAGCGAGCGCCGCAGCCTGCGCAGCGGTGCGAACAGCGACACCCTGGCGCCGCGGCCGTTCCTCGTACGCGAGTGATCGCGCGCGGTGAGCTCCTGCATCAGCGACGTCGCGCCCTCCACCTCACGCTGCGGGATGGCAGGGCCACCCAGCACCGCGAGATGGCGGTCGAGACGCGCACTGGATGCGACGCTCCCGCATTTGATGGCAGGGACTCGCGCCCTGCTACGCACTGTTATCTGTTCCATGACTCTCCCCACCCTATGAGGGCACCCGGCCCGGGCGGGGTAACCCTATCTCTCTTGGAGGACACGCGTGCAGACCGGTCACCGGATTCACCTGCCTCGCTCTGACGTTGACGCACACCATACGGAATGTCACCTACAAGGGCCGGAGCAGGGCGAGTTGAGCAACCGTCGGACGTCTGCGCGGGCGGCGCGGGGTGCCTGACG
The DNA here is from genome assembly GCF_028870195.1 of Streptomyces sp. G7(2002). NCBI lineage: Bacteria > Bacillati > Actinomycetota > Actinomycetes > Kitasatosporales > Streptomycetaceae > Streptomyces > Streptomyces sp. G7(2002). Next base: position 2,454,213 of record NZ_CP102609.1, read on the forward strand.
GGCCGCCGGAACGCCCGGGGAGAGACCGGGATCACGGCCTCTCCCCGGCGCCCGGACGACGGGTCGTCACGCAGCGGAGGCGAACACCGGCAGATAGCCGCCGGACTGGCCTGCGGCGGTGGGGTGGTAGGACTCCAGGACGGGGAAGGTCACGCTGTGCAGCCAGGCGCTGCCGGAGCACAGCTCATGGCCGGAAAAGGTGGCGTTGACATCGGCGAAGGTGAAGCCGTGGTCGGCGGCCCGTTTGGCGGTGACGCCGTTGATGTCGTCGGCGGCGGCGTTGATCGCGGCACGGGACTTCTCGGAGAGACCGGCGATACAGGTTCCCCTGAGCTTGTAGAAGCGCGGATAGCCCAGGACCACCACCCGCGCGGCAGGGGCCTTCTGGGAGATGGCGTTGTACACCCCGTCGAGCCGGCCGGGCAGGGTGTTGGCGATGTAGGTCCTGGCCTGGGCGACCCGGGCCAGACAGGCGCTCTCGCCCTGGAGTGCACAGGTCGTCATGGTGTCGGCGAATCCGGCGTCATTGCCGCCGATCGAGATGCTCACCAGGCCGGTGGAGCTGTTGAGAGGCCCGAGTTGACTGCTGAGAACATCACCCGTTCGGGCGCCCGAACAGGCGGTGAACTGGAAGGACGAGGGGGAGTGCGCGGCGGCCCAGAGGGCTGGGTAGGCCTTGGTGCTGCGCTTGCAGGAGCCGCTGGCGCTGTCGTAGCTGCCGGCTCCGACGCCGGAGGAGTAGGAGTCGCCGAGTGCCACATAACCGGTGGCGGTGGGGAGTTGGGCGGACGCGGCGGCGCTCGCGCCGGTGAGCGCGAGCGCCGTGGTGACGAAGAAGGCGGACGTCAAGGCCGCGAATCGGGACAGTCTCATGGAACCTCCCTTAGCAGGAGCTCTGCCACATCTGTCGTAGCAAGACTCACCGCAAGCCGGAAGTGTCCATGCCAAATGTTGTCTGCGGTTCACGGCAAATCTGCCGATCCGGGGGGATGTTCACCGCCATGTCATTGCCTTGCGGCTGGCGCCGAGGACGGCCCGGGAGGCATCCCGATGTCTGCGTCCGTACCCGCGCCGCATTTTGACGGACCCTCGCCCCCTTGCGCGGTCAGTCCTCGGTGTGGTGCCGACGGCGGGCGAGACCGGGCACGAGAAAGGCGGTGGCCGCGACGAAGACGGCCACCAGCAGGAGCACCAGCGTCGGACGGGTCCCCAGACCGAGCAGCCCGGCCCCGAGGAGACCGCCGGCGAACATCGAGGTGACCGAGAGCAGCCGGCGGCCCGCGGCATGGCTGCCGTACCCCAGCCGCCGGTCGCGCCCCACCGGCGACCCGCTGACCAGGGCCGTCATCGCCCGGGTCTCCACGGTCGTGGTGAGGTCGGGCGGGGCGGCCCGCATCGCGGTGACATTGCGCATGCCCATCGCCACCGCCATCAGCCCGATGACGACATCGCGCCGGACCGCCGGCAGCCCCGGGGACGGCCCCGACTCCCACGCCACCGCCGCGGCGGCGAACAGCAGCGCCGCCTCCGTGGCCAGCGCCGCCGGGAACCACTGGTACGCCCGTGCGGCCAGGGTCGACTCCATCCGCGCCCCGAAGACCGCGCCCAGCACGAAGGCGCCGAGCGAAACCGCCGTCGTCACCACCGGGAGCCCGCCCTGCCCGGCGATACCGAAGCCGAGAAAGAGCAGATTGCCGGTCTGGGTGGCGGTGAAGACCTGACCGAGCGCCAGAAAGCTGACGGCATCGAGCATCCCGGTGACCACGGTCAGGCCGACCATGACCACCGTCAGGGGGGTTCCGCTCGGCGGCTCCAACGGACGCGGCTCCTTCCGGCGGTCACCCCACCACGCGGCGCGTCGTCCCAGTCTCCGGACGGCCCGCCCGCCGGACCGTCATTGCGCCGTCTGTGGGCGGCCCGTCACCACCGCGCCCCGGCCCGGCCGTACGGGGCCCCGGTCTTCCGCCCCCGCGCCCACCGCGGCGCCCGGTCGCGGGGAAACGCCGGGATAATCCGTGTACGTGGTGGCCCGCCGTGACGGATCATGGCGGCATGTGTGCCGATCACGTCCAGCCGTCCGCCGCCGAGGAGTCCGTTCCGCTCCGGCTGACCATGGACGACAGCGATTCGCCCGCCGATGTCGTCGATGCGCTCTTCCTGGGCCGGTTCGCCAAGGGAGAGCAGCCGTTTGCCCGCAGCCGGTCCGTCGACCGGGTGCGGCCGGGGCTCACCCTGCTGCCGCCCGGCGCCCGGGTCCTGCGCGCGGCGAAGGACGAGGACCGCAGCGCCACCCTCGCCGAGGGCGACGGTTTCACCCTGCTGGTCTCCCGCTGGAACCGCGGCGCCGATGTGACGGTCACCGCCGTCACCGACGAGCTGGCCGAGAAGGTGCTGGGACAGGCCGCGGACGGGGCGGAGGACGAGCCCGAGCCACAGCCCGAGAACGTCCCGATGGGCTTCTGGTACTTCTCGCCGCGCCGCGGCCCGCACCGGACCTCCCGGCAGATCTCGGCGGGCACCTGGGAGGAGATCCGCCCCAACTACACGGCGCCGGTGGCCGATGCGATGGACCGGCTGATGAAGGTGGCGCCCGAGGAGATCTCCGGCCGGCTGCTGTTGCTGCACGGCCCGCCCGGTACGGGCAAGACCTCCGCGCTGCGCACCCTGGCCCGCTCCTGGCGCGACTGGTGCCAGGTGGACTGCGTCCTGGACCCGGAGCGGCTGTTCAACGACGTCGGCTATCTGATGGACATCGCGATCGGCGAGGACGACAGCACCGGCAAGGGCCGCTGGCGGCTGCTGCTCCTGGAGGACTGCGACGAGCTGATCCGCGGCGAGGCCAAGCACGCCGCGGGGCAGGCGTTGTCCCGGCTGCTCAATCTGACGGACGGTCTGCTGGGCCAGGGCCGCAACGTCCTGGTCGGGGTGACCACCAACGAGGACCTGGAGCGGATGCACCCGGCGGTGGTCCGCCCCGGCCGCTGTCTGGCCCGTATCGAGGTCGGCCCGCTGACCCGCACCGAAGCGGCACACTGGCTGGGCACGGACCAGGGCATCGGCCGCGACGGCGCCACACTCGCCGAACTGTACGCACTGCGCCGCGGCACCCGCCCCGCCTCGGTCCCGGCCCAGGACTCGGGCGCCGACGCGGGGCTCTACCTGTAGAGGCTGCCGCCGGTCCGTCCCGTACTTCACCGGCTTCCCGCTTTCCCGCTCATCGGCATCGAGTCGTTGGCGCGGCTTACCGGTCGAGTGCTTCGCGTTGCGCTGGGGTGAGGCGGTCCGGTCTCGTGGTGACGGTGTATGTCCGGGGCCCGACGGTCCTCAGGGCGAGGGGATCGGCGATGGCCGGCTGCCGCTGGATCGCGTCCAGGGCGGCGGTGACGCGGTCCCGGGGCCAGTCGAGCGCGGTGGCCAGTGCGCCCCGGGTGAGCGGGCGGTCGGCGTGCACGAGGGCGGCGAGCACGGTCAGCGCGTCGTACACGGCGGTTTCGGCGAGGGCGCTGCCGCTCATCTGCTCGCTGAGCCGGGCGAAGAACCGGCCCATCGTGCCGAGTCGGGCACCGGCGGTCGTCCCGGCGCCGAAGATCTCGATGCCCCGCTGTGCGGCATCCGCGATGTCGGCATGTGCGCTGGTGTCGGCCTGCCACGCCCGGAGCCAGGCGTCGTCGTCGATGACGTACCGCTCGCGGCGCCCGCCGGGATCCGGTCGACGCCTCATCAGTTCCATCGCCTCCAGGTAGCCGATGGACTTGGACACCGACGCGGGACTGACGCGCAGCCGTCGCACCAGGTCGGCTGCCGTCAGGCCCTCGGCGTCGGCGGTGAGCAGGCACACGAACACCCGTGAGGTCATACGAGGCAGGCCGGTCGCGGCCAGCAGCGTCGCGAACCGGTCCACGAAGTCGCGCACCGCCTGGGCCGGCTGCTCGTCCGTCGCCGGCTCGGCGGGCCGGGCCGGCTTGCGGCGGCGGGCACGGTGGCTGGAGGCCTGCTGGGCGTGGTCGGCCAGATAGTGGGCGGATGCGCCGTTGTGTGCGACCTCGCGACTGATCGTGGACGTCGGCCGGCCGAGCCGTCGGCCGATCTCGGCGTACCCGAGCCCTTCGGCCAGCCACGCCGCGATGCGTCGGCGGTCCTCGTAGGTCAGCCTGCCTCCTGGCACCGATGCCACTCCTCTCCTTGCGTTCAGCGACAGTACATTGCAACGACCCGATGGAGGAAGTTGCATTCATTCGCAATCCTGTTGCAACGATCCAGGTTTTAGCGGGCATTTGCACGCCCATTTCGTTGACGCTCCCTAAAACGCAACGTAGCTTTTCTGCATCCGGAAAGAGAGGACCCAAGATGTACGTGATGGTCGTGTCGACAGTCTCGGACGACGGCAAGTTCTGGAGCGGGCTGAAGAAGGCACACGCCCAACTCCCCAAGGGCGCCACGTGGAAGCTGGCGGTCGCCAGCCGGGACGGAGCCAAGGCGGTGAACATCCTCACCCACGACTCCCTTGAGGGTGTCCGGGACTTCTTCGAGGCACACGCCGGTGCCTACGCCACGACGGAGTACTTCGAAGCGGACGCCGCGAACGCGATCGGTCTCCCGCGATGACGCTCGACATACCGCGGATCCGGGCCCGGGTCGCCGGACTCCTGGCGGAGTACGCCATTCCGAGCGCCGCGATCGGTGTGCTCCACGACGGAGAGCTCACCGAATTCGCGGTCGGCGTCAGGAACGTGGAAACGCGGGAACCCGCGACAACGGACACCGTCTACCAATGCGGCTCGATGACCAAGACGTGGACCGCACTGGCCTTCATGCAACTCGTCGACGAAGGAAAAGTCGGCCTCGACGAACCGGTGCGAACGTATCTGCCCGGCTTCGCGGTGGCCGATCCCGAGGCAAGCGCAAAGGTCACCCCTCGTCACCTGCTCTACCACACCAACGGTATCGAGGAAGCGTATGGCGACCCTGGCGAAGACGAGGACGTCTATGCGCGCATGGTCGAGAACATCGCCCACGCACCTCAGGTCTTCCCGCCGGGCCACACCCATGGCTACAGCGCGGCGCTGGGCTACGCCATTCTCGCGCGGATCCTGGAGGTGCACGACGGCGCGTACTGGGACGACATCATGCGGCACCGCCTCTTCGACCCCATGGGCCTGACCAGCACGAACAGCTGGCACGAGCAGGTGGACGAAGCCCGGGCGGCGACCGGGCACCTGATCCGTTCCCTGGAAGAGGGGCCCCTCGTCACACCGGTGCGCCACCTGCCACGCGCATTCGGCCCCGGCGGAAACCTCACCTCGACCTCCCGGGAGGTGCTCGCCATGGCGCACGTTTTCCTCAACAAAGGCACGGCGCCAAATGGAAAGCGCATCGTCTCTGCCGAAAGCATTCAAGAGATGCTGAATTCGCGGGTGCCCGTACCGGATCCGTACATGTTCGGGCCGGCATGGGCACTCGGCCTGATCGTATGTGACTGGCAGGGCGAAACCGTCTACGCGACCGACGGCAGTACGGTCGGCCAGAACGCCCGGCTTCGGATCCTGCCGGACTCGAACACCGCCCTTGCACTGCTGACCAACGGCGGACCGCGGGAGAGCTTCTCCCACGCGGTGTTCAACGAGATCCTGACCGATCTGGGCATGGCGACCGTCCCGGACCTGCCTGCACCGGACACGACGTTGAACCTCGACCTGTCCCGGTACGAGGGCGTCTACGGGCGCCCCGGCGCACGGTACGAGGTGGCGGCCGACGACGGAAAGCTGTACCTGACCCTGTTCCTCGACCCGATGCAGGCAGCGTTCCTCCACAAGCCGGACCGCATCAGATATGAGCTGCTCCCGGTGAGCGAGACCCATTTCCTGATGCCACCGGCGGATCCGTTGGAGGACACCCAGACGGTCGCGCTCTACGACTTCACGAACGGCAGCGCCCAGTACCTCCATACCAACTGCCGGGTGCACCCACGGCAAAGGTGACCAATCAGCCCGACGACGGCCGGCGTCCGTCTTCGGAGACGCCCCGCCACACCCGTTCGATACTGCCCAGCGCCGTGCGGAGCGCGGTGTCCCGCACTCTGTCCCGCAGCGAGTCGACGTCGGTGGCGCGCAGTCGCCCCAGCCCCTCGATTCCCAAGGACAGCAGCATCGGTTCGGCGTGCTCGGCCAGCCAGTCGTCCCGGCCGAGCTCACGGGCCAGCCTGAGCAGTCCGATGACGACTTCCGGCGATCGTTCAGCGACGGGTATCCGCTCCAGGACGGCGAACCCGTCGTCCAGCGCTTCCCTTCCCGGTGCGTGCCCCGTGCGGTGCCAGATGTGCGTGCTCCCGGCTTCGCGGAGGAGGCTCAGCAACCGCAGCTGAGGGGCTTCCTCATTCTCCAGGGCGAACACCGTGCATGTGCCGAGGCGGCCGGCCAGCTTCCCCAGTTCGTCCTGCGGTACGGCCGCGCGCCCCACCTGGTCCTGTACACATCCCAGCAGGGCGATCCAGGTCTGCGCGGGAACCTGACTCGTATCGGCGAACCGTGGCTGGGTCAGTCCGTGAAGGATCTGCACCACGGTGTCTCCCGGCAGACGAGCCGCATCGTGCACCAGATGCCGCGCGAGGACGTCCACGACCGGCGCGCAGTCCTCGAACGGCAGGTACGGCAGAACCGACAGGACGTCGTGGTAGCGGCGGTCCCAGTCGTCCGGGTGCCCGGGGTCTCGGCACATCAGGGAGACCAGCGCATGCGCAGCCGACAACCCGCTCTGGTCGTCATGGATACGGTAGGTGCGCATCGAGTCGGGCAGCCTGTGCAGCAGCGGGGAGAGCGCGTGCAGCAGCTGTTGCCCGTCCGTCTCGCACAGGAAGGACATCCGCCGGATCAGATCGGCCGCGTCCACTCCCTTGGTGTCGTGGTAAGCGGTCGGGCCCCATGACGGCATCCGCAGTGACCAGGCCAGATCGCTCGTCCCGGGCGCCACCTCCCGGGTGCCGATCCGCAGGTCCCACGTCCTGTCGAGGCGCCCGTCCAGGGTGCGGCGTTCCAGCGAGAGCGTCCGGGTGAACGCTTCCCAGGACGCCTCGCTGAACTGCGACCGCCAAAGCTGCGCACAGCGCCACCAGCGGTCGACCGGGTCCCCCTCCTCGAAGAACTCCGAGGCGTTCACACCGTCTTCGGCAAGGACGGCGAGCAGGAGGAGATTGGCGCTGTACACGGCGTCCCGCTCGGTCCGGTTCCGGGTGACGGGGCGGTACGGAACGTCCTTGCGGTGATCGCTCCCCCAGTGGGCCCGCCGGAACAGCTCCCGCAGCAACACCGTCAGCGAGGCACGCTGCTCCGTCTCGATGAGCGACAACCGCTCTCCCGCGATACGGACGACTTCCGCGCGATCGGTGAGCGGGACGCAGGACAGCAGGGCGTGGAGCCGCCCGTCGTCGGCCTGTGACCAGCCTTGGTCGTCGCCTTCACCGAGCGTGCGACGCAATTCGTCACCTATGAGCCGGACCACCAGATACTCGCCGAAAGTGGCGTGCAGGAACTCGTACGACCTCAACTCCCCTTCCGTGACCACCGCCTGCGCCTCGTGCACGAAGAAGAAGCGGCCGAACAGCAGAGGAGAGCTGCCCTCACCGCGCAGCGCCGCGAGATCCGCGTCGGCCTCGCGCGCCATGATGCTCTGGCCGCGTCGGTTGAACATCCCGATCGCGATCACCCCGAGACGATGGAGCTCCTGTTCCACCGCGTCGGCCTCGGCCGCCCTCGGCAGTGGGCCCCGGTGTTTGACGACCTGGCGGCGCACGAACTCCACCAGGAGCCGTTCGTACAGCTCCACCCGCTCGATGCCCTGCCCGCCGAGCCGGCGCAGTGGATTGCCCACCGCGTCGTACAGCGCCAGCATGAGCAGCAGCAAGGGCTGGCTCGCGAGTTCCCGGTGGGGGCGCACCACGTCCTGAGTGAGCGGCTCAAGCCCCTCGGCGAGGAAGTGGCGCCGGTTCGTGACGGCCCAGATCTCCAGCCAGTCGGCGATCTGATCGTCGTCGAAGGGCTCCAGCCGGATGACCGTGCTCGCCGTGGGTGTGAAGACCTGGTCGGCGACCACGGTGCGGCTCGTCACGACGATGGCGGTGGGGCGCCCCAGCTCGGTCTCTCTCTGCTGGAACCGTTCGATGCTCTTGAGGTAGTCCCACCGTCGCCGCATATCGAGCCGCTCCGCTCCGGCCTGGAGCAGTTCGTCGAAGCCGTCGAGCAGCACGACGCGGACGGCCCCGGAGGCCGGGTCCACCGCGTCCGGCCACTCGGTCCGGCGCCCGGTCGCACGGAACAGTGCTTCCTCCATCTGCCCCTGGACGTCCATGTCGGCCGGGACATGCCGCAGTTCCACCCGGAGGCAGAAGAACTCCGTTTCCGGAAGGCGTGCTTCGATCAGCTTGGTCAGCAGTGACTTTCCGGCCCCCGGGTGGCCGAGGACCAGCAGGGGCGCGCGCGTTGCCCGGTCGGTCAGCAGATGAGCCGCCAGAAAGACCTCGATGTCGTCCCGGAGCGGCTGCCGCTGCCACCACTCATCACTCGACAGCTCCCAGTCGACCGGGTGCGCGGCGACGCGGAAGTGGGGGTTCACATAGCCGGCGGCCAGCGTGGGGATCGCCGGTCCTGATCCCTCGGCCGACGCGATGGGGGCCCGCAGCCGCTCACGCCGCCCGGCCGGGGCGGTGCAGCCGTGCGCGAACTCTTCGAGCAGCAGGCCCAGTCGGTGGAGCCCGACGCCGCCGGCGCCCGTGCGCGGCTGCCCGTCCTCCCGGTCCACGTCGTACGTCTCGGAAGTGAGCCGGAGTTCCGGGCAGTCCCAGGTGGCCGAGGAGAGCAGCTGCTCGTACCGCCGCTTCGCCTGCTGGATGAGGTCGTGCGGCGGATGCCCGTGGGCGTTGCCCAGGCCGTGCACGATCTCGGTCGCGGAGCTGTAGGCGGCGGATATCTCCTCCCTGAGCTCCGCGGTGTCCCGGACCCGGGCCGACCCGAGATCGATCCGCCCCAGTTCCTGGAGCACCTCCGTCGTGATGTCGCCCGCGCCCTGGCTGAGTTGGGTGCTGTGGCCGATCCCCGAACCGGCGACGGCGTCGCAGAAGGCCGTCACGAGCAGGACCACGTCCGCCGCGCACAGCAGCGCGGTCCTGGTCGTACCGTGGCCGGCCCGCACCCGGGCGCCGAACCCGTCCATCAGGCCGCGCAGCTCGACCGCCGCCCCGCCGTTCAGTTGCAACGGCTCCAGCAGCTCGTCGGCGAGCCCGTCGAAGCCGTCCCGGCCGCCGATGAGGACGTCAACGGCGCCGGCGAAGTCGAAGGCGACCGATTCCACCCGCGGCCGGGGCTTCTCCGCACGCGGCTCGGGACGCTGCCGCCGCGCCTCCGCGGTGTCCTCCAGCTCCGCGAGGCGGGTGCGCCACCATGCCGGGTCCAGGGACAGCCCCGGCGGTGGATGTCCCTCCACGCGGGCGCGGCAGTGGCTGACGATCAGCAGGACATCATCCAGCGAAGGCGGGGTGGCGCGCCGCCCGTTGAGCAGTTCGGAGACCGTCGCGTTACTGCGGTGGAGCGCTCTGGCGAGTTCGGTCTGCTGGACGTCACAGCCACGCACGAGACGCCGGAGCACGCTGCAGAAGTCCGCCACGGCACCCGATGGTTCGCTCGCCAAGAAGCCCTCCGAATTTCGTGCGGTTTCGGCTCGATACCCAGCAGCGTATGACCTGACCTGCACCAACTGCTGTGCACTTCGGAGTTGTTCGGTGAAACGCCGACGGGAACGGCCGACGGCCCAGAGTCGGGGCACGCCACAACGGCCACCGCACAGCCCAGAGGAGATGCCATGTCCTGGCCCACGTCCGACTCGGCGAGCTCAGTGCTCGCACTGATCATTCTGGCAGTGTTCGCCGGGGTGGTGCTCCCTGCGGTCTGGTCGTCCCGGCCGAGCCGCCGCCGGGCGGCCGCGGCGGTGCTCGCCCAGCTCCTCTCCGCCCTGCGCCGCCGCCGCTGAAGGCTTCCGGCCATGCGCACTACCGTGGCATGTTCCACGGCATCGCCCGCACGGTGAGCTTCCGCAACCCTCTTCCGCCGCAGCCGCGCGAGCAGATGCCGGAGGCCAGGGAAGTGGCGGCCGCGCGCAAGGTGTCCGGCCGATCGGAGAAGGGTGATGACGGAAGTGACGTCCCCAGTGCACTACAAGACGGCCTGGGAGGACCCGGGCACCCGCCGGGCATGGCGCCGTACCGCGATGTTCCGGTGTGCCGCCGCGCTGGGCTGTGTACCGGCTTTCTTCGCCTGGCTGTTCGCGGTCGTCATGACGCCGGTCTGGCTGCTGGTGCTGTGGATGCCGGTGCTGTTCGTCGGCATCTGGTACGCCCTGCTCGCGGTGGCCGGGGCCGCCTCACTGACCGGAATACGTCGGGTGCTGCGCGTTTATCCATGGCAAGCGGGCCTCGCCGAGGTCAGGTCGAAGAAGAACGGCAGCACCCAGTTCCTCGTGCCGGACCCGGAGCGCCCGGAGAAGACCGTGGGCCTGGAGTACGGCGGGGGCATCGGGACGGGGCGGCACTTCTGGGTGCGCGCGGTGAAGTCCGGGCAGGTCACGGCGGCGTGGTTCGCCGGCGATCCCCGCTACGTCGGCGTCGTGGCGACTCCCGGGCCGCGGAACCTCCTGCGGGTCGCCCAACGGGAGGCGACGGACTGGAGGATGTCCCCCCGCAAGCGGGGTGTCAGCCCCGACGCACGGGCGCGGGCGCGGGCCGCCGGGGCACGGGTCGGGGAGAACTGACACGGGGCAGCCCCACCGGCCAGGAACCCCACGGGGCTTGATGCCGTCGCACCGGCTCGCGGCCCCTCAGGAGGAATCGTCAAGCAGCCTCCAACGGGCTGCCGTGGCGATCGCCTCGCTGCGGTTGCCGGCGCCGAGCTTGAAGTAGATACCCCGCGCCAACCGGTACATCTGCCTCTCCGAGTAGCCCAACGTGGCGGCCATGTCGGCGATGGGGCGCCCGGAGGCGAGCTGACGTAGCACGTCGGTCTCCGACTGACTGAGGGTCAGCCCGCTCGGGGCGGCAGGTGAAGCGTCGACCAGTGTCCGCAGCAAGGAGACGGGCACGCGCGTCTCTCCCCACCGCGCGAGACGAAGGGCCTCGGCGATGTCGTCGAAGTCGGCGTCCTGAGGGGCAACTCCATGCGCTCCCGCACCGATCACGTCCCGGCAGTTGTCGACAGTGAGACCGTCCACCAGCGCGATGACCAGCCCCTGCCCGGACTGCCGTACCCGGGTGAGAAGTGAGGTATCCGGCGTGGGGGTGTGCAGCAGGCAGACATCCCATTCGGCCTGTTCCGCGGCTTCGGCCGTTTCTCCTTCGCAGGCATCGAACCCCAGCTCTTTGAGTCCGAGCACCAGGCCGTACCGATAGGCCGGTGCGCCGTGAATGACGAGAACGGAATCACTCAAGGGGTCAGCTCTCCCGGATGAGTCGGAAACCGGACCCTCGGTCAAGGGGGATCGCTCGCCGGGTCGGTGAACGGCCGAACTCGCAGTCGGCCAGGAACTACTGGGGACTGGTCAAGCGCCGTACGGCAAAAGGCCTGAGGAAAAGCAGGGCGCCAGGACGGCGCAACTGCTCAGCGCGATCGGCGAGCGGTGGAGGGTGGTGGTCCGGCGATGTGCAAGGCCTGTTTCACAGCTCAACTGAGCGTTCGTGAACCACCCGAGCCACAGTCTGGTGTACTCGTGGGCCGGCCGGGCGAATCAGCCGCCGGAGGAGTGGGCCGACAGCGGGCAGCGGCCCAGGTGAGTAATTCACCGTCATTTCGTCCACAGACGCCGGCAACGAGGAAACCCCGGCGGGACACCGGCCCCTTACCAACCCGGTACGGAATAAACCGGTATCGTCCACGATTCAATACCCCCGTCCTGGTCACCAAAGACTCTTTGCTACTGCATGGTATTCGCGATAACGGCAGCGTGTCGAACAGTTCGCCGTATGATCCAGCCATTCTGAGGTGTCTCACATGGCGTACGGGAGTCTCTTGGAGCAGGTCATGGCTTCGGCGCGGCCGGGGACGGCAAGGGAGCAGTGGCCCTTTCGTCGTCCGGACGGTGAGCCGGCGGTGGCCGGACCGTCAGGAGCCCGGCTGCCCGGTGCTCCAGCGGTGCCGGCCGAGCCGCCCGCGTGGCGAGAGCCTCCTCTCTGGCCCGCAGGGAGTGGTTTCGCGGTAACACCGCTAGTCGAACGCGAAAGCGCGCCTTGCGGTGATCTCCTCAGGTGTCCCGGTGTCGGTGACCCGGCCGTTGTCGAGGGCGATGACGGTGTCAGCAGCGCGGATGGTGGAGGCGCGGTGCGCAATCACCAGGAGGGTGCACTCGCGTGAGATCTGCGCGATGGCGCGGGTGAGGGCTTCCTCGTTGGCGGCGTCGAGTTGTGAAGTCGGCTCGTCGAGCAGCAGCAGACTCGGCTGGGGCAGCAGTGCGCGGGCGATCGCGATGCGCTGCCGCTCGCCGCCCGACAGCATGTCACCGTGCTCTCCGACCGCGGTATCGAGTCCTTCCGGGAGCCGCCGCACCAGGTCGTTGAGGCTGGCGAGTTCGACGACTCGCTGGATCTGCTCGTCGGTTGCCTCCGGGCAGGCGTAGGTGATGTTGTCGCGGAGTGTGCCGTGCATGACGGGGGCGGTCTGCTCGACCAGACTCATCTTGGAGCGGCATTCGTCGATGCTCATCTGACGCGTGATGTCGATTCCGTCGAGCAGGATCTGCCCCTCGTCGGCGTCGTAGAACCGGGCGAGCAACGCGAACAGAGTGGATTTGCCTGCCCCGGAAGGGCCGACGAGTGCCACATGGGTGTGGCGCGGCGCGGTGAACGAAACCTGCCGCAGCACGGGGCGGTCTGCGTCGTAGCTGAAGGTGACGTCGCGGAACTCCACGGCCGGTGTGGTTCCCTCCGCCGTGGGCACCGCGGCGGGCCCGGCCGCCGGAGCGGTGGCCGGAGTGCTGTCGGCCTCGCCGGGCAGCTGGGTGACTTCCTCGATGCGCTGCAACGCGGCGAGCCCTCGCTGCACCGTCGCCATGACGTCGAACATGTTGGCAATCGGCGCCGAGATGTAGGTGATGTAGAGCAGGAACCCGACGAGGTCTGCCAGGGATCCTTCTCCACTGGCGACGCGGATACCGCCGATGACCAGGACCACCATCATGGAGCCGTGCATCGCCAGTGTCATCATCGGCCCGATGACGGCGTCACGTTTGGCGGCCTGAAGGTTCTGCTGATAAGCCTGCCGCGCGAGTTGGCCGATCCGTTCCCTCTCCCGGTCCTCGGCGCGCATGACGCGGACGGTGCGGATCGCCGACAGTGCTCGTTCCAGGTCGGCCGACATACCACCGAGGCTGTCCTGAGCGTCCTCAACTGCCTTGCGGATCCCGGCCAGCAGCAGCAGGGTGAGTCCGCCGATCACGCCGACGATGGCCAGCACGATGAGGAACAGCGCGGCATCCAGCCAGACCATCATGGCGACGCCACCGACGACGACGAACAGGCCGACGACGACCTCCGACAGGTCGTAGGCCAGCGAGTCACGCAGCATGGTGGTGTCGCTGGTGGTGCGGGACAGCGAGTCCCCGAGCCGCTGGGATTCGTAGCGCCGCATCGGCAGCCTCAGCAGCTTGTCGATGATCCGCAGCCGGAGCCCCAGCACCAGCCCCTCGCTGGACCGTTCGAGGGAGTAGGAGGCGACCCCGGCGACGACGGCTTCGACGACGAACAGCACCCCCAGCAGCACGGCCAGGGTCAGATAGGGGCGGCCACCGGAGAACTCCTGGATCGTCTTGGTCGCCAGCATCGGCTGTGCCAGGCCCAGCCCCGCGGCGATCAGCGAGAACACCAGGGCGACGGCGATCGCCTTGCGGTGTCCGCGTGTGACGCGTAACAGGTCTCGCAGACCGACCCGCAACGGCTCTTCCGGTTCGTCCGCCGGCTCGGTGTCCAGAGCGTCGTCGGAGTCCAGGGCATCGCTTCTGCGCGCTGGTCGCAAGCTGGTGAACACGGAAAGCTCTCTCCTCGGAGGGACATCTTCAGCAGGGGTAAAACTAGGCTTGACCAGGGGATTTGTTCAGCGGATCCTACTCACGCGGGCGTCCGGGCGGGGTGTGACGGTCATCAATGGCCGGAAGCCGGTGATGTTGTCGCCCTCCTCCACCGGGCGGCCCTCGGCCTCCACCCAAGCGTGCGCGCCGAACGGGGAGGTACGCGCCCCGACCCGCCACACCGGCCAGTGCCCGCCCAGGCGGCACAGCAGAGCCGTGGCGATCGACCGGGCCAGGCAGCCCTGTCCGGCGCAGATCATGCTGACCGCGACAACGGCCTGACGTGCGCCCTGCGCCTGATCGTAGCGGGACGGTCCCGCCGTCCCCCGTACGACGACCAGCACGCGGCGGATATGCGCGGGCGACAGGCGCGCCAGTGCCAGGGCGGCGGCAACGGTGACCCGCGCGGCCAGACGAGTGCGGGCCGGGACCGATGCGCTGGTCTCGAAGAGCGTTTCGGGGGTGCTCACGACGTCACCACCAGCTCCGCGGCCCGCAACTGCGCCAGGAGTTCACGGATGTCGGCGACTGCGCCCTCCGGGCTGATCTCGCCGGGCCGGAGGTCAGCGATCAGTGCCCGCGCGGCCTCCTGCTCGCTCGCGCCCTCCAGCAGCATCCGCAGTACTGCCGCCCCGCTCTGGTTGATCTCCCAGTACTCGCCGGTGCTCTCGTCCAAGAGGACCCCGCCGTCGTCGGTGTGGGTCACCGACACATGGCCGGGCAGCTCAAGATTCATCAGGAAGCCTCCATGGCAGCGGTGGATTCAAGGTCGCGCAACCAGCGTTCACAGCTGAAGGTCATCGACATCGCGTAGGGGGTGAACGGGCGCATCTGGAACGAGGTGCAGATCGAGCGGAGCTTGTCGGCGTCGATCAGCCCCCGTGCGGCCAGGCGCGAGTCCTCGCACAGTGCCGCGAGTTTGGCGACGTTCGTGCGGATCCCGGCGTGCTCCAGCGGTGAACCCTCCGCTTTGGTGGTGCGGGCCAGCGACTGGTCGGGGACGATGCCGCGCATCGCGTCAGCCAGCAGAGGCTTGTACTCCCACGGGGTCCGGCGCTCGTGCGCCTGCGCGGACATGCAGGCGTCGATGACGGCGTCGTCCATGTAGGGGGAGGTGAGACGGACCCCTTCGGCGGCGTACAGCGGCACGGTGCGACGCACCAGGCCGGCACACAACCGGATGCCCCAAATGGTGTGGTGGGCGGTCCAGTTGTGCCCGTGCTGACGGGTGCGCCGGGCCTCGTCGGCCAGCAGGTCCCGCATCGCGGCAACCGCGTCGGGGGTCGCCCACGGCGGCATCTGGATGAGGGGGGAACTCTCGTCGTCGAGGGAGTGGGTGGTGACGCGCCGTGCCCGAGCCGCCAGCCACGCCGGGTACGGGTGCCGCTGGTCGAAAGCCATGCGCGCCACATCGGACCAGGTCCAGTGGTACAGGGCGCGGTAGCCGCGCAAGTAGGCCAGGGCGACGCGCGGCTGGGTGCGGAACAGGTCGAACACCCCCGCCGATCCGCCCTGGACGACCTCATCGCCGCCTTCGCCGGTGAGGTGGGCCCGGGAGCCTTCCGCGCCGAGCAGTGCCGCGATCCGTCGGTAGATCGGCCGGTCCTCGATGCCGGGAAAGGGTTCTTCGTCGGTTCCGGGCACCTTGGCCGCGTCGAGGACGTCTGCGTAGTGCGTCGGGAGATCGGCGAAGGTGAGCATCAGCCGCCTGATCCCGGGCAGCTTCTCCGCGGCCAGGTCGGCCCACATGGGGTCGTCATCGCCGGGCGCGGCCGCTCCCTGGGTGAGCGTGGTCAACGGCTGGTCGTAGCTCCGGGCGAGCAGGAACGACAGCGATGTGGAGTCGAGCCCGCCGGACAGGTCGCAGGTCAGCTTCAGCCCCGAGTCGACACGTGCCTGGACGGCGTCGCCGAGCGCCTGCCGTAACCTCTGCGCCGCCGGCTTGCGCGGCAGCCTGTCCAGCGGCGGATTCCACCGTCGGGTCACCGTGGGGCGGCCCGTCGGGTGCAGGGTGATGCTGCTGTCTTCGTCCACCAGCCGCACCCCGCGCCATACGGGAGTGTTGACGCTGTGCAGGACGGCTTCGGCGACGAGTAACCGCAGCAGCAGCCGCTCCTCGTCGATGCCGGCGCCGGTCAGTGCCGCGAGTACGTCGGCCCGGGTCGCCGCGACGGTCACTTCTCCCGCTCGCCCGTACACGAGCTTGCGCAGCCCCGACAGGGTCCCGTACGCGTGGGTGACACCATCGACGGTGGCGAGCAGGTGGAAGCAGCCCGGGAGCTTGCCGCCGAGGCTGTCGAGGTCGGTGACGCGCCGGGTGCGGGCAGCGATCTGCGCGAGCCTTTGCGGGCCTGCGGAACTGAACCCGAGGGTGGCTATCTTGGTGGCGCCCGCCTCACCGATGCGGAAGTCGGCCGATTCCCAGGAACCGATCAGCCACGGCCGGCCGGAGGGATGATCCACGCGTTGCGGCGCGGGTTCAAGCTTTTCGGCGAGGACGACGGAAGCCACGTGGTCGGGGAGGACGACGAGCCATTCGCCCGCACGATCGAACTGTTTCATGAGAGAAACCCCGTCCAAGCTCTTTTACTGACACATAGCGGGTACCGCTGTCGAGGGGCCCCGAAGGATGAATCAGAACGCCCCTTGAGCTGGCATGACGGCGGTGGCGCGAGCGGGTACCTCGCTCGCGCCACCTTCACACCTCAGCCCTTAGAGGAAAATCCCCTTGGGGCGCCGACGGTGTCCCTTGTCCTTACGGCGAGGACGGCTGTGCATCGTGAGCTTGGAAAACTCACCAACCTTCAGCAGGGTAGGCTTGGAGTACATGGTCTTCACCTCTCCTATCGCTGAGTTCTGCGCGGGATCTCATTGCCCCGCACAGAATCGAGGCTACGGTGAATGCAGCAGAAAAAGATATGACATTGCAGTAGATTTCCGCGCCGTCGTCGTGAAGCGCCCTCGCCGTCACCGTGTCATCCTCCGGCCATCCGGCACGGCACACTCCTGACATGGACGGTGTCAGGATTCTGACTTTCTTTACGGCTTTCTTTACGGCTTTCCCGAGGCGTTTTCGCGCAACGCTTTTTCATCTTCCGGGTGGTGACGCGACGTTGCCTGTCACGTGGTGGACGCGCTCAAGACGCGCGCGCCCGCCTCACCGCGCCCTCCCCCGTGGCTTCAGTGGCACCGGGGGGAGTTCGGGGGCGGTCAGCCGGTCCCCGTCGTAGCCGTGGACCTCGCCGAAGCGGGAGCCCGTCATCCAGTCCGCCCGCGCCGCCTCGATGTCCTCCTGTGACCGCCCCACGAAGTTCCACCACATCACGATCTCTTCCTCGAACGGCTCGCCGCCGAGGAGCAGCAGGCTGCTGTCGGAGTCGGCGCGCAGGGGCAATTCGCCGCGGCCGCAGCCGAGGTAGAGGAGGGCGCCGGGGGCCAGCCGGACGCCGTCGACCTCGCTCTCGCCGGAGATGGTCAGGGCCGCGTACTCGAAGTCGGGGTCGACCGGCAGGCGGGTGTCCGTGCCGGCGGTGAGGGTGAGGTCGGCGCCGACCAGCGGGGAGTAGGTGGTGCCGGGCGAGGTGGCGTCGGCCAGTTCGCCGAGGATGACGGTGGCGGACAGTCCGCCGCCGTTGATCACCGGCAGGTCGGTGTGGTGCTCGAAGGCCGGGGCGGTGTCGCGGTGTTCGCCGGGAAGCGCCACCCACAGCTGGGCGCCGTGCAGGAACGGGCCATGGCCGTGCGGCGACTCCTCGGAGTGGGCGATGGCCCGGCCGGACGTCATCAGGCCCAGTTCCCGCGGCCGTACGGTCTGCAGGCTGCCGAGGCTGTCGCGGTGCAGCACCTCACCCTCGTGCAGCCAGCTGACGGTCTGCAGGCCCATGTGCGGATGCGGCGGCACCTGCATCCCGGGCTCGTCGACGATGTCGTCGGGACCGTAGTGGTCGACGAAGCACCAGCCGCCGACCATCCGCCGGCCGAGGTTCGGCAGCAGTCGGCGGACGACGGTGCTCTCGCCCAGGGGGACCTGCTTTCCGGGCTGGACGTCGCGGACCGGGCCCGTACGGCCGGTACCGCCGCAGAGGCTGGGCGCGGGTCTGAGGTCGAGGTTGCTCATGGCGCCACGATAGGCACGGCCGGCGGTGCGGTCCGGGCAGGCGCACGACGCGCCGGGGGATGATGCCCCGTCATGCATACAGCTCGCGCAGCCGCACGGACAGGCAGGTCACACAGCCCTCCAGCTTCTCGAACTCGCTGATGTCCACGACAACCGGCTGATATCCGAGGTCGGCGAAGAGCTCCGCGCTGCGGGGCGCGCCGGCGGCCATCAGCAGCTTGCCGCCGCCGAGCAGCACGACATGGGCCCCGGACTCCTCGGGGACGGGCAGGAAGCGGGGGAAGGCGGCGGGGTCGTCGACCAGGGGCGGGTGGCCGATCACGGTGCCGTCCGGGAGTGCGGTCACGGCGGATTTGAGATGCAGTACGCGGCTGACCGGTACCGCGACGACACGGGCGCCCAACGGTTCGAAGGCGGCCCGGAGTTGGCGGACGCCGTCGGCGTTGGTGCGGCCGCCGCGGCCCACGTAGACGGTGTCACCGACCTTGAGGATGTCGCCGCCGTCCAGCGTGCCCGGCGCCCGGATCTCGTTGACGGAGCAGCCGAGCGCCTCGACGGCCGCGCGGGCGTCCGGCACCTCGGGCCGGCGCTCACCGGCACCGGGGCGGGCGAGCAGTGCGACATTGCGGAACATGACCATGGTGTCCTCGACGAAGACCGCGTCGGGGCAGTCGTCGGCCGGGGCGACCTCGGTGATGTGCCAGCCGTGGTCGCGGAGCACCTGGACGTAGGACTCCCACTGGCGCAGGGCGAGGGCGGGGTCGACCGGGCGCCGGTCTATATGGGTGACCAGCCCCTCGGCGAGGCGGGGGCCGGGGCGGCGGACGAGCGCCGTTTTGCTGGGCATGCGGTTCCTTCTTTTCGGGTGATGGCTCGGGGAGGGCGGTGCGGGGTCACCTACCGGCGCGGTCGGCACCCGTCCCAGCAGGCGCGCGGTCAGGCATCGGCTCCGTAGGTGGCGCGCAGGGCGTTCTCGACGGCCGTGCGGGCGGCGCGGTGGTCCAGGCCGAGGCGCCGGGCGCGGCGGGCGTAGCTCTCGGCGGCCGCGGCGGCTTCCTTGTCCGCGGCCTCCCCGGCCGCCGCGATGAAGCTGCCGTTGCGGCCGCGGGTCTCGATCACACCGTCGGTCTCCAGGGCGCGGTAGGCCTTGGCGACGGTGTTGGCGGCCAGGCCGAGGTCCTCGGCGAGACCGCGGACGGTGGGGAGTTTGTAGCCGACCGGCAGACCGCCGTCCCTGGCCTGATCCGCGATCTGGGTGCGGACCTGCTCGAACGGCGCGGCGGCCGCCGTCGGATCGATGGTGATGGTCAAGGGCTGCGGGGACACGGTGGCGCTCCTGGTGCTGGTGGTGGGGCGGGCGGATGCGCGACGGCACGTCCCCCTGGGGTTCGTCCCCGGGAGGCGCGCGTACACGTACCCGTCGGTGC
Source organism: Streptomyces sp. G7(2002) (assembly GCF_028870195.1). Taxonomy (NCBI): domain Bacteria; kingdom Bacillati; phylum Actinomycetota; class Actinomycetes; order Kitasatosporales; family Streptomycetaceae; genus Streptomyces; species Streptomyces sp. G7(2002). The sequence continues at coordinate 2,473,848 of NZ_CP102609.1, forward strand.
GCTTGTTTGTCGCATCCATTGTGCGCCAGGAGCGCCTGCTGTGACGGGAGGTCTCACCTCTCGGGAGACGTCCGATGCGCCGCCGCCCTCGTCCGCTTCACCCCGTCGGTCCCGGTCCGTCGAGAACCACCGCGCGGTCGGGTCCCGCCGGGTCGTAGGCGATCGCGTCGCCGGGCCGGTGCCAGTGAAGCAGGAAGCGGTGCCCCGCACGCAGCCCGTCGAGGCCGGCGCGGCAGTAGGCGACCATGTCGTCCGGCAGCGCATCCAGCGGGAACCACGCCAACTCCGCGCACTTGTCGGGCTCGCGGTTCCACGGCTCGCCGCCCGCGCCGTACGCCGCCTCGAAGAACCAGCCGATCCGGGGCCGCGCCGGGGGCGGGGCGCAGTGCTGCATCACGAGCGCGACCCTGAGGTCCTCGGGCACCAGCCGCAGCCCCACCTCTTCCGCGGCCTCCCGGATCATCGCCTCCCGGACGTCCTCACCGTCCTCCGCATGGCCCGAGGGGGCGTGGAAGAGACCGTCCGCATAGCCGGTATTGGCCCGGCGGGCGAGCAGCACCTCGTCACCGCGGCGCAACACCAGATGGACATCGACCACTTCGGTGTGCCGGCGGGGGAGGTCGGCGAGCAGCACATACCGCTCATCGGCCACCTCCTTGCCCCACAGCGCCGGATCGTGCGCGAGGCTCTCCACCTGGGTCCGCGCGGCCAACGGCGCGACGAGGGCGGTGAGTTCGGCGGCGGGAAGACCGACCGGGTCGGCCTCGCCCCAGCGGCCCTCCACCAGCACCATCCGGCCACCGGGGGTGAGGAGTCCGGCCCAGCGGCGCAGCGCGGCCGCGGGGTCGGGCAGGGCCCACAGCACATGGCGCACCAGGACGACATCGAACCGCCGCTCCCCCACGGGTGGTTCGGCGGCCTCACCGACCAGGAACGCGGCCTCGTGGCCCGCGAGCTTGGTGCGCGCCCGCGCGATCATGCCCTCGGAGCGGTCGATGCCCGTGACGTGATGGCCTTGCTCGGCGGCGAGCAAAGACAGGCTTCCCGTGCCGCAGCCCAGGTCGAGGACGGCGGCGGGCCCTGACGGCAGCCAGGTGCGCAGCCGGGCGGCCCAGGCGGCGCGGACGGCGGGGTCGCGCAGTCCGTGGTCGGGCTCGTCGTCGAAGGAGGCGGCGGCCGCTTCCCAGTAGGCGGCGTCGGCGGTCGGCAGCGGTGATTCCCCCTGGCCGGCAGGTGGGTTGAGGGGTTCGGGCGCGGGCTGAGGGGACGGGTCGGCGGGCGCGTCGGTGCTCATGTGCCGATGGTGACAGCACCCACTGACAACGGCGGCGGATGCGGTCTTGTGGGCCTGCTGCGCGGGCGGGGGCGGGCGCCGGGAAGAGCGCCCGGCCAGGGTGAGGGGGTACCGTGGAAAAGGCCGGTCGTGTGCGACGGCGCCGCCGTGAGAGAGGGCCCGTCGCATGGTGGGACCGGCATTGGACCGGTCATATGTGTGCCTCCCAGAGCGGCCGTCTCTCCGGAGACGGCGTCTTCGACCTCACGCGGACGGCCGTGGTGATGGCCGATCGCGCGGGGGTGGCGCAGGGCTGGACGAAGGGCGCGGAGCGGCTTCTCGGCTATGCGGTGTCCGAGGCCGTCGGCCGGCCCCTGGCGGAGCTGTTCGCGGGGGTGGCCCCCGCGGCGTCGCAGGACAACAGGTGGGAGTCCCGGCTGGCGGCGGCGGACGGCTGGAGCGGGCTGGAGGCCGTACGGCACAAGGACGGCCACCGGCTCGACCTGGAGTTCCGCGTACTGCCGGTACTGGACGCCACAGAGCGCTCCGCACGTCTCGTCCTTGCCGCCGAGATGACCCAAACGCCCTGGTCAGGAGCGAGCCAGTCGTTCCTGGAGGGCATTCTCGGCATGTCACCGATCGGCGTGGCCATGGTGAACGCCGAGCTGGAGTTCGTGTGGCTGAACGACGCCTTGGAGCGGATGGGCGGCACCAGCCGCGAGCAGCGCCTCGGGAAGCGTCTGGCGGACATCCAGCCTGGCCTCGCCGTGGAGGCCCTGGAGGCCGAGATGCGCAAGGTGCTGAGCACCGGTACCCCCTCGGTCGGCTACGAGTACCTGGGACGCCCGCAGTCCGATCCGGAGCGGGAGCACGCCTACTCCACCTCGTTCTTTCGCCTGGAGGACGAAGCCGGTCAGGTACTGGGCGTCTGCTACATGGTCCTGGACGTCACGGAAAGTTACCGGGCCCGCCAGCGGATGGCGCTGCTGAACAAGGCCGGTGAACGCATCGGCAGCTCCCTGGACGTCTGGCAGACCGCGCAGGAACTCGCCGACGCGGCGGTTCCGGATCTCGCCGACTTCGTCACCGTCGATCTCCTCGATGCGCTGCTCTGCGGGGAGGAACCGACGCCCGGCCCGGTCGACGCCGCGGATCTGGTCACCATGCGCCGTGCCGGACAGCAGTCCGTACGTGAGGGCTGCCCCGAGGCGGTGGTGGCGGTCGGGGAGGCGACCGACTATCCCCCGTCGGCGCCCGTCGTGCTGAGTCTCGTCGAGGGCAATTCCGCGCTGTTCCAGACGCTGGATCTCGCCGCCGGTGGCTGGGCGGCCGACGACCCGGTCCGGGCGGCGCACCTGCGGGAGCTGGGCTTTCACTCGCTGATGGTGGTGCCGCTGCGGGCGCGGGGCGTCTTCCTGGGGGCGGCCACCTTCGCCCGCTGGCAGCACACCGGGCCGTTCCAGCCCGACGACCTGGTGCTCGCCGAGGAATTCGTCACCCGCGCCGCGATCTCCATCGACAACGCCCGCCGGTACACCCGCGAGCACAACGCGGCCCTCACCCTCCAGCACAGCCTGCTGCCGCACGATCTGCCCGAGCAGTGCGCGGTGGAAGCCGCCTACCGCTATCTGCCGGCCGACTCGCTCAGCGGCGTCGGCGGCGACTGGTTCGATGTGATCCCGCTGTCCGGCGCCCGCGTCGCGCTGGTGGTGGGTGATGTCGTCGGGCACGGGGTGCATGCCGCGGCCACCATGGGGCGGCTGCGGGCCGCGGTGCAGGCGCTCGCCGACCTGGACCTGTCCCCGGAAGAGGTGCTGGCGCACCTGGACGACATGCTCAACCGGGTCGCCCACGACGCGAACGCCGACGACGGGGTCATCGGCGCCACCTGTCTGTACGCGGTCTACGACCCGGTCGGCTGCCGCTGCACGCTGGCCCGGGCCGGTCACCCCGCACCGCTGCTGATCAGCCCCACGGGCAACGGCCGGCTGCTGGAACTGCCGACCGGACCGCCGCTGGGGCTGGGCGGGATGCCCTTCGAGTCCGTCGAACTGCCGTTGCCGGAAGGCAGTCTGCTGGCTCTCTACACCAACGGTCTGCTGCTGGGGAAGGCCCTCGATCTCGACGGGGGGATCACCCGGCTGCGCACCGCCCTGGCCGCTCCGCAGGCCCCGCTGGAAGACCTGTGCGACACGGTGATCGGCGGTCTGCCGGGCGGACGGCCGGTCGATGACGTGGCGCTGCTGCTGGCACGGACCCGGGCTCTGGCGCCGTCACAGCTCGCGACCTGGGAGATCCCCGCCGATCCGTCCGCGGTCGGCCAGGCCCGCAGGTCAGCGGCCGGCAGGCTGGCGGAGTGGGATCTGGAGGAGCTCGAATTCTCCACCGAGCTGATCGTCAGCGAACTGGTCACCAACGCCATCCGGCACGCCTCCGGCCCGATCAGCCTGCGGATGATCCGGGCCCGGGCACTGATCTGCGAGGTGTCGGACAGCAGCAGCACCTCGCCGCACCTCCGCCATGCGCGGACCACCGACGAGGGGGGCCGGGGGCTGTTCCTCATCGCCCGGTACGCCGAGCGCTGGGGCACCCGCTACACCCCCCAGGGAAAGATCATCTGGGCCGAGCAGCCGCTCCGGTCGGCTGCCGGGGCAGGACCGGCGAACGACTTGAGCGCGCTCCTCGACGGCCTCGACGACCCGGCCGCGCCCTTCACCGGCGCGGAAGGCCGCTGAGCACCGAGGGCCGCTGAGCACGGCAGCCCGCTGAGGCCAACTCCCGCTGCGGGCACGGACGAAGCACGGCACGCGGCGGCCGCGCCAGCTGCCCTCGGGACGGCCGGACCGCCGTCACGGGCGGCGCCCACCACCCGGCGATGCCCGTTTCCTCCCCGCCTGTATGAGCCCCCGCTTAGCCGTCCCTTAACGGCACCATAAGGATCTCCGGGATGGCTCTTCAGCCCTCAAATCCGCTGTTCAGCGCGGCTAGCGTGCTTCTCGCAAGGCGGGTCGCGGACCGTCGGCGCCGGTCACCGGGGGCGGCGTCGGCGGCCGCGTCCCGCCCCCCCCCCACGCTCCCCACTCCCCCGCTCGACGCACTGAATGAAGGAGACCCCCACAATGACCGTTCGTCGCAAGGCCACCGGGATCGCACTGGCCGGTATCGCCCCGCTCGCGCTCACCGTGCTCACCGCGAGCCCGGCCGCCGCGCACGGCTCGATGACGGACCCGGTCAGCCGGGTGTCGGCCTGCTACGCGGAGGGCCCCGAGAGCCCGCGGTCCGCGGCGTGCAAGGCCGCCGTCAAAACCGGCGGGACCCAGGCGCTCTACGACTGGAACGGTGTACGGGACGGCAACGCGGGTGGCCAGTCCAGGACGCGTATCCCGGACGGCAAGCTGTGCAGCGCCAACAGCGCGGAGTACAAGGGCCTGGACCTGCCCCGCGCCGACTGGCCGTCGTCCCCTATGAAGGCGGGCGGCCACACCTTCCACTACAAGGCCACCGCGCCCCACCGGGGCTCCTTCGAGCTGTACCTCACCAAGGCCGGCTATGACCCGAAGAAGCCGCTGAAGTGGTCCGACCTGGAGTCGAAGCCGTTCGCGAAGGTCGTCGACCCGAAGCTCGTCAACGGGGAGTACGTCTTCGACGCGAAGGTGCCGGCGCGGTCCGGGCGCCATCTGATCTACAGCGTCTGGCAGCGGTCGGACAGCCCCGAGGCCTTCTACACCTGCTCGGACGTCGTCTTCGGCAAGAAGGCCGGCGGCACCGTCGCCAAGTCCGCTGCGGCGCCCGCACCGGCCGCCTCCGCGCCGACCGACGCCCAGATCGCGGCGGGCGCCCCCAAGTCGTCGGTGGGCACGGGCCACGACCACGGCGGCGGCCACCACCGCGGCGGCCAGCACACCCGCACGGACCGGCCGGCAAAGGCCGGGGCCCCGGCGCGCGCAGACGCCGCACAGGCCAATGCCCCGCACACCGACGGCGGTTCCCGTCCGGTCGACGGGCAGCGGCTGGCGGAGACCGGCGGCGACAGCTCCACGGTCCCGCTCGCCCTCAGCGGCGCCGCCGTGCTCGCCGTGGGCGCCGGGGTCGTGTTCACCACCACCCGCCGCAGGGCCGCCCGGCACCGCGGCTGAGCCCGGCAACCCCGGCCGTCCGGGACGCGGCGCCGCCCCCTTCTTCACCTCGGGGGCGGCGCCGCCCTGTTACGAGCCGCTCGGCGGCAGCGCCTCGATGATGTCGTTGGCGACATGCTGGTAGATGACCGAACTCCGGCAGTCGACGACCTCACGGCGTTTGAAGACCTGGTCCATCAGGAGCGCATGCAGCCGGTCGACGTCGGGGACGGCGACATGGACCAGGAAGTCGTCGCCGCCCGCGACGACATAGACGCTGAGCACCTCGGGCAGGGACGTCAGAAAGGCCTTGAAGCGCTCGATGACCTCGCGGTTCATCGGGCGGATGCGGACCGTGAGCAGCGCCTGGACGGGCCGGTTGAGGGCGCGCAGGTCCACCGTCGCGCGATAGCCGGTGATCACTCCTCTGGCGCGCAGCGCGCGGACCCGCTCCAGGCAGGTGGAGGGCGCGATGTTCAGCCGGCGGGCCAGGTCGCGGTTGGTCTGCCGTGCATCGCGCTGCAGTTCGCGGACAATCGCCGAATCAATGTCGTCCATGACCCCCATGGTACCGCAGCGGCCGAATTATGTTCGGCGGGAGGCCACATTGATCAATCCAACGGTTACGTTCAGCGACTGTGACCGTACAACAGACATTGCTTCCCGCATCCGAACGACCGGATGTACGGCGGCTGGGCGTCGGCAGCGGTACCGCGCTGTGCGCCGGGGCCGTCCTCGGCCCCGGCGTCCTGACGCTGCCGTCCCTCGCCGCCGACGCGGCCGGCCCCGCCTCGATCCTGGCCTGGGTGGTCCTGCTCGCCCTGTGTGTGCCGGTGGCCGCCTCCTTCGCGGCGCTCGGCGCGCGGTTCCCCGACGGCGGGGGCGTGGCCACCTATGTGCACCGGGCGATCGGGCCGCGGGCGGCGGCCGTGGTGGGGTGGTGGTTCTACGGGGCGGTGCCGATCGGGGTGGTCTCGGCGGCCTGGATCGGCGGGAAGTACGTGGCCGACGCCGCCGGTTGGGGTGACACGGGCGCCGCCGTGGTGGCCGGGGCGGTGGTGGCGGTGGCGCTGGTCTCCAACGCGGTGGGGCTGCGGATGTCGGGACGGGTGCAGCTGCTGCTCGGCGGGCTGCTGGCGGTGGTGCTGCTGGGCACGGTGCTGGCCGCCGCCCCCCAGGTGTCCGCCCGCCATTTCACCCCGTTCCTGCCCGGCGGCTGGTCCTCGGTCGGGTCGGCGGCCGTGGTGCTGTTCTTCGCGTTCGCGGGCTGGGAGGCGGCCAGCCATCTGTCGGGCGAGTTCGCCGATCCCGGGCGGGATCTGCCGCGGGTGACGCGCCGTACGCTCGCCGTCATCACCGTGCTCTACCTGGGGCTCGCGGTGACCACGATCGGTGCGCTGGGGCCGGCCGCGGGCGGCACCGACACCCCGCTGACCGAGCTGCTCGCCCGGAGCGTGGGCGGCGCCGCCCGCCCCGTGGCCGCCGCGGCGGCGCTCTTCCTGACCTTCGGCGCGGTCAACTCGTATCTGGCCGGGGCCTCCCGGCTCGGTGCGGCGCTCGCCCGGGACGGGGCGGCGCCGCGCGCACTGGCCAAGGGCGGCGCGCCGGGCGAGGTGCCGCGGCGGTCGCTGGCGGTGCTCGGCGGGGCGGCCGTGCTCGTGGCCGCGGCGGCGGGCTTCGGCGGCGCCGATCTGGATCTTTTGATGAGGGCCACCGCCACCTGTCTGGCGGCGGTGACCCTCGCCGGCCTGGCCGCCGCGCTGGTGCTCCTGCCACGCCGCACTCCCCTGTGGTGCGGCGGGTGCGTGAGCGCCCTGCTGACGGCGGCCGTGCTGGCCTTCTCCGGACGGCTGCTGCTGATCCCGGCGGGACTCGCCTGTGCGGCCGTCGGCTTTCTGACGCTGCGGCGGGTCATCCGATGAGGCGGCGCAGCGTCCGGACGTAGCGGCTCCAGCGGGCGGGCCGGGCGACGGTGCCCGTACAGGCCCGTTCGGCGCGGTCCCGGCTGTCCTCCAGGGCCGCGTCGCGGCGCGGCCGGAGCGGGTCGGCGTCGCCGGAGAGGCCGTCGGTCAGTGGACCGGCCTCGGCCCCGGGCACCGGCAGCACCCGCTCGTGCACGTCGTGGATACCCCTCACGCCCTTCCCCACCTGGTCCGCACCCCGTTCTAGAGGCGCATCTCCAATATAGTGGAGAGTACCCTCTAGAACATGGCCAGGCCATCCCGGTTCGACACCGCTCAGCTCCTCGACGCCGCCGTACGGCTGGCGGCCGAGTCCGGGCCCGCGGGCGTCACCATGTCCGCGGTGGCGGCGGCCGTGGGCGCCCCCAGCGGTTCGGTCTACCACCGTTTCGCCGGACGCTCGGCACTGCTCGCCGAGGTGTGGCTGCGTACCGTCGAGGGCTTCCAGGCGGGCTACTTCGAGGCCCTCGAATCGTCGGACGACCCGCGCACCGGGGGCCGGGCCGCCGCCCGCCACATCGTGGCGTGGAGCCGCGCGCACCCGGCGGAGGCCGCACTGCTTCTGTACGGGGCCCAGGAGTTCGGGCGGGACGACTGGTCCGACGAGTATCTGCTGCGCGCGGAAGAGGGGAACATGCGGGTACGCGCCGCCCTGGCGGCGCTCGCGGGGGCCCTGGGGCTGCACGGCAGGGAGGGCTTCGACCGGGTGACGCTGGCCGCCGTCGACCTCCCGCTGTCGCTGGTACGCCGCCATCTGCGCGGCGGCACCCCGCTGCCCCCGCACGCCGAGGACCTGGCGGAGCAGTGCACCGAGGCCCTGTTGACCGTCGGCTGACCGTCGCGCCGGTGCGGAGCGCGGCCCGGCCCCCGCTCCGGCGGCGGGCCGGGCCGGCTCCCGGTCAGCCCGACAGGCAGGTCGTCGCGGTGGCGTGGGCCGGGTCCAGGGCGTTGGCCGTCTCGTGGAAAGCGACGCGGTCGATGAGCCCGATGGCCACATGCTCGGAGAGGTCGATCGCGCACAGGTCCTGGAGCACCACATTGCGTACGTCGGGGCCGTCGAGGAACGCACTCCGGTAGGGCGTGACGACCTCGTCGTACTTGGTCGCGATCACCGTGTAACGCACTCCGGGGAGCGTGTCACCGCCCTCGTTGAGGCGGTTGAGGATGTCGGAGCCGGCGATCTGGTCGGCCAGCCCCGGGGTCAGCTCGTGGAGGTACTTCTTGGCGCCGGGGAAGTGGTCGAGCAGACGGGTCAGACCGTTCAGATCGGTGCCGTGGTTGTCGGGGGCCAGCCCGACCAGCGTGTTCACCTTGTCCGCGCCGCCATGGAACTTCAGGTACACCCGCGACATCATGCCGCCCTGTGAGTGGCCGACGAGATCGGCCTTCCGGGTGCCCGTGGCGGCCAGCACCCGGTCGACGTAGGCGGCGAGCTGCCGGGCGGACGCGTCGACCGCGCCCAGCCCGTGGAAGAACGGGACACCGGGCAGCTGGCCGTAGTCCAGGGAGAAGACGCAGTAGCCACGGGCCACCAAGTAGGGCGCGAGGCCGAGCCAGTTGTCGATGGAGTTGCCGAGCGTGCCGTGCACCAGGATCACCGGCCGCGGGTGGGCGGCGGAGGGTTTGCAGGAGTAGTTGTTCCAGCCGCTGCTGACGGCGCTGCTGGAGGAGTGGCGCGAAGCCTCTTCGGCGGCGGCGGGGGTGGCGGTGACACCGAGGGCCAGGGCGAGGGCGGGGAGGAGGGGGAGCGTTCTTGACCAGCGCAGCTTCATACGATGCTCCTTGCGGGGTGAGGGGGACTCCGAAGTGCTCGGTGAGCCGTTCACGCGCGATCCGGATCGCAAGGGCCAACGCAGTTGACTGGCAAGTAAGTTACGGCTGGGTAAGCACGGTGGGCCAGCGGTGTGACGGTGAAGGAAGCGCCACACAACCCTCACCGGACGTCCGGGGTGCCGCGCACCGTTTCTGTGCCTGCAGGACGCCCCGTCCGTCGCGGCCGGGGTGGATGTCAGTGCCGTCCCGTAAAGTCGGCAACGGCTCGACCAGGGACGTGACATGAGGGGGAACAGCGATGGAAACGGCCGGGGCGGCGGATCTGACCGGGATCGTGGAGATCTCATCGGCGGCGGAGCTGCGCGAGCTGTTCGGTGAGCCCAGCTCCCATGCGGCGAACAAGACCCGGCACCGGCTGCACGACCTCGACCGCCAGTGGCTGGCCCGCTCGCCGTTCTGCGTGATAGCCACCGCGGACGCGCAGGGCCGGTGCGACGCCTCCCCCAAGGGCGACCCCGCGGGCTTCACCCATGTCCTGGACGACACCACCCTCGTGATCCCGGACCGCCCCGGCAACAAGCGCGTGGACGGCTGGATGAACGTCCTCGCCAATCCGCATGTCGGGCTGAACTACCTCCTCCCGGGGCGCGGTGACACCCTGCGCATCAACGGCCGCGCCCGGCTGCTGCGCGACGCCCCGTTCTTCGACGCGCTGATCGTCAAGGGCCACCGCCCGCGGCTGGCGCTCCTGGTGGAGGTCGAGGAGGTCTTCTACCACTGCTCCAAGGCGTTCCTGCGCTCGGAGCTGTGGAAGCCGGAGACCTGGCAGCCGGACGCGCTGCCCTCGCGGGCCCGGATCGTCAAGGGCGTCGAGGCCCAGGACATGCCCCTGGAGGAGCTGGAGCAGCACTACGGCCCCCGGTATGCGGAGCGGCTCTACGGCTGAGGCACCGGGGCGCCGCGGGCCGGTCCGGACCGCACCACAGGGCAGGCCCTAAGGCCGGTCGCCGCCGCGGTCGCCTTTGGCCCCGGGGCCGAGGGGCTTGGTGCCCGGGGGCGGAGGCGTCCGGCCGAGGGTCGCCGCGGGCCGTACGCTCCCGGTCCCGAAGCGCGCCCTGGCCCGGTCGACGGCGGCCTCGATGCGGTGGGCCCTGTCGTCGGACGGGTCGAAGGTCAGCTGCCGCGCGGCGCGTTCGGCGCGGCACAGATCCTCCGCGCGCAGCGCCACGGACCGCACCCTCGCCCGCTGCAGCCCGAGCGCGGCATGCAGCGCATAGGCCGCCTCGGTCAGCGCGGGCCCGTGCGCGGTCGGCCCGTCCAGCCGCCGGGTGCGGGTGGTGGTGGAGCGGTCGGCGTAGCGGACGGTGAGGGTGAGCGCGCGGGCCACCTGCCCGCTCGCGCGCATCCGGGCCCCGAGGTCGTCGGCGAGCGAGAGCAGCGCACGGCGGCGCCTGGCCGGGTCCAACTCGTCGTGGGCGAAGCGGTGTTCGGCGCCCATCGAACGGGCCGCCGCATTGGGCGTCACCGGCGTCGGGTCGATACCGCGGGCCCGCTCGTACACGATCCGGCCCGTCCGGGCGCCGAGGATCCGCTGCAGGGTCGCGGGCGGTGCGGCGGCGATCCGGCCGATGCTGTCGAGTCCGTACGCACACAGGGCGCGCGCGGTCGCCGGGCCGACGCCGTGCAGTGCCGAGGCCGGCCGGCGGTCGAGGAACGCGGCGACGGTTCCGGCGTCATCGGGGACGCCCCGGATCTCGCCGGGCGCCGCCCCCTGGGCCGCCATCCGGGCGAGCAGCGGGTTGGCGCCGATCCCGATCGTGCACCGTACGCCGTGCCAGGCCAGCGCGCGCAGCCGCACCAGTTCGGCGATGCCCGTCGCGTCCCGGTCGAAGTAGCGCAGCGCACCGCGGACGTCCGCCAGCGCGGCGTCCGGCGGCAGCGCCTCGATCACCGGGGTGAACTGCGCCAGCAGCCCCAGCAGTTGCTCGAAACGCCCGGCGCTCACGGGGGTGCCGTCGGCGGTCCGGAACCGTACGTGCAGCATGCCCGGCTGCCGCGGGGCGCCGGGGGGATCCGGCGGTGCGGCGGGCGGCCTCGGCGCGGGGGTCATCCCGCGCTCCCCGGGCTGGAGTGCCACAACTTGCGCCCCGTGGCGGCGCGTTCACCGGGGGGCTGGAGGTCGGCCCACGGGTGCAGCTCGTAGCCGGTGCTCAGCCGGATGGTGCGGCCCGAGGCGGCGGCCGGCTCGGGCTCCCGGCCCGTCCCGGACTCCTCGCCGGACTCCTCACCGGCCCCCTGTCCCGGCCCCGCCGCCGGGGCGCCCGGCTCCGCCGCCGGGGTGTCCGCCTCGGCCGCCTCCGTGTCCGGCACCGCCGCGAGCCGGGCGGCGACCGCCTCCAGCCCGCCCTCGCGGCGCAGTTCGGCCAGCTCGGCGAGGTTCCAGGCGGCGGCGCCGACCACGCTGAAGCTGCGCGGACCGCGCCGCTGGACCGTACCGCGCACCAGCAGCAGCCAGGAGTGGAAGATCGTGTGCGCACAGGCCGCATGACTGTCGTCGAAGAAGGCGCAGTCGACCAGCCCCGTGCTGTCGTCCAGGGTGGTGAAGATGATCCGGCGGCCGGAGCGGATCGGCGGTGTCTGGGTGGCCGCCTTGGCCCCGGCGACCAGCACCGTCTCGCCGTGCCGGGCGCCGCGCAGCAGCCGGGCCGGCAGCGCGCCCAGCTCCGCGAGGAACTCCCGGTGGTCGGCCATCAGATGGCGGGAGGCGTCCATGCCGAGGACGCCCAGCTCGGCGCTGAGCCGTTCGACGTCGCTGAGGTCGGGCAGCCCGGCCGGCTCGACCGGATCGACCGGTTCCGCGCCCGCCCCGTCGAGGGCCCGGCCGGGCAGCGTCAGCTGACCCCCGGGCGCCCGCCGTCCGTGGCGGTGCAGCTCGGCGAGGTACAGCAGCAGGTCCCGCCGGTTCGCCCCGAAGGCGTCCAACGCGCCCACCCGGGCGAGGCGTTCGGCCACCGGACGGCCCGGCCTGGCGCGCTGCCACAGGTCCTGCAGCGAGTGATAGGGCTGTCCGGTCTCGATCCGCTGCGCCTCGGCCTCGCTCATCCCGTGCACATCGCTGAGCGCGAGCCGCAGCCCCCAGACCGCGGAACGGTCCCCCGGACCATCGCCGCGAAGGCCATCACCGGACACCAGTTCGATTCGATGAGCGACCGCCGACCGGTTCACATCCAGCGGCAGCACCGGCACCCCGCGCCGCCGCGCGTCCGCGAGCAGCAGCCGCTTCGGATACATCCCCGGGTCGTGGGTGAGCAGCCCGGCATAGAAGGCCGCGGGGTGGTGCGCCTTGAGCCAGGCGGACTGGTACGTGGGCACCGCGAAGGCCACCGCGTGCGCCTTGCAGAAGCCGTACGAGCCGAAGGCCTCGACGATCTCCCAGGTACGCGCGATCACTTCGGGTGCGTACCCGCGCCGCTCGGCGCACTGCGCGAACCAGGCGCGCACCCGGCCCTGCAGCTCCGGATGCGACAGCGCCCGCCGCTTCTCGTCACCCTCGTCCCGCCCGCAGCCCGTCATGATCCGCAGCAGCTCGATGATCTGCTCGTGGAACACCACCACCCCATAGGTCTCGCGCAGCGGCTCCTCCAGGTCGGGGTGCGGATAGCGGACCGCCTTGCGGCCGTGCCGGGCCTCGATGAAGGGCCGCACCATGTCGGCGGCGACCGGCCCCGGCCGGAAGAGGGAGATGTCGACGACCAGATCGTGGAAGGTGGCGGGCTGCAGCCTGCCGACCAGGTCACGCTGGCCCGGCGACTCGATCTGGAAGCAGCCGAGCGTCTCGGTCGAGCGGATCAGGTCGTAGGTGGCGGGGTCGCCGGGCGGCACCTGTGCGGGGTCGTCGAGATCGATCCGGCGCCCGGTGGCCCGGCCGATCTCGGCGACCGCATGCGCCATCGCGGACTGCATCCGCACGCCCAGCACATCGAGCTTGAGCAGCCCCAGGTCCTCCACGTCCTCCTTGTCGAACTGCGACATCGCGAAGCCCTCGCCGCTGGTCGGGACGACCGGCGTACGGTCCAGCAGCGTGGCGTCGGAGAGCAGCACCCCGCACGGGTGCATGGCGATACCGCGCGGCAGCGCGTCCAGCGCCTCGACCAGTGGCCACAGCTGCTCGCCGCCGGCCTCCCGCACCCCGCGCAGCTCCGGCAGCTCGGCCAGCGCCGCCCGCGCGTCCCGGGCGCGGATGTGCGGGAAGGCCTTGGCCAGCCGGTCCACCCGCGCCGGGTCCATGCCCAGGGCGGCGCCCACGTCCCGTACGGCGTGCCGCACGCGATAGGTCTCGGGCATCGAGACGGTGGCGACCCGCTCCGCGCCGAACCGGTCGAAGATCGCGCGGTAGACCTCCAGCCGGCGGGCGGACTCGACGTCGATGTCGATGTCCGGCAGCGCCGCCCGCCGCTCGGACAGAAAGCGCTCCATCAGCAGCCCGTGCTCGACCGGATCGGCGTGGGCGATGCCCAGGAGGTGGTTGACCAGGGACCCGGCGCCGGACCCGCGGGCCGCGACCCGGATACCCATCTCCCGTATGTCGTCCACGACTTGAGCGACCGTCAGGAAGTACGAGGGGAAGCCGAGCCGTTCGATCGTGCGCAGTTCGTCGTGCAGCCGCGCCCAGCGTTCACGGTCGTGGTCGTAGCCGCGCAGCACCATCCCGGCGGCACAGCGCGAGCGCAGCACCCGGGCGGCGGTGCGGTGGCCCGCGCCGACCAGCCGCGGCTCGGGGAAGTGGATACGGCCGAGCCCGATGTCGTCCTGCGGGTCGACCAGGCACTCCCCGGCGGTCTCCTCGGTCATGGCGAGCAGCCGGTGGGCCAGGCCGCGCCGGAACCCGGCCGCCTCGGCGACCCGCTCGGCGGCGTGGCTCATCGTGGCACCGTCCTTGAGCCAGCGCTCCCCGCTGTCCCGGGCCTCGGGCCGGTGCCGGTCCACCGGCACCAGCCGGCGGGCGGAGTCCAGGACGTCGGCGACCGGGCCCTGGCCGGGGTCGGCATAGCGGACCGCGTTGGTCAGGACGGCGCGGAGGCCCTGGTCGACGGCGAAGCCGAGGGTGCGGGCGGCCAGCCGCGGGGAGCCGGGTCCGCTGCCGGACCGGCCGTGGTCGACGACCTCCAGGCGCAGCGCCTCGCCGTACCGCTCGCGCCAGGGGGCGAGGAGCCGGGCGGCGCGGTCCGGGCGGCCGGCGGCCAGCGCCCGGCCGACCTCGGAGTCCGGTCCGAGCAGCACGGTCAGTCCGTCCGTGGCGGATTCCAGGGCGCTCCACGGGAGGACGGGCTGCTCACCCTGCCCGGCGTGGGCGGCCGAGACCAGCCGGCACAGGGCGGCCCAGCCGGCCGCTCCGTCGCGGGCCAGGAAGACGGCGCGGGCGGCGGACTCGTCGAGGAAGGCGCCGCCGCGCACCGGAGTGCGGCGGCGCGCGGTGGGCGTGGGCGCCGACTCGCGCTCCGCCACGGCGAGTTCGCTGCCGAACAGCGGACGGACACCGGCTTCGGCCGCGGCCTTGGCGAACCGTACGGCCCCGGAGAGCCCGTCCCGGTCGGTCAGCGCGAGGGTGTCCATCCCCCGCTCGGCGGCGCGCTCGGCGAGCCGCTCCGGATGGGAGGCGCCGTAGCGCAGGGAGAACCCCGAAGCGGTGTGCAGATGCGTGAACCCTGGCATCCGCACCTCCTGCACCTCACCCGCCCCCGGCTGACCTTGTATCCCTCGCTCCTCCTCCCACCATAACCCGTCCATCGAACATTCGTACGAAGACATACCGGAGGGCCGCTCCCCGATCCGCCGATCAGCTCCACCGATCTGCACACCTCTGCCACCAACCGGAAGATATGGGAACAAAAGCACCGGACCGGCAGCCGAAGTGTGGCGAGGAGCGAGCCATGGCCACGACGGACGACGGCACCCGCACCACCTTCCTCGGGGAGGTGAAGAGCGCGGTGACGCCCCATGCCTCGCTGCTGGTGCTCGGCGTCCTGGGGCTGATGATCGCGTTCATCACGTCGTACACCGGCGCCTTCCACCACCCCGTGCCGACGGATGTGCCGCTCGGTGTCGTCGCTCCCGCGCAGACCAGGGCGCAGCTGGTGGCCAAGCTGGACCGGCTGCCCGGCTCCCCCCTGGACCCGCGCCCGGTGGCCTCCGAACGGGCCGCCCGGCAGCAGATCGCGGACCGGACGCTCGACGGCGCACTGATCGTCAACCCGCGCGGGAGCACCGACCGGCTGCTGGTCGCCGGTGGCGGCGGCGCCTCCCTCGCCCAGGCGGTCGACACGGTCGTGCGCTCGGCCGAGAAGGCCGGACACCGCACCGTCCGCACGGTCGAGGTGGCACCCGCCGCCCCGGGCGACGGCCGCAGCCTGTCGTCCTTCTACCTCGTCGTCGGCTGGTGCGTCGGCGGCTATCTGTGCGCCGCGATCCTCGCGATCAGCGCCGGGGCACGCCCCTCGAACGGCCACCGGGCGGTCATCCGACTGGCCGCGCTCGCCGTGTACGCGCTCACCGCCGGACTGGCCGGCGCGATCGTCGTCGGGCCGGTGCTCGGCGCCCTGCCCGGCACCTTCTTCGGGCTGTGGGGGCTGGGCGCCCTGGTGGTCTTCGCGGTGGGCGCCACCACCCTGGCCTGCCAGGCCCTGCTGGGCATCCTCGGCATCGGCCTGGCGATCCTGCTGATCGTCATCCTCGGCAATCCGAGCGCGGGCGGCGCCTACCCCTACCCGCTGCTGCCCCCGTTCTGGCGCGCCATCGGCCCCGCCCTCCCACCGGGCGCGGGCACCTGGACGGCACGCTCCCTCGCCTACTTCCACGGCAACGCGATCACCGGCCCGCTCCTGGTGCTCGCCGCCTGGGCGGTGGGCGGGACCCTGCTCACCCTGGTTCTTTCGATCTTCCGCAAGAAGGGCGAGACCCCCTCATGAACGGGAAGGTGAGCCGCTTCGAAACCGGGCAGGCGTGAGGCCCGGCGGGACGTGAACTCCCCCGCAGTCCGGTACCCCCTGCGGCTCAACTCACCATTCGCAGCCGCAGCATGCCGAGAAGGGTGGTGACGGACGGACTTCGGCGGGCGGTCGGCGTAGTGATCCCACAGGCCGGGTCCCGCCCAGGTCAGCGCCGTGATCACCGGAGCACCTCCTCAAGCGGGTGTCGCAGGAGTCGATCTGCGACACTGGGAGAAACGTGCCGGCGCAAGCAGCGGTTGACATCACGTTCGACCCTGAAACCGGAGCGGCATGACGGCCGGATCTCACCATCACGTGGGAGGTATCCGATGCCATTCATCGACATCAAGGTGATCGCAGGGGTATTCACCCCCGAAGAGAAGCAGAAGATGGTCGAGGACGTCTCCGAGGCGTTGATCGCCATCGAAGGTGAGGCACTGCGACCGGTGACGCATGTGGTGATCACCGAGACGCCCAGTGGCGAATGGGCAATCGGCGGTAAGGCCCTGACAGCCGAAGACGTTCAGGCCAAGAGGGCCGGCTAGCCCGAACGTGACCGGCTCGGACACGCAGAGCGTGATGCCGTCGATGCGGTGACGGAGCCGTTCCACGGGAAGTGCGGCCGGCTCACATATGCGTACCGCCGTCGATCCGGACCTCCGTGCCGGTGATGAACGCGCCGTCCCGCGAGGCGAGCATCGCGATGACACCGGCGACCGTCTCCGGACCGGCGAAGCCTTCGCCGATGGCCGGAAAGAGCTTGGTGAACAGGGACATATCGGCGTCCTCGGGCAGCCCAGGAACCGGACCGCTGGTCATGCCGCTGGCGATGGAGCCCGGCGCCACACACACCGCGCGCAGCCCCTGCTTGCTGTACTCGCTCGCGATGGCATGCGTCATGGACTGGATGCCGCCCTTGCTCGCCGCGTACGCCGCCATGTACGGGTGCGCGAACGAGGCCGACGTGGAGCTGAAGTTGACCACGACCGGCGCCTCACCCTCCAGGAGAGCGGGCAGCGCCTCACGGATCATCAGGAAGGTGCCGGTCAGATTGATCGAGAGGACCTGGTTGAAGAGGTCCAGCCCGGTCTCGTGAGTGTGCGCGGCGCGCAGGATGCCCGCCGCGTTGACCAGGACGTCCAGACCGCCGAGCCCGGCCACCGCGGCGGCGACGCCCGCACGGACCGCCGCCTCGTCGGCCACGTCCAGCACCACGGTCTCCAGCCGGCCGTCGGTCCCCTCCGCGGCGGCACGGTCGGCGGTGATCCGCAGCCCCGCGGCATCGACGTCCGCCGCCACCGCCCGGCCGCCCTCGGCGAGGATCCGGTGGACGGTGGCCTGGCCGATGCCCGAGCCGGCTCCGGTGATCAGTACGCGGCGTCCGTCAAAGCGGTTCATGGTCCAGCTCCGTTCTCGAGGTACCCGGGCACGCTAACGCCCATGTGGCACGTCGTGCCACTCTCGCGTGGCATGCCGATCTGTCACAGCACTCCGTAAACTGAAGCCATGCCGACCGCGCCCCGCACCACCCCGCCGCCGCGCCCCTCGCTCACCGAGCGGCGGAAGGCCGAGACCCAGCTGGAGATCGCCCGCACCGCGGCGGCCCTGTTCGCGGAGCGCGGCGCCGCCGTCACCGCCGACGAGATCGCCCGCACCTCAGGGGTCGCGCTGCGCACCTTCTACCGCTACTTCCGCACCAAGGAGGACGCGGTGGTGCCGCTGCTCGCCGGCGGGGTGCGGGAGTGGATCGACGATCTGGCCACACCGCCGGCGGGCCAGGACACCCTCCCCGTGCGCGAGGCGCTGGAGCGGGCGGCCCACCGGGCACTGACCCCCGCCGACGAGCCGGCCGCCGAGGCGCTGCGCTGGACCCGCGGACTGCTGCGGGCGATGCCGGGCGATCCGGCGCTGCGCGCGGTCTGGCACCGGGTGCACCACGACTCCGAGGAGGCACTGCGGCCGGTCCTGGCACGGCTGACCGGCGCGGACCCGTTGACGGCACGGCTGGCCGCGGCCGCGGCGAACACCGCGATGCGGGTCGCGGTGGAGGAGTGGGCGGCGGGAGACGCGGCACCGGACGGACCGCGGGGGCCCGCCGAGCTGGTGGTGCGGACCCTGCGGGCACTGACGGCGGGGCTGCCGGAACTGGACGGGGCCACGGGGTGAAGGAGCGGGACGGCGAGGGGGACCCGGGCCGCCCCGGCGGCGGGGAGGGCGCGGCGGCGGGCGGCCGGAGGCTGTGAGGAAGGGCACGGCGGCGGGCGGCCGGAGGCTGTGAAGGAGGGCGCCGCGGCGAGCGGCCGGAGCCGGTGAGGGCGGGCACCGCGACGAGCGCACCGGGCCGGTAAGGCGACCGGCGGGCGGCCGGTTCTTACCTCTCCGGAGACCCCGGGCAGCACGGAGGGACCCTCCGGCCCCCCTCTTCGGCCAATCGCCGGAGATCGAAACCCGCCCGAACGACCGGTCGGCGACCGGATTCCTTCGTTCCGTGGCCGAGCGGCCCTTGCCCGGGGCACCCCGGGGGCGGCATCCCCGCTGGCCGCGCACGGCTTTCCCCCGGCCGTCCGACACCGCCCCCGGCCGGTTCGCGCCATTACTCTCAGCTTTCATCTAACGACTCAAAGCGATCGCTCCTTGTGTGATCGGGATGCTTTCGGAGTGCGGTTGGGCCAGACTCCCGTCCGGTATCTGCACCTTCGAGCAAGGGAGTGTTCGTCATGCGGTACATCACTGGGGCGGTCGCGCTCGGCGCAGCGCTGGTTATGGGCACGCTCGCCACCACCGCGCACGCCGTCGCCGCACCGGCGCAGCCCACGCGGACGGGCGGGCTCTACGCCCCGTCGGAACTGGTGCTGACGACCGGCCAGGGAGAGAGCCGCGCGACCGCCACGGTGCAGCGCGCCGTGACGCTCAGCTGTATGCCGGGGGCGCGGGGAAGCCACCCGAACGCAAAAGCCGCCTGCGCCCAACTGCGCACGGTGGCCGGTGACTTCAACGCGGTGACCGCCGCCACGTCGGACCGGCTGTGCACCAAGGAGTGGAACCCCTTCGTGGTCACCGCCGACGGCGTGTGGCAGGGCAAGCGCGTCTCGTACACCTACACCTTCGCCAACTCCTGCGCGATGGCCGACGGCATGGGATCGGTCTTCAACTTCTGACCCGACCATCGCTTCAGATCCCCGGGCACCGGACGGCGGTGCCCGGGGATCTGCCATGCGGTGGGGCGTTGACGGTCCCTAGGCTCGGCGCATGGACACTTCCGATCCCGGCAGCGACGCCGGACCGAACTCCGCCCGCCCGCACGGCGCGGGCGTCGCCGTGCTCTCCGACATCCATGCCGTGCTGCCGGCGCTGGAGGCGGTGCTCGCCGAGCCGGACGTCCGCACCGCCGACCGCATCGTGCTGACCGGTGATCTGCTCGCCGGGCCGCTCCCCCGCCAGACCCTGGCGCTGCTGCGCGGTCTCGGCGACCGGGCGGTGTGGATCAGCGGTAACGCCGACCGCGAGATGGCCGCGGTCCGGCAGGGGACGGGAGACACTCCGGCGGATCCGATGGACGCCTGGGCGGCCGGTCAACTCGGCCCGGACGACCTGGACTTCCTGGGGTCGCTGCCCGCCACCGCGACGCTGGAGGTGACCGGGCTCGGGCCGGTCCTCTTCTGTCACGCCACCCCGCGCAACGACACGGAGATCGCGCTCGTCGACTCCCGGCCCGAGCGCTGGGCCGAGGTGCTGGAGGGGGTGCCCGATGCCGTACGGACGGTGGTCTGCGGGCACACCCATATGCCGTTCGTCCGGTTCACCCACGGACGGCTGGTGGTCAATCCGGGGAGCGTCGGCATGCCGTACGGCAGACCGGGCGCCCACTGGGCGCTGCTGGGGCCGGGCGGCGGAGCGGTCACACTGCGGCATACGGCCTTCGATCACGAGGCGGCCTGCGCCCGGATCGCCCGGGAATCGGACTCTCCGTCGGCAGCCGCATGGGCGGATACCTATGTCCGGGCCCGGACCTCGGCCGAGGAGGCGCTGACTGCCTTCGGGCCGGGCGACGGCCGGGAGGCAGCCCCGGGCACGGGCGGCTGAGCGCCGCGGGACGGTGCCGGGTCCCCGGACGACGAGCGGATCCGGGGCCCGGCACCATGCGCCGAGCTGTGCAGGGTGTGCCTGCGGGTCAGCCGATTTCCGCGCCGTAGGCCTCCAGGGCCTCGGTGACCGGCTGGAAGAAGGTTTCGCCGCCGCCGGAGCAGTCGCCGCTGCCGCCGGAGGTGAGGCCGAGGGCGGTCTCGCCGTCGAAGAGCGCGCCACCGCTGTCACCGGGCTCGGCGCAGACGTCGGTCTGGATCAGACCCTCGACCGTGCCCTCCTGGTAGTTGACGCTGGCGTTCAGGGCCTTGACCGTGCCGTCGTGCACCTGGGTGGTGCTGCCGCTGCGCTGCACCTTCTCACCGACGGTGGCCTCAGCGGCTTTGGTGATCTTCTGGGTGCTGCCGTTGTAGAGGTTGACCTCGCTCGGGTGCGCGGTGTCACCGGTGTACTTGGCGAGCGAGTAGTCGTCACCGGGGAACTTGGAGTCCTCGGTGGTGGCGATCGCCGAGCCGCCCTGCTTGTCGGACCAGCTCTTGATGTCGTTGCCGCAGTGGCCGGCCGTCAGGAAGTGCGGCTGGCCGTCCTTGACGACGTTGAAGCCGAGCGAGCAGCGGGCACCGCTCCCCCAGATCGCGTCGCCGCCGCCGATGAAGGGCTTGAACTCACCCTTGCTGTGGCGGACCTCGACCTTGTCGCCGAGGGCCTCGGCGACCTTGGTGAGCCGGTCCAGCTTGGTGCCCTTGACCGTGCGGTCGGCGGTCACCACGACCTTGTTGCTCTGCGGGTCGATGCCCCAGGACGTGCCGGGGATGGTCGCCTTCGACTTCAGCGTCTGCCGGGCCGAGTCGAGCTGGGCGAAGGTGTGCTTGACGAGTCTCGCTTCCGCCCCCTTCGCCCGTACGGCCTTGGCCGCCGCCTTGTTCACGACGTTGACCACCAGCTTCTTGGCCTTGGCGTCGTAGAACGCACCGGCGGTGTCCGTCTTGAGCTGGGAGGCCAGGGTGGTCGCCGCCGCGGAGGTCAGCTTGGCGAGCGTGGGCTTGGGGGCGGGGCCCTGGGACGCGTTGGCGTTGGCGAGGGTGACGGTGGCGGTCGCGGCGAGGGCGAGCGCGCCCGCGCCCGCGATGACGGCGCGCCGGTTGGGTATGCGTCGGTGCTTCAACTCAGAGCCTCCCGTGGGGGGAAGAGCCCGGAAACCGTGGGGAGTTGTCCGGGCCCGGAGAGTGAGGGATCAGGACTGGCACGGGTCCGCCCCGGGAAGCGGCGTCTCGGGGAGTCGCGTCCATGCCAAGGTGGAGCCGAGTATTCCCATCCGCCTCACTCGCGCACAAGACCGAGTTCCGGTCTCACATGCGGGAGTTCACCCATTCGCCACACGAAGGACACACAGACATCCGCGCACCTCACTCCCGAGTGCGGACATCAGCGGGCACACGGGGCGCACGGCGGACGGCAACGTGTGAGGACTATAGCTGGCCGGAAAACACCGGCCGGGAACCGCCCCCCGGGCCACAGAAAACGCCGTATGTACCCACATCAATGGGGACATACGGCGCTCAGCGGAACATCGAGAAGGTAACGGCACCCCGCTTCAGGACCTCATCCGCGCGGGACGCCTACGGGAGGTCCTCCACCGGCGGGAGGTCCGCCAGCTCCGGCAGCGCGGTCTCCGCACCGTGCTCGACGGGCGTGCGCGGCGCCCGCGGCGCCGCCGGGGCGGCCGGCCGCCGGCCGCCGTCCCGCTCCGCCTCGGCCGCCTCGGTCTGCGCCTGGGCCTGCAGCCCGGACCGCTCCAGGAACCGCAGCAGCTCGACCGGGAAGGGCAGCACGAGGGTGGAGTTCTTCTCGGCGGCGACCGCCACCACGGTCTGCAGCAGCCGCAGTTGCAGCGCCGCGGGCTGGTCGGACATCGCCTCGGCCGCCTCGGCCAGCTTCTTCGACGCCTGCAGCTCGGCATCGGCGTTGATCACCCGGGCGCGCCGGTCGCGGGTCGCCTCCGCCTGGCGGGCCATCGACCGCTTCATCGTCTCCGGCAGCGAGACGTCCTTGATCTCCACCCGGTCGACGGTCACTCCCCAGCCGATGGCCGGGCTGTCCATCATCAGCTCCAGGCCCTGATTGAGCTTCTCGCGGTTCGACAGCAGGTCGTCCAGCTCGCTCTTGCCGATGATCGACCGCAGCGAGGTCTGCGCCATCTGCGAGACCGCGAAGCGGTAGTCCTCGACCCGGATGACCGCGTCGGCGGCGTCCACGACCTTGAAGTAGACGACCGCGTCGACCCGCACCGTGACGTTGTCGCGGGTGATGCCCTCCTGGGCGGGCACCGGCATCGTGACGATCTGCATATTGACCTTGCGCAGCCGGTCGACGATCGGAACGATCATGGTGAACCCCGGCTCGCGCACCTCGGAGACCAGCCGCCCCAGCCGCAGCACCACACCGCGTTCGTACTGCTTGACCACTCGCGCCGCCGCCATGAGATACACCGTGCCCGTGCAGGCCAGCGCCACCCCGGCCGTCACCAGTTCTTCGACCATCACGGCTCCCTGAAGATGTGCCGCACGTGTCCGAATCGCGCTGCTTACCATGGTATGCCCGGGCC
The DNA here is from genome assembly GCF_028870195.1 of Streptomyces sp. G7(2002). NCBI lineage: Bacteria > Bacillati > Actinomycetota > Actinomycetes > Kitasatosporales > Streptomycetaceae > Streptomyces > Streptomyces sp. G7(2002). Next base: position 2,496,644 of record NZ_CP102609.1, read on the forward strand.
CGGAGGGCGGTCGAGACGCGCGGCGGACGCGGCCGGGCCCCCGTCCGCCGGCGGACGGGGGCCCTCGTACCGCCGGAGCCGTCCGGCGTTCCGTGCAGGGATCTCCCGTGCGGACCCGGGCCGCGCGATCCCGGGTCCGTACGGACTCAGCCGGCCGGCGTCAGTAGACGCTGACGCCGTAGGCGCTCAGCGCCTCGGTGACGGGCTGGAAGAACGTGGTGCCGCCGGAGGTGCAGTCACCGCTGCCTCCGGAGGTGAGGCCGAGTGCCTTGGTCCCGGAGTAGAGGGGACCGCCGCTGTCGCCGGGCTCGGCACAGACCGTGGTCTGGATGAGGCCGGAGACGATGTCGCCGCCGCCGTAGTTGACGGTGGCGTTCAGTGCGGTGACCTTGCCGCTGTGGGTGCCGGTGGTGGAGCCCCGGCGGGTGACCGACTGGCCGACGGTCGGGTTGCCGGCGCTGGTGATGTCCTGGCTGCCGACCGTGCCGGCGTGGGCCACGGAGGAGTTCGTGTACTTCACGATGCCGTAGTCGTTGCCGGGGAAGCTGGAGCCTGCGGTCGGACCGATGCTCGTGGTGTGCGAGGAGTTGGTGTACCACGGCGGGTTGCCGTCGGTGCAGTGCCCGGCCGTCAGGAAGTAATAGGTGCTGCCGCTGCGGACGTTGAAGCCGAGCGAGCAGCGCCAGCTGGTGGCGTAGACGGCGTCGCCGCCGGAGATGAACTTGCGGAAGGTGCCCGCGACGCGGTCGATACGGACCGCGTCGGCGTTGCTGCCCGCGGCCCGCTCGATCCTGGCGATCTCGGCCCGGGAGACCGTGCGGTCGGCGGTGACGACCAGAGTGCGGGTCGCGCTGTCGACCCGCCACGCGGTGCCCGGGACATCCGCGGCACGTACCGCGTTGCCGGCGGCGGTGAGCTGAGCGGCGCTGAACGTCGTTGCGGGGGCGGGGTTCTGTGCGTTGGCGGTGGGGACGGCGATGGCACCGACGGCCACCAGTCCGGACGCCACGGCGATCAGCCGGGTGCGTCTCGCTATGCCGCTGCGGGGGGTGGTGCGCTCGTTCCTCACTGATTCCTCCGAGGGGATCGGGGGGCCGCCGGTGGGCAGCCCGTGAGGCGCAGCCGAAGGGCACGCGGGAATCCGCACGTTCATTTTCAGCGTGCCCCTGACAAGCGCTGAGCGGAGTCTCGGGCGCACCACCCCCGCAGCGCAAGAGGTCCGCACGGATGTCTCACGCCCGACACAGGGCCGCAATCTCCCCACCGCCCCCAGCACTCCGCCCCGGCAGCCGCGTTGACGGCTGCCGGGGCGGCGCTGACCCCCTCGGTCGAGGCTTGGACGGATCAGTGGACGTTGCGGTTCCGCTCCCCCGCCCGCGGCGCGGACTCCGGCAGCCCCAAGTGGGCGCGCAGCGTCGTGCCGGAGTACTCCGTGCGGTGGACACCGCGCTCCTGGAGCAGCGGTACGACACGGTCGACGAAGGCGTCCAGACCACCGGGCGTCAGATGGGGCACCAGGATGAACCCGTCGGCGGCACCGGTCTGCACATGGGCGTCCATCTCCGCGGCGACGGCCTCCGGGGTGCCGATGAAGGACTGCCGGCCGGTGGTCTCGATGACCGTCTCGCGGAGGGACAGGCCCTTGGCGCGCGACAGCGCCCGCCACGAGTCCGCCACGGCCTTCGGGTCGGCGATCCGGACGCGGCCCTGCGCCAGCTCGCTGCCGGGGTCCGGGTCGATGTCCGGCAGCGGCCCGTCGGGGTCGTACGAGGACAGGTCGACACCCCAGATCTGCTCCGCGGCCAGCAGGGCGTTCTGCGGGGAGACCTGCCGGCGGCGGATCTCGGCGGCCTGCTCCTGGGCCTCGGCCGCGGTGTCGCCGAGGACGAAGGTGACCCCCGGCATGATCTTGAGGTCGGCGGGCCGCCGGCCGTACGCCGCGAGCCGGCCCTTGACGTCGGCAAAGAAAGCGCGCCCGGCCTCCGGCCCGCTGTGCCGGGTGAAGATCACGTCGGCGGCGGAGGCGGCGAACTCCCGGCCCTCGGGCGAGTCCCCGGCCTGGATGACGACGGGGTGGCCCTGCGGGCTGCGCGGCACGGTGAACTCGCCGCGGACCGTGAAGTGTTCGCCGTGGTGGTCGACCGGCCGGGGCCGCCCGCCGTCCGTCCAGGAATCCCACAACTCCCGTGCCGTGGCGACGAATTCGGCCGCACGGGTGTAGCGGTCGGCGCGGTCGAGGTAGCCGCCGCGGCGGAAGTTCTCGCCGGTGAAGGCGTCGGAGGTGGTGACGACGTTCCAGGCCGCCCGGCCGCCGCTGAGATGGTCGAGGGAGGCGAGCCGGCGGGCGAGTTCATAGGGCTCGTTGAAGGTGGCGTTGACGGTGGCGGCCAGGCCGAGCCGGTCGGTGACCGCCGCCAGCGCGTTGAGCAGGGTGACCGACTCGGGTCTGCCGACCACGTCGAGGTCGTGGACGCGGCCCTTGTGCTCCCGCAGCCGCAGCCCCTCAGCCAGGAAGAAGAAGTCGAACAGACCGCGCTCGGCGGTGCGGGCGAGATGCTCGAAGGAGGAGAAGGCGATCTGGCTCTCCGACCGGGGGTCGGCCCAGACGGTGGTGTTGTTGACACCGGGGAAGTGCGCGGCGAGGTGTATCTGCTTGCGGCCCCGCGCTTCGGGGCCGGGGCGGGCCGGGCTCATCAGGAGGCCTCCCGGGCGAGGGCATAGCGGTTGGCGGGGCGCGGCAGGCCGAGGTGCTCGCGCAGCGTGGCGCCGGCGTAGCCGCGGCGCAGCAGGCCACGGTGCCGGAGCACGGGGACGGTGCCGTCGACGAGCAGCCCGAGGCCGCGGGCCGGGTCGGCGGGCCGCAGATGGAAGCCGTCGGCGGCGCCGTCGGCGTGCCAGTCACGGATCAGGTCGGCGAGCCCGACGGCGTCCGCCGAGCTGTCCAGCTCGACCGGCAGCGAGGCGAGGACGACCAGGCTGCCGGGGTCCCGGCCGTGCGCGCGGGCCCGTTCGCGCAGCTCGGCGCGGGCAGCGCCGGCGGTCTGCGGATCCTCCGCGCGGACCAGTGCGACATCGGCGTGGGCGGCGGCCACCTCGTGCAGCACCCGGTCCGCCGGCGCTGCGGCGTCCGCCGCCGTTCCGGTCACCTCGACGACGATGACCGGCCGGCCCTGCGGGGGTCTGGGGACGATGGAGGGACCGCGGACGGTGAAGGAGCCGCCGGTGAAGTCGACGTGGTGGAGCTTGTCCCGGTCGATGAACCGGCCGGTCGCCCGGTCGCGGATCTCGGCGTCGTCCTCCCAGCTGTCCCACAGCCGGGCGGCGACATCGGCGACCTCACCGGCCTCGCGCCAGACCTCGGCGGGCGGGGCCGCACTCCGGCGGCCGAAGAGCGCGGCATCGGCCTCGGTGGTGGACACCCCGACGGTCCAGCCGGCCCGGCCGCGGCTGACCCAGTCCAGGGTGGCGACGGCGGTGGAGACATGGAACGGCTCGGTGTGGGTGGTGGTGACGGTGGGGACCAGGCCGAGGTGTTGGGTGGTGGGCGCGACCCGGGCCAGTACGGCGAGCGCGTCGAGTCCGGGGCGGGTGAAGCTGTCGCCGAGGGTGACGAAGTCGAGGGTGCCGCGCTCGGCGAGCCGGGCGAGCGCCACGAAGTGCGCCGCGTCGTGGTCCGCCGCGTCGTGGTCCGCACCGGGCCGTGACGGGGCGTCCAGCGCGACGGCCAGATGCAGCGGGCGTGGGGGCAGGGACATGGGTGGGCCTTCCTTTCTGCGCCGGGCGCCGGTCAGTTGGCGGTCCTGGGCAGGCCGGGCGGGTTGATCTGCGAGGTCTTCAGGTGCTCGCCGGTCAGCCCCCAGCGCGCCAGCACCTTGCCGTAGCGGCCGTTGTCGATGACCTTCTGCAGAGCGGCGGCATAGGCCTTGACCAGGCCGCTGCCCTTCTTCGTGGTGGCGGCGATCTTGCCCTGGACGCGGTCACCGCCCCCGGAGAAGGTGCCGACGAGCTCCGTCTGGCCCGCGGTGTTCACGTGGTACGCGGCGGTCGGGTTCGGGCCGAAGAAGCCGTCGAGACGGCCCGACTGGAGCGCGAGGTAGGTGTCGGAGGGCTTGTGGAAGTACTTGATGTCGACCGGCTCGCGGCCGGCCTTCTCGTTCTCCTTGCTCCAGTCGACCAGGATCTTCTCCTGGTTGGTGCCGGAGTCGACCGCGATGGTCCGGCCCGCGACGTCCTTGGGCCCGCGGACCCGCCAGCCGCTGCCCTTCTTCGCCTCCATCGCCAGCTGATCGAGCCGGTAGGTGGCGAAGTCGTACTTCTCCTTGCGCTCCTCGGTGACGGTGACATTGGAGAACACCGCGTCCAGCTTGCCGCTGTCCAGACCGACGAAGAGGTTCTCCCAGGACAGCGGCTCGAAGCGGGGCTTGAGGCCGAGGGCGTCGGCGACGAGGGTGGCGATGTCCTCCTCGACGCCGATGAGGGTCTTGTCGTCGGTGGCGTGGAAGGTCAGCGGCGGGCTGCCGTCGGCGCTCACCCCGATCCGCAGGGCGCCGGTTTCACGGACCCGGGCGGGCACCAGCGCGGCGGTCTCAGGGTCCTTGGTGCCGTGGATGCGGTGCTGGTCGGGACCGATATTGATCTTCCGTCCGGTCGCACCGGCGGCGGCGACCTGCTCGCTGCCCCCGCCCGGTGCCGCGCCGCCACCGCAGGCGGTCAGCAGTACGGAGCCGGCGGCGAGCGCGAGGGCGGTGGTCAGGGTGCGGCGGTTCAACGGATGACTCCTCATGTTCACAGGACCTTGGAGAGAAAGGACTTGGTGCGCTCATGGCGCGGACGGTCGAGGACCTCGCCGGGCGGGCCCTGCTCGACGATCCGCCCGCCGTCCATGAAGACCACGGTGTCGGCGACCTCACGGGCGAAGCCGATCTCATGGGTGACGACGATCATCGTGGTGCCCTGGTGCGCCAGGTCCTTGATGACATCGAGGACCTCGCCGACCAGCTCCGGGTCGAGCGCGGAGGTCGGCTCGTCGAAGAGCAGCAGCTTGGGCTCCAGGGCGAGCGCGCGGGCGATGGCGACCCGCTGCTGCTGGCCGCCGGAGAGCTGCCGGGGGTAGGCGTCAGCCTTCTCGGCGAGACCGACCCGCGCGAGCAGGGTGCGGGCGGCCTCGACGGCCTCCTTCTTCGGGCGACGGAGCGCGGAGACCGGGGCCTCAGTGACGTTCTCCAGCACCGTCAGATGCGGGAAGAGGTGGAAGTTCTGGAAGACGAAGCCGATCTCCGTGCGCTGCTTGAGGATCTCGCGCTCGCGCAGCTCGTAGAGCTTGTTGCCGGACCGCCGGTATCCCACCAGCGCCCCGCCCACGCTCACCGAGCCGCTGTCGACCTTCTCCAGGTGGTTGATGGTGCGCAGCAGGGTGGACTTGCCCGAGCCGGACGGGCCGAGGACGACGGTGACCTCGCCGGTACGGACGTCCAGATCCACCCCCTTGAGGACATCGAGCGGGCCGAAGCTCTTGTGGACCGAGCGGACCTCGACCATCGCGCCCTGTGGGCTCATCGGGTGGCTCCCTTGGAGAAGTGACGTTCCACGTAGTGCTGGAGGACGGAGAGCACCGTGGTGAGGAGGACGTACCAGGCGGTGGCCACCATCAGCAGGGGCACGACCCGGCCGTTCCGTCCGTAGATGACCTGGACCTGGTAGAAGAGCTCGCCGATCGCCATGACGGAGACGATCGAGGTGCCCTTGAAGAGGGAGATGACCTCGTTGGTGGCGTTCGGCAGGATCGAGCGCATCGCCTGCGGCAGCACGATGCGGCGCAGCTGTCGCAGCCGGGGGATGCCGAGGGCCGCGGCCGCCTCCAGCTGTCCGCCGTCCACGGCCAGCACCCCGCCGCGCACGATCTCGGCGGCGTACGCGGCCTGGTGCAGCGCCAGGCCCAGCACCGCCGCGCCCATCGCCCCGACCAGGCCCATGGTGTCGACGTGGAAGAAGCCGGGCCCGAAGGGGATACCGAACTCCAGGCGCTTGTAGAGATAGGCGAGGTTGAACCAGAACAGCAGCTGGACGATCAGCGGGATGGAGCGGAAGGCCCAGATGTAGCCGAACGCGACCCAGCGCAGGAACGGGCTGCCGGACAGCCGCATGAAGGCCAGCACGACACCCAGCGCAAAGCCGAGGGCGGTGCCGTAGACGGTGAGCTGGAGGGTGACCCAGACCGCCTTGAGCACCGTCTCCGCGGTGAAGAACTGGGCGAACACCGCCCATTCCCAGGCCGGGTTGGTGACCAGACCGTGCACGAACTGGGCGATCAGCACCGCCGTCACCACGATCGCGGCCCAGCGCCAGGGGTGGCGTACGGGGACGACCTTCAGGGCCGCCGGGTCGTCCGCCCCCGGTGGTCCGGCCCGTTGGGGAGCGGCCTGCTCGACGGGGATGTCACTGGTCAGCGGCATGGGATTCCTCGGTGACGGGTGCGCGGCGGACGGGGAGGGTGGTCACGGGCGGGGCGGCCCGGTCCCGGAGGAAGGTGAGCAGCGCCCGCGCGGTGGCGTCGTTCTGCCGGAAGGCGGGTGCGTTGGTACGGGGCCGGGCGAAGGCGCCGCCGGAGCGGGCGTCGGTGTGCGGGCCGAGGGCGAAGCGGCGGGGATGCGGGCGGCCGGACCGGTCCAGCACCCGGCCGTCGGCGGCGGACACCGCCAGCAGCCCGGTGCGCGTCGTGGCCGCGCCGTCGGCGTACAGGGCGCGCAGCAGGGCGTCCCGGGTGTGCGCGACGGTCGGCTCGGGGAGCCGCGCCTCCACCAGCGCCCGCGCCTCGGTCGACTCCCCCGGCACACTGGCGCTCTCGGCACGGAACACCCCGCGCCGTTCGTCCGCGGTGACGGTCGTCCCGGCGCCGAGGAAGCGCACCACACCGGCCCGGGAGAGCGCGAGCAGCTGCCGTAGGCGCGGTCCCGGCGGGCCGGAGGCCAGATAGCTGAAGAAGCCGTGCCACCAGGGGCCGCGGTCGCCGATCCGCACCAGCTGGCCGTAGACCGACAGCAGGGCGAGGAAGACCGCCAGGTCGGGGCTGTGCGCGGGGTCGTGACGGCGGGCCAGGTCGGCCTCGATATAACCGCGCAGCCCCTCTTGCAGCGACGCGCCGTCGGGGTAGCGCAGACCGGCCAGCGGATGGTCCAGGGCCGCCAGGTCGAGGCGGTCGGCGGGGTCCGGGACCGCGGCGCCGACCAGGGCCTGGAGGGCGGCGCCGCCGGGGTCGGCGGCGGCGTATTTCTCCTCGAAGTCGGGCCAGTTCATCCGGGTGCGCCCGGGGTGGGCGGTGAACAGCCGGTGGTAGTGGGCGTAGCCCAGTTCCTTGTCGATCAGCGGCCAGATGTCGCGCCGGAAGTCGAGGTCCGTCCCGGGCCGGGCGAGCAGGGCGTCGACCTGCTCGGGCCCGAAGAAGCGCGGCAGCGGCGGCCGTTCGCCGTGCAGTTCGTAGCCGATCTTGGCGTGGTAGGGCACCCCGCGCCGTGACCCGACGTGCAGGACGGGCTCGCGCCCCGAGGGCCGGTAGGTCAGCTGCCCGTCGGCTCCGGTCGTGTAGCTGCCGCCGCGGCCCTCGGTCAGCAGCACCATGAGGTCGACGAAGGCCAGCCCGAAGCCGCGGACGAGCACCGGCTCGCCGGGCCGCAGCGCGCTCAGATCGGTGTCGGCGGTGAACGCGGGCGGCAGGTGGGTCAGACCATGACGGGCCGCGAAATCCGCCAACTGCCTTTGCTCTGGCGGGAGTTCGGCCTCCAGATGGCCCAGTGCGAGCACCACGAGGTCGGCGAGGAGCGGGGCCGGACGGCCCGCCAGCCACACCTGCTGCCGGCCCTCGCGCGAGCCCGAGACCCGTACCGCCGTCCGCCGGTGCTCATGGACGGCGACGCGCGGCGGCAGCGCGGCCACCGATTGCTCGTACACCCAGCTCAGATAGGCGCTCTGCAGCCGCCGGCCGGCGAAGTCACGGGGCCCGAGCGCCGCGGCGCCGTCGGCCGGGCCGGGCCCGGCGGGGATCTCACCGGACCGCACCCCGCGGGCCCACTCGGCGAGCGAGGGGCCGGGCCGCACCGGCCCGTCCAGTTCGACGGTCTCGTCGGTGAACATGGTGACGTCCTCGGCCGTGGAGTTCATCCACAGCAGGGGCGACTGGCCGGCGCGCCAGATGCGGCCGCCGCCGGGCGGATGGGGATCGACGAGGTGCAGGTCGAGGGGCGCGTCGCCGTACAGCTCGGGGGCGTTGGCGGCGATCCGCTCGATCAGCCCGGTGCCGCGCGGCCCGGCTCCCACGATCACCACGGACGGCCGGCCGGACGGGTTCGCGGACCGGCTCATCGGGCACCGGCCGTCCCGCGGGCGTAGTGCCGCTCCAGGTAGTACTGGCCCACGCCGAGCGCGGAGGTGACCACGATGTACCAGAGGGTGGCGACCAGCAGCAGCGGGATGACCTGGTAGGTGCGGTGGTAGACCAGCTGGACGGAGTAGAGCAGGTCCTGGACGGCGATGACGCTGACGATCGAGGTGCCCTTGAGGGTGCCGATCAGCATGTTCCCGGCCGGCGGCACGATCGAGCGCATCGCCTGCGGCAGCACGATGCGGCGCAGCCGCCGCCAGGCGCCCAGTCCCAGCGACTGGGCGGCCTCCAGCTGGCCCTTGTCGACGGAGAGGATGCCGCCGCGGACCACCTCGGCGGCGTAGGCGGCCTCGTGCAGGGTGAGCCCGATGAGGGCGATGGTGATCGGGCCGAGCAGATCGACGGTCTTGATGCCGAGGACCGTCGGGTAGAGCGCCCCGATGTTGAACCAGAACAGCAGCTGCACCAGGATCGGCATCGACCGGAAGAGCCAGACGTAGCCCCAACTGACGCTGCGCAGGACGGGGTTGCCGGACAGCCGCATCGTCGCAAGCAGGGTGCCGAGCACAAAGCCCAGGGCCATGACGAGCACGGTCAGCCAGAGGGTGAGGCCCAGGCCGCGGAGTACGGCGGTGGTCAGGAAGTAGTCGGCGACCACGTCCCATTGGAAGGCGTCGTTGCGGACGACGGAAGTGAGCGCCAGGGCCAGCAGGGCGAGGACGGCGGCGGCCGCGGCCCACTGGCCGGTGCGGCGGCGCGGCACGATCCGGGGGACGGGGTGCGGGGTGCCGTCGTCGGGCGGAGCCGCGGGGGATGCGGTACGGGCGTCGAGGGTGTCGGAAGGCATGCGAAGGCTCCGTGGATGCCGAGAGCGAGCACGGGAGTGGAGCGCCTTCACACAGGCAGAACGGGCCGTGCCCCTCAGCACGACCGGCCCTTGAGGCTATGGGGCGAACACGCCTGGTTGTCAAGGCTGTCCACACTGTGAGCGGTGCGTCACATCCTGGTTGACGCGGAAACGGATGCCTGTTCCACTTAGCCGCATGTATCCATGGCAGCGGCTGGTCACCCGCGACCACATCGACTTCGGTCGTGTGTGGTCGTCGTCCTGTTGAGCTGACGCCCTGCCCTGAAGCCCGTCGCCGGTAAGGCCGGGCCGTTCCGCGGTTCTTTCTCTTCCCGACCGCGCGCCTTCACACCTCGCGCCGCCGTCCGGCGCACCCCTCCCCTCGCTCTGCCCGCAGTCCTCTTTCCGTTTTTCCTGTCGTGTTGTTCCTTCGGCATGCTCGAAGAAGGGCGCAGTATGCGCTTCGGTGTCATGACTTTGATCGACAACGTCCCGGACGCGCGGTCCGGGCACCTCCCCACCCCGCACGACCGCCTCCGGGAGGTCATCGAACTCGCCGTGCTGGCCGAGGAGCTGGGCTTTGACGCCTTCGGTGTCGGGGAGCGGCACGGTGCGCCGTTCCTGTCCAGCTCACCGCCCGCCGTGCTGGCCGCGATCGCCGCCCGTACCCACCGGATCCGGCTCTTCACCACCGTCACCGTGCTGTCCACCCTCGACCCCGTCCGGGTCGCCGAGGACTACGCCACCGTCGACCAGCTCTCCGGCGGCCGGCTGGAGCTGACCATCGGCAAGGGCAACGCCCCCGAGCCGTGGCAGCTGTTCGGCCGCGCGCCGGACGACCAGTACGCGCTGCAGGAGGAGAACTACGAGCTGCTGCGCCGGCTGTGGAGCGAGGAACAGGTCACCTGGTCGGGCCGCTTCCGGGCACCGCTCGACGGGGTGACCACGCTCCCCCGGCCGTATCAGCAGCCGCCCACCGTCTGGCACGGCAGCGCCACCAGCGAACGCTCGGTGGAGCTGGCCGCCCTGTGGGGCGACCCGGTCTTCGCCGCCAATGTCATCCAGCCGGTGGCCAACTACGCCCGGCTGATCGACCGTTACCGCGCACGCTGGGCGGACTACGGGCACGATCCGTCGGCGGCGGTGGTCGGTTCGGGCGGCACGCTCTACGCCGCGGCCGACGACCGCACCGCCCGCCGGGAGTTCGCGCCGTACTACGAAGCGGCCGTCGCCGCCCGCGACGTACCGGGCAACAACACGCCCTTCCGCTCGCTGGACGAGGCCGCGGACCACGGTCCGGCGCTGGTCGGCTCCCCAGGCCGGATCGTCGACAAGATCGTCCAGCAGCATGCCGCCTACGGCCACGCGCTGCAGTTCTTCTCCGTGGACAGCGCCGGGCTGCCCTTCCACCGCAGGGCCGAGGTACTGCGGCTGACCGCCGCCGAGGTGCTGCCGCAGCTGCGCCACGATCTGCCCGACACCCTTCCGTGGCCGTCCGCCGCCGTGGACCCGGTGCCGCGGCCCGTCCCGGAGGCGGCCCGGTGACCGCCGCGCCCCGCCCGCTGCCGGCCGCCCGCCTGACGCTCCGGCACACCACCGTCGGCGATCCGCTCGCCCGTCCCCTGCTGGACGAACTCACCCACGAATACCGCACCCGGTACGAGAAACCCGTCGATCTGAGCCTGGAGTACCCGGCCGAGGAGTTCGCCCCGCCCCGAGGCGCGTTCCTGCTGCTCCTGGCGGACGGCAGCCCGGTCGCCGGCGGCGCCTACCGCCGCTACGACGCCCGCACCGCCGAGTTCAAACGGATCTGGACGCACTCCGCACACCGCCGCCGCGGCCTGGCCCGGCGGGTCCTCGACGCCCTGGAACGGGATGCCGCCGCCCGCGGCTACACCCGCGCCTACCTGACGACCGGCCCGCGCCAGCCGGAGGCCAAGGGTCTGTATCTCGCCGCCGGTTACCGGCCCCTGTTCGATCTGTCCGCCGCCCCGGAGTCGATCGGCCCGCTGCCGTTCGAAAAGCACCTGGAGAGTCCGCGCCCATGAGCCCCGCTATGCCCCGCACCACCGCACGGCGCACCGCCGCCCTCCTGGCCACCGCGGTCCTGGCGCTCACCGCCTGCGGCCCGGGCGGCTCCGCGGGCGGCGCCGGAGCCACCGGACCGGCGGCCGCCGACGCCGGCCTCCCCACCACGGACGTGGTCTCGGACGTCAAGAAGGACCCGGCCGCCGCCGAACTGCTGCCCGCGGACGTCCGCACCCGGGGCCGCCTCTCCGTCGCCACCAGCGTCGGCACCCCGCCCGGCGCCACCTATCTGGCCGACGGCAAGACCCTGGCCGGTCAGGACATCGACTTCGCGAACGCCGTCGGCAAGGTCCTCGGCCTCACGATCGACCGCGAGGTGGCGAGCTTCGAGGCGATCCTGCCGGCCCTCGGCAGCGGCAAGTACGACATGGGCACCGGCAACTTCGGCGTCACCGACGAGCGCCGCCAGACCATCGACTTCGTCACGTACATCAACGACGGCCAGGGCTTCGCGGTCCGCAAGGACAGCCCGCTGAAGAAGGTCCGCTCCCTGCAGCAGCTGTGCGGGCTGACGGTCGCCACCGGCGCGGGCACCACCTTCGAGGCGACGCTGGAGGAGAACCGGCACCGGTGCGAGAAGGCCGGCGAGAAGCCGTACGACGTCAAGACCTACGCCGAGCAGGGCGCCCTGTGGATCTCGCTCCAGCAGGGCCGCACCGATGTCGTGATGAGCACCATCAACGGGCTGCGCTACGCGGTGAAACAGCAGCCGGGCCTGCGCTTCCTCAATGAGTTCAAGCGGCTGGACGTCGGCTTCGCGTTCAAGAAGGGCACTCCGCTGGCGCCCGCCGTCCGGGCCGCGGTCAACCGGCTGAAGAAGGACGGCACCTACGGCCGGATCCTGAAGAAGTGGGGCACCGGCCCCTCGGCCATCGAGACCTCGCGGATCAGCCCGCCGGAGCTCCGCTGAGCCGGGGTCCGTGGGGCGGCCGCACCGTTCCACGGACCCCATCGGCGCCACGATCCGGGGATGCGGCGAAAGGTGGCGTGAATGATGCGCCCGGAACCCCGACCGGGGGGCGTGAACCGCACCCGGAACATCGGGTTCCGGCCGCCATGGTCGGACAATCGGCCTGGGCAACTTTCGAGGGAAGCGGGTCCGGTGGACACAGGTCGGAATCCGACGCGGCGTCAACACCCCTCCGATGGGCCAGTCTCCCGATCATCGGGCTATCTCGTGGCCCGCCGCCGAGGCCCTTGGCATTTGCCCTGGTCCCGTGCATGAACCGACCCGAGGGTCCGCTCCGTGATGTCGCCACCTCCGGCCCCCGTCACCCGATAGAGTACCGACCGTGATGTTCGTCGTACTGTCAGTTTCGTTACGGGGCGCGTAAGCTGATGCTGCGCCACCCTCTTTGCACCAGATGTGTCACGAACCCCCCGTGCGGCGGCTATCCACTTGGCACACCCTCCGCCTCATGAACGACGATAGGGGCGGACACGCAGAGACCGCGGGTGAGAGGAGGCGTCAATGGGATCGGTGCGCAAGGCGAGTGCCTGGCTTGGCCTCGTCGACGACAGTGATGACGAGCGCTACTACGACGACGACTACGCCGAGGGACCCGATGCCGGTGACTCGGGCGGCAGCCCCTGGGTCACCGACCCCCGGGTCCGAGTGGCCGACGAGGCCGCCCAGGACCAGGGCACCCGCATCGCCACGGTCTCCCCGGAAAGCTTCCGGGACGCCCGCGGCATCGGCGAGCTGTTCCGGGACGGCGTCCCGGTGATCGTGAACCTGACGGCCATGGAGTCCGCCGACGCCAAGCGCGTGGTGGACTTCGCGGCCGGCCTGACCTTCGGTCTGCGCGGTTCGATCGAGCGGGTCGCCACCCGCGTGTTCCTGCTGACCCCGGCCGACTACAGGGTGGTCAGCGGTGAGGCCCGCGCCCACCGCAACGGCGGTTTCTTCAACCAGAGTTGAGCACGACCCGCGTGTGTCCGGCCGGGGGTCCGGGGGCCCGCGGCACAAGCCACCGGCGGACCGGCCCCCGGGCGGTGCGGCGACCCGCTCAGCGGGCGAGGCCGCTCACCGGAAGGCGTCCAGACCGGTGAGCGCCTTGCCCAGCACCAGCTGGTGCATCTCGACGGTGCCCTCGTAGGTGAGCACCGATTCGAGGTTGGTCGCATGCCGCATGACGGGGTACTCCAGCGAGATCCCGTTGGCACCGAGGATCGTCCGGGCCGTGCGGCAGATCTCGATCGCCTCCCGTACATTGTTCAGCTTGCCGAAACTGATCTGCTCGGGGCGCAGCCGCCCCGCGTCCATCCGCTGCCCCAGATGATGGGCCAGCAGGATCCCCTTGTGCAGTTCGAGCGCCATGTCGGCGAGCTTGGCCTGGGTGAGCTGGAAGCCCCCGATCGGCTTGCCGAACTGCTCCCGTGTCTTCGCGTAGTCCAGCGCCGCCTCGAAACTGGCGCGCGCGGCCCCCATGGAGCCCCAGACGATGCCGTAACGGGCGTGGCTGAGACAGCCGAGCGGGCCGCGCAGTCCGGTGGCCTCGGGGAGTACGGCGTCGGCTGGCAGGCGCACCTCGTCGAGGACGAGTTCGCTGGTGACGGACGCCCGCAGCGACCACTTGTGCTTGATCTCGGGGGCCGAGAAGCCGGGGGTGCCGGCCGGGACGACGAAGCCGCGGATGCCGTCGTCCGTCCGGGCCCAGACAACCGCGACACCGGCCACCGAGCCATTGGTGATCCACATCTTGCGCCCGGTGAGCACCCAGTCGCCCCCGTCGCGCTTGGCGTACGTCCGCATCGCGGCGGGGTCGGAGCCGATGTCGGGCTCGGTCAGCCCGAAGCAGCCGATGATCTCGCCGGCCGCCATCCGCGGCAGCCACTGCTGCTTCTGCTCCTCGGAGCCGAAGCGCCAGATCGCGTACATCGCCAGCGAGCCCTGGACGGAGACCAGTGAGCGGATACCGGAGTCGGCGGCCTCCAGCTCCAGACAGGCCAGGCCGTACTGGACGGCGGAGGCGCCCGCGCAGCCGTAGCCGGTCAGGGACATTCCGAGCGCGCCGAGGGAACCGAGCTCCCGGGCGAGTTCGCGGATGCCGGGCAGTTCGCCGCGCTCGTACCAGTCGGAGATCTCCGGCAGCACACGGTCGGTGGCCCACCGGCGGACGGTGTCCCGGACCGCCCGGTCCTCGTCGGTCAGCAGATCGTCCAGGCCCAGGGGGTCGCTGGGGTCGAACGGCGGCAGCGTCGAGGACGGCTTTGCGGACATGGCGGGGCCTCCGGCGGATCAGCGCGAAAAACTAGCAGTGGTAGTTATTTGCGCTTCCGACGGTACGGCCCGCGGTGCCGCGCGGCAAGGGTCACCGCCGCGCGGCGGAGCAGGTACGCCCGGTGCGGGGAGCCGGGGGTCAGCGGCCGGAATTCGCCGGGGCGGGCTCGCTGCTGCCGCGGCCGGCCCCGCCCGTGCCCTCGCCCGGGGCGGGTTCGCCGTCCGCCTCCGCCCGCTCCGTGGAGTCCGCCGCCCGGCGCGGCAGCCGCAGCGCGATCCCCGCGCCGACCAGCAGCAGCACGGCGCTGGCGATGAGGGTGACGTGCAGCCCGCGGACGAAGGAGTCCCGGGCGGCCTCCCGCAGCGCGGTGCGGGCGGCTCCGCCCAGGCCGGCGGCGACCTTGTAGGCCTCGCCGAGCGAGTGCGCCGCCGAGGCGGTGGCCCGCTCGGGGACGCCGTCCACATGGTTCAGACCCGGGGCGTAGGCGGCGTTCATGACGCTGCCGAGCAGTGCCACACCGATACCGGCGCCGAGCTGGTAGGAGGTCTCCCCGATCGCGGCGGCACCGCCGGACTGCTCGGCGGGAGCCTCGCTGAGCATCGACTCGTAGGCACCGAACAGCGTGGACTGGAAGCCGAAGCCGAGCAGCACAAAGCCCAGGGACAGCAGCCAGGGGCGGTCCTGACTGCTCATCGCGGTCAGACAGAGCACCGCGACGGCGGTCAGCACGAAGCCGAGGGAGACCATCGCGCGCGGCCCGATGGCCTGCAGCATCTTCGAGCCGGTGAGGCCGGCGGCCATCGCGGCGAAGACCAGCGGCAGCATCCGCAGCCCGGTCTGCAGGGGGCTCAGTCCGAGGACGAGTTGGAGGTACTGAACGGCGATCAGCTGCAGACCCACCAGGGCGAGCATGGCCAGCACGATGCAGCCGACGGAGGTGCCGAACGCGGGCCTGGCGAACAGCCGCACATCGATCAGCGGATGCGTGCGGCGGCGCTGGCGGCGGACGAAGAGGATCAGCAGCAGGACGCCGAGGACGATGGGCAGCAGCGTCGTCGGACCGACCACGGCCGCGCCGCTGCCGATCCGCTTGACGCCGAGGACGATCCCCAGCACACCGAGCGCCGCGACGATCGCGCCGATCACGTCCCAGGGGCCGTTGCGCTCACCGCGCGACTCCGGCAGCAGCCACCCTCCTATCAGCAGCATCGCGGCCATCATCGGGATGTTGATGAGGAAGACCGAGCCCCACCAGAAGTTCTCCACGAGGAAGCCGCCGAGGACCGGGCCGACCGCGGCACCGACCGCGGCCACCGCGCTCCACACACCGATGGCGACCGCGCGCTCGCGCCGGTCGGGGAAGACCTGCCGCAGGATCGACAGCGTCGCCGGCATGATCATGGCGCCGCCGATGCCGAGCAGGGCACGGGCCACCATCAGGATCTGCGGATTGGGCGCGAGCGCGGCGGCGGCCGAGGCCAGGCCGAAGAGGCCGTAGCCGAGAAGGAGGATGCGGCGGCGGCCGACGCGGTCGCCGAGGGTGCCGAAGAGGATCAGCAGCGACGCCGCGATCAGCGGATAGACGTCGACGATCCAGAGGAGCTCGACCGGTCCCGGCCGCAGGTCCTCGGTGACCGAGGGCACGGCGACGTACAGGATCGTGGTGTCCAGCGCGACGAAGAGCAGGCTGACGCAGAGCACGATCAGCACGGTCCAGCGGTTCGCACCGCCACCTGAAAGCCGGGGAACACCAGCCGTCCGTCCACTGCCGGACGCGGTCGTCCCGGACATGCAGCACCTCCAGTCATGCTCTCGCGGCCACGGAACAGGGCGCGAAAACGCCCCGGGCGAACCGGCGGCACGGGCGAGTTGAGACGTCAGACTACGCGAGTCCCGAGGAGTGCCGCGTGGCTCACCTCACGATGAGACGCTCATCGCAGGGCTGCGCGTTCCCCCACCCACCGTCGGCAGTCGTTCTTCGGCCACCTGGATAATCGTCCCGATGAACGATCTTGCCTCCGTCGCCGTTCCCGGCCGGACCCGGTGCGAGGGACCCGTCGTACGGGCCGCGCTGCGCCGGGCCGCGCCCGCGCTGCTGGCGTACGCGGCGATCCGGGCGCTGGGCGTCATCGTCCTCGCCCTCTGGTCGGCGGCCGACGGCAAGAGCTGGCACACGCTGCTGACCGCCCGCTGGGACTCTCTCTGGTACTCCCGGGTCGCGGAGCAGGGCTACGGCTACACCGTCGCGCTGCCCGACGGCGATGTGCACTCCAACCTGGCCTTCTTCCCGCTGCTGCCCTGGCTGGAGCGCGGGCTGTCGGCGCTCTCCCCGCTGTCGGCCGCCGACGCCGGGATGGTGGTGGCCTGGGTGACGTCGCTGGGTGCGGCCTGGGCGCTGTACTCGACGGGTGAGCGGCTGCACGGGCCGCGGGCCGGGGTCGCGCTGGCGGCGCTGTGGGCCGCGCTGCCGGTCGGGATCGTGCAGTCGATGGCGTACTCGGAGTCGCTGTTCACCGCGCTCGCGGCCTGGGGGGTGTACGCCGTGCTGACCGGGCGCTGGGTCTGGGCGGGGGTGCTGGCCTCGTTGGCCGGGCTGACCCGCCCGGTGGGTGCGGCGGTGGTGGCGGCCGTGTGGATCACCGCGGCGGTGACGCTGTGGCGGGAGCGGGCCGGCGGGGCGGGGCCGCGCGCGGCGCTGCGCCGGCACCCGGGCATGCTGCCCGGGGCGCTGCTCGCCCCGCTCGGCTGGTGCGGCTTCTTCCTGTGGGTGGGGGCGCGGCAGGGCTCGTTCACCGGCTATCTGGAGGTCCAGGAGGGCTGGGGCAACGGCTTCGACGGGGGCATCGCGTTCGGCTCCTTCGTCTGGCAGCAGCTGTCGGGGCCCACGTTCGCGGCCGGGCTCGGACTGGCCGTCGGCGTCGGACTGGTGATCTGGCTCTACGTCCGCGGGGTACGGCAGGGGCAGCCGCTGCCGCTGGCGGTCTACGGCGGGACGGTGCTGCTGCTCGCGCTGACCGCCAAGGGCTACTTCGGGTCCAAGCCACGGCTGATGCTGCCGGCCTATCCGCTGCTGCTGCCCCTGGCGGTGGCGCTCGCGCGATGGCGCCCGGTGTGGTCCTGGCTGGTCATCGTGCTGATGGCGGCGGGCTCCGCGGCCTACGGGGCGTTCTGGCTGAACGGCTCGGGCCCCCCGTGACACCCCCGACAGCACGCCGTGTGACCAAAGAACCCCGTTCCGTGACCGTCGCCGGGAGGAAACGTCGCGCAACCCGCGAGCAAATAGCCGATAAACTCCGGAGGGGAAAAGCAGATAAGGCGCTCAGGGTGACGACACGCGCACGCCGGGAAGGGATTGAGAATCGCCGGGAATTCCGCTCCAAATCCCTGTGGCGAAGCCTCGTTTGAGACGCATTCCACATCACATCGTCATTACAAAGCGCACAGTTTGACCAAGCAGCTACATCACACGCGGTAACGTCGATTGAGTGCGTACCGATGACAAGCTCGACCAGATGGAGGAGCAGCGCCCGACCGATCGCGTCCGACCACCCCGCATGACCCGGACCCGCCTGTGGCTGCTGTGGGGAACGCTGGCGGTATATCTCGCGATCGTGGTCGGAGTGCTGGCCACTTCATGGCTGGTCACGCTCGACTGGCAAGTCATGTTCTTCAGGCCCTACAAGCAGTGGCCTGAGATCCATGCCTTCCTCGACTACTTCGTTGTACTGGGCCAGCGCGGACCGACCGCGGTGGCGGTGGCTGCCTGGCTGGGCTGGCGCTGCTGGCGTCAGCGCAACCTCCACCCGCTGCTGGTGCTCGGCGCCTCACTGCTGCTGCTGAACATCACCGTGGGCGCCGCCAAGATCGGCATGGGCCGGCTCGGCCCGCACTACGCGACCGTGGTCGGCTCCCACGAGATGTGGCTCGGCGGCGACATATTCCCCTCGGGTCACACCGCGAACGCCGTGGTCACCTGGGGTGTGCTGGCCTACCTGGCGACCACCTCGCTGCGCCGCCGCACGCTGTCGGTGATCGCCGCACTGGGCGCCCTGGGCGTCGGCATGACCACGGTCTACCTCGGTACGCACTGGGTCAGCGATGTGCTGCTCGGCTGGGCCGCGGGGCTGTTGGTGCTGCTGGCGATGCCCTGGCTGGAGCCCGCGATCACCTGGTTCGAGGACCGCCTCATGGGCATCCTGCTGCGGCTGTGGCTGCGGCTGCGCCCCGATTCGCTGCGCGGCCCGCTGCCGGCCGGCTCGCTGGCGCCCGGCGTGTCCCGGCAGCGCCTCGCCTCCGACGGCGAGGTGCTCGTCCGCGAGACGATCTCCGCCGGCACGGGCGGCCGTGCCGGCTCCGGGCACACCCCGGACGGCTGGCCGCACCACCCGTCGCGCCCGTACTCCATCCGCTCGGAGCGCACTCCGGCCACCCCGGCGGGCAGCCGGCGGCCGCCGCACGCGGACCGCGTCCCGCGCACCACACCGATGAGTCCGACGTCCGGGCGCGGCCGCAACGGAAGCGGCTGACCGCCCCACGGGCCGCGGGGCCGGTACGCACACACCCTCACCCCGCAGCGAAGGCCCCGGCCGCTCCTGGGAGCGGCCGGGGCCTTCGTCGTCGGTAGCGGTGCTCAGCCCTGCCAGGTGCGGTGCACCTCGCCGTCCTTGACCTCGAAGTTGAGCCGGCCGGCCAGGTACTCCATCGTGATGATGGCGCCCGGCGGCAGCGAGCGGACGGTGGTCCAGCCACGCGCTCTCGCCTGCTCCTCGGCGTCCTGCTGGGCGAGGCCGACATACGCCTCGATGTCGTCCTGAGGGTTGTCCGGGAGGTTCGGTACGTCCATGACAGCCACCGTAGGCGCCCTCGACGGTCCGTGGAAGGGCCGCCCTCGCACGCCTCGGTGACTTCCCGGTCCGGTATTGGTCACACTTGTGTCACAGCGATCGTTCGGGCGTTTGCCGGAACTTCCGTCACCCGTACGCGCCGCGTGACCGCGCAACCGGGTGGAAAATCAATCGGCCGGAATTCCGCCTTGATCGAACACGGAACGGACTCAGTCCATCCGGTCAACGCGACGCGCCGTCCGAAAACAATCCCCTGTCAGTTCGGGATTGCCTTTACCCGACGGCCTTTATCGGCCGTCCGGAAATTAGCCAACGAGACACACTCCACACACATTTTCCGCACATCGCCCATCACCCCGCTTACCGGGCCCGCACCCGCCCCCGGCCCCGCCGTCCAGCCCCCCGCCGGATCCCACCGGAACGGACCGGAGCGCCCTCTCGCACTGCGTCCCCCGCGCGAGCATCATGACCGGGCCCCAGTCCACCGTCGACGAACGAGGTGCAGCGGATGGTTACGGACACCGGCCGGGCGAGCGTGCGGCCCCCCGCGGCGCGGCGCCTCGGCTCGGTGCTGGTGGACTGGCTGACGACCACCGACCACAAGAAGATCGGTCACCTCTACCTGATCACCGCGTTCGGGTTCTTCCTGGTGGGCGGCCTGCTGGCGATGGTGATGCGGGCCGAACTGGCCCGTCCCGGGCTGCAGATCATCAACGCGGAGCAGTTCAACCAGGCGGTGACCATGCACGGCACGATCATGCTGCTGCTGTTCGCCACCCCCGCGTTCGCCGGTTTCGCGAACGAGATCATGCCCTTGCAGATCGGCTCGCCCGATGTGGCCTTCCCGCGGCTGAACATGCTCTCGTACTGGCTGTTCCTCTTCGGCGGCCTGATCGTGCTGGGCAGCTTCCTGACGCCCTTCGGCGGTCCGGCCTTCGGGTGGACGGCCTACGCCCCGCTCAACTCGATGGTCCGCTCCCCCGGCATCGGCGCCGATATGTGGATCATGGGCCTGGCGCTCGCCGGGTTCGGCACCATCCTCGGAGCCGTCAACTTCATCACCACGATCATCGTGCTGCGGGCACCCGGCATGACGATGTTCCGGATGCCGGTGTTCACCTGGAACATCCTCTTCACCTCGATCCTGGTGCTGATGGCCTTCCCCGTGCTGGCGGCCGCGCTGCTGGTGCTGGAGGCGGACCGGCAGTTCGGTGCGGTGGTCTTCGACGCGCAGTGGGGCGGGGCGCTGCTGTGGCAGCACCTGTTCTGGTTCTTCGGCCATCCCGAGGTCTACATCATCGCGCTGCCGTTCTTCGGCATCATCACGGAGATCATCCCGGTCTTCTCCCGCAAGCCGATCTTCGGTTACACCATGCTGATCGGCGCGACGATGGCCATCACGGCCCTGTCGGTGATGGTCTGGGCGCACCACATGTTCGTGACCGGGGCGGTGCTGCTGCCGTTCTTCTCCATCATGTCGTTCCTGATCGCGGCACCGACCGGGGTGAAGTTCTTCAACTGGATCGGCACCATGTGGCACGGCTCGGTGTCGTTCGAGACGCCGATGCTCTGGTCGATCGGGTTCCTGGTGAGCTTTCTGTTCGGCGGGCTGACCGGCGTCATCCTGGCCTCACCGCCGATGGACTTCCACGTCACCGACTCGTACTTCGTCGTCGGCCACTTCCACTACGTCGTCTTCGGGACGGTCGTCTTCGCCACCTACGCGGGCTTCTACTTCTGGTGGCCGAAATTCACCGGCAAGATGCTCGACGAACGCCTGGGAAAGATCCATTTCTGGACGCTGTTCGTCGGCTTCCACACCACATTCCTCGTCCAGCACTGGCTGGGGGTGGAGGGCATGCCCCGCCGGTACGCCGACTATCTGGCCGCCGACGGCTTCACGGCCCTGAACACCTTCTCCACCGTCGGCTCCTTCCTGCTCGGCCTGTCCACGCTGCCCTTCCTCTACAACGTCTGGAAGACCACCCAGTACGGCGCCAGGATCACCAGGGACGACCCCTGGGGCTTCGGCCGGTCCCTGGAGTGGGCGACCTCCTCACCGCCGCCCCGGCACAACTTCACGACCCTGCCGAGGATCCGCTCCGAGGCTCCCGCGTTCGATCTGCACCATCCGGAGGTGGGGAAGCAGCCGGTGACGGTGCCAGCGCCCGGGACAAACGGTCCCTGATCTCCCGTACCTGGCCGACAAGCTCCGGCGGCTCACGGACCTCGAAGTCAAAACCCGTCAGCACGATGTGGAGCACCATCAGTTCGAGACTGTGCGCCCCGGTACGCAGCAGACAGTGCTGCTCGTCGACCGCTTCGAGCACCCCGGCGGCCGGGCTGAGACGCTCCGCGGCCCGCTCCAGCGGGGCATGCAGCAGCACGGTGGCCCGGCGCGCGTAGACGCGGGTGGAGATGCCCTGGGAGACATACGCGGCGAGGTCCTCGGCCGGGGGCTCACGGGGTGTGAAGCGCGGCCCGTGCGGCGGGGTGGGGGTGATGCGGTCGGCGCGGAAGGTGCGCCAGTCCGCGCGGTCCACGTCCCAGGCGACGAGGTACCAGTGGCGCCGGGCGCAGACCAGGCGGTGCGGTTCCACGGTGCGGCGGGAGACCGTGCCGTCATGGGCGGTGTAGTCGCAGCGGAACCGCTGGCCGTCCCGACAGGCGTGCGCGAGCTCGGTGAGGGTGTGCGGGTCGGCCCGGGGGCCGCCCGCGTCGAGTATCGGCACGGTGAAGGCGGTCAGCGCACCGACCCGGCGCCGCAGCCGGTGCGGCAGCACCTGCTCCAGCTTCGCCAGCGCCCGTACGGAGGCCTCCTCGATGCCGTCGACACCACCGGCCGCGGCGGTGCGCAGCCCGACCGCGACCGCCACCGCCTCCTCGTCGTCCAGCAGCAGCGGTGGGAGTTCGGCGCCCGCACCGAGGCGGTAGCCGCCAGCCGTCCCGGGCGTGGAGTGGACGGGGTAGCCCAGCTCGCGCAGCCGGTCGATGTCCCGGCGCACCGTGCGCGGGGTGACATCGAGCCGGCCGGCGAGCTCCGCGCCGGACCACTCCCGGTGGGCCTGCAGCAGGGAGAGCAGGCGGAGCAGACGTGCCGAGGTCTCCAACATGACCCGAGTCTCGCAGCCCTTGCGGACAGCCACGGTCCTCGATACGGGACCGGGCCCGCGGCCTGCGCCCCGTCAGCTCTCGGCCGGCCCGGCGACCCGTAGGGCCAGGTCGTTGTCGAGCGTGTAATACGGGCCGACCCTGAGCTCTCCCGCGGCGGCCGGCACCGGCAGTGCCGGGTAGCTGAACACCTGCTTCTTGTCGGCGACATCGTCCAGGAGGCGGGCGATACGCACCGGCCGGGCGCCCTCGGCGGGGCGCAGCCACAGGTCCCACGGCTCGTTGCCCCGCTCCCAGCGGCCGGCCAGCTCCTCATAGGGCAGCGTGAAGGTGAACTCGGCGCCCTCGACGGTCAGCGGGACGGTGACGGGGTCCGGTGCCGCGTCCGGGGACGCCGGGGTACGGCGCACACGGGCCTCCACACGGGCTCCGGCGGCCGGGACGGCACCGTAGAGCCGGCCGGAGACCGTCATGCCGTCGGGCTCGACGAGGATGTCTCCGGCCTCGGCGTGCGGACCGCGCAGCCAGCTGCGCAGGGCGAGATTGCCGAACTTCGTCGCGTACGGGATGCGCACACCGAGCCGGCCGATACCGGCCAGCGGCCGGCGGTCCACCAGCGACCGCAGATCACTGACACCGGGCAGCAGACGCCGGGGGTCCCCGCCGTCACCGAGGTCGGCGTAGGCGTTCCAGCGGCCCTCGGCGAGCGCGACGGTGCTGGGCAGGACGGCGCGCAGCCGCCCGGCACCGTTCGGCCCGAGCGGCAGCCGTACCTCGTCGTCCGCGCCGTCGCCGCCGCGCAGCCGCAGCACCAGCGCCGCGCTCCAGGTGGTGTGGAGGTCCTCAGGGGCATTCAGATCGAAGGTGAGGCCGCCCGCGGAGTCCGCGATGCAGTCGGCCCGCAGCTCCACCGGAGCCGCTTCGCCGCCCCGCTCACCCGGCCGCTCGGGTCTCTCGGGTCCCGAACTCGCCGGAACCATGGGTTCCTGATCGATGGCGGAGGACTCCTTCGTCTCGTGTCCGGTCACGGCCAACTGGCTCGACGCCGTCATACCGTCCGCACCCCTCTCATCGCGGCGCGGGCCGCATCCTTGGTGGCGTATGCGCCGCTGAGCAGGGCTCCGCGGGCGCGATGCAGGCTGCTGTGCCATCGGCTGTCGCGCCTGCGGGCGAGCAGCTCCCCGAAGAGCGCCTCGTAGCGTCCGGCGACCATGGCGGGGTCGAAGCGTGCCGACGAGGCCAGCGCGGCCTCGCCCATCCGCTTGCGGGCGGCATCGTCGTTGATCAGGGTCAGCAGCGAACCGGCCAGTGCCTCCGGATTGCCGACCGGCACCAGTTTGCCGTCCACCCCGTCGTCGATGATCTCCCCCGGCCCGTGCGGGCAGTTGGTGGCGACGACCGGCAGACCACAGCGCATGGCCTCGACGATGGTCATCCCGAAGGACTCCAGGCTGGAGGAGACCGCGGCGATCGAGCCCTTGGCCCACTCGGGCTCCAGGGGGTTGGCCGGGCCCATCAGGAAGACGTGGTTGTACAGGCCGAGTTCGTCGATCAGGGCGCGCAGCGTGGCCTTCTCGGCGCCGCCGCCGTATATCCGCAGCCGCCAGTCGGGGCGCTCCGCCGCGACCTGGGCGAAGGCGCGTATGAGGACGTCATAGCGCTTGACGCGGGCGAGCCGGCCCGCCGCGACGACCCACTTGCCGCTGCCGTCGGCGGGCGGAAGAGCGGGCGCCGGCACGCTGTTGGGCACCGCCTCGACGCGCACACCGGGCAGCCGAAGCGTCCGGCGGTAGGCGCGGGCGTCGGCCTCGGTGACGGTGGTGACGGCGTCGAGGCGCGGATAGGCGCAGCGCAGCGCCAGCTTGAGCGCCTGGCTGTGGGTGTCCAGGGTGAGGTGCTCCTGGCCTATCCGCACCGGGCCGCGGCGCGCCTGCTTGGCGATGTGCACATTGAGGCCGGGCCGGGTGCCGACCACCACGTCCGCCTCCGTCCGGCGCAGATGCTGGGCGATCCGGCGGTCGGTGAGCTCGCTGTACTGGCCGAAGCGGCCCTCGGCGGCGGGGAAGACCTTGGCGGGACGGGCATGCGCGGGATCCGCGCCGTCGTGGTCCGGGCTGCTCTCCCTGAGGTCCACGAGATGCCGCAGCGCGACACCGGGGCCCAGGTCGAAGACCGGGTCGTCGCGGTGGCGCAGTACGGACACGATCTCGACGTCATGCCGTTCGGCGAGCATACGGGCCAGATTGAACGTCGTCCGGATCGTCCCCCCGATACCGTAGGCATTGTGAATCAGGAATGAGATGTGCATCCGTCCCCGTGTCCCCTGGTCTGCCGGTCCTGCTTCCCCCGGGACCACTTCGCGCTCCCCTCCTGATGGCGCGAGGCGGCCCCCTGCTCTAGGGAAGGACCGCGAATCGGGGTTCCCGGTTGGGCCTATCGCCAACTTGTTCCGAAAGAGTTAGTTCATCGGTAAGCGGGTCATGGAACCCTTAGGCCGCAAATCCCCTCCGCCCCCCGGTGGATCCGGGACCCGGACGCCGCGCAGGACGCCCATGGGGCCCGGGACAGCCCGCCGGACGGCCTCGCCTGCTTCCGCCCCGGTGGCCGTGCACCCCGGAAATTCGCTGGCCCGCCTCCCTGCCCCGGTGTCACGGTGGGCCAATGGATGAAGCAACACTCGATGACACCGCCCTCTCCTCGTTCGTGGAGAAGGGTTTTCTCCGTGTGGAGGGCGCGTTCTCGCCGGAGGTCGCGGCGGAGTGCCGCGAGATCATGTGGCGGGACATACCGGGTGAGCCCGGCGATCCGGCGACGTGGAAGGACCCCGTGGTGCGGCTCGGCTTCTACGGGCAGGAGCCGTTCCGGGCCGCCGCCAACGCGCCCCGGCTGCACACCGCGTTCGACGCCCTCGCCGGAAAGGGGCGCTGGGCGCCGCGCGGCGATCTCGGCACGTTCCCGGTGCGGTTCGGCAGCGACGACGAACCGGGCGACGACGGCTGGCACATCGACGCGAGTTTTCCGGGGGACGACCCCGCCGACTTCCTGTCCTACCGGGTGAACGCCGCGTCCAGGGGCCGCTGGCTGCTGATGCTGTTCCTGATGTCCGACGTGGGGGACGACGACGCGCCCACCCGGATCCGCGTCGGATCCCATCTGGACGTCGCCGCGCTCCTCGGACCCGAGGGCGAGGCCGGGCTGCCCTTCATGGAACTCGCCGGGCGCGCCGTGCCCGCCACCGAGCACCGGCCGCTCGCCCTGGCCACCGGCCGCGCCGGTGACGTCTACCTCTGCCACCCCTTCCTCGTGCACGCCGCGCAGCCCCACCGGGGCACCGAACCTCGCTTCATGGCGCAGCCGCCGCTGCACACCAGGCCGGGCGAGGACCCGAGGATCGAACGGCCCGACGGTAACTACTCACCGGTGGAGGTCGCGATCCGCCGGGGTCTCGGATACTGACGCGGCCTAGGGAAGCCGCAGCTCGGTACCGATCGACAGCCGGTCCGGGTTGCGGCCGATGGCCGTCCGGTTGGCCTTGTAGAGCGCCCGCCAGCCGCCCTGCACCCGGTACTTGCGCGCGATCGTGCCGAGCGTCTCCCCGCTCCGTACGACATGGGTCCGGCTCTTGGCGGTCAGCCCGTAGCGCCGGGCGCACTCGGGCCAGGCGCCCCACCCCTGGGCCGCCTGGACCTTCTTCGCGATCTCGATCTGTTCGTCACGGGAGGCGAGGTCGGCCCGCCGCGCGAAGGCGAGGCCGCCGAAGTCCTCCCAGGTGGGCTGGTGGAACTGCAGGCCGCCGTAGAAGGAGTTACCGGTGTTGATGTGCCAGTCACCGCTGCTCTCGCACTCGGCGAGGCAGCCCCATGGCCACTGGTCGCCGGCGCAGGTGTACGGGGCCCTGCCGCCGCCCCCGCCGCCGTCCCCGTCGGCGGCGGCGCCCCCGGGCAGGCCCAGGACCAGGGCAGCGGCCGCTGCGGTGAGCAGCCCGACGGATCCCACGAGGCGCCGTGGCGCCGAAGAGTTGTCCGACATAGCCGGTGACGGTAAGCAGCCCTTGGGCGCCGACCAGCGTGCCACGCCCTCGGCGCCCCGCTCCCACCCGGTCCGGCGTACGGAACGCCGCCGACTGCGCCAAGTTATGCGCAAGAGTTGGCGTTAAGTGACCGCTTCTGGGACAGCTTTCCGCGCTTTTCCGCTGTGCGGCGATTGGTTCGATTCTGTTCCCGTCCTCGCGTGACTCCTGCCGCAGGTCACCCGTTGTCCTTGTACGAGCCGGGAGACCACCCGGCAGACGCACAGAGATCGAGGAGCCACCCGTGCCGCGCATGCTCGACGTCAGCGACGACGTTCGCGCCGAGATCGGCGACGAAGAAGCCGACCGCCTGCTGGCCGGTGGCGACGCCCCCGGCAGCTATGACTGCACCTCCTGCCGGACCCCCGGGGACAGCGACCAGGAGCGCACCAGCACCGTCCTGTTCGTGGGCGAGGAGACCGCGGTGCTCGCGTTCGCCCATGCCACCTGCATCCCCTCGCAGGTCGTCCCGGTGTCGGAGGAGCAGCTCCAGGGAGCCGTGCGCTCCATCACCGGAGAGGACGCCGCCCCCCGCACCCCCGGATCGGTGCCGTCCCCGGCCGCCCCGGTCCCCACCACCCCCCGCCAGGCGACCCTCGGGATCACCTGCGGTCTGGTGCTCATCGAGGCCGACCTGCGCCCGGCCCTGGTGGTCGAGCCCGACGGCCCGATCGCCCGCCCCGGCTCGGTCGGCCCGGACGACGACTTCCTTCCGCTGCTCCTGGAGCAGGGCTTCCACCCGGTGACGGACATGAACCAGCTCCCCGGCCCGAACCCGGGCTGGTCCGCGCTGCTGGCCATGGGCAAGCTGCACGCCGTCCTGCAGCCGGGCAACTCCGGCCAGCAGTCCGCCTGGTGGCAGGCCCACCAGCCGCTGGCGGTCTCCGACGGCTGGCGCGCCGCGGCCAACAAGGCGCAGTCCGTGCTGCTGTACGCCGCGCCCGCGGGCACCATCGGCCACCAGCCACGCGAGGACCTGATGCGGCAGGCGCTGGAGGACGCCGCGGCGAAGGGCGCCCTGGTCGCCGCGGAGATTCCGCTGGCCGGCACCTGACAGTCCCTCGGACCCGATCGCGGGGGCAGGACCGCCAATCCGGACGGTCATGCCCCCGCGATCAGCCATTTCCACCGGAAAGCCGCATCCCGCGGCCATCGGGGTCGTTGGCACATACGTGCACGCATACGACCCCTCTTCCCGCGCCCCGTACACCCACCCGATCCCCGGCATGCGCCCGTCGCACGAACACGGAACGGACCATGGGTCGGCCACGCCGATCTACGACGCGCTGTACGCCGAGTACCGCCGCAGCTTCCGGGCCCTGCCCGGGGACCGTACGGACGAGCCGGAGATCTCGGAGGCGCTGCGCGGGAACTGGAGCCGTACCCCGGGCTCCGCGGGCCACTGGGAGGTCGTGAGCCGGCAGCCCTACCACCCCCGGGGGCATGTCCCGGCGGCGCTGCCACCGGCACAGCGGGACGCCCGGCCGCACGGACGCTGATCCGTCCGCACGGCCCGGGAACCGCCGCTACTTCTTCTTGCTGCGCTTCTCGCGCACCCGCACGGAGATGTGGATCGGGGTGCCGTCGAAGCTGAACTCCTCCCGCAGCCGCCGCTCGATGAAGCGGCGGTAGCCGGCCTCCAGGAAGCCGGAGGCGAAGAGGACGAAGCGCGGCGGCTTGGTGCCCGCCTGGGTGCCGAAGAGGATGCGGGGCTGCTTGCCGCCGCGGATCGGGTGCGGGTGGGAGGCGACGATCTCACCGAGGAAGGCGTTCAGCCGCCCGGTGGGGATACGGGTCTCCCAGCCGGCCAGCGCGGTCTCGATCGCCGGGACCAGCTTCTCCATGTGCCGGCCGGTGCGCGCGGAGACGTTCACCCGCATCGCCCAGGGGATCTGCACGAGGTCCCGCTCGATCTCGCGCTCCAGGTAGAAGCGGCGCTCCTCGTCGAGGGTGTCCCACTTGTTGTAGGCGATGACCAGGGCGCGTCCGGCCTCCACGGCCATCGTGATGATGCGCTGGTCCTGGACGCTGATGGACTCGGACGCGTCGATCAGGACGACGGCGACCTCGGCCTTCTCGACGGCCGCCGCGGTGCGCAGCGAGGCGTAGTAGTCGGCGCCTTCCTGGAGGTGCACCCGGCGGCGGATACCGGCGGTGTCCACGAACTTCCAGGTCTTGCCGCCCAGTTCGATCATCTCGTCGACCGGGTCGCGGGTGGTGCCGGCGATCTCGTTGACGACCACCCGCTCCTCGCCGGCGACCTTGTTCAGCAGCGACGACTTGCCGACGTTCGGACGGCCGATCAGCGCGATCCGGCGGGGGCCGCCGAGGGCCGTGCCGAAGGTCTGCGCGGGGGCCTCGGGCAGCGCGTCCAGCGCGGCGTCGAGCATGTCGCCGGTGCCCCGGCCGTGCAGCGCGGAGACCGGGTGCGGCTCGCCGAGGCCCAGCGACCACAGCATGGCGGCGTCGGCCTCGCCCGACGGGCCGTCGACCTTGTTGGCGACCAGGACGACGGGCTTGCCGGCGCGGCGCAGCAGCTTGACCACGGCCTCGTCGGTATCGGTCGCGCCGACCTTGGCGTCGACGACGAAGACGACCGCGTCCGCGGCCTCGATGGCGAACTCGGCCTGCATCGCGACGGAGGCGTCGATGCCGAGGACGTCCTGCTCCCAGCCGCCGGTGTCGACGACCTTGAAGCGGCGGCCGTTCCAGTCGGCCTCGTACGTGACGCGGTCGCGGGTGACGCCCGGCTTGTCCTCGACGACCGCTTCCCGGCGGCCGATGATGCGGTTCACCAGGGTCGACTTGCCGACATTGGGGCGGCCGATGACGGCGAGGACGGGCAGCGGGCCGTGGCCGGCCGCGGCGATGTCACCCTCGACCTCCTCGAGATCGAAGCCCTCCTCCGCGGCGAGCTCCATGAACTCCGCGTACTCGGCGTCGCCAAGCGCACCGTGCTCGTCGCCGGTAGGGATCTGGTCGTTCATGAAGTCCGTTCCTCGTTCATCATCGTGATCGGTGGGCCGCTCGTCCGCGGCCCACTACTCAAGTCTGGTTCAGCGCCCGGTCAGGCGCCTGGCCTCTTCCAGGTGGGCGGTCAGCCGCTCCTGGATCCGTACGGTCGCCTCGTCGAGCGCCTTACGGGTGCGCCGGCCGCTTCCGTCGCCCGCCTCGAAGGCGTCGCCGAAGACGACATCGACGCGGGACCGCAGCGGCGGCACGGCCGGGGTCAGCCGGCTCTGCCGCTCCTTGCTGCCGAGCACCGCCACCGGCACGACCGGGGCCCCGGAGCGCACCGCGAAGTACGCCAGCCCGGCCCGCAGGGAGGCGAAGTCGCCCTCGCCGCGGGTGCCTTCCGGGAAGATCCCCAGCACTCCGCCCTGCGCCAGCACCCCGAGGGCGTCGGTGATCGCCTTGCGGTCGGCGGTGTTACGGTCCACCTTCAGCTGCCCGATGCCCCGCAGGAACGGGTCCAGCGGGCCGACGAAGGCTTCCTTCTTGATCAGGAAGTGCACCGGCCGCGGCGCGGTGCCCATCAGCATCGGGCCGTCGAGGCCGTGCGCATGGTTGACGGCGAGGATCACCGGGCCGGCGGACGGCACCCGCCAGGCGCCCAGCACCCGCGGCCGCCACAGCCCGTACATCAGGCCGATGCCGATCCGGCGGCCGACCGCGGCACCCGCCGCGCTCGGCGCCCTGCCGCTGTCGGTCACCGGGCGGCCCGCCCTGCCTTTTCGGCGCCGGCGCCCTCGATGAGGGTGACCACGCACTCGATGACCTGGTCCAGCGTCAGCTCGGTGGTGTCCACCTCGACGGCGTCGTCCGCCTTGGCCAGCGGGGAGGTCTTCCGGCCGGAGTCGGCGGCGTCACGCTTGACCAGCGCCTCGCGGGTGGCGGCCAGGTCGGCGGCCTCCTTGCCCTTGAGCTCGCCGCTGCGGCGGGCCGCCCGCGCCTCGGGGGAGGCGGTGAGGAAGACCTTGAGGTCGGCGTCGGGCAGGACGGTGATGCCGATGTCCCGGCCCTCGACGACGATGCCGTTCGGCGCCTCGGCGGCGATGCTGCGCTGCAGGTCGGTGATCAGGGTCCGTACCTCGGGGACGGCGCTGACCGCGCTGACCGCGGCGGTGACCTCCTGGGTGCGGATCGGGCCCGCGGCGTCCAGGCCGTCGACGGTGATGGTCGGGGCGGCCGGGTCGGTGCCGGAGACGATCACGGGCTTGGCGGCGGCGTCGGCCACCGCGGTCGCGTCCTTGACGTCGATCCCGTTGGTCAGCATCCACCAGGTGATCGCACGGTACTGGGCGCCGGTGTCGAGGTAGCCGAGGCCTAGCTTGGCGGCGACGGCCTTGGACGTGCTGGACTTGCCCGTGCCTGCGGGGCCGTCGATGGCGACAATCACTGCTGCCGGGGCGGTCCGAGCGGCGGTTTCCACGGTGACGAACACCTTTCTTGTACACGGGGCGGGGGTCCAAGGGCCATAAGGGCCTCGGACAAGGTTACTGGCTCACCCGCACGGTGCCGTCCACGGTGTCACTGCCGGATCGACCAGCCCCGCTCCCGCAGCTCCGCGGTCAGCCCCGGCACCGCCTGCGGCTCGACCATGAGCTGGATGAAGCCCGCCTGCTGGCCGGTGGCGTGCTCGATGCGGACGTCCTCGATATTGACCCCGGCCCGGCCGGCGTCGGCGAAGATCCGGGCCAGCTCACCGGGCTGGTCACCGATGTGGACGGCGACGATCTCGTACGTGGCCGGGGCGGCGCCGTGCTTGCCGGGCACCCGCTCCCGGCCGGCGTTGCCGCGGCGGAGCACGTCCTCGATCCCGCTGACGCCGCCGCCGCGCTTCTCGTCGTCGGCGGACTCCAGGGCGCGCAGGGACCGTACGGTCTCGTCCAGGTCGGCCGCGATCTCGGCCAGGACATCGGCGACCGGGCCCGGATTCGCGGACAGGATGTCGATCCACATCGCGGGATCGGAGGCCGCGATCCGCGTCACATCCCGGATGCCCTGGCCGCAGAGGCGTACGGCGGTCTCGTCGGCGCCCTTGAGGCGGGCGGCGACGAGGCTGGAGAGCAGCTGCGGGGTGTGCGAGACGAGGGCGACGGCGCGGTCGTGTGCGTCCGCGTCCATCACCACCGGGACGGCGCGGCACAGCGCGACCAGCTCCAGGGCGAGGTTGAGCACCTCGGTGTCTCCGTCGCGGGTCGGGGTGAGCACCCAGGGACGGCCCTCAAAGAGGTCGGCGGTGGCGGCCAGCGGGCCGGAGCGCTCCTTGCCCGCCATCGGGTGGGTGCCGAGGTAGCCGGACAGATCGCGGCCCATCGCCTCCAGCTCGCGGCGCGGGCCGCCCTTGACGCTGGCGACGTCGATGTAGGCACGGGCCACACGGCGCCGCATCGCATCCGCCAGCGCCGTCGCCACATGGGCCGGCGGCACGGCCACGATGGCCAGATCGACCGGTCCCGGGGGCGCCTCTGCGGTGCCCGCGCCGAGCGCGGCGGCCGTCAGGGCCTGGGCCTGGTCGTGGTCCTCCAGGTACACCTGGACGCCCCGCGCGTTGAGGGCGAGCGCGGCCGAGGTGCCGATCAGGCCCGTTCCGATGACGAGTGCGGTCCTCACTGCGCGATGTCCTTCCGCAGCGCCCCGGCCGCGCCGAGGTAGACATGGGCGATCCCGGCCTTGGACAGATCGGTCTCGACATGGGCGAGCACCCGCACCACGCGCTCCATGGCGCCGGCGATCTCCAGCTCCTGGGCGCAGATCAGCGGGACGTCCGTGATGCCCAGGGCGCGCGCGGCGGCGGCCGGGAAGTCGCTGTGCAGATCGGAGGTGGCGGTGAACCACACACTGATCAGGTCGTCCGCGCGCAGGTCGTTGCGCTCGAGGATGGCGGTGAGCAGCTCGCCGACCTGCTCCTGCATGTGCCCCGCGTCGTCCCGCTCCAGCTGGACGGCCCCGCGGACCGCTCGTACCGCCACGTCACTGCTCCCCTTGCGTTATGTGCCGCGTCACGCACCTGTGCGCGCACTGATCAGCGTAACCAGCCGCACGGACAATCCGTACGGCGGCGGGAGGCCCGACGGGCGCGGGCGCGGCTCTCCGCGCCCCCCGCTGCCGCCCGTGCACCGACAGTGGCCAGGCCCCCGGCCGGCCGGCAACCGCCCCTCCGAAACCTGATGACATTCCCCCTCCCCGCCAGCGACAATCGCCGCCATGTCCGAAGCCGCCGCAGGTCACTCCCTGGTCACCGAGCACACCGTCTACGCCTGTGTGATGGGCTCGCGTGCCTTCGGTCTGGCCACGGAGACCAGTGACACCGACCGCCGCGGGGTGTTCCTCGCCCCCACCCGGCTCTTCTGGGGCTTCGAGAAGCCGCCGACCCATGTGGACGGGCCGCGCGAGGAGGAGTTCTCCTGGGAGCTGGAGCGCTTCTGCCAGCTGGCCCTGCGCGCCAACCCCACCGTCCTGGAATGCCTGCACTCCCCCCTCGTCGAGCGGATCGACGCCACCGGCCGGGAGCTGCTCGCCCTGCGCGAGGCGTTCCTGTCCAGACAGGTCCACCGCACGTTCGCGGGCTACGCCGGCAGCCAGCTGAAGCAGCTGCGCGCCGACGTACGGCAGCGCGGCGCACCCCGCTGGAAGCACGCCATGCATCTGCTGCGCCTGCTGGCCTCCTCCCGCGATCTGCTCCGCACGGGTGTGCTCACGCTGGACGTCGGCCAAAACCGGGAGGACCTGCTCGCGGTCCGCCGCGGCGAGGTCCCCTGGGCCACGGTGGAGCGCCGGATGGCGCGCCTGTCCGAAGAGGCCGAGGCGGCGGTCTCCGGCTCCCCCTTGCCGCCCGAGCCGGACCGGGCCCGGGTGGCGGACTTCTTGTTCCGCGCGAGGCGCGCGTCCGCGCTTGGCTCGCCTCCCACGTTTTCGGCTGTCCCGCCGTAGTGGCTTCTCGCCGTTGCGGGTCCGCTGCGCGGGGCTTGGGCGCGGGTGATGTTTGCGAGTTCCCCGCCATGGCGACTCCGCTGCGCGGGGCTTGGGCGCGGGTGATGCTTGCGGGTTCCCCGCCGTGGCGCCTGCGGCGGGCCGGGTCCGCTGCGCGGGGCTGTCGGGGTGCGGTGACGGACCTCCGCGGGTGGGTGTCCGGACTGCTTCGCTTTACGTCCGGACACCCACCCGCTCCGGCCCGTCCCCTCCCGTGGGGGGTGGGAAAAGCCTTGGTGGGGGTGCCCGCCGGTGGTCCGGTGCTCCTCGCGAATCAGGAGTGAATCGTCCTACGGACGCCCGCCCCCACGGGGCCGGTGTGTGGGACGTAAAGCGAAGCAGTCCCACACACCGGCCCCGGAGGCCCGTCACCGCACCCGACACCCACCCGCCCGCCGCAGGCGCAACGGCGAGGCACTCGCAAGCGTCACCCGAGCCCACGCCCCGCGCAGCGGACCCGCAACGGCGAGAAGCCACTACGGCGGGAAAGCCGAAAACGTGGGCTACAGCTCAACCTCGCGCATCAGCATGCCGACCTCCGTGTTCGTCATCCGGCGGAGCCAGCCCGACTTCTGGTCGCCGAGGGCGATCGGGCCGAAGCTCGTGCGGACGAGCTTGTCGACCGGGAAGCCGGCCTCGGAGAGCATCCGGCGCACGATGTGCTTGCGGCCTTCGTGGAGCGTGACCTCGACGAGGTAGTTCTTGCCGGTGTTCTCCACGACCCGGAAGTGGTCGGCGCGGGCGTACCCGTCCTCCAGCTGGATGCCGTCCTTGAGCTGCTTGCCCAGGTCACGCGGGAGCGGACCCTGGATCGCGGCCAGGTAGGTCTTCTTGACGCCGTAGCGCGGGTGCGTCAGGCGGTGTGCCAGCTCACCGTGGTTGGTGAGCAGGATGATGCCCTCGGTCTCGGTGTCCAGCCGGCCGACGTGGAACAGCCGCGTCTCACGGTTGGTGACGTAGTCGCCCAGGCACTGGCGGCCGTCGGGGTCCTCCATCGTGGAGACGACACCGGCCGGCTTGTTCAGCGCGAAGAAGAGGTACGACTGGGTGGCGACCGTCAGGCCGTCGACCTTGATCTCGTCCTTCTCCGGGTCGACCCGGACGCCCTGCTCCATGACGATCTGGCCGTTGACCTCGACCCGGGCCTGGTCGATCAGCTCCTCGCAGGCCCGCCGCGAGCCCATACCGGCCCTGGCCAGCACCTTCTGCAGCCGCTCGCCCTCCTGGTCGCCGAAGGTCTTGGGGGTCTTGACCTGCGGCTTGTTGTGGCGGGCGCGGTTGCGCTCCTCGACCTGGGCGTCGTACTCACGGGGCCGGGCGGGCGCCTGGCCGCGGCCGCGCTGCGGGCCGCCCTTGGGACCGCCCTTCGCACCGGGGCCGGACTTGGCGCCGGTCCGCGGACCGCCCTTGGCGCCGCCACGGGCCGCCGCGCCCCGGCTGCCGCCGCTCTTCGGACCGCCGCTCTTGGGGCCGCCGCCCTTGGACCCGCCGCGCTCGTCCTTGCCGCCCGGGCCACCGGTTCCGCCGACGTCGTAGCGACGCTCCTCGGGACGGGGACGGCCGGCGCGCTGCTGCTTCTCGTCCCTCTGGTTGCCCGCGCCGCGGTAGTTGCCCCGCCCGCTGTCGTTGTTCCTGCCGCTGCTTCGCATCAATGATCCGTCTGAGAGTCGCCGCTGTCGTCTACGTCGAACGACGGGATACCTTCCGGGGAGTCGCCCTCGACCGCGTCCGCCTCCGGGAGGAACGGTGCGAGCTCAGGGAGCTCGTCCAGGCCGCGCAGGCCCATCCGCTCCAGAAAGTAATTCGTCGTCCTGTACAGGATCGCACCTGTTTCAGGTTCCGTCCCCGCCTCCTCCACCAGGCCGCGCTGGAGGAGCGTGCGCATCACACCGTCACAGTTCACGCCGCGTACGGCCGAGACACGGGAACGGCTGACCGGCTGACGGTACGCGACCACGGCCAGAGTCTCCAATGCGGCCTGGGTGAGCCGGGCCTGCTGCCCGTCCAGGACGAAGCTCTCCACCGCATCCGCGTACGCGGCACGGGAGTAGAAGCGCCAGCCACCGGCCACCAGGCGCAGATCGAAACCGCGCCCCTGGCGGGTGTAGTCGTCGGACAGCTCACGCAGCGCCAGCGCGACCGCGCGGCGGGGCCGCTGCAGCACTCTGGCCAGGTGTTCCTCGGTCGCGGGCTCGTCGACGACCATGAGGACGGCCTCCAGCGCGGGCTTCAGCTCCAGCTCGGCGACGACCGGTGTCCCGGCCGGCACACCGGGCCGCTCTCCCGGGGTGCCGCCCGCACCGGTCTCCGTGATGTCGTACGCCTCGCCACCGGCCCCGCCGCTCATGCCCGCTCCTCTCCTGCTCGCTCCGTCCGCTCCGCCTCGGCGGCGCGCTCCCCCGGTTCCTGGTCGAACTCGTCGGTGACCATCGGCTCGGCCCCTTCCGTGCCCGTCCAGCGGACCGTCAGCGCCCCCAGGGCCTCGTCCTGGTCCAGGACGACCACCCGCTCCCGGTAGAGCTCCAGCAGGGCCAGGAAGCGCGCCACGACGGTGAGGGTGTCCGGTGCGTCCGCACACAGCTCCTGGAAGCCGCACTCACCCGCCTCCCGCAGCCGCGCCATCACCACCTCGGCCTGCTCCCGCACGCTCACCAGCGGCGCGTGGATGTGGTCGACATAGACCTGCGGCCGTGCCTTGGGCTGCATCGCCTTCACCGCGAGCTTGGCGAAGCCCTCCGCCCCTGTGCTGATGACGACTTCGGGCAGCAGCTCGGCGAGCTGCGGC
The DNA here is from genome assembly GCF_028870195.1 of Streptomyces sp. G7(2002). NCBI lineage: Bacteria > Bacillati > Actinomycetota > Actinomycetes > Kitasatosporales > Streptomycetaceae > Streptomyces > Streptomyces sp. G7(2002). Next base: position 2,532,961 of record NZ_CP102609.1, read on the forward strand.
TCCAGGCCGACCGTACGGGGGTGGCAGCGGGCCTCGTCCGCCAGCCTGCCGCTGAAGATGTCCGCGATCCGCTTGTAGGCGCGGTACTGCAGCAGCCGGGCGAAGAGCAGATCTCGGGCCTCCAGGAGGGCGAGGTCCGCCTCGTCCTCCACTTCGGCCGCGGGCAGCAGCCGGGCCGCCTTCAGATCCAGCAGCGTCGCCGCGACGACCAGGAACTCCGTGGTCTGGTCCAGGTCCCAGTCCGGCCCCATGGCACGGATGTGCGCCATGAACTCGTCGGTCACCTTCGACAGCGCGACCTCGGTGACGTCCAGCTTGTGCTTCGAGATCAACTGCAGCAGAAGATCGAAGGGCCCCTCGAAGTTGTCCAGCCGGAGGGTGAAACGGCCGTCGCCGTTCTCGGGGGGAGCCTCGGCGGGATCGGCATCGGGGGCAGCGGCGGGGTCTTCCCCGGCGATGGCCGCCTCCGGTGCACCGGCAGCCTCCGGCACCTCGGCGACCGCGGACTCGTCCGGCACCCCGGTGACCACAGACCCGTCCGACGCCTCGTTGGCCGACGACCCGTCCGGTGTCCCGGACTCCCGCGACGCCGCGCCCCCGCCCGCCTGCCCGGGCACATCGTGCACCACAGGCTCATCGGACGCCGCGGGCCCGTCCGGCACCACGGGCTCCTCAGGCGCCGCAGGTCCCTCGGACACCTCGCGCCCGCCCGGCACCCCGGGCTCGTCCGGCACCCCGGGCTCGTCCCGCACCCCGGGCCCACCCGGCCCCACCGGGCCCGCGCCCGGCCCCCGGCCGAGGGGTCTGCGGGCGCGGGGCGCAGGGGTTTCGTCGTTGGTCGTCGGCATCGCGGTCCATGGTGCTGCGGTCCCGTGCCGGGGGCGACGGGCTGGTTGCGGGCGGGACACCCCGCCGAGGAGGCAGGCTATCCCGGCCCGCCCGGCGTGACGTTTCCGCACCGCGGCGGCCACCGCAGGAATTCTCGGCCGTTACCGGGGAGCGGCCACGACGGCGGTCCCCGACGGTGCCGGATCCGCCGCGCCCCGCGCAGGACCCCGGCAAACGGGCCTCAGCGGCCCCGCAGCCGCCGTACCAGGATGCTGGCGTCGCCCCGCGACTCCAGGTCGGCGAGGACGACGGCGACCGCCTCGCGGACGATCCGTCCGCGGTCGACGGCGAGGCCGTGTTCGCCGCGCAGCACCAGCCGCGCATGTTCGAGGTCCATGAGCTCCTCGGCGGAGACATAGACGGTGATCTTCTCGTCGTGCCGTTCCCGGCCGCTGGGACGGCGGTTGGCGCCGCGGGAGCCACCGCGACGGCGGCCCTGGCCACCGGCCTGCACGGCCGCGGCGGCCGGGTCGGAAGCGGCCTGGCCGCCCTTGCCCGCCTGGGTCCGGTGGCCCTTGGCGGTGTCGCCGTCCGTCTCCCGGCCGCTGTGCTCTGCCGGGGGGCCGAGGGCGGGCACCCGGGGCGGGGTGGCCGGTCCGCCGTCACCGGCCGTCGCCGCCGGGGTGTCCGAGCCGCCGGCCCCGGGCCGACGCTGCCGTACCGCGGTGGCCGCCTCCGGCCCGTCCGCCGCCGGATCGGGCTCACCGGCCGGTGCGGGCACCCGGGGCGCCTCGCCGTTGGCCGTGGAGCCGTTAGCCGGGCGACGGGGGCTGGAGGGCTGCAGCCCCACTCCCCCGGTGGTACGGAACAGTTCGTCGGCTCCCGGCAGACTCACTCGGCGTGACACCGGGCGAGCACCTCCCTGGCGAGCTGACGATAGGCGGCGGCACCGACGGAGTTGGAGGCGTACGTGGTGATCGGCTCACCCGCGACGGTGGTCTCCGGGAAGCGGACCGTACGGCCGATGACGGTGTGGTAGACGTGGTCGTCGAAGGCCTCGACGACACGTGCCAGGACCTCACGGCTGTGCACGGTGCGGGAGTCGTACATCGTCGCCAGGATGCCGTCCAGCTCCAGCTCGGGGTTGAGCCGCTCCTGGACCTTCTCGATCGTCTCCGTGAGCAGCGCGACACCGCGCAGCGCGAAGAACTCGCACTCCAGCGGCACGATGACCTTGTGAGCCGCCGTCAGGGCGTTGACGGTGAGCAGGCCGAGGGAGGGCTGGCAGTCGATGACGATGTAGTCGTAGTCGGCCAGCAGCGGCTTCAGGGCGCGCTGCAGGGTCGACTCGCGCGCGACCTCGCTGACCAACTGCACCTCTGCCGCTGACAAATCGATATTGCTGGGCAGCAGGTCCATGTTGGGGACCGCGGTCTTCAGCAGCACCTCGTCGGCCGACATGCCCCGCTCCATGAGCAGGTTGTAGACCGTCAGGTCGAGCTCCATCGGGTTGACGCCGAGTCCGACCGACAGGGCGCCCTGCGGGTCGAAGTCGACGAGCAGCACCCGTCGTCCGTATTCGGCGAGCGCGGCGCCCAGGTTGATGGTCGAGGTCGTCTTGCCGACCCCGCCCTTCTGGTTGCACATCGCGATGATTTTGGCGGGGCCGTGGTCCGACAACGGTCCCGGGATGGGGAAATAAGGGAGCGGGCGTCCGGTCGGGCCGACGCGTTCGCGGCGCTGGCGCGCGGCGTCCGGCGCGAGCGTCGCGGCGTATTCGGGGTCCGGCTCGTACTCCGCGTCCGGATCGTAGAAGTGCCCCTCGGGCAGGTCGTCGTAGTCGGCGAGACGGGCGGGTTCTCCACTGCCCCGGTCGCCGGCCATGGCGTTCACGTGATGGCCGTCCATGCTCTGGTGGGCTGTCGTGGAAATGCTCTGATGGGCTGCGTAGGTATGGACCGCAACGGAGCCGACAGCCTCGCGCCCCGAGGGACCGTGGTCCCGTGCAACCACTCCTGGTTGTCCACCTCCGGGAGTAAATGTCGACTCATTCACAAGTCGTCTTACCTCCTTGGACGTGACCAGGAAACTTTATCGATAGGTCAGCGTGGCACCATGCCGACGGTTGGCGACTCTATGGCGTGTCGGGCGTCCGCAGCAACACAATCCACCGGACCCGGCACGATGTGTCGGTAACCGGACCCCCCGATGTCAAGGGCGCAAGCGGTATCGGACCGATGTTTCAGGGGTGCGCGAATCGGTTAAAGGGTTACGTTCACGGCGAGTTGAGTGCCGGCGGCGCGAAGTACGGCACTCCGGGGGTCGCACACGCAACCGGCCGGGCCTTGTCGACAAGGCCCGGCCGGTTGTGCGGCGTTGACGCGCGTCGTTGACGTCTCAGCCGAGGAGGGTGCGCAGTTCGACGTGCTCCAGGCCGTGCGCCTCGGCGACCGGACCGTAGACGACCTTGCCGTCGTGCGTGTTCAGGCCCTTGGCCAGGGCCGGGTCACGGCGCAGCGCCTCGACCCAGCCGCGGTTCGCCAGCTCCACGATGTAGGGCAGCGTGGCGTTGGTGAGCGCGTGGGTGGAGGTGTTCGGCACCGCGCCGGGCATGTTGGCGACGCAGTAGAAGACCGAGTTGTGGACCGGGAAGGTCGGCTCGGCGTGCGTGGTGGCACGGGAGTCCTCGAAGCAGCCGCCCTGGTCGATCGCGATGTCGACAAGAACACTTCCGGGCTTCATCTTGGCGACGAGCTCGTTGGTGACCAGCTTGGGGGCCTTGGCACCGGGGATCAGGACGGCACCGACGACGAGGTCGGCCTCGACGACGGCCTTCTCCAGCTCGTAGGCGTTGGAGACGATCGTCTGCACCTTGGTGCCGAAGATCTTGTCGGCCTCGCGGAGCTTGTTGATGTCCTTGTCGAGCAGGGTGACGTGGAAGCCGAGGCCCACGGCGATCTGCAGCGCGTTCCAGCCGGAGACGCCACCGCCGATGATGACGGCCTTGCCCGCGTGGACACCGGGGACGCCGCCGGGCAGCACACCGCGGCCACCGGCCTGACGCATCAGGTGGTAGGCGCCGACCTGCGGGGCGATACGGCCCGCGACCTCGGACATCGGGGCGAGCAGCGGCAGCTGGCGGCCGGCCGTCTCGACGGTCTCGTAGGCGATGGCGGTGGTGCCGGACTCCAGCAGCGCGTCCGTGCACTCCTTGGAGGCGGCCAGGTGCAGGTAGGTGAAGAGCGTCTGGTCCTTGCGGAGGCGGTGGTACTCCTCCGCAATCGGCTCCTTGACCTTCAGCAGCAGGTCAGCGGTGCCCCAGACCTCATCGGCGGTGTCCAGGATGCTGGCACCGGCGGAGACGTACTCCTCATTCGTGATGGACGAACCGAGACCGGCGTCCTTCTCGATGAAGACCTGGTGGCCGTGGCGGACGAGTTCGTTTACTCCGGCGGGCGTGATGGCCACGCGGAACTCGTTGTTCTTGACCTCGCGGGGGATGCCGACCTTCACGTCGATCACGGTCCTTGAAAGAGAGGGTGCAGGAGGAATTATCCCCTCATGCGCTGCATGACGGAACTGACCGCGCCGAACGCGGCCCAGCCAGTCTATTGAAGGAGCTCTTCTTGTCTAGCCTTGCAAAGCATTAAATCTTGCGAGAAGCACTACCGATTTCGTAGGTCACTCGCTGTGATCTCCAAGGAGTCGCTCTCCGACGGCCCGATGGAGCCCCGCCGCCGCTGGATCGCCGAGCCGGTCGAGGGTGTCCGCGATCCGTAGTTGCAGGGCCGCCTCCAGTCGTCCGTCACCCGCTCTGCGGGCGATGTCCAGGGCTTCGAGACAGGTCCGCAGCGCGTCCTCGGGCCGCCCCGCGTACTCCTGCACCCGGGCCACCTCACCGGTCGCCCGCGCCTGTCCGGCCACCTCGCCGAGCCTGCGGTAGGTCCCGACGGCCGCCCGCCACGCCTTGAGCGCCTCGCTCCACCGGCCCGTGTGAGCGAGCGCACTGCCGATCCGGCCGTGCAGCCGCGCCGCGTCCCCGCTCTCCCCCCGGGCGAGCCGCAGCTCCAGCGCCCGGCCGTACCAGTCGGCGGCCCGCTGCCAGTCGCCCAGCTCGGTGTACGTACCGCCCAGCGACTCCAGCGCCCGGCCGGTGGCCACCGGGTCCTTCACCGAGCGTGCCGCCTCCAGCGCGCCCCGGTAGCGGGTGAGCGCCTGGGCGGTCCGTCCCGCCTGGCCGTCGAGATCCCCGAGGTTCAGGAGGGCGGCGGCCCGCTCCCGTGGCAGCCCGCGCCGCTCGGCGACCCGCAGGACGAGCCCGTGCAGCGCGTAGAGGTCCGGCGCGGCGGCCTCGGCGCCCTGGTGTGCCAGCAGCGTCCGGGTCAGCGCGGCCATCAACCGCCGGTCCAGCGTGTCGAGTTCACCGTCCGCGACGGCGATCCTGGCGGCGTCGAGCAGGGCACCGCGCCGGCTGTGCAGCCAGTGCGCGGCGGCCTCCCGGGAGCCGAAGCGCAGCGGGCGCGGCAGCCCCGCGGTCTTCTGCCGGGCGGGGGAATCGGCCGGCTCTCCCATCGCCCGGCAGGACTGCAGCAGCCGCACGGTCCGCTCCAGCATCCGGGCGCGGGCCAGCTGGACGTCGGCCGGGCGCTCGTGTTCCGTCAGCAGTTCACGTGCCAGGGGGTGGAGGCAGCCGGGCAGGCGGTACGGGGGATACAGCGCGGCGTCGGGGGCACGGGCGCCGGGGACCTCGTCGTCCTCGGCTGCGGCCGGCCGCAGCAGGCCGAGCGCGACGAACTCGCCGAGTGTCGTGACGGCCGTCGCCACCGAGCAGCCGGCCAGCGCGGAGGCGATGTGCGCGTCCACCAGACCGCCCGGCGCCAGGGTGATCAGCCGCAATATCCGGGCGGCGGGCGGCGGCAGCGCGTCGTAGGCGAGGCGGAAGGCGCGGAACAGCGGCCGGGCGCCGGTGGGCAGGTCCGGCGGCAGCGGGACGGCGTGCAGCGCCTGGCACAGATCGGCGACCGAGGACATCGGGCGGGCGGAGAGCCAGGCACCGGCCAGCACCAGTGCGGCCGGCTGGCCGCCGCACTCCTCCACGACGCCGTCGGCGGTCCGCGGGTCGACGGTGATCCGGGTCGGCCCGGCGTACCGGGCGAGGACCGCGACCCCGGCCGCGCTGTCCAGACCGCCCAGGGCGCACGGCCGGACGTCCGGAATGCCGGTCAGCGGCCCCTGCGCGACCACCACGACCAGGCAGTCCGGGGCGTCCGGCAGCAGCGGTTCGACCTGGTCGGCGCCCGGGGCGTCGTCCAGGAAGAGCAGGGCCCGGCGCCCGGTGAGCTCCTCGCGCAGCCGCTCGGCCAGCTCGTCCTCGGGGGCACCCGCCGGGGCGCCGGCGCCGAGCGCGGCCAGCAGCTCACGTGCGGTGCGGCCGGTGTCGGCCGGTTCGCCGTCCGGCCCGGTCAGGGTGGCCCGCAGCACCCCGTCGGGATGGTCGCCGGCCAGCTCCTTCAGCAGCTCCTCGGCCAGGGCCGTACGGCCGGAACCGGGGCGGCCGGCGATCAGCAGCACCCGGCTGCGGGCGCCCTTGCGGCCGGAGAGGGTGTCCAGACCGGCGCGGGCGATATCGGCGTGCAGCGCCTTGAGCTCGCGGCGCCGGCCGGCGAATTGCCCGGTGGAAGGGGCAGCGGCGGTCGCGGGAACGGTGGGGCGGGCGGCGGCACCGTCCTGGCGGGGCGCCGCGGCCCGCGGCCCGGGCGCTGTCGTGGCCGACGCTTCCGCCGCCTCCGACGGGAGGTGCCCCCCGCCCACCGCCTGGTCCGTCACCGGCTCACGCTCCCGTCCACCTGCGCGTACGAATCCGCCGCTGGGGCGGACGCTGCCGAGCGTAGTTCACGGCGTGTCACGTGCCGTGCAGCGCGGGGCGGTTGAGTCACCCGATCGGATCGGCGGATCGTCCGACCGGCTCGTGGTACGGCGGTGGCGGGCCCGGCGGGTCAGGCCTCGAAGGGGCGGGCCGGCCACGGGGCGTCGGCCGGGCGCAGTGCGTCCAGGCCCGCGCCGGCCTGGGCCGCGGTGAGCGCCAGCACGCCCACGACGAGGCAGTTGTTGTGCAGCTCACCGGCGAGTACGCCACGGACCAGCTCGTCCTGCGGCACCCGCGCCAGCTCCATGTCGGCCTCCTCCTCGGAGACCTCGAAGCGCTCGCCCTCGGCCTCGGACAGATCACGGGCGAGGAAGATCCGCACGGCCTCGTCGCAGCCGCCGGGCGTGGTGTAGACGTCGGTCAGCACCCGCCAGTCCTCGGCCTTGACGTGCGCCTCCTCGTACAGCTCGCGCTGCGCCGCGTGCAGCGGGTTCTCACCGGGGATGTCGAGCAGTCCGGCGGGGATCTCCCACAGCCGCTGCCGTACGGGGTGGCGGTACTGGCGCAGCACCAGCACCCGGCCCTCGCCGTCGAGGGCGAGGACGGCCACGGAACCGGGGTGGACCTGGTAGTCGCGGGTGACGGTGGTGCCGTCCGGCATGACGACCTCGTCGGTGCGCACGCTGGTCTTGTTCCCGGTGAACGGCGTCGTGGTCGCGGTGACCGTCCACTCCTCCGGGGTGTCCTTGATCGCCATGGCGCGTCCTCCTGTGTGTGCCTGTGCCAAACGCAGAAACCGGGGCACGACCTGCGGGAGGCCGTACCCCGGCAACCGTATCCGCCGTGGTGTCCCTTACTTCGCGGCGCCCGTCTTGCGCGCGACCGCGGCCTTCACCAGCCCGGCGAAGAGCGGGTGCGGACGGGTCGGGCGGGAGCGCAGCTCCGGGTGCGCCTGAGTGGCGACCAGGTAGGGGTGGATCTCGCGCGGGTACTCGACGTACTCGACGAGCTTGTTGTCCGGAGAGGTGCCGGAGAACAGCAGCCCGGCCTTCTTCTCCAGCTCACCGCGGTAGGCGTTGTTGACCTCGTAGCGGTGGCGGTGGCGCTCCTCGACGTAGGGCTGGTCGTCGTAGACCTCACGGACGATCGAGCCCTCGGCGAGCTTGGCGGGGTACATGCCCAGCCGCATCGTGCCGCCCATATCGCCCTCACCTGCGACGATGTCCATCTGCTCGGCCATGGTGGAGATGACCGGGTCGGCCGCGGCCGGGTCGAACTCGGTGGAGTTCGCGCCCTCGATGCCGGCCAGGTTGCGGGCCGCCTCGATGACCACGCACTGCAGGCCCAGGCAGAGGCCGAGCAGCGGGAGCTTGTTCTCCCGGGCGTAGGTGATCGCGCCGACCTTGCCGTCCACACCGCGGTCGCCGAAGCCGCCGGGGATGCAGACCGCGTCACAGTCGGCGAGCTGCTCGGCGGCGCCGGCCGGGGTCTTGCAGTCGTCGGAGGTGACCCACTTCAGCTTCACCCGGGTCTTGTTCGCGAAGCCGCCGGCCCGCAGCGCCTCGGTGACCGAGAGGTAGGCGTCGGGAAGGTCGATGTACTTGCCGACCAGCGCGACCCTGACCTCGTGGTCGGGGTTGTGGACGCGGTCGAGCAGGTCCTCCCACTGGGTCCAGTTCACGTCACGGAAGGGCAGGTCCAGCTTGCGCACGACATAGGCGTCCAGGCCCTCGGTGTGCAGGACCTTGGGGATGTCGTAGATCGACGGGGCGTCGATCGCGGCGACCACCGCGGCCTCGTCGACGTCGCACATCAGCGAGATCTTGCGCTTGATGGCGGTCGGGACCTCACGGTCGGCGCGCAGCACGATCGCGTCGGGCTGGATACCGATGTTGCGCAGCGCCGCGACCGAGTGCTGGGTCGGCTTGGTCTTCAGCTCACCGGACGGGCCGATGTAGGGGAGCAGTGAGATGTGCACGACGAAGACGTTGTCCCGGCCGACCTCGTGGCGGACCTGGCGGACCGTCTCCAGGAACGGCAGCGACTCGATGTCGCCGACGGTGCCACCGACCTCGGTGATGACGACGTCGACGTCCTCGGTCGCCATCCGCCGGATGCGGTGCTTGATCTCGTTGGTGATGTGCGGGATGACCTGCACGGTGTCACCGAGGTACTCACCGCGCCGCTCCTTGGCGATCACGGTGTTGTAGACCTGGCCGGTGGTCACGTTCGCGGAGCCGTCGAGGTCGACGTCCAGGAAACGCTCGTAGTGGCCGATGTCCAGGTCGGTCTCGGCGCCGTCGTTGGTGACGAAGACCTCACCGTGCTGGAACGGGTTCATCGTTCCGGGGTCGACGTTCAGATACGGGTCGAGCTTCTGCATCGTGACCCGCAGACCGCGCGCCTTGAGGAGAGCACCCAGGCTGGAGGCGGTGAGCCCCTTGCCCAGCGAGGAGGCGACGCCCCCCGTGACGAAGAGGTGCTTGGTCGTCGTGGATTTGGGCGGCATGGCCAAGAGGGAGCTCCCGTGGTCGCGAGGTGGAGAGGTGCGAAGCGGCGCGTCCCCGTTTTCAGGGGTGCCGTCGCTGCGGTTCGGGGGTTCTCGTGCCCACCGGTCCACGGGGTACCAGGCTATCAGCGACCGGGCATGGTCGCGCCCGGCCACGCACGGCGACCGGGCGGTGACGGCCGGGGTGACAGTGTCACGTGATGGAGGCCACCCGTTCGGAGCACGTCAGTCCGTGCGAGGGTCGCGCGGATCACCCACGTGCGTCGTATCCTGCTCGGACACTCGCAACGAGCCGTCCGGGAAGGCACCACCCCCGCCCGATTTCCGGTCCCGCTGCTCGGCGACGTTTCATGGGCAGGACGGACCGATTCATACGTCCCATGGGGGGCGTGACTCCAGCTCGACGGGAGATGCACGTGGCCGGGCGCATCGAGGACTACGCACTTATCGGCGATATGCAAACCGCCGCTCTAGTGTGCCGGGACGGCACGGTGGACTGGCTGTGCCTGCCCCGCTTCGACTCCCCGGCGGTCTTTGCGGGGCTGCTGGGCACGGAGGAGCACGGATTCTGGCGGATGGGGCCGGTCAACGGCCCCGGGGGCCGGCCCGCGCCGGCCGATCGCCGGCGCTACCGGGGCGATTCGCTCGTCCTGGAATCGGAGTGGGACACCCCGCGCGGCACCGTCCGCGTGATCGACTTCATGCCGCCGCGTGATGGAGCGCCGCAGCTGATCCGCATCGTGGAGGGCGTCAGCGGCCGCGTCCCGATGCGCTCGCAGCTGCGGATGCGGTTCTCCTACGGCTGGGTCGTGCCCTGGGTGCACAAGATCGACGACCGTACGGTCGCGGTCGCGGGCCCCGATTCGGTGTGGCTGGACACCGAGGCGGAGACCTACGGCAAGGACCTGACGACCTTCTCCGACTTCACCGTTTCTCCGGGTGAGCGGATCGCCTTCACCATCAGCTGGGAGCCCTCGCACAAGGAGCCGCCGGCCGTGGCCGACCCGGAGGGGTCGCTGGAGGCCACCGAGGAGTTCTGGCGCGAGTGGGTCGAGCACTGCACGTACCACGGTCCCTACCGGGACGCGGTGGTGCGCTCGCTGATCACGCTGAAGGCGCTGACCTACGCGCCGACCGGCGGGATCGTGGCGGCGCCGACGACCTCGCTGCCGGAGTGCCTGGGCGGTGTCCGTAACTGGGACTACCGCTTCACCTGGCTGCGGGACGCGGCGATCACCCTGTCCTCCCTGCTGCGCACCGGCTACCGCGAGGAGGCGCGGGCCTGGCGAGAGTGGCTGCTGCGGGCGGTGGCCGGTGATCCGGAGAACCTCCAGATCATGTACGGCATCGCCGGTGAGCGGGAGCTCGGCGAGAACGACCTGCACTGGCTTCCCGGGTACGAGAACTCCCGTCCGGTGCGGGTCGGCAACGGCGCCGCGGGACAGCTCCAGCTCGATGTCTACGGCGAGGTCACCGAGGCGCTGCACCTGGCGCACATGACGGGGCTGGCCCGTAACGACTACGCCTCGCTGCTGCAGCTCAAGCTGATCCAGTGGGTGGAGAAGCACTGGGACGAGCCGGACGAGGGCATCTGGGAGGTCCGCGGTCCGCGCCGGCACTTCGTGCACTCCAAGGTCATGACCTGGGTCGCGGTCGACCGCACGGTCAAGCTGATCGAGTCCGGGGATGTCGACGGCCCGCTGGAGCGCTGGAAGGACCTGCGCGAGACGATCCACCGGGACGTCTGCGAGAAGGGTTACGACAAGGAACGCAACACCTTCACCCAGTCCTACGGATCCCAGGAGCTGGACGCCTCACTGCTGCTGATCCCGCAGATGGGCTTCCTGCCCCCGGACGACAAGCGCGTCATCGGCACGATCGAGGCGATCCAGCGGGAGCTGTCCACCGAGGACGGCTTCGTGCTGCGCTACCCGACGTCCGGTGCGGACGACCTCGGGGTGGACGGTCTGGAGGGCGAGGAGGGAGCCTTCCTGGCGTGCTCGTTCTGGCTCGCGGACGACCTCGCGATGATCGGCCGGGTGGACGAGGCCCGCAAGCTCTTCGAGAAGCTGCTCTCGCTCCGCAACGACCTGGGCCTCCTCGCCGAGGAGTGGGACCCCAAGGCCCAGCGGCAGGTGGGCAACTTCCCGCAGGCGTTCAGCCATGTTCCGCTGATCGACACGGCGCTGCGGCTGACGGCCAGCGGGGCCTACGGGGGATAGCCGGCTCTTCGGCTCGGAGTTCTGTGGTGCCGCCCGTTTTCGGGCGGCACCTTCTTCGTGTCAGAACGGGGTCAGGGTGAGGGTGATCTCCTTCGGGGTGCCGTCCTCGATGTAGGAGGCGAAGCCGGCGACGTCGTCGAAGGCGAAGCCGTAGGCCTTGCCGTCCTGGGCCGCGGCGTGCATGGCCCGGGCGTAGTGGTTGGTCAGCCGCTGCCGGTAGAAGGCGGCCGGGTCGGTGGTGGGCTGGGTGGCGTGCGAGGTGAGGGTGGAGCGGTTGAGGGCGGCGCCCAGGATGGCGGCGACCGGGCCCAGGGTGCCGTCGTTGGGGGCGGCGAGGGTGCCATCGCAGAAGAGGACATCGCGGGTGGACGGCTTGTCGAAGGAGACCGTGCCGATGGGGGCACCACCCTGGCCCTTGAAGCCTTGGGGGACGGTGAAGATGAGCTTGCCGTCGCGGACCCGGCCGGTGAAGGTGCCCGCGTTGGTGGTGACGGTCAGGTCCTTGGCCGCGTAGGCGGACCAGGCCTCGTCGATGGCCGGGGCGAAGTAGTCCTGGGCGAACAGCCCGCTGTCCAGGCCGTGGCCGGGGGCGATCACCCGCCGGTCGCCGATGACCAGGCGGTCGAAGCCCTCGGCGGCCTTGACGTCGGAGAAGATCCTGGCGCGGGCGCCGTCCTTGAGCGTGCCGGTGGTCTGTTCCTTGGCGCCCGAGAGCTTGATCGCGAGCGGCACGCTGAACATGTCGACCATGGTGGTGTTGCAGTACATCCCGCCGGAGTTGTACGTGAACTCGGCGCAGTCGTGCAGCACGTCGTAGTTGGGGTCGCCGGCGACCCAGCCCGCCGGGTAGGCGAGCGCGGCCTTGCCGTTGCCGTCCTCGACCGCCTTGAACTTGAGCTTGCCGCCCAGCGCGGTGTAGATCCGGCCGGACATCTGTGGCAGGCGGAGGGTCGTGGTGCCGCTCGCGGCGAGCGGGATCGCGTAGTCGGTGAAGCCGTCCGGCCCGTTGTCGGCCAGTGCGACGGGCCGGAGCTCACCGTCCGGGGTGACGTACACCTGCTGGGTGCCGTCATTGCCGACGGCGTAGATCCAGACCGAGGAGTTGGCGTAGGCGCCGGAGTGGTTGACGAGGTGCAGGGGCAGGCCGGCCGCGGACCGGGCGGGCCCGCGGGGTGCTGCGGCCGGGGCGGGGGCGCCGGCCGCCCGGCCTGCCAGGGCGATTCCGGAGGCGGTGGCGGCGCCGGCGGCGAGAGTGCCGAGCAGACTGCGGCGAGTGATCACGAGGTGGCTCCTTACGGGTGCCGGTCGGTGGGGGTGGCGGCCCGGTCCGTACGGGCTCCGGCGGGCTGCCGTACGGAGACCGCGACATGGTCGACGAGGAGGGAGCCGCCGGGCCGGGTGGCGTCGGTGGGGGTGGCGAAGCCCGCGGCGCCGTCCGGGAACGCGCCGCCCATCGCGAGGTTGAGCAGCAGGAAGTGGCCGTGGTGGGTGGCCCGCGCCCAGGTGTCGGCGTCCATCTCGGCCGCGCTCACGGTGTGGAACTTCTGCCCGTCGACATACCAGTTCAGCGCTTCCGCGGCGCTGTTGGCGCGGTCCAGCTCCAGCGCGTAGGTGTGGAAGCCGGCCTGGCAGGCACTGCCGGGGCACTCGCGGGAGTTGCCCCTGCCCTGGGATTCACCGCACGGCCCACCGGGGTTGACGCCGCAGTGCAGCACGCCCCAGACCTTGTTGACGCCGTTGACGTTCTCCATGATGTCGAACTCGCCGATGCCCGGCCAGTTCCAGTAGGTGCCGCGGTAGTCGGCGCCCAGCGTCCAGAAGGCCGGCCAGTAGCCGAGCGCGTCGTCGCCGGAGACCTCGGGCATCCGGATGCGCGCCTCGATGCGGAGTGTGCCGCCGGACGGGGCCGCGAAGTCGGAGCGCCGGGACTCGATGCGGCCCGAGGTCCAGGTGGCGCCGTCCTTCCGGGCCGTGATCCTGAGGTGGCCCGCGCCGTCGAGCTGGAGGTTCTCCGGGCGGTCGGTATAGGTCTGGCGTTCACCGGTGCCCCAATTGGGCGGGCCCGAGGGGTAGCCGGTGCCGGTGTCGATGATCCAGTCGTCGGCGGCGGGGCGGGATCCGGCGGCGCCGTCGAAGTCCGTACGCCAGACTTCCTGGAAGGCGGCGGAAGCGGCTTTCGCCTTCGGGACGGGTGCCGCCTGCTCGGCGGAGGCCGTCGGGAGGGTGAGCGCACAGGTGGTGACGAGCGCGGCGCCGACGGCAAGGAGCGACGCCCCTGCCCGGTGGTGCACCCGATTCCCGGGCCGAATTCTCATGCTCATGACATTCTCTCCTCGGCGCAGTGGGGGGTCGTGAGGAGGTCCGTGGGGGTTTCCGGAGTGAGAGCGCTCTCATATCGTGCGCTGAGCACCCTGCCGACTCGACGGCAGACCGTCAAGTCACCGCGTGGAAAAAGGAGTTGAATGGTGTCTGAGCCGAACGGTCCGCGGCCGACGCTGGAGGCGGTCGCGGCGCTCGCCGGGGTCTCCCGCGCCACGGTGTCCCGCGTGGTCAACGGCGGTGCGGGGGTACGGGCCGCGGTCCAGGAGCGGGTGCGCCAGGCGGTCACCGAGCTGGGCTACGTGCCGAACAGCGCGGCCCGCTCCCTGGTCACCCGCCGTACCGGAGCGGTCGCCGTGGTCATCGCGGAGCCGGAGACCCGGGTCTTCAGCGATCCGTTCTTCGGACGCCAACTGCGCGGCATCAGCCGCGAACTGGCCGCCGCCGACACCCAGCTGCTGTTGATGTTCGTCGAGCACCGCGACGACTACGACCGCATCGGCCGCTATCTGTCGGCCGGGCATGTCGACGGCGCGCTGATGTTCTCGCTGCACCGCGACGACCCGCTGCCCGCCATGGCCGAGCGCGCCGGACTGCCCACCGTCTACGGCGGCCGGCCCGGCTGGGCGGGCGCCGACCGGGTGCCGCGGCCGCTGTACGTCGACACCGACAACCGCGGTGGGGCCCGGCAGGCCGTACGCCATCTCCTCGGCCGCGGCCGCCGCCGGATCGCCGTGATCACCGGACCGCTCGACCAGACCTCCGCGGTGGACCGCCTCGACGGCTACCGCGAGGCGCTGGGCACCGCGGAGCCGGACCCACGGCTGATCGCGGACGGCGGGTTCACGGCACACGGCGGCGAGCGGGCCATGGCCGAACTCCTGGACGCCGCACCGGATCTGGACGCGGTCTTCGTCTGCTCCGACCTGATGGCGAGCGGCGCGCTGCGCACCCTCCGGGCCCGCGGACGACGGGTGCCGGAGGAGGTGGCGGTGGTCGGCTATGACGATCTGGAACCGGCGGCGTGGGCGGATCCGCCGCTGACCACGGTGCGGCAGGACGTGGAGGAGATGGGACGGCTGATGGCCCGGCTGCTGCTGCGGCTGCTGGATCCGCGGAAGACGGAGGGGTCGGACGCGGTGGAGCTCGCACCGGTGATCACGGAGGCGCGGCTGGTGGTGCGGGAGTCGGGGTGAGAGGGCCTGGGGCAGGTCGGGGTGAGAGGGCCTGGGGCAGGTCAGGGTGAGAGGGCCTGGGGCACCAGGAGGCGACCGGGCTCGTCCACCTTCCATACGGCACCGTAATCCGGACCGCGCGGGTCCGGATAGCGGACTACGGGTACCGTCCTCGCCATGGGGCAGGAAGCGAAGATCGAAGCCGAGATCACGGTACGCAGGGCGCTGGAGCTGCCCGCGCTGCGCCGCGGCCTGCCGGAGGTGCTGGCCGGCGGGGACCGGCTGGACCGTGCGGTCCGCTGGGTGCACGCGGGCGAGGTCCCGCATATCGCCTCGCTGCTCAAGGGCGGCGAGCTGCTGCTGACCACCGGGCTCGGGCTGGGCGCCCGGCCGTCCGAGCAGCGCGCCTTCATCCGTAAGCTCGCGGACCGCGAGATCGCCGCCCTCGTCGTGGAGCTGGGCTCCCGTTTCGCCTCACTGCCCACCGCGCTGGTCGATGCCGCACGGGACTGCGGGCTGCCGCTGATCCAGCTGCACCGCGAGGTCCCGTACGTCACGGTCACCGAGGCGATCCACACCGAGATCATCAACAGTCACTACGCGCTGCTGCGGCGCGCCGACGAGATCCTGCGGCGCTGCACGGATGTGCTGCTGCGCGGCGGAGGCGTCCCCGAGGTGCTCCGGCTGCTGGCCGTCTTCACCGGCAACCCGCTCTGCCTGGAGGCCCCCGACGGCAGCCCGCTCTACGCGGCGGGGCCGGAGGGTGACGACGACGGCCCCGCGGATGCCGACCCGCTGCTGGCCTGGGAGGGCCTGCGCGACACCGGTCTGCGGGTCGATGTGCCCGGTGGCGGCCACGGCCCCGACGCGGTCCGCGCCCGCCTCGTCCTGCTGCCCGTCAACGCCCCCCTGGCGCCGGTGCACCGGATCGCCGCCGAACGCGCCGCCGATCTGCTCGCCGTCGTCATGCTGCAGTCCCGCCAGGAGGAGGTGCTCGCCGCCCGCGGCCGCGGCGACTTCCTCGCCGACCTGGCGGAGGGCCGGATCTCCGCGGCCGAGGCGCCCGCGCAGGCCCGCCTGCTGGGCTTCCGCCCCGGTGACGAGCCCGTGTTCCCGGTGGTGATGCGGCTGCCCGCGGGGCTCCCCTCCCCCGGCAGCTGGGCGCTGCTCGCCCAGGCCCTGCGCGAGGAACTGGCGGCCCCCGGGGTGCCCGTGCTGCTCGGCGTCCGCCCCGTGGAGGGCCGGGTCCCGATGCTGGTGGCGCTGCGCGCGGGCCAGGACCGCGACGCGCTCGCCGGCCGGATCGCCGAGGCCCTGCGTGCCGGGATCGTCCGCGCGGGCCTGGACCGGCCGGCCACGCACCGCCCGGTGGTCGTCGTCGGTACGCCGGGTGACTGGGCGGCGGCGGGCCCCGGTCTGCAGCATGCGGCGGAGGCGGCGGCCGCGGCCCAGGGCCTGCCGGAACAGCCCTGGTACGACGCACGCCGGCTGGACATCGAGCTGTTGCTGTGGCGGATGCGCGAACACGGCGAGCAGGGTGTGCTCACCGACTTCGTGGAGCGCGCCATCGGGCCGCTGCTGGCCCATGACCGCGCCGCCCGCCAGCCGCTGCTGCCGACGCTGGAGGCCTATCTGGCCAGCGCGGGCCGCAAGGCCGAGACCGCCCGCGACCTGAATGTGAACCGGCAGACGCTGTACGACCGGCTGGCCCGTATCGCCCAACTGCTGGGCACGGACCTGGACGATCCGCAGACCGTCCTGGGCCTGCGGCTGGCCCTGCGCGCCAGACGCCACACGGACAAGCCGTAACGGGCGGCGGCCGCCGGGGGCGGCGCGTCATCCCGCGACCGTCTCGGCCGCCGTCCCCATACCGAGCGCGATCAGCACCCCGCCCGTGGTGCGCTCCAGATTGCGGTGCACCCGGGGACGCCGCAGCCTGCGCAGCAGCCGGCCCGCGCAGACCACGACCAGCAGCAGCCAGCCCGCGGCGATCACCGCGTCGACGGCCCCGAGCAACAGCGTCGTACCGAGCACCGAGTGGCCCTCGGGGAGGAACTGCGGCACCACGGCCACGAAGAAGATCCCGACCTTGGGGTTGAGCAGACAGCTCAACAGCCCCTGCCGGAAGGCACGGAGGGGCGCGAGGTTCGCGAGGGGCGGGAGGGGCGGGGCGGCGTGGCCGTTCGGTTCCGGGGTGTCGAGAGGGTCGGGGCCGGTCTCCGGGCGGTCCGCCGCGGCGGAGCGCCGGTGCGCCCAGAGCGCCTGCCCGCCGAGCACCACCAAGTAGGCGGCGCCCGCCAGCCGTACGACCATGAACGCCGCGTCCCAGCGCTGCAGCGCCGCGGCCAGCCCGACCGCGGCGGCCACCGCCCAAGCGAGCGAACCGACGGCGGCGCCGACCGCCGTGGCGGCCCCCGTACGCCGCCCACCGCGCACACAGTTGCGCAGCACCAGAAGGGTGTCCGGGCCGGGAGCCATCGTCACCAGCAGGGCGAACAACGCAAAGCCCGCTACCGCAGCGGTCACGGCACTCTCCTTTCGTACCTGCGACCCGGGTTGGGGCGGAGGGGCCACACGTATGGGTCTTACATCAATTTGCTTGCGGGGAGCGTATCGTCCGGGTCCGTGGTGCCGGAGCGGATGTCCGGGCTGCCTCTCGGGGGGCGGCGGAGGACGGAAGGGCGGAGGGCGAGAGGGCGGGGGCCGGGAGACCTGGAAGGCAGGCGGCTGTGGGCAGCTGGGGTGCCGGGCGGCGGAAACAGCGGTCGGGCTGGGCGAGCGGACCGGCCGGAGCGGAGGGACCGGCTGGGCCGGCCGTATTGGCTAGGCCGGCCGTATTGGGTGGGCCGGCCGTATTGGGTGGGCCGGCCGTATTGGGTGGGCCGGCTGAATCGGGCCCGGGCCGGGCCGTATGGGTCAGACCGGCTGAATCGGCTGGGTCAACTCGTCGTAGACGCTGAGGACCTGGGTGACGGTGTCGTTCTCACTGGGCCAGCCGGCCGCCTGGGCGCGGCCCGCCGCGGAGAGTGCGTCCCGCCGCGCGGGGTCGGCGAGAAGCGCGAGAACGGTACGGGCCAGGGCGGCGGCGTCCCCGTAGCGGACCAGTTCCGCGGCCCGGCCGACCAGTTCGCGGGTGCCTCCGGTGTCGGTGGCGACCAGCGGCACCCCGGCGCGCAGCGCCTCCTGGGCGATCAACGATCGCGCCTCCCACCGGCTGGGCAGCACCACCAGGTCGGCCGCGGCGAGGAGTTCGGGCACGTCGTCACGGCGGCCGAGCAACTGGACGGGCAGCTGCTCGACATCGATCCGCCGCTGCAGCGCGGTCCGCTGCTCGCCCTCCCCGGCGATGGCGACCAGCGGCTGCGGGTCGAGCGCGCACCAGGCATGCGCCGCGTCCAGCAGCAGGTCATGGCCCTGGTTCGGGTCGAGACGGCCCACCGCGAGCAGCAACGGGCGGTCGACCGCGCCCAGTTCGGCGCGTTCCTTGTGGCGCATCCGGTCGTGGTCCTCGCACTCGTCCGGTGTGCCGCCGGACCGGGGGCGCGGAATCGCGACCGGTGCAAGCCGTGCATCACGGGCGCCCCGCTCGCGCGCCCGGTCCACGAGATCGGAACAGGCCCCGAGGACGACGGCGGCGGCCCGAGCCACCCGCCGCTCCATCAGATGCACCACCCCGGCTCGCGCGCCCTCGATGTGCGCCTTGGTGTGCCAGGTGATGACCAGGGGGACCCGCCGCCCACCCCGGGGGCCGCGCAGTCCGCGCAGCGCCATCGAGGCCCGCAGCCCGGCCCGCAGGCCGTGCGCATGGACGAGGTCGGCGTCCCAGCAGGCACTGCGCAGCACGGCCACACTTGCCGGATCCATCCGCGGAGGGACCTGCACGAACCGCGCGCCCGACCCGGTGAAGTCGTAGGCCTCCTCGGTCTCCGGCGTGGCACAGACGGTCACCCGCACCCCGCGCGCGACCAGCCCTTCGGCCAGCGAGCGGACATGCGCCGCGCTGCCGGCGCTGCCGTGCCCGAGCACCTGGACCGTGCGCAGCGGCGACAACCCGTGCGCCGAGGTCGGGGTGCTGATCACGTGATAGGGCTCCTGGATCGGGGGCGGGCGGACCACACCGGCGGGTCGGTCCGCTGTGCTGCGGCGCGCGGCCGGCGGCCACCTGCCTGCCCGGCGGACGGACAGGACGCGGCGAGCGCGCCCGGGACTGCGCACCGCGCCCAGGATGCCAGCCCGGGGAGGTCAAATCGGCACCCTCCGGCCGCCGTTCCGGTGGGAAGTCTCACCTCGGCGCCCACCAGATCACCCACATGGGCGACAAACCGCCCGCGCGGGTTAACGGCACCTGCGGGTGACCCCACTCCCCGGAGTGCGCCTTGCGCCGTGACATGCGGCGCGTGCGCCGCCGCCCGGAGCGCGCCCGGCGTTTGGCCGGATAAGGACTTGATGGGCGCGGGGTGCCGTCGGGAATGACCGCCCCTGTGCGCGTTTGGCCCGTGAAGGGCCATGGCCGCCCGGATGTCCTGCGCTCGGCGGCACTGCGGTGGGCGGTCCGTCGGGCGATACGGGTGGCGCCCCTGTGGCCTCGGGCTTGCCGGACCGGGCTTGTCAGGCACTGGCTTGCCGAGGCCTGGCTTGCCCGGTGGAGGGCCCACAGTGGGCCGGAGCCTGGGTCACCTGGTGGACCGGGCCTGCGGCGCGTAATCCGGACGGGCGGCGTTCCCCTCACGGGCCGAAGCCCCCCGGACGGGCCACCTTCGGCCAGGCCTTCAGCAGTACTCAGGCTTCACAGGCCCCAGGCCTTCAGTACTCAGATCGCCGCGGCCGCCCGGCTGACGCGGTCGCCCGCGGCCGCGGCGGCGATCAGGCCGGCGGCGTGCGCGGCCAGGCCCCGGCGGCCGTTACTCGTGGCGATGGCGAGACCGAGCGCCGCGCCGAGGGCGTGCGCCCCGGCGTCCCCGATCATCGTGCGCTCCCCGAGGTCGTCACCGAGGACGGCGGCAACGGCCCCCATGGGCGCGGCGGACAGCGGGCGCGCCGGACCGCGGCGCAGCAACCCGGGTGCGCCGATGGCCAATACGGAGCCGGCCGCCCGGCCCGGCCGGACGTCCAGGAGGTTCACCAGATGGGCCGAGCCCGCGATGACCACGCCCGCCAGCAATCTGTCGGCCGGGCGCTCCTTGAGGAGGGCACCGGCCGCGAGCCCGGCGGCGCCGATCCCGAAGAGCTTCACGGCCCCGCTGGTGACCTCTCGCTGCCGGAGCGCCGACAGGTGCGCCCGGAATCCGCGGCGTGGATCACTGGCACCGAACACGTCGTCGTACGCACCGCAGCCCCCGGCGGCCAGCACCGCCAGCGCCGCGGCGGCCCGGGTCCGGCCGGGCAGCCCCGGTGCGGTGACGGCGGCGAGGGCGGTTCCGGCGGCCGTGGCGAGACCCGCGTGCAGATCCACGGTCCGGCCGGCGTAGTTCTTCCGCTCCCACAGGACGGCACCGCCCGGCGGCTGCTTCCTGAGCGCCGTGTACGCGGCCCTCGTCGCCCCTGCCGCCCCCAGGAACGCCGAGATCCGCCCCAGCGCCCTGCTGCCTGTCACCGCCACCATGTCCTCCCCTCGCCCGGCACCCTGCGGTGCTCGGCTCCCGTCACCCTAGGGGCGGGCGTCGACCGGTGACGGGGAAATCACGCGGGAATGACAGCCCCGGCGTCCAGTGGCAGGCGAGAGGGCCGGTGCGCCCCTGGCACGCGCCACGTCCTAGCTGCCCGTACGCGCCGTCTCCAGCAGCTCCTCGGCATGAGCGCGGGCCGTTTCGGAGTCCTCCTGGCCGGCCAGCATCCGGGAGAGTTCGCGGACCCTCTCCTCGCCTTCCAGGACCGTGACACCGCTCCTGGTGACCGACCCGTCGTTCGTCTTCGCCACCAGCAACTGGCGGTCCGCGAACGCCGCGACCTGCGGAAGGTGCGTGACCACCACGACCTGCGCCGACTTCGCGAGCCTGGCCAGCCGCCTGCCGACCTCGACGGCCGCCTTGCCGCCGACCCCCGCGTCGACCTCGTCGAAGAGATAGGTCGGTACGGGGTCGGAGCCGGCGAAGACCACCTCCACGGCGAGCATCACCCGGGAGAGCTCACCGCCGGACGCCCCCTTGGCGATCGGCCGGGGCGGTGCGCCCGGGTGCGGGGCCAGGAGAAGTTCGACCTCATCGGCGCCGGCCGGCCCGTAGGCCACCGTGCGGCCGCCGACCTCGATGCCGTCGGCGCCCTCGGCGACCTCGGTCTGACGGATCTCGACGGTGACCCGGGCGTGCGGCATGGCGAGTTCGGCGAGTTCGGCGGTGACCGCGTCGGCGAAACGCTTCGCCGAGGCCGTACGGGCATCGGTCAACGTTTGTGCCAGTTCGCCCAGTTCGGCGCGGAGTGCGTCCCGCTCGACGGTCAGCTCACCGATCCGGTCGTCGTCGCCGTCCAGTTCGGACAGCCGGGCGGCGCTCTCCTCGGCCCAGGCCAGCACCGTCGCGATGTCCTGGCCGTACTTGCGGGTCAGGTGGTTCAGCGCGGCACGGCGTTCCTCGACCGCGGCGAGCCGCAACGGGTCGGCGTCCAGGCCGTCCGCGTAGCTGGCCAGCTCGCCCGCCACGTCCGCCATCAGGATGCCGATCTCACCGATCCGCTCGGCGAGCCCGGCGAGCTCCTGGTCATGGCTGCGTACGGCCTCCAGTGCGCGATGGGCGCCGGCGACCAGGGTGGTGGCGTCGACGCCCTCGGGGTCCTCGGGGTTGCCGGCCAGCGCGGCGTGCGCGACGGTCGCGGCGGAGGCCAGCGCCTCGGCGTGACCGAGCCGCTCCGCCTCGGCGGCGAGTTCGGTGTCCTCGCCGGGCTGGGGCTCGGCCGCCGCGATCTCGTCGAGGCCGAAACGCAGCAGATCGGCTTCCTGTGAGCGTTCGCGGGCCTGCGTCGTCAGCTCGTCCAGCTCGGTGGCGACGGCACGCAGCCGGCGGTGGGCGGCGGTGTACTTGGCCAGCGGGACCGCGACCGTGTCCCCGGCGTAGCGGTCCAGGGCCTGGCGCTGACGGGCCGGCCGCAGCAAGCCCTGCTGGTCGGTCTGGCCGTGCACGGCGACCAGGTCGTCGGCCAACTCCGCCAGGAGGCCGACCGGTACGGAACGGCCTCCCACATGAGCGCGCGAACGGCCCTCAGCGGAGAGCGTGCGGCTGATCAGCAGCGCCCCGTCGTCCAGCTCCGCACCGGCCTCCTCGGCCCGTACCGCGGCGGGGGCATGGGGGCCGACGCTGATCCTGCCCTCCACCACCGCCGACTTGGCGCCGATCCGCACCAGGGCGGGGTCGGCGCGCCCGCCGAGCAGCAGGCCGAGGCTGGTGACGACCATGGTCTTGCCCGCGCCCGTCTCGCCGGTCACCGCCGTGAAGCCCGGGGACAGCTCGACAACGGCGTCATCAATGACACCCAGGGACCGGATCCGCATCTCCTCCAACACGGATACGACCTTACGAGGTCCCGGGACCGCCCCGCGACGGCCTCCCCTCACTCCTGCCGCCCGACCTGCGGAAAACCACATCGAAAAACGGGGGGATTCCGCATGGTGCGTGATCACGCTCAGCCGTCACGCTGATCACAGTCCGGAACGAAAGGTGTGCTCATGTCCAGCAGATCGACATATGCGAGGCGGCACGGTCACCGTCGCGCATCCGCCAAGTCAGCGGTGGCCATGCGGGGTGCGGTGGCAGTTGCCGGCGCGGGGGCGGTTGCCTGCGCCGGGGCGATCGCCGGAGCATCGATGCCGCCGCTCATCGCGACCGGCGCGGGCGGTCTGCCGTCCGCCGCAGGCCGGGCGACGGCGGCGGGTGGCGCCGCGGGCACGGCCGCCGCCCTGCTCCGCGACCGGATCCCCATGTCGATATTCGCGAGGCCGGTCCTCGCGATTGCCTCGATGAGGGGAGCGAGGAAGATCAGGGGGCGGACCGTCGCCCGGCAGCGCCACGGTTTCGCGAGGCTGCGCGCGATCGGCACCGGCTGCCGCCTGACCCGGCGGCGGCCACGGGGACACCCCCGACGCCCCGAGGCACCGGCAGGGGGCTCACCACCCCGCGTGGGTCCGCCCCCCTCCCCCGCCCCCGCCGAGGCACTCCTCGTACACGGGCGCAGGGGGAAGGGCCACGGTCGCCACGGGCCCCTTCGCCGAGGGGCCGGGGCAGGAGGGCTAGTGCGGCGCCCCCCGCCACCCCGCCACCGGGAGGGCGAATTTGGCGACCAGACGATCCGTGAAGGAGGCATGGTGCAGACGGGCCAGGCGTACGGGTACGGCGCCGCGGCGGACCTCGACGCGGGCGCCGGCGGGCAGTTCGACACTGCGGCGGCCGTCGCACCAGAGAATGCCGTGCGGGGTCTTGGGCTGGACCTCGACCGCCAGCACGGAACGCGGCGACGTGATCAGCGGTTTGGCGAACAGCGCATGGGCGCTGATCGGGACCATCAGCAGGGCCTCGACCTCGGGCCAGACCACCGGCCCGCCGGCCGAGAAGGCGTACGCGGTCGAACCGGTCGGGGTCGCGCAGACCACCCCGTCGCCGCCGAAGCGCGAAACTGGCCGGCCGTCGACCTCGGTCACGACCTCCAGCATCCGCTCCCGTGCGGCCTTCTCCACCGACGCCTCGTTCAGGGCCCAATCGGTGTGGACGACATTGCCGTTGTTGCGGACGAGGACATCGATCGTCATCCGCTCCTCGACCTCGTACGCCCGGGTGACGACCCGGTCGACGACCTTGTCGAGGTCGTCGCGCTCGGCCTCCGCGAGGAAGCCGACCCGGCCCAGGTTGACCCCGAGCATCGGGACCCCGGACGTCCTGGCGAAGTCCGCGCCGCGCAGCAGCGTGCCGTCCCCGCCCAGGACCACCAGGAGTTCGCAGCCCTCGGCGGCGCACTGCTCGGAATCGACGCGCTGGACCGACGACGGCAGCGGCAGGTCCGCCGCCTCCTCCGCCAGCACCCGCACCCCGATGCCGCTGCGCAGCAGCCCCTGGACAACGAGTTCGGCACTGCGGATGGCCGCGGGGCGGCCCGTGTGTGCGAGCAGGAACACCGTCCGCCCGGCTCCGGTGTTCTCGTGTGCTGCGCTGCCTTCAACTGCCTGGGTAGTGGTCAACGAGGCCCCTCCGCCACTGCACGGTCGACGTCCGCCGGGTCGAGTGCAGGCGCCCCGGCGCGCAGCCACAGAAAGTACTCGACATTCCCGGAAGGTCCAGGCAGTGGGCTCGCAGTTACGCCAAGTACGCCAAATTCCAGTTCGGCGGCCCGGCTCGCGACCGCGCGTACGGCCTCGGCCCGCAGCTCCGCGCTGCGCACCACCCCACCGCTGCCCAGCCGCTCCTTGCCGACCTCGAACTGCGGCTTGACCATCAGCACCAGATCCGCGCCGGGCGCCGCACAGCGGGCCAGCGCGGGCAGTACGAGCCCCAGCGGGATGAACGAGAGATCGCCGACGACGAGGTCGACGGGTTCCGAGTCGATCTGTTCCAGCGTCAATTCGCGCACGTTGGTGCGGTCCTTCACGGTGACCCGCTCGTCGCTCTGGAGCGACCAGGCGAGCTGTCCGTATCCGACGTCGACGGCGACGACATGACGGGCGCCGGCCCGCAGCAGGACATCGGTGAAGCCACCGGTCGAGGCGCCCGCGTCCAGCGCCCGGCGGCCCTCGATCTTCAGACCGAGCGGGACGAAGGCGGCGAACGCCCCGGCGAGCTTGTGCCCGCCGCGCGAGACATAGTCGGGATCGCTCTCGTCCTCGCGGACGACCACGGCCGCGCTGGTCTCCACCTGAGTGGCCGGTTTGGTCGCGGTCGCCCCGCCGACGGTCACCCGGCCCGCGGCGATCAGCTGGCTGGCGTGCTCGCGCGAACGGGCCAGCTTGCGGCGCACCAGCTCCGCATCGAGTCGGCGTCGTGCCACTCCTGCCACCTGTGGTTCAGCTCCTGTTGTCGTGCGTCGTCGAGGAAGGGGCGGGCGGCCCGGGGTGCTGGTCGAGACCGGCCAGCACATCGCGCAGCCCACGATGCACATCCTCGTACACCTGGAGGTGTCCGCTCGCGGGGAGGTGGTCGGCATCGGCGAGGCGCCGCAGTCCGGCATCGACCGCGGCCTCACCGGTCGGTGTCACTCCCACCCCGATCGGCTGCGGCCCGGCGGGCCCCTCCGGCTCGGCCGTGGTGCCCGGCCTGCCCTGGCCCTCCGGCTCAGCCGGGGTACCCGCCCTGCCCTGACCCTCCGGCTCAGCCGCGGTGCCCGGCCGCCCCTGGCCACCCGGCTCGGCCGTGGTGCCCAGCCTCCCCTGGCCACCCAGATCGACGTTGGCGCCCAGCCGACCCTGGTCACCCGGCTCAGCGGCGCCGCCCGACGCGACAAGGCCGGACAGCAGGCCACCCGCGCTGCTCACGGCTCCGCCGCCCTCGTGCTCCCCGGGCTCCCCGGGCTCCGTGGGCTCCCCTGGCGCGGCTTCCGCGGGCGCCTCCGGCTCCGGGCCGGACATCGGCTCTTCCATGCCCCCGACGCTACCCCGGCGGAGCCGTTCGAGGACGAACGAGCCGTCCCCGACCTGGCGTATCGTCGCTCACGATGGCAACCCTCGACCAGTGCCGCGCCGCTCTCGACCGGCTGGCCCAGAACCTGTCCTCTGCCGACGGCAGCGTCCGCCGCGCCGCCACGCTCGACCGCTCGCTCAGCTGCCGCATCACGGACCTCGATGTGACCTTCCTCGGGCGCCTGGCTGACGGCACCATCCAGGAGGTGACCAGCGTGCCCGGCCCGCCCCCGCACAAGGCCGAGATCCGGCTGTCCATGGCCGGCGACGACCTGGTGGCCCTGGTGGACGGAGAGCTGAACTTCGCCAAGGCCTGGGGCAGCGGCCGCGTCAAGCTGGAGGCCGGCCTGCGCGACCTCCTGCGCCTCCGGACACTGCTCTAACAGCAGCCCCGCTCAGCCGCGCCCTGTCCGGCCGCAGCCCACTCCGCCCGCTCCCCCCACTCCGCCCGCCCCGTCGCCCCCAGGCTCCTTCGCTCTCCTACCGCCCTACCGCCCACCCGCCTGTCCGGCCCCCGCAGGTGCCTTCTCCGCCGTCGGACGGTCGGCGCGGGAGCCGCCGTTGCGGGGCTTGCGGGCGGCCGGGACGACCAGCGGGGTGCCGGTCTCCGGGTCGTCGATGATCTGGCAGCCGAGGCCGAAGACCTGTTCCACCAGCTCTGCCGTGACGATGTCGGCCGGGGCGCCCTCCGCGATGACCGCACCGTCCTTCATGGCGATGAGGTGCGTCGCGTAGCGGGCCGCGTGATTGAGGTCGTGCAGCACCGCGACCAGTGTGCGCCCCTGCTCCTCGTGGAGCTCCGCGCACAGGTCCAGGACCTCGATCTGATGCTGGATGTCCAGATACGTCGTCGGCTCGTCCAGCAGGAACAGCGGGGTCTGCTGGGCGAGCGCCATCGCGATCCACACCCGCTGCCGCTGTCCGCCGGACAGCTCGTCGACATAGCGGTCGGCCAGCTCACCGACCCCGGTGGCCGCCATCGACTCCTCGACGATCCGCTCGTCCTCGGGCGACCACTGCCGCAGCAGCCCCTGGTGCGGATAGCGGCCCCGTGCCACCAGATCCGACACGGTGATCCCGTCCGGGGCAATGGAGGACTGCGGCAGCAGCCCGAGCGTCCTGGCGACCTTCTTGGCCGGCAGCGAGGAGATCGCCGCGCCGTCCAGCAGTACCGACCCCTTGGCCGGTTTGAGCATCCGCGAGAGTGCGCGCAGCAGCGTGGACTTACCGCAGGCGTTCGGGCCGACGATGACCGTGAAGGAGTGGTCGGGGATGGCGACCGAGAGGTTCTCGGCGATGACCCGCTGGTCGTAGGCGAGGGTGACGTTCTCGGCCGTAAGACGGCTCACTTCGGAACTCCTGGGGTTGTCGTGTCACTGCTGTTGCCCGGCCCGGCACCCGCCGCACCGCCACCCGCCGCACCGCCGCCGCCCGGAGGGCGCACCGCCGCCCGGCCCACGCGGGGTTCCCGACCCGCCGCACCGCCACCCGCCGCACCGGCACCGCCCGGAGGGCGCACCGCCGCCCGGCCCACGCGGGGTTCCTGCCCGGCACCGGCCGCGCCGCCCTCCGGCGCCCACCGCCCGGCCCGTGCTCCCGCGGCCGCCCGGCCGCTCATACGCGTCCCGCCTTGCGCTCCGTGGCCAGCAGCCACAGCAGATAGCCGCCGCCGAGGACGCCGGTGAGCACCCCGACCGGCAGCTGGTCGGCGCCGAAGAGCCGCTGTGACGCCCAGTCCGCGGCGACCAGCAGCACGGATCCCATGAGGGCGGACAGCACCAGATTGGGGCCGGGCATGGGGGCCCCTCCCCCGCCCTGGAGCCACCGCGGGAGGGTCAGCCGGCGGGCCACCTGGGGTGCGGTGAGCGCGACGAAGGAGATCGGCCCGGCCGCCGCGGTGGCGGCGGCGACCAGCACAACCGCCGCCAGCAGCACGGTGATACGGACCCGGTCGACCCGTACACCCAGCGCATGGGCGGCGTCATCGCCCATCTCCAGCATGCGCAGCGGCCGCCCGTGGAAGAGCAGCAGCGGGACGAGGACGGCGCAGACGACGGCCAGCGGCTGGACCTGGTCCCAGTCACGGCCGTTGAGGGAACCGGTCATCCAGGTGGTGGCCCGGGTCGCCTCGACGATGTTCGCCTTGGTCATGAGGAAGAGCACCATCGCGTAGAGCATGGCGCTCGCTCCGATGCCGACGAGCACGAAGCGGTAGCCGTGGATGCCGCGCTTCCAGGCGAGCAGGAAGATGGCGACACCGGTGCCCACCCCGCCGGCCACCGCTCCGGCCGCGACCCCGAAGGCCCCGGCCTGGAAGTAGACGATGGCGACCAGGGCGCCGACGGACGAGCCCTGGGCGAAGCCGAGGACGTCCGGACTGCCCAGCGGGTTGCGGGAGACGGTCTGGAAGACCGCCCCGGAGATTCCGAACGCGGCGCCCACCAGCAGCCCCACCAGCACCCGCGGCAGTCGCAGCTCGTGCACGATGTACTGCTGGCCGGGGTCCCCGTCGCCGGTCAGGGTGGCGAACACCTCGGCCGGGGTCATCGGGTAGTCGCCGGAGCCGATCAGGGCGATACCGGCGGCCAGCGCGACGGCCAGCAGCAGCAGTCCGACCACCGTGGCGCGCACGTCCAGGCGCAGCGAGACGCCGCCCTTGGTGCGTACCGCCCGCACCCGCCGGACCGCCGCCGGTACGTTCTCGGCCTCGGGCCCCGTGCCCTTGCCGGACTTCACGGTCGCGCTCACAGCTGGGCCATCCTCCGACGTCGTACGAGATAGATGAAGACCGGGCCGCCGAGGACGGCCGTGACGATGCCGACCTGCAGCTCACCGGGCCGGGCCACGACCCGGCCCAGGACATCCGCACCGAGCAGCAGGACCGGTGAGAGCACCGCGGAGTACGGCAGGAGCCAGCGCATATCGGGCCCGGTGACGGCACGTACGGCATGCGGAACCATCAGGCCCACATAGACGATCGGGCCGCAGGCGGCGGTCGCGCCGCCGCACAGCAGGGTGACGGCGAGCATCGCCATCACCCGGGTGCGGGTCAGCCGGGCGCCCAGCGCGCGTGCCTGGTCGTCGCCGAGCGCGATGGCGTTCAGCGGCCGGGCGATCAGCAGCGCGAGGACGCCGCCCACCGCCAGGAACGGCGCGATGCCGGTGACCGTCGGCAGGGTGGCCGAGGCCAGCGAACCCACCGTCCAGAAGCGCATCTTGTCCAGTGCCGCGGTGTCCATCAGGTTGACGGCGTTGATGTAGCCGATGAGGACGGCGGTCAGCGCGGTGCCGGCCAGGGCGAGCCGTACGGGTGTGGCGCCGCGGGTGCCGCCGAGGACGTACACCGCGACATTGACCACCGCGGCGCCGGCGAACGCGAACCACACATAGCCGGTCAGCGAGGTGATGCCGAAGAAGCTGATGGCGGAGACGACCGCGGCGGAGGCACCGGCGTTGATGCCGAGAACTCCGGGGTCCGCCAGGGGGTTTCGGGTCAGCGCCTGCATGACCGTGCCGGCGAGGCCGAGCGCGGCGCCGACGATCAGGCCGAGCAGGGTGCGTGGGAAGCGGACATCGCGGATGACCACGTCGGTGTCGGACCCGGTGTAGTGGAACACCCCGTGCCACACCTGGTCGAGGGGGATCTGTTTGGCGCCGACGGCGATACCGAGGACGACGATGACGGCCAGCACGGCCACCGAGACCACCAGCCCCGCGGAGCGCAGGAGGGGGCGCCGCCGGGGTGTCACGGGGTCCGGAGCCGTTGCCGCTTCGGGGGGACTGTCAACCAACACGATGGTTAGGTTAGCCTACCCTCACATTCGACTCGCAGCCCCTCCCAGAGAGAAGTGCACCCATGAGCACCTCCCGAAACGTCACTCCGTCCCGTCGCGGCATCTTGGCCGCGGGCGGCGCCGTCGGCATCGGCGCCCTGCTGGCCGCGTGCGGCGGAGGAAAGGACTCGGGGGGCGCCAACGGCGACGCCAAGACCGGCCCTTGGTCCTTCACCGACGACCGCAAGGAGAAGGTCTCCCTCAAGAGCACCCCTCAGCGTATCGTCGCCTTCACCGGCACCGCGGCCGCTCTGCACGACTTCGGGATCGACGACCAGATCGTCGGCGTCTTCGGCCCCACCAAGCTCAAGAACGGCAAGCCCGACCCGCAGGCCGGCGACCTGGATGTCGACAAGGTCACCATCATCGGCAACGCCTACAACCAGTTCAACGTCGAGAAGTACGCGTCGCTGCGCCCCGATCTGCTGGTGACGAACATGTACGAGCCGGGCGCGCTGTGGTTCGTCCCGGACGACAGCAAGGACAAGATCACCCCGCTGGCGAAGAGCGTCGCCATCACCTCGGCCCGGGTCCCGCTCCTCAAGATCATCGAGCGCTACGCCGACCTGGCGAAGTCATTCGGCGCCGACCTGGGGGCCAAGAAGGTCACCGACGCCAAGGCCCGTTTCGAGAAGGCCTCCGAGGCGCTGCGCAAGGCCGCCAAGTCCCACCCGGTCAAGGTGCTCGCCTGCTCCGGCAGCCCGGACCTCTTCTACGCCTCCAACCCCGGCATCAACGCC
The DNA here is from genome assembly GCF_028870195.1 of Streptomyces sp. G7(2002). Taxonomy (NCBI): domain Bacteria; kingdom Bacillati; phylum Actinomycetota; class Actinomycetes; order Kitasatosporales; family Streptomycetaceae; genus Streptomyces; species Streptomyces sp. G7(2002). The sequence continues at coordinate 2,563,041 of NZ_CP102609.1, forward strand.
GACCTCATGTACTACAAGTCCCTCGGCGTGGACCTGATCGTCCCCGACCACCTGGACAAGGGCGGCTACTTCGAGAGCCTGAGCTGGGAGAACGCCGACAAGTACAAGGCGGATGTGCTCCTGCTGGACAACCGGACCGCCACCCTCCAGCCCAAGGACCTGGCGGCCAAGCCCTCCTGGGCCAAGCTGCCCGCCGTCAAGGCCGGCCAGATCACCCCGTGGTCGAGCGAACCACGTTTCTCCTACGCGGGCGCCGCCCCGCTCATCGAGTCGCTCACCAAGGCCATCGAGGGCGCCAAGAAGACCAAGTGACCGACGGCCGCGGTGGATCGCCGGACACCGGCCGCAGCACACCCCGGCCGCCACGGTCCACCGCGGCACCCACGCACTCAGCGCCCCAGCGCCCCCGCACCCCCGCACCTCCGCGCCTCCGCGTCTTCGGCAACCAGCCCCTCAGCCCCTCAGCCCCTCAGCCCCTCAGCACCCAAAAGCCTGCGCAACACCCGAAAGCCCCCGCACCACAAGCCACCGCACCACCACACCGAACAAGTCCCCGCACCGTCCCGGGAGGTCCCCCACATGACCACGACCGCCGCCCCCGCCACCGCGCCGTTCCGCTTCTTCGATGTGCACGTCGTACGGGCCCGGCGGGTGAGCCCCTCCGTGGTGCGGATCACCTTCGGCGGCGACCGGCTGGACGAGCTGGCCTCCGGCGGTCGTGACCAGCGCTTCAAGCTCTTTCTCCCGCAGCCCCACCAGGACCGGCCCGTTTTCCACGACATGGGCGACAGCTGGTACACCACCTGGCGGGCGCAGGATCCGGCCGAGCGGGCGGTGATGCGCTCGTACACCATCCGCGAACAGCGCCACGATCCACGGGAGTTCGATGTCGACTTCGCGCTGCACGGTGCCGGCCCGGGGGCCGATCCCCTGGCGGGCGGACCCGCCTCCCGCTGGGCCGCCCACGCCCGGCCCGGCGACCGGCTGACCGTCCTCGCCCCGGCCGTCGAGGACAACGGCGGTGTCGACTTCCGGCCGCCGGCCGGCACCGACTGGATCCTGATCACCGGTGACGAGACGGCGCTGCCCGCGATCGCCGGCATCCTGTCCTGGCTCTCCCCCGGCACCCACGCCAAGGTCTGGATCGAGATCGCGCACGAGGACGACCGGCAGCAGCTGCCGTCCTTCGCCGACGCCGACATCACCTGGCTCGTCCGGGACGGATCGACCGCCGCGCGGTGCGAGCCGGTGCTCGACGCCCTGCGCGCCGCCGACCTTCCCGAGGGCACCCCGTACGCCTGGGTCGCCGGCGAGTCCGGCACCGTCAAGGCGGTGCGCAGGCACCTCGTCCGTGAGCGCGGCATCGACCGCAGGGCCGTCAAGTTCACCGGCTACTGGCGCCGTGGCGCCTCCGAGGAGGACCTGCTCGCGGAGCTGACGGCCGGCGCACCGGCCTCCTCGGAGGACTGAGCCGGGCGGACCGGGGCGCCGGGCCTCACCTGCCGATCCGCGCCAGCGCCTTCCCCGTGTCCGCCCCGTAACTGCCGTCCCCCGCAGCCGTCCAGGCCGCCGCGCACAGCGCCCGCAGCCCGTCGACCGGTGTGCCCTCGCCCTCCACCAGGAGGGTGTCCCCGGCCGCCTCGGCCCGCCAGCCGCCGCACCGGAAACCGCCGTCGGCCGCGGTCACCTCCGGCTGCGGTGTCAGCAGCCCGCGCAGATCCTCGTCCACATAGGCGGGGCGGTGCTGCGGCGGGGCCGCCAGCAGCTCGGCCGGTGTGGTGACGCCGGTGAGCACCAGCAGCGAGTCGACCTCACCGTTGTAGGCCCCCTCGATGTCGGTGTCGAGCCGGTCGCCGATCACCAGCGGCCGCCGCGCACCGGTCCGCAGCACCGTCTCCCGGTGCATCGGCGGCTGCGGTTTGCCCGCCACCTGCGGGGTGCCGCCCGCGGCGATCCGGACCACCTCCACCAACGCGCCGTTGCCGGGGGCGATCCCGCGCTCCTTGGGGATCGTCAGATCCGTGTTGGACGCGAACCAGGGCACCCCGCGCTGCACCGCGTACGCGGCCTCCGCCAGCCGCTCCCAGTCCAGCGAGGGGTCGTAGCCCTGCACCACGGCCGCCGGGTCGTCGTCCGCGGAGAAGACGGGCTCCAGACCGCGCTCGCGCAGCGCCACCCGCAGCCCCTCGCCGCCGATGGCCAGCACCCGCGCGCCCGGCGGCACCTGTTCGGAGATCAGCCGTGCCACCGCCTGCGCGGAGGTGATCACATCGTCCGGACCGGTCGGCAGACCAAAACCGGACAGCTGGTCGGCGACGGCCTGCGGGGTCCGGGCGGCGTTGTTGGTCACATAGGCGAGATGCATTCCGCCCTCCCGTGCGCGCGTCAGCGACGCCACGGCGTGCTCGATGGCCTGTCCGCCGGCGTAGACCACCCCGTCCAGATCCAGCAGCGCGGTGTCATATGCCTCGCTCAGCGCGTGCCGGCACCCGTCGGGCTGCCTGCGCACCTGCTCGTCCATGCCGTCTCGCTCCTCGCTCACGCGTCGCACCAAGGGTCCGCCGCCCGCAGGGACGCGCTCACCGCGCCGCCGGGCCCGCCGTTCCCCGCAGCGCGCATACCGATATTTCCAGCCACGCACGGGCTGTCCCCCGATCCTCCCTCATCCGCCCGGCGGCATAGCATTCTTCAATGACCAGTACCGACGGCCTCCGCCTCCTCCCGTTCCGCGGACTGCGTTACGCCCGGGAACGGGTCAGCAGCCTGACCGCCGTGATGTCCCCGCCGTACGACGTGGTGGTCCGGCCGGACGGGGTGCGCCATCTGGAGACCGCCGATCCGTACAACATCGTCCGGCTGATCCTCCCGCACGCCGCGGACCCCACCACCCGCCACCGCCAGGCCGCCGACACCCTGCACCGCTGGCGCAGCGAGGGCGTGCTGACGCAGGACGCCGAGCCCGCGCTGTACGTCTACGAGCAGCGCGCCGGTGAGGTGCTGCAGCGCGGGCTGATCGGGGCGCTGCGCCTGGACGGTCCGGTGCTGCCGCACGAGGGCGTCATCCCCGAGGTGGTCGAGGACCGGGCCGCCCTGATGCGCGCGGCGGCCGCGAACTTCGAACCGCTGCTGCTCTCCTACCGCGGCGAGGGCACCGCGACCGGCGCCACCGCGGTCATCGAGCGCGTGGTGGAGGGTGAGCCGCTGCTCGCCACCACCACGGAGGACGGCTTCGCCCACCGCCTGTGGGCGGTCACCGACCCCGCCGACCTCACCGCCATCGACGACGATCTCAGCCGCCGGCAGGCCTTGATCGCCGACGGCCACCACCGCTGGGCGACCTACCAGCGGCTGTACGAGCAGCTGCCCGGCGCCACCGCCGGCTCGCCCTGGGCCTCCGGTCTGGTGCTGCTGGTGGACACCGCCCGCTATCCGCTCCAGGTCCGCGCGATCCACCGCGTACTGCCGCATCTTCCGCCCGCCAAGGCGCTGGCGGACCTGGCCGGCGCCTTCCGCGCCCGCACCCTCCCGGGCGAGCTGTCCGCCGCCCTGGAGGCCCTGGAGGAGACACCCGGCACCGCCTTCGTCCTCGCCGGCGGACCGGACTCCTTCCACCTCCTGGACCGTCCCGACCCCGGCCTGCTCGACCGTACGATCCGCCGGGACCGGCCCGAGGTCTGGCGCCAGCTGGACGCCACCGTGCTGCACTCCGTCCTGCTGGACGAGGTCTGGCACATCCCTGACCACCCGTCGGACATCGGCTATCTGCATCACACCGGAGCCGCCGTCGAGCAGGCCGCCCGGCACGGCGGCACGGCCGTCCTGATGCGCGCCACCTCCGAGGAGACGGTCCGCCAACTCGCCGAGCACGGTGTGACGATGCCGCGGAAGTCCACCTCCTTCGGCCCCAAGCCCGCAACGGGCCTGGTCCTGCGCACCCTGGACGACCACGAGAACTGATCTCCCCCGGCGCCGGCCGCCGCCACGGCACCCTCCACCCCACCCGCGACTTAGTTAGGTTAGGCTTACCTCACTACGTCGCCGGGTGGGTCTCCCTGCCCCTGCGCACAACCCCGCCCTGCGCAGGACGTGGTCAACTCCGCACCAGGGAGGACATGTTCATGAGTCTCCTCGCGCACTCTGCCGAGGACCCGGCCGACAACCGGGCGTATCTGCTCAACAACGGCACGGCCGGGCGCTACCACAGCGCGGTCACCGAGAGCGTTACCCGGATCAGCGCCAAAATAGCCGGTACCACCCGCCCGTTCACCGGCATCACCGTCGACGGTCTCACCCCCACCGTCTCCGGGGTCGACCTCGACGCACCCCTGCACGACGCGGCCGCCGCACTCGACGAACTCGAAGAGGTCTACCTCCGCGACGCCGTCTACTTCCACCACCCGCGCTACCTCGCGCACCTCAACTGCCCGGTGGTGATCCCCGCCCTCGTCGGCGAGGCCGTGCTCTCCGCCGTCAACTCCTCGCTGGACACCTGGGACCAGAGTGCGGGCGGCACGCTGATCGAGCGCCGGCTGATCGACTGGACGGCCGAACGGATCGGCCTGGGCGAGGCGGCCGACGGCATCTTCACCAGCGGCGGCAGCCAGTCCAACCTCCAGGCCATGCTGCTCGCCCGCGACGAGGCCTGCCGCCGGGAGCTGACCCGCGAGGGCGCGACCGACGCCCGGCTCACCGACGTCCTGCCCCGGCTGCGCATCCTCACCTCCGAATGCAGCCACTTCAGCATCCGCAAGTCGGCGACCCTGCTCGGCATGGGCGCGGAAGCCGTCATCGCGGTCCCCAGCGACGAGAACAAGCGGATGCGCACCGACGAGCTGGCCGCCCAACTGGCGCGCTGCGAACGCGACGGCCTGATCCCCATGGCCGTCGTCGCCACCGCCGGCACCACCGACTTCGGCTCCATCGACCCGCTCCCCGAGATCGCCGGCCTGTGCGCCGGATACGGCGCCTGGATGCATGTCGACGCCGCCTACGGCTGCGGACTGCTGGTCTCCCGCCGCCGCGACCTGCTGTCCGGTATCGAACGCGCCGACTCGGTGACCGTCGACTACCACAAGTCCTTCTTCCAGCCGGTCAGTTCGAGCGCCATCCTGGTCCGCGACCGCGCCACGCTGAAGCACGTCACCTACCACGCGGACTATCTCAACCCCCGCCGCATGGTGGAGCAGCGCATCCCCAACCAGGTCGACAAGTCGATCCAGACCACCCGCCGCTTCGACGCCCTCAAGCTCTGGCTCACCCTGCGCATCATGGGCGCCCAGGCCGTCGGCGAACTCTTCGACGAGGTCATCGACCGGGCCGCGGACGCCTGGAAACTGCTGTATGACGACCCCCGCTTCGATGTCGTCGTCGAGCCCCGGCTGAGCACCCTGGTCTTCCGGTACGTCCCCACCACCGACCAGGACCCCGAACTCAGCGACCGGGTCAATCTGCACGCCAGGGAAGCCCTGTTCGCCTCCGGTGAGGCGATCGTCGCGAGCACCGTCGTCGACGGCCGCCACTACCTCAAGTTCACCCTGCTCAACCCGGAGACCACGCTCGAGGACATCGCCACCGTCCTCGACCTGATCGCCGAGCACGCCGGCAGCTTCCTCGCCGAGCAGCCCCGGCCGGCGCTCAGCGCGCGCTGAACCTCCCCCCACCGACCGCCCCCATCGGAGACTCCGTGTCCGCCCCTTACGACTTCATCGCCATCGGCCTCGGCCCGTTCAACCTGGGCCTGGCCTGTCTGACCGAGCCGATCGACGGACTCGACGGCCTCTTCCTGGACAACAAGGCGTCCTTCGACTGGCACCCCGGCATGATGCTGGACAGCAGCCACCTCCAGGTGCCGTTCCTGGCCGACCTGGTCACCCTCGCCGACCCCACCTCCCCCTTCTCGTTCCTGAACTACCTCAAGGAATCGGGACGGATGTACTCGTTCTACATCCGCGAGAACTTCTATCCGCTGCGCGCCGAGTTCAACGACTACTGCCGCTGGGCAGCCGGCAAACTCGCCTCCGTCCGCTTCGCCCACCAGGTCACCACCGTCGAGTACGACGCGCGCGAAGAGCTCTACACCGTCCACGCCGAGCAGCTGCCCACCGGCGAACGCCACACCTTCCGCGCCCGCAGGCTCGTCCTGGGCACCGGCACCCCGCCGCACATCCCGGAGGCCTGCCAGGGGCTCGGCGGTGACCTGCTGCACAACGCCGGCTACCTCGACGCCAAGGCGGCCCTCCAGGCCAAGGACAGCATCACCCTCATCGGCAGCGGCCAGAGCGCGGCGGAGATCTACTTCGACCTCCTCCAGGACATCGACAGCCACGGCTACCACCTGACCTGGGCCACCCGCTCCCCCCGCTTCTTCCCCCTCGAATACACCAAGCTCACGCTGGAGATGACCTCCCCGGAGTACGTGGACTACTTCCACGCCCTCCCGCCGGCCACCCGCGACCACCTCAACGCCACCCAGAAGCACCTCTACAAGGGCATCGACTCGGCGCTGATCAACGACATCTTCGACCTGCTCTACCAGAAGAACCTGGGCGGTCCGGTCCCCACCCGGCTCCTCACCAACACCGCCCTGCAGCAGGCCAGTTACGACGAGGCGTCCGGCACCTACACCCTGGGTCTGCGCCAGGAGGAACAGGGCACCGACTTCGCCCTCGACACCCAGGGCCTGATCCTCGCCACCGGCTACCGCTACCGCGTACCGGACTTCCTCTCCGCCGTCCGCGACCGCATCGTCTGGGACGACTCCGGCCGCTACGACGTGGCGCGCAACTACAGCATCGACACCACCGGCCAGGGCATCTTCGTGCAGAACGCCGAGCTGCACACCCATGGCTTCGTCACCCCCGACCTCGGCATGGCCGCCTACCGCAACGCGTGCATCATCCGCGAGCTGCTCGGCCGCGAGTACTACCCGGTCGAAAAGGCCATCGCCTTCCAGGAGTTCGCCGCCCCGGCCGGTTCGCACCACCCCATGGAGCTGCCGGCATGAACACCCCCCTCTTCACCCGCACCGACGCCACCCTCGGGGAGTTCTCGCTCCGCCCGGTCGACCCGTACGGCGACGCCGAACTGCTGCACCGCTGGGTCACCCACCCCAAGGCCGCCTTCTGGCTGATGCAGGACTGCGACCTCGCCGCCGTCGAGAAGGAATTCGCGCGGATAGCCGCCGACCCCTTCCACGACGCCTTCCTCGGCCTGCACAACGGCACCCCGGCCTTCCTCATGGAGCGCTACGACCCCGCCCACCGAGAACTCGTCGGCATCCACGCCGCCGAACCGGGCGACGTCGGTATGCACTTCCTGTCGGCGCCCACCGACACCCCCGTGCACGGCTTCACCCTCGCCGTGATCACCACCGTCATGGAGATGCTCTTCGACGACCCGGCCACCCGCCGCGTCGTCGTCGAGCCCGACGCGCGCAACACCGCCGTCCACGCCCTCAACAAGGCCGTCGGCTTCGAGATCCTGCGCACCGTCTCGCTCCCCTCCAAAGACGCCTACCTCAGCACCTGCACCCGCGACCAGTTCCTGGCCACCCGAGGAGACCACCGATGACCGCCCCCTCCGACGGCACCTTGCCCCTCTCCGCCCGGGACGCCGTCGCCCACCTCACCCCCGGCCTGTGGGCCCGCGCCAACCGGCTGCTGATCCGCAAGGGCCTCGCCGAGTTCGCCCACGAGCGGCTGCTCACCCCCAAGCGCCTCCCCCAGGACGGCCACTACGCCATACGCAGCGACGACGGCACCACGGAGTACCGCTTCGCCGCCCGCAGACGAGCCCTGGACCACTGGCAGATCGACGCCGACAGCATCACCCGGCACCGCGACGACAGCGAACTCCCGCTGGACGCCCTGGCGTTCTTCATCGAACTCCGTGAAGCCCTGGGCCTCGGCGACGCCATCCTGCCGGTCTACCTGGAGGAGATCAGCTCCACCCTCTCCGGCACCGCCTACAAACTCGCCGCCGGCCGGACCGGTGCCGCCGAGCTCGCGAAGGCGCCCTTCCAGGCCATCGAGACCGGTATGACCGAGGGCCACCCCTGCTTCGTCGCCAACAACGGCCGGCTCGGCTTCGGCATCCACGAGTACCACGCCTACGCCCCCGAGACCGCGGCCCCGCTCCGGCTGATCTGGCTCGCCGCCCGCCGCGACCACGCCACCTTCACCGCCGGCGCCGGCCTCGACTACGACGCCCTCATCCGCGACGAACTCCCCGAGGAGACCCGCACCCGCTTCGCCGCCACCCTCATCACCCTCGGCCTCGACCCGGCCGACTACTACTTCTTCCCCGCCCACCCCTGGCAGTGGTGGAACAAGCTCTCCGTCACCTTCGCCGCCGAAGTCGCCCAGCAGCACCTGGTGTGCCTGGGCCCCGGCGACGACGACTACCTGGCGCAGCAGTCCATCCGCACCTTCTTCAACACGACCGACCCCGCCAAGCACTACGTCAAAACGGCGCTCTCGGTCCTCAACATGGGCTTCATGCGCGGTCTGTCCGCGTCCTACATGGAGGCCACCCCGGCCATCAACGACTGGCTGGCCCGCCTCATCGACGCCGACGACACCTTCCGGGCCGCCCGCTTCTCGATCATCCGTGAGCGCGCCGCCATCGGCTACCACCACCGCCAGTACGAGGCCGCCACCGCCAAGGGCTCCCCGTACCGGAAAATGCTCGCCGCCCTGTGGCGCGAAAGCCCCGTCCCCACCCTCGAACCGGGCCAGCGCCTGGCCACCATGGCCTCGCTCCTCCATGTCGACCACGACGGCGGTTCCCTCGCCGCCGCCCTCATCGAGGAATCCGGCCTGGAGCCCGCCGTCTGGCTGCGCCGCTACCTGGACGCCTATCTGACGCCGGTCGTGCACGCCTTCTACGCCTACGACCTGGTCTTCATGCCGCACGGCGAGAACGCCATCCTGGTCGTCGAGGACGGCGCCGTGGCCCGCGTGATCTTCAAGGACATCGCCGAGGAGATCGCCGTCCTGGACCCGGACGCGGTCCTGCCGCCCACGGTCGAACGCATCCGCGCCGACGTCCCCGAGGACAAGAAACTCCTGTCCGTCTTCACCGACGTCTTCGACTGCTTCTTCCGCTTCCTCAGCAGCACCCTCGACGACCACGGCATCCTCGACGAGGACACCTTCTGGCGCACGGTCGCCGCCTGTGTCACCGACTACCAGACGGCCAACCCCCACCTCGCCGACAAGTTCGACCGCTACGACCTGTTCACCGACGAGTTCGCGCTCTCCTGCCTCAACCGCCTCCAGCTACGCAACAACCAGGAGATGGTCGACCTCCAGGACCCCGCGGGCGCCCTCCAGCTCATCGGCACCCTCCGCAACCCGCTCGCCCCCTACGCGCCGGCCTCCTGACCCCTCCCCCACACGCAGAAGGGCGGGACCCCACCCCGGGGTCCCGCCCTTCCTCATGCGTCACATCGGCTCACACCGACGGCCGGCTCAGTCCTTCGCGGAATCCGCCTCGTCCTGCGCACCGTCGTCCTCGGCGCCGTCCAGCTCGTCGTCCTCTTCCAGCGCGTCGGTGAACTCCACGCCGTCCAGCTCCGCGAGCCGGTCCGAGGCGTCCGTCGTGCCGCCCTGGTCGGCCTCCAGCGCCCTGGCGAACCAGTCACGCGCCTCGTCCTCGCGCCCGACCGCCAGCAGCGCATCCGCGTACGCATACCGCAGCCGTGCCGTCCACGGGTGCACCGCGCTCGACGCGAGCTCCGGGCTCTGCAGCGTCACCACCGCCGCGTCCGCCTGGCCCATGTCCCGCCGGGCACCGGCCGCGACCAGCCGCATCTCGACCTGTCCGGCCTTGTCGAGCTTCTGCACCTCGGGCTCGCCGGCCATGGCCATCGCCTTCTCCGGACGGCCGAGACCACGCTCGCAGTCCGCCATGACGGGCCACAGCTCCACACTGCCGGTCATCCGCCGCGCCGCCCGGAACTCCGCCAGCGCCTCGCTGTACTTGCCGACCGCGTACGCCGCGAAGCCCGCGGCCTCACGCACCGCCGCGACCCTGGAGGCCAGCCGCAGCGCCACCCGCGAGTACCCGTACGCCTGCTCGGGGTCCTCGTCCAGCAGCTTCGCCACCATCACCAGGTTCTTGGCGACATCCTCGGCAAGCGTCTTCGGCAGGCTCAGCAGCTCCTGGCGCACGTCCTTGTCGATCTCGTCACCGGTGACATCCTCCGGAATCGGCAGCCGCTTGATCGGCTCCCGGTCCCGGTCCCGCCGGTCATCCCGACGGTCGTCCCGCCGGTCATCGCGCCCCCGGCCACCGCCGTAAGGCCGACGCCCCCCACGCTCGTCATCCCGCCGGAACCCACCCCGGTCATCCCGACGCGGCCCACGGTCATCCCTACGGAACCCACCACGGTCATCGCGACGGTCCCCGCCGCGGTCATCCCGCCGGTCTCCGCCGCGGTACCCACCGCGGTCGCCACCGGACGGCCGGTCATCACGCCGGAACCCACCACGGTCGCCGCCACGGTCATCGCGACGGTCTCCACCGCGGTACCCACCGCGGTCGCCACCGGACGGCCGGTCATCGCGACGGAACCCGCCACGGTCGCCACCAGAGGGACGGTCGTCCCTACGGAAACCACCGCGGTCGTCCCGCCGGTCGCCGCCGCGGTCATCGCGACGGTCGCCGCCGCGGTATCCGCCACGGTCACCACCGGACGGCCGGTCATCACGCCGGAACCCACCACGATCGCCGCCGCGGTCGTCCCGCCGGTCTCCGCCGCGGTACCCACCGCGGTCGCCACCGGACGGCCGGTCATCACGCCGGAACCCACCACGGTCGCCGCCACGGTCATCGCGACGGTCTCCACCGCGGTACCCACCGCGGTCGCCACCGGACGGCCGGTCATCGCGACGGAACCCGCCACGGTCGCCACCAGAGGGACGGTCGTCCCTACGGAAACCACCGCGGTCGTCCCGCCGGTCGCCGCCGCGGTCATCGCGACGGTCGCCGCCGCGGTATCCGCCACGGTCACCACCGGACGGCCGGTCATCACGCCGGAACCCACCACGGTCGCCGCCTCGGTCCCCACCGGAGGGACGGGAAGGACGGTCATCCCGACGGAACCCAGGACGATCCCCGCCCCGCTCCTCCCGCCGGAACCCGCCACCACGCTCATCATCCCGACGCGGCCCACGGTCATCCCTACGGAACCCACCACGGTCACCACCGCGGTCGTCCCGCCGGTCGCCACCGCGGAATCCACCACGGTCCCCACCGGACGGCCGGTCATCACGCCGGAAACCGCCACGGTCGCCGCCGCGGTCGTCCCGCCGGTCTCCGCCGCGGTACCCACCACGGTCGCCACCGGACGGCCGATCATCACGCCGGAAACCTCCGCGGTCACCACCGCGGTTGTCACCGCGCGGCCCACGGTCATCACGCCGGAAACCACCGCGGTCACCGTCGTCGCGCCGCTGCGGCCGGCGCTCCGAACGATCGTCGGAAGAGTTGGTGGACATCGACGTGACTCCTGTCTTCGGTACTGCATTCATTCTCACGCACCGACCAGTTCGGCGCGCTTCGGAAAAACAAAAAGGACCCTTGGTCCCAGCGTGAACGCTGGGACCAAGGGTCCTGAAAGATTGTTCGGCGGCGTCCTACTCTCCCACAGGGTCCCCCCTGCAGTACCATCGGCGCTGAAAGGCTTAGCTTCCGGGTTCGGAATGTAACCGGGCGTTTCCCTAACGCTATGACCACCGAAACCCTATCGGGTTCGAGCGAACAAGCACACTCTTCAGTTAATTGAAGTGAAACTTGGTTCAACCAGCGATTGCGACTGTTCGCAACCCGGGAACCACACAGTGGACGCGAGCAACTGAGGACAAGCCCTCGGCCTATTAGTACCAGTCAACTCCACCCGTTACCGGGCTTCCATATCTGGCCTATCAACCCAGTCGTCTACTGGGAGCCTTAACCCCTCAAAGGAGGTGGGAGTCCTCATCTCGAAGCAGGCTTCCCGCTTAGATGCTTTCAGCGGTTATCCTTTCCGAACGTAGCCAACCAGCCATGCCCTTGGCAGGACAACTGGCACACCAGAGGTTCGTCCGTCCCGGTCCTCTCGTACTAGGGACAGCCCTTCTCAAGACTCCTACGCGCACAGCGGATAGGGACCGAACTGTCTCACGACGTTCTAAACCCAGCTCGCGTACCGCTTTAATGGGCGAACAGCCCAACCCTTGGGACCGACTCCAGCCCCAGGATGCGACGAGCCGACATCGAGGTGCCAAACCATCCCGTCGATATGGACTCTTGGGGAAGATCAGCCTGTTATCCCCGGGGTACCTTTTATCCGTTGAGCGACGGCGCTTCCACAAGCCACCGCCGGATCACTAGTCCCTACTTTCGTACCTGCTCGACCCGTCAGTCTCACAGTCAAGCTCCCTTGTGCACTTACACTCAACACCTGATTGCCAACCAGGCTGAGGGAACCTTTGGGCGCCTCCGTTACTCTTTAGGAGGCAACCGCCCCAGTTAAACTACCCACCAGACACTGTCCCTGATCCGGATCACGGACCCAGGTTAGACATCCAGCACGACCAGAGTGGTATTTCAACAATGACTCCACAACCACTGGCGTGGCCGCTTCAAAGTCTCCCACCTATCCTACACAAGCCGAACCGAACACCAATATCAAGCTATAGTAAAGGTCCCGGGGTCTTTCCGTCCTGCTGCGCGAAACGAGCATCTTTACTCGTAATGCAATTTCACCGGGCCTATGGTTGAGACAGTCGAGAAGTCGTTACGCCATTCGTGCAGGTCGGAACTTACCCGACAAGGAATTTCGCTACCTTAGGATGGTTATAGTTACCACCGCCGTTTACTGGCGCTTAAGTTCTCAGCTTCGCCAACCCGAAAGTTGACTAACCGGTCCCCTTAACGTTCCAGCACCGGGCAGGCGTCAGTCCGTATACATCGCCTTACGGCTTCGCACGGACCTGTGTTTTTAGTAAACAGTCGCTTCTCGCTGGTCTCTGCGGCCACCACCAGCTCAGAGTGCAAGACTCATCACCAGCAATGGCCCCCCTTCTCCCGAAGTTACGGGGGCATTTTGCCGAGTTCCTTAACCATAGTTCACCCGAACGCCTCGGTATTCTCTACCTGACCACCTGAGTCGGTTTAGGGTACGGGCCGCCATGAAACTCGCTAGAGGCTTTTCTCGACAGCATAGGATCATCCACTTCACCACAATCGGCTCGGCATCAGGTCTCACCCTCAAGTCATCCGGATTTGCCTAGATGACGGGCTACACCCTTACCCCGGGACAACCACCGCCCGGGCTGGACTACCTTCCTGCGTCACCCCATCGCTTACCTACTACCACCTTGGATCGGCGGCTCCACCACGTCCCTTTGTCCGAAGACTCCAGGCCGGCTTCACGGCCTTAGCATTAATGGATTCGATATTGGGCGTTTCAAAGCGGGTACCGGAATATCAACCGGTTGTCCATCGACTACGCCTGTCGGCCTCGCCTTAGGTCCCGACTTACCCTGGGCAGATCAGCTTGACCCAGGAACCCTTAGTCAATCGGCGCACACGTTTCCCACGTGTGTATCGCTACTCATGCCTGCATTCTCACTCGTGAACCGTCCACAACTCGTTTCCACGGCTGCTTCACCCGGCACACGACGCTCCCCTACCCATCACAGCCTCCGTTGGGAGTATTACTGCAATGACACGACTTCGGCGGTGTGCTTGAGCCCCGCTACATTGTCGGCGCGGAATCACTTGACCAGTGAGCTATTACGCACTCTTTCAAGGATGGCTGCTTCTAAGCCAACCTCCTGGTTGTCTCTGCGACTCCACATCCTTTCCCACTTAGCACACGCTTAGGGGCCTTAGTCGATGCTCTGGGCTGTTTCCCTCTCGACCATGGAGCTTATCCCCCACAGTCTCACTGCCGCGCTCTCACTTACCGGCATTCGGAGTTTGGCTAAGGTCAGTAACCCGGTAGGGCCCATCGCCTATCCAGTGCTCTACCTCCGGCAAGAAACACACGACGCTGCACCTAAATGCATTTCGGGGAGAACCAGCTATCACGGAGTTTGATTGGCCTTTCACCCCTAACCACAGGTCATCCCCCAGGTTTTCAACCCTGGTGGGTTCGGTCCTCCACGAAGTCTTACCTCCGCTTCAACCTGCCCATGGCTAGATCACTCCGCTTCGGGTCTTGGGCACGCTACTCAACGCCCTATTCGGACTCGCTTTCGCTACGGCTTCCCCACACGGGTTAACCTCGCAACATACCGCAAACTCGCAGGCTCATTCTTCAAAAGGCACGCAGTCACGACGCAGAGACAAGTCTCTGCGCGACGCTCCCACGGCTTGTAGGCACACGGTTTCAGGTACTATTTCACTCCGCTCCCGCGGTACTTTTCACCATTCCCTCACGGTACTATCCGCTATCGGTCACCAGGGAATATTTAGGCTTAACGGGTGGTCCCGCCAGATTCACACGGGATTTCTCGGGCCCCGTGCTACTTGGGTGGTTCTCAAGCAAGCCGTTGATGTTTCAGCTACGGGGGTCTTACCCTCTACGCCGGACCTTTCGCATGTCCTTCGCCTACACCAACGGTTTCTGACTTGCCTCACAGCCGGCAGACTGCAAAAGAGAACTCCCACAACCCCAACCACGCAACCCCTGCCGGGTATCACACGTGACTGGTTTGGCCTCATCCGGTTTCGCTCGCCACTACTCCCGGAATCACGGTTGTTTTCTCTTCCTGCGGGTACTGAGATGTTTCACTTCCCCGCGTTCCCTCCACACTGCCTATGTGTTCAGCAGCGGGTGACAGCCCATGACGACTGCCGGGTTTCCCCATTCGGACACCCCCGGATCAAAGCTCGGTTGACAGCTCCCCGGGGCCTATCGTGGCCTCCCACGTCCTTCATCGGTTCCTGGTGCCAAGGCATCCACCGTGCGCCCTTAAAAACTTGGCCACAGATGCTCGCGTCCACTGTGCAGTTCTCAAGCAACGACCAGCCACCCACCACCCCAACCCGAAGGCTGAGTTCACTGGGGCCGGCATCGCGAAGGTCCAGACTCACAGTCCGTACCCTCAGATACCCAACAGCGCGCCCGGCCCACTCCATCAATCCCCACGTTCCACGCCGAAGCAGTACTAGTGACAACCAATCAAGTGCGCCGAATAGTCAACGTTCCACCCATGAGCTAACCACCGTCGAACATTTGCCGACGTAGTGGCTCTGGATCTCTTGCGAGATCTAGATGCTCCTTAGAAAGGAGGTGATCCAGCCGCACCTTCCGGTACGGCTACCTTGTTACGACTTCGTCCCAATCGCCAGTCCCACCTTCGACGATTCCCTCCCACAAGGGGTTGGGCCACCGGCTTCGGGTGTTACCGACTTTCGTGACGTGACGGGCGGTGTGTACAAGGCCCGGGAACGTATTCACCGCAGCAATGCTGATCTGCGATTACTAGCAACTCCGACTTCATGGGGTCGAGTTGCAGACCCCAATCCGAACTGAGACCGGCTTTTTGAGATTCGCTCCACCTCGCGGTATCGCAGCTCATTGTACCGGCCATTGTAGCACGTGTGCAGCCCAAGACATAAGGGGCATGATGACTTGACGTCGTCCCCACCTTCCTCCGAGTTGACCCCGGCAGTCTCCTGTGAGTCCCCATCACCCCGAAGGGCATGCTGGCAACACAGAACAAGGGTTGCGCTCGTTGCGGGACTTAACCCAACATCTCACGACACGAGCTGACGACAGCCATGCACCACCTGTACACCGACCACAAGGGGGACCCTGTCTCCAGGGTTTTCCGGTGTATGTCAAGCCTTGGTAAGGTTCTTCGCGTTGCGTCGAATTAAGCCACATGCTCCGCTGCTTGTGCGGGCCCCCGTCAATTCCTTTGAGTTTTAGCCTTGCGGCCGTACTCCCCAGGCGGGGAACTTAATGCGTTAGCTGCGGCACGGACGACGTGGAATGTCGCCCACACCTAGTTCCCAACGTTTACGGCGTGGACTACCAGGGTATCTAATCCTGTTCGCTCCCCACGCTTTCGCTCCTCAGCGTCAGTATCGGCCCAGAGATCCGCCTTCGCCACCGGTGTTCCTCCTGATATCTGCGCATTTCACCGCTACACCAGGAATTCCGATCTCCCCTACCGAACTCTAGCCTGCCCGTATCGAATGCAGACCCGGGGTTAAGCCCCGGGCTTTCACATCCGACGTGACAAGCCGCCTACGAGCTCTTTACGCCCAATAATTCCGGACAACGCTTGCGCCCTACGTATTACCGCGGCTGCTGGCACGTAGTTAGCCGGCGCTTCTTCTGCAGGTACCGTCACTTTCGCTTCTTCCCTGCTGAAAGAGGTTTACAACCCGAAGGCCGTCATCCCTCACGCGGCGTCGCTGCATCAGGCTTTCGCCCATTGTGCAATATTCCCCACTGCTGCCTCCCGTAGGAGTCTGGGCCGTGTCTCAGTCCCAGTGTGGCCGGTCGCCCTCTCAGGCCGGCTACCCGTCGTCGCCTTGGTAGGCCATCACCCCACCAACAAGCTGATAGGCCGCGGGCTCATCCTTCACCGCCGGAGCTTTCCACCACCAGACCATGCGGTCGGTAGTCGTATCCGGTATTAGACCCCGTTTCCAGGGCTTGTCCCAGAGTGAAGGGCAGATTGCCCACGTGTTACTCACCCGTTCGCCACTAATCCCCTCCCGAAGGAGGTTCATCGTTCGACTTGCATGTGTTAAGCACGCCGCCAGCGTTCGTCCTGAGCCAGGATCAAACTCTCCGTGAATGTTTACCCGTAATCGGGTCAACACACACGAGAGCGGAACGAGTGGGCGGAATAAGCCCTCTCGTTCACAGCGTCCTCGCTGTGTGTGCCACCCCGACCGCATGGGCCGTGGTGGGCTTTTCAAAGGAACCTCATCCTCCGGAGTGTTTCCGGTGGACGGGGTATCAACATATCTGGCGTTGACTTTTGGCACGCTGTTGAGTTCTCAAGGAACGGACGCTTCCTTTGTGCCTGTTTCACCAGGCTCTCCGGGCGCTTCCCTTCGGTCTTGCGTTTCCGACTCTATCAGATCCTCGCTGGCCCGATTTTCGCCGGTGCGTTTCCGCCTTTCGGCTTCTTCGCGTTTCCGACTCTATCAGATCCGGTTTCGCTTCGATTCCGGTTCCGATTTCCGTCGGAGGTCAGCTTCGGAGCAGCTATTCACTGCTGCCCTTTCGGCGTGGTTACTACTTTAGCGGCTTTCCCTGGCGACTCATAATCGGGTCGGCGGGGTCGAATTTCGGCAACGCGAAAGAGGACCCGTTAGGGAATCGTTGAGAGTAGTTGGTTGCGCCGCCTGGCGGTCTGCGCAGATAGCGCTGCCCGTCTCCAGCGGCTCGGGCTACGTTAGGCGGTTCGCGATACAGAGTCAAGTAGCGGTGGTGGTGCGGCGTCGGGGGACGTGGCGGCGGTACGGGCTGACGGTGGGGTCGTCGGCGATCCAGTAGCGCCAGGGGTGGTCCGCGCCGTCTCCGCCGACGCCGGTGCGCGGGCCGTTGCGCACCCGCTCGGGGGCCGGCGGCTCACCGTGGAGCAGGGAGAGGGGGGCGTCGCCGCCGGTGCACAGGTCGGTGGAGTCGAGGGTGCGGTCGATGTCGAGGGCGGTGGCCAGGCGGGCCGGGCCCTTCGCCAGCTCGTTGGCGCTGCGGGCCTTGGGGCGGCGGGCGGCGGCCAGGGGCGCGCCGGTGAGGATCTCGCCGGCCCGCAGCAGGACACCGCTCGCCTTGCCCTCGGGGCCGCAGACCACGTTGAGGCTGAACCACATTCCGTAGATGAAGTAGACGTACGCATGGCCGGGCGGGCCGAACATGGCGGCGTTGCGTGCGGTGCGGCCTCGGTAGGCGTGGGAGCCGGGGTCGGTCTCGCCGTCGTACGCCTCGACCTCGGTGAGCCGGAGGGTGATCGGGCCGTCGGGGGTGTTGCGGAGGAGGGTGCGGCCCAGCAGGTCGGGTGCCACATCCACGACGGGACGGTCGAAGAAGTCACGGGTGAGCGGCATACGTTCCGGTACGTCGGTCATGCGGATCGAGCGTAGTGCAGCCGTCGGGGCAGGCGGCTGGCCATGGATGCGCCAGGGTTGGGAAGGTGTGGCGTGGAACCGGCTTGCGCGGTTTCGCGTTCGTAGGAATCAAGCCGAGATCTCGGCGCGCTACACAGAGCACAGGCGTTCCGCCTGGGGAGGACGAGCATGGGATTCAAGAAGCTGCTGGCGAGCCTGGGAGCCGGGGGCGCGTCGGTGGAGACGGTGCTCTTCGAGGAGAACGTCGTCCCGGGTGGGGTCGTGCAGGGCGAGGTGCGGATCCAGGGCGGGTCGGTGGCTCAGGAGATCCAGGGGCTGTCGGTCGGACTCCAGGCGCGCGTCGAGGTCGAGAGCGGCGACGAGGAGTACAAGCGGAACGTCGAGTTCACCAAGGTGCAGCTGGGCGGGGAGTTCACGGTGCAGCCGGGTGCGGCGCACACCGTGCCGTTCGGGCTGGAGATTCCGTGGGAGACCCCGATCACCACGTTCCTGGGGACGCATCTGCACGGGATGAGCGTCGGGGTGACGACGGAGCTGGCGATCGCCCGTGCGGTGGACTCCGGTGATCTGGACCCGGTGAATGTGCACCCGCTGCCGGCGCAGCAGGCGATCCTGGACGCGTTCGGGCGGCTCGGGTTCCGTTTCAAGGCCGCTGACCTGGAGCAGGGGCACATCCGGGGGACGCGGCAGAAGCTGCCGTTCTATCAGGAGATCGAGTTCCATGCGCCGCAGCAGTACCGCGGGCTGAACCAGGTCGAGCTGTCGTTCGTGGCGGACGACCGGGAGATGGACGTCGTCCTGGAGATGGACAAGAAGCCGGGGCTGTTCAGTGAGGGGTCGGACACCTACCGGTCGTTCACGGTCGGGCTCAACGACTTCGAGGGGACCGACTGGGCCGCATACCTCAACCAGTGGCTGGCGGAGGTCGGCGGTAAGCGGAACTGGCTCTAACCTGGCCGGACAGGTGTCAGCAAGCGACCAGGAGGTGTTGCAGTGTCCGAGCTGAAGCGGCGGCCGCTCCCGCACGATTTCCATCCGCCGGTGCCGGAGTTCACGGTGCTGAGCGAGGAGGTGGAGCCGGGCGGGACGCTGCGGCCGGAGCAGGTCTTCGCCGAGGGGAACCGTTCACCGCAGCTGCGGTGGGAGGGTGCGCCCACGGGGACGAAGAGCTACGCCGTCACCTGCTACGACCCGGACGCGCCGACGGGCAGTGGCTTCTGGCACTGGTCGCTGTTCGACATTCCGGCGTCGGTGACGGAGCTGCCGGCCGGTGCCGGGTCCGGGGAGATGAAGGGGCTGCCCGAGGGCGCCGTTCATGTCCGTAACGACTACGGGACCCGGGAGTTCGGTGGCGCGGCGCCGCCGCCCGGGGACGGTCCGCACCGCTATGTGTTCACCGTCTACGCGGTGGACCAGGAGAAGCTCGGTCCGGACGCGGACGCCTCGCCCGCGGTGGTGGGCTTCAATCTGCGGTTCCACACCCTCGGGCGGGCCCAGCTGATCGCCGAGTACGAGATTCCCGCGGCGGGCTGAGCGCCGTAATTCCGTTGCGCCCCGGCGCTTCCCGCACGCAGAGTGGTACCCGTACCGCCGCCCTTCATCAGGGCGTCGGGCAGCTGGTACCGC
The DNA here is from genome assembly GCF_028870195.1 of Streptomyces sp. G7(2002). NCBI lineage: Bacteria > Bacillati > Actinomycetota > Actinomycetes > Kitasatosporales > Streptomycetaceae > Streptomyces > Streptomyces sp. G7(2002). The sequence continues at coordinate 2,582,754 of NZ_CP102609.1, forward strand.
AGTGCGGGAGCGGCGGGGCGCAGGTGTGTCGCCGGCCGCTTGCCGGAGCCCGTATGTGTCTCGGGCGTCCTCGCCGGCTGCCGTTCGCTCCGGGTCCCGCGTGTTTCACGGGGGTGGGACCCGGAGCGCACGCTTTTTCGCGCTGTTCGGGGCTCCCCCGGAGCACCTCCTTTTCATCTGCCGATCGTCCGCCATTTCCCTTGTGGCATGCGGAAATTGCGTTGTTCGGGGAATACCTGCCGCTGCACAGTGGAGCAACTTCGCCGCGGGGGCGGAGCGGGTCCGGGAGGTGGACGGGATGCGCGAGACTCTGGTGCTCAATGCGAGCTTCGAGCCGCTGTCGACGGTGTCGCTGCGGCGGGCGGTGGTGCTGGTCATGCAGGACAAGGCCGTCGTCGAGCACGCTCACCCGGGGCTGCGGATCCGTGCCGCTTCGGTGGATGTGCCGGTGCCGCAAGTGATCAGACTGAGCAGATACGTCCGGGTGCCGTTCCGACAACGGGCGCCGTGGTCGCGGCGGGGGGTGCTGGTGCGTGACCAGCACCGGTGCGCGTACTGCGGGCGCCGGGCGACCACGGTGGACCATGTCGTGCCGCGGTCGCACGGCGGTGGGGACACCTGGCTGAATACCGTCGCCTCGTGTGCGGAGGACAACCACCGCAAGGCGGACCGTACGCCCGAGCAGGCGGGGATGCGGCTGCTGCGGCGGCCGTTCGAGCCGACGCCGGCGGACGCGCTGCTGTCGACGCTGGGGGTATCGGTGCGGGACGCGCTGCCGGAGTGGCTGGCGGTGCCGGCCTAAGGGCCGTCCCGTATCCCCTGCGCACCATCCGGAACTCTCGTCCGGCTCCTTCTACTTCAGGAGGAGCTGGACGATGGCCAGCAGGCCGACGAGGACGATGACGGCGCGCAGTGCGGTGGGCGGCAGCCGTCGGCCGACCTTCGCGCCGAGCTGGCCGCCGAGGGTGGAGCCCACCGCGATCAGGGCGACGGCGGTCCAGTCGAACTCCGCGACGAAGAGGAAGAAGACCGCCGCCACGCCGTTGACGACGGCCGCGAGGACGTTCTTGAGGGCGTTGATCCGCTGAAGGTCCTCGTTGAGCAGCACGCCCATCAGGGAGACGTAGATGACCCCCTGCGCGGCGCCGAAGTAGCCGCCGTAGACGCTGGCGAGCATCAGGCCGAGGAGCAGGGCGGGGCCGCCGTCGGGGTGGGCGGTGGTGCCGTTGCGCTCGCGCCGGGCGCGGACCCTCGCGGCGAGCTTGGGCTGTGCGACGACGAGCACGAGCGCGACGGCGATCAGTGCCGGGACGATGGTGTCGAAGGCCTTGGAGGGCAGCGCCAGCAGCAGGATCGCTCCGCCGAGGCCGCCGATGAGGGCGAAGGCGGCGAAGCGCAGCAGACGGCGGCGCTGGCCGGCCAGCTCGCGGCGGTAGCCGATGGCGCCACTGAGCGAACCGGGCACCAGGCCAAGGGTGTTGGAGACGTTGGCCGTGACGGGCGGCAAGCCGAAGGCGAGGAGTACCGGGAAGGTGATCAGCGTCCCGGATCCGACGATGGTGTTGATCGTGCCGGCGCCGATCCCGGCAGCGAAGACTGCGACTGCTTCCCCGATGGACAAGGCCATCTCCTCACATGGTCAGGGTCGCCTCCCCGCCAAGAAGGTCGAGGGGCCACCACTGATCATGCACGAGGCTGAACGGGTCAGTCGATGGGGGGCGCTTCGCGGTTCGGCGAGCTGGGCTTGGGGATGGAGCCGCCGCCGCCCGTCGGGTTGAAGTTGCCGATGGCGCCGCCGAGGCCCTTGAGGGCGTCGCCGATCTCGCTCGGCACGATCCAGAGCTTGTTGGCGTCGCCTTCGGCGATCTTCGGGAGCATCTGGAGGTACTGGTAGGAGAGCAGCTTCTGGTCCGGGTCTCCGGCGTGGATCGACTCGAAGACCACCCGGATCGCCTGGGCCTCGCCCTCGGCGCGCAGGGCCGCGGCCTTGGCCTCACCCTCGGCGCGCAGGATCGAGGACTGCTTCTCACCTTCGGCGGTGAGGATCTGGGACTGCCGGACACCTTCGGCCTGGAGGATGGCGGCGCGCTTGTCACGGTCGGCGCGCATCTGCTTCTCCATCGAGTCCTGGATGGAGGTCGGCGGCTCGATGGCCTTCAGCTCGACGCGGTTGACGCGGATGCCCCACTTGCCGGTGGCCTCGTCGAGGACGCCGCGCAGCGCCGCGTTGATCTCCTCGCGGGAGGTCAGGGTCCGTTCGAGGTCCATGCCGCCGATGATGTTCCGGAGCGTGGTGACGGTGAGCTGCTCGATGGCCTGGATGTAACTGGCGACCTCGTAGGTCGCGGCGCGGGCGTCGGTCACCTGGTAGTAGATGACGGTGTCGATGTTCACGACCAGGTTGTCCTGGGTGATCACCGGCTGCGGCGGGAACGGCACGACCTGCTCGCGGAGGTCGATGCGGTTGCGGATGGAGTCGATGAACGGGACGACGATGTTCAGGCCGGCGTTGAGTGTGCGGGTGTAGCGGCCGAAGCGTTCGACGATGGCGGCGCTGGCCTGTGGGATGACCTGGATCGTTTTGATGAGTGCGATGAACACGAGCACCACCAGGATGATCAGGACGATGATGATCGGTTCCACAGCGGCTCCCGTGCCCTTCGTTGCTGGTCCGTGCCGGCCGGCGACCGGCTTGCCGTTGATCAGTGTTTCAGAATCGTGGCTCGTCGCGCAGCGTGTTCGGGTCAGATGACGACAGCGGTGGCGCCTTCGATCTCGACGACGTCGACCTGCTGGCCCGGCTCATAGACCTGGCTGCCGTCGAGGGCACGGGCGGACCAGACCTCGCCGGCGAGTTTGATGCGGCCGCCGCCCCCGCCGTCGACCCGCTCCAGGACCGTGGCGCTCCGGCCCTTCAGCGCATCGACTCCGGACGCGAGTTGGGGGCTCTGGCCGCGATGGCGGTTGGCGATGGGGCGTACGACCGCGATCAGCGCGACCGATACGGCGGCGAACACGATGAATTGCAGGACGGTGCCGCCACCGACGCCTGCGGTGACGGCACCGGCGACGGCGCCGACCGCGAGCATCCCGAATTCGGGCATCGCGGTCACGACGAGCGGAATGCCCAGTCCTACGGCGGCGATCAGCCACCACACCCATGGATCCACGGCTTCATGGTAGATCGGGGCGGCGGTCCGGGACAGGGCACGATCGGTCAGTGAAGAGGAGCCGCCGCGTCAGCCGCCCCTTGAGGGGCGGCAGTCGGGCAACGGGTGGGCACTCAGGTCAGGGGCAGACCCTGCGCGGTCCAGCGGTCGTTGCCGTTGCGCTCGACGATCAGCGGGAGGCCGAAGCAGTGGGAGAGGTTGCTGGAGGTCAGTTCGAGGTCGAGCGGGCCGGCGGCCAGCACCTTGCCCTGACGGATCATCAGGACGTGGGTGAAACCGGGGGCGATCTCCTCGACATGGTGGGTGACCATAATCATGGAGGGGGCGTACGGGTCGCGGGCGAGGCGGCCGAGGCGGCGCACCAGGTCCTCGCGGCCGCCGAGGTCGAGACCGGCGGCCGGCTCGTCCAGCAGGAGCAGCTCGGGGTCGGTCATCATCGCGCGGGCGATCAGGGTGCGCTTGCGCTCGCCCTCGGAGAGGGTGCCGAACTTCCGGTCGAGGTAGGCGGTCATGCCGAGACGGTCGAGGAAGGCACGGGCGCGCTGCTCGTCGATCTCGTCGTAGTTCTCCTGCCAGCTGGCCGTCATGCCGTACGCGGCGGTGAGGACGGTCTGCAGCACGGTCTGGCTGCGCGGCAGCTTGTCGGCGAGTGCGATGCCGGCGACGCCGATGCGCGGGCGCAGATCGAAGACGTCGACCTTGCCGAGCTGCTCACCGAGGATCGAGGCGCTGCCGGAGCTCGGGAAGAGGTAGCTGGAGGCGAGATTCAGCAGGGTGGTCTTGCCCGCGCCGTTGGGGCCGAGGATCACCCAGCGCTCCCCCTCCTTCACCGACCAGGAGACCTGGTCCACCAGAGCCCGTCCTTCGCGGACCACGGATACGTCCACCAGCTCCAGCACATCGCTCATGAGCGCGTTGTCTCCCATTGCTTCTCGGTCGTCGCGTACACCTGTAGGCGCAGCCCCCCTGCAAACCTACGCCACTCGTTGTCAGTGCTCTTCCCTAGGCTGGGGACCATGCTCGATGAACCTCGTTCAGGACGGCTGGCGGCATGGGGAAATGCCCTTTTGGCCGGACTTGTCTCACCTGATGAAGCCGCGCATCGGATCGCGGACGACGATGCGGTGCACCGCGTGGAGGGCCTGCCCGGGGAGGCGGCGCCGGTCGGGCTGACGCTCGCGCTGGGGCGGCTGCGGGCGCTGGGGGCGGTCGGCCTGCGGGTGGCACTGCCGGTGCCGGGTCATCCGCTGGGGCTGTGCGGACCGCCGGAATTCAACGCGCGGGCCCTGGAGGCCGAGGAGGCGGTGCTCGCCTCGGGGTCCGGGCTCGGACTGATTCCGGAGACGTACGAGGCCGGTCCGGAGGGCGGCACCGGCCCCGATGTGCATGTGGAGGTGGTCTGGCGCTGTCTGCCGGTGCGGGAGGCGCCGCCGGCCGATGTGCCGTCGCTGGGCGAGGCGGAGCGGGAGCTGGCGGAGGCGCTGCAGGAGGCGACCGGGCTGCTCTCACGGCTGGATGTGGCCGGGGCCGGTCCGGTGGCGCAGGCGGCGCTGGCGGCGTACCGGGCGAGGGCGGAGGCCGGGCGGCAGGTGCTGGCCCCGGGATATCCGCCGCGTGCCGTACGGGTGCTGGAGCTGGCGCAGCGCGTGGGCGCGCTCATCGGTATCGCGCAGCAGGCCGGCGGGGACGGCCGGGAGCACGGCGCGGCGGTGAGCTCGTCGGAGATCGCGGCCCGTGCCGAGGCGCTGCGGCCCGTGGAGCGTACGGCCCGGCGGGCGCAGGTGGCGGCGTACAACTCCGCGGTGGAGGAGCGGGAGCGGCACCGGGGGTGAACGGGACGGGCCCCGCCGGACCATTGTGTGGTCGACGGGGCCCTTCGCCGAAGTGGGACGCACCGCTCTGGGCAGGCGGAGCGGTGCACCCCAGATCGGACAACCTCAGCCGTTCGAGCTGGTGTTGTCGAAGGTGGGGTTCAGCGCACCGATGACGTTGGCGCTGTTGCCGGTGGCGTTCACGGGGACGTGCACGGGCACCTGCGCCAGGTTGCCCGAGCCGATGCCGGGGGCATTCGTGGCCTTGCCGTCAGCCTGCGCGCCAGAGGTGGCGAAGGCCGAGCCGGCGGCCGCACCAAGGGCGAGACCGGTGGCGGCGACGACGAGAGCGGCCTTCTTGGCGGTGTTCATGGGGGCGTGTTCCTCACGTGGTGGCACGAAGCCGGAATGACGGTGGCGGAGGGAGGGGACCGGCCGCGCGTCCGAAGGGCCGGGGGGCCGGTCCGCGGCGACCCGCGCGGACCGTGGCGTCGCGCGGGTCAGGCGGATCCTGCGGGCAGGCCCGTGCTCAGGGGTTGAGGCAGGGGGCACCGAAGGTGGGGTTGAGCGCACCGATGACGGTGGCGGTGGTGCCGCAGGCGTTCACCGGGACGTGCACCGGGACCTGGACGTTGTTGCCGGAGACGATGCCCGGGGAGTCCACCGAGGCGCCCTGCGCCTGCGGGGTGTGCGCCGAGGCGATGCCGGCGCCCGCCAGGGCGAGACCGCTCGCCGCCACCGTGACGGCCATTGCGCGCTTGATGTTCTTCACTTCTCTAGCTCCTCGTTGCCGTTGCCGTGGCCAGCCGCCACGACTGCACTGGACAACGGCCCGGCCCGGGAAGGGATACGCCAAACGGGCTACGGCTACACGACAGTATGAATCTCGGATCTGAAGACGACATTCCGGTTGCTGTCGTTGTACGGGAGCGCCCTGGATGTACAGGGGCGCCGCGGCCGGAGCGGCGCTCCCGTACGGCGGTCAGGCCCCGATGCCGTGCCGTACGGCCCACAGTGCGGCCTGTGTGCGGTCGGCGAGGTCGAGCTTCATGAGGATGTTGGAGACATGGGTCTTGACGGTCTTCTCGGACAGCACCAGCGCGCGGGCGATCTCGCGGTTGGAGCGGCCGTCCGCGATCAGGCCGAGGACCTCGCGCTCCCGGTCGGTCAGTGACGTACCGCGCCCCTGGCCGCCGTTGTTCTCCTCCTGGGCAAGCAGCGCGCCGGCCACCTCCGGCTGCAGCAGGACATGGCCCGCGTGGACGGAGCGGATGGCGCCGGCCAGCGCCTCCGGATCGATGTCCTTGTAGACATAGCCGGCCGCGCCCGCGCGCAGCGCCGGGACGACGGTGCGCTGTTCGGTGAAGCTGGTCACGACCAGCACCCGGGCGGGGTTGTCCAGTTCGCGCAGCTTGCGGAGCGCCTCGATGCCGTCCATGCCGGGCATCTTGACGTCCATCAGGACGACGTCCGGGCGCAGCTCCTCGGCGGCGGCGATGCCCTCGGCCCCGTCGGAGGCCTCGCCCACCACCTCGATGTCCTCCTGGACCTCCAGGAACGTCCGCAGCCCGCGGCGCACGACCTGGTGATCGTCGACGAGCAGTACGCGGATGGCCCGGCCTTCGCCCGTCGGCCGTCGGCCCGGGCGTCCCCTGCCGTCACCCCGGGGGACCCCCGTCACACCGTCCCTGTCCCTCTCAGCCACCGGGCACCTCCATCTCGACAGCGGTGCCCTTGCCGGGCTCCGACTCCACGGTGAGCTTTCCGCCGACGCCGCCGGCGCGGTCGTGCATCGAGACCAGGCCGAGATGACGGCCGGCCCGGCGGACCGCGCGGGGGTCGAAACCGCAGCCGTCGTCGGCGATCCGCAGCAGTGCGCCCTGGCCGTTGCGGGTCAGGGTCACCTCGACGGTCTTGGCACCGGAGTGCCGCAGAGCATTGTGCAGCGCCTCCTGGGCGACCCGGAGCACGGCCTCCTCCTGGGCGGCGGGCAGCGCCCGGACGCTGTGGGCGGCGAAGGTGACCCGTGCGGAGTGGGCGCGGTCCAGGACCTGGGCCTGTGAGCGCAGGGTGGCGACCAGGCCGTCCTCGTCCAGGGCCGCGGGGCGCAGTTCGATGACGGCGGCCCGCAGTTCGTCGGCGGCCTCCGCGGCCAGTGCGGCGACCTGGTGCAGCTCGTCCTTGGCGCGGGCCGGGTCACGGTCGACCAGGGCGGTGGCGGCCTGGGCGGTGAGGCGGAGCGAGAAGAGTTTCTGGGCGACCGCGTCGTGCAGCTCGTGGGCGAGCCGGGCGCGCTCCCCGGCGATGGTCAGCTCGCGGCTGCGTTCGTAGAGGCGGGCGTTGGTCAGGGCGATGGCGGCGTGCTGGGCGAGTATCCCGAGCAGCCGCTCGTCCTCCTCGGTGAAGCCGCAGCCGCCGGCCGGCTTGGGACAGCGCTTGTTGGCGAGGAAGAGGGCGCCGAGGATCTCGTCGCCGTCGGCGACCGGCAGGCCGAGGAAGTCGGACATGTCCGGGTGGGCCGCGGGCCAGCCGCCGAAGCGCGGGTCCTCACGGACATCGGCGAGCCGCTCGGGGGTGGCGTTGTGCAGCATCGCGGCGAGGATGCCGTGCTGGCGGGGCAGCGGGCCGATGGCCTTCCACTGCTCGGCACTGACGCCGTCCACCACGAACTGGGCGAAGCCGCCGTGATCGTCGGGCACTCCCAGGGCGGCGTACTCGGCGTCCAGCAGCTCGCGGGCCGAGGCCACGATCGTCTTGAGGACGTCGCGCACCTCCAGGTGCCTGCTCATCGCCAGGATCGCGGTGCTCACCGCGGGGATCCCCGCTCCCGGTCCGTTGGTCATGGGCTCACCGTACCGGCGGGGCGACCAGCCCGTATCGGTCCGATGACGGCTGGTGCCTAAGCCCCCCGGCCTAGGCCGAATGCCCTGGCCACGGCCGGTCCGGCGGCCGACGTCCGGGGGGTGGTGGCGTTCCTACGGTGAGGGCGGGGGCCGGGCTCCCGGTCCGGGACGGAAGGGGACGTGATCATGCCGGTGGCGATCATCACTGGGGCATCGAAGGGGCTGGGCCGGGCGCTGGCGGCGGCGCTGGCGGGGCGTGGCTGGGATCTGGTGGTGGACGCCAGGTCGGCGGGGCCGCTGAAGGAGGCCGCGCGGGAGCTGCGCGCAGCGGGGCAGGGAGCGGGGCGCGGGGCGGCACGGGTGGTGGCGCTGCCCGGCGACGTGGCGGATGCCGGCCACCGGGCGGCGCTGGTGGCGGCGGCCGGTGAGCTGGGCGGGCTCGATCTGCTGGTGAACAACGCGAGCGCGCTGGGGGCCGAGCCGCTGGTGCGGCTGGCGGACCATCCGCTGGACGGGCTGCGGACGGCGCTGGAGGTGAATGTGGTGGCGCCACTGGGACTTATTCAGCAGGCTTTGCCGCTTTTGCTTATGTCCTCCTATTTGCCGTCGTATGAGGAATTTGCCGCACCCGCGGAGCGCACTTTTCACGACAGCGGTGACGACAATGGCGAGGCATACGATTCGCACCCCTACACCGAGAATGCCCGAAATGCCGGATTGTCCGTTTCGCCCCCTTATATGGGGACAGGTGGGGCGATTCTCAACATCAGCTCGGACGCGGCCGTGGAGGCCTATCCGACCTGGGGCGGCTACGGAGCGGCAAAGGCCGCACTGGACCAGCAGTCGGCGGTGCTCGCGGCCGAGGAACCGGGACTGCGGGTGTGGTGGGTGGACCCGGGCGATATGCGGACCGATCTGTACGCGGCCGCCGTCCCGGACGACGACGCCTCGGGGCGCCCGCTGCCGGGGACCGTGGTCCCGGCACTGCTGCGGCTGCTGGACGGTGCCGCCCCCAGCGGGCGGTACACGGCTGCGTCCGTGGCGGCCACCACCGGCGAGGTGAGCGTCCGGTGATCGCGGACCTGCTGCGGGTCCCGGACGAGCTCTCGGCCCGGGTTCCGGCCGAGCAGCGGGGGCCCGGTCTGGGCCGGGACGCCGTCCGGCTGCTGGTGAGCCGGGGCGCGGCCGAGGTCGGCCACCACGCCTTCGGGGACCTGCCGGACCTCCTGGCGGCCGGGGACGTCCTGGTGGTGAACACCTCGCGGACGCTGCCGGCGGCGGTGGACGGCCGGGTCGGCGACGGCCGGGGGCGCGGTGAGCCGGTGGTGGTGCACTTCTCGACCCGGGCGGACCGGTGGCATCCGGCGGGCCGGGCGGTGGCCGGACGCTGGGCGGTGGAGCTGCGCAGCCCGGACGGGCACGGCAGCACCCGGCCGCGGGCGGGCGGCCCGGCGGGCACCGTGGTGCGGCTGCCCGGCGGGGGACGGCTGGTCCTGGAGGGCCCGGTGGATCCCGGGAGCGTACGGCTGTGGTGGGCACGGGTGACGGGCGCGCGGGTGGCGGAGCTGATGCGGCGCCACGGGCGGCCGATCCGCTACGGCTACACGGACCGGGACCAGCCGCTGGCCGCGTACCAGACGGTGTTCGCGGTGGACGCGCCCGGCGGCGGCAGCGCGGAGATGCCGAGTGCCGCCCGGCCCTTCACTCCGGAACTGGTGGCGCGGCTGGTGAGCAAGGGGGTGCAGTTCGCGCCGGTCGCGCTGCACACGGGGGTCGCCTCGGCGGAGGCGTTCGAGCCGCCGTACCCGGAGCGGTTCGTGGTGCCGCCGGTCACGGCGTGGCTGGTGAACGCCGCACGGGCCCGGCGCAGGGCGGCGGCGCGGCGGCGGCGTGCGGCGGGGAGCGCCCCGTCCGGGCGGATCGTGGCGGTGGGGACCACGGCCGTACGGGCCCTGGAGTCGGCTGCCGGTACGGACGGGCGGGTGCGGGCCGCGGCCGGCTGGACGGATCTGGTGGTGACGCCGGAGCGCGGGGTGCGGGCGGTGGACGGCCTGCTCACCGGGCTGCACGAGCCCACCGCGTCCCATCTGCTGATGCTGGAGGCGGTGGCGTCGGTGACGGCGGACGGGGAGGCGCTGCGGCGCGCCTACACGGCGGCGGTGCGGGGGCGCTATCTGTGGCACGAATTCGGCGATCTGCATCTGGTGCTGCCGGACTGAGTTCCGGGTCCGGTGGCCGCCGAGTCCGATGAAGCGCCGGACGCACGCCCAGGCCGCGGGATCAGGGCGGCGGAGGCGGCGGAGGCGGCGGAGCGGGCCCTTGGGTGGGGCGGCGTGCAGGGTGAGGCCCCGGGGCTGCCCGACACCGAAATGCGAAATGCCCGATTTGACCGGAAAGGCCCTCAGTCGATTCACCGTCGCATTCCGATGTATACAGACTGTGCATTTGCAATTACATCCGGCGAGACAAACCCTCCGCCACTGTGACGCCGCGCATAGGACGCAGGTCACTTACGAGCCGGGGTAGTGGTGCCGTGAATACGGCGTGAGCTGGGGTGCTTCTATCCGGGACGGAATATTGCGCACTGCGGTTCCACTAACTCGGATCGTACGTCACACCTTTGCCGGGGGAATTTCCGGCCGCTAAGAATGGCTCCCGTCGCTCGGCGCCGTGGTCGGAACTCGGCGTTCGCCCCGCTCAAGGCCCGTGCGGCGTCCCCCCATCGGAAGGTCTGTCCCGCCATGCCTCAGCACGCCACTTCTGGTCTCCACCGTCTGACCCGGACCCACAAGCTCTCCGCCGCCGGTGTCGCCGCCGCCGGTGCCGCCGCTCTGGTCTTCTCCCTCGTCCCGGGTGGCGATGCCGGCCAGGGCAAGAGCCAGGCCACCGCGGTCGAGAACGTGAAGCCGGTTGCCTTCAGCGCCGTCGCCACCGCTGCCAAGACCCAGCAGGCCACGATCAGCCAGCAGGCCGACGCCTCCGCCGCCAAGGGCAAGGCCGAGGCCGCAGCCGCCAAGAAGGCCGCCGCCGAGAAGGCCGCCAAGGCCAAGGCCGCCGCCGCGGCGAAGGCCAAGGCCGAGAAGGCGCGCGCGGCGAAGGCCGCCGCGAACCGCTCCGAGGTGCGCACCGCGATCCCCGCCGCCGCCCCGAAGCCGGCCGCGAAGCCCGCCGCCAAGGTCTACCCGGACAACCTGGACGGCTGGATCCGCGAGTCGCTGGACATCATGGCCAAGAAGGGCATCCCCGGTTCCTACGAGGGCATCCACCGCAACATCATGCGGGAGTCCAGCGGTAACCCGATGGCCATCAACAACTGGGACATCAACGCCATCAACGGCACCCCGTCCAAGGGCCTGCTCCAGGTGATCCAGCCGACCTTCAACGCGTACCACGTCGAGGGCACCTCCTGGAACCTGTACGACCCGGTCGCCAACATCACCGCCGCCTGCAACTACGCGGCCGACCGCTACGGCTCGATGGACAACGTCAACTCGGCCTACTGAGCCGACGGTTCACGCAGTCCGCGGACGTGCGCACACCGCCGAGGGGCGGCACCCGGTTCGGGTGCCGCCCCTCGGGCGTGCCGGTGCACAGCGCGGCGTTACTTGCGCATGACCTCCGGCTCGTGGCGGCGCAGCAGCCGCGCGACGACGAAGGCGAGCGCGATGCCCAGCGTGATCAGGATGATCATGTCCATCACGTAGACACCGGTCTGGTGCTTCCACAGCGGGTCCGGGTTGCCCGGCTCCCACGGCAGCAGGGTGTTCATGTCGGCGGTCGCGCCCATCGCGCCGACGGCCCAGCGCGACGGCATCAGCCAGGCGAACTGCGCGACGCCCACCGTGTCGAAGAGCTGGAAGAGCACGCCGGTGAAGACGACCTGGACGATGGCGAACATGACCAGCAGCGGCATGGTCTTCTCGGCGGTCTTGACCAGCGCGGAGATGATCAGGCCGAACATCATCGAGGTGAAGCCGAGCGCGATGATCGCCAGCGCCATCTCGATCGCCGGGACCTTCTCCACCAGGAGGCCCTCGTCGGGCATGTTCCGGGTCGAGAAACCTATCGCCGCGATGATCACGCCCTGGATGGCCGTGACCACGCCGAGCACGATCACCTTGGACATCAGATACGCCGACCGCGACAGGCCGGTGGCCCGTTCGCGCTCGTAGATGACCCGCTCCTTGATGAGCTCACGGACCGAGTTGGCGGCGCCCGAGAAGCACATCCCGACCGCGAGGATCAGCATGATCGTGCTCGCGTCGCGGTTGGTGCGGTGTCTGTTCAGCGGTCCGTAGCCGAGGCCGTAGTCGCTGGGGATCAGCATCGAGACCACACCGAGCACCGCGGGCAGGATCAGCATCAGCCCGAGGAAACCGCGGTCGGAGGCGAGCACCGAGACATAACGGCGCATCAGCGTCCACAGCTGCGAGCCCCAGCTCTGGGACTTCTGTATCCGGGCCGGCGGCACCTGGACGTTGACCGACTGCGGGGCGACGGCGTCGATGTCGGCGGCGTACATCTGGTAGTGCGGGGAGCCGCGCCAGCGCCCCATCCAGTCGTAGTCGCGGTAGTTCTCGAACGCCGAGAAGACATCCGCCCAGGTGTCGTACTGGAAGAAGTTGAGCGCTTCCTCGGGCGGGCCGAAGTAGGCCACGCCACCGCCCGGGGCCATCACCAGCAGCTTGTCGCACAGCCCGAGTTCGGCCACCGAGTGCGTGACGACCAGGACCGTACGGCCGTCGTCGGCGAGGCCGCGCAGCAGCTGCATGACATCGCGGTCCATGCCCGGGTCGAGTCCGGAGGTCGGCTCGTCCAGGAAGATCAGTGACGGCTTGGTGAGCAGCTCCAGGGCCACCGACACCCGCTTGCGCTGACCGCCGGAGAGCGAGGTGACCCGCTTGTCCTTGTGGATGTCGAGCTTGAGCTCGCGCAGCACCTCGTCGATCCGGGCCTCGCGCTCGGACTCCGCGGTGTCACCGGGGAAGCGGAGCTTGGCGGCGTAGCGGAGCGCCTTTTGGACGGTCAGTTCCTTGTGCAGGATGTCGTCCTGCGGGACCAGGCCGATGCGCTGGCGCAGTTCGGCGAACTGCTTGTAGAGGTTCCGGTTGTCGTAGAGGACATCGCCCTGGTTGGCGGGCCGGTAGCCGGTCAGCGCCTTGAGCAGGGTCGACTTGCCGGAGCCCGAGGGGCCGATGACCGCGATCAGCGACTTCTCGGGGACGCCGAAGGAGACGTCCTTGAGGATCTGCTTGCCGCCGTCGACGGTGACGGTCAGATGGCGGGCCGAGAAGGAGACCTCGCCGGTGTCGACGAACTCCTCAAGGCGGTCGCCGACCAGCCGGAAGGTGGAGTGACCGACGCCGATGATGTCGTTCGGGCCGATCACCGCCGTACCGGACTTGGCGACCGGCTGACCGTTGACGTAGGTGCCGTTGTGGCTGCCCAGGTCGCGGATCTCGAAGCGGCCGTCGGGGGTGGCGCGGAACTCGGCGTGGTGGCGGGAGACCTGGAGGTCGGAGACGACCAGCTCGTTCTCCAGCGCACGGCCGATGCGCATCACCCGGCCCGAGTCGAGGCGGTGGAAGGTGGTCGGGCTGCGGTCACCGTGGACCGGTCCCCCGCCGGCCTTCTGCGCGGGGCGCTCCTGTGGCGGCCGGGCCTGCTGCGGGGGCACGGCCTGCTGCTGCGGCTGTGCCTGCTGGGGCGGGACGTAGGGCGGCTGCTGCCCCTGCGGCGGCGCCTGCCAGCCCTGCTGGGCGGGCGACTGGTGGGCCGGCGCCTGGTGTGCGGGGGGCGCCTGCCAGCCCTGCGCGGCCTGCTGCTGCGGCGCCATCGCGGGCCGCGCGCTGAAGGCGTCGGCGGCCGGGGCCGACAGGGTCACCCGCGGGCCGTCGGTGGCATTGCCCAGATGCACGGTCGAGCCGGGGCCGATCTCCATCTGGTGGATCCGCTGGCCCTGGACGTACGTGCCGTTGGTGCTGCCCTGGTCTTCGATGATCCAGCCGCGGCCGGCCCATCTCACGGTGGCGTGCCGCCAGGAGACCCTGGCGTCGTCGAGCACCATGTCGCCCTGCGGATCACGGCCCACGTTGTAGGACCGGGACGGGTCGAGCGTCCAGGTCCTTCCGTTCAATTCGAGTACGAGTTCAGGCACTCCATGCCCCATTACATAGTCCCCCGAGTGACGCCCTGTATGGGAAGTCTAGGGATGGCGAACATCGTGAGGAACTATTTCAGGCTTGGCCCACCGACCGGAAACCGGGACGTGACCGGGGTGCAGGGGGCCCGCGCCGGTGACGCCAAACGCTCCCGGAGCACGGGAAGAACCCATGCATGGGCAGGGATCACCGGATTCCGGGTGTTCCGGACCGACCGGGTACCGCGGGGCGCGTGCAGCACCCGCCGGGTACGTCATGCACGTCCGCCCCGGAGGCCGCATTATGGGATGAAGCGGACGAATACCCGACCGGCGGCGCGGCCCGGCGCGGTCGTGCTCCGTCAGCCTGCCGAACGCTCCGGTCCGGCAAGGGCGTTGGCATACCGGGCGGATGCCCCGGCCAACGGTCCGGGGCGGGCCGGACACGACTCCATAACGATCGACGGCGGCGACCGGGGCCGGGAGCGACGGGGCGCGGGCCCGAGGGCACGGGGCCGCGCCGGTCCGAACCCCGGACACCCGTACGGACGCGGCCGCCCGGCGGTTACCGTAAGGGCACCATGAGCGCATCGCAGATCCCGCCTGCCACCGCCGTAACGGGCGATGACGTACCGACCCTGCTCGTCAAGATCTTCGGGAAGGACCGGCCCGGCATCACCGCAGGTCTCTTCGACACCCTCGCTGCCTACTCCGTCGATGTCGTGGACATCGAACAGGTGGTGACCCGGGGACGCATCACGCTGTGCGCACTGGTCACCGCCCCCTCCCCCGCTCAGGGCGCCACCGGCTCCTCCGAGGGCGACCTGCGGGCCACCGTGCACAGCTGGGCCGAGTCGCTGAACCTCCAGGCGGAGATCATCTCCGGCCGGGGTGACAACCGCCCGCGCGGCACCGGACGTTCGCACGTCACCGTGCTGGGGCATCCGCTCACCGCCGAGTCGGCCGCCGCGATCGCCGCCGCCATAACGTCCACCGGCGGCAACATCGACCGCATCTTCCGGCTCGCCAAGTATCCGGTGACCGCCGTCGAGTTCGCGGTCTCCGGTGCGGCGACCGAGGCGCTGCGCAGTGTGCTGGCGCCCGAGGCCGCACAGCTCGGGGTGGATGTCGCCGTGGTGGCGGCCGGGCTGCAGCGCCGGGCGCAGCGGCTGGTCGTCATGGACGTCGACTCGACGCTCATCCAGGACGAGGTCATCGAGCTGTTCGCGGCGCACGCCGGCTGTGAGGCCGAGGTCGCCGAGGTCACCACCGCCGCGATGCGCGGTGAGCTGGACTTCGAGCAGTCGCTGCACGCCCGGGTCGAGCTGCTCGGCGGGCTCGACGCCTCCGTGGTCGAGGCCGTGCGCAAGGAGGTGCGGCTCACCCCCGGGGCCCGCACCCTGGTACGGACCCTGAAGCGGCTCGGCTATCAAGTCGGCGTCGTCTCGGGGGGCTTCACCCAGGTCACCGATGCGCTCAAGGAAGAGCTGGGGCTGGACTTTGCCTCCGCCAACACCCTGGAGATCGTCGACGGCAAGCTCACCGGCCGGGTCACCGGCGCCATCGTGGACCGGGCCGGGAAGGCCAGGCTGCTGCGGGAATTCGCACAGCAGGCGGGGGTGCCGCTCGCGCAGACCGTGGCGATCGGGGACGGCGCCAACGACCTCGACATGCTGAACGCGGCCGGGCTCGGTGTCGCCTTCAACGCCAAGCCGGTGGTGCGGGAGGCGGCGCACACCGCCGTGAACGTGCCGTTCCTGGACACCGTGCTGTATCTGCTGGGCATCACCCGCGACGAGGTCGAGGCGGCGGACACCCACGAGTGACCCGCGCCGGCCGCACCGGCCGTGTCGGCACGGCCACGCGGCCACGCGGTCGACGTGCCTGACGAGACGCCGTCCTCACACGGCCGAGGGCCCCGGCAGAACCGCTGCCGGGGCCCTCGTCGTCTCCGCTCCCCGCACGCACCGGGCGGGCGGAGGTGCCGGGATCACTCGTGCGGCGTCCAGTACGCGACCAGCCGTCCGACGCCGTGCTCGACCGACTTCCAGGAGCCGTTGAAGGTCAGCACGGCCACCGAGGCGGTCGGGAAGCCGCTGCGGTTCATCCGCGGCAGCAGATCACCGTCGGCCTCGCCCGAGAGGGCGTCGGCGAGGGCGTGCACACCGGGGTTGTGCCCGACCAGCATCAGGTCGTTCACCTCGTCGGAAGTCTCGTTCAGCAGCGCGATGAGCTCGCCGAGAGAGGCTTCGTAGATCCGCTCCTCATAGACGGTCTTGGGCCGCTGCGGGAGTTCATGGACGGCGAGCTTCCAGGTCTCGCGGGTACGCACTGAGGTCGAGCACAGGGTCAGATCAGGGGTGATCCCGGCTCCGGCCAGCCAGCGGCCGGCTACCGGGGCATCCTTGCGGCCGCGGTCGGCGAGCGGACGCTCATGGTCGCTGCTGTCCGACCATTCGGCCTTGGCGTGTCGGAGGAGGACAATCCGGCGGGGTGTATCGGCGCTCATGCGTCCCAGCTTCGCACGAAAGGCGGCGCGGGGCGCGGGGTGTTGAAGCGCTCGTTCCGCTGGGTGGGACGCGGGCACGGCTGATCACCGGACACCGCCGTCCAGCAGCTCGGCCAGGAGTTCCAGCAGCGGGGCCAGGCCCTGCCGGGCGCTCGCGGCGCTCGCCTCGGAGGAGCCGGCGACGAGCGCCAGCAGGGCTATGAAGGAGACCACCGGCAGGGCCAGCGCCCACCACGGCAGCCGCGTCCGCAGACGGGACGCCTTGGCTGCGGGCGGGCGGCGGAACGCGGCGGACATGCGGAGTGCCTCCGTGATGCGTCGACGGGCGCGCCCGGCCGCGGACGGCGGCGCGCCCACCGCTGTCTGCGGTGTACTTCGACGCTACGGATCACCGGGGGCCGTTCCTATCCGGGAAGCCACCCACTCACCCCTGACGCCTGCCCCCTAGGGGACGCGGGGGCTGCCCCCACCCCGCGCCCACGAGTTCCGGCCACGGGGCCCATGGGTTCCGGCCACGGTCCGGCTAAGGCGCGATGACACTCGCGATGATCGCGACGACGACGGTCACGCCGAGCATGGCGCCCAGGACGAGGAGCAGCTTCTTCTGTCCGCCCTGCGGATTCGGTTCGAGCACTGGCATGGGCCCAGTGTCGCACTCACGCCTCGTCCTCGATCCGGCGGTCCCGGCCGGCCAGCACACCCACCGCGATCTGCGGCACCATGAGCCCGGCCATCAGGGCGATCGGCAGCCCCCAGCCGCCGCTGTGCTGGTAGAGCGTGCCGACCAGCAGCGGTCCGGGAATGGAGATCAGATAGCCGACGCTCTGGGCGAAGGCCGAGAGCTTGACGACGCCGGCGGAGCTGGTCGAGCGCATCCCGATCATCGTCAGGGCCAGCGGGAAGGCGCAGTTGGAGATGCCCATCAGCAGCGCCCAGGCCCAGGCGCCGGCGGCCGGTGCCAGCCACAGTCCGGTGTAGCCGGCCAGACCGCAGAGGCCGAGCAGCACCACGAGCGGGCCCTGGTGCCGCATCCGGGTCGCCAGCCGTGGCAGGACGAAGGAGAGCGGGACGCCCATCGCCATCGTGACGGCGAGCAGCACGCCCGCGGTACCCGCCGAGACCCCGGCGTCGCGGAAGATCTGCGGCATCCAGCCCATGGTGATGTACGCGGCCGTGGCCTGCAGGCCGAAGAAGACGGCCAGCGCCCAGGCGGTCGGCGACGAGGTGATCCGTACCGGGGCCTCCGGGGGCCGGGCCGCGGTGGAGGCGGCCGCTCCGGCGAGGGCCCGGCGCTGCCGGACCACCACGAGCCAGGGCAGCACGGCGACCGCGGCGAGCGCCCCCCACACCGCCAGGCCGGTCCGCCAACTGCCGCCCAGCGCCTCGGTCATGGGGACGGTGAGCGCCGCGGCGAGCGAGGTGCCCAGGGCCAGCGCCATGGAGTAGAGCCCGGTCATCGAGCCGACCCGGCCGGGGAACCAGCTCTTGATGACGACCGGCATCAGGACATTGCTGACCGCAATTCCGGCCAGGGCGAGCGCGCTGGCGGCGAGGAAACCGCCGGTGCCGCCGAGGTACGGGCGCGCCACGACGCCCACGGTGATCGCGGCCATTCCGGCGCAGACGATCGCACCGGGCCCCCAGCGCCTGGCCAGCCGGGGCGCGGCGATGCCGAAGGCGGCGAAGCACAGGGCAGGGACGGAGGTCAGCAGGCCGGCGACGGTACCGCTCATGCCGAGGCCGGCGCGGACCTCCTCCAGGAGGGCGCCGAGGCTGGTGATGGCCGGGCGGAGGTTGAGCGCGGCGAGGACGAGACCGGCGATCACCAGGCGCGGCAGCCAGCGGCCGGCCGGCCCGGCCGACGGGGCGGCATGCCCGGGGCCCGGCTGCGGGTGTTGCGGGCCGTCGGCCGGGTCGGTGGAGGGGCCGAGGGTCGCGAGGTCGTCGTCTGCCATAGACGCCATCATAGAATCATGGGATGAATCCCTGTCCAATTGATATCGGTAGCCTCTGCTGTCTCGGGCGGCGCCGGGAACCGACAGGATCCGGCGGGCGCCGCCCCGCCGCCGTCCGTCCGCCCCTTCCCCCCGGAGCGCAGCCATGCCTCTGACCTCGCCCCGCCGGTCCGCGCTGGCGGACCAGGTGATCGCGCAGCTGCGCGCCCAGATCACGTCCGGTGAGTGGCCGGTGGGATCCCGTATCCCGACCGAACCGGAACTCGTCGAGCAGCTCGGGGTGGCCCGTAACACCGTCCGCGAGGCCGTCCGGGCGCTGGCCCACAACGGGCTGCTGGACATCCGCCAGGGGTCGGGCACCTACGTGGTGGCCACCAGTGAACTGGCCGGGGTGATGAACCGCCGGTTCGCGGCGGCCGAGCCCGGCCACGTCGCCGAGCTGCGCAGCGCCCTGGAGGCGTCGGCCGCCCGGCTCGCCGCGGAGCGGCGCACCCCACAGGACCTGCGGCAGATCGACACCCTGCTGGAGCGGCGCGAGCGGGCCTGGGAGTCCGGTGCGGCGGAGGCCTTCGTGGAGGCGGACGCGACCTTGCACATGGCGATCGTGTCGGCCTCCCACAACGAGGTGCTGGCCGAGATCTACGCCGACCTCGGGGGCGTGCTGCGGGACTTCCTGCGGGCCGATGTGGGCGAGGAGCTGCGGCCCGAGGCGCATATGGACCATGCCCGGCTGGTGGAGGCGATCCGTGCGGGCGACGCCGACCGGGCGGCCGCCGAGGCGAGTGCGCACCCCTTCGGCTGCCGGCTGACCGTTCCGGGGCCCTGAGGGGTCGAACACTTCCCGTAGGGGAGGCCGGCGCCCCCTGCGGGCCACAACGGGGCGGGCGGGGGCGGTATTCCCGTGAGGGCCATGACTGATTCCCATGGCGCAATGCGTACTGCCCGCCCCGGCACACCGGGACGGGCAGCATGGAGGAAACGCGGGACGTCAGGCGCCCATCATGTGCACACCGCCGTCGACGTGCACGATCTCGCCCGTCGTCCGCGGGAAGAAGTCGGACAGCAGGCCGACGACACCACGGCCGGCCGGCTCCGGGTCGGCCAGGTCCCAGCCGATCGGGGCGCGGTGGTTCCACACGTCCGCCAGCTCCTCGAAGCCGGGGATGGACTTGGCGGCCATCGACTTGATGGGGCCGGCCGAGACCAGGTTGCAGCGGATGCCCTTGGGGCCCAGGTCACGCGCCAGGTAGCGGTTGGTGCTCTCCAGCGCCGCCTTGGCCACGCCCATCCAGTCGTACTTCGGCCAGGCGATCTGCGCGTCGAAGGTGAGACCGACGACCGCGCCGCCGTGCTCCATGAGCGGCAGGCAGGCCATGGTCAGCGACTTGTAGGAGTACGCCGAGACCTGGACCGCGGTGCCGACGTCCGACCACTCGGCCTCCAGGAAGTTGAAGGCGCCCTGCGGGCCGAAGGCGATGGAGTGCACGATGCCGTCGAGGCGGGCGCCCTCGCCCTGGTGCTCGCGGATCTTGTCGGCCAGACCGTCCAGGTGCTCCTGGTTGGTGACGTCCAGCTCGATGACCGGGGCGGGCTTGGGCAGCCGCTTGGCGATCCGCTCCACGAGGGAGAGCCGGCCGAAGCCGGTGAGGATGACCTCGGCGCCCTCGTTCTGGGCGACCTTGGCCGCCTGGAACGCGATCGACGACTCGGTCAGAACACCCGTGACCAGGATGCGCTTGCCTGCAAGGATTCCACTCATGCTGATCAGTGACCCATGCCCAATCCGCCGTCGACAGGAATGACGGCTCCGGTGATGTACGCGGCCTCGTCGGAGGCCAGGAAGCGGACCGAGGCGGCGATCTCCTCGGGCTGCGCATACCGCGCGAGCGGCACCTGCTTGACGATGCTCTCCCGCTGCTCGTCGGTGAGCACGCGGGTCATGTCGGTGTCGACGAAGCCGGGGGCGACGACGTTGACGGTGATGTTGCGGCTGCCCAGCTCGCGGGCGAGCGAGCGGGCGAAGCCCACCAGCCCGGCCTTGGAGGCGGCGTAGTTCGCCTGGCCCGGCGCGCCCATCAGGCCCACCACGGACGAGATCAGCACGACCCGGCCCTTGCGGGCCCGCAGCATCGCGCGGTTGGCGCGCTTGACCACCCGGAACGTGCCGGTGAGGTTGGTCTCCAGGACCGAGGTGAAGTCCTCCTCGGACATCCGCATCAGCAGCTGGTCACGGGTGACGCCGGCGTTGGCCACCAGCACCTCGACCGGACCCTGCTTCTCCTCGATCTCCTTGTACGCCTGCTCGACCTGCTCGTTGTCCGTGATGTCGCACTTCACGGCCAAAAATCCCGCGGGGGGCTCGCCCGAGCGGTAGGTGATGGCGACCTTGTCGCCTGCCTCGGCGAAGGCACGGGCAATGGCGAGGCCGATGCCGCGGTTACCTCCGGTGACCAGAACCGAGCGGCTCAAGAGATCACCCTTTCCGTTTCTGTCCGTCCTGCGTTCGATACGAAACTATCGGTCGCGGGGTCCTTCCGGGGAATCGAGCACGGACAGGCGCGTGCGCCGGTCACTGTCGGGTCTCCACAGAACCACGGCGGAATCCCGGACCGCGGCGGCCCCCGCCGGCCGTGTCGCACCGGACCCCGGCACCGTGCGTCACCTTGGCCGGCGCCCGGTGCCGCACCCCGGTGTCCTCTGGGCCGGGGGCCCGCCACAGGGCATGATGCAGGCGCCGACCACGGGAGGAATCCTTGCCTGCACCCCATGCCGTTGACGAGACATTCCTGGCGCTGCCGCTGCACGCGCTGGCCGATGCCGCGCTGGCCCGCGCCCGCGCGCTGGGCGCCGACCATGCGGACTTCCGCCTGGAGCGGATCCGCAGCGCGTCCTGGCGGCTGCGCGACGCCCGTCCGTCCGGGACCTCGGACATCACCGACCTGGGGTACGCGGTGCGGGTGGTGCACGGCGGGGCCTGGGGGTTCGCGTCCGGGGTGGATCTGACGATGGACGCGGCCGCGCGGGTGGCCGCGCAGGCGGTGGCGATGGCGAAGCTGTCCGCGAAGGTGATCAAGGCCGCGGGCTCCGACGAGAGGGTGGAGCTGGCGCCGGAACCCGCGCACCCGGACCGCACCTGGGTCTCCTCGTACGAGATCAACCCCTTCGACGTCCCGGACGCCGACAAGACCGGGCTGCTGGCGGAGTGGAGCACGCGGCTGCTGGCCGCCGAGGGCGTGGCCCATGCGGACGCCGCGCTGCTGACCGTCCAGGAGAACAAGTTCTACGCGGACACCGCGGGCACCAGCACCACTCAGCAGCGGGTACGGCTGCATCCGCAGCTCACCGCGGTCGCGGTGGACCCGGCGAGCGGCGACTTCGACTCGATGCGGACCCTGGCCCCGCCGGTCGGGCGCGGCTGGGAGTATCTGACCGGCGGCCACTACGACTGGGACGGTGAACTGGCCCGGATCCCCGAGCACCTCGCCGAGAAGATGCGCGCACCGACCGTCGAGGCCGGTGCGTACGACCTGGTGGTGGATCCGTCCAACCTCTGGCTGACGATCCACGAGTCGATCGGGCACGCCACCGAGCTGGACCGGGCGCTGGGCTACGAGGCGGCGTACGCGGGGACCTCGTTCGCCACCTTCGACCAGCTCGGGAAGCTGGCGTACGGCTCCGGGATCATGAATGTGACGGGCGACCGGACCGCCGAGCACGGACTCGCGACGATCGGCTACGACGACGAGGGAGTGGCCGCACAGTCCTGGGACCTGATCAAGGACGGAACCCTGGTCGGCTACCAACTCGACCGCAGAATCGCCCAGTTGACGGGCTTCACCCGCTCCAACGGCTGCGCCTACGCGGACTCCCCCGGCCATGTCCCGGTCCAGCGGATGGCGAACGTCTCGCTGCGGCCGGCGGCGGACGGCCCGTCCACGGACGAGCTGATCTCCGGGGTGGAGCGCGGCATCTATGTCGTCGGCGACCGCTCGTGGTCCATCGATATGCAGCGGTACAACTTCCAGTTCACCCAGCAGCGGGCGTATGCGATCCGCAACGGCCGTCTCTGCGGGCAGGTGCGGGACGTCGCCTATCAGGCGACCACCACCGACTTCTGGGGCTCGATGACCGCGGTCGGCGGCCCGGAGACCTATGTGCTGGGCGGCGCCTTCAACTGCGGCAAGGCCCAGCCCGGCCAGGTCGCCGCCGTCTCGCACGGCTGCCCCTCCGCCCTCTTCCAGGGCGTGAACATTCTGAACACGACGCAGGAGGCCGGTCGATGAGCCGCCACCACGGAACCGGCCGGGGGTCCGGGGGTCGTCCCCCGGGAAGGCACAGTCTGAACACGACGCAGGAGGCCGGTCGATGAGCACGCGCAGGTCGCGTACGAACACCCCACACGAGATCGTCGAGCGGGCGCTGGAGCTCTCCCGCGCCGACGGCTGTGCGGTCATCGCCGATGAGCACTCCAGCGCCAATCTGCGCTGGGCGGGCAATGCGCTCACCACCAATGGCGTCACCCGCGGCCGCACCCTGACGGTGGTGGCGACCGTGGACGGCGGGCAGGGCACCGCCTCCGGTGTCGTCTCGCGCTCCGCGGTGACGGCGGACGACTTGGAGCCGCTGGTCCGGGCCGCCGAGGCGGCCGCCCGGGAGGCCGGGCCCGCCGAGGACGCCCAGCCGCTGGTCGGCGGCGGGAAGGCGTCCGCCGACTTCACCGAGGCGCCCGCCGAGACCTCCTCGGAGGTGTTCGCGGCGTTCGCGCCGGCGCTCGGCGAGTCCTTCCAGCTGGCCCGCGCGGGCGGCCGGGAGCTGTACGGCTTCGCCCACCACGAGGTCGTCTCGTCGTATCTGGGCACCTCGACCGGGCTGCGGCTGCGGCACGACCAGCCCACCGGGACGCTGGAGCTGAACGCCAGGGCGGCAGGTTCCGACGGGGCCGTACCCCGCTCGGCCTGGACCGGCCGGGCGACCCGCGACTTCACCGATGTCGACCCGCGGGAGCTGGACACCGAGCTGAGCCGGCGGCTGGACTGGGCCGGGCGGCGCATCGAGCTGCCCGCCGGGCGGTACGAGACGCTGCTGCCGCCGACCGCCGTCGCCGACCTGCTGATCTACCAGATGTGGTCGTCCGGCGCCCGGGACGCCGCCGAGGGCCGCACGGTCTTCTCCAGGCCGGCCGACGGCGACGGCGCGGCGGGGCGGCCCGGGACGGGCACCCGGCTGGGCGAGCGGCTCAGCGAGCTGCCGCTGACGCTGCGCAGCGACCCGCGGGCGCCGGGGCTGGAGTGCGCGCCGTTCGTCCTGGCGCACTCCTCCGGCGACGATGCCTCGGTCTTCGACAACGGGCTGCCGCTGACGGCCACCGACTGGATCCGCGAAGGGGTGCTCAACCGGCTGCTGACCACCCGGCACAGTGCCGGGCTGACCGGCCTGCCGGTGGCGCCGGGCATCGACAACCTCCTGCTGGAGGGCGGAGGTTCGCGCTCGCTGGACGAGATGGTGGCGGCCGCCGGCCATGACGGTCCGGCGCTGCTGCTGACCTGCCTGTGGTACATCCGCGAGGTGGACCCGGCGACGCTGCTGCTGACCGGTCTGACCCGGGACGGTGTCTATCTGGTCGAGAACGGCGAGGTGGTCGGCGAGGTCAACAACTTCCGGTTCAACGAGTCGCCGGTGGACCTGCTGTCCCGGGCGGTGGAGGCGGGCCGTACGGAGCGGACCCTGCCGCGCGAGTGGGGCGACTACTTCACCCGCGCCGCGATGCCGGCGCTGCGCATTCCGGACTTCAACATGAGTTCGGTCAGCCGCGGGGTGTGAGAGGCCTGTGTGCGCCCGGCCCGTCGCGGCGGGCCGGGCGGGCGGACGGCGCGGGAGTGTCGTACCCGGCGGGCGCACGGCGCGGGAGTGTCGTACCGGGCGAATAGACTGTCCGCTTGTCCTCCCCTCGGGGAACCACGATCGATCAGGAACGCCATGACACGCCTCGGCGAATCCGTCGCCCGCGCCACCACGCTGCTCTCCGCCGACCTCTCCTCGGACGCCACGGTCCAGGAGCTGCTCAAGGAGACGGGCGCGCGGCGCTATCTGGATCTGACGGACCTGCCCGCCAAGGAGCAGGCCGAGCTGATCGCGGCCCGTACGGTCGAGGTCCTGCCGGGCGTGGAGAAGCTGGCCGAGCGGATCGAGGAGCGCCGGGCGGCCGGCAAGGGTCTGCACATCAAGTTGGGCATCGACCCGACGGCCACCGATGTGCACCTCGGGCATGCGGTCCCGCTGATCATCCTGAGCCGGTTCCAGCGGCTGGGCCATGACGTCACGCTGATCATCGGTGACTTCACCGCCAAGATCGGCGACCCCTCGGGCCGTACGGCCGAGCGCCCGCCGCTGACCGACGAGGACATCGCGCAGAACCTCGCCACGTACCGCGAACAGGTACGTCCCTTCTTCGACTTCGAGAAGGTCAGCTTCCGGCAGAACAGCGAGTGGCTGGCGCCGTACACCTTCCCGGAGCTGCTGTCGCTGCTCGCCCAGGTGCCGGCCTCGCAGCTGCTGCAGCGCGAGGACTTCCGCAACCGGCTGGCCGCCGGGTCCGGTCTGACCATGACGGAGCTGCTGTACCCCATCGCCCAGGGCCTGGACTCGGTGGCGCTGGAGTGCGATGTGGAGCTGGGCGGCTCCGACCAGCTGCTCAATCTGCAGATGGGCCGCAAGCTGATGGAGCTGCGCGGGCAGCGGCCGCAGCTGGTGGTGACCATGCCGCTGATCGAGGGCACGGACGGCACCGGCGCCAAGATGTCCAAGTCCAAGGGCAATTACGTCGGGCTGAGCGCGCCCGCCGACGATGTCTTCGGCAAGATCATGTCGGTGCCGGACCGGCTGATGGAGCCGTACCTCAAGGCCTGGACGGAGTGGACCGACGAGGAGATCGCGCTCGTCCTGGGCCGGGTCGCGGACCGCTCGCTGCACCCGATGGACCTCAAGAAGGTCCTGGCGGGCGAGGTCGTGGCCGCGCTGTACGGGATGGACGCGGCGATGGCGGCGCGGGCCGGTTTCGTGGCGCAGTTCTCCAAGAAGTCGTTCGCCGATGTGGAGTCGCTGCCGTCGGTGGATGTCGCGGCGCACGGCGCGGAGACGGTGGCAGCGGTGCTGACGACGGTGCTGGAGTTCACCCCGAGCGCCTCGGCGGCGCGGCGGCTGGCCAAGCAGAACGCGCTGCGGCTGGTCGTGGAGGGCGAGGGCAAGCAGCAGACCGTGGTGCTGGCGGAGGCCGATGCGGCCCGGCCGCTGGGCGAGGTGCTGGCCGAGAAGCTGGCGGACTCCCCCGGCGTCGCCTACCTGAAGGCCGGCCGCAAGCTGGGCCGGCTCGACGGCCGCTGAGACGGCAGACGTACGGACGGCCGGCGCGCGGAGGGTGCGCCGGCCGCCCGTGTGAGCACGGCTAGGTCGCCTGTTTCTTGCGGCCCCGCATGGAGACCCAGAGGCGGTCACCGATGCCGACGACGAGGACCGCGCCGGCCAGTTGCAGCAGGTGCCGGATCCAGTCGATGCCGCCGGTCTCGTTGACCCCGATGCCGGTGGCCGCCCAGTTGCCGAGGACGCTGCCCAGCATGCCGAAGATCACTGTCAGCCAGAGCGGAATCTGCTGCTTGCCCGGGATGATGGCCTTCGCGATCAGGCCCAGCACCAGGCCCACGATGATGGCCCACAACCACGTCATGTCGACTCCTCTTGCGGCGCGGTGCAGATGACGGTCGCTCCGTCAGTGTCGCCCCGCTTCGACTACGGCGCACGCCGGAGCCGGGTGTACGCACGGTGGCCCGGCCGACCCGGGCGAGGCGTGGCACGACCCGGTCTCGAAGGCGGCGCAGTCGCGGCGTACCGTGGAAACCGACCGGATAGCGGGGAAATCCGGCATGACTGACCAGGTGGTGGAGCGTGATGCGGAAGCAGAGCAGCGGCGAGACCTTCCGGATCACCGGAGCCCGGCAGGGGCTGTCCGAGGATGTCCGCGGGCGGCAGCGCCGGTATGTGATCTCGATGGCGGTGCGGACGGTGGCCGTGGTGCTGACCGTCGTGCTGTGGAACATCGAGCGGCCCGTGGCCATCGCCACGTTGGTACTGGGGCTGGCGCTGCCCTATATCGCGGTCGTCATCGCCAACGCGGGCCGGGAGAACGCCCCTTCGCTCCCGAAGACTTTCGTCGCGGGCCCGACCAGGCCGATGCTGACGCCGGGTGCCTCCGACGCCCCGTCGGAGTCCGTTCCGGAACGTCCGGCGGCGGGCGCTTCCGCACCGGAACATGACCCCCGCTGATCATCTCCCGGTCTGCAAAGCTCAAGAAAAGCTCAGATCAATCATGGAGTTCCGGTGCACTCGGCACCTTCCCCCGTGACATACTGCGTACGCGCTCCGCATCCCCCGTCGGAGCGACGGACCGACGCCGGGCGGCTCCCCCCGTGGCTGCCCGGCGTCGTCATGTCCGCAGGGCCTGACGGGCGGGATCGCCGGGCCGGGTCCGTGATCCCAGGACGTAGGGTTGAGGCCGTGAACTCCCCGAATCCCCAGGACTCCGCCGACAGCGCCGTCATCTGCTCCGCGAAGGGCTGCCGCGCCGCGGCCGTGTGGGTGCTGGCCTGGAACAACCCGAAGCTGCACACTCCGGACCGGCGCAAGACCTGGCTGGCCTGCGAGGAGCACCGGGAGCATCTGTCGCAGTTCCTCGGGGTGCGCGGCTTCCTGAAGGATGTCGTGACGCTGGAGGACTGGGAGGCGTCGGCCGCCGGTCGCTGAGACCGACCGGCTCAGCCGCCGATCGCGGACATCGGGCGCTCCGGCTGCAGGAACGACGGGTCGTCCAGACCCGAGCCCGCCTTCTTGCCCCACATCGCGACCTTCCATATCCGCGCGATCTCGTCATCGGGCGCCTCGGAGCGCAGCGCGGTCCGCAGGTCCGTCTCCTCGGTGGCGAACAGGCACGTACGGACCTGGCCGTCGGCGGTCAGACGGGTGCGGTCGCAGGCCCGGCAGAACGGGCGGGTGACCGAGGCGATCACTCCGACGCGGTGCGGGCCGCCGTCGACGATCCAGCGCTCGGCGGGCGCGGAGCCACGCTCGTCCTGGCCCTCGGGGGTGAGCGCGAAGCGGGTGCGCAGCGAGGCGAGGATGTCGCCCGCGGTGATCATGCCGTCGCGCTTCCAGCCGTGCTGGGCGTCCAGCGGCATCTGCTCGATGAAGCGGAGCTCGTAGTCGTGCGCGATCGCCCAGGCCAGCAGGTCGGGGGCCTCGTCGTCATTGAGGCCCGGCATCAGGACGGCGTTGACCTTGACCGGGGTCAGTCCGGCCGCGCGGGCCGCCTCCAGGCCGCGGAGGACGTCGCCGTGCCGCTTGCGGCGGGTCATGGCCTGGAAGACCTCCGGCCGGAGGGTGTCGAGGGAGACATTGACGCGGTCCAGACCGGCGTCGCGGAGGGCGGTGGCGGTGCGCTCCAGGCCGATGCCGTTGGTGGTCAGCGACATCTGGGGGCGTGGGGTGAGGGCGGCGACGCGCTCGACGATGCCGGGCAGACCGGGGCGGAGCAGCGGCTCACCGCCGGTGAAGCGGACCTCGTCGATGCCCAGGTCGCGCACGGCGATGGTGATCAGCCGGACGATTTCGTCGTCGGTGAGCAGATCGGGCTTGGCGAGCCACTGAAGGCCCTCTTCCGGCATGCAGTACGTGCACCGCAGATTGCACCGGTCCGTGAGCGAAACGCGCAGGTCGGTGGCCACGCGGCCATACGTGTCGATGAGCACTGGGCCCCCTCCCCAAGAGTGATGGCTCGGTACGTCTCCTCAGGTGGATCAGTACGTCTTCGAGCCTACGCGATGGGTGTGACAGTGAGCAGAGATGAGAAGCACGAGGCGGGCGGGGCGGCATCGTAGAGATCTACGACGCCGTCCCGCCCGGCCCCTGTGGGGACGGCTCAGCCGGCCCCGTTCAGTGGGCGCCGGTCCCGGTCAGCGAGCGGACCTCCAGTTCGGCGTACTTCTGGGCGTCCGGCTCCTCCTTCGACAGCAGCGATCCCAGCCAGCCGAGCAGGAAGCCCAGCGGGATGGAGATCAGCCCCGGGTTCTCCAGCGGGAAGAAGGCGAAGTCCGCGGCGGGGAACATCGAGGTCTCCTTGCCGGAGACCACCGGGGAGAAGAGGACCAGGAAGACGGAGGAGGCGAGGCCTCCGTAGATGGACCACAGCGCGCCCTGGGTGGTGAAGCGCTTCCAGAACAGGCTGTAGAGGATCGTCGGGAGGTTGGCGGAGGCGGCGACCGCGAAGGCGAGCGCCACCAGGCCGGCGACGTTCAGCCCGCGGGCGAAGACGCCCAGCACGATGGCGACCGCGCCGATGCCGACGGTCGCCCAGCGGGCCGCGCCGACCTCCTCCTTCTCAGTGGCCTTGCCCTTGCGGAAGACATTGACGTACAGGTCGTGCGCGAAGGACGAGGACGAGGCGAGGGTGAGGCCGGCGACCACCGCGAGGATGGTGGCGAAGGCGACGGCGGAGATGACGGCGAGCAGGATGGCGCCGCCGGTGGAGCCGGCGCCGCCGCCGATGGCCTCGGCGAGGAGCGGGGCCGCGGTGTTGCCCGCCTTGTTGGAGGCGGTGATCGTCTCGGGCTTGATGAGGGCCGCGGCGCCGAAGCCCAGCGCGATGGTCATCAGGTAGAAGACGCCGATGATGCCGATCGCCCAGTTCACGGACTTACGGGCGGCCTTGGCGGTGGGGACCGTGTAGAAGCGGATGAGGATGTGCGGCAGGCCCGCGGTGCCCAGGACGAGGGCGAGGCCCAGCGAGATGAAGTCGATCTTCGAAGTGGCGCTGACGCCGTATTTGAGGCCGGGCTCCAGGAAGGCGGCGCCCTTGCCGCTGTTTTCCGCGGCGGCGCCGAGCAGCGAGGAGAGGTTGAAGTTGAACTTGAGCGCCACCAGGAAGGTGATGAGCAGGGTGCCGGCGATCAGCAGGACCGCCTTGACCATCTGGACCCAGGTGGTGCCCTTCATGCCGCCGATGGTGACGTAGAGGATCATCACGATGCCGACGAGGACGACGACCAGGATCTTGCCCGCCTCGCTGGTGATGCCCAGGAGCAGGGTGACCAGGGCGCCCGCACCGGCCATCTGGGCGAGCAGGTAGAAGATCGAGACGACGATGGTGGAGGTGCCCGCGGCCGTACGGACCGGGCGCTGGCGCATCCGGTAGGCGAGGACGTCGCCCATGGTGAACCGGCCGGAGTTGCGCAGCGGTTCGGCGACCAGGAGCAGCGCGACGAGCCAGGCGACGAGGAAGCCGATGGAGTAGAGGAAGCCGTCGTAGCCGAAGAGGGCGATGGCGCCGGCGATGCCGAGGAAGGACGCGGCGGACATGTAGTCGCCGGAGATGGCCAGCCCGTTCTGGAATCCGGTGAACTGCCGCCCGCCGGCGTAGAAGTCCTCCGCGCCCTTGGTCTGCCGGCCGGCCCAGACCGTGATGGCGAGGGTGGCGGCGACGAAGACCGCGAAGAGAGTGATGATCAGGGCGCGGTGCTCGCCCGCGCCGCCGGCCGCGAGCTGCTGCACGAGCGGCTGCTGGGTGAGGTTCATGCGTCGCCCTCCAGGCGGGACTTGATGGCCTCGGCCTTCGGGTCGAGCTTGGCGGCGGCGTGCCGGGAGTACCACCAGGCGATGAGGAAGGTCGTCACGAACTGGGCGATGCCGAGGACGAAGGCGACATTGAGGTGACCGACGACCTTGATCGCCATGAAGCCGCCGGCGTAGCTCGACAGCAGCACATATCCGAGGTACCAGAGGATGAAGGCGACGGTGAGCGGGAAGGCGAATGAGCGGTGTGCGCGGCGGAGTTCATCGAATTCCGCGCTCGACTGCACCTGGAGGTAGTCGGGCGGCTCATGCGTCCCCGGGTCAAGGGTCGGTGCGGCACTCACGGGATCTCCTGACGCGAAGGGGCGGGTTTCCCAGGGACCGGTCCGGGACCTGCACGGGAGCGCCCCGACCGATCATAAGGAATATATAAGTGATCTAGATCACGCATGGTAGAGGCGCATCACACGATCCGACAGGGGGGTGTTGGTTGAATCCCAGAAGAATCCGAGGGAATGCCCGCGCCGACCGCCACCGCGCCCGGGGCGCTTCGTTGAGCCCGGTGTGAATCCGCCGCCCCAGCAGGCCCCGCAGTCCCCCGCTCCCCGTCGGCGCCCGTACGGCAGCGTCCGGCTGCCTGCGCCGCTCACCGTTGCCCCGTCGGAACCCCGGCCGGGGACCGCCACGGCCGCCCGCCGCTGGTACGGTCCGCGGATCGCGCTGCCCCCGCTGAGCATCACGACTCTGCGGCGCAACGGCTGACCGGCCCGCCCGCGGCCCGCCGACGGCAGGACGGCCGACGGTAGAACGGCCGACGGCAGGACGGGCGGCGGCGGAACGGGCGGCGACCCACCGGCCAGGGCCACGGCGACGGCGACGGCCATGAGGGCGGCCCCGAGGGTGGCCATGACGGCCGATCAGATCGCGCCGTACGCGGCTGACGCGCCATCAATTCAGGGCTCGTGGCAGCTTTTTTTTCCCCCGTTTTTTTCCGCTTTCCATTGCTGTACGCGAGTGATCGCCGATAGCTTCACGTCTCACTGCACCCCACCCGTGCGCAATCCGCCGCACGGGCGGTCTCCCGGATGATGTGGAGTACCCATGGCACATCCCCGATCCAGACGCATGCGGGCGCTGGCCGTACCGCTCGGACTGGCTCTGACGGCGTCGCTCGGTTTCCTGCCGCAGGCGGCCACCGCCGCGCCCCAGGACTCCGCCCCGGCCGCCGCGGCCTCGGCCGACGGCCCGCTGCTCTCGTACGTCGTGAACACCACGCCCGGCCACACCACGGTCGGCAAGGTCAAGAAGGCGATAGCCCAGGCCGGCGGGAAGGTGATCATCGCCCATGAGCAGATAGGCGTGATCGTCGTCCACTCGGCCAACCCGCAGTTCGCCGCCACCGTGCGGACGGTGCCGGGCGTGCAGTCGGCGGGCGCGTCCCGTACCGCGCCGCTCAAGGCACAGGGCACCACCGACGTCGGCAAACCGCAGAAGGTCGACCTGCCGAAGTCCCAGCTCAAGGCGGCCGGCCAGGCGGCGAAGGCGAACGGCGAGGAGCCGCTCGAACCGCTGCAGTGGGACCTGCCCGCCATCAAGGCCGACAAGGCCGCGAAGGTGAACCCGGGCAGCAAGAAGGTCACCGTCGCCGTCATCGACACCGGCGTGGACGACACCCACCCCGATCTGAAGGCCAACTTCTCCGCGAAGCAGTCCGCCAACTGCGTGGGCGGTGTGGCCGATACGTCCAAGGGTGCCTGGCGCCCCTGGGACCCGGACAACGACTACCACGGCACGCATGTCGCGGGCTCGATCGCCGCGGCCCGCAACGGCGTCGGCGTGGCCGGGGTCGCCCCGGGCGTGCAGATATCCGCCCTCAAGGTCAGCGAGCCGGAGACCAGCCTCTTCTACGCCGAGAGCGTGGTCTGCGCCTTCGTCTTCGCGGCCGACCACGGTGTCGAGGTCACCAACAACAGCTACTACGTCGACCCGTGGATGTTCAACTGCAAGAACGACGCCGACCAGGCCGCCATCATTGATGCGGTCGGGCGTGCGGCGAGCTACGCCCAGCGCAAGGGCGCGATCAACGTCGCGGCGGCGGGCAACTCCGATCTCGACCTGGCGGCCGCCAAGCTGACCGACGACTCCAGCCCGAACGACACCACCCCGGTCGAGCGCACCATCACCCCGAAGACCTGCTGGGACGTGCCCACCCAGCTGCCGGGTACGGTGACGGTCGCGGCGAGCGGAGTGCAGAAGCTCAAGTCCGGTTACTCCAACTACGGACTCGGCCAGATCGATGTGGCCGCGCCGGGCGGTGACTCGAAGCAGGTGCCCGAGCTGCCCGCCAAGAACGGCAACATCCTCTCCACCATGCCGGGCGGCGACTGGGCCTACCTGGCCGGTACGTCCATGGCGAGCCCGCATGTCGCGGGTGTCGCGGCGCTGCTCAAGAGCACCCACCCGAAGTCCAGCCCGCAGGAGATCCAGTGGCTCCTGAAGAAGCAGGCGGACAACCCCGGCTGCCCCACGGGTGAGTCCACCTGCACCGGCACCAAGCATGTCAACAGCCACTTCGGCTACGGCATCGTCGATGCGCTGGACGCGGTGAAGAAGTAACTCCAGGGCCGGTAACGGCAGTTGTGGGGAGGGCCGGGTGATCGCACCCGGCCCTCCCTCCTGTCGTCCCGGGAGCGGGCCGGTGGGCTGGTGGGCCGGTCAGGCAGGGTCGCGGCCGAGGAAGGCCGCCAGCCGGTCCGTGGCGCTCGCGCCGGGCGGAGCGGGGCGCTCCGGGGCGAACGAGCTGCCCTCGGTGCGCGGTGCGGCGCCGTAGATCCGGCGCGCCGCGGCCAGGGTCTCCTCGGCGGCCTCCGGCGCCAGTCCGGTCGGCGCGCCGGTCGCCCGTGCCAAGTCCCAGCCGTGGGCGAGGAGTTCGACCACGACCTGTTGGACGATCATCGCGCCGGGCGCCTCGTAGGGGCCGTAGGTGCGCCGGAGCATCCCGCTGCCGGTGAAGGCGGCGAGGGCGGCGCGTACCGAGTCGTCGAAGGCGGCGCGGTGGTCGTCACCGAGGTGGTCGGCGGTGTGGTCATCGCGCGGGGCGTCCTCGGCGATCGAGGTGGCCATCAGGTTCTCCCACACCATGTGGTCGAGCAGCTGCCGTACGCTCCACCCCGCGCACGGTGTCGGCAGCGCGAGGTCCTCGGGCCGTACGGCGGCGACCAGGGCGGCGACATCGCGGGTCACCTGCTCGTAGGCGCGCAGTACCCGGTCCGGGTCGGTGCCGTCGAACGCGGAGCGGTCCAGCCCGTACGGCCGGGGGTGGGCGCGCAGCGCGGCCGTGGTCCAGGCTCCCGCGGTGTCCCAGCGGGGTGGCGCGGGCCGGCCGGTGACCGTGCACAGCAGCTGCCAGTAGCGCTCGACAACGGGTTCGGCGGCGGTCTCCAGCTGCTCCAGCAGCCGGGCACGGGCCGCCGGGTTGTCCTCGGTGGGCGGGTCGGCGGTGCCGGTCTGGGTGGGGAGCCAGGCGGCGACCAGCTCGGCGATGACGGGCTCCGCGGCCGGGGAGTCCGGGGCGATCCCGGCCGCGACGGCCGCCTCACCGCGTACCCGCATCAACTCCGCGACCCGGGCGGCGGCTTGCCCCTGCGCGGCCTGCTCCTGCGCCGCCTGCTCCTGCATGGCCGGGTCCGGCGCCGCGGCGGTGCGCGGCTCGGTCGTGGCGTGGCTCGCCCCCGGGGCGTGTCTCTCCTCCGGGGCGTACGGCTCGCTCTTGGCGTCCGGCTCCCCCGCCGGCGGTGCCGTACGCGCGCTGTACTCGGCCAGCCGGCGCAGTGCCGCCCGTAGTTCCGGCTCGCGGACCAGGGCGGCCAGCTCGATCCAGGCGCCGATCTGCTCAGGGGTGGGATCGTCGGGCAGATCGGGGGTGGCGGCCAGCAGACCGCTGCGGTAGGCGGGGGCGTCCACCCCGTCGAGGGCGTCCTCGACGAAGTCCGTGATGATCCGTCGGCGTTCCCGGGCGGACAGACGGGCCAGTTCGGTCATGTACGGCAGCTCCTCTGCTGCGCTGCCCCGCGCGGCCACCGAGCGCAGCACGGCGGACTGCAGCCGCAGGGTGCGGATCTGCGCGTCCAGCGCGTCCGCCCACTGCTCCGCCGTCTCGGCGACCGTGAGCTCGCGGTGCAGCACGGACCGGATGGCCGTCAGACCGATGCCCAGTTCGCGCAGGCTGCGCACGATCTCCAGGCGGGCCGGGGCGTCCGGGCCGTAGAGCCGGTAGCCCGCGGGGGTGCGGGCGGCGGGCGGCAGCAGGTCCTGGTCCGACCAACTGCGGATGGTCTTGACCGGCACACCGGTCAGCCGTGCCAGTTCGCCGATGGTCAGCAGACCCGTGCCGTCCTCGTTCATCCCGTCCACTCTCGGGTCTCCCTCGGGGGGAGACTCAAGCCGCGGCGCACCCGGCGGGCACGGACCCGGCGGGTGCGCCACCCCTCAGCGCTTCACGGTGCGCCTGCCGTCCGCAGCTCCTGCGCCCGCTGTGGCGCGTTCCGCGGAGGCGTGGCGGCGGACCGGAGCACACCGTCGGCCAGCGCCCACTGGGCCGCGACATAGGTGAGCATGATCCAGAACTGGGGGGCCGGGAGCTGCGGCCAGTGCGCGATCCCGCTCGCGATCAAGGTGTCGGAGAGCAGGAACAGCAGTCCGCCGGCCGCGGCCCACGGGCCCGCCCGGAGCGCGCCGAACGCCATCGCGGTGAGCAGCAGGCTGTACCCGGCGACCGGAATCCGCAGCTCCGCCGGGAGGTCCGGCCACAACAGCACCACCGTGCCGGTCAGCAGGACGGCGTATCCGGCGCCGGCCGCGCCGGTCAGTCCCCGCCGCCCGGCCACGGGACCCGCCCCGTGCCGGGCGAACAGCAGCAGGTAGCAGACGTGTCCCGCGGCGAACGAGCCCATCCCCACCAGGAAGGCGAGGTCCCCGCCGATCTGGAGGAAGGTGTCGCCGCCACAGCCGAAGAGGAGCGCACCGGCGAGCAGCGGGGGGCCGCCGCGCGCCAGCGCATAGCCGGCGAGCACCGGCATCAGCACGGGCTTGGTGATCTGCACGACGGGCAGGACGCCCCCGAGCAGCGCCCCGAGGTGTACGACGCCCAACAGGACGCACACCCACAGCAACGGCTGTACGGCCCGCGGCCACCGTGCCGTCATGTGGCCGGCTCCTCGACGGAGGCGGGCGCCCGGTCCCCGGCCGGCCCGGCCTTACGGGCCTCCTCGGCAGCCTTCCGGGCCTCCTCGGCGGCGACCCGCTCGGCCGGCTGCCAGCCCGGCCCGCGGAACACCCGTCCGGCGCGCTCGCGCCAGCTGTCCGCGGCCCGTATGTCCCGCGCGATGGCGGCGTACTCATGGGTGGCCACCCGCAGCGGGTTGAAGGTCTCGATGTTCTTGGTGAGTCCGTAGACGGGCCGCTCGGTCTCCGCGACGAACGAGCCGAACATCCGGTCCCAGATGATCAGAATCCCGCCGAAGTTCCGGTCCAGGTAGCCGCCCTGGGAGGCGTGGTGGACGCGGTGGTGGGACGGGGTGTTGAGCACGAACTCGAAGGGCCGGGGCAGCTTGTCGATCCGCTCGGTGTGCACCCAGAACTGGTAGAGGAGGTTGGCCCCGGAGGTGAAGGCGATCGCGGCCGGGTGGACGCCGAGGGCGACCATCGGGACGTAGAACGGCCAGACGGTCCAGGTGGTCCAGGGCTGCCGCAGGGCGGTGGTGAGGTTGAACTTCTTGCTGGAGTGGTGCACCACGTGGCAGGCCCACAGGACGCGGATGACGTGGTGGCCGCGGTGCGACCAGTAGTAGAAGAAGTCCTGTGCGAGCAGCATCAGGATCAGCGTCCACCACAGCACGGGCACCCGCAGCGGGGTGAGTTCGTAGATCGTGGCGTAGATCGCCACGATGGGTATCTTCCACAGCGCGTCGAACACGAGGCTGCCCAGCCCCATGCCGACGCTGGTGGCGGCGTCCTTCGCCTCGTATCCCGCCGCGTCCTCGTCGGGATGCAGGCGATAGCTCACCATCTCCACCACGGTGAGCAGGACGAAGGCCGGTACGGACCACAACACGACATCGGGCAGGTGCGGCATGTCCCGCACGATAAAGGCGTTGACCGGGGTGCCGCTAGGGGTTGTTACTGAGAAGTATGTAAGACGTGTCGTCAGCTGGGCCACCACGCCCGCCGTCGACGCTCCCCACGACGACCGGAAACGAGGTCCCATGGCCGGCACACCCACCCTCGCCCTGCTCGGCGGCGGCTTCTCCGACGATCCCGACACCCTGCTGGACGACTTCGTGCTGGATGCCGTGGGGCGGGCCCGGCCGAAGGTCTGCTTCCTGCCGACCGCGAGCGGCGACGCACCGGGCTACATCGAGGGGTTCCACACCGCGTTCGCGGCACGGGACTGCGAACCGAGCCACCTGGAGCTGTTCCGTCGCACCGTGTCCGATCTGCGGGCGTTCGTCCTGGCGCAGGACATCATCTACGTCGGCGGCGGCAACACCGCCAACATGCTCGCCGTCTGGCGGGTGCACGGCCTGGACACGATCCTGCGCGAGGCGTACGCGTCCGGAGTGCTGCTGTGCGGCATCAGCGCCGGGGCGTGCTGCTGGTTCGAGTCCGCGTTCTCCGACTCCTTCGGCCCGCCGGTGCCACTCGCCGACGGACTGGGGCTGCTGCCCGGCAGCCTGTGCCCGCACTACGACAGCGAGCCGGAGCGCCGGCCCGGCTATCTGGCGGCCGTCAACGACCGGGCGCTGCCCGCAGGTTGGGCGGTCGAGGACGGCGCCGCCGGCCTGTTCACCGACGGCCGCCTGGTGGACGTGGTCACCCGGAAGCCGGGCGCCACCCTCCGCCGGGTGAGCATCGGCGCGGACGGCGCGGTGACGGAGGTGGCACAGGCGGCGCGGGTGCTGGGGCCCAGCCTGCCGGGGGCCTAGGGTGCCGGAGGCCTAGGGAGCCAGGGGCACGGGGCCCTGGGGTGCTGGGGCCCAGGGCCCCATCGCGTGCTCGCCCCCGTCTCGCGCCCGGGCCGCCCCTCACCACACCCGCACCGCCCCGCCCCGTGCGAACGCCGGGCTGGTGGCGTTCGGGGGGATCTCGTCCAGGGGCTCGGTGAGGTCGGTGATGCTCGGGCCGACGCGGGCGGCGAGGGGGGCGAGGCGGGCGAGGTCGAAGCCGTAGACGCGGGCGGCGTTGGTGCCGAGCATGGCGGCGGTCTCGTCGGCCGGGACGCCGGCGTAGGCGAGGCGGAGGGCCTCGCGGGAGTGGGGGTGGGTGCCCTCGTCGTGGGGGTAGTCGCTGCCCCACATGATCTTGTCGAGGCCGATGCGGTGGCGGAGCGGGACCTCGTGCGGGCGCATGAAGCTGGCACCCACGAAGCAGTGGTCGCGCCAGATTCCGGCCGGCGAGTCGCCCATGGCCTCGCCCAGGCCGACGCCGAATTTGGCTTCGGCGGTGGCGGCCCGGGACGCGGACGCCACCAGCCGCCCGTGGTAGTAGTCCAGCATGTCCAGGACACCGGGGATCCAGCCGGAGCCCTGTTCGGTGAGGACGAGGCGGAGGCCGGGATGGCGGCGGAAGGCCCCGCCGAAGATCAGGTGCCACAGGGCCCGGTGGGAGAACCAGGTCGTCTCGACCATGAAGACGGCGCGGGCGGCGGGTTCGTCGCCGAGCGGCGGGGAGGCCGAGCCGCCGTGGTGGTTGACGGGGACGTCCAGTTCCGCGCAGACCGCCCAGAGGGGGTCGTAGGCCCCGGAGTGGAGTTCGGGGAGGCCGGAGCCGGGCGGGGTGCCGGGGAGCATGACACCGCCGGTGAGCCCGGCTTCCCTGGTGCGGCGGACTTCCCGTACGGCCTCGTCGACATCGTGGAGGAGGATCTGGGCGACGCCGGCCCGGCGGCCCGGGGCCTCCGCGCAGAAGTCGGCGAGCCAGCGGTTGTGGGCGCGCAGGCCCGCCCAGCGCTGCTCGAACTCCGTGCGGGTGGGCGCGGGGGCCATGAGGGCGGCGCTCGGGAAGAACGGCGGGATGGTGTTGGGGAAGACGACCTCGGCGACGATGCCGTCGGCCTCCATTTCGGCCAGGCGGCGGGCGGAGTTCCAGTTGCGGTCGGCGGTGTCGGCGAGCAGGTCCTCGTGCGGGTTGACGTAGGACGCCGCCCAGGCGTCGAAGTCGTCGTGGTACCGGGACTCCAAGTACGGCCGGTAGTCGAGCAGATCGGCGCCGGCGTGGCAGTCGGCGGAGATGACGGTGTAGCGGTCGTCGGTCATCACTGTGCCCCCAGTACCGGGAAGTCGTGGTCGGTCAGCCAGTGGCGGCCCACCTCGCGGGAGCGGGCCCAGGAGGCCTCCACCGACGGCTGGTCGGCGCTCTGGCCGAGTTCGGCCGGGGTGGGGCCGATACGGCGGGCCAGCGGGGCCAGCCTCGCGGTGTCGAAGCCGAAGGCCTCGGCGGCGGACAGGCCGAGCATGCGGCGGGTCTCGGCGACCGGAATGTCATGGAAGGTCTTCTTCAGCCAGCCGCGGGTGTCGGGCCAGGTGCCTTCGGGGTGCGGGAAGTCGCTGCCCCAGAGGATGTTGCCGACGCCGATCTCGTAGCGCTGGGCGAGTTCCCGGCGTTTGGTGTTGGTGGCGCAGACGAAGACCTGCCGGTCCAGGTACTCGTGCGGCGGACGCTTGAGCGCGGCGAACGGGGAGAGCTTCTTGCCGCCGTGCGCGCCCAGGTAGAGGCGGTCCATGAACCACAGGAGGTTGGGCAGCCACCAGCAGCCGGACTCGGCGATGCCGAACCGCAGGCCCGGGTGGCGTTCGAAGACGCCGGACCAGAGCAGGAACCACAGGGGGCGCGCGGGCCACCAGGTCACCTCGGAGACATAGATCCCGAGGTGGTCGCCGTACTCGTGGCGGGGTGCGGCCCCGGAGTGGGTCAGCACCGGCATCGCGCACTCGGCGGCCGCGGCCCACACCGGGTCGTAACGGCGGTCGTGGTACGGCTCCTTGCCGCCCCACATGGACGGGATCATCAGGGCGCCGAGCCCGGACTCCTTGGCGCGGTGGATCTCGGCCACGACCCGGTCCGTATCGGCGGTGACCGGTAACAGGGCCACACCGCAGTGCCGTTCGGGGTGTCCGGAGACGAAGTCGGCGAGCCAGCGGTTGTGCGCCTGGGCACCCGCCATACCGAGGTCGGGGTCATGGTCGCCGGAGAGGCCGAGGCCGACACCGAAGGGGGCCGCCGTACCGCTGTCGACGGCGTCCGCGTCCGGGAAGACGACCTCCGCCGCCACTCCGTCGCCGTCGAGTTCCTTC
Source organism: Streptomyces sp. G7(2002) (assembly GCF_028870195.1). Classification (NCBI taxonomy): domain Bacteria; kingdom Bacillati; phylum Actinomycetota; class Actinomycetes; order Kitasatosporales; family Streptomycetaceae; genus Streptomyces; species Streptomyces sp. G7(2002). The sequence goes on from NZ_CP102609.1 coordinate 2,622,144, forward strand.
AGCCGCTGTGCGGGGTCCCAGCCGCCGCGCAGGCCCTCCTCGTGCTCCTGGAACCACCGGGCGGCGAAGGCGTCGTTGCGGATGCCGAGGCGGGTGGCCTCCGCGCGGCGGGCATCCCGCTCGCCGAGGAACGCGTCGAAGGCGCGGTGGAAGCGGGCGTCCAGGTAGGGGCGGTACTCCTCGGTGGGGAGCCCGGCGTGGCAGTCGGAGGAGATGATCAGGTACGGGTCGTGCGGGCGGTCAGTGGGGGCCTGTGGGTTCGTGGGGACCTGTAGGTCGATGGAAACCTGTGGGCCCGTGGGTGCCTGTGGGCCCGTGGGTGCCTGTGGGCCGGTGGATGTCTGTGGGTCCGTCATGGCGGAACCTCCCTCAGTCGTCCGGGTCGAGGATGAAGTGCTCCAGGTAGGCGGGGTCGGTGCGGTCGAGCATCGAGGCGGAGCGCGCCCGGATCTGCGCGTCGGTGTGCGCACTGGGCGGCAGCAGCCAGAAACGGCCGGCCCGGACACCGTCCACGACCTGCGCCGCGACGTCCTCGACGGGGGTGAAGGCGATCTCCTGCCCGGCCTCCTTCATCGCCGCCTCCCACTGCGCCAGGCTGCGGTACGGCGTACGGCGCGGCCGGGTCTTGGCGTAGCGCACGGGCCGGTTGCGGTGCGACTCCCACAGGCCGGTGCGGAGCATGTGCGGGCCGGGGAAGAGCACCGAGGCGCCGATGGGGGCGCGCTCGGCCTTGAGGTGGGCGTAGAGCGATTCGGTCATGGTCACCACGGCCGCCTTGGTGACGGCGTAGACGGACGCGGTGGGCAGCGGTGCGACACCGCCGTCCGCCGAGGAGGTGTTGACGACATGGCCGGGTGCGCCGCCCGCCAGCATCCGCGGCAGAAAGCACTGGATGCCGTGGAAGACGCCCCAGACGTTCACCGCGAACGCCCAGGCCCAGTCGTTCGGCTCGTGTTCCCACATCCGGCCCTCGGCGCCGGAGCCCACCCCCGCGTTGTTGCACAGCAGGTGGACGGCGCCGAAGGCGTCGTACGCGGCGTCGGCGAGCGCGGCGACCTCTTCTCGCACCCCGACGTCCACGGTGCGCGCCAGTACCCGGGCGCCGTCCGCGGCCAGTTCGTCGGCGGCGGCCCGCAGCGGCTCCTCCTCCACGTCCGCGAGGACGACCCGCAGCCCGTCCGCGGCGAAGCGGCGCGCCATGGCCAGGCCGATACCGCTGGCGGCGCCGGTGACGACCGCGACCTGTCCCGCCGTCAGCTCCATGCCCGCTCACCTCTCCGCGCCGGTCGGGCCGGCCGTGTTTCCGGCCGTGTTTCCGGCCGGGGATCCTGGGGTTGTCCTGTGGGGGAGCACGGCATCAGACACTCCCCTCGGGCGGACCGTCGAGGAGCTGCTGCGGATCGTCGTAGCGCTGGTGGACGTACGGCAGCAGGGACCGGGCGCTGACCCGCTCGACGACCCGGCCCTGCTGGTCGCTGGTCTTCTCGCCGAGGGTGAGCTCGACGAGGGTGCGTACGGGGAGGTCGGCGACGGGGTCGTACATCGACTCGCGGAGGACGACATCGCCGGTGATCTTCTCCAGCTTGCGGACCTTCTCGTGGCGCAGGCAGTGCACCAGCACCGGGTCGAGGTCGAAGCCCGAACCGTCCACGGCGGGAAGGAACTTGAAGTAGAAGTCGGTCTTCCGGGACGGCTCGGGGACCGGCAGCGGTCCGCTCACCGCACCGCGTACCTCGACGAAGGCGATGCCGTGCCGGGCGAGCGCGGCGCGCACGACCGGGCCGTCGCGCTCGACGGTGACCTCGCCCAGCTTCTTGGGCTCGCCGAAGACCTCACGCCCGCCGGTCAGGGCCCGCTCGTGGGTCATCGGCATGACCAGCGGATACCAGCCCTCGACGCCGCGGTGGGCGGCCGCGACGGCGACCGAGCCCGCGCCCAGGGGGTAGCCGGGCAGCTCGACCTTGCTGATGTTGGCCCGGACCAGCGGGCGTCCGGTGGGTTCGAGGGGCGGCGGCAGCACGGCCGCGACCGCCTCCGGGTCGCTCTCCCACACGGCGACCACACCGGTGGACCAGATGTCGGGGAGCCGGGAGCCCGCGGTGCGCGCCGCGGTGATCTCCGCCTCGGTGCGCGCTCCGTAGCGTATGCGTGCCATGGCGTACCACCCTTCGTCGTCGGTGACTTGCGAGGGTCGTGCGAGGCGTCTGTAACACTGTTACACCGAGCGGGATGAAGGGTAAAGAGCCGTGTACGCACGGGAGTTGAGGGATAGTGGGGGAATATGACACGTACCGCACTGACCGGCGAAGAGGTTCTGACGGCCGCCGCCCGGCTGGTGCGGGCGGAAGGCCCCGGCGCGCTGACCATGCGCCGCCTCGCCACGGAACTGGGCACCGCCGTCACCTCCATCTACTGGCATGTCGGCAACCGCGAGTCCCTCCTGGACGCCCTCGTCGAGCGCACCATCCGGGAGATGGGTGAGATCCACCCCACCGGGGAGACCCCGCACGCACGCATCGTGTCGGTCGCCCGCGCGCTGCACTCGGCGCTGCGCGAGCGCCCGCAGCTGATCGCGATGGTGCATGAACGCGGCCTGACGGAGCGGATGTTCCTGCCCGCGCAGCAGGCGCTGGTCCATGAGATGCACGCCGCCGGGCTGCGCGGGGAGACGGCCGCGGAGGCGGTGCGGGCGGTCCAGTTCCAGGTAGTCGGCTTCGTCCTGGTCGAGCGCAACCGCGAGCGGTCACCCGAGCAGCACCCGAGCGAGGGTGAGCTGTGGGACTCCCCCACCGCCGAGCACGATCCGGCGCTGGCCCGCGCGCTGGCCGGCCCGGTCGACACCGGGCGGCTGTTCGCCGTCTCCCTGGAGGCGCTGGTGACCTCACTGCTCTCCCCGGCGGCGCCCGCCTCCTGAACGGGTGTGGTCGACGACGGCGGCTCGCGGCTGCCCGGAACCGCTCATCGCCGGAGGCCGCGTGACGGCACCGCACGGAACGGCTTCGGGGCGGCGGCGGTGCGGCCGCCCGTTCGTGTGGTTCTTTCCGCCGTTCCTGGGAGGCGTTTCGCCGTCTTCCTTCCGAGGAGAGTCCGTATGTCCCCTTCCTCCGGGGAGTGCTCGGTCCATCCGGAGTGCTCGGTCTTTCCGGAGTGCTCCGTCTTTGCGGGAGCGGCTTTTCGCCGTCCCCTGGGGCCTGCTGGTTTTCCCCGCCGCCCGGGCCTGCTGGTTTTCCCCGCCGCCCACCCCCCTTCGGGGGGGTGGGCGGGTTAGGTGGGTACCCCCCCAGGCTCTGGGTGGGCGGGCCAGGCGGGCGCCCCCGGCGTCGGGTGGGCGGGCCAAGCGGGCACCCCCAGCGTCGGGGTGGGCGGGTCAGGCGGGCACCCCCGGCGTCGGGGTGGGCGAGTGAGGCCCCCAGCCCCGGGGCAGTTGAAGCACCCCGCCCCCCGGCAGATGGAGCCCCCCGCCCCGGGGCAGACGAGGCCCCCCGAACAATCCACCCCCAGACCACGTGAGAGCCCCCCAACCACCTCCCGCCCCACCTCACCCCCACACCCCGTCAACTCCCCCACCCGCCCGCGAACTGCCGGGGTGCCAGCTGCGTGAACCTCCGGTGTGTCGTCGGGCATACCTCCGGTGTGTCCGACGCGGTTCGGTGGCTGTCAGTGGTGGCCCGTATCCTCAGGGACCATGCTCGAAGACCGCATGGCAGCAGCCGCCGACCCGATCGCGCCGAAGATCGGGCAGCAGCCGGGCCCGCAGACGCCGCCGGCTCCCTGGCCGTCCGCGTATCCCCAGGGATACGCGGTGGTCGACGTGGAGACCACGGGCCTGGCCCGCGACGACCGGATCATCTCGGCAGCCGTGTACCAACTCGACGCGCAGGGCGAGGTCCAGGACCACTGGTACACCCTCGTCAACCCGCAGCGGGATCCGGGACCGGTCTGGATCCACGGGCTCACGAGCGCCGTGCTCGACGATGCCCCGCTCTTCCCGGAGATCGTCCCGGAGCTGTCCCGGCGCCTGGCGGACCGGGTGCTGGTCGCGCACAACGCCATGTTCGACTGGTCGATGATCGCCCGCGAGTACGCCCGCGCCTCGGCGACCGCGCCGGTGCAGCAGCGGCTGTGCACCATCGCCCTGTCCAAGGAACTGCGGCTGCCGCTGCCCAACCACAAGCTGGAGACCCTCGCCGCCCATTACGGCGTGGTGCAGGAGCGCGCCCACCATGCGCTGGACGACGCCCGGGTGCTGGCCGAGACCTTCCGTCCCAGTTTGCGGCGGGCGGCACAGGAGGATCTGCGGCTGCCGCTGCTGAGCTGCCAGCCGCTGACGGAGTGGTCGGACGCCCCCGCGCCCCGGCAGCGCGCCTCCGCCTCGTCCTACCGCCCCACGTCCTGGCGCCCGTCCCGTAAACGACCGGCGTGCCCGTACCCCAACCCGGGGCGTTACGCATCGGGCGGCCGGCTCGTCCAGGGGATGCGGGTGGCCTTCTCGGGCGACACGTCCGTGGACCGCGAGCTGCTGGAGGACCGGGCGATCGAGGCGGGTCTGCATGTCGCCACGAGCGTGTCCCGGCTGACCAGCCTGCTGGTGACCAACGATCCCGACGCCCGGACCTCCAAGACCGCCAAGGCCGCCTCGTTCGGCACGGTCGTGATCGACGAGGCGGCCTTCATGCAGCTGCTGCAGGATGTGGCCCCGGCGCCTGCGTCCGGGTGAAGCCCGCCCAACACACCCGTCGGCACCTCGCCGCGCGGGTGTGGCGACCGCACCCTGTGGCGCATGGCACGTTGTGAGGTCTGCGGAAACGAATACGGCATGACGTTCGAGGTGCACGCGCAGGGCGCGGTGCATGTCTTCGACTGCTTCGCCTGCGCCATCCACCGCATGGCGCCGATCTGTGAGCACTGCCGGTGCCAGATCATCGGGCAGGGCGTCGAGGCCGACCAGAAGTGGTACTGCGGTGCGCACTGCGCCCGCTCGGACGGCAGAGTGGGCATCGTCGACCGGGTCTGAGCGGGGCCGGCCACCGGACCGCGGGGGCCGCCCCGGCCGGATCCTCCACCAGCTGCGCCAGGGGGACCCCCGGCTCGGGTGCCCCGGTGCCCCAGGTACCGTCAAGGCCGTGTACCGCTTCCTGTTGTCCCGGCAGTGGGTGATCCTCACCCTCGTGGGTCTTGCGCTGATCCCCGTCATGATCAAGCTGGGCTACTGGCAGTTCCACCGCCATGAGCACAAGGTCGCGCAGAACCAGCTGATCGCGCGCAGCCTGGCCGCCGACCCGGTTCCGGTCACCTCTCTGACGGCCCCCGGCCGGGAGCTGCCCCGTCGCGACATGTGGCGCACGGTCAGCGCCACCGGCACCTACGACACCGCGCACGAGGTCGTGGTCCGCCAGCGCACCGCCGCCGACGAGCAGAGCATCGGCTATTACGTGGTGACCCCGCTGCTCCTCGGCAACGGCGAGGCCGTGCTGGTCAACCGTGGCTGGATCTCGGCCGGCAACGACCTCACCCGGTTCCCGGACGTCCCGGCCGCCCCCCGGGGCAAGGTCACCGTGACCGGCCGGATGATGGCCGACGAGACCACCGCCGCCAGTGGCATCAAGGACACCAAGGGCCTGCCCGCCCGCCAGGTCATGCTGATCAACAGCAAGGAGCAGGCGAAGCGGGCCGGCCGGCCGATGCTCGGCGGCTACATCGAGCAGACCGGACCCGAGCCGTCCGGCAACACCCCGGAGCTGGTCCCCGAGCCGGACCACGACTCCATCGGCCCGCACATGGCGTATGCCATCCAGTGGTGGCTGTTCGCCGCGGCGGTGCCGGTCGGCTGGATCGTCCTCGTACGCCGTGAGCGCCGCGACCGGGTGACGGCCGCGGCCGAGCAGGCCGAGGCGGCCCGGGAGGACCAGGCCGCCGGGGCCGCGCGGGACGGCGGACGGACCGCGGAACCCGCCGGTTCCGGGGAAGCCGAACCCGCCGGTTCCGGGGAGACCGAGGCAGCCGGCGACCACGCGGCGCCGGCCCCGGCCAAGCCGTAGCCCGGACGGCCGTCACCACGGCGTAGCGCCTCCTCCGGGCGGGAAGAGGCGCTGAGTGCACCCACGTATCGAGGACTACGCGCTCATCGGTGATCTGCAGACCGCCGCTCTCGTCGGCCGCGACGGGTCCATCGACTGGCTGTGCCTGCCGCGCTTCGACTCCGGCGCCTGCTTCGCCGCCCTCCTCGGCGGCAAGGACAACGGCCACTGGGGGCTCGCCCCCCGGTCCTCCGAGGCCCGCGCCCAGCGCTCCTACCGCGGTGACTCGCTGATCCTCGACACCGTCTGGGAGACGCCCACGGGCAGTGTCCGGGTCACCGACTTCATGCCTCAGCGCGACCGTGCGCCCGATGTCGTACGGATCGTCGAGGGCCTCAGCGGAAGCGTCGAGATGCGCGGGGTGCTGCGGCTGCGGTTCGACTACGGGCGGGTGGTGCCCTGGGTGCGCGCCACCGAGGGCTGCCGGGTGGCGATCGCCGGACCGGACTCCGTATGGCTGCGCACCCCGGCCCAGGGCACCACCTACGGCAAGGACTTCAGCACCCGTTCGGACTTCACCGTCGCCGCGGGCGAGCGCACCGCCTTCGTGCTGACCTGGCACCCCTCCCATGAGCCCCGGCCGACCCAGATCGAGCCGTTCACGGCGCTCCAGGACACCCTGGACGACTGGCACGCCTGGTCGGCGCGCTGCCGCTACAACGGGCCGTACCGCGAGGCCGTGATCCGCTCGCTGATCACCCTCAAGGCCCTCACCTATGCGCCCACCGGCGGCATCGTGGCGGCCCCCACCACCTCGCTGCCCGAGGAGCTGGGCGGCGTACGCAACTGGGACTACCGCTACTGCTGGCTGCGCGACGCCAGCCTCACCCTGAACTGCCTGCTCTCCGCCGGATATCTGGACGAGGCCGGCGCCTGGCGGGACTGGCTGCTGCGCGCGGTGGCCGGCGCCCCCGACGATCTGCAGATCATGTACGGGCTGGCCGGTGAGCGGCGGCTGCCGGAGGCCGAGCTGCCGTGGCTGACCGGGTACTGCGACTCCGCGCCCGTACGCATCGGCAACGCCGCCGTCGCACAGCGTCAGCTCGATGTCTACGGCGAGGTCCTCGACTCCTTCCACATCGCCCGCTCGGCCGGACTGCCCGCCGAGCAGCACGCCTGGAGCATCCAGCGGGCGCTGGCGGACTACCTGGAGTCCACCTGGCGCGACCCCGACGAGGGGCTGTGGGAGATCCGCGGGCCGCGCCGGCACTTCGTGCACTCCAAGGTCATGGCCTGGGTCGCGGCCGACCGGGTGGTGCGGGCGATCGAGGCGTATCCGAGGTTCGGCGGGGACATCGACCGCTGGCGGGCGATGCGCGACGAGGTCCGCCGCGAGGTGTGCGAACACGGCTATGACGCCGACCGGGGCACCTTCACCCAGTTCTACGGCTCCAGGGAACTGGACGCCGCGACGCTGCTGATCCCCCGCGTCGGCTTTCTGCCGGGCGACGACCCCCGGGTCCTCGGCACCATCGACACGGTGCGCCGGGAGCTGACGCACGACGGTCTGGTACGCCGTTACAGCACCGAGGGCGTCTCGGTCGACGGGCTGCCGGGCGACGAGGGCACCTTCCTGGTCTGCTCGTTCTGGCTCGCCGACGCGCTCCGGCTGAGCGGCCGGCGGGCCGAGGCACAGGAGATGTTCGAGCGGCTGCTGGGGCTGCGCAACGACGTGGGGCTGCTCTCCGAGGAGTACGACCCTGCCGCCCGGCGCCAGCTGGGCAACTTCCCGCAGGCCTTCAGCCATATCGGCCTGGTGGGGACCGCCTTCGGCCTCCAGGACGGGGCACAGGCACACTAGGGTCCATGGATCTTGGACTCACCGGCCGGACGTACCTCGTCACCGGGGCGACCCGCGGCCTCGGCTTCGCCACCGCCCGTGAACTGGTCGCCGAAGGCGCCCATGTCGTGATCACCGGACGCACCGAGGAGAGCGCGGCCGCCGCGGCCGCCTCGCTCGGTGAGCGGGCCCTGGGGGTGGCCGCCGACAACGCCGACGCGGACGCCCCCGACCGCCTGATCGCGGCGGCCCGGGAACGCTTCGGCCGACTGGACGGGGTGCTCATCAGCGTGGGCGGCCCGGCGCCCGGCACCGCCGCCGACAACACCGACGCACAGTGGCAGTCGGCCTTCGAGTCGGTCTTCCTCGGCGCGGTACGGCTGGCCCGCGCGGCCGCCGCCGAGCTGACGGAGGGCGGTGTGATCGGCTTCGTGCTGTCCGGCTCGGTGCACGAGCCGATCGGCGGACTGACCATCTCCAACGGGCTCCGCCCCGGTCTCGCCGGCTTCGCCAAGTCGCTCGCCAACGAGCTGGGGCCGCGCGGCATCCGCGTCCTCGGCGTCCTGCCCGGCCGGATCGCCACCGACCGGATGACCCAGCTCGACGCGCTCTCCGGCGACCCGGAGGGCTCCCGCGCCCGCAACTGCGCGTCCATCCCGCTGGGCCGCTACGGCCGGCCGGAGGAGTTCGGCAGGGCCGCGGCCTTCCTGCTGTCGCCCGCCGCGTCGTATGTCACCGGGGTGATGGTGCCGGTGGACGGCGGGGCCCGGCACGGGTTCTGACGGGGGGCGGGCCGTCAGGATGCTGAACACTTCCGACACACCCGCCGAGCGCGAAGAGAGCGAGTTCGGCGACCCGCTGCAGAGCATCTGGGCTTCCTGCGTCCTGCCGTACGTGGGAGTGACCGATGTGCGCCGGGTCGTCTTCCGCACGGTCACCGATGCGGCCGACGAGACGCGCGCGGACTGGCTGCGGCGGGCACGCCGGGAGGCCGCCGCCCTGCTGGCCCGGCCCGGGAGCAGGGACACTGTGCCCACGCCTAACTGACCCGCTCGGGACGGTGCTTGACCGCGCGCAGCCGGACATCGGCCGGCAGCCGGTCGAGCCCGGCCGAGCGGCGGGCGTGCGCCACCGACTCGTCGGACAGCCGCCGGAGGACGGTCCCCGGATCGGCGTGCGGGGCGAGCGCCAGCACGGCCCGTACGTGCGGTTCGCTCCGGCGGCCGGTCAGCAGCACACCGGCCCCGTCGACGCCTTCCACCGCCTCCGATTCGGCCGTGAGGGCGTCCTCCAGCGCCCGGCCGCGCAGCAGGGCGCCCTCGCCGTCGCCGCTGTCGACGAGGATCTCGTTCAGCCGGTGGCGCCGGAGCTGGGTCAGCAGCCACCACAGCATCAGCAGCACGAAGACGGCCAGCGCGGCGATGACGACGGGCCACCACCAGCCCTGGTCCGTCCAGCGGGTGCGCTGCCGCGTGGGGAGCAGCACCTCGTCAGGGCGGGACCAGGGCCAGCCGGCGGGCAGTCCGAGGTGCCATTTCGCGGGCAGACCGAGGCCGCCGAGCAGCACCAGGCCCCCCACGCCGAACAGCAGCACACCGGTCAGGCCGAGCAGCACCCGGTTGACCGTTCCGCGGACCCTGCGCATCGCTCGCTCACCTCTTCTTCGGGCGCCGGACGTCCACGGTCAGGCGGAGCTCGTGTGCCAGTCCCAGCTGCCGCAGGCCCTCGCCGAGCGAGGTGTCGAGATCGGCGCGGACCTCGTCCAGTTCGCGGAAGTGCGAGACGCAGTGCGCCTTCGCCTTGCGGCGGCTGACGGCCATCCGTACGGACTGGACGCCGGCGACCTCCATGGCACGGTCGCGCAGCACCAGCGCGGCGGCCGCCCGGTCCAGCCCGGCCCGCAGGTCCGGCGCCGCCGGCCGCATCGGCAGCACCTGGCGCAGTCCGGGGGTGACGGCCAGCACGAACAGCCAGATGCCGAGCACCAGGACGACCGCGGCGGCGCCCAGCACCCAGGGGTTGTCGAGGTGACGGGTGGCCAGTTCACGGGCGAGCCGACGGCGCCAGGCCATCGCGGGGCGGTCGGCGCGCACCGCGGCCACGTCGTAGAGCAACAGGCCGGCGGCGGCCAGCAGCACCAGCGCGACCAGGGCGGCCGGCACCCGGCGGGCCGACCAGAAGCGCCGGACCCGGTCGTGGCCGGCGGTGTCCGGGGACGGGGTGTCCGCGGCGGGCGGAGTCGCCGCGTCCGCCTCGCCCGGTGTCTTGTCGAGCGTGGGCAGCCGCCGGGTGGCGTTCGGCTCCGCTTCCTCGTCGCTCATCGCACCCTCCCGCGGTCCGTACGGTCCAGCAGCGGGGAGTGCAGACGCTCGACCTCCACCGCGACCTCGGGCACTTCCATGTTCGCCAGCGCCTTCACCCGCTCGGTGACATGGCGGCGCACCACCCGGCACTGTCCGCCGATGTCGGAGGGGTAGCCCAGCTCCACGGCGATCCGCAGCCGCGCCTCACCGAAGATCCGGGGATCGTCGCGCCGGTGCACGGTCACCGTCGCATGGGCGTCCGTACGGGCGCGCGGGGACTCCCCGCGCAGCACCTCCCGGGCGGCCCGTGCGGCGATCTTCGCCACCACCCGGTCCGCGATTCTGGTCGCGCCCCGCTCACCCGCCGGCACGGCGGTGGCAGCGGCGGCCGGGGACACCGTCGCCACCCGGCTTCACCGCCGCCGGTCGCGGTCGCCGCTGCGCGGACGGAAGAACTCGCCGGACTCCAGATCCCCGTCGAGGAACCTGCCGGCCACGAACCCGATGGCGCCCAGCGCCGCCACCAGGATGAAGGCGCCGAAGCCACCGAAGTATCCGGCGAAGCCCAGCGCCATTCCGGCCAAGAGGCCGGCCACGGCCATGCTCATCGTGCGCTCCTTCGCTGCCACTCCGGACGGGCCCGGCTACTGGAGCCGCGGCTCCGCTTCCTCTTCTTCGTCTGCCTCGTCGGGCAGCTTGACGTCGCTGACCGCGATATTGACCTCGACGACCTCCAGGCCCGTCATCCGCTCCACGGCGGAGATGACGTTCTCCCGGACCGACCGGGCGACATCGGCGATGGCGACGCCGTAGTCGACCACGATCTCCAGGTCCAGCGCGGTCTGCACCTCGCCGACCTCGGCCTTGACGCCCCGGGTCGCGGTCGCGGACCTGCCGCCGCCGGGCACCCGGTCCCGGACGGCGCCGAGCGTACGGGCGAAGCCGCTGCCCATGGCATGCACGCCGATGACGTCCCGGGCCGCCAGACCGGCGATCTTCTCCACGACACCGTCGGCAATGGTGGTCCGCCCCCGGGTGGCGGGGTCGCCGCCGCCCCGTTTGGCGGGCGTCCTGGGGCCCTCTGCGTGCTGCTGGCTCTCGGTCATCGCCGTATCCCTTTCCGCGGGGAGAAGCGGTCCGCCCGCTCCGTTCCCCACACTAGGTCCGGTATGCCCTGATTGCTCCGGGGATGTGGCAGCCGAGTGCTCCATACGGCGCCACCGGGCACAGCACCCTGCCGTGGGGGCGGGTCTGCGGCAGGCTGGGGGCGGGTCCGGAACGTGTCCGGGAAGCGGTCCGTGGACCTTCCGGGAAAGGGGTGACGCGGTGGCCGTGAACCACTTGGCGCAGACGGTCCGGACGCAGCTCGGCATCGGCCGGGTGCTGCCGCTCGGCGGGCCCGGGGACGGGTCGTGGATCACCGAGCAGGCGGCCGCCGGAGCGCTGCGGGCCGCCGCCGGGACACCGGCCGGTGTCCGTTTCGGCGCGCTGCGGCTGTCCGTGGCCGATCCCGGCCACGCCCCGGAGCCGGCGGTGCCGGCGCCGCCGAGTGCGCTGCCGCCCGGCCCGCTGCGGATCGAGGCGGACTTCGCCGCGGTCGCCGACCGGCCTCTGCCGGTGCTCGCCGACCAGGTGCGCGCGGCGCTGCTGGAGGCGTCGATCCGGGAACTGGGGCTGGTGGTGGGCGTGGTGGATCTGCGGGTCAGCGGACTGCTGGAGGCGGACGAGGCCACGACGGGGGCCGCGTCGGCCCGCTCCGCTCCCCAGGAGGAGGTTCCGCCCGCCGCTCCCGTAACGGGTGAGCGGACCGGTGCGACGCAGGACGGCGCGGCGGGGATCGCCGCCGTCGCGCGGGGCGTCGAGGGCGTGGCCCGGCTGGCGCCGGTGCTCGGCGGTCCGTCCCGTCCGGTGCGGCTCACGGACGGGCATGCGCTGATCCAGCTGGCGATCGCGCCCGGTCACCGGGCGCTGGATGTCGCCTGCGCCGTACGGCAGGCGGTGGCGGCCGCGCCGCCCGTGACCTCGACGGTCGCCGTGCTGGTCACGGCGGTGGAGCCGAGCTGACGAACCAGCCCGGCCGGGCACGTCGGTGGGGTGCGCGGCCGGGCAGCTCGGGTTACGTGAACGGGTGCGGTACCGCCGTGGGCGCTACTCCCCCACGCCCGCGAGGTCGCGCAGCCGGCGCGCCTGCGCGGCCCGCTCGGCGCGGCGCTGCTCCTCGTACGTACGGCCCGCGGCTCCGGCCAGCAGGGCCTTGGTCTCGATGACGGCATCGCGCGGCGCGGCGGTGAGCGCGGCCGCCAAGTCGGCCACGGTGGCATCGAGTTGGTCGCCGGGCACCACGAGGTTGGCGAGACCGGTCCGCTCGGCCTCCTCGGCGTGCACGAAGCGCCCGGTGGCGCAGATCTCCAGCGCCCGGGCGTAGCCCACCAGTCCGACCAGCGGGTGGGTACCGGTCAGGTCCGGTACGAGTCCCAGGCTGGTCTCGCGCATCGCGAACTGGACGTCCGGTGCGACCACGCGCAGATCGCAGGCGAGGGCGAGCTGGAAGCCCGCGCCGATGGCGTGCCCCTGCACGGCGGCGATGGACACCAGGTCGGTGCGCCGCCACCAGGTGAACGCTTCCTGGTACTCGGCGATCGTGGCGTCCAGTGCGCTGTCCGTGCCGCGCGCCAGATCGATGAACGACGGCTCGCCGTCGAAGCCTTCGGGCGTGAACGCCTGACGGTCGAGGCCCGCGGAGAAGGACTTGCCCTCACCGCGCAGCACGGCGATCCGTACGTTTCCCGGCAGCAGCGACCCCGCTTCGGCAAGCGCCCGCCACATGGCCGGCGACTGCGCGTTGCGCTTGGCCGCGTTGGCGAGGGTCACCGTGGCGATGTCACCGTCAACGGTGAGCCGCACGCCGTCCTTGTCGAGCAGAGTCATGAGCGCCTCCGAGTCAGCCAGCCGCACCTGCGTGCGTAAGTGACTGAACGGTAACCTCCCGGTCGACTGCTCGGCCGACCGGGGGGAGACCGCTGTACCCGGAGTCGCGGGCCTCAGGCCGAGGCGGCCTTCTTGCCCCTCGTGGCTCCGCCACGACCGCGCAGGACCACACCGGATTCGCTGAGCATCCGGTGCACGAATCCGTAGGAGCGGCCGGTTTCCTCGGCCAGCGCCCGGATGCTCGCACCGGAGTCGTACTTCTTCTTCAGGTCTGCCGCGAGCTTCTCGCGCGCGGCGCCGGTTACCCGGCTGCCCTTCTTCAGAGTCTCGGCCACCCGTGCCTCCTCGTGGGAAGTGCGCTCTGGACTCTCATGATCACCCCTCCCCGGCTTCCTGGCCACCCATTCCGCAAGGTCGTTACGACATCCTTTGCCGGCGGACGCCCGGCCAAGCGGGCCGGAATCTCTCATTCCGGCTGTGCGGAAGGCCGCCCGGACCCGGCCGCCCGCGAGAAGTGGCAGGTCAGGTGGTGTGCGGCCGAAAAGGCGACGGCCGGGCCCCAAGGACCCGGCCGCAGGCCGCAGGCTCGCCGGTGTACGAGCCGTTCTCACTCAGATGATGGATCACACATCGGCCGAATGATCCATACGGCATGATCCATCCGCCGCGGTCAGGCCAGCGCGACCAGATCCGCGTAGTCCTGGCCCCACAGGTCCTCGACGCCGTCGGGCAGCAGGATGATGCGCTCCGGCTCCAGGGCGTCCACCGCTCCCTCGTCGTGGCTCACCAGGACCACCGCGCCCGTGAAGGTGTGCAGCGCGCCGAGGATCTCCTCGCGGCTGGCCGGGTCGAGGTTGTTGGTGGGCTCGTCGAGCAGCAGCACGTTGGCGGAGGAGACGACCAGCGTCGCCAGGGCGAGCCGGGTCTTCTCGCCGCCGGAGAGCACCCCGGCGGGCTTGTCGACGTCGTCGCCGGAGAAGAGGAAGGAGCCCAGCGTCTTGCGGATGGCGACCAGGTCCATGTCCGGGGCGGCCGAGCGCATGTTCTCCAGGACCGTGCGGTCCGGGTCCAGGGTCTCGTGCTCCTGGGCGTAGTAGCCGAGCTTGAGGCCGTGTCCCGCGCGGACCTCGCCGGTGTCGGGGGTCTCGACGCCCGCCAGCAGGCGCAGCAGGGTGGTCTTGCCCGCACCGTTGAGGCCGAGGATGACGACCCGGGAGCCCTTGTCGATGGCCAGGTCGACGTCGGTGAAGATCTCCAGGGAGCCGTAGGACTTCGACAGGCCCTCGGCGGTGAGCGGGGTCTTGCCGCACGGTGCCGGGTCCGGGAAGCGCAGCTTGGCGACCTTGTCGGAGGCGCGCACCGCCTCCAGACCGGCGAGCAGCTTGTCGGCGCGCTTGGCCATGTTCTGCGCGGCGACGGTCTTGGTGGCCTTGGCCCGCATCTTGTCGGCCTGGGAGTTGAGCGCCGCGGCCTTCTTCTCGGCGTTCGCCCGCTCGCGCTTGCGGCGCTTCTCGTCGGCCTCGCGCTGCTGCTGGTAGAGCTTCCAGCCCATGTTGTAGATGTCGATCTGCGAGCGGTTGGCGTCGAGATAGAACACCTTGTTGACGACGGTCTCGACCAGGTCGACATCGTGGGAGATCACGATGAAGCCGCCGCGGTAGGTCTTGAGGTAGTCGCGCAGCCAGACGATGGAGTCGGCGTCGAGGTGGTTGGTCGGCTCGTCGAGCAGCAGGGTGTCGGAGTCCGAGAACAGGATCCGGGCCAGCTCGACGCGGCGGCGCTGACCGCCGGAGAGGGTGTGCAGCGGCTGGCCGAGGATGCGGTCGGGCAGGCCGAGGCTGGCGGCGATGGTCGCGGCCTCCGCCTCGGCGGCGTACCCGCCCTTGGTCAGGAACTCGGTCTCCAGGCGCTCGTACTTCTTCATCGCCTTGTCGCGGGTGGCGCCCTTGCCGTTGGCCATCCGGTCCTCGTTCTCGCGCATCTTGCGCAGCACGGTGTCCAGATCGCGGGCGGAGAGGATGCGGTCGCGGGCGAGCACGTCGAGGTCGCCGGTGCGCGGGTCCTGCGGCAGATAGCCGACCTGGCCCCCGCGGGTGACCGAGCCGGAGGCGGGGATGCCCTCGCCGGCCAGCACCTTGGTCAGCGTGGTCTTGCCGGCGCCGTTGCGGCCGACCAGGCCGATGCGGTCGCCCTTGGCGATACGGAAGGAAGCGGACTCGATGAGGATGCGGGCGCCGGCGCGCAGCTCGAGGCCGGAAGCGGTGATCACGGAAAAGCTCCAGGGCAGGAAGACGGCGGATTGGACGGACGGTCCGAGAGCGGGCTGCGCCGTCTAATGAACCCAGAGGAGAACTGCCATAGGAGGCAGTCTAACGGCCGGGGGCAAGTGATTTTCCGGGCGGCGGGCGGCGGGACCGGCCCGTGGGGTGCGCCGGACAGCGGGCCGTTCGCGCCGTCGCACGTCGTGGCGCACCAAGCGGCGCCAGGCGGGGACGGAGGCGGGGCGGCTCCCGCGTGAGACTGTGACGCAGCTCTCCCTTGCCGCTTCGGTGCCTGCGCGCGCGGAGGTTCCCCGGCCGCCCCGCCCCGGCGCTCAGACGCCGCCCGTGTGGACCTGGAAGGCCGCGCGGCGCACGGCCTTGGCGAGGGCCGGGTCCGGGTGGGCCGCGGCCAGCGCCACCAGCACCTGGACCGTCCTGGGGTGCCCGACGGCGCGTACCTCCTCCAGGAGGCGTGGCACCGAGCCCTGGACCGCCGAGTCGAGGTGCCGTACGAGCAGCTGGGTCTCACCGTGGTCGGCGACGGCCGCGGCGGTGTCCACCCACAGCCAGGTCGACTCCTCGCGGGTGAGCACATCGGGCGCGGTCTCCGGGTCGCCGCCCTCGTGCTCGACCAGCCACAGCAGGGCGTACGGCCGCAGGCCCGGTTCGTCGGCCGCGGCGCGTACGGCGGCCTCGGCCGGTGCGCCGACCGCCCGCAGCGCCTCGAAGGCGAGGCCGCGCAGCAGCGCGTCCTCACCACGGGCCACGGTCAGCAGCTCCTCGACGGCCGAGCCGACGGAGCGGGCCGCGAGCCAGGCGCGGTATTCGGCGCGTGCCGGGCCCGGGGTGAGCCGAGCGCAGCCGCGGAGCATCGCTTCCCCGGACTGTTCGATATTGCCCGCCGGGCTCTGCGCGGCGACACAGATCTGCTCCAGCTTGACCCACACCGACCAGTTGCCGAGCGGTGTCAGCTGTGCCTCGCACGCGTCGGGCGCGGTCTCCCGGGCACCGTCCGCCGGCACCAGCGCGCCGACGGTCCGCAGTGCGTCCAGCGACCAGTCCAGCAGCTCGGCCAGCGACGCCCCCGCGGCGTCGTCGGCGGCCACCGCGGCATCGTCGGCACTGCCCGGGGCTGCCGGGTCCTGCCCGTAGGGGACCTCGCAGCGTTCGGTGCGCAGTTCGGCGACGCGCTGGTCGAGCATGTCGAGCAGCACCGGCAGCCGTACGGGCCCGGCCGACAGATGCAGCAAGGACAGCAACTGCGGCAGCGCCTCGACGACTTCGGCGACTATCGCGGGGCCGGCGGCGGCCGGTGCGGGCCGGGCCAGCGACCAGGCGTCGAAGAGCGCGACCCAGCCGCGCAGTACGGCGGTGTCGTCGCGGTCCCAGGCGCGCAGCCGCCAGCCGGGGCGGGCGAGGCCGTCGTGGAGTTCGACGAGCCCGGCCAGCCGGGCCCGGTCCCAGTCGGTGCGGACCTGTTGCGGTGTCAGGCCCAGGGCTTCGGCGGCGCGTTCCGCGGCGGCCTTCGGCAGCGCTCCGTCCGGGCCGGCGCGCAGGCTGCCGCCGGCGGCGCCGGCACCGACGCTGTCGGCCCAGCGGGCGAGCCGGGCCGCGCCGGCCAGCACGGCACGGGCCTGGCGGGCCAGTTCCGCGGGCGGCGGCGTGCCCTCGGGCGGGCGGGGCGCCGGGCGCTTGGCCCGGGTTGTCACCGCCCGGCGGGCGGCCGCAACCGGTTGACGGGGGACGAGTCGGAGCCGGGAGTCGCGCGGAGTACGGGACGTCACAGGAGCAGTGTTGCCGCTGTCGGCCCGAAAGCCCAATCGGAACCCGGCTTGCGATCTGCTACGGCGATGTCATCTCGCCGACCCATCCCTGATGAGGGGAGTTGTCCCCCCGTATACCCGGCAGCCATCGGGGCGCCGGGGCCGGTGGAGGGGGAAGCGGCCGGTGGGGGCCGGTGTCCGGCCCGGGCCGGGAGGCGGCGGTGCTACATGAGCGGGGTGAGGAAGCGCCGCAGCGCCTCTTCGTAGCCCGACGGGTCGGCGTTCCACATCGCGGCGTGCGGTGCGTGCGGGACCGGTTGCAGCGTGACCAGGTCGGCCCGGCGGGCGGCGAAGGAGCGGGAGGCCGTCCAGGGGGCGATCCGGTCGTCGGGCCCGTGGAAGAGCAGTGTGGGAATCTCCAGCTCGTCCGGGTCGACGGCGTAGGCGGGATGGTCGAGGGGCAGTCCGGTGCTGCCCTCGGCGGCGCGTACCACCAGCGGCAGCAGGGCCCGGGGGATCCGCCGGGCGCCGGCCAGTGCGCGGACGGTGGCGTTCCGGTCGAGGACCGGGGAGTCCAGGACGAGACCGCTGATCCGGTCGCGCAGCGCGGAGTGGGTGGCGGCGCGCAGTGCCATGGTCGCGCCGGTGGACCAGCCGTGGAGGACGACGTCGTGGGCGCCGTAGCGCAGGGCGTAGCGGATCGCGGCGTCCAGGTCGCGCCATTCGGTGTCGCCGAGGTGGTTGATGCCGTCGGCGGTGCGCGGGGCGCCGGGGTCGTTGCGGTAGGACAGGGCGAGGACCGGCAGCCGGTGGCGGTGCAGGAAGGGCATGACCACCATGGGGTGTTCGCGGGTGGTGCCCAGACCGTGTGCGGTGATGACCCAGGTGTCGCGTACGCCGGGGACGAACCACGCCGGGAGGGGGCCGAGTTCGCCGGGGATGTCGACGTCGGCGCAGTCGAGGCCGAGGGCGTCCCGGGGGTTGCCGATGTGCACCTGCGGGGTGAGCAGCATCCGGTTGCCCGGCCCGAGGGTGCCGTGGGTGACCCGGACCAGGCGGCGGACGACCGCGTCGGCGGGGTGCGGGACACCGTGGACGACGTCGCCGATCACCGCGTGGCAGCCGGAGCCGGTGAGTCCGTACGTGCCGGGCCGCAGGGACGCCAGGCTGCGGGTGAGGGCGATGCGCTCCTCGGTGGCGGAGTGCACGGTGAGGCGGGAGTCGCCCGGGAAGGGCTGGTCCGGCGATGGTTTCAGGGCAATGTCGCTGGCGTACCGGCCGACCGCCACTGCGGCCGCCCCGGCACCTATCACGGTGATGGCGGCCACGGCCGCCGCAGTACCCAGGCGCACCTCACCAGTGTGCGCAGCGGTGCCGGGTGCGGCCACCGGGCGGAGTCGGGCGGGTGACCGGCCCCGGGCCCGTCCGGCCCGGGGCGGTCGTTCAGCCCTGCTGGCCGTAGCCGCGCAGCTGTGCGGCGGCCGCGTCGAGCTGACCGGCCGACAGCAGGTTCGGCGTGCGGCCCGGCACCGAGCTCGCGGTGAGCCACACCCGGCACATCCATTCCAGCTGGGCGGTGCGGTCCAGCGCCTGGTCGAGGCTGTCCCCGTAGGTGATCGTGCCGTGGTTCTGCAGCAGGCAGCCGGTGCGGTCGCGGAGCGCCTCGCGCATGTGCGCGGCGAGCTCGTCGCTGCCGTACAGGGCGTAGGGCGCGACCCGGACGGGGCCGCCGAGCGCCGCGGTCATGTAGTGGACCGGCGGGAGTTCGGGGACGAGGGTGGAGACGGCCGTGGCGTACGGGGCGTGGGTGTGGACGACGGCGGTGGCCGTGGTGCTGCGGTAGACCGTCAGATGCATCGGGAGTTCGCTGGTCGGCCGGAGCACGCCGATGATCTGGCGGCCTTCGAGGTCGACCGCGGTGGTGTCACCGGGCCCGAGCCGGTCGTAGGGGACGCCGCTGGGGGTGACCAGGACCAGATCCCTGATGCGGCGTGAGACATTGCCCGAGGTGCCGACGACCAGGCCGTCGGTGACCGTTCTGCGGGCGGTGGCGACGAGTTCGCTCCAGGCGGTGGCGAGGTCGTCGGGGTGGTCCTTCATGGGTCCTCCGGCGCGGTGCGGCGAAAGCGGATGCGGTGCGCGACACCGTACGAGCGGGCCGGGGCACCGTACGCCGGGGGTCTACCCAACTGGTATCCGCCATATGGGGACACCTGCGCCAGTGCCGGGGATTGACCTGATTTGAGCCCTCTTGGGTGGCTCGCCCCTTACTGTCGAGGTGATTCCACGACAACAGGACCGCGGCGAACGGCTCGTCGGCCAAGCCCACGAAGTTCGCCAACGGGTGATGCGGAAGTGACGCCGGAGGCGCCTCCGCGTGAACACTGCGGTGGCGTCATCGCCGCGCTGGTCCCAGTTCACTTTCCGTTCACCCGATCTCCGTACGGTCCGAGCGACACTGACCTTCGAACTGATTGCCTGGGTGAATGGAACACATCACGCTTCTCATCGGGATCGTGATCGTCACGGCCTTGGTGTTCGACTTTACGAACGGCTTCCACGACACGGCCAACGCAATGGCCACCACCATTTCCACCGGGGCATTGCGACCCAAGACCGCGGTGGCGATGTCGGCAGTGCTCAACCTCGTCGGCGCGTTCCTGTCCGTGGAGGTGGCCAAGACCATCTCCGGCGGGATCATCGACGAGAGTGCCGGCATCAGACCTGAAGTGATCTTCGCCGGCCTGGTCGGCGCGATCGTGTGGAACCTGCTGACCTGGCTCGCGGGTCTCCCCTCCAGCTCTTCCCACGCCCTCTTCGGCGGTCTGATCGGCGCGACCCTGGTGTCCGTCGGCACCAACGGCGTGCACGGCGACGCCGTCGTGATGAAGGTCCTGATCCCGGCGGTGGCGGCCCCGGTCGTCGCGGGCCTGGCCGCGATGGCGGCGACCCGGCTCACCTACCGGCTGACCCGCAACCGCGACGAGGCGGACACCGCCAAGGGCTACCGCGCGGGGCAGATCGCCTCCGCCGCCCTGGTCTCCCTGGCCCACGGCACCAACGACGCCCAGAAGACGATGGGTGTGATCACGCTCGCGCTGATCACCGGCGGAGTGGTCGCCCCGCACGCCGACCCGCCGCTGTGGGTCATCGCCTCGGCCGGTGTCGCCATCGCGCTCGGCACCTACCTGGGCGGCTGGCGGATCATCCGCACGATGGGCAAGGGCATCACCGACATCCAGCCGCCGCAGGGCTTCGCCGCCCAGACCGGCGCCGCGGCCACCATCCTGGCCTCCTCCCACCTCGGCTTCGCGCTCTCCACCACCCAGGTCTGCTCCGGCTCCGTGATGGGCTCGGGCCTGGGCCGCAAGGGCGGCGTGGTGCGCTGGTCCACGGCCGGCCGGATGGTCCTCGCCTGGGGCCTGACGCTGCCGGCCGCCGGTGCGGTCGCGGCGGGCGCCGCGTTCCTCGCCGGCCAGGGCGACTGGGGCGTGGCGGCGGTGGCGGTCCTCGGACTGGGCATCTGCGGCGCCATCTGGGCCGCCTCCCGGCGCAAGCCGGTCGACCACACCAATGTCAACGAAGGCCCGGCCGCGGAGCCGGCGGGCGTGGTGACCGCCGCGCTGCGCACCGTCTCCCCGCCCCCGGCAGGCCAGCAGGCCCCGGCGGCCGGCACCCCGGAGACCGCCGACGCACCGGCGGCCGACCCCCACGCCCCCACGACACCCGCCCCGCGCGCCAAGGCCGCGACGGTCACCCGCTAGCTGTCATCTAGCTGTCATCACCTAAAGGAACTCCATGAGCATCGACTGGGCAGCTCTCGGCCAGGTCTTCGGCGTCACCCTCGTGGTGACGGTCGGGATCGTGGGCCTGTTCACCGTCGGCATCGTCGGCACGTCCCGCAAGCCGGTCCAGGAAGGTGCGGCGGCCGCGGTCGCCGCACCGGGTTCGGGCGCACGGGCCGGCGCGATGGCCGCCTTCGGCCTGTGCGCGGCGGCGGTGGCCTATGGCATCTATCTGATCGTCGCCGGCTGACGCCGGCGGGCACGACGGACCGGGCGCCCCGTTCGTTGATCGCCCCGTCCGCCGAGCGCGTCATCGGCCTGCCGGGCCAGCCGGTCGGCGATGGCGGTGCCGCCGCGGCCGTTGAGATAGGCGGACACCCCGATCTGCACGACCTTGCTGAAGGTCTGGTAGTGGGCGCTGCGCGGGCGTGGTGCGGCCGCCATCAGGGCCTCGTGCAGTGTGCGGGGGTCGGGCCGTGGTTCCGGCCCCGTGGCGCCGTGCTCACCGCGTTCCGCGCCGCCGGGCGGCAGCGGGCAGCGCGGCGCCGTGGCCGCCTCCCGGTACGCCGAATCGCGGGTGGCCGCGAACCCCCGCTCCAGCAGACAGCGCTCGCTGCCGGGGCCGGTCAGCGCCTCGATCAGGGACCGGGCGCCGGCCGGCCGTGTGCTGCCGGCCGAGATCGCGAGATTCTGCCCGCCCAGCACGGACATCCGTTTGCCGTCGCTGGGGCGGGCCGGCAGCTGGGTGACGTCGAACTGCTCGCCGGGCGTGAGCTTCTCGGCGACCGAGGCGTATTCGACCGGCCAGTTGCGCATGAACAGCGCGCGGCCGTCGGCGAACCAGCGGCGGCTCTCCGTCTCGTCCATCGTGGTGGCCTCGTGCGGCATGATCGAGTCGAGCCGGAGTTTGAGGTCGGCGATGCCCTGCTGGAGCGCGCCGACCTGCTCGCCCTTGGTGAAGCTGGTGGCGTCCGGGTCGCCGCCGTTGACCCAGGCCGACTCCAGGGTGTTGACGGTCAGCCCCTCGTAGGGCCGCAGCTGGGCGACCATGCCGTACATCGTGGGCCGCTTCTTCCTGTGGCCCGCGGCGGCGTCCCGGGCGGCCTCGCGGTTGTAGGCCTGCGCCACCTCGGTCGCCATATCCTTCAACTCGCCCCAGTTGGACGGGGCGCCGTGGCCGTACGCGCGCAGGATGTCCTTGCGGTAGTAGAGCAGCCCGGCGTCGGTGTTGAAGGGCACCCCCCACACCTTGCCGTCGTACTCCACGGTCTTGGCCACGCTGTCGAGGAAGTCGCCGTCCAGGCTCGTGGCCCAGGGGCGGATCACACCCGCCTCGGCGAACTCCGCGGTCCAGGCGACATCGAGGTTGAGCACGTCATAGCCGCCGTTGCCGGACTGGCCCGCCGCCAGCAGCTGGCTGCGCTGGCCGTCGGCGGTGTCCGGGAGGTTGACGATCCGGACCGTACGGCCGGTGCGCCGCTCCCAGTCGTGGATCAGGTCCTGGCGGACGCCGGAGCTGCTGAGGTCGCTGCCGGTGGCGAGGACGATCGCGCCCTTCTCCGGGACGAGTTGCTCCCCCGGCGTGCAGCCGCTCATCGCGAGCACCAGGGCCAGAGAGGCCAGGGCGGCGGGTGCGGCGGTGCGCGCAGCGGTCATCGGTCCCCCTTCGTGGCCGTGCCGATGGAGGCGATCCGTCCGGCCAGGGTGTCGACGGCCTGCGGGCCGCCGGGCACGCACTGGCCGTGGGAGGCGCCGGCCAGCCGCTGGAGGGCGAAGGTGTCACAGCCGGACTTGCCCATCACCAGCGCCAGGATGGGCACTTCGGGCCCCTCCTCGACGAGGGTGCCGAGGGTCCGCTCCACACCCGCCGCGCGCCCCGGGCCCGCACCGTCGTCCTGGTCGAGGATCAGCACGATGGCCTTGTTGGCGGCCGGGGACTTCTTCATCCTGCGTACCGCGCGGGTCAGCGCCTCCTCCATCGCGGCGCCGTGCTCGACCAGTTCACCGCCCGCGATCCGGTCCAGTGCGGCCCGGCCCGGGGCGGGGTCGGCGCTGCCGAGCGGGACGAGCTCGCGCACCGCGTCGGCGTCGGTGGGGTGCGCGCGGTCCGGGAAGGCCCACAGGCCGTAGGTATGGCGGGCGCCGACCATCTCCAGGACGCGGCCGGCCGCGCTCAGGGCCGTCGGGAGCCTGCCGCCGTCCGCCATGGAGGTGGAGGTGTCGAGGAGGACCAGCACCTGGCTGGACCTCTGTGCCTTGTCGTAGCCGTCCAGCACCTGGGTCACCTGGGCCGGGTCCGCCGTGAAGGGGACGGTCCGGGCGACGAGGCTGATGTCCGCGCGGCCGTCGAGCAGCGGTGAGCCCGGCGCCGGGCCGGTGCCCTTCACCCCGCGGTAGCCCTGTGCGGTGAGGGTGCGCTGCCCGCCGTCCGGGGCGCGCAGCCAGGTCGCGAAGCGCGCCACGGCGGCCTGCCGCGGGGTGGCGTCCGTGGTGCCGCGCCAGTCGACGCGGATCAGCGGGTGGTCCAGGGCGGGGACGTTCTCGGGGTAGTAGGCGACGTACCGGTTGCGGAGCGGGAGCGGGGAGTCCAGGGCCGGGCAACTGCCGGTGGCGCGGCCGAGGTTGTAGTCGGCGAGGGACTTCTCCGACACCAGGGGCGCGGACTTCGTCCGGTCGACGGCGCCGGCGGCGTCCGCGTCGGGGCGCAGCGAACACAGCAGTTCGGTGCTGCCCGCGTACTGGCTGCCCGGGGCGGACAGCCGCTCCTCGGCGTGCCGGGCGAGGGTGAGGTCGGGCGCGCCGGACGAGGCGGTGCCCGTGCCGTCGTGGGTGAGGTAGAGGCCGATGGTGTGCAGCAGCCCGGTGCCGGAGAGCACCGGGCTCGGCCGCAGGAGCCGGAGGTCGTGGTGGGTGCGGTCGGTGCCGGTGAGCAGCTTCCGCCAGGAGGCGGCGGCCGGTTCGACGTCGTCCAGCCGGCGGTGTGCCGGGATGCCGACGACCAAGGGGGTGTAGGCGACCGGGGCGCTGTAGTGGAGGGTCGCCGGGGAGCCCTTGGCGGGCATCCCGCGGCGGGCCGCGTAGTAGTCGGCGGTGGATTCGGGGATCCAGATGTCGGGCTGGGGTCCGGGCCGGTGGAGGGGGTCGATGCCCTGGTCGTCCGGTCCGTCCTTGCCGGTGCCGTGGGCCTCGCCCTGCCAGCGGCCGGCGGCGGCGAAGCCCTGGTCGACCTGGTCCTTGGCGGCGGAGTAGACGGTGATCTGGGCGCGCCGGCAGCCGTCGGGGAGGTCGCCCTCTCCGTTGAGGGGCCGGGTGTTGGCGCCGGACATCTCGTAGTCGAAGGCCGCCTGGCGGAGCGCGGGTTCGGCCTCGGGGGCGGTCAGCAGCCGCAGTTCGAGGGCGGGCGGGCAGGCTTCCGCGTCGTTCGGGAGGTTCAGCAGCACGACGCCCGCGGTGGCCGGTACGAGGATGATCGCCAGCACCATCAGGATGCGGAACCAGTGCCGGAAACGGGAGTTCAGGCGGCGGCGTAAGCGGATCCGCAGCGGGGTGGGCGGCCGGATCTCGGGGGTGGCGAAGGACAGGATGACGTCGTCGACGGTGTTCTGCTTCGCCGAGCGGGGCTCCCAGACGTCGCCCATCGGGGTCCGCTCACCGGCCAGCTGTTCCCGCAGCTCCCGGACGAGGTCCTCGAAGGTGACGAACCGCTTGCCGGGAATGCCCTGTTCCAGGGTCCGCAGCAGGGCACGGGTGAAGACGCTGCCGCCGGTGGGCTCCTCGCCGCTGAAGATACGGCGGTTGGGCTGCGCGGCCATCAGCAGTGACGTCGGGGTGCGGCAGGCGTGGAAGGCTTCACCGGCGTTGCCTGCGTAACAGCACTCCAGGACGATCACGATCCGGTCGGCCCGGGCGTTGTCCAGGTAGGACAGCACCAGGTCCTGCCAGGAGACGGTCTTGTGACGCCGTTCCGACGCACCGACCATGAGCTGCAGATTGCCGCCGTCCGGGCCCACCCGGCCGTGGCCGGAGAAGTAGACCAGCAGCAGTCCGCGGGCCTCCTGGGTGACGGCGTCCAGCGCCTGTTCGACCTCCCACGGCTCCTGGGGCCGGCAGATGACGACCTCGCCCTTGGTGAACAGATCGGTGCCGGGGGCGAGCAGGACCCGCTCCAGTTCCCGGGGGTTGTCCCGCACCGCCGGGAGCGGACGCAGCCGCCGGTAGTCGTCGACACAGATCAGCAGCGCCCGGTTGACCTTGCCCCGCGCGTCGTACTCGGCCATCCGGCTCAGTCCCCGGCGGTGCTGCCGCCCCCGTTCGCCGGGCTGCCGGGATCGGGAATCTCGGGGGCATCCGGTCCCGGGTCGCCGAGTGCGCGCAGTTCGCCGTCCCCGCCGCCGACCGCCACGGCGGGCCGTTCGCCGGTGTCGCGGTCCTCCCTGCGGCGCCGCAGCCACTCGCGCAGGGCGATGCCGAGGCTTTTGGTGATCTCCGCGGCCGCCGCGCCGACGACGACCAGGATCAGGTCGTCTATGCCGATGGCCATGTCGCCGGGGCCCTCGTCGGGCTCCCCCGCCGGCCGCAGCTCCCAGTCGTGCGGCCGCCGGCTCAGCCACGGCTCGCGCTCCAGCCAGGCCTTG
The DNA here is from genome assembly GCF_028870195.1 of Streptomyces sp. G7(2002). Classification (NCBI taxonomy): domain Bacteria; kingdom Bacillati; phylum Actinomycetota; class Actinomycetes; order Kitasatosporales; family Streptomycetaceae; genus Streptomyces; species Streptomyces sp. G7(2002). The sequence continues at coordinate 2,647,675 of NZ_CP102609.1, forward strand.
AGGTCCTCGACGTCCTGCTCGGGATTGTTCGTGCCCGTGATCCTGATGCGGATCTCCTGGCGGTCAGCGTGCTCCGGCATCCCCCGGCCCCCTTCCGGCGGCCGCGTCGCCGCCGTGCACCAGATAGTGACGTGGGATCAGGGGCGCAGGCAACCGTCTGTGACCCGGCTGCCACGCTGTGGCGTGCACCACAGCGCCTGCCACGGGACAGCGTCGCAGGTCAAGGGTGAGTTGACGGGCATTCGCGGGGCGTGGTGGACTGCCGGAGCCATTCGGCGACAGCTGAGGAAGTCCGGTGCGAATCCGGCGCGGTCCCGCCACTGTCACCGGGGAGCGTTCCTCCAGCGAAGGCCACGGTCCGCCTCGTGTACGTCGGATGACGTAGACGGGACTGGAAGGCCGGAGGACACGCCGATCCGGGAGCCAGGAGACTCTTGTCGCCGTCACGTCGAGCCAGGGCGCGGACCCTGAGTGAGGACATACCGCCATGCCCGGCCGCCCCCTGAGATCCCCACTTCCCGCTGCCGCAGGGCTCCTTCGAGGCCTGACGGCGGTCTGATCCGATGCGCGGCGAACACGCGGGATATGCGTGCGGCGCGGCCCTCGGCTTTCTCGGCGACCTGATCGCGGCGGATCCGCGGCGCGGCCATCCGGTGGCCGCGTTCGGCCGGGCCGCGGCTGCCGTCGAGCGCCGGCTGTGGCGCGACCACCGTGGTTACGGGGCGGCTCACACCGTGCTGTGTGCGGGCGGTGCCGCCGCCGCTGCCGCGCTGCTGCAGCGCGCCGTACGGGGCGCCGCCCCCGCTTCCCCCTCAGCCCCCTCCGCTTCTCCGTCACCGCTCCGCGGCGGCGCCCGGGTCGCGCTGACCGCGGCGACGGTCTGGGCCGTATTGGGCGGCACCTCGCTCGGCCGGGAGGCACGGGCCGTCGGCGGGGCGCTGACGGCGGGTGACCTGGACGTGGCGCGGGAGCGGCTGCCCCATCTGTGCGGGCGCGATCCGCAGGCGCTGGACGGGCCGCAGATGGCCCGTGCGGTGGTGGAGTCGGTCGCCGAGAACACCTCCGACGCGGTGGTGGGCGCCCTCGTGTGGGGCGCGCTGGGCGGGGTGCCCGGTCTGGTGGCGTTCCGCGCGGTGAACACCCTGGACGCGATGGTGGGGCACAAGTCGCCGCGCTACCGCCGCTTCGGCTGGGCCGCGGCCCGGCTCGACGATCTCGCCGGCTGGCCCGGCTCCCGGCTGACCGCCGCGCTGACCGTGCTCGCGGGCCCCGACCGGCGCGGTGCGCTGCGGGCCTGGCGGACGGACGGCGGTGCGCATCCGAGCCCCAACGCGGGCCCGGTGGAGGCGTCGTTCGCGGGAGCGCTGGGCGTACGGCTGGGCGGCACGCTGGCGTACGGCGGGCGGGTGGAACACCGTCCGGTGCTCAACGGTGCGGCGCCGCCGGTGGCGGCGGACGACATCGAGCGGGCGGTGCGGCTCTCCCGCCGGGTGAGCGTGCTGGCGCTGGCGACGACGGTGACAGCGCGGCTGGTGGCCGGCGCGGCGCTGCGCGCACGACAGCCGGGGTCCCGGCGCAGGAGGAGGAGCCGGTGAACGGGCGGTTGAAGGTATCCGGCGGGGCCGTCGGCGGTGGGCTGCTGGTGGCCGGCACGACGTCCGACGCCGGCAAGAGCGTGGTGACGGCGGGCATCTGCCGCTGGCTGGTCCGGCAGGGCGTCCGGGTGGCGCCCTTCAAGGCACAGAACATGTCGCTGAATTCGTTCGTCACGCGCGAGGGCGCGGAGATCGGACGGGCCCAGGCGATGCAGGCCGCCGCGGCGCGGGTGGAGCCGACCGCGCTGATGAACCCCGTGCTGCTCAAGCCGGGCAGCGACCGCAGCAGCCAGGTGGTGCTGCTGGGGAAGCCGGTCGGCGAGCTCAGCGCCCGGGGTTACCACGCCGGGCGCCAGGAGCAGTTGCTCGGCACCGTGACCGACTGCCTCCAGGAGCTGCGGCGTACCCATGACGCGGTGATCTGTGAGGGCGCCGGCAGCCCCGCCGAGATCAATCTGCGGCGGACCGACATCGTCAACATGGGCATCGCGCGGGCCGCCCGTATCCCGGTGGTGGTGGTCGGCGACATCGACCGCGGCGGGGTGTTCGCCTCGTTCTTCGGCACCACCGCGCTGCTGTCCAAGGAGGACCAGGCGCTGGTCGCCGGGTATCTGGTCAACAAGTTCCGCGGTGATGTGACGCTGCTGGAGCCGGGGCTGGAGATGCTGCGCGGCCTCACCGGGCGGCGGACGCTGGGTGTGCTGCCGTTCGCGCACGGGCTCGGCATCGACGAGGAGGACGGTCTGCGGGTGTCGCTGCGCGGCGCGGTGCGCGAGAGCGTGGTGGCACCGCCGCACGGTGCGGATGTGCTGCGGGTGGCGGTCTGTGCCGTACCGCTGATGTCGAACTTCACGGACGTGGACGCGCTGGCCGCCGAACCGGGCGTGGTGGTGCGGTTCGTGGACCGGGCCGAGGAGCTGGCCGACGCCGATCTGGTGGTGCTGCCGGGGACCCGGGGCACGGTGCGGGCGCTGGAGTGGCTGCGGGAGCGCGGGCTGGCGGACGCGATCGCCCGGCGGGCCGCCGAGGGCCGCCCGGTGCTGGGCATCTGCGGCGGCTTCCAGATGCTCGGCGCGCACATCGAGGACGAGGTCGAGTCGAAGGCGGGCGCGGTCGAGGGGCTGGGGCTGCTGCCCGTAAGGGTGCGGTTCGCGGTGGAGAAGACCCTCGCGCGGCCGGCCGGTGAGGCGCTGGGCGAGCCGGTGGAAGGGTACGAGATCCACCACGGTGTCGCCGAAGTGACCGGCGGGGACGAGGAGTTCTTGGACGGTTGCCGGACCGGTTCCGTATGGGGCACGCACTGGCACGGCTCGCTGGAGAGCAACGGCTTCCGCCGGGCGTTCCTGCGGCGGGTCGCGGCGGACGCGGGCCGGGCGTTCGTCCCGGCCCCCGACACCAGCTTCGGCACCCTGCGCGAGGAGCAGCTGGACCGGCTGGGCGATCTGATCGAGGAGCACGCGGACACCGGCGCGCTGCTGCGGCTGATCGAGGAAGGGGTGCCGGAGGGGCTGCCGTTCGTGCCTCCGGGGGCGCCATGAGGGGTACGCACACGACGAATCCGGAGCTCGACGGCGACGTGGAGGACGACACAGCATGACGACCGCGCACACGACCACGCACGACACGACCCCGCAGTACCCCTTCACCGCAGTGGTCGGGATGGATGATCTGCGGCTCGCGCTGCTGCTGAACGCGGTGAGCCCCGCGGTGGGCGGCGTGCTGGTCCGCGGCGAGAAGGGCACCGCCAAGAGCACCGCCGTCCGGGCGCTGTCGGCGCTGATGCCGGCCGTGGACGTGATCGGCGGCTGCCGCTTCGCCTGCGCCCCGGCCGCGCCCGACCCCGGCTGCCCCGACGGGCCACACGGGACGGGCGCCGTCGAGGAGCGCCCGACGCGGATGGTCGAACTGCCCGTCGGCGCCTCCGAGGACCGGCTGGTCGGCGCGCTGGACATCGAGCGGGCGCTGTCGGAGGGCGTGAAGGCCTTCGAGCCGGGCCTGCTGGCGGACGCCCACCGCGGGATCCTGTACGTCGACGAGGTCAATCTGCTCCATGACCACCTCGTGGACCTGCTGCTGGACGCGGCCGCCATGGGTGCCTCGTACGTGGAGCGCGAAGGGGTCTCCGTACGGCACGCGGCCCGCTTCCTGCTCGTCGGGACCATGAACCCCGAAGAGGGCGAGCTGCGGCCGCAGTTGCTGGACCGGTTCGGGCTCACCGTCGAGGTCGCCGCCTCCCGGGAGCCCGGCCAGCGGGTGGAGGTGGTCCGGCGCCGGCTGGCATACGACGCCGATCCGGCCGGTTTCGCGGCCCGCTGGGCGGCCGAGGAGGACGCGCTGCGCGGGCGGATCACCGCGGCCAGGGAGCTGCTGCCGGCGGTGATGCTCGGCGACGCGGCGCTGCGGCAGATCGCCGCGACCTGTGCCGCGTTCGAGGTGGACGGGATGCGCGCGGACATCGTGATGGCGCGGACCGCCACGGCGCTGGCCGCCTGGGCGGGGCGGACCGACGTCCTGGAGGAGGACGTCCGTCAGGCGGCGCTGCTGGCGCTGCCGCACCGCCGGCGCCGCAACCCCTTCGACGCCCCCGGCCTGGACGAGGACAAGCTCGATCAGACGCTGGAGGAGTTCGGCGCGGACGAGGGCACGGACGGCGACGACGACCCGGAGCCGGACGGTCCGGACGGCGGTCCCGACGGGGGCGGTCCCGACGGCGGCGGGCACCCGCCGCAGGACGGCGGTCCGGAGGAGTCCCCGCTCCCGCCGGAGGCCGAACTCCCCCACCAGCAGGACCGGGAGGCCCCGCAGCCTCCCCAGGCCCCCGAGAAGCCCGGACAGGCCGAGCAGCCCGAGCCCGGGAGCGCGCCGCAGGGCGGCGCGGCCGGCGAGAAAGCGGCGGTCGGGGCCACCGAGCCGTTCAAGACCCGGCGCCTCGATGTGCCGGGCCTGGGCGAGGGCGCGGACGGCCGCCGCTCCCGTGCCCGTACCGCCCACGGCCGGACGACCGGGGCCCGCCGCCCGCACGGCGCCCTGGGCAAGCTGCATCTGTCGGCGACCGTGCAGGCCGCGGCGCCGCACCAGCGGGCCCGTGGCCGCAGCGGGCGGGGACTGGTGGTGCGCCGGGACGATCTGCGCGAGGCGGTCCGCGAGGGCCGGGAGGGCAATCTGGTCCTGTTCGTCGTGGACGCGTCCGGTTCGATGGCGGCGCGGAAGCGGATGAGCGCGGTCAAGGGCGCGGTGCTCTCGCTGCTGCTGGACGCCTACCAGCGGCGCGACAAGATCGGCCTGATCACCTTCCGCGGCACCGGCGCCGAGCTGGCGCTGCCCCCGACGTCCTCGGTCGAGGCGGGCGCGGCGCGGCTGGAGCAGCTGCCGACGGGGGGCCGTACGCCGCTGTCCGAGGGCCTGCTGAGGGCCCATGAGGTGCTGCGGGTGGAGCGGATGCGGGATGCCTCGCGGCGGCCGCTACTGGTGGTCGTCACCGACGGCCGGGCGACCGGCGGGCCGGAGCCGGTGGTGCGCGCCGGCCGCGCGGCCCGGCTGCTGGCCGCGGAGGGGACCGCTTCGGTGGTCGTGGACTGTGAGGCGGGTCCGGTGCGGCTGGGTCTCGCGGGCGAGCTGGCCCGTGAGCTGCAGGGCACCGCGATCACCCTCGACGAGCTGCGCGCGGACAGCGTCTCCGCGCTCGTACGGACCGTGCAAGGCAACAGGAAGGCCGCGTAATGCCGCAGGGACAGCCGTCCGTCGTACCGAACGACGGGCTCACCACCCGCCAGCGCCGCAACCGTCCGCTGGTGTTCGTCCACACCGGCCAGGGCAAGGGCAAGTCCACCGCCGCCTTCGGGCTGGCGCTGCGCGCCTGGAACCAGGGCTGGCCGGTCGGGGTGTTCCAGTTCGTGAAGTCGGCGAAGTGGAAGGTCGGCGAGGAGCGGGCGCTGAAGGTGCTCGGTGAGTCCGGTGAGGGCGGCACCGTCGCCTGGCACAAGATGGGCGAGGGCTGGTCCTGGGTGCAGCGCGACATCGCCTCCAGCGAGGACGCGGCGCGCGAGGGCTGGGAGCAGGTCAAGCGGGACCTGGCCGCGGAGACCTACAAGCTGCTGGTGCTGGACGAGTTCGCCTATCCGCTGAAGTGGGGCTGGATCGACACCGACGAGGTCGTGTCGGTGCTGCGCGACCGCCCCGGTACGCAGCATGTCGTCATCACCGGACGGGGCGCCCCCGAGGCGCTGCTGGACTTCGCCGATCTGGTGACGGACATGACCAAGGTCAAGCACCCGATGGACGAGGGCCAGAAGGGCCAGCGGGGCATCGAATGGTGAACGGGGCGAGCAGGGCATGAGCGGCGGTTCGATCCCCCGGCTGGTGATCGCCGCACCGTCGTCGGGCGCGGGCAAGACCACGGTGGCCACCGGTCTGATGGCGGCGTTCGCCGAGGCCGGTCTCGTGGTGTCACCGCACAAGGTCGGTCCGGACTACATCGATCCGGGTTATCACTCCCTGGCCACCGGCCGTCCCGGCCGCAATCTGGACGCCTATCTGTGCGGTCCTGACCGGATCGCGCCGCTGTTCCTGCACGGTGCGGCGGGCGCCGATCTCGCGCTCGTCGAGGGCGTGATGGGGCTGTTCGACGGGGCGTCCGGGATGGGCGAGCTGTCCTCGACGGCGCATGTGGCGAAGCTGCTGCGGGCGCCGGTGGTGCTGGTGGTGGACGCGTCCTCGCAGTCCCGGTCGGTGGCCGCGCTGGTGCACGGCTTCGCCTCCTGGGATCCGGAGGTGCGGCTGGCCGGGGTGATCCTCAACAAGGTCGGCTCGGACCGCCACGAGGAGCTGCTGCGGGAGGCGATGGACTCCTCCGGTGTGCCGGTGCTGGGCGCCCTGCGCCGTGACGGGCGGGCCGGTACGCCGTCCCGGCACCTGGGCCTGGTGCCGGTCGCCGAGCGGCGGTCCGACGCGGTGGAGTCGGTGGCCGAACTCGCCGCGCGGGTCCGCGAGGGCTGCGACCTGGAGGCGCTGGTGGCGCTGGCCCGTACGGTGCCGGAGCTGCCGGACGCGCCCTGGGACCCGGCGGCGGAACTCGCGCCGGCCGAGGGGCCGGCCGCCCCGGAGAAGCCGCTGATCGCCGTCGCGGGCGGCGCCGCGTTCACCTTCTCGTACGCCGAACACGCCGAGCTGCTGGCCGCCGCGGGTGCCGAGGTGGCCCCGTTCGACCCGCTGCGGGACGAACACCTGCCGCCCGGCACGCAGGGGTTGGTGATCGGCGGCGGCTTTCCCGAGGTGTACGCGCCGGATCTGTCGGCGAACGCCCCGCTGCGCGCGGAGGTGGCGGCGCTGGCCGCGTCCGGGGCGCCGGTGTCCGCCGAGTGCGCCGGGCTGCTCTACCTGTCCCGGTCCCTCGACGGGAAGCCGATGTGCGGGGTGCTGCCCGCCGAGGCCCGGATGACCGAACGCCTCACCCTCGGCTACCGCGAGGCGGTGGCGCTGCGGGACAACGCGCTGGCCGCGGCCGGCACCCGGGTGCGCGGCCATGAGTTCCACCGCACGGTGCTGGAGCCGGGCGCGGGCGCGGACCCGGCCTGGGGGCTGACGCATCCGGAGCGGCGGGTGGAGGGCTTCGTGGCCGGCGGGGTGCATGCCTCGTATCTGCATGTGCACTGGGCCGCCGAACCGTCGCTGGCCGGACGGCTGGTGGCGAGCGCGGCACGGAGCACACCGGCCCGGGGCGCCACCCGATGACCCGCGGCACCGGCGGCGGGGCGGCCCGGGCCGGGACGGCCGCGCGCGGCGTCCGCCGGCCGGGTGCGGCGGTCACCGCCGGGCCCGTCGGGCTCACCGCGCGCCTGGAGGAGCGGCACGGCCCGCTCGCCTGCGGCCGGGGAGCCGTCGCGGTATGAGGCACGGGGCACCCGACGGGACCGGCGCTGCTGCCGCGCCGCTGGTCGTCGGGGTGGGGGCGAGCCGCGGTGTCGCGGTGTCCGAGGTGCTGGAGCTGATCGCGGCCGCCCGCGCGGCGGCGGGGTGTACGGCCCGGCCGGTCGTCGCGCTGGCGACGGTCGCGGCCAAGGCGGCGGAGCCCGGTCTGCTCGGCGCGGCACGACGGCTGGGGGTGCCGTTGCGGTCGTTCCCGGCGGCGGCCCTGGCGGCGGTGCGGGTGCCCGGTCCGTCCACGGCCGCGGCGGCCGCCGTCGGGACGCCGAGCGTGGCCGAGGCGGCGGCGCTGCTGGCCGCGGGCCCGGGCGCGGAACTGGTCGCCGGAAAGCGGAAGTCCGCGCCGCAGGGCCGGCCGGCCCGGGCGACCTGTGCGCTGGCCGGGCCCGCTGTAACGGACAGCGGTGCCCTTACCGCTGGTAGGGAGGGAGCGGCCGCCGACCGCTCTTCCGCTGCGGATATCGTCATGACCTCCCCCAACCCGCCCCGCCATGGCCCGGGTCGGTGGACGGCGGTCGTCGGTGACCCGGCGCCCGGCAGCGGACCCACCGGTACCAAGGAGACCTCGTGACGACCCCTCCCGCACTGCTCATCGCCGGTCACGGCACCCGCGACGAAGGCGGGGCCGACGCCCTGCGCGCGCTGGTGCGTCTGCTCGGCGAGCGCCATCCCGAAGTGCCGGTCGCCGGCGGGTTCTTCGGTGTCCCGGCCTCGCCGCTGCCGCTGGACGACGCCATCGACGGCCTCGTCGGGGAGGGCGCGAACCGGCTCGCCGTCATACCGCTGCTGACCGCCCCGACCGGGCCGGTCCCGGAGGCGCTGCCCCAGGTGCTGGAGCGGGCGGGCGAGCGCCACCCCGGACTCGGCCACGTCTGCGGCACCGAGCTGGGACCGCACCCCAAGCTGCTCGACGTGCTGGAGCGGCGGCTGGACGAGGCACTGGGCAGCGGCGCCCGCAGGCCCGCGGACCGGGCCCGCACCACGGTGCTGCTGGTGGGCCGCGGCGCTGCCGATCCGTACGCCAACGCCGAAGTGGTGCGCGCGGCGCGGCTGCTGTGGGAGGGGCGCGGCTTCGCGGGCGTGGAGACCGCGTTCGTTACGCAGGCGGCACCCGACGTCCCGGCCGGCCTCGACCGGTGCCGGGCGCTGGCGGCCGCGGCGGGCACCGGCGGGCCGGCCCGGGTCGTGGTCCTGCCCTACTTCCTCTTCGCCGGCGGCCCGGTGGAGCGGCTGTGGATGCAGGCCGAGGGCTGGGCGGCGGCGCACCCCGACACCGAGGTCTACGCCGCGCAGGTGATCGGGCCGGAGGCCGAGGTGGCCGACGTGGTCATGGAGCGCTACCGCGCGGCGGTGGCGGGCGCGTCGTGCGAGTGCCGGGCGGCGGCGGAGGACGCCCGGCCCGCGCACGGCGCGCCACGGGAGAGCGCCTCCCTGGCCGCGGGCACCGGGGAACGGTGAGCATGCCCCCGCGCACCGGATCCGCACCGCTCCGGGACCCCGGCCCGGCCGCCCCGCCGCACGAACCCGACCTGCGGCACCACGGCGACGCCGAAGTACGGGGCGCCGACGCCGGGCTGACGGATCTGGCGGTCAATGTCCGCACCGGCACTCCCCCGGCCTGGCTCAAGGCGCACATCGCCGCGTCGCTGGACGGTCTCGCCGCGTACCCCGACGGCCGCGCGGCGCGCCGGGCGGTGGCGGCCCGGCACGGTCTGCCCGCGGACCGGGTGCTGCTCACCTCCGGGGCCGCGGAGGCGTTCGTGCTGATCGCGCGCGCGGTGGCGGCCCGGCGGCCGGTGGTGGTGCATCCGCAGTTCACCGAGCCCGAGGCGGCGCTGCGGGACGCCGGTCACGAGGTCGGACGGGTGCTGCTCGACGCCCGGGACGACTTCCGGCTGGACCCGGCCGCGGTGCCCGAGGACGCCGATCTGGTCGTCGTCGGCAACCCCACCAACCCCACCTCGGTCCTGCACCCCGCGGAGGTGCTGGCCTCCTTGGCGCGGCCCGGCCGGACGCTGGTGGTGGACGAGGCGTTCATGGACGCGGTGCCCGGTGAGCGGGCGTCGCTGGCCGGGCGCACGGATCTGCCGGGTCTGGTGGTGCTGCGCAGCCTCACCAAGACCTGGGGGCTGGCCGGGCTGCGGATCGGCTACGTCCTGGCCGCCGCGGACACCGTCGCCGCCCTGGAGCGGGCCCAGCCGCTGTGGCCGGTCTCCAGCCCCGCCCTGGCCGCCGCCGAGGCGTGCTGTACGCCCCGGGCGCTGGCGGAGGCGGCCGCGGCGGCCGAGGAGATCGCCGGGGACCGGGCTCATCTGCTGGCCCGGCTGGGCGAGTTCCGGCAGATCCGGACGGTCGGCCCGGCGGCGGGCCCGTTCGTGCTGATCCGGCTGCCGGACGCGCACGGGGTGCGGGCCGCGCTGCGGGACCGCGGTTTCGCGGTGCGCCGCGGCGACACCTTCCCCGGCCTGGGCCCCGACTGGCTGCGGCTCGCGGTGCGCGACCGGGCCACGACGGACCGCTTCGTGACGGCGCTGGGCGAGGTGCTCCGGTAGGGCGTACCCGGCGTCCTCCCGCGGACGGACCCCGCCGGGTCCCCCGGCACACCACGCTGCGCGGGGTCCCCGGCGGGGGTGGGGTGTGCCGTACGTTCCGCGGCCCGCACGGCACACCCCGGGCCGTACTCCGCGCGCGACGCCCCCACAGCACCGGCGCGGTGTACGGGGTCGGTCAGCCGCGGCCGCCCTGCGGTGCGGCGCTGCGGCGCTTGCGGGCGAAGACCATCGACCCGGCGCCCGCGGCGAGCAGCAGCGCGGCGCCGCCGGCGAGGTACGGGGTGGCCGAACTGCCGCCGGTCTCCGCGAGGTTCTGGGTGCGGGGCCCGGAGCCCGTCACCTCGGTGTCCTTGCCGCCGGCTGGCTCGGTGCCGCCGCCCGTCTGGCCGCCGCTGGAACCGCCGCTCGTCTGGCCGCCGCTGGTGCCGCCGGAGCCGCCCTGCTCGGGCGCCTTGCCGCGCGGCGTGGTGCAGGTGGCCTTGGCCAGCGTGACCCGGCCCTGCACGTCGGCGACGTTCAGCTTCAGCGGGTTGAGGGAGACGTTGAGGTCGAGCGCGGTGGCCGCGGCGCCCTTGGACGTGACGTTCTTCTTGGACAGGTCGAGCCGCACCCGGCCCACCCCCGGCACCTTGACGTCCGTCGTGCCGCCCGCGGTGAGCGTGACCTTCTTGCCCAGCACCCGCACGCTGCCCAGCACATTCGACTCGGCCCGGGGCCGGGTGCCCGCCTCGCAGACCGCCTTGGCGGTGACCTGCTGGACCTCGATCAGGGACAGCAGCGGCAGACCGGGCAGATGCACCTTCGCCCGCACGACGTTGGCGTAGCCCTCGGCCTTGCGGCGGTCGGCGGTGGCCCGTGCGGTGGCGGCGTCGGCGCGCAGCACGCTGAACGGCCTGCCGTGGTCGATGCCGTCGAGCTTGACGGTGAGCGCGGTCTTGCTGGCGGAGGCCGGGGCGTGCACCTCGTTGAGGGCGACGTTCAGCGGGACGTCGAGCGTCTTGTTGAGCAGCCCGACGTTCACGCCGGTACGCAGCACGACCGCGTCGGCGGTGCCGCGGGCCGGGCCATGGTCTCCGGTGGCATGCGCGGGGACGGCGCCGAGGAGGACGGCGGGACCGGCCGTGAGCGCGGTGGCGACGAGGGTCGCGGCGAGGCGTCGGGGCATGCCGAAGGAGCTGGTGGGACTGGTGGACACGTGTGTGGAACCCTCACAGGAGAAATGGAGCCGCCGGCCGCGCCAATGGGGGACATCACGCGGGCCGACGGCATCGACCCGCACATCGTGTCCGTACCGAGGGTGAACGGGCAGCCACGTGACGTCAGTTCATCCCAAAGGGTGGTTTCCGTGCCTTTATTCGATTCCTCCGACTCGGGGCACCACCCGCGCCCCAGCCGCCCCACCTCCCGGGTGACCCGCGTTGACCGGGCAGGTCCACCGGATCGCCCCTGCGGCTACCCCACGATCTGCCCTCGCAGCACCACCCGGCGCGGTGCGGCCAGCACCCGGACGTCCTCGCGCGGATCGCTCTCGTAGACCACCAGGTCCGCCGGGGCGCCCTCGGTGAGGCCGGGGCGGCCGAGCCAGTCCCTGGCGCCCCAGGTGGTGGCCGAGAGGGCCGCCACGGCGGGCAGCCCGGCCCGGGTCAGCTCGACGACCTCCTCGGCGACCAGGCCGTGGGCGAGCGAGCCGCCGGCGTCCGTACCGGCGAAGACGGGCACCCCGGCGTCGTAGGCCGCCCGGACGGTGTCGTAGCGGCGGTCGTGCAGGCGCCGCATGTGGTCCGCCCAGCGCGGGAACTTCGCCTCACCGCCGTCCGCGAGCCGCGGGAAGGTGGCGATGTTGACGAGCGTGGGGACGATGGCCACTCCGCGCTCGGCGAACAGCGGGATGGTCTCCTCGGTGAGCCCGGTGGCGTGCTCGATGCAGTCGATACCGGCCTCGACGAGCGGGGCGAGGGTGTCCTCGGCGAAGCAGTGGGCGGTCACCCGGGCGCCCAGCCGGTGAGCCTCGGCGATGGCGGCCTCGACCGCTCCCCGGGGCCAGCAGGCCTCCAGATCGCCCGTGGAGCGGTCGATCCAGTCCCCGACGAGCTTGACCCAGCCGTCACCGCGGCGGGCCTCCCTGGCGACGTAGGCGACCAGGTCCTCCGGCTCGATCTCGTGCGCGTAGTTGCGGATGTAGCGCTTGGTACGGGCGATGTGGCGGCCGGCGCGGATGATCCGCGGCAGGTCCTCGCGGTCGTCGACCCAGCGGGTGTCGGAGGGGGATCCGGCGTCGCGGATCAGCAGGGTGCCGGCGTCACGGTCGGTGAGCGCCTGCTTCTCGCTGGTGGGGGCGTCCACCGGGCCGTGTGCGTCCAGGCCCACATGGCAGTGGGCGTCGACCAGGCCGGGCAGGGCCCAGCCCGTCACGGTGATGGCATCCCGTGCCATCACCGGCCGGTCGAACGTCACCCGGCCGCCGACCACCCACAGCTCGTCGCGCACCTCGTCCGGTCCGACGAGGACCCTCCCCTTGAGGTGCAGCACCGCACCTTCACTCATGGACGTCATACCGGCACTTTAGGCGTCGCGCCGGACAGAGTGAGCGGGCGGTCACGCCATGGATCGGCCGCTTTCCGCCTGCCGTTTCCCCGGGAACCCGGCGCCCCGCCGGACTTTCGGTCCTCACCGATATCCGCGCACTCTCCGTAGAGCTTCCGCCACCCGCGCCGCACAGTTCTCCGTGCGTTCCCCGCCACTCTCCGTACATTTCCCGCAGCCTTCCCGCACATCGCCTCGCGCATGTTCTTGCGGGTCTTGTCACGGTCACGTCGCGCAGGTTTCCATGGGCCTTCCGTCCGGCCTTCCGGCGGCGAATTCCCAATTCCTCAGAAGTACAGCTTCCCGTATTCTTCTGCCCGCTTTTCCGCAGCTCAAACGCTAAGATTTTGCTAGCGGCAAGTTCCATAATTCGGACGGATCTCATGGGCGTTACGGAGCTGTGACCGACTACACAACGTGTCCGTTTCACCCCGAACCTCCTGGTCAAATGGGGACATCTCGCGGTGGCATCGCGCACCCGGGCGCCCCCGCGCGATAACACATCTTGCTCGCTTCCGTAACCCCTGCCCGCGATGCAATTTCCCTTTTCCCTGGGTAAATTTAATTCCCATGACCGCCGCACAAGCAGACCATGCAGGTGCCCGAAGCGATATCAGAGAATTTCCGGAGGGCTTCAAGCTCGACACCCCACGCGTGGAGGACGGAGCCGCGATCTGGCGCATCGCCCGCGACTCGAAGACGCTGGATCTCAACTCCTCCTACAGCTACCTCCTGTGGTGTCGCGACTTCGCCGCCACCTCCGTCGTCGCCCGCGACACGGAGGGCGAGCCGGCCGCCTTCATCACCGGATACCTCCGCCCCGAGCGCCCGGAGACCCTCGTCGTCTGGCAGGTCGCCGTCGACGACGCGCACCGTGGGCAGGGCCTGGCGGCCGCACTCCTGGACGGGCTGACCGCCCGGGCCAGGGACGAGCTGGGCGTACGTTTCGTCGAGACCACCGTGACACCCGACAACACCGCATCCAACCGGTTGTTCGCGTCCTTCGCCGAGCGGCACTCAGTGCCCCTCAAGAGCGAGGTGCTCTTCGACGCGGGGCTGTTCCCGGAGCAGGGCCACGAGCCGGAGGTGCTGCACCTCATCGGCCCGTTCGAGCCACCGGCCGGCACGGGGCACTCCTGACGCACCCAGGACCGCGCGGCGACGACGCCGCAGCGGTCATGCGGGACCCGGCACCACACCCCCGTGACACCGCCGGGACCGCCCAGCCCCCTACAGACTTCTCATCCTTTCGCCACTCATCTCCCAGGAGCATGCTGTGACCATCACCCAGCCCGATCTGAGCGTCTTCGAGACCGTGGAGTCGGAGGTCCGCAGCTACTGCCGTAGCTGGCCCACCGTCTTCGACCGTGCGCAGGGCAGCCGCATGACCGACGAGGACGGCCACACCTACCTCGACTTCTTCGCCGGGGCCGGATCGCTCAACTACGGCCACAACAACCCGGTCCTCAAACGCGCCCTGATCGACTACATCGAGCGGGACGGCGTCACCCACGGCCTGGACATGTCCACCACGGCCAAGCGGGCGTTCCTGGAGTCGTTCCAGAACATCATCCTGCGGCCGCGTGACCTGCCCTACAAGGTCATGTTCCCGGGCCCGACGGGCGCCAACTCCGTCGAGGCCGCGCTGAAGCTCGCCCGTAAGGTCAAGGGCCGCGAGTCGATCGTGTCCTTCACCAACGCCTTCCACGGCATGTCCCTGGGCGCGCTGGCCGTCACCGGTAACTCCATGAAGCGCGCCGGCGCCGGTATCCCGCTGGTGCACGGCACCCCGATGCCGTTCGACAACTACCTCGACGGCACCTACCCGGACTTCCTGTGGTTCGAGCGGCTGCTGGAGGACCAGGGCTCCGGTCTGAACACCCCCGCCGCCGTGATCGTCGAGACGGTCCAGGGCGAGGGCGGCATCAACGTCGCCCGTCCCGAGTGGCTGCGTGCCCTCGCCGACCTGTGTGAGCGCTGGGACATGCTGCTCATCGTCGACGACATCCAGATGGGTTGCGGCCGTACGGGTGCCTTCTTCTCCTTCGAGGAGGCGGGCATCGTGCCGGACATCGTCACCGTCTCGAAGTCCATCAGCGGCTACGGCCTGCCGCTCGCGCTCACCCTGTTCAAGCCTGAGCTGGACATCTGGGAGCCGGGCGAGCACAACGGCACCTTCCGCGGCAACAACCCGGCGTTCGTCACCGCCGCCGCGACGCTGGACACCTACTGGGCCGACGGCCAGATGGAGAAGCAGACTCTCGCCCGCGGTGAGATCGTCGAAGCACACCTCAAGGCCATTGCCGAGGAGCACCCGGACGCCATCGCCGAGTACCGCGGCCGCGGTCTGGTGTGGGGCATGGAGCTCAACGACAAGCCCACCGCCGACAAGATCGCCAAGCGCGCCTTCGAGCTGGGTCTGCTGATCGAGACCTCCGGCCCGGAGAGCGAGGTCGTCAAGCTGCTGCCCGCGCTGACGACCACCCCCGAGGAGCTGGACGAGGGACTCCGGATCCTCGCCCGCGCGGTCCGCGACTGCGTCTGACCACTCCAGAGCCCCTTACCGTTCCACAGAAAGGCACCGAGTCACCGTGATCGTCCGATCCTTCAAGGACATCGAAGGCACCGACCGCCACGTCAAGGCCAAGTCCGGCACCTGGGAGAGCAAGCGCATCGTGCTCGCCAAGGAGCGCGTCGGCTTCTCGCTGCACGAGACCACCCTGTACGCCGGGACCGAGACGTCGATGTGGTACGCGAACCACATCGAGGCCGTACTCTGCGTAGAGGGTGAGGCCGAGCTCACGAACGACGAGACCGGCGAGAAGTACACCATCACGCCGGGCACGATGTACCTGCTCGACGGGCACGAGAAGCACACCATGCGGATCAAGGAGGACTTCCGCTGCGTGTGTGTCTTCAACCCGCCCGTCACCGGCCGCGAGGACCACGACGAGAACGGGGTCTACCCGCTTCTCACCGAACCGGAGTCTGAGCCCGAGACGGTCTGAGGCCATCCGCCTGCCCCGTCCGGCAGCGCTGAGGAAGGCACGCACGCGCACGTAAGCCAGATTCCGTACGAGAGGAGAGGAAGGCAACACCATGACCACCGCACCCGAGCGCACCGCCGACCTGTACCCGACCCGTGGGACCGCTGAGGTCATCACCCCGCGGAAGGACCCGGTGGTGTGGTCGCAGCCCGGAACGGCCGGCCCCTTCGAGCCGTCCGAGCTGAGCGACTTCGAACGCGACGGCTTTTTCGCCATCGGGGAACTGCTCACGGCGGAAGAAGTCGCGGTGTACCGCGCCGAACTGGACCGTCTCGTCCTCGACCCGACGATGCGCGCCGACCCGCGCTCCATCGTCGAGCCGAAGTCTCAGGACGTACGGACCGTGTTCGAGGTGCACAAGATCAGCGAGGTGTTCGCCAAGCTGGTCTCCGACCCGCGCGTGGTCGGCCGTGCCCGTCAGATTCTCGGCTCGGACGTCTATGTCCACCAGTCGCGCATCAATGTGAAGCCGGGCTTCGGTGCCTCCGGCTTCTACTGGCACTCGGACTTCGAGACCTGGCACGCCGAGGACGGACTGCCGAACATGCGCACCGTGTCGGTCTCGATAGCGCTGACGGAGAATTACGACACCAACGGCGGCTTGATGATCATGCCCGGCTCGCACGAGTACTTCGTGGGCTGCGAGGGTGCGACGCCGAAGGACAACTACAAGCGGTCGCTGCAGATGCAGGACGCGGGCATCCCGTCGGACGAGGTGCTCACGAAGATGGCGGACAAGCACAGCATCCGTCTCTTCACCGGTAAGGCCGGCTCGGCGACGTGGTTCGACTGCAACGCCATGCACGGCTCGGGCGACAACATCACGCCCTACCCGCGCAGCAATGTCTTCATCGTCTTCAACAGCGTGGAGAACGCTGCGGTGGAGCCGTTCGCGGCACCGGTCCGGCGCCCGGAGTACATCGGGGCCCGCGACTTCACTCCGGTGCGTTAGGGGACACTCGCACCGGTGGCGCGGCCGCCGCACAGCTGGTCTGTGCGGCGGCCGCGCCGTGTTGTACGGCCGGTACGGCGGACCGGTCCTACCTCAGCAGGGCCAGCAACCGGTCCACGTCGTCCGTCGAGTTGTAGAGGTGGAAGGCCGCGCGGAGCAGCCCGCCGCGCACCGAGACCCGCACCCCTGCCTCGGCCAGCCGGTGCTCGGCGTCCGCGATCCCGGGGGTGGAGACGATCGCCGAACCGGGCGCGGGCCGGGGCGTCAGACCGCGCTCGGCCAGCCCCGCGCGGTAGTACTCGGCGAGTGCGGTGTCGTGGGCGTGGATGGCGGACACGCCCAGCTCCCCGAGGAGACCGAGGGACTGTTCGGCGCCGACGTAGGAGAAGTGGGCGTGCGGTTCGTCGAAACGCCGGGCGGTGGCGGCCGGCTGGATCAGCCCGTAGTTGGACTCGCCGATGTCCTCACCGGCGACCCAGCCCGCATGGAGCGCGGCCGGCCACTCCTCGCCCCGCCCGAAGTCCCCGCCGAACGCCATGAACGTCGTCCCGCGCGGGCACAGCAGCCACTTGAAGGCCCCGGCGACCACGAAGTCGAAGTCCGCGGCGCGCAGCGGCAGCCAGCCGGCGGCCTGGGTGATGTCGAGGTAGGTGCGCGCCCCGTGGGCCGCCGCCGCCTCGCGGACCGCCGCCATATCGGCGATCCGGCCGTCCAGCGACTGCACGGCGCTGAAGGCGACCAGCGCGGTGCCGGGGCGCACCGCATCGGCGAGCGCCTCCAGCGGCACGGTACGCAGCTTGATGCCGGGGTGGGCGGCGAGCGGATTGACCAGGGAGCTGAAGTCGCCCTCGGGGGCCAGCACTTCGGCGCCCTCCGGGAGCGAGGCCGCCACGAACGCGGACTGCACCGCGACCGAGCTGCCGACGGCCACCCGCTCGGCGGGGAGGTCCATCAGCCGGGCGAAGGCGGCGCGGGAGGCCGTGGTGGCGGCGAGGTAGTCGCGGCCCATCGTGCCGTAGGAGGCGGACTCGTCGATGGCCGCGCGCAGGGCGTCGGCGGCGCGGCGCGGAAGGAGTCCGGACGAGGCGGAGTTCAGATAGGTCGTCTCGGGCGCGAATTCGGCCCCGCCGAGTGGCTCACGTCGATGCATGTCCCCACTCTGCTCGGCACCTCGCGCCACGTCCATGGCGACTTTGCTCGGCCGGCCCGCAACGGTTCCTTATCGGCGCAGGTCACACCGGGTGCGGCCGGACCGGCCCCGGTCTCACTTCCCGGGCACGGCGCACCCGTCGTCCCCGCACACCGGGGCCGCACCGGCCTCGTCACCGGCGGGCTGTGACGGCTCGGCACCGTCGGCGTACGCCCGCTCCAGGGCCTCCCGGAAGACCTCCGCGGGCTGCCCGCCCGAGATGCCGTACCGGCGGTCGATGACGAAGAACGGCACGCCCGTGGCGCCCAGCTCCGCGGCCTCGCGCTCCTCGGCCCGTACCTCCCGCGCATACGCCCCGGGGTCGGCCAGCACTCGGGCAACCTCGTCCGCGGGCAGCCCCGCGCCGACGGCGATCTCACGGAGCACGGCGGGGTCACCGAGCAGCCTGGCCTCGGCGAAGTTGGCGCGGTAGAAGGCGTCCAGCAGCGCCTCCTGGACGCCGTGCGCCCTGCCGAGGTGCAGCAGCCGGTGCAGGTCGAAGGTGTTCCCGTGGATCCGGTCGGAGCGGTAGTCCAGCCCCTCCCCCGCCGCCGCGTCGGCGACGCGCGCCTCCATCGCCTCGGCCTGCGCACGGCTCACGCCGTACTTCGTGGCGAGCATGTCCAGCACCGGGACGTCGGTGGCGGCCGGCGCCTTCGGATCCAGCTCGAAGGAGCGGTGCACCACCTCGACCTCGTCGCGGTGCGCAAAGGCGGCGAGCCCGGCCTCGAAGCGGGCCTTGCCGATGTAGCACCAGGGGCAGGCGATGTCGGACCAGATTTCGACGCGCATGAGCTGACTTTCCTCAAGGTGGGTGTGTGGTGGTGAAACCTTGGGGGTGGGGGCGGTATTCCCGCTCGGGACGCGCGGCCTTCGCGTACCGCCCGGATCAAGCATGTGCCGATCTTGCGCTTCCTCGTGGCTCTGTCGTGGGGGACGGGGGAAGGGCTTCCTGAGCCCGCACACAGCGGGGGCATCCGCACGGGGGCCAGACTCCCGATGCCTCCGGGCCGAGGGACCTGTCAGCACCGTCGGCCGGGTACGTGACCGCGGCCCCCCAGGTCCTGCCGGAGTCGCGGGAGACGCGCACGGTCATGGTCATGGGCGGTTCCCCACGTGGTCACGGTGGTTCCGGAGCCGCACGTTCGCGTCCGTCGCGGCGGACAGATCACCGCGTTCGCGCGCTTCCCTGCGCTGCACGGCGAGGGCGACGCAGACGGCGCAGCCCTCCACGGGGGTGGGTTGGAGCTCTGGCAGCGAAAGGGAAACCGCTGCGCCGACACCGCCTCCGGGTGCCCCAGAATTGCCGTTGGCCATGTGCTCCGCCTCTCCTCGACCGTTTCTCGGTGCTTCGATGGTCGCGGCGTGCAAGGGACATCACGACGACGCTTGGGGCGTCACCGGGGCGTCACTCGGAACCGTGCCAACGACACCTGGGTGGGCGTCAAACCGGTGTCATTCGACGGTGATTCGGTCTAGCTTTGACGTCATGACGACGACTGCTGTGGTGCCGAATGATGTGCTGCGGGCCGTGCGGCTGGGGCTGCGCATGAGTCAGGACGAGTTAGCGACCGCGCTACGGCGCGCGGGCGCCGAGCTGGGAGAGCCCAACGAGGCGTCAAAACGCTTGGTACAGCGCTGGGAAGCCGGTGTCAGCAGGACGCCGAGGGGCGTGTACGCACGGGCCCTGGAGCGGGTGACGGGCCGCCCCGTGGAGGCCCTCGGATTCTCCCTGCCGGTACCGATGGCACGGGTTCACGCAGACGGGAAAGGAGGGCACGACATGGATGGCGGGGGCGAAAGCACCGCTGCGGTCGTGGATCCGCAGCATGCCGCGCGGCCGGGCGCGGAGTCGTTCACCGGCGTGTGGCTCAGCCGGTACGAGTTCTACTCCTCCAGCCGGGACGCCACGTACGAGGGCAGGCACTACGTGGTGATCGTGCAGCACGGAAACCGGCTGACCGCCCAGAGCCTGCCCGGTGCGAGCAGCAATCCGGACAGCCCGCTCACACTGGACCTCACCGTGGACCGGAACGTCATCACCGGTTCATGGGTGGAGCAGACGGCCGCCGACGGCTACTACAACGGCGCTCGCTACCACGGCGCCGTGCAGATGCTGGTCGAGCCGACCGGCCGCCGCATGACCGGCAAGTGGGTCGGCTTCGGCAAGGAATTCGATGTGAACACGGGTCCTTGGGAACTGCGCCTGGTGGACCGCTCGACCAGCAAGGCCGCGTTGGCGCAGTACAGCACTCCGCCCGAGTGACCCCGTAGCTCCGCGGGGTGGCCGGCTGTCCGGTGGGTACGGTCCCCGCATGACCTCGTCACAGGGATTTCTCGGGTTCTGGGAGACGACCGGGTCCGCCAAGACCTTCACTCATCCGCTCGACCCGGCGCTGCTGGATGCGTATGTGCCGCGGAGCGCGCGGGTGCTGGACTACGGCTGTGGTTACGGGCGGCTGACCGCCGAGCTGGCCGGGCTCGGGTATGGCGCGGTGTGTGGGGTGGATGTCTCGGCGGCGCTGATCGCGCGGGGGGAGCGGGAGCATCCGGAGCTGGAGCTGCTGCGCTGTCCCGGTTTTCCGCTGCCGTTCGAGGACGGTGCCTTCGATGCGGCGCTGCTGTTCGCGGTGCTCACCTGTGTTCCCCGGGACGCGGACCAGACGGCGATCGTCGGGGAGCTGGGGAGGGTGGTGCGGCCCGGTGGGGTGCTGTATCTGAGCGATGTGCCGTTGCAGGGTGATGCGCTCAACCGGGAGCGGTATGCGCGGTTCGCGGAACGGTACGGGACGTACGGGGTGTTCGAGACGCCCGACGGCGGGGTGTTCCGGCACCATCCGCCGGAGCGGCTGCGGGGGCTGGTGCGAGAGGCGGGCTTCTCGGTGCTGAAGGAGCGGGCGGGGTCGGTGGCCACGCTGGACGGGCGGACGGCCGAGCGGCTGCAGCTCATCGCCCGGCGGGAGCCGGCGGCGTCTGCGCCGTCGCCAGGTCCAGCGTCAGGGTGAGATGGGTGGCGTCCGGGGCGGGGCGGCGGTCCGGGTCGGGGCGCCAGCCGAGGCGGGTGTAGAAGGCGCGGGCGCGGTGGTTGTGCCAGAGGACGTCGAGGGCGGCCCGGGAGATGCCGGCCGCGTGCCAGGCCCGTAAGCAGGCGTGGTGCAGGGCCAGGCCGACGCCGGTGCCCCAGTGGCCGGGGTCGACATGGAGCTGGTGGAGGGTGACGGCCGGCTGGTGGCCGGCGCGGTGGCGGTAGGAGGCCGCGCCGACCACCGTGCCGTGCCGGGCGGCGCAGAGCGCGGAGGTGTCGTCCCGGGCCAGGTCGCGGGACCAGGCGTCGTGCCAACGGGCCTGTTCGGCGGGGACGTCGAAGGGCGCGTCCGGGAAGCGGGCGCGGTGGTAGGCGGCGCGGGCCCCGGAGTGCAGGGCGGCGATCGCGGCCAGGTCCGCAGCGGTCGCGGCGCGGACCCGGAGTGCGGCCTCGTCGGGGGCGGGGCGCACGGTCGCTACGCGCCCTCGGCGCGGCCGTCGACCCGGCGCGGCAGACCGAGCGGATTGTCCTCGCGCAGTTCGGGCGGCAGCAGCGCCGGCGGGGTGTCCTGGTAGGCGACCGGGCGCAGCCAGCGTTCGACGGCGCTGCCGCCGACGGAGGTGGAGGTGGAGGTGGTCGCCGGGTAGGGGCCGCCGTGGTGCTGGGCGGGGGCGACCGCGACACCGGTCGGCCAGCCGTTGACGACCACCCGTCCGGCGAGCGGGGTGACCTGGGCCAGCAGCCGGGCACCGCGGCCCGCCTCATCGGTGCCGGCGCTCTCCGCCTCGCCGAGCTGCAGGGTCGCGGAGAGGTTGCCGGGCAGCCGGGCGAGTACGGCGCCGATCTCGGCCTCGTCGGTGTAGCGGGCGACGACGGTGACCGGGCCGAAGCACTCCTCCAGGAGGAGGTCGTGCGGCCCTTCGGTGGCCAGATGGTCGGCGGGGACGGCGAGGAAGCCGGCGCTGACGGTGTGCTCGCCGCCCGCGCCGGGGGTCACCGGCGCCTCGACGCCGGGGAGCGCGGCGCGGGTGCGGATCCCGTCGAGGAACGCCTCGCGCATCCGGTGGTCGAGCAGCACCCCGGCCTCGGTGTCGCTGACCGCGGCGGTCAGCGCCTTCAGCAGCCGGTCGCCCTTCTCCCCGTCGGGCGCCAGGACCAGGCCCGGCTTGACGCAGAACTGGCCGACGCCGAGCGTCATCGCCCCGGCCAGCCCGGCACCGATCTGCTCGGCGCGCTCGGCGGCCGCGGCCTCGGTGATCACCACGGGGTTGAGGCTGCCCAGCTCGCCGTGGAAGGGGATCGGGTGCGGGCGGGACGCGGCCGCGTCGTACAGGGCGCGGCCGCCGCGGACCGAGCCGGTGAAGCCGGCCGCGGTGATCAGCGGATGGCGCACCAGGTCGATACCGGCCTGGAAGCCGTGCACCAGGTTGACCACGCCCTCGGGCAGGCCGACCTCCCTGGCGGCACGGCGCAGCAGCGCGGCACACAGCTCGGAGGTGGCCGGATGGTCCGGGTGTGCCTTGACGACCACCGGGCAGCCCGCCGCGAGGGCGCTCGCGGTGTCGCCGCCGGGTACCGAGAAGGCGAGCGGGAAGTTGCTGGCGGAGTAGACCGCGACCGCGCCCAGCGGGATCTTGTAGCGGCGCAGGTCGGGCCGGGGCGGGGTGAGGGCGGGGTCGGCGTGGTCGATCAGGACGTCGAGGAACGCGCCCTCCTGCACCAGCTCCGCGAAGGCCCGCAACTGGTAGGTGGTGCGGGCGAGTTCGCCGGTGAGCCGGCCGGGGCCGAGCGCGGTCTCGGCGTCGGCGGCCTCGATGACCGCGTCACCCGCCTCGTCGAGCAGATCGGCGGCGCGGCGCAGCAGGGCGGCGCGTACGGTGCGGTCGGCCAGCGCGCCCCGGGCGGCATGTGCCGTGCAGACCGCGGTGTCCACCTCTTCGGCTGTGGCTTCCACCGCAACCTGTTCCCGCTGCTTCCCGGTCCGGGGGTCGACACTCCAGACTGGTGCTGCTGCTGTCGCTGCCACCGTGCATTCCTCCCGGGCGATGCTGCCGAGTCGTTCCGCGCCTTGCCGCACACCGGATCACGTTCGATATGCTGAACGCTGTCCCAGATGATGAACAACTGGGACTCTATGGCGGTCCGAACAGAGGGGTCAAGGGCGATGTCAGCTGCCGATACCGGTGGATCGCAGGTCAAATCCGCCGTGCGGACGGTCGAATTGCTCGAGTACTTCGCAGGCCGTCCCGGTATGCACAGCCTGGCCTCCGTCCAGGAAGCGGTCGGCTACCCGAAGTCCAGCCTCTACATGCTGCTGCGCACCCTCGTCGACCTGGGCTGGGTCGAGACCGACGCGACCGGCACCCGCTACGGCATCGGGGTGCGCGCACTGCTCGTCGGCACCTCGTACATCGACGGCGACGAGGTCGTGGCCGCGGCCCGCCCGACGCTGGACCGGCTCTCCGACGACACCACCGAGACCATCCACCTCGCCCGGCTCGACGGCACCAATGTCGTCTACCTCGCGACCCGTCAGTCGCAGCACTATCTGCGCCCCTTCACCCGCGTCGGGCGGCGGCTGCCCGCGCACTCCACCTCGCTGGGCAAGGCGCTGCTCGCCACGTACACCGACGAGCAGGTCCGGACGATGCTGCCGCCCACCCTCGACCGGCTGACCGAGCACACCCTCACCGACCGCGAGCAGCTGATCGAGGAGCTGCACACCGTGCGCGAACAGGGCTTCGCGGTCGACCGCGAGGAGAACACGCTGGGCCTGCGCTGCTTCGGCGTCGCCATCCCCTACCGCACCCCGGCACGGGACGCGATCAGCTGCTCGGTGCCGGTGGCCCGGCTGACCCCGGGGCACGAGCAGATGATCAAGGACGCCCTGTTCGACGCCCGCGACCGGCTGGCGCTGGCCACCCGGCGCCTGTGAGGCGGCCCCACAGGACCGGTTGAGCGCCCCCTCCCCCGTACGGCGGAGGGGGATCGTCATCGGGACCGAGGCGCCGCGGGGCGGCCGCCGGAAGGCTGTTGCCATGAGCACTCGGACCGGCCGTCCCGCACGCGCCCCACGCCCCGCCGCCCCGCGCACGGCGGCGCTTACGGTGCTGCCCACACCGCTGATGAGCCTCACTTACTCTGGGCAGATGCTCGTCGGGACGATGGTGGCGGTGGCGGGGGCCCACTTCTTCGCCGAACGTGAGGCCGCCCGGTGCGACTGATGGGCCGGCGCTGGGTCCATCTGGTGCTGGGCGGCGCGCTGTTGATGCCCTTCTTCCTGCTGGCCTCGGTGGTCCTGCCGCTGGTCGCGGACGGCGCCGACCCGCTGCGCCAAGTGGGCTGGCAGCTGGTCGCGTTCGGCTGTGCGCTGCCGCCGGCCGCCCTGGCCGCACTGCTCTTCCCGCTGCTGCGGCCGCTGGAGGTGGCCGCCGTCCGGTCGCTGTGCGGGGTGCCCGCGGAGCGGCTGGCCGAGGGACCGGCGGTCTCGTGGGCGGCCCGGCGGCGTACCGCGCTGTGGTTCGTGGCGCATCTGCTGACCGGTGGGATCGTCAGCGGGATGACGCTGTCCGCGCCGCCGGCCGCGGTGGTGCTGCTGTTGCTG
This sequence comes from Streptomyces sp. G7(2002), assembly GCF_028870195.1. Classification (NCBI taxonomy): domain Bacteria; kingdom Bacillati; phylum Actinomycetota; class Actinomycetes; order Kitasatosporales; family Streptomycetaceae; genus Streptomyces; species Streptomyces sp. G7(2002). The sequence continues at coordinate 2,672,144 of NZ_CP102609.1, forward strand.
CCGTTCTCCGACCCCCTGCGGCACACCGCGCTGGGATGGCCGGACGTCTTCCAGGGCGTGCTGGGCCCGCTCGCGGGTCTGGCGCTGCTGGCCCTGGTGGCCGGCACGTCCTGGGGCGCGGGGGCGCTGCTGGCCCGCGTCGCCCCCGTGCTGCTGGGCCCCACACCCGCCGACCGGCTGGCGGCCGCCGAGCGCCGGGCCGCCGATCTGGCGTCCCGCAACCGGCTGGCCCGCGAACTGCACGATGCGGTCGGGCATGCGCTGAGCGCGGTCACCCTCCAGGCGGGCGCGGCCCGCCGGGTCCTGGACACGGACCCGGAGTTCGCCCGCCGGGCGCTGGCCGCCATCGAGGAGACCACCCGCGACGCGGTCGCCGAACTGGACACCGTCCTCGGCCTGTTGCGCGAGGAGGACGGCAGCGACCCGGCCATGCCCGCACCCACCCTGGACGGCCTGGAGGCGCTGCTCGGCCGGACCCGGGCGGCGGGCGTACCGGTCGAGGCGACGGTGGAGGGGCCGTGTGCGGGGCTGGCGCCGGTGGTCTCCCGGGAGGCCTACCGGATCGTGCAGGAAGGCCTCAGCAACGCGCTGCGGCACGCCGGTCCGGTGCCGGTCCGGTTGCATCTCGGCGTCCGGGAGCGCGAGTTGCAGATACGGGTGGAGAATCCGGTGGCGGCACCGGCCGCCGGCTCCGCGTCCCCGGCGGCCCGGCCGGGCGGAGGTCGCGGGCTGCGCGGGATCGCCGAGCGCGCCCGGCTGCTGGGCGGTGCGGCGGTGGCGGAGCAACGGGACGGCGTATGGCGGCTGACGGCGCGGCTGCCGCTGGCGGGGGCAGGGATGGGGGCAGGGACGGGGACGGAGGAGCGGTGAACGGGACGGCGTGTGGGGGCGGGCGGCCCGGCTGACGGGGGTGGGGGCGAGGGCGGAGGAGCGGTGAACGGGACGGCGTACGGCGGCGGACAGCCCAGCTGACGGGGACGGGGGACGGGGGTGGGGACGAGTGAACGGTGAACGGGACGGCGTATGACGGCTGACGGCGCGGCTGCCGCTGGCGGGAACGGGGAAACGGTGAACGGGACGGCGTACGACACAGGACCGGAAGCCGGGGACGGCGTGGGCGGCATGACCACGACGCAGGACGGCGGCGACGACCGGCGGGCGGGCGACGGGGACGCCCCCCGCCCCCTCCGTATCGTGCTCGCCGACGACGAGCAGATGGTGCGGTCGGCGCTGCGCGCGATCCTGGGCGCCGAGGGCGATATGGAGGTCGTCGGCGAGGCGGCGACCGGCGCCGAGGCGGTGCCGCTGATCCGTGCGCTGCGCCCGGACATCGTGCTGATGGACGTCCGGATGCCGGAGATCGACGGGATCCGGGCGACCGAGCAGGTGCTCGCCGGGATGGACCGGCCGCCGCGCATCATCGTGGTGACGACCTTCGAGAACGACGCCTATGTCTATGACGCGCTGCGGGCCGGTGCCAGCGGGTTCCTGCTCAAGCGGTCCGGCGCGGAGGACCTGGTGCAGGCCGTGCGGCTGGTGGCGCGCAGCGACTCGCTGCTGTTCCCGGCCGCGGTGCGGCGGTTGGCCGCCCGGCACGCCGGGGAGCGGGCCGCGGAGGACGCGGTGCGGGCGCTGCGGGCCCGGCTGTCGGAGCGGGAGCGGGCGGTGCTGCGGCTGATGACGGCCGGGATGACCAATGCCGAGATCGCGGAGCGGCTGGGGGTGGGCCCGGCCACGGTCAAAACGCATGTGGCGGGGGTGCTGGCCAAGCTCGGGGTGCGGGACCGGACCCAGGCGGTGATCGCCGCGTACGAGTGCGGGTTCGTCCGGCCGGGGTGAGCGCGGGGGGAGGGACTCGGGGGGCGGGGGGCCGGGCGGTCCCGTACGGGCGGCCCCTACGGGATGACTGGGCCCCCGGTCTTAGGCCTACCCGTCGTCACCGCTCAGTAGCCGGGCCGCTGCCCCGAGTGGTGACCTGCTGGATGCCGATGCCGGCGAGGGCGGCCGGGGGCCTCCGGATCACCGGCCACGTCCCAGGGGTGGAGGAACGCGCCGGTGCGCGTCAGGCGCCGGTCCCTGCCGTGTCCGTGACCAGGGCCAGGCCGCGTTCGATCAGCCCGGCCAGCTCCCTCAGATGCGCGGGGGACGGTTCGCTGAGCGGCGGCCGGACCTCGCCGACGTCCGGGCCCCGCATCCGTACGCCCGCCTTGACCAGCGATACGGCGTAGCCGCGGCCCTGGTTGCGGAGTTCGACCAGCGGCCGGTAGAAGCCGTCCAGCAGCCGGCGCACGGTGTCGTCGTCGCCGGTGTCCAGCGCCCGGTGGAAGGCGAGTGCGATCTCGGGGGCGAAGGCGAAGACGGCGGAGGAGTAGAGGCGGACGCCCAGGCCCCGGTAGGCGGGGCCGGTGAGTTCGGCGGTGGGCAGGCCGTTGAAGTAGAGGAAGTCCTCCTCGGGGGCCTCGGTGCGGACGGCGCTGATGATGCGCTGCAGCAGATCGAGGTCGCCCAGCCCGTCCTTGAGGCCGATGATGCCGGGGGTCCGGGCCAGGGCGGCGACGGTGGCCGGGGTGAAGACCGCGTTGTCGCGCTGGTAGACGATGACGGGGAGCGGGGTGGCGGCGGCGAGTTCGGTGTAGTGCGTCAGCAGCCCCTGCTGGCCGGCGACGACGAGATAGGGCGGCAGGGCGAGCAGCCCGTCGGCGCCCGCTTCGTGGGCGAGGTGGGCGAACTGCGCGGCGAGCGCGGTGCCGTAGCCCGTACCGGCGATCACCGGGACCCGGCCCGCGGCCTCCTCGACCGCGGCCGCGACGCAGTCCGCGAACTCCCCGGGGGTGAGCGCATGGAATTCGCCGGTGCCGCAGCAGGCGAACACGGCGGCCGCGCCCGCGTCGATGCCGTCGCGCACATGGGCGCGGAAGGCGGCCGGGTCCAGCGCGCCGTCCGGCCCGTACGCGGTCACGGGGAAGAAGAGCAGTCCGTCGAGGCGGTCGGCGAGCTGGGAGTGCCGCCGGGGGGCACCTCCCGGACGAAGGCTGGGGGAGGTTGCTGGGGGAGGGGCTGAGGTCACGGGCTCTCCCTGGCATGCCTGTGCATGTTTATGATGAGCGTCCATATTTCTGAACGGCGCCACGCTAGAGCAGCCGTACCGCACCGGTCAAGGTGCCACAACTACCGCGCCGCAAGCCGATTCACACCACCCGTCAAGCGCCTTGACCGGCCAAGATCCAGCTTCCTACGGTGTCCACACATCTGAATGACATCCGCACATGCAGCCTTGCTGCGCAGTCGGAGGAGTCGCCGCCCATGACCGCACCCCGCACCGTTCTGCTCACCGGCGCCGCCGGCGGGCTCGGCACCCTGATGCGCGAGCTGCTGCCGCCGTACGGCTACCGACTGCGCCTCTTCGACCAGCGGCCCGTCGAGGGCGCACCGGACGCGGTCACCGCCGAGCTGGCCGATACGGAGGCGCTGCGCGAGGCGGTGCACGGGGTCGACGCGATCGTCCATCTCGCCGGGATCCCCCTGGAGGCCCCGTTCGAGAAGATCCTGCGCGCCAACATCGAGGGCACCTACCACCTGTACGAGGCGGCGCGCGCGGCAGGCGTCCGCCGTGTCGTCTTCGCCTCCTCCAACCACGCCGTCGGCTTCACCCCGCGCCCCGCGGACGGCTCCGGCGCCATCCCCGTCGACACACCCCGCCGCCCCGACACCTACTACGGCCTGTCCAAGGGCTTCGGCGAGGACCTCGCCTCGCTCTACTGGGACCTGCACGGCATCGAGACCGTCTCGGTCCGGATCGGCTCCTGCTTCCCCGAGCCGACGTCGGTACGGATGCTGTCGATCTGGCTGAGCCCGGCCGACTGCGCGCGGCTGCTGGACGCCGCGCTCACCGCGCCCGGTGTGGGCCACACCGTCGTCTACGGCTCCTCCGCCAACACCCGCCTGTGGTGGGACCTTTCGACCGCCCGCGCCCTGGGGTACACACCGCAGGACGACTCCGAGCCGTACGCGGCGGAACTGATCGCCGCCCAGGGCCCGCTGGACCCCGGCAACCCCGCCCACGACCGTCTGGGCGGCGCCTTCTGCACCGATCCGCCCCGGTGGCCGCACTGACCGGCACACCCCCGCGGCCGTACGGAGCACCACGCGGGACCTGCCACGGAACCCGTGCCGCCCGGCCGGCGTCCTCGTCTACGTACCGATTCTCCGCGCAGGAACGAGGAACACATCATGGGCATCGTCAGCTGGCTCGTACTCGGGCTGATCGCGGGCGTCATCGCCAAGGTTCTGCTGCCGGGACGGGACCCGGGAGGGATCATCGGCACGACCCTGATCGGCATCGTGGGGTCCTTCATCGGCGGCTGGCTCTCCACCAAGTTCCTGCACGAGCCGATCCCGAAGGACTTCGGCGAGCCGAGAATGTGGGTCGCCTCGATCGCCGGGGCCCTGGTCCTGCTGATCGCCTACCGGCTGCTCTTCGGCAACTCCCGCGAACGCCGGTGAACGGGCCGGGCGGCCATCGGACCGCAGGTAATGGAACCGCAAAGGTGAGCCGATCGTTGAGCACGGCATGACCGCTATGACTCCTGGCTCGAACCTCCCGCTCAGTGCCGTACGGGTGGCGGTGGACGTCACCGCCCCCGTGCGGCTGGACGTATCGGGCCTGCTGCTGGCCGCCGACGGCAAGGTGCGCTCCGACGACGACTTCGTGTTCTACAACCAGCCCGCCGGTCCGGGCGTGACGCACTCCGCGGCGGCCGGCGGCGGCGACACCATCACGGTGGACACCGCCGCGGTGCCCGACGGCATCGAGAAGATCGTGGTCACCGCGAGCCTGGACCAGCCCGGCGCGACCTTCGCCGGCACCGAGCCGACCGGCACGGTCCGCAACGCCGACGACAACAGCGTCCTCGCCTCCTTCACCCCGCCCCAGCTGGGCGCCGAGACCGCGCTGGTGGTCGTCGAGATCTACCGCCGCTCCGGCGCCTGGAAGGTCCGCGCGGTCGGCCAGGGCTACGCCAACGGCCTGGCGGGGATCGCCACCGACTTCGGCGTCAGCGTGGAGGAACCGGCCGCACCCGCCGCCGCCCCGCAGGCACCCCCCGCTCCCCCGGCACCCGCGGCACCCGCGGCCCCGGCCGGCCAGTGGGGACCGCCCGCCGGCACCCCTGCCCCGGCCGCCCCGCCGGCCGCGCCCCCGGCCCCCGCCGCCGCTCCGGCCGCACCGGCAGCCCCGGGCAAGATCAACCTCGACAAGGGCCGTGTCAGCCTCCAGAAGAACCAGACCGTCTCCCTGGTCAAGGGCGGCCGCCCGCTGCTCAGCTCGGTCCGGATGGGCCTCGGCTGGGAGCCCGCCTTCCGCAGCAAGAGCATCGACCTGGACGCCTCCGTCATCGCCTACGGCCCGGACCGCAAGAAGGTCGACAACTGCTTCTTCGGCAAGCTGATGATCCTGGGCGGCGCGATCCAGCACTCCGGCGACAACCTCACCGGCGAGGGCGCCGGCGACGACGAGGCGATCACCGTCCACCTCGGCGGGCTGCCCCCGGAGGTGACGGGCCTGGTCTTCGTCGTGAACTCCTTCTCCGGCCAGAAGTTCTCCGATGTCGCCAAGGCCTACTGCCGCCTGCTGGACGCCCAGAGCGGCGAGGAGCTGGTCCGCTTCGACCTCACCCACTCGGAGCCCCGTACGGGCGTGATGATGGCCAAGCTCATCCGCCAGTTCTCCGGCGAGTGGGAGATGACCGCACTGGGCGAGTACGTCGACGCCCGCACGGTCCGCGGCATGGTCAAACCGGCCGGCAAGGCCCTGTGAACCCGTGACGCCCGCTTCCCTGACGGCCCCGCCGCCGTCAGGGAAGCGGGCCGCGGCGTCTCACCCCCGGCCCGCTCCGCGCGCCGCGCCGGATCCGCCGTGTCCCCGTGGCGCCGCCTCCGGCGGACGGCCTTCCCTGGTGCGGGAACGGCCCAGGATCGAGAATTGTCTCGTCCGTACCGTCGAGCTCAGCACCTCTCCTTCCGCCTCCGCACGCCCCCAGGATTCCCGGTCCGCACGCCCCCGGGATTCCCCCGTTCCCCCACGCCCCATCACGGCTGAGCCCGTCACGGCATGTCCCCCACGGCACGCACGAGGAGCGTTCGATGACGCAGCAGCCGCCGCCGGCCGGACCCGCGGAGCCCCCGGACGGCCCAGCGCCCCCGGACCTTCCCGACCGGGTCGCGCGGGTCTACGGCGAGCTCGACCTCAGCACCGTCCCCGCCTTCGCCGGCGGCTTCATCAATTTCGGCTACTGGACGGCCCTGCCCGGCCCTGGGGACCGGCAGCTGACCCGGGCCGACCGGGTGCGCAGCGAGGAGGACCTCTACCGGCTGGTGCTCGGCACCTTCGACCTGCCGCGGGGCGGCACCGCCCTGGACGTCGGCTGCGGACGCGGGCTGGGCTGTGCGCTGGCGCTGCGGGAGTTCGGTCCGGGGACGGTCATCGGGCTGGACGCCCACCCCGACCAGATCGCCCGTGCCCGGGAGGCCAACGCGGAACTGCTCGCCGCGTCCGCGGACGCCCCCGGCCGGCTGGAGTTCCTCCTGGGCGCCGCCCAGGACATCCCGCTCCCCGACGGCTGTGTGGACTGCCTGTTCTCCGTCGAGGCGGCGCAGCACTTCCGTGATCTGCCCGGTTTCGCCCGGGAGGCCGCACGGGTGCTGCGCCCGGGAGGCCGGCTGGCGCTGACCACCTTCTTCGCCCGCACCCGGGCGGCCGCCCGCGCCCTGCCCGCGCTGCTGCCCCCGTACGCCGACGGCCTGGACGTCCCGCATGTGGTCGACGAGGTCGCCGGGACGCTGGCCGCGGCGGGGCTGCGGGAGGTGCGGGTCCGGGCGATCGGCGACGGGGTCTGGGAGCCCTACGACCGCTATATGGCCCAGCAGCCGGAACTCCGCGACGACGAGTGGCCGCGCCGCTATCTGACCGCGTACGAGACCGGTCTGCTGGACTACTACGTCCTGACGGCGGCGGCCGGCTGAGCCGCCGCCGGCCGTACGGCTACCGCTGTACGGCTATCGCTGCCGGCGCTGCCGCTTCCACGGCCCGGTGATCGCCAGCATGATGCCGGGATCCTGGATGTTGGCGAACAGCGTCCGCCCGTCCGGGGAGAACACCGGCCCGGTGAACTCGCTGAACTCGGGCTCGGCCGCGGTACCGATGTTGAGCTCGTTACGGGCGATCGGGTAGGTCCGGCCGTCGTCGGTGGCCCCGAAGAGGTGCTGGACGCCCTCGCCGTCCTCGGCGATGATCAGCCCGCCGTAGGGCGAGACGGTGATGTTGTCGGGACCGTCGAGCGCGCCGTCCTTGGACGGGTCGGGGTTGACGCCCAGCAGCACTTTCAGGGTCAGCGTCCGCCGCCGCGGGTCGTAGAACCAGACCTGTCCGTCGTGCTGGACGGGGCTCTCGTCACGGGCGTAGGAGGACACCACGTAGGCGCCGCCGTCCGCCCACCACAGGCCCTCCAGCTTGCGGGCGCGGGTGACCTCGCCGTCCTTGAACTGCTTGCGCACCGAGACCTTACGGGCGTCACGGTCGGCGACCTCGACCCAGTCGACGCCGTAGACGGTGCCGGCCTTGGTGGCGCGCGAGAGGTCGTCGACGAACCGGCCGCCGGAGTCGAAGCACTTGAAGGCCTCCAGCACCCCCGCGTCACCGGCGAGCGAGCGCAGCTGACCGCGGCCGTGGCGGAAACCGTGCGGCGGGGTCCAGCGGTAGAAGAGGCCGTTGGGGCCGGAGGCGTCCTCGGTCAGGTAGAGGTGACCGCGCTTGGGGTCGACGACGACGGCCTCGTGGGCGTAACGGCCCAGCGCCTTGAGGGGCTTGGGGTCGCGGCCGGCCCTGCGGTCGTGGGGGTCGACCTCGAAGACATAGCCGTGGTCCTTGGTCATGCCGTGCTCGCCGGCCTTGTCCTCGGTCTCCTCGCCGGTGAGCCAGGTGCCCCAAGGGGTGGTGCCGCCCGCGCAGTTGGTGGACGTACCGGCGATGCCGACCCACTCGCCGACCGGGGTGCCGTCGTTGGCGACCTCGACGACGGTGCAGCCGCCGGACGCCGCCGGGTCGTAGACCAGGCCTTCGGCCAGCGGCACCGGGTGCGGCCAGTCGGCGCGCGGGCCCTTCAGCTCGTGGTTGTTGACCAGGAGGGTGGTGCCGCGGGGGCCCTCGAAGGTGCCGGTGCCGTCGTGGTTGGAGGGGGTGGACTCGCCGCTGTCGAGCGTGGTCTCCCCGGTCCGGGTGATGATCTTGTACGAGAACCCGGCGGGCAGCGCGAGGATGCCGTCCGGGTCCGCGATCAGCGGGCCGTAGCCGACACCGTTCCCGTCCGCCGTGCCGTCCGGGCCTCCGTCCGGTGTCTCCGCGCCGATGGCTCCGGGCGCGGTCGCCAGTACGCCGACGCTGCCGGCCAGTGCGACCCCCGCACCGGTGAGGGCGGAACGCTTGGCGAAGTCTCTGCGGGTGAGCGGCATTGTCATCTCCTGGATGGCCGGTTTCTTCTCCCCTGTGCCTGCGGGCACACGCTCTCGTGTGCCGTCGAACTCCAGTTGAACGCGGCGCGACATCCAGGAAGCAGTTGGGGCCGGTCCGGCGACCGGACCGTTACGGTCCTGGTCGCCGGACCGGCCCCGGGGCGTGGGTGCCCCCGCCCGGCCCGGCCCGGCCCCCTGCGGGAGTCAGCCCGACTGGCGCGAGCGTGCCTTGAACGCGGCCTTGCGGGCCTCCTTGGCGGCCTTCTTGTCCGGGTGCAGCCGGCCCATGGCCTCCAGGACATCGGCGGTGGCCGGGTGGTCCACCCGCCAGGCGGTGTCGAAGAACCCGCTGTGCTGCTCGGTCAGGCCCTGCACCAGGTCACGCAGCTCGGTCGTGGCCTCCTCGTCGGCGCTGTCCAGCTGCGCCGCGATGGTGTCCACCGTCAGCCAGAAGATCATCTCCTGGGACGGCTCGGGGATGCCGGGCAGCGCGCGCTCGGCCAGCCAGACCCGGGCCAGGCCGCCGAGCTGCCGGTCGTCGAGCACCTCGCGCAGCGCGGCCTCGGCGTCCGGCGAGACCAGCGAGAGGGTCTGCTGGGCGGCGAGCCGTCGGCGCGGGGCGCGCTCGTCGTCGCCGCGGGCGGCCGCGAGCAGGTCCCGGGCTGCGTCCGCCGGCGTACGGGCGGTGAGCCAGAGCTCGGACTCGGCCTGGGCGAGCGCCTCGGGGTAGTCGGGCAGCGCGTCCAGGAGGACATCGGCGCCCTTGTCGGCGAGGTCGCCGACCGCGGGGGCGTGCACGCCCGCGTCCAGCATCCGGGCGCGGACCGCGTAGACACCGAGCGGGGTGAGGCGGACCAGGCCGTAGCGGGAGACGTCCTCGTCGGTCAGCGGCTCGGCGGAGGTTCCCCCCGGCCCCTGGGGGAGGACCGTCTCGCCGTCCTCGTCGAGCTCCTCGATGAGCGCCTCGTCGACGGGCTGGTAGGCGACCAGGCCGATCGGCTCCAGCACCCGGAACTGGTCGTCCAGGCGCATCATCGCCTCGGAGACCTCTTCGAGGACATCGTCCGTGGGCTCGTCCATATCGTCCGGGACGATCATGGAGGCGGCCAGCGCGGGCAGCGGAACCTCCTGGTCGGGGCGCTCGTTCAGGGCCGTCAGCAGATAGAGATTGCCGAGGATGCCGTCCAGCAGCTCGGCCTCCTCCTCCGGGTTCCAGTCGAGCGCGTCCAGATCCAGTTCGCCGCCCTCGGTGAGCTGGTCGGCGAGGTCGGCGAGGTCGGGGGCGGCGGCGTCGGCGAGCACGGTCTCCATACCGCCGAGCCAGATGTCGAGGATGTCCTGCGGGCTGCCGGAGGTGAGCAGGCCGAGCTCCTCGCCGGGGGTGGCGATACCGGCCGCGGCGTCGTCGGGGAGGTCGGCGCCGTCCTCGCTCTCCTCGGTCTCCGTGATCTCCACGAGGCCGGTGTCCACCGCGAGCTGCCAGGCCTCGGCGGTGTAGGCGGGGCCGTCCTCGTCGCCGGTCAGACCGAGGTGCTCGGTGGCGGCGGCCAGGGGCTCCTCCAGGATCTGGCCGCCGACGCCGACAGGGACGCCGCGCTCGGCCCAGCGGGCGAGTTTCGCGGCGCGGGCCATCAGGGGCGCGCTCAGCGCGTCCCGGGCCAGTTCCGCTTCGGAGTGCAGCCGCACCGGCGGCAGGGTGGGGCGGTCTGCGGACATCGGCTGCTCAGCTCCTCGGACGGACTGCGGCTGGGGGTTCCTCCCAGCGGTAGCTGGGGTGTGCGCCGCCCAAGCGTAGACGGAATTCTCCGTATCTCGGACGGTTCACCCCCGCGCCCCCTTCCGGTTACCCGCAGAAGCTTGACAACTCCCTTACGTGCACAAGAGATTGACGCAGATCGACGCGCGTAGCGCGCGCCGGTCCCGCACCGTACCCACGGTGTCCCAGCCACCCCCCATACCTCTCGGAGGCATGCATGCCGTCCCGTCGCTCGCTCCGCAGACCGGCCGCCGTCAGCGCGGTGGTCTGCGCCGCCCTGGCCGGCGGACTGCTGACCGCCACGGAGTCGGCCTCCGCGGCCGGCGCCCGGATCAACGACATCCAGGGCAGCACCCGAATATCCCCGCTCGCCGGACAGCAGGTCAGCGAGGTGCCCGGTACGGTCACCGCGATCCGCTCGTTCGGCTCGGCGCGCGGCTTCTGGGTGCAGGACCCGCACCCGGACAAGAACCCGGCCACCAGCGAGGCGGTCTTCGTCTTCACCGGCAAGGAGACGCCGAAGGTCGCGGTCGGCGACGCGATCACCTTCTCCGGCACGGTCAGCGAGTACTACCCCGGCGGCAAGGACGCCGGTCTGCAGTCGGTCACCGAGATCACCGACGCGACCTGGAAGACCGGCTCCGCGGACGCCCCGCTGCCGGCCGCCTTCAAGCTCAACGCGGCCTCGGTGCCGAACCGTTACGCCCCCGACGCGGGCGGCAAGAGCATCGAGTCCCTGAAGCTGCGCCCCGCCTCGTACGCCCTGGACCGCTACGAGTCGCTGGAGGGCATGCGCGTCGCGGTGTCGGACGCGCCGGTCGTCGGGGCGACCAGCAGCCATCACGAGCTGTGGGTGACCGCCGAGCCGAAGCGCCACCGCACGGCCCGCGGCGGCACGCTCTACGGCTCGTACGCGGACCCCAACGGCGGCCGGGTCAAGGTGGCGTCCCTGATCCCCTTCGCGCAGCAGCCGTTCCCGGTGGCCGATGTCGGCGACGAGCTGACCGGCTCCACCGCCGGACCGCTGGACTACGACAGCTTCGGCGGCTACTCGCTGCAGGCCACCGAGCTGGGCAAGCTGACCGACCACGGCCCGGAGCCGGAGAAGACCCGCAAGCAGAAGTCCGACGAGCTGGCGGTGGCCACCTACAACGTCGAGAACCTCTCCCCCAGTACCCCGCAGGCCAAGTTCGACCGGCTGGCGAAGGGGCTGGTGGACCACCTCGCCGCCCCCGACGTGGTCGCGCTGGAGGAGGTCCAGGACGACAACGGCGCCACCGACAACGGCGTGGTCACCGCCGGGGCGACCCTCAAGAAGCTCACCGACGCCATCAAGGCTGCCGGCGGCCCGGCGTACGAGTGGCGGCAGATCGACCCGGTCAACGGCCAGGACGGCGGCCAGCCCGGCGGCAACATCCGGGTGGCGTTCCTGTTCAACCCCGAGCGGGCCTCGTTCACGGACATCAAGGGCGGCGACGCCACCACTCCGGTGAAGGTGGTCGGCGACCACGGCAAGGCCACGCTGTCCGCGTCGCCGGGCCGGATCGCACCGGCCGACCCGGCGTGGAAGGCCAGCCGCAAGCCCCTTGTCGGCCAGTTCTCGCTCAAGAGCCGCCCGGGGAGCCGGGTGTTCGTGATCGCCAACCACTTCAACTCCAAGGGCGGCGACCAGGGCCTGGACAGCCGTTTCCAGCCACCGGCCCGGAGCTCGGAGACCCAGCGCACCGCACAGGCCGGTCTGGTCAACCAGTTCGTCAAGGAGCTGCTGGCCAAGGACCCCAAGGCCGGCGTGGTGGTGGCCGGTGACCTCAACGACTACCAGTTCTCGCCGGCCCTGAAGCAGCTCACCGCCGGCGGTGTGCTCACCGACCAGGTCGGCCGGCTCCCGCGGGCCGAGCGCTACGGCTATGTCTTCAACGGCAACTCACAGGTGCTGGACCACATGCTCACCAGCCGCCCGCTGGCCCGGGCCGACTACGACATCGTGCACCTCAACTCCGAGTACGCCGACCAGGCCAGCGACCACGATCCGCAGGTCCTGCGGATCCGGCCGTAGCACCGCGGGCCATCACTTCGTGTGACTCCCCCGTCACCCGACCGGCCCACGTCCGGGGGCCAACTGCCGCGGGGGGTGCGGTACTGGGCAGGTAAGAACCATTCGGCGAGACATAGGGAGTCATCATGCCGAAGTCCCAGAACCGTAAGTCGGGCAACAAGGACCGTGCCGCCGAGCGGCGCACCGACCAGCGGAAGCCGAAGTCGTCGGAGGAGTCCGCCGCCGAGCGGACCCAGGACCTGAAGCGTTCGCGGAATGGCCTGACTGGCGCGTGATGGGCCTGTGATGCCCGAGCGGCCGTCGCACCGAAGGGTGCGGCGGCCGCTTCACGTTTCCGGCCCTGCCGGCCGTAGCACTGCTTAACAAATTACCCAAGCACAACTAAGTGGACGTGAAATATGAGGCGCCCTCACACTTCTGACATGGACACCATGACCGCCCCCTACGCCCCCGCAGCGCCCTTCGGGCGCCTCGCGGCCGCCATGATCACCCCGTTCACCGCCGACGACGAGCTCGACACGGACGGCGCGCAGCGGCTCGCCACCCGCCTCGTCGACGACGGCGGCTGCGACGCACTGGTGCTGAGCGGCACCACCGGGGAGTCCCCGACCACCTCGGACGCCGAGAAGGAGACCCTGCTGCGGGCCGTGGCCGAGGCCGTCGGCAACCGCGCGCGGATCATCGCGGGGGTCGGCACCAGCGACACCCGGCACACCGTCGCACTGGCCCGCAGTGCCGAACGGGCGGGCGCACACGGCCTGTTGGTGGTCACGCCGTACTACTCACGGCCCACCCAGGAGGCCGTCAGCCATCATCTGCGGACGGTCGCGGACGCCACCGGGCTGCCGGTGATGCTCTACGACATCCCGGGCCGCACCGGCACCGCGCTGACCGCCAGGACCTTGCTGCGGCTCGCCGCCCATCCGCGGATCGTGGCGGTCAAGGACTGCGCCTACGACCCGCTGAAGTCCGCGAAGGTGCTGGCCGCGACGGACCTGGCCTACTACGCGGGCTGCGACGAACAGATCCTGCCGCTCCGGGCGCTCGGCGGCAGCGGCTGCGTCAGCACCGCCGCCAATGCCGCGCCCCGGGCCGTGCGCGCCCTCCTGGACGCCTACGACGCCGGCGACACGGCCGGAGCGGCCCGCCGTCAGCTCGCCCTGGTCCCGCTCATCGAGGCGGTGACCGGCGGGGAGCACCCCGGCACGGTCACCGTGAAGGCGCTGCTCAACCACCTCGGGCTGCCCGCGGGGCCGGTGCGCGGTCCGCTGCTGGCGGCGGACGCCGAGCTCACCAGCCGGCTGGCGGACGCGCTGCAGACGACCCTGGACCGGACTGCGGACGCGGCGACGGCGGTGCCTGCGGCGGTCCCTGGTTAGGCGGGAAGGACGCGGGCGGCGGCCCGTAGGCGCCCGGCGCGGCCGGCTGCCCGTACGGAGCCGCGGCGCCTCCCTGCCCGGCGGCCTGCTCCGGTGCCTGCTCGTCCGGCACCAGGTCCCGGACGAGCAGCGTGGCACCGGCGACCGCGCCCGGCATCAGCACCACCGCGATGAACGGGATCAGGAACAGCAGCACGATCGGGGTGCCGAAGCCGACCGCCAGCGCCTTGCGGCCGCGCAGCAGCCGGAGCCGCTCGCGCACCGGGATGTCCCGGCGCTGCATGGCCACCGAGGTCAGCTCGACGGCGAGGAAGAAGCCGGAGACACAGAAGCCGATGGCGGGGACCACGGTCTGCCCGATGAACGGCACGAACCCGAGGACGAACAGCAGGATGCCGAAACCGGCGGCCCGCAGCAGCACATGGACGCTGTCCCGCAGCGCGATCCAGACCTCCTGCCACAGCGGCCGGTCCGGGGACGGCGGACAGTTCCCCTCGGACTCCTCGACCTTCTCCGAGAGCGACTCGTAGAAGGGGTCGCCGATCAGCAGGGTGACCGCGGTGAAGGTCAGCACCGACAGCATCAGCCCGCCGGCGAACAGCAGCCCCACGAACACCCCGCGCAGCAGCCCCTGCCAGGGCTCGTCCCAGTCGTCGGCGAACGGCGTCGCCCAGGCCGCGATATCGCCGGACCAGAGGGCGAGCACGGTGAGCACCGCGACGTACAGCACCAGGGCGATCAGGGCCGGAATCAGCCCGAATCCCCACCACCGGCCGTGCTGGGCGACCCAGCGCTGGCCCTTGCCCAGATACCGCATCCCCGCTACAAGATCACGCATGGCGCAAGCCTATCGGCGTCCGGCCGGGCCCGGGACCGGGGTACCGAAACCAAAGGCCCGGCGGGATGCCCGCCGGGCCGTGGTGCGACCGTGTCCGCTCAGTTGTGGCTGTGCAGTACCTCGTTGAGGCCGCCCCAGTCCGCCTTGTTCGGGCGGGCCTCGACGGTGCCGGTGGTGGAGTTGCGGCGGAAGAGGATGTTGTCCGCGCCGGACAGCTCCAGGGCCTTGACGATCTGGCCGTCGGGCAGCGTGACCCGGGTGCCGGCGGTGACGTACAGACCGGCCTCGACGACGCACTCGTTGCCCAGCGCGATACCGATACCCGACTCGGCGCCGAGCAGGCAGCGCTCGCCGATCGAGATGATCTGCTTGCCGCCGCCGGACAGGGTGCCCATGGTGGAGGCGCCGCCGCCGATGTCGGAGCCGTCGCCGATGACCACACCCGCGCTGATCCGGCCCTCGACCATGGAGGTGCCCAGCGTCCCGGCGTTGAAGTTGACGAAGCCCTCGTGCATGACGGTGGTGCCGGCCGCGAGGTGCGCGCCCAGGCGCACCCGGTCGGCGTCCGCGATCCGCACCCCGGCGGGCGCGACATAGTCCGTCATCCGCGGGAACTTGTCGATGCCGGTGACCATCAGGTGCAGCCCCTCGGCGCGGGCGTTCAGCCGCACCGTCTCCACCTGGTCGACGGCCACCGGGCCCAGCGAGGTCCAGGCGACGTTGGCCAGCAGGCCGAAGACGCCCTCCAGGTTCTGCCCGTGCGGCTTGACCAGCCGGTGGCTGAGCAGGTGGAGGCGCAGATACGCGTCATGGGCGTCCAGCGGCTTGTCGTCGAGGGAGGCGATGACCGTCCGGACGGCGACGACCTCGACCTCGCGGACCGGGTCGGGACCGATCGCCTTGAGCACGGCGGCGCCCAGCAGTTCGGTGGCGCGCTCGTCGTCGAGGCGCTCGGTGCCGGCGGGGCCGAGGTCGGCGGTCGCCGCGGCCAGCTCGGGCGCCGGGAACCAGGTGTCGAGAACGGTGCCGTCGGAGGTGACGGTGGCGAGCCCGGCGGCGACGGCGCCGGTCGTACGGGAGGTAGCAGCTTCGGTCATGTTCGAAACCTAACCGGAGGGCGCCCGCCGAGGCGAACCGGTCTCAGCGATCGGGCCGGGTCACGGGGGCGCACCACCCCGCCCGCAGGGCCCGGAAAACGGCCCGCTGCCGGGCGGTTCAGCCCAGCACCCCGGCCAGCCCGGCCCGCACCGCCTCGGGGTCGAAGGGCTGCCCGGTCAGCAGATGCTGCAACACCAGCCCGTCGGTGAGGGCCACCACCGTCCGCGCCGTGCGCAGATCGCCGATCCGCTGTCCGAGCAGCCGCACCATCTCGTCCAGGCATTCGGCGGCGATCGGCCGCACCGCCTCGTGCCGCAGCGCCGCCAGATACAGCTCGTACTCCAGCTCCATCCGTCTGCGGTCACCGGTGAGCGTGTCCTCGACCAGCCTCGCGACCTCCTCGGCGAGCGGCGCCTGCGGGTCGATGCCGTCGACCCAGCGGGCGAAGTCGTCCAGGCACACGACGTTGGACTGCCGCAGCGCGGCGACCAGCAGGTCGTCCAGGGACGCGAAGTGGTAGGTGGTCGAGCCCAGCGGCACATCCGCCGCGGCGGCCACGGCGCGGTGGCTGAGCCCGGCGATCCCGCGCTCGCCGACCACGGTGATCGCCGCGTCGATGATCCGCTGCCGTCGGTCCGGGTCGTAGCGCCGGGCCATCAGTGCGCCCCGTCCAGGTTCAGCACCACGACACCGGCGATGACCAGCAGCACTCCGAGGATCTTCAGCGCAGTGGCGCTCTCCCCCAGGAACACCATCCCTATCGCGGCGATCACCGCCGTCCCGGCACCGGACCAGATGGCGTACGCGGTCCCGACACTCATCGACTTGAGCGTCTGGGCGAGCAGCGCGAAGGCGAGCAGATAGCCCAGCGCCGTCCCCACCGAAGGCCACAGCCTGCTGAAGCCGTCGGTGTACTTCATGGCGGTGGTCGCGAGCACCTCGGAGAGGATCGCGCCGGCGAGCATCAGATAGGCCATGCGTACGAGCGTACACAACGTTGCGTACGGGCGTACACAACGCTTTCCGGCCACGCTGCGGGCCGGCCGGACGCGCCCCGGGACAGCGAAACGGCCGTGCCCGCCGCATTCTGCGGGGGCACGGCCGTTTCGGCTCGGCCTTTCGGGCGCCGGCGTCTCAGACGTTGAAGCCCAGCGCGCGGAGCTGCTCGCGACCGTCGTCGGTGATCTTGTCCGGGCCCCACGGGGGCATCCAGACCCAGTTGATCTTCAGCTCGTTGACGATGCCGTCCGTGGCGGACTTCGCCTGGTCCTCGATGACGTCGGTCAGCGGGCAGGCCGCGGAGGTCAGCGTCATGTCGATGGTGGCGATGTTGGCGTCGTCGACGTGGATGCCGTAGATCAGCCCCAGGTTGACGACATCGATGCCCAGCTCGGGGTCCACGACGTCGTACAGCGCCTCGCGGACCTCCTCCTCGGAGGCGGGCTTCGTGGTGGTCGGAGTGTCGGTCATGCGGTCTTCGCCTCCTCGGAGAGGGCCTTGGCCGTGGCGTCCTTCCAGGCCATCCAACTGAGCAGGGCGCACTTCACACGCGCCGGGTACTTGGAGACACCGGCGAACGCCACCGCGTCCTCCAGGATCTCCTCCATGGCGTCATCCGGCTCCACCTGGCCCTTGGACTGCATCAGCTCCAGGAACGTCTCCTGGATCTTCTGCGCGTCGCCGAGCTGCTTGCCCACCAGGAGGTCGTTGAGCACCGACGCACTGGCCTGGCTGATGGAGCAGCCCTGGCCCTCGTAGGAGACATCCTCGATCGTCGCGCCGTCGAGCCGCACGCGCAGCGTGATCTCGTCACCGCACGTGGGGTTGACATGGTGCACCTCGGCGTCGCCGTCCCGAAGACCGCGCCCATGGGGGTGCTTGTAGTGGTCCAGGATGACGTCCTGGTACATGGAATCCAGCTTCACGGCTCAGTCAGTCCTCGTCCTCATCCGCTGTGCTTGGTTATCCGAAAAAGTTGCGGACGTGCTCCAGGCCCTCGACCAAGGCGTCGACCTCGGCGGGCGTGGAGTACAGATAGAACGACGCTCGCGTGGTCGCGGGAATTCCGAAGCGCAGGCAGACCGGCCGGGCGCAGTGGTGACCCACCCGGACCGCGATGCCCTGCTCGTCCAGCACCTGGCCGACGTCGTGGGGATGGATGTCGCCGAGCGTGAAGGAGAGCGTCGCCCCGCGGTCCTCGGCCGTGCTCGGGCCGATGATGCGCAGGTCGGGGACCTCCAGCAGCCGCTTGACGGCGTACTCGGTGATCGCGTGCTCATGCGCGGCGATGTTGTCCATGCCGATCGAGGTGAGGTAGTCCACGGCCGCGCCGAGGCCGACGGCCTGGGCGATCGGGGGCGTACCGGCCTCGAACTTGTGCGGGGCGGGCGCATAGGTCGAGGAGTGCATCGAGACGGTCTCGATCATCTCGCCGCCACCGAGGAACGGCGGGAGGTCCTCCAGCAGCTCCTGGCGGCCCCAGAGGACGCCGATGCCGGTCGGGCCGCACATCTTGTGGCCGGTGAAGGCCACGAAGTCGGCCTGCAGCGCCTGCACGTCCAGCACCATGTGCGGGGCGGCCTGCGAGGCGTCGATGCAGACCAGCGCGCCGACCTCCTGGGCGCGGCGGATGATCGTCTCGACCGGGTTGATCGTGCCCATGATGTTGGAGACCAGCGTGAAGGAGACGATCTTCGTCTTCTCGGTGATGATCTCGTCGATGTTGGACAGGTCGAGGCGGCCGTCGTCGGTGATGCCGAACCACTTCAGCTTCGCGCCGGTGCGCTGCGAGAGCAGCTGCCACGGGACGATGTTGGAGTGGTGCTCCATCTCCGTGATGACGATCTCGGTCTCACGGTCCACGCGGTAGGGCTCATCGGCCCAGCCGAGCATGTTGGCCACGAGGTTGAGCGACTCGGAGGCGTTCTTGGTGAAGATCACCTCGTCGCGGCTCGGGGCGTTGATGAAGGCGGCCACCTTGTCGCGGGCGCCTTCGTACAGCGCCGTGGCCTCCTCGGCGAGCACATGCACGCCGCGGTGGACGTTGGCGTTGTGGCGTTCGTAGTAGGCGTTCAGGGCGTCGAGGACCTGACGCGGCTTCTGCGAGGTCGCCGCGTTGTCCAGGTACACGACCTTCTTCCCGTCATGGATCTGACGATCCAGGATGGGGAAGTCCTTACGGATCGCCTCTGTGTCGAGGAGGCCCGGCAGCTGTGTCACGCGGTTGCGCCACCCTTCGTGTATGCCTCGTAGCCCTCGGCCTCCAGCTTGTCCGCGAGCTCGGCACCGCCGGACTCGGCGATCCGGCCGTTGGCGAACACATGCACGCGGTCGGGCTTGATGTAGCGCAGGATGCGCGTGTAGTGCGTGATCAGCAGGGTGCCGACCTCGCCGGTCTCGCGGACGCGGTTGACGCCCTCGGAGACGGTGCGCAGCGCGTCGACGTCCAGACCGGAGTCGGTCTCGTCGAGGATCGCGATGGCCGGCTTGAGCAGCTCCAGCTGGAGGATCTCGTGGCGCTTCTTCTCACCACCGGAGAAGCCCTCGTTGACGTTGCGCTCGGCGAAGGCGGGGTCCATCTGGAGGCGCTCCATGGCCTCCTTGACCTCCTTGACCCACAGCCGCAGCTTGGGGGCCTCACCGCGGATCGCGGTCGCGGAGGTCCGCAGGAAGTTGGAGACCGAGACGCCGGGGACCTCGACCGGGTACTGCATGGCGAGGAAGACGCCGGCCCGCGCGCGCTCGTCGACGGACATCTCCAGGACGTCCTCGCCGTCGAGGGTGACGGTGCCGCCGGTGATCGTGTACTTGGGGTGACCCGCGAGGGAGTAGGCGAGGGTGGACTTGCCGGAGCCGTTGGGGCCCATGATGGCGTGCGTCTCGCCCTGCTTCACGGTCAGGTCGACGCCCTTCAGGATCTCGCGCGGGCCGTTCTCGGCCTCGACGGAGACGTGCAGGTCGTGGATCTCAAGCGTTGCCATGGGGAACTCAGGACTCCTGGGTGACGGAGACGAGCACGTCGTCCCCTTCGATCTTTACGGGGTATACGGGGACGGGGCGCGTCGCGGGAAGGCCGTTCGGCTTGCCGGTGCGCAGGTCGAAGCTCGAACCGTGCAGCCAGCACTCGATCGAGCAGTCCTCGACCTCGCCTTCCGAGAGCGAGACATTCGCGTGCGAGCAGATGTCGTTGATCGCGAAGACTTCTCCCTCGGTGCGGACCAGGGAGACGGGCGTGCCGTCGAGTTCCACCCGCTTGGGGGTGTCCTCCTCCAGCTCGCTGAGCGCCGCTGCGCGTACGTACGTCATGCCGCGGACGCTTCCAGCTCGGCCTCGATCTTGCTCATCAGACGCTCTTCGACGTCCGGGAGACCGATCTGCTGGACCAGCTCGGCGAAGAAGCCGCGGACGACCAGTCGGCGGGCCTCGTCGGCCGGGATGCCGCGGGCCATCAGGTAGAAGAGCTGCTCGTCGTCGAAGCGGCCGGTCGCCGAGGCGTGGCCGGCGCCGACGATCTCGCCGGTCTCGATCTCCAGGTTGGGCACCGAGTCGACCCGCGCGCCGTCGGTGAGGACGAGGTTGCGGTTGAGCTCGTAGGTGTCCGTGCCGGTGGCCGCCGCCTGGATGAGGACATCGCCGATCCAGACCGCGTGGGCGTCCTGGCCCTGCAGCGCGCCCTTGTAGACGACGTTCGAGCGGCAGTTGGTCGCCTCGTGGTCGACGAAGAGGCGGTGCTCCTGGTGCTGGCCCTGCTCGGTGAAGTACAGACCGTAGAGCTCGGCCTCACCGCCGGGGCCCGCGTAGGTGACGCGGGGGTGGAGCCGGACGAGGTCGCCGCCGAAGGTGACCACCACGGACTTGAAGGTGGCGTCCCGGCCGACGAGGGCGTTGTGCTGCCCGACGTGGACGGCGTGGTCGTCCCAGTCCTGGACGGAGACGACGGTCAGCTTGGCGCCGTCACCGAGGAGGTAGTCGACGTTGGCGGCGAGCACCGCGTCACCGGTGTGGTCGATGACGACGACCGCCTCGGCGAACGCGCCGAGCTCGATGACCTGGTGGCCGAAGGCGGTGCCGCCCTCGCCGTGCACGGTGATCCGGATGGGCTCGGCGAGCACGGTCTCCTTGGGGACCGAGACCACCGAGGCCTTCTCGAACGAGCTGTACGCCTGGGCGGCGACCCGGTCCACGGGCTTGCCGGCCTTGCCGACCCGCGGGTCGGTGCGGTCGACCAGCTCGTGGGTGACGCCCTCGGGAGCGGTGATGTCGATCTTCAGGTCCGGACCGCCGGCCGCGGCACTGCCGTCGTGCAGGCCCTTCAGGCGCGCGAGGGGCGTGAAGCGCCACTCCTCCTCGCGGCCGTGCGGCACCGGGAAGTCCGCCACGTCGTAGGACGGCGGGGCGCTCATCCGGGTGGCGACGGTGGACTCCGCGGCCACCGCAAGGGAGCCGGTGGTCGTGGAACCCGCCGGGATGTTCTGAGCCTCAGCCATGGCTGTCGTCTAGCTCGCTTTCTTGAAGAGGACGCTGCCTCGTGAATCCGTTGCTGCCTGGGGGCCGGGTGTCAGCCGACCGCGCCTTCCATCTGCAGCTCGATCAGCCGGTTCAGCTCCAGCGCGTACTCCATCGGCAGCTCACGGGCGATCGGCTCGACGAAGCCGCGCACGATCATCGCCATGGCCTCGAACTCCGTCAGGCCACGGGCCATCAGGTAGAAGAGCTGGTCCTCGCTGACCTTGGAGACGGTCGCCTCGTGGCCCATCGACACGTCGTCCTCGCGGACGTCGACGTAGGGGTAGGTGTCCGAACGGGAGATGGTGTCCACCAGCAGGGCGTCACACAGCACGTTGGACTTGGAGCCCGCGGCGCCCTCGCCGATCTCGACCAGACCGCGGTAGGAGGTCCGGCCGCCGCCTCGCGCCACCGACTTGGAGACGATGTTGGAGGAGGTGTTCGGCGCCATGTGGACCATCTTGGAGCCGGCGTCCTGGTGCTGGCCCTCGCCCGCGAAGGCGATGGACAGGGTCTCACCCTTGGCGTGCTCGCCCATGAGGTAGACCGCCGGGTACTTCATGGTCACCTTGGAGCCGAGGTTGCCGTCGACCCACTCCATGGTCGCGCCCTCGTAGGCGACGGCGCGCTTGGTGACCAGGTTGTAGACGTTGTTCGACCAGTTCTGGATGGTCGTGTAGCGGCAGCGGCCGCCCTTCTTCACGATGATCTCGACCACCGCGGAGTGCAGCGAGTCCGACTTGTAGATCGGCGCCGTGCAGCCCTCGACGTAGTGGACGTAGGCGTCCTCGTCGACGATGATCAGCGTCCGCTCGAACTGGCCCATGTTCTCGGTGTTGATCCGGAAGTAGGCCTGCAGCGGGATGTCGACGTGGACACCCTTGGGCACGTAGATGAACGAGCCGCCGGACCACACCGCGCTGTTCAGCGACGCGAACTTGTTGTCGCCGACCGGGATGACCGTGCCGAAGTACTCCTGGAAGAGCTCCGGGTGCTCCTTGAGCGCGGTGTCGGTGTCCAGGAAGATGACGCCCTGCTCCTCCAGGTCCTCACGGATCTGGTGGTAGACGACCTCGGACTCGTACTGCGCGGCGACACCGGCGACCAGGCGCTGCTTCTCCGCCTCGGGGATGCCGAGCTTGTCGTAGGTGTTCTTGATGTCCTCGGGCAGGTCCTCCCAGGAGGCGGCCTGCTGCTCGGTGGAGCGGACGAAGTACTTGATGTTGTCGAAGTCGATGCCCGACAGGTCCGAGCCCCAGTTCGGCATGGGCTTCTTGTCGAACAGCTTCAGGCCCTTGAGGCGGAGCTTGAGCATCCACTCCGGCTCGTTCTTCTTCGCCGAGATGTCGCGGACGACGGCCTCGGAGAGGCCGCGCTTGGCGGAAGCGCCGGCCACGTCGGAGTCGGCCCAGCCGTATTCGTACTTGCCCAGACCCTCGAGCTCAGGGTGAGCAGTCTCCGTAGGGAGCGTCATGCGGGGTTCCTCCCGGCCGTGCTTGCAGATGCTGTGGTGGTCTTGGTGGTGCGTGCGGTGCTGTGAGCGGCCTTGCCGGCACCGGCCTTCGGGACGAAGGTCGTGCACACCCCGTCGCCATGGGCGATGGTGGCAAGCCGCTGTACATGGGTCCCGAGCAATCGGGAGAAGACCTCGGTCTCCGCCTCGCACAGCTGCGGGTACTGCTCGGCGACATGGGCGACCGGGCAGTGGTGCTGGCAGAGCTGTTCACCGAGCTGGGGATTGGGGGCGCTGCGCGCCGTAGCAGCGTACCCGTCCACGGTCAACGCCTTCGCAAGGGCCTCGGTACGGGCCTCCGGCTCGGCGGCCTCGACCGCCTCGCGGTAGCCCTCGGCCTGCGCGGCGAGGCGCGCACGGGCGAACGCGGCGACGGCCGCCTCGCCCTGCTCGCCGCCGCCCGCGCTCTGCGCGATCCAGCGCAGCGCGTCGGTGGCGAGCTGGTCGTAGGCCTGGTCGAAGGCGTCCCGTCCGCAGTCGGTGAGGGCGAAGGCCCTGGCCGGGCGGCCACGGCCACGGGTGCCGTAGACGCGCTTCTCGCGGGGCTCGACGACGCCCTCCGCGGCCAGCGCGTCCAGATGCCGTCGGACGGCCGCCTGGGTCAGCTCCAGGCGAAGGGCGAGCTCGGCTGCGGTGGACGGACCGTGGTCGAGGATGGAGCGGGCCACCCTGTTGCGGGTGCCCTGCTGTTCGTCGTGCGGCGCCGCGGCGTGCGGGGCGGGCCCGCGCCGCTCGGTCTGCTCGGGCGCGGAGGGGGCCGGCCCTTCGGTCTGCTCGACCGCGGGCCCTTCCTGGTCCTCGCTCGCGTATTTCACAACGCCATTGTTGCGTAATTCGTCAAAGCGATACAAGCCTCGTCCGGATCACGGATGGGTGGCCTCTATCACTTAGGGTTACCTAAATCAAGTACATGCCGGGCGGCGGAAGCGGCGCCGACCTGCGAAGGTCCGCCCCCGTCCGGCAACGGCGCACCACGGCTCACGGGCCGTGAAAACCCGTGCGGTCACACACCGCCAGACCGGGGAACGGACGCCGATGCGGGCCCACTCCCCCATTGGAGGTAGGCCTGCCACTCTCCGTAGACTGCCCGGCATGCCCAGCACCTCCCCGGGGGGCGACCCCCGGCCCCCTGGCCGAGAGCCTGCCGTCGAGATCACCGGCCTGGTCAAGCGATACGGGACCAAGACCGCCGTGGACGGGCTCGATCTGACCGTCGCCCGCGGCGCGGTGACCGCCGTGCTCGGCCCGAACGGCGCCGGCAAGACCACCACCGTCGAGACCTGCGAGGGCTACCGCCGGCCGGACGCCGGCCGGGTGCGGGTCCTGGGCCTGGACCCGGTCGCCGACGCCGCGGCACTGCGGCCGCGGATCGGCGTGATGCTGCAGTCCGGCGGCGTCTACGCGGGCGCCAAGGCGGAGGAGATGCTGCGGCACACCGCCACCCTGCACGCCCACCCCCTCGACGTCGGCACGCTCATCGACCGGCTCGGCCTCGGCAGCTGCGGCCGGACCCCCTACCGGCGGCTCTCCGGCGGCCAGCAACAACGGCTGGCGCTGGCGATGGCCGTGGTCGGCCGCCCCGAGCTGGTCTTCCTGGACGAGCCGACGGCCGGACTCGACCCGCAGGCCCGCCACGCCACCTGGGACCTCGTACGGGAACTGCGCGCCGACGGCGTCAGCACCGTACTGACCACGCACTTCATGGACGAGGCCGAGCAGCTCGCCGACGATGTCGCGATCATCGACGGCGGCCGGGTGATCGCCCAGGGCAGCCCGGACGAACTGTGCCGCGGCGGCGCGGAGAACAGCCTGCGCTTCACCGGCCGCCCCGGACTCGACCTCGCCTCGCTCCTCAAGGCGCTGCCCGCGGACAGCGCCGCCGCGGAGCCCGCCTCCGGCGTCTACCGCGTCCACGGCAAGGTCAACCCGCAGCTGCTGGCCACCGTCGCCTCCTGGTGCGCCCAGAACGGCGTGATGCCCGACGCGATAGCCGTCGAACGGCACACCCTGGAGGACGTTTTCCTGGAGCTCACGGGCAAGGAGCTGCGCGCATGACCACCACCGAGGCCGGTGGCGTCACCGGCACGTTCAGCCCGCGGCCCGGTGCGGCTCCGCTGCCCCGGATGATCCGCGCGCAGGCGGCCCTGGAGACCAGGATGCTGCTGCGCAACGGTGAGCAGCTGCTGCTGACCGTGATCATCCCGACGCTGCTGCTGGTGCTGTTCTCCGCCGTCGACATCGTCGCGGTGCCCACCGGCACGGCCGCCGGCGCGGGCCGGTCCGTCGACTTCCTGGCGCCCGGCGTCCTGGCGCTCGCCGTGCTGTCGACCGCCTTCACCGGCCAGGCCATCGCGACCGGCTTCGAGCGGCGCTACGGCGTGCTCAAGCGGCTCGCCGTCTCGCCGCTGCCGCGCTGGGGGCTGATGACCGCCAAGACCTGTGCGGTGCTGGTCACCGAGGTCCTGCAGGTCGCGCTGCTGACCGCGGTCGCGCTCGCGCTGGGCTGGTCCCCGCAGGGCAGTCCGCTCACGGTGGCGCTGCTGCTCCTCCTGGGCACGGCCGCCTTCTCCGGCCTGGGCCTGCTGATGGCCGGCACGCTCAAGGCGGAGGCCACCCTCGCGGCGGCCAACCTGGTGTTCCTGCTGCTGCTGGTCGGCGGCGGCGTGATCGTCCCGCTGGACAAGTTCCCGGAGGCCGCCCAGAGCGTGCTCGGGCTGCTGCCGATCACGGCACTGTCCGACGGGCTGCGCGAGGTGCTCCAGCACGGCGCCGGCATCCCCTGGCCGGACCTCGGCATCCTCGCGGTGTGGGCGGTGCTCGGGCTGGGGGCCGCGGCGCGGTTCTTCCGCTGGGAGTGAGCGGCCGAGGCAGGCCCGGACGGGTGGTTCCGTCGCACACGCACCCCTCGTGAAAGTTTGCACAAGGGGCCGCCTACGATGGCTCCCGTGCCGAACACGCTGAATCCCCTTGAGCTGATCGCCCGCCGCTGGCAGCCGTCCGCGGCCTTCGTACGACGGGCCGCGATGGCCACCGTCGTGATGGCCGTGATCATCGTCGTCACGGGTGGCGCGGTCCGGCTCTCGCAGTCCGGGCTGGGCTGCTCGACCTGGCCCAAGTGCACGCCGGACAGCCTGACTCCGACCGCCGCGATGGGCATCAACGGCCTCATCGAGTTCGGCAACCGCATGCTGACCTACGTGCTGTGCGCGGTCGTCGGGCTGTTCATCATCGCCGCCCGCGCCCGGCACCCCCGGCGCCGCTCGCTCACCCGGCTCGGCTGGGCGCAGTTCTGGCTCGTCATGAGCAATGCCGTCGTCGGCGGTATCACCGTCCTGACCGGCCTGAACCCGTACATCGTCAGCTCGCACTTCCTTGCGGCCACGGCGCTGCTCACGGTCGCCGTGGTGAGCTGGAAGCGGGCGTGCGAGGGCGACGAGGAGCCGCGCGACCTGGTCGCCCGTCCGGCGCGGCAGCTGGCCTGGCTGCTGGTGGCCGCGACCGGCGTGCTCACCGTCATCGGCACGGTCGTCACCGGCACGGGCCCGCACGCGGGCGACGCCAAGAAGGTCCACCGCATCCCGCTGGACTGGCAGGAGATCACCCAGCTCCACGTCGACTTCGTCTACATCGTCGTCGGCCTGTCCGTCGCCCTGTGGTTCACGCTGCGCGCCGTCAAGGCACCGGCCGCCCCTCGCCGGAGGCTCCTGGAGCTGTTCGCCTGCATCGCCGCGCAGGGCGTCATCGGCTACGTCCAGTACTTCACGGGCCTGCCCGAGATCGTCATCGGGCTCCACATGCTGGGCTCGGCCCTGGTGTGGATCTGGGTGCTGCGGGTCTGTCTTTCCTTGCGCGACCGCGGTCCGCTCCAGGAGGAGGACCCCGGCGAGCCCGCCCCCTCCGGCGAGCACGAGGCACCGGAGCCTCAGGCGGTCTCCGCGCTCAGCCGGTAGACCCGCCGCGCGGTCCCGAACCCGATCGTCTCGGTGATCCGCCGCCCGTCCCCGGGCCCGCACAGGCCCTCGTCGGTCCACTCCCGTACGAGGCGCGCCATGGCCCGCAGGAAACACCGGGCGCCGGTCACATAGAGCTCGGGCAGCCCCCGGGCGCCCGAGGAGAACAGCAGCTTGCCGAACGGCGCCCGGCCCAGCGTCTCCTCGGGGCAGGGCCCGGCGTCCGCGTACACATGGGCGTGCACCGCGGCGAGCTGCGCCGCCCGCCGGTGGTGCGGCGCCTCCGGCAGCAGGACGAGATCCGAGCCGATGCCGGTGGTGGCGCGCAGGAAGGCCGCCAGCGGCTGCGGATCGGGGCAGTGCAGCTGCACCGGCAGGCCGGTGGCCACCGCGCTCCACAGCAGATGCCGTACGAGCGCGGGCTCCCCGAGCCGCTCCCCGGGCCGGCGGCCGCGCAGCCAGCGGTCCGCGGCCCGCCGCACCTCACCGGCCTCCGGGGCGTGCCCCTCGCAGTAGGTGGCGCCGGAGGCGAAGGCGGTGGCGTGCTGGGCCGCGGCGTAGAGGGCCTCGGCGGTGTAGCCGATGAAGGAATCGACGCTGCCGGAGGTGTCGGCGACCTGCTCGGCGAGCGGTTCGAGCCGTACGACCTCGTGGGTGCGGGCCGCGGCGGCGGTGGCGAGTTCGGTGGCCGAGGTCAGATTGCTGGGGGTCCCGGCCTCCAGCAGGAAGGTGCCGATTCCGGAGCCGCGCAGCAGCATGCGTCCGGCCCGGTAGGCGCCGACCTCGCGTCTGCGGGCCAGGTAGCGGGCGGGCGGGCAGTGCGGTTCCAGGCCGAGCAGCGGGGGGCACCAGCGGCGTATCGCGAGGCCGGTGAAGCTGTCGAAGTAGCTGGTGCCGGCGGGTGCCGGGCCGTGGGCGCCGGCCGCGGCGGCGAGGTGGGTCTCGAAGGAGCCGAGGCCGAGCTCGTCGTGCACCGCGCCGAGGCTGTACTGGTCGATGAGCGGCGGCTGATCTATCAGGAAGGGAAGGCCGTCCATCCGCTTCTCCTCGCCGAGTGCCCGCCGGGCGCGGCCGGAGCGCCGCGCCTGGTGGGCTTAACGGACGAGGTGGTGGTGAGGTAGCGGGCTCCGCTTCCGGCGTACGCTCCGGCGCACGGCGCCCGGCGCCCGGCTACCGCCCGTCAGGCGTTGGCCGGGCCGCCGACCTGGATGCCTGCCATCCGGGACCACTCGTAGCGGCCGGTGCGGACCCTGGCGGCGAGGTCGCCGTCGAAGTCGTCCTGGAGGGTGACGCCGGCCGCGGTGGCAGCGTCCTTGGCGGAGTCGAAGGAGTCCGCGACGAGGTTTCCCCACTCGCCGTTGGCCCCGACGAGGGCGATCCGGATGCGGCCGCGGCCGATGTGCGCGAGCTGGCCCTCGGCGCTGCCGCCGTGGGTGTCGGCAAAGGCGCGGATCTGCTTGGTGAGCTTGGCCGTGCGCCGGCCGGCCCGCTTGTCGGCCGCCGTGCCGGCCGCCGCCTCCACGTGCTCTTCCGCCTGCTGGGTGTCTGCCATGGACAGCATGCTACCCGCGAGTACGGCCAATTGTGAGGGTGATCCCCCACACCTCTCAGCGCAGGAAGGGGTCCACGGCGACGGCGACGAACAGCAGCGACACATAGGTGATGGACCAGTGGAACAGCCGCATCTCCTTGAGCTTGGCGCCCGTGATGCCTGCCTTCGCGCGGGCCTGGAGGCCGTGCGCCTCCTTGAGCCAGAAGGCTCCGCAGACCACCGCGACCGCGGTGTAGAACCAGCCGGTGTAGCCCAGCGGCTGCAGCAGCAGCGAGACCGCCACCATCACCCAGCTGTAGGCGACGATCTGCCGGGCGACGACCTTGTTGCCCGCGACGGCCGGCAGCATCGGCACACCAACACGCTCGTAGTCGTCCTTGACCTTCATCGACAGCGGCCAGTAGTGCGGCGGCGTCCAGAAGAAGATGACCAGGAAGAGGATGAACGAGGCCCAGGAGACGGAGTTCGTCACCGACGACCAGCCGATGAAGACCGGCATGCAGCCCGCGATGCCGCCCCAGACGATGTTCTGCGAGGTGCGCCGCTTGAGGATCATCGTGTAGACGACGACATAGAAGAGCAGCGCACCGAGTGACAGCATCGCCGACAGCGGGTTGACGAGGTACCAGAACCAGGCGGTGGAGCCGACCGCGAGGGCGGTCGCGAAGACCAGGCATTCACGGGGGCTCACGATGCCGGTGACCAGCGGACGCTGGGACGTGCGGTCCATCAGCGCGTCGATGTCGCGGTCGAGGTACATGTTGAAGGCCGCGGCGCCGCCGGCGGAGAGGTAGCCGCCGATGCAGGTCGCCAGGACCAGCCACAGATCGGGCACTCCCTTGGCGGCCAGGAACATCACCGGCACGGTGGTCATCAGCAGCAGCTCGATGACCCGTGGCTTGGTCAGCGCCACGAACCCTTTGACGCGGGCCCCGAACGGCCGCTCACCGGGATTCCCGGGGACCTGAGCAAGCGCCCCCGCAGGACGGGATTCGACGGCCGTCACGCACACCCCTGGAAGTAACGTCAGCGGCCTGTGCCGCGGAAGAGAAAAGGCATGCAAGCCCATCCGGCGGTGAAGACGCGGTGTAGGGCTTGCGCGTACCACGCCACTTTAGACGTTGGCCATACAGCGATCTTCGCGGGGGTGGGGTCGTGTTGGGCGGCGGGCAGCGGTGCGGGGGCGGCACCTTTACCCGGGTGTCCGCCCGGCGTTCAGGAGGCGAACCGGACCGCCGCCCGGCAGTCTGGTCGTAGGGCCCGCACATCTGGGACCGGAATGCCAGAAGTCCTGATTTGGTTACCCGAAGCGACGGGCCGCCGCGACAGCACCACACCGACTGAGCGCCGAAAACACCGACTGAGCGTCGAAAAGACGCACGCACTCGCGGGGGTAGGCTCGACACCGCCTGGCGGACATACCGTCCGCGGCATTCGACATGTGGAGAGGAGCCCTGACTCAGGGTGAGCACCAAGCCGACCACCACAGATCTCGAGTGGACCGAACTGGA
The DNA here is from genome assembly GCF_028870195.1 of Streptomyces sp. G7(2002). NCBI lineage: Bacteria > Bacillati > Actinomycetota > Actinomycetes > Kitasatosporales > Streptomycetaceae > Streptomyces > Streptomyces sp. G7(2002). The sequence continues at coordinate 2,701,807 of NZ_CP102609.1, forward strand.
TCAGCGGGCAGTGGATACCGTCCGTGTCCTGGCCATGGATTCCGTGCAGAAGGTCGGTAACGGCCATCCCGGTACGGCCATGAGCCTGGCGCCGGCCGCCTACCTTCTCTTCCAGAAGCTGATGCGGCACGACCCGGCGGACGCGAACTGGACCGGCCGCGACCGGTTCGTCCTCTCCGCGGGCCACTCCAGCCTGACCCTCTACATCCAGCTCTACCTCGCCGGTTACGGCCTGGAGCTGGACGACCTGAAGGCGTTCCGCACCTGGGGCTCGAAGACCCCGGGCCACCCCGAGTACGGCCACACCACCGGCGTGGAGACCACCACGGGTCCGCTGGGCCAGGGTGTCGCCAACGCGGTCGGCATGGCGATGGCGTCGCGCTACGAGCGCGGCCTGTTCGACCCCGAGGCGGCCCAGGGCACCTCGCCCTTCGACCACACCATCTTCTGCATCGCCGGTGACGGCTGCCTCCAGGAGGGCATCTCCGCCGAGGCGTCCTCCCTGGCGGGCCACCAGAAGCTCGGCAACCTCGTCCTGCTGTGGGACGACAACCACATCTCTATTGAGGGCGACACCGAGACCGCGGTCTCCGAGGACACCCTCAAGCGCTACGAGGCCTACGGCTGGCACGTCCAGCGCGTCGCGCAGCTGCCCAACGGCGATCTGGACCCGGCCGGCCTGGCCAGGGCCATCGAGGCCGCCAAGGCCGAGACCGAGCGCCCGTCGTTCATCGCGATGCGCTCGATCATCGCCTGGCCCGCCCCGAACGCCCAGAACACCGAGGCCGCGCACGGCTCGGCGCTGGGTGACGAGGAGGTCGCGGCCACCAAGCGCGTCCTGGGCTTCGACCCGGAGAAGTCCTTCGAGGTCTCCGACGAGGTGCTCGCGCACACCCGCGCCGCCCTCGACCGCGGCCGCGACACCAAGAAGGAGTGGGAGAAGTCCTTCGCCGACTGGCGCGCCGCCAACACGGAGCGTGCCGCGGAGTTCGACCGGATCGCGGCGGGCGAGCTGCCCGCGGGCTGGGAGGACCACCTCCCGTCGTTCGAGACCGGCAAGGCCGTGGCCACCCGCGCCGCGTCCGGCAAGGTGCTGCACGCGCTCGGTGCGGTCATCCCCGAGCTGTGGGGCGGCTCCGCCGACCTGGCGGGCTCGAACAACACCACGATCGACAAGACCTCGTCGTTCCTGCCCGAGGGCAACCCGCTGCCGGGCGCCGACCCTTACGGCCGCACGATCCACTTCGGCATCCGCGAGCACTCCATGGCCGCGGAGATGAACGGCATCGCGCTGCACGGCAACACCCGCATCTACGGCGGCACCTTCCTGGTGTTCTCCGACTACATGCGCAACGCCGTCCGGCTGTCCGCGCTGATGCACCTGCCGGTGACGTACGTGTGGACGCACGACTCCATCGGTCTGGGCGAGGACGGCCCGACCCACCAGCCCATCGAGCACCTCGCCTCGCTGCGCGCCATCCCTGGCCTCAACATCGTGCGCCCGGCCGACGCCAACGAGACCGCGATCGCCTGGCGCGAGATCCTGCGGCGCTACACGAAGGAGTACGGCGTGGGGGCCCCGCACGGCCTCGCGCTGACCCGTCAGGGCGTGCCGACGTACCCCGCCAACGAGGCCACGGCCAAGGGTGGTTACGTCCTCTTCGACGCCGCCGGCCCCGAGGGGCAGGACGCCGAGCCGCAGGTCGTGCTGATCGGTACCGGTTCCGAGGTGCAGCTCGCCGTCGAGGCGCGGGAGCAGCTGCAGGCCGAGGGCATCCCCACCCGCGTGGTGTCGATGCCGTCGGTCGAGTGGTTCGACCAGCAGGACCAGGCCTACCGCGACAGCGTGCTTCCCCCGTCCGTCCGGGCCCGGGTCGCCGTCGAAGCCGGCATCGGCCTGACCTGGCACCGTTTCGTCGGTGACGCCGGGCGCATCGTCTCCCTGGAGCACTTCGGTGCCTCGGCCGACGGCAAGGTCCTCTTCCGCGAGTTCGGCTTCACCGCCGACGCGGTGGCCAGCGCCGCCCGGGAATCGCTCGAAGCCGCCGCGCGCTGACGCCCGTACACGACAAGTAGGAGATGCAGAACCCATGACAGACGCACTCAAGCGCCTCTCCGACGAAGGCGTCGCGATCTGGCTGGACGACCTGTCGCGCCAGCGCATCACGTCCGGCAACCTCGCCGAGCTGATCGACCAGCAGCATGTCGTCGGCGTCACGACCAACCCGTCGATCTTCCAGAAGGCGATCTCGGACGGCCACGGCTACGACCAGCAGGTCGCCGACCTCGCCGCCCGTAAGGTCACCGTCGAGGAAGCCATCCGCATGATCACGACGGCGGACGTCCGGGACGCCGCCGACATCCTGCGGCCGGTCTTCGACGCCACCGGCGGCCAGGACGGCCGGGTCTCCATCGAGGTCGACCCGCGCCTGGCGCACCACACCACCCCGACCATCGCCGAGGCCAAGCAGCTGGCATGGCTGGTGGACCGCCCGAACACGCTGATCAAGATCCCGGCCACCAAGGCGGGACTGCCGGCGATCACCGAGGTCATCGGCCTGGGCATCAGCGTCAACGTCACGCTGATCTTCTCGCTGGAGCGTTACCGCGAGGTCATGGACGCCTACCTGGCGGGCCTGGAGAAGGCCAAGGCCGCGGGCCTGGACCTGTCCCTGATCCGTTCGGTGGCCTCGTTCTTCGTGTCCCGTGTGGACACCGAGATCGACAAGCGCCTGGAGAAGCTCGGAACGGACGAGGCCAAGGCCCTCAAGGGCAAGGCCGCGCTGGCCAACGCCCGGCTCGCCTACGAGGCGTACGAGGAGGTCTTCTCCTCGGAGCGCTGGGCCGCCCTCGACAAGGCCGGCGCCAACAAGCAGCGTCCGCTGTGGGCCTCGACCGGCGTCAAGGACCCCGCGTACAAGGACACCCTGTACGTGGACGAGCTGGTCGCCCCGGGCACGGTCAACACCATGCCGGAGGCCACCCTGGAGGCCACCGGCGCCCACGGTGACATCACCGGTGACACCGTGCGCGGCACGTACGCACAGGCCAAGGCCGACCTGGACGCGATCGCCGAGCTCGGGATCTCGTACGACGACGTCGTGCAGCTCCTGGAGGACGAGGGCGTGGAGAAGTTCGAGGCGTCCTGGAACGACCTGCTCAAGTCCACGGAGGCGGAGCTCAAGCGCCTCGCTCCCTCGGAGGGCTGATCTCCCTTGACTGACTCACACGGAGCCAACCCGCTCCGTGACGCCCTGGACCGACGGCTCCCGCGTATCGCGGGGCCGTCGGGCCTGGTCATCTTTGGCGTCACGGGCGATTTGTCCCGTAAAAAGCTGATGCCCGCCGTCTACGACCTCGCCAACCGGGGGCTGCTCCCACCGGGCTTCTCACTCGTCGGGTTCGCCCGTCGCGAGTGGGAGCACGAGGACTTCGCGCAGGAGGTGTACGCGGCGGTCAAGGAACACTCCCGTACACCGTTCCGCGAGGAGGTCTGGCAGCAGCTGGTCCAGGGCTGCCGCTTCGTCCAGGGCAACTTCGACGACGACGAGGCCTTCGAGACGCTCAAGGAGACGATAAACGAGCTCGACAAGGCGCAGGGCACCGGCGGCAACTTCGCCTTCTACCTGTCCGTGCCGCCGAAGTTCTTCCCCAAGGTCGTCCAGCAGCTGAAGAAGCACGGGCTGGCCGACCAGAAGGAGGACTCCTGGCGCCGCGCGGTCATCGAGAAGCCTTTCGGGCACAACCTGGAGAGCGCACAGGAGCTCAACCGGATCGTGCACGAGGTCTTCCCGCCGCACGAGGTCTTCCGTATCGACCACTACCTGGGCAAGGAGACGGTCCAGAACATCCTGGCGCTGCGGTTCGCCAACACGATGTTCGAGCCGCTGTGGAACCGCAGCTATGTCGACCATGTCCAGATCACGATGGCCGAGGACATCGGCATCGGCGGCCGGGCCGGCTACTACGACGGCATCGGCGCCGCCCGTGACGTCATCCAGAACCACCTCCTCCAGCTGCTCGCGCTGACCGCGATGGAGGAGCCCGCCTCCTTCGAGGCGGACGCGCTGGTCGCGGAGAAGACCAAGGTGCTGGGCGCCGTCCGGCTGCCCAAGGACCTCGGCAAGGAGACCGTCCGCGCGCAGTACGCGGCGGGCTGGCAGGGCGGCGAGAAGGCCGTCGGCTACCTCCAGGAAGACGGCATCGACCCCAAGTCGAAGACCGACACCTACGCCGCGGTCAAGCTGTCGATCGACAACCGCCGCTGGGCGGGCGTCCCCTTCTACCTGCGCACCGGCAAGCGCCTGGGCCGCCGGGTCACCGAGATCGCGGTGGTCTTCCAGCGCGCCCCGCACTCCCCCTTCGACCACACCGCCACCGAGGAACTCGGGCAGAACGCCCTGGTCATCCGGGTGCAGCCGGACGAGGGCGTGACCGTGAGGTTCGGCTCCAAGGTGCCGGGCACCTCGATGGAGGTGCGGGACGTGTCGATGGACTTCGCGTACGGCGAGTCCTTCACGGAGTCCAGCCCGGAGGCCTATGAACGGCTGATCCTCGATGTGCTGCTCGGCGACGCCAACCTCTTCCCGCGTCTGGAGGAGGTGGAGCAGTCCTGGCGGATCCTCGACCCGATCGAGGAGTACTGGGACAGGCACGGCAAGCCCGCGCAGTACCCGGCGGGCACCTGGGGCCCCACCGAGGCGGACGAAATGCTCGCACGAGACGGACGGAGCTGGCGTCGCCCATGAAGATCGATCTGACGGAAACCACGTCCAGCAAGATCAACAAGGCGTTGGTCCAGGGCCGCCGCGCCGTGGGCACCCCTGCCATCGGCATGGTGCTCACCCTCGTCATCGTCACCGACGAGGAGAACGCCTATGACGCGCTGAAGGCGGCAAACGACGCGTCCCGTGAGCACCCCTCGCGCACCCTCGTGGTCATCAAGCGGGTCAGCCGCTCGCCGCGCGACCGCGCCAAGGCCCGCCTCGACGCCGAGGTGCGGGTCGGCACGGACGCCGGCACCGGCGAGACGGTCATATTGCGGCTGTACGGCGACGTCATCGACCACGCCCAGTCCGTGGTGCTGCCGCTGCTGCTGCCCGACGCCCCGGTCGTGGTCTGGTGGGCGGTGAACGCCCCGGCGGCCCCCGCCCAGGATCCGCTCGGCGCGCTGGCCCAGCGCCGGGTCACCGATGCCTACGCCGCCGAGCAGCCCATCCATGAGCTGTCCACCCGCGCGGAGACGTACACGCCCGGCGACACGGACCTGTCCTGGACCCGGATCACGCCGTGGCGCTCCATGCTGGCGGCGGCGCTCGACCAGGCCCCGTGCACGGTCACCTCGGCCGAGGTGGAGGGCGAGGAGTTCAACCCCAGCTGCGAGCTGCTCGCCATGTGGCTGGCCGACCGGCTGGACGTCCCGGTCACCCGCAAGGTGTCCGGCGGCCCCGGTCTGACGGCCGTGCGGATGGAGTCCAGCAGCGGCGCGATCGTCCTGGACCGCCCGGACGGTTCGCTGGCCACGCTCTCGATGCGCGGCCAGCCCGACCGTGCGGTGGCGCTCAAGCGGCGGGACACCTCCGAGCTGCTGGCCGAGGAGCTGCGCCGGCTCGACCCGGACGAGATCTACGCCAGTGCGCTGAAGTTCGGCGTGGACCGGCTCGGTCACGGCAACGGCGAGCAGCCGGCCGCCGAGGAGAAAGCGGCGGCCGAGGAGAAAGCGGCGGCCGAGAGCAGTGCGGCCAAGCCCGCGGCGAAGAAGGCCGCGAAGAAGGCGGCCGCCAAGTGAGTGCTCCGCAGGTTGTCGTCCACCGCGACAAGGAGCTGATGGCCAAGGCCGCGGCGGCCCGGCTGATCACGAAGATCGTGGACGCCCAGGCCGCCCGTGGCTCCGCCTCCGTGGTCCTGACCGGCGGGCGCAACGGCAACGGGCTGCTCGCGGCCCTCGCCGAGGCGCCCGCCCGGGACGCGGTGGACTGGTCCCGGCTCGATCTGTGGTGGGGCGACGAGCGGTTCGCACCGGACGGCGATCCGGAGCGCAACCACACCCAGGCCCGCGAGGTGCTGCTGGACAGTGTTCCGCTGAACCCGGCCCGGGTGCACCCCATGCCCCCGGCGGACGGACCGTACGGCCATGACGCCGACGCCGCCGCCGAGGCGTACGCGATCGAACTCGCCGCCGCCGCGGGCCCCGAGGACCACGGCCCGGTGCCGTCCTTCGACGTCCTGCTGCTGGGCGTCGGCCCGGACACCCATGTCGCCTCGCTCTTCCCGGAGCTGCCGGCCGTCTATGAGAAGGAGCGGACGGTGGTCGGGGTGCACGGCGCGCCGAAGCCGCCGCCGACCCGTATCTCGCTGACCCTGCCCGCGATTCGCGCGGCACGGGAGGTCTGGCTGCTGGCGGCCGGCGAGGACAAGGCCAATGCCGCGGCCATCGCCCTCTCCGGTGCCGGTGAGGTGCAGGCGCCGGCGGCCGGCGCACGGGGCCGCAGCCGGACCCTGTGGCTGCTGGACGAGGCGGCGGCGTCCCAACTGCCGCGCGGCCTCTACCCGCCGGCTTCGGCCTGAGTCCGTCACCGCAGCAGTGCCGTAGGCCCCGCGCCCTGGAGGGTGCGGGGCCTACGGCGTCAGCGGGACGGTCCAGCGGCGACCGCGGGGATCAACGCCCGCGCAGCTCCCGATACTTGGCGACCAGACCGGCGGTGGAGGCGTCGAGGCCCGGCACCTCGGCGCCCTCGGTCAGGGCCGGTTCGACGCGCTTGGCGAGGACCTTGCCCAGCTCCACGCCCCACTGGTCGAAGGAGTCGATGTTCCACACCGCGCCCTGGACGAACACCTTGTGCTCGTAGAGCGCGATCAACTGGCCCAGCACGGACGGGCTGAGCTCGCCGGCCAGGATCGTGGTGGTGGGGCGGTTGCCCGGGAACGTCTTGTGGGGCACCAGTTCCTCGGCCACGCCCTCGGCGCGCACCTCGTCCGGCGTCTTGCCGAAGGCCAGCGCCTGGCCCTGGGCGAAGAGATTGGCCATCAGCAGGTCGTGCTGGGCGACCAGACCCGGCTGCAGATCGGCGACCGGCTCGGCGAAGCCGATGAGGTCGGCCGGGATCATCTTCGTGCCCTGGTGCAGGAGCTGGTAGTAGGCGTGCTGGCCGTTCGTCCCGGGCGTACCCCAGACGACGGGCCCCGTCTGCCAGCCGACGCGGTTGCCCTGGCGGTCCACGGACTTGCCGTTGGACTCCATGTCCAGCTGCTGCAGATAGGCGGTGAACTTGGAGAGGTAGTGGCTGTAGGGCAGCACGGCATGCGACTGGGCGTCCCAGAAGTTGCCGTACCAGATGCCGAGCAGCCCCAGCAGCAGCGGGGCGTTCTCCTCCGGCGGGGCGGTGCGGAAGTGCTCGTCGACGAGGTGGAAGCCGGCCAGCATCTCCCGGAAGCGCTCCGGGCCGATCGCGACCATCAGCGACAGGCCGATCGCGGAGTCGAAGGAGTAACGGCCGCCGACCCAGTCCCAGAACTCGAACATGTTGTCCGTGTCGATGCCGAACTCCGCCACCTTCTCGGCATTGGTCGACAGCGCGACGAAGTGCTTGGCGACGGCCTCTCCACCGTCGGCGCCCAGGCCGGCCAGCAGCCACTCACGGGCCGAGGTGGCATTGGTGATCGTCTCGATGGTGGTGAAGGTCTTCGAGGCGATGATGAACAGCGTCTCGGCCGGGTCCAGATCGCGGACCGCCTCGTGCAGATCGGCGCCGTCCACATTGGAGACGAAGCGGAACTGCATGTCCCGGTGGGTGTAGGCGCGCAGCGCCTCGTACGCCATCGCCGGGCCCAGGTCCGAGCCGCCGATCCCGATGTTGACGACGGTCTTGATGCGCTTGCCGGTGTGGCCCTTCCAGTCGCCGGAGCGGACCCGGTCGCAGAAGATGCCCATCCTCGTCAGGACGTGCTGCACGCCGGGGACGACGTTCTCACCGTCGCTCATGACGACCGCCGAGCCGGGCGCGCGCAGCGCGGTGTGCAGCACGGAGCGCCGCTCGGTGATGTTGATCTTCTCGCCGCGGAACATCGCGTCCCGCAGCTCGGCCACACCGGTCGCCGCGGCCAGCTCGCGCAGCAGCCCCAGCGTCTCGTCGGTGACCAGGTGCTTGGAGTAGTCCAGGTGCAGATCGCCGACCTGGAGGGTGTAGCGCTCGGCGCGCGCGGGATCCCGCTCGAACAGCTCGCGCAGATGCACCTCCGCCAACTGCTCCCGGTGCTTGCCCAGCGCGGTCCACTCAGGCATCTGGTCGAGCCTGCTGCGGCCTTCTGCGTTCATCTCCGACATCAGCCTTCTTTTCTCGTACCGGCCCCGCCAACTCCCAACCTAATTGATCAGCGCGCGGTACGAGGTATCTGTCCGCTGTCCGACGAGGCGCCGTCGGCTGTCTGAAGAACAGGTATCAACGCGGCGGCACCCAGCGCCAGCAGGGCGGCGGCCAGCAGCGCGGGGGCGTTGGGTCCGTATGCCGTGGCGGCCGCACCGCCGCACAGCGCGCCGAGCGGTGTCCCGGCGACGGAGACCGTACGGAAGGCGGAGCTGATCCTGCCGAGCATCCCGGCCGGGCTGCGCTGCTGCACGACCGTGGTCTCGACAACGTTCCACACCATGCCGGCGAAGCCGAACAGGCCCAGGAGCACGGCCGCGAGCCAGACCGTGCGCAGCGTCCCGAAGCCCACCAGGGTCACGGCCTGGAGCACTCCGGCGACCAGCAGGGTGCGGCCCTTGCCGCCGGCCACGGCGATCGTCCGGTCCGCGAGGAGCCCGCCCACCACCATGCCGATGCCGTAGCCGGTGGTCACCACGGCATACCCGAAGTCCCCGGCGCCCAGCCAGCCCTTGACGACCACCACCAGGGTCGCGATCAGCGCCCCGATGCCGACATTGCCCAGCGCCACCGACACACAGAACGCGCGCAGCACCCGGTCACGCCACAACTGCCGTATGCCTTCGCCGATTTCGCGCCGGACGGTGCGCCCGGAGGTGGCCGGCCGCCGGGCCGGAGGACGGGTGCGCAAGGAGGCGACGAGGGCGGCCGCGACGAAGTAGGTGGCCGCGTCGGCCAGGAACGGGAGTGCGGCGCCGAGCCCGATGAGCACCGGGGCCAGCGGACCGCCGACGAACCGGCCGGCCAGCTCCTGACCGGTCATCAGCCGGGCGTTGGCGGCAGCCAGCGCCTCCTTGGGCACCACCGCGGGCAGCAGGGCCGTGGCGGCGTTGTCGAACAGTGTCTGGAGGGTGGTGAGCGCGAAGGCCAGCGCGAGCAGCAGCCCGATGCCCACCCGGTCGAGCGCCACGGCCAGCGCGAAGCCCGCCATCAGCACCCCGCGCAGCACATCGACCGCCCACATCGCCCGCCGCTGGTCCACCCGGTCGGCGACCGCGCCGCCCAGCAGCCCGAAGAACAGCCAGGGAAGGAAGCCGCAGGCGGTGACGAGCGAGATCAGCAGCGGTGAATCGGTCAGGGCGTAGGCGAGCAGCGGGAGCGCCGTGCCGCGCAGCGCGTCACCGAAGCGGGAGACGGCGGCGGCGCCCCACAGCCGGCCGAAGCCGCCGCGCCGGACGAGCACGCCCGCAGCTGCCACGCGGTCCGTCTCCGCGCCCGTTCCACTGCCCGCCATGCCGCCCCCGTCCGCATCGTCCGCATCGTCCGTGTACGGAAAACGGTACGGGCGACCACTGACAGTGGCCCTCGGGCGACTTCCCCATCCGCTGCCTCAGATGCGGCCCGCGGCCGGACACGGAGCGGGTACGGCCCGCGAGGGCGCCCACACGCGGCCGGCCCGGCCGGAGGGGGTGTGTGTCCCTCCGGCCGGGCCGGCCGAGAAATGTGCTGGTCCGTCAGATCTCGCCGCGGAGCTTGGCGAGCGCCTCCGCGAGGATCGCCTCACCGTCGGCGTCGCTGCGACGCTCACGGACGTAGGCGAGGTGGGTCTTGTACGGCTCGGTGCGCGGCGGGTCCGGCGGGCTTTCCCGGTCCTTGCCTGCCGGGAAACCACAGCGCGGGCAGTCCCAGGTGTCCGGAACCTGCGCATCGCCGGCGAAGCTGGGCTGCGTCTCGTGCCCGTTGGAGCACCAGAAGGAGATGCGGGTGCGCGGCGCGGACTCGCCGCGCTCGGCCTCCCCCATCGGCCCCGCCCCGACCCGACTTCCTCGGATCGCGTTGCCACTTGCCACGGTCGTAACTCCCTGCGTAATGGTGCTGCACAGCCTCTCGCAGCAGCTGCGCTGCGGAACGCCCCAGTCTACGTAAGGCCCAACGCGCGTCCAGTGGCTGGAGTTACCCGTCCGAGGACGCCACCCTCATGATAGGCCGCCCTTCCGACGCCTCGTCAGTTGCTGAGCTTCATCAGGATGCCGAGCGCGACAATGCAGGCGAACCACAGCAGACCCACCACGATGGTGATGCGGTCGAGGTTGCGCTCGGCGACCGAGGAGCCACCGACCGAGGACTGCATGCCGCCACCGAACATGTCGGACAGACCGCCGCCCTTCCCCTTGTGCATGAGCACCAGCATCATCAGCAGCAGGCTGAAGACGATGAGGGCGATCGAGAACCCGATGACCACGGCTGGACCAACTCTCTAGGACTGACGGACGGACGTATGGATCACGATATACGGAACAAATAGTGCGGGGCCGGGGGCGGTGCTGCTGCACCGGTCCCGGCCCCGACAGGGTACGACGAGGGCTCCCCCTCGTCATAGCTGCTACTGGTCGCGGAAACGGACGATCTTCACAAACTCGTCCGCGTCGAGTGCCGCGCCGCCGATCAGCGCGCCGTCCACATCGGGCTGCGCCATGATCGCCGCGACATTGCCGGACTTGACCGAGCCGCCGTACTGGATGCGGACCTTGTCGGCCAGCTCCTGGCTGTAGAGCTCGGCGAGGCGGCCGCGGATCGCACCGCAGACCTCCTGCGCGTCCTCGGGGGTGGCGACCTCGCCGGTGCCGATGGCCCACACCGGCTCGTAGGCGATCACGATGGTCTCGGCCTGCTCGGCCGGGACATCGGCCAGACCGCCGTCGACCTGGGCGAGGGTGTGCGCGACCTGGTTGCCGGCCTTGCGGACGTCCAGGCCCTCACCGACGCACAGGATCGGGGTGATGCCGTGCCTGAAAGCGGCCTTGACCTTGGCGTTGCAGATCTCTTCGTTCTCACCGTGGTACTGGCGGCGCTCACTGTGGCCGATGGCCACGTACGCGCACTTGAGCTTGGCGAGCATCGCGCCGGAGATCTCACCGGTGTAGGCACCGGAGTCGTGCGCGGAGAGATCCTGGGCGCCGTACTTGATCTTGAGCTTGTCGCCGTCGACCAGCGTCTGCACCGACCGCAGATCGGTGAAGGGCGGCAGGACCGCGACCTCTACGGCGTCGAAGTCCTTGTCGGCAAGGGCGAAGGCGAGCTTCTGGACGTGGGCGATGGCCTCGAGGTGGTTGAGGTTCATCTTCCAGTTGCCCGCCATCAGCGGGGTACGGTCAGTCACGTTGTTCAGTCCTCCAGAGCGGCGAGGCCGGGGAGCGTCTTGCCTTCGAGGTATTCGAGGCTGGCGCCACCGCCGGTCGAAATGTGGCCGAATGCAGTCTCGTCGAAGCCCAGCAGACGCACGGCGGCGGCCGAGTCACCGCCACCGACGACGGTGAAGGCGGGCGAGTCCAGCAGCGCCTGGGCGACGGCCTTGGTGCCGCCGGCGTAGTCGGGGTGCTCGAAGACACCCATCGGGCCGTTCCAGAAAACGGTGCCCGCGTCGGCGACCTTCGCGGCGTAGAGCTCGCGGGTCTTCGGGCCGATGTCCAGGCCCTCCTTGTCGGCCGGGATGGCGTCCGCGGCGACGGTCCCGGGGTTCGCCGGGGCCTTGGTCTTCAGGTCCGGGAATTCGGCGGAGACCAGAACATCGACGGGGAGCACGAACTCCACGCCGCGCTTCTCGGCCCGCGCCAGGTACTCCAGGCAGGCCGGGACCTGGTCCTCCTGGAGCAGCGAGATGCCCACCTCGTGGCCCTTGGCCTTGAGGAAGGTGTACGCCATCCCGCCGCCGACCAGGATGCGGTCGGCCTTCTCGATCAGCTGGTCGATGACGGCCAGCTTGTCGGAGACCTTGGCGCCGCCCAGCGCGACGACGTAGGGGCGCTTGACGTCCTCGGTGAGCTTCTTCAGGACGGCGACCTCGGCGGCGATCAGGTCACCGGCGGCGTGCGGAAGACGCTGGGGCAGATCGAAGACGGAGGCGTGCTTGCGGTGCACCGCGCCGAAGCCGTCGCCCACGTACAGGTCCGCGAGGGCGGCGAGCTGGTCGGCGAAGGCGCCGCGCTCGGCATCGTCCTTGCTGGTCTCGCCCGCGTTGAAGCGGAGGTTCTCCAGCACGGCCACCTGGCCGTCGGCCAGGCCCGCGACCACGGACCGGGCGGACTCGCCGACCGTGTCGGTGGCGAACGCCACGTCCTGCCCGAGGATGTCACCCAGCCGCGCGGCCGCCGGGGCCAGCGAGAAGGCCGGGTCCGGCGCGCCCTTGGGACGGCCCAGGTGCGAGGCGACGATCACCTTGGCGCCGCGCTCGACGAGCTTGGCGATCGTCGGGGCGACGGCACGGATCCGGCCGTCATCGGTGATGGCGGTGCCGTCCAGCGGCACGTTGAGATCAGCGCGGACAAAAACGCGCTGTCCGGCGACCTGGAGGTCGTCGATCGTCTTCATGAGAAGTGACTCCGTGTTTGCGTAGCTCGGCCATGGGACGGGGCCCGTACGACGCTTCTTCGCGTCATACGAGCCCCGTCCTCACATCTCGGTGCCTCGGGCGTCAACCAGCGATCAGAGCTGGCCGCCGACGAAGGTGGTCAGGTCCACCAGGCGGTTGGAGTAGCCCCACTCATTGTCATACCAGCCGACGACCTTGACCTGCTTGCCCTGGGACATGGTCAGCGAGGAGTCGAAGGTACACGAGGCCGGGAAGTTCACGATGTCCGAGGAGACGATCGGGTCCTCGGTGTACTCCAGGATGCCCTTGAGCTGGCCCTCGGCGGCCTTCTGGAAGGCGGCGTTGATCTCGTCCTTGCTGACCTCGCGGTCGAGCTCCAGGACCAGGTCGGTGACCGAGCCGGTGGGGACCGGGACGCGCATGGCGATGCCGTCCAGCTTGCCCTTGAGCTGCGGGAGGACCAGGGCGGTGGCCTTGGCGGCACCGGTCGAGGTCGGGATGATGTTCTCCGCGGCGGCGCGGGCTCGGCGCAGGTCGCTGTGCGGGAAGTCCAGGATGCGCTGGTCGTTGGTGTACGCGTGGACCGTGGTCATCAGGCCCTTGACGATGCCGAAGTTCTCGTCGAGAACCTTCGCCATCGGCGCCACACAGTTGGTGGTGCAGGAGGCGTTGGAGATGACGTGGTGCTTGGCCGCGTCGTACTTGTCGTTGTTGACGCCCATCACGATCGTGATGTCCTCGTCCTTGGCGGGCGCGGAGATCAGGACCTTCTTGGCACCGGCCTGGATGTGCTTCTCGGCGTCGGCCTTCTTGGTGAAGATGCCGGTCGACTCGATGACGATGTCGGCGCCGAGCTCGCCCCAGGGGAGGTTCGCCGGGTCGCGCTCAGCCATCGTCTTGAAGGTCTGGTTGCCGACCGTGATGGTGTCGTCGGTGTGGCTGACGTCCTGCTTGAGGCGACCCAGGATGGTGTCGTACTTCAGCAGGTGAACCAGGGTGGCGTTGTCGGTCAGGTCGTTGACACCGACGATCTCGATGTCCGCGCCCTGCTCCAGGAGCGCGCGGAAGTAGTTGCGACCAATGCGGCCGAATCCGTTGATGCCTACGCGGATCGTCACGAACCGATCTCCTCGTTAGGTGCGCCGATGGGGTACCGGCGAGCTGTATGGGCTGTCCCCGACCGCCTCCGACCCTACCCCCAATAAGAGACGTACGTGACATTGACAAACGGGCCTTCGTACCCTCAAACGAGCAGCTACAGAAGGGCTCCTGGGCCCTCAAACGAGCGAGCCCAGAAGCGCTCCCGGCCCCTCAAACGAGCGGTTTGAACGGCCCTTGTGCGCGCCCTCCCGCGCCTCCCCCGACGGCACCGTTTCGGAAGTGACGCCGGGGGCGCGAGGGGATGCCCGGTGGGGTGCGAGGGGATGCCCGGTGAGGTGCGAGGCACCGGTCGTCAGCCGACCATGCCCTCGGCGAGTTCCTCGGTGAGGTTGGACTCGGTGCCGGGAATGCCCAGGTCCTGGGCGCGCTTGTCGGCCATCGCCAGCAGTCGGCGGATCCGGCCGGCGACCGCGTCCTTGGTCAGCGGCGGGTCGGCGAGGGCGCCCAGCTCCTCCAGCGAGGCCTGCTTGTGCTCCATCCGCAGCCGGCCGGCCGCCGCGAGGTGCTCGGGGACCTCCTCGCCCAGGATCTCCAGGGCCCGCTGGACCCGGGCGCCGGCGGCGACCGCGGCGCGCGCCGAGCGGCGGAGGTTGGCGTCGTCGAAGTTGGCGAGGCGGTTGGCGGTGGCGCGGACCTCGCGGCGCATCCGCCGCTCCTCCCACGCGAGCACCGACTCATGGGCGCCGAGCCGCGTCAGCAAGGCACCGATCGCGTCACCGTCACGGACGACGACCCGGTCCACGCCGCGCACCTCACGGGCCTTGGCACCGATACCGAGCCTGCGCGCGGCACCGACCAGTGCGAGCGCCGCCTCGGGCCCGGGGCAGGTGACCTCCAGGGACGAGGAGCGGCCCGGCTCGGTCAGTGAGCCGTGGGCCAGGAAGGCGCCGCGCCAGGCCGCCTCGGCGTCGCAGGTCGCGCCGGAGACCACCTGTGGGGGAAGCCCGCGGATGGGGCGGCCGCGGCCGTCCACCAGGCCGGTCTGACGCGCCAGCTGATCGCCGCCGGCCACGACCCGTACGACATAGCGGCTGCCGCGGCGCAGGCCGCCGGGGGCCATCACCACCAGATCGGAGCTGTGCCCGAAGATCTCCAGGATGTCCTTGCGCAGCCGGCGGGCGGCGATGCCCGTGTCCAGCTCCGCCTCGATCACGATGCGTCCGCTGACCAGGTGCAGACCGCCCGCGAACCGCAGGATCGACGAGACCTCCGACTTCCGGCAGCAGGTCCGGGTGACGGGGAGCCGGGAGATTTCATCCTTCACCGCTGCCGTCATCGCCATGGGCCGATCCTTCCATGCATCCGAAAAATACGGTCGTACGCGGCTGCCAGCAGCTCCGGGTCATGCCGGTCGGGGGCTCCCCCGGCGTTCGACCGGGCGTCGTCTCCTTGTGCGGCGACCGCCGCCAGCTCGACCTCGCTGCCGACCAGCTGCTTGGCGGCAACCGTCAGACCTTCGATGTCGGGCACGGCGGCCTTGTCGGCCAGCACCACGTCGAAGGCGAGTTTAGGGGCGTGTCGGGCCAAAACCTCCAAATGACGCTGCGGGGAGAAGCCATCGGTTTCGCCCGGTTGGGGCGCAAGGTTGAGCGAAAGGACCTTTCGGGCCTTGGTCTCCTCCAGCGCCTCGCGCAGCTCCGGGACCAGCAGATGCGGGATCACGGAGGAGAACCAGGAGCCGGGGCCGAGCACCACCCAGTCGGCGTCGCGCACCGCACAGGCCGCCTCGGGGACGGCCGGCGGGTCCTCGGGGACCACATGGACGGACTGCACCTCGCCGCGGGTGAGCGCGACGGTGGCCTGGCCGCGGACCGTCGTGATCTCGTCCGGCCGGTCCTGGTCATGGCCCCTGACCTGGGCCTGGAGCTCCAGGGGCACCGCCGACATGGGCAGCACCCTGCCATGCGCGCCGAGCAGCTTGCCGACCAGGTCGAGTGCCTGGACATGGTCGCCGAGCTGCTCCCACAGCGCGACGATCAGCAGATTGCCGACCGCGTGGTCATGCAGCTCGCCCTCGCTCTCGAAGCGGTGCTGGATCACCCGGGACCAGGTCTGGCCCCAGTCGTCGTCACCGCACAGCGCGGCCAGCGCCTTGCGCAGATCGCCGGGCGGCAGCACGCCGAGCTCGTCGCGGAGCCGGCCGCTGGAGCCGCCGTCGTCGGCGACCGTGACGACGGCGGTCAGGTCACCGGTGATACGGCGCAGCGCGGTCAGCGAGGCGGACAGGCCCATACCGCCGCCCAGTGCCACCACCTTGGGGGTGGCACCCTTCGTCATACGGCCGCTGGGAACGAATCGGCGGACCCGGCGCAGCCGCGGTGTACGCCCGGTCACTCGCGCCCCATGTCCCGGTGGACGACGACGGTTTCCACTCCTTCGGACACCAGGCGGTGGGCGAGCTTCTCGGACATCGCGACGCTGCGGTGCTTACCACCCGTGCAGCCCACGGCGATGGTCACATAGCGCTTGCCCTCACGGCGGTAGCCCTCGGCGACGATCCGCAGCAGCTCGGCGTAGCCGTCCAGGAACTCCTTGGAGCCGGGCTGGCTGAAGACGTAGTTGGAGACCTCGTCGTTGAGACCGGTGAAGGGGCGCAGCTCGGGGACCCAGTGCGGGTTGGGGATGAAGCGGCAGTCGATGACCATGTCGGCGTCGACCGGCAGGCCGTACTTGAAGCCGAAGGACATGACCGTGGCGCGCAGCTCGGGGACCTCCTCGCCGGCGAACTGGGCGTCCATCTTGGCGCGGAGTTCGTGGACGTTGAGGCTGGAGGTGTCGATGACCAGGTCGGCGTCGCCGCGCAGCTCGCGCAGCAGATCGCGTTCGGCGGCGATGCCGTCGACGATCCGGCCGTCGCCCTGGAGGGGGTGCGGGCGGCGCACCGATTCGAAGCGGCGCACCAGGGCCTCGTCGGAGGACTCCAGGAAGACGATGCGGCGCTTGACGTTCTGCGCGTCGAGGGTGGCCAGCGATTCCTTGAGGTTGGCGAAGAAGCGGCGGCCGCGGACGTCGACGACGACCGCGATCCGGGCGACATTGCCCTGCGAGCGGGCGCCCAGCTCGACCATCGGGGCGATCAGCTCGGGCGGGATGTTGTCGACCACGAACCAGCCGAGGTCCTCCAGGCACTTCGCGGCCGTGCTGCGGCCGGCGCCGGACATCCCGGAGATGATCACCAACTCGGGGATCGCGGCGCTCTCGCCCTTGTCGGTCGTGCCCGTACTCACCTGTGCACCGTCTCTCTCGGTTTCCTGCGATTCGTGCGGTGTGCTCATCGGTCCTGCCCCCGTTCTGCTGACAACGCGGCCGGTGGGGCCCCGTCATCCTCAATGATCTCTCCTGTGGCGGTGTTCACCGCGGGGGCGGACGGTGCCGCCCCGGCCAGCGCGGCGGCGACCGTCTCCGCGGTCTTGCGGCCGACGCCCGGGACCTCGCAGATCTCGTCGACCGTCGCGGCCCGCAGCTTCTTCAACGAGCCGAAGTGCTTGAGCAGTGCCTGGCGGCGGGTGTCGCCGAGCCCGGCGACAGCGTCGAGCGGCGAGGATTTCAGCCGCTTGCCGCGCTTGCTGCGCTGGTAGGTGATCGCGAAGCGGTGTGCCTCGTCGCGGACGCGCTGGAGGAGGTAGAGGCCCTCGCTGCTGCGCGGCAGCACCACCGGGTCGTCGTCCTCGGGCAGCCAGACCTCTTCGAGGCGCTTGGCCAGGCCGCAGACCGCGACATCGTCGATGCCGAGCTCGTCCAGGGCCCGGCGGGCGGCCGCGACCTGCGGGGCGCCGCCGTCGACGACCACGAGCTGGGGCGGGTAGGCGAAGCGCTTGGGGCGGCCGTCCTCGTCGGTCGGGCGGCCGGCCATGGGGTCCGGCTCCGGGTCGTCCGGGCCCGCGGAGACGGTGGCGGCCGTGGCGCCGTTGTCGTCGACGCGGGCGTCGCCGGCCGGCTCCTCCGTCCACTCGCCGGCCTTCTGCTTCTCCTGGAGATAGCGCTTGAAGCGGCGGCCGATGACCTCGTGCATGGACCGGACATCGTCCTGGCCCTGGAAGGTCTTGATCTGGAAGCGGCGGTATTCGCTCTTCCGGGCGAGACCGTCCTCGAACACCACCATCGAGGCGACGACGTCATCACCCTGGAGGTGGGAGATGTCGAAGCACTCGATACGCAGCGGCACCGAATCCAGGCCGAGGGCCTCGGCGATCTCTTCCAGGGCGCGCGAGCGGGTGGTCAGGTCGGAGGCGCGCTTGGTCTTGTGCAGCGCCAGGGCCTGCTGGGCGTTGCGGGCGACCGTGGCCATCAGGTCCTTCTTGTCGCCCCGCTGCGGGATGCGCAGCGAGACCTGCGCGCCGCGGCGCCCGGAGAGCCACTCGGCGACCGGCTCGACGGGCTCGGGGAGCGCCGGGACCAGGACCTCCTTGGGGACGGCGTCGCCCTGCTCCTCGCCGTACAGCTGCTGGAGGGCGTGCTCGACGAGATCGCCGGTGGTGACCGCCTCGACCTTGTCGGTGACCCAGCCGCGCTGGCCGCGCACCCGGCCGCCGCGGACATGGAAGATCTGGACGGCGGCTTCCAGCTCGTCCTCGGCGACCGCGATCAGATCGGCGTCGGTGGCGTCGGCGAGCACCACGGCGCTCTTCTCCATGGCCCGCCGGAGCGCCCCTATGTCGTCACGCAGCCGGGCGGCGCGCTCGTACTCCATCTCCTCTGCCGCTTCCTGCATCTGACGCTCCAGGCGGCGGATGTAGGCGCCGGTGCGGCCGGCCATGAAGTCGCAGAACTCCTCGGCGAGTTCATGGTGTTCCCCGGCGGAGATCCGGCCGACGCAGGGGGCCGAGCACTTGCCGATGTAGCCGAGCAGGCAGGGGCGGCCGATCTGGGCGGAGCGCTTGAAGACACCGGCGGAGCACGTCCGTACGGGGAAGACACGGAGCATCAGGTCGACGGTCTCGCGGATGGCCCAGGCATGGCCGTACGGGCCGAAGTAGCGCACGCCCTTCTTCTTGGCGCCGCGCATGACCTGGACGCGCGGGAACTCCTCGTTGAGGGTCACCGCGAGATACGGATAGCTCTTGTCGTCGCGGTACTTGACGTTGAAGCGGGGGTCGAACTCCTTGATCCAGGTGTATTCGAGCTGGAGTGCCTCGACCTCGGTGGTGACGACGGTCCACTCCACGGAGGCGGCGGTGGTGACCATCGTGCGGGTACGCGGATGGAGGCCGGCCAGGTCCTGGAAGTAGTTGGCCAGCCGCTGGCGCAGGCTCTTGGCCTTGCCGACGTAGATGACCCGGCCGTGCTCGTCGCGGAACTTATAGACCCCCGGCGAGTCGGGGATCTGTCCCGGCTTGGGTCGATAGCTGCTGGGGTCTGCCATGCACACCACCCTACTGACCGCCACCGACAATCACGGTTCCCGGACGCCCGTTCCCGGCCGGGCGGCGGGCGGGGCGTGGCCGGTACTCGTCCGTCACCGGGCATCGGGGCGGCGGGCGGTCGTGGCACGGGGTGCCCGTCGGGGCGGGGCGCGGTGGCCTTCGGGGGCGGGCGCGGTGCCCGTCTGCGCAGACGCGATGGGCGGTGGGTGGCAGGCGGCAGGCGGCAGGCGGCAGGCGGCAGGCGGCAGGCGGCAGGCGGCAGGCGGATCGTGGGGGCCGTGGGGGCCGTGAGGTCGGTTCGTGCGGCGGCTGCTCCCCCCCACCCCCGAACCCACCCCCGCCCCCTCCCCCGAAGGGGGAGAGGGGGAGGGGGCGGGGGAAGACCTGCCCGCCGCGCGGACGGCATGCGACGGGCA
This sequence comes from Streptomyces sp. G7(2002), assembly GCF_028870195.1. NCBI lineage: Bacteria > Bacillati > Actinomycetota > Actinomycetes > Kitasatosporales > Streptomycetaceae > Streptomyces > Streptomyces sp. G7(2002). The sequence goes on from NZ_CP102609.1 coordinate 2,721,479, forward strand.
GGCGCACCGGGTCAGCCGCTGCGTCGCCGGCGCAGGGCCGCCGAGACGGACAGCCCCAGGGCCAGCAGGGCGGCGGCGCCCGCCACGGTCGTGGCCGCGGTCACCGGCAGGCTGTCGTCCGTGAACGCGCCCGCCGTGACGGGCTGCTGGGCCGGTGCCGGCTGGGCCTGCGGCTTCTCGGCACCGGCGGCGGCCTCCGGCCCGTAGCCGCCGGCCTCGCCGCGCCGGTCGTACGCGGAGCCCGGCAGCTTGTCCCCGTAGGCCTTCGCCACCCGCTTCTGGTAGGCGGCGACGGTGGTGCCGTGTGGTCCGACGGCCTTGCGGGCGTCGACGTCCAGCGGCTCGATCCGGTCGCCGCGCTGCACGTACCAGGCGTCGATCTGCGGCTCGTGGAAGACAGTGCCGCCCTTCGCCCGCGCGGCCCCGGCCGCGGTGTAGCGGGTCTCGTCGTCGCCGGCGGCGATGTTGACGACCTTCCAGGCGGCGCCCTGCCGCACGGTCCATACGGAGGCCGTGCGGCCGTCGGTGGCGACGGCCTTGCTGGCGAGGAACTCCAGGCGGGCGACGGGGGCCGCGGTCCTGCCGCGTACGAAGTCCGGTGACAGGGCGTAGACGGGGACGGTGCCGCCCTCGATGTGCGGAACGGCCGGCGCGGTGCCGGGAGCCACGGCCGGCGCGCCGCCGCGCTTGCGGTCCGCGGCGAAGAAGCGGGCCAGGGTGTCCAGTGTCGCGGGGGCGGTGGCCGCCTCGTGGGCGGCGGCGACGCTCGCGCGGGCGGGGGCCTGGGGCGTGGGGGCGGGTGCGGCCAGTGCGGCAGGCGGGGCCAGGCCGATGAGGGTGGTCGCGAACGCTCCTGTGGCGACGGCGCGAAGGGTGGTGCGGACGGCGGTGCGCTTCGTCATGGCCTCAGGCTCCTATCCGGTAGAGGGAGTGCGTCCAGGAGAAGGAGCTTCCGTTCACGTAGTAGTCGAAATCGCCCCAGTTGTAGCGGGAGTTGGTCGCCCAGGGATCACCCCAGTAGATCCAGTTTCGATCTGTGTCATAGCCATAGACCACGTGCATATGGCCGCCGCCGGAGGACCACTGGATGCGGGTCTCGACGGGCCGGTTGGCGTCGATCTCGCTCTTCACGGTGCCGGAGCGCAGCCAACCGGTCACATAGGAGCCGGAGTTGATGCCCATCCAGTTGAGGGCGGTCTGCACATTGCCGAGAGTGGCCTGGTTGTTGGGGCAGTCGCTGCCCTGCTGACGGTTGAAGGCGGCGTTGCAGAACTGGTTCTGGCTGTAGTTCCTGCCGTACCAGGTCGCGATGGTGTTGCCGGAGGCGGCCCAGCACCAGTTGGTGTTCTCCTGGGCCTGCATGGAGATGTTGAGGCGGTTGGCGGCGAAGCGCGGTGCTGCGGCCGTATCCGCGGCGGTGGCGGCGGGGGTGTGCGCCGGGGGTGTGAGGGGCGCGGCCGAGGCGACGGTCGCGCCGGTGAGCAGGGTCAGTGCGGCGGTGGTGAGCGCGGCGGCCGACAGCCATCTGCGGCGGGAACGGCGTGCGTGGGGTGCACGAGTCATGGCGTTCCTCCCGAACAGGGGGGTGAGGGGTGAGAGGAGCGCATCCGGATGCTGATGAGGAGCATCAGGTGTTGTCGCAGGCAGGTCAACACGCTTCAATGCGGAAGGACATGGGGGTGTGGACGGACGGGCCCGGATGTGAACGGCCGGTGCCCGGCGTACTGCAGTGAACAGGAACGCAGAGTGTGCAGCGCGCGATCCGGTTGTGAACGTTCACCCGCGCGCCGGAGGAATGAGGCAATGGCACAGAACACTCCGCAGTCGGCCGAGCTGGCACAGCTGCTGCAGACCGGTCCGTTCCATCTCGCGCTGCGCTCCGCGCTCACCGAGCGCGGGCTCGCGCTCACCCGCGTCCAGCACAAGCTCGCCCAGCGTGGCATCACCATCGGTGTGACCAGTCTGAGCTACTGGCAGCAGGGCGCCCGGCGGCCGCAGCGCCCCGAGTCGCTGCGCGCGGTGCGCGCCCTGGAAGAGGTCCTGGAACTGCCCGCGCACTCGCTGCACCGGCTGCTGGTGCCGGAGGGCGCCGCCCGCCCGGACGCCGAGCGGCCGGCCGCCCGCACATACCGCTCCCTGGTGGCGCCCGCCGCCGCGCTGCAGCAGCTGTTCGCCGAGCTGGAGACGCCCGCGGACGGCGGACTGCACACCGTGGGCCATCACGAGCGGGTCGCCATCGGGCCCGGTCGTCAGCTCCTCACCCGCGAATCGCTCCAGGTGGTCCGAGCCCACCGGGACGGTGTGGACCGCTATGTCGCCATTCACCGGGGCGAGTCGGGCTGCGAGACGGACCGGGTGCGGGTGCGGGCCGCGGAGAACTGCCGGCTGGGCCGGGTCCGCGGGCACGCCGAGACCGGGGTGGTGGTCGCCGAGCTGCTCTTCGACGCCCGGCTGCGGGCCGGTGACACCCATGTCTTCGGTTACGTCTTCGAGGACGGCAGCGGCGGTCCGAGCAGTGAGTATCTGCGCGGCTTCAGCTTCGCCGGCGGACAGTACGTCCTTCAGGTGCGCTTCGACGACGCGGCGCTGCCGGTGCGCTGCCGCCGCTTCGCCCAGACCTCCGCGGGCGCCCCGCGCAGCGGCCAGCAGGATCTGACGCTCAGCGGCCGGCACCGCGCCGTGCACCTCGTGGAGCAGGGGGTACGGCCCGGGATACTGGGCATCGCCTGGGACTGGGGGTGAGTGCGCGCGGTGCCGGCGGGCCGGCGCCTCAGCCCGCGATCAGCTTGCCGCCCTTGGCCTTGACCGGGACCTCGGGCAGCGGCTCGGACGCCGGGCCCTGGAGGACCTCGCCGGTGGTGACGTCGAAGCGGCTGCCGTGGCAGGGGCAGCTGCCCTCCTTCTTCTCGACGTCGGCCAGGATGCAGCCGGCGTGGGTGCACTTGGCGCTGAAGCACTTGTACGTGCCCTTGGCGGGCTGCGACACCACGAGCCGGTCCTCGCGGTAGAGCTTGGCGCCGCCGACCGGCACCTCCGCGGCGGCCCCGAGTTCGACCGGCTCGTCGGGCACCGCTGAGGCGTTCGCGCCCGAGTCCCCCGCCGAGCAGGCCACCAGCCCGAAGCCGGCGGCCCCGGCGAGCGCGGCTCCCCGCAGCACGGTTCGGCGGTCGGGGGACTGGCTCATGGCTGCTCCAGAGGTCAGGGCCGGAGGGGGATCAGAGGGGGGAGAGGCCGGCGGCTCCTGACGATACCGGCACAGATCGTTCCGCTTCCGCCCGGGCCGGGCACCTGGTCGGCTCGTGCGCGTAAACGCTTACGCAAGCGTTTACGTTTGGGGTCGGAGGCTCGTAGTGTGGTGGCCTTCGCGCCTTCGCGGGATGAGCCCCGGAAGGCCGGGGCACCACCGGGGTGCCGCACACGCGGGAGGAAGAGCCGGATGACGACGATGGTGGATGTGGCGCGGCGGGCGGGGGTCTCGGTCGCCACGGTCTCGCATGTGCTGAACGAGACCCGGCCGGTGCGCCCCAGCACCCGTGCCGCGGTGCTCGGCGCCATGGACGAGCTCGGCTACACCCACAACACCCTGGCCCGCTCCCTGGTCACCTCCCGCACCCGCTCCATCGGCCTCGCGGTCTCCGCGATCAGCAATCCGTACTTCACCGAGATCCTCCAGGGCGTCGAGGCCGGCGCCTTGGAGGCCGGCTACAGCCTGCTGATCGCCGATCCGCACGACGATCCGCGGCATGAGTGCAAGGTCGTCCGGCTGCTGCACGAACGACGGGTGGACGGCATGATCGTCGCGCCGTCCGCGGAGCCCGCGGAGATGGTGGAGTACCTGGGCCGGCGCAAGGTGCCGACGGTCTTCCTGGACCGGCTGGTCGGCGACGGCCATGACCAGGTGTGCGCCGAGAACACCGGCCCGATGCGTCAACTGGTGGAGCATCTGGCCGGCTTGGGGCACACCCGGATCGGTCTGGTGGCCGGCCTCCCCGGGCTGAGCACCACCACCGAGCGGGTCGAGGGCTACCGCGAGGGGCTGCGCGCCCGCGGTCTGCCGTTCGTGCCCGCACTCCTCGCCGGGGGAAATTCCGAGGCGGCGGGCGCCCAGGACGCCACCCGGCAGCTGCTCGCCGCGGCCGAACCGCCCACCGCGATCATCACCGCGAACAACGCGATGACCATCGGCGCGCTGCGGGCGCTGCGCGAACTGGGCCGGGAGGTGCCCCGCGATACCGCGCTGGCCTGCTTCGACGACTTCTCGTGGGCGGAGCTGTTCACGCCCCGGCTGACCGCGATCGCCCAGCCCAGCAAGGACCTCGGGGCGGCGGCGGTCCGGCTGCTGCTGGAGCGCCTGGAGGAGCCGGACCGGCCCCCGCGCACCGTCCGCCTCCCCTGCACCTTTGTGCACCGCACGTCGTGCGGCTGCGCCGAACCCGCCCCGCCCACGCGCCCGGCCGCACCCCAGGCCGCCCAGGAAAGGAACCGCACCCCGTGATCGTCGTCGCCGGCGAGGCACTGATCGACCTCGTCCCCAGCCCGCAGAATCCCCTCCCGGCCGCCCAAGACGGGAGCCCCTCCGCCGCCCCGGACGGCCCGTTGCCGGCGTTGCTGCCGCGGCGCGGCGGTGGCCCGTACAACACCGCGGTCGCGCTGGGGCGGCTGGGCTCGCCCGCCGCGTTCTGCTCCCGGATCTCGACCGACGCCTTCGGCGAGGCGCTGCTGGACGGGCTGCGCGGCGGTGGCGTGGACACCACTCTGGTGCAGCGCGGCGGTGAGCCGACCACCCTCGCCGTGGCGGACATCAGCCCGGACGGGTCGGCGGGCTACGGCTTCTATGCCGACGGCACCGCCGACCGGCTCTTCACCCTGCCGCCGGTGCTGCCCGCCGCGGCCCGGGCGCTCTCCCTCGGCACCTGCTCGCTCGTGCTGGAGCCGGGCGCGAGTGCGTATGAGTCGCTGCTGCGCCGCGAGGCCCAGCGCGGGGTCTTCACGGCGCTCGACCCCAACATCCGGCCCGGTCTGATCCCCGACCCGGATGCCTACCGGGCGCGCTTTTGCTCCTGGCTTCCCGACGTCGCGCTGCTGAAGCTCTCCGAGGAGGACGCCCTGTGGCTGGCGGGATCCGGCGAGGGGCCGGGCGGTGCCGTGGGCGGGGGCCGGGAAGGCGCGCTCTCGGCGGCGAAGGAGTGGCTGGCCGCGGGGCCCGCGGCGATCGTCCTCACCCATGGCGGGGACGGTCTGACGGTGCTGACGCCGGGCGGCGGCGCGCTGACGGTGCCCGGCGAACCGGTCACCGTCGTCGACACCATCGGCGCCGGCGACACGGTCAATGCCGCACTGCTGCACCGTCTGGACGCCCACGACGCCCTCTCGCGCACCGCCGTCGCCGCCCTCGGCGCCGAGGACTGGCAGGACATCCTGCGCTTCGCCGCCCGCGCGGCCGCCGTCACCTGCTCGCGGGCGGGCGCGGAGCCGCCGTTCGCGGCGGAGCTGGCGGCGTAGCCCGGAGCGGGGCGCGGCGCGGGGACGCGGAGTGATCCTGAGGCAGGTGCCGGGCGGCGCGCTCCGGCGCGGGGCGTACGGGCCGACCGCCGCCGGCGTACCGTCAGGCCCGCCGCACCGTCACCACGACGGGCCGCCACCGCCCCCCGTTGCGCGGAGAGCGGTGACGGCCCGGCGGGAACGGCCCGTTGGGGTCAGGAGACCCTGCGGGTGCGCGCCGTGGTCTTCTTGGCTGCGGTCTTCTTCGCCGCGGCCTTCTTGGCCACCGGCTTCTTGGCGGACGCCTTCACCGGCGCGGCATCGCTGACGCGGTCTCCGAGGATCTCCCGCAGGAACTTGCCGGTGTGGCTGGCCGGGATGGACGCGATGTCCTCCGGGGTGCCTTCGGCGACGACCAGACCGCCGCCGTTGCCGCCCTCGGGGCCCATGTCGATGACCCAGTCGGCCGTCTTGATCACATCGAGGTTGTGCTCGATGACGATCACTGTGTTGCCCTTGTCGACCAGGCCGGACAGCACATTGATCAGCTTGCTGATGTCGTCGAAGTGCAGACCGGTGGTCGGCTCGTCGAGGACATAGACCGTGCTGCCCGTCGAGCGCTTCTGGAGCTCACTGGCCAGCTTGACGCGCTGCGCCTCACCACCGGAGAGCGTCGGCGCGGACTGCCCCAGCCGGACATAGCCGAGGCCGACCTCGTGGAGCGTCTTGAGATGCCGGGCGATGGTCGGCACCGCCTCGAAGAAGCTCAGGGCCTCCTCGATGGGCATGTCCAACACCTCGGCGATGGACTTGCCCTTGTAGTGGACCTCCAGCGTCTCCCGGTTGTAGCGCGCCCCGTGGCAGACCTCGCACGGCACATACACATCCGGCAGGAAGTTCATCTCGATCTTGATGGTGCCGTCGCCGGAGCAGTTCTCGCAGCGGCCGCCCTTGACGTTGAAGGAGAAGCGTCCCGGCAGATAGCCGCGGACCTTGGCCTCCATCGTCTCCGCGAAGAGCTTGCGGACATGGTCGAAGACGCCGGTGTAGGTGGCCGGGTTGGAGCGGGGGGTACGGCCGATCGGCGACTGGTCGACATGCACGACCTTGTCCACCAGGTCGTCGCCGGCGACCCGGGTGTGCCGGCCGGGCACCGACTTGGCGCCGTTCAGCTCGCGCGCGAGGTGGGTGTAGAGGATGTCGTTGACCAGCGTCGACTTGCCGGAGCCGGAGACTCCGGTGACGGCGGAGAACACCCCGAGCGGGAAGGAGACGTCGATGTCGCGGAGGTTGTTCTCCTTCGCGCCGTGCACCGTCAGCTGCCGCGCCGGGTCGGCGGGCCGCCGGATGTCCGGTGTCGCGATGGCCTTCTTGCCGGCCAGATACTGACCGGTGATCGATTCCTTGTTGGCCAGCAGCTGCTTCATCGGGCCGCTGTGCACGACCCTGCCGCCGTGCTCACCGGCGCCCGGGCCGATGTCCACGACCCAGTCGGCGACCTTGATGGTGTCCTCGTCGTGTTCGACGACGATCAGGGTGTTGCCCATGTCGCGCAGCCGCACCAGGGTCTCGATGAGCCGGTGGTTGTCGCGCTGGTGCAGACCGATCGACGGTTCGTCCAGGACGTAGAGCACGCCCACCAGGCCGGAGCCGATCTGGGTGGCGAGGCGGATGCGCTGGGCCTCACCGCCGGAGAGGGTGCCGGCCGCGCGGTTCAGCGAGAGGTAGTCCAGGCCGACGTCGACCAGGAACTTCAGCCGTTCGTTGACCTCCTTGAGGACCCGCTCGGCGATCTTCTTCTCGCGCGCGGTGAGCTTCATGTCCCGCAGGAAGTCGGCGCAGTCACTGATCGACATGGCCGCGACCTCGGCGATCGACCTCTGCTGGACCGTGACGGCGAGCACGATCGGCTTGAGCCGGGTGCCCTCACAGGTCGGGCAGGGCACCTCGCGCATATAGCCCTCGAAGCGCTCCCTGCTGGTGTCGCTCTCCGCCTCGGAGTGCCGCCGCTTGACGAACGGCACGGCGCCCTCGAACGGGGTGGTGTAGGCCCGCTGGCGGCCGTACCGATTGCGGTAGCGCACCTCGATCTGGGTCTTGTGGCCCTGCAGCAGGGCCTTCTTGGCGCGGGCCGGCAGCCCGGCCCACGGGATGTCCGTCCGGAATCCAAGGGCGTCCGCCAGCGCGCCGACCAGGCGGCCGAAGTACTCCTTGGTGTGCCCGTGCGACCAGGGGTGGATCGCGCCCTCGTCGAGGGAGCGGTCCTCGTCGGGGACGATCAGCTCGGGGTCGACCTCCATGCGCGTACCGATGCCGGTGCAGTCCGGGCAGGCGCCGAAGGGCGAGTTGAAGGAGAAGGAGCGGGGCTCCAGCTCCTCGAAGGAGAGATCGTCATAGGCGCAGTACAGATGCTCCGAGTACATCCGCTCGCGCTGCGGGTCGTCCGGGTCCAGGTCGACGAAGTCGAGGATGACCATGCCTCCGGAGAGCCCGAGGGCGGTCTCGACGGAGTCGGTCAGCCGCCGCTTGGCGGTCTCCTTGACCGTGAGGCGGTCGACGACCACCTCGATGGTGTGCTTCTCCTGCTTCTTCAGCTTGGGCGGCTCGGCGAGGTGGATCGTCTCCCCGTCCACCCGCGCACGGCTGTAGCCCTTGGTCTGGAGGTCGGAGAAGAGATCGACGAACTCGCCCTTGCGCTCGCGCACCAGCGGGGAGAGCACCTGGAAGCGGCTGCCCTCGGGCAGCTCCAGCACCTTGTCGACGATGGCCTGCGGCGACTGCCGGGCGATCGGCCGCCCGCACTCGGGACAGTGCGGCTTGCCGATACGGGCGAAGAGCAGACGGAGGTAGTCGTAGACCTCAGTGATCGTGCCGACCGTCGAGCGCGGGTTGCGCGAGGTCGACTTCTGGTCGATCGACACCGCGGGGGACAGGCCCTCGATGAAGTCCACATCGGGCTTGTCCATCTGCCCGAGGAACTGCCGGGCGTAGGAGGAGAGCGACTCGACATAGCGCCGCTGCCCCTCGGCGAAGATCGTGTCGAAGGCGAGCGAGGACTTGCCCGACCCGGAGAGCCCCGTGAAGACGATGAGGGAGTCGCGGGGGAGGTCGAGCGAGACGTTCTTGAGGTTGTGCTCGCGAGCGCCACGGACGATGAGACGGTCGGCCACGCCGGTCGGCACCTTTCTTGGAGGGGGCGGGGGCCGCGGCTCTGCGTCCGCCGCTCGGTGGTGAGCAGAGGCGGCGGAGCGGAGCGGAGCCCCGCCCCAGGGTATGGGGCCCGCCGCGGCACTGTCTTTGGGATGCCACACACGAGCTTATAGCACGCGCATTCGATTTAACGGACTCGCAAGCCCTCTTCACCCGAACGTGTGGCGGCCCCACAATCTTCCCGCCCCGCCGCACGCCCGTACGCTGCGGGAACGCGCCCGTCAGGCAAATCCGGGCAGCGCCCGCTCCAGCGCCTCGAACGTGCGCCGCAGCACCTCCGTCTGCTCAACGGCCACCTCGTCCACCGGGTCACCCTTGAGCTGCCGGGTCGCGGCTTCGACGTACGCCACCCGGATCGCCGCGACGATCAGCGCCGCACCCAGCCGGGCGTCATGAGCGGGCCGGTCCGTATCGCCTCCCGCGATCTCGGCGAGCAGCGCGGCGAGAGTGTCCTCCATCTCCTCGACCGCCTCCCGCCCCCGCGCCCGCAGCGCCGGTGAGTCCAGCGCCGTGCGCCAGAAGTGCTCGAACCCCTCCCCCACCCCGCCCAGCGGATGCCGCTCCGCCAGCAGGCCGAGCACGAGCCGGCGCAGCGCGGCGAGCGGCGGCTCGTCCTCCCCGCGCTCCCGGACGGCGCGGACGATCAGCTCCCGGGCCTCGGGGATCCGGTCGAGGAAGAGGTCCTCCTTGCGCGGGAAGTAGTTGAAGACCGTCATCGTCGACACCTCGGCGGCACGGGCCACCTCGGCGACGGTGACGTGGTCGAAGCCGCGCCGGATGAACAGCAGCGTGGCCTCACCGGAGATCCGCTGCCGGGTGCGCAGCTTCTTGCGCTCGCGGAGCGTCAGCCGCCCCTCCTCCACCCCGAAACCGGTCTCCGGCTGCCGGCCCCCCGGCCGCTCACCGTCCGGCGCCTCACCACTGCGCCGCCCCTTGTCCACCATGCCCGGAATTTTACGCCACCTTTTATTCGCAACAAATTTTTAGTCACTACACTTACTCCATGACGCATGACGCAGACGTAGTGGTGGCGGGGGGCGGCCCGGTGGGGCTGATGCTCGCCTGCGAACTCGCACTGGCAGAGGTCTCGGTGATCGTCCTGGAGCGGCTCACCGAAGTGGACACGACGATCAAGGCGGGGGCGATCAACTCCCCCAGTTCGGAGGCCTTTTACCGGCGCGGGATGCTGCCCGCCCTGGCGGAGGCACAGCGCGAGGCCTTCGAGAGGTTCAGCTCGTTCCTGCGGCAGCGGCAGGCCGCCGGCGCCTCCACGGTGCGGCAGCCGCCGAAGTTCGCCGGGCATTTCGCGGGCATCATGCTGCGCGGCGACCTGCTGGACGAGTCCGACCCGGACTTCGACGGCCACGGACCCGCCGCCGACGTCGGCCTCGTACCGCAGGAGGCGCTGGAGCGGCTGCTCGGCGCTCGCGCCGCCGAACTGGGCGTCGACCTGCGCCGCGGGGTCACCCTGACCGGCTTCGACGCCGACGACGACGGCGTACGCGTCCACACCTCCGACGGGCCGCTGCGCACCGGCTGGCTGGCCGGCTGCGACGGCGGCCGCAGTATGGTCCGAAGGCTCGCCGGCTTCCCGTTCCCCGGCACGGACCCCGAGATCACCGGCCGTCAGGCCCTGGTGGAGATGACCGGCACCGAGGAACTGGGGGCCGGCTGGAACTGGACCAAGACCGGGACGTATGTGCACGGGCCGATGCCCGGCCGGATCCTCACCGTGGAATTCGACGGGCCGCCCGCGGACCGCGAAGCGCCCGTCACCGCCGAGGAGTTGGAGGAGTCCCTGCGCAAGGTGTCCGGGGTGCCGGGCGTCGAGATCCACAAGGTGCTTTCGGCGACCCGGTTCACTGACCATGCGCGCCAGGTTCCCGACTACCGCTCCGGACGGGTACTGCTGGCCGGTGACGCGGCCCATGTGCACTCGCCGTTCGGCGGCCAGGGGCTGAACCTCGGCATCGGGGACGCGATGAACCTCGGCTGGAAACTGGCCGCCACGGTACGCGGCTGGGCGCCCGAGGGGCTGCTCGACACCTACACGGCCGAGCGGCACCCCCTGGGCGCGTGGGTGCTGGAGTGGTCCCGGGCCCAAGTGGCCCTGATGCGGCCGGAGTCGCACGCCCGGGCGCTGCGCGAAGTGATCTCGGAACTGACCGGAACCACCACCGCCACCACCTTCTTCGCCAAGAAGATCTCCGGTGTCGCGCAGCGCTACGACCTGCCCGGCGACCATCCGCTGACCGGCCGCAGCGCACCGGACCTGGAGCTCTCCGACGGCACCCGGCTCGCCGGCCATCTCCACGACGGGAACGGGCTGTTGCTCGATCTCGCCGATGACGCCGGGGTGCGCGAGCGCGCCGCGGGGTACGGCGACCGGGTGCGGATACGCACCGCGGCCTGCCCCGGGCGGCCCGGCCTGGCCGGTCTGCTGGTGCGGCCGGACGGCTGCACCGTCTGGGCGGCGGACTCCGGCGCCCAGGACACCCGGGAGGCTCTGGACGCAGCGCTCCGGAGCTGGTTCGGCACACCGGACAGCCAGGCGGCCTGACCGCCACCGCGGGTGGCGCGGACCGGCCGGGCCGGCCGGCTGATACGCGCCACCCGCCCCGCCCGCGTACGCCCCGACCGGCGCCGGCCGACTCCCGAACCCGCCCCGACGGCGCTAGCGTCGGACCATGACCCTCACCCCGCCTGACTTCCCGCACGATGTGGCAGCCGTCCGCGAGGCCACCGACCGGCTCCTGGTCTCGGTGAGCAAGCTCGACGACGCGGCGATCGGCGAGCCGTCGCTGCTCCCCGACTGGACCCGCGGCCATGTCCTCGCCCATCTGGCGCGCAACGCGGACGCGCTGGGCAACCTCCTCACCTGGGCGCGTACGGACGTGCGGACACCGATGTACGCCAGTGCCGAGGCGCGTGAGCGCGATATCGAGCAGGGGGCCGGCCGTCCGCTGGCGGCCCAGCTGGAGGATCTCCGGGAGAGCGCAGCGCGGTTCGACGCGGCGATGGAGGCGCTGCCGGAGGCACGCCGGTCCTTCGAGGTGGAGATGCGCAACGGCGTCGTCGAGCGGGCCGACCGGCTGCCGCTGCGCCGGCTGGCCGAGCTCGAACTGCACCATGTCGACCTCGGCGTCGGCCACACCGTCGACCAGCTGTCGTCCGCCTTCATCGACCGTGAGCTGGACTTTCTGACCGCGATCAAGTTCGCCGGTCACCCGGATGTGCCTCCGCTGGAGCTGCGGGCCGACGACGGCCGCCGGTGGCGCACCGGCCGCACGGTGACCGGGCCGGATGCCGGGGCCGTGCCGCTGGTGGTGACGGGCTCCGCGGCCGCGCTGGTCGGCTGGCTCACCGGGCGCGGCGACGGCAGCACACTGGACAGCCACGGCTCCGTCCTGCCTGCCGTACCGCCGCTCTAGAGTGGTCCCATGGGCTACAGCGGAGCAGTGAAGGTCGGCGGACCGGCCGACGTGCACGAGCTGACCGACCTGATGATTTCCAAGGTCGCGGTCGGTCCGATGAACAACAACGCCTATGTGCTGAGGTGCCGGGCGACCGATGAGCAGCTGCTGATCGACGCGGCCGCCGAGCCGCACACCCTTCTCTCGCTGATCGGCGACAGCGGTATCGCCTCCGTGGTCACCACCCACCGGCACGGTGACCACTGGGGCGCGCTGCGCGAGGTCGTCGACGCGACGGGCGCGCGGACCTACGCGGGGCGGTACGACGCCGAGGGCATCCCCGTCCCCACGGACGTGCCGGTCGAGGACGGCGACACCCTCACCGTCGGCCGTGTCGAACTGACCGCGCGCCACCTGGTCGGGCACACCCCGGGCAGCATCGCGCTGGTCTACGACGACCCGCACGGGGCGCCCCATCTGTTCACCGGGGACTGCCTGTTCCCCGGCGGCGTGGGCAACACCTTCGGCAGCGCCGAGAACTTCGCCCGTCTCATCGACGACGTGGAGGGCAAGCTCTTCGGCGAACTCCCCGACGAAACCTGGGTCTATCCGGGCCACGGCAACGACACCACACTCGGCGCGGAGCGTCCGCACCTCGCCCAGTGGCGCGAGCGCGGCTGGTAGGACGCGGGACGGCGGACACGGCGGGCCCGTACGCCTCGGCCGGGCGACGGGAAATGGGCTGCCGGTCCGCCGGAGCGCCCGTACCCTCACGCCATGCCGATCTCGTCGCCGTCCGCCTCCGTGCTCCGTCACCCGCCCAAGCCTCGTCCGGGTGACCGCGTGGCCGTGCTCTCGCCCTCCTCGGGCCTGCCGCAGCGGTTCCCGGTTCCGTATGAACTCGGTCTGGCCCGGCTGGAGAAGGAGTTCGGGCTGATCCCGGTCGAGTACCCGACCACGCGGAAGTGGGGCGCCGGTGCGCAGGAGCGGGCCGCCGATCTGCATGCGGCGTTCGCGGACCCGGACATCACCGCCGTGTTCGCCAGTATCGGCGGCGACGACCAGCTCACCGTGCTGCCCCATCTGGACCGTGAGGTCTTCCGCGACCACCCCAAGCCGTTCTTCGGCTACAGCGACAACACCAATCTGCTGGCGTATCTCTGGAACACCGGAATCGTCGGCTTCCACGGCGCCGCGGTGATGTGCGAACTGGGCCGCCCCGGGGCGATGCACCCGCTCACCGCGGATGCGCTGCGCGCCGCGCTGTTCACCCCGGGCCCGTATGAACTGCGGCCGGCGGAGCGCTACGGCGACGAGAACGGCGACTGGGACGACCCGGACACCTTCGCCGCCGAGCCAGCGCTGTGGCCCGGCGGGGGCTGGTGGTGGCACGGTCCGGAGCGGGTGGTTGAGGGCGCCAGCTGGGGCGGCAGCATCGAGGTGCTGTCCTGGATGCTGATGGCGGACCGTGAGATCCAGGAGGATCCGGCCGCGTACGACGGCTGTGTGCTGTTCCTGGAGACCTCCGAGGAGCTGCCCGGGGCCGACGAGGTGTACTTCGTGCTGCGCAGCATGGGCGAGCGTGGTCTGCTGCGGCGGTTTCCCGCGCTGCTGATGGGCCGTCCCAAGGCGTGGTCGCTGTCCCGTCCGCTCTCCGGCGAGGCGAAGGCCTCCTACGTACGCGAGCAGCGTGCGGCGGTGCTGCGCGCGCTGGCTGCGTACGCCCCGGACACCGTTGCGGTCTTCGATGTCGATCTCGGCCACACCGATCCGCAACTGGTGATCCCGTACGGCGGCACGATCCGGGTCGACGGCGTGGCGCGGCGGATCACGGTGACGTACTGACGGGTGCTTCCCGGTACACGGCGACGGCGCCCGGCCCCGCTCCGGGAGGAGCGGGAACCGGGCGCCGTCGTTGCCGTTCCGGGGCCCTGGGCGCCGGCTCAGGCGTCTATGCGTTCCTTGGCCGTGGCCTCGGCCGCGGCCTGCTTCTTCGAGGCGCGCAGGCTGGTGAGGGTGGTGACGACCAGGACGGCGCAGATGACGCCCAGCGAGACCGGAATGGTGATCTCGGGTACCGGCACCCCGGACTCGTGGAGGGCGTGCAGCACCAACTTCACGCCGATGAAGCCCAGGATGACCGACAGGCCGTACGAGAGGTGGACCAGCTTCTTGAGCAGTCCGCCGATCAGGAAGTACAGCTGCCGCAGACCCATCAGGGCGAAGGCGTTGGCGGTGAAGACGATGTACGGGTCCTGGGTGAGGCCGAAGATCGCCGGGATGGAGTCCAGTGCGAAGAGGACGTCGGTGGTGCCGATCGCCAGCATGACGATCAGCATCGGCGTCATCAGCCGCTTGCCGTTCTCGACGATGAACAGCTTGGTGCCGTGGTACTGGTCGGTCGACGGGAAGCGCTTCTCGACCATCTTCAGGAAGCGGTTCTCCTCGAACTCCTCGTCCTCCTCCTCGGCCCGTGCCTCCTTGATGAGCTTCCACGCGGTCCAGATGAGGAACGCGCCGAAGATGTAGAAGACCCAGGAGAAGTTGGCGATGATCGCGGCGCCCGCGCCGATGAAGCCGGCCCGCAGCACCAGCGCGATCAGCACACCCACCATCAGCACCCGCTGCTGGTAGATCGCCGGGACCGCGAACTTCGCCATGATCAGCACGAAAACGAAGAGGTTGTCGACGCTCAGGGACTTCTCGGTGATGAAGCCGGCGAAGAACTCACCGGCCGGTGCGGTGCCACCGAACAGCAGCAGCCCGACGCCGAACAGCGCGGCGAGGGCGATCCAGACACCGGTCCAGATTCCGGCCTCCTTGAGGGAGACCTCGTGGGGTTTGCGGCCACCGATGAAGAAATCGGCGGCGATCAGGGCGCACAGACCAAGGATGGTCAGGACCCACAGGTTCAGGGAAACGTCCACTGCTCCTCCGGCAGAGTCGTACGGCACTTACAGCGTCGTCGCTGCCGGAGGTCTCTTCCGCCCCGTCCGCCCGAAGGGAACGGGACCGACGCCCCGGGATCTCGTCACACTCTCAATCCGTGATGACGGGTACGTCGTAGTGGGAATACTCCCCTCCGCACCAAGAAGCGTAAAGGAAGCCCAATGAATAGTAAAGAAAAAGGTAAAGTGCCTGCTCAGGAGGCTTTTCTGGCCTCCGCGAGCCGGCCCAGCACCTGACGCACCACCTGACTGCCCTTCGGGGCGAGGGGTGGCTCGTACGTCCAGGCATGGCCGACCCAGGGGTCGGCGAGGTGCGCATCGGGCACGGGGGTGATCCGCAGCAGGGAGCGCCACAGCGGATCCAGGACCGGGCCGTACTCCCGGCTCTGGGCGCGGTCGGCGACCAGCATCAGATGCACTCCGACCGCCGGCCCCTCGTCGGCCAGATAGCGGAGCCGGGTCAGGGCACGGTCGTCGAAGCCGTGCGGGAAGTCATGCACGATCAGCAGCTGCTCGGCGGTGTCGAGATCCGCCGGAAGGGCATCCGCGGCGCGATGGCGCACGGCCATCTGGACGAGCTCCACCCGCCGCGTCAGCTCCTCCAGGACCGCGGTCACCCCCTGGGCGCCCGGCAGCGGGAAGGCGGGCAGCGCACCGCTCTCCACCAGCGGCGCCAGCGCCGGCGCGGCGGCCCCGGCCGGGTCGATGACCTGCACCGCGAAGTCGCCGGCGGGGTGGATGGCGAGCAGCCGGGCGGCGATCGCGACGGCCGACTCCATGGCCAGGCGGCGCAGCTCGGACTCGTCGGGCGGCCCGTCCGTGAGTGCGCCGGGCAGCTCCCGCCGGCCGATGTCGCGCTCGGGACCGGGGCCGCCGTGGGCGTAGGAATCGGGCCCGCTGTCGATCCACAGGCCGCGCTCCAGAGGGAGACGGACCAGCATGGGGATGCGGAGGTCCAGGACCTCCGGGAGGTGCAGATCGCCCAGGCGCAGCGCCATCGGACGCTCCGCCGGGACGTGGTAGCCCTGCCATACGGGGTTGTCCCAGCGGGCGAAGGCGGGCGGCAGCGCGGGCTCCACGACCTCCGACTCGGCCATGAGCTGCGCGAGGTCACGGTCGAGGGCGGCGCGGGCCTGGGTGACGAGGGTGGCGTGCTTGTCGCGGGCGGTGACGCGCGCGTCCTCGCCCGCCGTGCCGAGGCGGTGGCGCGGGTCGGCAAGGGCCCGGTCGAGCTCCTGCTCCAGGCGGGACTCGGCGAAGTCGGCGGCGCTGCGGTAGGCGGCGACCGAACGCGCCAGGTCCTCGAACATGCCCCAGACCTGGTTGTAGAGCCGCTCGTCCATGCTCCAGCCGGCGGCGTCACCGGCCACCGGCAGCGGGGAGCCGTCCGGTGCGGTGGGACCCGCGGCCGAAGGAGGCGTGCCGGCCGGCCGCGTGGCAGACGGGGCGGGGGCGGCCGGTGCGGGGGTGCTGCGTCGTCGGGGGTGCCGGTAGTCGATGGGGCCGCCGTCCGCCGGGGCGGGCGGCAGGTCTCCGGCCTTGGCGCCGGCGGCGGCCTTCGCCCCCGCTCCGGATCCGGAGCCGGGCCCGGGTCCGGCCGCGCTCCCGGCTCCTGCTCCGGTTCCGGTTCCGGTTCCGGTTCCGGAAGGTGCCGGTCCGTCAGCTGCTGTGGCGGGCGCGGGGGACGGCCGGTCCTGGGCGGGCGGGGCGGCCGGACCGGCGCCGGGCCGTTCGGACCGGCCGGCCGCCAGGGGTGCGGGCGCCGGGACCGCCCGGGCCTGTCCCCGGCCGACCGCTTCCTCGATCTCCGCGGCCAGCTCCGCCGCCTGGGGCAGCCCCTGGTCACGCAGCATCGCCGGGAGGCCGTCGGCGTAGCCCTGGCCCACGGCCCGCACCTTCCAGGTGCCCTGTCTGCGGTAGAGCTCCACGGCGACGACGGCGGACTCGGCGCCCAGGCCGGTGATCGTGTAGCGGGCGATGCCGGTGCCGTCGAGGCCGGTGACCGTGACGGACGGCGCGGCGGCCGCACCGAAGGCGGTCAGCCCACCGATCCCGGTGGGCAGCGCCAGCAGCACGCTCACCCGGTGGACGGCGGCGGACAGCGCGTCGAGATCCACCGCGATGCGGTGCTCGGCGGCCGCCTGGCGGGGAACCTCGATGCCGGTACGGCGGGGCGCGCCCGGATGGGCCACCGCCTCGACGCCGGAGAGCCTGCCCTGCTCGTCGCCGAGGGTGACGCCGGCGACGACGGGACCGCCCGCCGCCACCCGGATCTCCACCCGCGTCCGGTCCAGTGGATGGTTCTGCCCCCGGACCAGCTCGGCCGTCATCGTTGTTCCCCCTGGTAGTGGTGGCGTTCCCCGGGCCGGACGCCGGGCGCGGGCCCGGAACGGCGGCGGCGCGGCCCGGTGCGCGCTGCCGGACGGTGGTGGCTACAGGTGCGGCACGATCGCCGGCACGAGGTCCTGGAAGGTGCGGCCGACGGAGGGCTCCCCGATGGCGGTCATCTGCCAGCCGTTGCCCACCCGGTGCACCTTGGACATGACCTGTGCGGTGTAGTTGCCGCCGCCCGTGAGGGTGTAGCGGGCCAGTTCCTGGCCGGTGGTCTCGTCCACCAGACGGCAGAAGGCGTCCTGCACCTCGGCGAAGGTCTGGCCGGTGAAGGAGTTGACGGTGAACACGATCTGGTCGATGTGCACCGGCACCCGCGCCAGGTCGACCAGGATCGCCTCGTCGTCGCCGCCCTGGCCCGCACCGCCGACCAGGTTGTCGCCGGTGTGCCGGACCGCGCCGTCATCGCTGACCAGGTGCTGGAAGAAGACGACGTCTATCGGCTTCTTGTCGGCGAACAGCACCGCCGAGGCGTCGAGGTCGATCTCGCTGGTCCGCCTCCCGAAGAGGCCACGGCGCGGCGCCGAGCGCCACCCCAGCCCCATCCGCACCGCGGTCAGGGCTCCTCCGTCGGACTTCTGCAGGCTGATGCCCTGCCCCTTGGACAAATTGACCGACACGCGCCGTCCCCTCTCTCGTACTGTCCCCGCCCAGCTTTCCGGCGGCCCTTCGACCCTACGCACGGTGGCGGGCCGGGGACGCACAAGGCCCGCGTTTTGTGGCGCTTCTGCAACACACCGGGCCGCTGGGCAGAACGCGCTCACGTGCGGCAATGCCCGCAGCGGACCGGTACGGGCAGGCCCGGACGGCGCACGGCCCCCGGACTGTCCCTCGGCTCCCGCCGGTCCCCCTTACTTCACCCCCGCCTCCCTCATTTGCCGCAGCTCCTTCTTCAGTTCACCCACCTCGTCGCGCAGCCGGGCGGCGACCTCGAACTGCAGCTCCGCGGCTGCGGCACGCATCCGCTCCGTCATCTCCTCGATGATCTCGGCCAGTTCGGCGGCGGGACGGTCCGTCAGCTCCGCGCCCGCCTTGGCGCCCTTGCCCTTCGCGCCCTTGGCACCGAGCGCCGGGACCGGTGCCTTGCCCTTGGCATCCTTGGCCTCGGCCCCCTTGCGGAAGCCCGTGCCCAGCAGCTCCTGGGTGTCGATCTCCTCGCGGGCGATGGTGGCGACGATGTCGCCGATCTTCTTGCGGAGCGGCTGCGGGTCGATGCCGTTCTCCTTGTTGTACGCCAGCTGCTTCTCCCGGCGGCGGTTGGTCTCGTCGATGGCCTTCTCCATCGCCGGGGTGACCTTGTCGGCGTACATGTGCACCTGTCCGGAGACATTGCGCGCCGCACGTCCGATGGTCTGGATGAGCGCCGAACCGGAGCGCAGGAAGCCCTCCTTGTCGGCGTCCAGAATGGCCACCAGGGAGACCTCGGGGAGGTCGAGGCCCTCCCGCAGCAGGTTGATGCCGACCAGGACGTCGTACTCACCCGATCGCAGCTCCCGCAGCAGCTCCACCCGGCGCAGGGTGTCCACGTCGCTGTGCAGATAGCGGACCTGGATGCCGAGCTCGAGGAAGTAGTCCGTGAGGTCCTCGGCCATCTTCTTGGTGAGGGTGGTGACCAGGATGCGTTCGTTCTTCTCCGTCCGCTGCCGGATCTCGTGCACCAGGTCGTCGATCTGCCCGTCGGTGGGCTTGACCACCACCTCCGGGTCGACCAGCCCGGTCGGACGGATGATCTGCTCGACGAAACCGTCGCCGCGCGCGAGCTCGTACTTCCCGGGGGTCGCGGACAGATAGACGGTCTGGCCGATGCGCTCCAGGAACTCTTCCCACTTCAGCGGGCGGTTGTCCATGGCGGACGGCAGCCGGAAGCCGTGCTCGACCAGGGTCCGCTTACGCGAGGCGTCGCCCTCGTACATGGCGCCGATCTGCGGGACGGTGACATGCGACTCGTCGATGACCAGGAGGAAGTCGTCCGGGAAGTAGTCGATGAGGGTGTTGGGCGCGGAGCCGGGCTCACGGCCGTCCATGTGCATCGAATAGTTCTCGATGCCCGAGCAGGAGCCGATCTGACGCATCATCTCGATGTCGTACGTGGTGCGCATCCGCAGCCGCTGGGCCTCCAGATGCTTGCCCTGCTTCTCCATCGTGGCGAGGCTGTCCGCCAGCTCGGCCTCGATCCCCGCGATGGCACGCTCCATGCGCTCGGGGCCCGCGATGTAGTGGCTGGCCGGGAAGATGTACAGCTCCCGGTCGTCGCTGATCACCTCGCCGGTGAGCGGGTGCAGGGTGGACAGCGCCTCGATCTCGTCGCCGAACATCTCGATCCGCACGGCCAGCTCTTCATAGACCGGGAAGATCTCGATGGTGTCGCCGCGCACCCGGAAGGTGCCGCGGGTGAAGGCCACGTCGTTGCGGGTGTACTGGATGTCGACGAAGCGGCGCAGCAGCTGGTCGCGGTCGATTTCGTCGCCGACCTTCAGCGGCACCATCCGGTCGACGTACTCCTGCGGGGTGCCCAGGCCGTAGATGCAGGACACCGAGGCGACCACGACGACATCACGCCGCGTGAGCAGGGAATTCGTCGCGGAGTGGCGCAGCCGTTCGACCTCCTCGTTGATGGAGGAGTCCTTCTCGATGTACGTATCGGACTGCGGGACGTACGCCTCGGGCTGGTAGTAGTCGTAATAGGAGACGAAGTACTCGACGGCGTTGTTCGGCAGCAGCTCGCGGAATTCGTTGGCGAGCTGGGCCGCAAGCGTCTTGTTGGGCGCCATCACAAGCGTCGGGCGCTGCAGCTTCTCGATCATCCACGCGGTGGTCGCCGACTTGCCGGTGCCGGTCGCGCCCAGCAGGACGACATCCTTTTCACCCCCGCGGATACGCCGGTCCAGCTCGGCGATGGCCGCCGGCTGGTCGCCATTGGGCTGGTAGGGGCTGACGACCTCGAAAGGCGCCACCGTGCGTTCGATCTTCGATACGGGCCGCATGGGATCCACCGTACGACCCAGCACTGACAACCGACGTGGCCAATGCTCCGACCTGCGGTTTTGCCGTGGGAGCGACCGGTGGCCCGCGGCGCACACGGCGGGCGGCGGGCGCCGCGGGCGCGGGACGGCGGAGGTCGCGAGGCCCGACGGGGCACGGGCCGGCGGGCACGGCGGTGCGGTGGGGCGGGCGGCGGTACGGCGGCGCGCGCGGGACGGTGAGGTCGCGGCGCCCGGCGGGTACGGAGCGCCGCGGGGCCGGTGCGAACACGGGGCCGAGGGCGGACGCGGGGCCGGGGACGGACGCGGGGCCGGGGACGGACGCGGGACGCCGCGCAGGACGTGACCCCCGCGTGCCGGGAAGCTCCCCCGCTCCCGGCCGGAGCCCGTTTGCCTGAGTGCGGCCCGCCCGCACCCGGAACCAGTCGCCCCGGGCCAGCCCGCGAGACGTCCAGTCAAAACCGGTCAGAAGCACGAGGGGTGACGCATCATCGGCCAAGATGCGCGGATGCCGTGGCTCCGGCAAGTTGGACGACGGCGGAGCGTACGTCTGTAGCACGGCTGATCCGGGCATCCTGCAACTGCGCGACGCTCCAGAACGGAACACCGGCCACGTCCCGTTCAGGTCCCGGACACCACACGACCGCCTCCCGCTACGGCCCGGCTGCGAGCCTCTGTCCGTCCGACCCGGTTCACGTCACTACACGTCAGCTCACGTCCACGACGTCACGAGGAGCCCGTATGCGTATTCGCCCCGTCGCCACCGTTGTCGCCGGTGGGCTCATGGGTCTGTCCACGCTCGTCCTCTCCCCGACCTCCGCCCAGGCCGCGGCGGCCGGACACACTCCGCTGACGGTCGCCCACCGCGGTGCCTCGTCCTACGCGCCCGAGAACACCCTCGCCGCGATCGACGCGGCCGACCGGCTCGGAATCGAGTGGGTCGAGAACGACGTACAGCGCACGAAGGACGGCGAGCTGGTCATCCTCCATGACAACTCGCTCGCCCGGACGACCGACGTCGAGCAGGTCTTCCCCGGCCGCTCCCCGTGGAACGTCTCGGACTTCACGCTCAAGGAGATCGAGAAGCTGGACGCGGGCAGCTGGTTCGGACCGAAGTTCCGGGGGGAGCGGGTGCCGACCCTCGAGGACTACATGGACGAGGTCGAGCACAACGACCAGAGCCTGCTGATGGAGCTCAAGTCGCCGGAGCTCTACCCCGGCATCGAGCTGCAGACCCTCACGGAGCTGCGCCGCGCGGGCTGGCTGGACAAGGGGCACGTGAAGCACCGCCTGATCGTCCAGAGCTTCAACGCCGACGCCATCAAGACCGTGCACATGCTCCGGTCGGACATCAAGACGGGCTTCCTCGGCAATCCGTCCGTCGCCGACCTCCCGAAGTTCGCGAAGTACTGCGACCAGATCAACCCCGTCCACACGGCGGTCACCCGGGAGTACGTCGCCGCCGTGCACGGTCTGCGGGGCCCGCACGGCCGGGCGCTGGACCTGTACACCTGGACCGTCGACGACCCGGCGGTCGCGGTGAAGGTCGCCGGCCTGGGCGTCGACGGCATCATCACCAACAAGCCCGACGTGGTGCGTGACGCCCTGGAGGACCACGACGACGACTGAGCGTCCGGCGGCGACGGGGGACGGCAGGCGCGGGGCGCCGGTCCGTTCCCCGTCGCTTTGTCAGTGGTGCGTCCTACCCTGATCAGGTGACGTATCCAGAGCAGGATTCCGGGCCGGCGACACCGCCGGCCGCGGCGCCGGACACAGCGGCGCGGCGTGACTGGGCCTGGAGGCGGCTGGCGACCCCCATCGGTCCGCTGCTGGTCGCGGCGAGCCGGGAGGGCCTGGTCCGGGTCGTCTTCCATGCCGACGAGCGGACGGCCCGCCGGGAGCTGACCCGTCTGGAGCAGCTCTTCGGCGGCCCGCCGCTCGCCGGGATACCCCATCTGACGACGGCCGCCACCGAGCTGACCGCCTATTTCGCCGGGGAACTGCGGGCCTTCACCGTCCCCCTGGACTGGTCGCTGTCCTCCGGCTTCAACGCCCGGGTCCTGCATGCCCTGGCCGACGGTGTCCCCTATGGCAGCGTCGTCGGCTATCAGGACCTCGCCGACCGGGTCGGGGAGCCGGGCGCCGCCCGTGCGGTGGGTGCGGCGATGGGGTCCAATCCGCTGCCGGTCGTCGTCCCCTGCCACCGTGTCGTGGCCAGTGACGGCGGGATCGGCGGCTTCGGCGGCGGCCTGGAGACCAAGCGTCTGCTGCTGGCCCTGGAAGGTGTGCTGCCCGCTCCGCTCTTCTGATCCCGACCGTCTTGCGGCCTCGCCGGGCCGCCTCCCACGAAGGGCAGCGTCATGTCCCGTCAGATCGCTCTGCTCCGCGGCATCAACGTCGGCGGCCACAACTCCTTCCCCAAGGCGAAGCAGCGGGAGCTGGCCGAGTCGCTGGGCTTCGAGGACGTCTCGGTCCTGCTGCAGACCGGCAATATCGTGTTCGCCGACCCCGGTACACCGCCTCAGGAGACGGCCCGGGTGATCCATGACCGGATCGCCGCGGACCTCGGCCTGACGGTGCCGGTCCTCGTCCGGACCGGTGACGAGCTGGCCGCCGCCGTCGCCGCGAATCCGTTTCCGCAGGCCGTGCCGGAGCCCAAGAGCCTCCATGTCACGTTCCTGTCGGCGGTGCCGGCCGACACCTCCCGGCTGGACGCGCTCGACCCTGCCGCGTTCGCGCCCGATCAGTACCGGCTGATCGGGCGCGAACTGTATCTGTGGTGCCCCGGCGGCATCGGCCGCTCCAAGCTCGCCGACGCGGTGAGCCGCGCCCCCCTCGGGGTCACGGCCACCGCCCGTAACTGGAACACCGTCACCAAGCTGCTGGCCCTGGCGACCGCCTGACGTCCCGGCAGCGGACCCCTCAGCGCCAGCCGTAGCGCTCGCGCAGCCGGTTGCCGACCAGGTTGAAGCGGCCCCGGTCCAGGGCGCAGGCCTCGCGCCGCATCCCGGCCGGGTGCACCCGCAGCACCCGGTCCACGGCCACCCATGAGTCGCGCCCCGCGCGGTCCCACGGGCCGGTCCCTATCGGGACCCACTCCCGGTCGTTGTTGTGCCGCTTGCTGGACAGCTGCACGGCCAGCAGCGTGCCGCCCGTCTCCCGGGCGACGACCAGCACCGGGCGGTCCTTGCCCCGGCCGTCGTTCTCCTCGAAGGGCACCCAGGTCCACACGATCTCGCCGGGGTCCGGGTCTCCGTCGTAGTCGGGCGCATAGGTCATGGTCACGGTGCCGACCGAGCGCGGCCGGGCCTCCACGGTGGCGGTGGGCCCCTGGCTGCCGGGCAGCGCGGCGGGTTCGTCGGATGCAGGGAATGAAGTGCTCACAGGGCCACGCTAACCGCCGTCGCACACGCGGCGGTCAGCGGTCCGCGCCCGGCGTCTCCACGGTCGATTGTCAGTGGTCGGCCGTACGGTTTTTTGCAGCGGGGGACGGCCGTCGGGGCCGCCCGGGGAGGGGAGCGCCATGTCCGAGGCCACGACGTATCTGGAGCTGTCGCAAGAGGGCGGCGGCGCCCACAAATTCTACGAGGTGACGGTGCGGGACACGGTCGTCTCGGTGCGCTACGGCCGCATCGGTGCCGACGGCCAGCAGCAGAACTCGACGTTCCCGACGCGGGAGAAGGCGCAGGCAGCGGCGGCCAGGAAGATCGGCGAGAAGGTCCGCAAGGGCTATGCGCCTGCGGTCCGGGGGCAGCGCGCCGCCCGGCCGGTGACGCGCCGCCAGGTCTCCTCCGCACCGTCGACGGCGCGCGCGGTCGCACCGGTGCTGTGGCGTTTCCGTACAGGCGCCGCGGCGTTCGGGATCCACATCGCGGAGGACCGCTGCTGGGTCGGAAACCAGAACGGTGACGTCTACACCCTCGGCCACGACGGCGAGGTGCTGGCGCGCTATCAGCTCCCCGACGGCGTCAAGTGCCTGGTGGCGGACGACTTCTGGATCTATGCGGGCTGCGACGACGGCACGGTCTACGACCTCTCCTCGAAGCTCCCCTTCGCCGCGTACGGCATCGCCCCCGATGTCGACATCTTCTGGCTGGACATCCGCGAAGGCATCCTCAACGTCGCCGACCGCGACGGCGGTCTGACGGTGATCGACCACGAGGACGAGTACCAGTGGTCGCGGCGCAGCGCGGGCCGGCACGCCTGGATGGTGCGACGGGACGAGCACGCCGTCTACCACGGCCATCACCGCGGTGTGACCGCCTACCGTGCCGACGGCAGCGGGGAGTTGTGGCACACCCCGACCAACGGCGCGGTGCTGTTCGGCTGGCAGGAGGACCACTCGGTGTACGCCGGTACCGACCGGCGGGTCGTGCAGCGGCTCACGAAGGACAGCGGCGCGCTGGAAGCCACCTACCAGTGCGACACGGTCGTCTACTCCTGTGCCACGGCTCCGGGCGGCCGCTATGTCTTCGCCGGTGACTCCGCCTCCTCGGTGTACTGCTTCGCCGCCGACGGCACCCGTCTGTGGAAGCTGGGCACCGGCGGCGGATCGGCGCTGTCGATGCAGTATCTGGACGAGAAGCTGTACATGGTCACCACCGACGGGTCCCTGGTGTGTGTGGACGCGAGTGACGCGGCCGTCGCCGCCGCCCGGTCGGGCACGGTCCCGGTGGCCCGGGATGTGAAGTCGGCCGCCGCGCTGCCCACGTACACCCCGTCGGCCACGGTGCGCACGGTGGCGTCCGCCGCCGCTTCGGAGATCGTGGTGGAGTGCGTCCAGGAGGGCGGCCGGCTGCGGGTCCATGTCGTCTCCGACGGCTATGAGCCGTCCTGGAACGTGCAGTTCCCGCGCCACATCCGCCGGGCCGGGGCGCGGTATGTCGTCGATGACCTGGCGGCTTCGTCGGGCGGCTTCTACCGCGTCCGGGGCGAGATCCGCCAGCTCGTCTGAGGCCGGGCGCTCGGGCGGCAACGGACGCCAGGGCCGGGACGGACACTCCGGCCGGACCGGGCGCTCAGAGCGGTCCGCTCCAGGCCGGCCGGCGGGGGTCGTCGGCCCGTACGACGACATCCGCCGCCTCCTCGGGCCGGGTCTCCGCCTCGTAGCGCGCGAAGGCGGGCAGCGTCCAGCGCTCGCCCTCCGGGGTGCGGCGGGCGAGCGCGCCCGGCGACAGCTTCAGGTGGACGGAGAGATCGAAGGGAAACCAGTGACCGAGCAGCAGGGGACCGTGCAGCAGCAGGACGCCGCCGGGCGGCAGCTGCACGTACGCGCTGCGGGTCGCCCGGTCCGCCACCGGGTCCCACAGGTCCGGGAGCACCCTTCCGGTGCCGCCCGGCTCCAGCGGCTGGAACACCTCGCGCCACAGCGCCTGCCGGTCGAACCACTCGTCGTGGTAGGCGTCGGGGTCCTCGCGGCCGTATTCGAGCCGCAGCGAGGCGGGGCGCAGAAAGCCGAAGGTGCCGGCCTTGTGCACCGCCCGGCCCCGCAGCCGCAGCGCCTCGGCGAGCCGGGCGGCCAGTTCACCGGGCGAGGCGGCGGGAGCCCCGTCGAGAGCCACCCGCAGCCAGGGGCTCCCGTCCTTCGCCGGCATCGCGACAAGGCGCTCGGCGAGCGCGTCGGTGAGCCGTTCCCAGGTGATCGCTTCGAGCCGCACCCCGCCATTCTGCACGGCTACCCGGGTGCCGCCCCGGCCGGCTTCCTGAGCGGGCGGCCGGCCGGGGGCCGCGTGTCAGGCCTGGTCCGCGGCCGGCCGGGCCGCCCCGTGGCGGCTGAGTTCGGCCGCCGCCTCCTTCGTCGCCTCGATGACGCCTTCGGGGGCCACCGGCATCACGGACTTGAGCTTGAGGAGCAGGACCGCTCCCATGATGGAGCCGTCCCACATGATCGGCGCCGCGCAGGAGTTCCAGCCCGCCATGCACTCCTCGTACCCGAGCGCGTAGCCGAGGTCGCGCACCTCCGCGAGGGACTCCACCAGCGCGTCGTTGTCGCGGAAGACACCGGGTCCCGCCTGGTCGGGTACGGGCTCGGCCAGCACCCGCTGCTGGAGCACCTCCGGCAGGTAGGCGAGGATCGTCCGCCCGGAGGCGCCGGTGCGCAGGGAACGCGTCACGGACAGCACATCGCGCGGGGTCATTCCCAGCTCCGCGAGGTCGGAGTCGCCGACCGCCATGTCGACGCACTGCCGTTGGGCGCCGGAGAACGGCGCCACCATGTAGAGGAACGCCAGCCCGCTGTCGGTGGCCTCCCGCAGTTCGCTGAGCACCGTCTGCGAGATCCCGCCGTCGAGCCGGTGGTCGAGGGCGGTGAAGGCGAGCTGCGCGGCCGAGGTCCGCAGCCGGTAGAGACCGCGGTCCACCCGCTCGAAGATGCGCTGGTAGATACCGGACTGCAGGATGCGGTAGACGACGGAGTCGTCCAGGCCGGTGAACTCGGCGATCTCACCAGGACCATGGGCGGATCCGCCCAGCTCGGCAAAGGCGGTCTGCACGAGGAAGACCCGCTCGGCATGGCCGGATCCCGACGCCCGGGAGCCCGCGGCCGGCGCGCCCTTGAGCGTCTGGCGCGCCTTCTTGGAGTGGCCCGCGGTACGCGGCGCCACGCCGGTGGCGGGCGCGTCGGCCGAGGCCGGCGATCCCGTGGCGGTGGTGCTGTGACCCATCGTGTGCTCTCTCCCCTGGCAGTGATCCGCGCCCGAAGGCGCGCGGCATGTGCGGTACGGGCCGCCCCCTTTGCCCGCTGCTCCCGATGGACGGCCAAGGACTGTGCCCCCACACCCCTTGTGCCCGTCCGTCCCCCCGGGCCACCCGCATTATCGGGTGACGTCGAGCGCCAGTTTCCCGGTCCCGGTACGGGCGGCCAGGTCGTGGTGCGCCCGCGCCGCCTCCCCGAGCCCGTACACGGCGCCGGTCTGCGGCTTGAGGGTGCCCTCGATGACCGCGTCGAACAGCGCCCGCATGGACGTCGGCAGCGCCGTACGGTCCGCGTAGAGCTGCGGCAGCCAGAAGCCCGAGACGGTGATGCTCCGTTCCATCAGCTCCCGGGTGGGCACGCTCGCCAGCTCGCCGCCGGCGAACCCGTACACCGCGAGCCGGCCGCGCGGCGCGACGGCGGCGAGGGTCCGCTCGAAGGTGACTCCACCGGTCATCTCCAGCGCCGCCGCCACGGGACCGCCCGCCGCCTCCAGGATGCGCTCCGTCAGGTCCTCGGCGGTCGAGTCGACCACCGTGTGGGCGCCCAGTTTCCCGGCCAGTTCGCGCTTTTCCGGGGAGCCCGCGAGAGCGATGACCTTGGCGCCGGCGCGCGCGGCGAGCTGGACGGCCAGCGAACCGACACCGCCCGCCGCGGCCGGCACGACAACGGTCTCGCCCTCCGTGAGGCGCAGCGAGGTGAACAGCAGATGCCAGGCGCTGTTGCCCTGCAGCGCCAGTGCGACGGCCTGTTCGTCGCTGATGGCGTCGGGGACGTCCCAGGTGACGCGGCGGTGCAGCAGCGTCCGTTCCGCGTATCCGCCGCCGCGGCACAGTCCGACGACGCGCCGCCCGCCGTCCACCGTCCCCACGACCTCGTTCCCGGGTACGTACGGCAGCTCGACGGGCGCAAGATAGGAGTCCCCCCGTACGTGCACATCCGCGTAGTTGATGCCGGCCAGGCCCACGTCGACCAGCGAGTGGCCGCCGCGCGGTGCCGGCTCGGGCACGTCCTCGAGCCGCAGCACGTCCGGGCCGCCGAATTCTCGCATCACAATCGCGCGCACGACTCTCCCTCGGGTTCTCCAGTGCGGTGCCCGCACAGGGTAGGCACGGCAGCTCCACACCCGTGGGTACCCGATCATTTCGCGCCAACCATGCGCCGCTGCGGACGCCACCGCCCCTCTTCCCAGGGGGATTTCCCGCCCGCTTTCTCGCGTCGCGAGAAAGCGTCACGGCGGTTTCTGCCCATTGCGCCGTTTTACTGCGGATCTACCCGCGGGTATTCCGGGGGTGGCTGCCTCGTGCCTCTCGCTCAAACCCGGCTGTCGGATGTGATCGCCGCCGCCTACGATCCCGAATTGTGTCCGCCGTTGACCAGATGTGACGGCCGCGTCCCCCGGGGCGGAGCACGCTCCGCGAGGCAGTTGTGCCCGCCCGCCGCACCCGGTGATACGGGCGGGTGGCGGTGGAGGACGTGGCTGTGCGCAGGGCGGGGCGGGCACGGCCTGAGGGGGAATCATGATGGGGAAATCGGGGGGCGGCAGGCCGGCGTTCGCGCCGGCCTGCCGGGACCCACAACGGGCAGTGCCGCTCGCACCGGCAGCCCTGCGCATTCTGCGGACCGCCTCCGCGTCCCTGCCGTCCTCGTTGGCGGCTTCGTTCACGGCCTCCTTCACGGCCGCCACCGACGCCGTCATCGCCGCCGCTCGCCGCCGTTCCCGACCGTATGCGGCACCGCCCTTCCTGGACGTGTCCCGCTCCCGCGGGGGAACCGCCCGCCGCCGCCGAGAAAGGGACTGCCCATGAACGCGTCGAGCACCTCGAGCAACAACGGGCTCGAGTTCACCCACCCTTACCTCGCCGTGGTGCTCGGCGGCGGCTTCACGGGCATGCTCGCCGCCGCGGCACTGTCCGGACACGCCGATGTCATCGTCGTCGAGCGGGACCGGCTGCCGCGGACCCCCGCCCGCCCCACGGACCTCCCGCAGGCCCGGCACGCGCATCTGCTGACGGCGGACGGCGTCCGGCTGATCGACACCCTGCTGCCCGGAAGTGCCGCGCGCTGGCTTGCCGAGGGCGCCCGCCGGATGCCGTTACCGGCGGAGTTCGCCGGCCGCGCCCCGAAGGTCCGGCCGGGCCGCCGGGCGTCTTCGCGGTATCTGCTCGCCTGCTCCCGCGATCTGCTCGACCGGGTCATCCGCCGGCAGGCGTCGGCCCTCCCCGGAGTGACCGTCCTCGACGGAACCGAAGCGACGGAGCTGACCGGCACCGCGGAACACATCACCGGGGTGCGCGTCCGGGACACCACCAGCGGCGCCACCCACCTTCTGGACGCCGACCTCGTCGTCGACGCCACCGGCCGGCACTCCACCGCCCGGGAGTGGCTGACCGCGCTGGGGCTGCCCTCCGCTCACGAGGACGTCGTGGACTCCGGGATCGTCTCGGCGACCCGTATCTTCCGCGCCCCCGAGGGTACGGAGAACTGCCCGGTGCTCACCGCCCGTTCGGGGCTCGGCGGCCCGCCCCCCTCTCCTGGTGCACCGCACCGCCCGGTGCCCGGGAGGACGGCGACGCTGGTGCCGATCGAAGGCGGACGCTGGCTGGTCACGCTCACCGGCACCGGGGACGACCGGCCCTGCGAACACGCGGGCCGGTTCGTGCCGTTCGCCCACCGCACGGGCCACTCCGTCATCGGCGACCTCATCGCCGCCGCCGAGCCGCTGAGCGAGGTACGGCTGACGCGCGACACCTCGGACCTGCGGCGCCGTTATGAGCAACTTTCTTCCTGGCCCACGGGGTTCATCGCCCTCGGCGGCGCGGTGGTCTCGCTCGCCCACGACTGCGGTCAGGGCCTGGCCCTCGCCGCGCACGGTGCCGCCGCGCTGCGCGGGGCACTGCGCCGGCACGGGATGGACGAGCCGTCACTCGCCCGGAAGGTGCAGCGGACCATCGGGCGCCTCGTCCAGGAACCGTGGTCGGTGGCCACCGGCGAACTGCTCCCCTCCCCCACGGCCGGCCGGGCCGTCCATGGCTCCTATGTCGACGTCCTCGCACCTGCCGCCCCCACGGCCCCGTTCCTGCGCCCCGCTGCCGCACTCGGTCTGCTCTGGGAAAAGGCTCGGATCCGCCCCACGGCCGGCGGGGCAGCAGGTCGGCAGACATCGCCCGGGCCGGTCCCGGCACCGCTGACGGCCGCGCCCGGGAGCCCGGCGGCCGCCGGTCCGCACCCTCCGGCGGCGGCCGGTGCCGCCTCGGCCCGGTCGGCGAGGCCCACCGCCGCGCTCTCGGCCGCACCGCCCGCGCCCGCGCCCGGGCAGCCCCCGGCCCCGCCCCACCACTCCGGCTCCGCGCCCACCCCCAGACGCCTCCCCCGCCCGCTCAGCTTCGGGCCGACGGCGCTGCGCCGGATCAGCGGGGCGACCCGACGCAAACCGGCAGACGGCTGAGGGCATGACCGCGGGCCCCGCCCGTACGGTGGCCGCCCTCGTTCCTCGACGGCCCGGACAGCGCGACCGCGGGTCGTTCCCTGACCGCGCGACCGCCATCGAGGCGTCCACCGGAACCATCGCCCTCGCCGCAACCGTGGGCGTAATCCTCTGCCAACGGGTCATGCCTCGCCGGTTTTTGTGACCTCTTGGGGCGGTGCGGGGACGCCCAGGAGGCGGTGGGCGAGGGCGAGCGGCGCCCGGTGGTCACGGGTGGGGGCGGGTGCCGTGGCGCGGTGGGCGGGGATCCGTTCGACGGTCGTGGTGCCGGTGTCGGATTCCAGGGCCGGTGCGTAGCCCGCGGCGCGCAGCGCGTCCAGGGTGGCGGCCGGCGGCCGGGCGCTGACCAGGACGGTCGGGGCGATGGCGCGCAGCCCGAGGTCGTGCAGGGCGCGGTGGGCGGCGAGTTCCTTGACGAGGGCTTCGTCGTCGGAGCGGATACAGCAGGCGGCGGGCAGGACGCGCATCCGGCCGTGGGCGCGGGCGGCGTCCCGGACGAGGTAGCCGAGCGGCTGCGGCAGGGTGCCTGTCGCCGAGGCGCGGGTGAGGTCCTCCAGGAGGGTGTCGGCGGTGTGGCCGGTGTCGAGTGCGCGGCGTACGGAGTGCGGGGTGAAGCGCCAGGTCACGGCGTGGCCTTCGGATTCGCGGTCGGCCGCGGAGGCGAGCAGTGCGGCGAGCCCGGCGGCGGGGCGGCCGGGTACGACAGCCGTCAGATCGGCCTGGAAATGGGCCTGTTCGAGGAGTGGCGGCAGCAGATCGGCGAGCGGCCGGTCCAGCGACTGCGGGTCGGTGAGCAGTGCGCGGCCGAGCGGGGTGAGGGTGCCGTGGGCGGCCAGGCCCAGGTAGGCGGCTTCGTGGAGGGTGTGGGCGGCGCGTTCCCCGGCCATCGGCTGGTGGGTGACGGCGAGGGGGCGGTGCCAGTCCGCTGCCCGGAGGAGATCCGTCCAGGGAGTGTGGCCGCCTCTCTCCCCCTCCGGGGGTTCGGTGAACGGCAGTGGCGGGAGGGGGGCTCCCGCACCGTGGGGGACGGTGGCCAGGGCGGCGAGGAGTGCGTGCCGGAGGGCGGGCGCGTGCCGGTCGTGGCCGCGGACCAGTGCGGTCGGGGTCTCGCCGAACGGGGTGTGGGTGGGGATGTCCCACAGCCCTGACCAGGCGGCCAGGACGGGGGCGAGGCGGGCGCCGGGCGGGCGAGCGAGCCAGTCGTCGTAGGCGCCGGTGGGCAGCGCGGTGATGCCGGACGGGGTGCGGGTCAGCGCGATCAGGTCGGCGGCGAGCGCCAGGTCGAGGAGGAGGCGGGTGTGCGGTTCGGTGGCGCCGGCCGCCTTGGCCAGCCGTTTGATCTCCCGTACGGCCAGCCCGCCCGACTTGCGCAGCGCGGCGGGCTGCGTCGCCAGAGAGGCCAGCAGGCGGTCCAGGGTGGCGGCGAGGGTCGCCGCGGCGGCCCGGGATTCGTCGTGCGGCGAGGTCGGCGGGACGGATGCGGCGGGCGTCGCGGGACCGTCGGGGTCGTCCGGGGCGGGCCTCGGGGCGTCGGCAAGGAACGGGCCGGGGTCGTGGGCGGCCAGGAGTTGCGGGGTGCGCGGCGGGACGACGATCGCGCCGTCCTCCGTCGGCGCGGCGAGTCCGTCGTCGTAGAGGGCGCTCAGGGCGGTTTCGGCGGCGGTGCGGGTGCGGCCCGGTGAGGTGGCGCCGAGGGCGGCGAGGACGTCCTCGGGCGGGACGGGTTCGGTGGCCAGGTGGGCGAAGGACAGCCGGTGCGCCATCAGGGACTGGTAGTCGGCGCCCGGGGCGGGGGCGGCGGGGCCGGGGGCGGCTCGCCGGGCGCGCTCCTGGCTGATGCGGGCGGTGGCGGTGAGCACCTGGAGCCGGGGGTGGTCGAGGTGCAGTACCAGTTGGTGGAGGGTCTCGTAGGACCACAAGGCGCTTGCCAGGCCGCGGAGTTCGGTGGGGGCGGGCCGGCGGGCGAGCGGCTCGGCATGGCGGGTGAGGAGTGCGGCGAGCTGTTCGGGGGTGCGCTGGGCGAGGGACCGGGTGAGTGCGTCGAGACCTTCCACGGCGTTGAGGTTAGTCATCGCGCGAGCAGGGCGGTGAGGGCGCCCACGGGGTCGGGGTCGGCCGGGCCGGTGGGCCACCAGTCCTCGGTGCCGGGTTCGGATTCGTACGGGTACCAGCGGTGGTCACGGCCGAAGCGGAGCTGGATGCCGCGTCCGGGGTCGGTGAGGTGGTTGTGGCGCGGGCGCAGGGACGGGAGGTCCGCGGCGAGGAGGGCGCTGCGGGCCCGGTCGAAGTCGCCGGCCGGGGGGTTCCAGGTGGTGTCGAGGAGGGCGAGGCCTTCGGGGCCGCCCTGCCGCCAGGCGGCGACGGAGCGGGCGACGTCCGTGGTCGTACGGCCGGTCGCCGCGGCGAGGTCGCGGTAGAGGGCCCTGGTGGTGGAGGTCAGGCCGGCTGTGGGGTGGGCGGTGGCCGTCAGCCGGATGGCGTCCTCCCATGGGGGCAGCGACGGGAACGGGCTGTGGACGGCCGGGCGTCCGGCGCCGGGGCCCGGGGATCCGGCGGCGGACACGCAGGCGTGGGCGCGGGCGGCGGCGTCGGCCGCCAGGAATTCGAGGGCGGCGGGGTCGAAGGGCAGGCCGTCGCCGTCCGGCAGGGCCGGCGGGCGGCCGGGCTGTGGGGGCGCCGGCAGCGGCGGCGGGAGCGGCGGGCGGGGGCGGTCGGCGAGCGCCACCCTGGCCAGGACACCGTGACCGGTGGACGTCCCCGGGGCCGCACGCTCGCCGGAGGCCACCTCAACGACTGGTTCGGAGGCGGCAGTTGGCGTCGCCTCGCGGGCCTCGGGCCCCCGGCCGGGCAGGGGCGGTGGGGTGGCGGCGACGGGGTGGGCGCGGGCTTCGCGGGCGGTGAGGGCGGCGTTGCGGCGGGAGAGTTCGTCGAGGAGTTCGCGTTCACCGCGGCCGCGCATCAGCAGCAGGACGAACGGGTCCGCGTCCAGGAGGCGGGCGACCTGGAAGCAGAGTGCGGCGGCGTGCTTGCAGGGCCTGCCGTGGTCGGGGCACGAGCACCGGGGGACGAGGTCGCCCGGCCCGGGGAGCAGGCGCGTCCCGGCGTCGGCCAGCGCCCGGGGCAGCTTCTTGGCCAGCAGCGCGGTCAGATGGTCGGGCTCCTCGGCGATGGCCTCCAGGAGGCCGTCCCACTCCTGGTCACTGAGGGTCCGGAGGCGGATGTCGGCACTGTAGGGCCGGGGCCTGCTGCCGCGTACGGTGGCGACGATGCGGCCCGGGGTGATGTTGATGGTGTCGACATGGCCGTCGCGGGCGTAGGTCCGGCCGCGGGCGAGCCGGGCGCTGTCGAGGGCGGTGGTCTCCAGTGCGTCCAGCCAGGCGCTGCCCCACCAGGATTCGGCGAACAGCCCCCGGGCACCGGTCCGGACCGGCAGGGGCGGGAAGGTACGGGAGCGGTCCGCGCGGGCCAGCCGGTCCGCGGCGGCGGCGCGCCCGGAGGTGCGGTGAGGGTTCATCCGGGCCTCCTGAGGGAGACGAGGTCGGCCAGTTCGGCATCGGAGAGCTCGGTGAGCGCGGTCTCGCCGCCGGAGAGCACCGCGTCGGCGAGCGCCCTTTTGGCGCTGAGGAGTTGGGCGATGTTGTCCTCGACCGTGCCCTCGGCGATCAGCCGGTGGACCTGGACGGGCTGGGTCTGGCCGATGCGGTAGGCGCGGTCGGTGGCCTGCTCCTCCACGGCCGGATTCCACCAGCGGTCGTAGTGGATCACGTGTCCCGCGCGGGTCAGATTCAGGCCGGTTCCCGCCGCCTTCAGGGACAGCAGGAAGACCGGCGCGTGCCCCGACTGGAAGCGGTCGACCATCTTCTCCCGTTCGGCGACGGGGGTGCCGCCGTGCAGGAGCTGCGCCGGGATGCCGCGGGTGGCCAGATGCCGTTCGAGCAGCCGCGCCATCCCCACGTACTGGGTGAAGACCAAGGTGGCGCCGCCCTCGGCGAGGATGGTGTCCAGGAGTTCGTCGAGGAGTTCGAGCTTCCCGGAGCGGGCGGCGAGACCGGGCGCGGCCTCCTTGAGGTACTGCGCGGGGTGGTTGCAGATCTGCTTGAGGGCGGTGAGCAGCTTCATGACCAGGCCGCGGCGGGCGATGCCCTCGGCGGTCTCGATCCGGGTGAGGGTCTCACGGACGACGGCCTGGTAGAGCGCGGCCTGTTCGCGCCCCAGTGCCACCGGGTGGTCCGTCTCGGTCTTGGGCGGCAGTTCGGGCGCGATCCCCGGGTCGGACTTCTTACGGCGCAGGATGAACGGGCGCACCAGCCTGGCCAGCCGCTCGGCCGCCGCCGGATCCTCACCGCCCTCGACCTCACGGGCGTGCAGTGCGCGGAACGTCTTGAGGGGCCCGAGGAGCCCGGGGGTCGTCCAGTCGAGGAGGGCCCACAGCTCGGAGAGGTTGTTCTCCACGGGCGTGCCGGTGAGGGCGATCCGGGCGGGGGCTTTGATGCTGCGCAGTGCCTTGGCCGTCGAGGAGCGCGGGTTCTTCACGTGCTGGGCCTCATCGGCGACGGCCCAGGCCCAGGACCGCCCGGCCAGTTGGGCGGCGCTGCTGCGCATCGTCCCGTAGGTCGTCAGCACGAAGCCGCCGTCCAGGCCGTCGAGGCTGCGGCCGGCGCCGTGGAAGCGGCGTACGGGCGTGCCGGGGGCGAAGCGCTCGATCTCGCGCTGCCAGTTGCCCAGCAGGGAGGCCGGGCAGACGACGAGGACCGGTGCGCCCGGCCGCCGGTGCAGGTGGAGCGCGATGACGGTGATGGTCTTGCCCAGGCCCATGTCGTCGGCGAGGCATCCGCCGAGTCCGAGGGAGGTCATGGTGTCGAGCCAGGCCATGCCCCGTAGTTGGTAGTCACGGAGGGTGGCCCGCAGTCCGGGCGGCTGGGGCAGGGGGCGTGCCTCGGCGGTGAGGCGGCCGCGCAGCGCGGCGAGGGCGCCCTGGGGCACCACCTCGACCTCCTCGCCGTCCACCTCGGCGGTGCCGTTGAGCGTCGCGGCGAGGGCATCGGCCGGCTCCAGATAGCCCAGTTCGCGTTTACGGGCCTTGCGGACGAGCCCGGGGTCGACCAGGACCCACTGGTCACGCAGCCGGACGACGGGGCGGTGCGCCTCGGCGAGGGCGTCCATTTCCGCCTCGGTCAGCGGCACCCCGTCCATCGCCATCTGCCAGCGGAACTGCAGCAGTTCACGGGTGTCGAAGAAGCCGAAGCCGTCCGCGGCCGAGCCCGGCGCCGGGCGCAGCACCGCCGCCGCGGTCAGGCCGCGGGCGAGCTCCTTGGGCCAGTGGACGGCCACTCCCGCGGCGCCCAGGCGTGGCGCGGCCTCCCCCAGCAGCTCGTACAACTCGTCCTCGCCGAGCGGCAGTACGTCGGGGACCGGCCGCTCCAGGAGGCGGCCGAACGGGGCCCAGATGCGGGCGGCGCGGCGCAGGGCGAGGAGGGTGTCGACACGGGAGCGCGGCCCGAAGTGGTCGGGGCCTTCGCCTTCCCACAGGTCGCGGGCGTCGGCGACCAGGGTGGGGTCGGTGAGGCTGTGCACCTGGAGGACGGCGGCCGCCGCGCTGCGCTCTTCGGTACTGCCCGCCCCGCTCGCCTCCGCCGTGTCGAAGAGCTTGTGCGGGGAGAGGTCGAGGCGCAGGGAGAGCCGTACGCCCGCGTCGACACCGGCCGCGACCTCGGCGGCCCATTCCCGGGCGCCGGGAAGGTGTTGGGGCGCGCTCGCGGCGTACGGGGCACCGGCCACCATCCCGGCGGCGGGAGTGCGGGGCAGCGCATCGACGACCGCGTCCACATAGAGCCGCACCAGGACGGCGGGGTCGGTCACCTGCAGGGGGCGGCTGCCGGGGATCGGCACGGCGTAGGCGTCGGCGGGCATGGCGGCGGCGATGGCCCGGAGGTGCGCGATGTCCTCGGGGTCGAGCGGGCCGGCGCGCCAGGCGTCGGTGTCCTCAAGGGTCAGTCCGGGCAGCAGCCTGCCGCGGGCGGCGAGGTGCAGCGCATGGAGGGTGGCCGCGCCCCAGCAGGCGGCGGCCGGGTGAGCCGCCGGGTCGTGCCGGGCACGGACCAGCAGGGGGACGGCCGCGGCCGTCGGAAGCAGGACGGCGGGGACCGTACGACTGCGGGCGCCGTTCCCATGGCGTCGGGCGACGGTCAGCCGCCCCGGCTCAGCGGCCCCGTCCTTGTCCGACGCCCCTTCACCTCCCCCGGTGGCGAGATCCGGGAGCGGGCCGCCGTCCGGGCGCCAGAAAGCGACCTTCCCGGCGCGTGGCGGCCGGGCGGGCAGGAAGACCGCGGCACAGCCGGCCAAGGCGGCCTCGCCGGTCCCCCTGCCCGCCCCCTCCCCCGCGCCTCCGGGCATGGCCGTGGCCGGGCCGTCCGACAGCCGGGTCTCCCCTGCCGCCGGCTCCCACCGCCTCGCCATGCCGTCCCCTACCGCTTGGTCGTTCCGTCCCGGTCCCGACGTCCGCCGAACCTGCCGCGCCCGTCCTGCTCCTACGCCCCCGACCTGCGAGTCTACGGTCGTACCCACTGCGTCTCCCGCGCCCCTCTCCCGCGTCTGCGCCTCCCTCCGAGAGCGCCGGACAATCCATCACCCGGCCCCTCCCGGCCCATGGCGCCGCCCCGCCGCCACACCCTCCCCACGCCATGGCGGAGAAAGCGAACACACCGTCTGCTGCCGCCGGTCGCCCCGCAGCAGCCGCGCTGCCCGGCCCGCCGGCGATCGCCCGACCGCCGCTGCCTGAGTCCGATGGAAGCAGACAGCACTGACAACGCCTCCCACCTGCACGTTTCGCGCACCGGCCAGGGTTATCCACAGCCCGCGACAATCTCCTCGCCCGCACCCCGAAATCCGCTACGGTGAGCGACATCGTCACTCTCAGTGATCAACCAGCTGGCATCGGTGAGGAGCTCTCATGCACACACCCACGCAGGAACAAGCCGCCGCGACGAAGGCCTTTCCGACCGGCGCCCATCTCGTCATCCAGGCCGGCGCCGGGACGGGCAAGACGACGACCCTCGCCCTGCTCGCCCGCACCGCGCGGCGGCAGGGCCGGCGGGGCCGGTATCTCGCCTTCAACAAAGCGGTCGCACGCCACGCCGCCCGGGCCTTCCCCGCCGAGGTGGCCTGCGGCACCGCCCATGCCCTCGCCTACACCTCCGTGGGCAGGTACTACCAGGCGCGGATGAACGCCCCGAGGCAGGCGGGCTGGCGCACGGGCGCGGCCCTGGGCATCGACGAGGAGATGTCCGTACGCCTCGGAGCGCGCAAGGTCACCAACAGGGCTCTCTCCCACACGGTGCTGCGCACCGTCACCCGCTTCTGCCAGTCAGCCGACGAGAAGATCGCGCCGCACCATGTCCCGCCCCTGCGCGGAGCCGAATCCGAGCCGCTGCAGGCGCAGCTCGCCGAGCTCACCCTCCCCTACGCGCGCAAGGCCTGGGCCGACCTTCAGCACCCCGATCACGGCGTGGTCCGCTTCGAGCACGACCACTACCTCAAGATGTGGGCGCTGCGCGCCCCTGTCATCCCGGCGGACTGCCTGCTCCTTGACGAAGCGCAGGACACCAACCCCGTGGTCGAGCAGGTCTTCACGGCCCAGCGCGACCACGCTCAGCTGGTGCTGGTCGGGGACTCCGCCCAGGCCATCTACGGCTGGCGCGGTGCACGCGACGTCATGACCGGTTTCGACGGCAGACAGCTCAGCCTCTCCCACTCGTTCCGCTTCGGGCCGCCGCTCGCGGCCGAGGCCAACCGCTGGCTCACGATCATCGGCGCACCGATCCGGCTCACGGGTTCGCCCGGTCTGGACACGGTGTTGGGCACGGCCCGTGCACCGGACGCGATCCTGTGCCGGACCAATATGGGAGCGATGGTAGAGGTGATACGGCAGCTGGACGCGGGCCGCCGGGTCGCGCTGGCGGGCGGCGGCGAGGCGCTCGGTGCCCTTGCCCGCGCCGCACACGACCTGGAGTCCGGGCGCCGCACGGCCCACCCCGAGCTGATGCTCTTCGAGACCTGGGGCGAACTGCGCGAGTACGCGGAATTCGACCCGGCCGGACGAGACCTGCTGCCCTTGGTGGAGCTCGTCGACGAGCACGGCACGGAGGCCTTGCTCTGCGCTCTGGACCGGCTCTCCCCCGAGGACTCCGCCGAGGTGACGGTGTCCACGGCCCATCGCGCCAAGGGCCGGGAGTGGGCGCGCGTGCGCATCGCGGACGATTTCACCGGCCCCGATGATCTCGACGAGCGCGACGAGTACGGAGCCCCGGTCCCCGGCCCGATCGACCTCGACGAGGCGCGCTTGGCCTACGTCGCCGTGACCCGCGCCCGGTCACTTCTCGACCTCGGCGGGCTCTCGTGGATCAACAGCCACCCCGCCGGCGACCCACGCCCCACCGCGCGGAAACCCGTGGAGGAAGGGGTCAAAGGTGTGGAAAGAGGTGCCAGGGACAGGTGACTGGCTGGTCGATCGGGAGGATCCTGGAGGTGGGAGATGGGTTCCGATGCGTACAGGAAATGAGCCCCTTCAGGCACGCAGCCCGCTGAAGATCCGCTGTGGGCTGGCGCTGTGGGGAGTGCTGTGCACGATCGCCGGAGCCGTGGCTTTCGTCGATGCCGGCAGGCCGGAATGGGCTGCCGCGTGTGCCGCACTGGCGATGGTGGCGGCCACGGACCTGGCCATGGTGATCCGCCACATCCGCCAGGGACCGCACTACCAGCCGGGCAAGGACATACCCCCCTACGCCCCTGACCGAGGCCGGAACGACGTGTTCGGCATACGCGACGGCACGGACCGGAGACGGGACACCAGGTCATAGGGCCGCGGCGTAGCGGTGCCGGGTGGCCCGTACCGCGTATCGGCCTAATGGAGCGGTCAGGCACGGAGCGGGGCGGGGCGGGGAGTTCGGAAGGATTCCACTCGACCGCACTCCAGGGCAGGGCTACCCGGACGCCCGTACTCACGCCGTCGTTGGCTGGTCACACTGCCGGCGGGGAGGCGGCATAGCGCGGGACCGGGGCTGCCGGTCGCTGATTCCCGGGGCGTGGGGGAATTCGGGGCCACCGGTCGCCACTTCCGGGGGCGGAATCGGGACTGCCAGGTCGCCGCTTCCGGGGGCGCGGGGACGCACGTTGGACACGGGCCTGCTCGGCAAAGCGGCTCGGGCCTGGCCGCCCCGCCGCTTGGCGTCATGCCCCGGAGGCGTGCACAACGCACACTGAGAGGAGGGACGTTCAACGGAACGGCCGCGGCGCGGCTACTCCGGATCGCGGTTCCGGTGGCCAGGGTCACGTTCGCCTTCGCCGTCACCATCGGCGGTGTCGCGTGCGAAGCGGGCGGCTTCGATGAACTCCGGGCTCGGCTCGAGAGCCGCGGCTAGTCGGAAGTGGCGCAGCGCCTCGTCGGACCGGCCGGCGCGTTCCAAGGTGCGGCCGAGCGCGAAGTGCGCGAAGGCGTTGTCCGGTTCGCGTTCCAGCACGATCTGGAACTCGAGTTCCGCTGGACGCAGTTGAGCGGCGAGGAAGAAGGCACGGGCGCGCAACAGTCGGGCCGCGGTGTTCTCCGGGTGCGCCGTGATGACCGAGTCCAGCAGCCGGATCGCACCACGCGGGTCGCGGGCCGCCAACAGCTGCTCCGCGGCGCGGAAGTCGATGACATGCGTCTCGGGACTGCTCTCGGGCACGACCTGCTCCTCTCCGTCGCAGTCGGGACATCCATCAGCCCGGGACATCCATCAGCTGCGGACCGTACGACGTTGCCTGCGGCACAACAATCCCATCGGTCCCGGCATTCCCCCGCCGGCACAGCCTCAACCGGCCCTACCGGCGCGCCCGCGTGAGGCTCTCACCACGCGGGCGCGCCGGTAGGGGAGCGGGGGACGAAACCGTTGTATTGCGGGTCCCTGGAGCCGGACGAGCCGTCCGGTGGCTTCTTGAGGTACTCGGACGGGGAGTCGGCATACACGGCGGGGGCGGCGGCCGTACCAGCACCTCCGCGGCGGCCAGCGCCGTGACGGCGCGGCGCGTGACGGCGCGGCGCATGACGGCGCGGCGCGTGACGGCGCGGCGCATGACGGCGCGGCGCATGACGGCGCGGCGTGCCAGGGAGGCGACGGGGTGCGTCAGGGAACAGCCCGAGGGATGGTGCAGGCGCGGGGAGGCGGTGATGGCAGAGGGGGTGGCGGCGGTGGGGCGGGAGGGACGGTAGTGGTGGAGGCGGCGGGGCGGGAGGGGGAGGGGAGGGGAGGGGCCCCGGGAAGGGAGCCCCAGAGCCAGGCCAACTCACTCCCCCACCCCCGCCCCAGCCGACCCACCTCAGCACCAGCCAGCCCCAGCCGAGCCACCTCACCAGC
Organism: Streptomyces sp. G7(2002); assembly: GCF_028870195.1. Taxonomy (NCBI): domain Bacteria; kingdom Bacillati; phylum Actinomycetota; class Actinomycetes; order Kitasatosporales; family Streptomycetaceae; genus Streptomyces; species Streptomyces sp. G7(2002). The sequence goes on from NZ_CP102609.1 coordinate 2,762,469, forward strand.
CACCCAGTCGCAACCCCAACCCCACCCCCAACCCCACCAACTCCCCAGCCGCCCCCGATTCCGGCCCCATCCCCCGTCCGCTACAGGCTGATGTGGTACGCCTTGCGCAGCGTCTCGTGCACGGTCCACCGCGTGCAGTCGCCCTCGCGCAGGACGCAGGCGTCACCGGGGCCGACCTCCAGCACCGGGCCGCCCTCGACCTCGATGGTGGCGCGTCCGCTGACGACCACGAACAGCTCATTGGCCTCGGTGTCCGTCACCACCCCGGGAGTGATCTGCCAGATTCCCCGTATCTGTTGGCCGTCGGGGGCCTCCCACAGCACCTTGCCCGTCACCACCGGTTCGCCGGAGATGATCTGGGAGGGGTCCAGGGGTTCCGGCTCCAGATCGTCGTCCGCGATGCCGGGGATGTTGACCACGAACGAGGCCGGCGCCGCCTCCCCGGCGGAGGGGGAATCGGCGGCGGAGGTGGAGCCGGGCTCCGCGGCGAGGGCGGGCTCGATGTCAGGAGTGTTGGCGTCAGTGCCGGAAGGAGCAGCAGTCATGGCGGCGAGGGTATCGTCCGGCCTCAGGCGGTCCGCAGCCGCTCCCATACTGCGCGGACCTGGGGTTCCAGCGCCTCCAGCGGTCCGTCGTTGTCGATGACCAGATCCGCCACCGCCAGCCGCTGTTCGCGGGTCGCCTGGGCCGCCATCCGGGACTTCGCCTCGTCCTCCGCCATGCCGCGCAGCCGTACCAAGCGGTCCAGCTGGGTCTGGGGTGCGGCATCGACGACCACCACCAGGTCGTACAGCGGGGCCAGCCCATTCTCCGTCAGCAGCGGGACATCGTGTACCACCACCGCATCCGGGCCTGCCGATGCTTCGAGTTCGGCCGACCGTGCCCCGACCAGCGGATGCACGATCGCGTTCAGCGCCTTGAGCTTCTCCGGGTCGGAGAACACGATCCCGCCCAGCTTCGGCCGGTCCAGCGTGCCGTCCGACGCGAGGACACCGTCACCGAACTCCTCGACCACTGCCGCCAGTCCGGGCGTACCCGGCTCGACGACCTCGCGTGCGATCTTGTCCGCGTCCACGATCACCGCGCCGTACGACGCCAGCAGTCGCGAAACCTCACTCTTGCCCGCGCCGATTCCGCCGGTCAGCCCCACCTTCACCATGGGCCCACGCTATACGCTGCGCCCGGACGGCAGGAGACTCCGGCCGGTTCAGGCTCCGCCCGCACCGCCGTCACCCGCCCGCGCCGCCGTCACCCGCCCGCTCCGCCGTCGCCCTCCCGCTCCGCCAGGAAGCGCTCGAAGTCCCTGCCGATCTCGTCGGCCGACGGCAGTTCCACCGGCTCGGCCACCAGATTGCCCCGGCTCTCCGCCCCGGCCACCGCGTCGTACTGATGCTCCAGCCCGCTGACCAGCGCGACCAGCTCCTCATCGCCCTCCGAGATCTGCCGCTCGATCTCCTCCTGCGTCCGCAGCGCCTCCGTACGCAGCGAATGCGCGGCGCCCGGAAGCACCAGGCCGGTCGCGGCCGTCACGGCCTCCAGAGCGGTCAGGGCGGCGTCCGGGTACGCGGACCGGGCGATGTAGTGCGGTACATGCGCCGCCACCCCCAGGACATCGTGTCCCGCCTCCGCCAGCCGGAATTCGATCAGTGCCTCCGCGCTGCCGGGCACCTGCGCCTCATCGAAGAAGCCGCCGTGGCCGGGCATCAGATCGGTGCGGTTGCCGTGCGGGGTGATGCCTACGGGGCGGGTGTGCGGGACGCCCATGGGGATGCCGTGGAAGTTCACCGAGAGGCGCACGCCGAGCCGCTCCACGATCTCCTTCACGGCACCCGCGAAGCGCTCCCACTCGACGTCCGGTTCGGGTCCGGACAGCAGCAGGAACGGCGCATCTGTGGTGTCCCGTACGAGCCGCAGCTCGATGCTCGGGGTCTCGTAGGCGGTCCAGCGGCTGCGCTCGAAGGTGAGCAGGGGGCGGCGGGCGCGGTAGTCGACGAGGCGGTCGTGGTCGAAGCGGGCGACGACCTCGTTCGGCAGGCCGTCCAGCAGTCGTTCCACGATCTGGTCGCCGGTCTCGCCGGCGTCGATGTACCCGTCGAAGTGGTACAGCAGCACCAGTCCGGCGGAGTCCCTGGAGGCAAGCGCCTCGACCTCCGCGAGCCCGCTCGGCTCCCATTCGTACAAACCCTGGGGATCCAACACAGTGACTGCTCCTCCTCGTTCTCATGAGCGGCAACACACGACCCGGCGCAGTCATTCCCGACCACGGAGAGGAACCGCCCTCCCGTGCACACCGCCCAGCCCCACACCAGAGCCAGTCCCCCACCGCACCGGTCCCACACACCGAACCCCGCCTCGCCCGTCCGAAACCGGCTTCATCCGGCCCCACGTGACCGGGTCCGCCATGCCGCGTCCCCCTGACGCCGCATGCCCACGGGAGCCCCCAGGGCCTTCCGCCCACAACGGGCCCCGCCGCCTCGCTGCCGACCGTCCCTACCCCGGTCCGTCCCGCTCCCGACCGCCCCTCTCCCCATCCAGCGGCAGCAACTCCAAACCCCCTGCAAAGAAGCCGCGTTCCCCCTCGGCCCCCAACCACCCAACCCTCAACCCCCAAGCCGTCAGCCACTCCAGCGGCGGCCACTCAGCCCCAGCAAGCCCAGCCCGCACTTCCCGCCACCAAGCCGGCACGCCACGCGGCCACGCGGCCACGAGCCAACCCACCCGCCGTGCCACCGCCCACCCCGAGCACACCGCCCGCCCCCGAGGCACCGAAAATCCCCACGCCTCCAGCCTCCGGCACCCCACCCCCGAACACGACGAAGGCCCGCTCCCCCTTAGGGGAACGGGCCTTCGTCTATCGGCTAGTGCCTATCGGCGAGAGCTCAGCTCTGGCCGCCGGCCAGCTTCTCGCGGAGCGCGGCGAGCGCCTCGTCCGACGCCAGGGCGCCGGAGTTGTCCGCCGACTCCGAGGAGTACGAGCCGCCGCCACCGGCGTTGCCGCCGCCGGCCTGGCCGCCACCCTGCGCCGCCGGTGCCGCGGCACCCTCGGCCGCAGCCTGCTCGTCGGCCTCGCGGGACTTGATGACCTGAGCCTGGTGCTGCTCGAAGCGCTGCTGCGCCTCGGCGTACTGGTTCTCCCAGGCCTCGCGCTGAGCCTCGTAGCCCTCGAGCCAGTCGTTGGTCTCGGGGTCGAAGCCCTCGGGGTAGATGTAGTTGCCCTGGTCGTCGTAGGACGCGGCCATGCCGTACAGGGTCGGGTCGAACTCGACCGCCGACGGGTCGGCACCGAAGGACTCGTTGGCCTGCTTCAGCGAGAGGCTGATGCGACGGCGCTCGAGGTCGATGTCGATGACCTTGACGAAGATCTCGTCGTTGACCTGGACGACCTGCTCCGGGATCTCCACGTGGCGCTCGGCCAGCTCGGAGATGTGGACCAGGCCCTCGATGCCCTCGTCGACGCGCACGAACGCACCGAAGGGAACGAGCTTGGTGACCTTACCCGGGACGACCTGACCGATCTGGTGGGTCCGGGCGAACTGCTGCCACGGGTCTTCCTGGGTCGCCTTGAGCGACAGGGAGACGCGCTCGCGGTCCATGTCGACGTCCAGGACCTCGACCGTGACCTCCTGGCCGACCTCGACGACCTCGGACGGGTGGTCGATGTGCTTCCAGGACAGCTCGGAGACGTGGACGAGGCCGTCGACGCCGCCCAGGTCCACGAAGGCACCGAAGTTGACGATGGAGGAGACGACGCCGGAGCGCACCTGGCCCTTCTGGAGGGTGGTGAGGAAGGTCTGGCGGACCTCGCTCTGGGTCTGCTCCAGCCAGGCACGGCGGGACAGGACCACGTTGTTGCGGTTCTTGTCCAGCTCGATGATCTTGGCCTCGAGCTCCTTGCCCACGTAGGGCTGAAGGTCGCGGACGCGGCGCATCTCGACCAGGGAGGCCGGGAGGAAGCCACGGAGGCCGATGTCGAGGATGAGACCACCCTTGACGACCTCGATGACGGTACCGGTGACGATCCCGTCCTCTTCCTTGATCTTCTCGATGGTGCCCCAGGCGCGCTCGTACTGGGCACGCTTCTTCGAGAGGATCAGGCGGCCTTCCTTGTCCTCCTTCTGGAGGACCAGGGCCTCGATCTCGTCGCCGACGGCAACGACCTCATTGGGGTCGACGTCGTGCTTGATCGAGAGCTCGCGGCTCGGGATGACGCCTTCGGTCTTGTAACCGATGTCGAGCAGGACCTCGTCCCGGTCGACCTTCACGATGACGCCGTCGACGATGTCGCCGTCGTTGAAGTACTTGATCGTCTCGTCGATCGCGGCGAGGAAAGCTTCCTCGTTACCGATGTCGTTGACCGCAACCTGCGGGGTGGTGGCGGTGGTCTCGGTGCTGCTCGTCATGTGGGAAAGGGCTCCGGTACGGACATTGAAGTCGTAGGTACTGCTACGCCGAGAGCCCGTATCGCCTCTGCATAAGCCGGACAGTGTGAAAGGCGAATCTTGGGGAGCCCGCAAATGCAGAGCATCCGGAACGACCCGAAACGCCTCAAAACCGAGGGGACATACATACAGATGCGAGCGCGGCCTGCTCCGTCTGAGGCGCGCAAGCCCGCAGCGCAACTTGTAGCATACGGGGGCAGCCGGACCCGGTCAATGCGCGAACGCGCACACCCGGGGCAGAACGCCCCATAACCGGCACACGCGATGTTCCGCGAGGTCGAACGGCCTCACAGTCCCTGCAGCGACAAGCAGAGCAAAGACTACGACGACGGGCGGCATGAACCAAGACCACGAGCCCGAGGCGACCCGCCGTGACGCCTCGGACACCGAAAGCAGCCGGGCCAGCCGTGGATGGTGGGACCGCAACGCCGACGAGTACCAGAGCGAGCACGGCGCGTTCCTGGGGGACGACCGGTTCATCTGGGGCCCCGAGGGGCTGGACGAGGCGGAGGCCGCGCTGCTCGGGCCGGCCGCCGAGCTGAAGGGGCGGCGGATCCTGGAGATCGGGGCCGGCGCGGCGCAGTGTTCCCGCTGGCTGGCGGCGCAGGGCGCGCTCCCGGTGGCGCTGGACCTCTCCCACCGGCAGCTACAGCACGCGCTGCGGATCGCCGGCGGGGCGGACGATGCCACCGAGCTGGTGGAGGCGGACGCCGGGGCGCTGCGGTTCCGCGACCACAGCTTCGACCTCGCCTGCTCCGCCTATGGGGCGCTGCCCTTCGTCGCCGATCCGGTGCGGGTGCTGCGGGAGGTGCGCCGGGTGCTGCGGCCGGGTGGCCGGTTCGTCTTCTCCGTCTCCCACCCCCTCCGGTGGGCCTTCCCCGACGAGCCGGGGCCCGAGGGACTGTCGGTGTCGGCCTCCTATTTCGACCGCACGCCGTATGTGGAACAGGACGAGTCCGGGCGGGCCGTATATGTGGAGCACCACCGGACGCTGGGCGACCGGGTGCGGGACGTGGTGGCCGCCGGGTTCCGGCTGGAGGATCTCGTCGAGCCGGAATGGCCCGGGTGGAACACCCAGGAGTGGGGCGGCTGGTCCCCGCTGCGCGGGCATCTGATCCCGGGGACGGCGATCTTCGTGTGCACGGCGGAGGCTTAAGGGCCTGCCGGGCGGGGCCGTAGCCCGGTGCGGGCCCGGGGCAGCAGACCGGGGTACGGGGCCGGGGCGGCAGACTGGGGGCGTGATCCGCCGTGACGCCCTCGACCAGCTGCCCGTCCGTACCGCGCTGCCCGCGCTGCGCGCCGCCCTCGACGGACCCGGGAGTGCGGTGCTGTGTGCTCCGCCGGGTACCGGCAAGACGACGTCGGTGCCGCTGGATCTGGCGGGCCTGACCGGCGAGGGGCCGGTGCGGCGGGTGCTGGTCGCCGAGCCGCGCCGGATGGCGGCCCGTGCGGCCGCGCGGCGGATGGCCTGGCTGCTGGGCGAGGAGGTCGGCACGGGGGCGGCCCCGGCGCAGGGATGGGGGCCGGTGGGGTTCACGGTGCGGGGTGAGCGCCGGGCCGGGCCGCGTACCACCGTGGAAGTGGTGACCACCGGAGTGCTGCTGCAGCGGCTGCAGCGCGATCCTGAGCTGGCCGGGGTCGATGTGGTGGTGCTCGACGAGTGCCATGAGCGGCATCTCGACGCCGATACCTCCGCGGCGTTCCTCCTGGACGTACGGGAGACGCTGCGGCCCGAGCTGCGGCTGGTGGCGGCGTCCGCCACGACGGACGCGGAGGGCTGGGCGCGGCTGCTGGGCGGAGCGCAGGGTGCCGCGCCGGTGGTCGAGGCGACGGGCGTGTCGCATCCCGTGGAGGTGGTGTGGGCGCCGCCGGAGCGGCCGGTGCGGCCGGCGCACGGGACGCGGGTGGATCCGGCGCTGCTGACGCATGTGGCGGGGGTCGTGCGCCGGGCGCTGCGCGAGCGGACGGGCGATGTGCTCTGTTTCCTTCCCGGGGTCGGGGAGATCGGGCGGGTCGCCGGGGAGCTGGCCGGGGTGGACGCCGAGGTGCTGCAGGTGCACGGGCGGGCGCCGGCCGAGGTGCAGGACGCCGTACTGGCGGGCGGGGACGGCGTACGGAGAGTGGTGCTGGCGACGTCGGTGGCGGAGTCCAGCCTGACCGTGCCGGGCGTACGGGTGGTGGTGGACAGCGGGCTGGCGCGGGTGCCGCGGACGGATCATGCGCGCGGGCTCAGCGCGCTCACCACGGTGCGGGCCTCCCGTGCGGCGGCCCGGCAGCGGGCCGGCCGGGCGGGGCGGGAGGCACCGGGTGCGGTGTACCGCTGCTGGGCGGAGGGTGAGGACGGGCGGCTGCCGGCCTTCCCCGATCCGGAGATCAGGGTCGCCGATCTGACGGCGTTCGCCCTGCAGGCGGCCTGCTGGGGCGATCCGGCAGCCGACGGGCTCGCGCTGCTCGACGCGCCGCCGGCCGGGGCGCTGGCCGCGGCGCGGGAGGTGCTGACGGCGATCGGCGCGGTGGACGGGGCCGGCCGGGCGACGGAGCGGGGCGTGCGCATGGCGCGGCTCGGGCTGCATCCGCGGCTGGCGCGTGCCCTGCTGGACGGGGCGCCCGAGGTCGGTGTGCGGCGCGCGGCGGAGGTGGTCGCCCTGCTGAGCGAGGAGCCGCCGCGGGCCTATGGGGACGATCTGGCGGCGGCGTGGCGCACCGCGCGGCGGGGCGGCGATGCGTACGGAGCGCGGTGGCGGCAGGAGGCGCGGCGGCTGGCGTCGGCGGCCGGGGAGCCGCGGGGCGGTTCGGGTGCGGGCGGGGAGCCACGGAGCGGTTCGGCTGCGGCCGGGGAGTCGCGGGGCGGTTCGGCTGCGGGCGCGGACGGCGGGCGTGGTGCCGGAGCCCAGCTCACCGACGACGCCGTGGCCGGTCTCGTTGCCGCGCTGGCGTTCCCGGAGCGGGTGGCCCGGGCCCGCCGTAAGGGCAGTTATCTGATGGCGTCCGGCACCGGGGCCGAGCTGGCGGGAGCGCAGGCAGGAGGGGGGCACCGGCCGGGCTCTTCGGGGCCGGGGGACGGTTCGGGGCTGCGGGACGCGGAGTGGCTGGCGGTCGCGGTGGCGGACCGGCCGGTGGCGGCGGCGTCGGCGCGGGTGCGGCTCGCGGCGGTGATCGACGAGGAGACGGCCTGTGCGGCGGCGCCGGCGTTGTACGCCTCGGGTGAGGAGGTCCGCTGGTCGGAGGGGGACGTGGTGGCCCGGCGGGTGACCCGGCTGGGGGCGATCGAGCTCGCGGCCCGGCCGCTGACCGCGCCGGACCCCGGGCTGCTGCGGGACGCGGTGGTGTCGGGCCTGCGGCGGGAGGGGCTCGGGCTGCTGCGGTGGCCTGCCGCCGCGGTGTCGCTGCGGCAGCGGATGGCGTTCGTGCACCGGGAGTTGGGCGCCCCCTGGCCCGATGTCTCGGATGCGGCGCTGCTGGAGTGCGTCGAGGAGTGGCTGGGGGTGGAGCTCGGACGGGCGCGGCGGCGGGCCGATCTGGAGCGGGTCGACGCGGGGCAGGCGCTGGCCCGGCTGCTGCCGTGGGCGACGGGCGAGGCGGCCCGCTTCGACGAGCTGGCGCCGGAGCGTATCGAGGTGCCGAGCGGTTCACGGGTGCGGGTGGATTACGGCGGTGCGCAGCCGGTGCTGGCGGTCAAACTGCAGGAGCTGTTCGGCTGGCAGGAGTCACCCCGGGTGGCCGGCGGGCGGGTGCCCGTGCTGGTGCATCTGCTCTCCCCCGCGGGGCGTCCGGCCGCCGTCACGGCCGATCTCGCCTCGTTCTGGCGGGACGGATACCGGTCCGTACGCGCGGAGTTGCGTGGCCGCTACCCGAAGCATCCCTGGCCGGAGGACCCTTCGGCGGCGGAGCCGACCCGGCACACGTCGGCGCGGCTCAAGCGGGGCTGAACGGCGTCACGGACCGCCGCCGTCGGCCGTAGCCATGGGGGCGGGTGGCCGGGCCGGTGCGGTGGCGGGGCGGCGGCCGCGGGCTTCGAGGTGCAGGCTCAGGGCGAGCAGCGCGGCGCCGAGGAGCAGGAAGCCCCAGGGGAGGTAGCGGGTGAGCAGGAGGACGAGGGTGCGCTGTGAGCTCACCAGGGCCACGGTGGAGTCGACGTAGTCGGGGCGCATCTTCACATGGCCGGCGAAGGCGGTGACCTTGCCGCCGCCGGGCAGCAGATCGCCGCCGCGCAGCTCTTCCTTGTGGATCTCCTGGCCGTTGACGGGGGCGCCGGTGACCGGCTCGACCCAGAACATCCGCTTGGTGGTGTACCAGCGGGTGGTGCCCATCTTCTCGACGGACTGCGGGGTGATGCCCTTGACCGGCATCTTCTTGGGGAGGGCGACCTTGGTCCAGGGGATGGTCTGCTCGAAGTAGTAGACCTCCAGGCCGCGGAAGGTGCGGGTCCCCTTGTAGTGGATGGGGGCCGAGGTGCGGGTCTGGGCGTCGAAGTAGGTGTAGTCGCGCCGCTCGGTGAGGAACGGCCATTTGTACTCGATGCCCTCGCGGCGCACCGGGTCGCCGTCGACCATCTCGCCGGTGGCGTGCACGGGTTCCTGGGAGTGCGCGTCGAAGAGGTAGCGCTCGGGGATCGCGGAGACCATCTTGCCGTCGGGCCCGGCGACGTAGGACAGCGTGTCCCAGACGACGAGGTCCCGGCCCGCGGACTTCTCGATCCGGTCGGAGGCGGCGACGTCGCCCTTGAGGGTCTGCACGATGGTGACCTTCGGGACGCGTTCGGCCTTCATCGTCCCGTAGTTGAGGAGGGTGGCGGGCCGGGCCTCCAGGACCATGGTCTGGTACTGGCCGGGCGGGATCTTGGCGAGCCGAGGGAAGGCGTACCACCGCATCAGCGGGGACAGGGCGGTGAAGAAGACGGCGCAGGCGAGCAGCACCAGGCTCGCCCTGCGGCGCATACCGCGCCCCGGCCGGCGCCGGCCGGGTTCGGCCGGCGGCCCGGATGGGGTCCTCGGGGTGGGCACAGTACGGCGCATGGCGGTCGTGTCCCTCCCTCAGGGGTGCTTGGGGACGGTGGTCAGCAGGGGCTTGGGCGAGGTCGTACCGCTGGGCGCGCCGGCCGCGGTGAGGGTGAGGACGAGGGCGAGCGCCGCGGCCAGTCCGACCGCGGCTGCTGTCAGGGCGCGCATGGTCGGCCTCCCGGGAGCTGATACGGCGTCAGGGCGGGGGCACCGTAGCAACGGGCGGCGGAGATGAGAACACGTTGCACCGCCGTCCTGCCCGGGACGGCGGGCAGGACGGCGGAGACATACCGGGCGCGGATACCGGCCCGGGGTGCGGAACCGGCCGCGCGGGCGGGCCGGGTGACTCGGTCAGGAGCCGGCCGCGGCGGCGACCTTCAGCTTGACGGTGAGCACGGCGCCGTCTGCGGTGGTCAGCCTCAGCAGGAAGGTGCCCGGGTGCGCGTCGGTGTAGATCTTCGGGAGTTTCAGCAGGCCGTCGGCGTCCGTGGTGAGCCCGGTGAGCGTGCGGACCGGCTTGTGCTTGGCGGCGCCGGTGGCCTCGGGGTCCTTGAAGTAGGGGCCCTTGTCGTTCTCCACGGGCTGCTTCGGGTCGTCGGTGACCATGGTGGCGGTGACGGCCACACCCGCCGCGATCTTGTCCTGGTAGGTGGCCTTGATCTCGACCGCGTCCTCCGCGAAGGCCTTTCCGGCGGTCGCCGTCAGCTCCTTGTCCGAGGTGCGGGCGAGTTTGTCGGCCTTCGGGGCGGGCCTGGCCTTGACGGTGGCGCCGAGCTCGACGGCGGGCGCGGTGTGCGCCACGGTGGTGACCCGGATGTGGAAGGCGCCGGTCCGGTCGCCCGCGCGCAGGGTGGGGGCGGTGGCCAGGCCGTTCTTGTCCGTCTTGACGGTGACGGCGGTCGCGTCACCGGGGAAGCGGGCGTCGGTGGCCGCGGGGAGGGTGAAGCGGACGGGGGTGCCGGCGACGGCCTTGCCCTCGGCGTCCTGGGCGCGGACCTGCGGCGGGGTGGCGAACTCGGCGCCCGCGGTGGTGCTCAGGTCCTTGTCGCCGACCCGGACGAGGGCGGTGGGGTGCGCGGGCCCGGTGGGCGGCTCGGGGGTGGGGGTGGGCTTCTGGCTGGGCGGCTCCGTGCCGCCCGGTGTGGGGCCGGTGCCGTCCGGGCGCCCGGGCTTGCCCGGGTCGTGCTGCTGCCCCTTGCCGGGCTTGTGTCCCTTGCCGGGCTTGCCGGATCCGCCGGGGCGCGGGCTCTTGTCCGGCTTGCCGCCGTGGCCGTGGTGCCGGCGGCCTTCGGACCGGCCGCCGTTGTCGTCGTGCCTGCCGGCGTCGCGGTGGACCGGCAGGACGCCCTTGCCGTCCGGCACCTCGTGGGTGCCGTTGCGGTAGAACGCGTACCAGGACAGCACCGTGCGCAGGTATTCCTCGGAGTGGTTGTAGCCGAGGATCGCCCGGTCCAGGTCGTCCTGGGCCGTCAGATCGCGGCCGCCGGCGCAGAGATAGCCGCCCGCGGCGAGCGCCGCGTCGAAGACGTTGTGGGGGTCCTTCTTGCCGTCGCCGTTGCCGTCGGCGCCCCAACCGGCGCCATCGGGGCCGCCGGTGGACCAGGTGGACGGGATGAACTGCATCGGGCCCACGGCACGGTCGTGGGTGAGGTCGCCGTCATAGCGGCCGTTGTCGGTGTCGGTGATACGCGCGAAGCCGCGGCCGTTGAGCTGCGGGCCGAGTATCGGCCGGAGGGTAGTGCCTTCGGCGTCGACCGCTCCGCCGCGTGCCTGTCCGGATTCGACCTTGCCGATCCCGGCGAGCAGCTGCCAGGGCAGCCGGCAGCCCGGGTCGTCGGTGCCGAGGGTGGAGGCGGCCTTCTTGTACGCGGCCAGCACGGTGGCGGGCAGACCGGCCTCGGCGGGTCCCCTGCCGGCGGCGGGGCCCTGGCCGTTGTGGTCCGAACCCCGGGGCGGCACCGGGCTGTTGAGGGGCGGCAGGTCGGTGTAGTACCCGGAGCCGCCGTCGATCGGGACGTCCGCCGGGGGCGGGGCCGGCTGCCGCTTGGCGGCCGCGTCGCCGGTGGCGCCCGGCGCCTGAGATGCGGTCAGCGCGGCAAGCACCAGGGCCGCCACGGCCGTCGAGGCCGCTCCCCTTTGGAGCCGCCGTCGGAATGTGGCTGCCATACGTGGTTCCCCTCCGCATTGCCGTACCGCGCTCCTGACGCGGTATCGCGCTCCCCAGCGCTCCAACTCAGGCGACACTACGACAAGTCGGGCCCGGCATCTACCACCCACATCAGACACATAATGATCCGTATCGATCGAGGAGAGGTATATGCCGTTCACGCTCAGCCATGCCGCCGCCGTGCTCCCGGCCGTCCGGCGGACCGGTGCGGCCCGCGGTCCGCTGGTCGCCTCGGCCCTCGTGGCGGGGACGTTCGCACCCGATATGACGTACTACGCGGACACCCTGGTTCCGGGCGGTATGGCCTTCGGCGAGGTCACCCACTCGCTGACCGGTGTGCTGACGGTGGATGTGCTGGTCACCGTGGCCCTCGTCGGCGGCTGGCTGCTGGTGCGCGAGCCGTTGGCCGCGCTGCTGCCCCGGGCGTGGCGCGGCCCGGTCCACACCTTCCTCCGCGGCCGGCCCTGGCGGCCCCGGGGACCTCGTGAAGTCGCCGTCCTGGTGGGCTGGTTCCTGGTCTCGGCGGTACTCGGGGCGGCAACCCATGTGGTCTGGGACGCGTTCACCCACCCGGGCCGCTGGGGCACCCGGCTGGTTCCCGGTCTGGACCGGGTGGTGGGCGGTCTGCCGGTCTACACCTACGTGCAGTACGGCACCTCGGCGCTCGCGCTGGCGGCGATGGGCGCGTTTCTGTGGCCGGTGCTGCGGGGGCGGGGCGGCGGCAGCGCGGCGGCCGCGGCATCCGCGCCCGTCGCGGTACCGGTGGAGGTGCCGGTGCTGAGCGTACGGCTGCGGCTGCTGCTGACCGCCCCGCTCGCACTGTGTGTGGCGGCCGGTGCCGTGCACCGTGTCCTGCGGGCGCGCGCCGTATACGGTCCCGCGGCGGCCTGGCTCGACTACCTCCCGACCGTGCTCTTCGGCGCCGGGGCCGGACTCCTCCTCGGACTGCCGCTCTACGCGGTGGCCGTACGGCTGCTGCACCGCCGCACCCGGGGAGTTGACGCCATGGGGCGGCTGCCCGCGCCCACGGTGCGGACCGCGCCCCGGGCGGTGTCGCCGTCGGGCGCCGCTGCCGGGTCACGGAACACCTCGCCCCACGACGGGTGATGCAGCCCGGCGAACCTGCTGGGCGTCCACGCCCGCCGCACCCCGTCGGGCTACTCGACGAGAGCCGGGGCGGGCTGCGGCACGGGGGCCGGGGCGGCGCGCCGGGCGGCCCGCAGCAGGAAGGCGCCGCAGCCGAAGCCGATGGCGGCCGCCAGCAGATGTCCGACGGTGGTGAAGTCGGGCAGCACCCCGCTCCAGTCGCCGCCGAGCACCGGCCAGGCGACGACACCGGCCGCCGCGAGCCACCGGGCCCGGCGCAGCAGGAGCGCCCCCGTCGCGAGCACCGTCTCGGCCCCGTAACTGATGCCGAAGTCGGCGGCGTGCCGGACGCTCTCCGGGTACCAGCCGTGGGCTAGGGCCACAAGGATCAACGGCACGGTGAGCAGCGTGGCCGCGAGATGGCCGAGGACGAAGATGCCGTAGGCCCGCCCCGCTCCGTACCGTCGCTCCAGCCACGCCAGGCATACGAGGACGCCGAGCCCGAGCGTGATCAGCGTGCCGGCGAAGGCCTCCGAGGTGATGTCGGTCAGTGTGCCGTCGAAGAACAGCATGCTGCCCGCCAGCACACGGACCGGACGGTCCTGGAGATTGTCCAGATGAGTACTGACGCCGAGCACCACCCGCTGGGCCTCCGCGGTGGACAGCACCGCGGTGCACCACAGATGGGTCGACAGCAGCAGTGCCGCATAGCCGGCCGTGACCGGGCTGCGGGAGACATAGGTGCCCAGGGCTCGGGCCGCACGGCGCATCACGGGGTGATCAAAGCAGAGCGCTTTTGCGGGGAACAAGATCCATGACGCGGCGGGCGACGACCGGGTTCGGGCCGATACCAAACGGGTCGGAACCGGCCGCAACTCGGCGCGGTGCGGGCCGGGTTGCGGGCGGGGCGGCCGGCCGGGGGCGGCGCGGGGTGTCCGCGCCGTCACCGGCCCGCTTCGCGGCTCAGTGCGCCGCCGACTCCCAGTCCTTGCCGGAGCCGACCGAGACGTCCAGCGGCGCGCTCAGTTCGACCGCTGCGGCCATTTCGCGGCGGACCAGTTCCTCGACCTTCTTGCGTTCGCCGGGGGCCACCTCGACGACGATTTCGTCATGGACCTGGAGCAGCAGCCGGGACTCCAGCTCCGCGGCCCGCAGTGCCGCGTCGACCCGCAGCATCGCGATCTTGACGATATCGGCGGCGGTGCCCTGGATCGGGGCGTTCAGCGCCATCCGCTCGGCCATTTCGCGGCGCTGGCGGTTGTCGCTGTTGAGGTCGGGGAGGTAGCGGCGGCGGCCGAGCATGGTCTCCGTGTAGCCGGTGGCGCGGGCCTCCTCCACGACGCGCTGGAGGTAGTCGCGCACCCCGCCGAACCGCTCGAAGAAGTTGTCCATCAGCTTGCGGGCCTCATCGGGCTGGATGCCCAGCTGCTGGGAGAGGCCGAAGGCCGACAGCCCGTACGCCAGGCCGTAGGACATCGCCTTGATCTTGCGGCGCATCTCCGGGTCGACCTTGGTCTTGTCGACCGAGAAGACATGGGAGGCGACGGTGGTGTGCAGGTCCTCACCGGAGGTGAACGCCTCGATCAGGCCCTCGTCCTCGGAGAGATGGGCCATCACCCGCAGCTCGATCTGGCTGTAGTCGGCGGTCAGCAGCGATTCGAAGCCCTCGCCGACGACGAAGCCGCGGCGGATCGCCCGGCCCTCGTCGGTGCGCACCGGGATGTTCTGCAGATTGGGGTCCGTGGAGGACAGCCGGCCGGTGGCCGCCACGGTCTGGTTGAAGGTGGTGTGGATCCGGCCGTCGGCGGCGATGGTCTTGATCAGGCCCTCGACGGTGGTGCGCAGCTTGGCCTGCTCACGGTGCCGGAGCATGATCACCGGGAGCTCGTTGTCGGTCTGGGCGGCCAGCCAGGCGAGCGCATCGGCGTCGGTGGTGTAACCCGTCTTGGTCTTCTTGGTCTTGGGCAGGCCCAGCTCGCCGAAGAGGACCTCCTGCAGCTGCTTGGGCGAGCCCAGGTTGAACTCATGGCCCGCGGCGGCGTGCGCCTCCTTGACGGCCTGCTGGACGGCGCCCGCGAACTGCTGCTCCATCCGCTCCAGCCAGCCACGGTCCGCGGCGATACCGGCCCGCTCCATCCGGGCCAGCAGCCGGCTGGTCGGCAGTTCCACATTCCCCAGCAGATCGGCCGCGCCGACCTCCGCCAGCTTCGCCTCGAACGCCGTCCCCAGATCGAGGACCGTGCGGGCCTGCGCCATCAGGGCCTCGGCCTCGGCCTGCTCGTCAGCGCCGAACGCCAGCTGGCCGTCACCGGCCGCGGCCGGGGCGAGATCACGCCCCAGGTATTCGACGGACAGCGCGTCCAGCGCGAAGGAGCGGCGGCCCGGCTTGACCAGATAGGCGGCCAGCGCGGTGTCCATGGTGACCCCGTCGATGCGCCAGCCGTGCTCGCCGAAGACCCGCATCAGGCCCTTGGCGTTGTGCATCACCTTGGGGCGGGCGGCGTCCGCGCTCCAGGCGGCGAAGGCCTGCTCGTCGGCCTCGTCGAGCTGGGACGGGTCGAACCAGGCGGCCGGGCCGTCGGGGGCAGCCAGCGCCACCTCGGCGACGCTGCCGCTGCCCAGCGTCCAGACGTCGACCGTGGCCACACCCAGCGGTCCCGTGCCGTGTTCGGCCAGCCACGGAGCGAGTTCGCCGGTGCCGATGACCGTGCCGTCCACCTCGACGCCGGCGGCGGGGGCGGCCTCGTCTGCGGCCTCCTCGGCGCCCGGGTCGACGGCGTGCAGCCGGTCCCGCAGGCCCTGGTTGCGGATCTCCAGTGCGTTGAGGAACACCGTGAGCGCCTCACGGTCATAGGCCTCGCGGGTCAGCTCCGCCGGGCCGCACGGCAGCTCGACGTCGCGCACCATCTCCGTCAGCCGGCGGTTGAGCTTCACCGCGTCCAGGTGCTCGCGGAGGTTGGCGCCCGCCTTGCCCTTGACCTCGTCGGCGCGCTCCACCAGCTCCGCGAACGAACCGAACTGGTTGATCCACTTCGTGGCGGTCTTCTCGCCGACGCCCGGGATGCCGGGGAGGTTGTCGGACGGGTCACCGCGCAGCGCGGCGAAGTCGGGGTACTGGGCGGGGGTCAGGCCGTACTTCTCGAAGACCTTCTCCGGGGTGAAGCGCGTCAGCTCCGAGACGCCCTTGGTGGGGTAGAGGACCGTGACGTCGTCGGAGACCAGCTGGAAGGAGTCGCGGTCGCCGGTGACGATCGAGACCTCGAAGCCCTGTGCGGTGGCCTGCTCGGTGAGCGTGGCGATGACGTCGTCGGCCTCGAAGCCGTCGACCGCGAACCGCTTGACCCGCATCGCGTCGAGCAACTCGCCGATCAGCTCGACCTGGCCCTTGAACTCGTCGGGCGTCTTGGAACGGTTCGCCTTGTAGTCCGCGAACTCCTCGGACCGCCAGGTCTTGCGGGAGACGTCGAACGCCACCGCGAAATGCGTGGGCGCCTCGTCGCGCAGGGTGTTCGCGAGCATCGACGCGAAGCCGTAGATCGCATTGGTCGGTTGTCCCGTGACGGTCGTGAAATTCTCCACGGGCAGGGCGAAGAACGCCCGGTATGCCATGGAATGCCCGTCCATCAGGAGCAGGCGGGGACGACCGCCCGCCGCCGCATCGGTCCCGGTCGCTTCGCTCTTCTTCGCTGCCTTTGCTGCCACGCCCCCGATCCTGCCACGCCCCACTGACAATCCCCGCCGCGGCGGCCCCGGGCCGCGCCGCACACCCGGCCGCTCCCGTTGTCCACACCCCGGCGATCGCCTCTGCACCTCCCCCCGCGTCCGTGACAGGATCTGCTGCGTACCGCAACGATCCGCCGGGCTCCGGCGGAGCGCGCACCAGCTCACGGCTCAAGGGAGAGCGCCATGGCAGGCAAGCCGCCCGCGTCGGACCCCGTCCAGGACGCGCCCCAGGTCAGCGAACCCCAGCACTCCGCCGTCGGGCTGCCGGCCATCACCCACGCCCTGCGCATCTCCCAGCAGCAGATGGGCGTGCGGCGCACCGCCCTGACCCTCCTGCGCGTCAACCAGCCGAACGGCTTCGACTGCCCCGGCTGCGCCTGGCCCGAACCCGACAAGCCGCACACCGCCGAGTTCTGCGAGAACGGCGCCAAGGCCGTCGCCGAAGAGGCCACCCTGCGCCGCGTCACCCCGGACTTCTTCACCGAGCATTCGGTCGCCGACCTCGCGACCCGCAGCGGCTACTGGCTCGGCCAGCAGGGCCGCCTCACCCACCCCATGTACCTCGACGAGGGCGCCGACCACTACGAGCCGGTGACCTGGGAACGGGCCTTCGACATCATCGGCGAGGAGCTGACCGCCCTCGGCTCCCCCGACGAGGCCGTCTTCTACACCTCCGGCCGCACCAGCAACGAGGCCGCCTTCCTCTACCAGCTCTTCGCCCGCGAATTCGGCACCAACAACCTCCCCGACTGCTCCAACATGTGCCACGAGTCGTCGGGCTCCGCCCTGACGGAGACCATCGGCATCGGCAAGGGCAGCGTCCTCCTGGAGGACCTCTACAAGGCCGACCTGATCATCGTCGCCGGCCAGAACCCGGGCACCAACCACCCACGGATGCTCACCGCCCTGGAGAAGGCCAAGGCCGGCGGCACGAAGATCATCTCGATCAATCCACTGCCCGAGGCCGGCCTGGAGCGCTTCAAGAACCCGCAGACCCCCCGCGGGCTGGCCGGCGGCGGCACCGCGCTCACCGACCTCTTCCTCCAGGTACGCCTCGGCGGCGACCAGGCGCTCTTCCGCGCCCTCAACCGCTGCCTCCTCGACACCGAGGGAGCCCTCGACGAGGACTTCATCCGCGAACACACCCATGGCTTCGAGGAGTTCGCGCGCACGGCCCGCGCCGATGACGACTGGGACGAGACGCTGCGCGCCACCGGCCTGACCCGCGAGGAGATCGACCGCGCGCTCGCCATGGTCCTCGGCTCACGCCGCACCATCGTCTGCTGGGCGATGGGCCTGACCCAGCACAAGCACTCCGTCCCCACCATCCAGGAAGTCGTCAACTTCCTTCTGCTGCGCGGCAACATAGGCCGCCTCGGCGCCGGTGTCTGCCCCGTCCGCGGCCACAGCAACGTCCAGGGCGACCGCACCATGGGCATCTTCGAGCGGCCCGCACCCGCCTTCCTCGACGCCCTGGAGAAGGAGTTCGGCTTCGCCCCGCCCCGGGAGCACGGCCTCGATGTCGTGCGCGCCATCCGCGCCCTGCGCGACGGGCAGGCCAAGGTGTTCTTCGCGATGGGCGGCAACTTCGTCTCCGCCACCCCCGACACCGACGTCACCGAGGCCGCCATGCGCCGCGCCCGGCTGACCGTCCATGTCTCCACCAAGCTCAACCGCTCGCACGTGATCACCGGCGCCCGCGCACTGATCCTGCCGACGCTGGGCCGTACGGAACGCGATGTGCAGACCGGCCCGGACGGCAGGCGCACCGAACAGTTCGTGACCGTCGAGGACTCCATGGGCATGGTGCACGCCTCGCGCGGCCGCCTGGAGCCCGCCGGCCCCCAACTGCTGTCCGAGACGGCCATCGTCGCCCGCCTGGCCCGCCGCGTCCTGGGCGCCGGCAGCCGCACCCCCTGGGAGGAGTTCGCGCGGGACTACGCGACGATCCGCGACCGTATCTCCCATGTCATCCCGGGCTTCGAGGACTTCAACACCAGGGTCGCCCGCCCCGGGGGCTTCGCCCTCCCGCACGCCCCCCGGGACAGCCGCAGCTTCCCCACCGCCACCGGGAAGGCCAACTTCACCGCCGCGCCCGTCGAATACCCCACCGCCCCGGAAGGGCGGCTGCTGCTGCAGACGCTGCGCTCCCACGACCAGTACAACACCACGATCTACGGCCTCGACGACCGCTACCGCGGCATCAAGAACGGCCGCCGGGTGGTGCTCCTCCACCCCGATGACGCCCGCGAACGGGGCCTGGCCGACGGCGCGTACACCGACCTGGTCAGCGAATGGACGGACGGCAGCGAGCGGCGCGCGCCCGGCTTCCGCGTCGTGCACTACCCGACGGCCCGCGGCTGCGCGGCCGCCTACTACCCCGAGACCAATGTGCTCATCCCGCTCGACCACACCGCCGACACCAGCAACACCCCCGCCTCCAAGTCCGTCGTGATCCGCCTGGAGAGCCCCCGCGAGGACTGACCACCACCGGCAGGCCGGCGGGAACAACCACCCCGCGCTGAGCGCTTGCTCAGGAGCCTGATAGGAACAGGCACGGATCGACGACGATCACGGGTGACGAACGGAGCCGTAGGCATGGGTGAGCGCAGCACGACCAAGTTTCCGCAGGAGATCCTCGACCAGTGGGCCGGCCTCGGCCTCGACCTGCCCTCGTTCTTCTCCGCCGGCCACCTCGGCGAGCGGATGAGCGTGCAGGTCACCGAGGCAGCGCCCGAGCGGATCGTCGGCACCATGCCCGTCGAGGGCAACACCCAGCCCTACGGGCTGCTGCACGGCGGCGCCTCGGCCGTCCTCGCCGAGACCCTCGGCTCCGTCGGCGCCATGCTCCACGGCGGCCCCACCAAGCTCGCCGTCGGCGTCGACCTGAACTGCACCCACCACCGCGGCGTCCGCTCCGGACTGGTCACCGGCGTCGCCACCCCCGTACACCGCGGCCGCTCCACCGCCACCTACGAGATCGTGATCACCGACGAACAGGACAAGCGGGTCTGCACCGCCCGGCTGACCTGCATGCTGCGCGAGGTGGACACCGACGCCTACCGCGGCTGACCCACCCCGGCCGGCGCTCCGCCGGCCGCCGCCACGGCCCCGCCCCCGGTCCCGGGAGCGGGGCCGCACGCGTCTCTGTAACGCTGAGTAACCCCGGCGCCCGGCGGTCCCCGGCTCAACTCCCGTACCCCCCATGGGCACCCGCACCACCGCACCCGGCGCATCCGCTATCCGGACGCCGCTGCGTCACCACGCGCCCTGATACGCCCGTGGAAGTGCGAGTTCGCCCTCCGCGCCGTGTTCGCCCTCCGGTGTAAGGACCATAACGGCATAACGCTCATCGAAGGTCATAACAAGAGCGTCACATCCTGGTCGGCGCCTCTGCCGGTGCGACGAACACCGGCTTAGAGTCACCGCCAGTCACCGCGCCGCCGGGTGTGCTGCCCCAGCACACCCCTGTACGACTCCGTACAGCCCGGCGAGCGAAACGGCCATGCGACAGTCGTGGCCGCGCCAGGGAAAGGACTGATCGTGCGTCACCGTTCCTTGCTCATCCTCACCACCGCAGTCACCACCGGCGCCCTCACGCTCTCCGCGTGCGGCTCGCGCGGCGACGACAACAAGAGCGGCGAAGGAAAGTCCACCGTCGTCATCGGCCTCGACGCCCCCACCACCGGCGAGCTCTCCGCCCTGGGCCTGGGCATCCGCAACTCCGCCCAGCTCGCCATCGACACCGCCAACAAATCCGGCGAGGTCAAGGGCGTCACCTTCAAGCTCGAAGCACTCGACGACAAGGCCCTCCCCAACGTCGGCCAGCAGAACGCCACCAAGCTCGCGGGCGACAAGGACGTGCTCGGCATCGTCGGCCCGCTCAACTCCGGCGTCGCCCAGTCCATGCAGCAGGTCTCCAAGCAGAACGACCTCACCCTGATCTCGCCGGCGAACACCACGCCCGACCTCACCCAGGGCAAGGACTGGAAGCAGAACAAGCGCGTCCGCCAGTTCCCCACCTACTTCCGCACCGCCACCACCGACGAGGTGCAGGGCGCCTTCGACGGCCAGTACGCGTGGGAAAAGATGAAGGTCAAGAAGGCCTATGTGATCGACGACCAGAAGACTTACGGCGTCGGCCTCGCCTCCTCCTTCAAGGACCAGTTCAGCAAGCTCGGCGGAAAGATCGTCGGCACCGAACACGTCAGCCCCGACGACCGTGACTTCAAGGCCGTCGTCTCCAAGGTCAAGTCCGCCAAGCCCGACGTGGTCTTCTACGGCGGCGAGTACCCCGCCTCCGGCCCGCTCAGCCAGCAGCTCAAGGACGGCGGCGTCACCGTCCCCCTCATGGGCGGCGACGGCATGTACAGCGGCGACTACATCAAGCTCAACAAGAAGGCCCAGGGCGACTACGCCTCCTCCGTCGGCAAGCCCGTCGAGGAGCTCCCCTCCGCCAAGAAGTTCATCGCCGACTACAAGGCAGCCGGCTTCAAGGAGTCCTACGAGGCCTACGGCGGCTCCACCTACGACTCGACCTGGGCCCTCATCCAGGCCGTGAAGAAGGTCGTCGAGGACAACGACGGCAAGCTCCCCGAGGACGCCCGCAAGAAGGTCGTCGACGCGATGAACAAGGTCACCTTCGACGGTGTCACCGGCCCCATCGCCTTCGACAAATACGGCGACACCACCAACACCATGATCACCGCCTACCAGGTCGACAAGGGCGCCTGGGCCTCCCGCTTCAGCGCCGAATTCAAGAAGTTCGACAAGAGCTGACCGACCGCACCACCCCACACCACCCCGGGCCGCGCCAGGACGCACGAACGACCCTGGCGCGGCCCGCGCACACCGGGACACCCCGGCTCGCCGGGACACCCCGGACTCTTCTCACTCCCACGCAACGGAGGCCCTGCGGTGAGCGAACTGCCGCAACAGCTGGCCAACGGACTCATCCTCGGCGCGATGTACGGTCTCATCGCGATCGGCTACACGATGGTCTACGGAATCGTCCAGCTCATCAACTTCGCCCATGGCGAGATCTTCATGGTCGGCGGCTTCGGAGCGCTCAGCGTCTTCCTCGCACTGCCCGCCGGCACCTCACTCGCCCTCGCCCTGCCGGTCATGCTCCTCGGCGGCATCGCCGTGTCCGTCCTCGTCGGCATAGCAGCGGAACGATTCGCCTACCGACCATTGCGCGGCGCCCCACGCCTCGCCCCCCTCATCACCGCCATCGGCCTGTCCATCGCCCTCCAGCAAGCCGTCTGGAAGTGGTACCCCGACGGCAAACAGGCCCGCGTCTTCCCCCAGTTCAAGGGCGAGGCCTTCGACATCCTCGGCGCCACCGTCCAGCGCGGCGACGTCTTCGTCCTCGTCGCCGCCCCCGCCTGCATGATCGCCCTCGGCTTCTTCGTCGCCAAAACCCGCAGCGGCCGCGCCATGCAGGCCACCGCGCAGGACCCCGACACCGCCAAGCTCATGGGCATCAACACCGACCGCATCATCGTCCTCGCCTTCGCCATCGGCGCCGCCTTCGCCGGCGTCGCCGCCGTCGCCTACGGACTGCGCACCGGCGAGGTCCAGTTCCGCATGGGCTTCATCATGGGCCTCAAGGCCTTCACCGCGGCCGTGCTCGGCGGCATCGGCAACATCTACGGCGCCATGCTCGGCGGTGTCGTCCTCGGCGTCGCCGAAGCCCTCGCCACCGCCTACATCGAGGAAATACCCGGCATGGAGCAATTCGGCGGCGGAGCCTGGAAGGACGTCTGGGCCTTCGTCCTCCTCATCCTCGTACTCCTGTTGAGACCACAAGGCCTCCTGGGCGAACGCGTCGCGGATCGGGCGTGATACCGATGACCACGAAGACCACCACCACCCCGGCCCGCGGCCTGATACCCCTCCCCGAGCGCACCGCGCGCCTCCTCACCGCCGCAGGCGCCCTCGCCACCACTGCCACCACCGGCCTCGCCTGGACCTGGAGCAGCGACTTCCCCGGCGACCTCACCTACTACTTCTCCCCCGCCGGACTGCAGGTCGTCACCCTCGTCGGCGGCGGCCTCACCCTGCTGTTCGCCCTCGCGGCCCTCGGCATCCGCGGCCTGCAGTGGCTCACCCCCGCAGGGCGCCACGCCCCCACCCTCCTCGCGGCCCTCGCCACCTTCGCCGCCACCTGGTTCACCCTCATAGCCATCGCCGTCCACCTCAACGGCCTGATCAACCTCGAACCGGGCGGCGCCCTCGCGGCCGTCACCTCCCTGATCACCCTCGCCGGCGCCCTCGCCCTGCCCCCCGACCAGGCCGACGGCAGACAACCCGGCACCCCCTGGCAGCGCTTCACCGCGAGCCTCGCCGCCTCCCCCCTCAGGCCCCGCACCCGCGAACTCCCCTCCTGGGCCGAGATCCTGATCATCGCCGCCGCCTTCGCCGCCGGGCTCCTCGCCTTCACCTACGGCATCGACACCGACGACGGCGCCCCCTTCGTCGGCTACCTGATCTTCATGGTGATCGCCATCCCCGCCCTCAACCGGGCCGGACTCATCGCGCGCCTCACCGCACTCACCCGCACCCACCGCGGCGTGGCCCTCGGCGCGGCCTTCATCGCCGCCGCCTGCTTCCCCTTCACCCAGGACACCGACCAGTACACGATCATCGGGGCCAACATCCTGATCTTCGCCACCGTCGCCCTGGGCCTCAACGTCGTCGTCGGCCTCGCCGGCCTCCTCGACCTCGGCTACGTCGCCTTCCTCGGCGTCGGCGCCTACGCCGCCGCCCTCGTCTCCGGCTCCCCCGAATCCGCCTTCGGGCTCCACTTCCCCTTCTGGGCAGCCCTCCTGACCGGCGCCGCGGCCTCCCTCGTCTTCGGCGTCCTCATCGGCGCCCCCACCCTGCGCCTACGAGGCGACTATCTCGCCATCGTCACACTCGGCTTCGGTGAGATCTTCCGCATCGCCATGCTCAACCTCAACGGCACCACCGGCCCCGACGTCACCAACGGCGCCATGGGCATCCCCAACATCCCCAACCTCGAAATCTTCGGCTTCAACTTCGGCGAACCCCACGACATCCTCGGCATCCCCATCGCCACCTACGGCAACTACTACCTGCTGATGATCCTCGTGACGGCCTTCGTCGTCCTCGTCTTCCGGCGCGCCGCGGCCTCCCGCATCGGCCGCGCCTGGATCGCCATCCGCGAGGACGAGACCGCCGCCATCGCCATGGGCATCAACAGCTTCCGCCTCCGCCTCCTGGCCTTCGCCCTCGGCGCCGCCCTCGCCGGACTCGCCGGCACCGTGCACGCCCACGTCGTCACCACCGCCACCCCCGAACAGTTCCAGTTCGCCGGGCCCCAGCCGCCCAACTCCGCCTTCCTCCTCGCCGCCGTCATCCTCGGCGGCATGGGAACCCTCAGCGGACCCCTCGTCGGCGCCGCCCTCCTCTTCCTCATCCCCGCCAAACTCGACTTCCTCCAGGACTACCAGCTCCTCCTCTTCGGCATCGCCCTCGTTCTCCTCATGCGCTTCCGCCCCGAAGGCCTCATCCCCGACCGCAGGAAGCAGCTCGAATTCCACGAAACCGGCCAGCTCGACGTGCCCGACCAGCGCCTCCCCGACGCAGACGCCACCCTCGGCGCCACCAAGGCAAAGGCGTGACGACCATGACCACATCACCCAGCCTCACACCCGCCACTGACACCGACACCGTCCTGCGAGCCGACGGCGTCACCATGCGCTTCGGCGGACTCACCGCCGTACGCGGCGTCGACCTCACCGTCGGCGCCGGCGAAATCGTCGGCCTCATCGGCCCCAACGGCGCCGGCAAAACCACCTTCTTCAACTGCCTCACCGGCCTCTACGTGCCCACCGAAGGCACCGTCAGCTACCGAGGCACCCGCCTCTCCCGCAAACCCCACCTCGTCACCCAGGCCGGCGTCGCCCGCACCTTCCAGAACATCCGGCTCTTCGCCAACATGACCGTCCTCGAAAACGTCCTCGTCGGACGGCACACGCGCACCAAGGAAGGGCTCTGGTCCGCACTGCTGCGCGGCCCCGGATTCAAGAAGGCCGAGCGCGGCAGCGAACAACGCGCCATGGAACTCCTGGAATTCACCGGCCTCGCCCACAAACGCGACCACCTCGCCCGCAACCTCCCCTACGGCGAACAACGCAAGCTCGAAATCGCCCGCGCCCTCGCCAGCGAACCCGGACTGCTGCTGCTGGACGAACCGACCGCCGGCATGAACCCCCAGGAAACCCGCGCCACCCAGGACCTCGTCCTCGCCATCCGCGCACAGGGCATCGCCGTCCTCGTCATCGAGCACGACATGCGCTTCATCTTCAACATGTGCGACCGCGTCGCCGTCCTCGTCCAAGGACAGAAACTCGTCGAAGGCACCGCGGAAGTCGTCCAGGCGGACGAACGCGTCATCGCCGCCTACCTGGGCACCCCCGTCGAGGACGTCGCGGCACCCGACCAGGCCACCGGCCCGGCAGCCGCGCCGGACCCGGCCGGACCCGACGCCCCGGACCCGGCAGCAGAACCCGACGCAGCAGACGGAGCGGCCCCCGCAGACCGGCCGGCCCAGGGACAGACCGGAGACACCCCATGACCGCACTGCTCGAGGTCGAGGACCTCCGCGTCGCCTACGGCAAGATCGAAGCCGTCAAAGGCATCTCGTTCTCCGTCGAAGCAGGCCAGGCCGTCACCCTCATCGGCACCAACGGCGCCGGAAAGACCACCACCCTGCGCACCCTCTCCGGCCTCCTCAAGCCCCTCGCCGGCAAGATCACCTTCGATGGCGAACCGCTCAACGGCGTCCCCGCCCACAAGATCGTCGAACGCGGCCTCGCCCACTCACCCGAAGGCCGCCGTCTCTTCCCCCGCCTCACCATCGCCGAAAACCTCAAGCTCGGCGCCTTCCTCCGCAAGGACGCCGACGGCATCGAGAAAGACATCCAGCGCGTCTACGAGCTCTTCCCCATCCTCGGCGAACGCAGCAAGCAAGCCTCCGGCACCCTCTCCGGCGGCGAACAGCAAATGCTCGCCATGGGCCGCGCCCTGATGTCCCGCCCCAAACTCCTCATGCTCGACGAGCCCTCCATGGGCCTCTCCCCGATCATGATGCAGAAGATCATGGAGACCATCCGCGAACTCCGCTCCCAAGGCACCACCATCCTGCTCGTCGAACAGAACGCCCAGGCCGCGCTCTCCCTCGCCGACCAGGGACACGTCATGGAAATCGGCCGCATCGTCCACTCCGGAACCGGCGCCTCCCTCCTCCACGACGAATCCGTCCGCAAGGCCTACCTCGGCGAGGACTGACACAGCGCACCATCAACGCGCGCGGCCCCGCACCGGTCAACACCGGTACGGGGCCGCGCGCTCGCTACGAGCCCTACTCGTCCTACTGGTCCTTCTGCTGCTTCTTCTCCTCGGCGTCCTCGATGACCGCCTCGGCCACCTGCTGCATCGACAGCCTGCGGTCCATCGACGTCTTCTGGATCCACCGGAACGCGGCCGGCTCCGTCAGCCCGTACTGCGTCTGCAGAATGCTCTTCGCCCGGTCCACCAGCTTCCGGGTCTCCAGCCGCTGCGTGAGGTCAGCGACCTCGTTCTCCAGCGTCTTCAGCTCGGTGAACCGGCTCACCGCCATCTCGATCGCCGGAACCACATCGCTCTTCGAGAACGGCTTCACCAGATACGCCATCGCACCCGCGTCCCGCGCCCGCTCCACCAGCTCACGCTGCGAGAACGCGGTCAGCATCAGCACCGGCGCGATGCTCTCCTCGGCGATCTTCTCGGCCGCCGAGATACCGTCCAGCACCGGCATCTTCACGTCCAGGATCACCAGGTCGGGACGGTGCTCCCGGGCCAGCTCCACGGCGGTCTGGCCGTCCCCGGCCTCGCCGACGACGGTGTAGCCCTCCTCCTCCAGCATCTCTTTGAGGTCGAGACGGATGAGGGCCTCGTCCTCGGCGATCACGACGCGCGTGGTCAGCGGCGGGACGTGCGACTGATCGTCATCGGCGACGGGCTGCTCGGGCTCGGCGGCGCTCACGGGACTCCTCATTCCAGGCAGGTGGTGCCATTGCAGCCTACCTAGAGGCGACCGTAGAGCTGCACACGGTAGGGTGTCTCTCGCAACCGGCCCGGTTGGTGGAACTGGTCAGACACGCGGCTCTCAAACAGCCGTGCCCTTGGGCATGTGGGTTCGAATCCCACACCGGGCACCCTAGAACAAGCGGAATTTCACCTTCGCGTGGTTCGCACGCATTTTCGCCCCGTGCTCATGATGCATCACGCACAGTGATGTCATGAACCTCCACGGCACGGGTGTGCGACACCAGGCACTCGCCCAGCTCCGCGCGGGAGCCAAGAACGCAGACGTGGCCCGCACCCTGGGCGTCCCCCTCGGCACCGTCGGCTACTGGCTGCACATGGACCGCGCCCAACGCGGAGAGTGCCCAGGCGCCCACCACCCCAAATGCCCACGCTGCGACGGACGCGACCTCGACGCCGCGGCATACGCCTACCTCCTGGCCCTCTACCTCGGCGACGGCCACATCATCCAGTACTCGGCCCATCGCGTACCGAGCCTCATGATCGCCTGCGGTGACGACTGGTCGGGCCTCATGGATGCCTGCGAAGCCGCCATGCGCGCGGTCTTCCCCGACAACTCCGTGTGCCGGGTGCGCAGGACCGGCTGCCACAACGTGAAGGTCTACTCGAAGCACTTATGGTGCATGTTCCCGCAACACGGCCCCGGCAAGAAACACGAGCGGCCGATCGTGCTCGAAGCCTGGCAGCAGCAGATCGTGGACGCGCATCCCTGGGAGTTCCTCCGCGGGCTCATCCACTCCGACGGCTGCCGCATCACCAACTGGACGACCAGGATGGTGGGCGGCGAGCGCAAACGCTACGAGTATCCGCGGTACTTCTTCACCAACAAGTCCGATGACATCCGGCGGCTCTTCTCGGACACCCTCACCAAGGTCGGCGTCGAGTGGACGGTCCTCGCCCGCGGCAGCGACCCGTTCAACATCTCCGTGGCCCGCAAGAACTCCGTCGCCCTCATGGACCGACACATCGGGCCGAAGTACTGACAGGGACGGCAGTCAGATACCTCGGCCCAGCGGGATCGCGGTGCGGGTGGGGCTACTTCGGGGAGTCGTCCTCGCCGATGTGGTGGACGCGGACGAGGTTGGTGGAGCCGGGGACGCCGGGCGGGGAGCCGGCGGTGATGATGACGACGTCGCCCTTCTGGCAGCGGCCGAGCCGGAGGAGCTGCTCGTCGACCTGGGCGACCATCTCGTCGGTGGAGTTGACGGTCGGGCCGAGGAAGGTTTCCACGCCCCAGCTGACGTTGAGCTGGGAGCGGGTGGCCGGGTCGGGGGTGAAGGCCAGGAGCGGGATGGGTGAGCGGTAGCGGGAGAGGCGGCGGACGGTGTCGCCGGACTGGGTGAAGGCGACGAGGAACTTGGCGCCGAGGAAGTCGCCCATGTCGGCGGCGGCGCGGGCGACGGCGCCGCCCTGGGTGCGGGGCTTGTTGGCCTCGGTGAGCGGCGGGAGGCCCTTGGCGAGGAGGTCTTCCTCGGCGGCCTCGACGATGCGGCTCATGGTTTTGACGGTCTCGGTGGGGTACTTCCCGACGCTGGTCTCGCCGGAGAGCATGACGGCGTCGGTGCCGTCGATGACGGCGTTGGCGACGTCGGAGGCCTCGGCGCGGGTGGGGCGGGAGTTGTCGATCATCGAGTCGAGCATCTGGGTGGCGACGATGACCGGTTTGGCGTTGCGCTTGGCGAGTTTGATGGCGCGCTTCTGGACGATCGGGACGGTTTCGAGGGGCATTTCGACGCCGAGGTCGCCGCGGGCGACCATGATGCCGTCGAAGGCGGCGACGATGTCGTCGATGTTGTCGACGGCCTGGGGCTTTTCGACCTTGGCGATGACGGGCAGATAGCGGTTCTCCTCGCGCATGATGCGGTGGACGTCTTCGATGTCGCGGCCGCTGCGGACGAAGGAGAGGGCGATGATGTCGGCGCCGTAGCGCAAGGCCCAGCGGAGGTCGTCCCGGTCCTTTTCGGAGAGGGCGGGGACGGAGACGGCGACGCCGGGGAGGTTGAGGCCCTTGTGGTCGGAGACCATGCCGCCTTCGATGACCTTGGTGTGGACGTGGGGTCCGTCGACACCGGTGACTTCGAGGGTGACCTTGCCGTCGTCGACGAGGATGCATTCGCCGGTGGTGACGTCGGCGGCGAGGCCGTGGTAGGTGGTGCCGCAGATCTGGCGGTCGCCTTCCACCTCGGGTTCCACGGTGATGGTGAACTCATCGTCGCGTTCGAGAAGTACAGGGCCTTCGCGGAATCGGCCGAGGCGGATCTTCGGACCTTGAAGATCGGCGAGGATGCCGACGCTGCGGCGGGTTTCTTCGGATGCTTTGCGGACCCGGTCGAATCGTGCCTCGTGGTCGGCGTAGGTGCCGTGGCTGAGGTTGAAGCGGGCGATGTCCATTCCGGCGTCGACGAGGGCTTTGATCTGCTCGTACGAGTCGGTGGCGGGTCCCAGAGTGCAGACGATCTTTGCTCGGCGCATGTTTCGACTCTATGACTTACCGGGCGGTAGGGAACTGTAAGAAAGTGACTGCTCAACGAGCGCTTGGTGAAAGGCTGTTGACAAGTAATGGAATGCGCGCGAAGGCGCTCCGATGAGCGGAATATAGCCCTCGCGCGGAGTGGTCTCACAGTACGGGACGGGTCATCGTAAAGCGCGCGTTGACGTTGGCGTAGACGGCCTGGCGCTGGGGTTCGAGATCGAGGGCGGGGGCGGATTCCTGGGTGGCGCCGCCGTAGCCGGCGAAGGAGCGCATGGCGGGGGCGGCCATGGGGGCGGTGTTCTCGGCGCCGAGGTCGGCGATTTCGAGGAGGGCTTCGAGGCGGGCGCCGAGGGCTTCGGCGTATTCGCGGGCGCGCTGGACGGCTTCGTGGACGGCCTGGGTACGGGCGGCCCGGTGGGCGGGTGAGTCGGGGCGCAGGGCCCACCAGGGGCCGTCGACGCTGGTGAGGTCGAGGTCGGCGAGGCGGGTGGTGAGTTCGCCGAGGAGGGTGAAGTCGTTGAGGGTGGCGGTGTGGGTGACGCGTCCGTGGTAGGCGCGGATGCGTTCGTGGCGGCCTTTTTCGGTGAGCTCGGGGGTGAGGCTGAAGGTGCCGGTTTCGAGTTTTTCGATGGCGTCGCCGTAGCTCTTGATGAGGGTGAGGGCGGTTTCGTTGCGGCGGGTGAGGTCGGTGAGGGCGGCGGTGCGGTCGGTGCCGCGGGCGCTGACGGTGAGGGCGATGCGGGCGATTTCGGGGTCGACTTCGAGGCGGGCTTCGCCGCGTACGGCGAGGCGGGGGGTGTCGGGGGTGCCGTAGGGAAGGGCGGTGGGGGTGGTGCCGGTGGTGGGGACGGCGGGGGTGGGGGCGTCGTCGGCGGGGTCGGTCATGGGTGGCTCCCGGGGGTGAAATCGGTGGGTGAGGGTGGGGTGTGGGTGGAGGGTCGCATATCGGGGTGGCCGGTGGCGGGTCATTCGGCCGCCGTGTGTGAGGGGTGTTCCGGGAGGGTCGGCTGCGCCAGAATCTACGCGCGTCGTCGCCCTGTGTGGCGGCGTTCGTCCGTGTGGTTCCGCGTGCGTCCGAGGGAGTTGGCATGTCGCTCGACCGTAGGAAGTTCTTGGGGAGTTCTGTGGTGACGGGGGCGGGTGTGGCCCTTGCGGGCGGGGCGCCGGCGGCGGAGGCGGTGGAGGTCCGGGAGCAGGGCGGGCGCGGGCGCGGTCACCGTCGGGAGCGGTATGCGTTCACGGTCATGGGCACGACGGATCTGCACGGCAATGTCTTCAACTGGGACTACGCCACGGACGCGGAGTTCGACGATGCGGCGCACAATGACGTGGGTCTGGCGAAGATTTCGACGCTGGTGACGCAGGTGCGGCAGGAGAAGGGCCGGCACAACACCCTGCTGATCGATGCGGGTGACACCATTCAGGGGACGCAGCTGGCGTATTACTACGCCAAGGTGGATCCGATCACGGATCCGGACGGTCCGGTGCATCCGATGGCGCGGGCGATGAATGCGGTCGGCTATGACGCGGCGGCGCTGGGGAATCATGAGTTCAATTACGGCATTCCGGTGCTGCGGAAGTTCGAGGAGAGCTGTGATTTTCCGCTGCTGGGGGCGAATGCGGTGGATGCGAGGTCGCTGCGTCCGGCGTTCCGGCCGTATGTGCTGAAGCGGTTGCGGTCGCCGCGCGGGCGGGTGGTGACGGTGGCGGTGCTGGGGCTGACGAATCCGGGGATCGCGATCTGGGACAAGGCGCATGTGCAGGGGAAGCTGGCGTTTCCGGGGCTGGTGGAGCAGGCGGCGAAGTGGGTGCCGAAGCTGCGGTCGATGGGCGCGGATGTGGTGTTCGTCGCGGCGCATTCCGGGATGAGCGGTACGTCGTCGTACGGGGATCAGCTGCCGTATGTGGAGAATGCGGCGGTGCTGGTGGCGGAGCAGGTGCCGGGGATCGATGCGGTGTTGGTGGGGCATGCGCATGTGGAGGTTCCCGAGCGGCGGGTGCGGAATGAGCAGTCGGGCCGGGAGGTGGTGCTGTCGGAGCCGTTGAAGTGGGGGCAGCGGCTGACGCTTTTCGATGTGGTGGTGGAGTGGCGCCGCGGGCATTGGGAGGTGGGGTCGGTGGGTTCGCGGGTCTTGAATTCGAATGCGGTGGCGGAGGATGCGCGGATCACGGGTCTGTTGCGGGCGGAGCACCGGAAGGTCGTGGCGTATGTGAACCGGGTGATCGGCCGGTCGAAGGCGGAGATGACGGCGGCCGAGGCTCCGGTGAAGGACACGCCGATTCTGGATTTCATCGCGTGGGTGCAGGCGGAGGTGGTGCGCAAGGCGCTGGCGGGTTCGGCGTCCGCGTCGTTGCCGGTGTTGTCGCAGGCGTCATGCTTTTCGCGTACCGCGCGGGTGCCGGAGGGGGATGTGACGATCCGGTCGATGGCGGCGCTCTATCCGTTCGACAACACTCTGGAGGCCCGGGTGTTGACGGGTGCTCAGCTGCGGGCGTATTTGGAGTTCTCGGCGCGGTATTACGTGCGGACGCCGGCCGGTGGGGGCCCGGTGGATCCGTCGAAGGTGACGAATGCGGACGGTATCCCGGATTACAACTACGACATGGTGTACGGGGTGTCGTACGAGGTCGATATCGCGAAGCCGGCGGGGCAGCGGATCGGAAAGCTGATGTTTGACGGGAAGCCGTTGGACGATGCGGCGCGGTTCGTGCTGGCGGTGAACAATTACCGCGCGAGTGGTGGCGGTAATTTCCCGCATGTGGCGGCTGCTGAGCAGGTGTGGTCGACGTCGGACGAGATCCGGAACGTGATGATCGGGTGGGTGCAGGAGACCGGGGAGATCGATCCGGCGGCATTTGCCGCGGCGGACTGGAAGTTGACGCGGGACGGGGTGCCGGTGTTCTGAGCCGCCGGGCGGGGGCTGTCGGGAGGCCCGGGGGTGCGGGTCAGCGGCGCGGGACGAGGGTGGAGCCCTGCCGGGGGACCGTGCCCGTGCGGCCCGTCGAGGGCTGCGGGAGGCCGAAGCTGGTGAAGGCGGTGCGGGTGGGGAGGGGGTAAGGGGCGGTGTCGGTGAGGGAGTTGAGGATGGTGGCGCTGCGCCAGGCGGCGAGGCCGAGGTCGGGGGCGCCGACGCCGTGGGTGTGGGTTTCAGCGTTCTGGACGTAGACCGAGCCGGTGATGGCGG
This sequence comes from Streptomyces sp. G7(2002), assembly GCF_028870195.1. Classification (NCBI taxonomy): domain Bacteria; kingdom Bacillati; phylum Actinomycetota; class Actinomycetes; order Kitasatosporales; family Streptomycetaceae; genus Streptomyces; species Streptomyces sp. G7(2002). The sequence continues at coordinate 2,794,658 of NZ_CP102609.1, forward strand.
GGTCGAGGACCAGCCGGTGGTGTGCGTCGATGCGGGGGCGGGCGCCGGAGTCGCGGCGTACGTAGGGGTCGAGGGCGGCGAGCAGGGTGTCCATGCGGCGTTCGCGGTAGCCGGTGGCGAGGACGACGGCGTCGGTGGTGAGGCGGGAGCGGGTGCCTTGCTGGAGGTGGTCGAGGTGGAGTTCGACCTTGGTGGTGCCGACGCGGCCCGCGGTGCGGACGAAGACTCCGGGGGTGAGGGTGGTGTCGGGCCAGCCGCCGTCGAGGGTGCGGCGGTAGAGCTCGTCGTGAACGGCGGCGAGGGTGGCGTGGTCGATGCCCTTGTGGAGCTGCCATTGGCCGGGGACGAGGTCGTCGCGGACGCGTTCGGGGAGGGCGTGGAAGTAGCGGGTGTAGTCGGGGGTGAAGTGTTCGAGGCCGAGCTTGCTGTATTCCATGGGGGCGAAGGCGGGGGTGCGGGCGAGCCAGTGGAGGCCTTCGCGGCCGGCGGGGCGGGCGCGGAGCTGGTCGAGGAAGACTTCGGCGCCCGACTGGCCGGCGCCGATGACGGTGAGGTGGTCGGCGGCGAGCAGGCGTTCGCGGTGGTCGAGGTAGTCGGCGGAGTGGATCACGGGGACGGCGGGGGCGTCGGCGAGGGGGCGTAGCGGGACGGGGATGTGGGGGGTGGTGCCGATGCCGAGGACGAGGTTGCGGGCGTAGGTGCGGCCGAGGGCTTCGGCTTCGCCGTCGGTGTCGAGCTGGGTGAAGTCGACTTCGAAGAGTTCGCGTTCGGGGTTCCAGCGGACGGCGTCGATCTGGTGGCCGAAGTGGAGGGTGGGGAGTTTTTCGCTGACCCAGCGGCAGTAGGCGTCGTATTCGGCGCGGTGGATGTGGAAGCGCTCGGCGAAGTAGAAGGGGAAGAGGCGTTCGCGGGTCTTGAGGTAGTTGAGGAAGGTCCAGGGGCTGGCGGGGTCGACGAGGGTGACGAGGTCGGCGAGGAAGGGGACTTGGAGGGTGGCGCCGTCGATGAGGAGGCCGGGGTGCCAGTGGAAGGCGGGGCGCTGGTCGTAGAAGGCGGTGCGGAGCTGGGTGAGGGGGTGGGCGAGGGCGGCGAGGGAGAGGTTGAAGGGGCCGATGCCGATGCCGGCGAGGTCGAGGGGTTCGTCGGGGCTCGTGGTGTCGGTGGTGAGGGGCGCTTCGGGAGTGCTGCTCATCTGGGGGTGTGGCCTTCCACGAGTTTGAGGAGGGTGGTGAGGTCTCCGGGTTGGGTGTGGGGGTTGAGGAGGGTGGCTTTGAGCCAGAGGCCGGTGGGGGTGGTGGCGCGGCCGAGGACGGCCTGTCCGTCGGTGAGGAGGGTGCGGCGGATGGCGGCGAGGGTGGTGTGGTCGGCGCCGGTGGGGCGGAAGAGGACGGTGCTGAGGGTGGGGCGGGAGTGGAGTTCGTAGCGGGGGTGGGCCTCGATGAGGTCGGCGAGGGTCTGGGCGGCGGCGAGGGTGCGGTCGACGAGTTCGCCGAGGCCGTGGCGGCCGAGGGCTTTGAGGGTGACGGCGATTTTGAGGATGTCGGGGCGGCGGGTGGTGCGCAGTGAGCGGCTGAGCAGGTCGGGGAGGCCGGCTTCGGTGTCGTCGTCGGCGTTGAGGTAGTCGGCCTGGTGGGCGAGGGGGGTCAGGGTGGCGGGCCCGGGGACGGCGAGGAGACCGGCCGCGACGGGTTGCCAGCCGAGTTTGTGCAGGTCGAGGGCGACGGTGTGGGCGCGGGCGAGGCCGTCCAGGGCGGCGCGGTGGGTGTCGCTGAAGAGGAGGGCTCCGCCGTAGGCGGCGTCGACGTGGAAGCGGGCGCCGTGCCGTTCGGCGAGGTCGGCGAGGGCGGGGAGGGGGTCGATGGCGCCGGAGTCGGTGGTGCCCGCGGTGGCGACGAGGAGGACGGGGCCGGTGCGTCCGGCGAGGTTGGCCAGGCAGCTGTGGACGGTGTCGGGGGTGAGGAGGCCGTCGGGGGTGGGGAGGGTGAGGGGTTCGGGGAGGCCCAGGAGCCAGGCGGAGCGGTGGATGCTGTGGTGGGCGTTGGCGCCGCAGACGATCCTCAGGGGGCGGGCGGGCCGGTGGGGGTCGGTCGCGGTGCCGTCGGTTGCGGCGGCTTCGCGGGCGAGGAGGAGGGCGAGCTGGTTGGATTCGGTGCCGCCGGTGGTGACCAGGGCGTCGGGGTCGGTGGCCTGGGGATAGACCAGCGCGGCGAGTGCGCGGCTGGTGAGGGCTTCGAGGGCGGAGGCGGCGGGGGCCTGGTCCCAGGAGTCCATGGAGGGGTTGAGGGCGGCGGCGGCGAGGTCGGCGGCGGTGGCGAGGGCCAGCGGCGGGCAGTGCAGATGGGCGGCGCAGTGCGGGTCGGCGGGGTCGGCGGCGCCGGCGGCGAGGGTGTGGACGAGGGTGCGCAGGGCGGCGTGCGGGCCGCTGCCGTGGTCGGGGAGCAGGGGGTGGCAGGCGTCGCGTACGGTGCGGGCGACCGTCTCGGGGCCGCCGGGCGGCAGGGGGCCGGCGCGGTCCTCGGCGCCGGTGGTGAGGGCGTCGAGGACGGTGTCGAGGAGGGGGCGGAGTGCGCGGGGGCCGTTGGTGCCGCCTGCGAGGGCGGTGCCGGCAGGGGGCACAGGCATCAATGTGCTCTTCTGTCAGGGGAGTTCGGGCCGCGGTCCGGTGCGGACGAGCCCTGAGGCGGCCCTAAGTTACTTTCCCTGTACGGTGCGTATCCACTGGTCGCGGTCATACCACCCGTAAGTGGTACGGGTGTACCGCAGGTGTTCGGGTGCCGCCGGCTGCCGGTCCGGCGGCGCCCGATGCGTCAGGTGGTGTGTCAGGTGGTGTGTCAGGTGGTGTGTCAGGCGCTGCCCGCCGCGGCGCGTACCCGCAGGGCCCGCCGCAGGTCGTCGAGCTGGTCGAGGAGCTTACGGCGCAGGGCGGGGCTCGGGTCGCCGTCGGCGAGGCAGGCCTCGCCGAGCCGGAGGGTCTCGTCCTCGACGAAGGTGTCGGGGAAGGCGTAGCGGCCGGCGGCCGCGGCGAGGGCCGGGCCGCGTGCGGCGGCGAGGGCGGGGACGTCGGTGAAGTAGCGGGCGACGTAGGGACGGAGCAGCTCGTGCTGTTCGGGGGCCCAGAAGCCGGTGGCGGTGGCGGTGAAGAGGTAGTTGGAGAGGGCGGCCCCGGCGTCGGTGGTGAACAGCGCGTCCCAGGCGGCTTGTTTGGCGGCCGGGTCGGGGAGCGCGGCGTGGCAGCGGGCGGCGCCCTCGCGGCCGGTGGCGCTGGGGTCGCGGGCGAGTTCGGCGTCGATGGCGCCGGGGGTCGTGGCGCCGAGGGTGGCGAGCCGGCCGAGGATGCGCCAGCGCAGTTCGGGGTCGAGGCGGGGGCCGCCGGGGACGCTGCCGTCGTCGAGCCAGTCCTGGATGCCCTCGGGGGTGGTGGCGCTGTCGATGAAGGCGCGTACGGCGGTGAGCCGCAGTCCTGCTTCGGCGCCGTGTTCGGGGCCTTCGGTGCGCCGGAGTATGTCGCGGCTGAGGGCGGTGAGGGTGGCGAGGGCGGTGCGGCGTTCGCTGTGCGGGAGGTAGTGGTCGGCGATCTGGGTGCGGGCGAAGGCGAGGACGCCCTGGACGAGGGCCAGGTCGGTTTCGTACGGGAGGTGGGCGCGGGCGGCGTCCAGGTAGGCGGTGGGGGCGAGTTCGCCGTCGCGGACCATGTCGCGGGCGGCCATCCACACGACGGCGCGGGTCAGCGGGTCGGGGAGGCCGGACAGGGCGCCGAGGGCGGTGTCCCAGGAGACGGCGTCGAGGCGGACCTTGGCGTAGGTGAGGTCCTGGTCGTTGAGGAGGAGCAGGGCGGGGCGGCCGCCGGTGCCCGCGTGGACGCCGTCGTCGGGCACGTCCCAGGCAAGCGGTTCGCGCGGCACGAGGCGGCCCGTGGTGGTGCGGTCGTGGTCGTAGAGCCCGATGGTGAGCCGGTGCGGGCGGGTGCCGTCCTGGCTTCCGGTCTGTTCGACGGACACGCTCCAGTTGCCGTCCGCGGCTTCCCGTACGACGGGGGTGAGGGTGTCGGCTCCGGTGGTGCGCAGCCAGCGTGCGGCCCAGGCGTGGACATCGCGGTCGGTGGCGCGGGCGAGGGAGTCGATGAAGTCGGCGAGGGTGGCGTTGCCGAAGCGGTGCCGGGCGAAGTGCTCGTTGATGCCGGTGAGGAAGTCCTTCTCCCCCATCCAGGCGACGAGTTGGCGCAGCGCGGAGGCGCCCTTGGCGTAGGAGATGCCGTCGAAGTTGAGGAGCGCGGAGGCGGTGTCGGGGACGTCTGCGGGGGTGGGGGCGACGGGGTGGGTGGAGGGCCGCTGGTCGGCGTCGTAGCCCCAGCCCTTGCGGGCGACGGCGAAGTCGGTCCAGGTGTCGGTGAACCGCGTGGCTTCGGCCAGGACCTGGTAGCCCATGTATTCGGCGAAGGACTCGTTCAGCCAGATGTCGTCCCACCACTGGAGGGTGACCAGGTCGCCGAACCACATGTGGGCCATCTCGTGGGCGATCACGACGCCGCGGGTCTGGCGTTCGGTGTCGGTGACGGCGGAGCGGTAGACGAATTCGTCGCGGAAGGTGACCAGGCCGGGGTTCTCCATGGCGCCGGCGTTGAATTCGGGGACGAAGGCCTGGTCGTAGGAGTCGAAGGGGTAGGGCTCCGTGAAGATCTCGTGGTAGCGGTCGAAGCAGCGGCGGGTGAGGTCGAGGATTTCCTCGGCGTCGGCGTCGAGGTGGGGGGCCAGCGAACGGCGGCAGTGGATGCCGAAGGGCAGTCCGGCGTGTTCGGTGCGGATCGTGTGCCAGGGGCCGGCGGCGACCGCGACGAGGTAGCTGCTGATGAGCGGGGTCGGGGCGAGGGTCCAGTGGCCGGGGTCGCGTTGGGTGGCGATGCCGTTGCCGAGGACGGACCAGTCCGTGGGGGCGGTGACGGTGACCGCGAACACGGCCTTGAGGTCGGGCTGGTCGAAGGCGGCGAAGACGCGCTGGACGTCGTCGAGGAACAGCTGGGTGTAGACGTAGCTCTCGCCGTCGGCGGGGTCGGTGAAGCGGTGCATGCCTTCGCCGGTGCGGGAGTAGCGCATGGTGGCGTCCACGCGCAGTTCGTGGGCGCCGGGGGTGAGGCCGGTGAGCGGGAGCCGGTTGTCGTCGAGGGCGGCCGGGTCGAGGGGGTCGCCGTCGAGGGTGACGGAGTGCAGCTCGGCGGGTTTGAGCTCGACGAAGGTGTCGCCGTCGGCTCGCGCGGTGAACTGGATGACCGTGCGGGAGCCGAACCGGTCCTCGCCTTGGGTGAGGTCGAGGGCGATGTCGTAGCGGTGGACGTCGATGAGCCGGGCTCGGGTCTGCGCCTCGTCGCGCTGCAGTGCGGGCATGGGGTCATGCTGCCGTACGGTCGGTGGGTGGTGCACGGGGGTTTGGCGGGTGTGGGGGTTGGGGGGTTGGGGGGGTGTTGTTTGTCTGCGGGTGGGTTGTGGCTGGTCGCGCAGTTCCCCGCGCCCCTTCGTGGCGCGGCCGATCCGTCACTTGCTTCTGGGGCGGTGCGGCTTGGTGGGGGCTGGGGTTTTGCGGGTTGCGTGGTTGCCGCGGGGGTCGGAGGGGACGCACCGGTACCCGTCCTCGGCGCGGGCGACGCGGCTACGTGTAGTTGATTGCCCCGGCGTTCGCTCCAGTCCTGCGGGCGGGCACCGGTACATCCCCTCCAACCGTTCAGCGTTGCCGACTGCCGGCCGGTGACACCGTCCGTCAAGACCCACCTTGGCCGCGCCCCATCTGCGAGCGGAATGGCCAGGTCCCTGCCAAGGGGGGCGATGTACGGCCGTGACGGTGATCGGTACGGCGGGAGAGCCGCGCACGTACGGCGGTCGGAGGGGATGTCCGGTGAGCCGCCCGCAGGACCCGGAGCGAACAACGGGGCTCCCAACCTCCGGGACCCGCGTCGCCCGCGCCGTGGGGGCACCTCCCGGCCGAAGGCTGGGGGAGGCTTACCGGGCGTCCCCTCCGACCCACCACCCACACCCCGTAGGCGAACCGGCCCCAGCCAACGGCTACCCGCTCACCACCGGTGGATCGTCCGGGTCCGGGATCTGGGTGGACCAGCCGCCGGGGACGTTGTGGACCTGGCGGTCGCGGAAGCGTACGGGGGCGGTGCCGACCCGGCGGGTGAACAGGCGGCTGAAGTAGGCCGGGTCGTCGTAGCCGACGCGGCGGGCCACCGCAGAGACCGGGAGTTCGGTGCCCACCAGGAGTTCCTTGGCCCGGCCCAGGCGTATCGCCAGCAGGTAGTCCTTGGGGCTGCAGCCGGCGCCGCGCCGTACGGCGGTGCGGAGTTCGGCGGGGGTCATGCCGTGCCGGGCGGCGTGCTCGGCGACCGAGAGCGGGAGGAAGGCGTCGCGGGCCAGGGCCTGGAGGACGGGGTCGCCGTCGGCGTCGGTGTCGGCGCGGGCGCGGCGCAGGGCGACCAGGAGTTCGTGGACGGCGGCGGAAGTCTCCACCTCCAGCAGGGGGTTGCCGCGCCGGGCCGCCCGCGCGATCCGGCCGATGGCGGTCCGCGCCGGGCCGGTGTCCGCGAGCGGTACGAGCGGGCGGTCCGGCTCGATGTAGCCCAGTTCGGTGTAGGTCGCGGCGGCGGGCCCGGTGAAGTCGACGAAGCTCTCGTCCCAGCCGGTCTCGGGGTCGGCCCCGTAGTGGTGCGGTACGCCGGGGACGAGCCACAGCAGTGCGGGGGCGGTGACGGGGCGGCGGCGGCCGTCGGGGGCGGTGAACCAGCCGCGGCCGGCGCTGATGACGAGGGCGACGTGGTGGTCGAGGGTGCGCGGGCCGACCGTGGGGAGGGTGCCGTGCTGGAGTCCGACGCCCAGGCACACCAGGCCGAGCCGGTGGTGGACCGGGCTCGGAGTGAAGTACCGCATCCAGGTGTGGTACACGCCGGGCCTCCCGTCGCTCCGTCCAAACACCGCCGATCTTTGTCCATGGACCGTCACGCCGCCAGAGGGCAAGGGTGACCGGTGACCGTGAGCGCCCGGACGGTGGCGCGCGGCGACTACTCAAGGGCGGGGTGACGTGACGCGGTTCGAGGTGGGTGAGCGGGACTTCTTGCTGGACGGGCGGCCGGTGCGGCTGCTGTCCGGGGCGTTGCACTACTTCCGGGTGCACGAGGCGCAGTGGGACCACCGGCTGGCGATGCTGCGGGCGATGGGCCTGAACTGTGTGGAGACGTATGTGCCGTGGAATCTGCACGAGCCGCGGCCCGGTGAGTTCCGGGACCCGGAGGCGCTGGGGCGGTTCCTGGACGCGGCGCGGGCGGCGGGGCTGTGGGCGATCGTCCGGCCGGGGCCGTACATCTGCGCGGAGTGGGAGAACGGCGGGCTGCCGGAGTGGCTGACCGGGCCGCTGGGGCGGCGGGTGCGAACCCGGGACGCGGAGTATCTGCGGGCGGTGGACGCCTGGTTCGGGCGGCTGCTGCCGCAGGTCGTGGCGCGGCAGTGTGACGCGGGCGGCCCGGTGATCATGGTGCAGGCGGAGAACGAGTACGGCTCGTACGGCAGCGACGGCGCGTATCTGGCGTGGCTCGTGGACCGGTTGCGGGCGCTGGGGGTGCGGGTGCCGCTGTGCACGTCGGACGGGCCCGAGGACCACATGCTCAGCGGTGGCGGGGTTCCGGGGGTGCTCGCGACCGTCAACTTCGGTTCCGGGGCGCGGGAGGCGCTGGCGGCGCTGCGGCGCCATCAGGCGGGCGGGCCGTTGATGTGTATGGAGTTCTGGTGCGGCTGGTTCACGCACTGGGGGCGGGCACAGGAGCCGCGGGCGCCGGAGGAGGCGGCGGGGGCGCTGCGGGAGATTCTGGAGTGCGGGGCGTCGGTCAACATCTACATGGCGCACGGCGGGACGAGCTTCGGCGGGTGGGCGGGCGCGAACCGCGCGGGTGAGCTGCAGGACGGGGCGCTGCGGTCGACGGTCACCTCGTACGACTACGGGGCGCCGGTCGATGAACGCGGGCGGCCCACGGAGAAGTTCTGGCGGTTCCGGGAGGTGCTCGCCGGGTACGCGGAGGGGCCGCTGCCCCAGGTGCCGGAGGCGCCGCGGGTGCTGGCGGACCCGGTGCGGGCGGTGGTCGGGGAGTGGGCGCCCGCCGAGGACGTGATGGCGGCCCTGGGTGGTGCGGAGGTGGAGGGGGGCGGTCCGGCGACGTTCGAGGAGCTGGGCGTGGACCGGGGGGTGGTGCGCTACCGGGTGGCGGTGCCGGGGCCGCGGGGCCGGTATCCGTTGCGGGTGCGCGGGCTGCGGGACCGGGCGGTGGTGTGGGTCGACGGGGAGCTGCGGGCGGTGGTGGACACCGAGGACGCCGTGGTCGGGGAGGTGGCCGGGCCGGCGTCGGTGGAGGTGTGGGTGGCGTCCCTGGGGCGGGTCAACTACGGTCCGCGGCTCGGCGAGTCCAAGGGGATCGTGGGCGGGCTGCTGCACGAGCGGCAGTTTCTGCACGGCGTGCGGTCGCGGGGGCTGCGGCTGGACGCGCTGGAGGAGGCCGGGGCGTTGGCGCGGGTGCCGTTCCGGGCGGTGGAGGGGGCCGGTGGCGGCGCGGGACTGTACCGGGGGACGCTGACCGTGGCGGGGCGGCCCGGTGACGCCGGTCTCGCGCTGCCGGGGTGGCGGCACGGGTTCGCCTGGATCAACGGGTTCTGTCTGGGGCGCTATTGGGACGAGGGGCCGCAGCGCACGCTGTATGTGCCGGGTCCGGTGCTGCGCGAGGGCGTCAACGAGCTGCTGGTGTGGGAGTGGGAGGGCGCCCCGGCCCCGGTGGGGGAAGAGGCGGGGGCGCCCGGTCTGTATCCCTGCGCGGCGGGGCGCTGAGGATTTCGTGGGGGCGGGTGGCCGCCCCCACGGTCGTCACACCTCGCGGACCTCGAAGGTGTCGAGGACGAACTCCGCGGTCCCGTCGTCGCCCGTCTTGCGCAGCCCCACCCAGGCCTCGCCGGCGTCGGGCGCGGTGAACTCGTAGGTGTGGGTGGCCGGCCGTGTCGCGACGGGCAGCGGGGTGCGGGTCAGTTCGCGGGGTGCGGGCTCGTCGACGGCGGTGATCCAGGCGTACTGGGCGGCCTTCTCGTTCGCGTAGCGGAAGGTGACCCGGTAGCGGCGGCCGGGGGTGAAGCGGACGGTGTGCGGGATCGTCCGGTAGACGAGCCCGGTGTTCTCGCCGCGTGACTTGAGCGACTGGCCGCCGTCGAGGACGTCGTCGACGGCCTTGCCGTTCCAGCCGCGCTGGGTGAACGGGGCGTGCCGCTGGGCGATATGGGTGCGGGGGTCGGTGCTGCCGCCCGCGTCGCCCTTGACGAAGACGCCCCAGCCCTGGGGGACGTGCTCGAAGTCCTCGTAGGCCAGGGCGCCTTTCCTGGTGGTGGGCCGGGCGGGCACGACGCGGAGGTTGTCGAAGCGGACGCGGGCCCGGCCGGCCGCCGCGGTCAGGGTGAGGGTGACCGGGCCGCCGCCCTCGGGGACGGTGAAGTGGGTGAAGAGACGCTGGAAACGGGTGCCGGATTTGCGGTCGGCGGCGACGTAGTTGCCGGCGGTGGAGGTGTCGGTCCAGTTGGTGGCGGTGAGGCCGTCGGCGGTGCGGATCTCCAGGCCGGCCCGTCGCCGTTCGCCCGCCGTGGCGCCGACCTCGACCTGGACCGAGGCGGCGTAGCTGCCGGGGGCGAGCCGGGCGAGTTTCTGGGCGACGGTGGCGGCGGCGCCCGCGCCGATGACCAGCTCGTAGTCGCCCAGCTTGCTGAGCCGGACCGAGGCCGGGCCGGTGACCTGCCGGCCGTCGAGGGTTCCGGAGTGGAAGCCGGGGTCGGTCAGCGGGGTGCCCTCGCCCCAGTGGGGGTCGCCCTGGGCGGGGGCCTTGGTGCGGTGGACCACATAGGCCACCCCGGGCCGGGCGGTGAGGGTGATCCGGCCGCCGCTGACGGGGACCCGGGTTTCCTGGGTGCGGCCCTGGTCGGTGAGCCGGTAGGCGTAGACGGCTGCGCTGCCCCGCCAGCCGCGGGGCAGGGACCAGGTGGTGGTGCCGCCTCGGGGGTTGTAGTGGTAGAGCCGGTCCGGGTCGGTGGCCCGCCGGGGCTCCCAGGGGAGCAGGTAGGTGCCGTCGTCGTAGACGAGCCGGCCGTCGGTGGTGATCTTGCGGGCGCCTTCCGCGTCGCTGACGGAGGTCCGGGTGGGGCCCTCGAAGGTGATCTCGTGTGCGCCCCAGGTCCTGATCGGGTACGCCTGCAGGTATTTGGCGGGCAGCGCGTCGGTCCAGATGAGGGTGTGGAAGGTGTGCCAGTCGGTCTTGCCGACCCAGCCCTCGAAGTTGCCCATCCGGGGGTTGCCGAGCAGCGTGGGCCACTTGTCGGCGAAGACGTCCTTGTGGTGGTTGCGCAGGAAGCGGATCAGCCGGGAGTTGATACCGCGTGAGGTGTCGGGCCCGTAGTCGGTCTCCGTCGCCCAGTGCGACCACAGGGCGGAGCGTTCCAGTCCGTGGCCCCATTCGGTGGTGACCTGCCAGCCCTGGTCGCGCAGATGGCGCTGGAGGCGGTCGGAGTTCCAGCCGGACTCGCGGAAGACGTCGATGTAGAGGGTGTTCAGCGCGGGGTCGGTCTCCTTGCGCAGCTGGGCGAAGCGCCGGGCGATGTCGCCGGAGACCAGATCGCGGCGGGCGTCGATGCGGTAGGACTGGTCGAGCCAGTCCCACTGCTTGTCGTCCTTGTTGACGAGGCGCTCGGAGAAGGCGTGGGCGACGGGGTAGGACTCGGTGGCGTTGACGTGCACCGCGAAGTCGCTGTGCCACTTCTTTCCGGCGCGCAGCAGGGTGTTGAGGTCGGTGAGGCCGCCGGCCCGTTCGTTGTAGTTGCCGCCGTAGTCGGGGTGTGCGGAGTCGTGGCCCTCGGACTGGTAGCCCTTGAGCAGGGTGAACTGCCGCAGCCCGTCGGTGGCCAGCGCGATCCGTTTGACGTTGTCGAGGGTGGCGAGGAAGGGGTTGGTGGCCTGGCTGGCGAAGTTGAACGGGATGTGCGGGACGACCCGCAGATGCTGTGCGTCGGCGCCCAGCGGCATCACCATGATGTCGCGCAGCGCGATGGCGGCGTCCTGCCAGTCGGCCGTTCCGTCGCCGTTGCGGTCGCGGGTGACGATGACGGTCGCGTACGGCAGCGGGTCGGTGGCGTTGGGGGCGCCTCCCGCTGGAGAGGAGGCGGGAGTGGGGGACGGCTGTCCGGCCGCCCGGTGGGTCCACTGGCCGCAGCCCAGCTGCGCCCTGACGAAGCCGTCGCCCTGGGTGGTCTGCCGCCACAGCCGGCCGTTCTCCCAGGTGGTGGTGCCGGCGGGCCGGTCGTAGGAGGTGTTGGTCTCGATGCCGGCGGCCAGGTGGCCGGTGGCGACGACGGCGTAGGCGCAGCCGGTGGGGGTGGCCTCGGCGGGGGTGTCGTCGGTGACCTGTACGAGGGTGTCGCCGCTCTTGGCCTTGTCGAGTTCGATGCGGGCGGCCAGCAGGGTGGCGCCGGGCTGGTCGCTGCGGACGCTTAGCAGCGCGAGGCCGGGGATCTCCAGGGTGCCGATGCGCAGTGCCGGGGTGTCGGTGATGCCGGTGACCCGCCAGGTGATCTGCCGGCCGTGGACGGCGATCTCGACGGTGATGCCGGCGCCGCCGTCGAGGCCGAGGGTGTAGGTGGCGCGGCCGGCGCGGGTGCGGTGGGTGACCCGTGGGGTGTGGGCGGTGCCGTCGATGAGGAGCCGGTTGACGGGGGTGTCCTGGCCGTGGAGGACGGCGCCGGTGCCGCGGTCGGTGTAGGAGACGATGCGCGGGAAGGCGGTGTCGACGCGGACCTCCAGCGCGTCGGACCGCAGCACCGCCTCCGCCGCGCGGGGTGCGGCCGTGGCGGTCCGCGGGGCGAGCGGGAGGGTGCCGGCGACCCCGGCGAGCGCGGTGGCGGCGACGACCTTCCGGCGGCTGGGCCCGGTCGGGGCACCTGTCTGTTCGTTCACGCGCGCGGTCCTCCTTCGTGCCTGCACTGCCTGTCGGCGGACAGCGTGCTGCCGGTGCGGGGCGTGCGCCTATGGACAAAGGAGGGGCAGGTGTTGGACAGATGTGCGGCGGGCGGGGCGGGCGCGGGTCAGGCCGTCGCCCCGCCGTCGAGGGGCAGGACGGCGGTGAGTTCCCAGCCGCCCTCCGGCGCGGGGCCCGCGGTGAGCCGGCCGCCCATCGCCTCGGCCCGTTCGGTGAGTCCGGCCAGGCCGAAGCCGCCGCCGCGGGCCTGTTCGGAGAGGCGGGCGGGGGCGCCGCCGTCGTTGGCGACGCGCAGTTCCACCCCGCGGGGTACGGACCGCAGGCCGATGCGTACCGCGGTGGCGTCCGCCGCATGCTTGCGGATGTTGGTGAGTGCCTCGCGCACGATGCGGTGGACGGCCGCGGCCACCTCGGCGGGCAGGGCGTTCGCCGCGCCGGTTTCGAGGGCGAGGACGACCGGTGGGCCGGTGCGGGAGAAGGTGTCGGTCATCGCGCGGACCTCGGCGAGCCCGGCGAGCGGGTGGGCCCGCGCCCCGTCCTCGCGCAGGACCCGCACCAGCCGGCGCATCGCGCCCAGCGCCTCGCTGCCGGCGGTCTCGATCCGTTCGAAGGTGGCGCCGGCCGGCGGTCCGTCGAGGGCGGTGTAGCGGGCCGCGCGGGCCTGGACGACGATGCCGGTGACGTGGTGAGCGACCAGGTCGTGCAGTTCCCGTGCCAGTTCCAGGCGCTCGGCGGCCCGGACCGCCGCGAGGTCGCGCAGCCGCTGGGCGTCCTGCCGGCGCAGGGTCAGCGAGTAGGCGGCGACGACCACGGTGAGCACCGCCTGGACGACGGTGAAGATGCCCGGCCGGAGGTCCCGCAGCGGGGTGAGGACGCAGGCCAGGCCCAGCAGCGGGCCGAGGACGGCGGCGGTGCGGGCGGGCGCCCGGCGGACCACACCGGCGAGCAGCAGGAGCAGGGCGAGGCCCTCGCCCAGGCCCCATACCTGCGCGGGGTGCGGTCCGGCGAGCAGCACCGCCGATCCCGTCAGCGAGATCACGGCCGCGGCGGCGGCCCGGACGGTCAGCGGGATCCGGACGGAGGGCACCGCGCACAGACAGACCGCGACGGCGATGGCCGCCATGGTCGCGTGCGGCCGGGCGGGCTGGTGGGCCATCCCCACGGCTTCCAGCCCGACGAGGAACAGCAGGAGCAGCGCCGGGCCGGCCTTGGCCGCGGCGCGGTGCCGCGGCAGGTTCGTCGGCCATCCGCTGCGCGGGGCCCGCGGCATGCGCGCAGGGGCCGCCGGGGCCGGTCCGGTGGACCGACGCCGGGTGAGGCGGTGCAGTTCAGCCCCGGACCGCGTTCGAGGGGACATCGTCCGGCGACTCGACGAGGTCGTGATGTCCGCCGAGCAGGACATAGGCGAGGGCCGCGGCGGAGGCGGCGAGGAGCAGTGCGGCGCAGACCGTCGTGCGGCGGTGGCGGTCGGGCGCCGGGGGACGGCGGCGGGGCTCGGTGGTCATGCCGTTCACGCTAGGGAGCCCGGGCGGGGCCGCCCAGGGGCCGTCCGGTCATCCGTGACGGCACAAGGCCCGCCCGGGAGGCGGTACTTGGTCCCGGGGCTGCGGGACCGAGGTCCTTGGAGCGGGGGGACCAAAGGCCGGGACCGGGGTCCGGGACCTTGGTCCCCCTGCGAAGGGCCCGGGGGGCGGCTCCCCGGGCCCCGGTGTGCGGGGGGGCGGTCAGCCGCCCAGTTCGCCCGCGGCCTTCTTGATGTCGGCGGCGAATGCGCTCACCTCGCTGTAGACACCGGGCTTGCCGGGTCGTGCGCAGCCCTCGCCCCAGGAGACGATGCCGACCTGGAGCCACTTGCCGGCGTCGTCCTTGCGGAACATCGGGCCACCGGAGTCGCCCTGGCAGGTGTCGGTGCCGCCGGTGTCCAGCTTGCCGGCGCAGATCTCGTCACCGGGGGTCAGCTGGTCGCCGTAGGCCTTCTTGCAGGCGGCGTCGTCGACGAACGGCACGGTCGCCTTGAGGAGGTAGCGCTGCTGCTCGCCGCCTTCCTTGTCGGCGCCCCAGCCGGCGATGGTGAAGTCGCCGTTGTTGAGCTTGTCGTCCTCGGCGATCTTCAGGGTGGGCTGGTCTATCGGCTTGGCGAGCTTGATCAGCGCCCAGTCCTTGCCCTTGCCGTTGTAGCCGGGGGCCTGGAGGACCTTGGTGGAGTTGACCTTGACGGCGGCGGAGTCCTCCAGGTCGACCACGCCGGCGGTGGCGGTGATGGAGGTGTTGTCGCCGCTCCCGTCGACGCAGTGCGCCGCGGTGAGCACGATGTCCTTGGCGTAGAGGGCTCCGCCACAGCCCATCGACAGCCGGACCATGAAGGGGAATTCACCCTGGTCGGCCTTGGTGCCGCCGACGACCTTGGTGGAGGGTTCCGGGGCGGGCGCGGCCGAGGCCGAGCCGGGCTGGAGGCTGAAGGCGGCCAGGGCGACCGCGCCGACGGCGGTGGCTCTCTTGAGGTGCTTCCGGTAGGTGCGCAACGGGCTTCCTTTCGTGGGGGGTTGCACGTCGATGACGAGCCCATGCCAACACCGGAGCCGGACGTGGCCGTCGCGCACAGCACATGGAGGACGACAGCACGCCGTGAGGCGTCCGGACCCAGTGGGGGATGAGTCCGTACAGCGCCCTGTGATTATGTGGAGTGGCCGATCAGGGTGACAAGGGTGCGCATCCGGCCAACTCCCGTACGCGCCACGCCCCGTACGGTTCATACCGGACTTTCCCGGCCCCCCGTACAGTGGCCGGGTGACCACGGGCGGCAGAGAGATCGAGCACGGATACCCCCACCTCGACACGGTGCGCGCGGCCGTCCACGCGCTGTTCAAACGCCTTTCGTACGACACGGTGAGCACCTTCGGCACCAGCGTGCTGCCCGTCGATGTGGCCTTCGACGAGACCGAGGACCTGCATCTGGGCGCGCAGCGGGTGGCCCGCGCCATGGTCCGGCAGCTGCATCTGCCGGACGCGCGGGCAGTCATCACCTTCCGCGAGATGGAGCACGCCGCGAATGTCGAACTCACCGCGGGGCCGGAGTACTTCATCGAGCTCAACGAGCGCTTCACCAAGCACCGCAAGGACATCGGCGCCGCGCTGGCCCACGAGGTGATGCATGTCTACCTTCACCGCCTGGACCTGGCGTTCCCCGGCACCCGCGACAACGAGATCCTCACCGACACCGCCGCCGCCTATCTCGGCGCGGGCTGGCTGCTGCTGGACGCCTACCGCGAGCACGGCCCGTTCTCGCAGAAGCTGGGCTATCTGACGCCGGAGGAGTTCGGCTATGTCCTCGCCAAGCGGGCCCGGTTCTTCGGGGAGGACCCGGCGCCGTGGTTCACCAGCCCGCAGGCGTACGACGCGTACACGGCGGGCGCGGCACGGGCCCGCCAGGACCTGCGCCGGCCGCCGCTCGCCGAGGCGGGGTGGGCCGCCCGGCTGCGCTACGCCAAGGACCGCCGGGCGGCACAGGACCCGCGGCGCGCGGGCCGGCCGCCCGCCGCCGGTGAGGGCTATGCCTTCGAGGGCCCGTCGCCCCTGCGGGTGTCGTTCCCGTGCCCCGCCTGCCATCAGCGGATCCGGGTCCCGGTCCGCGGCCGGCTCCAGGCACGCTGCGGGCTGTGCAAGACGCTGCTGGACTGCGATACCTGACGGAAAGCCGACTTGCCCCAAGGCTCGCGGTCCGGTTCCTAGACCCAGCCCTCCAGGCCCGCCATGAAGCCGTCGAAGTCGTCGCGGTGGATGGTGTGTCCCGTGCGGGGCACCGTACGCACCTCGAAGCCCCGCTCGGTCAGCTCGGCCGCCGCCTGCTCGGAGAAGAGGAACCCCTCCCCCGCGAACTGCACCAGGGACGGGACGACCGGCTTCTGGGGCGTGTGGTCCTGCAGATGGACGGCGGACAGTGCGAGGGCGGTCCCGGTGTCCCAGTCCGCGACCGTGGCCAGTTCGAGATCGACATCGGCGTCGCTCCAGCGCGGATTGAAGGTCCGCACCATCTCCCGGTCGGCCCTCTTGAACGCGACGAACAGGGCCGGGTCGACGGGCTGTCCGAGCCGGGCGAGCGACCAGGCCGGATCGCAGTACACCGCCCGCCGTGGCTGCAGCCGCTCCACCGCCAGGGACAGCGCCAGCGCGCCCAGTGAATGCCCGATGACGACCTCGGGGGCGGCGGGCAGGGTCTCCACGAGGTCCTCGGCGAACAGCTCGGTGCCGTACTCGCCGCGCGGGCTGCGGCCGTGGCCGCGCAGATCGACGGCGAGCACCCGGTAGCCCCGGCCGGCGAGCGCCGGACCGACCCGGTTCCAGGTGCGGTGATCGGACATCAGACCGTGGACCAGCACCGCGACGCGTTCGCCGGTGCCCCATTCGTGGGTGTGCAACTGCATGCCCCTGCCTCTCTTCGGTTCCCGCGCTCTCCGACTCCCGATGGTCCGGTCCCGTTCCCCGGGCCGGTTCACACCGGCCAGACGTTACACGTGTCAGTTGAGCGGGGGAGCGCGCTCCGCCCCGACCCGCCGGAGATTTCCGCTGTGCGAGGATGCCCGGCAGGATGACTGACCGAGCCGGCCCACGGGCCACCCCAACACCCCCGACCAGTGCGGCGGTTGCCCGTCGCGCCGGGGTCTCGCGCGCGACGGTCTCCTACGTCCTGAACGGGCAGGCCGCCGGGCGGGTCGGCGAGCGCACCCAGGCCAGGGTCCGGGCCGCCGCCGAGGAACTGGGGTATGTGCCGCACGCCGCCGCCCGCAGTCTGCGGGCCGGCCGGGGCCGCATCGTACTGCTGGCCGCCCCCGCCGACGCCGCCGAGGTCTTCGGCCCCCTCATCACCCGCTTCCTGGCCGGTTTCCAGACCGCGCTGCACCGCCTCGGCTACACCGGCGTGCTGCACGGTGCGCCCGCGCACTCCCCCATGGCGGCCGCCCGCGCCTGGGCCGAACTGCGGCCCGCCGCCGTACTGAACCTGTACGGACCGCCGCTGGACGCGCCCGCCGTCGAGCTGCTGCACCGCGCCGGCACCGCCGCGGTCCTGGTCCTCGGCCGGTCGGCGCCAGCCGGCGCCCACACCCTCCTCCTCGACCAGCGGGAGGCCGGACTCCGGGCCGGTGAACACCTCCTGGCCCGCGGCCGCCGGCGGATCGGGGTGGTGCGGCCCGCCGAGCCGGGGCCGGCGGACTGCGCGGAGCTCCGGCTGGCGGGCGTACGGGCCGCGGCCGCCGCGCACCCCGGCGCACAGGTGCGCCCGCTCGACCTCGCCCGCACCGAGGAGTCCGCGGCGGAACTGGCCGCCGCCTGGCCGGAGCTGGGTCTGGACGCGGTGTTCGGGTACAACGACGAGTACGCGATGCTGCTGATGCGCGCCCTCCAGGACGCCGGCCACACCGTCGGCGCCGAAGGCCCGGACCGCCTCGCGGTGGTCGGCGTGGACGATCTGCTGCCGGCGCGGCTGCTGCGCCCCCGGCTGACCAGTGTCCGCGCCGAGATCACACCCCCGGAGCGGATCGCCGGCCTGGTCGCCGACCTGCTCCTCGACCCGGCCGCCCCGCCCGAGACCCACCGGCTGGGCACCTTCCACGTCATGGCCCGCGAGTCGGGCTGACGCGACGGCCGCGGGCGCCGCTACAGCTCCTTGCGCATCAGCGTGCACATCGTCTCGTACCGGCGCACCACCCCGTCCGGCCCCTGCGCGTCCCAGGCCTCGGGCTGCCGCCCGTACGCCCGGTAGCCCAGCCGCTCGTAGAGGGCGCGCGCCCGCGGATTGTCCTCCTCCACGGCGAGTTCGGCACGGTGCACCCCGCGGCCGCGTATCCGCTCTTCGGCCGCGGCGATCAGGACACTCCCGATACCGCACGACTGGAGGGCGGGCAGCACCGCGAGCTGCCACAGCAGGCCCGCGTCCGGCCGTGCGCGGTGGTCGACCCCGCCGATCGCGACCGGCTCCCCGGAGGGCGGGCAGACCGCGAGATAGTCCACTTCGCCGAGCCGGGCCCTCACCAACTCCCGCTCCACATGCGCCAGATGGAGCGGCGATCCGGACCAGCCGCAGGCCGGCAGATCGGCGGGTGTCAGATCGCGCACGGTCAGCGGCACGGTGACGGCCCGAGCGCCGGGCGGCGTGCCGCGGCCGTCCGGCGCCCTCATTGCCAGTCCTTCTCGGGGGTGGCCGCGGCCAGGACGTCCCGGGCTCCGGTGCGCAGCGGGACGCCGTGCGGGACGCACACCGTGTCGACCTCGTCGAGGGCGGCGAGCCGCCGGAAGGAGGCGATGGCCTCCTCGCGTGCGACATTGCCGGGGCCGAGGACCGCCCGGGTGCCGTCGGGGGTGGCGCCGATGATGTCGCCGGGGAAGAGCAGCCGGCTCTCGGGGAGGTGCAGCGCGATCCCGCCGGGTGTGTGGCCGGGGACGTGCAGCACCCGCACCGGCTCCGGCCAGCCGTCGAGGGTGTCCCCCTCGTGCAGGGCGACATCGACCTCGACAGGGCGCAGCGGCGGGATCCCGGCGGCCGCGAAATCAGCCATGATCCCTTCGAACAGCGACCGCTCCGCGGGGCTGAACACCGGCGCGGGTTCGGGTGCGGTGCCGCGGATGTACGGGGCGTCCAGCGCGCCGGCCAGTACGCGGGCGCCGGTGGCGTCGACCAGGTCGGCGGCGGAGCCCATGTGGTCGATGTGGGAGTGGGTGAGCACGATCTGCCGCAGCTGGTCCGGCCGGCCGCCGAGCCGGGCCAGTGCGCCGAGGACGGCGGGGGCCGAGCCGGGGACGCCGGTGTCGATGGCGGCGTATCCGTCGTCGGGGAGGGCGACGAGGTACACATGCCCGACGGGGAAGGCGAGTTGCCAGACGGTGGGGGTGATCTCGGTGAGTGCGTCCATGGCCTGGACGCTAGCGAGCACAGAGCCGGTGGCCACCGGCTTTGCGCCGTGGGCGGATTGAGCGCGGAGCGGAAGCGTCCCGGCACACGAGGGCGGAAGGCGGCCGGAACCTGTCTTGCCTTTGGTGCGTCTCATCGCCGAACCAAGGAGGCATGTCATGCGAGGATCCCACCTCTCCCGCACCCGTACCCTCACCACCGTGCTCGCCCTGGCGGTGTCCGGCACCGCCGTGCTGTCCGGCTGCGGCCAGAAGCAGCAGACCGTGGGCAGCGCGCCGCCGCCGAAGAAGCCGGACGCCTTCGAGCAGCGCGCGGACCAGATCGTGCGGCACTGGCCGAAGGTCGACCCGGTCTCCGGGCGGAAGCAGGCGCTGCTGCCGCTGGCCGGCGCGGACCGGCCCAAGAACACGGGAGTACGCGAGATCACCGTCACCGTCGGGCACAGCGCCTGCGATGTCCGCTTCGGCGCCCGCAGCCATGAGTCGAAGGACCTGGTGGTGATCACCGGCTGGGGCAAGCGGAAGAGCTCCAAGGGGATGTGCACCGAGCAGCTGGCGACCGACAAGGTGAAGGTGCGGCTCAAGAGCGCGCTGGGCGACCGCAAGGTCGTGGACGCGGCCACCGGCAAGGACCTCCTCAAGGGCTGACCGCCGGTCCGCCGCGGCGGCCGGTCCGGTGCGCCGCTCCGCCTTCGAGGGCGCTCCACGCCCCAGGGGGTGTCTCCCCGCTCTCCGTGGGAGACACCCCCTAGGCTCGCCCGCATGAGCCCTTCCACCGCCACCAACACCCGTGTCGACCTGCCCGAGCTGCTGGAGTTCGTCCGCCCCCGGCACCGTGCGATCCTGCTCACCCGCCGCAGCGACGGCACCCCGCAGGGCTCGCCGCTGACCTGCGGGGTGGACGACTCCGGGCGGCTGGTGATGGCGACGTACCCGGAGCGCGCCAAGGTCCGTAACGCCCGCCGGGTGTCCTCGGTCAGCGTCATCGTGCTGTCGGACGAGTGGAACGGTCCGTGGGTGCAGATCGACGGCGAGGCCGAGATCATCGATACCCCGGATTCGATCGAGCCGCTCGTCGAGTACTACCGCAACATCGCCGGTGAGCACCCGGACTGGGACCAGTACCGGGAGGCGATGCGCAAGCAGGGCAAGTCGCTGATCCGGGTGACGCCGCTGCGCTGGGGGCCGGTCGCGACCGGCGGTTTCCCGGCCCGGCTCACGGAGGGCGGCGGCGCGTAGGGCGCACCGCCACGCCCCGTACGGGCGGGCCGGCGTCAACGGGTGGTGCGGGTCCCGCCGTTGACGTTCAGGACCTGGCCGGTGAGGTGCCGGGCCGCAGGTGACGCCAGGAAGGCCACCGTTCCCGCGATGTCTTCCGGGCTCCCCGCGCGGCCCACCGCCGCGTTCGCCACCAGCTGGTCGCGGCGCTCGTCGGTGAGCCGGTCGCGGAAGAATTCGGTGTCGGCGATATAGCCCGGTGCGACGACGTTGGCGGTGATGTCGCGGGGGCCGAGGGTCCGGGACAGTTCGACGTTCCAGGAGGCGAGGCCGGCCTTGGCCGCCCCGTAGGAGCCGGCACCCTGGTCGGCGGCGATCGACCCGAGGTGGACGACCGCGCCGCCGGCCGCCAGCCGTCCGTCCAGCGCCCGGGTGGTCAGGGCGGCGCTGACCAGGTTCGCGTCGAGGTTGGCGCGGAAGTCCCGGGCCCAGGACGCCAGGTCGGTGGCCGCGTCGGTGTCGAAGTCGGTGTTGCCGCCGGCGTTGTTGACCAGGACGTCGATCCGCTCGGGGAGCCGGTCGAGCAGCTCGGTGAGCGACCCGGGGTCGGTGTGGTCGCACACCAGCGGGCGTACGGTTCCCCGGCCGGCCGCGGTCTCCTCCAGGGGTGCGAGGCGCCGGCCGGTGACGAGGACGTCGTCGCCACGGTCCGCGAAGTGGTGGGCGACGGCGCGTCCGATGCCGGTTCCGCCGCCGGTGACCAGGATGGTGCGTGACATATGCTGAGCTCCGTCCATCACGTTCAGGTCTAAATTTAGAGCTGAACATAACATCGCCGGGAGGGCCCGTGGCAAGAGAATCCGAGGCGGAGGGCGGCGACGGCCGCCCGGAGGCCGAGGCCTCCCCCTACCCCGTGGAGGAGATCGCCGCCGCCTGGGAGCGCGAGCGCCCCGGCACCCCGGTCTCCTCGATCGGGATCGTGACGCCGATCTGGCAGCTGGCGAAGCTGCTGGGCGACGACCGGCGCCGGGTACTGGCCCGCGCCGGGATGGACCCGGCCACCCTCGATCTGCTCAGCGTGCTGCGCCGCAGCGGCGAGCCCTACACCCTGACGACCCGTGAGCTCGGCCGTCGCTCCATGGTCACCGCGGGAGCGGTCTCCCAGCGGGTGGCCCGCGCCGAGCGCGAGGGGCTGGTCACCCGCCGGCCCGGCGAGGGCCGCCCGCGGACGGTCCTCGTCGAGCTGACCCCGGCCGGCCATGACCTGATCGAGGCCACCGTCGACCAAGTGCTCCACCGCGAGGCGGAGTTGATCGACGGGCTCACCCCCGCGCAGCAGGAACAGCTCGCCGGTCTGCTGCGGATCCTGCTCCAGGACACCCAGCGCAAGCTCGGCGACGACCGGATCGGCCAGGTCGGCGAGGCCTGAGGAGGGCCTTCGCCGGTCAGGTGCGGGGCGCCGGGAGGGCCAGGGAGGGGAAGAGCGCCTCGTCGGGCAGTCCGAGCTGCGCCCGGAAGGCGGCACGGCCCGCCGCGGTGAGGGTGAGGATGCGGGTGGCGACGGCCTTGACGACCCAGTCGCGCTCCAGGGCGTGCCGGTAGAGCGCGGCACCGACCGCGCCGGAGAGATGCTGACGGCGCACCGTCCAGTCGAGGCAGGTGCGGACATGGGCCCGGTGGGCGGCCGGCGGCGCGGCGTCGGGGATGCCGAGCGCGGCGAGCCAGTCGGCGCCGGCGGCGGTCAGCACCAGGCCGTAGTCCCGCGCCAGCAGGCCGCGTTCGGTCATCGCCTCGGCGATGGCGACGCCGAGGGCGCCGGCGATGTGGTCGTAGCACGTCCGGGCGTGGTGCAGCGCCCGGCGGTGGTTGGCCTCGGCCAGGGAGCGGATCGGGACCTGGCGGTAGGGGGCCAGACCGGCGAGGTTCTCCAGGGTCTCCGCGGTCTCCGGCCCGGCCAGCCGTACGTATCGCCGTCGCCCCTGGCGCTCCTCGGCGAGCAGTCCGCCGGAGACCAGGAGGTTGAGGTGCTCGGTGGTGGTGGACGGCGCCACCGCGGCGTATTCGGCCAGTTCGCCCGCGGTCCAGGTGCCGCCGTCGAGCAGGGCCATACAGATCGCGGCACGGGTGCGGTCCGCGAGCAGCGCCGCGAGGGCGGCCAGATCGGGGGTTTCCGCGACGCTTTCCTGATCGGCGTCCCATCGTTTCATGTACACAGAGTAACCTCTGATAACATTTCGGTGAGCACCGAATCAACCGGCTTCTATCCTCGGCACCATGAAAGGCGCGCTGGAGGAAAGCAGTTCGGTCGCCCCGGCGCTGCTGTCCACGGAGAACGACGACGGGACATTCGTGCTGGTCGAGCTGCGCATCCGGTGGGAGCTCGGACCGGTCGTCAGCGTCTGGCTGCCGGCTCGCGGCCGGACCGCGCAGAACCTCGCGGTACGCCCGGACGTGGTCTTCAATCTGCCGCCGGACGGGACGGGCACCGAGGAGGGGACCAGCGCCCTGCCGTACTCCACGGACGCGCCGTGGACGGAGCCGTCCGAGCTGGTCCGGCCGCCCCGACTGGTGCACTGTCCGGTGCAGTTGGAGGCGCGCCGGGTCGGCGAGCGGACGGTCACCGACGGCGCGTGGACACAGATCGAGGCGCAGGTGCTGCGGGTGCATGCCGATCCGCGGTGGGTGCTGCCGCTGGGCGACGGGCGGATCGACCTGGGGGCGTGGCATCCGCCGGTGCACGATTTCCGGCCGCCGGGCACTCCCCCGCCGCAGGCCGTGCCGGCGTCCGCACAGGAGATGGCACGGCAGTTGGGGCGGCGCTTCCCGGCCGCACGCGGCGGCTCCTAGGGCAGCGGCCGCGGCGCAGCGGGCCCGGCAGCACAAACGCCGCGGCGCCTGCCCTCCGGTCGGGGGAGGAGGCAGGCGCCGCGGTTGTTCCGCACGACGTTGTACGGGACATCGGGGGACGGTCGGTCACACGGTCAGTGCCCGGTCCGTCGGCTTGATGGGAGCCGGCAGGGCGCTGACTCCGGTGAGGAAGCGGTCCACGCCCTTGGCCGCGGAACGGCCCTCGGCGATGGCCCACACGATCAGGGACTGGCCGCGCCCGGCGTCACCGGCGACATACACACCGGGGACGTTGGTGGCGAAGTCGGCGTCGCGCGCGACATTGCCGCGCTCGTCGAGCTCCAGGCCGAACTGCTCGACCAGGCCGTTCTCCTGGTCGGTGCCGGTGAAGCCCATCGCGAGGGTGACCAGCTGGGCCGGGATCTTCCGCTCGGTGCCGGGCTTCGGCGTCGGACGGCCGTCCTTGAACTCCACCTCGGTCAGGTGCAGCCACTGGACGTTGCCGTCCTCGTCGCCCTCGAAGTGGGTGGTGGAGACGGAGTAGACCCGCTCGCCGCCCTCCTCGTGCGCGGAGGTGACCTTGTAGAGCATCGGGAAGGTCGGCCAGGGCTGGTTGGCGTTCCGCTCCTCGCCGGGCTGGGGCATGATCTCCAGCTGGGTGACGGAGGCCGCGCCCTGACGGTGGGCGGTGCCGACGCAGTCCGCGCCGGTGTCGCCGCCGCCGATGACCACGACGTGCTTGCCCTCGGCGGTGATCGGGGCGACGGTCAGGTCCCCCTCCTGCACCTTGTTGGCGAGCGGGAGGTACTCCATCGCGAAGTGGATGCCGTTCAGCTCACGGCCGGGCACCGGCAGATCGCGGGAGGTGGTGGATCCGGCGGCGATGACGACGGCGTCGTAGCGCTTGCGCAGCTTCTTGGCGTCGAGGTCGCGGCCGATCTCCACCTCGGTGCGGAACTTGGTGCCCTCCGCGCGCATCTGCTCGATGCGGCGGTTGATGTGGCGCTTCTCCATCTTGAACTCGGGGATGCCGTAGCGGAGGAGACCACCGATACGGTCCGCGCGCTCGTAGACGGCGACGGTGTGGCCGGCCCGGGTCAGCTGCTGGGCGGCGGCCAGTCCGGCCGGACCGGAGCCGATGACGGCGACGGTCTTGCCGGAGAGGCGCTCGGGCGGCTGCGGGGTGACGTCCCCGTTGTCCCACGCCTTGTCGATGATGGAGACCTCGACGTTCTTGATGGTCACCGGCGGCTGGTTGATGCCCAGCACACAGGCGGCCTCACAGGGCGCGGGGCAGAGGCGACCGGTGAACTCCGGGAAGTTGTTGGTCGCGTGCAGCCGCTCGCTGGCCTCGGTCCAGTCCTCGCGGTAGGCGTAGTCGTTCCACTCGGGGATGAGGTTTCCGAGCGGGCAGCCGTTGTGGCAGAACGGGATACCGCAGTCCATACAGCGCGACGCCTGCTTGCTGATGATCGGCAGCAGGGAGCCGGGCTGGTAGACCTCGTTCCAGTCCTTGACGCGCTCCTCGACGGGGCGGGTCTTGGCGACCTCGCGCTCGTGGTTCAGGAAGCCCTTGGGGTCAGCCATTGGTCGCCGCCTCCATCATCTTCTCGTGGGTCTCGGACTCGGAGAGTCCGGCCTGCTCAGCGGCGTCCTTGGCGACGAGCACTGCCTGGTACGTGGGCGGGATGACCTTGCTGAAGCGCGCGGCTGCGGCATCCCAGTCGGCGAGGAGCTTGGCCGCGACGGTGGAGCCGGTCTCCTCCTGGTGGCGCTGCACGACGTCGTGCAGCCACTGCTTGTCGGCCTCGTCCAGCGGGTTCACCGCGTCGACGAGCTCCTTGTTGACGTTGGCCTTGTCGAGGTCGATGACGTAGGCGAAGCCGCCGGACATACCGGCCGCGAAGTTACGGCCCGTCTCGCCCAGCACGACCGCGTTGCCGCCGGTCATGTACTCGCAGCCGTGGTCGCCGACGCCCTCGGAGACCACCGTGGCACCGGAGTTGCGGACGCAGAAGCGTTCGCCGACCCGGCCGCGCAGGAACAGCTCGCCGCCGGTGGCGCCGTAGGCGAGGGTGTTGCCCGCGATGGTCGAGTACTCGGCGAGGTGGTCGGCGCCGCGGTCCGGGCGGACGACGACCCGGCCGCCCGACAGGCCCTTGCCGACGTAGTCGTTGGCGTCGCCCTCCAGGCGCAGCGTGATGCCGCGCGGCAGGAACGCGCCGAAGGACTGGCCGGCGGAGCCGGTGAAGGTGATGTCGATGGTGTCGTCGGGCAGACCGGCACCGCCGAACTTCTTGGTGACCTCGTGGCCGAGCATGGTGCCGACGGTCCGGTTGATGTTCCGGATCGCGACCTGGGCCCGCACCGGCTGGGCGGCCTCGGCGGTGTCCGCGGCCAGGGCGTCGGCGGCGAGCTTGATCAGCTCGTTGTCGAGCGCCTTCGCCAGGCCGTGGTCCTGCTCGATGACCTGGTGGCGCACGGCGCCCTCGGCCAGCTCGGGGACGTGCAGCAGCGGGGCCAGGTCCAGGCCCTGCGCCTTCCAGTGGTCCACCGCGCGGGAGGTGTTCAGCAGCTCGGCGTGGCCGATGGCCTCGTCGAGGGTGCGGAAGCCCAGCTCGGCGAGGAGCTCACGGACCTCTTCGGCGATGAACTGGAAGAAGTTGACGACGTACTCGGCCTTGCCGTTGAACCGCTCGCGCAGCGCAGGGTTCTGGGTGGCGATACCGACCGGGCAGGTGTCCAGGTGGCAGACCCGCATCATGACGCAGCCGGAGACGACCAGCGGTGCGGTCGCGAAGCCGTACTCCTCGGCGCCCAGCAGGGCGGCGATGACGACATCGCGGCCGGTCTTGAGCTGGCCGTCGGTCTGCACCACGATGCGGTCGCGCAGGCCGTTGAGCAGCAGCGTCTGCTGGGTCTCGGCCAGGCCCAGCTCCCAGGGGCCGCCCGCGTGCTTGAGCGAGGTGAGCGGGGAGGCACCCGTACCGCCGTCGTGGCCGGAGATCAGGACCACGTCCGCGTGCGCCTTGGAGACACCCGCGGCGACGGTGCCGACGCCGACCTCGGAGACCAGCTTCACGTGGATGCGGGCCTGCGGGTTGGCGTTCTTGAGGTCGTGGATCAGCTGAGCCAGGTCCTCGATGGAGTAGATGTCGTGGTGCGGCGGCGGGGAGATCAGGCCGACGCCCGGGGTGGAGTGCCGGGTCTTGGCGACCCACGGGTAGACCTTGTGGCCGGGCAGCTGGCCGCCCTCGCCGGGCTTGGCGCCCTGGGCCATCTTGATCTGGATGTCGTCGGAGTTGACGAGGTACTCGGACGTCACACCGAAGCGGCCGGAGGCGACCTGCTTGATGGACGAGCGGCGCGCCGGGTCGTAGAGACGCTCGGGGTCCTCGCCGCCCTCACCGGTGTTGGACTTGCCGCCCAGCTGGTTCATGGCGATGGCGAGGGTCTCGTGCGCCTCCTGGGAGATGGAGCCGTACGACATGGCGCCGGTGGAGAAGCGCTTGACGATCTCGGACGCCGGCTCGACCTCCTCGATCGGGATCGAGGGGCGGTCGGCGGCGAAGGAGAACAGACCGCGCAGCGTCATCAGCCGCTCGGACTGCTCGTTCACCCGGTCGGTGTACTGCTTGAAGATGTCGTAGCGGCGCGAGCGGGTGGAGTGCTGGAGCCGGAAGACGGTGTCCGGGTCGAAGAGGTGCGGCTCGCCCTCGCGGCGCCACTGGTACTCGCCGCCGATGTCCAGCGCGCGGTGCGTGGCGGCGATGCCGGAGGCCGGGTAGGCCTTGGCGTGCCTCGCTGCGACCTCCTTGGCGATGATGTCCAGACCGGCGCCGCCGATCTTGGTGGCGGTGCCGTGGAAGTACTTCTCGACGAACGCCTCGTCCAGGCCGACGGCCTCGAAGACCTGCGCGCCGCGGTAGGAGGCGACGGTCGAGATGCCCATCTTGGACATGACCTTCAGGACGCCCTTGCCGAGCGCCTTGATGAGGTTCTTGATGGCGGCCTCGGCCTCGATGCCGGGCAGGAAGGTGCCGGCGCGGACGAGGTCCTCGACCGACTCCATGGCCAGGTACGGGTTGACGGCCGCGGCACCGAAGCCGATGAGCAGCGCGACATGGTGCACCTCGCGCACATCGCCGGCCTCGACGAGCAGACCGACCTGGGTGCGCTCCTTGGTGCCGATGAGGTGGTGGTGGACCGCGGCGGTGAGCAGCAGCGACGGGATCGGCGCGTGCTCGGCGTCCGAGTGGCGGTCGGAGAGCACGATCAGCCGGGCGCCGTCGTCGATGGCGGCGTCCGCCTCGGCGCAGATCTCCTCGATCCGGGCGGCCAGCGACTCGCCGCCGCCGGAGACCCGGTAGAGGCCGGAGAGGGTCACGGCCTTCATGCCGGGCATGTCGCCGTCGGCGTTGATGTGGACGAGCTTGGCGAGCTCGTCGTTGTCGATGACCGGGAAGGGCAGGGTCACGCTGCGGCAGGAGGACGGGGTCGGCTCCAGGAGGTTGCCCTGGGGGCCGAGGGAGGAGATCAGCGAGGTGACGAGCTCCTCGCGGATGGCGTCCAGCGGCGGGTTGGTGACCTGCGCGAAGAGCTGGGTGAAGTAGTCGAAGAGCAGCCGGGGGCGCTCGGAGAGCGCGGCGATCGGCGAGTCGGTGCCCATCGAGCCGATGGGCTCGGCGCCGGCCTTGGCCATCGGGGCGAGGATGACGCGCAGCTCTTCCTCGGTGTAGCCGAAGGTCTGCTGGCGGCGGGTGACCGAGGCGTGGGTGTGCACGATGTGCTCACGCTCGGGCAGGTCCGCCAGCTCGATCAGACCGGAGTCCAGCCACTCCTGGTAGGGCTGCTCGCCGGCGAGCTGCGCCTTGATCTCGTCGTCCTCGATGATGCGGTGCTCGGCGGTGTCCACGAGGAACATCCGGCCGGGCTGCAGGCGGCCCTTGCGGACGACCTTCGCGGGGTCGATGTCCAGGACGCCGACCTCGGAGGAGAGCACGACCAGGCCGTCGTCGGTGACCCAGTAGCGGCCGGGGCGCAGACCGTTGCGGTCGAGGACCGCGCCGACCTGGGTGCCGTCGGTGAAGGTGACACAGGCCGGGCCGTCCCAGGGCTCCATCATCGTGGAGTGGTACTGGTAGAAGGCCCGCCGGGCCGGGTCCATGGAGGGGGAGTTCTCCCACGCCTCGGGGACCATCATCAGCACGGAGTGCGGCAGCGAGCGGCCTCCGAGGTGGAGCAGCTCCAGGACCTCGTCGAAGGAGGCGGAGTCGGAGGCGTCCGGGGTGCAGACCGGGAAGATCCGCTCCAGGTCCTCGCTGCCGAAGAGCTTGGAGGCGAGCTGCGACTCACGGGCGCGCATCCAGTTGCGGTTGCCCTTGACCGTGTTGATCTCGCCGTTGTGCGCGACGAAGCGGTACGGGTGGGCCAGCGGCCAGCTCGGGAAGGTGTTGGTGGAGAACCGCGAGTGCACCAGCGCGATGGCGGTGGCGAAGCGGCGGTCGGACAGGTCCGGGAAAAAGGGCTCCAGCTGTCCGGTGGTGAGCATGCCCTTGTAGACGATCGTCCGGGCGGACAGCGAGGGGAAGTAGACCCCGGCCTCCCGCTCGGCGCGCTTGCGCAGCGCGAAGGCCTTGCGGTCCAGCGCCAGGCCGGTGTTCTTGCCGTCGCCGACGAAGATCTGGGAGAAGGCGGGCATGGTGGCGCGCGCGCCGTTGCCCAGCAGCTGCGGGGCGACCGGGACCACCCGCCAGCCGATGACGTCCAGGCCCTCTTCACCGGCCATCGTCTCGATGCGCGAGACGGCGTCGGCCGCTTCCTGGGCGTCGGACGGGAGGAAGGCGATACCGACGGCGTAGGCGCCGGCCTCGGGGAGCTCGAAGGTGACGTTCTCGCGAAGGAACGCGTCCGGCACCTGGAGCAGGATGCCGGCGCCGTCGCCCGAGTCGGGCTCCGAGCCGGTGGCACCGCGGTGCTCCAGATTCGTCAGGACGGTGAGCGCCTGCTCGACCAGTGCGTGGCTGGCCTCGCCGGTGAGGGTGGCCACAAAGCCGACGCCACAGGCGTCGTGCTCATTGCGGGGGTCGTACATCCCCTGCTGGGCGGGGCGGCCGTCCATGGGCGACCAGGCGGCGGCGTCGCTGCTGCTGGTGGTCGCGGAGTGCGTGGACGCGAAACGCATCGGCTCTCCCAACGTCGTCGTGGCATAGGCATTGCCGAGGGACGACGTTGGCCCTCCGCGAAATTTCGTGCAGGTTACAGGATGACTCCCTTCTCAAAAAGCGAAAAGGGGCTTCCAGCATGCGGACACCGCACCTGCGGTGAGTCAGTACGCGGACGGAATCGAGGCCGTCCCACAAGGCGGCGTTCGGCGAGCGACATTGCCCGCGACGCCTGGGCCTTATGCCCGGCCGTCAACAAACCGAAACCGCTGGGTAACGCTGTAATTATGCAGTCACCCGTATGACACGTCAGCCTACGACGGTTCCGAACAGTGCGCCCAGGGCGTACGTCACACCCGCGGCGGCGCCACCCAGGGCGAGTTGCCGCAGCCCGCTGAACCACCAGGAACGCGCCGTCACACGCGCCACGACCGCCCCACAGGCGAACAGTCCGACCAGGGCGAACAGCACCGCGGGCCAGATCGCGGAAGCCCCCAAAAGGTAAGGAAGAAGAGGCATCAGCGCGCCCAGCGCAAACGATCCGAAGGAGGAAATCGCCGCCACGGCAGGCGAAGGAAGGTCGGACGGGTCGATGCCCAATTCCTCCCTGGCATGGATCTCCAGGGCCTGCTCCGGGTCCTTGGAGAGCTGTGCGGCGACCTGCCGGGCGAGCGCCGGCTCGACCCCGCGCGAGGTGTAGAGGGCCGCCAGCTCCTCCAGCTCGTCCTTCGGGTGCTTGCGCAGCTCGGCCCGCTCGACATCCAGCTCGGCCTGCACCAGCTCACGCTGCGAGGCGACCGAGGTGTACTCCCCCGCCGCCATCGAGAAGGCGCCGGCCGCCAGGCCCGCGAGGCCGGTGATGATGATCGCCTGCTGCGACAGCGCGCCGCCGGCGGCGCCCGTCATCAGGGCGACGTTCGAGACCAGCCCGTCCATCGCGCCGAAGACGGCGGGGCGCAGCCAGCCACCGTTCACATCGCGGTGGGTGTGGTTGTCGCGGTGGGCCACATGCGTCGGCGCCGCGGCATCCATGATCTCCATGACGGACATATCGGTACCTACTCCCTGCGAGCGAGGTGTGGGCCGATGGCGGCACTTCCCCCTCCAACGCTTCGAAGTTATGCGGGGATTGGCCTTCGCCGCTAGCAAGGAAGGCCGAACTTACCGCGCTGACCTGCGGCTTTTCCGCGAGGTCGGGGATGAGATCCGGGTCACACGCCCGTACGGGGCCCGCCGGGCGCACCACTCCGGGGCCGTCCGAGGGAGTCGACCGGGTGACCCTGCCGCCCGGGACAGGAGAGCCGGGCCGTCGCGTGGCACGGATACAGCGCAGCGGTCCGAAGCCGGGCGGCGCCCCGCGGTCCCCGGCGGCGGTCCGGCCCGTACGACAGAACGGCACGCACATGAGCGCAGCGCACCCTCCGCCCGCGGATCCGGCCGGGCCCGGCGCGGGCGAGGCCGTCCGCGACCGGGCCCGGGGCGCGCTGCTCGGGCTCGCCGTCGGTGATGCGCTCGGAGCCCCCGCGGAGAACATGAAGCCCTCGCAGATCCGCCGCCGCTGGGGCCGGATCGAGGGCTATGTCGAGGACGACCCGGCCGGCACCGACGACACCGAGTACGCCATCTTCTCGGGGCTGCTGCTCGCCGCGCACGGCTCGGCGCTGACCGTCGCCCATGTCGAGGCCGCCTGGCACCGGTGGATCGCCGACCGTGACGAGGGGCCGTTCCGCGGTGCGGGCTTCAGTGAGCGCGGCACCCTGGAGAACCTGCGCCGGGGCCTGGCCGCGCCCATCTCCGCCCAGCACCGGCACGCCTGGAGCGACGGGCTGGCGATGCGCGCCGCGCCGTTCGGGGTGTTCGCCGCCGGACGGCCCGCCGAGGCCGCCCGGCTCGTCGCCATCGACGGCACGGTCAGCCATGACGGCGAGGGGATCTACGGCGGCCGGGCGGTGGCCGCCGGGGTCGCCACCGCCATGGTCGCCGCCTCCACCGACGCGGTGATCGCCGCCGCGCTGTCCGTCGTGCCGGAGGACTCCTGGACCGCCCGCTCTCTGCGCCGGGCGGTCGGTGCCGCTCAGCGCTCCCGGCACGACCCGGGCATCACCCGGCTCGGCACCGAGCGCGCGGTGCGCTCCGCCGTCGTGGTCGGCGGCTACCCCTGGACGGACCTGGCGCCGGAGGCCGTCGGGCTGGCCTTCGGCGCGTTCGAGGCGGCCCGCGGTGACTTCTCCGCCTCGGTGCTGACCGCGGTCAACATGGGGCGCGACGCCGACACCACGGCGGCCGTCGCCGGGGCGCTGGCCGGTGCGCTGTGCGGCGCCGCCGCGATCCCCGGGGCCTGGGCCGCCGCCATCGGCCCGGCGCGCGGCAGCTGTCTGCCGTCGATGGCGGGCTATCACGTCCTGGACATCGCGGAGCTGCTGACCTCGCAGGGGACGGACCCGGGCGCCCGTGCCACGGCGGGGCCCCCGGCCGGGACGGGCGTCGAGGCCGTGGTGGGGGCCGGATGAACGGCCGGGAAGCGGTGGGGAGCGCCGCCGGTCCCGGCGACACGGACGGTGCGCGGAGCCGTATCGAGGGGCTGCTGCTGGGGGTGGCCTCGGGGGACGCCGCCGGGTGGCCGGCGGCCCGGCACCGTGCGGCGCGGATGCCGGAGTGGACCCGGCGGCTGACCCGTGAGCTGGACACCTTCGCCGAGCAGAACGCGACCACCACGCTGCCCGTGCCGATCGCCCTCAACCAGCCGCCCGAACCACTGCGGCTGGGGCCCTCCGACGACGCCGAATGGGCGGCCTTCACCGCCGAATCGGTGCTCACCGCGGCCGGCGCACCCCTCAGCGACCTGGGCCTGGACCGCCGGATGCGGGCCGCCCTCGACCTCGCCTGGAACGCGCTCGCCAACGAGGTCGCCGCGGCCGCCGACCGGGCGCCCGAGGTCGAGTCCGCCGTCCTGCCGCTGCGCGCCCGGATCTCCGTACGGGCCGGGCTCGGCAACCTCGCCGCCGGGCTGCGGCCGCCCGCCACCGGCCATGACAACCCGCACTACTTCGACGACGCGGCCTGCGTACGCGCCGCCGTACTGGCCGTGGTGCACCCGGGCGAGCCGTCCGCCGCGGCCGAGCTGGCCGAGTACGACGCGCGCTACACCCAGGACGGCGACGGGGTGCACGGCGCGCGGGCGATGGCCGCCGCGGTCGCCTCCGCGCTCGGCGGCACGGCGGCCGCCGGCTGTGTGGAGGCGGCGCTGGACCAGCTCCCCGAAGGCACCGAGATCCGCCGCAACGCCCTGCACGCGGTCCGCCTCGCCCGGTCCTTCGCCACCGACGGCCCCGGCGCCGCCGGCCGCCCCGGCACCGCCTTCGCCCTGGTGCCCGTGCTGGAGCACGAGATCGTCGACCACGTCTACAGCTACGGCATCGCCGCGGCCGAGACCGTCCCGGTGGCGCTGGCACTGGCCCTCGCGACGGACGGGCGGGTCGCCGAGGCGGTACCGGCAGCCGCCTGTCTCTCCCGGGTCGCCGACTCCGCACCGGCCCTCGCCGGGGCGCTGACCGGAGCGCTCGGCGGCGCGCAGGCCCTGCCCCGCACCTGGCGCGACGCCTGCCGGGTGCTGTCCGGCTGTGCGCTGCCACGGCTGGCCGGCACGGATCTCGTCGAGCTGGCCGGGCTGCTCGCCCGTACGGAGCTGACCGCGCCCGAAGCCGCCGCGGCTCCCCCTCCGGCCCGTCCGGAAGCCGTCTCCCGTGCCCTTCTGGCTCCCGCCCCCTCCCCCACCGTGGAAGGACTCACCCGCACATGACCTACGCAAGCGAGCAGACACCGGCCGCGGCGCACGCCCCCGACGCGCAGGCCACCCGGATCCTGCCGGTCACCCCCGTCACCGCGGTCGCGCAGCCGTCGCCGGTGCCTCCGGTGCCCCCCGTCGCCCCCGTCCCGCCGTCCCTGGAGGACCGGGCGACCGGCGCGCTGGTCGGCGCCGCCGTCGGCGATGCGCTCGGCGGGCCGGTGGAGGGCCGGACACCGGAGGAGATCGTGAAGCGGCACGGCGGCCGGGTCGAGGGCATCGTCGGCCCGTTCCACGACGACTGGCGCACCGCCCGCCCGCTCGCGCCGTTCCACAAGGGCGACGGCCATGTCACCGACGACACCCTGATGACCCATGCGCTGGTGCGGGTCTACGAGGCGGTGCGCGACCACCTCGACGCCTATGACATCGCCGACCACCTGGTACCGGATCTGATCGGCACCCCGCGCTGGATCCCGGAGCTGGAGGCCGAGGCGCTGCCGGTGCAGCGGATCTTCCTCGCCGAGAAGTGGATCGTGGCGCGGCTGCACTACGGGCACGCGGACCCGCGCGAGGCGGGCGTCGGCAACATCGTCAACTGCGGTGCGGCGATGTACATGGCGCCGGTCGGCATCGTCAACGCCGGCAATCCGGACCGGGCCTACGCCGAGGCGCTGGACATCGCCGGTGCCCATCAGTCCTCGTACGGGCGGGAGGCGGCGGGGGTGTTCGCCGCGGCCGTGGCCGCCGCGTTCGTCCCGGACGCCACCCCGTCCTCGGTCGTCGTCCAGGCGCTGCGGCTCGCCAAGGACGGCACCCGGGCCGCGATCGAGGCGGTCTGCGAGGCCGCGTCCTCGGTCACCGGCCCCGAGTCGGCGGCAGCTTCGCTGCGTGCGGCGGTCGCCCCCTTCGACACGGTGGGTCCGGACTACCGCAACCCTTCGCTCGGCGCCCGGCGGCCCTCCCGGCTGCACGCCATCGAGGAACTCCCCATCGCCCTGGGCATGTTGCTGATCGGGGGCGGCGACTTCCGGTCCACCGTCCTCGGCTCGGTCAACTACGGACGTGACAGCGACTCGATCGCCACGATGAGCGGAGCGCTGGTCGGTGCCCTGCGCGGCGCGGAGGCCGTACCGGCCGAGTGGAGCACGGAGGTCGCCCGCGCCAGCCGCCTCGATCTGCAGGCGCCGGGGGCCGCGCTGGCCGCCGTCGCGCGTGAGGTCTTCACCCGCGACCGGGCCCGCGCCCGCACCCATGAGCAGGCCTTCACCGCGATCTCGGCCATCCCGGCGATGACGGAGGCGGTCGGACGGTGACGGCCACGGCGGCCGCGCTCGCCCGGCCCGCTCCCCCGGCGCCGCTCCGGGTGACCTGGGTGCAGCCCGAGGATCTGATCGGGCATGAACTGCGGCAGGCGGCGGAGGACGGCCGGGACGCCGCCGGGATCGCGCGGCGGTGGCGGGCGGCGGGCGGGACGACGGCGCCGGGCCGGGCGGGCGCCTCCCCCGGCCCGGCCGGTCCGGCCCTGCGGGCGCTCGCCGGGACCCTGCTCGATGAACTCGCGCTGCTGCCCTGCCCGTCGGAGGCCGACGAGCCCACCGACCTGACGGTGATTCAGGAGGGGTGGGAGCCCTGGCCGGTGGACAGCGGTCCGCGGCCAGAGGGCGGGGGGACGGCCGCCCGTCTGGAGGCGGCCTGGCTCGGGCGGGCGGCCGGCTGTCTGCTCGGCAAGCCCGTCGAGAAGCTGCCGCTCGGCGGGGTCAGGGAGCTCGCCCGCGCCACCGGCAACTGGCCGCTCGCCGGGTACTTCACGGAGGCCGGA
Source organism: Streptomyces sp. G7(2002) (assembly GCF_028870195.1). Lineage (NCBI taxonomy): Bacteria > Bacillati > Actinomycetota > Actinomycetes > Kitasatosporales > Streptomycetaceae > Streptomyces > Streptomyces sp. G7(2002). The sequence continues at coordinate 2,829,424 of NZ_CP102609.1, forward strand.
CTCGACCCGGCGGTGGCCGCGCGCCACCCCTGGAACCGCCGCAGCCGCGCCACCTCGCTCGCCGAGAACATCGACGGTATGCCCGAGGACGACGACCTCACCTACCCGCTGCTCGGCCTGCTGCTCCTCGAACGCCACGGGGCCGGCTTCACCACGGCCGAGGTGGCGCGGCTGTGGCTGGACGAGCTGCCGGCCGGCCGGACCTTCACCGCCGAGCGCCTGGCGTACCGCAACCTGCTGGACGGCATCGAACCGCCGCACACCGCGCGGTACCGCAACCCGTTCCGGGAGTGGATCGGCGCCCAGATCCGCGCCGACATCCACGGCTGGACCCACCCCGGCGACCCGGCCGCCGCCGCGGCCCAGGCCTGGCGGGACGCGACGCTCAGCCATACCGCGAACGGGGTGTACGGCGCGATGTTCGTGGCGGCCACGCTCGCCGCGGCGGCCGGCGGCGGCACCGATGTGCACGGTGCGCTGCGGGCCGGGCTGGCCGTGATCCCCGCGCGGTCCCGGCTCGCACGGGCGGTCCGCCGCGGTATCGCGCTGGCGCACGACGAGCCCACCGGCACCCCGGCCGCCTTCGCCGGCGTCGTCGACCGGCTGCATACCGCGTACGGCCACCACCACTGGGTGCACGCCGTACCGAACGCGGCGCTGCTGGCCGCCGCGCTCACCCATGCCGACGGTGACTTCACCGGCTCCATCTGCCGTGCGGTGTCCGGGGGTTGGGACACCGACTCGAACGGCGCCACCGCCGGTTCGCTGGCCGGACTGCTCGCCGGGTCGCCCGCCGCGCTGCCCGCCCGCTGGACGGCACCGCTGCGCAACCGGCTGGCCACCGGCGTCCGCGGGATGGACGGCATCGGCTTCGACGCCCTCGCGGAACGCACCGCCGCACTGGTCGTGCCCGGTGACCCCGTCCTGCCCGGTAGCCCCGTCGTGCCGGGCAACCCCTCCGACCGAACAGAGGCCCCCGCGCCATGACCGACCCGTCCCTGTCCGGGGCACCCCGGCCCGCCGCCGACGAGCACACCGACCCCGGGTCCCCCGCCCCCGAGTCCCCCGTCCCCGGCCCGCTCGCCGGGCTCCGGGTGCTCGATCTCGCCACCCTGTTCGCCGGTCCGCTCGCCGCCACCCTGCTGGGGGACTTCGGCGCCGAGGTGATCAAGGTCGAGCATCCGCACCGGCCCGACCCGTCGCGCGGCCACGGGCCCGCCAAGGACGGCATCGGCCTGTGGTGGAAGCTGCTGGGCCGCAACAAGAGGACCATGACGCTCGATCTGTCCCACCCGGGCGGCCGGGACGTGCTGCTGCGGCTCGCCGCCGGGGCGGACGTCATCGTGGAGAACTTCCGGCCCGGGACCCTGGAGAGATGGGGCCTGGGCTGGGACGAGCTGTCCGCCGTCAACCCGCGCCTGGTGCTGGCCCGGGTCACCGGCTTCGGGCAGTTCGGGCCGTACGCCCGGCGCCCCGGGTTCGGCACCCTCGCCGAGGCGATGAGCGGCTTCGCCGCGCTCACCGGTGAACCGGACGGTCCGCCGACCCTGCCGCCGTTCGGTCTCGCCGACGCGATCGCCGCACTGACCACGTCGTACGCCGTGCTGGCCGCGCTGCGCGGACGGGAGACCACCGGCCGCGGCCAGGTCATCGACCTGGCCCTGATCGAACCGATCCTGACGGCCCTCGGTCCGCAGCCGCTCTGGTACGACCAGCTCTGCCACGTCCAGCCGCGCACCGGCAACCGCTCCCCGAACGTCGCCCCGCGCAACACCTACCGCACCGCCGACGGCTCCTGGGTGGCGGTCTCCACCTCGACCGAGTCGGTCGCCGGGCGGGTGATGCGGCTGGTCGGCCGGCCCGAGGTGATCGACGAGCCCTGGTTCGCGACCGGCACGGGGCGGGCCCGGCACGCCGATGAGCTGGACGCCGCGGTCGGCGGCTGGATCGCCCGGCACGACCGGGCCGAGGTGCTGGCCGCCTTCGAGAAGGCCGAGGCGGCCGTGGCCCCCATCTACGACATCCGCGAGGTGATGGCGGACCCGCAGTACGCGGCACTGGAATCGATCACCGAGGTCCCGGACGACGAGCTCGGCACTGTCCGGATGCAGAACGTCCTCTTCCGGCTCTCCGAGACACCGGGCGCCATCCACTGGGCGGGTCGCCCGCACGGCGCGGACACGGATGAGGTGCTGGCCGGGCTCGGGCTGACCGACGCGGAGATCGCCGGGCTGCGCACGGCGGGTGCGCTGTGAGCCCGGCCCCGCACACCCCCGGGCAGCCCCCCGCTCCCACCCCGCTGACCTGGCTCTATGTGCCCGGGGACCGCCCGGAGGTGGTGGCCAAGGCGCTCGGCTGCGGGGCCGATGTGGTCGTGGTCGACCTGGAGGACGCGGTCGCCCCGGACCGCAAGGACCATGCGCTGCGGGCCACCGCGGAGCTGCTGAGCGGCCCGGTGCCGGTGCCGGTCCATGTCCGGGTCAACGCGCTGGACGGCCCGCTCGCCGAGAACGAGATCCGCACCCTCGCCCCACTGCCCGGCCTGGCCGGTCTCCGGCTGCCCAAGGTGCAGGGCCCGGCCGATGTCCACCGCGCCGCCGGCTGGGCGACCACGGCCGCGCCGGTACCCGAGCACCTCCCGTACGCCGCGGAAGGCCCCGTACGACCCGCCGGGCACGCTGTCGCGGGACATCCCGCCCCGGTCCGTACGCCCGGTGTCACCGCCACCCTCGCCCCCGCGGGCCCGCCCGCCGCGAGCGCCCTGCCCGCCACCCCGGCCCTGTACGCGCTGCTCGAATCCGCGCTGGGCATCGAGCACGCCTTCGCCATCGCCACCGCACATCCGGCGCTGCGCGGGATCGCGCTCGGCGAGGCCGATCTGTGCGGGGAGCTGGGGGTGCGGGACGACGCGGGGCTGGCCTGGCCGCGCAGCCGGACCGTGGTCGCCGCCCGCGCGGCCGGTCTGGCCCCGCCGCCGCAGTCGGTCCACCCGGACGTCCACGATCTCGACGGGCTGGCCCGGTCCTGCGCCCGGGGCCGGGCGCTGGGGTTCCTGGGCCGGGCGGCGATCCACCCCCGCCAGCTCCCGGTCATCGAAGCGGCATATCTCCCCTCGGCGGAGGAGATCGCGACGGCAGAGGAGATCGTGCGGGCCGCCACGGAGGAGGGCGGGGCGCTGGCGCTGCCGGACGGCCGGTTCGTGGACGCGGCGGTGGTCGCGGGCGCCCGGCGGGTGCTGGATCTGGCCGGGCGCCGGCGCTGACCGCCCCGCCGCGTCCGGACAGCACAGCGCCGGGCGGACCCGGTGTGTCGGGTCCGCCCGGCGCGTGCGGCGGCCGGTGGCCGCCTCAGGACTTCTTGGTGCTGCCGCTGCCGGCGGGCTTGGCATCCGCGGCGGATGCGTCCGCCGCGTCCCCGGACTTCTTGTCGCCGGGCTCGTCGTCCGCGGAGGTTTCGGCCTCTTCGGCGCCGGACTCCGCCGCGCCGTCGTCGGCCGCCGTCTTCGCCGCGGGCTTCTCGACCGAGACCTTGCCCTCCTCGGCGCCGTCACCGTCCGATCCGCTCCCGGCGGTCTCGCCGTCCGCGTCCTCCGCGAGCTGCGCACCCGGTTCGACGACCGCTTCGCGGCCGGGTGCCTTCTTGGCGGAGATCACGAAGTAGGCGACGGCCAGGACCAGGACGATCAGCGCGGTCCAGACGTTCAGCCGCAGGCCCAGGATGTGGTGCGCCTCGTCGACCCGCATGTACTCGATCCAGGCGCGGCCGGCGCAGTAGGCGGCGACATAGAGCGCGAAGGCCCGTCCGTGGCCGAGCCGGAAGCGCTTGTCGGCCCACATCACCAGCGCCGCGACGCCGATGCACCACAGGCACTCGTAGAGGAAGGTCGGGTGGTAGGTGCCGCCGATGCGTCCGATGGCCGGGTCGGAGCTGATCTCCAGCGCCCACGGCACATCGGTCGGCTTGCCGTACAGCTCCTGGTTGAACCAGTTGCCCCAGCGGCCGATCGCCTGCCCGAGGGCCAGACCGGGCGCCAGCGCGTCGGCGTACGCGGGGAGCGGGATGCCGCGCCGGCGGCAGCCGATCCAGGCGCCGACCGCGCCGAGCGCCACCGCGCCCCAGATGCCGAGGCCGCCCTCCCACACCTTGAAGGCGTCGAGCGGGTGACCGTTCGGGCCGAAGTACGGCTCGTACGTCGTGATGACGTGGTAGAGGCGGCCGCCGATCAGCCCGAAGGGCACGGCCCATACGGCGATGTCCGCGACGGTTCCGGAGCGGCCGCCGCGCTGCACCCAGCGCTTGTTGCCGAGCCAGACGCCGACGAAGACGCCGATGATGATGCAGAACGCGTAGCCGCGCAGCGGGATCGGGCCGAGATGTACGACGCCGACCGACGGGCTGGGAATGAATGCGAGGTCCATGGCAGGGACGACGCTACCGCGCCGGGCGGGGTCGGCGGCAACCCGGCCCGGCTACGGCTGCGTAACGACCCCGTCCTCGCGCCGTGACGCTGTGTGTCCGGCGCGGTCGCGGCCCCCATGGGCCGCCGTCTAGGACGCGGGCGCCCCGCTCCTTCCGGTCAGCTCTCCCTGGGGTGCGGCGCTCCTTCCGGGGTGCTTGTCCTGGGGCGTCCCGGGGTGCTTGTCCTGGGGCATTCCGGGGTGCTTGTCCTGCGGCGTTCCGGGGTGCTTGTCCTGGGGTGAGGCGCCCGTGTGCGGCGTGGCGCTCTTCTTCCCCGGCTGCTTGTTCCCCGGCTGCTTGGCCTTGTTGGCGTCCAGGACCATCTTCTTGAGGTCCGCTGGGCCGAACTGTCCGCCCTTCTCCTTCGAGAGGTCCTTGCCGTTGAGCAGGACGGTCGGGGTGCCGCGGTATCCGGAGGTGGCGAAGGCGTCGTTGGACTTCTTCACGAAACGGTCGTAGGTGCCGTCGTTGACGCATTTGGTGAAGGCGGGGGTCACCAACCCCTTGACCTTGCCGGCCAGTTGGAGGAGGTACTTCTTGTCGCCGAACTTGTCCTGCGGCTCGGGCGGCTGGTGGGAGTAGAGGAGGTCGTGGTACGCGCGGAACTTTCCGGCGTCCTGCGCGCACAGGGCGGCGTTGGCGGCGTTACGGGACCCCTGGCCGCCGGCGTTGCCGTCGATGATGGTCACGAGGTGGTACTCGCTCTTGAGCCGGCCGGAGTCCTCCAGCTCATGGATGACCGGACGGAAGCCGGTTTCGAACTGCTGGCAGGCGGGGCAGCGGAAGTCCTCCCACACCGTGAGTGTGGACGGGGCGTCGGCCGATCCCACCGGGACGGCGGGCCTGTCGCCGCCGCTGGCCTGCTTCGGGACGGCGACCTCGTTGTCGTTGGCGGCGGGTTTGCCGGAGGACGACGACGCCCAGACGGCGATGCCGCCGGCCACCGCCAGCACCGCCACCACCGCCCCCGCGACGATCGCCTGGCGGCCGCGCCGGGCGCGCGCCTTCTCCTTCTCCCGCTGTTCCTGCAGTCGCTCGCGGGCGCTTTTCTTACCCTCATGGTTCTTCTGGCTCACGCCCCTGGACAACGAAGCGGAGGGGTGCCGCCGCACCCCTCCGCACCGATGTTCGCCCTATCGAGGGACAGCAACCGGGCCCGCGTCCCTCACGGCCCGGCCGCGCGCACCGCCTCTAGGAGTGCTTGCGCACGCCCTCGGCCAGCTCGCCCGCCAGGGAGCGGACCCCGGCGAGACCGGCCGCCAGGTCGCCGTCCGCCGCCAGCAGCAGCTTGACGAACGCCGAGCCGACGATCACTCCGTCCGCGAACCGGGCCACCTCGGCGGCCTGTTCGGCGTTGGAGACCCCGAGGCCGACGCAGACCGGCAGGTCAGTAGTGGCCTTGGTGCGCCGCACGAGGTCCTGCGCCTGCTCGCCCACCGACTCGCGGGTGCCCGTGACGCCCATCAGCGAGGCGGCGTACACAAAGCCGGAGCCGGCCGCCGTGATGTCGGCGAGCCGCGCGTCCTTGCTGCTGGGGGCGACGACGAAGACGGTGGCGAGACCGTGCTTGTCGGCGTGCTCCCGCCAGGTCGCGGACTCCTGGACGGGCAGGTCGGGCAGGATGCAGCCCGCGCCGCCCGCCTCGGCGAGCTCGGCGGTGAAGCGCTCGATGCCGTAGCGGTCGATCGGGTTCCAGTAGGTCATGACGAGGACGGGCTTGCCGGTGGCCGCATGGGCCTCGCGCACCGTCCGCATGACGTCGGCGATCTTCACCCCGCCCCGCAGGGCGATGTCGTCGGCGGTCTGGATGACGGGGCCGTCGAGGACGGGGTCGCTGTGCGGCAGCCCAACCTCCACGACGTCCGCGCCGCCGTCGAAGACGGCCTTGGCCGCCTCGATGCCACCGTCGACGGTCGGGAACCCGGCCGGCAGGTAGGCGATGAGCGCGGACCGGCCCTCGGCCTTCGCGGCGGCGAGGGTGTCACTCAACAGCTTGATGTTCCCGCTCACTTGACGTCCCCCTCGATCTCCGCGTCCTCGGTGCCGGCGTCCGCCTCGACGGCGGCGTCCGCGTCGTAGAGGCCGAAGTAGCGGGCCGCGGTGTCCATGTCCTTGTCGCCGCGCCCGGACAGGTTGACGACGATCAGGCCGTCCTTGCCGAGCTCCTTGCCCACCTCCAGGGCCCCGGCGAGGGCGTGGGCGCTCTCGATGGCCGGGATGATGCCCTCGGTCCGCGAGAGCAGGCGCAGTGCCTGCATCGCGGCGTCGTCGGTGACCGCGCGGTACTCGCCGCGGCCGCTGTCCTTGAGGAAGGCGTGCTCGGGCCCGATGCCCGGGTAGTCGAGACCGGCCGAGATGGAGTACGGCTCGGTGATCTGGCCCTCCTCGTCCTGGAGGACGTAGCTCCTGGACCCGTGCAGGATGCCCGGCTCACCGGCGCTCAGCGTGGCGGCGTGCTCACCGGTCTCGATGCCGTGGCCCGCGGGCTCGCAGCCGATGAGCCGCACCCCGTCGTCCGGGATGAAGGCGTGGAAGAGCCCGATGGCGTTGGAGCCGCCGCCGACACAGGCGACCGCGGCGTCCGGCAGACGGCCGGCGCGCTCCAGGATCTGGCGGCGCGCCTCGACGCCGATGACGCGGTGGAAGTCACGCACCATCGCGGGGAACGGGTGCGGTCCCGCGACGGTCCCGAACAGGTAGTGGGTGCGGTCGACATTGGCGACCCAGTCGCGGAAGGCCTCGTTGATGGCGTCCTTGAGGGTGCGGCTGCCGGACTTCACGGCGATGACCTCGGCGCCGAGCATCCGCATCCGGGCGACGTTGAGGGCCTGCCGCTGAGTGTCGATCTCGCCCATGTAGATGGTGCATTCGAGGCCGAACAGGGCGCAGGCGGTGGCGGTGGCGACGCCGTGCTGGCCCGCGCCGGTCTCGGCGATGACCCGGGTCTTGCCCATCCGCTTGGTGAGCAGCGCCTGGCCCAGCACGTTGTTGATCTTGTGCGAGCCGGTGTGGTTGAGGTCCTCGCGCTTGAGGAACACCCGGGCCCCGCCGGCGTGTTCGGCGAACCGCGGCACCTCGGTGAGCGCGCTGGGGCGCCCGGTGTAGTTGACCATCAGGTCGTTGAGCTCGGCCGCGAACGCGGGGTCACCCTTGGCCTTCTCGTACTCCGCGGCGACCTCGTCGACCGCGGCGACCAGCGCCTCGGGAATGAACTTGCCGCCGAACGCACCGAAATAGCCTTCGGGGTTCGGCACCTGTCCCTCGGGATCGGGAAGGAAGAAATCGGAGGACATCAGACGCACTCCTCGCCGGGGCGGCTGCCCCGGAAGTCCGGTTGTGTCGGGATGGGCATCACGGTGTGCGGCGCGCACGGGGCGGCGGGCCGTCGCCGCAGCGGAGCGGCAACGGGGCGCTCGGCCGGAGGCCGGCCGGCGTCGTGGGACCTGGCCGGGGCGCTCCCCCGCCCCCTCCCCCTCTCCCCCTTCGGGGGAGGGGCGGGGGTGGGTTCGGGGGTGGGGGGGGTGAGCAAGCAGTCAGACGACCGCTGCCTCCCCTGGTGCCCCAGCGCCCGGACGGGGCCGACGCGTCAGTGCGCGGACCCCGGTCGCCATCGCATGCCGTTGATCTGTCCCGGCTCGGAACCGATGTGATACCTGACCCTGCGCCCGTGGACCCGCCGGGCGGGCGCCCGGCAGCCCCGGTGCCACGGCGGCAGCGCACAGCGCTGGGGGCCGGGGTTCCGGCGGGCGGCGGACGGGAAGCCGCGGACGGGCACCGGGCAGGGGACGCGTACGGCCGCCGCCCCGGCGCGCACACCGGCCGGGCCCGGGTGCGGTACCCGGACCTGGCAGCGGCTGCCTGCGGCGGTGGCGGTCATGTCGGTGTGCTGTCCCGGCCGCTCAGGACCGGCCGTGCCGGATCGCCGGGTGGGAGCCCGCGGCGACCAGGTCGGAGACCGCGGTCTTGGGGTCCTTGCCGGTGACCAGCGACTCGCCGACCAGCACCGCGTCCGCGCCGTCGTTGGCGTAGGCGATCAGGTCGTGCGGTCCGCGCACACCGGACTCGGCGATCTTGACGATGTGGTCGGGGATCTCGGGGGCGACCCGGGCGAAGTTGCCGCGGTCGACCTCAAGGGTCTTCAGGTTGCGGGCGTTGACGCCGATGATCTTGGCGCCGGCGTCCACCGCGCGGGCGACCTCTTCCTCGTCGTGCACCTCGACCAGCGGCGTCAGCCCGATCGACTCGGCGCGCTCGATCAGCGAGACCAGCGCCTCCTGCTCCAGCGCGGAGACGATCAGCAGCGCGAGGTCGGCGCCGTAGGCACGGGCCTCCCACAGCTGGTAGGCGGTGACGATGAAGTCCTTGCGCAGGACGGGGATGTCGACCTTGGCGCGGACGGCCTCCAGGTCGGCCAGCGAACCGCCGAACTTGCGCTGCTCGGTGAGGACGGAGATGACGGCCGCGCCGCCCGCCTCGTAGTCGGCGGCCAGACCGGCCGGGTCGGCGATCGCGGCGAGCGCGCCCTTGGACGGGCTGGAGCGCTTGACCTCGCAGATCACCGTGACGCTCTCGCCCTTGAGCGCGGCGACGCCGTCCTTCGCGGGGCGCGCCTTCTGGGCCCGCTCCTTGAGCTCGTCGAGGCTGACGCGCGCCTGCCGCTCCGCGAGGTCGGCACGAACGCCGTCGATGATCTCGTCGAGCACACTCACGCGAGCGGCCTCCTTCGGGAGCGGTGTCGGTGGACGGTGACCCGGACGAGCGGTCCCATCCGGCACTCCGATGGTATCCGCCATGGGATGCAGGTCTCACATCCGGTGGACCGCGATCCCACGACCTGGACATCTCCGGGTGCTGCGGGGCCGGCGGCACCCGTTTTGCCCGGCTGCCGGATCACGGTGCGAGCCCGCTGCCGAAGGGGAGGTTGCGGACGACCGTGAAGGCCAGCAGCAGGCCGCCCAGCGCCCACCAGTGGACGGCTCGCGGCCGCGGGCCGGCCGTGCGGCGGCCGCGGACCGCATTGCCCAGCCAGAGCGCCCAGAAGACCGCACAGACGACGTATCCGGCCACCGCGAGGGCGTTGGCTCCCAGGGCCGCGATGAGGTCGCCGTGCGCGACGGCGTGCGCGCTGCGCAGTCCGCCGCAGGCCGGGCAGTAGACGCCGGTGAGGTGCAGCAGCGGGCACACGGGGTAGTGGCCGGGCTCGTTCGGGTCGACGGCGCCGAGGACGGTGAAGGCGGCGGTGGCGGCGGCCAGGACGCCCAGGGGCGCCATGAGGCGGCGCGGCAGACCGCCGCGCGGGGAGGCATCGGGCCGGGCCGCGGGTTGGCTCACGTGCTGATTGTCCGGCCGGACACACGAAGGCGCAGCTTCTCGGCCGCCGTACGGAACGGTCACGGACGGCGGGTACGGCACCACGGTGCGTACGGGCCGGGAAGCGGCGCCTTCGGGAGGTGCTGCGGGAGTGGCGCCGGGCCCCGGCGCCATGGAGCGGGGGCTCAGCCCTCCTGCGGCTGCGGCTGTGCCTGCGCCTGGGGGCGCGGCTTGGCCGAGCGCTTGGGCTCCGAGCCCAGACCAGCCATGCGCATCAGACCGCCCACGAGGGCACCGAGGCCGATCAGCGCCATGCCGGCCCAGAAGCCGGGCACATTCGCCAGCACGATGAAGGCTCCGGCGACGCAGAAGCCGATGAACGAGATGATGACGCCGGTCCAGGCGGCGGGGGTGTGTCCGTGGCCACTGCTCGACATGAATGCTCCTCGATGCTCTGTCCGCGCCGGGTCCGGGCGCGATGATCCTCGTCGGCCATTGTCACCGATGCCGGGCGGAGCACCGTTACCGGGTGGGGTCCTCACCGCGGTCCAGGGACTTCCAGATCTCCTCGGGACGGTCCAGATCCGGCGCGGCCGGGGCCCGCCGTGGGCCGCGTGCGCCGCCGGGCGTCCGCTCGTAACGGCCCGACATCGCGGGCCAGTGGCGTCCGTGGACCAGCGCCAGCAGTCCGGCGACCAGCAGCAGCAGCCCGCCGGCCGCGGCCACCCACGGCCATCCGGTGTGCGTGACGTGATGCACATCGGTTCCGGTCAGCCCGACCGCGGTGGCGGCCTTCTCGCGCAGCGCCGAGGTGTCGGAGTTGCCCAGCACGGCGGCGACGGCGACGCCCACACCGCTGAGCGTCAGCAGGGCGGCGACCGCGATCCGGCCGGCCCGGCGGACCGCGAAGACGGCGACCAGCGCGGCCAGCCCGACGACGGCCAGCGCGCCGGGCACACCGGTCACATCGGCGCCGGTCACCGTGCGGGGCAACTCGCCCTGGGCCAGCACCGCGGAGCCCTCGGCCCAGGTGCGGCCGGAGGCCAGCAGCGCCAGGCCGGCGCCGGCCGCGCCGGCCAGCAGCGCCAGGGCGAGGCTGCGGTGCGCGCGGCGCACGGGCCGGGCCGGCGCGGACCCGGAATCGCCCGGCGGCACGGTGTCGGTGGGGGTCTGGGATGCGGCACTCACGCGTACCACTATCGCGCACCGGCCGCCGGGGGCCGGTGCGCGGGGGTGGTGCGGGCTACTTGCCCAGGTGGTTGGCCGTATGCACGGCCCGGAGCACCGCGGCCGCCTTGTTGCGGCACTCTGTGTCCTCGGCCACCGGGTCGGAGTCGGCGACGACCCCGGCGCCCGCCTGGACGTAGGCGGTGCCGTGGCGCAGCAGGGCGGTGCGGATCGCGATGGCGGTGTCGGAGTCGCCGGCGAAGTCGAGATAGCCGACACAGCCGCCGTACAGACCGCGCCGGGACGGCTCCAGCTCCTCGATGATCTGCAGGGCACGCGGCTTGGGGGCGCCGGAGAGGGTGCCCGCGGGGAAGCAGGCGGTGAGCACGTCGAAGGCGGTACGGCCCTCGGCGACCTGCCCGGTGACCGTCGAGACGATGTGCATGACGTGGCTGTAGCGCTCCACGGACATGAAGTCGACGACCTCGACACTGCCCGGTTCGCAGACCCGGCCCAGGTCGTTGCGGCCCAGGTCGACCAGCATCAGATGCTCGGCGCGCTCCTTGGGGTCGGCCATCAGCTCGTCCGCCAGCGCCTGGTCCTCCTGTACGGACGCGCCGCGCGGACGGGTCCCGGCGATGGGGTGGACCATGGCCCGGCCGTCCTCGACCTTCACCAGCGCCTCGGGGCTGGAGCCCACCACGTCGAAGGCGCCGTCGTCGCCGCCGTCGGGGCCCTCGAAGCGGAAGAGGTACATGTACGGGCTGGGGTTGGTGGCCCGCAGCACCCGGTAGACGTCCAACGCGCTCGCCGTGCACGGGGTTTCGAAGCGCTGGGAGGGTACGACCTGGAAGGCCTCACCGGCCCGGATGCGCTCCTTGATGTCCTCGACGGCGTCCTGGTAGGCGGCGCCGCCCCACTTGGCGGTGTACGGCGGGACCTCGGACGGCGGCAGGGCGGCGGCGCTGGGGGGCGCGGGCCGGGCGAGGTCGTCGGCCATGGTGTCCAGGCGGGCCACCGCGTCCGCGTAGGCCTCGTCGATACCGGTGTCGAGGTCGTTGTGGTTGATCGCGTTGGCGATCAGCAGGACCGTGCCGCTCCAGTGGTCGAGGACGGCGAGGTCGGAGGTGAGCAGCATGGTCAGTTCGGGCAGCCGGAGGTCGTCGGCGGTCTGCTCGCCGATCTTCTCCAGGCGGCGCACGATGTCGTAGCCGAGGTAGCCGACCATGCCGCCGGTGAACGGCGGCAGCCCCTCGCCCTCGATGAGGTCCCGGGGGGTGTGCAGGGCCTCGACGGTGGCGCGCAGCGCGGCGAGCGGGTCCCCCTCGGTGGGCACGCCGACGGGCGGGGTGCCGAGCCAGTGCGCCTGCCCGTCGCGGGTGGTGAGGGTGGCGGCGCTGCGGACGCCGATGAAGGAGTAGCGCGACCACGTACGGCCGTTCTCGGCGGATTCCAGGAGGAAGGTGCCGGGGCGCTCGGCGGCGAGCTTGCGGTAGAGCCCGACCGGTGTGTCGCCGTCCGCGAGCAGCCGCCGGGTGACGGGGATGACCCGCCGGTCCTTGGCGAGGGTGCGGAAGGTGTCGAGGTCCGGAAGGGCGGTGCCGGTGGTTCCCGTGGTCATGGCGCGGAGCCTACTGGTCCTGGCCGTCCCGGGTGGCAAGAACGTCCGCGTCGAAGCAGGTGCGGTCGCCGGTGTGGCAGGCGGCGCCGACCTGGTCGACCCGGACCAGGACGGTGTCGGCGTCACAGTCCAGCGCCACCGACTTCACGTGCTGGACGTGGCCGGAGGTGTCGCCCTTGACCCAGTACTCCTGGCGGCTGCGGGACCAGTACGTGCAGCGGCCGGTGGTCAGGGTGCGGCGCAGCGCCTCGTCGTCCATCCAGCCGAGCATCAGCACCTCACCGGTGTCGTACTGCTGGGCGATGGCCGGGACCAGACCGTCGGCGCCGCGCTTGAGGCGGGCGGCGATGGCGGGGTCGAGGGCGGGGGTGGTGACCGGGGTGGTGGCGCGGCTGCTCATGGTGTCCATTGTGCCGTGCGGCATCCTGCAGGCATGCATCCTCAGCAGCCGTCCGTGCCGCCACCGCCGCCGGATCCTGACCGCGCCGCACGGGTGGCGGCGCGGGTGCTGGGTGCGGTGTTCGTGGCGGCGGTGGTGGTGGCCGTGGTGGTCGCGGTGGTGGTGCTCCACTCGTAGGCCGGGCCGGGAGGCGGGCTCAGGGAAGCGGGCTCAGAGGCGGGCTCACATCCCCAGCTTCGCCGCCCGCAGCCGGTCGATCGCGTCCTTGTCGCCGTCCAGCGCCACATCGGCGACCTCCTGCCGGCCGAAGGCGAACATCGTCAGCTCGCCCGGTTCGCCGACGACCGTGACCACCGGGGTGCCGCGATGGGCCACCGCCGTCCGCCCGTCCGGCCGCCGCAGCACCAGGCCCACCGGCGATTTCCGGCCCAGCACCCGGGCCATCCGCTCGATCCTGGACCACAGGGCGTCCGCGAAAACGGGGTCCAGCTCCCGCGCGGCCCAGTCCGGCTGGGCGCGCCGGACGTCCTCGGCGTGGACGTAGAACTCGACGGTGTTGGACGCCTCGTCGATCTGCTTCAGCGCGAACGGCGACATCCGCGGCGGACCGGTCCTGATCAGCTGGATCAGCTCCCCGTACGGCTTGCCGGCGAACTCCGCCTGCACCCGCTCCAGCCGGGCGGCCAGCGGTTTGACGAGGAGCCCGCCGGCCGCGTCGGCGCGCCGCTCGCGCACCACCACATGCGCGGCCAGGTCCCGCGCGCTCCAGTTCTCACACAGCGTCGGCGCCTCGGGGCCGGCGCTTTCCAACAGGTCGGCGAGAAGGAGCCGTTCACGCTTCGCATGGGTCGACATGCGGCCAGCCTACGACCGGCCCCGCAGCCCTGCCACGGGGCCGCGCCGGTGGCCGCCCGGCCGCACCCGGCCGCCGGGCCCGGCCCGCTCAGGACAGGCCCGGGTCCACATGCTCCATCAGGATGCGCTCCAGCTCCCGGGCGGCCCGCGGCGGGGAGACATCGCCCCGGTGGGCGACGGACACCACGCGGTGCATTCCGGGTGTCGAGAAACGGGTGATCCGCAGGCCGGAGCGGGCGGCGACCATGCTGGGCACCACGGCGACACCCAGCCCGGCCCGGACGAAGCCGAGGACCGCGTCCATCTCGCCGCCCTCGACGGTGAAGGTCGGCTCGAAACCGGCCGCCCGGCACGCCGCGGTGGTGAATTCCCGCAGGTCGTAGCCGCGGCGGAACATCGCCAGCGGCCGGCCGCGCAGATCCTCCACCCGGATGCGGGTGCGCCGGCCGACGGGGGCGGGGCGGTCGGGGGCGGAGACCACGACGAGTTCCTCGCGCAGCAGCTCGGTCGTGGCCAGGGCGGGGGCCTGGACCGGGAGCGGGGTGATGATCAGGGCCAGGTCCAGGGCGCCGTCGGCCAGCACCCGGACCAGGTCCTGCGAGCCGTCCTCGGTGACGATCAGGTCCACGCCGGGATAGCCGGCGTGGAAGGCGCGCAGGACGTCGGGGACGAGGCTGGCGCAGAGGCTGGGCGGGGCGCCGAGGCGGAGCCGGCCACGGCGCAGCTGGGCGACCTCCTGGACCTCGCGGCGGGCGGTCTCGGCGTCGGCGAGGATGCGCCGGGCGAGCGGCAGCAGGGTCTCGCCGGCATCGGTGAGGGTGATGTGACCGCGGGCCCGGTGGAAGAGCTCCGCCCCCAACTCCCGTTCCAGGGAGCGGATCTGCTGGGACAGGGAGGGCTGGGCGACATGTTCGCGCTCGGCGGCGCGGGTGAAGTGCCGGGTGTCGGCCACGGCGGTGAAGTAGCGGAGCTGCTGCAGCTGCATGAGGCGACGGTACGGCATCGATAGGCAGAGCCTATGGAGATGAGCCGCACCATGTCTTGGACTGATGGGCGGACCGGTCCTTACGGTCGGGACCCATGGCACTGGACACACGGGCGGACCGACGGCCGTCCTTCGCGGGCCTGCTGTGGGGCTCGACCGTCGGCAAGAAGACGGTGATGGCCGTGAGCGGTGTGATCATGCTGCTCTACCTGGTCGTCCACATGCTCGGCAACCTGAAGATCTTCTTCGGGGCGGCCGAGTTCAACGGCTACGCCCACTGGCTGCGCATCGTCGGCGAACCGTTCATGCACGAAGAGTGGACGCTGTGGCTGGTCCGCGTCGTCCTCGTGGCCGCCGTCGTCGCGCACGCCACGTCCGCCTACCAGCTGAGCCGCCGCGACATCAGGGCGCGCCCCAGCAACTATGTGCACAAGAAGGCCCGGACCAGCTACGCCACCCGCACCATGCGCTGGGGCGGGATCACCCTCGGCCTGTTCATCGTCTGGCACCTCCTCGACCTGACGACCGGCACCGTGCACTCCGGGGGCTTCCAGTCCGGCCGCCCGTACCAGAACGTCGTGGACACCTTCTCGACCTGGTACGGCAACGTCATCTACTGCGTCGCGATGCTGGCGCTCGGACTGCACATCCGGCACGGCTTCTGGAGCGCCGCACAGACGCTCGGCGTCGGCAGCCGGGCCCGCGACCGCCTCCTGAAGACCCTCGCCCATGCCCTCGCACTGGTGCTGACCGTGGGCTTCATCTCCGTACCCGTCGCCGTCATGACCGGAGTGGTGAGCTGAGCATGGCCCCTTACCCCGACTACACCGCCTACACGACCGGGGAGCCGGTCGCCGACACCAAGGCGCCGGCCGGACCCGTCGCCGGGCGCTGGGACACCCGGCGCTTCGAGGCGAAGCTCGTCAACCCCGCCAACCGCCGCAAGCACACCGTCATCGTGGTCGGCACCGGCCTCGCGGGCGGCTCGGCCGGCGCCACGCTCGCCGAACAGGGCTACCACGTGGTGCAGTTCTGCTACCAGGACTCGCCGCGGCGCGCCCATTCGATCGCCGCGCAGGGCGGCATCAACGCGGCGAAGAACTACCGCAACGACGGCGACTCGGTCCACCGGCTGTTCTACGACACCGTCAAGGGCGGCGACTTCCGGGCCCGCGAGTCGAACGTCCACCGGCTCGCGCAGATCTCCGTCGAGATCATCGACCAGTGCGTCGCCCAGGGCGTCCCCTTCGCGCGGGAGTACGGCGGTCTGCTCGACACCCGCTCCTTCGGCGGCGTCCAGGTGTCCCGGACCTTCTACGCCCGCGGCCAGACGGGCCAGCAACTGCTGCTCGGTGCCTACCAGGCGCTGTCGCGGCAGATCGCCGCCGGGAACGTGGAACTGCATCCGCGCACCGAGATGCTGGACCTCCTCGTCGTCGACGGGCGCGCCCGCGGCATCGTCGCCCGGGACCTGGTCACCGGGACGGTCAGCACCTACTTCGCGGACGCCGTGGTCCTCGCGTCCGGCGGATACGGCAACGTCTTCCACCTCTCGACGAACGCCATGAACTCCAACGCGACCGCCGTGTGGCGGGCGCACCGGCGCGGCGCGTACTTCGCCAACCCCTGCTTCACCCAGATCCACCCCACCTGCATCCCGCGCACCGGCGACCACCAGTCGAAGCTGACGCTGATGAGCGAGTCGCTGCGCAACGACGGCCGGATCTGGGTGCCGAAGGCCAAGGGCGACACCCGGCCGCCCGCCGAGATCCCCGAGGACGAGCGCGACTACTACCTGGAGCGCAGCTACCCGTCCTTCGGCAATCTCGTACCGCGGGACATCGCCTCCCGTGCCGCGAAGAACGTCTGCGACGAGGGCCGCGGGGTCGGCCCCGGCGGGCAGGGCGTCTACCTCGACTTCGCGGACGCCGTCCGGCGCATGGGCCGGGCGAAGGTCGAGGAGAAGTACGGCAACCTCTTCGACATGTACGCGCGGATCACCGCGGAGAACCCGTACGAGGTGCCGATGCGGATCTACCCCGCCGTGCACTACACGATGGGCGGCCTGTGGGTCGACTACGACCTGCAGACCACCGTCCCGGGCCTGTTCGCGATCGGCGAGGCCAACTTCTCCGATCACGGGGCGAACCGGCTCGGCGCGTCCGCCCTGATGCAGGGGCTGGCCGACGGCTACTTCGTCCTGCCGTCCACCATCAACGACTACCTGGCGCGCCATCCGCACCACGACGAGGTCGCCGCGGACCACCCGGTGGTCACTCGGGCCGTGCGGGAGACCGAGGACCGGCTCGCGCGGCTGCTCGCCGTCGGCGGTGACCGTACGCCCGACTCCTTCCACCGGGAACTCGGCGAGCTGATGTGGGAGTTCTGCGGGATGGCCCGCACCGACGAGGGCCTGCGCAAGGCCCTCGGCCGGATCCCGCAGATCCGCGAGGAGTTCTGGCGCCGCCTCAAGGTGCCGGGCACCGGCGAGGAGTTCAACCAGTCCCTGGAGAAGGCCAACCGCCTCGTCGACTACCTGGAGGTCGCCGAGCTGATGTGCCTGGACGCCCTGCACCGGGCCGAGTCCTGCGGCGGCCACTTCCGGGAGGAGTCGCAGACACCGGACGGCGAGGCGGCCCGCCGGGACGAGGAGTTCTCCTACGCGGCCGCCTGGGAGTTCACCGGCACCGGCGAGGCCCCCACCCTTCACAAGGAAGACCTGGTCTTCGAGTACGTCCACCCCACCCAGCGGAGCTACGCATGAGGCTCACCCTGCGCGTCTGGCGCCAGCAGAACGCCGACACCGACGGCGCCATGTCCACCTACGAGGTCGACGGCATCTCGCCGGACATGTCGTTCCTGGAGATGCTCGACACCCTCAACGAGGAGCTGATCCTCAGCGGCGACGACCCGGTCGCCTTCGACCACGACTGCCGCGAGGGCATCTGCGGCGCCTGCTCGCTCGTCATCAACGGTGCGGCGCACGGCCCGGAGCACACGACGACCTGTCAGCTGCACATGCGGTCCTTCCGCGACGGCGACACCATCGACATCGAGCCGTGGCGCGCCGCGGCGTTCCCGGTCGTCAAGGACCTGGTCGTCGACCGCTCCGCCTTCGACCGGATCATCCAGGCCGGCGGCTACATCACCGCGCCGACCGGGTCCGCGCCCGAGGCCCATGCGACCCCCGTGCCGAAGCCGGCCGCCGACGCCGCGTTCGAGCACGCCGAGTGCATCGGCTGCGGCGCCTGCGTGGCGGCCTGCCCGAACGGTGCCGCGATGCTGTTCACCTCCGCCAAGGTGAACCACCTCAATGTGCTGCCGCAGGGCGCGCCCGAGCGCGGGACCCGGGTGCTGGACATGGTGGCGCAGATGGACGAGGAGGGCTTCGGCGGCTGCACCCTCACCGGGGAGTGCGCCACCGCCTGCCCCAAGGGCATCCCGCTGTTCAGCATCACGGCGATGAACCGTGAGTTCGTACGGGCGGCGCGGAAGGTCCGCTGAGTCAGACCGCGGCGGTCCCGATGAGCCCTTCCCGGGTGACGAGCGCGGCCAGCTCCGGCTCGCTGTGCCCCTCGGTGCCCCCGGGCCGCCGTGGCAGGACCATGTAGCGGCTCTCCGCGCTGGAGTCCCACACCGTGATCGCGGTGTCGTCCGGCAGCTCCAGCCCGAACTCGGCGAGGACGGCGCGGGGTTCGCGCACCACCCGCGAGCGGTAGGCCTCGCTCTTGTACCAGGACGGCGACGGCCCCAGCAGCCCGATCGGATAGCAGGAGCACAGCGTGCACACGAGGACGTGGTGCGTGGTGGCGGTGTTCTCGACGACCTTGAGCCGCTGCTCCTGGATACCGCCCGCCATCGAGAGCCCGACCTCGGGCAGCGCCGCGTTCGCGTCGGCCAGCAGCCGCTCGCGGAACCCGGCGTCGGTCCAGGCCCGCGCCACGATCCGCGCCCCGTTGACCGGCGAGGCCCCCTTCAGCATCGCGGCGAGCGCCGCGTCCAGCTGCGCCTCGGCGACCACCCCGGCCTCGATCAGCCGCGCCTCCAGCCGCCTGACCCGCGCCGCCACCGGTGTACTCGTGTGCCCGCCGCTCATGCCCCGTCCTCCCGTACCCGCTCGATGTACGACTCCCAGAGGTCGACCGTGACCTCATGACCGCCCTCGCCCCACAGGTCGGCCGCGGCGAAGGCCACGGTGTAGACGGGCTCGGTCCGCGGCTCGGCGACCCCGGCCGCGCACTCGTCGGCGAGCGCCCACCGCCCCTGGCACTCGACGATCCGCCCCCTGTGTCCGCGCACATACCGCGGCACCCGGGTGTGCCCCACCGGGTCGACGGCGCGCACCCGCACCCGCTCCCCCGCCCGGAATTCAGCCATCGCCGAGCAGCCCCCGTTCGGCGAGCAGCGTCTCGATCGCATGGAGCCAGCGCTCGTAGTACGACGCCGCCAGATACTCCTGCGGGGCCATCCGCTCGACGGCGTCCCGGAACTCGTCGAGCCGGTAGACCCCGTTCCGCACCAGCACGGAGTTCAGCGCGAACACCCGCGCCTCCCAGTCGGCATGGAACGGCGGTTCGTCCGCCTCGATCTCCAGGGCCCCGAACCCCGACTGGCCACCCACATCGTTGACACGGCTCATGGGGCGAGCCTAGGCGTACGCCGCGGTCAGCGCACCGGGTGACCCGCCCCCCGCAGGGCGTCCTTGACCTGGGAGATGCGCAGATCGCCGAAGTGGAAGACGGAGGCGGCCAGGACCGCGTCGGCGCCGGCCGCGACGGCCGGGGCGAAGTCGTCGAGCTTGCCGGCGCCGCCGGAGGCGATCACCGGGATGGTGACGTGCTTGCGGACCGCCTCGATCATCTCGACGTCGTAGCCGTCCTTGGTGCCGTCGGCGTCCATGGAGTTGAGGAGGATCTCGCCGGCGCCCAGCTCGGCGGCGCGGTGGGCCCATTCGACGGCGTCGATACCGGTGCCGCGGCGGCCGCCGTGGGTGGTGACCTCGTATCCGGACGGCGTCCCCGCGTCGGTACGGCGGGCGTCGACCGAGAGGACCAGGACCTGGCTGCCGAAGCGTTCGGCGATCTCGCGGATCACGTCGGGGCGGGCGATGGCGGCGGTGTTGACCCCGACCTTGTCGGCGCCGGCCCGCAGCAGCTTGTCGACGTCCTCGGGGGTGCGGACACCGCCGCCGACCGTCAGCGGGATGAAGACCTGCTCGGCGGTGCGGCGGACCACGTCGTAGGTGGTCTCACGGTTGCCGGAGGAGGCGCTGATGTCGAGGAAGGTCAGCTCGTCGGCGCCCTCGTCCCCGTAGATCCTCGCCATCTCGACGGGGTCGCCGGCGTCCCGCAGGTTCTGGAAGTTGACGCCCTTGACGACCCGGCCGTTGTCGACGTCCAGGCAAGGGATGACTCGGACCGCCAGGGTCATGTCGGTTCAGGCCTCTCTGACAGTTCTCGGAAAGCTTCCAGTTCTACTTCGACCAGGACGCGGGAGTCGACGAAGCCGGAGACCACGACCAGGGTCGAGGCGGGCGGCATGGCGGCGAACAGCTCCCGGTGGGCGCGGCCGGCCGCGTCCACATCGCGTAGATGAGTGAGGTACATACGGGTGCGGAGGACCGCTTCGGCGCCCAGGCCGAAGGGGGTGAGTGCCTCCAGTGCGTTGGTGAAGGCGACCCTGGTCTGCACATAGGGGTCGCCCTCACCCTGCAGGACGCCGTCGACCAGTGGCATCGTGCCGGCGACCAGGACCCGGTCACCGGCCGCCACGGCGCGTGCGAAGCCGATCTTCTCTTCCCAGGGACTGTCGGTCCGTACGCGCTCGATGGTCATCACGCCGCCTTTCGTTCGCGGTTACGACACTGCTGCCAGCGCCTCTTCGAGGGTGAACGCCTTCGCATAGAGCGCCTTGCCGACGATCGCGCCCTCGACACCTTCCGGCACCAGGGTGGCGAGTGCCCGCAGGTCGTCGAGCGAGGAGACACCGCCGGAGGCGACCACCGGACGGTCGGTGGCGGCGCAGACGTTGCGCAGCAGCTCCAGGTTGGGGCCCTGGAGGGTGCCGTCCTTGTTGATGTCGGTGACGACGTAGCGGGCGCAGCCCTCGGCGTCGAGGCGGGCCAGCGTCTCGTAGAGGTCGCCGCCGTCGCGGGTCCAGCCGCGGCCGCGCAGCGTGGTGCCGCGGACGTCCAGGCCGACCGCGATCTTGTCACCGTGCTCGGCGATGACCTTGGCGACCCACTCGGGGGTCTCCAGCGCGGCGGTGCCGAGGTTGACCCGGCGGCAGCCGGTGGCGAGGGCCGCGGCGAGCGTGTCGTCGTCGCGGATGCCGCCGGACAGCTCGACCTTGATGTCCATGGAGCGGGCGACCTCGGCGATCTGCGCGCGGTTGTCGCCGGTGCCGAAGGCGGCGTCGAGGTCGACGAGGTGCAGCCATTCGGCGCCGGACCGCTGCCAGGCGAGGGCCGCCTCCAGCGGGTCGCCGTAGGAGGTCTCGGAGCCGGACTCGCCGTGGACGAGGCGGACGGCCTGGCCGTCGCGGACGTCGACGGCGGGGAGGAGTTCGAGCTTCGGCATCAGGGGGCTCACAGGGTGTTGATCCAGTTGGTCAGGAGCTGGGCGCCGGCGTCGCCGGACTTCTCGGGGTGGAACTGGGTGGCCCACAGCGGACCGTTCTCGACCGCGGCCACGAAGGGCTCGCCGTGCGTGGCCCAGGTGACCTTGGGCGCGGCGATATGCGGGTTGCCGACCTCCAGCTCCCAGTCGTGCACCGCGTAGGAGTGCACGAAGTAGTAGCGGGCGTCGGCGGGCAGACCGGCGAAGAGCTGCGAGCCCTCGGCGGCGGCGACGGTGTTCCAGCCCATGTGCGGCACGATGTCGGCCTTGAGCGGGCCGACCGTGCCGGGCCACTCGTCCAGGCCCTCGGTCTCCACACCGTGCTCGATGCCCCGGCCGAAGAGGATCTGCATACCGACGCAGATGCCCATGACGGGGCGGCCGCCGGCCAGCCGGCGGCCGACGAGCCAGTCACCGCGGGCCTCCTTCAGCCCGGCCATGCAGGAGGCGAACGCGCCGACACCGGGGACCAGCAGTCCCTCGGCGTTCATCGCCCGGTCGTAGTCCCGGGTGATCTCCACATCGGCGCCGACGTGCGCCAGGGCACGCTCGGCGGAGCGGACGTTGCCGAAGCCGTAGTCGAAGACGACGACCTTCTTACGGGATGCCGAGGCGGTCAATTCCATACCCCCAGCCGCAGGACGCCGGCGGCCAGGCACATCGCCGAGCCGATGGACAGCAGGACGATCAGGCTCTTGGGCAGCTCCTGCTTCCAGAAGGAGTAGACGCCGCCGAGGAGGAAGAGCCCGACCAGGATGAAGACGGTGGAGAGGCCGTTCACGGGCTACAGGGCTCCCTTGGTGGAGGGGATGATCCCGGCCGCCCGCGGGTCGCGCTCGCTGGCGTACCGCAGGGCGCGGGCCAGCGCCTTGAACTGGCACTCCACGATGTGGTGGGCGTTGCGGCCGTACGGGACGTGGATGTGCAGCGCTATCTGGGCCTGGGCGACGAAGGACTCGAAGATGTGCCGGGTCATCGTCGTGTCGTAGGAGCCGATCATCGGCGCCATGTTCTCCGGCTCGGTGTGCACCAGGTACGGGCGTCCGGAGAGGTCGACGGTCACCTGGGCGAGCGACTCGTCCAGGGGGACGGTGCAGTTGCCGAAGCGGTAGATGCCGGACTTGTCGCCGAGAGCCTGCTTGAAGGCGGCACCCAGGGCGAGGGCGGTGTCCTCGATGGTGTGGTGGGTGTCGATGTGCAGATCGCCGTCGGTCTTGACCTTGAGGTCGAACAGGCCGTGCCGGCCGAGCTGGTCGAGCATGTGGTCGTAGAAGCCGACGCCTGTCGAGACCTCCACGTCCCCCCTGCCGTCGAGGTCGATCTCGACGAGCACGGACGTTTCCTTCGTCGTGCGCTCCACGCGTCCTACGCGGGTCATCGCTTGCTCTCCTTCAGTACTGCGCGAACCGCGTCGAGGAACGCGTCGTTCTCGGCCGGGGTGCCGGCGGTGACCCGCAGCCAGCCCGGTACGCCGTTGTCACGGACCAGGACGCCGTGGTCGAGGATCGCCTGCCAGGTGGCGTGGGCGTCCTCGAAGAGGCCGAACTGCACGAAGTTGGCGTCGGAGTCGACGACCTGGCAGCCGGTCGCCCGCAGCTCGGTGACCAGGCGGTCCCGCTCGGTCTTGAGCTGCTCGACGTACTTCAGGAGCGTGTCGGTGTGCTCCAGCGCGGCCAGTGCGGTGGCCTGGGTGACGGACGAGAGGTGGTACGGGAGCCGGACGAGCTGGACGGCGTCGACCACGGCGGGGTCGGCGGCCAGATAGCCCAGCCGCAGCCCGGCGGCGCCGAAGGCCTTGGACATCGTCCGGGAGACGACCAGATTCGGCCGCCCCTCGATCAGCGGCAGCAGCGAGGGCCGGTGGCTGAACTCGCCGTAGGCCTCGTCGACCACCACCAGGGCCCCGGCGGCATCGGCGCGGGCCGCCTGCGCCGCCTCGTACAGCGCGAGCACGGTGCCGGCCTCGACGGCGGTGCCGGTGGGGTTGTTCGGCGAGCAGATGAAGACCACGTCGGGCCGCTGCTCGGCGATGGCCGCCACGGCCGCCTCGACGTCGATGGTGAAGTCGTCGTTGCGCGGGCCGGAGATCCAGCCGGTGCCCGTGCCGCGGGAGATCAGCCCGTGCATGGAGTACGACGGCTCGAAGCCGATGGCGGTGCGGCCGGGGCCGGCGAAGGTCTGCAGCAGCTGCTGGAGGATCTCGTTGGAGCCGTTGGCGGCCCACACCTGGTCCTTGGTGACCTCGTGGCCGGCGGTGCGGGTGAGGTAGCGGGCCAGCTCGGTGCGCAGCTCGACCGCGTCCCGGTCGGGGTAGCGGTTGAGCTCCCGGGCGGCCTCGGTCACCCGCTCGGCGATCCGCCGGACCAGCGGCTCGGGCAGCGGGTAGGGGTTCTCGTTGGTGTTCAGCCGCACCGGGACGTCCAGCTGCGGTGCGCCGTAGGGGGACTTGCCGCGCAGCTCGTCCCGGATGGGGAGATCGTCGATACGGGTCACGTGCCTGCTCACTTGCTCTGCGGGACCTTCCAGTCGAACCTGGCCTTCAGCGCGGCGCCGTGGGCCGGAAGGTCCTCGGCCTCGGCGAGGGTCACCACATGGTGGGCAACCTCGGCCAGCGCGTCGCGCGAGTAGTCCACGACATGGATACCGCGCAGGAAGGACTGCACGGACAGCCCGGAGGAGTGGCAGGCGCAGCCGCCGGTGGGCAGCACGTGGTTGGAGCCGGCGCAGTAGTCGCCGAGCGAGACCGGGGCGTACGGGCCGACGAAGACCGCACCGGCGTTGCGGACCCGGGCGGCCACGGCGGTGGCGTCGGCGGTCTGGATCTCCAGGTGTTCGGCGCCGTAGGCGTCCACGACCTTGAGGCCCTCGTCGAGGCCGTCGACCAGGACGGTCGCGGACTGCCGGCCGCCCAGCGCCTCGGTGATCCGCTCGATGTGCTTGGTCGCCGCGACCTGCCGCTTCAGCGCCTCGTCGACGGCGTCGGCCAGCTCGGTGGAGTCGGTGACCAGGACGGCGGCGGCGAGGGTGTCGTGCTCGGCCTGGCTGATCAGGTCGGCGGCGACGTGCTCGGGGTCGGCGGTGGCGTCAGCGAGGACCGCGATCTCGGTCGGGCCGGCCTCGGCGTCGATGCCGATCCGGCCCTTGAGCAGGCGCTTGGCGGAGGCGACGTAGATGTTGCCGGGGCCGGTGACGAGGTTGACCGGCAGGCACTCCTCGGTGCCGTACGCGAACATCGCGATGGCCTGGGCGCCGCCGGCCGCGTAGACCTCATCGACGCCGAGCAGGGCGCAGGCGGCGAGGATGGTCGGGTGCGGGCGGCCGCCGAACTCCTTCTGCGGCGGGGAGGACACGGCGATGCCCTCGACGCCGGCTTCCTGCGCCGGGACGACGTTCATGACCACCGAGGACGGGTAGACCGCGAGGCCGCCGGGGACATAGAGCCCCACCCGCTCGACGGGCACCCAGCGTTCGGTGACCGTGCCGCCGGGGACGACCTTGGTAGTCACGTCCGTGCGGCGCTGTTCGCGGTGGACGATCCGGGCGCGCCGGATGGACTCCTCCAGGGCGGCCCGGACGGCCGGGTCCAGCTCCGCGAGCGCGCTCTGCAGGGCCTCGGCGGGCACCCGCACCCGGTCGATCTCGACGCCGTCGAACCGCCGCGCACAATCGATCAGCGCCGCGGTGCCGCGATGGCGTACGTCCTCGCAGATGGGCCGCACCTTCTCCAGGGCGGCTTCCACGTCGAACTCGGCACGGGGCAGCAGGTCGCGCAGGGCGCCGCCCTCGGGAAGGGCGTCACCGCGCAGGTCGATTCGGGAGATCACCCTCCCAGTGTCTCAGACCCGCTCCGGGGCCCGACCGGCCGTATCACTCAGTGATACACAGCGGAGCACACCCCGGACGCATCGTGACCCGGCCGTTCGAAGTTGACCGGAGTTGGCCCTGACCACGCGTGTTCAAGCAGTCACGGGGCGGGCAAGGGCCACACAACGGCGTACGGGGAGACCTGCGGGACGCACGACGACCGGTGCACGAAATGCGTCCGAACAGGTTGCGACACACCACGGGAGAGCAAGGGGGACCCACTGTGACCGAGCCCGGGGACGGCGACGCGCCCGCCGACCTGCAGCTGACATCCGCGGAATGGAGCATGTGGCAGGCCTTCCGCAACGGCAGCACCTGCGATCTGCACATCGGCGATCCGGCCAGGGACGATCCGCACGGGCAGCATTTGTGGGGCGCCGAGCGCCGGGTGCGGGCCCGGGTCGTGGCGCTGCTGCTGCTCGACGGGCCGCCCGCGCAGCCCGGCCGGGTCTCCGCACTCAAGATCACCGGGGCGTACATCACGGACACTCTCGACGTTGCGGGCGGTGCGATCAAGCCATTCGTGGAGCTGCGGGACTGCCGCTTCGAGGCCGAGGTCGTACTCCCCGAGAGCCGGTTCACCACCCTGCGGCTGGTGAACTGCGCGATACCCCGGGTGGAGGCGGCCCGGTTGCAGACCGAGGGCGATCTCCATCTGCCGCGCTGTGTGGTGCAGTCCGGCATCCGGCTCACCGACGCCCATATCGGCACGGACCTGATGCTCAATCAGACCGTGGTGCACAAGGACCGGCAGGGCCGGTCGATCATGGCGGACGGGCTGACCGTCACCCAGGACCTGCAGGCCGAGATGCTGGAGTCCTACGGGGAGCTGTCCCTGCGCGGCGCCACCATCGGCGTGTCGCTGAGCCTGCGCGGCAGCCGGCTGAGCAACCCCTTCGGCCGCCGGGCCCTGAACGCCCCGCAGCTGACCGTCGAGCGCACCCTCTATCTGACCGCCGCAGGCCTGGCCAACTCCCCGTTCTCCAGCAGCGCCACTCCCCCGTACGGCACCGTGCACACCCCGTCGCGCGGCACCCGTGTGCAGCGCTTCGAGTGCGAGGGCGGGATGCGCCTGGACGACGGGCGCTTCGGTGACGCGGTCGACTTCGAGCACGCCCGGTTCATCATGGAGTCCGACCAGGAGCTGTCGCTGCGCCGCATCCAGACGCCCGAGCTGCGGTTCCTCGGTGAGCGGCCGCAGCGCGGCCGGGTGATCCTCTCCGGCGCCCGGGTGGTCAATCTCGTCGACAAGTCGGCGAGCTGGCCGGGGCTCGGCGGGCTGTGGATGGCCGGCTTCGCCTACGAGACGCTGATCCCGCGCGGCCACTTCCCGCTCTCCCTGCGGCTGCAGTGGGTGGCCGCGGCGACCCCCGAGTACGCACCCGAGCCGTACGAGATGCTCGCCGCCTCGCTGCGCACCACCGGGGAGGACTCCGACGCCCGCGAGGTCCTGCTGGCCAAGCAGCGGCGCCGCCGCGAGACGCTGCCGCTGGCGGCGAAGGCCTGGGGGGTCCTGCAGGACTGGACGGTGGCCTACGGCTACCGCCCGGGGCGGGCCGCGGTGTGGATGGCCATCCTGTGGGCGATCGGCACGATCTACTTCTCGATGTCCCCGCCGCCGCCCCTCAAGACGGGCGAGGCGCCGCCCTGGAATCCGTATCTCTACTCCCTCGACCTGCTGCTGCCGGTGATAGACCTCAATCAGAGCGCCGCCTGGAAGCCGGGCGGCGGTGCGCAGTGGGCGGCCGCGGTGCTCATCCTGGCGGGCTGGGTGCTCGCCACGACGGTCGCGGCCGGTGCGTCCCGGCTGCTGCGGCGGCAATAGCCGGTTCACCGCGACCGACAAGGCACACCCGGCCACCGACGTGCACCCCCTCCCGCCGTTTTCCCCACCCCTCAACGGGAGGGGACGGGCCGGAGCGGGTGGGGGTGTCCGGACGTCAAGCGAAGCAGTCCGGACACCCCCACCCGCGCAGGCCCGTCACCGCACCCCGACAGCCCCGCGCAGCGGACCGGCCCGCCGCAGGCGCCACGGCGAGAAACCCCCACGGCGAGGATTCCCGACCACGTGGGAACACAGCAGAGCGCAGCGTCTAGGCTTACGGGCTGTGACCTCCGTGCGCCTACCGCTCTTCCCGCTGAACTCGGTGCTGTTCCCGGGACTCGTGCTCCCGCTGAACGTCTTCGAGGCGCGGTACCGGGCCATGATGCGTGACCTGAGCGCGGTGCCCGAGGACGACCGCCGCTTCGCGGTGATCGCGATCCGGGACGGCCGGGAGGTCGCCGCCACCGCGCAGGGCATGCCGGACAGCACCCTGCCGGCCGCGGACGGTCCCGCCGCCGGCTTCGGTGACGACCCGATACAGGCGTTCCACACCGTGGGCTGTATCGCCGACGCGGCCACCATCCGGGAGAAGTCGTCCGCCGACGACACCGGCTACGAGGTCCTCGCCACCGGCACCACCCGCTTCCGGCTGCTGTCGGTGGACGCCTCGGGGCCGTATCTGACCGGTGAGGTGGAGGAGCTGGAGGACGGCGAGGGAGAGGGCGCCGGCGCGCTCGCCTCCGGCGTCGTGCGGGCGTTCCGTACCTATCAGAAGCGGCTGGCCTGGGCGAACGAGCGGACCCTGTCGAGCGGGCAGGATCTGCCGGCCGACCCGTCCGTGCTGTCGTACCTGGTCGCCGCGGCGGCCGTGCTGGACGTGCCCGCCAAGCAGCTGCTGCTGGAGGCGCCGGACACCGCGGCCCGGCTGGGGCAGGAGCTGAAACTCCTTCGCCAGGAGTCGGCGCTGCTCGGTAAGCTCCCGTCGCTGCCGGCCGTGGATCTGACCCGGCAGCCGACCAGCCCCAACTGAACGACCGGCCCGAGCGAGGCACGAAGACGTTGGCGAAGAAGTCCAAGAAGTCCGTCGGCACCCCGGCGACGGTCGCCCTCACCGCGGCCGGCGTCCCGTTCACCACGCACTCCTACGAGCACGACCCGGCCGCCCCGTCGTACGGCGAGGAGGCCGCCGAGGCCCTGGGCGTCGCGCCCGACCAGGTGTTCAAGACCCTGCTGGCGGACGTCGACGGCACCCTGACGGTCGCCGTGGTCCCGGTGTCGGGGTCCTTGGACCTCAAGGCGCTGGCGGCCGCGGTGGGCGGCAAGCGGGCCACGATGGCCGACCCGGCGGCGGCCGAGCGCAGCACGGGCTACGTCCGGGGCGGGATCTCGCCGCTGGGGCAGCGCAAGCGGCTGCGCACGGTCGTGGACGCCTCGGCCGAGGGCCGGCCGACGGTCTGTGTCTCGGCGGGGCGGCGCGGGCTGGAGGTCGAGCTGTCGCCGGAGGACCTGGTGGCGCTCACGGGGGCGCACCTCGCGCCGATCGCCCGCGGCTGAACGTACGGCGGGGCGGCCGGTGGACCGGCCGCCCCGGAGCTCCGTGTGGCTCAGCCCTCGGAGGGCGGCCGCTGCTCGTGGTTCTCCCGGAGCCACTGCGGCACCTCCGGCTGCTGTTCCTGCTGCCCCTGCGGTCCCTGCTGCCCCTGGAGCCAGTACGGCACCTCCGGCTCCGGGTCGGGCGGCCCGAACAGCGCGGACAGCACCAGCTGGGTGAGCATCGCCCCGATCGGCCAGGCCAGCAGGGCGCCCTTGGCCTGCAGCCGCAGCGGGCCGTCGAAGGCCACGCCAGGGCCGACCTGCTTGGCGTGCTCGGCCACGTCCGGGGTGGGACCCAGCCACATCCCGGTCAGCCAGCCCAGCGCCGCGCCGAGCAGTCCGCCCACGACCAGCGCCACGACCAGCGGAATCCCGCCCCGGCGGCGGAAGAGGAAGACCGCGGCGGTGGTGAGCACACCGAAGGCGAAGGCCAGCAGGAGGAAGGTGCCGTCCGCGCCGATCGACTCCTCGCCCTCGGTGTTCTTGAGGTAGACGTTGCGGGTGTCCGCGATCAGCGGGACATGCGGCGCGAGCCAGTTCCACAGCAGGCCGAGCAGCACACCGGTCGCCGCGACCAGGAGCGCGATCAGCGCGCCCTCGCGCAGCTCGCGGGCCAGCTCGGGACCGCCGAGACCGCCGTGGTCGGCCGCGGGCGCGGCCTCGGGGTGCCGGGGCTCTTCGGGCGGTTGGTTGTCGCGGGGCGTCAGCGGTGCGGTCACACCGTCATCGTGCCAGGTGGGGCTGGTGGGACCGGAAGCAGGACGCCCGTTCGGTGTGGTGGGACCGCTCATCGGGTCGCCGCCCGTCGGTAGGCCCAGGTGGCGACGGCCAGCGAGAGCACCCCGACGGCCGCGCAGACGCCCAGGTCGGCGCCGACCGCGACCCAGTCCGGGTGCGGGTCGAAGCTGCGCGCCAGCGCCTCCACGCCATACGTCGAGGGCAGCAGATCGCGGGCCCAGCCGATCACCGCGGGCATCCGCTCGGCCGGCAGGACGCCCAGCAGCAGCGCCGCCGACATGCCCAACTGGCCGCAGAGCGTGGCGAGTTCCTGGCGCGGGGCGAGCAGGCCGAGGGCCGCGCCGAGACCGGCCAGCGCCGCCCCGGCGAGCGGGAGCACCGCGGCCAGCACCCACAGATGGGTCATCGGCAGCTGGAAGAGCACACAGCCGGTGATCGCGGTGACCACCGTCCCCGGCACGGTGAACGAGGCGTAGGCCGCGGCGGCGCCGAGCACCACGGCGGCCGGCGGCACCGGCAGCGTCGCGTAGTGGTCGAGTCCGCCGCCGGCCCGCAGCTGGCCGAAGTACTGGGCGAGCAGATTGAGCGCCACGAAGGCGACGACCAGCACGCTGGAGCCGGACACCACGGCCCGCGCCGGTTCGCCGCCGTCGACCACCCCGCGCAGCAGGACCATGATCCCGATGGACTGGAAGGTCGCGACGAACAGCAGCGGGATCCGTGCGACCCGGGCCCGGGAGAGCTGGGCACGGTAGACGGCGACCAGCGCGGGCACCAGACGGGCGCGCGGCGCCAGCGGGGCCGCCTCCTCGTCTCGCGCTCCGGTCGCCGGAGCCGCCCCGGCCACCGCCTGCACGGGAACCACACTCACGCTGTCATCACGCCTTCCTCGCTGCCCCCGTGGTAGTTCATACGTCCGCCGGAGCGGTCCCCGTTCACGCCTTGACCAGCCCCTCGGCACGGCCGCCGAGGGCCAGGTACACATCTTCCAGGCTCGGCGTGGCGAGGGTGAAGTCGTCGAGGGCGGCGAAGGCGGGGCCCGCGGTGACGGCGGCGACGGCGGAGCGGGCCCGGTCGGCGGGGAGACGGAGGGTCCAGCGGCGGCCGGAGGCGTGTGCGGCGGCTTGGAGGGCGGCGACCTCGGGCACGTCCAGCGGCGGGCGGTCGCGCCACACCAGCTCCAGCCGCACCTCGTCGCTCACCATTTCCTTCAGTCCCCCGGGCGTGTCGCAGGCGATGACCCGGCCGCGGTCGATCACCGCCACCCGGTCGAGCACGCTCTCGGCCTCCAGGACGTTGTGCGTCACCAGCACCACCGTGACACCGCGCTCGGCCCGGCGCCGGTCCACCGCGGCCCATACGGAGCGCCGCGCGACCGGGTCCATCCCGGTGGTCGGCTCGTCCAGCACCAGCAGCGGCCGCTCGCCGATCAGCGCGGTGGCGAAGCAGGCCAGCCGGCGCTGTCCGCCGGACAGCTTCTTCAGCGCCCGCCCGGTCAGGTCCGCGAGGCCCAGCTCGTCGATCACCGCGTCCCGCTCGGCGCGCGCCTCGCGGGCACCGAGACCGCGCAGCCGGCCGGTGGTCTCCACGGCCAGCGCGACCGTCATCTCGTCCAGCGCGGTGGATTCCTGTCCCAGGTAGCCGAGCAGCCGGGCGGCCCGCTCCGGGTGGCGCACCAGGTCATGGCCCAATACGGAGATACCGCCGGAGTCGGGGCGCAGCAGTCCGGTGAGCTGGCGCACCAGGGTGGACTTGCCGGCGCCGTTGGGGCCGAGCAGCCCGAAGATCTCTCCGCGGTGCACATCCAGGGTGATGCCGTCGTTGGCGCGTACGGCGGGCGCCTGTGCCGCCCCGCGGCGCCCGCGCATCGCGGGGTACGTCTTGACCAGGTCCCGCACGGCGCACACCGGCACCCCGCGCTCCACCTGTTTTGCGCCCGTCCTCACGAGCTATGAGGGTACGCGTCCCCGGCCCGCCTCCGGCCCGCGGGGCTCCGGCGGGCGAGCCGGGACCGGGACCGTCCGGGCCGTCAGTCCCCGGCCGGAGCGTGCTCGGCGGCCGTCCGCAGATCGACCTCGCGCCAGAAACCGGCCCGGATCGCATAGCGGTCGTGCTCGTCGATCTGGTCGTCCTTGTGGGCGAGCAGGCCGAACCGGGCGGCGTAGCGCAGCAGTTCACCGTCGATCCGGTGCGGGATGCGCGGGTACTCCGTGGACAGCTGCTGGAGATGCGCGGTGTCGGAGAGCCGGTCGGTCCAGCGGCGGGCGAAGACCTGGCCGACCTCGAAGGGGTCGCCGCTGACGGCGGTGATGTCCTCCTCGCGGTCGGCCCAGCGCTGCTCGGCGCTGGTGAGCTGGGCGAGGGTCGGCAGGGAGGCGGTCCCGTCCGGCTCGCCGGCCGGTCCGCCGCGCTCGACCCAGCCCTTGTCGGACGACCAGCGCAGAGTGGCGCCCGCCGCGGGCGCCGGACCCGTACCGGCGGGCTGCTGGCCCGCGGCGTGGGCCCGGCCGAGTCCGGCCAGGTCCTTGGGGGTGGGCACGACCTTGGAGCCGGCGGCGCCGGGCTCACCGCCTGTGGCCGTCCCGTTCCCGGCGGCGGCCGCGGGACGGGAGACGCCGTTGGCGCCGTTGTGCTCATGGGTGTGCTCGGCGGATTCGGGGCCGGCCGCGGCGACCGCCGCGGCTGCCGCGGCCGCGGACTCGGGGAGCGGCGCGGAGAGGATCGCGGCGATCTCGGGGCGGGGTACGGGCGGCGGGGCGCAGGGGCCGCCGAGCTCCTTGGCGCGTACCGCGCGGATGATCCAGGTCCGGTCCAACACCCGCCGCTCGTCGGCCTCGGCGACCAGGTCCTCGGACTGGTTGTAGTCACCGTCCGCGGCCTGGACGGCCCACAGGTGGACGGCGACGCCGTGCTCCTTGGCCGACATCAGCCCGGGCAGCAGATCGCCGTCGCCGGTGACCAGCACGATGTCGGAGCAGGCGCGGTTACGGGCGAGCTCGGTCAGCTCGGCGTGCATGGCGGCGTCCACGCCCTTCTGCGCCCAGCGGCCGTCGCTGCGGGTCAGGGCACCCAGCCGGACGGTGACCCGGGGCATCACCCGCAGCCTGCGGTGCTCGGGCTGCGGGACGCGGTCGGGGGCTCCGTCGAACCAGTAGATCCGCAGCAGCGGGCGTTCGGTCTCCGCCTCGGCGCGCTGGCGCAGCCCCTGGATCAGGGCGGCATGGTCGACGGTGATCCTGGAACGGGCGGGCTCTCCGGCGAGCAGACTCGCGGCGGCACCGAGCAAATACCCGGCGTCCACCAGGACGACGCAGCGATCCACGTTCCACCCTCTTCCCTGAGGTGCTGAAAGTCCGGTCGCCCCCCGGCTCGGCCCATGGCACGAGTTTTCTTCGGCTTTCCTTCGAGTCTGCCCGACCGTACGGGCGTTATCTGCCCGAACTCGATCATCGGCGTGGCGGATTCGGCGGGGACGTCGAGCACAGTGCGTGATCAACCATATAACGCACGGTAATTGCCCGAAATGCAGGCGTCTGTCCGCCATGTAAGTCTGGTTCCGGCCCAGATCCCGGATTCCCCCTCAGGAGGCAAGATCATGGCCAAGGACAAGAAGCAGGACCGCAGTCAGCAGCAGAAGGCATCCGCGGCCGAGCGCGGCCAGCAGGAGGCCCAGAAGGCGAGCTTGGAGGCACAGTCCCAGGCGCGGTCACAGGCGCAGGGCAGCCCGGCGGATGTTGCGCGTAAGCACCAGCGGCGCTTCGGTCACAACTGATATACGCCGTACGGAAGTTGAGGGGCGCGTCCGCATCGGGCGCGCCCCTCGGGGTAACAGCGGCCCCTCGGGGCCGGTCGCTCAGCCGGCCAGACAGGACGGACCGAGCAGCACCTTCAGATCGCCGAACAGCGACGGGTCGGGCGTGACCCGGTGCCGGTCCAGCCGGAGCACCGTCGTCTTGCGCGCCCCCTGCAACTTGATCCGCACCTCGGTGGAGCCGCGGTGGCTGCTGAGCACCTCGCCGAGCTTCTCGACCATCGGCGGGGTGACCTTGACCGTCGGAATGGTGATCGTCACGGGCGCGTTGGTGCCGGCCTCCGAGAGGTCGGGGACCATCATCTCCATGGCCACCAGCCGCGGGATGTCCTCCCGCTTGTCGAGGCGGCCCTTGACGAAGACCACGGTGTCCTCGACGAGTTGGGTGGACACCAGCTGGTAGGTGGCCGGGAAGAACATGCAGTCGATGGAGCCG
The DNA here is from genome assembly GCF_028870195.1 of Streptomyces sp. G7(2002). Classification (NCBI taxonomy): domain Bacteria; kingdom Bacillati; phylum Actinomycetota; class Actinomycetes; order Kitasatosporales; family Streptomycetaceae; genus Streptomyces; species Streptomyces sp. G7(2002). Next base: position 2,863,104 of record NZ_CP102609.1, read on the forward strand.
GCCAGGTCCTCGACGGTGGCGATGGCCCAGGCGTTGCCCTGCTTGGTCATCTTGCGCTGCAGACCGGAGATGATGCCGCCGATGGTGACGATCGACCCGTCCGAGTAGTCGCCGCCGGTCAGCTGGGCGATGGCGGCGTCGGCCTTGTCGGACAGGACGTGTTCCAGGCCGAAGAGCGGATGGTCGGAGACGTAGAGACCGAGCATCTCGCGCTCCTGGGCGAGGAGATAGGTCTTGTCCCACTCGACGTCCGAGAACTCGACGTCCAGCCCGAAGCCGGGCCCCTCGTCGGCGCTGTCGTCGCCCATGCCGCCGAAGAGGTCGAACTGCCCCTCGGCCTCCTTGCGCTTGACCTGGACCACGTTGTCGATCATCGGCTCGTAGTGGGCCGTCAGCCCCTTGCGGGTGTGGCCCATCTCGTCGAAGGCACCGGCCTTGATCAGGGATTCGGTGGTGCGCTTGTTGCAGACGACCGCGTCGACCTTGTCGAGGTAGTCGGGGAAGGAGAGGTACTTCCCCTTCGCCTTGCGGCTGCGGATGATCGAATCGACGACGTTCTGGCCGACGTTGCGGACCGCGGTGAGACCGAAGAGGATCACATCGTCACCCTGGGCGGCGAAGTTCGCCTCCGACTCGTTGACGTTGGGCGGCAGCACCTTGATGCCCATGCGCCGGCACTCGTTCAGATAGACCGCCGACTTGTCCTTGTCGTCGCGCACGGAGGTGAGCAGCGCGGACATGTATTCGGCGGGGTAATTGGCCTTGAGGTAGGCGGTCCAGTAGGTGACCAGGCCGTACGCGGAGGAGTGCGCCTTGTTGAAGGCGTAGCCCGCGAACGGGACCAGCACGTCCCACAGCGCCTGGATCGCCTGGTCGGAGAAGCCGTTCTTGCGCGCGCCCTCCTGGAAGAGCACGAAGTTCTTCGCCAGCTCCTCGGGCTTCTTCTTGCCCATGACACGGCGGAGGATGTCGGCCTCGCCGAGGGAGTAACCGGCGATGATCTGGGCGGCCTTCTGCACCTGCTCCTGGTAGACGATCAGGCCGTGGGTGAGGCCGAGGACCTCCTTGAGGGGCTCCTCCAGCTCCGGGTGGATCGGGGTGATCTCCTGGAGGCCGTTCTTGCGCAGCGCGTAGTTGGTGTGCGAGTCCATGCCCATCGGACCCGGGCGGTACAGGGCCGAGACGGCGGAAATGTCCTCGAAGTTGTCGGGCTTCATCAGCCGCAGCAGCGAGCGCATCGGGCCGCCGTCGAACTGGAATACGCCGAGCGTGTCACCGCGGCAGAGCATCTCGTAGGTCTTGGGGTCGTCCAGCGGGACGGAGAGCATCTCCAGGTCGACGCCCTTGTTCTTCTTCACCATCTTGACGGCGTCGTCCATGATGGTGAGGTTGCGCAGGCCCAGGAAGTCCATCTTCAGCAGGCCGAGCGACTCGCACTGGGGGTAGTCCCACTGCGTGATGGTGACGTTGTCGGTGTGCCGGACCCAGACCGGGGCGTGGTCGACGATGGGCTCGCTGGACATGATCACGCCGGCCGCGTGCACACCCATCTGCCGGACCAGGCCCTCGACGCCCTTGGCGGTGTCGATGACCTTCTTGACGTCCGGTTCGTTCTCGTACATCCCCCGGATCTCGCCGGCCTCGCTGTAACGCGGGTGCTGGGGGTCGGTGATGCCGCTGAGGTCGATGCCCTTGCCGAGGACGTCGGCGGGCATCGCCTTGGTGAGGCGGTCACCCATGGCGTACGGATAGCCCAGGACGCGCGCGGAGTCCTTGATGGCGTTCTTGGCCTTGATCTTGCCGTAGGTGCCGATCATGGCGACCTTGTCGGCGCCGTACTTCTCCGTGACATACCGGATGACTTCGACGCGCCTGCGCTCGTCGAAGTCGATGTCGACATCGGGCATGGAAACGCGCTCGGGGTTGAGGAACCGCTCGAAGATCAGTCCGTGGGTGATCGGGTCGAGGTCGGTGATGCCCATGGCGTACGCCACGATCGAACCGGCCGCGGAGCCACGGCCCGGGCCCACCGCGATGCCGTTGTTCTTGGCCCACATGATGAAGTCGGCGACGACGAGGAAGTAGCCGGGGAACCCCATCTGGATGATGATGTCCATCTCGTACTCGACCTGCTTCTGCCGGTCCTCGGGGACCCCGTCCGGGAAGCGGCGCTTCATGCCGACCCGGACCTCCTCCTGGAACCAGGTGACCTCCGTGAAGCCCTCCGGGATGTCGAACTTCGGCATCAGGTCGCGCTTCTCGAACATCCCGTCGGTGTCGATCTGCTCGGCCACCAGGAAGGTGTTGGCGCAGCCCTCCTGCCAGGCGTCAGAGGAGTCGATGGCGTACATCTCGTCCGTGGACTTGAGGTAGTAGCCGGTGCCGTCGAAGCGGAAGCGGTCCGGGTCGGAGAGGTTCTTGCCGGTCTGGATGCACAGCAGGGCGTCGTGCGCGGTGGACTCGTGGGCGTAGGTGTAGTGCGAGTCGTTGGTGACCAGCGGCGGGATGCCGAGCTTCTTGCCGACCTCCAGCAGACCGTCGCGGACCCGGCGTTCGATCTCGATGCCGTGGTCCATCAGCTCCAGGAAATACCGGTCCTTGCCGAAGATGTCCTGATACTCGGACGCGGACTTCAGCGCCTCGTCGAACTGGCCGAGCCGCAGCCGGGTCTGCAGCTCACCGGAGGGGCAGCCGGTGGAGGCGATCAGACCCTCGGACCACTGGGCGATGGTCTCCTTGTCCATCCGCGGCCACTTCTGCAGCCAGCCCTCGGCGTAGGCGTCCGAGGACAGCCGGAAGAGGTTGTGCAGACCGGTCTTGTTGGCCGCCCAGATCGTCTTGTGGGTGTAACCACCGGAACCGGAGACGTCATCGCGCTTCTGGTGCGGCTGGCCCCACTGGATCTTGCGCTTGTTGCGCCGCGACTCCGGCGCCACATAGGCCTCGATGCCGATGATCGGCGTCACTCCGGCCTTCTTCGCCGAATGGAAGAAGTCGTAGGCGCCGTGGAGGTTGCCGTGGTCGGACATGGCGATATGCGTCATGTCCATCTCGTTGCACGCCTTGAACATGTCCGACAGCCGCGCCGCACCGTCCAGCAGTGAGTACTGGGTGTGGACATGCAGGTGCGTGAAGGGGGGCCTGGACGAGGCTGCCACGGCGGAGGACCTCCGGAAAACGGTCGGGTGGGGGCACCTCCCCGGCATGACCGGGAGGGGCGGATGGTGGTCTCGAAGTCTACGGCTCCCCAGTGACAATCGGCGGGCACCGACGAGTAGCCTCGCGCGTTGTCAGTGGCAGATCCGCCCCCGGCCCGGCGCCGGGGGAGCAGTCACGGATCCCGTACCGTTCCGCACCTCAGGAGGCACCCAGCGATGCCGTCCCAGCACGCCCCGGCGCAGGACGCCGCGCAGCGCGGCGAGGAGATCCTCGCCGTTTTCGACACCGCCTTCGGGGAGCTGCTCGCCGCCGACCCCGCGGCCTTCCGCGTGAAATTCCGGAAGATGGCCGCCTCCGCGTTCGCCTTCTACCGGGGCACGGCCTGCCTGTTCTACCGGGACCTGGAGGAGTACGCCGCACAGGACGGCGGCGGCAAGGACAGCGGCCCGTATCTCGACGAGCGGACCGCCCGGGTGTGGATCCACGGCGATCTGCACGCCGAGAACTTCGGCACGTACATGGACGCCACGGGCCGGCTGATCTTCAACGTCAACGACTTCGACGAGGCGTACGTCGGCCCGTTCACCTGGGACCTCAAGCGGTTCGCCGCCTCGGTCGCACTGATCGGCTACGCCAAGGCGCTCAGTGACAAGCAGATCACCGACCTGGTGCGCACCTACGCGGCCGCCTACCGGGAGCGCATCCACGCGCTGGCCCACAAGACGAAGGGCTCCGACAGGGACGAGCTGCCGCCCTTCACGCTGGACACCGCCGAGGGCCCGCTGCTGGACGCGCTGCGCGACGCCCGCTCGCTGACCCGGTTCGGGCTGCTGGACTCGATGACGGAGATCCGCGACTTCGAGCGGCGCTTCGCGGCGGGCGGCGGCAGCGTCGAGCTGGACGCGGCGACCCGCTACAAGGTCCTCGCCGCCTTCGACGGCTATCTGGAGACGCTGCCGGAGTCGAGCCTGGACCGCCCGGACTCCTACCGCGTCAAGGACGTGGTGGGCCGCCGCGGCATCGGCATCGGCTCGGCCGGTCTGCCGTCGTACAACATCCTTCTGGAGGGCAACAGCGACGCCCTGGAGAACGATGTCGTGATCTACATGAAGCAGGCGCAGACCCCGGCCGTCTCCCGGCACATCACCGACCCCGCGGTCCGCGGCTACTTCCAGCACGAGGGCCACCGCACGGTGATCTCCCAGCGCGCCCTCCAGGACCACGCCGACCCGTGGCTGGGCTGGACCGAACTCGACGGCGCCGGCCAGCTGGTCGCCGAGATCTCGCCGTACGCGGTCGACCTGGACTGGTCCGACATCGACGACCCGGACGAGATCGCCGCGGTGGTCGCCGACCTGGGCCGGGCCACCGCGACCATGCACGCCGCCGCGGACGACGAGAGCGGCCACTCCCTGGTCCCGTTCTCCACGGAGCGCGCCATCGACGCGGCCATCGCGGCCGACGAGGAGGGCTTCGCCTCGCTGCTGGTGGACTTCGCGCACTCCTACGGGGCCCGCGCCCGTGCCGACCATCAGATCTTTGTGGATCTGTTCCGGAACGGGCGGATCCCCGGCCTGTAGGGCCCACGGGCCCAAGACGTGCCGTACGCACCGGATCGTCCGGTGCGTACGGCTTCGGGCCCCCTTAGCCGCCACTTAACCCCGCCCATGGCACACTCGGCTGCGATGGACATTTCGGCGGCACATCTGCGGGCACTGCGCGCGGCGCTCTTCACGGCGCTGTGCGTCACGCTGTCCTCGGCGTCCCATGTGCTGCTGTCCCGTATGCCGCTGCCGCTGACCACCGTCGCCGTGCTCAGCACCGCCGTGTTCGGCATCGCCTATGCGCTGGCCGGCCGGGAGCGCGGCTACTGGCGCATCGCCGCGCTGCTGGTCCCCCTGGAACTCGCCGCCGATCTCGTCTTCAGCCTCGGGCAGCACACCTGTTACGGGGCGGCCGGCGGCCCGGTCGCCGGTCCGCTGCGCTCGCTCGGCGTGGATCTGCTGTGCGGCGGCGACCCGGTCGGCGCACCGCTGACGCGGCTGCCCGAGGACCAGGCCGGGCCGGTGAGCAGCTGGCTGGTCCTGCTCGCGGCACATCTCGTGATCGGGCTGCTGGCCGCGGGCTGGCTGCGCCGTGGGGAGGCCGCGCTGGGCCGGCTGCTGGGCGCGGTGGCCTGCTTCGCCTTCCGCCCGCTGCTCCTCGCCGTCGCGGTCATCGGCGCCATCGCCGCCCCGCGCCGCCCGGCGCCCGCTCCCGAACGGTCCGGGCACCCCGCCCGCGCCGTGCCCCTGCTCGTGCACTGTGTCGTGCGCCGTGGGCCGCCCTGCGCGCTCGCCGCGTAGGCCACAGCACCCACCCGTCCCACGGATTCGCACGGAGCAGGAACAGCCATGAGCAACCGCAACAACCAGGCCAACAAGCAGGCAGCCCGCGAGCGGCTGCGCGCCGAGCGCGAGCGGCAGGCGAAGAAGGACCGGCTCCGCCGGCAGCTGATCGTCGGCGGCGCGATCGTCGGTGTCCTGGCGATAGCCGGCGGTATCGGGGTGGTGGTCGCCACCTCGGGCGACGACGGAGCGAACGCCCCGCTGGTCAAGCCCGCCAACAGCAGCGGCCCCAAGGGCACCACGATCGTCGTCGGCAAGGCGGACGCCAAGAACACCCTGGACCTCTTCGAGGACCCGCGCTGCCCCGGCTGTGCCTCCTTCGAGCAGACCGTCGGCGCCACCGTCGAGAAGGACATCAAGGACGGCAAGTACAAGGCGTCCTACCACCTGGGCACGTTCCTCGACAACAACCTCCAGGGCACCGGTTCCAAGAACGCGCTGAATGCGCTGGGCGCCTCCCTCAACGTCAGCCCGGACGCCTTCCTGAAGTACAAGTACGCGCTGTACTCGAAGGAGTTCCACCCGGTGGAGACCGGGCCGGACAAGTTCGCCGACGACGACTACCTGATCAAGGTCGCCGACACCGTCCCCGCGCTGAAGGGGAACGCCGCCTTCCAGAAGGCCGTCAAGGACGGTACGTACGACCGGTGGGCGCTGGAGGTCTCCAACGCCTTCAACTCCGTCAAGGACGTCAAGAGCACCCCGACGATCAAGCTCAACGGCACGGTGCTGGGCAAGGACACCCCGCAGGGCAAGGTGGCACCGGACAGCGTGGCCGACTACAACTCCCTGGTGGAGAAGGAACTGAAGAAGTGACGTAGGCGGGGACCGGCTCCGCAGCCGGCCTCCGTCCTGCCCTCCCCGGCCGGCGTGCTCCGTGCGCGCCGGCCGATGCCAAATCTTGACCCCTCGCGGCGCCGTGCACATGGCAGACTCCGCTCATGCAGGCGACGGGAGGACGTCCCGGGACCCGGCCGGCGGCCGCGCCGGGGGTCCAGCTCAGGGCGGTGCGGGCGGTGTTGTTCACCGCGCTGTGCACCACCCTGTCCGCGACCTCCCATGTCCTGCTCTCCCGCGCCCCGTTACCGCCCGCGTCGGTCGTCGCTATCTGCGTCGGCGTCTTCGCCGCGGCCTATGCGCTGACCGGACGGGAGCGTGGCTACGGCCGGATCGCCGCGCTGCTGGTGCCCCTGGAGCTGGCCGCCGACACCGTCTTCACCGCCGGACAGCACACCTGTTACGGCGGGGCCGGCGGCCCGGTCACCGGCCCGCTGCGCTCGGTCGGCGTCGATCTGCTGTGCGGGGGCGGCGAGTTGGGCACTCCGCTCGCCAGAATCGCGGCCCATACGGGCACACCGCTACCGCCGGTCCCGGCGGCCGCCCCCTGGCTGCTGCTCGCCGCCCATGTCGCCGTCGGCCTGCTCGCCGCAGGCTGGCTGCACCGCGGTGACGCCGCCCTGGACGCCCTGCTGCGCGCCGCTGCGGCCGGCGCCTGCCGCCCGCTGCGCACCGCGGCCGCGGTGGTCACCACCGTGGTCCCCCTGGCCCGCCGCCAGATCCGCCCGCTGCACCCGATGCCGCCGGCCCGCCCGCTCCCCCTCCTCGTGCACTGCGTACTGCGCCGCGGCCCGCCCGCTCCGGCCGCCGCCTGACCAGTCCGCAGCAGTCACGACATCCCGAGGGACGGAACCCCCCATGAGCAACCGCAACAACCAGGCCAACAAGGCCGCGGCCCGCGAACGCATCCGGGCCGAGCGCGAACGCCAGAAGAAGAAGGAGAAGCTGCGCCGCCAGCTCGTCGTGGCGGGCACCGTGGCCGGTGTCCTGGTGGTGGCCGGCGGCGTCGGCTTCATGGTGATGAAGGCCAACGAGCCCAAGGGCTGGGAGGCCGCCAAGGAGGCCGAGCCGGTCGCGCCCGCGAACACCCAGGGCAAGAACGGCACCGAGATCCTGATAGGCGACAAGAACGCCAAGGAGACCCTGGAGGTCTTCGAGGACATCCGCTGCCCGGCGTGCGCGTCCTTCGAGCAGAGCAGCGGTGAGGCGCTGCTCAAGGACATCGAGGACGGCCGCTACCGGGTCCGCTTCTCGATGTACACCTTCATCGACGACACCCCGGCCGGCGGCGAGGGCTCGAAGAACGCGCTGAGCGCGCTCGGCGCGGCGCTGAACGTCAGCCCGGAGGCGTTCCTGAAGTACAAGACGGCGCTGTACTCCACCAAGTTCCACCCCGAGGAGCAGGTCGACGCCTACAGCAAGGACTCCGAGCTGCTCAAGGTCGCGGCCACGGTGCCGGCGCTGAAGGGCAACAAGGCGTTCGAGACAGCGGTGAAGAAGGGCACCTACGACCGCTGGGCGATGGACATGACCGCGCTCTTCGGCCGTAAGGGCGTCAAGGCCACGCCCACCCTCATGCACGGCGACAAGAAGCTGACGATCCCCCAGGTCCCGCAGCAGCAGATGACGCAGGCGCAGTACAACCAGCTCGCGCAGGCCAACTTCAAGAAGATGATCGACAAGGAGTTCGGCCCGGCGAAGGGCTCCGGGAAGCCGGAACCGGGCAAGGGCGACAGTAAGGACGAAGGCGGATCGAAGGGCATTCGCGAGGGCGAAAAGGATCCCTCGGCCAGCCGCTGAGCGCCTTTCGGACAACGGGTGGGCGAATTCTCGGGATTCCCGTGAATTCGCCCTCCCGGGGCGCCTTACCGGCCAGTAGGGTGATCGGCCGTGACCGATCATGACCAGATCTCGCGCCGCACTGCCGTCACGGCCGTAGCCGCCACCGCCGCACTTCTGCCGTTCGCCGGCGCCACCACGGCGCACGCCCAAGAGGCCTCGGACCAGGCCCTGTTCTTCCAGCACGGGGTCGCCTCCGGTGACCCGCTCCCGGACGGAGTCCTGCTGTGGACCCGGGTCACGCCGACCCCGGCGGCCACCCCCGGATCCGGCCGGGGGCCGGCCACCAAGGTGAGCTGGCAGGTGGCGACCGACAAGGACTTCGCGTCCGTCGTCGCCCGGGGAAGCCTGACCAGCTCGGCCGCCACCGACCACACCCTCAAGGCGGACGTCCGCGGCCTGCAGCCGGCCACCCCCTACTACTACCGCTTCACCGTCGACGGGCAGCACTCCCCCGTCGGCCGGACCCGCACCGCCCCGGCCCATGACACCGCGGCCGGCAACATCCGCTTCGGTGTGGTCTCCTGCGCCAACTGGGAGTCCGGCTACTTCTCCCCCTACCGGCACCTGGCCGCCCGCACCGACCTGGACGCGGTGCTCCATCTCGGCGACTACCTCTACGAGTACAAGTCCGGCGAGTACCCGGAGTTCAAGTACGTCGTCCGCCCGCACTCCCCCGCGAACGAGCTGCTGACGCTCGCCGATTACCGCATCCGGCACGGCGTCCACAAGACCGACCCGGACGCGCTGGCCATGCACGCCTCGCACCCCGTCATCGCCATGTGGGACGACCACGAGTTCGCCGACAACGCCTGGAAGGGCGGCGCGACGAACCACACACCGGAGAGCGAGGGCCCCTGGTCCGCGCGGATGGCCGCCGCGAAGCAGGCGTACTTCGAGTGGATGCCGGTGCGCCCCTCGACCGCCGGCACCACCTACCGCAGGCTGCGCTTCGGCACCCTCGCCGATCTGCATCTGCTGGACCTGCGGTCGTTCCGCGACGAGCAGGCCAAGCCGGGCAGCGGCGCGGTCGACGACCCGAGCCGTACCCTCACCGGGCGGGCCCAACTGGACTGGCTCAAGGCCGGTCTCGAACGCTCGGACACCGCCTGGCGGCTGGTCGGCACCTCGGTGATGATCTCGCAGGTCGCCTTCGGCGCCATCCCCGCGAAGCTGCTCGGCCCGCTCGCCGAGATCCTCGGGATACCCAAGGAGGGCCTGGCGATCAACACCGACCAGTGGGACGGCTACACCGATGACCGGCGCGAGCTGCTGAGCCACCTCAGCGACCGCGGCATCGACAACACCGTCTTCCTGACCGGCGACATCCACATGGCCTGGGCCAACGAGGTGCCGCTGCAGGCGGCGACCTACCCCGCCGACCAGCCGGTGGCGACGGAGTTCGTGGTCACCTCCGTCACCTCCGACAACGTGGACGACTTCCTGCATGTCGCCCCGCACACGGTCTCACTGGCCGGGGTCGCCGCCCTGAAGGCCGCCAACCGGCATGTGAAGTGGCTGGACATGGACTCCCACGGCTACGGGGTCCTGGACGTCAGCGCCGAGCGTACGCAGATGGACTACTTCGGGATCTCCGACAAGACCGATCCGCAGGCCACCAGCGCGCTGCTGCGCTCGTACCGCACCCGGTCCGGCACCCAGCAGATGGAGCGGGCGGACCAGCCGGTCGGCTGACCGAGCACGTCCCGGGCCTCGCCGGCCTGCCCGTTCACAGGCCGGCGAGGAAGCCCAGCGCCACCTTCCAGGCGCTCTCCGCGGCCTCCTCGTCGTAGTCGGGCAGCTCGGGATCGGTGAAGAGGTGGCCGGCGCCGGCGTAGCGGAAGACCTCCACGTCCGCGCCGGCCCGGCGCATCTGGAGATACCAGGAGTTCAGCCAGTCGTGCGGCTCGTACGGGTCCGGGTCGGCGACATGCAGCTGCACCGGCAGCTCGTCGGCGACGGTGTCCTCCGCGATGTCCGAGGTGCCGTGCAGCAGAAGCAGGCCGCGGGTCTTCTCGTCACCCAGTGCGAGGTTCTGGGCGACCGAGCCGCCGAAGGAGAAGCCGGCGTAGACCAGCCCGCGGTCGGAGTACGGCGCCACGGCCGTGATGGCCCGCTTGAGCAGCTCCTCCTTGCCGATCTCGTCCTTGATCAGAATGCCGTCCGGTACCGACTCGGCGGTCCGGCCGTCGAACAGATCGGGGACGATCACCTCGTGACCCGCGGCCCGCAGCCGGTCCGCCGCGGCATGCACCGCGGGCCGCAGCCCGCACACCGAATGAAACAGGACAATCGTCGAAAGCCCGCTGGTCGAGGACTCGGAGGCGGCCGGCACTGACATCACTTCCCTGGGGTTGGATCGCTCTCGCCCCATCCTGCCAGTTACGGTCACGAGGACCGGGTACCAGCACACCACAGCCCCTCGCACCCCACGGAGGAGGAGTCTCGTGTCATTGGAGGACGTACTGCGTCCGGTCGCCGTCATCGGCGGCGCCGTCCTGCTCACGCTCATCCTGGTCTGGCTCACCGACCGCGGCCTGCACCGGATCGACGCCGCCCATCCCGAGACCCCGTTGTGGGGGCTGCTGCGGCGCTGCCGGATACCACTGCGGGTGGCCCTGTGCACCGCGCTGCTGCTCGCCTCGTTCGACGAGGCCGGGCTGAAGATCGCCGCGGACCACGAGGCGGGCGTCGGCCAGGCGCTGACCCTGGTCCTGATCGCGGCCACCGCCTGGCTGGCGGTCCGGGCCGCGGCGGCGATCGTCGAGTCCTCGTACTCCCGCTATGCGGCCAGCGGCCGGGATGCGGCACGGGTGCGGCGGGTGCGGACCCAGGTGACGCTGATCCAGCGGGTGGTGACGGCCGTGGTGATCGTCGTCGCGGCCGCCTCGATGCTGCTGACGTTCCCGGCGATGCGGGCGGTCGGCACGTCCATGCTGGCGTCCGCCGGACTGCTCGGCATCGTCGCCGGTATAGCCGCCCAGTCCACCCTCGGCAACCTCTTCGCGGGGCTGCAGATCGCCTTCGGTGACATGGTGCGCATCGGGGACACCGTCGTCGTGGACGGCGAGTGGGGCACCGTCGAGGAGATCACACTGACCTCGCTGACCGTACGGACCTGGGACGAGCGCCGGATCACCATGCCGGTGTCGTACTTCACCGGCAAGCCGTTCGAGAACTGGTCGCGCGGCGGGGCGCAGATGACCGGCACGGTCTTCTTCCACCTCGACCACAGCGCGCCGGTGGAGAAGATGCGCCAGCAGCTGCTCGAAGTCCTCCAGGAGTGCCCGGACTGGGACGGCAGGTCCTGGAGCCTGGTGGTCACCGACACCACCCCGTCCACGATCGTGGTGCGGGCGCTGGTCACCGCCCGGGACGCGGACACCCTCTGGACGGTGCGCTGCGAGGTCCGTGAGCGGCTGCTGGAGTGGCTGCGCACCGAGCACGCCTACGCGCTGCCGCGGATCAGCACCGCACCGGCCCCGCCCGGGGTCCCGGAGGCCCGCCACGGCGAGGACCCGGACGCCCGGCGGCTGTCGAAGGACTGAGGGGGCGCGGCCGCCCGGCCGCGCCCCGGTGTCACGGTGTGTGCCGCAGACTGCGCATGTCCAGATGCCGCAGCACCCGGTCGACGATCTCCGGGTCCGCGCCCGGCTCACTGCGCGCGGCCAGCACCTCGTGCCGGGCGGCCGAGAGCATCTCGCCCTGGATGCGGTGCACCTTCTTCATCCGGTGGATGCGCTTCTCGAAGAGCTCGCGCCGCTCGTCGTCGACGATGTCCGGCGCGATCCGGGCGCCCATGTCGTACGCCCGGCGCGCCAGCTGGTCGCTGACCTCCTCGGGCAGCTCCTCGACCTCCAGGATCTCCTTCAGCCGCCGCTTGGACGCCTTGATCACCCTGATCGCCAGCTCCCGCTCCAGCGCGTCGACGGCATCGGTGTCGGCCCTCACCCGCAGCCTGCGCACCAGCCAGGGCAGGGTGAGGCCCTGGACGAGGAGGGTGCTGAGCACCACCGCGAAGGCGATGAAGAGGATGTCGTCGCGGGCCGGGAAGCCGTCGCCGCCGTCGATGCTGTAGGGGATGGCCAGCGCCAGCGCCACGGAGGCCACCCCGCGCATGCCCGACCACCACATGATGAGCGTCTCCCGCCAGCTCATCGGGATCTCCTCGTCATAGTCGCGGAGCTTGTGCATCCGCTTGGCCAGCCAGGCGGCGGGCAGCAGCCACAGCAGCCGGACGCCGACGACCACCGCGACGACGACGGCGCCGGCGCCGAGCAGTTGGCCCCAGCGGTGCGAGGCGGCGCCGAAGATGTTGTGCAGCTCCAGACCGATCAGCCCGAAGGCGACGCCGGTGACGAGGGTGTCGACGACCTCCCAGAAGGTGTAGCCGGCCAGCCGGCCCATCACATCGTCGGCGTCGACGGCGTACTCGGCCAGGAAGAGCGCGCAGGTCAGCACCGCGAGCACACCGGACCCGCGGAACTCCTCGGCCAGGACATAGGCGACGAACGGCACCAGCAGCGTCAGACCGATCTGCAGCGTCGGGTCACCGAGCAGCCCCATCAGCTTGTTGGTGACCCAGCCGAGCCCCAGGCCGACCGCTATGGCCACCACCGCGGACAGCACCAGCGAGCCGACCGCCGCGGGCAGCGAGAAGGTGCCGCTGACGGCCGCGGCGAGGGCGACGTGGTAGAGCACGATCGCGGTGACGTCGTTGAACAGCCCCTCGCCCTCCAGGATGGAGACCAGCCGGCGGGGCAGTCCCAGCTTGCCGGCGACGGCGGTGGCGGCGACCGGGTCGGGCGGTGCGACCAGCGCACCGAGCACCACCGCCGCGGCCACCGGCATCCCGGGCACCACCGCCTGGGCGACCGCGGCGACCGCCGCGGTGGTGGCGAAGACCAGCGCCACGGCGAGCAGGAAGATCGGCCGGAGATTGGCGGTGAACTGCCGCCAGGAGGTGCGCTGGACGGCCGCGTAGAGCAGCGGCGGCAGCACCACCGGCAGGATGAACTCGGGCGGCACCTCGACGTTGGGCACGAACGGCAGCAGCGCCAGAACAGCACCCGCGAGGGTCATCAGCACCGGTGACGGGAGCCGCAGCCGGTCGCCGACCGGAACCATGACCACGGCTCCGAGCAGCAGGACGAACATCAGAGCCAGCTGGTCCACGGTGGCGACGCTCCGGGGTCGGATCCGGTCAATGTCCGTCCCCAGCCTGCCACGGGGCCGCCGGCTGCCCGCCGTGTCGGCACCGTGGAAGACGCTGCGTCAGCCGCTCTCGTCCCGGACGGTGTCGAGGGCGTGCTGCAGATCGTCCGGGTAGGAGCTCTCGAACTCGACCCAGCGGCCGTCCGAGGGGTGCTCGAAGCCCAGCCGGACCGCGTGCAGCCACTGCCGTCCGACGCCCAGCCGCTTGGCGAGGGTCGGGTCCGCGCCATAGGTCAGATCGCCGACGCAGGGGTGGCGGTGCGCGGCCATGTGCACCCGGATCTGGTGGGTGCGGCCGGTCTCCAGCTTGATATCGAGCAGGCTGGCCGCCCGGAACGCCTCTATCAGGTCGTAGTGCGTGACGGACGCCTTGCCCTCGGCGGTGACCGCCCACTTGTAGTCGTGCTGGGGGTGGCGGCCGATGGGGGCGTCGATGGTGCCGCTCATCGGGTCCGGGTGGCCCTGGACCAGGGCGTGGTAGCGCTTGTCGACCGTACGCTCGCGGAACTGCTGCTTGAGCAGGGTGTAGGCGCGCTCGGACTTGGCGACGGCCATCAGGCCGGAGGTGCCGACGTCGAGGCGGTGGACGATGCCCTGGCGCTCGGCGGCGCCGGAGGTGGAGATGCGGTAGCCGGCCGCGGCCAGACCACCGATGACGGTGGTTCCGGTCCAGCCCGGGCTCGGGTGGGCGGCGACCCCGACCGGCTTCATGATCACGACGATGTCGTCGTCGTCATGCACGATCTCCATGCCCTCGACGGGCTCGGCGACGACCTCGACGGGCGGCGCGGCCTGCGGCATCTCGACCTCCAGCCACGCGCCACCGTGCACCCGCTCCGACTTCATCACCTCGGATCCGTCGACCCGGACCTTTCCGGCGGCGGCGAGTTCGGCCGCCTTCGTACGGGAGAAGCCGAACATCCGGGCCAGCGCGGCGTCTACGCGCTCGCCCTCCAGGCCGTCCGGTACGGGCAGGGTGCGGATCTCGGGAATGGTGCTCACCCCACGAGTATGGCAGTCCCGCCATGGTGTCCTGCCCGGCGGCCGGGGCCGGGACGGACGGACGGTCCGGAGGGGCCCGGTCAGTCCTTGTGCACGGTCCCGTCGGGGTCCAGCCCACGGAAGGACAGGATCACGATCAGCACGCCGCCGCAGACGATCGCGGAGTCGGCGAGGTTGAAGACCGCGAAGTGCGCCGGCGCGATGAAGTCGACCACCGCACCCTCGAAGACGCCCGGCGCGCGGAAGATCCGGTCGGTGAGATTGCCGAAGGCGCCACCGAGCAGCAGCCCGAGCGCGATCGCCCAGGGCAGGCTGTAGAGCTTGCGGGCGATCCGGAAGATGACCAGGATCACCGCCGCCGCGATGATGGTGAGGAAGATCGTCAGCGCCTCGCCCATGCCGAACGCGGCGCCGCGGTTACGGATCACCGTGAACCGCAGCAGCGTCCCGATCACCTCGATGGGCGCATGGTGCTCCAGCTTCGCGACCACGAGGAGTTTGCTGCCCAGGTCGAGCAGGTAGACGAAGAGCGCGACCAGCAGCAGCGCGAGGATCCGCCGTTTGCCGCGGTCCTTGCCCTGCTCCGGCTGCACCGTACCTCCCCCTTCGGATCCCGTCGTGGGATCCGCTCCGGTACCCGGCTCGGGTTCCGGCGTACCGGTGATGCGTTCCGCCTCTGCCACGTGTGAGTCCCTCAGCCCGTTGTATCCCCGGCCGGGCCGTGCCCGGCTGAACCACGAGAGTACGGCACACGCGTACGGCAGCGGGCGGTACGGGTGCCGTCCGCGCCACCGGCCGTCACCTCAGCGGCGCTCCTGCTGCTGCTTGCACTCCACGCACAGCGTCGCGCGCGGGAAGGCCTGCATCCGTGCCTTGCCGATGGGGTTGCCGCAGTTCTCGCACAGCCCGTAGGTGCCCGCGTCCAGCCGGCCGAGGGCGCGTTCGGTCTGGTGGAGCATCTCGCGGGCGTTGGAGGCGAGCGCCAGCTCGTGTTCGCGGGTGATGTTCTTGCTGCCGGTGTCGGCCTCGTCGTCCCCCGCGCCGTCCCCGGAGTCACGCATCAGCCCGGCGATGGCGTCCTCGGCCGAGACGATCTCCAGCCGCAGCCGTGAGGTCTCCTCCATCAGTTCGGTCCGTGCCTCGGCGACCTCCGCGGGCGTCCAGGGGTCCTCGCCGGGCCGTACGGCGAGCTCGTCCGGCGCCGCGGCCACCCGGGCCATGGGCACCGCGGAGTCATCGCCGTGCGCCGTGGCCGATGCGGCCGCAGTCTTCTTCGCCACCACCGTCTTGGCTCCCGTCTTCTTAGCGGGCACCGCGGCCGTCTTGGCCGGAGCCTTCTTCGCGGCCTTCTTCGCCGCCGTCTTCTTCACCACCGTCTTCTTCGCCGCCGTCTTCTTCGCGGCGGCCCGCTTCGGCACCGCCTTCTTGGCCGTCGCCTTTTCCGGCGTGGTCGTACCGGCCGCCGTCTTCTTGGCCGCGGCCTTCTTCGGAGCTGTCTTCTTCGCTGCAGGCTGCTTCGCGACGGCCTCGTCGGCAGGCGTCGTGCTCTTCTCCGCGGCGGTCTTTTTCGCCACCATGGCCGCGACCCCTTCACATATGTGACTTTGTTCGCGAATCGTGACGGGAACGATAAATCGCCTCACGCCACGCGGCAACGGGACGCACCGCCCTTCGGGCCCCGGCACCCGGCCCGGAAGGGCGGCCCGTCTCGGTTGTGCCCGCTCCCCGCCCGGCGAATCCGCCCATAGGGGGCGCAGCGGCCCGCTGGCCATTCGGGTCATCGCACGGGCCCGCCCCGCGGCGCGGCGAAGGGCCGGACCACCCCGTACGGCGACCCGCGGCGGGCCCCGCCCCGGGTCGCCGGAAATCCGGTCGGCCGCTGTCGGCCCGGCCCCGTACACTGGGCCCAGCGAGAGGCATTGACGGGACGAGTAGCGCCGTACGCAGCCAGCAGCGACCCGGGGACGGTGGGAGCCCGGGGGCGTGCACGACGTGAAGATCACCCCGGAGCCGCCGGAAGAAAGCGTTGGGTAGTGGGCTCCGCCCACGGGCTTGGACAGTGGGCTCCGCCCACGGTCCTCGGGCCACCCAAGGTGACTAGAACCGGCAGCGCGACCCCAATGAGGGGGCGGTGCAGCGACACCGCCAAGGAGGGTGGTACCGCGGGAGCCCAGGCTCTCGTCCCTCCGGACGGAGAACGCAGCAGGTGTCCGCCGGAGGAAGCCCCCGATGAGTCCGCAGCCCCAGTACCGCCAGGTACCCGCCCAGGTAGACCTCCCCGCCCTTGAGCACGCCGTGCTCGAGTTCTGGCAGGAGCAGAAGGTCTTCGCCCGCACCCTCCAGCAGTCCGAGGGACGGCCCGAGTGGGTCTTCTACGAGGGCCCCCCGACCGCCAATGGCATGCCCGGCGCGCACCACATCGAGGCGCGCGTCTTCAAGGACGTCTTCCCCCGGTTCCGGACGATGCAGGGCTACCACGTCGACCGCAAGGCCGGCTGGGACTGCCACGGCCTCCCGGTCGAGCTGGCCGTGGAGAAGGAGCTGGGCTTCAACGGCAAGAAGGACATCGAGGCGTACGGCATCGCCGAGTTCAACGCCAAGTGCCGTGAGTCGGTGACCCGCCACACCGACGCCTTCGCCGAGCTCACGACCCGTATGGGCTACTGGACCGACCTGGACGCCCCGTACCGCACGATGGACCCCGACTACATCGAGTCGGTGTGGTGGTCGCTGAAGGAGATCTTCAACAAGGGCCTGCTGGTCCAGGACCACCGCGTCGCCCCCTGGTGCCCGCGCTGCGGCACCGGCCTGTCGGACCACGAGCTGGCGCAGGGCTACGAGAACGTCGTCGACCCCTCGGTCTTCGTCCGCCTCCCGCTGACGTCCGGCCCGCTCGCCGGCCGGGCCGCGCTGCTGATCTGGACGACCACCCCCTGGACCCTGGTCTCCAACACCGCCGTCGCCGCGCACCCCGACGTCACCTATGTCGTCGCCACCGACGGCACCGAGCAGCTGGTCGTCGCCGAGCCGCTGCTGGAGAAGGCCCTCGGTGAGGGCTGGACCGCCACCGGCGAGTCCTTCACCGGCCGCGAGATGGAGCGCTGGGCCTACGAGCGCCCCTTCGGCCTCGTCGAGCTCGACGGTGCCAACATCGTCGTCAACGCCGAGTACGTCACCACCGACGACGGCACCGGCCTCGTCCACCAGGCCCCGGCCTTCGGTGACGACGACCTCAAGACCTGCAAGGCGTACGACCTGCCGGTGATCAACCCGGTGCGCCCGGACGGCACCTTCGAGGAGCAACTGGCCCTGGTCGGCGGCCAGTTCTTCAAGAAGGCCGACGAGGCCCTGGTGGCCGACCTCGATGCCCGCGGTCTGCTCTTCAAGCACATCGCCTACGAGCACAGCTACCCGCACTGCTGGCGCTGCCACACCGCGCTGCTCTACTACGCCCAGCCGTCGTGGTACATCCGCACCACCGCGATCAAGGACGCCCTGCTCCGGGAGAACGAGAACACCAACTGGTTCCCCGAGTCCGTCAAGCACGGCCGCTTCGGCGACTGGCTCAACAACAACATCGACTGGGCGCTGTCCCGCAACCGCTACTGGGGCACCCCGCTGCCCATCTGGCGCTGCGAGGAGAATCACCTCACCTGCGTCGGCTCGCTCACTGAGCTCACCGAGCTGACGGGCACCGACCAGTCCGACCTGGACCCGCACCGCCCGTTCATCGACGGGATCACCTTCGCCTGCCCGACCTGCCAGGGCACCGCGACCCGCGTCCCCGAGGTGATCGACGCCTGGTACGACTCGGGCTCGATGCCGTTCGCGCAGTGGGGCTACCCGTACCGCAACAAGGAGCTGTTCGAGAAGCGCTACCCGGCGCAGTTCATCTCCGAGGCCATCGACCAGACCCGCGGCTGGTTCTACACCCTGATGGCCGTCGGCACCCTCGTCTTCGACAAGTCCTCGTACGAGAACGTGGTCTGCCTGGGCCACATCCTCGCCGAGGACGGCCGGAAGATGTCCAAGCACCTGGGCAACACCCTCCAGCCGATCCCGCTCATGGACCAGCACGGCGCCGACGCGGTCCGCTGGTTCATGGCCGCCGGCGGCTCCCCCTGGGCCGCCCGCCGGGTGGGCCACGGCACCATCCAGGAAGTCGTCCGCAAGACGCTGCTGACGTACTGGAACACCGTCGCCTTCCAGGCGCTGTACGCCCGTACCTCCGGCTGGGCGCCCTCCGCGGCCGACCCCGCCCCGGCCGACCGCCCGCTGCTGGACCGCTGGCTGCTCGGTGAGCTGAACACCCTGGTCGAGCAGGTCACCGAGTCGCTGGAGTCCTTCGACACCCAGCGCGCCGGCAAGGTGCTGTCGTCCTTCGTCGACGACCTCTCCAACTGGTACGTACGCCGCTCCCGCCGCCGCTTCTGGCAGGGCGACGCGGCCGCACTGCGGACGCTCCACGAGGTCATCGAGACCGTCACCCGGCTCATGGCGCCCCTCACCCCGTTCATCACCGAGCGGGTCTGGCAGGACCTGGTCGTCCCGGTCACCCCGGACGCCCCGGACTCCGTCCACCTCACCAGCTGGCCGGTCGCCGACCGGACGCTCATCGACCCGGCGCTGTCCGGCCGGATGCAGCTGGTGCGCCGGCTGGTCGAGCTGGGCCGGGCGACCCGCGCCGAGTCGGGGGTGAAGACCCGCCAGCCGCTGTCCCGTGCGCTGGTCGCGGCCCACGGGTTCGCGGACCTGTCCGAGGACCTGCGCGCACAGATCGCCGAGGAGCTCAACGTCAGCTCGCTGGCCTCGCTGTCGGAGGTCGGCGGATCCCTGGTCGACACCACCGCCAAGGCCAACTTCCGTGCCCTGGGCAAGCGGTTCGGCAAGGGCGTCCAGGCGGTCGCCAAGGCCGTCGCAGCGGCCGATGCCGCCGCCCTCTCCCTCGCGCTGCGCGAGGGCACGGCGAGCGTCGAGGTCGACGGCGAGACCGTCTCGCTCGCCCCCGAGGAGGTCATCATCACCGAGACCCCGCGCGAGGGCTGGTCGGTGGCCTCCGACGCGGGCGCCACGGTCGCCCTCGACCTGGAGATCACCCCGGAGCTGCGCCGGGCGGGCCTGGCCCGCGATGCGATCCGGCTGATCCAGGAGGCCCGTAAGAACAGCGGCCTGGACGTCGCCGACCGGATCGCGCTGCGCTGGCAGTCCACCGACGAGGAGCTGCGCACGGCACTGGCCGACCACGCCGGCCTGATCTCCGACGAGGTGCTCGCCACGGACTTCGCCCCCGGCGAGGCGGACGGTTCCTACGGCCCCGCGTTCACCGACGAGAGCCTGGCCCTCACGTTCCAGCTGCGCAAGGCGTAACCGCGGACGCGGTTCGCCGCGACGCACCGAGCCCCCCGGCGCCACCGCGCCGGGGGGCTCTGCCGTCCCCGCGGACCGGCCTGCTCCCCCACGCACAAGTACACACAAAAGGGCCGGGCCCCGAAGGAATGTTCCCTCGGGGCCCGGCCCTGATTGCCGACTGTGCGCGCTACGCGGACGTCAGTTGTCGTCCTCGTCGATCAGGAAGCCGCGCATCGGCGACGGCGTCTGCTGCATCGGCTGCGGGCTCTGCGGACGCACCGGAGCCATCGGCTGGGTCATCGCCGGCGACATCTGCTGCTGACCGCCGTAGGACGGACCGCTGCTGGACTGACCGGCCATGGAGTGGTTGCCGCCACCCATCGACTGACCGCCACCCATGGTGTGGTTGCCGCCCATGGTGCCGGCACCGGCCGACGCCATCGACGGGGACGGCGGCAGCGAAGCGGTCGCCGGGGTCCGCGGCGGGGCCAGCGAGTCGTCTGCCTGGTTCTCCAGCTGACGCAGCTGGCTCTCCAGGTAGGACTTCAGCCGCGTGCGGTACTCGCGCTCGAAGCCGCGCAGGTCCTCGACCTTGCGCTCCAGCGTCGCGCGGGCCGACTCCAGCGAGCCCATCGCCACGCGGTGCTTCTCCTGCGCGTCCCGCTCCAGCGCGTCGGCCTTGGCGCGGGCGTCCCGCTCCAGGCCCTCGGCACGGCTGCGCGCCTCGCCGACGATCTTGTTGGCCTCGGAACGGGCCTCCGCGATCGCCTGGTCAGCGGTCTGCTGTGCCAGCGACAGCACGCGCGCGGCGCTGTCACCACCGGGACCACCCTGCTGACCGCCCTGCGGCAGCTGCTGGGGTCCACCGGGGCCGCCCATCGGGCCACCCATGGGGCCGCCGGGGCCCATCGGACCGGGACCGTGCGGACCCTGCGGTCCGTGGCCACCGGGACCAGGAGGCAGCTGCGGTGCACCACCGGGCAGTTGGGGAGGTCCACCCATCCCCTGCTGCTGCGGCGGCACCGGCTGCGGACCGGATATGGCGGCGGGCACCGGAGCCCCGGGACGCTGCTGCTGCTCCTGCTGCTGGTCCGGTCCCTTGCGCAGGCCCTGCTGCTGGTTCTGCGCGGCGGCGCGGGTGGCAGCGGCCAGCTTGGCGCGAAGGTCCTCGTTCTCCCGCAGGAGCCGGGTCAGTTCGGCTTCGACCTCATCGAGGAAGGCATCGACCTCGTCCTCGTCATAGCCTTCTCGGAGGCGGACGGTCGTGAACTGCTTGTTCCGCACGTCCTCGGGGGTCAACGGCATCTCTACTTCACCTCAACGTAGTCGTCGGCAATCGGCAAGACCGTATCGTTCACACCAACAACACCGACCTCACGGCGGTGATCAGGATGTACACGATGATCATCAATACGAAGAAGGACAGGTCGAGCGCCACGCCCCCGAGACGCAGCGGCGGGATGACCCGCCGCAGAAGCTTGAGTGGCGGATCAGTGACAGTGTAGGCGGCCTCAAGAATGACCACCATCGCCTTGCCGGGTTGCCATGAACGGGCGAACTGGAAGACATAGTCCATCACCAGCCGGAAGATCAACACGATCAGGAAGCAGTACAGCGCGATGTAGATCACCTGACCAAAGACACTCATCTCGCGCCGTCCCTCTCCCCTTGCCTTGCTCCTGTGTTGGCCTCACCGACTCGGTGTGCCCGGTGTTGCGTCTCAGCTCTGGTTGAAGAACCCGCCCTCTGCGATACGGGCCTTGTCCTCCGCCGTGACATCGACGTTAGCAGGCGACAACAGGAACACCTTCTGCGTCACCCGCTCGATGCTGCCGTGAAGACCAAACACCAAACCGGCCGCAAAGTCGACAAGTCGCTTCGCGTCGGTGTCGTCCATCTCCGTCAGATTCATGATCACCGGAGTGCCCTCACGGAAGTGTTCCCCGATGGTACGGGCTTCGTTGTAGGTCCGGGGGTGGAGTGTGGTGATGCGGTAGGGCTCCCGCTCGGACACAACCTTGGGCATGATCACCGGTGCGTTCTTCTCCAGATTCGGACGGTCGGGTGTGATGGATGCCACGGGGGCGATTCGCGCGGGTCGTCCGTTTTCCGTGGCAAGCGGGGCCGGTTCACGTTGCGCCGGAGGTGTTACGGCACGGACGGGTTCCTCCCGTTCCGGGGGAATTTCGGCCTGCACCGGGTGCTGTTGACGCCGTCCCCGATCGGGTTCCGGGTCAAGCTCGGGCTCGAACTCGTCATCGGGGTCGAACCCCCGGCCGTCGTACCCATCGTCCTCCACGAGGCCGAGGTAGACCGCCATCTTGCGCATCGCGCCGGCCATTCTCTGCGTCCTCCGCTCTGTGGTGGATCGGCTCCGTCACCAGGGGCCTTGGATCCACTCGGCCTGCCCCGCTTTTTACGGGAATGACCATATTTTGTGCTGTGGTCCGACTTGCTTGGCGACGTTACCGGAGCCGTGGTCGGACTCCGAGTACCGCAGTGCCGACGCGCACATGTGTCGCCCCGGCCGCCACGGCCTCTTCGAGGTCCGCGCTCATGCCTGCTGACACCATGTTGGCAGCAGGATGGTCCGCGCGCAGGTCGGATGAGATTTCCATGAGCCGTTCGAAGGCGGCGAGTTCACGCCCGGCATAGGGCCCGGCCAGCGGCGCGACGGTCATCACACCGTCCAGACGCAGACCTTGGGCCCCGGCGATCTGCTCGGCGAGCGGCGCGACACCGTCCGGCGCCACACCTCCCCGTTCGCCCCGCACACCCGACTCCGCGTCAAGTGCCACCTGGATCAGGCAACCCAGTTCACGTTCGGCACGCACGGCCTCCTTGGAGAGCGTGGTGACGAGCCTGGCACGGTCGACCGACTGAACAATTCCGGCATAACCGGCCACGGACCGCACCTTGTTCGTCTGCAGTTGACCAACGAAGTGCCAAGTAAGGGACAAATCAGTGCATTCAGCGGCCTTGTGTGCCGCCTCCTGGTCGCGGTTCTCCGCGACCTGCCGCACCCCCAGTTCCGCGAGCAGCCGGACATCGCTCGCGGGGTAGGTCTTGGTGACCACGATCAGGGTCACCTCCTCACGCGGCCGGCCGGCCTTGGCGCAGGCGGCGGAGATACGTTCCTCCACCTGTGCCAGGTTCTGTGCCAGTTGCGTCTTGCGGTCGTCGGTCACGGCGTGGCCTCCCCCAGCCCCGGGCCGGGGGTGCCCCCGAGCCATACATAGCTCGCGAGCCGCCCCGTCGTACGGTCGCGCCGGTAAGAGAAGTGGTCCGCGGATTCGCGGGTGCAGATGTGGGAATCCTCACGCACCAGCACGCCCTCCGCGGCGAGTTGGGCCCGTACGCCTGCGGTGACGTCCACCGCGGGAGTGCCCCAACTGGTCGTCGCACGGGCCTCGGGCACCACCGCGGCGACATCGGAGCGCATCTCCTCGGGCACCTCGTAACAGCGCCCGCAGATCGCCGGTCCGGTGTACGCGACGATCCGCGCCGGCTCCGCGCCCCGCTTCACCATCGCCTCGACCACCGCCGGAACGACCCCGGCGACCAGGCCGGGCCGGCCGGCGTGCGCGGCCCCCGCGATCCCGGCGACCGGGTCGGCGAGCAGGACCGGGGTGCAGTCAGCGGTCAGGACCGCGAGCGCGAGGCCCCGGCGATCCGTCACCACCGCGTCCACACCGGGGATGTCGTCGCCGCGCCAGGGCCCGTCGACCACCGCGACGTCCCGGCCGTGGACCTGGTTCATCCAGACCACGCCGGCCGGGTCGAGGCCGAGTTCCCCAGCGGCGCGGGCACGGTTGGCGTGTACGGCCCGCGGGTCGTCGCCGACCGCGCCGCCCAGGTTGAGCTGATCGTACGGAGCGGCGCTCACCCCGCCCCACCTGTCGGTGAAGGCGAAATGCGCGCCGCTCTCGTGGTGCTGTTGCCCTATCACTTCAGTGCTTCGGTCACTTCAGGAAGTCGGGAACGTCCAGTTCCTCGGCCGCGGAGTCCGAGTACGGACGGGCCGGGGGAACCTGCGGAGCGCTCGCCGAGGACGACGGGACCTCGCCCAGTGAGGAGGAGGACTCGGCGGGTGCCGGCTCCTCGTCCCGTACGGGCACCGAACCCAGTCCGCCGAAGGACGACGAACGCGGCTCGGGCGGAGTGGCCGGACGGCTCGGGGCCGGGGTGGGCTCCTCGCGCTTCGGGGAGGACAGTGCGGAGGACTGCGCATCCCGGCGGGCCGGCGGCTGACCGCCGTCGAATCCCGCGGCGATGACCGTCACCCGTACCTCGTCGCCCAGCGCATCGTCGATGACCGCACCGAAGATGATGTTGGCTTCCGGGTGTGCGGCCTCGCTGACCAGCTGGGCGGCCTCGTTGATCTCGAAGAGACCGAGGTCGGAACCGCCGGAGATGGACAGCAGCACACCGCGGGCGCCGTCGATGGACGCCTCCAGGAGCGGCGAGGAGATCGCCATCTCCGCTGCGGCCACCGCACGGTCGTCGCCGCGCGCCGAACCGATCCCCATGAGGGCCGATCCGGCCTCCGACATCACGGACTTGACGTCGGCGAAGTCGAGGTTGATCAGACCCGGGGTGGTGATCAGATCGGTGATGCCCTGGACACCCGACAGCAGCACCTGGTCCGCAGACTTGAACGCGTCGAGCACGCTCACCTGGCGGTCCGAGATGGACAGCAGTCGGTCGTTGGGGATCACGATGAGGGTGTCGACCTCTTCGCGCAGCTGGGCGATGCCGTCCTCGGCCTGGTTGGCGCGACGGCGGCCCTCGAAGGTGAACGGCCGGGTGACCACACCGATCGTCAGGGCGCCCAGCGAGCGGGCGATGTTGGCGACGACGGGGGCACCACCGGTGCCGGTGCCGCCGCCCTCGCCCGCGGTCACGAAGACCATGTCGGCCCCCTTGAGGACCTCCTCGATCTCCTCGCGGTGGTCCTCGGCCGCCTTGCGACCCACATCGGGGTTGGCGCCGGCGCCGAGTCCGCGGGTCATTTCGCGGCCGACGTCAAGCTTGACGTCGGCGTCGCTCATCAGCAGCGCCTGCGCATCGGTGTTGATCGCGATGAACTCGACGCCCTTGAGCCCGACCTCGATCATCCGGTTGATGGCGTTCACGCCACCGCCGCCGATGCCGACGACCTTGATGACTGCGAGGTAGTTCTGCGGTGCTGCCACGTCGAAGGCCTCTCGCCTCGAGTTACGTGTCGTCGCCGCACGTGCGTGTGGACGCCGACTGATGCCGATGGGACGGTTCGTATCGCCGACCCGAACCCTAACGTTGAAGTTTAGGGTTACCTGTGCCTGTGTTCCTTGGTTCCATAGTCCCTTTGGAACGAGACACTAAGTCGACAAGGCGCGCCCGTTCAACGAACACGCCGAACCTCCCGTTTTTCTTTTCACCCTATGTGATCACCCATAGTCGTAGCCATCCAGGGTGCTGGCCTGCGGCTACGGACGTCAACTCCCGGACACCGCAGGGGCGCTGGGCACCGAGATGTCGAAGTGACGCCCGCCAGGTGCCGCTTTCAGCAGCGCGGTCAGCACCTTTGCCTTCTCGGGGCCCTGTTCGCGGCTACCCCAGGCGACCGTGCGGTCGCCGTCCAGTTCGAGGGTGATGGCGTCGTAGGACCGTACGCGGACCGTCCGTACGTCCTTGTGTACGACGGCGGGCAGGTCCTGGGCGACCTTGACCGCGGCACGCCGCAACCGGTCGATTCCGAACCGGCGCAGACTCGGGGAGTCGGATGCAGTCATTTCCAGAAGCGGAACGCCCTTGGGGGCCGTGCCGACGGTGGCGAACCGGACGCCCTCGGCGTCCACTTCGACAAACTTTCCGCCCGCTCGCATCAGCAGTTCCGGCACTCTTTCGGTCACTTTGAGGCCGATTGTGTGCGGCCAGGACCGCTCGACGTCCACCGTCTTGATGCGCGGCAGCCGGGCCCGCAGCCGGCGGGCCAGCGCGTCCGTATCCACGGAGGCCAGCGGCGCGTTCATCGGGGCGTCCGCGGCGGCGACGACTTCATGCGGCGTCAGAACCTTGGTGCCGGTGGTGCTGACGCGCTCCGCCCGGAGCCAGTTCGAGGCGTAGAGGGCCCAGACGCCGAACGCGCCGAGCAGCACCGTGACGACCAGGATGATGATCAGACCACGGCGGCTCGGCGCGCGAAGAGGAAGGCGCTCCCACCGGAATCTTCGCCCGGGGGGCGCCGCGGCGGAGGGCGGGCCGGACGGTGACTTCTTCTCACCGCGTTGGGCGGTTGTCGGTCCGGCCACGCTCCCTGCCTTCTCTCATGCGCTACTTGTTGTGCTGCGCGATCGCCTCGTACACCATGCCGACCAACAGCTCGTCGGCGTCCCGGCGGCCGAACTCGGAGGCCGCGCGCGACATCTCGTACAGCCGGTGCGGATCGGCCAGGACCGGGAGCACGCTGTTCTGCACCCAGTCCGGGGTCAGCTGGGCGTCGTCGACCAGCAGGCCCCCGCCGGCGTTGACCAGCGGCTGGGCGTTGAGCCGCTGCTCGCCGTTGCCGATGGGCAGCGGGACGAACGCGGCCGGGAGCCCGACGGCGGACAACTCGGCGACGGTCATTGCGCCCGCGCGGCAGAGCATCATGTCGGCCGCGGCGTACGCGAGATCCATCCGGTCCACGTACGGTACCGGGACATAGGGGGGCATCCCGGGCATGTTGTCCACATGCGGCAGTTCGTTCTTCGGGCCGACCGCGTGCAGGACCTGGATACCGGCACGCTGCAGGACCGGAACGGCGGCCTGGATGACCTCGTTCAGGCGGCGGGCACCCTGGGAACCACCGGACACCAGCAGGGTCGGGAGGTTGGGGTCGAGGCCGAAGGCGGCCCGCGCCTCGGGGCGGACCGCGGCGCGGTCCAGGGTGGCGATGGTGCGGCGCAGCGGGATGCCGACATAGCGGGCACCGCGCAGCTTGCTGTCCGGGGTGCTGACGGCGACGAACTTGGCGTACCGCGAGCCGATCTTGTTGGCCAGACCGGGGCGGGCGTTGGCCTCGTGGACGATGATCGGCACCCCGAGCCGCTTGGCGGCCAGATAGCCGGGCAGCGCCACATAGCCGCCGAAGCCGACGACACAGTCCGCCTTCGTGCGCTCCAGGATCTGCTCGGCGGCCTTGATCGTGCCGCGCAGCCGCCCGGGGACGGTGATCAGCTCGGGGGTGGGCTTGCGCGGCAGCGGCACGGCCGGGATCAGGCCCAGCTCATAGCCGCGCTCCGGGACGAGGCGGGTCTCCAGGCCCTTCTCCGTACCGAGTGCCGTGATCCCCACGGTGGGGTCCTGCCTCCGCAGTGCGTCCGCGAGGGCGAGCGCGGGCTCGATGTGGCCGGCGGTCCCCCCACCGGCGAGTACGACATGCACCGAAATTCACCGCTCTCCGGACGGCCGCTTCTTGACGCGCCGTCTCATCGTCTTCCATCTCACCCCAGCCTGCCTCCTGCCGAAGACCGGCTGCCGCATGGCCAACGCCGCCCGTGCAGCGGGCTCGTCACGCGCGAAGGCGATCAAGAGCCCGATGGCGAACATCGTCGGCAGCAGGGCGGAGCCTCCGTAGGAGAACAGCGGGAGCGGGACACCGGCGATCGGCAACAGGCCGAGCACCGCACCGATGTTGATCACGGCCTGGGCCGTGATCCAGGTGGTCACGCCTCCCGCGGCGTACCGTACGAAGGGGTCCTCCGTGCGTCCGGCCACGCGGATACCCGCATAGCCTAGAGCCGCGAAGAGGGCGAGCACCGACAGCGTCCCCGCCAGACCCAGTTCCTCCCCGGTGATGGCGAAGATGAAGTCGGTGTGCGGTTCAGGGAGTTCACCCCATTTTTCCATACTTGCACCGAGGCCGGAACCGAAGAATCCGCCGGACGCCAGGGCATAGATGCCGTGCACGGCCTGCCAGCACTGGTCACCGGGCCCCGGATCGGTCGCTCCGATGCAGGCCAGCCGGGACATCCGGTTGGCGCTGGTCTTGATCAGCAGCGCCCCGATCAGTGTGGCGGCGCCCAGCACCCCCACGAACAGCCGGGTCGGCGCCCCGGCCAGCCACAGCAGCCCGAAAAGGATCGCCGTGAGAATGATCGCGGTCCCCATGTCGCCGCCGAGCATGATCAGCCCGAGCAGCAGGAACGCCACCGGGATCAGCGGCACCAGCAGATGCTTCCACTGCACCAGCAGCCTTTTGTCCTGTTTGCGGGCCAGCAGATCGGCGCCCCACAGCACCAGCGCGAGCTTGGCGAACTCGCTCGGTTGCATCTGGAAAGGTCCGCCGAGGCTGATCCAGTTCTGGTTGCCGTTGACCGCGACCCCTATGCCCGGAATCTGCACCAGGCACATCAGGAACACCGAGACGGCGAGCAGCGGATACGCGAGCCCGCGGTGCAGCCGCACCTTCATCCGGGAGGCGGCCAGCAGCAGCCCGCCGCCCAGGACGGCGGCCAGCAGCTGCTTGCGGAAGAAGTACGTCGGGGCCAGACCGGACTGCAGCGCCTTGATCTGGGACGCCGAGTAGACCATCACCAGGCCCAGGACGGTGATCAGCAGGCTGCCGCCGAGGATCAGGTAGTAGGCGGTCAGCGGGCGGTCCCAGGCCCGTTTCAGCCGGGTGTGGAGCCCCCGGAGGCCGCCCGGTGTGCGGCCGCCGCGCGGCTTGCGCGCAGTGGAGGGCCGGCGCACCGGACGCGGTGTGGCCGCCTTCGCCGATCGGGCCGTCATCCTCGTCCCCTCCACAGGTGCGCTCGCCGCCGGCTGACGACGACAGCGGGGAGAAACGGTCTAGTGATCCCGTGCGGTCAGCTCACCGACCGCCTCGGCGAAGGCTTCGCCCCGCTTGTTGTAGTTGACGAACATGTCCAT
Source organism: Streptomyces sp. G7(2002) (assembly GCF_028870195.1). Classification (NCBI taxonomy): domain Bacteria; kingdom Bacillati; phylum Actinomycetota; class Actinomycetes; order Kitasatosporales; family Streptomycetaceae; genus Streptomyces; species Streptomyces sp. G7(2002). The sequence continues at coordinate 2,891,786 of NZ_CP102609.1, forward strand.
CGAGGCACAGGCCGGAGCCAGCAGGACGGTGTCGCCGGGCTCGGCCAGGCGGGTCGCTTCCCTGACCGCCTCGGGCATCGCCCCAGTGTCGGTCCGGTCGAGGTCGACCACCGGGACATCGGGGGCGTGTCGCGCCAGGGCTTCCCGGATCAGCGCCCGATCGGCGCCGATCAGCACCGCCCCGCGCAGCCGGGCCGCCGACTTCTGCACCAGCTCGTCGAAGGTCGCGCCCTTGGCGAGGCCGCCGGCGATCCACACGATGTGCTCGTACGCCGCCAACGACGCCTCGGCGGCGTGGGTGTTGGTGGCCTTGGAGTCGTCGATGTAGGTGACGCCGTCGCGCTCCGCGATGTGCTGGATGCGGTGCGCTTCCGGGTGGAAGGCGCGCAGTCCGTCGCGTACGGCGGCGGGACGGACGCCGAAGGCACGGGCCAGCGCCGCCGCCGCGAGGGCGTTGGCGATGTTGTGCGGGGCCGGGGTCCCGGAGCCGGGCGCGATGTCGGAGACCTCGGCGAGCTCCTGGGCCTGCTGCTGACGGTTCTCCACGAAGGCGCGGTCGACGAGGATGCCGTCGACGACGCCGAGTTGGGAGGGGCCGGGGGTCCCGAGGGTGAAGCCGATGGCCCGGCAGCCCTCCTCGACGTCGGCCTCGCGCACCAGGTCCTCGGTCGCCTTGTCGGCCACGTTGTAGACGCAGGCGACGGTGTTGCCCTCGTAGATCCGGCCCTTGTCGGCGGCGTACGCCTGCATGGAGCCGTGCCAGTCGAGGTGGTCGGGGGCGAGGTTGAGGACCGTGGCGGAGTGCGCGCGCAGCGACGGCGCCCAGTGCAGCTGGTAGCTGGAGAGCTCCACGGCCAGCACGTCATAGGAGGGCTCGCCGTCCTTGCCCTGCCCCAGGACGACATCGATGATCGGGGTGCCGATGTTGCCGACCGCCATGGTGCGCAGGCCCTCGGCGGCCAGGATCGAGGCCAGCATCCGCACGGTGGTGGTCTTGCCGTTGGTGCCGGTGACCCCGAGCCAGGCCGCGGCGTCCGGCCCTCGCAGCCGCCAGGCGATCTCGACATCGCCGACCACGTCCACACCGGCCGCCGCGGCCGCCGCGAACAGGGGGCTGTCCGGCTTCCAGCCGGGAGAGGTGACGACCAGGCCGGTGCCCTCGGGGAGGGTCTCCCCGTCGCCGAGGCGGACGGTGATCCCCTGCTCCATCAGCTCACGGGCGGTGGCCCGCTGCTTGTCGCCGTCGCCGCCGTCCACGACGGTGACATGGGCGCCGAGGCCGGCCAGGGCGCGGGCGGCGCTGATGCCGCTCACGCCGAGGCCGGCGACGGTGATGTGCTGACCGGCGAAGTCCGCCGGGCCGTGCGTGGTCACTTTGCTGCCTGCCAGCCGCCGTAGAAGATGCCGAGTCCCACGATGACGCACATGCCCTGGATGATCCAGAACCGGACCACCACAAGGACTTCCGACCACCCCTTGAGTTCGAAGTGGTGCTGGAGTGGCGCCATGCGGAAGACCCGCTTGCCGGTCAGCCGGAACGATCCGACCTGGATCACCACGGACATGGTGATCAGGACGAAGAGACCGCCGAGGATGGCGAGCAGCAGCTCCGTACGGGAGCAGATGGCCAGGCCGGCCAGCGCGCCGCCCAGGGCCAGCGAACCGGTGTCGCCCATGAAGATCTTGGCGGGCGAGGTGTTCCACCACAGGAAGCCGAAGCAGGCGCCCATCAGCGCGGAGGCCACGACCGCGAGGTCGAGCGGATCTCGGACCTCGTAACAGCCCGGTCCGGCGGTGATCTGGTTGGCGCACGACTCCTGGTACTGCCAGATGCCGATGAAGGTGTACGCGCCGAAGACCATCACCGAGGCGCCGGTGGCGAGGCCGTCGAGGCCGTCGGTGAGGTTCACGCCGTTGGACATCGCCAGGATCATGAACAGCGCCCAGATCACGAAGATCACCGGGCCGATCTGCCAGCCGAAGTCCTGGGTGAAGGAGAGCCGGTCGGACGCCGGGGTCTGCCCGCGCAGGTCCGCGAACTGCAGCGACAGCACGGCGAAGGCGATACCGACGATCAGCTGGCCGGCCATCTTGGCCTTGGCCCGCAGGCCCAGCGAGCGCTGCTTGACGATCTTGATGTAGTCGTCGAGGAACCCGACCAGGCCCATGCCCGCGAAGAGGAAGAGCACCAGCACACCCGAGAAGGTCGGATCGCTGGAGGTGATCACCTTTGTCACGGCGTAGGCGATGATCGTGGCCAGGATGAAGGAGATACCGCCCATGGTGGGCGTGCCCTTCTTGCTGCCGTGGGTCCGCGGGCCGTCATCGCGGATGAACTGCCCGTATCCCTTTTTGGCCAGCAGCTTGATCAGCAGCGGGGTGCCGATCAGGGTCAGGAAGAGCCCGATCATTCCAGAGAAGAGGATCTGCTTCATCGAGTTCATCGGGTCGCGGCTCCACCCTCAGCGCCCGCAGCGCCCAGCATGCCCTCGTCCAGCAAAGCTGCGGCGACCCGCTCCAGCCCCACCGACCTGGACGCCTTCACCAGCACGACATCTCCCGGCTGCAGCTCGCTGCGCAACAGGTCGACCGCCGCCCGCGCGTCGGACACGTGCACCGACTCCTCACCCCACGAACCCTCGTTCTTGGCGCCCATGTCGAGCCAGGCCGCTTCCCTGCCGCCGACTGCCACGAGCTTGCTGACGTTGAGCCGGACGGCCAGCCGTCCGACCGCGTCGTGTTCGGCGAGTGACTCCTCGCCCAGCTCGGCCATCTCACCGAGCACCGCCCACGTACGCGCGCCCGTCGCCTTGCCGGCTGCGCCCATGGCGACCAGCGCACGCAGCGCCGCTCGCATGGACTCGGGGTTCGCGTTGTAGGCGTCGTTGACGACCCGCACGCCGTCCGCGCGCTCGGTGACCTCCATACGCCAGCGGGAGAGCGTGCCGGCTTCGGAGAGCGCGGTGGCGATCTCGTCTACGGGCATGCCCAACTCATGGGCGACGGCGGCCGCGGCGAGCGCGTTCGACACGTGGTGCTCACCGTACAGCCGCATGGTCACATCACTGCACCCGGAGGGTGTGTGAAGCGTGAAGGCAGGCTGTCCGAGCTCCGTGAGCCGGACATTCTCGGCACGTACGGCGGCCTCCGCGGCCTCACCGAACAGGACCGTGCGGGCCCTGGTGCGCGGCGCCATGGCGCGGACGTACGGATCGTCGGCGTTGAGCAGCGCGATCCCGCCGTCCTCGGCCGGGGGCAGCGCCTCGATGAGTTCGCCCTTGGCCAGGGCGATCTGCTCACGGCCGCCGAACTCGCCGATGTGCGCGCTGCCGACGTTCAGCACCACACCGATCCTCGGCGGGGTCAGCCCGGCCAGGTAGCGGATGTGGCCGACGCCGCGGGCGCCCATCTCCAGGACGAGATGGCGGGTGGTCTCATCGGCGCGCAGCGCGGTCAGCGGCAGCCCGATCTCGTTGTTGAGGTTCCCCTCGGGCCAGACCGTCGGGCCGTGGCGCTGCAGCAGCTGGGCGATCAGGTCCTTGGTGCTGGTCTTGCCGGCCGAGCCGGTGAGGCCCACGACGGTGGTGCCCAGACGTGCGACGACGGCGCGGGCGAGCGCACCGAGCGCGGCGACCACGTCGTCGACGACGATGGCGGGGACGCCGAGGGGGCGGGCGGCCAGTACGGCCACCGCGCCCGCCTCGACGGCGCCGGACGCGAAGTCGTGGCCGTCGACGCGGTCACCGGCGAAGGCCACGAACAGCGCGCCGGGGCCCACCGCACGGGAGTCCGCCACGACCGGTCCGGTCACCCGGCGGCCGTCGTCCGGTATGTCGTGCTGCTGCCCTCCGACGATGCTCGCGATCTCGGCGAGCGACAGGGAGATCACAGGTCACCCCCGGTACTGGGCGGGCGGTGACGGTAAAAGGGTTGTGCGCGCATGGAGGTGTGTCATCCCTGGTGGTTCGGCTGCGGTGACTTCAAGGAAGCCTCGATGGCCTCGCGCAGTACCTGGCGGTCGTCGAAGGGGCGTACCACTCCGGCGATGTCCTGGCCCTGCTCGTGGCCCTTGCCCGCGACGATCACGGTGTCGCCGGGCTCGGCGCGGGCGACGGCGGCGGCGATGGCGGCGGCGCGCTCTTCTTCGACGAGCACCGTGCCGCGTTCGTGAATGGGGACCTCCGCGGCGCCCGCGAGCATGGTGGCGAGGATCGCGAGGGGGTCCTCGCCGCGCGGGTTGTCGGAGGTCAATACGGCCGTGTCGGCGAGCCGGGCCATGGCGGCACCCATCGGGGCGCGCTTGTGCGGGTCGCGGTCGCCGCCGCAGCCGAGGACGGCGTGCAGCTTGCCGTCGGTGACCTTGCGCAGCGCGCGCAGAACCGATTCGACGGCGTCGGTCTTGTGGGCGTAGTCGACCACCGCCAGGTACGGCTGGCCGGCGTCGATGCGCTCCAGGCGGCCGGGGACGCCGGGCACCGCGGCGACGCCGTCGGCCGCGGTCTGCGGGTCGACACCGGCGACGACCAGCGAGACGATCGCGGCGAGCGCGTTGGCGACGTTGAACGGGCCGGCGATCGGGGAGGCGGCGCGCAGGGTCCGGCCGTCCGGGCCGTGCACGGTGAAAGTCGAGCCGAGCGTGCCGACCTCGACGTCGGACGCCCGCCAGTCGGCGTCGGGGTGGCCCTCGGCGGAGAAGGTGGTGACCGGGACCTCGGACTCGCCCTCGGCCAGCCGCTTGCCGTACTCGTCGTCGAGATTGACGACGCCGGCGCGGCTGCGGGCCTTGGTGAAGAGCTGGGCCTTGGCCTGGAAGTAGTCCTCCATCCCGGAGTGGAACTCCATGTGCTCCGGGCTGAGGTTGTTGAAGATCGCGACGTCGAAGACGCAGCCGTCGACCCGGCCGAGGACCAGGGCGTGGCTGGAGACCTCCATGGCGACCGCGCGGACACCGCGCTCGCGCATCACCGCGAAGAGCGCCTGCAGGTCGGTGGCCTCGGGGGTGGTGCGCTCGGACTTGATGCGCTCGTCGCCGATACGGGTCTCGACGGTGCCGATCAGGCCGGTCAGCCCCCCGTCGGGGCGCTTGGCGGCCGCGGCCCGCAGCCCGCCCTCGATGAGGTAGGCGGTGGTGGTCTTGCCGGAGGTGCCGGTGATGCCGATCTGGAGGAGGTCCTCGCCCGGCGTTCCGTAGATGGAGACGGCCAGGGCGCCCATCCGCGCGCGCGGGTTGTCGACGACGAGGACCGGCAGGCCGGTCGCGGCGGCGCGCTCGGCACCCGAGGGGTCGGTCAGGACCGCCGCGGCGCCGAGATCGGCAGCCTGGGCGACGAAGTCGGCACCGTGCAGACGGGCGCCGGGCAGCGCCGCGTAGACGTCACCGGGACGGACCGCCCGGGAGTCATGGGTGATGCCGGTGACCATCACGGGCTGCGCGGCATCGGCAGCTCCGGGGTGGCCGGCGTCGGGGGCCGGGCTTCCCAGCTGCTCGGCCAGGTCCGCCAGGGGGGTGGGGCGGACCCGTTCAGGGCGCGGCGCTCCCGGATAGGTAGCGGCACCGCCCTTCTCGGCGTGCTGGGCTTTCGGGGACTGATCAGCGTGTGACACGGCGGTGAGCGTACCGGGCACCACCGGCCCGGGGCGAAGTGAGGGCCGTGGGGAGGAGCAGTTGCCCGGAGTGGAGGTGCCGTCGGGGGTGCCGTCGGGGGTGATGGTCGTCACGGCGGAATTGCCTCGATTTCATTGGCCTGGCGTGAAGGTGACCGGCAGCCGCGGGGGCTTGGCGCCGGTCGGCGGGACCTGGAGGGTTTTCAGCGCGAAGGCCATGACCTGCTGGTAGATCGGGCCGCAGACCTGGCCGCCGAAATAACTGCCCGTCGTGGGGTTCTGGACGGCGCAGTAGACCGTGATGCGGGGTTTGTCGGCGGGGGCGAAGCCGGCGAACGAGGCGGTGTAGCCGTGGTAGCGGCCGGTCCGGGGGTCCACCCGGTTGGAGGTGCCGGTCTTGCCGCCGACCCGGTAGCCGTCGATCTTCGCCTTCGCCCCGGTGCCTTCTTCATCGTCCACCACCGATTCGAGCATGGTGGCGAGCGTGGCCGCCGTCTTCTGGCTGATCACGCGGGTCTTCGCGGGCTTGGGCGCCGGTGCGTAGTGCCCGTCGGGGCCGGTGCTGCCCCGGACCAGTGAGGGGGCGATGCGCTCGCCTCCGTTGGCGATCGTGGAGTAGACGGAGGCGGCCTGTACGGCGTTGAGGGAGAGCCCCTGGCCGAACGGGACGGTGAACTGCTGCGAGGTGTTCCAGTCCTGCGGCTTGGCCAGGATGCCGTCGGTCTCCCCGGGGAAGCCGAGCCCGGTCGGCCTGCCGATCCCGAACTTGCGCAGATAGGAGTAGAGGACCTGGTTGGCCTCGGGCTGGGTCTTGCCGAGCTGGCCGGTCGCGAGGATCGTGCCGATGTTGCTGGACTTGGCGAGCACCCCGTTGAGGGTCAGATGCCAGGTTTCGTGGTCGACGTCGTCCGCGAACAGCCGGTCGCCCCGGTGCAGCCGGTTGGGCACGGTGACCCGGGTGGCCGGGGTGGCGACGCCCTCCTCCAGGACGGCGGCCATCGACATCACCTTGCTGGTGGAGCCCGGCTCGAACGCGTCGGACAGCGCGGCATTGCCCAGCGCTTCCGGATCGGCCTTCGACACCTCGTTGGGGTCGAATCCGGGCGCGTTGGCGAGCGCCAGGATCTCCCCGGTGCGGGTGTCCTGGACGACGACATAGCCGCGGTCGGCCTGTGACTTGGCGACCTGCTCGGTGATGGCCTGCTGGGCCGCCCACTGGATGTCACGGTCGAGGGTCAGCTCGACGTCGCTGCCGGGGACGGCGGGGTGCTCCTGGGTGTCGGCGGTGGGTACCCGGCGGCCGCCGGACTGGGCGTAGACGAGCTTGCCGTCCTTGCCCGCCAGCTGCTTGTCCAGGCGCGCCTCCAGGCCGCCGCCGCCCTTGCCGGCGCCGTTGACGAAGCCGAGCACGCCGGCGGCGAGGTTCTTGTTGGGGTAGAGGCGCTTGCTGTGCTTGTCGGCGAAGATCCCCACCAGGACGTTGGGGCGGGGCGCGCTCTTGGGGGCGGCGGCGGCCTTGGCGTCGAGGGTCTTGCGCAGGTCCTTGATCTTCTTCCAGACCTGCGGGGTCTGCTGCCGGGCGAGCAGGGCGTAGCGCGCCGCGGGCCGGTCGAGCTTCTCGGCCAGGGTGGCCTTGTCCTCGCCGAGGACCGGGGCGAGCAGCGCGGCGGCCCGCTGCGGCGCATCGTCGATCTTGGTCTTCCCTGGGGCCAGCAGGCTCGGGTCGGCGGTGATGTCGTACGCGTCGACGGTGGTGGCCAGGTCCACGCCGTTGCGGTCGGTGATCGCACCGCGCTCGGCGGCCAGCTTGACGGGTACATAGCGGTTCTCGTTGGCCTTGGCGGCGAACGCTCCGGCGTCCACGGCCTGCACCTGGAAGAGCCGTACGACGAAGACCAGCATGATCAGCGTCAGCCCGAGGGAGACCAGCCGCAGCCTCGGGCGCGGGCTGCCGAGGCGGAGCACCGGGGTCCCGGGGCGGGGGCGCGCGGGGCGGGCGGCGGGCCGGGGCCGGCCGGGCCGGGAGCCGGGCCGGGGCGCGGGGCGCTTGGCGGCGGGCGGGCGGCCGGCGCCGCTGCCGGCCCGGCCCCCGCGCTGGGCGGGGCGCGGCACCCGGCGAGGGTCCCTGGGCTCGGTCATGCCGCGTTCACCTGCCGGAGGTCGTCGGGAAGGGGGCGGGCGCGGGTGCGGTGGGGGCGGCGCTGCCGGACGGGGTACGCGAGGCGGACGAGGCCAGGGACGCCGGGGCGGCCGAGGGGGCCGGGGAGACCAGGGTGGCCGGATCGGCCGGTGTCGCCTCGGTGCCCGGTGCGCTGTCCGGGCCCAGCACCCCGGCCAGGGCCGGGACCGGCGGCAGCGCCGGACGGGGCAGCGCGGTACGGGCGGTGGTGCCGAGGGGCGAGGGCGCGGCGGAGCTGCTCAGCGGCGCCCCCGTCGGCCCGGCCACGCTCGGCCGGCCGCGGACCGTGCCGTCCGGGAGCAGGAAGACCGGGGTGCCGCCGGGCACCATCCCCAGCTTCCGGGCGCGCCGCTCCAGCGCGCCCGGCGCCGAGTAGGCGTCCACGTCCTGCTGCAGCGCCTGCTGCTCGTCCGTCAGCTCCTCGGTCTGCTTCTCCAGCTTGCTGAGCTCGAACGACCCCTGGTTGAGGGCGGAGTTCAGCAGCAGCAGGGTGATCAGGCCGGAGCCGAGGAGGACGACGATGAGGAGCACGAAGGGGGTGCGGGCCGCGGTGCTGCGGGCACCCGCGCCGGAGGGGAACAGCGCGGCGAGGCGTTTCTGTCTGCCGCGCGGCCCCTGGCCTTTCATGCGGTGTCCTCGACGTTCTCGCGGATGCGCTCCGCGCCGCGCAGCCGGGCGGGCGCGGCCCGGCGGTTCTCGGCGATCTCCTCCTCCGTGGGGAGTTCGGCGCCGCGGGTCAGCAGCTTGAGCCGGGGCTGGTAGCGCTCGGGGACCACCGGCAGCCCGGGCGGCGCCGTGTTGGCCGCGCCGGCCGCGAAGACCTGCTTGACCAGGCGGTCCTCCAGCGAGTGGTAGGCGAGCACGGCGATCCGGCCGCCGACCGCGAGCGCCTGCACGGCGGCCGGGACGGCCCGCTCCACGCTCGCCAGCTCCCCGTTGACCTCGATGCGCAGCGCCTGGAACGTGCGCTTGGCGGGGTTGCCGCCGGTGCGCTTGGCGGCCTGCGGCAGCGCGTCACGGATCAGCTCGACCAGCCGCGCACTGTTGGTGAACGGCTCCTTGGCGCGCTCGCGGACGACGGCCTCGACGATCCGCTTGGCCTGCTTCTCCTCCCCGTAGGAGCGCAGGATCCGGACCAGCTCACCGGGCGCGTAGGTATTGAGGACGTCCGCGGCGCTGATGCCGGTCGACTGGTCCATCCGCATGTCCAGCGGGGCGTCCTGCGCGTACGCGAAGCCGCGGTCGGCCTCGTCGAGCTGCATGGAGGAGACGCCGAGGTCGAACAGCACGCCCTGGACGCGCGGGGTCCCGAGCCGGTCGAGGACCTCGGGGAGCTCGTCGTAGACGGCGTGCACCAGGGTGGCGCGGTCTCCGTACGGGGCGAGCCGCTCGCCCGCCAGCTTCAGGGCGGACGGGTCGCGGTCGAGGGCGATGAGCCGGGCCGCCGGGAAGGTGGACAGCAGTGCCTCGCTGTGCCCTCCGAGGCCGAGCGTGCAGTCGACGACGACCGCACCGGGCTCGGCGAGCGCGGGCGCGAGCAGGTCCAGACACCTCTGGAGCATGACGGGTACGTGGCGGGTGCTGCTGTTCATGCCAGGACCTCGCCGCGCTCGGCCCGCCTGCCTCGGCAGAGCGCGCACCTCTTCCTGATTCGCTCGCTACGCTCGCTCATGTGCCTTCCGATGGGCTGGGCGGCAGGTGGGGCCCCGGCCGCTGGCTGGGGGATGCCGCACGTACCGCTTGGTCCCCGCCCGCTCTGAAGGGGAAGTGGCCCTCCGGCGACGGGGAAGTGACGTCGGAAGACCATGGGAGCGGGAGGAGGCCGAGCCGTACGTACGATGCGCGCACGCGAGGAATTCGGTATCCAAGGAGAGCGTCACGCCTCCCACTTCGCGCCACTTTAGTCCACCGGCTGCCCCGGTCAATCAACCGGTTCCGCGCGTCCTGCGACGGCTTTCCCGCCGCCTTTGCCGCGGGCTTCTCACCCGGACGGCGGCGAGACGGTCAGACCTGTGGGCTACCTCACAAGGAGTGATGATGACCCCTATGCCCGACCTCTCATGCAGCCGAAAAGGCCGCCGCCTATTACCTTGAATCCATGCCCATACCTGCGTCGCAACCGCTGCCCCCCTCCGCCGACGGTTCCGCCGTGCGCTCCGGTGAGACGGTCACCGACAGTCTCGTCGAGGCGAACAAGCACTATGCCGCCGCCTTCACCGACCCCGGGATGGACGCCCGGCCCGTCCGCAATGTCGCCGTCGTGGCCTGTATGGACGCCCGGCTCGACCTGCACGCCGCGCTCGGCCTCCAACTCGGCGACTGCCACACCATCCGCAATGCCGGCGGGGTGGTCACCGACGACATCATTCGCTCCCTGACGATCAGCCAGCGGGCGCTCGGCACCCGCTCCGTCGTCCTCATCCACCACACCGGGTGCGGTCTGCTCAGCCTGACCGAGGACTTCCGCCACGAGCTGGCGGCCGAGGTCGGACAGCGCCCCACCTGGGCGGTCGAGGCGTTCAAGGACCTCGACGAGGACGTACGGCAGTCCATGCAGCGGGTGCGCACCTCCCCCTTCCTCCTGCACACCGATGACGTCCGCGGCTTCGTTTTCGACGTGACGACCGGCCTGCTGCGGGAGATCGATCCGCAGAACTGACCCCGCCCCGGCCGTCCCGGCATCCGGACCCCGTCCGGAATGCCGGGTTCGCCGGGAAGGCCGGGGGATAACGTTGTGAGTTATCCACAGGTCATGACGCGAAGCCGCGCGGGCAGCAAGAATGCGTAGGTGCCGTCGTCCCGGCCCCGGCCGGGCGCGATGCGCACTTTCGGGGTGGGCCGGGTCCGCAGAGGGGGCATCGGCCCGTAGTACGGGGCCGAGGAGGGCCGAGTGACGACGTATGACGAACGAGCGAGCCTCAGCGATCTGACCACCACCGCGGAGCGGGTTCACCGGTCGGTGGAGGAAGTGATCGAGGGCAAGCCGGAGGTCGTACGGCTCGCGCTGACCGTGCTGCTGGCCGAAGGACATCTGCTCATCGAGGATGTGCCCGGCGTCGGCAAGACCATGCTCGCCAAGGCGCTGGCCCGCTCCATCGACTGCTCGGTGCGGCGCATCCAGTTCACGCCCGACCTGCTGCCCTCCGACATCACCGGCGTCAGCATCTTCGACCAGCAGCAGCGGGACTTCGAGTTCAAGCCCGGCGCGATCTTCTCCCAGATCGTGATCGGCGACGAGATCAACCGCGCCTCGCCCAAGACCCAGTCGGCGCTCCTGGAGTCCATGGAGGAGCGTCAGGTCACGATGGACGGGCAGACCTATGAACTGCCCGACCCGTTCATGGTGGTCGCCACCCAGAACCCGGTGGAGATGGAGGGCACGTACCCGCTCCCCGAGGCGCAGCGCGACCGCTTCATGGCACGGGTGTCGATCGGCTACCCCAGCCCGGCGGCCGAGCTGCAGATGCTGGATGTGCACGGCGGCGCCTCGCCGCTCGACGACCTCCAACCGGTCGCGCACGCCCACGAGATCGTGAAGCTGATCGACGCGGTGCGCACGGTCCATGTCGCCGAAGCGGTGCGCCGGTACACCGTCGATCTGGTGGTGGCCACCCGCAGCCACCCCGAGCTGCGGCTCGGCGCCTCACCGCGGGCGACCCTGCATCTGCTGCGCGCCGCCAAGGCCTCGGCCGCGCTCCAGGGGCGGGAGTACACCCTCCCGGACGATGTCCAGTCGCTGGCGGTGGCGGTGCTCGCGCACCGGCTGCTGCCCACCGCCCAGGCCCAGTTGAACCGCCGTACGGCCGAGCAGATCGTGCTGGAGATCCTGCAGCGCGTCCCGGTTCCCGAACCGTCCGCACAGCCGTGGCGGACACCCGGCCAGCAGCCGCCCGGCGTACGGGGGTTGTGATGTCCGACGGGGGGAGCGAGGGCACTCCGGAACGGGACGGCTGGCGGGCGGCCCTCGGGGGGCTGACGACACGGGGCAGGTCGTTCCTGGCGGCCGGGATGGCCGCCACGGTGTGCTCCTACCTCCTCGGGCAGGCGGATCTGCTGCGGGTCGGTCTGCTGCTCGCCGCCCTCCCGCTGGTGTGCGTCCTGGTCCTGCACCGCACCCGCTACCGCGTCGCGGGCAGCCGTACGCTCGCCCCCGCCCGGGTGCCCGCGGCCACCGAATCCCGGGTGCGGCTGCGGATGGAGAACATCTCCCGGCTGCCGACGGGCGTACTGATGCTCCAGGACCGGGTGCCGTATGTCCTCGGGCCCCGGCCGCGCTTCGTCCTGGACCGGGTCGAGGCCGGCGGCCGCCGCGAGGTCTCCTACCGCGTCCGCTCCGACCTGCGCGGACGCTATCCGCTGGGGCCGCTGCAGCTGCGCCTCTCGGACCCGTTCGGGATGTGCGAGCTGATCCGCTCGTTCAGCGCCTCCGACACCCTGACCGTCGTGCCGCGGGTCGAACCGCTGCCGGCGGTGCGGCCGGCGGGCGAGGCCGCCGGGTACGGCGACGGACGGCACCGCTCGCCGGCGCTGGCCGGGGAGGACGACGTCATTCCGCGCGGCTACAGGCACGGCGACGATCTGCGCCGCATCCACTGGCGCTCCACCGCGCGCTACGGCGAACTGATGGTCCGCAGGGAGGAGCAGCCGCAGAAGGCGCGCTGCACGGTCCTGCTCGACACCCGCGAGACCGCCCACCCGGGCTCGGGCCCCGACTCTGCCTTCGAGTGGGCGGTGGCGGGCGCCGCCTCCACCGCGGTGCATCTGCTGGAGCGCGGCTTCTCGGTGCGGCTGCTGACCGACACCGGCAGCTCGGTGCCCGGCCCCGACGGCGCCGGCAGCTTCGCGGGCGGCACCGACTCCGCCGATGCCGCGGGACTGCTGCTGGACACCCTCGCCGTCGTGGAGCACTCCGAGGAGGAGGGCCTGTCGGCGGCGTACGACGTGCTGCGCGGCGGCAACGAAGGACTGCTGGTCGCCTTCTTCGGCGACCTGGACGAGGAGCAGGCGGCGGTCGCCGGGCGGATGCGGCAGCGCAGCGGCGCGGCCGTCGCCTTCGTCCTGGACGGCGACGCCTGGACGCGGGGCCCCGGCGGCATCAGATTCTCCGACGGCCAGGTCCCGGTGGCCGAACGCCTGCGGCTGCTGCGGAAGGCCGGCTGGACGGCGCTGCCGGTGGCACCCGGCGACACCCTCGCCGCCCTGTGGCGCGCGGCCGGAGAGCGCACGGGCGCCCCGGAGACGGTGGCGGGAGGCCGGTCATGAACGGGAGCGTGAGCCGTGGACGGATCACGGACGGGCGGCCGCTGAGGGACGAGGGGCTGCCCGCGGACGGACGGCCGGGGGCGCGCTGCCCCCGCGGCCTGATCAGCGGCCGGCGCGGGCGTTGCCCGGGCGGCCCCGAGCGAAGTGAGGCACAGGCATGAGCGGCCGGGCGCGGCTGGCGCTGTGTGCGGCGGTGGCCACGCTGTGTGCCGCCGGCGCACTGCTGCCACTGGTGGAACCGATCAGCTGGCTGATCCAGGCGGCGGTCCTGCTGGCCCTCGTGACGGGAGTGGGCGCGGCCGCCCGCCGGGCCCCCCTGGCCGGACCGCTGGTCATCGGCGCCCAGGCACTGGCCTGCGTGCTGCTGATGACCCTGCTCTTCACCCCGGGCGAGGCCATCCTCGGCCTGCTGCCGGGACCGGACGCCCTGGCGGAATTCAGCCGGCTGGTGCAGGCCGGTGTACGGGACGTCGGCCGGTACGCCAGCCCCGCTCCCGTCACCCCCGGCATCCGGCTGCTGCTGATCGCCGGCGTGCTGGTGATCGGCCTGATCGTGGACGCGCTGGCGGTCACCTACCGCAGCGCCGCACCCGCCGGGCTGCCGCTGCTCGCGCTCTACTCGGTCGCGGCGGGACTGTCCCAGGGCGGCGCGGGCTGGCTGCGGTTCCTGATCGCGGCGGCCGGCTATCTGCTGCTCCTGCTGGCCGAAGGGCGCGACCGGCTCTCCCAATGGGGCCGGGTGTTCGGCGGGGCGGGCGGCGGAGCGGGGCCGCCGGGCCGCGGACAGGGATTCGCCGCCCTCGGCGGCTCCGCCCTGGCCCCGGTCCGTACGGGCCGCCGGATCGGTGCGCTGGTCCTCGGGATCGCCCTGGTGGTGCCCGCCCTGCTGCCCTCTCTCGGCGGCGGACTGTTCGGCACCTCCGGCAGCGGTACGGGCCCCGGCGGCGGAGGCGGCACGATCTCCGCGGTGAACCCCCTGGTGTCGCTGCAGGACAGCCTCAACCAGCCCGAGGACAAGGAAGTCCTCAACTACCGCACGACCGCCGCCGACACCCGCGATCTGTATCTGCGGATCGTCGCCCTCGACCAGTTCGACGGCACGACCTGGAAGCCGTCCGAGCGCACGGTCACGGACGTCCCCGAGCGGCTGCCGGGACCGCCCGGCCTCAGCTCCTCGGTCGACCTCAACCGCGTCAACACCTCGATCTCGACCGCCGAGTGGTACGCCCAGAACTGGCTGCCGCTCCCCTACCCGGCGTCCAAGGTCGACATCTCCGGGCGCTGGCGCTTCGAGCCCCAGGGCCGCACGCTCGTCGGGGACCGCGGACAGAACACCCACGGCCTGCAGTACCAGGTCGAGAGCCTTCAGGTCCGGCCCACGTCCCAGCAGCTGGCCAACGCCCCCGCGCCACCCGCCGACCTGCTGCGCGAGTACACCAAGGTCCCGCGCTCGCTGCCCCAGGTCGTCCGGAACACCGCCCGCCAGGTCACCCGGAGCGCCCCGACCGCCTATGCCAAGGCCGTCAAACTCCAGGACTGGTTCGCGCTCAACGGCGGCTTCAGCTACAACACGGACGTCCGGGCCGGCAGCGGTTCCGAGGCCATTGCGCGCTTCCTGCGGCAGAAGCAGGGCTTCTGCGTCCACTTCTCGTTCTCCATGGCGGCGATGGCTCGGACGCTGGGCATCCCGGCCCGAGTAGCGGTCGGTTTCACCCCCGGCACCAAGCAGCCCGACGGCACGACCTCGGTCGGTCTCAAGGACGCGCACGCCTGGCCCGAGCTGTACTTCCAGGGCATCGGCTGGACCCGCTTCGAACCGACCCCGAGCCGCGGCAGCATCCCTGACTACGCGTACCCCGACACCCCGGACACACCCGACCCGGGCAGCCCGGACCCCGCGCCCTCCCGGTCCACGGCCCCCTCGGAGGACCCGTCGGCCGCCCCGTCCTGTGGCCCCGATGAGCAACGGTCCGGCTCCGGTAAGGCCTGCGTCTCGCTGCCCGCGGAGTCCGGCAGCGGCCCGCCGGACGGCGGCTCGTCCCCCTGGACGATCGCCCTCATAGCCCTGGCCGGGGCGCTCGTCCTGCTGCTGCCCGCGGGCCCGCTGCTGTGGCGCCTGCGCATACGCTCCGGACGACTGGCGGGTCCGGACGGCGACACGGCCGCGGGCACCCTCGCCGCCTGGCGGGAGCTGCTGGACACCGCCTGGGACTTCGGCATCCTGCCGGACGAGTCACTGACCCCGCGCAAGGCCGCCGAGCGCATCATCCGCATCGGAGATCTGCAACCGGAGCCCGCCGCTGCCGCCCGCAGAGCGGCGGCGGCGGTCGAGCAGATCCTGTACGCCCCGCAACCGCAGCCGGTGTCCGGACTCGCCCTGGACGTACAGCAGGTACGGGCCGGGTTGCGGGCCGGCGCCAGCCGTGGTCTGCGGCTGCGTGCCCAGCTCGCCCCGCGCTCCGCGGCCCGGCTCCGCTGGGCCTGGTCGGCCCGCTGGTCGGCGCTGCTGCTCCGGTGCCGTACCAGCCGCCCGGTGGCCGCGGCACGGCGCGCGCTGGCCGCCCTCCGGCCGGGCCCGCGGCGGGCATGACCACGCGGCATGAAAACACGAGAAAAGTGCTGGGGCCGCCCGACAGAATCGGGCGGCCCCAGCACCTTTTGCCTTCCGGCGCCGACGGAGCACGCCGTTGCGCACCGCAGGCCGGGAATCAGCGGAGAAGCATCGGGCCCACCGGAGGACGAACTGCGGGCCGGAGACGGCGAACTGCATCGGCAAAAATTCGGCGGGAAAGAGTGACGCAAAGCGCCGCAAGCCGCAACTGGAAGAACGACGAAGAGAAACGTCTCCGGAGGGCGCGAGAGATTCGCCCAAGACCACGCTCTCGACGGGCTCGAGGAAATCCCACGGGCCCGTCGTCGCTCAGTGGCCCTGCTGTTCGTCCCTGCGCCGCTGCCAGCGGTCCTCGATACGGTTCATCATCGAGCGCCGCTGCCTGGCCTGACGGCGCGCCGGGGCACCTGTGCCACCTCCGGCACCCGCACCGGACTGCTGCTCACCGGGCTTGGGAGCCTTGCGCCAGCCGGTGACCGCCAGCACGGCGCAGCCGAGCATGACGAGGAAGCCCACCACACTGATCCAGATCTGCTGCGCGACCATGCCGGCCATGAGCAGGGCGATACCCACCAGGAAGCCCGCGACCGCTTGGTAGACCCGTCGCCGGGTGTACGTACGCAGCCCGCTTCCCTCAAGCGCTGTCGCGAACTTGGGATCTTCGGCGTACAGCGCTCGCTCCATTTGCTCGAGCATGCGCTGCTCGTGCTCCGAGAGCGGCACGGAGTCCTCCTACTCGTCGGTCGCGGGGGGCGACCGGGGTGCGACCCTTTCAGGATAGGCAGGGAATCGCCCCCGTGAAACCCGCCCCTCGACGCCAGTTCACTGTCCGGGCCGCCACGGCGACCGGTGGTGATGCTGCCTGCATTCCCCACCCGCCTATCCGTCATGCCGGAACGTCGTACCCCGATCATACGGGGCGAAGGGGCTGATCGGGTGGTCTGTGGCCGACTGCACGCGGTAGTCGCGTGAGCCGCGTGGGTCAGTCGCGCTCCGCGAGGACGTGCAGCTGGGTGGCCACGGAGTGGAACGCGGGCTGTTCGGCGGCGGCCGCCTCGAGCTTCAGCAGGGCCTCCATGGCGCCCGGCTCGGTGTCCACGAGCACCCCGGGGACCAGGTCGGCGAAGACGCGTACACCGTGGACCGCGCCGACCTCCAGGCCGGTGGCGGACACCAGCTCGGTGAGCTGCTCGGCGGTGAAACGGCGCGGCACCGGGTCGCCCTCGCCCCAGCGTCCGGCCGGGTCGGTGAGGGCCTGGCGGGCCTCGGTGAAGTGGCCCGCGAGGGCGCGTGCGAGAACGGCGCCGCCCAGACCGGCCGCGAGCAGGCTGAGGGTACCGGCCGGGCGCAGCGCGTCGACGGCGTTGCGGACGCCCTCGGCCGGGTCGTCGACGTACTCCAGCACGCCGTGGCAGAGCACGGTGTCGTAGCCGCCGCGCTCGACGACGTCGAACAGGCCGTGGGCGTCGCCCTGGACCGCGCGTACCCGGTCGGCGACGCCCGCCTCCGCGGCACGGCGCTCCAGGGCGAAGAGGGCGTTGGGGCTGGGGTCGACGACCGTGACGCGGTGGCCGAGGCGGGCGACCGGCACGGCGAAGTTGCCGGTGCCGCCGCCGGTGTCGAGGACGTCCAGGGCGTCGCGGCCGGCGGCCTTGACCCGGCGCTCCAGGGCGTCCTTGAGGACCTCCCAGACCACGGCGGTACGAAGGGATGCGCGCGGGCGCAGCGGGTCAGACACGGCGGGTGGCTCCTCGGCGGGGGCATGAACGTCTAGGCGTCCACCACCCTATTCCGTCCCGCGCCGTCCGCCGCCTGCGGAGCCGCCCGGAGCGAACGTGGCGCCCGGCGGGACGGCGGGTCCGGGCCCCACCCCACCCCACTCCCCTCCTCCACCTCCGCCTCCCCGGCTCAGCCGCTCCTCACCCCGCCCGCTGGGGTGGCAGTGAGGGCTGGAGGAGCAGCATCCGCTCCACCAGGCGCAGGAACATGGCGGCGTCGCGCAGGAGATCGTCGGCGTCACGGCGGCTGGCCGCGCCCGCTATACCGGCCTCGGCCTTCGCGCGGCGGGCGGCGCCGGCGGCGAACAGGGCGCTCCACTCGGCCAGTTCGGGCGCGACCTCGGGCAGCACCTCCCAGGCGCTGCGGATACGCTGCCTGCGGCGCACGGTGGTCTCCGGCCGGCC
Source organism: Streptomyces sp. G7(2002) (assembly GCF_028870195.1). NCBI lineage: Bacteria > Bacillati > Actinomycetota > Actinomycetes > Kitasatosporales > Streptomycetaceae > Streptomyces > Streptomyces sp. G7(2002). The sequence goes on from NZ_CP102609.1 coordinate 2,909,625, forward strand.
GCGGACGGCGAGGACGGCGGCGGCGGTGCGCAGCGCGGCCAGATGGGCCGTGGCGAACTGCTCGTTGGGGGTTTCGAGGGTCTGTGCTTCGTCGAGGCCCTGCTGGGCCTGGGTGAGCAGGTCGAGTGCGGCGGGTGGTGCGGTCGCCCGCCGCAGGACGGGGTGGACATCGCTCGGGGGACCGTACGCAGCGGAGCTGCCCCTGTCGGGACGAGCTGCCATGACGAACCTCCTGTCGTCGCATGCCGGTTCGGGACCGAATGCCGATTCGGACCGTATGAGCCCATCGTGACGTGCACCACTGACAATCGACACTGACCTGCACTTTCGTCGGAAAGGGGACGGGTTCGCCCGCGCAGGCGCGGGAACGGATTCCCGACATCCCCTTGCGGTACGGGGGGTGGGGTGCGGCATACTTTTTGAACTGACCAGTCAGTTCAAGGGAGGGGATCGTGGACAGCACCCCGCACGGGGCGGCGGTCACGGCCGCGGGATTCGGGGTCAAGGGCCCCCGCGGATGGGCGTTCCGGAACATCGACTTCACCGCCGGGCCCGGCTCACTGATCGCCGTACAGGGCCCTTCGGGCTCGGGCCGTACGTGTCTGCTGCTCGCGCTCACCGGCCGGATGAAGTCCGCCGCGGGCACCGCCGAGGTCGGCGGACTGCCGCTGCCGAAGAGGAAGGCCGCGGTCCGGTCCGTCACCGCGCTCGCCCATGTGCCGGGGGTCGCCGAGCTCGATCCGGCGTTCACCGTGGGCGAGCATCTGCGGGAACGCGCCCTGTTGCAGGGCCGGTTCGGCGGATCGCTGCGGGCGCTGCTGCGGCCGCGGCAGGAGCGCAGGGCCGCGGCCCGCGCCCTGGTGGACGCCGCGCTGTCGGCGGCCGGCCTCGACCTGGAGACGCTGCCCAAGGGGATCCGTACGTCCGTGCGCGACCTGGAACGGCTGGAGGCGCTGCGGCTGTCCGTGGCGCTCGCGCTGATCGGCGGCCCCCGGCTGCTGGCCGTCGACGACACCGATCTGAAGCTGTCCGCCGACGAGCGCGCCGCGGCCTGGAAGATGCTGCACGGCCTCGCGGCGGCCGGCACCACGGTGCTCGCGGTGTGCAGCGAGCCGCCGGAGGGCGACGCGGATGTGGTGCTGGTGCGTACGGGCAGCCAGAGCGGCCCGTCCGGATCGGACCGCACCGGCAGCGCGGACAACACGGACAGCACACCGGCCGGCGCCCCCGCCGCCGACGGGCACGACGACGAGGAGGGGGCGGCCGATGCGCTCGCCGAAACTGGCCGCGCTTGAGCTGAAGCGGTTCGGCCGGGGGAAGCTGCCGCGCGCCGCACTGGCCGCCCTCCTGCTGCTGCCGCTCCTGTACGGCGCGCTCTACCTGTGGTCCTTCTGGGACCCGTACGGGCGGCTGGACAAGATTCCGGTCGCGCTGGTCAACGAGGACACGGGCGCGGCCGTCGACGGGAAGCGGATCTCGGCGGGCGACAGCATCGTCTCGGGGCTGCGGGACAGCCACACCTTCGACTGGCAGCCGGTGGACGCCAAGGAGGCCGCCCGGGGCGTGGAGGACGGCTCGTACTACCTCTCGCTGTCCATCCCGAAGGACTTCAGCCGGCGGATCGCCTCCAGCTCCGGGGACCATCCCGAAACCGGCGCCCTCAAGGTGCGGACGAACGACGCGAACAACTACATCGTCGGGCAGATCTCCCGGACGGTGTTCTCCGAGGTGCGCTCCGCGGCCTCCACGAAGTCGTCGCGCACCTTCCTCAACAAGATCTTTGTCTCCTTCTCGACGCTGCACGGCAAGACCGAACAGGCCGCGGACGGCGCCGACCGGCTAGAGGACGGCATCGGGCAGGCCAAGCACGGCACGGGCAAGCTGGCCGACGGCCTGGGCACCGCGAAGAACGGCAGCGGCAAGCTGGTCACCGGCCTGGGCGACCTCGACGCGGGCGCGGGGCGGCTCTCCCGGGGCAGCTCCGATCTCGCCCGGGGAGCCGGGACCGCCGCCCACGGCTCGCGCCAACTGGCCGACGGTTCCGGGCAGGTGGCGCAGGGCACCCAGCAGCTGGCCGACAAGGTCAACGGGGTCGTCGGCAAGGTGGGGCCCTTCATCCGGGCGCACGGCAAGGAGATCGGCGAGGCGGCGCAGCTCGTCGCCGACGGTTCGCAGGCGGTCCGTGACCACCTGGACAAGCTCCCCGCCGCGGCCTCCACGGGAGCGAAGCTCTCCCGGGGGATCTCCGACCACATGGCCGCCTATTACCGGCTGCGCTGTGAGAGTGGGGTGCAGCTCGACACCTCCTGCGCGGAGCTGAAGCAGCTCAAGGAGGAGGCGGCCACCGCGGCGGACAAGGCCGAGGAGGTCAGCGGGTACGTCCACGACCAGGAGAACCTCGACCAACTGGGCCGGGATCTGGACACGCTGCACTCCCTGGCGAACGAGCTGGCGCAGCGCGGGCCCACCCTGGGCGCCGACATGGACGCCGCGGTCAAGAAGATCAACGATCTGAACGACGGGGCGCACAAGGTGTCGTCGGGGGCGCGCAAACTGGCCGCCGGCAATGCCCGGCTGGCCGCCGGCGCGGACACGCTCAACGACGGTGCGCACCGGCTGCACGACGGTACGGGCCGCGCGGCGGCCGGGATCGGCGACCTCGACTCCGGTGTGGGCAGGCTCAAGGACGGTGCGCAGACACTGAACGGCGGCATGTTCAAGCTCTCCGACGGCTCGCAGAAGCTGGCCGGCGGGCTGCACGACGGGGCGAAGCAGATCCCCGACTACGGCAAGAAGGACCGCGACGCGCACACCCTGGTCATGTCCGACCCGGTGCAGCTGTCCTCGGACGCGGCCCACAAGGCGCCGAACTACGGCACCGGATTCGCCCCGTACTTCATCCCGCTGTCCCTGTGGGTCGGCGCCATGGTGGCGTACATGCTGATCCAGCCGCTCAACCGGCGGGCGCTGGCAATGGGCGCGTCCTCCTGGCGGGTGGCGCTGTCCGGGTGGCTGCCGGTGTTCGGTGTGGGGGTGCTGCAGACCGCGGCGCTGATGTCCGTACTGCACTTCGCGCTCGGCCTGGAGATGGTGCGGGCGGCCGGCACGATCGGCTTCCTCGTCCTGGTCACGGCGTGCTTCTCGGCAATCGTTCAGTGGCTGAACGCGCAGTTCGGCCCCGCCGGGCGGATCCTGGTGCTGGCGCTGCTGATGCTCCAGCTGACCTCGGCGGGCGGCACCTACCCGGTGCAGACCAGCCCCGGCTTCTTCGCCGCCATCCACCCGTATCTGCCGATGAGTTACATCGTGGAGGGGCTGCGCCGGCTCATCACGGGCGGCGATCTCGCGCCCGTATGGCAGGGCAGTGTGGTGCTGCTGGCGTTCACCGCGGGGGCGCTCGCGCTGACGTCCCTGACGGCGCGCGGCCGCCAGGTGGTGCGGATGAAGGACCTCCATCCGGAATTGAGCCTGTGAGCACGCACCCGTCGGGGGGCGGCACAATCGCCCCCATGGACAGCTCCAATACACGCCGCGACGCCACCCGGCGCAAGCTCTTCGAGGCCGCGGTCACGCTCATCGCCGAACAGGGCTTCTCCTCCACCACGGTGGACGAGATCGCCGAGCGGGCGGGTGTCGCGAAGGGCACCGTCTACTACAACTTCGCGAGCAAGAACGTGCTCTTCGAAGAGCTGCTGCGGCACGGCATCGAGATGCTGGCGACGTCCTTGCAGGCGGCCGCGGAGGAGGTGGCCGACCGGGGCGGCAGCCGGATCGACGCGCTGGACGCGATGATCCGGGCCGGGCTGGACTTCATCTCCCGTTACCCGGCGCTCACCCAGCTCTACGTCGCCGAGCTGTGGCGCACCAACCGGGCCTGGCAGTCGACGCTGATGGTGGTGCGGGAGCGGGCCATCACTGTGGTGGAGGACGTGCTGCGGGAGGCGGTCGCCCGTGAGGAGCTGAGCGAGGAGATCGACATCCCGCTGACCGCCTCGGCGTTGTTCGGGATGGTCCTGGTGGCCGCCCTGGACTGGCAGTCCTACCAGCCGGACCGGTCGATCGACGAGGTGCACGCGGCGCTGTCGCGGCTGCTCCAGGGACGGATCAGCGGCCGGCCCTCGCAGTGACGGGAGGGTCCCCCGGAATCGGAAAGAGGGTGCGCGCCGGAGTGGTCAGGTACGGCGCGCACCCCTTTTTCTTCCCCCTGGGCCCGCACAAAAGTGTGCGCTGCCCTGGCACGGATCGTTCCCCCTCCGATCCGACCAGGACAGCGCTTCCCCCGTGCTCCCCCGTGCTCCCCCGTGTTCCCCCGTCACGTCCGGGAGCCGCGCCGCTCCGCCGCCCCGTGTCGGCGGTGCGGCGCCGCTTCCCTTCCGTGATCCCTACTCTTCCGTCCGGGCGCCCTCCGGCCCATCCGCGTACCTACTCATCTCGGCGTCTGAGTACGGATACTCAAACCTGAGCACCGGCCCCCAGTTGGGGCCTACGATCTGCGGCGTGTCCGTACTTCCCTTGGTGTTCACCAGTGGCTGGGCGAGCGGGATCAACGCCTACGCCGTCGTCCTGCTCTTCGGTCTGCTCGGCGCGACCGGCGTCACCGATGAGGTGCCCGCCGCGCTGCAGCGGCCCGATGTGCTGATCGTGGCCGGGGTGCTGTTCGTGGCCGAGGCCGTCGCCGACAAGGTCCCGTACGTGGACTCGGTCTGGGACGCCGTCCACACGGTGATCCGGCCCGTCTCCGGCGGCGTGGTGGCGGCGCTGCTGGCCGGCCACAACGGTTCGCTGCCCGAGCTGGCGGCGGGCGCGGTGGGCGGCTCGACGGCGCTGCTGAGCCACCTGGTCAAGGCCGGCACCCGGATCGCGGTCAACACCTCGCCGGAGCCGGCCAGCAACATCGTGCTGAGCCTGGCCGAGGATCTGGGGGTCGCGGGGCTCATCGCCTTCGCCGTGTTCCATCCGGTGGCCGCGGCGGTCATCGCGGGGACGCTGCTGGCCGCGGGGATCGCGGTGGTGGTCTTCCTGTGGTCGCGGATCCGCAGATTCCTCCAGCGACGGCGGCAGCGGCGGGCGGAGAAGCGGCCGGCCGCGGTGAACGGTGCGGCACCTCCGGTCACCTAACGGCGGCGTTCAGCCTGTGGCGCGCGGCCGCTGCCGGGCCCGGCCCTCCGTGGCCGTGCGGGCGTTGTCAGTGGGTCCGGATAAAGTCGCAGGCATGGCACGGATTGCGGTGATCGGCGCCGGGATGGGCGCGATGGCAGCCGCTGCCCGGCTGGCCGTCGCGGGCCACCGGGTGGCGGTGTTCGAGCGTGATGCGACGCACGGCGGCGCGGTGCGGCGGCTGGCACGGGACGGCTTCACCTTCGATACGGGACCCGGGCTGCTGCATCTGCCGGCCGTCTACCGCGATCTGTTCCTCAAGACCGGCCGGGAGCCGCTGGAGAGCTGCATCGAGCTGACCCAGGTCGACCCCGCCGCCCGCCATGTCTTCGCCGACGGCACGGCCGTCTCGCTGCCGAACGCCTCGCGGGCCGGCGTGCTGGCGGCCCTGGACGAGGCGCTGGGCACGGGCTCCGGGGAGCGCTGGAGCGAGCTGGTGGGCCGCGCCCGCGAGGCCTGGGACGCCACCCGCCGGCCGCTCCTGGAGGAGCCGCTGTGGACGGACTGGCGGGTGCTGGGGCGCGATCCGTATCCGGCGGTGCGCAGACGCGGCCTGTTCGGCCGGGGCAAGGGCCCCACGACCGCCACCCTCGCCGAGGTGGCCCGCCGCGAGCTGGCCGATCCCCGGCTGATCGCGCTGCTGGAGAGCCATGCGCTGGCGTACGGCTTCGACCCGCGCAGCGCCCCGGCGAGCGCCGTCGTGCTGCCGTACATGGAGCAGACCTTCGGGAGTTGGTACCCGCGCGGCGGGATGCGGGCGCTGGCCGACGCGCTGTACGAGCGCTGTGTGGCGCGCAAGGTGGAGTTCAGCTTCGGCGCGGCGGTGACCGGGATCGTGGAGAAGGACGGCAGGGCGGCGGGCGTCGAGCTGGCCGACGGCCGGGTTTCCGAGGCGGAGTTCGTGGTCGCGGGCGTCGATCCGGTGCGGCTCGTGGAGCTCTGCCGGGGACGGGAGCCGTGGGGTGCGGACGATGTCCGCCCCGCCCTGGGCCCGGGTGACCGTGCCACCGCACGGCTCACGGTCTGTCTCGCCCTGCGCGGGGCCCGCCCGGGGGACGCCGCGCACCGGACGGTGGTCCATGCCGCGGACCGCACGGCCGAGCTGGCGGGCGTCTTCGGCGACGGGTCCGGGCTGCGGACGCCCTGCGACCGGCCCACGGTGACGGTGCTGCGCCCGGACGACCCGGCGACCCGGCCGGACGAGGCCCATGAGGCCGTGACCCTGACCGCGACGGTGGCTCCGCACGGGCCGGTCGACCGGCAGGACGGGGAGGCCGTGGCGGCCGACGCGGAGCGGATGGTGGAGATCGCCGAGGCCGCGGTTCCCGGGCTGCGGGAGCGGGTGCTGTGGCGGGAGGTGCTGCCCCCGACGGAGGACGCGCTGGTGCCGGGACCGGCGCTGGCGGGCCAGGAGGGCCGGTTCCTGCGGCCCGGCAACCGCACCCGGATACCGGGGCTCTACGCGGTCGGCGGCTGGTCGCACCCGGGCGGCGGTCCGGCGCACGCCGGGATGTCCGGCGCGATCGTCGCGGGCCTGATCGTGAACGGCGACGACTGGCACGGCTCCACGTAGCGCTGCGCTTTGCTTTCGGCCCACGTTTTCGGCTTTCCCGCCGTAGTGGCTTCTCGCCGTTGCGGCTCCGCTGCGCGGGGCGTGGACGCGGGTGACGCTTGCGAGTGCCTCGCCGTGGCGCCTGCGCTGCGCGGGGCTTGGACGCGGGTGATGTTTGCGGGTTTCTCGCCGTTGCGCCTGCGGCGGGCGGGTGGTTGTCGGGTGCGGTGACGGACCTCCGGGGCCTGGTGTGTGGACTGCTTCGCTTTACGTCCACACACCAGGCCCCTCCGGCCCGTCCCCTCCCGTGGGAGGAGTAAGTGACGGTGAGTGGGGGCGGGCGCCCGTAGGCAGTTCACTGCGCTCGACGAGCCGCACCGGACCACCGGCGACCACCCCCACCAAGGTTTCTCCCACCCACCAACGGGAGGGGACGGGCCGGAGCGGGTGGGGGTGTCCGGACGTAAAGCGAAGCAGTCCGGACACCCCCACCCGCGGAGGCCCGTCACCGCACCCCAACAGCCCCGCGCAGCGGACCCGCCCGCCGCCAGGCGCAACGGCGAGCAACAACCACGGCGGGACAGCCGAAAACGTGGGGCCGAGGCAAAGCGCAGCGCACGGCGAGCAACACCCACGGCGGGAAAGCCAAAAACGTGGGAAGCCCTCAGTATCGGTCGTAGCCCGGCTGCCCGTACGGCGGATAGGGCTGCTCGGGCGGGAGTTCAGCGTCGCGCTGCTGGGGGACCCAGACGCCGCCGGGCGGGGTCTCGCCGTAGCCCTGGCCGGGGTACTGGCCCAGCGGCTGCCCCTGGCTGTCGTACTGCTGCGCGGCGTAGGGCGGTTGGGCGTAGGGGTCCGGCTGTGCGTACGGGTCGTAGGGCGCGGCGTACTGCTGGGCGCCGAGGTACGGATCGGCGTAGGGCGCCTGCCCGCCCTGGCCCGGATTGTCGCCGTAGGCCGCGTAGGGGTCGGCATAGGCGTCCTGGGCGGCCGGTCCCTGGCCGTAACTGCCGTCGTAGGCATAGCCGTTGCCGTTGCTGTTGCCGTTGGCGGCGGCGCCGTTGTAGGCGTCGTAATAGCCGTTCTGCTGGGCGCGGGCGTCGGGGCTGTAGATGCCGTACGTGCCGGTCTCGTCGGGCATCGGCTGCGGGGCGTAGACGGCGGTGGCGTCGGGCTGTGCCGTGTAGTCGTCCTGGACGGCGAACGCCTGGGTGGCGTAGGCGTCCTGGTCCTGCTGCGGCTGGTAGGGGTCCTGGCCGCGGTAGTCGTCGCCGGCGTTGTAGTTGTAGGAGCCCGGCCCTCCGTAGGAGCCCTGTCCGGCGAAGGTTTCCTGCGCGGTGAAGGGCTCCTGGCCGACGAGGGTTTCCTGTGCGGCGAAGGCGTCCCGGCTCTGGAAGCCGCCGGTGCTCTCGAAGGTGTCCGGGCCCCTGTCGGCGGCCGGGCCGGGGCCGTCGGCGGGCGGTACCGCCTCCAGGCCGGAGACCTGCAGGGTCGGTTCGGCGGACGGCGGGCCGGACGGACGGGCCCGCCGGCGGCGGCTCTCACCGGGCTTGCCGCCCAGGGACCAGCCGGTGGTGAAGCCGCGGCGGAAGGAGAGCGTGACCTGCGTCTGCCCTATGGCGAAGGCGATCAGGCCCAGCCCGATCACGATCACCGAGGGGATGATCACGCCGATGACCACGGCGAGGAAGCCGGTGAAGGCGAGCAGCCGCCAGCGCAGCCGCGCCTTGTACTGGAGCAGCACCTCACCCAGCAGCCACAGGGCGACCAGACCGAATGCGATGTAGAGGATCGTCCAGCCCATATACGCCCCTCTTCCGCCGCTCGCCGGCCACCGTGATCAGGACTGCTGGTGCAGCCCCAGATTCTCGTAGATTTCCAGGGTCGCCGTGGAGTGGTTCAGGGTAATGAAGTGCAACCCGGGAACATCCTCGGCCATCAAGCGTGCGCACAGTTCCGTTGCGTACTCGATCCCAATGGAGCGTACCGCCGCGGGGTCGTCCTTGACGGCCAGGATGCGCTCGGCCAACTCGGGCGGGAATGCCGCATTGCTGAGCTGAGCGAACCGTTCGATCTGGCGCACGTTCGTCACCGGCATGATCTCCGGAATGATCGGCGTGGAGCAACCCGCCGCCGCAACCCGGTCCCGGAGCCGGAAGTAGTCCTCCGGGTAGAAGAACATCTGGGTGATGGCGAAGTCCGCACCGGCCCGGCACTTGGCGACGAAGTGTGCCACATCGGTGTCCCAGTCCGTCGAGCGCGGATGCATCTCGGGGAAGGCGGCGACGCCGACGCAGAAGTCGCCGGACTCCTTGATCAGCCGGACCAGGTCGGCGGCGTAGCCGACGCCGTCGGGGTGCCTGACCCACTCGCCCATCGGGTCGCCGGGCGGGTCGCCGCGCAGCGCGAGCATGTTGCGGATCCCGGCGTCGGCGTACTGGCCGATGATGTTGCGCAGGTCCGCCGTGGAGTGGTTGACCGCGGTCAGATGGGCGACCGGGGTCAGGGTGGTGTCGGTGGCGATGCGCTCGGTGGCGCGCACCGTGCCGTCACGGGAGGTGCCGCCGGCGCCGTACGTCACGGAGACAAAGGTCGGGGAGACGGCCTCGATCCGACGAATGGCGTTCCACAGGGTCCGCTCACCCTTCTCGGTCTTCGGGGCAGCGAACTCAAACGAATAGGACTGCTTGCCGGAGGCGAGCAGTTCGCGCACCGTGTGCGCGCGATCAGTCCTGGTGGAAGCTGTACCTAGGGCCATACCGGCAGGTTAACCACCGGCCGGGCGCACACCAACCGTCATCGGCGTAATGCCTGGTTGGTCGGGTTCGTGTCCACTGACTGGACATTTTCCGGTCGCCGGGACGACAGAAAGCCGTCCCGCGCCGGCAAGCCGCGCCGCGAAGTGATACCGGTCACACCGGCCGGCTGCCGCGGCACCGCCGGGCGGCGGCTGCGCTCGTGCTCACTGCACCTGGTTTTCCCAGGTCCGGATGCGCTTGGCCAGGGAGGCGGCCGCGGCGCCCGGATCGTCCGCCTCGGTGATCGCGCGGACCACGACGACCCGGCGGGCACCGGCCCGCAGCACCTCGTCCAGATTCCCGGCGTCGATCCCGCCGATCGCGAACCAGGGGCGCTCGGGGGCGCGGGAGGCGGTGTAGCGGACCAGGTCGAGGCCGGGGGCGTGGCGGCCCGGCTTGGTGGGCGTGGGCCAGCAGGGGCCCGTGCAGAAGTAGTCCACACCGGCCTCGGTGAGCGCGGCGTCCACCTCTGCCTCGGCATGGGTGGAACGTCCTATGAGGACGTCCGGGCCGAGGAGGGCGCGGGCGGCCGGGACCGGCAGATCGCCCTGGCCGAGGTGCAGCACATTGCTGCCGGCCGCATGGGCGACATCCGCCCGGTCATTGACCGCCAGCAGCTTTCCGTGCCGCCGGCAGGCGTCCGCGAAGACCTCCAGATGCCGGAGCTCCTCACCGGCCTCCATGCCCTTGTCGCGCAGCTGGACGATGTCCACGCCCGAGGCGAGCACCGCGTCCAGGAACTGCGGAAGATCGCCCTGCCGCTTACGGGCGTCCGTGCAGAGGTAGAGGCGGGCGTCGGACAGGGCATGGCGTGCGGTGGTCATCGGGCGGCTTCCCCCCAGGTCGGGGGCGTACGGACCGGGCCTTCCGGCACGTACGCCCCTCGGGTGCGGTTACGGATGCGGGTGCGGCGGCCGGACGGGAGCGCGCCGCGCCGGGCGGATCAGACGGCGAGCGCCTGGGCCCGGCGCTTCACCTCCGTACCGCGATTCTCGCGCAGCGCCTGGGCGGGCGTGCCGGGCAGGCTCTCATCCGGGGTGAACAGCCACTCCAGCATCTCCACGTCGGTGAAGCCGTCGTCCTTGAGGAGGGTGAGGGTGCCGACGAGGCCCTTGACCACCTTGTCGTCCTGGATGAAATCGGCGGGCACATGCAGCGCCCTGTTCTCGCCGCGGCGCACCGCGATCAGCTGGCCCTCCTTGACCAGCTGCCGCACACGCGTCACCTCGACGCCGAGCTGTTCGGCGATGTCGGGGAGGGTGAGCCAGGCGGGGACGAGTCCATCGATGTTTGCGTCAATCTCGGTCACAGGACAAGCCTGCCACCTCGCACTGACAGCCGGTAGCCGGGCATCGCCATCAGGGGCTTCCTGCACACCGGCGGGTGACGTCGCCCGCCCGGCAACCGGCGGGCCATGGCGCGGGCCGGCGCCCGCTAGACGGCCGCGGCCTTCAGCGGTACGGACGCGTTCGCGGCCCGCTCCCGGTCCAGTACGACGCCCCGCTCGATCAGCTTGCGTCCCTGGGCGAGGTCCCGCGGCCGCCCGACGGCCAGCAGCGCGACGAGCCGCCCGTCCCGCAGCCAGATCACCGACCAGGCGGCCCCGGCCGGGTCACCGCGCCAGACCAGCTCGTCGGCGTTCCCGTGATGGCCCGCGTACTGCACGAACCGGCCGAACTGCTCCGACCAGAAGTACGGCACGGGGTCGTAGACCACCCCTTCGGCGTCGCCGCGGGCGATGTTCTCGGCGACCGTACGGGGACCCTGGAGGGCGTTGTCCCAGTGGTGGATCAGCAGGCGGGTGCCGTAGCGGGCCGACGGGAAGGAGGCGCAGTCGCCGACCGCGTAGACGTCGGGCACGGAGGTGCGCAGCTGGTCGTCGGCGAGGACGGCGCCGTCCTCCTGTGAGACCTCGACGCCCGAGCCGGCCAGCCAGGCGGTCGCGGGCCGGGCGCCGATCCCGACGACGACCGCGTCGGCGGGCAGGGTCGTGCCGTCGGCGAGGGTGACCGCGCCCGCGGTGACGGACGCGACCCGGGCGCCGGTGCGCAGCTCGGCGCCGGCGTCCGTGTACCAGCCGGTCATATGGGCGGCGACCTCGGCGGGCAGCGCACCGGCCAGCGGGCGGTCGGCGGCCTCGACGACGGTGACCGAGCAGCCCGCCTCGCGTGCCGCGGTCGCGAACTCGGCGCCGATCCAGCCGGCCCCGACGACCACGATCTCGTGCTGGGCGGCGAGCACCGGACGCAGCCGTTCGGCGTCGTCGAGGGTGCGCAGCAGGTGGACGCCGGGCATGCCCTCACTGCCGGGCAGCACGATCGGGTCGGCACCGGTGGCGAGCACCGCGTAGTCGTAGGGGACCGGGCCGTCGGCCGTCTCGACGGCACGGTCGTCCGGCAGCAGGGCGGTGACCGGGCGGCCGAGATGGAGCTCGATGCCGAGCGCGGCGAAGTCGACGTCGAAGGTGGAGCCTTCGGCCTTGCCCAGCAGGACCGCCTTGGACAGCGGCGGGCGGTCGTAGGGCGGGTGGGGCTCGTCGCCGAGGAGCGTGATCGCGCCGCGCCAGCCCTGTTCGCGCAGGGCGACCGCGGTCTGCACACCCGCGATTCCCGCGCCGACGATCACGACGCGCGGCGTGCGGTCAGGGGCCTGGGAGGACTTGCTCTGCTCGCTCACCCGATCACTCTAGGACGGTCCGCGACGCCGCTCGCAGCAGCACGCAAGGAGATCTCTGACACACCGTCACGGTCGGCCGCCCCGGGCTGCGGGCCCCCGGGGGCCCGGGGCGCTGCCTTACGGCACGTCGCGGCCCCGTACTAAGGTGACGGATACACGCACTCGCGGGAGCCCGGACGTACCGGGCTGAGAGGGAGGCTGGCCGGCCTCCGACCGTACGAACCTGATCCGGGTCATGCCGGCGAAGGGAGGGGCTGGAAGCCCATGCATCCACCTGCCACACCATCGGGACCGGCCGCGCCGAGTTCTGATGTGCTCGTCCTCGGCGGCGGCGTCATAGGCCTGGTCACCGCCTGGCGGGCGGCCGGCCGCGGGCTGACCGTCGCGCTGGCCGATCCCGCGCCCGGCGGCGGCGCGGCGCGGGTCGCGGCCGGGATGCTGGCCGCGGTCACCGAGCTCCACTACGGCGAGCAGACCCTGCTGGGCCTCAATCTCGCCTCGGCGCAGCGCTACCCCCGGTTCGCGGAGGAGCTGGAGGAGGCCGCCGGGCAGCGGATCGGCTACCGGCGGTGCGGCACCCTGGCCGTCGCGCTGGACGCCGACGACCGCGCCCATCTGCGCGAGCTGCACGCGCTGCAGACCCGCTCGGGGCTGGACTCGCAGTGGCTCACGGGGCGCGAGTGCCGCCGCCTGGAGCCGATGCTGGCTCCCGGGGTGCGCGGCGGGCTGCGGGTGGACGGCGACCACCAGGTCGATCCGCGGCGGCTGGTGAGCGCTCTGCTGGCCGCCTGTGAGCGCGCCGGAGTGGCGTTCCACCGTAGCCCCGCCGCGCGGCTGACGGTCGACGGCGGGCGCGCCACGGGCGCCGAACTCGCCGACGGCACCCGGCTGTCGGCGGGTCAGGTGGTACTGGCCGCGGGCAGCCACAGCGGCCGTCTCGCCGGGGTCCCCGACGAGGTGCTGCCGCCGGTGCGGCCGGTCAAGGGCCAGGTGCTGCGGCTGCGGCTCCCGGACGTGCCGGCCGGCAGCCCCGCCTTCCTGTCGCGCACCGTACGGGCCGTCGTCCGCGGCGGGCCCCTCTACCTAGTGCCGCGGGAGAACGGCGAACTGGTCGTCGGCGCCACCAGCGAGGAGCTGGGCTGGGACACCACCGTGACCGCGGGCGGGGTCTACGAGCTGCTGCGGGACGCCCATGAGCTGGTCCCCGGCATCACCGAACTGCCGCTGGTCGAGACCTGCGCCGGGCTGCGCCCCACCTCCCCCGACAACGCGCCGCTGCTCGGGCCGACCGAGCTTCCCGGCCTCCACTTGGCCACCGGCCACTTCCGCAACGGTGTCCTGCTGACGCCGGTCACCGGTGACGCGATGGCCGAGGTGCTGGCCACCGGGAGCCTCCCCGAAGAGGCCCGCCCCTTCTCCCCCGCGCGCTTCTCCCCCGCCGTCACGGGGCCGGAGCGCACCCGTGTCCCTGAGGAGCAGCCCGTATGAGCGAGCGCAGTGAGCCAACGGTAAAGACGGGTGGCGACGGCACACCCGCCGAACGAAACGAGGCCGGCATGAGCGCGTCCACCGTGTCCGTGTCCGTGTCCGTCAACGGCGAGGCCCGTGAGATCCCCGGCGGACTCACCCTCGACCGGCTCGTCGCGACGCTGTCCCAGGCACCCGCCGGGGTGGCCGCGGCGGTCAACGAAATCGTGGTGCCACGCACCCAGTGGCCCACCACCCCGCTCGGCGACGGCGACCGCGTCGAGGTGCTCACCGCGGTCCAGGGAGGCTGATCCGCAGACATGGCCGACGACCCGCTCACCCTTGCCGGCACCACCTTCGACTCCCGTCTGATCATGGGAACCGGTGGCGCCCCCAGCCTCGACGTCCTGGAACGGGCGCTGCTCGCCTCCGGTACGGAGCTGACGACGGTCGCCATGCGGCGGCTGGATCCGACCGTGCAGGGCTCGGTGCTGTCCCTACTGGAACGCCACAGCATCCGCGTGCTGCCGAACACCGCGGGCTGCTTCACCGCCGGCGAGGCCGTGCTCACCGCCCGCCTCGCGCGTGAGGCGCTCGGCACGGACTGGATCAAGGTCGAGGTCGTCGCCGACGAACGGACCCTGCTCCCCGACCCGATCGAGCTCCTCGATGCCGCCGAGACCCTCGTGGACGACGGTTTCACGGTCCTGCCCTATACGAACGACGATCCGGTGCTGGCCCGCAAGCTGGAGGACGTCGGCTGCGCCGCGATCATGCCGCTCGGCTCGCCGATCGGCTCCGGGCTCGGCATCCGCAATCCGCACAACTTCCAGCTGATCACCGAGCGGGCCGGCGTCCCCGTCATCCTCGACGCGGGCGCGGGCACGGCATCGGACGTCGCACTGGCCATGGAGCTGGGCTGCGCGGCGGTCATGCTGGCCTCCGCGGTGACGCGCGCGCAGGAGCCGGAGCTGATGGCGACGGCTATGCGCCACGCGGTTGCCTCCGGCCGGCTGGCCTATAGGGCGGGGCGGATCCCGCGCCGTCATTTCGCGTTGGCGTCGTCGCCGACGGAGGGTGTGGCCGCCTTCGACCCGGAGCGGCCGGCTTTCTAGCCCACGTTTTCGGCTTTCCCGCCGTGGGGGCTTGGCCCCGTTTCGGGTCCGCTGCGCGGGGCGTGGGTTCGGGTGACGCTTGCGGGTGCCCCGCCGTTGCGCCTGCGGCGGGCTGGGTGGGTGTCGGGTGCGGGGACGGACCTCCGGGGCAGGGGTGTGGGACTGCTTCGCTTTACGTCCCACACCCCTGCCCCTCCGGCCCGTCCCCTCCCGTGGGGGGAGTGAGTGCAGGTGGGTGGGGGCGGGCGTCCGTAGGCGGCGCTTTCACTCCTGCTTCGCGAGGAGCACAGGACCACCGGCGGGCACCCCCACCAGCCGTTTTCCCACCCACCCCACGGGAGGGGACGGGCCGGAGCGGGTGGGGGTGTCCGGACGTAAAGCGAAGCAGTCCGGACACCCCCACCCGCGCAGGCCCGTCACCGCACCCCAACAGCCCCGCGCAGCGGACCCCGCCCGCCGCAGGCGCCACGGCGAGAAAGCCAAAAACGTGGGCCCGAGGCAAAGCGCAGCGAACCGGCGGGACAGCCAAAATCGTGGGCAGACGCTATAGGCCATACACTCGTCTGCCGTGGATATGACCCTTCAGGACCCGCTCGTGGGCCAGCTGCTCGACGGCCGCTACCGCGTTCAGGCGCGCATCGCCGCCGGCGGTATGGCCACGGTGTACCAGGCCGTGGACACCCGGCTGGACCGTCTGCTCGCGCTGAAGGTGATGCATCCCACCCTCGCCACGGATGCGGCGTTCGTCGACCGCTTCATCCGTGAGGCGAAGTCGGTGGCGCGGCTGTCGCATCCGAATGTGGTGGGCGTCTTCGACCAGGGCACGGACGGTACGTACGTCTATCTGGCGATGGAGTACGTCGCCGGCTGCACGCTGCGCGATGTGCTGCGCGAGCGGGGTGCCCTGCAGCCGCGGGCCGCGCTGGACATCCTGGAGCCGATCCTGGCCGCGCTGGGCGCCGCGCACCGTGCCGGGCTGGTGCACCGGGACATGAAGCCGGAGAACGTCCTGATCGGCGATGACGGCCGGGTGAAGGTCGCCGACTTCGGTCTGGTGCGTGCGGTGGACACGAACACGACCGCCTCGACGGGATCCGTCCTGGGCACCGTCTCCTATCTGGCCCCCGAGCAGATGGAGCACGGCACCGCGGACGCCCGGGTCGATGTCTACGCCTGTGGTGTGGTGCTCTACGAGATGCTGACCGGCGGTAAGCCGCACACCGGCGGCTCCGTGGCGCAGATCCTCTACCAGCATCTGCACGAGGACGTGCTGCCGCCGTCGGGGCTGGTGCCCGGTCTCGCGCCGCAGCTGGACGGGCTGGTGGCGCTGGCCACCGCCCGCGACCCGCAGCAGCGCCCGCAGGACGCGGTGGCGATGCTGTCCCGGGCGCAGGAGACCCGTGCGCAGCTGACCGATGCCCAGCTGGATGTGGTGCCGCCGCAGGCCAGGGAGGTGCCCGCGGGCGGCCTCGGCGACGGCTCGGAGCGCACGGACGTGATACCCCGCCCCGAGGGCGTACAGCCGCCGCTGCCGGGGACGGACGAAGCGGAGCTGAACCGCACCAGCCGGCTGGAGGTGCCGCCGTCGGAGCAGACGACCCGGCTGCGTCCGGTGCCGGCGCCCGCGGCGTCCGCGGCGCCCCGCGGCGGGCTGCTGCAGCGGCACCGGCTGGCCACGATCATCGCGGCGGTGCTGCTGCTCCTGGGGGCGGGCACGGGCGTCTGGTACATCAACGCCGGTCAGTTCACCACCGTCCCCGCGGTCCTGGACATGCCGCAGGCCAAGGCCGAGAAGACGCTGCGTGACGAGGGCCTGGGCGTGAAGGTGGTGCGCGGCTTCAGCTCGAATGTCGACCGTGGCCATGTCATGAAGACATATCCGGCCAACGGCAAGCAGATCCGGGGTACGGGCACGGTCACGATCACCGTCTCCAGGGGCCCCGACATCGTCACCGTCCCGGATCTGTCGGGCACCCCCGTCGCCGACGCCAAGCGCAAGCTGCGGGACCTCGGGCTGATCCCGGGCACCCAGAAGCGGGCGTTCAGCGAGGAGGTCGCCAGGGGCTCGGTGATCGGTACGGACCCGGTCGCGGGCAGCAAGCGGCGGCCCGACACGGCGGTGGCGCTGACCATCAGCCGGGGCGCCGAGGTCGAGGCGCCCGGGGTGCTCGGCAGCGAGCGCGCGGACGCCGCGGAAACCCTGCGTGCGGCGGGCCTCAAGGTCCGCTTCGCCGACGAGCCGGTCCACTCGACCCAGGACAAGGGCACCGTCGCCCGGCAGACGCCGGCCGAGGGCAAGAAGATGGGCAAGGGCGAGACGGTCACTCTGACGCTCTCCAAGGGCCCGGAGATGGTCGCGGTCCCGGATGTCACCGGCAAGAACGAAGAGGACGCCAAGAAGCAGCTGACGGATCTCGGCTTCCAGGTCGAGGTGGACAAGCCGTTCCTCTTCCCGCAGGACGAGGTCGACTCGCAGTCCGTGGAGGCCGGCAAGCAGGCGCCCAAGGGCGGCACCATCACCATCAAGATGAAGGGCGCGCTGTAGCGCCCTGATGCGGCGGGGCCGCCGTCCGGCGGACGGCGGCCGTGGCGCACCTGGCACCCTGGGAGGGTGAGTACCTCCCCCTCCCCGAAGGGCGCCGAGCAGCGCGCCCGTGCCCGTAATCCGGTCGGCGGCCATGTGCCGGTGGCCGGCGGCCTGGCGAAGGCCGGCATTCCGTACGCCCGCGAGATGGGCGACGAGGTCGTACAGGTCTTCGTGGCCAATCCGCGCGGCTGGGCGACGACCCCCGGCAGCCCCGAACAGGACGAGGCGTTCCGGGCGGCCTGTGCCCTGCAGGGGATTCCGGCGTATGTCCATGCGCCGTATCTGATCAACTTCGGTTCGCACACCGAGGCGACCGTCGAGAAGTCCGTGGCGTCGCTGCGCCACTCACTGCGCCGCGGCCGGGAGATCGGGGCGCTCGGGGTGGTCGTGCACACCGGCTCGGCGACCGGCGGACGGCCCCGTGCGGCGGCGATGGCGCAGGTCAGGGAGCGGATGCGGCCGCTGCTGGAGGAGCTGACGCACCCGGACGACCCCTGGCTGCTGCTGGAGCCGACGGCCGGGCAGGGCGCGTCGCTGTGTGCGCTGGCCGAGGACCTCGGGCCGTATTTCGACGCGCTGGACCGGCACCCCAAGCTGGGGGTCTGCCTCGACACCTGCCATGCGTTCGCCGCCGGGCACGACATGGCGGCGCCGGGCGGGATGAAGGCGCTGCTGGACGAGCTGGTGGAGGTCACCGGCGAAGGCCGGCTGAAGCTGATCCACGCCAATGACTCCAAGGACGTGGTCGGCGCCCACAAGGACAGGCACGAGAACATCGGCGCAGGTCACATCGGTGCGGAGCCGTTCGGTGAGCTGTTCGTCCATCCGGCGACGGCCGGGGTGCCGCTGGTCGTCGAGACGCCGGGCGGCAAGGAGGGCCATGCGGCGGACGTGGCCCGGCTCAAGGAGCTGCGCGCGCCCTGAGCCTGCCGGTGCCCCCTGGCGGGAAAGGGAATCCGTAGGGGGTACCTGGTTCTTGTCGTCGGGCAGGGACCGTCACCTCGCGTTGGGGGTATGCCATGGACCGCGCACCGCACGAGCACCGGACGGCCGCACCCGGCGAGCGGGCCGGCGCTCCGGAGGGCACCGGCCACCCGGACCGCGCCGGCCATGCGCCACCCGCCGGGCACCCCGCCCCCGGCCCGGCCGGCTGGGCACCGGCGGCGCGGGCGACCCTGCACTGTCTGACCGGCTGCGCCGTCGGCGAGATCCTCGGCATGGTGATCGGCACGGCCCTGAACTGGCACAACGTTCCGACGATGGTCCTGGCCATCGTGCTGGCCTTCGTCTTCGGCTATGCGCTCACGGTGCGCGGCGTCCTGGCGGCGGGCGTCGGCTTCCGGGTGGCGCTGCGGGTCGCGCTGGCCGCCGACACGCTCTCCATCGCGGTCATGGAGCTGATCGACAACGGCGTGATCGCGCTCTGGCCGAGCGCCATGGACGCCCAGCTCTCGGACGCACTGTTCTGGGGTGTGCTGGCCGCGTCCCTGGTGCTCGCCTTCGTGGTGACCACGCCGGTCAACAAGTGGATGATCGGCCGCGGCAAGGGGCATGCGGTGGTGCACCGGTACCACCACTGATCACGGACTCCGCCGGGCACGGGATGAACCCGCCCGGGTGTGCGGCTCAGAGTTCGGGGCCGTCGCCGGGCTCTTCCTGGTACGAGTAGCGCTGCTCACGCCACGGGTCACCCAGATTGTGGTAGCCGCGCTCTTCCCAGAAGCCGCGGCGGTCGGCCCGCATGTATTCGATACCGCGGACCCATTTGGGCCCTTTCCATGCGTACAGATGCGGCACGATCAGACGGACCGGGAATCCGTGCTCCGCGGTGAGCAGTTCACCGGAGCGATGGGTGGCGAAGAGGCACTTCTCCGCGGCGAAATCCTCGATCCGCAAATTCGAACTGAAGCCGTACTCGGCCCACACCATGACATGGGTGACATCGGGCGCCGGCGGCGCCAGATCCAGGATCGTCCGGGTGCGGACCCCGCCCCATTCGGCTCCCAGCATGCTGAATTTCGTCACGCAGTGCATATCCGCGACGACCGTGCTGTACGGCAGGGCCGTGAATTCCTCGTGCGACCAGCAGTGCTTCGCGTCGTCGGCGGTGGCGCCGAATGCCCGGAACTCCCAGCGTTCGGCCCGGAACTTCGGCACCGGCCCGTAATGCGTCACCGGCCAGCCCCGCTGGAGCCGCTGCCCCGGAGGCAGCTCAGGAGGCTCCTCTTCGCGGCTTTCCGGCTGACCCATGCCCTCCATGTTGTCAGACCGGAAGGGGTGCCGATGACCAGGGAGGGAGGGATTCGGGCAACTCGTACTAAGCATGCACTTACTGGACGCCCCACTCCGGGCGGTGCGAGGATGCGCGGCACCTGCCCAGTTCTCGCGTGGAAGGAGCCCGCAGCCATGCAGGGCGACCCCGAGGTCATCGAATTCCTCAACGAGCAGCTGACCGCCGAGCTGACCGCGATCAACCAGTACTTCCTGCACGCCAAGATGCAGGAGAACTTCGGCTGGACGAAGCTCGCCAAGTACACCCGCTCCGAGTCCTTCGACGAGATGAAGCACGCGGAGATCCTCACCGACCGGATTCTCTTCCTCGACGGTCTGCCGAATTACCAGCGGCTGTTCCATGTACGGGTCGGCCAGACCGTCACCGAGATGTTCCAGGCCGACCGGCAGATCGAGGTCGAGGCCATCGACCGCCTCAAGCGCGGTATCGAGCTGATGCGCAACAAGGGCGACATCACGTCGGCGAATATCTTCGAGGACATCCTCGCGGACGAGGAGCACCACATCGACTATCTCGACACCCAGCTGGAACTGATCGAGAAGCTCGGAGAGGCGCTCTACATCGCCCAGGTCATCGAGCAGCCGAGCTGAGCGAACAGCCTGACGGCCACCCTCCGCGACGGCCCGGCCGGCACGGGGAGATCACCCGCGCCCTGAGGGCTACGCGGCCTCCGAAAGCGCCGCGGGCACCACTGCGTCCGCCTCCGCGCCCAGCGGTTCGGGCGCACCGCTGTCGATGAGCTCACGGCGAGGGCAGTCCCCCCGGCCGAGCAGCGACTGGATACGGCGCACACAGCCGCCGCAGTCGGTGCCGGCCTTGCAGGCGGAGGCGATCTGGCGGGGCGTGCAGGCGCCCGTGTCCGCGTGGTCGCGGACCTGCTGCTCGGTGATCCCGAAGCAAGAGCAGACGTACACGCGGTTCACCTCCGGTGGGATGCCCCACCGATCCGGCTGATCTTGAGTGAGGTAACCCTTACCTTACCTGGCCCGGCAGGGCCTACACAACGCGGTGGGGCGCGGATCACAAGGATCCGCGCCCCACTGTCGTTGTCTCCCTGACCGTCAGTGCAGGTCAGCGGCCGACCGCCTCACTGGTCGCGGTACATCTCCGCCACCAGGAACGCCAGGTCGAGCGACTGGCTGCGGTTGAGCCGCGGGTCGCAGGCGGTCTCGTAGCGCTGGTGGAGGTCGTCGACGAAGATCTCGTCGCCGCCGCCCACGCACTCGGTGACATCGTCACCGGTGAGCTCGACGTGGATACCGCCCGGGTGCGTGCCGAGGGCCTTGTGGACCTCGAAGAAGCCCTTGACCTCGTCCAGCACATCGTCGAAGCGCCGGGTCTTGTGACCGGAGGCCGCCTCGAAGGTGTTGCCGTGCATCGGGTCGCAGATCCAGGCGACCTGCGCGCCGGAGGCGGTGACCTTCTCGACCAGCTCGGGGAGCTTTTCGCGGACCTTGTCCGCTCCCATGCGGGTGATGAAGGTCAGCCGGCCCGGCTCCCGCTCCGGGTCGAGGCGCTCGATGAGCGTCAGCGCGTCCTGTGCGGTGGTCGTCGGGCCCAGCTTGACGCCGATGGGGTTGCGGATGCGCGAGGCGAACTCGATGTGCGCACCGTCCAGCTGACGGGTGCGCTCACCGATCCAGACCATGTGGCCGGAGACGTCGTAGAGGTTGCCGGTGCGCGAGTCGACCCGGGTCAGCGACGACTCGTAGTCGAGGACCAGCGCCTCGTGGGAGGCGTAGAACTCGACGGTGCGGAACTCCTCCGGGTTCACCCCGCAGGCGTTCATGAAGTTCATCGCGCGGTCGATCTCGCGGGCGAGGTCCTCGTAGCGCTGTCCGGCGGGCGAGGACTTCACGAAGTCCTGGTTCCAGGCGTGCACCTGCCGCAGGTCGGCGTAGCCGCCGGTGGTGAAGGCGCGCACGAGGTTCAGGGTCGCCGCGGAGGCGTGGTACATCCGCTTCAGCCGCTGCGGGTCCGGGATCCGGGCCGCTTCGGTGAACTCGAAGCCGTTGACGGAGTCGCCGCGGTAGGTCGGCAGCGTCACCCCGTCACGCGTCTCGGTGGGCTTGGAGCGCGGCTTGCTGTACTGGCCGGCGATCCGGCCGACCTTGACCACCGGGACGGACCCGGCGTAGGTCAGGACGGCGCCCATCTGGAGGAGCGTCTTGAGCTTGTTACGGATGTGCTCGGCGGATACGGCGTCGAAGGCCTCCGCGCAGTCGCCGCCCTGAAGCAGGAACGCCTCACCACGGGCGACCGCTCCCAGGCGCTCGCGCAGCTGGTCGCACTCGCCCGCGAAGACGAGCGGCGGATAGGACTCGAGCTCCGCGATCACATCGCGCAGAGCCTCTTGGTCCGGCCAGTCAGGCTGCTGCGCCGCGGGCAGGTCTTGCCAGGTGTTGCCACCGGCGTGGGTTTCAGCGTTCACGGTCACAAGCCCCACATTACGGGGTCCCGCGAGGGTGTCCGTCCGGGCATCCGGACTGTGAGACACACGGCACCCCGACGGTCCGGTAGGGTGCCCCCCATGTGCACGCGACCGGCCATGAACATGAACTGGTGGTGGACCGCTCATCCGGCGGCCCACTGATTCGCGCGCACTCCCACACTTCGCGAAGGCCGCCCGAGGGGCGGCCTTCAGCCTTTTCCGGCGGCCGTTCCTCCTCTCCTGGAAGGAACTCCCGCCATGCACCGCGAGCCCCCCGCCCGCACCGACGCCGCCGCGCTCGTCCAGCGGCTGCTCGACCCCGCCTGCCCGCCGTTCGCCCTGCTGCGCCGCCGCACCCCGGGGCGGGACGCCGCCGACACCGTAGAGGTGCTGACCGGTGAGGTGACCGAGGTCGAGCGGCTGGCCGACATCCCGCTGGGCGACGGGACGCCGGACGCGCCGGTGACCGACGCGCTCGCGCTGATCCCGTTCCGGCAGATCCGCGAGCGCGGCTTCCGGGCCCATGACGACGGCACACCGCTGGCCGTGCTGCGCCCCCGGGAGACCGCCGAGCTGCCCCTGGACGAGATGCTGGCGGCGCTGCCCGCCCATGACGTGCGGGTGACGGACGGGGCGTTCGACGTGGACGACGACGCCTACGCCGGGATCGTCGGGCGGGTGGTACGGGACGAGATCGGCACCGGCGAGGGCGCGAACTTCGTCATCCGCCGGACGTTCGAGGGCGAGATCGCGGACTTCTCGGCGGCCGACGCGCTGGCGCTGTTCCGGCGGCTGCTGGCCGGTGAGCGCGGCGCGTACTGGACGTACGTGGTGCACCGTCCCGGGGTCCGCACGCTGGTCGGCGCCAGCCCCGAGGTGCATGTCCGGATGTCCGGGGGGACGGTCGTGATGAATCCGATCAGCGGCACCTACCGCTACCCGGAGGGCGGCCCCACCGCCGAGAGCCTGCTGGCGTTCCTCGACGACCGCAAGGAGGTCGAGGAGCTGTCCATGGTGGTGGACGAGGAGCTGAAGATGATGTGCACCGTCGGCGACAAGGGCGGTGTGGTGATCGGGCCCCGGCTCAAGGAGATGGCGCATCTCGCGCACACCGAGTACGAGCTGCGCGGCCGGTCCACCCTCGATGTGCGCGAGGTGCTCAAGGAGACGATGTTCGCGGCGACGGTCACCGGGTCGCCGGTGCAGAACGCCTGCCGGGTGATCGAGCGGCATGAGCCGGCGGACCGTGACGGCCGGGGGCGCGGCTACTACGCGGGGGCGCTGGCGCTGATCGGGCGGGACGCGGGCGGTGCGCAGACGCTGGACTCGCCGATCCTCATCCGGACCGCCGACATCTCCGCCGGAGGGCGGCTGCGGGTGCCGGTCGGCGCCACGCTGGTGCGCGCCTCCGACCCGCACAGCGAGGTCGCCGAGACCCACGCCAAGGCCGCGGGGGTGCTGAGCGCGCTGGGTGTCCGGGCGGCGCCCGCGCGCCCCGGGGCCGGGGAGCGGCCGCCGCGGCTGGCCGACGACCCGCGGGTGCGGGCCGCGCTGGACGCCCGCCGGGCCGATCTGGCGCCGTTCTGGCTGCGGATGCAGACCACCGCGCCGACCGCCGAGCTGAGCGGGCACGCCCTGGTCATCGATGCGGAGGACACCTTCACCGCGATGCTGGCGCATCTGTTGCGCACCTCGGGGCTGACGGTGACCGTGCGCCGCTTCGACGAGCCGGGGCTGCGCGAGGCCGCCTGTGCGCACCGGGGACCGGTCGTGCTGGGCCCGGGGCCGGGCGATCCGTCCGACGCCGCCGACCCCAAGATGCGTTTTCTGCGGTCGCTGACCGCCGAGCTGGTCGCCGGGCACCGGCACGGTCTCCTGGGGGTCTGCCTCGGCCATGAACTGATCGCCGCGGAGCTGGGGTTGGAGATCGTCCGCAAGGAGGTGCCCTTCCAGGGCGCGCAGGAGCGGATCGAGTTCTTCGGACGTACGGAGACGGTCGGCTTCTACAACACCTTCACGGCCCGCTGCGATGACACCACCGCGGCCGAACTCGCCATGCACCGCGTGGAGTTGAGCCGGGACGCGGCCACCGGCGAGGTGCATGCGCTGCGCGGTCCGGGCTTCGCGGGGGTGCAGTTCCACCCGGAGTCGGTGCTGACGCTGGACGGCGCCTCGGTCACCGCGCAGCTGCTGGCAGCTGTCCTCGTGTGACCAGCATGTTCTCGTTGGTGCGGTGGGCCAGGTAGTCCTCGACATTGGCCACGGTGGCCTCGATGATCTGGCCCACCGCCTCCTGGGTGAAGTACGCCTGGTGCGAGGTGATCAGCACGTTCCCGAAGGTCATCAGGCGGGCGAGGGTGTCGTCGCTGATGATGTCCAGGGATTTGTCGAAGAAGAAGAACGCGGCCTCCTCCTCGTAGACGTCCAGGCCGACACCGGTGAGCCGGCCGGCCTTGAGCGTGTCGACGAGGGCCGCGGTGTCGACGAGCCCGCCGCGGCTGGAGTTGATCAGGATGGCGTCGTCCTTCATCGCGGCCAGCGCGGCGGCGTCGATGAGATGCCGGGTGGACTCCACCAGCGGGAGGTGCAGGGTGAGCAGGTCCGCCTCGGCGAACAGCCGCTCCCGGGCGACGTACTTCATGCCGAGCGCGACGCAGCGCGGGTTCTCGGCCAGGTCCCAGCCCAGCAGGTTCATGCCGAAGCCATGGGCGATCCGGGTGAAGGCCTCGCCGATCTTGCCGGTGCCGAGCACCCCCGCCGTACGCCCCCGCAGATCGCGGCCCATCAGGCCGTCCAGCCGGAAGTCGAAATTACGGGTGCGATTGGTGGCCCGGACGATCCTCCGGTTGACGGCGAGCGCCAGGGCCCAGGCGAATTCGGCGACCGCGTGGGGCGAGTAGTGGGCGACCCGGCCGACGCTCATCCCGAGGTCGGCCGCGGCCTCCAGATCGATGTTGTTGAAGCCCGTGGAGCGCTGGGCGATCATCTTCGTCCCGCCCGCGGCGAGGGTCTGCAGGACGTCCGCGCCCAGATCGGCGTTGACGCTGGAGCTGACGATCTCGTATCCGCGGGCGATGGGGGCGGTGTCACGGTTGAGGAAGACATCCAGGCTGCGGACCTGGTGGCGGCCGGCGAAGCCCTTCTCCAGGAACGGCTGCTCATCCGCCTGCACGCCGAAGGCGACGATCTCCACGAGCTCTCCCGGGTTCTTCCGCCGGTCCAGAATCTCCCGCCCATGAGCGATGGGCCGGATATGTCGCGTATGGCGAATATACGGCCCCTCGCCCGGCGGTGCCGCCCGAGATTCCGGACGGCGGCGGGAGCGGCGGGCGGCCGGCTCAGCCGAAGAACACCCCGGCCTCGGAGTAGAGCGCCGGATCGACGGTCTTCAGCTTGGCGGTGGCTTCCGCGATCGGCACCCGGACGATGTCCGTGCCGCGCAGCGCGACCATCTTGCCGAAGTCGCCGTCGCGCACCGCGTCGATGGCGTGCAGCCCGAAGCGGGTGGCCAGCCAGCGGTCGAAGGCGCTGGGGGTGCCGCCGCGCTGGGTGTGCCCGAGGACCGTCGTGCGCGCCTCCTTGCCCGTGCGCGACTCGATCTCCTTGGCCAGCCACTCCCCCACACCGGACAGCCGGACATGCCCGAAGGAGTCCGTGGAGTCGTCCTTGAGCACCATCTGCCCGTCCTTGGGCATCGCGCCCTCGGCGACGACCACGATCGGGGCGTAGCGGACCTTGAAGCGGGAGTCGATCCACCGGCAGACCTGCTCGATGTCGAAGCGCTGCTCCGGGATGAGGATGACGTTCGCCCCGCCGGCGAGGCCGGAGTGCAGCGCGATCCAGCCGGCGTGCCGGCCCATCACCTCGACGACCAGCACCCGCATATGGGATTCGGCGGTGGTGTGCAGCCGGTCGATGGCTTCGGTGGCGACGCCGACGGCGGTGTCGAAACCGAACGTGTAGTCCGTGGCCGACAGATCGTTGTCGATGGTCTTGGGGACGCCGACACAGGGGACGGCGTGTTCGCCGGAGAGCCGGGCGGCGACGCCGAGGGTGTCCTCGCCGCCGATCGCGATCAGCGCCTCGATCTCCTCCTTGGCGAGCGTCTCCTTGATGTGGCGGACGCCGTCGTTCTCCTTGAAGGGGTTGGTCCGCGAGGAGCCGAGGATGGTGCCGCCACGCGGCAGGATGCCGCGCACCGCCGGGATGTCCAGCGGCACCGTGTCGCCTTCCATCGGCCCGCGCCAGCCGTCCCGGAAGCCGACGAATTCGTATCCGTACTCCTGGGCGCCCTTGCGGACGATGCCCCTGATCACCGCGTTCAGACCCGGGCAGTCGCCGCCGCCGGTCAGTACTCCGACCCGCATCGCTGCTTCACCTACATCCCGTCAGTGGCCGCGCACACGGCCGTGCTCGATCCGACCCCGGTCACGCTAATGGTGATCTGGGTCACTCAGGGATGGGACAAACGGTGATGTCGGTGATTTATCGGGGAGTTGATGCCGGGCGTTCACCCGGACGAGCGCATCCCGCCGGGACGTGGCCGGTCCGGCCGGTGCTCCCGCCGGTCAGGCCTCGTCGAGGCCGCGCTCGATGGCGTACCGCACCAGCTCCACGCGGTTGTGCAACTGGAGCTTGCCGAGGGTGTTCTGGACGTGGTTCTGCACCGTGCGGTGCGAGATGACCAGCCGTTCGGCGATCTGCTTGTACGAGAGTCCCTTGGCGACCAGCCGCAGCACCTCGGTCTCCCGGTCCGTCAGCTGCGGTGCGCCCGGCTCGTCCGGCGTCGCGGGGGCCGGCTCGGTCGCCAGCCGGCGGTACTCACCGAGCACCAGACCGGCCAGGCCCGGTGTGAACACCGCGTCACCGGCGGCCGTGCGCCGCACCGCGTCCAGCAGCTCGGCCGTGCTCGCCGACTTCAGCAGATAGCCGGTCGCCCCGGACTTGACCGCCTCCAGGACATCGGCGTGCTCACCGCTCGCGGACAGCACCAGCACCCGCAGCGCCGGATTGGCGCCGACCAGTTCCTTGCACACCTGGACGCCGGGCAGCCCCGGCAGATTGAGATCCAGGACGAGCACATCGGGCAAGGCGGCCTGCGCCCTGCGCACCGCCTGGAGGCCGTCGCCGGCCGTCGCCACCACCTCGCACCCGGCCTCCGCCAGATCCCGTGCGACCGCGTCCCGCCACATCGGGTGGTCGTCGACCACCATGACCTTCAGGCCCGTCTGCTCACTCATGCCGGCACCTCGTCCCGCGCGGCCTCGTCCCGCTCCGTGCTGCTCACGCTCTCGCCTTCCCCCGTCTACCGCCCTCGGGCGCCGTGCCCTTGGGGACCGTCAACTCCACTTCCGTGCCCTGGCCGGGGACCGAGACCCACTCGGCGGCACCGCCCAGGTCCCGCAGCCGGCCGCGGATCGACAGGGCCACCCCCAGCCGGCCCTCACGCTCGGCGTCCGCCAGCCGGCCCTCGGGAATGCCGGGGCCGTCGTCGCGGACAGTCACGATCACCGCCCGCGGTTCGTCCTCCACCAGGATCCACGCGCGGGCACCGTCCCCCGCATGCACCCGGACATTGTCCAACGCCGCACTGACAGCGGCCGCGAGCTCGGCGGCCGCGGCGGCCGGCAGCTCGACCGGGGCACCGGGCTCGGAGAACGTCACCCCGGCACCCGCGAACGGCGCGAGCAACGCCCGGACGTCGCACGGCCCGTCGCCGGCCGGCTCCGGGACCGGGGCGGCCGGGGCGGCGGCCACCGCGTCGTCCGCCGCGCCCTCGCCGGCCGGGTGCGGCACCGTCGCCGCCGCAGCGCGTGGCGGCGACACCAGCCCGCCGGCGACCAGGGTCCGCAGCGCGACCTCCTGTTCCCCGGCCATCCGGCCCAGCTCGGCCGCCTCTCCGCCGATCGCCGCGCCGCGCCGCTGCACCATCGCCAGGACCTGCAGCACGCTGTCGTGGATGTCCCGGGCCAGCCGCTCCCGCTCCCGGGTGGCGGCCTCTATCTGCAGCGCACGGGCGAGGGTCCGCTCACTGGCGCGGGCCACCTCGACGACATAGCCGATGGCGACGCTGGCCACCCACACCAGCACCACGTTGTGGACGGTGTCGCGGGCCAGCTCCTGGCGCTCGACAAGATTCGCCACCGCCACGGCGCTGGAAGCCACCGCGGCCCAGCGCCAGCCGCCCTTGATCGCGAAGCCGAGGACGGCGCCCGCCGTCCAGATGGAGGGCAGCGTCGGTGCGCCGTCCATGATGCGGGCGTGGGTGTCGACCAGCGGTGTGAGCAGGATGCCGCCGACGGCGAAGCCGAGGTCGGCGAGCAGGAAGTGCCGGGTGCAGCGCTCAGCGGAGGTCGTCCGGCGCCAGGTCAGCACCATCCAGACGGTGAGCGCGCCCATGTAGGCGGCGGCGCCCAGCGGGTGCTCGTACTTCTGGTAGGAGAGCCCGACCAGGCACAGGGCGTAGACGAGGGTCAGGATCCGGTAGCCGGTGAGCGCACGCCACAGCGGCAGCTCGACGGACATCCGCAGCACCGTCGGCGGCTTGCTCCTGCCCTTGGCGGCCAGGCCGCCACGCACGGTCCGTGTCTCCATATCCGTCATTGCCGGCCCCCACCCCTCGCCGGGCGCCCCCGCGCCCGGCCTCGGCCCTGCCCGTCTATTCGGCGGCTGCCTTCTTGGCCTGCTCCGCCTCGGCCTGCTGCTTCGCCTCGGCCTTCGCCGCGTCGGCGATCTGCCGCTTGGCCGCGGTCGCGTAGATGTCGACGTACTCCTGGCCGGACAGCTTCATGATCTCGTACATGACCTCGTCGGTGACCGACCGCAGGATGAAGCGGTCGCCCTCCATGCCCTGATAGCGGGTGAAGTCCAGCGGCTTGCCGATACGGATGCCCGGCCGGATCATCTTCGGCACGATCTTGCCCGGCGGCTGCACCTTCTCGGTGTCGATCATCGCCACGGGGATGACCGGCGCCCCGGTGGCCAGCGCCACCCGGGCCAGTCCGCCCGGCTTGCCGCGGTAGAGCCGGCCGTCCGGGGAGCGGGTGCCCTCCGGGTAGATGCCGAACAGCTCACCGCGCTCCAGCACCTCGATACCGCTCTTGATCGCCGCCTCACCGGCGCCCCGGCCGCCCGAACGGTCGACCGGCAGCTGGCCCACGCCCTTGAAGAACGCGGCGGTCAGCTTGCCCTTCACGCCGGGCGAGGTGAAGTACTCGGACTTGGCGATGAAGGTGACCTTGCGGTCGAGCACCGCGGGCAGGAAGAAGGAGTCCGAGAAGGACAGGTGGTTGCTCGCGAGGATCGCCGGACCCTCGGCGGGGATGTTCTCGATGCCTTCCACCCAGGGCCTGAAGGCAAGCTTCAGCGACCCGCCGATGGAAAACTTCATTGCGCCGTAGATCAACCCACTGCCTCCTGTGTGTGACGCAAAGACCTTAACCTGCCCCGGTGGCCCCCTCGCGCCGCGGCGGTCGTCGGACCTACCCGCCTGCCGTCGCTTTGCGTACCCTGAGGTAACTCGCCAGACCCCCTCATCGATCGGAGTCCCCCGGTGCCGCTCCTTCCCGGAGCCGAGCCGTTCCGCCGTGACGGCGGAGAGGTCGGCGTCCTTGTGTGCCACGGCTTCACCGGCTCCCCCCAGTCTGTACGCCCCTGGGCCGAATATCTGGCCGACCGGGGACTGACGGTCGCCCTCCCCCTGCTGCCCGGTCACGGCACCCGCTGGCAGGACATGCAGATCACCACATGGCAGGACTGGTACGCCGAGGTCGACCGCGAACTGCGCGCGCTGACCGAGCGCTGCAGCAAGGTCTTCGTCTGCGGACTGTCGATGGGCGGTGCGCTGGCGCTGCGGCTGGCCGCCAAGCACGGCGACGCGGTCAGCGGGGTGGCGGTGGTCAACCCGGGCAACAAGGTCCATGACGCGGCCGCGCCGCTGCTGCCGGTGCTGCGCCATCTCGTACGGACCACCAAGGGCGTGGTCAGCGATATCGCCAAGCCCGGCGCCGAGGAGGTCGGCTACGACCGGGTGCCGCTGCACGCCGCGCATTCGCTGCGCCGGTTCTTCCAGCAGGTCGACTCCGAACTCCCGGGCGTCACCCAGCCGTTGCTGGTGATGACCAGCCCGCAGGACCATGTCGTACCGGCGGCGGACTCCGAGCGGATCCTCGCCCGGGTCTCCTCCACGGACGTCCGGCAGACGCTGCTGGAGCGCAGCTACCACGTCGCGACGCTGGACCACGACGCCGAGCAGATCTTCCGGGACACCTTCGCCTTCATCTCCCGGCTCGCGCCGGAGGCGGGAGCGGGCGCGGCGCAGGAGGGGGCGGCGGCCAGTGGCGGAGCGTAGCCCCCGCGACCCCCGGGACCCGCTGGACGAAGAGGCCGCCTGGGCCGAGATCGTGGCGGGCTACGGCGAGCAGCCGTCGTTCCCCGCGGGCGACGGTGACGGCGGGGACGGGGAGGCCGGGGCCTCCGGCTCGGCCGCGAAGGACGCCGCGGACGCCTCGGACGCCACGGACGGGAAGCCCGAGGCCGCCGCACCGTCCGAGGCCGCCGGGAAAGACGGCACGGGCGACGGGTCCGGCACCGGCGACGCCGCGCGTCCGGGCAGCTTCGTCGTCTTCGCGCCGGGTGTCGGGCCCCGCGACTGGAGCGCCGCCAAAGCGTCCGACGACGACTTCGACGAGAGCGACGAGGGCCACTTCACCCCGCCCGAGCCGCCCCCGCTGCCGAAGGCCGATGTCACCACCAAGTTCGCCTGGCTCGCGGTGGTCGGCGGTCCGCTGCTGCTGGTGGCCATGGTGCTCCTCCAGCAGCCGGTGACGTGGTGGATCACGGTCCTGGGCATCGGCGGCTTCCTCGGCGGTTTCGCCACCCTGGTGGCCCGGATGAAGGACGACGACGAGGACGACAACGATCTGCCGGGCAGCGGCGCGGTGGTGTGAGTCAGCCGGTGGCCGGCACCCGCAGTGCGGCCAGCACCGGCAGATGGTCCGTGGCGGCCCGCAGGTCGGCCTCCCGTACCCCCGCCAGCCCGTGCGGCACACCGCAGCCCAGGACCTCCACGCCCTCCGTGGTGAAGATCGCGTCGATCCGCTGATGCGGGTCGTGGGGCGTGGAGGTGAACTCCCCGCCCCACGGCTTGGCCGCCCAGGCGTCCGTGAGCGCCCCCGCCAGCCGGCGGAAGCTACGGCCCTCCGGCCGGTCGTTGAGGTCGCCCCCGGCGACGGCGTACGGCACCTCCAGGGCGGCCAGCCGCTCCAGCAGCAGCCCGGCCTGCTCGTAGCGCTCCCGGTCGGCGAGGCTGAGATGGCAGCTGAGCACCCCGAGCCGGGCCCCGCCGATCCGGACCACGGCGAGGGCGAGACCGCGCTGGTGCAGTCCGGGGGTGCGGGGCAGCAGCACCTCCTCCGTACGCTCCACATGGGCGCGCAGGGTGGACAGGATCATCGGGCCCGCGGTCGTGCCGCCGCCGGTGACGTACACCAGACCGGCCGCGCGGGCCAGCCGCTCGGCGGCCTTGCGCCAGCGGAAGAACCGCGGCGCCTCCTGGATCAGCACGAGGTCGGGTGCGCAGGCCCGGATCACCCTGGCCAGCGCCGCCCGGTCGTCGCGCAGCGAGCGGATGTTGTAGCTGAGCACCCGGATCACGGCCGCACCGCCGGGTCCTGGTTCCCCGGAAGCGGGGCCGGGCTCGGTGGCGGAGGCGGGGAGCGAGATCACGGCGGCAGGTCCTCTCACCGGGAGGGTCACGCGGGCCAAGATAGAGCACCGTCCGCCGCACCCCCACGGGGCGCGACGGACGGTGCCGTACGGATGAGCAGGCGCTGAACGGCCCGGGGGCGGGTCAGCCCTGGCGCGCCAGGTCGGCCGCGCCGACCAGACCGGCCTTGCCGCCGAGCTGGGCGGCGAGCACCTGGGCGTGCGGCCGCCACTGGTTGCCGACCAGCCAGCGGCGGAAGGACTTGCGGATCGGTCCCAGGACGAGTTCGCCCTCGTCGGAGACGCCGCCGCCGACGATGAAGGCGGACGGGTCGAAGAGCGAGGCGAGGTCGGCGAGCCCGGCGCCGGCCCAGCGGGCCAGTTCGCGGAACGAGTCGATGGCGACCGGGTCGCCCTGGCGGGCGGCCTCACTCACGTGCCGCCCCTGGATGCCCTCGGAGGTGCCGTCGCCGAGCGACAGCAGGATCTGGGCGTTCTCGGGGGTGGCGAAGGCGCGCTGGCGGGCGTAGCGCAGCAGGGCGCGGCCGGAGGCGTACTGCTCCCAGCAGCCCTGGTTGCCGCAGCCGCACAGCAGGCCGTCCGGCACGACCCGGATGTGCCCGAATTCGGCGGCGACGCCGAAGCGGCCACGGCGCAGCTTGTTGCCGATGATGATGCCGCCGCCGAGGCCGGTGCCGAGGGTGATGCAGATGACGTCGCTGTGGCCCTGGCCCGCGCCGAACTTGTACTCGCCCCAGGCCGCGGCGTTGGCGTCGTTCTCGACGACCACTGGGAGGCCGACGCGCTGTTCGACCTTGTCCTTGAGCGGTTCATGGCGCCAGTCGATGTTCGGGGCGAACAGGACCGTGGCCCGCTTCTCGTCGACGTAGCCGGCGGCGCCGATGCCGACGGCCTCGACATGATGGCCCGCCCCCACGGTGCGCACCGCGTCCGCGATGGCCTCGGTCAGCGCATCGGTGGCATGCGGAGTCGGCACCTTGCACGTCTCAAGGATCGAGCCCTCTTCGTCGACCACGCCGGCCGCGATCTTCGTGCCGCCGATGTCGACGCCGATGGTGAGTCCCATGTGTCCCTCAGTTTTTCGCTCGAACCCCGCCGAGTCCCACCGTACCGGAGGCAGGGGGGCCGCCCACGTTCTTCGGGCTGTGGGGGGAGGGACACCTCCCGTACACCAAGGCCCCGAGGGCTCAGTCGAGGTCGATCCGCTCGGTGCCGGTGGGGCCGTCGTCGTCGCGCGGGTCGTCGTCGCGGCGGCCTTCGGACCGGTCGTCGAGGTCGTCACGGGTCCAGCGGCGCTCGCTGCCCTCGACGGCGGAGCGGTAGGCGGCGAGCAGCTCGGAGCCGGCCGCGGCGAGGTGGTCGAAGATGTCGGGGTTGCGCTCGATGACCGGCTCGACGGCCGCCTTGGCCTGCTTGAACAGCTGGTTGACGGCGCCCTGTGCGGCGATTCCGCCCAGCGCGCCGGGCAGCTGGATTCCGGCGAGCTTGTCGGTCACCGCCTCGGCGAGCTTGCGCAGCTCCTCGGCAGCGCTGCCCGGCTCCGGGGCGCTGCCGGTGCGGCGGCGGGCCTTCTCGGACGCGAGGTCCTCGGCGCAGGCGGTCGCCCAGGCGTCGGCATCGGGCTCGGCCTGGCGGTCGGCGGGGCGCTCGGTGGCATCACTCATGAGGAACTCCGTGACTCCTGCGGCGAGGCGGTACGGCGAAGCAGTGCGGGACGGGCACATAGGGGCGGGGCCCACCCTCGACGTTACCCGAATGGTGGTAGCGCGTTCAGTCGCTCTTGGGCCACAGATCCGGATCCGGTGTGAAGCGGATCTCCAGGGCGCCGTCGCGCAGTCCGGCGCCGGAGACGGTACAGCGGCGCAGCGCGGAGGGGAGCGTACGGATCCGCCGGAAGCGGCCGACGGTGACCACGATCTCGTCGCCGCGGCGCACCAGGCCGAGGCCCCTGCGCTCGGCGCCGGGCAGCGGCACCCGCCAGACGAGGATGCCGTCGGCGGCCAGCCGGTCCTCGACGGTCCAGGGGTCGGGGCGGGGCCCGTCGGCGGGCGCGGCCGCGCCGATCTCGCCGGCCGGTCCGCCGATCAACTCGTCGAGCTCGTCGACGCCCTGGGGGTCCCGGCCCAGGTGCGGCACCTCGTGGACGGGCAGGTCGGGGAATTCCTCGCGCAGCGCCTTGAGGGCGGTCTGCTGGCTGCCGGAGAGCGCGGCGAGGAACGGGTCGGCCGAGCCGGTGGGCAGCAGCCGGTTGACGACCACGCCGTCGGTGCGCCGGCCGTGCAGCGCGAGTCCGGCGCGCAGGGTGCGCAGCGTGGCGGCGGCGACCGGGCCGGCCTCGGTGACCAGGCGTACGGAGGTGCCGGGGTCGTCGATCGTCCGCTGGACGGCGGCGAGTTCGGCCTCCCAGCGCTCGGCGGCGTCGTACAGCTTCTGGGCCGGCATCGGGACGCCGGCGAGCTGGGCGAGCACCGGGCGCAGCGCACGGGCCGCCTGCCGCTCGGGCGGCAGCAGCCGGCGCAGATAGCGGCGCACCTGGGCCGGCAGGGCGAGCAGCCGGACGGTCTCGTCGGCCGAGGGCATGTCGACGACGACGAGGTCCCAGTCGTCCGAGGCGTGTTCGGCGCGCAGCGCGTGCAGCAGCGCGAAGTCCTCGGAGCCGGGGAGTTCGGTGAGTTCGTCCTCGTCGAGGGGGGCGGCGCCGAGCAGGTCGAGGGCGGCGCCGGCGCGCTCCTGGAAGGCGAGGAACTCCTGGCGGAAGCGGTCGCCGGGGTCGATGCGGCGGGCGTGCAGCCCGGGCGCTATCGGGGTGGGGGCGTCGGCGCCGAGGGGGGTGCCCAGCACCGTTTCCGGTGCGCTGCTCCCGGTGGTGAGCAGCAGGGCCCGCTCGCCCCGGCGGGCGCCGGCCAGGGCGGTCGCGGCGGCGAGCGTGGTGCGGCCCGCGCCGCCGGAGCCCGTGACGAGGACGATGCGCACGCTCAGAGCTTCTTGGCCTCGTCGGCGGGCGCCTGCGGGCCGTCGTGGCCGCTCTCGACGCGCTTCTTCAGCCCGGCCAGCGCACGGTCGATGATGACCTTCTCGGCCTTGCGCTTGATCATCCCGAGCATCGGGATCTTGACGTCGACGGTGAGCTGGTAGGTCACCTCGGTGCGCGCGCCGCTGCCGAGCGCGGAGAGGTGGTAGGAGCCGTCGAGGGCGCGCAGCATCTGGGACTTGACCAGGGACCAGCTGACCTCGTTCTCGCCGGTCCAGGTGTAGGCGAGGGTGTGGTCGTCCTTGATCGCTCCGGCGTCCAGCAGCAGGCGCACCTGCTCGGCGCGGCCGCGGTCGTCCTTGGCGAGCACCTCTGCCTCTTTGACCTCTCCGGTCCATTCCGGGTAGCGGTCAAAGTCGGCGATCACTCCCATCACTTCGGCGGGTGCCGCCTCGATCGTGATGCTCGAGCTGGTGTGTTCGGCCATCGCCGTGACTCCTCCATGCCGATCCATGCCGGTCCGCCGACTCCTCCCCCGGGCTCTCAGCTTCCTTCGAGCGGGGGAGGCCCCATGACGTGCTGTCTCTGCTGCTGAAGGCTACCGCGCGGGGGAACGCGGGCGGACACCAGCAGGCCCGGAACGACGGGGCGGGGCGGCCGCCGGGCGCTCTTGTCCGGGCTCATGACCAGAGGTATCGGGGCTCACCACTCCAGGACGTAGGGCGTCCCGGTCGCGTTGAAGTGGCCGACATTGACGCATTCCGTACCGTCGATCCGGATCCGGCGGGCGAGCGGCTGGTGCACATGGCCGAAGAGGGAGTAGCGCGGCCGGGTGGTGCGGATGGCGTGCAGCAGGGCCGCGCTGCCGCGCTCGAAGCGGCGGGCGACGGTGTCGTAGCAGAGCTCGGGGACGTCGGGCGGGATATGGGTGCACAGCACGTCCACCTCGCCGACCGCCTCGATCTTGGCGGCGTACTCCTCGTCGCTGATCTCGTAGGGCGTGCGCATGGGGGTGGTCAGACCGCCGCCGACGAACCCGAAGACCCGGCCGCCGATCTCCACCCGCTGGCCGTCCAGGACGGTGGTGCCGGGTCCGGCGTACTCGGGCCACAGGCGCGGTATGTCGACGTTGCCGTAGGTGGCGTACGTGGGAGTCGGGAAGGCCGCGAAGAGTTCGGCGTACTGCCGGCGGACCGCGCCCTCGATGACCGACTCCCGGCTCACGCCGGTACGGTCCAGTCCGCCCCACAGTTGGCGGCCCAGTGCGCGGGCCTCCTCGAAGCGGCGGGCGGTGCGCAGTTCGACCAGTGCGTCGGCGTTCGCGACGCCGAAGAGGTCGGGGAAGATGCCGCGCGAGTGGTCGGCATAGTCGAGGAAGAGGACCAGGTCACCGAGGCAGACCAGGGCATCGGCGCCGGCTCCGGCAGCCGCGAGGTCCCGGCTGTTGCCGTGTACGTCACTGACCACATGCACACGCATGGCGTCACCCTAGAACGCTCGCGCGGGCACCGGGAGACGGGGCCCGGAGCCGGCGTTACTTTCGGGTCACCTACCCATTGGTCTAGTCTGCGCGGGTCAGTCCCCATGGCGTGTCCCGCAGCGTGTGACGCATCGAACATCTGGCCGTTCCCCCCTATCCCAACAGCGATACCGATGGGTAACGTCCGGGCAGTCCAATCCCCCCTGCATGATCGTGGACCGCCGCCGGTGTACACACAGCGTCGTGGCGCCGGCGCTTTTGAGGAGCAGCAGTCTTGCGCGAGTTCAGCCTTCCGGCCCTGTACGAGGTCCCCGCGGACGGCAATCTGACGGATCTCATCCGCCGAAATGCCGCGCAGCACCCGGATGTTGCCGTCATGGGACGCAAGGTGAACGGAGAGTGGCAGGACGTCACCGCCGCCGCCTTCCTCGCCGAGGTCCGCGCCGCCGCCAAAGGCCTGATCGCCTCCGGGGTCGGGCCCGGCGACCGGGTCGGTCTGATGTCGCGCACCCGCTACGAGTGGACGCTGCTGGACTTCGCCATCTGGAGCGCCGGCGCGATCACCGTCCCGGTGTACGAGACCAGTTCCGCCGAGCAGATCCAGTGGATCCTCGGCGACTCCGGCGCGGTGGCCTGCCTGGTGGAGTCCCCCACCCACGAGGCGACCGTCG
The DNA here is from genome assembly GCF_028870195.1 of Streptomyces sp. G7(2002). Classification (NCBI taxonomy): domain Bacteria; kingdom Bacillati; phylum Actinomycetota; class Actinomycetes; order Kitasatosporales; family Streptomycetaceae; genus Streptomyces; species Streptomyces sp. G7(2002). The sequence continues at coordinate 2,946,549 of NZ_CP102609.1, forward strand.
AGTCGGTCCGCGACCGGCTGCCGGAGCTGGCGAACATCTGGCAGATCGAACGGGACGCCCTCGCCCGGCTGCAGGCCGCGGGCGACGGGATCTCCGACGACGAGGTGGAGGCGCGCAGCGCGCTCGCCGACGCCGACTCGCCGGCCACCATCGTCTACACCTCCGGCACCACCGGCCGCCCCAAGGGCTGTGTGCTCAGCCACCGCAGCTTCTTCGCCGAGTGCGGCAACATCGTCGAGCGGCTGCGTCCGCTGTTCCGCACCGGTGAGTCCTCGGTGCTCCTCTTCCTCCCCATCGCGCATGTCTTCGGCCGGCTGGTGCAGGTCGCCGCGGTGATGGCGCCCATCAAGCTGGGCCACGCCCCCGACATCAAGAACCTCACCGACGACCTCGCCTCCTTCCGGCCGAAGCTGGTCCTGGGCGTGCCCCGGGTCTTCGAGAAGGTCTACAACTCGGCGCGGGCCAAGGCGCAGGCCGACGGCCGGGGCAAGATCTTCGACAAGGCGGCGGACGTCGCGATCGCCTACAGCCGCGCGCTGGACACCCCGGAAGGCCCGTCGCTCGGCCTGAAGCTGAAGTACAAGGTCTTCGACCGTCTCGTGTACGGCAGGCTGCGCGCCGTCCTCGGCGGCCGCGCCACCCACGCCATCTCCGGCGGCGCCCCGCTCGGCGAACGCCTGGGCCACTTCTACCGCGGTATCGGCTTCACCGTGCTGGAGGGCTACGGCCTGACGGAGTCCTGCGCGGCCACCGCCTTCAACCCCTGGGACCGGCAGAAGATCGGCAGTGTGGGCCAGCCGCTGCCCGGCTCGGTCGTCCGGATCGCCGACGACGGCGAGGTGCTGCTGCACGGCGAGCACCTGTTCACCGAGTACTGGAACAACCCGTCGGCCACCAAGGAGGCGCTGTCCGACGGCTGGTTCCACACCGGCGACCTCGGCACCCTCGACGAGGACGGCTACCTCGCCATCACCGGCCGCAAGAAGGAAATCCTCGTCACCGCGGGCGGCAAGAACGTCGCCCCGGCCGTGATCGAGGACCGTATCCGGGCGCACGCCCTGATCGCCGAGTGCATGGTCGTCGGCGACGGCCGGCCGTTCATCGGCGCGCTGATCACCCTCGACGAGGAGTTCCTGCCCCGCTGGGCCCAGGAGCACGGCCACCCGGCCGGGGTGACACCGGCTCAGCTCGCCGAGGACCCGCAGCTGCTGGCCGCCGTCCAGCGCGCGGTCGACGACGGCAACGCGGCGGTCTCCAAGGCCGAGTCGGTACGCAAGTTCAGCATCCTGCCGACCCAGTTCACCGAGGAGTCGGGCCATGTCACGCCGTCGCTGAAGCTCAAGCGGAACGTGGTGGCGAAGGACTTCGCCGAGGACATCGAGGCGCTCTACCGCGCGTAGGGGCGGCCGGCCCCCGCCGGGCCAGGCCCGCTCCGGGACCGCCGGAATCCGCCGTCGTGGCTGTGTGCCACGGCGGCGGATTGTCGTTTGGGCCGGACCGCGGGCGTCCGCCTACAGCAGTTCCTTCAGCCGTTCCGCCAGCAGGTCCCAGCGCCACTTCTCCTCCACCCAGGCACGGCCGCGTTCGCCCATCGAGCGGCGCAGCGCGGGGTCCCGGAGCAGGGCGATGATGCGGTCGGCCGTCGGGGCCGGGGACCCGCCGGGGACGACCCAGCCGGTCTCGCCCTCCAGGACGGCGTCGGGGGCTCCGCCCGAGTCACCCGCCACCACGGGCAGGCCGGTGGCGGAGGCCTCCAGGTAGACGATGCCGAGGCCCTCGACGTCGAGCCCGCCGCGGCGGGTGCGGCACGGCATCGCGAAGACGTCGCCGGCGCCGTAGTGGGCCGGCAGCTCCTCCCACGGGACCGCGCCGGTGAAGCGCACCGCGTCCGCGACGCCCTTCTCCCGGGCCAGCGCGTGCAGGTCCTGCTCGTACGGGCCGCCGCCGACGATCAGCAGCACGGCCTCGGGCACCGCGGACAGGATGGCCGGCATCGCCTCGATGAGGGTGTCCTGGCCCTTGCGCGGCACCAGCCGCGAGACACACACCACCACCGGCCGCCCGGCGAGCCCGAGCCGCTCCCGTACGGCGTCGCCGCCCGACCCGGGGTGGAAGGTCTTCTCGTCGACGCCGGGCGGGAGTTGGACCATCCGCGCGGCGGCCTCCGGGGTGAGCGCACCGGCGATCCGCGAGCGGGTGTACTCGCCGAGGTAGGTGAGGGTGTCCGTCCCCGTACCGATCCGGCGCAGCAGTTGGCGGGCGGCCGGCAGCTGCGCCCAGCCCGCCTCGTGGCCGTGCGTGGTCGCCACGATGCGGCGTGCGCCGGCCGCACGGAGCGCGGGCGCCATCAGCCCGAGCGGTGCCGCGGCCCCGAACCATACGGAGGAGCAGCCGTGTTCGCGCAGGAGGCCGGTGGCCCGCCGGGTCGCCCCCGGGGTCGGCAGCAGCATCGTCGTACGGTCCCGGATCACCGGGAACGGCTGCTCCGCGTCGAAGGCGGCGGTGGCCGCGCGCCCCTCCTCGCTGCGCTTCCAGGTCGAGGCGTAGACGACGACCTGGGTGGGGTCCAGGCGCAGCGCCATGCTGTGCAGGAAGGCCTGGATCCCGCCCGGCCGGGGCGGGAAGTCGTTCGTGACGATCAAGGTCTTGTGCACGATGGTCTCTCGACGGTCGGTCTCGGCGGTTGTGGCCCGACAGTACCGGTCGGTGCCCGGTGGGCGGCCGCCCACCCCGCCACGCCCGTGCCTCCTTTACGGTCGTGACAGCCACCACCGGCATCATGCAGGCAGCACGGGCGGGCGGCGGCGGTAGATACGGGGAACAGGGCGCCGGGTCGAGGCCGCGAGCGGCGCCGACGGCCGGCGGCCGAGAAGCGATGAGGTGACGATGACCAGCATCAGCAGAGCGCGCGGGGTGTGGCTCCCGGTCGCGGCCTGGGCCCTGACCCGGGCCGTGGTCCTGCTGTGCGTCCTGAGAGTGCTGGTGCTGCCGGGGCCGGATGTCACCACCGATGTCTCGGTGATCTACCAGGGCTGGTTCGAGGTCCTCAAGACCGGCACCTTCCCGCTGAACGATGTGACCTGGCAGTACCCGCCGGCCGCCGCGCTCGCCATCCTCTCCCCCGGTCTGCTGCCGTTCCTGGGCTACGCCCCGGCGTTCTACGTCCTGGTCCTGGTCGCGGACGCGGCGACGCTGGCGCTCCTGCTGCGGGCCGGCCGGCGGGCGGACCACCGGCCGGCCGGCGCCTGGGTGTGGATCGCGGGGGTGGCGCTGCTGGGCCCGACGGCCTACGCCCGCTACGACCTGATGGTCACCGCCGTCGCCGTCGCCGCGCTGTTCGCGGCCGTGCGGCGGCCACGGGTCGCGGGCGCGCTGATCGCCTTCGGGGCGCTGCTGAAGGTCTGGCCCGCGCTGCTGCTGACCGGCGCCGCGCTGCGCGGCCGCCGGGCCCGCGCCCTGTGGTGGAGCGCGGCCGGCACCGCGGCCGCGCTGACGCTGTTCTTCGTGGCCGCCGCACCGGGCGCGCTGGCCTTCCTCACCTTCCAGCGCGACCGCGGTACGGAGGTCGAGTCGCTCGGGGCGCTGGTCTTCCATGTCGCCCGCCACTTCGGGTGGGACGGCCAGGTGCTGCTGAACTACGGCTCGCTGGAGTTCCTCGGCCCGGGTGTCCCGTTCGTCAGCACCGTGGCGCTCACCCTGAGCCTGGCCGCCGTGGGCTGGCTGTTCCTGTGGCGGGTGCGGGTCCGGGAGCTGCGCCCCGCGACGCTGTGCGAGGCCGCCTTCACCGCCACGCTGCTGTTCACGACCACCAGCCGGGTGATCAGCCCGCAGTACATGCTGTGGCTGGTGGCGCTGGGCGCGGTGTGTGTGACCGTACGCGCCGGCCGGCAGACGCTGCCGGTGGTGCTGGTCCTGCTCGCCACCGGGGTCACCCTGCTGGAGTTCCCCGTCGGATTCGCGGAGGTCGTGGCGAGCGAGCCGTGGGGGGTCACCCTGCTGTTCGTGCGCAACGGGCTGCTGGTCGCCGCGTCGCTGCTCGCCTGCCGCCGGCTGTGGGCCTCGACGCGCGGCGACGGGCAGGAGCGGACCGGGACGGCCGGCGTGGTGCGCGCGCGCCGTGCCGCCGACGCGACCGCCGCCGCTGCCCCGGAGCTCGCCGGCACCGCCGCGCAGCCACGGACGGACAGGGCGACGCCGGCGCCGTGAGCCCCTCCCCCGCCCTCACCGCGCCAGCTGTTTGCGTACATAGGCCCGCCACTGCCGGGTGAACTCCGCCATCCCGACGCCCAGTTGGGCGCGCAGGGCGCGGTCCGTCCGGTCGGCGCGGGCCTTCGGCCGCTGTCCGGTGCGGGCGGGCGGAGTGGCCGGCCGGGGGCCGGCGGAGCCCGCCGTGGCCGCCTCGATCGGCGCCCCCGCCCTCGCCGCGACCGGTACCGCGCTCTTGCCCGCCGCCCGGTAGAAGGCGATCAGCTTGGCCTCGCCCCACTTCTCGGCGATCATCCGGCAGGCCAGCCAGCTGCCCTCGTACGCCTTCGCCAGCCGGTCGGCGCCCGCCTTGAAACCGAAGTCCTCGTCGGTCGGCAGTCGGGCGGGGAGCTTGCCGGCGGCGGCCGCGCGGGCGAGTTCGGGGGCGGTGAGGGCGGCCTTGCGGCGGATACCGCGGTAGGCCGCCCAGTCGGCGAAGCCCTCGGAGAGCCACAGCGGGGTGGCCGGCGTGGTGGCCGTACGGGTGGCGACATGGGCGGTCTCGTGGGTGAGGACCACCCTGCGGCCCAGGTCGTTGAGCTCCTCGTACGCGTCCGGGTTGATGATCACGCGGTCCGCGGGCGCGGTCGTCGAGACCCCCGCCTCCCCGGTGGTGACCGCCGCGATCCCCGCGTAACCGGACGGATCGTCGCTGCCCATCAGCTGCGCCATCCGCTCGACCGAGTCCGGCGCCTCCACCACGACCTTCTGCGACCACTTGCCCTTCCAGGCCGCGGAGACCGCGGGCACCGCCTGGTCCACCCGGTGCGCCAGGTCCTTCAGCCGCGCCCGCTGGGCGGTACTGCCGAGCACCAGGCTGTACCGGCCGCGGACCAGCTGTACCGGCCCCTGGTCCCACAGCTGGCGGGTGCCGCTCCGGCCGGCCGCCGCGCCGTCGGTGTCCGAGGAGATCAGCCAGCGGCCGTCGCGCTCGGTCAGGGTGAGGTACTGCACGGCATGGACCGGTGCGGAGTCGAAGCCCTTGAGGCGGTAGCGCAGCCGCACCTTCGCGGCCAGCCGCGTCCGGTCCCCGTCGGCCGGGAGCGGGAAGGCGTCGGTCGAGTCGAGGTCGTAGTGCCAGTCGGTCAGCGGCACGCCCTTGAGGTGGCCGAACATCGCGCGCTGACGGTCGCGGTAGCCGGTGGCCCGCGGGTCGACGGAGGCGAGGAAGCCCGCCGCGTCCCGCCGCTCGACGGCCCGTGCGCGGGTGTCGAGCATCCGCTGGACGTCGGGGAAGCGCGCCGTGGCCGGCGGGGGCCCCGCGGGCCCGCAGCCGGCCAGCGGGGCGAGCAGCGCGAGGAGCAGGGCGCAGCAGCCCGCCGCCGCGGCCCGCGACGGCCGCCGTCTCGCCCACCGGTGTGACATGCGGACGATCGTAGATCCGGCCCGGGCGGGGCAAAAACGCGGAGATCCGCCTCAGGGCCTGGTGACGGACGAGATCGGCATCATCCCCACGGGGTCGTAGCGGACCCGTGCGCCGGGGTAGGGCGCGTGGACCACTTGGCCGTTGCCGACGTACATCCCGACGTGGCTGGCGTCCGAACGGTAGATGACCAGGTCACCGGGTTGTGCCTGACCGAGCGACACCTGCCGTCCGGCGCCCCGCTGGGCCTGCGAGGTACGCGGGAGGGAGACTCCGGCCCGGCCGTAGGCCCATTGGGTGAGTCCGGAGCAGTCGAAGGACGAGGGGCCGCTGCTCCCCCAGGCGTACGGGCGGCCCACCGCGGCGCGCACCGCGGCGACGGCGGCGGCGGCCCGCCCGGAGGCCGGTACGGCGCCGCCCAGGTCCGGGACCGCCTCGCGGTGACCGTCGCTCCGGGAGGCCCGTTCGTAGGCCGCCCTGTCGCCCTTGGGGAGCGCGTTCAGCAGCCGTCGCGCGGTGGCCAGCCGACGCTGGACGTCCTTCTTGTGGCGGGCGACGGCCTTGCGGCTGGTCTCCAGCTCCGCGAGCTTCCTGGCGCCCTCCCTGCGCTGCTGCTCCAGGGAGCGCGTGGCCGCCCGGAGGCCGCGCAGCTCATCGGCCTGCCGGTTGCCGAGCCGGTCGAGCGCGGAGGCCTTCTCCAGGTAGGTGTCGGGCCGTTCGGAGAGCATCAGCCGCACCGTGGGGTCCACCCCGCCCGCCCGGTACTGGGCGGCGGCCAGCGCGCCCAGCCGGCCGCGCATCCGGTTGACCCGCTCCTGGGCGCGGGCCGTGCGGTCCTGGAGGGCCGCCACCTCGTGGCGCAGCTCCTTGGTCCGGGCCTGTGCGCCGTTGTACTTCTCGGTGGCCCGCTCCGCCTGCGCGTAGAGGCTGTCGACCCGTGCGGTCGCCGCCTCACGGGCGGTGGACGGGTGGCCCGCGGGGTCGGCGGAGGCCGGTGGAGCCGACAGCGCGGCGGCCGCGGTCGCCAGGGCGGCCGACACAACGGTGACCCCGGCGAGGGTGGTCTGGCCGTGCTGCGAGGTACGGCGGTGGGACACCACGAGAGCCGCACTCCTTCCATGGGGGTCCCCCCTGCTCGAGCGCAGCCGAGAGCTCGGGGGAAGCCCCTGCCGCCCCGGAGGGCGGTCGGTGGACCGGATGCTGCGCGGGCAGAGAGTACGGTGCCGGTGCACACCGGCCAAAAACCCCATTCGGCCGCAAAAAGCCGCCCCGCCGGTGACTGTGCAGGTCACCGGCGGGGCGGCAGGTCAGCGGCGGAGGCCGCAATTCGCCCGTTCGGGCGGCAGGTTGAGGCAGTCGTGAGGTCTTTCAGACCCGCACGCCATACATGAAGGGCATGTTGTTGATCGACTCGTAGCGCACGTTGGCGCCCGGCTTCGGTGCGTGCAGGACCTGGCCGTTGCCCGCATAGAGGCCGATGTGGTGCAGGTCGCTGTAGAAGAGCACCAGATCGCCGGGCTTGAGGGCGCTCTGCGAGCTGATCTGGGTACCGGCGCTGGCCTGTGCCTGCGAGGTGCGCGGCAGCGACTGGCCGGCCTGCTGGTACGCCCAGGAGGTCAGACCCGAGCAGTCGAAGGACGACGGGCCGGTGGCGCCCCAGACGTACGGCGAACCTATCTTGGACTGAGCGGCGGACAGGGCGGCCGCACCGCGCTGCGAAGCCGGCACGTCATCGCCGAGGTTGACCCGCGAGTTGCTGCGGTTGGCGCGGTCCTCCTCGGCCTGCATGGCCGCCCGCTCCTTGGCGGTCATCTTGTTGAGCAGCTCCTGCGCCTTGCCGAGCTTGCCCTTGATCTCGTCCTTCTTGTCACCGAGCGCCTTACGGGTCTCGGAGAGGTCCTCGATCTTGCTCGCGGCCTCCGCGCGCTCCTGGGCGAGCCGGCGCTGCTTGTCCGCGATGGTCTTCAGCTGGTCGGCCTGCTTGCCGCTCAACTGGTCGAGCGTGGCGGCCTTTTCGAGGTAGGAGTCCGGGTCGCCGGAGAGGAACAGCTGGACCGAGGGGTCGATGCTGCCGCTGCGGTACTGGCCGGAGGCGACCGCGCCGAGACCCTTGCGGAGCTGGTTGAGCTCACCCTGACCACGGGCGACCTTGTCCTGGAGGTCGTCGACCTCCTTCTGGAGCTTCTCCTGCTGCTCCTTGACGCCGTTGTACTTCTCGGTGGCCTGCTCGGCCTCCCCGTAGAGCTTGTCGACCTCGGACTTGACGTCCTTCTTCGACTGGTGGGGGTCGGCCTGGGCGGCCTGGGACGAGAGGGCCACGGCCGCGGCGGCGGTGGCGGTCAGCACGGTCACGCGGGTACGGCTCGGCTGCTTGGGTCGACGGTGGGACGCCACGGGGGCGAGCTCCTTCTTCCTCCAGCCGCCTACCGGGAAGTGGGGGGGTGAGACCCCGGCTCCGCGTGAACGCCGCGGACTCGGCGGTTCCTTCACGGTTCATCCCGGTTGGATGATCAGATTCATGAAGGTTCGGGCCTGACCTTAGTAACCGAGCTGTGATCGCTTCAAATCCTCAGGGAAAAATTCTGCGCCACAAGCCCCATCCTTTACCAACATCACACAGGTAGTAAGCGCCACTTGACGCTCAGATACGGATCGCCGGCGGATTTCCGCGTCAGGCGCCTCCGGCAGGGGGATTCTCAGGTCCTGGCAAGTCGCTTGAGAAGCAAGGCCGATGCGACCGGGCGGGCCCCGGCCTTCGCCACCCCGTCGGCCACTTCCCGGTCCGTGGAGACCACGACGACCGGGCGGCCGGGCGGTTCGGCCCTTACGAGCTGACGAATCAACTCATCGGCCGTTACGCCCGGTTTACTGAACAGGACCCGGACCCCGCGCGGCGGCGCGAGCAGCACCGGCGCCGCCAGCTCCGCCCCGTCGAAGACACAGGTCATCTCGGCGCCGGTCTGCGCCGCCAGCACCGCGAGACCGCCCAGCAGCCGCAGCCGCTGCTTTTCGAGCGGCATGGTCGGATAGCCGGTTTTGGTGACGTTGTAGCCGTCCACCACCAAATGCGCCTGCGGCAGGGCGAGAAGCTGGTCGAGCAGCGCCGGGTCCATCTCCGACAGCGCCCGGGTCGCGATGTCCTTGGGCGTCATCCGCCCCGGCGCGACCGCCTCGACGGTGTCCGCCGGGTGGACGTTCGCGGGCGGCAGGGCCAGTTCGCGGCGCAGCCCCTGTGCCGCGTCCAGGACCGTGTCCAGCAGCAGGCGCAGCCGCATGTCCTCGACGCTGCGGCCCTCACGGGCGGCCCGCCGGCTGGTCTCCAGCGCCGTCTCGGCCTCGGCGATCCGGCCCTTGAGCCGGCGCACTTCGCTGTCCGCGGTGGTCTTCTCCGTGGCCGCCCGGTCCCGCGCCTCCGTCAGCGCGGCCTCGGCCTTGCGGACCGCGGCCTCACCGCGCTTGACGTCGCTGAGCGCGCTGCGCAGCTTGCGCCGCAGCGACTCGTTCTCCTTGCGGACGGCGTCCAGGTCCACCCGGATCCGGTCGGCCTCCGTACGGGCCTCGCCGCGCGCCTGCGCCAGCTCCTCGCGCAGCCGGGCCAGCTCCTGCTCGGCCTCCTCGCCGGCCCGCTCTGCGCGCGCCCGCTGGGCCTCCTCACCGGCCGCCGCAACGAGCTTGACCCAGCCTTCGGGCCGCAGCACATAGGCCGCCGCCGCGACATCGAGCGGATCGGCGGCCGCGGGCGGGGTGCCGTGCTCCAGCGCCGCGGTGAGTTCCGGCTGCGCCTCCCGCAGCTTGCCCGCGATCCGCTGCCGGAAGACCGCGTCGCTCTCCAGCGCCGCGGCCATCGCGTTTCCGGCGAATTTGGCCCGACGAGTCGGGGTGAACCGGGCGTACTGCCGCAGCGGGGGCGGGAGTTCGGCGACCGTCAGCGCGCCGAACGACTCCGCGGTGAGCGCCACGACACGGCGCCGTACGCCCTCGGGCAGCGGTCGGTCGAGCACCTCGTCCGCCGCACCCTCGGGTACGTCGTCACGCTGGGCCCCCGGCTCCCCTTCTGGACGGTCCACCACGGCTGCATCGCTCCGATCTCAGGCGTTCGCGCCCGGACGGTCCACCAGCTCGATCTGGTCGACCGCGTTGCACCAGCGGCAGCGCACGGACTCGATGCTCTCACTGAGGACCTCGCGCTCCTCCACCTTCGGGTCCCCGGCCAGGTCCAGGTGGACGTACTCCACCACCTTGGACCGGCGGGTCACGTCGAAACGCGTGAGGTTGCCGCACAGCGTGCAGCGCCACCGTGTTCCGGCCGTCGGCAGGGGAACAGCCATCGTGTCGTCCTCTTTCGTGATCGTCGTCATGTGCTGCTGCGCGGTTCACGCGGTGCGCCGTCGGACTGCGGAAGTACAGCAAAGTACTGCCTGTAACCCTACGGCCTGACGGGGGGCCGCTGCGGGCCCGCCCAGGTGACGGGACACGGCGAGGCACTCTGTCCCGATTGCCCGCATTGAGTCATGATCACTTCATGACGGCGCCGGCCCCCTCACCCCGTTCTCCCCGCTCGTCCGGTCTCCTCCCCCGCCGTCCGCCCACCACCCGGTCCTTGACCGCGGTGTTCTCGCGGATGACGAATGTGCTGATCGGCCTGTGCTGTGCGGTCTTCGTGCTCGGCCCCGCCTCCGGCCTGAACCGGATATACGGCACCGGCGATGCCCTGCTGAAGGCCCAGACCGCCTATTACGAGCGGTGGGGCGTGATCCCACTGGATCTGTGGAGCGGCTCGGTACGGGCGCTGATCACCCCGCTCACCGCACTGTTCGTGCACGGCAGCTGGCTGCACCTGCTCGGCAACGTGCTCTTCCTGTACGTCTTCGGCGCGATGGCCGAGGCACGCATGGGCCGGCTGCCGTTCACCGCCTTTTACCTCATCATCGGCTACCTGGCGCTGCTCGGCTACGCGGCCGCACACGCCGGCTCGGGCCAGACGCTGGTGGGTGCCTCCGGCTCCATCTCCGGTGTACTGGGCGCCTTCCTCTACCTGTTCCCCACGGCCCGCGTCACCAGCCTCTTCCCCTTCCTCTTCTTCCTACCGCTGCGCTTTCCCGCCTGGATCGTGCTGCTCTTCTGGTTCGCCCTGCAGTGGCAGGCCGCGCAGGACGACCCCCGCGGACCGGGCGTCGCCTACCTCGCCCATGTCATCGGCTTCGCGCTCGGCTTCCTCTACGCATGGGCCCGCTACGGGAGGGATAGTGTGGGAGCCACCAGGGCGAACGACCGGGCGACCGAGGAAGAGAGCCAGCCGTGATCACGTCGATCGTGCTCATCAAGACCAGCGTGGACCAGATCCCGGAGATCGCCGAGAAGATCGCCGCACTGGACGGGGTCAGCGAGGTCTATTCGGTCACCGGGGCCCACGACCTGATCGCCATGGTGCGGGTCGCCGCCCACGACGACCTCGCGGACGTCATCCCCGGCCGCATCAGCAAGATCCCCGGCGTCGCCGCCACGGAAACGCATATTGCGTTCCGCACGTATAGCCAGCATGACCTTGAGGCCGCCTTTGCGATTGGGCTGGAGGCCTAGCCCTTCTTTTCCCACGTTTTCGGCTTTCCCGCCGTGGGGGTTGCTCACCGTTTGTTGCCCGCTTTGCGGTGCACTCGCCGTTGCGCCTGCGGCGGGCCGGTCCGCTGCGCGGGGCTGTCGGGGTGCGGTGACGGGCCTCCGGGGTAGGGGTGTGGGACTGCTTCGCTTTACGTCCCACACCCCTACCCCTCCGGCCCGTCCCCTCCCGTTGGGGGGTGGGAGAAACCTTGGTGGGGGTGCCCGCCGCTGGTCATGTGCTCCTCGCGAAGCAGAAATGAAACGTCCTACGGACGCCCGCCCCCACCCACCGTCACTCACTCCCCCAACGGGAGGGGACGGGCCGGAGGGGCCTGGTGTGTGGACGTAAAGCGAAGCAGTCCACACACCAGGCCCCGGAGGCCCGTCACCGCACCCGACACCCACCGGCCCGCCGCAGGCGCAACGGCGGGGAACCCGCAAGCGTCACCCGCACCCACGCCCCGCGCAGCGGAGCCCTAACGGCGCGAGGCCCCTACGGCGGGCAAGCCGAAAACGTGGGAATCAAGCGGGCACACAACGCCCGGCTTCGGTGCGGTAGTTCCAGCGGGCGCCGTTCGTCACCAGTTCCTTGACCGCGCGGACGAAGCGGTCAACATGCTCATCCGGCGTCCCGGCGCCAAAACTCACGCGGATGGCGTTGAGGGACTTTTCGCCGGGGGCCGCGTCGGGGGCGCCGCACTCGCCGGGGTCCTGGGGCTCGCTGCCGAGGAGGGTGCGGACGAGGGGGTGGGCGCAGAAGAGGCCGTCGCGGACGCCGATGCCGTACTCGGCCGACAACGCGGCCGCGAAGTGGGAGCTGTTCCAGCCCTCGACGACGAAGGAGAGGACGCCCACCCGTGCGGCGTCCTCGCCGAAGAGGGAGAGCACGGTGACCTCGGGTACGTCGGCCAGGCCCGCGCGGAGGCGGGCGATCAGCTCCTGTTCGCGGGCGACCAGGCCGTCGAAGCCGGCCTCGGTGAGGGCTTGGCAGGCCGAGGCGATCGCGTAGGCGCCGATGACGTTGGGCGAACCGGCCTCGTGCCGGGCCGCGGTGGTGTGCCACTCGACGTCCACCCCGCCGTCCGTGCGCCGGGAGACCTTGCGGCTGGCGCCGCCGCCCGCCAGGTACGGCTCGGCGTCCCGCAGCCAGTCCGCGCGGCCGGCCAGCACTCCGGCGCCGAAGGGCGCGTACAGCTTGTGGCCGGAGAAGGCGACCCAGTCCGCGTCCAGTTCCCCGAGGTCCACCGGGTGGTGCGGGACGAGCTGCGCCGCGTCCAGCACGATCCGGGCGCCGTGCGCATGCGCGGCGGCCGCCAGCTCCCGCACGGGCCACAGCTCCCCGGTCACATTCGACGCACCGGTCACACAGACCAGCGCCGGGCCGTAGGGCTCGCGTGCGGTCAGCGCCTTCTCCAGGGTGTCGACCGCCTGCTGCGGGGTGCGCGGCGCGTTGAGGTACGTCACCTCGACATCGGGTCGCTGCTCCCACGGCAGCAGCGAGGCGTGGTGCTCGGTCTCGAAGACGAACACCCGGGTGCCCTGCGGGAGTACGGCGGCGAGCAGGTTCAGCGAGTCGGTGGTGGAGCGGGTGAAGACGACCTGGTCCTCGGCCCGGCAGCCGAGGAACTCCGCAATGGTGCGGCGGCTGTTCTCGAAGAGGTCGGTGGACAGCTGCGAGAGGTATCCGGCGCCGCGGTGCACGCTGCCGTAGTACGGGGCGTAGGCCGCCACGTCGTCCCAGACCCGCTGGAGCGCGGGGGCGCTGGCGGCGTAGTCCAGCGCGGCGTAGTCGACCTCGCCGCCGGTCACGAGCGGGACGAGGACATCCCGGCCCAGAACCGGCAGCGGGGCACAGACGGAGCGGTCGGCGGCAACGGCGGAAACAGACATGGCGAACTCCCGTGAGGGGTGAGCGAATTCGCCGCGGGCGGGGGCGCGAAGAAGCGTCGGGGCACCGCGGCGGGAAAGAAAAAGGGGATGCGGAAAAGGGGCCGTCGGGCCCTAGCGCATTCGCTGAATCACGGAAGTGCTCCCTCGGGGACCAGGATCCCTGGCGAGGGATCCGCGCTTGCCGCAGACCTCGCTGCCTACGGCCTGGTCATCACCCGGGGCACCCCGCCACGGAAGGAGGGTTGCCGGACAGCGGGCCGGGGCCTGCATCGCTGTCACTCGTGACCTGGGCAGAATCATGCCACACGGGCAAAGAGGCGCAAGGCCCGGTCCGTATGACGGACTGAGCCTTGCGTCACACCCTGCGTCACCGCGCGCTCATGTGTTGCTGGCGGCCACCCAGCGCTCCAGCGCCCGCTTGGCCGCCCCGGAGTCGATCGAGGCGGCGGCCCGCTCGATCCCGGCCCGGATCTGCTCGGCCAGCGGAGCGTCGGCCGGCTCCAGCGCGACCAGCGCCGCCGCGGAGTTCAGCAGCACCGCGTCGCGCACCGGGCCGGTCTCCCCGTCCAGCAGCCGGCGGGCCACATCCGCGTTGTACGAGGCGTCCGCCCCGCGCAGCGCCTCCACCGGCACCAGGGGGATCCCCACGTCCCGGGGGTCGAAGGGCTCCTCGCGCACCGTGCCGTCCCGGACGATCCACACCCGGGAGGTCGCGGTCGTGGTCAGCTCGTCGAGGCCGTCGTCGCCGCGGAAGACCAGCGCCGACGAGCCGCGCTCGGCCAGCACCCCGGCCAGGATCGGCGCCATCCGGGCGTCCGCGACACCGGTCGCCTGGGCGCGGACCTTCGCGGGGTTGGTCAGCGGGCCCAGGACATTGAAGGTCGTACGGATACCGAGCTGGGCCCGGGCGTTGGCGACATGCCGCAGCGAGGGGTGGAACTTCACCGCGAAGCAGAAGGTGATGCCCGCTTCCTGGGCGACCTCGGTGACCCGCTGCGGGGTGAGGTCGAGATTGACCCCGAGCTTCTCCAGGACGTCGGAGGCACCGCTGGCCGAGGAGGCGGCGCGGTTGCCGTGCTTGACGACCTTGGCGCCGGTGCCGGCGACCACGATCGAGGACATCGTGGAGATGTTGACGGTCTTGGCGCCGTCGCCGCCGGTGCCGACGATGTCCACGCTGGGGCCCGGCACCTCGATCAGCCGGGCGTGCGCGTACATGGTGCGCACCAGACCGGAGATCTCGGCGACGGTCTCGCCCTTGGCGCGCAGCGCGACCGCGAACCCGGCGATCTGGGCGTCGCTGGCCTCGCCCCGCATGATCTTGTCCATCGCCCAGGCGGTGTCGTCCGCGCTGAGGTCACGGCCTGCGAGCAGGGCGTTGAGAAGACCCGGCCAGGTGTGGGCCGCCACGCTGTCGCCGCCAACCGGGGTCACAACGTTCATGGTCCACACTCCTGGATTGTCTCCTGCTTATGCCGTCACCCTATCGAGCCGCCGGGCACGCCGGAGGGCCCCGTCCGGTTGGGGTATCCCCTGCTCCTTAAGAGCTTGGGGAACGGACGGGGCCCTCTGGGTGGCGTACTCCCTACAGTGCGCTAGGAAGCGCTGCGGTGATCAGTGGTGGCCGTGGCCGCTGCTGATCTCCTTGTACTCCTCGACCGTGGCCTTCGGGATGACGTTGTCCTCGCCGTAGTAGGCCTTCGAGAGCTTGGCGCGCAGCTTCTGCGAGCGCGACAGCTTGCGCTCCACACCGTTCTCGTCGACCTCCGGGCCGAGCTCGAGCGGCGCGGGCTGCTCGTGCTGCGTGAGCAGGTGCAGCTGCTCCTGGTCGAGCGGCTCGTGGACCTCGATGAACTCACCGTGCGGCAGGCGCTTGATGATGCCGGACTCGCGGCCGTGCAGCACCTTGTCCTTGTCGCGCCGCTGCAGACCCAGGCAGATCCGCTTGGTGGCGATGAAGGCCAGCACCGGAAGGACGAAGAATCCGATCCGGACGAACCAGGTGAGCGAGTTGAGCGACAGGTGGAAGTGCGTCGCCCACAGGTCGTTACCGCCACCGATCAGCATCACGAAGTACGCGACGAGCCAGGCGACACCGAAGCCGGTACGGGTCGGGACGTTGCGCGGGCGGTCCAGGATGTGGTGCTCGCGCTTGTCGCCCTTGACCCAGGACTCGATGAACGGGTAGACCGCGATCGCGACCAGGACCAGCGGGAAGATCAGGATCGGGATCAGCACACCGAAGTTGAGGGTGTGGCCCCAGAAGTTCCACTCCCAGCCCGGCATGACACGCACCAGACCCTCGGCGAAGCCCATGTACCAGTCCGGCTGGGCGCCGGTGGACACCTGGTCCGGCCGGTAGGGGCCGATCGCCCACACCGGGTTGATGCTGGCGATCGCGGAGATCACCGCGATCACACCGAAGACCAGGAAGAAGAAGCCTCCGGCCTTGGCCATGTAGACCGGCAGCAGCGGCATGCCCACGACGTTGTTGTTGGTCT
Organism: Streptomyces sp. G7(2002); assembly: GCF_028870195.1. NCBI lineage: Bacteria > Bacillati > Actinomycetota > Actinomycetes > Kitasatosporales > Streptomycetaceae > Streptomyces > Streptomyces sp. G7(2002). The sequence continues at coordinate 2,962,146 of NZ_CP102609.1, forward strand.
TGCCGGCACCCGGGAACTGGGTGTGCTTGTGGTAGAAGACCAGGATCAGGTGCGCCACCAGCAGGCCGAGCATGATGCCCGGCAGCAGCAGGACGTGCACCGTGAAGAACCGCGGGATGATGTCGTGCCCCGGGAACTCCCCGCCGAAGATGAAGAACTGCAGGTACGAACCGACCAGCGGCATCGCCAGGATGACGCCCTCGATGAACCGCACACCGGTACCGGAGAGCAGGTCGTCGGGGAGCGAGTAGCCGGTGAAGCCGGTGAACATGCCCAGCACCAGCAGCAGGAAGCCGAACAGCCAGTTGACCTCACGCGGCTTGCGGAAGGCGCCGGTGAAGAACACCCGCATCATGTGGACCATCATCGCGGCCAGGAAGACCAGCGCGGCCCAGTGATGGATCTGGCGGATCAGCAGACCACCGCGCACGTCGAAGCTGATCTCCAGCGTCGACTCGAAGGCCTGCGTCATCCGGATCCCCTGCATGGGCACGTAGGAACCGTGATAGGTCACCTCGGCCATGCTCGGGTGGAAGAACAGCGTCAGATAGACACCGGTCAGGATGATGATGATGAAGCTGTAAAGCGCGACCTCACCCAGCATGAAGGACCAGTGGTCCGGGAAGATCTTGCGCATGTTGGACTTGGCCAGGCTGTAGATGCCCAGCCGGCCGTCCGCCCAGTCGGCGATCCGCTCACCCCGGGGCGCCTTGCCGCGGCGCGGGGTGGCTCCGCTCGTCTCGTTACTCATCCGCGCTCCCAGAAGCTCGGGCCGACGGGCTCCTCGAAGCCGCTTGCGGCCTCCAGGAAGCCGTCCTTCTCCGTGATGTGCAGCTGCGGCAGGGCGTGTCCGGCCGGACCGAAGATCACCCGACCGCCGTCAGAGAGGTCGAACGTCGACTGGTGGCAGGGGCAGAGCACGTGGTGCGTCTGCTGCTCGTACAGGCTGATCGGGCAACCCACGTGGGTGCAGATCTTCGAGTACGCCACGATGCCCTCGTGCGACCAGGAGAGTTCGTGCTTGTCCTTGATGTTCTGCGGCTGGATCCGCACGAGCATCAGGGCGTCCTTGGCGATCTGGACGTTGAAGTCCTCGTCGTGCTCCTCCAGGCCCTCGGGCTTGGCGAAGGTGAGGGAGCCGACCGCGATGTCCTCGGGACGCAGCGGGAGGTTGGTGGACTGGTTGACCAGGCGGACGCCCTTCTTCCAGCCCGTGGTGCGCAGCTTGTTCCCGGGCAGCGGCCCGAGGTCACGCAGCAGCACGACACCGGAGAGCGGCACCAGGGCCAGCGCACCGAACATCGTGTTGCGGATCAGCTTGCGGCGGCCGACCTGCGACTCCTTCGCGCCCGCGGCGAAGTCGGCCATGACCTTGGCCTTGACCTCCGGCGCGGCCTCGATCGGGTGGCGCTCGTCGGCGACCTCCTCGTCCGACATCAGCGTGCGGGCCCAGTGGACCGCGCCGGCGCCGATGCAGAAGAGTGCCGCGCCGAGCGTCAGACCGAGCGCGAAGTTCAGCGCGCTGATGTTGCCGATCGGCCAGATGTAGACGTTCTTGTCGATCGGGATCGCCACGTACGAGGCGATGAAGGCGACCGTGGCGAACATCGACACGATGAAGAGGAGGGCCACGGTGCGCTCGGAGCGCTGGGCAGCCCGCTCGTCGATGTCCTGGGCGCGGTGCTCGTGGGGCGGCAGCCCCGGGTCGGCGAACGGGTTCTCCGCCGTGGCCACCGCACCTTCGTGAGCCGTCTCCCGCTCACCGGGAAGGGTTTCTTCTGGCACGTCTTCGTGTCGTCCAGTCTCGCTCATGACTTCTTGGCCTTCGTAGTCCGGGCTGCGACCCAGATGGCGACCGCGACCAGCGCGCCCAGGCCGAAGATGTAGCCGAAGAGACCCTCACTGACCGGACCGAGACCACCGAGGTCGAGGCCGCCGGGGCTCTCGGATTCATCGCCGTTGACGGCGTCGAGGTACGCGATGATGTCCTTCTTGTTCTGCTGCGACAGCGAGCCGTTGCCGAAGGAGGGCATGTTCTGCGGGCCGGTTTCCATGGCCTCGTAGATGTGCTTCGGGTCCACGCCCTCAAGCGTCGGTGCGTACTTGCCGTCGGTCAGGGCGCCGCCCTTACCGGTGAAGTTGTGGCACTGCGCGCAGTTGGTGCGGAACAGCTCGCCGCCCTTGCCGATGTCGGCACCGTCCGGGCTGTACTGATCCTTCTCCGGCACGGTCGGGCCGGCGCCCAGCGAGGCGACGTAAGCCGCGAGCTGGTCGATCTGGGCGTTGGTGTAGATGTTCTTCTTCCGCGGCACCTGGGCGCCGGGCTGCTGGGCCGGCATACGGCCGGTGCCCACCTGGAAGTCCACGGCTGCGGCGCCGACGCCGACCAGGCTGGGGCCGTCGGAGGTGCCCTGACCGCCGGTGCCGTGGCAGCTGGCGCAGCCCACGGCGAAGAGCTTCTTGCCCTCCTTGATGGCAAGAGACTGGGCGGTGTCATCGGCCTGAGCCTTGTCCGCCGGCGCGAACGCGGCGTACAGCCCCCCAGTGACCGCCAGCGCGAAGAGTAGGACGACGAGCGCCGCCAGCGGATGGCGCCGTCGTGCGGAGAGCTTTTTCACGGATTACCCCGGTGTCAGGATCTTCTGCGTCGATGCTTTGGATATGTCTGTCTGATACGAGCCGGTACGGGCCCGGACTACTTGATCAGGTAGATCGTGGCGAAGAGGCCGATCCAGACGACATCGACGAAGTGCCAGTAGTAGGACACGACGATGGCCGCGGTGGCCTGCGTGTGGGTGAACCTCTTGGCCGCGTACGTCCTGCCCAGGACCAGCAGGAAGGCGATCAGACCGCCCGTCACATGCAGTCCGTGGAAGCCGGTGGTCAGGTAGAACACCGAGCCGTACGGGCCGGACGAGAGCGACAGGCCCTCGTGCTTGACCAGCTCCGTGTACTCGAAGACCTGACCGCCGATGAAGATCGCACCCATGACGAAGGTGACCACGAACCAGGCCCGGAGCTTCTTGACATCGCCGCGCTCGGCCGCAAAAACGCCGAGCTGGCAGGTCAGAGAGCTGAGCACCAGGATCGTGGTGTTGGTCGCGGAGAACGGAAGATTCAGCGCATCGGCGGATTCCTTCCAATACTCGGATCCGGTCACCGATCGAAGGGTGAAGTACATCGCGAAGAGGGCCGCGAAGAACATCAGCTCGGAACTCAGCCAGATGATGGTTCCGACGCTGGTGAGGTTCGGCCGATTGACCGACGGGTGCGCGTGCCCGGTTTCTACTGTCGTTGCTGTCGCCACGACCGACATTATGTCGGTCGCTTATCCCGCCCTCACTCCGGGGGGTGCCGTTCGGTGTGTCAAGGACGTATGCCCTGCTCGTACGGACCCTTTCCGCGGTCGCTCGAAGGAGGGACGCACCCGGCCGGCCACGGAACCCCGGCCCCGCCGGCACCGGTCCTGACGGGCCGTCGGGCAGATCTTGGATCCGGTCAACCCCTCCTGCGGGCGCCCCCTGCGGGAGTAGCATCCGCCCCACCCGATGCTGTGCCGCTACGAAGCGTGGAGGAACGATGCAGGCGACTGCCACGGTGCTGGTCTACAGCGACAACGCCAACACCCGCGAGCAGGTCCGGCTGGCGGCCGGACGGCGCCCCGCCGCCGATGCCCCGCAGATCGAGATCCTGGAGTGCGCCACCGCGCCGGCCGTCCTGACGGCCCTGGAGCAGGGCGGTATCGACGTCTGTGTGCTGGACGGCGAGACCGCTCCCGCGGGCGGTATGGGCGTCTGCCGGCAGATCAAGGACGAGATCTACCGGTGCCCGCCGGTGCTGCTGCTGATCGGCCGCCCCCAGGACGCCTGGCTGGCCACCTGGAGCCGGGCGGACGCCGCGGTGACCCATCCGCTGGACCCGGTGGCCTTCGCCGACGCCCTGGCGGGGCTGCTGCGCCGCAGGAACCTCGTACAGGCCTGAGCGGCCTGCTGGGCGGCGCTCAGATCCTCGGGCGCAACCGGGCGTCGCCGACCGGGTTCTGCGCTCGCTCGGCCGCTCCTGTGGTGCTGGAGGCCTTGCTCTTCAGCGCGCTGCCGTCCCGCCATTCCTTCCAGGGCATGTTCCAGTCACCGAAGCCGTTGTCGAACGGCGTCATGGTGTCGCCGCCGCTGTTGACGACCTTGACGACGTCGCCGACCCGCACGGTGTTGAAGAACCACTGGGCGTTGCCCGTGGACATGCCCGTACAGCCGTGGCTGACGTTCGCCGCACCCTGTGATCCGACGGACCAGGGTGCGGCGTGGACGTACTCCCCGCTCCAGGTCACCCGGGTGGCCCAGTAGACCGGCAGATCGTAGGACTCCGAGCTCCCGGCGGCGATGCCGACGGTCGAGCTGCGCATCCGTACGAAGCTCTCCTTGCCGAGGACGACCTTGACGCCGTTGCGGGTGGAGAATCCGGGCTTTCCGGTAGTCACGGGAAGAGTCTTGATCGACTCACCGTTGCGCCACACCGTCATCTGGTGGGTGGCGGCATCGGTCACGGCCTCCACGCGGTCGCCGGTGGTGAGCTTCACGGGCTTGGACGGGCCTCCGTAGAGCCCCTTGGCGATCTTCAGGCCCGCCAGGTTGCTGTGCACCGAGATCGTGGCGTGGGCGGGCCAGTACTCCTTCGGGCGGAAGTGCAGTTTCTTGTTGTCCACCCAGTGCCAGGCGCCCTCGACCCGCGGCATGGAGTCGACCTTCAGGGCGCTCTCCACGATGGCACGGGCCTTCGGGTCCTTGATGGGCTGGCTCAGCTCCGCGGTGACCGGCTGGCCGACGCCGTACTCGCCGGCCTCCGGCCCGAAGGCGGCGGTCAACTGGCCGTCCGCGTCCTTGGTGTTGACCACGAGCGTCTTGCGGCCGGGTGAACCGTCCTCCTCCTCGGTGCTCACCCGCACCGTGTAGCGGGTGCCGGCGGCCAGGGGCACGGTGGTACGCCAGTGCCTGCCGTCGGCGCTCAGCTCACCGTGGACGAAGCGGCCGGTGGAATCGGTGGCCGTCACGTCGGTGATCCGCGCGTCGTCCCCCTTGACGGACACCTCCAGCGGCTTGTCGGGATCCGCCTTCTTCTTGCCGTCGGGGGTGTTGGCCGTGATCTGGTCGGCCGCGTCATAGGGATTGGCGGAGAGCGCATCCGAATCCGAGCCCCCGCACGCGGTGGCGCTCACCGCAAGGGGCACGAGCAGGAGGCCGCAGCTCAGCACCGTCCGGGTTCGAGGTCTGTGACTCATGCCCCAAAAATATGAAGAATCACCTGTCCCAGCGCGCTGGAGGACTGCAAACGGGTCTGCCCCCGGCACCCAAAAGCGGCGGGCCCGGACACCTGTTGGGTGTCCGGGCCCGCCGTACGGCAGCTGTGCGGCCGTTTACTGCGTGCGGTTCTCGCCGCGGTAGTACTCGAAGACCCAGCCGAAGAGACCCACGAGGATCACCGGCAGGGAGAAGTACAGCAGCCACCAGCCGAAGACGACGCCCATGAAGGCGAGCGCGCCACCGACGGCCAGGGACAGCGGCTGCCAGCTGTGCGGGCTGAAGAAGCCCAGCTCACCGGCGTCGTCCGAGACCTCGGCGTTCTCGTTGTCCTGAGCACCCGCGTCGACCCGCCGGGCCGTGAAGGCCAGGTAGTAGCCGACCATGATGCACAGGCCGAAGGCGAGGAACAGCGCGGTGGTACCCGCGGGCTCCTTCGACCAGACGCCATAGACGATCGCCATGGCGAGGACGAAGACGGAGAGCCAGATGAACATCTTGCCCTGGATCTTCACTTGCCCGCCTCCTTGCCGCCGGCGAGGGACTTGTCGTCCTCGGTGGCGCGGCCGTTGTGCAGCGCGTCAAGGGCTGCGATCTCCGGGTGGTGCAGATCGAACGCCGGGGATTCGGAGCGAATACGCGGCAGCGTGAGGAAGTTGTGCCGCGGCGGCGGGCAGGACGTCGCCCACTCCAGCGAGCGGCCGTAGCCCCAGGGGTCGTCGACCTCGATCTTCTCGCCGTACTTCGCCGTCTTCCAGACGTTGTACATGAACGGCAGGATCGACAGGCCCAGAAGGAACGAGCTGATCGTCGAGACGGTGTTCAGCGCCGTGAAGCCGTCGGCCGCGAGGTAGTCCGCGTAACGCCGCGGCATGCCCTCGGCACCCAGCCAGTGCTGGACGAGGAAGGTGCCGTGGAAGCCCACGAACAGCGTCCAGAAGGTGATCTTGCCGAGCCGCTCGTCCAGCATCTTGCCGGTGAACTTCGGCCACCAGAAGTGGAAGCCGCAGAACATCGCGAAGACGACGGTGCCGAAGACCACGTAGTGGAAGTGCGCCACGACGAAGTACGAGTCGGAGATGTGGAAGTCCATCGGCGGCGAGGCCAGGATCACACCGGTCAGACCACCGAACGTGAAGGTGATCAGGAAGCCGATCGCCCACAGCATCGGCGTCTCGAAGGACAGCGAGCCCTTCCACATCGTGCCGATCCAGTTGAAGAACTTCACACCGGTCGGCACCGCGATCAGGAACGTCATGAACGAGAAGAACGGCAACAGCACACCGCCCGTCACATACATGTGGTGCGCCCACACCGTGACCGAAAGACCGGCAATCGAAATCGTCGCCGCAATCAGACCGATGTAACCGAACATCGGCTTCCGGGAGAACACCGGAATGACCTCGGAAATGATGCCGAAGAACGGCAGGGCGATGATGTACACCTCGGGGTGGCCGAAGAACCAGAAGAGGTGCTGCCAGAGCAATGCGCCACCATTGGCCGCGTCGAAGACATGCGCACCGAATTTACGGTCCGCCTCCAGCGCGAACAGCGCCGCCGCCAGCACCGGGAAGGCCAGCAGGACCAGCACACCGGTCAGCAGCACGTTCCAGGTGAAGATCGGCATCCGGAACATCGTCATGCCGGGCGCCCGCATGCAGATGATCGTCGTGATGAAGTTGACCGAACCGAGGATCGTGCCGAAACCGGAGAAGGCCAGACCCATGATCCACATATCGGCACCGACGCCCGGCGAACGCACCGCGTCCGAGAGCGGCGAGTACGCGAACCAGCCGAAGTCGGCCGCACCCTGCGGGGTGAGGAAGCCGGCCACCGCGATCAGCGAGCCGAAGAGGTAGAGCCAGTAGGCGAACATGTTCAGCCGCGGGAACGCCACGTCGGGCGCGCCGATCTGCAGCGGCATGATCCAGTTCGCGAATCCGGCGAACAGCGGCGTCGCGAACATCAGCAGCATGATCGTGCCGTGCATCGTGAACGCCTGGTTGAACTGCTCGTTCGACATGAGCTGCGTGCCGGGACGGGCCAGCTCGGCGCGCATGAGCAGCGCCATCAGGCCGCCGACGCAGAAGAACGCGAACGACGTGACCAGGTACATCGTGCCGATGGTCTTGTGGTCAGTGGTCGTCAGCCACTTCACGACAGCGATGCCGGGTTGCTTCTTGCGTACGGGCGGTGCTGCCGGAGCCGTATCGGCGGCGGCACCCTGAGGTTCGTTGAGGATGCTCACTGGTTCTTGGTCTCCGCATTCCTGGCGTGATCCGACTGCTCGATGCCCGCCGGCAGGTATCCGGTCTGGCCCTTCTTCGCCAGGTCCTTCAGGTGCTCCCGGTACCGCTCAGGGGAGACAACCTTGACGTTGAAGAGCATTCGGGAGTGGTCGACACCGCAGAGCTCGGCGCACTTGCCCATGAAGGTGCCCTCCTTGTTGGGAGTCACCTCGAAGACATTGGTGTGGCCCGGGATGACGTCCTGCTTCATCAGGAACGGCACCACCCAGAAGGAGTGGATGACGTCGCGAGAGGTCAGCACGAACTGAACCGTCTCGCCCTTCGGCAGCCACAGGGTCGGACCGGGGTTGCCGGTCTGCGGGTTCCGCGTGCCCGGGGTGCCCGTGTCGTAGACACCGTCGGCACCGGCCGGCGCGGTCTTCTTCCACTTGTCCGGGATCGCCTTGAGCGCCGGGGAGTCGATGGCCGACGTCGACTTGTCGCCGTCCGTGTTCTCCAGGTAGTTGAACGCCCAGCTCCACTGGAAGCCGACCACGTTCACGACATGGTCCGGCTTCTTCGAAGTCTTGAGGAGTGCGCTCTCATCACGTGCGGTGAAGTAGAAAAGCACCGCAATGATGATGAACGGCACGATCGTGTACAACGCCTCGATCGGCATGTTGTACCGGGTCTGCGCGGGGACCTCCACCTTGGTCCTGCTGCGGCGGTGGAAGATCACGCTCCAGATGATCAGGCCCCACACCAGCACGCCCGTTGCGAGGGCGGCGGCCCAGGAGCCCTGCCAAAGAGAGAGGATCCGCGGCGCCTCGTCGGTGACGGGCGTTGGCATGCCGAGGCGGGGGAAGTCCTTATATGTGCAACCAGTCGCGGTCGCCAGGACCAGGCCCGCAGCAAGCACCTGCGGCAGCTTCCGCCGCATCGGGCGCCGCGACGAGCGGTCGGAGCCGTTGGGACTCACGTAGCGCCTTCCCGAGAGTCTCGCCCGCGAGACCGGCTGCGGCCGTCTCGCTGGTCGGTCGCCGGCCCTGGCGCGGGCAGGGGTTTGGATGTTTATGCGGACCAAACCCTACTGGACGCTATTTGGGGTCGCGCGGGGAGGGTGCCCAACGCGCCGCGTCGCACCCCTAAGGGGTGGCCAGGGCCTCTCGGAGAAGCCCTCCTGAGTCCCGATTACCCGCTTTCACCAGGCATCTGACGCCGCGCCCGGCACCGGGCCGCACCGCTCTCCCGGCGCGCGCCGGGCCGCCCCGCCCGCCGCGGGACCGGGGCCCCGCGCCCCCGCCCGGCCGGGTGCGGACACCTCCCCCCGGAAACGGGGCGACTAACGTCTCGTATGTGCCCTACTTCGACGCGGCGTCCGCCGCCCCGCTGCATCCCGTCGCCCGTGAGGCCCTGCTCGCCTCGCTGGACGAAGGCTGGGCCGACCCGGCCCGCCTCTACCGGGAGGGGCGGCGCGGCAGGCTGCTGCTGGACGCGGCGCGGGAGGCCGCGGCCGAGGCCGTGGGCTGCCGCCCGGACGAATTGGTTTTCACCCCTTCGGGGACACAGGCCGTGCATCGGGGAGTCTCCGGTGCGCTGGCGGCCCGTCGGCGCGTCGGTCGCCGGCTGCTGCACTCCGCCGTCGAGCACTCCTCCGTCCTGCATGCCGCCGAGGTCCATGAGGCGGCCGGCGGCAGCCGCGCGGAGCTGGCGGTGGACCGTACGGGCCGGGTGGCGGCCGGGGACGTCGCCGCCGCGCTGGGCCCGGACACCGCGCTGGTCTGCCTCCAGTCCGCCAACCACGAGGTGGGGACCGAACAACCGGTCGAGGAGGTGGCCGCGCTCTGCCGGGAGGCGGGCGTACCCCTCCTGGTGGACGCCGCGCAGTCGCTGCCCTGGGGGCCGGTGCCCGGCGACTGGTCGCTGCTGACGGCGAGCGCCCACAAGTGGGGCGGTCCGCCCGGTGTGGGGCTGCTCGCGGTCCGCAAGGGGACCCGGTTCGCGCCTCAGGGGCCGCGGGACGAGCGTGAGTCGGGCCGCAGCCCGGGGTTCGAGAACATCCCGGCGGTGGTGGCCGCCGCGGCGTCCCTGCGCGCGCTGCGGGCGGGCCCGGAGACCGCGGGCGAAGCGGCGCGGCTGCGGCGGCTGGTGGACCGGATCCGGACCCGGGTGCCGGAGCTGGTGCCGGATGTGGAGGTGGTCGGCGATCCGGTGCACCGCCTCCCCCACCTCGTCACCTTCTCCTGTCTCTATGTCGACGGAGAGGCGCTGCTGCACGAGCTCGACCGGGCGGGGTTCTCGGTGTCGTCCGGCTCGTCCTGCACGTCCAGCACCCTGACGCCGAGCCATGTGCTGCGCGCGATGGGCGTGCTGTCCGAGGGGAATGTCCGGGTCTCGCTGCCGTACGGCACGGACGAGGCGGATGTGGAGCGCTTCCTGGAGGTGCTGCCGCAGGTGGTGCGTGCGGTGCGGGAGCGGCTGGGTGTCCCGGCGGCGGGCCGGGAGACGGTGGCGGCGACGGCCGGCGGGGCGTCGGAAGAGGCCCCGGCGGGCGAGGAGCCCGCCGGATCCGCCGGACCGGCCGGTCTGGTCGTCGACTCGCTCGGCAAGCGCTGTCCGCTTCCGGTCATCGAGCTGGCGAAGGCGATCCATGACGTGCCGGTCGGCGGGACGGTGACGGTGCTCTCCGACGACGAGGCCGCCCGGCAGGACATCCCCGCCTGGTGCACCATGCGCGACCAGGAGTACGTGGGTGAGCGGCCGGCCGAGCGCGGCGCCGCGTATGTCGTGCGGCGCCGCGCCTGACCCGGCGGTTCAGACCAGGTGCTGCTGGACCTCGGCGGCGGCCTCGTGGCCGTAGGCCTTGGTGAAGCGGTCCATGAAGTGGCTGCGGTGCAGCTCGTACTCCTGGGTGCCGACGGTCTCGATGACCAGCGTCGCCAGCATGCAGCCGATCTGGGCGGCGCGCTCCAGGCCGACGCCCCAGGCCAGACCGGACAGGAAGCCGGCGCGGAAGGCGTCGCCGACGCCGGTGGGGTCGGCCTTGGCGTTCTCCTCCGGGACACCGACCTCGATGGCCGGCTCACCGACCCGCTCGATCCGGACACCGTTGGAGCCGAGGGTGGTGACGCGGGTGCCGACCTTGGCGAGGATCTCCTCGTCGGTCCAGCCGGTCTTGGACTCGATCAGGCCCTTCTCGTACTCGTTGGAGAAGAGGTAGGCCGCGTCCTCCAGGAGGGTGCGGATGGCGTCGCCGTCCATCCGGGCGATCTGCTGGGAGAAGTCGGCGCCGAAGGGGATACCGCGGCTGCGGCACTCCTCGGTGTGCCGGATCATCGCCTCGGGGTCGTCCGCGCCGATCAGGACCAGGTCGAGGCCGCCGACCCGCTCGGCCACATGCTGCAGCTCGATCAGCCGGGCCTCGCTCATCGCGCCGGTGTAGAACGACCCGATCTGGTTGTGGTCGGCGTCGGTGGTGCACACGAAGCGGGCGGTGTGCAGGACCTCGGAGATGCGGACGGAGCGGGTGTCGACGCCATGGCGGTCGAGCCAGGCGCGGTACTCCTCGAAGTCGTTGCCGGCGGCGCCGACCAGGATCGGCTCGGTGCCGAGCTGGCCCATGCCGAAGCAGATGTTGGCGGCGACGCCGCCGCGGCGGACGTCGAGCTGGTCGACCAGGAACGAGAGGGAGACCGTATGCAGCTGGTCGGCGACCAGCTGATCGGCGAAGCGGCCGGGGAAGGTCATCAGGTGGTCGGTGGCGATGGAGCCGGTGACTGCGATACGCACGACGGGTCTGCTCCTGCGGAAGGCGGAGGGACGGGCGGACGTAGAGCAACGCTACCCCGCGAGGTCGCGCGCCACTCGGTCATCCCGGACACTTGAACCACCGAAACTACCCGATAGTAGCCCTTTCTCCTCGATACTCGGCTGCGTACGGTGCCCCTATGACCAAGCCTGTGAAAGCCGTCACACCACGCCACGGCGCCTCCCCCGTCCGCCAGGACCCGGAATCGCTCGACGAGCTGCGCGGCGACTGCGCGCGGATGCCGGAGCGCTGGAAGGCCGGCCGGGAGTGCGCGCCGGCGCCGGGGCGCGCCGCCGATCTGCACGGGATCAAGGTCCCCTCCTCCTCCGCCGCGCTCGTGGACGGCATGTCCGAATACGGCGACTGAGCCCCGCCCGGCGGCGGCCGCGGCGCGTCCGGGGAACCGTGCACGCCCCCGCTCCGTCCCATCGGCGTCCACCTCATGGAGGATGGCACGTCAGATGTTCAGCGGAGCTGAAGGAGCGATGCGGTGAACACCGAGGACAGCACCGACACCCCGAACCCCAAGGAGCGCAGGCGGCGCACCCGGCTGGTGGTCGCCTCGATGGCTGCCGCGGTGCTGCTGGCCGGGGGCGGCGCGGCGTACTGGGCCTCGTCCGCGTCCAGCAGCGAGGGCTCCGGAGCGGGCTCCGCGGGCGACCCGCCGCCGCTCGCGCTCGACGGTTACACCGGCGGCGGCTCGATCGCGGCCGGTGAGCCCAATCCGCAGGGTGCGAAGTACCGAGCGGTGAAGAAGCTGCCCGGCGGCCCGGCGTCCGCGCCGGTGTACCGCCCCAAGGGCGAGATCAGCCGCCAGTCGGTGGAACGGCTGGCGAAGGCGCTGGATGTGTCCGGAAAGGTCCGCTCGGAGGGCACCAGCTGGAAGGTCGGCGGGACGCAGGACGCCCGTGGCCCCGTGCTGCAGGTGAGCAAGACCGGCTCGGGCGCGTGGACGTACTCGCCGTACGGCACCCCGGGCGGCACGAACTGCGCGCTGCCCGCCTCCCCGAAGGGCGAGAAGGGCCAGGACGGGCCCGGCGGCGGTACACCGTCGAACCGGCCCGGCTGTCCGTCGTACCGCGGCGGCGGGGACGTCACGACCGAGGACGACAGCAGCGGCAAGGGCGCGGTGTCGCCGGAGAAGGCCAAGCAGGCGGTGCGGCCGGTGCTGGCGGCGCTCGGCCAGAAGAACGCCCGGCTCGACGCGGGCGGGCTGTCCGGCGCGGTCCGGGTCGTCACCGCGAATCCGGTGCTCGGCGGGCTGCCGACGTACGGCTGGCAGAGCGATCTGCAGGTCGGCTCGGACGGTCAGGTGGTCGGCGGCAGCGGCCAGTTGGCGAACCCGGTCAAGGGCGCGGAGTATCCGGTGCTGAGCGCCGACAAGACGCTGGACCGGCTGAATTCGGGCGAGGGCCGCAAGCCGGCCGGCTGCCCCTCGACGCCCGGCGGGAAGAGCGACAAGGACGGCAAGGACGGCGGGATCGCGCCGTGCGAGCCGGACCCGACGAAGGGGCAGAAGCCGGCCGAGGTGACCGGCGCGGTCTTCGGGCTCTCCGTGCAGTACGTGGACGGCGGGCAGGCGCTGGTGCCGTCGTGGCTGTACAAGGTGCGCCAGCCGGGTGCCGGCAGCGGGGGCCCGGACGCCACCTCGACGGTCGCGCACCCGGCGGTGAACCCGAAGTACCTGGCCCACAAGGACGGCGACGACGCGTCGCAGCGCCCGGGGCAGTCGCCGAGCAAGCCGTCCGGGAAGCCCGGGGCGATGGCTCTGGAGTCGTACGACGTGGGCGACGGCGGCAAGAAGCTGACCGTGCACTTCTGGGGCGGGGTGTGCAGCACCTACTCCGTGAGCGCGGAGGAGTCGGCCACGACGGTGAAGACGAAGGTCGTCGGCAAGGACAAGAACCCCGGCCAGGTCTGCGTGAAGATCGCCAAGGAGTTCACCAAGACCGTGACGCTGGAGAAGCCGCTGGACGGCCGGAAGGTGGTCGATGTGTCGACCGGCAAGTCGGTGCCTAAGCAGTAACGGGCCCGCGGAAGCCGCCGGGCCGGGCCGCACGGGCCCGGGCCGGACCGACCGGGCCGCACCCGGCGGAGGCGGCGGCAGCGACGGATACGGAGACAGCGAAAGCGGCGCTCCCCACTCGGGGGGCGCCGCTTTCGTGCGTACTGCCCGTGATCCTTAGCTGAAGGAGTCGCCGCAGGCGCAGGAGCCGGTGGCGTTCGGGTTGTCGATCGTGAAGCCCTGCTTCTCGATGGTGTCGACGAAGTCGATGGAGGCACCGCCCAGGTAGGGCGCGCTCATCCGGTCGGTGACGACCTTGACGCCGTCGAAGTCCTTGACGACATCGCCGTCGAGCGAGCGCTCGTCGAAGAAGAGCTGGTAGCGCAGCCCGGAGCAGCCGCCGGGCTGAACGGCCACCCGCAGCGCGAGGTCGTCCCGGCCTTCCTGCTCCAGAAGGCTCTTGACCTTCGACGCGGCCGCGTCGGACAGGATGATGCCGTCGCTGACGGTGGTCTCGTCCTGAACGCTCATCTAGATCTCTCCCGGGTTGTACGGACCGCTTGTCATCGGTTGCAACCAGCTGCAACCGGGGACGTCCCGGATAAATTCCGGCTGGGCGCAATTTGTCGAGAAGCCTTCCGGACACCGCCGGGGGCAGCCTCTCCTGTCGTTCTCTCCTCATGCTCGCACACCGGCCGCCGGGAACACGTGGCCGACCGCACACGGCGGGGTGCTGATGCGTCACATCGACACTATGGCCATCGTCAAAGTGACGTGAAGCAGCTATGATAGATAGCGTCAAATAGACGAAAAGGCACTGCAGAGAAGAGAGGGTGCGTGTTGTGACCACCGCCCAGCCCCTGGACGTCCAGCCGACCCCGCTGGCCCTGCTCCTCCTCGGCCGCGAGGCCGACCCGAAGAGCGAGCGCGGTGTGGAGTGCCCCGGTGATCTGCCGGCCCCGTCGGACCCCGACCTCGTCGAGCGCGCCCGCGCGGCCAAGGCGAAGCTCGGGGACAAGGTCTTCGTCCTCGGGCACCACTACCAGCGCGACGAGGTCATCGAGTTCGCCGATGTGACCGGCGACTCCTTCAAGCTCGCGCGGGACGCCGCCGCCCGGCCGGACGCCGAGTACATCGTCTTCTGCGGTGTCCACTTCATGGCGGAGTCCGCCGACATCCTCACCGGCGACGACCAGCAGGTCATCCTCCCCGACCTGGCCGCCGGCTGCTCGATGGCCGACATGGCCACCGCCGAGCAGGTCGCCGAGTGCTGGGACGTGCTCACCGAGGCCGGCATCGCCGAGCAGGTCGTGCCGGTCTCGTACATGAACTCCTCGGCCGACATCAAGGCCTTCACCGGCAAGCACGGCGGCACGATCTGTACGTCCTCCAACGCCAAGCGCGCGCTGGACTGGGCCTTCGAGCAGGGTGAGAAGGTCCTGTTCCTGCCCGACCAGCACCTGGGCCGCAACACCGCCGTCCGCGACATGGGCATGTCCCTGGACGACTGCGTGGTCTACAACCCGCACAAGCCGAACGGCGGGCTGGCCGCCGAGGAGCTGCGGGCCGCCAAGATGATCCTGTGGCGCGGCCACTGCTCGGTGCACGGCCGTTTCTCCCTGGATTCGGTGAACGACGTGCGGGCGCGCATCCCCGACGTGAACGTCCTGGTCCACCCCGAGTGCAAGAACGAGGTCGTGGCGGCGGCGGACTACGTCGGCTCGACGGAGTACATCATCAAGGCCCTGGAGGCCGCCCCGCGCGGCTCCAAGTGGGCCATCGGCACCGAGCTGAACCTGGTCCGGCGGCTGGCGAACCGTTTCGCCGCGGAGGACAAGGAGATCGTCTTCCTCGACAAGACGGTCTGCTTCTGCTCGACGATGAACCGGATCGACCTCCCCCACCTGGTGTGGGCGCTGGAGTCGCTGGCCGCCGGCAAGGTCGTCAACCGAATCGAGGTCGACAAGGAGACGGAGAGCTTCGCGAAGTTGGCGCTTGAGCGGATGTTGGCGTTGCCGTAGCCGTACGTTTTCGGCTGGCCCGCCGTGGCCTTGGCGGCCGGCTCCCACGTTTTCGGCTTTCCCGCCGTGGGGGTTTCTCGCCGTTGCGGGTCCGCTGCGCGGGGCTTGGGCGCGGGTGACGCTTGCGGGTGCCCCGCCGTTGCGCCTGCGGCGGGCCGGTGGTTGTCGGGTGCGGTGACGGGCCTCCGGGGCCGGTGTGTGGGACTGCTTCGCTTTACGTCCCACACACCGGCCCCTCCGGCCCGTCCCCTCCCGTTGGGGGAGTAAGTGACGGTGGGTGGGGGCGGGCGCGGAGCGGTTGCGTGCCTGCCCGTTGGTGTTTGGTCAGGCCTCCAGGGTCCAGCGGATCTTGTCGCCGCCCTTGATCGCGGTGTGGCAGGGGCCGGCGGTGATCTTCTTCTCGTTCACGTACGCGTTCCACTTTTTCTTGGAGTCCGCGGCATCGCCATGGATCGAGGTGACGACGAAGTCCTGTTTCGCGGCGTCCCAGCGCGCCTGCACTCCGCCGAGGCCGTATTGCTCATCGGCGTCGACCAGAGCGGTGAGCGGTGTGGCGGAGAGGCCGTCGGCGGCGCAGTAGAAGCCGCCGAAGAGGGTGCGCGGGCCCGTGATGACGAGTCCCACGCTGGCGGTGTAGGGGCCGCCGGTGACACCGACGCGGACCCGGACGTCGCCTGCCGACGCGGTGGCGGGCGGTGCGGCCGCGAGGGCCAGGGCCAGGGCGAGCCCGGCAGCGGTTACGGGGGCGGCCCCGCGGGCCAGGACGGACGGCACGCTCGCTCACCTTTCGTCGGGTCGGCAGCACACGCCACGAAACCAGCACTCCCAGTGATCGGCGAGAGGTGCACCGCCGAATGCGTACGCCGGGCCGTGCGCGGGTGTGCCGCCGGGACGGCCGGTCACAGGGACACGGTCTGGCCGGCTTCGGTGACCGTGATGCGGTAGCGGTCCCGTGGGGGGCTGCCCTCGGCGGTCCAGGCGCGGTAGGCGGTTTCCACCTCGTCCCACAGGCGGCGGGGGCCGTGCTGTTCGGTCTCGTAGGTGGTGTGGCCGGGGACGTATTCGGCGGTCGCCCAGGAGGTGCGGGCGTCGTCGAAGAGCCAGTAGGTGGCTTCGTCGCTGCCGTCGTCGGCGGGGCACAGCAGGGGCCAGGCGTCGCGTACCCGGAGGCCGACGGCGAAGCGGGCGTGCGGGTCCTCCTCCAGTACGCGGGGGTCGAGGGTGGTCGTTGCGCGGTCGCCCTCCTCGCCGTGGTACCAGTCGCGGATGCGGCCGTAGGAGCGGCGCTGCTGGCGGGCCCACATGAAGGCGGGGCGGCCGGAGAAGCGGCCGGTGGCCTGTCCGTCCCGGACGGTCAGGGTGGCGAACGAGTAGGAGTGGAACGAGGAGCCCCATGGGGTGAGGATCGTGCCGCCCGGTGCGGTTTGCGCCACCCAGGCGTACGGGATGTCGCGGACCGTGCAGGTGGCGATGGTCCGGTCGTAGGGCGCCCGCTCGGGTACCCCTGCCAGGCCGTCGCCGCACACCGGATGCGGGTGCAGACCGGCCCGTGCCAGATTGCCCCGGGCGATGTCGTGGAGGGCCTTGTCGGTCTCGATGGTGGTCGTACGGTCCTCGCCGAGCCGGTGGGCCAGCCAGGCGGCGTGGTAGCCGGTGCCGGTGCCGATCTCCAATACGGCGTCGCCGTCCCGGACGATCGCGGCCATGGCCAGCATGAGGGAGGGCATGGACGTCGAGCACGTGGGAAAGGCGACCTGGCCCTCCTCGGCCCGGCCGTCGTTGTGCTGGGTGATCAGCGGGAGGTCGGCATAGACCATCCGCCGCCACTCCGCCTCGTCCGCGGAGCGGGAGACGGTGCGCTCGCCCACCTCGAAGGTGTCCGGCACGAAATGCGCGCGGTCGACCGCGGCGACGGCGGGCGCCCATTCCGGCGTCAGCGCGCCCTTGTTGCGGAGGATTTCCACCAGCCGGCCCGGCGAGGACATGACGCTCCCCCTACTTCTTCGGCGGGTCGGTCACCGGCTTGGTCCACTGGCCGTCGGATTCCTTCGGGCTCTGCTGCCGGTCACCCTCCTCGCCGCCCTTGCCGTCACCGTGCTTTCCCATCGCGGTCCCCCTTCGTCGGTGATGTGAGTGGAATGGAGCGGCGGGGCGCCCCGTTTCGGGATGCCCGGCACGATGCCCCCGCAAGCACCTGCTTGCGGGGGCATCGTTTCTTCATGGGGGGTCTCCGGGGTCCCGCCGGTCGGGCCGGCGTCAGACGCCGGCCGGCTCCGGTGCGGGGTCGGTCTCCTTGGCCTGCGGGCCGGCCGGGCCGGACCGCTTCGCGGCCTTCTTCTTCGCCCGGCGCTCCTTGCGGAGCTCGATCATCGCGTAGAGCGTCGGGACGAGGAGGAGGGTGAGGAGGGTGGAGGTGATCAGACCGCCGATCACGACCACGGCGAGCGGCTGGGAGATGAAGCCGCCGTCACCGGTGATGGACAGGGCCATCGGCAGCAGCGCCATGATCGTGGCCAGTGCCGTCATGAGGATCGGGCGGAGGCGGTGGCGGCCACCCTCGATGACCGCCTCCACGACGCCGTAACCCTGCGCGCGGTACTGGTTGATCAGGTCGATCAGCACGATGGCGTTGGTGACCACGATGCCGATCAGCATCAGCATGCCGATCATCGCCGGGACGCCCAGCGGGGTGCCGGTGGCGACCAGCAGGCCGATCGCGCCGGTCGCCGCGAAGGGGATCGAGACGAGCAGGATCAGCGGCTGGATCAGGGACCGGAAGGTGCCCACCAGCAGCATGAAGACGATGGCGATGGCCGCCAGCATCGCCAGGCCGAGCGAGGAGAACGCGTCGGTCTGGTCCTGGGAGACGCCGCCGATCTCCGCGGAGGCGCCGTCCGGCAGCTTCAGATCGTTGATCTTGTTCTGCAGGGCGGTGCTGACCGCGCCGGTGTTGTCGCCGGTCGGCTTGGCGGTGACGGTCGCCGAGCGGGCGCCGTCGATCCGGGTCATCTCGACCGGGCCGGGGACGGTCCGCACGGTGGCGAGGGTGCCGAGCTTGACCGGGCCCGCCGGGGTCGGGAGGGCGAGGTTCTTCAACTCGGCCTCGGTGGTGGCCGGATGGGCCGACTTGATCACGATGTCGCGCTCGGTGTCGTCCAGAACGGCCGTACCGCTGGTGGTGCCGCGGACCGCCTGGGCGACCGCGCCGCCGAGGGTGGTCTGGTTGAAACCGGCCGCGGCCGCCTTGGCGTTGGGCTTCACGGAGATCCGCGGCACGCTCTGCGAGAGGTCGTTCTGGACGTCGGTGACGTCGTCGAGCCCGGCGACGGTCTTGCGGACCTGCTCACTGGCCTTCTTCAGCACCTCACCGTCGGCGGCCTTGACGACCACGCTCAGGTCCTGGTTGCCGAAGCCGCCGCCCGCGGTGACGGTGGTCTCGCCGATGGACGTGCCGAGCTTGTCGAGGCCGTCCCTCAGGTCGGAGGTGACCTTGTCGGAGTCCGCGGCGTCGGTCAGCTTGAGCTGGTAGGAGGCCTGGTTGGCGCCGGTGCCGCCGCCGAAGGCCGCCATGAAGCCGGAGGAGCCGACGGTGACCTGGTAGTCGGCGATGTCGTCGTTGGCGGCGAGCAGCTTCTCGACCTTCTTGGCCTGCTTTTCGGCCGCGTCCAGGCTGGTGCCCGGCTTGAGCTCCTGCTTGACGGTGAGGGTGCCCTGGTCGCCCTGGTCGAGGAAGTTGGTCTTCAGGAGCGGGCCCATGCCGAAGGTGCCGAGGAGGATGACGACGGCGATGACCACACTGGTGATCCGGCGGCGGGTCGCGAAGCGCAGGACCGGGACGTAGAGGCGCTGCAGCGGGCTGCGGGCCTCCTTCTCCTCGGCCTTGCGGCGGAGTTCCTCGGGGTCGCTGCCCTCGGGGATCTCGGGGGCGCGCAGGAACCAGAAGGACAGCACCGGCACGACCGTCAGGGAGACGAGCAGGGAGGCGAGCAGGGCGACGGTGACCGTCAGCGAGAAGGAGCCGAAGAGGGCGCCCACCATGCCGCCGACGACACCGATCGGGAGGAAGACCGCGACCGTGGTGAGGGTGGAGGAGGTGATCGCTCCGGAGACCTCACGGACGGCGGAGAGGATGGCCTCGCGGCGCTCCTCGCCGTAGCCGAGATGCCGCTTGATGTTCTCCAGGACGACGATGGAGTCGTCGACGACGCGGCCGATCGCGATGGTCAGCGCGCCGAGGGTGAGCATGTTGAGGGAGAGGTCCCCGGTCCACAGCACGATCAGGGTGATGACGACCGAGAGCGGGATGGAGACCGCGGTGACGAGGGTCGAGCGGAGGCTGAGCAGGAAGACCAGGATGACGATGACGGCCATGGCCAGGCCCAACAGGCCCTCGGTGGTCAGCGATTCGATCGACTTGGAGACCGCCGGGCCCTGGTCGGAGACGACCGTGACATCGGTGCCCTTGCCCAGGTCCTGACGGATCTCGGGGAGCTGGTCCTTGACCGCGTCGGATATCTCGACCGCGCTGCCGTCCTGGTCCATCGTCACCATGACGGCGAGGCTGGGCTTGCCGTTGGTGCGGGTCAGGGAGGTCGGGGTGGCCGACTCCTCCTTGACGGTGGCGACGTCACCGAGCCGGACCGGTTCGGCGGCCGCCTGGCCGGCGCCCGCACCCGCGCCCGCGCCCGCGCCGGCACCCTCGCCGCCGCCGGCCGCGGACGGCGCGATCCGCAGGTCCTTGATCTGCCGTACGGAGGTGTAGCCCGCGCCGACCTGGACGGTCTTGCTCTGCCCGCCCTCGGCGAACGAACCGGCGGGCACCGAGGTGCCGCCGGCCTCCAGCGCCTGGCCGAGCGACTGGGAGTTCAGCCCGGCGGCGGCGAGCTTCTTGTCGTCGGGGGTGACCGCGACGATCCGGTCCTGGACGCCGTCCACCGTGACCTGGCTGACGCCGTCGATGTTCTTCAGGTCCGGTACGACGCTGCGGTCGAGCTGGTCGGCGAGCGTCTGCTGGTCCTTGCCCGAGGACGAGACGGCGAGGACGACGGTGGGTATGTCGTCCGTCGAACCGTTCACCACCTGCGGGTCGACGTCCTTGGGCAGCTTCGCGCGGGCGCGGTTCACGGCCTGCTGGACATCGGCGACCAGACGCTTGGAGTCATTGCCGTAGTCGAACTGCGCCATGATGACGCCCGAGCCCTCGCTGGACGTCGAGGTGACGGTCTTGACGCCGTCGACCGCCTGGATGCCGTCCTCGAGCGGCTCGATCACCTGCTTCTCGACGACCTCGGGCGAGGCGCCCTGATACGGCGCCAGAACGGACACCATCGGGAGTTCGATGGACGGCAGGAGCTGCTGCTTCAGCTGGGGGATCGCGATGGCGCCGAAGGCGATCGCCACGATCGACATCAGCGCTATCAGGCCCCGTTGTACGAGGCTGAGTCGGGACAGCCAGGACATGGGTGGGGTCTCTCTTCTGTTCTACAACGTCGGCGGGACCGTTCTCCGGCCCACCTACACCTTCGGCCATGCCCTGGCCGGATTTCCTCGCTCGCAAGTCGGTTTCCGGCCGGAAGCCGTACCGCGTTCGGAGTAGAGGCCGCCCCACCCTCACTGCACCCGTGGGCGTACGAGTCCCGACTCGTACGCGATGACCACCAGCTGGGACCGGTCGCGGGCGCGCAGTTTGGCCATGGCGCGGTTGACATGCGTCTTGACGGTGAGCGGGCTGACCGCGAGCTGCTCGGCGATCTCGTCGTTGGACAGCCCGCCGGCCACCAGGGTGAGCACCTCACGCTCCCGGCCGGTCAGCGTCGCCAGCCGCTCGGCGCCCCGGCCGCCGGGACCGCCGTCGGCCGCACTGCCGCCCTGCGCGAGGAACTTGGCGATCAGCCCCTTGGTGGCGACGGGCGAGAGCAGCGCCTCACCGGCCGCCGCGATCCGGATCGCGTTCAGCATCTCGTCCGGTTCGGCCCCCTTGCCGAGGAAGCCGCTGGCGCCGTTCCGCAGCGACTGCACCACATAGTCGTCGACCTCGAAGGTCGTCAGGATGACCACCCGGACGTCGGTGAGCTCCGGGTCCTCGCTGATCATGCGGGTGCCCGCCAGGCCGTCCACACCGGGCATCCGGATGTCCATCAGCACGACATCGGGCCGCTCCGCCCGGGTCAGCTCGTACGCCTGGGCCCCGTCGGAGGCCTCCCCCACCACCCGCATGTCCGGTTCGGAGTCGACCAGCACCCGGAAGGCACTGCGCAGCAGCGCCTGGTCGTCGGCGAGCAGCACCTTGATCGTCACAATGTCTCCCCCGTACGGACGGTCTGCAGTGGAAGGGTCACCCGCACCTGGAAGCCGCCGGCCGCGCGCGGGCCGGTCACGACCGTGCCGCGAAGCGCGAAGACCCGCTCCCGCATCCCGATCAGGCCGTGGCCGCCGCCGCTGTCCTCCGGCTCGCCGGGCCCGCCGGGCTCCATGGGCGGACGGTCGCCGCCCTTCTGCCGCGGGACGCCGGCCCGGCCCGCGCCGTCGTCCAGGACGGTCACGGTCAGCGTGGTGTCGGAGTGGCCGATCCGTACCGTGGCCCGGGCCCCCTCGCCGGCGTGCTTGTGGACATTGGTCAGCGCTTCCTGGACCACGCGGTAGGCGGTGAGGTCGACGGAGGCGGGCAGCTGCCGGGGCGTCTGCGGGAGCTCCAGGTCGACCGGGATGCCGGCCCGGACGAACCCGTCGACGAGCTGGTCGAGCACCCCGAGGCCCGGTGCGGGCTCGGTCGGCGCCTTGGGGTCGTCGGACTGCCGCAACAGGCCGACGGTGGCGCGGAGTTCCTCCAGCGCCGAGCGGGACGCCTCGCGGACGTGTGCCAGCGCCTGCTTGGCCTGGTCGGGCCGGTTGTCCATGACGTGGGAGGCGACTCCGGCCTGGACGTTGACCAGGGCGATGTGGTGGGCGACGACATCGTGCAGCTCACGGGCGATCCGCATCCGCTCTTCGGCGACCCGGCGCCGGGCCTCCTCCTCGCGGGTGCGCTCGGCCCGTTCGGCGCGCTCCCGGATGGCGGTCACGAAGGCACGGCGGCTGCGGACCGCGTCACCGGCCGCCGCGGCCATGCCCGTCCAGGCGAAGATGCCGAGGTTCTCCTGCGCGTACCAGGGGCGGGGCCCGTAGAGCATCGCGGCGGCGGTCAGGACGACGACGGTCAGCGCGCCGACCCGCCAGGTGGTGGGCCGGTCGGTGCGCGAGGCCAGGCTGTAGAGGGCTATCACGGCGGAGGCGGCCACCGGGGCGCGCGGGTCGCTGGAGCGGGCGAGCAGCTCGACGATGGTGAGCGAGCCGGTGACCGCGAGGACCGTACGGGGCAGCCGGCGGCGCAGGACCAGCGCGGCACAGGCCAGCGCGGCGAGCACCACGGTCGTCGCGGACGGCTCATGCCCGACGAACCGCGGGCCGTGCGGACCGTGCGGACCGGCCACCGCACCGAGCAGGATGCAGGCGAAGACGGCCCCGGCCAGGACGGCGTCGAAGGCGAGCGGATGCGTCCGGTGCCACTGGAAGCGGCCGGCGCGGGGCGCGTCCGGGCGGGGGTCGAGGAGGCTCACAAGAGCAAACGGTAGCGCCCCGGTCCCTCGCGGGGCCGGGGCGCTGTGCGCTGGAGTGGAGTGTTCGGGCCGGGACCGGCCGGGGTTCAGCCCGGGATGAGGCCGTCGTCGCTGAGCATCTCCCGGACCTCGCCGAGGGTCGCGTCCGGGGAGGGCAGGATGAGTTCGGACGGTTCCAGAGCGTCGTCGGGAAGCGGCGTGCCCATACGGCGCACCGCGTCCAGCAGGGCACCGAGGGTGCGCCGGAAGCCTTCCACGTCACCGCTCTCCATCTCGGCGAGCAGCTCATCGTCCAGCTTGTTGAGCTCGGTGAAGTGGGCGTCGTCCAGCTTCACCTGGCCCTCCCCCATGATCCGTACGATCACGACGGTCTCCCTTGGTCCGGTCCCGACGATCTCTGCGAGGCTAACCGCCGCCGACCGTCACTGCTTGTCGAAACGCGGCCGGTCCTGCTGCGGCGAGGACTGCGCCGCACCGTTCTGACCGCTCTCGATGGCCTGCTGGCCGGCCGACGAGCCACCCGAGAGCTCGGCCTTCATCCGCTGCAGCTCCAGCTCGACGTCGCTGCCGCCGGAGAGCCGGTCCAGCTCGGCGGTGATGTCGTCCTTCGCCATACCGGACGGGTCGTCCAGCGCGCCGGAGGCCATCAGCTCGTCGATGGCACCGGCCCGGGCCTGCAGCTGCGCGGTCTTGTCCTCCGCGCGCTGGATGGCCATGCCGACATCGCCCATCTCCTCGGAGATGCCGGAGAACGCCTCGCCGATCCGGGTCTGGGCCTGGGCAGCCGTGTAGGTGGCCTTGATCGTCTCCTTCTTCGTACGGAAGGCGTCGACCTTGGCCTGCAGCCGCTGCGCCGCGAGCGTGAGCTTCTCCTCCTCACCCTGCAGCGTCTGGTGCTGCGTCTCCAGGTCGGTGACCTGCTGCTGCAGCGCGCTGCGCCGGGTCAGCGCCTCGCGGGCCAGGTCCTCGCGGCCGAGCGCCAGCGCCTTGCGGCCCTGGTCCTCCAGCTTGGCGGACTGGCCCTGGAGCTGGTTGAGCTGCAGCTCCAGGCGCTTGCGGGAGGTCGCCACGTCGGCAACACCGCGGCGTACCTTCTGAAGCAGCTCCAGCTGCTTCTGGTACGAGTAGTCGAGGGTTTCGCGCGGGTCTTCGGCCCGGTCCAGGGCCTTGTTGGCCTTCGCGCGGAAGATCATCCCCATCCGCTTCATGACACCATCGCTCATGGGCCTCGCGCGCCCCCTTCTGACCGAGTCACCTCGGGCTTAGGCTCCAGCACATCTACAGACCCCACAGTACGGGCCCTGGTTCCATTACCGCACTGTTCGCGCCCGGATGCGCTCCTCCTCCAGGACGATCGCGGGGCGTATCTTCTCCCGCGCAAGGAGTAGGGAGAGTCCGGACAATCGGCACGATGTCCGCTCTGTCCCGGCCGGAAAGGGCTTCTGTCCTGATAAGGCGCCGGTTACGGAGACGCGCCGTTGCCGGATCGTGCCCCGTCGGAACGTGGCTCACCCGCGGCGAGCACGTACCCTTGGGTGTTGTGTTCCGAAGCCGTTCGAAGGATGAGCAGGCCGCGACCGCCAAGGTGACCGCGGACCAGCCCCAGCAGCCCCGCGATCCGCAGGCCCCCAAGGGCCGCCCGACGCCCAAGCGCAGCGACGCCCAGTCGCAGCGCCGCTCCCGTGCGCATACGCCCACCAACCGCAAGGACGCGGCGAAGGCCCAGCGTGAGGCGCGCCGCGCCGACATGGCCCGCCAGCGCGAGGCGATGGCCAGCGGCGACGAGCGGTATCTGCCCGTGCGTGACAAGGGACCGGTGCGCCGGTTCGCGCGCGACTACGTCGACTCCCGCTGGGCCGTCGCCGAGTTCTTCCTGCCGATGGCCGTGGTGATCCTGGTGCTCACCATGATCCGGGTGCCGTCGATCCAGAGCATCGCGCTGCTGCTGTGGCTCGTGATCATCGTGCTGATCGTGCTCGACTCGGTCCTGATCTGGTTCCGGCTGGGCAAGCTGCTGCAGGAGCGCTTCCCGAACGAGAACCTCAAGGGCGTGAAGGCGTACGCGGTGATGCGGACGCTGCAGATGCGGCGGCTGCGGCTGCCGAAGCCGCAGGTGAAGCGGGGCGAAAAGCCGTAGGCGTGCGTGGGGGTGCCGGCCGTCGTTGATACCGCCGGACCCTCGCCGTCGTGGTGGCGCGCCGTTGCGGCGGGATTCTTTTTTGACGCTTGGCCGGGCCCGTTCGGGCCCGGCCAAGCGTCGTTCGGCTTCAGCCGTGCGTCCGGCTCATGCCTCCGCGTCCGCGTGCAGGCTCATGGGGCCCGCGTAGATTTCGGTGCCGTCCTCGAAGAGCCTGACCTGGTCGACGCCGCCTTCGAGGAGGGCCTTCCACTCCTCGCCGATCCAGGACTCCGCGTCGCCCTGGGTGGTGAACTCCTCCGGTTGCACGGCCGGCGCCGTCTCCGAACCGTCGGTCTTCTCGAACCGCCACGTCCACGCCATCTGCGCCTCCTGGATCCCACCGGGTACGAATCTGTGCCACCGCGGAGCGCTTCAAAAGCCCTCCGCCGTGCCGTGCTTCCGTGCTGATCGGCAGCCTAACGGCCGTGTCGAGCCCGCCCCCGCCGCGCCCGCCGCAGCGGGACGCGAGAAACTCGCGGTGTGGATGTGACTCTCCTCGGTACCGGGGCCCCGCAGGGGCTGCCGCGCCCCGGCTGCCCGTGTGCCGCCTGCGCGACCGCCGTCGGCGACGAGGCGCGGGCGGCCACCGCGCTGCTCGTCGACGGTGCGCTGCTGATCGATCTGACCCCGGGCCCGGCCTTCGCGGCCGCCCGCGCCGGGCAGTCGCTGGCGGGCGTGCGGCAGGTGCTGCTCTCGCATCCGCACGACGGTCCGGCGCTGGAGGTGCCGGCCGGGCTGCCGCAGCCGGGCCGGGTCGCGGACGGGCGGGAGCTGGCGCTGCTGGACGGGCACCGGGTGCGGGCCATCGCGGTGGACATCCCGGGAACGGGCTACGAGATCTCCGGCGCCGAGGGCGAGCGGCTGCTGTATCTGCCGCCGGGCGCGGCGCCGTCCGGGCTGGGCGAGGGGAACGGCCGGGCGGGGGGCGGCGGTTACGAGGGCATGGGCGGCACCGGCCCGTACGACCTAGTGGTGCTCGATGTGCTGGGGCGGCCCGAGGCGCTGGCCAAGCTGCGGGCGAGCGGGGCGGTCGACGCGGCGACGGATGTGCTCGCGGTGCACCTCGACCACGAGGTGCCGCCGGGGCCCGAGCTGCACCGCCGGCTCGCGGTGGTGGGGGCCCGCGCGGTGCCGGACGGCAGCACGCTGGTGGTCGGCGAGTTCCACGCGGTGCCGGACATGCCGCGGCGCACGCTGGTGCTGGGCGGGGCGCGCAGCGGGAAGTCGGTGGAGGCGGAGCGGCGGCTCGCGGCCTTCCCTGACGTGGTGTACGTGGCCACCGGGGGCACCCGGGACGGCGACGAGGACTGGGCGCAGCGGGTCTCGCTGCACCGCGAGCGGCGGCCCAGCAGCTGGCGCACCGTCGAGACCTGCGATCTGGTGCCGCTGCTGGCCGCGGCCGGGCCCGGCGCGGACCCCGGCACCGGGCGGCCGGCCGAGGCGTCCCCGCTGCTCATCGACTGTCTGGCGCTGTGGCTGACGCATGCCATGGACGAGGTCGGGGCATGGGACGACGCGACCTGGGAGGCCAGTGGCCGGCGGGCGCTGCGGGAGCGGACCGATGCACTGGTGGCGGCGGTGCGCGCGACGCACCGGCGGGTGGTGGCGGTCAGCAACGAGGTCGGCTCCGGCGTCGTCCCGGCGACCCCGGCGGGCCGGCGGTTCCGGGACGAACTGGGGCGGCTGAACGCGGCGTTCGGTGCGGAGTGCGAGCAGGTGCTGCTGGTCGTCGCGGGCCAGGCGCTTGCGCTGCGTGGATGACGGAAGCCCGGTGGGCCCCGTGTCCGCTTGCCCGGGGGCGCGGCGCCGGGTGCTCTAGGACCGTGACCGATTCCGAGCGGACCGAGAGCGAAGCGCCGGGCGGGTGGGGAGCGGGGCCCCTCCGGGAGCCGGGGGCGCGCGGGCGGCGTTTCGACGCGGCCGTACGCGACTACCTGGCGCGGTATCCCGAGGCGACGGTGGTCGCGCTCGGGGAGGGGCTCGGTACCGGCTTCTGGCGGCTGGACAACGGGCGGCTGAACTGGCTGACGGTGGTGGCGCCGGAGACCGCCGCGGTGCGCCGGATGCTGCTGCCGGACGGTGCCCGGCGGCGTACGGTCGCGCGCGCGGTGACCGATCACCGCTGGCTGGACGCGGTGCGGGAGCCGCAGCGCGGGGTCGTGGTCACCGCGCCGGGGGTGCTGATGCGGCTGCCGCCGCCCGCGGTGCGCGCGCTGCTGGCGGTGTGTGCGGAGCGGTTTCCCGGTGGTGCGCTGGTCTTTGACGTGCTGCCACGGCCGGCCATGGCGCTGGCCCGGCGGGCCGCCGGACCGGGCGGCGGCCGGTGGCCGGGTCCGGTGCGCTGGGGGCTGAACCGTGCCGAGCTGCCGCGGGTGGCCGGTGCGCACCCGGCCATCGTCGCGGTGCGCGAGGTCGGCCCGGTACGGGCGCCGCACGGCCCGGCGGAGTGGCTGCGGCGCCGGATGCCGGTGCTGGGCGCGCTGACGCCGCTGGTGTGCGAGGTGCGGTTCGCGGCGGCCGGTTCCCCCCGGCGGGCCTCGTCAGCGGTGTGTTGACGGTAATCTGCGCCCAATGAGCGCCCTGAACCTCGATGACTTCGCCCATCTGATCGAGCGCCCCGATGGCGGTGTGCGCCGTGACGCCGAGGAGCGGCGAGCGCGGCTGGCCGTGCCGCCGGGGGCCCTCGGCCGCCTCGACGAGCTGGGCGAATGGCTGGCCGCAGCACAGCAGCAGGTGCCGGTGCGGCCGGTCGAGCGGCCGCGGGTGCTGCTGTTCGCGGGCGATCACGGAGTGGCGGAGCTGGGGGTGTCGGCCCGGCCGGCCGGCAGCACCGGGGATCTCGTACGGGCCGTGCTGGACGGGGCGAGCCCGGCCGCGGTGCTGGCCCGCAGCACCGGGGTGCAGCTGCGCGTGGTGGACCTGGCGGTGGACTGCGACCCGGAGGAGCTGCCCGAGGAGGTCACCCGGCACCGGGTGCGGCGGGGTTCGGGGCGGATCGATACCGAGGACGCGCTGACGGCCGAGGAGGCCGAGGCGGCGTTCCGGGCGGGGATGGCCGTCGCGGACGAGGAGGCGGACGCCGGCACCGACCTGGTGGTGCTGGGCGATCTGAGCGTCGGCGGGACGACCGCCGCGAGCACCCTGATCGCCGCGCTGTGCGGGACGGACGCCTCGGTGGTCACCGGGCGGGGCGGGGCCGGGATCGACGATCTGGCGTGGATGCGCAAGTGCGCGGCGATCCGTGACGCGCTGCGGCGGGCCCGTCCGGTGCTCGGCGACCAGCTGGAGCTGCTGGCCACGGTCGGCGGCGCGGATCTGACCGCGATCACCGGTTTCCTGCTGCAGAGCGCGGTGCGCCGGACGCCGGTGATCCTCGACGGGGTGGTCTCGGCGGCCTGTGCGCTGGTGGCACAGCGGGTGGCGTTCCGGGCGCCGGACTGGTGGCTGGCCGGGCAGGCGAGCGGCGAACCGGCGCAGGCCAAGGCCCTGGACCGGATCGCGCTCAACCCTCTGCTCGACCACGGCGTCACTGCGGGTGAGGGGACGGGGGCGCTGCTGGCCCTGCCATTGGTGCAGGCGGCCGCGGCCCTGGCGGCAGAACTGCCCGTACGCGACTGACCCGGAGCCGGCCCACCGCGGCCGGCCCCGCGGGAAGCGCTCGGACGAGCGCCCGGACCAGGGCGCTCACTTCACGCCCGTACCGGACCACCGGCGGCGCCCCATAAGATCACGCTTTACACGTGTTATGGGAGACATCGCTTGAGTCCGGACGAAGGCCGCCCGCGCGGCTCATGGTCACAGCGTGGTGCCGCGTTCGGCATCTGGTATCTGCGCACGGTCACCTTCCTCAATTTCCTGAGTGCGGTGTGGGTGTCGTTCGGCAATGACATCCGCCGGCACAACAGCGCGGAATTCTTCACTCCGTATCTGCTGACGGCGGGCTTCGCATCCGCCGCCTTCTCGCTGTTCCTGTCGGTCACCCTGCGGCGGCGGAAGCGGGCGGCGTGGATTTTGAATCTGGCGCTGTCCGGGCTGCTGGCGCTGCTGTTCGGATTCGGAATGGTGGTGGCCCCGGAGTTCCGCGGACATGTGCAGAACTGGGTGTCGCTGGGATTGACCGTGCTGTTCGCCGCCGCATTGGTGGCCGGGCGCCGGGAGTTCTCCGCGAAGGGCGACCGTACGAACCCGAAGCTGGCGGCGGCGGTCGCGGCCGGCGGTCTGCTGGTGACCTCGCTGCTCGCGACGCTGCTGGTGACCGTCACCAATACCGCGGCGGGTTCCTCGACCTTCGCGCAGCGCTGGCGCTACGGCCTGATGCGGCTGGTGTCGCTGGCCGCCGACGACCGTGCGTTCCCGGAGATCGCCACCCCCAACTGGGTCAATGTCGCGATCAATGTGCTGAGCACGCTGCTGCTGGTCGCGGTCCTGTGGGCGGCGTTCCGGTCCGTACGGCGCACCGAGGCGATCACCGCGGACGACGAGGAGCGGCTGCGGGCCCTCCTGGCGCGGCACGGCGACCGTGACTCGCTGGGCTACTTCGCGCTGCGCCGCGACAAGAGCGTGGTGTTCTCCCCCAGCGGCAAGGCCGCGGTCACCTACCGCGTGGTGGGCGGGGTGTCGCTGGCCTCCGGCGATCCGCTGGGCGACCCCGAGGCCTGGCCGGGTGCGATCGAGGGGTGGCTGGCCGAGGCACGGGAGCACGGCTGGGCGCCCGCGGTGATGGGGGCCGGCGAGGAGGGCGGCACGATCTACGCCCGGCACGGTCTGGACGCGCTGGAGCTGGGCGACGAAGCGATCGTGGACACCGCGGAGTTCACCCTCGGCGGCCGCGCGATGCGCACCGTACGGCAGGCCTACCACCGCATCGAGCGGGCCGGTTACACCGTCCGCATCCGGCGCCACGAGGACATCCCGGGGCCGGAGATGGACCGGCTGCTGCGGCTGGCCGACGACTGGCGCGACGGGGAGACCGAGCGCGGCTTCTCGATGGCGCTGGGCCGGCTCGGCGACCCGGGGGACGGCCGCTGCGTGATGCTCGAATGCACCGGTGCGGACGGTGAGCTGCGGGCGCTGCTCAGCTTTGTGCCGTGGGGTGAGAAGGGCCTTTCGCTGGATCTGATGCGGCGGGACCGGAACTCCGAGAACGGGCTGATGGAGTTCATGGTGCTGGAGTTGATCCAGCGGGCGAAAGAGGTGGAGATCACGCAGCTCTCCCTCAACTTCGCGATGTTCCGTTCCGTCTTCGAACGTGGATCGCGACTCGGCGCGGGCCCGGTGCTGCGCCTGTGGCGCTCGCTGCTCAGCTTCTTCTCCAGGTGGTGGCAGATCGAATCGCTGTATCGCGCCAATGCGAAATACCGGCCGATCTGGGAGCCGCGCTACATGCTTTTCGAAAAGAGCACCGATTTGCTGCGGATCGGGATCGCCGCCGGCCGCGCGGAAGGTTTTCTGGAAGCACCCGGTCTGCCCAAGTGGCTGAACCGCACGCACCTGGAGAAGGAGAGATGAGCGCGGCCGGGGCGGGGCGGCGGGAAGGGCCCGTGCCGGCCCGGGGAGAGGTGCCCCTCCTGCGTCGCGCCGCGCGCGCCGAATGGGGCCCGCTGCTGCGGACGGTACGCGCCGCACTGGCCGCCTCGCGGCTGCGGGCGATCCCGATGACGCTCACCGCGGTGGTTCTGACCCTGGTCTTCCAGTTCGTGCAGAACCAGGCCTGGGGCTACCAAACCGTCCAGAACATCGGCTCCGTACAGGCCGACGAGCATCTGTGGCTGGCGCTGCTGCGCACCCCGCTGTCGCTGTTCGTGCCCGCACTGGACCTGCCGGTGTGGGGTGCCCTGGCGCAGATCCTGGTGGTCTTCGGGATCGCCGAGATCTGTGTGGGCCGGCGGCAGCTGCTGGCCGTCGCGTACCTCGCCACGCTCGCCGGGACGATGTACGCCCGGATCGGCATCTGGATCGGCCCGGTGAGCCCGCTCGGGCTGCCCGACTCGGACAAGTACGTCACCGACACCGGGCCGTCGGCGGCCGTGGTGGGGCTGGCGGTGTTCGTGTGCTGGCGCTATCGCGCCTGGTTCACCTGTGCCGCGGTGGCGGTGGCGATGGTCGTCGAGGTGGTGTCCATCAAGAACAACCTCGCGGGCAAGGAGCATGTCGCGGCGGTGCTGGCGGTGCTGGTGCTGTGCGGACTGTGCGAGCTGCGGCGGCGGCGCAAGCCGGGCCCGGGGCGTCAGCGGCTGGGCGCACCCCCGATGAAGTCTTCGACCTTGCGGCGCAGCGCCGACCAGCGGCGGTCGTGACGGTAGGCGCGGACCCGGGCGCGGGCCCGCAGCTTCGGGCGGGTGCGGTAGAAGCGCCTGGCCCAGGGCGAGTTGGGCCGGGCCAGCCGGACCGCGCCGAAGAGCGCGACGAACGGCACGAACACCCCGATGACCGCGATCCGGCCCTTGCCCTTGGTGAGGGCGATGACCGCGAAGAGGAAGTTGACGGCCACGGTCCGCACGACCGTGAAGCGGTCGGTCTCCTCGTCCGGACTGAGCTCATTGACGCCGAACGGCAGGAAGCCGCCGAGGATCAGGGCGACCAGGGCGACGGTGAGGATGACGATCTCGACGCTCTTGGTCCCCTCCTCGGTCCAGTACACGTCGTCCAGGTGCAGGATGAGCGCGAACTCGTCCAGGACGAGGCCCACCCCCATCCCGAAGAGCACCGCCGCGGCCCCGGTGCCGAACCCGCGCCGGCCGCCGGCCAGCGCGATGAAGCCGCCGAGGACCATCAGCACCACACCGGGGACGACATGGTGGATATGGACCCCGCCCGGGGTGATGTTGCGGAACGGGCCCTTGCCCGCGCGGATGAGGCGGGTGACGGCCCGGGTCACGAGGAAGGTCAGCACGAACGAGGCGAGGGCGAGCAGCAGTGGCAGCTTCCCCGGCTCGACGATATTGCGGTACCACCAGTGGCCCATCCCACACGCTCCCCTTTGTCGCGTAAGGACACATAGCCACCATTAGGCCCTGTCGGGCGGCCGGAACCGGCGGTCAAACGCGGTGGACGCCCGGATAGCCTGCCGCGATGACCGAGACCCCCACTCCCCCGGCCCCGTCCGACGCCCTGCGCTTCGCGTTCGGCACGCTGACCGTGCTGCCGGTCCGCGTCACCCGCTGGGACCGGGCGGCGGCGCGCGGCGGGATGCTCTGCGCACCGCTGGCCGGGCTGGTCGTCGGGCTGGGCGCGGCCGCGGTCGGCGGGGCGCTGCTGGTGCTCGGCGGCGGGCCGCTGCTCGCCGCGGTCGGCAGCGCCGCGGTGCCCGCCGTACTCACCCGCGGACTGCATCTGGACGGACTCGCCGACACCGCCGACGGGCTGGGCAGCGGCAGGCCCGCCGAGGACGCGCTGCGCATCATGAAGCAGTCCGACATCGGCCCGTTCGGGGTGATCACACTGCTGTTCACCCTGCTGGCGCAGGTGGCCGCGCTGTTTGAGCTGTACGCGGACGGCTGGGCGCACGGCGCCGTCGCGGCGGCCGTCGCGGCGGTCACCGCCCGCTGTGCGCTGACCCTCGCCTCGCGCGCGGGGGTGCCGGCCGCCCGCCCGGAGGGGCTCGGCGCGGCGGTCGCGGGCACCGTCCCGGTGCGGGCGGCGCTGCTGTGTGCGGCGCTGGTGGCCGCCGGGTGCGCGGCCGCCGGGGCCGGCTTCGGACCGTACGGCGCGCTGCACACCGGGCTCGCGGCGCTGTGCGGCCTCGGGGTGGGCGAACTGGTGCTGCGGCACTGCCGGCGGCGGTTCGGCGGGGTGACCGGCGATGTGTTCGGGGCGCTCGCGGAGAGCGCGGGACTCGCGGCGCTGGTCGCTCTGACGCTCGGTTAGCGCCGGCGCCCCCTTCCGCGCGCCCAACTGAAGTGACCGGAAGGGCAGTTCACCGGGTATACGGGCAACTGCCGGGGCACCGTTATGTGCGGGTGTGATATCGGACGGGCCTTGTGGCGCCGCCGAGCGTAGGCTCAGCCGCAGCAGCGCGCTGCGCGCAGACGGATTCCCCGGACGGAACAGGACCCTCATCACCGTGACTGCACTGACCCTCAGTACTTCTTCCGCCGCGACGCTGCGTGCGGATGCCGTCGTCGTCGGCGTGGCCAAGGGCGCCAAGGGCGTCGTTGTCGCCCCCGGCGCGGAAGCCGTGGACAAGGCCTTCGGCGGCAAGCTCGCCGCCGTGCTGGAGACCCTCGGCGCGAGTGGTGCCGAGGGCGAGGTGACCAAGCTGCCCGCCGCGGACGGCCTCAAGGCGCCGGTCGTGCTGGCGGTCGGCCTGGGCGAGGCGCCGGGCAAGGACGACGGCTACGGCCACGAGGCGCTGCGGCGCGCCGCGGGCAGCGCCGCCCGTGCGCTGGCCGGCAGCAAGAAGGCCGGTTTCGCGCTGCCCGTCGAGGACGCCGAGGCGGCCGCCGCGGTGAGCGAGGGCGCCCTGCTCGGCGCGTACTCCTACGCCGCGTCCCGCAACGGCAACAGCGCGCAGAACGGCAAGGGCGCCAAGAAGAACGACGCCAAGTCGGCGCCGCTCGGGGAGGTCGCGCTCCTCGGCGGCAAGCCGCGCGACAAGGAGTTCAAGGCCGCCGCCGCGCGCTCCCAGGCGCTGGCCGAGGAGATCAACCGCGCCCGCGACCTGATCAACCTGCCCCCCAACGACCTCGACCCGAAGTCCTTCGCGGCCGAGGCGCAGGCGGCGGCCAAGGAGTTCGGCCTCAAGTTCGAGGTGCTCGACGAGAAGGCCCTCAAGAAGGGCGGCTACGGCGGTCTGCTGGGCGTCGGCCAGGGCTCCCAGGCCCCGCCGCGGCTGGTACGGATCGCGTACACCCACTCCAAGGCATCCAAGACCCTGGCGCTGGTCGGCAAGGGCATCACCTACGACTCGGGCGGCATCTCGCTCAAGCCGGCCGGCCACAACGAGACCATGAAGTGCGACATGAGCGGTGCGGCCGCCGTGTTCTCCGCGGTCGTGGCCGCCGCCCGGCTCGGCCTGGAGGTGAATGTCACCGGCTGGCTGGCGCTCGCCGAGAACATGCCGTCCGGCTCCGCCACCCGTCCCGGTGATGTGCTGCGCATGTACAGCGGCAAGACCGTCGAGGTGCTCAACACCGACGCCGAGGGCCGCCTGGTACTGGCCGACGCGCTGACCCGCGCCTCGGAGGAGTCGCCGGACGCGATCGTGGACGTCGCCACCCTGACCGGTGCGATGGTGCTGGCGCTGGGCCACCGCACCTTCGGGATCATGGCCAACGACGACGCTTTCCGTACCTCGGTGCACGAGATCGCCGAGGAGGTCGGCGAGCAGTCCTGGCCGATGCCGATGCCGTCCGAGCTCCGCAAGGGCATGGACTCCCCGGTCGCGGACCTCGCCAACATGGGCGAGCGGATGGGCGGCGGCCTGGTCGCCGGGCTCTTCCTGAAGGAGTTCATCGGCGAGGGCATCCCGTGGGCGCACCTGGACATCGCCGGCCCGGCCTTCCACGAGGGCGCGCCCTGGGGCTACACCCCCAAGGGCGGCACGGGATCCGCGGTGCGCACCCTGGTCCGGCTCGCGGAGCGCACCGCCGCGGGCGACCTGGGCTGACGGCCGGGCCGGGGAGCCTCCCCGGCGCCCGCTCCCTCCGACGGCCCCGGGCGGTCCGCCCGGGGCCGTCGGCGCGTGCGGATCCCCGTTCGCCCTCGACGAAATCCGCACGGTCATACGCATCAGTAACCCGTACGGGGCGGCTGATCACCGTCTCAGTGCCCGGCCCGCCGTCCCGGCTTCGTGGAACAAGTGCGAAGATGGGTTCTCGGCAGGACAGGGCCCCCCTTACCCAGGGCCGAAGTAAAAGCGGCCGAACCACAGCCGCCGTCCGGTCATTGGAGACCGGCTCCGGCGTACCCATGCATGGAGGACGTGACGTGGCGAACGACGCCAGCACCGTTTTCGACCTAGTGATCCTCGGAGGCGGTAGCGGTGGTTACGCCGCTGCCCTGCGCGGGGCGCAGCTGGGCCTGGACGTCGCCCTGATCGAGAAGGGCAAGGTCGGCGGTACCTGCCTGCACAACGGCTGCATCCCCACCAAGGCTCTGCTGCACGCCGGTGAGATCGCCGACCAGGCTCGTGAGAGCGAGCAGTTCGGTGTCAAGGCCACTTTCGAGGGCATTGACATCAAGGCGGTCCACAAGTACAAGGACGAGGTCATCTCGGGCCTGTACAAGGGCCTGCAGGGCCTGATCGCCTCCCGCAAGGTGACGTACATCGAGGGCGAGGGCCGGCTGTCCTCCCCGACCTCCGTCGATGTGAACGGCCAGCGTGTCCAGGGCCGCCACGTCCTGCTGGCGACCGGCTCCGTGCCGAAGTCGCTGCCGGGCCTGGAGATCGACGGCAACCGCATCATCTCCTCGGACCACGCGCTCACGCTGGACCGCGTGCCGAAGTCCGCGATCGTGCTGGGCGGCGGCGTCATCGGCGTCGAGTTCGCCTCCGCGTGGAAGTCCTTCGGCACCGACGTGACCATCATCGAGGGCCTCAAGCACCTCGTCCCGGTCGAGGACGAGAACAGCTCCAAGCTGCTGGAGCGGGCCTTCCGCAAGCGTGGCATCAAGTTCAACCTCGGCACCTTCTTCGACAAGGCCGAGTACACCGCCGACGGCGTGAAGGTCACCCTCGCCGACGGCAAGACCTTCGAGGCCGAGGTGCTGCTGGTCGCGATCGGCCGCGGGCCGGTCTCGGCGGGCCTGGGCTACGAGGAGCAGGGCGTCGCGATGGACCGCGGCTACGTCCTCGTCGACGAGTACATGCAGACCAACGTGCCGACCATCTCGGCCGTCGGTGACCTCGTTCCCACCCTCCAGCTCGCGCACGTCGGCTTCGCCGAGGGCATGCTGGTGGCGGAGCGGCTGGCCGGTCAGAAGACCGTGCCGATCGACTACGACGGCGTGCCGCGCGTGACGTACTGCCACCCCGAGGTCGCTTCGGTGGGTATCACCGAGGCCAAGGCCAAGGAGCTGTACGGCGCCGACAAGGTCGTCGCTCTCAAGTACAACCTCGCGGGCAACGGCAAGAGCAAGATCCTCAAGACCACGGGCGAGATCAAGCTCGTCCAGGTCAAGGACGGTGCCGTGGTCGGCGTCCACATGGTCGGTGACCGTATGGGCGAGCAGGTCGGTGAGGCCCAGCTGGTCTACAACTGGGAGGCCCTGCCGGCCGAGGTTGCGCAGCTCGTGCACGCGCACCCGACGCAGAACGAGGCTCTCGGCGAGGCCCACCTGGCCCTGGCCGGCAAGCCTCTCCACTCCCACGACTGACCTCAGTCCCGGGCGCGACCACATCCGCACCACACTTGTAAGGAGCAACTGAAACCATGGCGGTTTCCGTAACCCTGCCGGCGCTCGGCGAGAGCGTCACCGAGGGCACCGTCACTCGCTGGCTCAAGGCCGAGGGTGAGCGCGTCGAGGCCGACGAGCCGCTGCTCGAGGTGTCGACCGACAAGGTCGACACCGAGATCCCGGCCCCGGCCGCCGGCGTCCTGACCGCCATCAAGGTGGCCGAGGACGAGACCGTGGAGGTCGGCGCCGAGCTGGCCGTCATCGACGACGGCACCGGTGCGCCGGCTGCCGCTTCGGCGCCTGCGGCTGCCGAGGCGCCCGCCGCCGAGGCACAGCCCGAGCCCGAGCCCGCCCCGGCCCCCGCGGCCGAGGCCCCCGCCGCTGCCCCCGCGGGCGGCGCCGAGGGCACCGACGTCGTCCTCCCCGCGCTCGGTGAGAGCGTCACCGAGGGCACCGTCACCCGCTGGCTGAAGGAGGTCGGCGAGGAGGTCCAGGCCGACGAGCCGCTGCTGGAGGTCTCCACCGACAAGGTCGACACCGAGATCCCGGCGCCGGCCTCCGGCACCCTCCTGGAGATCGTCGTCGGCGAGGACGAGACCGCCGAGGTCGGCGCCAAGCTCGCCGTCATCGGTGCCGCCGGTGCCGCCCCGGCCGCCGCGCCGGCTCCGGCCGCCCCGGCCCCTGCCGCCGCTCCGGCCCCGGAGCCCACCCCGGCTCCGGCTCCGGCTGCTGCCGCCCCGGCGCCCGCCGCCCCGGCCGCTCCGGCTCCGGCCCCCGCGCCGGCTCCGGCCGCCCCGGCCCCGGCTGCCGCCCCCGCCGCCCCGGCTCCGGCCGCCGGTGAGGGCGCGTACGTCACCCCGCTGGTGCGCAAGCTCGCCGCGGAGAACGGCGTCGACCTCGCCACGGTCAAGGGCACCGGCGTCGGTGGCCGTATCCGCAAGCAGGACGTCATCGCCGCCGCCGAGGCCGCCAAGGCCGCCGCGCCGGCCGCCGCCGCTGCCCCCGCCGCGTCGAAGGCTCCGGCCATCGAGGCGTCGCCGCTGCGCGGTCAGACCGTCAAGATGCCGCGGATGCGCAAGGTCATCGGCGACAACATGATGAAGGCCCTGCACAGCCAGGCGCAGCTGACCTCCGTGGTCGAGGTGGACATCACCAAGATCATGCGGATGCGCAACCAGGCCAAGGACGCGTTCGCGCAGCGTGAGGGCGTCAAGCTCTCCCCGATGCCGTTCTTCGTCAAGGCCGCGGTCCAGGCGCTGAAGGCCCACCCGGTCATCAACGCCCGGATCAACGAGGACGAGGGCACCATCTCCTACTTCGACACCGAGAACGTCGGTATCGCGGTGGACGCGGAGAAGGGCCTGATGACCCCGGTCATCAAGGACGCCGGTGACCTCAACATCGCCGGTATCGCCCGCAAGACGGCGGACCTGGCGGGCAAGGTCCGCGCGAACAAGATCACGCCGGACGAGCTGTCCGGTGCGACCTTCACCATCAGCAACACCGGTTCGCGCGGCGCCCTGTTCGACACCGTCATCGTGCCCCCGAACCAGGTCGGCATCCTGGGCATCGGTGCCACCGTCAAGCGCCCGGTGGTCATCAACCACCCGGACCTCGGCGAGACCATCGCGGTGCGCGACATGACCTACCTCGCGCTCTCCTACGACCACCGTCTGGTGGACGGCGCCGACGCCGCCCGCTACCTGACCACGGTCAAGCAGATCCTGGAGGCCGCCGAGTTCGAGACCGAGATCGGTCTCTGAGTCCCGGCAGTCACGCGGCAGGCGTGTCCTGAGGGTCGGCCCCGGTTCGTACGAGCCGGGGCCGGCCCTTTTGCGTCCCCGGCCCGGGACGGCCCGGGGGTCCGCGCCCGGCCCCGCCGCGTCTCCAGGACCGCCTCCCTCGCGCCTCCCGGATAATGGCCCTCCTGCCACCACCCGCTCTGAAGGAGCACCTCATGACCCCGCCCGTCGTCCATTCGCTGCGCGAGCAGATCCGCGAGCACATCCTCGAGGGGATCGTCAGCGGCCGCTGGCAGCCGGGTGAGCGGATCGTGGAGCGGCGGATCGCGGTGGAGCTGGAGGTCAGCCAGACGCCCGTACGGGAGGCGCTGCGCGAGCTGGAGTCGCTGCAGCTGATCGAGTCGGCGCCGAACAAGGGCGTACGGGTACGGAACCTGACCGCCGACGACCTCAAGGAGAGCTACCCGGTGCGGGCCGGGCTGGAGCAGGTGGCCGCCGAGCTGGCGGCGGGGCGGCTGGCCGAGCACACCACGGCGCTGGAGCGGGAGGTGGAGGCGCTGCGCGAGGCGGATCTGACGGGTGACGGGGAGGCGCAGGTGCGGCACACCGTGGCCTTCCACCGGGAGATCGTGCGGGCGGCCGGGAACGCCGTCCTGCTGCACACCTGGGAGTCGCTGGGCATCGAGGTCTGGACGACGCTGTCGATCCGCTGGTTCAGCCCGGAGCCGCGCTCGCACGCCCAGGACCACCAGGAGATCGTGGACGCGTTCCGGCGGCGCGATCCGAAGATCGGCGCCCTGCTCAAGTCGCATGTGCTGAGCTGCGCACCCCGGGTCTGAGGCGGGTCCGGGAGGGGCCGGCAGGCCCTCTGTAGGACTGGCACGCGGTGCCCGAAATTACGGCACCCCGTGCCGACCTGCGGTTTTTCCTTCGTTGAGCGTTGATCGATCATCGATCAGAGGCGTATCGTCCTCCTTCGGGGCGCGACAACCCTGCCTGCCGAACTCGTAGGGGGTGTCGTCAAGGCCGCCGTCCACCCTGAGGACGCGGCCCGATCGCGACGACACCCCCGAGCTACCTCCCGTCCGGAAAGGGGCCACCCATGCCCGATCCCGTGCGCCTGCCGTACAGCCAGCTCGACCAGCTCCCGGACCGCGACCCCGAGGAGACGACCGAGTGGCGCGAGTCGCTCGACGCCGTCACCAAGGCGGCGGGCCCGCATCGCGCCGCGTACCTGATGCGCCGTGCCCTTGAGCACACCGCGCGCACCGAGGGCACCGCCCTGCCGTCCCTCCTGGAGACGGACTACGTCAACACCATCCCGACCTCCGCCGAGCCCGACTTCCCGGGCGACGAGGCGATGGAGGCCAGGATCACCGCCTGGAACCGCTGGAACGCCGCCGCGATGGTCACCCGCGGCTCCGCGCTGGGCCTCGGCGGCCACATCGCCACCTTCGCCTCCGCCGCCTGGCTCTACGAGACCGGCTTCCAGCACTTCTTCCGCGGCAAGGAAGGCGACGGCAGCGGCGACCAGCTCTACATCCAGGGCCACGCCTCCCCCGGCGTCTACGCCCGCGCCTTCCTCGAGGGCCGCCTCACCGAGGACCACCTCGACCGCTTCCGCCAGGAGACCGGCGGCGAGGGCCTGCCCTCGTACCCGCACCCGCGGCGGCTGCCCTGGCTGTGG
This sequence comes from Streptomyces sp. G7(2002), assembly GCF_028870195.1. Lineage (NCBI taxonomy): Bacteria > Bacillati > Actinomycetota > Actinomycetes > Kitasatosporales > Streptomycetaceae > Streptomyces > Streptomyces sp. G7(2002). The sequence continues at coordinate 3,002,042 of NZ_CP102609.1, forward strand.
GAGTTCCCCACCGTCTCCATGGGCCTCGGCCCGCTCTCCGCGATCTACCAGGCGCGCTTCAACCGCTATCTGGAGCACCGCGGCATCAAGGACACCGCCAACTCCCACGTCTGGGCCTTCCTGGGCGACGGCGAGATGGACGAGCCCGAGTCGACCGCCGCCCTGGCGCTGGCCGGCCGTGAAGGCCTGGACAACCTGACCTTCGTCATCAACTGCAACCTGCAGCGCCTCGACGGTCCCGTCCGCCCCAACTTCAAGATCGTGCAGGAGCTGGAGGCCCAGTTCCGCGCGGCCGGCTGGAACGTCGTCAAGTCGCTGTGGGGCCAGGCCTGGGACGAGGTCTTCGCGCTCGACACCGACGGCGCCCTGATCCGCCGCCTCGGCGAGACCCCCGACGCGCAGTTCCAGACGTACGCCACCCGCGACGCCGCCTACCTGCGCGAGCACTTCTTCGGCGCCAACGACTCCCTGAAGGCCCTCGCCGACCGGCTGACCGACGCCAAGCTGCTGGAGCTGTTCCAGACCTCCCGCGCCGGCCACGAGCCGCGCAAGGTGTACGCCGCCTACAAGGCCGCCGTCGAGCACCAGGGCGCGCCGACCGTCATCCTGGCGCAGACCGTCAAGGGCTACACCCTCGGCACGGGCTTCGAGTCCCGTAACGCCAACCACCAGATGAAGAAGCTCACCATGGCGGAGTTCCGCACCATGCGTGACGTCCTCGAACTCCCCATCCCGGACAGCGCGCTGGAGGGCGACCAGGTGCCGTACTGGCGCCCCGCCGACGACTCCCCCGAGATGGTCTACCTGCGCGAGCGGCGCGCGGCCCTCGACGGCCCGGCCCCCGCCCGCAAGGTCGTCGCCAAGCCGCTGCCGATGCCCGCCGACAAGGCCTTCGACGCGCTGAAGAAGGGCTCCGGCAGCCAGGAGATCGCCACCACCATGGCGTTCGTCCGGCTGATCAAGGACCTGATGCGGGACAAGGAGACCGGCAAGCGCTGGGTCCCCATCGTCCCCGACGAGGCCCGCACCTTCGGCATGGAGTCGCTCTTCCCGACGGCCGGCCTCTACTCCCCCAAGGGCGCGACGTACGACCCGGTCGACCGCGACCAGCTGCTCTGGTACAAGGAAGCCAAGGACGGCCAGATCCTCAACGAGGGCATCACCGAGGCCGGTTCGCTCGCCGACTTCACCGCCGCCGCGACGTCCTACGCGACGCACGGCGAGCCGATGATCCCCTTCTACATCTTCTACTCGATGTTCGGCTGGCAGCGCACCGCCGACCAGTTCTGGGCGCTGGCCGACCAGTTGGGCCGCGGCTTCGTCATCGGCGCGACCGCCGGCCGTACGACGATGACCGGCGAGGGCCTCCAGCACGCCGACGGCCACTCGCACCTGATCGCCTCCACCAACCCGGCGGCGCTCTCCTACGACCCGGCCTTCGCCTACGAGGTCGCGGTCATCGTCAAGGAAGGTCTGCGCCGTATGTACGGCCCGGACGCCGAGGACGTCTTCTACTACCTCACGGTCTACAACGAGACCAAGGTCCAGCCGGCCATGCCGGAGGGCGTCGAGGAGGGCATCCTCAAGGGCCTCTACCGCTTCAACGAGGGCACCCGGCCCGAGGCCGACAGCCCGCAGCTCCAGCTGCTGGCGTCCGGCACCGCCATCCACTGGGCCCTGGAGGCACAGCAGCTGCTGGCTGCCGACTGGGGTGTGGCGGCGGACGTGTGGTCGGCGCCGTCCTGGACGGAGCTCCGCCGGGACGCCCTGGAGTGCGACGCCGCCCGTCTGGACGGCGAGGACCGCGTCCCGTACGTCACCCGTGCCCTGGCCGGCGCCCCCGGCCCGGTCGTCGCGGTCAGCGACTGGATGCGTGCGGTCCCCGACCAGATCGCCCCCTGGGTCGAGCAGGACTGGACCTCCATCGGCACCGACGGCTTCGGCCTCTCCGACACCCGCGAGGCGGCCCGCCGGCACTTCGGCGTCGACCCGCAGTCGGTCGTCGTCCAGGCACTGGCCGCGCTCGCCCGCCGCGGCCAGGTCAAGCCGGAGACCGTCAAGGAGGCCAAGGAGCGCTACGGCCTCTGAGCCACGGGCCGCGCCCCGGCCTGTGACGCCTAGCCCCTCAGGGGCACCCCGATCTCCCGTGCGGAGGCCACCTTCCCGCGCCCGGGGCCTCCGCACGGGAACCCACCACCGGCCCGGCCGACCATGCCCTGGCTACGGCCGGGCCGGGCTTTATCGTTCGCGGTTTGCGGTTTGCGGTTTGCCGTGGGCTGGGGCCGGTTCGCCTACGGGATGTGGGTGGTGGGTCGGAGGGGACGCCCGGTAACCCTCCCCCAGCCTTCGGCCGGGAGGTGCCCCCACGGCGCGGGCGACGCGGGTCCCAGAGGTTCTTCACCCCGTTGTTCGCTCCGGGTCCTGCGGGCGGCTCACCGGACATCCCCTCCGACCACCGTACGTACGCGGCTGACCCGCCGTACCGATCACCGTCACGACCAATGCGCGGCACCCCTTGGCAGGGAACTGGCCGGACCGCCCGCAGATGGGGCGCGGCCAGGGTCTGGTCCGTGACGGACGGTGTCACCGGCCGGCAGTCGGCAACGCTGAACGGTTGGAGGGGATGTACCGGTGCCCGCCCGCAGGACTGGAGCGAACGCCGGGGCAATCAACCCCACGTAGCCGCGTCGCCCGCGCCGAGGACGGGTACCGGTGCGTCCCCTCCGACCCCGCGGCAACCACACACCCCGCAAAACCCCAGCCCCCACCAACCCGCACAGCCCCAGAAGCAAGTGACGGACCGGCCGCGCCACGCAGGGGCGCGGGGAACTGCGCGACCAGCCACAACCGCAGCCGCAGACAAACCATTGTCAGTACCCCCCGGCATGATGGAGACATGCGTGCTGCGCGGCTGATCAAGATGGTGTTGCTGCTCCAGGCGCGGCCGTCGATGACGGGGCCCGAGCTGGCGCAGGAGTTGGAGGTTTCCGAGCGGACGGTCGCCCGGGACGTCCTCTCGCTCTCCGAAGCGGGGGTGCCCGTATACGCGGACCGCGGCCGGGCGGGCGGCTACCGCCTCATAGGCGGCTACCGCACCCGCCTCACCGGCCTCGGCCGCAGCGAGGCGGAGGCGCTCTTCCTGTCGGGGGTGCCCTCCGCCCTGCGCGAGATGGGGCTCGCGGACGCCGCGTCCGCCGCCCGGCTGAAGGTCTCCGCCGCCCTGCTGCCGGAGCTGCGGGACGCCGCGACGGGCGTCGCCCAGCGCTTCCATCTCGACGCACCCGCCTGGTATCAGGAGCCCGAGACCCCCGCCCTGCTGCCCGACATAGCCGACGCGGTCTGGGACGACCGCCGGATCACCGCCCGCTACCGCCGCAAGGACACCGAGGTGGAGCGGGAGTTGGAGCCGTACGGCCTCGTGCTGAAGGCGGGGGTCTGGTATCTGGCGGCGCGTACGGAGGGGGACTTCCGCGTCTACCGGGTCGACCGGTTCACCGCCGTGGCGCTCACGGAGCGCGACCGGGCCTCCGGAGCCGAGGCTGCCGGGGAGCGGTTCACCCGTGAGGCGTCCTTCGACCTGCCGGCGTTCTGGGCGGAGCGGGCGGCGCAGTTCGCCCGGTCGATCCTGCATGAGGAGGTGGTGCTGCGGCTCTCCGCGCGCGGCGTCCGCCAGCTGCCGTACGTCACCGAACGCGCGGCGGCCCGCGAGGCGATCGACCGGGCGCAGAGCGCGGGCGGCCCCGATGAGCAGGGCCGGCTGACGGTCACCCTCGCCGTGGAGTCCGCCGACGTCGCCTACGCCCAGCTGCTGGGACTCGGCCCGGAGGGCGAGATACTCGCGCCCCCCGGGCTGCGCGCGCAGTTCGCCGCGGCCGCCCGGCGGACAGCCGCGCTGTACACGTGACCGGGGGGCCGAGCGGCCTAGCCGAAGCCCGGTGCGGCCGCGCCCCAAAGGGGCGCGGGGAACTGCGCGCCCAGCGAGGACGAACGCCGCAGCCGACAAACCGCCCCCGCGGAAGGCGTAGGGCCGAAGGGCCCATGCTCCAATGTCGGCGCGCCCCGCAGGGCTACCGGTAGTCGGCCGCGCTCCCCTCCTTCCCGCCGAAGACCACATCCGCGAAGTAGCCGAAGGCGTCGGGCCGTGAGCCATCGGTGTCGGTGAAGTCGTACTCCTGCGCCAGCTGACCGCTGGAGAGCGACTGGCCGCTCCAGCGTGCCTTGTCCGGGTCGGCGGCCAGCGCGCGGACACCGCGGCCGATCAGGGCCGGCGACTCGGCGATGGCGAAGTGCGGCTCCTTGGCCACCGCGTCGCGCCAGGTCTCCTCCGTCACCCCGAAGTGGTCCAGCATCTCCTCGGACCGCAGAAAGCCGGGGGTGAGCGAGACCGCCGTGCCGCCGTACTCCTTCAGCTCGGCGGCGAGGCCGAAGGCCATACGGTGCGGGGCGTTCTTGGTGAGGTCGAAGCAGAGGTTCTCGCGGTAGGTGCGGTTGAAGGTGTCGGTGCCGTCGGTGACTTCGATGACCAGGCCGCCGGGCCGCCGGATCAGCAGCGGCAGCGCGTAATGGCTGGTGATGACGTGGGTGTCGATGCCGAGACGGAACATCCGCAGCCCGTTCTCCAGGTCGAGGTCCCACAGCTTGGTGTTGAACTCGAGCAGCCGGTCACCGCCCCAGACGCTGTTGACCAGCACATCCAGCCGTCCCTGCTCCCGGTCGATGCGCTCGGTCAGCGCCTTGACCTGCGCCGGGTCCAGATGGTCGGTCGGTACGGCGATGCCGATGCCGCCCGCGGCGGTCACCAGCTCCGCGGTCTGCTCGATCGTCTCCGTGGGCCGGCCGACCTCGCTGGTGCGCTCCCGGGTCGTCCGCCCCGTCACATAGACCAGGGCCCCGGCCCGGCCCAGCTCCACCGCCATCGCCCGGCCGGCGCCCCGGGTCGCCCCGGCGACCAGCGCCACCCGTCCCGCCAGTTCTTTCCGTCCGGTCACGTACGCCACTCCTCGCTGTCAGGTGCCTTGCCTCTGCAACGGCGACCCTGACAGCGATACCCGACACCTTCTGTCCGGATTCAGCGCGCACCGCACGGCAATCCGTCCACCGGCTACGGATGCGGCGCCCGTACGCTCCCCCCGCTCCGCAGCCGTCCGACGACCTCCGCCGGGGTGTCCGGCCCGGCCGGTGCGGCGAGGGTGCGCTCCGCGGCGGTGGCGCGGACCCCGCCCGTGGCATCGAGTCCGCCGACCTCCTGGCTGCCGGCCGCGAGCAGATACCACTTGCCGGACTTCGCCCGCCAGTGGATGTCCCCCACCACATCGGGCCCGAAGCGGCTGCAGGCAGCGGTGTTCTCGGCCCGTCCGGCGATCCGCCCGGGGTCGGCCGGGCGCGCGGCTGGCGGCACGAACCGCAGGGTCACGCTGCCGGGCCCGCGCCAGGTGTCGGCGCGGGTGCACACCCAAGTCGCGCTGCCGCCGCCCTCGGGGAGCCGCTGCTGGGCGAACTCCCAGGTGTTGACGGAGCGTACGCCGGCGCCCCGCAGCGACCCGAGCGAGCAGGCCGTACGGGCCCAGCTCCGCAGCGCGGGCGCGCCGGTCGCCTCGCCCGGCGCGCCGGCCGGTGCGCCGCCGGACGGCGGGGGCCCGGAGGTGAGGGAGACGGGGACGAGATCGTCGAGGTCGGCCACCAGGAAGGCGGCGTTCCGGCCGGGCGCCACGATCCGCGTCGAGGGCCGGAGCTGGGCCACCGGCCAGCGCCCGCAGCCGGCGCCCGCCGGGGGCGGGATCGGGATCCGGTCGGTGACCCCGTCGGGGGCGACATGCAGCCCGTGCGGCGGGGCGGCCGGCGCCGGCAGATCGCGGGTCGTGATCTCGGAGATCCACGGCGCGAGCAGATAGCGCATCCAGCCGTTGCCGCGCCCGATCACCAGCGCGGCAGCGGTTGTCAGATCCGCGCCGTCGACCCGGGCGAAGTGCAGTGTGGGCGTGGCGTCTTCGGGCTCGGCGTAGCGGACCAAGCGCTCCCCGTCGTGGAGGACCACCACCATGACGTTGTCGATCAGGCCCGCGTACAGCAGCTGCGGCGGATGGCCGGGCGGCCGGGTGGAGGTGCCCGCGGCCGCCGTGATCCGGGCGTCGGGGGGCGGCGCCGCCCAGACCCGCAGGGCCCGTGCCAGCAGCTTCCGGTCGCCGGCCTGCCGGCCGCGGACGGGCCAGGCGGTGAAGTCGACCCGGGAGGTGTCCGTCCACTGCTCGTTGGGGGTGCGCAGCAGCCGGTCCGGGTCGAGCGCCTGCTGGGCGGCGGTCTCGGCGCGCCCCGCCCGGTCCGTGCCGGGCCAGGATCCGGCCACCGCCGCGCCGATCGCGAGCACGGCCGCCACCGCGGCCACCGCCCGCACCCGCTGCCGGCGGCGCAGCAGGTCCGTCGGCCGGGTCTGCACCATGCACGGGTCGAACTCCCCCGAGCTCAGCAGGGCGGCCGCCCCGGCCCCGGTCTCGCGGTCGAGCTGTGCGGCCGCCCGCTGCGCCGCGTCCGGGTCCTCGGCCCCGGCCCGCGCCAGCACGGCGCGCGCGGCGTCCTCGTCCAGGCCTTCCAGGTGCCACAGCCCGAGGGCGGCCCGTACCGCTGCCGGGGCGGCGGAAAGCGCCTGGTCCAGGGCGAGTTCATCGGCGCCGCCGGCCCGCGGGAAGAGCCGCAGTCCCCAGACCAGGGGCAGGGCCGGCAGTGCCCGGACCGGCTGTCCCTCGTAGGCCAGTGCCAGCCGCAGGGCCCGTTGCCGCACCAGGTCGTAGCCGGACTCGGGGGCCGGGCCGCGCTGGGCCGGCAGCCCGCCGTCCGGGCGGCGCAGCCGGGTCCGGGGCAGCGCGCGCTGGACCAGACCGTGTGCGGTCAGGACCCGGCGGTGGCGGCCCGTCGACGGGGGCAGTACGAGGTAGGTGAGGCGGACGAGCCGTGGATAGTGCTCGACGATGGCCGCCTCGGCCCGTTCGACATCGGCCCGGGTGCGTTCGTCCATGGGCATGGCCTGGAACAGCCCTTCGCGAAATGGGGGAAATACGGTCGTTTGCCGTTGCACGCCTTCCAACGAGTGATTCTTGGGACGGTCACAAGACGGATCACCGACCGGGGTGCGCGAGCGGCGATCCGAACACCCCGTCACCCTTCCGGACGGCCCGTCACCAATCCGGATAACGACCCCCTCGCATCCGGGGTACTCCGCATGCGGCGGGCGCCGGCAGGGCAGATGCTGGAGCGGTGATGGACGAGACGGAGTTCTGGGAGCTGATCGACGGCTCCCGCGAGGCCGCTGAGGGCGACCCCGAGGAGCAGGCCGACGCACTGGTCGAGCGGCTGCTCGGGCTCGACCCTGACGCCGTCGTGGACTTCGCCCGCCACTTCGAGGCCCGCTACAACCGGGCGTACTCCTGGGATCTGTGGGCCGCCGCCTCCGTGATGCTGGGCGGCGCCAGCGATGACGCCTTCGACTACTTCCGCTGCTGGCTGATCGGCCAGGGCCGGGAGGTCTTCGAGGGCGCGCTGCACGACCCGGACCAGCTCGCCGAGCTGGTGGACGACTTCGACGAGACGGTGGACGGCGACGCCGAGGAGCTGGGCTACGCGGCCGACGAGGCGTACGAGCAGATGACCGGCGGGGTGATGCCGGACCTGGAACTGCCCCCGCCGCCCCGCGAACCGCTCGGCACCTACCTCGACTTCGACGACGACCAGGCCATGGCGGAGCGCTTCCCCACCCTCTGGGACCGCTTCAAGCCGTAGGGCGTGCCGCGGGCCGGTGGCGGCTTCCGGCCAGGGATGCCGCCACCGGTCCGCCGCTGCGGGCAGTATGGATCCATGCGGATCGCGATCACCGGCTCGACCGGACTCATCGGCACGGCGCTCGTACGGTCCCTGCGCAGCGGGGACACCTCCCGGGCCGGGGGCCCAGGGGGAGGCCATGACGTCGTCCGGCTCGTACGGCGTGCGCCCACGGCCGCCGGTGAAGTGCGCTGGGACCCCAAGCGGCAGGAGGTCGACACCGCCGGACTGGCCGGCTGCGAGGCGGTGGTCCATCTGGCCGGCGCCGGGGTCGGCGACCACCGCTGGACGGCCGCCTACAAGCAGGAGATCCGCGACAGCCGGGTACTGGGCACCCGGGCCATCGCCTCGGCCCTCGCCGCCATGGACACCCCGCCGCGGGTCTTCGTGTGCGGCAGCGCGATCGGCTACTACGGCGACACCGGCGACCGGCGTACGGACGAGAGCGCGCCGGCCGGCCACGGGTTCCTGCCGGAGGTCTGTACGGCCTGGGAGGACGCCGCGAAGCCGGCCCAGGACGCGGGTATCCGTACCGTCTTCGCCCGCACCGGTCTGGTCGTGGCGCGCTCGGGCGGCGCCTGGGGCCGGCTCTTCCCGGTCTTCCGGCTCGGTCTGGGCGGGCGGCTCGGCGACGGCAGCCAGTACTGGAGCTTCATCTCCCTGGACGACCACATCGCGGCGCTCCGCCATCTCCTCGACACCGAGGACCTGGCCGGGCCGGTCAACCTCACGGCGCCGGAGCCGGTCACCAACCGCGAGGTGACCGCCGTGATGGGCAAGGTGCTGAACCGCCCCACGCTGTTCTCCGTCCCGGCGCCGGTGCTGCGGACCGTCCTCGGCGAGTTCGCCGGTGACGTGCTGGGCAGCCAGCGGGTCATCCCGCAGCGGCTGCTGGACTCCGGGTTCTCCTTCCGCCACCCCCGCATCGTGGAAGCGGTCCGGGCCGCCGCCTGACCGTCCACGGCGAGACCCGCCCGGCCACCACGGCAAGCCGCGGCCAAGGGCGCTCCGGCACGCCCCCGGGCACCCCCGTCGCACGGGCCGCCCCCTCCCTGCCCGTCACCTCACACCCACGACTCGGCATCTCTCGCAGCTGTACCGGGCATGACACTCGGTGCCGCCATTTGGGACCGACCTCGGGAGGGGCAAGTGCTGCGCACCGCATCGGCCGTGGACGTCGTCATCGTGGGAGCCGGCCCGGCCGGACTCGCCGCCGCCCGCCATCTGACCGGCGTAGGGGTGTCGGTCACCGTCCTGGAGGCCGCGCCACGGATCGGCGGCCGGTCCGTCACCGACCCCCTCGACGGCTTCCGGCTGGACCGCTGTGCGCGGCCGCTGGCCGTCTCCGCCGCCGAGCTGCGCCGCACACCGGGGCTCGGCGAGCTGACACTGCGTCCGTTCGCCCCCGGTCCGATCCTCCACAACGGCCAACGGGCGCAGCGCATCAGCGCACCCCGGAGCACCAGGGGCGCCCTCGCCGCGGCACGCGCCCTCTCGCGCGCCGACCGTCGTACGGAGCGCCGGACGGACCGTCAGGCGGGTCGTCAGGCGGGCCGCCAGACAGGCCGTCTCACCGACCAGTGGGGTGAGCAGGAAGCGGACCGGCGTACGGACCGCCACGGCGACCGCGCCGCCGTCACCTCCGTCACTCCCCACGCCTCCGCCACCCACGGCCCGCCCGCCGACCGCCCGATCCGCGACGCCCTGGCGGGCCGCCCCGCCTTCCCGCCGCGCACCCATGACGCGCTGCTGCGGCCCCTGCTGGGCGCGCTGCTGTGCGATCCGCAGCTGCGGGGCTCCAGCCGCGGTGCCGCGGCGGCACTGCGCGCCTACGCCGAGGGCCGGTTGTGGCTGCCGGCCGGCGGCGCCGCGGCCGTCCCCGAACTGCTCGCCGCCGCGCTGCCACCCGGCACGGTCCGTACGTCCGTGCAGGTCACCGCCGTCTCCACCACCGGCGTCAGCACCGCGGAGCACGGTCATGTCCCGTGCCGGGCGGTACTGGTGGCGACCGGCGCACGCGAGGCGGCCGAGCTGCTGCCGGGACTGCGGGTGCCCGCCTTCCACCCGGTGACCGTCCTGCACCACACCGCGACGGTGGCCCCGGGAGGCCGCGGCGCGGCGCTGCGCGACACGGCGCTGATCCTGCCGACCGACGGCCCGGTCGCCTACACCTACGTCGCCGGCGCGGTCGACCCGTCCCGTACGCCGCCGGGCCGGTCCCTGATCACCACGGCCGTGCACGGGGCCGCGGCGGCGCTGCCGGTGTCCGTGCTCGACCGGGCGGTCCGGCCGCAGCTCGACCGGATCTACGGCGCGCACACCGCGGACCGGCAGCTGCTGACCGCCCATCACGACCCGTACGCGGTCCCCGCGATGCCCGCACCGTACGACCCGGAGCGCCCGGTGCGGGTGCTCGCCGGTCTCTATGTGTGCGGCGACCACCGCGACACCAGCACGCTCCAGGGCGCCCTGAACTCGGGACGGCGCGCGGCCCGCGCCGTCCTCCAGGACTTCGGCCTGCCCGCCCTCACGACGGAACCGGACACCCTGCCCACGGCGGCCTGACCTCCGGGGCCGGGCCCCTGGGGTGCCCCGGGGCCCGGCCGGGGGTCACCCCAGCGCCGCCACCCGTTCCCGGTACCCCCGGACCGCCGCCGCGTCCCGGTACGGCTCCAGGCGGCGCTCGAACTCCCGGACGTACTCGTGGGCCCGTACGGACCGCATCTCGGAGGCCTGGAGCGCGGCCTCGGCGCCCAGCGTGCAGGCCTGCTCCAGCTCTCCCAGGCCCAGCCGCGCGGTCGCCAGCACCACCCGGCAGAAGAGCCGGCTGCGGGCGAAGCCGGCCGCGCGCAGCTGGAGGGAGCGTTCGGCGTGCTGGGAGGCCGCGCGGTACTGCTGGAGATCGCGGTGGCAGTGCGCCAGCTCGTCGGCCAGCTGGGCCTCGTCGAAGAAGCGCGCCCAGTACGGGGTGTCGTCGCCGGGGCGGACGGTCTCCAGCGCCCGCTCGGCGCGGGCCAGCGCCGCCGTACAGGCCCGGACCTCGCCCAGGACGCCATGGCCGCGGGCCTCCGCGGAGTGCAGCAGCGCCTGCACCGTGGGCGGCGCGCTGCTGCCGATGCCCTGCTGGGCGACGCGCGCCAGCTGGACGGCCTCTCTGCCGTGCCCCAGATAGACGGCCTGCCGGCTCATCGTCACCAGGACGTAGGACCCGTACGCCCGGTCGCCGGCCGCCTGGGCCAGCCGCAGGGCCTGGACGAAGTACCGCTGCGCCAGGCCGTGGGCCGCGATGTCGTACGAGGTCCAGCCCGCCAGCCTGGTCAGATCGGCGGCGGCGGCGAACAGCCGGCGGCCGGTGGCCTCGCCGTAGGTGCCGCGCAGCATCGGCTCGGCCTCGTGCTCCAGATAGCGCACCAGTGCCTGCCGGGCGTGGCCGCCGCCATAGGCGTGGTCCAGCGCCCGGAAGAGCTCGCCGACCGAGCGCAGCGCCGCGATGTCACCGGAGGTGACCCGGGAGCCCTGGGTGCGGTCGACCCGGTCGTTGCGGCGCTGCCGCGGCACCGTGACCCGGCTCTGTCCGGGCACCCGGCCCGCGCCCTCGGGCTGGGCCTCACCGCGGGCGACGCGTTCGTCGGCGCGGCCGATCAGCCAGTCCCGGCTGGGCACCACCAGCCCGGCCGGGGTGAAGGCGATCTTGCGGAGCTCGGCGTGGCTGCCGGAGTCCTTGCGCCACAGGCCGCTGACGATGTCCACCGCCTCGCTGGGGGTCGCGGCGAATTCGAGTCCGGCGTACACCGGCGCGCAGGCGTCCAGGCCGAGGTCCTGGGCGGACAGCCGGCGCCCCAGCCGGCGGGTGAACACCTCCGCGATGAGCGCGGGGGTGGTGCCTCTGGGCTGCTGGCCGCGCAGCCAGCGGGTCACCGACGTCTTGTCGTAACGGAGGTCGAGGCCGTGCTCGATACCCAGCTGATCGACGCGTCTGGCCAGCCCGGCATTGGAGAATCCGGCCTCGGCGATGAGCGCGGCGAGCTGGCGGTTGGGCGTGTGGTGCGGGGGTCGTTCCGTCATCAGCTTTACCGGTCTCCTGCCTTCCGGGCCGCACTGCCGGGTTCGGCGGACCCTGTCCGGCATGCTCAGCGCCCTTGTGGAACGGCGTGAATGTAACGGCCTTCGGCGGCCCATTCGCGGCCTGTGACCCGCGTTCATCCGATCGTGTGAGCAGGGACGCACCGGCCGGGACAGCGGCCGCCTGCGGGGACCGGGGACGGCGGCCGTAGAGTGGCATGGGCGCGAAGTGGCATCAACGTTGCAGCAAAGTGCAACAGAGGTTCGAAGAGGAGCTGCCGTGACTGCGATCTCTCGGGGGGAGACCCCCGCACCCGAGGGGCTGCGCTTTGTGCATCTGGGCTTCGGCGCCGACGCCGTGGAGTACGAATCCGCCTGGCAGGAGCAGCGCCGGGTGCATGCCGCCCGGTTCGCCGACGAGGTGCCCGACACCTGTCTGCTGCTGGAGCACCAGGCCGTCTACACCGCCGGACGGCGTACCTCCGACGACGAGCGCCCGCTGGACGGGACCCCGGTCGTCGACGTGGACCGCGGCGGGAAGATCACCTGGCACGGGCCCGGCCAGCTGGTGGGCTACCCCATCCAGAAGCTGCCGCGCCCGGTTGACGTCGTGGCCCATGTCCGCCGCCTCGAAGAGGCTCTGATCCGGGTCTGCGCCGAGTTCGGCGTCACGGGCACCCGGGTCGAGGGCCGCAGCGGTGTGTGGGTGCTGGGCGACCCGGTCGAGGAGCGGGCGGCCCTGGGCGGGCTGAATCTCGACTTCGACCCGCGGGTCACGGACGAGCTGTTCGACCCGCGGCTGAACGGCCCGGAGTACGCGCCGTCCAACGCCGGCCAGCGCCGTGAGGACCGCAAGCTCGCCGCGATCGGCATCCGCGTCGCCAAGGGCGTCACGATGCACGGCTTCGCGCTCAATGTGAACCCCGACAACACCTCGTTCGACAAGATCGTGCCGTGCGGTATCCGGGACGCCGGTGTCGCCTCCCTGGCCAACGAGCTCGGCCGTGAGATCAGCATCGCCGATGTACTGCCCGTGGCCGAGAAGCATCTGCGGGACGTCCTGGAGGGCGCCGAGCTGCTCCCCCGCGCGGTCTGACCGGCCGGCCGCCGATCATGCACCCCGCAGACCACCGGGAATGCGCCCCCGTCATACGGGGTTGCACCGCACGTAAAGACGTGCGAATCAACGGGCGTACCCTGGTGTACGCCGAAGAAACGAAGTCGTAGGGAGCCGGACGTGTCCGCAGTCGCACCCGACGGACGCAAGATGTTGCGCCTGGAGGTCCGGAACAGCCAGACGCCCATCGAGCGCAAGCCCGAGTGGATCAAGACCCGGGCCAAAATGGGTCCCGAGTACAACCACCTCCAGGGCCTGGTCAAGAGCGAGGGTCTGCACACGGTCTGCCAGGAGGCGGGCTGTCCCAACATCTTCGAGTGCTGGGAGGACCGCGAGGCCACGTTCCTCATCGGCGGCGACCAGTGCACCCGCCGCTGCGACTTCTGCCAGATCGACACCGGCAAGCCGCAGGAGCTGGACCGCGACGAGCCCCGCCGGGTCGCCGAGTCCGTGCAGACCATGGGCCTGAAGTACGCCACCATCACTGGCGTCGCGCGCGACGACCTGGAGGACGGCGGCGCCTGGCTCTACGCCGAGACGGTCCGGCAGATCCACGCCTCGATGCCCGACACCGGCGTCGAGCTGCTGATCCCCGACTTCAACGCGGTCCCCGAGCAGCTCGCCGAGGTCTTCTCCTCCCGCCCGGAGGTGCTGGCCCACAACGTCGAGACGGTCCCGCGGATCTTCAAGCGGATCCGTCCCGGCTTCCGTTACGAGCGTTCGCTGGACGTCATCTCCAAGTCCCGCGAGGCCGGTCTGGTCACCAAGTCCAACCTCATCCTGGGCATGGGCGAGGAGCGCGAGGAGATCAGCCAGGCGCTGCAGGACCTGTACGACGCGGGCTGCGAGCTGATCACGATCACCCAGTACCTGCGCCCGTCGGTGCGCCACCACCCCATCGAGCGCTGGGTCAAGCCCGCCGAGTTCGTGGAGCTGAAGGAAGAGGCCGAGGAGATCGGCTATGCGGGTGTCATGTCCGGCCCGCTGGTCCGCTCCTCCTACCGCGCCGGCCGCCTTTACCAGCAGGCTGTCGAGCGGCGCGAGGTCGAGGCGTCCAGTCAGGCGGTTTGACGCTCCCGGCGCGCCGTCTTGTGAAACGTGGCACATGCTGAGGACGCGGCCCGCACTCCCCCGGAACGGGGGGCGTGGGGGCCGCGTCAACGTTTCATTGGTGTTTGACCGGCAGGTCATCCGTTGGTAACACCTTTCGGTGACGATGGATGCACGCACCGCTCCCGCACCTCACTCCTGCTTCTCCGAACAGATCAGAGGGAGTCACCCACCATGCAGGCCGCGCCGCTCCGCGCCACCCCCGCCAGCCCCGCTCTCCCGCTCCCCTCGGTCACCGGCGCCCTGCGTGCCGTCGAGGCCGTCCTGATGCGTGGCGGGCAGCGCACCGCCCGCCGTAACGCCTGGACGTCCGTCCTGGAGGACCGCCGACGCGCCAAGGACCGCCACGAGGCCGAGTACGTACTGGAGGCCGCGGCGACCCGGCGCCCGCACGCCACGTAAACTTCGCTGTATGGCGAGGAAGGCAAACTCAGACGGCGCTGCCGGCGCTGAGAACACCGGGCGGCTGAAGCAGATCGCCCTGACCTACAAGATGACCCGTCGGGTCGACTCCAAGGTCGGTCTTGTCGTCGCTGGTGTAGGCATCGTCGTATTCGGCGTTCTCCTTGCCATCGGCTTCGCGATCGGCCACCCCATCTACGCGGGGATCCTGGGCTTCGTCCTGGCCTTCCTTGCGATGGCGATCGTCTTCGGACGGCGCGCCGAGCGAGCTGCCTTCGGGCAGATGGAAGGCCAGCCCGGTGCGGCGGCCGCCGTGCTGGAGAACGTCGGCCGCGGCTGGACGGTCACCCCCGCGGTGGCCATGAACCGCAGCCAGGACGTGGTCCACCGTGCCGTCGGCAAGGCCGGCATCGTGCTGGTCGGCGAGGGCAACCCGAACCGTCTCCGTGGCCTGCTGGCCGCCGAGAAGAAGCGGATGGCGCGTACCGTCGCCGACGCCCCGGTCCACGACATCATCGTGGGCGACGACGAGGGCCAGGTACCGCTGAAGAAGCTCCGTACGACGCTGCTGAAGCTGCCGCGGGTACTGCCCGGCGCGCAGGTGACGGCCGTCAACGACCGGCTCAAGGCCCTGGGCGACCTGATGAGCAACATGCCGGTCCCGAAGGGCCCGATGCCGAAGGGCATGCGGATGCCCAAGGGCGGCGGCAAGATGCGCTGACCGCCCGCCGGCCGCACCACACCGGCCGCCGGACCGACACCCGACCGCACGACGACGCCCCGGGCCTTTGGGCTCCGGGGCGTTTCGTATGCGGTGGGGCGGTTCGTGTGCGGTGGGGCGGTTCGTATGCGGTGGGTGGGCAGCTCGCGGGCGGTGCGGGTGCGGCGAGGGGGCGCGTGGCTGGGGACTGGTGCGCGCTGACTCCCCAACGGCTACGGCGTCCCGCCGCTCACAGACGGACCTGCCGACACGTGCGAGTCACAGACGGACCTGCCAACACGTGCGAGTCACAGACGGACCCGTACGGCACGTGCGAGTCACAGACGGACCTGTACGGCACGTGCGAGGCGATCGTGCAGCCCCCGCCCGTCCCGGTCCCACACCACCGCCGGAATGACCACCACCAGCAGCACCGTGCGCAGCACGACCCGCGGCAGCGAGATCCGGCCACCGTCCTCGGCGATCACCCGCAGGCCCAGCAGCCGCTTGCCCGGGGTGAAACCGACCGTGCCGACCGTCAGCACGCTGAGCACCGCGAAGACCACCAGCGCCCAGTTGCTCGCCGCCTGCGCCTTACCGCCGCTGAGCAGGCCGTACGCGATCAGCAGGCACAGCGCCCAGTCGATGAAGAGCGCGGCGAAACGGCGTCCGGGGCGCGCGATCGAGCCCGGCCCCTCCTCCGGCAGCCCGAGCTGCTGCCCGCGGTGTCCGAAGTCGACACCCATGTCCTCGGCTGCCGCGCGGGGCCCGGAGAT
The DNA here is from genome assembly GCF_028870195.1 of Streptomyces sp. G7(2002). Taxonomy (NCBI): domain Bacteria; kingdom Bacillati; phylum Actinomycetota; class Actinomycetes; order Kitasatosporales; family Streptomycetaceae; genus Streptomyces; species Streptomyces sp. G7(2002). The sequence continues at coordinate 3,018,018 of NZ_CP102609.1, forward strand.
CCACGATCCGATTGCTCGCCTGTTGTCCACCCGACCACGGTACTGCGACCGCATACGTTCCCTTCGCGGAGGTCCGGTCGGGGTGGGGGCGGCGGACTGCGCGGACCGGGCACGAGGGGCCGTCCGGGAGGCACCGTCCAGAAGGGGCCAGGACGGCTCGGCGGGCCACGGGACGGGAGGGCGGCAGCGGCCGCCCGGAACATCCCTCTTTGGCGCACACTGGGAGGTAAGGGCGGCCGCCGCCGGTTAACCTCGGCGAAACAAATGGGTCATGCTTGGGAAATCCCGCCTGCCTATGGTCGGGCATCGCGCCACCGCACATGGTCGCGTTCCGAGTAGCAATCCCGCGTCCGCCGACCGGTGACCGGGCTAGGAGGAGTTGGATGTTCCAGAACGCCGACGAGGCCAAGAAGTTCATCGCGGACGAGGACGTGAAGTTCGTCGACGTCAGGTTCTGCGACCTGCCCGGTGTGATGCAGCACTTCACCATCCCGGCAAAGGCGTTCGACCCGGCCGAGGAACTCGCCTTCGACGGCTCCTCGATCCGCGGCTTCCAGGCCATTCACGAGTCCGACATGGCGCTGCGCGCGGACCTGTCGACGGCTCGCGTGGACCCGTTCCGCCGCGACAAGACCGTCAACATCAACTTCTTCATCCACGACCCGATCACGGGCGAGCAGTACAGCCGTGACCCGCGCAACATCGCCAAGAAGGCCGAGGCCTACCTCGCCTCCACCGGCATCGCGGACACCGCCTTCTTCGGCCCCGAGGCCGAGTTCTACGTCTTCGACAGCGTGCGCTTCGAGACCGGCGCGAACCAGTCCTTCTACCACATCGACTCCGAGGCCGGCGCCTGGAACACCGGCTCGGAGGAGAACAACCGCGGCTACAAGGTCCGGTACAAGGGCGGCTACTTCCCGGCCCCGCCGGTCGACCACTTCGCCGACCTGCGCGCCGAGATCTCCCTGGAGCTGGACAAGGCCGGCCTGGAGGTCGAGCGCCAGCACCACGAGGTCGGCACGGCCGGCCAGGCGGAGATCAACTACAAGTTCAACACGCTGCTCGCCGCCGCCGACGACCTGATGCTCTTCAAGTACATCGTGAAGAACGTCGCCTGGCGCAACGGCAAGACCGCGACCTTCATGCCCAAGCCGATCTTCGGTGACAACGGCTCCGGCATGCACGTCCACCAGTCCCTGTGGCAGGGTGGCGCGCCGCTCTTCTACGACGAGCAGGGCTACGCGGGCCTCTCGGACACCGCCCGCTACTACATCGGCGGCATCCTCAAGCACGCCCCGTCGCTGCTGGCCTTCACCAACCCGACGGTGAACTCCTACCACCGTCTGGTCCCCGGCTTCGAGGCCCCGGTCAACCTGGTCTACTCGCAGCGCAACCGCTCCGCGGCCATGCGTATCCCGATCACGGGCTCGAACCCGAAGGCCAAGCGCGTCGAGTTCCGCGCCCCGGACCCGTCCTCGAACCCGTACCTCGCCTTCTCCGCCCTTCTCCTCGCGGGCCTGGACGGCGTCAAGAACAAGATCGAGCCGGCCGAGCCGATCGACAAGGACCTCTACGAGCTCGCCCCCGAGGAGCACGCGGGCGTCCCCCAGGTCCCGACCTCCCTCCCGGCCGTCCTCGACGCCCTCGAGGCCGACAACGAGTACCTCCAGCAGGGCGGCGTCTTCACCTCCGACCTGATCGAGACCTGGATCGACTACAAGCGCACCAACGAAATCGCCCCGATCCAGCTGCGGCCGCACCCGCACGAGTTCGAGCTTTACTTCGACCTCTGAGCCGCGGATTCCGTGCGAAGGCCGCCACCCCGCTCCGGGGTGGCGGCCTTCGCCGTGAGGGCCCCGGACGGGCGAGCAGACTAGGCCGCGGGCGGCTCGGGGATGCGCCAGATGATGTGGAACCGCTCGGCGTCGCGAAACCCGAGCGGGGCCACCGGGCTGATCTGCTTGATCAGGTAGCCGAAGACCATGTGATGCGCCTCCTCCGACACCTCGTCCCAGGTGTCCGGAGTCACGATCATCACCTCGCGCATCAGGCTCAGATCCGACTCGTTCTCCAGCATCTCCGCCCGGTCGTCGCGGTCCATCGCCTCGTCGGCGCGCATGGCACGGATCGACTCCGCGAGGAGATTCGGCTCACGGCCAAGTCGCCGCAGAATCTCCTGGTAGCCGTACTGGAAGGCCGCGTACGCCTCCATGGCCTCCCGGTCGGGATTGCGGTAGCCGTACGGCGCACCCTCCTCTACCCCGACGTAGTCACCCTTCAGCGTGTGCAGCAGGGCCCGCAGCGCGTGTTCGGCTCCCTGCTCCTCGATGAACCGCGCCATCCCATGGACCCATTGGTCCTCGGGTATCAGCGGCTCGTGAGGGGCGGCGAGCGAGGGATGGATCTCGATGGCACTGAAAGGGTTGACCAACATGCCCATGACCAGCTCGGGCGTCCACTTGCCGTCCTCACCTCCCCAGCCGCCGTTGACGAGCTCCTGGAACGACTTCAGCGCGCCGGACTCCCCTTCACCGATCACGCGCCACAGCAGCAGGAACCTGGCTGTCTCGGACTCCTCGTCCCGGGGCGGGCTGCACAGCCCGGCCAGGACAACGACGATGTCGTGAACGGTCTCCCAGCGCGGCACCCGTATCCCGTTGACGGCGGAGCGCACGGTCTCATGGCTGGCGTCCGACAACTGGTCATCGCGGCTGCGAATGAGCGTGCTTACCTTCCGGAAGCTCAACCGGCCCGCCGAGCGGTGCAGTTCCTGCAGCGCTTCTGCCAACTCTCGGTGTCGACCGGCCGGTTGCGGTGGGGTGCTGGAAGCGGCCAAGGAAGTTCCTCCCTGTTCAGAGTGTCAAGTTCCGTCAACACGGTAGAAGCTGCAGGCCAGGGCCGAGTCAGTATTCGTCAACTTCGCCGGTCCGCCCGCCAAACCGTGACTCGCGGCCGACCGGCGACGTGAGCATGGAGTAGGCGCCGACGGAGCGCCTTCGCCCAAGGAGTTGCCGCGCATGCACATCCCTGCCTACGCCCATGACACGATTCGCGCCGCCGCGTTGCCCCGCATGCCCACGTCTCGGCAGGTGGGCGGCTTGGACTGCTGCTTGTGCGACAAGCCGTTCGGTGAAGCCCTCGCCGCCATACCGCTCAGGCCGACACCGACGTCCGGGCTGTTCGGATGCCGCCCCTGTCTGACCCGGTTGGTCACCCGGGCACGGCGGGCCCGCGACGCCGCGCTGGCCCACGACGCCGAGCGTGCCCAAGCGGAGTCTGCGGCCTGGATGCCGGTACGTGAACGCCATCTCGCCCGGCTCGGCAGCGTGCGGCAGGCCGCTGAGGCCGTGGCCGGGCTGGCCCGGGGCGGGGATACCGAGGCACTGCGCGTCGCCTGGCTACTGGTTTCGCTGGAATCCGCGTACACCTGGGTCCCCGACGCTCCGGAATCACCCGCTTCTGTGGATCGTGAGGACTCGGAGATGAAAGACGAGGCCTTCCGGCTCGACCTGGCCATGATCACGGCGCGGGAGGCGGTGGCGGAGCGGCTGGCCTATCACCTTCTCAACGAGGCGCGGCCCGAGGAGCCGGAGATGTGCAAGGAGTTCGAATGCCCGGAAGGCTGCTCGGGACGCCACGACTCCACACATATCGACTGCGGGCCGGATGCCGTCTTCGACGATCTGGCGGAGTACGGCATCACCGTGGAGCAGCCGGAGCCCGAACCCCTGTCACCTCGGCTCGCGGCCCTCTTGGGGAGGACCGAGGCCGAAGAGAAGCACTCACCGCTTCCGGGAATCGAGGAGCAGGCCCCCGTTGTCCTGGCGCACTTCGGGATCGATCCGGACGACACGGACGTCCTGGTGAGCGCGGCTGCGGTCGGCCTGGTAGCCGACGCCTGGCGCGAGGGGCCGCTGGATGTGATCCACGCGGCCGACGACGGGCCGAACGACGGGGAGATGTTCGCGCAGAGCGTCGATCTGTACCGCAGGGCCCGCGCGGCGCTGGTGGCCGCGCAGGACGACGGACCCGAGGTGCTGCTCGCGTTCGTGGCCGTCGCCTCGGACGTGGACCTTCCGTGGGCCGGCGGCTCGCGCTTCGCGCTACGGACGGTGTCCGAATCTGCGGCGGAGTTCGTCCAGCACGTCGACGACCGGGTCTGGTTCACCGCGGAAGTGATGCGTGAACAGGGATGGCGCGCGGGACTGCTGCACAGAGCCGCTTCGGCCGCGTTCAAGGCTCCCACTCACTTCGGAATGCCAGGCTGGCCCAGCGCCGTCGCCTCAGCGATGGAACGTCTCGCCCTGCTCGACCGGTCGGGCGCGCCCGAGGCGCTAGCCGACCTCGCGGCGGTGGAGGCCTCGTTGCTCGAAGCGCCCGACCAGCTGGGGGCGGACGCCCTCGACTGGATTGCTTACCAGGCACTGCTCGGCTAGCGCGCCCCGTGAGTTGGGACAACCTCAGCCTGATCATCCTTGCCGCCTTCGGTTGCCTCACGCTCCTCCTGACACAGGTAGGCGAGGTGCTGTCGAAGCTTCCGCAGATCATTCGTGCTTGGCGGCAAGTACGAAACGAGCTGCGCAACGGGGCGGATCATGACTGCCAGGAGACCTCGCCGGAGTATGACGACCGAAGTGTCGGACCGGCGCCCGAGGCAGCACGTTCCTCTGACACGCCCTATCGGCGTGAAACACATGGAGAACCATCCGCACGGAGTATCGATGAGTGATCCGCTCGATTCCCTGGAGTCGTATATCCCGGGTGGAGCGTCCAGCCAGGAATAGCCGCTGTGTGTCGCCAGGTGCAACGGTTGTGCACCAAGCGTCTCTGGGAGAGAGCGTTGATACAGGTCAGAAGCAATTCCATGCTCTACTTCGACATCTAAAGGGCGGGGTCGGGCGACCTGGGTCTACGGCCCGGAGACCTGCCGTGACCTGGGAAAGCGCTGTTCGACAGTTCTCACTGTTCCCGGCTGCTTTCCAGGGCCTTGTGCACCGGCCACCGCGACACCTGACCCAAGATCAGATGAGAGTGCGGGTCGCCATCTCCAGGGAGGAGATGGCGGCCCGCACTTGCGTCATGAGCCGCTCAGCGCCCTCTCAGAGGGTGGGTGTCTTGTGGACTGCGGTGCGGACTGTTGCGCTTGCGGCCCGGGGCCCGTGCGCCACCCTTGTGGGAGGAGAGCCGCACCCGAATCAGCGTGGCTCACGCGGCGGACGCCGCCCGAAGACCGCGACATCGGCGCCCATGCTCAGTACGAGATCCCCCTCGGTCGTAAGGGCGACGGCCTGGGGACTGCTCGCCGCCAGGAGCCCGGCGGGCTCGCCTGTACGAAGGTTCCACGCCCGTACCGTCCCATCGAGCTCACCGCCGCTTGAAACCGCGATCGGGGTGCCGTTCAGGACTGTGCACGCCACCGCGCCCACCGGGCCGTTGTGACCGATCAAGGGCTGGTCGAGCGGCTTGCCGGAGAGCAGGTCCCACGCCAGCACCTTCCCGTCACTGCCGCCGGTCACCGCGACCGGCTTGCCGTCCAGGCTCGTACACGCCACCGCGAACACTCCGCCGTCGTGTCCTTCCATGGGCGAGCCGATGGGCTTGCCGGAGGGCAGATCCCATAACCGCACCGTCCCGTCGCTCCCGCCGGTCACCGCGACCGGCCTGCCCTGCCAACTCGCACACGCCACAGCGCGCACCCAGCCCTCGTGACCTTTCATGGGAGGACCGAGGGGCGTACGGGAGGCCAGATCCCAACCTCGCACCGTCCTGTCCTGTCCGCCGCTCACCGCGACCGGCCTGCCCTGCCAGCTCGCGCACGCCACCGCGCGCACCCAGTCGTCGTGGCCGGTCAAGGGATTGCCGATCGGGGTACCGGAGGCCAGATCCCACACGCGCACCTTGTGGTCCTCGCCGCCGGTCAACGCGACCTGCTTGCCATTCAGGCCCGTGCACGCCACCGCGTATACCGTTCCGTCGTGCCCAGTCATGGGCCTGCCGACAGGGGTACCGGAGGTCAGGTCCCACACCCGTACGGTTGCGTCGCTGCTGCCGGTCACCGCGACCTGTCTGTTGTTCAGGCTTGTGCACGCCACGGCGTACACCCAGTCGTCGTGGCCGGTGCGCGGATTGCCGAGCGGAGTGCCGGCGGTGAGGTCCCATACCCGGACCGTCCCCTTGCCCTCGCCGCCGCCGGTTACTGCTACAGGGGTGTCGTCCAGCCTCGTACAGGCCACCGAATTCACCCAGTCGCCGTGGCCGACCATTGGCTGTCCGATGCGGGTACGAGAGGGCAGATCCCACAGGCGTACCGTCCTGTTGCTGCCGGTCACCGCGACCGAATTGCCAGACCACGCCACTGCTCGCACCCAGTCGTCGTGGCCGGTCAGGGGTTTGCCGAGAGAGGTCCCGGAGGCCAGATCCCACACACGCACCTTGCGGTCCTTGCCGCCGGTCAACGCAACGGGCCTGCCGTTCACGTTCGTACAAGCCACCGTGTAAACCCTGCCGTCGTGACCGGTCGGGGCACCGAGGCGTCTTAGGGAACCGAGGCGTGTTCCGGAGGCCAGATTCCACGCGAGTACGGTGCCGTCACTGCCGCCGGTCACCGCGATGGGCGCGCCCTCCCGGTACGTACACGCGACCGCCAGCACCTCGCCGTTGTGGCCGGGCAGGGGATCGCCGAGGGGCGTACCGGAGACCAGGTCCCACACCCGAACGGTGCCGTCACTGCCGCCGGTCACCGCGATGGGCGCGCTCTCGCGGTACGTACACGCGACCGCCAGCACCTTGCCGTCGTGGCCGGTCAGGGGGCGCCCCCGGGCAGTGCCGGAGACCAGGTCCCATACGCGCACCGTTCCATCATCGCCGCCCGTCACAGCGACGGGGGTTTTGCCGAGATTCGCGCACGCCACCGCGAGCACCTTGCCGTCATGGCCGGTCAGGGGCTGGCCGACAGCCGTACCCGCGGCCAGATCCCACACCCGCACCGTCCCGTCGTCGCCGCCGGCCACCGCGACCGGCCTGCCGCCCAGGCTGGTACACGCCACCGCTCTCACCCTGTCCTCGTGACCGGTCAGGGTGTCGCGCAACGCCGGGGAGAAGTTGCTTCCCGTGGCCCACCGGGGTGCCCAGTTCCCCTCCGGGATGTGGTCGGCCAACTGCTGCTGCAAGGAGTCGGCGCCTGCCCGCGCGGCGTCCAGGGCGAGTACCTGTCGGCGGACAGCCGCGGTAGCGGTTCCGTGGATGCTGATGGAGGCGCGGTAGACCGCTGCCGTCAGCCGGGCACGCTCGGTGCGGGCGTGGTGCAAGTGTGGGGTGAGGCCGCGGGGGGTGGCGTGGACGAGGTATTCGGTGTCAGTGACGGTCTCGTCGAGGCGTCCGGCTGCGGCCCCGTGGGTGGCAAGGTAGTTGAGGGTGTAGGGGTGCGCGCGGGACCAGTCGCGGGTCGAGTCGCCTCGGTAGGGCACGCGGTCGATCAGGACATCGGTGAACGCCGCGTGCACGGCTTGCGGGTCGATGCCGTCGCGCAGGTGCTCTGCCAGGGCCTGGTGGTAGAGGCGGTAGGCGGAGCGGCCGGATTCGGTGGCTTCCACAGCGTAGGAGCCGGCCGTGTCGCGCAGCCACAGGAGGTCGTCGTCGGTGTAGGTACGGCCGGAGATCGCGGAGGCCAGCGGGGCCCAGATGTCTTCCCAGGGCAGACCCTGGCCTTCGGCGAAGGCCAGGGGGCGCAGGAGGTCCGCGGCCCGTTGCGCGTCCGGGCCCAGGCGGTGCGTGAGGTCGTCGTGCATGGCCTGTCCGGGCAGGCGGGGCAGGCTGTTCTGCCACTGCCGGTCCGACGGGTCGGCGATGACGTCGTCGGCTGCGGCGAGGGTGCCGGCGGCGATGCGGGCGACGAGGAACGACGTTCCGGCGGCAGCGGCGACCGCTTGGGCGACCGGAGCTGCTGCTTCGGGGTGCCGGCTGTAGGGAGAGGTGCGGTGGGCGTCGAGCAGGTTGTAGACGGTGTAGGCCTGCAGCGCCTCGGGGTCGGCGTAGCGGGGGTCGTCGAGATCGACGACCTGCTCGCTGGTGGAGTGGTGCCTGGCGGTGATGCCGAGGCGGTCCAGGAGGTGCGGGCGGGTGCCGAGCAGGAGGCAGATGCGGCCGTCCGAGTGGTCGATCAGGGGACGCAGGATCTGTGAGCACAGGGTGTCGGGTGTGGCGGCCTCGTCCAGGGCGTCGATGAGGACGGTGAACGGCCGCTCGCCCTGTCGTGCGCCCAGGGCTTCGAGCAGTTCGCCGACGGTGTCGGCGTGCACGTGGGCCGCGGCGGCCAGCGCGTGCAGCACGTCGGTGTCGGTGAGGTTCTGGGCGTAGACGGTGACGTCGAGCGCGCCTTCCTCGGGGATCAGTTGGGGGGCGAGGTTGAGGGAGTCGATGGGGACGGTGCGGCGGCGTTCGGGATGGGCCAGGGCGGCGATCAGGCCGAGTACGGCGGTCTTGCCCGAGCCGGGGCCCGCGGTGACGACCCGGCACGTCGATTCGCTGCCGGTGCCGGGCGAGCGGAGCCAGTTGGCGAGGTGGTCCAGGGCCGCGTGGCGGCCGCAGAACCACCAGCCCTGGGAGGCGTCGCCGTGGTACCCCATGGCGCGTACCAGCAGGCGGGTGGTGAATTCGGTGTCGCGGCGCCGGGCCTGTTCGTCGAACTCGGCGGCCTGCTGGACGGCCAGGTCCACGTCGGTCAGCCGGGTGCTGTGACGCGGGTTGGGCAAGAAGGCGGGCGGCTCCCCGGTCAGCCCGATCAGGGCCAGGCCGATGCGCTGGTACGCGGGCCGGTCACGGTGGTCGTTCATCTGCTGCACCACGGCGGACACCGACAGCGTATCCGGGCCGTGCCCGGCGGTGGCCTGGCTGGCCACCGCCTCGGTGAGCAGGTGGGGGAAGGCGCCGGCCTTGGCCTGCTGGTGCGGCTGGGCGGAGGAGACCACCACCAGCCCCGATCCGGTGGTCTGTCCCCACTTCGCGCCGATGCGCCCCAGGGCGGCCGCGGCCAGTTCGTTGCCGCCCTGCCCGGAGTAGCAGGTGTCCAGCAACAGCATCAGCCGCCGTACCTTCGTTCCGACCAGCATTTTGCGGGCCAGCTCCACGGCGGGCAACGAGGTACCGGCGATGTTGTCCCCGTCGCTCTCCGCGGTCAACAAGACGTACTCGCCGCCCTCGTCGAGGACCTCGCCATGGCAGGCCAGGTAGACCACGATCACGTCGTCCTCGCGACGGTCCGGAGACGTGCAGAACGCGTTCAACTGGCCGGTCAGCTGGGTGCCGGTGGGGTCCAGCCCGAGGCCGGTGTAGTGCTGGTAGCCCAGCTCGCCCGTGAACAGCTCGATGACGCGCTCACGGGCGTCGATCAGCTCCCGCCGGTCCAGCTCAGGGGAATTGGGGTACCGGGAGACGGCGGTGGCGATCAGGAACCGGCGTGGCTCCTCCGTACCCGCACCGTCGATGTGCAGAGCGGTCATTTCAGCCCTTCCACGATCGCGCGCCCGCACAACTCATCGGTCAGATACGCGGTCGCATCATGCGCGTGGGAACCGTTGTGCACCCGCACTGAACGCAGGCCCTCACCGAAAGCGGGCCGCAGATCCTTCACCAGCGCGACCACATCGCCCTCATCAGTGATGTTCGTCCACACCAGGTCCTGCCCACCCGGCCACACCCCCTGCGCCGCGCGGCCCAACCCGACCGGCCGGGGCTCCAGCCGATGGAAAATCAAGTTCGGGATGCCCAGCGGAGACCCCAGGGTCACCAAGGCCCGCACCCGATGGCCGGGCAGGGCGCACAGCGCCTCATAGGCGACCACCGAGCCCAGGGAGTGCGCCACCACCACCCGGGTGTCCTCCCCGATGGCATCGATCACCCGTGTACGAGCCCGGGTCCGCAACTCGGCGTCGAGGAGGTAGCGGTGGACCTGTTTCACGTCGAAGACCATGGAGCGCAGGGCGAGACCGGCGAAGAACCGCGACCCCGACAGGGCCCGCAGCGCAGCCTGCACCGAGCGCGGCGCCGCAACGAGAGTGTCCGCCCCAGGAGGCACCACGCCGGGATCGGTCTCGGCCGCCGCACGCCACCAGGCCCGCAGCAGCTCCTGCTCGAAACCCTCGCCCACATCGGCGGCCGTGAAGCGAGGATCCCCGACCGCGAGATACTGCCCGGCCGGTCGGAACAAGTCCCCATAGAACGCCATCGCCACATCCGACTCGGACACGGCATCGCCGCCCCCCGCGCGGCGCAACCCATCGGCCAAAGCAGGCTGCCACTCGTTCAACAGCGTGCCCTCGCCTAACAGTTGCTTGCCGATCCCGTGCACCCCCACCACACGCGGCACAAGAACCCCCGGAACTCTCTCAGCTGTAACAAGCACTGTAGGCACAACCATCGACCACCATGCCAGCAGCGGCTGGATCCGGGCGCGTGATCTACAGCTCGACTTGCCTGCCAACGCCCGAGACGTCCCGAGCGGTTGCCCCGGGGCGGGACAACCGCTCGTTGCGCATCCCCCTCGGCCTGCGCTGTCGCTGGTCGGTGAACTCCGGTGCAGCCCCGGTCACTTCCCGTCGGCCCCGATCGCCGTCAGCCCCTTCTCGGTGGGCCCGTAGGCCTGGTCGTTGTCGGCCCAGAAGGCTACGGGGGAGGTCCATGAGGCGGTGCTGCCGGTGAATTCGTAGGTCCAGTGGGCTTTTCCGTTGTTGGGGTCCAGGGCCCAGAGTTGGGCCTGGGCCCAGAGGTAGAGCTTGTTGTCGGTGCACTGGAGGGCGAGAACTCCGGAGCGGAGTGTCGGGAGGGAGCCTGCCCAGCGGACGGTGCCGGTTTTGGCGTGGAAGGCGTAGACGAAGAGGTGGCCCTGGTAGTCGGGGCCGGCGGCGTAGACGGTGGCGCCGTCGGGTGCGGCCGCCACGGCGTGGAAGATCCTGCGGTCGGGAGACTGCCAGGCCTTCTGGCCGTTCGTGGCGTCGACGGCATAGAGGCGGTCGGACAGGTAGAGGAAGTTGCCGCCGGCCGAGCAGTGCGGGCCGTCGTGCCAGGAGACGAGGAAGATGTCGCTGTCGTGGCCGGAGGTCTGGCCGCCTCCTGGGGCGGGCTGTTGCCACTGGGGCTTGCCGCGGGCGTTGACGTCCAGTCCGGAGAGCTTCGGGGCGCTCCCGTCGGGGTTGCTGCTGGTCCACAGCAGGCGGGTACCGGACGACGGGACTTTCAGGGAGTTCTGTCCCGGGGCCACGCTCTGGGCCGTGGTCTCCCAGCGGATCTTTCCGGTCGTCTGGTCCACGGCCCAGATGAAGCTCTTCTGGGAGAAGAGGTCCGATCCCTTCGACTGGCCGGAGCGCAGCTTTTCGAGTTCGGAGCGCAGGTCTTTCATGTCGGAGGAGAGGTTGCTGCGTGACATCGTGCCGGTGACGTAGACCGTGTCGTCGAGCATCCCGGGCACCCACGCGGTGGCCACTCCGGTGTCCGGCCCGCCGGTGGTCCAGGCGACCTTGCCGGTGGCGAGGTCCACGGCCCGCAGTACGTGGGCGGGTTCCAGCACCCAGCCCGTCCGGCCGCGCATCTTCGTCTGTCCCACGGCGAACGCCCTGCCGTGGCCGATGACGACGGGGCAGCCGCCCATGCCGGCGGTCATCTGGGTCGAGAGGTTGGCCAGCGGTCCCCACGTGGGGCGGCCCGCGCGGTCGAACGCCCAGAGGTGCTTGCCGCTGACGGCGACGACCGTCCCGTCCCCGCCCGTCACCTGGGTCAGCGGTTCGGTGAGGGGCGCCGTCCACAGTGGGGTCGCGGTGGTGCGGGTGGCGAGCGAGCGCGAGGGGTCCTTGAGGGAGCGGGCGGCCGGCGGTTTCCCGTCGGCGCGGCCGTCCCACAGCGACAGGGCGAGCGTCGTGCCGCCGCCGGCCAGCGCCACGGTGCCGCCGGCCAGGCCGAGCAGCAGCTTGCGGCGGGTGGGCGGCGGGGCCGGGGCTAGGGCCGAGGCCGGGGCCGGTGCCGGGGCCGGTGGTGCGTCCAGGGCCGGTGGCGCGTCCGGGAAGTCCGGGGCCGGTGCGTACGCGGGTTCCGGCCACCCCGGCGGGGGTGTCTGTCCGGCGGCCGGGGAGGGCCAGGCACCGGGGACGGGCCGGAGTTGTGTGGCCGGGGTCGGTGCGGCGTCGGAATCACCGGGCAGGGCGGGCATGCGTTGCGTCGGGCCCGGAGCGGACGGCTGCGTAGGCGCCATGACCGCGGACGCCTCTTCGATCGCGGCGATCAGGGCCGGCGGCAGCCAGCCGCCCGGTACCGCCGACTCCGCTTCCCGCTCGATGAATTGGACGACCTGCCGCGGCGTCGGACGGTCGGTGGGGTCCTTCGCGAGACAGGCCGCGACCATCAGCCGCAGCCCGTCCGGCACCGCGGACAGATCCGGCTCGTCCTCCACCACCCGTTTCAGGACGTCCGGGACGCGGCCCGTGCCGAACGGACTCGACCCGAGCGCGGCGAAGGCGAGGGTCGCCCCCAGCGAGAACATATCGCTCGCCGGGGAGAGCGGTTCCCCTTTTCCCTGCTCGGGAGACATGTACGCGGGTGTACCGAGGACCACTCCGGTGGTGGTCAGCGCGGTCCCCTCGGCGGCCCGCGCGATGCCGAAGTCGATGACGTACGGCCCGTCGAGAGCCAGCAGCACGTTCGCGGGTTTCAGGTCCCGGTGCGTCAGCCCCGCGGCGTGGATGGTCACCAGCGCCTCGGCGATGCCGGCGGTCAGGGCCCGTAACGCCGTCTCGGGCAGCGGGCCGCCGATCGCCACCGCGCGGTGCAGGGAGATCCCCGGTACGAAGGCCGTCGCCATCCACGGCACGGCGGCGTCCGGGTCCGCGTCGACCACCGGGGCGGTGAAGGCACCGGAGGCGGCGCGCGCGGCCGACACCTCGGCACGGAACCGGGCGCGGAACTTGGGGTCGCCGCCCAGTTCCGGGCGGATCAGTTTCACCGCGACGGTGCGGCCACCGGCCGACCGGCCGAGGTAGACCGATCCCATACCGCCCGATCCCAGGCGGCCCAGCAGTGTGTAGGGGCCGACCCGGGGCGGGTCCGAGGGGTCCAACGGCTCCATTCTCAGGCTCCGTTCGCATGCAGTGCGGCGACTGTCGTGGCCGTCGGGTCCGAGAGGCAGAGGCGGCCGTCACCGGCTGTCCACGCCAGTTTCGAGGGATCGGTTCCCTTCATGCCGGTGTACTTCCAGCGGGGTTTGCCGTTCGACGGGTCAAATGCCCACACGACGGAGTCCGCACCCATCCGGTACAGGTTTCCGTCGGCGCACAGGAGGCGGGCACCGAAGGACCGGGAGTCCTTGGAGTCGGCGGGGACCGGCACCTTCCACCGCGTCCGGCCGGTCCCGCTGTCCAGGGCGCCCAGTGAGTAGCCGTGGTCCTTGTCCTGCCAGAGGGCGTAGAGGACGCTTCCGTCCTTGTCGGTGGCGATGCCGTCACCCCGGAGGGACATCGGGACGGCGTCCGGAACCTCCCACACGCTCTTTCCGGTCGCCGCGTCCAGCGCCGACATCCGGCCGCCGCCGTCGACGAGGACGAAGTGCCGCCCGGCGGCGTCGACGGTGTGCGGCTCCACCTTCTTCGACCAGGCGACCTCGCCCTTGGCGTCGAGCGCCCGCAGCCGGGTGGTGCTCGCGAACAGGGCGCCGTCACCGCGCTGCGGCAGGGCCGAGAAGATGAGACCCGCGTCCTCGCCGTGGAACCAGGAGGTCTTCCGGGACGCGAGGTCCAGCGCCCAGACGTGGTAGCCCGCGGGAGACGGACCGTGGTCCTTCCCGTCACCGAAGCCGATCAGATACGCCGTGCCGTCCAGGACGCCGCAGAAGCGGAGCACTCCCTGGGTGTGGGGCCGGTCCAGCGTCGCCGTCCAGGCGGCCTTGCCCTTGGCCAGGTCGATGGCGAGTACGGCGCTGCGCATCTCCATCGACTTCATCGCCATCCCGGCCACGTACAGGTGGCCGTCGTCCACCGCGGCGATGACGTTCGGCAGCGAGCCCTGGACCGAGAAGGCGAGGCCGTGGTCGGCGCCGCTCACGGTCCACTTCGTACGGCCCTCGTCGTCGAGCGCCAGGACCTTCTCCAGGGAGGGGCACACCACCACGCCGTCGGTCGAGATCACCTGCGGGCAGGTCGCGGACTGCTTCATCTTCCAGGCCAGGGTCGCCTCGGGGACATCGTTGCCAGAGGGGCGGGGGCCGCTGCCCGACCCGCCCTTGGCCTCCCCGGAAGCGCTCAGGGCCAGCCCGAGCCAGGTGCCCGCCCCGGCCACCGCGAGCGTTCCCCCGGCCAGCCCGAGGAGCAGCTTTCTGCGCCCCAACCAGGGGCGGCCGGACGGGGACTGCGGGCCGCCCGCATACGGGCCGCCTGCATTCGGACCACCTGCAGTCGGACCGCCCGGCTCCCGACCGCCCACACCCGGACCGCCCGACTCCGGACCGCCCGACTCCGCCGGGACGGGCCCCGCCGGCCCGGAGGCCGGAACGCCGGAGGCCGGAACGCCGACGGCCGGAGCACCGAGGCCCGGGGTCACCTGGGTGAACGGCAGCGTCGGCGGGGGTTCGGGCAGGGTCGTCATGACGGCCCGCACGGCGATGATGTCGGCGGCGACCGCGTCCGGGAGCCAGCCGCCCGACGGGACGGGGTGGCCCTCCCGCTCGACGAACTCGGACACCTGGCGCGGGGTCGGCCGGTCGTCGGGGTCCTTGGCCAGACAGGCCGCGATCAGGTCCCGGAGCCCCGCCGGGACCGCGCCGAGGTCCGGTTCGGTGTGCACGATACGGAACAGCACCCCCGCTGCCGCACCCGCGCCGAACAGGCTGTCGCCGCGTGCGGCGAAGGCGATCGCCGAGCCCAGCGAGAAGGTGTCGCTGGCCGAGGTGAGCGCCTCCCCCACCGCCTGCTCCGGCGACATGTACGGCGCCGAGCCGATGATCGCGCCGGTGGACGTCAGCGCCGTGCCGTCGACGGCCCGTGCGATCCCGAAGTCGATGACGCGCGGCCCGTCCAGCGCCAGCAGGACGTTCGCCGGTTTCAGATCGCGGTGGATCAGCCCGGCGTCGTGCACGCTGGCCAGCGCCTCCGCCACCCCGGCCGTCAACGCCCACAGCACGTTCTCGGGTAAGGGGCCCCGTGTGCTCACCGCCTGCTCCAGCGACACGCCGACGACGAAGGTGGTCGCCATCCACGGGATCCGGGCCCGCGTATCGGCGTCCACGACCGGGGCCGTGAAGGCTCCGGAGACCAGCCGCGCCGCCTCGACCTCGCGCTGGAACCGGTCCCGGAACGCGTCGTCCCGCGCCAGATCCGGCCGCACCACCTTCACCGCGACCGTGCGGCCCCGGGCCCGGCCGAGGTACACCGCGCCCATCCCTCCGGCACCCAAGCGGCCGAAGAGCGTGTAGGGCCCGATCCGCCGCGGGTCCGCGGCACCGAGCTGCTTCATCGCATCCCCCTTCAATGAGCCCCCACAGGCTACTGCCGGATCCGCGGGCACCCACCCTGATTCGGATCAACCCGTCCGGCCCAACGGGCGGTGTTTTTCCGGCTGTTGGGGCGACGGCTCGCCGCTGCGCCGCGGCCTCGCACCCTCCGCCCTGGGTTGACCGTGCGAGTCACCGGCCCTGCCTGCCGAACGGTCGCGGAGGCCGGCTCCGGCCGGTTCGGTGCCCCCGTCCCCGCGCCCCGGTCGCGCCGCCCGAGGCAGACTGGCGATATGCCTGAATTGCCGGAAGTTGAATCGCTCGCACGGTTCCTCGCCGACCACCTGGCCGGCCGGGCCGTCGACCGCGTGTATCCCGTCGCCGTACATGCGCTCAAGACCTATGACCCGCCGGTCACCGCGCTCGAAGGGGGTGCGTGCGAGGGGGTGACGCGGTACGGGAAGTTTCTCGATTGTCAGGTCGGGGGGCTGCATCTGGTGCTGCACCTGGCCAGGGCGGGGTGGGTGCGGTGGAGCGACAAGCTGCCGGCGGTGCCGCCGCGGCCCGGGAAGGGGCCGCTGGCGCTGCGGGTGCGGCTCGCCGGAGCGGACGGGGCGGGGTTCGACGTGACCGAGGCGGGGAGCCAGAAGCACCTCGCGGTGTATGTCGTACGGGATCCGCGGGAGGTGCCCGGTGTGGCGCGGCTGGGGCCCGATCCGCTGTCGGCGGACTTCACCCCGGAGGCCTTCCGTGCGCTGCTGGAGGGGGAGCGCCGCCAGATCAAGGGCGTGCTGCGCGACCAGAGCGTGCTGGCGGGGATCGGGAACGCCTACTCGGACGAGATTCTGCACGCCGCCCGGATGTCGCCGTTCAAGCTGGCCGCGAAGCTCTCGGAGGAGGAGGTGGAGCGGCTGTACGCGGTGATCGGGGCGACGCTCCAGGAGGCGGTCGAGCGGTCCCGGGGGCTGGCCCTGAAGGATCTCAAGGCGGAGAAGAAGAGCGGGCTGCGGGTGCACGGGCGCAAGGGCGAGCCCTGCCCGGTGTGCGGGGACACGATCCGCGAGGTGTCGTTCAGCGATTCGGCGCTGCAGTACTGCCCCACCTGCCAGACGGGCGGTAAGCCCCTCGCGGACCGGCGGCTGTCCCGGCTGCTGAAGTAGACGAGCCGGGGACGGCCGCCGGTCCGCGCGGGTGGTCAGTCCCCGGAACCGTCGGACGCCAGCAGCTCCCGCAGTTCTGCCACCGCCTCACGGAGCCGGTCGGCGAAGACCTGCATCGGGCCGGCCACCGCCTGCGGGGTGCTCAGATAGACGTGGAAGCTGTCGGGCAGCAGGACATAGGCGACGCCGATACAGCGGCTGCTGGTGGAGCCGAAGCCGAAGTACTGGATGTGCGCGGACGGGGCGGAGCTGGTGCTCAGGTAGTCGTCCCGCATCGTCAGCCAGCCCGGTGTCCGGTAGAGGGCGGGCTGCTCGGTCACGCCGAGCTCCGCCCCGCGCCGCCGCTGGATCAGCTCCAGTTCCCACAGGTGCTGCTCGGGTGCCTCGCCGGCCTGGCACTCCTTGGCGCGCGTCACATGCTTGCCGGCGGCGGCCCGGAACGCGGCCCGGCGGGCGTCCGCCGAGGCCGCCGGGTCCTCCATCGCGGCCACGAACGCCTGGATCTCCGGGGTGACGACGCGCATCGCCTCGGTCCGGCCGCGCCGCCACTGGCGGGTGGCGATCGACTCGTAGGTGGCGCCGAGGTGCCCCTTGGCGCGCTGGTGGGCCAGCTGGTAGGCGAGCTGGACGAAGGCGTCCGGTGAGGCGCCCAGCGCCTTGGCGGTGGTGCTGCCGAAGTCGTCGAAGGCCACGGTCCGGGTGGCGGTGGCCGCCCCGTACTCCGCGAAGGCGTCGGCGGCGGAGCGCACCTGTGCCCGGAGTGCGTCGTCCAGCTCGAAGACGACCGGCTCCAGGGCCGGGAGCCCCTGGGAACGGGCCCCGGACCGGCGGGAGTGTTCCTCGGCCGGGGTGCTGAGCAGGGCGTCGGTGAAGCTGAGGATGGTGGTCCCGTCCAGCTCGCAGTGCTCCACGTTGATGCCCGCCCGGCCGTCGGCGAACACGATCAGGGACACGGCCTTGTCGAACCAGCGGTTGCCGCGGTCGCCGTACAGCAGCTGGTCGCAGGCCTCCTGCGTGTCGGCGGGGGCGGAGTCCTCCAGGCAGACGCAGAACAGGGCGGTCTCGATGTCGTCCAGGGCGTCCGCGTTGCGGGGGTGGTGGGCGCGCAGGGACTCCCGGGCGTCGGCCCACTCCGCGCGCGCCATGGTGGTGAGGTGGCCGACCGAGGTGCCGGCCGCGGCCGGTTCGGCGCCGGCCTTCTGCACGGCGCGCAGTCCCGCTTCGAGGTCGTCGAGGCTGTGCGGGACGCCGTCCGCGCCGAGCACCTCCATCCGGAACATGGTGCCGCGGTGGAACACCACGATGTGACGGGCCCCGGACGGGCCCGGCCAGGCGTCGGTGTAGGGGCTGCGGACGGTGTCCTGCTGCGCGCCGGGAATGCGGGTGGCGGAGAACAGGTACTTGTTCTGCACCATCGACTGGGGCACGCCCCGCTGCACCACCGGCGGGATGAGCTCCTGATCCAGCTGGCGCTTGTAGTCGACGGCGCCGGCGATGAGCCCGGCCGCCCGCTCGACCTGTGACTGCGGCTGTCCGGGGGCGGGGTCCTGGAACAGGAAGAAGAAGTTGGCGTTGAGCGCGATCCGGTCCCGGCGGCCCAGGTAGCGGTACGGCCAGAAGGTGTCGAGCCAGCTGTGGACGCCCTCCGTGGCGTCGTACTCCTCCAGCGCCGACTGCAGCACCCGGCCGGGGCCGCCGGGACGGAGGAAGGCGGCCACCTCCGCCTCGGTCGCCGCCCGCTCGTCGGCGGTCAGCAGCGGCGCGCACCAGTCGAGGAACCTCTCGCAGCTCGCTTCCAGCGTGGGCAGCGGCACCCGCGGGAGGCTGTCCTCCTGGGCGAAGGTTGTCATGGCGGCCCTTTCCTGACGGTTATTCAATTCTGCTCTCTCGATTCGGATCGTGGGGACCTGTGCTGTCACTCGTCCATGGTCGCGCCGTCACCCACCGTGTCCGCTCTTTGGGGAGTGCGGAACGGGGCACGGTCGCGGCGGGGGGGCGCTCGTGCCGTCCGCTAATCCAGCAGCCGGTCGCCGCGGACGGCCCGGCCCTCGGCGGCGGTGTGTGCGGGCAGTACCCGGCCGAAGAGCTGCCGGGTGCGTGCCACGCCCCCGATGACGCCGGGCCGCTCGCTGTAGGCGAAGATCGCGGAGTGGCGCGCGGTCTCGCCGCGCACCGGACTCACCCGGTGGAGCGAGTAGCGGCCCTTGAACAGCTGCAGGTCGCCGGGGTGCAGCGGGAGGCGCCGGATCAGCCGTTCGCCCCGGCCGTCGAGGACGTCCCGGACGTCGTCGAAGTGCTCGTCGTGCGCGGACCGGATGTTCGGGCAGTACTCGAAGACCCCGCCGTCCTGGGCCTGCCGGGTGAGCATGCTGACGGTGAACTCGTTGGTGTCGAAGTGCCAGGGGTGCTCCATGCCCGGGGCGACGACGTTGAGCACGAGCCCGGAGAGCGGGTCCGCCAGCTCGTGCAGCCGCGGCAGTCCGAAGCAGCGGGCGAGGAAGTCCTGGAAGACCGGCTCGGAGTAGAGCCGGCTGATGAGGGAATCGGCGGGGACGCGGTCCCGTGGGACGAAGGCGTTGCCCCGCTGGAAGGTCCGCCGGCCGGGGTGGTCGGCGGGCAGCGCCGAGTCCACCGCGATGTTGTAGACGTTGACCGTCTCGATGTCGTAGTGCGCCTGGGGGGCGATGGCGGCGCACTCCTGCTCCAGCGCCGTGCGCAGCGCCGGGCGGATGAAGTCCGGCAGCACGGTGCAGCCGAGTGTCAGGAGTTCGTGCCGGGCCCGGGAGATCACGGCCTGTCCCCCGGCACTGTCGGGTTCCGGCAGGGGGTACCGGTCGGTGTCGACCACCTGGTCGAGCGTGAGGGTTTGCGCAGTGCTCATTCGATCCTCTCCACATGCGGGCAGACCGTCGTGAGCCGGATGCCGCCCGCGGCCGCGCGGCCCCGCTGCGGACGCCCCCTCCAGGCGGTCCCCGCGGTCCGCGCGCCGTCGGGGCGCGCCCCCGGCTCGTCGGCAACTCCTCTTGCAGCAACTCCACCGAGGAGCAGCACAGTTGAAGCTCCCACAGCGCCGCCGGGGTTGTCTGTGACACGTCGCACTGCGCGACGCGGTAACTGCGATCCGTGGGGTGGGGAGCGGGGCGCCGGCGGGCGGCGGAGTCGTCTGCGTCACGTTTTTTGCAACTTGTTGCATAACCTCGCCGGCTGGTCTACAACTACTGCCACGACCACCGCGCCTGGAGGCCCCCCATGAGCCAGTTCCCCCACCTGATGAGCCCGCTCGACCTCGGGTTCACCACCCTGCCCAACCGGGTGCTGATGGGGTCGATGCACATCGGGCTGGAGGAGGCCGAGAACGGCTTCGCGCGGATGGCCGCCTTCTACGCCGCCCGCGCGAAGGGCGGTGTCGGCCTGATGGTGACCGGCGGTATCGCGCCGAACGACGCCGGCCGGCCGTACGAGGGCGGGGCCAAGCTCACCACCGAGGCGGAGGCGGCGCAGCACCGGACGGTGACCGACGCGGTGCATGCGGCGGGCGGCCGGATCGCGATGCAGATCCTGCACTTCGGGCGGTACGCGTACCACGCGGACCTGGTCGCGCCGAGCGCCCTCCAGGCGCCCATCAGCCCGTTTGTGCCGAACGCGCTCACCGACGACGAGGTCGAGCAGACCGTCGAGGACTATGTGCGGGCGGCGGAGCTGGCCAAGTCCGCCGGGTACGACGGCGTCGAGATCATGGGCTCCGAGGGCTATCTGATCAATGAGTTCATCGTCGGCGCGACCAACCGGCGCACGGACCGGTGGGGCGGCTCCTACGAGAACCGGATGCGCTTCCCGCTGGAGATCGTGCGCCGCACCCGGGAGCGCGTCGGCACCGACTTCATCCTGATCTACCGGCTCTCGATGCTGGACCTCGTCCCGGGCGGTTCGACGCTGGAGGAGGTGGTCACCCTCGCCAAGGAGATCGAGGCGGCGGGGGCCACGATCATCAACACCGGTATCGGGTGGCACGAGGCCCGTATCCCCACCATCGTGACCTCGGTGCCGCGCGGTGCCTACACCTGGGTGACGAAGCGGCTGATGGGCTCGGTGACCATCCCGCTGGTGACCAGCAACCGCATCAACACCCCTGAGGTCGCCGAGGAGTTGCTCGCCGACGGACGGGCCGACATGGTGTCGCTGGCCCGGCCCTTCCTCGCCGACCCGGACTTCGTCGCCAAGGCGCGGGACGGCCGGTCCGAGGCGATCAACACCTGCATCGGCTGCAACCAGGCCTGCCTCGACCACACCTTCAGCGGGAAGATCACCTCCTGTCTGGTCAACCCGCGGGCCTGCCACGAGACCGAGCTGGTCCTCTCCCCCACCCGGCGGCGCAAGCGGCTCGCCGTGGTCGGCGCCGGGCCGGCCGGGCTCGCCTGTGCCGTGTCCGCGGCCGAGCGCGGCCATGAGGTCACCCTGTTCGACGCCGCGGCCGAGGTCGGCGGGCAGCTGAACATCGCCAAGCGGATCCCGGGCAAGGAGGAGTTCGACGAGACCCTGCGCTACTTCCGTCACCAGCTCGACAGTCACGGCGTGGACGTACGGCTGAACTCCCCGGTCACGGCCGCGGACCTCGGGGCGTACGACGAGGTCGTGGTCGCCACCGGCGTCACCCCGCGCACCCCGGAGATCGAGGGCATCGACCACCCGAGCGTCGTCAGCTACCTCGATGTGCTGCGGGACGGGGCGCCGGTCGGCGAACGCGTGGCGATCATCGGGGCGGGGGGCATCGGCTTCGATGTCGCCGAGTTCCTCACCGATGCCGGCGACTCGGCGAGCCAGGACCCGGAGGCTTACTTCCGCGCCTGGGGCGTCGACACCGCGTACGGCGACCGGGGCGGGCTGCGCGCGCCCGAGCGGCCCAGGACCGCGCGGCAGGTGCATCTGCTCCAGCGCAAGCCGTCGAAGGTCGGCGCCGGCCTCGGCAAGACCACCGGCTGGATCCACCGTACGGAGCTGCGGCACCGGGGCGTGACCATGGTCGCCGGGGCCGCGTATGAGCGGATCGACGACGAGGGCCTGCACCTCACGGTCGACGGCACGGCCACCACCCTCCCCGTGGACACCGTCGTGCTGTGCACCGGACAGGAGCCGCGCCGGGACCTGTACGAGGAGCTGCGGGCCGAGGGGCGCGCCGTGCACCTCATCGGCGGTGCGGATGTCGCCGCGGAGCTGGACGCCAAGCGCGCCGTCCAGCAGGGGACGGAGCTCGCGGCGGCCCTGTGAGCCGCTGCCCGGCCGGGCCCGCGGCAGGCGCCGCGAGCCCGCCGCGCCCCGGTCGCCGCGCCTAGGATTCCCCCATGTCACTGCCGCACGCGATCCTCACCGCCCTGCTGGAGAAGCCGTCGTCGGGGCTGGCGCTGACCCGTCGGTTCGACCGGTCGATCGGCTACTTCTGGTCGGCCACCCACCAGCAGATCTATCGCGAGCTGGGCAAGCTGGAGCAGGCCGGGTTCATCCGGGCGCTGCCGAGCGCGCAGCCGTCCCGGGGGCAGAAGAAGGAGTTCGAGGTGCTGCCCGCGGGCCGCGCGGAGCTGACCCGCTGGGCCGGTGGTGAGCAGGACTCCAAGCCCATCCGGGACGCGCTGCTGCTGCGGATGCGGGCCTCGGCGGTGGTCGGGCGGACCGGGCTCGATGCGGAGCTGCGGCGCCATCTGACGCAGCACCGGCGGCAGTTGGCGGAGTACCAGGAGATCGAGGACCGCGACTTCGGGGCGGCCGCGGATCCGGAGGACCGGTTGCGTCGGCTGGTGCTGCGGGCCGGGATCGGGCTGGAGACCTTCTGGGTGGAGTGGCTGGCGGAGGCGCTGGCGGAGGTGACGGACATGGACGCCGCGACGGCCCCGGGGGACGGCGCGGACGGCTGAGCCGGGCCCGCGGGCCCGGCGGGGAAGCGCACGGTGCGGCCGGCCCCGGAGAAGTCCCGGGACCGGCCGCCCTGTTGATGCGCCGGGAGCCGTCAGCAGTTGTCGTAGATCAGGGCGCGCACCAGACGGCAGGTCGTGTCGGACGGGGCGTGGACCCCTATCTCGGCCGCGGTGCTGCGGATCTTGCGGTTGTGGGCCTGCTCGGGGCGGTAGACGCCGGTGTCGAGCAGGGCGATGGCCAGCCGCATGGCCTTCAGGCGGCGGTTGTGCGATTCGTACCGCTCGCGCGGCCATCCCGCGGGCAGCGGCTTCTTGGGCAGTGGGTGGGCCGGGAGAGGCTTCGTCATGAGTGTGGCAGCGGCCATCGGCGACCTCCTGGAGCGTTGGAAAAACCCTCACTGACTGGTTCCCATTCTACTGGCCACCACTGACAAAAGCCCCTGGCCAGGGGGGATTTGACGGCGGGAGAAGGGGCTTGCCGGAGGCGCGGGAAGGGCCTTGCTGACGGCCTTTGGTCAGACCGCGGCGGCCAGGGCGCGCAGCTGTGTTTTGTCCGGCTTGCCGACGGGGGTGAGGGGGATGGCGTCGACGAGGTGGACGACGGCCGGGGCGTACAGGGCGCCCTGGTGCTCGGTGACGAAGGCGCGCAGGACGGCGGGGTCCACCCGGTGGCCCGGGGCGGGGACGACCGCGGCATGCACCTCCTCGGTCTCGTCCGGTCCGCGCACCCCGTAGACGGCGCAGTGGGCGACCGCCGGGTGGGTGTGCAGCAGGTCCTCGACCTCCGCCGGGTGGACATGGCCGCCGACGACGATGATCAGGTCCTTGACCCGGTCGACGAGGTAGAGCCGGCCGTCGTCGTCCAGCATGCCGACGTCACCGGTGCGCAGCCAGCCGTCGCCGGGCAGCGCCTGCGCGGTCAGCTCCGGCTGCTTCCAGTAGCCGGACATCACCCCGGCGGAGCGTACGTGGATCTCGCCCCGCTCCCCCGTCGGCATCTCCCGCCCGTCCGCGTCGCGGACGGCCAACGTCACACCGGGCAGCGGGCGGCCGACGGTGATCCGGCCGCCGGGCCCGGCGCGGAGATGGTCCTCCGGACGGGCCTCGGTGATCGTCATCGCCTCGGACATGCCGTAGACCCCGAACAGCACCGGGCCGAAGACCTCGGCGGCCCGCGCCAGCCGGGAGGGCGAGGCCGCGCAGCCGCCGTAGGTGAGGCGGGTGAGGGTGCTGAGGTCGGTGGCGGGGAGGGTGGGGTCGTCCAGGAGGCGGTAGAGGAGCGGGGGCAGCAGCCAGAGGTGGGTGATGCGTTCGCGTGCGACGGCGGCGAGGACGGCCGTGGGGTCGAAGGCGCGGTGCAGGACGACGGTGCCGCCGGCCGCGAGGGTGGCATCGGCCAGCACGCCCGCGAGATGGGCGAGCGGGGTGCAGGCGAGGAAGCGGGGCGGGTCGCCGGCGGCTTCCATGCGGTGGTGCAGGATCATCCCGGCGTAGGGAGCGTGCGCCATCCGCACTCCCTTGGGGATGCCGGTCGTGCCACCGGTGTGCCGGATGCACCAGTCGTCCTCGGGACGGGCGGCGCCCGGCACTTCGGGAGTGGCGGGGAGGGCGGCGCAGGCGGCCAGGAGGTCGGGGCCCAGGCCGCCGGCCGCGGGCTCCCCGCCCAGGGTCATGACGTCGGGGGCCGGGCCCCGGAGGTGGCCGAGCAGTTGCCGTGCGGTGCCGTGGAGGGCCGGGTCGACGAGGAGCAGGGCGGTCTCGGCGCTGTCCGCGATCCGGGCCAGGGTCGCGGCGGCCATACCGTCGTAGAGGAAGACGACCCGGGCGCCGAGGTGGTTGGCGGCGTAGCGGGCGGCGAGCACCTCGGGGCGGTTGCCGCTGAGGAGAGCGACGGTCCGGCCGCGGCCGATGCCCCGGCCGGCGAGCACCGCCGCCATGCGGTGGACGGTGTCGTGCAGGGCACCGGCGGTGAGCGCGTCGCCGCCGTCGCCCGTGGTGAGTACGGCCCGGGAGGGGTCGCGGGCGAGGACGGCGAGAAGGGCGTCGGTATAGCTGGTGAAGCCGGTGGCGGACGTCATGGCGTGGGGCTCCCTGGGCCGGTGCGGGCGGGTGACGGTCCTGACGCTACGGACCCTCACTCATGCCCTCCACGACCAATTCCGCCATGTAGTCATGCCTCTTGAGGCATGAGCGGGCTCAGCTTCTCCTCCGCCGCCGCGAGGATTTCGGTGACCCGGAGGCCGAAGTGGACATCGCAGGCGTTCGGCAGACCTGTTCCCACGGCGGCGAGAAGGGCGTCGACGGCGCGGTGGTAGGCCGGTTCGGGGCCGCCCGGGCGGCGGGGCAGGGTGGTGATGCCGGCGGTGCCGCGGAGGGTGACCTCGACACCGGCGGCCGCGGCCGGTGCGGCCAGACCGACCGTCGCCGTACTCGCCGCCCCGCTGCTGTGACGCATCGTCAGCAGCACCGTGTCGGCCGGGCCGCGGGTGGCGGTGACCGCCTCCGCGTCCCCGAGGACCGGCAGCAGCACCGACAGCGCATGCGGGCCGACGTCCCACAGGCCGCCCTTCGCCCGGCGCCAGGGCGAATCGGCGTACGGGCTGGAGCTGTCGTCGGCGAAGACCGAGCCGAGCCAGTCGGCGTGCGCGGTGAACCAGCCGCCGGCCGCGGCCTGGGCGGCGATCCACTCCCCTTCCTGCTCCCCGAAGCGCGCGGTGAAGAACACCACCGAGGCGACCCCCGCGCGGTCGGCGGCATCCGTGAGGGCGCGGGCCTCGGGCACCGAGGTGGCGACCGGCTTGTCCAGGAGGAGGTGGCGGCCGGCCTCGGCGGCGCGGACCGCCAGCGGGGCCTGGACGGACGGCGGCAGGGCGAACGCGACGGCGTCGCAGTCCGCGAACAGCTCGTCGGGGGCCTCGTACGGGCGGCTGCCGTGGACCTGGGCCAGCGCCGCGGCGGCCTCCGGCCGGCGCCCCCAGATACCGGTGAGCTCGACGCCGGGGTGCGCGGCGAGGGCGGGGGCGTGGACGCTCCGCGCCCAGGGTCCGGTGCCGAGGAGTCCGATGCGCAGGGTCGTCATGGGGCCAGTCTCTCGCGGGGTGCGGGGCGGGGCGCCGATTTCGTCGCCCGTGCCGTGGGGTCCCTCCGGGGCGGGCCCACGGCGCCGGGCCGCCGCGCAGGCGTTAGGGCCTGTCCGATGCGCCGCGGACCCGGCCATGACCCATCGGACAGGCCCTTAATCCCCGTGCCCCGCCCGCCCGGCCGGTGCTACGTTGCACCGGCCGGCCGCGGGACTCCGGTGCGACTTCCGGACCTGCTCTGCAAAGCAACGATTCGCTGCTCGTGCCCCCATTCCCCGGCCGGCATCCGACGACGGGCGGGGGAGGGCCGCGTGGAGAGCTCCGCGGATCTGGTGGCGGCCGAGGACGTGCTGCTGTTCGTGCATGCCGCGATCACGTCCACCGGGCAGCGGGAGTTCCACTCGGGCGCGCAGGAGCAGCAGCTGTCGCTGGACTTCCTGCACGCGTACGTACGCATCAACTACCGCCCCCTGTATGCCGCTTCGCTGGCGCTGGACATCAACGACCACAATGCGGCGCTGATCGTGCGCGGGCTGCTGGAGACGGCGGGCGAGGCGACGGCGCAGGAGCGGCGCGCCGAGGGGCGGCTGATCGCGGCCCGGCTGGCGCGGCTGCCGGCGCCCCGCGTCTACCGTCTCTTCCGTGCGCTGCGCGCCGCCAAGGTCAACAACCGGCGCACCCGCGCGATCATGCGCGACTGGCTCGCCGCGCGCCCGGACCTGGCGCTGGACGCGGTGAAGTACCGCGCCGGCCTCAAGTGCGCCGCGCGGCACGCGCATCTGCCACTGACCGGCGGGCGGGGCGGCGAGCGGAAGGACGGCGACGGCGAGCTGGGCGACTTCCTCTTCGCACCGGGCCGCCGCACACGGTTCGCCACCCCGCTGCTGGACGCCTGGCGGCGGGCCCACTACGAGCAAGGCGCCCTGTACGAGCTGCCGTTCACCGTCGCCGAGGGGTTCGCCTCGAAGCACGGCATCGGCCGCCGCGCCTTCCTGGAGCGCATCGCGCCTCGGATGACCCGGCTGGAGCGGCTGCGGGTGCAGGAGTCGGCCCGTGCGCACCGCGCCGAGGTGCCCACCGATCTGCGCGGGATGCCGCTGACCCGGCTCGCCTCGTACGTCCTCGGGCTGTCGCTCGACGACCGGGCCGCGCGGCGCGCCGAGCTGACCGGTGCGCTGCGGGCCGCGGCGCGGCGTACGGCGGGGGCGCAGGCCGGGACCTGGGGCCGGGTGGCCGCCGTCCTGGACGACAGCTTCTCCACGACCGGCTCGCGGCAGAAGCGGCGCCGTCCGCTGGCGACCGCGCTGGCCTGCCACTTCCTGCTGGAGGCGCTGGCGGAGTGCTATCTGCCGCGGTGGACGTCGGGGCGGCAGGACGCGCTGCTCGCGTACCCGTACGGGCCGACGCCCCTGGGGATGCGGCTGCTGGAGGCGCTGGAGGACGCACCGGAGCGGCTGGTGATCGTCTCCGACGGGTGGGACAACGCCCCGCCGGGCCTGGCGGGCGAGGTGCTGCGGATCTGGCGGACCCGCCTCGACCCGGAGCACCGCACCTCCGTCGTGCATCTCAACCCGGTCTACGACGCCGAGGACTTCGCCGTCCGGCGGCTGGCCGCCGCGGTGCCGACGGCCGGGGTGCGCAATGCGGAGGACCTGCCGGCGCTGGTGCAGCTCGCGCGGTTCGCGGAGGGCCGTACGGGCCTGGCCGAGCTGCGGGCCCATCTGGACGACCGGGTGCGGCAGTTCCTGGCGGAGAAGACGGACGAGGCGGGTGTGACGGTATGAGCAGGCTGGATCTGAGCGGGCTCACCGTCCGCCCGGCGCAGGTGTGGGGCGCGGTCCGGCTGGTCCCGCTGGTGCGTGCGGAGCCGGTCGCCGGTCTGCGGCTGCACCGCGAGCTCTACGAGGACGGGCCGGCGACGGTGCGGGCCGACGGCCGCACGACGTACTCCACCACCTACCTTCCGCACGGCTTCGTGGCGGACTGGACGGGGGACGGATCGCCCGCGGCCGCCTACGGCTCGCAGTTGACCGAGGGGCGCGGCCCGGTGGCGTGTGCGCCGCTGCACTTTCCGCGCAAACTCGCCCAGAAGCGACGGGGCAAGGGCCGCCCGTCCGGCGGCTCCTCGGGCTCGCTGCGTTTCCTGCCGCTCCATCTGGCGCTCGACGGCTATCTGGCGCTGCATTTCGGCGGCCCGTCGATCGTGTGGGAGGAGTGGACCCGGCGGGCGGTGTACGAGGGGCTCACCCCGCGTGCGGAGCGGGCGTACCGGGGCGAGGCGGTGCCCGGTCTCGACGACGCGCTGCGGGTCTTCGAGATCCATCCGGGGCAGTGCGGGGTGCTGCTGTATGTCGCCGACGCGCTCGCGGCCGCCTTCGTGGTGCCGCACCCGGACGACTACCGGGCCCTGCATGCTTCTCTCCTGCAGGACCTGTACGGGGAGCTGCTGTACCACTACGCCCTCTACGGCGGGCCGGTGCCGGAGTTCACGACCCGGATCACGGCGGAGTACATCAGCTCGCTCGCCCAGCTGCGGTCCGCCGCCGAGCGGCGGCAACAGGAGTGGGCTGACCAGCATGCCGGCCTGATGGCGGGCGAGCTGCTCGACGAGTCCTACGACGTGCGGGAGGTGTACCGGATGGGCCGGTTCCGGCTGTCGCGGTTCCTGCCGCCGTTCGCGCTGCACCGCACCCAGCACATCGGCGAGACGATCACGGACGAGAAGGGGCGGGTCGTCTATCTCAAGACGTTCCGGCTCTCCGAGAAGCAGGTCCGGCGCGGCCATGTGCTGCACCGGCTCGCGGCGCACGAGTGGCATCTCGGCCGCACCGCGGAGGCGATGGGGATCACCGTCGAGGAGCTGGCCCGCCGGATCAGGCGTCTGGGGTTCGAGGGGCTGCTGAAGCAGCACGCCTGAGGTCTGCGTCACATCGGAATAGCGGGAAGACAGCCCTACCAAGGCAAGCAATCGCAGGTAGGTGGCGAAGAAAACCTTGGAAAAGCCTGGATGTCCGGCTCGGTAACCTGTGGTTCACAAACGGGCAACGGACGAGAAATGGCGCGTTGCGAGAGTGCGTGAGTACGCCCGCACCGTACCCGCACCGACCGTGAAGAGGACCCCGTGACCATCAAGGCTGAGTACATCTGGATCGACGGCACCCAGCCGACCGCCAAGCTCCGCTCCAAGACCAAGATTCTGACCGACGGCAGCAAGCTGCCGCGGTGGGGCTTCGACGGTTCCAGCACCAACCAGGCCGAAGGTCACGCCTCGGACCTCGTGCTGGAGCCGGTGTTCAGCTGCCCGGACCCGATCCGCGGCGGCGACCACCTGCTGGTGCTGTGCGAGGTGCTGCACACCGACCTCACCCCGCACCCCTCCAACACCCGTGCGCTGCTGCGTCCGGTCGCGGAGAAGTTCGCGGACCAGGAGGCCATCTTCGGCATCGAGCAGGAGTACACCTTCCTCAAGGGCGACCGGCCGCTCGGCTTCCCCGAGGGCGGCGGCTTCCCGGCTCCCCAGGCCGACTACTACTGCGGAGTGGGCGCCGACGCGATCTTCGGCCGGGAGATCGTCGAGAAGCACCTCGACCTGTGCCTGGCGGCGGGCCTCGGCCTGTCCGGCATCAACGCCGAGGTCATGCCCGGCCAGTGGGAGTTCCAGGTGGGCGCACTGCCCGCGCTGGAGGTCTCGGACCACATGTGGGTGGCGCGCTGGCTGCTGCACCGCGTGGCGGAGGACTTCGGTGTCACCGCGTCGCTGGAGGCCAAGCCGGCCAAGGGCGACTGGAACGGCGCGGGCGCGCACACCAACTTCTCCACCCGGGCGATGCGCGAGGGCTACGACGCGATCATCACCGCCTGCGAGGCGCTGGGCCAGGACGACAAGCCGCTGGAGCACGTCCGCCAGTACGGCACCGGCATCGAGGACCGTCTGACGGGTGCGCACGAGACCGCCCCCTGGGACGCGTACTCCTACGGCGCCTCGGACCGCGGCGCCTCGGTGCGGATCCCCTGGCAGGTCGAGGTCGAGAAGAAGGGCTACATCGAGGACCGGCGGCCGAACGCCAACGTCGACCCGTATGTGGTCACCCGGCTGATCGTGGACACCTGCTGCACCGAGCTGGCGCGCCGCGAGCAGATCTGACACCACCGGGAGATCTGACACCGCCGGAAGAGCGGTACAGCGGGTGAGCGGGGCCGGGCCGGCATGGTCCGGCCCCTCCGCATGCCGGGGCGGCGCCCTCCCTCCGCATGCCGGGCACGGCGGCCGGCGGCGGACGCGACAGCTCCGGGCCGTTTGTCAGTGGCGGCTGGCAGGCTGAGGACATGCTTGCGATCACCGTGACGACCGAGACCGGTCCGGTCCGGTCCCGCCCGGCCGCCGAGGAACTCACCGGGCTGCTGCGCCGGATCGGCGCCGACGACGACCATTTCGTGGTCGCCGGGCGCTGCCCCGACGAGGCACATGTCTATGCGCAGACCTGGCGGGACGGCGACGGGCCGTTCCAGGTGGAGTACCGCGACGGCGCGCCGGAGCGGCACTTCCGCGCGCACAGCGACGACCCCGAGCAGGTCGTCGAGGTCTTCCTGGACTGGGCGCGCGGCGGGGAGACCTGGCGCACGGCGCTCGACTGGCAGCCCGCCGACCTGTACGCGACGCCCGGTCTGGCCCCGGAGACCCGGGCCGCCGCCGAGGAACGGGCCCGTCAGGGCATCCGCTCCGGTTTCCGGGACTTCTCGCAGATCGCCCAGGACGTCTGTGACTCCTTCGGCCCCGAGGACACCCCGGTCTCGCCGGACGAGGCACGGCGGATCGTCGCGGGCCTGTGGGAGGAGCGGCTCGCCGAGCAGGCGGGGTGGCCCGAGGTGACCGACGCCGACCGGGTCGCGCGGGCCTTCGCCGCGCTGGACTCCCAGGGGCTGACCGCGCGGATGCACTTCAGCTGCTGCAGCAACTGCGCACTGGGCGAGATAGCAGCCGAACGCGCCGACGGGGACCGGGGCTTCGTCTTCTTCCACTACCAGGACACCGAGTCGGCCGCGGCGGGCCACGGTCTGGCGGTCCGGTACGGCGCCTATGCGCAGGACGGGGAGGCCTCCGGGGCGGACCGCGCCGAGGTCGGGCGGGCGGTGGCGGCGGCGCTCTCCGCGGCGGGGCTGCCGGTGGAGTGGGACGGCGATCCGGACCGGGTCATCGACGTCACCCCGCTGGACTGGCGCAAGCGACTGCCGGCGGGGGCCTGAGATGCACAAGGCCATGGCGGGTGTCCTGCCCGGCGGTCTTCCGCGGCGGGCCGCACCGGGTGTCCGGCGCGCCGCCGTGCCCTGGGCCGCGCCGCTGTATGTCGGGGCCGTTCAGCTCGGTGCGTACGCCACCGCGCGGCTGCCCGCCCGGCGGCGCACGGAGCTGCTGCGCGCGCACTCCACCAACGTCGCCAATCTGCGGGCCGGCCGGTGGCGGACGCTGGTCACCAGCGCGGCGTTCGTCGAGCATCCGCTGCCGGTGCCGTACGGCGCCGCCCTGCTCGCCGCCCTCGGTACGGCCGAGGTGCGCTGGGGCGCCCGGCGCGCGGCAGGGGTGTTCGCGGCCGGGCACATCGGGGCCAGCCTGCTGGTCTATGCGGGCCTGCGGGCGCGGGGCCACGGCCGCCCCGCCCAGGCGCCCGTGGGGGACGCCCCGTCGGACACGACCGCACAGGCCCTCGATGTCGGTGCCAGCTACGGCTTCAACGCCACGGTGGGCGCGCTGGCCGCGACCGTCCCGCACCTGGGCGTCCGGGCGGCGGCGACGGCCGGTCTGCTGACGCTGGCGGCCGTTCCCGTGCTGCGCCGCGGGCGGACGTTCACCGACGCCGGGCATCTGGCTGCCCTGGTGCTCGGGGTGGCGATGGGGGCGGGGATGCGCAGCCGGACGGGCGGGGACGGAGCGGGAGCGAACCAGACATAGGAGACAGAGCGCCGCGCATCGGATTCCGGCCATGCCCCTCCCCCGCTGCGCGGTCGCCAACTCCGGTGCGGAGAAGCCGAGTCGGGTCCCGATCGCCGCCGGTCACGGCGCCGGTGCGGGTCCGGCGCGGCGGAATCGCGTCACAGGACGCTCCGCACGAGGGACAGAACACCGACCGTCTGGTTCAATAGGGCCATGGCCAGCCTCACCGACACCGCGACAGGTCGCAGCGACCTGGAGCCTTTCTGGCCCTCCCGGCAGGCGCACGCCTTCGACCGTCTGTGTTGCCGCGCGCACTGAGCGCGGGCCCGCACACGCCTCACGACGCCGTTGACCGGCGCCTTTAGCCCTGCCCGCGCGCATGACGTCCCCGACGCCCCTCTGCGCGAAAGAGCTGACCCCTGATGACGAACCTCCGTACCCTGGCCGCCGGTTCCGCGACGGCCCCCCTCCCTGCCGCTCCCGCACCGCACGCCCACCGCCACCGGCTGCGCGCCGTGGCACCCGACGAGGCCCTCCCGTCACCCGCCACCACCCCGGACGCGGGCGCCGCGCACCGGACCGCGGTTTCGGTCGCCGAGCTGCTGGACTCCGGCGCGACCTGGCTCCCGGCGCCCCAGCACAGCCTGCCCGCACTGCCCGGCCAGCCGCCGATGGTCGGTTACCTCGTCCTCGTCCCGGCCGAGCAGGCCGCCGCCACCGCTCCGCAGCCGGCCGCCGGGCCCGAGGCGCCCGCGACGACCGGCGACGCGCTCGTGCGGATCGACCCCGAACAGCGCACCGCGCAGGTCCAGGACCGGCCGCTGGACCTGACCTACCTCGAATTCGAGCTGCTGGCCCATCTGGTCGCGCATCCGCACCGGGTGCACACCCGCGACCAGCTGGTGACCACGGTGTGGGGCTACGGGCATGTCGGTGACGGCCGCACCGTCGACGTCCATGTCGCCCGGCTGCGCCGCAAGTTGGGCGCCGAGCACCGGTCGTCGATCGTGACGGTGCGGCGGGTCGGCTACAAGTACGTGCCGAGCATCTGAGGCCGGGTCAGACACCCTCCTGCCGCCGCCGCAGGCCCGGCCGGGCGGGGAGCCGCTCCCCCGCCCGGCCGGACACCGCTCCCGCACGGGGACCGCACCGCTTCGGCGTACCCCGGTCCGCCGTGGCACCCCGCCGGTGCAGATATCCCGCACCGCACGCCGCCACCAGCCCGATGCCGGAGACCAGCAGCATCCCCTTGGCCGGGGAGTCGGTGAGCGCCGCACCGCCCAGCCCGCCGAGCGCCGCGCTGCCCAGCGCCCAGATGCCCGCACCCACCGCGTCCAGCACCACGAAGCGGCGCAGCGGGAAGCGGACACTGCCCGTGGACAGGGCGGCGACCACCCGGCCGCCGGGCACGAAACGGCCCGCGATGATGAGCAGCGCGGCGTTCCGTTCGACCTTGGCGCGGGCCCTGAGGTGCCGGGCCCGGCCGCGCTCACCGCGCAGCAGCCGGGCGCTCGCGCGCGGGCCCGCGTACCGCCCCACGGCGTAGCCGAGACAGTCCCCGGCCAACGCCCCGGCCGCCGCGACGCCCGCCAGCAGGGCGAGCAGCGACGGGTCGGGGCCGATGAGCACGGCGACCAGGACGACCGTGGTCTCGCTCGGCATGAACGGCAGCAGCGCATCGAGACCGGACACCAGCAGGACGACCAGCCACAGCCAGGGCGAGCCCAGCATGCCCTGCAGGGGCGCGGTGAGCTGGTCCAGCTGCTCAAACATGGGCCGGAGCGTCCCGCGGCGGGGCGTGCGGCACCGGCGCGGCGGGCCGGAGTGCGGCGGCCGGCCGCGGCGCGCCGCTGCCCGTCGCCGCCGTCACCGGGCGGCCGCCCAGCGCCGCCCGGGCCGCCAGCTCCGCCAACTCCCGCCGGTCCAGGCCCCCGTCCCACGACGTCAGCGCCGGATGCGCGGTGACCCGTACGGTCAGGGCACGGGCCGCGAGCACCCGGCGCAGCGAGCCCGCGAAGGTGTCCTCCCCGCAGAACGCGGCGACCGTGCTGGGCAGGCCCTGCTGGGTGTAGTCGAGGGTCACCGGGCGGACCGGCGCGCCCGCGTCGATGGCGGCCTGGAAGGTGGCCCGGCGGAAGGTGCCCGCCTCGGCGGTGCACCAGGTGGTGGCCTGCGGGAAGACCGCCACCGACCGTCCGGCGCCGAGCAGTTCGGACACCTCCCGCACGGTGTGCGGCAGCCGGCGGGGGTGGGTGCGGTCGATGAAGTGCGTACCGGCTCGGCGCGCCAGGCCGCCGACGACCGGCCAGCCGCCGACCTCGCGCTTGGCGAGCAGGGTGACCGGTTCGACGGAGAGCAGGGCGAGGATGTCGAGCCAGGAGACGTGGTTGACGACGACGAGGGTGCCGGGGCCGTCCCCGACGGTGAGCGGGGCCGCGCCCTCGACGTGGATGCCGAGCGCGTCGAGCAGCGCGCGGGCGTGGGTCCGCAGCCGTCCCGGCTCGGCCATCCGCGCGCCGTCCGTCAGCGCCCGCCGCACGCTGCGGGCGAACGCGGCGCCGCGCCGGGCGATATGGGTGGCCGGTACCCGCGGCAGGGCGTGCGCCGCACAGTCCGGGGTGCAGTCGGACCGGACGTCGAAGGGGCCGTTCACCGCTCCCCCAGGAAGTAGCGCCGGTAGCGGTCGCCGAGCCGTTCCATGTCCAGGACGACGAAGAAGTCGGCGACCTCGAACTCGGGGTCGTGGGCGGGTGCGCCGCAGATGACGGCGCCGATGCGCAGATAGCCGCGGAGCAGCGGCGGCAGCTGGGCGAGGCTGGGACGCCCGGGGACGGGGAGCGTGGTGTGCCAGGGGTGGTGCGGGGTGACCTGGAGCTCGGGCGGTGCGGCGTAGCGGGTCCGGCCCAGTTCCCAGGCGTGGGCGGCGGCGGTACCGCCGTCGGCGAGCGGGACGGAGGCACAGCCGGCGAGGTAACGGTGGCCGGAGAGCAGGGTGTAGCGGGCGAGGCCGGCCCACATCTGGGTCATGACCGCGCCGCTGCGGTGATCAGGGTGCACACAGGAGCGGCCGGCCTCGATGAGGGAGGGGCGCAGCTCCGCCAGGGCGCCGAGGTCGAACTCGCCGTCGGAGTACAGCCGCGGGCTGCGGCCGGGCGGCAGCAGCCGGTAGGTGCCGACCACGTCGCCGGTGGCGGTGTGGGTGACGATGAGGTGGTCGGCGAGCTCGTCGACGGCGTCGATGTCATGGCCGGCCAGCGGGGAGTGCAGGGTGGCGCCCATCTCCCCGGCGAAGACCTGGTGGCGCAGGCGTTGTGCGGCGCGGATCTGTGCGCGGGTGTCGGCGATCTCCGCGGTGTAGCCGGGGTCGGCGGGGGCGGCGGGGGTGGCTGCCGGTGCGGGGGTGGGAGCGGTGCGGGGGACGGCGGCGGACGCGGTCGATGCCATGCTCATGAGAGCCCTCCATGGGGAGTGGGGAGGCTGTGGGAGTCGACGGGCGGTGGAGACAACGGGGGCCAGTGGGGCTGCGGGCGAGCGGTGCGCTCCACGGTGGTGCCGGATACACCCCTGCCGGGGACGTAACCCCATGACCTGGCCCTTCTCTACGCGGCAGACTGTTCCCGTGTCCGACGGCCGGGCGCGTGAAGCCCAGGGAGCGAACGGATGAGGGTCCGCAGAACACTGGTCGCCGCGGCCCGGGGGCCGGGGATCGCGCTCGCCGTGAAGCTGGGTCGGTCACGCTGTTCGTGCTGATCGTGGTGTCGCCGGCGCTGCACGACGGCGCCCAGGCGCGGCTGGTGGCCATGGGCATGAGCCTCGGCACCATCGAGGCCCTGGTGGAGAAGGATCCGGCCCGGGCGAAGAAGCTGCTCGCCCGGGCCCGGGAGTGGATGGAGATCCCGGTCGAGATGGCGGTGGCCCCGCCGCGGCGGGTGGCGGCGCCGGTGGAGTCGGTGGCGTGACATCTTCGCCAAGCTCCAGCTGCCGCCGTCGGACGACGACAACCGGCGGGTGCCGGCGGTGCCGGCCTACTTGGACCGCGGCTGGCCGACCGTTAGCGTGCCCTGCGCACGGGACCGTTGTGAGCACCGAGCACTGGGGGCACACGTGAGCCGACCGTCACGACGCGCACTGTTGGGAACCGCCGGAGCGATCGGCGCCGGGGCGGCGTTCGGCGGGGCCGCCCCCGCTGCCGCCTCCGGGGCGCCGTCCGCCCGGCGCCAGGAGCGGGCACCCGCGTACGACACCGCACCGGCACGGGCGGCGCTGGCCCGGCTGCTGCCGCGGCACGCCGACCAGTTCGCGCTGGAGCCGCTGACCCCGGACGGCGACGGCGACCGCTTCCGGGTGGCGGGCCGGACCGGCCGGATCACGGTCTCCGGGACCACTCCCGCGGTACTGCTGACCGGCGTCAACTGGTACCTCAAATACACCTGCCGGGCCCATCTGTCGTGGGCCGGCGACCAGGTGGAGCTGCCCGCCCGGCTGCCCGCCCCGGCCGCCCCCGTCGAGCGGGCCACCTCGCTGCCGCACCGCTTCGCCCTCAACGACACCCACGACGGCTACACCGCCCCGTACGCGGACTGGCCGCGCTGGGAGCGGCTGATCGACGGGCTGGCCCTGCGCGGGGTCAACGAGGTGCTGGTCACCCCGGGCACCGAGGCCGTCTACCACCGGCTGCTGACCGGATTCGGCTACTCCGACGCCGAGGCCCGCAGTTGGCTCCCGGCACCCTCGCACCAGCCGTGGTGGCTGCTGCAGAACATGAGCGGCTACGGCGGCCCCATCAGCCCCGAACTGATCGCCAAACGCGCCGAGTTGGGGCACAGGATCACCGGCCGGCTGCGCGAGCTGGGCATGCGCCCCGTACTTCCGGGCTA
Organism: Streptomyces sp. G7(2002); assembly: GCF_028870195.1. Lineage (NCBI taxonomy): Bacteria > Bacillati > Actinomycetota > Actinomycetes > Kitasatosporales > Streptomycetaceae > Streptomyces > Streptomyces sp. G7(2002). The sequence continues at coordinate 3,054,433 of NZ_CP102609.1, forward strand.
CTTCGGCACCGTCCCGGACGGTTTCGCCGCCCGCAACCCCGGGGCCAGGACCGTCCCGCAGGGCACCTGGGCTGGTCTCAAGCGCCCCGACTGGCTCGATCCGCGCACCGACGCCTTCACCGCCGTCGCCGCCGCCTTCTACCGCCACCAGGAGCAACTCCTGGGCCCCGCCGACCACTTCAAGATGGATCTGCTGCACGAGGGCGGCGACCCCGGTGACGTACCGGTACCGGACGCCGCCCGCGCGGTCGAGAAGGCGCTGCGCACCGCCCGTCCCGGGGCGACCTGGGTGATCCTGGGCTGGCAGGACAACCCGCGGCGCGAGCTGCTGGACGCCGTCGACCACGACCGGATGCTGATCGTGGACGGCCTCAGCGACCTGGACACGGTCACCGACCGGGAACGGGACTGGGGCGGGGTGCCGTACGCCTTCGGCTCCATCCCCAACTTCGGCGGCCGCACCACCCTCGGCGCCAAGACCCACATCTGGGCCGAGCGCTTCACGGCCTGGCGCGACAAGCCGGGCAGCCGGCTCGTCGGGACCGCGTACATGCCGGAGGCCGCCGAGCGCGACCCGGCCGCGTGCGAGCTGTTCGGCGAACTCGCCTGGCGGGAGCGCCCGGTGGACCGCGAGGCGTGGTTCGACGGCTATGCCGACCTCCGCTACGGCGCCCCCGACGACCACGCCCGCGCCGCGTTCGCCGCGCTGCGCACCAGCACCTACGCGATCTCCAGCAAGGACGGCCGCCCGCACGACTCGGTCTTCGCCGCCCGCCCGAACCTGGCCGCCCGCTCCGGCACCGTCTACGCCACCCACACCCCGGCCTTCGACCCGGCGGTCTTCGACACCGCGTTCGCCGCGCTGCTGGCGGTCCGCCCCGCGCTGCGCGGCAGCGACGCCTACCGCCACGACCTGACGGACGCCGCCCGGCAGGCGCTGGCCAACCGGTCCTGGCAGCTGATCGGGCAGCTCCAGGACGCCTACCGGCGCAAGGACCGGGACACCTTCCGGGCGCTGTCCGCACTCTGGCTGCGGCTGATGCGGCTCAGCGACGAGGTCACCGGCGCCCACCGGCAGTTCCTGCTGGGGCCGTGGCTGGCGGACGCCCGGGCCATGGCGACCGGCCCCGAGGAGGAGGCGCGGCTGGAGCACAGCGCCCGGGCGCTGATCACCACCTGGGCGGACCGGGCCACCGCCGACGGCGGCTCGCTCGCCAACTACGCCAACCGCGACTGGCACGGCCTGATCGGCGAGGTCCACCTCCCGCAGTGGCAGGCATACCTGGACGAGCTAGCGGACGCCCTGGCGGCGGACCGGCCGCCGAAGACCTTCGACTGGTACGCCACGGAGGAGCCCTGGACCCGCGCCCGCACCAGCCATCCGCTGCGCCCGACGACCGACGCCCACCGCACCGCGCGGCGGGTCCACGACACCCTCGCCAAGGCCCCCTACCAGGGCACCCTCACGGTCACCGCCGACCCGGCCGCGCTGCCGCCGGGCGGCCGGGCCACGGTCACCGCGGCGCTGCGCAACGTCAACGGGCTGCGGGCGACCGGCCGGGTGGACTTCGCACTGGCCGGTGTCGAGGCCACCGCGTCGGGCCCGGTATCGCTGCCCTCGGTCCCGCCCGGCGGCACCGGCCGCGCCCACTGGCGGGTCACCGCCCCGCCCGGCCCCCTGGAAAACCCCCTGCGCCCCCTCCCCTACGACCTCACCGTCGACTACGGCCCGCAGGGCGCGCCGCGGGTCCGTACGGCACGGCACGGCACCCTGTTCGTGGCGGGGCCTCTGGACCCGGCGCTGCGGACGGTCACCACCAATGCGGCGGTTTTCGGCCAGTTGGACGACCGTTTCGCCATCCATGGCGCGGGCGCGGACCTGTGGAAGGCCACCGCCGAGTTCGGCGCGGTCTACCGGCCGGACGTCCTCACCGCCGGCGGCACGGTCACCGTCGAGGTGACCGCCCAGGACCCGACCGGCCCCTGGGCCCGCGCCGGCATCGTCGTCCGCAACCGCCTCACCCCCTCCGCCCCGGGCTCCGCGGACGCCCTCGGCTTCCTCAACCTGTCCGTGACGCCCGCCAACGGCGTGGTGCTGTCCTACGACGCCAACGGCGACGGCACCCTGGACACCTACCGGCGGCTCACCGGCATCACCGCGCCCGTACTGCTCCGGCTGACCCGCGGCAAGGACACCGCGGGCTCCGGTACCTACACCGGCGCCTGCTCCACCGACGACGGCGCGACCTGGCGCGAGATCGCCACCGTCACCGTCCCCGGCGCCGCCGCCCGGCAGGACACCGGGCTGCACCAGTCGGCCGCCAACTCGGCCACCGGGGACGGCGGGACGGCCGCATTCCGCCGCTGGAAGCTCGTCTGAGCGCCGCGTACGCTGAGCCGGGAACGGACCACGAGCGAGGGGATCACGGTATGAGTGCCGCAGCTGAGAAGGAGTGGCTCTACGCCCTCGACATCTCCGACGCCACCTGGCAGCGCGCCCCCGGCGACTCCGAGGAGGCCGTGGAGATCGCCTTCCTGGAGCGGGGCGCGGTGGCCATGCGCAATTCCACGGACCCCGATGTGGTGCTGCGCTACACCGAGGCGGAGTGGCGGGCCTTCGTCCTCGGCGCACGGGACGGGGAGTTCGACCTCCAGCGCTGAAGCCGCCGGCCCCGGCAGCCTCCACCGGCCCTCACGGCCACCCCTCGGGGTGCCGGGAGGGCCGGTGACCATCACAGGATTCACTCGTTTCACCGAACGTGAAGCAGCAGCAGAAACAGCAGCAGGCGACACCCCGGCGTCCGGAGCGCACCTCCCCCGGCAGCGTCGAGGACTTCGGTGACGTCATCGACGTCGAGCAGGCCGAGGCGGCGCTGGTGGAGCACTACCCCCGCCTGGTCCGGCTGGCCTATCTCGTACTGCCGCCCGGCCAGAGCCGCGGCCGCCGGGTGCTGTCCGCCCATGGAGTGGTGCAGCGGGCCCTGCCGCGCCAGCGCAGTTCCACCCGGGGGCTCGGGCTGCCCGCCCAGCGCACCGGCGCGGACGCGGCGATCGACCCCGGCTACGCCTTCGTCCGGCTGCGGGTCCTGCGGTCCGCCCTGGCCGGCGGGCGGACGCGCCGGTGGCTGCCGCTGCCGCCGCTGCTCCCCCAGGTGTGGGGTCTGCGGCTCTTCCCGCGCTCCGGCGGCGCCGATGAACTGGCGCTGGACCAGGCGCTGTCGGCGCTGTCCGGGCCGGGCCGGGCGGCGTTCGTGCTGCGCGATCTGGAGCGGCTGAGCGCGCCGGAGACCCGCCGGGTGCTGGAGGCGGCCGGGGTGGCGCACCCCCGGGAGGCGCTGGACGAGGCGGAGCGGGCCACGACACCGGCCGGGAGCCGGGACCGTTCGCTGCTGGAGTCGGCGGAGTTCGACCCCTGTGCGCTGCAGGCCAGGCCGACGGATCTGATCCGGCGGCGGCAGCACGGCCGGGCGGTGCTGGCGGCGGGCGCGGCCGTGCTGGTGTGCGGGGCGCTGCTGGGGCTGCCGGGCGAGGGCTGGGGCCCGGACGGCGCTGCCGCCCCGCCGTACGCGCAGAACGCCGCGGCCGAAGCGGCCCTGAACCCGGGCAAGTTGACGGTGACCTCCGCGGCCGCCTGGAAGAGCGCCGCCCGGCAGGACTTCTCGGCCTGGCCCGCCCGCGGCGACCGGGTCCACGACCGGGCGCTGCTGCGGCGGGCACTGGCCGTGTGGGCCAGGCCCGGGGCCGGGGTGCAGGTCTCGGCGACCCCCGGCACCCCGGCAGGCCCGGCGGCCGGTCCGGCCCAGCTGCTGTTCGCGGGGGTGGTGAACCACGCCGTGGTGGTGCTCTTCCACGACGGCCTGCGGGTGGTGCGCTATGCGGAGGCGGCGGACGGCGAGGGGCAGAGCGACGGCACGGGCGCGGCGCTGGACTTCGCGCGTACGGACGGCGCGGCGGCGGCTTCGGCCAGTGCGCTCGTGGTGAGCCGTACGCAGGGCAATGTGCGCTATCTGACCGCCCCTTGGGTGAAGTCGGCCCGGCTGGTCGACCTGGTCAAGCCGGAGGCGGTGGACCAGCCGGTGGCGGTCGGGGCGGGCGGGGTGACCGATCCGGTGCCCACGGCACAGCCCACCGCGCAGTGCACGACCTGGCCGGCGCTGCGGATGGGCGGCCGGCTGCTGACCGATCTCGGGGAGCTGATCCCGGCGCGGCTGACGTACGGCAGCCCGCGCAAGCCCGGTGACGTGACCACCCCGAAGGCCCGGACGGCATGGGCGCGTACGGCCTGCCAGCTGGCCGTGGTCCGCGGCCAGGGGGTCCGTTCGGTCAACTCCTGGGAGTTCGCCCGGCAGCCGCTGCCCGGCGGCGCGGGCACCGCGGCCTGGCTGTGCACCCGCGCCGAGACCTGGCGCGGGCCGGGCAGCCGGACGATGGCGCAGATCCAGACACCGGCGCCGGGCGGGCAGCCGTATGCGCCGGGCACGGTCGCGGCGCGCGCCGAGGGCGGTACGGCCTGCGGGCCGCGGGCGCCGCGGGTGCTGGCCGGGGTGCTGTGGAAGGCCGCCGACAAACGGTGGTGGCTGCTGGCCGCGGGCAGCAGCCAGGTCAGCTCGGTCACGGCGACCGGCGGGGTCCCCGGCCAGGTGACCGGGCGGCTGCTGGCGGTCCCGGCGAAGGCGGGCCAACGGGCGGAGCTGACCGGCCGGCTGGCGAACGGGCGACGGATCGAGGCGCTCCGCTAAGAGGGCTCCGGCCTAGAGATGCACGCGCTCGGCCCGCCGCGGCGAGGGCCGGGCCGCCGCCGCCCGCTCATCGGCGGAAGCCAGCAAGAAGTACAGCGGCGGCAGGACGAGTTCGAGGACGGTCAGGGCGGTCTGGAACCACTGCGGCGATCCGTGGACGCCCATCGACAGCAGCCGGCCGAGTCCGCCGAGCAGAAAGATGCCGGCGAGCCACCGCACCGCCCTCGCCGGGACCGGCGACTGCCGTGCCGCCCAGATCCAGGCGAGACCGTAGCCGAGGAAGACCGCCCCGTAGAACCGCTCCCGGCTGTCGACGGTGGCACCCGCCGAGCCCTCCCCCGGTACCGAGTCGATGCCGAGCGCGAAGTGGAACGCGCCGATCGCCACACAGGCGGCGCCCATCGCCAGCGCCAGCCACTTGAGAAGTCCGGCCATGGCCCGGTCCCCTTTCCCCGTTAGTAGATGCCTGTCTACTGGCCGGGAACGTACGGCCGTTACTGGACAGGTGTCAAGTAACGTGTAGCCATGCCCCCACGCCGCAGGCTCGCCCCCGCCGAGCGCCGCAGCCAGCTGCTCGACACCGGAGCGCAGCTCTTCGCGGCGAAGCCGTACGACGAGGTGTTCATGGAGGAGATCGCCGAACGGGCCGGCATCTCCCGCGCCCTGCTGTACCGCTACTTCCCGAACAAGCGCGATCTGTTCGCCGCGGTCTACCAGCAGGCCGCGGACCGGCTGCTGACCCGCACGGAACTCGATCCGGCCCGCCCCGTGGGCGAGCAGCTGCGCGCCGGACTCGACGCGCACATCGACTACTTCACCGCGAACCGGAACACCGTGCTCGCGGCCAACCGGGTGCTCGCCGGGGACCCGGTGATCCAGACCGTCATCACCGATGAGCTGACCGAGCTGCGACGGCGGCTGCTCGACTCCACCGGGCTCGGCGACGGCCCCGGGGAGCCGGTGTCGGCGGCACTGATGGGCTGGCTGGTGTTCGTCCGCACGCTCTGCGTGGACTGGCTGACGCATCAGACGTTCAGCCGCACCGAGTTGCGGGAGATGTGCGTCGGCGCGCTGCTGGGGGCGCTGCGGCCGGTGATGGATCCCGCCCGGCTGCTCACCGGCGACGAGGAGAGCCCCGCGGACGCCCGTCCCACGCCCTGAGGTTTCCCCGCCCAAGGGGTACCGGCACTCCTTACCCACCAGTACATTGACGCCATGTCTAATACGGCCTCGTTGCGGCCCCAGCCGGCCGCGTCCGAGCACACCCCGCTGAAGGCCCGCAACGTCGCCTTCGACTGGGCGGACACCCCGTTGCACTGGATACCGGGCGACCCGTTCAGCACCCACACCATCAACGTCCTGCATCTGCTGCTGCCGGCCGGTGAGCGCTGGTTCGTGCACGTCTACAAGCAGGTGCTGCCGTACATCCGCGACCCCCGGCTGCGGGAGGACGTGATCGGGTTCATCGGCCAGGAGGCGATGCACTCGCAGGCGCACGACGAGGTGCTGCCGCACCTCAAGGAGCAGGGGCTGGACCCGGCCCCGTACACCGCGCAGGTCGACTGGCTCTTCGAGAAGCTGCTCGGCGACCGCACCCTGCCGCCGGGCCGGGCCCGGCGGTGGTGGCTGCTGGAGCGGGTCGCGCTGATCGCCGCCATCGAGCACTACACCGCGTTCCTCGGCGACTGGGTGCTCAACGCCCGGGCGCTGGACGCGAAGGGCGCCGATCCGACGATGCTGGACCTGCTGCGCTGGCACGGCGCGGAGGAGGTCGAGCACCGCTCGGTGGCCTTCGATCTCTTCGTCCATCTGGACGGCGGCTACCGGCGGCGGGTCCGCACCTGGGCCACGGCGTTCACCGCGCTGGTCTTCCTGTGGCAGCGCGGCACCCGCTTCTTCATGGCGAACGACCCGTCCCTGGCCGACGGGAAGGCGAGCTTCCCGGAGTTCGTCCGCGCCGGACGGCGGGGCACGCTGCCGACGACCGGGGCCATGGCCCGCTCCATCCCGCAGTACCTCAGCCGCACCTACCACCCCTCCCAGCACGGCAGCACCGAGCAGGCCGTCGCCTATCTCGCCGCCTCCCCCGCCGCGACCGCGGCCGAGGCCCGTACCACCGGAGGTGCCTGAGATGCCCCGGACACCCCGCGTACGCACCGTCGTACTGGTCGCCGCGGCGGCACTGGCCGCCCGGCGCGCGCTGCGCCGACGGGTCCGGGCCTCCCCCCTGTGGCCGCTGCCCGCGCTGGAACACCCGGTCTCCGGGCAGGGCCGCAAGGCACCGGAGACCCGGCAGTTGACAGTGGTGGAGCGTACGGAGGAGGCCGAGGGCGTGATCCGGCTGCGCCTGGCGGGCGAAGGCCTTCCGGCCTGGGAACCGGGCGCACACCTCGATCTGCTCCTCCCCTCGGGAGCCGTCCGCCAGTACTCACTCTGCGGGGAGCCCGGAGAAAAGCCCGACTCCTACACCATCGCCGCCCGGCTGATCGAGGACGGCCGGGGCGGCTCGCGCGAGGTGCACGAGCGGCTGCACGAGGGGACGGTCGTCGAGGTCCGCGGCCCCCGCAACCGCTTCCCGCTCCGGGACAGCCCCGCCTATGTCTTCCTCGCGGGCGGCATCGGCATCACCCCGGTCCTGCCGATGGTGCGGCAGGCCGAGCGGGCGGGGGTGCCGTGGCGGCTGCTGTACTGCGGGCGGTCACGGGCCTCGATGCCGTTCCTGGCGGAGCTCAAGGAACTGGCGGGGGCCGACGGCGACCGGCTGACGGTGGTCGCCGAGGACGAGGACGGACGGCCCGATCTGGCGGCGGCGCTCACCGGTGCGCCCCCACAGGCGGCCGTCTACTGCTGCGGTCCCGAGCCCCTGATGGACGCGGTCGCGGCCCTGCTGCCGGCCGTGACCGAGGGACTGACCCTGCACACCGAGCGGTTCACGGCGGCCGCCCCCTCCCCCGCGGGCGGGAACGCGCCGTTCGAGGTCGAGCTGCACCGCACCGGCCGTACGGTCGCGGTGCCCGCGGACACCAGTGTGCTGCGGGCCATCCGCGACCAGGCGCTGCCCGATCTGCCGTACTCCTGCGAGCGGGGATTCTGCGGCACCTGCCAACAGCGGGTGCTGTCCGGAGAGGTGGACCACCGCGATGACCTGCTGACGGACACCGAGCGCAACGACTCGCTGCTGATCTGTGTCTCCCGGGCGCGCGGTGGACGTCTTGTGCTCGATCTGTGATTCCACCGGCGATTCCGTGCCGCGTCCCAGGTCGTTAGGGTGACCCGTATGACCACCGGGACGCGCCGCAGAATGGGCGTCGAGGAGCGGCGTGAGCAGCTGATCGCTGTCGCACTCGACCTCTTCAGCCACCGTTCCCCGGAGGATGTGTCGATCGACGAGGTCGCCGAGGCGGCCGGTATCTCCCGCCCGCTCGTCTACCACTACTTCCCCGGCAAGCAGCAGCTGTACGAGGCCGCGCTGCGACGGGCCGCCGAGGAGCTCACGGCCCGTTTCGTGGAGCCGCACGAAGGCCCGCTCGGCGCCCGGCTGTTGCGCGTCATGGAGCGGTTCTTCGACTTCGTGGCCGAACACGGCCCCGGCTTCTCGGCACTGATGCGCGGCGGCCCCGCGATCGGTTCGACCCGCACCGGCGCGATGATCGACAGCGTCCGGCAGGCCGCCTACGAACAGATCCTCGCCCATCTCGGCATCCCCGACCCCGCCCCCCGGCTGGAGTTGGTGGTCCGCTCCTGGGTCTCCCTGGCCGAGACCACCGCACTGCTGTGGCTCGACGGCCGCCGCGTACCGCGCGCGGAGCTGGAACGGCAGCTGGTGCACGATTTCGCTGCGCTGGCGGCGGTGAGTGCGGCCTACGACGACCAGATGGCCGAGGTCGTCCGCCGCGTCCTGGCCGACGAGCCCGCGGACGGGATGTTCGCGGATCTTGTGCTCCGCCTAGGGAGATTTGCTTAGGCTTCCTACGTTTTCGGCTTTCCCGTCGTAGTGGCTTCTCGCCGTTGCGGGTCCGCTGCGCGGGGCTTGGGCTCGGGTGACGCTTGCGAGTGCCTCGCCGTTGCGGGTCCGCTGCGCGGGGCTTGGGCTCGGGTGACGCTTGCGAGTCCCTCGCCGTGGCGCCTGCGGCGGGCGGGTGGTTGTCGGGTGCGGTGACGGACCTCCGGGGCAGGGTTTCCGGACTGCTTCGCTTTACGTCCGGAAACCCTGCCCCTCCGGCCCGTCCCCTCCCGTGGGAGGAGTCAGTGACGGTGAGTGGGGGCGAACGTCCGTAGACGGCAATTTCACTCCTGCTCCGCGAGGAGCACATGACCACTGGCGGGCACCCCCACCAGCCGTTTTTCCCACCCACCAACGGGAGGGGACGGGCCGGAGGGGGAGGGGTGTGGGACGTAAAGCGAAGCAGTCCCACACCCCTCCCCCGGAGGTCCGTCACCGCACCCCGACAGCCCCGCGCAGCGGACCGGCCCGCCGCAGGCGCCACGGCGAGAAAGCCGAAGACGCGGGCCGAAGGCAAAGCGCAGCGCACGGCGAGCAACACCCACGGCGAGAAAGCCAAAAACGCGGGCCGAAGAAGCTCAGCGCGCCCCGTAGCGGGCGGCAAGTACGTGGAACGCCCGCTTCGGTTCCCACGGCATATCGGGGTAGGCACGCTTGTCGGCGGGATAGCCGCTGTGCTCGTCCAGGACTTTGACGATGCCGTAGGAGGCGAGGTCCTCGTCCGGTCCGGATGTCCGGTGGGGTGTGCTGAAACCGGCGAAGCTGAACCAGAAGACGGAATCGACGCCCTCCCCCTCGAAGACGGTCATGAGATCGTCGAGGTAGCGGACCTGCTCGCCCTCGTCGCGCACCAGGCCGGGTTTGAGGGTGACGCCGTCGGCCTCCCTCGCCATGTACCAGCCGGCGCCGCCGTACTCTCCCGCCCCCCGGTAGGTGCAGCAGCCGGCCTCCATGATGGCGACGGGCTTGCCGTGGCCGCATTCCTTGCGCAGGTCGCTGCGGTAGGTGGCCGCATTGCGCAGGCTACGGAAGGCGTCCAGGCCGACGATGTCGAACGGGGCCCAGTCCACGCCGTCCAGAGGGCAGGAGGCGTAGCTCACGCGGCCGCCGAAGAGGGGCCGCACGGTGTCGACGGCCTCCCCCAGGAAGGCGTTGACCTTGTCGGGGATGCCCTGGAGCGCGGCTTCGCGGCCGGGGCCCGCCAGGACCGGAATGCGCTCGTTCAGTGTGTCCCCGGGCAGGTATCCGCGGGCGAACACGCTGAGTTCGCAGCCGGTGACGAGGACGACCTCGGCGCCGTCGCGCCGCAGTCGCTCCGCCCGCTCGGCGCAGTCGGTGAACAGCGGCAGCATCTCGGCGTTCGACAGCTCGCAGGGAAACGGCGAGAACCAGACCTCCAGGCCCGCCTCCGCCGCGTACCGCGCCGTAGCCTCGATACGGTCCGGATCGCCCCCGGTGATACGGACAGCGGTGCAGTGCAGGTCCTCCGCGACGACACGCATGTCCCGTTCGACGTCCCGAACGTCGAAGACGGGGCGCGACGTGTCGCCGTTGGGAAAAGTGCCGGTGTCGTAATGGATGCCCTTGCCGCGCAACATGACGAATGCCTCCGGTGGATTGACCGTGTCTGCCGTACGGCGTCATCGTCCAAGTTGCCGCTGCGTCAGCGTCAAGGCCGCACCGCGCTCAGCCGCGGCGGAAGACCGCCACCGTGCGGGCCGGGACCGTGAAGGTGCCCGAGGCGGGTGCGTAGGACGCGGTGGCGGTGGTGCGGTCCGTGCCCCGGGCCTGGACGGGGTGCAGGGCGTAGGGGGCGCCCGCGAGGTCGCGGACCGTCTGGTGCTGTGGGGACGGGGTGGCGTTGAGGACGACGACGAGGTTGCCGAGGCGCATGGTGATCACGCCGGGGGTCTCGTCCTTCCCGGAGAGGGGGAAGGAGAGCTGCGACTGGACCGCGGCGGTGCTGGACAGGCCGAAGGCCGGTTCGGTGGCGTGGATGCGGAGCAGGTCGCGGTAGGCGGCCGACGTGCTGTGGAGCGTGGCGCAGCCCGGCCGGAGTGCGGGGTCGGCCAGCAGGGGCCGGGCGTAGGGCCACTTGTCCTTGTTGTCGGCGGCCGGGGGCAGGCCGCGGCCGAAGCCGTTGCCGTCGGCGCAGTTCCAGTGCAGGGCGTTGTACCAGTCGCCGCTGTCGAAGGAGTTGCGGTCCAGGGACTTGGAGCGGAGGAGGTCGGAGCCCGCCTGGGAGAGCGCGGGCCCTTGCGACAGGGCCGCGGTGGCGAGGGCCAGGACCTGCATACGGCCGCGGTCGGCGGCGCCGGTGTGCGGCGGGAGTTTGTAGGCGAGCGCGTCGTAGAGGGTTTCGTTGTCGTGGGCGTCGGCGTAGGCGAGCGCGTCACCGGGGGCGGCGGCGTAGCCGGCCGGGGCGCCGTTGTAGTCGACCTGGGAGCCCTTGACGCGGCGGCCGGTGGTGTCGGTGAAGGTGTAGTCGGCGAGGTTGCCGGTGAGACCGACCTTGAGGAGATCCTGGTAGTGGAGGAGGCGGGCGCGCTGCTCGGCCGGAGTGCCGTTCCCGGCCGATGAGTTGGGGTCGGTGTACAGGCCCGAGGCGAAGCCCTGGACGCGGGGGTCGGCGTCGAAGGGGCCGCCGCCGCGCACCGCGTCCCGTGCCCGGTCGCTGAAGGTGGCGATACCGGTGCCGGCCATGTTCCGCTGGGTGGCCTGGACGAAGCGGGCGTCGTTCGCGGCCTCGCCGAAGTTCCAGCCCTCGCCGTAGAGGATGATCTTCTTGCCGTCGACGCCGTCCTTCTCCGGGGTCAGCGCGTCGAGGGCCTTCCTGACGGCGAGGATATTGGCCTTGGGGTGGTGGCCCATGAGGTCGAAGCGGAAACCGTCGACCTTGTACTCCTTGGCCCAGGTGACGACCGAGTCGACGACGAGCTTGCCCATCATGGTGTGTTCGGGCGCGGTGCCGGAACAGCAGGTGGAGGTGGCCACCCCGCCGTCGTCGAGCAGCCGCTGGTAGTAGCCGGGGACGATGCGGTCCAGTACGGAGTGCGGGTCCTGGCCGTCGGCGGCGGTGTGGTTGTAGACGACGTCCATGACGGTGCGCAGCCCGGCGCGGTTGAGGCCCTGGACCATGCGCCGGAACTCGACGGTGCGGGCCGTGCCCCCCGGGTCGGAGGCGTAGGACCCCTCGGGGACGGTGTAGTGCAGCGGGTCGTAGCCCCAGTTGTAGGCGTCGCGGGCGGCGGTCTTCCCGACGCAGTCCTGCTGGCGGTCGGAGTCGGGGGCGTACGAGGCGAGATCGCAGCCGGGGCGGGACTGGTCGGCGGGCCGCTCGGGGGTGGTGGTGAAGTCGAAGGCGGGCAGCAGGTGGACGTAGGAGGTACCGGACCGGGCGAGGGAGCGCAGATGCCGCATCCCGTCCGAGCGCCGGTCGGTGAAGGCGAGGTACTGCCCCGGGTGGCCGGAGGTGCGGTCCTCGACGGAGAAGTCGCGGACGTGCAGCTCCTGGATACGGGCCCGGCGCAGCGGCACCGCGGCGGGCTTCGTCAGCCGTGCCCAGCCGTCCGGAGCGAGCTCCGGGTCGTCGAGATCGGTGACAAGGCTGCGGGCCGAGTCCGCGGTCAGCGCGGTGGAGTAGGGGTCGGTGACCTTGTTGGTGACGGTCTTGCCCACGCTGGGCGCCCAGACCGTGACGAGGTAGCGGTACGGCTTTCCGGCCCAGTCGCGCGCCCCCTGGACCCGCCAGACTCCGGTGCGGTCGTCGCGCCGCATCGGGACCGTACGGCCGTCGAGTTCCAGGGCGACGGTGCGGGCGGTGGGCGCCCAGACGGACAGGGCGGGCCGGCCGTCGCGGCCGAACACCGGCCCCAGCGGGGCATGTTGGGCACGGGCCCCGTAGAGGTCGTCCAGAACGCCGGGTATCTGGACGCCGGTGGTGGCGCGCCGCCCGTCCGCCGTGCGCTGGGCTGCCAGGAGCTTGCCACGCAGGGCGTCGGGAGCCAGATGGCGGTCGCGGGGGTCAACGGTGAAGGCCGGGTACGAGGCCAGGTGAGGGTAGGCGGCCCGCTCGGCCGGAGTGAGGGCCCCCGGCGCAAGCCGGATACGGGTACCGCCAGCCCCGAACTCCAGCTGGACGGCGGAGCGTTCGGCGCCCTTCCAGATGACGGTGTCGCGGTCGATCCACTGGGCCAGAGCCTTGTCCGGAGGGGGCGGCGCCGCCTGAGCCGGTTGCTGCGGGGACGAGACCAGCAGGGTCGCCGTACCGAGGACCAGGGCGACCGCGGCGGCCAGGCGCCGGCGGGACCGGCGGGTGGTGGAGGGCATGGGTCATGGTTCTATCCGCGCCGACGCATCGATGCAAGACCTTACGCAAGAACCTGCAAGGGTGCTACGTTCCCGCAGGAGCCGCTCCGGCCGGGCGGAGGCCCGTCCTGACACGGACCCACGCGCACGGCCGGCCGGGGCGGCGTCCAGGAGAGACCCCAACAGGCCGTGCCGGTCGCCCGTTCCGAACCCTTCACCGGATGCCCGTCGAGCACGGTGCGAGGTTTTGCCCAACGGTCGACCACCTGCCACCCCGAACCGGATAGCGTCCCGACATCCTTTATTGATCGCGATGTGCGGACTTCTCCAGGCATGACCGGAGAGGCCCGCCGGGAGGCATGTCATGAGTGTGGTCAACCTGTTCCGGGCCGCGGCCGCGCTGCCGGACGCCTGGAGCTCTCGTCCACTGGGTGAGGTGGGGACGGCCTGCGTCAAGGTGCTGCGGATGGATGAACTGCCGGTTGAGGAGGAAGCACACGGCACCGCCGAAGTTCTGCTCGTACTCGACGGCAGGCTGGAACTGAGCGTGGAGGATGCCGAGGTGACAGTGGGGCCGGGCGAGATGTACCTGGTGAAGGCGGGCGCCCGGCATGCCGTTCGCCCGGGAAGCCGGGGCACCCTGGTGATCGTGGAAGTACCCGAGGGGCCAGGGGGCGACGGGCCCCTTGCGACCGACGGCCTTCAGGGGGCCGGGCCATCAGCCCCCTCCCCGGCTGACCACGCACTGCGGGGCGGCACCGGCCGTTCAGCGTGAGCCTCAAGACGACATGGCAGCCCGGTCGGACTCGCTGCGGAGAACGCAGAATTCATTGCCTTCAGGGTCCGCGAGGACGGCCCAGCCCGCGCCGTCGCTCTCCCGGCGATCGGTGACCAGGGTGGCACCGAGGCCGAGCAGCCTCTCGACCTCCTCCTCGCGCGAGGTCTTCGGGCGCAGGCAGAGGTGGATCCTGTTCTTGACCGTCTTCGGTTCCGGCACCCGGTTGAAGTACAGCACCGGCCCCTCCGGCAGCATCACCTCGGTCTCCGCTGCGCCCGGCCTGTGCTCCGGATGCAGCGGACAGCCGAGCACCTCGCTCCAAAACCGGGCCAGCTCATAGGCATCCGCACAGTCGATCGCTACGTTCTGCACCACCGAGACCATGCGCATGATCCTGCCCCGAGCAACGCCCGGTCGGCCACCACATTGCGACGAGACGCCGGCAGCCCTCTCGTCACAGGCCCTCACCCCCGAAGACTCCGTGGGCCTGTTGAAGCGAATTCGAGGAGCGCTATGAGCACCGATGAACTGGCCTGGTTCAAAAGCAGCTACAGCGGCTCGCAGGGCGACGACTGCCTAGAAGTCGCCCTCTCCTGGCACAAGTCCAGCTACAGCGGCGGCGATGGCGACAGCTGCATCGAGATCGCCACCTCCCCCACCACCATCCACATCCGCGACTCCAAGGACAAGGCCGGTCCGCAGCTCGCGGTGCCCGCCGGGGCCTGGGCGGCGTTTGTCGGGTACGCCGTCGCGCTGGCCTGACGCCGGGCGCCGTGGCGCCGGGGCCAGGGCGGTACGCCGCCCGCGGCCCCGGCCCCGGCCCCCCGCGTCAGCCGATCTTGACGTACCGGATGTTGACCAACGGCCACCAGGTGCCACTGGCCTCCGAGGTCTTCCCGGGGGCGACGGTCGAGCCGTCTCCCTTGCAGTCGTCCGCGGTGTACCAGGTCACCTTCTTGTCGGTGTGGTTGGTGATTCTCCGGTAGCCGACCGAGCCCCACGGCGGCGTTTCCTTGCCGACGTAGTAGCAAGCCCCGTCCTTGGGGTTGGTCAGCGTCCGCTCACCGTTCCCGGAGAATTCCAGGGTGCCGGTCGCGGCGTGTGCGCCGCCCGTTCCCAGGATCAGAAGGGAAGCGGCCATGGCGCCCATGGCCAGCGTGCGTCCCGCGTTCCTGCGCATGTTCACGTCGTTCTCTTCCTTCCGGAATGACAACCCGTACGGAATGGGACGCTAGGTACCGGGGTTATGTTTCACCTATCGGCCGGTGCCCGCCCGTTATCGGCACCAGGTCGCAGGGGCCCCGTCGACCCCCGTACCACCAGCTCCGGCCGGAAGACGAACTCGGTGCGCTGCGGCGGGGTTTGACGTCCCTGGGCGCGTTCGTGGATCTCCTCGATCAACGCCCCCACCGCCGCCGTCGCCATCGACTGCACCGGCTGGCGCACCGTGGTCAGGGGCGGGTCGGTGAAGGCGATCAGCTGGGAGTCGTCGAAGCCGACGACCGAGACGTCGCCCGGGACGGCCAGGCCGCGCTGGCGGGCCGCGCGGACGACGCCCAGTGCCATCAGGTCACTGCCGCAGACGACGCCGGTGCAGCCGTCGTCGAGCAGTGCCGCGGCTGCCGCATGGCCGCCCTCGACGCTGAACAGGGTGTGCTGGACACGCCGTTCGGCCTGCCCCCTCGACAGGCCGAACGACTCCTCCAGCGCCGCCACGAAGCCTTCGGCCTTGCGGCGGGAGGGCACATAGCGGGCCGGGCCGACGGCCAGCCCGATCCGCTCGTGCCCCAGCTCTGCCAGGTGGCGCACCGCCATCCGGGCCGCCGCGCCGTCGTCGGGTGAGACGAACGGCGCGTCGATGCGCGCGTTGTAGCCGTTGATGAGGACGAACGGGACGCCGCGCGAGACCAGTCGGGCGTAACGGGACGGGTCGGCTCGGGTGTCGGCGTGCAGACCGGAGAGGAAGACGATGCCGGTGACGCCGCGCTCCTCCAGCTGCTCGACGAGTTCGTCCTCGGTGGCTCCGCCCGGCATCTGGGTGCACAGCACCGGGGTGTAGCCGTGGCCCGCCAGGGACTGTTCGATGATCTGGGCGAAGGCGGGGAAGATCGGGTTGGTCAGTTCGGGGATGACGAGGCCGACCAGTCCGGCGCTGCGGCGGCGCAGCCGTACGGGACGTTCGTAGCCGAGGACGTCGAGCGCGGCGAGCACCCGCTGCCGGGTGCTCGCCGCCACGCCCGCCTTGCCGTTCAGGACCCGGCTGACGGTCGCCTCGCTGACGTCCGCCTGGGCGGCGATGTCGGAGAGCCGGGGAGTGGCCGGGGTGCCGCCGGGATCGGGCAGGGTCACTCCTCCCACCAGACGGTGGTGTCGGCGGGCAGGTCGAAGTCCCCCTCGGATGTGTTCAGTTGGCGGGAGGCGAGCAGAAGCCGGCCGGGGACGGGCAGCCAGGCCGGGGACCCGGTCGTGTTGACCGTGCAGATCAGGCCGCCGGGGCGGCGGAAGGACAGGACGCCGTCGGGGGCGTCCAGCCACTCGACCGCGTCGCCCGCGCCCAGGCCGGGGTGGGTGCGCCGCAGGGTGAGGGCGGTGCGGTAGAGCTCCAGGGTGGAGGAGGGGTCGCCGGTCTGGGCCTCGACGGTGAGGGCTGCCCAGTCGTCCGGCTGCGGAAGCCAGCTGCCGCCGTCGCCGAAGCCGTACGGGGGTGCGTCGCCGCTCCACGGGAGCGGGACCCGGCAGCCGTCGCGCAGGCCCTCCTGGCCGGCGTCCCGGAAGAAGGAGGGGTCCTGGCGGACCTCGTCGGGGAGGTCGGTGACCTCGGGCAGGCCCAGTTCCTCGCCCTGGTAGAGGTAGGCGGAGCCGGGCAGCGCCAGCATCAGGAGGGTGGCGGCGCGGGCGCGATCCAGGTCGCCGCCGAGGCGGGAGCGGTGGCGTACGACGTCGTGGTTGGACAGCACCCAGGTCGTCGGGGCGGCCACCGGGCGCATGGCGTCGAGGGAGGAGTCGATCGCCTCGCGGAGCGCCGCCGCGTCCCACCCCGTGTCCAGGTAGTGGAAGTTGAAGGCCTGGTGGAGCTCGTCGGGACGGAGGTAGAGGGCGGTGCGGTCGGCGCTGGGGGTCCAGGCCTCGGCGACCGCGATCCGCTCGCCCGCGTACTCGTCGAGGACGGTGCGCCAGGAGCGGTAGATGGCGTGGACGCCGTCCTGGTCGAAGAACGGCAGGACCTGGTTGCCGAGCAGTTTCAGCTGCTCGCCCCGGCCCATGTCGGGCAGGCCGGGCGCCTTGACCAGGCCGTGGGCCACATCCACCCGGAAGCCGTCCACGCCCAGGTCCAGCCAGAAGCGCAGGATCGAGCGGAACTCGTCCTGGACGGCGGGGTGGTCCCAGTTGAAGTCGGGCTGTTCAGGGGCGAAGAGGTGGAGGTACCACTCGCCGTCGGGGACCCGGGTCCAGGCGGGGCCGCCGAAGAGGGACTCCCAGTCGTTGGGCGGCTCCTCGCCGTTCTGGCCCCGTCCCTTGCGGAAGTGGAAGCGCTCGCGCAGTACCGAACCCGGGCCCTCCGCCAGTCCGCGGCGGAACCATTCGTGCTGGTCGGAGCAGTGGTTGGGGACGAGGTCGACGATGATGCGCAGATCCAGCCGATGGGCCTCGCGGATGACGGCCTCGGCGTCGGGCAGGGTGCCGAACATCGGGTCGATGGCGCGGTAGTCGGCGACGTCGTAGCCGGCGTCGGCCTGCGGGGAGGCGTAGAAGGGGCTGAGCCAGACGGCGTCCACGCCCAGGTCGCGCAGGTACGGCAGCCGGCTGCGGACACCGGCCAGATCCCCCATGCCGTCGCCGTTGGCGTCGGCGAAGCTGCGCGGATAGACCTGGTAGATCACCGCGTCGCGCCACCAGTCGGTGGCAGGAGTGACGTTCTCAGGGGTGACGTTGTGCTGTGGAGTCATTTCAACCCTTGGTGGTGCCGGCGGTCAGTCCGGCTACGAGGTGGCGCTGGGCGAAGGCGAAGACGAGTGCGGCCGGGACGGCGATGATCACGGCGGCGGCGGTCATCGAACCCCAGTCGTTGGTGTACTGGTTGACGAAGGTCTGCAGGCCGCCGGCGAGCGTCAGGTTCTCCTCGCCGGTCATGAACGCGGAGGCGTAGGCGACCTCGGCCCAGGCGGTGACGAAGGTGTAGAAGCCGGTGACGGCGAGGCCGGGGCGGGCCAGCGGCAGGACGAGCCGCCAGAAGGTGCCGAAGGGGTTGAGGCCGTCGACCCGGCCGGCTTCGTCGATCTCCACCGGGATGGTGTCGAAGAAGCCCTTCATCATCCAGGCGCAGAACGGGACGGCGATGGTCAGATACGTGATGACCAGGCCCGCGGGCTGGTTGAGGAGGCCGAGGCTCGCCAGGAGGTTGTAGAGCGGCACGATCAGGACCGCGACCGGGAACATCTGGGTGATCAGCAGCAGCCACATCAGCGGGCGCATCCCGGGGAAGCGGAAGCGGCTGACGGCGTAGCCGGTGGTGGCGGCGATGAAGACCCCGAGGACGGTGGTCAGCCCGACGATGATCACGGAGTTCTTGAACCAGGTCAGGAACTCGGTGTCGGCCAGTACATGGGTGTAGTTGGCGAAGGTGAAGTGGGTGACCAGGCCGGTGGAGAAGGCGTCGTTCTTCGGTTTGAAGGACGTCACCAGCAGCCACAGGGGCGGGAAGACCGCCAGTACGGCCGCGACGGCCAGTCCGGCGTGCAGTCCGATGGAGGCCGGCCGGGACCGCTGGTTGCGCTTGCGGGCCCGACGGGCCGGGTGCGTGCGGGTCATGGTCACCACACCTCTCCCTGCTTGCGCAGCGCCCGGCGGTAGACGACCGCGACGACCGAGAGCAGGACCAGGATCAGGACGCCCCAGGCCGCGGACTCGGAGAAGTTGCGGGGGCTGTCGATGAAGGAGAGCCGGTAGGCGTAGGTCACCAGGATCTCGGTGGCGTCGCCGGGGCCGCCCCGGGTGAGCAGGAAGATCACCGGGAACATGTTGAAGGTCCAGATGGTGGAGAGCAGGATGACGGTGCTGCTGACGGACCGCAGCCCCGGCACGGTGATGTGGCGGAAGCGCTGCCAGGCACTGGCGCCGTCCATCTCCGCGGCCTCGTAGAGCTCGCCCGGTATGGACTGCAGTCCGCCGAGCAGCGCGACGAGCATGAAGGGCACGCCGAGCCAGACGTTGACGGCGATGACCGAGAGCTTGGCCCAGGTCGGGTCGTTGAGCCACGGGACCGCGTCGATACCGCCGCCGGCCAGCAGCTTGTTGAGGATGCCGTTCTTCTCGTTGTAGAGCATCCGCCAGGTGAAGACCGAGATGAAGGCGGGGATGGCCCACGGCAGGATCAGCGCGAGGCGGTAGAAGGTGCGGCCGCGCAGGGTGCGGTTGAGCATGTTCGCCAGCGCGAGGCCGGTCAGGAAGGTGAGCGAGACACAGCCGACGGTCCACAGGACGGTCCAGCCGAGGCGGTCCCAGAAGACGCCGTCGGAGAGGACCGCCCGGTAGTTGTCCAGGCCGGTGAACTTGTAGGTGGCGGGGAGGTGGTTGACGCCGATGTTCCGCTCGACGTTGGCCTCATTGGCGTCCGTGAGCGAGAGGAAGACGCCGCGCACCAGCGGATAGCCGATGATCACCCCGATGACGAGTACCACCGGGGCGACCATCGTCCATGCGTACCAGTGGGTGCCCAGCGCCCGGCGCACCCGTACAGCAAAGGTCACTTGTAGTCCTTGAGCAGCTTCCGGTAGGCGTTGCCGGTCGCCTCGGCGGCCTGCTCGGGCGTGGCGGCGCCGGTGAGCACCTTGTTCATCTGGACCTTGACCGGCTCGAAGAGCGAGTTGCCCTCGGCGATCCAGGGGCGCTGGACGGCGCCGTCGACGGCGGGCTTGAAGAACTTGACCATCTCGTTGTTCTTGACGGCCGGCACGTCGTACACGGACTTGCGGGTGGGCAGCAGGCTGAGCTTCTCGTTGGTCTCCTGCTGGACCTTGGCCGAGCTCATGTACTTCACGAAGGCGTAGGAGGCCTGCAAGTTCTTGCTGCCGGCGTAGACGGAGAGGTTCCAGCCGCCCTGCGGGGAGCCCTGGGCGCTGCTGCCGCCGGGGACGGGGGCGACGCCGAGGTTCTTCTTGTCCTTGAAGGCCTTGCCGGCGCGGGCGCCTTCGATGTCCCAGGGGCCGTCGACGGCCATCGCGACATCGCCGTCCTTGAGGGCCTTGAGCTGGTTCTCCTGGCCGTCGGTGGCGTCGGTGACCGCGGCCTTGGAGTCCACCAGGTCCTTGATCGTCTTGAACGCCTTGACGCCGGCGCCGTCGTCGATCTCCACGACCTTGTCGCGGGCGTTGACCATGTCGCCGCCCTCGCCGTAGAGGTAGGGCAGGAACCAGTAGGGGTCGTCGCCGCGCAGATAGAGGGCGGTGGCGCCGGTCTTGGCCTTGATCTTCTTGGCGGCCTTGGACAGCTCTTCGAAGGTCTTGGGCACCTCGACGCCGGCGTCCTTGAGGAGCTTCTTGTTGTAGAAGAGGCCGAGGGTGTCGATGACCTGGGGTGCGGCGTAGGTCTTGCCCTTGAACTTCGTCGAGCCGACGGCCTGCGGGAGGTAGTCGTCGGTCGTGTCGAGGGCGGGGGTGCCGTCGAGCGGCGCGAGGTAGCCGAGGTTGGCGAAGTCGGCGACCCAGGCGACCTCGGTGCGCATCACGTCGGGGGCGCCGGAGTTGCCGCCGGCCGCATTCTTGAACTTGGCGTTGGCATCGCCGAAGGGCACGTTCACATACTTGACGCGGACCTTGGGGTGCTGCTTCTGGAAACCTTCGGCAAGTTTGCGGTACGTCGCCTTCTCGGCGTCGTTGGAGGTGTCCCAGAAGGTAACGGTTCCGGACAGTTCACCCCCGCTGTTGCCGCCGTCGCCGCTGTCGTCTCCGCCGCACGCTGTCGCTGCCAGTGCCAGGCCCGCTACCAGCGCGGTGGCCGTTGCGCCCCGTATGCCACGCCGCATGTGAACTCCTTAGGGAAATGCCTCAGATGGCGGTCAGGAACGTAACAGCGCTGAAAACAAACCGAAAGACCTTGCGGCAAATTTCTGCAAGACCATGGGAACGAATTGCAACGAGTTGGCTGGAACGGGACCCTCCGGGCGCCCTCGGCACCGTCACCCCGCGCCCGCCCGAGCGTTGATTCCGTGAAGGCACCCGACGCCTCTTGATCTCGACAGGGACGGCAGATGACCCAGGAGCTCACTTCCCCCAGCCCCGCCCCCCAGGCCCCCGGAACGGGCCGAGGTCCGGGGTGGTGGCGCGACGCCGTCATCTACCAGGTGTACGTGCGCTCGTTCTCGGACAGCGACGGCGACGGCATCGGCGATCTGCGCGGCGCCCGCGCCCGGCTGCCGTACCTCAAGGACCTGGGGGTGGACGCCGTCTGGCTCACCCCGTTCTATGCCTCACCGCAGGCCGACGGCGGCTACGACGTCGCCGACTACCGCGCCGTCGACCCGCTCTTCGGCAGCCTCCAGGACGCCGACGACCTGATCCGCACCGCCCATGACCTGGGCCTGCGGGTGATCGTCGACATCGTCCCCAACCACACCTCCGACCGGCACCCGTGGTTCCAGGACCCCGAGCTCGCCCGGCAGCGCTACCTCTTCCGCCCCGGCAAGGGGGAGAGCGGCGAACTCCCGCCCAACGACTGGGAGTCGGTCTTCGGCGGCCCGGCCTGGACCCGCACCGAGCACGGCGACTGGTATCTGCACCTCTTCGCCCCCGAGCAGCCCGACCTGAACTGGGACAACCCCGAGGTGCACGCCGAGTTCGAGGCCATCCTGCGCTTCTGGCTCGACCTCGGGGTGGACGGCTTCCGGGTCGATGTCGCTCACGGCATGATCAAGGCGCCCGGCCTGCCGGACATCGGCCACGGCCAGCAGGCCAAGCTGATCGGCAATCAGGTGCTGCCATTCTTCGACCAGGACGGGGTGCACGCCATCCACCGCACCTGGCGCCGTCTGCTGGACGGCTACGGCGACACCCACGGCAGGCAGGTGGTCGGCGTCGCCGAGGCCTGGGCCCCCACCGCCGAACGCCTCGCCCTCTACGTCCGCCCCGACGAACTCCACCAGGCCTTCAACTTCCAGTTCCTGAACGCCCCTTGGGAGGCCGACGCGCTGCGCGCGGTCATCGACACCTCGCTCGCCGCCACCACCTCGGTCGGCGCCCCGACGACCTGGGTGCTGTCCAACCACGACGTCGTACGGCACACCACCCGCCTCGGCGGCGGCCTGGACCGCGCCCGCGCCGCCACCCTCCTGATGCTGGCGCTGCCCGGCTCGGCCTACCTCTACCAGGGCGAGGAGCTGGGCCTGCCCGAGGTGACGGACCTGCCCGACGAGGCCCGGCAGGACCCGGCCTTCTTCCGCGGCGGCCGGACCGCCGGCGCGTCCGCCACCAGCGGCCAGGACGGTTTCCGCGACGGCTGCCGGGTGCCGCTCCCCTGGTCCGGCGACCTGCCGCCGTACGGCTTCGGCGACGGCGGCAGCTGGCTGCCGCAGCCGGACGACTGGGCAGCCCTCACCGTCGAGGCCCAGACCGGCGACCCCGCCTCCACCCTGGAGCTCTACCGCACCGCCCTCGCCCTGCGGCGCCGGCTGCCGGGTCTGGGCGACGGGGAGATGAGCTGGGCCCCCGCGCCCGACGGGGTGCTCGCCTTCACCCGCGCCGGTGTGCTGTGCGCCGTCAACACGCTGGGTCACGAGGTGGAACTGCCGCCGCCCGGAGCGCTGCTGCTGGCCAGCGCCCCGGTGACCGGCAAAGGCGCCGCCGCGGTGCTCCCCGGCGACAGCTGCAGCTGGTGGGCAATCTGAGAGCCGAACGGTACAGTCCCCCTCATGACCGCCCGGCTGTCCGACATCGCAGCGCAGGCGGGTGTCAGCGAGGCCACCGTCAGCCGGGTTCTCAACGGGAAGCCCGGTGTCTCCGCCACCACCCGCCAGTCCGTGCTGGCCGCCCTCGACGTGCTGGGCTACGAGCGCCCGGTGCGGCTGCGGCAGCGCAGCGCCGGGCTGGTCGGGCTGATCACTCCGGAGCTGGAGAACCCGATCTTCCCGGCCTTCGCCCAGGTCATCGGGCAGGCGCTGACCCGCCAGGGCTATACGCCCGTCCTGGCGACCCAGACGCCGGGCGGCTCCACGGAGGACGAGCTGACCGAGATGCTGGTGGACCGCGGAGTGGCCGGCATCATCTTCGTCTCCGGGCTGCACGCCGACACCTCCGCCGATATGCAGCGCTATGAGCAGCTGCGCGGCCAGGGCGTCCCGTTCGTCCTCATCAACGGCTTCTCCGACAAGGTGCAGGCACCGTTCGTCTCCCCCGACGACCGGGCCGCGGTCGACCTGGCCGTCACCCACCTCAGCGCGCTGGGCCACCGGCGGATCGGTCTGGCCCTCGGCCCCAAGCGGTTCGTGCCCGTCCAGCGCAAGATCGAGGGCTTTGTGCGCGCCATGCAGGAGCGGCTGCAGATCGGCCCGGCCGAGGCGGAGCCGTACATCCAGCACTCCCTCTACACCCTGGAGGGCGGCCAGGCAGCGGCGAGCGCGCTGATCGAGCGGGGCGCCACGGCCATCGTCTGCGCCAGCGACATGATGGCGCTCGGCGCGATCCGCGCGGCCCGGCAGCGCGGCCTCGACGTCCCCCGCGAGATCTCCGTGGTCGGCTTCGACGACTCCCCGCTCATCGCCTTCACCGACCCGCCGCTGACCACCATCCGCCAGCCGGTGACGGCCATGGGACAGGCCGCGGTACGGGCCCTCCTGGAGGAGATCGGCGGCACCCCGGCCCCCCACAGCGAGTTCGTCTTCCACCCCGAGCTGGTGGTACGCGGCTCGACCGCCTCGGCCCCGCGGACGACGGCGAGGATCCCGAAGCCGCTGCGGGCCACGTAGGGCCTGTCGGCAGCGCGAGCTGCGGAGCTTCGGCCATGCGTCGCCCTCGGTCCCGACCGACCACCTGGGGCCCTTGCCGTCGGCCTCTTCCAACTCCTTGTCACGCACAGTGCGGTGGGCATCGTGCGCGGACGTCCGAGGCCAGGCCGCTCCTACCGCCGATGCCGCCGGATACCCGGCGAGGCACAGCTCCTCCTTCTCCTCGGACGCCGGCGTGATCCGAAGAAGACAGGCGGCTCCATCACCCGGCAGTACGGGGTCCGGCCATCCCCCGCAAGTCCGATACCCGGCCTCGAATACCCGCCCGAAGGATGATCGGCGAGACGTCCGTTTCTGGCAGACTGTCTGCCTATGGGTGATGCGAATACGAGGATTTTGGACGGCCCGCCGACCACCCCGCCACCCAAGGGGGAGCACGCGGACCACCCGGCGACCGAAGGGCGATGGGCCCGTCTGCGTTCTCCCCGCACCCCCCGGCTCTGGTTCGAGATCCTGCTGATCGCGGTCAGCTACTGGACCTACTCCGTGGTCCGCAACGCCGTGCCCGAACAGAAGATCCAGGCACTGAAGAACGCCGACTGGATCTGGCAGACGGAGCACTCCCTGGGCATCGCCGTCGAACGCACCGTCAACCACGCGGTGGACTCCGTGACGTGGCTGATCGTGACGATGAACTACTACTACGCGACACTGCACTTCATCGTGACGATCGGCGTGCTGGTCTGGCTCTACCGCTGGCACCCCGGCCGCTATGCCGCCGCCCGGCTGGCCCTGTTCGCCACCACCGGCATCGCCCTGCTCGGCTACTACGTCTACCCGTTGGCGCCACCCCGGCTGATGCCGGACGGCGGCTTCATCGACACCCTCGTCCACCACGGGACCTGGGGCTCGATGGCGTCCGGCAACCTCGCCTCGATGTCCAACCAGTACGCCGCGATGCCGTCGATGCACATCGGCTGGTCACTGTGGTGCGGCATCACCATCGCCCTGCTCGCCAAGCCCCTCTGGTGCAGGCTGCTCGGGCTGCTCTACCCCACCGTCACCCTGCTGGTCATCATCTCCACCGCCAACCACTTCTGGCTGGACGCGGTGGGCGGCGCCCTGTGCCTGTCCTTCGGCTTCGGGCTGGCGTGCCTGTGGTATGGGGCGTTGCCGCATCGACTAGCCACGGTGGTGGCTTAGTCCTCCCACGTTTTTGGCTTTCCCGCCGTGGTGGTTTCTCGCCGTTGCGCCTGGCGGCGGGCGGGTCCGCTGCGCGGGGCTGTCGGGGTGCGGTGACGGGCCGGAGCGGGTGGGGGTGTCCGGACGTAAAGCGAAGCAGTCCACACACCAGGCCCCGGAGGGCCGTCACCGCACCCGACAACCACCCGCCCGCCGCAGGCGCAACGGCGAGGAACCCGCAAGCATCACCCGAACCCACGCCCCGCGCAGCGGACCCGCAACGGCGAGAAGCAAACACGGCGGGACAGCCGAAAACGTGGGAAGGCCAACCAAGCGCGTCACGCCCCGTAGAAGATTTCCTCCATCACGCCCCGGGCCCGGCGGGTGATGCGGCGGTAGTCGTCGATCATCTCGCCGATGTGGCCCTCTTCGTAGCCGAGGTAGCGGCCTACCGCCGCCAGTTCGCGGCCGTCGACGGGGAACGTGTCGCCGGGGCGGGCGCGCACCACCATCACCGCGTTGCGCACGCGCGCCGCCAGTACCCAGGCCTCGTCGAGGGTCTGGGCGTCCTCGGTGGCGATCAGGCCGGCGGCGTGTGCGGCGGCGAGCGCCTCGCGGGTGCGGGTGGTGCGCAGGCCGGGGAATTCCCAGCCGTGCTGCATCTGCAGCAGCTGTACCGTCCACTCGACATCGCTCAGCCCGCCGCGCCCCAGCTTGGCGTGGGTGGTGGGGTCCGCGCCGCGGGGCAGCCGCTCGGCCTCCATACGGGCCTTGAGCTTGCGGATCTCGCGGACCGCGTCCTCGCCCAGGCCCTCGGCGGGGTAGCGCAGCGGGTCGATCAGCTCGATGAACCGCTGGCCCAGCTCGGTGTCGCCCGCGACCGGTTCGGCCCGCAGCAGCGCCTGCGACTCCCACACCAGCGACCAGCGCCGGTAGTAGGCCGCGTACGAGGCGAGCGTGCGCACCAGCGGCCCCGATCTGCCCTCCGGGCGCAGATCCGCGTCGATGAGCAACGGCGGGTCGGAGGAGGGGAGTTCGAGCAGCCGGCGCATCTCGTTGGCGACGGCGTGCGCGGCCTTGGCGGCCTCCTGCTCGTCGGCGCCCTCGCGCGGTTCGTGGACGAAGAGCACATCGGCGTCCGAGCCGTAGTTCAGCTCGTGGCCGCCGAACCGGCCCATGCCGATCACCGCGAAGCGGGTGGGCAGGGTGTCGCCCCACTGCTGGCGGACCGCGGCACGCAGCGCACCGGCGAGGGTGGCGGCATTGAGGTCGGAGACGGCGGAGCCGACCGCGTCGACGGAGTTGCCGTGATCGTTGTCCGCCGGGCTGAACTCCGTGCCGTACGCACCGATCACATCCGCGGCGGCCGTACGGAAGAGCTCCCGGCGGCGCACCCCGCGGGCCGCCGCGACCGCCGCCTCCGCACCGTCCGCGCGGCCGACCGCGGCCAGCACCTCCTGCTCCAGCGCGGCCCGGCCGCGGGGCTGCAGCCCGTCGGGGGCGCCGAGCAGGGCGACCGCCTCGGGGGCGCGCAGCAGCAGATCGGGGGCCAGCCGGCCGGCCGACAGCACCCGGGCGAGGTTCTCGGCGGCGGCGCCCTCGTCGCGCAGCAGCCGCAGGTACCAGGGGGTCTTGCCGAGCGCGTCGGAGACCTTGCGGAAGTTGAGCAGTCCGGCGTCCGGGTCGGCGGAGTCCGCGAACCATGCGAGCAGCACCGGCAGCAGCGTCCGCTGGATGGCGGCCTTACGGGTCACACCGGACGCCAGCGCCTCCAGATGCCGCAGCGCGGCCACCGGGTCGGCGTAGCCCAGCGCTTCGAGACGGTGGCCGGCGGCCTTGGCGGACAGCCGGGCCTCGCCGGGCTCCAGGGTGGCGACGGCATCGAGCAGCGGACGGTAGAAGAGCTTTTCGTGCAGCCGGCGCACTTCCCGGGCGTGCCACTTCCACTCCTTGCGGAGGGTGTCGACCGGTTCGGTCCGCAGGCCCAACGAGCGTGCCAGGCGCCGCTGTTCGCCCTCGTCCTCGGGCATCAGATGGGTACGGCGCATCCGGAAGAGCTGGATGCGGTGTTCCAGGGTGCGCAGGAAACGGTAGGCGGCGTCCAGGGCCGCGGCGTCCTGGCGTCCGACATAGCCGCCGGCGGCCAGCGCCGCCAGGGCGTCGAGGGTGGTGGCGCTGCGCAGGGTGGCGTCGCTGCGGCCGTGGACGAGCTGGAGCAGCTGGACGGCGAACTCGACGTCGCGCAGTCCGCCGGGGCCGAGCTTGAGTTCCCGCTCCACCTGGGCCGCGGGGATGTTCTCGACGACCCGGCGGCGCATCTGGCGCACATCGGCGACGAAGTTCTCCCGCTCGGCGACCTCCCAGACCATGGGCGCCAGCGCGTCCACGTACTCCTGGCCCAGCTGGAGGTCACCGGCCATCGGGCGGGCCTTGAGCAGCGCCTGGAACTCCCAGGTCTTGGCCCAGCGCTGGTAGTAGGCGAGGTGGCTGGAGAGGGTGCGCACCAGCGGGCCGTTGCGGCCCTCGGGGCGCAGGTTGGCGTCCACCGGCCAGATCGTGCCCTCGGCGGTGTTGTCCGAGCACAGGCGCATCATGCGGGCGGCGAGCCGGGTCGCGGCCTGCAGCGCCTGGGCCTCGTCCACGCCCTCCTTGGCCTCGGCGACGAAGATGACGTCGACATCGGAGACGTAGTTCAGCTCCCGGCCGCCGCATTTGCCCATGCCGATGACGGCCAGCCGGCACACCGCGGCGTCGCCGGGCGCCTCCTCGTAGCTGATCTCCAGGGCGGCCCGTACCGTGGCGGTGGCCAGGTCCGCCAGCTCGGCCGCGGCCTCGGCGACGTCGGTCGTGCCGCACACATCGCGGGCGGCGATGCCCAGCAGCGAGCGGCGGTAGGCGGTGCGCAGCGCGTCGGCGCGGGGCCGTTCGGCGTTCCCGCCGCCCCAGATTCCCTCGGCGAGCGCCAGCTCGAACTCGGGGGTGGTGGGGTGCAGGTCGACCGACTCGTAGGTGACCAGCGACTGCCAGTCGCGCGGATGCCGTACGAGGTGGTCGGCGAGCGCCTCGGAGGCGCCCAGCACCCCCAGCAGCCGGTCGCGCAGCGGTTTCGCCGCGGCGACGGTGCTCAGCAGCGTCTGCTGCTCGTCCGGTTCCTGGGCCTCGACCAGCCGGGCCAGGCTGTGCAGGGCGAGGTCCGGGTCCGCGGTGGCGCCCAGCGCCTCCAGCAGCACCGAGTCATCGCGTACGGACGCGAACGGAGGGGTATCGAGCAGCTCCCCGGCCGCCGAGGGGTTGGTGAAACCGTGCCTCAGCAGCCGGGTGAAGGTGCTGCTCCGTCGTCCCTGCGGAGCGGGAAGTGCCATGGTGCAGCCTCTCGGTGGCGCGGTGGCTCAGAGCACGGGCAGCATCGTGCGCAGCTCGAAAGCCGTGACCTCGGAGCGGTACTCCTCCCACTCCTTCTTCTTGTTGCGCAGGGATTGATGTACGCCTTTGCTCACCTCCCAAGACTCTACCGGGATGCCCCCTGACCAGCAGTCGGGCGGTTGCCGCTGGTCAGGCCTCGGTGGGCGGCCGCGGGGTGGGTTCTTTTCCACCGATGGTCCACGAACGTGACAGTCACCTCGCACCGTCCGTATCCCTGCGGCAACCTGGTGGAGTGACGGAGCACGGGACATGGAGTCGCGGCAGAAGGACAGCCGAAGGCGCGGTCCGATGAGGCGACGGCCCCTGATCTGGTCCGGTGCCGCCCTCATGGCAGTGGCTGTGGCTCTGCTCGCCACGGCCGTCTTCAGCTTTCTGACCGGCGATGGGGAGGAGGCCACCTCCACCTCGCACCGTGCGAGCAAGGCACCGTCGGTGTCTGCGCACCCCACCGCCTCCGAGTCCCCTGGTGCCACACCCGAGTCCCCTGGCACCCCATCACCCCCCGAGAGCGACAGCCCGCGCTCAAGGCGATCCCCCACCCCCACCGTGACGGTCACCCAGTTCGTTCAAGTACCCGTGGCAGGGGCGGGAGGGCCTGAGCTCATCACCGCGATCGGGGGGCTGATCACCGCTGGTGTCGGCGCCGCCTCATTCCTCGTGGGAATGAGGCGGCGGGACCGCAGGGAGGCCGAACGGGTACAGCCGCCGGCCAGCGGTTCCTGAGGATCCGGGTCGCCCAGGCACCGCGCGTCAGCCCGCTGACCTGCGGCTACAGCACCGGCAGCATCTTGCGCAGCTCGAAGGCGGTGACCTCGGAGCGGTACTCCTCCCACTCCTGCTTCTTGTTGCGCAGGAAGAAGTCGAAGACATGCTCGCCGAGGGTCTCGGCGACCAGTTCGCTGCGCTCCATCAGCTCGATGGCCTCGCCGAGGTTCTGCGGCAGCGGCTCGATGCCCATCGCCCGGCGCTCGGAGTCGGACAGCGCCCAGACGTCGTCATCGGCGCCGGCCGGGAGCTCGTAGCCCTCCTCGATGCCCTTGAGGCCGGCCGCGAGCAGCACGGCGTACGTCAGATAGGGGTTGGCGCCGGAGTCGATGGAGCGGACCTCCACCCGGGTCGAGCCCATCTTGCCGGGCTTGTACATCGGCACGCGGATCAGCGCGGAGCGGTTGTTGTGGCCCCAGCAGATGTAGGAGGGGGCCTCGCCGCCGGCGCCGGCGGTGCGGTTGGCGCCGCCCCAGATGCGCTTGTAGGAGTTGACCCACTGGTTGGTGACGGCGGAGATCTCCCCGGCGTGCCGCAGCAGACCGGCGATGAACGAACGGCCGACCTTGGAGAGTTGGTACTCCGAGCCGGACTCGTGGAAGGCGTTGCGGTCGCCCTCGAAGAGGGAGAGGTGGGTGTGCATACCGGAGCCCGGGTACTCCGAGAACGGCTTGGGCATGAAGGTGGCCTGCACGCCCTGCTCCAGCGCGACCTGCTTCATGACCAGGCGGAACGTCATGATGTTGTCGGCGGTCGAGAGCGCGTCGGCGTAGCGCAGGTCGATCTCCTGCTGGCCGGGGGCGCCCTCGTGGTGGCTGAACTCCACCGAGATGCCCATCGACTCCAGCATCGTGATCGCCTGGCGGCGGAAGTCCATGCCGACGTTCTGCGGGGTGTGGTCGAAGTAGCCGGAGGAGTCACCGGGGGTCGGCCGCTGGCCGTCCACGGGCTTGTCCTTGAGCAGGAAGAACTCGATCTCGGGGTGGGTGTAGAAGGTGAACCCGAGGTCGGAGGTCTTGGCCAGGATGCGCTTGAGGACATAGCGCGGGTCGGCGTAGGAGGGGGAGCCGTCCGGCATCAGGATGTCGCAGAACATCCGGGCGGTGCCGGGGGCCTCGGCGCGCCAGGGCAGGATCTGGAAGGTGCCGGGATCGGGTTTGGCGATCATGTCGGATTCGTATACCCGTGCGAATCCCTCGATGGCCGAGCCGTCGAAGCCGATGCCCTCGTCGAAGGCCTGCTCCAGCTCCGCGGGGGCCACCGCCACGGACTTGAGGAACCCGAGCACGTCGGTGAACCACAGCCGTACGAAGCGGATGTCGCGCTCCTCGAGCGTTCGGAGCACAAACTCCTGCTGCTTGTCCATGGGTCACCAATCCTTGCAGGTCAATCGGCCTGTCCAGCCACGTGGAACAACGTGCTGTGGCACCAGTATCACGTGAGGGGGTTACCGTCACATTACGCACCCTTGGCCTGAACCAGAACCGCCGTCCCGTAACCCTCACCTCGCATCCTTCCCGCAGCACACGGGCTCAGCGCGGCCGGCGACGTCAATCGGGGGGCTTGGCCCAGCCTTGGTCCCTCGCTGGGGGTTCGTTGACGTGGAATTGGCGTGCCGGGCCCTTGCTCCGCCCGGCCCGCGGGTGCCGGGCTCTTGCTCCGCCCGGCCCGTCGTACGCCGGGTTCCTACGGCCGGTCCGCCACCGTCGCGTCGTGTCCCGTCCCCGACAGGTCCAGCACCGCCCGCGCCACCGACTCCGGCACATCGGCCATGACCAGGTGGCCCGCGGGGGCGGCGACCGCGAACCGGCCGCCCAGCTCCGCGGCGAGCCCCCGCTGGCGCTCCAGCCAGCGCAGCCGTCCCGCCGTCTCGCTGCCGTCGTAGGCCGCGAGGACGGTCACCGGCACCGCGGGCAGTGGATGGTCCGGGCGCAGCGCGGCGAGCTCCGCGGCCTGGTAGGGGTAGGTCGTGTTCTCCAGGACGCAGGCCCGCGCGACCCGGCTGGTGCGGTAGCCGGCGCGTTCCC
Organism: Streptomyces sp. G7(2002); assembly: GCF_028870195.1. Lineage (NCBI taxonomy): Bacteria > Bacillati > Actinomycetota > Actinomycetes > Kitasatosporales > Streptomycetaceae > Streptomyces > Streptomyces sp. G7(2002). The sequence goes on from NZ_CP102609.1 coordinate 3,085,592, forward strand.
AGGGGTGCGGTGGATGGGTGCCGACGGTCGAGGCGCGGCCGATCAGCCGGCGGGCGGCGGGTCCCAGGGCGCGGGGCAGCCCGGCGGCGGACAGGGCACCGGCCACCCCGCCCGCCCAGGCGGTCCGCAGCGCGCGCGGCAGCCGGGGCCGGGGGTTGTCCTCGATGCTGGCGTCGACCAGGAGGAGTCCGGCGCAGCGGTCCGGGTGCCGCCGGGCGAACGCCTCGGCGTGGAATCCGGCGAGCGAGTGGCCGACGACGGTGGCCGGGCCGAAGTGGCCGAGCGCGTCCAGGAGGTGGACGATCCGGTCGGCCTCGGCGGCGAGGGTGGGCGGTTCGGGCGCCGGGGCGCTCAGGCCGAGACCGGGGCGGTCGAAGCGGACGACGGTGCGGTGCGGGGCGAGCAGCGCGGCGACCGCGTCCCAGTCGAACCACGCCATGCCGAGGCCGCCGCTGAGGACGCAGACCGGGCCGCGGCCCTCGGTCAGGACGTGCAGCGGCACACCGTCCACGCGCAGGAAGCGGCCGGGAGTGGGGAGGGGGCGGAGGGTGCGGCTCATCGGTCTCCTTGGCCTTGTCCTCGCTGCGGGGGCGGGGAGAGCGGTGGGGCGGGCGGGGATGGGCGGATGCCGGAAGGACCCGGGCGTGGGGCGGGCGGGTCCGGGTGGGTGGCGGACGGACCGAGGCGTGGGGCGGGCGGACCCGGGCGTGCGCCGGGCGGCTCCGGGCGTGCGATCGCCGCCTCCGGCAGCCACGCGGTGTACGCGGGCGCGCCGGGCCGCGGCAGGGCGGCGGCCACCCGGCGGAAGGCCGGGGCCGAAGGGCGGGTCGGGGTCACGGACATCCAGGTGATCGGGTGGACCCGGCCGGTGGCACGGAACGCCGGGCACGCCGGTGGCGCGCAAAGACCAAGAATAGGCGGGTGGTGGCAAGTTAAGCGGTGGCACCGGCGCGGAGGACCGCAGACGGCTGGGCCGAGGGCCGGATGCGTCGGCGGCCGCTCCGGTGCACTCCATTGGCGGGCCACTACTGGAGGCCTATACCCCTAGGGGGTAGGCTGCGAGGTGCCGGCCTCCCCGGAATCCGCCGGTTTGTCGTTCCGTCGAGAGGTCCGCGATGCGGGAACAGGGCAAGGCCGTCGCTCGGTGCGGCCGTCTGCTGCTGTTCACGGCACCGATCTCCGGCATCGTCGGCGTCGTCGGCACCGTCGCCATGCACGCCTTCGGACACCCGGCGGGCGGACACACCGTCTGCCGTGCCGTCCTCTCCCTGTGGGCGCTCGCCCTCCTGGCCCTGCTGGGCACCGGCCTGCTGACCGGATACCGGGAGACCGGCCTGCTCGCGGCCCTGCGCGCCCGTCTGCTGCGCGCACTGTGGCCAATATCCGCGCCGCCGCGCCCCACACTCCTCGACCGCCTGTCGGTACTGCGCGTGTAGGAGCGCGCGCCTGCCGCCGACGCCCACCGGAGCCCGCGGCAGTGGCCGCTCCCCCGTACCCACATCACATCAGCGACACCGTCACGAGGTGCTTCTCATGCGTACGCACTCCCGCCGCGCCATGCTCGGCGCGGGTATCGCCGTTGCCGGCAGCGGTCTGCTGGCCGCCCGTGCCGCCGGCGCCTTCAGCCCCGGCCCGCGCTCCGGCACGGACGGCAGGGACCATGCCCACGGCTCCCGCCACGACACCCCGGACGACTATGTCTCCCCGGACGGCCCGGAGGTCGTCGACGCCGAGCGCAAGCGGGGCGCGGGCCCGGTGCGCGAGTTCACCATGACCGCCACCCCGGCCCGCATCGACCTGGGCGGCCACACCGTCGACACCTGGGCGTACGGCGATGTGCTGCCCGGCAAGGAAATCCGGGTCACGGCGGGCGACACGCTCGCCATGACCCTCGCCAACCACCTGCCGCAGTCCACCTCCGTGCACTGGCACGGGCTGGCGCTGCGCAACGACATGGACGGCGTCCCCACCCTCACCCAGCGGCCCATCATGCCCGGCGCCTCCTTCCCCTACCGGTTCGTGGTCACCCACCCGGGCACGTACTGGCTGCATCCGCACTCCCGCGTCCAGCAGGACCGCGGCCTGTACGCCCCGCTGATCGTCGACGACCCCAAGGAGCCGCTCTCCTACGACAAGGAGTGGGTCGTCGTGTTCGACGACTGGGTCGACGGGGTGGACGGCAGTACCCCCGACGACGTACTGGCCGAGCTGAACCGGGGCATGAGCAGATCCGGGCACGGGGGCATGCACGGGGACGAGGGAGAGCCCGCAGGAGGCGGCGGCGGTGGTCACGGTACGCAGGCCGCGCGCGCCGGCGGCCCGTCGCGAATGCTGACGGGCTCCTACAGCAAGCTGCTGAACGGCGAAGCGGGCGATGTGGACTACCCGTACCACCTCATCAACGGCCGGCTCGCCAAGGATCCGCAGACCTTCCGGGCCAAACCCGGCGACCGTATCCGGATCCGCTTCCTCAACGCGGGCGGCGACACCGCCTATCGCGTCGCGCTCGGCGGCCACCCCATGACCGTGACGCACGCCGACGGCTTCCCCGTCGAGCACGCCGAGACCGATGCGCTGCTGCTCGGTATGGGCGAGCGCTATGACGTGCTGGTCACGGCCAAGGACGGCGTCTTCCCGCTGACCGCGCTCGCCGAGGGCAAGAAGCGCTCGGCGCAGACCGTGCTGCGCACCGGCAGCGGCCGGGCACCCGAGGCGTCCGCCCGCCCCAAGGAGCTGGACGGCCGGCTGCTGAGCGCATACCGGCTCCGGGCGGCCGAGAGCGTACGGGCCGTGGCCCGCCGCCCCGACCGCACCGTCGAGCTGAACCTCACCGGCTCCATGGCGAAGTTCGACTGGGCGATCAACGGGAGGCAGTACTCACCGTCGCACCGCACCCCGATCCGGGCCGGTGAGCGGGTGCGGCTGGCCATCCGCAACCACACCAGGATGTGGCACCCCGTACACATCCACGGGCACCACTTCGCACTGCCGAACGGCGGGCCCCGCAAGGACAGCGCGATCGTGCTGCCGGGGCGCAGCCTCGATGTCGAGTTCGACGCCGACAATCCCGGGCTGTGGATGGTCCATTGCCACAACGTCTATCACTCGGAGTCGGGGATGATGACGGTGCTCGGCTACCGGAAGAACTAGGCACCCCGGACACCGCACCCCGCCCCGTCGGCCCCGGCATCTCCGGCCGGGCCGACGGACGGGAAGGCGAAAAGCATGGGCCGTCCGTGACCCGCCCGAAGCACCGCCCACATCTCCCCGACCCCCATTGCGTCAGAAAGACGATTAGACTGGCGGGGTGCCTCAACTTCGTCTCGCCCTCAATCAGATCGATTCCTGTGTCGGCGACCTCGCCCAGAACGCCGAGACGATCGTGCACTGGACCCGGCACGCCGCCGACCAGGGCGCACACCTCGTCGCGTTCCCCGAGATGGCGCTGACCGGATACCCCGTCGAGGACCTGGCGCTGCGCCCCTCGTTCGTCGAGGCGAGCCGCGCCGCGCTGCGGGCCCTGGCCGCCCGGCTGGCCGGACAGGGCCTGGGCGATCTGCCGGTGATCGTCGGGTATCTCGACCGCGGTGCGCAGGCCAAACCGCGCTACGGCCGCCCCGCGGGCGCCCCGCAGAACGCCGCCGCCGTGCTGTACCGCGGCGAGGTCGCCCTGTCGTTCGCCAAGCACCACCTGCCCAACTACGGCGTCTTCGACGAGTTCCGCTACTTCGTCCCCGGCGACACCATGCCCGTCGTACGGGTGCACGGGGTCGATGTCGCCCTGGCCATCTGCGAGGACCTGTGGCAGGACGGCGGCCGGGTGCCCGCGACGCGCAGCGCGGGCGCCGGGCTGCTGCTGTCGGTCAACGCCTCGCCGTACGAGCGGGACAAGGACGACACCCGGCTGGAGCTGGTCCGCAAGCGGGCCCAGGAGGCCGGCTGCACCACCGCCTATCTGGCGATGATCGGCGGGCAGGACGAGCTGGTCTTCGACGGCGACTCGATCGTGGTCGACAAGGACGGCGGGGTGATCGCGCGGGCACCGCAGTTCGCGGAGGGCTGTGTGCTGGTCGACCTGGACCTGCCCGCGGCGGCGCCCGAACCGCCCTCGGGAGTCCTGAACGACGGACTGCGCCTCACCCATGTCACCCTCTCCCCCGACCCCCTGCCGCCGTACCCTCCCGAGACCGTCGGCGGTACGGCCGAACGCCTCACCGACCTGGAGGAGATCTACACGGCGCTGGTCGTGGGCCTGCGCGCCTATGTCGCCAAGAACGGCTTCCGCAGTGTGGTGCTCGGCCTCTCCGGCGGGATCGACTCCGCGCTGGTCGCCGCCCTGGCCTGTGACGCGCTGGGCGCGGCCCAGGTGCATGCGGTGGCGATGCCCTCCCGCTATTCGTCGGAGCACTCCCTCACCGACGCCGCCGAACTCGCCCGCCGTACGGGCCTGTCCTTCCGTACGGTGCCGATCGGCCCGATGTTCGACGCCTACATGGCCGCGCTGCCGCTGACCGGCCTGGCCGAGGAGAATCTCCAGTCGCGCCTGCGGGGCACCACCCTGATGGCCATCTCCAACCAGGAGGGCCATCTGGTCCTCGCCCCCGGCAACAAGTCCGAGCTGGCCTGCGGCTATTCGACCCTCTACGGCGACTCGGTGGGCGGCTACGGTCCCATCAAGGACGTCTACAAATCCGTCGTCTACCAACTGGCCCGCTGGCGCAACCAGGCCGCCGCCGAGCGCGGTCAGACCCCGCCGATCCCGGAGAACACCCTCACCAAGCCGCCGAGCGCCGAACTCCGCCCCGGCCAGGTCGACACCGACTCGCTCCCCGACTACGCGATCCTGGACCGCATCCTGGAGCTCTATGTCGACCGCGACCACGGCCGGGAGGAGATCACCGCGCAGGGCTTCGACGCCGACCTGGTGACGCGGGTGCTGCGGATGGTCGACCACGCCGAGTACAAGCGCCGCCAGTACCCTCCGGGCCCCAAGATCTCCGCGAAGGGCTTCGGCAAGGACCGCCGGCTGCCGATCACCAACCACTGGCGGGAAGGGGACTGACGGGGAGTCAGTAACCTGGCGACGGGGCGAGCCCCCGCCGCCCGGCCGAGCGCCGTATTGGTCTCCCGCGTCTCCCGCGTCTCCCGCGTCTGCCGTATACGGCGCCCGGCCCCGCGCCGCGCGCGGTCAGCCGATGCGTTCCCCGGCCGGCACCGTCGCGCCGATGGCCTGCTCCGTGTCCGACTCGCCGCTGCGGGCCACGATCCGGGACGCGTCATGGGCTCCGCGGTCCAGGAAACCGGCCACCAGGGCGACGGCCAGACCGAGGGCCGCCAGGACCGCTCCGACCAGGGTCGGGGAGGTCCAGCCCCAGCCGGCCGCCAGTGCCAGGCCGCCGACCCAGGCACCACCGGCGTTGGCGAGGTTGAAGGCGGACTGGTTGGAGGCGGCGGCCAGGGTCGGGGCCTGCTGGGCCTTGTTCATGACCAGCATCTGGAGCGGGGTGGTGGTCAGGAAGCCGACGGCGCCGATGACGACGACCGTGACCAGCGCCGCCCACTTCACCTGGGCGGTGAAGTGGAAGGCGGTCAGGACGAGGGCCAGAGCGGCCAGAGAGCCGTACAGGGTCGGGCGCAGGGCCCGGTCGGTGAGCGGGCCCGCGGCGAGCGCGCCCAGGGTCATCCCGATGCCGAAGAGGGCGAGGACCAGCGGGACCGAGCTCTCCGCGAAACCGGTGACCTCGGTCATCATCGACGCGAGGTAGCTGTAGACGGCGAAGATCCCGGCGAAGCCGAAGACGGTGGTGAGCAGGCCGAGCAGCACCTGGCGGTCGCCCAGCGCCTGCAGCTCGCGGCCCAGGCCGGTGCGCTCGTCGGCCGGCAGCGGCGGCACCAGCCGGGCCAGGGAGGCCATCGCGACCAGGCCGATGGCGGCCACGATGAGGAAGGTGGCGCGCCAGCCGAGCTGCTGGCCCAGGAGGGTCGCGGCGGGCACCCCGATGATGTTGGCGATGGTCAGGCCGAGGAACATCGTGGCGACCGCGCGGGCCTGCCGGCCCTCGCGCACCAGCCGCGCGGCGACCACCGCGCCGACGCCGAAGAACGCACCGTGCGGAAGACCGGCCAGCAGCCGGCCGGCGATCAGCAGACCGAAGGTGGGGGCCAGTGCGGAGGCGAGGTTGCCGACCGTGAAGACCGCCATCAGCCAGACCAGCATCCGCTTGCGCGGGATGCGGGAGCCGAGGGCGGTCAGGAGCGGGGCGCCGATGACGACGCCGAGGGCATAGGCGGAGACGAGGTAGCCGGCGGTGGGCACCGAGGTGCCCAGATCGTCCGCGACATTGGGCAGCAGGCCCATCATCACGAACTCCGTGGTGCCGATACCGAAGGCCGAGATCGCGAGAGCGAGCAGAGCCAAGGGCATGAAAGACCTTTCGAGGGTGCTGCGTGCGGGCGGGCACGCGGACAGCGGACCGTAAGCTTTAAGTTCTCTTACGGAACAAAGTCTCTCAGGCTCAGTATTCCGGCACGGGAACGGGGCGTTACGGGCCCGCGTCGATCTCCCCCGGCAATGCGCCGCCCGCGGTCAGATCCTCACCGACGGTCAGATCTTCACCGACGCCGCGACCGGAAGGTGGTCGCTGCCGGTCGAAGGCATCACCCAGGCCTTGACCGGATCCATCCCCTTCATCATGATCTGGTCGATCCGGGCCATCGGGAACGCCGCCGGCCAGCTGAAGCCGAAGCCGTCACCCGCGGCGCCCTGCGCGGAGCGCATCTGGGAGGTGACCGGGGCCAGCGAGCGGTCGTTCATGGTGCCGTTGAGATCGCCGAGCAGCATGACCTTCTTCACCGGGTCGGCGGCGATCGCCTCACCCAGCGCCGCGGCGCTGCCGTCGCGCTGATTGGCGGTGAAGCCCGCCTCGACCTTGACCCGTACCGACGGCAGATGCGCGACGTAGACGGCGAACTTCTGGCCGTCGGTGGCGGTGACGGTGGCACGCAGCGCGCGGGTCCAGCCCATCTTGATGTCCACCGGCCGCGTGTCGGACAGCGGGCGCTTGCTCCACAGCCCGACGGTGCCCTCGACCGTGTGGTACGGATACGCCTTCGCCAGCCCCTTCCGGTAGGCGGGCAGCGCCTCGCCCGTCAGCTCCTCCAGGGCCACCACATCGCTGTCGGATGCCACGATGTCCCTGGCGGTGGCCGCCGGGTCGGGGTTGTCGGCGTTGACGTTGTGCGTGGCGACGGTCAGATTGCCGCCGGTGCCCGCCTTGTCGGTGATCTGCCCACCGAAGAGGTTGACCCAGGCGAAGACCGGCAGCACCAGCGCGACCAGCGCGGTCGACGAGCGGCGCAGCACCGCGAGGACGAGCAGCACCGGGATGCACAGTCCGAGCCACGGCAGGAAGGTCTCCAGCAGACTGCCCAGGTTTCCCACGGCGTTGGGGACCTTGGCGTGCAGAAGCATCAGCAGACCAAGCAGTACGGCGAGCACCGCGAGCACGATGCCGCGTCGCCACATCCCCTCAGGGCGCCACCAGTTCCGCAGGCGTTCGGCCCGGGAGGCGGCCCGCCCGGGGTTGTGCCCCTGCCCCGGCTCCGTCATATATGCCTGCGCCATTTAGCTGTCCTCACTACCTTGCTTCGCTGCGCCTCACCTGTGGTCCCCGACCCTAGGCGATGGCCCTTAATGCGCTTTCTTAGAAGTGAGGACGGCGCGGTGACGGGTCGGGGTTCCTGCGCAGGGGGCTGTGACAACGGCTGTGACAGAACGGGCATGATCCGGTCATACGGCAGAGCTTCGAGCGGACCGTCCGACGGGTGCGCGACCCGTCCCACCGGGGGATCCCCCGCCGCCCGACGGAAGATGCCGGAGCCCCCAACCCGTCCCGGTTGCCCGGGAGTTCAGCCCGCCGTGCCCGCCGTGCCCGCCGTGCCCGCCGTACCCGCCGGCGGGCGTACGCCCTCCAGGACCGTGTCGACGATGTCCGCCGCGAGCCCCTCGGGCAGTTCCTTCCACTCGTGGAGGAGTGCGCGGGCCAGCATCGGGCCGACGAAGAGATCGGCGAGGGTCTCCAGATCGCGGTCGCCGCGGATCTCGCCGCTCGCCACACCGCGCCGGAGCAGCGCGAGCAGCGCCTCACGGCGGGCCCGTACGACTGTGTCGTGATATTCGGCCCACAGCTCCGGCTGCGCCTGGACATGGCTGACGACGGTGCGCAGCAGCGCGGAGCTGCGCTTGGCGAGTCCGCGGCGGCGCAGGAACTCCAGCAGGGAGACCAGGTCGTCGCGTACCGAGAGGCCGGCCGGCGGCGGGCTCGGTACGTCCAGGGACCGCATGACATCGAGCAGCAGGGCGCTCTTGCCGGACCAGCGGCGGTAGACCGTGGCCTTGCCGACGCCCGCCTCGCGGGCGATGCGTTCCATGGACAACTCGCCTATGGAGACCCCGTCCTCGATCAGGCGCAGCACGGCCTCGATGATGGCGGAGTCGGCCGCGGCGCTGCGCGGCCGGCCGCGGCCCGCGGGGGCCGCCGGGCCCGGCCGCCCCTCGGCTGCCGCGCCCTCGGGGTCCTCCGCCGCCCGGCTCATCTCTCCACGCCCGCCTTCCGCTCTTCCTGGGGCTCCGCCGCCTGCGGCGCCGGTCCCATTTTGCCCGGCAGGTACAGCACGCTCACCAGGGCCCCGAGCAGTGCGACGGCGGCCGAACCGAGCGCGGTGATGTGCATGGCGTGGATGAAGGCGTCGTCGGCCGCGGCGGCCAGCGGCCGGCCGGCCGGGCCCATCCGGTCCGCGAGACCGAGGGTCGCCTCGATGGATTCCCCGGCCGCGTGCCGGGTGGCCTCCGGCAGTCCCGGCACCGCGTCGAGGTGGTCCTCGATGCCGTTGCGGTAGCTCGTCGACAGCAGCGAGCCGAGGACGGCGACGCCCAGGGTGCCGCCGACCTGCCGGAAGACGTTGTTGAGCGCCGACCCGGAGCCGGCTTTTTCGCGTGGCAGCGACTGCATGACCGCGACGGTGGCCGGCGGCATGATGTGCGCCATACCGGCACCCTGCAGGAAGAGCAGCGCCTCCAGGATCCAGATCGGGGTGTCCTCGGTGAGCAGCAGCAGGCCCAGCATGGTGTCGGCCACCACGAACATGCTGAAGGTGCAGACCGCGCGGGCGCCGTAGCGGTCCACGGCGAGCCGGGCCCGCGGCGCGAAGAGCATCTGGGCGGCGGCCAGCGGCAGGAACAGCAGGCCGGCCTGCAGCGGGCTGTAGCCGCGCACGCTCTGGATGTAGAAGACGGCGAAGAACGAGACGCCCATCAGCGCGAAGAAGACCAGCGCGATGGCGGCGATGGCGGCCGAGAAGGCGGGCGTGCGGAAGTAGCTGATGTCGATGGACGGATGGTCGCTGCGCTTCTGGTGGAGTACGAAGACGGTCAGTACCACCAGGCCGCCGGCGACCGTGCCGACCACCTGCGGGTCGGTGAAGTCGGCGAGCTGGCCGCCCTTGATGATGCCGTAGACCAGCAGGACGAGCCCGACAACGGACAGCAGCACCCCGAACGGGTCCATCCGGCCCGGGTGGGGGTCCTTGGAGTCGGGCACCAGGACCACCATCGCGACCAGCGAGAGCAGCACGATCGGGGCGTTGATCATGAAGACCGAGCCCCACCAGAAGTGGTCCAGCAGCAGCCCGCCGGCGATCGGTCCGACCGCGATGGCGATACCCACCCCACCGGCCCAGATACCGATCGCCCGGGGCTGCTCGTCCCGCTCGAAGACGTTCATCAGGATGGCGAGGGTGGCGGGCATGACGAAGGCGCCGCCCAGACCCATCACGGCACGGAAGACGACCAGCTCGGTGGGCGAGCCCGAGACCCCGGCCAGCACCGACCCGGCGCCGAAGACCGCCAGACCGAAGAGCAGCACCTTCTTGCGGCCGACACGGTCACCGAGCAGCCCCGCGGTGAACAGCAGGCCGGCGAAGACCAGGGTGTAGGAGTTGATCGCCCACTCCAGCTCGCTCTGTGTGGCGCCGAGGCCGGCGGGGGCCGGGGTGGCGATCGTCTTCATGGCGACATTGAGGATCGAGTTGTCCAGCACCACGATCAGCAGGCTGAGCATGAGGGTGGACAGGATCGCCCAGCGGCGGCGGTGGATGCGGTCCGGGATCTGCCCGGCCGGCTGCGGTGTGCCCGGGGCGGTGGGTGAGGTGGCCATGCCGCCACGATAGCGCTTTTCGATACGAACCCGTTCCGTATCGTAATTTTCCCCGGGCGCGCCCCTCCTCTGGGCGAACGGACCGGCTGCTCCCGCTCCCTTTTCCTTTGTGCGCGGGCCGTGCCAGCATGGAGGGGAGTCCGGGGACACCGTCAGGGTGCCTCGAGATGATGAACAGGAGCCGTCACCATGACGCAGCTTTCGCCTGCCCAGAAGCCGGTCGACAAGTCGCTCTACGGAGGAACGGGGTCGCGCCGGGTCACCGTCCGCGATATCGCCGCAGCCAAGGAGCGCGGCGAGAAGTGGCCGATGCTCACCGCCTACGACGCGATGACCGCCTCCGTCTTCGACGAGGCCGGGATTCCCGTCCTGCTCGTCGGCGACTCGATGGGCAACTGCCACCTCGGCTACGAATCCACCGTGCCGGTCACCATGGACGAGATCACCCTGCTGTCCGCGGCGGTCGTCCGGGGCACCAAGCGCGCGCTGGTCATCGGCGATCTGCCGTTCGGCGCGTACCAGGAAGGGCCGGTGCAGGCGCTGCGCAACGCCACCCGGCTGGTGAAGGAAGCAGGAGTGGGCGCCGTCAAGCTGGAGGGCGGTGAGCGCTCCGCCGAGCAGGTGGAGCTGCTGGTCTCCTCCGGCATTCCGGTGATGGCGCACGTCGGGCTGACCCCGCAGTCGGTCAACGCCTTCGGCGGCTACCCCGTCCAGGGCCGCGGCGAGGAGGCGGCCCAGCAGTTGCTGCGGGACGCCAAGGCGGTGCAGGACGCCGGTGCGTTCGCGGTCGTTCTGGAGGCCGTACCCGCCGAGCTCGCCGCCGAGGTCACCCGTTCGCTCTACATCCCGACCGTCGGCATCGGCGCGGGCCTGGACTGCGACGCGCAGGTCCTGGTGTGGACCGACATGGCCGGGATGACCGCCGGCCGGGTACCGCGGTTCGTCAAGCAGTACCTCGATATGCGGGCGCTGCTCGGCGGCGCGGCGAAGGCGTTCGCGGAGGACGTTGTCGGCGGTGACTTCCCGGCCGAGGCCCACACCTTCCACTAATCGGCTGCGCTTTGCCTTCGGCCCACGTTTTCGGCTGTCCCGCCGTGGGTGTTGCTCGCCGTGGCGCCTGCGGCGGGCGGGTGGGTGTCGGGTCGCAGCGGACCCGCCCGCCGCAGGCGCCACGGCGGGGACCCGCAAGCATCACCCGCGCCCAAGCCCCGCGCAGCGGACCGGCCCGCCGCCAGGCACAACGGCGAGAAAGGCGAAAACGTGGAAAGGCCAAGCCAAGGACACCACCGTGTCGGCAGGCTGTCGGTGCCTTGTCGGCAGCCCCTGGCAGGGTATTGGCATGACGCGACAGACGATATCCACCAACGGCGGGAACGCCGTGGAGGTGCGCGGTCTGGTCAAGCACTTCGGCGCGGTCAAGGCCGTCGACGGGGTGGACCTGGACGTGAAGGAAGGCACCGTGCTCGGGGTGCTCGGCCCCAACGGTGCCGGCAAGACGACGCTCGTACGCTGCCTGTCCACCCTCCTGGCGCCGGACGCCGGCCGCGCCGTGGTGGCCGGTTTCGACGTGGTGCGCCAGCCCCGCGCGCTGCGCCGCACGATCGGCCTGACCGGGCAGTACGCCTCGGTCGACGAAAAGCTCTCCGGCTGGGAGAACCTCTACATGATCGGGCGGCTGCTCGATCTGTCCCGCAAGGACGCCCGCCGGCGCGCGGACGAGATGCTGGAGCGGTTCTCGCTGACCGAGGCCGCCAAGCGGCCCGCGGCCAAGTACTCCGGCGGGATGCGCCGCCGGCTCGACCTGGCCGCCTCGATGATCGGCCGGCCGTCGGTGCTCTTCCTGGACGAGCCGACCACCGGTCTGGACCCCCGCACCCGCAATGAGGTGTGGGACGAGGTCCAGCGGATGGTGCGCGAGGGCGCGACGGTGCTGCTGACCACCCAGTACATGGAAGAGGCCGAGCAGTTGGCCAACGAGCTGACGGTGGTCGACCGCGGACGGGTGATCGCCGAGGGCCGGGTCGACGAGCTGAAGGCCAAGGTCGGCGGGCGGACGCTGCAGATCCGGCCGTCGGACCACGGGGAGCTGGGCCGGGTGGCCGCCGCCATCGAGCAGGCCGGGCTGGACGGCATCGCGGGTGCCACGGCCGACCACGACGGGGGTGTGGTCAACGTACCGATCATCAGTGATGAGCAGCTGACCGAGGTGGTCGGTCTGCTCGGCCGCCAGGGCTTCGCGCTCTCCGGGATCAGCACCCATCTGCCCAGCCTGGACGAGGTGTTCCTGGCCATCACCGGCCAGAAGACCTCCGAGGCCGACACATCTGAGGACGACATGGAGCAGCAGTACGCGGAGGTGTCGGCATGAGTACCGCCACCATGACGGCACCGCTCACCAAGCCCGGTGCCGACGAGGGACGGATCGGCCTCCGCGCCAATCTGCGGCACATCGGCGCGCTGGTGCGGCGCAACGCCCTGCAGATCAAGCACGATCCGGAGTCGATGTTCGATGTCCTGCTGATGCCGGTCATCTTCATCCTGCTGTTCACCTATGTCTTCGGCGGCGCCATCGCCGGCAAGGGCAATCAGCAGGAGTACATCCAGCGCCTGGTGCCCGGCATGATGGCGATGATGGGCATGAACATCGCCATGGCGGTGGGCATGGGCGTCAACGAGGACTTCCGCAAGGGCGTGATGGACCGCTTCCGGACGATGCCCATCGCCCGGTCCTCGGTCCTGATAGCGAAGATAGTCGTCGAGATCGGGCGGATGCTGATCGCCACCGCGATCCTGCTCGGCATGGGCTTCCTGCTCGGCCTGGAGATCCGCGGCACCATTCCGGAGTTCCTCGGCGCGATCGTGCTGTCCACGGCCTTCGGCGCGGCACTGATGTGGATCTTCATCCTGCTGGGGCTCGCCGTGCGGACCCCGCAGGCGGTCCAGGGCATGGCGATGGTGGTGCTGATGCCGCTGCAGTTCGGCTCGTCGATCTTCGCGCCGACGACCTCGATGCCCGGCTGGCTGGAGGGCTTCACCCAGGTCAATCCGGTCTCCAACCTGGCGGACGCGGCCCGTGCGCTGATCAACGGCCAGGGCGCGGTGGCGCACCCGACGCTGGTCACGCTCGGCTGGGCGGTCGCCATCACGGCCGTCACGATGCCGCTCGCGGTGTCGCGGTTCCGCAAGAAGACCTGACGCGCGTCCCGCGGGGGACCTCCCCGCGGGACGGCCTTTCGCCCGGCTCGCGTCAGATGAGGGCGGTGGCCTCTCCGAGCGAGAGGCCACCGCCTTCGGCGTGCGCACGGGCATACGCCGTATCGCCGAGCAGCGCCCGCGCCGCCGCCTCGGTACGGTCCCGGTCCCGGCGGACGAGCAGCGGCGGCACCTGGCCGTCCGCCCGCATGGCGTCGTACGCGCCCACCAGACGCGCCGCGTCCCAGCCGCCCTTCTCGCCGCGCTCCGCCATCAACACCCGTGCGCCGGTGAGGAGTTGCACCACCGGAAGGTCCGGCGCGACGATCTGCGCCAGGGAGTCCTGCATCAGTTCCAAGGACTGCCGGAACCTCGGCAGCAGTCCCTCCCGGTGCCCCTCGTCCACATCCAGCGAGATCGACAGTGCCTGCAGCAGCCCGGCGAACAGGTCCGGGGCGCGCGAGGTGAACAGCTCCTGGACCCGACGGAGTTGGGCCCGCGCCTCCTGGAGACGCTCCGTCGCCGTCAGCCACATCGCGAGGGTCAGCCGCGCGAACGGCTCGGTGTCCCGGACGCTGTTGCCCTTCTCGGCGTCGGCCAGCACCTCGCGCAGCATCCGCTCACCGGTCTCCGCCTGTCCGTCCTCGATCAGCACGGCGCCCAGCCGGCAGCGCAGCAGCAGGATCTGGCCGTGGGCCCCCAGATCCTCGGCGTGCACCATCGCCGCCCGGTAGTCGCGCGCCGCCGCCCCGTACGCGCCACGCTTCTCATGGTTCTCACCGCGCCCCGACAGCGCCTCGGCCGCACCCCAGGCGTCGCCGAGCCGGAGGAAGAGCCGCAGCGCCTCGTCCGCGTCGCGGGCCGCCTGCGCCAGCCCGCCGGGACGGTCGTTGAAGATCTTGGAGCGCAGCTGCAGGACGTAGGCCAGTTCCCAGTCGTAGCCGAAGTCGCGGCAGGCGCGCACCGCGCCGTCGACCAGCTCCGCCAGTTCGTCGAACTCCCCGGTGATCAGCACCGCGTAGTACCACATCACGCCGGGCACCTTGCAGGTCTGCGGCATACCGGAGCGGTAGGCGGTGAGCATCCCCGTCAGCTCCTCCTGCATCGCCGGATCGCGCAGTGCCGTGATATCGCTGTCCCTGCTGGCGAGCGCGACCAGCCGGATCTCGCGGCGGGCCTCCAGCAGCTGCTCGGGGGCCATCGGAGGCGGTGTGTCGATGGGGCGCTCGTGCAGGTCGGGTGCGGGTTCGGCGGGCGCGGCAAAGGGGTTGGGGCCGAGCGCGGCGGCCGCGGTCGACCAGTGCCGGGCATCGCTGCGGTGGTCCCGCAGCGACCAGAACCACTGCAGGGACAGCACCAGGCACAGCGCCTCGTGCTCGTCGTGGGCGGCGAGGGCGCGGCGCAGCGCGGTGCGCAGATTGTCGTGCTCCAGCTCCAGCCGCTCCATACCGGCGCGCTGGCCGGGTCCGCGCAGCAACGGGTCGGTGGTACGGGCCAGTTCGCGGTAGGCGACGAGATGGCGGCGCTCGGCACCGGCACGCTCCCCCGCCTCGTCCAGCCGCTCTCCGGCGTACTCCCCCACGGTCTCCAGCAGCCGGTAGCGCATCTGCCCGCCGGTACCGGCAGCGCGGCCGGCACCACCCTCCTGTCCGGCCGGCGCCGCCACCACCAGCGACTTGTCGATCAGCGAGCCGAGCAGCCCGGCCACCTCGCGCCCGTCGACACCGTCGCCCGCGCACACCTCTTCCGCGGCGGCCAGATCGCAGCCGCCGGCAAAGACGGACAGCCTCCGCAGGACGGCCCGTTCGGGCTCATCGGTCAGGTCCCAGGACCAGTCCACGACGGCGCGCAGCGTCTGCTGCCGGGGCAGCAGGGTCCGGCTGCCGCTGGTCAGCAGCCGGAACCGGTCGTCGAGACGGTCGGCCAGCTGCCGCGGCGAGAGCAACCGCAGCCGGGCGGCGGCGAGTTCGATGGCGAGCGGCAGCCCGTCCAGCCGGCGGCAGATCTCCGTACAGGCCGCCGGATCGTCCTCGACCCGGAAGCCGGGGCGGGCGGCGGCCCCGCGGTCGGCGAGCAGCCGCAGCGCGACGGGGTCGGGCAGCGGCTCGACCGGCCGCAGCACCTCGCCCGGTACGGCCAGCGGCTCCCGGCTGGTGGCCAGCACAGTCACCCCGGGGCAGTCGGCCAGCAGCCGCTCGGCGAGCTCGGCGGCGGCGTCGATCACATGCTCGCAGTTGTCGAGGACGAGCAGCATCCGGCGTCCCGCGCAGTGCTCGGCGAGCCGGGCGAGCGGGTCCAGGGCGGTCGGGTCGGCGGCGGCGCGCAGCCCGTCCGCGGTGGTGCCGCGGACGACGGTCTCGCGGGCACCGAGCGCGGTCAGCACCGCCTCGGGCACCGTCTGCGGATCGTCCACCGGCGCCAGCTCCGCCAGCCATACGCCGTGCGGCCAGGCGTCCGGCAGCGCGGCCGCGGCGGTCTCAGCGCCCTCCTGCGACAGCCGGGTCTTTCCGGCGCCACCGGGGCCCAGCAGCGTCACCAGCCGGTGCGCGGCCAAGTCCGCACGGATCGCCGCCAGATCGGTGTCCCGCCCGACGAAGGAGGTGAGCCGGGCACGGAGGTTGCCGGGGCGGGTGTGGGGGAGGAGGGTGGGGGTGGGGGTGGGAGTGGGGAGGTTCGGTGCTGGAGGTTCCGGGGCTGGGGGTTCCGGGGCTGTGCGGGGTCCCGGAGCCGTACGCGGTCCCGGTGCCGTACGACGTGCCCATCCCGGTGCCGTACGACGTGCCCGTGCCGTTCGGGGCGGGGGCCGCGGCCGGGGTGCCGGGTATCGGGGCCAGCGGCGGCCGGTCCGTCGGCGGCGGCCGTAGCAGCTCCGCATGCAGGGTGCGCAGCTCCGGGCCCGGGTCGGCGCCGAGGCGTTCGGCGAGGCCGGTGCGTATCTCCTCGTAGGCCGCCAGGGCCTCCGCCGTGCGGCCGGCGGCGCGCAGGGCGTGCAGCCGCAGGGCCTGGAGGGGCTCGTCGAGGGGGTGGTCCTCGCACAGCGCGAGGAGGGTGGGCAGCGACTGGGTGGCCCGGCCCAGGGCCAGATCGGCGGCGATGCGGGTGCACTGGGCGTCCAGCCGGCGGCGCTCGGCACGGGACGCCTCGACGCTCGCGTCCGGGAGGTCGGCGAGGGCCGGGCCGCGCCAGAGCGCCAGGGCGTCGTCGAGCAGGGCGGCGGCACGGGCCGGGTCCGCCTCGCCCAGCGCCCGGCCGCCCTCCGCCGCGAGCCGTTCGAAGCGGTGCAGATCGACGGCGTCGGGCTCGGCGCACAGCCGGTAGCCGCCGTCCACGGAGGCGATCGCGGCATGTCCCAGGGCGCGGCGCAGCCGGCCGACCAGCGCCTGCAGCGCACCGGCCGCGTCGGCGGGTGGTTCCGCGCCCCATATGTCGCCGATCAGCAACTCCGGGGACAGTGCCCGGCCGGGGCGCAGCGCGAGGGCGGCGAGCAGTGCACGCAGGCGTGCGCCGCCGAGGGCGACGGGGGTGCCGTCGGCCCGTCCGGCCTGGGTGGTGCCGAGAATTCCGTAATGCACCGGCCCATTGTCGTTCACGCGGTACCCGGCAGGTATCGCGTTTCGTTTTCGGGGCACGGGGTCCGGGAGGAGGGGTCCCGCGGACGAGCCGGTTCCGCGGGGGCCGTGCGCCGCGCGCCGTGTCGCGGTTACGGTCATGGCTGCCCCTCACCAACCTCGGGAGCCCGCACCATGACCACAGCAATCCGGCGCGCCGACCGTCGCGTCAGCCCGGTCTTCCTTGCGATGGTCGCCGTCATGGCGGTCTCGGGATGGGCCGTGTGGAGCGGGACGCTCGCGGCGAACGCCGGCGTCGCGGTGTTCTTCTTCGTGGTGTCCGGCTGGGTGGTCTCGCTGTGTCTGCACGAGTACGCGCACGCCCGCACCGCGCTGCACAGCGGCGACATCTCGGTGGAGGCGAAGGGCTATCTGACCCTGAACCCGCTGAAGTACACCCATGCGCTGCTGAGCATCGTGCTGCCGGTGATCTTCGTGATCATGGGCGGGATCGGGCTGCCGGGCGGTGCGGTGTTCATCGAGCGCAGCCGGATCCGGGGGCGCTGGCGGCACAGCCTGATCTCGGCGGCCGGGCCGCTGACGAACATCCTGTTCGCTGCGGTGTGCACGGCGCCGTTCTGGCTGCACGCGCTGTCGGGCGTACCGGCCACGTTCCGCTACGCGCTGGCCTTCCTCGCCCTGCTCCAGGTCACCGCGGCGATCTTGAACTTTCTGCCGGTGCCGGGGCTGGACGGCTATGGCGTGATCGAGCCGTGGCTGTCGCGGAAGCTGCGGCGGCAGGTGGAGCCGTTCGCGCCGTTCGGACTGCTGGCGGTCTTCGTCTTCCTGTGGGTGCCGGAGGTCAACCGGGTGTTCTTCGACCTGGTCGACGTGATCCTGCGCGGGCTGGGCGTCTCGGGTCTGGAGCCCCACATCGGGCAGGAGTACTTCCGCTTCTGGCAGGGCGAGCCGCAGCTCCCGCAGACCGGCGGTCTTTTCTGAGCCGGCGGTCTCTCTGAGCCGGCGATCTTTCTCAGCCTGCGGTCTTTTCTGAGCTGACCGGCGTCAGCCGGCCGCCCCGGCCCGCTGCACCTTCGCCTTGCGCAGGTAGAACCACGCCATGTTGCTGGAGATGCCCGCCAGCAGGATCCAGACGACGCCGAAGAAGCTGCCCTCGACGAAGGCGACGACGGCCGCGGCGACGGAGAGCACACACACGACGAGGGCCATCAGGGCGAGTCGCCGGGCCGGGCCGGGCGGGGGCAAGAGGGACATGGGGGCGGCTCCTGTCGGGAGTGGTCGGACCTCCCCAGTGTCCCCCATGCCTGCGCTTCCCCCGCGCCCGCCCCGCCCCCGTCCCCGCCGCTCAGACGTCCGTGACCCGCAGCCCCGCGTGGGCCTTGTAGCGACGGTTGACCGAGATCAGGTTGGCGACCAGCGACTCGACCTGGTGGGCGTTGCGCAGCCGGCCGGCGAAGACGCCGCGCATACCGGGGATACGGGCGGCCAGCGCCTGCACGACATCGGTGTCGGCGCGGGATTCGCCGAGCACCATCACATCGGTGTCGATCTGCTCGATCTCCGGGTCCTGCAGCAGTACCGCGGACAGATGGTGGAAGGCGGCGGTGACCCGGGCCCCGGGCAGCAGGGCCGCGGCCTGCTCGGCGGCGCTGCCCTCCTCCGGCTTGATCGCGTAGGCGCCCTTCCTGTCGAAGCCGAGCGGGTTGACGCAGTCGATGACGAGCTTGCCGTCCAGTTCACCGGCGAGCGCCTGCAGGGTCTTGGCATGGCCGTCCCAGGGCACGGCGATGATCACGACATCGCTGCGCCGGGCACATTCGGCGTTCTCCGCGCCCTCGATGCCCAGGCCGAGTTCCCCGGCGGCGGTCTGTGCGCGCTCGGCGGCCCGGGAGCCGATGATCACCTTCTGGCCGGCCCTGGCCAGCCGGTAGGCCAGGCCGCGGCCCTGGTCGCCGGTGCCGCCGAGGACGCCGACCACCAGACCGGAGACGTCCGGGAGGTCCCAGGGGTCACGCTGGAGGGCGGCCTTCGCACGGGTCGCGGCGTTCGGGGACCGGGAATCGTCAGGAGTAGTCATGACAGCGATAGTGTCACGCCCCGACGGCGACCCGGTCATGCCCTCGACAGCGATCCGGGCCACGCCGTCACGGGCGGCCGCCCCTGCCGTCACCACGCCCCCGTCATCCCGTCACCGCGCCCCGGCACCCCCTCCCCCACACCCCTCACACCACCATTCGCCGCCCGCCACCCCGTCACGCCTTCACGCTGCCCTCCGTCAGCCCCGTACGCCAGTACCGCTGGAGCACCGTCATCAGCACCATCAGCGGCACCACCGACAGGAACGCACCGCCCACCGTGTACTGGTAGAGCACCGGTTGGCGGTCGGCGTAGCCGGTCCAGGAGGTCAGGCCCAGCTGGATCGGATAGAGGCCGGAGTCCGAGAGCATCACCAGCGGCAGGAAGTAGTTGTTCCAGATGTGCACGAACTGGAACAGGAAGACGGTGACCAGCGCGGGGGTCATCAGCCGCAGCCCGAGCCCGCCGAAGATCCGGGCCTCGCCCGCGCCGTCGATCCGGGCCGCCTCCAGCAGTGAGTCGGGCACCGCGGCGGCCGCGTAGATCCGGCACAGATAGACGCCGAACGGGCTGACCGTGCTGGGGATCAGCACCGCCCAGTAGGTGTTGGACAGGCCCATCGCGCTGAAGAGGAAGTAGAGCGGCAGGGCCAGCGCGGTGCCGGGGATCAGCACCCCGGCGAGCACCACGTTGAAGAGCGCCTCCCGGCCGCGGAACGGGAATTTCGCCAGCGCATAGCCGGCCGCGGCGGACAGCAGGGTGGCGCAGACCGCGCCGGTCCCGGCGTAGAAGAGGGAGTTGGCGAACCAGCGGGCGTAGATGCCGTGGTCGTAGGTGAGGACGTCGACGAGGTGGCCGACGGGGTCCGGGTGGTCGGAGAACCAGAATCCGAAGGTGCCGAAGAGGTCGGCGCTGTTCTTGGTGGCGGAGACGGTCAGCCAGTAGACGGGCACCAGGAAGTAGAGCGCGGCGATGGTCAGCAGCGAGGCGGTGATGATCCGGTAGCGGACCGGGGGCCGGGTCATCCGCGCTCCTTGGTGCGTCCGCCGACCAGCCGCAGGAAGCCGAAGGACAGCACGCACGCCACCAGCGCGAGCAGGACCGCCTCGGCCGCCGCCGCATGCGGGTTGTTGCCGACGAACGCCTCGCTGTAGGCGTGCAGGTTCGGGGTGAAGCCGGAGTCGATGGAGGAGGCCAGCGGGCGCAGCACCATGGGTTCGGCGAAGAGCTGGAGGGTGCCGATGATGCTGAAGACACCGGTGAGCACCAGCGCCGGCCGGATCAGCGGGATCTTGAGGTGCCGGGCGACCTGCCAGGCGTTCGCCCCGTCGATCCGGGCCGCCTCGTACAACTCCCCCGGTACGGCCTTGAGCTGGGCGATCAGCACCAGCATGTTGTAGCCGGTGAACTGCCAGGTCACGATGTTGGCGAGGGACCACAGGACGGTGCCACGGGAGAGGAAGTCGAGGTCCCAGCCCACGGAGCCGGCGATCTTCACCAGCGGGCTGATGCCCGGTACGTACAGGAATCCCCAGAGGATCGAGGCGATCACTCCGGGCACGCCGTACGGCAGGAAGAAGGCGCTGCGGAAGAAGGGGACGGCGCGGGCGCTCGCGCTCTCCAGCAGCAGTGCCAGGGCGGTGGCGAGCACGATCATCAGCGGGATCTGGACGGCGCCGAAGGCCAGCACCCGGCCGAAGCCGGTCAGGAACCGGTCGTCGGAGAGCGCCTGGGCGTAGTTGGCGAGGCCGGCGAAGACCTCGCGTTCCTGGCCGCCGAGGCCGAGCGGGCCGGTCCGTTCGGTCGTGAACAGGCTCTGGTGGAGGGCGTAGCCGATCGGGGCGAGGAAGCAGAGCGCGAAGAGGGCGAAGAAGGGCAGGACGAACGCGGCCGCGGCGCGGGCGTTGCGGGCCCCGGTGCGGGAGTCGCGGCGCCGGGGGCCGCGGGTTTCCCGGCGGGCCCGCCGCGGGGTGACCGGCTCCGGCCGGCTCAGGGTGTCCCGGCTCACCCGCCGCTCTCCACCTTCAGGCCCTTGCCCTTGAGGTCGGCGAGGGTCTGGCCCTGCACCTTCGTCAGGACCGAGCGGAAGGAACTGCCGTCGGCGAGCGCGTCGGTGAAGGCGTCGCCGAGCCGCTGGTAGAGGGTGTCCACGCCGGGCCCCCACCGCCAGCTGGTGTCGACGTGCGCACCGGCGTCCGCGAAGATCTTGCTGTACGCCTGACCGCCGAAGAAGTCCTTGTCGACGTCGAGGTCCGTGGTGGTGTAGCCCTTCTTGGCGCTGGGGAAGCCGTAGCCGCCGTCGATCAGCAGCGCGATCGACTCCGGGTCGGTGTTGAGCCAGACGGCGAAGTCCAGGGCGTCCTTGGGGTAGCGGGCCTTGGCGAAGACGGCGGTGGTCGAGCCGCCCCAGTTGGCGAAGGCCTGTTCGCCCGCCTTCCACTGCGGCAGCGGTGCGGCCCGCCACTTCCCCTTGGTGCCCGGCGCATTGCCGACCAGCAGGGCGTCGCCCCAACTGGCGCCCACCCAGGCGGGGATGGCGCCGGTCTGCAGGTCCTTGTACCAGGCGTTCTGCCGGTCCGGGATGGTCTTGACGAGCTTGCGCCGGACCAGGGATTCCCAGTAGTCGGCGACCCTGCGGGTGGGTTCGTCGTCGAGGTGCACGATCCAGGTGTCGCCGTGCGTCGCGTACCACTTGGCGCCGGCCTGCCAGGCGAGGCCGGAGAAGCGGTTGCCGTTGGTGGGCGCGAAGGTCTCGATCCAGGCGCCCTTCTTGCGGACGGCCTCGGCGGCGGTCTCGTACTCGTCCCAGGTCCGCGGGACCGGCACGTCCCACTTGTCGAAGAGGTCCTGGCGGAGGAAGAGGCCCATCGGCCCGGAGGCCTGCGGGATGGCGTAGACGCTCTTGCCGAAGACGGACTGCTGCCACTGCCAGCCGGAGAACTTGCCCTTGTGGCGGGCCGCGCCGAGCGGGGCGAGGTCCAGCAGCCCGTTGTCGAGGAGGAAGCTGGGGACGACCGGGAACTCGATCTGGCCGAGGTCGGGCGGGTTGCCGGCCTTGATGGCGGCGTGCATCTTCGCGTACTGCTGGCCGTTGACGGCCGACACCTTCTCGACCTTGACCTGGACGTCCGGGTGCGTGCGGTTCCACAGGTCGACGGGCTTGTCGATGCCCGGCACCCAGGACCAGAAGGTCAGGCTGATCTTCTGCCCCTTCTTGCGCTCCTCGGGTGCCTGGCCGTCGTCGCCGTCGCCGCAGCCGGCGAGCGCGAAGCCGGCGGCGAGGGCGGCCGCCCCGCCCAGGACCGTTCTGCGGTGCATGGCGTTGCTGGTCATGTCGGCTCCTCCACGGGGATGCGGCGGAAGGTGATCGTCGAGTACGCGCTGAAGTCGCCCGTCTCGTAGAGCAGTCCGACGCTGTGCCGGTCGAGGCGGACGAGGTCGGAGTAGGCGGCCGGGAGCCCGCCGACGGTGTGCGCGGTCCGCCAGGTCAGACCGCCGTCGCGGCTGGTGCGCAGGGTCATCAGGGCGCGGGCCGCGGGGTGCGCCGGCCCGGAGAAGAGCAGTGCGCCGCGGTCGCCGAGGTGCAGTGCGCTGCCCTGGACGGCCGGTCCGGCCAGCCCGGCCTGGGGCCGGAAGGGGCGCACGAGGTGCTCGCCGCCGTCCGTCGAGACGGCATCGACGCGCCGCCAGGCGGCCGCCGCTTCATTGCGGGCGTTCAGATAGACGCTGCCGTCGGGGAGTTCGGCGGCGGTGGTCTCGTTGGGGGCGACCGAGCGGTCGCTGTCCCCACCGCTGTGGCTGTGGCTGTCGGTGTAGCTGTCGGTGTAGCCGATCCGCCAGGTGGCGCCGTCGTCGTCGCTGAGCAGGGCGTGGCCGCCGTTGTAGCGGGGTTCGGTGCCGCTGTCCTGGGGGCCGGTGGGCGGGGTGGAGTGGTTGGCGGGGACGAGCAGCCGCCCGGCGTACGGGCCGTGGCGCAGCTGGAGCGCATGGCCGGGCCCGGTGGCGTACCACCGCCACTGCGGCAGCTTGGCCTGGTCGGTGATCTCGCGGAGCGGGCTCCAGCTCGCGCCGTCGTCGTCGCTGTGCTGGAGCCATACGCGGCGGCCGTCGGCGGGCGGTACCCGGCCGCGGCGGATGCGGTCCTCGGTGGCGTCGGCGGCGTTGTGGACCTGGAGGAGCAGCACCCGGCCGCTGTCGAGGACGACCGGTGCGGGGTTGCCCGCGGTGCCGCTGCCGTTGCGGGCGACGACCTGGAGCGGGCCCCAGGTACGGCCGGCGTCCGCGGACCGTTTGAGGACGATGTGGATGGTGCCGGAGTCGGCGGCGGAGGAGACCCGGCCCTCGGCGAAGGCAAGGAGGTGCCCGGAGCGCGCCCGGACCACGGCGGGGATCCGGAAGCTGGTGTACCCCTCGGTCCCGGCCCGGTACGGCACTGAGCTCTCGTACGCCATGGGCCACCCCCAATGGGCAAGGACGTAGGATGTCCCTTGTCCTGCGGTGACCATAGGGAGTGCCCAACTGGCCGTCAAGACGCCCCACATGACACCTTTTCGTGTCGGCAACGACATCACCGACACAGGGTGAAATCCCGGTGAACGACTTCGGCCACGCCCGCACCGGTGCCGCTGCAACAAGGTCGGTCACCCCGCGCCGGTGCCGCTACGACGCACTGCCGCAGGCGGGTTACCTCACTGCTCGGCCAGCCGGCGCCGGATGCCGTCGAAGTGCCGGTGTATCGCCTCCACGGCGCGGTCACCGTCCCCCGCCTCCAGCGCGTCCACGATCTCCTGGTGCTGACGATGAGTCACCACCGGATCGGGCCGGTCGTCGGAGAGGTCCTCCCGCACCCGGCGCAGCGCCGCCCAGAACGCGTCCAGCACCTCGCTCAGCAGATGGTTGCCCAGCGAGCGGTACAGGGCGAGATGGAAGGCCCGGTCGGTGGTGCTCTGCACCTGCCCGCCGCGTGCCTCCTCCGCCATCCGCTGCACCAGCCCCTTGAGGACGGCGAGATCCTCGGCGGGCAGATTGCGGGCGACGGCGCCGATCAGGCCCGCCTCCAGCGCCTCGCGGACCTCCATCAGCTCGTACAGGCTCGACTCGCCCTGCTGGTGCCGGACCGCGGCGCGGAAGGCGACGCCCTCGACGAACGGCTCCAGGGTGAGCGGGCCGACGTAGGTGCCGAAGCCGTGCCGGATCTCGACGATACGCATGGCCTGCAGCGCCTTGAGCGCCTCGCGCACCGAGTTGCGGCTGACGTCGAGCAGACCGACCAGCTCGGCCTCGGTGGGCAGCGGATCGCCCGGCGTCAGCCGGCCCTGCAGGATCAACTGCTTGATCTGGGCCTGCACATCCTCGGACATCGTCCCTCGCGCCATGGAATCTCCCTCTCCCGCTCCCACGTCTGCCGTGCCGCCGGCCCCTGCGCCACCTGCCCCGCCGTGACCGCGGATCCTTGACCGACCGCCTGTGAACAGGTCTATTGTGCTCGACATAGGACATCCCATGTCCTGTCCGATCGGAGCCCGGAGCGCCCATGGCACTGCCCGCCCCCCTGCACGGCGTCATCCCGCCGGTCTGCACCCCGCTCGACCCGCGCGGCGAGATCGACACCGCCTCCCTGGCGCGCCTGGTGAACCACCTCGTCGACGGCGGCGTGCACGGCCTGTTCGCCCTCGGCTCCACCAGCGAGGTCGCGTACCTCACCGACGCCCAGCGCGGCACCGCCCTGGAAGCCGTCATCAAGGCCGCGGACGGCCGGGTCCCGGTGCTCGCCGGGGTCATCGACACCACCACTCCGCGGGTGCTCGACCACGCCCGGACCGCCGCCGCGCTCGGCGCCGACGCCCTGGTCGCCACCGCGCCCTTCTACACCCGCACCCACCCCCGGGAGATCGCCGCCCACTTCCGGCATCTCCGCACTGCCGTGGACCTCCCCCTCTTCGCCTACGACATCCCCGTCTCCGTACACAGCAAGCTGTCCCCGTCACTGGTGCGGGAGCTGGCTGAGGACGGCACGCTCGCCGGGCTCAAGGACAGCAGCGGCGACGAGGGCTCACTGCGCCGTCTGCTGACCGCGCTCGGCGGCCGCACCGCCCGGCGCACCGGCTCCGCCCCCGAGTTCTCGATCCTCACCGGTTCCGAACTGACCGTGGACGCCGCCCTGTTGGCGGGAGCCGACGGTGTCGTCCCCGGCATCGGCAATGTCGACCCGGCGGCCTACGTACGGCTCTACGACGCCGCCCGGGCCGACAACTGGGAACAGGCCGCCGCCGAACAGGAACGCCTGGTCGCCCTCTTCTCCCTCGTCGACGTCGGCCCGGAGACCGACATGGGACGCAGCTCCTCCGCACTGGGCGCCTTCAAGGCAGCACTCCACCTCCTCGGCGTCATCGACCGCGGCGCCACCGCCTTCCCCCAACGCCCCCTGAGCGAGGAGGCCGTGGCGGAGGTAGGACGTCGGCTCATGGCGGCGGGGCTGCTGCCGAGGCGGGGTGGCTAGGGGTCCACTCGTGTCTCGGCGATGCTCTCCGTGTTCTGGTCCCGCACCAGGGCGTCGATCGCTTCCGCCTCCTTCTCCTCCTTCTTGAATTGATCAGGCCTGCCTTTGAATTGGTGGTCGGCGGACTGGTATCGCGTATACAGAGATGCCATCTTCTCCTTCCTGCTCACCTTCACCTTCGTTTTCACCTTCACTTTCGATGGAAAGAACCTGACCGTACGAGCGATCGGCTGGTCACCGAGCACCCTGCGCATCAGGCTCTGCGAAGGAAGCCTGGTCTGCGTGCACTTATAACTTCCAGGCGCCTCCGGAATGGGCTCCAGGGAAAAACTTTCATCACATTCACCGGATGTCTGCGAGTCTCCGGTATGCGTCAGCGTCGAGAGGTGAACGACGAGCCGGGCCATATCCTGCTTACCACCGCGAGCATCGAACACAAATGACTTGAACCACTTCTGCCCTGGCATCAAGATTTCGCCGGACTGCATGACATCGTCGAACGTCAAGAGCGATACGTACTTACCCAGGTGAGTTTGGTTCGCAGTGGCCCCGTCCAATTTTTTGACCACCTTCTCGGCAGGCATTCCGTCAGCCGATTCCATGCGGTATCCGCGCACCGTATACATAGCACCGAGAATGTCGACGGGGGCCGACCCTTCATTGTGGAGGGTAATTTCTCCCCGTAGATGCGAAACGCCCCGCGAGTACCCCAGTTCACCAAGGCGCGAGGTCACACTCACCCGGGGGCTGTCGTGGGTCGGCTTATAGAAGTTCATGTACCAGAATTGAGCCACGCCCGCCAATGGCAGCAGCGCAATGGCCGCAGTTCCGACCTTCGACAACGCAATATGATCGAAGGCGAAAGCGCGCACGATGACACACACTGCGAACACGATCAACAACACCGCGGTGACCGTGATGAGCACGTCCCCAAAATCATCATGAATGGGACTGTAGATCTCGACCCATACGGGAATGAAGGCCATAGGGATGGAGGAGGCTTGGGCGACCAGTACGACCGGGTCCCTCCAGGCGTCTCCCACCGAATGGCGGCGAAGCTGATGGGACGTCTTCCTGAGCTCCTGGAAGACGCGCCAGCCGGCGACCCCATTAAGGATCGCGATCACGATCCGAAGCACCGCCGAAACAACCTGCTCCCGCGGATATTCGATCACATCGTAGACGGCACTGCTGAAAAACAGCAGGGTTTCGAAGATGAGCACAGCACAGAGCAGCTTCACCCGGCGCCTGGTCCAGTCACGCCGCAGGAAATTCCACACGGTTTTCAAGCGGCGCGGGGGAAGCTTCGGCATGCCCCAAATTTAAGAGCATCCCGACTGGGTTGACCCCGCGCCACGCGGCCATTGATCCGGACGGGACCGGCGTTCCGCGCGGGCCCCAAGTCCCGTATGGGTGACACCCGTTGAAACGGCAACCAGAAAGGGGTGTGCTGCGGCAGGATGCCGGACCATGGATGCCGTACGGGTCGCATTGCTGCGTGAGGTGCTCGCCGGGACCGAGTGGATTCAGGAGACCCGCCGCTTCGCCGGGGCGCTGCGCGGGGCCGTCGTGCCGCACGGGGGCGGGCTGCTGCTGGTCGGCAGTGCCGCGTACGAGCCCTGGCATCTGGCCGCGCATCTGGACGACGAGGCCGCCTGGTCGGGCCTGTCGGAGTTGTCACCGACCCTGGTGCGGCACCGTGTCCCGGGCGGGGCACCGGCCCATCTGGCGGTGGGGCTCGGGCGGTTGGCGGCGGCCGGGCGGGGTGAGACGCTGCTGGTCGTCGCGCCGGGGCAGCCGGGCGCCGGGCTGCTGGAGCGGGTGCACGACGCCCGCCGGAACGGCGCCACGGTGCTCGCCCTGGACGGCGGCGACCGCGATCTGCACGCCCTGGCCCATGACGCGCTCGCCGCGCCCCCGGCCCCGCCCGACGAGGCGGCCGGGGCGGCGCCGGACCTCGGCCTGGACACGGTCCAGCATCTGGTGAGCGCGGCCGCCGGCGAGAACAGCCTGCCCGCGCCCCGCGGCCGCCGCCGCTTCCGCGACCGGCTGGCCCGCCTCGCCGACGGGCTGACCGCACCCCCACCGCCCCGCTGGTAGCCATGGCCCGTCACCGGACGCGGCCCCACGCCCGGTGACGGGCCACAAGAGCCGGTGGGTCACAGCCCACAGCCCACGATCAAGCCCGCAGCAGGACTCGATTGCGACAGCACGCCGCAGCGCCCGCCCGGGCCCCGCTCCGCCCCCGCTACTCGCCCTCCGCGGCGCCCTTCCCCTTGCCCGCGTCCGCGTCATGCCACTTCGGGTCGGTATCCCACTCCTGGTTCCGCTCACGGGCGGTCTCCATGGCGTGTGCCGCCTCCTCGCGGGTGCCGTACGGGCCGAAGCGGTCGGCGGCGCGGCACTCGGGCCCCTCTTCGACCGTCTGGTGCTTGAGGCAGTAGTACCACTCGCCCGGCTTGCCGACCGTAGGCCTCTTGAACAGCGCCATTGCCGCCTCCTGTGGATGTTCTGTGCCACCATCCTGCCCGACGGCCCGCGGATACACTCGCTGACATGTCTGGCCAGTCGCTTCTTGTCCCGGGGAAGATCTCCCCCACCCGCCCCGTCCCCGCCTCGATCGCGCGCCCCGAGTACGTCGGGAAGGACGCGCCCACCCCTTACACAGGGC
The DNA here is from genome assembly GCF_028870195.1 of Streptomyces sp. G7(2002). Taxonomy (NCBI): domain Bacteria; kingdom Bacillati; phylum Actinomycetota; class Actinomycetes; order Kitasatosporales; family Streptomycetaceae; genus Streptomyces; species Streptomyces sp. G7(2002). Next base: position 3,113,813 of record NZ_CP102609.1, read on the forward strand.
CCGAGGTGCAGGACGCCGACACGATCGAGCGGATGCGGATCGCCGGCCGGATCGCCGCGCAGGCGATGGCGGAGGCCGCCAAGCTGATCGCGCCGGGCGTGACGACCGACGAACTGGACCGGGTCGCCCATGAGTTCATGTGTGATCACGGCGCCTACCCGTCCACGCTCGGCTACCGCGGCTTCCCCAAGTCGCTGTGCTCCTCGCTCAACGAGGTCATCTGCCACGGCATCCCGGACTCGACCGTCCTCAAGGACGGCGACATCGTGAACCTCGACGTCACCGCGTACATCAACGGGGTGCACGGCGACAACAACGCCACGTATCTGTGCGGTGACGTGGACGAGGAGTCCACGCTGCTGGTCGAGCGGACCCGTGAGGCACTGAACCGCGCGATCAAGGCCGTCAAGCCGGGCCGGCAGATCAACATCATCGGCCGGGTCATCGAGTCGTACGCCAAGCGCTTCGGCTACGGCGTGGTCCGTGACTTCACCGGTCACGGCATCAATTCCTCCTTCCACTCCGGCCTGATCGTTCCGCACTACGACAGCCCGCACCACACCACCGACATCAAGCCCGGAATGACCTTCACGATCGAGCCGATGCTGACGCTGGGGTCCTACGACTACGACATGTGGGACGACGGCTGGACCGTGGTGACCAAGGACCGCAAGCGGACCGCGCAGTTCGAGCACACGCTGGTGGTCACGGACACCGGGGCGGAGATCCTCACGCTGCCCTGACGGGAGCGGGGAAACTCTTTACCGACAGCGCGTCGGGAACAGGGGTAGGCTCGTTACCGACAGGACGTCGGGAACGGGTTGACTTGGACTACCGGTTAGGTAAGCCTAAGTTCCGGCGGCTCGGCGGAGCCGGCCTGTTCCCGTCCGCTGCCCTCGGTCCCCGGAGGTCCGCCTTGGAAACGTCCAGCCCGACCCCGCCCGCTCCGTCCGCTCCGTTCTCGACGGTGATCCGCACCGCGTCCCACGAGCAGCACACGGAGGCCGAGAACTCCTCCTTCATGAGCGATCTGCTCGGCGGCCGGCTCGGTGTCCGGGCCTACCGGCGCTACACCGAGCAGCTGTGGTTCGTCTACCGCGCGCTGGAGGGCGCCTCCGGGCCGCTCGCCGGGGATCCGGTCGCGGGCCCCTTCCTCCGCCCCGAGCTGGCCCGTACCGCCGCGCTGGAGCGCGACCTCGCCCATCTCGGCGGACCGTCCTGGCGCGACGGCCTTGCGCCCCTGCCGGCGACCGCCGCCTACGCGGACCGGGTAACGGCCTGCGCCCGTGACTGGCCGGCCGGCTTCGTCGCCCACCACTACACCCGCTATCTCGGCGATCTCTCCGGCGGCCAGATCATCCGCGGCACCGCGGAGAAGGCCTGGGGCTTCGCCCGCAAGGGCGACGGGGTGCGCTTCTATGTCTTCGAGGACATCGCCAACCCCGCCGCCTTCAAGCGGGAGTACCGGGCGCTTCTGGATGCGCTGCCCGTGGACGAGCTGGAAAAGCAGCGGGTGGTCGACGAGTGCAAGCGTGCCTTCCGGCTGAACAGCGCGGTCTTCCGGGAGCTGGGCGAGCAGTTCCCGCTGAGCGCGTAGAGGGCGGACCCGCCCCGTACCGCGTCAACTGCCTTCGGGCGTCTGCTCGTCGGCCCCTTCCGGAGCCGCGGCCGCCCGGGGGTACGGCGTGGCGCGGCGTACCCGTCCCCCCACGGCGAGGGTGCCGTCGGGATACGTACGGGTGAGGATCTGGGAGCCGGCGCCCTGCCGGATGTCGAGCGGGCGCCCCAGCTCATGGGTGAGCAGCATGGCGGCGGCCCCGGTCGCCTCGTCCTCGGCGATACCGTCGCCGCGCCGCGGGAAGGCCCGGGCACGGACCACGCCCGCCGCCTCGTCCTGCCAGGCCCAGGCGTAGAGCCAGCCCTCCCCCGGCGGCGGCGCGGGCAGCGCGTCGACCTCGGCCGGCGAGGCATGGCGCCGGGTCGTACGGGCGGGCACCCACTCCGCGCGCCCGCGCACCCAGGTGAGGTCCCCCTCGAAGGCGACCGCCACCTCACCGGCCGGCGGGCGCAGGGTGCGCGGCGGCCGCCCCAGGCCGCGCAGCAGCCAGGCCAGACCGACCAGCGGATGGCCGGCGAACGGGAGCCGGACGCTCGGGGTGTGGATGTCCACGGTGCCGCGGGAGGCATCGTCGAGAAACACGGTTTCGCTGAAGCCGAGTTCGGCCGCGAGGGCGGCGCGGTCCTCGGCGACGGGGAGGGCGGGCCCGTCGCGGACCACGCACAGCGCATTGCCTCCGGCACCGTCCGGTCCGCAGAACACCCGGAGCACTTCAAGATCGGTCATCCGGACAGTGAACAGCAGGGCCGGGAGAGGAGGACAAGGGGACGGCAGGGAGCGGCCGGAATGCAACGGTCATGGACCGTCGTGAGCGAGGACCCTTACCTTGACCGGCGCATGGCAGTTCCGTTACCGGGCGCCGGTCGATCCGTAATCGGGCCGTTGCGCATGAGAGCGGGATCACTCGACAGGCCGGGCAGAAGTAGGTAAGCCTCGGTTAAGTTAGGCCCGCCTTAGTGGCGACCTTGTCCATTGCCTATCGTTCGGTACGCCGTTTCCGTACATCCGAGCCCGCTTGGAGCCCCGTATGAGAGCCCTTCGCTCCTCCGCCGTTGCCGCCATCGCCGCGGCCACGGCCGTCACCGCCGTCGCCGGCTGCGCCGCGAAGAACGACGGCAAAGGAGGCGGCGGCAAAGGCACCATCGAGGTGACCGCGACCGACAGCAGCTGTGAGCTCTCCGCCAAGGAGTTCCCCGCCGGACATGTCCGGTTCGCGGTGCAGAACAAGGGCTCCAAGGTCACCGAGGTGTACGTCTACGCGCCCGGCGACCGGATCGTGACCGAGCGGGAGAACATCGGCCCCGGCACCCGTACGGAGATCACCGCCGAGATCAAGGCCGGTTCGTACGAAATCGCCTGCAAGCCGGGCATGAAGGGCGACGGCATCCGCCAGAAGGTGACCGCCAGCGGCAAGGGCGCGAGCACCAAGCGCGACCCCAAGCTGGATGCCGCGGTCGCCGCGTACCGCAAGTACGTCCAGGAGCAGGCCGACCAGACCCTCCCGGCGGCGCAGAAGTTCGCCGACGCGGTCAAGGACGGCGATGTCGAGGCCGCCAAGAAGACCTATGCCCTCTCCCGGGTCGGCTGGGAGCGCACCGAGCCGGTCGCCGAGTCCTTCGGTGACATCGACCCCAAGGTCGATGTGCGCGCCGACGGCCTGGAGAAGGGCCAGAAGTGGACCGGCTGGCACAAGCTGGAGAAGTCCCTGTGGGAGGAGAAGAAGATCTCCGGGGACGACAAGAAGCTCGCCGACCAGCTGATCACCGATCTGAAGGACTGGCAGAAGCGGGTCGGCAAGGCCGAGATCACCCCGACCAGCATGGCCAACGGCGCCAAGGAGCTGCTCGACGAGGTCGCCACCGGCAAGGTCACCGGTGAGGAAGAGCGCTACAGCCACACCGACCTGCTCGACTTCCACGCCAATGTCGAGGGCGCCGAGAAGGCCTACGAGCTGCTGAAGCCGGTCGTCGGCAAGAACGACCCGGCGCTCGCCAAGGAGCTGGACAAGCAGTTCAAGGTGATCGGCGAGCTGCTCGACGAGCACCGCGACAGCAAGTCCGCCGACGGCTTCGCCTCGTACGACACGGTCGGCAAGAGCGAGCGCAAGAAGCTCTCCGACGGGGTCAACGCGCTCGCCGAGCCGCTGTCCAAGCTGGCCGCCGCCGTGGCCACCGCCAAGTAGTCCGCCGCCAGGCAAGGGGACACGATGACGCACGACGACGGCACACCCACCGAGAACACCGCCACCGAGGACGGCCAGGCCGCGCAGACCGCCAACGGGCGTGCGCCGTCCCGGCGTTCGCTGCTCGGCTGGGGCGGCGCGGGCCTGGCGCTCGGCGCCGTCTCGGCCGGCGGTACGGCGGCGGCGCTGCGCACCGGCGACGACGCCCGGCCGGCCGGCGCGGACGCGACCGCGGGCTCCGCGATCGCCTTCCACGGCAGGCACCAGGCGGGAATCGCCTCCGCCGTCCAGGACCGGCTGCACTTCGCCTCGTTCGATGTCACCACCGACGACCGCGACGAGCTGATCGCGCTGCTCAAGGAGTGGACGAAGGCGGCGGCGCGGATGACGGCCGGGGACGCGGTCGGCGGCGGCGCGGTCGGCGGACTGGCCGAGGCGCCGCCGGACGACACCGGAGAGGCGCTCGGACTGCCGCCGTCGCGGCTCACCCTGACGTTCGGCATCGGCCCCACGCTGTTCGAGAAGGACGGCAAGGACCGGTTCGGCATCAAGGCGCGGCGCCCCGAGGCGCTGATCGACCTGCCGCAGTTCCCCGGCGACAACCTCGACAAGACGCGCAGCGGCGGCGATCTGTGCGTCCAGGCCTGTGCGGACGACCCGCAGGTCGCGGTGCACGCGATCCGCAACCTGGCCCGTATCGGCTTCGGCAAGGTCGCGATCCGCTGGTCGCAGCTGGGCTTCGGCAAGACGTCCTCGACGACCCCGGACGCGCAGACCCCGCGCAACATGTTCGGCTTCAAGGACGGCACCCACAACCTCGCGGGCACCGACACCGCGGCCCTCGACAAGCACGTCTGGGTCGCGGACGGCGAGGCGAAAGGCAAGGAGAGCTGGATGGCCGGCGGCTCCTACCTCGTCGCACGCCGGATCCGGATGCACATCGAGACCTGGGACCGCACCTCGCTCCAGGAGCAGGAGGAGATCTTCGGCCGGAACAAGGGCGAGGGCGCGCCGGTCGGCAAGAAGCACGAGCGGGACACCCCGCATCTGAAGTCGATGCTGCCGACCGCGCATGTCCGCCTGGCGCATCCGGACTCCAACGGCGGGGTACGGATCCTGCGCCGCGGCTACTCCTTCACCGACGGTACGGACGGTCTGGGCCGGCTGGACGCGGGGCTGTTCTTCCTCGCCTACCAGCGGGATGTGCGCCAGGGCTTCGTTCCGCTGCAGAAGCGGCTGGCCGCGACCGACGCACTCAACGAATACATCCAGCACGTGGGTTCAGCGGTCTTCGCGGTGCCGCCGGGCGTCCGGAACGCGGACGACTGGTGGGGCCGGGCGCTGTTCGCCTGACACCGTCGTGCCACCGCCGGCGCGGGGAAGACCGTCGCCGGCTCCATGAAGGAAGGGAAGGAACCGACGTGTTCGGCAACTACCTGATCGGTCTGCGCGAGGGCCTGGAAGCCAGCCTCGTCGTCTGCATTCTCATCGCCTACCTGGTCAAGACCGGCAGGCGGGAGGCGCTGCGCCCGGTCTGGCTCGGCATCGCGCTCGCCGTGGTGCTGTCGTTCGCGTTCGGTGCGGCGCTGCAGTTCGGTTCGCAGACGCTGACGTTCAAGGCGCAGGAAGCGCTCGGCGGTTCGCTGTCGATCATCGCGGTGTGCCTGGTGACGTGGATGGTCTTCTGGATGCGGCGCACCGCGCGGCATCTGAAGAAGGAGCTGCACGGCAAGCTGGACGCGGCGCTGCAGATGGGCACCGTGGCGCTGGTGGTCACCGCGTTCCTGTCGGTGGGCCGCGAGGGCCTGGAGACCGCGCTGTTCGTCTGGACCGCCGCCCAGTCCGCGAACGACGGGGTACGGCCGCTGGTCGGGGCGCTGCTGGGCCTGCTGACGGCGGTGGCGCTGGGCTGGCTGTTCTACCGCGGTGCGGTGCGGATCAACCTGGCGAAGTTCTTCACCTGGACCGGCGGCATGCTGGTGGTGGTCGCGGCGGGCGTGCTGGCGTACGGCTTCCACGATCTGCAGGAGGCGGAGTTCCTGCCGGGGCTGGGCAGCAAGGCGTTCGACGTCAGCGAGCAGATTCCGGTCGACAGCTGGTACGGCACGCTGCTGAAGGGCGTCTTCAACTTCCAGCCGGACCCGACCGTTCTTCAGGTCACGGTGTGGGCTCTGTATCTGATCCCCACGCTTCTGTTCTTCCTCGCCCCGGGTAGGGTGTCGCCGAATCGTGCCACCCCGGCGGCCGCCCCGTCCGCCCCGGTCGCCCCGAAGGAGCCCGAGCCCCATGACACGCAGGTCGCCGTTCCGGGTGCCCGTAACTCTGATGTCGGCAGCGACGGCGCTGCTGATACTGAGCGGGTGCATGACGGTGCACGGCGAGAGGGAGATGCTGCCGGCGGTGTCGAAGGCTGAGGGCACCAAGGCCCTCACCCGCTTCACCGAAGGCTTCAACCAGGCCTACCGGCAGCTGAACCCGAAGCTGAACCCCTCCTTCGAGGCGGGTGCGCTGCTCGCGATCGACCAGGCCGGGATAAAGGCGGCACACGCCCTCCGGCCGCAGGGCAATCCGGGCTTTCGCGCGCTGGAGTTCCAGGACCCGCACTTCACCGTCCCCAAACAGGCGGGCTGGCCGAAGTACTTCATCGCGGACGCGGTCAGCAACCGCAAGGACGCCAGCGGCCGGAACACCCGCTGGTTCCTGGTGTTCAGCCGCAACGACATCGCCGAGAAGTGGCGCGCGGTGTACTTCGCGCAGTTCCCGGGCAACAAGGCGCCGGAGCTCAAGACGAAGAACGGCTACGCCGAGGCGGTGCCGCTCGGCTCCGGGTCCGGTCTGACGGTGGCCCCCGGCAAGCTGAGCGGGGCCTACGCGGACTATCTCAACACCGGTAAGGGCAGTGTGTTCGCGCCCGGTCCGCAGACCGACGGCTGGCGGGAGCGGCGCGCCAAGGACTCCCGCAAGGTCGGTTCGCGCGTCCAGTGGAGGGACACCGCCTCGGACCATCAGCCGGTGGCGCTGCGGACCACGGACGGCGGTGCGCTGGTGTTCTTCTCGACCGTCTACCACCAGCAGCAGACGATGTTCGCCGGGGCGACGATCAGTGTGCCGGAGGAGCTTCGGGGTCTCGTGGTGGGGCCGGAGAAGAAGACGAACCGGATGGCCTTCACCACCGTCTCCTCGCAGGCGGTCACGGTGCCGGCCAAGGGCTCCGGCGACAAGGTCACCATCCTGAACCGGCGGGAGGGCAAGACGTCGGTGGAGCCGCTGTAGCGGCGCCACGGCGGACTCTGCCGGACCGTGGAGAGTGCGAAAGGGCCGTCGGGATGATCCCGGCGGCCCTTCGGCGTGGGTACGGGGTGACCGGCGCGGGCCCGGTCAGCGGCCGATCGGCCAGGCGTGTGCCTCGTGGTGGTGCGGCTCGCGGTCGTTGAACTCCGCGCAGGCGTCGGTGAGCGACTCCAGCAGGGTCAGCGGGTCGGGCAGCGGCAGTTCGGGGCCGCGCAGCCAGGTCACCGCGGGCTGGTCGCCGGGCAGGGTCGAGGGCGGCAGCAGCACATAGCTTCCGCGGCAGTGCCAGCGCAGTCCCGGATGCTCGTCCATGGTCTCGGGGTGGCAGTCGAGCTCGCAGGGCCACCACTCGTCCTCGTCGTCCGGGGTGCCGCGGGTGGCGGTGAAGAAGAGCATCCGCCCGTCGCCGAAGCCGGCGCCGCTGAGGGTGATCGGCCCGACGTCGATACCCGCCCCGTCCAGCCGCCCCAGGGCGCTGCGGCCCGCCTCGACGGGGACGTCCAGCACGTCATGGGTGATGCCGGTGGCGGTGATGAAGTTGGCCTGCGGGAGGGTGCGGACCCAGGCGGCGACCTTGTCGCGGTCGGTGGTGGCGACGGTCTGCCAGCCGAAGGAGACGGGGTGCCGGCCGGGGGTGGGACAGCCGATGCGTTCACAGGAACAGCCGTAGCCGGAGGGGTGCGCCGCCGGGGCCACCGGGAATCCCGCGTCGGCCGCCGCCAGCAGCAGGTCCTCGCGGCCGCGCGCAGCCGCTGATCCCGTGTCCGTATCGCCGCCGTCCGATCCGCTCTTCGGCCGGCGCAGCCACTGGGAGAACCTGCTCTTGCGTTCCATCTATCCCCTCACTTCGAGCGGTGGTCTGGGATCAATGCTGCCACCATCCTGCTCCTCGGGTGACCGGTGTGCGGATCCGGGGTGAACGAATGACGGATGAATACCGGCAATTCGGTTCATTGGCGGCGCTCCGATGCCGTCGGCGCCCGTCACCCGGTCCGCTCAGCCGCGCGGCCGCAGCCCCCGCAGCACCTGGTCGACCAGGGTGTCGACGAAGTCGTGGGTCAATTCGCCGGTACGCATCAGCCAGCGCTGTGAGAAGGGACTCAGCAGCATCTCGACGGCGATCCGCGCATCGATGTCGGCGGCGACCTCTCCGGCTTCCTGGGCCGCCCGGATCCGGTCGACATAGAGGCGGGTGCCGGGCTCCATCAGCCGGGCGACGAAGGTGCGGGAGAGCTCCTCGTCGTTCGCACCGGCCGCCGCGAGGGCGCGGTAGGGGGCCTGGAACGCCGGGTCGTTGAATTCGTCGGCGGTGGCCCGCAGCACGGACTTGAGGTCCGCGGCCAGATCACCGGTGTCGGGGAGGCCCTTCACGTCGTAATCGTCGACGCCGGCGGTGAACGCGTCGAGCAGGACGGCCGCCTTGGAGGGCCACCAGCGGTAGATCGTCTGCTTGCCGACACCGGCCCGGGAGGCGATGCCTTCGATCGTGAGCTTGTCGTAGCCGACCTCGCCGACGAGCGTCAGGGCGGCGTCGAAGATCGCGCGACGGGAGCGTTCGCTGCGACGGGAGGAGTCGGGGGCTGCTTTGTTCGCCATAGCGCGGAGTCTAACCAAGGAGAAGCGAGACGTATCGTCTTGACGAGACGCTTCGTCTCGTACATAGTGAAGACCAAGCGAGACGGTTCGTCTCGCCAAAGCCGGGAGGAAGGGGATTCCCATGAGCAAGGGCAATGCGGGCGGAATGCTGGGGGTCGGCGGGACCCGGAACAAGCTCTCGCGGGGCGCGCTGCGCGGCGGCGGGGGCACCGGCCGCGGCGGCCGGGGGCGGTCCGAAGCGGACCGCCGCGATGAGCTGCTGCGCAAATTCCAGGAGCGGGCCCGGAAGCAGTGACCGGGCACGGCGTGCGGGCGCCGGGCACCACTCGAACGGTGCACGGCCCGCGGCACGGGGGCTCCGCACGGTGGACGATTTGGGGGCGCGTACGGCACTCCGTACCCGCCCCCAGTGCCACCACCGTGAGGAGCCCTCCTTGCGTACCCTCCGGCGCAGCGCCACCCCCCGCCGCTATCTGATGTGCCCGCCCACGTACTTCCGGGTCAGCTACTCCATCAACCCCTGGATGGACCCCGACAAGCCCGTGGATCTCGCACTCGCCCACGCCCAGTGGGAGGACCTGCGCGACCGCTACCGCGCGCTCGGCCACACCGTCGAGGAGCTGCCGGCGCACCCCGCCTTCCCCGACATGGTCTTCGCCGCCAACGGCGCCACCGTCGTGGACGGCCGGGTGCTCGGCGCGCGGTTCGCCTTCGCCGAGCGGTACGGCGAGGCCGCGGTGCATGCCGAGTGGTACCGCGGCCACGGGTTCGACGCGGTGCGGGAGCCGCGGCACGTCAACGAGGGCGAGGGCGACTTCGCGGTCACCGCGTCCTGGCTGCTGGCCGGGCGCGGCTTCCGCAGCAGTCCGCTGTCCCATGCGGAGGCGCAGGAGTACTTCGCCCGCCCGGTGATCGGCCTCGATCTCGTCGACCCGCGTTACTACCACCTCGATACGGCGCTGTGCGTGCTCGACCCCGGGGGCGGGGAGCCGGCGGCGGGGCGCCGGGCGGGGGGCGGGGGGGCGGGCGGGGGGGGGGCGCCGGGCGTGGGCGGGGCGCCGGGCGGGGGCGGGGGCGGGGCGCCGGGCGGGGGCGGGGGCGGGGCGGAGGTCATGTACTTCCCCGGCGCGTTCTCCGCCGGGAGCCGGGCCGTGCTGGCGCGGCTGTTCCCCGACGCGCTGATCGCCGGCCCGGCCGACGCGGCCGCGTTCGGGCTGAACGCGGTGTCCGACGGGCGGCATGTGCTGTTGCCCCAGGCGGCGGTGGGGCTCTTCGAACCGCTGAGGGAGCGGGGGTACGAGCCGATCGGGATGGATCTGACGGAGTTGTTGAAGGGTGGGGGGAGTGTGAAGTGTGTGACGGCGGAGCTGCGCTTGGGCTGACTTCCCGCGTTTTTGGCTTTCCCGCCGTGGTTCTTTCGCCTTCGGCGGGTGGGGGGCCTGTGGTTTTCCGGCTTTCGCGCCGTGGTTTGTTTCGCCTTCGGCGGGTAGCAATGCAACCGTGAGGGTGTGGTGCCGGGGTTTGGGGTGTGCAAGGTCGGACTGCTTCGCTTTACGTCCGACAACACACCCCTCCGCCCCCGGCACCTCGTGTCCATGTGGGGCCGCAGTCCGGTGAGGGGGAGGTCAGGGCCGGTGGGGGCCGGTGGGGGCGGTCAGGACCAGTCGTCGCCCCAGGAGGCGTCTCGGGCCTGGCGATAGTGGGTGCCGTGGCGCTTGGTCACCGTGGTGCGTTGCAGGCCCTCGTCTGTGGTGCAGAGGTCCAGGAGGACCTGGCCCTTGCGGAGTTGGGGTTTGCGGACGATGCGGGCGGGGGCGGGGGTGGCGTCGAGGGTGGTGGCGGCGACGTAGCTGAACTTTTCGTCCTCGTACGGGAGGGAGCCGCCCTTGACCTGACGGTGGAGGGAGGAGCGGCTGACCCGGGCGGAGAAGTGGCACCAGTCCTCCCCGGGGACGATCGGGCAGGTGTCGCTGTGCGGGCAGGGGGCGACGATGCGCAGACCGGCTTCGGTGAGCTGGGTGCGGGCCTCGCGGATGCGGAGGTAGCCGTCGGGGGTGCCGGGTTCGATCAGGACGACGGCCTTGGCCGCGGCGGCCGCGGCGGCGACGACGGCGTGGCGGTCCTCGGGGCGGAGTTCGCCCAGGACGTAGGAGACGGTGACCAGGTCCGTGCCGGCGGGGACGGTCAGGCCCTCGCCGATGGTCTGCCGCTGCCAGGTCGTGTCGGGGAGGGTCTTGGCGGCGAGTTCCTGGCCGAGGTCCAGGGCGGGCTGTGCCCAGTCCAGGACGGTGCTGTGGTGGCCTTCCCAGGTGGCGGCGGTGGCCCAGGTGGCGGCGCCGGTGCCGCCGCCGATGTCCACATGGGTGGCCGGGGACCAGTCCGGGACCCGGGCGGCGAACGCGTTCAGCGCGGCCCGTACGGCTTCGAAGGTGGCCGGCATGCGGTAGGCGGCGTACGCGGCCACATCCGCGCGGTCGCGCAGGACCGGGGCGTCGGTGGGGGTGCGGCCCCGGTAGTTGGCGATCAGACGGTCGACTGCCTGCGCGGCCTGTTTGGGCGGCAGGCCGTCGAGCAGGCCCGCCAGCGCGGCGCGCAGTTCCTCGTGCATGGGGGAAATTCTACGGGCCCCCGCGGCGTGCCCTGGCTGGTCAGGTGGCACGGGAGACCGCGCGGGCCAGCCGGGTGGCGGCCGCGGCGCGGGGGGCGCTGCCGCCGGCGCGGCGGCGGGGGTGGACGGTGTTGGCGAGCAGGACGAGGAAGGTGTCGGTGGCGCGGTCCAGGACCAGGCTGGTGCCGGTGAAGCCGGTGTGCCCGGCCGCGCCGCGGCCCGCCAACTCGCCCATGAAATACGGCTGGTCGACGCCGAAGCCGAGACCGGGCGGGTCGAGGAGGGCGGCGACCGCGTCGGGCCCGAGGATCCGGGCGGTGCCGTAGGCGCCGCCGTTGAGCAGGGTGCGGCAGAGGACCGCCAGGTCCTGGGCGGTGGAGAAGAGCCCGGCATGACCGGCGACACCGCCCAGGGCCCAGGCGTTCTCGTCGTGCACCTCGCCGCGGATCATGCCGCGGTCCGCCTTGGCCCAGGGCCGCCGCTGGTCCTCGGTGGCCGCGACGCCCTGCGGCGCCAGCGGCCCGTACGAGGTGCTGGACATCCCCAGCGGGCCGGTGATGCCGTCGCGGATCAGGGCGTCGAGCCGGTGCCCGGTGCGCTGCTCCAGGATCAGCTGGAGGGCGATGAGGTTGAGGTCGGAGTAGCGGTGGACGGGGGCCCGGCCGCCGGAAGGGGCCGCCGCCTCCCGCCACAGCAGCGCCAGTTGGGCGGTGCGGTCCCGGTGGTCGTAAAAGGGGAGCTCGGGGGCGAGTCCCGAGGTGTGGGTGAGCAGCTGCCGGACGGTGATGCCGGGGGCGAAGGCGGGCAGATCGGCCCGCACCTCGTCGTCGAGGGCCAGCCGGCCGCGTTCGACCTGCTGGACCGCGGCGATGGCGGTGAAGAGCTTGCTGAGCGAGGCGAGGTCGAAGACGGTGCCGACCCGCATCGGCTCCCACAGGTCGCGGGGCAGATCGAGGCCGCGGTCCCGCTCGGGGTCGTAGGCCCGGTAGCGCAGCGCCCAGCCCGCGGCGGCCTCGGCGGCGACGACCGGGCCCCGGCCGGCCAGCACGACGACGCCGGGGGACCAGGGCGGCCGGCCCTCGGGCAGTGCCCGGACACCGCGGACCAGCCGTTCCACCCAGCCGGGGTCCAGCCCTGCGCGGGCCGGTGGGCCGTAGGTGAGTGCCGTTGCGTTCAGAGCCTGGTCCTCTCGCCTGCCGTGCTCCCGTTGCTCTCCCCCCTACGCTGCCACGGGCGGCACATTCCCAGGAAGCACACGAGCGCCAATACGGCACAAGAGAGCTGTACGAGGGCCATCGGTACGGCCGTCCGCTCGCCCGCGATCCCCACCAGCGGGGAGGCCACCGAGCCGAGGAGGAAGGTGGAGGTGCCCAGCAGCGCGGAGGCGGAGCCGGCCGCGTGCGGGGTGCGCAGCAGGGCCAGGGTGTTGGTGCTCGGCATGACCAGGCCCATCGCGGCCATCAGGACGAACAGGCCGGCGGCCGTCGGGACCAGTCCGACGTGGCCGAAGACGCCGGCGGACATCAGGAGCAGGGCGGTCGCGGCGAGCGCGATCACCGCCAGACCGGTGCCCAGCACCTTGTCGAGGCCGACCCGGCCGACCAGCAGCTTGCCGTTGATCTGGCCGACGGCCACCAGGCCGACGGAGTTGATGCCGAAGAGCAGGCCGAAGGTCTGCGGGGAGGCGCCGTAGATCTCCTGGACCACGAACGGCGAGGCGGAGATATAGGCGAAGAGGGCCGCGAAGGCGAAGGCGCCGACGAGGGCGTAGCCGGAGAAGACCCGGTCGGCGAGCAGATCACGCATGGTGCGCAGGGTCTGGCCGAGGCCGCCGGAGTGCCGGCGCTCGGGCGGCAGGGTCTCGTGGAGCGTGCGCCACACCAGGAGGGTGAGCGCCACGCCGACGGCGGTGAGGACGACGAAGACCCCGCGCCAGTCGGTGAGCCGGAGGATCTGGCCGCCGATGAGCGGGGCGACGACCGGCGCCACCCCGGAGATCAGCATCAGGGTGGAGAAGAACCGGGCCATCGCCACGCCGTCGTACAGATCGCGGACCACCGCCCGCGCGATGACGATGCCGGCCGCGCCCGCCAGGCCCTGCAACAGGCGGAAGGCGATGAGGAGTTCGGCGTTGGTGGCGAGCGCGCACAGGGCGGTGGCCAGGACGTAGATCACCATGCCGGCCAGCAGCGGGCGTCGGCGCCCCCACTTGTCGCTCATCGGGCCGACGATCATCTGCCCCAGCGCCATGCCCGCCAGGCAGGTGGTGAGGGTGAGCTGGACGGTGGCGGCCGGGCTGTGCAGGGCGGCGGTGACCTGCGGCAGGGCCGGGAGGTACATGTCCATGGAGAGCGGCGGGACCGCCGTGAGGCCGCCGAGGACGAGGGTGACGAGGAGGCTGGTGCGGCGGGACGCGGCCGGTGCTGCTGCCGCGCCCCGCTCGGCTATGGGGGGAAGGTCCTGGGTCTCGGCCGCGCCGGGCTCCGTCATACGGGTCTCCATGGTGATAGATGGCTGCACCATGGTGTCACGCATGTGACGGCTTCCGACCGGTTTCGGACCGGTCCCTTGGGCCTAGGACGGACGTCCCCCGGGCCTGGGACGGACGTCCTGGATCAGGCGGGCTTCAGGCCCGGATCGCCCGCTTCGGAGACGAAGGAGGCGGTGGTGTGCACCGGCGCCCCGGGGGTGGTGACGGCCGACACCGTACGGAATTCGGCGCGGGCGGTGTCCTGTTCCAGGGTGACGGTGAGGTAGCCGCGCCGGCCGTTGTAGAACTTCAGGTGCGGGTTGGCGGCCAGGTAGGTGTCCCAGTTGGCGGGCTTGTCCGCGCCGTCCTTGCCGCTGGCGATCGAGGTGGTGACGAGCTCCACCCCCGCGGTGCGCGAGCCGGGGTCCTTGAAGTCCTTCTTGATGTCGAAGGCGTAGTGGACGTGCACATCGCCGGTGAGGACGACGAGGTTGTCCACGCCCGCCGACTCGGCGCCGGCCAGGACCCGGTCGCGGGAGGCCGCGTAGCCGTCCCAGGCGTCCATGCTCAGCTGGTAGCCGGGGCCGGTGGCGTTGCGCCGCTCGGAGAAGGTGACCTGCTGCGGCAGCACGTTCCAGCGCGCGGAGGACTGCCGCCAGCCGTCGATCAGCCAGCGCTCCTGGGCGGCGCCGGTCAGGGTGCGCGCGGGGTCGAGGGACTCGGGGCCCGGGGCGTGCCAGCCGTCGCCGTAGGCCTGGTCGGAGCGGTACTGACGGGTGTCGAGGATGTCGAACTGGGCGAGTTGCCCGTACTGGAGGCGGCGGTAGAGCCGGCAGTCGGCGCCCTGGGGCCGCTGCGGGCGGCGCAGCGGCTGGTTCTCCCAGTACGCGCGGTAGGCGGCGGCCCGGCGGACGAGGAACTCGGCGGGCGGGAGGTTGCCCTCGCTGATGTCGGAGGCGTAGTTGTTCTCCACCTCGTGGTCGTCCCAGGTGACGATGAAGGGGTGCGCGGCGTGCGCGGCCTGCAGGTCCGGGTCGGACTTGTAGAGGGCGTAGCGCAGCCGGTAGTCCTCCAGGGTGACCGTCTCGCGGTTGAAGACCGCGGGCAGCTTGCGGTCGGTGTAGTTGCGGGCGCCGCCGGCCGCGCCCACCGGGTACTCGTAGAGGTAGTCGCCGAGGTGGAAGACCACGTCGAGGTCCTCCTCGGCCAGGTGCCGGTGGGCCGTGAAGTAGCCGTCGTGGTAGGCCTGGCAGGAGACCGCGGCGAGCTTCAGGTCGGAGAGCCGGGCGCCCTTGGTGGGTGCGGTGCGGGTGCGGCCGACCGGGCTGATCCAGCTGCCGGCGCGGAAGCGGTAGTAGTAGACGCGGTCGGGCGCGAGACCGGTGGGCTCGATGTGCACGGAGTGGTTGAACTCCGCGTGGGCGTCGGCGCGCCCCTGGCCGGCCAGCCGCTTGAAGTGCTCGTCGTAGGCGACTTCCCAGCGGACCGTGACTCTGGCGTCCGGCATCCCGTTGCCGGGCTCGTACGGACGCGGGGCGAGGCGGGTCCACAGCACGACGGAGCCGGGCTGCGGGTCACCGGAGGCGACGCCGAGCGTGAAGGGGTTCTCGGTGATCTTCCGCGCATCGGCCTCGGCGGCGAATGCGGCGCCCGTGCCCGGGAGGTTGGTCGCGAAGGCGAGCGCGGCGGCGGCCCCGGTGGCGGTGAGGAAGCGGCGGCGGCCGAAGTGTGCGGCCGCGGCCCGGATCTCCTGCTCGTGCGGTGCGTGGTGCGTCATCTGGCCCTCCCCTGAAGGCGGTTGTCGCAGAGCCCGTAGGGGAGTAATTCGAGGGCCACGGGACGGCGCGGCGCTGTCCCGCGCACGACACATACATGACAGCTGGATGAGGAGTGGGCCCGCACCGGACGCGGTCGGACAATCACGGCACCGGCCGTGGCTCCGTAGGATTCGGGGCATGGCTGAACTGATGGTGCGCGACGGCACGTGGAGCTTCGACGGGGACGTCGTGCGCATCGTGCCGGGGCGCGAGCGCGGGGTGCACAAACTGCGCCAGGATCTCGGCGAGTTCACGGTACCGCTGGCCGCGATGGCCGGGATCGCCCACGAACCGGGCCGCAAGGGCGGCCGGCTGCGACTGCGGCTGCGGGACGGCGCGGATCCGCTGCTGCAGGTCACCGGCGGCGGTCTGCCGGACGAGGCGAACCCGTACCGGCTGACCGTGGACGCCGGACGGGTCGATGTCGCCGAGTACTTCGTGGACGCGGTACGGCAGGCCCTGATGCTGGAACAGATACCGGACGGGCCGGCCGACCACTATCTGCTGCCCGGTCCGTCCGTCCCGCTCTCGGCCGCCGGGGTGGACGGTGTCGCCACCTTCGACGGCGAGCGGGTGCACATCGAATGGCGCTGGAACACCAGCGAGACCAAGCGGGACTGGGGCCCCCGGAACTTCGCGCTCAGCGAGCTGGAAGCGGTGGAGTGGCGGGCCGCCGCCGGTCTGGAGTCCGGCCATCTCCGCTTCCGGACGCGCGGGGCGACGGAGCGGCTCAAGCCGGAGAACGACCCCAACTCCATCGAGCTGTGGGGCTTCAAGAAGGAGAGCGGCACCACGGCGCTGCTGGCGGCCGCGGTCGCGGCGCGGCTGCCGCATCCGTCGGCCGGCGCGGGGAAGTCCCTGCGGGCAACGGCCCCGCCCGCACCGCTCGCCCCCGCCGCGCCGCTCACCCCCGCCGCTCCCCGGGTGTCCGCCGCCGCCCCCGCCGAGGACCATGACGCCCTGCTGCGCCGGCTGCGCGAACTGGGCGACCTGCGCCGCGACGGCATCCTCACCGAGGAGGAGTTCACTGCCACGAAGGCGGCGGTGCTGCGGCGGTTCCATACCTAGGAGGAGACACTCCCTAGGACTGAGACGCGGCGGCGGCGCCCCGTTCGCCGCCCGTGCGCCGTTTACGCTGCCGCCATGGCAGAGAACACAGAGCCGGCACGGGCAGCGCGGACGACGCCGATGGCACGGGCCGGGCAGGTGGGCGGCACGGCGACCGCGCCCCGGCCCACACTGCCGGCACCGTCCTCGCGGGGCGGGCAGAGCACACAGACGGCACCGGCGGCACAGGAGACACAGCACGACGGGGCGGCGCCCCGGCAGGTGGCCGTGGTCACCGGCGCCGGCTCCGGCATCGGGCGGGCGGTCGCCCATGCGCTGAACGCCGCCGGCTGGACGGTGGTGCTGGCCGGGCGGCGCGCGGAGGCGCTGGCGGAGACCTCCCGTCTGGCCGGCCCGCTGGACCCCGACGGCCCCGCGATCATGACGGTACCGACCGATGTCACCCGGCCCGACCAGGTCGACGCCCTCTTCGCCACCGTCCACGAACGGTTCGGACAGCTCGATCTGCTCTTCAACAACGCGGGCACCTTCGGCCGGGCGGCGCCGCTGGAGGACCTGAGTTACGACGACTGGCGCGCGGTCGTCGACGTCAACCTCACCGGCTCCTTCCTCTGCGCCCAGGCCGCCTTCCGCGCCATGAAGGCCCAGGAGCCACAGGGCGGACGGATCATCAACAACGGCTCGGTCTCCGCGCACGCCCCGCGCCCGCACTCCGTCGCCTACACCGCCACCAAGCACGCGATGACCGGCCTGACCAAGTCGCTCTCCCTGGACGGCCGTCCGTACGGCATCGCCTGCGGCCAGATCGACATCGGCAACGCGGCGACCGAGATGACCGGCCGGATGCAGACCGGCATTCTGCAGGCGAACGGCCGGACAGCGGTCGAGCCGGTGATGGACGCGGCGGACGTCGCCCGCACGGTCGTCCACATGGCGGCGCTGCCACTGACGGCCAATGTGCAGTTCGCGACGGTGATGGCCACCAACATGCCGTATATCGGGCGGGGTTGAGGGGCAGCGGAGGGGGCAGCGGGCGGAGAGCGACGTCCGGCCGGGCGCGGCCGGGCCACTGCCGGGCCGGAGGGCGGCGCGTGAACGCGCGTAGCCAGGCCGCTGCCGGGCCGGAGCGCGACGCCTGAACGAGCTTAACCAGGCCGCTGCCGGGCCGGAGAACGACGTCCGGGCCGGTCGAAGTGCGGCCGCCGCCGGGCCGGGCAGCCGGCGCCGGAACGGGCGGGAAGTCGCGCCCCCGTACGCCGGGTCATCGAATCCCCGTACGACCCCTGCCCACTTTCCCCTTCCGGTGGCACCCTAAGAGCCTGCCTTCGGGCCCCGGCCGGGCTGACCGGCCGGGGCGCAAAGACAGGCGCTTCGCTCGAATCCGCACCTCTCGTCTGCCGGGCCGCCCCCGTGCGGCCCGTCCCCCCGAGGCCGCGCACGCCCGCCGTACGCGGCCCCCGCAGAAGGAGTCACGCGTGAGACGAACCGTTCGCGGCATACCGGCAGTTCACGGCATACCGGCGCCGCACCCCGCGCGCAGATCCCGGGCCGCCCTCGGCACCCTGACGGCCGCCGGTACGCTGCTCGCCCTGCTGCTCCCCACCGGCCAGGCCGGTGCCGCCCCGCAGCCCGGCCACCACTCCTCCGCCACCCCGCAGACCACCCTCGGCGCCTTCTGGACCGCGGACCGGATGCGCGCCGCCGCTCCCCTGGACCTCGCCACACCCACGAAGCGGTCCGCCCCCGCCGCGGTCCCGCGCAGCGCCCCGCTCAAAGTGGCCCCCACCCTCCCCCGACTCCCCAAGGCCGGCTCGCTGTTGCCCGGGTCCCTCCCCCAGGCCGGCGGACCGTGGACCGGCGGCGGCGCGGTCGTCAAGACCACCGGCCGGGTGTTCTTCACCTACCAGGGCCGCAACGCCTCCTGCTCCGGCGACGCGGTCACCAGCGGCAACAAGAGCACCGTGATCACGGCGGGCCACTGTGTGAAGCTGCAGGGCGCCTGGCACACCAACTGGGTCTTCGTCCCCGGCTACCACGACGGCCAGGCCCCGTACGGCAAATGGCCGGCGGCCAAGACGCTCGCCACTCCCCAGTGGACGGCGAGCGAGGACATCAACTACGACGTCGGTGCCGCGGTGGTCGCCCCGCTCGACGGCAAGAAGCTCACCGACGTCGTCGGCGGCCAGGGCCTGTCCTTCAACTCCGGCTACAACAAGGCGATGTACGCCTTCGGCTTCCCCGCGGCCGCCCCGTACGACGGCAGCAAGCTCATCTACTGCAGCGGCAACACCATCAAGGACCCGCTGTTCTCCAGCGACCACGGTCTGCCCTGCAACATGACCGGCGGTTCCAGCGGCGGCCCCTGGTTCACCTCGTTCGACGAGAAGACCGGCACCGGCCTGCAGTCCTCGGTGAACAGCTTCGGCTACCAGTTCTGGCCCAACAACATGTTCGGCCCGTACTTCGGCGACGACGCCAAGAACCTCTACAACCAGGCCCAGACGTCCTGACCCGGACACCTGGGGGCCGTGTGGACCGCGTCCGTACGGCCCCCACTGCGCCAGGAGAGAGCGAGCGGTCCGGATGCGGGCGGAGTCGGCGGTGCCGGCCTCCTCCTGGATGGCGTGAGCTGTCAGGGCCTGCCTTGGTTACCTGCCGCGCGAGCGGAAGCGGAAGACGGCGGCCACGGCAACGGTGCCCACGACAAGGGTGCCCACGGCCAGCAGGAGCAGATCTTCGGTGTCCGGGCGGCTGGTCGCACCGGTGCTGGTGAAGGCGCCGGTCGAGCCGTCGGTGGTCGCCCCGCCCTTCGCGCCGCCGCTGGGGGTTTTCGCCGGATCTGCTGCCCTGTCTCCGGACGGCGAACCGGCCCTGGTGCCGGAGGGCCCGGACGTCGTCGAGCGGGTCGTGCCGTCCGTAGTGGATCCGGTGCTCCCGGCGCTTCCGGCGCTTCCGGCGCTCCCCGATGTCTGCGCCCCGGGGGCGCCGGCGCCGGCCGTACCCGTCGCGCCGGAAGTGACCGAGCCGGACGGCGTCTTCGCCCCCGTGATGCCGAACGACGCCACGACGGTGTTCTGCCCGGCGTCCAGCGTGCACGGCGCGTCGACCTCACCCGGTCCGGTCGGGTTGCCCTTCGCGTCTTTCAGGGCGAGGCGCAGGGTGAGGTCGCCGATGGTGATCTTCGCGCTGCCCGGCCGGGTGAAGGTGCGCGCCGGTGCGGCGCCGGTCGCCTTGACGTGGAACGAGCCGGATTCCGGGACGTTGGTCCTGCTCACGTCGAACGGCAGGCTGACGTCGAGGTCGCCCTGCGGCGCAGCCACGAGGGCCTTTGCGTCCGCCGTACCCTCGATGCTCCTTACACCTGCCAGACGGATCACCTTCGTACGGTCCGAACTCACCGGCACCACCGCGTCGATGCGGAATTTCGGAGTGGGCCTGCCGACCTCGGCCGACTTCGGGATGTCCGAGTCGATCTTCATCGTGACAGGCTGCGCGCCGACATACGGAAAGGCGCACCTGTACCTCAGCGTGAGCGACGTGGGGGCCGCAGCCGCGGTTCCGGCTCCGAAAACCCCCAGCATTCCGCCCGCGAGCCCTACAGCCGTCGCTAACCCCATGGCGCCACGGGCCACCGAACCGGTGCGGGCCGTCCCGCGCCGCTCGGACAGGTTCTGGTTCCGCTTTCCGGTCCTCATCTCGATTCCCCCGTCTCGATTCCCTCGTCAGACGTGTGAGTGCCTACGACAAGCATGAACCCGAAGCGGTAATAGATCTGTCACGATCCGGGTGCAGCCCGTCACGGAACGGGGCCGGGGGTCGGGGGTCGGAGCAACCGGACCCGCGCCAACCCCGCACGCTGGGCCGAGGTGGCGCCCCGCACGCACACCAGACTTTCACGAACACCTCTGTTCGCAGAACCTCTCTCGACGCTACCTTTGGCGTCGCACTGGGCCGGAACTCCCGTTCCCCCCACGCCGATTCGAGACGAGGTGCACATGCGAAGGACCCGCTCGTTACTCGCGATACTTGTCGCGCTGCCCGCCCTGGGGCTGAGCACACCGCAAGCCATGGCCGCCCCACAGGCGCAGACCCGGGCCGACTGCCCGAACACGATGATCTTCGAGGTCGGGGGTCACCTCGATGGCGACGCCACGGTCTATGACCGCAGCAACTCCGCGCTCCCCGAAGGCGTGTCGTTCACAAAAATCCACTACTCGGCTTCCATCGCCCCCTACCCCGGCGACACCAAGACGCTGGACGACTCCGTGGCCGAGGGCATCGCCACGCTCGACGCGGCGGTGAAGAACTTCCACGGCGCATGCTCCGCCAGTCACATGACCATCGCCGGTTACTCGCAGGGCGCGATCGTCGCCGGCGATGAGCTGGCCGCCCTCTCCGGAAGCGATGCCGTCCCGCACGACCAGATCAACGGCGTGCTCTACGGCGATCCCCGGCGGCCCGGTGTGGACGGCGGCCCGGGCGGCATCGAAACGAACCTGCCGACGATCCTGCCGGGCATGACCATGAAGGGGCCGCGCGGCTTCGGCGACCTGACGGTCAAAGAGATCTGCAACACCAACGACGGCATCTGCCACTCCGAGAACCTGATCACGAACCTGGCGTGCTTCGCCAACGGCGTGGTCGGCTACTTCACCGGCGACCACGGTTACGACATCGACCCGCACGCGGTCTCGGGCGGCGGCGACCAGCTCAACCGTCAGGCGCCCAAGGTCCCGCTCTGCGGCCCCGGGCTGCCGGTCCCGAGCAAGACGCCCCACGAACTGTTCAACAACAACCGCACAGCGGCCCGGCATCAGGTGGCCGGATACCGCACGATGGTCACGCCGCTGCTGCCCGCCGGCCTACGGGGTCAACTGGCGCACTTCCCCTGGCTCCCCGTGGCCGGCTAGCGGTTCAGCCAAGGAGCCGTACCGCGAGACGGACGAGCGGATCCTCCAGTCCGCGCAGGCCCTTCAGGTCGTCCGCGACCAGGTGCGCCGTCACCAGCTGCGCAGTGGCCGCGACCAGGGCCTCGCAGCCGAAGCTCCGCTCGTCCGCACCGTCCTCGTCCCCCACGTGGAAGATCTCGGCGAGGGCATCCGCGAACCATCGCTGCCACTCCCTGCGGATGGCCATCGCCTCAGGCCCGGCGGCGTAGACCTCGACGAGGAACAGCCGGGCAAAGGCGGAATGTTCGGTGAGGGTCCGCAGATAGAGGTGCAGCAGTCGGCGGAAGGTTTCCTCCGGGGGCGCCGGCCGGGTTGCCTCCGGAGGGCCGGCCGTCGACTGCCGAGCGGCCTCCAGCAGGCCCGCCAGCTGCTTCGTGGCGGCGTCCAGGGCCTGGATGAAGCAGTCCTCCTTGGAACGGAACTGCTGGTAGAACGTCTCCCGGGACACTCCGGCGCGCCGGATGATCTCGGCGACCGAGGTCCCCACGTACCCCTTGTCCTTCATCGCCTCGGCGGTGGCGGTCAGCATGCGCATCCGCTGCGACATCACCACCTGTTCACGGCTGAGGTGGTGCCGGCCGCTGGGCAGCGGCGCGAACCGGGCAGCATTGCGCGGGGACTCAGCCACTCTTGCCTCCACGTATCGGATCGGGCTCAAGGCGAGGTGGTAATCGCCGTGGCCGACCTCTGATGGTGCCCGATGAGCAGCAGGAACTCGACATCCACGGCCTCGCTCAGGTGCCACGCGGTCGATCGCACGCGGCGGCGTCGAGATCCTGCCACTCGTGCAGCATGTCCGTCGCGGGCATCGCCGTGCCCGGTGGCCGGCTGCGACGGTACGGACGACGATGTGGCCGCGAGGCCCTCCGGGGAGCGACCACCGGTCGATTCTCCGTCTCCGCAGCAACACCCCACGGGGTCCGGATCACGTAAAGAGCCCCTTGACCACAGGTCAGGGGGCTTGGACGGCAGGGGGCTTGCACGGCAGGGGGCTTGGACTGCGGACGAGTCGCGCCAGGCTGGGTGGCCGCACCGGTGCGGCCACCCCTCTCGCAGTTGCCGGTCACGCTGGATGTGCACCGTGCCGTAGGGTCCCCGGCCGCGACTCCGTTCGTCCCAGGGTCGGCGCGGAGTGTTCACATGCCCGGGTGGTCGGGCACGGGTGAGGCGGCGACGGCGTCGGCGAGGATCTGCTCCCGCGTCGAAACAACCAGTCCGTTGAGGGCCTTGGCCAGGTCGAGGACCTCGCCCGGCGTGTCCGGGGTGGCGATCCGGTCGGTCGATTCGTCGAGGAAGGCCATCGCCTCGCGCATGCGGCGGTGAGCTTCGGGGGTTGCGGGAAGCGCGTCGGCTTTGATCAGGTTGAGCATCGTCTCCAAGGCCTCGGCCAACTCGCGGACTGCTTCACGCATCTCGGTTTCATCGAAGTCCATGCCGCATACGATCGCGGATCGGGTGGAAAGACGCCACGCCGCCTGTTTCGGCTGGAGTCACCGGGCGGTGTCAGCGCGAGTACCCGGTACCCCGTACCCCGTACCCAGTACCCCGGTCCAGCGGTCTCGGCTCAGCGGCCGCCAGGACTCGGCGCCCTTGCGTTCGCGGGTCGCAAGCGTCGCCTCGGCGTGGACGCCCGCGGCCATTTCTCGCCCAGAGCCGCCCAGCGCGGCATCACCCGGGAACGGCGAAGGCCCCGAGGAAACCCCGGCGATGACGCCGGGGAAGCCCTTGAAGAAGGAAGCCCGCCAACTCCCGCCAACTCCCGCGCACTCCTGGGAACTTCACCCACCCGCCAGTAGCATCCGGCCGGCGCCAGTAGCACGCCGCCCAAGCAGCCATCCTCGAAAGGGGCTCCTGCATGCGCTTGACCTCCCGCGTCGCCCCCGCCGCCCTCGCCGTGGCAGCCCTCCTGCTCGGCGTCCTCCCCACGCAGGCCCAGGCCGACCCCGACCGCACCCCCGACCGCGCCCCCGACCGGATCACGGTCGGTGACCGCACCTTCATCGCCGACGGCCAAGGCCGCGCGCTCCAGTGGCGCGGCTTCAACCTCGCCGACAAGAACAGCCGAGGCACCCACGCGTTCGCCGACATCCACGAGAGCGACCTCGAAGACATGGCCGCCCGGGGCTTCAACCTCGCGCGCCTCGCGTTCTTCTGGGACGACCTCGAACCCACCCCCGGGCACTACGACCGCGGCTACCTCACCAAGATGCGCCGCATCCTCGACTGGGCCAACCGCTACCACATCAAGGTCATCCTCGACGCCCACCAGGACGTATACGGCCCCCACTTCGGCTCCCGCGGCATCCCCGACTGGGCCACCCGCGACGAGGGGTTACCGTTCTGGCCGATACCCGACGACTGGTTCTCCGAGTACTTCGAGCCATCCGTACAGACCGCCTTCGACCACCTGTACAAGGACGCCGACCTCCGCGCCGCGCACGCTCGCATGTGGATGACGGTCGCCTCCGCCCTGGGCAGGCACCCGGCGCTGCTCGGCTACGACCTGATGAATGAGCCGTTCGCGAAGTTCCTCGAAGGCGAAGACCTCCCCGCCGCCGCGGCCCGCTTCGAGGCCACCGAGCTCACCGAGCTGTGGAACCGCCTCGCCCGGGCGATCCGCCTGGTCGACCACAGGTCGTGGGTATTCGTCGAACCCACCGTCATCGTCGGTCTCGGCGTCCCCACCCGGATGGGCCGCATCGACGACCCGCACGCCGGCTACGCGCCGCACTTCTACGAGACCGGGATGGAAACGGGCGCCGACTACGACCCCAACGGCACCTTCATCCCCGCCTTCGAGGCCGCGATCAGCGACTACCCGACCCGTCACCGCATGCCGGTCATCGTGGGCGAGTGGGGCGGCAACCCCTACGTTCCGCACGCAAGCCAGTTCGTCACCGACATGACGGCCTCCCTGGACCGCTTCGCCAGTGGCTGGACATGGTGGCAGTGGTGCCGGGGCGGCGGCTACTGCTTCCTCGACCAGACGGGCACCGCGAAGCCCAACGCCCAGCTGCTCGTCCAGCCGTACGCCCGGGCCGTCGCGGGCGACCCGCTCAAGTTCGCGTACGCCCCGGCTACACGCACCTACACGCTCACCTTCCGCACCCGCGACAACGCAGAGGGACCCACCCGGATCACCGTGCCCAGGGACACCTACCCAGACGGCTACCGCGTCGACATCCAAGGCAACAAGGCCAGTTGGGACAACCACGGCCAGACCGTCACCGTGAACACCCACGGCAGGGCCAAAGCCACCTACAGGGTCACGATCAGCCCGAGGTAGCCCACCCGATTCGCTCGGGGGCTGCGGCCCGCGGCCCCCGCGTCAACTGACGATGTCCTCGGCGAGGGCGACCACGTGTTTCCACGTCAGCCGCACTCCTCGGCCAGTTCCTTTGGGCAATCCGATACCTGCGACGGGATTGCCTTCCAGATGGCCGTCCTCCACGGCCATCGACAATCTGGCGGAGAGCCCATCTGTGATCCAGAATGCTTGGATGGTCGCGCTTGAGACTCCTCGTTTGATCCTGCGTCGCTGGCGCGAGGAAGACATTGCGCCCATGGCTGCCGTCAATGCCGACCCCGAGGTCATGCGGTGGATCCGTGACGGCAGCGTCCGTGACGAACAGCAGACTCGCGGCGGGGTCCAGGCATGGGAGAGCGAGTGGGAGTCACAGGGCTTCGGCCTGTTCGCCGTGGAGATCCGGTCCACCGGCGAGCTGGCCGGGTTCACCGGCCTTTCCGTGCCCGACTTCTTGCCTGAGGTACTGCCGGCTGTTGAGATCGGCTGGCGGCTGGGACGTTCCCACTGGGGGCAGGGCTTGGCCACCGAGGCCGCCGCGGCCGCCGTACGGTTCGGGTTCGAAGAGCGAGGGCTGGAGCGGATCGTCAGCATCACTCAAGTGGGCAACGACGCCTCCGAACGGATCATGACCAAACTGGGGATGCATCCGGTCCGTGAGACCGTCAATCCCACCCACGGTCGACGAGTACGGGTGTACGAGTTGTCGTCGGACCAGTACGTCACAACCACTCGTTGATGGCGGCAACGAGGACGGTAGCCCCGTAGCGGACCTTGAGTTTGTCGTACCTGGTGGCCACGGCTCGACGTCTCTTGAGGCGATTGATGCCGCACTCGACCGCGTGCCGGGCCTTGTAGTCCTCTGGGTCGAATTTCGGTGGCCGGCCACCGCTGGACCCGCGCTTCTTGCGGTTGCGGACCTGATCGGCCTTGTCCGGAATGGTGCAGCGGGCAACAACGGCTCCAGCACCGCCCATTGCTCGTCCGTCAGATCTCCGCGTGCCACGAACCAAGAGCACCCCACGACCAAGATCTACTTTCGATACACGCCCCAGTAGCAAAACCGGGCCGGGCGCTCCGCACACCATGCGGGGCGCCCGGCCCGTCTCCGTCGTCGCCGCTGGACTGCCGGTGCGGCGCGGCGCCTGGTCGCCGCCAGCAAGCGGCGGCGGCCATGTGCCAGGACGCGTTCGGCTTCCCCAAACCGCGCGAGCACGTCCTCGCGCAAGCGAATCCCCACCCCGGAGGAATCACTCAATGAACGACCGACGGAGGGTCGAGTGGCGCAATTTCCCGATTGAAGAACTCTGTGAAATCTTCCCCTCGATGATAAAGCGCATCGAAGCCTGCGGAAGTTTCTTCAATTGCCACTTGATCCGCGATTCGATTGGCTCCCGCCGCATTCCCGTCGTCGTCATAAACCACCTCGTACATGACCTCATCGCCAAGGATCACAACCTCTGGCACAAGGTGATCGACTTCGATATCTGAGATTTTTCGGGCATCCATCACTCGGATACTATCGCCCAATTCCACCCGTAGGCGAAGCACGAACAATTCCCACTGTACGTACGGAGTGACAGGGAACTGCACTACGCGAAGCCGACGCTCCAGAATGCCGAGCTCAGCAGCCTTCTGGAACTGGGCGGCATAGATTTCACGCTTCTCCTCAATCAAGGAAAGCGCTCTATTCCACTCGCCGGCGGCGAAGGCTTCCCAGCTAGGAAAACCTCGCTCCTTGAAATTCTGCCCACGCTCGAGCTTACTCAAGGAGCGGATGCCGCTCTCATATTGGCAGCGAAAGTCCTCATGATAGCTTGGCCGATCCAAATACTCTGAGGTACTGCGCTGGAACGACTCAAACACTTGGAATATCCGGCTTCGCCGCGACCATCATGCTCCTCGGGATGACCACGAGTCGCTCGTCGGCGCCTACCGATACACCTGCCGGAAGGCTTTTCCCGAGCGAGTCTGTTAGATCTCTACCGATGATGGCGACATCTCCATTCTCTAGCTCCCAGATGTCGGGACAGTCGGGATTATCTGTTGTATGCCCTAACTCCTGCGGGGATTTCCCTAGCCGCCTTTTGAACCGCGTTGCAGGGTCAGCTTCCCACGGCCTGGCCACAACCACCCCTCTCTTTCAGACATTCCAGAGCGCTGTGAGCTTAGTGCCTGAAGCCCCATGCAGCTAGAGCAAACACTAGGTTTACGCAGGAAAAATGGACCATGGCATATGCCATGGGAAAATCCCATCGAGGCTCGCTTGCCCGTTCAGTTTGGCGGTGCAACGATGCTGACCTTGAGCGCCGCACGGCCCTCACGATCTCGTCGGTCTGATTTATAGACTTATAGCGGAAAACTAGAGCAGTGGCGATTCAGCTGGGGGAGCTATGGGTCCGGAATTAACATCGTTCACACAAACCGCTGGAACCACCTCAGTCACTCTGATGGCAACTGATGCCTGGCAACACACCCGCGACGGATTAACTCGCCTGTGGCAGCGCCTGCAGCCCGACAGAGCGCAAATTGTTTCCGATGAATTGGACGCAAGTCGCGAAGAAGTACTGCGCGCCCACTCGGCAGCTGACCAAGAGATGCTGAGTGAATTGCGCTTGCGGTGGCAGGGGTACCTCCGCCGGCTGTTGCTCACCCAGCGAGAGGCCGTTGAGAACCTTCGCAGGTTGCTTGGCGGGGTCGGTCCGGAAGTCGCTACGCACGCTGCACAGATCACTCAGCACGGAACTGCATCCGGGCGAGCACGGATCCATCAAGCTGGCCGAGACATGCACATCAGCGAACGATGAGAGGTGCGATGGACGGCCATGCCGAAGATGACGGCCGCGTCTACCAATCATCGCGTGACCAACACATCAGCGAGTACCACTATCACGGCAGCGATGAACCTGGCTCGGCCGGCCCGGACTCAGTTCGACGCCCGGCAGTGGGCCGAGCACCCGTGGTTTTGCGCGACCGCGCCGAAGTGCTCGAGCGCTTACGGGCGAGTGTCGCGGAAGAGGATGGCGGTCAAGCCTTCGTTCTTCACGGCATGGGAGGCTGCGGCAAGACTGCTGTCGCTCACGCCTTCTTTCAATTCGCCACGGAGGTCAGCGGTCGTGTCGGCCTATGGGTGAACGCCTCCGACCGTGCGAGCCTGCGCTCCGGCATGCTCGCCGTTGCCGCTGACCGTGGTGCCACAGACGGCGAGCTATTGGCTGCTCGCAACGGACTGCGGCCTGGAGCCGACCTCGTGTGGGAACACCTCGACCGATCCGCTGAGCCGTGGCTGCTGGTACTGGACAACGCAGATGATCCCGAGATTTTGCGGGATGGAAGCTGGCTGCGTACCAGCCCTGGCGGCATCGTGGTGGTCACGACACGGCGTGCGGCTGCTCGCTGGTGGCCAGGAGCGGAGTTGCAGCATATTGGGGTACTACCGCGGGAAGACGCTGCACGGGTGCTGTGCGACCTGGCGCCGCAGAGCGGCACGTTGAAGCAGGCTTCGGCGATCGCGGACAGGCTCGGCCGACTACCGCTCGCGCTGACGCTGGCCGGCGGCTTCCTGTCCCACCAAGTGCTCGACCCCTGGACGATGGACGCCTATAGACGACACCTCGAGGAAGGCGAGCGTGTCGAACTCATCGACCAAGGAGCTGACCTCTTGTCGGATACAGATCCACGTCACCTGGTAGGGCGTACTTGGCAACTCACGCTCGACGCATTCGAAGCTCGCGGCCTGCCCGAGGCAGTGTCACTGCTTCGCTTGCTTGCCCGTTTCGCTTCGGAGCCGCTGCCGCTGACCTTACTGAATCGTCCTGAAATCAGTGGTGTCCTCCCTCGGGCTCGCACTGAAACGGCACTGCGAGCGTTGCTCGACCAATCGCTTACTGAACTGGTTAACGTTGGCGTGCGGTGTATTCAAAGCCACGGCGTACTGCTCGATAGCGTCGCTTCCGCCACGCCATCAGATTCGCTTAGCACCCTCAACTCAACAGCCTGCCGACTGTTGGATGCCGCGATTCCTAAACTGCCTGACGCCGGCCCGGAAGACCCGCATCTACGGCTTCTCAGCCCTCACGTCATCGCCTTGTTGCAGCGTGGCGCGAATTCCGCAACAACGGCCGATTTGGTGGATATCGCGACCCGCCTGGCCACTGCTCTCCATCGCACTGGGGACTACCTGTCTGCCTGGGAGGCCGCCCATAATACGGTGGCACTTTCGGAGCAAATCCTCGGTTCGGAGCATCGCTTGGTTTTGGCCGCGCGTTCCAGGGCGGGGCGAGCACTGTTCCGGCTGGGAAAGTATTCCGAGGCCGAGCCACTGCTACGCCAGGTCCGAAGCACTCAGGAGCGGCTGTTTGGAGCCCATGATCCGGACACTCTGGACAGCAGCCACGGACTTCAACTAGTGCTTGGAAACCTCGGTAAACAGGCGGAAGCTCTGTCCTTGCTCCACGCCACGATTGCGGGCCGACAATCGTCACTCGGGCCTGCCCATCCATTGACACTGCGCTCCCGGGCCAGCCTGCTCACGATACTGTCGGCGGCCGAACTCGAAAGGGAAGATAACTCTGCATTGCTCTCCCTGCCTTCGGAATGTGAGCGGCACCTCGGCCCGGACCACACGGTCACGCTGGGAGCAAGACACAACCATTCCTGGGCACTTTACGTACTCGGGCACTTCAACGAGGCCGATGAGGAGATTCGGCTGGTCGCGGACACATATGAACGTCGCTTCGGGTCCGATTACCCCATCGCACTTTCGGCGCAACAGCTATATGCTCGAATTCAACATAAACTCGGAAACTTTGAGGCGGCGGTAAGCCTCATGAATGACGTCACGGAAAGGCGGACGAACAGTCTCGGCGCGGGTCACCCTTTTACAGCTGCCAGCAGGAAGGTGCTTGCTGAGCTCAGGGAAAATCCGCGAACTGCGCCCTGATTCATATATCAGCGGCTCAGCGCACATCCCCACGGGAACTCCCCGGAAACCGCAGGCCAGGGAGGAAATCCGGCTGAATGCACAACGGCCCCGGCCAGGGCATTTGCCCTGGGCAGAGCCGTGATGGCGGACGAGTCGGCCTGTACGCCGGGTTCTGTCGCCCCCGGTCCTTGCGGGCCGGGGGGAGACGGCCATCCATCTAGGGCTGTCGTTGCCGGCAGCCTCGTGCGGTCTACCCGCGGACTCGGGCGGGCAGCCCTCGGTCGTCCGCGCAGGGGCATCAGCCGATGCCCCCTCTTGACCTTGCTCCGGGTGGGGTTTACCTAGCCCTCCGAGTCACCTCGGAGGCTGGTGGTCTCTTACACCACCGTTTCACCCTTACCGGAGACCGAAGCCTCCGGCGGTTTGCTTTCTGTGGCACTGTCCCGCGGGTCACCCCGGGTGGGCGTTACCCACCACCCTGCCCTGTGGAGCCCGGACGTTCCTCGGGAGGATCGTGAGATCCCCACGCGGCCGTCCGGCCGGCTCGTCCGCCGTGCCGACCATGCTACCCGTCGGGAGCAGCTGCCCCGGCCAGGCCCGTTCCCGCGCCCACGCTTCCGCCCGCCGCCCGTGCCCGTGCCCGGCGGAAGCGTGCTTGACCTTGTCGCAGCGGCAACGTTTCTACTGAGCGCATGAGAATCGGTGAGCTTGCAGGTCTGATCGGTGTCAGCACCCGTGCCGTGCGCCACTACCACCATCTGGGGCTGCTGCCCGAGCCGGAGCGGCGTGCCAATGGCTACCGGGACTACGGGCTGCGGGACGCGGTGGCGCTCGCGCGGGTGCGGCGGCTGACGGAGCTGGGGCTCGGGCTGGACGAGGTGCGGGACGTCCTGGCCGACGACGCGGGGCGTGAGCTGCACGAGGTGCTGGACGAGCTGGATGCGGATCTGGCCCGTCAGGAAGAGGAGCTGCGGGCGCGGCGGGCGCGGCTGGCCGCCGTGCGGCGGCAGGCCGAGGAGCACGGCGGGCTGGCTGCCGAGGGCCCCGTGTCGGACGAACTGGCGGCGCTGTTCGCGGAGATGGCGCGTACCTCGGCCGCACGGCCGGGCCCCGAGTCCGCCATGGCGTCGAAGGAGCGGGAGGTGCTGGCGCTGCTGGAGTCGATGGGAGGGGAGGAGGGGAACAAGCGGATGGTGGAGCTGATCGGGGAGATGGCCACGGCGCCGGGGGCGATCGAGCGGACGTACGAGGTGTACGGGTTGCTCGATGCGCTGGTGGAGGCCGGGACGGACGATCCGCGGGTGGAAGAGGCCGCGCGGGCGCTCGCCGACTGCATTCCGGACGCGGTGATCGCGGAGGTCGACAGGGAGCAGTGGGAGCGGGCGGCCGGGCCGGGCGCCGAGGTGGACGGCGGTTTCCTGGCGGCGTACTACGGGCACTTCGCGCCCGCCCAGGCCCGGGCCGTACGCCGGGCGATCCAGCTGGTCGCGGAGCGTGCGCGATGAGCCGGGGTACCGCGCTGCGCCGGCTGGCCGCCCATGAGGGGCGGTGGATGGTGAGCCTGGGCTGGTGGGTGGCCCGGCGGCGGATCGGGGTGGCGCCGGGTGAGCGGGCCCTGGGGTATGCGGGGGCGCAGGCGGCGCTCGTCTACGGGCTGACGTTCGCGTGTGTGGTGGAGACGGTCGGGCTCGGTGTGCTGCTGGCCGGTAAGGCGGTGGTGCACGAGGTGATGCTGTTCGTCGATGTCTACACGGTGCTGACGGTCCTGGGGCTCCAGGCGGCGGCGGTGACCCGGCCGCATGTGCTGGGGGCGGAGGTGCTGCGGCTGCGGGACGGCGCGCGCCGGGAGATACGGATTCCGCTGGAGCGGATCGCCTCCGTGCGCTACGACCTCCGGTTCACCAAGGAGCGGGACAAGAACGGCGACGTGGCCGAGCTGGCGGTCGGGGGGCAGACCTCGGTCACCGTCGAGCTGTCCGAACCGGTGGTGGCCGTCCGGCTGTTGGGGCAGCGGGAGACCCTCCGTACGGTGCGCTTCCACGCCGATGAGGCGCGGGCGGCGGTGGCGGCCGTACGGGCAGCGATGGCGGCACGGGGAGGGACGCCGCAAGGGGATGCGGTGCCGGACGGGGATGCGGTGCCGGAAGCGGGCGGGGCCCCGGTCAGGCAGGGGTGAAGCGGACCGGGTGGTGGCCCGGTTCGGCCTCGGCGAGGCGGACCGGGATGCGGTGGCCGAGGGGCAGCGCGGGACCTTCCGGGGCGGTTTCGACGGTGCCGATGACGGCCGGGTCGTAGAGGTGGACGGTGCCGTGGGTGGGGTCCTTCTCCTGGATCTCGACGACCAGCGCCTCGAAGATCTCGCCGACCCGGTCGCGCAGCAGCGCCGCCTCGACGAGGTCGACGCAGGCCCGCTCCACCTGGTTGGCGCGCTGGGTGCCCAGCTCCATCTCCCGGGGCAGCGCGGGCAGCGCGGTGCGGACCCAGTCGGGCGGTGCGGCGCCGGCCGAGGCGGCCAGGCACAGCTCGGAGGTGTAGCGGTCGACCAGGCGCCGCAGCGGCGCGGTGGCGTGCGCGTAGGGGGCGGCGACGGCGGCGTGCAGGGCCTCGGCGGCAGGGGGCGCCGTGCCGTCGAAGACGGTGTAGCCGGCGCCGCGCAGCAGGGCGGTGCACTCCTGGAGGAAGGCGGCGTGGGTGGCGCGACGCGGGTCGAGGGTGCGGATCAGCGCCGCGTACGAGGTGTGGTGGGGCCAGTCGACGCCGAGCGCACGGGCGGTCAGCCGGAGCCGGGCGACCGAGCCGTCCGGGGCGGTCGGCAGCGTACGGAGGATGCCGGTGCCGGAGGCCAGCATCAGCTCGGCCGCGGCCATGCCGGTGAGCAGGGAGATCTGCGCGTTCCAGGCGTAGGCCGGGAGGGGGGCGCGGTATTCGAGGGTGTAGCAGCCGTCCTGCTCGACGATCTCCTGCTCGGGGACGTTCAGGGATATCGCGCCCCGGGCGACCTCCCGCTCCTCCCGCAGCTGTCCGATCTCGCGCAGCAGGGCGAGGGGCTCCTCGGCCGTGTCGTCGTCGAGGATCCGCTGGACGCCCGCGTAGTCCAGCTTGGCGCGCGAGCGGACCAGGGCGCGGCGTACGGAGGTGCCGGTCAGGTCGCCGTCCGCGTCGAGGTCGAGCTGCCACAGGACGGCCGGGCGGTCCCGGTCGGGCAGCAGGCTGGCGGCGCCCTCGCTGAGCACGTACGGGTGCAGCGGGACCCGCTCGTCGGGGAAGTAGAGGGTCGTCACACGGTGGTGCGCCTCGGCGTCCAGGGCCCCGCCGGGGGTCACGAAGGAGGCGGCATCGGCGATGGCGTAGTGGACGCGGTAGCCGCCCCTGGCCTTCGACCCGCGCGGCGCCGGGCGGCGGGACAGGAACATCGCCTGGTCGAGATCGAGGGAGCCGGGCGGATCGATGGTGAAGAGGGGCAGGTCGGTGGCGTCCTCCAGGGTGTGCTCGGTCGCCACGGCACCGTCGGCGGCGGGGATCCGCGGGGCGCGGGCCGCGCTCTCCGCCTCGGCCTGTGCCGTGGGCGGGAAGTGGTCCGGGATCTCCAGCCGGCCGCGCAGCTCATGCAGCGCGACACGCAGCGGGGCCTCGGCTGCGTCGGTCACATGCATATGGAGACGGGGCATGACACCGAGCGTATGGCGGGCGGCCGCTCCCGGCGCGCCGTACGGTGCCGCCCCTGGCCGGGGCCCGGCCGGTCTCGCCCGGCCGCCGCAGGCTCTACGCTTTTCCGGGGCCGCACCCCCGCCCGTACCGCCGTGAAGGAGAAACACCGTGCTCGTGCTGTTGCCGCCGTCCGAAGGGAAGGCCTCCGCGGAGGCCGGGGCTCCGCTGGACACCGGTGCGCTGTCGCTGCCGGGGCTGACCGCGGCGCGCGAGACGGTGCTGGAGGAGCTCGTCGAGCTGTGCGCGGCGGACGAGACCAAGGCCCAGGAGGTGCTCGGGCTCAGCGAGGGCCTCAAGGGCGAGATCGCCAAGAACGCGGGGCTGCGGACGGCGGGGACCCGGCCGGCCGGGGAGATCTACACCGGGGTGCTCTACGACGCGCTCGGCCTGGCGTCGCTGGACGCGGCGGCGCGGCAGCGGGCCGAGCGGTCGCTGCTGGTGTTCTCGGGGCTGTGGGGCGCGGTACGGATCGGTGACCGGATTCCGTCGTACCGCTGCTCGATGGGGGTGAAGCTGCCGGGGCTCGGTGCGCTGGGCGCGTACTGGCGGGCGCCGATGGCGGAGGTGCTGCCGGAGGCCGCCGGGGAGGGCCTGGTGCTGGATCTGCGGTCGGCGGCGTATGCGACGGCGTGGAAGCCCAAGGGTGAGGTGGCGGGGCGGACCGCGACGGTGCGGGTGCTGCAGTCGAAGATCGTGGCCGGGGTGGAGAAGCGGTCGGTGGTCAGCCACTTCAACAAGGCGACGAAGGGGCGGCTGGTGCGGGATCTGCTGTCGGCGGGGCTCGATCCGGACGGTCCGGCGGAGCTGGTGGCGGCGCTGCGGGAGCTGGGTTACGCGGTGGAGGCGCAGGCCCCCGCGAAGGGCGGCAAGGCGTGGGCGGTCGATGTGATCGTGACGGAGCTGTAGGCGGGGCCTGGCCGCGTTCAGGGAGCCATAACCACCCCGTTGCAGCATGTGCAACGGTCGTTGCGGAGAGTGGGCGGCCGGGCGCACTATGGGCGGCGTGACCAGCGCCGCCTCCTCCCCCGCGCCCTCCTCCCCCTCGGTTCTCGGGCTCGCCCCCGTCATCCCGGTCGTCGTGCTGCACGACGCCGACGACGCCGTACCGCTCGCCCGTGCGCTCGTCGCGGGCGGACTGCCCGCGATCGAGGTGACCCTGCGGACGCCCGCGGCGCTGGAAGCGATCCGGGCCGTCTCCGAGGAAGTCCCCGAAGCGGTGATCGGCGCGGGCACCCTGCTCGCCCCCGGGCAGGTCGAGGCCGCCCTCGCGGCCGGCTCCCGCTTCCTGGTGAGCCCCGGCTGGTCGCCGCGGCTGCTGGGCGCGATGAAGGACTCCGGGGTGCCGTTCCTGCCGGGCGTCTCGACGGTTTCGGAGGTGGTGACCCTGCTGGACGAGGGCGTCACCGAGATGAAGTTCTTCCCGGCGGAGGCGGCGGGCGGCACCCCCTACCTCCACTCGCTGGCCTCGCCCCTCCCCCAGGCCCGCTTCTGCCCGACCGGCGGGATCGGCCTGGCGTCGGCGCCGTCCTATCTGGCGCTGCCCAACGTCGGCTGCGTCGGCGGCACCTGGATGCTGCCGGCCGACGCGCTGGCCGCGAAGGACTGGGACCGGGTGCGCCAACTCGCCCAGGAGGCGGCGGCATTGGCGGCCTGACGGCGGTACGTACGCGAAAGGGCCCGGCGCCTCGGTCGTCCGAGGTGCCGGGCCCTACGCGTACGGCGGAGACGCGGCGGGCGTACGGGACGCCCCGCTACCGCAGATGTGCGGGCATACGGGACGCCCGCTACCGCAGATGTGAGGTGTCGTTCAGCAGCCGCACCGAGGCGTTGCCGTCGGAGAAGTAGGCGACCGCGGAGAGCGATGCCGCGGAGAGCTCCATCCGGAACAGCGACTCCGGCGGGGCGCCCAGCGCCAGCCGGACCAGCGTCTTGACCGGTGTCACATGCGTGACCAGCAGCACCGTCCTGCCCGCGTACCGGGCGAGGAGCTTGTCGCGGGCGACGGCGACCCGGCGGGCGACCGCCGCGAAGGACTCGCCGCCTCCCGTGGGCGCCACCCTGGCGGAGCCGAGCCAGGCGTCGAGGTCCTCGGGGAAGCGCTCGCGCACCTCGGCGAAGGTCAGCCCCTCCCATGCCCCGAAGTCGGTCTCGCGCAGGCCCTCCTCGATACGGACCTCCAGGCCGAGCCGGGCCGCGACCGCCTCGGCGGTCTCCCGGCAGCGCCGCAGCGGGGAGCTGACGACGGCCTGGATCGTGCCCCGGGCGGCGAGCGCGGCGGCGGTCGCCTCGGCCTGGCGGCGCCCGGCGGCGGACAGCTCGGGGTCGGTGCCGCCGCTGCCCGAGAACCGCTTCTCGGGCGTCAGCGCGGTCTCGCCGTGCCGCAGCAGGACGAAGGTCGCGGGCGGACCGAGGTCGGGGGCGCCCCAGCCGGCCGGCGGGGCACTCGGGGCCGCGTCCGCCGCCTCCGCCGACTCGGCGGCCTCATCGGCGGCCCGGGCGGCGGCGCTGCGGGCGGGGGCTGCGGCGGTGGCGAGCGCCGCCCTGGAGTCGCGCGGCTCCCACTGCTTGCCGATCTTCCCGGCGTCCATCGCCTCGTTGGCGAGCCGGTCGGCGTGCTTGTTCTGCGCGCGGGGGATCCACTCGTAGGTCACCCGGTCGGGCGGGAAGACCGACCGGGCCTCGGCGGCCAGCGGCTTCATGTCCGGGTGCTTGATCTTCCAGCGCCCGGACATCTGCTCGACGACGAGCTTGGAGTCCATCCGCACCCGGACGCACGCCTGCGGATCGAGGGCGTGCGCCGCCCGCAGACCGGCCACCAGCCCCTTGTACTCGGCGACGTTGTTGGTCGCGGTGCCGATGAACTCGGCGGCCTCGGCCAGCGCCTCGCCGGTCTCCGGGTCCAGGACGACCGCGCCGTAGCCGGCCGGCCCCGGGTTGCCCCGGGAGCCACCGTCCGCCTCGACGATCAGCGTGCGTGCCACGGCCTACAGACCCGAGTCGGGCGTGCGGACCAGGATGCGGCTGCAGTTCTCGCAGCGCAGGACGGCGTCGGCGGCGGCCGCGCGCACGTCGTTGACCTCGGTGATGTTCAGCTCCAGCCGGCAGCCCTCGCAGCGGCGCTGGTAGAGGCGGGCCGCGCCGACGCCGCCCTCCTTGGCGCGGATCTTGTCGTAGAGCTTGAGCAGATCGGCCGGGATGTCGGCGACGGTCAGCTCGCGCTCCTTGGAGACCGTCGCGCGCTCGGCGTCGATCTCGGCGTAGGCGGCGTCCCGGCGCGTGGTGGCGTCGTCGACCTTGGCCTGGATGGCCTCGGCCCGGGCGGTGAGCTCGGTGACCCGCTCCTGGGCGGCCTCCCGGCGCTCCATGACCTCCAGGACGACGTCCTCCAGGTCGGCCTGGCGCTTGGCCAGCGAGGTCAGTTCGCGCTGGAGGTTCTCCAGGTCCTTGGGGGAGGTGACGGCACCGGAGTCGAGGCGCTTCTGGTCGCGGGCGGCGCGCTGGCGCACCTGGTCCACGTCCTGTTCGGCCTTGGTCTGCTCGCGGCTGGTGTCGCTCTCCTCGGTCTGCGCGGCGACGAGCAGGTCGCGCTGCTGGATGAGGTCGGCCTCCAGGGTCTGCAGCTCGGCCAGCTCGGGGAGGTTGTTGCCCCGGTGGGCGAGCTGGGTGAGCCTCACGTCCAGGGCCTGGACGTCGAGGAGGCGGATCTGGTCGGCGGGCGCGGCGTTCAGCGTGGGGCTCCTGTGGTGTGCGTCGGGGTGACGAGTCGGGTGGACGCCGCGTGGGCGGTCCAGGGATCGGTGACCGTACGGGAGACATGCGTACGCAGTCCCCAGTCGTGCCGGTCGGAGACCGC
Source organism: Streptomyces sp. G7(2002) (assembly GCF_028870195.1). Classification (NCBI taxonomy): domain Bacteria; kingdom Bacillati; phylum Actinomycetota; class Actinomycetes; order Kitasatosporales; family Streptomycetaceae; genus Streptomyces; species Streptomyces sp. G7(2002). Next base: position 3,151,201 of record NZ_CP102609.1, read on the forward strand.
GTCGAGCTGGGCCGCGGCCTGCTCGCACCACGGCCATTCGGTGGCCCAGTGGGCGGCGTCGAGCAGCGCCAGCGGGCTCTTCTGGGTGGCCTCGGAGGCTGGGTGGTGGCGCAGATCGGCGGTGAGGAACGCATCCACACCGGCCGCCCGTACGTCGTCGAAGAGGCTGTCGCCGGAGCCGCCGGAGACGGCGAGGGTCCGGATCTCGCGGTCCGGGTCGCCGGCCGCCCGGATGCCCTGCGCGGTGGCGGGCAGCCGCTCGGCGGCGTGGGCGGCGAGCTCGGCCAGCGTCATCGGATGCGGCAGCTCACAGATCCGGCCCAGGCCGCGGCGGCCCGCCGGATCGCTCGGGTCCGGGACCAGGGGGCCGACGATGCGCAGGTCCAGGGCGCCGGCCAGGGCGTCGGAGACACCGGGGTCGGCGGTGTCGGCGTTGGTGTGCGCGACATGCAGGGCGATGTCGTGCTTGATGAGGGTGTGGACGACCCTGCCCTTGAAGGTCGAGGCCGCGACCGTCGTCGTACCGCGCAGATAGAGCGGATGGTGGGTGACGAGGAGGTCGGCGCCGAGCTTCACCGCCTCGTCGACGATTTCCTGGACCGGGTCGACGGCGAACAGCACACGGCGGACCTCGGCGCCGGGATCTCCGCAGACCGTGCCGACGGCGTCCCACCCTTCGGCCCGCTCGGGGGGCCAGAGGGCGTCGAGCGCGGTGAGGACTTCAGACAGTACGGGCACGGGTGGAAGGTTACCTCCCGGCTGTGACATGGCGTCGGGTCCTCCGGTCCTCTCCCCCGCCGCCCTCCCCTCCGGGGAGCCCGGGCCCGCACCGCGTGAGCCCACTCGGGCCCGCCGTGACCGGCCCGGGGCGGACCTCCGGAGCACAACCACCCCGCCGGGCACCGGCGAACCGGACAACTGCCACCCTTATGCGTGAAGTGCGACAACTTGCAGCGTTCGGCCGGAAGTACGAAAACTAGCTTCGGTTGCCGACTGGAGGTGACCACTCGATGACGATCTGTGCCACTGAGGACACCATGGCGCCGGCCGGCCCGCTCGCCGGGCGCCTGACGATCGCCGCCGACGGCTCGTACGCCGCCCGGCTCGCCCGGCACGACGACGCCGCCGGAAGCTGGTTCCCGGAGCGCTGGACACTGAGCGGCCCCGAGCCGTACGCCGTACCGCTGCAGGGCACCCAGCCCGAGGAGCCGGACAGCGCACTGCTGCCGCTCACGGACGGACGGGTGCTGATCCTGCGCCGGGTCGCCGACCGCTTCGCCGTCTCCCTGCTCTACCCGGCGGGCCCCGGAACCGGCGAACTCCTACTGGGCGCCGTGGCCACCCCCCGGCTGACCCTGCTGCCGCCCGCCCCCGGCGGGACCCTCGCCTACGCCCTCGCGCCCGAGGCGGACCACACCACGCTGTGGCGGGTGCACGGCGGGGCGAACGGGCCGGAGCGGGTCACCCGGATCCCGGGCCGCTGCACGGGCGGCGCATGGCTGGACCGCGGCGGCCGACTGCTGGCGCTGGACCGGGAGTTGGACGGCCGGACCAAGACCGTGGTGGTCGACCTGGAGCGGGGCGGCGAGACCGCCCTGCTGCTGCAGATCACCGAGGAGAGCAACGACCGGCTGCTGCTGGCCGATCCGGACAGCGGGCTGCTGCTCCTGCGCTCGGACGCCCCGGGGTACGACCGGCTGGGCTGGGGCGTCCTGGGCAGCAGCCTGCCGGTGCGCTTCCCGGAGTGCCTGCGGCCCACGGGCGGGACACTCACGCCTTTCGCCGTGCAACCGGGGCAGATGCTGGCACCGGAGAGCTGCGCGGTGGCGTTCCGGATGACCGCGGCGAGCGGCACCTGGCTGGGCGTCTGGCGGCCCTCGGAGCGGCAGTTGCGGCAGTACCCGGCACCGGAGGGCTGGCTGCCGGGCACCGGGCTGTGGACGGCGGACGGCGAACTGCTGCTGCCGTACGCGACGGAGGCGGAGCCGTGCGGGGTGGCGCGGATGGGGGTGCCGGGGGTGCCAGGGGTGCCGGGGGAGGTGGTGGAGCCGGTGGGGGCGGTGCTGCCCGTGCAGCCGGTGGGGGCGGTGGAGCCGGTGCGGGTTGTGGGCCCGATGGGGCCGGTGAGGCAGGTGGAGCCGCTGCGGACTGCGGGGCAGGTGGAGCCGACATGGGCCGGGGCCGGGAAGCCGATGGGCCCGATGGGGCCGATGGGGCCGCATCGGTCGGCTGGGCCGGAGCAACGGCCGGCACAACCGCCGGTGGAGCCCCTTGAGCCCCTGGAGCCCCTGGAGCCCCTGGAGGCAGTGGAGGGGCCACCCTCCGGGGAGGCCGCCGAGAGCGGCGGGGGGATTGTCCCGGATGCAGGGGATGCCGACAACCGCTCCACAGCATCTGCACAACCTTCAGCCACGGACGCGGAACCGCAGCACATCCCCGGACATCCCCAAATGTGCAGGCCAGTTCCCTTGCAAGAGGCACCTCTGGCGGCCCGCCAGACCCGGTGGAGCGTGATTTCCGGCCCCGTTAGAATTTCGGGCGGGGGCTGCGCAGCCGGTTGACCGGCCACCGGCAGTGCCGCTCGGGAGCAGCCGTGGCGGTCGTCGGGCGAGGTCCCGACGCGTACAGCTGTAAGCGAACTGACGGAGTGACTCTTTTCATGTCCGAAGCCCGAACCGACACGACCCAGGCGCGCCCTCAGGAGGCGTCCGCCCAGGCCGCCGCGGCCGCAAGCTCCGGCAGGCACCGTGGCCCGGCCGCCTCGGAGGAGTCCGGCTCCACCCCTCATGGCCGGCACCGCCGGGACAAGCAGACGCAGGACGCGTGACGCCGGTCCGGCGCGCCCCGACCGCCGGACCGCGTGAGAGGCCGTGGCCGCCGCACCGCTGGACAGCGGGCGGCGGCCACAGCCGTATGTGTGGGGACCTCAGCCGTTGTGCGGGGACCTCCGGCATGCGGGGCCCGCGCCGGTTCAGCCGTGTTTGAGGCCCAGCACTTCGGCCGCCGCGAAGGTCTCCTCCGCCGGGCGCTGCGCGTAATACGACGTCAGCAGATCATCGAGCTCGTCGAAGCTGAAGACCTCCTTCGCGGTGTCGAACTTGGCGGCGATCCGCGGGCGTTCGGCGATGGCGACCATGCCGCCGTGGACGACCAGCAGCTGTCCGTTGACCCGGGCCGCGGCCGGCGAGGCGAGGTAGCCGACGAGCGGTGCGACATGTTCGGGGGCGAGCGCGTCGAGCCGGCCGTCCGTGGGCTCCTGGAAGCCTGCGAAGACGTCCTCGGTCATACGGGTGCGGGCGCGTGGGCAGATCGCGTTGGCGGTCACCCCGTATTTGCCCAGTGCCAGTGCCGTGGAGGTCGTCAGGCCGACGATGCCGCCCTTGGCCGCGGCGTAGTTGGGCTGGCCCGCCGAGCCCGCGAGGAACGCCTCGGAGGAGGTGTTGACGATCCGCCCGTGGACCGGGCCGCCGGCCGCCTTGGAACGCTCGCGCCAGTGCGCCGCGGCGAAGTGGGTGGTGTTGAAGTGCCCTTTGAGATGCACGCGGATGACCGAGTCCCACTCGTCCTCGGTCATCGAGAACACCATCCGGTCGCGCAGAATGCCCGCGTTGTTGACCAGGATGTCGAGCTTTCCGTAGGTCTCGACCGCCAGGTGCACCAGGGCGCGGGCCTGTGCGTGGTCGGCGACATCACCGAGGTGGGCGACGGCGGTGCCGCCCGCGGCGCGGATCTCGGCGACGACGTCCTCGGCGGGCGCCGCGGAGGCCTCCCCCGAACCGTCGCGGCCCGGCTGCCCGTAGTCGTTGACCACGACCTGGGCGCCGAGGCGGGCGAGTTCGAGGGCCTCGGCGCGGCCCAGACCGCGCCCGGCACCGGTGACGATCGCGGTCAGGCCCTCCAGTGGCTGTGCCATTCCTGTCCTCTCCAGTGGTCGCGGCACGCGGTGCGGTGCGGTGCGGTGCGAGGGGTGAACGGTGGGCGTCAGATCTCTATGCAGGTGCGCAGCGAGGTGCCGGAGCGCATCTGGTCGAGCGCGTCATTGATCTCCGCGAGCTGGACGCGATGGGTGATCAGGCCTTCGAGGTCGATCCGTCCGGCCCGCCACAGGGCAATGGCCCGCTCGTAGGAGCGCAGCGCATCGCCGCCGCCGTACAGGGACGGCAGGATCCGCTTCTCGTCGAAGAAGAGCTCGAACATATTGACCTGGAAGGTGTCGTCCATGGCGCCCGCGCCGACCACACACAGGGTGCCGCCGCGCCGGGTCATCTCGTAGGCGGTCCGGGCGGTGGCGGACTTGCCGACCACCTCGAAGACATAGTCGAAGCCCTCCCCCGCGGTGATCCGGGCCTTGGCGTCGGCGAACTCTTCCGGGGCGACGGCCTCGGTCGCGCCGAAGCGCAGCGCGGCCTCCCGGCGTGCGGGCACCGGGTCGACGGCGATGATCTGGGCCGCGCCGCAGGCCCTCGCGCCCTGGATGACGGAGATGCCGACGCCGCCGCAGCCGATGACCGCGACCGAGGAAGCAGCCGTCACCTTGGCGGTGTTGATCGCCGCGCCGAGCCCGGTGGTGACACCGCAGCCGATCAGCGCGGCGATCTCGTACGGGACGTCGTCGGGAATCGGGACCGCGCAGTGGGCGTCGACCACGACCTCCTCGGCGAAGGTGCCGGTGCCGGCGAAGCCGAAGACATCCCCGTTGGGGCGCCGGAAGTTGGGCGTGCCGGCGTTCATGAATCCGGCCAGGCACAGATGGGTCTGGCCGCGGCGGCAGGACGGACAGCTGCCGCAGGCGGGCAGCCAGCACATCAGGACGCGGTCCCCCCGGTCGAGTCCGGTGACGCCGTCGCCGACGTCGAGGATCTCACCGGCGCCCTCGTGACCGGGGACGAAGGGCGCGGGCTGGGGCAGCACCCCGTTCATCGCCGAGAGGTCGGAGTGGCACAGCCCGGTCGCCCGGATCCGCATTCTGACCTTGCCGGGGCCAAACCCCACCGCCTCGACGTCGTCGAGGACTTCGAGCTTGTCCTGCCCTGTCTCGTGCTGTACGGCTGCGCGCATGTCACGGCTCCTCTCGTACGGACGACACTCCAGCCCCCGCCCGGACCGGCAAGGCTGTTTATGGGATCGGCCCTAGCTGTGCTCCACCACGGTGTCCGCGAGTACCGGCGCCTCGTCGCGGTCGGCCGCGGTGACCGACACCTGGACCCGGCCGGGCTCCTGCCACTGCCGGATCCGCAGCGTCTCCCCGGGGAAGACCACACCGGCGAAACGGGTCGTGTACGACCGCACCCGTGCGACATCGCCGCCGAGCACCGTGTCGACGACGGCCTTGAGCGTGACCCCATAGGTGCACAGCCCGTGCAGGATCGGCCGGTCGAACCCGGCGAGCTTGGCGAACTCGGGGTCCGCGTGCAGCGGATTCCAGTCGCCGGAGAGGCGGTAGAGCAGCGCCTGGTCCGCGCGGATATGGCGTTCGGTGGTCAGATCGGGGGCGCGGTCGGGGAGTTCGAGGCGGGCGGAGGGGCCGCGGTCGCCGCCGAAGCCGCCCTCGCCGCGAACGAAGATCTGGGTGTCGCAGGTCCACAAGGGGCCGTCGTCGTCGGCGACCTCGGAGCGCAGCACGATGACGGCGGCCTTGCCCTTGTCGTGGACGGCGGGCACGGACGAGGTCTGGGTGGCGCGGCCGCGTACCGGGAGGGGGCGGTGCACGGTGACGGTCTGGCCGCCGTGCAGGACCGCGGCGAGGTCGACGTCGATGCCGGGTGCGGAGAGCCCGCCGGCCAGCGCCATCCCGCCGCCCGCGACGGTGGCGAAGCTGGGCAGGACGTGCAGGGCGCTCTCCAGGGTGTAGCGCAGTTCGTCCGGGTCGGTGGCGGGGTGGGTCTTCTCCGGAGTGGCCGCACCGGCGCCGATGCCGAGGTGGTAGAGCTGGACGTCCTTGTGGTCCCAGGCGAGTTCGGTGGTCCGCGGCTCGGCGGAGGTGGCCTTGGCGGCGTCGATGGGCATGGGGCTGCTTGCTCCTTCACCACGAGGGGAAGACCCCGGCCCGGCCGTCCGCACCGTCGACCGTGCCGGGGTCGTATCTGGTCGGCGCGGCCGCGCTCCGACAGCGCACAGGGCACACTTCTAGAACGCGTTCTAGCCGATGGCTCTCATGTATAGCCGATCCTTCCGGCACCCGGAAGCCCTCTGACGCATTGTCAGATACGGGTCGCACGGACGGCGGAGGCCCTCCCCGGCCGCGGCCCTGCCTCTGCCCCTGCCCCTGCCCCTGTGCGTCGCGCACCACGCGCGTCGGCCTGCGCCGCGGCGGACGCACCACCTTCTTTGCACGGACCCACCACTTTCGTTGCGCGGACCCATGACATTTGTCAGAGGGGATCGTCGACATTCGCATCTGCCGCGGCCCGGCCACGCTCCGTAACGTCGAAGGCATGCAGACGAGAGGCGGAGTGGGCATGGCAGGGACGACAAGGCCCGGCAGCACAGCGGAAAGGGCTGGTGACGCCGCGGCGGTGGGATTCTCCGGGGTGACACGGAGTTATGGCGCGGTGCGGGCCGTGGACGGACTGGACCTGGAGATCGCGGCGGGCGAGACGGTGGCGCTGCTCGGACGCAACGGCGCGGGCAAATCCACCACCCTCAACATCCTGCTGGGGCTGCTGCCGCCCAGCTCGGGAACGGTCCGGCTGTTCGGCGACGCACCGGAGTCGGCGGTGCGGGCGGGCCAGGTGGGCGCCATGCTGCAGGACGGCAAGGCCATCCCGCGGGTCACCGTCCGCGAACTGATCACCTTCGTCGCCGCCACCTACCCCCACCCCATGGACGTCGCCGAGGCACTCGAACTGGCGGGCCTCGACGGGTTCGGCGGGCGGCGGGTGGACAAGCTGTCCGGCGGGCAGGCCCAGCGGGTCCGCTTCGCGGTGGCGCTGGCCGGCAACCCCGAGCTGCTGGTGCTGGACGAGCCGACCTCGGCGCTGGACGTCGAGGCGCGCCGCACCTTCTGGCGCTCGATGCGGGCCTATGCCCGCCGGGGCCACACCATCCTGTTCTCCACCCACTATCTGGAGGAGGCGGACGAGCACGCCGACCGGATCGTGGTGATCGACCGCGGCCGGGTGGTCGCCGACGGCAGCGGCGAGGCGATCAAGCGGCGGGCAGGCGGCTCGCGGGTCTCCTTCGACCTCGCGGGCGCGGCCACCGATCCGCTGTCCGGGCTTCCCGGTGTGAGCGCCGTGGAGATACGCGGCGACCGCGCACTGCTGCGGACGACGGACTCCGACGCGACGGTCCTTGCCCTGGCCGAACTCGGCCTCGTCCGCGGGCTGCAGGTCACCCCCGCCAGCCTGGAGGACGCGTTCCTCGCGCTCACCTCCGCCGAAGCCACCCCCGCCGCCCCGGCATTCACCGCCGGCGCCCGGACCGCGAAGGAGAGCGTGTGATGCTCGACTACATCCGCCTCGAAGTCCGCCGCACCCTCCGCGACCGGGGCTATGTCATCTTCGGTATCGGGATGCCGGTGCTGATGTATCTGCTGATGACCAACATCGGCGTCGGGCCGGGTGGCGCCGACCCGGAGTGGAAGATCGCTTCGATGGTCGGCATGGCCGCATATGGCGCGCTGAACGCGGCGATCGGCACGGGCACCGGTGTCGCCGAGGACAAGCAGCTGGGCTGGCTGCGCCAGCTGCGCATCACCCCGCTGAGCCCTCTGCGGGTGGTGGTGGGCCGCGGGCTGACCGGCTCGGTGACGGTGCTGCCGGCCCTGGCCTCCGTACTGCTGGTGGGCGCGCTGGTCAACGACGTCCGGATGCCGGCCTGGCAGTGGGGCGCCCTGGCCGGGCTGCTGTGGATCGGCACCGCCCCGTTCACCCTGCTCGGTCTCGGCAACGGCTACCGCCTGTCCGCGCAGTCCACCGGCGTGGTCAACACGGGCTGTGTGCTGCTGCTGTCGATCATCGGCGGTCTGTGGTTCCCGCCCGAGCTGTTCCCCGACTGGCTGCGCTCACTGTCCTTGTGGACGCCGGGCAACCGCTTCGCCGAACTCGGCCGGAGCATCACCCACGACAGCGCACCGGGCCTGGCCGCAGTGGCGGTGCTGACCGTCTGGCTGGCACTCTTCGGCGGATACGCGGTGTACGCGTACCGTCGGGCCGCACGCATGGTGTGACCGGCGATGGCGCAGACCTGGGAAGCGACAGTGCAGCACACGGAACGACGGACCGCGGGCGAGAAGGGCCCCGGCGGCGCGGACGGCACCGAGGACTCCTGCCGGCCCGGGCGGCCGGCCGGGAAGCCGGACAGCAGGAAGCCCGACAGCGGGCCGGGCAAGTACGCCTTCCTGCCCTGGCTGCTGATGGGTATGGGCGCCATCTCCAACATCATCCAGGGCAAGACGGGCAACCCCTGGCTGGCCGGTCTCGGTCTGCTCGCCTTCAACTCCTTCTACATCAGCGTGGTCTGGGCCTCGTTCAACCCGCGGTTGCGTGACTCCCGCCGCCCCCTGTACGCCCTGGGGATACTGACCGCCATCACCTTCGCCATCGCGATCGGGTTCGGCGGCAAGTGGTTGCTGTTCTTCCCGCTGCTGTCGCTGGCCTCCGGCACGGTCCGTGCGCTGCGCGGCAAAAAGCTCGCCATCTGGCTGATCGCGCTCAGCGGGGCGGCCGGATTTCTGGCCGGCTGGCACGACGACGACCCGTGGGGCTCGTTCGGCATCGGTTACGGCACCTTCCTGTCCGGCATGGTGACGGCCACGGTCCTGAGCCTGTTCGACGCCATCCAGAAGCTGAACGCCACCCGCCAGGAACTGGCCCGCAGCGCCGTCGAGAAGGAGCGGCTGCGCTTCTCCCGCGATCTGCACGACCTGCTGGGGCACACCCTGTCCGTAGTGGTCGTCAAGGCCGAGGCGGTCCGCAGACTCGCACCCCGCGATCTGGACGCGGCGCTCGCCCAGGCCGCCGATATCGAGGCGGTCGGCCGGCAGGCACTGACCGAGATCCGCGAGGCGGTCAGCGGCTATCGCGAGGGCGGTCTGACCACCGAGCTGGACCGGGCCCGTTCAGCCCTGGAGGCGGCCGGTATCGAGCCCGTCGTACGGCAGGCCGGGCCGCCGCTGCCCCCGCAGGCCGGCGCCCTGCTGGGCTGGGTGGTCCGCGAGGGCGTCACCAACACCGTCCGGCACAGCTGCGCCACCCGCTGCGAGATCGCGGTGCACGCCGACGAGGAACGGGTACGGCTGACGATCACGGACGACGGCCGCGGCCCCCTGCATTCCGGCACTGCCACGGGCCCCGGCCCGGCCCGGCTCCGCGACCGTGTCCCCGGCCGCGGCGGCGGCTACGGGGACGGCGGCCGGGAGGCGGACGGCATATCCGCCGCGGACGGCGCCGGCGGCCCGTCCCCTACGGACGACACCGGCGACACCGGCGACGCGGGCGGTCCGGCTCTGCCCGGCCGGTCGGGGCCGGTCGGCGGCACCGGGCTGACGGGACTGGCCGAGCGCCTGGCCGCGGCGGGCGGGACACTGCACAGCGGCCCGGACGGCCGGCACGGCTTCCGGGTCACGGCCGAACTCCCGGTCGGCACGGACGACAGGGCGGATGCGGAGGAGAGCACCAGGTGATCAAGGTCCTGCTGGCGGAGGACCAGGGAATGATGCGGGGCGCGCTGGCGCTGCTGCTCGACCTGGAAGCGGATATGCAGGTCGTGGCGCAGGTCGCGGCGGGCGACAGGATCGTCGCCGCCGCCCTCGACGCCCGTCCCGATATCGCCCTCCTGGACATCGAACTCCCCGGCCGCAGCGGTCTGGACGCCGCGGCCGATCTGCGCGAACAACTGCCGTCGTGCAAAGTGCTGATAGTGACGACCTTCGGCCGCCCCGGCTATCTGCGCCGCGCCATGGAGGCCGGAGCGTCCGGTTTCCTGGTGAAGGACGGCCCCGTGGAGGAGCTTGCGGCGGCGATCCGCCGGGTGCTGGCCGGCGAGCGGGTCATCGACCCCGGCCTCGCCGCGGCGGCACTGAGCGCCGGCCCCAATCCGCTGACCCAGCGGGAGCGCGAGGTCCTGACCGCCGCCGTGGACGGCGCCACGGTCGCCGATATCGCCGGCCGGCTCCACCTCTCCCAGGCCACCGTCCGCAACTACCTCTCCGCGGCCATCGGCAAGACCGGCACCCGCAACCGCATGGAAGCGGTGCGTGCGGCGCGGCAGAACGGCTGGCTGTAGGGCATGTCCACAACGTCCCGTCCGTCTCGCGGCGCCTGAGCGGGCAGAGCGCATGACGGGGCGACGGCCGGGCGCCCGTGGGCGCGACGGGGGGGTAGCCAGGTGCCCACTGGCACGGCGGGTGTCGGCCCGGCGCCCACGCACCCGCCCGGCCCGGCCGCGGCCCGGCCCGCGGCGTGGCCTGCCGGCGCGTCTCAGCCGTGCGAGGCGTCCGCCCGTCGCTGCGGCAGTGCGACGAGCATCAGCAGGATGCTGCCGAGCAGGACCACCGAGCCGACCTGGAAGGCCAGTCCGTAGCCGTCCGCCAGGGCCTTCAGGCCGTCGCCCGCCTCGATCCGGGCCGCGGCAACGGTGGACAGGACCGACAGGCCCAGCGCGCCGCCCATTTGACGGGAGGTGTTCATCAGGCCGGAGACCAGGCCCTGGTCGGCGGGGTCGGCCCCCGAGGTCGCGATGGAGGCGATCGGCGTCGCGGTCAGGCCCGCGCCCAGCGCCATCAGGATGCCGGGTCCGAGGATCGTGCCGAGGTAGGTGCCGTCGACGTCCATCGTGCCCTGCCAGACCATGCCGCACGCGGACATCACCGCACCGGCGATGGCCAGCGGCTTGGCGCCCAGTCGGTTCATCAGCCGGGGCGCGATCTTTGAGCCCAGGACGATGGAGAGCGAGTGCGGGATGAAGGAGAGCCCTGCCTCCAGCGGCCGGTAGCCCAGCACGTTCTGCACATAGAGGGACAGGAAGTACCACATGGAGAACATCGCGGCGCCGGCCAGCACCATCGCCCCGTTCGCCGAGGAGACCGAGCGCAGCCGGAAGAGCCCCAGCGGCATCAGCGGCGCCTTGGCGCGCGCCTCGACGGCGAGGAAGGCCGCGACCACGACCAGCCCGGCGGCCAGCGGCAGCAGCGCGGACAGCGACGCCCAGCCGTCCGTCTCGGTCTGCACGATCCCGTAGGCCACCAGCCCGAGCCCGGCCGTCACCAGCAGCGCGCCGGGCACATCGAGCCGCCGTCCGGCCCCCTGCCGGCTCTCGGTGAGCCACAGCACCGCGCCGCCCAGCACCAGCGCCCCGACCGGCACATTGATCAGCAACACCCAGCGCCACGACAGGAATTCGGTGAGCGTCCCGCCCACCAGACCGCCCACCGCGCCACCGCCGGCGCCGACCGCCGTCCAGGTGGCGATGGCGCGGGTACGGGCCGGTCCTGCCGGGAACGACGTGGTCAGGATGGTGAGGGTGGCGGGTGAGAGCACGGCCGCGCCGATGCCCTGGACCGTACGGGCCGCGATCAGCTGCCAGGGCTCCTGCGCCAGCCCGCCCCCCAGGCTCGCGACCGTGAACAGCGCCAGCCCCAGGACGAAGATCCGCTTACGGCCGAAGAGGTCGGCGGCCCGGCCACCGAGCAGCATGAAGCCCGCGAAGGTGATGACGTAGGCGTTGACGATCCACTGCAGACCCAGCTCGCTCAGGCCCAGACCGGTCCGCATGGCGGGCAGCGCCACATTCACGACGGAGACGTCCAGGATGACCAGGAACTGCCCGGAGCAGACCAACAGCATCACCAGCCAGGCCGGCGGGGCCGCCCTCCGGCGCGCGCTCTCGGTCAGGGTGGCGGGGGTGGCTATCGGCGGCATGCCGACCATGCTCGCATTCGTCGCTTGAGTCCTGCATCGGTATATCGCTGCATGAGCCACCTGACGGGAGACCTAGGCCGAATGTCGCAGGGGGGCGGGGCGGCGGGGTGGGGACTTAGGGGGTGGGCGAGGCGTTCCCCTAGGGGTCGGCATGACCCCCAGTGGGCCAACTACCCATTGCCGGGGGCAAGTTAACGTCGATCGGCTGGACCGGCGGCGTCGGGCCCAGCCCGGTTGAGCTCCGCTGAGACCGGCTGAGCTCGGCTCAGTCTGGCCGAGCCCGCCTGAGACCGGTTGAGCTCGGCTCGGTCTGGCTGAGCCCGGCTGAGACCGGTTGAGCTCGGCTCAGTCTGGCCGAGGCCGGCTGAGACCGGCTGAGCTCGACTCAGTCTGGCCAAGACCGGCTGAGCCCGGTTGAGTCTGATTGAGACCGGCCGAGCCCAGTTACTGGGACCATCAGGTCTCACCGTCGGCCCCCGTTTACCGCGCCCATCAGGCCCCCACCGGTCCCCGTCCCCCACCCCCCAAGCTCACCTGCGCAGCAGCGTCACCACCGCGGCGCCGCCCAGGCCGATGTTGTGTGCCAGGCCCACCCGGGCGCCGGGGACCTGACGTTCGCCCGCGGTGCCGCGCAGCTGCCAGACCAGCTCAGCGGCCTGCGCCAGCCCCGTCGCGCCCAGCGGATGGCCCTTGGAGATCAGGCCGCCGGAGGGGTTGACCACCCAGCGGCCGCCGTAGGTCGTGGCGCCGTCGGCGACCAGCTTCCCCGACTCCCCGTCCGCGCACATGCCCAACGCCTCATAGGTCAGCAGCTCGTTGACCGAGAAACAGTCGTGCAGCTCGATGACATCCACGTCCTCGATACCGAGGCCGCCGGCCGCATAGACCTGCCGGGCCGCCGCCCGGGACATCGGTTTGCCGACGACATCGATGCATGACCCGGACGCGAAGCTCTCCTCGGTGTCCGTCGTCATAGCCTGAGCGACGATCTCCACCGCCCGGTCGGCCAGGCCGTGTTCCCGCACGAAGCGCTCGGAGACGACCACCGCCGCGGCCGCGCCGTCGGAGGTCGGCGAGCACTGCAGCTTGGTCAGCGGCCGGTGGATGGTCTTGGCGGCGAGGATCTCCTCGACCGTGTAGACGTCCTGGAACTGGGCGTTCGGGTTGTGGGCCGAGTGGCGGTGGTTCTTGGCGCCGACGGCGGCGAGCTGTTCGGCGGTGGTGCCGTAGCGCTCCATGTGCTCGCGGGCCGCGTTGCCGAAGATCTGGGCGGTGGGCGGGGTCATCTCGAAGCCGTGGGCGGCGGCCATCACTCCGTAGTGGCGCGCCACCGGCGAGGTGCTGAAGTCCCCGGCGTCCGCGCCACCGCCCAGCGCGCCCCGCTTCATCTTCTCGAAGCCCAGCGCCAGGACACAGTCGTTGAGGCCGGACTCGACGAATTGGCGGGCCATCATCAGCGCGGTCGAGGCGGTCGCGCAGTTGTTGTTGACGTTGTAGACGGGGATGCCGGTCAGGCCCAGTTCGTAGGCGGCGCGCTGGCCGGCCGTCGAGGCCTGGTAGCAGTAGCCGACCGGCAGCTGCTCGACCACCTCGTAGCCGATCCCGGCGTCCGCGAGCGCCGTGCCGCCCGCCTCCTTCGCCATGTCCCAGTACTGCCAGTCACGGGTCTCGGGCTTCTCGAACCGGGTCATCCCGACACCGACGATGTACGCCTTGCCAGCCATACGTGTCCTCCTGGAGGTGGCTGAGTCCGGGGATCAGATCAGGGGGCGCGGCTCCGGGTCGCGGGGCAGACCGAGCAGCCGCTCCGCGACGACATTGAGCTGCACCTGGGTGGTGCCGCCGGCGATGGTCAGACAGCGCGACATCAGGAAGCCGTGCAAGGCCCGTTCGCCGGCGCCTTCGCGCACCGCGCCGTCCGGGCCGAGCAGCTCCAGCGCCAGCTCGGCGACCTTCTGCTGGTGCGGGGTCTGCACCAGCTTGCGGATGCTGGCACCGGCTCCCGGCTCCAGCCCCGACACCTGCTGGAGCGTGGTGCGCAGCCCGATGCAGCCCAGCGCGTGCGCCTCGGCGGCCAGCGCGCCCACCCGCGCCCGCACCGATCCGTCCAGCTCGGCGGCGCGGTCCAGCAGCGCCGTCAGACCGGTGTCGAAGGTCAACTGGTCAGCCATGTGGACGCGTTCGTTGTCCAGGGTGGTGCGGGCCACCTTCCAGCCGTTGTCGACCTCGCCGACCACCGCGTCGGCCGGCAGCAGCACATCGTCGAAGTAGACCTCGTTGAAGAGCGACTCGCCGGTGATCTCCTTCAGCGGACGGATGTCGATGCCCGGGGTCTTCATGTCGACGAGGAAGAAGGTCAGCCCCTTGTGTTTGGGCGCGTCCGGGTCGGTGCGGGCCAGCAGGATGCCGTGGCTCGCCCACTGGGCGGCCGAGGTCCACACCTTCTGGCCGTTGATCCGCCAGCCGCCGTCCGCCGTCCGCTCGGCGCGGGTCCGCAGGGAGGCCAGGTCCGAGCCGGCCTCGGGTTCGGAGAACAGCTGGCACCAGAGCAGATCACCGCGCAGCGACGGCAGCAGACAGCGCTCCTGCTGCTCCGGGGTGCCGTGGGCGATCAGTGAGGGGACGACCCAGGTGGCGATGCCCAGATCGCTGATCCGGACGTCGGCGGCCGCCAGCTCCTGCTGGATCGCGAGCTGTTGTACGGGGCCGGCGCCCAGTCCGTAGGGCGCGGGGAGGTGCGGTGCGGCGTAGCCGGTGGGGGCCAGTGTGCGGCGTACGGCCGCGGGGTCGAGGCCGCGGACGCCGTCGATGACCGTGCGGGCCTCGGCCCGGAACTCCGCTGCGTCGGCGGGGAGTTCGAGGTGCAGCGGGCGCCGGGCGCCGTCGGCGGCATACCGGGCGGCCCGCAGCCGGTGGGTGTCGCCGCTGCCGAGCAGCTGGCGGGCGACCGTCGCCCGCCGCAGATGGAGGTGGGCGTCGTGTTCCCAGGTGAAGCCGATGCCGCCGAGGATCTGGATGCAGTCCTTGGCACAGCTGACGGCGGCGTCCAGGGCGGTCGCGGTGGCCAGCGCCGCGACCAGTCCGCGGACCGCGGGCGGCTCGTGCAGCGCGCGGGCCGCGTCCCAGACCAGGGCGGCGGCCTGCTCGTAGCGCACGAGCATGTCGGCGCAGAGGTGTTTGACCGCCTGGAACTGGCCGATGGGGCGGCCGAACTGTTCGCGGACCGCGGCGTGTTCGGCGGCGGTGTGCAGCGCCCAGGAGGCCGTGCCGCAGCTCTCGGCGGCCCACAGCACCCCGGCCAGGTCGCGGACCAGGTCGCTGTCGACGGCGAGCCGCCGCTCGGCGGGCACCGGGACTCCGTGCGCCCGCACTTCGGCGGTCGGCCTGGTGGGGTCGGCGCTCTCCTGGACGCGTACGGTCAGCACCCCGGCGTCGACCGCGAGCCAGACCGTCTCCCCCGCCCGTCGCCCGCCTCCGCCGTCACGCACCGCCCCGTCCGCGGCGCCCTTCGCTCCCCCGGCACCCTCCGCTTCCCCGGTGAGCCCCGCTTCCCCGGCAACCTCCGCGGCCAGCACGATCAGATCCGCGTCGGCGCCGGACAGGACCGGGGGCGCGGTGCCGTCCAGGACATAGCCGTCGGGGCTTTCGACGGCGGTGAGCGAGCCCGTGCCGAGTGCGACGGCGCCGATGCGTGCGCCGGTGGCGAGGGCACGTACGAGGGCCGGGGCGCCGCCGCGGTGCAGGAGTGCGGCGGCGAGGGTGGTGGGCAGGCAGGGCCCGGGGAAGGCGGCGCGGCCCAGTTCCTCCAGCACGACGGCGAGGTCGAGCAGTTCACCGCCCCCGCCTCCGTCGGCCTCGGGGAGATGGAGCCCGAGCAGGCCCTGGGCGGCGAGCTGGTCCCAGTACGCGGGCCGCCCGGTGCGCGCGGGCGCGGTGTCGAGCAGCTTGCGCACCGCTTCGGGCGGCACCGCCCGCGCGGCCCAGCCGCCCGCCGCCTCGGCCAGGTCACGTTGGTCTTGCGTGATTCCGATGCCCATGCGGAGCAGACTAGAACACGTTTCATTCTGACGGAAGGTCAGTTCGGGGGTCGGTTCGGGGGTAGTTCAGGGGTCGATTCGGGGTCGGTTCAGGGGTCGGTTCGGGCACGTCCGCGGCACCCGTGACCCCCGGACCCGCCGTCGCACAGCGGCCGCCACCGCCGGTCCCGTAACGGGCAGGAACCGGCGGGGATTCCCCGGGGAACGGTTCGGATGCGAACAGGAAACGGTCCGGTGAATTCCGTCGCGAACGCCATTTCCTTCCCCTCCTTCCCTGCCGACTCCCCCGCCCCCGAATTCACCGCTTTCGGGCATCACGGAAACCGCAGACGATAAAACGACGGGAACAGTCGGGGAACGGACCGGAACCCGGCAGGAACCGGCAGGAACATCCGGGCCGCCCGACACGCGGGAAATGCGAACCGCCGTTCCGATATCCGAATGCCCCGGCCGGGACACCCGCACTCCACCCGCGCCGCGCCGTACGGCACGATGAGCCCCTGACCGCACCACAGGAGGAAGCCCATGCCCGCTCCCACGGCTCCGACCGCTCCGCAGCCGGAGATACTCGCCGCTTTCGAGGCGGCGAAGGGCTTCATGCCCGTGGACGAGGGCCTCGCCCTGTACGCGGCGGCGGCCGAGGCGGCGACGCTCGGGCTGCCGCTGGTGGAGGTCGGCACCTACTGCGGCCGGTCCACGATCCTGCTCGCCGACGCCGCGCGCACCGCCGGGGTCCCCGCCGTCACCGTCGACCACCACCGGGGCAGCGAGGAGCAGCAGCCCGGCTGGGAGTACCACGACCCGACCGTCGTCGACCCAGAGGTCGGCCGGATGGACACCCTGCCCACCTTCCGCCGCACCCTCCACGCCGCGGGTCTGGAGGAGCATGTGATCGCCCTGGTCGGCCGGTCGCCGCAGGCCGCGGCCGTCTGGCAGGCCCCGGTGGGACTGGTCTTCATCGACGGCGGGCACACCGACGAGCACGCCACCGCCGACTACGAGGGCTGGGCGCCGCACCTCGCGCCCGACGGGCTGCTGGTCATCCACGATGTCTTCGCGGACCCGGCGGACGGCGGCCAGGCCCCGTACCGCATCTATCGCAGGGCCCTGGAGTCCGGCGCCTTCACCGAGATCTCGTCCCACCGGTCGCTGCACGTACTGCGGCGCACCGGGACGGGCATCTGAGCGGGCTACGATCGCCGACGTGTCGAACGGCAGTTCTCTCCCCCCGCACCGCCGCCTGCGCGGCACCCTCCTCGTCGTGCTGGCCTCCGTGGTGGTCGCCGGCCTGGGCGGCTGGCTGGTCTGGCACGCGTCGGGCCGCGACGGCGGGCCAAGAGCCGGGCAGCCCGCACCGAGCGACCCGGCGGAAAGCGCCACCGGCCCCGGCGGCAGCCACACCCCGGGCGGCAAGGGCTCCAAGGAGCACGGCCCGCGCGCCGGCCTGAAGGGCAAGGTCGTGGTGCTCGACCCCGGCCACAATCCGCACAACGGCGAGCACGGCCGGGAGATCGCCCGGCAGGTGGACATCGGCAACGCCCGCAAGGAGTGCGACACCACCGGCACCGCCACCAACGACGGTTACGCCGAGGCGTCCTTCACCCTGGACGTCGTCCGCCGGGCCCGCACGCTCCTCCAGGAGCAGGGCGCCAAGGTCGTCCTCACCCAGGACGGCGACCGCCCCTACGGGCCGTGTGTGGACGAACGGGCCGAGATCGGGAACAAGGCGCACGCCGATGCCGCGCTGTCCCTCCACGCCGACGGTTCGGGGGCCGGCAACCGCGGCTTCCATGTCATCCTGCCCGCGCGTGTCACGGACGGCCCGGCCGACACCGCCGCGATCGTCGGGCCCTCGCGCCAGTTGGGCGAGCGGCTGGCCGGCCGGTTCCGCGCGGTCACCGGAAGTGCGGCGTCCAATTACATCGGCGGCGGCACCGGACTCGACAAGCGCTCCGATCTCGGCGGCCTCAACCTCTCCACGGTGCCGAAGGTGTTCCTGGAGTGCGGCAATATGCGCGACCCGAAGGACGCCGCGCAATTGACCGACGCCGACTGGCGGCAAAAAGCGGCCCGCGGGATCACCGAGGGCATTACGGACTTCTTGACACGCTGACCCGGCCACCGGACGGGATCCGGAAGCCACCTGATACCGGATCCGTGACGACGTACCGATAGCGCGCGGAAACGAACAGGACGGGCCGCCGGATTCGGCGATAGGTTCCCCTTTACGATGGGTGGCCACCGCCGTGCCTCGCACTGCGCGCACCGCGACAGCGACGACCGGACCCACGAAACCGACAAAGGACCCTTACGTGAACATCCGCTCCCTCACTCGAGGCGACGGCGTGGTGATCGGAGCAGCGGTGTTGCTGTTCATCGCCTCGTTCCTCTCTGCCACCGGCGGCCCGGAGTGCTCCGGGCAGCTCGCCAAGTACTGCGAGGCCCAGGACTACAGCAGTATCAACGCCTGGGACTCGGTGTCCGTCCTGATGAGCGTGTACCTGGCCGGGGTGATCGGCGCGGCGATCATCATCGTCAGCCGTGCACTGCCGCAGCAGCAGGCGCGCAAGGTCGCCGGTCTCGACCTCGGCCAGTTCGGTGTCGCCCTCACCGTGTTCGCGGCATGGACGGCGTTCTGGACCCTCATCGACGCCCCGAGCGCCGGCGCGGGCCTGATCATCGGCCTGATCGCCACCCTGATCCTGGCCGGTGGCGCCATCGCCACGCCGCTCCTCCCGCCCCTCAAGGTCGCCCTGATCGGCGCCCCGAAGCCGCAGGCCGCCGCCCCGTACGGGGCCGGCCCCAACCCGGGTTACGGCTACCCCGGTGCGCAGCAGCAGGCGAGCCAGGGCTACGGCTACCCGGGCGGCCAGCAGCAGCCGCAGCCCGGCCAGCCCCAGGGCCAGCAGGTGCCGGTGGACGGCACGGCCGGCGGTCCGGCCGGAGCCACCGCGGCGGCCGGCGCCCCGGCGGACTTCGCGCCGTTCTGGTTCGCGGTGCCCGTCGCGCGCCCGCTGTACGGCGAGGACGGCGCCCCGGCGCCGATCGCCGAACTGGCGCCCGGCACCTGGTACCTGGCGGTGGAGCAGCGCGGCCAGGCCCTGATCGCGCAGACCCAGGACGGCCGGCGCGGCGTCCTGCAGGACACCACCGGTATCCAGCGCGGCTGACACCGGACGCACAGCGGTCCTTTCGCGGCCCCTCGCCCCTGCGGGCGGGGGGCCGTTGCGCTGCCGGCGGCCCGGCCGTACAGTTCGCGGACACTGGAACTGACGTAGCGTCAGATTTCAGGGACCTCATCAGAGACCTCATCAGAGATCTGGTCAGAGATCTGGTCAGAGATCTGGTCAGAGATCTCGTCACCGTTCCGCCGGAGAGGGGCGATCGGTATGCGACTCGGTCTAGCACTGGGCTACTGGGGCCGCGGCCCGGACCCCCGGCACCTCGAACTCGCCCGCGCGGCCGAGCGGCTGGGCTACGACTCGGTGTGGACGGCGGAGGCCTGGGGGTCGGACGCCTTCACCGCGCTCACCTGGATCGCCGCCCACACCTCCCGCATCAAACTGGGCACCGGTATCGCACAGATGGCGGCCCGCACCCCCACCGCCACCGCCATGCATGCACTGACCCTCGACCATCTCTCCGGCGGCCGGCTGCTGCTGGGCCTGGGGCTGTCCGGACCGCAGGTCGTCGAGGGGTGGTACGGACGGCCGTTCCCCAAGAGCCCGCTGACCGCCACCCGCGAATACGTGGACGTCATCCGCCAAGTGCTGCGCCGGGAAGGGCCGGTGGAGCTGGACGGTGCCTTCCACCCGCACCCCTACCTCGGCGCTGACGGCACCGGCCTCGGCAAGCCCCTCAAGCCCATCACCCATCCGCTGCGCGCCGACCTCCCCCTCCTGCTGGGTGCGGAAGGGCCCAAGAACATCGCCCAGACGACCCGGATCGCCGACGGCTGGCTGCCGCTGTACTGGTCGCCGCAGCGCACCGATGCCTACCGGGCGTCGCTGTCCCAGGCCCCGGAGGGCTTTCTCATCGCCCCCATGGCCCGCGCCGTGGTCTGTGACGACGTTGCCGAGGGGCTGCTTCCGGTCAAGGCGATGCTCGGCTTCTACATCGGCGGGATGGGGCACGCGGCCAAGAACTTCCATGCCGATCTGATGGCCCGGATGGGCTTCGAGGAGGAGGCCCGCCGGGTGCAGCAGCTCTTCCTCGAAGGCCGCAGACAGGAGGCGGTGCTCGCCGTACCGGACGCGTTCGCCGATGAGATCTCGCTGGTCGGCCCGCGCGAACGGATCGCGGAGCGACTGGAGTTGTGGCGTACCGGCCCGGTCACCGACCTGCTGGTCACCGCCCCCGACCCGGACACCCTACGGGTACTGGCCGAGCTCAACTCCTGACGGCCGCGGGCGGCTCACTGGAACGAGGCCCACTCCAGCCACCGGTCGAGCAGTGCGCGCTCGCCCAGGACCTCGACCCGGTCGCTGTCGGCGGGCAGCCTGCGGTACATCACGCCGAGGAGGTCGGTGAGCGGCCCGCGCAGGGCGACCGCCGCCTTCTCATGGGCGCGGCGGTGGACGGGCCGGTCGCCGGTGAGGTCGAGCAGCCACTCGGCGTTCAGCTCGGGAGGGGTGTCGGTGGCGTGGAGGTGGAGGGTGCGGCCGGGGCCGAAGAGCTGCCCGCGCTCCGCATGGTGCGCCGTGACCTGCGGCAGGGCGCACAACTGCAGCCACTCCTCCAGGCAGTCGGCGGCGACCTCGGGCGGGACGTCGAAGGCGGCGCCCGCGGTGAGCGCGGCGTCGGCGCGGTGGATCACCGTCTCGTGGGTCATCCGGCGGGCCCAGAAGCCCGTCCGCTGCACCGGCGACCAGGTCCATACCTCGGTGTCGGGGCCGGCCTCGCGCAGCGCCGCCACGGCCTGGTCGACGCCGGCCGCGAGCCAGGCGTCCAGCGCCGCCGCGTCGTCCTTCTCGGGCCCGTCGCTCTCGGGGATGTCGGCTTCGTCGATGTCCGTGGCGGACCGGGTGGCGACGATGGCGCCGACCCACCGGTGCGCACCGCCCACGTGCCGCGCGAGGTCGGCCAGCGTCCAGTCCGGGCAGGTGGGCACGGTCGCGGACAGATCGGCGCCGCGCACCGTCTCCCGGAACTTCGTGGTCTCTTCCAGGAGATGGGTGCAGTAGGCGTCGTGACTGAGTGAGCCGTGGAGAGTCATGCGGCGCACAGTAACGGGCGGTTCCACGGCCCGGCCTCCCCTTTTCGCGCGGAGCCGGGCATCGTTGGCGCCGCTTCCCGGAAGCCCGTACGGGCAGTCCTTACGGGACGATCCGTACGGGCGGTCCGTACGGGCGGTCGTACGGGCGGTCGTACGGAATGATCCGTACGGACCGGCCCTACGGGTCCCCTGACCCGGCGCCCCCCGTACAGGCGCCGGGGCCAGGGGAAGCCCCTTACCGGCAGCAGTCCGGATCGAGGCCCGTCGGCAGGTGCTCGCCCCCGAAGACCGTGGTGGTGGCCTCGTCGCCGCCCAGGGCGGCCACCGCGAGCAGCAGCGAACCGGCCGTCCAGGAGGTCAGTTCGCGTGGCCAGATCGCATCGTCGTCGAAGACATAGCCGGTCCAGTACATGCCGTCCTCGGCGCGGAGGTGCTGCATCCACTTGAGGATCTGTACGGCCCGCTCGGACTCCCCCATCGCCCACAGGGCGAGCGCCAGTTCCGCGCTCTCGCCGCCGGTGACCCAGGGGTTGGGCAGCACACAGCGCACGCCCAGGCCGGGCACGACGAACTGCTCCCAGTCCGCGTCGATGCGCTCGCGGGCCTGGGAACCGCGGACCGCGCCGCCGAGGACCGGGTAGTACCAGTCCATGGAGTAGCGGGACTTGTCCAGGAACCGCTCGGGGTGGCTGCGTATCGCATGGCCGAGGCGGCCGACCGCCAGCTCCCAGTCGGGCTGCGGCTCCTCGCGCTGTTCGGCGAGCGCCAGCGCGCAGCGCAGCGCCTGGTAGATGGAGGACGAGCCGGTCAGCAGCGCGTCGTTGACGGGCGTGCCGTCGTCCTCGCGCTTCCAGCCGATCTCGCCACCGGGCTGCTGGAGCTCCAGGACGTACTCGATCGCGGCGTGGACCGCGGGCCACATGCGGTCGAGGAAGGCCTCGTCGCCGGTGGACAGGAAGTGGTGCCAGACGCCGACCGCGAGGTACGCGCAGAAGTTGGTCTCGCGGCCGCGGTCGGTGGGTGCCTCGGCGTCGCCGTCGGCGTAGGCCGCGTACCAGGACCCGTCGGGGTTCTGGTGCCGCACCAGCCAGTCGTACGCGGCCTCGGCGCGCTCGTGTTCGCCGGCCGCGTCCAGGGCCATGGCGGCCTCGGTGTGGTCCCACGGATCGAGGTGGTGGCCCCGGAACCAGGGGATCGCGCCGTCCGGCCGCTGGGTCGCCAGGATGCCGGCCACCGTGCGGGCGGCCTGCTCGGCGGTGAGCACCCCCGGCAGGACGAGCCGTTCGGTACGCCCGGGACTTGTCACTTGGCGGCCCCGGCGGAGGGCTTGGCGGAGGCCTTGGACGCGCGCTGGGCAGGGGCCTTGGACGCGGTCTTGGCGGGGGCCTTGGCACCGGGCTTGGCACCGGACTTGGCGTCCGGCGCGGGCTTTTGGGCCTTGGCGGCGGGCCCGGCCGCCGGCTCGGCGGCCGGGGTGGCGGATGCCGCGGCGGGCTCGCCCGCCTCCGTGGTGGCCGGCTCGGCGGCGGCCGCCCGGGGCAGATGCGGCTTGGTGGCGTAGACGACGAAGCTCTTGCCGATGACGGGGTTCAGCGCCCGCTCCGCGAGCCGGGTGGCCAGCGGCTTCTTCATGATGTCCCAGACCAGCAGCTTGTGGTACGCCTGCACCGGCAGCGCCTTGTCGTTGTCCACCCCGAAGGCGCACTTCAGCCACCAGTAGGGGCTGTGCAGCCCGTGCGCGTGGTGCGTGCCGTAGGGCTCCAGACCTGCTTCCCGCATCTTGCCCAGCAGTTCGTCGCCGCGGTAGATGCGGATATGGCCGCCCTCGACCTCGTGGTAGGCGTCGCTGAGCGCCCAGCAGACCTTCTCGGGGCCGTACCGGGGGACGGTGACGGCGATCCGGCCGCCGGGGCGCAGCACCCGGACCATCTCGGCGAGCACCCCCTTGTCGTCCGGGATGTGCTCCATCACCTCGGAGATGATGACGACATCGAAGCTGTCGTCGGGGAACGGCAGGTTCAGCGCATCGCCTTCCATGGCGGTGGCGGAGGCGCCCGCCGGGGCCTCCCCTGCCTCCTCCATCGCGGCGAACCACTTGGCGACCTCGCGGATCTCCTCGCCGTTCTGGTCGAGGGCGACGACCTGCGCGCCGCGCCGGTAGCACTCGAAGGCATGCCGGCCGGCGCCGCACCCCAGGTCGAGCACACGGTCGCCCGGAGCGAGCGGGAAACGGGAAAAGTCGACGGTCAGCACGGCGTTCTGCTTTCGTCCGGCGGTTGGTGGCTGTGGTGGCTGCGGAAGGAAGGACGGGCCGGTCGGGCCACTAGACGTGTCCGGCGGCGCTCGGCGCGGGCGCGGTGCCGGCGGCCCCCGCGGACGCTGCCCGGGGCAGGGTCCGGGCGCCGGACCGGTCTCTCTGGAGGGCGATGGCCTCGCGGTAGCGCTCGGCGGTGCCGAGGGCGGCCTGACGCCAGGTGAAGCGGGCCAGCACCCGCTCCCGGCCGGCCGCGCCGAGCCGGCGGCGCAGTTCCTCGTCGCCCAGGAGGCGGAGCAGCCCGCCCGCCAGCGCACCGGCGTCCCCCGGAGGCACCGCGAGACAGGTCTCGCCGTCCGGGCCGGCGACCTCGGGGATGGCGCCGCCGGTGGTGGCCAGTAGGGGCGTGCCGGTGGCCATCGCCTCGGCGGCGGGCAGCGAGAAGCCCTCGTAGAGGGAGGGAACACAGGCGATCTGGGCGCTGCGCACCAGGTCGACGAGTTCGGTGTCGCTGATGCCCTTGACGAACTCGATGGCGCCGGACAGTCCGAGCCGCTCTATGGCGGCGGCGACCGGCCCGTCGTCGGCACGCTTGCCGACGACCACCAGATGCGCGTCGGGGTTCTCGGTGCGCACCTTGGCGAGCGCCTCGACGAGGTGGATCAGCCCCTTGAGGGGGACGTCCGCGCTGGAGGTGGTGACGATCCGGCCCGGCACCTCGGGCACCGAGGCATCCGGCGAGAACAGGTCGGTGTCGGCGCCGATGTGGACGACATGGATGTGTCCGGGGCGGACCCCGAGATCGTCGACGATCTCCTGGCGGGAGGAGCCGGAGACGGTCAGCACGGACGGCAGCCGCCGGGCCACCCGCTTCTGCATCCGCGTGAAGCCGTACCAGCGGCGGACGGAGGCCCGGCGCTTCCAGCCGTCGGCGGCCGCCAGATCGAGCCGCCGGTCGACGGTGATGGGGTGGTGGATGGTGGTGACCAGCGGCGCACCGAGCGCGCCGGGGCCGCCGAGGAGGCCGTAGCCGAGGGTCTGGTTGTCGTGGACGACATCGAACTGGCCGCGACGGGCGGCGAGATGGCGCCGGGCCCGCAGCGAGAAGGTCAGCGGCTCGGGGAAGCCGCCGGTCCACATCGTGCCGACCTCCAGGGCGTCGATCCAGTCGCGGTACTCGCCGCGCTTCGGCGTACGGAACGGGTCCGGCTGGCGGTAGAGGTCCAGGCTGGGCAGTTCGGTGAGCGTCACCCCGTCGTCGACGACGGGGTAGGGCTGGGCGCCGATGACCTCGACGGTGTGGCCGAGGCGGGCCAGTTCGCGCGAGAGGTGGCGTACGTAGACGCCCTGTCCGCCGCAGAACGGGTTCCCCTTATACGTGAGCATCGCGATCCGCAGGGGACGCTCGCCGTTCGTCGGGGCGGAGGCCGGGGAGGCCTCTGCGGGGCGAGGCGCGGCTGCCTGGACGGCCTCTGCGGTCACGCTCGGCCCCCTTCTCACTGGACTTTCGCCGGAGCGTAACCGCTGGCGGTAATCTAGAACAAGTTTCAGAACTGATTGGCTACTGATCAGTTCACCGAGCTTCGAATCTACCGGCCGAGAACGAGGCGAAAAGAGCCGCACCAGGTGATTCGCGCCACCACCCGCCCCCCTGCCATGCTGTGCCGAGCACACCACCGGCACTCGCCGCATCGCGGACGGAATGCCACGGAATGGGAAATATGACTACGGAATCCAAGGCGGCCAGACCGACCCTTCCCGCGAGTCCTCCCCTGACCGAGCGTCAGGAGGCCCGGCGCCGCCGCATCCTGCACACCAGCGCCAAGCTGGCGTCCCGTGGCGGCTTCGACGCCGTGCAGATGCGCGAGGTCGCCGAGTCCTCGGGCGTCGCGCTCGGCACCCTCTACCGCTACTTCCCCTCCAAGGTGCATCTGCTGGTCGCCACCATGCAGGACCAGCTCCAGCACATGCACGAAACGCTGCGCAAACGCCCGCCGTCGGAGCAGGAACCGGGCGCGCGGGTGGCCCAGACCCTGATGCGGGCCTTCCGCGCACTGCAGCGCGAGCCGCATCTCGCGGACGCGATGGTGCGCGCGCTGACCTTCGCGGACCGCTCCGTCAGCCCCGAGGTGGACACCGTCTCCCGGCTGACCACCGCGATCATCCTCGACGCGATGGGGCTGGACGGCCCCGCCACCCCCGAACAGCTCTCCGCGGTCCGGGTCATCGAGCACACCTGGCACTCGGCCCTGATCACCTGGCTGTCGGGCCGGGCCTCGATCGCCCAGGTGAAGATAGACATCGAGACGGTCTGCCGGCTGATCGACCTGACCTCGCCGGACCGCGAGAGCGGTAGGCGGTAAGCGGTAAGCGGTAAGCCGTAAGCGTAGGCCGTAAGCGTTAACCTCGGCCTCGCCACGGGTAGTTGGCCCGCAAGGGGTCCACCGACCCCCTACGGGACGCCACTCCACGCCCCGTACGGGCCCCCGCTCCGGGCTCCCGCCACGGAACTCCCGCTCCGGGGCTCGCGCCACAGGGCTCCCGCCCCGGGGCTCCCGCCCCCGCACCCCGGGCCGCCCCGACCCCGCCTCCGGCGAGGCCGCCGCTCATTCCTCCGGCGGGAAGACCGCCTCGCCGCTGCCGGACACGGTGAGGGTGATCGCCTCCACGGGGCACCCCTCGGCCGCCGCCAGGACGCTCTCGGCGGCGTCCGCCTCCGGCGCCACCGGGTGCGACTGCCGGGCCGTATCCAGCCGGAAGCCGTCCGGGGCCGTGGCGGCGCACATCCCCGACCCGATGCAGACGCTCCGGTCCACCACCACCTCCCAGCGGTCCCCCATCAGGCACCCGCCGGCAGATGGATCATCTTGTGCTCCAGGTATTCGCCGAAGCCCTCGGGCCCGAACTCCCGCCCGATGCCGGAGTTCTTGTAGCCGCCGAACGGGCCGAGCATGTCGATGCTGAAGGTGTTCACCGAGTACGTACCGGTGCGCACCTGCCGGGCGACCTCGATGCCATGGTCGACATCGGCCGTCCACACCGAGCCGGAGAGCCCGTAGTCGGAGTCGTTGGCGATCCGCACCGCCTCCGCCTCGTCGTCGTACGGCAGCAGACAGATGACCGGGCCGAAGATCTCCTCACGGGCGATCCGCATGGAGTTGGCGACCTCGCCGAAGAGGGTCGGTTCGACGTACCAGCCCGTGGCCTGTTCCTTGGGACGGCCGCCGCCGGTCAGTACCTTGGCGCCCTCCTTCTGCCCGAGCGCGATGTAGTCCAGCGAGCGCTGCTGCTGACGGCGGGCGACCAGCGGGCCGACTTCGGTGGCCGGGTCCAGCGGGTCGCCGACGGTGAGCGCCGAGGCCGCCGCGGTGAACCGCTCGGCGATCTCGTCATAGCGGCTGCGCGGGGCGAGGATCCGCGTCTGGGCCACACACGCCTGTCCGTTGATCATCCAGGCGAACGGCACGATGCCGGCCACCGCCGCGTCCAGATCCGCGTCCGGCAGGATCACCGCCGCGGACTTGCCGCCGAGCTCCAGCGTGACCCGGCTGAGGTTGCGGGCCGCGACCTCCATGACCCGCTTGCCCGCCGCCACCGAGCCGGTGAACGACACCTTGTCCACGCCCGGATGCCCGACCAGGTACTCGCTCACCTCGCGGTCCGCCGGCAGGATCGACAGCACCCCCGGCGGCAGTCCGGCCTCCGTCACGATCTCCGCGAGCAGGTAGGCGTCGAGCGGGGTCTCCGGTGACACCTTCAGCACCACCGAGCAGCCGACCAGCAGCGCCGGCGCGAGCTTGGCCGCGGCGGTGAACTGCGGGACGTTCCACGGCACCACGGCCGCGACCACTCCGGCCGGCTCCCGCCGCACCAGCAGCGGTCCCAGCACCCCGCTCCGCCGCTCCTCGAACGGGAAGTCGCGGGCCACCGTGAGCGCCGCGTCCCACACCAGCATCGCGGCCAGCGACTGCACCATGACACCGGAGGTGAAGGGGGTGCCGTTCTCCGCGCTGATGACCTTGGCGATCTCCTCGCTGCGGGCCGCGAAGGCGTCCTTGATACGGGTCACCACCGCGATCCGGTCCGCCAGCGGGGCGTTCGCCCACACCCCTGACTCGAAGGACGTACGGGCCGCGGCCACCGCACGGTCGACATCGGCCCGGGAGGCGTGCGGCACCCGGCCGATGACCTGTTCGGTGTGGGGCGAGACGACCTCGATCGTGTCGCGGCCGGCCGGATCGGCCCACTCACCGCCTATGTAGAGCTTGCCGTGCTCGACGAGGTCGCTCATCGCTGCCGCCTCCTGCGGGTTGGCCGCCTGTCCGGCGGTCCCTGCCGGTTCCCTGTCTTTGCCGAGGTGCATCGTCGTCGCCAATGCGCATCGCCATTGCCGGGGTACGTCGTGGCTGTTGAGGTACTTCGCGTTGCCGAGGTACTTCGTCGCTGCCTACGGACATCGGATGCGCTTGCCGGCGGTGCGTCAGACCCACTCACCGCATCAGGAACTGATACCAGTTCTAGTTCGAGGAGTCCACGGCACCGGCCGAATCCCAACTCACCGCAGCCGAAGGGGCACTTCAAGCCGCATTGAAACCAGTTCTAGTTATAGTGAGGCCGGGTACCGGGTGTATGCCGCACCGAGAGGGGACCGGGATGACCACGCAGGTGACCGACCACAAGGGCGGGGTGTGGAGCATCGCCGTCCCCATCCCGGACAACCCGCTCGGCCACACCCTCGTCCACCTCCTGGAGACCGACCGCGGGCCGGTGCTCATCGACACCGGCTGGGACGACCCGGACTCCTGGGACACCCTCGTCGCCGGCGTCACCGCCTGCGGGTTCGGCCTCACCGACCTCCACGGCGTCCTGATCACCCACCATCACCCCGACCACCACGGCCTGTCCGCCAAGGTCCGGGAGGCCTCCGGCGCCTGGATCGCGATGCATGCCGCCGACACCGCGGTGGTCCGCCGCACGCGCGAGGCCGAACCGGGCCAGTGGCTCGATTACCTGCTCACCAAGCTCGCAGCGGCGGGCGCACCGGACGACCATCTGGCGCCTCTGCGGAAGGCGCGCGCCACTGGGGGCGGCCGGAAGCTGCCCGGCCGGCGGGCCGCGCTGCCGGACCGCGGTATCGACCCCGGCGCGCTGCTCGACCTGCCGGGGCGCCGGGTGCGCGCCATCTGGACGCCCGGTCACACCCCCGGGCATGTGTGCCTCCACCTGGAGGAGGAGCACCCCTCGGCGCGGACCCCCGGCTTCGGCCGGCTGTTCTCCGGCGACCACCTCCTGCCCGGCATCACCCCGCACATCGGCCTGTACGAGGCCCCGGACGACGGTCTTGGCGCGCACGATGGCGCGCACGAAGGGGAGAGCCTGCGGGAGGGCACCGACCCCCTGGGCGACTACCTCGACTCCCTCGAACGCGTCGGCCGGCTCTCCCCCGCCGAGGTGCTGCCCGCCCATCAGCACGCCTTCACCGACGCCGGTGGCCGGGTGCGCGCGCTGATCGCCCACCACGAGGAGCGGCTGGCCCGGCTGAGAGCGCTGCTCCAGGAACCGCGCACCGTCTGGCAGCTCGCCGAGACCATGGAGTGGAACCGCCCCTGGGAGCAGATCCCGTACGGCTCCCGCAACATCGCCGTGTCGGAGGCCGGGGCCCATCTGCGCCGTCTGGTGAAGCTGGGGCATGCGGAGGGGGTGCCGGGCTCCGATCCGGTGACCTACCGGGCGGTGGGGTAGCTCGGTCGTCTCGCCGTCGCCTTCTGTGGCGAGGCGAGGGGCGGGTGTGGCGAGGCGAGGGGGCGGGCCGCTTGACGTGTGCCCGGCGCCTGGCCTCTTCGGCGCCCCGGCAGCAGGTTCGGTGCCCAGCACGTTCGGCACCCCGGCAGGTTCAGTGCCCAGCTCGTACCCGGTCCTCGTCCCTCCGGCTCGTCCGGCTCGTCCGACTACCGTCCCCCCGGCTCCCGTCCCCCCGGCTCACGCCCGGCTCATGCGCGGCTCCCCCCGGCTCGCGCCCACTTCCGTCGGCTCGTACGTGCGAGCGAGCGCCCGGCGGGTGCCGGTTAAGGTGTGCGGGACAACTTCATCCGTACCCGATCGGGGGAAGCCGGTGGAAATCCGGCGCTGACCCGCAACCGTGAGGACGGCCCGTCCGTACCGCGCCGGCTGGACCGGCAGGGACGGCCGTACGAGCCGGAGCACCCGAGGGGGCACGACCAAGGCTCCCGCCACCGGAAACGTCCGCCACACGGACGGCCGGTGCGCGGCACCGTCGAGGTATACGGAGCTGAGCCCGGTGCCACCGCGTCGCGATCCGAGGGGATCGGCGCGCGGGTGGTCGGCCGAGCGTGGCTGCGTACATCGCCGCGACCCGACCCGAGAGGCACCGACCCGATGGCCCCCATGGCTTCCATGGCTCACCAGGCCCCCCTGACGCACCCCGCCGCCTTCCTGGCGCGCCGCGCCGCCACGGCGCTGGCGGCCGCGGTGGTGCTGGGCACGGCCGCTGCCCCCGCCGCGTACGCCGACTCCCCTTCCGCGTCCCCCACGAAGCTGCCGGACGGCCTGTACGGCACCAAGGACCCGAAGTACGACGGGGTCTGGCGGCAGTCGCTGGCACTGCTGGCACAGGACACGGTGGGGCTGCGGCCCGCGGCGTCCGCCGTGCGCTGGCTGGTCGGGCAGCAGTGCGCCGACGGCGCGTTCACCGCCTTCCGCGCCGAGCCCGGCAAGCCCTGCGACGGCAAGACCATGCGGGACACCAACCAGACGGCCGCCGCCGTGCAGGCACTGGCCGCGCTCGGCGGGCACGGTGACACCGTGAAGAAGGCCGTGGGCTGGCTGAAATCGGTGCAGAACGAGGACGGCGGCTGGAGCTCGATGGCCGGTTCGCCCAGCGACGCCAACTCCACGTCCGTGGTCATCGGCGCACTCGCGGCGGCGGGCGAGAAGCCGCAGTCCGTGACGTCGAAGAAGGGCGACAAGACCCCCTACGACGGGCTGCTCACCTTCCAGCTGGGCTGCGACGCGAAGGAGGGCGAGCGCGGCGCGTTCACCTTCCAGCTCAAGGGCGCCGCCCCGAACGCCGACGCCACCGCGGCCGCCGCGATCGGAGCGCTCGGAAAGGGCTTTGTCGTCGCGCCCGCAGATCAGCGCGCAAAGGCCCCGGTCAAGCCGCTGAACTGCACGGATGCCGGGGGCGAGAAGGCAGGCAAGGGCGATCCGGCGCAGGCCGCGGAGGGTGGCGACGCCTTCCTCGTCGCCCAGCTCGACAAGAACGGGCAGCATCTGCTCTCCGCGATGCCGGGCGCCGAGAAGCAGCCCGACGTCGGCAACACCGCGGATGCCGTGGTGGCGCTGGCGGCCGGTGGGCACGGTGCCGCCGCGGCGAAGCCGCTGAAGTGGCTGGAGAAGAACGCGGCGGAGTGGGCCGAGCAGAGCGGCCCCGCCGCATACGCCCAGCTGGTGCTGGCCGCGCACGCCACCGGCACCGACCCGCGCTCCTTCGGCGGCACCGACCTGGTGGCAGCGCTCAACGCCACCGGCCCGAAGCCGGCCGCCGCGCCGAAGAAGGACGCCGGGGACTCCGACGACTCCGCGGACGGCGGCGCCATCAGCGTGTGGTGGGTCATCGGCGTCGGCCTCGCCATCGGCGCCGGCATCGGGTTCCTGCTGAGCAGCCGGAAGAAGAACCAGCTCTGATGCGGCGTTCCAGGATCGCCGGCGCCGTGCTGCTGGCCGGTACGGTCACCGGCCTGGCCGCCGGGCCCGCGCAGGCGCAGGAGTACCGCTACTGGTCGTTCTGGGACGGCAAGGGCGGCTCCTGGGCGTATGCCACCCAAGGGCCGGCCACTCTGCGGCCGGCCGACGGCGCGGTCGAGGGCTTCCGTTTCACCGTCGGCGCCGACTCCGCCGCGGCCGGCAAGCCGCGCGGGGCCGCCGACTTCGACGCGATCTGCCGCGACACCCCCGCCAAGGACGGCCGTAAACGGATCGGCATCGTCCTGGACTTCGGCACCGCGGCGGACGCGCCCGGCGGGGAGCGGCCGCCGAAGGCCAGGGCCGAGTGTGCTCAGGTGTCGGAGGACGCCTCGGCGGGCGAGGCGCTGGCGGCGGTCGCCGGGCCGCTGCGCTATGACGCCAACGCCCTGCTGTGTGCCATCGCCGGCTACCCGAAGGCGGGGTGCGCGGAGGCGGTGAGCGGGTCGAAGGGGCAGGCGTCCTCCGCCGCGCCGTCCGCGGGGGCGGGGGACCGTGACGGCGCAGACGGCGAGGGCGACGGGAGCGGGGACGGCGGGCCGTCCGCCGGGCTGCTCGGCGGGGGCGCGGCCGTCGTCGTCCTGGGTGCGGCAGCGGTGTGGCAGGCACGCCGCCGACGCGGATGAGCGCCCCGCAGGCGACCCGCACCACCGCGCTGCACGCCGGCGCCTGGTGGCTGTGGGCGCTGGGCCTGGCCACCGCGGCCTCCCGCACCACCGATCCGCTGCTGCTGGGGCTGCTGGTGGGCGTGGCCGGCTATGTCGTCGCGGCACGTCGTACGGACGCGCCGTGGGCCCGCTCGTACGGTGCGTTCGTCAAGCTCGGGCTGGTCGTGATCGCCATCCGGCTGGTCTTCGCCTTCTTCCTGGGCTCGCCGATTCCCGGTACGCACACCCTCGTCACCCTGCCCGAAGTGCCGCTGCCGGACTGGGCGAAGGGCGTCCGGATCGGCGGCCGGGTCACCGCGGAGGGCATGGTCTTCGCCCTGTACGACGGGCTGAAACTGGCCACCCTCCTCATCTGTGTGGGCGCCGCCAATGCGCTCGCCAACCCCGCCCGGCTCCTGAAGTCCCTGCCCGGTGCGCTCTACGAGGCGGGCGTCGCGGTGGTCGTCGCGATGACCTTCGCCCCGAACCTGGTCGCCGACGTCCAGCGGCTGCGCGCCGCCCGCCGGCTGCGCGGGCGTCCCGACCGCGGGATCAAGGCACTCCTCCAGGTCGGGCTGCCGGTGCTGGAGGGCGCGCTGGAGCGCTCGGTGGCACTGGCCGCGGCCATGGACGCACGCGGCTACGGCCGCAGTGCCCAAGTGCCGCCCGCCGTACGCCACACCACGTCCGTGCTCACCCTCGGCGGGCTGCTCGGCGTCTGTGCGGGAACCTATGGGCTGTTGGGCGACACCGGGGGCGGCTACGGGCTGCCGCTGCTGCTCGCCGGGCTGGCGGCGGCGCTCGCCGGGCTGTGGCTCGGTGGCCGCCGGTCGGTGCGCAGCCGCTACCGGCCCGAGCGGTGGGGCGCCCGCGCCTGGCTGGTCGCGGGCTCCGGCATTGCCGTCGCCGCCCTGATGATCTGGGCGAACGACTATGCGCCGGCCGCCCTGCACCCTCCCGCCGTCCCGCTCACCGCCCCCGTCCTCCCTCTCTGGCCGGCCGTTTCCGTTCTCGTGGGGCTGCTGCCCGCGTTCGTCGCCCCGCTCCCGTCGAGCGCGGACCGGGCCGGGTCCGGTGGTGCGTCCCGTGGCGGTCGCCGTGCCTCTGATGCTGTTCCCCGTACGAAGGAGCCCACCCAGTGATCCGGTTCGAGCAGGTCTCGGTCACCTACGGCGATGCCGCGGCGCCCGCCGTCCAGGGCATCGACCTGACCGTTCCCGAGGGCGAACTGTGTCTCCTGGTCGGCCCCTCGGGCGTCGGCAAATCCACCGTCCTGAACGCCGTCTGCGGCCTCGTCCCGCACTTCACCGGCGGCACTCTGCGCGGCCGGGTCACCGTCGACGGCCGGGACACCCGCACCCACAAACCGCGTGAACTGGCCGATGTCGTCGGCACCGTGGGCCAGGACCCGCTGGCGCACTTCGTCACCGACACCGTCGAGGACGAACTCGCCTACGGTATGGAGTCGCTCGGCCTCACCCCCGAGGTGATGCGCCGCCGGGTCGAGGAGACCCTCGACCTGCTGGGCCTGGCGGAGCTGCGCGACCGCGCGATCACCACGCTCTCGGGCGGGCAGATGCAGCGGGTGGCCATCGGGTCGGTCCTCACCACCCACCCCAAGGTCCTGGTCCTCGACGAGCCGACCTCCGCACTCGACCCCGCCGCGGCCGAGGAGGTGCTCGCCGTCCTCCAGCGGCTGGTCCATGACCTCGGTACCACGGTCCTGCTGGCCGAACACCGCCTGGAGCGCGTGGTCCAGTACGCCGACCAGGTCATCCTGCTGCCCTCCCCCGGCGCTCCCCCGGTCATGGGCACCCCCGCCGACATCATGGCCGTCTCCCCCGTCCACCCCCCGGTCGTGGCGCTTGGCCGCCTCGCCCGCTGGTCTCCTCTCCCCCTCTCCGTGCGCGACGCCCGTCGCAAGGCCGCTCCCCTGCGCGAGCAGCTGACGGGGGTCCCGCCACAGGCGCCGGGAAGGAGCGCGGAGGGCACGCCGGCAGCGTCGGACGCTGCCGCGGAGGTCTCCGGGCTCGGTGTGCGCCGGGGTCGGACCGAGGCACTGCACGGGGTGGATCTGACCGTGCGGGGCGGCGAGACGATCGCTCTGATGGGGCGTAACGGTGCGGGGAAGTCCACTCTGCTCACCACCCTCGTCGGTATGCATGAGCCGTCGTCCGGCACGGTGCGGGTCGGTGGCGCCGTCCCGCACCGCACCAGCCCCCGGGCCCTTCTGCGGCACGTCGGCCTGGTCCCCCAGGAACCTCGTGACCTCCTCTACGCGGACACCGTCGCCGCCGAGTGCACCGCGGCCGACCAGGACGCCGGCGCCCCCGCCGGCAGCTGCCGGGCCCTGGTCGCCCGGCTGCTGCCGGATGTCCCGGAATCCGTTCACCCCCGTGATCTGTCCGAGGGCCAACGGCTCGCCCTTGCCCTCGCGGTCGTACTGACCGCCCGTCCCCCACTGCTCCTTCTCGACGAGCCCACCCGCGGGCTGGACTACGCCGCCAAGGCCCGTCTGATCGAGGTGCTGCGCACCCTGGCCGCCGAGGGCCATGCCATCGTCCTGGCCACCCATGACGTGGAACTCGCCGCCGAACTGGCGCACCGTGTCGTCATCCTCGCCGACGGCGAGATCGTCGCCGACGGTCCCACCGACGAGGTCGTGGTGTCCTCGCCTTCCTTCGCACCGCAGGTCGCCAAGGTCCTCGCCCCGCTGCCCTGGCTGACCGTTCCCCAGGTGGCCCGCGCTCTGGAGGCCCTCGCATGACCGTGCCCCCACCCCGTCCGGAGGGCCTCGGACCCGTCTCCGGATCCGGCTCCGGCTCCGGCCGCCCCGGCGCCGGTCACCAGGCCCGTGCCGTGCGGCTCGGGCCCCGCTCCATCGCCGCGCTGGCCCTGATCTCGGCCATCGGCGTGATGGCTTTCGGCTGGCCGCTGCTCGCCGACTCCGCCTCCGGGCTCGCCCATTCCAAGGACGCGCCCTGGCTGTTCGCCGCGCTGCTGCCGATGCTGCTCGCCGTCGTCGTGGCGACCATCGCCGACACCGGTCTGGACGCCAAGGCCATCGCGATGCTCGGCGTACTGGCCGCGGCCGGGGCCGCGATGCGCCCCCTGGGTGCGGGGACGGCCGGCATCGAGCCGATGTTCTTCCTGATGGTGCTGTCGGGCCGGGTTCTGGGGCCCGGGTTCGGGTTCGTGCTGGGTTCCGTGGCGATGTTCGCGTCGGCGCTGCTGACCGGCGGTGTCGGCCCCTGGATGCCGTTCCAGATGCTGACGATGGGGTGGGTGTCGATGGGCGCCGGCCTGCTGCCGGGGCCCGACCGGCTGCGCGGCCGCGGTGAACTCGCCATGCTCGCCGCGTACGGAGCTGTCTCCGCCGTGCTCTACGGCCTGGTCATGAACCTCCAGGGCTGGCCCTATATCGCCGGCCTGACCTCAGGGGTCTCCTTCGTTCCCGGCGACCCGCTCAATCAGAACCTCGCCCGCTATCTCGCCTACTGCCTTGCCACCTCCCTCGGTTGGGACCTCCCCCGGGCCCTGGTCACCGTGATCCTCACCTTCACCCTCGGGGGCACCGTGCTCAAGGCCCTGCGCCGTGCCACCCGCCGCGCGGCCTTCGATGTCCCCGCCTCCTTCGCTCCCGAGTCCCCCGGAGGGGCCGCCGCCTCCCGGTGACGTGACCCGTGCCCTGGCCCTTGCCCGGCGGGTGATCGTCTGCCCGAGCCTTTGGACGGCCCTGGCGCCCTCCGGAGCCGTATCAGCGGGCGACGGGCAGTGTGCGGGCTATGGAGGGCTGCGAGCGCAGGAAGGACACATAGTGGTCAGCGTCGGCCCCTTGGTCGACGGCCTTGGCCCTGACCCCGTGGCCCGTCAACTGCCGTGCGCAGCTACGGGTGTTGGCTATGGGGACGTCCCGGTCGCCGGTGGCGGAGTAGAGGGTTATCCGCACTCCTCGGCCCGGCTTCCAGTCGCAGGTGCGGTCATTGACGCGGAGCGCTTCCAGCAGGGCGCCGGAAGGGTGCCGGAGCTTGCGGTACCAGGTGTCCGTCAGCAGGTCTTCGAGGCGTTCGGGCAGCTTGCCGGCGATGTCTTCCGCCGGGTGCTCACTGTCGAAGAGGTCCTCGACCCGGTCGGCGTAGGGGGCTCGGAACACCTCGGCGGGATCGTTGTAAAGCGGATGCAGGCGGTTCTGGGCCGTGAGGAAGAAGGAGAGGTAGAAGACGGCGGACCGGGGGTCGATACGGCCGTCGAACATCCCGGGGAGTTCCGCGCCGACGAGGTCGTACGGCCCGCCGACCGGAGCGAGCATCCCGAGGCGGAAACGCGGATCGGCGCCGCGGTGCAGCTCGCGGCCCAGTGCCATGGCGACCTGCCCGCCCTGGGAGAAGCCGGTGACGGACACCGTGCGGTCAAGGGTGGCGCCAAGCTTGGGGGCGGCCGAGTGCGCTGCCCGGAGCATGTCGAGGGAGGCCGAGACGGAAGACCGGGCGTCCATGTACGGGTGGCGTCCGGGGCTGGCGCCGAGGCCGAGGTAGTCGGGGGCGAGGGCGACGCGGCCGGCCGAGGCGTACAGCACCGACACCGCCCGGTCGGGGCCGTCCGCCATCGAGGGGGCGTAGCCGCGGTAGGCGAGGGTGCCGTGGGTGTGAACGACGGGCGGGAGATGGCGGGAGTCGCCGCCCGTGGGGAGGGCGAGCAGGCCGGAGGCGGTGGTGGGTCGGCCGTCGGGGGTGATCGTGCGGTAGGTCAGGCGGTATGCGGCGACGCCATGCCTGGCGGTGCCGGTCTCCAGGCCCTGTTTCTGTGCCTGGCCGATGACCTCGGCCCGGCTCTGCCGACCGAGGGGCGTGAGCGAGAGGAGTGTCCCGCGCCCCTGGCCACTTCTCGGTGCGGCGACGGCGTGAACCGACTCTCCGGACTCTGCCCGCTGCGTCGTGAAGGCCGCCGGCGCCGCGAGGGCCGGGGCCGTGGTGAGCGCCGCCAGCACGAGGGCGGCGCCTGGCACCAGGGCGCGCGGGACGCGTCGTTGCCCGCGCGGTGTTCCCGCCTCGGCCGGCATACCGGATGCGGCCGGACCGTCGGAGGCGGGCCTTACGCCGGCCGCTGCCGGAGGGGAAGAGGAGGAAGCGGAAGAGGAGGAAGGAAAGAAAGAAGAGGAAGAGGGGTGCTGCCGCGGTGTTCTGTTCGTCATGTCGTTGACGGTACGGAGATCACGCGCCTTGCAGAATGCGGCTTTCCACCCAACTCAGCTGTGGTTTTCCTCAGGTTGGGGAGGGGCCCAGCAACGCCCCGGCAACACCCCCGCCCCCCGCACTGCGGTCCTCGGCGGTAGGCGGCTGTCCGCTACAGCCGCTGGATGATCGTCCCCGTTGCCAGTGCCCCGCCCGCGCACATGGTGATCAGGGCGAATTCCTTGTCCCTGCGTTCGAGTTCGTGCAGTGCGGTGGTGATCAGCCGGGCGCCGGTGGCGCCGACCGGGTGGCCGAGGGCGATGGCGCCGCCGTTCACATTCACCTTCTCCAGGTCCTGTTCGAAGACCTGCGCCCAGGAGAGCACGACGGACGCGAAGGCCTCGTTGATCTCGACCAGGTCGATGTCCTTGAGGGACATCCCGGCCTTGCCGAGCACCGCGCGGGTGGCGTCGATGGGGCCGTCCAGGTGGAAGTGCGGATCGGCGCCGACCAGCGCCTGGGCCACGATGCGGGCCCGCGGCTTGAGTCTGAGGGCGCGCGCCATGCGCTTGGAGGCCCACATCAGCGCGGCGGCGCCGTCGGATATCTGGGAGGAGTTGCCCGCCGTGTGGACGGCGGTCGGCATCACGGGCTTGAGGCCGCCCAGCGCCTCCATGCTGGTGTCCCGCAGCCCCTCGTCGCGGTCGACCAGCCGCCACATGCCCTGGCCCGCGGCCTGCTCCTCCTCGGTGGTGGGGACCTGGACGGCGAAGGTCTCCCGTTTGTAGCGCTCCTCGGCCCAGGCGGCGGCCGCCCGCTCCTGTGAGATCAGGCCGAGCGAGTCGACGTTCTCCCGGGTCAGCCCCCGGTTGCGGGCGATGCGTTCGGCCGCTTCGAACTGGTTGGGCAGATCGACATTCCACTCGTCGGGCCAGGGCTTGCCGGGGCCGTGCTTGGAGCCGCTGCCGAGCGGCACCCGGGACATCGCCTCGACGCCACAGCCGATGCCGATGTCGATGACACCGCCTGCGATCATGTTGGCGACCATATGGTTGGCCTGTTGGGAGGATCCGCATTGACAGTCCAC
This sequence comes from Streptomyces sp. G7(2002), assembly GCF_028870195.1. NCBI lineage: Bacteria > Bacillati > Actinomycetota > Actinomycetes > Kitasatosporales > Streptomycetaceae > Streptomyces > Streptomyces sp. G7(2002). Next base: position 3,189,234 of record NZ_CP102609.1, read on the forward strand.
GGTGGTCGCGGCGGTCTCGTACGGGAGGCCCATCGTCAGCCAGGCGTTGCGTGCCGGGTTCATGGACTGTTCGCCGGCGTGGGTGACGGTGCCGCCGACGATCTGTTCGACGCAGTCGGGCTGGATGCCCGTACGGGCGAGGAGTTCGCGGTAGGTCTCACCCAGGAGGTAGGCGGGGTGGAGGTTGGCGAGCGCACCTCCGCGCTTGCCGATGGGGGTGCGTACTGCTTCGACGATGACGGGTTCCGCGGCCATGACTGACTCGTCCTCTCCTCGCGTCCGCGGATGTTCCGGCACCCACGGAAGAAGAACTAGTACGCGTTCTAGTTCTACAAACAGTCTTATGAGACGCCCTCCGGGGCGCAAGGGGCGTGCAACACCCTTGTCCACAACCGGAGTCGCCAGACCCCTTGCCACTTGTAGAGCGCGTCATTACCTTCACCGCACCCATACCTGATGAACCGTCAGACGTCTCGGATGGACCAGGAGTCGCCGATGCCATGTCCCGCGCTGCCCGACGGGTTCGACTTCACCGACCCCGACGTCTACCAGTCCCGCGTTCCGCTCCCCGAGTTCGCACAGCTGCGGCGGACCGCGCCCGTGTGGTGGAACGCCCAGCCGCACGGTATTGCCGGCTTCGGTGACGACGGGTACTGGGTCGTCACCCGTCATCAGGACGTCAAGGAGGTGTCCACCAAGCCCGAGATCTTCTCCGCGAGCCTCAATACCTCGATCATCCGCTTCAACGCGGCCATGACCCGCGACCAGATCGACGTACAGAAACTCATCATGCTGAACATGGACCCGCCCGAGCACACCAGGGTCCGCCAGATCGTGCAGCGCGGCTTCACCCCGCGCTCGATCCGGGCCCTGGAGGACGCGCTGCGCCACCGGGCGGAGCAGATCGTCGCCGGGGCGCGCCGGAAGGGCTCGGGGGACTTCGTCACCGATGTCGCCTGCGAACTCCCCCTCCAGGCCATCGCGGAACTCATCGGCATCCCCCAGGACGACCGGGCGCGCATCTTCGACTGGTCGAACAAGATGGTCGCGTACGACGATCCCGAACTGGCCATCACCGAAGAGGTCGGCCTCAATGCGGCCACGGAGCTGATCTCGTACGCGATGAACCTCGCCGCGGTGCGCAAGGAATGCCCGGCCAAGGACATCGTCAGCCAACTGGTCGCGGCGGAGAACGAAGGGAATCTCGGCTCCGACGAGTTCGGCTTCTTCGTTCTGCTGCTGGCGGTGGCCGGCAACGAGACCACGCGTAACGCGATCACCCACGGGATGCATGCCTTCCTCACCCATCCCGACCAGTGGGAGCTCTTCAAGCGCGAGCGCCCCGGGACGGCGGCCGAGGAGATCGTCCGGTGGGCGACCCCGGTGGTCTCCTTCCAGCGCACCGCCACCCAGGACACCGAGCTGGGCGGCGCGGAGATCAAGAAGGGCCAGCGGGTGGGGATCTTCTACTCCTCCGCCAACAACGACCCGGAGGTCTTCGACCACCCCGAGGTCTTCGACATCACCCGGGACCCCAACCCCCATCTGGGCTTCGGGGGCGGCGGCCCGCACTTCTGCCTCGGCAAGTCCCTGGCGGTCCTGGAGATCAACCTGATCTTCGGCGCCATCGCGGACGCCATGCCCGGCATCTCCCTGGCGGGCGCCCCGCGCCGGCTCCGCTCGGCCTGGCTCAACGGCGTCAAGGAGCTGCAGGTTCACTACGGTTGACGGCGGCGCCGCGGCGTAGGAGAGCGGCGGCGGAAGCGGACGGTAAACGGGCGGGACGCTCACTCCGATCACGGAGGGTGGGCGTCCCGCTGATGCGTGGACCCCTATGACCCCGCGGCGTGCCGCACCTGCCCGTAGGGGCCGTCGGCCCGCCATCCGGGGCGCGCGAAACCGCGCCGAGGAAAAGCCGGACCAGGGGTATGTCCGAAACCGGTTCCTCCCTCAACCTTGCCAGCTGTCATTGGCAGACTTACATTCAACTCGCCAGTAACACTCGGCAGTTAGCCCGTTGCGCGCACCGCTCAGCACCGTCTGCGCCCCCGAGCCGCATCTTCTCCCCCATGCGCTCACCCCCGGCTCCTCCGCGCGTTTCAGCACCACACGCAACCCTGCACTCACGCATTCCCCCCACACGTTTCGACGGTGCGCTCCACCGCTCTTCGAAGGGGACATACCACCATGAAAGACGCACACGGCAGACCTGTCACGGGACGGATCAGCTGGCGGAAGTTCGCCGTGCTGTCCGTCCCGGCGCTCGCCGGCACCGCCGCCCTGGGCATCGCCCTGGCCAACGGGGCGCTGGCGGCGTCGTTCGCCGTCTCGGGACAGCAGTTCAAGGTCTCCGCGGACAGCCTCAAGGGCGACGGATTCGCCCAGTACGGCAGTGTCGACACGAACGCCAGGGGAGACCTCCTGCCGGTCGCCGTCACCGCCATCAAGACCGCCCAGCTGAACCATCTGTGCCAGTCGGTCGTCACCCATCTGCCCGTCGTCGGCGATATCTCGCTCAACCTCAGCGCCGGTACGGGCAGCACGCCCGTCGAGGCGACCAACCTCTTCGTGGACGCCACCCAGCTCTCCGGCAACGCGTCCTTCCACCAGATCGAGATCGGCCGGGACGCCTCCACCCTCGACAAGGGACCGGACAGCGCCCAGGGCATGCAGGACCTCTTCGCCCAGCAGGCCGATGACGTCAGCATCAGCAAGCTCCGGCAGACCGCCTGGGCCACCAATGCGGGGACCTTCAAGCTGTCCGGTCTGAGCATGAAGATCTCCAAGGGCAAGAAGGAATGCTTCTGACCTGGCGGCGCTGGCGGACGGGACGGCCCTTCTGGGGCGGTCTGGCGGCCGTCATCGCCGGCGCCGAGATCTGCGCCATCCCTCTGGCACCGCTGAAGATCATGCTGCAACAGGGGATCGCCGGCATCCCGTCGGTCCTGATGGGGCTGGTAATGATCGTGATGGGGCTCTCGGCGTGGTTCGCGCCGCACTACCGGGGTATCGCGGGTGTGCTCACCGTGCTGTGTGCGGCGGCCGCGCTGGTGATGTCCAACCTCGGTGGCTTTCTGATCGGCACCGTCATCGGGATTCTCGGCGGCTCGATGATCTTTGCCTGGCAGCCGGTCACTCCGACGGGACCCGAAGCCCCCGAGGCGCCCGGGTCCGCTGCCGCGCCGGGCGGCGGCGCGCCCGCGCCCTGCGAGCCCTAGCCACCTCCCGCCCGCCGTCCGCCGTCCGCCGCGCCCGCCCGTACGCGTACCCCCACGCCTTCGTCCGCGTACGGGGCGGACCGCTGCCCGCGCCACCCGCCGCACCGCTCCTCCGGCACCCCACCCCTCAGAAGGAGAACCACGATGACGATGACGCACCCCACCCGCCGTACGCCCCGTCAGCGCGTCTTACGCACCGCCGGAACCGGAATCGTCGCGGCCCTCGGTCTGGCCCTCGCCGTGACGAGTCCCGCGACGGCACAGCCGGCCGGGACGCCGTCCGCCGCCGCGCCGTCCACGACCGTGAGTCCCGCGGGTCACAGCTTCACCGCCAAGCTGAGCGGCAAGGCCACCTTCAAGGCAGGTTCGGTGACCGTCACCTGCTCGACCTCGGTCTCCAGTGGGCAGGTGCCTGCCGCGCCCGGCAACCAGAACCCGGAAGGCCCGGTGAGCAGTTCCACCACCCCGGCGACCTACGGCTCCTGCACGACGAGCATGCCGGGTGTCAGCGCGACCGTCACCACGACCGGCACCTGGGGCGTGGCCATGCAGTACGGGACGCCGGTGACCGCCGGACTGACCATCCCGGCCGGCGGGTTCGTGCTCAAGACCAGCGGGCTGGCGTCCTGCACGGTGACCGCGGCGCCCACCTCGGCGGCAACGGTGAACGGCAGCTGGAGCAACGGCGCGCCGTCCACCCTCACCTTCACCAATGCGTCGGTGCCGGTGAAGGTGGTGGGCGGCTTCGGCTGTCCGACCAGCGCGACCAGCTCGACGTTCAACGCCGCCTACACGGTCAGCGACACCACCGATCCCGCATCCCAGATCACCGTCACCGGCTGAGCACCGGCTGAGCCACGGGTGGCGTCCGTTGTCCGAGCGGGCGTCACCCTCTCAGCGTGCGTTCAGACCGGCGGCCACCACGGTCACCAGCACCGCCACGGCCACTGTGCCGCTCAGGAACGCGGTGATCAGCCGGCGCCGCAGGGCCCGGTAGACGCCTTCGTACTCGGTCCGCAAAGCGGCGCTGCGGGTCGCGATGCGCTCCAGGTAGGTCCGCGACGCATCGCGCTGGTCCTGGCAGTAGCGCAGCTCCACTTCCCGCCGCTGGGTGTCGGTGAGCCAGGGCAGACCGGCGCAGAAGTCCTGCGCGCGGGTGCGGGCCCGGTCCTTCTCCGCCTCCCAGAGGAGAAATCCCTCGATCTCGTTGACGGCCTGGTCCAGCGGCATTTCCGCTGCCCTCCGCATTCCTCCGTCCCGCCCCGTTCCCTCGGCCTTCTGCATTTGTCCGCCCCTCCGCCTTCCCTCGCTCATGTGCGTGCCCCGATTTCGGTGGGGGCGGCGTCCTCGGCGGCCGCCATGGCTTCGATCTCGCGTGCGATCTCCGGGTGGTGCAGGTCGAACGCCGGGGATTCGGAGCGAATACGCGGCAGCGTACGGAAGTTGTGCCGCGGCGGCGGGCAGGACGTCGCCCATTCCAGCGAACGGCCGTATCCCCAGGGGTCGTCGGTCTCGACCTTCCGGCCGTACTTCGCGGTCTTCCAGACGTTGTAGAGGAACGGCAGAAGGGAGAGCCCGAGGAGGAAGGAGAAGATGCTGGAGAGGGTGTTCAGAGTGGTGAATCCATCGGCGGCGAGATAGTCGGGGATACGGCGCATCATGCCTTCCGCGCCGAGCCAGTGCTGGACGAGGAAGGTGCCGTGGAAGCCCACGAACAGCGTCCAGAAGGTGATCTTGCCGAGCCGCTCGTCCAGCATCTTGCCGGTGAACTTCGGCCACCAGAAATGGAACCCGGAGAACATCGCGAAGACGACGGTGCCGAAGACCACGTAGTGGAAGTGCGCCACGACGAAGTACGAGTCGGAGATGTGGAAGTCCATCGGCGGCGAGGCCAGGATCACACCGGTCAGACCACCGAACGTGAAGGTGATCAGGAAGCCGATCGCCCACAGCATCGGCGTCTCGAAGGACAGCGAGCCCTTCCACATCGTGCCGATCCAGTTGAAGAACTTCACACCGGTCGGCACCGCGATCAGGAACGTCATGAACGAGAAGAACGGCAACAGCACACCGCCCGTCACATACATGTGGTGCGCCCACACCGTGACCGAAAGACCGGCAATCGAAATCGTCGCCGCAATCAGACCGATGTAACCGAACATCGGCTTCCGGGAGAACACCGGAATGACCTCGGAAATGATGCCGAAGAACGGCAGGGCGATGATGTACACCTCGGGGTGGCCGAAGAACCAGAAGAGGTGCTGCCAGAGCAATGCGCCACCATTGGCCGCATCGAAGACATGCGCACCGAATTTACGGTCCGCCTCCAGCGCGAACAGCGCCGCCGCCAGCACCGGGAAGGCCAGCAGGACCAGCACACCGGTCAGCAGCACGTTCCAGGTGAAGATCGGCATCCGGAACATCGTCATGCCGGGCGCCCGCATACAGATGATCGTCGTGATGAAGTTGACCGAACCGAGGATCGTGCCGAAGCCCGAGAGGGCCAGACCCATGATCCACATATCGCCGCCGATTCCGGGGGAATGCACCGAATCGGAGAGCGGGGCATAGGCGAACCAGCCGAAATCCGCGGCTCCTTGAGGCGTCAGAAAACCACCGACCGCGATCAGTGAACCGAAGAGGTAGAGCCAGTAGGCGAACATGTTCAGCCGGGGAAAGGCGACATCGGGCGCGCCGATCTGCAGCGGCATGAGCCAGTTCGCGAATCCGGCGAACAGCGGCGTCGCGAACATCAGCAGCATGATCGTGCCGTGCATCGTGAACGCCTGGTTGAACTGCTCGTTCGACATGATCTGGTGGCCGGGACGGGCCAGTTCGGCGCGCATCACCAGGGCCATCAGACCGCCGAGGCAGAAGAAGGCGAACGCGGTGACCAGGTAGAGCGTGCCGATGGTCTTGTGGTCGGTGGTCGTCAGCCACTTCACGGGAAACTTCATGCCCGGTAGGTGTCCGGAGCCGTCGCGATCCTCACTGCCCGCGGGGACAGGGCGGGGTGGGAAGTTTCACCCCGGAGGGTGTGAAGATCGGGGCCATGCCGGACACCAAGGGTTCATGAGCACGGACGACGCCTTCGCCGAGGCCTATCGCGCGCACTACTGGGCGGTCAGCCGCTTTGTGGCGCGGCGGCTGGACGGGCAGGCACTTGAGGTCGAGGAAGTGGTGGCGGAGGTCTTCTCCATAGCCTGGAGACGCCGCGCCGAGCTTCCCGACGCGCCGCTGCCCTGGCTGTACGGGGTGGCCCGGAACTGTCTGGCCAATACGGTGCGGGGGCTGGGCCGTTACCGGCGGCTGCTGCACCGGCTCGGCAATCACGAGGCGGCGCACCGCCGGCAGACCGTGGACAGCCCGGACGCCGAGCGGCCCGGTTCCTGGGTGCATGAGGCGCTGGCCCGCCTCTCCCCCGCCGACCAGGAGGTGCTGCGGCTGACGGCCTGGGAGGAACTGACCATCGAGGAGCTGGCGGTGACCCTGGGGTGTGGCCAGAGCGCGGCGGCCATGCGGCTGCACCGGGCGCGCGGCCGGCTCCGTACCCAGATCGAGCGGATGCGCCGGCGCGAGACCGCCCGGCCCGAGGCGCCTCCACCACGGACCGACGCGCCCCCCGCGCCGGCACCGGCCCCGCGCCCGGCCACTCCCCGCCCCCTCTCCCCCCACCCCGTACCGACCCGAGCGGGAGGCCGCCGCCATGACTGAGGAACTGGAGCTGCTGCGGCAGGCCGACCCCGTCTCCGCCGACGAGGGACCCTGGCGCGACCGCCCGCTGACCGCGCGGGCTGAGGCCCGTCTGGCGGCGCTCACCACCGGTGCCGTACCGCGCGGCCGCCCGCGCCCCGTGCGCCGGCGCCGTCTGCTGATGGGCCTGACCGCCGTGTCGGCGGCCGCCGTCGCCGCCCTGGTGCTCACCTTCTCCGGCGCCGGCAGCAGCCCCGCCGTCGCGGCGCCCGCCGCCCTCCCTCTGCACGCCGACGCACCGTCCGTGTCACTGGACCTCCTCGCCCGCAGGGCGGAGGCCAGGGCGCGGACGGCGGCTGCCGAGGACGGGCCGCGGCGGGGCAGCCATCTGCAGAGCTGGTACATGAGCATGGAGACGGGCCCGGACGCCGCGCCCCCCGTAACCGTGCCCGAGGAGCGCATCACCAGCTGGAACGACGACGGCAGCGGCTCGGAACTGGTTGTGGCCACCGACCCCCGGCACCCGGGCCGTCCGGTGATCCACGACAACGACGGCGAGTGGCAGACCGTGAGCGACGGCAAGGTCCTGCACCGCAAGACCTATCCGGCGGGCTCGGAGGCCCAGCACAGCGGGCTGGCCGGCCGTACCAAGCCCCCGAAGGACGCCGGGGCGCTGCGTGAACAGCTGTCGTGGCTGTACGGCGGGGCGGGCGGCACCAGCACCACGCCGCAACTGCTGTCGGCGCTCTCCTCGTTCCGCCAGGAGTGGACGCCGGGACCGCGGGAGACGGCCGCCATCGTCCGGATGCTGGCCGATGCGGACGGTCTGCGGCAGGCGGGGGTGGTCACCGACCGGCTGGGCCGGCGCGGGCAGGCGTATGTGTACGACGGCCCGGACGGCGCAACGAATTCCACCCGCCAGATGGTGATCCTCGATCCGCGTACCGGCGAACTCCTGGGCCTGGAGATCACCTTCACCAAGGACGAACCGGAGTTCCGGATCAGGTCGGGGGAGGTCATGTCGTACGAGGCATGGATGCCGTGAGGCGCCGGCGGCCCGGGGACGGAGCGGCGTACCGGGCCACGCCCCCGAGTGGCGGGGCGGGCGGTCATGACTGATCCTTGAGGGAACGCGACGATCCACCTCGGCGCGGCGGTGCAGTGCGCCCGCCGCGCCGTTTTCCTGCCCGGCACACCCCGCGGCCTGGTGCGTGACACACCCCACCCCGGCGCGTGATGCACGCCACAACCGGCCGATGGTTGCAGCGGAACTTCGCGATATGGATCACAGGCCGAGGGGTCGCAAACTGATCCCCGAATGGGAGTTTCCCCTGCAAGGAGCGGGTATACGGCCGACTGCGCGGTCGTCCGCGCACTGTCCGTGATGATCCGGTCTGCCCCTATGGTCGACCTTTGCCCGTCGCGTCATGACGGGCCGCGCCCGCCTCCCCACGGCGGGCAGTGTCATGTTGTCGTCCAAGAGAGCGCAGGCGAGCGAACACGTGCCGACGCAGTCCCCCGTCGCACCCGGCCCCCGTCACCCCGCCGGCAGTCGAGCCGATGCCGCATCCGGTCTCCGGAAGGACCGCGGGGCGGATCCCGCGCAGCACTCATCCGGCGAGGTGACCGTCGTCGATCCCGTGATGGTCAAGCGTGCGGTCTCGGCCGCCGCGCTCGGCAATGCGATGGAGTGGTTCGACTTCGGCGTGTACAGCTACATCGCGGTCACCCTCGGACATGTCTTCTTCCCGTCCGGGAATCCGACCGCGCAGTTGCTGTCGACGTTCGGAGCGTTCGCGGCGGCGTTCCTGGTGCGTCCCATCGGCGGCATGGTCTTCGGGCCGCTCGGTGACCGGATCGGCCGGCAGAAGATTCTCGCCATCACCATGATCATGATGGCGGCGGGCACCTTCGCCATCGGCCTGATCCCGTCCTATGCCTCCATCGGCGTCGGCGCACCGATCCTGCTGCTCGTCGCCCGCCTGATACAGGGCTTCTCCACCGGTGGTGAATACGGCGGCGCCTCCACCTTCATCGCCGAGTACGCCCCGGACAAGAAGCGCGGATTCCTCGGCAGCTGGCTGGAGTTCGGCACCCTGGCCGGCTACGTCGGCGGCGCCGGCCTGGTCACGCTGATGACCGCGCTGCTGTCCACCGAGGACCTGCACTCCTGGGGCTGGCGCATCCCGTTCCTGATCGCCGGACCGATGGGCATCATCGGCCTCTACCTGCGGATGCGGCTCGAAGAGACCCCGGCCTTCGCGCAGCTGGAGAAGGAGGCGCGGACGAAGGAGAAGGCGCGCCGCGAGGTCGAGAAGCGGATCGGCATCCGCGAGATGATCTTCGGTCAGTGGCGGTCGCTGCTGCTGTGCGTCGGGCTGGTCCTGGTCTTCAACGTCACGGACTACATGCTGCTGTCGTACATGCCGAGCTATCTGACCTCGGAGCTGAAGTACGACGAGACGCACGGGCTGCTGGTCGTGCTGGCGGTGATGGTCCTGATGATGGCGGCCCAGCCGTTCGCGGGCCGGCTCACCGACCGCTTCGGCCGCCGTCCGGTCATCGCCGCGGGCTGCCTCGGCTTCCTGGTGCTGTCCGTCCCCGCCCTGCTGCTGATCCGGCAGGGGTCGCTGGCCGCCATCGCGGTGGGCATGGCCGCGCTCGGACTGCTGCTGGTCACCTTCACCTCGTCGATGCCGGCCACGCTGCCCGCGCTGTTCCCGACCAAGGTCCGCTACGGCTCCCTGTCGATCGGCTTCAACGTCTCCGTGTCGCTCTTCGGCGGTACGACGCCGCTGGTGGTCACCGCCCTGATCGGCGCGACCGGCAACAAGATGATGCCCGCCTACTACATGATGGCGGCGGCCGTGATCGGCGGTATCGCCGTCCTGCTGATGTCGGAGAGCGCCCGTAAGCCGCTGCCCGGCTCCCCGCCGGCCGTCGAGACCGAGGCGGAGGCGGAGGAGATCCGTCACGCGGCCAAGGCCGACGCGACGGTCTGACACCCACGGACTGCCCGCCCCCAGGCGCCACAGGGCCCGGCTCGGATACTTCCGGCCGGGCCCTCGGCATTCCCCGGAATCCCCGGATTCCCCGGCCCTGACCTGCGCTCCTGCGGCACCGTGCGGCACGATGGTCGGCATGAGCATCGTGAAGATCAATGTACTGACCGTGCCCGCCGAGCAGCGCGAGGTCCTGGAGAAGCGCTTCGCGGCGCGCGCCGGCACCGTGGACTCCTCGGACGGCTTCGAATGGTTCGAGCTGCTGCGCCCCGTGGAGGGCACCGACCAGTACCTCGTCTACACCCGGTGGCGGGACGAGGAGTCGTTCCAGGCGTGGATGGAGGGGCCGATGAAGGCCGCGCACCAGCAGGGCGGCGGCGCCGAGGGCGGGGAGCGGCCCAAGCCCGCCGCGTCCGGTTCCACGCTGTGGTCCTTCGAGGTGGTGCAGCAGGCCGGGCCGAAGCAGGGCTGACCGTCACCGGCGGCGTCACCCGGAAATGCGTTGCGCGGCGCACCGGACCGGCCGTGACAATGGCGCCATGAGTGACGCCGCCACCCTCCGTCTCCCCTGGACCGTCGCCGCCGAGCCGGCCGGTTCGCCGGACGCCGAAGCCCTGTTGCGCGAGTACTACACCGAGGTGGCCGACCGCTACTTCGCGCTGCACGAGGACCGCCGTTCGACGCCGGAGGAGATCGAGGAGGGGCTGGCGGAGTACCCCACCGCCGATCTGGCACCTCCGGGCGGCGTGCTGCTGGTGGCGCGTCATGGCGAGGAGGTGGCGGGCTGTGCCGGGGTGCGGCTGCTGGACGCGCGCACGGCGGAGCTCAAGCAGATGTTCGTACGGCCCGCCCGGCGCGGGCTGGGCGGCGCGGGGGCGCTGCTGCGGGCCGCCGAGACGGCCGCGGTGCGGCTGGGCGCCGAGCGGCTCCGGCTCGACACCCGGCTGGATCTGGTGGAGGCCGTCGCGCTCTACCGGCGGCACGGCTTCCTGGAGATCGATCCGTACCACGACGACGACCCTTATGCGGAGATCTTCTTCGAGAAGCGGCTGGACGGGGACTCGTTGACGGCCTAGTTCCACCTACCCACCCTGTGTGCTCACTTGGCCAGGTCCGGTGGCTGGGGCGTGGGCGGGTGGGTGCGGGGCAGCGGTGGCCGGGCGTCGCCGTTGTGCGGCTCCTCCGCGTCCGAGCCGCACAGCTCCGCCGTCAGCTCGTGGACGAGTTCGGTGAGATCGGTGGGCCGGTCCCTGGTCCACCAGTCGCCCAGCATCTCCGCGAGCGACTGCTGACGGGCCGCCGAGAGCCGCTCCGCGGTCTCCCGTCCAGGGCCGGTGAGCAGCAGCAACAGCCCTTCGCGGGTGGCGAGTCCGCGTTCCTCGATCTGGCGGACGCTCTCGGAGATCACTCCCAGCGGCACGGTACTGCGTTCGGCGAGCAGTCCCGGTTCCACCGAGCCGTAGCGGTGGATGCGCAGGATCAGCCAGGCCGCGGCCGGTTTGAGGTCCAGTCCGGCCCGTGCGGCGATCTTCTCGTAGATGTGCTTGCGGCCTTCTCGGCTGCCGAGGATGGACAGGGCGCGGGCGACCTCGTCGCGCGAGGACCGTTCGACGGGGTTGGAGGAGAGCACCTCGCTGGTGTCGGGCGCCGTGACACTGCTGCGCAACGGCTCCTCCTTGAGGAACCAGGCCAGCGCGAAGGCGACCAGGACGACGGGGACGGCGTAGAGGAAGACATCGGTGATGGAGATGGCGTAGGCGTCGAGGACGGCGGTGCGCCGGCCGGGCGGCAGCTGCGCGACGGTCCGCGGGTCCTCGGCGACCCTGGAAGGGTCGATGCCCGGCGGCAGTTGCTGACCGGCGAGGGCGTCCGCGATCCGCGTACCGAGGTTGCCGGCGAAGACCGTGCCGAAGAGGGAGACGCCGAACGAGCCGCCGATGGAGCGGAAGAACGTGGCACCGGAGGTGGCCACGCCCAGGTCCTTGTAGGGCACGGCGTTCTGCACGATGAGCACCAGCACCTGCATGACCAGGCCGAGTCCGAAGCCGAAGACGAAGAAGCAGGCACTCATCTCGGCGACCCCGCTGCCCTGGTCGAGCCGGTGCAACAGCAGCAGGCCGAGCGCCACGACACCGGTGCCGGCGATCGGGAAGACCTTGTAGTGGCCGGTGCGGCTGACGATCTGCCCGGAGCCGGTGGAGGCCAGCAGCATGCCGAAGACCATCGGCAGCATGTGCACCCCGGACATGGTCGGGCTGACGCCCTGTACGACCTGCAGGAACGTCGGCAGATAGGTCATCGATCCGAACATCGCGAAGCCGATGACGAAGCCGATGACGGCGGTGAGCGAGAAGGTGCGCAGCCGGAACAGGCGCAGCGGCAGCACGGGTTCGGCGGCCCGGCGCTCGATGACGAGGAAGGCGCCCAGCAGGACGACGCCGAGCACACCGCACCCCACGACCTGCCAGGAGGCCCAGGGGTAGGTGACGCCGCCGAACGAGGTCATCAGCACGAAGCAGGCGGCGACCGCGGCGATCGTCGCGGTGCCCAGGTAGTCGATCCGGTGCGGGGTGCGGCGGCGCGGGATGTGCAGCACGGCGGCGATGACGGCGAGCGCGACGATGCCGACGGGGACGTTGATGTAGAACACCCAGCGCCAGCTGAGGTGGTCCACGAACAGCCCGCCGAGCAGCGGGCCGAGGACGCTCGAACTGCCGAAGACGGCACCGAACAGGCCCTGGTACTTCCCCCGTTCGCGGGGCGGCACGATATCGCCGACGATCGCCATGGACAGCACGATCAGCCCGCCGCCGCCCAGCCCCTGGAGGGCCCGGAAGGCGATCAGCTCGCCCATGTTCTGCGCGATACCGCACAGCACCGAGCCGATCAGGAAGATCACGATGGCGGTCTGGAAGAGCTTCTTGCGGCCGTACAGGTCACCGAGCTTGCCCCAGAGGGGTGTCGCGGCCGTCGAGGCCAGCAGGTAGGCGGTGACGACCCAGGAGAGATGGTTGATGCCGCCGAGGTCGCTGACGATCGTGGGCAGCGCGGTGGCGACGATGGTCTGGTCGAGCGCCGCGATGAGCAGGCCGAGCAACAGCGCGCCGATCGCGGCGAGGACCGTCCGCCGGGACCGGTCCTCGCCGGGGACGGCAGGAGCGCCGGTGTCCTGCGCCATGAGCGTCTCCCTCCGTTCCGGAGCGTCCCGTGCGGTGCCGGGGCCCCGGAGCGTCCCGTGCGGTGCCGGCCGTCCGTCCCGTCCCGGGCCACCGCCGGCCGCCCTTCCCGTTGCGTCCCTGCTTCGGACTTCTTCCATCCTGGGCGGTTCCGCCGGATATGGCCCGCCGAGTGACGGCCGGTACCGGGGGTCGTCCGGGGGACACCTGGGGCATGCCGGGCGGATGTCTTCGAGCGCCTGCGCGGACCGGTGCGGCGTCTGGATAATCGCTGCCGGTTCGATGCCTCCAGGGAGGGGAACACCCGTGACGGCACAGACCTGTCCGCACTGCCGCGCCCCCGTACGCGGCGGCGGCCGGCCGAGCTGCCTGTGTGCGGCGGTCGGGGCGGACGACTTCGATCCGCTGCGCATTCGGCCGTACGTGTCACTGCCCGACGGCGACGGCGACGGGGAGGCCGACGACGACGGGGGCGATCACGGCGGGGCGAGCGGCACCGGCACCGGCCGGGGCGACCTGCTGGACTTACCCGGGGTGGACGCGGCGGTGCATCGCACCGACGGCCCGTCGACCGCCGCCGGGCCGCCCCTCGCCGACGGCCCGTCGGACGCCACCAGCCCGCCCCTCGCCCCCACTCCGCCGGCCACCGGCCCGGCCGAACCCCTGGCGCCCCGGATGCGGCGCCGTCCGAGCCCGGCCTCCCGGACGTTCCACGCATCGGAGGAGGAGCGGCCGACGGAGCAACCCGCCGGCCGCTCCCCCGCCTCCCTTCGCCGCAAGCGCCTGCTGCCCGCCGTGCTGCTGACCGCCGGGGCCGCGGTGGCCGCCACGGCCGTGATGATCGGCACCGACGCCCTCTCCGACGACACCCGGACCCGGGCCACGGCGCCCGGCCGCGGCAGCACCTCCCCCGGCGCCACCCTCCCCACCGGCGGCACATCCGCCCCCGCACCGAGCGGCCCCGACTCCCCCACCCCGGCCCGCTCCGCGTCGCCCGACGCGACCGCCCCCGAGGCCACCGTGCGGCCCTACCGGACCCCGGCCCCGCGTCCCCCCGCCCCCACCCGGGCCTCCGGCAGCGTCTCGGACTCCCCCGCCACCCACGGCCCCAGCGCCCCGCCCACCGGGCCGCTCGTGCTGCGCGAGGGGGCCGGTGGCCCCGAAGTGCGGGAGCTACAGGGGCGGCTGCGGCAGGTGGCGGTGTATCCCGGCCCGGACGACGGCCGCTACGACGCGGACGTACGGGACGCCGTGTCGCGCTACCAGCGGGCCTACGGGGTGGCGGGCGATCCGGACGGCGTCTACGGCGCGGTGACCCGGGCGTCCCTGGAGTCCCGGACGCACGAGCCGTAGCCCTGGTGAGCAGGGCGCTGACCTGCCTGGTTGTCGCCGGCCGCTCCATTTTGTATCGTGAAGAAACAAAGTGGTTCCGCCCGCACTCCCTGACCGGCGGGCGGGACCGCTCTGTTCTTCCGCACGGGTGCGATCCGCACCGTCCGTATGCCCGTAGCGCCCAGGAGCTTGCCGATGACGGCCACCACCACGCTCACCGCCCGCGCCCTGCTGCTGGACATGGACAGCACGATCGTGAACTCCGAAGCCGTCGTCGAGCGCTGCTGGCGCGGCTGGGCGGCCGAGCAGGGGCTGGACGCGGACGAGGTGCTCCAGGTCGTCCACGGCCGGCAGGGCTGGGCCACCATGGCCGCACTGCTCCCGGACCGCCCGATGGAGCTCAACCTGGCGGACAACCGCCGGATGCTGGCGCAAGAGACCGCCGATATGGACGGCGTGGTGCCGGTCCCCGGCGCACCCGCGTTCATGGCCTCCCTCGCCACCCTCCCGCACGCCCTGGTGACCTCCGCCGACATCCCGCTCTCCGACGCCCGGATGGGCGCGGCCGGACTGACCGTGCCGGCCGTGCGGATCACGGCGGAGAGTGTGAGCGCCAGCAAGCCCGACCCGGAGGGCTTCCTCAAGGGCGCCGCCGAGCTGGGCTTCGCCCCCGAGGACTGCCTGGTGTTCGAGGACTCCGAGGCGGGCATCGAGGCGGGCCGGGCGGCCGGGATGCGAGTGGTCGGCGTCGGTGACCGTGCCGCCGCGTTCGCCCCCACCGTGCAGGTGCCCGACCTCACCCGGGTCCGCGTCGAGGCGCTGGCGGACGGCCTGATCGCGGTACACGTCACCGCCTGATCGCGGTGCACGTCACCGCCTGATCGCGGTGCACGTCACCGCCTGATCGCGGTGCACGTCACGACCTGAGCGCGACTCCGGGGCTCCTCCGAAGGGGCGGGCCCCGACGGCGACCCGCCCCTTCGGCCCGTCCTCAGCCCGCGATCGCCTCGTACAGGCTGAAGCCCGCGAGCAGCAGCATCACGCCCGCCGCGACCTTGGTGATGAGCTTGAGCGGCACATACTTCATCAGCGTGCGGCCGCCCAGGATGCCCAAGCCCGCCACGGCCCACAGCGCCAGCACGGCGCCGACGCCGACGGAGAGCGGGTCGTCGTAACGGGCCGCGAGGTTGGCGGTCATGATCTGGGTCAGATCGCCGAACTCGGCGACCAGGATCATCATGAAGCCCGCCCCGGAGACCTTCCAGAAGCTCTGGTCGGCGGGCTTCTTCACCTCTTCCTCGTCCTCGTCCTTCCTGAACAGCAGCACGGCGGCGCCCGCAAGGAAGAGGACACCGACCACGCCCTGTACCAGGCGGTGCGGGAGCAGGGTCAGCACGCTGCCCGCGGCGATCGCGAGGGCGACATGCACCAGGAAGGCGGCGGCGACACCGGCGAAGACATACGAGGCGCGGTAGCGGGTGCCGAGCATCAGACCGGCGAGGGCGGTCTTGTCGGGCAGTTCGGCAAGGAAGACGACGCCGAAGACGACGGCGGCGACGGTGAGACTGAACACGGGGTGGGATACCTCGATCGGTCGGGCCGCACCAAAGGGCCCGGGAAAGGGGTCGCTTCGGCACGGCAGCGTCAAACACTGCGGCCGAAGGTCTCGCTGGCGCGGCACTGCTGCGTACCACGCTCCGGGCGCCGGCTCGCCACTACGGGCGGGCAGTATGTCGACGGTCCGGCAGAGAGCTACTCCCCTTCTGCTGCCGTCAAGGGTACGCGGTGCAGCCTTCCGCGCGCGACCAGCTCCAGCACCACCGCACAGGCCGTCGCCTGCACCGCCAGCAGGGCCACCAGGACGAACAGCTGCACCGCACCGGCCTGTACGGGCGAGGCCCCGCCCAGCAGCATGCCGACGAACGCGCCGGGGAGTGTGACCAACCCCACGGTCCGGGTCTGATCGAGCCCCGGCAGCAGGGCGTCCGACGCGGCCGGCCGGGCGACCTCCATCCGTGCGTCACGGTCGGGCAGCCCCAGCGCGAGGCCCGCCTCGAACTCACCGTGCCGGGTCTCCAGCTCGTCCAGCGCCCGTCGCCCGCCCAGGACGGTGGCGGTCAGCGCGCCGCCGATCAGGATGCCGGTGACGGGGATGAGCACCAGCCCGCGCGGCGGCACCAGACCGGTGAGCAGCAGCAGCCCGACGACCGGGACGACGCCGACGGCGATCGGTGCGGCGGCCCACCACCAGCTGCGGTTCCGGGTGATCCGGCGCCCGGCGGTCCGTACCGCCACCGCGAACATCAGCACGAGAAAACCCAGCAGCCAGGAAAGGGCGTGCACCACCCAGCCGATGAGGTAGGAGACGGCGGCCAGTTGGGCGGCGGCGCGCAGTCCGGCGACGGCGATGGCCCGGGCGTGGCCGAGGCGGGCCAGTGCGGCGACGGCCACGGCGGCGATCAGCAGGACGACGAGGACGATCCCGAGAGTGGTGTTGACCGGCAGCAGCACGCGCTCACTGTAGGGGTGCCACGGGGGCGCATACGCCGGAGCGCCACAACCGGAGCGCCGTTGTGCATTTATGGCGCCCTGTCAGCCCTTGAACTGACGTGGGCATGTCGTCACCCTGTTACCTGGTGCCCACCCCATGGAAACCCCACGCCGACACCATGGGCGACGCACCGCACGTCAACTTCCCCCCACATTTCGGGAGTTTCGATGAAAAAGGTCTACGCGCGTCGAGTTTCCCTCGCCGCGGGTTCGGCCGCGGCCCTGGTCTGCACGCTGGCGCTCAGCTGCCAGTCCGCCCAGGCGGCACCGCCCAGCCCGCCGGACGCCGGCACCGCCCGGACGTACCTCGCCGACATCAAGGAACAGGCCGAGGGCCCCCAGGACGGCTACAGCCGCGACAAGTTCCCGCACTGGATCGACCAGGACAAGAACTGCAACACCCGCGAAGTGGTGCTCAAGCGCGACGGCACGGACGTGCAGCAGGACGACAGCTGTGCGGCGAAGAGCGGCAAGTGGGTCTCGGCCTACGACGACGCGACCTGGACCGACGCGGCCGACCTCGACATCGACCATGTCGTCCCGCTGTCCGAGGCCTGGAAGTCCGGCGCGGCCCAGTGGACCACCGAGCGCCGCAAGGAGCTGGCCAACGACCTCACCCATTCCCAGCTGATCGCCGTCACCGACAACCTCAACCAGGAGAAGGGTGACAAGGACCCGGCGAAGTGGCTGCCGCCGAAGACCTCGTACCACTGCGAGTACGCCCGGATGTGGGTGTGGGTGAAGCATGAGTACGGCATGACCGCGGACTCCGCCGAGAAGACCGCGCTGAAGAAGATCCTGGACGGCTGCTGAGCCCCGCTCCCCGGGGTGCCGATCCACGCGCCCGTCGGCCGGAAAATCACCGGCCGGCGGGCGCGCCGCCGTCCCGGTCACCCGCCGCGCCCGCTGTGCTCCTATCCTCTGACCACGACGAGGGGAGGCACCCGATGGCCGGACTGCGTTTGGGGCCGCTGCTGCGGTATGTCGACGCGGACAGCGCGACGGTGTGGGTGGAGACCGACCGGCCGTGCGTGGTGCACGTCCGCTGCGACGACGGGGCGGCCGGCGCGCAGCACACCTGGCAGGTCGCCGGGCACCACTACGCGCTGGTCCCGGTGACCGGTCTGACACCCGGCACCGAGACGCCCTACCAGGTCCTGCTGGACGACGAGCCGGGGGCACCTCCCAGCGGTAGCGGGGAGAAGGTCTGGCCGCTGCCCGACAGCCGCTTCCCCGCGAGCACGATCCGTACGCTCCCCGCCTCCGCGCACGAGCCCCTGCACTTCGCCTTCGGCTCCTGCCGCTGGTCCGCGACGCCCTCGAACGCGGCGCACGACCCGGTCGGCCCGGACGCCCTGGACACCCTCGCCGCCACCCTGGCCGCCGGTTCCGGACGGCAGCGCCCCGATGTGCTGCTCCTTCTGGGCGACCAGGTCTACGCCGACCAGACCTCCGAGGCGACCGCGCAGGTGCTGGCCGGGCGCCGCGACCTCACCGAGCCGCCGTGGAAGCAGGTCGCCGACTACGAGGAATACACCTACCTCTACTACGAGTCCTGGCTCGACCCGGAGGTCCGCTGGCTGCTGTCCACGGTCCCCAGCTGCATGATCTTCGACGATCACGATGTGATCGACGACTGGAACACCTCGGCGTCCTGGCTGGCCCGGATGCGCGCGACCCCGTGGTGGCGCGAGCGGATACTCGGCGGCCTGATGTCGTACTGGGTCCATCAGCATCTGGGCAATCTCTCGCCCGCTGAACTGGCCGCCGACGAGCTGTACGCGCAGGTCCAGTCGGTGCCGGACGCCACGGAGCTGGTGCGGGAGTTCGCGGCCGGTGCGGACGCCGATGCGGCGCACGCCCGCTGGAGCTACCGCCGCGACTTCGGCCGGGTGCGGCTGGTCATGATCGACACCCGGGCCACCCGCGTCCTGGACGAGAGCAACCGCGCGATGCTCGACAAGACCGAGGGCGAATGGCTGCGGCAGGCGGTGCTGGACGGGCGCGGCAGCTACGACCATCTGCTGCTCGGCAGTTCGCTGCCCTGGCTGCTGCCGCATCTCATCCATGCCGGAGAGGGCTGGAACGCCGCGCTGTGCGCCGGTGAACGCGGCCCCCGCTGGGCCCGCAGGAGCGAGCGTCTGCGCCAGCGCGCCGACTTGGAGCACTGGTCGGCCTTCCCCGGCTCGTTCACCGCGCTCACCGAGCTGATCGCCGAGGCGGGCTCCGGCGCCCACGCCCCGGCGACGGTCTGTGTGCTGTCCGGGGACGTCCACCATGCCTATGTGGCGGAGCCGCACTGGCGCGGCGCCGGTCCGCACCCCGCGAGCCGGGTGCTCCAGCTGACCTGCTCCCCCGTCCACAACAGCATTCCCGGCTCGCTGCAGGCCGGTTTCCGCTTCGGCTGGAGCCGGTCCGGCCGCTGGCTGGGCAAGCTGCTGGCCCGGCACGGACGGCTGCCCCGGCCGGCGGTGAAGTGGCGGCGCACGGGCGGTCCCTGGTTCGGCAATCAGCTGATGACGCTGACGCTGGCGGGCCGTGCGGCGCGGCTCGCCCTGGACCAGACCCGCCGGGAGAAGCAGGGCGGCGTCCGGCTCGTCACGGTCTGGCGTGCTGCGTTGACCGATGCGCGAGTTGGCGGGGAATCCGGTGGTGCGGGCGGTCCGGAGGCGGGCACCGAACGGCCGAAGTCCGGATGATGCGGGCGGCCCGGCGTCCGTGAACCTCCGGCCGGGCACTGGCGCGCACCGGAGGCAGGGCGTCCTACCTGCAAAACCGCCACATGTTTTTGCCCACCCCGGTGCTCCGCCACCGGTTCGGGCGGTGATGATGGGGCGCACGTTTTGCTCGTCGCCCGACTTCCCGGGCGGCCGTGCCCCTACGGGCCGGCCGTCCGCCGCCGCAGGGAGAGCTCCTCTTGGCCGCCGACCACCTCGCCGACCACCGCCCCCGGCCCGCCCTCGCGCTCGTCGGCGCCGGGCCGCGCGGGACGAGCGTGCTGGAGCGGATCTGCGCCTCGGCCGCCGAACTGGCCCCGGGCTCCCGGCTGACCGTCCACGTCATCGACCCCGCACCGCCCGGCGCCGGCCAGGTGTGGCGCACCGCCCAGCCGCCCGAGCTGCTGATGAACACCGTGGCCTCGCAGGTCACCCTGTTCACCGACGACAGCGTCGAGTGCGCCGGCCCGATACGCACCGGGCCGAGCCTGTACGCCTGGGAGGGGTGCGAGGTCGGCCCGGACGACTATCCGGGGCGCGCGCTGTACGGCCGCTATCTGGAGTGGGTCTTCCGCCACACGGTGCGCACCGCCCCTGAGGAGGTGACGGTCGTGACGCACCCGGCCTGCGCGGTGCGGCTGGCCGAGGCCCCCGACGGCTCGCAGTCCCTCACCCTCGACAACGGCCGGACGCTGCACGGCCTGGGGGCGGTGGTCCTCGCCCAGGGCCATCTGCCGGCCGTTGCGGACGCCGAGCAGCGGCGGCTGGCCGACTACGCCGCCGGGCACGGGCTGCGCTATCTGCCGCCCGCCAATCCCGCCGATCTCTCCGCCGCCCTGGAGGCACTGCCGCCGAGCCGTCCGGTACTGCTGCGCGGTCTCGGCCTCAACTTCTTCGATCACATGGCGCTGCTGACGACGGCCCGGGGCGGCCGGTTCGTCCGCGGTGCCGGCGGGACGCTGACGTATCTGCCGTCCGGCCGCGAACCCCGGCTGTACGCGGGCTCCCGGCGCGGCGTCCCGTACCACGCGCGCGGCGACAACGCGAAGGGCGCGCACGGCCGTCATCTGCCGCTGCTGCTCACCCCGGACGTGATAGCGGCCTTCCGCAAGCGCGCGGACTCCGGTGAACTGCCCGATTTCCTGGCGGAGGTCTGGCCCCTGGTGGCCAAGGAAGTGGAGACGGTCTACTACGAGGCGCTGCTGGCGCGGCGGGCCGCGGACGATGCGGCGGGCCACCTCTTCCGGGAGCGCTTCCGGCAGCGCTTCCTGGGCAGCGCGCACCGCAGCCCCGAAGAGGCCGCCGCCCTGGACGCGTTCGGGATCGCGCCGGGCGAGCGCTGGGACTGGGACCGGGTCTCCCGGCCGCACGCGGAGCGGTCGTTCGCCGGCCGCGCCGCCTTCCGGGAGTGGCTGCTGGACCATCTGCGGGAGGACGTCGCACACGCCCGCCAGGACAATGTGTCCGGCCCGGTCAAGGCGGCGCTGGACGTACTGCGGGATCTGCGCAACGAGCTGCGGCAGATCGTCGACCACGGCGGGCTGGCCGGCGCGTCCCGCCGCGACCACCTGGACCGCTGGTACACCCCGCTCAACGCCTTTCTGTCCATCGGGCCGCCGCGGCGCCGGATCGAGGAGATGACCGCACTGATCGAGGCCGGGGTGCTGGAGGTCATCGGCCCCCGGATGACCCTCCGGCTCGGCTCCGCCGACGGCCACGAGCCCGGTTTCACGGCCCATTCGCAGGACGTGCCGGGCTCCACGGTGACGGCGACGGCGCTGATCGAGGCGCGGCTGCCGGAACCGGATGTCCGGCGCACCGCGGACCTGTTGCTGGCCCGGCTGCTGGCCGAGGGCGGCGGCCGGCCGCACACCGTGGACGGCTACGAGACGGGCGGGCTCGATGTGACGCCGAGCCCGTACCGCCTCATCGAGGCCGACGGGCGGCACCATCCGCGGCGGTTCGCGGTCGGGGTGCCGACGGAGGGAGTGCACTGGGTGACGGCGGCCGGGGCGCGTCCCGGGGTGGGGTCGGTCACCTTGGCCGATACGGATGCGGTCGCACGGGCGGCCCTGCGGGCGGCGGTCGAGGGCGCGGCCCCGGGCCGGGGCACGGGTGCGGGCAGGGCTTCGGCGAGCGGAATGGGGTCGGGCAGGGCCTCGGCGAGCGGCGTGGTTCCGGCGGCAGGCGTGGTTTCGGCGACTGGTGTGGCCACTTCCAGCCAAAGATCCCATTTGGCCAGAGGTTGAACTTGCAAGTACAGATTAGGTGTCCCTAACCTGTCCCCTTCACGGTTACGTCGTCCCCAGAAACCGTAGGAGTCCCCACATGTCACCGCTCACCACGTTCCTCCAGAGATCCACCCCGCACGTGCTCGCACTCTTCCGCATCGTCATCGGCCTGCTCTTCGCCTGCCACGGCGCGTCCTCGCTCTTCGGCGTCCTCGGCGGTGCGATGGGTCAGGGCGGCACCGTCCCCACCGGCAGCTGGCCGGGCTGGTACGCCGCCGTGATCCAGCTGGCCGGCGGTCTCCTGGTGATGCTCGGCCTGGGCACCCGCGCCGCCGCGTTCATCAGCTCCGGCTCGATGGCGTACGCGTACTTCTCCGCGCACCAGGGCTCGGCGCTGTGGCCGATACAGAACGGTGGCGAGGCCTCCGCGATGTACTGCTGGGCGTTCCTGCTGCTCTTCTTCGCCGGCCCCGGCTCGTGGGCGCTCGACCGGGTCTTCTTCGGCGACCGCGGACAGGAGACGGCCCCGTCCGCTCAGCGGGAGCCCTCCGCCGTCTGACGCACCACTTCCCGGCGCGGGGCCCGGGACATCCCGGCCCCGCCCCTCACGGCCCGTACGGCATCTCCGCCGTACGGGCCGTGCCGCGTCCACGGACGAGGGACAGGACGGACGGCGGAGAGGCCGGGCGGCGGACAGGCGGGGCGACGGACACGCCGAGCGGCGACCGGCGTCGGCCATTCCCGGCTCACCCGGCATATCGCGCATGCCGGATGCCCCGCACACAATGCCGCTTCCCACGCATCCCACCCCCGCCCTTTCGGCCACCGCGGCCAGGCGTACGCTGTATGGCTGTAGAGCCGCCCCTGCCGCACCGAGCGACGTCGCGGCGGGGTTCGGACCGGGAGAAGGACGTTGCTGGAAAGCCTGGGGTCCCTCGGCGGCACCCCTTGGGTGTATGTGATCGTCAGTCTCTCGATCGTTCTCGATGTGTTCGTCCCGATTCTGCCCAGTGGGGTCCTGGTGATCGCCGCGGCCACGACGGCGGCCGGCACCGGCACGGCGGCGGACGCGGTCGGCGGCGTCGAGGTCACCGCCACCGTCCACACCGGTGCCCACCTGGCCGAAATCATCTCCCTGGTGCTGTGCGCGGCCACCGCCTCCGTGCTCGGCGACATGGTCGCCTACCGGCTCGCCCGGCGCGGCGGCGACCGCTTCGACCGCGCCATCGGCCGCTCCCGCCGGCTGAGCACGGCACAGGAACGACTCGGTACGGCGCTGACGCGAGGCGGCGGCGGCATCGTCGTCCTGGCCCGCTTCGCCCCTGCCGGACGCTCCGTGGTCAGCCTGGGCGCCGGTGTCGCGCACCGTACGGTCCGCGAGTTCCTCCCGTGGTCCGCACTGGCCGGTTTCGCCTGGGCGTCCTACAGCGTGAGCCTCGGCTACTTCGGCGGACACTGGCTCGGCACCTCCTGGATGAGTACCGCCCTCTCCGTCGTCGCCCTCTTCGCCGCCGGATCGGCCGCCGCCTTCCTGATACGCCGCCCGGACCGCCGCACCGCGCACTGACCCGTCCGGTGACGGGCGCCTGCCGACGCCCGCCCGCCGACGGCCAGTTGTCGACGGCCTGCTGGTGACGGCCCGTTGTCGACGGCGGAGCGGAAAATCCTTGGCCGTTTGTCAGAGGCCGGTGCGACGATGACGGACATGACCGGCACTCACGCATCCCACGGCTCGCACGAGACCGGCGACAGCGGCTCCGGAGACCCGGCCGCGGCCTCCGGCCCCTGGCATCCCCGCCCCGAGACCACCGCGGACACCGCGGCCGTCCGCCGGATCCACCTCGCCGCCTTCGAGACGGCCGGCGAGGCCGATCTCGTCGACGCGCTGCGCCGCGACCCATCGGCCTGGCTGCCGGGCCTGTCCTACGTGGCCGACGCGGCGGACGGCACCCCGGCCGCCCATGCGCTGCTGACCCGCTGTCATGTCGACGAGGTCCCCGCCGTGGCGCTGGCGCCGTGCGCGGTGCTGCCCGGGTACCAGAAGTGCGGTGCGGGCGATGCGGTGATCCGGGCGCTCCTGGAGGCCGCGCGGGCGGCAGGCGAGCGGACCGCGATCGTGCTCGGCCATCCGCCGTATTACCCGCGCTTCGGATTCGTCCCGGCCGCCCGGTTCGGCATTCTGCCCCCGCAGCCCTGGCCGGACGAGGCCTTCATGGCGCTGTCCCTGGACGACTCCACGCCCCCGCGCGGCACGGTGCGCTACGCCGAAGCCTTCGGCATCGACTGACCTCGGCCCGGGCGCTGCCCGGTGGGCGCCACGGCACGGCTCCGCCTCCCGGCCGGGCGCGCGCCACCGCGGGGGCCGCCCGCTCCCTCCCTCTCACCTCGGTGCGGGCCGAGGGCGATCCCAATACGGAGTAAAGTCAACCGACACACCACTCCGCCCACCGTCTCCTGCGAGCGCTTCACGCTCCCCCGGCGCCGGACCGGCGCCGCCCCGAGGGCGGCACCCCTGGGAGGGGCTCCCACCACACACACGAGGCACTCTTCGGTGAACCACCCGCCGGTCGTCGAATGGACCGAGGGCGACCAGCCCCGCTCCGCCCGTTGGCGCTCCGAGAACGGCGCCCCGCCGCCGCGCCGTATCGTCATCGCGGACGACCGGACCAAGGCCGACGACGCCTACAAGCTCGCCTGCGAGGGCACCGCGCTGCTGTGGCGCGGCGACTTCCACAACGCCCGTCAGCTGCTGACGGCGATGGCCCGCCGTATCGACCGCCGCCCCCGCAAGACGCCGCCCGCCGATGTCACCCAGGCGTTCCATGTGCACCGGGCCGCGCAGAATCACCGTGCCCGCATCCTGGGCATGCTGCTGGTCCCGCTCGACGCGACCCTCGCCGTCCCGCTGCACCGCGCCCCCGACGTCCGCGAGGCCTGCACCCGGGCATACGGCCCCGGCGAGGCCGTCCGCGGCGAGGCGTCCGCCGCCGCGGAAGGCCCGGACCCGACCACCGCCCTCGTCTCGCTGCGCGAGCTCCTCGCCCTGATCGGCGCCAACGAATGGCGCAAGAAGGGCGTCGAGATCCCGGCGCTCGGCGGCGACCGGATCCATCCGCACTACGGCGTCTTCTCCCCGGCCCGCGGCGAATATGTCGACCTGGTGGCCGAGGCGCCGCTGCCCTCCGAGGAGCTGGCGTTCGACATCGGCACCGGCACCGGTGTCCTGGCCTCGGTGCTCGCCCGGCGCGGCGTGCGCAGGGTCGTGGCCACCGACCAGGATCCGCGGGCGCTGGCCTGTGCCCGCGAGAACACCGAACGACTGGGCGTCGCCGGGCAGGTGGAGGTCATCGAGGCCGATCTGTTCCCGGCCGGCCGCGCCCCGCTGGTCGTCTGCAACCCCCCATGGGTGCCCGCGAAACCGACCTCCCCCGTGGAGCACGCGGTGTACGACCCGGGCAACCGCATGCTGTACGGCTTCCTGAACGGCCTCGCCGGCCATCTGACGCCGGACGGCGAGGGCTGGCTGATCCTCTCCGACCTGGCGGAACACCTCGGACTGCGTCCGCACGCCGCACTCCTCGACGCCTTCGCCGCGGCCGGCCTCACGGTCCTGGGCAGGCTCGACATCACCCCGCGCCATCCGCGCGCCCGTGACACCTCGGACCCGCTCCACGTGGCCCGCGCGGCCGAGGTCACGTCCTTGTGGCGCCTGGGCCTCGCCGACCGGACTGCGCCCGGCCCCCGTTGAGCGCCGCCCGAGCGGTCATCTGAGCTGCGGCCGCGCCTCCAGGTCAATACGCCCAGGGAGTGTCTCCCCTAGGGCCGCAGCCCCGCGCAGGCATTCCGTACGTAACGGCGCCAGTCCCCCGCGTCGTTACGGATCACTGCCGCCAGCCCGCACACGATCATCACCACATCGCCGACCTCGGCATCCGCGCGCACCGTGCCCTCCTCCTTGGCGCGGGCGAGCAGCTGACCGGCGACCGTCTCGGCCCCGGCCCGCCCCTCGCCGGTCGGTTCGGTGGAACCGAACGCCGCCTCGATCGAGGCGGACAGTCCGCGTTCGGCGCTGAGCACCTCACCGATGTGCGCCAGATAGGCGGCCAGCCCGTCGGCGGCCGCCGCGCTCGGCAGACAGCGGTCGCGCCCGAACTCCACGATCTCCGCCTGGCGTTGCTCCCCCACGGCGGCGATCAGCGCCGCCCGGCTGGGGAAGTGCCGGTAGACAGTACCGATCCCCACCCCCGCCGCCCGGGCGACCTCGGGCATCTGCGCCTCGTCGCCACGCGTACGGAACAGCTCCCGCGCGGCGTCCAGCACACGGGTGCGGTTGCGCTCGGCGTCGGCACGCGGCCTGCGCGGGGGCGTGGAGGAGGAGGTCGAAGAGGGTGCCACGCAGCCGATGCTACTGCTACGCTCGTGAAACGGAATCGGATTCCGATTCCGAATCGTGCTCACACCGGCCGCCCAGGTGGCCCCCGAGGGCCCGGCGGACATCCGACGGGCCGGGAGAGGATCCGCGATCACCATGCCCAAGGAGCGCTTTCTCGTACTACAGCCCGGCGAACGGCGGCCGGGGCGCGTCCCGCTGCCGCCCGGATGCGACGTCAAGGCCCGCACCACCGACACCGGGGGCCGGCTCGCCATCCTGGAGAACCAGCTCGACGTCGACATCCCTCCGCACATCCACCACCACGCCGATGAGTTCGTCTATGTCCTCGAAGGCGCGATGGAGGTCGATTTCGACGGCACCACCCACCGCCTCACCCCCGGTATGTGCGCCCTGCTGCCGCACGGCACACCGCATGCCCTGCGCAATGCCTCCCAGCCGCCCGCCCGGTGTCTGCAGATCTCGTCGCCGGGCGGCTGGGAGGAGTTCATCGAGGACCTGTGTGACGCCGGACCGGTCGTCATGAAGGACGGCCACCCCGACCTCGACCGCCTCAACGGGATCGGCGCGAAGTACGGCATGGAGTACCAGGGCTGACCTACGGGGACCGCGCGCGAGGCGTGCGGCCGGAGCGCGGCCGCTGGCGACGCCGCCGAGGCAGCCGTCGAGGCCTCGGGCCACCGACCGGGGGGGCGCATCCGGCCGCCGGCGCCGCCGATCGGGCACGATGGACGCACCATGGATCCCCGGCACCTCTTCTCCCGCGCCCGCCGGCTCGCCGACTCCGCGACTCCCGCCCGGCGCCGGCTGCTCGGCATCACCGGCCCGCCCGGCGCCGGCAAGTCCACTCTCGCCGCCCACCTCGTGGCGGAGCTGGCCGGGCGGGCGGCGCTCGTCCCGATGGACGGCTTCCATCTCGCCGAGGCGGAGTTGCGCCGCCTGGGCCGTACGGACCGCAAGGGCGCGCCGGACACCTTCGATCCGGCCGGATACGCGGCGCTGCTGGCGCGCCTGCGCGAGCCGGAGCCGGACAGCGCCGTCTACGCCCCGGCGTTCGACCGCCGTATCGAGGAGCCGGTGGCCGGCAGCATCCCCGTGGCACCCCACATCCCGCTCATCGTGACCGAGGGCAATTACCTCCTCCTGGACTCCGCGCCCTGGTCCCGGGTCCGCGCACTGCTCGACGAGGTCTGGTACGTGGACCTGGACACCCCGGAGCGGATCCGGCGGCTGGTCGACCGCCATGAACACTTCGGGCGCCCGCGCGCCGACGCCGAGCGGTTCGTCCACGCCTCGGACGAGGCCAACGCCCGTGTCGTGGCGGCCACTCGCGACCGCGCCGACCTCGTCGTCACCTTCACCCCCGAAGAGGCCCCGCCGCCCGGGGGTGCCTGACCTCCCGCCGCCCGCCCGCGAGCAGCCCGGCCACCGACAGCGCGCCCCACCCGACGGACACCACCACCGCCGCCAGCTTCCGGTCGCGGCCGGGCAGCGTCGCACCGAGCAGGACGGCGTCCCCGAAGTCGGCCGCGATCCGCACATACGCGGCGGTGCGCAGCGCCGGGCCGTCCGGAGCCATCGCCATGGCCAGCCCGCTCACCGCATCCCGCCAGGCCAGCGGGCGCAGCGAGGTGCGCGTGGCCCGCCCGGTCCGCCCCTCCTCATCGACCAGCCCCGAGGGCCGTGCCAGCAGATCGGGCACCGCGGCCACCGCCGCACCGTAGACCGCCGTGGCGACCCCGACCGCACGCAACAGACCGACCTTCATCCGCCGTCCACCTTCCTCACCCATTCGCATTCGCCACTCGCCCACCGGTCACACGAGCCTCAGCACACCCGTCCGTCTCCTCAACTCCATTCCGCGGCAGCCCCCTTCCCAAACGACATCACCGGTGTCATCATGACATCATGAGTGTCATCGAGGGGGATGCCGGCGAGCACGCCGGCGGAGACAGCGCCGGGGAACCGACGGCCACCGAAGATCTGTTGTACGACGTCATCCGACGCCTGTGGCCACTGCACCGCACGGTCGTGCGCGCGGTGGAACGCGAGCTGGCCGACACGGGCATGACCGCCGGCGAACACGCACTGCTGGACGCCCTGCACACCGAAGGCCCCCGCACCGTCCCGCAGTTGGCGCGCACGATGGGGCTCGACCGCCAGCCGGTGCAGCGCTGGGTGAACCACGCCGCGGAGCTGGGCCTGGTCGTGACGGCCCCGAATCCCGCACACCGCCGCTCCTCCCTGATCCGGCTCACCACCGAAGGCACGGCGGCGATACGCGGGATCCAGCGGTTCGAGTCGACGGAGCTGCGGCAGCGACTGGCCGACCTGCCCGCCGAGGACGTCCGCACCGCGCTGCACGTCCTCGACCGACTCGGCGAGGAATTCCGGCACCTGGCGAACGGCTCGCGCGTTCAACGGGAGGAAACCGACAGTCAGGGCAGTCGGGACAGTCGTGGCAGTGAAGGCAGTAACGGGAGCAACGGCAACCCTGAAGGCCACGACAGCAGACCCACAGCCCCTCTCATGCACAAAGGACGGTCAGGAGCATGACGCAGAGAATCACCGCCTGGTCCGAGATCGACAACGGCCTCGTGCCGGTCGACGAGGGCGAGCTGTTCTACGAGACGGCCGGCTCGGGCCCTGCGGTGGTGCTGCTGCACGGCGGCATGCTCGACCAGCACATGTGGGACGAGCAATTCACCTGGCTGGTCAACTCAGGCCTGCGCGCGATCCGTTACGACTCCCGCGGCCACGGCCTGTCCTCCACCGTGACCGGGGACTACGCCAACCACGACGATCTGTGTGCCCTGCTCGACGCGCTCGATGTTCCCAGCGCGGTCCTCGTCGGCCTTTCCCACGGCGCGCGGGTCGCGCTCGACACCGCCCTCGCCCACCCGGACCGGGTGACGGCCCTCGCGCTCGCCTCGCCCGGCATCAGCGGCCGGGCCTTCACCGACCCCTTCATCCTGGCGCACATCAAGGAGCAGGTCGCGGCGATCGGCGCACCGGACGGCGCGGAGCGGTATGTCGAGCACTTCCTGCGGATGTGGGTGGACGGGCCCCATCGCGAGCCGTCCGCGGTGCACCCGGGATTCCGCGAACGGATGCGCGCCTCGGCCGCGGCCAATGTGGAGGTCCATGCCGACGGTATGGGTGCCGGTATGCCGCTGGAGGTCGGCGCCGCCGGCCGCCTCGGCGAGGTCCGGGTGCCGACGGTCGTGTTCGACGGCGATCTCGACAGCGGAGACATCTCCGCCAACGCCCATGCGATAGCCCTGACGGTTCCGGGCGCCCGAAGAGTCCGGATACCGGGTGCGGCCCATATGGTCAATCTGGAGAACACCCCGCTCTTC
This sequence comes from Streptomyces sp. G7(2002), assembly GCF_028870195.1. Classification (NCBI taxonomy): domain Bacteria; kingdom Bacillati; phylum Actinomycetota; class Actinomycetes; order Kitasatosporales; family Streptomycetaceae; genus Streptomyces; species Streptomyces sp. G7(2002). The sequence continues at coordinate 3,218,902 of NZ_CP102609.1, forward strand.
GACCACGAACTGCACGCCTTCCTCTCCTCCCTGGACTACTGACCCGCCCCTGGACCACTGCCCCACCGCGGGCCGCTCTCCCTCCGGACCGCGGAAACCCCCGCACAGCGAGCGCCGTCCGGGCAGCGGCTAGAGTGGCCGGGCCGTGGTGTTCGGGAATCCGGTGACGGACCCTTGTGGTCCCAGCCCGGAGCGGCCCTCGCCACTGTGATCGGGGAGTTTCCACCCCTTCCGCAGGCGCCTGGCGCGCCTGCGGCGCCACTGACCGCAGCCCGCGGCCGGGAAGGCGGGGGCGGACGCGGCCACCCTTCCCCAAGCTCAACAGGAGCAGGGTGATACCCCTAAGCCAGGAGACCGGCCACGGCATCTCACGAACTGATCCACGAGGTGCTGGAGCGTGACCGCCGGATGGCCCTGCCCACCGATACCCCGAACACCCCTGCCCCGGCCGCGTTCCGCTGGCGCCGGCAGGACACCCTCCGCACCGCGGGCCTGATGGCAGTCATAGCCGGGCTGCATGTCGTCGCCTTCGGCGTGCTTTTCCTGCTCGTGGTCCCGCACCACTACTCCGTCGGCAGCCAGGTGTTCGGCGTCGGGCTCGGCGTCACCGCGTACACCCTCGGTATGCGGCACGCCTTCGACGCCGACCACATCGCCGCGATCGACAACACCACCCGCAAGCTGATGGCCGACGGCAAGCGCCCGGTCTCGGTGGGCTTCTGGTTCGCCCTCGGCCACTCCAGTGTGGTCGTGGCGATGGCGGCCCTCGTGGCCGGCGGCGCCCAGCTCGCCGGCACACTGCTCGACGACGAGTCCCGTACACACCAGATCCTGGGCACCATCGGCACCACGGTCTCGGGAACGTTCCTCTACCTCATCGCCGCCCTCAACCTCGTCGCGCTGGCCGGGATCTGGCGGGTCTTCCGCGGGATGCGCGAGGGCCGCTACGACGAGGCCGAGCTGGAGCAGCGCCTGGATGCGCGCGGTTTCATGAACCGCTTCCTGGGGCGGTTCACCCGCTCCATCTCCCGCCCCGGCCAGATGTTCCCGCTCGGCTTCCTCTTCGGGCTCGGCTTCGACACCGCGACGGAGGTGACCCTGATGGTGATGGCGGGCAGCGGCGCCGCGGCGGGCCTGCCCTGGTACGCGATCCTGTGCCTGCCGCTGCTGTTCGCCGCCGGAATGAGCCTGTTCGACACCCTCGACGGCACCTTCATGAACTTCGCCTACCAGTGGGCGTTCTCCAACCCGGTGCGCAAGGTCTACTACAACCTCACCATCACCGGTCTGTCGATCGCCGTCGCCTTCTTCATCGGCACCATCGAGCTGGTGACCGTGCTGCACGACAAGCTCGGCCTCAACGATGCGCTGACCGGCTGGATTTCCGGCCTCGACCTCGACAACGTCGGCTTCATCATCGTCGGCCTGTTCGTGGTGGTGTGGGCCGCGGCGCTGGCGTACTGGCGGCTGGCCGGCGTCGAGAAGCGCTGGGCGGCGCGGGCCGGGCGAGCGGAGCCGGCGGAGCAGACCACGCCCGGTACCTGAGGAAGCCCGGCCGCCCGGGGCCCCTCAGGTGGCCGAGCCGGCGGCGGCGCCCGTCTCCCGGTCCGGGCCCCAGCGCTCCAGCGCCGCCCCCAGATCGAGGGGCAGCAGCCGGTCCGGCAGGTCCGGGCCCGGCCAGTCCTCCCGCGGCACCCGCCACATCACCTCGAACTCGTTGCCGTCCGGGTCCTTGGCGTACAGCGACTTGGCGACGAGGTGATCGCTGGAGCCCACCAGGGCGCCTCGCTCAGTGAGCCGCGTCCGGGCCGCGACGAGTTCGCCGAGCGTGCCGACCTCCCAGGCCAGGTGGTAGAGCCCGACCCGCCCGGCCTCGGGCCCCGGCGCGTCCGGTGCCACCGCGAACAGCCCCAGATCATGATCGTTGTGTGAGCCGGGAGCGCTGAGAAACGCGGCCCGCCCCGGTATCTCGACATCCACCGTCAGCCCGAGGGCCTCGGTGTAGAACGCCACCGACCGCGGCACATCGCGGACGTTGAGCACCGCGTGGTTCAGACGTCGTACGGACATGAAGCCTGTTCTCCGATCTCCCGGCCGCGACACCACCGTGGCGCCGCCCCCTGCTTCTGCTCTACTACCTCGCACACCCGGCCGCCGCCCAGGGCCGGCCGGTATCCGACCGGCCGACGTCCGGACCGTGGCGCACTTCCGGTGCATTCACGGCGAGGCCCCCGGGACTCACCCCAGGCGTCACTTCCGGACCAGCAGCACCCCGGCGGCCATCACCACACCCAGCACCAGCGCGACCACGCCATGGACCGGGCGAGCTGCGCGCAGAGCGGGCAGGAAGCGGTCGATGGCGCAACGGCCGGGCCCGGTCAGCGTCAGGGCCGCCGCACCGACGGTCAGCAGCAGCTCGTACTCCACCCCCTTGGGCGCGAAGAAGCCGCCGCCCCACTTCACGGCAAGGGCGTTGATCATCGTGCCGACGACCGCCGCACCGGCCAGCGGCGTGAGCAGCCCGGCCGCCAGCCCGAGCCCGCCGAGCGTCTCGGTGAGGCCGGCGACGACGGCCATCGTCCTGCCCGCCGGATAGCCGCTCATCGTGAAGAACTGCCCGGTCCCGTCCAGCCCCGGTCCGCCGAACCAGCCGAACAGCTTCTGTGCGCCGTGGGCCGCCATGGTCAGTCCGAGCGCGAGGCGCAGCAGGAGGAGCCCTGCGTCGTAGCCGTACAGAGAGGGGGCGGCGCGGATGGGGGTGGCGATGCGGGAGGACGCAAGGGTGCCGAGGGGGGACGTCATCAGGAGCGCTCTTTCGCATGTCGGGGGGGGCGGCCCCACGAGGCCGCGGACAATTACTTGAAACTTCAAGTCACCCTCCGACGATACACAGCACCCCCACGGCGAACAACAGGGCATGCGGGGCATGTGGCGGCCGTGCGGCGGGTCCGAGGCCATCACCTCGGACCCGCCGCATGTCATCCCTGCTCAGGGCGCGAGGGGCGGGTCCGGCGGGACTGCCGCCGGCTGCTTCCCGAGGAACGCGGCGATCGCCTGCCCGAAGTGCGACCGCGCCACCGCCGGCCGGGGATTGACGGCGGTGGCCTGCCGCTGGGGTCCCAGCACGGCGCCGACCGCCAGCTTGGCGGCGTGGATCGCCGCCGGCGGCTGCGCGGCGACCGCAGCGGTGAGCCGGCCGGTGCGGTCGGTGAGCTGCGCCTCGGGCACCTGGTGGTCGGCCAGTCCGAGCTCCACCGCCGTGCGGGCGTCGACCAACCGGCCGGTGTAGAGCAACTCCCGTGCCACGGACGGTCCGGTCAGGGCGACCATGCGTGCGGCGAACGCGGGACTGGCGAGGATGCCGAGCCGGGCGATCGGCATCCCGATCCGGGCGGAGTCCGCCATCAGCCGCAGGTCGCAGGCGAGGGCGAGCTGGCATCCCGCACCGGCGGCGACCCCGCGGATCTCGGCGACCACCGGGACGGGGCAGTCCTCGATCGCGGAGAACGCCTCTTCCATGTGCGCGAAGGACTCCTCGACGTATGCGGAGTCCGCATCCACCCAGTCGGTCATGTCGGAGCCGGCGCAGAAGGTGTCGCCGTGCCCCCGGATCACCAGTACGCGCAGCGACCGGCAGGCCCCGAGCTCCCTGACCTGGCGGGCCAGCCGCGCCCAGGCCTCGCCGGGGAGGGCGTTGCGCCGGCTGCCGTCACCGATCCGGATCTCGGCGGCCGCGCCGGACCGGAACGTCGCGATGGTGACGTCGGGGGCGGGTACGGCGGTCACTTCGCGGCCTTTCGCGCGCGCAGCTCGGCCAGCTGCCGCGGGTCGACCCCCATGGCGGTCAGCACGGGTGCGGTGTGCTCCCCGTGCCGGGGCGGCGGGGTGCGCACGGTCGCCGGGTGGCCGGACAGCTTGATGGGCGAGGCAATGGTGCGCAGGGTGCCGGCGCCGGTGTGCTGGAGTTCGGTGACCATGCCGCGCGCGACGACCTGGGGGTGCCGCAGCGCCTCGTCGACGGTGTTGATCGGCCCGACCGGTATCTCCGCCTCGGTCAGGAGCACGGCCCACTCCTTGGCGCCGCGGGCACTCAGCGCGCGCTCGATCAGCGGGAGCAGCTCCGCACGGTGGCGGACCCGGTCGGGGTTGGTCGCGAACCGTGGGTCGTCGACGAGCCCGGCGAGCCCGATCGCGGTGGCGAAGCGGCGCCACAGCCCGTCGTTTCCGGCGGCGACCATGAGGTGACCGTCGGCGGTGGGGAACGCCTGGTAGGGCACGATCGCCGGATGGGCCGACCCGTAACGCTGCGGGACGCTCCCGGAGGCGAAGTACCCGCCGGCGACATAACTCAGCCAGGCCACCTGGCCGTCCAGCAGCGAGACATCGACCCACTCGCCGGTGCCGGTGTGCTCGCGGTTGCGGAGGGCGGCGAGGATGCCGATGGCGGCCCACATTCCGGCGGCCAGATCGGCCGGGGAGACCCCGAAGCGCACCGGCGGCCCGGTGGGTTCGCCCGTCACACTCATGACGCCGCTGACCGCCTGCGCGATCGCGTCGTAGCCCGGCTCGTTCCGGTACGGCCCGGTCTGCCCGTACCCGCTGATCGAGGCGTACACCACGGCGGGGTTGTGGTCGCGGACCTCCTGGTAGCCCAGCCCGAGACGGGCCGCCGTACCGGGCCGGAAGTTCTCCACGATCACATCGGCGGTGGTGGCCAGCTCCTGTATCAGGCGCAGGCAGTCGGGGTCCTTGAGGTCGACCGCGATACCGCGCTTGTTGCGGTTGACGCTGTGGAAGTAGGCCGCGTCCTCGCCCTGGAAGGGGGGACCCCAGGCGCGGGTGTCATCGCCGGAGACGGTGTCCTCGACCTTGATCACATCAGCGCCCAGGTCGGCCAGCACCATGGTGCAGAACGGCCCGGACAGGATGCGGGACAGATCGAGGACCTTCAGACCGGTGAGGGCACCGTCGTGAACGAGCCAGGGCCGGGGGTGTGGTGTGGTGCGCATTGCGGTGTCACGCCTCTGTTCCAGTGGGTTTCGCCGGGCGGCCGGACGTCAGGCGCCCAGTTCGAGCAGGAGCTCCATGCAGATGGCGGTGGCGTCGAGGAAGTAGTCGACGCGGAGGTTCTCGTTGGGCGCGTGGTTGGCCTGGTCGGCGTTGGCCAGCGGCAGGCCGATGCTGGGCACACCGAGGATCCCGGTGAAAACCCAGTCGGGAAGCGTGCCGCCATAGGCGGGGATCAGCAGCGGATCACGCCCGGTCACCCGGGAGATGGCCCGCGCCACCCTGGGCGTATGGGGGTTGTCGATCGAGGTACGGGACGCCGGTACGCCACCGACCATGGTGACCGTCACCTCGGGGGCATGGGCCCGCAGATGTGCGGCCACCCGCTCGAAGACGGTCTGCGGGTCCTGACCCGCCGTCAGCCGGATGTCGACGCCCGCCTCCGCGGTGTCGGGAATGATGGTCCGGTCCACGTCCCCCGTGGTGATCCCGTTGATCGTGAGCGTGGGACGGTCGGCCAGCCGCTCATAGAAGGACAGCCCGTTGAACGCGGGGTCCATCTCGGTGAGTCCGATGTCCCCGAGGACTTCCTGCAGGTCGAGCGGGAGGGCGGCGAACGCGGCGCGGTCGGCGTCGGACAGCGGTTCCCGGCCGTCGTCGAAGCCCTCGACGAGGACCCGGCCGCTGGGGTCCTTGAGACTGGCCAGCGCCTGGACCAGCTGCCAGGCCGGGTTGGGCGCGACATTGCCGAAGTTGCCGGAATGCAGCGGGCGGCTCGGACCGGTTGCCGTGAGCCGGAGATGGAGCATGCCGCGGACCCCGTGCGAGACACACCATTCACCGGACTCATGGACCGAACGGTCGCTCCAGACCACGAGATCGCAGTCGAACAGCTCCCGGTGCGCGCGCAGGGTGTCCGCCAGTGTGGGGCTGCCGATCTCCTCCTCACCGTCGAGCAGCACCGTGACCGTGCAGGGGAGCGCGCCGATGTGCTCGTCGAACAGGCGCAGCGCCTGTAGGTGCGCATAGTGCTGCCCCTTGTTGTCGCCGGTGCCGCGCCCCCAGATCCGCCCGTCCCGCAGGACGGGGGTGAAGGGTTCGGAGTTCCACCTCTCGCGGGGCCCGGTCGGCTGGACGTCGTAGTGGCCGTAGAGCAGGACGTGTGGCGCTCCCGCCGGCCCCGCGCGGTGGCCGACCACCAGCGGCCGGCCCTTGCCGACGAGCACCGACGGGGTCAGACCGGCCCGCTTGACCTCTTCGACGGCGACATCGGTCGCGGCGGGAAACCCCTCGCCGGTCGCGCTCACACTGGGATGGCTGACGTACTCCATCAGTCCGGCGATGAGTTCGTCCTGGCACCCCTGCACCAGCTCGCGCGGCGTGGCGGGGAGTTGGGCGCGGATCGTGGCAGCGTCCGTCATCGTTGACCTCGTTCTTTCCTGGGTACTGTCGGGCGTGACGCCCGCCAGGTGGGGGTTCATCGGGCGGTGCGGAGTGCGGCCGCTGCGTCAGCGCAGGGCGAGGAAACGGCGGGCGGCCAGCAGAGAGGCGATGCTCAGGGCGCCGGCCACCATGATGTAGAAGCTGGGCGAGAGGTGGCTGCCGGTGGCGGCGATCATCCAGGTGATGATCACGGGCGCGAAGCCGCCGAAGGACATCACGCCGATGTTGTAGCTGAGGGACAGACCGGTGCCTCGGGTCGCCGTCGGGAAGGCCTCGGACATCAAGGCGGGCAGCGCACCGAAGTAGCAGGCCTTCAAGACGCCGAGAAGGAACATCACCACGCCCATGACCAGCAGCGACGGGCTGCCCGACAGCAGCAGGAACAGCGGGTAGATGCTGAGGACCATGGCGGTCCCGGCAATGAGCATGACCTTGATGCGGCCGACCCGGTCCGAGAGATGACCGATCAGAGGCGTGAGGGTCGTCAGTGCCACGCCGGACACCGCCGCCCCGATGAAGCCGGCGGAGGACGGCAGACCGAGGACCTCGTGTGCGTAGGTCGGCATGTAGACGATCACGTAGGTCACCGCGGTGGACATCACCAGTGCGCCGACCATGAGGAGCACCGGCAGCTTCTGGCTCCGCAGCACTTGCCGGACGGGGGTCGTGGCGACGTCTCCCGCTTCGGTGGTTTCGACGAATGCGCTGGTCTCCGGGACATGCCGGCGGATCAGATAGCCCACCGGGCCGATCAGCAGGCCGACGAAGAACGGGATGCGCCAGCCCCAGGAATCCAACTGCGCTCCGGAGAGGCTCAGACTCAGTACGGTGCCGAATGTCGCGGCCATCAATGTCGCCAGGCCCTGCGAGGCGAACTGCCAACTCGCCATGAATCCCCGCCGGTCGGCGGACTGTTCGGCCAGAAATGCCGTCGCACTGCCGAACTCGCCACCCGCGGAGAACCCTTGCAGCAGACGGGCCACCAGAATCAGTACCGGTGCGGCAATGCCGATGGATTCATAGGTGGGCATCACGGCGATCAGCAAAGTGCCGATCATCATGAGCCGAATGGTGAGCAGCAGCGCTGCTTTCCGTCCGGTGCGGTCCGCGTACGTTCCCAGGACCAGCGCGCCCAATGGCCTGACCAGATACGAGACCCCGAAGGTGCCGAAGGCGAGCATCAGGGAAACCGTCGGATCGTCGGAGGGAAAGAATGCCTTGGAGATCGAAACCGCGAAGAATCCGTACGAGGTCAGGTCGTACCACTCAAGTGTGTTCCCGGCCGTGGCCGCGAGCACGGCATTCCGTGCTCGGCTCTTTCTGACGGGCTTCTCGGCATTCATCTGACCTGTCTCTCTAGCGGTCGTCATGAGTGTTACTCCCTCGGGTCGAGCAGGCGAACTGTCGCGCAGGGTGGCACCACCGATGGGCGAGTCCGAAGCGGAAGAGACGGGCTCCGTGAACTCGTTGAGCGATGACGCTAGAGGCACCGGATCGTTCGCACAATCGCAACTTCTAGAACACCTGATTGCCCAAAAAGCAACGACCGGTTGAACGCCCTCACACGGCGGGAAGGTCCGCCCACCGCGTGATCGCGCCGGGCTCGACACGGGTACCGTGCCGGGCGGCCAGGGCCGTGACGATGGCGTTTCCACGGCCGTGTTCAGCCGGGTGCCGGCCGTCGGCAGGCCGGGGCACGGGCACGGCGGGACCCGCGTCGGTGACCTCGATACGCAGCGCACGAGGCTCTTCGGCCGTCGTCCGCGACATCTGCAGCACGGCCGGAGGAAGGGCATGAGTGACCGCGTTGGTGACCAGTTCCGAGATCACCAGTACCGCGTCCTCGATGGTGGTGGCAGGCAGATTCCAGCTGGTCAGTACGGTGTGGGCGCGTCGGCGCACCAGGCCTACGGCCTCCGGAATGTGCGGCAGCGGAAAGAGAAATTCCGCGTCCCGCCGCGGCATCGCACACGAGCCGGAGGATGCACTACTGGGGGCTGTCGCATTCATCGTCTTTCCCCTGCCTCGGCTGCCTGCGGGGAGGATGCACACCTGAGCGGCTAAGGGGGCTCCGGGCCGACCGCTGATCGATGAGTTCGCCGTGCGAGAGGCGCTGTTCCGTCTTACGGTCCGCCCGGCCGGGTGAGCCCGCAGGGCATATGACGAAGGTAGGCACGGCCCGACCATTCACGCAATCGCAATTTATAGAACAAATCGTTGCCCGGAAGACAATGCCGCCATACGCTGAAGGCATGCTGAACAGTCCGGCTCTTGAGTACTTCCTCGAAGTTGTCCGCACCGGCTCGGTCAACGAGGCGTCCAGGCGACTGCTGGTCGCAGGCTCGGCCATCAGCCGGCAGATCGGGAAACTTGAGCAGGAAATCGGTGTGGCGCTGTTCGAGCGCCGCCCGCGGGGAATGGTGCCGAGTGAGGCAGGCACCCTCCTGGCCGCTTATGCGCGCCGCGCCGCACTGGAAACCGATCAGGTGGTCGCGGAAATCCGCGGCCGCGGCCGGCTGGGGACCATTGTCCGGGTGGCGAGTTCACAGGGTGCCGCACAGGAATTCCTCCCGGCCACCATGGCCTCCTTCCGCAAGGACCATCCGGGCACCACCTTCCAACTCCCCGTGGTCACCCCTTCCTTGGCCACACAAATGGTCCAGGACGGCTCGGTCGACCTGGCCGTCACCTTCAGCCTCGCGCCCGCTCCCGACGTCCGCGTCATACACGCCCAGCGGGCCCCGATCCAGGCCCTGGTCCGATCCGACCACCCCCTCGCCCAGCGCGATGAGATCCACCTGCACGACCTCCTCCCCTATCCGGTCGCACTCACCGAGGAAGGCACGACGAACCGGCGCCTCTTCGACCTCTGCTGCTCGATCGAGGGCATCGCCTTCGAACCCCTGCTGGTCAGCTCCAGCTCCAGCGCCCTGTCGGCCTTCGTCAAAGAGGCCAACGCCGTCTCCCTGACCGGCCACATCAGCGTCCATGAACGCCTACGCGTCGAAGGCCTGAAATCCATCACCATCCTCAACCCGGAAATGCACCTCCGCACCATCCAGATCCAGGCCATGGCCGGCCGCCGGCTCCCCGCGGTGGTGAACGAGTTCGCCGACCACCTCATCCATCAACTCGGCGAAACGGAGGTGTGACGACAGCGACCGAGCCGCGCATGCCTCTCCTCCACCACCAGCCCCTCACTCCCTCATTGCCGCCGCGCCCCGCGCCCCGCGCCCCGCACCGAGAGGCTTCATCGCACGCCAAAACGGTCCAACTCCCTCCACTTGAGGGCAATTCGAAACCCTCCCGCGGGCTCTCCGTTACGGGACCGGCAAGGAGTGAGCACAAAAGGTTCTTAGCCTCCTTCTCCTGACAAACGCGCAGACTCTCGGTCCGCATATCCGGCGGAGGCAGTCCGCGTTGTCACCGGCACCTTCCGTTTGACGCAAAGAGCCTTGGAGCCATGCATGTTGATGCAGTTACCGTCTCGCCGTAACAGCTTCCGCTCAGCCGCGACCGCCGCGGTGGCCGCCCTCGCGGCGCTTGCCCCCGCCGCCGGAGCCGTTGCCGCCAACGGAGCGCCGCACACTGCGGCGTCCGGCACCAGACCCGCGGCCCACCCCGACGGGGGCGGCCAGTATGTCCGTACGGTGAAGCTCGCCGACGGCGTCTCCATCGGAAAGATCTACAAACTCGGTGAGCACCACTTCCGCATGGAAGGCTTCACCAACGGCTCCTCGTTCGGCTCCATCGAGGCCGGCCCGGCCAGGCCCTACGCCGCGGGCAACCTCAACGGGATGATCACCGCACTGGACAACAACGGCAACGTCGTCTCCTGGATCCAGCGAACCTCGCAGGGCGGCGGGCCGCACACGGAGAAGCTCGCCGACGGCGAAACGGTCGCCAAGGTGAGCCGACTCGGCCCCCAGCGCCACAAGGCCACCTTGTCACTCGGCGGGCACGTGCTCGGCTCCGTGGAAGCCCCCGCCGGCGACGCGCCGTACGGGGTCACCCGGATCGGCGGACTGTGGGTCGTGCTGGACATCGACGGCGGTATCGCCTCCTACGTGGGGCCGGCCGATCCCGACCGGTGCACCGTCACCAGCACCATCAACTCCCTCCTCCCCACCAAGGGCATGACGGTGGAGCTCACCAACCGTCCCGTCCCGGCCTCCGGACCCAACGGCCCGCAGGCAATCCTCAAGGACAAGAACGGAACGGTCGTCACCAGCATCAACTTCAACCACCCGGAAAACACCGAGTGGGGACTGAAAATGACCGACACCCGCACCGGTCACCCCAAGCTCCTCGACCGCCGCCCCAAGGGCACTTCCGCCCCGCGGGTCACGCCTTTCCCCGCCCTTCCCAAGGGCTGCCCGACCGGGGCATAGCCAATCAGGCGCTTTTGACGGCTCACATCCCGCTGAACCATTCACACCGGAAGCGCGAGATCAACGAGCTGATACACATGGTCAGCATCTTCCGCCCACTTGATGAGGGTGTCGCGGTCGATCAAAAGGATGCCGTGTCTGGCCCCCCACTCGGCGGCGTCCCGCGTAAAGGACCCGTTGGTGACGACCATGGATTCGCCGGCTTCATAGACCGCGCCGGCAGTTCCGTTGATCTGATAGAGCACCCGAGAGTCGACCTTGCGGCCGCGGGTGGTGTGCTTGCACTGCACGGCAATCGCCTGACCAGCGGCGTTGACGGCCAGCACATCGACCGCCTGGTCACCTCGGCCACCGATGACCTCGGCCTTGAGGCCGTCCCGTTCCATCAGCCTCCGGACAGTCATCTCGAACTCGGCCGGAGACGCACTGTCGATTTCCTTGATGGACGGACTGTACTTTCCTTTCCTTGCGGCCCGACTGGACTCGAGCTCAGCAAGCCACTCCGCTCCCCTCCTCTCCTTTTCGCGGAGCATCTGCACATTCATCTTCCGGTTCTCTTCCTCAAGCCTCTGAATCTCTTCCCTGTGACGCCTTATCTGGCGCCGATAGGAGGCCTGAGTGAAGAGCTCGACGGGGAACGCCAGCATGAGGCCCAGAGCCAGCGAAGCGGATACATCCTGAATGCGCATGAATCCGTTCCCCGGATCCGCGGAGGCTATTGGCAGCCCACCGGCCCAGTTGTTCACCACCGGCAGGCCGAGAGACCCCACGACAACCAGGGCTATTTTCCAGCCCATGGCCTTGCGGTACGCAAATTCCGGCCGACGCCCCATGTTCCGTTCCCCCACCTTTGTGTCCCGCTACCATCTGGATCTTCGTCGTCAGTCATCGCCCTACCGGGCCCCTCCGTAGGGCAAGGTTCCACGCCTACGAGATCCGCCAGAGCTGCGCCTGGTACTGCTCCGGCCGGCTGCTGAGCAGCAGTGCTCTGAGGTCCTGGCGCTGGTTGACGCCGAGGCCACATGCCTCGGTGAGTCGGCGGAACGTGGTGTGGGTGATTCCGCGGGCCCGGGCGTCGGTCTCGAACTCGTCGAGTTGCCGGAGTACGGCTTCCGGGTCGAGCTTCCGGGCGGGCCGGCCGCCGAACGCACCGGCCTTGTTGCGTTCGTCGTCGATTTCGGAGAAGCCGCAGATCTCGCGGCTGTGCTGCTCGACCTGATGCAGGTTCTCCGTGGCGAGGATGGCGCGGGCGAGCTGGTTGCGGTCGAGGGCTTCGTCGAGGTCGGCCTCGTGCACGGTGGGGCCTTCGTCGGTGAGCGGGACCGGCAGGCCGGCATCCCGTACTTCGCACAGACCACGGGCGCCCCGCGCGGTGGCGGCGAGCATGGCCGTCGCCTCGGAGGGGTGCCACTCCAGTACCGAGCTGATGGGCGTGACGTGCTCGGCGGTGAGGGTCAGGGCGACGGGGCCCAGGCGGCCGTGCAGGGCGTCGGCGGGGAGTTCGCCGTCGAGGCCGGGGCCGGCGACCAGGAGCCGTACGGGGAAGTTGAGTTCGCAGCACGCCGCGAGGGTGAGGGCATCGGCGAGAGGGCTGCGGAGGGTGGGTTCGTCACCTTGGGCGAGGATGTCGCCGCCCACATCCAGGAGGTCGACGGAGTCCGGTTCCAAGTACTGGACGAGCTCTTCGAGTTGGCGCACCATGCCCTCGGCGCCGTGGTGCGGGTCGATGAGCGCGAAGGTCTGCCGGAGCTCTGCGGCCAGCCTGGGCAGCGTCGAGCCGGCGGGAGCAATCGGCGCTGCGTCGGCGGGGACGGTCCGGACGCTTCGGGTGAGGGGGCGGAGGCCCGTGAAATTGGCCGGCCCTCGGGGGCCCGGAACGGGATCGATCAAGAGACGGTCCCACGCGTAGGTGAGAACCGTCGCCGGGGTCTCGCCCCCGTAGAGGGCGGCATCCAGCATCGCGGCGGCGACAGCATCGCCGCCGCCCCCTGCTGCCACGATCACGCGCGTCACATCTGTCAGCGTACGGGCTGCCGCACCGGCCCGCCGGGACCGGCGACGCGACGACCTGCGAATGACCGGCCGACCGTCACCGACCCCACCCCTCAGCTGTCCGGCAAATGCTCCGGCGAGATAACCGCGCTCACCTCAGCGCCTTTTCGACCAGCATCTACGCGCCATCCACCAACGAGATAGGGGGATTTGGCCGCCTGCACCGCATCCGGGACATCGGATGCGACTGAAGTCCATGGGGCATACACGGGGCATCCATAAGGCACTAACCTTCGCGCGCGGTCGATGACCAGCGGAAAAGAAAACGCCGCATGATCAACATCCAGCAACACATGACGACCGACCGACACGGCAGACCAAGCCGACAATTCACCCAGACATCGAACCTTCCACATAATGCGAAGCATTCGATTCCGCGAACGCTTCCAGCCTTGCGACGCCTGGGACCTGCCCCTACCCTTACTCCAGTTATAGGTCAGAAAACTGACCAACCGGAGATTTCATCAACGAAGCGCGAGGCTAGCGTGTCCGACGAGGTATTTGTCGACTCCGCCGCACTACGGAAGCTGGCAAAAAGTTTCGAAACGCATGCCTATGACCTGCAGAGCCATTTGAAAAGCTTCTCCCAGAAAACCGGGGAGGAAGCAATCGGCGACGGATTCGGCGTACTCACCGAATCCGAGGAGATCACCTCTTCCTACGTTGACTATTCAAAAGACGTGAGCACGGCGATGGAGAAGGTCCATCGCCATCTGGATGAAATCGGCGCCGCACTCCAGCAGGTCACACGCAACACCGAGACCAACGATGACAACGTCTCGGCGCTCTTCGGCCACAAGGGGGGCAACTGATGAGTGACGACGAGTCGGTGGCCGAAAAGGTCTTCGAGGTCGGCATCGAGGCGATCAACCCCGGCGGCAGGCCCGATGTCCTGAGAGCGGCGGCTGCGGGCTGGCGGTCGCTGGCGAGCGAAGCGGAGGAGATGTTCTCCAAGCTCGACCGGGAGGTGAAGGGAACCGTCGGGGAGACCTGGCGCGGCCCGGCGGCCGAGGCATTCCAGAGCCACTGGAAGCAGCTCAAATCGGCGATCGACGATACGACCGGCGAGTTCGAGGAGTGCGCAAAGGGGCTGGATGAAGCAGCGAAGAGCATCGAAGAGATCAACGATGAGATCCATGGCATCTATGCGGAAATCGGCATTTCGGTAGCCGTGTCCGCCGCGACGTCCCTCTTCAGCTTCGGCCTCTCCACGGCAGCCGGCGCCGCCCGGGTCGCGCAGCTGGCATCGAGGGCCGTTGCGGCCGCCGGTCGTTTGGGCGTACTGCTCCAGCGAGTGGCCTCGGTCTTCCGTACTCTCTACGCGGGCCGAAAAGGGAAGATCGTCCTCGACGCTCTCGCCAACTGGGCCGGAGGCACGGCAGGCGGTGTGGCGACCAGCGTTCTGAGCGGCAAGGGCCCCGAGTGGAGGACGAACGCCCTGGGTGGACTCGGCGGCGCCACCTTGGGAACCGGCGCCGGTAAGGTCGCGGAAAACCTGATGGGAAACCGCGTGGGCAAAACGTTCGTGACCGGCGCCGCGGGGGGCGCCGTGGGCGGCGTTACCGGTGATGCCCTGGATGCAGCCTTCGACAAAGACAAAGAATTCGATCCGGCCTCCTCTGCGATCACTGCCGTAACCGGCGCGGCCGCCGGCGGTGGAGCCGCCGAAGGAGTCAGCTTCCAGCGCGCCTTCGATATCCGGCCGACCCATGCCGGACGCGATCTCGCGCAGGATGTCGCCATGAATTCGGCCGTACCCGTTTTCGGCGGTCCGGCGGGGAACGACGCCAAGGACGGCGTCGAAAACGTCTCCGGGTCCTCCGATGAAGCCCAGGCCGCCGCCAAGAAGCGCACGGACAGCCTGGGAACGTCCGGTACGGACCGGATCGAGGATGTCTTCGGATGACGGTGAACGAACGGGCGGCGCAAGAAGGCCTGCCGGAGGAAGGACCGTCGGTGGAAGGGCGATCGGGAGAAGGACCGTCAGGAGAAAGGGCGTCGGGAGAAGGACCGTCGGGAGAAGGGGCGGTGCGCGCGGGGCGGGCAACCCGCCGGATGGCCGCGGTGATTGCCGTGGTGGGATCCCCGGCGCTCGTGGCCGTACCGGCGATCTGGATGTTCTGCGCCGATGAGCAGGCGCGGCAGTGGAGCATCGTGGCAAGCCTGGCCGTGGTACTCGGCTGTCTGGCCACGGTGGCACTACGGCAGCGCGGCACCGGACACCGGAGCGGCGCGGACACCTTTGCCGAGTTGCGACCCGTGCCCGGCAATACACCGCACGCCTCCGGTCCGCCCGCCCTCCCCGCCCGGCTCCCCGCCCGGTGGCCCGCACAACTGCGGGGCCCCGCTGCTGTGTTCTGCTGCACGACCGCATTCCTGGGGTTCGTAGCACTGGCGGCAGGGGATGCCGAACGGCCGGCTCCGGTCGATGGGATCGCCGCGGCGGGCGGAGTCATCCAGGACGTACGGGTGACGAGCGTACGGAACAGCGAGCGGCACAACCCGAGCCGTGGACATGACTTTTACACCGCCACCTCCGTGGTCGCCCTCCCCGAGGCGAGGACCGGCCGCAGCGTCCCGGCCACGGTGTCCACGAATACGCCGGAACCACTGCGTCCCGGCTCCAAGGTGACGGTCCTGTACGCACCGTCGAAGCCCGGCCTGGGCGCCGTCCAGGGAAAGCCGGGGCCGCTGCGTGCCTCACTGGACGGAGCCCCGCTCACCCCGGGAGCGAGGACGGCCCTGCTCCTCATCTGGCTCCTGGGCGCCGGCTTCTTGGGCGGCCTGCAAATCCTGTACTCCGGTGGGTTCCGAACGCTCACGCGCTGGACGAAACACGACCGGGCGGTACGCGGACGCTGCACAGGAGACGGCATCTCCCAGCTCGCTCCGGCCACGGACACGGGCGCGGGCACGGGCACTGAGCAGTCCGGCCGTAAGAGAACGTCGACAAAGCTCGATCAACTGGTGATCACGACGGACGGCGGGGAGGTGCGCTTCGTCCTGGACGACGCCACCGACGGATACGCCGAGCAGCTGGGCGCGGAACCGCTGTGGCTGTGCTGGCGCGCGCGGCAGAAGGCCGCTCAGCAGCTGACGCCTGCCGTACTGGTCGGCGATTCCGGCTGGGCCCTGCACGGCCAGATGGTTCTCACGGAGGCCGAGCGGCTCGCCGAGAACAACGAAACCGCGATTCCCGGCGGGACCGGCGCTCCGGTCGACGCCCAGCGGGAGGCACGAGCCTGGGACCCACGCGCCGGCTGGCCGCTGCGCGTCGGGCGCGGCGCAATGACCGCCGCAGCCCTCGCCCTTGTCCTGGCAGGGCTGCTGGCCACGAACTCGTTGGGCGCCGGACGTTGGTGGGCAGCGGCCGGTGGCGTGCTGTGCGTGCTCGGCGCGGTCGCGGCAGAGACTCTGTCCACAGCCTGGCGGGCGACAGAACCCAACGCCTCAGACGAAAAGGACCCGCCCTCCTCCGCAACAGCACGGTAGACGGACACACAGCACAAGGAAACAAACACAAGGGGCTGCCGACCGAGCTTCCCGCCCGGTCGGCAGCTTTCCTATGGCCAGGTACTGCGGGGCGTGGCCGCACTGACCCACCAGCATCTGTCCGGACGTAAGCGGCACCTACCCCGCCGGATCTGATCCGCGGAATTGAACGATCAAGCCCCAGGCATCCATATCCACACAGGATGACCTGGGTCTTTGTCGTTCTGCGCTCGGACTGCCCAACAGATCTCCGCATCAGCCTGCACGCGGCCTCAGACTTCCAGGGCAGCCGTTCCACGCTGACGGCCTGCAGTCGTTCCACACTGACGACCTGTCGTGCGCGCCCGTGCTTCCGCGGCGCCCAGCTCCGTCCTGCTATCCACCCGACATCCGCCAGTGAACAGAACAACCGCCGCCCGCAGGACCGGAATTCGGAATCGGTGCCCCGCTTGTTAGCCTGACGGGCGCCTGTCAACAACACCGCGAGCGCACGGCTGGTCACACGCTGGACACCATCCGGGCGTACGCACACACTTCGGCCCGATATGGCCGGTCACTTCGGGGGAGCAACGTGAACCGTCGTCATGTTCGTGCCGCAGCCGTTTGCGGACTGGTGGTCGTCGCCTTGACCGGCGCCGGCGGCTGCGCCCTCCTCCCGAAGCCTCCGATCGCCGCCCCCAAAAGCTTGCCGACTTCCGGGACGGTCACCGAACCCGAGTCGGACATCACCATCACCAGCTGCCACTTCGACGTCGCATTCGGCACCCTGGAGGCCAAGCTGCGCGTGCACAACGGCAACTCCCGGAGCCGCGCGGACTACCACGGCGCGGTGAAGTTCAGGGACGAAACCGGTGGTGACATCGGCACGGTGAGCTTTACCGTGGGCGGCGTAGGCGCCGGTGAGACCCGGCCCGTCCCGGTCACCGACGAGTACGACGGGCTCGAACGCAGCAGGCCGAAGCATGCCGATGCCAAGTGCAAACTCGACCTGCTCCTCAAGAGCAACGACGAGATCAATGGCTGAGGCCACACAGCGGGAGCCTTCGTGATCACGTCGCCCGGTAGAGCTCCTCGCCCGACCTGCGGCCAAGACTGAAATCTCATTCTGAAAACTGTCGTGGCGGCAACCCCACGTACACGCACATCGTGGTCGTGCAGGACACGCAGCGTGAGGCTGTGAATCACATGGACCGGCTTCTGAAGCGGCGGCCCACTGCCGGCTGACCGCTGCCGTTGACGTCAATTCCAGACGTCAAAGACCCCCTACCAAGATCAGTAGGGGGTCTTTTGACTGGTGGGCACAACAGGATTCGAACCTGTGACATCTGCTTTGTAAGAGCAGCGCTCTACCGCTGAGCTATGCGCCCTGGCCGAGCCGACAGACTACCTTGCCTCTGGGGCTGCACTGCAAACCAGTGCTCGAAGTGCGAACTTACCGGCCGATGTGTTCGTTTCCGGTGAGTGGGAGAATGACATTCGGTCCTGGGGCGATCCGATCGGGAGAGGTAAGTGACGGCGACAGACACTCAGCCGCATGAGCAGCGAGAACGCCGTCGCGCCCGTGGGGGCCCGGTCCGGGACGTGGTGGCGCTCATGTTGCTGCCGTTGCCGTTGCTGGTGGCGTTGGCGCCGTTGTCGTTCGCGGGCGGGGGGACCCGGCGCTGGTTCGGGCGGGGGGAAGGTCAGCGGGCCGATGCGCAGGCCGCGAAGGATGCCGCGGCGGCGGCGTTCTACGAGCTGGACACCGCGCACCGGGATCTGCGGATCTCCATAGAGACGATCACCGCCGTCGACACCTCGCCGTCCGCGCGGAAGGCGGCAGAGGAGTACGAGGGCTTCGGCCGGCGGATCGACGAGGTGAGTCAGGGGTACATCACCGCGGTCGACTCCCACGATCTTGACCGTGACGACCTCGACGGCGGCGCGATGGCGCGGGCGCGGGCCGATCTGACGCGTGCCAAGCAGGAGCTGGACCGCGTCAAGGGTGAGCTGGACCGGTTCGCGCAGGGGCTGGGGCCGCTGCTGCAGTCCGCCGAGACGCAGCTGGCGCGGCTGGCCCCGGCCGTGGAGCGGGCGCGGCAGGCGCTGCTGGCCGCGAGCAATGCGCTGGACGCGGTCCGTGCGCAGGGCCTGCAGGCCGATGATCTTGCGGCCCGGCTGGCGGCGCTCGCGCCGGAGCTGACCAAGCTCAACCAGGGCGCCGGGCAGCACGGTGTACCGGAGACGATCCGGCGGGCCGACGACGTGGTGCGCCAGGCCGAGGGCGTACGGACCGAGGCCGAGCGGCTGCCGGGCAAGGCCGCGGAGATCGACAAGCGGCTGGTGTCGCTGCGGACCCGGGCGCAGGCGATCACGACGCGTGCGGGGAACGTCGACCCGGTCCTCAGTGAGCTGCGGCGGCGCTACAGCGCGGCGTGCTGGCAGGACCTGCAGCAGGTGCCGGAGCAGGCCACGCAGTCCGTCCAGCAGGCCGAGGTCAAACTGCGGGAGGCGCAGCAGGCGCGTGACGAGCAGCGCTGGGCGGATGCCACGAGCCGGCTGGCGACCGTACGGGCGCTGCTGGACACCACCGACGAGGCGGTGTCGGCGGCCGGCGACCGGCTGCAGCGGCTCGATGCGGTGTCGTTCGACCGGCAGAAGGAGGTCGAGCGGACCCGCTTCGCCGTACGGGACGCGCAGCGACTGGCGATGACCGGGCGCAGCACCCCCGATCCGCGGCACGCCGGCCCGCTGGACGATGCGGTGGCGCGGCTGGACCGTGCGGTCGCGGGCCTGGAGGGGCGCCATCCGGACTGGTGGCACTTCCTGATGGAGACCGAGGCGGTACGGGAGACGGCGGCCCGGGTGGTACAGGAGATCCGGGAGGCCAGGGGCGGGGCCGGCGGCTGAGGCTCCGGGGCGTCCTCGGGGTGTGATCCTGCCGGGCCGGTGTGCGGCCCGGTCCCGGCCGGAATCCTGCGGGCGGTGCGGGCGGCGCCTTCCTCCCCGGCCGCCGGGCGCGATGGCGTGAAATGCCACCTGGGCTGATCCTGGAGAGAAGTACGGCCCAGTCGGCACCTGCGCGAAGGAGGCCGGACATGGCTACTGGGGCTACTGGCCAGACCCTGCACGGGCCCGCGAACCCCCTCCACCGGGCGAAGAGGCACCGCACACGGCTCGATGAGCATCTGCCCGTGGACCATCGGCTCAGCAAGGTCTACCGCATCGGCGCCGGGCTGATGGGCCTGGTACTGATCGCCTTCGGCATCCTCGGACTGACCCACCACATCGGCTACTTCGACACCGGCGGCGACACCGTGGCCGGGCTGAACACCAATGGCTCCCTGAGCGTGCTCTCGATCGTCGTCGGAGCGATCCTCTTCGTCGGCATGGTGATCGGCGGGAACTTCGCCTCGACCCTCAACATCGTGCTCGGCGCCCTCTTCCTCCTGAGCGGATTCGTGAACCTGGCGCTGCTGGACACCGGCGCGAACTTCCTCGCCTTCCAGATTCAGAACGTCCTGTTCAGCTTCGTGGTCGGGCTGATGCTGCTGGTCTTCGGGATGTACGGGCGGGTCAGCGGTGGCCTCCCCCATGACAATCCGTACTGGCGCGCCCGGCACCCGGAGGAGGCGGAGCAGTTCGACCGCGGACAGCTGCGTCCCGTCTCCGGCATGACGGCCGCACGGCAGGCGGCGCGGATCAAGATGCAGGGCGCCCCGCATGCCGGGCGCGGTTCGTTCGGCGCCGGCACCAGCGGGAGCAGAAGGCGCACCACCGCCCTCGACAGCGGCACCCGCACCGGTGGCGACCGCAAGAAGCCCTGAGCCGGGGCGAGGAGACGTCAGGGCGTACCGAGGTGGGATTGGGGTGCTCGGTACGCCCTGATGGCTGGGTGGGGTGGGGTGGCGTGGGGCGAGCGGGTCGGTGGTTTCCGTGATCTCCGCCAGGGTCGGAGTTGCCGACGGGGCTGGTGGTGGCGGGGACAGCTGAGGGGCGGGAGGGGAAGGCGTGGGGGTCAGCGCGGCACGGGGAGCAGGGAGCAGCACGATGAGCCGTTCGGGGCATGCCGCCTCCTCAGGGCACGGGGCGCACCATGGGGCGGTCGAAGCGCTCGCCAAGCGGATCTTCAAAGGCACCTACGGTGAGGGCGACAGCCTCGTGATGCCGGAGGTGCTGGCGGAGCTGGACGTGAGCCAGACCGTGCTGCGGGAGTCGATCAAGGTGCTGACCACCAAGGGCCTCCTCGGGACCGACAAGAAGCGTGGCACGTTCGTCCGCCCCCGGGAGGACTGGAACCTCCTGGACACGGACGTACTGCGGTGGAAACTGGCTGCCGGTGTCTCGTCCGACTTCTTCGCCGATGTGCTCGAACTGCGGCGTTCCATCGAGCCCGCGGCGGCCGGGCTCGCCGCGGAGCGCCGTACCGACGAGGATCTGGCGGCCCTGGATGCCGCGTTGAGTGCGATGGCGGCTGCCGGCAACGACCCGGTGCTGCTCGTACGCGCCGACGCGTCCTTCCACACGGCGATGCTGATCGCGTCGAACAATCGCTTCTACGCGCAGATGCACCGGGTGATCGTGCCGGTGCTCGTCCAGCGCGACCGGGAGGTGCTCGCCGCGGACGGTGCGTTCGAGCAGCCCCATGCCCTGCATGCCGCGGTCGTCGAGGCCGTACGGAACCGGGACGTCGACGGGGCCTATATGGCGATGCTCGAACTGCTTGATGTGTCCGCGCGGGAGCATCCGTAGTAGGTGCGAAGAGCATCCGTAGCAGCGGGAGTATCCCGGGCGTATCCGTAGTAGGGGACGGATGCAGCGCGGCGCAGTGGGCGGGGGCGGAGGGCGCTGCGTGCCAGGAGCGGCGTCGGTTAACGCGGTGACGTGGGTGGGCAGGACCTCGCGCACAGGCCTGGCGCGCGGAGGGCCGGGGCCGATGGGCGGCACGGGCCGACCGGAGCGCGTTGGCCGTACGCCCGCATTCCGCACGCCGAAAGGACGGACCGGTCCATGAAGATCAGCCGCATCGAGACCTTCCTCGCCCCGCCGCGCTGGATGTTCGTACGGGTGGAGACCGATGAGGGCGTCGTCGGCTGGGGCGAGCCGGTGGTCGAGGGGCGGGCCGAGCCGGTCCGGGCGGCCGTGGAGGTGCTGTCCGAGTACCTCCTGGGGCAGGATCCGGCGCGCATCGAGGACCACTGGCAGGTCATGACCAAGGGCGGCTTCTACCGCGGCGGGCCCGTCCTGTCCTCCGCCGTCGCCGGTCTGGACCAGGCGCTGTGGGACATCAAAGGGAAGCGGCACGGGGTCCCCGTCCACCAGCTGCTCGGCGGGCCGGTCCGCGAGAAGATCCGCGCCTACGCATGGGTGGGCGGCGATGAACCACACGCCATCCGCGACGCGGTCACCGCGCAGACCGAGGCGGGCTTCACCGCCGTCAAGATGAACGGCTGCGGCAGGATGACGCCGGTGGCGACCCGCGCCGAAGTACGGGAATGTCTGCTGCGCGCCGAGACCGCGCGCGAAGTCCTCGGTGACGAACGGGACTTCGGCCTCGACTTCCACGGCCGCGTCTCGCCCGCCAACGCCCGCAGGCTCCTCCCCCTGCTCGCCGACTACGCACCGATGTTCGTCGAGGAACCCGTCCTCTGCGAATTCCTGCATGCCCTCCCCGACCTCGTGAACGCCTCTCCCATCCCCCTCGCACTCGGTGAACGTCTCTTCACCCGGCGAGAGTTCCTGGCTCCGCTGCAAGCCGGCGTGGCGATCCTCCAGCCCGACATCTCGCATGCGGGCGGCATCTCCGAGCTGCGCCGGATCGCCGCGCTCGCGGAGGCGTACGGGGCGCAGCTCGCCCCGCACTGTCCCCTCGGCCCGGTCGCCCTGGCCGCCAGCCTCCAAGTCGCCTTCACCACCCCGAACTTCCTCATCCAGGAACAGTCCATCGGGATCCACTACAACCAGGGAGCCGAGCTGCTGGACTATGTCGTGGATCCCGAGCCGTTCCGCTTCCACGGCGGCTCCCTGCTGCGGACCGAGCGCCCCGGTCTCGGCGTGGAGGTGGACGAGGCCGCCGTGCGGGCGGCGGATCAGCGGGGGCACGCCTGGCGGAACCCCGTGTGGCGCCATGAGGACGGCGCGTTCGCCGAGTGGTGAAGGGGCGGGCACGCGGAGGCCGCCGACCGCTCCGGCTCCGTCCGGCGACGATGCGCAGGCCACATCCGAGCCGCCCAACCTCATCGCCACACCCGAGCCGCCATACCCCATGGCCACACCCGTCCCACGCTCCACACCCCACACGCCCCTTACACCCGGCCCGGAATAATCAGTGCTGTCACCCGTGCGCCCGAACGGCCCGGTCGCGCTCTACGCACGCGGCGGGGAGCAGGAGAAAGCAGGAACGCCATGGACTTCAGCACAGCGCTCCGGACCGAGCGGCTGGTCGCCATCATCCGGGGCAGGGATGCGGAGGCGTCTTTCCGTACGGTCATGGCGCTTGCGGAGGCAGGCCTTCCGCTGATCGAGGTCTCACTCAGCGGACACGACGCCCTCACCGTCATCCGACGGGCGCGTGCCGAGCTCGGCGATGCGGCCTGGCTCGGCGCCGGCACCGTCCTGACCGCATCCGACGCCCGGCGCGCCGCCGAGGCCGGGGCCAATCTCATCGTCACGCCCGGTCTGGGGGCCGGTCTGGAGGAATCCGTACGGCAAGGGCTCTCGACGCTCGCCGGGGTGCTGACGCCGTCCGAGGTGATCGCGGCCGATGCGCTGGGCGTCTCGGCCCTGAAGCTGTTTCCGGCGTCCGTCGGCGGGCCCGGGTATCTGCAGGCGCTCCGCGCGCCCTTCCCCGAGCTGCCGTTCGTGCCGGTCGGCGGGGTGGACGCGGCCGCCGCGCCGGCGTACTTCGCCGCCGGAGCGGTGGCGGTGGGCGTCGGCTCGCCGCTGGTCGGGGACGCGGCGGACGGCGGCGACCTGGACGGGCTGCGCAAGCGCGCGGCGGAGTTCAAGGCGGCGTGCGCACGATGACGGGGCAGCCTGCTGCCGCGGGCAGCGAGGACCAGCGCGGCGCTCCCCGCGCCGGGGCGACACCCGGCCGCCCGCTGCTTCCCGGGCAACCGGGGCGCCCGGACGTCTTCACGTTTGGCGAGACCATGGTCGCCCTACGGGGCAGCGGCCCGCTGAAGCTCGGCGGCACGATGAACGTCTCCATCGCCGGCGCGGAAAGCAATGTCGCGATCGGGCTGGCCCGGCTCGGGCACGACGTCCGCTGGGCGGGCGCGGTCGGCGAGGACGAGGCCGGACAACTGGTGCTGCGTACGCTGCGCGCCGAGGGCGTCGGAGTGTCCGGCGCCTCGACCGATCCCGGCGCTCCGACCGGGCTGCTCCTCTTCGAGCCGCGGCTGCCCGAGGTCACCCGGGTGCACTACTACCGTGCGGGATCGGCCGGCTCCCGGATCGGCGCTGACGTGATCCAGCGCGCCTTCTCCGCCGCCCCGCCCCGCGTCCTGCATCTGACGGGCATCACTCCGTCCCTCAGCCCCACGGCCCGCGCGGCGGCCGGGCTCGTCCTCCAACTGTCCCGGGAATCCGGCTCGTTGGTGTGCCTCGATGTCAACTTCCGCGCTCGCCTGTGGACCGCCGAAGCGGCTGCCGAAGTCCTTCGCGAGTGGATTCCCTTCGTGGATGTGCTGATCGCCTCCGATGACGAGCTGCCGCTGTGCCTGCCTGGAAGCGGGGGCGGGGGCGGGGAGGGCTCGCCGGGTGGGGGCGAGGGGAGCCAGGGGGCCAAGGGGACCACCGGGGCCAACGAGGGCCTGAGGGCCGAGGGGGCCGGCGCGGGCATGGGTGCCGAGTGGGCCGACGGGGGCCTGGGTGCCGACGGGGGCCTGGCTCGTTGGGCATCGGAGCCGGAGGAGGCCACCGTGGCCGGGGGCGCGGGGGCGTGCGGTGGTGCCATTCCCCTCCCCCCTCAGGAGGTCACGGGCGACCCCGCGGCCACCGTGGCGGCGCAGGCCCGCCTCCTGCTGGACCAGGGGGTCGGCGAGGTCGTGGTCAAACTCGGTGCGGAGGGGGCGACGGCCTTCACCCACGGCGGCTCCCTCCACCAGCCCGCCAAACCGGTACGGGCCGTGGACGCCGTGGGCGCCGGTGACGCCTTCGTGGCGGGCTATCTGTCGGCGCTGCTGGACGGCGAAGGGCCGGCCGGACGCCTGGAGCGGGCCGTCACCACCGGAGCGTTCGCGGTCGCGTCGCCCGGCGACTGGGAGGGCGCGCCGACCCGCGCGGAGCTGGGCATGCTGGGCGCGCCGCCCGGCACCGTCGTGCGCTGAGCGGCGCCACGGCTAACCTGTGCCCATGCCTCGTTACGAATACCGGTGCCGCCCCTGTGGCTCCACCTTCGAGCTGAACCGGCCGATGGCCGAGTCCTCCGCCCCGGCCGTCTGCCCCGAGGGCCACGAGGACACCGTGAAGCTCCTCTCCACGGTCGCCGTCGGTGGCTCCGCGACCGCCCCCGCCCGTGCCCCGAGCGGTGGGGGCGGCGGTTGCTGCGGAGGCGGCTGCTGCGGATAGGGCAGTATTGGGCGGCACCATGTCCTGGGGGCCAATGCCTGGGGGCGGAGGCCTGGGCCGCTACCTCTTGCGCGCCAGCGTCACCCCGTCCGCCACGGTGAGAATCACCGCCTCCATACGGGGGTCCGCCAGCACATGGTCGTTGAAGGCCCTGATCGCCAGGGCGGACCCGGTGGCCGCCGGGTCGGCGACCTCCCCGTGGTACAGGACGTTGTCAGCGACAATCAGACCTCCCGGCCGCAGCCGGGGCACCAGCTCCTCCCAGTAGGCGATATAGCCGCCCTTGTCGGCGTCGAGATACGCGAGGTCGATATGCGGCTCGGCCGGCATCGCCCGCAGCGTTTCCAGCGCGGGCGCGATCCGCAGATCGATACGGTCGGCGACACCGGCCTTCGCCCAGGCCTCCCGGCCGTAGGCCGTCCACTCCTCGGAGACATCGCACGCGATCAGCGTGCCGTCCGCGGGCATCGCCTGCGCCATGGACAGCGCCGAGAAACCGGTGAACGTCCCTACCTCGACGACCTGCCGAGCCCCGGTCAGCCGCACCAGGAACGCAAGCAGCGGCCCTTGCTCCTCCGCCGACTGCATCCCCGCGGCCTCGGGGAACTGTTGGTGTGTGAGCTCCACGATGTCCCGCTGCGCGGCGTTCAAGGGCGGGTTGTGGGCGAGGACGTACTCGTACATCTCCGCTGTGATCGGCGTGCTCTTGGACTCAGCCACTGGCTCTCCTCTTGATCAAGGATCGCGGTCTCGGCCGGTCACCGGACGGTGCAGCCAACCGCCTCGGCGAGACTAGTCGAGCTCGTCGCCAACCGGTCGTTGATTTCCCCCTCCCTCGACGAGCCGTCACTCAGACGTTGCCCATGGACTGCTCAGCGGCGAGGGGCGCCCCATGGGCCCCCCGGCGCCGGTTGGACCTCCGTATCCCCCGTCCCTCACATCTCGCCTCACCGGTCGGACATCCCCGGTCTCATGTCCCCAAGTACCGCAACACCGCCAGGACCCGGCGTGAATATCCGGAAGTGCCGATCAGATCGAGCTTGTCGAAGATCGCGTTGATGTGCTTCTCCACGGCGCTCTGCGAGATGTGCAGCCGGACGGCGATTGCCGCATTGGTGTGGCCCTGCGCCATCTCCCGGAGCACCTCCTGCTCGCGTGCGGTCAGCGTGCCCAGCGGATCCGAGCGGCGGCTGCGCATCAGCAGCTGCCGTACGACTTCGGGGTCGAAGGCGGCCTGTCCGCTGCTCACCCGCTCCAGCGCGTCCAGGAACTCGTCCACCTGGACCACCCGGTCCTTGAGCAGATAGCCCACCCCCTCGCTGTCATCGGTCAGCAGCTCCGTCGCATAGCGGCGCTCGACATACTGCGAGAGCACCAGCACGCCGATATCGGGCCAGCGCTCCCGTATCTGCACGGCGGCACGCAGCCCCTCATCGGTGTGCGTGGGTGGCATACGGACGTCCACAACCACCGCGTCCGGCTTCTCGTCCTGCTCCGCCGCCTGCTCCAGCACGGCGATCAGCTGATCGGCGTCGCCGACCGCGGCCGCCACCTCGTGCCCCTCCTCGGCGAGGAGGCGCACCAGGCCCTCCCGCAACAGGGTCGAATCGTCGGCCAGCACTACGCGCACGGCAACTCCGCGGTGATGATGGTCGGTCCGCCGGCCGGGCTGTCCACCCGGAACCGGCCGTCGAGGGCGGCGACCCGGCGGGCCAGCCCGAACAGGCCGCTGCCGGAGGAATCCGCGCCGCCCGGTCCGTCGTCCTCGATACACACGAGCACGGCGTCCTCGCCAGGGGCGACGCGGACCGCTATCCGTCCGGCGCCGGAATGCTTGACGGCGTTGGTGACGGCTTCGGAGACCACGAAGTAGGCGACCGTTGCCACGGCGGTGTCGGGTTCGGTGGCAAGTTCGTAGTCGAGGCATACGGGGATGGCCGAGCGTTCGGCGACCGTTTCCAAGGCGGCGCGCAGCCCTGCTTCATCCAGCACCGTCGGATAGACCCGCCAGGCCACCTCACGCAGCTCGGTCAGGGCCCGGCCGCTCTCTTCGTGGGCCTGGCGCAGGAGTTGTTCCGCGCGCTGCGCGTCCTGGCTGCGCAGCGCGCGGCCGAGCAGCATTCCCAGGGCCACCAGCCGCTGCTGCACACCGTCGTGCAGATCGCGTTCGATACGGCGTCGCTCATCGTTGACCGCGGCGATGACGCCGGCGCGGCTGGCGGCCAGCTGCTCGATGCGGCGCTCCAGCTCCTCGTGGTGGCTGGGGCCGAGGTAATACTGCGCGAGCCTGGCCTCCAGCCCTGCGACTCCGAAGGTGCCCTGCAGGCTGAGGAAGAGGAGGAAGAGGCCGCCGATGCTCGACAGCGCGAGGGTGCCGGGATGGCGGACGTCGGTGAGCAGCAGGATGAAGATCCAGGAGATGCCGTACGCCACTCCGATCAGCGCCGCGCCCAGGACGAGAGCGCCCAGCAGGCCCAACCCCCAGCGCAGGGACAGATATTGCAGGGCTCGGTGGTCCGCGTACGCGTCCGAGGTGTCGGCCGCGACATAGACGCGGAGGCGGCGTCGATGGGTCTCGGTCAGGACCCGTGCGGCGGCGGTCACGGGCTTGAGGACCGCGCGGCGGCCGCGCGGCCAGGCGAAGACGCACAGCAGGGAGAGGCCGGAGAGCAGGACGAAAGGGAGCTCGGCCGCCGCGATCACGGCACCGAGCACCAGACCTGTCGCCAGGCGCAATCCGCGCCGCGCAATTCCCAACATGATCAAAACGCTAGCCGCACCGTGCGTCCGCGCACACTGCGGAAAACCGCAGTCTTTCGTGCGGTATACCGCAATGTGCCGCAAGGCGAGAATTCATAGCGTTGAAAACATGATCGAGAGCATCGGAAGCACCGCACCCGGCTGGATCACCGACCTCATGGACGCGCTCGGCGCGCCCGGCGCGGGTGTGGCCATCACCGCAGAGAATCTCTTCCCGCCGCTGCCGAGCGAGGTGATCCTGCCGCTGGCGGGCTTCGCCGCCGCCCGCGGCAGCATGCATCTCGCGTCCGCGCTCGCGTGGACGACCCTCGGCTCGGTAACCGGCGCCCTGGCGCTGTACGGCGCGGGCGCGTTGCTCGGGCGCGAGCGTACGGTCGCGATCGCGTCGAAGCTGCCGCTGGTCAAGGTGTCGGACATCGAGAAGACAGAGCGCTGGTTCCGGCGGCACGGCACGAAGGCGGTGTTCTTCGGCCGGATGATTCCCCTCTTCCGCAGCTTCATCTCGATACCCGCCGGAATCGAGCGCATGCGGGTGCCGGTCTTTCTCGCCCTGACCACCCTCGGCAGCTTCATCTGGAACGCGATCTTTGTCCTCGCCGGCTATCTGCTCGGCGACAACTGGGAGGAGGTGACGGGGTATGTGGACGTCTATTCGAAGGTGGTCCTGGTGGCAACTGCGCTGGCGGTGGCGGTCTTTGTCGTTGTCCGTGTCAGCAGGAGCGGCCCGGGGGCACGGCGCCGCGGATGAAGGCCCGCACGATCTCTTCGCCCGCGGCGACACCCCGCTCATCGAGCGCGATGACGTGGGGGGCCTGCCAGCCGGAGTCCGCCAGCTCCCCGTGTCCGGGCCGCCACCCGCGGTCCGCGGCCAGCAGCAGATCGGCGTCGAGGAGGGAATCGCCGGCCGCGAGGATCTCGGACGCCCCGGTGCGGCGCGCCACCTCCGCCACGGCTGCGCTCTTGGTCAGCGGCTTCGGCACGGCATAGATCTTGCGGCCCTGCAGGGAGACGGTCCAGCCGCGTTCGTCCGCCCAGCCGGCGAGGTCCTTCACCCAGGTGTCCGGCAGCAGCGGCCGCTCCACGACGAGATAGGCGAAGAGGTCTTCTGCGGCACGCTCCTTGAGCAGCCAGGCCGGGTCGGCGGTGCGGACGAGATGTGCGCGGATCTCGTCCAGGGGCGCGCAGTGCGCGGCGAGCCGCTCGGTGACGGTGCGCTGCCAGTCCGGGTCCGACTCGCCGAGTACGAGCAGATGGCCGCCATTGGCGCAGATGGCGAACTCCGGTGCCGGCCCCGGGAGATGGATGCGGCCGTACTGCTCCCGGGTGCGGGTGGTGGTCGGCACAAAGGTGGTCTTGCCCGCCAGTTCGGCGAGCAGCCCGGCGGCCGTCTCCGTCATAAAGGACAGCGGCTTGCGCTCATAGGTCTCCACGCACAGGAGCCTGGGGGCTTCCGCGTCGGGCATGGCGAGGCCCAGCGCGGCGGCCGAATAGATCAGGGTGCGGTCGAGGTCGCTGGCGATGATGGCGCTCATCAGGAGGCCACCGCCTTGCCGTCAGCACCCGTGGCCCCGCGAGTGAAGCGGGGGTGGATCAAACCGACACAGGTATAGGGCAGTTCGTCGACCTCTTCGACGGGCACGCCTCGTTGTTCCGCCAGGAGGCGCACATGATCGAGATCGGTCCCGGCACCCCGTCGGGCCAGGATCTTCCAGGGGACCCGGCGCAGCAGTACGCGTGTGGTCTCACCGACACCGGGCTTCACGAGGTTCACGTCGTGGATGCCGTATTCCTCGCTGATCCGCTCGACGGCCGCCCAGCCTTCCCAGGTGGGTGCCCGGTCGGCGGCGACCAGTTCCTTCACCTCTTCGGCGACGTCCAGGGCGACCTCGTCGAAGCGCGCGCTGACCGCGTCCAGGAAGGCTCGCGATACATCGGTCGGGGCCAGATCGCGGTAGAACTTCGCGCCGTGGAAGTCGTCCGGGCCCACGAGGTCGTCTCGCAGGACGGTGCGCGATATGAGGCCGGAGACGGTGGAGTTGAGGCAGGCGGACGGGACGAGGAAGTCGTCGCGGGTGCCGTAGGTCTCGACGCAGCCGCCCGGGTCGGCGAGCACGGCGATCCGCGGGTCGAAGCCCGGGAAGTCCTCCAACGCCTGGGCGAGTTCGCGAGTGATGGCACCCTTGCCGGTCCAGCCGTCCACGAAGACGACATCCGCCGGATCGTGATGAGCGGCCAGCCACCGGAGCGCCGTGGTGTCGATCCCCCGGCCGCGGACGATCGAGACCGCGTAGTGCGGCAGTTCCAGGCCGTGCGCATGCCGCGCCCAGCGACGCATCAGCACCCCGACGGGTGTGCCCGCCCGCGCCAGCGACACCAGCACGGGACGTGGACTGCGTTCGGCGAGCACGGTCTCGGTGACGGTCCCGACAGCCCGCGCGATCCGGCTCGCGGAGGTCCGCAGCGCGCTGTGAAACAGCGCCTGGTACTCCTCGGTCGGCTGGTATTCGACGGGCAGCGACTCCGCGTAGTGAGCGCCGCCGCGCTGAATCGCCTCCTCGCGTTCCTCGGTCGGCGCTTCCAGGGTGATGTCGGAGAGGTCCTGCAGCAGCCAGCCGACCTCGTCGGCGGTGTAGGAGGAGAAGGCGGGGCCGCGCAGCGGCTCGGGGAGGGGCATGGGTCCGGCCTGTGGTCGCGGGGCGTACGAGGGGATGACGGCGAGCAGCAGTCGGTCGGTGTGCTCGGCGAGCCGGTTCAGCAGACCGTCGGCGGCATGCAGTGCGGGGAGGTCACCGTGCGAGTCCACGACGGCCACGATGGCGTCGAAGCGGCGTTCCGGGTCGGTGCCGGCCGCGACGTTGTAGGCGTAGCGCTCCCCCGGTCCGTCGGCGGGATCGTCGTGGGCGGGGAAGGACAGCCGGGTCCGTATCGCGTAACCGGGGTCATCGACGGCGAGCACCGGCGACCGGGTCGTGGTGGAGAAGAAGACGCCCGCGCCGCTGGTCGACGCGGACGGCTGACCGTCCCGCGGTGCGAGGGCACCGTCCGCCGCCCCGATACCGTCACGGGCCGGCGTCGCCTCGGCACTGTCCCCTTCCCCAGTGACAAGGGCGTCCAGAGCCTCGGCTATCCGCAGCGGCGCGTACATCAACTCCTCGTTGCCGAGGACGAGGACGCGGCGGGCACCGTCCAGCCGCTGTGCTATCCGGGCCGCCATACCCGGCAGCCCGGCCTCCAGTCGGGCGCGGTGCGCCGGTGTGAAGCCGTGCCGCCCACCGTCCGGCAGGCCGGCGGGCCAGCCGAGGTCGACCCGTACGACGTCCGCACCGCGGCCGTCGGGCACCGCCGGAGCGCCTGCCGCATTCTGCTCGTCGCCCGCAGGCTCCGACGCGCTCTCCGGGGCAGCCGCCGGCCCCTGTGCCGTAACGGCCTCGTGTGCGGCGACGAGTTCCTGGCCGCGTGCCAGGACATCCTCGGGCAGGCGTACACCGCCCGCGGCCAGTGCGACGAGGTCGACGCGGGCGCCCAGTTCCGCCGCGAACTTCTCCAGATGGCCGCGGTCCGCGTCGGAGCGCATGTCGACCAGGGCGACGACCACGTACCGCTCGCGCGGGAAGCGCGCATGCAGCGCCTTGATGGTGTTCAAGACGGTCCTGCCGGTGGAGAACTCGTCATCGACGAGCACCAACGGCCCGTCCCCCGAAAGGAGTTCGCGATTCTCGGGGAGCAGCAGATGGGAGGTGGCATGACTGTGCTCCTCCTCGAACCCACCCACCTGCGCCACACCGGTCACCGGGCGGCGGGTGGAGTGCAGATACGGCGCGAGGGCCAGGCCGTCGGCCACCGAATGTCCCAGGCCGGTGGCGGTCTCGGCGTAGCCCAGGACGACGGAGCGGGCGGCGGCCTCGTCGCCCAGCAGCTTCCGCACTCGGCGCCCCAGCCCGAAGCCGGCGCCATGGACCACGCCCGGTCGCTGTGGCACATGCTTCCCGAGCACGTTCGACACGAGCAGATGGGCCCGCTTGGGGTTGCGCCGCAGCGCGAGCCCGAGCAGTTCCGGCAGCTCGTCCCCGCCGCTCAGCGAGACCCCGAGCCGACCGGCGACCCATTCTCCTGTCCAGACCACGCGTTCCGTCTCCTCCGTCGAATCGTTCATATCGATCACTGCATGTCAGCTCTGCGGCACGCTCGCCGTCAGCAGCTCCACGAAACCGATGCCCTCCCGGGCGACCCCGAACGCCTCGGCGCGCAGCAGGGTCCGCTCGGCCCAGGCGCGATGCGGCTTCACCTCGTTCATCTTGTTCGTGTACGAGGAGCGCAGCACCCCACCGTCGCCCCGTTCGGGCCGCAGGATGTCGACCGCGTCGCTGAACTCCTCATGACTGACGACCGAGAGGGCGTGCACCGGTGCGACATGCGAGGGGTGGATGCAGGTCTTGCCCTGCAGGCCGTTCGCGCGGTCGAGTTCGATCTCGCGCAGCAGGCCGTCCATATCGTGCTCGATCAGTGCCGTCCGCAGTTCCTCGGCGCGTCCGAGGAACGGGCTGCGCCGCAGCTGCGGCTTGAACATCCGCTCATGCAGCCGGAAGTACTCCCACACCGGGCCGGTGACCGTGAAGCCCGTGCCGTCCGCCCGTCCGAAGACATTCACCACATCGGAGATCACGGAGGCGACGATCTGGACGTCGTATGCCGTCATGTCGGGCGGTCTGCGCAGACCGTAGGCGGAGCAGAAGTCCGTGACGCCGAGCCGCAGGGCAAGCACCCGGTCCCGGTATTTGTCGACGGTCCTGGCGATGCCCTGGAGAGTCTCGGCGCGGCTCTCCAGATGCAGCAGCTCGGGAGACTCCAGAACCGGCATGGCAAAGAGCCGGCGGGAGCAGACGGACTCGGCCGTGCTCAGCGCTTCGAGGAACGGGACCCCGCGGTCCTCGGTGAATTTCGGAAGTACAAATCCAGACAGTCTGTGGACGGCGGTTCCCATGCGGCGCACCAGGTCCGGAATTTGGCCGGGGGTGCGGACGCGGACGAAGAGCAGCGGGAGGCCGGTGCCGGCGGCGGCCGCCTCGTCGAGAAGAGCGAGCTGCCGCACGAGGTTCTCCTCGCCGGCCTCGACATCCGCGTCCCCTATGGAGTCCTCGAGGCACAGCACCATGGACATCACGCCCCGCCCCGCCTGTTTGAGGACGTCAGCGGCGAGGCGCGGGCGGGTGGCGGGGCTGTAGAGCGTGGCCCCCAAGGCGACCGCGAGCGTGCGGGCGGGAGAATCGGCGGTGAACTCCACCGGCTCCTGGTGGAACAGCGTCTTCCGGACGTCGGGCGCAAGGTACCCAAAATGCCGCATATAACTCCCCGTCTACCTGCGGGACCCGGGCACCCCCGCTGCGTCTCGCTGTCTGGATCCAGCCGGTAATCGTACGTGCGCGGGGGTGTGGTTAGTTCCCGCGTGCATGAAAATCACGTAACCCCCACGAGGCGCCCAGGTGTCCGCATTCGCAGAGTCTGCACCGCTCCGGGGCCCCCGCGTTGTCCCTGCGACCTCAGGGAAGGCAGGATTACGGCATGACGCACGCGATGCTGAAAGGGTCGAACGTACCCCTCGATGCCACGGCTGTCCGGGCCGTCCTGCGCTGGACGCCCGGCGCCGGTGTCCCCGATGTCGATGCCTCGGCCCTGTTGGTGGGAGCCGAGGGATGCGTGCGCTCCGACGAGGACTTCGTCTTCTACAACCAACCACGCCACCCCAGCGGCTTGGTGCGGCACTTGCCCAAGACCCGGCTCGCCGACAAGCTGACCGACACCATCGAGGCGGATCTGGCGACGCTGGATCCGGCGGTGGACCGGGTCGTGCTGGCCGCGTCGTCGGACGGCGGCGCCTTCGCGGGCGTCACGGATCTGCAGGTCCTGCTGTACGACGCGGCGGCGGGCGACGGCGAGCCGATCGCGGTCTTCGACGTGGTGCCCGAGACGGGCGACGAGACGGCCCTGATCTGCGGGGAGCTGTACCGGCGCGCCGAGACCTGGAAGTTCCGTGCGCTGGGGCAGGGGTACGAGACCGGACTGGTGGGTCTGGCGACCGAGTTCGGGATCTCGGTGGACGA
Source organism: Streptomyces sp. G7(2002) (assembly GCF_028870195.1). Taxonomy (NCBI): domain Bacteria; kingdom Bacillati; phylum Actinomycetota; class Actinomycetes; order Kitasatosporales; family Streptomycetaceae; genus Streptomyces; species Streptomyces sp. G7(2002). The sequence goes on from NZ_CP102609.1 coordinate 3,252,695, forward strand.
GACCGAAGCCGCCGCCGGACGCTCCGCTCCGCCGGCCCCGGAAGCACCGGTGTCGGCATTGCCCGGCTCGGAGCCCACGACGGCCACCGAGCCGTCCCCGGAAGCCGAACCCGGCCCCTCCACCCCCGGCCCGACCGACAGCCAGTCCACCGGCCCGGCGAGCGGCCCCTCCGCCTCCCCCGCGACCCCGCCGCCCAGCACCTGGCCGGAAGAGGCCTCGGGCCCGCCCTCCGCGGCGAACCCCCAGACCTACCCGGCGGCGGACCCGGATGCCGTCACCCAGCATGTGGCGGATGCACTGCCGGAGCCGGCCTCGTCCGCACCGCTGCCCTCGGCCGCCGCGACATCTGCGGCACCCCCGCCCACGAGCGGCGGCTACGGCTACCCGCAGCATGTTCCGCCACCGCCGACGCAGCCCCCGGCCCAGCCCTCCTACGGCTACCCGGGGCCGCCGCCGCAGTACCAGCCCCCGCAGCAGCCACCGTCCGCGTACGGCGCTCCGCAGCCGCAGCCGCACCCCTCGACGTACGGCTACCCGATGCAGCAGCCCTTCGTGCCGGACCCGTCCTTCGTTCTGCCGCCCCAGGGACCGCAGTTCCAGCGCCGTTAGCGGCAATCCAGCGGATCCCTCCCACCGCCACCGCCCACCCCGACGACGCACACCCCGTGCGGCGCGCCGCACAGGCCGCGCGCCGCACGGGGCGGCTCACACCTTGGTCTTGTAGCCCCGCCCCCACTGGAGCCCCCAGCCGTACAGCCGGTCCAGCTCCGCCTGGAAGCCGTAGACGTACTTCACCTCGCGGCGCACCGTCAGCTCGCCCTTGACGTTCTCCAGCATGAAGACGGCGCAGGAACGAGCCTGTGACGCCCGCTCGTCCAGCTTGACCTCCACCCGCGGTCCGCTGCTCGGATAGAGCGTCACGACCGCATGCGTGCGGTCGAAGGCGGGCGTGCCGTCGTAGATGTAGACGAAGATCAGCATGCGCTTGATCTCATCGCGATGGTCCAGGTTGATGTAGAGCGTCTCGCCGGAACCCGAACCAAAACGGTCATCGCCGCTGAGCTTGACGAAGGGCGGCCCGTTCAGGTCACCGAGAAAGTTGCCCAGCGGCTGCACCACGCCCCTGGTGCCGTCCTTGAGTTCGTACAGACAGGCCAGGTCCAGGTCGACATTGACCACGGCCGGCCCCTGCGCCTGAACGACCTCGGGCTTGAACAGTTTGCCCGGATGCCGCAGCAGACCGCCCTTGCCCTGCCCACCCCGTTCATGAAGGTCGGACGTCCGCATCTGCCAGTGCAGATTGACCCGCAGATGCCCGGTGGCGGCCCCCTGCTTGGTCAGCGAGACGACCGGATTCCGCTTCGTCAGCTCGACGACATACGACGCACCACCGCTGTCGAATTCAAACTTCCGCGCGCCACCGCGCCACAGGTTCCCCAGGAACGACACCTTGCCCACCCCATCGCTCGGCCCCAACTGCTACGGGGCGGCCCGAGGTCTGCACCTCAGAGCCGCCCCGCAGAGAGCGTTCCTCAATCAGCGCCGCGTCACACTCCGGACGCGACTTCCGACTTCTCGCCCGAGGTGCCCCCGGGCTTGCCCTCCCGCCGGTTCCGGATCACGGACGAGGTGAACGAGAGGGCGATCAGCACAACGCCGATCAGGCCGGTGATGACCTCGTTGACCTCGTACTTGATCGTGACGAGCAGGATGACGGCCAGCGCGCCGATCGCGTAGTGGGCGCCATGCTCCAGGTAGACGTAGTCGTCCAGGGTCCCCTTGCGGACCAGGAAGACCGTCAGAGAACGGATGTACATCGCGCCGATGCCCAGACCCAGCGCCATCATGAAGATGTCGTTGGTGATGGCGAAGGCACTGATGACGCCGTCGAAGGAGAAGGACGCGTCGATGACCTCGAGGTAGAGGAACATGAAGAACGCGGCCTTGCCGGCCAGACCGACGGCCGAGCCGTTGCCCTTCGTGGCGGGAGCCGCCGCGACCTCGCCGGCCTCCCCGCCCTCGTCCTCGACCTCGTCCTCCAGCTTGGCTTCGAAGAAGCCGGAGATGCCGCTGACGACGAGGTACGTGATGAGGCCCGCGACGCCGGACAGCAGCACCGTGGCGCTCTTGTCACCGCCGCCGTGCGCGACGCTGGTGGCCACCGTCATCGCGCTCACCAGCAGGGCGACCAGCGCGATGATGATGGACAGCGTGTCCAGCTTGCCGATCTTGGCCATCGGCTTTTCGATCCAGGACAGCCACTTGTAATCGCGGTCCTCGAATATGAAGTCGAGGAAGATCATCAGCAGGAAGATGCCGCCGAAGGCCGCGATGGCCGGATGAGCGCTGGTGACCAGTTCCTCGTATTGCGCCTTGTCACTGATGGCGAGGTTGACCGCCTCGATCGGCCCCAGCTTCGCGGTGACCGCGACAATGACGACCGGGAACACCATTCGCATGCCGAACACAGCGATGAGGATGCCGAGCGTAAGGAAGATCTTCTGCCAGAAGGCGTTCATCTTGCGCAGGATGCCCGCGTTGATGACGGCATTGTCGAACGAGAGCGAGATCTCCAGGATGGACAGGATCCCGACAATCGCCAGCCCCTGCCACCCCCAGAGCACGCCCGCCAAGGCGAGGCCGAGCACCGTGATGGCGAACGACCAGCCAAAGGTTTTCAGGAGCACTGCCTACCCAATCCCTCGCTGTGTGGGTCCTCCGCGCGCAGCGCGCGGCGCTTTACGAAACGTTGACCCCGAAGTCTAGGGCGATGCCCCGGAGACCCGACGCGTACCCCTGCCCCACCGCCCGGAACTTCCATTCACCCTTGTAGCGATACACCTCGCCGAAGATCATTGCGGTTTCGCCGGAGGCGTCCTCACTGAGGTCGTAACGGGCGAGTTCGCTGCCGTCGGCCTGATTGACGATGCGGATAAAAGCATTGCTGACCTGACCGAAGCTCTGGCCACGCAGATCGGCCTCATGGATCGAGACCGGAAAGACGATCTTGTCGACCTGCTCGGGCACCTGCGAAAGATCCACCAGGAGCGACTCGTCGTCGCCCTCTCCTTCGCCGGTGAGGTTGTCCCCGGTGTGCTCGACCGAGCCCTCCGGGCTCTTGAGGTTGTTGTAGAAGACGAAGTACTCGTCCCCCAGCACCCGGCCCGCCTGGCACAGCAGCGCGCTGGCGTCCAGGTCGAACGGCGCTCCGGTCGTGGACCGCGCGTCCCAGCCGAGGCCGACCATGATCTGCGTGAGATTCGGAGCGGCCTTGGACAGGGAGACATTGCCCCCCTTGGCAAGCGTGACGCTCATCGTTCGCTTCCTCCCCGGTGTCGGTGCGGGCCCGCCCGGCGCGCGGCCCATCACCCTCGTTCAAGCGCGTCCGGCGCCGCACTCCCCGGACAGGGACGTACGGCGCCGGACGCGGTCGTTCTCGGCCCGGGCAGCCGCTTCGGCGGCGCTGCCCGGCCGGACGTCGACGATCGGACCTCGGATCCGGCCGGTCAGACGTTGACGCCGAAGTCCTGCGCGATGCCGCGCAGGCCCGAGGCGTAGCCCTGGCCGATGGCCCGGAACTTCCACTCCGCGCCATTGCGGTACAGCTCGCCGAAGACCATGGCGGTCTCGGTCGAGGCGTCCTCACTCAGGTCGTAGCGCGCCAGCTCGACGTTGTCGGCCTGGTTGACCACGCGGATGAAGGCGTTACGGACCTGGCCGAAGCTCTGCTGACGGGTCTCGGCGTCGTAGATCGAGACCGGGAAGACGATCTTGGCGACATCGGCCGGCACGGCGGCCAGATTCACCTTGACCTGTTCGTCGTCGCCCTCGCCCTCACCTGTGATGTTGTCACCGGTGTGCTCGACCGAACCGTCCGGGCTCTTCAGGTTGTTGAAGAACACGAAGTTCTGGTCGTTGGCCACCTTGCCCTGATCGTTCGCCAGCAGGGCGCTGGCGTCCAGGTCGAAGTCCGTACCGGTGGTGGTACGCGCGTCCCAGCCCAGACCGACGATGACGGCGGTCAGGTTGGGGGCTTCCTTCGTCAGCGAGACGTTGCCGCCCTTGCTGAGGCTGACTCCCACGAGTCCTCCCATAGATTCGAGGGGTACCTGCGCCCCCATCGTGCATGGCATCGGATCAACGAATTGATCCTAGTGACCGGTTCCCACCGATTGCAGATATCGCACCTGGATCATGCGGATGTCGGCCGGTGGGCGCCGCCGCGCCCGGGAGAGTGCGCCGGCTCAGAGGGTGCCGAGCGCCTTGACGTAGTCGTTCAGGTCGCGGGCGTCGGGCAGGCCGTTGACGACCGTCCAGCGCACCACGCCCTCCTTGTCGATGATGAACGTGCCGCGCACCGCGCAGCCCTTCTCCTCGTCGAAGACGCCGTACGCCCGCGAGGCCTCGCCGTGCGGCCAGAAGTCCGACAGCAGCGGGTACTCCAGGCCCTCCTGCTCGGCGAAGACGCGCAGCGAGAACGGGGAGTCGTTGGAGACGGCCAGCAGCTGGACGTCGTCGTTGACGAACTGCGGCAGCTCGTCACGGAGCGCGCAGAGCTCACCGGTGCACACACCGGTGAAGGCGAAGGGGTAGAAGAGGAGGACGACGGCCTTCTCGCCGCGGAAGTCGGAGAGCTTGACCAGCTCGCCGTGCTGGTTCTTCAGCTCGAAATCCGGAGCCTTCGTGCCGACCTCGATCGCCATGGGGTGCTTCCCTTCCGCTCACTCTCAACAGGACGCGACCAACCCTACGCGCCGGGGTGCACATGCGGGGAACCCGTCCTGAACAGGGCCGAGCCCCCTCCGGAACAGGCGGAGGGGGCTCGGTGGCGAACGTCGAGACGGTGTGGGCTCAGCGCTTGCCGGACTTGGGTGTGACCAGGCGGCTGCCGGTCCAGTCCTTGGCCGCGTTGATGCTCTTGGTCTGGGACAGACCCGCGGTCTGCGCGGCCTCATTGATGTCGCTCGGCTCGACGTAGCCCTCACGGCCGGTCTTCGGGGTCAGCAGCCAGATCTGCCCGCCCTCGTCGATCAGGCCGATGGCGTCCACCAGCGCGTCCGTGAGGTCGCCGTCCTCGTCGCGGAACCACAGCACAACGACGTCGCAGACGTCGTCGTAGTCCTCGTCGACGAGATCCTGGCCGATCACGGTCTCAATGCCTTCGCGGAGATCCTGATCGACGTCATCGTCGTAACCGATCTCCTGGACCACCTGTCCGGGCTCGAACCCCAGCCTGGCGGCAGGGTTGGTCCGCTCCTCCGCGTGGTCCGCGGTCGCGCTCACGGATTGCCTCCTGTCATGTTTCGGAAATGCTCGGGGACCCCGCGCGTGCGCGGAGCATTGGGCGTAGTCCACACGGGCCGGGCGGATCGCGCAAGTACCCGGCGGTCCAGACCGCCGAAACGGTGACGTTTGGAGGCGTCTCGCCGCAACCGCGACCCCCGCAGGACAGGCTGAAGTGATTCACGCCACAGCTTTCTGCAGGGTTTATCGGGTACTGGCGCGGGACTGGTCCCTTCGGGGGGCGGCCGCGGCTCGCGGACCTGATTTCGGGGTCCGCACGTCCGTACGCGAAGCACTTTCGACATGGGCGTATGGTTGCGATTTGGCCGACCCGAGAAATCGGCCTTTTCAGCGCCATCTCTCTACGGATGGGTTACCCATCAGTAGAGGTGACGTATCCCTGTGGCTCGGTACACGATGGAAGACGGCGCGACACAAGGCAGAGACAGCTTTCGTCCCGTGCGCAGCATGAAAACCCTGCAGGGCACGACACGAACCGAACACGAAGGAACAGCGTGGCTTCCGGATCCGATCGAAACCCGATCATCATTGGCGGCCTTCCCAGCCAGGTCCCGGACTTCGATCCCGAAGAGACCCAGGAATGGCTCGACTCGCTCGACGCGGCCGTCGACGAGCGAGGCCGGGAACGTGCCCGCTACCTCATGCTCCGCCTGATCGAGCGTGCCCGCGAGAAGCGTGTGGCCGTGCCCGAGATGCGCAGCACGGACTACGTCAACACCATCGCGACCAAGGACGAGCCGTTCTTCCCGGGCAACGAGGAGATCGAGCGCAAGGTCCTGAACGCGACCCGGTGGAACGCCGCCGTGATGGTCTCGCGCGCCCAGCGTCCGGGCATCGGCGTCGGCGGTCACATCGCCACCTTCGCCTCCTCCGCCTCCCTCTACGACGTGGGCTTCAACCACTTCTTCCGGGGCAAGGACGAGGGTGACGGCGGCGACCAGATCTTCTTCCAGGGGCATGCCTCGCCCGGTGTCTACGCCCGTGCGTACCTCCTGGACCGGCTGAGCGAGAACCAGCTCGACGCCTTCCGCCAGGAGAAGTCCAAGGCTCCCAACGGTCTGTCCAGCTACCCGCACCCGCGGCTGATGCCGGACTTCTGGGAGTTCCCGACCGTCTCGATGGGCCTCGGCCCGCTCGGCGCGATCTACCAGGCGCGGATGAACCGCTACATGGAGGCGCGCGGTATCGCCGACACCTCCAAGTCGCACGTCTGGGCCTACCTCGGCGACGGTGAGATGGACGAGCCCGAGTCGCTCGGCCAGCTGTCCATCGCCGCCCGCGAGGGCCTGGACAATCTGACCTTCGTCGTCAACTGCAACCTGCAGCGCCTCGACGGCCCGGTCCGCGGCAACGGCAAGATCATGCAGGAGCTGGAGTCGCAGTTCCGCGGCGCCGGCTGGAACGTCATCAAGCTGGTGTGGGACCGCAGCTGGGACCCGCTGCTCGCGCAGGACCGCGACGGCATCCTGGTCAACAAGCTCAACAGCACGCCCGACGGTCAGTTCCAGACGTACGCCACGGAGACCGGCGCGTACATCCGCGACCACTTCTTCGGTGACGACCACCGGCTGCGGGCGATGGTCGAGAACATGACCGACGACCAGATCCTGCACCTGGGCCGTGGCGGTCACGACCACAAGAAGATCTACGCGGCGTACGCGGCGGCCAAGGCCCACAAGGGCCAGCCGACGGTGATCCTCGCGCAGACCGTCAAGGGCTGGACGCTCGGTCCGAACTTCGAGGGCCGCAACGCGACCCACCAGATGAAGAAGCTGACGGTCGAGGACCTCAAGGGCTTCCGTGACCGGCTGCACCTGCCGATCCCGGACAAGGACCTGGAGGACGGCGCGCCGCCGTACTACCACCCGGGCCGCGACTCCGAAGAGATCCAGTACATGCACGACCGCCGCAAGGGCCTGGGCGGTTATGTGCCGACCCGTGTCGTGCGCGCCAAGCCGCTGCAGCTGCCGGACGACAAGGCATACGCGGGCGCCAAGAAGGGCTCGGGGCAGCAGAAGATCGCCACGACCATGGCGTTCGTCCGGGTCCTGAAGGACCTCATGCGGGACAAGGAGATCGGCAAGCGCTTCGTGCCGATCGCGCCCGACGAGTACCGCACCTTCGGCATGGACGCGTTCTTCCCGTCGGCCAAGATCTACAACCCGCTGGGCCAGCAGTACGAGTCGGTCGACCGTGAACTTCTCCTGGCCTACAAGGAGTCGCCGACCGGCCAGATGCTGCACGACGGCATCACCGAGGCGGGCTGCACGGCGTCGCTGATCGCGGCGGGTTCCGCCTATGCGACGCACGGCGAGCCGCTGATCCCGGTCTATGTCTTCTACTCGATGTTCGGGTTCCAGCGCACCGGTGACCAGTTCTGGCAGATGGCCGACCAGCTCTCCCGCGGCTTTGTACTCGGCGCGACCGCCGGCCGTACGACGCTGACGGGTGAGGGTCTGCAGCACGCCGACGGCCACTCCCAGCTGCTGGCCTCGACCAACCCGGCCTGTGTCGCCTACGACCCGGCCTACGGTTACGAGATCGCGCACATCGTCAAGGACGGTCTGCGCCGGATGTACGGCGAGAACTCCGAGGACGTCTTCTACTACCTGACCGTCTACAACGAGCCGATCCTGCACCCCGCGGAGCCGGCCGATGCCGACGTCGAGGGCATCCTCAAGGGTCTGCACCGCGTCAAGCCCGGCGAGAAGGGCGAGCACACCGCCCAGATCCTCGCCTCGGGTGTGGCGGTGCCGTGGGCGGTCGAGGCCCAGCAGATCCTCGCGGACGAGTGGAACGTCAAGGCCGATGTCTGGTCGGCGACGTCCTGGAACGAGCTGCGCCGCGACGCGGTGGAGGCCGAGGAGCACAACCTTCTGCACCCCGAGGAGGAGCAGCGCGTCCCGTACGTGACGCAGAAGCTCCAGGGCGCCGAGGGTCCGAAGGTCGCGGTTTCGGACTGGATGCGTTCGGTTCCGGACCAGATCGCGCGCTGGGTTCCCGGCACGTACCAGTCGCTGGGTGCCGATGGCTTCGGCTTCGCGGACACCCGTGGTGCGGCCCGTCGCTTCTTCCACATCGACGCGCAGTCCATCGTCCTTGGCGTGCTCACCGAGCTCGCCAAGGAGGGCAAGGTCGACCGGTCGCTGCTGAAGCAGGCGATCGACCGCTACCAGCTCCTGGACGTCGCGGCCGCCGACGCGGGTGAGGCCGGCGGCGACGCCTGACCTGACCGCGGCCTGCCGCCGCACCGCTTCCGCCGCGCCCCCCGACCAGCGTCCTTCGCCGGTCGGGGGGCGCGGTGCTGTGTGACGCGGTGCGGTGTGGCGGGGGCTGCGAGCGCGCGGGGGCGGGCCCGTGGGCGGCCGGTTCAGCGTTCCCACACCTTGAACGCCCTGACCCGGTAGGGGGACTGAGGCACCCAGCTGCCGCCGCCCGGATAGGTGTCGAACTCGGCGGTCTCGGCGCATTCCACGCTCTGGTAGGTGGTGACCGGCCGGCCCGTGCGGTTGGCGAGGGCGGCGGCGCCGCTCCCCTTGGGCAGCGGGACACAGCTCTCGATATCGGTGCCGGACAGTTCGTAGGTCCGCCGGGCGCCGCCGAAGTCGGCCTTCGGCCAGAGGCAGAGCTGGCCCGCGTCGCAGTCGCCGGAGGCGTTACGGCCGCCGGCGGCCGCGTGGGCGGCCGGGGTGCCGAGGGCCGGCGGGGCGGCGAGTGCCGCGGCCAGGGCGGCCAGGAGGCCGGTGAGGAGCGCGGTGGTCCGTGACGTGCGCAGGCGCATGGGAATCTCCCCCGTGGAGTACGACGCTGAGGCCCCGCGGCGGGCCGGTTGCCCGCGGCGGGTTCGTCATCGAGCTTCGCGAGGGCGGTGGGCGGCTGCCAAGCCCGTGGCGGCACTGCCACCCGGATCAGGTATGTGGACGGCCAACCGGGCCGGGGAAAGGCGGCCGGTGCGCGAGGTTGACGTGGAACGGGGCGGCGCGGGCGGCCCGCGGAACCGTTCCTCCCGGTGTGCGCGGGGGTGCGGTGGCTGCGGGCCCGTCGTCGTGCCCGTAGTGGGGGCGGGCGGGTTCCCGTGACGGCTCATCCGGATGAGGGATTCGGCCCGCCGAGGGAGCCCAACTGCCGCCAGGGGTAAGGCCGGTGGCTCCCGGCGGCAGCCCGGGGCGGCCGGTTGACGGGCGGGAGCGCGGGGACACGGTGAAGCGGAGGCGCGGAGGCGCGGAGGCGCGGAGGCGCGGTGACAATGTGCCGCGATGCCGCGAAGCCGCGAAGCCGCGATGGCCCGGATCAGGGAGGTCGGCGGAGCACCAGGCGTCCGGGCGTACTTGTGCCGCCCCCCCGCGCCAAGGCCCGTCGCCCGTCGCCCGCCGCGCATGCCACGGCGCGCGGCCGGACGAGGGTTTCTCGTGCGTGCCGCGCGCCGGGCGCTGCGGGCGGGGCCTGCCGGTCGTACGTCTCGCCGCGGTGCGGGCGCCGTACGGCCGGGGCGCCGGTCAGATGTGGCCGACGCCGGCGCCCGCCTCGGCGTTCGCGCCGCGCTTGGTGAAGAACGCGACGACCGCCGCGACGACCGCCACACCGCAGGCGACCGTGAAGGCCTGGGCCATGCCGGACACAAAGGTGTCATGGGCAACGGAGGTGATCTTCTGGGCGAACTCCGGCGGGGTGCCCTTCGGGATCGGCGCGATACCGGCGGAGACGGCGTCGGAGAGCTGGGACGCCTGCGCGGGCGGGACCGGCGGGAGGCCGGCCGACCGCCAGTTGTCCGGGAGGTCGCTGTCGACGCGGGAGGCCATCACCGCGCCGAGCACGGCCGTACCGAGGCTGCCGCCGACCTGCATCGCGGCCTGCTGGAGGCCGCCGGCGACACCGGAGAGCTCCAGCGGGGCGTTGCCGACGATGACCTCGGTGGCGCCGACCATGACGGGCGCGAGCCCCAGACCGAGCAGCGCGAACCAGAGGGACATCAGGCCGGTGCCGGTGCCGGTGTCGAGGCCGGACATGCCGTACATGGCGACGGCGGTGAGGACCATGCCGCCGACCAGAGGGATGCGCGGGCCGAACTTGGTGATCAGGGCGCCGGCGAGCGGCGAGCCGACGATCATCATGCCGGTGAGCGGCAGGAGGTGCAGACCGCTGTCGACGGGCGTCATGCCGTGCACGTTCTGGAGGTAGAACGTCACGAAGAACAGGCCGCCCATGAAGGCGAAGGCCATCAGCACCATCAGGACCGTGCCGGCCGTCAGCGGCAGCGAGCGGAACATCCGCAGCGGGATGAGCGGTTCGCGGACCTTGCTCTCCAGGAGGGCGAACAGGGCGAAGAGGACCACGGCGGCGATCAGGAAGCCCCAGGTCTTCATGCTGTCCCAGTGCCACTCCCCCGCCTTGATCAGCGGCCAGATGAGGCAGAACATCGCGCCGGAGAGCAGCACGATGCCCGGGATGTCGAAGGAGCGGGGGGCGTTCTCCGCGCGGTGGTCCTTGAGGATCACCAGGCCGAGGACCAGGGCCAGCACTCCGACCGGGACGTTGATGAAGAACACGGACTGCCAGTTGACGTGCTCGACCAGCAGTCCGCCGACTATCGGGCCGCCGGCGGTGGAGGCGCCGATGACCATGCCCCAGATGCCGATCGCCATGTTGAGCTTCTCGGCCGGGAAGGTGGCGCGCAGCAGCCCCAGCGCGGCGGGCATCAGCAGCGCGCCGAACAGACCCTGGAGCACCCGGAAGGTGATGACCAGCGCGACCTCGTCGGAGAACCCGATGGCGGCGGAGGCGGCGGCGAAGCCGAGGATGCCGATGAGGAAGGTCTGGCGGTGGCCGAAGCGGTCACCGAGCTTGCCCGCCGTGATCAGCGCGATGGCCAGGGCGAGCATGTAGCCATTGGTGATCCACTGCACATCGGCGAGCGAGGCGCCGAGGTCCTGCTTGATGGCCGGGTTGGCGATCGCCACGATCGTGCCGTCCAGGGCGACCATCATGACGCCGATGGCGACGGAGAAGAGGGTCAGCCACGGATGGCCGCGCAGCCCCTTCGGGGGGTCCGGTACGGGAAGTTCCGGCGCAGCTTCGGCAACCGGGGTCTGAGAACTCATACCGCGAGGCTAATGTCAGCCACTGACAGTTGACAAAGCATTTCATGAGTCGGTAACTGTCATCTCGCTCACAGGTAACCTGAGCAGCGAGAAGACCACGGAAAGGCGGCTCAGGATGGCGACCCCGACGCCGCATACGGCACCCGCGGGCCTGCGGGAACGCAAGAAGCAGCGCACCCGCGACGCACTGATCCGCGCGGCGCTCGAACTGTTCACGGAGCAGGGGTACGAGACGACGACGATCGACGAGATCGCGGAGGCGGTGGATGTCTCCCAGCGGACGTACTTCCGCTACTTCGCGAACAAGGAGGACGTCGCCTTCGCCGTCCAGGAGATGGTCGAGGCCCGCTTCCTGGAGGAGCTGACCGCGCGGCCCGCGACGGAGGCGCCGCTCACCGCCCTGCGCAGCGCCGTGATGGTGGCCTGGGACGACATCGGCAGCGCCATCGAGTCGGTGATCCCGGTGGAGCTGTACATGCGCTCGTTCCGGATGATCGAGTCGACGCCCGCCCTGGTCGCCGCGCATCTGCGGCGCTCCTCCGAACTGGAGGAGGAGATAGCGCGGCTGATCGCCCGGCGCGAGGGGCTGGATGTGGACGCCGACTTCCGGCCGCGGGTGCTGGTCGCCGCGTTCGGCGGGGTGATGCGGGTGGCGGGCCGGGTGTGGGGCGAGGGCCAGGACTGCAGCGTGGCGTCGATCCGCGAGGTGACCCGGTCCTATCTGGACCACATCGGGCCGGCGATGGAGGACGACTGGCGGGTGCGCTGAGCGCACCGGCGACGGGCCCGGCGGAAGCGCCGGGCCGGCGGAACCCATTACTCCACTCGTCGCCCCATCCGCCACCCTCCGTGACGAATCCCCTTCGCTAAGCGATCATGAGGGACTCCCCCTGAGATCGCCACTGCACGGCTGAGCACCGGAAATCGTCAACCGGTGTCCGTTTTGGTCGAAATACCCACCGCGAAACGTGATATCACTCACGGTCACTGCGAGCGCCCTCTCCGGTCTCCTAGGGTGGCTCGCGGTGAATTCCTTCTCGGGCCTCGGCCCCTCCTCCGGTTTCCTGCAGTCCACGGCCTGGCGTGCCGCCCTCGCGCTGTCGGTGGTCTTCGTCATGCTCGCCATCACCGGCTGGACGGCAGTCAGAGGCACCACGGAGGACGCCAACCCGCTGGCCACCGCCAGGGCCTCCTGGCAGCACGCCACCTTCCTCGGGCGCCCGCTGCCCGACCCCCAGGGTCCGCCGGCCGCGCTGCGGGCCTTCTTCGCCACGCTCAGCCGCGCCGAGAAGCAGCAGCTCGCCGACCGCTATCCGCTGGTCGTCGGCAACCTGGGCGGCGCCCCCGTGAAGCTGCGCTACCGCGCCAACCGGGCGGCGATCGACGACGCCCGCCGCGTCGAGAAACGCCGGATGAACGACCACCGGCTCACCCCCGTCGGCCGCCAGGAGGCGGGCCGGCTGATGCACCGCCTCGAATCGATGATGAGCCCCGGCCGGCAGATCCTGGCCTTCGATCCGGCCGACGGCGGCCGGGCCGCCGAGGTCTTCGGCAATCTCCCGGCGGCCCACCGGGTGTCCGTCGTGGTGCCCGGCGTGGACATCAATCTGTCGACCTTCGAGCGCACCGCGCGGGCGAACACCGCCCCGGTCGGGATGGCACGCGCCCTCTACGGCGCCGAGCGGGAGGCCCGGCCCAGCGCCCGTACGGCCGTGATCGCCTGGGCCGACTACACCACGCCCTCCGGTGTCGGCGTCGAGGCCGCCACCGGGCAGCTCGCCGCGGCCGGTGCGGTCCGGCTGCGCGCCCTGGTGGACTCGCTGCCCTCCTCCGACGCCGTCTCGCTCTTCTGCCACAGCTACGGCTCCGTGGTGTGCGGTGTCGCGGCCCGGGACCTGCCGTCCAACGTCGAGGACATCGCGGTGGCCGGCAGCCCCGGTATGCGGGCCCCGAGCCGCTCCGGGCTGGGCACCACGGCCCGGGTCTGGGCGATGCGGGACTCCGACGACTGGATCCAGGACATCCCCAACCTGGAGGTCGGCGGGCTCGGTCACGGCGCCGACCCGGTCGACCCGTCCTTCGGCTCCCGGATCCTGTCGGCCGACGGCGCCGTCGGGCACGCCGGTTACTTCGCGCCAGGCACCCGCAGTCTGCGCAATTTCGCACTCGTCGGGGTCGGCGCGGCCGACACCGTCGACTGCGCGTCCGACGACCCGCAGTGCACCACCGGTCTGGTCTGAGGACCGCGGGACCGCAGCCCGGCTCCCGCAGGCACGGCCCGTCCCCGGGCGCCGGGCCGTGCCTGCGGGAACCGCGCCCGGCGGTGGAGACGTCCACGAGGCGAGGGACCGCGCGGGTGAACGGAGTGACACGCGCCGCTTCTGCAGGCGCCCCCGAGGTGTCCGGAAGGGGGACGGGTGAGCAACCGCCCGCATACGATGAGCCGCATGGGTGATGTGCTGGCCGGTTTTCACGCCGTCTGGGAGTTCGACACGGACTCCGTACTCATCCGCTTCGAACGGGGGATCCGCAGGCCGAAGCTGTTCCAGGCGCTCGGTGAGCGACGCATTCCGTACGAGGCGCTGAGCTCCGTCGAGGTGACCGAGGGCAGACGTGGCACGGTGGTGCTGCACGCCGTGCCCCGGCACGGCGCCGACCCCCTGATGGAAGCGGCGAACGGGCAGCTCAAGGAGGACGCCGATCCCTATCGGCTGGTGCTGCCGGCCGACCGCGAGACGCTGGCCGAGTACTACGCCGACGAGCTGCGCACGGCGCTCGGCCCCGATGCGAAGGAGCCCGCCGACCGCCATCTGGTGGCCGCGCCGGAGCCCCCGCTGCACTTCAAGGCGTATGACGGCAAGGCGTCCTTCGACGGACGGGCGGTCGCCTTCCGGTGGTTCTGGACGGGCGCGTCCTCGGCGAAGTGGAAGTGCGGCGACCAGACCTTCCCCGTCGGCGAGTTGGCCGGCATCGAATGGCGGTCGCCGGAGATCCTCAACGGCTATCTGCGGCTGCTGGAGCGCGGGGCCCACGAGCCGGGGGCGGGCGAGGCGGACCAGGATCCGGCCGCCGTGGTGTTCGGGCTGGGGTACGGCCCCGTGCACGAGTCGCTGCCGTTCGCGGCCTCGGTGCTGCAGGCCGTACGCGCCGCCGAGCCGGCCCAGGAGACAGCGGACGGCGCGCCGGTGCGCCACCGGACCGGGGAGACGCGCCGCGATCCGGCGGACATCGCGGACCGGATACGGCACCTCGGAGAACTGCACGGCGCCGGACTGCTGACCGACGACGAGTTCAGCACGAAGAAGGCCGAGCTGCTGGCGGAGCTCTAGGGGAGTGCCTCCCCGTAGGCCCTGTCGTCGCCCGGAGCCTCCTTTCGGAACGTGGTTGGACCGGGGGCCCGTTGAGCGGGCAGGGACTCATACCGTGGTACGGGGCGAAAGTCCGCCCCCTGGTATGACGCCACGGCCGCCGCGCTCCGCTTAGATGGAGGCGCGATGACCGGACGATCTTCCACCCCTGAACCCGAGCCGGCTCACGGCCCCGTGCGTGAGCCGGCCCATCAACGGGCGCTGCGCGCCGCACGGCAGGCGCTGCGTGTCCTGGCCGTGGAGCTCGGCACCCCGACCGAGCCCGGCACTCCGCTGCTGGACAGCGTCCGGAGTCCCTGGCTGCGCCGCGTCCCCTATGTCGTCGCGTTCGCGTTCGCGGTGTCCTTGCTGCCGACGACCATCACCGTCCTCAGTCACGACTACGGCCTGGACGGCGGGATGTCCGGCGCGCTCGCCACCGCGCAGACCGTGCCGCTGCTGCTCGCGGTGACCCGGCCGCTGCAGGCCTGGTGGGTGATCTTCGCGGCGGATGTCATCGGTGCCCTGGCGCTCGCCGGCGAGGACGGTGTCGTGGGTCGCGCCTGGCCCTGGCCGCCCATGGAGATCGTCGGCTATCTCGCCCTGATGCTCGCGCTGTCCCTGCGCGAGCGCCGTCGCACCCTGACCGCCGTCTGGCTGACGACCGGTGTGGCGGGCCTGCTCTCGGAGGTGTTCACCCCCGAGGGCAGCAACAGCACCTGGGTGCTGATGTTCGTCCTCACCGGTGTGGTGCTGATGATGGGCGCCACACTGCGCGAACGCGGCGATGCCCAGCGCAAGTTGATCGAGCAGGAGACCATCAGCGAGGCCGAGCGCGCCCGTCGGACGCTGCTGGAGGAGCGCGCCCGGATCGCCCGTGAACTGCACGATGTCGTCGCGCACCACATGTCGGTGATCACGGTCCAGGCGGCCAGTGCCCCGTACCGCATCAGCGGGATTCCCCGGGAGGCCGAGGAGGAGTTCGGCTCGATCGCGGCGACCGCCCGGGAGTCGCTGGCGGAGATGCGCCGACTGCTCGGGGTGCTGCGCAGCGAGGAGGCGGTGCGGCACGACGGCCCGGAGAAGACCCCGCAGCCCGGGATCGCCATGCTGCCGAAGCTGGTCGAGGGGACCGTACGGGCGGGTGTGCCGGTCGAGTTGGCGCTGCCGGAGGAGCCGGTGGCACTCGAACCGGCGGTGGATCTGTCGGCGTACCGCATCGTTCAGGAGGCGCTGGCCAATGTGGTGCGGCATGCCCCGGGGGCGCCGACCCGGGTCTCGGTGACGCCGGCCGCGGACGGCGCACGGCTGACCGTGCTGGTCGTCAACTCCGCGCCGTCCGCACCGTCCACGCCGCTGGAGACCACCGGCACCGGTCATGGCCTCATCGGGATGCGGGAGCGGGTCCGGCTGGTGGACGGTTCGCTCGACACCGGGCCGCTGCCCGATGGCGGCTTCCGCGTCGCCGCCCAGCTCCCCCTTCCACCGCTGCCATACCCGGCATCGTCCCTCTCCGCAAAGGATTCCCACCCCGCATGACCACCCGCGTGATCATCGTCGACGACCAGGCCATGGTGCGTGCGGGCTTTGCCGCACTGCTCGCCGCGCAGAGCGACATCGATGTGGTGGGCGATGCCCCGGACGGGGTGCAGGGCGTCGCCCTGAGCCGCCGGACGCACCCCGATGTGGTGCTGATGGATGTGCGGATGCCGGAGATGGACGGTCTGGCGGCGGCCCGTCAGCTGCTCGATCCGCCCGTCGGCGTCATCCATCGCCCGAAGGTGCTGATGCTGACCACGTTCGACGTCGACGACTATGTCTACGAGGCGCTGCGCGCCGGGGCGTCCGGCTTTCTCCTCAAGGACGCGCCGCCGGCCGATCTGATCTCCGCGGTCCGGGTCGTGGCGGCCGGTGAGGCGCTGCTCGCGCCGTCCGTGACCCGGCGGCTGATCGCCGATTTCGCCCGCTCGGGGCCGGTGACCCGGAAGGGCCGGCCCTCGCTGCGGCTGAACGGCCTCACTCCGCGCGAGACGGAGGTCCTGGAGCTGATCGCCCGCGGGCTGTCGAACCAGGAGATCGCCGATGCGCTGATCGTGGCCGAGCAGACCGTGAAGACCCATGTCAGCCGGGTGCTCGCCAAGTTGGACCTACGGGACCGCGCCCAGGCCGTGATCTTCGCGTATGAATCGGGGCTGGTCTCGCCCGGTGAGCGGTAGCGCCCGTCCCGCGTGCGCGTCTCTCCTTCCTGAGGACGAGCGCGGCCGGGCACCCCTACCCCCGTAGTACCCGGGAGTCGGCTCCGCGGTGTGACGCCGCGTCATACACCCGCTCCCTACGTTTCCCTCCGTCACACCCACGGGAGAGGGAGACACCACCATGTCCAGGCTGCTCACCACCGCCCGGCGCGGCAGACGCACGCTCATCGGGGCCGCGGTGGCCGTGGCCGAGCGCACGCCGGCGCACCGTGACCGTGCGCTCGACGGTCTGCGGGCGCTGGCGCTGCTCGCCGTCCCCACCGGCCACTGGCTGATCGGCGGCTTCACCCTCGACACCGGGGGCGCGCTGCACAACGCCAGCCTGCTGACCGCCGTCGGCGGGCTCGCACCGGCCAGTTGGGTCCTTCAGCTGCTCGGCATCTTCTTCCTGGTCGGCGGGCATGCGTCGGTGCTGTCCTTCCGGCGCGCCACCGGGCGGGGCGAGTCCACCTGGACCTGGCTGCGCGGCCGGCTCGTCCGGCTGGGCCGTCCGGTGCTCGGGGTGACGGCCGTATGGGCGGTGCTGCTGCCCCTGCTGTACGGACTGGGCGTACCGGAGGCGACCCTGCGGACGGGGGCGACGCTGGTGATCCAGCCACTGTGGTTCGTCGGCGTGTACGCGGTGATCACCGCGCTGACGCCCTGCTGTCTGCGCGCCGCCCGGTGGATGGGCGCCTGGGCCGCGGCACCGCTGGCGGCGGCCGTCGCCGCGGTGGACTTCCTGCGCTACGGGCCGTACGCCGATGCCATGCCGCCGTGGCTGAGCCTGCTCAACCTGCTGCCCGGCTGGATGTTCGCCTATCAGCTCGGGGTGTCCTGGGGTGAGCGGCGGCTGGGCGGACGCGCCGCCTGGTCGCTGCTGCTCGGCGGCGCCGCGGTGTTCGCCGCGCTGCTGCTGTTCTTCCACTACCCGGCGAGCATGGTCGGCGTTCCCGGGCAGGACCGTACGAACTCCCACCCGCCGTCGTTGCTGGTCCTGGCGCTGGCCGCCGCCCAGTCCGGCGCCGCGGTGCTGCTCCGTGAGCGGCTCGCCCGGCTGCTGCGCCGGTCTGCCCTGTGGGCGCCCGTGGCGATCGTCAACCTCTCCGCGCTGACGATCCTGTGCTGGCACCAGACGGCGATGCTCTCGCTGGCCGTACCGGCGTCCTTCCTGGGGCAGGTCCCCGGACTGACGGTGGCGCCCGACACCCTCGGCTGGGTCCTGGCCCGGCTCGCCTGGCTGCCGGTCTTCGCCGCAGCACTGCTCCTCATCGGCCGCACCACCCGCCGCTTCGAGGCGCCCTGGACGGGTGTCGACGGGATCCGCCGGGCCGCCACGGCGCTTCTGGCCGCCGGGTTCGGGGCCTTCGCGCTGGGGCTGGCGTAGGACCCGTCCGCGGCGGGGCTCACCGGGCCCGGGAAGGAGCGGGGCGCCCTCGGCCCCGCCCCGCCGGACCTGCTACTCCCGTCCCGCCGAGGTGAACGACATGTCCGCGTACCGCGGCCCCGCGACCTGCCCGGCGATCGGCTCCAGCCGCGCCAGGTCCTGTTCGGTCAGCCGGATCCGGGTCGCCCCGGTGTTCTCCTCGATCCGGCTGCGCTTACGGGTGCCGGGGATCGGGACGACGGCCAGGCCGCGTGCCGTGGCCTGCTGCTGCACCCAGGCCAGCGCGATCTGGCCGGGCGTGGCGCCATGGGCGTCGGCGACCGCGCGGACCGGCTCCAGCAGCGCGGCGTTGGCGGCCGCGTTGTCGCCGGTGAAGCGGGGCTGCTGGCGGCGGAAGTCGTCCGCGCCCAGCTCCTTGTCGGCGTGCACGAAGGCACCGGTCAGGAAGCCCCGGCCGAGCGGGGAGTAGGGCACGACACCGACGCCGAGCTCGGCCGCCGCCTGCACCACCCCCTCCTCGATGTCCCGGCTGAACAGCGACCATTCGGACTGCAGCGCGGCGATCGGGTGCACGGCCTGGGCCGCGCGCAGTTCGCTGCCGGTCACCTCGCTCAGCCCCAGGTGCTTGACCTTGCCCTCGGCGACGAGTTCGGCCATGGCGCCGACCGATTCCTCGATCGGGACGTTCACATCGCGACGGTGCATGTAGTACAGGTCGATCTCGTCCACGCCCAGGCGCCGGAGGCTGCCCTCGACGGCCTGGCGGATATAGGCCCGGTCGTTGCGGATGATGCGCTTGGCCGGGTCGTCCGGGTCGAGGGATATCGCGAACTTGGTGGCCAGCACGACCTCGTCGCGGTGTGCCCGGATGAAGGGGGCGATGAACTTCTCGTTCTCCCCCATGCCGTACATATCGGCGGTGTCGAAGAGCGTCACGCCCAGTTCCCGTGCGCGCTCCAGCGTGGCCCGCGCCTCGTCGGTGTCCGTCGGGCCGTAGGCGAAGCTCATGCCCATACAGCCGAGGCCCTGCACCCCGACCCGCGGTCCGCCGGTGCCCAGCTCGACCGTCTCGATCTTCTCGCTACCCATGGAGACCTCAGAACCTCTCGGACGCCCGCCGGGCGTCGGCATAGATGTCGATCTTGTAGTCGAGTACGTCCAGCGTGCTCTGCAGCTCGGCTATGCGCTGCCGTACGTCCTCGCGGTGCGCGGTCAGCAGCTGCTCCCGCTCGGCGAAGGTGCACTCACCGGCCCGCACCAGCTCGGCGTAGCGGACCATGTCCGCGACCGGCATACCGGTCAGCCGCAGCTTGGTCACCAGGCTCAGCCAGTCCAGATCGCGGTTGGTGAAGCGCCGCTGCCCGGTGTGGGTGCGGTCCACGTGCGGCATCAGGCCGATGCGCTCGTACCAGCGCAGGGTGTGGGCGCTGAGCCCGGTGTGCTGCGCCACCTCGCTGATCGTGTACTGGTCGCGGCCGGCGGGCCGCGGATGCGGGCGCGCGGTGCCGCAGTCACGCGCCTTCGCCGGCGGCCTCCTGGTCGTGGTCGCGCCGCTCGCCGCCGGTTCGCTCTGCGTTACCGTCATGCCCCGTCTCCCCTGTCGCGCCGGACGTCCCCCGGCGGTTTCGCCGGGTGCCTCTCGACGTCTTCAACGCTAGAGACTTCGAGCGCACTCCAGGCAAGCGCCGATCACGGGCAGACTTGACCGGAATTTGGGGACGCCGGACCGGCCCCTAAGCTCGTGGGCATGCAGAGCCTGCGGATGATCGAGAACTGGCCGGTGCCCACCGCTGCGGCCGCCGTCGTACGAGCCGATGGATCGGTGGCCGGAGCGTACGGCCCCCTGGAGCATCGCTTCCCGCTGGCGTCCGTGACCAAGCCGCTGGCCGCGTACGCCGCACTGCTGGCCGTCGAGGAGGGCGCCGTCGAGCTGGACGAGCCGGCCGGGCCCGAGGGTTCCACGGTGCGTCATCTCCTCGCCCACACCTCGGGGCTGGCCTTCGACGAGCCGCGCGCCATGGCCGAGCCGGGCACCCGCAGGATCTACTCCAACGCCGGTTTCGAGGCGCTGGGCGACCACATCGCCAAGGCGACCGACATCCCCTTCCCGCAGTATCTGCACGAGGCGGTGCTCGCCCCCCTCGGGATGACCTCGACGGAGCTGCCCGGCTCGCCCGCCAAGGACGGCGTCTCCACGGTCGCCGACCTGATCCACTTCGCGGCCGAGCTGCAGGCGCCCCGGCTGCTCGCCCCGCAGACCCTCGCGGCGGCGACCCAGGTCGTCTTCCCCGGTCTGTCGGGGGTGCTGCCGGGCTACGGGCACCAGAAGCCCAACGACTGGGGCCTGGGCTTCGAGATCCGGGACGGCAAGTCACCGCACTGGACGGGCGCGTCGTCCTCGCCCCGCACCTTCGGGCACTTCGGACAGTCCGGGACGTTCCTGTGGGTGGACCCGGACGCCCGCGTGGCGTGTGTGGCGCTGGCCGACCGGGCCTTCGGGCCGTGGGCGATCGAGGCCTGGCCGCCGCTGACGGACGCGGTGCTGGCCGAGCTGGCACAGACTGCCTGACCTGACGTGCGGTCCGAGCGGCACCGGCCGCCCGGACCGCACCGGCTCACCCGTACGACGGCTCCGGGCCCATCTCCCACACCAGGCACTCCGCCGCCGCCAGCCCCCGCAGCTCCAGCCCCTCCCCGTCGGTGATCCGCGCCGCGTCACCGGCCTCCAGACAGGCGTTGCCGAGTCGTACGGCGCCGCGCACCACCTGCACATAGGCCCGTGCGGCATCCGGGACCGCGGTGCGCTCACCGTCGGCGAGGCGGCGCACATGCAGCAGGGCGCCGGCCCGCGGGACCGCGTACGGGGTGCCGTCGGCGATCCCGCGCACCACCTCGTACGACGGCTCCCCGCCGACCTCGTGCGGCGCCAGCCACATCTGGACGAAGCGCAGCGGCCCGTCACCGTCGTTGCGCTCCACATGCCGGACGCCGCCCGCCGAGCTGAGCCGCTGGAGATCACCCGGGCGTACGGTGGTCTCGTGGCCGGCCGAGTCGCGGTGGGTCAGTTCCCCCTCGACCACCCAGGTCACGATCTCCGTGTCGCGGTGGGGGTGCTCGTCGAATCCGGCGCCCGCCGCCAGCCGCTCCTCGTTGCAGGCGATCAGCACGCCGAAGCGCAGATTCTCCGGGTCGAAATGCGGCCCGAAGGAGAACGCGTGCAGCGACTCGATCCCGGCCTCCGCGTCCCCGCCCGGATACCGTTCATGGCCTCTCCGCACCTGAATCATGGGCCCACGGTAGCCCCGCCCCCTCACCTCCCCGCCCCGATAGTGCAGGCTTGTCCCGTGTCTGAACCCGCATCGCGCGACGCGCACCCGCACTCCGCGACCCTCCGGCGCCTGGAGAATTCGTCCGGCAAGCTGGCGGCCGCCGCCATCGCCCGCATGGACGCCACGCTGCCGTGGTACCGCGCGATGCCCCCGGAGAATCGTTCCTGGATCGGCCTGGTCGCCCAGGCCGGAATCGCCGCGTTCACCGAATGGTTCCGGCATCCGGAGACCCCCCAGGCGATCAGCACCGATGTCTTCGGCACGGCGCCGCGCGAACTGACCCGGGCGATCACGCTGCGGCAGACCGTGGAGATGGTCCGTACGACCATCGAGGTCATGGAGTCCGCGATCGACGAGGTCGCGGCCCCGGGCGATGAGTCCGTGCTGCGCGAGGCGCTGCTGGTCTACGCCCGGGAGATCGCCTTCGCCACCGCGCAGGTCTACGCCCAGGCGGCCGAGGCCCGCGGCGCCTGGGACGCCCGGCTGGAGTCGCTGGTGGTCAACGCGGTCCTGTCGGGGGAAGCCGACGAGGGCGCGGTCTCCCGTGCGGCGGCGCTGGGCTGGAACTCCCCCGAGCATGTGTGCGTGGTGCTGGGCACCGCGCCGGACGGGGACAGCGAGCTGACCGTGGAGGCGATCCGGCGCGCCGCGCGGCACGCCAAGCTCCAGGTCCTGACCGGTGTGCTGGGCTCCCGCCTGGTGGTGATCGCGGGCGGTTCGGACAATCCGCTGAAGGCCGCGAAGGCACTGATCGGCCCGTATGCCGCCGGTCCCGTGGTGGCCGGCCCGGTCGTCTCCGATCTGCTGGCCGCGACCCGTTCGGCGCAGGCCGCCGCCGCCGGACTGCGGGCCTGTGCCGCCTGGCCGGACGCCCCGCGGCCGGTGCTCGCGGACGATCTGCTGCCGGAGCGCGCGATGGCCTCGGACCCGGTCGCGCGCGAGCAGTTGGTGGAGGAGATCTACAGACCGCTGGAGGAAGCCGGGTCGGCACTTCTGGAGACGCTGAGCGTTTATCTGGAGCAGGCGAGCAGTCTGGAGGGGGCCGCCAGGATGCTGTTCGTGCACCCCAACACCGTGCGCTATCGGCTGCGACGTGTGACAGACGTCACCGGCTGGTCACCCTCCGATGTGCGCTCGGCGTTCACCCTCCGTATCGCGCTGATTCTGGGGCGTCTGGCTGACGGTGAGGCCCAACCCTAGACTTTTGTCGGACACCAACAATTCCCCCGATGGTTCTTCGTCCTTGTCCCCACGGGCGGGCGGAACCACCCACAAGAGAGAGTGTGAGGGTGCTCGTACTCGTCGCTCCCGGCCAAGGCGCTCAGACGCCCGGCTTCCTGACTCCCTGGCTCGACCTTCCCGGTGTCGAGGACCGTCTCCGTGCGTGGTCGGCCGCCATCGACCTGGACCTGGTCCACTACGGCACGAAGGCGGACGAGGAGGAGATCCGTGACACCGCGGTGGCACAGCCGCTGCTGGTGGCCTCCGCCCTGCTCTCCGCCCGGCAGCTGTTCGCCACGGCCGACGACGTCGCCGCGCAGACCGGCGCGGTGGCCGGCCACAGCGTCGGTGAGCTGGCCGCCGCCGCGCTGGCCGGCACGCTGACCGACGAGGCCGCGATGACGCTGGTGCGCCGGCGCGGCCAGGCGATGGCCGAGGCCGCCGCCGTCACCGAGACCGGTATGGCCGCGCTGCTGGGCGGCGACGAGGCCGTGGTCATCCCGCATCTGGAGCAGCTGGGCCTGACCCCGGCGAATGTGAACGGCGCCGGCCAGATCGTCGCCGCGGGCACCGCCGAGCAGATCGCCGCACTGGTCGAGAACAAGCCGGAAGGCACTCGCCGGGTCGTACCGCTGAAGGTGGCCGGCGCGTTCCATACTCACCACATGGCACCCGCCGTTTCGGCCCTGGAATCCGCGACCGCCCAGCTGGCGGTCGCCGATCCGCGCACCCGTTACGTCTCCAACAAGGACGGAGCGCAGGTCTCCTCCGGCCAGGAACTGGTGCAGCGGCTGGTGGGCCAGGTGGCCAACCCCGTGCGCTGGGACCTGTGCATGGAGACCTTGAAGGAGCTCGGGGTCACCACGCTCATCGAGGCGGCTCCCGGCGGCACGCTCACCGGCCTGGCCAAGCGCGCGCTGCCCGGCGTGCGGACCCTCGCCCTCAAGACGCCCGACGACCTCGACGCGGCCCGCACGCTGATCGCCGAGCAATCCGCACCGGCCGAATAGGAGTCCGAAGCGCATGACCTCGAAGATCAAGCCCTCGAAGGGCGCCCCGTACGCGCGGATCATGGGCGTCGGCGGCTACCGCCCAACCCGTGTCGTGCCGAACGAGGAGATCCTCAAGCACATCGACTCGTCCGACGAGTGGATCCGCTCGCGGTCCGGTATCGCGACCCGCCACTGGGCGGGCCCCGAGGAGACCGTCGCGACCATGTCGGTCGAGGCGTCCGGCAAGGCCATCGCCGACGCCGGCATCACGCCCGAGCAGATCGGCGCCGTGATCGTCTCCACCGTTTCGCACTTCAAGCAGACCCCGGCGATCGCGACCGAGATCGCGCACCGTATCGGTGCCGGCAAGCCGGCCGCGTTCGACATCTCGGCGGGCTGTGCGGGCTTCGGCTACGGCCTGACCCTGGCGAAGGGTCTGGTGACCGAGGGCTCGGCGGAGTATGTGCTGGTCCTCGGCGTGGAGCGGCTCTCGGACCTGACCGACCTGGAGGACCGCGCGACGGCCTTCCTCTTCGGTGACGGGGCCGGCGCGGTGATCGTCGGCCCGGCCAACGAGCCCGCGATCGGCCCCACGGTCTGGGGTTCGGAGGGCGACAAGGCCGAGACCATCAAGCAGACGCTGGGCTGGGACGTCTACCGCCCCACGCCGGTCCCCGGGGGAGACGCTCCCGAGGGGCGTCCCGCTCCGGAGGAGATCCGCTACCCCGCCATCACCCAGGAGGGCCAGGCGGTCTTCCGGTGGGCGGTGTTCGAGATGGCGAAGGTCGCCCAGCAGGCGCTGGACGCGGCCGGGGTCAGCCCGGACGACCTGGACGTCTTCATTCCGCACCAGGCCAACATGCGGATCATCGACTCGATGGTGAAGACTCTGAAGCTGCCGGAGAGCGTGACGGTCGCCCGTGACGTGGAGACCACCGGCAACACCTCGGCCGCCTCCATTCCGCTCGCCATGGAGCGGCTGTTGGCGACCGGACAGGCCAAGAGCGGCGACACCGCGCTGGTCATCGGCTTCGGGGCGGGTCTCGTCTACGCCGCGACGGTCGTTACCCTCCCCTAGGCAAGATCTGCGCAGCGCCGTACGTCATCGGACGTTTCGGCCGTCGCACGGATCTTCACCGCAAGTAACGTAGTTTCCCCTTAAAATGACCGAAGGAGCGCCATCATGGCCGCCACTCAGGAAGAGATCGTCGCCGGTCTCGCCGAGATCGTGAACGAGATCGCCGGGATCCCCACCGAGGACGTCCAGGTGGACAAGTCCTTCACCGACGACCTGGACGTTGACTCGCTGTCCATGGTCGAGGTCGTCGTCGCCGCCGAAGAGCGCTTCGACGTGAAGATCCCGGACGACGACGTCAAGAACCTCAAGACGGTCGGCGACGCGACCGAGTACATCCTCAAGCACCAGGGCTGATCCAGCCCCTGCGCATGTCGCCACCCCGCGGTGGCGCCGTCGATTCAGACCCCTCTACCCGTGGAGTAAGAATTCCCGTGAACGCGACCAATCGCACCGTGGTCGTCACCGGTATCGGCGCAACCACACCGCTGGGTGGCGACAGCGCTTCGACCTGGCAGGCCCTGCTCGCCGGACGCTCCGGTGTCAGCACCCTCGAACAGGACTGGGCCACCGATCTGCCGGTCCGTATCGCCGGTCAGATCGCCGTTGAACCGTCCGAGATCATTCCGCGTCCGCAGGCACGCAAGCTGGACCGCTCGGCGCAGTTCGCGCTCGTCGCGGCCCAGGAGGCCTGGAAGGACGCGGGCTTCACCGCCAAGGCGGGCGAGGACACGGCGGTCAACCCCGACCGTCTGGGCGCCGTCATCGCCTCCGGTATCGGTGGTGTGACGACCCTGCTCGACCAGTACGACGTGCTCAAGGAGAAGGGCGTACGCCGCGTCTCCCCGCACACCGTGCCGATGCTGATGCCGAACTCGCCGTCCGCCAACGTCGGCATCGAGTTCAACGCCCGCGCCGGTGTGCACACACCGGTCTCGGCGTGCGCGTCGGGCGCCGAGGCCATCGGCTACGCGATCGAGATGATCCGCTCCGGCCGCGCCGACGTCGTCGTCGCGGGTGGCACGGAGGCGGCCATCCACCCGCTGCCGATCGTGGCGTTCGGCAACATGATGGCGATGTCCAAGAACAACGACGACCCACAGGGCGCCTCCCGCCCCTGGGACGTCGACCGCAACGGCTTCGTGCTCGGTGAGGGCGCGGGCGTGATCATCCTGGAGTCCGAGGAGCACGCCAAGGCCCGCGGCGCCACGATCTACGCGGAGGCCGTCGGCCAGGGCATCTCGGCCGACGCCCACCACATCACGCAGCCCGAGCCGTCCGGCAACGGCATCGCGGCGGCGCTGCAGAACCTGCTCGACAACACAGGGCTCGACCCCGCCGAGATCGTGCATGTCAACGCGCATGCGACCTCGACGCCGGCCGGTGACGTCGGTGAGCTCAGGGCACTGCGCAAGGCGTTCGGCGACGACGTCGACCACATGGCCATCACCAGCACGAAGTCGATGACCGGCCACCTCCTGGGTGGCGCGGGCGGCGTCGAGACGGTGGCCACGGTCCTCGCGCTCAAGAACCGCACCGCCCCGCCGACGATCAACATCGACCAGCTCGACCCGGAGGTCGACGCCGACATCGTCCGCGGCGAGCCCCGCGCGCTGCCGGCCGAGGGCCGGATCGCGGCCCTGAACGACTCGTTCGGCTTCGGCGGCCACAACGTGGTCCTCGCCTTCCGTACGGTCTGAGGCGCGCTCAGCACCCCCTGAGGGCCCGTCCGGTGACCACCGGGCGGGCCCTCGGCCGTCTCAGCCGTCGAAGCTCGCGAAGTACGCCGCCACGGCGTCCTTTTGGCCGTGGCCCTGCTCCTCGGCCCGTCGGAAGCGTTCCGCGTCCGCCGCCACCAGATCCATCCGCACCCCGGCCCCCTGGGCGGCCTCCGTGATGAGCCGGGCGTCCTTGCGGGCCGCGGACACCGTGAAGCTCGCCGGGTAGTTATCGGCCAGGATCAGCGCGGATTTCAGCCGCAGATAGGGCAGGTCGAGCGAGCCGCCGGCGACCGCGGCGAGGAAGTCGCGCGGGTCCACCCCGAGCCCCTCGGCGAGCGCGAGGGCCTCGCCGGTGCCGTTGATGACCGTCAGCACCCAGCTGTTGATGACGAGCTTGAGGCGGCTGGCAGGCCCGCTCGCACCGTCCTCGCCGACCCACCGGGTGGTGCTTCCGATGACGTCGAAGACCCGCCCGGCGCGCTCCCGTACGTCCTGCGGCCCGGCCGCCAGGACCGTCAACTCGCCCTTCTCCGCAGGCGCCTTGGTGCCCAGTACGGGGGCGTCCACGAATCGCAGGCGGTGCTCGTCGGCGAAGCGGGCGAGCGGGGCGAGCCCGTCGGTCCCGACCGTGCTCATCTGGAGCCAGAGGGCGCCGGGCGTCAGCGCGGCGGCGGCCTGTCGCAGCGCGTCGAGGACGGCCGGGCCGTCGAGCAGCATCGTGAGGACCACCTCGGCGCCGTCCACCGCCTCGGCGGGCGTGCCGGTGACGCGGACGCCGTCGGCAGCCAGGGGCTCGGCCCTGGCGCGGGTCCGGTTCCAGGCGCGGACGTCCAGACCGGCCCGGGCGAGATTGCGGGCCATCGCCGCGCCCATGATTCCGGTGCCGAGCACCGCTACGGACAGAGTGTCGGATGACGTGTTGTCGGCCATGACGGCACGCTAGGACGTCGAGCGGACTCGAAGGCAACCGTCGCCGCGTGTCGGAGCGCGCCGTTGCCTAGACGACCTGGTGGAGGCAGCGGACCGGCGCCTGACTCCTCATACGACTTGGTGCAGCCAGCGCACCGGGGCGCCCTCGCCCGCGTACCGGAAGGGCTCCAGTTCGTCGTCCCACGGTTTGCCGAGGAGCTTGGCGACCTCGGCGGCCAGTTCGGTCTCGCCGCGTGCCGAGCGGGCGACCGCGGCGCGCAGCCGGTCCTCGGGGATGAGGATGTCGCCGTGGATGCCCGTGACGGCGTGAAAGATCCCCAGATCGGGGGTGGAGCTGTAGCGCTCGCCCTCCGCGGTGGAGCAGGGTTCCGCGGTCACCTCGAAGCGCAGCAGATGCCAGCCGCGCAGCGCGGAGGCCAGCTTGGAGGCCGTGCCGGCCTCGCCCTGCCAGGAGAACTCGGCTCTCCAGGTGCCCGGGGACGCCGGCTGGCGGATCCAGTCGAGGTTGACGCGCACACCGAGGACGCCCGCGACGGCCCATTCGACGTGCGGGCACAGCGCGCGCGGAGCGGAGTGGACGTACAGAACTCCACGTGTCGTCACCGGGACCTCCAGTGCGGTTCGAGGTTCGCCTTCCCCAGCGGCCTCGTGCCCGTTCCGGTTGCGGCCGGGACAGTGGTCATTCTGCCCCAGTGGTCACTTCGGCACCAGCATGCTGGTGACCTACAGTAAACACCATTAGGCGGAATTTGCCGCAAAAGGGACAGGAAATGACGTGATGTAATTTGTCTGTGCCGACTGCACTCGCCACTTTGGGTCACCGCCCGGCAAGCACGGGGCAAAGCTATCGCGCGGTGCCGGTCGAAGGGGTGACGTACCGTCGGTACCCGAAGAGATATCACTCGCACGCCGGAGGGGGACAGGGGATGACGCGGATCG
The DNA here is from genome assembly GCF_028870195.1 of Streptomyces sp. G7(2002). Taxonomy (NCBI): domain Bacteria; kingdom Bacillati; phylum Actinomycetota; class Actinomycetes; order Kitasatosporales; family Streptomycetaceae; genus Streptomyces; species Streptomyces sp. G7(2002). The sequence continues at coordinate 3,281,273 of NZ_CP102609.1, forward strand.
ATCGGCCCTTTCGTCCCCGGCGCCGCCGCTTCCGCCTCCGTTCCTCACGCACCGTCGCCATCGGTTCCGCACTGGTGATCGCCCTCACCGGCTGTAGTGGTGACGGCTCCGCTCCGGAGTCCGGCGCCGGGGGCAAACGGAAGTCCGCGAAGGCGCCCGTCTGGCGCACCGCCCCCCGCTCCATCGCCGCTCTCGGCGACTCCATCACCGTCGGCTTCGACGCCTGCACGGTCCTCTCCGACTGCCCGCAGGTCTCCTGGGCCACCGGCACCGACCCCAAGGTCGACAGCCTCGCCCGACGGCTGGTCAAACACCCCTCCACCCACAGCTGGAACCTCGCCAGGACCGGTGCGCTGATGAGCGACCTGCCCGACCAGGTCACCGCGGCCGCCGACCGCAGGCCCGAGCTGGTCACGGTCCTGATCGGCGCCAACGACGCCTGCCGGCGGGACGTCCGGACGATGACCCCGACGGACGCCTTCCGCACCGACTTCGCGCGGTCCATGAAGTATCTGCGGCGCGCCCTGCCGCACACCCAGGTCTATGTCGCGGCGGTGCCGGACCTGCTGCGGCTGTGGTCGGAAGGGCGCAAGAACCCGCTCGGCAAGCAGGTGTGGAAGCTGGGCATCTGCGGGTCCATGCTGCGCGATCCGGACGATCTGACGCAGGCGGCGCACGACCGCCGGGCGAAGGTCCGGGACCGGGTGATGGCGTACAACACGGCGCTGGCGGAGGTGTGCGGCAAGGACCCGCTGTGCCGGTTCGACAAGGCGGTCTTCGACTACCGCTTCACGGGGCGGCAGTTGAGCACCTGGGACTGGTTCCACCCCGGCACCGGCGGCCAGAAGGAGCTGGCGGAGCTGGCGTTCCGCACGATCACCCGGCCCGGCCGCAGCACCTGAGCGCGCTCCCCGGGCACCGCGCGGGGACCGGCGGGCATAGGCTCGCAGCCATGAAGACGCAGGTCGGCCGGGAACCCTTCGGCACGCTGGAGGACGGTACGCGGGTCGACCGCTGGACCCTGGAGTCGGGCCCCGGCGGGGTACGGGTCCGGGTGCTGACCTACGGCGGGATCATCCAGACGGTGGAGGCCCCCGACCGGGACGGGACGCGGGGGCAACTGGCGCTGGGCTTCGCGGACCTCGGCTCGTACGTCGCGCACGGCGGGTCGTACTTCGGCGCGGTGGTCGGGCGGTATGCGAACCGGATCGCCGGGGCGTCGTTCCGGCTCGACGGCAGGACCTGGGCGCTGACACCGAACGACGGGCGCAACAGCCTGCACGGCGGGTCGCGGAACTTCTCCCGGGTGGTGTGGGACGCCCGGGAGGTCGACGGCGGTGTGCAGCTCCACCGGGTCAGCCCGGACGGTGAGGAGGGCTTCCCCGGCGCGCTGGACGTGCGCGTGACGTACACCCTCTCCCCTGGCGGCGCGCTGCGCATCGTCTTCTGGGCGCGGACCGACGCACCGACCGTCGTCAACCTCACCAACCACACGTACCTCAATCTGGGCGGTGACGGCAGCGGCAGCGCCGCCGGGCACGAGCTGCGGCTGGCGGCGTCCCGGTACACGCCGTGTGACGACAGCGGCATTCCGGTGCCCGGCGCGCCCGCCGAGGTCACCGGCACCCGCTTCGACTTCCGGGCGGCGCGCGCGGTGGGCGGTGCCTTCGACCACAACTTCGCGCTGGACGGCGGAGTGCGTCACGCGCCGCGCACGGTCGCGGAGTTGTACGACCCGCGCTCCGGACGCGCGCTGGAACTGGCCACCACCGAGCCCGGTCTGCAGCTCTACACCGCCGGTCATCTCGACGGCACCCTGACCGGTACGTCGGGCGTCCCCTACGGTCCGGCGGCCGGACTGGCCCTGGAAACTCAGCACTTCCCGGACTCCCCCAACCGCCCGGACTTCCCCAGTACGGTGCTGCGGCCCGGCGGGACCTATCGCTCGGAGACCGTGTACGGCTTCTCGGTGCGGCCGCGGAGTGCGGGAAACCCCTAAGGGCACGGCGGGGCGAAGGTCATCCTGTGCGGCGACGCCACGGGGCGGGGCGGGGCGGAACGATGGCAGTGACCGGTTGTCCGGTCCGTTTCGTTTCCGTTGCCGTTTCCGTTTCCGTTCGTTGTCTGCCCCGGGAGACCTCTCGCCATGGCCCGCCTGCGTACCCCTCATCTCGTGCTGTCCTGTGCGGCGTTGGCCGTCTTCACGACCGGCTGCTCGCTGATGGGTTCCGGCCCGACCAAGGAGGCGGAGCGTACGTACACCGTGCAGGGCAAGGTCACCGCGCTGTCGGCGACCACGCACGGCGGGAACATCGAGGTCGTCCCGGTCGACGGCGGCGGCCCGGTCAAGGTGACGGAGAAGTACGTCTACAACGAGCAGAAGCCGAGCCCCGAGCACGGGGTCAAGAACGGCCGGCTGACGCTCGAGGCCGAGGACTGCGGTATGGGGCGCCGGTGCGAGGTGGCCTACCGGGTGCTGCTGCCGCGCAACGCCTCGGTCCATCTGCGGACCAGCGGCGGGGACATCACCGTCCGCGGCGCCACGGGCGGCATCGACGCGGAGACCAGCGGCGGCGACATCACCGTCAAGGACTCCACGGCCCGCACGGCGACGGCGCGGACCAGCGGCGGCAATGTGGATCTCGCGCTGTCCACGGCCCCGGACGAGGTGTCGGGGCGCACCAGCGGAGGCGATGTCACCATCCGGCTGCCGAAGGGCTCCTACGACGTCGAGGCCACGACCAGCGGCGGCAACAGCAAGGTCTCCGTACCGAAGGACAAGAACTCCGCGCACAAGGTCACGGCACGCACGAGCGGCGGTGATGTGTCGGTGGTGCCCTCATGAGGGGCCGACGGGACCGGCGGGGGCGTCCCTGGGGAGGAGCGCCCCCGCCTCCGGCCCCGTCAGCCGACGGTGACCTCCGCCGTCAGCCTGCGGTCGTCGACGCTGTGCGCCGCCTCGACGAGATAGACGCCCTTGACCCGGTGCCAGCCGCCGTCCTCCGCGTCCCAGACCGCGAACGCGCGGTCCGGCAGCGGGATCTCGGCCTCGGCGCTCTCACCGGGACCGGCCTCGACGACGGCGAAACCGGCCAGCCAGCGCGCCGGGCGCTCCGGAGCATCGGGAGCGGCGTCCGCGGTGGGCGCCAGATAGATCTGGACGACCTCGCGGCCGGGCCGGTCACCGGCGTTGCGGATCCGCACCCGCACCGAGTCCGGGGTGGTGTCCAGCGACTCGTACTCCCAGTCGGTGTAGCCGAGGCCGTGTCCGAAGGGGTAGGCGGGCGCGGCAGCGGACCGCTGCCAGGCGCGGTACCCGATGAACACGCCCTCGGCGTAGTCGAGTTGGCCGTCGTCCGGGGTGACGGTGGTGACCGGGGCGTCGTCGAGGCGGGCCGGCCAGGTGGTGGGCAGCCGGCCGCCCGGCTCATGGGCGCCGAGCAGGACGTCCGCCAGCGCCGCCCCCGCCTCCTGGCCGGGGAACCAGCTCAGCAGCACGGCGGGGACCTGCTCGCGCCACGGAAGCTCCACCGGGGAGCCGGAGTTGACGACCACCACGGTGTGCGGGTTGGCGGCGGCGACCCGGCGGACCAGCTCGTCCTGGCGGCCGGGCAGCCGCAGATCACCGCGGTCGAAGCCCTCGGACTCGGTCTCTTCGGTGGTGGCGACGACGACGATGGCCACATCGGCGGCGGCCGCGGCGCGGGCCGCCTCGGCGAGCTCCGCGTCCGCATCGGCCTGCGGCGCCCGGTGGCCGAGGGCGAACGTCAGCGCGGCCGGCCCCTCGCCACGGTCCGTACCGTCCGGCACGAACCGCAGGGTGACCTCGACGCGCTCGCCCGCCGTCAGCTGCGCCGTCACCCGCCGTTCGGTGGGGTTCAGGAACGCCTCGAAGGGGTCGCCGCCCGCCGGCGCGCACCGGCCGTCGAAGAGCGCCGCGCCTCCGACGGTCAGCCGCAGCTCACCGGTGCCGGAGACGGCGAGGGTGTGGTGGCCGGTGTCCTGCGGGGTGAAGCTGCCGGTCAGTTCGACGGCGCCCAGGTTCTGCCGGGTGACGCCCTCGGGGAAGCGGCCCATCATCTGCACCTTGCCGTCGGATTGCGCGGTCTCGGCGAGCAGCCGGCCGTCCGCGGCCAGGTAGCGGGCGCGCAGGGTGAAGCCCTCACGGGCGTGCGCGACGCGCGAGCGCGGATCGGCGCCGGCCGCGTAGGTGACCTCGACGTCATCGGGGAGTGCGGCGCGCAGCCCCTCCAGCGGGGAGACGACCGCGTCGGGAAAGACGGTCGCGGACCCGCCGCCGAGCACCCGTGCCTCGCGTGCGGCCGTCCCGATGACGGCGACCCTGCGGACCGTGGCGGCATCCAGCGGCAGTGCCCGCCGCGCGCCCACCGGCTCGTTGCGCAGCAGGACACAGGCCCGCCGGGCGACCTCACGGGCCACCGCCCGGCCGTCGGTCCCCCGCGGGAGCTCGGCCGGGCCGACCGCGGCCGGCACCCCGTCCAGACACCCCGTGCGGGCGGCGAGCAGCAGCACCCGGCGCACCGCGGCGTCCACCTCCGCCTCGGTGACCTCACCCGTACGGACGACCTCGGCGAGCGGCGCGCCGTAGACCGTACGGGGCCCCGGCATCGCCACGTCCAGGCCGCCGCGCAGTGCGCGCACGGTGTTGCGGGCGGCCGTCCAGTCGGAGACGTTGCAGCCGTCGAAGCCCCATTCGCCGCGGAGGACGTCCTGGACGAGAGCCCGGTGTTCGGTCATCGTCGAGCCGTTGACCTGGTTGTAGGCGGTCATCACCGCCCAGGGGCGGGCGTTTTCGACGATGTGCTCGAAGGGCGCGAGATAGAGCTCGCGCAGCGGGCGGGGGGCGATGCGGTTGTCGACGGTGAGCCGGTCGGTCTCGGCGTCGTTGCCCACGAAGTGCTTGACGGTCGCCCCCACGCCGCCCTCCTGCACCCCGCGGACATATCCGGCGCCGATCACGCCGGTGAGCAGCGGGTCTTCCGCATAGCACTCGAAGTGGCGGCCGCCCAGCGGTGAGCGGTGCAGATTGACGGTCGGCGCCAGCAGGACATGTACGCCCTTGCGGCGGGCCTCCTGGGCGAGGAGGTGACCGGCCCGGCGGGCCAGCTCGGGGTCCCAGGTGGCGGCCAGCGCCGTGGGGCTGGGCAGCGCGACCGAGGGGTCCCCGGCGTTCCACTCCTGGCCCCGCACCCCGACCGGACCGTCCGACATCACCAGTGACCGCAGCCCGATCGCGGGCACGGCCGGCAGGGTCCACATGTCCTGGCCGGACAGCAGCCGGACCTTGGTGTCGAGGTCGAGCGCGGCGAGTGCCCGCTCGACGGCCGCGGTGTGCTCGTGCGCGCGGCTACCGGCATGATGGTGGGCGGCGTCAGCGGCGGGGCCGTGAGGATGGTGGTCGGTCATGCGGCTCTCCGGTGTTCCCTGAATGGACGTGCGGACCCCCTGTCCGGATTCTTACCGTCCCACCTGTCAATCGGTAGGCGCCGTTACTTTTCCGTTACATCAGTCGTACGGGATCTCCACGGGAGGGTTACGCTCGGCCGGTGACTGCACGAGACCAGGACGGAGCCCGCGGCGGCGGGCCGGGCGCGCGGCGGACCGGCGGCGGGCGCGAGACCCAGCGCGCGGAGCGGCGCGCGGCCATCCTGGAGGCCGCCATGGAGCTGATCGCCGAGCGCGGCTACCGCCGTACCTCGCTCGCCGCCGTCGCCGAACGCGCCGGACTGACCCAGCAGGGCCTGCTGCACCACTTCCCCACCAAGGAGCTGCTGCTGGTGGGGGTGCTGGAGACGCGCGACCGCTGGGACCTGGCCTCGGCCGCCGCGGCGGCCGGCGCCCGGCACACCGACACCCTCGCCCAGCTCGTCGACTACAACGCCACCCGCCCCGGCCTCGTCCAGACCTACACGGTGCTGTCCGCCGACAGCGTCACCGAGGACCACCCCGCCCGCGCCTTCTTCGAGTCCCGCTTCCGTGCCGTACGCGCCGCGATGGCCGAGGTGCTGCGGGCGGAATGCGGTGACACCCTGCCCTGCGGGCTGACCCCGGAGCAGGCGGCGCCCCTGATGGTCGCCGTGATGGACGGGCTGCAGCTGCAGTGGCTGCTGGACCCGGAGGACGTGGAGATGCCGGCGGCCTTCCGGGACTTCCTGACGCTGCTCGGGTGCGGGGAGGGGCGGGCCGACGGGTCCGGCGAAGTACCCGGCGACGGGCCGGGCGACATAGTCGGCGAGGGGCCCGGCGAGGGCTGACCGCCTGTCCCCCGGCCCCCCGTAGACCCGGTGGTCCCCCGTGCCGCTACCGGGCGGGGGCGAGGCAGGAAATCGTCATCCTGTCCGGGCTGTACTCGGCGTCGGCGAGCATCTCACCGCCGACGCACGCGTCCTGTGAGGTGTTGAGCCTGCGGGTCACCTTGTACTCCGCGTCGGCCGCACCGCAGTCCACGATCTCCAGGTCCTGGTCCTGCCAGTCGCCCTCGTTGCGTACGCAGTCCCCGACGGCGAGGGTGGGCGCCTTCCCGATGCCGGCCCCTTCGACGAACGCGCCGAGCACGAACAAGGTGGGAACCGCCAGGACCACCAGGGCCATCGGCACCAGGAACAGCAGCGCCACCGGCCGGCGCAGCAGTGACCTGCCCGGGTCGAGCGAGGGCCCGAAACCGCCTGCGGGGGCGGCCAGTTTGCGGAAGCGGCCACGGGGACCGAGGTTCATCAGCAGGGTGATCGGGGTGACGGCCACGGACAGCGGGCTCCACCAGCCCTGCCACAGCGTCTTCGCGGACATCTCCCGGTAGGTGGCCAGTCCGCAGGAACGGCAGAACATTCCGCGGCGGCTGAGGAACCGCATCAGGACGAGGAGGCCCTGGTGCCCGCGCACGGTGGCCTGCACGGCGGGCCGGGCGCCGCAGAACTGGCAGCCCGGGTCGGCGGCGTACGGCTGCGGGTGCGGGAATGGGTGCGGGTATGGATGCGGGTGCGGCTGCCGGTCGTACGGGTGCGGGGCCGGCTGTCCCGGCTGCGGGTCGTACGGGCCGACGGGCGGCTGCGGGGAGGTGCCCGCGGGCCGCTGCGGGGAGGGCCCCGGGGGCTGTTGCCCGTACGGTGGGGCATACGGGTACGGGCCGTGCGGTGGTGGCGGGTTGGCCACGGAGATCCCCCTGAGTCTCGTGGAAAGCGCCGGACGCGGCGGCGGACCGGGCCGGATCAGGCACCCTATCCGCGGTCACCCGGCGCCCACGGGCCGGGTCGAGGGCCGGACCAAGGAACCGGACCGAGGGGCCGGAACAGGACAGCGGTGAGGGCGGCACCTCTACCGCCCCCACGCGCACACCGCTTTACTCGCCCCATGAGACGCATACGTACCAGGACGGTCGCGCTCGGTGTCGCGCTGATCGCCGTTGTCCCGCTGTCCCTGACGGCTCCGGCCACCGCGGCGCCCGCGGCGGACACCACCGTGGAGGAGGGGCGGCTGACGCAGGCGGCGCCGCAGGAGATCCTGCGGCGCAGTGGATTCGACGCGTGGGAGCGGGAGTTCGCGCGCGGGCTGGCGCGGGTGACGAGCTATCCGCAGGCCCAGCGCTATGTCGCGGACGAGGGGCGGGCGCTGTGGCGGCGGGCCGTGGACCGGGCGCAGGGCCGCGGGTCCGACGGGGGCGATCTGAGCCGGGACGACGACCGGCCGCTGTACTGGGCGCGGCTCGGGATGACGAAGGAACTACGGCAGTGGCGGCCGGAGTTCGGGCTGACCGAGGCCCGGCGCGATGCCCTGCTCGGGTCGCTGGAGCGGGGTTCGCGCGGGCAGGACTCGATCGCGCTGCCCGCCGGGAAGGAGGTCCTGCGGATCGTGGTGACCGGCTTCGACCCGTTCCAGCTGGACGCCGATGCCCGGCGGAGCAACCCTTCGGGCGCGGCGGCGCTCGCGCTGGACGGGACGACGGTGCGTACCGCCTCCGGGAAGCAGGCCCGCATCGAGACCGCGGTCTTCCCCGTACGGTGGGCCGACTTCGCGGCCGGCACGGTGGAGCGCACCCTGCTGCCGCACTTCCGGAGCGGGCCGCGGCAGGCCGATCTGTTCACGACGGTCAGCCAGGGGCGGCCCGGACGGTTCGATGTCGAGCGGACCAACGGGGCCTGGCGGGGCGGATATCCGGACAATGCCCGGGAGTCCCGTACGGACGTCGTACCGATTCCCGCGGGGGTGCCGACCGTGCGGCCACAGCCGCAGTGGACGACCACCAGCCTGCCGTACGCGCGGATCGTGGCGGCCGGCACCGGACCGTATCCGGTGGTCGACCACACCGCCGTCACCGAGATCCCGGCGGGCGGCGGCGCACCGGTCGACCGGCCGGACGGCCCGACCCCGGGCTCCACGGCCCGTGCCGGGGGCGGCGGGGACTATCTGTCCAACGAGATCGCCTACCGGGCGACGCTGCTGCGGGACGCGGTGCGGCCCGCGATCCCGGGCGGGCATCTGCACACTCCGGTGCTGGAGTTCGGCCCCGGCAACACGGACCCGGCGAACGGGCAGGTCACCGACCCTGACTTCGTACGGAACCGGATCGCGATCACCAGGCAGGTGCGGGCGGTCGTGACGGTGGCGGCGTCGGAGGCGGCCGCGCGGACGGCGGCCCGCCGGTAGCGGCCCGTGGGCGGATACCGGCGGAGGAAAGCCCGCCGGCCCGCCCGTGCCGCGCGGCATCATGGGCGAATGATCATTGCTGCCGCACAATTCCTCCCGGTACCGGGCGACATCGAGGCCAACGCCGCCCGGATGGCCGGGCTCGTCACCGAGGCCGCCGGGCGCGGCGCGGGGCTGGTGGTCTTCCCCGAACTCGCGCTGACGCACTACGACCTGGACCTGATAGCCGCCGATCCCCTGGGCATGACAGTCACCGAGGACGACGCCCGGCTGGCACCCGTACGGGACGCATGCCGGGCGACCGGGGTCGCGGCGGTCGTGAACGCGGCGGGCCGCGCCTGCGGTGACGGGCCCCGCCCGGCCATCTCGTCCTTCGTCATCGGCCCGGACGGCGCCCTGGTCACCCGCTACGACAAGATCCACCTGTTCGGGGACGAGAAGGCGCTCTTCGCGCCGGGCACCACCGAGGGCCGCTTCACCCTGGGCGGCATCCGGTTCGCGCTCGCCACCTGCTTCGACAACAGCTTCCCCGAGGTGCCGGCGCGGGCCGCGGCGGACGGCTGCCGGGTGTATCTCGCCAGCTCCTTCCATGGCGCGGCGGAGCGCGTGGCGCGGTATGCGCAGCAGGCGCGGGACCACGGGCTGCATGTGCTGCTCGCCAATGGCCTGGGTACCGGGAACGCCCCTGCCGGGTGCGGCCTCAGCGGCGCCTGGCTGCCGTCCGGAGAGCGGGTGGCGGCGGCCGCCGAGTGGACCGGGACGGGGCCGGGGGACGGTGCGGAGCTGGTGCTCACCGATGTCCGCGACCGGATCACGCTGATGGCGGACCCGGCGGTGGCCGCGATCCCCGTCGAGGAGTGCGGTGAGCCGCTGGTGGACGTACGGACCGCGGCGCCCGCACTGCGGGTGGCCGAGAACCGGCACGACGCGCTGGGCAACTTCGCCTTTCTGCGGGAGGGCGTGCTCCAACGGCTGCTGGCGGCGCAGGAGTCACTGCCGGACGGGCTGCGGCTGCAGTTCGTCGAGGGCTACCGGCCGCCGGGGCTGCAGCGCCGCTACTTCGAGGAGTACGCGGACGAACTGCGCGCCGCCCACCCCGACTGGGACGCCGCCCGCCTCCACCGGGCCGCCAGCCGCTATGTGTCGCCGCCCGAGATCGCCCCGCACAGCGCCGGCGGGGCGGTGGACCTCACCCTCGTCACCGCCGAGGGGGACGAGGTCGACATGGGGACACCGATCAATGCCTCCCCGGAGGAGAGCGACGGTGCCTGCTACACGGCCGCGCCGGATCTGACGCCCGCCGCCCGCGCCCACCGCCGGGTGCTGAACGCCGCGCTGACCGCTGCCGGTCTGGTCAACTACCCGACGGAGTGGTGGCACTGGTCCTACGGCGACCGCTACTGGGCGCTGGCGACCGGTGCGGAGCACGCGCTGTACGGGCCGAAGGAGCGGGACGGGCAGTGATGCCGGCTGCCGCGCGCGGCCCGGCCGGACGCGCAGGCCGCGGTGGCGGCGCCGGTCCGGCCGGACGGCGCCGGTCCGGCCTCAGCCCTGCGGCTGCTCCGGCGCCAGCACCTCCAGCTCCGCCCGGGTCGGGTAGGACGGCTGGGCGCCCGGCTTGGTGACGGCTGCGGCGCCGACCCGTACGGCGAAGCGCGCCGCCTCGGGCAGTGCGTCACCGCGGGCCAGGCGGGTGGCGAGGGCGCCGGTGAAGGCGTCACCGGCGCCGGTGGTGTCCACGGCCTTGACGCGGACACCCGGGACGTTCTCGGCTCCGTCGGCGTCCAGGACCAGCGCGCCGTCGCCGCCGAGGGTGACCACGACGGAGCGGGCGCCCCGGTCGCACAGTGCCTGCGCCCACTGGGCGGGGGTGCCGTTGGTCAGCCCGGAGAGCTGCCGCGCCTCGTGCTCGTTGACCACCAACGGGTCGGCCACCGAGAGGAGTTCGGGGGCCAGATCCGCCGTGGGGGCCGGGGAGGGGTTGAGGACGACGCGGGTACCGGCCTGCTCGGCGGCCGAGGCGGCGGCACGTACGGACGCCATGGGGATCTCCAGCTGGAGGGAGACCACGGCGGAGGCGGCGATGGTGTCCTTCGCGGCGGCCACGTCCTGCGGGGTGAGCGCGGCGTTGGCGCCGGGCGAGACCACGATGCTGTTGTCGCCGTCCGGGTCGACGATGATCATCGCGGTGCCGGTGCGGGCCGTCCCGTCCACGATGACCGGGGTGACATCGGTGCCCGCCGCGCGCTGGGCGCCGAGCAGCAGCTCGCCGTACGCGTCACCGCCGACCCGCGCCAGCAGCGCGGTGCGCCCGCCGATCCGGGCCGCGGCGGCCGCCTGGTTGGCGCCCTTTCCGCCGGCCGATTCGACCAGGTCCGTGCCGAGCACGGTCTCGCCCGCGCCGGGGCGCCGGTCGACCCGTACCGTCAGATCCGCGTTGGCCGAGCCGACCACCAGGACGTCATACATGCACCGCTCTCCCACTTCTTCTCACCTGTCTTTGCCCGGCGGCCCGCCGGACGTGCCGGGCCGCGCTCTCAGCCATCGAATTTCGCGGCGTTCTCGGCGGTCACCAGCACCACCGGCACCCTGACCGACTTCGGCAGCTTCTCACCGCGGGAGGCCTTCATCGCCCAGTCCACGGCCTGCTTGCCGAGGAGTTCGGGCTGCTGGGCAACCGTGGCGGTCAGGGTGCCGCCGCGGACCGCCTTGACCCCGTCCGGGGTGCCGTCGAACGCCACCACCTTGACGTTCTTGCCGGAACGGCCGCCCAGCGCCTTGGACGCGCCCAGCGCCATCTCGTCGTTGGCGGCGAACACCCCGCCGATGTCGCGGTGCGCCTGGAGCATGTTGGTCATCACGTCCATGCCCTTGGCGCGGTCGAAGTCCGCGGGCTGCCGGGCGACGACCTGGATGCCGGGGTACTTCTTGATGCCCTCTTCGAAGCCCTTGCCGCGCTCGCGGGCGGCGGAGGTACCGGGCTGGCCCTCCAGGAAGGCCACCTTGCCCTTGCCGCCGAGCGATTCGGCCAGGGTCTTCGCGGCGAGCCGGCCGCCCGCGGCATTGTCGGAGGCGATGGTCGAGCCGACCGTGCCGCCGTTGACGCCCCGGTCGATGGAGATGACCGGCACCTTCGCCCGGTTGGCGACGCCGACGGCCGGGACCGCGGCGTCCGAGTCGACCGGGTTGATGATGGCCGCCTTGACGTTCTGGCTGGTGAACGTCTCCATCTGATTGATCTGCTGGGTGGGGTCGTTCTGCGCGTCGGTGATGTTGAGGTGCAGTCCGCGGGCGTCCGCCTCGGCCTGGGCGCCTTCCTTGATGCCGACGAAGAACGGGTTGTTCATCGTGGACAGCGCGAGCCCCAGGTCGGTGTTGCCGCCGCGGTCGCAGCCGGCCAGGCCCAGGGAGAGGGTCGCGGCCAGCCCGGCCGCCAGCGACGCCTTGATCCGGGTGGTCCGCCGGGCGCTCATCGCGAGCTCCGGCGGCGCAGCGTGTCCAGGAGCACCGCCAGCGCGATGACCAGTCCGGTGGCGACCTGCTGCCAGAAGGCGGAGACGCTCAGCAGGTTGAGACCGTTGCGCAGGACCGCGAGGATCAGCGCGCCGATGAGGGTGCCGGAGGCCTTGCCGGAGCCGCCGGAGAGGCTGGCCCCGCCGATGACGACGGCGGCGATGGCGTCCAGCTCGTAGCCGGTGGCGGCCTGCGGCTGGGCGGAGGTGAGCCGGGCGGCGAGCACGATGCCGGCGACCGCGGCGAACAGACCGGACAGTGCGTAGATCGCGAGCTTGCGGCGCTTGACGTTGATACCGGAGAGCCGGGCCGCCTCCTCGTTGCCGCCGATCGCGAACATCGCCCGGCCGGCGTACGTACGGGCCAGCACCAGCGCGGCGATCAGCCCCATCGCGATCATGACGAGGACGGGGACCGGCAGCCAGCCGCCGAGGGTGTCGCCGAGCGCGCTGACCGAGCCGGGGAAGGGGATCGGGGCGCCGCCGGAGATCACCAGGGCCAGGCCGCGGCCGACCGAGAGCATCGCCAGCGTGGCGATGAAGGCGGGCAGTTTGCCGTAGGCGACCAGCGCGCCGGAGACCAGACCGGCCCCCGCGCCGACGGCCAGGCCGAGCAGCACCGCCATCCAGACGGGCAGGCCGTCACCGGTGGCCGCCCAGGCCACGACGGTGGCGGAGAGCGCGGCGACCGAGCCGACCGACAGATCGATACCGGCCGAGACGATCACGAAGGTGACGCCGAAGGCGAGGATCGCGGTGACCGACGCCTGGACGCCGACGTTGAGGAGGTTCTGCCCGTTGAGGAAGTCCCTGGACAGCACCGCCATCACCACGACCAGGGCGATCAGCCCGCCGAGCGGCCCGTTTCTGAGGACCGCCCGGGAGAACCACGCTCCCGCGCCGTCCCGGTCCGGGGCCCGTCCCACCGCCTCGGCGGCGGCTCCCTTCTTCAGCTCAGTGGACATCGGAGCCCTCCATCGCGCTCTCGTCGTGCTTCGTGTTCTCGGGGGTGCCGCCGGGGGACTGGAGCGCCAGCTCCATCACGGCGTCCTGGGTGGCCTCTTCGGCCGGCAGCTCACCGGCCAGCCGGCCCTGCGACATCACCAGCACCCGGTCGCTCATCCCGAGTACCTCGGGCAGATCGCTGGAGATCATCAGGACCGCGCGGCCGGACGCCGTCAGCTCGTTGATCAGCTGGTAGATCTCGACCTTGGCGCCGACGTCGATACCGCGCGTCGGCTCGTCGAGGATCAGCAGCCTGGTGTCCGTCAGCAGCCACTTGCCGATGACGATCTTCTGCTGGTTGCCGCCGGAGAGGGTGCGGGCGCTCTGGCCCAGACCGCTCATCCGGACCTTCAACTGCGCGGCGACGGTGGCCGCTTCGCGCCGCTGCGCGCCCCGGTCCACCAGCCCGCCGCGGGTGTCGCGGTCGAGCCGGGCGAGGGTGAGGTTGTCCTGGAGGGAGGCGTCCAGCACCAGGCCCTGGCCCTTGCGGTCCTCCGGTACGAGGCCGAGCCCGGCGCGCATCGCGGCCCGGACGTCGCCGCGGGCCAGCTCCTTGCCGTCGATCTCGACCGTGCCGGCGTCATAGCGGTCGACGCCGAAGATCGCCCGGACGACCTCGGTGCGGCCCGCGCCGACCAGTCCGGCGAGGCCCACGACCTCACCGGCCCGCACCTCGAAGTCGATGCCCTCGAAGACCGGCCCGGCCGCGGTGCCGTTGCGGCTCAGCCCGCGGACGCGCAGCAGAGGCGCGCCCGGCTCATCGGGGCGCCGGCGCGGGTACTGCTCGGCGATGTCCCGGCCCACCATGAGGCGGATCAGCTCGTCCTCGTCCGTCGAGGCCGGCACCTGTGCGACGGAGCGGCCGTCCCGCAGGACGGTGACCCGGTCGCCGAGGGCGCCGATCTCCTCCAGGTGGTGGGTGATGAAGATGATGCCGACGCCGGTGTCGCGCAGTTCGCGGACGATCTCGAAGAGGGTCTCGACCTCCTCGGAGGTCAGCACCGCGGTCGGCTCGTCCATGATCAGGACCCGGGCGTCCAGGCTGAGCGCCTTGGCGATCTCGACCATCTGGAGGCGGGCGATGCCCAGTTCGGCGACCGGGGTGTTCGGGGACACATCGAGCCGTACGCGCCGCAGCAGCTCGGCGGCCCGGGCCCGCATCGCCTTCCTGTCGACCAGACCGAGCTTGGTGCGCGGCTGCCGGCCCAGGAAGATGTTCTCGGCGACGGTCAGCCCGGGGACGAGGTTGAACTCCTGGTAGATGGTGGCGATACCGAGCCGTTCGGCGTCCTGCGCCGAGCGGATGGTGGCCTCGGCGCCGTCCACGAGGAGCCGGCCCTCGTCGGGGCGGTGGGCGCCGGAGAGCATCTTGATGAGGGTGCTCTTGCCCGCACCGTTCTCGCCGAGGAGGACGTGCACCTCGCCGGTGCGCAGGGTCAGGTCCACGCCGTCGAGCGCGCGGACGCCCGGGAACGACTTCGTCACCCCCTCCACGCGCAGCAGTTCGCGGCCGCCCGGTTCGTCGTCGTTGACGCCGGTCATGCGCTGCCCCTCTCTTCCTCGGGTGGCTTGTGTGGTGACTTCGGGTGGCCCGTGAAGGCCGACTCGAGTGGCCCGCCCGGCCGGGGGAGCCGGGGCCGAAATGCCTCCGGGCGCCGGGCGGGCCTGTTCAGGGGGTGGTGGGCAGCTCGCCGCAGGAGCGGCGGGGGACCAGCCGGGCCGGCAGCAGCACCGAGCCGGCGGGCCGGTCCTCGATCCGCGCCAGCAGGGTGTGGACGGCGGCCCGGCCCAGTTCCCGGGTGGGCTGGGCGATGGCGGTCAGCGGCGGATCGGTGTGGGCGAACCACGGCACGTCGTCGTAGACCACCAGCGCCACATCGTCGGGGACCCGCAGCCCGCGGGCGCGGAGTTCGTCCATCGCGCCCAGCGCCATCAGGTTGTCGGTGGCCAGCACCGCGTCCGGCGGCTCGGCGAGGTCGAGGAAGTCGCTCATCACCTGCCGGCCGCCGGTGTGCTGGAGATCGGGGGTGGCGCCGACCCGCTCGTCGGGCAGGGTGAGGCCGTATCCGCCCAGCGCCGTACGGAAGAGGCGGAGGCGCTCGTCGCCGGTGGGGGTGCCGGCCGGGGCGACGATGATCGCGGGGCGGCGGCGGCCGAGGGCGGCGAGATGGGCGGCGAGCTCGGTGAGCGCGGTGCGGCCGTCGGCGCGCACGCAGGGGGCGTCGACGCCGGGCACGGTGCGGTCCAGCAGCACCAGCGGGGTGCCGGAGGCCACCACCTCGCTGAGCATCGCCGAACCGGTGCCCGCCGAGCTGACCAGCAGACCGTCGATCCGGCGGTCGAGCAGGGTGCGGATGTAGTCGTCCTGCTGGTCGGGGCGCTCGCCGGCATTGCCGATGACCAGGCTGTAGCCGAGGCTGCGGGCCTCGTCCTCGACGGCGTCGGCCAGCTCGGTGAAGAAGGGGTTGGTGAGATCGCTGATGATCAGGCCGAGCGCGCCGGTCCGTGCGGTGCGCAGCGCGCGGGCGACGTTGTTGGGGCGGTAGCCCAGCTCCCGCACGGCGGCGAGCACCCGCTCACGGGTCTCGGCCACCGGACTGTGGCCGTTGAGGACCCGGGAGACCGTGGCGACGGACACCCCTGCCCGCTCTGCCACATCTTTGATGTTCGCCATGGCGCCGTTGCCGTTCCGTTTGCTGTTCCGCTTGCTGTTCCGTCTGACCGTGCGTCGCCTCCCGTGCGGGGCTGCTTCGCTTGGCGTGATCGCCGTGTAATCGATTCCGTGGGGAATGCGTGGGGGCTACGAAATCGATTACACGGGGGGTGCGTCAAGACGGGGGGAATGTTGTCTGCGTCACATGGGGTGGGGCGCGGAGGGTGGGGTGCGGGGCGCGAGGGCTTCGGGCGCGGAGCGAAGGGTGCGGCATGAGGGGTGCCGCGCAAAGGACACGGAGGCAGGGAGGCGCAGAGGCGCGGAGCGAAAGATGCGGCGCGCGGTGCGTGGCGAGCCCGGGCACTCCCCCGTTGACCGTCCCGCCGCGAAGACGGGCACCGGCCGTGTCCGGACCCAGCGGGGCCGGTCCCGGCGCTTACCGGGCGAACTGCCCCACACAAGCGACGATCGCCACCAGCAGACCGAGCACCCCGATGACGACCTGCCATCTGTCAGACGGCGCCCATCGGTCGCTCTCCTGCTCCGTGTCCTGATCGTCCATTGCTCCTCCTCGCTCCTCCGGACAGGCCCCGGAGACCAGGGCCCCCGCCGGCCGGCCGCCGACGGAGCTGTGGGGAGGAACGCGGTGAAGCCCCGCCAGAATAGCGCGAGTTGAGTCCGTACACAGGGCCGGCAGCACCGCGCCGCGGACAGCGCAGGGGCCGCACCCCGTCGCGGGATGCGGCCCCTTCGGAAAGGCCCGTGGCGCCGGTGACGCCGCGTGTCAGACGACGGTCAGCTTGACCTCGATGTTGCCGCGGGTGGCGTGGGAGTACGGGCACACCTGGTGCGCCTTCTCCACGAGGTCCTGGGCGGTGGCCGCGTCGACCTGCGGGATCGAGACGGCGATCTCGACCGTGAGGCCGAAGCCCCCGTCCGGGGTCTTGCCGATGCCGACCTTGGCGGTCACCCGGGAGCCGGAGACATCGGCGTTCTCCCGGCGGGCGACGACGCTGAGCGCGCCCTGGAAGCAGGCGCTGTAACCGGCCGCGAAGAGCTGCTCGGGGTTGGTGCCGGCGCCGCTGCCGCCCTGCTCCTTGGGCGGGTTGACGACCACATCGAGCTTGCCGTCGTCGCTGGCGACGCGGCCGTCACGGCCGTTCTCAGCGGTGGCGACGGCGGTGTAGACGACGTCGACGGTCTGGATGGACATACCGAATCCTCCTGTGGTTCGCCGCGACTCGCGCCCACGGATCACGACGGCGTGCCGCCGAGCCTAACGGGAGGGGCAAGGGGGTGGGGTGGGGTGGGGGGAGGTACACGGTCCTCCGGCTTCCCCCCCCCCACCCCACCCCTCCCCCAACCCGGTTGCCGTTCGGGACTGCTGTCAGCCCTCCAGGCTCACGATCATCTTTCCGGTGTTCTCGCCGCGCAGCAGGCCCAGGAAGGCCTCGACGCCGTTTTCGATGCCGGAGATCTTGGTCTCGCTGTACTTGAGTTCGCCGGAGCGGATCCAGGCGGAGACCTCCTCGACGAACTGCGGCTGCAGGGCGGAGTGGTCGCTGACCAGCAGGCCCTGGAGGCGCAGGCGCTTGCCGATCACCATCGCGAGGTTGCGGGGCGCGGGGCTCGGCTCCGTGGCGTTGTACATCGAGATCATGCCGCAAATGGCGGCACGGCCATGGACGTTGAGGGAACTGATGGCCGCTTCGAGGTGGTCGCCGCCGACGTTGTCGAAGTAGACGTCGATACCGTCGGGGGCGGCCTCCTTGAGCTGCTTGTTGACGTCGCCGTTCTTGTAGTTGAAGGCGGCGTCGAAGCCGTACTCCTCTACCAGGAGCTTGACCTTCTCGTCGGAACCGGCGGAGCCGATGACCCGGGAGGCGCCCTTGAGCTTGGCGATCTGGCCGACCTCGCTGCCCACCGCACCGGCCGCGCCGGACACGAAGACGGCGTCGCCCTCCTTGAAGGACGCCACCTCCAGCAGGCCCGCGTAAGCGGTCAGGCCGGGCATGCCCAGCACACCGAGGTAGGCGGTGAGCGGAGCCAGCGACGGGTCCACCTTGGCGGCGCGCTTGGCGTCCAGGACCGCGTACTCACGCCAGCCGAGGCCGTGCAGGACATGGTCACCGACGGCGATGGAGTCGGCGCGCGAGGCGATGACCTCGCCGACCGCGCCGCCCTCCATCGGCTGGTCGAGCTGGAAGGGCGGGACGTAGGACTTCACATCGTTCATCCGGCCGCGCATGTACGGGTCGACGGAGAAGTGCTGCGTACGGACGAGGATCTGGCCCTCGCCGACCTCGGGCACCGCGGCCTCGCGCAGCGCGAAGTCCTCCGGGGTGGGCCAGCCGTGGGGGCGGGCGACGAGGTGCCATTCGCGGCTGGTCGTGGGCAGTGCGGACATAAGCGCGATCCTCCTAATGCTTCAGGTGCTGAAACAACCATGCTCCTCGATATTTCATGTTGTCAAGTAAATGGGTATCCTCGTGTGCATGACCCCCCGCGCAGACTCCCTGACCGTCGAGGTCGTCGACCTCATCGGCACCGTCGTCGCCCGCTACTACGAGGAGTACGAGCAGGCCGCGGCCGAGCACTCCCTCACCGGCGCGCAGGCCAGGGTGCTCAGCCTGCTCTCACTGGAGCCGCTGCCCATGCGGAAGGTCGCCCAGCGCCTGAAGTGCGAGCCGTCGAACATCACCGGCATCGTGGACCGCCTGGAATCCCGCGGCCTGGTCGAGCGCCGCCCCGATCCGGCCGACCGCCGCGTCAAGCTCGCCGCCCCGACCGAGGAGGGCGCACACACGGCCGCGGCGCTGCGGACGTCCCTGAACTTCGCGCGCGAACCCCTCGGCCGGCTGACGGTGGCCGAGCGGACGCTGCTGAAGGAGCTGCTGCAGCGGATGCTGGGCGTCGCCCCCGAGTGAGCCGGGCGGGCTCGTCGCCGGGCGCGTCAGCGGGCGCGTCGCAGGGCGCGTCGGCAGCCGCCCGGCAGGTGGTGGCAGCGGCGGGCGTTTCCTAGGTCGCCGTCGCACCGGCCCGTCCCCTGGGGCGCCGCCGCACCAGCCCGTCACCCCCCAGGACACCGCCGCACCAGCCCGCCCCCCTAAGACGCCGCCGTACCAGCCGCCTTCACCCCCGCCGGTTCGGCGGCCGACGGCGGTGCACCGGCCGCCCCGGCGGCGTCCGGCTCCCCCTCAGCCCCCGGTGTCCGCAGCCCCCGCAGCAGCGTCAGGGCCAGTACCGCTGCGCAGGCCATCACGCCCGCGGCGCCCAGGACGGCCGTCTGGAGGCCGTCGGTGAAGGCGGACCGGGCCGCGGTCAGCAGTGCCTCGCCCGCCCGGCCCGGGAGTTCGGCGGCCACCGCGGCGGCGCCGGCCAGCGTTTCCCTGGCCGCGTCGGCCGCGCCCGCGGGGAGGCCGGCGGGCAGGGCGTCGGCCATGTCCGCGCGGTAGACCGCGCTCCCGATGCTGCCCAGGATGGCCATGCCCAGCGCGCCGCCCAGTTCGGTGCCGGACTCCAGCAGCGCCGAGGCGGAACCGGCGCGCTCGGGCGGGGCGAGGCCGATGGCCAGTTCGTTGCCGAGTGACATCACCATCACCAGGCCCGAGGCGTAGGCCGAGGAGGCCACCAGGACGAACCACAGGGCCGAGCCCGGTTCCAGCCAGGACAGCCAGACGAAGCCGCCGGCCGCGATGACGAATCCCAGGGCGATGACATAGGCCCGGTCCATCCGCTGGGCGAGTCCGGCGGCCGCCGGTGCCATCCCGCCCACCGCGAGGGTCGGCAGCAGATTCCACAGCGCCGCCTCCATGGGGCTCATCCCCCGTACGGTCTGCAGGTACTGGGTGAAGAAGACCGCGCAGCCGACCACCGCGAACATCGCCAGCAGGTTCATCAGCACCGAGACACTGAACCCGCGGTGACGGAACAGCTCCAGGTCGAGCATCGGATGCCGGGCGGTGCGCTGGCGGTACACGAAGGCCGCGGCGGCCAGCAGACCGGCGGCGAGGGCGAGGAGGGGCAGCGGCGCCAGGCCGTCGCGGGCGATCTCCTTGATCCCGTAGACCATCGGCAGCATCGCGAGCAGCGACAGCAGCGAGCCGGGCAGATCGAAGCGCCCGGCCGCCGGGTTCTTGAACTCCGGCAGCAGCAGCGGCCCGCAGACCAGCAGCAGCACCATCGCCGGGGCGTTGATCAGGAACACCGAGCCCCACCAGAAGTGCTCCAGCAGCACCCCGCTGAGCACCGGGCCGACCGCGATGCCGCCCATCATCGCCGACGACCAGATCGCGACGGCCTTGCCGCGCTGCTTGGCGTCGTGGAAGAGGTTGCGGATCAGCGCGAGCGTGGACGGCATCAGGGTGGCGCCGCCGATGCCGAGCAACGCCCGGGCGGCGATGAGCATTTCCGCGCTCTGCGCATAGGCGGCGACCCCGGAGGCTAGGCCGAAGAGGAGGGCGCCGGACAGCAGCAGCTTGCGGCGGCCGATGCGGTCGCCCAGCGCGCCCATGGTGATCAGCAGGCCCGCCAGGACGAAGCCGTAGACGTCCAGGATCCACAGTTGCTGGACGCTGCTGGGCTCCAGTTCCGCGGTCAGGAACGGCACCGCGAAGTAGAGCACCGAGACGTCCATGGAGACGAGAAGGCAGGGCAGCAGGAGGACGGCCAGGGCGGTCCACTCCCGACGGCCGGCCGGTGGCGGGGTTGTGTACGGGGTAAACGACATGGGTGACACGGTAAGCAGGGTGGGCTTACGGTGCAAACAGCAGGACTGACAAGGGAGTTAGAGGTGCATCACACTAGTGCACCTGGCTAGTGCAATGCCTGGTGAGGCCAGGCATTGCTACCCTCACGGCCAGCGAAATTCCCCTGGTGCACTAGTACGGAGGTCACCCCGTGGAGCAGTCAGCGCCGCCCTACCGCCGGATCGTCGACGAGATCCGGCGCCGCATCGGCACCGGTGAACTCACGCCGGGCGACCGGGTGCCGTCGACCCGGCGGATCACCCAGGAGTGGGGGGTGGCGATGGCGACCGCCACCAAGGTGCTCACCACGCTGAGGCAGGAGGGCCTGGTCCGCGCCGTACCGGGCGTCGGCACGGTGGTCGCCGAGCCGCAGCCACAGTCGCAGTCGCAGTCGCAGCCCCAACCGCAGCGGGCCGCGCACTCCGGACTCCCGCGGGAGCGACGGCCGCGCGAGACGGACAGCGGGCTGAGCCGCGAGAGCGTCGTACGGGCCGGTCTCAAGATTGCCGACGCCGAGGGGCTGCGGGCGCTGTCGATGCGCCGGGTCGCCGCCGAGTTCGGGGTGTCCTCGATGGCGCTCTACCGCCATGTGGCCAACAAGGACGAGCTGGTGGTGCTGATGGCGGACGCCGCGTTCCGCGACATCGAGCTTCCCGACCCGGCGCCGGACGGCTGGCGCGCACGGATGGAGGCGGGCGCTCGGCTGCAATGGGAGCTCTACCAGCGGCATCCGTGGCTGGCGCACTATCTGTCGATCACCCGGCCGCAGCCGATGCCGCGGGCGATGGCGCTCATCGAGTGGACCATGGCGCGGGTGACGGGCCTGGACCCGGTGACGCTGATCCATATGGCCGTCACGCTGCTGAACTATGTGCGTGCCACCGCCGCCGGCTTCGAGGACGATCTGGAGGCCGAGCAGGAGACCGGGATGGACCAGAACCAGTGGATGGCGTCCATGGAGCCGGTTTTCGAGGGCATCCTCACCTCGGGCTCCTATCCGATGTACGGGGGGATCGCGGGGCACGACGAGGACGTGGTGACGCTGACGTCGCTGTTCGAGTTCGGGCTGGCCCGGCTGCTGGACGGGATGGCGGCGCTGGTGGAGCGCCGGGCGGCGGACTCCGGCGGGGTCAGCTGAGCTCCCCGCGCAGCCGCCGGGCCCGTAACACCAGCTCCAGTTCGAAGCGGCGGTCCGGGTCGTCGATCTCCGCGCCCCATAACTCCCTTATCTGGCGCAGCCGGTAGCGCACGGTCTGCGGATGGACGCCGAGCCGGGCGGCCACCTCGGGGGCGCCGCCGCGGGTCTCCAGCCAGGCGAGCAGGGTCTCCGCGAGCCGCCGGCCATGGGCCGGGCCGCAGCTGTCCAGCGGGGCGAGGCGGCGGCGGGTGAGGTCCTCGATCAGCTCCTCCGGCGGCAGCAGGACCAACGCCTCGGTGTGCTCGGTGCACTGCAGCAGCTCGCCGGCCGGCAGCAGTCCGCGCTCCGTCAGATCGACCGCGGCCCCGGCCCAGCGCAGCGATTTCGCGGCGTCCAGCAGCGGTACGGCGGGCCCGATCGCGCCCGACCAGCCGGCCGCCGCACGGGCCAGCAGCTCGCGCCGCCCGGGGGCGTCCGGCTCGGGCACCACCATCCGCGGCCGTTCGCTCTCCATGTCCAGCAGGACGTCCGGGGCGACGGCGGGCGCGACCGCCTCCCGGGCCGGCCGCAGCAGGACCGCGACCGCGACCCGCTCGGGCAGCGGCCAGCCGATCCGGGCGGCGCGCTCGGCGAGGGCCGGCGGCACCCCGTCCGCCGCTCCCGCGCCGCGCCGCCGCCCGCCGGGTCCCGTGAACAGCTGCTCCATCAGGCGCCGTTGCAGCCGCAGCCGCTCACCGGCCTGGCGGGCGGCGGCCTCGGCGTAGCCGCGTACGGATTCGGCGACCAGCCCGTCCAGATACTCGTAGCCGGACTCGGCGAGCTCGTACATCGCGGGCGCCGGGATCGCGACCTGCTGGCCGATCTCGGCGAGCCGCCGCCAGGCCAGCCGGACGCCGAGCCGGTAGACGGCCTGCAGGACGTCCAGGCTGCGGCCCTGGATGCCCTCGCCGCGGCCGAACTCCTGGAAGACCCGGGGGTGGACATGCGGCCGGTCCGGGCCGGCGGTCAGATGCGCGACGAAGTGCTCCAGCGACTGGCGGATTCCCACCAGCGCCCGGGGCTCCCCGAACTCATCGGGAACCAGCTGGAGTTGAGGGTATGCACGGCGGATCTCCCGGAGGATGTCCTGGGCCAGGGCCGGCACCTCCTCCAGTGCCAGGGCGGCGAACTGCCGTACCTGGTAGGGCGGGACCTCCCGCCAGGCCGAGCGGACGGCTGTCACCATGACCCGGACCTCCTCAGCACGCCCCGCCTCCCCGGGCCCGCCCGCTACTCACCGCTCCGGTCGAAGGTCACCAGTGGCACATTCGGCTGCTCGGGGGTGGCGTCCAGGGCGGCGACGATGCCGAGCGCGACGCCGACGGCGAGGAGGGCGGCGGTCAGCGCGGTCAGTGCGGCGGCGAGCGTTCGGTGCATGGCGCGGCGAGCCCTTCGTCGATGCCGGAGCCCGTCGGGCGGTCTCCGTCGAGGTTGGCGCGGCACACGGCGCGGATTCCAGGTCCTGACGACAGGTCCTGGGCGGCCGGCCCGGTGCCGCGTCCCACAGCGCGGCACCACTGGAGTCGTGGTGCCTGCCGAGTGTGGAAGGGCATTGACGCCCTGTCAAGAGTTCGCTTACGTTCCCGGCCCATGGCGCCCCGCGGCGCCGCACGTGCACCAGAGCGTGATTCCCCCACCGCTTCCAGGAGTGCCCGTATGCCCGTATCCGGCAAGCCCGCCCCCTCCCCCACCGCGGCCCCCGCCGCCCGCACCGCCTCGCCCCTGTCGCTGGCCGTCCTCGGTCTCGGCGTCTTTCTGCTGGTCCTGGCACCCCTGCTGGCCTGGTACGTCACGCCACGGGCCAAGGTCACGCCGGTCGACGTCGATGTCACCACCGTCTTCACCGGCAACGGCAGCTACTTCGACACCGCGGCCCTGAAGACCAGGGACCGCCGGCGGATCACCATCACCCGGCACGTACTGGGCGATGTCGCGGCGAGCGAGAAGAGCGGCCGGGCCGTGTGGGACGTCTCCACGACGGTCGACACCCCGCAGACGCTGCCCCTGAAGGACCCGCGCAGGGCATTCCAGTGGACCACCGAGCGCTGGGTCACCGACCGGCGCAGCAACGCACCGGTGCACTGCTGCGAGGAGGCCCCGACCCGTTTCGACGGCGATGCCTACCTCAAGTTCCCCTTCGATGTGCAGAAGACGGGCTATCGCTGGTGGGACAACACCCTGGGCGCCGCCGTCCCGCTCCGCTTCGCCGGTACGCAGCGGGTCCAGGGCTACCCGGGCTACCGCTTCACCGGGACCGTGCCGCCCACCAGGACCGGCAGCCGGCAGGTCCCCGGCCGGCTCGTCGGACGGCCGGGCCAGGGCCAGATCCAGGCCGAGGAGTGGTACGCCAACTCCGGTATCGAGCTGGTCGTCGAGCCGCGCACCGGCCGGATCATGCAGGCCGTGCTCTCGCCGCTCAAGACGCTGCGGGCACCCGGCGCCCGGCGTACCGCGGTCACACTGCTGCGCGGCGAGCGGTTGCAGTTCACGCCCGCGACGCAGCGGGCGCAGGTGCGGCTGGCGAGGGCGGACAGCGACAAGCTGGCGCTGGTCGGCCGGACGCTGCCGGTCACGGCCGCGGCGGCGGGCGGGCTGCTCGCGCCGGCCGGGGCGGTGTGGGTGGTGCGCGGGCGGCGGGCGGCCGGCCGGTCCTGAGCGAAGTGATGAACCGTCAGACCAAATCGGGGCGGATTTTGTCACCCCGGTGAGTAGCCGCGGCGAACGGCGCGGGCGAAAACTGTCCACCCCACACGCAGCCGGCCGGTCCTCGGTCGGCGCACGTCCGCTTCACCGCAGCACAGTGCCGCGAGCACCGCTCCGCCCCGCCGCACGGCAGGACCGCGGCACCGCATGATGCAGCACGGCCCGCACGACTCAGTACGCAGTACGTCCCCCACCGCCGGTACCGCACCCTGAGACGAGTTGGATCGCACATGCCCCAGCACCTGCGCCCGTCCCCGCCCCTCGCGGCGCCCGCCCCCGCCCCCTCGGCCTCCGGGCCACCCGGCGCGGGGCCGCCGTTCCCCCGCCGGATCGTCTTCCTCGCCCGCCGCGATCTGGGCAACCCCGCCGCCGGCGGCTCCGAGCTGCTGGTGGACCGGATCGCCGATGGCCTCGCCGCCCACGGCCACGAGGTCACCCTGCTGTGCGGCGGGCCGCAGGGAGGTGTCCCCGCCCGCGGCTACCGGGTGGTGTCCGCGGGCGGCGACGCCGGTCATTTCCTGCGGGTGCCCCGCCAGTTGGCGCGCCGGGTCGGCGACTGCGACCTGCTGGTCGAGGTCTGCAACGGCATGCCGTACCTGGCGCCGCTGTGGCATCGCGGTCCGACACTGTGCCTGGTCAACCATGTCCATACGGACCTGTGGCGGCTGCGCTGTCCGGGGCCCGCCGCCCGGCTCGGCCGCCGTCTGGAGCACTGGGCGCTGGCCGGGGCGCACCGCCGCGATCTGATGGTGGCGGTCTCCGGCTCGACCGCGTCCGCACTGCACGGCCTCGGTGTCGACCCGGACCGCATCCGGCTGGTGTACAACGGCGTGGCGGAGCCCGGACCGCTGGCCCCCAAGGCGCCGGAACCGCTGTTCCTGGCCATGGGGCGGCTCGTCGAGTACAAGCGCATCGATCTGCTGCTGCGGCTGTGGGAGCGGGTCCGGCCGGTGACCGGCGGCCGGCTGGTGATCGTCGGCGACGGCCCGGAGCGCGCACGGCTGGCCGCGGCGGCCGGGCCCGGTGTCACCTTCACCGGCCATGTCTCCGAAGAGCGCAAGCATCAACTGCTGTGTTCCGCCTGGCTGTTGCTGCACCCCTCGCTCGTCGAGGGCTGGGGGCTGGTGGTGATGGAGGCCGCCGCACGCCGCACCCCCGCCGTCGGCTTCGACATCCCGGGCCTGCGGGACTCCGTCGAGGACGGCACCACGGGGCTGCTGGCCCGCGGCGAGAGCGCGTTCGCCGCGCACTGGTGCACCCTCTCCCTCAGCGCCCGGCGCCGCGACGCCCTGGGCAGCGCCGCCGAACGGCGTGCCGCCCGCTTCCGGTGGAGCCATACGGTCCAGAGCTTCCGGGCGGTCGCCGCCGAGGCCGTCCTCGACCCGCTCTCCGGGCGGTGAAGGCCCGGTGCGCGACCCCTCGCTGCGCAGGTCCTACACCCTGTTCCGCGCCTTCCTGCGGGAGCGGACCGACCCCGGGCACTGCTACCGGCTGCTCGCCCGGGACGCCGCCGACCAGGTCGAACGGTATGCACCCCTGAGAGGCGCGGTGGTCGCCGATGTCGGCGGCGGCAGCGGCTACTTCACCGCGGAGTTCCGCCGCCGCGGCGCCCTGGGCTGGCTCTTCGAACCCGATATGGCGGAGCTGACCGCGCACGGCCCGCCCCCCGAGGGCGCGGTGGTCGCCGACGGCTATCTGCTGCCGCTCGCCGACGGCGCCGTCGACATCTGCTTCTCCTCCAACGTCCTGGAGCATGTCGCCGACCCGCAGACCTTCCTGAGCGAGATGATCCGGGTCACCCGCCCCGGCGGGCTGATCTACGTCGCCTTCACCAACTGGTTCTCCCCCTGGGGCGGCCATGAGACCGCGCCCTGGCACTACTTGGGCGCCGAGCGGGCCCGCGCCCGCTACCGGCGGCGCACCGGGAGAGCGGCCAAACACACCCTGGGCGTCAACCTCTTCGCCGTGCACATCGGCCGCACCCTGCGCCAGGTCCGGGCCCGCGACGACATCGGCCTGGTCACCGCCCGCTCCCGCTATGCGCCGTTCCTCGCCGAGGCCATCCCCCGCCTCCCGGGCGTCCGGGAGGTCGCCACCTGGAACCTCCTCCTCATCCTCCGGCGGTTGCCATGACCCAGACCCTGAGGCCGTTCCCGTCCCCCGGATCGCCCGACGCCGGGGGACGGCCGACGCCCGCCCCCGCCCCGCCGCCCGGCCACCGCCGGCGCAGACACTGGCTGTTCGCGTTCTGGGCGCTCGCCCTGGCCGGCTTCCTCGCGCCCTCGCCGGGGAAGATGACGTTCGAGACCAAGCTGGGTGTGACCACCGACCCGTGGCGGTTCCTCGGCGACCTCGGGCAGCTGTGGCACGACCGGGCGGGCTTCGGCGGTATCGCCGACCAGTACATCGGCTATGCCTTCCCCACCCTCCCCTACTACGGCCTGACCGATCTCGCCCATGTGCCGGTGTGGCTGGCCGAGCGGCTGTGGATGTCGCTGATCGTCACGGCCGCGTTCTGGGGTGCGCTGCGGCTGGCCGAGCGCCTCCGTGTCGGCACCCCGCCGGCCCGGCTCCTGGCCGCCGCCTGCTACGCCCTCTGGCCGGCCTTCACCCTCGTCATCGGCTCCACCTCCGCCGCCGCGCTGCCCGGCGCGCTGCTGCCCTGGGTGCTGCTGCCGCTGACCAACGCGCAGGCCGGTGCGCGTATCGCGGCCACCCGCTCGGTGCTGCTGATCCCCTTCATGGGCGGGGTCAACGCGGCCTCGACACTGGCCTCGCTGCTGCCCGTCGGCCTGTATCTGCTCTCCCGTACGGGGCCGCGCCGGACCAAGCTGCTCGCCTGGTGGCTGCCCGGTGTCGTCCTGGCCACCGCCTGGTGGGTGGTGCCGCTGCTGCTGCTCGGCCTGCACGGCGAGGACTTCATGCCGTTCATCGAGCAGGCCGACACCACCACCGGCACCATGTCCGCCACCGAACTCCTGCGCGGCGCCGGCAACTGGGTCGGCTACCTCAACTTCGGCGAACCCTGGCTGCCGGCCGGCTGGACCATGACGGCCCGGCCGTTCGCGGTCCTCGGTTCGGCGCTGGCCGCGGCGCTCGGCCTGGCCGGGCTGGCCCGCCGTGATCTGCCCGAGCGCCGCTGGCTGCTGCTGACCGTGCTGGCCGTGGCGCTGATCGCGCTGGCCGGGTACGGCGGTGCGCTCGGCGGGCCGCTGCACGGCCTGTGGCAGGACTGGCTCAACGGCTGGCTGCGCCCGTTCCGCAACATCTACAAATTCACCCCCGGCCTGGCCCTGGCGCTCACCCTGGGGCTGGCGCATCTGCTCGCGGTCGCCACCGAACGCCGCGGCACCCGCCGGATCCCCGCCCGCCGCCGTCTCCCGCTGGTGACGGCGCTCCTCGTACTGCCCGCCCTCGCCCTGCCCTTCCTCACCGGCACCGTCCTCCAGCCCGGCGCCTTCACCCGGCTGCCCGCCTCCTGGGAACGGGCCGCGGCCTGGCTCCAGAAGCACTCCCCGCACAGCCGCGCGCTGGTCGTCCCCGCGACCGCGCACGGCCTCTACACCTGGGGCTCCCCCATCGACGAGCCGCTCGACGTCCTCGCCACCTCCCCCTGGGCGCAGCGCGACTTCGTCCCGTTCGGCACCCCGGGCGCCCGCCGCGCCCTGGACGCCGTCGAACAGGCGCTGCTCACCGGCGCCCAGGTCCCCGGACTGCGCGACTACTTGGGCCGGGCCGGCCTGCACGACGTGGTCGTACGCAACGATCTCGACCCGGACCAGATCGGATACGTCCCGCCGCAGACCGTCAAGCGCACCCTGCAGGCGTCCGGCTACCGCAAGGCGGCCGCCTTCGGGCCGCTGACCACCGGCGGCCGGATCCCCTCCGGGGCGCCCCTCCAGGTACAGGGCCTCTACCCGCGGCAGCGCGCCGTCGAGATCTACCGGCCCGCGGACACCCCCGGGCCCGGCCCGGTCACCACCCGGGCCGTCGCGGACACCGCACAGCTCAGCGGCGGCCCCGAAGCCCTCCTCCAGCTGTCCGCCGACCCCGCCCTGCGCCACCGCCCCACCGTGCTGACCGGCGACCGCCACCCCGGACTCGGCACCCCGCCGCTCCAGCTGACCGCCGACGGCCTGCGCCGGGCCGACACCCGCTTCGGGCTGGTCAACAGCAACACCTCGTACACCTACACCGCCGGTGAGCGGAACCACCCCGACAGCGTCCAGGACCCCGGCCGCCCGCCCCGGCAGATCCTGCCGACCGCCGGACCCGGCCACCAGACCACCGCCGTCCTCCGTGGCGCGTCCTCGGTCACCGCCTCCAGCAGCGGCAACTGGCTCTTCCACCTGCCGCAGTACGACCCGGTCAACGCCTTCGACGGCAACCCGGACACCGCCTGGGCGGAAGGCAGCGCCGGGGAGCCCGTCGGCCAGTGGGTCCGGATCGCCTTCACCCGGCCCACCACCCTTCCGTCCACGCTGTCCCTCACCCCGCTGCCCGGCGACGGACTGCGCGCCGCCCCGACCTCCGTACGGGTACAGACCGACCGCGGCAGCACACAGGACACCCTGCGCCCCGACGGAACGCCGCAGCGGGTCAAGGCCCCGGCCGGACGCGCGACCTGGCTGAAGGTGACGATCCTCGGCTCGCAGACCCCACGCGCCGGGCTCTCCGGCGCCGGCTTCCGGGAGATCTCCGTCCCCGGCGTCCAGGTCACCCGGCTGCTGCAACTCCCCACCGACGCCGAGCGGTCCGACGCGCCCGCCGAGATCCTCTCGCTGCACCGCGGCAGCGACCCGGGCGGCCTCTCCCCGGTCTCCGCGGAGGCCGGGCTGCACCGCCAGTTCCGCACCGGCGCCGCCGCTCCCTACCGGATCTCCGGTCAGGCGCTGGCGGTTCCCGGCCCCGAACTCGACCGCCTCCTGGACAGCGTCGCACCGGAACAGCGGGACCGGATCACCGCCACCGCCGACTCCACCAGCTTCGGCTCCGGCCGGTCGCTCAGCCCCCGCAACCTCGTCGACGGCGATCTGACCACCGCCTGGATCGCCGGCGACCGGCCGACCCTGCATCTGCGCTGGCCCGGCCGGAAGAAGATCGACCAGATCGTGCTGGCCGCGGCCGGCGGAATCTCCACCCGGCCGGAGCAGATCCAGGTCAACTCGCCGGACGGGGCGGCCACCGCGGGCGTCGACGAGAACGGCCAGGCCCGCTTCGACCCGATCACCACCGACCGCCTCGACATCACCATCAGCAAGGTCGCACCGCTGACCCTCCACAACCCGGTCGCCGGCCAGGCGCTCCAACTCCCGGTCGGACTCAGCGAGATCCACGTCCCCGCGCTCGACTCGTACCGCACCCCGCGGCCCGCCGCCGGCGCCCGCTTCTCGCTCGGCTGCGGGCAGGGCCCGATGCTCGCCGTCGACGGTGTCCTGCACGCCACCGAGGCCGCCGGATACGTCCGTGACCTCACCGAACGCCGCCCGGTCGAGGTGCGGCTGTGCGCCGGCCCGGCCCGTGACGGACGCCTGCAACTGCCGTCCGGACGCCACCGGGTGGAGGCGGGCGACCAGGGGCCGCTGGCGCTGACGGAGGTGACGCTGCGGCGGGGCACCACCGCGCACACGGGTGCCACGGGCGCCGGACCGGCACGGGAGTCCGCCGCCCCGGTCCGCAAGGTCACCGCCGAGGACTGGTCGGGGGACCGCCGCAGCGTCGCGGTCGGCGCCGGCCGGGCCGTCTATCTCCAGATGTACGAGAACGCCAACGACGGCTGGCAGGCCACGCTCAACGGCCGGCGGCTGACCCCGCTCCGGATCGACGGCTGGCAGCAGGCCTTCCTCGTCCCGGCCGGGGCCGGCGGGACCGTCGAGCTCTCCTACGCCCCGGCCGTCACCTACGACCTGGGACTGGCCGGCGGTGCCCTCGGGGTCGCGCTCCTGACCGTCTCCGCCCTCGTCCGCCGCACCCCCCGCACCCCGCCGCCCGCGCCACTGCCCCCACCCGCCCCGTCCTGGGTCCTGGGCACCCTGGCGCTGACCGCGGTGCTGGCCCTGGCCGCCGGTCCCTACGCCCTGATCGTGCCGGCCCTGGCACTGGTGGCACGCTTCCGCCCGCACCTCCTCGTCCCGCTGGCCCTGGTGGCGATGGTGAGCGCCGGAGTCGTCGCGTCCCTCGGGGCGGGCGAGCACCATGCCGCCGGCGAGGGCGCATTCAGCGGCACCGCACAGGCCCTGGCACTGCTCGCGCTGGCGGCGGCGGTGGTCACCGTGCGGGGTGGCGGGGCGTCGCGGCGGGCGGTGTCCGGGGAGGGGGCGGGGGCGGGTCTGGACGGGGTGGGGAGAGGGGCGTTCGGGTCGTCGGGGCCGTCCGCCGCAGTTGACCCATCCGACCCGCCCGGCCCGAACGCCCCACCGCCGCTCCCGCGCCGGGTGCGGGACCGTGACGACGGTCCGGCCGTCGCCGGGCGTCCGATCGTGGCCCGGGGACGGACACCGGGCGCTGGCCCGAACTGGGCAGAACGGCACCGGTCCCGGCCGAGCCGGCCCGACCGGCCGACCGGCAGCGGGCCCGACCGGCCGACGGATAGCGGACCCGTACGCCCGGCCGGCAGCGGACCCGACCGGCCGACCGACAGCGGACCCGTACGCCCGACCGACAGCGGCCCCGTACAGCCCACCGACACCAGCGGAGAGGGCACCACCCGATGACCGCACTGCAACCGGCCCGGCCCGAACCGCCCGACGGGCAGCACGAACCGCCCGACGGGCGGGGCGAACCGCCCGACGGGCGGGGCGAACCGTCCGACGGCCCGGCCGAGCGCTCCCCCGCCCCCTCCCCCTCTCCCCCTTCGGGGGAGGGGCCGGGGGGTGGGTTCGGGGGTGGGGGGAGGCAGACCCGCGGCATCGTCGTCGCCCACGTCCCCTTCCCCGTCGTGGACGAGATCTCCCGGCACTGTCCGGACGAAAGCCAGCCGGAGACCGTGCACATCGAGGTGCACCTCCCCGGCCGGGTCGATCCCGCGCGGCTGCGCACCGCGTTCCACCGGGCGCTCGCCCGTCATCCGCGCATCCTGATGCGCCAGGCGCCGGTCCGCTGGTGGCACCGCCGCTATATCTGGCAGCTCACCGCCGCCCCGGACGTGGACCCGGTCGACTTCCCGCCGCCCGGCCCCGACGCGCTGGCCCGCGCCCGCCGCCGCGCGCTCGACACCTGTCCGCCGCTGGACGCCTCGCCTCCCGTACGGCTGGAGGTGATCGAGGAGGCGGGCGGCGGCACCGTGCTGCTCCTCACCGTCCACCACACCGCACTGGACGGGCCGTCCTGTCTGCGGGTGCTGGCCACCGCCGCCGAGCTGTACGGCGGCGCCGACAACCCGCCCGGCCCGTCGCCCGTCCGCGCCACCGGGCCCGGTACGGAGCGGCCGCAGGCCGATGACCCGCCGGGGGCCGGGCGGCGCTTCTCCCGGCCGGCCCGTATCGCCGCCGACCCCGGCCGCGCTCCACAGGGCGGCCGGTCCGGCAACAGCATGCTCCTGGCCGAGCTGCCGATCCCGGCCCGCCCGCCGCGCACCCCCGGCCGGACGACGGCGCCGTACACCGTCAATGACCAACTCCTGGTCGCCACCTGGCTGATGGTCGCCCGCTGGAACCGGCTGCACGCCCCGGCCGGCCCGCACCGCACGGCCGCCGCCCCGGCCACCGCCCCCGTCGTCATCACCATGCCCGTCGACGACCGGCCGCGCGGCGCCGAGATGCCCCTCGGCAACGGCACCCGGCTGGTGTCGGTCGGCTTCGGACCCGAGGAGCGGCTGGACGCCGGACCGCTCACCGCCGATCCGCCCGACCCGGACGCGGTGGCCCGGCTGCTGCGGCGCACCGCCGCCCGCACCCGCGCCCTCAAGGCCGCACCTCCCGGACGTCAACTCGGGTTCGCCGCAACGGTGTTGACGGCACCCGTCGTCCCGGTCCGGCTGCGCGGCGCGATGACCCGGGCGCTGCGCACCGCCGCCGCGCCCTGGACCTCCACCACCCTCCTCTCCAACATCGGCCGGATTCCTTACCCGCTGGACTTCGGGGACGCCGGCCGGCCGACCGCGGTGTGGTTCTCCGCCCCGGCCCGGATGCCGCGCGGGCTCACCGTCACCACCGTCTCCGTGGCCGGCCGGATCCAGCTGGCGCTGCGCTGGTCCCCGGCCCTCCTGGACGACGCGGCCGGCGCCCGGCTCGGCGCGCTGTTCCGCTCGTCCCTCGCCGCCACCGCCTGGACCGCGCCCCCGGCGGCCGGAGCGTCCCGGTGACCGGGCCCGCCGCGCTGCGGGACTTCTACGAGAATCCCGCCGTCCCGGTCGCCTCCGGCGCCGCCCGCAGCCGGCGGCAGGCCCGGCTGCTGGCCCGCGCCCTGGGGCCCGTACGCGAGGGTGCCCCGGCCGCCACCGTCCTGGACATCGGCTGCGGCGACGGCTCGGCGGCGGCCACCGCCGCCCAGGTGCTCGCCGGACACCGCCTGGTCGGCGTCGACTGGTCGCAGGACGCCCTGCGCCGCGCCCGGGCCCGGATCCCCTGTGCGGTACGCGGCGAACTCACCGACGGGGGGCTGCCGTTCGCTTCCGGCTCCGCCGATGCCGTCCTCTTCAGCGAGGTCATCGAGCATCTCGTCGATCCCGATGCCGCCCTGGACGAGCTGCGCCGGGTCCTGCGCCCCGGCGGCCATCTGATGCTCTCCACCCCCAACCTCGCCGCCTGGTACAACCGCGGGCTGCTGCTCGCCGGGGTCCAGCCCGTCTTCTCGGAGGTGAGCATGCGCCGTATCCACGGCCGGCCAGGCACCCAGGTCGTCGGCCATCTGCGGCTCTACACGGCCCGTGCCCTGCGCGGCTTCCTCGCGGCATCCGGTTTCGAGGCCGTACGGATCGCCGGTGCGCCGTATCACGATGTGCCGCGGCCGCTGCGCCCTTTGGACCGCGCCGCGTGCCATGTCCCGTCGCTGGCCTCCATCCTGCTCGCCCATGCCCGCCGGGGAAGGGGGTAGCGCGGTGCCGTGGTGGGGCGTGGCGTCCGCGCTGCTCGCCAACGTCCTGTACAGCACCGGCTTCGTACTGGAGAAGCGCGCCCTGGCCGGGCTGCCCGCGCTGAGCACCCGGCAGCCCGGCCGGGTCGTCGGCCATCTGCTGTCCAGCCCGCTGTGGCTGGCCGGTTCGCTCGCCCTGGCCGCCGGTTTCGCCGCCCAGCTCGCCGTCTACCGCACCCTGCCGCTCGCCGCCGCCCAGGGCCTGTTCGTCTCGGGCCTGGTGCTCTTGCTGCTGCTGTCCTCGGTGGTGCTGGGCGAGCGGACCAGCGGCCGGGAGCGGCAGAGCATCGTGGCGATCCTGGTCGCGCTGGCGCTGGTCATCGCCTCCCTCCAGGGCGAGGACGCACGGGCCGTCGCCCGCACCGCGCCGCCCGGCACGCTGCTGCTGATCGCGGTGCCGTCGCTGGCCGCCGGGCTGCTGCTGTACGGCTCGGCGGAGCGGCGGGCCCGGCGCCGCCACCGGCTGCCGACGGCGGGTGTCCCCTACGGGGTGGCCGTCGGCCTGCTCTACGGCGTCAGCTCGCTGGCCATCAAGGGCGTCGCCGGCATGCTGACCACCCATGACATCCCGGCCGCCGCCGGGCGGCTGCTCCGCTCGCCCTACCCGTACCTCCTGCTCGTCACCGGAGCGGCCGGTCTGGTGCTGTCGCAGACCGCCCTGCAGCGCTGCCGGGCCTCCGTGATCGTCCCCGTCTGCACCACCGTGACCTGTGTGTTCACCGTCGTCTGCGGCACCGTGGCGTTCGGTGAGCCGCTGCCCGCCGATCCGCTGCGCCGGGCGCTGCGGCTGGGCGGAACCGCCGTCGCCGTGGCGGTCCTGCTCGCCCTGCCCCGCCATGAACCGCCCACCCCGAACCCACGACCACACCACCGGAGTTGAGCCATGACCCCCGATGACCCGCTGCTGAAGATCCTGGTCTGCCCGCTCGACAAGGGCCCGCTGTCGCTGCTCGTCCCCGACGACGCCCTCTACAACCCCCGGCTGCGCCGCCGTTATCCGATCGTCGACGGCATCCCCCAGCTCCTGCCCTCCTCCGGCGAACCGCTCACCGACGCCGAGCATCTGCGCGCGCTGCGCCGCCTCGCGGACCGGGAACCGGGGTCGTGACGCTCGCCGCGCGGCTGGGACCCCGGCTGCCGGCCCGGCTGGTGTCGGCGCTGGCGGCCGGGCTCTATCCGCGGTTCGAACCGGAGCTGCGGCGGCTGGCCGACTTCTGCCCGCCCGGCGGCACGGCCGTCGACGTCGGCGGGTGGTACGGCCCGTGGACCCGGCGGCTGGCCCGTCGCGCCGACCGGGTCGTCACCCTCGAACCGGTCCCCCACCTGGCCCGGCTGCTCGCCTCGGTCACTCCCCCGCAGGTCGAGGTGGTGGCCGCCGCGGCCACCGATCACACGGGATGCGCCACCCTCTGGCTGCCCCCGGGCGGCCGCGGCGACCGCGGGGTGTCCTCGCTCGTACGCCGTGAGCTGCACACCACCGCCGTCGAGGTGCCCTGCCTCCCGCTGGACGCCCTGGAGCTGGCGGCCGTCACCCTCATCAAGATCGACGCGGAGGGCGCGGAGCTGGCGGTGCTGCGCGGCGCCGCACACACCGTGGAGCGTCAACTCCCGGCGCTGTTCGTCGAGTTGGAGACCCGTATCCAGCCGCTCGCCCCCGTCCTGGACTGGACGGCCGCGTACGGCTACCGCGGCTGGGTCCTGCCGCGCGACCGCTGGCTGCCGCTGGACGGTTTCGATCTGTCCGCCCACCAGTCCCGCACCTGCCATGTCGCCGAGCACGGGCTGCTGCGCCGCTCCCTCGCCCCGCACCGCCGCTACGTCAACTCCGTGCTCTTCCTCCCCGACGGCGAGCGCCCCGGACGCCCCGTGGCCCGCGCCGTCCACCACCATGTCCCCCATGGACCACTCCACGGACAATGACCCGCCCGGGGGCCCCGGCGGCCCCGGCACCCCCTCCGCCCTGTCCGGCCCGGTCGCCTTCCAGCTCGTCCTGCTGCGCCGGATGGCCGACCACCACCCCGGCCTGGTCGAGGACGCGCTGCGCACCCTGGGTGTCTCCCGCGCCGGGATGCGCGAGGCCAACCGCCGCTGGCAGGCACGGATGCACGCCCCGCGAGCGCCGGGTGGTCTCCAGCCGTATCGTGCGCTGCTCGGCGCCCCCGAGACCGTCACCGCCCGCCGCATCGGCGATCTGAGCTGCGAGGCACTGACCTGGCCGGTTCCGCTCTGGCCCGATCTGCGGTTCGAGGTCCTCACCGGTGCGCGGGGCGCCGTCTGGAACGCCTGGCTCGTCCGGGCGCCCGGCGCCACCGCCCCTGACCTGCGCACCACCGCTGATCTGCGGCCCTGGTCCTGCACGGTCGACGAGGTCGCCCGCGCCTTCGCCCCGGCCCGCCCCATGGAGGGCAGCGCCCCCACCCGCTGGCGGCTGGCCTGTACCGCGCCCGGCCCCGACGGCACCCCGCAGCGCATCGTCCCCGAATTCACCTGGGGGCTGTACCAGCGGCTGACCGGCTGAGGGCCCGCCGCACCGGCATCTGCCCACCGCATCACCCCTTCGCCGCAACCGCCCCGCCCCCGTCCCCCTAGCGGACCTTTCCAGCAGGCGGCGGCCCCCGCGCGACCGGAGGATGGCGCACGAGCGGTCCCTGCGAACCGGCCGCACGAGCGCTCCGTCCATACCGGCCCATCGGGGAGGAATCACCCATGACCATCAGCCTCGCCCAATTGCGGCGCTGTTCGGCCGCCATCGACATCGGCGCGGCCCGGACCAGGGTGTATGTGAAGCACCAGGGGCTGGTCGTGGACGAACCGACCGTCGCCGCCATCAACACCCGCAGCGGGGCGCTGCTGGCCGTCGGCGCCCAGGCCGAGGTGATGGACGGCCGTACCCCCGACTACATCCGTGTGGTGCGCCCGGTCTCCAACGGCACCATCGTCGATATCGACATGGCCCAGCGGCTGCTGCGGACCCTGGTCGGCGACAAGCTGCGCAGGACCTGGCGGCGCCGGCCCTCGATGCGGGCCGCGGTCTGCCTTCCGTACGGCAGTGAGCCGCTGGCCCAGCGGGCGGCGGTGGAGACGCTCACCGGGCTGGGGGCGCGGCGGGTGGAGCTGGTCGACACCCTGGTCGCCGCGGCGGTGGGTTCCGGGCTCCCGGTGGAGCAGCCCGAGGCCACCATGATCGTGGTGTGTGGCGCCGGCACCACACAGGTCGCGGTGCTCTCCCTCGGCTCGATCGTGTCCGCGGAGACCGTGCCGGTGGGCGGCAACGCCATCGACCACGCGGTCATCCAGCATCTGCGGCTGCACCACGAGCTGATGCTGGCGGGGCAGGCCGTACGCCCGCTGCAGATGATCCTCTCCGGCGGCGACGGGAGCACCCCCGGCTCCACCGAGGTGCACGGCCGGGATGTGGTCAGCGGGATGGCGCGCTCCGTGCATGTCGACACCGAGCGGGTACGGGACGCCATCACCACCCCGCTGACCTCGATCCTCGACGGCATCGGGGCCGTTCTGCGCCGCTGCCCGCCGGATCTGGTGGCCGACCTCGGGGAGCGCGGCATCGTGCTCGCGGGCGGCAGCGCGCTGATTCCCGGTCTGGAGCCGATGATCCACCAGGCCACGAACATGCCGGTGCATACCGCGGACCGCCCCGACACCTGTGCCGTCATGGGGCTCGGCGCCATGATCGAGGGCAAGGTGCAGCCCCTGCACCTCGATCCGATGGACCCGTAGCGCTCCGGTGCCCGCGTCCGCCCGGACTCCGGACTCCGGACTCCGGCCTCCGGCCTCATCGGCTCAGCGGCGAGTCACGGGCCCTGGGTCACAGACCCCGGATTCACAGACTCCGGGCGTTCCAGGCGATCACCGCGGGCCGGTCGTGTTCGGTCCCCAGGACGCCGACCGCGCCGGTCTCGAAGGTGAAGAGTCCCCCGGCGGCGGGCGGCAGGCCGAGCCGGCGGGCGGCCAGCACCCGCAGGAAGTGCGCATGCGCCACCAGCGCCACATCGCCCTCGTCGGCGGCGAGCCGCGGCGCGATCCGTGCCAGCACCCGGTCGGCGCGCGCCCCGACCTGCTCGGGCGACTCGCCCGGATGCTCCTCGGGCCCCGCGGCGACACCGTCGGAGAACAGATACCAGCCGGGCCGGCTGCGGTGGATCTCGGCGGTGGCGATGCCCTCATAGCCGCCGTAGTCCCATTCCCGCAGCTCGGCGTCGATCTGTGGGCGGGCGAGGCCCGCCAGCTCGGCGGTGCGCAGCGCCCGCTCCATCGGGCTGGCGTACACCTGCCCGATCTTCCGGTCCGACAGCAGCGGCCGCAGTGCGCGGGCCTGCTCCTCACCGGTGGCGGTCAGCGGCAGATCGGTCCAGCTGGTGTGCCGGCCGTCCCTGCTCCACTCGGTCTCGCCGTGCCGGACCAGAAGGAGGTCGCTCACGAGCCCTGCGCCTGCTGCCCCTGCTCGGCCTGGGCCTCGGCCTGGGCCTGCTCACCCTGCTGGGCCTCGACGACCGAGGCGCGGACCTCGTCCATGTCCAGCGCACGGGCCTGGCCGATGACGTCCTCCAGGGCCTCCGCGGGCAGCGCGCCCGGCTGGGCGAAGACGGCGATGTTCTCGCGGACGATCATCACGGTCGGGATGGACTGGATCTGGAGGGCCTGCGCCAGCTCGGGCTGCGCCTCCGTGTCGACCTTGGCGAAGACCAGGTCGTCGTGCGTCTCGGAGGACTTCTCGAAGACGGGGCCGAACTGCTTGCACGGCCCGCACCACTCGGCCCAGAAGTCGATCAGAACGAAATCGTTGCCGGAGACGATTTCGTCGAAGTTTTCCTTGGTGAGCTCAATGGTGCTCATGCGTGCTTCCCTGCTTCCGGTCTGTCGACGATTGCCAGTCGGTCTCCGGCTGCGGTAACGGGATCAACCCGTGACGTATTCCGCACGCCGGACCGTCGTGCACCCCTGCCCACCGATCGCGTTCCTAGACATCCGGATCCACGTGGGAAATTACACGCCACCCGGCCGGCCGACGCGGCAACCGGCAGCCGCGCCCCGGCCTCGCTCGGTGCGTCACTTCCCAGGGCGTCTTCCCCTGGCTCCAGAGGGTCTTCCCCTGACTCCAGGAGGTCTTCCCCTAGCTCTTCGCCTTGCCGTAGTCCTTCGCCATCTCGCCCGCGAAGTCGTACACGATGCACTGCTCGTCACCGACGACCCAGGCGTCGTGACCGGGCGGGCAGACGAAGACATCGCCGGGTCCCACTTCGGACTCCGCGCCGTCGTTCATCCTGATGCGCATCCGGCCCTGGACCACGAAGCAGTTGTGGTGGACCTCGCAGCTGTCGGTGCCGGCTATCGGGCGCACCGACTCCGACCAGCGCCAGCCGGGCTCGAAGGTGGCCACGGCAAAGTCCAGTCCGGTGAGGTGCAGGGCTTCGAGGTGGCCCCGGGGAAAGTCGCGCCGCTCATCCGGCTTGTCGACCGTCTTGACTTCCATCATGAGGGCTTCCTCCATCCACCCCCCTGGTCATCCGTGCATACCCCCCGGTCCTTCCATGGTGCGCCGCGACCGGGCGCCCGGCCACCGCGTCCCGGCGGCCGCCCCGCCGGGAGACACGTTCCCCAGCGTTCAGCGGCCGGATGTCGCCGGGGAAGCGCGGTGGCACGCAGTCGCCGCACCCGGCGGTTAGCATCCCGACAAGACCGCCAAGAACGGAGCAAACTTCTGTGCGTCATCTGCGCGTAGGCGTCGCCATCTTGACCATGGGAAACCGTCCCGCCGAGCTGCGGGCGCTGCTGGACTCGGTCGCCAAGCAGGATCTCCGGCCGGCCCACATCGTGGTCATCGGGAACGGCTCACCGCTCCCGCCTCTGCCGCACGGCGCCATCGGTGTCGAGCTGAGCGACAACCTGGGAGTCTCCGGTGGCCGCAATGTCGCCCTGGACGAGCTGCGCAAGCTCGGGGACCTCGACGTGGTGGTCGACCTGGACGACGACGGCCTGCTGATCAGCCCGGACGTCTTCAGCCGGCTGGCGGAACTGCACGCGCGCGACCCGCAGTTGGGCATCGTGAGCTTCCGCATCGCCGACGAGCGGGGCCGCACCCAGCGCCGCCATGTCCCCCGCCTGCGGGCCGGCGACCCGGCGCGCGGCGGCCTGGTCACCACGTTCCTCGGCGGCGGGCACTCCCTGTCCGTACCGATGCTGGAGCGGATCGGCGGCTGGCCCGACGACTTCTTCTACGCGCACGAGGAAACCGACCTGGCCTGGCGGGCCTTGGACGACGGCTGGCACATCCGCTACGTGCCGGAACTCGTGCTCCAGCACCCGTACACCTCACCGACCCGGCACGCGGTCTACCACCGCATGGTCGCCAGAAACCGCGTCTGGCTCGCCAAGCGGCATCTGCCCGCGCTCCTGGTGCCCGCCTATCTGGGCGTATGGGCGGCACTGACAGCCGTACGCAGCCCGTCGGTAGGGGGCCTGCGCGCCTGGGCCGCAGGCTTCGCCGAAGGGGTACGCACCCCCTGCGGACGACGCCGGCCGATGCGCTGGCGCACGGTATGGCGCATGACGAAGCTGGGGCGCCCGCCGATCGTCTGAGCGGTCATCCAGCGGGCTTCCGGAACTCTCTCGGGCGCGGAGGATAAGCCCCAGCCGCCTCGATTGACGCATCACCGGAGGCGACATCTCCTACCAAAGTCAAACAATTCGACAACCCCTCCCGGGCGGAGCAACATGAATTTGTGGGAGGTGCACAGATGGTTGCGAACCTCAGGCGACGGCAGCGCGCCCGGTGGCGTGTACGCCGAGCAGACGGACCTCTCCGCGATCAACGGCTATGAGCCCAGATGAGCCCGTGATCTCCAGACCGCATGTGAACCACTGGCCGGCCGTACGTATCGCCCTTCTCGGCGGTTTCGACCTCGTGGTCGGCGATGTGCCGGTGGTGGTCCCCGTCGGCTCTAAGCGACTCCTGGCGTTCATCGCGCTCAACGGCCTTACCGCTGCCCCCCGGTCCCTGGTCGCCGGAAGTCTTTGGCCCGAAGCATGTGAGCAGAGCGCGCACGCGAACCTGCGGTCGGCGTTGTCGCGCCTGCGCAGCATCGGCAGGAGAGCCCTGGAGATCAGCCCCACCGACGTGCGCCTCGGGCGGGACGTCAGCGTGGATCTGCACCACGCGCGCTCCCTGGCCCAGCGCATACTCGACCCCGGTGTCCCGCCCGGAGAGCTCCAGCTCAGCGCGGCGACCGTAGACCAGCTCTCCGGCGACCTGCTGCCCGGCTGGTACGACGACTGGGCACTGCAGGAGGCGGAACGCTGGCAGCAGCTTCGGCTCCACGCACTTGAGTCGCTGGCGGGAGAGTTCATCGACACGAAGCAGTTCGCCGGGGCGGTGGCGGCCGCCCACGCGGCCGTACAGGCGAATCCGCTGCGGGAGAGCAGTCAGGCGTCACTGATCCGCGCCCACCTGGCGGAAGGCAACCTGTCCGAGGCGCTGGACGACTTCGAACGCTACGAGCACCGCCTCCGCGACGAGCTCGGCCTCCGCCCCACACCGCGGCTGCGTCACCTGATGGACGGGCTGCTGCGGCCGCACCCCGGTCGGTGACAGCGCCCCGGTCGGTGACGGTGGCCCGGTCGGTGACAGCGCCCCGGCGGCCCCGGGCTTCGAGGTACACAGCCCCCTCGCACCGGACCACCCCCTCAACCATTCGGCCCAACAGCACGTTTGCATCGGAATGAGTCTCTTTATTCTGATATGGCGGCGGTGACGTGAATGACCAGGTGATCCGTCGGCGCATCCGTTGAAGGTTCGGGACCCGTGATCGGGGGAGCATGGTGGAGCCACGCGGGTCCTCGGACGAGACCGGCACGGACGGCACCGGCGAAGGCGAGACGCCCGGACGGTCCGCCGCCGTCCGCGGGCTGCCGCCGGCACCGAGCGGGTCCTGGTCACTGCCGTCGCGGATCGTGATCATGGCGGCCGTCGTGGTGCTGACGATCGGCGTCACGCTCCACCTGCTTCTGGTGTTCCTGTTCGTCGCGCCGCCGAACGCCATCAGCAAGAAGTACGACAGGCTGGTCAAGGGTTACGTCTATCCGGAGTTCGATCAGAACTGGCAGCTTTTCGCACCGAATCCGCTCCAGGACAACATCGCCGTGCACGCGCGCGCCGAGGTCGCGTTCCCCGACGGCTCCCGGCGCACGACGAACTGGCTGGCACTGACCGCCCAGGACATCCGCGAGATCAGGCGCAATCCCGTGCCCAGTCACGCGCATCAGAACCTGCTGCGTCAGGCCTGGGACTTCTACAACAGGACGCACGATGCCAAGGGGCGGGCGATCGGCCTGCGCGGTGAACTCTCCGAGGCCTTCGTACGCCGGATCGCGGCTCACCGGCTCGGGTACCGGATCGACGGCGGTCAGGTGGTCAAGGTGCAGATCTACGCGACGAACACCCCGATCATCCCGCCCAAGTGGAGCGGCGACAACGGGAGCACCAAGAAGACCTACCAGGTGCTTCCATGGTGGCCGGTCTCCAAAAAGGAGTTCCCGTGAGCGTCGAGAAGGACATCGCCCGGACGCCTTCCCCCTTCAAGGGCATGGGCAGCAAGCTCGACGCGGCGATCGCCAGGTTCCTGTACAGGATCACGAGTGCGGCACTCGCGCCGTACCAGGCCGCGGTCGTCCGGATCGGCTTCGCCTTGACCTTCGCGCTCTACCTCCTGCGCGAGTGGCCGCACCGGCTGGAGCTGTACGGCACCACCAACCCGTGGGGATTCGACCTGGCCCAGCGCCTCATCGCCTCGAACAACGCGTTCACGGTCCTGCTGTGGTCGAACCACAGGCTGTGGTTCGAGCTGGTCTACCACGGGGTGCTCGTCGTGAGTGTGCTGCTGCTCCTGGGGTGGCACACCCGCACGATGTCGATCCTGTTCATGGTCGGGGTGTTGTCCCTGATGAACCGCAGCGTCCTCCTGGGCGACGGCGGCGACACCCTCATCCACCTGATGGCGAGCTATTTGGTGCTCACCCGGTGCGGGCAGGTGTGGTCGCTGGACGCCCGACGGCGGGAGCGCCAGGAGACACCACCCCGGGACGGCTGCGACCGGGTGAGCGTGACGCTGTGGATCCTCGCCGGCGTGGGCCTCGCCCTCGCGCAGATGACGGGATTCGCCAAACTCCCCAAGGGCTGGGTACTGATCCTCTGGGGGCTGTGGCTGATCCAGGCCCTGTGGTTCTGGGCAGGGCGGCGTCGTTCCCGGGACACGTGGGCGCTGTTCGATGTCGTCGCCAACCTCGTCCACAACGCCGCGATGCTGGTGATCGCCGCCCAGGTATGCCTGCTCTATGCCACCGCCGGCTGGTACAAGGTCCAGGGCTCCCGCTGGCAGGACGGAAGCGCCCTGCACTTCCCGCTTCATCTGGACTACTTCAGCCCGTGGGCGGGTCTGTCCCAGGTGTTCGACAGCCGCTCCACCATTGTCACGCTGATCACCTACGGCACCGTGGTCGCGCAGGTCGCCTTTCCCTTCACGCTCCTGAACCGACGGGTGAAGAACGTGATGCTTGCGATCTTGATGACCGAACACGCGACCATCGCGGTGATCTGCGGCCTGCCGTTCTTCTCGCTGGCGATGATCGTCTCTGACATGGTCTTTCTGCCGACGAACTTCCTGCGCTGGGGCGGGTCGAGGATTGCGGCCGCGCGGGACCGCATCACCGCACCACTACGCCGGAACAAGGGTCCGGGCGACCGGAACGAGAGCCGGGGCGTGACCGTCTGACGCACCGTGCGACCTCACGCATGTGATGCCCGGCGCGATGTGATGCCCGGCGCGCGCGGCCCCCCTGACGGAATCGGCCCGTAGTGGGCACCAACCGCCAGAGGGATTGCGGAATTGCGGAATTGCGGAATTGAGCCCGCCCCTCAGCGCGATCCGCGAACTCTGCCGAGCACGTACCCCGCCTCGGGTGTTGTGGGCCTGACCGCCTGTGATGACGCCGTTCGCTCAGCCGCCGGCGCCCGTACCGCCTGTGGTGCCGCCTCCGATGCTCGCGCCGGTCGCACCGGTCGCTCCGGTGGAGCCGGTCGCACCGGTGGTGCCTCCGGCGGTGGTGGTGGCGCCCGTGGTGGTTGCGCCGGTTGTGGTGGCACCCGTGCTGGTGCTGGCACCCGTGGTGGTGCTGGCGCCGGTGGTGGTCTGGGCACCGGTCACCGTGCCACCCGTAGTGGTCTGGGCACCGGTCGTCGTGGCGCCGGTGGTGGTCTGAGCGGCGGTCGTCGTGGTGGCACCGGTGGTGGTGCTGGCGGCGGTCGTCGTGGTGGCACCGGTTGTCGTGGTGCTGGCGCCGGTTACGGTGCGCCCGCCGATGCCGCCACCCCCGCCGCCGCCTCCGCCGCCGCCCCCGCCGCCGGACCTGCACAGCGCCCTGACCGAGCCCGGAGCGACATCGATGACCTTGCCGGTGACCTTGCTGATGCACAGGACCGCTGGTGCTGCCGGCGCCGACTGTGTCGACTGGACCGGAGCTTTCGCAGCCGCTGGTTCAGCGCCCGTCACCCCTACCGCCCCCATCGTTCCGGCGAGCGCGGCCGCTATGAAGGACGCGCCGACCACGTGCGAAAGGCGCCTCCGGATGGTTGTCATCACTGCGCCTCCTCTTCTCTGGAGAGCTCATAGATGCCTCAAGCGTGGGAGCGCAGCCATGACCGCAGCGTTGAACCGGCGTGACCCTCGCGTGACGCCGTCGGCCGGAGGGCGCGGGGCCGTGGGGGCCGGGCACATCGGGTCCTACCCGTCGTCGCCCCTGTCCGGTCGCCAGAGGCCCGCCACTGACTGGGCGTAGGCGATGCGGTGGTCGAGGTGTTTGCCGTAGACGCGGTAGCAGGGCTCTCCAATCTTTTGCTTGAGTGCCGTGCGCTTCCACAATCCTTGGGTGGTTTTCCAGACGGTGCGGGTCGGGGGGTCGATGACGATGTCACCGTCGGTCAAGTAGAGGAGGAACTCGATAATGATGAAGGGAAGGTAGAGCACCGACTTGATGATCGAGCTGATGGAGGCCCCGCGGGCCCGCAGAAGGGGCTGCTTCGGCCGCACGATCTCACGGACGGGGCGCCACCTCTGCTCGGGTGGTGGCAGGCGGAGTTCGGCCAGGACCTGGTAATCGGGCGTCAGGACCCTGAACACGTCTCCCTGTGCCACGAGGACGACGATGGGCTCGGAGGTGTCCTTGGTCCGGTACAGGGTGTAGCGAGGTTCGGTGCCGGGAGGCAGTGCCCAGTTCGGGGGCGTGCCCACGGTGGCGTAGGCGAATGGTTCGCCCCGGAAGGGCGCGACGACATATTCGAGAGGGAAGGCGCATTCACCGGGCTCGCTCTTCGAGGGGTTCC
This sequence comes from Streptomyces sp. G7(2002), assembly GCF_028870195.1. Lineage (NCBI taxonomy): Bacteria > Bacillati > Actinomycetota > Actinomycetes > Kitasatosporales > Streptomycetaceae > Streptomyces > Streptomyces sp. G7(2002). The sequence continues at coordinate 3,326,196 of NZ_CP102609.1, forward strand.
GAGCGTGGAACCAAACCTTCGTGGAGCTGTTCATGGTCTTCTCCTAGCCGAACACCGAGCGGACGTCGGTGGGTGTGGGCGACCCCTCTTCGGCCTGCGCTGCGAGGCGGAAGGTGAGGGTCTCACCGATCTTCCGCAACCAACCGACGTAGCGGGGGAGTTCGGCGAAGCTGGGCGTGGAGAGGGACCAGCGCGGTGGTCTCACGCTGGGACTCGGTGTCCGCGGGCCAGATCTTCTCGGCCAGTTCCCACAGAGCGGCATCAAGGACTTCGGCAGGGAGGTGCAGCGGGAGTTCGCGACTGAGATCGTCGGCTTCGACCTTGAAGTACCCGCCCATATGTCCCCCCGGATCCCGATTACAGTTCGTCAAATTGTAAGCAGCGGGCGGGGGATGGAGGTCACAGGGCCCAGGCCGCAGCCCTGGTCGACGTCGCGGGAGATGCCGCGGCAGAGGTTCGAACAACTGGGCTCGCACGTGATCACGCCACCGCCCGATCTCGATCCCGGCCCCGGCCCCGATTCCGGCCCCGGTCCTGTTCGACGCCCCGGTGGCAGACCCGCCGGACAGGCCCTGCCGCCTACCTACCGGTCACCCCCGCCGGACGCTCCCGCGCGATCGGCGTGGCCGTCCGCTCCCGCCGGCCTGAAAGGTACGGAGTCCGGTGCGGGCATCGCGGCGCGTGGCAGCGTCCGGTCCGCGATGAGCCGCCGTCGCGCACCGGAAGATCACTGGAAGGTCGCCGGAAGATCAACAGCGGCCGTGTCGCGATCAACCCAGCCACGGGCGCACTGCGCCTTTCGGGCATGGCTCGCGTTTCGCCCGCTCGGTGTCCATCGGGCCGGATCTTGGTCTGAACGCGTGAACGGGGGCCGCCGCCCTGGAGCGGTGACCCCCGTTCCTGCGTTTCCACAGGTAGAAAAGGTTCCCCTGGGAGAACCGTGTGTGGGGCGGGTGGGACTCGAACCCACGGCCGACGGATTATGAGTCCGCTGCTCTAACCGGCTGAGCTACCGCCCCCCACGGCGCGTCGCGCACATTTGTGCGCGCCGTCTGCCGCAGCATAGCCGCTCATACGATCTGCTGCCCGTGAGGGCTGCCGTCGCGCGACCACGCACGCCCAAGAGGACTTCGATCACGGGCCGTTCGGTTCCATGGCACAAGAAAAAGGACCCCGTGCGGGGTCCTCTTCTCTCTGCTCCCCCGACTGGACTCGAACCAGTAACCCTCCGGTTAACAGCCGAATGCTCTGCCAATTGAGCTACAGGGGACCGAGCTCCCCCGACTGGACTCGAACCAGTAACCTGCCGGTTAACAGCCGGCTGCTCTGCCAATTGAGCTACAGGGGATTGCTCTGTGTGCCTCGAATGCACCGCTGCCCGGTCTTCCGGACGGCGCGCGCTCGCTGCGACACATACATTAGCGCAAGCAGGGGGGTGCTCCGCCAATCGGTATCGCCTCAGGTCACCTCGGGTGATCCGCGGCCCCGGAGGGTAGGCGCGTGACACAGCCCGGCACTCCGGTGCGTACCGGCACCGGACGGGACGACGAGAGGAAAGGTGGAGCAATGCGCTACCGGCTCACGTTCATCGCGGGACTGGCCACCGGGTATGTGCTCGGCGCACGGGCGGGCCGGGAACGGTACGAGCAGCTCCGCAAGGCCGCCCAGCGGGTCTCCCAGAATCCCGCGGTCCGGAACACCGCCGAGTCGGCCGCGCTGACCGGGCGCGAGGCGGCGTCGAAGGCCTTCGGGACGGTCTCGGCCAAGGTCGGGGACCGGCTTCCCACCTCCGTCACCGACCGGGTCCGCTCGCTGCGCGAGCAGCGCGGCTCCGACGAGGACGACTGGGGCACGAGCAATACCTGAGCCGTGGCGCTCCCGGGCAAACCCTGACTCTCTCCCTATGCGTCGTATGGGGCATCATCTGAGGCCATGGGGATAGTCGCCGGATTGGACAGTTCGTCCGAGAGCACACGGATCGTCGTCTGCGATGCGGACACGGGTGCCGTCATCAGGCGTGGATACGCGCCGCACCCCGTCGAGAAGGGGCCCGAGGTCGATCCACAGGCCTGGCTGATCTCGCTCGGCGAGGCGGCCGGCAGCGGGCTGCTCGAAGGGGTGCAGGCGATCGGTGTCTCCGCGCAGCCGCACGGTCTGCTGCCGCTGGACGTCGAGGGCAATCTCGTACGGCCCGCGCTGGTCGGCAATGACAAGCGGGCGCAGAGCGCGGCCGCCGATCTGATCGACTCGCTCGGCGGGCGTACCGCGTGGGCGCAGGCCGTCGGAGCGGTGCCGCAGGCGACCCATGCGGTGACGAAGCTGCGCTGGCTGGCGCGTACGGAGCCGGCGCACGCGGCCCGGATCGCGGAGGTCATGCAGCCGCACGACTGGCTGGCGTGGCAGCTGCTGGGGCGGCCCGCGCGGCGTACGACGGACCGCGGCGGGGCCTCGGCGACGGGTTTCTGGTCGGCGGCGACCGGGGCGTACCGGCCGGATCTGGTGGAGCTGGCGCTGGGCCATCAGGTGCGGCTGCCGGAGCTGCTGAGCCCGTCGGGGACGGCGGGGTTCACCCCGGAGGGGCTGCTGATCTCCGCCGGTACGGGCGAGACGATGGCCGCCGCCTTCGGGCTCGGCGTCGGGGAGGGCGACGCCGTGGTGTCGCTGGGCGCCTCGGGGTCGGTGTTCGGGATCCATCACGAGGCGCTGGTGGACCCGAGCGGCACGATCACCTCGTTCGCGGACGCCACCGGCCGGCATCTGCCGGTGGTGCACACCAGCAACGCGGTACGGGTGCTGCGCGGCGCCGCGGAGATGCTGGGGACGGATCTGGAGGGCCTGTCCGAGCTGGCGATGAATTCGTCGCCGGGTGCGTACGGGATGGTGCTGCTGCCGTATCTGGAGGGCGAGAAGACGCCCCACCTGCCGCACACCGCCGGGTCGTTGCACGGGATGCGGCGGGACAGCATGAAGCCGGAGCATCTGGCGCGGGCGGCCGTCGAGGGCATGCTCTGCGGGCTCGCGGACGCGCTGGATGTGCTGCGGGGGCGGGGCATGGCGGTGCGCCGGGTGTTCCTGCTGGGCGCGGCCGCGGAGCTGTTCGCGGTGCAGGCGGTGGCACCAGCGCTGTTCGGGGTGCCGGTCGTGGTGCCGCAGCCGGCGGAGTACGCGGCGCTGGGCGCGGCCCGGCAGGCGGCCTGGGCGTGGGGGGTGGCGCACGGCACGCTCACCCCGGCCGGCGGCGCGGAGTCCGGACCGGGCGGCGGGCCCGCCTGGGTCGATCCCCCGCAGTGGCCGGCCGCCACGAGCCAGGTCTTCGAGCCGGGTGAGGAGCTGGCGGTCGGCCAGGCCGTGCGCCAGCAGTACGCGGCGGTGCGCGACGAGGCCTATCCGGGGGCGTTCCAGCGGGAGGCGTGACCGGGCCGGGGTGGCCGGGCGTACGGGGCCGGGCCCGGCGGTCTCAGTCGAGGTAGCCGCGGAGCTGGTCGGCGAAGGCGTGGTCGCGGAGCTTGTTGAGGGTCTTGGACTCGATCTGCCGTATCCGTTCGCGGGTGACGCCGAAGATCCGGCCGATCTCCTCCAGCGTGCGGGGGCGGCCGTCGGCGAGGCCGTAGCGGAGCTGGACGACCTTGCGTTCGCGTTCGCCGAGGGTCGACAGCACCGCGTCGAGGTGCTCGCGGAGCAGCAGGAACGCGGCGGATTCGACGGGTGAGGCGGCGTCGCCGTCCTCGATGAGATCGCCGAGGGCGACGTCCTCCTCCTCGCCGACGGGGGCGTGCAGCGAGACCGGCTCCTGGGCCAGCCGCAGCACCTCGCTGACGCGTTCCCCGGTCAGGTCGAGGTGCGCGGCGACCTCCTCGGGCGTCGGTTCGCAGCCGCGCTCCTGGAGCATTCTGCGCTGGACCCGCACCACGCGGTTGATCAGCTCGACGACATGGACCGGGACCCGGATGGTGCGGGCCTGGTCGGCGAGGGCGCGGGACATCGCCTGGCGGATCCACCAGGTGGCGTAGGTGGAGAACTTGTAGCCGCGGGCGTAGTCGAACTTCTCGACGGCGCGGATCAGTCCGAGGTTCCCCTCCTGGACAAGGTCGAGCATGGTCAGCCCGCGGCCGACGTAGCGCTTGGCGACGGAGACCACCAGACGCAGGTTGGCCTCGATGAGGCGGCGCTTGGCCATCCGGCCCAGGACGACCAACTTGTCGAGGTCGAAGGCGAGTTGGGAGGAGAGGTCGGTGGCGTGGGTGAGCTTCTCCTCGGCGAAGAGACCGGCCTCGACGCGGCGGGCGAGCTCGACCTCCTCGGCGGCGGTGAGCAGCGGGATCCGGCCGATCTCGCGGAGGTACTGGCGGAAGAGGTCGGAGGACGGGCTGCCCGTCTCGGGGCGCGGTACCGGCTCCGGGACGATCTCCTCGACGATCATCTCGGCGGCGGGTGGTTCGGCCTGCTGCGGCACGGTGAGCGGCTCCGCGGCCGCCTCCGCGTCCGGCTCCGTGTCAGGTTCCGTGGCGGCCGGCGCATCGGCGAGGGTCTGGGTCTGCACGGGGGCGACCTCCAGGGTGATCGCTGCTGAAGCGGCAGAAAGGTCGGGCACGGTGGCGGCCGAGCCGCCGTCCGTCCCGTACGTCACGAGTGGTTCCGCGGGGGATTCCGGTGCGGTACGACCGGACCCGCCGCGCACCGAGGACTCAGGCAACGCTCCTCAGTGTGGAGTACGACACACGCCTGCCACGAGGGGCGTGCGGGCACTTTTTGAGTCCGGTCCGTGACCGGACGGCTACCGCGGGGTGTTGCCGGGCGGCTGGCGCGGGGGCTCCGCGGGCCTCCCCGGGGGCCTATAGGGCCGCGTATCCGCGTTCGCGCAGCGACTGGCCGTACTGCTGGAGGACCCACAGTTCGTTCTGCACGGCCGCGAGGTGCTCGGGGTCGGCGCGGGGGCCGAGGCGCTGGAGGGTGCCGCGGATCTCGGTGACGCGCTGATTGACGGCGGCGAGGCGGACGGCGACCAACTGGACGCCGGCGTAGGCCTCGTCGGGATCCCGGCGGGTGTGCAGCGGTTCGACGGCGAGCTCGGTGACCATGGCACGGACGGTGTCGTCGGGGGCCGCCTCCCGCACCCGGGGGACGAAGCCCTGGTCGGCGGCGCCGGCCGCGGCACCGCCGGCGTCCTCGATGCACTGGCGGACCACGGCGTAGGGCGGGGCGGTGAACTCGTCGGCCCCGTAGGCGTCGAAGGCCGGGGAGACCAGGTCGGGGCGCTGCAGCGCCAGCTTGAGCAGCTCCCGCTCGACGCGGTGGGCGGGGCTGCGGAGGTTGAGCGCCGGGCCGCGCGGGCCGGGCGCGGGGCGGGCCTGCTCGGCGGCCGGGGACTGACCGTGCCGCTGCTGCTGACGGCCCTGGGCGGGGCCGCCGTCACGGCCGCGCTCGCGGGCCCAGCGGGCGAGCTGGGCGACGCGCTTGACCACGAACTGGGTGTCCAGGATGCCGAGCATGCCGGCGAGCTGGACGGCGGACTCGTGCTGGATGGAGCTGTTCTTGATGTGGGCGACGATGGGGGCGGCCTCGTCGAGGGCGGCGGCGCGGCCGACGGTGGTGTCGAGGTTGTGCCGGGAGACGACATGGCGCAGCGCGAACTCGAAGAGCGGGGTGCGGGCCTCGACGAGATCGGCGACGGCCTGATCACCCTTGGCGAGCCGCAGATCGCACGGGTCCATACCGCCCGGGGTAATGGCGATGGAGGTCTCGGCGGCGAACTTCTGGTCGTCCTCGAAGGCGCGCAGGGCGGCCTTCTGGCCCGCGGCGTCGCCGTCGAAGGTGAAGACGACCTCGGAGCCGGAGTTGTCCATCAGGAGGCGGCGGAGGATCTTGATGTGGCCCTCGCCGAAGGCCGTGCCGGAGGTGGCGATGGCGGTGGTGACCCCGGCCAGATGGCAGGCCATGACGTCGGTGTAGCCCTCGACCACGACCGCGCGGTTGGTCTTGGCGATCTCCTTCTTGGCGAGGTCGATGCCGTAGAGGACCTGGGACTTGCGGTAGATGGGGGTTTCGGGGGTGTTGAGGTACTTGGGGCCGTTGTCGTCGTCGCGGAGCTTGCGGGCGCCGAAGCCGACGACCTCGCCGGCGATATCGCGGATCGGCCACATCAGCCGGCCGCGGAAGCGGTCGATGGGGCCGCGGCGGCCCTCCTGGGAGAGGCCGGAGAGGACCAGCTCCTGGTCGCTGAAGCGGCGGCCGCGCAGGAAGCGGGTGAGGTGGTCCCAGCCGGCCGGGCTGTAACCGACGCCGAAATGCTGGGCGGCGGACTGGTCGAAGCCGCGCTCGGCGAGGAACTTGCGGGCGATCTCGGCCTCGGGGCTGTCGAGCTGCTCGACGTAGAACTGGGCGGCGGCCTTGTGGGCCTCCACCAGGCGGGTGCGCTCGCCCTGCTGGCGGCCGGGGGTGTAGCCGCCCTCCTCGTAGCGCAGGGTGATACCGGCCTGGGAGGCGAGGCGCTCGATGGTCTCGGCGAAGGAGAGGTGGTCGATCTTCATGACGAAGTCGACGGTGTCGCCGCCCTCCTGGCAGCCGAAGCAGTGGTAGAGCCCCTTGGCCGGGCTGACGTGGAAGGACGGGGACTTCTCGTCGTGGAAGGGGCACAGGCCCTTGAGATTGCCGCCGCCGGCGTTGCGGAGCTGGAGATATTCGGACACGACGGCGTCGATCGGGACCGCGTCCCGTACCGCCTTCACATCGTCATCGTTGATCCTGCCAGCCACGCGTGAATTCTACGGCCGGGCTCGGACAGCCCCGGCCGCGCGTCGGCGCGAGCGCCGCGTGCTCCCCCTCACCCCAGCAGTTCCAGGAAGCGCTCCAGCCCCACGTTGCCGCCCGAGATGATCACGCCGATGCGGGGCGGCAGAGGGGTGACGCGGCCGGCGAGCAGGGCGGCCAGGGCGCTGGCGCCGCTGGGCTCGGTGACGATCTTGAGGCGTTCGAAGGCGAACTTCATGGCCGCGCGGATCTCGTCGTCGCTGACCAGGACGACCGAGTCGAGCAGGCGCCGGTTGACGGCGAAGGTCAGCTCGCCGGGGGTGGCGATGGCCTGGCCGTCGGCGATGGTGTGCGGGACGGGGATGGTGACGGGGTGGCCGGCGGCCAGGGAGCGGAGGGTGTCGTCGCCGGCCTCCGGCTCCACGCCGATCATGCGGATACCGGGGACCAGGGCGGTGGCGGCGGTGGCGGAGCCGGCCATCAGGCCGCCGCCGCCGACCGGGGCCAGCAGCGCGTCGAGCGGGCCGGTCTCCTCGATCAGCTCCAGGGCGGCGGTGCCCTGGCCGGCGATGATGTGCGGATGCTCGTACGGCGGGATCAGCGCGAGGCCGCGCTCCTCGGCGAGCTGCCGGCCGAGGGCGACGCGGTCGCCGGTGTAGCGGTCGTAGCGGACGATCTCGGCGCCGTACCCGGCGGTGGCGTCCGTCTTGGACTGCGGGGAGTCCTCGGGCATCACGATGACGGCGTGGCTGCCCAGCTCCCGGGCGGCCAGCGCGACGGCCTGGGCGTGGTTGCCGGAGGAGTAGGCGACGACCCCACGGGCCAGCTGTTCCGGGGACAGCCGGGAGAGGGCGTTGTAGGCACCGCGGAACTTGAAGGCGCCGACCCGCTGGAAGTTCTCGCACTTGAGGTGGACCTCGGCGCCGGCCAGGGCGTCGAGGGTGCGGGAGCGCAGGACGGGCGTGCGGTGTGCCACACCCGCCAGCCGCCGGGCCGCGTCCCGGACGTCGTCGAAGGTGACGACGTCCGGGACGTCGGTGCTGCCGGGGCCGGTGGGACCGGTGGGGCTTGGCGTCATACGGGCACGCTACGGGAGCAGCGAGGCCAGCGGAACCTCCGGATCGGCCAGCGCCTCGGGCGCCAACGACGCCCCGGAGCGGATGAGTTGCTGGATGGACTCGGCGACGTCCCAGACGTTGACGTTCATCCCCGCGAGCAGCCGGCCGTCCGCCCCGAGCCAGAAGGCGATGAACTCCCGCTTGGCGACGTCGCCGCGGCAGACGACCTGCGTGTACGAGCCGGGCGGGGCGTAGCCGGAGTACTCCATGCCGACGTCGTACTGGTCGGAGAAGAAGTACGGGACGCGGTCGTAGCTGACGTTCTGGCCGAGCATGGCGCGCGCGGCGGCCGGGCCGCCGTTGAGGGCGTTGGCCCAGTGTTCGACGCGCAGGCGGCTGTCCAGGAGGGGGTGGTCGGCGGCGGCGACGTCGCCGGCGGCGTAGATGTACGGGTCGGAGGTGCGCAGCGCCGCGTCGACCGCGATACCGCCGCCGGCCTCCCGGTCGACGAGGTCCAGTCCGGCCTGTTCGGCGAGTGCGGTGCGCGGGGCGGCGCCGATCGCGGCGAGCACGTCATGGGCGGGGTGTTCCTCGCCGTCGTCGGTGCGCACGGCGAGCACCATGCCGTCCTGGCCGACGATCTCGGTGAAGCGGGCGCCGAAGTGGAAGCGGACGCCGTGTTCGCGGTGCAGATCGGTGAACAGACCGCCGAGTTCGGGGCCCAGGATGCCGTGCAGCGGTGTGGGGGCGGCCTCGACGACGGTGACCTCGGCGCCGTAGGAGCGGGCGGCGGCGGCCACCTCCAGGCCGATCCAGCCGGCCCCGGCGATGACGAGGTGGCCGTTGTCCCGGCCCAGAGAGGCCAGGACGCCGCGCAGCCGTTCGGCGTGGGCGAGGCGGCGCAGGTGGTGCACACCGGCCAGGCCGGTACCGGGGATGTCCAGGCGGCGCGGCTCGGCGCCGGTGGCCAGCAGCAGCTTGTCGTAGACGATCAGGGTGCCGTCGCCGAGGCGGACGGTCCTGGCGCCGGGGTCCAGGTGGACGGCGGGCTGGCCCAGGTGCAGCTCGATCTGTGCCTGGGCGTACCAGGCGGGTTCATGGACGAAGACACTGTCGCGCTCTTCCTTGCCGAGCAGGTACCCCTTGGAGAGCGGGGGGCGCTCGTACGGGTGGTCGCGCTCGTCACAGATGAGGATCACCCGGCCGGTGAAGCCTTCCGCGCGGAGCGTCTCCGCGGCCTTTGCGCCGGCCAGGCCACCCCCGACGATGACGAACGTCTGGTGTGCGTCGACCACTTGCTTCCTCCTCGTTGCGGTGCCGTACGTCCGCGTGCGCGTCCGTGAACGCCCCCATGTCCCCCCGTGTGCTCTCCCCCGTTGATGTGGCCGGCGGCGCCGGGGTTCCCGATCACTGCCGATCGGGGTTCCGTTCGCTGCCGGCCGCCGGGTGCTTCCCCGTGCGCTGTCGTCAGGGCTCGCTGTTCGCTGTTGTCAGGGTGCTCCGTTCGAAAACGGTCGGGTTCGAGCCTCCCGCACGGAGCGTGAGGGGGGAAGAGGGGCTTTCCCCCAGGGTCACCCCTGGTTCGCCCCGCGGTGACCGGGGCGCCGGGTGAGACGGGCGTGCAGCGAGCGGGCCGAGGTGTCGGTCAGGGCCGCGATCTGGTCGATGACGGCGCGCATCCGTGCGGTGTCGTCGGGTGCCGTGTCGAACAGTGAACGGAACTGTGGATCAAGGCCGTCGGGGGCTCGGGCGAGCAACGCCTCGGCCAGTTCGGCGATGACGACGCGCTGGTCGGCGCGGAGTGCTTCCTGGTCGGGGCGCTGCATGACGTAGCGGTCGGCGACGGCTTTCAAAACGGCGCATTCCAGCCGGGTTTCGGCCGGAACCACCAGCTCCGCTCCGTAGCGGGTGAGCCGTCCGGTCCCCCAGCGGGCCCGGGTCGCGCCCTCGGCCGCGAGACAGAAGCGGCCGATCAGCTGGCTGGTGGCGTCCTTGAGGCGGGCCTGGGCGAGCGCGGAGCCGTCGTAACCGTGCGGCCACCACTCCTGCTCCAGGAGGCGGTCCAGCGCCGCGGCCAGCTCCTCGGGGCCTGCGCCGGGCGCGTAGCGTGCACCGGCGACCGCGAAGATCTCGGCGCGTTCGGCGTCGGCGAGCAGGAGGTTGGGGTCGAGGTGTCCGGCGTGCAGCCCGTCCTCGACGTCGTGCACCGAGTACGCGACATCGTCGGACCAGTCCATGACCTGCGCCTCGAAGCTCTGCGCCCCGTCGGGGGCGCCCTGCCGGAACCACGCGTAGACCGGTGCGTCGTCCTCGTAGACCCCGAACTTCGGGGACGCGGGGTCGGTGGGGTGTCCGCCGCGCGGCCACGGGTACTTGGTGGCCGCGTCGAGGGCGGCGCGGCTGAGGTTGAGCCCGACGCTGACCGTCGAACCGTCTTCGGCGGGCACGAACCGCTTGGGCTCCAGACGGGCCAGCAGCCGCAGCGACTGGGCGTTGCCCTCGAATCCGCCGCAGGGCGCGGCGACTTCGTTGAGCGTCTGCTCGCCGTTGTGCCCGAAGGGCGGGTGGCCCAGATCGTGCGCCAGACAGGCGGTCTCGACCAGGTCCGGGTCACAACCGAGGGCCGCGCCGAGCTCCCGGCCGACCTGGGCGCATTCCAGGGAGTGGGTCAGGCGGGTGCGGGGGCTGGCGTCCCAGGCGGGGGTGTGCGCGCCCGGGGTGACGACCTGGGTCTTGCCGGCCAGCCGGCGCAGCGCGGCGGAGTGCAGCACCCGGGCGCGGTCGCGCTGGAAGGCGGTGCGTCCCGGCCGTTTGTCGGGCTCGGGGACCCAGCGTTCGAGGTCGGCCGCGGTGTAACCGGGGGTGGTCGGTGGTGTGCCCGTCATACCGCGACGGTAGCCGCCCTGACGCTCGCGGGGTCGGATCCGGTCCGTGCGAGGAGCGCCTGGTCGTAGCGGTGCAGTACGAGACGGGCCAGTGCGGGGTGGTCGCCCAGGGGCGCGGCGGCGGTCCCGGGGGCGGCGTCGGCGCACTGGGTGGCGAAGCGGCCGGGTGCGGTGAAGCAGCCCGCGACGGCGATCCGGTCGTGGCCTCGGGCGGTCAGCGTACGGACCGCTTCCGCGACGGTGGGGGCGGCGGCGGAGGCGTAGGCGGGCAGGACGGGGGTGCCACCGAGCCGGGCCGAGAGCAGCTGTGCGGTGCGCTCGGTGTCCCGGGCGGACCGCGGGGCCCGGGAGCCGGCGGCGGCCAGGACCACGGCGGTGCGCGGGGACGGGGCCCCGGGGAAGCCGGCCTCCAGCAGGCGGCCGTGCAGCGCCTCGGCGAGGAGCGGGTGCGGCCCGAGGGGCGCGGCGACGCGGCCGGCCAGCTGCGGTGCGCCCGCCAGCGCGGCGGGCAGGTCATGGGTGACGTGGTGGCCGTGGCCGAACAGCAGCGGTACGAGGACGGCTTCGCCGCGCAGCTCGGCGAGGGTGTCGGCGAGCAGCGGCCGGTTCAGCTCGATGTGCCCGAGCCTGACGGCCAGGCCGGGGCGCAGCGCACGGACCCGGTCGAGCAGCGCCCGGACGGTGGGCAGGGCGCGGGGGTCGCGGCTGCCGTGGGCGACGGCGACGAGGGTGGGGCCCGGCGTTTCCGGAGGGGGGAAGCCCCGCAGCCGGACGCGGCAGAGCTGGGTGCTGAGCTGTGCGGTGATCTCGGCGGCGAGGTCTCCCGTGCCGAGGGGGGCGGAGGGCAGGTGCGGTATCGGCGCCGTCATGGCCTGAGCGTGGCAGCCGGGCGTTGCCGCTTCGTTTCCCCGCGGGGAACTCCGTGTTCCGTCCGGCTGCCCTCCGCTCCGCCCCGGGAGCAGGCCGGGCGGCAGCGGACATCTCACGCGCCGCTGCCGCCCGTGGCACGCCCTACACCTGGTGCGCGTCCACTTCCCGGAGGTACCGCGCGCGGGTCGCCTCATCGAGGAAGGAGGCGCGGAAGGAGTTCCGGGCGAGGGTGCGCAGGGTGTCCGGGTCCAGGCCGAGGGCGTCGCGTACGGCGGTGAAGTTGTCGTCCGCGTAGCCGCCGAAGTAGGCCGGGTCGTCGGAGTTGACGGTCACCAGCAGCCCGGCGTCCAGCATCGCGGGCAGCGGGTGGTCGGCGAGGTCGTCGATGACCCGCAGCCGGACGTTGGACAGCGGGCAGACGGTGAGCGGCACCTGGTCCGCCACCAGGCGGGCCACCAGCCGCTCGTCCTCCAGGGAGCGCACCCCGTGGTCGATCCGGTCCACGCCGAGCACGTCCAGGGCCTCCCACACATAGGCCGGGGGCCCCTCCTCCCCCGCGTGCGCCACACACTTGAGCCCGGCCTCCCGCGCCAGCGCGAAGACCTCCTTGAACTTCGACGGCGGGTGGCCGACCTCGGCCGAGTCCAGGCCGACGGCGGTGATCCGGTCGAAGTAGGGGCGGGCCGCCTCGAAGGTCGTCAGGGCGGACCCGGCGCTCTCGTCGCGCAGGAAGCACATGATCAGGCGGGTGCTGATGCCGTAGGTCTCCGGGGCGCTGTCCAGGGCGCGGGCCAGCCCGTTGATGACGGTGCCGATCGGGACGCCGCGCGCGGTGTGCGCCTGCGGGTCGAAGAAGATCTCGGCGTGCCGTACGCCCTGCTCCTTGGCGCGGGCGAGATAGGCGTGGGCGAGGTCGGCGAAGTCGTCCTCGGTGCGCAGCACGGCCATCAGCGCGTAGTAGAGGTTCAGGAAGGACTGCAGATCGGCGAAGGAGTAGGCGCGGCGCAGCTCGTCCTCGGTGGCGTACGGCAGCTCGACGCCGTTGCGCGCGGCGAGCGCGAAGGCCAGCTCGGGCTCCAGAGTGCCCTCGATGTGCAGATGCAGCTCCGCCTTGGGCAGCGGCTCGTGGGCGGTTGCGGCGGAGGGGGAGGACGGGGAGGAAGCCACGCGGTCACACCTGTTCTGCGGTACGGAAAGGATCCTCGGTACGGGTGGGAGCCCCGGTACGCGAGGAGTCGTCCAGGTTAGCCGTGGCGGGGTCGGCCGCCGCGGCGGCGCCCGGGGCGGAGGGGTGCCGTTCGCGGTCCGCGAAGGAGCCGGTCAGCCGGCCGCGGCGCGCGAGGCCGGCCAGTCGCCGCCCTCGATGGGGGTGCCGGTGGCGCGCAGCCGCGCGGCGAGCGGCGCGGCCGCCAGGTAGACCCAGGCGCGTACGGTCCTGCCGTCCGGGCACACGGCCTCGGTGGCCACCCGCTCGTAGAGGTTGTGCGGGTCGCCGGGGGTGTAGCCCTCCAGCCGGTCCAGGACCGCGCACACCTCGTCGTAGTCGGGGTCGCGGGGCCGGACCAGGGCGCCGTGCACCACCGCGTCGGCGGGCCCGGCCGTCGCGTAGGGGTATCCGGGGCCGTCGTACAGCAGCGCGCCGCCGATGTGGGCCGGTTCCTCGGCCGCGGTCCGGCCGCGCAGGGTCCGGCCGTAGTTGGCCTCGCCGGGCCGCAGCGTCCCGTAGACGAAGAAGGGCAGCCGCTCGGGCTCGCGGGTCATGGTGGTGCGTTCCTCTCCGGACGGCGGGTGCTCCCTCTGCCACGATGCCAGCCCGCCGCTGCAACCATCCCGGTCCCCCCGGCGTCGCAGCCTGCGAGATCGACCGCGAGCGGACGCGGTCAGGGACGGGGGCGGGATGCGAGGGCCGGTAGCGGGGCTGGCGGGGCGGATACGGAGCGGGGTGCGCCGCGTGGGACCCGCCCTGCGGCTGCCGCGGACCCGGCGCGGCCGGCGCCGTGCCTTCCAGGCCGTGGTGGCGGTGACGGTGCTGGCGCTGGCGCCCGCGACCTGGATGAACGCGACGGCCGGCCCCCGGGTGCACGGTGTCGCGGACGCGCCGGCCGCGCCGGTCGCCATCGTCTTCGGCGCGGGCCTGTGGAACGGCGCGCCGTCGCCGTACCTCGCCCACCGGCTGGACGCGGCCGCCGCGCTGTACGAACGGGGCACCGTCCGGGCGGTCCTGGTCACCGGCGACAACAGCCGGCACGACTACGACGAGCCGGACGCCATGCGCAGCTATCTGCTGCGGCACGGGGTCCCCGGGCACAAGATCGTCAGTGACTACGCGGGCTTCGACACCTGGGACTCCTGCAGCCGTGCCCACCGGATCTTCGGTGTGAACCGGGCCGTGCTGGTCAGCCAGGGCTTCCACATCCGGCGCGCACTGGCGCTGTGCAGCGCGGCCGGTGTCGACTCCGATGGCGTCGCGGTGGCGGCGAAGCACGATGTGACCTGGGCGTACGGCGGTGTACGGGAGATCTTCGCGGCCGGGAAGGCGGCGGCGGACGCCCTGCTGCGGCCCGATCCGCAGTTCCTCGGACCGCGCGAGAAGGGGGTGACGGAGGCGCTGGCAGCGGACAGCCGGTAGGCGCCTCCGTCACCCCGCGGTCACTTCTGGGCCGCGCGGGCGTAGAGGTTGAGGACCTTCGACCCGAAGTACGGGCTGTAGGAGATCCGGTCGGCGTCCGGGCCCTTCGGACCGCCGCCGTTGAGACCGCCGATCACCCCGATGACCCGGCCGGTCCGGCTCTCCTCGTCGAAGTCGCTCAGCCAGGGGCTGCCGGAGGTGCCGCCGTAGAACCCGTTGCACTCCATGCGCAGTTCGTGGGTGCCGGACAGCCGGCCGGTGCGGGTCGCGCAGCGCACGGCCCGGTCCTCCGGGTCGTTGCGGACGTTCGGGTAGCCGATGACGGTGACGTCGTTGGTGTAACCGGGCGTCGGGGAAAGGGTGTTGCCTCCGGTGACCTCCTCGATGGTGTCGCCGTCCTCGCCGGGGGCGACGGTGGCGAAGGCGAAGTCGAGGTCCGCCCCGGCGCCGGTGGTGCCGCGGCCGGGGTAGGCGAAGGTCCGCTCGATCGCCCACACCCCGTACGGCTGGGTGACCGCGCCGGAACGATACTGCGGGACAAAAGCGGCACGGGTTCCCGGATTGCAGTGCCCGGCGGTGAGGATCAGATTGCCGTGCGGGCTGTGCACCACGCTCGCGGTGCAGTGGTGTGCCTTGGCGTCCCCGTCGACGGAGAACAGCACACCGACGGACGGAACGCCGTTGAAATGCCGGGCGGTACGGCCGGCGCGGGCGGCGGCGGCGGTCCCCTTCGGCGCGGCGGACCGGGTCGTCGCGGTGGGCGGGGTCGGGGCCGTGGGCCGGGCCGGGGTGTCACTGCCGGCCGGTGCGGCGCCCGCCATCCGGTCGGCCGTCCAATAGGCGGCGGCGTCCCGGCTGGTCCAGGGGTCGTCGGGGGCGGGGCTGGGCTTGCCGGTGCTCGGTGCCGCGCTCCGGGCCTCGTTGACGGCGTGGCCGACGGTGGCGGTGGCCAGGCACACCGTCACTCCGGCCACGGCCGTCGCGGCCGTGATCCAGCGCTTCCGGGTGGGCCGCGCCCGGTGAACTCGTTTCGTGGCGCCGCGCTTTGTGGTGTCGCGCTCCATGTTCAGCTCGTCTCCTCTGCGACCCAGGACAGATAGCCGGTGCCACCGCGGGTGATGGGGGTGGCGATGATCTCGGGGGTGTCGTAGTCGTGCGCGTCGAGGAGGTAGGCCTCCAGCGCCTCGTAACGCGCCTGGGTCGTCTTGAACAGCACCTGCCACTCCTGGCTGGCCTCGACCGCGTCGTCCCAGCGGAACACCGAGGTCACCGGCGCGCTGATCTGCGCACAGGCGGCGAGCCGGCCCTCGATCGCCCCGCGCGCCAGCTTCCTGGCCTTGGTCTCGCTGTCGATGGTCGTCATGACGGTCAGAAATCCTGCCTGCCGCCCGGTGGGGTCGGGCGGGTCGTTCAGGGCAGTCGGGTCGGCCACGGGTGCGCATCCTTCGCGGTGGGGGACGGGAGGGTACGGACGGGACGGTGGACCGCGCCGGACGAGCGGGCTCGGCCGACGGCACGGGACCGCCTCGCATCGTACGGACCGTGATGATCATCCCGTAAGAGCCGGGCCCGCCCCGCTGCGGTATGCACCCGGACGCCGTCCCGCCCCGTCCGCCGGGCCCCGCGGTCCTTGGGCGGGCTCCCCCGGTTGCGTCCCCCCGCGCACCGGCAACGATGGAAAGGGCAGCCCAGCCGCCGGTCCGTACGCGAAAGGCCAGCATCATGGACGATCTCGATGCGCTCGCCCGCCAGCAACTCGACGACGCCAGGGCCTCCGCGCACGGCCGCAGCGCCCGTCTCTTCCTGCACGACGACCGGCTGCGGCAGACCGTGATCGCACTGGTCGCGGGCGCCGCGCTGGACGAACACAACGCGCCCCCGGCGGCGAGCCTGCAGGTCCTGCGCGGGCGGGTCCGGCTGACCGGGGCGGGCGGCGGCCAGGAACTGACGGCGGGTCAGGTCACCATGACGCCGCGCGAGCGGCACGGCCTGCTGGCCGTGGAGGACTCGGCGGTACTGCTGACAGCCGTCACGGAGATCCCGGCCGGGGCGCGCCCCTCGGCACTCGCAGAGGCGGACCGGAGGTAGAACCGCCCCACACTCCCCCATGGCGCCCGGTCGGCGAGAATTCTGAGTCTTCACATTTTTCTGAATCTTAAGTAGTCTCTACTTCATGACCAGTCCGCGTACCAACCCGCGTCCCGACCCGCGTCCCAAGGTGCGTCTGACCGAGGAGAAGGAGACCCTCCTCGCCACGCTCTACGGGCGCGCGGTCGACAGCCGCGCCAAGCGGCCGATCCTCGGCGACACCCTGGCCGCCGACACCGTGCAGCGGCTCGACTACGACTTCAGGAAGATGCGGCTGAGCCGCGGCAATGCCGCCGGAGTGGCGCTGCGCGCCCGGCAGTTGGACGTCTGGACCGCGGGTTTCCTCGCCCGGCACGAGGAAGCGACGGTGGTGCATCTGGGCTGCGGTCTCGACAGCCGCGTCCACCGCCTGGACCCGGGCCCCGGGGTGCGGTGGTTCGACGTCGACTACCCCGAGGTCATCGCCCTGCGGCGGCAGCTCTACCCGGAGCGCGCGGGCTACGCGACCGTCCCGTCGTCCGTGACCGACCCGGCGTGGGTGGCACAGATTCCCCCGGACCGGCCGACGGTGATCGTGGCCGAGGGGCTGCTGATGTATCTGACCGAGGAGGACGGCACGGCGCTGCTGCGGCGGCTGATGGACCGGGTGCCGAGCGGGGAGCTGGCCTTCGACGCCTTCAGCAGGTTCGCGATCCGCGTCCAGTGGCTCAACCGCGCCGTGGTGAAGGCCGGTGCGCGGCTCCACTGGGGCACGGACACCGCGTGGATCGCGGCGCTGAGCCCGAAGCTGGAGATCGTCGAGAACTTCAGCGCCATGGAGATCCCGGGAATCGAAAAGCTGTCGGCGGGCAGCCGGCTGGCGGCGCGGATGTCGGCGAAGCTGCCCGCGGTGCGGGACATGGCGCGGATGTACCGCTGCCGGTTCTGAGCGGGGGCGGGGCGGGCGGGGCGGAGGGGGCGGACGGGGCCGGCCGGGCCTTCGGGGCCGAACTGGCAGAGGGGCCCCACGGGGGTGGGCCCCGAACCGGGGCGGGCCACCGGCCGACGCCGGGCTAACGGCCTCTGCCGGCCCGTCCGCCACCGTCGGCCCGCCCGTCTGCCCGTCTGCCCGTCCGCCACCGTCAAACCGCCAGCCACTCGTCGTAACCCAGCTTGCACAGCAGCGCGACGACCACGACCACCAGCACCCCGCGGACGAATCCGGCACCCCGCTTGAGGGCCATCCGGGCGCCCACCATGCCGCCGGCGAAGTTGAACAGCGCGAGCAGGGCGCCGAGTTGCCACAGCACGGTGCCCTGGATCGCGAACATCGTCAGCGATCCGAGGTTGGTGCAGACATTGACGACCTTGGAGGTGGCGGAGGCGGTGACCAGGTCCATGTGCAGCACCGCGGCGAGCGCGACGACCAGGAACGCACCGGTCCCGGGCCCGATCAGCCCGTCGTAGAAGCCGATGCCCAGGCCCGCGATGAGGATCGCCGCCGCGATGCGCTTGCGGGAGACCGGTCCGGAGGGAGCGACGGCGGTCCCGAAGGCCGGCCGCACCAGGACGAACACCAGCACCGCCAGCAGGACGGCCATGATCAGCGGTCGCAGCACGGCGCTGTTGATACCGGCCGCGAAGAACGCCCCGACCAGCGAACCGGCGACCGCGGCGAGGCCGATGCGCAGCGCGGTGCGCACATCGATCGGAGCCTTGCGGACGTAGGTGACCGCGGCCGCGGTGGTGCCCACGATGGCGGTGGACTTGTTGGTCCCCAGGACGTACGCGACCGGGGTGTGCGGCAGGCCGACGAGCAGGGCGGGGAGCAGCAGCAGTCCGCCACCGCCCACCACGGCGTCGATCCAGCCCGCCGCGAGCGCGGCCAGGCAGAGCAGGGTCAGAGTGAACAGCGATATGTCAGGAGGCACCGGCTGATCTTATGAACCATCCGTCGTCCTAGACTCCGAACGCATGGATGCTGAAACGGTGTCGGCCGACTTCCCGGTCGGTGGGGATCTGCCGGTCCGCTGGACCTCCAACGGGAGGGAAAGATCCGGCACATCGGCCTGGACTCCATCGACGCGGACGAGCTGACCCGGGCCCGGGAGATCGCCCCCATCGCGTCGGTGCAGAACCGCTACAACCTGCTGGACCGCGCCGCCGAGAACGTCCTGGAGCTGTGCGAGAAGCAGGGCACGGCCTTTCTGCCGTGGTTCCCGCTGGGAAACGGCACCCTCACCGGCGACGCGGGCACCACCCTCGCCGCGGTCGCCGCCCGGCACGACGCCACCCCCGGCCAGATCGCCCTCGCCTGGCTCCTGCACCACTCCCCCGTCCTGCTCCCGACCCCGGGTATGGGCTCCCCGGACCACCTCGACGAGAACCTGGCCGCGGCGCACATCAGCCTCACGGAGGGGGACTTGGCGCAGCTGGACGCGCTGGCGTAGGGCACGCCGGGACGGGCTCGACTGCGGCCTTCACGGCGCCGTGCCGACCGGTGCCGACTCCGTACCGACCGGTGCCGACTCCGTGCTGACCAGCGTTACGGAGCCGCTCGACTGCTCGGGGAGGTTGTACCCGGCCGGTGCCCGGTCAGGAGAGACCGGGGCGGCCGGGGTGATCGTCCGGGACACCAGAGTGGCGGTGAGCGCGCTCGCCCCCACCAGGCAGGCGGCGAGCTGACGGCGGGCCCACACGGTGACGGCCGGGACGGTGTGCGGTTTACGGTGTCGGGCCATGGGGTGACTTCCTTGCGGGTCTGGGCGGGTCGGATCGGGTCGGGTCGGCGGTCGGGGACGGCGGGTCGAGCGGGGCGAGTCCGGGGCGAGCCCCGGGGCCCCGGGGGGGCCGAACGAAGGCCCTCAGAAGGTGAACTGCTCGGAGTGGATGCGGTCTGCCGGCACCCCGGCCCGTTCCAGGGCGGCGGTCGCGGCCGTGGACATGCCGGGCGGGCCGCACAGATAGACATCGTGTTGCGCCAGGTCCGGGACGAGGTTGCGCAGGGCTTGGGGTGCCAGCGGGTCGAAGGGGCCGTCGGACGGGCCGAGGAGGTAGTGCAGCGCGGCGCCACGGGCCGCGGCGATCCCCTCCAGCTCCTCCCGCAGCACCAACTGGGCGGCGTTGCCCGCCCGGTAGAGGAGCGTGAGATCCCCGGGCTCACCCGGCAGGGTCTCGAAGAGCGCACGCATCGGCGTGATCCCGACGCCGCCGGCGACCAGCAGCACCTTGCGCCGGGTCCGCCGGTGTGCGGTCATCGCGCCGAACGGGCCGGTGGCCAGCACCCGTACGCCCGGCCGCAGCCGGCGGATGCGGCGGGTGTGGTCGCCGCACGCCTTCACGGTGATCCGGAGGGTGTCGTCGCGCACGGGCGCGGAGAGCGAGAAGGGCAGGGCGGTCCGCCACAACCGCCGGGACAGGAACCG
Organism: Streptomyces sp. G7(2002); assembly: GCF_028870195.1. Lineage (NCBI taxonomy): Bacteria > Bacillati > Actinomycetota > Actinomycetes > Kitasatosporales > Streptomycetaceae > Streptomyces > Streptomyces sp. G7(2002). Next base: position 3,345,877 of record NZ_CP102609.1, read on the forward strand.
CCAGCGGAAGAACTGCCCCGGCTCGGCCCGCAGTGCGTCCAGCCCCAGGCCCTGCATGACGACCGAGACCACGTCCGGCCCCTCGACCCGCACCTCGGTCACCCGCAGGCCGTGCCGCAGCGCCTGGCGCGCGGGGACGACCAGGCGGTACCAGACCAGCAGAGTGCCGACGGTGGTGTGCAGCAGCGTCCACAGCCAGACGGCGAACGGGCCGCCGGCCAGATCCGGCCCGGCGAGCTGATGGGCGAAGGCGAGGGCGGCGCCCACGTAGGTCAGCAGATGTACGGCGCGCCAGGTCTCATGGCGTACCCGGCGGCGGGCCGTACGGGCCGAGGTGACGCCGACGGCGACGAGCAGCGCGGTGCCGACGGCGGCCGCGGCCAGGCCCGGGTAGCCCATCAGGTCGACGGTGGCGCCGAGGACGTCGGTGCCGGTGTGGGCGGCGTAGCCGCACAGCGCGAAGGCGGTGTGGGCGAGGCACAGGGTCAGGACGTGGCGGCCGCCGAGGGCGTGCCAGCGGGCCAGCCGGTCGGCGCCGACGCCGTGCTCGATGGCCGGGACCCGGGCCATCAGCAGCAGCATCACCAGGATTCCGTAGCCCGCGAGCAGTCCGGTGAGGTGGGCCAGGGTGGCGAACAGCGCATCGAGCCGCACCGAGGGCTCGGCCTGCGCCAGCCACAGGGCCACGATCACCACCGCGCCGAGGCCCAGCACCCGCAGCAATGCCATCGGCGAGAGGCGCAGCGGAGGCACGGGCACCGGTGCCCTGCGCGGCGCGTAGGCCGGCCGGGGCGGCACGTACCGGGGGTTGAGCCGTGAGTACAACGGATGGGTGGCGGGCGGTTCGGCGGGGCCCGGAGGCGGGGCACCAGGACCGGGCGCGCCGCCCGCTGCGTACCCGTCGCTGAGGTCGGCCTGGATCGTCACGGCGTCGAAAATACGGCCGCCCGGACACCGGAAACAGCAGGTCAGGCCCTCTTCGCAGATCCTTAAGGCGGCCTTGAGGATCTGCTGACCGGGGGTTAAGAACCGCAGGTTCCGCAGCGCACCTCCGGGGTGGGCGCACACCCCGTCCCACGGCCTCCGGGAGCGGCGCGAACACTATCCGAACGCCTCCGCCGGAAGCCGCGGACCGTCACCGCCGGCAACGGCCAGGCGCGCGCCGCGGCTCTCCGCGACCCTGAGCACCTCGATGAGCGCCTCGGTCAACTCAACGGCCAGCAGGTGCAGTTCCCCGGGGGTCCACCGCCGCCCCTCCAGCACGCGCCGCGCCTCCGCGATCCGCTCGGCGGCCAGACCGAGTTGCGCCGCCTCGATCTCGTCGGCGAGGCGGGACACGTACCCGCTGCCGTCGCCCAGGACGAAGCACGGCTTGCCCTCCGGACTCGACCACGGCAGCAGCCGCGCCTTGCTGTCGCCCATGTCACCCGTGCCGTCCATGTCATCCATGTCGCCCACTCCGTCGCTCCGTCACTCCGTGGTTGCGGCCACCCCGGATGCATACCGGGTGTAGTCAATTGGTCACCGTGACAACGCAACGGGCAATAGAATCGGGGTGCTTGAAGCGGCCGTGCGCAAGTCTGCGACCTGCCGCGATACCGGCACGCACCCATATGCCGAGAGGTCATGGCGTTGGACGAGACAACCCCGCCCGAGCACTTGAATCCGCTGCAGCGCTTCGGTCGCGACATCAAACAGGTACGGCTGGCCCGCAAGCTCACCCAGAAGCAGCTCGGCAAGGCCACGGGCTACTCCGAGGGCTACGTCAGCAAGGTCGAATCCGGCACACTGCTGCCCCGTCCCAGCGAGAAGTTCACCAAGGGGTGCGATCTCACCTTCGGGACGGGGGAGTTGTTCGCGGGGTTGCTGCGGAGGATCGAGGAAGGGGATCATCCGAGTTGGTTCTTCCCGTACCTGAATCTGGAGCGGAAGGCTGCTCGGATACTGGATTACTCAACTGACCTCGTGATGGGGATCCTTCAGACCGAGGAGTACGCACAGGCCGTTTTCCAGGCGTACTTCTCCCGGGAAGAAGCCGATGTGATCGAGGGCAAGGTCGCGGCACGGCTGCGGAGGCGCGAAGTCTTCGAGGGGGCCTCTCCTCCGCTCCTGTGGGCCATCCCGCATGAGGCGTGCCTACGGACGGTCGTCGGCGGCGCCGGGGTCATGGCCGGACAGCTTGAGTATTTGCTGACGGCCGCCACGTCACCGCAGATCACGCTGCAGGTCATGCCCTTTTCGGCAGGCGCTCCGGCCGCATCCACGAGGCCCTTCACTGTGCTCCGCTTCACGGACGCCCGCACGGTGCTCTACACGGAGACGCGGGTAGGAGGCAGGATGCACGACTCCGCACAAACGGTCGACGCCGCCCTGGATGACTACGATCTGCTGAGGGCACACGCGTTGTCCCCGGATCGATCAGTAGCCCTGATCAAGACTCTGCTGAAGGAGTACCGCGCATGAGCCCCGACTTGGATCTAGCCGCCGCCGAATGGGTCAGGTCGTCCTACAGCGATGCCAGTGGCGGGAACTGCGTCGAGTTCACGCGCGACTTCACCTGGACCAAGTCATCCCACAGCGACGCCAACGGCGGCCAGTGCCTCGAATTCTCCCGTGCCCTCACCGAGCCCCACGGCCTCGTCCCCGTCCGTGACAGCAAGGACCCGGACGGTCCGGCGCTCATATTCGCAGCGGGCGACTGGTCCTCGTTCGTCTCGGCGATCAAGCGCGGGCAGCTCTCCGCCTGAGAGGCGTTCCGGGCCCAGAAAAATAAATTCTGCCCGCGATGTCGAGATCCCGTGGCTGGCTCCGTCCCCGGGGTGAACGCGACCACAATGGGTCGCACCAGCACCGAGGAGAACCATCATGGCCAAGTACCTGCTGCTCAAGCACTACCGCGGCGCCCCGGCAGCGGTGAACGACGTACCCATGGACCAGTGGAAGCCGGAGGAGATCTCGGCCCACATGCAGTACATGCAGGACTTCGCGGACCGGCTGGAGGGGACCGGGGAGTTCGTCGACGGTCAGGCGCTCGCCCCCGAGGGGGCATGGGTCCGGTACGACGGCGAGGGGCGCCCGCCGGTCACCGACGGTCCGTTCGCCGAGACCAAGGACCTCATCGCCGGCTGGATGGTGATCGACGTCGACAGCTACGAGCGCGCCGTCGAGCTGGCCGGGGAGCTGTCGGCGGCCCCCGGGGCGGGCGGGAAGCCGATCCACGAGTGGCTTGAGGTGCGCCCGTTCCTGGGCGCGGCGCCCTGCATCACGGAGTGACCTCATCGATGGACGAAGCCCTGCTCCGGAGCCTCACACCGAGCGTGCTCGCCATCCTCGTCCGCCGCGGAGCCGACTTCGCGGCGGCCGAGGACGCCGTGCAGGAGGCGCTGGTCGAGGCGGTCCGCGTCTGGCCGGCCGAGCAGCCGCGGGACCCGAAGGGCTGGCTGGTCACCGTGGCCTGGCGCAAGTTCCTCGACGGGGCCCGGGCGGACACCGCCCGCCGCCGGCGTGAGGGCCTCGTCGACGAGGAGCCGGCGCCCGGGCCCGCGCCCGCGGTGGACGACACGCTCCAGCTCTACTTCCTGTGCGCCCACCCGTCGCTGACGCCGTCGTCCGCGGTCGCGCTCACGCTGCGCGCCGTCGGCGGGCTGACCACCCGCCAGATCGCCCAGGCCTACCTGGTGCCCGAGGCGACCATGGCGCAGCGCATCAGCCGGGCCAAGCGCACCGTCTCCGGTGTCCGGTTCGACCGGCCCGGCGACGTCGCCACCGTGCTGCGCGTCCTCTACCTGGTCTTCAACGAGGGCTACTCCGGCGACGTCGACCTCGCCGCCGAGGCCATCCGGCTCACCCGGCAGCTCGCGGCCCAGGTCGACCACCCCGAGGTGGCGGGGCTGCTCGCCCTCATGCTGCTCCACCACGCCCGGCGTGCCGCCAGGACCGCGCCGGACGGCAGCCTGGTGCCGCTCGCCGAGCAGGACCGCGGCCGGTGGGAGACCGGGTCGATCGCCGAGGGCGTCGCGATCCTGCAGGCGGCCCTCGCCCGCGACCGGCTGGGCGAGTTCCAGGCCCAGGCCGCCATCGCGGCACTCCACGCCGACGCACCGACCGCCGAGGAGACGGACTGGGTGCAGATCGTCGAGTGGTACGACGAGCTCGCGCGTCTGACCGACAGCCCGGTCGTCCGGCTCAACCGGGCGGTGGCCGTCGGCGAGGCCGATGGACCGCCCGCCGGGCTGGCGGCCCTCGCGGCACTGGACGACGCACTGCCCCGCCACACCGCGGTGGCGGCCTACCTCCACGAGCGCGACGGCGACCTGACGACGGCGGCACGGCTGTACGCCGAGGCGGCCCGGAAGGCACCCGACCTCGCCGAGCGCGACCACCTGACGCGCCAGGCCGCCCGGCTCAACGCCCGCCGGAGCCGCTGACGGTCGCGTTCGGACTCGCCCGCGCGCGGTGCGTGGCACGACCCCGTCGCCATCGCGTCGCCATCCCGTCGCCAGGACGGTCGCCTGATCGCCTCCACGAAGAGCCGGAAAGCCCGTTCAGCCGGAAAACCCGTTCCCCCTCTATTCAACTTTGACTAGAGTCACGGGCATGGCTGAGACAACCATTCCGATCCTGCCGTGCCCGACGATCCAGCCCGTTCTCGACTTCTACACGGCCCTCGGGTTCGAGGTGACCTTCCAGCAGAAGAGCCCCAACCCGTTCGCCGTTGTGCAGCGGGGCGGCATTGAGCTCCAGTTCTTCGGGGTGAAGCAGTACGAGCCGGCCGACTCGTTGAGCACCTGCTATGTCGTGACCGATGACGTCGACGGACTGCACGACGCCTTCCGGGCCGGGCTCAAGGCGGCCTACGGGAAGGTCCCGACCCGTGGGCTTCCCCGGATCGGGCCGCTGAAGGACACGTCGTACGGCATGCGGCAGTTCCTCATGACCGATCCGGGCGGCAACTGCCTCCGCATCGGGCAGCGGACGAGCGAGGACCTGCACCACCGGCCCGCCCCCAAGGAAACCTTCGCGCGCGCCCTGCACCACGCGTCGCTCCAGGCGGACTCGAAGGAGGACCTGCCCGCGGCCGCCAAGATCATCGACCGGGCGCTGAACCTCGATGAGCGGCCCACACCCGTACAGCGCCTCGGCCTCCTCGTGCTGCGTGCGGATGTCGCCGGGCGCCTGGGCGACGCCGCCACCGCGGCGACCGCGCTCGCCGAGGCCGCCGCGATCCCGCTCACCGCCGAGGAGCGGGAGTCGGCCCGCGACAGCCTCACCCGCCTGGAGGAGCTGCGGGACAGCGATGCGCCGCCTGCGCCGGGAGCCGGTTCTTAGCTCCCTCTTGCACCCCGCGCACCCTCATTGCACTCTCTTGCGCCCCGCACGGTCCCGCCGCGGCCGTTCCGCCTGGCGAGCCGCTGTACCCCGGCCAAGAATGGTGGGCGGCGGCGGACGTGCGCCGGCAGCGATCCTGGAGGTGGCGATGCGGCACACCCGTCTCAGTGGGGAGTCGGCCGAGTACGGCGACGCCCGCGAGGAGCTGCGGCAGGCCGAGATCGAGCTGATGCGCCAACGCGAACGGGTCGCCACCATGCGCCGGGGGCTGCCGCCGGGACCCGCCGTCGACGACTACGTCTTCGAGGAAGGGCCCGCGGATCTGGAAGCCGGGGACGAACCGGCGCGATCGGTGCGGCTCAGCGAGTTGTTCAGCGAGCCGGGACGCGACCTGATCGTCTACCACTTCATGTTCGGCAAGGAGCAGAAGCAGGCCTGCCCCATGTGCACGATGTGGATCGACGGCTTCAACGGGGTCGTCGACCACGTCACGCAGAACGTCGACTTCGCCGTCGTCGCCGCGGCCGAGCTGCCGGTGCTGCGCGCCTACGCCCGCGACCGGAAGTGGACGAACCTGCGGCTGCTCAGCGCCGGGGCGAGCACCTTCAAGTACGACCTGGGCAGCGAGGACGCCGACGGCAGCCAGGACTCGACGGTGTCGGTGTTCACCCGCGACGACGCCGGGGCGGTGCGCCACGTCTACTCGGTACATCCCCGGATGGCCGAGGACATCGACCAGCGCGGTATCGATCTGCTCACTCCGGTGTGGCACCTGCTCGACCTCACGCCCGGGGGCCGAGGCGAATGGTTCCCATCGCTCCGCTACTAGTGGGGAGTTGGAGGGATGACAGGGGCCGCAGTGGCCCGGGCGAGGCTTCCAAAAAGTCCGGGCGGCGTGGAAGACGCACTGGTAGCATGAACATCTGTTCGATTGGCGCACGTTGTCAGGACAGCGCGGCGCGAGAGCCCTGAACCGCCATGCGCGGGACCTCCGTATCGCCGATGCGGCGCGTATTCCGGTGAGTGCTCTCGTATCCCGGTGCTCCTCAGCCAACGTTGCCGAGTGCGCGCATGACCGGCGCGCACTCGGTGAGGAAGGCCGCGCCAAGAAGAGGCAACTGGGGGAAGCTCCATGCACGAAAAAAGGGGAAGTTCCATGCGTGACAAGGTTCGTACGAACCACCGGGGCGGAGCGCTGCGTCGTACTGCTGCCGCCGCGTCTTTGACCCTGATCGCGGCGGCTGTGCCTGTGGCCCTCGCGACGCCGGCCTCGGCGTCGGCGGGAGATTGCACGAGTTACCTGCGCGATAAGGGCTACACGGTCGGCGCGGGAGTGCGGAAGGCATGCGCTGTCGGGTCCTCCCCCGGGGGCCCGGTGGGCGACAGCGCATGTCGGTCGGAGCTCTGGGACCTCGGAGTCAAGGATCCCCACGCAAGCACGGCCTGCGACCTGGCGTAAGAAGCGCTGATCGGCTTCACCGCTGACGTGACGCCGGCGCGCTCCGGCCTCGGCCAGGAGGGCGGCGAAGAGCAGGCTCCCGGGACCAAGTCCCGGGAGCCTGCTGCGTATACCGCCTCCGCTGCCCGGCGCGGGGCTCCTCATCTCCTGCCACGGACCCGCCGCATGAGGCGCTTCTTAGAACCCTCTTAAAACCCGGGACTATCCAGTCCCTATGACATCCGATGCTTCCCACTCCCCCCACCGCACCGGCCGTAGCCGGACCACCGCCACCCGCGTCCTCGCCGCCTCTCTTGCCCTCACCGCGACCACGTTCGGGGTGGCCGGATGTGACAGTGCCGCCGCGGGCACGCTGGAGGGCAGCCGGCTCGAACTTCCCGTCCGCGGCGGTACGGCCGTTGTCGACACCGCCTCGCTGGCGGTGAACGCGCGCACCGCGGGCGGGCGGGAGCTGGTGCTGTCCGGTCCGGCGGGCGGCGGCGGGCTCGGGAAGCCGGGGCCGGTGACGCGGACGGGCGACGGGGCGAGCTGGAGCTACCCCGCCAAGGGGCTGACGGTCACGGCGAGTTCGGAGCGCGGGCGGCTGCGGATCAAGCTGCGGGCGGACCGCGACGGGTCGGTCAGCTGGCCGGTGACCGGTACCGACCGGGCCGCGTCCGCCCTGCAACTGCCGCGCGGCGAGGGCCTGGATGTGCCGGTGCGGGACGCGTTCTGGAACGCGAGCGTGGAGAAGGGCGGGCTGGCGGGCAGCACCGTCGACATGGGCGAGGGCCTGGCGCTCCCGTTGTGGGGCTACTCCATGGGCCGCGGTACGGGCGGCTCCGGCGGGGCCGGGGTCAGCTATCTCACCCCCACCGACATCGGCACCTCGCTGCGCTTCGCCTCCACCGGAGGCAGGCTGCGGGCCACCGCCGCGCACGCCTTCGACGCCGGTGAGGGCACCCGTGACTACGAGGTCTCCTTCGCCCTGACCGACGGCAACCCGGTGGCCCCCGCCGCCGACTACCGCTCCTACCTCTCCCAGCGCGGACAGCTCGGCGGTCTGCGCAAGAAGATCCGGCAGAATCCGGCCAACGGCAAGCTGCTCGGCGCGTTCCACGCCTATGTGTGGGGCGACACCCGGACCGCCTCCGGGATCGGGAAGCTGAAGCAGCTGGGCGTGGACCGGATGTGGCTCGGTTATGACGCCGGCCCGGGCCCGATGAACGCCGCGGCGGTGCGGGCCGCCAAGAAGGCGGGCTATCTCGTCGGCCCGTACGACACCTTCGCCAACGGGCAGGACCCCAAGACCGCCGACAGCCCCACCTCGGCCTGGCCGGACCGGGTCTACCCCGACTTCTGTATACGGAAGGCGGACGGCACCCCGGAGACCGGGTTCGGGAACCGCGGCTGCTATCTCAGCTCCCGCGCCTTCGAGAAGGCCGAACCGCGCAAGCACTACCTCGCCGACCGCACCCGCTCGATGGTCGCCAACGGCGCGGACAGCTACTTCCTCGATGTGGACGCGACCGGTGAGGTGTTCCGCGACCACGGCAAGGGCCATGAGATGACCAAGGCCGGTGACCGTGAGATGCGGCTCGCGCGGATGCGGCGGCTGTCCAAGAACCTCGTCCTCGGCTCGGAGTCCGCCCAGCCCTGGGCCAACCAGGTGCTGGCCTACGACCACGGCTCGGGCACCCCGACCGCCGACGGCCTGTGGAAGCTGGAGCGCGACAAGAAGACCTGGGGCGGCTACTTCCCGGAGAAGGCCCCGGGCGCCTTCTTCAAGCCGGTGAAGCTGCCCGCCGAGGTGGCCACGGCCATGTACGACCCCAAGTACCGCATCCCCCTCTACGAGACCGCACTGCACGGCTCGCTGGTCAACGCCGAGCGCTGGGAGCTGTCGTACGAGAAGCTGCCGGCGCACAAGACCACCCGGGCGCTGCTGGCGATGCTCTACAACACCCCGCTCAACTATGTCCTCGACGGCCCGACGCTGGAGAAGAAGGGATCCGAGCTCGCCGCGCTGCAGAAGTACTTCTCGCCGCTGCACCGCGCGGCCGGTACCGAGCAGCTGACCTCGTTCCGGTGGCTGACCGGTGACCGCAGCGTGCAGCGCACGGTCTTCGGCGACGGCGCGCTGACCGTCACCGCCAACTTCGGCAGCCGGGCCCACGACGGTCTGGCGGGCGGCTGTGTCGACGCCAAGCTGCGCACCGACAAGCAGCCGCGGCGGCTGTGCCCGGCGCAGCTGAACGGCTGACCGGCGGCCAGTCGGTCCCCTAGGGGCAAGGGGCGGGCCCGAGCGGCCCGCCCCCGCACGGCTTCCCCGCCCCCGCACGGCTTCGCCGTTCCCGCAGGGCTTCCCCGCCCTCACACGGCGCCCCGCCCGCCACTGAGGGCAGCGTTCCGCCCGGGAAACAGAGCAGATGCGGGCGGGTAACAGCCGCACCGCAGGCTGAGGAACATGACCTCGATGCCGCCGCACCCGGAAGCCACGCCAGCCGCCGCGCCTGGCACCACCCCCACCCTTGTCCTCATCGGCCACGGCATGGTCGGCCAGCGCTTCCTGGAGGAGCTGGCCGACCGCGGCGTCACCGAGCGGAACCGGGTGGTCGTGCTGTGCGAGGAGCCCCGCCCGGCCTACGACCGCGTCCAGCTGACGTCGTACTTCGCCGGCCGCAGCCCGGAAGACCTGAGCCTGGTCGATCCGGACTTCATGGCCCGCCACGGCATCGAACTGCACCTCGGCGACCCCGCCACCGCCGTCGACCGCACGGCCCGCACGGTCACCGCCCGCTCCGGCCTGACCGTCCGCTACGACACCCTGGTGCTGGCCACCGGCTCCTACCCGTTCGTCCCGCCGGTGCCCGGCAAGGACAGTGCGGGCTGTTTCGTCTACCGCACCATCGAGGACCTGCTCGCCATCGAGGAGTACGCCAAGAACGCCCGCACCGGTGTGGTGGTCGGCGGCGGGCTGCTCGGTCTGGAGGCGGCCGGGGCGCTGAACGGGCTGGGGCTGCGCACCCACATCGTGGAGTTCGCGCCACGGCTGATGGCGCTCCAGGTCGACGAGGGCGGCGGCCGCGCACTGCGCCGTACCGTCGAGGAGATGGGCCTGGAGGTGCACACCGGCGTCGGCGGAAAGGAGATCGTCGCGGACGCGGCCGGTGCGGTGACCGCCATGGGCCTGTCGGACGACTCCCGTATCGAGACCGATCTGGTCGTCTTCTCGGCCGGTGTCCGGCCCCGTGACCAGCTCGCCCGGGACTGCGGGCTGCCGGTCGGCGAACGCGGCGGCATCGTCGTCGACGAGCAGTGCCGCACCACCGACCCCGCCGTGTACGCGATCGGCGAGTGCGCCCTGGCCTCCGACGGCCGGGTCTACGGACTGGTCGCGCCGGGCTACGACATGGCCCGCACGGCCGCCGGCACCATCGCCGAGGCACTCGGCGCCGGCACCGGAGCGGCCGACGGCTTCACCGGCGCGGACCTGTCCACCAAGCTCAAGCTGCTCGGGGTGGACGTCGCGTCCTTCGGTGACGCACACGGCGCCACCGACGGCTGTCTGGACGTGGTCTACTCCGACGCCCGCAGCGGTGTCTACAAGAAGCTGGTGATCGGCGCCGCGGGCGAGCTGCTGGGCGGGGTGCTGGTCGGCGACGCCGAGGCCTACGGCATGCTGCGGCCGCTGACCGGCAGCGTGCCGCCGGTGCCGCCCGAGCAGCTGGTGCTGCCCGCCGGAGCCGAGGGCGGGGCCGCCGCGCTCGGCCCGTCCGCGCTGCCGGACAGTGCGGTGCTGTGCAACTGCCACAACGTGACCAAGGGGACGGTCCGGGCGGCGGTCACCGAGCACTCCTGCGGCACCCTCCCCGAGATCAAGAAGTGCACCAAGGCCGGTACCGGCTGCGGCAGTTGCGTCAAGTCGCTGACCGCCGTGATGAACGACGAGCTGGCCGCGAACGGCGCCACCATCGACACCGGGCTGTGCGGCTGCTTCCCGCACACCCGCGCCGAGCTCTACGAGATCGTCCGCACCCTGCGGCTGACGACCTTCGCCGAGCTGCTGGACTCGCACGGCCGCCCGGAGGCCAGGAACGGCGACGGCTGCGAGATCTGCAAGCCCACCGTCGGCTCGATCATCGCCTCCCTCGCGCCCTCCGTCGGCGCCGACGGCTATGTCCTCGACGGCGAACAGGCCGCCCTCCAGGACACCAACGACCACTTCCTCGCCAACCTGCAGCGCAACGGCTCGTACTCGATCGTGCCGCGCATCCCCGGCGGGGAGATCACTCCGGACAAACTGATCGTGATCGGCGAGGTGGCCCGCGACTTCGGCCTCTACACCAAGATCACCGGTGGCCAGCGGATCGACCTCTTCGGCGCCCGGGTCGACCAGCTCCCCCAGGTGTGGGCCCGGCTGGTGGACGCCGGCTTCGAGTCGGGGCACGCGTACGGCAAGGCGCTGCGCACCGTGAAGTCGTGTGTGGGGCAGACCTGGTGCCGCTACGGCGTGCAGGACTCGGTCCGTATGGCCATCGAACTGGAGCTGCGCTACCGGGGGCTGCGCTCCCCGCACAAGCTCAAGTCCGCGGTCTCCGGCTGCGCCCGGGAGTGCGCGGAGGCCCGCGGCAAGGACTTCGGTGTCATCGCCACCTCCAACGGCTGGAACCTGTACGTGGGCGGCAACGGCGGCGCCGATCCGCGCCACGCCGATCTGCTCGCCCAGGACCTGAGCGACGCCGAACTGATCCGGCTGATCGACCGGTTCCTGATGTTCTACATCCGCACCGCGGACCGGCTGGAGCGCACCTCCGCCTGGCTGGAGCGGATCGAGGGCGGCCTCGACCACGTCCGGGACGTCGTCGTCCATGACTCCCTGGGGCTGTGCGACGAGCTGGAGGCCCTGATGGCCGCCCATGTCACCCACTACCGCGACGAATGGGCCGAGACCCTCGCCGACCCCGAGCGACTGGCCCGCTTCGTCTCCTTCGTCAACGCGCCCGACGCGCCCGACCCGTCCGTCCGCTTCGTGCCGGAGCGCGACCAGGTCAAGCCGGACCTGACGCTGCTGGCCGGCCCGACCCTGCCCGTACGCACCCTGGAAGGGACCTCCGTCTGATGACCACCGCCACCGCCACGCTCACCCGTACCGAGGAAGACATCGAGGCCGCCACTACGGCCGCCACGGTCGAGATCCGCTGCCCCCAGGGCTGGGTCGCGGTCTGCACGCTGGACGACCTCATCCCGGGGCGCGGGGTCGCCGCGCTCCTCCCGGACGGCACCCAGGCCGCGCTCTTCATCGACCGCGCCGGGCAGGCCTATGCGATCGCCAACCGCGACCCGTTCACCGGCGCCCAGGTCCTCTCCCGCGGCCTGACCGGCTCGACCGACGGCCGCCCGTTCGTGGCATCGCCCCTGCTCAAGCAGCGTTTCGACCTGGCGTCGGGGAGCTGCCTGGACGATCCGTCGGTCTCGGTCGCGGCGTATCGCGTGAGGAGTGTGGAGCACGTGGCGGCTGGTGACCGGTAGTGGAGAGCCGGTAGTCGATGGCCGGTGACGAAGAAGGACACGCAACCGCTTGGTTGCACCTCCTTTGGCTTACGTGCAACCATTGGGTAGCACGTAAGGCATCAGCCGATCCGAGAACGGCAGGAGGTGCACGCCATGAGCACCGACGGCAACCAGAGCACTGACAGCGACGCGGGCGGCGACAGCAAGGACCGCATCGAGCGGGAGATCAGCATCGCCGCGCCCGTGGAGCGGGTCTGGGCCGTGCTCACCGAACCGGAGCATGTCGGCTCGTGGTTCGGGCAGGGCCGGCCGACGCCGGTCGACCTGCGGCCGGGCGGCATCATGCAGCTCGACCACGGCGAGTACGGGCAGTTCCCGACCACCATCGTGACCGTGGACCCGCCGCGTTACTTCTCGTACCGCTGGGCCAGCGCCTTCCCGGGCGAGGTGGCGACCGAGGGCAACTCCACCCTCGTCGAGTTCACCCTCACCCCGGAGGGCGACGGCACCCGGCTGCGCGTCGTGGAGACCGGATTCGCCGCGCTCACCATCCCCGAGGACCGGCGGAAGACCGCCGGGTACGAGAGCCACTCCGAGGGCTGGTCCGGCCAGGTGGAGAACATCCGGCGGTACACGGAGCAGCTCGCGGCATGACGAGGGATGCGGGGCCGGGAGCGGAACGGCCGGGAGCGGAACGGCCAGGAGCGGAGCGGCCGGGCGCAGGGGCGGGAGCTGGGGCGGGCAAGGGCGCGGGCGCCGGAAGAGATCCGGGCCCGGGCCCCGGCTCGGGCGCGGACGCCGGCTCGGGCGCGGGCGCGGACGCCGTGGCCGAGGTGTTCGCCGCGCTGGCGGACCCGACCCGGCGCCGGATACTCGACGCCCTCGCCGCACACGGCGAGGCGACCGCCACCGTCCTGGCGGCGGAACTGCCGGTCAGCCGCCAAGCGATCGTCAAACATCTGGGTGTCCTGGACCGAGCCGGTCTGGTCGCCGGTCACCGGGAGGGCAGGGAGGCCCGTTACCGGGTCATACCGGAACGGCTGGGGGTCACCGCCCGGTGGATGGACCGGGTGGCCGCCGCATGGGACACCCGCCTCTCGGCGATCAAGCGCCTCGCCGAAGGGGAGTGACCGCTCGCTTCGCCAAAGGGAGTGACCACTCGCTTCGCCGAAGGGGAGTGGCCACTCGCCTCGCCGAAGGGGAGTGGCCACGGCCGGTGCGACGCGGTGGCGGACGGTGTCCATGCGCGCCGCGCCCGCCTTCACCCCCGCCCCTCCGGCCCCATCCGCCCCACCACGCGGCGTAACCTGGTTGCCCCCTACGGAGGAGTGCAGGCGTGACCAGGTGGAACACCAGCCACATCCCCGACCAGACGGGCCGCTCGGCGGTCGTCACGGGCGCGAACAGCGGCATCGGCTATGTCACCGCCCGCGAACTGGCCCGTCAGGGCGCCCGCGTACTGCTGGCCTGCCGCAATGAGACGCGCGGGATCGCCGCCCTGGACCGGCTGCGCTCCGAAGTCCCCACCGCCGAGGCCGAGTTCCGGCCGCTCGACCTGGCCGATCTGTCCTCCGTACGGGACTTCGCCGCCGCCCTCGACGACTTCGACGGCGACCGCCTCGACCTGCTCATCAACAACGCGGGCGTGATGGCCCTGCCGCACCGCACCACCGCCGACGGCTTCGAGATGCAGTTCGGCACCAACCACCTCGGCCACTTCGCGCTGACCGGGCTGCTGCTGCCCAAGCTCCTCGCCACCCCCGGCGCCCGGGTCGTCACCGTCTCCAGCATGCTGCACGCCCTCGCCGACCTCGACTACAGCGACCTCAACAGCGAGCACTCCTACCGCCGCTGGATCGCCTACGCCCGCTCCAAGAGCGCCAACCTCCTCTTCGTCCACGAGCTGACCCGGCGGCTGGCCGCGGCCGGTTCGCAGGTCGTCGCGGCCGCCGCGCACCCCGGATACGCGTCCACCAATCTGCAGACCACGGGCGTCCGGATGGAGGGCCGCACCTCCGCCGAGCGGGCCATCGAGCTGGGCAACCGCCTCATCGCCCAGTCCCCGGACGGCGGCGCCCTGGGCACCCTCTGCGCGGCCACCGCCCCGCACATGCGGCCGGACTCCTTCATCGGCCCGCGCAGCGGACTGCGCGGCGCCCCCGCCCAGTCCTTCCGCGCCCCCTGGACCAAGAAGGACGCGAACGGCGAGCGCCTGTGGGCCGCCTCGGAACAACTCACCGGTGTCCGCTACGACTTCTCACGGCCCGCTGCGGCGTTCTGAACCCGCACGGCATGGAAAGATCCGGACCCGTGTACGAGCGACCTTTCCCTCCCCAGCAGCCTTCTCCGCACCCCCCGCAGCAGCCTTCTCCATACCCTCCGCAGCAGTCCTCTCCGCAGGGCCCGCCGCCTCCCTATCCGAACCCGCCGCACCCATACGGCCAGCAGCAGCCGTACCAGGGGCAACAGCACCCCTCCCAGGGCCGGCCACACCCGTACCAGGGCGCGCAGCACCCGTACCAGGGGCCACAGCAGCCGCCCCAGGGCCCTGCGCACCCGTATGCACCGCAGTCGGCTCCGCATTCCCCGTACGCTCCGCCCGCCGCGGCTCCGCGCATCCCCAACGAGGCGAACCCGATGCGCCGGCTCGGCGCGATATTCCTGGACGGGCTGCTGGCGCTGACCGCCGCCTACATCGCCCTGCGTTCCGCCGGCCACGCCGGTCTGCCCGCCCTGCAGGTCTTCTACGCCGTCGCCGGCGCGGGCTTCGGACTGTCGTTCCTCAACCATGTCCTGCTGACCCGGATCGCCGGGGCGAGCCTCGGCAAGTTCGCCGTCCGTACCCGCGTCATCCGCGAAACGGACGCCACCCGCCCGCGGCTGCCCCGGCTGTTCCGCCGCTGGCTCGGGGGCTACTTCTTCCTGGTGATCTGGATCATCGCCGCCTGCTTCGACCTGGAGGACGACCCCGAGGACTTCTGCGGGCTCCGTCTGGTCAGCTACCGCGATCTGCGGGCGGTCACCGGGGCGCCTCTCCGCTGAGCGGGCGGTCACCGGCCCCCTCCGCTGAACGGGCGGTCACCGGGGCACCTCCGCCGAGCGGGTGGTGGTGCGGCGGCGGGCCGGTATGCGTACGCGTCAAGAACCCGTGAAGAACGACCCGTTGCCCGCCAAGGTGCCGCCAAGGCCGCGGACGGCGGCCGTCGCACCCCGCACGCTGGCCTGGTCCCGCACGGTGCGCACGGAGGTACGACGAACGATGGCGAAGGTTTCCCAGCCCGACGGTCGGCCGGAGGAACCGCCGGATACCGCCCCCGCCACCGTCACCACCACTGCCCCCAGCGCCACCACCACCGCCACCGGCCCCGCCGGCGCCCCGGTCGCCGAACCCGACTCCCCGGCCGCCGAGCCCGACGCCCGGCACCGGCTCACCGCCCTCCAGGGCCTGGCCGCCCTCTCGCTCGACGCCATGGCGTCCGTGGCCTACGGCCCCGAGTCGATCGTGCTGGTCCTGGCCGCGGCGGGCAGCCACGGCCTCGGCTTCACGCTCCCCGTCACCCTCGCCATCGCGGTCCTGCTCGCCGTCCTGGTCGCCTCCTACCGTCAGGTGATCGCGGCCTTCCCCAACGGCGGCGGCTCCTACGCGGTGGCCAGGACCCACCTCGGCCGGCGCACCGCCCTGTTCGCCGCCGCCTCCCTCCTCCTCGACTACGTCCTGAACGTCGCCGTCTCGGTGACGGCCGGCGTCGCGGCCCTGACCTCGGCCTTCCCCGCCCTCTACGACGACCGGGTGGGGATCTGCCTGGCGGTCCTCGCCCTCATCACCGCCCTCAACCTGCGCGGCATCGTCGACTCGGCAAAGGCCTTCCTCGTCCCCACCGCCGTCTTCGTCGGCGCCATCCTGGCGATGGTCGCCGTCGGGCTCTTCCGCGCCGCGCCCGCCGCCACCGTCACCGCCGACGGACACGCCTCCGTCCTCGCCGACAACGCCACCACGGTCGGCGCCCTGCTGCTGCTCAAGGCGTTCGCGGCCGGCTGCTCGGCGCTGACCGGGGTCGAGGCGGTCGCCAACGCGGTGCCGTCCTTCCGCGCCCCGGCGGCCCGGCGCGCCCAGCGCACCGAGGTCGCGCTCGGCGTCCTGCTGGGCATGATGCTGATCGGGCTGTCCGTCCTCATCGGCCGCTTCCACCTCCAGCCGGTCGAGGGCGTCACCGTCCTCGCCCAGCTCGCGGACGCCTCGTTCGGCCACCACGCGGCGTTCTACGTCGTCCAGTTCGCCACCATGGTGCTGCTGGCCCTCGCCGCGAACACCTCCTTCGGCGGTCTGCCCGTCCTGATGGGCCTGCTGGCCCGGGACAACTACCTCCCGCACGTCTTCGGCCTGAAGGCGGACCGTCAGGTGCACCGCCACGGTGTACTGGCGCTGGCCGCCGTCGCCGCCGCGCTGCTCATCTTCTCCGGCGGCGACATGAACACCCTCGTCCCGCTGTTCGCCCTCGGTGTCTTCGTCGGCTTCACCGTCTGCCAGATCGGCATGGTCCGGCACTGGCGGCGTGAACGCTCCCCGAGGTGGCGCGGCAAGGCCCTGCTGAACGGCTTCGGTGCCCTGCTCACCGGCGTCTCGGCGGTCGTCGTCACCGCCACCAAATTCAGTGAGGGCGCCTGGCTGATCCTCGTCGCCCTGCCCCTCCTCGTCCTCACCTTCGAGGCGGTCCACCGCGCCTACGCCCGGATCGGCACACGCCTGGGCCTGGGCCGCCTCCCCGAACCGCCGCGTCGCGCCCCCTCCCTGGTCGTCGTCCCCGTCTCGCACCTGTCCCGGCTCACCGCCGAGGCGCTGAACGCGGCGGTGTCCCTCGGCGACGAGGTGGTCGCGGTCACCGTCACCCACGACACCCCCGAGGACCGCCCGGCCACCGAGGCACTCCGCCGCGACTGGGAACTCTGGAGCCCCGGCGTCGAGCTCCTCGAACTGCCCTCGGCCACCCGCTCCCTCGGCCGCCCCATTGCCGCCTACGTCACCGGCCTGACCGCCCGCCGTCCCGGCACCCGCATCACCGTGCTGATCCCGGAGGCCGAACCCGCGCACCTCTGGCAGCGCCTGCTCCAGAACCAGCGCGGGGCGGTCGTCGCGCACGCGGTCCGCCGGGACACCGACGCGGTGATCTGCCGACTGCGGTTCCGCCTGACGCCGCCCGCTCGCATGTGGTGACGGCCAGTTGGCGGTGGGGGCCTCTACCGTGACGACATGGACGCCATCACCACGGATATGGATTTCGACGACCATTGCGCCGAAATCGTCCACCAGGCCGACCTGCTGAGCACCGGCCTCGACGAGGGCACCCGGCTGACGGCCTCCGTGCCCTCCTGCCCCGACTGGAACCTCGCCCAGCTGCTCCGGCATCTGGGCGAGGCCCACCGCTGGGTCGAGGAGCTCGTCCGGACCCGGGCGACCGAACCCCCGCCCGACACCGCGCTCCGGCACCTCCCCCGCGACACCACCGAGACCCCGGCCGCGCTCGCCGCCTGGCTGACCGAGGGCGCCCGGCTCCTCGCCGGCACCCTCCGCAACGCGGGCCCCGGCGCCCGTATCTGGACCCCGCTCCCCTCCGGCTCCCCACGCTTCTTCGCCCGCCGTATGGCCCACGAGACGGTCATGCACCGGGCCGACGCCACTCTGACCCTCGGCACGGACTTCACCGTCGACCAGCGGGTCGCCCTCGACTGCCTCGACGAGTGGATGGAACTCGGCTCCCTGCCCGAGATGTTCGACTACCACCCCGACCGGCGCGATCTCCTCGGCCCCGGCCGCACCCTCCACTTCCACGCCACGGACACCCCACCGGAAGCGGCCGCCGACTGGCTCGTCGACCTCACCGGCACCACCCTCGCCTGGCGCCGCACCCAGGAACCGGCCGCCGTCTCCGTCCGCGCACCCCTGACAGACCTCTTGCTCCTCATCTACGGCCGCGCCCCCAGCGACAACGGGTCCTACGACATCACCGGCGACGCGGAACTGCTGGAATTCTGGCTGTCGCGGGTGCTGTTCGGGTGAGCGCTTGCGGAGGGGCGGGGGCGGTGAAGGGGCGATGCGGCGGAGGGGGTGCGTCCGGTGCGGGGCCAGCCTCCTGGCTTCCTGGCTTCCTGGGCTCCTGGCCTCCTGGCTTCCTTGGCTCCTGGCTTCCTTGACGTGAACCGACCGGGCCGCCACGGCGTGAGTTAGGTTGACCGTCATCCGCGTGTCCAGCATCAAGGAGTCAGAACATGACCGATTCCGATCAGTCGGGCAGCGTCCCGGGCCTGCCTCCCACCCCGCCCCCGCTCCCCCCGCAGACCGGACCGCAGACCGTTCCGGCGAACGCGGACGAGGCGCTGGAGATCGGCCGGGAGCACTACCCCGAGGTCGGCTCACCCGGCGGCCCTTCCGGCCTGTTCGTCCATGAATTCGACATCGGCTACCTGATCCACGCGAGCTGGCCGCCCGCCGAGGACCCCACCGCCCCTCCCGCGAATCCCGGAGGAAGCAACGTCGTGATCTCCAAAGCCGACGGCGAGGTGTCGTTCCTGCCCAACTTCCCCCCGGAGGAAGCGGTCGAGCTCTACCACCGCCTCCGCGGCGGGCGGACTTCCTGAGGCCTCCGGGCCGCATCTCCTTCGCCCCACGCGGAGCCAGAGTCTCACCAGTAGCACCTGGTGGGTTGTCAACCTCGGCGGTTAAGCTTTGGCTTGAATATCTCGTTGGGTAACGAGTAGAACGCGGGGGATGTCATGGCTGGCGCCGGTGGATTCCAGACCGACGTGGAGAGCCTCAAGGCTGAGGGCACGAACTTCGTCAAGCTCGGTGAGGACTTCTATTCCTCGGTGGCGCGGCTGATGGACGGCCTGCATGCGCTGGGGGCGGGGCCGCCCAGCAACGGGCAGGAGAAGGCTCCGCCGGAGAAGTCGTTCGGCGAGCAGTTCATGAGCGGTCTGACGACGTTCGCCAGCAAGGACGGGGCTCCGCCGTGGGGCGATGACGAGATCGGCGAGAAGTTCGGTGTCGTCTACGAAGGCGTGCGCGACGGCATGAACGAGTCGATGGGCCATCTCTCCGCCCAGCTCCAGAAAATCGGCAAGGCGCTGACCTCGATGTCCAAGAACCATGCGGAGAACGAGGAGTTCAACGACTCGCTGATCAAGCAGCACGTCGAGAACAAGCAGGCGTGGCGGGACCCGACCGTCGACGACACGGTCCGCACGTCCATCACGCCCGCGAAGCACTGAGGCCACCGGCCGGTTCCGGGGATTTCCACACAGCGGGCCTTCCGCAGCGGCCTTCCGCGCGGCCCGCGCCTGCAACACGTCTAGAAGCACTTTTCACGGGGGAGCTCCATCTTGTCTGTCATGCTGCCGGATCCTCTTGAGTGGGTCCTGGACATGCTCGGCTTCAACTGGCCGCATGCGGACGAAGACAAGTTGATGGAATGTGCGCAGGTCTGGCGCAATTTCGCGGCGGAGGTACAGGGGCACCAGGCCCGGGGCGCCAGTTATGCAGGCAATGTGCTCGCGGAGAACTCCGGCGATGCCATCGAGGGCTTCAGCAAGGCGTGGGAGAAGTTCTCCGGCGGTTCGGGGTATCTGAACGACGCGGCGCAGGCGGCCGAGGTCATTGCCTTCACGTTCGAGGCCGCCGCCGTGCTGGTCATCGGCATGAAGGTGGCCGTGATTGTCCAGTTGGCGATTCTGGCCGCGGAAATCATCGCGGCGCAGGTCGCGGCCCCCTTCACCCTCGGACTGTCCGAAATAGCCGGCGCGGCCGCCACGCTGGCCACGCGTGAAATGGTCCGCAGGATCCTCAAGGAGGTCGCCAAGCAGCTGCTTGACGCGATCATGGAGGCCGCCAAGGAGCCGGTGATCTCCGCGCTGGAGGCCATGGCGTCCGACCTCATCGCCCAGACCGTCAACCAGAACTTCGGCGCCCAGAACGGCTACAACCTCGGCCGCACCGCCAAGGAGGGCCAGAAGGCCGCCACCGACGCCCTCAAGAACACCGGCGAATCCCTCGGCGAAAGCCTCCGCGACGGCGCAGGCGGCCGCGCCGGACGCCACGCCCGCAACGGCCTGGACAGCGCGGCGGGGCACGGCAGCGACGGCAGCGACTCCACGGACAGCGGCAGCGACGGGGGCTCCAGCGGGTCGGAGAGCGGGTCGGGGAGCAGGTCCGGGAGTGGGTCCGGTAGCGGGTCGGGGTCAGGCACTGGCTCCGGCAGCGGGTCCGATGGCGGCGGTTCCGGAAGCGGTTCCGACGGGGGCAGCTCCGGAAACACCTCAGGCACCGGCTCGGGGACGGACGCGGGGGCCGGCTCGGACGGCGGCTCCGACGGGGGCGGTTCCGGCAGCACCTCCGGTGACTCCGGCGGCGGCAGCAGCACGGGCAACGGCAACCGCGGCGGCTCGGACTCCGGTGGCTCCACCAGCCACACCCCCCGCGCCTCGGACAACACGGGCGCCGGCAGCACGGACGCCGGCAGGGCCTCTAACACGGACTCGGGCACAAACTCGGGGACGAACTCGGGCACAAACTCGGGGACGGGCACGGGCACCAACCCGAGCTCCTCCGCCGACGGTTCTTCCCACGGCTCGGACCCCTCGCGCAGCGTCCCCGAGGCACAGCCCCTCCCGCCGCCGGACCAGCGCTCCCCCTTCGACGAGGGCTACTCCGGCAGCAACGACAGCCCGTACGGGACGTCCCCCACCCCCGACTCGGGGCCCACCCCCGACTCCGGACACACTCCCGAATCGGGGCCCACCCCGGACACCTCCCGCCCGGACCCCGACTCGATCAGCACCCAGCCCACCCCCGACAACACCCCCGACGCCGCCCGTCCCGACCCTGACTCGATCAGCACCCAACCGGCGCCCGACAACACCCCGGACGCGGTACGCCCTGACGCGGACTCGATCAGCACCCAGCCCGCACCGGACAACACCCCCGACGCCGCCCGCCCGGACACGGACTCGATCAGCACCCAGCCGGCGCCCGACAACACCCCGGACGCGGTACGCCCTGACGCGGACTCGATCAGCACCCAGCCCGCACCGGACAACACCCCCGACGCCGCCCGCCCGGACACGGACTCGATCAGCACCCAGCCGGCCCACGACAACACCCCGGACGCGGCACGCCCCGCCCCCGCCCCGGACTCCGTCAGCACCCAGCCGGCACCGGACCAGTCCCCCCAACAGGGCGGCCCTTCACACCCCGACGCACCCCAGTCGGCACCGACTCCCTCGCCGAGCCCGGACCCCGTAGCCGGCAACCCGCCCTCGTACGGCGACAACTCGTCCGACGCGGGCAGCAACGGCACCTCCAACGGGGACAACTCCGCCACCGGCAGCGGCCGCGCCTCGATGCCGCACGTCGGCACACCATCGCAGGGCGCCCCCGTACAGCACACCCCGTCGTCCGGCCAGCCCATCCAGCAGCGTGACCCCGCTCCCGGCGACCCCATGCCCACGGTGGACGGCCCCGACGACACCGCCGTCACCACCCAGTCCGCGGGCACCGCAACGCTCCCCCCGCCCACCCAGCACACCGCCGACACCGGCGCCCCCGCCACCCCCACCCCGCCACAGGCGGCGCAGCAGAACACCCCCCAGGCCAACGGCCCGATGACGATGGGCCCCATGCCACCCCAGGGGGCCGGGACCGGTACGACCACCACCCCCCGCGGCGGCACCCCGCCCCACACCAACGGCAACGGAAACGGAAACGGAAACGGCAACGCTTCCGCTCGCTCCAACCGTCGCCCCGACGGCTCCCAGGCGATCCACGACGCCAGCCAGCAGCCCACACCGGACCGCCCCGCCTACAACCCCCGCCTCGACGGGCCGCGCCGGGAAGAGACGTCCCGGCCCTACAACCCGCGGCTGGACGGCCCCCGTCGCGACGCCCCCTCCACACCGCCCGGCGACAACCGACGCCCGGACGGCTCACAGATCATCCAGGACCACACCCAGCAGCCGAGCCCCGAGCGCCCCCCGCACAACCCCCGCCTCGACGGTCCCGCCCGCGACACCGAGCCCGGCCCCGACCAGAACAACACCCCCCGGCCGGACGCCGCCACGCCCCACCAGAACGACAACCACCAGCAGGCCCCCGCCGACCCGAGCGGAGCCACCACTCATCCGGACGCGGCGCAGCAATCCGACTCTCCCCGCACGGACCGACCTCAGCCCGAGGGCCCCCAGACCCCGGCACACCCGGACGCCCAGAACCCCGGCGCACCAAACCCCAACTCCCCCCACCCGCACCAGCAGCCGCCAATTCAGCAGCAGCAGCAGCCGTACTCACAACAGCAGACCCCCCAGCAACAACCCCTGCAACACCCTCAGCAAAGCCACCAGCAACAACCCACGCTGCAGAGCCACACACCGCCTCAGCAGCACTCGCAGCAGCACCCACAGCAGCAGGCACCCCAGCAGCCACACCCCCAGCACCAGCCGCCGCAGCAGCAGCCGGCGCCGCACCACCAGAACCCCAACCAGGACCAGGCCCCCCACCAGACCCAGCCCACCCCGGACCAGCAGCCTCAGCAGCAGGCGCCGGTCCCACAGCCCGCGAACCTGCAGAGTCACACCGATGTCCGGATCGGCCTCAACGTCCAGCCGGGCGGCCTGTATTCACCGTTCCCCCACGACCAGCAGGCGCTGGCGGCGAGCTTCCCGCGGAACCCGGACGGCACCCCGCGGCCGTTCAACGACCCGTTCCAGCCCTGGGCCCAGCTCCAGAACGACGGTGGCCACACCGTGGTCGGCCGGTCCAACAACTGCGCCGACTGCACCCGCTCCTTCATGGAGTCCTGGTACGGCAACCCACAGGTGTCCGCGCCACGCACCTACGACCCGGACGGCAAGGGCGGCATCGACCGCAATTCCGGTGAACGAAACGGCACCGCCAACATCCAGCAGTACGCGGGCACCGAGTTCCGTAATTCCGGACCGAACTCCAAGGACGGCTACGCCCGAATAGCCGACGAGCTCCGCCAGGCCGGCCATGGCGCAGCGGCAGCGGTGCTGGTCACCTGGCCGAAGAAGCCCAACGGCGATCCCGGCGGCGCGCACGTCTTCAACGCCGTCAACCACAACGGCCGGGTCATTTGGGTCGACAGCCAGACCGGCACGGTCAGCGAACAACCGATCAACACCAGCGCCGAGAACGTCTGGCACCTCGTCCTCGACGCCGACCGCAAGCCCTTCGACCCCGCCACAGCCCAAACCCAGACCCCACAGCAACAAACCCCCCAACCCCAGCCCCAAAACCAACAGCAGCAAGCACAGGCCCAGGCACAGCAGGCGCAAGCGCAGCAGCAGGCCCCGTACGCACAGCAGCCGGGCCCGCAGCAGCCCAACCCGTACCAGCAGCCGACCCCACAGCAGCAGCCCCACCAGCAGTACCAGCCGGGTCCCTACAACCCGCAGCCCCACCAACAGCAGAGCCCGTCCACCCAGCAGCCCAACCCGTACCAGCAACAGCCCGGCCCGCACACACAGCCGTACCAGCAGCAGAGCCCGTACGCGCAACAGGCCAACCCCTACGCTCAGCCTCAGCCGAACCCGTACGCCCAGCAGCAGCCAGGTCCCCACGCACAGCAGCAGCCCCATCCGTACACCCAGCCACCGCACCAGCAGCCCCAGAACCACAACCCGTACCTGCAGCCGTCCCCGCAGAATCCGCAGAATCCGCAACACCCAACGCACCCGGCAGCAGCACCGGAGACCGTCAGCGGCTCACCGGACTCCGTGCAGCCCCACGACCGCACCCAGCCGGACGCGGGCGACACCGCCCTGCGACCTGGCACGGAGTCACGCCGGCCCGCCCAAACCCCGGACTCCGACCCCCAGGTACCGGCAGAGCCAGGTGCTTCCGGCGATCACGGTGTCGACGGTGACGCCGACCACTCCTCTCGGCCTGAGTACACCTCTCAGGACCAGAACGCCGATGCCTCTTCCCCCGATTCGGAAGAGCACAACGACACCGACACCCCGCCCTCCGGACAGCCGCCTGCCGACGCCGGGGATTACCACCAACCGAGCTTCGAGGACATCCGCAACGAGCTCCTGGAGGGCGAGGGCGGGCTCGTCCTGCCCGATTCCCACGACCAGCAAGCGCTCGAGGATGCCGTACCACGCGACGAGGACGGCTATTTCCAGCGGTTCCCCGACCCCTACGGTGACTGGGCAGATCTCCAGAACGACGGCGGCCAGTCCGTACCGGGCCGCGACGACAACTGCGCCGACTGCAGCCGCTCGTACCTGGAAACCTGGTACGGAAACCCGCAGGTATCCGCGCCCCGCATGCAAGACGGCGACTTCGGTGAGAGGGACGGCGAGGACAACATCCAGCGCTGGCTCGGTGCAGAATTTCAGCACGCGGGCGACGATGCCCTGGCGTACTCGCGGGTCGCGGAGGACCTGCGTAACGCCGGGCACGGAGCCGCAGCCATCGTCTGGGTCGGGTACGTCGACGACGACGGAGACCCTTACTCGTCCCACCTCTTCAACGCGGTCAACTACCACGGCTCTGTCGTCTGGGTGGACACCCAGTCGCGCGAGGTAATGAACCGGCCGATCAACACAGCGGATGTGGGCGAGGTCTGGCACCTCCCCCTGGACGCGGAGGCACAGCCGCTCTATCCCCCGAGCGACTCGGAGTCGGATGCTTCGGAGCCGGGCGCCGCGCCCGCCGAGAGGGACGATGCCGCGTCCTACCCAGATCCCGGGGGCCACCGACAGGATCAGCCGGCCCCGTCGGACAACCACGATGCCGACCCCTCACATGCTGTGTCGGCCGCGGCGCCGGACGACCAACCCGAACCCTCGCATTCGGCCTCGGAGTCGCGTCCCCGGACGGAGCCCGGCGGAATCGTCGATCCCGACCCGGAGCACCAAAGGGATCTTGAGAACAGGATCCCCCGGACCCCAGAAGGCACCGCCCAGCGCCATCCGGACCCGAACGAGGGGGACTGGACGGACTTCATCAACCAGCCTGGTTCCGATGCCCCGGGGCGCAGCAACAACTGTGTCGACGTGGCCCTGTCCGCAGCTGACACATATGCAGGCGCACCGACCGCGGCCGGAGCTCGCACACCTGACCTCACTGCTGATGGCGTCGCGTCCGATCGCGGTGAAACGGGCGGCCGCGACCGCATGGAGAACGCCCTCGGAGCCCGCTTCACGGACTTCGGCAACGGCCGCCAGGCCTTCAACGGCATCGAGAACGCTCTTCGCCAGTCCGGGCACGGCTCCCAGGCCGTTATCGTGACCCAGCACTCCGACGGCCGTGCTCACGCCTGGAACGTGGTCAACCACAACGGCAGAATCACCTATATCGATGCCCAAACGGGCCGCCGCAGCGACAAGCCGCTTCACAGCGGCGAGCACGGCGTATTCGCAGTCCCCTTGGACAGCAACCGCAAGCCCATTCAGGTTGTCCCCTCTGCCGGCACCAGTGCACAGCACGACCGGCAAAGTGCCTCTCCGGCCCAAGCGGGGCGCCGCCCGTCGGAGAATCCTGCCGGCACCGTTGATGAATCAACCGAGCAGGACGGACAGACCCAGCCCAAGAGCAAGTACCGAGAACCCGGCATGCCGGACGGGCAACCGGTCAATCACCTGCCGGAGAATGTCCGGGTGCTGCCCGATGAGGGCCAGCAACTGCTGCGGGACAACCTCGACGTCTACGAGACAGATATGCAGGCTGTCTACGACAGCGTGCGCGACTGGGTCGATGACGGAAGCATCGAAGCTCTCATCCAGCACCTGACCCCCGATGAGGCCGAATCGCCCCCGGAGGAGGGTGACTCCACCCCGGAGGACGGAGCCACCGAAGCCGGCCCGGAGAAGCCTCCGAGGTTCACTCTGACGTCAGAGGAGCTCGGGCAAAGGCTCGACGGCTTTGCGGACATGGACGCCGGGCAGCGCGGAGCGGTGGTGTCGATCATCGCCCGTTTGAGTCTCTCCTTTCATGAAAGCCATGCGGTCGGCGTTTCCCCGTACCCCGTCGAACGGCCGTACAAATGGAAAGAGGACCCGAATCGCCCGGCTCCACTGCGACGCGATGTGCGGCGCCAGACCAACGACGCGAAATCCGGGGAAGAAGAAGACTCCCGCGGCGTGAAGCAGCACCGCAAGGCCAACTTCATGGAGGCAAAAGACTTCGCCGGAAATGTACGCAAGCATCTTCTCGCGGAGCTCGTGGATGCCGGCCGACCGGCATCAGACCTCAAGAACGCATCCGAAGGTGACGGCGCCGGCAACACTCGACCGGACTTCAGTGGCCGCAATTATGCGGTGATTGAGGTGTACGACCCGAATTCGCAGAAGACGAATTACATCGTTGACAGCTCCATTCCCCCCGGTGAAAAGGGCGTCAGCACCGCGCACTCCGAACCTCATCTGGTTGGCTACGTGAAGCGACTGAATGAGGCACGGGGCACCGACACCAGTCAACACATACAGATACGCGCCATGTTCACGGAGCGAGAACCTTGCGGAACGGTGAAGGGAGCGGGCCATGCCGAGTGCTCCCCCTACCTGGTCCAGCACTCCGAGGGGACTACCGTGCACTACGCCACGACATATCGAAGTGGCCCGTGGGTGGCGGATCCGGATCCGAACGGAATCCAGACCCGGACCAAGGCTCAGATCAAGACAATGGTTGACGCCGAGTTCCAGGATCACCTCAACGAAGTCGGCGAAATCTGGCTTTCGTTGCGCGACGCCCAGCGAAAGAACGGAACAGGCGCGGACGACTGATAGGCAGATTCACTGACCCTGGCTCCAATGACACGCAAATTCCCGTCTAGTAGGGTATGTCCATGACCGATGCACGCGATGCGGAACTCCATGCCTCCGCCAGTCGACTTCTGAATGGTTTGACGGCATCGGGCCGCGCCGGTGACGTCTTCTTCGTGGCCGGCCCTCCTGCTGCCGGGAAGAGTCGCACACTGGAGCTGGTCCGTCGGCGCATGCCCGAAGCAGCACTTATCGATTGCGTCGGGCTGCGCGCCGATGAAGTGATCCTTCAGGTATTGGACGTGTGCGGGGTTCAGCGTCCGCATTCAGTCGCCAAAGAGAACCTTGATGCGCTGGTGAAGGGCATCCGCGGCGATCACACCGTCCTGCTGACGAACGTGCAATGGGCAGGCACCCTGCGTACCACTGATGAACCAGGACGCATCAGGCGCGCGGCTTTCCGGATGGGCAGGGCGAAGCGGTCTCGCATCCGCTTGGCGCTGGAGACCGCCGAGCCGCAGCCGGGGCAGGCCGATGAGCCGCCCCAGCTCATCCGCCTGGGATCCGGAAACCTCTTCAGTGCCCCTGAAGGACTGGCTCCCGAGATCCAGGCCCTGGCCTTGGCGGAATACCCCGTGGTACCCGTCCAGGCATGGAGCATCCTGTGTGAAAGCATGGGCCTGACCACCGCGCCCGCAGACCTTCAGGAATTCCCGGATCTATATCCCGATCTGCTGAAGTGGGTGCCGAATGACGCGATTGCCGGTCCTGGTGTGGCTTTCACCCACGAAGGGCTTGCACACGCATTGCGCCTCTCCCAGCACCCGGATGCCGGCGAAGCGCACGCGATGGTCCGGGAGTTGCTGAGCGATCGGCTCATAGTGCACACGCATCCGCACGGCTGGGCGGACGGCGGCCCATTGGCTCGTTACGCAGCTCACGGCCTGCTGGGACATGCCGCAGCATCCGGCAGTCTGCAAGAAGTGCTGGAGGACCGCAGGGTACTTGCTCTCCTGGATCCGAGTTCGGTCATGGAGGCGTATCGTGCCGCCTTCGGCCGGGATATCCCGCCGGACACCATGGCTGCGAGCCTGCGCTATGGGGAGCTGTCCGGCATGGAACCCATGCGCCAAGGCGAGTGGGCGGCCTGGCTGCACCATTTCGCCGTCACCCATGGAGATCAGGAGGCCGCAGACGCGGTACTGGCCTCCGAAGTGGCCCTGGAATGGCAGACATTGTGGTCTGACCTGCGTCCGACCGGTGCCTTCCTCGGGGAGGGACTCACGCACCACCCGACCGGTATCACCAGCCTCAGCGCCACCGAACACACAGTTACCGCGACCAACGAATTGCTCGGAACCTCGTGGGCGTGGGGGCTTCGCTCAGGTCGGCCACACGAATCGGCCGATACGAGTGCCCAAGCACTGGAAGCACGACGCATGGTCAATACGTCACGTGGCTGGCGCCCGGCCCCTGGCGAACCCCAGGGTGCGTTCATTCCCCGCTGCCCCAGGGACATTCGCGCGGCAGTACGGATCGGGGACATTGCCGTGCTGGGTGGAGACCGCGGAGTGTTCGCCGTAGAAATCCTCGAAAAGGAACCAGAGCACGAAGTGTCGCCCTGGCATGGCGCACCCTTGCTGGATGCGTACGAGCGCGAAGTCGCCACGCGTCCGCTCCCCGAAGCCTTCCGGGACCCGTCAGCGACGGAACTGTCCGAGGTGTTCGGGAATGATTCGGTGTTCCGGCCGACCGAGTCAGAAATCCCCGAAAGCCTGCACGGCACGGAAGCGGCTCAGTGGCTCATCGAGCACGGCCTGCCCATCGTGGAGCTCCTTACCCTGAACACACGCGGTCTGCGCACCCAGGGGCTTCGAGAGGTTCCACCGCCCGACGAGCTAGAGGTTCCTTCACACCGGCGCACCGGGCCCTACTTCGCGTTGGGAGATCTCCTCGGCGGCGACTTGATCCTGGACGGTGGAACCGGGCAGGTGCTGTGCACATCCGGTGCCGTGGAAGATCAGCTGTCGGGCAGCAGCCTGCGGCAATTCGTGGCCATGTTCCATCTGGTGGGGCGATATCACCTATTGCTCTCCGAGTCACTCACCGTAGACAAGCTCGAGGCGGCTGCCGAGCTGCAGTCATGGATCCTCGAGATTGACCCTGCGACTGCCCCCGGAGAGGTCTGGGAAACTTTGCTCAACGACCCGGAAATCGAGCCGTAGGTCTCCCCGTCATGCCTGGCGTTGGCTTCCCCAGCATGGCACGAGCTGAATACAGCGAGGAAAATACATGACAGATCCGAGTTCTTCGACGCCCGATCGACCGCTGCCGACAAGCGCCGAGGATGCCCTGGAAATCGCCCGCATGACATACTCCCCGGTCTGGCCGGATGGGACCCCGGCTCCCCTCAAGGTCCTCGAGTTCGACATCGGATACCTCGTCTATCCGAAGCTCCCGCCCCATCCTCGGACGACGTCGACGGGGGAGAGACGGCGCCCAAGGAACCCCGGCGGAACCTGCGTCGTGGTCTCCAAGGACACCGGTGAAGTCAGCAGCGTCTCCCTGCGGCCACCGTCGGACGCCATTGCGTTGTATCGCAAGTTCTACCGGCCGGA
Organism: Streptomyces sp. G7(2002); assembly: GCF_028870195.1. Taxonomy (NCBI): domain Bacteria; kingdom Bacillati; phylum Actinomycetota; class Actinomycetes; order Kitasatosporales; family Streptomycetaceae; genus Streptomyces; species Streptomyces sp. G7(2002). Next base: position 3,375,550 of record NZ_CP102609.1, read on the forward strand.
CACGCTCTAGGCCTGCCGGGTCGCACATCCTCGTGACCAAGGACACCGGCGAAAGCGTCACCGTGCCCAACCTCCCCACGGAGACAGTCATCGCCCATTACCGGCAGCAGCGTCAGTGCCCCGCGTAGGCAGGCACAATCCGTCCGGTGGTCACGGCCGTACGCCCGCACGATTCCCACCGGTTGGAAGCCGACCTTGCGATAGCTGCGGATGGCGGCGGTGTTGGCGGCCGCCGGGTCGATAGTCAGGCGGTGGTGGCCGCGTTCGTGCCGTACTGCCGCACAGGGCGCAGTAACCCCTGCACAGTCGACACGGCCCCCGGGCAGCACGAGCCAAGGACGCCGGTGTGGCGCCGCCCCAGATAACCCCCTGACGTCGATGGGAGTGCACGTTCGTGGAGTCATCTCCAACTGCCCTTGCGGAGCTCGAAGCTTGGCTCGGTGAGCCTCGACGCAAAGGCGGCGTGCTCGTATTGCGCGGTGCCGGCGATTCCGGTGCCGGGCCGGTACTCGACGACGTCCGTCGACGTGTGCCCGACGCCGTTTTCGTCGATTGTCTCCATCTGAGTGCCGAGGAAGTGGCTCTTCACGTACTGCTCGGCCTAGGGGTGAATCCGGAGGCCGCTCACGAACGGCGAGCGAGTCTCTGGAGTGCGCAAGGGCTCATCAACCGCGATGCGGTCGTGCTGCTGGCCAACGCCCAATGGGCCGGGCCCACGGTCACCTCGACAGAGCCCGGGCGGGTGCTCCGTCTGGTCGCGGAACGCTTCGGGCGCGATGACCGCCGGTGTCTGCGCATCGTGGTGGAAGGGGATGCCGAGCGTGCACGTATCCCCCATCGCCGGCACGTGCAGGAAGTCTTGATAAGTGACGGCGACGAGTCGGCCGGCGCGGGAACTCATGCGGGAACTCATCAAGAGGCCATTGCTGTGTCTCAGCACCGTGCCGTTCAGCGCCTCGCTGCGGCCGAGGCACCCGGGGTTGCCTTTCCTGTGTGGTCAGCGCTCTGTGAGGCTTTGGGTCACCACACAGAAGAGGAGGAGCTGCGCTCGCTCGTCGCCCAATACCCGGACCAGCTGGCGGTAGACGCCGCCGATGACGGCACCGAGAGCGTTTCTTTCACCACACCGGCGGTGCGGTCAATTGCTCGCGAGACAAGCGCCCTCTCCCCCATGGATCAGCAGGACCTTTTCCATTACCTCTCCGCACACGCGGGCCCACCCGAGCTGGCTCGGTATGCCGCTCAGGCCCTCCCCGTGCACGCGGCGCTCGGCGGTTGCCTTGAGGAACTGCTGGGCAATGGGGAGATGCTTGCCCGGACGGAACGCTACGGGCTGCTGCAGGGACTGGCCGCGGCCTGGCCGGCGGGTGTGCCACAAGGCACTGTCGCGATGGATATTCACTATCTGGAAACACAGCGAGTTGATCCCGTATCGACCGGCGAGTGGGTTTCCTGGTTGCACTGGGCGGCAGTGAACCGTGGGCGGCGCGATGTCGCAGACGGACTCGCGAACGCCGGCATCGATTTGCCCTGGCAGACACTCTGGTCCCATCAGCGGCCGTACGGCGTATTCGGTCCGGTGGAAGGGGAAGTGGGACGCGTCGACCAGGTGCGCGTGGAGCGCAGGGAGGAGGTGCCGGTAGCTGTCATGAGGCGGGTCGTCCAGTACGACGACATGGGCGGGCCGTTGGACGAGGAATACGTGGAGCGTGTCTTCGCTCTCGATGACGGCACGGAAGTGGGCACGGAAAGGGTCGTACGGATTCCGCACACCCAGGACACCCCCAGGCCGGCGGAGTTCCAGGAGGACACAGCGCTACCGGCGCCCAGGACTCCCGACGCCAACAGAAGCATCAGGTCTGCCGGACCAGGCCGCTGGGTAATCGGCGGACAAGGCGGGCTGTACGCGGTGGACGTAGCGGCCTCGGCCGGTGGAAACGCAGGAGTATGGGGTGGCGGCCCCTACCTCGGACCTGTCACAAAGGCGGCCACATGGCAGTGTCCCGAAGAGGCGCTTACCGATGATGCCCCTTCTCAAGCATGGCTGGAGAGGGCTTTCGGTACCGGAAGTTGCCGGACCATGAGTGCCACCGAACTACCCGACGGCCTCCGCAATCCCACGGCCCGGGAGTTCTTGAGCACGACCGGTCTGCCGTACCTGAACGGACAGACCCCCTTCTTCTCCTCACTCCCCCTGGACGAACAGGGCCTCCCGGATTTCGAATGGCCAGAAGATGCCCCGGACCCAGAGGCGGATGGCCCCTTCTATCGGATCGGCTCGTGGATGGGAGGAGCCGTGGTACTGGACGGATCGAGCGGAGCAGTCCTCCAGGACACGGAGAGCGGTTACTCCACAGTCCTCTTGGCCAGCAGCCTTCCGCAATTCGCCACGGTGCTACGGCTCTACTGCGAGTACCGCACCAGTTGGCTGCCCACCCTCGCTGAAGCCGCGGACGCCCGGTGGAGCCTCAGGGAATGGGCGGAGGAAATCGACGACGCCACGGAAACCGGGGATCACTGGGACGAGGTCTTCGAAGGCAAATTGGACAACCTCGGCTCATATTGACGGCCGCCCGGCCTCAGCACCCTTGAAAGAAACACCAGCCGGTTGCCCTCAGGACCTCCGCGGCGATGTCCCTGACGGATCGGCCGTCGGTGGCTACCCGAATGGTGTCGTCGGAGACCCTTTCATCCAAGAGCCGGGCCTTGTACGCACTGCTCTTGCGTTCCCGTTCGAGCTCCGATCCGATCTCACGGGCCGCCAGCCGCTCGTGGGTGGTGGAGTCGGAGGCGCTGAGGAGGACCCGTACGGTCCGGGTGTCTGCCCCTATGGCTCGCTCGAAGAGGCCGGCGCTCTCAGGAAGCACAGACACGGTGTTGGTGTAGATGAGGCGGCGATAGCCGAGTTGGTGGTAATTAGCCCATATCGCGCTGAGGTTGCGTTCGGTGATCTGAGAGCGGTGCGGGTCTCCGTCCGGGGCCGGATGCACCTGGCCCATGAAATCGCCCTCGATGATGGCGTGCGGAACGGACGCGGCCCGCAACTGATCCGAAACCTCCCAGCCGACCGTGGACTTGCCAACACCTGCCCTGCCGCCAATAAGCAGTAATTCTGTGCGGTTCATGGCGACATGATGACAGCCGGCTCACGACGAGCCCGGAAGATGAGGAGGGATCACGTGCCTGAGCCGGAGAGCACCGCGCCGACAACCCCAGAAGAAGCGCTGACCATAGCCCGCCCCCACTTTCACCCCCGCTGTCGCGACGGCTCCCCTGCCTCCCTGCACGTCCGGGAATTCGACCTCGGCTACCTGATCTACGCCACGTTCCCGCCCACCGAGCCTCGTTCGTTCGGTGGCAGCCACCTTGTCGTGTCCAAAGTTGACGGGGCACTGACCTTCGTTCCCAACTTCCCGCCGGAGTCCGCGATCGCCCTCTACCGCAGGCGCCACCACCCCAACCCCTGACGGCTGCCGGCCCCGCATCTCCTCAGGTCAGCTCGTCCGCCAGCAGATCCATCAGCAGCCCGTCCGCCCAGCCGCCCGTCCGGTGGTCGCGTCCGTAGGCCCGCATGATTCCGACGGGTTGGAAGCCGACCTTGCGGTAGCTGCGGATGGCGGCGGTGTTGGCGGCGGCCGGGTCGATGGTCAGGCGGTGGTGGCCGCGTTCGTGGATCAGCCAATGGGCGAGTGTGCGGACGGCGTCCGTGCCGAGGCCCTGGCCGTGCCGGCGCGCCGTGAGGAAGATGTCGATGCTCGCGTGCCGGAATTCGGGGTCGGTTTCCTCGGAGAACTGGATCGCCCCGATGACCTCGTCGTGGCAGAGGATGGCGAGCATGTCCCGGTAGTCGTCGGGCGCCGACCACCACGCCGCGACCTCCGGTTCCCGGACGATGCGGTCGAGGGTGGTGATGTCCGTAGCTGTCGTCGGCCGCAGTACAACCGCCGCCCCGTGCAGTTCCCCCACTTCACCGCCCGGTTGCTGTTGTCGGTCGTCGCCGCTGTCCGAGTACATCTACGCATTGTCCTGCGCGGGCAGGTTCGGGCAGGCGACCGTAGTCCGCATTCGGTCAAAAGGTGCGGTCAAGATGGGTGCGGCCGTATGCAGGAGCAGGTGCCCAGAGGGCCGAACCGGGGTGCGGCCGCGGGCAGTGGGGCAGCCGCCCAACCACCCAGCCACCCACCCCGGCCCCCGTTTCGCAGAGACGCAATGCACCCGTCACGCCCATACGGCAGCATGGACGGTCGCACCGTCGGTGATCGACCATCATCGGGACGTGACGAGCGCAGGGGGCGATGTGCCATGGCGGAGATCGACAGGCGGCGGCTGCTGGCGGCCGGTGGCGGGGTTGCCCTCGCGGCGGGGCTGGCGACGGCGTGTGGTTCCAACTCCGGGCGGGGCGGGGGTGGTTCGGGGCCGGAGATCAGCCAGTGGTACCACCAGTACGGGGAGCCGGGGACCGAGCGGGCCGTGAAGCGGTATGCCGCCGCGTACCGGAAGGCGAACGTCGCGGTGCAGTGGCGGCCGGGTGATTACGACCGGCAGACGGCGGCGGCGCTGCTCACCGACTCGGGGCCGGATGTCTTCGAGGTCAACGGGCCGCTGCTGGACCAGATCCAGGGCGGGCAGGTGGCCGATCTGACGGAGGTCGTGGAGCCGGTCAAGGACGACTTCAACCAGGCCGTGCTGGCGCCGAAGATCTGGCAGGACAAGATCTGGGGCATCCCGCAGGTCGTGGACACGCAGGTGCTCTATTACCGCAAGAGCCTGCTCAAGGAGGCCGGGGTCCGGCCGCCGGAGACTCTCGATGAGCTGGTGGACGGGGCGAAGAAGCTCAGCGACAGGAAGACCAAGGGGCTGTTCCTGGGGAATGACGGCGGGGTCGGGGTGCTCGGCGGGACGCCGCTGTTCGCCGCCGGGCTGAGTCTGATCAGTGAGGACGGCAAGGTCGGGTTCGACGATCCGGCCGCGGCGCGGGCGCTCGGGAAGATCCGGCAGCTGTACGCGGACAAGTCGTTGCTGCTGGGGGCGCCCACGGACTGGTCCGATCCGGCCGCGTTCGTCCAGGGGCTGACCGCGATGCAGTGGTCGGGGCTGTGGGCGCTGCCGCAGATCAAGAAGGCGCTCGGGGACGACTTCGGGGTGCTGCCGTTCCCGAAGGACGGAAGCGGCGGAAAGCCTACCGTTCCGGTGGGCGCTTATGGCTCCGCGGTCAGTGCGCGGAGCAGGCGCAAGGCGGCGGCCACGGCCTTCGCGAAGTGGCTGTGGGTGGACCGCACCGACTTCCAGCAGGACTTCGCGCTGTCGTACGGCTTCCACATCCCGGCACGGATCTCGCTGGCGAAGAAGGCCGAGCAGCTGCGGGAGGGGCCGGCGGCGGACGCGGTCCGGTTCGCGACCGATCACGGCTATGCCGAACCGCTGTTGTGGACGACCGCGGACCGTACCGCCTACCAGGACGCGCTGAGCCGGATCATCAAGGACGGCGCCAACCCGGAGAGTGAGCTGAAGACCGTGGTGCGCAAGGTCAACGCCGAGCTGCAGCGGGTCAAGAAGAAGGTCAGGAAGACGTGACCCAGGGAGTGGCCGATGACGTACGGGGGCCCGCGGCCGCGGCGCCGCCCGCCCCCGAGCGTCCCTCGCTCGGTGCCCGGCTGCTCGGGCCGCAGCGGCGGAATCTGTGGTTCTGGGCCTTTGTCGGGCCGTTCGCCGTCGGGCTGGGGCTGTTCACCTATGTGCCGTTGGCGTGGAGCGTCTACCTGAGCTTCTTCGACGCGCACAACACGGTGAGTCCGTCCGGCGCGGATTTCGTCGGGCTGGGCAACTACACGGCGATGGTGACCAACGAGGCGTTCCTCGGCAGCCTCGGCACCTTCGCGCTGTTCACCGTCTTCATCGTGCCGGCCACCTACGCCCTCTCGCTGGCGCTGGCGCTGATGGTCAACCGGCTGCGCTTCGCCCAGGCATTCTTCCGGTCGGTGTTCTTCCTGCCGACGGCCTGCTCGTATGTCGTCGCCGCGGTGATCTGGAAGCTGTCGATCTTCAACGGGGTGCGGTTCGGGCTGGCCAACACCGTGCTGGGGTGGTTCGGGGCGGACCAGACCGCCTGGCTGTCGACGACCGATCCGCCCTGGTACTGGCTGGTCATCGTGACCGTACGGCTGTGGCTGCAGGCCGGGTTCTACATGATCCTCTTCCTGGCCGGGCTGCAGCGGATCTCGCCGCAGCTGTACGAGGCGGCGGCGGTGGACGGTGCGCGTCCCGGCTGGCAGGTCTTCCGCCACATCACCTTTCCGCAGTTGCGCGCCACGTCGGTGGCGGTGGTGCTGCTGCTGGTGATCAATGCGTTCCAGGCGTTCGACGAGTTCTACAACCTGCTGAGCGATGCGCGGGGCTATCCGCCGTACGCCCGGCCGCCGTTGGTCTATCTCTACTACACGGCGCTCGGCCGGGATCAGAACCTCGGGCTGGGCAGTGCGGGCGCGGTGATCCTGGCGCTGATCATCGCGGTGGCGACGGTGGTGCAGGCCCGCTGGTTCGGCCTCGGCCGCAAGGAGGAGTGAGCGGGATGGACGACGCACTGACCAGGGTCGGGCGGGCGCTGCGGGTGGTGCTGCTGGTCGCGCTGGCGCTGCTGTTCCTGGTGCCGTTCTTCCTGCTGGTGCGGAACGGGCTGGCGACCGAGCAGGACATCACCGCGCCCGACTGGACGTTCTTCCCGCGGGTGCTCCAGTGGTCGAACCTCACCGAGGTCTTCCAGGACCCGAACCTGCCGCTGGGGCGGGCGCTGCTCAACTCCACGCTGATCGCGGTGTCGACGACGGCCGGTACGGTGCTGCTCGCCTCGCTCGCGGGGTACGGCCTGGCCCGGATTCCGTACCGGCACGCCAACATCGTCTTCTACGCGATCCTGGGGACGCTGATGGTCCCGGCGGCCGTGACGTTCGTGCCGAGCTTTGTGCTGGTGTCCTCGCTCGGGTGGATCTCCACCCTGCGCGGGCTGGTCATTCCGACGCTGTTCAGCGCGTTCGCCTGCTTCATCTTCCGGCAGTACTTCCTGGGCTTCCCCCGGGAGCTGGAGGACGCGGCGCGGGTCGACGGGCTCGGTTACTGGCGGACGTACTGGCGCATCGTGGTGCCCAACGCCCGGCCGGTCTTCGCGGCCGTCGGCACGATCGTCTTCATCGGCGCCTGGAACGCGTTCCTGTGGCCGCTGGTGATCGGGCAGGACCAGGAGGCCTGGACGGTGCAGGTGGCGCTGTCGACGTTCACCACCGCGCAGAACCTCAATCTGCACGAGCTGTTCGTGGCCGCGGCGGTCTCGATCGCCCCGCTGGTGGTGGTGTTCCTGCTGCTGCAGCGGTACATCGTCGCGGGGGTGGAGCGCAGCGGGATCGATGACTGAGGCATTGAGGACATCGACACGAGGGGGTACGGTGCGTGGCATGAGCACGCACCTGGACGTCCGTGAGGCGGAGCCGCGCTACCGCGGCCCCCACGGCGAGTGCGCGCCCCGCGGCATGAGCTTTCTGCGCCGCCGCGGCCGGGTGGGATCGCCCCCGGCCGGCTGTTCCTGTTCCCGTTCCTGTCAGTCCTGACCGCTCCGTGCGCCTGCCCTGACGGCTCCGCGGGTCTGTCTGACCGCTCCGCGCGCGTGTCCTGACGGCTCCGCGCGCTGACGCCCGGCGGACGTGGCCCCACCCCCACGGCCGCGTCGGCCCCGGCCGCCCCGGCCGCCCCGGCGGTTCCCGCCCTCCCCCTCACGGCTCCCCCATGCCTCCCCTTCTCGCCCTCCAGGAGGACCAGTTGACGACCCTTGCCGATTCCGCGGCTCCCCGCACCCCCGCCCTGCGACCCCACCGCATTCCCGCCGACGGGCTGTACGAAGGGCCCCGCATCCTGCGCCGGACCCCCGACGGGGCGGACGTCCGGCCCTACGAGCGCTTCGAGGCCGTACCGCAGGCGGCCACCATCGGGGCCGAAATCCGTGGGCTGGACCTGTCCCGGCCACTGTCCGGGGAGCTGCGTGCGGAGCTGAACCGGGCGCTGCTGGAGTGGAAGGTGCTGTTCTTCCGCGGGCAGCGGCTGAGCTCCCGGGAGCAGCGGGAATTCGCCAAGAATTGGGGCGAGCTGGAGTCCAATCCGCTGCTGGCACGGGGCGATTCGAAGGACGTGGTGCGGTTCGACAAGGCGGCCGGCGGGGTCGCGACGTTCGAGAATGTATGGCACACGGATGTGACGTTCCGGGAACGCCCGGCGATGGGCGCGGTGTTGCAGCTGCGTGAGGTGCCGCCCGCGGGCGGGGACACGATGTGGGCCGATATGGCCGCGGCATACGACAATTTGCCGCCGGAAATCCGGACACGGATCAATGGGGCGCGGGCGGTGCACGACTATCTCCCGGGCTTCGCGCGCTTCTACTCCCCCGCTCAACTGGCGCCATTTCAGGAGGAGTTCCCTCCGGTCGAGCACCCGGTGGTGCGCCGGCACCCGGAGACGGGGCGGCGGGTGCTGTTCGTCAACGCGTCCTTCACCACCCACATCGTGGGTCTCGCCCAGGAGGAGAGCGACCGGCTGCTGCGGCTGCTGTTCCAGCAGGCGCAGGTGCCGGAGTTCCAGGTGCGCTGGCGCTGGCAGGCGGGGGACCTCGCGTTCTGGGACAACCGCGCCACCCAGCACTATGCGGTGAACGACTACGGGACGCACCGCCGGGTCGCCGAACGGGTCGCCATCGCGGGCGACCGCCCCTACTGACCGCGGGCCCGGCGCCGCCGACGGGAGTCCGGACGCCCCACGCACCTGCGGCGGGCGGCCGGGCGCACCCGGCGCCCGGCACGGCGTCTCCGGCGCGCCCGCCGGCGCCCGCGGCGCTGCTCACCGGAGCCGCTCGTACGCCGCCTCCTCCGCCGGGCGCGCGCCGCGCAGCAGGGCCGCGCCCAGCGGGGTGAGCGTGTGCAGCACCGCGTTGCCCTGCCGCAGGGTGAGCAGCAGTCCGGCGTCGCGGAGCACCGTCGCGTGCTGGCTGGCGGAGGCCAGCGAGACATCGGCGCGACGGGCGAGTTCGCTGGTGGTGCAGCCGACGCCGATCCGCTGGAGTATCGCCGAGCGGGTCTGGCCGACCAGCCGGCCCAGCGAGCGCTCCGGCGGCACCTGGGGCGTGAGCCGGGGCGCGGGGTGCTCCACGGGATAGACCAGGACGGGCGTCAGCTCCGGGTTGTGGAAGGTGACGGGGGTGCGGCGGCAGAAGTACGACGGCAGCAGCAACAGCCCCCGGCCGTTGAGGTGGAGATCCCGGTCCACGGGATAGTCGGCCTCCAGGACCGGCGGGCGCCAGCGCATCATCGGCGAGAGCGAGGCGAGCAGCTGGTCCGCGCCGCCGTCGAGCAGCGCCCGGCCACGGGCCGCCCGGTCGGCCTCTATGCGGCCCTGGACGCGCGGCCAGTACGGGGCGACGGCCGCCTCGTAATAGCGCTGGAGTATCCCGGCGAGCCGGCCGAGGGCCCGGGTGTCGCCGTCGGCCATCGCCCGTATCCATGACGGGAACGGGCGGGCGGCCGTGGAGAGCCGGGCGAGCTCGGCGCCCAGCCGGGCGGCGGGCGTCTCCCGCAGGGCGGCGAGCGCGTCGGTCATCCCGAGGAGCCCTTCGGCGGGCGTCAGGAAATCGGGAAAATAGCCGCGCGTGGGCACCAGCGGCGCCAGCAGCCGCGCTTCGCCATTCAACCTTCCACGTGTTTCCGATCGCCATTTGCCGAACGCCGAATCGTCCCGTCTGTCACGTAGCCGATGAAAGCTTAAGACGGTCTCCCACAGTGCGTCCGGGCGTGCCGCAATGCGCACACGGGCCAGATCGAGTCCACTGAAATGGACGCGTAACACCGAACCCCCACCCCTGGTTTCCTCAGTCGGCCCCCGGCACGCCTGAGTATGCACGCCAACACGTGCGGTCACCATGCCCTTTTGGCCAGACTTGAAAGTAGTCGCGCCACCGGGCGGCCGGAAGGAATGCTGTACTCAATTCAACGGCGGCGCGAACGGCCCGGGTTGCTCGATCCCGTGGGGGGTGATGGGCAAGGAACCGGCCGCTCGCCAGCCCCGTTGAAGGCCGCCTTCCCGCGCCGACCGGGGTGGCGGCAGCTCCCGAGGGGGGAGTCCGGAGAAAGCGAGGGCGGCACCTCCGCACAGGTGCCGCTCTCGTCGGACAGCTCCCGCGCAAGCGGGCGTCGCCCGGCAGCCCCTCTCCACCGGATGCACCCTCGGGGACACGGGGGCAGGCTGGAGGCATGGCCGAGCACCCGCCCGTCATCGTGCATCCGCCGTCCCCGACCGGTGGCCGGCGCGTCACGATCGAGGGCGAGATCCTCGGCCTCGCGTACAGCAGCGTCGACCTTCTGGAGTTTCTGCGCCGTGCCGGTCTGGACACGGACGTGGTGTCGCTCGACGACCACGACTTGATCGAGTGGCGGGGCGGCGGCCACAACGTCTGGATGTGACGGCCCCGTGTGAACCGTGCCCCGGACCGCCGGTACCGGGCCGCGCCTCGACGACACGGGAGCCGGAGGGCCCCGGAACCGGAGCGAGGGCGGCACCTCCGCACAGGTGCCGCCCTCGTCGGGGTGCCGGAGCCGACAGCCACAGGCGGCTGAGGGTGAGGTGCCGTGGCGCCGGCTCCGGTGGGCTGTCCGGGGGCCGCGGACGCGCCTGGCGCCCGCGGTGCCCCGGTGGGGTCAGCGGCTGTCGCTGCCCTTGGACTCGGCGGCCGCGCGGCCCGCCTCCAGCCGTGCGACCGGGATGCGGAACGGCGAGCAGGAGACGTAGTCCAGTCCGGCCTCGTGGAAGAAGTGGACGGACTCCGGGTCACCGCCGTGCTCACCGCAGACCCCGAGCTTGAGGTCGGGGCGGGTGGCACGGCCGGCCGCGACGGCGTTGCGGACCAGGGAGCCCACACCGTCCTTGTCGATGGTCTCGAACGGGCTGACGCCGAAGATGCCCTTCTCCAGGTACGCGGTGAAGAAGCTGGCCTCGACGTCGTCGCGGCTGAAGCCCCAGACCGTCTGCGTGAGGTCGTTCGTACCGAAGGAGAAGAAGTCGGCCGACTCGGCGATCTGACCGGCCGTGAGGGCGGCGCGGGGCAGCTCGATCATCGTGCCGAGGGTGAGCCTGAGGCTGACGCCGTGGGCCTTCTCGACCTCGGCGATGACCTGCTCGGCCTCCTCGCGGACGATCTCCAGCTCCTGGACGGTGCCCACCAGCGGAATCATGATCTCCGCACGCGGGTCGCCCTTGGCGTTCTTGCGCTCGGCGGCCGCCTCGGCGATCGCGCGCACCTGCATCGCGAACAGACCGGGGATGACCAGGCCCAGGCGCACACCGCGCAGACCCAGCATCGGGTTCTGCTCGTGCAGCTTGTGCACGGCCTGGAGGAGCCGCAGATCGTTCTCGTTGGCGTCCTTGCGGGCCTCGGCGAGCGCGACCCGCACCGACAGCTCGGTGATGTCGGGCAGGAACTCGTGCAGCGGCGGGTCCAGCAGCCGTACGGTCACCGGCAGCCCGTCCATCGACTCGAACAGCTCGATGAAGTCGGCCTTCTGGAGCGGCAGCAGCTGGCTGAGCGCCGCGTCCCGGTCGCTCTCGTTGTCGGCCAGGATGAGGTGCTCGACCATCTCGCGGCGCTCACCGAGGAACATGTGCTCGGTGCGGCACAGGCCGATGCCCTGGGCGCCGAAGCGGCGGGCGCGGGCGGCGTCCTCGGCGTTGTCGGCGTTGGCCCGTACGCGCAGCCGGCGCACCCGGTCCGCGTACGCCATGATCCGGTGGACGGCCTTGACCAGCTCGTCGGCGTCCTCGGCGCCGGCGTGCATCCGGCCCTCGAAGTACTCCACGACCGGGGACGGCACGACCGGCACCTCACCGGCGTAGACCTTGCCGGTGGAGCCGTCGATGGAGACGACGTCGCCCTCTTCGATGACGGTCCCGTCCTGGGTCGTCATCTTGCGGGACTTGGTGTCGACCTCCAGCTCCTCGGCGCCGCAGACACAGGTCTTGCCCATGCCACGGGCGACGACGGCGGCGTGCGAGGTCTTGCCGCCGCGGGAGGTGAGGATGCCCTCGGCGGCGATCATGCCGTTGAGGTCGTCCGGGTTGGTCTCCCGGCGGATCAGGATGACCTTCTCGCCGGAGCGCGACCACTTGACGGCGGTGTACGAGTCGAAGACGGCCTTGCCGACCGCCGCGCCCGGGGAGGCGGCGATACCGCGGCCGATCGTCTCGGACTTCGCGCCGAGGTCGAAGCGGGGGAACATCAGCTGCGCCAGCTGCGCGCCGTTGACCCGCTGGAGGGCCTCGGCCTCGTCGATCAGACCCTGGTCGACGAGCTGGGTGGCGATCCGGAAGGCGGCACCGGCGGTGCGCTTGCCGACCCGTGTCTGCAGCATCCACAGCTTGCCGCGCTCGATGGTGAACTCGATGTCGCACAGGTCCTTGTAGTGCGTTTCGAGCGTCTCCATGATCTGCATCAGCTCGTCGTACGACGCCTTGTCGATCTGCTCCAGGTCCGCGAGCGGGACCGTGTTGCGGATACCGGCGACGACGTCCTCGCCCTGCGCGTTCTGCAGGTAGTCGCCGTAGACGCCCTGGTGGCCGCTGGCGGGGTCGCGGGTGAAGGCGACGCCGGTGCCGGAGTCCGGGCCGAGGTTGCCGAAGACCATGGAGCAGACGTTGACCGCGGTGCCGAGGTCGCCGGGGATGCGCTCCTGGCGGCGGTAGAGCTTGGCGCGGTCGGTGTTCCACGAGTCGAAGACCGCGCGCACGGCGAGGTCCATCTGCTCGCGCGGCTCCTGCGGGAAGTCGCGGCCGGTCTCCTTGGCCACGATGTCCTTGAAGTGCGCGACCAGGCTCTTGAGGTCGGCGGCGTCCAGCTCGATGTCGACGCGGATGCCCTTGGCCTGCTTGGCCTCCTCCAGCGCCTCCTCGAAGAGCTCGCCGTCGACGCCCAGCACGGTCTTGCCGAACATCTGGATGAGGCGGCGGTACGAGTCCCACGCGAAGCGCTCGTCACCGGCCTGCGCGGCGAGGCCGGAAACCGACGCATCGGAGAGGCCGATGTTGAGGACGGTGTCCATCATGCCGGGCATGGAGAACTTCGCCCCGGAACGCACCGATACGAGCAGCGGGTCATCGGCCTGGCCGAGCTTCTTCCCCATCTTCTGCTCAAGGGCGTCGAGGTGCTCCGAGACCTCGGCACGCAGTGCCGCGGGCTCGGTGCCGCTGTCCAGGTAGACCTTGCAGGCTTCGGTGGTGATGACGAAGCCGGGAGGGACGGGAAGTCCCAGGTTGGTCATCTCGGCGAGGTTCGCACCCTTGCCGCCTAGCAGGTCCTTGAGGTCCTTGTTGCCCTCGGTGAAGTCGTAGACGAACTTCGCGGACGAAGGCTGGGTTACGTGGGGATCTTGTGTTTCCGGCACGGCACTGACTCCTCGCCGACGGGCTGCCCTGACGGCGAGGAACATACCCAGATCGAAGGCGTATGGGTACGTCCACTTGGTCGACATACCTGCGTAACCAGTCGTCCGCCACCAGATCGAAAGTGATCATGCGTTTGGAGCAGACTTCATTACCTGAATGCATCACTGCGCAACGTGGCTAAAAAATGGATCTGTGCTACGCACTGCAACGAATGGCTTAATCAATCGAACACATGAAGCGTGGCACCCGGTGCCATCATTGGAGAGGTGGAGCCCCGCTCTATGTGCTCATCTGAGCGCACCCCCTATCAGGGGTGGCGAGAATCACGCGCTCATGTGTGACGGGGTTCCATCATTTGGACCCCGTTCCAGCTACCTGATCAAGGAAAGCGTCCGCCCGCACTTCGTGCGCCGAGCACAGAAGGGCAAGTTCCGCCTCGATCCAGGCACACCTTCGCGCCACCGACCACGGAGTACGGAGCGTCAGGATCAGGCCATAGTCCTCGGGTGCCGGGAACGCCACGTCGACGTCCGGGTTCGTATACCGTCCGGCCGGCACGACGAGCAGCTCCTCCCGCTCACGGCCCCGTTCGGCCGGCCGCTCGCCCATATGGCGCGGGGCGGACAGAGGGTCGTGAACGATGGCCCCCGCCCGTCGTTCCCCGCGCGCGGGACGGCCGCCGGACGAGCGGCCGTCCCCGGCTCAGCGCCGTTTGCGCAGCAGCGGGAGGATCGCCAGCGCGCCGAGCAGGGTGCCGGCCGCCACCGGCAGCGCGGTCGCGTACAGGGCCTGCGCCGAGGCGACGGCCGACGGCGCGGCGGCTCCGGCGGTCCCGGGCCGGTCCGCGAGGGCCAGGAAGACGCTGCCGTACACCGCGACACCGACCACCTGCGCGAGCTGCGGGACGGTGGTGAGCACCCCGCTGGCATCCGAGGCGTCCGCGGGGTCGATCCGGGACAGCGCGAGGGTGAGCAGCGGGCTGGTGGTGTACCCGAGGCCGAGCCCCCAGAGGAGCTGCAGCGCCGGCAGGACGAGACCTCCCTGGCCGCCCGCGCGCAGGGTGTACCCGATGCCCAGATATCCGGCCGCCGCCAGGGCGGAGGCGGAGGCGATCATCGGCAGATGCCACCGGGCGGGCAGCTTCTGCCAGGTGAGGCTGCCGGTGGCGACGCCGAGGGCCAGCGGGGCGAAGGCCAGACCGGCGCGGGTCGCGGACTCGCCGAGCCCCGACTGCAGATGCTGGGAGAAGGAGAAGAGGAAGCCCGCGTACCCGGCCATGCCGAAGAACAGCGCGGCCGCACCGCACACCAGGTCCGGTGAGCGCAGCACCCGGCCGGGCACCAGCGGAGCCCCGCCGCGCCGTGCGACCCCCCGCTCGACCAGCACGAACACCCCGAACATCGGGGCCGCGGCGGCCAGACAGAGCGTCGTCCACAGCGGCCAGTGCTGCTCATGGCCCAGGACCAGCGGTATGACCAGCAACAGCAGCGCGGCCGTCAGCGTGACCAGACCGGGCAGGTCAAGGCCCTTGGCCGACCGGGGCGTCCCGACGGGCAGCAGCCGTACCGCGGCGACCAGCAGCGCCAGCCCGACGGGCACATTGATCAGGAAGGCCGGACGCCAGCCCGTGCCGAACAGATCCGCACTGACCAGCAGTCCGCCGGCGACCTGGCCGACCACCACGGCGACCGCGATCACCGTGGCGTACAGGCTCAATGCCCGTGCCCTGGCGGGCCCTTCGAAGGTCAGCTGGATCAGGCTGTAGATCTGCGGGACCATCAGCCCCGCGCCGAGGCCCTGCACCACACGGGCGGCGATCAGCACCCCCGCCGAGGGCGCCAGGCCACAGGCGAGCGAGGCGAGGGTGAAGGTGGCGAGACCGGTCAGGAAGACGGTCCGGAAGCCGTGCCGGGCACCGAGTCTGGCGCCGGTGATCAGCAGCGCCGCATAGGAAATCGTATAGCCGGAGACGATCAACTGGAGTGCGGAACCGGTGGTGTCGAGGTCGGTCCGCATGGTCGGGGTGGCGACATTCACCACGGTGGCATCCAGCAGCGCCATGAACACCGCGCCGAGGACGACAAGAAGGATTCCGGTGTGCTGCGGTCGTTTTCCTTTCGGGGCGGCGGGCGGCGCATCCCTCGTGACGCCGTCCGCGGATTCCACGGCGGATATCCGGCCGGGTTCGGGGATGCGGTCCTGTGTCAGCTCGCTCATGACAGCGATGATCACGGCCGGGGTATTCGGGTACCAGATATCCAGTGATCCTGGTACCGGCGGTATCTGGCACGGGGTCACGGCGTCCCGCATGATGGTGCGGTGTCCAGCACCCACACCCGTTCCGCAGCCGCCGCGGCCTCCCGGCGCGGTGAACTCGCCGCTTTTCTGCGGCTCCGCCGGGAGCGCATCACACCGGCCGACGTCGGACTGCCCGGCGGTCCACGGCGGCGCACCCCGGGGCTGCGCCGCGAGGAGGTCGCCCAGCGCGCCGGGGTCGGAGTGGCCTGGTACACCTGGCTCGAACAGGGCCGGGCCATCAACCCGAGTGTGCAGGTGCTCGATGCCATCGCCCGCGCGCTGCTGCTCGGCCCGGCCGAACGCGAGCATCTGCACCGGCTCGCCGGGGTCCCCGGCGCCGCGTCCTGCACCCCGGCGCGGCAGCCGCTGCCGTCCGAGGCGCAGACCATTCTGGATGCGCTGAATCCCTTGCCGACGGGCCTGGTGTCCGCCGGTTACGACGTACTGGCGTTCAACGACGCCTATGCGGCACTCGACCCCCGTATCGTGCTGCTGCCACCGGCCGACCGTAATGTGCTGTGGCGCCTTTTCACGGCGGACGAGGAAAGCCAGCCGCTCGTCGACTGGGAGCGTGAAGTCTCCTTCATGGTGGGCCAATTGCGGGCCGAATTCGGCCGCCGCCCCCATGACCCGCACTGGCAGGCGTATATCCGGAAACTCTCCGGGGCGAGCCCGCTCTTCGCGGAAATGTGGGCCCGGCACGAAGTCACCGCACCGGTCACCCACCGCAAGAGATTCCGGACGGCCGACGGCCGCGAGGTCACCATCACGGCGACCGGATTCACCACGACCGCCGTCCCGGACGCCAAGATGTGGATCTACACACCGGCCGACGAGGAGGCGGTCCGGGTACTCGGTGAACTCCTCGTCCGCTACCGGGAGATCGGCGCCGCCGGGCTGGTGGCCGCCGGCGCGGGCGGCGGCCCGGAAAGCTGACCGGTACGGCGGCCGGTAAGAGGCGGCGGTCGTACGGGCGGCGCGGCGTGAGGCAGCGGTCGTGCGGGCGGCGCGGGGTGGTGAGCCGGGGAGCCACGGCCCGGCCCCACTCCCCTACCTCTTGGCCCGGCGTCCGCTCCGCCGCGGGCGCGGCTCATGGCCGTCCAGCAGCTCCAGCCGCCGGTCCTCGCCCCGGGTCTCGACCTGGTCCACGATCCGGCGCAGCAGATCCGCCAGGTCCAGCGCCTCATCGTCGCTCAACCCCTCGGTGACAAAGACCTCTTCGGCGTTGAACTCCGGGAAGACCCGGGCGATCAGCCGCTCGCCCTCGGGCGTGAGCGCGAGCAGGGCGAGCCGTCCGTCGGTCGGATGGTCCTTGCGCTCCAGCAGGCCGCGGCTCTGGAGAGTGCGGGCGACGCCGGTGAGCGTGCCCTTGGAGATACCGGCTTCCTCGGCGACCAGGCGGGTCTCCCGCTCGCCCCCGATCCACACCACCCACAGCACGACGAAGGAGGTCCAGGTCAGCTCGACGCCGCGCAGTACGGAGTTCTCGAAGTGCTGCCGTACGGCGGCCGCGGCGCGGTAGAGATTCGCGACCGCGGCCATCCGCTCGTGGCGGACGGGGGTGTCACCGAGCTTGGCCTGGACGGCCTTCTCCGTGTCCCCGATGGAACGGTGCCCGCTCACCACAGCGACTCCTTCGGCCTCGGCCTCGGTCCCGCCACCCGTTCCTGCCGGGTTCCGGGGGCGGCAGTACGGGCTGCCGGGCACCTCCCGTACGGGCGCAAACGGTAGGGCGACACGGCCTCGGCGGCCCGCGCCTGCGCGCTGACACGCCATGGAGGTACACGGGTGCCGTAGGGGTGGGGGCTTCGCGGCACCGCCGTTCCCGGCCCGGCTCAGCCGCCCGAGGTGTCCAGTTCCGCGCCCGCGTCCACGCCCGCGCAGTCGTAGGGGTCGTCCAGCCAGCCGTCCGGCAGGACGACCCGGTTGCGGCCCGAGGTACGGCCGCGCGGGCCGTCCGCGCCCGCCGGCCACGGCTGGTCCAGGTCGAGCTCCGACAGCAGCCCGTCCAGCTCGTCGAGGGAGGAGGTCACCGCGAGACCGCGGCGCATCTCGGAGCCGATCGAGAAGCCCTTGGTGTACCAGGCGACATGCTTGCGGAAGTCGATCACGCCGCGCGCCTCGTCGCCGATCCACTCGCCGAGGAGGGTGGCGTGCCGCAGCATGACGGCGGCGACCTCCTTGAGCGTCGGCTGCGCGTAGGTGCCGGTGCCCTCGAAGGCGGCGACCAGATCCCCGAAGAGCCACGGCCGCCCGAGGCAGCCGCGCCCCACGACCACTCCGTCGCAGCCGGTCTCCCGCATCATCCGCTGGGCGTCCTCGGCCGACCAGATGTCGCCGTTGCCGAGCACCGGGATCTCCGGGACATGCTCCTTGAGGCGCGCGATGGCGTCCCAGTCGGCGGTGCCGCCGTAGTGCTGGGCCGCGGTGCGCCCGTGCAGCGCGATCGCCGTGATGCCCTCCTCGGCCGCGGTCCGCCCCGCGTCGAGGTAGGTGAGGTGGTCGTCGTCGATGCCCTTGCGCATCTTCATCGTCACCGGCAGGCCGCCCGCGTTCGCCACCGCCTCCCGCAGGATCGAGCGCAGCAGGTTCCGCTTGTACGGCAGCGCCGAGCCGCCGCCCTTGCGGGTCACCTTCGGGACCGGGCAGCCGAAGTTGAGATCGATGTGGTCGGCGAGGTCCTCCTCCGCGATCATGCGGGCGGCCTTGCCGACGGTGTCCGGGTCGACGCCGTACAGCTGGATCGAGCGCGGCTTCTCGGTCTCGTCGAAGTGGATCAGCTGCATGGTCTTCTCGTTGCGCTCGACCAGCGCCCGCGTCGTGATCATCTCGCTGACGAACAGGCCCTTGCCGCCGCTGAACTCCCGGCACAGCGTCCGGAACGGGGCATTGGTGATCCCGGCCATCGGCGCGAGGACCACGGGTGGCTGCACCGCGTGCGGACCGATCTGCAGCAGAGTCATGGCGGCGATACCTTCGGCTTTCTTCGGCTTCCGTTGGCGGGGCGGGCGGGCCGCGGCCGTACGGGGTACCGGCCGCTGCGACCTCCCATTGTCCCGCACCGCGCGAGTGGCCCCGCCAGGGCCTGGGACGGCGGATCGTTGTAGCGTTCAAGAATGCCTGAGCTCAGCCGTCGACGGCGTCTTCTGGTGCTGGCGATCTGCTGTATGAGCCTGCTGATCGTCAGCCTCGACAACACCATCCTCAATGTCGCCCTGCCGTCCATCCAGCGTGACCTGCACGCCTCGGTCGCCGGCATGCAGTGGACCATCGACGCCTACACCCTGGTGCTGGCGGCGCTGCTGATGCTGGCCGGCTCCACCGCCGACCGGCTCGGACGGCGCCGGATCTTCCTGATCGGGCTGGTGGTCTTCGCGGCCGGCTCGCTGCTGTGCAGCCTGGCGCCGAGCCTGGAGTGGCTGGTGGTCTTCCGGATGGTGCAGGCGGTCGGCGGCTCGATGCTCAACCCCGTCGCAATGTCGATCATCACCAACACCTTCACCGAACCGCGGGAACGGGCCCGGGCGATCGGGGCGTGGGGCGGGGTCGTCGGCATCAGCATGGCCGCCGGTCCGGTGATCGGCGGGCTGCTGGTGCAGAGCGTCGGCTGGCGCTCGATCTTCTGGATCAACGTCCCGATCGGCGCCCTCGCGCTCTTCCTGACCCTGCGCTACGTCCCCGAATCGCGCGCCCCCAAGCCGCGCCGTGTCGACCCGGTCGGCCAGCTGCTGGTGATCGGGCTGCTGGGCTCGCTGACGTACGCGATCATCGAGGCCCCGGACGCCGGCTGGACGTCCCCGGAGATCCTGGCGTTCGTGCTGCTCGCGCTGGCCTCTCTGGCCGGTCTGATCGGCTATGAGCGGCGCCGCCGGGAACCCCTGATCGATCTGCGGTTCTTCCACAGCGCACCGTTCAGCGGGGCCACGGTCGTGGCGGTCTGCGCCTTCGCCGCGCTGGCCGGCTTCCTCTTCATCAACACGCTGTATTTGCAGAACATCCGCGGTCTGTCCGCTCTGGACGCCGGGCTCTACATGCTCCCCATGGCCGGGGTGACGCTGATCTTCGCGCCGGTGTCGGGACGGCTGGTGGGCAGCCGCGGGCCCCGGCTGTCACTGCTCCTGGCCGGTACGGCGATGGGGGCGAGCGGGCTGCTCTTCGCGGCCTTCGACGCCCAGTCGACGAACCCGCTGCTGTTCACCGGCTATGTCCTGTTCGGCATCGGGTTCGGCCTGGTCAACGCCCCGATCACCAACACCGCGGTGTCCGGGATGCCCCGCGCCCAGGCCGGGGTGGCCGCCGCTGTCGCCTCCACCAGCCGGCAGGTCGGGCAGTCGCTCGGCGTCGCGGTGATCGGCGCCGTACTGGCGAGCGGGGCGCATGCCGCCGCCACCGCGGACGCCTTCCTCGCGGCCGGCCGCCCGGCGTGGTGGATCATCGCCGGCTGCGGCGCGGCCGTCCTGCTGCTCGGCGCTCTGACCACGGGCCGGTGGGCGAGGGCGACGGCCGACCGCACGGCGGCGCTGTTCGAGGACGAGGCCCCGGGGTACCGGCCGGCGGATGCGCGGCCTTAGGAGGGGGCTTCCTTCCGGCCCGGCGAGCCCGCGCCCCCTCAGACGTCCGGCCGTACGGTCACACCGCGGCGAGTGCCGCCGGCTCCGCCGCCAGCTGCTCCAGCCGCTCCCGTGACGTCTCGTCCACGGGCGTGTAGAAGAGCAGCTTGGGACCGGGGTTGGGCCCCGTCCACAGGCTCGTGGCGGTCAGTTCGAGCGCGCCCACCCGCGGATGCCGGAAGAGCTTGACGGAGCTGACCGGGCGGACGACCTCGTGCTGCGCCCAGATCTCCCGGAACTCCGGCGAGGCCTCCGTCAGCCGCGCGACCAGCGCCTTCCAGGCCGGCTCCGCGACATGCTCGGCCATCGACGCCCGGAACTTGGCGGCCATCACCCGCATCGCGCCCTCCAGATCGCCCATGCTCGCCCGCCATTCGGGGTGGGTGAACGCCAGCCACATGCAGTTGCGGTCCTCTTGGGGCAGCGCATCGAGATCGCACAGCAGGCGGCCGTACGTGCGGTTGTAGGCGAGGATGTCGAAGCGGCTGTTCTGGACGACCGCGGGGAACGAGGTGAGCTGTTCCAGGAGCTGCCGCAGCTCCCGCGTCACGCCCGTGCACTCCCTGCCGGGCATCGGATCGACCGCCCCCGCCAGCGCGAACAGATGGCTGCGCTCGGCGCGGTCGAGCATCAGGGCACGGGCCACCGCGTCCAGGACCTGCGGCGATACATGGATGTCCCGGGCCTGTTCGAGCCAGGTGTACCAGGTGACCCCGACCGCACCCAGGTGCGCGACCTCCTCGCGGCGCAGACCGGGGGTCCTCCGGCGGGCGCCCCTCGGCAGCCCGACCTGCTCGGGTGTGATCCGCTCCCGTCGGCTGCGCAGGAAGGCGGCCAGCTCGGCCCGGCGGGCGGCGTCATCGCGCGGAGCGGTGCCGTACGGCGGGGCGGCGGCGCCACCGGGGCCTGTGGCAGGCTGCGGCGGGGACGGGTCCAGGGTCATGGGTCCAGCGTGCCGCAGGCCCGAGCCGGTTGCCAGGTAGCACTGGTACCAGGATAAGAACACTCTGGTACCCGGGTGAGCGGGTCGACGATCGTCGAACCCGTGAGCGATATCCGAGCACAGACGACCACTCCGGAAGCCCCGGCCGTGCCCCTGGGAGCCCCGGCCACCGCCCCGGAGGCCGCGTTCCCGGACGCCCCGGCGACCCCGGAGGCACCGGCCGCACCCGGCCCCGCCCCACAGCAGCAGCGTCCGACCGTGCTGACCCCGCTCGGCCTGCTGACCGTACTGCTGGGCGCGGCCCTCCCCATGATCGACTTCTTTATCGTCAATGTCGCCCTGCCCACCATCGACCACGATCTGCACGCGGGCCCGGCGATGCTGGAGATGGTGGTGGCCGGTTACGGCGTCGCCTACGCGATGCTGCTGGTCCTCGGCGGGCGGCTCGGCGACATGATCGGCCGCCGCCGGCTGTTCCTGTGGGGCCTGGCCGCCTTCGGCCTGACCTCGCTGGCCTGCGGACTGGCGCCGGACGCCTGGACGCTGGTGGCCGCCCGGGTCGCCCAGGGCGGCGCGGCCGCACTGCTGCTGCCGCAGGTGCTGGCCACCATCCAGGCGACGACCACAGGCAAGCGGCGCGCCAAGGCCGTCAGCCTCTACGGCGGCACGGCCGGGGTGTCCAGCGCCGTCGGCCAGGTGCTCGGCGGGCTGCTGGTCTCCGTCGACCTCGCGGGCACCGGCTGGCGCGCGGTCTTCCTGGTGAACGTCCCGATGGCCGCCGCGGCCTGGCTGCTGGCCGCCCGTACGGTCCCCGAGACCCGCTCCCCGCACCCCGCCCGGGTGGACGGCCCCGGCACCGCACTGCTCGCCGCCGCCCTGATCGCCCTGCTGCTGCCGCTGACCGAGGGCCGGGCGGCCGGCTGGCCCCTGTGGTCCTGGGTCCTGCTGGCCACCTTCCCCTTTGCCGCCACCGCGTTCGTTCTGGTCGAGCGCCGGGCCGAGCGCCTCGGCCGTACGCCGCTGGTCCCGCCCTCGCTGCTGCGCATCCCCTCCGTGAACAGCGGACTTCTCATGCTCGTTCCGTTCACACTTGGCTTCGGCGGCTTCATGTTCGTCGTGGCGGTCGCCCTCCAAAGCGGCCTGCACTTCGGCCCGTTCGCGGCCGGGCTGTCCCTGGTGCCGCTGTGCGCCGCCTTCTTCCTCGCCTCGCTCGCCGGTCCGCGGCTGGTGCTGCGGTTCGGGCGGCGGGTGGTGATCGCCGGTTCACTGATCCAGGGCGCCGGGCTGGCCCTGCTCGCACTGACCGTGCACGCGGGCTGGCCCGGGATATCGGTGGCCGGCCTCGCGCCGAGCATGGCCGTACTGGGCATCGGACAGGGCATGGTGATGCCGGTGCTGATGCGCATCGTGCTGAGCGAACTGCCAATGACGCAGGCGGGCGTGGGCGGCGGCGCCATGGTCACCACCCAGCAGTCCGGCCTCGCCCTGGGCGTGGCCACCCTCGGCACCCTCTTCCTCTCGCTGCTGCCGTCCGTCGGCATCCGCGACGCCCTGCTCACCGCACTGCTGACGCAACTGGCCATCGTCGCCGGCACGACACTGCTCGCCCTGCGCCTGCCACGCACCGTGCGTTGATGTGCCCTGACCTGGGCTGATCCTGGGCTGACCCTGCGCTGACCGGCGAGGAGCGAGAAAACGGGGAGGGCTCACGGGCGAGGACGGGCGGCGGGGGGCGGCGATAGGCGGGGGACAGGCGACAGCAGACGATCGACGTCCGACGCCGACGGCCGACGCTCGACTCCCGACGCTCAATTCCGGATCCACATGACGGCTGACAGATATTGAAATCTGTCAGCCGTCATGTCATGGTGAATACACGGCAGCCGTTCCCCGTCCCCTCAGCGCCCCTCCCTCCCCTCACCTCTAGGAGCACGCAGTGCAGACCCGCACCCTGGGCACCACCGGCCCGCAGACCTCCGCCCTCGGCCTCGGCTGCATGGGCATGTCCGCCCTCTACGGAGACAGCGACCGCAGCGAATCCCTCGCCACCCTCCACGCCGCCCTCGACGCGGGCATCACCCTGCTCGACACCGGCGACTTCTACGGCATGGGCCACAACGAACTGCTGATCAACGAAGGTCTGCGCACCGCCCCCGCGGCGGCTCGCGAAAAGGCGCAGATCAGCGTGAAGTTCGGCGCTCTGCGCACCATCGAGGGCCACTTCACCGGCTATGACGGCCGGCCGAACGCGGTGAAGAACTTCGCCGCGTACTCCCTCCAGCGCCTGGGCACCGACCACATCGACATCTACCGGATCGCCCGGGTGGATCCGGACGTCCCGATCGAGGAGACCGTCGGCGCCATCGCCGAGCTGGTCGAGGCCGGACATGTCCGCCACATCGGCCTGTCCGAGGTGGGCGCGCAGACCCTGCGCCGGGCCGCCGCCGTGGCCCCGATCGCCGACCTCCAGATCGAGTACTCCCTCATCTCCCGCGGCATCGAGGAGGCGATCCTGCCGACCGCCCGCGAACTGGGCATCGGCATCACCGCCTATGGGGTCCTGTCCCGCGGCCTGATCAGCGGCCACTTCACCCGCGACCGCAAGCTCGCCGCGAATGACTTCCGGGGCATGAGCCCGCGCTTCCAGGGCGAGAACCTCGACCGCAACCTCGACCTGGTGGAGGCGCTGCGCAAGATCGCCGAACAGAAGGGCGTCTCGGTCGCGCAGACCGCCATCGCCTGGGTGCTCTCCCGCGGCGAGGACATCGTCCCGCTGATCGGCGCCCGCCGCCGCGACCGGCTGACCGAGGCCCTCGGCGCCCTGGACGTCACTCTGGACGCCGACGACCTCACCGCGATAGAGCAGGCCATCCCGGCCGGTGCCGCCGCCGGCGACCGCTACCCCAGCGCACAGATGGCCCACCTGGACAGCGAGCACTGACCACCGGGGAGGCGGAGCACTGGGGAAGCATCACTGCGGGGCGGCGCGCCGCCACCGCCCGGGTGACCGCGGGCGGCGTCCACCAGCCAAAGCGGCCACGGGGCAGTGTCGCCACGGGGCCACGGGGCCACGCCGCCATCGGACCACCGGGCCGCCTCCGGGCCGCCGGGCCGCCACCGGGCCACCGGAGCGGTTGTGGGGCACGGCCAGGTACCGTCCGTACGTACCACCGTCCCCCACGCCCTCCCGACCCGTGACCACCCGCTTTCCAGAAAGGCCGACCCGCCCCATGCCGCCCGAGACGTTGACCCCAGAGCGCATCCTCGAAGCCACCGAGGAGGTGCTGCGCCGCTACGGGCCGGCCAAGGCCACGGTCGTGGATGTGGCGCGGGCCCTGGGCGTCAGCCATGGCAGCGTCTACCGCCACTTCCGTACGAAGACGGCGCTGCGGGAGGCGGTCACGGAGCGCTGGCTGGACCGTACGAGCAAGGAGCTGTCGGTCATCGTCACGGCGGAAGGACCAGCTCCGGAGCGGCTGGACCGCTGGCTGACCGCCCTTTTCGAGGCCAAGCGGCACAAGGCCGGCGACGATCCCGAACTGTTCGCCACCTATATGACGCTGATCGGAGAGAGCGGCGGCGTGGTCGACCGTCACATCACCGACCTCGAAGCCCAGCTCACCTCCATCATCGAAGCCGGCGTCAGCCAGGGCGACTTCCACACCCCCTCCCCCAGCACCACCGCCCGCGCCGTCTTCGACGCCACCGGCCGTTTCCACGACCCGTGTTACGCCCCCGAGTGGTCCCGCCCCGAGATCACCGCCGACTTCGAGGCCGTCCGCGACCTGGTCCTGCGGGGCCTGCGCACGCAGACCTGAACACGGAGACCCGAGCACGTCGGCCCGAGCACGGTGGCGGCCCGAGCCCAGCGCTCTCAGCACGGCGGCTTCAACAGCACACCACCGGCCGCTACGTCGTGCCTGCTGCCGTGCCGTGCAGAAAGAGGGCCCAGGCGAGGACACCGAAGGCAGCGGTGTGGAGGAAGGCGCGGACGCGGTTCCAGGTGACCCAGCGGACCTCGAAGGCGGCCCTTGCGGCCTCGGTCCGGTCGTCGTCTCCCGTATCGGCCTTGTCGAGGGCGTTGTTGAGCGGGACGTTGACCCCGCTGGTGACGAAGAAGCCCGCCAGGTAGAGCACCAGCGCGGCAAGGATCCAGGGCAGGGCCACCCGCCCGTGTCCGTTCCAGGCCAGGACGGTGGCGAGGAGGAGCAGCGGGATCGGCAGCAGGAAGGGGAGCAGGAACCAGCCGTTGATGATGGCTCGGTTGATGTTCTGCATGGCCTGGACGAAGGTGCGGTCGGCGGAGCGGGCGAGTCCGGGCATCACCGCATAGGCAAAGGCGGCGAACAGGCCGGCCATCAGGCCCGTACCGAGCGTCGCCACCAGGAGCGTGACGGTCTGCAGGACTCTCATGGCTCCTCCGAATCCGAAATGTGGGCCGACCCTACCGAGAGCGACCCCCACGCTTCCGGCGAACGAGCCGCCCGGCGCAGCCGGACACCGCGGACCGGGCTGACGACCGTACGCCGCGGGCCGGGCTCAACGTCCGTACGCCGCGGAGCGAGCCCCACCGCCGTACGCCGCAGATCGGGCCCAACGTCCGTACGCCGCGGATCGGGCCCAACGTCCGTACGCCGCGGATCGGGCCCAACGGATATACGCGCCGGGCCGGCCTCCGGTGCCGTGCGGCACCGGGACGCTCAGGGTGATTCCTGGCCGGCCGCACGGGAGCGCTCGGACAGCTCAGCGGCCCACCCCTCCGACCAGCAGGCGAGGGGGCGAAGGGCCCGGTGGGCGTCCTCGCCGAGAGCGGTGAGGACGTACTGGCCCTCGGGGTTCTGCTCCACCAGGCACGCCTCGACCAGTTCCAGAAGGCGTTGGCGCAGCACGCTGGAGGACATGTTGTCGCACCGTTGCTGGAGGGAGCGGAAGCCCAGGGCGCCTTCCTTCAGCTCCCACACGATGCGCAGACTCC
Source organism: Streptomyces sp. G7(2002) (assembly GCF_028870195.1). Taxonomy (NCBI): domain Bacteria; kingdom Bacillati; phylum Actinomycetota; class Actinomycetes; order Kitasatosporales; family Streptomycetaceae; genus Streptomyces; species Streptomyces sp. G7(2002). The sequence continues at coordinate 3,401,837 of NZ_CP102609.1, forward strand.
ACCGCCGGCCGAACAGATCGAGCGCGGCCATGAGCGGCCGCCCCTTGGCCGAGCCACGGACGGGCTGCCCCGGTGTCGGCGTTGCCATGGGCGGTTCCTCCTGCGGACCTTCGGGCCTTCGGGCCTTCTGGCCTTCTGGCCTTCTGGCCTTCTGGTGACTGGGCTCCCGGAAGACTAGAGGAGCAGTTCCGATGTGCTCAGCCGGCGAATGTGGCCGGCGGTCCCTGGAAGAGCACAGCGGGCGCACTTCGAGGGCGTACCCGGCGGCCCTGGAAGGCTAGTGCACGCAGAACTCGTTGCCTTCCGGGTCCGTCATGACCACCCACTCGCCGCCCTGTTCCGCGACGTGGCGCTGGGTGCTGGCGCCGAGGGCACGGAGGCGCTCAACCTCTGTGTCCCGCTGGCCCGCGGGACCGTGCAGGTCGATATGCAGGCGATTCTTGCCCGTCTTCTTCTCCGACGGAGGCACCCGGTTGAAGAGCAGCCGACGCCCCAGTCCCGCGCCGCTCTCCGCGTCGTACGGGTCGTCGGGATGACGTACCGCCGCCGCGTCCCGCCAGGCGCGCCGGTCGTGGTGGTCGAGGAGGATCTCGGACGGGATGGCGCCGAGGTCGAGGAGCTTGGCGATCAGGGCGCTGTGATCCTCGACCTCGTAGTGGAGCGCTGCCGCCCAGAAGTCGGCCTGGGCGTGCGGGTCATGAGCGTCGACGACGAGCTTCCAGTGCACAGGAGTTGAGGTCATGGTCACCACCTATAGCCCATGGCACTGACACTGGCGGCCCGCCGCCCGCACCCAGCCGGGTGGTTCGGATGCGCTCCATGAGCGCATACGGTCAGCGACCGCAGGACGGGCGCCCGGTCCGGCAGCTCCGGGGCCTCACCCCACCGACGACCGGGCCCGCCCTCCCCAGGCAAGGGCCCGCCCCTCCCCAGGCCAGAGCCCGCCACTCGACCAGCGCCCACCCCACCGACCAGCACCCCAACCAACCACCACCCACCAACCAGCAACCACCAACCAGGCCCCGGACGAGCCCTAACCCCCCACCCCCAGGAAATGCAGCACCGCCAGCACCCGGCGGTGGTCGGCGTCCGCCTTCGGCAGGTCCAGCTTGGCGAGGATGTTGTTGATGTGCTTGGCGACCGCGCTCTCGCTCACCACCAGTTGTGCGGCGATACCCGCGTTGGAGCGGCCCTCGGCCATCAGGGCGAGAACCTCCCGTTCGCGGGCCGTCAGCCGCTCCAGTGGATCGCTCGCCCGGCGCACCAGCAGCTGGGCGACGACCTGCGGGTCGAGCGCGGTGCCGCCGGCCGCCACCCTCCGCAGCGCCTCGATGAACTCCTCGACATCCGCGACCCGTTGTTTGAGCAGATAGCCCACCCCGCTGGTGTTCGTCGCCAGCAGATCGGCCGCGTACCGCTCCTCGACGTACTGGGAGAGCATCAACACCGCCGTGCCGGGCCACTTCTGCCGGATCGCCAGCGCCGCGCGCACGCCCTCGTCCGTGAAGCCGGGCGGCATCCGGACATCCACCACCGCGAGGTCCGGCCGGTGCTCCTCGACCGCCGCCAGCAGCCCCTGCGCGTCCCCCGCCTCGGCCGCCACCTCGAACCCGGCCATCTCCACCACCTTGACCAGCCCGATCCGCAGCAGAACGGAGTCCTCGGCGATCACGGCACGCCTCACATCGGGCACGGCAGCTCCACGCTCATCATGGTCGGGCCCCCCACGGGGCTGCTCATCCGGAACGTTCCGTCCACGGAGCGCACGCGCTGGGCGAGCCCCTTCAAGCCGCTCCCCTTGGCCGGATCGGCGCCGCCCATACCGTCATCGGCGATCACCACCCGAAGTATCTCGCCGAGCCGGGTGACCGTCACCTCCGCCCGGGTCGCCTCCCGCGCGTGCTTGGCGACATTCGTCAGCGCCTCGGAGACGACGAAGTAGGCGACCGCCTCGACGGCCGGCGCGGTCCGCTGCGGAAGTTCCGCCGGCAGATCCACCCGCAGCCGTACGGGCAGCGGTGCGCGGGCCGCGAGCCCCGACAGGGCGGCATCCAGCCCCAGTTCGTCCAGAACGGCCGGATGCAGCCCCCGCACCAGATGGTTGAGTTCCTCGATCGCGTCCTTCGCCTCGCGGTGCGCGGCATCAATGACCTCCCGTGCCTCCGGCGGCAGGTCCGTGAGGGTGGCCTTGGCGAGCCCGAGGTTCAGCGCGAGGGACACCAGCCGCTGCTGTGCGCCGTCGTGCAGATCCCGCTCGATACGCCGCCGTTCGGCGTCGGCGGCGTCCACCGCACCGGCCCGGCTCTCGGTGAGGTCCTCGACCCGCCGCGCCAGCTCCTCGGACCGGCTCACGCCCAGCACCGCCCGCCCGACCAGGATCTCCAGCCGGACGAGCCCCGCGGCCAGACCCGGTACCGCGGCGAGTGCCACCAGCCCCAGCACGGTGAGATAGGCACCGGGGACGGTGTAGCCGGGGTGCCCGCGACGCCACTGCGGCGGAACGAGCCACACCCACACCAGCACCAGCGCCGCGACCAGCGCCGTCAACAGCAGTGCCAGCAACAGGAGTTCCAGTACTCCGAGCAGCGGGCCGACCAGCCAGTTGTAGCCCAGCTGCCGCTTGCCCTCGGTGAACCGCAGCCGCGGCAGCTCCACCCCGCAAATCGCCCGGAACCGCCAGCGCTGCGCCTCAGTGAACCCGTATCCGGCGATGACCAGCAGGGTCAGCGGGGCGATCAGCTCCACGGGAGCCTCGGAAGAGACCCCGTTCACCGTGTCGGTCAGCAGGGAGATGGCCCACCAGAACAGCAGCGCCGGGACGAGGTGCAGCGGCACCCCGGCGGCGACGAAGGCGAGGTCGCGCCGCATACGGATGAGGGCCCGGCGGAGCCGGGGCGGGACGGTCATGATCCAACCGTATGGGGCCGGTTCTGGGGCGGCCATGACAGCAGTGTCCGTTCCGGGGGTGTAGCTGGTGCCACCCCAAGTCGGACAGCGGGGTTACTGACGGCGGGCACCGAAAACCGGAGTGTTGATCACGAGCCCGACGGCCGGGTTCGCGACTCCGAAAGAGAACCTTTCCATGGCCCTCATCGCCCTCAACTCTCCTGTCAAACACGGCAATTACCCTCGTCGCGGCATCTCCGGCGGCCTGGTGCGGACCGACGCCGGACGACGCCGGCGGCAGGGCAGGATTCTCACCGGCGCGGGCCTCATCCTTCTCCCCTGGCTCGGCTACCTCGCCGGCACCCTCCCGCCCGCCGAGGCCGTCGCCTGGGTCGCCCTCGACGCCCTGGAGGCCGTCGCGCTGCTCGTCACCGGCACCCGGCTGCTGCGCGGCGACTCCCGGCACCGCGCCCCCGCGGCCGCCGCGGCCGTCCTCCTCCTCGCCGACGCCTGCCTCGACCTGGCCACCGCCGCCCCCGGCACGGAACTGGCCACCGCCGTCGCCATGGCAGCCGGAGCCGAACTGCCCCTGGCGGGCCTGTGCGCGGTGCTCGCCACGCGCCCGACGCGGAAGAGCTAGGGAACCGGCCGCGGAGAACCTAGGGCACGGGCGAACAGAACCCGTAGGGGTGGTGCGGCCCCCTCGCGGGCCACAACGTGCGGACGCCGGGAGACATTCCCGCGACCCCGCACCGTCGCCCCGACGCCCCGACGCCATCGCGATCCGCCCCCATCGCGATCTGCCCCCATCGCGATCCGCCCCCACTGCGATCCGCCCCCACTGCGATCAGCCACCGCAACGATCAGCCCCACGGCGATCCGCCCCCACGCCACCCCTCGGCGGTCCCACCCCCACGGCAACCCCGCCCGCCACTCCACCCACCACCCACCGCCCACCCACACAAAAGCGCCGGCCCGGCCCGGAATTCCGAGCCCGACCGGCGCTTGAGGTCACAGGTCACAGGTGGGGCGCCGCCCCGCAAGGGACCGGCGCCGCCCCGCGCGGGACTAGCAGCCCAGCAGTCGTGCGCCCAGGTAGGCCTGGATCTGGTCCAGGCTGACCCGCTCCTGCTTCATGGTGTCGCGCTCACGCACGGTCACCGCGTTGTCGTCGAGGGTGTCGAAGTCGACGGTGACGCAGAACGGGGTGCCGATCTCGTCCTGGCGGCGGTAGCGGCGGCCGATCGCGCCCGCGTCGTCGAACTCGATGTTCCAGTTCTTGCGCAGGTCCGTGGCCAGACCCTTCGCCTTCGGCGACAGCTGCGGGTTGCGGGACAGCGGCAGCACCGCGACCTTGACCGGCGCCAGGCGCGGGTCGAGCCGCATGACGGTCCGCTTCTCCATCTTGCCCTTGGCGTTGGGCGCCTCGTCCTCGATGTACGCGTCGAGCATGAAGGCGAGCATCGCGCGGTTCACACCGGCCGCCGGCTCGATGACGTACGGAGTCCAGCGCTCGCCGGCCTCCTGGTCGAAGTAGGAGAGGTCCTGGCCGGACGCCTTGGCGTGCGCCGACAGGTCGTAGTCGGTGCGGTTGGCCACGCCCTCCAGCTCGGAGAACTCGGTGCCGCCGAAGTTGAAGCGGTACTCGATGTCAGCGGTGCGCTTGGAGTAGTGCGAGAGCTTCTCGGCCGGGTGCTCGTACCAGCGGATGTTCTCCTCGCGGATGCCGAGGTCGCGGTACCAGTTCCACCGCTCGGCCATCCAGTATTCCTGCCACTTCTCGTCCTCGCCCGGCTTGACGAAGAACTCCATCTCCATCTGCTCGAACTCACGGGTCCGGAAGATGAAGTTGCCGGGCGTGATCTCGTTGCGGAAGGACTTGCCCATCTGCGCGATGCCGAACGGCGGCTTCTTGCGGGAAGTCTGCTGCACCTGGGCGAAGTTGGTGAAGATGCCCTGCGCGGTCTCGGGGCGCAGGTAGGCGACCGAGGCGGTGTCCTGCGAGGGGCCGAGGTGGGTGGAGAGCAGGCCGGAGAACTGCTTGGGCTCGGTGAAGCCGCCCTTGTTGCCGCAGTGGGGGCAGTTGACGTCGGCGAGGCCGTTCTCGGGGAGCCGTCCGTGCTTGGCCTCGTACGCCTCCTCCAGGTGGTCCGCGCGGAAGCGCTTGTGGCAGGAGGTGCACTCGGTGAGCGGGTCGGTGAAGGTGGCGACGTGGCCGGACGCCTGCCAGACCTCGGGGGCCAGGATCACCGACGAGTCGAGACCGACGACGTCTTCGCGCGAGGTGACCATGGCGCGCCACCACTGACGCTTGATGTTCTCCTTGAGCTCGACGCCCAGCGGACCGTAGTCCCAGGCAGCGCGGGAGCCGCCGTAGATCTCACTGCACGGATAGACGAAGCCACGGCGCTTGCTCAGGCTGACGATGGTATCGATCTTGTCGGCGGCCACGGTGCTCTCTTCATTACGACGACGAACGATGGATGGGCGGCGCCCTAGCGTCTCCATGAGGGGTGCTGGTCAAAAGACGGCCGGGCGAATAGTTCAGGGTACCGGCGGCCGTACCCCCTGGATCAAATCGGTTCCGGCCCACTGTCGCCCCGCTCACACCGGCCCATCCGTTGTTGACAATCGTTTCCAACTTTGTTGAAAATGAGTGTCATGAACATACGCCGTCCCATATCCACCGCGACCCTCGCCGGAGTCTCGGTGCTCGGCCTGCTGGCCCTCTCCGCCTGCTCCCCCTCGGGTGGCGCCCGCACCGAGGACGGCAAGCTGAAGGTGACAGCGTCCTTCTACCCCATGGAATTCCTCGCCCGGCAGGTCGGCGGGAAGCACGTCGAGGTGACCGACCTCACCAAGCCGGGGGTCGAGCCGCACGACCTGGAGCTCTCCCCGAAGCAGACCGCCCAGCTCGGCGAGTCCGGCGCGATCGTCTACCTCAAGGGCCTGCAGCCCGCCGTGGACGACGCCGTGGAGCAGTCCGGCGCCAAGAACGTCGCCGACGCGGCCTCCCTCACCAGCCTTGAGGAGCACGGCACCGAGGTCGACGGCCACCACCACACCACCGGCGACAACCACTCGCACTCGGAGTCCGAGGGCGGCAAGGACCCGCACATCTGGCTCGACCCGGTGAAGTACGCCGAGGTCGCCAAGGGCGTCAACAAGACCCTCGCCAAGGCCGACCCGAAGCACAAGGCCGACTACCAGAAGAACACCGACGCCCTGGTGGAGAAGCTGGACGGGCTGAACACCGAGTTCAAGGACGGGCTGAAGAAGCGGAAGTCCGACACCTTCCTCACCACCCACGCGGCCTTCGGCTACCTCGCCGAGCGCTACGGCCTCACCGAGGAGGCCATCAGCGGACTCGACCCGGAGTCCGAGCCCAGCGCCAAGCGCATCAGGGACCTGCACACCCTCGCCAAGGACCACCACGTCTCCACGGTCTTCTTCGAGACGATCGCCAACCCGGCCACCGCCAAGGCCCTGGCCGGCGATCTCCATCTGAAGACCGATGTCCTCGACCCGCTGGAGGGGATCAACGCCAAGTCCCGCGGCAAGGACTACTTCGGCGTCCAGCGGGCCAACCTCGCCGCGCTGCAGAAGGCGCTCGGCAGCAAGTGACGGACACCGCACCGCACGTGACGGAGGTCACCATGAACCAGCCGCCCACCCAGCCGGTGATCGACCTGCGCGGGGCGACCGCCTCGCTGGGCGCCCGTCCCGTGCTGCGCGGCGTCGACCTCACCGTGCGGTCCGGTGAGGTCGTCGCGCTGCTCGGCGCCAACGGCTCCGGCAAGTCCACCGCCGTACGCTCCGTGATCGGCCAGGTCCCGCTCACCGGCGGTGAGCTGGCGCTCTTCGGCACGGAGTTCCGGCGGTTCAGGGACTGGGCCCGGATCGGCTATGTCCCGCAGCGCACCACCGCGGCCGGCGGTGTGCCCGCCACGGTCCGCGAGGTCGTCACGGCCGGCCGGCTGGCCCGTACGAAGCTGGGCATCCTGCGCAAGGCCGACCGGGCCGCGGTGCACCGGGCGCTGGAGCTGGTCGGCATGGCCGACCGCGCCAAGGACTCCGTCAACGCGCTGTCCGGCGGCCAGCATCAGCGGGTGCTGATCGCCCGTGCGCTGGCCGGTGAACCGGAACTGCTGATCATGGACGAGCCGATGGCCGGCGTCGACCTGGCCAGCCAGGAGGTGCTCGCCGGCGCCCTGCGCGAACAGGTCGGCCGCGGCGCCACGGTCCTGCTGGTGCTGCACGAGCTGGGCCCGCTGGAGCCGCTGATCGACCGCGCGGTGGTGCTGCGGGACGGCTGCGTCGTCCACGACGGCCCGCCGCCCGAGGCCGTGGGCCAGCATGCGCTGCCCGGCCATGACCATGTCCACCCGCACGCCGACGCGGCCGCGGAACCGATCCGGACGGGGCTGCTGAGCTGATGGAGATCCTCAACTACGCCTTCATGCAGCGGGCCCTGATCGCCGCCCTGATCGTCGGCGTCACCGCCCCCGCCATCGGCATCTACCTCGTCCAGCGCCGCCAGGCCCTGATGGGCGACGGCATCGGCCATGTCGCGCTGACCGGCGTCGGCCTCGGCTTCCTGCTGAACACCAGCCCCATCTGGGTCGCCACCGCCGTCGCCATCGCCGGCTCCGTCGTCATGGAGCTGATCCGCTGGTACGGCAAGACCCGCGGCGATCTCGCCCTGGCCATGCTGTTCTACGGCGGTATGGCGGGCGGCGTGATGCTGATGAACCTGTCCGACGCGGGCTCCAACGCCAACCTCGGGACCTACCTCTTCGGCTCGATCACCACCGTCTCGCCGCAGGACATGACGACGATCTATGTGCTGGCCGCCCTGGTGCTGGCGATCACGATCGGCCTGCGCCGCCAGCTGTTCGCGGTGTGCCAGGACGAGGAGTTCGCCCGGGTGACGGGCCTGCCGGTGCGGCTGCTCAATCTGCTGGTCGCCGTCACCGCCGCGGTCACCGTCACCGTCGCCATGCGCGTCGTCGGACTGCTGCTGGTCAGCGCCCTGATGGTGATCCCGGTCGCGGCCGCCCAGCAGATCAGCCGCAGCTTCGCGGTGACCTTCTCGGTGGCGGTGGCGATCGGTGTCGCGGTCACCCTGACGGGCACCACCACCTCGTACTACGTGGACGTCCCGTCCGGCGCGACGATCGTGCTGTTCGCCATCGGGGTGTTCGTGCTCTTCACCGGGCTCGCCGCGCCGCTCGCGAAAAAGCGTGCAAGGGCTGCCGCAGAGGCCTCGAAGGGGTGCACTCTGGAGGTACCCGGCGACCGCACCGTCACCGACGATGTGAGTGTGTCCGGGTGAGCACGGGCAAAGAGGAGCCGGCGCACCACCGTCGGCAGACAGATGCGTGTACGGGTAAGCGTCTCACCGGGGAGCCGGTCATCACCTGGCACAATGGCGGGACGCACGGCAGGGGGAAGTCCTGACGTCCTAGGGAGGCAACGGTGGCGACGAGCGCGGGATCTCCGGTACGCGGCCGGTCGACGCGGCAGCGGACCGCGGTGTCGGCCGCACTCGACGAGGTCGACGAGTTCCGCAGTGCGCAGGAGCTGCACGACATGCTCAAGCACAAGGGCGACTCGGTCGGGCTGACCACCGTCTACCGGACGCTGCAGTCCCTCGCCGACGCCGGTGAGGTCGATGTGCTGCGCACCAGCGAAGGCGAGGCGGTCTACCGCCGGTGCAGCACCGACGATCACCACCACCACCTGGTGTGCCGGGCCTGCGGCAAGGCCGTCGAGGTCGAGGGCCCCGCGGTGGAGAAGTGGGCCGACCAGATCGCCCGGGAGCACGGCTTCCAGGACGTCGCGCACACCATCGAGATCTTCGGGACCTGCGGCGAGTGCGCCGCCCGGACCGCCGAGAAGCAGTAGCCGACGGCAAGGACAGCAATGCGTACGGGCCGCCTCCGATGACCGGAGGCGGCCCGTTACGCGTCTGCCCGCGGCCCTTACGTCGCGGACTCGCCGTCCGCCAGCTGCGCGCCGCCGAACCTGCGGTCCCGCTTGGCGTACTCCAGGCACGCCTCCCACAGGTTCCGCCGGTCGAAGTCCGGCCACAGAATGTCCTGGAAGACCATCTCGGCGTACGCGCTCTGCCAGATCAGGTAGTTCGAGGTCCGCTGCTCACCCGACGGCCGCACGAAGAGGTCCACATCCGGCATGTCCGGGTAGTACATGTACTTCGCGACGGTCTTCTCGTTGACCTTCGACGGGTCCAGCTTTCCGGCCCGCACATCCGCCGCGATGGCCGCCGCCGCGTCCGCGATCTCGGCCCGGCCGCCGTAATTCACGCAGAAATACAGCGTCATCGCGTCATTGTTCTTGGTCTGCTCCTGAGCGATCTGGAGCTCCTGCACGACCGACTTCCACAGCTTCGGCATCCGCCCGACCCAGCGGATACGGATACCCAGCGCGTCCATCTCGTCACGGCGCCGCCGGATGACATCGCGGTTGAAGTTCATCAGGAACTTCACCTCGTCGGGCGACCGTTTCCAGTTCTCCGTCGAGAAGGCGTACAGCGAAAGGTTCTTCACACCCATTTCGATGCAGCCCTTGAGGACGTCCATGACGACGCCCTCGCCGACCTTGTGGCCCTCGGTGCGCGGCAGCCCGCGCTCCTTGGCCCACCGGCCGTTGCCGTCCATGACGACCGCCACATGGTTCGGGACGAGCTCACCGGGGATCTTCGGCGGCCGCGCACCGGAAGGGTGCGGCTCGGGCGTCACGTACTCACGTCGATTACGGCCCAGAATCCCGCGTCGTGCCATGCGGCCCACGTCTCCTATGTGTCTTGAGGGCGTTTTGCCTTGAGGGGCGTATGTGTCTTGAGGGTGGTTTCGCTATTTCTCTACGTACCGGAGAGAGCGCAGGCCCCGCTCCAGATGCCAGTGCAGATACGCCGTGACGAGCCCACTGCCCTCCCGGGCATGACGGGCCTCACAGGCGTCCGCGGTCTCCCAGTCGCCGGTCAGCAGCGCGCTCAGGAGCCCAATGGCCTCAGAGGAGGGTACGACGCTCCCCGGCACCCGGCAGTCGCCGCAGGTCACCCCGCCCGACGCGACCGAAAAGAACCGGTTGGGACCGGGCAGCCCGCACCGTGCGCAGCTGTCGAAGCTCGGCGCGTAGCCGTTGACGGCGAGCGAGCGCAGCAGGAACGCGTCCAGCACGAGATGCGGCTCGTGCTCCCCGCGGGCCAGCGTCCGCAGCCCGCCGACCAGCAGCAGGTACTGCTGCACGGCGGGCTCGCCCTCGTGGTCGGTGAACCGCTCGGCGGTCTCCAGCATGGCCGTGCCGGCCGTGTAGCGGGCGTAGTCCGTGACGATCCCGCCGCCGTACGCCGCGATCGTCTCGCTCTGCGTACACAGCGGCAGCCCGCGCCCGATCAGCTCGCTGCCGCGCGCATGGAACTGCACATCGACGTGCGAGAACGGCTCCAGCCGCGCCCCGAACTTCGACTTCGTCCGCCGCACCCCACGGGCCACCGCACGGACCCTGCCGTGGCCCCGGGTGAGCAGCGTGATGATCCGGTCCGCCTCACCCAGCTTCTGGGTGCGCAGCACGATGCCGTCGTCGCGGAACAGACTCATGGCGCCATTCTCGCGCATGGCGGCCGGGCCGCGGTCGCCCGGCCTGCTGCGGCGTCCGGGCCGGGCGCCGCTGGCGGCGCGCGCCTGGTACACGGCGTTGCCCGCCGGGCATCGGCCGGTCGACGGGCGGCGGTCGTCGCGCTCCCCATTTCCTTGATCCGCTTCATCACGTCCACCTTCCGTAAACGGCCTCACTGTTCGCATGCAGAGCGTGACGCTGTGGAATTGCGCTGTGGAATTGCGCTGCGCAACGAGGTGAGCCCTACAACTGCCTTGCAGGGAAAGGAGGAAGCCATGGCCGACGCACCGCTCCCCCCCCACGACCCCGCGCCCGCCTTCCCCGCGACCGCCTGGGCCGCGTTCGCCGGTGCCGTCAAAGACGGGCATTTCCCGGGCGCCTGACCAGCTTTCACCGGGCGTACACAACAGGGACACAAAGGCCCCGCCATCCCACTGGATGACGGGGCCACATCACGTTATGGTCCGGGTCATCGCGGGCGGAAGACGACCTTCCGTACTTCTCAGTCGCCCCGTGGAAGTGGCCCTCACGGCTCGTCAACTGCCCGGTAGCATCCGGTGATGTTCGGCAGCACATCGCCGTGAAGGCCGGCCGATCCAGTCAGTACCCCAATTGAGGATCTCGATGACATCCATACCGGAGGCGCTGTTGTGGTGCCTCAGCGCAGGTACGGCCGCCGCCGTGGTCCTGGCGGCGCTCTCGATCCGTGCGGGCAAGCAGCGCGCGGACCTGAGAAGGCGCCTGTCCACCGCTGAGGAACAGAGCAGCGCCACGCTCCACAGCAATACGGAGCTGACGGCCCGGCTGCGCGCCACCGAGGCCGAGATCCGGCATCTGGCCGGTAGCCGGCTCCCCGACCTGACGCTGGCGCTGGCCCACCCCCATGTGCCCGTACCGGGGCTGCTGGACGCGCGGTTCACCGGGTCGGAGACCGAGCAGGCGCTGAACGCCGTACTGGAGCAGGTCAGCGACGCGATCACCAAGGAGCGGGCGCGCGTGGACGCCGCCGCCCAGTCCACCCTCCGCGGGGCGACCACCACCATCCAGGCGCTGCTCTACCAGCTCCAGACGTCGCTGCAGGAGATGCAGCACCGCTACGACGACCCGAACGTCGCCCAGGACCTGCTGAACGCCGACTTCCTCAACGAGCAGGCGCTGCGGCGCATCCAGGCCACCGGCGTCGTCTGCGGCGCCTGGCCGGGCCTGACCCGCGAGGACTCCTACCTCGCCGAGCTGGTCGTCGGCGCCACCTCCCGGCTGCGCGGCTACGAGCGTGTGAACATCAGCAATCAGCTGCGCGACCCGGTCGCGGTGGTCGCGCGGGCCGTGGAGCCGATCGCGATCGTGGTGACCGAGCTGCTGGCCAACGCGCTGCACCACTCGCACCGTGAACTGCCCGTCACCATCACCCTCCAGCAGGGCAACCGCGGCGCCTCGGTCATCGTCGACGACTACGGCGTCGGGATGCACGACGACGAGATCAAGGCGGCGATGGAGCTGCTGTCGGGTGACGAGGACCTGCTGCTGACCCAGCTCGGTGACCCGCCGCGGTCCGGGTTCGCGGCGGCCGGTCAGCTGGTGCGTCAGTACGGCTTCGGCGTGCATGTCGAGCCCTCGCCGTACGGCGGGGTGCGTGCGGTCGTGTACATCCCGGGTGACCCCCTCCTCACCGTCCTCGACGAGAGCGCCCAGCCGATGTCCGTGATGGCTCCTCTGCCGCACCGTTCCGCGGTGCCGGATCGTTCCTCCTCCGTGCTGCCCACCGGTTCCGCGACGCCGCCGCAGGCCGCCGCCGCGCCCGCCGCGCAGCCCGCACCCGCCGCGCAGCCCGCGCCCGCCCCTTCCTACGAGGCACCCGCCCAGCAGGCCGAAGGGGAACTCCCGCGCCGGCGGCGCCGGAAGCCCGTGTCCGAACTCGACGAGAGTGCCGCGCGCACCGAGTCGGCTCCCGAGCGCTCCCCGGAAGAGACCGGAACCCGCTGGGCCGCGCTCCAGCGCGGCACCGAATCCGGCCGGGCAGCCGCCCAGTCAGAACCCCCTCGCAGTCCCGAAGGGAACGCTCAGTCATGAACAGCCCCACCCGCCGCCGTGTCGCCGAGGACAAGTCCTGGGTGCTGGAGCCCCTTTTGGAGTTGCCGCATGTGATTCACGCAGCCGTCATCTCCGGCGACGGATTCATCGAGGGCTCCTCGCCCGGCCTGAAGCGGGACTCCGCCGAGGGCGTCGCCGCGATGATGTCCGCGCTGCAGGGTGCGGGCCGTGCCGTCACCGCGGCGTTCGCCGAGAAGGACGACACCCGGCTGCGGCAGACCGTGATCGAGTCCGATGAAGGCTTCGTCTTCGCGATACCGGCCGGCGAGAACACCTGCCTGGCCGTCTTCGCCGGCCCGGAGGTGAACATGGGTGTGGTCGCGCACCATATGCAGGTCCAGGTCACGACCCTGGGCAACAAGGTCATGAACAGCCGGGCACGGGACCTCGGTAACCCGGCATGACCCCGCGCCAGAGCAGCGGCAGGCGCCTCGTACCGGCCTATCTGGCGACCGGCGGACGCGCCCAGCCCAGCCGCAACACCTTGGACCGGCTCACCCTGCTGCACAGCGTGGGGATGCCGATCACCAGTGAGGTACGCCCGGAGGAGCACCGCATCCTGGAGCTGCTGCAGCCCGGGGCGCTGTCTCTGGCCGAGGTCGCCGCCCACCTTCACCTGCCCGTGAGCGTGGTGAAGGTGCTGGTGGCCGATCTCGTCGACGCCGGGCGACTGCACGCCCGTGCCCCCATCCCCGAAGCCGAGCAATTCGACCGACACATCCTGGAGAGGGTTCTCGATGGACTCCGCTCTCTCAAGTCCTAGCCCCGGCACCGGCGCGAGCACCGGCAGCATGTACCTCTCCGGCGAGAACCAGACACTGGTCAAACTGCTGATCGCGGGACCGTTCGGGGTCGGCAAGACCACCCTCATCCGTGCGCTGTCGGAAACCCCGCCGCTGCACACCGAAGAGGTCATGACCCAGACCGGCGCCGCCGTCGACGATCTCGCCGGAGTACGGGAGAAGACCACCACCACCGTCGCCATCGACTTCGGGCGGCTGACCCTGCCCGGGGACCTGGTGCTGTACCTGTTCGGCACGCCCGGACAGAAGCGCTTCCGTCCCCTGTGGCAGGACATCGCCCGCGGCGCACTGGGCGCCCTCGTCCTCGCGGACACCCGCCGGCTGGCGGACTCCTTCGAGGTGATGGACATCGTCGAGGAGGCCGGGCTGCGCTACGCGGTCGCGGTCAACACCTTCCCCGACGCGCCCGAGTACAGCGTCGAGAAGCTCCGCGAGGCGCTCGATCTGCACCCCGAGACGCCGCTGGTGATGTGCGACGCCCGCGACCAGGAGCAGTCCGTCGACGCGCTGATCGCGCTCGTCGGGCACGTCCTGGCCCACACCCCCGAGGAGAACCCGAACCCGTGACTTCCCCGCACCAGCCGGGAGCCGCACCGCCACCGGGCTGCCCGGCGCACGCCGCCCCGTACCAGCAGGCACCGGCACAGCCCGACGCCCATACGCCGGTGAAGCTCTACGGACCGGACTTCGCCGCCGACCCGCACCGCATCTACGCACAGCTGCGGCAGTACGGGGCGCTGGCGCCGGTCGAGATCGCGCCGGAGGTGACCGCGATGCTGGTCACCGACTACCGGGCGGCCCTCGACCTGCTGCACGACGACAGCACCTGGTCCAAGGACTCCCGTGAGTGGATGACGACCGTCCCCGCGGACTCGCCGGTCATGCCGATGCTGATGTGGCGCCCGAACATCTTCTACGCCGACGGGCCGGCGCACGTCCGCTACCGGGACGTCGTCGTCGACAGCTTCAAGCTGGTCGAGCCGCATGAGCTGCGGGCCCGCGTCCACCACGCCGCGGACACCCTGATCCAGCGCTTCGGGGCGCACGGCGAGGTCGATCTGATCGCCGACTACGCGCGGCTGATCCCGCTGCTGATGTTCAACAACCTCTTCGGGATGCCCGACTCCTACAGCGACCGGCTCATCGAGGCCATCGCGGGGATGCTGGACGGCACCTCCCCCGAGGAGGCGGCGGCCGCCAACGAGGCGTACACGAACTACATCATGGAGCTGGTCGGCTCCAAGAAGGCCGAGCGCGGTCCGGACCTGACGTCCTGGTTCATGGACCATCCCAACGCGCTCAACGACGAGGAACTGATCCACAACATCATCCTCACGATGGGCGCGGGCAACGAACCGCTGGCCAACCTCATCGGCAACGCGCTGTCGCGGATGCTCTCCGACGACCGTTACTACAACACCCTGTCCGGTGGCGCGCTGACCGCGCACGACGCCATCAACGAGGTGCTGTGGAACGACCCGCCGCTGACGAACTACTCCGCCCACTTCCCGGTCCGTGACGTCTTCTTCCACGGCACCTGGGTGCGCAAGGGGCAGCTGGTGATGGTGTCGTACGCGGCCGCCAACAGCCAGTTCGACACCACGTCGCTGGGGACGCCCGGTTCGGGCGGCGGCTCACACCTGTCCTGGGCGGCGGGTCCGCACGCCTGTCCCGTGAAGCGGCATGCGCTGCTGATCGCCACCACCGCGATCGAGCGGCTCACGGCCTGGCTCTCCGACATCGAACTGGCCGTGGACGCAAGCGAGTTGCAGTGGCGCAACGGCGCGTTCCACCGGGCTCTCGTCGGGCTCCCGGCCCGCTTCACCCCGATCACCCCCGACCAGGCAGGAGCCACTCCATGGCACAACAGGGACAGCAGCCCTTCGTCATCGACCCGGTCGGAAGCGACATCCACGGGGAGGCAGCCCGCCTCCGCGCGCTAGGTCCGGTGGCGCGGACCGAGCTGCCCGGCGGTATCGAGGCCTGGTCGGTCACCAGCCACACCCTCCTCAAGCAGCTGCTGACCGACGACCGGGTCTCCAAGAACCCCCGGGACCACTGGCCGGCCTGGCAGCGCGAGGAGATCCGCAGCAGCTGGCTGCAGTCCTGGATCGGCGTCACCAACATGTTCACCGCGTACGGCGCCGATCACCGCCGGCTGCGCAAGCTGATCGCCCCGGCGTTCACGGCCCGCCGCACCGACGCG
The DNA here is from genome assembly GCF_028870195.1 of Streptomyces sp. G7(2002). NCBI lineage: Bacteria > Bacillati > Actinomycetota > Actinomycetes > Kitasatosporales > Streptomycetaceae > Streptomyces > Streptomyces sp. G7(2002). The sequence continues at coordinate 3,417,464 of NZ_CP102609.1, forward strand.
ATCCTGCCGCGCGTGGAGAGCATCACCATGGCGCTGCTGGACGACCTCGCCGCGCACCCCGCGGGCGAGCCCCTGGACCTGCGGGCGCGCTTCAACCACCCGCTGCCCATGCAGGTCATCTGTGAGCTGTTCGGCTTCCCGGAGGGCGAGCAGCGCGCCGAACTCGCCCGCCTCGTCGAGGCCATCATGGACACCACGGCCACCCCGGAGCAGGCCGCCGCCACCGCGGCAGGCGTCCATGCGCTGCTGTCCGAACTGGTCGGCAGCAAGCGGGAGAACCCGGCCGACGACCTCACCAGCCTCCTGGTCTCCGCGCGGGACGACGAGGGCCAGAAGATGACCGAGCAGGAGCTGCTGGACACCCTCCTGCTCGTCATCGGCGCCGGTCACGAGACCACCGTCGACCTCCTCGGCAACGCCGTGCACGCCCTGCTGACCCACCCCGAGCAGCTCGAGCTGGTGCGCTCGGGCCAGGTCCCCTGGGCCGACGCCATCGAGGAGACCCTCCGCTGGGCCCCCAGCATCGCCGCCCTCCCGCTCCGCTTCGCGGTGGAGGACATCGACATCCCGGACGGCCCGACCATCCGCAAGGGCGAGGCGATCCTCCCGGCGTACGCGGCGGCCGGCCGGGACGCCGCGTTCCACGGCGACACGGCGGCCGACTTCGACATCCGGCGGACCCGCCAGGAGCACCTCGCGTTCGGCCACGGCGTCCACCACTGCCTCGGCGCCCCGCTGGCCCGTATGGAGGCCCGGATCGCCCTCCCGGCCCTCTTCGCCCGCTTCCCCGACCTTCAACTGGCCACCGCCGACGAGGAGTTGGAACCCACCAGCGGCTTCATCTCGAGCGGTCTGCGCAGCCTGCCGGTCCGTCTGACCCCGGCGTGAACCCGGCCTGAAGCGGCCCGACGCTCCGGCACCCGGCCCCGTCACCCCATCCGGGTGGCGGGGTCGTCGGCCATCCCGGCCGGGGCCGCCAGGGGCCCGGGGACGCCGGGGCCCCCGACGGGGACCTCCCCGTCCGGAAGAGGGCCGCCCCCGCCCACGGCCCGCGCGTCATCCACGGCGCGGAGCAGGCCGATGAACTCCCGCTCGGCCGGGGAGAACGACGTCTCACGGGAGGTCGCCAGCACGATCGCGCAGGCGGGCAGCTCGGGGTCGGGCCGGAGGAGGGCCAGCCGCTCCTCCAGCAACTCCCGGGCCACACAGCGCCGCGGGAGCACCGCGATGCCGAGGCCGGCCAGCACCGCGGGCTTGAGCGTCTCGTTCCCGCTGATCTGCGGACAGCGCGCGGGCGACAGCTTCCAGCGGGCCGGCGCGTCGTCCTGGGCCCGGCGCGTCGCCGAGCCCTCCTCCCGGAACAGGAAATGCTGCCGCTCCAGGTCGGCCGGGGTCACCGCGCGACCGGCCAGCGGATGTCCCGGATGCGCGACGAGGAGGAACTGCTCAGCTGATGACCGCGTAACAGAGCCGGTGAGCCCTGCGCCGGACGAGGGCGGCAGGAGCCGGGCGGGAGGGGCCCAGTGCCTCTCAGGACGGCGTACGCGCCGTCGCCAGCAGGCGGTTCGTCTCGGCGGGGCGCAGCATGAGGGCGCTGCCGACCGTGCTCAGCACCTCGCGTTCCGCGGGGGTGTAGGAGCCGTCGGCGAGGGCGATGCGGGCGGCCTGGAGGAGGAGGGATTCCCGGCCCGCGGGGGCGAGATGCGGGGCGAGCGGTTCCAGCGCCTCATGGAGCTCTATGGCCAGGGCGGTGCCGCACGGGTCCAGGCCCTGGTGGCCGCAGTGGCCGCCGGTCACCGCGTCGTAGGTGCCGGTCAGCCGGCCGGTGTCGGCGGCGAGGGCGGCGAGCAGGGTCAGCAGCTCGTCCTCGGAGCAGTCCGCGAAGCCGGCCGCACGGACCGTGTCGACGGCGGTGTCGCGGACCGCGCGGGAGGAGGTGCCGCCGGCGGCCAGCAGCGCGAGGGTGACGGTGTGGACGGCGTCCCTGAGCATCGCCGAGAAGCGGAGGGTGGTGGGGTGGTCCAGGGCGTCCGGGCCGAAGTGGCCGTGGCAGGCGGAGCACTCCAGGACCGGTCCGGCGGCGCCGCGGGAGAGGAGCGGGAGGCCGAGGAGGGTGAGCCGGCGACGGCCGGTCCGGCGGAGGTAGTTGCGGTCCCCGCCGCAGTCCGGGCAGAAGAACTCGCCATCGGCGACGGTCCGCCAGGACGTGCGCACGCCCATCACACACATCTTGTGCATCACGTCAGCCCTCCGTAACTCACCCGTGGCCCTCCGGACACGGGAGGCACCCCGACGGCCCCCTCGTCGTATGGGACGTGATGTTAGCCACATACGTGATGCGGCGTCAGCACCCCGTACCGGACAACTGGCCGGATGACGAAGGACCCCGCCCCTCCGGAAGGTAGGGGGCGGGGCCTATGGACGCCGTGAAGAGCATGGCCATGAGGAGGCGGGCGACGGGTGGGGCGGCTGAGGGGGCCGCTCCTGACGGGGCCCGGCTTGGCCAAAACCGGTGGGGGTACGGCAGGCCGCGCCGGGACCGGCGTCAGCCTTACGAGGTCATCAGCGCCCGGCTCACCTGCCGTGTCTGGTTGTCCAGACCGCGGGCGTTGGGGTGGACGAAGGTGCAGGCCTCGCCGGCACCGGGGAGGGAGCGGCACTGCTCGTTCGGCGGGTCGGTCTGGCCGCCCTCACCGGTGAGGTTGTCCTTGATGCCGTACATCCACTTGGCGTCGCCGCTCTCGCACACCCCGTGCGCCGCACTCGGCCCGTAGGTGTCGACGTAGCTCGCGGCGTGGTAAGCGGCGTGCTTCTCCAGCAGTGCGTTCAGGCGCAGTTCGAGGCCGTCGAGCCAGGGCATATCGCCCTTCTTGACGCTGCCGAGCTGGTTCCAGTGCCAGAAATTGCAGCCGGTGTTGTCGGGGACGATGGCCGGATAGCCCACGACGGCGACCCGGGCGTGCGGTGCGCGCCGGTGGATCACCGTCATCATGCGGGCGAGGTCGGTGTCCAGCTGAGTGAACCGCTCCTCCAGCCAGTCCTCACCCGCACCACCGTTGCTGTAGTGGTTGGTACAGGGCCTGAGCTGCAGGGGCTTGGTGACGCCCAGTTCGAGGCACTTTTTCACGATGGACCCGAAGCCGAGGGAGTTGCCGCCGATGCCGACGGTCACGTAGTCGGTGTCCTGGGACAGCGCGTCGACCTGCGCGGGCAGATCGGACCAGCCGCCCGGGGGCGGGATGGTCGGCGGCCCGTAGATCTTGGAGGCCGGCTGGGGTGCCAGGACCCCGTCGACCACCTCGGCGGCCCCGCAGGTCACATCCGTCAGCTCGAATCCGAGCTGACCGGCCACCTGATGCGGGTAGTTGCGCCCGGAGCGGCCGCAGCCGTCGTCCTCCTCCCAGGGGCGGACGAACACCCCGGCGCTGTACGAGTCGCCGAGCGCCACATACTCCGGGCGGTCCGCGTCCCGGGCCGGGGCTCCGGATGCCGCCGGGGCGAATGCGGAGGCCACCACGGCGAGCGAGGCAACCGCCGCGACGGCCAGCCGGGAGAGTGCGGGCATGCCATATCTGCTCATCTGCACGTCCTTGGTGTCCGCGCCGCGGCCTGTCCGACGGGCGCTGATCACCAAACGTACTGAATCACTTACTCACCGTGACAGGCGCGGAGTCCAAACCCCACCTTCAGGTGGCGGGGTCGCACAACGGCGCCCCCGCGGCTCGGTGAGAGCCACGGGGGCGCGAGAGGAGGTGCTCGTGCCGGGTCAGCGGCCCGCGCGGTTCACGGCGGAGACGACGGCCTTCAGCGAGGCGCGCGTGGTGTTGGCGTCGATACCGATGCCCCACAGGACCTTGTCACCGATCGCGCACTCGATGTACGAGGCGGCCAGCGAGGAGGCACCCTCGCTCATGGTGTGCTCCTGGTAGTCCAGCAGCCGCGCGTCCACGTCGATGCTCTGCAGCGCGTCGAAGAACGCGGAGATCGGGCCGTTGCCGGTACCGACCAGCACCGTCTCCGCACCGTCCACCTCGGCCTCGACGGTGAGGGTGTCGATGCCGTCCTTGTCGGTGGTGGTCTGGCCGTTCTTGACCTGGATGCGGCCCCACGGGTTCTCGGGGTTGGGCAGGTACTCGTCCTGGAAGGCCGACCAGATGGCGGTCGGCGTGACCTCGCCGCCCTCGGTGTCGGTCTTCTCCTGGATGATCCGGGAGAACTCGATCTGCATCCGGCGCGGCAGTTCCAGCTTGTGGTCGTTCTTCAGGACGTAGGCGATACCGCCCTTGCCGGACTGCGAGTTGACGCGGATGACGGCCTCGTAGGAGCGGCCGACGTCCTTGGGGTCGATGGGCAGGTACGGGACCGCCCACTCGATGTCGTCCACGGTCTTGCCGGCGGCGGTGGCCTCGGCCTCCATGGCGTCGAAGCCCTTCTTGATGGCGTCCTGGTGGGAGCCGGAGAAGGCGGTGTAGACCAGATCGCCCGCGTAGGGGTGGCGCGGGTGGATCTCCATCTGGTTGCAGTACTCGCTCGTACGACGGATCTCGTCGATCTGCGAGAAGTCGATCTGCGGGTCGACGCCCTGGGAGAACAGGTTCATGCCCAGCGTCACCAGGTCGACATTTCCGGTGCGCTCGCCCTGCCCGAACAGACAGCCCTCGATGCGGTCGGCACCCGCCATGATCGCCAGCTCGGCGGCGGCGACCGCGGTGCCCCGGTCGTTGTGCGGGTGTACGGACAGGCATACGTGCTCGCGCCGGGACAGGTTGCGCGACATCCACTCGAAGCGGTCGGCGTGGGTGGACGGCGTGGAGCGCTCGACGGTGGCGGGCAGGTTCAGGATGATCTCGCGGCCCTCTTCGGGCTGCCAGACGTCACAGACCGCCTCGCAGACCTCCAGCGCGAAGTCCAGCTCGGTGTCGGTGAAGATCTCCGGGCTGTACTGGTAGCCGAAGATCGTCTCGTCGCCGAGGATCTTGTCGGCGTACTCCATGACCAGCCGGGTGCCGTCCACGGCGATCTGCTTGACCTGCTCCTTCGAGCCGCGGAAGACGACCCGGCGGAAGGTGGGGGCGGTGGCGTTGTACAGGTGCACCGTGGCGCGGTGGGCGCCGCGCAGCGACTCGACGGTGCGCTCGATCAGCTCCTCGCGGGCCTGCGTCAGGACGGAGATCGTCACGTCCTCGGGGATCGCGCCCTCTTCGATGATCGAGCGGACGAACGCGAAGTCCGTCTCCCCGGAGGAGGGGAAGCCGACCTCGATCTCCTTGTAGCCCATGCGCACCAGCAGATCGAACATCTCGCGCTTACGGGCGGGCGACATCGGGTCGATCAGCGCCTGGTTGCCGTCCCGCAGGTCGGTGGAGAGCCAGCGGGGCGCGACGGTGATGCGGTTGTCGGGCCAGGTGCGGTCGGGGATGTCGACCGCTTCGTAGCGGCCGTACTTGTGGACCGGCATCCCGGAGGGCCGCTGCAGCTGCGTCGCGTTGGTGACCGGGGTGGGCCGGCCGACGGCATGACCTGCGGGGCTCGACGGATTCGTCATGGTGCGTAGGGCTCCTCGTATGTCCGCTGGGGGTCCCCCTGCTCCACAAGAGCCAGGGAGAGGCCGACGGGGCGATAGATCGCAACACCGAACTCCGCGGGGAGGGGGTCGGCCTACGACTACAGGCCCTCGCCGCGGCAGCTAAGGAGAAGCAGCCCGAAACGCATGATGCACAGCACCCTAGCTGAGGTACGCCCTGTCTGGCGGTCGCGTATCAGTATGCGGGACCGGACGGACGTTACGGCCTAAATGCGACCAACCACACTTTTACGGGAATCTTGGACGCGGGCAGTGACAGCGGCATTACAGAGTGCCACCGTTTGTGCATGGACCTCAACGACGCGCAGCCAGATCCCGCCACCTGCCACACGCCCGTCTTCTGCACGATCATCCCGCCGCACATCCTCGACAACCTGGCCCAGTCCGACGACCCGGACCGGCACGAGCCCGCCCGCCGCACCCTGGAGCACGACCACGTACGGCGCACCGAGCGCCGCGCGATCGCCGCCCGCGGCGGCCTCACCCCCGGCGAGCCCGGAGCCGGCGCCGACAAGCCGAACCGCACCATCTACGACGCCCGCCACCGCGAGGACCTGCCCGGCAAGAAGGTGCGCAGCGAATCCGACGGCCCGTCCAAGGACGCCTCCGTCAACCGCGCACACGCCGGCCTGGGCGCCACCTTCGAGCTCTACCTCAAGATCTATGGCCGTAAGTCCATCGACGGCGCCGGACTGCCGCTCAACGCGACCGTCCACTACGGGCGGCGGTACGACAACGCCTTCTGGGACGGCGAGCGGATGGTCTTCGGCGACGGCGACAACGACCTGTTCAAGGACTTCACGATCTCGGTCGACGTGATCGGCCACGAGCTCACCCACGGGGTCACCCAGTACACCGCCAACCTCGACTACCAGGGCCAGTCCGGCGCCCTCAACGAGTCGGTCTCCGATGTCTTCGGCGTGCTGATCAAGCAGTACGCCCTCGGCCAGACCGCCGACCAGGCCGACTGGCTGATCGGCGCCGACCTGCTCGGCCCGAACGTCACCGGCACCGCCCTGCGCTCGATGAAGGCCCCGGGCACCGCCTACGACGACGACGTCCTCGGCAAGGACCCGCAGCCCGCCGCCATGAAGGACTACGTCCAGACGACCGACGACAACGGCGGCGTGCACATCAACTCCGGTATCCCCAACCACGCCTTCTACCTGGCCGCCACCGCCCTCGGCGGCAAGGCCTGGGAGCGCGCCGGGCAGATCTGGTACGACGTGCTGACCGGCGGCGAGCTCACCCAGAACGCCACGTTCACCGACTTCGCCACCCTCACCGTCAAGGCCGCCCAGGCCCGCTTCGGCGCCGGTGACGAGCACGAGGCGACGATCAAGGCCTGGACACAGGTCGGCGTCACCACGAAGTAGCGGCGCGACGGTGCGCGGAGCGGGAGGATTCGGCAGCGCCTTCCGCCCCGCGCACGATTACCGTGGCTGTACGGGGTAGGAGTCCGTCGAAGACGTCGGAGGAGTCCGTTATGCGCATTCACGTCCACCGCACCGGAGGCTTCGCGGGCGTCGACCGCCGCGCCGAGATCGACACCTCGGGCCGCCCCGATGCCGACGACTGGCAGGACCTGGCCAAAGAGGCCGTCGCCACCGCCCGCACCGAACCCCCCGTCGGAGTGCCGGACGGCTTCAGCTACCAGATCACGGTCGACGGCCGGACGGTCTACTGCTCCGACCCGCGCCTCACGAAGGAACAGCGGTCACTGATCACGAAGGTGATGAAGGAGGGCGCGTAGGCGCCTCCGAGGGCCTCGCGGAGCCCGGGCCATCCAGTGAGGGCCCGACGCCTTGACGCGTTGGCGCGTTCTCGCCGCTGTCACGTCCTGAAGTCGTACAACCTCAGCGCGTGGTGACCGGCATCACCGGCGCCCACACCCCGGAATGCCCGCTCCACCCCTTCAATGGTGCTTTATGGAGCTATTCAACCCGCCCCGGCTGGGCTTAAGTTCCCGCCCACAGCACGTTCGCGGCATGCACGTGCATGCCTTTTCGTCAGTGAGGTGGGGGACTTGGCAAGGAGCACTGCGGCGTCGCGTCGAAGGCGCTTCCATCTGATCCGGGTGGCGGGGTTGGGCGGGCTTCTGGTGGGGGCCCTTCCCGGGCTCCTCGGGACCTCGGCGTGGGCGACGCCCCGTACACCCACGGCCGTCACGACCACCGTTACAGGGCAGGCCCCCGCCGGGGACGCCGTCCCACGGGAGGTCACCGCCCGCTGGGAATTCGACCGGGAGGCCGAGGCGGGCGCCAACTCCGTGCCGGGCGGCCCGGCCATGACGCTCGGCGGTGGCGCGAAGCTGGTGCCGGGCGCCGGGTTCCTGGGCGAGGGAGGCCTCCTCCTGGACGGCAAGCGGGGTTATGCGTCCAGTACGGTGCCCGTCGACACCGGCACCAGTTTCACGGTGACCGCGTGGGTGCAGACCTCCGTGGAATCCACCCGCCGTATGACGCTGGTCAGCGCCGCGGGGAACACCACCAGCAGCTTCCGGGTGGACTTCGTCCCCGCCCGCGCGCATCGGGCCGGCGGGGCGGCATGGGAAGCAACCATGGCGCGGACCGACACGGCCGGCAGCAAGACCGTCTCGGCGGTCAACGCGGGTGGCTGGAACAGCGGGACGGACTGGAACCACCTCGCGGTGGTCTACGACGCACCGGCCCAGCAGCTCCACCTCTACGTCAACGGCCAACTCGGCACCGCCCCTTGCTTCGACGACGACAGGGACGGAGCGGCCGATGATCCGCAGTGCGTCCCGGCGGTGCCGTGGGCCGACCATGCGCGCTCCTTCACGGCACAGCGGTCCCTCCAGGTCGGACGGGCCAAGAGCCGTGGCACCTTCGGGGACCACTGGTCGGGGGCGATCGACGACGTGTGGGCATTCCGGGGCGCGCTCAGCAGTGAGCAGATCAACTACCTCTCGAGCGGGTGGGTGGGCCTGCCGACCGAGGTGCCGGATATCCCCGAGGCGGGCTGACCTGCACCTCAACTCCCGTACCGCACCGCCCCCTTGACACCGTTACCGCCGGTTACAAAGATCCGGCACATGACGAGCGAACCGGTGCCCTCCGCCCTGCCCCGCTTCCCCCGTGACTTCGTGTGGGGGGTGTCCACCTCCGCCGCGCAGATCGAGGGGGCGGTGGCGGAGGACGGGCGGGGGCGGTCCGCGTGGGATGTGTTCGCGGCGGAGGCGGGGCGGATCAAGGACGGGTCGGATCCGCGGGTGGCGACCGGCCACTACCACCGCTACCGCGAGGACGTGGGGCTGCTGAAGGAGCTCGGGGTCGGGGCGTACCGGTTCTCGGTGGCCTGGCCCCGGGTGGTGCCGGACGGGAGCGGGGCGGTCAACAAGGCCGGGCTGGACTTCTACGACCGGCTGGTGGACGCGCTGCTGGCGGCGGGAGTCGCCCCGGTGCCGACACTGTTCCACTGGGACACGCCGCAGGCGCTGGAGGAGGGCGGCGGATGGCTCGTCCGGGACACGGCCGAGAAGTTCGCGGCGTACGCGGACGTGGTGGCGGAGCGGCTCGGGGACCGGGTGGAGCGGTGGATCACGCTCAATGAGCCGGCCGAACTGACCTTGCTGGGCTACGGACTGGGACAGCACGCACCGGGGCGCCAGTTGCTGTTCGAGGCGCTGCCGGCGGCACACCATCAGCTGCTGGGGCACGGTCTGGCCGTCCAGGCGCTGCGGGCCCGCGGGGCGGCGAGCATCGGGATCGCCAATTCGCACGGGCCGACCTGGACGGCGAGCGCGTCGGAGGCGGACACCGCGGCGGCCGGTCTCTACGACCTGCTGCTCAACCGGCTGTTCGCGGAGCCGGTGCTGCTGGGGCGCTATCCGGACGAGGAGCTGGCGGCCCTGCTGCCGGGGCCGGTCGCCGAGGATCTGAAGGTGATCTCGCAGCCGCTGGACTGGTACGGGATCAACTACTACCAGCCGACGCTGGTGGGCGCCCCGGGAGCCGAGGGGACGGGGGCGGCCGACTTCGGCGGGATCCGGCTGCCGCCCGAACTGCCCTTTGCGCCCCAGGAGATCGAAGGTTATCCGCGGACGGACTTCGGCTGGCCGGTGGTGCCGGAGGCGCTCACCGAGCTGCTGGTGTCGTTCCAGGAGCGGTACGGCGACCGGCTGCCGCCCGTCGTGATCACCGAGAACGGGTGCTCGTACGAGGGGATCGAGGACGCGGAGCGGATCGCCTTCCTGGACGGGCATCTGCGGGCGCTGCACGCGGCCATGGCGGCCGGGGTGGAGGTGCGGGGGTACTTCGTCTGGTCGCTGATGGACAACTTCGAATGGGCGGAGGGGTACGCCCGGCGGTTCGGGCTGGTGCATGTGGACTACGAGACGCTGGAGCGGACGCCCAAGGCCTCGTTCCGCTGGCTGCGTGACGCCCTCCGGGAGCAGGCCCGGGGATGAGCCGGCCAGCGGCTCCGGAGGCGCTCGCGGAGCGGGCCGGACGCGGGTGGACCGCCTCGCTGTCGCTGGCCAACGGGGCGATCTGGGTGGGGTGGTACGGACCGCTGCAGATCCTGCTCGCCCTGCAGGCCGCGGAGCTCGCCCCGCCGGGCACGGCGAAGGAGTCGGTGCTGGCGTGGGTGACGGGCGCGGGGGCCGCCGTCTCGATGGTGGCCAACCCGCTGTTCGGGGCGCTGTCGGACCGTACGGCCTCGCGGTTCGGGCGGCGCGCCCCGTGGGTACTCGCGGGGGTGCTGGGCGGGGCCGGGGCGCTGGTGCTGCTGGCCGGGGCGGGCACGGTGCCGGCGATGGCACTGGGGTGGTGTCTGGTGCAGCTCACCCTCAACGCGGCGTTCGCGGCGATCACGGCGGCGGTGCCCGACCGGGTGCCGCAACGGCAGCGCGGGGCGGTCGGCGGCTGGGTTGGGGCCGCGCAGATTCTCGGGGTGGTGGCCGGGACGGGGCTGGCGACGGTCGCGGGCGGCGTGGTCGCGGGCTATCTCGCCTGTGCCGGATTCGTCGTGCTGGGCGCCCTCCCGTATGTGCTGGCGCACCGGGACCCGGCGCTGCCGGCCGCGCGCCGTCCGGCGCTGACCTGGCGGGCCGTGCTCGCCGGGTTCTGGATCAGCCCGCGCCGCCACCCCGATCTGGGGTGGGCCTGGCTGACCCGGTTCCTGATCAACCTCGGCAACGCGCTGGCCCTGCTGTACCTGCTGTACTACCTGCGGGATGTGCTGCACCGCCCGGACCCGGACGGCGGGGTGCTGGTGCTGACCGCCGTCAACGCCGTGACCCTGCTCGGCACGGTCGTCGTCGGAGGCCTGTGGTCGGACCGGGTCGGGCGCCGGCAGCCGTTCGTGCTGGGGGCGGGGGCGATCATGACGGCCGCGACCGGGCTGCTGGCCGGGTGGCAGACCTGGCCGGGCGCGCTGTGCGCCGCGGCGCTGCTCGGGGTCGGCTTCGGCGTCTTCACCTCCGTCGACTTCGCCCTGATGACGGAGGTGCTGCCGGCCGCCGCACACCGCGGCAAGGACATGGGCCTGATCAATATCGCCAACGCGCTGCCGCAGGTGGCCGCCCCGGCACTGGCCGCCCCGATCGTGCAGCACCTCGGCGGCTACCGGGCGCTGTACTGCGTCGCGGCGGCCGTCGGGCTGCTGGGGGCGCTGCTGGTGCGCAGGATCCGGGGCGTGGCGTAAGGGCGGCACCCGCCCGCGGGGCCCGGGGGGGCGGCGCCAGAGGAGCGTGACAGCCGGACCCGGCGTCCACGACCTCAAAATCCAGATTCCCCCGCTGCATCGCGGCGTGCATACTGTGCGGCGCTCATCAACCGATGACGCATCAGGCACACCTTGGGGGAAACATGGTGGACAGGGCCCACTTAACGGGGATTGCTGCCGCGGCGGTACTCGCCACCACCACTCTCGCGCCCTCCTCGGCCGTGGCAGCCGGGGCCGGGCCGTCCTCGCACCGCGCTCCTCAGCTGAGCACCGCACCGGCGCCCGCCCGGGCCCTCTTTGCGGGCTGCTGGAAGGCAAAGACCAAGACCGCGATCCGCATCAACCACTCCGTGCACGCCAAGGCGATCGGGTCGATCAGGAAGGGGCAGGTGTTCTGCACGGACCTGCACTTCTGGGGTGGCCCGTTCCTCAAGAAGAAGCGGTGCGGCACCCAGAGCAACCAGTGGATCCAGGCTGATATCGGGCGCTGGGTCTTCCGGGGGTGCCTCAAGCAGCAGTAGGGCCCGCGAATTCAGACGGCTCCTGAAGGGTGCGCAACAGACGGCTGTTGCGCACCCTCGTCCATTGCGGGCTCCGACAGACCCGCCGCTGAGCAGGAGAGTGGAACGGCAGGCTCAGAAGCCCAGCTTGCGCAGCTGCTTCGGGTCGCGCTGCCAGTCCTTGGCGACCTTGACGTGCAGGTCCAGGAAGACGGGCGTGCCCAGCAGAGCCTCGATGTGCTTGCGGGACTTCATGCCGACCTCCTTCAGGCGCTTGCCCTTGGGGCCGATGATGATGCCCTTCTGGCTGGGGCGCTCGATGTAGACGTTGGCGTGGATGTCCAGGAGCGGCTTGTCGGCGGGGCGGTCCTCGCGCGGGAGCATCTCCTCGACGACCACCGCGATGGAGTGCGGCAGCTCGTCGCGGACGCCCTCCAGCGCGGCCTCGCGGATCAGCTCGGCGACCATGACCTGCTCGGGCTCGTCGGTGAGGTCGCCCTCGGGGTAGAGCGGCGGGCTCTCGGGGAGCATCGGGACCAGCAGGTCCGCGAGGAGAGAGACCTGGGTGTCGCCGACCGCGGAGACCGGGATGATCTCGGCCCACTCGATGCCCAGCTCCTTGCCGAGCTGGTCGATGGCGATGAGCTGGGCGGCCAGTGCCTTGGAGTCGACCAGGTCGGTCTTGGTGACGATGGCGACCTTGGGGGTCTTCTTGATGTCGGCCAGCTCGCCCGCGATGTAGCGGTCGCCGGGGCCGATCTTCTGGTCGGCGGGCAGACAGAAGCCGATCACATCGACCTCGGACCAGGTGGTGCGGACGACATCGTTCAGCCGCTCACCCAGCAGTGTGCGCGGTTTGTGCAGACCAGGGGTGTCGACGAGGACCAGCTGGGCCTCGGGGCGGTGCACGATGCCGCGGACCGTGTGGCGGGTGGTCTGCGGGCGGTTGGAGGTGATGGCCACCTTCGTGCCGACGAGCGCGTTCGTCAGGGTCGACTTGCCCGCGTTGGGGCGGCCGACGAAGCAGGCGAAGCCCGCGCGGTGCGCGGCGGAGGACTCGGTACGAACGCTCATGGCGCCCATTCTCCCCGATCCCGGGCGCGTCTCCGACCACCCCGGCCCGGAGGCGGCGGTGGGTGGGAGCGGACGGCCCGGGGCGGCCCTCCGGTGCCGGCGGGCCGCCCCGTGCGCCGTCGTACGGCCTGCCGGCTCAGGCCGGGGTCCCGCCCGCCGGGACGGCGCTGCGCAGGGTGCCGTCGAGGCCCGCGACCAGCACCGGCGTCTCGGGGCCGCCGAGGTCCCGTACGGCCGCGCGGTCGGCGTCGGTGGCGCGCTCGGCGTCGGTGACCACGGCCGCGGCCTCCAGGGACGTCGCCCCGCTGGCGACGGCCATGGCGACGGCCGTCTGCAGTGCGCTGAGCTGCAGCGATTCCAGGGCGACGGTGCCGGCGACATAGGTGCGGCCGGTCTCGTCGCGGACGGCGGCGCCCTCGGGCACGCCGTTACGGGCCCGCGCCGAGCGCGCGAGCGTGATGATCTTGCGGTCTTCGGGGTCCAGCGGTGCGGCTTCGCTCATACGGGCGAGCATATGCGGGGCGGCGGAGGACGGCGGCAAGGGGCGGAGGAGGACGGCGGCAAGGGGCGGCGGGCCGGTCCCTGCCCGGGCCGTCAGCCCGCGACCGAGGACATCCCGCCGCGCCGGCCCTCCGGAGAGGTGAGCCACTCCAGCTTGGCCGCGGTGTCCGTCTCCGGGCGCGGGTGGTGCAGCACGATGTTGAGATCGGGACGGACCGGGACCCGCAGCTGGGTGGCCTCGAACAGCAGGGCGCCGACGAGCGGATGGTCCATCTCCTTGTGGAGCTGGCCGCCGTCCTGCACATCGCCGCGCCCCCACAGCTCGGTGAACTCCTCGCTGAGCGCGGAGGCCTCGCGGACCACCTCGTCGAAGCCCTCGTCACCGGGCCGCGCCGACCATGCGGCACGGTACTGCGCCACGATCGAGGGGGCGTTCGCCTCCCAACTCGCCGCCCGCGCACGGTAGACGGGGTCGGTGAAGAACGCGATCAGACAGTTCGACGAGACACCGGGGCGGCCGTGGCCGAGCACCAGATGCGCCGCGTCGTTGTGGGCGACGGTGTTCCAGTACGGGTCCATGATGTGCGCCGGGTACGGCATCCAGGCGTCGATCAGCCGCTGCAGGCCCGCGCAGACATCGGTGAGTCCCAGCTCCTCGGCGTCCTGCCGCAGGGGCGGGTTCAGGCCCGCCAGGACGTACAGATGCCGGCGCTCGGCGCCACTGAGCCGCAGGACCCGGGCGACCGCGTCCAGCACCTGCGGCGAGACGGTGATGTCGCGGCCCTGCTCCAGCCACTGGTACCAGGACGCGCCGACCCCTGCGAGGACGGCGACCTCCTCGCGGCGCAGGCCCGGGGTGCGGCGGCGGCCGCCGTCCGGCAGACCCGCCTCGGCCGGGGTGACCCGGGCGCGACGGCTCCGGAGGAAGTCGCGCAGATCCTGGCGGCGGCGCGCGGTGTCCCGGGTGGCTGTATGCGAGGCCACGTTTCTCCCCCTGTGTGCCGTGGCTGGTGGTGCGGACACCACGATAAGTTCCCGCTCCCCACTGCGTATTCCGGGGCCGCAGTCTCTTCCCATGCCGATCACCGACACCGCTGTTGCCCCCGATACACCGACGGCCGCCGCCACCGCACCGGCCGTCTCCCCCGCCGGCGCACGGATGACCCCGCGCGCCAAGCTCATCCTGCTGCTCCTGTGCGGCGCGCAGTTCATCATCGCGCTGGACTTCTCCATCCTGAATGTGGCGCTTCCCGTGCTCGGCAGGGATCTGGGGATGGGCCAGGCCGATCTGCAGTGGGCGGTCACCGCGTTCGCCCTGCCCTCCGGCGGATTCCTGCTGCTGTCCGGCCGGATCGCCGATCTCTACGGGCGGCGCCGGCTGTTCCTCATCGGGCTCGGGCTGTTCACCGCGGCCTCGGTGCTGACCGCGCTGGCCTGGTCCCCGGCGGCCTTCCTGGCCGGGCGGGCGCTGCAGGGCCTGGGCGCGGCGGTCATCGTGCCCACCGGAATGTCGCTGCTCACCACCACCTTCGCCGAGGGCCCGCAGCGCGAGCGCGCGCTGGGCATCAGCGGCACCGTGCTCTCGATGGGCTTCACCATCGGCATGGTGCTGGGAGGGGTGATGACCGATGCGCTGGGCTGGCGCTCCACCATGGGCCTGCTGTCCGTGGCCGGGGTGGCCGTCCTCGCGGCGGCGCCGCTGCTGCTGACCGAGTCCCGGCCCCCGGAGCGGCCGCGGATCGATGTGCCCGGCGCGGTCACCGTCACCGGCGGGCTGCTGTCGCTGATCTACGCCCTGTCGACCGCGGCCGAGCAGGGCTTCGGCCGCCCGGACGTGCTGGTGACGCTGATCGTGGGGGCGGGGCTGCTGGCCGCGTTCGTGCGGGTGGAGTCGCGGGCCGAGCAGCCGCTGGTGTCGCTGCCGATGCTGCGCCGCCGGACCGTCGCGTGGGGCAATCTGGCGGGCCTGATGACCTTCGCGATGATGAGCGCCGTCATCTTCCTGCTGACCCTCTACCTCCAGGAAGTGCTGCGGCTGTCCGCCTTCCACACCGGTCTGGTCTTCGGTGTGCAGGGTGTGGTGTCGGCGGGCGCCGGCCTCGTCGCGCCGAAGGTCATCGGCCGGCTCGGCGCCCGCCGCACCCTGCTGTCCGGGCTGCTGCTGCAGGCCGGTTTCACGGCCGCGCTGCTGGGGCTGGGCACCGGCACGGGGATGTGGCTGGCCCTGACCGGGGTGACCCTCGCCAGCCTCGGCCATCTGTGGGCGATCATCGCCTACGGCGTGACCGCCACCTCCGGGGTGCCGGACGCCGAGCAGGGCCTGGCCACCGGGCTGGTCACCAGCTCGCAGCAGGTGGGCCTCACCGTCGGCATTCCGCTGCTGAGCGCCGTCGCCTCGGCGCATATCGCCGCGCTGCGGGCGGACGGCAGCGGCTTCGCCGAGGCCACTCTCGGTGGCATCAAGCTGGGACTGGGCCTGGACGCGGCGCTGGTCGCGGTGGTCGCGCTGCTGGTGGCGGCCGGGCTGCGGACGACGCGCCGCCGCTGAGGAAGAAGGTGGTTGCCCCGGTCCCCCGCCCCGGGGCAACCTGCGCTACAGGATTTCTCTCACGCATTGCGGCCACGCGTTTGCGACCGCTTGAAGATCCTTCCATGGCGCCCACCGTGGAATCCAGCTCCCCCGGATATGGCTTGCAGAACATTTCTGCTGCACTGGAGATAAGTAGCCGCCCGGAGCGCGACAGCGGGAAATATTCCCGGAATCACCAGGAATTACGCGCCGAATTCCCCGGATGTTCAGCCGGCGGAGCGACCGCCCGCTGACGGCTCCTCGGCGGCGCTCGCGCCCGCCGGACGTACCGGCTCGCACAGCACCGTAATGATCTTGTTGCGGCGGCCGGCCGGCGACTCCGCGGTCAGCCGCAGCGCCTTCAGGCCCGGGTCGGAGGCGTCGTCGGAGAGATCGACCTCGGCGGTGGCCCCGGCGATCGGGACCCGGCCGAGGAGCTTGGCGAGCAGTCCGCCGACCGTTTCGACGTCCTCGTCGTCCAGCTCGGCCAGGCCGTACAGCTCGCCGAGGTCGCCGATGTCCAGCCGGGAGGTGACGCGATAGCGGCCGTCGCCGAGTTCCTCGACAGGTGGCAGTTCCCGGTCGTATTCGTCGGTGATCTCGCCGACGATCTCTTCCAGAATGTCCTCGATCGTGACAATGCCGGCCGTGCCGCCGTATTCATCGATCACCACCGCGACATGATTGCGGTCCTGCTGCATTTCGCGCAGCAGATCACCGGCATTCTTGGTGTCGGGCACGAAAACGGCGGGGCGCATGGCAGTGGAGACCAGCTCGGTCTCGGCGTCGCGGCTGATGTGGACCTTGCGGGCCAGATCCTTGAGGTAGACGACGCCGACGATGTCGTCCTCGTTCTCGCCGGTCACCGGAATACGGGAGAAGCCGGAGCGCAGGGCGAGGGTCAGCGCCTGGCGGATGGTCTTGAACCGCTCGACGGCGACCAGATCCGTGCGCGGCACCATCACCTCGCGGACGAGGGTGTCGCCGAGCTGGAAGACGGAGTGCACCATCCGGCGCTCCTCGTCCTCGATCAGCGACTCCTTCTCCGCCAGGTCCACCAGGGAGCGCAGCTCGGCCTCGGAGGCGAACGGGCCCTTGCGGAAGCCCTTGCCGGGGGTGAGGGCGTTGCCGAGGAGGATCAGCAGCTGCGGGATGGGGCCCATGATCCGGGCCAGCGGCAGCAGGACATAGGCCGCGGCGGTGGCGGTGTTCAGCGGGTGCTGACGGCCGATCGTCCGCGGTGAGACCCCGACGGCGACATAGGAGACCAGCACCATCACGGCGATGGCGACGGTCAGCGCCTCCCAGGTCTCGTCGAAGGAGCGCAGACAGGCGTAGGTCACCAGGACCCCGGCGGCCATCTCGCAGCCGACCCGCACCAGCAGGGCGACATTGAGGTAGCGGGTGGGGTCGGCGGCGACGGCGGCGAGCTTGGCGCTGCCGCGGCGGCCGGAGCGGACGGCTTCCTCGGCCCGGAAGCTGGTCGTCCGGGCCAGGCCGGCCTCCGCGCAGGCGGCGAGCCAGGCGATCACGACGAGCAGGACCGCGACCGCGATCAGCTGGGTGGTCATCGGGCTGTCCCGTCAGGTCACGGTGGGGGCCGGAGAGGGGCCGGTCAGGCCCCGCTCGGCGCGCCAGCCGTCGATGATCGCCGCCTGCAGACCGAACATCTCGGCCTTCTCGTCCGGCTCCTCGTGGTCGTAGCCGAGGAGGTGGAGCACGCCGTGGACGGTGAGCAGCTGCAGCTCCTCGTCCATGCTGTGCCCGGTCGGCGCCTCCTCGCCCTGCTTCTTGGCGACCTCGGGGCAGAGCACGATGTCACCGAGCAGGCCCTGCGGGGGCTCCTCGTCGTCCTTGGCCGGCGGACGCAGCTCGTCCATCGGGAAGGACATGACATCGGTCGGTCCCGGCAGGTCCATCCACTGGAGGTGGAGCTGCTCCATGGCCTCGGCGTCCACGACGATCACGGACAGCTCGGAGAGCGGGTGGATGCGCATCCGGGCGACGGAGTAGCGGGCGACATCCAGGATGGCCTGCTCGTCGATCTCCGTGCCGGACTCGTTGTTGACGTCGATGGACATGGGGGCGTTGCTTCTCGCTTCTCGGGCCCGGCCCGATGGTTGCTGGGACCGCGGGTCCGTGCGCCCGCCGGCCGGGGCGGCCGGCCGGCGGGGCTCACGAGCCGTTGCGGCTGTCGTACTTCTCGTAGGCGTCGACGATACGGCCGACGAGCTTGTGCCGGACCACGTCCTGGCTGGTGAGCAGGGAGAAATGCACATCGTCGACGCCGTCCAGGATCTCCCGGACCTGGCGCAGACCGCTCTTCGTCCCGCCCGGGAGGTCGACCTGGGTGACATCGCCGGTGATGACGATCTTCGAGTCGAATCCGAGGCGGGTGAGGAACATCTTCATCTGCTCGGGGTTCGTGTTCTGCGCCTCGTCGAGAATGATGAACGCGTCATTGAGCGTCCGGCCGCGCATGTACGCCAGCGGCGCGACCTCGATCGTCCCGGCGGCCATCAGGCGCGGGATGGAGTCGGGGTCGAGCATGTCGTGCAGCGCGTCGTAGAGCGGGCGCAGATAGGGGTCGATCTTCTCGTAGAGCGTGCCGGGCAGGAAGCCGAGCCGCTCACCGGCCTCGACCGCGGGGCGGGTCAGGATGATGCGGTTGACCTGCTTGGCCTGCAGCGCCTGCACGGCCTTCGCCATGGCGAGGTAGGTCTTGCCGGTGCCGGCCGGGCCGATGCCGAAGACGACGGTGTGCTGGTCGATGGCGTCGACATAGCGCTTCTGGTTGAGGGTCTTGGGCCGGATCGTACGACCACGGTTGGAGAGGATGTTCTGGGTGAGCACCTCGGCGGGTGTCTCACTCTCCGCGCCCTCGCCGTCCTCCGCCGCGCGCAGCATGGCGATGGACCGTTCCACTGCGTCCTCCGTCATCGGTTGTCCGGTGCGGAGCACCAGCATCATCTCGTCGAAAAGGCGCTGGATGAGGGCCACTTCCCGGGCGTCACCGACAGCGCTGACCTCGTTGCCCCGGACGTGGATATCGGTCGCCGGAAAGGCTTTTTCGATCACGCGCAGTAGGGAATCACCGGATCCCAGGACCGTCACCATCGGGTGCTTGGCCGGGACGGTGAACTGGGCGCGCGCCTGCGGTTGCGTGGGTGTCTGAGTCATAGGGCGGCTCGGTGGCCTGCTCAACCCCATCCTTTGCTCATAAGAAGTGCCTGCCTGCACTCGACTCCTTGGGATACCAGAGTACGACGGAGCACTGACAAGCCCGAGGGCTTTTCCCGCTGGGGCAGGGGCGCCGGGGGCGCGCCGGCCGGACCCTGGGGCGGGACCGCCCGGACGCGCCGGGCCCGGCTCCGCGGCGGCTCAGGCCGGGCGGCGGAAGCCGATCGTGGGGACGGCGCGGGCCAGCGGGGCGGGCCGGTAGGCCGCGGGGAGCACCTCGTCCAGAAAGGCGTACTGGCGGCGCAGCACACCCGGTGCGCCCGCCTCACAGGCCCGCACCTGCTGCCACCAGGCGGCGATCTCGGCCCAGCCCGGCGCCGACAGCGAACCGCCGAATTCCTGCACGGACAGCGCGGCGCACAGCCCCGCGAAGGCGAGCCGGTCGGCCAGCGGCCAGTCGGCCAGGGTGCCGGTGACGAATCCGGCGACGAAGACATCGCCGGCGCCGGTCGGGTCCAGGGCCTCCACGGCGATCGCGGGCACCTCGGCGCTCTCGCCGGTCCGCCCGTCCACCGCGTAGGCGCCCTCCGAACCCAGCGTGACCACCGCGAGCGGCACCAGGTCGGCGAGCTTGCGGGCCGCGGCGCGCGGGCAGTCCGTCCGGGTGTAGCGCATCGCCTCCTCCGCGTTGGGCAGGAAGGCCTCGCAGTGCTCCAGGTCGGCGAGGTCGGCCGGGTCCCAGCGGCCGCTGTCGTCCCAGCCCACGTCCGCGAAGATGCGGCTGCCGCGGCCCGCCGCGCAGCCCAGCCAGCCCTCCCGCCGGCCGGGGACCAGCGAGGCGATGCAGGCGCGGGACGGCGGCGGGCAGCCGGGGGCGTGCTTGCCGTCGAAGGCGAAATCGGGCGGGGGCGCCTCGTGGCCGTGCGAGACCATCGTGCGCTCGCCCTCGTAGGCCATGGAGACGGTGACCGGGGAGTGCCAGCCGGGGACGGTGCGGGACAGTGCCAGGTCGATGCCCTCGCCCTGTTCGAGCGCCTCCCAGCAGTACTCGCCGTAGTGGTCGTCGCCGAACGCCGCGGCCAGCGAGGTGCGCAGCCCGAGCCGGGCCAGCGCGGTGGCCATGTTGGCGACGCCGCCGGGGCTGGAGCCCATACCGCGGGCCCAGGACTCGGTGCCGCGGACGGGTGCGGAATCCAGGCCGGTGAAGATGATGTCCAGGAAGACCGTGCCGGTGAGATAGACGTCGGTGGGCGGATCGCCGTCGGCGCGCACCCCGGCCAGCGGATCGAGGGCGGCCGGCACCACGGCCGGGCCGGCGGGCGGAGGGTCTTCGCGTCGGCTGCTCACCGTGCTCGCTCCTCTCGTATCGGCACGTGCCGCCAGTGTGCCTGATGCTGCGGTACGTTCCGCCCCATGAGGCTCACGATTCTGGGCGGGGGCGGTTTCCGGGTGCCGCTGGTCTACCGCGCCCTGCTGGACGACCCGGGCCGCGCCGTCTCCGAGGTGGTGCTGCACGACACCGATCCGCGCCGGGTGGCGGTGATCGCCGAGGTCCTGGCGCGGCTGGCCCAGGGGCATCCGGCGCCGGTGCCCGTACGGGTCGCGGACGGTCTGGACGACGCGCTGGAGGGAGCGGGCTTCGTCTTCTCGGCGATCCGGGTGGGCGGCACGGCGGGCCGGATCCGCGACGAACGGATCCCGCTGTCCGAGGGCGTGCTCGGCCAGGAGACGGTCGGCGCGGGCGGTGTCCTCTACGGCCTGCGGACGATCCCGGTGGCGCTGCACATCGCCGAACGGGCCGCGGCGCTCGCCCCGGAGGCCTGGGTCATCAACTTCACCAACCCCGCGGGCATGGTCACCGAGGCGATGTCCCAGGTGCTCGGCGACCGCGTCATCGGGATCTGTGATTCGCCGGTGGGGCTGGTGCGCCGGGCGGCACGGGCGGCCGGCGCGGACCCGGCGGCCCTGGCGGACCCGGACCGGGCCGGTTACGACTATGTGGGGCTCAACCACCTCGGCTGGCTGCGGTCGTTGACGCTGGACGGCACCGAGCTGCTGCCGGGGCTGCTCGCCGACGACGCCGCGCTGGGGTCCTTCGAGGAGGGCCGGCTGTTCGGCGGGGACTGGCTGCGGACCCTGGGCGCGCTGCCGAACGAGTATCTGCACTACTACTACTTCCGCCGCGAGACCCTCGACTCCGTACGGGACACCCGGGAGACCCGCGGCGAATTCCTCGACCAGCAGCAGGGCGGCTTCTTCGAGCGGGCCGCGGCGGCCGGCGGCCCGGACGCGGTGTATGCGCTGTGGGAGCGGACCCGGCTGGAGCGCGAGGAGACGTATATGGCGCACAGCCGGGAGGCCAGTGGCGGCTGGCAGCGCGACAGCCATGATCTGGAGGGCGGCGGCTACGACCGGGTGGCGCTGGCGCTGATGCACGCCATCCTGGGCAACAGCGGCACCCGGCTGATCCTCAATGTCCGCAACGGGACGACGGTGCCGCAGCTGGCGCCCGACGCGATCGTGGAGACGGTGTGCGAGGTGGGCGCGCAGGGCGCCCGGCCGCTGCCCTGTGCGCCGCTGCGGGAGGACCAGCTGGGGCTGATGTTGCAGGTCAAGGCGGTGGAGCGGGCAACCGTGGAAGCCGCGCTGTTCAAGGACCGGGGCGCCGCGCTACGGGCGCTGGCACTGCATCCACTGGTGGACTCCCCCGCGGTGGCCGCCCGCATTCTGGAGCGGGCGGCCAAGGAGGCGTGAGGTTGCGGGGGCGCTAGGTCACGGGGCGTGAGGTCACGGAAATACCCTCCGCCCCCGCCGCGTTGTGGCCCCGCAGGGGGCGCCTGCCACCCCTACGGGATGTGTGCGACCGCGCCTTAGTGGCCGCACCTGCCCTAGTGGCCGCACCTTCCCTAGTGCCCGCGCTTGCCCCAGTGCCCCGCGCTTGCCCTAGCGGCCGCTTGCCCCGGTGCCCACGCTCGCCCTAGTGCCCGCGCTTGATCCACTCCTCCAGGTGCGGGGCCTCCGTCCCGATCGTCGTCGGATCACCGTGTCCGGTGCGGACCTCCGTCTCCGGCGGCAGGGTCAGCAGCCGGTCCCGGATCGAGTCGACGATCGTCGGGAAGTCCGAGAAGGACCGGCCGGTGGCGCCGGGGCCGCCCTGGAAGAGGGTGTCTCCGGTGAAGACGGTGCGCAGCTCGGGCGCGTGGAGGCAGACCGCGCCGGGGGCGTGCCCCGGGGTGTGCAGCACGATCAGGTCCGTCCCGGCGATGGTCAGCACCTGACCGTCCGCCAGCTCCGCGTCCGGTGGGGTGCCCGGGTGGGTCATCTTCCACAACGGCAGGTCGGCGGGGTGCAGATGGATACGGGCGCCGGTGCGGGAGGCCAGCGCCGGGGCCGCGTCGATGTGGTCGTTGTGCCCATGGGTGCAGATGATCGCGCGCAGCGTCCGGCCGGCGAGGGCCGCGACGATGGCGTCGGCGTCATGGGCGGCGTCGATGACGATCGCCTCGTCGTCGTCGCCGACGATCCAGACGTTGTTGTCGACGTCCCAGGTGCCGCCGTCGAGGGAGAAGGTGCCGGACGTGACCAGGTGGTCGATGCGGACCGCCATCAGAGCATCACCACCGAACGCAGCACATCGCCCGCGTGCATCCGCTCGAAGGCCTGCTCCACGTCCTCGATGCCGATGGTCTCGGTGACGAACGCCCCCAGGTCGATCCGGCCCTGCAGATGCAGATCGACCAGCATCGGGAAGTCGCGGGAGGGCAGACAGTCGCCGTACCAGGAGGACTTGAGGGCGCCGCCGCGGCCGAAGACGTCCAGGAGGGGGAGTTCCAGGGTCATGTCCGGGGTGGGGACGCCGACCAGGACGACGGTCCCGGCCAGGTCGCGGGCGTAGAACGCCTGCCGGTAGGTCTCCGGGCGGCCGACCGCGTCGATGACGACGTCCGCGCCGAAGCCGCCGGTCAGTTCGCGGACCGCCTCGACGGGGTCGGTGGAGCGGGAGTTGACCGTATGGGTGGCGCCCATGGAGCGCGCGGTCTCCAGTTTGCGGTCGTCGATGTCCACCGCAATGATCTTGGCCGCGCCGGCCAGCCGGGACCCCATCACGGCCGCGCCGCCGACGCCGCCGCAGCCGATGACCGCGACCGAGTCGCCGCGTGCGACGCCCCCGGTGTTGAGGGCGGCGCCCATGCCCGCCATCACCCCGCAGCCCAGCAGACCGGCCGCGGCGGGCGCGATCTCCGGGTTGACCTTGGTGCACTGTCCGGCGGCGACCAGCGTCTTCTCGGCGAAGGCGCCGATGCCCAGCGCCGGGCTCAGCTCCGTGCCGTCCTTCAGCGTCATCTTCTGCCGGGCGTTGTGGGTGTCGAAGCAGTACTGGGGGCGCCCGCGCAGACAGGCCCGGCACTGGCCGCACACCGCCCGCCAGTTGAGGACGACGAAATCGCCGGGCGCCACCTCGGTGACACCGGAGCCGACCGACTCCACCACGCCGGACGCCTCGTGCCCGAGCAGGAACGGGAAGTCGTCATTGATGCCGCCCTGCTTGTAGTGCAGATCGGTGTGGCACACCCCGCACGCCTGGATCTTCACCACGGCCTCGCCGGGACCCGGGTCCGGCACCAGGATGGTCTCCAGCCGGACCGGTTCGTTCTTCCCCGGCGCAATCACGCCGCGCACTTCCTGTGCCATCGGGACAGCCCCTTTCAAAGATCACTTACGGGACCACTGTGGCGCACCGCCACTGAGCCGTGCCTCACCGTACGCGTGCCGGGCCACCGCGCACAGGACCACGGCCGGGTCCGTGATCTCCGGCCCGGGGCCGCCGGCCGCGGGTCCGCTCGCGGTGCCCGCCGCCGCGGACCAGCGCCACGCTGAGCGCCGCCAGGACGCCCACCACCGACAGCCCGATCAGCCCGCCACGGGTCGAGCCGGTGGCGTCCTGGAGGATCCCGAAGGCGGTCGGCGAGACGAACCCGCCGAGGTTTCCCAGCGAGTTGACCAGCGCGATGGCGGGCGCCGCGATCCGGGCGTCCAGATAGCTCTGCGGAATCGTCCAGAAGACCGGGGAGGACGTCTTGAAGCCCATCGCCGCGAGACACCGGGCGGCCAGGCCGAGCCAGGGGGACACCAGGGTGGCCAGCAGGGTGCCGGCCGAGCCGGCCAGCAGCGCGCCCGCCAGGAAGGGCCGCCGCCGGCCCGTACGGTCCGAGGCCCGCCCCGTGACGTACACCGCGGCGAGCGCACACAACCACGGCACCGCGACCAGCAGCCCCACCTGGAACCCGGAGAGCCCGGCGATGTCGCCGACGATGCTCGGCAGCCAGAAGGTGACCGCGTGGAGGGCGACCGAGATGGCGAAGTAGATCCAGCAGAACAGCAGCAGCTGCGGGTCGGTGAGCAGCTGCCGGCGGGAGACCCTGACGGTGCCACGGGCGGCGGTACGGGCCGTCTGCTTCGCGCATACGCGACGAAGAACAGACCGGCGCCGAAGCCGAAGGCGGCCGCGGAGATCCCGGCGTCGGCGCGCAACTGGTCCTGGGCGAAGCCGATGTTGACGCGGTCGACGTAGTTGGCGACGAACATCACGAAGAACAGCGGGACGACGCGTCGGAAGATCTTCCGCACGGCGCTCCGCAGCTGCGGGTCGGGGGGCTCCTGAGGAGCGGGGCGGTCCGGGGCGGTGCTCACATGCGACTCCGTTGTCGTCTGACCGCCCTGGGGCGGCTGGGGAGCAGGGGGCGGGCCGCCGGGGTCACCAGCGCGGGAGGGCGGGGGTCACCCAGCCGGGGTCCGCGAGCCGCATGGCGGCGGCGTCATCGCGGTCGCGCAGACCGCCGTCGTCGGCGAGCCAGCGGCGGTGCAGCACGGCGAGCCGGTCACGGTCGAGGGTGACGCCGAGGCCGGGGGTGTCGCTGACGTCCACCCGGCCGTCGCGGAAGGTGAGCCGCTCGGTGAGGACGTCCTCGGTCTGCCAGGGGTAGTGGCTGTCACAGGCGTGGCCGAGGTGGGGCACGGTGGCCGCTACCTGGGTCATCGCGGCGAGGCTGATGCCCAGGTGGGTGTTGGAGTGCATGGACAGGCCGACGCCGAAGGTGCGGCAGACGGCGGCGAGTTCCCGGGTGGCGCGCAGCCCGCCCCAGTAGTGGTGGTCGGCGAGCACGACCTGTACGGCGTCCCGGGCGAACGCCCCGGCGATCTCGTCGAAGGTGGTCACGCACATGTTCGTGGCCAGCGGGAGGCCCGCCCGTCCGGAGGGGCGTCGCCCCGCCCCGCGCACCGCGGCGGCCACCTCCGCCATCCCTGCCGTGCCGCTCGTCGGGTCCTCCAGATACTCCAGGACGTCGCCCAGCTCGTCCGCGACCCGGCAGGAAGTCTTCACGCTCCAGGCGCCGTTGGGGTCGAGGCGCAGCGGCCGGCCGGGGAACTCGGCGGCCAGCGCCCGGACCGCCGCGATCTCCTCGTCGGGCGGGAAGACGCCGCCCTTGAGCTTGAAGGAGGTGAAGCCGTAGGTGTCGGCGAACCGGCGGGCCTGGGCGACGACACCGGCGGGGTCGAGCGCCGCGCCCCAGTCGTCGCGCTCACCGCGGCCGCCCGGGTGCCCGGCCCAGCGGTAGAAGAGGTAGGCGCTGTACTCCACCCGGTCGCGGACCTTGCCGCCGAGCAGGGCGTGCACGGGCAGTCCGGCGGCCTGTCCCCAGGCGTCCAGGCAGGCGACCTCGAATCCGGAGAGGACGGAGAGCCGTAGTTTGCCGGCGGTCTGGACGCCGCGGAGCCCGCCGACGTCCACGGCGTCGGCGCCGGTCGCGGCCGGCGGGTCTCCGCACACCTCGGCGGCCAGCGCGGGCAGTTCGTTCAGATCCGTGACCGACCGGCCGATCAGTGCCGTCGCCAGCGGCTGGGCGAGCTCCAGGTACTTGCTGTCCCCGTAGGTCTCGCCGAGCCCGGTGACGCCGCCCTCGGTGATCACCTCGATGATCAGCCGGGGAGTGTACGGCTGGTGCACACCCTGCGTGTTCAGCAGCGGCGGGTCGGCCACGAGGACGGGGGTGAGCCGGACCTCGGAGATGGTGAGGCCATGCCGGGCGTCGGTCATCCAGAAGCTCCTACGAGGCCGAGGGCTGTTTTCATATGTAGATGACGTCTACATATGGAGTTGGAGGTTAGGGAGCCCGCACGGTGACCGTCAATACCCCGCACCGCGGCGAGCTTTTACCAAGGGTTGAATCTGCGCGCGTAGATACCGATGTGAGGCTCTGTTAGACCTACTGGGTCCGCTCATGTCTCCCGGAGGAGCCGCGCATGCCCCGTCCCGCCCGTTTCCGCCCCGCCCTCTCCCGGAGGGCCCGCCTCGGCGCCGCCACGGTCGCCACCCTCGTCGCCGGCACCGCCGTCTTCGGCATCGGCCAGGCCACCGCCGAACACTCCGTACCGCGCACCGACAAGGAGATCCCCAACCTCACGCAGGTGCAGGACAAGATCAAGGCGTACTACGGCGACACGGTGACGGCGGACGGCGAGCACTACGCCTCCCC
The DNA here is from genome assembly GCF_028870195.1 of Streptomyces sp. G7(2002). Classification (NCBI taxonomy): domain Bacteria; kingdom Bacillati; phylum Actinomycetota; class Actinomycetes; order Kitasatosporales; family Streptomycetaceae; genus Streptomyces; species Streptomyces sp. G7(2002). Next base: position 3,444,095 of record NZ_CP102609.1, read on the forward strand.
GCGCAGCAACTACGCACACCAGGTCCGCGGCATCGAGGCCAAGGCCCGCACGTATCTGTCCAAGGCCCTGGCACAGCACGGCCGCACGGGCAAGCAGACCAAGCCGGCCATCGTGCTCGACATCGACGACACGACCCTGCTCACCTACAACTACGAGCTCCAGGTCGGCTTCCACTACACCGAGGAGAGCCAGGACAAGTACCTGGCCCACACCGACATGGACCCGGTCTTCGGCATGGAACGGCTGGTCAACTGGGCGCACGACAAGGGCGCCGAGGTCTTCTTCCTCACCGGCCGCAAAGAGGCACAGCGCGCCTGGAGCACCCGCAACCTCAAGAACGTCGGCTATGGCGTGCCCCTGGACCGCCGGCACGTCTACCTGAAGGACAAGGAGCACCCGCCGGCCTACCTGCCCTGCGGCGCCACCTGCACGACCATCGAGTACAAGTCGGGCACCCGCAAGTACATAGAGTCCCTCGGCTACAACATCGTCGCCAACTTCGGGGATCAGTACAGCGATCTGCGCGGCGGCGCCGGGGACCGGACGTTCAAGATGCCGAACCCGATGTACTACCTGCCGTAGGCGAGGCGCACCGCCGGCCCGTCCGGTCCGCGGGGGGGGAGGGACCGGGCGGGCGCCACGTCCGGCGCCCGCCACATCCGGTGCCGCGGCGGTCAGCGCCGTGGCCGTCAGCGCCGTGACGGTCAGTGCCGTTTGGGCAGCGGCACCCGCGACAGGTCCTGGGCGATGGTCAGTTCGCCGGTGTACCCCGCCGTGCGGGCCTGCCGCTCGAACTCCGTGGGGTCGGCGTAGCGCTGCGAGAAGTGCGTCAGCACGAGATGCCGCACCCCGGCCCGCATGGCCACTTCCGCGGCCTGCCCGGCGGTCAGATGACCGTGGTCCACGGCGAGCTGGATGTCCTCGTCCAGGAACGTCGACTCGATGACCAGCATGTCCGCCCCCTCCGCGAGCGCATGCACGCCCTCGCACAGCCGGGTGTCCATGACGAACGCGAACCGCTGGCCCCGTCTCTGCTCGCTGACCTCGTCGAGGGTGACGCCGTTCAGCTCGCCGAGCTGCTTGAGCCGTCCGATGTCCGGCCCGGCGATGCCGTGCTCCGCCAGCCGCTCCGGCAGCATCCGGCGGGTGTCCGGCTCCACGAGGCGGTAGCCGTACGATTCGACGGGGTGCCAGAGCCGTCGCGCCTCCAGGACGTACGACTCCGCGCGGTCCAGCTCTCCGTCGGCGTCGACCGGCCGCTCGATCAGCCGGACGGTCTCGCGGTAGGCGGTGGCATAGCGCAGCCGGTCGAAGAAGCGCTGGCCACTGGCCGGGTAGTGGGCGGTGACCGGATGCGGCACCCGGTCCAGGTTGATCCGCTGGATCACCCCCGCCAGGCCCAGCGAGTGGTCACCGTGGAAGTGCGTGACACAGATCCGGTTCAGGTCATGGGCGGCGACCCCGGCCCGCAGCATCTGCCGCTGGGTGCCCTCACCGGGGTCGAAGAGCAGCCCCTGGCCGTCCCACCGCAGCAGATAGCCGTTGTGGTTGCGGTGACGGGTGGGGACCTGACTTGCGGTGCCGAGGACGACCAGTTCGCGTACGGACACGGTCGGCTATCCGGGAGGCCACTGGAGGCCGCGGCCGCCGAGCACGTGCAGATGTGCGTGGAAGACGGTCTGGCCCGCGCCCGCACCGGTGTTGAAGACGACCCGGTAGCCCCGGTCTTCCACCTTCTCCTCGGCGGCGACCTCACGGGACTCACGCAGTATGTCGGCGATGATCTGCGGTTCGGCGGCGGCGAGGGCCGCGGCGTCCTGGTAGTGCACCTTGGGGATGATCAGGACGTGCGTCGGCGCCTGGGGGTTGATGTCGCGGAACGCGACGGTGGTCTCCGTCTCCCGGACGATGGTCGCCGGCACCTCCCTCGCCACGATCTTGCAGAACAGGCAGTCGGCCTGCGGTTCTCCCGCCACGGGTGGCTCCTCCCGGTCACCGCCGTACACCCGGTGCGTACGGCCTTCGGATGCTACCGGGCGGCACCCACGGGGGATTGCAGCGACCGGGGGCGGCCGGGGTCCGTCCGGCCCCGCCGGGCCGTCCCGACCCGCCCCGCCCCGCGGCGCACCGGCCGCCCACTGCGGACCGGCCCGGCGCGGACCGGCCCGTCCCGGCGCGGACCGGCCCGGCGCGGCCCCCTGGATCACTAAGCTGGCGCGCAGACCGCTTTCGCCCACAACCGGGAGTTCTGCACCATGGCAACCACGCGCACCGCCAAGACCCACTGGGAAGGCAACCTCCTGGAGGGCAAGGGCACCGTCGCCCTGGAGTCCTCCAAGGTCGGTACGTACGACGTGAACTGGCCCGCCCGCGCGGAGCAGCCCAACGGCGTCACCAGCCCCGAGGAGCTGATCGCGGCGGCCCACTCCTCCTGCTACTCCATGGCCTTCTCGCACGGCCTGGCGGGCAAGGGGTACACCGTCGAGGCCCTGGACACCCAGGCCGATGTCACCTTCCAGCCCGGTGAGGGCATCACCGCCATCGCGCTGACCGTCAAGGCCCGCGTCCCCGGCCTGTCCGAGGAGGACTTCCAGGCCGCGGCCCAGGACGCCAAGGCCAACTGCCCGGTGAGCCAGGCGCTGGCGGGCGTCAAGAACATCACGCTGGCGGCGGAGCTGGTCTGACGGGACGGCCGGCCTGGCCGGTTCCCCTTCACGTGAACGGCGGTGCGCCGGGCGGGCCCTGAGGGCGCGTCCGGCGCACCGCCGCGTTGTCAGTGGGCTGTGCCACGATCTTTGTACTGCGGAACGGCCCGGTGCCGTTCCGTGGACCGCCGCACGCCCGCCCCGCGAAGGGATTCCCGCCCGTGACCCACAGCTCCCCCGCCGCGCTCCGCCTGGCGCTGCGGCTCGCCGCTCCGGACACCGCCGATGCGCTCGCCGAGCGGCTGCGTCCGGACCTGCTGGCCGCGCTGTCCAACAGGTTCGGGCTGCCGGAGGAGATGGTGGAGGCCGTGACCGGGCCGGGCGGCGCGGCGCTGCGTGCCGCCCTGGACGCCGGTCCCGAGGCGTTTCTGATACGGGCGGCGGAGACCGGCGATCCGGTGATCGCCCGCGCGCTGTGGAAGGCGCGGTACCGCCCCGCCCCGCAACAGAGCCGGCGCGCAAGGGACCTGCCGGATCTGCTGCCGGCGATTCTGCGCGCCGCCGACCCCACGGACCCGCGCTGGGAGGACGAGGACGGCCTCGTCCCGCTGCTCCAGGATGAGGCCTCCGGCTTCGAGCTCCTTCCCGCCCTGACCGGCCCGTTCCCTCAGCTTCTCTCCTTCGCGCTGGTCCGGCTGGCCCCGTTCCTCCCGCTGCCTGCCGCCCTCGACGCCTGTGTCGCCCTGGTCCAACTCGCCGGTGCTGAAGGGCTGCTGGCGTTCGCCGACGGGGTCGAGCGGGCCCCGGACTTCGATCTCGGGCGCCCGGAGCTGCTGGAGGTGATGCGGGCGGCCGCGGCCGACGCCGACCCGGAGGCGTTCCTGCGGGAGCGGCGCCCGGCCGGTGAGTGGACGGACCCCGCCGCGCTGCGGGCCCTGCTGATGGTCCGTAACGGCGCCGACGCGGGCGCGAAGCCCGCCGCCCTGGACTGGGACCTCGTCCGGCGCGAGCACGCCCGTCTGCCCTTCGAGACCGGTCGGACGGGCGGCCGGCAGAGCGGCAACCGCCTGTCGCAGCTCACCCGGTGGGAAGGCTGCCCTGACGACCTCGTCATGGAGTGCTTCCGCGCCGATCCCTGGAGGACCTCGCGGGGCGCCGCCGAGCTGCCCTTCGAGGCGCTGGTGGGGCCCGAGGCGGCGGCAGGCAAGGTGCCCTTCGGCGAGGTCCTGGGGCGCAGCATCCGTACGGGCCGGCTGCCGGTGGAGCGCGTGCTGGCGGAAGTGGGCCCGGCGACGGAGGTGCTGAACGCGCTGCCGTACGACCACGAGCCGACCCGCAAGGCCCTCGCCGGACTCCTCGACCGGCTCGGCACGGACCCGGTCCACTGGCTGACGTGCTACGCCCGGATGGGCCGGGCCCGGGGCAGCGTCGCCGAGCTGATCGACGACGCCGCCTCGGCCGGCTCCGCCAAGAAGCGCAGCACCACCTGGCCGCGCCCCTTGGAGGCAGTGCTCCCCGCCACTCCCCCCGAGGCGTCCCGGGCCGCGTTCCTGAGCCTGTTCCAGTGCGCCTCCGAGGAGGCGCAGATCGCCGTCGTACCGCATTTCGACCCGCGGGCCGTGCAGCATCTCCTGGTGTACGGCGATCCGGCGCCGGCCGTCCGGGACGCGGTGGTCGCGGCCCACGGGGTGTCCGCGCAGGCCGCGCAGGCCGCCACCACGGCCCTCTCCCCCGAAAAGCTGGCGTACCTCCTCGACCTCGACGAACCGCAGGTGGACGCCAACCTGTTCTTCCACCGCGGTATCGACCAGCGGGAGCGGGAGCGGATGCTCGCCGGGCGGCTGCGCGGCGGCGGTACCCGTACCGTCCCCGAGGAGCTGCTCAACGTCCTGCGGGAGGCCCACCTCAGCCACCACCGCCACTGGCTCATCGCCGGTCTGGACTCCGGCGATCTGGGCGTGGCCCGCACGATCGTCGGGCGGCTGAAGCTCCGGGTACCGGCGGCCCGGCTGCGGCTGCTGGTGGCCGTGTGGGAGCGCGGCGGCCCGGACGCGGTGCGCGAGATCCTGGCGATGGACCGCCTCCCGCTCACCCTCCGCCGGCAGACCGAGAAGCTCCTCGACGTCCCCGACGGGCTGGACCGGCTGCGCGCCCGCCTGGCCGCGGAGGAGGACCCGGCGAAGCTGCTGGCGTTCCTCAACAAGGCACCGGGCTACGACGGTGACCAGGCGTCCAAGCTCACCGGCGACGGCATACCCCTCCCCTGGCCCGATCTGGTCGCGGCGCACCGCTCCGGCACGCTGGCCCCCAGTGCGGCCAAGGACCTCGCGGAGCTCGCGGACTGCCCACGCGAGCTGCTGCTGGAGCTGCTGTCGAGCACTCCGGAGCTCGGCCGCTCCAACCTCTCGTGGCCCCAGCTCGCCCTCCGGCGCGGCACGCTCACGCCCGAGGATGTCCTGAACCGCGCCGCCCCCGCGCGCCAGGGCCTGGCCCACCTCCTCCGCCTGCTCAACTCCTCGGACCGGCAGGCGAACCAGCGGGCGGCCCGGCAGGTGGACCGGCAGGAGCTGCGGACGCGGGCGGCCGCGCTGACCGCGGAACATCTGGGCAGCGACCCCGAGGCCTGGGCCGTCTGTCTCCAGCTGCTGCCGACCTTCGCCGGCACCCTCACGGAACTGTTCGCGACGGCGGCCGCGATCGTACGACCGCCGGCCTGAGCGCCAGGGACAGCAGCCCGTTTCTCCGCGCCCCCGCAAGGCCCAGCGGACCACCGACGACCACCCCCACCAAGGTTTTCCCACCCCCCAACGGGAGGTGACGGGCCGGAGGGGTAGGGGTGTGGGACGTAAAGCGAAGCAGTCCCACACCCCTACCCCGGAGGCCCGTCACCGCACCCCAACAGCCCCGCGCAGCGGACCGGCCCGCCGCCAGGCGCAACGGCGAGAAAGCCAACAACGCGGACCGAAGGCAAAGCGCAGCGCACGGCGGGCGCACCGCGCAGCGGGCCACAAACGCCGAGCAACCCCCACGGCGGCAAAGCCAAAAACGTGGGCCCGAAGGCAAAGCGCAGCGGACCCGCTCAGCTCCAACGCCCCGTGCGCCCCAGCAGCAGCGCGGTGGCCGCGGTGCCTGCCGTGGAGGTGCGCAGGACGGTCGTCCCCAGGCGGTACGGCTTGGCGCCGGCCTCGGCGAAGGTGGTGAGCTCCTCCGGGGAGACACCGCCTTCCGGGCCGACGACCAGCACGATCCGGCCCTCGGCGGGGAGTTCGGCGGTGGCGAGCGGCGTGCTGCCCTCCTCGTGGAGGACGGCCGCGAAGTCGGCGTCGGCGAGCAGCGCGGCCACCTGCTTGGTCGTCAGCGGGTCCGCGACCTCGGGGAAGGTCAGCCGGCGCGACTGCTTGCCCGCCTCGCGGGCGGTGGCGCGCCATTTGCCCAGCGCCTTGGCGGCCCGCTCGCCCTTCCACTGGGTGACGCAACGCGCCGCGGGCCAGGGCACGATGGCGTCCACCCCGGTCTCGGTCATCGTCTCGACGGCCAGCTCGCCGCGGTCGCCCTTGGGGAGCGCCTGGACGACGGTGATCGTGGGGCGGGGCGGGTCCTCGGTGCGCAGCTCCGTGACCGCGACGGTGAGCCGGTCCTTGCCCTCGACGGCGGCGACGGTGCCGTACGCGCCGGTGCCGTGCCCGTCCGTCAGGACGACCTCCTCGCCGGCCCGCAGCCGGCGCACCGAGACCGCGTGCCGGCCCTCGGGGCCGTCCAGGGTCAGCGTGCCGCCGGCCCGTACACCCGCGAGGGACTCGACGAGGAAGACCGGCGCGGTCATGAGGCGCTTCCGGTGGCGGGGAAGTTCAACGCGGCGCGTGCCGCGTCCAGTTCGGCCGCCAGCACCTCCACCAGCTGCCGGGCGGGCAGCTCCCGCGCCAGCCGGTGTCCCTGCCCCGCCCACAGGTTCATGCCCTGGGCGTCGCCTGCCTTGGCCGCGGCCTTGCGCACGGTGGAGGTGAGGTAGTGGACGGCCGGGTAGGCGGCCGGTGCGTACGGGCCGTGCTCGCGCATGAAGCGGTTCACCAGCCCGCGGGCCGGCCGCCCGGAGAACGCCCGGGTCAACTCCGTATGCGTGAACAGGGGGTTGGTCAGGGCCTGCTTGTGCAGCGGGTTGGCGCCCGACTCGGGGGTGGCGAGGAAGGCGGTGCCCAGCTGCGCCATGCTCGCCCCGGCGGCCAGCACCGCCGCGATCTGCGTCCCGCGCATCAGCCCGCCCGCGGCGATCATCGGAATCTGCACGGCCTCCCGGACCTGGCCGAGCGCCGCCAGCAGCCCCAGCCCCGCGCCGGTCCCGTCCGCGTGCGGATCGTCCCGGTGGGTGCCCTGGTGGCCGCCGGCCTCCACGCCCTGCACACACACCGCGTCCGCGCCCGACCACTGCGCGGCCTGTGCCTCGGCAGCGGTGGTGACCGTGACGACGGTGTACGTACCGACCTTGGCGAACGCGTCCAGGACGGCGCGCGAGGGACAGCCGAAGGTGAAGGACACCACCGGCACCGGGTCCTCCCGCAGTATCGCGAGCTTGGCCTCGTAGCCGTCGTCGATGGGCCCGTCGGTGTCGCCGAGATCGGTCTCGTACCAGGTGACCTCGCCGGCGAGCTGTTCGCGGTAGACCTCGACGACGGAGCCGTCGGCCAGCGAGGGCTGCGGCATGAAGAGGTTGACGCCGAAGGGCCGGTCGGTCAGCGACCGCAGCTGTTTGATCTCCTGGTACATGCCGTCGGCGGTTTTGTAGCCGGCGGCGAGGAAGCCGAGACCGCCGGCGCCGCAGACAGCGGCGGCCAGCTCGGGTCCGGAGCCGCCTCCCGCCATCGGGGCCTGCACGATCGGGTAGCGGCAGAGATCGGTCAGTGCAGTGGGCATGAGCACATCGTGTCACGCCCACCCCCTCGCCCCGAACCGGGGAGGCGGCTGCCGCACGGGTCCGCGGAATCTCCGCGGACCCCGGGCCGACCTGGGCTATCGCCCGTTGAACGCATCCTTCAGACGCGAGAACAACCCCTGCTGCCCCGGCTGGAACTGCCCCGTGGGCCGCTCCTCACCGCGGAGCTTCGCCAGCCGCCGCAGCACCTCCTCCTGCTCGGGGTCGAGCTTGGAGGGCGTCTGCACCTCGACATGGACGATGAGGTCGCCGCGGCCACCGCCGCGCAGATGGGTCACACCGCGCTGGTGCAGCGGGATCGACTGGCCGGACTGGGTACCGGGCCGGACATCGATCTCCTCCACCCCGTCCAGCGTCTCCAGCGGGCACTTCGTGCCCAGCGCCGCCGCTGTCATCGGGATGGTGACCGTGCAGTGCAGATCGTCGCCGCGCCGCTGGAAGACCGCGTGCGGCAGCTCGTGGATCTCCACGTAGAGATCGCCGGCGGGGCCGCCGCCGGGGCCGACCTCGCCCTCGCCCGCGAGCTGGATGCGGGTGCCGTTGTCGACACCGGCCGGGATCTTGACGGTCAGCGTGCGGCGGGAGCGGATACGTCCGTCGCCCGCGCACTCGTGGCACGGCGTCGGGACGACCGTGCCGAAGCCCTGGCACTGCGGGCAGGGCCGCGAGGTCATGACCTGGCCCAGGAACGACCGGGTGACCTGCGAGACCTCACCGCGGCCGCGGCACATGTCACAGGTCTGCGCCGAGGTGCCCGGCGCCGCGCCCTCACCGCTGCACGTCGTACAGACGACGGCGGTGTCGACCTGGATGTCCTTGGTGGTGCCGAAGGCCGCTTCGTTCAGCTCGACATCGAGCCGGATCATGGCGTCCTGGCCACGGCGGGTGCGCGAGCGCGGCCCGCGCTGCGACGCGGTGCCGAAGAACGCGTCCATGATGTCGGAGAAGTTTCCGAAGCCCGCGCCGAAGCCGCCCGCGCCCTGGCCGCCGCCCGCCTGCGAGAGGGGGTCGCCGCCGAGGTCGTAGACCTGCTTCTTCTGCGGATCCGAGAGGACCTCGTAAGCGGCGTTGATCTCCTTGAACCGCTCCTGGGTCTTGGGATCCGGGTTCACATCCGGGTGCAGCTCGCGCGCCAGCCGACGGAAGGCCTTCTTGATCTGGTCCTGCGAGGCGTCACGGCCGATGCCGAGGACCGAGTAGTAATCCGTGGCCACTTACGACTCCGCGAGGATTTGTCCGACGTAACGTGCCACTGCGCGTACCGCTCCCATCGTTCCGGGGTAGTCCATGCGGGTCGGTCCGACCACGCCGAGTTTGGCGACTGCCTCGTCGCCCGAACCGTAGCCGACCGTGACGACCGATGTGGACGCCAGGCCTTCATGGGCATTCTCATGCCCGATACGTACGGTCATGCCCGAGTCCTTGGCCTCGCCGAGCAGCTTGAGCATCACCACATGCTCCTCAAGGGCCTCCAGCACCGGCCGGATGGTCAGCGGGAAATCGTGCCCGAATCGCGTGAGATTGGCGGTACCGCCGATCATCAGCCGCTCTTCGGTTTCCTCCACCAAAGTCTCCAGCAACACCGACAGCACTGTCGAGACCGTGCCGCGGTCGTCCTGCTCGAAGGACTCCGGGAGATCCTGCACCAACTGCGGCACATCCGCGAACCGGCGCCCCACGACCCGGCTGTTGAGCCGGGCCCGCAGATCCGCCAGCGAGGTCTCGCCGAACGGTGCCTGGCAGTCGATGAGCCGCTGCTCGACCCGCCCGGTGTCCGTGATCAGCACCAGCATCAGCCGGGCCGGGGCCAGCGCCAGCAGCTCGACGTGCCGGACCGTGGACCGGGTCAGGGACGGGTACTGCACGACCGCGACCTGCCGGGTCAGCTGCGCCAGCAGCCGGACCGTGCGGCCCACCACGTCGTCGAGGTCGACGGCGCCGTCCAGGAAATTCTGGATCGCCCGCCGCTCCGGGCTGGACAGCGGCTTCACACCGGCCAGCTTGTCGACGAACAGGCGGTAGCCCTTGTCGGTCGGGATCCGCCCGGCACTCGTGTGCGGCTGGGCGATGAAGCCCTCGTCCTCCAGGACCGCCATGTCGTTGCGGACGGTGGCCGGGGAGACACCGAGCTGATGGCGTTCGGTGAGGGCCTTGGAGCCGACCGGCTCCTCCGTCCCCACATAGTCCTGGACGATGGCGCGCAGCACTTCGAGCCTGCGTTCACTGAGCATCCCGCGCACCTCCAGTCCGGCCGTCCGCCGTCTCGACTCTCCTGGCACTCACACGGGCCGAGTGCCAGACCCGGAGCCAGTGTACGGCCGAGTAGCACGCACACGGCAAGGGCAGCCGCGCACGGCACCCGCCCGATGACCGTGTTCGGTCGATCTGTCGGGCAACGCTATCGCGATGGCGCTAGCGTCTCGGTATGCACACTGCTTGGGAAGAGGCCGGTTGGGAACAGCTCGGTGACGGTGTCGCCAGACGCCGTATGCCGAGGTGGGACGAGACGATCGGGGTGATCGCGGGGACCACCGGCGTCATGATCGTCGACACCGGCGCGACCCTGCGCGACGGCGCGGATCTGCGGCGCGCGATCCGCGGCGTGCTGGGCCGCGAAGTGACGCATGTCGCGCTCACCCACCCGCATTTCGATCATGTGCTGGGCACCGCCGCCTTCGCCGGCGTCGAGGTCTTCGGCGCGGCCGGGCTGGGCGAGCTGCTGCGCCGCGGCAAGGACGGACTGCGGCACGACGCGATGCGGCACGGCGTCGGCCGGGACGCCGCCGCCGAGGCCGCCGATCTGCTGGTCGCCCCGCACCACCACGTCCACGACCAGCTGACCGTGGAGCTCGGCGACCGGCAGGTGCTGCTCGCCAACGTCGGCCCCGGTCACACGGCCCACGATCTGGCGGTCCTGGTACCGGGCCGGGGCGGGTCCCCGGAGATCGTCTTCTGCGGCGATCTGGTCGAGGAGTCCGGCGAACCCCAGGCGGGCCCGGACGCGCTGCCGCAGCGGTGGCCCGGCGCACTGGACCGGCTGCTGTCCCTCGGCGGCGAGGACGCACGGTATGTACCCGGCCACGGCGCTGTGGTGGACGCCTCCTTCGTCCGCGCCCAACGGGACGCCCTCGCCGCCCGCTTCGGCGTCGCCCCCTCCTGACCACTCCTGACCACCGCCCGCTCAATCACGGACAGGCCCCCATGCAGAGCAAGCGCTACAGCCCTGACCTCACCCCGCCCTGGAAGAAGCAGCGGCCCGCACCCGAGGTGCCCGCCGAGCCCGATCTGGTCGTCGAGGAGGTCACCTCGGGCTTCTGCGGCGCCGTGATCCGCTGCGAGAAGACGGCGCAGGGCCCGACGGTCACCCTTGAGGACCGCTTCGGCAAGCACCGCGTCTTTCCCATGGAGCCGCGTGGCTTCCTCCTGGAGGGCAAGGTGGTCACGCTCGTACGCCCCCAGGACAGGCCGGCGGCCACCGCTCCGGCGCGTACGGCATCGGGATCACTCGCCGTGCCCGGCGCCCGCGCACGGGTCGCCCGCGCCGGGCGCATCTATGTGGAAGGCCGGCACGACGCCGAGCTGGTGGAGCGGGTGTGGGGCGACGACCTGCGCATCGAGGGCGTCGTCGTGGAGTACCTGGAGGGCATCGACGACCTGCCCGCGATCGTCCGCGGCTTCTCGCCCGGCCCGGACGCCCGCCTCGGCGTCCTCGTCGACCATCTCGTGCCCGGCTCGAAGGAGTCCCGTATCGCGGCCGAGGTGACCGGGGACCATGCGCTGGTGGTGGGCCACCCCTACATCGATGTCTGGGAGGCGGTGAAGCCGTCCTCGGTCGGCATCGCGGCCTGGCCGTCCGTCCCGCACGGGCAGGACTGGAAGACGGGGGTGTGCCGGGCGCTGGGCTGGCCGGAGAACACGGGGGCCGCCTGGCAGCGGATCCTGTCCTGTGTGCGCTCGTACAAGGACCTGGAGCCGGCGCTGCTGGGACGGGTGGAGGAGCTGATCGACTTCGTCACGGCCGGCGGTGGCGGGTGACGGCAGGAAGAGTGCCGAACCGCGAGGTCTCCAGCGTGGTGCCGAGGGCGTCGATGCGGAGGGGAACACCGAACGGGACGGTGCGCTGCACCTCGTAGTCGGCGTCCTCTCCCGCGCCGTCCGGTTCCGTCAGCAGTACGCAGCGGGCGTCATACGGGTCGATGATCAAATACGCGGGGACGCTCCCGGCGGCATAGATGGAGCGCTTCAGGCCGTAGTCGCGGTCGGCGCTGCGCAGGGAAACCACCTCGAGCAACAGCGTCACGTCCGAAGCGGGTACGAGCCATCCGGAACCCTCGCCCCTTCCGCGCTCCAGCACCACGAGGTCGGGCTGTGGCTTGCTGAGCTCCCCCGGAAGCGAGAGGTGCAGCGTCGCGAACCTGTGCCGGCCGTCGCGCGGAATCTGGCCCGTCACCTCGCTGACGATCCTGTTGTGGACGATATCCGTCCCGCTGCTCAGCAGAATCTCCCGGCGCAGGAGCTCCGCCCGGAAACCCTCTGGCGGCTCGAACGCCGCGAAGTACTCCTCGATGTGCTGATCGTGCGCTGCGGCCAACCGCCCAACTGTCCTTGCCTGCCGGGGTACTGCCTGCAGCCTAGGGACGGCGTGGGCCGGTGGGCAGGGTCTCGGGGTGAGATCCCTCAGCCGAGTGATCAGTCCACCAGATCCCGCACCACCGCGTCCGCCAGCAGCCGTCCGCGGAGGGTCAGGACGGCGCGGCCCGCCTCGTACGGACCGGGCTCCAGCAGCCCGTCGGCCAGCGCGCGGGACGCCGCCCGCGCCCCCGCCGGGGCGAGGATGTCCAGCGGGCAGCCGTCGGCCAGCCGCAGCTCCAGGAGGATGCGTTCGACCCGGCGGTCCTCGTCCGACAGGATCTCCCGGCCGGCGCCCGGGGAGCGGCCCTCGCCGAGGGCCTGGGCGTAGGCGCCGGGGTGCTTGACGTTCCACCAGCGGACGCCGCCGACGTGGCTGTGGGCGCCGGGGCCGGCGCCCCACCAGTCGGCGCCGGTCCAGTAGAGCTCGTTGTGGCGGCAGCGGGCGGCGTCGGTGGTGGCCCAGTTGGAGACCTCGTACCAGGTGAAACCTGCCGCGGCGAGGCGTTCGTCGGCGATGAGGTAGCGGTCGGCGTGGACGTCGTCGTCGGTCATCGGGACCTCGCCGCGGCGGATCCGGCGGGCCAGCTGGGTGCCCTCCTCGACGATCAGGGCGTAGGCGGAGACATGGTCGGGGCCGGCGCCGACCACGGCGTCGAGGGAGGCGCGCCAGTCGTCGTCGGTCTCGCCCGGGGTGCCGTAGATCAGATCGAGGTTGACGTGCTCGAAGCCGGCCGCGCGGGCCTCGGCAACACAGGCCTCGGGGCGGCCCGGGGTGTGCGTACGGTCGAGGATCTTCAGGACGTGCTGCCGGGCGCTCTGCATGCCGAAGGAGACGCGGTTGAAGCCGCCCGCCAGCAGCTCGTCGAGGTAGCGGGGGTCGACGGACTCCGGGTTGGCCTCGGTGGTGATCTCCGCGCCCGGCGCGAGGCCGAATTCCTCGCGGATCGCGGCCAGCATCTTGCCGAGGTCGGCGGCGGGCAGCAGGGTCGGGGTGCCGCCGCCGACGAAGACCGTCTCGACCGGGCGCGGGTCGTCGCCCAGCACCTTGCGGGCGAGCCGGATCTCCTCCACGACGGTGTCGGCGTAGTTGTCCCGCGAGGCCAGTGCGCCGCCGGAACCGCGCAGCTCGCTCGCGGTGTAGGTGTTGAAGTCGCAGTAGCCGCAGCGGGTCGCGCAGTAGGGCACATGCAGATAGAAGCCGAGGGGGCGTCCGGCGGCATCGGCCGGCGTATGACCGGGCAGCGCCCCGTCCTCGGGCATCGGCTCACCATCAGGCAGTGCGGAAGGCATGGGAACCATTGTCCGTCATGGCGGGGCGGTGCCGGTCCGGTGCCGCTGTGCCTCAGGACACCCCGGGCCCCGACGCCTGGAGGACCAGCAGGGCCAGGTCGTCGTCGGGCGGGGTGGGGCCGAAGGCGTGGACGGTGCTGCGGATGTGGTCCGCGAGGGCGGTGGCGCCCAGGCCGGCGCCCGCGGCGAGGGCGGTGGCCAGTCCGTCCTCGTCGTCGAAGAGCCGCCGCCCCGAGCGCCGCTCGGTCACCCCGTCGGTGACGCACAGAAGCGTTTCCCCCGGGCAGAGGTCGAACGATTCGCTGACGTACGCGGCGTCCTCGACCACCCCCAGCAGCATCTGCGGCGCCGCCACGACCCGGACCGCGCCGTCCGTGCCCAGGACCAGCGGCAGCGGGTGGCCGGCGCTGGCGAGGGTGCAGCGGGCGCCGCCGGAGCCGCCGGGGTAGGGGACGATCTCGCCGTAGAGCAGGGACAGGAAGCGGGCCTGTTCGCCCTCCTCGCGGATCTCGACCGGTGCCTCCGCCCCGGCACCGGCCGCCGCGACCGCCGCCGCGACCGCCGCGACCGAGTCCGCGGCCTCGCGCGCCATGGTCTTGTTGAGCCGGTCGAGCACCGCCGCGACACCGAAGCCGTCGCGGGCCAGCAGCCGCAGCACCGGCCGGGCCAGCCCGGTCACCGCGGCCGCCTCGGGGCCGCTGCCGCAGACATCGCCGAGCGCGAAGCACCAGCGGCCGTCCCCGGCGTCGAAGAGGTCCCAGAAGTCGCCGCCCGCCCAGGCGCCCTCGCGCGGCTCGTAGACCACCGCCGACTCCACGCCGGGCACCTGCGCCCGCCCCCGGGGCAGCAGCCGGCGCTGCAGGACCTGGCTGATGCGCTCCTGGCGGCTGTAGGCGCGGGCGGTGGCGACCGCGCGGGCGACCCGGCGGCACAGGTCCTCGATCAGCCCGACCGCCTCGTCGGGGAAGTGCGGCAGTCCGCCCCGGCCGAGCAGCAGGGTGCCGAGCCGCCGGCCGCCGGCGACCAGGGGGCAGGCCAGTGCGGCGCCGCCGGGGCCGTAGCCGCCCGGTTCGTACGGCCAGGGCCAGGGAACGACGCCCGGCGCGCTGCCGGACGCGCCACCGCCCGGGAGTTCCGGCGGCTGCTTCTCCAGCGCGGTGCGCAGCGCGTCGATCCGGCTCTCGCTGGTGTGCCAGACGCCGGCGAGCCGCTGCTCGTCGCCGGCCTGGGCGATCCCCCGGCCGGGTGCGCCGCTGTCGCCGTCGTACAGCCACACCGCGCACCATTCGGCGAGCCGGGGCACGATCAACTGGGCGGCGAGCGCGGCGACTTGGTCGGCGTCGAGCTGGGCGGAGAGCAGATCGGAGGCCTCGGCGAGGAAGGAGAGGGCGCCGTTGTCGATCCGGCCGGTGCCGGGTTCCGGCCGGGCGGCCCGGCGCGGCGCCGGGGCGAGGAGCTCGGCGGCCCGCAGCTCGCACTGCAGCAGCTGGTGGTCGAGGGTGAACTCCGGCTCGGGCCACCCGGCGCCGTCCGCGCCCCCCACGGGCAGCCGGAACCACACGGTCTTCATGGCCCGGCGGTAGGTGACGCCCCAGGATTCGGCGACCGCGCTGATCAGCTGGAGCCCGTGCCCGCCGTTCTCCGAGGCGGCGCTCTCCGCACGGGCGCGGACCGGCTGGGTGGGGTGGTGGTCGGAGACCTCGATGACGATGCCGGGACCGGATGCGCCGTCGGCGCCGGCTCCCGGGGCAGCCGCCGCTTCCCGGTGCGGCGCCTCGTACGGCTCCCCGTTGCGGCCCCGGTACGGCTCCGCCCCGCCGCCGTCCCGCCCGGCCTCCGGATCCAGCCGGCAGCGGAGTTCGACGGTGGTGCCCGCGTGCACGACCGCGTTCGTGACCAACTCGCTGACCAGCAGCTCCGCTTCGTCCGCGAGCCGGTCGGTCAGGCCCTCCGCGCCGGTCAGCTGCCGGCCGGCCCAGTCGGCGAAGGTGGCCCGGACGAAGCGCCGGGCGGCGGCAGCGGCCTGCGGATCACCGGGCAGGCTGGCCCGACGGGAACGGACGGCGGGACCGTCGGCAGGTCCGGCCGCGGGTCCGCCGGGGAACCCGTCCGCCCTCGTCGTGCGCGCCGCCGTGACGTCGTCGTCCCGTGGAGACGAAGTGGTCGTCCTCATTGAGCAACTCCCGAGCAGCTCCGCTACAGCGCCGGATGCGCCAACGACAGAGTGACAGAACGAGCGCAGACATAAGCACTGAGTCACAGAAGTGGGTGGCCGCAGACACCAATTCGGCTGACGCGCCGAGGGAGTTGGCCGACGCGGGAAGGACGGGCCCGGGGAACCGGCAGGGACGGTCTACGGGCTGCCGCGGTGGTTCCCGCGGCAGCCGCATCTCACCCGTACGGGCGCGGCGGTACGGGGCGGGGCCGACCGGGCCCGCCCCGCACCGCCGTGCCGTACGGCTACGCCTCGCGCGCCCCCGCGTACATCTCGTCGAGCAGATCCTTGAACGTCCGCTCCACCACGGGCCGCTTGATCTTGAGGCTGGGGGTCACCTCGCCGTGCTCGATGTCCAGGTCACGCGGCAGCAGCCGGAACTTGCGGATCTGCTGCCAGCGCTGCAGCCCCTCGTTGACCCGCTCGACATAGCCGTCGATCAGCTCCCGGGCCTGGTCGGTGGCGACGACCTCGGCGTAGCTCTTGCCGCCCAGGCCGTGCTCCTTGGCCCAGGTCAGGATCGTCGGCTCGTCGAGGGCGATCAGCGCGGTGCAGAAGTTCCGGTTGGCGCCGTGCACCAGCACATTGGAGACGAACGGACAGACCGCCTTGAACTGGCCCTCCACCTCGGCCGGTGCGATGTACTTGCCGCCCGAGGTCTTGATCAGGTCCTTCTTGCGGTCGGTGATCCGCAGATAGCCGTCCGGGGAGAGCTCGCCGATGTCGCCGGTGTGGAACCAGCCGTCCTCCTCCAGGACCTCGGCGGTCTTGTCGGGCAGGCCGTGGTAGCCCTGCATGATGCCGGGGCCGCGCAGCAGGATCTCGCCGTCGTCGGCGATCCGCACCTCGGTGCCGGGCAGCGGCTTGCCGACCGTTCCGGTGCGGTAGGCCTCGCCGGGGTTGACGAAGCTGGCGGCGCTGGACTCCGTGAGGCCGTAGCCCTCCAGGATGTGGATACCGGCGCCGGAGAAGAAGTAGCCGATCTCCGGCGAGAGCGCGGCCGAGCCGGAGACCGCGGCGCGCAGCCGGCCGCCGAACGCCTCCCGCAGCTTGGTGTAGACGACGGTGTCGGCGACCTTGTGCTTGACGCCGAGCGCGAACGGCACCGAGGCGCTGCCGGTGCGGCGGAAGTTGTCCTGCGAGACCTTGGCGTACTCGCGGGCCACCTCGGCCGCCCACTGGAAGATCTTGTACCGGGCGGCGCCGCCCGCCCGGGCCTTGGCCGCGACCCCGTTGTAGACCTTCTCGAAGATCCGCGGGACGGCCGCCATGTACGTGGGGCGGACGACCGGCAGATTCTCGATGATCTTGTCGACCCGGCCGTCCACGGCGATCACCTGGCCGGTGGCGATCTGCCCGGCGGTGAGCACCTTGCCGAAGACATGGGCCAGCGGCAGCCAGAGGTACTGCACATCGTCCTCATGCACCAGGCCCGTCGACTGAATCGCGCGGGCCATGTACGACCAGCAGTCGTGCGGCAGCCGGACGCCCTTGGGGCGGCCGGTGGTACCGGAGGTGTAGATGAGCGTGGCCAGCTGGTCGGCGCGCAGCGCGGCGACCCGCTCCTTGACGCACTCCGGGTGCTCCTCCAGATAGGCGGTGCCGCGCTTCTCCAGCTCGGCGAGGGTGAGCACCCAGCCCTCCGGATCGCCCTCGGCGGGCTCCGCGCCCGCCTCGTCGATGACGACGACATGCGCCAGCTCGGGCAGCTCAGCGCGCTGCGCGCGGGCCTTGGCGAGCTGTCCGGCGTCCTCCGCGATCAGCACCCGGCTGCCGGAGTCGGCCAGGATGTAGGCGGTCTCCTCGGCGTTGGTGCTGGGGTAGACCGTGGTGGTGGCGGCGCCGGAGCAGAGCACGCCGAGGTCGGCGAGGATCCACTCGACGCGGGTGTTGGCGGCCAGCGCCACCCGCTCCTCGGGGTGTACGCCGAGCGCGATGAGCCCGGCGGCCACGGCGTAGACCCGCTCCGCGGCCTGGGACCAGCTGATCGCCTTCCAGTCGTCCGGGCCCTTCCCCGTCGAAGGCGGGACCGGATAGCGATAGGCCTCGATATCGGGCGTGGCCGCGACCCGCTCCAGGAAGAGGTGTGCCACCGAAGGCGGCCGGTTTTCGATCAGCGTGTGGGTGTCCGTCACGGCGTCCTCCGGGGCCCGCTTCGTTGCTGGTGACTCGCGAGTAACCTTTGAGCAGTGATCAGACTAGAGCGCGATGCGCCGACGCGTAAGGGGCTGCGACCTACTGGTTCACGATGTGACCAGTGCGATAGGTGTACGTAGCACACACAATGCCCGATAGTGCGCCGCGCCGCTCCTCCACACCAGACCACACCCGGCGGGCCGGATCACGCCACCCCCGGCGCCGTGCGGCGCATTCATCCCGATGCGCGGCCGGGAAGCCGACAGGGCGCCGGCCCCTGGGGACCGGCGCCCTGTCGCCACCGTCACCGGCTACGCGCTACTTCTTCTTCGCGTCACCGTCGGAGTCCGAGGACAGCACCGCGATGAAGGCCTCCTGCGGGACCTCCACGCTGCCGACCATCTTCATCCGCTTCTTGCCTTCCTTCTGCTTCTCCAGCAGCTTCCGCTTACGGGAGATGTCACCGCCGTAGCACTTGGCGAGGACGTCCTTGCGGATGGCGCGGACCGTCTCACGGGCGATGACCCGGCTGCCGATGGCGGCCTGGATCGGCACCTCGAAGCTCTGCCGGGGGATCAGCTCCCGCAGCTTGGCCACCAGCCGCACGCCGTATGCGTACGCCTTGTCCTTGTGGCAGATCGCGGAGAACGCGTCGACCTTGTCACCGTGCAGCAGGATGTCGACCTTCACCAGGTCGGCCACCTGCTCACCGGTGGGCTCGTAGTCCAGCGAGGCATAGCCGCGGGTCTTGGACTTGAGCTGGTCGAAGAAGTCGAAGACGACCTCGGCGAGCGGCAGCGTGTAGCGGATCTCGACGCGGTCCTCGGAGAGGTAGTCCATGCCGAGGAGGTTGCCGCGGCGGTTCTGGCACAGCTCCATGATCGCGCCGATGAACTCGCTGGGCGCCAGGATCGTGGCCCGGACGACCGGCTCGTGCACCTTGTCGATCTTGCCCGTCGGGAACTCGCTCGGGTTGGTGACCTCGTGCTCGGCCCCGTCCTCCATGTCGACGCGGTAGACCACGTTCGGCGCGGTGGCGATCAGATCGAGGCCGAACTCGCGCTCCAGGCGCTCGCGGATGACCTCCAGGTGCAGCAGACCCAGGAAGCCGACGCGGAAGCCGAAGCCCAGGGCTGCGGAGGTCTCCGGTTCGTAGACCAGCGCGGCGTCGTTGAGCTGCAGCTTGTCCAGCGCGTCACGCAGCTCCGGGTAGTCCGAGCCGTCCAGGGGGTACAGGCCCGAGAACACCATCGGCTTGGGGTCCTTGTAGCCGCCGAGCGGCTCCTGGGCCCCCTTGCTGAGCTGGGTGATCGTGTCACCCACCTTGGACTGCCGGACGTCCTTCACACCGGTGATCAGATAGCCGACCTCACCGACGGACAGACCGTCGGCGGCCTTCATCTCCGGGGAGTTCGTGCCGATTTCCAGCAGCTCGTGCGCGGCGCCGGTCGACATCATCCTGATGCGCTCGCGCTTGCTGAGCGTGCCGTCGACGACCTTCACGTAGGTCACGACACCGCGGTAGGCGTCGTAGACCGAGTCGAAGATCATCGCGCGGGCGGGGGCGTCCTTGACGCCGACCGGGGCCGGCACCTCGCGGACGACCTTGTCCAGCAGCTCGGCCACGCCGACGCCGGTCTTGGCGGAGACCCTCAGCACGTCCTCGGGCTCGCAGCCGACCAGATTGGCCAGCTCGGCGGCGAACTTCTCGGGCTGCGCGGCCGGCAGGTCGATCTTGTTGAGGACGGGAATGATCGTGAGGTCGTGCTCCATCGCCAGGTACAGGTTGGCGAGGGTCTGGGCCTCGATGCCCTGGGCGGCGTCGACGAGGAGGATGCAGCCCTCGCACGCGGCGAGCGAGCGGGAGACCTCGTAGGTGAAGTCGACGTGGCCCGGGGTGTCGATCATGTTGAGGATGTGGGTCGTGCCACTTCCCTCTTCACCCTCGGAGGGGTCCCAGGGCAGCCGGACCGCCTGAGACTTGATCGTGATGCCACGCTCGCGCTCGATGTCCATGCGGTCGAGGTACTGCGCGCGCATCTGCCGCTGGTCGACGACACCGGTGAGCTGGAGCATCCGGTCGGCGAGCGTCGACTTGCCGTGGTCGATGTGCGCGATGATGCAGAAGTTACGGAGGAGGGCCGGATCGGTACGGCTCGGCTCCGGCACGTTCGTAGGGGTCGCGGGCACGCAGGGTCCATTCAGTGAACGCGGGTAGGCGGGACTCGGGTATGTGACGTCTCCCCCATCGTCCCATGAGCGAGGGGCCCGGTCCGGTTTGGGCGGCGTCGTCGGCCACGGTCAGCACCACACGGTCCGGGAGGTATGCGGGGCGGGGGGTGGAGGGGTCGGGGGCGGGGACGCGTGGGCTCGGAGTCGGGGGCTGAGGGGCTCGGGGAGTGGGAACGGGCAGGGCGACGGGCGGCGGGCGACGGGCGGCGCCAGGCCGCCGCGGCGGCGGTCAGGTGGTGGGTCCGGTCCGGTTTGGGAGGCCGTAGACCCTGCTGGTAGCCTGGTCCACTGCGCTTCGTGCCCTCTCTCGTACGAGGCGCCACTCGAAACTCCAACGAACCTGAAAAGGCTCTTTCGTGGCGAACATCAAGTCCCAGATGAAGCGGATCAAGACCAACGAGAAGGCTCGTCAGCGCAACAAGGCTGTCAAGTCCACTCTGAAGACCGCGATCCGTCGCACCCGCGAGGCCGTCGAGGCCGGTGACCTGCAGAAGGCCACCACCGCCCAGGCCGCCGCTGCCAAGACGCTCGACAAGGCCGTCAGCAAGGGTGTCATCCACAAGAACGCCGCCGCCAACAAGAAGTCGGCGCTGGCGAAGAAGGTCGCGTCCCTCAAGGGCTGACCTTCCGACGGACGAAGGTTCCCGGCCTGTCCAGGCCTGATCTCCGTCCCCCGCAATACCCGAGCAGTAACCCTGCCGACAGGGACCCAGCGGCCCCTCTC
Organism: Streptomyces sp. G7(2002); assembly: GCF_028870195.1. NCBI lineage: Bacteria > Bacillati > Actinomycetota > Actinomycetes > Kitasatosporales > Streptomycetaceae > Streptomyces > Streptomyces sp. G7(2002). The sequence continues at coordinate 3,464,897 of NZ_CP102609.1, forward strand.
TCCGCTCCCTGACCGGTGCACCACCGCGCCGCACACGGCCTGCGTTCGCCACGCGGGTGCGGCGCACCCGGCTCACCCGGCGGTCACCACCGCCGACGAAGCCGCAAGAGCTTGATACGAAGGCCCCGCCTTTCCCCTTCCCCAGGGGTGAGGCGGGGCCTTTTGTCGTGGTGGGGGGCAGCTGTCGCAGCGGGGGGGCATCAGGACGCTGCCGGCTTTTGTCGGTTGTTTGGCGGGTGGGCTTTGGGCGGGTGAGCTTTCGCTGGGTGGGCTTTGGGCGGGCGGGCTTTCGTCGGGGGCGGGCTTTCGTCGGGGGCGGGCTTCCGCCGGGAGCGGGCTTCCGCCGGGAGCGGGCTTCCGCCGGGAGCGGGCTTCCGCCGGGTGGGCTTTCGCCGGGTGGGCTTTCGCCGGTGGCGTTTGCCTGGGGTAACAACGGCCCCACAACGACAGCCCTGTCTCAAAGCCACCACAACAAGGGCCTCTCGACAGCCCCCTCACCACAAATGCCGCTCAGCAGATGCCCGGAAGCCGAGCCCCGTAGCAAAACCACAGCAACAAGGGCATCAGCAACAAATCCCACAGCACAATTCACAATAAAGCCCGCAAGGAAAACCCCGTAACAAGAGGCGCGATCTGCTCACCGTAGAGGGAATTCGGAGCACCGGGCCGGGTTCGCTTTCGGCCAGTTCCGCTACGCTGCGGCCATGTCCATATCGGGGGATCAGAACAATCCGTACAACCAGCCGCAGCCCCATCCCTACGGCCAGGTTCCCGCGCCACAGAATCCGGTGCCCGCGCAGCAGAATCCCTACGCACACCAGGCTCCGCCGCAGGGGCCGGCCGGCGGATACGGCTATCCCGCATCCGGCGTGCCTGCCGCACCCCTAGGGGCGCCCGGCGCTCCTGACGGGGCGGGCCGCGGTATGTCCGGCTGGCTCTGGGCGATCGGCGGGGCCGTCGCCGCGTCCGCGATCTGGGGCTCCGTGTTGTTCGCCACCGGCGGCTTCTCCTCCGAGCCGAGCCCCGACCTCGCGGGCTACGGCTACACCAGTGATCTGTGTGCGGAGACCTCGATGACTCCGTTCGAGAACGCCGACTTCAAGACCAAGGCCAACACCGGCACGGCTTCCAAGAACACCAACCCGCAGCACAGCGGCGCCCAACAGGCCTCGCTGGACACCATGTGGTGCAACGTCTCGCTGGAGAAGGAGAACGCAAGCAGCTCGGACTACTCCTCGACCTGGCTCTACAACACCGCCACGCTGCACAAGAAGACCGACCCCGCGCCCGAGTTCGCCGACGGCTACCGCTCCTACGAGAAGCAGGACGCCTCCGTCGGCTACCGGGTCGAGGCCGTGCCGGGCCTCGGCGACGAGGCCTTTCTGGTGACCCGCAAGGACGACGGCAGCACGAACTCCGGGTCGTATGTGATCCTCGGCGTCCGGGACGGCTGGATGACATACCAGTCGACATGGTCGAGCTATGCGTCGAGCCGCAGCTCCACCAAGCCGCCGACCGCCGACGAGGTCGCGACGATGCTGAAGACCAGCGCCACGGAGACGCTCAAGCGGCTGCAGAACTCACGGTCCCGGTGAGGGGCTCGCGGGCTCGGTGAGGGGTCACGGTCCCGCTGAGGGACTCGCCGTCTTGGTGACGGGCTCGCGGGCTCGGTAGGAGTTCGCGGGCTCGGTGAGGGTGGATCGCGCGGGGCGGCGGACGTCGGGCGGCGGGACGTGGGGCGGCGGAACACGGGGCGGTGGACACGGGGCAGGGGAGGTCGCCGTACCGGGGATCCGCTTCGCCGGACGGGGCCCACAGCCACTGCGCGCAGGTACTGGACGCGTAGCCGCTACCTCAGCATGACGGGACAGACGGCTGCCGCCGCGTCCACCGCGACGGGCCGAAGGCGACCGCCGCCCGCGGCTGCCGCTTCACCGCGACCGGGCCGCCCGGGCGATCGCCACGACGGCCTTCTCCAGGGCGTACGCGGGATCGTCACCGCCGCCCTTCACTCCCGCATCGGCCGCCGCCACCGCGCGCAGCGCCGTAGCCACCCCGTCCGCCGACCAGCCGCGCATCTGCTGCCGTACCCGGTCGATCTTCCAGGGCGGCATGCCCAGGTCGCGGGCGAGGTCGCCGGGACGGGCGCCGCGCGGGGCGGAGGCCAGCTTGCCGATGGCGCGGACACCTTGGGCCAGCGCGCTGGTGATCATGACGGGAGCGACGCCGGTGGCGAGCGACCAGCGCAGTGCCTCCAGCGCCTCGGCGGCCCGGCCCTCGACGGCCCGGTCCGCGACGGTGAAGCTCGATGCCTCGGCCCGGCCCGTGTAGTAGCGGGCGACGACGGCCTCGTCGATCGTTCCCTCGACGTCGGCGGCCAGCTGTGCACAGGCCGATGCCAGCTCACGCAGATCGCTGCCGATCGCATCGACCAGCGACTGGCAGGCCTCGGGCGTCGCCGACCGCCCCGTCGCACGGAACTCGCCCCGTACGAAGCCCAGCCGGTCGGCGGGCTTGGTCATCTTGGGACAGGCCACTTCCCGCGCCCCGGCCTTACGGGCGGCGTCCAGCAGGCCCTTCCCCTTGGCGCCGCCGGCGTGCAGCAGCACCAGCGTGATCTCCTCGGCGGGCGAGCCGAGATACGCCTTGACGTCCTTGATGGTGTCCGCGGACAGATCCTGGGCGGCCCGCACCACGACGACCTTGCGCTCGGCGAAGAGCGAGGGGCTGGTCAGCTCGGCGAGGGTGCCGGGCTGCAGCTGGTCGGGGGTGAGGTCGCGCACATCGGTGTCCGCATCGGCCGCCCGGGCAGCCGCCACCACCTGCTGCACCGCGCGGTCCAGCAGCAGGTCTTCCTGGCCCACCGCGATCGTGACGGGGGCGAGCGGGTCATCGTGAGCTGTCTTCCTGGCCATCGCGGTCCAGCATCCCACGTGCCACTGACAACCCGGCCCGGACGCTCTCCGGCCCCTGCCGGACAGGACCGTCCTCCCGCTGTCGGACAATGGCCCGGTCTGTCGGACAATGGCCCGGTGAATGATGCTGCCCCACACCACCCCGATGTACGACATGTGCGCCACGTCCTGGTGCTGCCCGACCGCGACGCGGCGGAAGAGGTGGCCGAAGCCCTGACCGAACGCTTCGGTGTCACCGAGGAGCCCCAGCTCGTACGGGACGCGCTGGCCGGTGAGGACGACGCCGAGGACGCACAGTGGCTGGTCGTCGTCGAGGACCCGGACGCCGCTCACGATCCCGCGCGGCTGCACGACCTCGCGGCGGAGTACGAGGGCTGGCGCGAGGCCGAGTAACGACAGGCCGCGCGCCCCGCCCTACGTGCGGATGACGAGGCTACGGACGCCCCTTGGCTCCTACAGCGGGCGGCGGCACCTCGCCCACCACGGGCTCCCGGTCCAGCGCGATCCCGAAGTGCTCCCGGTAGGCGGCGAGGACCTCGTCCGCACCTACCTGGCGTTCCTCGCGTGCGCCGTCCACTGCGGTGGTCACGAGCGTGCGGCCGGAGAGCGTGATGCGACCGTTCTCCGTCAGCCGTGAGCACACCAGGGACTGGGTGAAGTGCGACGTGGGCGAGGTCTGGTTCCACCAGCAGCCGACCTCGAAGTCCGCGTACGCACGCGGGCGTTGCTCCAGGCGGTACTGCGGGGAGCCGTCCCTCAGGACATCGAGATCGCCCGTCTCGGTCTCCTCGATCCGGAACACCCCGCCGGGATCGGTCTGCTCGGCGCGGCTGTCCCAGCGCAGCGGGAGGTGGCTGTGCCTGCCGAAGCCGACGTCCGCAAGCCACGGCCCGTCCGGTGTCTGCACGCGCAGCGCGAGGTGGTCATACGGAATCCCGAGCCTCCCCTCGGCGCCGAACACCCGGGCGGACAACAGCTCGACCTCATAGCCGAGCGCGCCCAGCAGCATGGCGAACGCGCCGTTGAGCTCGTAGCAGAAGCCACCGCGCCGGGCACCGACGATCTTGTCGAGCACCGGCTGCTCCTCGAGCACGATCTCCTCACCGAGGTGGATGGAGAGGTTCTCGAAGGGCACGGTGCGCAGATGACTGAGGTGCAGTGCACGCAGCGCGTCGGCATCGGGGGAGTCGGGACGGCCGGCGCCGATCCGGTCCAGATAGGCGTCAGTGGCAGCGGTGTCCATCAGGTGTGCGTCCTCTCCGCAGCGAACCAGCGGCGGGTCCGTTCCGCCGCCGAGGCGGGCGTACCGGCCATCACCTCGGCAAGGGTCTGTGCGGCCAGCTCACGCCGCCAGGCCAGCTCGGCCTTGCGCATCGCCGTGGAGATGCCACACGGCCGGCCGAACTCCCTGCCGGACGCCACCGCGCCGGCCCCTTTCCGACGGATCTCGGTACACCGGAATACATCGTCGGTGCCCTCGATCGCCGCAACGACATCCATGAGGGTGATCCGCTCCGGCGGCCGCGCCAACTGGAAGCCACCCCGCGCGCCGGGGGTGGAGCTCAGAATCCCGGCCCGCACCAGCGCCTGCAGCCGCTTGTTCAGGTAGGCCGCGGGCAACTCGAAGGAAGCCGCCAGCCGAGCGGTGGACACGGGTCCGTCCCCTTCGAGCCAGGCCAGCGTCACACAGCAGTGCAGGCCCCACTCGACGCCCTCACTCATCCTCATAATCTGGAGTCTACAGGTCCTGGTTCAGCGGCTCTCCTCCTTCTGTCCGGCCGTTGCTGCCACTCCGGCGTCCGCCGGGCGGGCAGCAACGGGGCGGCTCAGGCACCGTCGCATACTGCGGGTCATTCGGCGTCTCCGCCGGTGTCCCAGTTGACGTCTCGGTCGGCATCTCGGTTGGCGTCTCGGTCGGCATCTCGGTTGGCGGTTGTCGACGGGACGGGTGCGGCTCCTTGAGCGGCGGTTGCCTGCTGTACGCACTTCGGCTCGACGCGCGCCAGGATGCGTACGGGCCCGGGTTCTCGGACCACCGGCCAGGCGGACCTTGACCCGATGACCGGTGACCGTGGCGGAAAGCCCGGCCTCGGTGCCGAGGATCGCGATGGCCCCGTCGGTGTCCGTACGCAGCACCCGGGCGCCCTGGGCCCGGAGTGCCGCGATGGTGCGGGGCGCCGGATGGCCGTACGGGTTATCGGCGCCGCAGGAGATCAGCGCCAGGCGCGGCGCCAGCCGGTGTATCAACGGCGGGTCCTGATAGGCGGAGCCATGGTGTGCCACCTTCAGGACATCGACGCCGCCGAGCTCGGGGTGCGCCGCGAACAGCCCGCGCTGTGCGGGCGGTTCGAGGTCACCGAGCAGCAGGATGGTCAGCCCTCCCGTACGGACGAGCAGGGTGACGCTGGCGTCGTTGGGGCCGTCGAGGGGGTCGGTGCCGGAGGGACTGCCAGGGCTGCCGGAGCTGCCAGGGCTGCCGGAGTTGCCGGGGTCGTAGGGGCCGCCGGGACCGGGTTCCTGACGGTGGGGGTAGGCGAAACCGGTGGGGTCGTAAAGGTCGGTTGAGCCGCGAGGCTCGGTGGCGCTGGCTGAGCCACGAAGGTCGGTGGCCTTGGTTGAGCCGTGAGGCTCAGTTGGATTGGTCGAGTCGCGAGGCCCAATGGGATCACTGGGGCCGGGAAGGGCCGGCGGGGCGGGCGGCCAGAGGACCTCCCAGGTCAGTGGCCCCAGGTGGCGGCGCTCCCCCGGTGTGGCACGGACGATCGGTACCCGGGCCGCGGCAGCCGTATTGCGCACGAACTGTGCCTGCCCTGGCGGCTCTTGCAGGGTCGTCGTCTCGATCGCACCGACCGAGCGCCCGCGGAGCGCTCCCGGGAGCCCGTCCACATGGTCGGCGTGGAAGTGCGTCAGGACGAGGAGGGGGATGCGGCGGATGCCCAGGTCGGTCAGGCAGCGGTCCATGGCGTGGGGCTCGGGCCCGGTATCCACCACCAGTGCCGTACCGTCCCCGGCTGCCAGTACCAGGCCGTCGCCCTGCCCCACGTCACAGACCACGGCTCGCCAACCCGGCGGCGGCCAGCCGGTGAGGACACGGGTGAACGGCGCTGGGCGGCACACGGCCAGGATCACCGCCAACGCGCAGAGCACACACAACCAGGGACGGCGCAGCACCCTACGGCCGACAGGCACGAGGACCACCATGGCGGCCGCCAGCACCAGCCCACCGGCCCAGCCGCCCGGCCAGGCGAACTCCGCCCCCGGCAGGGCCGCTCCCGTACGGGCGACACCGGCGATCCACTCGGCGGGCCAGCCCGCACACCATGCCAGCGCCTGGGCGACCGGCGGCACGACCGCAACGGCGGCGAGGGCCGCGAAGCCGAGGACCGTCGCGGGGGCCACGGCCAGTTCGGCCAGCAGGTTGCAGGGCACGGCGACCAGTCCCACCCGGGCCGCCAGCACGGCGACGACGGGTGCACAGACCGCCTGGGCGGCGGCCGCGGCGGCAATCACCTCGGCGAGGCGGGGCGGCACCCGGCGCCGTTGAAGTGCGGCGCTCCAACGCGGCGCGAGCAGCAGCAGCGCGCCGGTCGCCAGGACGGAAAGCAGAAAGCCGTAGCTGCGGGCGAGCCAGGGATCGTAGAGAACCAGCAGCAGGACCGCGGCGGCGAGTGCGGGGAGCAGCGAGCGGCGACGGCCGGTGCCGATCGCGAGCAACGTGATCAGACCGCAGGCGGCGGCCCGCAGCACACTCGGGTCCGGGCGGCACACCACGACGAAGGCGAGGGCGAGCGCTCCCCCGATGACCGCCGTGCCGCGCAGCGACAGCCCCAGGCGCGGCGCCAGCCCACGACGCTCGGCGCGTGACGCAAGATGCGGCGGGCCGATCAGCAGCGCGAGCACAATCGTCAGATTGCTGCCGGACACGGCGAGCAGATGCGTCAGATCGGTGGCACGAAAAGCGTCATCCAGATCCGGCGGCACACGCGAGGTGTCCCCCACCACGAGTCCCGGCAACAGCGCTCGGGCATCGGGACGCAGCCCGTCGCTGGCCTCACGAAGCCCGGCACGCAGACTCCCCGCCAGCCGCTGCAACGCGTCCGGCGCACCCACCTTGACCGGCGGCGCCTCGGCGGTGACCCGCAGCACGGCAGCCACCTGATCGCCAGACGCCAGCGGCGGCACAGCCCGCGCCGCCACCCGGATCCGAGTAGACGGCAATAACCCCCGCCACGCCGACGCGATGCCCCCACGGGCGTCGGCGCGGCCCTCTGCTCCCGACGGGGGCGGGCCGGCGACTGAGCTTCGCGGGGTGGCGGCGGCGATCTGCGGGGCGGCGGACCAACCCTGCGGGCCGGTCACCGCGTACGGCGGGGCGGCGGGCGAGCCAGCGGTTACGGAGGCCTGCGGAGCGGCAACCGGGACATGCGAACCAGTCACCGCATTCAGCAGGACCGCGGACGAGCCATACGGGCTGGTCACCGCATTCAGCGGGGCCGCGGACGAGCCGTATGGGCTGGTCACCGCATTCGGCAGGGCGGTTGCTGAACGGGCGGTCAGCGAAAACATCGGCCCAGCAAGCGAGCCGCGCGGACCGGCCACCGCGGGCTGCAGGGCAGCGGGCGAACCGTGCGCGACAGATACCGAAGCCACCGGAGCAGCGCCCGGAGCGGGCGGGATGCCGGTCGCCCCCGGTGGAGCGGCGGCCGGCCGCGGCGGGACGCCAGGCGGCCCCGGCGGGGCGGCGGACGGCTCCTGTCCTGCGGCCCCCCGGTTCTGAGGGAGGCCAGCCGAGATCCGCGAACCGGCGCCCGCCTTCTGCGGGCCGCCACTGCCCTCAGCTCGATCGTGCCCGCCACCCGCGCCGCGCCCTCCTCCGGGCTGCTGTACAACCACCAGGGTCGGCGTGCGGACAGCGGTGACCTCGCCATCCGGGGCCGTGACGCGGACGGCATCAGCCGTGAACACCAGAACCGGGGGCGTCCGTTGGGAGCCCCGCACCTTGGGGCGGGTCAGCCGTGGATCGCCGGTCACCTCCAGTTCCACCGTGACCCGCGCATACTGCTCGGCCAGGGCCGGAAGCGGCCCACGCCGCAGGTCCGAGGCATGCAGTGCCGCGGAGGCAGCCCCCGCCGCGGCACACAGCAACACGGCGGCCAGGGCCACAAACGCGCCGGCCGACCGGAGGCGGGGAGAGCGGCGGCCGGGCGAATCCGCTCCTAGCCGCCCGGCGTCGGCCCGAGGAGCGACACCGGGCTGCTCCTCCGCCCCTGGTTCACGCTGGGCTCTGCGCCGGACCACGGCCACCCGTAACGCGACGACTGCGAGTGCCACGGCCACGCCACAGGCCACCGCCACTCCCCCGCCGGGGGCGCCCAGGCCGATCGCCGCGGCCGCCCAGGCCGCCAACGCGGGTGCGACGAGGCGCAGATCGGCCGGGCCCTCCTGATGCGGGTCCGAGGCACCGTGCGGCGACGCCGCGGTGGCGTGCACGGTGGCGCGAGGGCTGGTCATGGCACCACCAGGGGGCGCAGATCGGCGAAACGACGGTCACCGATACCGGTCACCTGGCGGAGCTGGTCCACCGAGGTGAACCCCCCGTGCTGGGTGCGGAATTCGACGATGTGCCGGGCCAGGACAGGCCCCACTCCGGGGAGGGAGTCGAGCTGCTGCTCGGTCGCCGTGCTGAGACTGACGGGGCCACCCGGACCACCCCCGCCGCTCGGCAGCCCACTCCCCGGCCCACCGGCCCCCACGTCAGCGGGACCGCCACCGCCCCCGCTCCCGGTCCCGCCCCCGCCACCAGCCGCACCAGCCGCACCAGCCGCACCAGCCGCACCAGCCGCACCGACAACGATCTGCTCACCATCGGTCAGCAGCCGTGCCCGGTTCAGCCCCTGGATATTCGCCCCGCGCAACACACCGCCCGCGGCCCGCAGGGCATCGACCACCCGCGATCCCCGTGGCATCCGCTGAATTCCGGGATGCCGGACCTTGCCCGTGACATCGACGACCAGCTGTCGCCCCGCAGTACCCGGCGGGCCATTCGCCACCGCAGTGGCGGTCGATGACGCGGACGGCAGCGACGGTGCTCGCGGGTCGGGGCCAGATGTCCCTCCGGCCCGTTCGACCGCCGGTGCCCGTACCGGCTCGGGACGGCCCGCCCAGAAGTGCTGCACGGCGAAGCCCACGGCCACCACGAGCACCAGGACCAGGGCGGCGAGCGCTTTCGGGTCGGTGCCACACCGTAACTGCACCCATAGCGGGAGCCGTTCGCGCACGGCACACCACATCCGCTCCCTACGGCGTGAGCCCGGCGGATCATGCCCAGGAGGCAGCGGACCGGCCTCGGCAGCGACCCCCGCGTCGCCGAAGATCGCCGCGGCTCGGGCCCGCACCCTCTCGCGCTCCCACTCCCGCCGCTCCGCCCCGCCGGATGGAACAGCGGCCCCAGCGGGAACGGCGAAAGCCGGAGCAGACGAGGAACCGACGGAAGGATCCGACGCCGCCGAAGAGTCGGAGGAAGCCGACGGGGGAACCGCAGGGCCGGAGGATGCCGAGGGGACCGCAGGAGCCGAAGCCGAGGCCGAAGCCGGGACCGACACCGAAGCCGACCCTGCCCCCGCCCCCACCCCCAAAGCCCCCGCCGAGCCCGGAAATCCCCATGACGCAGATCGAGACAAGTTCATACCGACCGACGCTAAGCACCCCGCGCAGATCTCGCCGAGCAGCCTCAAATCCGGTGGATGGAACCCCAGTTGTGGATAACTCCGTCACCCACAGGGCACCCCGCCGTCCCTCTCACCGCGGGGAAACCACAACCCCCAACAGCCCGGGACCCGTATGCGCGCCGATCACCGCGCCCACCTCGCTCACATGCAGCTCATTGAGCCCGGGCACTCGCTCCCGGAGCCGCTGGGCAAGGGCCTCCGCGCGCTCCGCCGCGGCAAGATGGTGGACCGCGATATCGACCTGCCCCTCACCCGCCCGCTCCGCGGCGATCTCCTCGAGCCGCCCGATGGCCTTGGACGCCGTACGGACCTTCTCCAGCAGCTCGATCCGCCCGTCGGCCAGTTGAAGGAGCGGTTTGACGGCGAGCGCGGAACCGAGCAGTGCCTGGGCCGCGCCGATCCGGCCACCGCGGCGCAGATAGTCGAGGGTGTCGACGTAGAAGTAGGCGGAGGTACCCGCTGCGCGCTTCTCCGCGGCGGCGACCGCTTCCTCCACGTCCCCGCCGGCCTCCGCCGTCTCCGCGGCCGCGAGGGCGCAGAACCCGAGAGCCATCGCGACCATCCCGGTGTCCACGACGCGTACGGGAATCGGAGCTTCCTTGGCCGCCAGCACCGCCGCGTCGTAAGTGCCGGAGAATTCCGAGGAGAGGTGGAGCGAGACGATGCCGCTCGCGCCGCCCGCCGCGACCTTCCGGTAGGTCTCCGCGAACGTCGAGGGGCTGGGCCGGGAGGTCGTCACGGGACGGCGCTTCTGCAGCGCCTGGGCCAGGGATCTCGCGGAGATTTCGGTGCCCTCTTCCAGGGCCTGGTCCCCCAGGACGACGGTCAGTGGCACGGCCGTGATGTGGTGACGCTCGAGAGCCGCCCGCGGCAAGTAGGCCGTGGAATCGGTGACGATCGCGACATGGCGGGACATGAAAAGGAGGTTATCCGGGGATCCGGACGCCGCACAGTGCGGGCTCCTTCCCAAGATCTTCCAGGTTTACCCAAAGCTCTGCCAAGAGCCCGCCGAAGGGCACAGTCAACGCCTCCGACGCTCCGGGCGACCGCGACAACGCCTCATGGCGTCCCACACGTCCTCGATGTTCCCCGGGAGCAGGAGCCACGGTCCTTCACCGCCGTCTTCGCCCCCGTCTCCCGTCTCCCCCGGGGGCCCCGCCCCGCCCCCACCCCACCCCCTCGCCCCGTCTGCTGCTCCCTATGGCCTCACGTCGTGGTGTCCTCCGTCCGCGGTGCCTTCTGCCACGGGTAGGACGGCTGGGTGCGCGGGTCCCGGGCGGTGATCGCCGGCGGGTCCTCGGGCGTCGGGCCCCAGGAGCGGGCGGCGTCCGAGGGACCGCCGGTGGCACCGGCCCGTGCCTGCCCCTCCGTCGGCCGGCCTCCCGTGGGGGCCTTCGTCTCTCCCGGTCCCGCGCTCTCCGGGCGGCCCGGTACGGGCTCCCGCAGCGGGTCCGCAGTGTCCTCGACCCGGGTCCAGTGCCGCAGCGCCCCTGTCTCCACATCGATCTGGTCGCTCAGCGAGGCCAGGTCGTCGTCCGCGAACTTGCGTGCGCGGTCGCGCGCGGCCCAGCGCAGCGACTCCGCGGAGTGCGTGATCTGCTCCAGGCGCTCCCGGAGGTCCGGGAGGCGGTTGCCGATGGTGGCGCGGTCCGGTTCGCGTTCGAGCCGCTTGAGCTCGTCGTCGAGTTCATGGCCGTGGGCGCTCAGGCGCTCGAAGAGGCCGATCGCCTCGCTGAGGGAGGCGTCGTCCGCCGAGCCCGCGTAGAGCACCTCCTGGGTGGCGCGCATGGAGGTGCGCAGGGAGAGCCTGAGCTGCGCGAGTTCGCCGACCACGCCGGGCTGGGCGAGCTGCCGGGCCCGGAGGGTGGTGTCCTCGACGGTCCTGCGGGCGTGGGCGACCGTGCGGTCCACTCCGCGCTTGGCTGCCTTGACCGCCTTGACCGTCACGAAGACCCCGGCCAGTACGAACAGCACGAAGAGCAGTCCGATGATGGCGGCAGCGGCTTCCATGGGCTCTCCCCAGATGTGTCGGCGGCGCCGGTTTCCGGCCCGCGCCCTGTACCTCCACGGTAAACGGCTCGGGCAGGCTGCGGGTTCCGGAAGAACCCCCAACCTGCCCGTAGGGGAAGCCCCCCATGGCGCTCACGGAGCACCGGCCGTGCGGGCCGGGGCCGCCTCGCGACCGGCCCCGGTGGGGCACCAGCGGCGTCCGTCCCCGAGGGCCCGCTGCCGGGCGCCCGGGGCCGTGCGGCGGGCGCTACCCAGCGGCACCGCGTGCCGGCGCGGGCGCGCCTGGCGCGGCCCCGGGCGCCCGCCGACGGTCTACGCCGGAACGATGTTCACCAGCTTCGGCGCCCGGACGATGACCTTCCGGATGCCCGCGCCGTTCAGCGCCGTGACCACGGCCGGCTCGGCCAGGGCCGCCGCCTCCAGGTCCGCGTCGGAGATCGACGGGGCGACCTCCAGGCGGGCCTTGACCTTGCCCTTGATCTGCACGACGCAGGTCACGGTCTCGTCCACGACGTACGCCGGGTCGGCCACCGGGAAGTCCGCGTGCACGACGGAGTCGGTGCGGCCCAGCTTGCGCCACAGCTCCTCGGCGATGTGCGGCGCCAGCGGGGCGATCAGCAGCACCAGCCGCTCCGCGACCGTGCGCGGGACGGGGGCCCCCGCCTTGGTCAGGTGGTTGTTCAGCTCGGTCACCTTGGCGATGGCGGTGTTGAAGCGCAGGTTCGCCATGTCCTGGGTGACACCGTCGATCGCCTTGTGCAGGGCACGCAGGGTGGCCTCGTCCGGCTCGGTGTCGACGACGGTGACCTCGCCGGTCGCCTCGTCGACGACGTTGCGCCACAGGCGCTGCAGCAGCCGGTACTGGCCGACGACGGCCCGGGTGTCCCACGGGCGCGACACGTCCAGCGGGCCCATCGCCATCTCGTACAGGCGCAGGGTGTCCGCGCCGTACTCGGCGCAGATCTCGTCGGGAGTGACGGCGTTCTTCAGGGACTTGCCCATCTTGCCCAGGACGCGGCTGACCTTCTCGCCCTGGTAGTAGTAGCCGCCGTCGCGCTCCTCGACCTCGGCGGCCGGGACGGCGATACCGCGGCTGTCCCGGTAGACGAAGGCCTGGATCATGCCCTGGTTGTACAGCTTGTGGAACGGCTCGGAGGACGAGACATGTCCCAGGTCGTGCAGCACCTTGGACCAGAAGCGGGCGTACAGCAGGTGCAGTACGGCGTGCTCCGCGCCGCCCACGTACAGGTCGACGCCACCGGCCGGCTGGCCCTCACGCGGGCCCATCCAGTACTGCTCGATCTCCGGGTCGACCAGCGCCTCACTGTTGTGGGGGTCCAGGTAGCGCATCTCGTACCAGCACGAACCCGCCCAGTTGGGCATGGTGTTGGTCTCGCGGCGGTAGCGCTTGATGCCGTCGCCCAGGTCCAGGTCGACATGGACCCAGTCCTCGTTGCGGGACAGCGGGGTCTCCGGCTGGGTGTCGGCGTCGTCCGGGTCGAAGGTCCGCGGGGAGTAGTCCTCGACCTCGGGCAGCTCCAGCGGCAGCATCGACTCGGGCAGCGCGTGCGCCACACCGTCCTCGTCGTAGACGATCGGGAACGGCTCGCCCCAGTAGCGCTGCCGGCTGAACAGCCAGTCGCGCAGCCGGAAGTTGACGGTGCCCTCGCCGATGCCCTGGTCGGCCAGCCACTCGGTGATCTTCGCCTTGGCCTCCGTGACGCCCAGGCCGTCCAGCGAGACCGCCTCACTGGACGAGTTCACGATCTTGGCGTCGTACGAGGCGAAGGCGTCGTCCCAGGCCGAGGGGTCGGTGCCGCGGCCGTCCGACGGCTCGACGACACAGCGCATCGGCAGCTCGAAGGCGCGGGCGAAGGCGAAGTCGCGGCTGTCGTGGGCGGGGACGGCCATGATCGCGCCGGTGCCGTAGCCCATCAGGACGTAGTCGGCGATGAAGACCGGGACCTGGTCGCCGCTGATCGGGTTGGTCGCGAAGGCGCCGGTGAAGACGCCGGTCTTGTCCTTGGCCTCGGCCTGCCGCTCGACGTCCGACTTGGAGGCGGCCTGCTTGCGGTAGGCGGCGACGGCGTCGCCGGGGGTGGCGTGGCCGCCGGTCCACACGTCGTGGGTGCCCTCGGGCCAGGCGTCCGGGACGATGGAACCCGTGCCGTTGCCGTTGTCGGAGCCGGCGACCAGCGGGTGCTCAGGGGCCAGCACCATGTACGTCGCGCCGAACAGGGTGTCCTGGCGGGTGGTGAAGACGGTGATCTTGTCATCGCCCACCGGGAAGTCGACCCGGGCGCCCTCGGAGCGGCCGATCCAGTTGCGCTGCTGCAGCTTGATGGCCTCGGGCCAGTCCAGCGCGTCCAGGTCGTTCAGCAGCCGGTCGGCGTAGGCGGTGATGCGCATGTTCCACTGGCGCAGCTTGGCCTTGAAGACCGGGTAGTTGCCGCGCTCGGAGCGGCCGTCGGCGGTGACCTCCTCGTTGGCCAGCACCGTGCCCAGGCCGGGACACCAGTTGACCGGTGCGTCCGAGGCGTACGCCAGGCGGTACTCGCCCAGGATGTTGGCCCGCTCGATGGGGCTCAGCTCGCTCCAGGCCCGGCCGTCGGGGGTCGGGCGGGTGCCGGCCTCGAACTGGGCGACCAGGGTGTCGATCGGCCGGGCGGCGTCCGCCTCGGGGTCGTACCAGGAGTTGAAGATCTGCAGGAAGATCCACTGGGTCCACTTGTAGTACGCCGGGTCGATCGTCTCGACCGAGCGGCGCTGGTCGTGGCCCAGGCCCAGGCGGCGCAGCTGGCGCCGCATGTTCACGATGTTGGCCTCGGTGGAGACCCGCGGGTGGGTGCCGGTCTGCACCGCGTACTGCTCGGCGGGCAGGCCGAAGGCGTCGAAGCCCAGGGTGTGCAGGACGTTGTGGCCCGTCATGCGCTGGTGGCGGGCGTAGACGTCGGTGGCGATGAAGCCCAGCGGGTGTCCGACGTGCAGGCCGGCACCCGACGGGTAGGGGAACATGTCCATGATGAACTTCTTGGGGCGGGCCACCGGCTCGGCGTCGCCGGCCAGGTCCCCCTTCGGGTTCGGGGCCTCGTAGGTCCCGTTCGCCTCCCAGAAGTCCTGCCAGCGTGCCTCGATGTCGGCGGCCAGCGCGGCCGTATAGCGGTGCGGCGCCGCCGTCTCGGCGGAGGCACCTCCCGCGCTCTCGACAACGGGGGAGTTGGTCGTCTCGCTCATGCTCAAAGCTCCATCGATCGTCTCTGCCAGCGGAAACGCGCCAGATCCCCGGCACGCCGGAAACAAAAAGACCCCTCGCACAGGAGGGGAAGCCGCGCCGATTCCGACGGGGTCTGTCATCCGTCGGTACTGATCAGCGCGGCCCGCTAAGCAGAAGGCGTACGGCACGCATGGCGTCAGGGTACCGCAGGGCGTACGGGGCCCGCGCTGAGGATTACCCCAACGTGGGCCCCGCCCCCCTGTCACCCCGTCCTCCTACCGCCGCGTCGCCGGGGTCACGGCCGGCGCGGGGAGGCGGTGCCGCGCCCCGGCGTCAGGGGCGGTAGGAGCTCACATAGCCGGCGCCCGGCGTACCCACGCCCGTGACGTCGTCATAGCCGACCACCGCGCGCAGGGAGCTGTCCTGGCCCAGGCTGCGCAGCGAGGTCGTGGTGCCCTTGCTCGCGTCGGTGCCGTTGACGTAGTCGACGCGGACCACCGCCAGGTCTCGCCCGGCACCCAGCGGGTGATCGGTGACGTCGTGGTAGGCGGCGGTGCCGTAGCGCTGGTAGATGCCGGGGTTGGCGAAGCCGAGGGCGACGCCGTGCCGGGCCTGCTGGGCGAGCGCCTGGACGCCCGCGATCACCGGCGCGGCCAGCGAGGTGCCGCCGATGCGGTACTCGTCGTAGCCGAGCTTGCCGTCCGGCAGGGTCTGGGTCTGGCCGACCAGGAAGCCGGTGTTGGGGTCGGCGACCGCGGCGATGTCCGGGACGGTGCGCATCGCACCGCCGCCGTTCGCCTTCGCGAGCCCGTCCGGGACGACTCCGCGCTGGTAGAAGGGCTGCGCGACGGTCTTGCTGGTGCCGCCGCCGGCGCCGCCGTTGAAGGTGCCGGGGAAGCCGGTCCAGTCGTTGCCGTCCTTGGAGAGCACCGCCTTCCGGGTGCCCCAGCCGGTCTCCCACTGGTAGGAGTCGTGCTTGCCGACGGCCAGAGAGGTGCCGCCGACCGCGGTCACCCAGGCGGAGTTCGCCGGGGTGTCGACCTGCTTGGTGCCCGTATTGGCGACCTCGTCACCGTTGTCGCCGGAGGAGAAGTAGAAGCCGATGCCCTGCACCGCGCCCTGCTGGAAGATCTGGTCGTAGGCGGCGGCCACGTCCGGTGTCTCGTTCGCCTCGATGTCGCCCCAGGAGTTGGAGACGAGGTCGGCGAGGTGCCCGTCGACGATCTTGCCCAGCGAGTCCAGCAGATCGTCGTCCATACAGGAGGCGCCGCCGACGTAGACGATGTCGGCGTCGGGGGCGACGGCGTGGACGGCCTCGACGTCGAGGGTCTCCTCGCCGTACCAGCCGGCCGCGCCGCACTCCTTGATGTGCGTGTAGCCCTCCGGAAGCACCTGGGAGAGCTGGCCCCGGCGGTAGCGGGGGTCGCCGTGGCGGGCTGCGTACGTGTCCGCGTCCCGGGCGATGGTCGGCGAGGCGTAGGCGTCGGTGATCGCGACGGTGACGTTCTTGCCGGTCCACTTCTTCGCCCCGTAGGCGGCACGGAGCTGCTTGCCGGTGTAGCCCTTGATCGCGTACGGCGCCTTGCTCCCGTAGGCGGACGGCAGCGCCTTGTCGGTCCTGGAGCCGTAGTACGAGGAGAACGGGCCGGAGTTACGGAAGACACCTTCCGGCGGCGGCAGTTCGCCGGAGTGGTGCCTGGCCGGCCGCGGCGCGTTGTTCAGGCCGGTGACCGTCAGCACCGCGTCGGCCAGGGAGGCGGGCGCGGAGGCGGTGGTCGACGGGGCGTGGTAAACATGCCCGTTTTTGCGGTAGTTGTGCAGGTCGGTGGCGAAGGCGCGCTCAGCTGCGGCCACGTCGCCCTTGACCGCCAGATAGCGGTTGGTGGTGCCGGTGACCGTCAGGCCGGACGTCTTCAGCCAGTCGGTCACCTTGGCTATCTGGTCGTGCGTGGCGCCGTAGCGGGCGCGCACCTGGGCGGGGCTCAGGTACTTCCCGTACGCGGCGGAGTGCGGGTCGGACACGGCCCGCGCGCGGTCCGCGAGGCCCTTGGCGTCGCGGCCGGCCAGATAGACGCGGGCGGTGACGGCCGCGGAGGCGGAGGTGGCGCCCTGGTCGGCCTGCCGGGTGGCCCACAGGGGCTTGGTGCCCTGCAGCGCATGGCGACCGCCGTCGTGGCCCGCGGCGTCGGCGGCGGGCGCGCCGAGCGCGAGCGCACCGGCGACCAGCGGCAGCGTCGCTGCCCAGGCCAGACCGGCGCGGGCGCGCGGTGATCTGGTGCGGCTTGATCTCATGGAACCCCCTGTGTGGCGCTGCGGGGTGCCGCACTGCGCCGGTGTGCCGGTGTGCGGCACCGCACGAGCGGTGAAGGCGTGAGGGGTGACGCTCACGCGATGCGCCACTCTTTCGGTGAACCGTTCATGTCAGGGACATGCGATCGCCAAGATGCGCCCAAGGAACGACAAGGGCCGGTCAGGAAGGAACAGGGAGCGAACGGCCAACTCACCCTGGCGGACGCGTCACTGACCGGACAGCGGCACAACCACGGAGGAACTCCCGCCGGTTACGGCCCTAGGGCAACGCTCGGTCCGCATACGCACGACGAAGCAGGCCGTCCTATCGGACGACCTGCTTCGTTCATTGTGGAGCTAAGGAGAATTGAACTCCTGACCTCCTGCATGCCATGCAGGCGCTCTACCAACTGAGCTATAGCCCCGTATTCTGTTTCCGCCCGGTTCCCCGCTGCGGCATCGCCTACATTACACGGACCTCCCCGGCTTCTGCCAAATCGTTCTGCCAGGGGTCCTTCGGCGCGACGCGCGGTACTGTCGGCGATCTGTGCCCGATACGTCCTGGGGAGCCGTACGCCGTGACCGCGCTGGAGCTGGAGCAGCCCACCGAAGCCGGCGGCACCCACCCCGGCAACGGCCTCGTCCGCCGGCACCCGACCCTCGCGGCGGCCCTCGGCTGTCTGGTCTCCTTCGCGGTCTTCTGGACCGTGCAGCGCCTGCTGAACGTGACGATGATCGACCTGATGGTCTACCGGGCCGAGGGCTTCACCGTCCGCAACGGCGAGTCTCTCTACGACATGGTGGCGACCTCGGCGCACCTGCCCAACACCTACCCGCCCTTCGCTGCCCTGCTGTTCACCCCGCTCACCCTGCTCGGGGTTCCGGAGATGCGCGCCTGCGCCACCGCCGGGAACCTGCTGCTGCTCATCGGCGTCGTCCACCTCTCGCTACGGCTGGCCGGCCTGCCCCGGCGGCTCCCCCGGCCCGCCGCGACGTTCGCCGTCTCCGCGCTGCTGGTGTGGTGCGAGCCGGTCTGGACGACGCTGCGCTACGGCCAGATCAATCTGCTGATCGCCGTGCTGGTGCTGTGGGACCTGACCCGCAGGGACCACCAGCGGCTCGCGGGCATCGGCATCGGCATCGCGGCCGGCCTCAAACTGACCCCGGCGCTGTTCGCGGTGTTCCTCGCGCTGGCCGGCGCCGTCCGTGCCGGGCAGCTGCTCCGCTCCGGGGCGGGGGCCCGCGCCGCCTGGAACCCCTGGCTGCGGCAGGCCCTCGTCGCCACCGCCACCTTCCTGGCCACCGCGCTCCTCTCCGCGCTCGCGCTGCCACGCGACTCGTACCGCTTCTGGACCGAGATCGTGTACGCCACCGACCGGGTCGGTGAGGTGGAGATCACCGCGAACCAGTCGCTGCGCGGCGCCCTCGCCCGGCTGCTGCACACCCACGACCCGGGCGCCGCCTGGCTCGTGGTCGCGGGTCTGACCGCGGCCCTCGGTCT
This sequence comes from Streptomyces sp. G7(2002), assembly GCF_028870195.1. Classification (NCBI taxonomy): domain Bacteria; kingdom Bacillati; phylum Actinomycetota; class Actinomycetes; order Kitasatosporales; family Streptomycetaceae; genus Streptomyces; species Streptomyces sp. G7(2002). Next base: position 3,483,554 of record NZ_CP102609.1, read on the forward strand.
CACGCTGGCGGTCGGGGCGCTGCTGCGCGGGCAGCGCGCCTGGGCGGCCGTCGCCTGCGCGGCGACCGCACTCCTGGTCAGCCCGATCTCCTGGTCCCACCACTGGGTGTGGTGTGTACCGATGCTGATCCTGCTCGGCTCCGAGGCGCTGCGCCGGACGGGCACCGCGGCCCGCCGCTGGTGGGCGATGACCGGCGCGCTGGGGCTGCTCTTCTGCTCGTTCGCGCTGTGGTGGGTGCCGCACCGCTGGCACCACCACGAGGAACTGCACCAGAACGGCGTGCAGATGCTGCTCTCCGGCGGCTATCCGCTCGCCGGTCTCGCGCTGCTGGCACTGACCGGGGCCCGGCTGTGGCGGCTCAGGGGGCGGGCGGGGCAGAGCGACGCACGCCCATTCGCCGAGGCCGGTAGCGGCAGCAGCAGCTGAACCGTGCGCCCGCACTGCGGAATTGCGCGGTGCGCGTCTCATATCCGCCACAACGCCCCCGACCACGACGGCAGTTCCGCCTGACCGGAACCGTCCGGAACTGCCCGGAACTGCCTGAGACGGCGTCAAGGAGGGGGCACGCTCACTCAGCGGCCCCTTGGGGCGGCGGTCCGCTCAGGCCGTGGCGAACGAGTAGAAGCGCTTCAGCGTGCAGTGCTCGTCCAGCAGCCGCCCGTAGATCGGCTCCCCGTCGAGCTCCCGGTAGGTCTCGATGGGGTCGCCTTTTATGACCAGGGCGCGGGCGCATTCCTCGCACCAGTACTGGTAGTCCGCGTTGACGGGTTCCATGTCCCGGACGATCGGCGTACCGCTGCCGCACCAGTCACATTTCCTGCTGTGGGCGCCCATCCATCAGCTCCAACTGTGGCCGCAGGCCGTACAAACGAAGGAAATGCCGCCGTTGTCGCCCAGCACCTGTGCGACATGGGAGGAGCCGCACGACGGGCACTGCAGGGCCGTGTCGTCGCTGCTGCCCACGGAGGCGGGGCCGTCAACGGGGCAGGTGAAACGGAGCGCGTATTCCGGCAGCCAGTCATAGCCTTGCGCCCCGGCCACTTCGAGCAGGTCATTGACCTCCTCGAGGATGCTCGTGGGCATCGCGATCTCTCCTCCCCTGCCGGCGCCGTCCGATTCTGCCACGGACCGCGGGCCGGGTCAGGCCCGCCTTCGCGCCACCCCGGCCGGCCGCACCGCCGGTCATGGGGCCCGGCCACGCCCCGAGCGGTGAGGTAACCAGGGGCCGGCGGCGGCACCACATACGAAACACGCCCCGACCGCACCGTGGCCCCGCACAACGCAGAGATCCCGCCTCCATGAGGAGACGGGATCATCCGGGTTGTGGAGCTAAGGAGAATTGAACTCCTGACCTCCTGCATGCCATGCAGGCGCTCTACCAACTGAGCTATAGCCCCGGATCTTGTTCCGCTCCCCCGGGTTTCCCCCCGGCGGCGCCGCGAACAAGAAGAACTTTAGCCTGCGACCTGCCCAGATGTGAAATCCGGTCGGCCGGGGCCGCCCTGCGGGCTCAGTCGTCGTCGCCGAGCACCGGCTCCGGCAGGGTGCCGGCGTTGTGTTCCATCAGGCGCCAGCCGCGCGCGCCCTCGCCCAGCACGGACCAGCAGCAGTTCGACAGACCGCCCAGGCCCTCCCAGTGGTGGGCCTCCAGGCCGAGCAGCCGCCCGATGGTGGTGCGGATCGTGCCGCCGTGGCTGACCACGACCAGGGTGCCGTTCCCGGGAAGCTTGTCCGCGTGGTTGAGGACGACGGGGGCGGCCCGGTCGGCCACCTCGGTCTCCAGCTCGCCGCCGCCGCGGCGCACCGGCTCACCGCGCTTCCAGGCGGTGTACTGCTCGCCGTACTGCGCGAGGATCTCGTCGTGCGTGAGCCCCTGCCAGGAGCCCGCGTAGGTCTCCCGCAGGGCCGCGTCATGCGTCACGTCGAGCCGGGTCAGCTCGGCCAGCTCGCGCGCCGTCGCCGAGGCCCGCTGCAGGTCGGAGGCGATGATGGCGTCCGGCCCGAGGGCGGCGAGCAGCCGGGCGGCGCGCCGTGCCTGGCCGACGCCCGCCTCGGTCAGCTCGATGTCCGTCGACCCCTGGAAGCGGCGCTCCAGATTCCAGGCGGTCTGGCCGTGACGCCAGAGGACGATGCGGCGACCCTGGCCGCTCTTGGTGGCGTTCAGAGCAGCTCACCGTCCTGTTCGCCCGCCGTGGCGTCGGCGTGCTCAGCGGCCTTGCCGCGGGTGGCCTTCGCCTCCTCGGGGAGGTCGATCTCGGGGCAGTCCTTCCACAGGCGCTCGAGCGCGTAGAAGACACGCTCCTCGCTGTGCTGGATGTGCACCACGATGTCGACGTAGTCGAGCAGCACCCAGCGGGCCTCGCGGTCGCCCTCGCGGCGGACCGGCTTGGCACCGAGGTCCTTGTTGAGCCGTTCCTCGATCTCGTCGACGATCGACTTGACCTGGCGGTCGCTGGGCGCCGAGGCCAGCAGGAAGGCGTCGGTGATCGAGAGGACGTCACTGACGTCGTACGCGATGATGTCGTGCGCGAGCTTGTCGGCCGCGGCCTGGGCGGCGGCGTTGATGAGCTCGATGGAGCGGTCCGTGGCGGTCACAAGCGGCTTTCCGGTTCGAGGGCAGCCTCTCCGGCCGGGCAGGGGCGCTGGCTCGCTGCGGAGCCGCGGCGCGCGCCGCAGTCCCCATGGGCAACCGGATCGGCGGTCAGGTACTCCCCAAGGGTCTCACGGACCACCGACACTCCCGGCTGTGTTTTCGAACCCACCGGTCAGTTCCGGTGTCCGGGCTGGTCAGCGCCGGGGCCGGGGCTGCCGGGCCCCGCCGGTCACCACCGGAGGGGCCGGGCGCGTCCGGCCCGTCAGCCCTTGTAGTCCCGCCCCAGCACCACGGTGATGTCGGCGTTCGAGGCGCCCTTGCCCTGCCTGACCGCGCCCGCCGGCAGCCCCAGTGTCTTGGCGACCTCCGCGGCCTTGGCCTTCTGGGCGGCGTCCGCGTAGGTGATCCGGGACGCGGAGGCGGCCGCGCCGGCGGTGCCGTCGTCGACGAAGCTGTAGCCGCCGTTGAGCAGCGCGACCTTCGCCTTGTTGGTGGCGGCCGCGGTTCCGGTGGCGTTACGGACCGCGACCCGGGCGGCCGCGTCGGGCGCGGTCTTCTTGACCGTGCCGCCGAGCACGTCCTTGACCACGCTTGCCGAGGTGGTCTGGCTGAGCGTCCCGTTCGCCTGCACGGGCAGCAGGGTGGTGCGGTACGCGCCGGTCTTCGCCAGCTCGGCCCGCTGCGCCAGCGAGCTGCCCAGCTGGGCCTCGGTGAGCGGCGGATCGAGGACCTGGAGCAGCGTCTTCACGGTGGTGGTGGCGCCGTCGGCGTCGCTGGAGACCTTCTTCAGGGTCGCCTGCATGACCTGGCCGAACCGCTGCAGCTGCTTGGTCTGGGGCTCACCCGGCGCCAGGTGGGTGGCGTAGGCGACGGCGGCCTGGCCGTTGAGGTCCTGGGCGCTGCCCTGCTTGACGACCGGGGAGGCGCCCTTCTTGGCGCCCGGGACGGTGGCGTCGGTGTCGAGGGTGATCCCGCCGACCGTCTCGACGAGGTTCTCCAGGTAGGGGGTGTCCAGCCGCCAGCTGGCCTTGAGGTCGGCGCCCAGGAGGTTGTTGAGGGAGTCCCGGGTCGGCTCGGTGCCCTCGTCCTTGACCGACTTGGCGAGCGTCGTGGTCGTGCCGTCGTCCTTGGAGACGAGGAGGCTGTTGGGCAGGAGGACGGTGGTGCCCTTGTGGGTGGTCTCGTTGTCCACCAGCAGCGCCGTCGAGCTGTTCCCCGTCTTGGTGTCCCGCAGATGGACGACGAGGACATCGCGCTTCTGCCCGGCGCCCGCGGCCGCCGCACCGGCGTCCGGCCCGGCCACGCCCGGCAGCTTGCCCGCCCACCACAGATAGCCGACACCGCCAGCGACCAGCAGGGCCAGCACGACGGACAGCGCGACGATCCGGCTGCGGCCGCGCCGCTTGGCCTCCTCGCGCCGCTCGGTGCGGCTCTCGGTGAACTTCAGCCAGTCGATGACGTCTTCGGAGTCCTCGTCCGGCTCCTCGATGAAGGAGAACTGCTCGGTGCCGTACTCGGGATCGTCGGCGGAGGGCCCGGCGGGGCCGCTCGCGGTGTCCGGCCCGGCGGTGTCGTCCGGGGCGCGGCGCTGCGCCGGCGGCCGGGGCGGGCCGTCCTGGCGCTGCGGGGCGGGCTCCTCGTAGCGGGGCTGCTCCCCGTAGGGGACCTGCTCGTACGGGGACTGCTGGGCCTGCTGCGGGATCCACTCCTGCTGCTGGTGCGACGGCTGCTCGGGGCTGCCGTACGGGTCGTACTGCTGCGGATAGCCGGGCTGGGCCTGCACCTGCCGGCCGCCGTAGGCGTCGTAGCCGTACTCCTGCTGCGCCTGGTACGGCTGGTGGCCGCCCTGGTAACCCTGTGCGGCCTGGCCGCCGCCCTGTTGGCCGCCGTACGGGTCATAGCCCTCGTAGGCGGACGGGGCGGTCTGCTGCCCGTACGTGTCGTAGTGCTGCTCGTACGACGGCTGTGCGGCGTCGTGGTACACCGGCTGCCCGTAGGCGTCATAGGTGTAGCCCGGCTGCCCCTGCTGCTCCTGGGCATACGGGTCGTGGGCATACGGGTCCTGCGGCCCGTACGGATCCTGTCGGTCGCTCACCGGTGCCCCTTTCCGTCAGCCCCGTCAGCGGTCGTTGCGGTACAGCTCTTTTTTGTCGATGTAGCGCACCACACCGTCCGGCACCAGGTACCAGACCGGATCCCCCTGGGCGACGCGCGCCCGGCAGTCGGTCGAGGAGATGGCCAGCGCCGGCACCTCGACCAGAGACACCGCTCCCTCGGGCAGCCCGGGGTCCGCGAGGACATGTCCGGGCCTGGTCACCCCGATGAAGTGGGCGAGCGAGACCAGCTCCGCGGCATCGTGCCAGGTCAGAATCTGGCTGAGCGCGTCGGCGCCGGTGATGAAGAACAGATCCGCGTCACGGTGTTCCTCACGCAGATCACGCAGCGTGTCTATCGTGTACGTCTTGCCGCCGCGGTCGATGTCGATACGGCTGACGGAGAACTGCGGATTCGACGCGGTCGCGATGACCGTCATCAGATACCGGTCCTCTGCCGGGGACACCGTCTTGTGGCTCTTCTGCCACGGCTGTCCCGTCGGCACGAAGATGACCTCATCGAGGTGGAACTGGCTGGCCACCTCGCTGGCGGCGACCAGGTGTCCGTGGTGGATCGGGTCGAACGTCCCGCCCATCACTCCGAGTCGCCGCTTCACGGGCCCTGTGTGCTCTCCCATGCGTGCAGACCCTACTGGGCGGCGCGCGATGCCGGGGGCCGGGTGCCGGGGCTCAGCGGTCCCGGTTGAAACGGGTCGTGATCCAGAGCAGGAGGAGCAGGATAAAAAGGGCGCCGCCGCCGGTCACGAAGGGGCTGAGGCTGGCGTGACCGCCCTCGTGTCCGGGTTCGGCGGCGAGGGTGGCCAGGGACTGTGCGGTGGTGTGCAGGCTCATCGTCGGCAGGACCAATCCGGGCTGGGGTCGGGCAGAGACTTCCACCACATCGTAAGCGTCGGCCCACTGCGGGCCCACGGCGACTCCGCCCGGAAGCGCCCCGGGACGCCGTCGGAGGTCAGTCCTGGCCGTAGCCGCGCAGCAGGAACCAGGCGAGCAGGACGGCACCCACGACGCCGCCGATGATCACGGTGCGCAGGATCCAACCGGGCCCGGCATCCTTGGCGGTCTCCTGGGCTGCGGCGAGCAGCACGCTCTGATACGGCACGACGGTGCACTCCCTCAGGTACGGGCGGCCCGTGTCGTCATGTGTACGAGCCTGTGCGGGTATTGGTGCGATCGCCAGCGTACGCCCGAGCATCCATTCGCCTGTCGGTGGCGTCCTCTAGTCTGAACACACGCAGTCGAACAGGGGGAGGCCCCAATGACGGAGAGCCCAGACGGCAGCGCGAACGTACCGAGCCGGGACCGGCGGCGATTCCCCGGAATCTCGTCGCGGTCGTACGAGCACCCGGCGGACCGCTCGGCGCTGGTGGCGTTGCGCAAGCTGAGCGGGTTCGACACCGTCTTCAAGACGCTCAGCGGCTTGTTGCCGGAGCGCAGCCTGCGGCTGCTGTTCCTGTCGGACTCGGTGCGGGTGAGCGACCAGCAGTTCGCGCACCTCAACGACATGCTGCGCGATGCCTGCTACATCCTGGACCTGGAGAAGGTCCCGCCGATGTACGTGAACCAGGACCCGCAGCCCAATGCCATGTGTATCGGTCTCGACGAGCCGATCATCGTGGTGACGACCGGTCTGGTCGAGCTGCTGGACGAGGAGGAGATGCGGGCGGTCGTCGGCCACGAGGTCGGACACGCACTGTCCGGGCACGCCGTTTACCGCACGATTCTGCTGTTCCTGACGAATCTGGCGATGAAGGTCGCCTGGATCCCGCTGGGCAATGTCGCGATCATGGCGATCGTGACGGCACTGCGCGAGTGGTTCCGCAAGTCGGAGCTGTCGGCCGACCGTGCCGGGCTGCTGGTCGGACAGGACCTGCAGGCCTCGATGCGCGGCCTGATGAAGCTGGCCGGCGGCAATCATCTGCACGAGATGAATGTCGACGCCTTCCTCAAGCAGGCGGACGAGTACGAGTCCGGCGGCGATCTGCGCGACTCCGTGCTGAAGATCCTCAACCTGCTGCCGCGCAGCCACCCGTTCACCACCGTGCGGGCGGCCGAGCTCAAGAAGTGGGCGGCCAGCCGCGACTACCAGCGGATCATGGACGGCCACTACCCGCGCCGTGACGAGGACAAGGACACCTCGGTCTCCGACTCGTTCCGGGACTCCGCCGCCCACTACGCCGACTCGATGCGCAACAGCAAGGACCCGCTGATGGGCCTGGTGCGCGACATCGCGGGCGGTGCGGGCGACTTGGGCGGCAAGCTGCGCGACACGGTCTTCCGTGGCGGGCCGCGCCCCGACGGCCCGGGCGGCGCCAACGGAAGCGGTGGAGCCTCGGACGGCTCCTAGCGCATCGGATGGCTCGGCTTCGGCTGGGCGGAGGGCGCCAGCTCACCGCAGAGGGAGGGGTTGGCGCGGTCCCTGGCGTACGGGTCGGTGCCCGTGGGCCGGTCGTTGCCGGCGTGCTGTCCCGCGAACAGCGGGCGCAGCGCGTCGGCCGGCTTCGAGGAGCAGGCCAGCGGCCCTGCCTGCAGACTGCTCTGCAGCACCTCCAGGCGGTGGTCGCTGAGGTTGTCGCGGGTCAGCCGGAAGTGCACCTCACGGCGGACGGTGACCAGCGAGGCGGCGCCCGGCGTGGGCTTGCCGGTGTCCTTGGCCGATGCCCCGCCCGGTGCGCCGGGGGCGGGCCGGACGGCGTAGACGAAGGTGTAGTCGGCGGTCACATCGAGGGCGTCCGGGCTCAACTCCGAGGCGGACAGCGTGCCGTTCACCCGTACGTCCCGGTCGGCGAGCCGGGTCTGCCGCGGGTCGAAGCGGACCAGCCAGCCGGTCGCGGCATCGTGGCCGTTGTCGTCGGGGTGCGCCAGGCTCCGGTCGAACTGGTCGAGTTGGCGGGTGTCGAGCAGCAGCCGCACCGGCCGTACGGATCCTCCGGTGAGGGTGTCCGGGTCCAGCGAGGAGCGGACGATGTAGTCCTTCGCCACGGTCAGCGCGGAGACGATCTGGCCGTCGGAGAAGTGCTCGGTGCGGGCGACGGGGGGCAGATTGACGCCCGCGGCGCCGATCCGGTAATTCGCCGCCGGGCTGTGCGCGAAGAGGTCCTCAGGGGTCGCGCCGGGTACCGTCCCGATCGGCGCCAGCGGCACGACCGCGGAGCGCAGCGGCTGCGCACGGACCGTCTCCGGGGCCTTGTAGGGGTGCCGTACACCCATGTAGACGGCGGTGCCGAAGGCGAGCACGATCAGCAGCACCAGCAGGATGGCCTGCCGGGAGCCGCCCATCCGCATCCACGCGTGCCGGGTCTTGACGGCCGGGGAGTGGTGCTCGCCCAGCCGCTCGTCCGCGGAGAATTCCTGCAGCCGCGCAGCCCGAACGAACGATTCGTCGAAGACGACGGATCGGTACTCGTCCTCACCGCCTCCCGGGGCGCCGTTGGGCGTCCCTTCCGGAGGGTCACCAGGCCCGGTCATACAACAAGAGTAGGTCGGGCGGGGCGATCGTAAACGCGGGGACGCCGGGCAACTTCGCCGGACGATGCGGTTTCAGGCGTCCGATTTGCGGGAAGTGTGCCACGCCGTCAGTGCGGCCTGGGCACCGCCGAGAACGACGGGCGCAGGGGTTCGGCCGAGGGCGGCGACGGCAGGCCGGGGCGGGCCGTACGGACGCTGTCCGTGCCGCCCGTGACCGGGGAATCCACCCCGCTGGAGGTGGGCGCCGGAGCCGGGGTCTGGGTCCGCCCGGCGGAGCCCCGGTAGACGGCGCTGAAGGCCAGCGCGACCAGCCCGATCCCCATCACCACGGCCAGCACCCAGGCGACCGGCCGGTGCCAGCGGGTGCTGCCGCGGTAGGGACGCAGCGCACCGCCGTAGGGGCCGTACGGGTCATGTGGCGGATAGTCGCCGTACTCCCCGTCGTCGTACTCTCCGTAATCGGCGTAGCCGTCGTAGTCGTCGGTTTCCCGGCCGCGCCGGCGTCTGCGGGGGCCGGTCTCGTCCGGGTCGTCGCCGTCGGGTCCGAAACCGGGCCCGGAGCGGGCCGCCTCGGCCTCGGCGCGCGCCTCGGCGGCGGCCAGCATCCGCTCGACCGCCGAGGGTTCATGAATCCGGGCCGACCGGACGAATTCCTCGTCGAAGACCACGGAGGCGAATTCTTCGTCCGCTTTTCCGTGGCTCCCGTGGTGGTGCTCGTCGGGCTCTTCACCGTCCGGGAACGGCTTGCCCCCCACGTCGTCCGGCACCCGTCCAGGTTAGCCCCGGCCGGTCATTTTGGGCAGGGAGAACGGGGAATCCGGGGGACGTTCAGCGGGTGTGGCCGTCGCCCGTGACGATGTACTTCGTGGACGTCAGTTCCGGCAGTCCCATGGGGCCGCGGGCGTGCAGCTTCTGCGTCGAGATGCCGATCTCCGCGCCGAAGCCGAACTCACCGCCGTCGGTGAACCGGGTGGAGGCGTTGACCGCGACGGTGGTGGAGTCCACCAACTGGGTGAAGCGGCGGGCGGCGGCCTGCGAGGTGGTGACGATGGCCTCGGTGTGACCGGAGGTCCAGCGCCGGATGTGCGCCACCGCCGCGTCCAGGTCGGGCACCACGGCGGCCGCGATGTCGTACGAGAGGTACTCCGTCGCCCAGTCCTCGTCGGTGGCGGGGGCCACCAGTCCGGGGCCGGCCTGCTGCCAGGCGGCGTCACCGTGCACGATGACCCCGGCCTGGGTCAGCGCCTCCAGGGCGCGCGGCAGGAACTTCTCGGCGATCCCGGCGTGCACCAGCACCGTCTCCGCGGCGTTGCAGACGCTGGGCCGCTGTGCCTTGGAATTGATCAGGATGTCGACGGCCATGTCGAGGTCGGCGGCCTCGTCGACGTAGACGTGGCAGTTGCCGGTGCCGGTCTCGATCACCGGGACGGTGGACTCCTCGACGACCGTACGGATCAGGGACGCGCCGCCGCGCGGGATCAGCACATCGACCAGGCCGCGGGCGCGCATCAGCTCCCGCACCGAGTCACGGCTCTCGCCGGGCACCAGCTGCACCGCGTCGGCGGGCAGTCCGGCGCTCTGGACGGCGTCGCGCAGCACCTCCACCAGGGCGCTGTTGGAGGCGTACGCGGAGGACGAGCCGCGCAGCAGCACGGCGTTGCCGGACTTCAGGCACAGGGCCGCGGCATCGACCGTCACATTGGGCCGGGCCTCGTAGATGATCCCGATCACGCCGAGCGGGACCCGGACCTGCCGCAGGTCGAGACCGTTGGGCAGGGTCGAGCCGCGCACCACCTCGCCCACCGGGTCGGGCAGCGCCACGACCTGGCGGACGTCGGCGGCGATGGCCGCGATCCGCTCGGGGGTGAGGGTGAGCCGGTCCACGATCGACTCGGCGGTGCCCGCCGCCCGGGCCTTGGCGATGTCCTGGGCGTTGGCGGTGACGATCGCGTCGGTCCGCTCCACCAGGGCGTCGGCGATGGCGAGCAGCGCTGCGTCACGGGCCGTACGCGGCAGTGGCGCCAGGACGGCGGCTGCCTCCCGCGCGCGGCGGGCGGTCTCGAGGACGGGCGAGGAGTGCGATGCGCTGCTGGTCATGGCCGCAGCCTAGCGGGGCGGCAGGCCGCGGCCACGCCGTATCTCACAGCGCGGGACGCGGACGGCCGAGGATCAGAACGGGTGGACGCCGACCGGGGAGGCCGGCGGTGGGCCGTACCCCTCCGCGAGGCGCTGGTGGTAGGTCTCGCGGTCGATGACTTCCAGGCCGACGATCTCCCACGGCGGCAGCTTGGCCGTCGAGCGGTGCTCGCCCCACAGCCGCAGGGCGACCGCCGCGGCGTCGTGCAGGTCCCGCGCCTCCTCCCAGTAGCGGATCTCGGCGTGATCGTTGGCGTAGCGGCTGGTCAGCAGGAACGGATGGTCGTGGGCGAGCTGCTCCAGGGCCCGCCGGACCTCCTTCAGCGGGGCCTCGGCGCCCGAGACGCTGAGCGTGATGTGCCACAGCCGGGACGCCTCCCGGCGCCCGCCCTCCGGTGCGTGCTGCGCCGCCCCGTCACGCTCCGTACCGCGGTCGTCCGGCCGGGCGGCGTCCTCGCCGGTCCCGACGCTGGTCAGGGTGCGCTCCGCCGACCCTCGGGGCGGTGCCCCTGGGCGCCCTCGTCTCACCGGCGGCCTCCTGTGATGCGAATCGCTCCGCCCTCGGGGGTGCGGAGCCGTCGTACGTCGGCGGGTGCGCGTGCGCGCTGCGGGCGCCGCTCCCCTACGGCGCCCCCGCAACAAAGTTGACCAGCCCGCGGCCCGTCGCGGGGGCGTTTTCCCCAAGGTCTCCATGGAAAGGCCGGTCTTCACACCAGGCCGGAGGGGCGGTTTTCGGCCGCGGAGGGACGTCGGCCCGGGGGCGGGCCCTCAGCGGTGCAGCAGCACCAGATCGTCGCGGTGCACGACCTCCCGCTCATAGGCGGGGCCCAGCTCGCGGGCGAGATCGCGGGTCGAACGGCCAATCAAACGGGGGATTTCCCGGGCATCGAAATTGACGACGCCACGGGCGACCGCGCGGCCCTCGCCGTCCCGCAGCTCGACCGGGTCGCCGGCGGAGAAATCGCCCTCCACCGAGGCGATGCCGGCCGGCAGCAGCGAGGAGCGGCGCTCGACGACGGCCCGCACCGCCCCGTCGTCCAGGACGAGCGCCCCGCACGGGGTGGAGGCGTGCGCGAGCCACAGCAGCCGGTTGGCGGAGCGGCGGCCGGTGCGCAGGAAGTGGGTGCCGGTCGAGCCGCCGGCCAGGGCCTCCGCGGCGTGCACGGCGGAGGTCAGGACGACCGGGATGCCTGCCGCGGCCGCGATCCGGGCCGCCTCGACCTTGGTGACCATGCCGCCGGTGCCGACGCCGGCCTTGCCCGCGCTGCCGATGGAGATGCCCTCCAGGTCCTTGGGCCCGTGGACCTCGGCTATCCGGGAGGTGCCGGGGGTGGCCGGATCGCCGTCGTAGAGGCCGTCCACGTCCGAGAGCAGGATCAGCAGGTCGGCGCGGACGAGATGGGCGACCAGGGCCGCCAGCCGGTCGTTGTCGCCGAACCGGATCTCGTCGGTGGCGACGGTGTCGTTCTCGTTGACGATCGGTACGGCGCCCATGGCCAGCAGCTGGTCGAGGGTCCGGTAGGCGTTGCGGTAGTGGGCCCGGCGGCTGGTGTCGTCGGAGGTCAGCAGGACCTGGCCGACGCGGCGGCCGTAGCGGGCGAAGGAGGCGGTGTAGCGGGCGACCAGCAGGCCCTGGCCGACGCTGGCGGCGGCCTGCTGCCGGGCCAGGTCGCGGGGCCGCTTGGCGAGCCCCAGGGGCGCCAGGCCGGCCGCGATGGCGCCGGAGGAGACCAGCACGATCTCCTTGTCCTGGTGCTTGGCCAGCACATCCACCAGCGCGTCGACGCGGTCCGCGTCCAGTCCCCCCGCCGCCGTGGTCAGCGACGACGAGCCGACCTTCACCACGATCCGGCGGGCGTCCTTCACGTCCTGCCTTGCGCCTGCCACCTGCGTACCCCTGTGCTCGCCGATCCCACCGCCGTACGGGGATCACTGCTCGACCCGCACCACGGCCCTACGGGCGCAATCTACGGCAGGGCGGGCCACGGGCGCTTCGTGATATCGCCTGGCGGACGCCGTGTGAGATACGTCCGGCCGGTCACGGCGCGCGGAGGAATCGCGCAGAATAGGGGCCGCGCATCCCGTTCGCCCGCTACCTCACGAGGTTTTCCTTAAGAGGGAAGCCGAGGCCAACAGGTTGCGTTCGATTGGTCCGCTTTCGCGGTGATGAGAGCCACAGCAGATTGTCACCAAGGCCAACAAGGTCATACGGTCGGGTGTCCATCGGTCCCGTTTCGCCGCTCCGGCGGCGTCGCAGCGCGGGACCCGGCCGCCCCCCTCGGCCTCCCCCTGACCTTTCGTGCTGCCAGGAGCCCTCCCCCGTGCCTTCCGCCGGAATCGTCCCCCGCCGAGCCGTACAGCTCGCGGCCCTCTTCGCGATGATGGTCGCCTTCACCGCGCAGCTCCTCGGTGCGCTGCTGCCCGTCATCCCGCTGTTCATCGCCGCATCCGTGGTCAACCTGGGTCTCGACCTGGTCCTCCAGCACAAGCAGCCCGGCCTGCTCGCGGTGCTCGGCCGGATCCGGTTCGATGTCACGGTGCGCCAGTTGCTGCGCGACATGCTGATACTGGTCGGCCTGCTGCACATCGACGGCATCAACCCGCTCGAGGAGCAGGCGCCGCTCACCATCACGCTGCTCCTCTTCTACGGCACCCACTTCGTGTGCCAGGCGGTCGCGGTGCTGGTCCGCCGGACCCGCAGCATGCCGTTCGTCACCCGCAACATCGACGCGAGCGCGCTGCGGCTGTGCGACGCCCCGCCGCGCATCCTCTCCCGCCAGACGGGCCGGCGCCTGCTGCGCTTCTCGGTGCCCACCACGACCGGCATGATGCTCACCGCGATCACCACCGACGCGTACTGGGGCGGCATCGGCCTGGCCGTCTCCCTGGCCCTGTCCGCCGGCGGCACGCTCTACCTGGGCACCTGGCTGCTGCCCAAGCACCGCGTGGCCAGCGAGAAGCAGGCGCTGGAGTGGCTGGACAACTGGCTGGCGGAGTACCGGCCGACGGTCGGTATGTACTTCTCCGGCGGCTCCTCCTCCGCCTACCAGGCCAACATGTGGCTGAGCACCCTCGCCTCCCTGGACGGCAACCCGATCATCGTGCTCCGTGAGCGCTTCATGGTGCAGAAGATCGAGGCCACGGACGTGCCGATCGTCTGCATCCCCAAGGTCGCCAACCTGATGCGGCTGGAGCACTCCACGCTCAAGGTGCTGCTGCACCCGGCGAACTCCGGCAAGACCTCGCAGATCCTGCGCATCCCGTCCATCAAGCACGCCTTCACCAACCACGGCGAGAGCGACAAGCTGTCCTCCTGCAACCCGTACGCGAAGGCGTACGACGAGGTATGGGTGGCGGGCCCGGCGGCCCGTGACCGCTACCAGCTCGCCGACATCGGCGTCGAGGACAAGGACGTCATCGAGGTCGGCCGCCCCCAGCTGGCGCCGATCCAGCCGTACGCGGGCGCCCCGGCCGGCCGTCTGACGACCGTGCTGTACGCCCCGACCTGGGAGGGCTGGGACGGCAACCCGGGCAACACCTCGGTGATCCTGGCGGGCGAGAACATCGTCCGCGAGCTGCTCGCCGACGAGAACGTGCGGCTGCTGTACAAGCCGCACCCGATGACCGGTTCCGTGGACCCGCGTGCGGGCGCCGCCAACACCCGCATCCAGGCGATGATCACGGAGGCGAACGCCCGGCGCAGCGGGGCGCAGCCCGGCCCGGAGGCCGCCGCCGAGCTGGCCCGGTGCACCGACGCGCTGAACGCGCTGACCACCTCCGCGTTCCGCAAGAGCGCGGACGAGCTGGAGCGGATGCGGCTGCAGGGCACCCCGGAGGAGGGCCGCGCCGCCGCCGTCGCGGCGGCCGTCACCGCCTGGGAGGAGGCGTACTGGAACTCCTTCCCCGAGTGGGAGCACCGCATCATCACCACCGCCCGCCCCGGCATCTTCAGCTGCTTCAACCAGGCCGATGTGCTGATCAGCGATGTCTCCAGCGTCGTCTCCGACTACCTGACCAGCGAGAAGCCCTACGCGGTCGCCAACACCTCGGGCATGAGCGAGGACGACTTCCGGGTGAACTTCCCGACCGTGCGGGCGGCGACGATCCTCACGCCGGAGGCGGAGGGTGTGGCGGGTCTCCTCGACGCGGTCCGCAATCCGGAGAAGGACACCCTGGCCGGGGAGCGGGCCGAGCTCAAGGAGCATCTGCTGGGCCCGTCGGACCCGCCGTCGTCGGTCCGCTTCAACCAGGCCGCGCTGGCGCTGGCCGCCAAGGCCGACGAGCGGCGCGTCCGGATGGAGAACCGGCTGTCCGGCATCCCCGGCCAGCGCTCGCAGGAGGACATGGACGCCTCCGAGACGGCCGAGGACAAGGCCAACGGCGCCTCGGACGCCGCGGCCGCCGTCTAGCCCGCAGCGGGCCGTTCACGGCCTCGACAGCGGCGACGAGCACGGGGAAGGCCCCCGGGAGGATCTCCTCCCGGGGGCCTTCCCCGTTCTTCGGTGCTGCGTTCTCCGGTGCCGCGTTCTCCGCCGCCGCGTTCTTGGGTGCCGCGGTCCGCCGGGCGGGCCGTCAGAAGGGCTTGAAGCCCTCGTACTCCTGGTCGGCCTCGTCCCGCGCCACGTCCCGGTCCCTGCGGCGCTGCGCGGCCGGACGGGGCGCCTCCAGGCGGTGGTCCTCGCCACGCCGGCCCAGCATCTCCGCGCCGGCCGCCATCATCGGCTCCCAGTCGAAGACGACGGCGTTGTCCTCGGGGCCGATGGCGATGCCGTCGCCCGCGTGCGCGCCCGCCTTGCGCAGCGCGTCCTCGACACCGAGACGGTTGAGACGGTCGGCGAGGTAGCCGACGGCCTCGTCGTTGTTGAAGTCGGTCTGGCGGACCCAGCGTTCGGGCTTCTCGCCGCGCACGCGGAAGAAGTTCTCGCCCTCCTCCGTGATCGTGAAGCCGGCGTCGTCCACGGCCTGGGGCCGGATGACGATACGGGTGGCTTCCTGCACGGGCTTGGCGGCGCGTGCCTTGGAGACGACGTCGGCGAGCGCGAAGGACAGCTCCTTCAGGCCCATGTGGGCGACCGCGGAGACCTCGAACACGCGGTAGCCGCGCTCTTCCAGGTCGGGGCGGATGATGTCGGCGAGGTCCTTGCCGTCCGGGACGTCGATCTTGTTGAGGACGACCATCCGGGGCCGGTTGTCCAGGCCGCCGTACTGCTTGAGCTCTTCCTCGATCATGTCGAGGTCGGAGACCGGGTCACGGTCGGCCTCCAGGGTCGCGGTGTCCAGGACGTGGACGAGCACCTCGCAGCGCTCGACGTGCCGCAGGAACTCCAGGCCCAGGCCCTTGCCCTGGCTCGCGCCGGGGATCAGGCCGGGGACGTCCGCGATCGTGTAGACCGTCGAACCGGCCGTCACCACACCGAGGTTGGGCACCAGGGTGGTGAAGGGGTAGTCGGCGATCTTGGGCTTGGCTGCGGAGAGCACCGAGATCAGCGAGGACTTGCCGGCGCTCGGGTAGCCGACCAGCGCGACGTCCGCGACGGTCTTGAGCTCCAGCACGATGTCGCGGGCCTCGCCGGGCTCGCCGAGCAGCGCGAAACCGGGGGCCTTGCGGCGGGCGGAGGCCAGCGCGGCGTTGCCGAGGCCGCCGCGGCCGCCCTGGCCGGCGACGAAGGTGGTGCCCTGGCCGACGAGGTCGGCGAGCACATTGCCCTGGCGGTCCAGGATGACCGTGCCGTCGGGGACCGGCAGGACCAGGTCCTGGCCGTTCTTGCCGGAGCGGTTGTCGCCCGCGCCCGGCTGGCCGTTGGTGGCCTTGCGGTGCGGGTGGTGGTGGTATTCGAGAAGCGTGGTGACGTCCTGGTCGACGACCAGGATCACATCACCGCCGCGGCCGCCGTTGCCGCCGTCCGGGCCGCCCAGCGGCTTGAACTTCTCCCGCATCACGGAGGCCACGCCGTGGCCTCCGTTACCCGCGGCGACGTGCAGCTCGACGCGGTCCACGAAGGTGGTCATGGTGGGGGTGCCTCCAGATAACTACGGGTATGTCGCTGTACTGCGAATGTCTCTGTACTAACACGCAAGGGCGGACCGGCCTTCCCGCTCTCGCGGGAAAAGGCGGTCCGCCCCTGAGTGATGCTGATGCTGAGCTATCGCCCGGTCAGGCCGTGATTACTCGGCGACCGGAACGATGTTCACGACCTTGCGGCCACGGTGGGTGCCGAACTGCACCGCACCGGCAGCAAGGGCGAACAGGGTGTCGTCGCCGCCGCGGCCGACGCCCGTGCCCGGGTGGAAGTGGGTGCCACGCTGGCGGACCAGGATCTCACCGGCGAGGACGGCCTGACCGCCGAAGCGCTTCACGCCGAGCCGCTGAGCATTGGAATCGCGACCGTTCCGAGTGGACGATGCGCCCTTCTTGTGTGCCATGTCTCCTCAGTCCCTTACTTCGCCGGAGCGTCGATGCCGGTGATCTTCAGCGCCGTGTGGAGCTGGCGGTGGCCGATCCGCTTCTTGTAACCGGTCTTGTTCTTGTACTTCTGGATCCGGATCTTGTCGCCCTTGTGGTGGTCGACGACCTCGCCCTGGACCTTCACGCCGGCCAGGACCCACGGGTCGCTGGTGACCGAGTCGCCGTCGACAACCAGCAGCGTGGAGAGCTCGACGGTGTCGCCGACCTTGCTGGTGGAAATGCGGTCAACCTCGATGACGTCGCCAACAGCAACCTTCTGCTGGCGTCCGCCGGTGCGCACGATCGCGTACACGCGGAACTCTCTTTCGCTAGGAACGGATCCTCTGATGCCAGCCGCTCACACGGGCTCGGGATAGGGCCCGTGGAATCCGAGTGGACGAGCGGCCTCCCTCGGCGGACCGAGAGGTGTTTGCTCAGGGGTTTGGTGTCACAGACACCGACGGTCAAGATTACGGGGCCTTGACCAGGGGGTCAAACCGGCCCCGGACCACCTGCTGGTCCGGGGCACGGCCGTACGTGCTCAGTCCTCCGCGGAAGCGGACACCGACGCCACCGAGGGCTGCTCGGCGGCAGCGGTCTTCTTGGCCGCCGCCTTCTTCGTCGTCGTCTTCTTCGCGGTGGTCTTCTTCGCCGTGGCCTTCTTGGCGGTGGTGGTCTTCTTCGCCGCCGTCTTCTTGGCCGTGGTCTTCTTCGCGGTGGTCTTCTTGGCCGCCGCCTTCTTCGTCGTCGCCTTCTTCGCGGTCTTCTTGGCCGCGGGCTCCGCCTCCGCCCCGGCGCCCTCGACGGGCTCCGCGGACTCGGCCGACGCCGGCTCGGTGACCGGCTCCGCCGCCGGCGCCGGCTCGGCCGGCACGACGATCTCGGCGGCTTCCTCGGCGGCCTTGGGGGCGCCCGCCGGGGCGGTCACCTTACGGGTCGCCCGACGGCGCGGACGGGCCGGCGCGGGCTCCGCGGCCGGCGCCTCGGCGACCGGCTCCGGAGCGGGCTCCGGCTCGGGCGCCGCCACCGGCTCGGCCGGCACGACGATCTCGGTGGCCTCCGTGGCCGCCTTGGGGGCGCCCGCCGGAGCGGACACCTTCCGGCTCACCCGGCGGCGGCCACGGCCACGCCCGGCGGCCGCCTCGGCCTCGGCCGGGCTGCTGAACCACTCCTCGGCCTCGGCAACCGCGGGCTGCAGCTCGGCCTCCGTCACGGGGACGGGCTCCAGCTCCGGCTCGGCGCCGTCCGGGGTCGGCTCGACGGCCTCGGCCTCGTGGACATGCGGCTCGGGCTGGGCGCCCTTGCCCTTCTTCTTGCGCTTGCCACCGCCGCCGACCGCCGCCGGCTGGTCCATGTGGACGATGACGCCACGGCCGTTGCAGTGCACACACGACTCGGAGAAGGACTCCAGCAGGCCCTGGCCGACCCGCTTACGGGTCATCTGGACCAGGCCGAGCGAGGTGACCTCGGCGACCTGGTGCTTGGTCCGGTCCCGGCCCAGGCACTCCAGCAGGCGCCGCAGCACCAGGTCCCGGTTGGACTCCAGCACCATGTCGATGAAGTCGATCACGATGATGCCGCCGAGGTCGCGCAGCCGCAGCTGGCGCACGATCTCCTCGGCCGCCTCCAGGTTGTTCCTGGTGACCGTCTCCTCCAGGTTGCCGCCCTGGCCGGTGAACTTGCCGGTGTTGACGTCGACGACGATCATCGCCTCGGTCCGGTCGATCACCAGCGAACCGCCGCTGGGCAGCCAGACCTTGCGGTCCAGCGCCTTCATCAGCTGCTCGTCGATGCGGTACGTCGCGAAGACATCGACGTCCGAGGTCCACTTCTGGAGCCGGTCGACGAGGTCCGGGGCGACATGCGCGACATAGCCGTGAATGGTCTCCCAGGCGTCGTCACCGCTGACGATGACCTTGGAGAAGTCCTCGTTGAAGATGTCGCGGACGACCCGGACGGTCATGTCCGGCTCACCGTAGAGCAGGGTCGGCGCGCTGGAGCTGCTGCTCTTGGCCTTCTTCTGGATCTCTTCCCACTGGGCCTGCAGGCGCTGGACGTCGCGCGCCAGCTCCTCCTCGCTCGCACCCTCCGCCGCGGTGCGCACGATGACGCCCGCGTCCTCGGGGACGATCTTCTTGAGGATCTGCTTCAGCCGCGCCCGCTCGGTGTCGGGGAGCTTGCGGCTGATACCGGTCATCGAGCCCTCGGGCACGTAGACCAGGTAGCGGCCGGGGAGCGAGACCTGGCTGGTGAGCCGGGCGCCCTTGTGGCCGATCGGATCCTTGGTGACCTGCACCAGCACGGACTGGCCGGACTTCAGCGCGGTCTCGATCCGGCGCGGGCCGTTGGCCATGCCCAGCGCCTCGAAGTTGACCTCACCGGCGTACAGCACGGCGTTACGGCCCTTGCCGATGTCGACGAACGCGGCCTCCATCGACGGCAGGACGTTCTGCACCTTGCCGAGGTAGACATTGCCGACGTACGAGGTCGCCTGCTCCTTGTTGACGAAGTGCTCGACGAGCACGTTGTCCTCAAGAACGCCGATCTGGGTGCGCTCGCCGCTCTGGCGGACGACCATCACCCGCTCGACGGCCTCGCGGCGGGCCAGGAACTCCGCCTCGGTGATGATCGGCACCCGGCGGCGGCCCTGCTCGCGGCCCTCACGGCGGCGCTGCTTCTTGGCCTCCAGACGCGTCGACCCCTTGATCGACTGCACCTCGTCGGCGCTGGTGCTCTCGTCCTTCTTGCGGGGCTCACGGACCTTGACGACCGTGCGCTCCGGGTCGTCGGCGCTGCCGGCCTCGACCTCGGCGGGCTCACCGGTACGACGGCGGCGGCGACGGCGACGGCGGCTGCTGCTGGACCCGCCGCCCGACGGCTCCTCGTCCTCGTGTGCCTCCGGCTGCCCCTGCTCCTCGGTCTCCTCGGCCTCCGCCTCCGGGGCCTCCCGCTCGTCGGCGGCCTGCTCGTCGGCGCCCTCGGCGGACTCACCGCGACGACGGCGACGGCCACCACGGCGGCGGCGGCGCGAGGGACGGTCGGCGGACTCGTCCTCACCGTGGCCGCTCTCGGCCTGCTCGGTCTCCGGCTCGGCCGCTGCCGCGGCTTCTTCGGCCGCCGGCTCCTCGGCCGGGGCCGCGGACACCTGCTCGGGCTCGGCCGGGGCACCGCGACGGCGACGGCGGCGCGAACCCGCGGCGGGCTGCTCCTCCGCGACCGGCTCGGTGACGACGGTCTCCTCCTGGCGGGCCGCGGCAGCGGCGGCGGCCGCGGTCTCCGGCGTCTGGAACATCGGCTCGGTGAAGACCGGCGCCTGGAAGACGGCGGTCGGGGGCCGCTGCGCACGGCGACGGCCGCGCTGCGGCGCCTCCGTGGCGGGCTCCTCCTCGGTGCGGGGCGCCTCGGCGGCCGGCTCCGCGGCACGCTCGCCACGGCGGCGCGCCCGGCGGCGGGGCGCCTCGGCGGTCCGGTCCTCGGCGGCCGGTGCCTCGGCGACCGGTGCCTCCTGGGGCTCCGCTGCCGCGGGCTCCTCGGCCTCCTCGGCGGCCTGCGGCGCGTCCGAGGGGGCGGTGGTCTTACGGGTGGCGCGGCGACGCGTCCGGGCGGGCTTGGCGTCCTCGGCGGGCGCGGGGGCCGCTTCCTCGGCGACAGGGGCGGCCGGGGCGCTCTCGGCCGGGGCGGCCTCGTCGGCGGCGCTCGCCTGCGGGGCGCCGGCCGGAGCGGTGACCTTACGGGTGGCCCGGCGGCGGGTGCGGCGCGGTGCCGCCTCCTCGCTCTCCTCGGCGGTGGCCGGAGCGACGTCCGCGGCGGCCTCGACGGGCTGCGCGAGGGGCGCGGGCGCCTCGGCGACCACGGGCTCCGGGGCGGCCTCGGACTGCGGGGCGCCGGCGGGGGCGGTCACCTTGCGGGTCGCACGGCGGCGGGTGCGGCGCGGTGCCGCCTCCTCCTCCTGCGGCGCCTCGGCGGGCGTCTCGACGGCGGCGGCCGGGGCCTGGTCGGTCTCGGCCTCGGCGGTCTCGGCCTCGGCGGCCGGTGTCGTGTCCGGCTCGTCGGCAGCCCGCTGCGGGGCGCCGGCCGGAGAGGTGACCTTGCGGGTCGCCCGGCGGCGGGTACGGGCCGGCTTGGCCTCCTCGCCGGTGGTCACCGCGGATGCGGTGGTCTCCTCGTCGAGGGCCGGATCGGCCGCGGACGCGGCGGTGGCCTCGGTGCTCACCACCGCGGCTTCGGCGGCGGCACCGGCCGCCGGCGGACCGGCCGGCCGGGATGCCGCGCGGCGCCGTCGGCGCGGCGGCAGCGTGTCACTGGGTGAGTGGTTGTCGTCAGCACCGCGATCCTGGGAATTCGTGGATCGGGTGGGCTCAATGGGCTCGAGCATGCGGGCGGTTCTCCCGTCACGCTCCCGGGCGCCGCGCCTGATTCCGGTCGCGGTCCGCGTGATGAGCGCGGTCCCGCTGTCCGGGGCGTGGGCGCCGCACGGGAGCTGTCGTCTCGCTCGTCGGCCCCCGTAGGGCGGGACCGGCGAAAGTCTCCTGGTCAGTGCGTCTGCCGGACCGGGGTGGCTCCCTGGTTGATCGGCGACGCGACGACGGCGCTCCTACGCAGTACCTTCCCCGGCTGCCGGGGAGGCCCCACTCGTCGCCTTCGCGGCACTCAGCCCGGCGGCCGTGGGTGGGGCGGCCGTGGCAGCGTCGCGGTCGGGCGCTAGCGGGTCAGTCACCGCGCCGGTCTCCTCATCGAGCAGCCCCTGCGCCAGCCTGGTCACCGCTGCGGGGACCGGCGGCGCCAGGTCGGCCGTAGCTCGGAGGCCGGACAGGACGTCGTCGGGTCGAACGGCAGGTGTCAGATGCCGAACAACCAGCCGCAGTATCGCACAGGCATTGCCGTCGGGCCTATCGCCCTCGCGACCGGCGGCCTCCAGACGCGCCACCGCGGCCCGTGCGTCAAAGGCCCGCATGCCGTTTTTCGTCCGGCGCTCGACCTGCACCTCTTCCGCGGCGAGGAACGCCTCGACGGCGCGCCCGGCCGCCTCCGGCTCGACCCCGTCGAGCCGCATCTCCCACACCGAGGCCTGGAGGCGGTCGGCCAGGCCACTGGTGCGCGCCTCGACGGCGTCGATCACATCGAGCCCGTCCGGCAGCGACTCGTCGAGGAGTTCGCGAAGCTTGTCCGGATCGCGGCGCTCGGCGAGCTGGATCTCCAGGTACTCGGCCTCACTGCCCGTACCGGTCGGGGCGGCGTTGGCGTACGACACCTTGGGGTGCGGGGTGAAGCCCGCCGAATAGGCCATGGGGACCTCGGCGCGGCGCAGCGCCCGCTCGAAAGCGCGCTGGAAGTCGCGGTGGCTGGTGAACCGGAGGCGGCCGCGCTTGGTGTAGCGCAGTCGGATGCGCTGCACCGCCGGTGCGGGCGGCGGGCCTTCGGGCTGTCGCTTGCCCAGTGTCGTTCAGTCCTTCGTGAGTGCGGTCGTACTGCTACCAAGAGTACGTGTCCCGGGGGCTCACGGTTCCCGTCGGGGCGGAACGGCGGCCGCGCGCCGGGGCTCCCTGGGGGCACCGAACAGGGCGCGCCGGAGCTCCTGGCGGGTCTGCCGCACGGTCTCGCGGGCGGTGCGCAGCGCCTGCCGGACCGGCTTCCAGATGCCGTCACGGATGCCGTGGCCGAGCGGGGTGAGCACGGTGCGGTACACCCAGCGCACCGGCTCGACGAAGACCCACCGCAGCAGCGTGCCGAGGAACCGGCCGATGGCCCGGGAGATGATCCCGGCGACCCGCCAGCAGTGCCCGAAGGCCGCCCCGGCCTCGCGGACGACCACCGTCACCACGGCGGCCAGCGCCCGCCCGGCCGGCAGCAGCACATACCGCCACAGGGCGACCAGCGGCACGACCACGATCCACCGGACGAGGGTGGCGAGAACGGTGCCGAGCCCGCGCACCAGCCAGGCGATACCGCGCCCGACGGGCGTCAGCACGGACGTGTACAGCCACTGGGCGGGCACCACCACCAGATAGCGCACCAACCACGCCACCGCCACGGCGATCCCCCGGCCGACGGGCGCCAGCACATACCGCCACAACGCCACCCACGGCCACACGAACAACGCCTTGCCCAACCACACCAGCGCCACACCCAGTCCACGCACCAGCCAGGCGATCCCCCGTCCGACGGGCGTCAGCACAGCGGCGTACAGCCACTGGGCGGGCACCACCACCAGATACCGCACCAACCACGCCACCACCACGGCGATCCCGCGGCCCACCGGCGCCAGCACATACCGCCACAGGGCCACCCACGGCCACACGAACAACGCCTTGCCCAACCACACCAGCGCCACACCCAGTCCACGCACCAGCCAGGCGATTCCCCGCCCGAGGGGTGTGAGCGCGTACCGCCACAGCCAGACCGCCGGAGCGACGGCCAGCGTGCGCCAGAGCCACGACAGCGGGGCCACCACGAGAGTGCGCCAGGTCCATGTCACGGGTATCACCACGAGGGTGCGCCACAGCCAGGCGAAACCGCGGCCGAGGGGGCGCAGCGCGGTCCGGTGGAAGGCCCGGCCGAGGGCGGCCAGCGCGTCCCACACCAGGCGCACCGGCACCACGAGCACCAGCACCACGATCCGTACCGGAAGCCGGACCGCGGTGGTCAGACAGCCCTCGCCCGGTTCGTAACGGTCCGGCACCCGCCGGTCGTTGTCGGTGGGCTCCATGCGGCCCTCCCCCTTGTGCTTCGGTACGTCAGATGTGCCGCTGCGGCTGCTGCCCGGCGGTGGCCGCGGCCGCGGGGATCCAGTAGCGCAGCTTGGCGTCCCGCTGGTCCTCGAAGATCCCGCCGCAGGCCTCGATGACCTTACGCGAGGCGGTGTTGGTGTCGTCGCAGGTGACCAGCACCGGGTCGATGCCGAGCTCGTGATGGGCGACCGGCAGTGCGGCGCGCAGCATCGCGGTGGCGTGGCCGCGGCGGCGGGCACCGGGGCGCACGCCGTAGCCGATGTGGCCGCCCCAGGTGAGGAGGGACGGGGTGAGCCGGTGGCGGAAGGCGATGCGCCCCAGGTAGGTGTCGCCGTCCACCCACCAGCGGGTGCTCAAGGGGACCACACCGTCGGGGCGTTCGTGGTCCATGACCCCGCCGACCGTGCCGACGTACTCCGCGAAGCCGTCCGCGGTCGCCCAGCGGCCCCGCCAGGTCCGCAGCTCGTGGGCCATGCTGGAGCCCTGGACGGAGTCCGCGCCCTCGGCCAGGAACTCGTCCATCGCGGCGAGGAAGGAAGCGTGGACGGCAACGGTGGGAGCGATGAGTTGTGCCGACATCGCCTCATTGTGCGGGAGTACGCCACGGCCCGGCCACCCGCACGGTGCGGGGGCCGGGCCGAAGAGGCGTACGGAGAGCGCTACTTGACGACGTCGGCGGAAGCAGCGGATCACCCCCGCGTCCGCGGGGAACGACCGTCCGCTCCGCCTAGGTCACTTCACCATCAGCGGAAGGAGCTTCTTGCCCGTCGGGCCGATCTGGATCTCGGTGTCCATCTGGGGGCAGACGCCGCAGTCGAAGCACGGGGTCCAGCGGCAGTCCTCGACCTCGGTCTCGTCGAGCGCGTCCTGCCAGTCCTCCCAGAGCCAGTCCTTGTCGAGACCGGAGTCCAGGTGGTCCCAGGGCAGGACCTCCTCGTACTCCCGCTCACGGGTGGTGTACCAGGCGACGTCGACGCCGAGGGCGGGCAGCGTCTCCTCGGCGGCCTTCATCCAGCGGTCGTAGGAGAAGTGCTCACGCCAGCCGTCGAAGCGGCCGCCGCCCTCGTAGACGGCGCGGATGACCGAGCCGACGCGGCGGTCGCCGCGCGAGAGCAGGCCCTCGACGATGCCGGGCTTGCCGTCGTGGTAGCGGAAGCCGATGGAGCGGCCGTACTTCTTGTCGCCGCGGATCTTGTCCCGGAGCTTTTCGAGACGGGCGTCCGTCTCCTCCGCCGACAGCTGCGGCGCCCACTGGAAGGGCGTGTGCGGCTTGGGGACGAAGCCGCCGATGGAGACCGTGCAGCGGATGTCGTTCTGCCCGGAGGCCTTGCGGCCCTCGGCGATGACCTTGACGGCCATGTCGCCGATCTGGAGCACGTCCTCATCGGTCTCGGTCGGCAGACCGCACATGAAGTAGAGCTTCACCTGCCGCCAGCCGTTGCCGTAGGCCGTGGAGACGGTCCTGATCAGGTCTTCTTCGGAGACCATCTTGTTGATGACCTTGCGCATCCGCTCCGAGCCGCCCTCGGGCGCGAAGGTCAGACCCGAGCGACGGCCGTTGCGCGTCAGCTCGTTGGCAAGATCGACGTTGAACGCGTCGACCCGGGTCGACGGGAGCGACAGGCCGATCTTGTCTTCCTCGTACCGGTCGGCGAGCCCCTTCGCGATATCGCCGATCTCGGTGTGGTCCGCGGAGGACAGCGACAGCAGGCCGACCTCCTCGAATCCCGTGGCCTTCAGACCCTTGTCCACCATGTCGCCGATGCCGGTGATGCTTCGCTCCCGTACGGGACGCGTGATCATGCCGGCCTGGCAGAAACGACAGCCGCGGGTGCAGCCACGGAAGATCTCGACCGACATCCGCTCATGGACGGTCTCGGCCAGGGGGACGAGCGGCTGCTTGGGGTAGGGCCACTCGTCGAGGTCCATGACGGTGTGCTTGGACACTCGCCACGGGACGCCGGAGCGGTTCGGCACGACGCGCGAGATCCGCCCGTCGGCCAGGTACTCGACGTCGTAGAACTTGGGGACGTAGACGCTGCCGGTCTTCGCGAGGCGGAACAGCAGCTCGTCGCGGCCGCCGGGCCGGTCCTCGGCCTTCCAGGCGCGGATGATCTCGGTGATCTCCAGCACCGCCTGCTCGCCGTCACCCACGACGGCGCAGTCCAGGAAGTCCGCGATCGGCTCGGGGTTGAACGCCGCGTGGCCGCCGGCGAGGACGATCGGGTGGTCCTCCGTACGGTCCTTGGCCTCCATGGGGATACCGGCCAGGTCCAGGGCCGTGAGGAGGTTGGTGTACCCCAGCTCGGTCGAGAAGGAGACACCGAGCACGTCGAAGGCGCCGACGGGGCGGTGCGCGTCGACCGTGAACTGCGGGACGCGGTGCTCACGCATCAGCGCTTCGAGGTCCGGCCACACGCTGTACGTGCGCTCGGCCAGCACGCCCTCGCGCTCGTTGAGGACCTCGTAGAGGATCATGACGCCCTGGTTGGGCAGACCGACCTCGTAGGCGTCGGGGTACATGAGCGCCCACCGCACATCACAGGAGTCCCAGTCCTTGACGGTGGAGTTCAGCTCACCGCCGACGTACTGAATGGGCTTCTGCACATGCGGGAGCAGGGCCTCGAGCTGTGGGAAGACCGACTCGGCAGACATCTCGAACCTTCGTGAGCTGGCGGGGGGCGACTCTCAAGCGTAACTGCTCGCAACCACCCCCTTCGCACGGCGGCCGGACACCCCCGCGGTGGCGGGCAGCACAGGGGCCGCGCGCTTTGTGCCTGCCCCCCGGCGGACCGGCGCCGGCGGGGCTGTCGTGCACCGAACAATCCTCGTGCACCCGGCAGGTCACGGCCGGAGCGCGGCCCGGTGCTTGCGGCGCGAGACCTTCCGCCACAGGTCCGGCAGCGCCCGCTCCCGGTCCGCGGCCAGGGCCTCCTCGCGCCCGTACAGCAGACCGAAGGTGAAGCCGCCCTCACCGGCCCGCTGCGCCTGGGTCGCCAGCTCCCGCAGTGTGGCACGCGCCACCACGCTGTCCTGGTGGTCCCCCAGCAGCTGCTGCACCCGCTTGGTCCGCTTGGCGAACTTCTTCGCCGGCCGGCCGAGCGCCGGGCGGGCCGCCTCCGCCGCGTACCGGGTGCGCTTGGCCGCCTTACGGGCGCCGTGCAGCGCCTCGTCCCGCTCCCGCCCGGCCGGTGCCGCCAGCGCGGCCTCCGTACGGCGGGCCAGCCGCCGGTAGTCCTTCAGCACCGCCCCGGCCACCACCTCGGGCGCCGGGCGGCCGGCGGCCTTGCGCAGCGGCGGCTCCTCCAGGAAGGCGTGCAGGCTCTTCAGCAGCGAAAGATGGCGCGGCCCGTCCAGGACGGCGAGCAGCTGGTCCCGTGCGCCGGCCCGCCGCCGTTCGGACCAGATGCGCAGCCGGGCGTCGACCGGGCCGAGCCGTAGCGTCCCGGGCACCCCGGCCAGCGCCTCCTGGAGCCGCCCGGTCAGCACCTCGCGGTCCCGCTCCACCCCCAACTCCGCTGCCAGCCACTTGAGTTCGACGCCGATGGGCCGGGTGACGGCGCGGTCGAGCACCTTGGTGTACGAGCGGAAGGCGCTGCGCAGCCGGCGGGTGGCGACCCGCATCTGGTGCACCGAGTCGGGCAGGTCCCGCCGCACCGCGGGTTCCAGCTCGATGATCGCCCGCACCTGCTCGTGGGCATAGCGCAGCACGACGTCCCCGGCGGTCGGCCCCTTCTTCCCGGCGCCCGCGGCTTTGCCCTTGCCCTTGGCCGCGGCTTTGCCCTTGCCCTTGGACTTCGCCCTGGACTTCGCCTTGGCCGCGGCCTTGCCGGAGCCGTCGGCGCGCCGCCCGTCCGGCCCGGCGGTGTGCGGTGCGGCGGCCCCGCCGCGGCCCTGGCCCGTCTCGGCCAGCGCCCGCGCCAGCTTCGACGCCGCGGAGGCGGGACGCACCCCGGCCGCGGCCAGCGCCCGGCCGATCTCGTCCAGCAGCCCGGTATCGCCCTCCCCGAGCAGCTCCACCTCGATCTCGCGCCAGCGGGCCCCGGCACGCCCCGCTCCGGACTCCCCGGCGCCGACGGCCCCGGCCGCCGGCCACGCGTGGACCGCGTCCTCCGCCACCTCCGCGAGCGGAGTGCCCGCGGCGTCCCGCAGCACCCGGACCGTGCGCCGCGTCCGCAGCCGTACGACGGGGACCAGCTCCTGGTCCAGCGCCCGCGACCGGACGAGCGCGGTCAGCTCCGGGGGCGGCACATCGGACAGCGGCGCCCGCACCTCGTCCCGCACCCCCGGCGCGACCGGCAGTTTCAGATGCCAGCCGGCGTCCCTGCCGCCGGTGCGCCGGCGCAGCGTGATGCCGTCGGCGGCGAGGCTCAGACCGGTGGTGTCGTAGTAGAGGGCGTCAAGATCCTCGGTGCCCGCCTCCGCCACGGCGGCGACCGGGCCGATCCCGGCCAGGTCGGGCAGCTGGGTGTCGTTGTCGGCTTCGTACTTCCGCTCGATTTCCCGCACGGTGTCCGCCATGCATCGAATCTAGTCACCCACTCCGGCCGGGACCACCCGCCGGAGCGGGGAGCGGCCACGGGGCCGGAATCCGCCGGAGCGGGTGGCACTCGCCGCACAGCGTGACTTACGGTACGTAACGAGCCCGCCACGCAGAGTGGTAATGGGCGCTCACTCGACCCCTTCGGGGAGGGAGACACCCGTGCACCCCCAGACCGCACCCGTCACCCGGCCGTCCATCCGCGTCGCGGCAGGCGCCCGCCCGCACCTCCTGACCGCACCGAGCACCCCCCTCG
The DNA here is from genome assembly GCF_028870195.1 of Streptomyces sp. G7(2002). NCBI lineage: Bacteria > Bacillati > Actinomycetota > Actinomycetes > Kitasatosporales > Streptomycetaceae > Streptomyces > Streptomyces sp. G7(2002). Next base: position 3,511,832 of record NZ_CP102609.1, read on the forward strand.
CCCCGAAGACCGCCCGCGACTTCGTCCGCGCGGTACTGCGCCGCAGCCCCCTCGCCCCGCTTCTCGACACCGCCCTGCTGCTCACCTCGGAGGCGGTGACCAGCTCCCATCTGCGCACACCACGGTCCGCGGACATCCTGCTGCGGATGCTGACCACCGGGCACGGACTGCGGATCAGCGTGCACGACGAGGCGCCGGTGCGGATTCCGCGGCCGGCCGCGGTGGCCGGTGAGCAGGAGGCCGATCACGGGCTGCTGCTGACCGGCCATCTCGCCGACGACTGGGGCACGACCCCGTTCGGGGGGCTGCCGCGGTCCACCTCGTTCTGGTTCGAGCTGCACCTCAAGCACTGACCCGCGTCAGCGGGACGCCGACAGCGGGCGCTGCACCCGGATCGACTGGAGCAGCCCGATCGCGATCCAGACCGCGAACATGGAGGTGCCGCCGTAGGAGACGAACGGCAGCGGGAGGCCGGTGACGGGCATGATCCCGAGGGTCATGCCGATGTTCTCGAAGGACTGGAAGGCGAACCACGCGATGATGCCGGCGGCCACGACCGTGCCGTAGAGCTCGGTGGACTCGCGGGCGATCCGGCAGGCGCGCCACAGGACCACACCGAGCAGGACGATGATCAGGCCCGCGCCCAGGAAGCCGAGTTCCTCACCGGCGACGGTGAAGATGAAGTCCGTCTGCTGTTCGGGGACGAACTGGCCGGTGGTCTGGCTGCCGTGGAAGAGACCGGATCCGGTCAGTCCGCCGCCGCCGATCGCGATCCGGGCCTGGTTGGTGTTGTAGCCGACGCCGGCCGGGTCGAGGCTCGGGTTGGCGAAGGCGGCGAAGCGGGCGATCTGGTAGTCGTCGAGCAGTCCGAGCTGCCAGACGGCGACACAGCCGACGACACCGGTGCCGACCAGTCCGAGGATCCAGCGGTTGGAGGCGCCGGAGGCGAGCAGTACGCCGAGGATGACGGCGCCGAGCACCATCACCGAGCCGAGGTCGGGCATCAGCATGATGACGACCACGGGCACGGCGGCCAGGCCCAGGGCCTGGACGACGGTGCGGTGGTCGGGGTGCGGGCGGTCCCCCGCGTCGACCCGGGACGCCAGCAGCATCGCCATGCCCAGCGTGATGGTGATCTTGGCGAACTCGGCGGGCTGGAGGGAGAAGCCGCCGGGGATCGCCAGCCAGGAGCGTGAGCCGTTGATGGTGGCACCCAGCGGGGTCAGCACCAGCAGGGCCAGCACGACCGAGAGGGCGTAGAGGACCGGGACGGCGCCGCGCAGCGTGCGGTGGCCGAGCCAGATCGTGCCGCCGGCCAGCGCCAGGCCGATACCGAGGTTCAGCAGGTGGTGCAGGAAGTAGTAGTACTCGTCGCCGTGGTTGAGCTCGGTGCGGTTGCGGGTGGCGGAGAAGACCAGCAGCGAGCCCATCAGCGACAGCACCAGACAGGACGACAGCAGTATCCAGTCCAGCTTGCGCAGCACCGAATCACGCGCCGTCAGCTTGCCCCAGGTGCCGAGCTCGGGGGTGTAGCGCCGGATCGAGAACGCCCGGGAGGTGTGGCTGGTCGTCACTGTGGGCTCTCCGATGCGGACGGCGACGGCGACGGCGGGACATACGGCTTGATGGGCTGGGACCGGATGCTGCCATCGGTTTCGATCTTGGGCAGCTTGGCCTCCGGCTTCGGGAGCAGCGCGGCCTTCGGGTCGATGCCGCCCTTTTCGTCGACTCCGTACAGGGCGTTGTAGATGTTGCGCACGGCGGGGCCGGAGGCGCCGGAGCCCGTACCACCCTGGGAGATGGTCATGACGATCGTGTAGTCCTTGGTGTACGTCGCGAACCACGAGGTCGTCTGCTTGCCGTAGACCTCGGCCGTACCGGTCTTGGCGTGCATCGGGATCTTGTCCTGCGGCCAGCCCCCGAACCGCCAGGCGGCGGTACCGCGGGTGGCGACACCGGCGAGGGCGCCGTCCATCTGCCCGAGGGTCTTGTGCGACACCGGGAGCCTGCCGTGCGAGCGGGGCTTGATCCGCTGGATGTGCTTGCCGTCGGGGCTGACGACGGCCTTGCCGACGGTCGGGTCGTAGAGCGTGCCGCCGTTGCTGATCGCGCCGTAGATGGTCGCCATCTGGATCGGGGTGACGAGGGTGTCGCCCTGCCCGATCGCGTAGTTGATCGAGTCATAGGCGTGCAGCTTCATGCCCTCCAGGCAGCCCTCCCGGGCGAGCTTGGTGCCGAAGTCCTTCTTCTTCGGCCAGGCCTTGGCCTGTTCGCACCAGCCGGCCTTGTTGGCCTTCCAGAAGTCGTTCTTCCACTTGCGGTCGGGGACCCGGCCGGTGACCTCGTTGGGGAGGTCGATACCGGTCTCCTTGCCGAGGCCGAACTGGTGGGCCGTCTTGTAGAACCAGTTCTTGGCGCCCTTCTTCGGCTTGTCCCCGCCGTCCTTCCTCCACTCGTCGTGCGAGAGCTTGTAGAAGACGGTGTCGCAGGAGACCTCCAGTGCCCGGCCGAGGCTGATCGCGCCATGGCTCTGCGACTCGAAGTTCTTGAAGACCTGTCCGCCGATGCTGTACGAGCTGGTGCAGGGGTAGTGGCCGTTGAAGTCGTAGCCCGCGTTGACCGCGGCCGCGGTCGAGATGACCTTGAAGATCGAGCCGGGGGCGGCCTGTCCCTGGATGGCGCGGTTCAGCAGCGGGTAGTTGGAGTCCTTGCCGGTGAGGCGGGCGTAGTCCTTGCCCGAGATCCCGCCGACCCAGGAGTTGGGGTCGTAGGTGGGGTTGGAGGCCATCGCCACCACCCGGCCGGTCTTCGCCTCCATGACGACGACGGCGCCCGAGTCGGCCTTGTAGTTGGTGCCCGTGTTCTTGTCGTGCTGCTTACGGGCGTCCTTCATGGCCTGGTCCAGCTGCTTCTCCGCCAGCCCCTGCACCCGGGCGTCGATGCTGGTGACGACGCTGGCGCCGGCCTTGCCCTTCTCGCTCTTCGCCTGGCCGATGACCCGGCCGAGGTTGTCGACCTCGTAGCGGGTGACGGCGGCCTTGCCGCGCAGCGCGTCGTTGTACGTCCGCTCCAGGCCGGACCGGCCGATCTGGTCGGAGCGCAGCAGCGGCGAACGGCTGTGCTCGGCCTTCTTGATCTCCTCGTCGGTGACCGGCGAGAGATAGCCGAGGACCTGGGCGGTGTTGGCGTTGCCCGGGGCGGCGTAGCGGCGGACGGCGGTCGGTTCGGCGCTGATGCCGGGGAAGTCCTCGGAGCGCTCGCGGATCTGGAGGGCCTGCTGGGTGGTGGCCTCGTCGGTGATCGGGATCGGCTGGTAGGGCGAGCCGTTCCAGCAGGGCTGCGGCGTCTTGGAGTCGCAGAGCCGGACCTTGTTGCGGATCTCCTTCTCGGACATGCCGAGCACCTTGGCCAGCCGGCCGAGCACGGCCTTGCCGTCGTCCTTCATCTTCAGCAGCTCGGTACGGCTGGCCGACACCACCAGACGGGTCTGGTTGTCGGCCAGCGGCACCCCGCGCGCGTCGAGGATGGAGCCGCGGGTGGCGGGCTCGATGACCTGCTGGACGTGGTTGTTTCTCGCCTCGGTGGCGTACTCCGTGCCGTTGCGGATCTGCAGATACCAGAGCCGGCCGCCGAGGGTGAGCAGCAGCGAGAAGACCAGGATCTGGATCGCGATGAGCCGGACGCTGACCCGGGAGGTCCGGGTTTCCGGGAGATTACTCATGGCGCGCAGCGCCTCCATGAGGGGTCGTGGTCGAAGGACGGAAGAGCGTCACAGCCGCTTGACCCCCTTGATACGGCCCACCTTGTCGCGGGCCGACTTGCCGAGCAGACCGCCGCGCTGGCTGCCGATCCGGGCGCCCGAGCGCACGGACTTCATGGCACCGCGGCTGGCCTTGAGGCCGGTGCCGGTGGTGAGCCAGCCGTAGCCGGAGGTGCCGCCGGAGCCACTCGCGCCGCTCGTGCCGTCGCCGGTCAGCGGATCGCCCTCGGTTCTGCGCGCCGCGGCCATCACCAGCGGCACCACGAAGGGGGCCAGCAGCAGGTCGTAGAGGGTGGCGCTGAGCAGCAGTCCGACGATGCCGACGTGTCGGGCGGCGGTGTCGCCGACCAGCGCGCCGACGCCCGCGTACATCAGCGTCGAGCCGATCGCGGCGCCGATGACGACCATCAGCGGCACCGTCGCCGAGCGGTGCCGGCCGGACTCCGGCTTGGTCAGGCCCGCCGCGTAGCCGATGACGCAAAGCACCAGCGCATAGCGGCCGATGGCGTGGTCGGACGGCGGGGCGAGGTCGGCCAGCAGCCCGGCGAAGAAGCCGAGGAGGGCGCCGCCGACATGGCCGTAGACCAGCGCCAGGCCGACCACCACGAGCAGCAGCAGGTCCGGTACGGCGCCGGGCAGTTGGAGTCTGGCGAGGATGGTGACCTGGATGACGAGGGCGACGACCACCAGCGGGGCCGAGAGCAGAATCCGGTTGATGCGCATCGGTCAGCTCCTGGGAGGAACGCTCGCGGAGGGGGTGGCCGTGACGGTGACCGTCGGCGTCGGCTTGGGCTTGGCCGGCTGGGGCGGCAGCACGGTGTCGCGCGGGTCCTCACGGGGCGGCTGGACGACGACGCCGACGATGTCGAGCTGGGAGAAGGCGACGAAGGGCCGGACCTGGAGGGTGCGGGTCAGATCGCCGTTGAACGGCTCGACCCTGACGACCTTGCCGACGGGCACCCCGGGCACGAACGGCTTGTCCTTGCTGGAGCCGAAGGTGACCAGACGGTCGCCCTTCTTGATGTTGGCCCGGCCGTTGAGGAGCTGGACGCGCAGCGAGCGGACGCCCTGCCCGTTGGCGAAGCCGATCTCGTTGGTCTTCTCCATGCGGGTGCCGACGGTGAAGTCGGGGTCGGCGGCCAGCAGGACGGTGGAGGTGCCGGCGCCGACGGTGGTGACCCGGCCGACCAGACCGTCGCCGTTGAGCACGGTCATGTCGCGGCGGATGCCGTCGCGGCTGCCGGCGTCGATGGTGACGGTCCAGGAGAAGCCCTGGGCCGAGCCGATGGCGATGACCTGGGCGCCCTTGATGGCGTACTGGCCGGTGCCGGCGGTCTTGAGGATCTTGTCGAGCTCGGCGGCGCGGCTGCGGTTCCGGTCGGAGGAGCCGAGCTTGGCCTTCAGGGCCTCGTTCTCGTGCTCCAGCTTGCTGATCCGGTCGTGCCGCCGGCCGGAGTCCCGTACGGCACCGACCGCGTTGCCTACCGGATCGACGACGCGGGCGACGCCGCTCTCGACCGGGCCGAAGGCGGAGGCGGCGGCTTGCCGGGCACCATCGAGCGGGGACTGTTCGCCGCCGCGGATATCGACCGTGATCAGCGCGAACGCGATCGCGACCAGCAGCACCAGCAGCAGCCGGCTCTCTCGTGTGTCCCTCACGTGCGGCGGCCGTGTCCTTCCTCGTAGGACCGGCCGGCTGCGGGCCCCGCCGGTCTCGTTCGGGAGTTGAGCGTTGTGCCTGTGTGACGGTGCCGGACGGTGAAGCGTCAGTGCACCGTGTCTGTCGGGAGGTTGCGCCCGTATGCCGGCCGGTCCGGCGGACGGACCGGCCGCTGTCGCCGGGGTGCCCGACCGCCGCGGCCGCCGCTCGGCGGCGCGGCGCGGTCGGTTCCCCGGCCCTTGCTACCTGCGCGGCTGGGAGTCGAGGACCTGCTGGAGCGCCTCGAACTCCTCGACGCACTTGCCGGAACCGAGCGCGACGGAGTCGAGCGGGTCCTCGGCGATGTGGATGGGCATACCGGTCTCGCGGCGCAGCCGCTCGTCGAGGCCGCGCAGCAGGGCGCCGCCTCCGGTGAGCACGATGCCGCGGTCCATGACGTCACCGGACAGCTCCGGCGGGCACTTGTCGAGGGTCGTCTTGACCGCGTCGACGATGGAGTTGACCGGCTCCTCGATGGCCTTGCGCACCTCGGCGGCCGAGATGACCACGGTCTTCGGGAGGCCGGAGACCAGGTCACGGCCGCGGATCTCGGTGTGCTCGTCCTGCTCGAGGTCGTACGCCGAACCGATGGTGATCTTGATGCTCTCGGCGGTGCGCTCGCCCAGCAGAAGGCTGTACTCCTTCTTGATGTGCTGGATGATCGCGTTGTCGAGCTCGTCGCCGGCCACCCGGATGGACTGGGCGGTGACGATGCCGCCGAGCGAGATGACCGCGACCTCGGTGGTACCGCCGCCGATGTCCACGACCATGTTGCCGGTGGCCTCGTGGACCGGCAGACCGGACCCGATCGCGGCGGCCATCGGCTCCTCGATGATGTGGACCTGGCGCGCGCCGGCCTGGGTCGAGGCCTCGATCACCGCGCGGCGCTCCACCCCGGTGATACCGGAGGGGACGCACACGACGACCCGCGGACGGGCCAGATAGCGGCGCTTGTGGATCTTCAGGATGAAGTAGCGGAGCATCCGCTCGGTGATCTCGAAATCGGCGATCACGCCGTCTTTCAGGGGCCGTACGGCGACGATGTTGCCGGGCGTGCGCCCGATCATCTTCTTCGCCTCAGCACCCACCGCGAGAATCCCGCCGGTGTTGGTGTTGATGGCCACGACCGACGGCTCGTTGAGGACGATTCCGCGGCCCCTGACGTACACCAGCGTGTTGGCGGTCCCGAGGTCGACAGCCATGTCACGGCCGATGAACGACATGTTGTTCCCCATGAGGATACGTCTGGCCTTCCCAACTGGAGCGAATGCTTACTGGAGGTCGGCAGGAGGTGATGCGCTGTGAGGCGCGGAAGCCTCCATCGTAGTTCGTAGTGCGCCCACTCGAACACGTCGGGAGGCTGTTCCGCCATTGTCAGCCGTACACGCACCCGCCCCCCTCAATGGTGACGTCGTGTCGCGGAGATGCGTTCCCCCGATCGTGTCGGATACACCAAGGGGCGACCGATGATTTCTTCGGTCGCCCCAGGTCACGGGGGGTGTGCAGCTGATGAAGTGTCAGGAAATGCCCGGGAAGAAAATCTTGATCTCACGCTCCGCGGACTCTTCGGAATCCGAGGCATGGATCAGATTCTCCCGGGTGATCGTTCCGAAGTCCCCACGAATGGACCCACTCGGCGCGGCAATCGGGTCAGTCGGACCGGCCAGCGCACGCACGCCCTCGATCACCCGCTCGCCCTCGACGACCATCGAGACCACCGGACCGGAGGACATGAACGCGACCAGGGGCTCGTAGAACGGCTTGCCGACATGCTCCGCGTAGTGCTGCTCCAGGATCCCGCGGTCCAGGCTGCGCAGCTCCAGCGCGCTGATCGTCCAGCCGGCCTTCTTCTCGATACGGCCGATGATCTCGCCGATCAGACCGCGCGAGACGGCGTCAGGCTTGAGGAGGACGAGGGTGCGCTGGCTCACGGAGGGACTCCCTGGATATGAACAACGGTCAGCGGGTGCCTTGAGGCTACAGGGGAGGGCCCATCTGCCTTTACCCACCCACCCACGGGAGGGGACGGGCCGGAGGGGCCGGCTTCCAGGACGTAAAGCGAAGCAGTCCTGGAAGCCGGCCGGAGGTCCGTCACCGCACCCGACAGCCCCGCGCAGCGGATCACGCCCGCCGCAGGCGCGACGGCGCCGCACCCGAGAACGTGGGAATCAACCCGCCGTAGGCGATTCCGCCCAACGGGCCTTCGCCTCATCGATCTTGCGGCCGTAATGGACCGACGCCCACCACAGGGCGGCGAAGACCACACCCAGGAAGAACATCGTCGGGACCACGAAGCCGCTGGCGATCAGGGCGATCTGCAGCGCCCAGCCGAGCTGGACACCCCCCGGACGGGTCAGCATCCCGCACAGCAGCAGGCTCAGCAGCATCGCGATCCCGCTGACCGTCCAGACCGTGGCCGTGGACAGCTCGGTCATCTGCATCGCGACCAGGCCGGCGAAGCCGATCACGAAGAATTCGCCTATCAGAGTGCCCGCACACAGCGTGCGCATGGTCAGCTCCTCCCCATGAGCAGCCGGGCCTCGCCGACCGTGATCACCGAGCCGGTCACCAGCACACCAGCACCGGAGAACTCGCCCTCTTCCTCGGCCAGGGTGATCGCCGCCTCCAGGGCGTCGTCGAGCCGCGGCTCCACCTGGACCCGCTCGGCGCCGAAGACCTCGACGGCGATGGCCGCCAGCTCATCCGGATCCATCGCACGATGGCTGGAATTACGCGTCACCACGATCTCGGCGAAGATCGGCTCGAATGCCTCCAGGAAGCCCCGTACGTCCTTGTCCCCGCTGGCGCCGACCACGCCGACCAGCCGGCTGAACCCGAACGCCTCGGTGACGGCCTCGGCCGCCGCCCGCGCACCCGCCGGGTTGTGGGCCGCGTCCAGCACGACCGTCGGGCTGCGGCGCACGACCTCCATCCGGCCGGGCGAGGTGACGGCGGCGAACGCGGAACGGAGGGTGTCGATGTCCAGCGTGCGGGCGTGCTCCGAGCCGACGCCGAAGAACGCCTCGACGGCGGCGAGGGCCACCGCGGCGTTGTGCGCCTGATGGGCGCCGTACAGCGGGAGGAAGATCTCGGGATATTCGCCGCCCAGCCCGCGCAGCGTCAGCATCTGCCCGCCGACGGCCACCTCACGGGAGAGCACCCCGAACTCCATGCCCTCACGGGCGACCGTGGCATCCACCTCGACCGCGCGCTTGAGCATCACCGACGCCGCGTCCACCGGCTGCTGGGCCAGCACGACCGTGGCGTCCTTCTTGATGATCCCGGACTTCTCACCGGCGATCTGCTCGGGGGTCTCCCCCAGCCGGTCGGTGTGGTCCAGCGAGATCGGGGTGATCACGGCGACATCGCCGTCGATGACGTTCGTCGCGTCCCAGGTGCCGCCCATGCCGACCTCGACGACCGCGACGTCCACGGGGCTGTCCGCGAAGGCGGCGTACGCCATCGCCGTCAGCACCTCGAAGAACGACAGGCGGTACTCCTGCTGGGCGTCGACCATCTCCACATACGGGGCGATGTCGCGGTACGTCTCGATGAAGCGCTCGGCGGGGATCGGGGCGGCGTCCAGGCTGATCCGCTCGGTGATGGACTGGACGTGCGGGCTCGTGTAGCGGCCGGTGCGCAGGTCGAAGGCTGCCAGCAGGGCCTCGATCATGCGGGCGGTGCTGGTCTTGCCGTTGGTGCCGGTGATGTGGATGGACGGGTAGGCCCGCTGCGGCGAGCCGAGAATGTCCAGCAGCGCCGCGATGCGCTGCACCGACGGGTCGAGCTTGGTCTCACCCCAGCGGCCCGCCAGCTCCTCCTCGACGGCGCGCAGCGCACGGTCGACCTCGGGATCGGCCGGCCGGGCGGGGATCCCGTCCCCCTGCGGCGGGCCGGCCTGCGCGCGCAGGGTCCGGCTGCCGGCCTCGATCACCGCGAGATCGGGGTCACGGTCGGTCTCCGCCTCGACCAGTTCGTCGAAGGCATCGTTCGGGTCGGGGTCGTCGTTCTGGGGGCGCTCGCTCACGCCGACCAGTCTACGAGGCACGTGTGACAGCGGTGCGCTGCGTTGCCCTCCGCCGGTACCGCGCCGCGGCCGGGGCGGCCGGCCCGGTCCGCGCCCCGGCGTGCGCCCCTACGCCGGGGGCCGGCCGGCGCCTACGGCAGCGCCGCCTTCATCATGGCCCGCGCGATCGGGGCCGCCAGCCCGTTGCCGGAGACCTCGTTGCGGGCGGCGTGCCCGTCCTCGACCATCACGGCCACCGCCACCCGGTGCCCCTTGCCGTCCTCGGCGTTCGAGACGAACCAGGCGTAGGGCGTACCGCTGTTGTCGACACCGTGCTGGGCGGTGCCGGTCTTGCCGCCGACGGTCAGTCCGCCGATCTTCGCGCCGGAGCCGGTGCCCTTGTCCACGACCGTCTGCATCGCCGACTGCAGCTGCCGGGCCGAGCGCGCCGACAGGGCCTTGCCGTCGCCGTAGGTCTTCGGGCCGTTCTCCTCGATGGTGTTGCCGCCGCCGTCGGTGAGCTTGTCGACCAGCTGCGGGGTCTTCAGCTCGCCGCCGTTCGCGAGGGCCGAGGTGACCATCGCCATCTGCAGCGGGGTCGCCTGGTCGTCGAACTGGCCGATCCCGGACAGCGCGGTCTGCGCGTCGTCCATGTTCCCGGGGTAGACGCTCTTGCCGGCCCGCACCGGGGTGTCCACCTCGCCGTCGTTGAAGCCGAACTTCTCGGCCTGCGCCTTCACTTTGTCCTTGCCCAGGTCGACGGCCATCTTCGCGAAGACGGTGTTGCAGGAGTACTGGAGCGCGGTGCGGATGTCCGCGTTCTTGCAGGGCGCGGCCTTGTTCTCGTTGGTGAGCTTGGTGCGGGTGTGCGGGAGGGTGTACGGGTCGGGGCTGTCGGTGGGCTCGTCCACCGAGGGGTACAGGCCGTTCTCCAGCGCGGCCGCGGCGACCACCAGCTTGAAGGTGGAGCCGGGCGGCAGCGGCTGCCGCAGCGCCCGGTTGACCTCCGGGTGGTCCGCGTCGCCGGACATCTTCCGCCACGCCTTCTGGTCGGTGGCGGCGGACCCGGCGAACGTCCCCGGGTCGTACGACGGAGTGCTCACCATGCCCAGGATCCGGCCGGTGGCCGGGTCCATGGCGACGGCGGCGCCCTTCTTGCCGCCCAGCGCCCGGTAGCCGGCCTTCTGCACCTTGGAGTCGATGGTGGTGGCCACATCGCCGCCCTTGGCCCGCTTACGGGTCAGCGCGTCGGCGGGGCTCTGCAGCCGGCTGTCGGAGCCGTCCAGGAGATCGCCGTTCAGGCTCTCCAGCTGGTTGCTGCCGAAGATCTGCGAGGTGAAGCCGGTGACCGGCGCGTACAGCGGGCCGTCCTTGTAGGTCCGCTTGTACTTCAGCGAGGAGGAGGTGGCGGCGGAGCCGGTGACCGGCTGCCCGTCGACGAGGATGTTGCCCAGCGGCGCCGCGTACTTGCCGATCGTCACCCGCGGATTGTGCGGGTCCTCCTTGTAGTCACTGGCCTTCGCGCCCTGGAGCCAGGTGGTCCAGCCCATCAGCGCGACGATCAGGGCCAGACAGAAGACCGCGGCCCGTCGCAGCGGTTTGTTCATGGGGCGCGGCTCCTCGGTACGGGGCGTGCGGTGCTGCCGTCACCACGGCATTCCGGTCCACCGTGCCTCGGCCAGATGAGAGCGCGATGAGAACGGCCCGACCGCCGCCGGGGCCCCGCCCGCCGGGGCCCGGACAGGCCCGGCGGCCCCCCGGACGGCACCCCTCCCGCGGGCGGACGGCTCCCCGGGAACGGCGCGGGCCCCCCGCCCGTGAGGACGAGGGGCCCGCGGTGTCTGCCGCCGTTACGCCTGGGGCAGGGAAGCCAGCTGCGCGGTGATCCGGACGATGTCCGCCTCCGCGGCCTCCAGCCGGCCGCGGATCTTGTCCACGACCTTCTCCGGCGCCTTGGCCAGGAACGCCTCGTTGCCGAGCTTGGCGGTGGCCTGCGCCTTCTCCTTCTCGGCCGCGCCCAGGTCCTTCGTCAGGCGCTTGCGCTCCGCCTCGACATCGATGGTGCCGGACAGGTCCAGGGCCACCGTGGCACCCGCGACGGGCAGCGAGGCGGTGGCGCTGAAGCCGTCACCGGCCGGCTGCAGCCGCAGCAGCGAGCGCATCGCGGCCTCGTGCGCGGCCAGCGCCGTACCGGACAGGTCCAGCCGCGCGGGGACCTTCTGGCCCGGCTGCAGCCCCTGGTCGGAGCGGAACCGGCGGACCTCGGTCACGACCTGCTGAACGGTCTCGATCTCCCGCTCCGCCGCCGCGTCCCGGAAGCCGGAGTCCTTCGGCCAGTCGGCGATCACGACCGACTCACCGCCGGTCAGCGCCGTCCACAGGGTCTCGGTGACGAACGGCACGATCGGGTGCAGCAGCCGCAGGGTGACGTCCAGGACCTCGCCCAGCACCCGGCGCGAGGCGTCGGCGGCCGGGCCGCCCGCCATGAAGGTGGTCTTGGACAGCTCGACGTACCAGTCGAAGACCTCGTCCCAGGCGAAGTGGAAGAGGGTGTCCGACAGCTTCGCGAACTGGTAGTCGTCGTAGTACGCGTCGACCTCGGCGACGACCGAGTTCAGCCGGGACAGGATCCACCGGTCGGTCGCCGACAGCTGCTCGGCGGGCGGGAGTTCGCCCTCCACCGTCGCACCGTTCATCAGCGCGAACCGCGTGGCGTTCCAGATCTTGTTGGCGAAGTTGCGGGACCCCTGGACCCAGGCCTCGCCGATCGGGACGTCGACACCGGGGTTGGCGCCACGGGCGAGCGTGAACCGGACGGCGTCCGAACCGTACTCGTCCATCCAGTCCAGCGGATTGACCGCGTTCCCGAAGGACTTGGACATCTTCTTGCCGAACTGGTCGCGGACCATGCCGTGCAGCGCGATGGTGTGGAACGGCGGGGTGCCGTCCATCGCGTACAGCCCGAACATCATCATCCGGGCGACCCAGAAGAAGAGGATGTCGTAGCCGGTGACCAGGACGGAGTTCGGATAGAACTTCTCGACGCTCGGGGTCTGCTCGGGCCAGCCGAGCGTGGAGAACGGCCACAGCCCGGAGGAGAACCAGGTGTCGAGGACGTCGGTGTCCTGGTGCCAGCCCTCGCCGCTCGGCGGCTCCTCGTCCGGTCCGACGCAGACGACCTCGCCCTCCGGCCCGTACCAGACCGGAATCCGGTGGCCCCACCACAGCTGGCGCGAGATGCACCAGTCGTGGAGGTTGTCGACCCAGCCGAAGTAGCGGGACTCCATCTCCTTGGGGTGGATCTTGACCTTGCCCTCGCGGACCGCGTCCCCCGCGGCCTTCGCCAGCGGGCCGACCTTGACCCACCACTGCATCGACAGCCGCGGCTCGACGGTGGTCTTGCAGCGCGAGCAGTGCCCGACGGAGTGCGTGTACGGACGCTTCTCGGCGACGATCCGGCCGTCCGCGCGCAGCGCACCGACGATCGCGGAACGGGCCTCGAAGCGGTCCAGGCCCTGGAAGGGGCCGTGCGCCGTGATGACACCGCGCTCGTCGAGCACGGCGAGGTTGGGCAGCCCGTGCCGGCGGCCGATCTCGAAGTCGTTCGGGTCGTGGGCCGGAGTGACCTTGACCGCACCCGTGCCGAACTCCGGGTCGACATGCTCATCGGCGACGACCGGGATCCGGCGGCCGGTCAGCGGCAACTCGATCTCGGTACCGACGAGATGGGCGTACCGCTCGTCCTCCGGGTGGACGGCGACCGCGGTGTCACCCAGCATCGTCTCGGCACGCGTGGTGGCGACGACGATCGAGGCATCACCCTCGCCGTACCGGATGGAGACGAGCTCGCCGTCGTCGTCCTGGTACTCCACCTCGATGTCCGAGATGGCGGTCAGACAGCGCGGGCACCAGTTGATGATGCGCTCGGCGCGGTAGATCAGCTCGTCGTCGTGCAGCCGCTTGAAGATCGTCTGGACGGCCTTGGAGAGGCCCTCGTCCATCGTGAACCGCTCACGCGACCAGGCGACACCGTCGCCCAGCCGTCGCATCTGGCCCGAGATCTGGCCGCCGGACTCGTTCTTCCACTGCCAGACCCGCTCGACGAACGCCTCACGGCCCAGGTCGTGCCGGGAGACGCCCTCCTTGGCGAGCTCGCGCTCGACGACGTTCTGGGTGGCGATACCGGCGTGGTCCATGCCGGGCTGCCAGAGGGTCTCGTAGCCCTGCATGCGCTTACGGCGGGTGAGCGCGTCGATGAGGGTGTGCTCGAAGGCGTGCCCCAGGTGCAGGGACCCGGTGACGTTCGGCGGCGGGATGACGATGGTGTACGGCGGCTTGTCGCTCTTCTCGTCCGCCTCGAAGTAGCCCCGCTCTACCCAGCGCTCGTACAGCGGCCCCTCTACATCGGCCGGCGTGTACTGAGTCGGCAGTTCGGGGGCGCTGTGGTTGCTCTGCTGAGTGTTCTCGGTCACGACGGACAGTGTACGGGCGCGGATGTAGCAGCTTCGAATCGGTTTCGCCCCCGGGGCAACGGTTGTCAGCGGCGTCGTACAGGATGTCGGCAGCGCATAAACATCGCAGAACTTCACACGCAGAACTTCAACTGGATTCAGTTGTCACGAGGGGAACCGCTCCATGAGCTTCAACCAGCCGCCTCCCGGCCCGTACGGACAGCAGCCCCCGCAGCCGGGCCCGTACGGCCAGCCGCAGCAGCCGCCGGCCCCCCAGCCCGGTTACGGCTACCCGCAGCAAGGCGGCCCGGTGCCTCCGCAGCAGGGCTACGGCTACCCCCAGCAGGCCGGCCAGGCGCCCCCGCAGCAGGGCTACGGCTACCCCCAGCAGGGCGCCCAGCCCGGCTACGGCCAGCAGGCCCCGTACGGCGGCCAGCAGACGCCCTACGGCATGATCCCGCAGGGCCCGGAGGAGAGCGGCGGCAACGGCAAGAAGGTCGGCCTGATCATCGGCGCGGTCGCGGTCGTCGCGGCGATCGGCGTGGGCGCGTACTTCGCCTTCGGCTCGGGCGGGGAAGTGAAGCCGTACACGATCTCGTTGCCGGAGAAGCTGCTGAACGCGGAGTTCTCCAAGATGAAGAGCCCCACGGGAGGGGGGGCCGAGGACTTCTCGAACGACAAGGAGGCCAAGGCCCTCGGCATCACCAACAGCAAGGGCGTCCAGGGCAAGTACACGGCTGACGGCGGGCTGTCGGCGACCGTGACCGGTCTGTACGGAAACGTCGCCGACCCCGAGGGCGCCGTGAGCCAGATGCTCGCGAAGGCCGACGAGAACCAGAAGAAGACCATGCGCAGCGCCAAGATCGAGGACGTCACTCCGACGACCGAGTACTCGCCGAGTGACTTCGACGGCACGGTGATGAAGTGCCGGACGCAGAAGATCACGGTCTCCCAGGGCGGTGTGACCGTGCCCATCACCGCCTCCACCTGCATCTGGGGCGACAACAGCGCCCTCGGCCTCGTTCAGATGGTGGCCGCCCCGACCCCCTCCGGGCCCGCCACCGCCTCGACGCCCAGCGCCGAGGAGCTCTCCGAGAAGACCGCCAAGATCCGCAACGAGGTCCGCAAGGAGAAGTAGCGGCCCCGCGTCGCCCCGGAACACGAGAGCCGCCCGGCAGCTTGGATGCTGCCGGGCGGCTCTCGTACAACGATGGGTGCGCCCTACGCGCTCTTCTCCTGCGGCTCCCCCGAGTCGCCGCGGTTGCGCGGGACCAGGGTCGGGTTCACGTTCGAGTGGACGACGTCCTCGGTGATGACGACACGGGCCACGTCCTTGCGGGACGGGATCTCGTACATCACCGCCTGGAGGACCTCCTCCATGATGGCGCGCAGACCGCGGGCGCCGGTGCCGCGGAGGATGGCCTGGTCGGCGATGGCCTCCAGGGCCGGGCGGTCGAAGTCGAGCTCGACGCCGTCGAGTTCGAAGAGGCGCTTGTACTGCTTGACGAGCGCGTTGCGCGGCTCGACCAGGATCTGCAGCAGGGCCTCGCGGTCGAGGTTGTGGACCGAGGTGAGGACGGGGAGGCGGCCGATGAACTCCGGGATCATCCCGAACTTCACCATGTCCTCCGGCATGACGTCCTGGAGCTGGTCCTTGGACTCGATCTCGCGCTTGGAGCGGATCGTGGCGCCGAAGCCGATGCCCTTGGCGCCGGACCGGGCCTCGATGATCTTCTCCAGGCCGGCGAAGGCACCGCCGACGATGAAGAGGACGTTGGTGGTGTCGATCTGGATGAATTCCTGGTGCGGGTGCTTGCGGCCGCCCTGGGGCGGGACGGAAGCGGTGGTGCCTTCCAGGATCTTCAGCAGCGCCTGCTGGACGCCCTCGCCGGAGACATCGCGGGTGATCGACGGGTTTTCGCTCTTCCGGGCGACCTTGTCGATCTCGTCGATGTAGATGATGCCGGTCTCGGCCTTCTTGATGTCGAAGTCCGCGGCCTGGATCAGCTTGAGGAGGATGTTCTCGACGTCCTCGCCGACATAGCCGGCCTCCGTCAGCGCCGTGGCGTCGGCGAACGCGAAGGGGACGTTGAGCATCCGGGCGAGGGTCTGCGCGAGCAGGGTCTTGCCGGAGCCGGTGGGGCCGAGCAGCAGGATGTTGGACTTGGCGAGCTCGATGCCCTCCTCGCCGCGGCCGGGGCCGTTCTCGCCCGCCTGCACCCGCTTGTAGTGGTTGTAGACGGCCACCGAGAGCGCCTTCTTGGCGGGATCCTGGCCGACGACATAGCCGTTCAGGAACTCGTAGATCTCCCGCGGCTTGGGGAGTTCCTCCCACCGCACCTCGGAGGTCTCGGCGAGCTCCTCCTCGATGATTTCGTTGCAGAGGTCGATGCACTCGTCGCAGATGTACACACCAGGTCCCGCGATGAGCTTCTTCACCTGCTTCTGGCTCTTCCCGCAGAATGAGCACTTGAGCAGGTCGCCGCCGTCACCGATGCGTGCCACGAGGTGCTTCCCCTTCGCCTGGGATCCGTATTGCTCCACGGACCCGGGTGCTTGCCTATCGACGGTACCTTGCCGGGCCCCCCGTACGGGCCCCCCTTGGACGGACTCGGTTCACTCGGTCCGAACCCGGTCCAAGGGGGCAACGCTCCGGCTCATTGTGCGAAGACCGCTAGCCGATCGAGACCGACGACTTCCGCGTCGAGACGATCTGGTCGACCAGACCGTACGCCAGGGACTCCTCGGCCGTCAGAATCTTGTCACGCTCGATATCGTCCCGGATCTTCTCGATCGGGGTGGTGGAGTGCTTGGCCAGCAGCTCCTCCAGCTGCGAACGCATCCGCAGGATCTCGTTGGCGGCGATCTCCAGGTCGGAGACCTGACCGCGGCCGGTCTCGCTGTACGGCTGGTGGATCAGCACCCGGGCGTTCGGCAGCGCCATCCGCTTGCCGGGGGTGCCGGCGGCGAGCAGCACGGCCGCGGCGGAGGCCGCCTGGCCCATGCAGACCGTCTGGATGTCGGGCTTCACGAACTGCATCGTGTCGTAGATGGCGGTGAGCGCCGTGAAGGAACCGCCCGGGGAGTTGATGTAGATCGAGATGTCCCGGTCCGGGTCCATCGACTCCAGGCACAGCAGCTGCGCCATGACGTCGTTGGCCGAGGCGTCGTCGATCTGCACGCCGAGGAAGATCACGCGCTCCTCGAACAGCTTCGCGTACGGGTCGTACTCGCGCACACCCTGCGACGTGCGCTCGACGAAGCGCGGGACGATGTAGCGGGACTCGGCGCGCGGGCCGGAAAACTCGGACTCGGCGCCCTGCGAGAGGCCGCTGCCGGGGAAGTTGTTCATCGTGGTGTTCACCGTCCTGGTGGCGATCAAGTGGGCTGGGGGCTGAAGGGCGAGTGGTACGGGGCCTCAGGCGCCCGTGCCGCCCCCGCCCGGAACGCCGGCGGCGGAGGTCATGACATCGTCGATCAGGCCGTATTCCTTGGCCTCATCGGCGGAGAACCAGCGGTCGCGGTCGGAGTCCTGGGTGATCCGCTCGACGGTCTGACCGGTGTGGAAGGCAGTCAGCTCCGCCATCCGCTTCTTGGTGTGCAGCAGCCGCTCGGCGTGGATCTTGATGTCCGACGCGGAACCCGCCAGGCCCGCGGAGGGCTGGTGGATGAGGATCTCGGCATTCGGCAGCGCGAAGCGCTTGCCCGGGGTGCCGGCGCTCAGCAGGAACTGTCCCATGGAGGCGGCGAGGCCCATCGCGATCGTCACCACGTCGTTCTTGATGTACTGCATGGTGTCGTAGATCGCCAACCCGGCCGAGATCGAGCCGCCCGGGGAGTTGATGTAGAGGAAGATGTCCTTGTCCGGGTCCGCGGCGAGGAGAAGCAGCTGCGCGGTGATCTTGTTGGCGATGTCGTCGTCGACCGGCTGGCCGAGGAAGATGATCCGCTCGCCGAGCAGCCGGTTGTAGACCTGGTCGCCGAGGCCACCGAAGGTCGGCTCAGCGGCGGCGGAAGGCATCGGGATCGTCACGTGTCCACCTGCTCGTTGTCGGACGGCTCCAGGCCGTCTCAGCGTCGTCTTCTGGGGCGCGGGGATCGGCGCCGTGTGTCGCCCCGGCGCGGTTTCAGGGACTCCCCTGCCCTCGTATCTACGGACCCTAACGCGCAGGTCGGACAACGCCATCCCGCATCGATAACTGTTCGCTGTGAGCGCAGGCTCACCGGTCCGGTACGAGTACGGGCCCGAACACGCGGACGTGCGTGTTCGGGCCCGTAATCAGCGGTCTTCGTGACGCCGCGAGGCGACCGTGGCTCAGGCCTCGGGCTTCTCGTCGGCGGCCTCGGCGTCGGTGCCCTCGGCCTCGACGGTCTCGGCGGTCTCGTCCTCGTCGTCGAGGTCGATGACCTCGCCGTTGCTGTCCTTGACCGTGGCGGCCTCGACGACGACCGCGAGGGCCTTGCCGCGGGCGACCTCACCGACGAGCATCGGCACCTGGCCGCCCTCGACGACGGCCTGGGCGAACTGGTCGGGGGACATACCGGAGGACTGCGCGCGGCGCATGAGGTGCTCGGTGAGCTCCTCCTGGCTGACGTTCAGCTTCTCCTTGTTGACCAGCTCGTCCAGGATGAACTGGGTCTTGATGCCCTTCTCGGCCTGCTCCTTGGTCTCGGCGTCGAACTCTTCCTCGGTCTTGCCCTGGATCTCCAGGTACTTCGCGAGGTCGAGGCCCATCTGGCCGAGCTGGTGGTTGACCAGGTTGTGCTTGCGGGTCTCGATCTCGTCCGCGAGCAGCTTCTCGGGGATCGGCACCTCGACGAGCTTGAGCAGCTCGTCCAGGACCTTCTCCTGCGCCTGGGTGGCCTGGTCGTACTTCTTCATCTGCTCGAGGCGCTTGCGGCTGTCCGCGCGCAGCTCCTCGAAGGTGTCGAACTCGCTCGCGAGCTGCGCGAAGTCGTCGTCCAGCTCGGGCAGTTCGCGGGACTTGACCTCGGTGACCTCGACCTTGACCTCGGCCTCCTTGCCCTCGGCGGAACCGCCCTTGAGCTCGGAGGTGAAGGTGGCGGAGTTGCCGGCCTCGACGCCCTTGACGGCCTCGTCGATGCCGTCGAGGAGCTCACCGGAGCCGACGGTGTAGGTGACGCCCTCGGCGACGCCGTCCTCCAGGACCTCGCCGTCCACCTTGGCCTCGAGGTTCAGCGTCAGGACGTCGCCGTCCTGGGCGGCACGCTCGACCGGGGAGGTCGTGGCGAAACGCTCACGCAGCTGCTCGACGGACTTGTCGATGTCCTCGTCCGACACCTCGACGGCGTCGACCTCGACCTCGATGCCGGAGTAGTCCGGGATCTCGAGGGCGGGACGGATGTCGACCTCGGCGGTGAAGGCCAGCAGCTCGCCGTCCTTCAGCTCGGTGATGTCGACCTCGGGCTGGCCGAGGACGTTGAGCTCACCCTCGTTGACCGCCTCGGTGTAGAACTTCGGGAGCGCGTCGTTGACGGCCTCCTCCAGCACGGCACCGCGGCCGAACCGCTGGTCGATGACGCGCGCCGGGATCTTGCCCTGGCGGAAGCCCTTCACCGTGACCTGCTGGTTGATCTTCTTGTACGCCGCGTCGAGGCTGGGCTTGAGCTCCTCGAAGGGCACCTCGACAGTGAGCCGAACCCGAGTCGGGTTCAGGGTCTCCACGGCGCTCTTCACGGTTCGGTCTCCTTGGGGCTGACTTCTGGGGTTCTGCTTGAGATCTTCCCGTATCCGGCTGTTCCGGTACCGGCCGATCACGCCCGGTACACAGACACACGGGCACGCAGCTTGCATAGTAACCGCAAGGAGGATGACGCCCACAACGCGATCTTGAACAGCGGCCGGTCATGCGGTGCCGCCACGGTGGGCCGAGGCCGTGCCCGACTGCTGTCATCGGGCTGACCTGCTACTGGTCGGGGTGGCCGGATTCGAACCGACGACCTTCCGCTCCCAAAGCGGACGCGCTACCAAGCTGCGCCACACCCCGTCGGTGCGACACGTAGGGTACATGGCCGTCGACGCTACGGCTGCCAGTTATCGGGGCGCCCGGTGGCGGGAGATGGGGTCGTACGCGGCGAGGCGCACCGGCCTCGGGAAGGGATGTGCGGTGCACCGCCGCGACCCGCTAGGATGCACTGCGTGCCGAGGTCCGTGCGACCTGTGGCGCTTGCGGGCGTAGCTCAATGGTAGAGCCCCAGTCTTCCAAACTGGCTACGCGGGTTCGATTCCCGTCGCCCGCTCGCAGGAGGAAGCCCCAGGCCGGTCGGCCTGGGGTTTTCCGCTGTACGGAACGGGTAGCCGGGTTCCTGCACGCCTCTTCGCTCCGCGGTCGCGGATCAATAAGGTGGCCTGCATGGAGATCTGGCTCAATCCCGCGTGTTCCAAGTGCCGTTCCGCCGTGGAGATCCTCGACGAGGAAGGCGCCCGGTACACCGTGCGCAAGTACCTGGAGGACCCGCCGAGCGCCGACGACCTGCGGGACGTGCTGACGCGGCTGGGCCTGGAGCCCTGGGACATCACCCGGACCCAGGAGGCCGAGGCCAAGGAGCTGGGCCTCGGGGGCTGGGAGCGCACCGACGCCGCGCGTGAGCGGTGGATCGCGGCGCTGGCGGCGCACCCCCGGCTGATCCAGCGGCCGATCATCACCGCGGACGACGGCTCGGCGCTGGTGGGACGCAGCGAGGAAGCCGTACGCGAGGCAGTGGCGCGGACCGGGGGCGAGACCTCGTAGGGCGGGACCTTGTGCGGCGCCTGGCGGAGGGCCGGCGGACCACCTAGAAGGTGATGTGGTTGATGGTGTCCGCCAGGGAGTTGAGGAATTTGTTGATGGACGGCGCCACGCCCGTGGAGGCGAGGAAGAAGCCGAACAGTATGGCGACGAGCGCCGGGCCTCCCTTGAGGGACTTCCCTCTGATCAGCACGATCATGATGATCCCCAACAGCAGCACCACTGACAGCGAAAGAGCCACACTGATCACACCCTCGGTCGGAACGCCTCACCGGCCCGGGGGCATGCCGCGCACACCCCCCTGCACCCATCGTGCCACCAACTCCATGCCCACTGCAGGCCGGTGACGAATCATCGGCCAACGCTTTGCCCGATTCCGGCCGCCCGTGAACGAGGGGCCACGGCGGGGTGGCGTACGGACGACGAGCGGGCGACGGCACGGGGGCCGCGCGGGGCGGGGACGGGGGACGGGTCGAGTCGGGCCCAAGGCGGGAAAATTTCCCCGCCTGACGCCGCGTCGGTAATTCGCGGCAATCATTTTCCCGCCGCATTCTGATCATTAACCGGCCACGGGGAATTTCAAATTCGTGGCATCCGTCACTGCCTTACGGGGCGCTTCAAAGGCTTATTAGCATTCGGACATAAGACTAAGGAATGGGACATTCCCCCAGAGTCGTTTGCGGGGGATACGGTCCGATTTGGGGGGATAACAAGGGGCGAATCGGGCAGCGCTGAGAGGCCACACCCCTGGCGATTGCGGATTTTATCCGGGCGCTCTCCCGAGCGGCACCCAGGGAAATAACGAAGGGCCCGCAGACGGTTTTACGCGCCTGCCGACCGCCGCTATCGTGCCTCAAATGTTTCCCGCTGCCTCGACACCCCGACGCGCGATGCCCCCTGCCCGGAAGGCGGCGGGTACGGACCGGACCGGGCCCACGGCTCAGCCGTCCGGCGCCGCGGAGGGCGCGGCGGCGCCCGCGCCGAAGACCGGTGGCCGTAACCCGTTCTTCGACAATGCGAAGTACCTGGCCATCGTGCTGGTGGCGATGGGGCACGCATGGGAGCCGCTGACCGACGGCAGCCGGGCGGCCGAGGCGTTCTACATGACCGTCTACACCTTCCACATGCCGGCCTTCATCATCATTTCCGGTTACTTCTCGCGCAGCTTCGACATGCGCAAGGACCGGCTGCAGCGGCTGGTCACCGGGGTCGCGGTCCCCTACGTCCTCTTCGAGACCGCCTATGCCTTCTTCAAGCGCTGGGCGGACGACGATCCCGGGCACCCCATCAGCCTGCTCGACCCGTGGTTCCTGACGTGGTTCCTGGTGGCCCTGTTCATCTGGCGGCTGACCACCCCGCTGTGGCAGGTCGTGCGCTGGCCGATTCCGCTCGCGGTGGCCATCGCCGTACTCGCCTCCGTCTCACCGGACATCGGGGACGATCTGGACCTCCAGCGGGTGCTGCAGTTCCTGCCGTTCTTCGTCCTGGGGCTGATGCTGCGGCCGGAGCACTTCAAGCTGGTGCAGCGGCGGGCGGTGCGGATCGCGTCGCTGCCGATCTTCGCCGCGGCGCTGGTGATGGCCTACTGGGCGGCGCCCAGGATGTCCTCGGCGTGGTTCTACCACCGGGACAGCGCCCAGGAATTGGGCACCACCTGGTGGGTCGGCGCGGTGATGACCCCGGCGCTCTTCGGCTGCTCGATCGTGCTGGTGGCCTGCTTCTTCGCCTGGGTGCCGACGCGGCAGACGTGGTTCACGGTGCTGGGCGCGGGGACGCTCTACGGCTATCTGCTGCACGGCTTCCTGGCCAAGGGCTCGCGGTTCTGGGGCTGGTTCGACGACTACGCCTGGCTGCACACCCCGCTCGGTGAGATCGTGGTCACCTTGCTCGCGGGCGGCATCGTGACGGCGCTGTGCACCCCGCCGGTCCGCAGGGTGTTCCGCTTCGCCATGGAGCCGACGATGGCCTGGGCGTTCCGCAAGGACCCGGCCGATACGGCGCGGGCGCGCGTCAGCGCCTGAGGGGCCGTGCGCCCGGGCCGGACGGATGCTGTGGTCGGTTCACGCCATGTCATGACCGGCGTCCCGGGCCCGCGGCGCCCCTGAGAACGGCCGCGGAAAAGGCTGAAGAACGTCCCCCCACGTCCCTCTCGGGAGGGCATCCGGCGGGGACGCGTCCGCCTCCGGCGTTGCCGTCCGGCCCCGTTACGCGTCCCGGCAGATCAGCAGCAGCGCCCGGTCGTCGTTGACGTCCTTGGCGACGGCCTCGATCAGATGCCAGGCGGCGCCGGCGAAGCCGCCGGCGACATAGCGGTCGGCCTCGCCGGTCAGCCGGTCGATGCCCTCGGCGATATCGCGGTCGGCGGCCTCGACCAGGCCGTCGGTGAACAGCATCAGCACGTCGCCCGTCCGCAGCGTGCCCTTGACCGGGTCGAACTGGGCGCCGTCATAGACGCCGAGCAGCGGCCCGTCCCCCGACTTCTCCTCCCAGCGGCCGGTGCCGGCGCTGAGCTGCAACGCCGGCAGATGGCCCGCGGAGAAGAGTTCGTAGTCGCCGGATTCCAGGTCGAGGACGAGGTGGATGGAGGTCGCGAACCCTTCGTCCCAGTCCTGGCGCAGCAGATAGCCGTTGGCGGCGGGCAGGAAGCCGTGCGGCGGCAGCGAGCCGAGCAGACCGCCGAAGGCGCCGGAGAGCAGCAGTGCGCGGGAGGCCGCGTCCATGCCCTTGCCGGAGACATCGGTCAGCACCACTTCGAGGATGGTGCCGCCGTGGGTGCGGGAGGCCACCACGAAGTCGCCGGAGAAGGACTGTCCGCCGGCCGGGCGCAGCGCCATCTCGTGGTGCCAGGCCGGGGGCAGCTTGGGGAGCGTGCTCTGGACGCGGATGCGTTCGCGCAGGTCGAAGAGCATGGTGCCGCCGCGTCGCCAGGGCACCCCGACCCGGCTGCGGAACTGGGCGATCAGCAGCCCGAAGAGCCCGACCGCGGCGACGACCAGGACCGTGCCCGGAGTGATCCGTTCCGGCCCTTCGTCGTACGGGCCGAACAGCGCGGACTCGACGACCAGCGCGGTCGCGGAAGCGCCGTACAGGACGAGGAGGTTGGCCGGCCGCAACAGCAGTCCGCCGGCGATGACCGGGAGGACCAGCGCCGTCGGGGCGATCCATTCCGGCCACCAGAGTGTGCCCGCGGCGATGGCGGGTATGGCGATGAGCAGGGCGGCCAGCGCGAACCGGTCGGAGCCCTCACCGCGGAAGTAGTCGACACCGGCCTTGCGCACGCCGATGCGGGCCCGGTGCAGACGTTTGTGCATCCGGGCCGTCAGGGTTTCCGTTCCCTGGCCGCTTGTCATTGCTCTGGGACCTTATCCACCCGTTCGGCGGTGCGTCGATTCGCCGCACGTCAGGCCGGAAAATTCCCGGGAAACCCCGTTCGAAATGCGGTCGCGCCGCCGTGGAGCGTGCTGCTAGGGATGAGGCATGGCGACGGAATTACGGATGCTGCGGGACGTCGAGTGGGACTCCTGGTCGGACACGCTGAACCGGGCGTTCGGCGAGCCGCCCCCGACCCCGGAGCAGCGGGCCGTCCGGCGTGAGGTCACCGAGACCGGCCGCTCGTTCGGCGTCTGGGACGGCGCGGACTGTGTCGCCACGGCGGGGGCGTTCTCCTTCGGGCTCACCGTGCCGGGCGGCGCCGAAGTGCCGACGGCCGGGGTCACGATGGTCAGTGTGCAGCCGACGCACCGCCGCCGCGGGCTGCTGCGGGCGATGATGCGGCACCAGTTGGCGGACGTCCGGGAGCGCGGGGAGCCGCTGGCGGTGCTGACCGCCTCGGAGCCGGCGATCTACGGCCGGTTCGGCTACGGGGCGGCGGCCCAGGACATGCAGCTGACCGTGGACACCCTGCGGCTGGCCGCCCCCGAGCTGCCCGGTGTGGACGAGGTACGGCTGCGGCTGGTGGACCCGGCGTCCGCGCTGGCCGACTGCGAGCGGGTCTACGCCCAACTGGTGCCTGCCCGGCCCGGGATGCTGGCGCGGCGGCCCGGCTGGGCGCGGATGGCGGTGCTGGACCCTCCGGGCGAGCGGGAGGGGGCCGGGGAACTGCAGTGTGTGGTGGCCGAGGTGGACGGCGAGGTCCGGGGCTATGTGCGCTATGCGGTCAAACCGGTCTGGGACGACGCCGGGCCGGCGGGTGTGGTGCGGGTGCGGCACATCGAGGCACTGGACCCGGTGGTGTACGCGGCGCTGTGGCGCTTTCTGTTCGGGATCGATCTGACGTCGTCGGTGTCGGTGCGCACCCGGCCGGTGGACGATCCGCTGCCGCATCTCGTCGGGGACATGCGGCGCTGCGTACCCGTGCTGCGGGAGTCGCTGTTCGTGCGGCCGGTGGAGGTGGGCGCGGCGCTGGCGGCGCGGACGTACCGGACGCCGGTGGATGTGGTGCTGGAAGTCACCGACCCGTTCTGCCCGTGGAACGAGGGGCGCTGGTGGCTGACCGGCGACGGGACGGGTGCGTCCTGTGCGCGGACCACGGACCCGGCCGGGCTGGCGCTGTCCGTGCGGGAGCTGGGGTCGGCGTATCTGGGCGGTTTCTCCCTGACGGCGCTGGCGGCGGCGGGACGGGTGCGGGAGCTGCGGCCCGGTGCGCTGGCGGCGGCTTCGGTGGCGTTCGGGTCGGATGTGGCGCCCTGGCTGCCGCACGGGTTCTGAGGGCCTCCCCCGCTGCCGGGTCCGCGGAACGGGCGTTCCGCGGCGGTTCCGGGCGGCATCCCGCCCGTCAGCCGCCGCCCGTGCCCGGCTGGCAGCCCGGGCACCAGAAGAGGTTGCGGGCGGCGAGGCCGGCGGTGCGGATCTCGCTGCCGCAGATGTGGCAGCCCATGTGGGCGCGGCGGTAGACGTAGACCTCGCCGCCGTGGTCGTCGACCCGGGGCGGGCGGCCCATGGCCTCCGGCAGATGCTCCGGGCGGACGGTGTCGATCCGGTTGTGCCGGACGCCCTCGGCCATCAGGAAGACCAGATCGGCCCAGAGGGCGTCCCATTCGGCGCGGGTGAGGTCGCGGCCCGCGCGGTAGGGGTCGATGTGGTGGCGGAAGAGGACCTCGGCGCGGTAGACGTTGCCGACGCCGGCGATGACCTTCTGGTCGAGCAGCAGCGCCGCGATGGTCGTACGGCTGCGGGAGATCCGCTGCCAGGCGCGGGTGCCGTCGTCCCCCGGGCGCAGCGGATCGGGGCCGAGCCGGTCGTGTATCGCGTGCTTCTCGGCGTCGGTGATCAGTGCGCAGGTGGTGGGGCCGCGGAGGTCGGCGTACGCGGAGGGGTTCGCGAGACGGAGGCGCACCGTGTCGGTGGGCGGCGGGGCCGGGGCCGCGCCGAAGCCGAGCTTGCCGAACAGGCCGAGGTGGACATGGACCCAGCGGTCCGGGCCGAAGCCCAGGAAGAGGTGTTTGCCGTGCGCCTCGGCGCCGGTCATCACCTGGCCGTCGATGAGGGCCGCACCGCCGGTGAACTTGCCCTGCGGACTGCTCACCCGGACCCGTTCGCCCTCGAAGCGGGAGCGGTGGTCCAGGGCGAGGCGGTGGATCGTATGCCCCTCGGGCACGGAGGTCCTCCAGTGGGCGCGCCCGCCCGCCCCGGCGGCCGGGGCGGGCGGGCGACGGGATGAACGGTGGTCAGCCCTGCGGGTGGTGGGCCGGGATGGCGGGCAGCTCGCCGGTGGTCTCGTAGGCCGAGAGCATCTCGATGCGGCGGGTGTGGCGCTCCTCACCCGAGTAGGGGGTGCTGAGGAAGACCTCGATGAACTTGGTCGCCTCTTCCTCGGTGTGCATCCGGCCGCCCACGGAGATGACGTTGGCGTTGTTGTGCTCGCGGCCGAGCTTGGCGGTCTCCTCGCTCCAGGCCAGCGCGGCCCGCACGCCCTTGACCTTGTTGGCGGCGATCTGCTCGCCGTTGCCGGAGCCGCCGATCACGATGCCGAGGCTGTCCGGGTCGGCGGCGGTCTTCTCCGCGGCGCGCAGGCAGAACGGCGGGTAGTCGTCCTGGGCGTCGTAGATGTGGGGTCCGCAGTCGACGGGCTCGTGGCCATGGGCCTTGAGCCACTCGACGAGGTGGTTCTTGAGGTCAAAACCGGCATGGTCGGAGCCGAGGTACACGCGCATGCGATGAGTGTGACACGGGCGCCGTCGGGTAGGCGCGGCTGGGTCTGCCCGGGGCTCCTGCACGGAAAGCTACCCCCCGCCTTCTGTACGCAAGCGCATCG
Organism: Streptomyces sp. G7(2002); assembly: GCF_028870195.1. Lineage (NCBI taxonomy): Bacteria > Bacillati > Actinomycetota > Actinomycetes > Kitasatosporales > Streptomycetaceae > Streptomyces > Streptomyces sp. G7(2002). The sequence continues at coordinate 3,538,750 of NZ_CP102609.1, forward strand.
CGTAACCGTCCAGGGTTTCACACAACAATCCGGCTGCAGACCTTCCAATCCACGGTGAACGAAGATCTAATGCGGGGGATCCATCCGAGAACCACGAAGGACGGTGCACATGGGCGCGCACCCGCCTACCACCAAAGTGGTCCCCACTGCCGGTGACCCCGGCAGCGGTGTGACCGGGGGGCAGTCGCAGGACGGACTGCAGGCAGGACTCAAGAACCGCCACCTGTCGATGATCGCCATCGGCGGGGTCATCGGCGCGGGCCTGTTCGTCGGTTCCGGCGCCGGGATCGCGGCCGCCGGACCGGGCATCCTGCTCTCGTACGCGCTGACCGGCCTGCTGGTCGTGCTCGTGATGCGGATGCTGGGTGAGATGGCCGCGGCCTCTCCCACCTCGGGGTCGTTCTCCGCCTACGCGGACCGGGCGCTGGGCCGCTGGGCCGGTTTCACGATCGGCTGGCTGTACTGGTTCTTCTGGTCGGTCGTGCTGGCCGTCGAGGCGACCGCGGCCGCCGCGATCCTCACCGGGTGGGTCCCGGCCGTCCCGCAGTGGGCCTGGGCGCTGCTGGTGATGATCGTGCTGACCGGTACGAATCTGGTCTCGGTCGGGTCGTTCGGCGAGTTCGAGTTCTGGTTCGCCGGGATCAAGGTCGTGGCGATCGTCATCTTCATCGTGGTCGGCGCGATGGCGATATTCGGGCTGCCGCCGGGCGGTGACCCCGTCGGGGTGTCGCATCTGACCGGGGACGGCGGGTTCCTGCCGAACGGTCCCGGCGCGATCCTCTCCGGCATGCTGCTGGTGGTCTTCTCCTTCATGGGCAGCGAGATCGTCACGCTGGCGGCGAGCGAGTCGCCCAACCCGGTGCAGGCCGTCCGCAAGGCCGTCAACAGCGTCATCTGGCGGATCGCGCTCTTCTACATCGGCTCGATCACGGTGATCGTGACGCTGCTGCCGTGGGACGACCCGGCGGTGGCGAAGAGCCCGTACGTGGCCGTGCTGAAGTCGCTGGAGATCCCGTACGCGGGCACCGTGATGGACGTCGTGGTGCTGACCGCGGTGCTGTCCTGTCTGAACTCCGGGCTCTACACCGCCTCCCGGATGGCGTTCTCGCTCGGTCAGCGCGGCGACGCTCCGAAGTCGTTCGCCACCGTCAACAAGGGCGGTGTCCCGGCGGTCGCGATCTACGCGTCGGTCGCCTTCGGCTTCATCGCGACGATCTTCAGCTACACCTCGAAGGACACCATCTTCCAGTTCCTGCTGAACTCGTCGGGTGCGGTGGCGCTGTTCGTCTGGCTGGTCATCTGTCTCTCGCAGCTGCGGATGCGCCGGATCATCGAACGGGAGACGCCGGAGCGGCTGACGGTGCGGATGTGGCTGTACCCGTGGCTGACGTACGCGACGATCGGGCTGATCGTCTTCGTCATCGGCTACATGTTCTACGACCCGGACGGGCGCGAGCAGATGATCCTTTCGGTCGTCGCGGCCGTGGTGGTGCTGGCGGTCGGGCTGATCCTGGACCGCCGCCGCCCGCGGGAGCGGGACGCGGTCGAGGGCGCGTAGCGCGATACGACGGCACGAAGAGGGCGGGGCCCGCACCGGTTGGTGCGGGCCCCGCCCTCTTCGTATCGGGCACCTCAACCATCGATTGAGGAACCCCCACGGCGATCAACCACCTCCGCGAGAGCGGCTGGGGGCACCTCCCAGCGGTAGCTGGGGGAGGTTGAGCCGCAAAATCAGCGGCGCCCGGCCAGCTTCCAGGCCGTGGGCAGCGCGCCCATCGCCAGCACGGCCTTGAGGGCGTCGCCGATGAGGAACGGGACCATGCCGACGGCGACCGCCTCGCCGAGGGACATCCCGGTGCTCAGGGCCAGGTAGGGGACGCCGACGGCGTAGATCAGGGCCATGCCGGCGGCCATGGTGGCGGCGGTGCGCAGCACCCCGCGGTCGCCGCCGCGGCGGGCCAGCGCGCCCACGGCGGTGGCGGCCAGCAGCATGCCCACGATGTAGCCGAAGGTGGCCCCGCCGGCGCCCGAGGCACCGCCGGCGAACCACGGCATGCCCGCGAGCCCCGCCAGGGCGTACAGCGCCAGCGACAGCAGACCGCGGCCCGCCCCGAGCGAGGCGCCGACCAGCAGGGCGGCGAAGGTCTGGCCGGTGACCGGGACCGGGGAGCCGGGGACCGGGACGGCGATCTGGGCCGCGATACCGGTGAGCGCGGCTCCACCGAGCACCAGCGCGGCGTCACGGACGCGGGCGCGGGAGGCGGTGGCGGCCGGCAGCAGATCGGCGAGGACCGTGCCAGGACGGGTGAGAGCTGCAGTGCTCATCAGGACTCCGCGGATGTGAGTTTCGGATATGGGACGGGACGCGATGACGTTAGTCCAGGGAGCCGCCGGCGATCATCGTGTGGCGGCGACAAAGCCGTACCGGCCCGCTTGGAGAGTTCCGAACAACCGCCACCTTGCCCGGCCCTGACGGGGTGCGTGGCGTCTTTGCAGGTCACGTGATGCTCATCACGGCCGGGGCCGTCTTCCGGCGCCGGTTTTGTGGTAGCGCGCGGGGTGCGGCGACACTGTGTCCGCCCCGCGGTGAGCTGTGGAGTTCCCCCAAACCCGCCGGCGGCCCCCGCCGCCCCGGCCCTTGCGAGAGTACGAGTCCATGCACGACGCAACGACCCAAGCCGGTGAGCCCGCCCTCGGCGCGGGGACCGGTGAGAAAGAGCCGCTGTCCGCGGGGCTCAAGCAGCGCCATCTGACGATGCTGGGCCTGGGCGGGGTGATCGGCGCGGGCCTCTTCGTGGGCTCCGGCGCGGGGATCGCGGTGGCCGGCCCGGGGATCGTGCTGTCGTATCTGATCGCGGGCGCGCTGGCGATGCTGGTCATGCGGATGCTCGGCGAGATGTCTGCGGCGATGCCGGCGTCCGGTGCGTTCTCGGTGCACGCCGAGCGGGCGCTGGGCCGCTGGGCCGGGTTCAGTGTGGGCTGGCTCTACTGGTTCCTGCTGGTCGTGGTGCTCGCCGTGGAGGCCACCGGTGCGGCGCAGATCGCCAACGGCTGGGTGCCGGCGGTGCCGCAGTGGGGCTGGGTGCTGATCTTCATGATCGTCTTCACCGTCGCCAACCTGGCCGCGGTGAAGAACTTCGGCGAGTTCGAGTTCTGGTTCGCGGCACTGAAGGTCACCGCGATCGTGCTCTTCCTCGCTCTGAGCCTGCTGGCGGTCTTCGGGGTGCTGCCGGACACCGAGCCGGTCGGCCTGGCGAACCTCACCGGGCACGGCGGCTTCCTTCCCCACGGCTGGGCCGGGGTGATCTCCGGTGTCCTCGCGGTGGTGTTCGCGTTCGGCGGCCTGGAGGTCGTCACCATCGCCGCGGCCGAGTCGGACGATCCGGCGCGTGCGGTGGGCCGGGCGGTGCGCAGCGCCGTGTGGCGGATCCTGTTCTTCTACGTCGGCTCGATGCTGGTGATCGTGACGCTGCTGCCCTGGTCGTCGATGCAGCCGGGCAAGAGCCCCTACGTCGCGGTGCTGGACAGCATCGGGGTGCCGGGCGCCGGCCAGATCATGAACATCGTGGTGTTCGTGGCGCTGCTCTCCGCGCTGAACGCCAACCTCTACGGCTCGTCGCGGATGGTGTTCTCACTCGCCGAGCGCGGCGAGGCGCCGCGGGCGCTGCTGAAGGTCTCCGGAGGGGTGCCGCGCCGGGCCGTGCTCGCGTCGGTGGCCTTCGGGTTCGTCTCCGTGCTGCTGAATCTGAAATGGCCGGATTCGGTCTTCCTGTACATGCTCAACGCGGTCGGCGCGGTGCTGTTGTTCGTGTGGGGACTGGTCGCCGTCTCCCAGCTGCGGCTGCGTCCGCGCATCGAACGCGAGACACCCAGGAAGCTGACCCTGCGGATGTGGGCGTTCCCGTATCTGACCTGGGCGGCGCTGGTGGCCATGGGCGGCGTGCTGGTGCTGATGCTGACCGACGACACGGCCCGTCCGCAGCTGCTGTGGTCGGCCGGGGCGACGGGCGCGGTGCTGCTCGTCGCGGGCCTCCGCGAACTCCGCGGGCGGCGCGCCCGGCGCTGATCCGCCCTGCGTCGAAGGTCACACCGCGTCGTATTCGACGAGGAATCAGGCACACATAGTGACGATCACGTCTGAATACCGAACATTCGCTGCACAAGTGTTGCCCTGAGCGGACACCGGCGCTCAAACTGAGCCCGCTTTGCCGAGGACCCGGAGTTGTGCCGTCGGCAGGCCCTTCGCGACCTGCTGCCCCGGCGGGGGTCCAGGGGGCCCGGCAGCACCGTCGCGCCGGTCGCGGCCCCGGGAGAACGCAGTAACGCCTTGCTCCGCTCTCACCTACTGGGACAGGTACGACATGAATCGGACACCCTCGTCCGCCGCCGCCGCGCGCGAGCAGAGCGACGCGGTTCAGGGCGCGGGCCCCGACAGCGGATCCACGCTGTCCAACGGCCTCAAGCAGCGCCACCTCTCGATGATCGCCCTGGGCGGGGTGATCGGCGCGGGCCTGTTCGTCGGCTCGCGCGAGGGCATCGCGGCGGCCGGCCCCTCGATCGTGCTCGCCTACGCCGTGTCCGGCGCCCTGGTCATGCTGATCATGCGCATGCTCGGCGAGATGGCCGCGGCCAATCCGGCCTCCGGCTCCTTCTCCGTGCACGCCGAGCGCTCCATAGGCTCGTGGGCCGGATTCACGGTCGGCTGGATGTTCACCGCGCTGCTGTGTGTGGCGGTGGCCGCCGAGGCGATGGGCGCCGCGGACATCATGGTCCAGTGGTTCCCGGGCTCCGAGCCCTGGATGTGGGTCCTGCTGTTCATGGTGATCTTCACCGGTACCAACCTGGCCGCGGTCAGCAACTTCGGTGAGTTCGAGTTCTGGTTCGCCGCCCTGAAGGTCGCGGCGATCGCCATCTTCCTGGTCCTGGGGCTGCTGGCCATCTTCGGTCTGCTGCCCGGCACCTCCGCTCCGGGCACCACGCACCTCACCGGTGACGGCGGCTTCCTCCCCAAGGGCGTCGACGGCCTGATGATCGGCCTGCTGGCCTCGGTGTTCGCCTACGGCGGCCTGGAGACGGTGACCATCGCGGCCGCCGAGTCCAAGGACCCGGTCCGCGGCGTCGCCCGCGCGGTGCGTACCGCGATGTGGCGGATCGCCCTCTTCTACGTCGGCTCGATGGCCGTCATCGTCACGGTCATCCCCTGGAGCGCCCCCTCCATCGCCAAGAGCGGTCCGTACGTGGCGGTCCTGGACTACCTGGAGATCCCGGCGGCCGGCCAGGTCATGAACGTCGTCATCCTGGTCGCCCTGCTCTCCGCGGTGAACGCCAACCTCTACGGCGCCTCGCGGATGGCGTACTCGCTCATCTCCCGCGGCCAGGGCCCGGCCTTCCTCGGCAAGGTCAGCGGCGGCGTCCCGCGCCGCGCCGTCCTGCTGTGCGCCGCCTTCGGCTTCTTCGCGGTCGTGCTGAGCTTCCTGTGGCCCGACACGCTCTTCCAGTGGCTGCTGAACATGGTCGGCGCGGCCGTCCTGGTGGTGTGGGGCTTCATCGCCGTCGCCCAGCTGCGGATGCGCCGGATGCTGGAGCGCGAGGCACCCGAGAAGCTCGTGGTGAAGATGTGGGCCTTCCCGGTGCTGACCTGGGTGGCGCTGGCGGGTATCACCGCCGTGCTGCTGCTGATGCTGCGCGATGAGAACCAGCGCATCCAGCTGCTGTTCACCGGTGGCTTCGGGGTGGTGCTGACGGTGATCGGACTGATCCGGCAGCGGGCGCTGGGCCGGGGCGCGGGCCTGTCCAAGGAGTAGCGCTCCCCCACTCCCCATCAGGCGGGGCGGGACCTCATTCCGAGGTCCCCCCCCGCCTCCGTCTTTGGGACCAGGCCGGTCACCACAACCGGCCGGTGATCACTGCTGCTGATAGCGTGCTCTTGCACATTGTTTGCAACTACTGCATGTAAGCAGCTTGGAGGCGGGATCGGCATGGCGACCTACACACTTCCGGAACTCCCCTACGACTACGCGGCGCTGGCCCCGGTCATCAGCCCCGAGATCATCGAGCTGCACCACGACAAGCACCACGCGGCGTATGTGAAGGGTGCGAACGACACCCTGGAGCAGCTCGCCGAGGCGCGCGACAAGGACCAGTGGGGCAGCATCAACGGCCTGGAGAAGAACCTCGCGTTCCACCTCTCCGGCCACATCCTGCACAGCATCTACTGGCACAACATGACCGGTGAGGGCGGCGGCGAGCCGCTGGAGAAGGACGGTGTGGGCGAGCTGGCCGACGCGATCGCCGAGTCCTTCGGCTCGTTCGCGAAGTTCAAGGCCCAGCTGACCAAGGCCTCCGCCACCACCCAGGGCTCCGGCTGGGGCGTCCTCGCCTACGAGCCGGTCACCGGCCGGCTGATCGTCGAGCAGATCTACGACCACCAGGGCAACGTCGGCCAGGGCTCGGTCCCGATCCTGGTCTTCGACGCCTGGGAGCACGCCTTCTACCTGCAGTACAAGAACCAGAAGGTGGACTTCATCGAGGCCATGTGGCAGGTCGTGAACTGGCAGGACGTCGCCAAGCGGTACCGCTCCGCTCAGGAGCGGGCGAACAACCTGCTGCTGGCTCCGTAACGGCGTTACAGACGTCCCGCCTCGTGATCGTCTTCTCACCTTTCGCTTGGCGGGCGGAAGAACGGCGAGGCCCCACGAGGACGTGACTCGTGGGGCCTCGCCCGTGTTCGTCCACGGGCCGGTGGTCGGTCTGTGCCCACCCGTTCCGCCCAGCGGAACGACTGCCCACAGCCCGGGTCTCAGTCGAAAATCGGGCCCTGCGTCCGGGTCCGCTTGATCTCGTAGAAGCCCGGGATGGACGCGACCATCAGCGTGCCGTCCCACAGCTTGGCGGCCTCCTCGCCCTTGGGGGCCGGGGTGACGACCGGGCCGAAGAAGGCGATCTGGTCGCCGTCGTGACCCGGGACGGCGATGACGGGAGTGCCGACTTCCTGGCCGACCAGGTCGATGCCTTCCTTGTGGGAGGCGCGCAGCTCCGCGTCGTAGGCGTCGGAGTCCGCGGCGTCGGCCAGCTCGGCGGGCAGGCCGGCCTCCGCGAGGGCGTCCACGATCGTCTCGCGGGTGCGCTCCAGACCGCGGTTGTGGAAGCGGGTGCCGAGCGCGGTGTAGAGCGGGCCGAGCACCTCGCTGCCGTGCTGCTGCTCGGCGGCGATGCACACCCGCACCGGGCCCCAGGCGGTCTTGAGCAGTTCGCGGTACTCCTCGGGCAGCTCGTCGAGCCGGTCCTCGTTCAGCACCGCCAGGCTCATCACATGCCAGCGCACCTCGACCGGGCGGACCTTCTCCACCTCCAGCATCCAGCGGGAGGTCATCCAGGCCCAGGGGCACAGCGGGTCGAACCAGAAGTCTGCGGGGGTCTTCGCGGTCTCGGACACGGGGTCTCCTCTTCACGGCTGTGCGCGTAGGTCAACGGTGCAGTTCCTGGAAGGTTCAACCGCCGGTGGGCGTGCCATGATTCCCCGTGTTCGATATTCGAGACGAGGACGAGGGAGTCACGGCGTGCCAGGTGAGAATCTTTCCCGGGACGAAGCACGTGAGCGGGGCCGGCTGCTGAGCGTCGACGCCTACGACGTGGCGCTGGACGTCCGCTCAGCGGTCGCCCGTGACGCGTCGGCCGAGACCTTCCGCTCCCTGACCACCCTCCGCTTCCGCTGCGCCGAGCCCGGCGCCTCGACCTTCGTGGACCTGCTGGCACCGTCGGTCACCTCGGTCACCCTCAACGGCCGGGAGCTGGACCCCGGGGCGGTGTTCGACGGCACCCGGATCGCGCTGGGCGGGCTGGCCGCCGAGAACACCCTCGTCGTCGACGCGCAGTGCGCCTACAGCCGGACCGGTGAGGGCCTGCACCGCTTCGTGGACCCCGAGGACGGCGAGGTCTACCTCTACACGCAGTACGAACCGGCCGACTCCCGCCGGGTCTTCGCGAACTTCGAACAGCCCGACCTGAAGGCCCCGTTCACCTTCGAGGTGACCGCCCCCGAGGGCTGGCTGGTGGTCAGCAACGGCGCGCAGGAGGGCGGGGCCGAGGGCGGCCGGCACCGTTTCGCGACGACGAAGCCGATCTCGACGTACATCACGGCCGTGGTCGCCGGCCCGTACCACTTCGTCTCCGACACCTACCGGCGCACCTTCGAGGACGGGACGGAGCTGGAGATCCCGCTGGGCGCGCTGTGCCGCAAGGGCCTGGCGAAGCACTTCGACGCGGACGACGTCTTCACCGTCACCAAGCAGGGCCTGGACTTCTTCCACGACCACTTCGACTTCCCGTACCCGTTCGGGAAGTACGACACCGCCTTCGTCCCGGAGTACAACCTCGGGGCGATGGAGAACCCCGGCTGTGTCACCTTCCGCGAGGAGTTCATCTTCCGCGGGAAGGTGACCGAGGCGTCCTACGAGCGCCGGGCCAACGTCATCCTGCACGAGATGGCGCACATGTGGTTCGGCGATCTGGTCACCATGCAGTGGTGGGACGACCTGTGGCTCAAGGAGTCCTACGCGGACTTCATGGGGGCCTTCGCGCTGGTGGAGGCGACCCGCTTCCGGGGCGGCTGGATCACCTTCGCCAACCGCCGCAAGTCCTGGGCCTACCGCGCCGACCAGCTGCCCTCCACCCACCCGGTCACCGCCGACATCCGTGACCTGGAGGACGCCAAGCTCAACTTCGACGGCATCACCTACGCCAAGGGCGCCGCGGTCCTCAAGCAGCTGGTGGCGTATGTGGGGCAGGAGGCGTTCCTGGAGGGCGCCCGGCGCTACTTCAAGCGGCACGCCTACGGCAACACCCGGCTGACGGACCTGCTGACGGTGCTGGAGGAGACGTCCGGCCGGGACCTGGCGAGCTGGTCGCGTGCCTGGCTGGAGACCGCGGGCGTCAACTCCCTGACCCCGCAGGTGACCTATGACGCCAAGGACCGGATCACCGAGCTGAGCATCCTCCAGGAGGCGGCACCCGAGCAGCCCGAGCTGCGGCCGCACCGGGTCGCGGTGGGCCTCTACCGGCGCCAGGGCGCGGACCCGGCGCTGGTGCGCTACGCCCGTGCGGAGGTGGACGTCTCCGGGCCGCGGACGGTCGTCCCGGAGCTGGCCGGTGCCGAGCGGCCCGAGCTGGTCCTGGTCAACGACGACGATCTGACGTACTGCAAGGTCCGTTTCGACGAGGGGTCGCTGGCCACCCTGCGGGCCCGGCTCGGCGATCTGGCCGACCCGATGGCGCGGGCGCTGTGCTGGGCCGCGCTGTGGGGTCTGACCCGGGACGGGCTGATGCCGGCCCGCGACTACCTCGGCCTGGTGCGGCGGTTCGCGGGCCAGGAGACCGACATCGGTGTGCTGCAGTCGCTGCACGGGCAGGCGCAGACGGCGCTGGAGTACTACTCCGCGCCGGACCGCCGGGAGCCCGCGGCGCGGGACCTGGCCGAGGGCGCGCTGCACGAGCTGCGGCTGGCCGCGCCCGGCAGCGGCCATCAGCTCACCTGGGCCCGGCACTTCGCCGCGCTCGCCACCACGCCCGCCGATCTCCAGCTGCTCAAGGGCCTGCTGGACGGTACGGCGAAGATCGACGGCCTGGACGTGGACCAGGAGCTGCGCTGGACCCTGCTGGAGCCGCTGGCCGCCCACGGTGTCGCGGACGAGGCGGTGCTCGCCGCCGAGCTGGCCCGTGACGACACCGCGTCCGGCAAGCGCCACCAGGTGCGCTGTCTGGCCGCCCGCCCCTCGGCCGCGGTGAAGGCGCAGGCGTGGGCGGACGTCGTGGAGTCCGATGCGCTCTCCAACGCGCTGGTGGAGGCGACGATCGCCGGGTTCGCGCAGCCCGGGCAGCGGGAGCTGCTGGCCCCGTACGCCCCGCGCTACTTCGCGGAGATCGAGCGGGTGTGGCGGGAGCGGTCCATCGAGATCGCGATGGATGTGGTGCGCGGGCTGTTCCCGTCCTGGCAGGTGGAGCAGGCCACGCTGGACGCCGCGGACCGCTGGCTGGACGGGCACGGCCAGGCGGCCCCGGCGCTGCGCCGGATGGTGCTGGAGGAGCGGGACGATCTGGCCCGTGCGCTGCGGGCACAGGCTTGTGACGAGGCGGCCGGGGCACGGCCGTAACCCCCGTGACGACCAGCCTTTTTCGGCAGTCGAACGCCCGTACTTTAGTACAGGGTTGTCCGGTTTGTGGTACGGGCGTGTAACAGCGGTTAAGGGGCGGAGCGGGGGCGGGAATCGACCCGGCATGAACCACGACACCCCGCTCTCCCCCCTCCCCCTCCAGCACCTGACCGCCTCCCGGTGCCGGGTGATGACCACCCGTCAGCTGCGCGAGCACGGCATCGCGGCGGCGGAGACCACCGAACGCTGCCGCCCCGGCGGCAGCTGGCAACAAGTGCTCCCGGGCATCTACCTGCTCCATGCGGGGCCGCCCACCAGCGAGGAGCGGCTGCATGCGGTCCTGCTGTACGCCAGTCACCGGGGGCCGACCGTCCCCCGGCAGGGCAGTCCCTCGGGGGACGCCCCGGAGGCGATGATCACGGGCCTGGCGGCGCTCGCCCTGCACGGCTTCACCGAGGCGCCCCCGCTGCTCGCCCTGGACCGCATCGAGGTGCTGGTCTCCCGCACCCGGCGGCTGCGCTCCACCGGCTTCGCGCGGATCCTGCGGGCGGTGGAACTGCCCGTCCCGCAGGACGTCACGGGGGTGCCGGCCGCGCCGGTGCCGCGTGCGCTGGCGGACGCGATCGGCACGCTCACCGACGCCTCGGCGGTGCGCCGGCTGCTGACCGAGGCGGTCCGCGGCGGCCACTGCGAGGCGAGTGCGGTGGTACGGGAGCTGAGCCGGGCCCGGCTGCTGACCCGGCCGCACGTGGTGGACGCGGTGGACACCCTGCTGGCCGAGGGCCGGGCGCTGGCGGAGCAGCAGTTGTACGCCATGGTGCGGGAGCACGGGCTGCCGGACCCGCTGTGGAACGTCGATCTGCGGCTGCCGGGCGGGCCGCACCTGGGCGGTGTGGACGCCTTCTGGCCGGAGCACTCGGTGGCCCTGGAGATCGACACCCGGGCACCGCGCGCCGAGGAGGACCCGCTGCACTCGCCGTTCTTCCACAAGCGCGAGCATCTGGAGCGCCTGGGCATCACCGTCGTCCGCTGTCTGCCCCGCACCCTGCGCCAGTCCCCGGAGCAGCAGGCCGCGGTGGTCCGTACGGCCCTGATGGCCGCCGGGGACCGGGAGCCGGGTGCGTATGTGGTGGTCCTGCCGCGGTAGTGCGGCCCCGGGCCGGTCAGCGCCGCTTGAGCAGCAGCTCGACGTTGCGGTCCCGGGCCGTGCCCGCGAGGTCCGTACGGGACTGGGGCGCGTTGAAGGACAGCTCGCGGTAGAGGGCGGCCAGCCCGGTCTGCGAGAGGTCGGTGAAGTCCGTGCGGTGCGGGGCGGCCGACTCGACCAGGGTGGTGAACAGCGACAGCGTGCCGTCGTGGTTGTCCACCAGCTCGATGACCCGGGCCAGTTGCGGGAAGTCGATGTGCGAGGCGGTGGAGATCTCCCAGAAGCCGCCGTGCGCCATGATCTCGTTCTTGTGGCTGTGGCCGTTGATCCAGCCGACGACCGCGGGGTGCGCGGCCAGCACCTCGACCAGCTCCGGGCCGCCGTGCCGCTTCTCGTGCGGCCGGGCCGGGTCGGGGCGGGTGTTGTTCATCGTCTTGCTGGTGTGGTGGCTGAAGACCAGCACATGGGCCTTCTCGCCCTTCCCGTTCTCCTTCAGGGTCCGCTCCAGCCAGCGCAGTTGGGCGTCGCCGACCGAGCCGGTGTAGTGGCCGCCGGGGTCGGTGGTGTCCAGGCTGATGCCGAGGACGTCGTCGGAGATCCGGAAGCTGTAGTAGAGGCGGGTCCCGTCGAGGTGCGCGGCGGTGTAGCCGTGGCCGTGCGGGCCGGGGCCGGTGTGCGCCGGGTCCAGGTGGGCGCGCAGATACTCGGCCCGGGTGAAGGGGGCGCGCCGCTCGTCGGGGGTGACCCTCCTGGACTGCTTGGCGTGCGACTTCAGCAGCCGCTTGAAGTCCTCCCCCTTGGGGTCGAGGCCGTCCTTGACCGCCTGCCACACCTTCGCGGCCTCGGCGGAGGGCAGCGTCTCCAGCTTGTGCTCGCCGGTGGCGACCTCGGTCCAGAACGGGTCACCGGGCGCATAGCAGCCGCCGGGCAGCGAGTCGTGGTTGCCGACCGTCGAGTACCAGGGCATCCGCAGGCCGGGGCTGTGGACGGTCCGGATCGCCGCGTCCAGGAACCCGTCCAGCCGGGGGAAGCCCAGCGCCTTGTCGGCGTCGCGCACCGCGCTGTCCGGCTGCCAGTACAGCTTCAGCCCGCTGTCCTGGACGCCTTCGTAGCGGCGCGGGTCGCCGGAATTCGGGGTGATCCGGCCGCCGCTCATGGCGGTCAGGTACCACTCCAGCTCCAGCTTGGAGTTGTTGTCGGTGTTGTCGCCGGTGGTCATCACGAAGGACAGCGGGGCGCCGGTGGCGGGCCCGCCGGGCAGCGCGTTGACCCGCTCGATCAGCGAGACGACCCCGGCCACGGACAGCGCCTCCTGCGGCCGCCAGGCGCTGGCGGTCTCGGCGCGCAGGTACTCGTAGCGCAGCGGGCTCTGTACGTCGACCAGGTGCAGATCGGTGAACTGCACGAACGAGGCCAGCGCGGTACGCCGCCCGTCCCGTCCGCCGTGTGCGGTGCCCAGCTCGGTGCGTACCACCCGGTCCCAGGCGGGGCCGTCGCCGAGCCGGCGGAAGCCGCCGCTGCCGCGCGGGGCGGACACACCGCCGAGGGTGGTGCCCCGGGTGTAGGGGACGCGGGGGACGGCGGGGGCCTCGACCGGTACGGGCGCCGCCGGGGCCGGGCCGGGGCTGACGGTGGCGGCCTGCGCCGTCCGGTCGGGGCCGAAGGCGAGCCCGAGTCCGGTGGCGGCGCCGACGGCTCCGGTGGCGGCGAGGAACGTACGGCGGTCGAGAGTGGCGGCGGCGGACCGTATACGGGACATACGCGGGCTCCCCGGGTGCGAACGCAAAGGCGGCCGGGCAGCACAACTGCCCTGTCACCTTGGATGGTTGGCAGCGGGGGTGACCTGGACGTGAACGCCACCGCAACGCGGAGAACCCATCACCGCACAGGGATCTCCGTGTCATCGGCCGGTCACCGGCCCCTGTTGCCGTCGGCGGACGCCGGTCACCGGCCGTTCACCCGGCGGGGCAGCGGGGGCGGCACGGCCGTCCGGTCAGCCGCACTCCGCCCCCGCCCGGCCCGCTATGCGCCACCGGCCTCCCCGCCGCGCGGCCACACGGCGAGGGCGACCAGCACGGCGGCCCAGACGCCCAGCGGCAGCAGCGGCCAGTAGAACTCCAGCTCACCCTTGTGGAAGCAGTGCACACCCCAGACCGCCGACATGATCACGGCGCCGCCGAGCCAGTAGCGCCACTCCTCGATCCATGCCCGCAGGTCCCTGCGGTCCCGCTCCCGGTCCGAGATCCGCTCGGCAGGATCACGTCGCTCCGCCATCCCTGTCCCCCTTCGCGTCAGCACGCCTTTGAAGCCGCACTCCATTTTGAGAATACGACCGTATCTCAAAAAGAATACACCCGTATCCTGACGGGGACGCGCCGGCGGAGACCGCCCGACGGCGGGAGTGAGGAGGAGCACACCGTGCCCAGAACCGTGGACCGTGCGCAGCAGCGCCGGCAGATCGGTGCGGCGGTTCTGCGCCTCGCCGCGGAGCAGGGCCTGGACGAGGTCAGCGTGCGCACCGTGGCCGCCGCGGCCGGCCGCTCACCGGGTGCCGTACAGAAGTACTTCCGCACCAAGGACGAGCTGCTGGCCTTCGCCGCCGAGCTGGCCGGTGAACGCGTCGAGGAGCGGATGGCCGCCGTCGAGCGCGGTCTGCCACCGCGTGAGGCGCTGCGGGCACTCGTCCTCGCCACCCTCCCCGTGGACGCCGAACGCCGGGCCGAGGCCGCGGCCCAGCTGGCCTTCGCCACCCGCGCGGCCCACCATCCCGGGCTCGGCGCGATCCGCCGGCAGGTCGACCAGGGGGTCCGGGAGGCCCTCGGCGGCTGGCTGGCGTCCGCCGGGCACGGCCGCGGCCCGGATCCGGCCGCCGACTGCCTGGCCCTCGCGGATGCCGTACTCGCGCTGTCCGACGGGCTGGCGCTGCGGCTGCTGTACGCGCCCGACGACCGGGACGCGCTGCTGTGCGCCCTCGACCGCGCGCTGGAGGCGCTGCTTCCGCCCCCGGTGCCGCATCCTTGAAAGGTGGATTCCGGCGCCGTCCACGCTCCACGGAATGGAACGGATTGGACAACGCGACGGGTATCACACACATGATGGAGGCACTACTGAGCAGGTGTTCCGAGCAGACACCCATGTCAGGCCAGAAAGAAGGAGTCCCATGAGGATCGGAATCGTCGGAGCCACCGGACAGGTCGGCGGCGTGGTGCGGGGCATCCTCGCCGAGCGGAACTTCCCGGTCGAGCAGCTGCGGCTGTTCGCTTCGGCCCGGTCCGCCGGACGCACCCTTCCGTGGCAGGACACCGAGATCACCGTCGAGGACGCGGCCACCGCCGACTACTCGGCGCTGGACATCGTGATCTTCTCGGCCGGCGGCGCCACGTCCAAGGCACTGGCGGAGAAGGTCGCCGACGCCGGACCGGTCGTGATCGACAACTCCTCGGCCTGGCGCCGTGACCCCCAGGTCCCGCTGGTCGTCTCCGAGGTCAACCCGCAGGCCATCACGGACCGGCCCAAGGGCATCATCGCCAACCCGAACTGCACGACCATGGCCGCCATGCCGGTGCTGCGTCCGCTGCACGACGAGGCCGGTCTGGTCTCGCTGGTCGTCGCCACCTACCAGGCGGTCTCCGGCAGCGGTCTGGCCGGTGTGGAGGAGCTGGAGGGCCAGGTCCGCAAGGTCATCGAGCAGGACGCCACCAAGCTGACGCACGACGGTGGCGCGGTGGAGTTCCCGGAGCCCGACAAGTACGTCGCCCCGATCGCCTTCAATGTGCTGCCGATGGCCGGCTCGATCGTCGACGACGGGCTGAACGAGACCGACGAGGAGCAGAAGCTCCGCCACGAGAGCCGCAAGATCCTGGAGATCCCGGACCTGAAGGTGTCCGGCACCTGTGTCCGCGTCCCGGTCTTCACCGGTCACTCGCTGCAGGTCAACGCCCGCTTCGCGCGTCCGCTCAGCCCCGCCCGGGCCCAGGAGCTGCTGGCCGGCGCCCCCGGCGTCACCCTCTCCGACGTGCCCACCCCGCTCCAGGCCGCCGGCCAGGACGCGTCCTTCGTGGGCCGCATCCGTGAGGACGAGACCGCCGAGAACGGCCTGGCGCTGTTCGTCTCCAACGACAACCTCCGCAAGGGCGCGGCGCTGAACGCCGTCCAGATCGCGGAGCTGGTCGCCGCGGAGCTGCGCGGCTGACCGCCCCCGGCGCAAAACGGCGGGTGCCCGTACGGAGTCTCCGTACGGGCACCCGCCGTTTTCACGGTCAGGGCCGCCGGACCTCGAAGTGGAAGCAGCCGTACTCCACGGCCCGGACGTGCACCAGCGCCACCTCCGGGTCCGCGAACGCCTCCCCGAGGGCCGCGTCGAACGCCGCCGGGGCGTCCCCCGGGACCTCCAGGAGCCGGCCGCCGACGATCTCGCCCCGGGCGTTGTAGCGGCGCAGCACCCGCAGGGCGCCCGCCCGCACGGCCGGATAGCGGCCGGCCGCGGCGTCCGGGCCGCCGCACGGCTCGGCGTGGACGAACACCGGGCCCTGCTCGTCGTAGGCCCCGGGCTGCGCCCCGGTCGCGTCCGCCCAGCGGCGCAGCGGCGCGTACGAGACCAGCGCGACCCGCTCGCCGGCGCGGACGTCGCGCAGACAGCAGCGCAGCGGACTGCCGACGGCGTCCAGCGGCACCCCGTCCTCGCGGGCGGTGAACGGCGCGGCGGGCCGCCCGGCGTCGTCGGTTGCGCAGAGCTCCTTGTGGGCGGTCGCCGGGAGAGGAAGTGCGGTGTAGGTCGTCATGGGCCCAGCCTCGTGCGCGCGGGCCGCGCGCGCTGGCGGGAATCGGACGCCGTGATCGGCGCGCGCTCCGGAGTGCCGGAAGCCGGCCCGGCGCGGGTGCTCTCCACTCCTTCGATCACCACCCCGCGGAGGCCGGACCACGTGGAAGGATGGCCGAAGAGTCCGATGTGATGACGCATGCGAAGGAGATGGCCGGGTGCCTGGCACAAATCTGACCCGCGACGAGGCGCAGGAGCGGGCGCGCCTGCTGACCGTGGACGCGTATGAGATCGATCTCGACCTCTCCGCCGCGCAGGAGGGGGGCGCCCCCGGGTCGGCCGAGGACGGGAGCGCAGGAGGCACGTACCGGTCCGTGACGACGGTGCGGTTCGACGTCGCCGAGGCGGGCGCGGACTCCTTCATCGATCTGGTGGCGCCGGCCGTGCGCGAAGTGGTGCTCAACGGCGAGGCGCTGGATCCGGGCGAGGTGTTCAAGGACTCGCGGATCGCGCTGACGGGGCTGCGGGCCGGCCGCAACGATCTGACGGTCGTGGCGGACTGCGCCTACACCAACACCGGTGAGGGGCTGCACCGTTTCGTCGACCCGGTCGACCAACAGGCCTATCTGTACACACAGTTCGAGGTGCCGGACGCCCGTCGGGTGTTCGCTTCCTTCGAGCAGCCGGATCTGAAGGCGACCTTCCAGTTCACCGTGAAGGCCCCGGAGGGCTGGACGGTGATCTCCAATTCGCCGACGCCGGAGCCGAGCGACAACGTCTGGCGCTTCGAGCCGACCCCGCGGATCTCGACCTACATCACCGCGCTGATCGCCGGCCCGTACCACAGCGTGCACAGCTCGTACGAGAAGGACGGGCGGACGGTGCCGCTGGGCATCTACTGCCGGCCGTCGCTGGCCGAGCACCTGGACGCCGACGAGATCTTCGCGGTCACCCGGCAGGGCTTCGAGTGGTTCCAGGAGAAGTTCGACTACGACTACCCGTTCGCGAAGTACGACCAGCTCTTCGTGCCGGAGTTCAACGCCGGCGCGATGGAGAACGCGGGCGCGGTGACCATCCGTGACCAGTACGTCTTCCGGTCCAAGGTGACGGACGCGGCGTACGAGGTGCGCGCGGAGACGATCCTGCACGAGCTGGCGCACATGTGGTTCGGCGACCTGGTCACCATGGAGTGGTGGAACGACCTGTGGCTGAACGAGTCGTTCGCCACCTACACCTCGATCGCCTGCCAGGCCTACGCCCCGGGCTCGAAGTGGCCGCACTCGTGGACGACGTTCGCCAACTCCATGAAGACCTGGGCCTACCGGCAGGACCAGCTGCCGTCCACGCACCCGATCATGGCCGAGATCAATGACCTCGACGATGTGCTGGTCAACTTCGACGGCATCACCTACGCCAAGGGCGCCAGCGTCCTCAAGCAGCTGGTGGCCTATGTCGGCATGGACGAGTTCTTCCAGGGCGTGCAGGCCTATTTCAAGGCGCACGCCTACGGCAACACCCGGCTCTCGGATCTGCTCGGCGCGCTGGAGGAGACCTCCGGCCGTGACCTGAAGACCTGGTCGAAGAAGTGGCTGGAGACCGCCGGGATCAACATCCTGCGGCCGGAGATCGAGGTGGACGGCGCCGGCGTCATCACCTCCTTCGCGGTGAAGCAGGAGGCTCCGGCGCTGCCGGCCGGCGCCAAGGGCGAGCCGGTGCTGCGGCCGCACCGGATCGCGGTCGGCGCCTACGAGCTGCGGGACGGCAAGCTGGTGCGGACCGAGCGCATCGAGCTGGACGTGGACGGTGAACTGACCGCCGTGCCCCAGCTGGTGGGCAAGGCGCGGCCGGCCGTCATCCTCCTCAACGACGACGATCTGTCGTACGCCAAGGTCCGGCTGGACGAGGAGTCGCTGAAGGCCGTCACCGAACACCTCGGCGACTTCACCGAGTCGCTGCCGCGCGCCCTGTCGTGGGCGTCGGCCTGGGACATGACGCGGGACGCCGAACTCCCCGCCCGCGACTATCTGTCGCTGGTGCTGTCGGGCATCGGCAAGGAGTCGGACATCGGCGTCGTCCAGTCGCTGCACCGCCAGGTGAAGCTGGCGCTGGACCTGTACGCGGCTCCGGAGTGGCGCGAGACGGGTCTGGCGACGTGGACCGCGGCGGCCCTGGAGCAGCTGCGGGCGGCCGAGCCGGGCAGCGACCACCAGCTGGCGTGGGCCCGTGCGTTCGCCGCCTCGGCCCGTACGGACGCGCAACTGGACCTGCTGCAGGGCCTGCTGGACGGTACGGAGGAGATCTCCGGGCTGGCCGTGGACACCGAGCTGCGCTGGGCGCTGCTGCAGCGGCTGGCGGCCACCGGCAGGGCGGACGAGAAGGCCATCGCGGCGGAGCTGGACCGGGACAAGACCTCCGCGGGCGAGCGGCACGCCGCGACCGCGCGCGCGGCGCGTCCCACCGCGGAGGCGAAGGCCGAGGCCTGGGCCTCGGTCGTGGAGTCGGACAAGCTCCCCAACTCCCTGCAGGAGGCCGTCATCGGCGGCTTCGTCCAGCCGGACCAGCGGGAGCTGCTGGCGCCGTACACCGCGAAGTACTTCGCCGCGGTGAAGGACATCTGGAACTCCCGCAGCCATGAGATGGCGCAGCAGATCGTGGTGGGTCTCTACCCGGCGCTGCAGGTCTCGCAGGAGACCCTGGACACCACGGACGCCTGGCTGGCCTCGGCCGACCCGAGCCCGGCGCTGCGCCGGCTGATGACCGAGTCGCGGGCGGGGATCGAGCGGGCGCTGAAGGCGCAGCGGGCCGACGCGGCGGCCTGACCGGTCCGCCTCCCGGCACTGCCGGGGTGGTGCCGCCCGGCGGACGGGCGCCCGGTGCGCTCCGTCCGCCGGGCGGGCCGGGGGCCGCCGGGCCCCGTCCCCCTCCGGCGGGGTCCGGCGGAAAACGGGGGTGCGGCTCAGCCGCCCAGCGCGTCGAAGCGGCGGCCGAGTGCGGCGCGGCCGGCCTCGGTGAGGTCGCCGTGCAGCCGCATCCGGGCGAGGCCGCCGTCGGGGAAGACGTCCAGCCGTACGTGGGTGGCGGTGACGGCCGCCGGCAGGGCGAAGCGGTGCGGGGTGTCGGGCTGGAGCTTCGTCTTCGGCAGGATCTCGAACCAGGAGGCCTCGTCGGCCGGGTCGCCGTTGCACCCGGACAGGGCGGCCCAGCCCGCGGAGTTGCCCTTGAGGTAGGCGGTGTCGATCTCCACCGCCCGGATCTCGCCCTGCGCGGCGAGACGGAAGCGCACCCAGTCGTGGGTGCCCTTGACCCGGCGGCGGCGGTTCTCCCAGCCGTCGTCCATCTTGCGGGAGAGATCGGGCCGGATGATCTGGGCGGGCGAGGAGTAGAAGCGGTCGGAGGCGTCCTCGACGGTGCCGCCGTGCAGCACGGAGGCCAGGTCGAGGGTGCCGAGCACATCGAGCCACGCCGGGTCCGGCACGACCTCGCCGTGGACCCGGAGGCGGGCTATGCCCCCGTCGGGGTGCTGCTTGAGCCGCAGATGCGTGAATCGGCGCTCGACGGTGACCTCGAAGCCGTTGGCGGCGTGGCCGCGGACGGGGGTGCGCGGGACCAGCTCCTCCCACTTCACCTCGTCGGCGAGCAGCTCCTCGGGGCCGGGGCTGCCGGGCAGCGAGGTGGCCTCGACGGAGACCTGCTGGGGGTAGTTGCCGCGGAAGTGGGCGGTGTCGACGACGATGCCGCGGATCACGCCAGGGGCGGCGAGCCGGATCAGCGCCCAGTCGTGGTCGTCGTCGGTGGGGAAGGGGTGGTCGCCGTCGGTGCCGCGGCGGCGCCGGGTCTCCCAGCCGTCCATGATCTTGCCCTTGTGGCCGAAGTGCTCGGGGTCGAAGACCGCCGGAGCCGGCTTCAGCAGATTCTCGCGCTCGGCGAAGAACTCGTCGTTCGCGGCGATCACACCGGCACCGAGGCGGCGGTCGGCGAGGTCGACGAGCGAGGTGAAGGGGAAGTCCCCGCCGCGGTAGTCGGCGTAGGGGTCTCCGCCGCCGTACGGGTTGGCGTCGTTGGCGTGCGGATCAGTGGTGTCGGCGGCCGGGTTGGCGGTCATCGTTGCCCTTCGATGGTGGGGAGGTGCGGACCGCTTCACGGTCGCAGCGGACCACCCCACAGGTCCATCGAAAGTTTTTGAGGAATACGTTCAGCTGGACTGAACGGTTTCCTCTCCCGGCGGCTGCGCGGCGGCCGCCTGCCGCAGCGCGGCCAGCACCCGGGCCAGCCCCGGCGCCCCCTCGGAGCCGCGCCGGGCGGCTGCGATCACATGACGGCGCGGCTGGTCCGCGTGCAGCACCCGCAGCGCGACCCCGTCACTGCCGCGCTCCCGCACGCCGCGGCCCGCGCCGACGCCGCCCGCCATGGCCATCCGGGGCACCAGCGCCACCCCCATCCCCGCCGCGACCATCGCCCAGATCGCGCTCCAGTCGGCGGCGGCATGCGCCTGCTCGGGCACGAACCCGGCGTTCTCACAGGCGGCGGTGGTGATCTGCGACCAGGGTCCGCTGCTGCCGAAGATCCAGGGCTCGCCCGCCAGATCGGCCAGCCGCAGCCCCGGTTCGGCGGCCAGCGGATGACCGGCCGGCAGCGCCACGTCCAGCGGGTCGGCGAGCAGCGCGACCCGGCTGAACTTGGGGTCGCGCGGGGTGGGGGCGTGCGCGGCCAGCGACAGCGCCAGATCGACGCTGCCCTCCGCCAGCAGCTCGTACGCGGCCTCCGCCTCGGCCTCCCGTACGGCGACCGACAGCCCCGGGTGGCTGCGGCGCAGCTCCTGTACGGCGGGGACCACCAGCGCGGGAATGGCGGTGGAGAACGCCCCGACCCGCACCTGGCCGGCCTCGCCCTGGAGGTAGCCGAGCAGCTCCGCGTCGGCGCGCTCCAGCTGGGCGAAGACCGCCTCGGCGTGCCGCAGCACCAGCTGGGCGGCGTCGGTCAGCCGCACCCGCCGGCCGTGGGCCTCCAGCAGCGTCACCCCGAGCGCCTTGGCCAGCCCGGTCAGCTGCTGGGAGACCGCCGAGGGCGTCATGTGCAGCGCCTCGGCGGTCGCGGTGACCGTGCCCAGCTCGTGGAGGGTGCGCAGGATGCGCAGCTTCTTGAGGTCCCAGTCGGCCATGCGCGAAGCGTACGCACCCGCCGCCGCGGTCACCGCTGACCACGGCAGCGGGGAGCCGTCCGGGTCAGGCCCGGCGGTTGGCCTCGCGGCGGGCGAGGATGGCGGCCTGGCGCTCGTCGAACTTCCGCGCCTGGCCGTCCAGGCCGTCCATGAACAGGCCCAGCTCCTCCTGCGCCGCCAGCCCGGCCGGACCCAGTCCGCCGATCTCCAGCACCTTCAGGTAGCGCAGCACCGGCTGCAGCACATCGTCGTGGTGGATCCGCAGGTTGTAGATCCCGCCGATGGCCATCCGGGCGGCGGACCGCTCGAAGCCGGGCATCCCGTGGCCGGGCATCCGGAAGCCGGTGACGACATCGCGCACCGCGCACATCGTCTGGTCGGGCGCCATCTCGAAGGCCGCACCGAGGAGGTTGCGGTAGAAGACCATGTGGAGGTTCTCGTCGGTGGCGATCCGGGCCAGCATCCGGTCGCAGACCGGGTCACCGGAGTGGTGGCCGGTGTTGCGGTGCGAGATGCGGGTGGCCAGCTCCTGGAAGGCGACGTACGCCACCGAGTGCAGCATGCTGTGCGAGTTGTCGGACTCGAAGCCCTCCGACATGTGGGCCATGCGGAACCGCTCCAGCTCGTCCGGGTCGACGGCCCGGCTGGTGAGCAGGTAGTCGCGCATCACGATGCCGTGGCGGCCCTCCTCGGCGGTCCAGCGGTGCACCCAGGTGCCCCAGGCGCCGTCGCGGCCGAAGAGGGTGGCGATCTCGTGGTGGTAGCTGGGGAGGTTGTCCTCGGTGAGGAGGTTCACCACCAGGGCGATCCGGCCGATGTCGCTGACCTTGGACTGCTCGGGCTCCCAGGCCTCGCCGTCCAGCGGTCCGGGGAAGTTGCGCCCGTCGCTCCACGGTACGTACTCGTGGGGCATCCACTCCTTGGCGATCTTCAGATGGCGGTTGAGTTCCTTCTCGACGACCTCTTCGAGCGCGTAGAGCAGCTGGGCGTCGCTCCAGGCGGCCTGGCCGAGCTCTCCGTTATGGCGGGCAGGGGCGATGGTCACGGGGGAACTCCTGGGGACGATGACCTACGGGTCCGTAGGTTTGACCTACGGCTGCGTAGGTTACGTCATCGTAGGTTAGGGCCGGTTAAACACAGCCCTCGCGCAAACCGGCCGAAAATCGCGCGATAGCCGCCTCGCAACACCTTTTCCACCTGCGGAAATATCCGGGTACGACAAAGGGCGCCCATCGGTTCTTGTAACCGATGGGCGCCCTTGAGGCGTCACTGGTGCCCGGTGTCAGGCCTTGGAGCCGGCCTTCTTGGGGGACTTGTCGCCCACCATGACCAGCCCGGCGATGACCAGGAAGAGAACGATGGGCAAAGCGACGAAGAGGCCGAGCGTCTCGATCACGCTCAGACCCGGACCCGGGTCGTCACCATCGTCGCGGGTGAGCGCAAACGCGGGGGACGACATCAGCAGCATCAGCGCGGTGCCGGCGGTGATGGTTCCGGCGCGCAGGACATTCTTATTGACCTTGTTGCTCACGAAGTCAACGTATCGGACGCCTCTGCGCCGCGCGCGCCCGGGGTGGCACAACCGGCGGCCCCGCGGGCTCAGCCGCCGGCGGCCCGGCTGCGGTGCAGCGTGACCGGTGCCACCCGGCCCGGCCCGCGGGACTCCTCGACGACGACCCGTACGGCGTCCGCGGTCACCGGCCGTGGGAGCGCGAGAATCCGCCGGTGCCCGATGGTGGTGCCGTGCGCGAGCGTCGTCCAGGTGCCGCCGGTCCGCGCCCGGACGGTGAACCGCTCGACCCGCTGGCCGTGCCGGATGTCCTCGGCGATCCCGATCCGGTCGAAGGTCCAGGGCCCGGGCCCGGCCGTGCGCAGATCCGTGCCGTAGGTCTCACGCACGGCGGTCCCGAAGGCGGTGAGCGAGGCGACGTCCTCGGCGGCGATCCGGCCGTCCCTGGCGGGCGGGACGTTCAGCAGCAGCGAGGCGTTGCGGCCCACGCTCTTCTCGTACAGGTCCATCAGCTGCGCCGGCGTCTTGGGGCGTTCGCCGGGGTGGTGGAACCAGCCGGGGCGCAACGAGACATCGGCCTCGGCCGGGTACCACTGGAGGTACTTGGTGGTGGGCGCGAGGAGCTTGGCGCGGGAGCCGATGTCGGGGTCGGTGGAGTCGTTCGGCAGTCCGCCGGCCATCACGGTCCAGGGATCGTCGGCGGACGGGGTGACGCTCCACTCCGTCTCGCGGGCGATGCCGTTCTCGTTGCCGACCCAGCGGGCGCCCTGCGGCCCGGCGAAGACGACGGTGTCCGGGGAGAGCCGGTGGATCATCCGGAACCACTCGGCGACGTGGTACTTCTGCGTGATCCCGGCGTCCGACCAGGGGTTCGCGCCGTCCAGCCACAGTTCGTCGAGCGGGCCGTAGCGGGTGAAGAGTTCGTAGACCTGGTTGAGGTAGTAGGCGTCGTAGTCGTCCGCCCGGACCCGGAAGGCGGGCAGCGCGCCGCTGCGGACCGCGGCGGCGCGGTCGTCGCCGGGGACGAGGGTGGGGATGGTGCGCTCGGTGACCTCGCTGCCGTTGCCGAAGCGGCCCAGGCCGCGGGGCGCCCGGTCACCGTCCTCCAGGGCGACCCGCTCGGGCAGGCTGAGCGGGATGCCCTCCTGCTGCTTCTTGCGGATCTCCGCGACCCACCGTGCGTGCCAGGCGTGCGGGAGTTCGGCGCCGTCGGAGGGCGAGAGGTAGATGCCGACCTTCAGCCCGGCGCGGCGGGCGGCCTTGACGTACGCGCCCACGACATCCGGGCTGCCGGGACTGGCGGCGACGGAGTGCGGGGTGTAGCGGCTCGGGTAGAGCACGAAGCCGTCGTGGTGCTTGGCGGTCAGCATCACCTGCTCGGCGCCGGCCGCCTTGTACGCGCGCATCCACTGGCCGGCGTCGATACGGGAGGGCCTGAACAGCTTCTCGTCCTCGGCGCCGGAGCCCCATTCGCGGTCCGTGAAGGTGTTCATCCCGAAGTGCGTGAAGGCGGTGACCTCCCGTTGCTGCCAGGAGAGTTGACCCTTGGTGGGAACGATGCGGGCGGCCTTGTCGATGATCCGGGCCGGGGTGTCACAGGGTTCGACGGCCATCTGGGAGGCGGGGCGCACGGGCCGGTCGCAGGGGCCGGCGGGGGCGCTCGACGGCGACCGGGCCAGGGAGCTCTGGACGGGGGCGAGCGCGGCGGCCGCGGTGAGCGCGAGCGCGCACAGCGTCCGCCGGGTGCTGCGAAGTGCCATGGTTCCCTCCAACTCGCCGACCACGCTGGGCCAATGGTCGGATGTCTGGATGGTGTCCACGGCATGGTGCCGGACGGTGCGAGGTACCGGAAGGGGGTGTGCGTCGAGCGGTGCCGGGGGTGCGCCTAGCGGTAACCGTCCGACAACTCCCGCATCAGGGCGTGCAGTCGCGGTGAGGCGGCCAGCTCTTCCAGGGTGTGCGGACGGCCGTCGGGGCCGGCGATCGGCAGGCGCCAGTTGGGGTATTCATCCCATGTCCCGGGGAGGTTCTGCGGGCGCCGGTCCCCCACCGCGTCGGGCAGCCAGACGCCGACCATCCGCGCCGGGGTGCGCAGCAGGAAGCGGTGCACGGCCTTGACCGCCGCCTCCTCGTCACCCTGCCCCTCGGGCAGCAGTCCGCGCCGCACCAACTCCCCCATCCACTCGGCGAGTTCATAGGTCGCCCGGGACCGCTCCCGCTCCGGCGGGCCGGCGAGCAGCCCGAGCCGTTCGCGCAGCGCGACATCCGCACCGGTCAGCCGGGCCGCGGTGGTCGGCAGATCGTGGGTGGTGACGGTGGCGAGACAGCCGCTGCGCCATTCGCCGGGCGCCAGGATGCGGGCGGCGGCGCCGGGCCCGGGGGCGGCTTCCCGGGCCGCGACGTCCTCGCCCGCCGGGCCCCTGCCGGACCCGTCGGGCACGGCCTCCGGCGCCCTGGCCGCGCCGGGGCCGTCCGCCGCTTCCGACGCTTCCGCCGCCTCGGCCCGCGGCGCCGCATCCCGCTCCCCGCCCCCGTAGTCCCGTTCGAACCACAGCACCGACGTCCCCAGCACACCCCGGGCGGCGAGCGCATCGCGGACGCCCGGCTCGACCGTGCCCAGGTCCTCGCCGATCACCGCGGCACCGGCCCGCTGCGCCTCCAGGGCCAGCACGGAGAGCATCGCCTCACCGTCGTAGCGGACGTAGGCGCCCTCCGTCGGCGGCCGGCCCTCCGGGACCCACCACAGCCGGAACAGCCCCATCACATGGTCGATCCGCAGCGCACCGGCGTGCCGCAGCAGTCCGCGCAGCAGCTCCCGGTAGGGGGCGTAGCCCGCGGCAGCCAGCGCGTCGGGGCGCCAGGGCGGCAGGCCCCAGTCCTGGCCGCGGGCGTTGAAGGCGTCCGGTGGTGCCCCGATGGACATCCCGGCGGCGAAGGCGTCCTGCTGCGCCCAGGTGTCGGCGCCGGAGGGATGGACACCGACGGCGAGGTCGTGCACCAGCCCGATGGCCATCCCGGCGTCCCGCGCGGCCCGTTGGGCGGCGGCCAGCTGCTGGTCGGTGAGCCAGGCCAGCCGGCAGTGGAAGTCGATCCGGTCCAGCAGCCGGTGCCGCAGCCGGGCGGTGCCCGGGGACCGTGGATCGCGCAGCCCGTCGGGCCAGCCGCGCCAGTCCGGCCCGTGCCGCTCGGCGATCGCGCACCAGGTGGCGTGGTCCTCCAGCGCCTGGCCCTGCTCGGCGAGGAAGTCGCAGTACGCGGCCCGCCGGCCCGGGCTGAGCGGGACCGCCCACAGCAGCTCCAGCGCCTCCCGCTTGAGCGCCCAGACGGCGTCCCGGTCGATCAGCGCGCCCCCTTCGAGCACCTCGGAACGGAGCGTATGGGCGCGGGCGGCCAGCTCGTCGGCCCGTAAGCGCGCGGTGCCGGCGAGGTCGGCGTACTCCGGGATGTGTTCGATCCGCAGATGGACCGGGTCGGGGAAGCGGCGCGAGGAGGGCCGGTAGGGCGACGGGTCGGTGGGCGGGCCGGGGACGGCCGCATGCAGCGGGTTGAGCTGGACGAAGCCGGTGCCCAGGGCGCGCCCGGACCAGGCCGCGAGATCGGCGAGGTCCCCGAGGTCGCCCATGCCCCAGGACCGCCGGGACAGCAGCGAGTAGAGCTGCACCAGAAAGCCGTGGCTGCGGCCGGGCGGTGCGGGCACCCGGTCGGGCGCGACGATCAATGGGGCGCGGGCGGTCCGGCCGCCGGGGGTTTGGGCCTCCAGCACATGGATGCCCAGGGGCAGCCGGGTGAGCGCCGCCGGATCGGGCGCCCCCAGGTCCGCCGTCCCCCCGCCTTCGGTCTCGACCCGGAGGACGGTGCCTTCGGGGAGACCCGTGAGGTCGGGTGGCCGGTCAGGGCGGGCGACGACGGTGCGGGGAAGCAGGGCACGGCCCGCGCCGTCCTCGTACGCGGCCAGGGCGGTGCGTACGGCGTGCGGGGTCGAGGCGTCGACCCCGAGTGCGGCGAGTACGGCGACGAGGGTGTCGTCGGCGGTCTGGACGCTCTTGCCCGGCGAGGGTGCGTACGACGTGGCGACGCCGTGCAACCGGGCGAGCCGCGCGCGGCCCATGGGTCCTCAGACCTCCATGGACTCCGTACCCATGCCCGCGGCCGTCGGCTCGCTGGTCAGCGGCAGCTCGGCGGCGATCGGGACCTCGCTGGTCAGTGGCGCGGCGTCGGCGAGCGGGGGCTCGCTGGTCAGGGGCGGCTCGACGAAGCTGTAGGAGCCGGAGCCGTCGAGGCCGGAATCGGGGTCGGACACCCCGTCGAAGATGTCGGGCTCCATCGTCGCACCTCCCGGTTTGGAGGACAGGGCGTCGAGGAGCAGTTGAGCGGATGCGGCCACGAGGGCCTCCCGTTCATCGGTAGTGGGACACGTGGGCCCTACCCACTCGACACGTTCGCAGACGTATCTGCTCACGAAACGTGACCCACGTCTCATTATCCCCCACGCAGGCGATTTCACTGCGGCGGACACCGACAGGCGCAGAGAACGCGCAGAAAGCGGGCCCCGCGACGAAAGTTCTGCGGACCGGCGGCCCCCCGTGCACCCCTCCTGCAACACCGTACGTACCCGTCCGTACACCCCCGTCCAGGACCCCGCCATGGCCTGGTTGACACCCTCACCGCCACAATGGTGGGCTCACGGCCGAAGGTCTGTCCGAACGGGCATCGGCGGGGAAAACGGGGCGCCGGTGCAGACCGGTAAGCGATGGACGGGGACGAGGAGCAGCCGTGCGAGGCCGGGGCGTATGGAGCGTCGGAAAAATCGGTAGGGGCGGCAGGGGAAGCGGCGCGGGTGCCCGCGCGCGGGTGGCGGGGACCACCGCACTGGCCGCCGCGGTCATCGGGGGTCTGCTCGGCGGGGCGCCGGGCGCCCAGGCCGCGCCCGCGGACCCCGCCATCGGCACGCCCGAGCAGCCGGACCGGCCGGCCGGGGCGGGGCGAACGCCCGCCGTCTGGCCGCGCCCCCAGTCGATGCAGGAGCTCGGCGCCGCCGTGCCCCTCTCCGGCGAGGCGGCACTGGTGGCGGCGCCGGACACCGATCCGTACGCGCTGGACGTGCTGCGCGGGCTGCTGCGCGACGCCGGGGTGCACACCGTCCGGACTCTGGCGCCCGGCGACCGGCTGCCCGCGGCCGGGCCGGTGATCCGGGTAGGCGGCGAGCAGGCCGCGGACGCGCTGCGGGCGCTGCGGGCACCGGCCCGCGGGGATCTGCCCTCCGGCGGCTACCGGCTGGCCGTGGGCCAGGTCGCGGGCCGGGACACGGTCGCCCTGGACGGCGTCGGCCCGGACGGCCTCTTCCACGCCGCGCAGACGCTGCGGCAGCTGGTCACGGACCGCGATCAAGGGGAAGCATCGCGCAGCGATTCCGGCCGGGGTGGTGGCGGGCGACGGGTGGGCGGGGGACGGCAGCTGGCCTCGGTGACCGTGCGGGACTGGCCCGGTACGGCCGTGCGCGGCACCACCGAGGGGTTCTTCGGGCAGCCGTGGAGCCGTCCGCAGCGGCTCGCCCAGCTGGACTTCATGGGGCGCACCAAGCAGAACCACTATCTGTACGCGCCCGGCGACGACCCGTACCGGCAGGCCCGCTGGCGCGACCCCTACCCGGCCGAGCAGCGCGCCGACTTCCGGGCGCTGGCCGAGCGGGCCCGCGCCAACCACGTCACGCTGGGCTGGGCCCTCGCCCCCGGCCAGGCGCTGTGCTTCTCCTCCGAGGAGGACCTGCGGGCGCTGCGGCGCAAGGTGGACGCGATGTGGGCGCTGGGGGTGCGGTCCTTCCAGCTGCAGTTCCAGGACGTCAGCTACAGCGAATGGCACTGCGACGACGACCAGGACACCTTCGGCGCCGGCCCGCGGGCCGCGGCCAAGGCACAGGCCCGCGTCGCCAACGCCCTCGCCGCGCACCTCGCGGAGCGCCATCCGCAGGCCCCGCCGCTGTCGCTGATGCCGACCGAGTACTACCAGGACGGCTCGACGGCGTACCGCAGCGCACTGTCCGATGAGCTCGGCGACCGGGTCGAGGTGGCCTGGACCGGTGTCGGTGTGGTCCCGCGCACCATCACCGGCGGGGAACTGTCCACCGCCCGCCAGGCGTTCGGCCACCCGCTGGTGACCATGGACAACTACCCGGTCAACGACTACGCCCCGGACCGGATCTTCCTCGGCCCCTACCGGGGCCGTGAGCCGGCCGTCGCCACCGGCTCCTCGGCGCTGTTCGCCAACGCCATGGAGCAGCCGCTCGCCTCCCGTATCCCGCTGTTCACGGCCGCCGACTACGCGTGGAACCCCCGCAACTACCGCCCCGCGGAGTCCTGGGAGGCGGCCGTCGACGATCTGGCGGGCGGCGATCCGCGGGCCCGTGCCGCGCTGCGGGCGCTGGCCGGCAACGACTCCTCCTCGGTGCTGGACCGGAGCGAGTCGAAGTATCTGCGGGTGCTGATCAACCGCTTCTGGGCGGCCCGCGAGGCGGCGACCAACCACGGCCGGCCCGGCCGGGACGCGGACCTCGCCAAGGCGGCCCGGGCGCTGCGGAACGCGTTCCGGACCATGAGCAGCGCCCCCGACGACCTGCATGCGGATCTGGCCGCCGAGGTCCGCCCCTGGGCCGAGCAGCTGGCCCGCTACGGCAGCGCCGGTGTGCACGCCGTGGACACGCTGATGGCGCAGGCCCACGACGACGGCGACACCGCCTGGTCCGCGCAGCGCACGGCGCAGCGGCTGCGCAAGGAGATCGGGCGCAGCCCGGCGACGGTCGGCAAGGGGGTGCTCGCACCGTTCCTGGAGCGGGCGATGACCGAGGCCGACGCCTGGACCGGCGCCCGCCACGAGACCCCCCGGCCCGACGGGAAGGACGACGGCCCGACGTCGCTGACCGTGCCCTTCGAGCGGGCCCGCCGGCTGGCCGCGGTCACCGCCCTGACCGAGCCGGGCCCCGCCGCGGGCGCCGTGTCCCTGGAGGCGCATGTCCCCGGCGAGGGCTGGCGCCGCCTCGGCCGGCTCTCCGTCACCGGCTGGACGGAGTCGCGCACCCCGCGGCTGCGCGCCGACGCGGTACGGCTGACCTGGGCGAACGGCACGAAGGCGCCGTCCGTGAAGGCGCTGACCCCCTGGTTCGAGGACACCCCGCCGGCCGGGCTCGAACTGTCCCGCAAGGAGGCGGACGCCCAGAACGGCGGCAGTGCGACGGTGGACGCCCTGATCTACTCCCGCCGCCCCGGCGACATCCACGAGAAGCTGACGGTCAAGGCGCCCAAGGGCTTCACCGTGCACGCCCCGAAGGAGGTCACCGCACCACGGGGCGGCACCGCCACGGTCCGCATCACGGTCGATGTCCCCGAGGACGCCCGCTCCGGGACGTACGAGATCCCGGTGGACTTCGGCGGCGCGGAGCAGACGCTGACGGTGCGGACCTACCCGCCCACCGGCGGCAAGGACCTGGCACGCGGCACCGTCGCCACCTCCTCCGGCGACGAGACGCCCGATTTCCCGGCCTCGGCGGCCACCGACGGCGATCCCAGAACCCGCTGGTCGTCCACAGCCGAGGACGGTGCCTGGCTGCAGTTCGCCCTGGCCCATCCGACCCGCCTGGGCCGGCTCGTCCTGAACTGGCAGGACGCCTACGCCTCCGGCTACCGCGTCCAGGTCTCCCCGGACGGCCGCACCTGGCGTACGGCGGCCACGGTCCGGGACGGCAAGGGCGGCCGGGAGTCCGTCCGGATGGACGCCAGGGACGCCCGGTTCGTCCGCATCCAGGGCGACAAGCGGGCCACCCGCTTCGGCTACTCACTGTGGTCGGTGGAGGCCTACGCGGTCACGGAGCCGGGCGGGCAGGACAGGCCGGGCGGCGAGGGCAAGCCTGGCGGCGAGGACGGGTCGGGAGACAAGGACCAGCCGGCCGGCGGAGGCAAGCGCTGAACGACGTCCGAGGGCCGTCGGGAGCCGCGCACACAGCGCGCCCCCCACGGCCCCCGGACGGAAAAACCCGGACCTACGCCGATACGGCGTCGATCCGGGCCAGGGCGTCATCCGCGCCGTACGGCTGCAAATACGGCAGCCAGCGCGGGTCGCGATGGCCCGTACCGATGATCCGCCACGCCAGTCCTGACGGCGGGGCGGGCTGATGCCGCAGCCGCCAGCCGATCTCGGCGACATGGCGGTCGGCCTTGACGTGATTGCAGCGCCGGCAGGCGGCGACGACGTTCTCCCAGGTGTGCTGACCTCCGCGGCTGCGCGGGATGACGTGGTCGACGCTGGTTGCGACGCCACCGCAGTACATACAGCGCCCGCCGTCACGGGCGAACAGCGCCCGGCGGGTCAGTGGCACGGGGCCGCGAAAGGGCACCCGCACGAACCTCTTCAAGCGGACCACGCTCGGAGCAGGGATGACTCGGGTCGCGCTGTGCATCAGGGCGCCGGACTCCTCGAGGCTGACTGCCTTCTCATTGAGTACGAGGATGAGCGCGCGGCGGAGCGGTACGACGCCGAGCGGCTCGTACGACGCGTTGAGGACCAGGACATGCGGCACGGGTGCCTCCTTGTACGCCGGCGGCGCGTGGCTCGCGCCGGGACGATCTCCCCACAGTGTCCCCCGCTGCCTGGTCGGAGCGCCACCATGACCGAGTAACGGGCCGGAGGTGTTTTCCACCACACCCCGCGCACCGCTGTCCGGATCCCGCTCTTTCCCGCCCGCGTAAAACCTGCCTGTTCGAACAAGAGCGCGGACCGTTCTCATTGCCCCGTTAGTGTGGTTGGTCTGCCCGGTCCCTGGGGTCCCACCGAGGCCCGGGTCTGCTGTCCCACACGGAAGGTTCGACTGTGTTCTGGTCCGCTTCGCCGGTCGCTGCCGCGCACCTGAGCGCCGCCACACCCGGCTCATCCGGCCCGGCGTCCCTCGACGACGCCACGGAGAAGGCCACCAACGCCGCCGGATGGGTGCAGGAGAACTGGGGGACGTGGCTCACGTCCGGCCTGCAGATCTTGCTGATCCTCGTGATCGCCGTGGTGCTGCGGCATGTGATCCGCCGCACCATCACCAAGCTCATCGAGCGGATGAACCGCACCGCGGCCGCCGCCCAGGGCACCGCGCTGGGCGGACTGCTCGTCAACGCCGAGAGACGCCGGCAGCGCTCCGAGGCCATCGGCTCGGTGCTGCGCAGCGTCGCCTCCTTCGTGATCATGGGCACGGCCGCCCTGACGGTGCTCTCCGTCCTGAAGATCAACCTTGCGCCGCTGCTGGCGAGCGCCGGTGTGGCCGGTGTCGCCATCGGTTTCGGCGCCCGCAACCTCGTCACCGACTTCCTCTCCGGCGTCTTCATGATCCTGGAGGACCAGTACGGCGTCGGCGACGAGATCGACGCCGGGGTCGCCACCGGTACGGTCATCGAGGTCGGCCTGCGCGTCACCAAGCTGCGCGGCCCCAACGGCGCGATCTGGTACATCCGCAACGGCGAGGTCAAGCGGATCGGCAACCTCAGCCAGGGCTGGTCCACGGCCGCCGTCGACGTGGTGATCGCCGCCAACCAGGACCTGGAGCGGGCCCGCGACACCATCACCACCGCCGGCCAGGAGATGTCCAAGGCCGAGCCCTGGAACGAGCAGCTGTGGGAGCCGGTGGAGGTCCTCGGCCTGAGCGAGGTGCACCTGGAGACGGTCACCATCAGCGTCTCCGCCAAGACCATGCCCGGCAAGGCCCTCGGCGTGGAGCGCGAACTGCGCTGGCGCATCAAGCACGCCCTGGACGCCGCCGGCGTCCACCTGGCCCCCCGCCCGCTCCCCGAGGACGAGGTGGCGGAGGCCAACGACCCCGCCGCCGGTATGGCCGCCCCCTCGGCCCTCAACAACCCGCTGTCCCCCCAGTCCCTGGCGACGAACCCGATCGCGTCGCCGTCCAAGCTGGGGAAGTAGGCGGGTGGCAACGGCCTGAGGGCTCCCGTGACAAGGGAAGCGGCCTGAGGGCTCCCGTAACAAGGGAGGGGCGTACCGACCGGGTGTCGGTGCGCCCCTCTTCCCTTCCCCTTTCGCCGGCCGGAGCGCCCGGCTTCCCCTTCCTTGAGCCGCTCCCCCGCTCGGCCCATTGACGCCGCTCCGGAGCACGGCCTACCGTCCAGACACCGATGGGAAAGTTTCCTAACAGAGACGTTTTCACAGAGACTCGCGGTCGTCCCGGCCGCCGGTGAACGGGGTGACGGTCATGGCCGGTGGACAGTCGGTGCGGCGCCTCCCCGGGACACCGCGGGTGTTGCGGGCCATGAACGACCGTGCCGCGCTCGATCTGCTGGTGTCGCAGGGCCCGTTGACCCGTACCCGGATCGGGGAACTGACCGGACTGTCGAAGCCCACCGCCTCACAGCTGCTGGCCCGGCTGGAGGCCGCGGGCCTGGTGCGGACCACCGGCAATGTGACCGGACGGCCGGGGCCCAACGCCCAGCTCTACGAGATCAATCCGACGGCCGCGCACGTCGCCGCGCTCGCCGTCGATCAGCAGGGGATCACCGCCGCGGTCGCCGACATCACCGGGCAGGTGCTCGGCGAGGAACGGGTCGGCACCGACGCGGTCGCCGAGGACGCACCGAACCGGACCGCGCAGCTGGTCGCGCAGGCCGTCGACGGGGCGCTGGCCAAGGCCGGGCTGGGGCGCGGGCAGCTGCACGGGGCGGTGATCGGCACACCGGGCGCGCTGGACCCGCGGACCGGGCGGCTGCGCTACGCGCCCCATCTGCCGGACTGGCACTCGCGGGCACTGGAGGAAGAGCTGGCCGAGGCGCTGGGCATGCCGGTCACCCTGGAGAACGATGTGAATCTGGCGGCGGTCGCCGAGCAGCACGACGGGGCCGCACAGGACGTCGACGACTTCGTCCTGGTCTGGGCGGACGAAGGGGTCGGCGCCGCCCTCGTGCTGGGCGGTCGGCTGCTGCGCGGCGCCACCGGAGGCGCGGGCGAGATCGGCTATATGCCGCTGCCCGGCGCCCCGCTGTCCCGGGGCGGCGAACGCAGCGCCGCCCGGGCGGACGCCGGGGGCGGCTTCCAGCGGCTCGTCGGCGCGCCGAGCATCATCGAACTGGCCCGGGAGTACGGGGCACCCGACGTCCGTACGGTCGCCGGGGCGCTGGCGCACGACGCGGTGCGCGCCGAGGTCGCGCGGCGGCTGGCGACCGGGCTCACCGCCGTGGTGGCGGTCGTCGACCCCCAGCTGATCGTGCTGTCCGGCGAGGTCGCCCAGGCCGGCGGGGAGGAGCTACGCGCCCTGGTCGAGGAGGAATTCACCGGGCTCGCGCTCCCCCGCCCCGTCCTGCGCCTCAGCCGCACAGAAGGCAATCCGATCCTCCTCGGCGCACTGCGGACGGCGCTCGCCGCTACGCGCGACGCGGTGTTCCCCACCGGCTGACGGACGCCATCGGGCACGGCGCCCCGGCCCCACCAGCCCCCCACCACCGAGACGACGATCACCCACCATCCATCACCCGCCCCCGCCAACGGCCAGAGGCGCCGATCACCACCGTCCAGCGGCCACCGACCGCCGACCGCCGACCGCCGACCGCCGACCGCGTCAAGGAAGAACAGCGCCACTTCCCCAACTCCCCCTGCCGTGAAGGAAGTCCGCCATGCCGCTCGTGGGTAGACCTGTCCGGCTCTCCGTGGCCCCGGCCGGCGCCGGGCTGCTCGTCCCGAAGGCCTTCTTCGAAGGCGTCGCGCTCACCGGAGTGAAGGGCTGATCCTGTATGACGTCTCCCCAGGGGCTCACCCCCCGCCCTCGTATCAAGCTCGCCGTGGTCGGCGGCGGCTCCACCTACACCCCCGAACTCATCGACGGTTTCGCCCGGCTGCGTGATCTGCTGCCGCTGGAGGAACTCGTCCTCGTCGACCCGGACACGGAGCGGCTGGAGCTGGTGGGCGGACTGGCGCGGCGCATCTTCGCCCGGCAGGGGCACCCGGGCCGGATCTCCTGGACCGGCGACCTGGACGCCGGTACCGACGGCGCCGACGCCGTGCTGCTGCAACTGCGCATCGGCGGCCAGGCCGCCCGCAACCAGGACGAGACCTGGCCGCTGGAGTGCGGCTGCGTCGGCCAGGAAACCACCGGCGCCGGCGGCCTCGCCAAGGCGCTGCGCACCGTCCCCGTCGTCCTCGACATCGCCGAACGGGTACGCCGCCGTAACCCCGCGGCCTGGATCGTCGACTTCACCAACCCCGTCGGCATCGTCACCCGGGCCCTG
The DNA here is from genome assembly GCF_028870195.1 of Streptomyces sp. G7(2002). NCBI lineage: Bacteria > Bacillati > Actinomycetota > Actinomycetes > Kitasatosporales > Streptomycetaceae > Streptomyces > Streptomyces sp. G7(2002). The sequence goes on from NZ_CP102609.1 coordinate 3,573,726, forward strand.
CTCACCCACGGCCACAGGGCCGTCGGACTGTGCAATGTCGCCATCGGCTTCCAGCGCACCTTCGCCACCCTGCTGGGCGTCACCCCCGAGCAGGTCGAGCTGGAGCACATCGGCCTCAACCACCTCACCTGGGAACGGTCCGTACGCGTCGCGGGCAAGGACGTGCTCCCGGAGCTGCTGGCGGCACACGGCGAGACCCTCGCCGGCAAGGTCCGGATGCCCCGCGCCCTCCTCGACCACCTCGGCGCCATCCCCTCCTACTATCTGCGCTACTACTACCAACACGACGCCGTCGTACGGGAGTTGCGCGGCAAACCGTCCCGCGCCGCGGAGGTCGCCGCCCTGGAGCGGCAGCTGCTCACCCTCTACGGCGATCCGGCGCTCGACGAGAAGCCGGAGCTTCTGTCCCGGCGCGGCGGGGCCTTCTACTCGGAGGCGGCGGTGGCGCTGACCTCGTCGTTGCTGGGCGACACCGGAGACGTCCAGATCGTCAACGCCCGCAACGACGGCACCCTCCCCTTCCTCCCCGACGACGCGGTGATCGAGGTCCCCGCAACGGTGGACTCGACGGGCGCCGCGCCCCTCCCCGTACGCCCCCTGGAACCGCGCTACGCCGGACTGATCGCCCATGTCACCGCCTACGAACAACTCGCCCTGGAAGCGGCGCTGCTGGGCCGCCACGGCCGTACCACCGGCCGGGCCGACGGGCGCAACGCCGTCTTCTCCGCCCTCCTCGCCCACCCCCTCATCGGCCAGCTCGACCAGGCGGACCGGCTCACCGACGAGCTGATCGCGCACAACCGGGAGCACCTCCCGTGGGCCTGACCTGCACGGCGCTGGCCGTCGACGCGGGCAACAGCAAGACCGATGTGGCGCTGGTGGCCGTGGACGGCAACGTGCTCGCGACGGCGCGGGGCGGCGGTTTCCGGCCGCCGGTGGTGGGCGCCGGGCGGGCGGTCGACGTCCTGGCGCCGCTGGTGGCATCCGTCCTGGCGCGGGCCGGAGCGCCGGCCGGCCCCGTCGGCCATCTCTCCGCCTTTCTCGCCAACGCCGACCTCCCCGTCGAGGAGGCGCGGCTGAACGCCGAGATCGCGGGACGGGGGTGGGCGCGCACGGTGACCGTGCGCAATGACACCTTCGCCCTGCTGCGGGCCGGGCTGCCGGACGACGGGGAGCCGGTGGGCGTCGCCGTGGTGTGCGGGGCCGGCATCAACTGCGCCGGGCTCGGACGCGACGGTGCCACCGCGCGCTTCCCGGCCCTCGGCCGGATCTCCGGTGACTGGGGCGGCGGTTCATGCCTCGCCGACGAGGCGCTGTGGTGCGCGGCCCGCGCCGAGGACGGCCGCGGCGCGGCGACCGAGCTGGCCCGCGCGCTGCCCGCCCATTTCGGCCTGACCACCATGCGGGAACTGATCGAGGCACTCCATCTGCACGACATCCCCGGCCACCGCCGCCATGAACTGCCCCCGGTGCTCTTCGCCGTCGCCGCCTCCGGCGACCGGATCGCCCGCGCCCTCGTGACCCGCCAGGCGGAGGAGATCGCCCTCCTGGCCGGCGTCGCCCTGGAGCGCCTCGGCCTCCTCGGCGAACCCACCCCCGTCATCCTGGGCGGCGGCGTCCTTGCCTCCCGGCACCCCCTCCTCCATGACCAGCTCACCCAACTCCTCGCGGACCGCGCCCCCAAGGCGGTCCCGCATGTGGTCACCGCCCCGCCGGTACTGGGCGCGGCCCTCGACACCTTGGACCGGGCAGGAGCGGAGGCGGGGGCTTATGGGCGGGTGCGGGGGTTTGGGGGGGGGGGGGGGGCGCTGAGGGAGCTGGGGGCTGAGCCTCCGCCGCTGGGTTCTGTGCCTCCCGCCTCCTCTTAAGCCTCTCACCCCGTTCTTCCCCAGCCCCTGCTCGCCCCCGCCCCCGCCCCACCTCACCCCACCCGCACGCTGTCCCCCCGCCATGTCTCCGCGCGCTCGCCCGGGGCCAGGACGAGGTCCCGGCCGGGGGCGTCGCCCGGTGCTTCGGTGTGGCGGGCCTCCGGTCCAGGCGGGCCACCACAGTCGCGCTCCGTAATGACGGTGATGTAGTGGTCGGTGTCGTTGCCGATGAGTGTGGCGGAGCCGTCCAGGCAGTGGTCGAGGGGGTAGCTGCCGTGGGGGTCGATATAGGTCGTGCCGCCGATGGTCAGAAAGCCTCTGACCGACGGGGTGTTGTCCGAGGTGGGGGGACCGCCGCCCGTCCTGGCGGCTGCGAGGGGGCCGAGGAGTTTTCTGATCCGGCGCATGGCGTTGCCTCCGATTCGTCAGGCGCGGTGGACCCGTGCTCATCGGGTGAGGCAGGGCCCGGCTTCGTCACTCAGCGTAGTCGGAGGTGGGTGGGTGGGGCAGCGGCGCGTGGGAGTGAAGTGGGGGGCGTGGGGAGGTGGGGCGCGCGCGGTCGGCGGGGCCGGTCAGTCGTCGAGCGGGAGGGCGAGGTCCCGTACGTGGCCGGCCAGGAGGAGGACGGCGGCGTCCACGGCGGCCTGGGGGTCCTGGGCGCGGATGGCGTCGGTGAGGCGGGAGTGCGGGTCGGCGGGGGCCGCGGTGGCGGTGTCCAGGCAGGCGGCGCGGCGGAGTTCCTCGCGCAGGGCGGCGCTGAGGGAGCGGTAGATGTCGGCGAGGACGGGGTTGTCGCTCGCCTCGGCGACCAGGACGTGGAACTCGGCGTCGGCGGCGGTGAAGGCCTCGCTGTCGTGCGCGGCGAGGGCGGCCTTGCGGCGGGCCAGTGCGGCTTCGATGCCCGCGAGTTGGGCGTCCGTACGGTGGGTGGCGGCCTGGCGGGCGGCGACCACGTCGAGGCCCTGGCGGACCTGGGTGACATGGCTGAGTTCGGCGCGTTCGAGGCGGCGGCGGAGGGCGACCGCGCTGTCGTCGTCGGAGATCACGAACGTGCCGTCGCCCTGCCGGGGCTCCAGGAGGCCGGAGTGCACCAGGGAGCGGACGGCTTCGCGGACCGAGGCGCGGCTGACCCCGAGGGTTTCGGAGAGGGCGCTCTCGGGCGGGATGCGGCTGCCCACCGGCCAGGTGCCGTTCACGATCTGGCCGCGGATCTCGTCGGTCGCGGTCTCCACGAGCGACACCCTGCCCTTGCGGACCGACTGCACGAGATCACTCCCCCTTCGGCGCGACATCCGGGGCCCGGTATCACCTGATGTCTGATGACTCTGTGCCCACTGTAATGCGGGGCACAGTGGTGCGGCGGGCCCGTCCGTGGGTCGCGATCCGAACAAGATCGGGGCATTCGCGGTGTGGGTGTCAGCGGCTGCGGACATACTGCTGCCCATGCACCGGTCCCTTTCGTGAGCGCTCCCGGGCGCTGTGCGCGGGGGCCGGTCCCGCCGTCAGCGCCCCAGGGGGAGGTTCCGTGTCGACCAGCAGCGTGTCGCCGCCTGCCGCGGAGCGCCGGACGGCCTGGGCCGAGGGGCTGGACGAGCTGCGTGCCGCGGCGACGACCGAGCCGGGCCGGCTGCGGGTGATCGGTGCCGTACTGGCCCTGCTGATCGTGCTGTTCGGTGCGGTCACGGCCTGGCAGGTGTCGGGCCGGGCGGCGGCCGCGGACGATGTGGTGGAGCACAGCCAGCCGCTGACGGCGGACGCGGCGAGCATCTACCGTTCGCTGGCGGATGCCGATACGACCGCCGCGGCGGGCTTCCTGGCCGGTGGCGAGGAGAGCAGGGCGACGCGTGACCGGTATGCCGCCGATATCGCGACGGCGTCCTCCTTGCTGGTCAAGGCGTCGGCGAACAGCGCGGGTTCGGAGGGGGCGGGCGCGCAGATCGCGAAGCTCAACGGCGGGCTGCCGCGCTATACGGGGCTGGTGGAGACGGCGCGGGCCAACAACCGGCAGGGGCTGCCGCTGGGCGGTGCGTATCTGCGCTATGCGCATGAGCAGATGCGGACGGAACTCCTCCCGGCCGCACGGGCGTTGTACGACGCGGAGACGGACCGGCTGGCAGCGGACTACTCCACGGCCAAGGCGTGGCCGTGGTGGGCGCTGGCGTCCGGGGTGGTGGCGCTCGGTGCGCTGGGGTGGGCGCAGCGGCGGCACTACCGGCGGACCAACCGGGTGTTCAACCGGGGCCTGTTGGCCGCGACGGCCGCGTCCGTGATGGTGCTGATGTGGCTGGTGGCGGGGCATGCGGTGGCGCGAGGGGGGCTGACCGGGTCGTATGAGCACGGGGCGCGGTCGCTGCGGGTGCTCAACGAGGCGCGGATCGATGCGCTGCGGGCGCGGGGGAACGAGAATCTGACGCTGGTGGCGCGGGGTGCGGTGCTGACCGACGGGCAGCAGGATTTCTACGAGGCCGGTTTCCGCTCGGGGATAACGGATCTGGCGGGTGCGGGTGAGCGCGGTGCGGCGCCGGCGACGAGCAGGCTGGGGGCGGCGCTGGCGCTGGCGGACGACGAGGCGGGGCGGCGTCCGGTGCGGGATGCGCTGACGCAGGTCCGGCAGTGGCAGGCGCGGCATGCGCAGGCGCGGGCGGCGGACGACAAGGGGGATTACGACCGGGCGCTGGACGGGGTGATCGGTGCGAAGGGGTCCACCGGGGAGTCCTTCGACCGGGTGGCTTCCGGGCTGCAGCGGGCGCTGGTGCATGAGCAGGCGGAGTTCCGGTCGGCGGCGGACGGGGGGCGTGCGGCGCTGGGCGGGCTGCCGGTGGGGGCCGGGGTGCTGGCGGGGCTGGCGGCGGTGGGCGCGGTGCTGGGGATCGGGCGCAGGCTGGCGGAGTACCGGTGAGGGAGCCGGGTGAGGGGGACATGAGGATGCGCGCGCGAGGGCTGGTGAATCTGCGTGCCGTCCTGGCGCCGGTCGCGGCGGGGATGTGTGTGATGGCGGCGGCTGCGGCGGTGCTGGTGCCGTCGCTGGGCGGTGGCGCCGGGGAGGAAGGGCCCGGTCGTGGTGGTGCGGCCGCGCCGGCGGTGACGCACCGGGCGTACGGGCCGGGGGCCGGGCGGCCGGCCGTCGCGAAGTGCACGGCGCGGAACGCCGCGGAGAGTCTGCGGCCGTCGCCGGACGACGGTGCGGCGGTGTCACGGATCAAGGAGAAGGGCCAGTTGGTCGTCGGCGTCGACCAGAACACCTACCGGTGGGGGTACCGCAATCCGGCGACCGGCGAGCTGGAGGGCTTCGACATCGAGCTGGCGCGGGCGGTCGCCGAGGACATCCTGGGGCCGCACCCCAAGGTGGTCTTCAAGGCGGTGCCGACCAGTCAGCGGATTCCGGCGCTGCAGCGGCGCACGGTCGACCTGGTGGTGCGGACGATGACGATCAACTGTGCGCGGAAGGAACAGGTGGCGTTCTCCACGGCGTATTTCCAGGCGGGGCAGCAGGTGCTGGCCCCGAAGGCGTCGAAGGTCACGGCGTTCGACGATTCGCTGCGCGGCAAGCGGGTGTGCACGGCGGCGGGTTCGACGGGTGAGAGCGAGCTGTCGGCGCGGCGGCACGGCGCGAAGGTGCTGACGGTGCCCAATCAACTCGACTGTCTGGTGCGGCTGCAGCTGGGTGAGGCGGATGCGGTGGTCACGGACAATGCGCTGGCCGCGGCGCAGGCGGCGCAGGATCCGGCGGTGGAGCTGAAGGGCAAGCCGTTCACGGACGAGCCGTACGGCGTGGCGATGAACAAGGGCGACACGGATCTGGTGCGGCGGGTCAACAAGGTCCTGGACGACTACCGGGGCGACGGGGGCGCGGACAGCCGCTGGATGCGGGCGTACCGCACCTGGCTGGAGGACGACCTGCCGGGCATATCGGGGCCGCCGTCGCCGGAGTACAGCGACTGATCGCCCCAAGGAGCGGTGTGCGCGGCTGATCGCCCCATGGAAGGGCCGGATGAGGTCACTATGGAGGAGGAAGCGGGAGGAGCAGACCGCAGCGGCTACGGGGTCGCCGCAACCGCCGTGCATCGTACGCGTATTGGAGAGGTGATCGATGGGGGTCCCTGGACCCTTCCCCGGTTCTCCGGGGAGGCCCGATGCCCCGGTGCTGGACCGGGAGGAGGTGGATCGCGCGCTGGAGCGGCTCGGTGCCGAGTACGAGGCGATCGAGACATCCCTGCTCGCGTTGCAGGATCACGCGGGGCGCCGGCTGCTGGAGGGCGCCGAGCTGTCCGGTACCACCAAGGAACGCTGGGCCGCCGCGGAGCGGTCGATCACGGTGCTGTGGTCGCTGTTCGATACGTACACGGCCGCGCTGGAGGAGGCGCGTGAGCTGCGGGAGCGGCGCCGCTGGCCGTCCGCGGAGGATCTGGCGGAGCTGACGGAGCTGCTGCACGGCGAGGGGGTGACGGTCCCGGGTGCGGCCGCGGCGGACGGTGGTCCGGAGGGCGGCCCGGCCGGGCTGGGCGAGCGGTTCAGTCTGGAGGGGCTCGTCGAGCGGATGAACGGGCTGTACGCGCGGTCGCTGGATGTGATCGTGGCAGCCGATGCGGTCTGGTCGGCGCTGCCGGCCCGGATAGATCTGCTGTCGGCCGAGTTGCAGCGGACGCGTTCGCTGGCGCATTCGGTGGGGGTGCGGCCCGGGGAGCATCCGGCGGGTGACGATCTGGAGCGGATCACAAAGGAGCTGCTGCGGCTGCGGGAGCGGGTGATCGCGGATCCGCTGGCGTTCTGGGTGTCGTCGTCGACGGGGAGTTCGGCGCCGGGCGGGGGCCGGCCGGACACCGGGCGCTATGACCGTGCGGCGCGTGCGCTGGAGGAGATCCGGCGGGAGGTGGCGGCGGTGCTGGATGTGCGGCAGGACGCGGAGCGGCGGCTGATGCAGCTGCGGGACGTGCTGTCGCGGGCGGACCGCACGCTGACCGAGGCGCGGCAGGCCCGGGGCGAGGTGCTGGCGAAGATCGCGGCGTCGGAGGTGCCGGCGGTCAGCGGCCCGTCGACGGCGCTGCACGAGCAGTTGGCGGCGGCGGCCGATTACCGCAGGCGGGCTCAGTGGCACCGGCTCTCGCCGCTGCTGGACAGTCTGGAGGAGCGGGCGGAGGACGAACTCCACCGGGCCCGCGAATCGTTGACGGCGGTGACCGCGCCGCTCGCGGTGCGCGCCGAGCTGCGGGGCAGGCTGGACGCGTACCGGGCGAAGGTCGCGCGCCACGGTCTGGCGGAGGACCCGCTGCTGACGGAGCGGTACGACCTGGCGCGCCGGATGCTGTGGAGCGCGCCGTGCGATCTGCGGGCGGCCGAGCAGGCGGTGTGGCGTTATCAGCAGGCGGCGGCGGAGGCGTTGGAGCCGCCGCCGGAGGGGCGGGGGGAGTCGTGACGGAGCAGGCCGACGAGCGCTGCCAGCGGCGGGACTGTGCGGGCAGTTACGAGGATGTCGGCGGCGGTGAGCGGTACTGCGACCTGTGCGGTCTGGCGCCGGTGGTCTCGCCGGGCGGTCTGCTGTCGTCGCCGCCCACGGGCCTGACGGGCCGGGCTTCGGCGGGCGTGACGGCCGCGCGGGAGGCGGCCGGGGCGCTGCTGACGGTGCCCTCCCCCGCCCCGGGTTCGGGCGGCAGCGCGCCGTCCGGTCCCGGTTCCGGCGGCAGCGGGCCGTCGGGCCGTTCGTCGCCGTCGCGGCGGTCGGTGTCCGGGCGGCTCTCGCGCGCGGGCTCCGGCGGGGTCCGGACGCGCGGGGTGCCGGCGGTGTCGGTGCACGGCTCGGGCAGCGGTGCGTCCTCCGGGCCGTCGCGCGGGCGGCTGGGCGCGGGGCTGGTGGCGGTGCCGGAGGTGCCGCGGCCCGATCCGCGGACGGCGGTGCTGGAGCATCCGGAGGTCCCGGAGCGCAAGCGGTTCTGCAGCCGTGCGGACTGCGGGGCACCGGTGGGCCGGGCGCGTGGTGAAAAGCCGGACCGTACGGAAGGGTTCTGCACCAAGTGCGGCCATCCGTACAGCTTCGTTCCCAAGCTGCGGCCCGGTGACATGGTGCACGGCCAGTACGAGGTCGTGGGGTGTCTGGCGCACGGCGGGCTCGGCTGGATCTATCTGGCGACCGACCATGCGGTCTCCGACCGGTGGGTGGTGCTCAAGGGGCTGCTGGACACCGGCGACGAGGAGGCGCTGGCGGTGGCGGTGTCCGAGCGGCGCTTCCTCGCCGAGATCGAGCACGCCAACATCGTGCGGATCTACAACTTCGTGGAGCATCTCGACCGGACGACGGGCAGCCTCGACGGCTACATCGTCATGGAGTACGTCGGCGGCAAGTCCCTCAAGGACCTCGCCAACGACCGGCGCACCCCGCAGGGCCGGCGCGATCCGCTGCCCGTCGAGCAGGCCTGCGCGTACGGCATCGAGGCGCTGGAGGCGCTCGGCCATCTGCACAGCCGCGGCTACCTCTACTGCGATTTCAAGGTCGACAACGCCATCCAGCAGCACGACCAGCTCAAGCTGATCGACATGGGCGCGGTGCGCCGGATGGACGACCATGTGAGCCCGATCTACGGCACGATCGGCTACCAGGCGCCCGAGATCGCCGCTGTGGGCCCGTCGGTCTCCTCCGACCTCTACACGGTCGCGCGCACCCTCGCCGTCCTCACCTTCGACTTCCAGGGCTATACGAACATCTTCGCGGACTCGCTGCCCGATCCGGACAACATCGAGGTGTTCCGCACCTACGAGTCGTTCTACCGGCTGCTGGTGCGGGCCACGGACCCGGACCGGGCGCGCCGGTTCGCCTCCGCGGAGGAGATGGCCGAGCAGCTGACGGGGGTGCTGCGGGAGGTGGTGGCACTCCAGTCGGGGGAGCCGCGGCCCGCGCTGTCGACCCTCTTCGGGCCCGAACTCCGGGTGACCGACACGGAGTTGATGCCGCCGGTGGACGGCGACAGTTCGCTGCTGGGCGCGCGGGGGGCGGTCCCGGCCCGCGCGGCGGAGCGCGTGTCCGGCGGTCCGCTGCTGCGCCCCCTGGACGTCGCGGGCGCCGCCCTCGCGCTGCCGGTGCCGCGGGTGGACCCGGGTGACCCCAACGCCGGGCTGCTGGCCGGGCTGCCGGCCGCCGGGCCCGCGGAGTTGCTGGGTGCGCTGCGCTCCGCGCCCGCCGACTCCCTGGAGCTCCGGCTGCGGGAGCTGCGCGCCCGTCTGGAGGCAGGGGACGGCGCGGCGGCCCGGGAGGTGCTGGAGGCGATCGCGGCGGAGCCCGCCGGGCCGTGGCCCGCCGCGGGGCACGGCGGCGGCGAACCCGCCACGTGGGGCGCGGACTGGCGGGTGGTGTGGCATCGCGGCCTGGTGTCGCTGACGGCCGACGACCGCGAGAGCGCCGCGCTGGCCTTCGACGCGGTCTACGACGCCTTCCCCGGTGAACCGGCGCCGAAGCTGGCGCTGGGCATCTGCGCGGAGCTGCTGGGCCAGTGGGACAACGCGATGGAGTACTACCGCCTGGTGTGGGCGACCGACCGCAGCTATGTCGGCGCCGCGTTCGGGCTGGCCCGGGTGCGGCTGGCGACGGGCGACCGCGGCGGCGCGGTCGAGGTGCTGGAGTCCGTGCCGGAGTCGTCCATCCACTACATCGCGGCGCGGAGCGCGGCGGTCCGCGCCCGGCTGCGGGAGCGGCCGCCCCGCGATCCGCTGCTGGCGGATCTGCGGGCGGCCGCCGAACAGGTCGAGGCGCTCGCGGACTTCGGTCTGGACACCGAGCGCCGGGAACAACTCGCCACCGAGGTACTGGGCAGCGCCCTGGACTGGGTACTCTCCGGTAGCCACGGTGCCGGGCCGGACGGCGCAGCGCCCGCTTCCGAGCGGCCGGCGCTGCTCGGAAGCCCGCTGGACGAGCGCGGTCTGCGCTTCGGGCTGGAGCAGTCGTACCGTCTGCTGGCGCGGCTGGCACAGCGTGGTGAGAAAAGGATCGAACTGGTGGAACGGGCCAACCGCTTCCGCCCCAGGACGTGGGTGTGACATGGGTGTGACTGGGCCGTCCCGGTGTCCGGGCTGTGATGAACCGCTCGACGCGAAGGACAATTTCTGCGGGCGGTGCGGCGCCGATCTCCTGCCGCCTGCCGCACCGCCGGCGCACGGCGCCCCGGCCGCGCCCGGCGCTTCCGCCGTGCCGCCCCCGCCGCCGATGCCTCCCGGTCCGCCGCCGGTGCCCGCACCGGCCGGCCGGACGGCTCCGGCCGGGCCGCCGCCCCCGGACCCGCAGGCCCGGCTCCCGTACGGGGACGCCGGTGCGCCGCCGATGCCGGGCCATGCCCCGCCGGTGCCCGGCCAGGCGGTGGCCGACACCCCGCCGCCCGCCGATCCGCGCGTCGCCGGATACGAGGCGGTCGCCGACGCGGCCGCCGCCGGGGCCGCGGCCGCCGCCGGGACCGGCGCGCCCTCCGGTGTGCCCGCCTCGGAGACCGTGGCGCCGGACGCGGAACCCGTGGCGCCCGCCCCGGAGCCCGTCCCGGAACCCTCCGTGCCCGCCGCCGAGCCCGCGGCGCCCGCCGCGGCGGAAGGCCCGTCCGGCACCGCCGTCACCGACGGCACGCCCGCCCGGGGCACCGCCGTCTGCGCCGCGTGCCGCTCCGGGGCCGTGGACGCCGAGGGCTACTGCGCGCACTGCGGTCACGCCCGGCCCCGCCCCCGCGACCACATGGAATGCGAGGTGGGGGGCATCGCGGCGGTCAGCGACCGGGGCCACCGGCACCACCGCAACGAGGACTTCTTCGCGCTGCGTGCCGCCGCGCTGCCGGACGGCACCCCCGCCGTGGTCGCCGTGGTCTGCGACGGTGTCTCCTCGGCGACCCGCCCGGACGAGGCGTCCTCGGCGGCGTCCGAGGCCGCCGGGGAGGCGCTGCGGGCGTCCCTGCCGCGCGGTACCCACCCCGCGCAGGCCATGCACGACGCCATCCTGGCGGCCTCCTCGGCGGTCGACGCCCTCGCCTCCGACCCGTCCCTGGTCCATGACGAGCACCGTCAGCAGAACGCCCCGGCCTGCACCTTCGTCGGTGCGGTGGTCGGCGGCGGGCTGCTGACCGTCGGCTGGGTCGGCGACAGCCGCGCCTACTGGATCCCCAACGACCGTACGGCGCCGCCCGCCCGGCTCACCGAGGACGACTCCTGGGCCGCACAGATGGTCGCCAACAACCTGATGTCCGAGGCCGAGGCGAACGCCGATGAGCGGGCGCACGCCATCACGGGCTGGCTCGGCGCGGACGCGTACGAGGTCGAGCCGCACACCGCGACGTTCAAGCCGGACGGGCCCGGGGTCGTGGTGGTGTGCACCGACGGGCTGTGGAACTACGCCGAGAGCGCGGAGCAGATGGCCGCGGTGCTGCCGTACGACGCCCCCGCCAGGCCGCTGAACGGCGCCCGCACCCTGGTCACCCACGCCCTCGACGGCGGCGGGCACGACAACGTCACCGTGGCACTGGTGCCGTTCCCCGCACCGGCGGGGCAGACCCCACCGGCCTGACGGGCTCACCACCGAAGAGCGTGAGCGGGGGTGCGCGGCACGGCGCACCCCCGCCCGTACGCCCCCTCACGCGCCATGCGCCATGTACGACGCACCACGTGTACCGACCAACCGGTTACGTCGTCTCAAGGAGCGGAACGGATGGCCAACTTCGCCAAGTCCCGGGTGCCGCGTTTCTCCGCCGAGGTGTACCAGAACCCCTATCTCCCCGAGGGCGGGCGGGAGGTCCACGCCATCGTCACGGTCACCGCGACCGGCGGCGGCACGACCGGGGGCCGGCCGGTGCCGAGGGCGGGTACCGGCGAGCCGGACGCCGGCGTGGTGATCATGGTGGACTGCTCCGGGTCGATGGACCATCCGCCGGCGAAGCTGCGCGGCGCCCGGGAGGCGACGGCCGCCGCCCTCGACACCCTGCGCGACGGTGTCGGCTTCGCGGTGGTGGCCGGTACCCACCGGGCCGTCGAGGTCTACCCCGGCGACGGCCGGCTGGCGGCGGCCGGCGCGGCCACCCGTGCGCAGGCCAAGGAGGCGCTGCGCACGCTGACCGCAGGGGGCGGCACCGCCATCGGAAGCTGGCTGCGGCTGACCGGCCGGCTGCTGTCGTCCGCCGGGGCCGGCATCCGGCACGCCATCCTGCTCACCGACGGCCGCAACGAGCACGAGTCCCCGCGCGAGCTGCGGGACGCCCTGGACGCCTGCTCCGGGTCGTTCACCTGCGATGCCCGCGGTGTCGGCACGGACTGGGAGATCAAGGAGGTCACCGCCATCGCCTCGGCGCTGCTGGGCACCGCCGACATCGTCGCCGATCCGGCCGGTCTGACCGCCGACTTCACGCGCATGATGGAGACGGCGATGCGCAAGGAGGTCGCCGATGTCGGCCTGCGGCTGTGGACGCCGCTGGGCGCCGAGACCGTCTTCGTCAAGCAAGTGGCGCCCACCGTGGAGGACTTGACCGGCCGGCGCCGGGAGTCCGGTCCGCGGTCGGCGGACTATCCGACCGGGTCCTGGGGCGACGAGTCCCGCGACTACCACCTGTGCCTGCGGGTCCCGGCCGCCGGGATCGGGCAGGAAATGCTGGCCAGCCGGGTCTCGTTGATCTTCTCCGCCCCGGACGGCGATCCCGCGCAGAGCCCGCCGCGGCCCCTGTCGCAGGGCCTCGTACGGGCCTTGTGGACGGACGATGTGGCCGCTTCCACCGCGATCAACCCCCAGGTGGCGCACTACACGGGCCAGGCCGAACTGGCGCAAGCCATTCAACAGGGGCTCGATGCCCGCAAGTCGGGTGATATCGACGGTGCCACGGAGAAACTGGGCCGCGCGGTACAACTGGCCGGAGCCTCGGGGAACGAGGAGACTGCGAAACTCCTTGCGAAGGTGGTGGACGTCGTCGATACGGCGACCGGTACTGTGCGACTGAAGGCGAAGGTCGCCGAGGCGGACGAGATGACTCTCGAAACGCGCTCGACGAAAACCGTTCGCGTGAAGAAATAGCCACGATCAGTACCGAGCAGCACGACCGAAAGAAATCGGTACGGAGGGGGAAGAACCGACATGCCGACCTGCCCGAGCGGCCACCAGTCGGTGGCCGAAGACTGGTGCGAGGTGTGCGGCCAGCGGATGGCGGGCGCTGTCCCCCCGCCGCCCTCCTTGCCTGCAGGATTCCTGAACACACCGCCGCCCGGACAGCCCACCGGCCAGCCCGGCCCTCCGCAGGGCCAGCCCGGCCCGCCTCCCGGACAGCCCGGTCCGCCCCCCGGTGGTCCCGGTCCCGGCTTCGGTGGCCCCGGTGGCCCCGACTCCCAGGGCGGCCAGGGCGGCTATGGCTTCCCGCCTCCGCAGCAGCCCGGCCCCGGCGCGCCCGGCCCCGGTACCCAGGGCGGCCAGGGCGGATACGGGTTCCCGCCGCCGCAGCCCGGCCCTGACTCCCAGGGCGGCCAGGGTGGATACGGCTTCCCGCCTCCGCAGCCCCAGCAGCCCCAGCCTCCGCAGGGCGGCCCCGGCCCGTCCGGACAGCCCGAGACCTGCCCGCAGTGCGGTACGCCGCGTGAGGCGATGGCACCGTTCTGTGAGGGCTGCCGCTACAACTTCCTCACCAACTCCCCGACGTCCTACGCCCCGCCGCCCGGCCAGCAGCCGGGCCCGCCGCCCGGTGCCCCCGGTCCCGGCACGCAGGGCGGCCAGGGCGGATACGGCTTCCCGCCGCCCGCACCCGGTCCGCAGGGCGGTCCTCAGCAGGGTGGCCAGGGCGGTTACGGCTTCCCGCCGCCGCAGCCCCAGCAGCCCCAGCCCCCGCAGCAGCAGGGCATGCCCCCCGGCGGCCCCGGCCCTGGCGGGTTCCCCGACCAGCCCGGACCTGGCGGATTCCCGGACCAGCCCGGACCCGGCGGATTCCCCGACCAGCCCGGACCCGGCGGATTCCCGCCCGGCCCGCCCCCCGGCATGCCCGGACCCGGCCCGCAGGGCGGCCCGCCGCCGCAGCAGGGCGGCGACGACTGGACGCTGAACCCGCCGAGCGCCCAGGCCGCTCCCCCGCCGATGGCGCCCGCGCCGCCCGGCCCCGGTCCGCAGGCCCCGTACGAGCAGCAGCAGCCGCCCGCGCCGTTCCCGCCGCAGCAGCCGGGACCGTACGAGCAGCAGCCTCCGTTCGAGCAGCAACAGCAGCCCCCGTACGAGCAGCAGCCCGGCCCGTACGAGCAGCAGCAGATGCCGCCGCAGCAGCAGCCCGGCCCGGACCAGCAGTGGAACGGCGGACCCGGCCAGGGTCCCGCGGCACCGCCGCAGGGCCCGCCGCCGGTCGTCGGCGCCGGCTGGGTGGTGGCGGTCGCGCCGGACCGTGAGTACTTCATGGCGATGATGGGCCGCAGCGGCCCGGAGGCGGCGGGGCTCAACCTGCCCTCGTACTCCCCCGAGCAGGTGCTCCCGCTGAACGGCCAGATCGCGGTCGGCCGCCGCCGCAACAGCACCGGCGAGTCCCCGGACATCGACCTGGGCAGTGCGCCGGAGGACCCGGGCGTCTCGCACCAGCACGCGCTGCTGGTGCAGCAGCAGGACGGCAGCTGGGCGGTGGTGGACCAGAACTCCACCAACGGCACGACGATCAACCTCGCCGAGGACCCGATCCAGCCATATGTGCCGGTGCCGCTCCATGAGGGCGACCGGGTGCATGTCGGCGCCTGGACGACGCTGACCGTCCGCCGCGGCTGAGCAGCCGCCGGTCGTGCACGACCCCGGGGCGTGATCAACTGATCACGCCCCGGGGTCATTTCCGGCCACGGCCTACGACCGAAGTCCTCCGCCGGGACGTCTGCCACCATGGACGGGTGAACAAGATTCCACGCGGCACGCTCGAGGAGCAGACCTTCTACGAACAGGTCGGAGGCGAGGAGACCTTCCGGCGCCTGGTGCACCGCTTCTACCAGGGAGTCGCCGAGGACCCGCTGCTGCGGCCGATGTACCCGGAGGAGGACCTGGGTCCGGCCGAGGAGCGGCTTGCGCTCTTCCTCATGCAGTACTGGGGCGGCCCCCGCACGTACAGCGACGGCCGCGGTCACCCCCGGCTGCGGATGCGGCACGCCTCGTTCACCGTCGACCGGGCCGCCCACGACGCCTGGCTGCGGCACATGCGGGACGCGGTGGACTCCCTCGGCCTGTCCGAGAAGCACGAGACGCAGCTGTGGAACTACCTCACCTACGCCGCCGCCTCGATGGTCAACGCCGCGGACTGAGGAACGCCTCACACCGCCCCGCGCCTTCGCCCTCATGATCCGGCCAGGGTTATCCACAGCCCCCTCCGCCCGCGCCGCTCGTCTGACACCATTCGTTCATCTGTGTGGTGCTGAACGCGGTAAGGGGGATCCGTGTCCGGCTTTGTCTTTCTGCGGGTGCGCGCGCACCGTCTGCTGCTGGCCGCTGCCCTGCTCTCGGTGCTGCTCACCACGACCGTACTGACGACGCTCGCGGCCTTCTCCGGCGCGGTCGGGGACGCGGGGCTGCGGCAGGCGCTGCGGACCCGCGCCGCGGCGGCCGCCGCGTTACAGGTGAAGGCCCAACTCCCGCCCGGGGCACGGGACGCGGCCGACCGGGCGGTCGCCCGGGGCGCCCGGCGGGCCTTCGACGGGCTGCCGTTCACGGTGCACACACTGGTCCGCTCCGGGCCGTATGCGCTGCCCCGCACGCTGCGGGCGCCGGACACCCGCAAGGGTGAGCCGGATCTCACCCACCTCGCGGCCCTGGACCGCTCCCGTCTGACCCTCACCGCCGGCCACTGGCCCGGCCCGGCCGCGCACGGACGGCTGCCGGTCGCGCTGCCGGAGGCCGCGGCGGCCCGGCTGGGGGTCGCGCCCGGCCGCCGGTTCACCCTCGACAACCGGCTGTCCGGCCCCGCCCGTCTGGCGGTCGAGGTCACCGGCGTCTACCGGCCCAAGGACCGCGCCGACCCGTATTGGAAGCTCGACGACCTCGGCGGGCGCGGGGTGCGCACCGCCGGCTTCACCACGTACGGGCCGCTGCTCACCGATCCGGCGGCGTTCCGCGGCGGGTCGCCGGCCCAGGACTCGGTGGGCTGGCTCGCCACCGCCGACTTCCGCTCCCTGACCGCGGACCGGCTGGCCGAGCTGGCCGCCGCTGCCGGTCCGGCGCCCAAGGCGCTGATGGCCGACCCGGCGTTCGCGGGCCGGGCCACCGTCACCACCGATCTGCCCGCCGCGCTGGGACAGTTGCAGCGGGCGTTGCTGGTGAACCGTTCGACGATCCTGATCGTCGCGCTGCAGCTGATCCTGCTGGCGGGCTATGCGCTGCTGCTGGTCGCCCGGATGCTGAGCGCCGAGCGGACCGGCGAGACGGCGCTGCTGCGGGCCCGCGGCGCGTCCCGGCGGCGGATCGCGGGGCTGGCTCTGGCCGAGTCGCTGCTGCTGGCGGCCCCGGCCGCGGTCGGCGCGCCGCTGCTGGCCGGACCGCTGAGGCAACTGCTGGCCGGCCAGGGCGCCCTGGCCCGTATCGGGCTGCCGCTGGACACCGGGCTGACCGCGCCGGTCTGGCTGACCGGCCTCGGCGTGGCGCTGGGCTGCGCCCTCGCGGTGGCCGCGCCCGCACTGCTGCGGACCGGAGCGGACGGCCCGCGGCGACGGCGGGCGCGGACGCTGCCCGGTGGCACGGGGCTCTCTTCTCCTCGAACGGGGCTGAAGACCTGGGGAAGGACCGGGGCCGACCTCGGGCTGCTGGTGATCGCCGGGGTCGCCTACTGGCAGCTCCAGCGGCAGACGGCGGGCGGCGAGGGCACCGGCAGCGGGGTGCTGACCGGGGACTTTGCCGGCCAACTGGGCATCGATCCGGTGCTGGTGGCCGCCCCGGCGCTGGCGCTGCTCGCCGGTACGGTGCTGACGCTGCGGCTGCTGCCGCTCGCCGCCCGGATCGCCGAGCGGGGCGCGGCCGGCGGCCGGGGGCTGGCGGCGGCGCTGGCCGGCTGGCAGATCAGCCGCCGCCCCCTGCGCGGCGCCGGTCCCGTGCTGCTGCTGGTGCTGGCCACCGCCCTGGGGATGCTGGCGATCGGCCAGGGCGCGTCCTGGGACCGTTCGCAGGACGACCAGGCCGACTTCCGCGCGGGCGCTGCGGTGCGCGTACTCGCGGGCCGGACACCGCCGTTGGGCCAGGGCGGTGCGTATGCGGCGGTGCCGGGGGTGGCCGCGGCGCTGCCCGTCGGGCAGTCCGGTCTGGAGCTGTCGGACGGCCGGTCCTCCTCGCTGCTCGCGCTGGACGCCCGGCGGTCGGCGGGGGCCCTGCTGCTGCGCGGCGATCTCGTGGGCGGCGGCGCGGACGGCCCGAGGGGCCGGGCGGCGGACGGTGTGCTGCGC
Organism: Streptomyces sp. G7(2002); assembly: GCF_028870195.1. NCBI lineage: Bacteria > Bacillati > Actinomycetota > Actinomycetes > Kitasatosporales > Streptomycetaceae > Streptomyces > Streptomyces sp. G7(2002). The sequence continues at coordinate 3,590,966 of NZ_CP102609.1, forward strand.
GCGGTGGCGCCGGACCACGGTGCCCCGGCGGGGGTGCAACTTCCGCCGGGCAGCGACAGGTTACGGCTGACCGCCGCGCTGCGCTCGCTGCGGGCGCTGCCGCCCGGCCCCGGGCAGCAGTCCCCCGGGCAGCAGGCCGCCGGGCGCGACACCGGGCCGGTGCCGGCGAGCCTCTCCGTCCTCGTCACCGACCGCCACGGCATCCCGTACACCGTGCCGCTCGGCCCGCTCGCGGCCGACGGCGCACCGCACACCCTGAGCGCGGACCTCGGCGCCGCGGCCGGCGCCCCGGCGGGCCGCCCGGCGGGTCCACTGCGGCTGACCGGTCTGCTCGTCGACACGGACCAGTCGCCGGTCTCGCACCGTCAGCGGCTCACCGTCACCGCCGTGGAGGCCGCCACCGGCCACGGCCCGGCCCGGTCCCTCGCCGCGCCCGCCGCCCTCGCCTGGAAGGCGCGGATCACCGACGAGAGCAGCTCCGTGGGCGAGCCGTCCGGGCCCAGGGCGGGCCGGTCCCAGGTCCCCGACGGCGGGCTGCTGTCCCAGACGTACGACACCGGCGCCAGGCTGGACGACTGGGGGGCCGCGGTGACCACGGTGCGGATCACCGCCGCGCACCCCGCGCGTCCGCCGCTCGCCGCCGTCGCCACCGAGGCGTATCTGCGCGACAGCGGATCGCGGACCGGCTCCCTCGTCGAGGTGCCGGTCAACGGCAGTCCGCTGAAGGCCCGGATCATCCGGGCGGTGCGGGCGCTGCCGGGTCCGGCGGACGCGCCGGACACGGGCGGACTGCTGGTCGACCTCGGTGCCGTCAACGAGGCGCTGTCCGACCGCGGCGCGCTGCCGTTGACCGCCACCGAGTGGTGGCTGCACCCTCGGCCGGGCGCGTCGGCCGAGGTCGTCGAGGCGCTGCGGGACCGCCCCGACACCGACCCGGGCCAGGTGCTGGTCCGGGACGAGATCGCCGGGCAGCTGCACGACGATCCGCTGGGGCTCGGCCCGCAGACCGCGCTGACCGCGGCGGCCGCGGTCGCGGTGGCCCTGGCGGCGGTCGGCTTCGCCGTCAGTGCCGCCGGTTCGGTCCGCGAACGGGCCCGGGAATTCGCCGTGTTGCGGGCCCTGGGGGCGCCGCGCCCGCAGCTGGCCCGGATGATCGTCGCCGAGCAGGGCGTCCTGATCGCGCTGGCGCTGGGTGTCGGTGCGGCGCTGGGGACGGTGCTGACCCGGGCGGTCGTCCCGCTGATCGTGCTGACCGAGCAGGCGGGCCGCCCGGTGCCGCCGGTGCTGGTGGAGCTGCCGCCGGGGCCGGTGGCCGCGCTGCTCGCGGCGGTCGCGGCGGTGCCGCTGCTGGTCGTCGCGGCCATCGGGCTGCGCCGCGGCGATCCGGTGCGGGCCCTGCGCAGCCAAGGAGTGCAGTGAGATGACAAGGCATGCCGTGGGGACGGTCCGGCGGGGTGAGCGCCGGTGACGGCACGGAACGGGCGGAGCCGGCCGCGTCCGGCGCGCGCGGCGGCACTGGCCCTGGGCGCGCTGGTGCTGGTCACCGCGTTTCTCGCGGCGGCGTTCCCGCGAGGGGTGGAGGCGTACGAGACGCGGGGAGTGCGCCATGCGCTCGGCTCGGTGCCGGCCGGCCAGCGGACGGTGGAGATCACCGTCTCGCGTACGGACATGACCGGCGGCGACCCCGCGGCCGCCTGTGCCGCGGGAGAGCTGACCCGCCAGGACCGGGCGATCCGGGGCCAGTTCCGCGCCCCGCTGCGGATCGCCGGGGGCGAGTCGCAGCACGGCGTACGCACCACCAAGCCGTTGTCCGCACAGGACGCCTGGCTGCCCCGGCCCGACGGCGTCGCTCCCGGCCTCTCGCTGTACGCGGCCGCCGGGCTCGCCGCCCATGCCACCCTCGCCGAGGGCCGGCTGCCGCACGGCGCGCCCCCCGGGAAGCACACCCTGGAAGCGGCGGTCACCGTCGCCACCGCACGCGCCCTCGCCCTGCACGTCGGCAGCGAACTCCACCTGGAGGGCCTGACCGTACGGATCTCCGGGCTGCTCACCCCACGCGCCCCGGACAGCGCGTACTGGTCCGTGGACCCCCTGATGGCGGCCGCGCGCCAGGACACCACGCCGGGCCTTCCGCCGCACCAGTTCTGGCGTGCCGGGCTGCTGCTGTCGCCGCAGGACGGCCCGGCGCTGCTGTCCACCGGGGGCGAGCCGGAGAAGTTCTGGCGCTACCCGCTCGACACCCGCGCGCTGACCGCCCGGGACGCCCCGCTGCTGCGGGACCGGCTGGTCTCCCTCGAACACGGCGCCGCGCTCGCCCGGTTGCGTGCGGTGGCGGGCGGCGGTGCGCTGGCCGACAGCGCGGTGGACGGACTGCTGGACGCTTTCGTGCGGACGCGGACGGCGGTCGCGCCGGTCATCGCGGTGGCCGCGTACGGCATCGGCACCGTCGCGGGGGTGGTGCTGCTGATGACCGCCGGGCTCACCGCGGCGCGCCGGCATGCCGAACTCGCCCTGCTGCGGGCCCGTGGTGCGTCACTGGCCGGGCTGGCCGGGCGGATGGCGGCGGAGACCGGGGCGGTGGCACTGCCCGCGGCGGCGGCCGGGGCCGGTCTGGCGCTGCTGCTGGTGCCCGGGGAGGGGGTGCTGCCCTCACTCCTGACGGCGGCCGGGGCCGGGCTGCTGGGGACGCTCGCGCTGCCGTTGCGGGCGGTCGTCGCGCACCGTCGTCCGCGTCCCGTGGAGCGCGCCGACGCGGCGGGCGCCCGTCCCTCCCGGCGCCGTATGGTCGCCGAACTGACCGTGCTGATACTGGCGGTGGGGGCGGTGCTCGCCCTGCGGGGCCGCAGCACGGCGACGGGCGGGGTGGACGCCCTGGTCAGCGCCGCCCCGGTGCTGATCGGCGTGATCGCCGCGCTGGTCCTGATGCGCCTCTATCCGCTCCCGCTGCGGCTGGCGGCCCGCCCCGCCGCCCGCACCGCCGGGCTGACCGGTTTTCTGTCGCTGGCCCGCGCGGGCCGCGCCCCGGGCACCGCCGGACTGCCGCTGCTGGCCCTGGTGGTGGCGCTGACCACGGCGTCCTTCGGCGGCTCGGTGCTGGCCGGGGTCGCCGCGGCACGGGACCGTGCGGCGCTGACCGCGGTCGGCGCCGAGGCCCGGATCTCGGCCGGCAAACCGCTCCCCGAGGAGCTGCGGCGGGCGGTCGGCAAGGTGCCGGGCGTCGTGGACGCGGTACCGCTGCGCATCGACGTCCAGGCCGCCGACGACAACGGGCCGCCCCTCTACCTGGTCATCGCCGACGCCGAGGCGTACTCCCGGCTCGCGCGGGCCACCGGCCTGGGCGCGTTCGCCGCGCGGGACCTGGCCGACCCCGGCGGCGACCGGCCGCTGCCCGCGCTGGTGTCCCCCCGTTTCCTCACCCGCTTCGGGCACGCGCCGATGGCCCTGCAGCCGGAGTTCGGCCAGCTCGTCATCCGCCCGAAGACCGTACGCGCCGACACCCCCGCGCAGCCCGGCGGCGACTTCGTCGTCATCGACGCCGGGAGCGTCGCCCGCCGCCACCCGGACACCTACCGCGACCCCGCCACCGGGCCCTCCACCCTCCTGCTGTCCGGCCGCTCCCTGGACACCGGGGCGCTGCGCTCCGCCGTGCGCGCCCACGCCCCGGCGTCGCTGTCCGTCCGGCTGGCGCTGCGCTCCGCCGTACGCGCCGAGTTCGCCGACTCGCCCCTCCAGCAGGGCGCGGTACGCCTCTACACCGCCGCGGTCGCGGCCGGCGCCGGCTTCGCCCTGCTCGCCCTGTTCCTGTCCCTCCTCCAGTCCGCCCCGGAGCGCACCCAACTCCTGGCCAGGCTGCGCACGATGGGGCTGCCCCGGGCCCAGGGGCGGCGGCTGCTGGTTCTGGAGGCACTGCCGCAGGCAGTCCTCGCGGCGCTCGGCGGCGCCCTGGCCGGCACCGCCACGATCCGGCTGCTGGGCCCCGGTACGGACCTCACCACGCTCGCCCTCCCCGGCACCTCGGGCGGCGGCGCACCGGGCAGCGTCGTACGACTGCACACCGATCCCGCGTCCCTGCTGCTGCCGTCGGCGGGCGTGGTCGCCCTGGCCCTGGCGGTCGCCCTGGCCCAGGCCTGGCTGAGCGGACGGCGACGCGAGAGCACCGAGTTGAGAGCGGGGGACACCCGATGACCACACGGCCCGACGGCACACCACCGGACACACCCGTCCCCGGGGCGGCCCCGGCCTCCGCGCCCCGGCCCGCCGCCACCAGCCTGGCCGAGCTGGAGCGGCGCGCGGCCTCCCGGCGCGGGCAGCCCGCCTACGGGCATGACGCACTGATCGCCTGCGACCGCCTGGTGCGGGTCTTCTCCACCGACGGGGTGGAGGTGCAGGCCCTCCAAGGGCTCGATCTGCTGGTCGCGGAGGGCGAGTTGATGGCGCTGGTCGGGGCGTCCGGCAGCGGCAAGTCAACCCTGATGAACATCCTGGCCGGTCTGGACGTGCCGACCGCGGGTGCCGCCACGGTCGCCGGCCGCGATCTGCTGACGATGGACGCCAAGGCGCGGCTCGGCTACCGCCGCGAGGTGGTCGGCTTCGTCTGGCAGCAGACCGCCCGCAATCTGCTGCCCTATCTGACGGCCCAGCAGAACGTGATGCTGCCGATGCAGCTGCGGGGCGGCCGGCGGCGGGCGGCCCGTGCGAAAGCGGCCGAGGAGCTGCTGTCGATGCTCTCGCTCGACCACTGCGGGGACCGGCGTCCGCACCAGCTCTCCGGCGGCGAACAGCAGCGCACCGCCATCGCGGTGGCGCTGGCCAACACCCCGTCCGTCCTGCTGGCCGACGAGCCGACCGGCGAGCTCGACTCGCACACCGCCGAGCAGGTCTTCACGGCCTTCCGCACCGCCAACGAGGAGCTCGGCACCACCATCGTGATCGTCACCCATGACCAGGCGGTGGCGAGCGAGGTACGGCGCACGGTCGCGATCCGCGACGGCCGTACGTCCTCGGAGGTGCTGCGGCGTACCGAACGGGACGCCGCAACCGGCCAGGAGTCCCTGGTGGCACGCGAGTACGCGATGCTCGACCGGGCGGGCCGCCTCCAACTGCCGGCCGACTACACCAGCAGCCTGGGCATGGCACACCGCGTCCTGCTGGAGCTGGAGAGCGACCACATCGGGGTGTGGCCGGACCACACGGCGGACGGGGCGGCGCGGGGCGGGGGCGGGGCCGAGGGCGGGGGCGGGGCCGAGGGCGTCAGCGAGGGGGCGGACGAGGGCGGGGGCGCGGGTGAGCGCGGGGGCGTGGACGAGCGCGGAGGCACGGACGAGCGCGGAGGCACGGACGAGCGCAGGGGCGCGGCTGAGCGCGGAGGCGCGGACGAGCGCGGGAGCTCGGACGGGGGTGGCTGACCGGCCTCGATGCGGGGCCGTCGCCGGGGTGATCGGCGCGCCGAGCGGCCCTCACCGGCAACTGACTCACCGGCAACCGCCTCACCGGGCAGCTGACTCCTCGGCAACCGCCTCACCGGGCAACTGCCTGCCTCCCCGCCGGCCGTTCCCGTCAGACCGGTGTCACCGTGAGGCCCGACAGCCCGGTCAGCCCGCTCGGGCCGCCGGTCCGTACGGCGATCGACCCGTACGGGGTGCTCAGCCGCAGCCAGCCGCCCGCGGACAGCAGACTCAGCGGCTGAGGGCCGGACTGCGCGGGCCGGGCGCCGGGAGAGGTGCCGCCCGCGAGCGCGCCGGTCCGCGCCGGCCGCAGAAAGCCCAGCGACTGCGCGGCATGGGCGGCGCGCAGCGGGAGATGGGTGTCGCCGAGGGTGCGCGACCAGATCTCCCGGCCGATGCGGTCCCGTTCGGTGCGGGTGCGGTGCTGCGGCGGCAACGCCTCGTCACGGGCGCGGAATTCGGTGACCGCGGCGGCCACCGCCCGCACCAGGGCCTCGGGCGTGGGCAGCCCCGGCACCCGCTGCCAGCCGCCGCGCGGCGGCAGCATCCCGGTCCACGGCGGACCGGTGACGGCGGCGGGCACGGTCAGCACGTCAGCCGCCCCGTCCACGCCTTCGAGGAGTTCACCGGCGGAGACCGTCCGGTCCAGGCCGGTGTCGTCGGCGAGCCGGGCGGTGCGGATCGCCAGTACCTCGAAGGACGGCGGGCGGCCGAAGACGGCGAGCACCCCGCCGCCGGCCTGGAGCCGTACCGCGGCGGCGCGGTCGTAGTGGATCAGGCGGGCGAGGAAGGCGGCGAGATCCGCCGCCTCCCCCGCATCGGCCAGGTGCAGCGCCGTCATACCGCGGCGGATCCCTCCTGGTGCGCGGCGTCGTCCAGATACTCCTTGAGGATCGCCTTCTCCTCCGCGGTGAGGCGGCGGGGACGCTCCTCGGTGAAGTCGAACGGGACGACGACGGTCGAGGCCCGCAGGTAGAGGGTGTCCTCGTCCTTGACCTCGTAGCCGACCGTCATCGACGCGGCGCTGATCTTCGTCACCCACAACTCGACGGTCACCGGGGCGTGCCGGTGGACCAGCGGCCGCACATAGTCGATCTCGTGCCGGGCGACGACCGAGCCGCCCGTGAACGACGGGCTGCCGCCCCCCGGCGCCAGCCGGTGCATGAAGTCGATCCGCGCCTCTTCGAGGTAGCGGACGAACACCGCGTTGTTGACATGGCCGAACGCGTCCATGTCCGACCAGCGCAGGGGGCAGGAGTAGAGGTGTCGCACGCCGGTCAGCCCCGGGTGAGCTTCTTGTACGTGGCGCGGTGCGGGCGGGCCGCGTCCGCACCGAGGCGCTCGATCTTGTTCTTCTCGTAGGACTCGAAGTTGCCCTCGAACCAGAACCACCGGGAGTCGCCCTCGTACGCCAGGATGTGCGTGGCGACGCGGTCGAGGAACCAGCGGTCGTGGGAGACGACCACGGCGCAGCCCGGGAATTCCAGGAGCGCGTTCTCCAGCGACGACAGGGTCTCGACGTCGAGGTCGTTGGTCGGCTCGTCGAGGAGCAGCAGGTTGCCGCCCTGCTTGAGGGTGAGCGCCAGGTTGAGGCGGTTGCGCTCACCACCGGAGAGCACACCGGCCGGCTTCTGCTGGTCCGGGCCCTTGAAGCCGAACGCGGAGACATACGCCCGCGAGGGCATCTCGACCTGGCCGACGTTGATGTAGTCCAGCTCGTCGGAGACCACGGCCCACAGGGTCTTCTTGGGGTCGATGTTCTCGCGGCTCTGGTCGACGTAGGAGATCTTGACGGTCTCGCCGACCTTGATGTCGCCGGAGTCCGGGGTCTCCAGGCCCTGCAGCATCTTGAACAGCGTGGTCTTGCCGGCGCCGTTCGGGCCGATGATGCCGACGATGCCGTTGCGCGGCAGGGTGAAGCTCAGGTCCTCGATCAGGACCTTCTCGCCGAAGGCCTTGTTGAGCTTGTCGACCTCGACGACGACATTGCCCAGACGCGGGCCCGGCGGGATCTGGATCTCCTCGAAGTCCAGCTTCCGCATCTTGTCGGCCTCGGCGGCCATTTCCTCGTAACGGGCCAGTCGCGACTTGGACTTGGCCTGCCGCCCCTTGGCGTTGGAGCGGACCCACTCCAGCTCTTCCTTCAGACGCTTCGCACGCTTGGCGTCCTTCTGGCCCTCGACCTTGAGACGGGTCTGCTTGGTCTCCAGGTACTTGGAGTAGTTGCCCTCGTAGCCGTGCAGGCGGCCGCGGTCGACCTCGCAGATCCACTGGGCGACGTGGTCGAGGAAGTACCGGTCGTGGGTGACGGCGACGACGGTGCCGGGGTACTTCGCCAGGTGCTGCTCCAGCCACTGCACGGACTCGGCGTCCAGGTGGTTGGTGGGCTCGTCGAGGAGCAGCAGGTCGGGGGCCTCCAGCAGCAGCTTGCACAGCGCGACACGGCGGCGCTCACCACCGGAGAGGTTGGTGACGGGCCAGTCGCCGGGCGGGCAGCCGAGGGCGTCCATGGCCTGCTCCAGCTGAGTGTCCAGGTCCCACGCGTTGGCGTGGTCGAGGTCCTCCTGGAGCTTGCCCATCTCCTCCATGAGCTCGTCGGAGTAGTCGGTCGCCATCAGCTCGGCGACCTCGTTGAAGCGGTGGAGCTTGCCCATGATCTCGGCAGCGCCGTCCTGCACGTTCTGCAGCACGGTCTTCGACTCGTCCAGCGGCGGCTCCTGCAGGAGCATGCCGACGGTGTAGCCCGGGGAGATGAACGCGTCACCGTTCGACGGCTGCTCGAGCCCGGCCATGATCTTGAGCACCGTGGACTTACCGGCGCCGTTGGGACCCACGACACCGATCTTTGCGCCCGGCAGGAAGCTCAGCGTCACGTCATCGAGGATGACCTTGTCGCCGTGCGCCTTGCGCGCCTTGCGCATCGTGTAGATGTACTCAGCCAAGAGAAACCGTCCGGCAGATTGGATCGATCAGGGTCTGTGCGGCACCGCCCCGGGGCCATCGTGCCTGGCGACCGTGGGAGGGCAGATACACCCCATCTTGCCGTACGCCTGCGCTCAGGCGGAAACGAGTAGGTCAGCACACCCCTGCTCAGCACCGACCTGCCACGACTCGGTGTCCGCTTGATTGCCGTCTGTCAGCGTTGATCACTCGGGCTCGGGCCTTTGCCGTACGTTCGCCATCAGACGCCGGCCGCCGCATATCTGCCATCTGCTATCTGCATATCTGCCATCCGCGCTGTCCCACGTCTGCCCGCCCACGCCGGAGGCGGGAAACGCCGAAGACCGGAAACACCGAAGGCCGGGAACACTGAAGGCCGGGAACGCCGAAGGCCCCGGAGCGCTGCTGCGCTCCGGGGCCCTGGGGTACCTCACCGGCGACCACCCACTCACCCTCGGGTCATCGAGTCACCCTCGGGTCACCGAGTGGTCGCCACGTACGGCCGGACACCGGGGGTCACCGGCCGCCGGGTGTCACTGGGCGGGGGTGCCGGCCTTCTTCTTACGGAGGAAGAACACCGCTGCGCCGCCGACCACGACGAGGACGACCGCGATGCCCGCGATCATCGGGGTGGCGTTGCTGGAGCCGGTCTCGGCGAGGTCGCCGCCCTTGTCCCCACCGGTGTCCCCACCGGTGCTGCCGCCGACCGAGGCCGGGCTGGGCTGGCTGGAGGGCTTGCCGCCGCCGCTGCCGGCGGTCTTGCAGTCCAGGACGCCGGAGAACGACTTCTTGAAGCCGCCCTCACCCTTGATCGTGATGTCGTACGGCTGGTCCTCGGCCACCGGAACGGTCACGGTCTGCGACTTGCCCGGAGCGATCTCGTAGTCCTTGCCGGAGAGCTGGAAGCGGAACGCCTCATCGCCCTTGTTGCTCGCCGTGACGTCCACGCCACCCTTGGCGCAGTTCTTCTCGGCGGTGATCGCCGGGATGGCGCCCTGCTTCTTCCAGGAGAACGTGGCGGCCGCGGAGACCGTGGACTCGCTGGAGCCGGCCAGGATCTGGGTCTGGCTCTTGGCGTGCTCACCGATGCCGGTGAAGGCACGGCCGACCGGGACCTTGGTGGCGGCCTGCGCGGTCAGCGAGCTGCTGCCGTCCGCGGCGCCCGCGGGCACGTCGAAGAACAGCTGGGTGCCGTCGGTCGCGCTGGTGACCGGCTTGCCGTCCTTGCCGACGACCTTGGCACCGGCAGGCACACCGGCGGCCGGGGAGATCGTGACGCTGTCGGCGTTGGTGTGCACGGTGACCGGGCCGAGCTTGCTGCCGGACTTGCCGGAGACGGCCGGCGGGTCGAGCGTCAGCGAGGCCTTGGGCTCGGCGACGTTCTGCGCGCTCTTCTCGAGGTAGTCGGCGAGCTTCTCGGCCGCCGGGTCGACCGCGTCCACCTTGGCGTGGTCGGAGAAGCGCCAGATCGCGACCTGGGTGCCGGCCGCGGCGGTCTTCTCGGTGAGGTTCCCGGCACCGGCCTTGGCGGCGAGCGCGGCCAGGTCGTTCACCTGCGGGTACGAGTTCTGCAGAATCCAGCGGATCTTGCCCGCGTCCCCGTTGTTGTGCAGCGACGAGGCGCTCCAGGGCACTTCCTGGTACTTCGCCTGCTGCTGCGTCGGGTTGTGGATGTCGATGCAGTACGTCTGGAGCGTGCCGCCGTTGTCGACCGCCATCTCGAAGAGCCCGGCGCCTACGCGCTGGTCCCCTCCGTCGTTGTGCACGACCGCCTGGTCGAAGGTCTTCAGACCACCGAGTGTGGCGGTGGCACCCCCGTGGGAGGGGGTCGTCTCGTCCGCCGCGGCAGGCCCCGCGGTGGCTATCGCACCCGCCGCGACCAGGCCGGAGGCCACGACCGCGGCGGCAAGGCGGGCTGCGCCCCGCCTCTTTATCGAAAGCATGAAATTCCCCTCTGGGCGAGGCGGTCGAGTGGGAGAGGTTGCCTCGCCGGAAAGATCCCAAAGAACTCAACAGCCGAACACGTCAGCCCCCGTGAGTACTTGTCGGATCTTAAGGAGCAGGTGCACCAGGGTCCCCAGTAATGGCATCCCATAAGCGATCCGACTCGTAATCGTTACCGACAACGGGCACCCTGACTTGGCATTATCGACAAATCGCCTGGACTTTTCAGGGCACAGTCAACGTCTCGGGCGAATGGGTCACGGCTGAAGGTGGTCCGGAGGAGCCCCGTGGAGACTCAGCGACGGCTGCAATCCCGCTGGTCGTAGGCGTTTCGGCGACCGTGGAGGCCTTCTCGGCCGTCTGCCCCTTGAGAACTGCCGGAGCTCTGGCGCCTCTCCGTGTTCTGGCGGCTGACGGTGCTTTGGCGGCCGGCTTTCCTCTGGAGGCCGGCGGTGCCGTGGCGGCCGTCTTTGCCTTGACGGCAGCCTCTGATGTGTCGGCCTCCGTCGGTGCGTTGGCGGTCGTCCGGCTGCGTTCTTCCGGCAACGCGCCTTCCCATAAATCTTGTTGCAATGGTGGAGAGGGGCGCGATGGTGGCGATGGCTGCGGAGACGGGGGCAGGGGCGAGGACGGGGACGGGGGCGATTGCGAGGGATGCCGTTGCGGTGGTGCTGACGAGTCCGGTGCCGGGGCCGATTGCGGCGCCGGGGTTGGTCGCTGCGCCGGGGAAGGTTCCGGAGCCGGCGTCGACTGCTGAGCCGGGGCCGGTGGCCCATCCGCTCCCGTACGCAGCGCCCGGAGGACTCTCCGGAATGCGGCGGTGCCGCGCGTGAGATCGTGGCCGATCGCCACGGCATCAACCTCCGCCGAGAACCAGCGCTGCCCGCCCTTCTCAGGTGGCTGTTCCCCCTCCCGCAGCCGTAACCGTCCCTGGACGATGAGTGGTTCGCCCACTGCCACGGACGCCGCCACATTGTCGGCGAGCCCACGCCACGACCGGACCGTATAGAAACTCGTCTCCCCGTCGGTCCAGCGTTCCTGCGCCTTGTCCCACCTCCGGGACGTCGCCGCCAGCCGGAACCTCGCGACCGTCACGCCCGCCGCCGTCAGCCGGTGCTCCACCGCCGTCGCGGCGTTTCCCACCAGCGTCACCATCGTGTCGTTCACCTGCTACGCCTCCCCCGTGTCCTGCGCTCGCTCTCGTCACTTGCCGCTCTGGTCACGTGCTGCGTGACGCTCTCGTCACGTGCTGCTCGCGCTGCGTTGATCTCATGCTGCACGGGTTCGGCGAGCGCCGCGGCGGCGTGTGGACAGGTGGCCGGCTGTGGACAACTCGGCCACCCGGAAGAGGGATCACGGCGGGCTGTTCACAGCCCGCCGGTCACCGTCCTCCCTCCCCGCCGCCTGCCGGCAACCGTCGGGCGTTCCTCTCCCTCCCCGGGCGCCACGGCTCGCTCCCGGACGTCACGGCCGTCCGCCGCCCCGCTGCCCGGCCGTCCCACCGCCCCCGCCGGTCACCAACTCCCGCCCCCGCCCACCCATTGCTTCCTTGCGCCGTCACACGCCCGATGCCACCGCGTACTGCTCCCGCACCTCGCGGTAGCGCAACAGCTCGGCGGCGACCGGCTCCAGCACCCGCGCCCGCCCGCACGCCGCCGCCGCACTCCGCAGCCGCCGCTCGGCGTCCTGCCCGTAACGCCGGGCCGGGCCGCGCGCCACCACCCGGCACATCCACGCCAGCGCCGGCCCGCCCACCGACCCGAGCACCGCGGGCAGCAGCCCGGAGATCCAGGCCGTCGCCTCGCCCACGCCCGTGACCGCACCCAGCAGCCACAGGACACCGACGACTTGGAGTACGGACAACATCCCCTGGAGCGAGGCGGCAACCGTCCACCACCGCGGCTTCACGGCCGGCCCGCCCCGTAGCGACTCCTCGGCCTCCGCCGCCACCTTGTCCAGTGCCTCGGGCAGACCGTAGGCACCGCGGTCCGCCGCGTCCCGCACCGCGTGGGCCCAGGGCGCCGGCAACCCGTGCGCCGCCTCGGCGGCCACCGTGCGGACGGCATGTTCCACCACTGGCCGGGCCGCCGCCCGGCCGTCCACCACCGACGCGTCCCCGGGACCGGCCGCAGCAGCCCCATCAGCGCGCCGATGCCCGGCCGCAGACTGCCGCCCCACCGGGCCCTGCTGGATACCGGTCCGCCCGCCGGCGGTCAGTTCCTCGGCCCCGTCGCCGTTCCACCCGGTACGGCTCAGCCCCGCGCGGGCCTGCCCCGCGGCACCCCGCCCGTCCTGGCTCCGCCCCACTCCCGCCCGCCCGATTAGACGTCCCCGCGCCGCACCGCCCCACCCCACATCGGTCCGCCCGACGTCCGCCGCCCCAGCACCCGTACGCCCTCCCCGAGAAGCCCCCACCCCCGTCGTCCCAGCCCCCGTCGTCCCAGCCCCCGCCGTCCCCACTCCCGCCAGCCCCGCTCCCGTCATCCCCACATCGGTCGCCCCCCACCCCGAAGCCAAGGGCCCCCCGGCTCCCCCGCCTCCCCCGCATCCGCATCCGCATCCGCATCCGCGACCACGGAGACCCACAGGCACGCTCCGCATACCGCAGCCAATCGCGTTCCGCCGCCCGCCCGGTGGCCACCGCCCCCACCGCCTCCGCCAAACGGTCATCGAACTCCGCGCGGGACCGTTCGGTCAGCCCGACCCGGCTCTGCGCCACATACACCGACCGCAACCGCTCGGTCGCCGCATCCACATCCGCCGCCAGCCGCCGGTCCGCCGCACCCCGTTCCGCGACGAACTGGCCGAGCGCCTCCCGCAGTTCCCCCACGCCCCTGCCGGTCGCGGCGGAGAGCGCGAGCACCGCCGCCCCGGGCTCCCCGTGCTCGCCGAGCGCCAGCCCGTCCTCGTCCAGCAGCCGGCGCAGATCGTCCACCACCTGGTCGGCGGCGTCCCCGGGAAGCCGGTCCACCTGGTTGAGGACGACGAACATGACCTCGGCGTAGCCCGCCAACGGCCGCAAATACCGCTCGTGCAGCACCGCGTCCGCGTACTTCTCCGGGTCCACCACCCAGATCACCGCGTCCACGAGCTCCAGCATCCGGTCCACCTGCGCGCGGTGCTCGGTGGCCGAGGAGTCGTGGTCGGGCAGGTCGATCAGGATGAGTCCGCGCAGCTCGGAGCTGCCGTCCGCCGGGACGTGCCGGCGGTGGGTGGGCACGCCCAGCCGGTGCAACAACCCGTCCGCGCCCGGCCGACTACCCGGCCAGACGCAGGCCACCGGCTCCGCGGTCGTCGGCCGCCGCGGCCCGACCTGCGAACGGTTCGCTCCGGCCAGCGCGTTGAACAGCGATGACTTACCGCTGCCGGTCGCCCCCGCGATGGCGACGACGGTGTGCTCACCCGACAGCCGGTACCGCTCGTCCGCCGTCTCCAGTACCCGGCCCGCGCCCTCCAGCGTCCGCCCGTCCAGCCGGGTCCGGGACAGCGCGATCAACTCCCGCAACGCATCCAACCGCCCGCGTAGCCCGCCCCCCACGGCCCGCCGCCCCCCGTCCGCGGCCCACCGGTACGCGCCTCCACCACCGCTCTCCACGTCGGCAGGCGAACGCGGCTGCACCATCGCCTCCATACGCCAGTCGGCACGTGACGCGCTACGTGCTCCGCCACTACGGGCCCTCTCCATACGGGCTTCCGCACCATGCCCTTCCGCGCCACGGAAATCCGCACCATGCCCTTCCGCGCCACGGAAATCCGCACCGCGCCCTTCCGCGCCACGGAAATCCGCGCCACGGGCTTCCGCAGTCCGGGATTCCGCAGGGTGGGTTCCCCTGGCACCAGCCCCCTCCGCCGAGGCCCCACCTCCCGCCCGCACACCTGACTCGCCCCGGGCCCCGACCGGCACGCCAACCCCTGCCGCAACGCCCGCCCCAACAGGCGCCCCAACAGGCGGCCCCACCCGCGTCGTCGGCCTGGGCACCCCCGCATCCCGCGCCCGCCGCGCAATCAACCCGTCATCCCACGCCCCGCCCACGCCCACCCCTGGTACAGCCGACCCCCCAGCCGCTCCCGGTTCCTCCTCCGCCACCGACACCGCAGCCCCGTGAGCCTCCCGAGCCTCCGCCGCCCCCACATCCTCCCCAGAAGTCACAGTCACCACGGGCGCCACAGACGCGGCACCCACCCCAGGCTCCCCCTCCACGGCAGACGCCATCGCCACCACCGACTCCCCCGGCCTCCCGCCTCCCCCAGACACCCCGCCCTCCACCAACGCTCCACCGTCCCCCGGAGCCCTCCCTCCCCCCGACGTCACGCCCCTCCCCGACATCACGTCCCTCCCCGACGCCACATCCCTCCTCGACGCCACACCACCCTCAACCTGCGTCACGTCCGCCCCCGCCACCTCACCGGCCTCCCCCTCCCCCGTCCCCCGCCCGTTGCCCCCCGAGCCCTCCCCGGAACCAGCCACCTCGGAATTGCTCACCCCGACACCTCCTCCTTCTCCATCGCCCTCGCCCGCTCCTCCGCCTGCCGCTGCTCCCGCGGCCTTTCCTTCTCCATCCCCTCCGGCTTCTCCATCTCCTTCTGCTTCTCCTTCTGCACTACGGACAGCGCGGCGATCAGCTCCGCCTGCTGGTCCAGTGGCACGGTCAGCTGGTCCAGCGGTGCCAGCCGTCGCTCGCGCTCACCGTCCAGCGCGCGCTCCAGGTAGATGGCCAGAAGCCGTCCGCCCCGCTCACAGAGCCGCAGCGCGGTCTGGGCGCCCAACAGGTCGGCGAGGTTCTCGCCCGCCGTACGGGCGCGACGGCCGCCGAGCAGAGCGGTGGCCAACAGCGCGGCCGACTCCTCCGGCTCCACCGACCCCGCACGCTCCCCGGCCTGTCCGGCGCGCGCCTCACGGGTCTCCTCCTCGGCCAGCTCCTCCAGACAGCGCCGCCAGCGCCGGACGATCACACCGAGCCGGCCACCCGCACCCGAGGCGCCCGCGGCGGCCGTCAGCGAGACCTCGGCCGCCGCGGGATCCCGCCGCCAGGCATCCGCCGCCCGCTCATCGGCCTCGTCCACGGCGCAGGTCAGCAGCGAGGTGAGCCCGTCGGTCAGCGCGTCGAGCAGCTCGTCCGACCGGCCGTCGAGCCCATGGTCACGCCAGTGGGCACGCGCGTCCCCGGACAGCACCTCACCGGCCGCGACCTCCTGCCGTACCCGCTCCGCGGCCCGCTCGTACGCCTCCTCGACCCGGCCGGCCAGCCGCAGGGCCGCGGCGTGCTGGGCGGCGGCGGCCCCGGCCAGCGCGGGCAGCCGGCTGCGCAACGAGGCGATCACCCCGGCTGCCGTGCGCTCCGCCGCGGCGGCGCGGGCGACAGGATCCTGGGCATGCCGCTCCAGCCAGCCGCGCAGCGCCGCGACGGCCGTGGCGGGCAACAGCCCGCTCCCCCCGCCGGCGGACTCGGGCAGCTCGGGAATGGTGAACCGGGGGACATGGCCGAGACCGGCCCGCTGGAGAAGTTCGGCGTACCGCCCGGAGATGTCGGTGGCGATCTGATGCGGCACCCGGTCCAGCACGGTCACCAGCGTGACGTCGTACTCCTTGGCCGTACGCAGCAGATGCCAGGGCACCGCATCCGCGTACCGGGCGGCCGTGGTGACCAGCACCCACACATCCGCCGCGCAGATCAGTTCGGCGGCCAGCTCCCGGTTCCGCGCGACCAGCGAATCAATGTCCGGTGCGTCCAACAACGCCAGCCCGCTCGGCAACGCCGGATCCGTCTCGATCCGCACCGTCAGCATCCCCGCCTCGGCCCCGCCCCCCACCGCGGCCGCACTCCCGTCCCTCCCGAGGCCTACGCCACTCCCCCCACCCACACCGCCGTACGCCCCATAACCATCACCAGCCGCACCACCCCCACCCACCGCAGAGCCACACCCATACCCCTCCGCAGCCCCCTCCGCCTCCCGCTCCCGCTCTCGATACACCTGGGACCCCTCAGAAGCCCCAGACGCCTCGCACCCAGCCGCTCCCACCCCATGAGCACCAACCACCCCGTGCGCGCCGCCCTGCCCCTCCTGACACGCCCCCAGCCCATGCCCCCCATCGGACTCACGGTGGCCCCGCTCTCCCCCATGCACCCCATGCCCCTCATGTCCCCCGTGAGACCCACGCTCCGCACAGGCCCCGTGCGCCATGCGGGCGCCCTGCCCGCCGACCACCGCGCGCCCACCGCCGGCCGCCGGCCCGCCCACACCATGGACCCCGACCCCGTAATCCCCCCGGCCCAGGCCACCACCCGCCGCATACTCCCCCTCGCCCCCGTCATCCTGCTCAGGCACCCACACGCGGGCGAGCTGCGGCAGGACGCGCGGTCCGGCGAACCAGTGGAGATCGTCGGGGTGGCAGACCAGCACCGGCGTACGCGTCGTCGGACGCAGCACCCCGGCCTCCGAGACCCGCCGCCCCACCAGCGAATTGACCAGCGTGGACTTGCCCGCACCGGTCGATCCGCCGATCACTGCGAGCAGCGGGGCCTGAGGAGAGCGCAGCCGGGGAATCACATAGTCGTCGAGCTGGGCGAGCAGCTCGGCCCGGTTGCGCCGGGCGCGGGCAGCGCCCCGGAGTGGCAGTGGAAAGCGTGCGGCGTCGACGCGGTTACGCAGAACGGACAGTGCGTCGATCAGCCGGGGTCGTACGTCCAAGGTCGCCACATGTGCAGAATGCCCAATTTCGTTGGGTTTTTGAAGCGTATAACCCCTCGTGCGCGCCGCAAGAACCCCCACAGATCGGGATAAGTGACGCGCGAGACGTTCGCGACACGTGAGGCGCAGGCATAACGAGTGCACAACACCCGCCGCACGAGGCGCCAAAAGCGGTGCAGGATTCGTACCTGCCTGCGATTATCGGGACCGCTTCACCGAACCTCCACAACGTGCCACGGAGGTGAAGCAACCGGGACGAGGCACCCGGACCTCTATCCTTGTCCGCGGTCCGTGATCCACGTCCACACCCGGCCCCCGTAGCTCAGTGGATAGAGCAGGTGCCTTCTAAGCACTTGGCCGCAGGTTCGAGTCCTGCCGGGGGCGCTCTCCAAGACCCTTCCACTGGGAGGGTCTTTTTGCTGGTCAGAGGGTGCTTTGTGGCTTCGGCGGGCTGTCGGACGCCGGGGGCAGAGAAGGCGGATCCGTCCGGCTGGAACCGGTCCGGGGCGGGTTTCGGCGGCTGTTCTTCCCGAAAACTTCCCGAAGTTTCGGCGTGCCCGGTGGCGTGGGGTGCCCGGCCTTCCGGGGCCAGAGCAGCCCTCCATGCCACGAGACATCGGATGCGGAGCACGTCTCGGCTACCTCCCTTGCCTCCTCACCGGCTCGGCATACGGGCGTAGGCAGAGAGCCCGGCCGAAGCCGGGCCCTACCGTGTGTGCCCTGTCGCCGTCGCAATCAGCGGGCACGGCCCGGCGCCCTCGGAAGAGGCGGAGAGAGCGAGCCCCCGGGGCCTGGGGCCAGCGGCACGCCAGGGAGCTTCTGGGGCCCCTCGATGCGCTGCTGTAGTTCAACGGTCTGTCCGGTGATGCAGCGCGCGTAGGTGGAAAGCAGCACCGGGACGCTGTTGCCTGCCCATTCGGCGACCTGTGCCGGCGGGATGCCGTGGTTGAGCCAGGTCGTCAGGCAGGTGTGGCGGAGGTCGTACACCCGCTTGCCAACGGGCGAGCTGTACTCGCGCTCCGTCAGGACTGCCATGCGGGCCTTGTCCCAGGCTCGCCGGTAGACGGAGCCAGCGAGCAGGCCGCCCTTCTCGCCGGGGAAGAAGAGATCTCCCGCTGTCAACTGGTCCTGGACGACGAGGGTGTGGAGGATCGATGCGAGGGCGGGATGCACGGGCCCGGTGCGGGTGTCCCCTGACGCCCGCCCCTTCAGATCCCGGGTCTCGTGGACCTCGCCGTCGTCCGTTCACTGCTTGCCGACCTCGGGCGCTGCGGTGTGGACCCGGAGTTCACCCCAACCGGTGGAAGGGAGAACGCCGTCCTCGACACGGAGTGCGACCGCCTCCTCAGGGCGGAGTCCGGCGTAGTAGAGCGTCGCGAAGAACGCCGTGAGCCGCTGACCGGTGCGCGGGCGGGAAGCAATCCAGACGAGCAGGGCAGCCACCTGCCCAGGGTTCAGGAGGGAGCGCTTGTCGACTGCGCCGGAGGTCTTTGGGGCGGGGTTCTCGTCCCTCCCCTTGGGCAACGGGTTCTCCGCCAGGACGTTCTGGCGGATGGCATAGCGCAGGACGACGTTCAGGACACGGCGATAGCGTTTGGCGGAGCTTGCGGCAGCGGGCGTGCCGTCGAGTCGGGTGTCGAGGGCGTGGAGCACGGCGTCGACGTGCTTGGTGTCCTCCCAGGCGCTCATCGGCAGCGAGTTACGCCGAATCCAGACGAGGATGGCTCGTAGCTCGGAGGGGGCCTCGTCCCGGCGGTTCTTGTTGAAGGCGTACTCGCGCAGGGCCTTGCGGACCTCGACAGGGTCGTACTGGGTCGGTTCGGCTCGTAGGAGCGCGAGCGTGGCCTTGGCCAGGGCCTTGCCTGTGCTGATGCGGTTGTTGGCCGAGATGCGGGACCACTTCACGTCCACGTAGCGCAGGTCGAAGTCGTACCAGGTGACCTCGGCCGCCGGTACCGCGTGCGACGCCGGCCTACCGGTGTCCTGGTCGAACGGTTCTCCGTTGTTGGCGGCGACGAGGAGGACGGCGCGGAAGGAATCGGCCGAGGCGGCAGTCTTGAACGCCTCGCTGCGCCGCCTCCCGTTCACCGACCAGCGCACGGTGTAGGTCGTGCCACGTTCCCCCTTGTAGACCTCCGTCTTGTAGAAGCGGACCTTGACGGACCGGTTTGTCACGCGCTGCCCTCGCAGTCGGTGAGCCAGTTCTCCAGGTCACTGCGGCGGATGCGCAAGCTCCCGTTGGGAAGTTTTCAGGGCTTACAGCTTCCATGCTGTCTCCGCCATACCTGACCTCACCATCCCTCGACTCGCTCGACGGATCCAGGCAGCTGCCGATGCTCGGGCCGAGGGGCGAACGGTCTATCTGGAGCATGGCAAAAAGATCGAACACTCCAATTGACCACTTGCCGCCGACCGCATGGGCCGTTACGCAGCGGCACCTCGGCCAACCGGTTCCCGCAACGGCCCCTCGTGTGTCGCAGCCGTCCGACTGTTCTGCTGTGAGCCCTGAACCACCGGGGCACTCACGAACTAACTGGTATGCGCTCCTCAAACCAATAGCAAATATTCAACAAGACGTGATCAAGAAGAGCAATCAATTGATCGACCATCTCAATGAGAGACGAGGGCCGTTTACTACGCCCAATATCAACGGGGTCCGCTTCCCAATGGGCAACATCATTTCGTTTATCTTTAATCTCCCGCAAGAGGAATACGTCATTAGGTGCATTCCTCCATTCACCAGGGAGATTAAGGAGCGCCCAAAGCACCTCGAAATTCTTCTGCCCAATCGTTGATCCATCAGCCAGCTTTAGTGACTCGCTAAAGTCTTCTACAAGTCGCACGTCTGACGCGTGCAGCACGGCACCTTGAAGAATTGCCGTTCGAGCGAGGAGGGCCCCTATGGTTCCATCTCCACACCTTCGAAACGCAGCAGCCTCAAGTGCCGCAACAAGGCCGAGAGGCAAACTACTTCGGGGAATCTTTAGGGCAGCAACATCCGTCGCAAGGGCCCTTGGGAGATCTCGCATGAAGCACTCGAGCACTCCTCCCATCACCACATAGGAGAGCGCTCTCCCCATTGCAAGGAAGCCATCACGATCGAAGCCCTGCGGCTCCACTTGTGCGGAAAGAACCTCAAGCCGGCGACGCTCGCGAGCCAACCGCTCGACCGCCTCCGAGAAGACCCGTTCGACGGCGCCGTAAGCCGTCACGACATAAGCTCTTCTGCGCGCGACACCCTTCCCAGCAGCATGGCGCGCGTATTGGTCCCGCGGGTACTGAAGTTAACAAGTACTTCATCATTGAGCCACCCATTGGGCGGAGTGCGCAAACTCTTCCCCTTCCGCAACAAATTGCCGACAGCGACAAGCACGGCTTCGAATTGGTTCATCGGAGTAATTGAAACACCTTGCCGCAGGAATGGACCCTTAAGCACAGACGCGAGATACCCAGTAGCTTGTTTAAAAATCTGCCGGTCCGAATCTAGGTCACTGTCTTGCGATCTATCTTTCATGTAGGAGTTGAGGAATTCAGCCACTTTCCCATCGAATGAAGCAGACCGATCCATGTAGGCAAAGAACTTCAACACGAGCTCTTCGGGTGTTCCATTGTTCTGATTCAACCGCTGCAGTTTAAGCAGAGAATTAAACGCCTCATCTTGCGCCAATTCTTCGAGCAGCTCATGGAAGGGCCCACGGAAGATGCAGCTGCGGATCTCTTGCGCCGTAAGGGCGACGGCACCTGCATTTAGGCGACGGAAAAGCTCATAGCGCACTTCCGGTTCCGATTTATCACTTAGAACCTGGACGCGCAAGAATCGCCTATCAAGGGTCATGCGAATAGGGCGCGGGAGCTCCTCATAGGAGAGTTCCGCGAAGCTTCCAAGCGTCTTTAGCTTCTTTAGCCGCAAGGGAGTCACACTAAATCGGAAGTTATCAGATTCTGGCGCATCGACTGCCATGAAACGCAAAATGGTACAGATGCGCTGCAATCCGTCGACCACGTCCCACGTCGCATCACGATTCGTGGCAACAAAGATCGCAGGAACGGGCAATCCCAGCAGGAACGACTCGATCAATGCTGACTGAGTTTCGTCATCCCACCTGAACTGTCGCTGGTAGGCCGGTGCGATCTTGATCTCTTCCTCGACCACCATGCGTACGAGCTCGCGCAGTGACAGGTCAAAGTAGTCGGTGTCAACAGAACGCCTGTGGCGGTCGAGATCGGCGAGCAACTGGGCCTCATCTAGCAGCATGTTGACGTTTTATCAGAGGTGTTACAGTCCCCACACCTCCTTCAGCGGAAGCAGAAGAGTCGCCGCATCACGGGACGCTCCATGCCTGCACCTGCGTCGGTAGCGAGCGCGAAGCCAACGGCCTGCTCTGTCGCTCACGGGAGTGTCAGAGGCTTGCCGTAGCCTCCCTTTCTGGGACTTACCGATCACTAGCCGGGGGGGCTTGCGTGAACGCTTGGCTGCTTGCCTGCAACGCAGACGTGTTCGACTTGGGCTCGTTCCGTCGGGACGGCCAGGAACTCCAGTCTTGGAGCGTCGTGCGCTACAGGAACCAGATGGCCGAAGGAGATCGCTTCGTCATGTGGCTGACGGGGCCTAAGGGAGGACTCATCGGGCGTGGCCGCTTGACGGGCTCCCCCACGCAACAGGCATCGTCACCGGACAAGTACTGGCGTGAGGATCCAGGCACTCGTTGGTACGCCCCACTCGCCATGGATGAGTGGCTTGAGCGGCCAGTCCCACGCAGCCACTTCACTGCAGACCCACGTTTCGCTGAAACCACAACGCTACGTACGCTCTTCGCGGGTAATCCCCATCGCCTCAACGACGCACAGTGGCAAGCCTTCAGTGACGCCTTCGGGGGATCCTCGGCTGATGGCGAGCCTGAGTGGGACCTGCAGCCTGGCGACACCGTACTGCGTAAGAAGCTTCACGATCGCTACGGCGGTAGCCGGCAAGGCGACATCAGCAAGTGCAAGAAGTCTTCGAACGTACTCGTCTTCACCGACCCCCGCACCGGTCATCAGCATGGGTACTTCGACGAGTGGGCGGAGGACGGCACCTTCCACTACACGGGCGATGGCCAGAAGGGCGATCAAGACTTCACGAGCGTGGGCAACGCAGCCATTCGCGATCACGTACGAACTGGCCTTGCTCTGCGGCTCTTCGAAGGCTCCCGCGGGACTATCCGCTACGTCGGTGAGTTCGCTGTCGATCCCGTGACGTCGTACAGCTATAGCCGTGCCCCAGAGACTGGAGGCGGCGCTACACGTCAGGTCATTCGCTTCCATCTCGTTCCTGTGGGTGCGGAGTCTCAGCCGACTACCGTCCCAGTCGGCAGCGGCTATCGAGTGGCTGACGAATCGGTCGAGCCGGCTGCCGCGCAGCCCAGCACTCCAGACTCGGATCTCACGGGAAGAAACCTGAGGACTCATCGCCGGCTTCAGAACGACTTGGCAGCGGCCGCTTCTGCACAGGGCTTGACCGTCCTCTCACCCAGCGCCGCCGACCCGGACTTTGACCTTGCGTGGCGCCGCCACGATGAGGATCTCACTGTCTGCGAGGTCAAGTCTCTAACGCGGGTCAATGAGACACGCCAGCTACGCGCCGGCATTGGACAGCTTCTCGATTACCACGACAGGCTTCGCGGAAGGGCGGCTCGTGTGCGAGCAGTGCTGTGGGTGGAGCACGAGCCGACTGACGCTCGATGGCTCCGACTGTGTGAGCGCGTCGGGATCGAACTGGCTTGGCCCGGCCGGGAGGATGACGTTCTGGGGTAGGTGCACAGTCATAGCCGATCTTCCTGGATCCGGGGCGTGTCCCAGCTGTCCGACTGTCCGGTTGGAGCTGTGAACTGCGGAAACCAGCCGGACAGCGCTGATCGGAGCTGTCCCACCTGTCCGGCCCGCATACAAGACGGCCGCAACACCCCGGGGCACGTGTTGCAGCTCCCTTTCACGCTCCCCCGTTCTACCGCAGGGGCGTGTCCCTGCGAAGCGATGTAGAAATACGCGTGCCGAACCGCGGGGTCGCTCCGCTGCATGGAGGCGGGGTTCCGCGACTGCCGTACGCATGCCACCGTGGGGACATGACGGACCAGTTAGAGGTTCGCATCGTAAACGGACGCGTAGTCAAAGGACCCAGAACAGGCCCGGTGGCGATGGTGTGGCTACCGCTGCACGGACAAGTCATTGCCAAGATCCCGGCTCAGAAGGGCAACCGTCGTTGGCTACACGAGACAGTGCGCGTCCGTTCCCCGCAGTTGAACGGTGACCGATGGAGCCTCCCACGGAGCTGCCTGGTGCAGCTGGTGACCGCGGCGGTCGACAGGTACGGGCTCATTGTGCTCTGGCGAGACATGTCGAAATTGTCGCGGTGCACAAGGGCCTGTTTGGAGGCCACGGGCGCCGAATGCGACTGTTCGTGTCTGGGGGCGCACCACGGACAGGATTCTGAAGGCTGGTTCGAGCGTGTCGGGGACGCCGTGGTGGCCGACCTCGGCGAGTGCACTCGCACCGCGGTCGTCTACGGCGCGAGAGGCAGCGATGCGGACGCTGGGGTGTATGACGGCGAACTAGCCGGCCAGCACTACCGCGTAGATCGCGCCGGCCGCAGGGGCTGGCCGGCAGCTGCGCAATTCATGTGCGCGGGCTGCATGAGCCTGCGGGCCAGCGTGTGGGACCACTGCCACACGCATGGGTTTGTGCGCGCACCGCTGTGCAATCGCTGCAACACGCGGTACTGGAGCGGATGGCGGGCCCAGCGCGGTCGGGCAGTCCCCAGCCGCAACCTCGACGACAGCTACTACCGCTGGTGTCCCAAGCACGCCGACGCCCGGAGACTGTGCAGTGCATAGCGGAGCTACGCACTGGTTTGGAGGGCTGGGCTATTGCAACACTCGGGCCCCCGCCATCCGCGTCCGTCGTGGGGCTTGAGCGTCGCACGCTGCGCCAGGGCGATACCATACCCGCGACGCCCTCACATCTAACTCCCGGGCGCTTCTGCAAGCCTGACCCGCATCCTGGCATTTGTACACCTCGACCTTGAATCCCAACTTCGGTCCATAAAGGGAGAGGTGCGAATAACTCACCAAGATGCATTCGGGAATAACCGGGAGACAGTGCAAGACGTTTACATCGAGGTTGGATATGAGAGCGACCCTCCCTACTTTCATTGCACATTCCTGGGAGCGCGCAAACTTCCTTCAATTCGGTGAGAACGGCTCTCAATACATACACCCCGCCTGTCCGTCCCGCGCACAAGGCGGTTGCAACGCCCCCGGGGTGTTGCAGCCCGTTGGCGGAGCCGACCCTGACAGAGTTCCAGGGGCGCTTCACGGACGGCATCCGGCGGGCCGCGAAGTTCCGCGATTTCACTGAACGGGCTCGCAGCTTCCACCTCTGACAACAGGTTGGGTCTCAGCCGTAGTTGTCGGAGCGGCCTGGGCCAGCCTGAGGTGGCAGGCTTGCGGTGACGTACGGGGGAAGAGCGGTGTATGAGTCGATTACTGCCGCTTCGATTTGTCGTTTGGAGAGGCCGCGCGCGTCAGCGAGCACCGCTCCGCCCAATTCGGCGCCGTTGAGGAGAGAATTAGTAAGTGTCGCCTCTTCCAGGTCAGCCTGGGTGAGCGTCGCTCGGTTCAGGTTAACGCTTGTGAGCGTCGCATCGATCAGCTTGGCCTTGGTGAGATCCGCTTCGCGAAGATTGGCACAGGCAAGAGTCGCTTCGGTCAGCACAGCCTTGGTGAGGTGGACCAGCTTGGCCGGGCCATCGGCACCAGCGCACGCCACAACGGCCCTGCCCATGCCCAGGTTGCCACTATCACGCTGGCCAAGATCGTAGCGGCTAGCACGCCGGTGACAGCCGTGCGGAGACCAGACTTGCCCGAGTCCTGCCGGGGCGCTTTCGCCCGTACGGTGTTCAGCCCTCCCTTGTGGAGGGCTTTTTGCTGGTCGGGGGCGGATTGGCGAGTGCCGCTCGGTGGCTTCGGCCAGGCTGGAGCGGCTCCCTCTCAAAGTCGCCGTGTGCAATGCCGACGGGGCGCCCAGGCCGGTTGTGCCTGGGCGCCCCGTCAGGGGGTGTGGTGGAGTCGAGGACCGTCTGTCTGGGGCCTCTCCGGTTAGCCGCGGGGCCGGCCGGTGGTCTCCAGCTGCTTGTCCTGGGTCTTCGACTTCGCCGCGATGTGCGGGTTGCGGGACTTGAGGACGGCCCAGCCGATCGCCAGGCAGACGGCCCAGCCGGCGCCCACGTACAGCGAGATGCGGCTGTCCGGGTCGATCGCGATCAGGACGGTCACCAGGAGGAGGAACGCCACCGCGATCCAGCTGCAGACCGTGCCGCCCGGCGCCGGGAAGGACGAGGCGGGCAGGCGGCCGGCGACGACCGCTCGGCGGTAGAGGATGTGGCTGATGAGGATCATCAGCCAGGTCCAGATGCCGGCCGCGGTGGCCACCGAGGTGACGTAGCCGAACGCCTTCTCCGGGACGATGTAGTTGAGGATCACGCCGATGCCCATGAGGGCGGCGGAGAGGGTGATGCCCAGGGCCGGGGTCTTGGTGGAGCTCAGCTTGCCGAGGACCTTCGGTGCCTCGGAGTTGGCGGCGAGGTCGCGGAGCATGCGCCCGGTGGAGTACATACCCGAGTTGCAGGACGACAGCGCGGCGGTCAGGACGACGAAGTTGATGATCGCCGCACCGGCCGGGATGCCGATCTTCGCGAAGGCGGCCACGAACGGGCTGACGCCGGGCTCGAACTCCGTCCACTTGACGACCATCAGGATCACGCTGAGCGCACCGACGTAGAAGACGATGATGCGCCACGGCAGCGTGTTGATGGCCTTCGGCAGGGTCTTCTCCGGGTCCTCGGACTCGCCCGCGGTGACACCGACCAGCTCGACGGCGAGGTAGGCGAACATGACGCCCTGGAGGGTCATGAGGCTGGAGCCGATGCCGTTGGGGAAGATCCCGTCGTGGGCCCAGATGTTGGAGACCGCAGCGGCGTCTCCCGCCTGGCTGAAGCCGAAGGTGACGACGCCGAGACCGATCACGATCATGCCGACGAGCGCGGTGACCTTGACCATCGAGAACCAGAACTCGATCTCACCGAAGATCTTCACCGAGATCAGGTTGGCCACGAACAGCACGACCAGGAAGACCAGCGCGGTGACCCATTGAGGGATTTGTGGGAACCAGAAGTGCACGTAGATCGCGGCGGCCGTCAGCTCGGCCATGCCGGTGACGACCCACATGAGCCAGTACGTCCAGCCCGTTACGAACCCGAAGAAGGGGCCGAGGAACTCGCGGGCGTACTCCGAGAAGGAACCCGACACCGGGCGATACAGAAGCAGCTCACCGAGCGCTCGCATGATGAAGAAGACGATCACGCCGGCGAGGGCGTACATGAGGATGAGGCTGGGCCCGGCCTTCGCGATGTTCGCGCCCGCGCCCAGGAAGAGACCGACGCCGATGGCGCCGCCGATGGCGATCATCTGGACCTGACGGCTGCCGAGACCGCGCTCGTAGCCCTCTTCCGGTGCCGCGCCCGAGGCTTCGTTGCCGTCGCCGGGGTTCGTGCCGACCTGCGTTGAGGTCATGTGTGGTGCGCCCTTCCGCTCCATGCCGACCCGCGCCTCGCTTGGCGACGGATCGGGTTTCGATCCCCCCGGATGCTGATGGAGTTGCATGCCGGCGATCGGCCGGCTCAAGCGCCCCCTACGCGGACATGGGTGACGTCCGTCAGGCGGTCGTGAAGATGTACCACGGGCGAATTTCAGCCAGCGTGATGCAGATCACGGAGCAGATCGCCCAAAGCGCTCCAGGCTGGGCAAATCATCGGCCGCTGTGACCTAATCGATACGCGGTCCGAGCGGCGCGTCGGGAACGCGCCCACGCATTGCCGATCCTTCGTGGCAGTCAGTACACGAAATTTGTCGGATATTTGGGTGGCGAAGATCGCTCATGGGGGGCGGCGAGGGGACGCAGCGCGAGGGGCGCGTGGAAGCGGAAGCCGTCGACCGGGAGGGCGGACGGGAGGGCGGAACGGCGTCGCCGGTGGCGAGATCTAGACCCTGTCCAGCCAACGCCGCCCCACCCCGCCCCACGTCGCCGGCTCATGAAAGCCGTACAAACCAGGCGTAGGCTGGCAGAACGCCTTATTGCGCCGTGAGTGAGCGATGGAGGCGGTGGATGACCGACCCACGCGGCTTTCTCAAGGTCCCCCGTCGGCCCGTTCCGGCTCGCCCCGTCGAGGAGCGGCTGAGTGACTGGGACGAGGTCTACGCGGGGCAGGCGCTGCTGCCCTTGGTGGCTGAGCAGGCGGGGCGCTGTATGGACTGCGGCATACCGTTCTGCCACAGCGGGTGTCCGCTGGGGAACCTCATCCCCGAGTGGAATGCGTATGCGACGCGGGGCAACTGGCGGGCGGCGGCCGAGCGGCTGCATGCGACGAACAACTTTCCCGAGTTCACCGGGCGGCTGTGCCCGGCGCCGTGCGAGGACGCCTGTGTGCTGGCCATCAATGCCGATCCGGTGACGATCAAGAACGTCGAGCAGGCCATCGCCGACCAGAGCTGGGAGCAGGGGTTCACGGTCCCGCATCCGCCGGAGCGGCTCAGCGGGAAGAGCGTCGCCGTGATCGGCTCCGGGCCCGCGGGGCTGGCGGCGGCGCAGCAGCTGACCCGTATCGGGCACACCGTCGCCGTCTACGAGCGCGCCGACCGCATCGGCGGGCTGCTGCGCTACGGCATCCCCGCGTTCAAGCTGGAGAAGCGGCATCTGGACCGCCGTATTGCGCAGATGCGGGCGGAGGGCACCAAGTTCCGCACGGGGGTGGACGTCGGCGGCGCGGCCGATGTCACCGAGCTCCGCAGGCGGCACGACGCGATGGTGGTGGCCGTCGGCGCCATGGAACGGCGGGAGCTCCCCGTCCCCGGGCGTGAGCTGTCCGGCATCCACCAGGCCATGGAGTATCTGACCCTCGCCAACCGGGTCGCCGAGGGTGACTACGCCGCGCCGCCGGTCACCGCCGAGGGCAGGCATGTGGTGATCGTCGGTGGCGGGGACACCGGTTCGGACTGTCTGGGCACCGTCCTGCGGCAGGGCGCGGCGTCCGTGGTGCAGCTGGACATCAACCCGGAGCCGGGCGACGCCCGGGCGGACGCCGAGCCCTGGCCGGTCTATCCGAAGGTCTACCGGATCTCCCACGCCCATGAAGAGGCCCGGGGCCGGGCGGGCACGGATCCGCGGTTCTTCTCCTCCGCCACCCTCCGGTTCGAGGGGGACGCGGCCGGGCGGGTGCGCGCGCTGCATCTGACGGAGGTGGAGCCGACGGCCAGGAGGCCGCTGCCGGACACCGAGCGGGTACTCCCGGCGGAGCTGGTGCTGATCGCCCTCGGCTTCTCCGGTCCGGAGCGGGGCACCGGGCTGATGACGCAGCTCGGGCTCACGCTGGACGTCCGGGGGAATTTCGCCCGGGACGCCGGTTTCGCGGCCGCGCGGGGCGAGCGGACGGGCGGGGCGGGGCCGGACGGGGCCGCGGCGGTGGACGGGGCCGGGGCAGCAGCCGGGGCCGGGACCGGGGCAGTGGACGGCGTCTTCGTGGCGGGCGACGCGGGGCGGGGGCAGTCGCTGGTGGTGTGGGCCATCGCGGAAGGCCGGGCTGCCGCGGCGGCCGCGGACCGCTTTCTCACCGGCTCCACCGAACTTCCCTCCCCCATCGCCCCGACGGACCGGCCGCTGGTGGCGTGACGCCCGTTGACGCCCGTGACGCCACGGGGCGCGGACCCCGATGCGTACGGCTCACCCCGACGCGTACACGTACGACTCACCCCGACACATACGCGTACGGCTCACCTCGATGCGTACATGTGCAACTCACCCCGACACATACGCGTACGGCTCACCTCGATGCGTACACGTACGGCCCACCCCGATACGTACGCGTACGGCTCACCCGGGTGCGTGGGCCGCGCTCGGGTGGTGGTGGTTGTGCGCGGTGGGGAGCGGTGGGCGCCGGAGGGGACGGCAGGGGCGCGCAGAGCGGGCGGGTGCAGGGGAAGGGCTTCTGGAGCCCCCTCATGCCCCTTTGCTACTGGGCGCAACGCCCAGGCGACGACTTGACTTTGGTCATGGCGATTCAGCCCCGCTTGTTGGGTATTGACCTTCCTGTCCCGTTCTCTCTGTATATGCCAACGTGAATCGTTGGCGGCATGTGCTTGGAGGCGCACCATGGCCGCCCGACCACTCGTCGCGCGTCAGACCAACCAGCGGCTGCGGTCGCTCATCCAGGAAGCCTCATTGTCCAACTCCGCGCTGGCCCGCCAGGTGAACGTCCTGGGAGAGGCGCAGGGTCTGGATCTGCGGTACGACAAGACCTCCGTGAGCCGGTGGCTGAGTGGTCAGCGGCCACGCGGCCGGGTGCCGGCGATCATCGCCGAGGCACTGAGCGGCAAACTCGGCCGCACGGTCTCGACGGAAGAGATCGGTATGGCCAACGGCAACAGCGTGACCTGCGGGGTCGGTCTCCACTTCGCGGCCACGGTGGAGGACGCGCTGGAACAGGTCCGTGAACTATGGCATATGGACGCCGAGTCCAGGGGGCTTTTGTCGCGTTCCGCCATGACCGCCTCGGCGTTGGTCGAGCCCAGCAGGGACTGGCTGATCAGTTCCCCGGATCCGCAGGTGGCACGCAGCTGGCGGCTGGGGCCGCGGGTGGGGGCGACCGATGTGGAGCTGGTGCGGGCGACGACCCAGGCGCTGGCCGAACTCGATCACCGTGTCGGCAGCGGATATGTCCGGCCGGTCATCGTCTCCTGTCTCAGCAGTGTGCTGTCCGGTCTGATGGACGGGAGTTACGCCGAGGCCACCGGACAGCAACTGTTCGCCGCGGCCGCCCGGTTGACGGAGCTCGCCGGGTACACGGCCCTGGACATCGGGCAGCCGGGCCTGGCGCAGCGGTACTACATCCAGGCCCTGCGGCTCGCGCAGGCCGCGGACGACCGGTGCTACGGCGGCTATGTGCTGGCGGCCGGACTGAGTCATCTCGCCGTCGGCGCCGGCTGCTCCCGGGAGGCGGTCCAGCTCGCCCGCGCCGCACAGGAAGGCACCCGGGGGCGGGCCCCGCTGGCCGCGCAGGCCATGTTCTATGCGACCGAGGCCCGCGGTTACGCCATGCTCGGGGACGCGCGGATGTGCAAAATACTGGCGGACAAGGCCACCGAGGCGATGGCGCATGTCGTTCCGGGGGACAGTCCCGAGTGGATCGCGCAGTTCGACCGCGCCTATCTGGCCGACGAGTTGGCCCACTGCTACCGGGACCTGAAGCAGCCGCGGCCGGCCGCCCGGCGGGCCGAGGAGGCCCTCGCCCGGCATCCGCGGACCCGGGTACGGCGCCGGGCCATCGATCTGCTGTTGCTGGCCACCGTCTTAGTGCAGGCCGGTGACGTCGAGGAGGGGTGCCAGGCCGCCGTACAGGCGGTGGCGCTGCTCGGCAGGATGAAGACGGCGCTCGGGGAACGGTACTTGCAGCAGTTCAGGGACGAATTGCGGCCCTTCGCCGACACGACGGCGGTGCGCGAATTCGAGACCCTGGTGCAGGAGAGCGGTGTACGGGTGCCCAAGTGACGCCCCGGCGTGGGGCGGACCGGCGGGCGGGGCAGCCGGCCCTGGGGGCACCGACGGCCAGTGGGCCCGTACCGTCCCGCGGGGAGGGGGTGCGGAGCCGGAGCCCGGCCGGCCGTCGGCGGTAGAGAGCCACCCGCGAGGGGTGCAGCGGCAGAGGGGTACCGGTCGCCGGTGGCGATCCGGCCCGCCGCTCGGTGTGTTCCGTCGTGCGAGGCCCGCCGGCCTGAACGCCGGGACCGGCCCTTGTGGAGGCGTTACGGCGCCACGCCGTGCCGTACGCCGGCTGCCAGCGGCACCGCCGCCCACACGGTGCAGCCGCTGTCCGCCTCGACCCTGCGGCCCCATTGCGAGGAGGACTTGGCGACCAGTTCCAGGCCGCGGCCGTGCTCCTGTTCCTGGCCCGGGTGGCGCATCCGTGGCACCGACGGCGTTCCCCCGCGGTCGTGCACCTCGATGTGCAGCTGGTTCTCCGCTCTCCCTATCCGGCAGGTGATACGGGTGCCGGCGGAATACTGGATGGCGTTGGTGAACAGTTCCGACAGGACGAGCAGCACCAGATAGCGGGTGTCCTCGTCGTGTATGCGTTGTCCGTCGAGCCAGGAGCGCGCCAGGCTGCGGCAGACAGGTACGGCCCGCTTCAACGCGGGCAGTCGAAGTACCACTTGCTGCCCGGAACCCCAGCAGTCGGCGGGGACCAGTGAGTTTCTTTCCTCGGGCCAGCCGGCGATATGCCGGGCGGTCACCATGACTTCGGCCGAATGCATTGTGGTGGGTAACATGACTACCCCTTTCGTACATGCCTCATGGACTCCGATGTCGCTTTCGCCTCATGAAGCACTGCCAGCGCCATCGCTCGATCTGTCCTGGCGGCCTTCGGAGTTCGCCGCGCCTCCGGTGTGCACCGGACCGCTTCCGACCTCTTTCCCGCATTAATTCAAGCAGCGCGAGAGCCCGCCCGGGAAGGCGCAGTGTGCAGCAATGGGAGCAGTCGGGGATATTGCCGACGCGAAATACTATCACCATAAGAAAACGGTTGCGCATTATCGGTAATGCCATTGATGAGCATGCGCGGAGACCGTGCCGGAAATTAATTCCGGGAGAATGCGGAAGAAATGCTACCGCTTCGGCGGGGACCTGAACAGGCCGACGCCCGGCGGGTCCGAGCGACCCGCCGGGCGTCGTGTGCCCCGATGAACCAAGGGGCTATGGTGCCGTCAATTCCAGGCCCAGCTGCTCGGCGATACCGGCGGCGAGGGCGGCGAGCGTGGGGTGCTCCCAGACGAAGTTCCGCGGGAGGCTGAGGCCGAAGGAGCGGTCGATGCGGGCCCGTAGCTCCATGGCCAGCAACGAGTCGAACCCCAGGGATTTCAGCGGGGTCTGCGGGTCGAGAGAGCTCTTGCCCAGCCGCAGCACATCGCGGACATGGCCCGCCAGATGCTCCTCCAGCGCCGCCCTCCGGGCCAGACCGGCCGGCAGGGCGGTGAGCTTGGCCCGCATGTCCTCGGTGGTGTCGTCCGGTGCCGGGGCCTGCTCCGCCGGTGCGTCGCCGGACAACCCGCTGAAGAAGGGGAGATGCCGGCCCGCGGGCGGCAGCCAGGTGTCCGGCGGGCCGGGGAGTACCCCGGTCTGCACCCGCCGGTGCGCCAGCAGCGTCTGCAGTGCCGCCAGGCCCTGGTCCGTGGGAATGGTGCGGTAGCCGCGGGCGCTGAAGTCCGTGGCGACCCCGATCTCGCCCCACGGGCCCCAGTTGACGGCCAGTGTCGGCATCCCCTGTGCGGAGCGCCAGGCCGCGAACCCGTCGAGCCAGGAGTTCGCCGCGGCGTAGGAGCCCTGGCCGGGGTTGCCCAGCAGCGAGGCCATCGAGGAGAACGCCGCGAACCAGTCCAGCGGATGCCCCTCCGTGGCCCGGTGGAGCTGCCACGCGCCGGTGACCTTCGGCATCCAGACCCGCTCCAGCTGGTCCTCGGCGACGTTGGCGATCACGGCGTCGTCCAGCACCATGGCGCAGTGCACCACACCGTGCAGCCGGAACCCGTCGGCCACCGCCGTGGACACCAGCCGGCCGGCGACGTCCGGCTCGGCGATGTCGCCGAGGACCACCGACACCTTGGTGGTCTTGCCGATCACCGTGGCGAGCGTCTGCGCGGCTTCGGGGGACGGGGCGGAGCGGCCGTTGAGCACGAGATGGCCGGCGCCGTGGCCCGCGAGCCATTTCGCCGTGGCCAGCCCCAGGCCGCGCAGCCCGCCGGTGACGATATAGGCGCCGCCCTCCTGTACGGGCAGATCCATGTCGGGCAGCACCGCGGGGGCCTCCCCGCTGTCGGGCACGGTCAGCACCAGCTTGCCGACATGGTCGGCGGCCGCCATGGTGCGGAAGGCCGTGGTGGCCTCCGACAGCGGATACTCCGTGCAGTGCAGGGGCTTGAGCCGGCCCTCCTCGAACGCTTCGAGGACCTCCCGCCACACCGTGGCGAAGGTGTCGGGGCGGTTGCGCCGCAGCTCGATCAGGTCGACGGTGCTCAGGGTGACGTTGTGCCGCAGCGGCAGCATGCCCAGCGGGGCGTCCGCCAGGATGTCGCGGACCCCCAGCTCCACGAAGCGGCCGAACGGGCGCAGGGTCTCCAGGCCCGTCCGGATGGCCGCTCCGGACAGCGAGTTGAGGACCACGTCCACGCCCTCGCCGTGGGTCGCCTCGCGGGTGCGTTCGCCGAATTCCAGCGTGCGGGAGTCCATGACGTGGCGGATGCCCATGCCCCGCAGATAGCGGCGCTTGTCCTCGCTGCCGGCCGTGGCCAGCACCTCGGCGCCCAGCAGCCGGGCCACCGCGATCGCCGCCATACCGGTGCCGCCGGTGGCGGAGTGGATCAGCACCCGCTCCCCGGCGGTGAGCCGGGCGACCGAGCGCAGCGCGTACCAGGCGGTGAGGAAGGCGATCGGCAGCCCGGCCGCGACGACCGGTTCGATGCCGAACGGGACGGGGGCCACCGCGTCGGCGGGCACGGTCAGGAACGACCCGAACGCGCCGCCCCGCAGATCGACCGCGATCACCTCGTCGCCGACCTGCGGGCGTTCCACCCCGTCGCCGACCGCGCTCACCACACCCGCGCATTCGAAGCCGATGCGGTAGCGGACGTCCGTCTCGCCGGGGAGCAGGCCCATGGCCGTGAGCACATCGCGGAAATTCAGGCCGGCGGCGGTGACCCGTACCTCGACCTCGCCGGGCCGGGGCGCACGCCGTTCGGTGACGGCGTACTCCAGGCTCGACAGATCGCCCAGGTGTCCGGCGCGCAGCCGGAATCCGTCCACCCCGTAGCGCACGGTGCAGGCGGTGGCCGTCTCGTCCTGCCCGCCGCTCGGCGCGGCGTGCTCCAGGCGGGCGACGTACCGGCCGTCGGCGCGCAGGGCGACCTCGTCGTCGTCCGCGTCCGCCAGCAGTTCCAGGGACACCTCCTCGGGATCGGCGTCGTGCGGGTCGGCGTCCACCAGCACCGGCCGGAGCTCGGGGTGTTCCAGGGCGCCGACCCGCAGCAGTCCGCGCAGCGCGGTCTGGCCGAGGTCGACCTCGTCGCCCGGCACCACGGCGCGGGCCCCGCGCGTGACGACGTACAGCCGGGGCGTTTCCGTGGTGGCGGTGATGGCCTGCAGGGCGCCGAGGAGTCTGCGGGTGCGCCGCAAGGACTGCTCGGTGGGCTCCCCGCCGTCCGCGGGGCCGCACACCAGCACCACACCGCGCGGGGTTTCGAGGGTGGCGGCCAGCCGCCCGGTGAGCGCGTCGCGGAAGGTGTCGAGGGAGGCGTCGTCGAGCGGCCGGTCCCAGACGACCGTGCGGGCGCAGCGGGTGCGCAGCGCGGCGGCCAGCGCCTGGGCCGAGCCGTCCGCCTCGCCCACGATGACCCAGCTGCCCGGTGCGTGGCCGCCGTCCGGGGCCGCGCGGGGCGTGGAGCGCCAGCCGATCTCCAGCAGCCAGTCGTCGACCGCCGGGGTGCCGCGGGCGGCCGCGCGCCGCGCGAAGCGCAGACCGTTGACGACGAGCACCACGGCGCCGCTGTCGTCCAGGAGGCGCACGTTCGCCACGATGGCTTCCGGCGTGATCTCGCTGACGTGTGCGTGGCAGTACACGGCGGTCGCGGGGTCACCGATGAGGCGCAGCGCCTGCATGCCCACCGGCAGCACCAGCGCCTGGTCCTCCTCGTTGATCAGCGGCGCCACGGCGAGCTGGGCGCAGACATCGAGGAGGACGGGGTGGACCGGCAGCCCGGGAGGCGGACTGCTGGCCTGGCGCGGTACCGCGACCTCGGCCCAGAAACTGTCGTTGTGGCGGCCGGCGTTCAGCCGGCGGACACCGGTGAAGGCCGGGCCGTGTTCCAGGCCGCGCCGGCGCAGACCGGCGTAGAGATCGGCCGGGTCGACGGACAGCGGGTGGCGCAGGGCCATCTCGTCGACGGATCTGGGCCGGAGCTCGGGCCGCACGCTCAGCCGGTGCAGCACCGCGTCCGCCTGCGGCTCCCAGTCGCCGTTCTCGTTGCGGGCGAGGATCTGGCACTGGGCCCGGTCCGGTGCGGTCATCGTGACGACGGTGGAGACCTCGGTGTCCGCCTCCAGCCGCAGCAGTTGCTTGAAGTGGACGTCGGTGACCTCCACTTCGTGCGGTGCCGCGCCGAAGACCTCGCAGGCCACCGAGAGGGCCAGACCGCAGTGGGCCGCTCCGGGGAAGACCGCGTTGCCGTGCACCCGGTGGTCGGCGAGCCAGGGCAGTGCGTCGGTACCGGCGTCGGCGCGCCAGCAGTGCCGCACGGGCTCGCCGGGGAATTCGGTGTGGTGGCCGGGCAGCTGGGCGCGGGGGGCCTCGGCGAGAGCCGTGGGCTGCGGGGCGTCGGCCCAGTGGTGGCGGCGGTCGAAGGTGACGGTGGGCACGTCCACCAGCGCGCCCTCGGCGTAGAGGTGCCGCCAGTTGACCGGCACCCCGGCGCAGTGCAGCGCGGCGAGCTGGGTCCGCAGCGTGGACTGGTCGTCCTCGTCGCGGCGCAGCGTCGGCAGGACGACGGGGTCGGTGACGAGACCGGCCAGACTGCTGTCGACGGAGTGGGTGACCACGGGGTGCGGGGAGATCTCGACGTAGACCACGTGCCGGTCGGCGGCCGCGGCGGCCACCGCCTCGGCGAACCGCACCGGGCGGCGCAGGTTGTCGCACCAGTAGTCGGCGTCGAAGGACGGCGTCTCCCCGGGGTCGACGACCGTCGAGTAGAACGGCACCTTGGGCTGCCGCGGAGCGAGAGAGGCCAGCGCCGAACGCAGCGCCGGCAGCACCGGGTCCACCAGCGGACAGTGCGAGGCGACGTCCACCGCGATCGGGAACACCGGGATCTTCCGGGCCTCCCAGGCGGCGGCCAGCCGGCTCACCTCCGTGGTCCGTCCGGCCACGACGGTGGAGTCGGGCGCGGAGAGGACGGCGACCGACACGGTGTCGGCGGCGCTGCCGGCGAGTTCCTCGCGGACCGTGGCGGCGTCCAGGCCGACGCTGAGCATGCTGCCGCTGCCGGCGATATCGCTCAGCAGTCCGGAGCGCCGGCAGATCACCCGGACCCCGTCGGCCAGGGTCAGCGCCCCGGCCACCACCGCCGCCGCGACCTCGCCCATGGAGTGGCCGATCACCGCGGCGGGTTCGACGCCGTACGAGCGCCAGGTGGCGGCGAGGGCGACCTGGAGGGCGAACAGCACCGGCTGCACCGTGCCGCAGCCCTGGACGGGTCTGCCCTGGCGCACCACATCGAGCACGGACACGTCGCTCTGCGCCTTGATGAGCTCGTCGAGCTCGGTCAGCGCGTCGAGGAAGGCCGGTTCGGTCTTCAGCAGTCCGCGTCCCATGCCGGGCCACTGGGAGCCCTGGCCGGAGAACACCCACACCGGCTGCCGCTCGACCGCGGCGCCCACGGCGCCGGTCACCACCGCCGGGTGCCGCTCCCCGGACGCGAACGCCCGCAGCGAGCCGATGAGTTCGCGGCGCGCGGAGGTCACCACGCCCATCCGTCCGCGGCCCGCGCAGCGCCGCAGGGCCAGGGTGTGCGCGATGTCGCGGAGCGGGACGTTGGCGCCGTCGCCCTCCATCCAGTCCGCGAGCCGGGTGGCCGCGGCCGGCAGGACGTCGGGGGATCCGGCCGACACCAGGAAGACATCGGAGGCCGTCCGGGTCGGGCGGCCGAGCTCCTGGCTGCGGGCGGGCCGCGGTTCCGGTGCCTGTTCGAGCACGACATGGGCGTTGGTCCCCGAGAAGCCGAAGGAGGACACGGCGGCCAGCCGTGTGGCCGTGCGCAGCGGCCATGCGGTCAGTTCGGTGGGGACGAAGAAGCGGGTGCCCCCGGGGGTGATGGCCGGGTTCCAGCGCCGGAAGTGCAGATTCGCCGGGATGGTGCCGCGCTGCAGGCACAGCACGCTCTTGATCAGCCCGGTGACTCCGGCGGCCGGTTCCAGATGCCCCACGTTGGTCTTCACCGACGTCAGGGCGCACCTCCCCGGCCCGTAGCCGTAGACCTCGGCGAGGCTGGCGAACTCGATCGGGTCCCCCACGGGGGTACCG
Source organism: Streptomyces sp. G7(2002) (assembly GCF_028870195.1). Classification (NCBI taxonomy): domain Bacteria; kingdom Bacillati; phylum Actinomycetota; class Actinomycetes; order Kitasatosporales; family Streptomycetaceae; genus Streptomyces; species Streptomyces sp. G7(2002). The sequence continues at coordinate 3,628,190 of NZ_CP102609.1, forward strand.
GTGCCGTGGGTCTCCACCATGCCCACGTCCCGTGGGTCGACACCGGCCTGTCCGAGGGCGTCCAGATACAGGGCCCGCTGGGCGGTCACCGACGGCGCGGCCAGGCCTTCGGACGAGCCGTCCTGGTTCGTGGCCGAGCCGCGCAGCACCGCCAGCACCCGGTCGCCGTCCCGTACCGCGTCGGTCAGGCGCTTGAGCACCACGACGCCGCAGCCTTCACCGCGCACGAACCCGTCGGCGTCGGCGTCGAAGGTCCGGCAGCGTCCGCCGGCCGACAGCATGCCCATACGGGCGAAGGAGCGGGTGATGCGCGGCTGGAAGCTCAGGGTGACGCCGCCGGCGAGCGCGACATCGCACTCACCGGCGCCCAGTGAGCGGCGTGCCATGTGCACGGCCACCAGGGAGGAGGAGCAGGCGGTGTCCAGCGCCACACAGGGCCCCTGCAGACCGAGCAGGTACGAGATCCGGCCGGCCGCCACACAGTGCCCGTTGGTCAGGATCGACCCCTCCAACTCTTGTGGCTGACCGGCCAGTTGGTCCATGTAGTCGCTGTAGCTGATCCCGGCGAAGACGCCCGTCTGGGTGCCGTTCATCCGGTCCGGCGGGAGGCCGGCGTGTTCCAGGGCCTCCCAGGTGACCTCCAGCAGCAGGCGGTGCTGGGGGTCCAGGACATCGGCCTCCCCGCCCGCGACCCCGAAGAAGGCCGCGTCGAAGCCGGTCACCTCGCGTAGATAGCCGCCCTGACGGGGCGTCGGTGCCCGGCTCCCCGGACCGGGGGCCTCGGGAACCAGACGCCGGCGCTCCGCGGGCAGCTCGCCGACGGCGTCGCGCGCGTCGACCAGCAGCCGCCACAGCGCCGCGGGCGAATCGGTGTCGCCGGGAAGCCGGCAGCCCATGCCGATCACGGCGACGGGCTCTGTCTCGTGGGTGGGTCGTGACTCGGATGGCGAGCCGTGCATGTCGTTGCTCATCGGGTCTCCGTATGTGGGAGGTGATCTGCCCGTGGTCACACGGCTTCCGGACTGCCGAGGAGGATGGCGTTCTTCACGCCGCCGACCTGGTAGTTGAAGCTCAGCGCGTAGTCGAAGTCGAGCGGGCGGGGCCGCACACCGGGGACGGGGTCGAAGGGCAGCCCGTCGGCCGGCTGCTCGCAGTTGGCGGTGGGGCAGACCTGCCCCCGCTCCATCATCATCAGCGTCATGGCGACGCCCAGGCAGCCGGCCGGTGCGCCGTTGTGACCGAAGCAGCCTTCCTGGGACGTCATCAGCACATCGCTGTCGGGCCCGTACAGCTCCCGGATGGCGGCCGCCTCGAAGGCGGTGACGACGATGTTGCCGTCGCTGCCGCCGTGGACATACGGCACCTCGTCGATCCGCCACCGGTCGCCGAGGCAGCGGCGGACGGCGGCGACGAGCTCCGCGCCGGTCTCGTCGGACGCGAGGGGGTTGGCCAGTCCGTCCCGGGTCATGGCGGTGGCCAGCACCTGGCCGTACATGTGCGCACCGCGCCGGGCGGCGTGCTCACGGCTTTCCAGGATCACCGTGGCGGCGCCCTCACCGTGGTTGATGCAGTCCGCCCGCCGGTCGTAGGGCCGCATGAGGGAGCTGAAGGACGGCAGCAGCTCCGGCATTCCGGTGGTGCGGAGGTCGTCGTAGGTCTGCTGCGCGCCGCTCAGCAGCCGCTGGATGTTCTGGATGAGGTGGACGTTGAAGACGTCGACCCCGGTCACCACCGCGACATCGACCTCGCCCTGGGCGATCATCCGCCGGGCGTTGCCGATCTGCACGGCGGACGAGGCGCAGCCGCACGAGACGGTGTAGCAGGGGCCGTTGGACTGGGTCAGCGCCGCCTGGACCAGGGCGACGTCGGAGGGTGTCACGGCTTGTTCGGCCGCGACGAACAGCTCCATGGCGTCCGGTGCGCTGGTCTTGCCCGGGTCCGCGCTCAGCACCGAGAGATAGCTGTCGATGTTCGCGTCGACACCGCCGCGCCCGACCAGGATCGCGGCCTCGCTCAGGGCACCGCCGTAGAACGTCAGCCCGGCATCGGTGGTGGCTTCCGCCATCGACACCAGGCCGAAGCGGTGCGCCGAGGTGTAGTGGCGGGAGAAGAACGGCGGCACGTCCGGGAGGCGTTCGTCGAACATCTCCTGGGTGAGCTCGACCGATCCGTAGTAGACCTCGTCACGCTTCAGGCAGGACTGGCCGTTGGAGATCACGGCCCACATGTCGTCGGCAGTGAAGACCGGCTCCGTCCGGCCGGGCAGACAGAATCCGACACCCGTCACCACCACATCGCGGCTCTTGTTTCGTTCTCCGGAGTTCCCGGACTGCTGGTTCATGACAGAACTCCATCCCTCACGAGGTTCAACATGTTCGTTCTCCTCTGCACATCGCTTTCTTCTGCGGGACGCACAACGCCTACTCGGCGATTCGTGTGCGGTAACACCAGCGGTAGACCGGGACCTGTTGTCCGCCCAGGTCCGCGTACTCGCCGTAGAATTCGAAACGTTCGTACCCGTTGCCCCGGAGGATCCTTATCGGATCGCCCGCATCGTCGTGCAGGTGCTGCGGCAGGGCATTTCCCTCCGGCCCGTCGACGAGGATCACCATTCTTCTTTTCGCCATACTGTTCTCCGGTGTTCTGTCGCAGTGGGTTATGTGGGGGGCAGGCTTCGGAGTGAGGTGGGGGGACCCGGGTGCAGATCACTGCGGGACCGGATACGGCGGGGCGACAACTGCCGTACCGGCCATGAGGGATGGAGCGGCGGCGCCGTGGAGGTCGTCGGCGGCGGGGAAGGCGCGGCGTAAACGGTGACCGTGACGGTCCCGGCGGCGCCCGGGGCAGGCTGCGGGGTGAGGGCCCGCTCAGGCCTTGTTACTGAATTCCGCCGCGATAAACGCGGCAGGACGGGTGCCGGTGAAGCGGGCGGCGGTCATCGTCGCGCTTCCGTTGTCGAGGGAGCGGCCCGCGCCGCGCAGAACGCAATTCCCGTTCCACGAGCGGGAGATGGGGGACTCCACACCAGCGGTTTCGGTGATATCGCCGTCGGCACAAGGGAATTCGGTCCGGATACCGCGAAAGCGGGTTCCGGCCGGTACGGGTCGCCGGCCGGCGCCGGGGGCGGGGGCGGGGACCGCTCCGGCCGTTCCCACCTGTCCAGCCGTTCCGCCGGTGCGGAAATACCGGGCGGATTCCCCGCGGACGGGGAGGGGGGACCGTCCCGCCGGGGAATCCGCAGCGGTGGTGCGCCGGAGCGCGGCGTCCGCGTTGCCGTTGCCGTTCCCGTACGGAGCGTGGGACGGGTGGGTACGGTGCGGTGCCGGCGGCGGCGTGGTGGTGCCGGACGCGGGGGCCGGACCGGCCGCGGTCACGAGCGCGGCTTCGTCACCCGGCATCGGGATCGGGATCGGAATCGGGAGATTCAGGTCACCGCCGGACCGGTCGGGTTCCGGTGCGGTCGCGGTGAGGGCCGGGATCAAGGCACCTGCGCCGTTGACCCAGCGAAGAGTGGAAATGGTTCGCATGAAGCCCCCTGATCCGAATGTGGGGGCCGATCAGCCGGTGCCGAGGTGCCGGCACCGGCTGACGGATCCAAAACCCTCTACCGGGGACGCCCATACGGCATCTCGGTCTGACCGCAACCAGGCGCTGGGCCGGGCCAACGGGTAGGCCAGGTGCCGCTCCCCGGAGAGGATGGGCGGCCCACCGGTTGGATGCGACTAGTTATCCATGCGGCTCGGCGGGCTACAACAGTCAACCGATAAGGCCACCCGTTCGGAGCAGCGCGAAAAGAGGAAACCCGTACCAACTTGCGCAATGGCCTTAGAAGATGCCTTTATTCCACTCATGACTGATGAAGCGTTTGATTGCTCACTGCTCCCGCTTGATCGCGATGTAGAACCGTGTGCAGCAGCAAGCTCGCCGCTTGTCATTCTTGTATGTGGAACACAGCGGGAACCGACGCGCTGTCAATAGCCGACCGCCGCCGGCCACCGCTGATGGTGACAATGGAAGTCACTTCGGCATCGGCAAAGCCTACGCCGTTTCCGCATCTTCCGTTGCACATAAGCGAGTTGGAGGTGCGTCCACAATTCTCCGGTACCGGTGAGTGATCCGCGGGAGGGCCGTCGGCGCGGACCGTCCGTGCTGTGGAGCCCGGCCTATTGACGACCTCGGCCGGCTGTCGTTCCCCTTCCGCAGCAGCGGCGCTGCAATGCGCTCTCCGTCGGGCCGGCAGTTCACCGCACCGACCACGGCACGATGTGGTCACGATTCCTCGACTTCGGTTTCACGCTCACGAGCACATCGCGCCCTCGGCTCCGTCGGCCGAATAACTTCCCAGCAGACAAGGGTGATTCGATAATGAACGATAACGCCGTGTGCCGGATTCCGTCCGGGAACGACACACACACGATGTCACTCGCCGCCTACGGGGAACGGAGGTGGGAGGCAGCGATGCACGGCCTGGAAACCCTGACCATGTCCCCCTACCAGGCCGGGTGGCGGTTGCGGGTCGTGCCCAGCATCGGGCACGTCCTCGTGCGCAAGGTCACCCGCCGGGTCGTCAACCGCGCGCTGCACTGCTGGATCGCCGACGAATGCGGCCTGTCGACGGTGAAGAACAGCCTTGCCGTCCTCGTCCGCGTCCTGGAACAGGCCGTCCGGGACGGGGTGCTGGACGCCAACCCGGCGCGGGTGGCCGGCTGGCAGCAGGAGTACCAGCGCGCACAGGCCGAACGCACCGCTCCGCGGTCGCTGGCGCTGCCCGACGCGGACGCCCTGGAACGGCTGGCGGCCGCGCTCGTCCAACGGTCCTCCGACGGCTACGCGGGGTGGGGCGACATCGTCCGCTTCGCCGCCTGGACCGGTACCCGCTTCAGCGAGGTGTCCGCCCTGCAGGCCCAGGACATCGATGCGAGCACCTGGACCTGGCAGGTCCAGCACTTCACCGTGTCCGAGCCGGAGGGCCTGCACGACCGCCCGTGCAGAGGCAGGCATCACCGGGTGGTGCCGCTGCGCCCCGCCGCGCGGGAGCTGGCCGCCGGGCGGCTGGAGAGGGCGCGGCACACTCCGCCGGCCCGGCTGTTCACCGGCCCGCACCGGAGCCGGTTCACCGCCGCGGTGCTGCGGGACGCGACCCACTGGGACGACGTGGTGGACGAGCTCGGTCATGAGTACCTCCGGCGCCAGGACCTGCGCCACACGGGCCTGACGTGGATGGCGGACGCCGGACTCCCGCTGCCGCTGCTGTGCGGTGCCGCCGGGCGGCCCCCGGGGGACACCCGGCGCTATCTGCCCCCTGACGGGCATCGCCTCTCCGCGGAGAGCCATGGGGAGCCACCGGCGAGTTCGGCCCCCGCCCGTACGTCGGGCGGGGGCCGAACCGTTTTCCCGCACCCCCCTACGGAGTGACGGTGCCGGGCTGCCCGGCTAGGTCCGGCCGGGGACGGTGCGACCGGTGGACCTCAGGCGCCGGGACCCGGACCGTCGTCCAGGGGTGCGGACCCTCACAGGTAGGTGAAGGAACCGGCGTTGACGCTGCCGGCCGGGGTGACGACGGTCACCTGCACCGTCGTCCCGCTGGTGCCCGGCGGCACCGTGCCGGTCACGGTGGTGCCGCCCACATTCACCGTCACGCCGGTGGCGGGTGTGGCCCCGAAGAGCACGCTCGCCCCGAAGAGGTTGGTGCCGACGATGGTGAAGGCGGCTCCCGCGGAACCGGAGGACGGCGTCACCGTTCCGGTGACCGTCGGGGGCAGCGGCAGGTAGGTGTAACCGCCCGGGACGGACGCGCTGCCGCCCGGAGTGGTCACCACCACCGGGACATTGCCTCCGGCGGGAGGCCCGGCCGGAGTGACACCGAACAGGACTGTTCCGGTGGGGTCCGTACCCAGCACGGTCGCCGCGTTGCCGCCGATGGTGACGCTGCCGCCCTGCAGGTTCGAACCGATGATGGCGAACGGCGTACCGCCCGCGGTCGGCCCCGCGTTGGGGCTGATGGCCGCGGCCACCGGCGCACCCGTCGCGGCATAGGTGTACGACGCCGGGTTGCTGGTACCGGCGGCATTGGTGACGGTGACCTGCACCGTGCCCGCGGCGTGCGCCGGGGCCAGGACCGTGACGGTCAGCCCCAGCGGGTCCTGCCCGACGATCGTCGCCGACGTGCCCCCGAAGAGGACGCTGGTGGCGCCGCCCAGGCCGAGGCCGACCAGCTGCACGGTGTTGCCGCCCGCGGTCGGCCCCGTGGCCGGCACCACGCCGAGCAGCACCGGCCCGATCGCCAACGGCAAGGCCGGCAGTGCCGATTGAAGTGTGGGTGTGGTCATGAAGGTCCTCCTGCTGTGTGAGCTCGTTGCTCGGCCCGCTCGTGGCAGACATGGCGCACACGCCGGGCCCGAGCACTGACAGCAGCCGGCCGTACAGGAGGACGACGCAGACGGGCGCACAGCGGCCGGCTCACACCTGGGCGGTGCGGGGGGCCGTCGCGCTCCTGGCCGTCCCTCACAGCCCTGCAGCGAAGAGGACTGGTGGGCGGGCCGACTACCGAAGCCCGAGGGGGATGGACGGCCCACCGACAGGCCCCACCAGTAACCCAGAAGAGTTGACACCGGGCAATCACGTTGACCCCGAAGCACCCGATCGGCCCAGCGTGAACTGCGGGGGATTCACTACGACTTCGGGGGCCTTCGCCACAGGGGTACCCCCTCCCCCTCCCCCTCCCCTCCTCTTCCCCTACCCCTCCGCGACCAGTGCCGGATAGTCGTCCAACGTGATCGCCGCGGAGATGTCGTGGCCCTGTTTCAGCATGGCGGTGACGGTGGACGGGGTGTTCAGGGCGGTGTTGCGGGCGTCTATCGCCTGCTGGGTGGTGGGGGCGAAGAACTCGCCGGCGGCGCGGCCGCCTTGCTGGCAGCGGGTGACATAGGGGCGCAGCTTCTGTTCGTAGCGGGCGAAGGCCGTGCGGTGGTCGCCTTGGGCGAGGGCCAGTTCGCCGGCGAGGACATAGGCGCCGACGATTGCCGCGCCGGTGCCCATGCCGCCGAGGGTGGCGCCGTGTGCGGCGTCTCCGAGGAGCGCGGTGCGGCCCGTGGACCACGTCGGCACATCGGCGCGGCTGATGGAGTCGAAGTAGAGGTCGTCGGCCGCCCACAGGGTGTCGATCAGTTCCGGTGTGCGCCAGCCGGCCCCTTCGTAGGCGTGGGCTATCACCTTCTTCTGGGACAAGATGTCCCGCCGGTCGTAGGGGAGTTGCTCCTCGGAGGCGAAGACGCAGAAGGTTTCGCCGGTGTAGCCCGGCTCTCCGGAGCGGCGGGGCAGACGGCCGACCGTGGCCAGCCGGCCGGGTTCGCCGTGGCCGACCGGGCGGGCGCCGAGGTCTCCGGCGTCTGCGGGCAGGTCCCATGCGGCGAAGTAGTAGCCGAGGTGGCTGACGAACTGCTCCTCGGGGCCGAAGGCGAGCCGGCGCACGGTGGAGTGCAGACCGTCGGCACCGATCACGAGGTCGAAGGTGCGGGGCGCGCCCCGTTCGAAGGTGGCATGGACGCCGTCGGTGGACTCGGTGAGCGAGGTGAGGGAGTCGCCGAAGACGTACTCGGGGGTGGTGCCCGGGACGGCGTCGTCGCCGTCGGGCGGGGTCAGGCTGTGTGCGTGGAGGAGACGGGAGAGGTCCGAGCGGAGTATCTCGACCTCGCCGGCGGCGAACTCGGGCGGGAGGGTGGCGAGGTCGCGGCCCTGCCCGTCGATGAAGCTCATGGGGGTGCCGGGGCCGGTGCGGTGCCGTCCGATGTCGTCCAGGACGCCCATGCGCTCCAGGACCGTCCGATGCGCCGCGCCGCGGAAGTCGACCGCGAAGCCGCCGCCGCGCAGGGCGGGGGCCACCTCGACCACGGTGGTCCGGTAGCCGTAGCGGGCCAGCCAGTAGGCCAGGGCCGGGCCGGCCACGCTGGCGCCGGAGATCAGAACTGTCGGGTGCGGTGGCGCCGTCCGCTTCCCCCGCGCCCTGCCCGGCCCGCCTGCGCCCGGGTGCCCCGTTGTCGTTCCGTACGTCATCACACGCTCCCCCGCGTCGATCGGTCGCACTGACACAGGAAACTGTATCCGATGGACACTGTTCTGTGTACCCCGGACACAGTTTTAGGATGCGGGGATGGCTGGAGACGACGAGAAGCGCAGTGTGTTCGGGGATCAGGCGGGCAGCGTCGCGTTGCTGTGGGGCGGAGGCGAGCGGCCCAGCCGGGGCCCCAAGCCGGCGCTGAACCTGGAGCGGATCACGCTTACGGCCATCGGCCTCGCCGACACCGGCGGGCTCGGGGCGGTCTCCATGCAACGGGTCGCGGCGGAGCTGGACTTCACCAAGATGTCCTTGTACCGCTATGTGCCGGGGAAGAGTGAGCTGGTCGCGCTGATGATCGACCGGGCGATGGGGGAACCGCCGAGCCCACCCTCGCCGGACGCCGCAGGCCGGGGCGACGGCGAGCCGTGGCGGGTCGCGCTGCGGGCCTGGGCGCACGCGCTGGCGGCGGTCCACCGCCGGCACCCCTGGCTACTGGGCGCGGCCGTCGGCCCCCGGGTCATGGGCCCCAACGAACTCGGCTGGACCGAACGCGCCCTCGCCGCGCTCACGGACACCGGCCTGACCGGCGCCGAGCAGCTCGACGCCGTGGTCGTGGTGAGCGGCCACATCCGGGCCATCGCCCAGGTCGCGTCCTCGATGGGGCTGGGCAGTACCCGGGCCAGGGAGCCCGAACAGGTCATGAGCGCGGCGCTGAACGAACTGCTCGCCGGCCGCGCCGACCGCTTTCCCGCGGTCGCCGCGGCCGTCGCCGCCACCGAGGCCGACAGCGCCTCCCGTGACCAGGCCGGGGAGTTCGGCCTGGAGCGGATCCTGGACGGGCTGGCGGCCTATATGAGCCGGGCGCGGGGCGTCGCCTAGGACGCCGTCCGTACGGAGGTGGCGGGGAGTGAGCGCAGCCAGTCGAGAAGGAGCCCGTTGACCTCCTCGGGGCGTTCCTGCTGGATCCAGTGGCCGCAGCCGTCGAGGAGGTGTGCGGCGGACAGGCCGGGGAGGGTGTGGGGGAACGCCTTGATGGCGTCGGCCATCCACTGGGCGGGGGCGTCGTGTTCACCGCCGATGAAGAGGGCGGGCTGGGCGAGCTTGGCCCCGTCCCAGGCGGCGAGGTCCTCCCAGTCCCGGTCGACATTGCGGTAGCGGTTGAGCGGGCCGGTCAGACCGGTCCGCTCGAACTCGCCCGCGTAGAAGTCGAGATCGGCCTCGGTGAGCCAGGAGTGCGGGGGCGGGCCGGCGGGGAAGCGGTCGGACAGCTTTCCGCCCGGGGGCACGGAGAAGAGGCCGGCGCCGGCCGGGTCGGCCGAGGGCTCGGCATCGCCCGAGAGCCCGGCGTAGAACCCGGCGAGCCAGCTGCGGACATCGGGTTCGATCTCCGCCTCCGCCCGGCCCGGCTCCTGGAAGTAGTTGATGTAGAACTCCTCGTCGCCGCCGAGCTGCGCGAACGCCTCGGTGGGCCGGATCGCGCCGCGGGGTGCGTACGGCACGCTCAGCAGGGCCACGGCGGTGAAGACATCGGGCCGCAGCAGCGCCGAGTTGGCGGCGATGGGTGAGCCCCAGTCGTGGCCCGCGATGACGGCGGTCTCCTCGCCGAGGGCGCGCACCACGGCGACGTTGTCGGCGACATGGGCCAGCATCCGGTAGGCCGCCACCTCGCGCGGCTTCGACGAGCGCCCGTAGCCGCGGACGTCGAGGGCGACCGCCCGGTAGCCCGCCGCGGCGAGCGCGGGGAGCTGGTGGCGCCACGAGTACCAGGACTCGGGAAATCCGTGGACCATCAGGACGAGCGGTCCGGTGCCCTGCTCCACCAGGTGGATACGGCCGGCGGGGGCCTCCACCGTGCGGTGGACCGCCGCCGGCAGCGCGGCGGAGGGCCGGCCCGCTGCCGGGGCCCGGTCTCCCGGGGCCGGGGCGGGTGTGGGCGTCGTCTTGGCGGACTGCGGCATGCTTCCTCCTGGGGCGAGTACGGCGGCGCTCATGAGGGCGGTGGGCGGCGGGCGGCAGGCGGTGGAAGGAGCGGGACGACGGGTCGTCATGGCCCGGCGTCGTCCGGCGCGTTCCGGCCGGTTCCGTTCCGGCCGATTCCGTTCCCGCCCGTTCCGCCTCGATCATGGCGCTGCCCCTGCGGCGGGCGCGACCCTTCTTGCCGGAATGGCAAAGGCCCGCCGGGCCGCGGCCCCTACAGCCGCACCGTCCGCCTCGGCTGTTCCTTCGCGCCCGTCAACAGGCCGTGCAGGCTGGCGAATTCGTCGACGCACTTGGCGGTGCCGTTGACCACACAGTCCAGGGGGTCGTCGGCGACCCGGACCGGGACGCCCATCTCCTGGCGCAGCCGTCGGTCGAGGCCGCGGAGCAGGGCGCCGCCGCCGGTGAGGGCGATACCGTGCTCGACGACGTCGCCGGAGAGCTCCGGGGGGCAGTCGTCGAGGGTGCGGTGGACGGCGCGGACGATCGCCTCGACCGGCTCGGCCAGTGCCTCGCGGATCTCCTCCTCGGTGATCTCCTGGATGCGGGGCAGGCCGTTGACGTGGTCGCGGCCGCGGACCGTGTAGGTGGACGGGCGCTCGGGCTCGCCGTCCTCGTCGACGTCGACCGGGGTCCAGACCGCCGAACCGATCGCGATCTTGATGTCCTCGGCGGTGCGTTCGCCGATGTCCAGGGAGTGCTTCTTCTTGATGTAGGCGCTGACGGCGGCGTCCAGGGCGTCACCGGCGACCCGTACGGACTGGGCGGTGACCAGGCCGCCCATGGAGACGACGGCGACCTCGGTGGTGCCGCCGCCGATGTCCACCACCATGCAGCCGACCGGCTCGTCGACCGGGAGGCCGGCGCCGATCGCGGCGGCCATCGGCTCTTCGATGAGGTGCACTTCGCGGGCGCCGGCGCCGCGGGCGGAATCGATGACCGCGCGCCGTTCGACACCGGTGATGCCGGAGGGGACGCAGATGACCACCCGCGGCCGGGAGAAGCGCCGGCTGGGCAGGGCCTTCTTCATCAGGGCGCGGAGCATCTGCTCGGCGGCGTCGAAGTCGGCGATGACCCCTTCGCGCAGGGGGCGCATCGCGGTGATCCCGGACGGGGTGCGCCCGATGGTCCGCTTGGCCTCCACGCCCACGGCGATCACGTCACCGGCGGCGTTGACCGCGACGACGGACGGCTCGTTCAGCACCACGCCCTTGCCGCGGGCGTACACCAGGGTGTTGGCGGTGCCGAGGTCGATGCCTATGTCGTACGTACCGGACGAAGTGCTGGACGCCATGGGGAGTTCGTGTGCTCTCTCGCGACGAGGTGGGCCTGGGGCATTGCGCTGCAGACAACCCCATGGGCTACCAATGGTGATCTTTGCGGGCAATTGTTAAGACTACTGGGGACGCGGAATGGTTCCCCTCCGTACCGCTCCTCTCCATTTCACCGGCTGCTGTCCTCCTCCGTCCCGGGCACCGTCCCGCTGTCCGTTTCCGGCTCCCTGGACAGCGCCTCGGCCAGGTCGTCGAGGGCGTCGAGGAGCAGATCCGCGACGCGCAGGGCGACACCGCGGTTCGCGTCCTCCGCGTCCCACCTCTCCCATACGGCGCGCAGCTCGCTCCAGTTCAGTTCGCCCCGTTCCCGGACGGCCAGGGTGGCCTCCTCCAGGGAGGCGCGCAGCTCGAAGGCGAACGCGGTGGCGCCCGGTGAGGACGCGGCATCCCGTTCGGGGAGGTGGACCTCCAGGATCATCGTGACCCGGCCCATGGTGGCGAGGGCGGTGCTGGCCGCCTTCGCCGAGGCGAGGGAGAGGCCGCGGTGGCGTACGGGTTCCTTCTCGGCGCGGGCCTCGCTCTCCTCCCAGGCGGCGCGGGCGGCGCGGGAGTCCAGGAGGGCGTCGCGGACCTGCCGGGGGCGGCGTTCGGCGGGCGTGGCGTAGAGGTCGAACACGGCCAGTGCGTACTGCCCGTTGGCCGCCAGCCAGGCGGCGAGGCGGTCGCGGAGCTTGGGGGTCTCCCAGGCGGGGAACAGCGCGTACGAGAGCATCGCGAGCAGTCCGCCGAGGAGGGTGAGCACGACGCGTTCCTGGACGGTCTGTTCCCAGCCGGCGCCGGCGATGCCGAGCAGGAAGACGACATAGGCGGCCACACACGCCGAGGTCACCGAGAAGCCGGTGCGCATCAGCAGATACATCAGGGCGACACAGACCACGGCCAGTGCGGCGCTGACATACATGCTCGGATGCGCCACGGCCATCAGCGCCCCCGCGATGCCGACGCCGACGAGGGTGCCGCTGAAGCGGGCGACGCCGCGGGAGTAGGTCTGGGCGAAGTCGGGGCGCATCACCATGACGGAGGCGAGCGGCGCCCAGTAGCCGTGGCCGAACGGGAGGGCGGTGCCCAGCAGATAGCCGGCGGCGGCGACCGCGGCGACGCGGAGGGCGTGCCGGAGGATGTGCGAGGACCAGCGGGCCTCGCGGTGCAGGGCGCGCAGGGCGCCCGGGACCAGTCTGGGGACGCTGGGGCGCAGCAGATGGCCGCGTTCGGCGTCGGTGGTGGGGCGGGTGGCCTCGACGGGCTCATCGGTGAGTTCGACGGCGTCGGCGAGCAGGGAGATCAGGCGGTAGGCGGAGCGGCGGGCGGCCCCGTGGAGCATCGGGCCGGTCGCGGGGACTTCGAGGGTGGCCATCGCCTCGGGGGGCAGCCGGACCGGGCTGGCGTGCCGTACGGCGTGGGCGACGGCGTCCAGGACGGTGGCGGCGGCGCTCAGCAGGTCGCGGGCCCGGTCGCGTTCGGGCCCTTCCAGCGGGGGGCCGACGACCGGGTCGGCGAGGGAGGCGAGGACCGGCCGGACGCGTTCGGCGAGGCCGCGGGGGCCGTGCAGCTGTACGGGGCGGCGCCGGGCCTGACGCGCGGTCACGGCGGAGGCGAGCCGGGCGTCCATCAGGGGCGCCGGGTCGAACGGGGCGACCGGGTCGTGCCGCAGCCGCCGGGCGTAGTCGGCCTCGGCGGCCAGGGCGTCGGCGAGCGCATCGCGCTGGACGCCCCAGGGGCGGACCGGGAAGACCACGATGAGGGTCGCCTGGACGACGCCGCCGAAGAAGATCAGTGCGGCGTGTTCCGCCGCGCCGAGGACGGAGGTCGGCAGGGTGACGGTGACCAGCATGATCGCCACGGTCTGGGTGCCGGCCAGCCCGGAGACCGGGCCGATCGCCCAGGCCATGCCCGCCAGGAACGTCCAGCCGGCCAGGAGCAGGACGAAGGCGACGACATGGGCGGCGGCCAGATAGCCGAGGAAGGTGGAGACGGCCAGCGCCCCGGCGACGGCGAGTGCGAGCACCGGGCGCGGCCGCATGCTGCGCTGGAAGGTGACGATGCCGGAGGAGAACGCGCCGAACGCGGAGGAGACCGCCAGCGCCGGGTCACCGAGCCACAGGCACAGCCCGATGACGATGGCGACGCCGACCGAGCCGCGGATGGCGATCAGTGGGGTGAGCTTGGTCCGCTCGATGGTCAGCCCCGAGCGGGCGGCTTCCTTGAGCGCACGCGACCAGGTCATAGCGAGAGGATACGGGCCGGAGGCGAGGGTTCCGTTATGGCCGGAACGGGCTCCGTGTGCCCGCGTTCCCCCCTTCACGCCAGGAAAATCCCGGTAAAGCCGCCTTCCGCCGCGCGCACAACATCCCAGGTCACCAAGGGGATGACCGGATTCCGGGCGGGCGGTGCGAGGAAGCCGACACTCCGGCGGGGAAACCGCGGGCCGCCTCCCTCCCCTCTTGCTCCGCAGCCGGGACGAGTCCCGGATGTCCGGCAAGGAGAAAGACCCGTGCACAGAGCCCTGTTCCGCCCGGTGATCGCGCTGATCGCCCTGACCGTCCTCGCCACCACGGCCGGCTGCGGCACCGGCGCCTCCCAGGCCTCCTCCCCCATACGCTTCGGCAGCAACCAGGCGGACACCGCGCTCCGGCCCGGACCGTCGGGGAAGGGCTCGCTGGTGCAGTGGCCCACGAAGCCGATCAGCTTCGACGTGGAGAGCCGGGTCGGCGGGGCCGGTGAGAACACCCCGATCGGCGTGACCACCCTGCACGGCCCGAAGTCGGGCTTCACCGGGAAGGTCTGGGTCTGGGCGCCGCCGGAGTACTACGAGAAGCGGAACGCGCACAAGGGCTTCCCCGTGATGGAGGCGCTGCCCGGCGCGTACGGCTACCCCGTCAACTACTGGATCGGCGCCGGTCTCAAACTGCAGGAGAACCTCGCCCGGTGGTCGAAGAACGGCAGCAGTCTGCCGTTCATCGTCGTCATGCCGGTGCTCAACCCCGATGACAAGCAGTACTACGACGGCAGTGACATACCGGGCCGCCCGAAGATCGGCACCTGGCTCAGCCAGGACGTGCCCGACCTCGTCCGGCAGAACTTCCGCACCCTCAGGACCCGCGACGCCTGGGCGATCATGGGCTCCTCCTCGGGCGGGTTCGCGGCGCTGAAGAACGTGCTCCAGCACCCGGACACGTTCAAGGTGGCGATACCCAACGGGCCGGACATCGTGCCCGACTCACCTCTGTGGAAGGGCCACGCCGGGGCGAAGCGGGACAACAACCCGGAGGTGCTGGCCCGCCGGCTGATGGCACGCGGCGGACCGGACGTCTACCTCGCCTTCCAGGACGGCTCCCAAGAGCACACGGTGCTGCCGAAGGTGCACAAGTTCCGCGCCCAATACGGGCACGGCCCGGTGCACACCCGGCTGCAGATCGTGCCGGGCGGCACCCACAGCGCGGCGACCTATGTGCGGGGCCTGGGCGAGGGCACGATGCGCTGGGTCAGTGCGCACATGCAGGGGCCGACCGCCTGACGGGACCGGCCCCGTCAGGCGTGTGCCACGGCGCACGGCCCGCCCCGGCGCCCCGCCGTCACGACCGCCCCGCCGTCACGACACCACGTCCTTGCGCGCGAACCCCCGGAACGCCAGCGCGCACAGCACCAGCGCGTACGCCACCGAGACCGCCGATCCCTGGATCATCCCGGACCACTCCAACCGGGGCTGCAGGGCGTCCACCCAGGAGTACTGCCAGTGCGCCGGCAGCACATCGCGCCAGGTGCCGAGGGCGGTGACCTGGTCGAGGACATTGCCGACGATGGTCAGCCCGACGGCGCCGCCGACCGCGCCCAGCGGTGCGTCGGTCACCGTCGACAGCCAGAACGCCAGGGCCGCGGTGACCAGCTGGCTGACGAAGACATAGCCGACCACCACCGCCAGCCGCGGCACCGCCTCGCCCGCGGACAGCGCGCCGCCGGTGGGCAGTTGCAGCGGGCCCCAGCCGTACGCGGCGCTGCCCACGCCCAGCGCGACCAGCGGCAGCAGCAGCATCGCGGCGGCGCTGAACGCCAGCCCGACGGTGAGCTTGCTCAGCAGCAGCCGGGCCCGCGGGACCGGCGCGGCGAGCAGATAGCGCAGCGAGGACCAGCTCGCCTCCGACGCGACCGTGTCTCCGCAGAACAGTGCCACCGGCACCACCAGCAGAAAACCCGCGGAGACGAACAGCGCGGTGGCCGCGAAGTTGCCGCCGGACGCGGTGGCACTGTCCATCAGGGTGATCCGGCCGTTGCTGCGGCTGTCCGGGTCGCCGCCGATCGCGAACGCCGCCACCAGCACGAACGGCAGCAGCGTCAGGATGGCGGCGATCACCAGCGTGCGGCGGCGGCGCAGCTGGCGCCGGGCCTCGACGCGCAGCGGGAGGGTGCGGCGCGGGCGGTAGCCCGGCGCCCGCGCCGTGGGGGTCGCGGTCATCGGTCCCCTCCGATCAGGGTGAGGAAGGCGTCCTCCAGGCGTCGGTGCGGGCCGACGCGGTCCACCGGGACCTCCATCCGCAGGAGTTCGGCCAGCAGTTGGGGCGTGCCCAGGCCGTCCAGCCGTACGAGCAGGCCGCCCTCGGCGCGTACGGCCGAGGCGACGCCCGGCAGTGCGGCCACCTTCTCCACGACGGCGTCGCCGATCTCCTCCGCGACCCCGACCAGCAGGGTGTCGCCGGAGCCGGTGATCTCGGCGACCGGACCGGCCCGCACCAGCCGGCCGCGGTCCATGACGACCAGGTGTGTACAGCTCTGTTCGACCTCGGACAGCAGATGGCTGGAGACGATGACGGTGCGTCCGGCTTCGGCGTAGCGGATCATCACGTCCCGCATCTCCCGGATCTGCGGCGGGTCGAGCCCGTTCGTCGGCTCGTCGAGGATCAGCAGATCCGGCAGGCCGAGCATGGCCTGGGCCAGGGCGAGGCGCTGGCGCATGCCCTGGGAGTAGGTGCGTACGGCGCGTTCCAGGGCGTCGCCGAGACCGGCGATCTCCAGTGCCTCGTCGAGGTGCGCGTCGGCGGCGGGCCGGCCGGTGGCCTGCCAGTACAGATCGAGGTTGGCGCGGCCCGACAGATGCGGCAGGAAGCCGGGGCCCTCCACGAACGCGCCGACCCGCGACAGCACCGGGGCGCCCGGCCGGACGGCCTGCCCGAAGATCCTGATCTCGCCCTCGTCGGGTGTGATCAGCCCCATCAGCATCCGCAGGGTGGTGGTCTTGCCGGCGCCGTTGGGCCCCAGCAGGCCCAGCACCTGCCCCTTCTCGACGCGGAAGGACAACTCTTTTACGGCATACCGGTCGGTGGACTTGGCGTACCGCTTGCTCAGGTCGCTGATCTGCAGCGGGACCTCGGCGAGCGCCGGGTCGGGCGCGGGCGCCGCGGTCCGGCGGCGGGCGGTGAGCAGCAGCAGCGCGGCGACGGCGGCGGCCGCGGCGGGCAGCGCCCAGGTCCAGGCGGGCAGCGGGGCGGCGGCGCTGCGCACCCGGGGCGCGGTGGGCACGCTGAGGGCGCCGTCCTTCAGGGAGACGGTGTAGGTGGCGGGTTCGGCGGGTGAGGCATAGCCGAGGTCGGTGGCGGAGAGCACCAGCCGCAGCCGGTGGCCGGCCGCGAAGTCATGGTCGACGGCGGGCATCCGGAGCTGTACGGTCCGGCCGTCGTCGGCGTCCTTGATCCGGTACGGCGTGACGAGCTGGGACGGCAGCACCTGGCGGCGGCCGTCCGGGGCGACGTCGTAGACCTTGGCGAAGAACACCGCGTCCGGGGTGTCGGACCGCACATGGACGGTGGCGGTGGGGCTGCCGGTGAGATGGACGGGGGTGTCCAGCGGCGCCGATTCGAAGCGGGCGTACTGGCCGGCGAAGTCCAGGGACAGTCCGCCGGCGCCGAGCGAGGAGAGGTTGCCGAGCGCGCCGACCCCGGGCACCGCGGAGATCGCCGGCGGTCCGGCGCCGGGCGGGTTGCTGAAGGTCTGGGGGCGGCCGGTCAGCCGGATGCGCCGCGGATCGTTGTCCAGTCCGGTGTAGCGGTCCGCGTGCGCGCCGCGCAGCCGCACCGAGCCGTTGGTGGAGTCCACTCCCCCGCTGCGGCTGATCCGGAACCCGGGCCCGGTCCCGGCGTGCTTGTCGCCCTTGAGGTAGCGGTCGAACCAGGCGTTCGTCCGCCCCTCCAGGCGGGCGGTCTCCCGGTCCCCGCCGTCGTGCCCGCCGGCGATCCAGTCGACGCCGACCGGCGCACCGTTCTTGCGGAGCTTCTTGTAGAGGGCGTCGGACTGGTCGAGCGGGAACAGCGAGTCGGTCTGGCCCTGCATGATCAGGGTCGGCACCTTGATGCGGTCGCCGACGGCGGACGGGCTGCGCTCCGCCAGGAGGGCACGGGCCGCGGCGTCCGGCTTGCCGCTGACGGCGACCCGCTCGTACATCCGGCACAGCGCGGGCTCGAAGCGCCCGCAGCCCCCGGACGTGGTGGGCGCGGGACCCGCGGAGCCGGTGGGGGCGCCCGCCGAGCCGGTGGTGAAGAAGATCCCGGCCCACAGCTTCTTGAACACGCCGTGGGGGAAGAGGGCGTCGGCGAGGTTCCAGTAGGTGATCTGCGGGGCGATCGCGTCGACGCGCCGGTCGTTGCCGGCCGCCAGCAGCGAGATCGCCCCGCCGTAGGAGCCGCCGGCCATCCCCACCCGGGGGTCACCGTCCTTGTCGAGCTGCACCTCGGGCCGCTCGGCCAGCCAGTCGATCAGCCGGCGGACGTCGGCGACCTCACCGTCCGGGTCGTTCAGCCCGATGCTGCCGGTGGACTTCCCGAAGCCGCGCGCCGACCAGGTCAGTACGGCGTATCCGTCCCGGGCCAGCCGCTCGGCCTGGGGGCGGAGGTCCTTCTTGCTGGCGCCGAAGCCGTGGGCGAGCAGGACCGCGGGCCGCCGCCCGCCGGAGTCGCCCCCGGCGGTGAAGAAGGAGGTGTCGATCCGCACCTCCTTCTTGCTGCCGGGCTTCTCCGGCATCGTCATCAGCCGGTCCGTGCGGTGGACGGCGGGCGCGGCGTCCGAGGAGGCGGCCGCCCAGGTGCCGCCTCCTATGAGGACGGCCAGCGCGCCCGCGGCGGCGTACCAGCGCCGGCCGCTCAGTCGGATACCTCGGAGAGCCATACCGTGAATCCTAGGGAGGAGCCGATCAGGGCGGCCGGTACCCCGGGCTGAACCCGGCAGCCTCCCTGGGGAGTAGGGTGCGCGCTCCCGTACCACGGACGCGGTACGGGCCGGGGGGCCAGGGCCCGCCGTCCGAAGCGGCCGGTCCGGGGTGCGCGGCCGCGGAGGACGGGTCTCGCCTACTGGGGCAGGACGACCCGCATCACCATTCCGCCGCCCTCCCGGGGCCGGGCGGTGATGGTGCCGTCGTGGGCGCGGACGACCGACCGGACGATGGACAGGCCCAGACCGACGCCCTTGTCGCTGCCGGTGCGCTCGGTCCGCAGCCGCCGGAAGGGCTCGAAGAGATTCTCCACCTCGTACGCGGGAACCACCGGCCCCGTATTGGCGACCACCAGCACCGCACACCCCGGCTGCGGCTCGGTCACCACCTCGACCCAGCCCTCCTCCGGCACGTTGTAGCGCACCGCGTTCTGCACCAGATTCAACGCGATCCGCTCCAGCAGCACACCGTTGCCCTGCACCAGCACCTGATGACGCACCCCCCGCAGCTCCACCCCCTTGGCGTGCGCCTCCTCCCGCGTCTGGTCCACCGCCTGCGCCGCGACCTCCGACAGATCGACCGGCTTCTTGTCCACCACCTTGTTCTCACTGCGCGCCAGCAACAACAGCCCCTCCACCAGCTGCTCACTGCGCTCATTGGTCGCCAGCAGCGTCTTGCCCAGCTGCGCCAGCTCCGGCGACGCCCCCGGATCGGCCAGCTGCACCTCCAGCAACGTCCGATTGATCGCCAACGGCGTCCGCAGCTCATGCGACGCATTCGCCACGAACCGCCGCTGCGACTCAAAAGCCCGGTCCAACCGGTCCAGCATCTGATCGAACGTGTCCGCCAACTCCTTCAACTCATCATCCGGACCCCCCAACTCGATCCGCCGATGAAGATCCGAACCCGCCACCCGCTGCGCCGTCCGCGTGATCCGCCCCAACGGCGACAACACCCGCCCCGCCATCGCATAACCGAAAGCGAACGCCACCACCGTCAGACCCACCAGCGCCGCCAGGGAGCGGTTCAGGAAGGTGTGCAGCGCGAGTTCGCGCTGGTTGTGGAGGCAGTCGCTGATGGCCGAGTTGATCTCGGCGACCGTGCCGACCGACGGCAGGTCGGGACAACTGATGTTGCCCACCCTGACGTTGGTGCCGAAGACCCGGAACTCCGGGGTGCCTTCCTTGAGGGTCTGGGCCGCCAGGATGTAGATGAGCGTGAGCAGGACGACCCCGGCCATCAGGAACATACCGCCGTACAGCAGCGTCAGCCGTATCCGGATGGTCGGCCGCAGCCAGGGCGCCGGGCGGCGCGGCGGGCCGGGGCGCGCGGTGGGCATCGGAGGCAGGGCGGCCGGCGCGGGAGCCCGGGAAGCGGGTGCCATGACCCTCAGCCCCGAGGAGCCGACGAAGCGGGCACTGCTACTGATACCGGGGCAGGAGGTGTACGCACGACTGATCCTTCCTCAGGTGCCTTAAGGCACAGGAGAGTTGCAAGGCACCGTCCATCCTGCACAAAGGGGTCATAAACCGGCAGTAAGCAACGGCTCACCTCCCGGCCCACGGCCCCCGCCCGTATCTGCCCGTCGTTCGCCGGACTCGCCTGCCGGGGCCCCGCACCAGGGCCCCGGCAGGCAGGCCGATACGGACTAGCCGGCGGCCGGTTCCGGTGCCGTCAGCCGGAACCGTGCGAGCCGGTCGTCGCTGCTCCAGCGCACCAGCCCGGCCTTCTCCAGGACGCGGCCCGACGCCGGGTTCGACAGCTCCACGTCCGCGCATACCGTGTGCACGCCCGGTGCCGTGAAGGCGAACGCCACCAGGGCGCGGGCGGCCTCGGAGGCGTAGCCGCGGCCCCGCCGGGACGGCACGATGCCGTAGCCGATCTCCAGCGAGCCGTCACTCGGCGGCCAGAACAGCCCGATGGCACCGACCACCCGGCCGCCGTCCCGTTCGAGGATCTGCCGCTGGCCGTGGACGCCACGCGCGTCGGGGTTCTCGGCGGTGAAACCGGCGATGACCCGGTCACCGTCGGCGGGGAAGTCCGCCGCCCAGTGCGGCTGCGGTGTCCCGTCGAGCACGGCGGCGAGCTCACCGTCGGACCACGGCCGCAGCAGCAGCCGCGCGGTGAGCAGATCCGCACCGCTCGACGAAAGGCCCGCATCCGGAGAATCCGGGGAGAGAGGGGAAGAAGAGGAAAAAGAGGAAGACACGCGTCACTCCTGGTCGTTGTCGACGACCGGGCCGCGCTCAGGACATCGGGCGCTCAGGACATCAGGCGCTCAGACGTCCCGCTCAGGCGGCGGCCCGGACAAGGGCATGCTGAGGAAGCGGCCGGCGGGCCATATTCATCAACCTCCCTCGTCCAGCAGCGGTCGCGCTCGGGGCGCGCGCCGTTGCACCGTACCAACCGGTGGGCTGCCGCCCCCAGTTGTTTTCCGCGGCGGCCGGCCGGAGCCGGTCACGCGGGGCGGGCGCCGCCCTCCGCGCACCGGCCCCGGCGCCGCGTCAGTACTGCGGCGGTCCGAAGCCGCCCTGCGGGGGCGGCGGGGTGCCGGGCGGCATCGGCGGGGCACCGGCCGGCGGCATCGGCGGACCGCTGACCGGGGGCACCGGTCCGGCGGGCGGCTGCCAGACCGGCGGGGCCTGCGGGCCGGGCGGCGGGACGAAGCCGGGGGCGGCGAACTGCGGTGCCTGCGCCGGCGGGTACCAGGCGGGGGCGACCGGCTCACCGCGGCCCATCATGGCCAGCAGCACCACCGACCCGAACAGGTCCAGCGCCAGCTGGAGGTGGCCGATGATGCTCATGCCCGGCATGGCGCCGGACAGGTCGAACAGGGTGCCGTTCATGGCCATCCCGATCAACGACAGCAGGGCGCCGGGCAGCGACACCACCGCCAGCCCGATGGCCAGCCCGCGGGCCGCGGCGCCGCGCATCAGGCTGTTGAGCGCGGCAGGCACGGTCAGCGCGAGGAAGGCCAGGGCGGACCACCCGGAGGACAGGCCCAGCAGCGCGCCGAGGGAGCCCTTGCCGAGGTAGAAGATGGTGAAGGCGTTGCTGCCGCCCTGCACCAGCATGTAGACCTGCCAGACCAGGTTGACCAGCACCATCGCGCCGAGCACCAGACCGGCCACCACACCGGCCGTCCTGGCCGGGCGCATCGGCGGGTCGCTGGGCGTCCGACGCGGCCAGGAACGCATCCCGGCGAGCAGCACGACGCCCGCGATCAGGGACAGCAGGAACAGCCCCAGGCTGCTGAGGAAGACGTTGTCGAAGGTGTCGGTGTCCGTTTCGGCGTGCCGGAACCAGCGGTTGTCGCTGGTGTGGAAGCCGACGCTGATGATGGCCTGCAGCGCGGTGGCGAAGGTCAGGGTGGTGGCGACGGCCAGCAGTCCGCCGGCCACCCGCTGCCCCGCGAACGCCGCGAACACCGCCGCCAGCTGGACCAGGGCGAGGCCGAAATGGAACACGCTGGTGACCTGGTTGAGGCCGCCGGAGTTCTGGAAGGTCCAGGATTCCCAGACCCCGTCGATGCCGAACTCACTGAGGTCGACGACCAGCCAGGTGACGGTGAAAAGGAAGAACAGCAGGCAGAATGCCCCGCCGGTGATACGGGCGCCCTTGGCGAGCGCCATGGATTGGTGCATTTCGTCCCCCGGTTGTGTCAGTGCGTGGCGAGGGAGCACGGTAGCAATGCGCCGGTCCGCGGTCTGCCCCTGGACCTGCAGTTCTTCACGGTTCCTGCGCACGGTGCCCCGGCACCGCCACGGCCCGGACATGCCGGACCCCCGGCCGGCGGGGGTCCGGCCGGGGGTCCTCAGGACGCCCTCAGTGGTTGCTGGGGAAGCCCAGGTTGATGCCGCCGTCGGACGGGTCCGGCCAGCGGGTGGTGACGACCTTGCCGCGGGTGTAGAAGTGCACGCCGTCGTTGCCGTAGATGTGGTGGTCGCCGAAGAGCGAGTCCTTCCAGCCACCGAAGGAGTGGTAGCCGACCGGCACCGGGATCGGCACGTTCACGCCGACCATGCCGGCCTCGACCTCCATCTGGAAGCGGCGGGCCGCGCCGCCGTCGCGGGTGAAGATCGCGGTGCCGTTGCCCCACGGCGAGTTGTTCATCAGCGCGATGGCCTCGTCGTAGGTCTCGACGCGGACCACGGACAGCACCGGGCCGAAGATCTCGTCGCGGTAGGCGTCCATCTCGGGCGTGACGTTGTCCAGGAGGGAGACACCGATCCAGTGCCCGTCCTCGTAGCCCTCGACGGTGTAGCCGGTGCCGTCGATGACGACATCGGCGCCCTGGGCCGCGGCGCCCTCGACGTACGAGGCGACCTTGTCGCGGTGGACCTTGGTGATCAGCGGGCCCATCTCGGAGGCCGGGTCGTCGCCGGGGCCGATCCGCAGCTTGTCGGCGCGCTCCTTGATCTTGCCGATCAGCGGGTCGGCGGTCTCCCCGACGGC
This sequence comes from Streptomyces sp. G7(2002), assembly GCF_028870195.1. Classification (NCBI taxonomy): domain Bacteria; kingdom Bacillati; phylum Actinomycetota; class Actinomycetes; order Kitasatosporales; family Streptomycetaceae; genus Streptomyces; species Streptomyces sp. G7(2002). The sequence continues at coordinate 3,651,204 of NZ_CP102609.1, forward strand.
CACGACGACCGAGATCGCCATGCAGCGCTCACCGGCCGAGCCGTACGCGGCGTTGATCGCGGAGTCCGCGGCCAGGTCGAGGTCGGCGTCCGGCAGGACCAGCATGTGGTTCTTGGCGCCGCCCAGCGCCTGGACCCGCTTGCCGTTGGCGGTGCCGGTGGTGTGGATGTAGCGGGCGATGGGGGTGGAGCCGACGAAGGAGACCGCGGCGATGTCCGGGTGCTCCAGGATGGCGTCGACGGCCACCTTGTCGCCGTTGACGACGTTCAGCACACCGTCGGGCAGCCCCGCCTCGGCGGCCAGCTCGGCCAGCTTGAAGGCGGCGCTGGGAACCTTCTCGCTCGGCTTGAGGACGAAGGTGTTACCGCAGGCGATGGCGAGCGGGAACATCCACATCGGAACCATCGCCGGGAAGTTGAACGGCGTGATGCCGGCGACCACACCGAGCGACTGGCGGATCGCCGCCACATCGACGCGGGTGGAGACCTGGGTGGACAGCTCACCCTTGAGCTTCTCGGGGATACCGCAGGCCAGCTCGACGATCTCCAGACCGCGGGCGACCTCGCCGAGCGCGTCGGAGTGCACCTTGCCGTGCTCGGCGGTGATCAGCCGCGCGATCTCCTCGCGGTGCGCGTCGAGCAGCTCGCGGTACTTGAACAGCACCGAGGTGCGCTTGGCCAGGGAGCTGGTGCCCCAGGACTTGAAGGCTTCCTTGGCCGCGCGGACGGCCGCGTCGACCTCGTCGACCGAGGCGAAGGCGACCTGCTTGTCCTGGGCGCCGGTGGCCGGGTTGTAGACCGGGCCGAAGTTGCCGGAGACGCCCTCGACGGGCTTTCCGCCGATCCAGTGGCTGATGGTCTTCATGCGGGGGGCCTTTCTGGGCTGACGGCTTCGGGCAGGGGTCACAGGTGGCGGCGGCGCCCGGCGGTGTGCCGGTCGTACGCCTCGCGGGCGGCCACCGCCGCCGGACGTGTCGCGGTCTCGGCAACAGGAACATCCCACCAGGCCTGAGCCTCCGGCGCGCCCGGCACAGTGTCAGCCGTTTCGGTCTCGACATAGACACATGTGGGCCGGTTCGCGCCACGCGCCTCGGCGAGCGCCGCGCGCAGCTCACCGACCGTGGCCGCCCGCAGGACGTGCATCCCGAGCGAGGCGGCGTTGGCCGCGAGATCGACGGGCAGCGGAGCGCCGGTGTATGTGCCGTCCGCGGCGCGGAAGCGGTAGTCGGTGCCGAACCGTTCGCCGCCGGTCGCCTGGGAGAGCCCGCCGATCGAGGCGTAGCCGTGGTTCTGGATGAGGACGATGTTGATGTGGATGCCCTCCTGGACCGCGGTGACGATCTCGGTGGGGTTCATCAGATACGTACCGTCGCCGACCAGCGCCCACACCGGCCGGCCGGGGGCGGCCATCCGCACACCGATCGCGGCGGGGATCTCATAGCCCATGCAGGAGTAGCCGTATTCGAGGTGGTACTGCCTGCGGGACCGGGCACGCCAGAGTTTGTGCAGGTCACCGGGGAGGGACCCGGCCGCGTTGACGAGGATGTCGGTGTCGTCGACCAGGGCGTCCAGCGCGCCGAGGACCTGGGTCTGGGAGGGCCGTACGGAGGCGTCCCGGGCACCGAACGCGGCGTCCACCCGGCGCTCCCAGTCCGCCTTCGCCACCCCGTAGGCGGCTTCGTACTCCGCGTCGACGCGGTGTCCGGACAGCTCCTTGGTGAGCGCTTCGAGTCCGGCGCGGGCGTCGGCGACGAGGGAGGCGGCGCCGAGCTTGTGGGAGTCGAAGGGGGCGATGTTGAGGTTCAGGAAGCGCACACCGGGCTCGGCGAAGAGGGTCGCGGAGGCGGTGGTGAAGTCGGTGTAGCGGGTGCCGACGCCGATGACCAGGTCGGCCTCGCGGGCGAGCGCGTCGGCGGTGGCGGTGCCGGTGTGGCCGATACCGCCGACATCGGCGGGGTGGTCGTGGCGCAGCGAGCCCTTGCCTGCCTGGGTGGAGGCGACCGGGATGCCGGTGGCGTCGGCGAAGGCGCACAGCGCGTCCTCGGCCTCGGAGTGGTGCACACCGCCGCCCGCGATCAGCAGCGGCCGGCAGGCGCCGCGGACCGCGCGCACGGCATCCGCCAGGGCATCGGCGTCGGGAAGGGGCCGGGTGACCCGCCAGACCCGGTCGGCGAAGAACTCCTCCGGCCAGTCGTACGCCTCGGCCTGGACGTCCTGCGGCAGCGCGAGGGTGACGGCGCCGGTGTCGACGGGGTCGGCGAGCACCCGCATGGCCTGGAGGGCGGCGGGGATCAGCGCTTCGGGCCGGGTGACCCGGTCGAAGTAGCGGGAGACCGGGCGCAGCGCGTCATTGACCGACACGTCGCCCGCCTGCGGGACCTCCAGCTGCTGCAGGACGGGGTCTGCCGTCCGGGTGGCGAAGGTGTCTCCGGGCAGCAGCAGCACCGGGAGGCGGTTGACGGTGGCGAGCGCGGCACCGGTGACGAGGTTGGTGGCGCCGGGGCCGATGGAGGTGGTGACGGCCTGGGCGGAGAGCCGGTCGCACTGCCGGGCGTAGCCGACGGCGGCATGCACCATGGCCTGCTCGTTGCGGCCCTGGAGGTACGGGAGCGCGTCCCCTGACTCCAGCAGGGCCTGGCCGAGGCCGGCGACATTGCCGTGGCCGAAGATGCCCCAGCAGGCGTTGATCAGGCGGTGCCGGCGGCCGTCCCGCTCGGTGTACTGGTGGGCGAGGAACTCGACCAGGGCCTGCGCGACCGTGAGGCGGCGCGTCGTCGGAGCGTTCATCGGGCGTCTCCTGCGGGCGCTTCGTAGAGGGGGAGGCGGGGGTCGACCGGCTGGCCGGGCCAGGTGGAGCGGATCCAGCCGTGGTCGGGGTGGTCGCAGATCAGCCACTCGCGGGCGCCGGGACCGGCCATCACGTTCAGGTAGTACATGGTGTGGCCGGGCGCGGCGATGGACGGGCCGTGCCAGCCGTCGGGGATGAGGACGGCGTCCCCGCTGCGGACCTCGGCCAGCACGTCGGTGCCGCGGCCGCGCCCCGAGGGGGTCACCCGCTGGTAGCCGACCCCGTCCGTACCGCGCGCGGAGGCGATCTCGAAGTAGTAGATCTCCTCCAGTTCGGACTCCTCGCCGGGGCGGCACTCGTCGTGCTTGTGCGGCGGGTAGGAGGACCAGTTGCCGCCGGGCGTGAGCACCTCCACCGCGATCAGCCGGTCGCACTCGAAGGTGTCCGCCGCGCCGAAGTTGTTGACCTGGCGGGAGCAGTTGCCGGTGCCGCGCAGCTCCACGGGGACGTCGGACGCGGCCCCGTAGCGGGCGGGCAGGCGGTTCTCGCAGCGGGCGCCGGTGAGCGCGAAGCGGCCGCCGGCCGCGGTGGCGATCTGGACGTGGGCGTCGCGCGGTACGTAGGCGAAGTCCGTGACCCCGCTGAACACGCTCTCCCGGCCGGTCAGTTCGAAGCTCTCGCCGTCATCGGTCAGCACCGTGCAGCCGCCGGACAGCGGCAGCACGATCCATTCGCTGTCGCCGGTGGCGAAGGCGTGGTGGGCACCGGGCGGCAGGTCCAGGACGCGCAGCGAGGAGTGGTCCCAGCCGGCCCGCTTCGGGTCGATGTCCAGGGCGTACGGGCCCGCTGCCGCGGCCCCGGCCCCCAGATGGAATTCAGTGCTCATAAGTCGAGTCTCCTGCGGAAATCGCGGCGTTCACAGCAGGCCCACGGCGGTGTCCACGGCGGCCGCGACATCCCCGTCGGCCGGGTAGAGCAGGGAGCGGCCGACGACCAGGCCCTGCACGGTCGGCAGCCGCAGCGCCTTGCGCCACTTCTCGTAGGCGGCTTCCTGGTCCTGGACGGTGCTGCCGATGTCGCCGCCGAGCAGCACGGTCGGCAGGGTGGTGGTCTCGCAGACCCGGGCCATGGCGTCGGGGTCGTCGGTGACCGGCAGTTTGAGCCAGGTGTAGGCAGAGGTGCCGCCGAGTCCGGAGGCGATGGCCACCGAGCGGGTGACGGCCGCGGCGCTGAGGTCGTTGCGGACCGTGCCGTCCGCCCGGGAGGAGAGGAACGGCTCGACGAAGATGGGGAGCCGCCGCTCGGCCATCGCGTCGATGGAGCGGGCGGTGGCCTCCAGGGTGGTCAGCGAGCCGGGGTCGCGGTAGTCGATGCGCAGCAGCAGTTTGCCGGCGTCGAAGCGGAGCCGGGCGAGGTCCTCGGGGCGGTGGCCGGTGAACCGGTCGTCCATCTCGAAGGAGGCGCCGGCCAGACCGCCGCGGTTCATGGAGCCCATCACGACCTTGCCTTCGAGGGCGCCGATCAGCAGCAGGTCCTCCAGGATGTCGGCGGTGGCGAGCACCCCGTCCACACCGGGCCGCGACAGCGCCAGGACCAGGCGTTCGAGCAGGTCGAGGCGGTTGGCCATGGCGAGCTGCCGGTCACCGACGGCCAGCGCGCCACGGGCCGGGTGATCGGCGGCGACGATCATCAGCCGGCCGCTGTCGCCGAGGAGCGGGCGACGGGTGCGGCGGGCGGCGGCCTCCGCGACGGCTTCGGGGTGCCGGGCCCGCAGCGTCGCGAGGTCACTGATCCGAGGGGTCAAGGCTCAACTCACCTTCTTGAGTGCACAGGTGGAGGGGGTGCGGCCACCGGACGGGCCGGGCCTGGGGGTCACCGGTCGGCGAGGAACGCGTCGACCTCGCCGGCCGTGGGCATCGCCGAGGAACAGGCGAGGCGGGAGGCGACGATGGCGCCCGCGGCGTTGGCGTACCGCATCATCGGCTCCAGCTCCCAGCCGGCGAGCAGGCCGTGGCACAGCGCCCCGCCGAAGGCGTCGCCGGCGCCCAGGCCGTTGACGACCTCGACGGGAGTGGGCGGGACCTCGGCGGTACGGCCGTCACGGTGGACGGCGAGCACGCCCTTGGGGCCCTGCTTGATGACGGCAAGCTCAACGCCCCTCTCCAACAGCGCGTGGGCGCAGGCCTTGGGGTCGCGCAGTCCGGTGGCGACCTCGGCCTCGTCGACATTGCCGACCGCGACGGTGGCGTGCCGCAGGGCGGCCTCGTAATACGGGCGGGCGGTGGCCATCGCCGCGGCGCCGGTAGCCCCACCGTCCCCGGAGGCGCCGCCCTCGCCGCCCCAGAACATCGGCCGCCAGTCGAGGTCGAAGACGGTGGGACCCGCCTTGGCGCGGGCCTCCAGTGCGGCGAGGGTGGCGCTGCGGCTGGGCTCCTCACAGAGCCCCGTGCCGGTGATCCAGAAGATCCGGGCGGCCGCGAGGGCCTCCTGGTCGAGTTCTTCGGGACGGATGACCAGGTCCGGCGCCTTGGGGCGGCGGTAGAAGTAGAGCGGGAAGTCGTCCGGCGGGAAGATCTCGCAGAACGTGACCGGTGTCGGGTAGGCGTCGACGGAGGTCACCCAGCGGTCGTCCACGCCGAAGTCGCGCAGCGCCTGGTGGACGTAGTCGCCGAACGGGTCACGGCCGGTGCGGCTGATGACCGCGCTGCGGCGGCCGAGCCGGGCGGCGGCCACCGCGACATTGGTGGCGGAGCCGCCGAGGAACTTCCCGAACGTCTCGACCTGGGCCAGCGGCACACCGGTCTGCAGCGGGTAGATGTCGACTCCGATGCGGCCCATGGTGATCAGGTCGTACGGCTGGGTCATGTGCGCCCCTTCGGGTCGGCCGGCGCGGCGGGTTCGGCAGGTTCGGCTCCGAGGAAAGGTCTAACGGGGAGAGCCAGACCCTGTCAATACTTTGTCCTTACATACTGACGTCAGGGAGAACAATGAGTGCACGACGAGAGGGAGCTGGGATCGATGCGAGGGGAGCTGAGATCGACGCGAGGGGAGCCGGGATTGGCGCGAGGGAGGCCGGGGCGAAGGTGACGAGGGAGGCCGGGGCGAAGGCGCGGGGGAAGCCGGAGCGAAGGGCCCGTGCGACTCCGGAAGGGACCCACGCGACTCCCACGCGACTCCGGAAGGGGCGCCCGCGCACCCAGGGAAAGGGCCCGCGCGCCCCCGGCGCCCGGCGCCCGACCTACCCTCCCGACACACCCCGAGTGACAAAGTCCTTAAGTCCTTATGTCAGGACGAAGTCTTGACACTCCCCGGGGCGGCAGAGAGGCTGTGCCCCACAACCCCACCCCAGCGCCTCCCGGTCACCGCCGACCGGTGAGAGGAGAGCCGCAGCATGCCCGTTCCCCATGCCGCCCAGCCCGTCCTGGACCGCATCCGCGTCGGTTCCGCACCCGACTCGTGGGGAGTCTGGTTCCCCGACGACGACCAGCAGGTCCCCTGGCAACGCTTCCTGGACGAGGTCGCCGAGGCGGGGTACGAGTGGATCGAACTCGGCCCGTACGGCTACCTCCCCACCGACCCCGCCGTCCTGCGCGAGGAGATCACCCGCCGCAGCCTGCAGGTCTCGGCCGGCACGATCTTCACCTCGCTGCACCACGGCCCGTCCGTATGGGACAAGACCTGGGCGCACGTCTCCGAGGTCGCCACCCTCACCCAGGCGATGGGCGCGGGGCACCTCGTCGTCATCCCGTCCTTCTGGCGCGACGACAAGACCGCCGAGGAACTCGAACCGCGCGAGCTGACCGTGGAGCAGTGGAAGCATCTGACCACCGGCATGGAGCGGCTGGGCAAGCGGGTGCGGGACGAGTTCGGGCTGGACATCGTCGTCCACCCGCACGCGGACACCCACATCGACACCGAAGAGCATGTCGAGCGGTTCCTGGACGCCACCGACTCCGGCCTCGTCAACCTCTGCCTGGACACCGGCCACTACGCCTACTGCGGCGGCGACAGCGTCAAGCTGATCCGCACCTACGGCGAGCGGATCGGCTACCTCCACCTCAAGCAGGTCGACCCGGACATCCTCGGCGAGGTCGTCGCCAAGGGCACGCCGTTCGGCCCCGCCGTCAAGCAGGGCGTGATGTGCGAGCCGCCGCTCGGCGTACCGGCACTGCCGCCCGTCCTGGAGGCCGCCCAGGAACTGAACGTCGACCTCTTCGCCATCGTCGAGCAGGACATGTACCCCTGCCCGCCCGACCAGCCCTTCCCCATCGCCGAGCGGACCCGCCGCTTCCTGCGGTCGTGCGGGGCATGAGCCGCCCGCACCTCCTGCGGGTGCGGCGGTAGGACTCGCACGCGATGTCGTACGCGATGCCGTACGCGGATGCCGTAGCGCACATCTCGGACGCCTGCGTCGGGTACGCCTGCACCTCGTGCGCGCGCGTGCCCACCCCGTACGCCTGCGCCTTGCACGCGGCCGCCTCGTACGTCTACAGCTCGTGCGTGACCGCCTCGTACACCTACGGCGCGTGTGCATCCGCCTCGCGCGCCTACGCCTCGCACCTACCCTCCCCGTACACCTGCACGTCGTGCGCGCCCGCCGCGCGACGCCTCCTCCTCTTACCCCGGCAACGATTACGGAGCGTAACCAGTTCCGTTCTCAGGGTATCCCTCACACTCCGTAGCACGTAAGGACTTGTGGACGACATGACTTCGCACGAAACGCTGGGCGTGGCGGTCATCGGCACCGGCCGGATGGGCGCCGACCACGTACGCCGGATCAACGAGGTGATCAGTGGCGCCCGGGTGGCGGCCGTGGTCGACATCGACGCGGCGCGGGTCAAGCACCTCGCCGACGGCATCGAAGGGTGCACCCCCTACACCGACCCGGCCGCCGCCATGGACGACCCCGGGGTGGACGCCGTACTGATCGCCTCGCCGGGACCCGCGCACGAGGCGACGCTGCTGGACGCCTTCGCGCGGGATCTGCCCGTGCTGTGCGAGAAGCCGCTGACGCCGGACGCCGCCTCCGCGCTGCGGGTGCTGGAGGCCGAGCAGGCGCTGGGGCACCGCCGGGTCCAGGTCGGTTTCATGCGCCGTTACGACGCCGACTACCGCGCCCTCAAGTCCCTTCTGGACCAGGGCACTTACGGCCGGCCGCTGATGCTGCACAACAAGCACCGCAACGCCGGCAGCACGCCCGGCTTCACCAACGCGATGATGATCAACGACTCGGTGGTGCATGAGATCGATGTGACGCGCTGGCTGCTGGGGGAGGAGATCACCGCGGTGCGGGCGCTGCGCCCGGCCCCCACCGGCAACGCTCCGGAGGGCCTCAGCGACCCCCAGCTGATCCTCTTCGAGACCGCGGGCGGCCAGGTCGTGGACACCGAGATCTTCGTCAACTGCGGCTTCGGGTACCAGGTCAGCTGTGAGGCGGTCTGCGAAGGCGGCACGGCCAGGATCGGTGACGACCACGGAGTGTTCAGCAACACCGCGGGCCGTTGGGGCGGTGCGATCACCCCCGGTTTCGTGGAGCGCTTCGAGGAGGCCTACGACCGGCAGGTGCAGCGCTGGGTGAACGCCACCCGGCGCGGCGAGATCGAGGGCCCCAGCTGCTGGGACGGCTATGCCGCGGCCGCCGTCTGCGAGGCGGGTGTGCGCGCCCAGACGACCGGCGAGCGGGTGGCGGTCGAACTGATCGAGCGGCCCGCGCTGTACGGATGAGGCGCCCCGTCGCCGAGCCCCCGTCCCCGGGCCCCCGCCGCTTGAGCGCCCCGCCGCCGGTGCACGCCGTACCGCCGTCGAGCTGATCCAACGGCCCGCGCTGTACGGGTGAGGCGGCCCGTCGCCGCGCTGTACGGGTGAGGCGGCCCGTCGCCGCGCTCTACGGGTGAGGCGGCCCGTCGCCGCGCTGTACGGGTGAGGCGGCCCGTCACCGTGCCGTACAGGTGAGGCGGCCCGTCGCCGCGCTCTACGGGTGAGGCGGCCCGTCGCCGTGCCGTACCGCTGAGGCGGCGCAGCACGGAGGCGGTCCGCCGCCGGCGGCGGCCTGTCGTGAGGCGCCCGCCCCGCGCAGCGCCGCCGAGCCGCCCAGCCGCCGAGGCTCCGTTCCCCTGCCCCCTAGGCCCACGCCGGCCGTCCGCCCCACGCTGCGCCGCCCAGCCACAGAGGCCCTCTCCGCCCGTACGCCCGTACGCCCGTACGCCCGGGCACCCGCCGCGCCCGCACCCCCCGCCCCCCTTGACCCCTTCCACCCACACACCCCGTACCGCCGCAGCGCGCCGCCCGCTCCCCCAGGCCGCCGCCGCGCCTGCGCCCGCACCTGGTCCACCGAAAGGCCCCGCACCATGTACGTCGCTCCCGACGCCGGCCCGCACGGCCACCTGCCCCCGCACCAACGCCCCGCTCCCGACGCCGGGTTGACCGGCCGGGCGTGGGCGGGCCGGAGCTGCTGATGGCGGCTCCGACCGGTCAGATGGCGTCCGTCGGCCCGCGCGAGGGTGCGCGGGACCGGAACGCCAGGCGCTTCATCGTCGGCATCGCTGCCATTGCCGCCCTCGGCGGCGCCCTCTTCGGCTACGACACCGGAGTGATCTCCGGCGCGCTCCCCTTCATGGAGGGCCACTTCGGCCTCACCTCCCTGGACGAGGGCATCATCACCAGCGCGCTGCTGATCGGCGCGGCCTTCGGCTCGCTGATCGGCGGCCGGATGTCCGATGCGCTGGGCCGGCGCAACTCCCTGCTGTGGGCGGGCGCCGTGTTCATCGGCGGTGCGCTGGCCGTCGCGCTCGCCCCCGACGTCCCGTTCATGACCGTGGCGCGCTTCGTCCTCGGCCTCGCCGTCGGCAGCGCCTCGGTCATCACCCCGCTCTATCTCTCCGAGGTCGCGCCCCCGCACATCCGCGGCCGGCTGGTCTCCTTCAACTCGCTGATGATCGTCAGCGGCCAGTTGCTCGCCTACCTCATCAATGCCTTCCTGGCCCAGTGGGCGGCCTGGCGCTGGATGCTGGGCCTGGCGGCGCTGCCGGCCGTGGCGCTGTTCGTCGGGCTGTTCTTCCTGCCCGACACCCCGCGCTGGTACATCAGCAAGGGGCGGCAGGACGAGGCGGCCCGGGTGCTGCGCCGTACGCTGCCCGCCGACGAGGTCCCCGCCGAGCTGGCCCGGATCGATCACGCCCGCAGCCTGGAGGCCGATGCCCGGCGAGGCGGCTGGCAGCAGCTGCGCACGCCGTGGATACGGCGGCTGTTGCTGGTCGGGATCGGTCTGGCGGCCGTCCAGCAGATCACCGGTGTGAACGCCGTGGTGTACTTCGCGCCCAAGATCCTGGCGTCGACCGGTCTGGGCACCGGTGCCTCGATCACCGCCACCATCGCGATCGGTGTGATCTCGGTGCTCGCCACCGCGCTGGGGATGTCCCTGATCGACCGGGTCGGCCGACGGCCCATGCTGCTCACCGGCCTGGCCGGGATGACCGTCTCGCTCGCCCTGCTCGGCGCCTCCTTCCACCTCCCGCACTCCCCCGGCGTCAGCACCCTGGTGCTGGGCCTGATGGTCCTCTACATGGCCTTCATGCAGGGCACTCTCAATACGGGGGTGTGGCTGCTGCTGGCCGAGATGTTCCCGCTGAAGGTCCGCGGACTGGCCATGGGCGCCGCGGTGTTCGTGATGTGGCTGGTCAACTTCGGGGTCGCGCTGGTCTTTCCGCTGCTGCTCGACGCGGTCGGCGCCGGCACCACCTTCTGGTTCTTCGGCGCGATGTGCGTCCTGTCCCTGGTGTTCTGCAAGCGGTACGCGCCGGAGACGAAGGGGCTGGCGCTGGAGGATCTGGAGGACGAGCTGCGGAAGGCGACGGGGGCCGCACCGGCCGCGGCCTGACGGGGCGTCGGCAGGTTGCCGATCGCGGGAACCACGGACCGCGTTCCCGGCGTCACTGTGAGTGGAATCACATCCAACGGGGGAAACGGTGGAATTCGTGAAAACCAACGCACTCAGCCATGCCGTCAAGCGCACGGCCGTCCTGACCGCGACCGCGGGTCTGCTGACCGCGGGTCTGCTCACCGGCCCGGCGTCCGCCGACAGTCCGGCCGGCGGGCGGGCCGACACGCGGGCCGCCTGCGCGTACTACAACGGCAACGCCCTCACCGTCTACGGTCAGAGCGGCGACCGTGTCCGGCAGGTGCAGTGCCTGCTGGCGAACCGCCGCTATCTCCCCTGGGGAGATGTGACGGGGTACTTCGGCCCCAAGACCCGGGCCGCGGTGAAGAAGTTCCAGTCCCGGCACCATCTGACCGCTGACGGCAAGGTCGGCAAGAAGACCTGGTACGCGCTGTACCACGCCTGATACGCCTGATCCACGTCCGGCCGCCTACGGCACGCCTGTGGCGGGCCGGTTCCCCAGCCGGGGACCGGCCCGCCACACGTCTGTGCGCCCGCGGCACCGTGGCCGCGCAGACCGGCCCGCCCCCTTCCGGCTCATCCCCCTTCTCGACCCGCCCCGCCCCCTCCGGTCCGTCCCGCCCCCGTCACAGCCGTCCGCCCCCCGTCACAGCTGTCACCGTTACGCGCGCCTTACGTCACAGCCGTTCAACAGCCCCTCCCCCATGGTTACTCGGTGTCGTTGTCCAGGCACAGGGTGAGTGATCACCAGGCCGTACGCAGCCCCCTGCCGGCTCTCCGGGCCGACCCTGCGTACGGCGCTCAGGAGGTGGCAGAGATGACCGACCGCAAGCTCTGGTCGTACAAGGAGATCGCCGCGCACATCCAGGTACAGCCGGACACCGTGCGCTCCTACCGGAAGCACGGGTTGCTGCCCGAACCGGATCTGGTGGAGGGCGGAAAACCGTACTGGTTCGCCGATACGGTCAGAAGGTGGGTGGCGCAGCGACCGGGCCAACGCGGCCGGCGCTGAGAGCCACCGGACCGGCCCCGGGGTGCTCGGGCGGCATCGCCCGCCAAGTGTTCCCGGGCGCCATGAGTGGTACGTCCCCCGGCGCGGTCAGTCGGGCCGGGGTGGTGCCGTCGACCCCCTGATCTCCAGCTCCGGCGCCACGAGTTGCTGTCCGGCCGGGGCGTCCGGGCGCTCCATACGGTCCAGGAGGCAGCGCGCCGCGCGCCGGCCGACCTCGTGGCTGGCGTTGTTCACCGAGTTCAGCCAGAGGTGGCGGATGCGGGCGAGGTAGGTGTTGTCGTAGCCGACGAGGGAGAGATCGGCGGGCGTGCGCAGGCCCAGCTCCTGGGCCGCGGACAGCGCGCCGACACCGGAGATGTCGTTGAACGCGAAGACGGCGGTGGGGCGTTGGGCGGCCGCAGGCCCGTCACCGGGGCGTGAGGTGACGGGTGGCGGGGTGAGGAGCCGGACGGCGGCGCGGTAGCCACCTTCCTCGGTCCCGTCGCCGCTCGCCACTACGGCGTTCTCGGCCAGGCCGTGGGCGCGCATCGCGGCCTCGAAGCCGCGCCGGCGCAGTTCGCCTACCAGGCCCTGTCCGGCGATGTGGGCGATCCGCCGGTGGCCGAGGCCGATGAGGTGTTCGGTGGCGAGCCGGGCGCCGCGCTCGTCGTCGTTGGCGACGAGGTCGGTGTGCGGCAGCCGGGGTTCGTGGTTGCCCGCGATGACGGTCGGCAGCCGTGCGGCGACCTCGGCGAGGCCGTCGGTGTCCGGGAGGGTGCCGACGACGACGAGACCGTCGACCCGCAGCTCCTGGAAGGTGCGGGCGAAGTCCTGGCCGGCACGTCGGTCCAGCCGCCCGTCGGCCATCAGCATCCGCAGACCGTGCGCCTGCAGCAGGGAGTTCAGGCCGTCGAGCACCTCGACGAACCAGGGGTTGCGCATATCGTTCAGCAGCACCCCGACGGTGTGCGTACGGCGGGCCACCAGGCTGCGGGCGGCGGCGTTCGGCCGGTAGCCGAGCTCCTCAATGGCGTCCAGCACGGCCTGCCGCTTGCTGTCGCTGACCCGCGGGGAGCCCTGCAGCACCAGCGAGACCAGTGATTTGGAGACGCCCGCGCGCTCGGCGACTCCGCGGATCGTCGGTGGCCGGTCCGCGCCCGGCGGTGTGCTGGTACGTGTGCCGGTACGCGTACCGGTACGTGTGCCGTTCCGTCCGTCGGCCCGGCCGTCCGTCCGCCCGTCGGCTCGCTCGTTGGACCGTTCCATGAACGGAAATCCTTCCATCGGTGCAGGTCGGCGTCAATGCGCAACCTTGTCTGCCTGCAGGGTGGTTGACATGCGGACATCAGGACATGCAGGGTGCCGATACCCGCGAGGTTTGGACCGTTCCAATTCACCGCCCGTCCACCCGTCTACCCGTCCACACATCTCTCCTCCCCCCGCTCCCCCTCCGCCCCATCCCTCCCCCTGTCCGCGCCCCTCCCCCTCTGCCGCCCTCAAGACCCTCCCCGCCACCTCCCCCTCCCCCTCCCCCGAAAGGAACCGAGGCATGAAGATCGGGCTGATCGGCACCGGGCGCATCGGTGCGTTCCACGCCACCACCCTCCGGAGCGTCCCGGGCGTCACCGGCCTCGTGGTCGCGGACCTGGACCCCGCGCGGGCCGCCGCACTGGCGGACACTCTCGGCGTACACGCCGCCCCGGGCATCGAGGAGATGTACGCGGACGGCCTGGACGGTGTGGTAATCACCGCCGCGACCAGCGCCCACGCCACGCTGATCCACCAGGCCCTGGACGCGGGGGTGCCGGTGTTCTGCGAGAAGCCGGTCGCCCTGGACGTGCCCGGCACGGTCGGGGTGGTGGAGCGGGCACGGGCCGGCACCGTGCCCGTACAGATCGGTTTCCAGCGCCGCTTCGACGCGGGCTACCGCGCCGCCCGCGAGGCGCTGCACTCCGGTGCGCTGGGTTGGCTGCACACACTGCGCGCCTGCACCAGCGACCGGACCCCGCCGCCGGCCGGCTACATCCCCACCTCCGGCGGGCTGTTCCGGGACTGCAGCATCCATGACTTCGACATCCTGCGCTGGCTGACCGGCCGCGAGGTGGTCTCGGTCTATGCGCAGGGCAGCAATCGCGGGGCGTCCTTCTTCGCGGACGGCGACGATGTCGACACCTGCGCGGCGCTGCTGCGCTTTGACGACGACACCCTGGCCACCGTGACGGCGACCCGCTACAACGGCGCGGGCCATGACGTCCGGCTGGAGGTGTGCGGCTCCGAGGGCGCCCGCTTCGTCGGGCTCGACGACCGGGCGCCGCTGCCGTCCGCCGAGGCGGAGCTGTCGTGGCGGCGGGCGGCCGATCCGTATGCCACGTTCATGGAGCGCTTCCACGACGCCTACGTCACCGAGCTGGGCGTCTTCACCGAGGTCGCGGCAGGCCGTAGGCCGAGCCCCTGTTCACCGGCGGAGGCGCTGGAGGCGCTCTATGTGGCCGAGGCGTGCGAGCGCTCGCGCCGCACCGGTCAGCCGGTGGCCGTCGCGGACGTCCGGGCGTCGGCCGGGGGTGCGGTTCCGGGCGCCTGAGGGCGCTCGGGGCGGGGCATCGGCGCCGGCGCCCGCCCTCCCGGTCACGTCGCCGCCACAAAGGAGGCGCGACCGCCGGGATCCTCGCCGTCTCCTTTGCGGGGGCCGCCGCTCTCGCCCTCACCGCCGCCCTCCGAGGGTTCGCGCAGGGCGCGGCGGCGGGCGGCCCATTGGATCGCGGCGCCGATCGTGGCAACCGCGCAGGAGACGCCGAAGCCGATGGCGGCGGCGTGGAGCGGGCGGCCGGTGGTGGCGCTGCCGAGGTAGCCGAGGCCGACGGAGTAGGTCGCCCAGGTGGCTTCGGCGATACCGGCGCCGAGGACGTACTTGCGCAGCGGGTAGCGGAGCACGCCGGAGGCCAGTGCGCCGGCGATCCGCCCGCTGGGCAGGAAGCGTACGGCGATCACGAAGGGCAGGCCGTAGCGCTGGATCCGGCCCGAGGTCCACTCCAGTAGTGCCCGGCGGCGGGGTTTGCGCCGCATCCAGGCCCGGACGGGTCCGCCGAACCGCCGCGCGGCCAGGTACATCAGCAGGTCTCCGGTCAGGGCGCTGCCGGCGACGGTCAGCAGGATCAGCGGGAGGAACAGCTCTCCCCGGGAGGCGAGCACACCGGCGGAGACGAGCAGTGCGGAGTTGGGGACCAGTGGCGGCAGCGTGGTGAGCACCAGCAGGCCGTAGAAGGCGAGTACGTCCATCCGGCCGCCTCCTCGGATCCGCCCCGAGCCCGTTATCCCAAGGCTGACGCGTGGTGGGGCGCACGGCAACGCGGTGTGGGTGTCCATGGCTTGGATTGATACCCCCCAGGGGTATACAGTGCGTAAGGTCGGGGGAACCGGCGGTCGCCTGAGCCTCGCGTGGCACGCTGCGACACTCCGGCACTTGCACCACACGGAACACATCGGCACCACAAGGAGAGTCCCCCATGGCTGAGAACAGCTCCTGCTGCACCCCGGAAGGCTCCTGCCACTCCGGCGGCACCGACGTCCAGGTCGGCGCGGTGACCACCACCTACAAGGTCACCGGTATGACCTGCGGCCACTGCGAGGGTGCGGTGTCGGCCGAGATCGGTGAGATCGCCGGGGTCAGCGCGGTGCAGGCGGTGGCGGCCACTGGCCTGGTGACCGTCACGTCCCAGGCCCCGCTGGACGAGGAAGCCGTCCGCGCGGCCGTGGACGAGGCCGGCTACGAGCTCGTGGGGCAGGCGGCCTGATCCCGGCGTCCGGCCCCCTCGCACCGGGCCGCACCCTCACCGAGGGGGCCGGGACCCCGATGGCTTCCGTCGGCCTTTGTGATCACCAACAGCTGGCGGCCGCGAAATTTCACACAGCCCTTACAACTGACACAACACCCATACCGGAGGGCCCCGATCTTCAGATGGAGGCCCTTGACCGCATTCGCCCCCATATGGCAAGAGACCCAGATCACACTCATCGGAACGTAACCATTGAGGGGGGTCGTGAGTCTAACCGGGCAGTGCAGGCACCCCGGCGGGGCTTGCACTGCAACAGCCGTGCTGATCTTGGGGGATCGTGCCCGGCTACGCGTGGCCGGGGCGACGTGCCCGGGGAGCTTTGAGCGGCCCTCCCGAACGTGCGCGTCCCGGCAGATCGCGGTGCAACCCGGAACGCCCGGACGGATCCCGTGGGGGGAATCCAACCGGGACAAGGGAAGCGCCCCGCGCTCTGGACCCGTGGGGGGATCCGGAGGCGGGGCGCTTTCTGCTAAAGACCGCGGGGGCACCCTGACAGGGCGGCCGTCAGCGCTCCTCGACCGGCACGAAGTCGCGCTCGACGACACCGGTGTAGATCTGCCGCGGACGGCCGATGCGGGAGCCGGGCTCCTTGATCATCTCGTGCCACTGGGCGATCCAGCCGGGCAGCCGGCCGAGCGCGAAGAGCACGGTGAACATCTCGGTCGGGAAGCCCATGGCCCGGTAGATCAGACCGGTGTAGAAGTCGACGTTCGGGTAGAGCTTGCGCTCGACGAAGTAGTCGTCGGAGAGCGCGTGCTCCTCCAGCTTCAGGGCGATGTCCAGCAGCTCGTCGGACTTGCCGAGCGCGGAGAGGACATCGTGCGCCGCCGCCTTGATGATCTTCGCCCGGGGGTCGAAGTTCTTGTAGACGCGGTGCCCGAAGCCCATGAGCTTCACGCCGTCTTCCTTGTTCTTCACCTTGCGGATGAAGGAGTCGACGTCGCCGCCGTCGCGCTGGATGCCCTCCAGCATCTCCAGCACGGACTGGTTGGCGCCGCCGTGCAGGGGGCCCCACAGGGCGTTGATACCGGCCGAGATCGAGGCGAAGAGGTTCGCCTGCGAGGAGCCGACCAGGCGGACCGTGGAGGTGGAGCAGTTCTGCTCGTGGTCGGCGTGCAGGATCAGCAGCTTGTCGAGGGCGCTGACCACGACCGGGTCGAGGTCGTAGTCCGCGGCCGGCACCGAGAAGGTCATACGCAGGAAGTTCTCGACGTACCCGAGGTCGTTGCTCGGGTAGACGACCGGGTGGCCGACCGACTTCTTGAACGCGTAGGCCGCGATCGTCGGGAGCTTGGCCAGCAGCCGGATCGTGGAGATGTGGCGCTGCTGCTCGTCGAACGGGTTGTGGCTGTCCTGGTAGAACGTCGACAGCGCGCTGACGACCGAGGACAGCATCGCCATCGGGTGGGCGTCCCGGGGGAAGCCGTCGTAGAAGCGCTTGACGTCCTCGTGCAGCAGGGTGTGGTAGGTGATGTCCTGCTTGAAGTTCGCCAGCTCATCGACGGTGGGCAGCTCGCCGTTGATGAGGAGGTACGCGGTCTCGACGAACGTGCTGCGCTCTGCAAGCTGCTCGATCGGGTACCCGCGGTAACGAAGAATCCCGTTCTCACCGTCGAGATAGGTGATCGCGGATTTATACGCCGCGGTGTTGCCGTAACCGGAATCCAGGGTCACCAGACCGGTCTGGGCGCGCAGCTTCGAGATATCGAAGCCCTCGTCGCCGACGGTGCTCTCGACGACCGGGTAGCTGTATTCGCCGTCCCCGTAACGCAGTACTACAGAGTTGTCGCTCACGTCATCCCTCACCGACGTTGTGCCTCTTCTTCGAGGTGCCCTGACTGCCTATACCTTCCCCCATTTGGGCCTTGGATGTGCACTCGGGGTCGGCCATAGGGCCTGTCTGCGGCACTCAGTGCCGTCTGGGTGCCCATCCTGCCCCTCTTCGCCCTGAATAGGAAAGAGGGGTGACATCACATCGCACCGGCGAGCCGGTGATCCAGCGCCGTACACCGCCGACCGGCGGATACCGTGCGTACGGCCTGTCCCAGGGCTTTCCGGGAGCCGACCAGCACCACCAAACGCTTTGCCCGGGTCACGGCGGTATACAGCAGATTGCGCTGCAGCATCATCCAGGCACTGGTGGTGACCGGAATCACCACCGCTGGATACTCACTACCCTGCGAGCGGTGGATCGTCACGGCATAGGCATGGGCGAGTTCATCGAGTTCGTCGAAGTCGTAGGGAACCTCCTCGTCCTCGTCCGTGCGCACGGTCAGTCGCTGCTCGTCGCCGTCCAGTGCGGTGACCACGCCGACCGTGCCGTTGAAGACGCCATTACGGCCCTTTTCATAATTGTTCCTGATCTGAGTGACCTTGTCGCCGACACGGAAGACCCGGCCGCCGAAGCGGCGCTCGGGCAGATCGGGGCGGGCCGGGGTGACGGCCTGCTGGAGCAGGCCGTTCAGGGCTCCCGCGCCGGCCGGACCGCGGTGCATGGGGGTGAGCACCTGGACGTCCCGGCGCGGGTCGAGACCGAACTTCGCCGGGATGCGGCGGGCCACGACATCCACGGTCAGCCGCCCGGCCTCTTCGGCGTCCTCCTCGGCGAACAGGAAGAAGTCCATCATTCCGGACGTCAGGGGCGGCACACCGGAGTTGATGCGGTGGGCGTTGGTGACCACCCCGGACTGCTGGGCCTGGCGGAAGATCCTGGTCAGCCGGACCGCCGGCACGGGGCCGGACCCGTCGAGCAGATCTCGCAGCACCTCGCCCGCGCCCACCGACGGCAGCTGGTCGACATCCCCGACCAGCAGCAGATGGGCGCCCGGCGGCACCGCCTTGACCAGCTTGTTGGCGAGCAGCAGATCCAGCATCGACGCCTCGTCGACGACCACCAGATCGGCGTCCAGCGGCCGGTCCGCGTCATAGGCGGCGTCCCCGCCCGGCTTGAGCTCCAGGAGGCGGTGGACCGTGGAGGCCTCCGCCCCGGTCAGCTCCGAGAGCCGCTTGGCCGCCCGGCCCGTGGGCGCCGCCAGCACCACCGTGGCCTTCTTGGCGCGGGCCAGCTCGACGACGGACCGGACCGTGAAGGACTTGCCGCAGCCCGGCCCGCCGGTGAGCACCGCGACCTTCTGCGTCAGCGCCAGCCGCACCGCCTGCTGCTGCTCGGGGGCCAGCTCAGCGCCGGTCCGCCGCGCCAGCCACGCCAGCGCCTTGTCCCAGTCGACGTCCCGGAACGCCGGCATCCGGTCCTCGTCCGTCCGCAGCAGCCGGGTCAGCCGGCCGGACAGGGAGATCTCGGCACGGTGGAACGGCACCAGATAGACCGCGGTGACCGGCGGCTCGCCGTCCGCGCCGCCGGGTACCTGCTCGCGGACCACGCCCTCCGGGTCGGCGGCCAGCTCACCCAGGCAGTCGATGACCAGTCCGGTGTCGACCTGGAGCAACTTCACCGCGTCGGCGATCAGTTGCTCCTCGGGGAGGAAGCAGTGGCCCTGGTCGGTGGACTGCGACAGGGCGTACTGCAGGCCCGCCTTGACCCGGTCCGGGCTGTCGTGCGGAATGCCCACGGACTGCGCGATGCGGTCGGCGGTCAGGAAGCCGATGCCCCAGACGTCGGCGGCCAGGCGGTAGGGCTCGTTGCGGGTGACGGAGATGGCGGCGTCACCGTACTTCTTGTAGATCCGCACCGCGATGGAGGTGGACACCCCGACGCCCTGGAGGAAGACCATGACCTCCTTGATGGCCTTCTGCTCCTCCCAGGCCGCGCCGATCAGCTTCGTCCGCTTGGGGCCCAGGCCCGGTACCTCGACGAGGCGGGCGGGCTCGCGCTCGATGATGTCGAGGGTGTCCGTGCCGAAGTGCTCGACGATGCGGTCCGCGATCCGCGGGCCGATGCCCTTGATGAGTCCGGAGCCCAGATAGCGGCGGATGCCCTGGATGGTGGCGGGCAGGACGGTGGTGTAGTTCTCGACCGTGAACTGCTTGCCGTACTGGGGGTGGGAGCCCCAGCGGCCCTCCATGCGCAGCGACTCCCCCGGCTGCGCCCCGAGCAGCGCGCCGACGACGGTCAGCAGATCGCCCGAGCCGCGGCCCGTGTCGACCCGCGCGACCGTATAGCCGTTCTCCTCGTTGGCGTAGGTGATCCGCTCCAGGACCCCTTCGACGACGGCTGCGTTGACCATGCACCGACCGTACCGCCGGGGTCTGACACCGCGTGGGGGTCTGCCCTCGCGTGAGGTCCGCCGTCGCGCCGGGGCCGGGATGCCGCGTTCCCATCGAGGGGCCCGTCCGATGGTCGGGCCCCTCGATTCCCCCTCCATGCCGGTCCCGGATCCCCCCGGATCCCTCCCCTTTTCGGGACCAACGTCAGCTATGACCTTTGTGGACGGCCAACGGTTGCACACCTCCGTGGAGTTATTTTCCGGCCGGCCGAGGTGCGGGTCCCCTGGTCAGCCGGAGGTCGTGCGGCGGTCATACGACGTGGGTACGGACGCGCCGCACGATCTCGGCCAGTACCTCGGCGCCGTCCCGTGCCCACAGCGCCGGGTTGAAGATCTCCACCTCGACCGGCCCCCGGTAGCCGGCCGTCTCGACCCGCTCCCGGAACCAGCGCAGATCCACCGAGCCGTCCCCGAGCTGCCCACGTCCCAGCAGGACGCCTTCGGGCAACGGGGTGACCCAGTCGGCGAGCTGGAAGGCGGCGAGCCGTGAACCGGCGCCGCCGGTGCCGCCCGCGCGCCCGATCTGGGCGCCGACCGTGTCGTCCCACCACAGGTGGTAGGTGTCCACGACCACCCCGACCCGGTCGGCGGGGAACCGCTCGGCGAGGTCGAGGGCCTGCGCGAGCGTCGAGACCACACACCGGTCCGCCGCGTACATCGGGTGCAGCGGTTCCAGCGCCAGCCGTACGCCCCGCTCCGCGGCGTACGGCGCCAACTCGCCCAGCGCGTCCGCGACACGCTCCCGGGCGCCGGGCAGATCCCGGCTGCCGGGCGGCAGTCCGCCGGAGACCAGCACCAGGGTGTCGGTCCCGAGGGCGGCCGCCTCGTCGAGGGCGGCCCGGTTGTCGTCCAGGGCCGCGGCCCGCGCGCCCGGGTCCGCGGCGGTGAAGAACCCGCCCCGGCACAGGCTGGTGACCCGCAGCCCGGCGTCCCGGATCAGCCGGGCGGCCGCGGCCACCCCGAATTGCTGCACGGGCGCGCGCCACAGGCCCACGCCCCGTACGCCCGCGCGTGCGCAGCCGTCGGCCAGTTCGGGCAGCGACCACTGGCGGACGGTCTCCTGGTTGAGGCTGAGACGGTCGAGGAGCGAGGGGGTGTTGTGGCTCATGCGTCGTCCGCTCCGTAGACCGTGAGCAGGGTGCGCATCCGGTGGGCGGCGCGTTCCGGGTCCGGGAACAGGCCGAGCGCGTCGGCCAGTTCGTGGGCGCGCCGCAGATGCGGCAGCGAACGGGCCGACTGGAGGCCGCCGACCATGGTGAAGTGCGACTGGTGGCCCGCCAGCCAGGCGAGCAGGACCACGCCGGTCTTGTAGTGGCGGGTGGGTGCCGCGAAGAGGTGCCGGGCGAGCGCGACGGTCGGGTCCAGGGCGGCCCGGAAGCCGGTGGTGTCCCCGGAGTCGAGGCGGCGTACGGCGACCGCGGCCAAGGGGGCCAGCGGGTCGAAGACGCCCAGCAGGGCATCGCTGTAGCCGTGCCCGTCGCCGGCGATCAGCTCCGGGTAGTGGAAGTCGTCGCCGGTGTAGCACCGTACGGCCGGTGGCAGTTGGCGGCGCAGCCGTACCTCCCGGCCGGGGTCCAGGAGGGAGATTTTGATGCCGTCCACCTTGGCGGGGTGGTCGGCTACGAGGGCGAGGAGCGTTCCGGTGGCGGTGTCGGGTTCCGTGCTGCCCCAGTAGCCCGCCAGTGCCGGGTCGAACATCTCGCCGAGCCAGTGCAGGATCACCGGCCGGGTGGTCTGGCGCAGCAGGTGGCCGTAGAGCTCCCGGTAGTCGTCCGGGCCGGTGGCGGCCGCGGCGAGCTGGCGGGACGTCATCAGGACGGGTCGGGCACCGGCCGCCTCAACGGCGGTGAGCTGTTCCTCGTAGGCGTTCCGGACGTCGGCCAAGGAGGCGCCGTGTGCGGGGAGTTGGTCCGTTCCGGCGCCGCAGGCGAGCAGCCCGCCGACCGCCCGTGCCTCGGCGGCGGAGCGCCGGATCAGCTCGGCGGCGGCGCCCCAGTCCAGGCCCGCACCGCGCTGCGCGGTGTCCATCGCCTCGGCCACGCCCAGGCCGTGCGACCACAGGTGGTGCCGGAAGGCGAGGGTGGCGTCCCAGTCGACGGCGGCCGGACCGTCCGGGGTGGTGTCGGCGTGCGGATCGGCGACCACATGGGCGGCGGCGAGGACCGTGCGGGAGCGCAAGGGGGGCGGCACGGGAGCGGACCGGGAAACGGGGCCCGGCGCGGACGGGGACGCGTGCGCCGGGGTGTTCACCGGATCGGCTCCGGCACATCCAGGCGGCGGCCCTCCGCGGAGGACCGGCGCGCCAGTTCGGCGAGCTGGACGCCGCGGGCGCCCGCCGCCAGGTCCCAGCGCCAGGGCTCGTCGCGTACGACATGCCGCAGGAACAGCTCCCACTGTGCCTTGAACCCGTTGTCGAAGGCGGCGTTGTCGGGGACCTCCTGCCACTGCGCGCGGAACGGCTCGGACGCCGGGACGTCCGGGTTCCAGACGGGCCGGGGGGTGCCGGCGCGGTGCTGGATGCGGCAGTGGCGCAGCCCGGCGACGGCCGATCCTTCGGTGCCGTCCACCTGGAACTCCACGAGTTCGTCGCGGTGCACCCGGACCGCCCAGGAGGAGTTGATCTGCGCGACGATGCCGCCGGCCAGTTCGAAGATGCCGTAGGCGGCGTCGTCGGCGGTGGCGTCGTACGGGGTGCCCGACTCGTCCCAGCGGCGCGGGATGTGGGTGGTGAGGTGTGCCTGGACGCTTCTGACCGGCCCGAACAGTTCGTGCAGGACGTACTCCCAGTGCGGGAACATATCGGCCGCGATGCCGCCGCCGTCCTCGGCGCGGTAGTTCCAGGAGGGGCGCTGCGCCTGCTGGAGGTCACCTTCGAAGACCCAGTAGCCGAACTCGCCCCGTACGGACAGGATGCGGCCGAAGAAGCCGCTCTCGACGAGGCGACGGAGCTTGCGGAGGCCGGGCAGGAAGAGCTTGTCCTGGACGACACCGTTCTTGACGCCCGCCTCTTGGGCCAGCCGGGCCAGCTCCAGGGCGCCGTCGAGACTGCCCGCGGTGGGCTTCTCGACGTACAGGTGCTTTCCGGCGGCGATGGCCTTCCGCACCGCTTCCTCGCGGGCGGCGGTGATCTGTGCGTCGAAGTAGATGCCGATGGTGCCGTCGCCCAGTACGGCGTCGAGGTCGCAGCTCCAGTGCTCCACGCCGTGGCGTTCGGCCAGCGCCCGCAGTTTGTGCGCGGAGCGGCCGACGAGGACGGGCTCCGGCCGGATCCGTGTCCCGTCGGCGAGTGCGAGGCCGCCCTGGTCGCGCAGGGCGAGGACGGAGCGGACCAGGTGCTGGCGGTGTCCCATGCGCCCGGTCACGCCGTTCATGGCGATACGTACGGTCGTGTGTGTCACGGCCCGGCCTCTCTCGCTCGCGGCAGATGAGGATCGTCATGCGGGGGCGTTCTCCCGTGAGGACGCTAGCCCGCGCGGGCGGGCGCCGACAGGGCGCGAAAATTCTGCTGCGCGGAGCGGCTCCGGTCGCTTATCCTTGACTCAGTCAAGGGTGAGGGGTCGACGATGACAACCGGGACGGCATCCGACACGACTTCCGGCGCGGCGTGCGACGCCACGCCCGACGTCCGTGAGCTGCGCAGATTCAACCGCTTCTATACGAACCTGATCGGCGCCCTCGACTACGGGCGGCATCTCTACACCCCGTTCACGCTCACCGAGGCCCGGGTGCTCTACGAGGTCGCCCACCACGAGCGGGTGGACGCCGCGGATCTGCGGGCCTCGCTGTCGCTGGACGCCGGCTATCTGAGCAGGCTGCTCGGCAAGTTCGAGGACCGCGAGCTGATCACCCGCGGCAGGTCCGAGCAGGACCCCCGCCGGCAGCGCATCACGCTGACCGAGGGCGGCCGGGAGGCGGCCGGCCTGCTGGAGGAGCGCTCGCAGGACGCCGCCGGGTCGCTGCTGGAGCGGCTCCCGGCCGGGGACCGGGCCCGGCTGGTGGACTCGATGCGGACCATCCGCGCCCTGCTCGGCGAGGGCGCGGAGCAGCCGCCCGGGGACCGGGGGCCCGCGGTGACGCTGCGCACGGCCCGCCCCGGGGACCTGGGCTGGATGGTGGAGCGCAACGCCGCGCTCTACTCCGCCGAGTACGGCTTCGATCTGAGCTATGAGGCGCTGGTGGCCCGGATCGTCGCGGAGTACGCCGAGGCCTTCGACCCGCGGTGGGACCGCACCTGGATAGCGGAGCTGGACGGGCGCAGAGCGGGCGCGGTGATGTGTGTCCGGGACGGCAGGCCCGGGGTCGCCCGGCTGCGGCTGCTGCTGGTGGAGCCGGACGCCCGCGGCCACGGGGTGGGCCGTCAACTCGTCGATTCCTGTGTGGAGTTCGCCCGGGAGGCCGGGTACGGCGAGATGGTGCTGTGGACCAACTCCGTCCTCGGCGCGGCCCGCAGCATCTATCAGCGGGCCGGGTTCGAGCTGGTCACCGAGTCGGCGCACCACAGCTTCGGGCAGGACCTGGTCGGCCAGGACTGGCGGCTGGTGCTGTGATGCCGCGCGCATTGCGGGCAGGGTGGAGGGGACGGACGACGATGACATGACCGACGAGGAGGAGCCCAGGCATGGTCAGCACGGGCAACACGCACGGCACCACCCCCGCGATGCGCTTCGCGTTCTCCACCCTCGGTGTGCCCGGGATGCCGGTGGCCGACGTCCTGCGGCTGGCCACCGATACCGGGTATCAGGGCGTGGAGCTGCGGGCCCATCCGGAGGAGCCGGTGCATCCGCTGCTCGGGATGCGGGAACGGGCCGCGGTGCGCCAGCAGTTCGCGGACGCCGGGGTCGAGATCCTGGCCGTCGCCGGATACGCGCAGGTCGCCGCTGATCGGGATATGGCGGGCGAGGAGGAGCTGGCACAGGAGCTGAGCGAGCTGGTGTGGCTCGCCGCCGATCTGGGGGCGCCGTATGTGCGGGTCTTCCCCGGCGGCGGGGAGCGGCCGGCGGCCGAGGCGGACGCGGATGCCGCCCGGCGGCTCGCCGCGGTGGCGCCGCTCGCGGCCGAACGGGGCGTCCGGGTGCTGCTGGAGACCCATGACTCGCACCGTACGGGCGCGGATGCCGCCCGTGTGCTGGGCCCCGTGGGACACCGTCAGATCGGGGCGCTGTGGGATGTGCTGCACAGCTGGCTCGGCGGTGAGGAGCCGGCCGACACCCATGCCGCGCTCGCCCCGCATCTGGGCTATGTCCAGGTCAAGGACGTCGCCTCGGCCGAGGACCGTACACCGCTCCCGCTCGGTGCCGGCGCGGTCCCGCTGGCGGCCGTCCTGGACACCCTGAGCCAGGACCCCGCGGGCGCCCACGGCCCCGTGCCCGCCCCCGAGGGCACCTATGACCAGGGCGCGGGCGGCTGGCTGTGCTGGGAGTACGAGAAGCGCTGGTATCCGGAGGCGGCCGGGCTCCCCGACCTGCTGGCCCCGGGCCGCATCCACCTCCAGCGGCTTCTGGACGGGCCGGCCGACTCCTGAGCGGGCCGCCGTCGGCCCGACCCGGGATATGGCCGTCGGCCTGACTCCGGGCGTGGCGCCGACCCGACTCCGGGCGTGGCCGTCGGCCCGGCCCGGCCCCGGAGGGCGGCCGTCGGCCCGACTCCGGACATAGCCGACGGCCCGACTCCACTCCGGACATGGCCGACGGCCCGGCCCCGGAGCGGAGTCCGAGGCGGCGGCCAAGGCGGCATCCGAGGCAGCGCCCGACGCCCCATCACACATCCCCGGCCGCCGCGCAATAGCTGGGCGCCACCACGGATCGAGTCATTGACCGACAATAGTTTTCCGGCTATCCGTGTCTCCTTGGAAGTTTCCTTCACAGAGCCGAGGAAGCCCTCCGGAAGGAGCGCAGATGCACTCCCGACGTACCGTCCTGACCACCGCGGCCGCCGCGGCCGCCGCTGCCACGGGCGCGGGTGCCGGTCCCGCGCACGGCACGGCCCACGGCACGGCGCCCGCCATCGGACTCCGGCCCGCCGCCCCCGCCCCGTCCGCCGCCACCCGGGCCCGGCTGCGCCGCCTCATCTCCCGTATGACTCCGGAGGAAAAGGTCGGCCAGCTCTTCGTCATGCGGGTCTACGGGCACTCCGCCACCGACCCCGACCCGGCCGATGCCGCCGCGAACCAGAAGGAGATCGGCGTCGCCAACGCCGCCGAGCTGATCGCCAAGTACCACGTCGGCGGCATCATCTACTTCGGCTGGGCGCACAACACCCGTGAGCCGCACCAGATCGCCGACCTCTCCAACGGCATCCAGAAGGCCGCCGCCGCCCAGCGCCTCCCCGTCCCGGTGCTGATCTCCACGGACCAGGAACACGGCATAGTGGCCCGCGTCGGCGCGCCCGCCACGCTCTTCCCGGGGGCGATGGCGCTCGGCGCGGGCGGCTCCCGCGACGACGCCCGTACGGCGGCCCGGATCGCGGGCGAGGAACTGTTCGCGATGGGCATCCGGCAGGACTACGCGCCGGACGCCGATGTCAATGTCAACCCCGCCAACCCGGTCATCGGCGTGCGCTCCTTCGGCGCGGACCCGCAGGCCGTGGCCCGTATGGTCGCCGCCGAGGTGAAGGGCTATCAGGGCGCCGGGATCGCCTCCTGCGCCAAGCACTTCCCCGGTCACGGCGACACCGACACCGACAGCCATGTCGGGCTGCCGTACATCCACCACAGCGCCGAGGAGTGGGAGCGGCTGGACGCGCCGCCCTTCCGGGCCGCGATCGCCGCCGGAATCGATTCGATCATGACGGCGCATATCGTCGTGCCCGCCTTCGACCCGAGCGAGGACCCGGCCACCCTCTCCCGCCCCATCCTCACCGGCATCCTGCGCGAACGCCTCGGCTACGACGGGGTGGTGGTGACGGACTCCCTAGGGATGGAGGGCGTCCGGGTGAAGTACGGCGACGCCCGGGTGCCGGTGCTCGCCCTGAAGGCCGGTGTCGACCAGCTGCTGAACCCTCCGGACCTCTCCGTCGCGCACGGTGCCGTCCTCACCGCGCTCAGGGAGGGCGAGCTGACCGAGCGGGACCTCGACACGAAGCTGATGCGCATCCTGCTGCTCAAGGAGCGGCGCGGGCTCTTCAAGGACCCGTACACCACCCACCAGGCCGTGGACCGGGCGGTCGGCACCCGCGGTCACCTCGCCGCCGCCGACCGGATCGCGGAGCGCACCACCACACTGCTGCGCAACGACACCGGCATCCTGCCGCTGTCCCGGCTCCGGGAGCGCAGGGTGCTGGTGGCGGGCGTCGACGTGGCCGCGCCGTCCGGGACCGGCGGTCCGCCCACCACGGTGCTGGCGAGGGCCCTCACCGAGCTGGGCTTCACGGCCACCGCCCTGTCCACGGGCCAGACGCCGACCCAGCAGCGGATCGACGAGGCGGTGGCGGCGCTCGGCGAGCGGGACGCGGTGGTGGTGGCCACCTACAACGTGACTGCGGCCTCGGGCCAGCGGAAGCTGGTCGACGCGCTGCTCGCCACGGGCAAGCCGGTGGTGCAGCTGGCGGTCCGCAACCCTTATGACATCGCCCAGTTGGGCGGTGTCCGGGCGGCGCTGGCGAGCTACTCGTGGACGGATGTGGAGCTGCGGGCGGCGGCCCGGGTGATCGCCGGTCAGCGGGATCCGGCGGGCAGACTGCCCGTCCCGATAATGCGTGCCGACGCCCCGACCCGGGCGCTCTACCAGATCGGCCACGGGCTGACGTACTGAGCCGGGGCCGGAGACGGACCCGGCGCGTCCCCCCGGTCACGGACCCGGCGCGCTCCCCCGGTCTCGGGGAGCGCGCCGGTTCCGTGCCGTCACCTCACTGCGGGCGCGGGGCACTGCGGCCCACGGCACCCCGCGGACTCAGGGCCGCAGCAGCGGCATCCGCCGGAACTCCTGCTTGTCCAGCTTCTTGTCGTCCGGGGCCAGCGGGGTGGGCTTGCCCTCCGGGGCCTGGCCCCCGGCCCAGTCGAGAAGCTCGGCGGTGGCCTTGGTGCGGTCGGCCTCCTTCAGCTTCGCGATGTTCGAGCCGTGGTTGCCGCCGGGCACGGTGAAGACGTAGGAGTCCCGTGCGCCGTTCTTGCCGACCTCGAAGTGCTCCGAACTCCACGGGTCGTACTGGCCGTTGACGAACATCATCCGGTGCGCACGGTGCCGCACCCAGCGGTCGATGTCGGGCATCGCGCGCTTGTCGAAGCGCATCGGGATGTCCTTCGGCACGAACGACCGGGAGTTGTTGATGCCGGGGTACTTCAGCAGGCCGGCCAGCTGCGGGTAGCGGTAGCCGGGCTCACCGAGCTGGGTTCCCGCCTGGTAGTAGTACGGCGTGTAGGGCTCCATGCCCTGGTCGGTGTAGCTGTCGAAGCCGCCGACCTTGTCCATCCACTTCCACAGCTCGTCCGTGGAGACGGTCGGCTCGGGGACCTCGGCGCAGGCGGTCTCGGCCGGCTGGTACTGCCAGAAGCCGAACACCAGGTCCGTGACCATGACTTCATAGGCCCGGTCGGCGTTGCCGACCTTGGTGAAGGTCTGCTTCTCCTTGTCGGCCCAGTCCTGGAAGCGCTTGACCATCTCCCCGCGGCGCAGCAGCGCCTCGCGCTCGATGGCGGTCAGGGCGGTGCGGCACTCCGCGGTCCCGACGGTCCGGAAGAACCGGTCGTACGCCGCGTCCGAGTCGTTGCGTACGTCGTTGGGCGCGACATAGGCGACGGTGCCGTTCATGTCGTCCGGGAAGAAGCGGCGGTAGTACGTGGCGGTCATCCCGCCCTTGCTGCCGCCGGTGTCGATCCAGTTCTTGTCGTAGATCCGGTTCAGCGCCCGGAAGATACGGTGCTGGTCGTTGGCGGCCTGCCGGATGTCCAGCTTCTTCCAGTCGGTGGGCGTGGGCCGCGACGGGGTGAAGTACCGGTATTCCATCGAGACTTGATTGCCGTCGATGATCTTGGTGGGCTCGCTGCGGGACGGTGTGGTGTTCACGTTGTACCCGGAGGTGAAGAACACCGTCGGCCGGTCCACCGACTTGTGCAGCAGGGTCAGCCGCTGCTGGAAGGTCCCCTTCGAGGGGTGCCGGTGGTCAACCGGCTGGGTGTAGTTCAAAACGAAGTAGCGGTAGCCGTCGACCGGCTTCTCCTCGACGAGGCTCATTCCCGGGATCGCGAGGATCCGGTCCTTGATGTCCTCGGTCTCCGGCCCTGCGGCGGTAGCCGCCCCGGCCGGCACGCTGCCGGCTCCCACCGTGCCTATGAGCACCGCGAGAGACAGCAGCCATCTGGTGGCCTTGCGCATGCACCCTCCCCTTGGGATAGCAAAGGTCGGGCTGAACCTATCGGCGCGACGGGGGTGCCACCAGCCCTTGGCGCCGTTCGGAGGATCGGTCTCCCCCGCTCCGGAAGTTCCTGGAACGGCCGCGGACCGGTCCCGGAACGGCCGGGGACCGGTCTCGGAACGGTCCGGAACAGCCCCGGAACGGTCCAGAATGGCCCCAGACCGGTCGTGGACCGGGCCCGGGGCCTCGGGTCTCAGCACTCAGGCCGCGAGTTCCTCCTCCTCGCCCGTGAACGTGCGCCACAGCTCCGCATAGCGGCCCTCGCGGGCGAGGAGCTGGGCATGGCTGCCGTCCTCGACGATCCGGCCGCGGTCGAGCACCACCACCCGGTCGGCGCGGGCCGCGGTGGTCAGCCGGTGGGCGACGACGAGGGTCGTACGGCGCCCGACGAGCCGGTCGGTGGCCTGGTTGACGACCGCTTCGGTGGCCAGGTCCAGGGACGCGGTGGCCTCGTCGAGCAACAGCACGTCCGGATCGACGAGTTCGGCACGGGCCAGGGCCAGCAGCTGGCGCTGGCCGGCCGAGAGGTTGCGGCCGCGCTCGGCGACCTCGTGGAGGTAGCCGCCGTCGAGGGTGGCGATCATCGCGTGGGCGCCGACGGCCCGGGCGGCGGCCTCCACTTCGGCGTCGGTGGCGTCCGGCCGGCCGTAGGCGATGGCGTCGCGGACCGTGCCGGTGAAGAGGTAGGACTCCTGGGGGACCACTCCGAGGCGCCGGCGGTAGCCGGTCAGGTCCAGCTCGCGCAGATCGGCACCGTCGACCCGGACGGCGCCCGAGGACGGGTCGTAGTACCGCGCGACCAGCTTGACCAGGGTGGACTTGCCGGCGCCGGTCTCGCCGACGAAGGCCACGGTCTGGCCGGCCGGGATGGTCAGCGCGATACCGGCCAGCGCCGGGTCCTCGTCCTCGCCGTAGTGGAAGTGCACATCGTCGAAGGTGATGTCGCCCCGTAGCGCGGGCACCTCGCGGGGCCGCTCGACGGCCGGGGTGGTCGTCGGCTCACGCAGCAGCTCCTGGATGCGGCCGAGGGAGACGGACGCCTGCTGGTAACCGTCGAAGACCTGGGAGAGCTGCTGGACGGGGGCGAAGAACAGATCGATGTAGAGCAGGTAGGCGACCAGCGCACCGGCGGTGAGGGTCTCGGAGCCGACCCGCCCGGCGCCGACGATCAGCACCAGCGCCGCCGCCACGGACGACAGCAGCTGGACGAAGGGGAAGTAGACGGATATCAGGAACTGGCCGCGGACCCGGGCCCGGCGGTAGTCGTCGCTGCGGGCGGCGAACCGCTCCGCGCCCTGCCGCTCGCGCCGGAACGCCTGGACGATCCGCAGTCCGGACACGCTCTCCTGGAGGTCGCCGTTGACGACGCTGATCCGCTCGCGGGCCAGCTCGTAGGCCTTCACGCTCTGCTTGCGGAAGAAGTACGTGCCGACGATCAGCGGCGGGAGGGTGGCGAAGACGACCAGGGCCAGCTGGAGGTCGATGGCCAGCAGCGCGACGAGTATGCCGAAGAAGGTCAGCATCGAGACGAGGGCGGTGACCAGGCCGGTCTGCAGGAACGTGGACAGGGCGTCCACGTCCGTCGTCATCCTGGTCATGATCTTGCCGGTCAGTTCCCGCTCGTAGTAGTCGAGCCCGAGGCGCTGGAGCTGCGCGAAGATCTTGAGGCGGAGGGAGTAGAGGACCCGCTCACCGATGCGTCCGGTCATGCGGTTGCCGCCGATCTGCGCGGCCCACTGGGCCAGGACCACGACCAGGGCGATGGCGGCGGCCGTCCAGACACCGATCAGCGCACCACGGCGGACGCCCTCGTCGATGCCCTGCCGGATCAGGACCGGCAGCAGCAGCCCGGCGAGGGCGTCCACGGCGACCAGCGCCAGGGCGAAGGCCAGCGGCCCGCCGAAGCCGTGCAGCAGCCGGCGCAGGCCGTAGGAGCGCTCGGGGCGCACGGCCTGGTCCTCGTCGACGTCCGGGTTGTCGGTCGCGGGCGGCAGCGCGGCGACCTGGGCGAGGAGTTCGGGGGTCGCGGGCAGTCCGGCCATCGCGGCGCCCATGCCGGGCCCGGCCGCGACGGCCGCGCGGGCCGCCATCCCGGCTCCGCCCGCCTCGGCCTCCTGCTCACGGCGGACCCACAGCTCGGGGGTGATCGTGCCGTCCGCCCCGGTCCGGGCCGCCGCGTCGTCCCGTACCCCGTCGGGCCCGTCGGTGTCCGCCGCCGGGTCCCGTTCCAGCAGCCCGCCGGCGGCGAACTCGCCGTCGAAGGCGCCGGCCAGCGCACCGGCCGGGTCCCGCTCGACGCCGCCCAGCTCCTCCGGGTCGGTCAGCAGCCTGCGGTAGAGCGGACAGCGCTCTTCGAGCTCCTCCTGGGTGCCGAGGTCGACCAGCCGCCCGCCGTCGAGGACGGCGACCCGGTCGGCGAGCGCCAGGGTGGAGGCGCGGTGGGCGATGAGCAGGGTCGTCCGGCCCGCCATGACGCCGCGCAGCGCCTCGTGTATCTCGTGCTCGACGCGGGCGTCGACCGCCGAGGTCGCATCGTCCAGCACCAGCAGCCGGGGGTCGGTGAGGATGGCGCGGGCCAGGGCGACGCGCTGGCGCTGGCCGCCGGACAGGGTCAGCCCCTGCTCGCCGACCTTGGTGTCATAGCCCTCGGGAAGCTCGGAGATGAAGCCGTCGGCCTGCGCGGCGCGGGCCGCGGCGCGCACCTGCGCGTCGGTGGCGTCCGGATGGCCGTAGGCGATGTTGTCGCGGACGGAGTCGGAGAACAGGAAGCTGCTCTCGGGGACCAGGCCGATGGCGGCCCGCAGCGACTCCAGGGTCAGCTCGCGCACATCGTGGCCGCCGACCAGGACCCGGCCGGCGGAGACGTCGTAGAAGCGCGGCAGCAGCAGCGAGACCGTGGACTTGCCGCTGCCGGACGTGCCGACCACGGCGACGGTCTCACCGGCCTCGATGCGCAGCGAGAAGTCCTCCAGGACGGGGCGGACGGCGGGCGGGGCCTCCCGGGCGGGCCCGGCGTCCTCGTCCGCGTCCTCGTCCGCGTCCTCGTCCGCGCCTTCGTGCAGCGGTGCGTACCCGAACGTCACCCGGTTGAATTCGACGGTGGCCGGGGCGTCGGCGGGCAGCTCGTGTGCGTCCGGCCGCTCGGCGATCGAGGGCTCGGTGTCGATCAGCTCGTAGACCCGCTCCACACCGGCCCGTGCCTGCTGGCCGACGGTCAGCATCATCGCCAGCATCCGGACCGGTCCGACCAGCTGCGCCAGATAGGTGGAGAAGGCGACGAAGGTGCCGAGGGTGACCTGCCCCTGGGTGGCCATCCAGCCGCCGAGGGCCAGCATCGCGACCTGGCCGAGCGCGGGTACGGCCTGCAGCGCGGGGGTGTAGCGGGCGTTGAGCCGGACCGTGCGCAGCCGCCCGGCGAACAGCCGCCGGCTGACCTCGCGCAGCTTGCCGGTCTCCTGCTCCTCCTGCCCGAAGCCCTTGACCACCCGCACCCCGGAGACCGCGCCGTCCACGACACCGGCCACGGCGGCCGCCTGTCCCTGGGCGTACCAGGTGGCGGGGAAGAGGCGGGCGCGGCTGCGCTGGGCGATGAACCACAGGGCGGGGGCGGCGGCCAGCGCCACGACGGTGAGCAGCGGCGACAGCACCGCCATCACCACCAGCGAGATCACGAACAGCAGGACGTTCCCGATCATCATCGGGAGCATGAACAGCAGGCTCTGGATCAGCTGGAGGTCGCTGGTGGCACGGCCGACGACCTGGCCGGTGCTCAGCTCGTCCTGCCGCCGGCCGTCGAGGCGGGCGATCGCGCCGAACATCCGGGTCCGCAGATCGTGCTGGACGTCCAGGGCGAGCCGGCCGCCGTAGAAGCGGCGGATGTAGGTGAGGACGTAGACCACGACCGCGGCCGCGACCAGCAGAGCTGCCCAGGGGCCCAGGGCACGCTCGTGCCGGACGATGACCTCGTCGATGATCAGCTTCGGTACGAGCGGGACCAGGGCCAGCACGGCCATCCCCGCGAGCGAGGAGCCGAGGGCCAGCAG
Source organism: Streptomyces sp. G7(2002) (assembly GCF_028870195.1). NCBI lineage: Bacteria > Bacillati > Actinomycetota > Actinomycetes > Kitasatosporales > Streptomycetaceae > Streptomyces > Streptomyces sp. G7(2002). The sequence continues at coordinate 3,684,326 of NZ_CP102609.1, forward strand.
CACATCCTTCCGGTACTGCCAGCAGTCGCGGGTCAGCCGCCGCGCCCAGCCCGCTCGTTCCGTGTCCGTCCCCGCCACCCGGAGCCTCCCGCCCATCGACACTTGTCGAGGGCACCAACACCGCACAGGGCGGATTTCATCCCGCCGTTACAAACTTCTGTGCGAATCCCGCCCCGGCGCGACGGAACGGCCCCGGCCCCGCACGGCGGTACGGCCCCGGCACGGCACGGTGGACGGCCCCGTGCCCGCACGGCGGACGGCCCCGCCCCGGGTGGTCCGGGACGGGGCCGTCGCTCAGGCGGCGGGGTGCGGCGGGCTACTTCCCCCGCTCCCCCGTCGGGGCGTCCTTCACCCGCTCCACGGTCAGCTCCGAGATGCCCGGATGCGGCTTGGGCTTCCCGTCGGCCGCCGGGGTCCGGTCACCGGTCACCGTGACCCGGACGTACCGGGCCGGGGTGCGGCCCGAGTATCCCGTCCCCGACCAGTGCTTTCCGTCCTGGGAGACCTGGACGTTGTAGGACTTGGGCCGGGTCTTGTTCCAGTGCGGGGTGATCTGGCCGACGCGGGTGGTCCGGCCGAGGTCGACGGTGAGGGTGCCGGTGGCGGCGTTGGGCACCCAGGCCGTGGTGCTGTTGCCGTCCACGGCGGCGCCGGCGTAGAGACCGGGCTCCTCCGAGGTCGCCGTGGCCGAGGTGCACCGGGCCGCGTTCGAGGTCGCCGCCAGATCCGGGCGGCGGGTCTTGAGGACGGCGGGCGCGCCCCGGCTGACGATCTTCTCGCCCTCCGGCGACTCGATCCGCATCGGCGCCCCGGCGGTCAGCCGCACGGTGGTCTGGTGCGCGCCGATCGCGATGTCGTAGGTCCGCCCCTGCCAGTGCAGAGCGCGCAGGGTGACGCCCTCGGACAGCTGCGGCGGCAGCATCGGGTCGAGACGGACCCGGTCCTCGCGCAGCCGCAGCCCCGTCAGCCCGTGGGTGAAGGTCTGCAGGAAGCCGCCCTTGCCGGTGAGGAAGTCCTGGGCGGGCTTGCCGGCGTGCGGGTCCTCGGCCCCGGCCTTCTCGCCGCGCGCCTCGGAGAACTGGTCGAACGGCCCGCGGACGAACGGCTTGATGGACCGCTCCAGATAGGTGTACGTGGAGCAGCCGGCCTCACCGATCCCGGCGGCGTCGATGGCGTGCACCGAGTCCGTCATGGCCGGGCCGTCCGGGTCGGTGTGCCCGGCGTAGAAGTCCAGCGTGCGGGCCGCCTGTGTCTGCGACATCGGCCATTCCAGCGGGTACATCAGCAGCACGGTGTCGGCCTGCTTGATGGTCGTGCCCTTGTACCCGGCGTACTGCTCGAAGACCTTCTTCTTGCTGTCGTAGGGGATGCGCAGCTTGTCGGCGATGGTCTTCCAGGAGGCCGGTGCCTTCTCACCGAGGATCTCGGCGACCCGGCCGGCGTGCCGCAGTGCGGTGGCGGCCCCGGCGTTGGTGAACACCGCGTCGTTGACGCCGTTGCTGTACTCGTCGGGCCCGGCGACGTTCTTGACGGAGTAGCTGCCGTCGGTGTTACGGGTGGCCCGTGAGGCCCAGAATTCGGCGATGCCCTTGAGGACGGGCCAGCCGCGGGACCTGAGCCAGGCGGTGTCCTTGGTGGCGAGGTAGTACTGCCAGGTGGCTAGGGAGATGTCGCCCATCAGGTGGTTCTGGGTCTTGCAGTGCGGCGGGTCCCAGCTGTGGCACTCGTTCCACAGATCGCCCTTGCTGCCGCTGGTCCAGGAGTAGAACAGCCCGTCGTAGCCGAGCTTCCGGGCATTCGCGGCGGCCCCGGCCCGGGTCTTGTAGCGGTAGTCGACGATCGATTTGGCGAGTGCGGGGTGGGCGGCGAGCAGGCCCGGGTACATCCAGGTCTCGGCGTCCCAGAAGATCTCACCGGCGTAGTTGTCGCTGGTCAGGCCGGTGGGGCCGATGCTGTTGCGGTTGCCGGCGCGGGTGTTGGCCAGCAGTCCGTACTGCGCCGAGCGGACCCAGGACTGCAGGTCGCGGCGGCCCTTGACCTCGATGTCGCTGCGCCACAGCCGCTGCCAGGCGGCGCTGTGCCGGGCGAACAGGGCGTCCCAGCCGCGCTCGGCGGCCCGGCGCGAGGCGGCGTCGGCGGCGGCGCGGGGGGAGCGGGAGGTGAGCGCGGTGTCCACGCCGACGTACTTGGTCAGCTCGTACGAGCGGCCGCTGCGGACCGGGAAGGACACCCGCTGCCGGTTGCTCAGCTTGTCCTGCCGGGCCGCCGGGCCGGGCTGCTCGGCGCGTACGCCGGGCCCGGTGCGCAGGGTGGAGGCCACCGCGCCCTCGGTCTTCGTCCCGTCCGTGCGGAACCCGACGTCCATGGTGCGGCCGGTGTCCTTGCCCCCGGCCTCCTTGCCCCCGGTGGCGGAGCCGCCCTCGGACGACGCCGTCATCCGGCGGGCGCCGCGGCCGTCGAGGCCGTCGGTGACCGTGGCCGAGCCGCTCCAATGGGGCGTCATCCGCAGGCGTACGGCGCCGGTGTGGGCGTCGGTGCGGTCGGCGAGCACGTCGTAGACCAGGTCGGTGGCCCGGCCGTCGGCGGCGGTCCAGGTCAGCGACGTACGGACGAATCCGCAGCGCAGGGAGAGGGTCTGGCGGTAGTGCGAGATCCGGCCGGGCGCGGTGGCGGAGGAGAAGGTGTCGGGGTGCGCGCCGCCGGTGGCGACGTCGAGGGTGGTCCAGGTGGGGATCGCGGCGATGGCCTGCCGGCCCTTGAGGTCCTTGGGCCCCTTGGCGTACAGCCCGGAGACGAACGAGCCGTCGTATTCGGGGGTCTTCAGCGGCCAGCCGGTCGCACCGCCGGGTGCCGCGTAGCCGGTGCCGTTGGGTGGTACCCGCTGTCCGAGGTAGCCGTTGCCGACGTAGGCGTGGTGGCTGTCCTTGGGGTCGATCTTGGTGGCGGTGGCGGTCCAGCCGTCGTCGCCGTCGCCCTTCAGACAGGGCCCCTTGGCGGAGCCGGCCGATTCGGGCGCCGGAGTGGGCGCCGCGGCGGAGGCCGATACGGGGGCGAGGACCGCTATCAGGGCGGTGGCGAGCAGGGGGGCGACCAGCTTGCGGGAGCGTGGCGCGGCCGGACCGGCCGCTTGCTGCGGCGGCCGGTCCACGGGGTGCTGAGCCGAAGGGTGCATGGTTCTCCGTCGTCTGTACGCGGTCCGCGCCGCTTGCCGCGGCACGGACTCACCATGGACATCATCAGGCCCCCGCCTGCACGGCACCCTAGGGCGATTCCCCCGTCCGGGTCACGGGATCGACGCGGCCGACTTCGGTCCGTTGCCGCCGGGGCACCCCGATTGGTCAACAAGGCCCTCGATACGGCACACTTTTAGACTGACCAGTCAGATCAAAAGGGGAGGGGTGTCGGTGAACACCACCCGCCAGGGGGCGGCGGTCAACGCCAGCGGAATCGGAGTGGAGGGCCCACGGGGATGGGCCTTCAGAGGGATCGGCATCACCGCGGAGCCGGGAACGCTGATCGCGGTCCAGGGCCCCTCCGGCTCCGGCCGCACCTGTCTGCTGCTGGCCCTCACCGGCCGGATGCGGATCACCGAGGGCGAGGCGACGGTCTCCGGACTCCCCCTGCCCAAGCGGATGGGGACGGTGCGCAGCCGTACGGCGCTGGCGCACGTACCGGGCGTCGCCGACCTCGAACCCGCCCTCACCGTCGGCGAACACCTCAAGGAACAGGCCCTGCTGGGCCACCGCGTCAAGGGCTCCCTGAGCGCCTCGCTCCCCTGGGGCAAGCGCCACAAGGAGGCCACCCGGGCCCGGATCGACGCCGCCCTCGCGGCCGCCCGGCTCGACCCCGGCACCCTGCCCAAGGACCTGCGGACGGCCGTACGCGATCTGGAGCGGATCGAGGCGCTGCGGCTCTCCGTCGCGCTCGGGCTGATGCACGGCCCGCAGCTGCTGGCCGTCGACGATGTGGACCTCAAGCTCTCCGACGCCGAACGCACCGAGGCCTGGCAGCTCTTGCTGGACCTCACGCGCGAGGGCCTCACCGTCGTGGCCGCCGGCGACGGCGCACCGGCGGACGCGCTGACCGTCAGCACCGCGCGGACGGATTCCGAAGCCGCCGACCCCACCCCCACCCCCGTCCAGGACGACACCCACACCCCCGAGGAGGAAGCAGCGCATGCGTTCGCCAAGACTGGCCGCGCTTGAGCTCAGGCGGTTCGGCAGGGGCAAGCTGCCCCGGCTGGGCCTGGTGGCCCTGACGCTGATCCCCCTGCTCTACGGAGCCCTTTACCTGTGCTCCTTCTGGGACCCGTACAGCCGTCTGGACAAGATCCCGGTGGCCCTCGTCAACGAGGACCGGGGTGCCACCACCGGCGGCAAGGAGATCCACGCGGGCGACAACCTGTCCGAGAACCTCAAGGACAGCAAGAAGTTCCACTGGGAGGACGTCAGCTCCGCCGACGCCGCCAAGGGCGTCGAGAACGGCACGTACTACCTCTCGCTGACCGTCCCCAAGGACTTCAGCAAGCGGATCGCCTCCAGCTCGGGTGACACCCCGCAGACGGGCGCGCTCCAGGTCCGGACGAACGACGCCAACAACTACGTCGTCGGCTCGATCTCCAAGACGGTCTTCTCCGAGGTCCGGGCCAAGACCTCGGCCACCTCGTCGCGGGCCATGCTCGACAAGATCTTCATCTCGTTCTCCGATCTGCACGACAAGACGGCCGAGGCGGCGGACGGGGCCGGGAAGCTCGATGACGGCCTCGGCACCGCCAAGGACAAGACCGGCAAACTGGCCGACGGCCTCGGCGAGTTGGACAAGGGCGCGGGCCGGATCAGCAAGGGCGCGGCGGAGGCCGCCACGAAGGCCAGGCAGCTGAGCCTGGGCGCGCGCAAGGTCTCGGACGGTACCCAGCAGCTCGCCGACAAGGTCCACGGCATCGCCAGGAAGGACCTGCCCTACCTCCGCGAGCACGGCAAGGACATCGGCCGCAAGGCACAGATCGTCGCCGACCTCACCGAGCAGCTCGACGAGGACCTCGGCAAGCTGCCCGGGGACTCCGCCAGGGCCGCCCAACAGGCACGGAAGAACGCCGACAACGCCGCTGACCTCTACCGGGAACGCTGCAACGGCCTCGTCGACACCGACCCCGACTGCCCCAAGCTGAAGGCGATCGCGGACGGCACCGCCCTCGCCGCCGACACGGCGGAGAAGGTCAACGACACCGTCGCCCACACGGACTTCGGGCAGCTGCGCACCAAGGTGCGGGAGCTGCACAACGGTGCCGCGATGGTCGCCGAGGAGGCGCCGGGCATCGCGAACCGGGCCGACAAGGCGATCGGCCAGATCAACCAGCTCAACGCGGGCGCCCACAAGGTCTCCCAGGGCGCCGGGCTGTTCGCCGACGGCATCGGCACGCTCGCCGACGGCGCCGGCAAGCTCCACGACGGCCTGGGCGTCGCCAAGGACGGTGCCGACAAGCTCACCGGCGGCCTGTTCAAGCTCAAGGACGGCAGCAACCAGCTGGCCGACGGGCTGCACAGCGGCGTCTCCAAGATCCCCGACTACAACAAGAAGGACCGGGACACCCGCACCGAGGTGATGGCCGACCCGGTCGAGCTGGCCGCCAAGTCGCTGCACAAGGCGCCCAACTACGGCACCGGCCTGGCGCCGTACTTCATCCCGCTCTCCCTCTGGGTCGGCGCGATGGTCGCCTTCATGCTGCTCCAGCCGCTGGGCAAGCGCGCACTGGCCGCGGGCGCCCCGGGCTGGCGGATCGCCCTCGGCTCGTGGCTGCCGGCCTACGCCATCGGCGTCGTGCAGGTGCTGGCGCTGATGGCCGTGCTCCACTGGGGACTCGGCCTGGAGATGGCCCGCACGGCCGGCACCGTCGGCTTCCTGCTGCTGGCCACGGCCTGCTTCACCGCCATCATCCAGCTGCTGGGCGCGTTCTTCGGACCGGCCGGCCGGGTGCTGACCCTGGTCGTCCTGATGCTCCAGCTGACCTCGGCGGGCGGCACCTACCCGGTGCAGACCAGCCCCGGGTTCTTCGCCGCCATCCACCCCTTCCTGCCGATGAGTTACGTGGTCGACGGCCTGCGCCGGCTGATCACCGGCGGTGACCTCGCCATCGTGCAGCAGGGCTGTGTGGTCCTGGTCGTCTTCACCCTGGGCGCGCTGGCCCTGACCGCCCTCGCGGCGCGCAGCCGGCAGGTCGTCCGGATGAAGGACCTGCATCCGGAACTCAGCCTGTGAGCGTCCCCACGGTCCGACGGGGCGGTGCCGGCGACGGCACCGCCCCGGGGACCGCCCCCGGCCCCCGGCGCAGCTCGACGCGCCGCCGGATCTTCGACGCCGCCGTCATCCTCATCGCGGAACAGGGCTTCTCCGCCACCACCGTCGACGAGATCGCCGACCGCGCCGGCGTCGCCAAGGGCACCGTCTACTACAACTTCGCGAGCAAGAACGTCCTCTACGAGGAGCTGCTGCGGGACGGCATCGATCTGCTCGCCGACTCCCTGCGCCGGGCCGCCGATGCCACGGCGGAGCGCGGCGGCACCCGGGTCGACGCCCTGGACGCGATGATCCGGGCCGGCCTGGACTTCATCGCCTGCTCCCCCGCCCTCATCCAGCTCTACGTCGCCGAACTCTGGCGCACCAACCGCACCTGGCGTGCCACCCTCACCTCCGTGCGCGGCCGGGCCCAGGCCGTCGTCGAGGACGTCCTCCGGGACGCCGTACGGAACGGGGAACTCTCCGACGAGCTCGACATCCCCCTCACCGCCTCCGCCCTCCTCGGCATGGTCCTGGTGGCCGCCCTGGACTGGCAGTCCTTCCAGCCGGACCGCTCGGTCGAGGACGTCCACGCGGCGCTGTCGCGGCTGTTGCAGGGGCGGGTGGGGGCGGGCGGCGACCCGGTCCGGTCCGAGGTGTAGTTCGGCGGCCCGCCCTCAGGAGTCCAGGTGGGTGGGCGCGAACATCCGAAGCCGGGCCGGGAGGACGACGGCCGACGGGCCGGGGGCCGCCAGCGCCGCCGCCAGGTCCGTACGGAGCCGCTCCGGGCTCGTCCGGACCGCGGGGACCCCGAACGACTCGGCCAGGGCCACGAAGTCCGGCCGGGTGAGTTCGGTGGCGGTGGCCTCGCCGAACGCGTCGGTCATGTACTCGCGCAGGATGCCGTAGCCGCCGTCGTCCACGATCAGCCAGGTCACCGGCAGGTCGTACTGCCGGGCGGTGGCCAGCTCGGCGATCGAGTACATCGCGCCGCCGTCGCCGGAGACCGCCAGCACCGGCCGCGCCGGATCGGCGACGGCCACGCCCAGCGCCGCCGGGAAGCCGTAGCCCAGCCCGCCGGCGCCCTGCGCCGAATGCAGCGCGTTGGTCCGCCGCGGGTCGAAGGCGGACCACGCCCAGTAGGCGAGGATCGTCATGTCCCAGCAGCTGACCGCGCCGTCGGGCAGCGCCTCCCGCACCGAGGCCAGGACCTGCTGCTCCAGGTCGAGCTGCTGCCCCGCGATCCGGTCGCGGACCCGCGCCAGGAGGTCGGACACGGCGGCCTCGGGGGCGAGCGCTCCGGCACCCCCGGCCACTCCGGCACCCCCGGCCCCCGCGTGCTCTTCGGCCTCTTCGGCGGCGCCGGTGTGACGGGGCCCGCGCTCCCCGACCTCCTTGACCAGCGCGGCCAGCGCCGCCCGGGCGTCCGCGTGGATGCCCAGCGCGGCATGGTTGGACTCCAGCTTGCCGAGGTCCGCCTCGATCTGCACGACCTGCCCCAGCGGCCGGAACGTGTGGTAGTTCGAGGAGAGTTCGCCCAGCCCCGAGCCGACGACCAGCAGCGTGTCCGCGTCCTCCAGGAAGGTCGTGGTGTAGCGGTCCTCCAGCCAGGACTGGAGGGAGAGCGGATGCTCCCACGGGAAGGCGCCCTTGCCGCCGAAGGTGGTGGCCACCGGTGCCCCCAGCTGCTCGGCGAGCGCCAGCAGCTCCTCCTCCGCCCCGGCCCGGACGACTCCGCCGCCTGCCAGGATCACCGGCCGCCGGGCCCCGGTCAGCCGGTCCGCCGCCGCCGCGATCAGCTCGGGCCGCGGCAGCAACTCCCGCGGGGTGGCGTCCAGTTCACCCACCGGCGGGATGCCGGCCTCCGCCAGCAGCACATCCTGCGGGATCTCCAGCCACACCGGCCCGTGCGGGGCGCTCAGCGCCGACTCCCAGGCGGCGGCCACCGCCGAGGGGATCTGTGAGGCGGTACGCGCCGTGTGGACGGACTTGACCACACCGCGGAACGAGGCGCTCTGGTCGGTGAGTTCATGCAGATAGCCGTGGCGCCCGCCGCCGATCCCGGCCAGCGGCACCTGACTGCCGATGGCCAGTACGGCGGCCGACCCGGCCGCCGCCTCCTGGAGCGCGGCCAGCGTCATCAGCGCACCGGGCCCGGTGGAGACCAGCAGCGGCGCGACCCCGTGCGTGGCCCGGGCGTACGCGTCGGCGGCGAAGCCCGCGTTGTTCTCCACCCGCAGCCCCACATAGCGCAGGGTGGAGCGGCGCAGCGCGTCGAACACCCCGAGCGCATGCTGCCCCGGCAGCCCGAAGACGGTGCGCGCGCCGAGTGCGGCCAGCGACTCGACGACCAGGTCACCGCCGGTGCGCCGGTGCTCGGTTGCCGTGGGGTGGGTGGTGCTCATGGATGCGTGCTGCCTTCCTTGCGGGGGCGGACGTGGGGACGGGCGGGCGGACGTGGAGGGTGGCCGGGTGGATGTGGAGGGGGACGGGCGGATGTGGAGGGGTGGCCGGGCGCTGGGGCCCGGGCCAGGGGCCCCCGGGGCAGGAGTCCCCCGGGACGCGGGGACGGCGCGGGGACGGTGTGCGCCGGCGTCAGGCCCGTCCGGCGGTGGAGGGAGGCTGCAGCGCCAGCGCCACCGCCCCGGCCGTATCGCCTTCCGGCTCGTCCTCCGGATCGCCGTCCGGATCGCCGTCCGAGTGGCCGGCCAGCCTCGCCCGCCAGGCGGCCAGTACCGCGGCGTCCGTGGGCGGGGTGGCCAGGCTGACCGCCACATAGGCCACGAGCGAGGCGATCAGCCCGTAATAGATCGGCTCGTTGGCGAGGACACCGAGCCAGACCATCAGCCCGACGACGGTCAGCCCGCCGACCGCGACCGAGGCCAGCGCACCGGCGGCGGTGCCCCGCTTCCACAGCAGCCCGCCGAGGATGGGTACCAGCAGCCCGCCGACGAGGACGTTGTAGGCGAGGGTGAGCGCCTCGACGACATTGTTGAGCGCGAGCGCGATGACGATCACCGCGAGGCCCATGAGGAGGATGAAGAGGCGGTTGCCGCGCACCTCGTCATGCGCCTCGGCCCCGTCCCCGGCGTCCGTCCGCGACGGGGTGCCGTCGTCGCTGGACCCTCCCTCGGCCGGCCGCCGCCGCTTCGCGGCGACGCCCTTCACCCGGGACCAGATGTCGTTGTTGGCGACCGTGGCGCAGGCGATCAGCGCGCCCGAGGACGTGGACATCACCGCGGACAGCGCCGCCGCCAGCACCAGTCCGCGCACGCCCACCGGCAGCGCGTCCTTGACGATCGTGGCGAAGGCGTCGTCCGGGCTGCCCAGATGCGGGTAGAGCACCTTGGCCGCGGTGCCGATGACCGCACCGGCCAGGGCGTAGGCCAGACAGTAGGTACCGGCAGCGGTGCCGCCCAGGCGCGCCACCTTGTCGCTGCGCGCGGTGAACACCCGCTGCCAGATGTCCTGCCCGATCAGCATGCCGAAGGAGTAGATCAGCACATAGGTGAAGACCGTCTGCCCGCCGATTCCCAGGGGCGCGAAGTAGTCGTCCGGCAGTTGGGCCTTCATCTCGGCGAAGCCGCCCGCCTTGATGACGGCGATGGGCAGCAGGAGCAGCAGCACACCGATCGTCTTGACGACGAACTGGACCATGTCGGTGAGGGTGATCGACCACATCCCGCCGAGCGTCGAGTACGCGACGACGATCGCCCCGCCGAGGATGATCGAGAGGGACCGGTCCATGCCGAAGAGCACATCGAAGATGGTCGCGTAGGCGATGGTCGAGGTCACCGCCAGCATCAGGGTGTACGCCCACATGACGACACCGGAGATGATCCCGGCGGCGCCGCCGTAGCGCAGGTCGAGCATCTCGGAGACCGTGTAGACCTTCAGCCGGGCGATCCGGGCCGAGAAGAAGACGCTCAGCGCGAGCAGCCCGAGGCCGATGGTGAAGACCATCCAGGCGCCGGAGAGGCCGTACTGGTAGCCGAGCCCCACGCCGCCGATGGTGGAGGCGCCGCCGAGCACGATCGCCGCCATCGTTCCCGAGTACATCGCGGGGCCGAGGCGGCGGCCCGCGACCAGGAACTCGCTCTTCGATTTGGCGCGCCGCATCCCCCACCAGCCCATGACGAGCATTCCGGCCAAATAGAGCACGATCACCGCATAGTCGACAGCCATGGGCCATCCCTTCCAGCTGCGCCGAGGGGGAGAGGGGGAGAGGGAGAAGCGAGAAGTGCAATGGGGGGTGGGGGTGTGACAGGGGGACGACGGGCGCTTGGCGAGCGGGGGTCCCGTCCAAGCGCCGCGTCCCGGGGGTTGACCCTAGGAGGCGGCAGGACGACGCTGAAGTGTACGTTTCCTCCACTCGTCACCCTCCGATGTGGATGGTCCGCACATGCCGCACCCGATGCCTCCGCCGTCCACCCCGCCGGTGCCGCTGGCGGACCTCCTCGCCCGTACGGATCTGGGCCTGCGCCAGATCGCCGGCCCGCGCCAGGGCGTCGCCATCCACTGGGTGCACACCTCCGAGATGGCCGACCCGGTGCCCTACCTCCTGGGCGGCGAGATGCTGCTGACGGCGGGGGTGCATCTGGCGGAGGTGATGGGGGGTACGGAGGGGGCGGGTCGGGCGCGTCCGGCGGAACCGGGCACGGCGGACGCGGCACGCACGCCGGGTGCCCTCGATGCCTATCTGGACGGCTACGCCGCCCGTACCGTCGCCGCCGGTGCCGCTGCCCTCGGCTTCGGGATCGCGCCGGTGCACGACACCGTGCCCGCCGCCCTGGTGGCGGCCTGCGACCGGCACGGACTGCCGCTCGTCGAGGTCCCGGCGGGCACCCCGTTCACCGCCGTGGAGAGCGCCGTATGGCAGGCCGTGACGGAGGCCAGACACCGCGAGCTGACCCGGCTCAGCGAGGCACAGCGCGCCCTGGCCGCGGCCGCAGCCCGCCCCGACCCGGCCTCCGCCGTGCTGCGCACCCTCGCCCGCCATGTGCACGGCTGGACCGCGCTGCTCGCCCCGGACGGCGCGCAACACGGCTCCGCCGGCCCCCGCCCCGCCACCGCCGTACGGACCGCGGCCGCCCGTCTCGCCCAGGTGATCGGCGCCGGCGGCCCGTCCTCGGCCACCGACACCCTCCCCGGCACCTCCCTGTCCGCGTACGCCCTGACGGGCCGCGGCCGCGACCGTCAGGCGCTCGCCCTGGTCGTCGCCGCGGACCCGCACGACCCGCCCGCGCATGCCATCGCGGGCGTCGCCGCCGTACTCCTCTCCCTGATCACCGGCCCGGCCACCGCCCACGGCCCGGCCACCGCCGAGCACTCCGCGGCCCTGGTCCGGCTGCTCCTCGGAGCCCGCCCGGCCGATGTCGCCCCGCTCCTCGGCCCGTCCCTCTGGACCGTCGTGCACGCCGAACGCCGCCGCGACACCACCGAGTCGGCGGCCTCCCTGGCTGCCGCTCTGGGCACCTCCCTGGTCGCCCCGGGTACGGCCGCCGAACCGCCCGCCGCCCCTGGGACGCACCCCGGCTCCGAGGCCCCTGGGACGCGTCGCCCCGGCTCCGAGGCGACGGCTCCCACCGAGGCCGGCGCCGAGGTGACCACCACCCCCGGCGCCACCCCCGCCCTGCGCGCCCTGATCCCCGCCGACCGCGAGATCACCGCACACCCCGGCTGGACGCTCGGTGTCAGCGAACCCGCCCCGGTCGCCGAGCTGCCGGCCGCCGACCGGCATGCCGCCTCCGCCCTGCGCCGCGCCCTCGCCGGCCGCACCGCCCTGGTACGCCACCGCACCCCCGGCCCCCACAGCGTCACTTCCCTCGTCGCCCCCACGGACGCCCGCCGGCACGCCCAGGCCCTGCTCGCCCCGCTGACCGACTCCCCGCACCTCCTCGTCACCCTGCACAACTGGCTCGCCCTGCACGGCAGTTGGGACCGCACCGCGACCGCCCTCGGCATCCACCGCAACACCGTGCGCCAGCGCATCACCCGTATCACCGGCCTCCTCGACACCGACCTGGACGACCCCGACGTCCGGATGGAGCTGTGGTTCGCCCTCCGCTCGCTCGACCGGGACGCCACGCCGTCCTGACGCGGTGAGGCGGTGACGCGGTGACGTGGTGGCTAAGTCGCGGGGTGAAGAGGCCGGGGCTGGGGCCGGGGCTGGGGCCGGGGCGTTTCCGGGCACCGCATGCCCGACGCTCCGTCACGCAGGAATCCGGGGCGGACATATGCCGGACTCGGTAACACCCTTGTGACAGTCAACTTCTTGAGCCTATAAGGGCGTACGCCACTAAACTTAGTTGAACGTTCTGCGGTACACGGTGACGAGCGGAGAGCGGGGGACGCTGTGGCAGGAGATGGCCTGCAGGCAGACATTCCGTCACTGAAGTCAGGTGGCCGGGATTTCACCGGCGTCGGACAGCGCTACCAGTCCGCGGTGGAGAAGCTGAAGAACGCGCTCACCGGTCTGGAGGGCAAGGACACCCCTCCATGGGGTGATGACGAGATCGGCGAGAAGTTCGGCGTGGTCTACGAGGGCCTGCGCGACGGCATGTACGAGTCGATGGGGCATCTGGCCGCCAAGCTCCAGGAGATCGGCGGCGCCCTGAACACCATGGCCGACAACCACCAGGCCGACGAGGACTTCAACGAGTCGCTGATGAAGCAGCACGTCGCCAACGCCGAGGCGGAGGGCCAGAAGATCATCGCCCTCAAGTCGCCGCACACCTGAGGCCCAGCCCGCTCGACAGCTCCACCATCGTCACCGTCGCTTCACGGTTCAACGGGGGATTGCCGCCATGTCGCTCATGCTTCCGGACTGGCTCGAGTGGGTCCTTGAGATGCTCGGCTACGACTGGCCGACGGGCGACGAGGACAAGATGAACGAGTCCGCCGACCACTGGCGGACGTTCGCGAGCGCCGTCGAGCAGCTGCAGTCCGAAGGTGTCTCCGCCGCCGGCAACGTGCTGTCGGCCAACTCCGGCGACAGCATCGACGGCTTCAGCAAGACCTGGGAGAAGTACTCCGGCAACGGCTCCGGTTACCTCGACGACGCCCGTAGCGCCGCCGAGCTGATCGCGTTCGCGCTGGACTCCGGCTCCGTGGTCATCATCGGGATGAAAGTCGCGGTGATCGCCCAGTTGGCGATCCTCGCGGCGGAGATCATCGCGGCTCAGGCGGCCGCGCCCTTCACCCTCGGCCTGTCCGAGATCGGCGCCGCCGCCGCCACCCAGGCCACCCGTCTGATCGTGCGCCGCATCCTCAAGGAAGCCCGCGAGGCGCTGGTCGAGGCGATCGTCGAGACGGTGAAGGAGCCGGCCGTCTCCGCGCTGGAGGCGATGGTCTCCGACGCCATCGCGCAGGGCATGAACATGCACTTCGGGGCCCAGCAGGGCTTCGACGTCGGCCGTAGCGCCAAGACCGGCGCGGAGGCGGGCGTGGAGGCGCTCAAGAACTCCGGCCAGACCTTCGCCGAGTCCCTGCGCGACGGCGCGGGCGGCCGGGCGGGCCACCATGCCCGCGACGGGCTGGAGCACGCCGCCGGCCGGGGCGGGAGCGAGGACAGCGGCGGAGACGGCGGGGGCACGAGCGAGTCCAGTGGCTCCGGGACCGGGAGCAACTCCGGGAGCGGAAGCAACTCCGGGGCCGGGAGCAACTCCGGGAGTGGAAGCGGCGGCGGAGACGGTGCGGGCTCGGGGAGCGGGTCGGGGGCCGGGAGCGGTTCCGGCAGCGGTTCGGGTTCCGGCAGTGGGTCCGGCAGTGGGTCGGGGAGTGGGTCGGGGAGTGGGGCCGACGGTGGCGGGGCGGGCACCGACAGCGGGTCGGGGGCCGGGTCGGGAACCGGCTCCGGGTCGGGGTCGGGGGCCGGGTCCGGTGAGTCGAGTGGCAGTGGGAACGGCTCGGGCGGCGGCAACAGCTCCGGCGGCCCGTCGCATGCCCCGCGCGCCGGCGATTCCGGTACGGGCACGGACTCCGGCTCCGGCTCCGGCTCCGGCTCCGGCTCCGGCTCCGGCAGCGGCCCCTCCGCCACGGGCGACAGCTCCACTCCCGGCCCGGACGGCAACCGCAACACGCCCCAGGCCCAGCCCCTGCCGCCTCCGGACCAGCGCACCGCGTTCGACGAGGGGTACACGGGCGGCAACAACCACAACCCGTACGGGGGCTCCACGCCCGGCCCGGACTCGGGCAGCACCACCCCCAACTCCGGCGGCCCCGGCCCTGACTCGGGCACCACCCCCGACTCCGGCGGCCCCACCCCGGACGCCGCCCGCCCGGACTCGGACTCCGTGAGCACCCGGCCCACCCCGGACACCACCCCGGACGCCGCGCGCCCGGACGCCGTCAGCACCCAGCCGGCACCGGACAACACCCCCGACTCCGCCCGCCCGGACGCCATCAGCACCCAGCCGGCGCCCGACCACACCCCGGACTCGGCCCGCCCGGACCCCGACTCCCTCAGCACACAACCGGCCCCGGGCCCGTCCGTGCACCCCGACGGCGCACCGGCCCCCGACTCCGGGACGACGACCCCCGACGCCGCCCCGGCCCCGGACCACTCCTCCGCCGGGCCGTCCAACTCCCCCACCCCCGACGGGCCTTCCCACCCGGACGCGTCCCAGCAGCCACAGCAGGCTTCGCCCTCCCCTGACCCGGTGGCCGGCAACCCTCCCACCAATACCGACAACTCCCCCCAGGGCGACAGCAACAGCGGTCAGAGCGGCTCCCAGAACAACGGGGACAACTCCGCATCCGGCGCGGGCGGACGTCCCTCCACCCCGCATGTGGGCGTGCCGTCCCAGGGCGCCCCGGTGCAGCACTCCTCGTCCGGCCCGCCCATCGGACAGCGTGATCCCTCGCCCGGCGACCCCATGCCGCATGTGCGCGACGAGGACACCACCGTCACCACCCAGTCCGCCGGCACCATGACGGCACCGCCGCCGACCCCGCACACGGCGGACCCCAGCACCGCTACGCCCTCCACCCCGCAGCAGTCACCGCAGAACACCCCGCAGAACCCCGGCCCGATGACGGGCCCGCCCACCGCCATGCCCCCGCAAGGCGGCCCGGCCACGCCCCACTCCGCCCCGACGCGCGGCAGCACACCGTCCACCGGAAACGCGTCCGCCCCCTCCAACCGCCGCCCCGACGGCTCCCAAGCGATCCACGACGCCACCCAACAGCGCCGCCCCGAGCCGCCCCCGTACAACCCCCGTCTGGACGGCCCCCGCCCCACCACCACCTCACCGGGCCCGAACCGCCGCCCCGACGGCTCCCAGGCCATCCACGACGCCACCCAGCAACGCCGCCCCGAGCCGCCCCCGTACAACCCCCGTCTGGACGGCCCCCGCCCAGACCAGGACCGGCAGAACCAGCAACACCCGCAGGGCAGCCAGCCACCCCACGGCCAGAACCCGGCACCCCAAACGAACCAGCCGAACCAGCCGAACCAACAGGGCCCGCGCCCCGACCAAACCCAGCCGGTACGCCCGGACCAGACTCAGCCGGTACGTCCCGACCAGGCTCCACCGCGCCCGGACCAGACCCAGCCCGTACGCCCAGACCAGCAACACCCCCAAAACCAGCGCCCGGACACCACCCGGCCGGACACACCGCGCCCCGACGCCACCCGCCCGGACCAGCCACGTCCCGACGCCCCTCGCCCGGATGCCACCCGCCCGGACGACCCGCGCACCCCCCAGAACGGGCAGCCCGACCCCCGCCAGCAGCGTCCCGACCAGGCCCAGCCGCGCCCGGATACGCCCCGCCCCGACGCCCAGCGTCCTCCGCAGCAGCAACCGCACGACCCCAACCAGCAACGTCCGCAACAGCAGCCACAGCAGCAGCCCCATCGTGCGGATCCGCGTCAGCAGCAGCCCGAGCACCAGCCGACGAACCAGCCGAACCGCCCGGACCCCCGTCAGCAGCCGACGCTCCAGAGCCACCAGCCACAGCCGCAGTCACAGTCACAGCCGACGAACCACCAGCAACCGCAGCACCAGAACCAGCCCCAAACCCAGCAGCAACAACCCAACCAGCAGTCACAGCACCAGGCCCCGCCCCAGCCCCACAACCAGCCCCAGAATCAAAACCAGAACCAACAACCCCAACACCACCAGCCACAGCCTCCGCACCAACAGCAGCAGCCGACAGCGCCCAACCACCCCCCGCGGCCGAGCCTCAACGACGTCCGGGCGAGCCTCAACCACCAGCCCAGCGGCCTGTATTCACCGTTCCCGCACGACCAGCAGGCGCTGGAGAACAACTTCCCGCGCGATCCGGACGGCAGCCCGCAGCGTCACGCGGACCCCTTCCAGCCCTGGTCCCAGCTCCAGAACGACGGCGGCCCGACCGTTCCGGGCCGCTCCAACAACTGCGCCGACTGCACCCGCTCGTTCATGGAGTCCTGGTACGGCAACCCGCAGGTCTCGGCACCCCGGACCTACGACAACGACGGCCACGGCGGCCTGGACCGGGTCAGCGGTGAGCGCGACGGCACCAACAACATCCAGAACTGGGCCGGGACCAACTTCCGCCACTCCGGCCAGAACGCCCAGGACAGCTACCAGCGCATCGCCGACGAACTCCGTCAGTCCGGCCACGGCTCGGCGGCCGCCGTTCTCGTCACTTGGCCCAGGAACCCCGACGGCTCCGGCGGCGGCGCCCATGTCTTCAACGCCGTGAACCACAACGGCCGGGTCGTCTGGGTCGACAGCCAGACCGGCCAGATCAGCCAACAGCCCATCCACACCCACGCCGACGGCGTCTGGCACCTGACCCTGGACGCCGACCGCAAGCCCTTCGACCCCGCGGCCAACCAGCAGCAGGGCCAGGGTCACGGCCAAGGCCAGGGTCAGGGACAACACCAAGGCCAGGGCCAGGGGCAGCACCAGGGCCAACCCCAGAGCCAACCCCAACCCCAGAACCCACAACATCCCCCACAGAACGCCCCCGGCCCACACCCCGCCGGTACCCCCAGGGACGGCACCGCGGAGGACGGCACCACGTCCGACGCCTCCTCCGGCCGCCCGGATCACCACTCCCCGGGCGATCCGCCGCCCTCCCACCGGACCCCGGACAACGGAACCCCGCACAACGGAACCCCGGACCACCAGCCCCCCGCCCAACACACCACCCAGCACACCACCGACAACCCGCCGGCCGCGGACCGCCGGCCTCCGGAGAACCCGTCCGGCCAAGACACCCCCCAGCCACCGTCCGACCCGTCGGGCACCAAGCGGCCGGCCGAGGACGAGATCGAGCAGGGCGACTCCAAGCATCCGCGTACGGACACTGAGACCGACGGCCCGGAGCCCGAGGGCGCGCACGGCGACGGCCACCCTTCGCCGTCCCCGATGGACATCGACAGCCCGGAGCAGCAGACCGGTTCGGACCCCCATTCGGCGGAGAACACCCGGGAAGAGCGCAACTCCGACCTGCCCGAGCCCGAGCGGACCACGGACCATCACGCTTCCCTGCCTCCGGACTCGGAGCAGCAGGGAATCCGGGTCGACCCGGACCATCCCGACGCGCCCCATCCGCACCCCGTTTACCGCATCGGGCTCGACCCGGTCCATGACCGCATGCAGCACTGGGCGAACGACGGAAGCCTCGCCGATCTGCTTCAGCGGGCCGCCGACCGCAAGGCAGCCGCCGACGCCGCCCGGGCGAACAACAAGCAGGACGGCAACGACCCCGTCGACATTCCGCCGACGGCCTTCACCGAGCGGGAACTGCGCGAGGTGCTCGGCAAGGACTTCGCCGAGATGAACGACGGCCAGCGGGGTGCCGTCGTGGCTACGCTCGCCCGGATGAGCCAGGCGTTCCACGAGGACAACGGCGTGGGCCAGAGCCCTCAGCGGGCCACCGACGGCGAGAACCCGTACCACGGCGCCCCGCCCCGCAAGAAGGACGGGAAGCCCGACCCCATCGAGCAGAACGAGGTCTCCGCCGGTGCCCACTCCCGTGAGCAGGCGAAGCCCGCGGGGTCGTGGCCGGAGACGTACCGGCAGCCCGGCACGCCGGAGCACCAGGCGCTGACCGATCTCCGCGACGCGCGCCGCCCCAATCTGGCCGGCCGCGAGCTGACCACCGCGCACGTCAACCAGCTGCTGCGCCAGGCGGGTTCCACCCGGCCCGACTTCACGGGCAAGAACTACGCCGTGATCGAGGTCGTCGACAGCGAAGGGAACAGCACCTACGTCGTCGACTCCTCCATTCCGGCCGGAAACTCGGGTTACACCCCGCGGCACTCCGAACGGCACCTGCTGGAGTGGGTGGAGCGGCTCAACAAGAGCCAGACGGCCAGCGGCCAGGGCACGTACGACATCGCCGGTCTGTACACCGAACGCGAGCCGTGCGGTGAGGGGCTGGGGCACGCCCACTGCACCACGGAGATCCAGAAGCGCCCGCCCTTCCCGGTCTACTACAGCACGACCTACCGGACCGATCCGGATGGCCAGCCGGCCCGTGACGAGGAACGTGCCCGCCTCCAGCAGGAGCGCAGGGACCTCCTGGCGAGCATGGAGGGCCAGTCGGAGGCCGCCCAGAAGGCGGCCCTGCGCAAGGCGGAGCTGTCCGACTCCAAGATCGATGAACGGGTGAAGGCCCACCGGCAGCCCAACGAGCAGATCATGGACGAGGAGATGGACAATCACCTGCGGAAGATGGGCCATCTGTGGGCAACCACCCGCATGCATATGCTGCCGAAGCCGTAGTCGAGGAGAGCAGCGATGAGCAGTAACACCCCGGTGCTGGAGACCATTTCCGCGCGGGCGGCGGCCGGACGGCTCCTGCGGTGGTGGCAGGACACCTCCGATCCGCTGGCGCCGGGGGGCTGGCTGAGCCTGGTCGGCGAGGGCGCGGCCGACGGCGGGCAGGTGCTGCGGGAGGTGGGCGCACAGGTCGCGTCGAGCGTCCTGGTCGATGCCACGGAGCGCACCGCGGAGGAGTTGCTGGGCGAGGTGCTGGCGGCGCTGGGGCTGGAGTCCCGGCGGTACGGCGGCCTCAGGTGGATCTCCGAGGTACGTGCCCTCCCGGAACGGCGGCTGGTGCTGCTCACGCACGTGCACCGGATGGGCCGTACCCGCCGTTCGTACGAGGCGGAGCGGCTGCTGACCGGAACCCTGAAGGCGCTGTGCGCGCGCACCGGACTCCAGGTGATCGCGCAGGTGGACGCGCCCGGTCTGCTGCGCTCCGGCGACGCCGGCCTCCGGCTGGAGCCGGCCGGAGCGGACCCGGCGCCCACCCCGCCGGCCTGGCCGGACGAGGTGCGGGCCCTGGCGCTCGCCGAGCCCCGTACGGTGCCGCCGCGCGCCTGGGCGGCACTCGTGGCGGGCCTGCGCGCGGACGACGGCCGCCCGGTCACCGAGGACGCGCTCCAGACCGTGCTGGCCGAGCACGACCGGTGGCTGGAGCGGCGCGAGGACGGTGTCGGCTTCGTCGACGAGGCGGTGGCCGAGTCACTGCGGCGCGAGACCGCCCCGGAAACCGTCACCCGGGTGAACCGCCATATGACGGCCTGGCTGCGGACGCTCGCCCCGGAGCTCGCCCACCCCGACGGCTGGGCGGCGGGCGGAGCGCTCGGCACGTACGCGGCCGCGGGGCTGGCCATGCACGCGGCACAGGCCGACCACGAGCAGAAGTGGACCACGCAGACCCTCGACGAACTGGTCGCCCGGGGCGAGCTGGTGGCCCATCTGCCGCAGACGGCCCTGCTCGATGCCGCGCGCTGCGCACACTACGGCGGCATCGGCAGCAACAGCGCCGCGGCGGACGCCGCGTACCTCTGGGACTACGGAGTGGTCCCGGCCACGCAGACCGCCTGGGCCGCCTGGCTGCACCTGATGGCGACCGCCCGGGGCGACGAGGACTTCGTGGCCGGGCTCCTCGCCTCGGGGATCCGCCTCCCGTGGAAGGCGGTGTGGACCCGCTGGCGTCCGCCGGGCGGTTTCCACGCCTCGTTCCTGGCGCCGGGCGTGGTCGGCGAGACGGCCGAGGTCCGCTGGCACGGCCGGCCCGCCGTGGCCGCGCTCGGCACACCTGAGGTGGACGTCAGCATCTGGGACGCGCGAACCGGCGAACCGCTGGCCGGCCCCTGGCCGGAGGACTCCGTCGTCCCGGAGGACGCCCACACCGCCCTCACCTGGCCGGACGGGTCGGGCACCGGTGACACGATCACCACGCTCGACGCGCTCGAAGCCGCCGTCCCGGGCACCGACGCGGCACATCCGAGCCTGCTCTCCGCTCCGGTGCTGACCGTGGGCGAACTGGCGATTCTGGGCGGCCCCGGCGGCCTGTTCGCCCTGGCCCCCGCGAAGGGCTGGGAGGAGACGGCCGGCACCCCCTGCCGCGCCCCGCTCTCCGGGCCGTACGCGGCGGCGGGCCCGACCACCCCGCGGCACGCCACGCCCCCCGGAGCGGCGGACCTGCGCGCCGTCGTGGGCGAGGACGTCTTCCGCCCCCTCAAGGGGGACCAACTGCCGGCCGGCCTGGAGGAGGACGGCGCCCGCGAGGTGCTGACCGGCATCGGCGTCCCCGCGTTCGACGAGAGCGGCCTGCGCCTCGCCCCGGACGACGACGCCTTCCTGACCGAATACACCTGGCCGGACGACGCGGCCGAAGACCCCGAAAGCGACGGGCCGTTCTTCCTCCTCGGCCGCTGGATGGGCGGTGACGTGGTCCTGGACGGAACCGGCGGCGAGGTCTTCCGGGTCCCGGGCGACGAGGACGACCCGGTCGACGGCGCGCTGGTGGCGTCCTCCCTGGAGAACTTCCTCGCCATGACCGCCCAGTGGCTGACCGGCCTGCGCATCTCCCGGACGGTCGACAACAGCGACGAACAGTACGCGCTGCGCCAGCACGTCAGCGGAGAACTCTGGATGCTCGACGACGCCGGCTCGCAGTCCGACGCCTGGATGTACATCTTCGAGAATGACTGACGGGGCGGGGGCGGGCAGGGAGTTACGGGCGGGCGGTGACGTCCGGACCGGCCCCAGGGCTCCCTTCGCGCCGGCGCGGACGGATCAGCCGGGCACGCCCATGCGCTGTGTGCCGACGACGGACAGCAGCCGCAGTGCCTCTTCCGACGGTGAGCCGGGGGCGGCGGTGTAGAGGACGACTCGCTGGTCCCGGTCGGCGATGTCCAGGACGTCGCAGTTGACGGACACGGGACCGACGAGGGGGTGCTCGAAGGTCTTGCAGAGGGTGGGCCGGTCGGTCACGTCGTGGGCGGCCCAGAGCCGAGCGAACTCCGCACTGCCGTCCAGGAGTTCCGCGACCAGGCCGGTCACCTCCGGGTCGTTGGGGTAGCGGGCCGCTGCTGCGCGCAGGTGCTGGGTCGAGGTCCGGGCGAACTCGTCCGCGTCCGAGACGCCGTACAGCCGCCGGTCGTTCCGGTACGGGCCGAGGAAGGCACGTCGGATGAGGTTCCGGTCCCGGCGCGACAGGACGGAGAAATCCTCCATCAGGGCAGCGGCCAGGTCGTTCCAGGCGATGACCTCGTACGTCGCCGACAGCACGAGCGCCGCGGCCTCCGGCAGCCGGCGCAGCAGGTCGACGATGCTCTGCCGTATTTCCCGCGAGGGCCCGGGCGGCGGTCCGGGCGGGGCGCCGGCGAGGTGGTGGAGATGGTCGCGCTCGGCGTCCGACAGGCGCAGTGCGCGGGCGAGTTGGGCCAGCACCTCACGGGAGGGGTGGGGAGCGCGGGCCTGTTCCAGGCGGCTGTAGTACTCGGTCGAGATGAACGCCAGCTGCGCCACCTCCTCGCGACGCAGTCCCGGGGTGCGGCGGCGCGGCCCGGCGGGCAGCCCCACGTCGGCGGGGGTGATGCGCTCGCGTCTGCTGCGCAGGAAGCCGGCCAGCTCTCGTCGATCCATCTCCCCAGTGTGTGCGGCGCCGAGGTGCCCAGCCAGGCACTGTCGGTGCCTGGATGCGCCGGGCTGCCGGGAACAGGCTCGTCGCCATGAACCAGACACCGATCATGTCCACCACGGCCCCGGGCCTGCTCGCCGGCAAGGTCGCCTTCATCACCGGTGCCGGTCGCGGCATCGGCGCGGCAGCAGCGCGGCTCTTCGCCCGGGAGGGCGCCCGGGTACTCCTCGCGGCCCGCACGGAGTCGCAGCTCAAGGCGGTGACCGAGGAGATCCGGGCGGCCGGCGGTACCGCGGACTACGTGGTGTGCGACCTGACCGACCCGGCCGGCGTCCGATCCGCCGTCAACCGGTCCGTGGAGCTGTACGGCCGGCTGGACGTGGCCTTCAACAACGGCGCGACGGGCCAGCCGCCCGGCCCGATGGATGAGCTGTCGGAGGCCGACTTCGACCATGTCTGCGCCGTCAACCTCAAGGGCCCGTGGCTGGCCATGACCGCCGAGATCGCCGCCATCCGTGCCACCGCGCGGCGTGGAGCCCTCGTCAACACCTCCAGCGTCGGCAGCCTGATGGCCAACCCCGCGCTGCCCGCGTACGGCGCGGCGAAGCGGGCGGTCAACAGCCTTACCGCGTCGGCAGCCGCCACGTACGGCCCGGAGGGGATCCGCGTCAACGCCATCGCGCCCGGCACCACGCTCACCGAGATGCTGTACGCGTGGGATGCGGAGTCCCCCGGCACGATCGAGCAGCTCAACGCCCGGACCCCGCTGGGCCGCGCCGCCGATCCGGACGAGATCGCCCAGGCCGCCGCCTGGCTCCTGAGCGACCGCTCCTCCTACGTCACCGGCACGGTCCTCCGGGTCGACGGCGGCATGCTGGCCTGAGCCGGAACGGGGGGCCGTGTGCCGTGCAGGACACCGGCCCCCACGGCGGGAGCGGGGCAGCGCCGTACGGAAGTCCGGGAATGGTCCCGCCGGGCTCCACCTGCGCGGGACGCCGCCGCCCCTGCCACGCCTGCCCCCCTACTCCCCCTGGCGGGAGGCCGCGATCTGCCGCGACATGATCGTCGTCAGCTCGTACGCGGTGTGCGAGGCGGCGACGGCGGTGATCTCCGCGTGGTCGTACGCCGGCGCGACCTCGACGACATCCGCCGAGACCAGGTTGCAGGACGCGAGCCCGCGCAGGATCTCCAGGAGCTCGCGGGAGGTCATCCCGCCCGCCTCCGGGGTGCCGGTGCCCGGGGCGTGGGCCGGGTCGAGCACGTCGATGTCGATGGAGATGTACAGCGGACGGTCACCGATGCGCTGGCGGAGCTGGTCGGCGACCTCGTCGACGCCGCGGCGCATGACATCCGCCGAGGTGACGATGCCGAAGCCCATCTTCTCGTCGTCGTCGAGGTCCTTCTTGCCGTAGAGGGGGCCGCGGGTGCCGACGTGGGAGAGCGCGGAGGTGTCGAGGATGCCTTCCTCGACGGCGCGGCGGAACGGGGTGCCGTGGGTGTATTCGGCGCCGAAGTAGGTGTCCCAGGTGTCCAGGTGGGCGTCGAAGTGCAGCAGCGCGACCGGGCCGTGCTTCTTGGCGACGGAGCGCAGCAGGGGCAGGGCGATGGTGTGGTCACCGCCGAGGGTCATCATCCGGGCGCCGCCGGCGAGCAGGTCGTCGGCCGCGGCCTCGACCGTCTCCACGGCCTCGTTGATGTTGAAGGGGTTCGCGGCGATGTCACCGGCGTCGGCGACCTGCGCGAGCGCGAACGGGGACGCGTCCTGGGCCGGGTTGTACGGACGCAGCAGCCGGGACGCCTCACGGATGGCGTTGCCGCCGAAGCGGGCTCCGGGACGGTAGGAGACGCCGGTGTCGAAGGGGACACCGACGACGGCCACATCGGCCCGGCCGCCGACCTCGTCCAGGCGGGGCAGGCGGGCGAAGGTCGCGGGCCCGGCATAGCGCGGGACGCGGGAGGAGTCGACGGGGCCCACGGGCCCGTTGGATGCGCTGGCTGCGGTGGTCATGACGGTGAGGTTAGGGAGCGCCGGGCGCCGGGCCCATGGACATTTGCGCACCCGGGGCCAGGACCGTTCGACATTTTGGCCAGGGCTCACGCTAGGGCGGTGACCAGGCAATACGGGGTGTCCGCAGCGCGGTGCCGCGGCTCCGGCATCCGCACCCCGGTGTCCGCGCTGCGGAACTCCCCCGCCCCGGAACAGGTGTACGGGCACAATGGGCGCTATGCCGATAGCCTCCGCAGCCACCGCCCCCTCGCGCGCCGAACTCGTCGATCATCTCGTACGGACCCGGATCGCCGGTGACGTCGCCACCCCCCGCGAGAACAACCTCTCCCACTACCGCAGGCTCGCCAACGGCGACCGCCACTACTGGTTCGGCCTGGAGTTCGGCGAACGGTGGGTGGACGAGCAGGATGTGCTGGCCGTGATGGCGGAGCGCTGCGGGGTCATCGACGATCCGCACCACCGGCAGGGACAGGACACCATCGACCCGGAACTGACGGTCGACGCGCTGGACCGGACGGCCGCGGTGCTGCGCAAGGCGGCCGCCGGTCAGCACCGGGTGCTGTTCGCGACCGGCCACCCGGGCGGCCTGCTCGACGTCCACCGGGCGACCGCCGAGGCACTGCGCGCGGCGGGCTGCGAGATCGTCGTCATCCCGGACGGGCTGCGCGCGGACGACGGCATGGTCTTCCAGTTCGGCGACGTGGCGATGCTGGAGCGCGGTGCGACGCTCTGGCACACCCACTCCCCCGAGCCGATGGCCGCGATCCTGGACGGCCTGGAGCAGGCGGGCCGCCCGCTGCCGGACCTGGTGATGGCCGACCACGGCTGGGCGGGCTGCGCGGGCCAGCGCGGCATCGACGCGGTGGGTTTCGCGGACTGCAACGACCCGGCCCTCTTCCTCGCCGAGGCCGAAGGCACCCTCCAGGTGACGATCCCCCTGGACGACCACGTCCTCAGCCCCCGCCACTACGACCCGCTGACCGCGTACCTGCTGGACGCGGCGGGACTGGCCTGAGGCAGCCCTGGGCCGAACGCCCCCGCGGCTCGCCTCCCGGCCCGGCGCCTCCACGGAGCACAGCGGCGGCGGGTCAGAGAGTGCGGAGGGCCCCGTCCGCCACGCCACAGAGTGCAGCGCACGGACGGGGCCGGTTCCGTCGGTCACTCTGCTCAGTCCGTCACTCTGCTCACGCTCGTGGAAGCCCGGCCTTGGGCGCGGGGCTGTCGCGGCGGGCGCGGTGGGCGCGGTTGGCGCGGTTGGCGCGGTGGATTCCGATCAGCAGCAGGGCGCACGCGACCACGAAGATCGGCCAGGGCGTGAACGGCAGGACCACGGCGTCGACGACGGTCCAGCCCGCCAGCGTCCAGCCGATGAATGCCGGCGGGGTGATGCCGCGGCGGTCCAGCCACAGCACCGTCAGGCCGACCAGGATGAGCGGTATGCCGAAGCTTGCGAGGCTCAGCCAGTAGGCGCTGCCCGCCGGGCTCATGTCGGCGAAGTCCTCGCTCCACAGTCCGCCGCTGAACCAAGTCCCGGCGTAGCGCCCGGCTTTCTCCAGCGTCAGGGCGCCGACCGTGTGTCCGGTGCCGCATAACGTGATGATCCAGCCAGCCCACTTGATCATCTGAGTTCTCCGTTCTCGTCGCGAAGCCACGCCGTGCGACTTCATCGCGGTTGTCCGTGCCCAGCGGGGAGCCAGCAATCTCCGAAACCACAGTTCCGAAACTCCAGTTCCGATACTCGCGTTCCGTATCATGCAGCCATGACAGCGAGAAGGCAACGGGGCGGGCGCCCCCGAGACAGTCGTGTGGATCACAAAATCCTGCAGACCACCCGTGAGCTGATCGACGAAGTCGGCTACCCGGCCCTGACCGTCGACCAGGTCGCGACGCGCGCCGGGGTGGGCAAGGCGGCGATCTACCGCCGCTACGCCTCCAAGGCCGAGATGGCGTTCGTCGCCACCGTGCACGAGCAGCAGCTGCCCCCGCCGGCCGACACCGGCTCCCTGCACGGGGACCTACTGACACTGGTCCGCACGTTCCACGCCCGCATGGCCACCCCGGCGGCCCGACAGCTGGCACCGGCCCTGATCAGCGAACTCGCCGGAAACCCCGAACTGGACACCCGGTTCCAGGACACCTTCCTGGCCGCCGAACAGGCCGCCTTCGCCGGCATCATCGAACAGGCCGTGGCCCGCGGCGAGTTGGCCGGACCCGTCGCCCCCGCAATGGCCCACCTGCTGCTGCTCGGCTCCCTGGCGTCCGCCCTCTACCTCCTCAACCTGCCCGTCGACGACGCCATGGTCACCGACCTCGCCACCGCCGCCACAGCAGGAATCACCGCCCTGGCCGAGCGGCACCACAACGCCCCTGGCGAAGCCGCCGAGCCGCGCTGACAGGGCCGTTCGCCCGGACCGGGCCGCACGGCGAACTCGTGCTGTTCGACGATCAGGACCGCGGCCGCCGGGACCGCACCATGATCGAGGAGGGCCGCGCCCTGGTGGTCGCCGCGCTCACCGCAGGGCCGTCCGGCCGCCCGCTGTGCGCGCACCGGCACGGCTCAGATGAGGTCAGCTGCCGTAGGGCGGGAAGAAGAGCAGCCGCGCGGCCAGCGCCAGGAGCATGGCGAGGGGCGGCGCGTACCACCAGGGCCGCAGCGTTCTCGTTCTGACGAAGGGAAGGGTGAGGACGAGGCAGAGCATGGCCCAGCCCATGCCGAGGTTGCTGAGGAGCGCGAACTCCTGAGCAGCGTCGAACTCGACGGCGCCGTCGCCGCGGGGCATGAGCTGGACCAGTGTGACGAAAGCCAGCGGCGCCTCGATCGTGGGCAGTAGGCATGCCCCCAAAACTGTGCCGATGCGCAGTCCGCCACGTGGGCTTCGAGGGTGGGTGGGCGTCGTCACTTTCCGAGTGCTTCCTTCGCTTGGCCCACGTGGTCGTCGAATCGGCGACCGTACCGTGTTGGCCGAGACCGAACCGCCGGACTCGGCCGGCAGGGCCGGCAGATGACGGCGGACCCCCTGGGTGCGCCGGGACGGGCGCACCCCAAGCGGAGGCGAACACATCCCGTGGGGTCCATGACTGTTCGCTGAGCCCCGTGCCACGCGCGGACGGGGCCGGTTTCCTTCGTCACACGGCCCAGGAGTCGGCCGGGTCATCCAGCCACACCCGCTGCCCTTCCGCGGTGACGGTGAGACCGAACCGGGTGTGGTCCGGCTCGCCCCGGCCGGCCCACCATCGGTGGGCCGCCTCTACTTCGTCCCACAGGCGACGCGGGCCCGACTGGTAGACCGTGGCGTCCGGTTCGCCACTGCGGAACACGGCGGCGGCCCACGACCGGCTCCTCAGATCGAAGAACCACGCCTTCGCACTCCCCCCGTCCGACCTGTTGATGACATGGGCGCAGTCGGGCACACACAGCCCCATGACGAACCGTGCGGGCTCGTAGCGTTCCCCCAGGTCCGTCAAAGCGACCGTCGTACGGGAGACCCCGGCATCGCCCGGGAAATCCGGAACGTGCTCCCTGAACCGGTTCCAGTCCAAGCGCTGTTCCCGCAGCTTCATGAACTCGACCATGCGCAGGAACGGCCCCGACGCGGAACCGTCCTCCCGCACGGTCAACCGGACAAGTGCGTCCTGGTCGCTGTAATGAGTGCCCCAGGGGGCAAGGATGACCCCGCCCGGCCGTGACTGCTCCAACCAGCGCGGCGAAACGGCTCGCACCCCCGCCGTGACCATCACCCGGTCATACGGCGCCCCGTCCGGCCACCCGCCCCCTCCGTCCCCGTGGACCGTCTCGGGGTGGAGCCCGGCGCGCAGCAACGCTCCCCGGGCTTGATCGGCGACCGCCTCGTCGATCTCGACGCTGACCACGTTCCCGCCCCCCAGCCGGTGAGCGAGGAGTCCGGCGTTCCACCCCGTGCCGGTGCCGACTTCGAGCACCCGCATGCCCTCGCTCACGTCCAGGTCGCGCAGCATCGCAGCCACGACTGACGGCATGCTCGCCGAACTGGTCGGCACGGTCCCTGGCTCGCTACCCGTGTGCTGTCCGTCGTCCCACTGAGTGACGAGCGGGACGTTCACGTACGCGGTCCGCTGCCACTCTGCGGGGTCGTCGCTCCGGGAGACGGACACGCTGCGGCCGGTCGCCATGTCGTGCGCCCAGACGAGGTCCGGCAGGAACAGCGCTCGTGGAACGGCTCTGAACGTCTCCGCCCAATCGGGCGTCAGGGCTCCCGCTTCGATGAGGGACCGCGCCAGCTCGTCACTGGCGCGGTGCTCCTGCTGAGGGTTGAGGCTCACTTGCGGTGGGTCCTCCTGGGTGCGGAGCCAGACCTGGACCGGGGGTCGCGGGCCGTTCAGCGTGGCGGGGCAGCATGTCGGCGGCGGTGGGCAGCCTCGGTAGCGCCGTACTCAGCGAACGGACCTGATCATCGCCGTCAGGACCGGCGAGGCTGCCGAGGGCTGGCTCTGGCCGATGTCTTCGTATCCCCAGGACTCGTAGAGGCGGTGCACCTTTCCGTCTCCGGCGAGCGGGTTGACCATAAGGGTGACGTACGGCTCGTTACGGTCGGCAAGGAGGGTGTCGTGGATGCGCCGGGCGATGCCGGTGCCGCGCCATGGGATGCGAACGCCGATTTCTTTGAGGGCTACGGCGTGCCGGTCGGTGTATTCAGCCGACGGAGCGGGTGAGATGCGTTTCCACCAACGGTCCTCGGAATCAACGGTGTTGGCGTACGCATAGCCGATGGGCTCGTCCTGCTCATAGGCAAGGACCGCTACCCAACCTGGTTCCTTGAAATGACGGTCGAGGCGCTCAGCGAAGGCAGTGACCGCATAGTTCGGAAGGTGCAAGAGGTCTGCACGGACATCGGTGTACACGTCCAGGAGGTGTTGCCGGGCCGGTTTGAGCGAGTGGAACGTGCGCAGATCGACGCTGGGCGTCATACCGATTCCTTCCAGGTGGTGTGTGCGTACTGATTCCACATGCGGGTGGTCGGACTGTTCGGCGCCATGGTGCGGATCTTGTTGTGGAAGCCGCGGAGCATCCGGGCGACCCGTGGGTGATATGCAGCAGCATCGGCGGGGACCGACATAGCGGTGGCGACCGCGGGCCCCACGTCCCCCTGGCCGAGTTGAGCGCACGCCAGCCGAGTAGTGGCGATGGCTTTCGACCGTTGCATGTGGGGCCGGAGGGCGGCCAAGCATCGGTGCGCATGCGCTTCGGCCGTCTCGTAGTCGCCGAGTGCGAGGTATCCGGTAAGCGCGAGGGAATCCAATTCCGCCTGGTCGTAGAACGAGGTCATCCACACGGGACGGTTGGCGCCCGGATCGGCGCGGTCCATCGCATCCTGGGCCTGATCGAAGCTGCGCCGGGCAGCCGTGACATTTCCGGCAACGCCGTGAACGGCAGCCTGTCTGGCAAGACCGAGGGATGCGAACAGTGGATCGTGACGCGTGATGGAGAGACCTCGGGCCACATCATTCGCAGCCATTGCTTCCATGGGGCGTCCCATGTGCCGGTACAGCGTCCCGGCGTGTGACCAAATACGGAATTTGATGGCCGGCTCGGCTGCCAATTCGGCGAGTGCTTGCGCTTCCCGCATATGGACCATCGCGTCTTCGTAACGCCGTCCGTCGATTGCGGCCCACATCGCCGAGGACCGGAATGCCGCCGCGCATGCGTATACGTAGGCACGCACTCGCTGACTGGCGCTCCCGGAATTCTGCAGAGCCAGGGCCTCGTCGGCGAGCGCTGCGGCTTTCTGCTCAATGCCGAGTCGACCGCCGTGGCGGTGGTCGCTCGCGATGATCTCGGTGAAACGTTGCTGGAGTCGGACGACGTCGCTTGTCCCGACCCGGCGGTTGGAGGCGGGCGCAGGTGCGGCCGCGACAGCGGCCAAGGCCGTCCCGGCGGTGAGGAAGCGACGGCGTTCCACGGGGTCCTCCGGCGGTGGTGCGGGGGCGGACGACGGGGCCCGGCCCCGCGGTACGAACCCTAAGGCGACGGCAGGCAGCCCGGTGACTTTCTCCAGCGCAACCCGCGTCGCCGACTTCGGCCACCGCACCCGGCCCGCTTTCCAGTCCCGGACCGATGAGCCATCCAGTCCTCCGACTCTCCCGGTGAGGTCACCGACTGCCGAATTCACCGCGTCAGCCAGCGAATTCGAGCTGTAGCCGTGCTCTTTCATCCATGCCTCAAGCGCCGCATTCCGCAAGGTGGCCATGTACGGAAGGTAGCCCCGCGCGCACCGCATCGTCAGCTAAAGAGGTGGCCAAATCGCCCTATGGACTGTGGAGAAGAGATCGCCCGATCTCCCTAATCACCTTGCCTTGGCACCGCGTTAGCTGGTCATGAGCCGACTACGACGCTCCGATGCCTGAGTGGCCGTGGCACATCGCTCGGGATTCCGTGGCGACGCGACGGCTCTGCGGGCCCCGCACTCCCGTCGCGGTCGGCCCGCGTCCGCAGCGAACTGGAGGACTGACCAAGATGCCGACTGCATCAACCACTCACCACGCCCGCGCCGATGCCGCCCCGCGCCTCGGGTCGGCGCCCTCCGTACCGACCGGCACAAAACGCCTGCCACCCGAAGCTCGCGCGTTCCGCCGCCGACACGGCGACCCCATCGGCTGGGACTCCGGCGAATGGGCCGCCTACCTCGGTCTCGGAGGCGCGTCATGAGCACGGGGTGGGATGCAGTTCCCGCCCTGAAGACATGGACGGTCCACGAGATCACGGGCCAGGCGTGCCCGTGCTGCCACTGCAACTACAGCCTGGCACGGGAGAAGGTCACCGGTCCGGACGATCGGCACACATGCCGGCCCTGCACCGTCCTGCTCGGCGTCTCCACGGGAGCGGAGGTCGCACGATGAATGCCCGGAAGCTGCCGGAGGTCGGCGATGAGGTCGAGTACGCCCCTGGACGACTGGCTGTCGTGACCGACATCCGCAAGGGCGTCCCCTACCTGCGGAGTTCAGGGATCAAGGAGTGGCCGGTGCAGGACCCGACCACGTTGACGGTGCAGCGGACGCGGGTCGAGCGGATCGCGGCCGACGACTTCCGATGAGGTCGGGAGTCCCCAGGTGGGTGCCCCGACGCCCCGTTTCAACGACGCCCACGATGCAGGGCATCCGGCCCACCGCATCATCCGTACCCATCGAGAGGAGCACAGCATGAGTCCCACACAAACCCCGGAGCGGGTAGAGCTGGGAAAGTTCTTTGAGATCAGCGCCCGGGAATTCGAGGCAGGCAATACCGCTCCGGAGATGTTCTCCACCGCCATCGATGCCGAATGGCACCGGCTACTTGGCACTCCCCAGTACGCCGCGTTCAGCAGTCAGCACGCGGGGCAGGTCTTCGCGCACGTAGGCAGCTACGGAACGGGACGGGTTTCCTGGATCTGCGCATACGAGGAAGTGTTCGGCCCGCTGCCTGACATCTGGTTCGCAGACACAGACGGCACGGTCGACCGGGAGGCCGCGGACCGCTATCGGGCAACCGGCGAGGTGTGGGCCGAGTGGAACTGCTCGCCCGTACCGGGAGACCCCGAAACCGCTCCGAAGCGGAAAAAGGGCACCTCCCGGTGATCACCACGCACATCGGCGGAGCGTTCCGGCCCAGAGCCGGGGCGCTCCGCCTCGTCGAGGGCCGAACCAGCGAACCTGAGACGGCGGACGTCAGCGGCTACGTCCGTGCGGTGGCCTCCCACTGCCCTTTCCTCATGCCGTCGGTGGCACGGGGGCTGACGGGCTGGACGGTGTACGAGATCGCCGGGGACACCGGGGCAGCCGAGGCTGAGGTGTTCCACGCAGGCGTGCAGGCCGCGGAGTGGATACGGCCGTTGACGACTCGGCGGCATGGCACGCTCGTGTGCGAGAACATCGTGCTTCTGGGAGGCGACGCCCCAGCCCATCGCGAGCTGATGGCGTGGCCGCACTGGGCACTGAAGCACCTCTACGGGCCGGTGGGGCTGATGTTCGGCAAGTTCTGGACGGACGAGGAGGGCACCGACCGACAGGGGCATCGCATTCCGCCCCCGCCGTTCTCGTTCCTCACTGCCCGCAGCGCCATCCGCCCTGTCGACCCCCGGTTCCTTACCGACACCCCGGACCTTGCTCAGTCGCTGTCGACAGCTGTGGACGACGGACGCAATGTGTTTCAGGGTCTCCCGTACGAGTGGAAGGCAGTGAAGAAATGGGCGAGTTCCCTCCTTTCCCCACAGCGGCCGGTGCCACTACCGAAGCGGTCTGCGGCACCCCGATCGAGCTGAAGGAGATCTCCGACCGGCGTGGAGCGGCGGTGTGGAAGGCGACCGGTCCGGATGGGGCGGTGGCGGTCAAGGCCGGCAAGGGCAAGGGGGCGGCCGTCACTCAGCGGGAGGCAGCGGTCCTCGATGCGATGGGCCGGCCCGACTACCTGCTGGCCTCCGGTGAGGATGAAGGCGTTGCGTGGTTGGTGACCCGCTGGTTCAAGGGGCTTTCGACCTGGCATGCGTTCGCGCCTGTGCGGTGTGGCACGGACGGGAAAGCGGGCGTCCTGTCAGCCTCTGTGGACCTGTGCCGTGCTGTGGCAGAGCTCCATTCCTCCGGCTGGGTTCACGCCGACCTCCAGCCCTCTCATGGCATCCACACCGACCACGGCGTACGGCTGATCGACTGTTCCTGGTCCTGGCGCCACGGTCTGGAACCGACCAGCGATTTTCGCGGCGGCATCACCCACCTGGTAGCGCCGGAACTGGCCGCGTCCATCAATGTCGGCATCCAGCCGGTCACCCCAAGTGCCGCCGCCGACGTGTACGCCCTCGCCGGCTCGCTGTGGACCTGCTCCACCGGCCGCTGGCCACTGGACTACGCCGCGGCCGGGATCGACCCCTCCCAGCTCACCCCCGCAGAAATCCGCACCCACATCGCCAGCCGTCGCATCTCACTCGACACCGCAGCCCCCTGGCCGACGTTCCAGGACATCCTGCGTCCGGTCCTCCTCGGAAGGGCGAGTGACCGGCCAACGGCCGCCGAACTCTCCGAAACCCTGACGACGGTGGCCACGTGATCGAGCTACGGGAACTCACCATGGCTGACGCTCCCGCTCTCCAACGGATCTACAGCGGCGCGTCTTTGAAGTACATCGAGCGCCGGGCACTCAGCATCGACGAGGCCGTCGACCTGGTGGCGGACACGCTCGCCTGCGCCCGCGCCGAGCCACATGACCGGTGGGCGTTCGGCATCGCAGCCGACGACGACCTGCTCGGGATGGTCCGGCTGCGATGCCGCACCGAGCGACACGCCACCATCAGCTACCTCCTGCGCGAGGACTCATGGGGCCGCGGATACGCCACTCAAGCCGTCGCCGGCATGCTGCGCCATGGCTTCAGCGCCACCCGGATTACGCGGATCAGTGCTCGGCACCACCCCGACAACACCGCCTCCGGCCGGGTCTTGCAAAAGAACAGGTTCACCTACAGCGGCACCCGTGATGGGTGGCCCCTGTACGGCATCGACAAACCCGAGAGCAGCACCCCGTAAACAGCGTCCCGGGCAGTGACGCCTCGGCCCGCCCCGGCAACCGGCCTCACGAGCACGGCAAAAGCCGGTGGGCCGGTCCCCCCGAGCCACGGAATATCGGGGAGTCCGGCCCACCGGCCGACCTGGGGTGCGCGGCGCCTAATCGCGCGGTACCCGGATGACGCCCTCCTGGATCACCGACACCGCGAGCTGGCCGTCGGCCGTGAAGATGCGGCCCTTGCCGAGGCCGCGGCCGCTCTGGGCGGTGGGGGATTCCTGGTCGTACAGGAGCCACTCGTCGGCGCGCAGGGGGCGGTGGAACCACATGGCGTGGTCCAGGCTGGCGCCGACCACGTCGCCTACCGCCCAGCCGCCGCGGCCGTGCGCGAGCAGGATCGAGTCGAGCAGGGTCATGTCGGAGACGTAGGTGACCAGGCAGATGTCCAGCAGGGGGCGGGGGATCTCGCCGTCGTCGTCGAGCTTGCCCTGGGTGCGGAACCAGACCTGGGACCGGGGGTCGCGGGGCTCGCCGACGGTGACGTAGGGCGGCTCGTCCACGTACCGCAGGTCGATCGCGGCGCGGGCCTCCAGGAGACGCTCGGCGACGCCGGGGGCGAGGAACCGTTCGGCGTGGCGGGGCAGCATCTCGGCGGCGGTAGGCAGCTCCAGCGGGTCCGGTGCCGGCGGCATCGGCTCCTGGTGCTCCAGCCCCTCCTCGGCCGCCTGGAAGGAGGCGGAGAGGTGGAAGATCGGCTGGCCGTGCTGGACGGCGACGACCCGGCGGGTGGTGAAGGAGCGGCCGTCGCGGATGCGGTCGACGGTGTAGACGATGGGGGCGCCGGGGTCGCCCGGGCGCAGGAAGTACGCGTGCAGGGAGTGCGGCGGCCGGTCGGCGGGGACCGTGCGCCCGGCCGCGACCAGGGCCTGGGCGGCGACCTGGCCGCCGAAGACCCGGGGCACGACCGAGGCGCGGCTCTCGCCCCGGAAGATGTCCTGCTCGATCCGCTCCAGTGCGAGCAGACCGAGCAGGGACCGGAGTGCGTCGTTCACGTGCGCGGTGCCCTTACGGCCTAGAGGCCCATGGACTTGGCGATGATGGACTTCATGACCTCGCTGGTGCCGCCGTAGATGCGGTTGACGCGGTTGTCGGCGTAGAGGCGGGCGATGGGGTACTCGTTCATGAAGCCGTAGCCGCCATGCAGCTGGAGGCAGCGGTCGATCACGCGGTGCGCGACCTCGGTGCAGAACAGCTTGGCGGAGGCGGCCTCGGCCGGGGTCAGCTCGCCGGCGTCCAGGGCTTCGAGCGCGCGGTCGGCGACGGCCTCGGCGGCGTCCACCTCGGCCTGGCAGGCGGCCAGTTCGAACTTGGTGTTCTGGAAGGAGGCGACCGTCTTGCCGAAGATCGTGCGCTCCTGCACGTACTCCTTGGCGAACCGGACGGCGGCCTTGGCCTGGGCGTAGGCGCCGAAGGCGATGCCCCAGCGCTCGGAGGCGAGGTTCAGGCCCAGGTAGGAGAAGCCCTTGTTCTCCTCGCCCAGCAGGTCCTCGACCGGGACCTTGACGTCGACGAAGGCCAGCTCGGCGGTGTCGGAGACCTTCAGGCCGAGCTTGTCCAGCTTGCGGCCGACGGAGTAGCCGGCGGACTTGGCGTCCACGGCGAAGAGCGAGATGCCGAAGCGGCGGTCGTCCTCGCGGGGGGCGGCGGTGCGGGCGCAGACGATGACGCGGTCGGCGTGCACACCGCCGGTGATGAAGGTCTTGGCGCCGTTGAGGACGTAGTGCGTGCCGTCGTCCGACAGCTTCGCGGTGGACTTCATGCCCGCGAGGTCGGAGCCGGTGCCGGGCTCGGTCATCGCGAGCGCCCACATCTCCTCGCCGCTGACGAACTTCGGCAGGAAGCGCTTCTTCTGCTCGTCGGTGGCGAGCATCTGGATGTACGGCAGTCCGAGCAGGACGTGCACGCCGGAGCCGCCGAAGGTGACGCCCGCGCGGGCGGTCTCCTCGTACATCACGGCCTCGAACTTGTGCGAGTCGATACCGGCGCCGCCGAACTCCTCCGGGACGCGGATACCGAAGACGCCCAGGTCACCGAGCTTGTAGTAGAAGTCGCGCGGGGCCTGGCCGGCGGCCAGCCACTCGTCGTGCACGGGCACGACCTCGGCCTCGATGAAGGCGCGTATCGTCTCGCGGAACGCCTCGTGATCCTCGTTGAACACCGTACGGCGCATTGCTACGTCGCCTCCTCCAGGTCGCCGGTCCAAGCGCATGTCTAAGCGCTTGCTCAGCGAAAGCTACCGGCCGGTTACCTAGGCTGTCCAGAGGTCAACGAAAATCCGTGCGAGCCGGTGGGCCCGCCCCTAGGCGCCCGGCACCGACGCCGCCATCGGCTCCCCGACCTCCGGCTCGCCCGCCACCGCGCCGAACGCGCCCAGCGCCAGCCGGTGCAGCAGTTCCGCCATCTCCGTGCGGCCCGGGAGGGCGCCCGGGCGGCCGAGGTGCGGGGTGGAGTTGAGCAGGCCGAAGACGGCATGCACGGCGGCACGGGCCTGTGACTCGGAGGGGCCCGGGTGGACCCGGCGGACGACCTCCACCCACAGCTCCACGTACTGCCGCTGCAGCTGGCGGACCCGCTTGCGGTCGGCCTCCCGCAGCCGGTCCAGCTCGCGGTCGTGCAGGGTGATCAGCGGCCGGTCGTCCAGCGCGAAGTCGATATGGCCGTCGATCAGCGCGTCCAGCACCGCCTCAGGGCTCCCGCCGCCCTCCGCGACCCGCATCCGGCCCCCCGCGAGCAGCCGCTCGCTGATCCCGACCAGCAGCTCGGCGAGCATCGCGTCCTTGCCGGCGAAGTGCCGGTAGAGGCCGGGGCCGGAGATACCCACGGCCGCCCCTATCTCGTCCACGCCGACGCCGTGGAAGCCGCGCTCCGCGAAGAGCCGGGCGGCCTCCTTGAGGATCTGCTCGCGGCGGCTGGTCGGGGCGGAGGACTGCGCATTACTCATGCCGTCGATTGTAGACAGCCGGGTTAGTGCTCGTTAACCTGAAGGCAATGAGGTTAACGCCCATTAACCCGGATGGCCCGGCAGCCGCGGACCGCGGCCCGGGACAGCAGACCGAGCAAGGGGGCTCGTACTGATGGAGCAGGCACCGGTGCTGGGGAGTACCGCCGATCCGGCGTCCGACTCCTGGCGGGCCAATGAGGCCGCGCACCGCGAGCTGGCCGCGGAGCTGCGCGAGAAGCTCGCGGCGGCCCGGCTGGGCGGCGGCGAGAAGGCCAGGGCGCGGCACACCGCCCGCGGCAAGCTGCTGCCCCGCGACCGGGTGGACGCCCTGCTGGACCCCGGCTCGCCGTTCCTGGAGCTGGCGCCGCTGGCCGCGGAGGGGATGTACGGCGGGGCCGCACCGGCCGCCGGGGTGATCGCCGGCATCGGCCGGGTCTCCGGCCGCGAGACGGTGATCGTCGCCAATGACGCCACGGTCAAGGGCGGCACCTACTACCCGATGACGGTCAAGAAGCATCTGCGGGCGCAGGAGATCGCCCTGGAGAACCGCCTCCCCTGTCTCTACCTCGTCGACTCCGGCGGCGCCTTCCTGCCGATGCAGGACGAGGTCTTCCCCGACCGGGAGCACTTCGGGCGGATCTTCTACAACCAGGCGCGGATGTCGGGGGCGGGGATTCCGCAGATCGCCGCGGTGCTCGGCTCCTGCACGGCGGGCGGCGCGTATGTCCCGGCGATGAGCGACGAGGCCGTGATCGTCCGCAACCAGGGCACGATCTTCCTGGGCGGGCCGCCGCTGGTGAAGGCCGCCACCGGCGAGGTGGTCACCGCCGAGGAGCTGGGCGGCGGCGAGGTGCACGCCAAGACGTCCGGGGTCACCGACCATCTCGCCGAGGACGACGCCCACGCCCTGCGCCTGGTGCGCACCATCGTCGGCACCCTCGGGGAGCGCGAGCCGCTGCCGTGGACCGTGCGGACCGTCGAGGAGCCCAAGGTCGACCCGGCCGGTCTGTACGGGGCGGTGCCCGCGGACTCCCGTACGCCCTATGACGTCCGGGAGGTGATCGCGCGACTCGTGGACGGCTCGCGCTTCGCGGAGTTCAAGGCGGAGTACGGCACGACGCTGGTCACCGGCTTCGCCCATATCCACGGCCACCCGGTCGGCATCGTCGCCAACAACGGCATCCTGTTCTCCGAATCCGCCCAGAAGGGCGCCCACTTCATCGAGCTGTGCGACCAGCGCGGTATCCCGCTGCTGTTCCTGCAGAACATCTCCGGCTTCATGGTGGGGCGTTCGTACGAGGCCGGCGGGATCGCCAAGCACGGCGCGAAGATGGTGACGGCGGTGGCCTGCACTCGCGTGCCCAAGCTGACGGTCGTCATCGGCGGCTCCTACGGGGCGGGCAACTACTCCATGTGCGGACGGGCCTATTCGCCGCGCTTCCTGTGGATGTGGCCGAACGCCAAGATCTCGGTGATGGGCGGCGAACAGGCCGCCTCCGTCCTCGCGACCGTCAAGCGCGACCAGCTGGAGGCGCACGGCGACGAGTGGAGCGCCGAGGAGGAGGCCGCCTTCAAGGCGCCGGTCCGCGAGCAGTACGAGACCCAGGGCAACGCCTACTACGCCACCGCGCGGCTGTGGGACGACGGAGTGATCGACCCGCTGGAGACCCGGCAGGTGCTGGGGCTGGCGCTGACCGCCTGCGCCAACGCGCCGCTTCCCCAGAAGGACAGCACCGCGCCCGGCTACGGCGTCTTCCGGATGTGAGAGGGATGTCCACAGGAATGGCCACCAACTTCGACACCGTGCTCATCGCCAACCGCGGCGAGATCGCGGTCCGTGTGATCCGCACACTGCGCGCCCTCGGCATCCGCTCGGTCGCCGTCTTCAGCGACGCGGACGCCGACGCCCGCCATGTCCGCGAGGCCGACACCGCCGTACGCATCGGCCCGGCGCCGGCCGCCGAGAGCTATCTGTCCGTGGAGCGGCTGCTGGACGCGGCCGCCCGGACAGGCGCCCAGGCGGTCCACCCGGGCTATGGCTTCCTCGCCGAGAACGCCGCCTTCGCCCGTGCCTGCGCGGACGCCGGGCTGGTCTTCATCGGCCCGTCCGCCGAGGCCATCGAGCTGATGGGCGACAAGATCCGCGCCAAGGAGACGGTGCGGGAGGCCGGCGTCCCGGTCGTGCCCGGCTCCTCGGGCAGCGGGCTGACCGATGAGCAACTGGCCGCCGCGGCACGGGAGATCGGCGTCCCGGTGCTGCTCAAGCCGTCCGCGGGCGGCGGCGGCAAGGGCATGCGGCTGGTCCGCGACGAGGCGCTGCTGGCCGACGAGATCGCGTCCGCCCGCCGCGAGGCCCGCTCCTCCTTCGGCGACGACACCCTGCTCGTCGAGCGCTGGATCGACCGGCCACGGCACATCGAGATCCAGGTGCTGGCGGACGGCCACGGCAACGTCATCCACCTCGGCGAGCGCGAGTGCTCCCTGCAGCGCCGCCACCAGAAGGTCATCGAGGAGGCTCCCTCGGTGCTGCTGGACGAGGCTACCCGCGCCGCGATGGGTGAGGCGGCCGTGCAGGCGGCCCGCTCCTGCGGCTACCGCGGCGCCGGCACCGTCGAGTTCATCGTCCCGGGCAAGGACCCGTCCTCCTACTACTTCATGGAGATGAACACCCGCCTCCAGGTCGAGCACCCGGTCACCGAAATGGTCACCGGCATCGACCTGGTCGAGTGGCAGCTGCGGGTCGCGGCCGGCGAGCATCTCCCGTACGCCCAGGAGGACATCACCCTCACCGGGCACGCCATCGAGGCGCGGATCTGCGCCGAGGACCCGGCGCGCGACTTCCTGCCGACCGGCGGCACGGTGCTCGCGCTGCACGAGCCGCAGGGCGGCGGGGTGCGCACGGACTCCGGGCTCTCCGAGGGCGGGGAGGTCGGCAGCCGCTACGACCCGATGCTGTCCAAGGTGATCGCCCACGGGCCGGACCGGGCGAGCGCGCTGCGCCGTCTCCGGGCCGCGCTGGCCGGGACGGTCACCCTCGGCGTCACCACCAACGCCGGATTCCTGCGGCGGCTGCTGGCCCACCCGGACGTGGTCTCCGGCGAGCTGGACACCGGCCTGGTGGAGCGGGAGGCGGCCGGTCTGGTCGACGGCACGGTGCCGGACGAGGTGTACGCGGCGGCCGCGGCGGTGCGGCAGGCCGCCCTGGAGCCGGCGGTGGAGGACGGCGGCTGGCGCGACCCGTTCGCCGCGCCGAACGGCTTCCGGCTCGGCGGCGAGCCCGCCCCCGTACGCCACTGGCTGCGGGTGCCGGGGCACGACCCGGTGCCGCACGACGTACGTCCCGGCTCCCCGGCCGGGCAGCTGGAGCCGGGCCGCGTACGCGTCACCGTCGACGGGGTGGTGCACAGCTTCCACCACCGCGGCGACTGGCTCGGGCGGGACGGCGACTCCTGGCAGGTGACCACCCACGACCCGGTGGCCGCGGCGCTGCGCGGGGCCGCCGGGGCGCACGGTGCGGACACCCTCGCAGCCCCGATGCCCGGCACCGTCACCGTCGTCAAGGTCGCCGTCGGCGACGAGGTGGCCGCGGGCCAGGGCCTGCTGGTGGTGGAGGCGATGAAGATGGAGCACGTCATCTCCGCACCGCACGCCGGGACCGTCACCGAACTCGATGTCACCGCGGGCTCGACCGTCGCCATGGACCAGATCCTGGCCGTGGTCGCCCCGCACGAGAGCCCCGAGGAGTCCGCCGCGTCCGCGGGCGGCCCCGAGGGCGGGCAGGAGAGCGCCTCATGACCGCGGCCGGACTGCCGATGGAGATCCGCGCGGACGGGCTGCCCACCCGCGTACGGATCCATGAGGTCGGCGCGCGCGACGGGCTGCAGAACGAGCAGACCGTGGTGCCCACGGAGATCAAGGCGGAGTTCATCCACCGCCTCGCCGCCGCGGGCCTGCCAACCGTCGAGGCCACCAGCTTCGTCCACCCCAAGTGGGTGCCCCAACTCGCCGACGCCGAGCAGCTGTTCCCGCTGCTGGACGATCTCGATCCGCAGCGGCTGCCCGTGCTGGTCCCCAACGAGCGCGGGCTGGACCGGGCGCTCGCCCTGGGCGCCCGCCGGATCGCGGTGTTCGGCAGCGCCACCGAGTCGTTCGCCAAGGCCAACCTCAACCGGACGGTCGACGAGGCGCTGGCGATGTTCGCCCCGGTCGTCGCACGGGCCAAGGACGCCGGGGTGCACGTCCGCGGCTATCTCTCGATGTGCTTCGGCGACCCCTGGGAGGGCCCGGTGCCCGTCGCGCAGACCGTCCGGGTCTGCCGGGCGCTGCTCGACCTGGGCTGCGACGAGCTGAGCCTGGGCGACACCATCGGGGTGGCCACCCCCGGCCATGTGCAGGCCCTGCTGGCCGCCCTCGGCGAGGCCCAGGTCCCCGCCTCCCGTATCGGGGTGCACTTCCACGACACCTACGGGCAGGCCCTCGCCAACACCTTCGCCGCGCTGCAGCACGGCATCACCACCATCGACGCCTCGGCGGGCGGCCTCGGCGGCTGCCCGTACGCCAAGAGCGCCACCGGCAACCTCGCCACCGAAGACCTCGTGTGGATGCTGCACGGCCTCGGCATCGAGACCGGGGTCGACCTGGACCGCCTGACCGCCACCAGCGTGTGGATGGCCGGGGTCCTGGGCCGGCCGAGCCCCTCGCGTACCCTCCGTGCCCTCTCCCACCAGGAGTGAACCCTCATGTCCCTTGACCACCGTCTGCCCGCCGAGCTGGAAGAACTCCGGCGTACGGTCGAGGCGTTCGCGCACGACGTCGTCGCCCCGAAGATCGGCGAGTACTACGAGCAGCATGCGTTCCCGTACGAGATCGTGCAGGAAATGGGCCGGATGGGCCTGTTCGGGCTGCCCTTCCCCGAGGAGTACGGCGGGATGGGCGGCGACTACCTCGCCCTCGGCATCGCCCTGGAGGAGCTGGCCCGGGTCGACTCCTCGGTGGCCATCACCCTGGAGGCGGGCGTCTCCCTGGGCGCCATGCCGGTCTACCACTTCGGAACGGAGGAGCAGAAGCGCGAGTGGCTGCCCAAGCTGTGCAGCGGTGAGATGCTCGGCGCCTTCGGCCTCACCGAGCCCGACGGCGGCTCGGACGCCGGCGCGACGCGGACGACCGCGGTGCGCGACGGCGGGGACTGGGTGATCAACGGCAGCAAGTGCTTCATCACCAACTCCGGTACGGACATCACCGGTCTGGTCACGGTCACCGCCGTCACCGGCCGCAAGGACGACGGCAGCCCGCTGATCTCCTCGATCATCGTGCCGTCCGGCATCCCGGGCTTCACGGTCGGCGCCCCGTACTCCAAGGTCGGCTGGAGCGCCTCCGACACCCGCGAGCTGGCCTTCTCCGACGTCCGGGTCCCGGTCGGCAACCTCCTGGGCGAGGAGGGCCGCGGCTACGCCCAGTTCCTGCGGATCCTCGACGAGGGCCGGATCGCCATCGCGGCGCTGGCCACGGGCCTGGCGCAGGGCTGTGTG
The DNA here is from genome assembly GCF_028870195.1 of Streptomyces sp. G7(2002). NCBI lineage: Bacteria > Bacillati > Actinomycetota > Actinomycetes > Kitasatosporales > Streptomycetaceae > Streptomyces > Streptomyces sp. G7(2002). Next base: position 3,726,511 of record NZ_CP102609.1, read on the forward strand.
GACGAGTCGGTGCGCTACGCCAAGGAGCGGAAGGCCTTCGGCCGCGCGATCGGCAGCAACCAGGCGATCCAGTTCAAGCTCGCCGACATGGAGATGCGGGCGCACACCTCCCGGCTGGCCTGGCGCGACGCCGCGTCCCGGCTGGTGCACGGCGAGCCCTTCAAGAAGGAGGCCGCGCTCGCCAAGCTCTACTCGTCCGAGATCGCGGTGGACAACGCCCGCGAGGCCACCCAGATCCACGGCGGCTACGGCTTCATGAACGAGTACCCGGTCGCCCGGATGTGGCGGGACGCCAAGATCCTGGAGATCGGCGAGGGCACCAGCGAGGTCCAGCGGATGCTGATCGCCCGGGAGTTGGGCGTCGTCTAGGGCGTCGTCTAGGGCGTCGTCCCGGGCGTGGCCCGGTGCGGTGAAGGAAGGCGGTCCGGTCGCTTCGGTGACCGGGCCGCCGCTTTTGTGCGCGCTTTCTCTGCGCGCTTCCTGTGCGCGCTTCCTGTGCACGTTGACGGAGCCTTCGACGGTGTCGCGCTGCCGACGTCCCGGACATCGCGCGCCCCTGTGCGCGTCCGCGCCTGTACCCCGGTGCGTCGGGAGCATGCGGCGGCCGGAGGGCGCGCGGGCGCACCACCATGATCCGTCTGCATCGCTTCGGGGTTTATGACTCGCGGATGCGAGTTCGCCCCCTTTCACGCCGTACCGGCGCGCGCTCCCTCCTGTTTGGCTTGCTCCTGAACACGGCCACTTTGGTCACCCCAGGCCGTTTTGCTCACTTCTGTTCATGTCCCGGGAGGGAATGTGTCCGTACCGGACGTCACCGGTTCCGCTGCCGAAGAGCCCGCTCTCGCACCACCCGCAGACAGCGCGCGCACCAGCCTCAGCACCCAGGCCGCGCGCCAACTGGCGACCACCACCAAGTCCGAGCCCCAGATGCAGGCCATCACCTCGCGATGGCTGCTGAAGACGCTGCCCTGGGTGGACGTCAAGGGCGGCTCCTACCGGGTCAACCGGCGTCTGCAGCTCCGCGTCGGCCGGGGCCGGGTCCAGTTCGAGCACAACGGCGCGGACGACATCCGGGTGATCCCGCAGACGCTCACCGAGCTGCCCGCCCTGCGCGGCTACTCCGACACCGAGGTCCTCAAGGAGCTCGCCAGCCGCTTCCGGGTCCGGGAGGTCCGGGCCGGCCAGGTCCTCTTCGAGGCCGGTCAGCCCACCACCGAGGCGTACCTCGTCGTCCACGGCCGGTTCGCCCGCTACACGGTCGGCAAGTACGGCGAGGAGGAGGTCACCGGGGTCGTCACGGACGGCGACCAGATGGGGGACGAGGCGATCGGCCGGCCCGACCCCCGGTGGCTGAGCTCGGTCCGGGCCGAAACGGCGGGCGTCCTGATGACGCTGCCCTGGGACGTGGTCCGGGAGTTCACCGACCGGGTGCCGTCCCTGGCCGCACACCTGACGGCGTACGCGGAGCGGCAGCAGCGCCCCATGAACCGCAAGGGAGAGGCGGAGGTACCGGTGCGGGCGGGGCACGTCGGCGAGCCGACGCTGTCCGGCGGCTTCGTCGACTACGACCTCGCCCCGCGCGAGTACGAGCTCTCCCTGACCCAGACCGTGCTGCGGGTCCACAGCCGGGTCGCCGATCTCTACAACGACCCGATGGACCAGACCCAGCAGCAACTCCGGCTCACCGTCGAGGAGATCCGCGAGCGCCAGGAGTGGGAGCTGCTCAACAACCGGGAGTTCGGGCTGCTGCACAACGCCGACTACGGCCAGCGCATCAGCACCTACACCGGCCCGCCCACCCCGGACGACATGGACGAGCTGTTGTCCATGCGCCGCAAGACACGGCTGTTCCTGGCCCATCCGAAGGCGATCGCCGCCTTCTTCCGGCAGTGCAACAAGCGCGGTCTGGTGCCGGGCACGGCGAATGTCGACGGCCACGAGGTGCCCGCCTGGCGCGGCGTCCCGATCTTCCCGTGCGGCAAGATCCCGGTCAGCGACACGCACACCAGCAGCATCCTCGCGCTGCGCACCGGTGAGGCGGACCAGGGAGTCGTCGGTCTGCACCAGACCGGCATCCCCGAGGAGTACCAGCCGGGCCTGAACGTCCGGTTCATGGGCATCGACCCGTCCGCCGTCATCAACTACCTCGTCACCGCCTACTACTCGGTGGCCATCCTCGTGCCCGACGCCGTCGGAGTCCTGGAGAACGTCCAGATCGGCCGGAGCGCCGACTGATCAGGTGGAGTCCCGAACCATGAGCACGCCCCCGAACACCGCCGCCGCGTTCTCGCTGCCCGGCCCGCCGAACCTCGCCCGCACCCTGCGGACCCGTCCCCCCGGCGGAGCCGTCCCCGGGCTGAGGTACCGGCCCGCCGCACCCGCCGACCCCGAGAAGGCCGAGGAGATCGACCGCAGGCTGGAGGCCTGGGCCCGCCAACTGGACCTGTTCCCCGCGCAGTGGACCGGGGACTTCACCCAGTTCCAGTTCGGCCGGGCCGTCGTCCTCCAGCATCCCGGCGCGGCCGACCTCGAACGCCTCACCGTCGCGGGCAAGCTGCTGCTGGCCGAGAACATCGTCGACAACTGCTACTGCGAGGAGGACGAGGGCAAGGGCGGCGCCCACCGTGGCCTCGGCGGCCGGCTGATCATGGCCCAGTCGGCCCTCGACCCGCTCCACGGCACCCCCGAGCTGGAGGAGGAGTGGCGCCACGGTGTGCAGGCCGACGGACCGCTGCGCTCCTACCACTGGGCCCTGAAGGACTACGCGGCCCTCGCCACCCCCAGCCAGACCGACCGGTTCGTCCAGGACATCGCCCGGCTGCACCTCGGCTATCTCGCCGAGGCCGCCTGGGCGGAGACACGGCATGCGCCGAGGGTCTGGGAGTACCTGGTCATGCGGCAGTTCAACAATTTCCGCCCCTGTCTGTCCATCGTCGACGCCGTGGACGGCTACGAACTGCCCGAGGCGCTCTACGCCCGCCCCGAGGTCCAGCGGGTCACCGCGCTGGCCTGCAACGCCACGACCATCGTCAACGACCTGTACTCCTTCACCAGGGAGCTGGCGAGTGACCCGGACCATCTGAACCTGCCCCAGGTGGTGGCCGCCAACGACCAACGCGGCCTGAAGGTCGCCTACTTGAAGAGCGTCGAGATCCACAACCAGATCATGGAGGCGTTCGAGACGGAGTCGGCTCCGCTGTCCGCCCTCTCACCCCTCCTCGAACGGTACGTCCGCGGCCTGGCCGACTGGGTGTCCGGCAACCACGAGTGGCACGCCACCAACACCGACCGCTACCAGCTGCCCAACTACTGGTAGTCCGATCCGCGCACCACAGCAAGGAGTCACCGTTGACCATCACTCACGCCGACACCACCCGCACACCGGTGCCGACCCAGTCCACGTACCAGTCCCGGGTCGCGGACTACTGGAACGCCGAGGAAAACCCGGTCAACCTCGAACTGGGCAAGATCGACGACCTCTACCACCACCACTACGGCATCGGGGAGGCCGACCGGTCGGTGCTGAACGAGCCGGACCCCGGCCGGCGCCGCGACCGCGTCACCGGCGAACTCCACCGGCTGGAGCACGCCCAGGCCGAACTCCTCGCCTCCCACCTCGGTGACCTCTCCCCCACCGACCGCGTCTTCGACGCCGGGTGCGGCCGCGGCGGCGGCAGCGTGGTCGCGCATCTGCGCTACGGCTGCCACGCCGACGGGGCCACGATCTCCGCCAAGCAGGCCGACTTCGCCAACGGGCAGGCCCGCAAGCGCGGTATCGACGACAAGGTGCGCTACCACCACCGCAACATGCTCGACACCGGCTTCACCCCCGGCGCGTACGCGGCGTCCTGGAACAACGAGTCGACCATGTACGTCGAGCTGGACCTGCTCTTCGCCGAGCATGCGCGGCTGCTGCGGCGCGGCGGGCGCTACGTCACGATCACCGGCTGCTACAACGACGCCTACGGGCGCGCCTCCCGCGAGGTGTCCCTCATCAACGCCCACTACATCTGCGACATCCACCCGCGTTCGGAGTACTTCCGCGCCATGGCCCGCAACCGGCTCGTCCCCGTGCACGTCGAGGATCTGACGGAGGCCGCGCTGCCGTACTGGGAGTTGCGCCGGGAGGCCGACCACCTGGTCACGGGGATCGAGGACACCTTCCTGACCGCGTACCGCAACGGCAGCTTCCAGTACCTGCTGATCGCCGCCGAGCGGGTCTGAGGACTCGGGAGACCGTGCCGGGCGTCCGACGACGCCCGGCACGGCCGTCTCACCGCGCGGGCCAGGGCACCTCCGGTGCGCGGTAGTAGTTCATGCCCAGGGCGTCCCAGCGCGGCCCCTGGGCGGCCAGCCGCACCTTGTAGTCGTCCCAGTCGTGGGTGCTCGCCGGGGACCAGCCCAGCTCCGCGATGCCGGGCAGCCGCGGGAAGGCCATGTACTCGATGTGCGCGGAGGTGGAGAGCGTCTCGGACCACAGGGGCGCCTCGACGCCGAGGAGGGAGTCCGCGGGCGCGCCCTGGAGGTAGCTGCCCGGGTCCCAGTCGTAGGAGCGCCTGGTGTCGACATAGCCGGCCCAGGACAGGCCCAGCGGCGTGTTCTTGTCGTACTTCATGTCGAGGTAGGCGCGGTCGGCGGGCGAGAGGACCAGCCGGGTGCCGTTCCGGGCGGCGTCGGCGACCTGCTGACGCTCCGCGGCGCTCGTCTTGTCGTAGCCCCAGTACTGCGCGACGGCGCCCTTCGCCGGGTGCGCCCCGGTCAGCTGGTGCCAGCCGACCACGGTCTTGCCGTATTTGGCGACCACCGGCTGGACCTTGTCCATGAAGGTCACGTAGTCCGCATGGCTGGTGGAGTGCGCCTCGTCGCCGCCGATGTGGAGGTACCGGCCGGGCGTCAGGGCCGCGACCTCACGGATGACGTCGTCGATGAAGTCGTACGTCTCCTTCTTCGGCACGCACAGGGAGCTGAAGCCGACCTCGGTGCCGGTGTAGAGCGGCGGTGCCTGGCCGTTGCAGTTGAGCGGGGCGTACGAGGCCAGCGCGGCGTTGGTGTGGCCCGGCATGTCGATCTCGGGGACGACGGTCAGATAGCGGGACGCGGCATAGCGGACGATCTCACGGTAGTCGTCCTTGGTGTAGTAGCCGCCGGCGCCGCCGCCGACCTGGGTGGAGCCGCCGTAGGTCGCCAGCCGCGGCCAGGACTTGATCGCGATCCGCCAGCCCTGGTCGTCCGAGAGGTGCAGATGCAGTTTGTTGATCTTGTACATGGCGAGCTGGTCGATGTACCGCTTGACCTGCGCCACGGTGAAGAAGTGCCGGGAGACGTCGAGCATCGCGCCGCGGTAGCCGTAGCGCGGGGAGTCGGCGATGGTGCCCCCGGCGATCCGCCAGGGCCCGCGCCGGGCGTCCTGCCGCTCCACGTCGGCGGGCAGCAGCTGGCGCAGGGTCTGGACGCCGTGGAAGAGGCCCGCGGGGCGCGCGGCACTGAGGGTGACCGCACGGCCGTCGGAGGTCAGCCGGTAGCCCTCGTCGCCCAGCCCCCCGGTGCCGCTGCCGCCGAGCCGGAGGACGATGCCGTCCCGGCCGTCCTTGGTGGTCACGGGGAGGGCGAACCCGGTGGCGGGCCGCAGCAGCCCCGCCAGATAGCCGGCGATCCGCTTGGCCTCACCGGAGCCGCCGGGCACCCGGATCCGGGTGCGGTCACCGAGGGTGTACGCGTCCCCGCCGCCGCGTACGGACGCGGGCGCGGGGATCACCCGGTCCAGTGGAGTGGCGGCCCGGGGGGCGGCACCGGCGGCGCCCTGCGGCGGTACGGCGGCGGTTCCCAGCCCCGCCGCCGCGACCAGCAGCAGCGAGAACAGCAGTCTGCGTCGTCTCATCGACGGTCCCTTCGGCGAACCTCGTGCATGGCATGGTGCATGGCATGGAGCGACCGAACGGTGACCATGCGTACCGTGAGCCTCCAATCCGGTCAAGGTTCAGACCAGTTTCCGGCCCCCAAATCGGGGATGTGCCCGATAGCGGGCAGATTTCTTGCGAATCTTCGCGCCGCCCCGCAGTATCAACGGGTGCTCGAACGCCGTCACCGCGCTGAAGCGCCGCACGAAGACCTGGTGGACCACCTGGTGCGCAGCACACCGCTACAGCGCGGTGAGGCCGCCCGGGTGGTGCTGGACGTGCTGGCGTACTTCGACGAGACCACGGAGGAGTTCGTCCGCCGCCGCCATCGGGAGCTGCAGTCCCAGGGACTGCGCAACGAGGAGATCTTCGAACGGATCCGCCACGAGATGCCGCACCGCGCCGTGGCCCCGCCCGATCTCTCGGCCCGCCAGCTGCGCCGCCTCGTCTACGGCTGACGGCCGCGCCCGGGACGCCGGGCAGCACGAACCATTGCCACAACGCTTTTCTGGGAGGGTCACTGCATGTGCGGGATCGTTGGATATATCGGCAAGCGTGATGTCGCCCCGCTGCTCCTTGAGGGTCTGCAGCGCCTGGAGTACCGGGGCTACGACTCCGCGGGCATCGCCATCCACGCCAAGGGCACCGGCAAGGCCACGGGCGGCCTGAAGACCGCCAAGGCCAAGGGCCGGGTCCGCGAGCTGGAGTCCCGGCTGCCCAAGCGCTTCGCGGGCTCCACCGGCATCGCGCACACCCGTTGGGCCACCCACGGCGCGCCGACCGACGAGAACGCCCACCCGCACCAGGACACCGAGGGCAAGGTCGCGGTCGTCCACAACGGCATCATCGACAACGCCGCGGACGTGCGCGCCAAGCTCACCGCCGACGGCATCGTCTTCGCCTCCGAGACCGACACCGAGGTGCTGGCCCACCTGATCGCCCGCTCCCCGGCCGAGAAGCTGGAGGAGAAGGTCCGCGAGGCGCTGCGGCACATCGAGGGCACGTACGGCATCGCCGTGCTGCACGCCGACTTCCCCGACCGCATCGTGGTGGCCCGCAACGGCTCCCCGGTCGTCCTGGGCATCGGCGAGCACGAGATGTTCGTCTCCTCGGACGTCGCCGCGCTGGTCTCGCACACCCGTCAGGTCGTCACCCTCGACGACGGCGAGATGGCCACCCTCAAGGCCGACGACTACCGCACGTACACCACCGAGGGCTCGCGCACCACGTCCGCCCCGGAGACCGTCGAGTACGCGGCCGAGTCCTACGACTTGGGCGGCCACGACACCTACATGCACAAGGAGATCTCCGAGCAGGCGGACGCGGTGGACCGCGCGCTGCGCGGGCGGATCGACGACCGCTTCTCCACCGTGCACCTCGGCGGCCTGAACCTCGACGCCCGCGAGGCGCGCGGGGTGCGCCGGGTGAAGATCCTGGGCTGCGGCACCTCGTACCACGCGGGCCAGATCGGCGCGCAGATGATCGAGGAGCTGGCCCGGATCCCCTCGGACGCCGAGCCGGCCTCCGAGTTCCGCTACCGCAACCCGGTCGTGGACCCCGACACGCTGTACGTGGCCGTCTCCCAGTCCGGTGAGACCTACGACGTGCTGGCGGCCGTCCAGGAGCTCAAGCGCAAGGGCGCACGGGTGCTGGGCCTGGTGAACGTGGTCGGCTCGGCGATCGCCCGGGAGACCGACGGCGGCATCTACGTCCACGCCGGCCCCGAGGTCTGCGTGGTCTCCACCAAGTGCTTCACCAACATGGTGGTCTCCTTCGCGCTGCTCGCCCTGCACCTCGGCCGGATCCGTGATCTGTCCGTCGCGGACGGCAAGCGGATCATCGAGGGTCTGCGCAAGCTGCCCGCGCAGATCGACGAGATCCTCAAGGGCGAGGAGGACATCAAGAAGCTGTCGGCCGCCTACGCGGACGCCAAGTCGATGATGTTCATCGGCCGGGTGCGCGGCTACCCGGTGGCCCGCGAGGCCTCCCTGAAGCTCAAGGAGGTCTCCTACATCCACGCGGAGGCCTACCCGGCGTCGGAGCTCAAGCACGGCCCGCTGGCCCTCATCGAGCCCGCGATGCCGACCGTCGCGATCGTCCCCGACGATGACCTGCTGGAGAAGAACCGCGCCGCGCTGGAGGAGATCAAGGCCCGCAGCGGCCGCATCCTGGCCGTCGCGCACCAGGAGCAGGAGAAGGCCGACCACACCATCGTCGTCCCGAAGAACGAGCCCGAGCTGGACCCGATCCTCATGGGCATCCCGCTCCAACTGCTCGCCTACCACACGGCGTTGGCCCTCGGCCGCGACATCGACAAGCCCCGCAACCTGGCGAAGTCCGTCACGGTCGAGTAGCAACCGGGAGGGGGGAGCCCGGTGGAGCGCTCCCCCCACCTCACCCCAATCCACCCCACCGAAGCGACAATTGAGCACCCCCCACGGCGCCCAACCACCTCCGCGAAAGCGGCGCCGGCTCAGGCGCAAAGGCGAGTTGGTCCGCGCCGGCGACGCGTCAGGGAATCACGATGACCGGGCGCTGCGCCCGGCGGGCCAGCCGGCCGGCCACCGAGCCGAAGATCCGGCCGACGATGCCGTGTGTGGAGCCGACCACGATCGCGTCGGCCTCGTACTCCCGGCCGACCTCCTCCAGCTCGTGGCAGATGTCACCGCCGCGCTCGACGAGGATCCAGGGCACCTCGGTGAGATGGTCCGCACAGGCCAGCTCCAGGCCGAGCACTTCGGTGCGGTGATCCGGCACATCCACGAAGACCGGGGGCTCACAGCCCGCCCAGACGGTCGTCGGCAGCCGGTTGGCCACATGGACGATGATCAGACCCGAGCCGAGGCGCCGGGCCATACCGATTGCATACGCCAACGCTCGCTCGCTCGACATGGAGCCGTCGAAGCCGACCACGACGCCGTGCCGGAACGCGGGGTCGCAGGAGTGGCGCGTCTTTTCCGCCGCTTCGAGGTCCGCCATGGGATCGGCGACCTGCTTGCGGTCCGCGGGTTCGGGGATTTCGTGACCGGCCATTGGTGTCTCGGCGAGGACGTCCTCTTGCGGAGGGGCGAACGGGGAACGGCGATTGACTTGATCCGGCAGTTGACTGAGCTGGCGCGCCCGAGGTGCGGGAGCCATAGTTCAAAGAGGAACGATACGACTGGGAATCATCTTCCCAACCCGATACCCCAAGAGTACGGCGCCACTCCCCCGCTGCCCAGAGCCCGCAACGGACGCGGGGCGCCCGCGCGAGGTGGGTGGGGCCTCGAACGTTCCCCGGAGCATGCCGGAGCGTGGCGCGGATGGCAATGCCCCGGCCTGCCCCCGTACGTACCCCTCGCGGTGACCCATGATCGTCGTCGGCGTTGTAGTAACAGCCCGTCCGAGGGGAGTGCGCGGTGCCGTTGCCGTCCGACAGATCACCCGACCCAGTGAGCGATGTGGTGCGCTGGGGCGCGTTCAGCTGTGCCCTGGTACCCCTCGTACTGATCTTCAGCGGTGCTTCCTGGGCCGGTGCGACCGGCGCCGCCGCCGGTCTGGCGGCTGTGACCTGCGCCTGTCGCGCACTGTTGCGGCATTCCGAACGGACCGCCGCGCGGGTCCGCGTGCGTGAGGTCGGAAGACACCGGGACAGAAGCGGACGTTCGGGGGCGGCGGCGCACGGGGGCGGCCGGCATTCCGAAGGGCGTACGCCGGTCGATTGAGGGCGCCTGCAAGTCTGCGCGCGACCGTTTTCAGCCAACTTCCGGCCGAGGTCCACACCTTGTCCGCGGCACCCCTCAACCCTGGTGTGAGCAGGGAGGAAAGGACCGCTGGGCATGGTTGTGCCCTACTGCGAACGGGCAGAGCCGAGACGCGTACTTCCCATGTAGGCCCGACGAGTGGAACGCTTCGTGATCGAATGCTTCGCGCCAAGTTGCCATATCGACATACCAGCGGGTGGTGAACTTGGCACTCCATCCTCACGGAACACAGTAGATTCGATCTTGGTAGCAATGGCGGGGGAACTGTGCAGGACCGAGAGGGCGAGACGACCGAGGGGGGCTTAAGTGCCATGAGCCAGGACTCCGCTGCCGTACCAGATGCCGCACGCAAGCTCGCCGCCCGACGACGCCGCGAAATAGTCGCGGTGCTCCTCTTCAGCGGCGGCCCCATTTTCGAGAGCTCCATTCCGCTCTCGGTCTTCGGCATCGACCGCCAGGACGCAGGCGTCCCGCGGTACCGGCTGCTTGTGTGCGCGGGCGAAGATGCGCCTTTGCGCACGACCGGGGGGCTCGAACTTTCCGCCCCCTACGGGCTGGAGGCGATCTCCCGTGCCGGGACGGTCGTCGTACCGGCCTGGCGTTCCATCACCCAGGCCCCGCCGCCCGCCGCGCTCGACGCGCTGCGCCGCGCGCATGAAGAAGGGGCCAGAATCGTCGGGTTGTGCACGGGGGCGTTCGTCCTCGCCGCGGCCGGACTGCTCGACGGCCGCCCGGCCACGACCCATTGGATGTACGCGCCGACGCTCGCCAAGCGTTATCCGTCCGTCCATGTGGACCCCCGCGAGCTCTTCGTCGACGACGGCGATGTGCTCACGTCCGCGGGGACGGCGGCCGGCATCGACCTGTGTCTGCACATCGTGCGCACCGACCACGGCGCGGACGCCGCGAACGCGCTGGCCCGCCGGCTCGTCGTGCCGCCCCGCCGCACCGCGTCCGATATGGGGCACCAGCGCTACCTGGACAGGTCATTACCTGAAGAGATCGGCGCCGACCCGCTCGCCGAGGTCGTCGCCTGGGCGCTGGAGCATCTCCACGAGCAGTTCGACGTGGAGACGCTGGCCGCGCGCGCCTACATGAGCAGGCGCACCTTCGACCGGCGCTTCCGTTCCCTGACCGGGAGCGCTCCGCTGCAGTGGCTGATCACCCAGCGGGTGCTGCAGGCCCAGCGGCTGCTGGAGACCTCCGACTATTCGGTGGACGAGGTCGCCGGGCGCTGCGGATTCCGCTCGCCGGTCGCCCTGCGCGGCCACTTCCGACGGCAGCTGGGCGCCTCGCCCGCGGCCTACCGTGCGGCCTACCGCGCGCGCCGGCCGCAGAACGGGGGGTCCGAACCCGCGCTGAGACCGGAGCGGGCGGAGCGTGCCGAGCGGCCGGAGCGCGAGCGGGCGGCGCTGGGGGCGGGCAGCGGGGACCGGTATGCGGCCGCCGCGCTGGCCGGCCACGGACTGGCGACCGCCGAAGCGGCCGAAGCGGGCAAACCGCAGTCGGACGCCTACGCCTCCCGCCTGCCGGAATCCCCGGTCGGCCGGGGAGCGGGCCGCCCCGTGCTGCCCGGACAGCGGGAGCGCCCCGTAGGGTGAGATGTATGAACGATCGCATGGTGTGGATCGACTGCGAGATGACCGGACTCTCGCTGGCGAATGACGCGCTCATCGAGGTGGCCGCACTGGTCACCGACTCGGAGCTGAATGTGCTGGGCGACGGGGTGGATGTGGTGATCCGCCCTCCGGCCGAGTCGCTCGGCACCATGCCGGAGGTGGTGCGCCAGATGCACACCGCCTCCGGGCTGCTGGAGGAGCTGGACAGCGGGACGACGCTGGAGGCGGCGGAGGCACAGGTGCTTGCGTACATCAAGCAGCATGTGCCGGAGCCGGGGAAGGCGCCGCTGTGCGGCAATTCCGTCGGCACCGACCGTGGCTTCCTGCTGCGCGACATGCCGACGCTGGAGAGCTACCTCCACTACCGGATCGTCGATGTCTCGTCCGTGAAGGAACTGGCCCGGCGCTGGTTCCCGCGGGCCTACTTCAACAGTCCGGACAAGAACGGCAACCACCGGGCGCTGGCGGACATCCGCGAATCCATCGCGGAACTGCGCTACTACCGGGAGGCGGTCTTCGTGCCGCAGCCCGGCCCCGACTCGGACACCGCGAAGGCCATCGCCGCCAAGCACGTCTTGCCGGCCGAGCAGCAGTCCACACCGTAGTGAGCCGGAGGGCGCGTGTCGCGCGGTGCCCGGGTCCGCCCGTGACCCGCGCGACACGCCCTCGGTCCCGGGACACGAAACCTGGGCGCGAGCACCCCTCCGGACCCTGTACACTTTTTCTCAGCCGGTGGGGAAAAAGAACCACACAGCACCGGTCATGGTGGGTATAGCTCAGCTGGTAGAGCACCTGGTTGTGGTCCAGGATGTCGCGGGTTCAAGTCCCGTTACTCACCCCACTTCAAGGCCCCCGACCTCAGGTCGGGGGCCTTGGCGTTTGTCGGCGTACCGGCTCCCCTTATATGCCGCCATATATAGGGAGCCGGATATGGGGGGCCGGATGTGGGGAGTCGGCTTCCGGAGGGGGTGCCGGTTCAGTAGCCGACGGTGAAGCGCTCGCCGGGGTGGCGGGGCCGCTCGATCTCGTCGAGGACGGCGACGGCGTAGTCCTCGGTGGATATCCGGCTGTGGCCCCCGGCGTCGGTGACGAGATCGTCGGTGGCGGTGCGGTAGCTGCCGGTGCGCTCGCCGGGCTCGATGGTGGCCGCCGGGCTGAGGTTGGTCCAGCGCACATCGGAGACGGAGCGGTAGAAGTCCAGCGCGTCGCCGTGGGCGTGCATGATCTGCAGCAGGAATTCGGGGAGGCCCTCCGCGTCCCAGACCTGCTTGCCGTCCGGGGTGCGCAGCGAACCGGCGCCGCCGACGGTGAGCAGCCGGGGTGCCGCGTCGCCGAGGGTGCGCAGACCGGCGACGAGGGACTCGGCGGCGGGCTTGATCGTGGCGATGTGGCCCGGGCCGTCGCCGCCGCCGACCGCGCTCACCAGGACGTCCCGGCCCTTGGCCGCGGCGGCGACGGAGGCCGGGTCGAGGATGTCGCCGGTGGTCACGGTCAGGTGCTCATGGGTCGTGGTGATCTTCGCGGGGTCGCGGACGACCGCGGTGACCCGGTGACCGCGCCGGAGGGCCTCGTTAAGGATGCGGCTTCCGATGGTGCCGTTGGCCCCGAAGAGAGCGATCGTGGACATGGTGGGTCTCCCAGCTGTTCCGTGGTCCCGGTCGGGACTTCCGTTTTCCGTCAGCTGATGTGCTGACGTCTTTACGCTAGGGGCACGAGCAGGACGTTTCGGGGTAGCGAGGGGACCAGCGATGGTCAGAAAGCGACAGGAGGGCGGGGAGCCCGTTCCGGAGATCCGGGAGGTGGCGTTCTCCGCGCCGGCCGGGCGGCCGGCCGGGGTGGAGGTGCTGACGCTCGCGGAGCTGCGGGCGCGGGCGGACGCCTGCCAACTGGCCACCCCGCACCGCCCCGGCTTCCACCATCTGCTGCTCCTGGACCGCGGCCGGCTGGTGCACAGCGTCGACTTCCGGGAGCACCTCATGGCCCCGGGCGATCTGCTGTGGTCGCGCCCCGGGCAGGTCCAGCACTTCGGCGATCTGACGGGTGCGGAGGGGCGGCTGGTGCTCTTCGAGGCGGGCTTCCTGGACCCGGCGACCGCGGCCGCGGCCCGGATCGAGGACTGGTACGGGCCGCCCGTACGGCATCCCGAGGGCGCGACGGCGCGGGGCGTGGCCGAGGCGCTGCGGCAGCTGCACACCGAGTTCGGGGCGCTGGGCGGGCTGCCGCTGGAGATCCACCTCGATGTGCTGCGGCACCTGCTGGCCGTGCTGGTGCTGCGGGCCGCGCACCCGGGTGGTGCGGCGGGCGGGGAGCGCGACGGGGCCTGTGCGGCGAGCGCGACATATCTGCGTTTCCGGGACGCGGTGGAGCGGGGCTTCACCCGCAGCCGCCGGGTCGCCGACTACGCCCGCTCGCTGGGCTATGCGCCGCGCACCCTCTCCCGGGCCACCGAGGCCGCCGCCGGGGTGGGGGCGAAGGAGTTCATCGACCGGCGGGTGGTGCTGGAGGCCAAGCGGCTGCTGGCGCACGGCGATCAGTCCGCGGCCCGGATCGCGGACCGGCTGGGCTTCGCCGACGCCACCAACTTCAGCAAGTTCTTCCAGCGGCAGACGGGCACCACCCCGATCGCCTTCCGGATGGCCGTACGGGGCGGTGCGGGCTGAGGACGTGCCGCGCACGGAGGAGGGGCGGGGCGCAGCGGTTGGGGGAAGCCCGCTGCGCCCCGCCTCGGGGGCGAGCGGTCCGGGGGGGGACGGACCGCCGGTGGGGGTCAGCCCTTGTACGCGCCGAAGGCCTTGGTGAAGTCCAGCGGGCCCTGCTCGATGGAACTGCAGGTCGGCTGCGCGGAGTTGCCTGTGCCGCCCGGGCAGGCCTTGTCGCGGGTCGAGGACCACATCGACAGCCAGGCCAGGTGCTTGGCCTTGGCGAACTTCACCAGCTGGGTGGCGTCGTCACGGCGGAAGATCTCGGACTGGACGTCGTTGACGCCGATCATCGGGGTCACGGCCACGGTCTTCCAGGCGGCCTTGTCGCTCAGGCCGAGGGCCTTCTTGAGCTGGCCCTGGGTGGCGGTGGCGGCCTGGGTGGCGTAGGTGCCCATGTCGCCGCTGTAGGCGGGTCCGTAGTCCATCGCCATGATGTTGACGGCGGAGATCTTGACGCCGTTCTTCTTGGCGTCGGCGACCAGGTTCACCCCGTCCTGGGTCAGGCCCTCGGGCATGACCGGCAGGGTGAAGGAGACGTCGAGGCCGGGGTGCTTCTTCTGGAGCTGAGTGACGGCCTGGGCGCGGCGGGTGTTGGCGGCGGTGTCCGGCAGTGCGCCGCCCTCGATGTCGAAGTCGACCTTGGTGAGCTCGAACCGGTCGATGACCTTGCCGTAGGCGGCGGCCAGTTCGCCCGTGGAGCCGCAGGCCAGGCCGAGTTCGGAGCCGTTGGCGCCGCCGAAGGAGACCCGGACGTCGCCGCCGGCCGCGCGCAGTGCGGGGATCTGCCGGGCCACCGGGTTGTCGCCCAGCTCGCCCGAGCCGCCCCACTTGGGCACACAGCCGCCGCCGGAGGTGACGAAGGCGAGGTGGAAGTTCTTCACCCCGGTCTTCTTGGCGGTGTCGGCCAGGTCGTAGGCGGGGCTGAGCGAGGTGTCGACGTACGGGGCGAAGCCGGCCGCCGCCTTCGCGGCGGCGGGCGCGGGCCGCGGGGCCTTGGTGGCCATGGCGGAACCGGCGATGGCGAAGGCGCCGCCGGCGGCGACCGCGGCGGCCGCGCCGGTCACGATCAGCTTGGTGGTGCGGCTCTTGCGCCGGCGGTGTACCGAGGAAGTCATCGCGTGCCTGCCTGTCGTCACATGAGGGGGGTGGGGTGCACCGTGGTGCGTCCCGCACGCTAGCGGCAGCGAAACGGACAAATGCCGGGAATGGCACGGCAGTTGGCGGACTTATGGCGGCCTTAAGGCAGCGGAAGGGGGTGGTTAAGAGCCCCCGGCATGTGCCCCGTTCAGGTGCCGGTGCGGGCCGCCCGCCGCCACCGGGTACGGAGCGTGCGGCGCAGCCGGTGGCCGCGTCGTCCGCCGTGCGGGGCGCGCCGGCCGTCCAGCGCCAGCCAGATGCGTACCTCGGTGCCGCCGAGCACCGAGCGGCCGATGCGCACATCGCCGCCGGTGGACTCGGCCAGCCGGCGCACGATGTCCAGACCGAGGCCGGTGGAGCCTTCCCCACCGCCGCCGTGGCCGCGGCGCAGTGCGGCCGCCGGGTCGGCGATGCCCGGCCCGGCGTCCGAGACCAGCACGATCACCGCCTCTTCCGCGTTGTGGACATCGACCGCGAAGGCGGTCCCCTCGGGGGTGTGCCGGAAGACGTTGCCGAGCATCGCGTCCAGGGCGGCGGCGAGTTCGGGGCGGGCGACGGGGATGCGTACGGGGCGGTCCGCGCCGGCGACGCGTACGGTGCGGCCCTCGTCCTCGGCGAGCGCCGACCAGAACGCCATCCGCTCGCGGATCACCTCGGCGGCGTCACAGCCGACCGCGGCGGCCGCCTGCTGGGTCTGGGCCTTCTGCTCGCGGGCGGTACGGATGATCTGGTCGACCTCGCGCTCCAGTTGCTCGACGGCGGCCCGGGTCTGCTCGGCGGCCGGGGTGTCGCCGAGGGAGGCGGTGTTGAGCCGGAGCACGGTCAGCGGGGTGCGCAGCCGGTGCGAGAGGTCGGCGGCCAGTTCCCGTTCGTTGGCCAGCAGTTGGACGACCTGGTCGGCCATGGAGTTGAACGCGCTGGCCGCCAGGCGCAGTTCCTTGGGGCCGTCCTCCGGGACACGTACGCCGAGCTCACCCTTGCCGAGGTCATGGGCGGCGCCGGCGAGGCGTTCGGCGGGCCGGACCATGCGGGTACCGAGCCGGTCGGCGACCGCGACCGAGCCGATGACCAGCGCGAGACCGACACCGGCCAGCACCAGCCAGGAGGTGGTGACGCCGTTGGTGAGCGCCGCGTCGGGGACGAACACCTCGACGACGGCGATACCGGAGGCGACCGCGGTCGGCTGGAGGAGCGAGGAGCCGCCGGGGACCGGTGAGATGGAGGCCCGGCCCAGCTTGACGGCCGCCGCCACGTCGGCCTCCGGGGCGCGCCGGGTGCCGATCTCGGCGGATCTGCCGTTCCTGCCGCTCGCCGGGACATGGACGCCGATCCGGCCGCCGGAGCCGGTCTCGGCGCTGGCGACGGCGCGCTCCAGCTGTGTGCGGTCGGTGGTGATGGCGAGGACCGGGCCGATGGTGGCGGCCTGCCGTTCGGCGCTTCCGTAGGCGCGGTCGCGGGCCAGCTCCTTGACGACCAGTCCGAGGGGGACGGCGAAGGCGACCACGACCATGGCGGTGACCGCCAGCGCCACCTTGACCAGGGCCCATCTCACCGTGGTGGCTCCAGCTTCACCCCGACACCCCGCAGAGTGTGCAAGTACCGTGGTTTCGCCGCGGTTTCGCCCAGTTTGCGGCGCAGCCAGGACAGATGGACGTCGATGGTCTGGTCGTCGCCGTAGGACTGCTGCCAGACCTCGGCGAGGAGTTCCCTGCGGGGGACGACGACACCGGGACGGCCGGCGAGGAAGGCCAGCAGATCGAACTCCCGGCGGGTCAAATCGAGTGTGACGCCGTCCAGTTCGGCCTGCCGGCGCAGCGGGTCGATGGACAGGCCGCCCACCCGGATCACTCGTGAGGGCGGTTCCGCGCCGGCCGCCGCGGACCGGGAGCGGCGGAGTACGGCCGCCATCCGTGCCGAGAGGTGCTCGACGGAGAACGGCTTGATGAGGTAGTCGTCGGCGCCGTCGTTCAACAGCCGGACGATATCGGCCTCGTCGTCCCGGGCTGTGGCGATGATCACTGGGACATCGGTGATTCCGCGAAGCATCTTGAGCGCCTCGCCCCCGTCCAGATCGGGCAGACCGAGGTCGAGGATGACGACGTCGAAACCGACGTGTGCCACCTCGCGGAGCGCTTCCAGGGCGGTACCGACACTGCGTACCGTGTGGGCGGCCTCGGTCAGATGCCGGATGAGGGCCGAGCGTACGAACTGGTCGTCCTCGACCACGAGCACACTTGCCATGGGCGGCACCGTACGCCATTCGGGCGGGGTTACCTGCCCGAGGTTGACAGCGGGGGGTGCGGTCCGCGGTACCGGACGGGCTGCACGGGGACAGGGCGGTGGTGCAGTATGACCCGGATGCAACGAGGACTGGTTCACGCGGCGGCCTGGACGCTGGCGACCGGCGCCGCGGTCACCCTGTCGTGGTTCGGCGTGCACACCGTGCTGTCCGGCACGGCGTACGACGCGCCGCGTGCCCTGCCCCTGACCGACCAAGTGACCTCCTCGGGGCGGCAGTCGGACGACGGCGCCACACCGCGGGCCTCCTCCACGCACCGCCCCAAGCCGTCCCCCTCGGCGGGCCGCAGCAAGGCGCCCGGCGACCACGAACCCTCGCGGCCGCCCACCCCGTCGCACACCGGCTCCCCCCGGTCGGGGTACCCGGGCACCGGCCGGCCGGGCGGCTCCGCCCCGGCCTCCGACGGCCGGGTCAAGAGCTACTCCACGGCGGGCGGCCGGGTGGTCATCGACATGGACAACCGGTCCGCCGAGCTGGTGTCGGCGACCCCGAACCCGGGCTGGGAGATGCAGGTGTGGAAGCAGGTGGGGTGGCTGCGGGTCGACTTCACCGGCGGCGGCGCCCATACGTCCGTGATCTGCACCTGGAACGGCCATCCGCCGACGGTGGAGACCAGCGACCACGCGACGTAGAACGGCCGCGCGCCGCCCGTCAGTCGAAGGCGTCGGCCGGCGGGGCGGGTGAGGGGAGGGCGGTGGCGTCGGTGACCGGGGCCGCGCCGCCGGTGAAGTCCAGCAGCGCGCGGCCGTGTTCGACCCGGCCGGACTGGGGGTCGGTCGCCGCCCGCCGGGTCAGTTCGGCGACCGGCAGCTCCCCGTCGGCGGCCAGCAGCACGGCGTTGCCGAAGCGCCGGCCGCGCAGTACGGCCGGGTCGGCGGTCAGGCACAGCTCGGGGAAGACCGTACGGACCGTGGCGATCTGGGCGCGCAGAAACCGCAGCGGCGGCCCGTCGGCGAGATTCGCCGCGTAGAACCCGCCGGGCCGCAGCGCCCGGTGCACCTCCGCCACGAATTCGGTACTGGTCAGATGCGCGGGCGTGCGGGCACCGGCGAAGACATCGGCGATGATCAGATCCGCCCAGCCGTCCGGGACCTTCGCCAGACCGGCGCGGGCGTCGCCGCCGCGCACCCGTATCCGCCAGCCGCTGTCCAACGGCAGCTGCCGGCGTATGAGAGGGACCAGCGCCGCGTCGATCTCCACGACCTGCTGGGTGGACCGCGGCCGGGTCGCCGCGACATAGCGGGCCAGGGTCAGGGCGCCGCCGCCGAGGTGGACGACGCGCAGCGGTTTGCCGGCCGGTCCGGCCAGATCGGCGAGGTGGCCGAGCCGCCGCTGATAGGGGAATTCCAGATATGCGGGGTCGTCGAGGTCCACATGGGACTGCGGAGCACCGTCGATCAGCAGTGTCCAGCCGCGCGGCCGGTCCCGGTCGGGACGTAGCTCGGCAAGCCCGCCGTCCACCGTTTCGGTGACGGGCTCCGGGCCGCCGCGCCCTCGTCTGCTCTTCGCCATGCCCTCCAGTATGGCCTGTGCCCGGGATGCCGTATCCGCTGGTCAGCGCGATAGCGGCGCCCGGAGGCCAAGGGGCCGGGCGTGCGGAGCAGAGTGGCGAACCACCCACGACCGAGGTCACGGGTGATCCGCCAACTGCACATCATGACCCGTGCCGGCCCGATGTCCATCCGGACCGGCGGGCGGATCACCTATTGACGCATGCGTTCCCGAACGCCGGGTTCAACGCCGCGACAAGGTTGAGGCTGTTGCCGCAGATGTTGATCGGGATGTTGATCGGGACCTGGACATTGTTGCCACTGAGAATGCCCGGGGAACCCGCGGCAAAGCCCGCCGCATTGGCGCCACTGCGGTGGTTGTACAAACCGCGGTGGTCGTGACGGTAGCTGTCGTGATGGTCGTGGTGACCACGGCCGTGGTCCCCGCTTGCAGATGCGATGCCTGCGCCACCCAGAACCATGGCACAGCTGGCCGCAGTCATCGCGGCGGTCGTAACAAACCGCTTCATCCCATTCTCCTTTCAGTTCGCGAATGGGGCAACCGGTCACAACGAGCGGAATGAGTCAGGGATGCGGGCATTCCCTCTTCCGGGAAATCGTTAGGCCTTCTGGCAGTAATGGCCGGGCGGTACGAAGTCCGGCATTCCGCCGAATGGCCGCCCCCGACCGGGGTCCGGCGTGCCTGCCGCGGTTTCCAACATGATTTCTGTCAGAGTGCTCTCCTGTTTGACTGATTGAAGTCGGAGAGGAAGACATGCGGAAGTCGATGGACCGCACCGGGCGCGGCGTCGTATGCGCGCTGGCGTCCTTGGCATTGTCGGCCGCCTTGTCTTCGGCGGTGGCCGCGCCGGCTCCCATGGAATCCGCACGAATTCCGTTCACCGAGCGCTATCACGCCACCCAGCACGGCGGTATCGCGCGCGCCGCCAACTCCTCCGTCACCTGCAAAACGGCGGCCGGCCGCACCGCCACCCCGTGTGCGGCGGTCCAGCAGGGCGGCGCCGGCGCGAACGGCCGCTACCGGATGGCGTACATCGACGTCGACTCCGACGCCCGTACCGCCAACTCCAGCAGCGCCACCCTGCGGATCCCGGCCGGCTCCCGGGTGAGCTACGCCCGGCTGTACTGGGGCGGCAGCCTGCGGGGCAGCGGGCAGAAGGCCGCCAAGGACAACGGCCGGGTGCTGCTCGCCGAGCCCGGCGGCCGGTACCGACAGGTGCGCGCCGACACCATGACCGGGCACCGCCCGCACTCCGCGACCGAGGGATTCCAGGCCTCGGCGGAGGTCACCGAACTGGTGCGGAACAGCGGCGGCGGCGCCTACACGGTGGCGCAGATCAATATGGCGACGGGCCATTCCACGGCCGGTGTCTGGGGCGGCTGGACATTGGTGGCCGCATACGAGAACAAAAAGCAGCCGCTGCGCAGAATCGCGCTGTGGGACGGCTTCCAGTCGCTGGGCGCGGACCGCCGGGAGCTTTCGGTGCGACTGCCCGGACTGCGTATCCCGGCGAATTCACACGGCCGCGCGGGCGTGGTGGCATACGACGGCGACCGGGGCCACGGAAATGACACGCTCACCGTCCGGGCCGGACAGCACCGCGCGCACACGGTGCGGGACACCGCCAATCCGGCGAATGATGTGATGAATTCGACGGTCACCGATCTCGGCCGCCCGACGATGCGGTGGCCCGCTTACCGGAACACGCTCGGATTTGATTCCGACGTATTCGACATCACGCCCGCGCTGCGGTCCGGCGGCGACCGGCTCACTTTCCGCTTCACCACCACTCGCAATCCCGGATATCTGCTCGGCGCGCTCTTCGTCCAGACCGATACCAGGCGCTGAGCGACGCGCCCCGGGAATTCCGGAGAGCAGAGAGCGGATCAGCCGATGCGGATCAGCCGATGACGACGGAGAGCGCGGACGCGCACCGCTCCGCCCGGGTCCCGCCCCCGTCGGCGGTCCCCCGCCCGGCGGCCGCGGTCCGTCCGCCGCGCGGGCCGGGGCGGGAAACCCTTCCCCCGCCCCGGCCCGGCCGCGGTGTACGGCGGCGGACCGTCGCCCCGCTGCTCGCCGTCGACGCTCTGGCCACCGCGGCCACCGCGCTGCTCGTCCTCGGCACCGGAACGGCGCCGACCGCACTCGGCCTCCTCCTGGCGGGG
Source organism: Streptomyces sp. G7(2002) (assembly GCF_028870195.1). Lineage (NCBI taxonomy): Bacteria > Bacillati > Actinomycetota > Actinomycetes > Kitasatosporales > Streptomycetaceae > Streptomyces > Streptomyces sp. G7(2002). The sequence continues at coordinate 3,747,585 of NZ_CP102609.1, forward strand.
CTGCTGCTGCTCCACTCCCACGCCGGTCTCTACCGTCCCGGCCCCGCCCCGCGCACGCTGAATGATCTGCCGACGCTGCTGGGCCGGTCCGCCGTCTGCTGGTGCGCGGCGGCCGCGGTGCTCGCCGCCGTACGCCCCGGGCAGGCGCTGCCGCCGGCCCTGCTGGTGGGTGCGGTGGCGGTGCACACCGCGCTGGGCTGCGGCGGCCGGGCCGCGGTCCACCGGGCCCGCCGAGCCGCCGCCCGCCGCCGGCCCCGCGCCACGCTGATCGTCGGCACCGGCCCGGCGGCCCGGCAGCTCGCCGCCGTCCTGCACACCCACCCCGAGTACGGGATGCGTCCGGTGGGCGTGGTCACCCCGCCGTCGCTGCCGCCCGCCGGATCCGACGCAACGGGCACCTCCGGATCCGGCACGCCCCCGGGCACCGCCGGACCGCCGCTGCCGCGGCTCGGCTCCGCGCAGGACATCACCCGCGCCGTCATCCAGCACACCGTGCGGGACGTGGTGTTCACCCTGCCGCCGTACGGCGATCCGCACACCACCGCACTGCTGCGCCGCTTCATCGCCCAGGGCTCGGCCGTCTGGCTGGCCGGCGCCGCGGCCGCCCGCGAGGGCCGGACGCCGCATGCGGACACCGACCACCTGAGGGGCTTCGCCTGCCGGCTCCTGGACACCGCCCCGCCGCGGCACGGCGGTGGGAGCAAGCGGCTGCTGGACCTCACGCTGGCCGCGTCGGGGCTGGTGGTCACCGCCCCGGTACTGCTGGGCTGCGCCCTCGCGGTGCGGCTCGCCGTCGGGCCCGGTGTGCTCTTCCGGCAGGAACGCATCGGCCGAGGGGGCCGCAGTTTCACCCTGCTGAAGTTCCGCACCTGGCAGCCGTGCGACGAGCACGAGGCGGCGACGCGGTGGAGCCTGGCGGACGAGAGCCGGATGAGCCGGGTCGGCCGGCTGCTGCGGCGCACCTCGCTCGATGAGCTGCCGCAGCTGTGGAACGTACTGCGCGGCGAGATGAGCCTGGTCGGGCCGCGCCCGGAACGTCCCTTCTTCGTCGAGCGGTTCCTCGGGACCTGCCCCGACTACGGCGCCCGGCTCCGGATGCCGGCGGGTATGACCGGCCTGGCGCAGGTGCACGGGCTGCGCGGCGACACCTCCGTCGAGGACCGGGTCCGCTTCGACAACCTCTACATCGACAGCTGGTCACTGCGGCAGGACCTGCTGATCCTGCTGCGCACCGTGGCCTCGGTGGTGCGGCTGGAGGGCAGATGAGCGCGGGCGCCCCGCCGCTGCGCCGCCCCGGCCGCACCGCCGCGGTGCCCGTCCCGCCCGGCAGGCCCGGGGGCGACCACGCCTGGGATCCGCCGGACCCCCGTAACCGCGCCCTGCACCCGCTGCGGCGCCGTGCCCTGCCCCCCGACCGGACCACCACCCCGGCCGCTACCTCTGGAGGCATCCGGTGAAGGTTCTGCATGTGATCACAGACCTCGACGTGGGCGGCGCCGAACAGCAGCTGCGGCTGCTGCTGCGCCGGCTCCCCGCGCACTGCGAGGTCCTCACCCTGACCGGTCCGGGCCCGGTCGCCGAGGGCATCGAGGCCGACGGCACCCCCGTCCGCCACCTCGGCATGACCGGCAACCGCGACCTGACCGCGCTCCCCCGTCTCGCCGGGCTGATCCGCGACGGCGGCTACGACCTGGTGCACACCCACCTCTACCGGGCCTGCGTCTACGGCCGGGTCGCCGCCCGGCTGGCCGGCGTACGGGCCGTGGTCGCCACCGAACACTCCCTGGGCGACGCGGTCATCGAGGGCCGCCGGCTGACCCGTGGCGTCCGCACCCTCTACCGGGCCACCGAACGGCTGGGGACGGCCACGGTCGCCGTCTCGGACACCGTCGCCGCCCGGCTGCGCCGCTGGGGCGTACCGGAGCAGCGGATCCACGTGGTCCCCAACGGGATCGAGGCGCACCGGTTCGGCTTCGACCCGGCGGCGCGGGCGCTGGTGCGTACCCGGCTGGGCCTGCCGCTGGATGCCTTCGTGGTCGGTGGCGCCGGACGGCTGGTGCCCGGCAAGCGGTTCGATGTGCTGGTCCGCGCGGTGACCCAGCTGCCCGGTGTGCACCTGCTGTTGGCGGGTGCGGGGCCGGAGCGGGAGATGCTGCGGCGGATGGCGGAGCAGTTCGGCTCGGGCGACCGGATCCATCTGCTGGGCGAGCGCGACGGCGCGGTCGACACGGCGGCCGCCGGCCGAGGGGCCGCCGGGCCCGATATCCCCGGCCTGCTCTCCGCCATCGACGTCTTTGTCTCGCCCTCCCCGGACGAGGCGTTCGGGCTGGCCGTCCTGGAGGCGCTCGCGTCCGGGCTGCATGTGCTCTACGGCAGCTGCCCGGCGGTCGACGAACTGCCCGCCGACCGGGCCCCCGGCGCCCGCCACTTCGGCCTCAACGTCCATGAACTGGGCACCGCCCTGCGGGACCTGCGGCGTCAGGGCCCGGGCCGGCTGCCGGTCCCGCCGGTGGTGCGGCGCTATGACATCAGCCGCAGCGCCGAGGCGCTGATGTCCGTGTACGAGCAGGCCGTGGCCGTGACCTCGGCACGGCGCAGGACCCCGGCGGTCGTGCCGCCGCCGCAGGGCCGGGCCGCCGTGCTCCCCGCGGCGAGCGTGTCGCTGCCGGACCCGTCCCGGTCGCCCGACCCGTCCCCGCTCCCGAACAGGTAGGCAGCGCCATGGCCGAGGCCGTGAGAGATGAGACCGGGTCGGCGTACGACGGGAAGGCGCGCACCGACGGGAGCGTGCGCGCCGACGGGAGGGCGGGCGGCCGGTCGCGGCGACACCGCTGATGCTGACGTACCGTCCGCTGCCGCGGTTGCTGCCCGTGCCGGTTCCGGTGCCGGTTCCGGCAGGCGCCTCCGGTGCGGAAGGGCGCCGGACGGCAAGGGCCTGCCGCCGCCCCCGACGCCCGGGCCGACGGGCCGGTGCTGTGGAACGGCGTCCGTCCGTCCGCACGCCCGCCGCGTCGGCAATCCCCTGACGCCCTCCGGGAGATGACCCGTACGGCGCGCCCCGGCCCCTCCCCGACAGCCCCTGACCGCCCTCCGTCCCCCACACGGTCCACCGAAGGGAAGGGCGGAGCCGCATCGCGCGCACCGCACCGCGCACCAACCCGCACCGCACAAAAGAAAGAGCAGGGAACTTCCATGTACGACCTCGTCGTGGTGGGCGCCGGCCCCTACGGACTCTCGATCGCCGCGCATGCGGCGGCGGCCGGACTGCGGCTGCGGGTCCTGGGCCGGCCGATGGCCTCGTGGCGCGCTCACATGCCCGACGGCATGCTCCTCAAGTCCGAGCCCTGGTCCACCGATCTCTCCGACCCGGCCGGCGGCCACACCCTGGCCGACTACTGCGCCGCCCACGATCTGACCGCCGAGCACGGCGTCCCGCTGCCCCTCGACACCTTCGCCGCGTACGGCAGGTGGTTCGGCGAACGGGCGGTACCGCAGGTCGAGGAGGTCACCGTCACCTCCGTACGCCCTGACGGCGACGGCTTCCACGTCGAGACGGACACCGGCGAGCAGATCCCGGCCCGGACCGTGGCGCTCGCCGTCGGGGTGATGCCCTTCGTCAACCGCCCGTGGCCGCTGCTCGAACTGCCCCCGGAGCTCGCCTCGCACAGCAGCGACCACCGCGATCTGCGCCGCTTCGCCGGCCAGGACGTCACCGTGCTCGGCTCCGGGCAGTCCGCGCTGGAGACCGCGACCCTGCTGGCCGAACAGGGCGCCCGGCCCCGCCTCGTGGCCCGTGCCGACCACCTGCGCTGGAACGCCCCGCCACAGCCGCTGGCGCGCGGCCGGCTGCGCGCGCTGCGCGACCCGCACTCCGGGCTCGGCACCGGCTGGCCGAACTGGCTGTGGTCGCAGATGCCCGGGGCGGTACGCCGGCTGCCCCCGGGAACCCGGGTGCACATCGCGGAGAACGCGCTGGGCCCGGCGGGCGCCTGGTGGCTGCGGGAGCGCTTCGAGCCGGCGGTGCCGGTGCTGCTGGGCCACCGGGTCCGGGCGGCGGCTCCCCAGGATGACGGGGTGCGGCTCCACCTCACCCATACGGACGGCCGCACCGAGACCCTCGACACCCAGCACGTGGTGGCGGCCACCGGCTTCACCCCGGACCTCGGGCGGCTGCGGCTGCTCGCTCCCCAAGTGCGCACCACCCTGCGGACGGTGGGCGGCAGCCGGGCGCCCGAGCTGAGCTCCGGCTTCGAATCGTCCTGGCCCGGGCTGTTCTTCGCGGGGCTGCTGACCGCGCCGTCGTTCGGCCCGTCGATGCGCTTCGTGTACGGCGCGGCCTTCACCGCGGCGCGGATGCTGCGCGGCGTACAGCGCCGGCTCGGCGACCGCCGCGGCGCCACCACCATCCCCCGCCCGGCGCGGGACAGCACACCGGCCGCCCACTAGGGGGCACCATAAGGGGCCACCCGCCCGAAGGGGCCGTCCGGCATCGGCCGGGCGGCCCCTTTCGCGTACGGTCCGGCCGGTGTCACTGGCAGCGGTCGACGGCCTCGATCGTGCGGGCCGCCTCGCCGAGCGCCGCCCGCAGGACGGCCGGATCGGTGGCGGCGGCGCCCGCGCCCTCCGGCGGCACCAGCCAGCCGGTGCCGGTCACCGGCGGCTCCTCCGGGGCCCCTTCCTCGCACAGTGCGCCCAGTGCGATCCCCCGCCCGGAGGTCTGGGTACAGGCACTGCCCGGCACGTCCCAGCCGTCCGCCGTGCCCGCGGGCACCAGAAAGCCGAGGGTGTCGCAGGCGCCGTCATGGAGGACGGGGCCGACCCCGTCCCGCAGCCGGAGGATGTCGACGGCTTCCAGGCCCTGCCGGGCCGGCACCGTGACGAGGTCACACGCCTGGGCCGGTACGGCCGGTCCCCCGGCCGCGACGGCCGGTCCCCGCCCACCGCCGGCCTGGCCCGCGGACCCGTTGCCGCCCCTGCTCACGCCGGTCTCCCACACGGAGAACCCCTCCTCCTGCACGTACCCGACCCTTTACACCGACTTCAACGGCCGGACGTGTCAACAGCTACGGCGGCGTAACGCTGCAAAGGATGGCAGTTCATGGCAGATCGCGCGCGAGATATCCGATTTGTAGCCAAACTGTGCGTATCGGAGCCATCACAGCCGGTACGGTCATCCCGCCGCACCGCCAGGAGGCGGCAACGCCACCTGATGGCACGGAGAGGGCACGGAGAGGGTCCGCCATGGCGTCGCCAGCAGCTAGTTCAGCGTCGTCCCGCACCGTACCCGCCCGCCCGAACCTCGCCTTCCGACAGCTGCGCGGCCGGCTGTCACCGGGCGAGTTCGCGGCGGCGGTCCGACGGTCCGCCCGTGAGATCGGCGAACAGGTCTCGTGCGACGCCCGCTATGTGGGCCGCGTCGAGTCCGGGGAGATCCGGTGTCCGAACTACGCCTACGAGCGGGTGTTCCGGCACATGTTCCCCGGGCTGACGCTGCCCGACATGGGGTTCGCGCCGCGCGAGGCGGTACGCGGACGGGGGGCGCGTACGGCGGCGGTCAGCGCCGCGCCCCTGGCAACCGACCCCGACCACCGCGATACCCGTATCCAGATCTGCGAGGAGAGCGACGTGCTGCGTCGCGCGTTCATCACCGGCGGCCCGGCAGCAGCCCTGGGCTTCGCCGCCCTGCATCCCATCGAGGCCGCTGCCGCCGCCGCGTCCGCCCATGTGCCGGGCCCGCGCACCTCCGGCCGTCCCGGGACGGCCGAGGCCGCCGCGGTCGAGGAGGCCGTCCGTCATATCCGGCTGCTGGACGACCGGCACGGCGCGGAGGGCATCTACCGCCGCGCCGCCCAGCCGCTGCGCGCCGCCTACGAACTGCTGGACGCGGGCGTCCAGCGTCGCTCGGTGTCCGACCGGCTGCACGCCGGGGCGGGTGAACTCGCCATCACCGTGGGCTGGCTGGCGCATGACTCGGGCCGTTTCGAGGATGCCCGCTCGCACTACGCGGAAGCCCTGGCCACCGCCCGGGTCTGCGGTGATGCCGCCCTGGAGGCGCACGCCTTCTGCAATACGGCCTTCCTCGCCCGCGACGCCGGCCGGCCGCGGGAGGCGGTGCGGGCCGCGCAGGCCGCGCAGCAGGCCGCGAAGCATCTGGCCTCGCCGCGGCTGCTGTCGCTGCTGGCGCTGCGGGAGGCGGGCGGCTGGGCGGGGCTGGCCGACCGCGCCGGCTGTGAGCAGGCGCTGGCGCGGGCCGAGCGGCTGTTCGCGGGCGGGCCGCGGGACGGCGACCCGGAGTGGATGACGTTCTACGGCGAGGCCGAACTGGCGGGCCTGGAGGCGCAGTGCTGGTCGGCCCTGGGTGACGCGGGCCGCGCGGTGGAGCAGGCACGCCGGGCGGTGGCGCTGCAGGATTCCCACTTCACCCGCAATATCGCCCTGTTCACCGCGGAGCTCGCGGGCGATCTCGCGGACAGCGGGGAGCCCGAGGAGGCCGCCGCGGCCGGGGCCCGGGTGCTGGCGCTGCTGGAGCAGGTCCGTTCGGCCCGTATCCGGACGATGCTCGACGGCACGGCCCGGACGCTGCGGGCGTACCACGGCGGCGGCGCGGTCTCCGGCTTCCTGGAGCGGCACGCGGCCTCGGCCGCATCCGGCGGCGGGACGCCGGCCCCGGGCTCCGCGGGCTGACGGCCCGCGGAGCGGCGGGCCGACGCCCCGTCAGGCGGCCTGCGGTGCCCGCGCCTCCGGCCGGACCGTGGTGGCCGGGCGGCCGTCGTTCAGCCGAGGTGCCCGGTGTCGTTCCAGCGCTCGATCGCCGGTTCCCCGTAGGCCCAGCCGAGCACCGACAGGGACGTCGGCTCCAGCCGGATCCGGGCGCCGAAGGAGATGCCCAGACCCAGCCAGCGGGCGCCGAGGGCGCGCAGGATGTGGCCGTGCGCGAAGACCAGCACATCGCGGTCGGCGGACCGGGCCCAGTCGATGACCTCGTCCGCCCGCGCGGTGACCTCGGCGAGCGTCTCCCCCTCCGGCACCCCGTCGCGCCAGATGAGCCAGTCCGGCCGCCCGGACTTGATCTCGGCCGGTGTCAGGCCCTCGTACGCGCCGTAGTCGATCTCCATCAGCGCGTCCCACGGCTGCGCCCGCTCGCCGAATCCGGCCAGCTCACAGGTTTCCTTGGCACGCACCAGGGGGCTGGTGCGGACCTCGACACCCGGCAGTCCCTCCCAGGGGGCGCGGTGCAGCCGCTCGCCCAGCAGCTTGGCGCCGCGCCGGCCCTCGTCCAACAGCGGGACGTCCGTACGGCCGGTGTGCCGGCCGGACAGGGACCACTCGGTCTGCCCGTGCCTGGCCAGGAATATGCGCGGTGCCATGGTCGTACCTCTCGCCGATCGCTCGGCTGCTCGTTCTCGGTGCGGGCGGCGTTGACCGCGGGCTTTCCATCATCGCGCATCGGGTCGATTTGTCCCTGACCGGGGAGGCGGTCCCGCCCGGGACCCGGCGCCCGGGGCGGTCGCGCCCACGGCGTATGGGGCATCCGGCGGCGGGCGGTCGCCCCGTATGTCGGTGCCGGATGCGAGACTTCCGCGGGTGAACGCTTTCCGCGACAGCCGACCCGCGTCGGCCGCCCCTTCGGCGGGGCGGCCGACGGCGACGCCGAGCCCGCCGCCGGGGGATCTTGCTCCCGGCGTGCGCCGGGGGAGACTCACCGAGCTGCGCGGCCCCGGTGTCCGCCCCCGCTCCCTCGACGCCCGTGCGCTCGCCGCGCTGGCCGCCAACCCCGGCTGCCGGCGCCGCGCGCTGCTGGACGGCGCGGGCATCGACAAGGGCGCGCTGGCCCAGGCGCTGGGCTCGCCCGCGGCGTACGGCCAGTCGCAGTTCGCGATCGTCCGCGGCAATGCCTTCGAATCCCGGGTGAAGGCCGACGGCGGCACGGAGCTGCTGCGGCTGCTGCACGAGCGGCTGGCGCCCGGCACCCCGCCGCCCGCGCCGGAGGAGGTCGCCACCCCCGATCTGTCCGCGGCCGGGCCCGAGGGCCGGGCGGCCCGTACGGCGCTGGCGCTGCGCGAGGCGACCGCGGCCGGCGGCTGGGCGCTGCTCGACCATCCGATGCTGGTCGTCGAGGTGGCCGGCTCGCCCGCCTATGTGGAGCCGGACGCGGTGGTGGTGCATCCGGACGGCAGCTGGACGGTCGTCGAGATCAAGTCCTTCCCGATGATCGACGGTTCGGCGGACGCCGCGAAGGTGGGCGCCGCCGCGCGGCAGGCGGCGGTGTACGTGCTGGCCCTGGAGCCGGTCGCCGGTCATACCGGCGCGCACACCGGCCGCCCGGTCCGGGTCCGCGACCGGGTGCTGCTGGTGTGCCCGAAGGACTTCTCCAACCTCCCGACCGCCGCGGCCGTCGACGTCCGCAAGCAGCTGGCCACGACCCGGCGGCAGCTGGCGCGCCTCACCCGGGTCGAGGAGATCGCCGCCGCGCTCCCCGACGGGACCACCTTCGACCTCCGGCTGGCGGACGACGGGAAGACCCCGACCCGTCGGCCCGAGGAGCTGGCCGAGGCCGTCGAGGCGGTCGACGCGGCCTACGCCCCCGAGTGCCTGGCCGCGTGCGAGCTGGCCTTCCACTGCCGTAAGCGGTCCCGTGAGGACGGCGCGGTGGAGGCGCTCGGGCGCGGCGTCCGGGGCGAGTTGGGCGGGCTGCACACCATCGAGGAGGTGCTGGCGGCGGCGGTCCCCGACGGCCCGGAGTCCCCCGAGGCCCCCGACGACGGGCCGGACGACCCGGCCGTCGTCGCGCTGCGCCGGGCCGCCGCGCTGCGGGCCGAGGCGCTGGCCCGCCCCACCGTGCCGGGACCGCGAGCGGAGGAGCCGGGATGCCGCTGATCGAGACGCTGGCCAGGATGGAGGCGGTGGCGGCGGGCCGCGCCCGGCCACGGTGCACGGTCCGCCACCGCCATCTGTCCGAACGCCCTTTGGTGTTCGTCCCGTTGACGACCGCGGGCGAGGCCGGTGCCCCGCTGGGGGCGCTGGTCGGCACGGACCGCGAGAAGCCGGTGCTGCTGGCCGTCCCGCAGCCCCGCGACCGCGATCTGCGGTTCGCGTTCCTCGCCGAGCTGGCGGAGTCGGTGCTGCCCTATGTGGACGGCTTCGCGGACGCCATCGAGTGGGAGGAGCGCAAGGAGACCGACCCCGAGACCGGCAAGAAGGTCCCGGTGCAGGTCGAACTGTGCGCGGACGCACCGCAGTTGATCGTGCCGAGCGCCGCCGGCATCGAGTTCGTCCGGCTGCTGGGCCGCTCCATGCGCTTCCGGCGGACGGCCGAGCAGGAGCCGGAGACCCCGTATCCCGCGCCGCCGCACGTCCCGCTGCTGGGCCGCTGGCTGACCCACTTCGGCGAGCGGGCGCGGGTCCCGGGCGCGAGCCTGCTGCTGTCCATGACCGGCCTGCTGACCCGCCATTGGGCGACGGGCCAGAGCGTGCTGGAGGACCAGCACCTGGGCGCGCTGCTCTCCTGGATCGACCCGCCGCCGGGGCTGTCCGGCCGGGAGGCGGCCGAGCGCGCGGAGTCGGCGCGGGACGCGGACGGCCAGTTGCTGTGCCCGCCGGCCGGCCCGGCCACCGACCCGGCGTTCGACAACCGGCTGCTCGCCCCCGCGATGGCCCGCTACGACGCCGGGCTGCCGGGCGCCGAGGACGCGCTGCGCACCCTCGTCGAGGGACAGCTGCGACCGGCCTGGGACGCCGTCTGGCACGGCATCGACCTGCTGCGGGAGCTCCCCGCGGGCGCCCGGGTCCCCGACCGCTGGAAGCGCGACCGCTGGTCGTACACCGCGCACCGGGACCGGATCCGCGCCGGGGAGCCCCCGCAGCCCAAGCAGGACGACGCGGTCACCGCCGCGCAGAAGCTGTCCGCACGGGAGACCGCACAGGCCCAACTGGACGCCCAGGAAGCCCTGGACGACCCGTTGGTGATGGCGGGGCGCCGGCTGGCGGGCGAGGCGTTCCAGGGCACGGTCACCGGCGTCGAGATGGCCTTCTCCGAGGGGCGGCGGCCGATGCCGCGCCCGCTGGTCACCCTGCGGACGGCCGACCGGCCGCAGCTGTCGGAGGGCGGCAAGCTCTACCGCTCGGTGGCGGACGGCAAGACCCAGACCGCCGAATTCGTTGCGTATGTGACCGAGGAGCCGGGAATTCTGGTGGTGCGGCTGACGGGCGGGATGGGGCGCGGGAAGACGCCGGAGCCCGGTTCGGTGCCGGAGCCGGACGACACGGTGTGCTGGACGCTGTTCGAGCACGCCCCGCGCGGCGGCCCGGAGCTCCCGGACCCCGAGGACACCCCGTGGACCCACGGCGGCCCGCCGTCCGCTGCCGCGGACGCGCCGCACCCCGCCCCCGACCCCGTGACCGCGGAGGACTTCCTGTGACCCGCGCCCGGCCCTCGACCGCCCTGGAGCACACTCCCGTATGACGGCCACTCAGGAACCCACCACCGCCGGTCCCTTCGACCCCGCCGCCGCGGCCGCCGCGGCGACCGACGCGATCCTGCGGGACACGCTGCACGGCACCCGGCGCGGCGTGGTCGTGGACTCCCCGCCCGGCGCCGGAAAGTCCACCCTCGTGGTGCGGGCGGCCCGCGAACTCGCCGCCGCCGGGCGCCCGTTGATGGTGGTCGCGCAGACCAACGCCCAGGTCGACGATCTCGTGCTGCGGCTCGCCGAGAAGGATCCGCAGCTGCCGGTCGGGCGGCTGCACAGCAGTGAGCCCGGCGCCTTCGACCCGGCGCTGGCCGAGCTGCCCGCGGTCCGTACGTCCGCGAAGGCCGCCGATCTGGCCGGGATGGACATCGTGGTCTCGACGGCAGCGAAATGGGCGTACACCAAGGTCGACGAGCCCTGGCGGCACGCCATCGTGGACGAGGCCTATCAGATGCGCTCCGATGCGCTGCTGAGCGTCGCCGGGCTCTTCGAGCGGGCGCTGTTCGTCGGCGACCCGGGCCAGCTGGACCCCTTCAGCGTGGTCGGCGCGGAGCAGTGGGCGGGGCTGGCCTACGACCCGTCGTCGAGCGCGGTGTCCACCCTCCTGGCGCACAACCCCGATCTGCCGCAGCACCGGCTGCCGGTCTCCTGGCGGCTGCCCGCCTCGGCGGCGCCCCTGGTCTCCGCCGCGTTCTATCCGTACACCCCGTTCCGCAGCGGCACCGGCCACGGCGACCGCCGGCTGGCGTTCGGGGTGCCGGGCGACGGCTCGGGCGTGGACCGCGTCCTGGACGAGGCCGCCGAGTCCGGCTGGGGCCTGCTGGAACTCCCCGCCCGCCACACCCCGCGCACGGACCCGGAGGCGGTCCGCGCGGTGGCCCAGGTCGTGCGCCGGCTCCTGGACCGCGGCGGCGCCACGACCAGCGAGGCCCACGGGGCTCCGGAGGGGGCCGCGCCCGCCCCGGCACCGCTCACGGCCGGCCGGATCGCGGTCGGCACCGCCCATCGCGACCAGGCGGCGGCCGTCCGCGCCGCGCTCGCCGACCTGGGGGTGAGCGGCGTCGCGGTGGACACCGCCAACCGTCTCCAGGGCCGCGAGTTCGATGTCACGGTCGTCCTGCATCCGCTGTCCGGCCGGCCCGACGCCACCGCCTTCCACCTGGAGACCGGCCGGCTGTGTGTACTCGCCTCCCGCCACCGGCACGCCTGCATCGTGGTCTGCCGGGCCGGCGTCGCCGATCTGCTGGACGAGCACCCCTCGACCGAGCCGGTCCGTCTCGGCGTCACGGTCAAGTTCCCGGACGGCTGGGAGGCCAACCACGCCGTCCTCGCCCATCTCGCGGAACACCGGGTGGCGTGGCGTCCTTAGGGAGCCTGTCCGACGGCGGCCCGCCAGGGCGTACGGCCTCTCCCCCGGGGCCCACTTGCGCGCAGCGGGACAATGGAATGCGGCACACGATCTGGAGGTAGGTACATGTCCGAGCCGCGACCGGCTCCCGACCCGCGTGGTACGGCGCCCGGACCACGGCGGATGAAGCCCGCGCAGCTGCTCTTCGAGCCGCCCGAGGCCGTCGCCGACCCCGAGCACTTCTTCGGCCTGGAGTCGATGGAGGACCCGCGCGAGCTTCTCGGCCGCGCCACGGAGCTGACCCTGGCCTTCCGCGCCGCGGCCGACCGCGCCACGGAGTTCCAGGCGCTGGCGGCCGCCCAGCTGTCCGACCCCAGCCGGTTCGACCGGCTGCCGCTGGCCACGCTCGCGGAGCAGGCGGAGTGGACCGAGGACTACGCACAGAAAATGATCGAGTTCGGCCGCAGCCTGATGCGGAGCGGCAGCACCCTGCCGGGCGACATGGACTGACCGCCCCGGCCCCGCCCACCGGCCCCCAGGAACCCCGCCCACCGACGCGCCCCACCACGGCTCATGGTCCATGATCATGGGCCGCTGGCATATGCAAGGGGGGAAAGATACCGGCTCCCCCACCGCCCCGTCCCGTTTTCCGCCAATCAGCCAAGTCCCGCGTGCCGGCTGGGTAGACCTGTCCCCATGAGCGACTGGCTGCCTGAGACCCCCCGCACCCTGGCCTTTCCGACCGCGGCATATGTCACCCTCGCGGGCGCCGACTGGCTCGCCTCCGCCAGCCCCCATCCGGACGAGATGCACACCGTGTGGGCCACCCGGCCGGCCGCGCCCAGCGTGCTGCCCTGCGGCACCGCCTTCGACGTGATCAACGCCCCGGCGCTCTTCGGGCGGCGGATGGTGGACCGCTTATGGTCCGACGGCCCCGGCTCGGGGCCGGTGGCGGCGCACCGCGGCCGGATCCTGCTGTTCGCCGCCCCGGGCACGGCCCAGCGGCTGCCGGCGCTGCTCGTCTGGGAGGAGTGGGCCACGGCCGTCCCGCCGCTGCTGTGCCACGGCAGCGGGGACGCGGTGACCGTCCCGCCGCTGCACCCCCGCCAGAGCCCCGCCGCGGACCGGACCGCGGGCGCCGGCGCCCCGGCCGACGAGGACCCGGCCGCCCCGTCCGTCTCCCGCTGGCTGGTGGCACCGGATGTCCGCAACCCCTGGCTGCCCGGCCCCGACGTACTGCTCTGGGCCTGTGTCCGCGCGGCCCGCTCGATGGCCGGCCCGGTGCACGAAGCCGCAGCTCAGCACCCCGTTTCCATGCTGACCGCGGGCTGAGACAAACCGATTTTTGTCCTCCCCGACCAGGATGCTAATGTTTTCCCCGTCAGCAGGCGCCGCTAGCTCAGTTGGTTAGAGCAGCTGACTCTTAATCAGCGGGTCCGGGGTTCGAGTCCCTGGCGGCGCACAGACGGTCGAAGGCCTCCACTCCGGTGGGGGCCTTCGTCGTTCCCGGCTGTACGACGCGGTCAATACGCCGCGGTCGGTGCGGTGCGGTCGGTGCGGCGCGGTCAGCCGCGGTTCACCTTCACCGCCCAGTCCCCGTCGGCCGTCCGGCCCTCGACCTGGATGCGTACCCCGTCCTCGGCGTCGTCCATGCTCTCCCCCACGCCCAGCGGAGCGTCCGCGAGGGGCGGGTAGACGGAGGTGCCCCAGCAGGCGGAGGTGGCCGGATGCCCGTCGAGCACCTGCACGGGGCCCGCCCCGGAGGCCGTCCGGCTGTGCACGCGGTAGACCAGAACGCCCTCGGTGCACAGGGAGCGGTCGTTGCCCATGGCACCGCGTGCCTCGATGGCGAGCGCGCTGTCGGGGCCCGTACGGACGACCAGGAGCCGCGGCCGGCGCTGGGCCCGGGGTTCCTCGGGGGCGGACAGGGTGCGCAGGGAGTGCAGGGCGCGTCCGGTCAGATCGAGGCAGTCGACCTGGCTGTCGGCGATCCAGCCGAGCTTCCACTTGTGCCAGGCGAAAGGGTCGGGCGCCAGTCCGAACTGGCTGCCCATGAGGTCCCAGTCGCCGACGTAGGTGTCCCAGTCGCCCTTGCCGTCCTCCGGCCGGTGATAGAGGTCCGGCAGGTCGAAGACGTGCCCGGTCTCGTGCGCGAGGACATTGCGGTCCGGCGGGCTCTGCTCGAAGACGGTGACGAACCGGTGCAGATCATGGTCGTCGGCGTGCAGCGGCCGGTCGAGGTTGACGACCTTGGTAGCGTCCGAATCGACACCGGGGGCGTCCGGGTCGGCGACGAAATAGACCACGTCGTACCTGCTGAAGTCCACGGAGGGATCGGCGGCGGTGACCGCGTCGCGCAGGTAGGACGAGCGCCGGCCGGCGTCCCAGTCGCGCTGTATTCCGTAGGAGACGGACGAGCGCGGCATCTGCACCCAGCGGCGGTGGATGTGCGGGCGCAGCCGGAACTTCCCGTACGAGGCGCGGTCGAAGAAGCCGGAGGTGGCGGGGAAGTAGTCGTGGGACAGGTCCTGAGGCGCCGAGAGGGGCCGGGAGTCCGGGAAGGACAGGAAGATCATGACGGCGTTGAGCGTGCGGTCCGGGCGCGGATAGGACCCGTTCCAGCTGTCGACGCCCTCGGAGTGGTGCGCGTCGGTGCGTCCCAGGGCGCACGGGAGCACGGCCTCGGAGGCGGTGGCGGGTCCGGCGACGATCGAGGTCGCGATGAGCGCGCTCAGGGAGGTGGCGACGGCCGCGACGCGCCGCAGGCTGCGGCGATCCGCCCCGTCGGGTGTCTGGGCGCGCGGCACACATACCTCCAGGGACGGATTCGGAGACCTCATCTACCCTGTGGCGATTTAATGCTATTCGTCCTGTTTTGAAGGCCCGGACGAGTGACCGGCGCGTCTTGGCCGTCCCGTAACGGAAAGTCACAAACGGCCAACGGGGCAATCCGTACGAACAGAGCCGGGCAGAAATGGCTGAAGTTCCGTCATGCGCGCGGACGATCACGGCTGCGTCGCTGGATCGGCCGTCGTGCCAGCCTCTATGATCGCCACACTTTCCAGCGCGAGATCCCCCCTCCATCACGAGACAGCGCCACGCGGGAGCGAGCAGTGAGCGGACACCCCGACAGCCCGGGCCGCACGCCCGGAGCGACGCTCCCCTCAGTGACGGAGCGTGATGAAACGACCAAAGAATCCGCCGAGGCCCGGCCGGCCACCGGCGGGCGCTGCGACGACACCGCGGCCTCGCTCGGCGACTACCGCGCCACGTTCCACGCGGCGCGGGTGGCGATGGCCGTCCTCAACCGCGACGGCCTGGTCCTCGCCGCCAACCCGGCCTTCGGTGAGCTGGTCGGCGCCGACCCGGCCGAGCTGGTGGCCGCCACCGCGGCGGACCTCACCGACCTCGGCGCCGACCCACGGGTGTGGACCGCCTACCGCGAGGTGCTGTGCGGCCGCAGCGACCGGCTGCGCTGCACCCGCCGCCTCAAACACCCCGAAGGGCACTCCGTCTGGGTGGAGGTGACCGTCGAGCCGCTGACGCCGGAGCCGCTCAGCGGCGAGGAGCGGATGCTGCTGTCGGTCGCGGACATCAGCGACCGGCACGATCTGCTGGCCCGGCTGCGGCATCTGCAGATGCACGACCCGGTGACCCGGCTGCCCAACCGGGCGCTGTTCTTCGAGCGGCTCTCCTCCGCCCTGGAGACCGCCTCCTTCGAACCGTCCGGCACCGGCCGCATCGGGCTGTGCTACCTCGACCTGGACGGCTTCAAGGCCGTCAACGACACCCTCGGGCACCGCGTCGGCGACCGGCTGCTGAGCGCGGTGGCACAGCGTCTGACGCGCTGCGCGGAGAGCGCCGCGGACCGCGGGGCGGGCCGGGGCGGGCATCTGGTCGCCCGGCTCGGCGGTGACGAGTTCGCTCTTTTGGTGGAGGACTCCACCGGCACCGACCAGCTCGCCGAACTGGCCCAGTGCGTCCTGGACGCGCTGCAGCGCCCGTTCGACCTGGCCGGGCAGCGGCTGTCGGTGTCGGCGAGCATCGGCGTCGTGGAGCGGGCCGCCACCGGCACCACCGCGACCGGTCTGATGCAGGCCGCGGACACCACGCTGTACTGGGCCAAGGAGGACGGCAAGGCCCGCTGGACGCTCTTCGACCCGGAGCGCAATGCCCACCGGATGACCCGGCAGGCGCTCTCCAGCACCCTGCGCCCGGCCGTGGACCGCGGCGAATTCACCCTGGAGTACCAGCCGCTGGTCGGGCTGGGGGACGGCCGGGCACAGGGCGTGGAGGCGCTGGTGCGCTGGCGCCATCCGCAGTTCGGGACGCTGTCGCCGAATCGGTTCATCGCCCTGGCGGAGGAGAACGGCGCGATCGTCGAGCTGGGCCGCTGGGTGCTGGAGCGGGCCTGCCACCAAGCACGCGCCTGGCAGCTGGCGCACCCCGGCGAGCCGCTGTTCGTCAGCGTCAATGTGGCCGTACGTCAGGTGTGGGACTCCGACCTGGTGGCGGATGTCGCGGGGATTCTCGCCGAGACCGGGCTGCCGCCGGAGCTGTTGCAGCTGGAGCTGACCGAGTCCGCGGTGATGGGCTCGGCCGGCCGCCCGCTCCAGGCCCTGCAGGCGCTCAGCGACATGGGCGTACGGATCGCCATCGACGACTTCGGCACCGGCTACTCCAACCTCGCCTACCTCAGCCGCCTCCCGGTCTCCGTACTGAAGCTGGACGGGTCCTTCGTCCGCGGCTTCCGCTCGCAGGAGCATCCGAACCCGGCGGACGAGATGATCGTGGAGGCGCTGGTGGCGCTGGCGCACCGGCTCGGCCTCACGGTCACCGCCGAGTGCGTGGAGAGCGCCGAACAGGCCGAGCGGCTCCGCCGGATCGGCTGCGACACCGGCCAGGGCTGGCTCTACTCCCGCCCCGTCGCCCCCGACCGGGTGGCGGCCCTGCTCGACGCGGGCCGCCACACGGGGGCCTGAGGGCCGCAGGTATGCAGTGCGCCGGTGCGGGCGGAACGACGTTCCGCCCGCACCGAAAAAGAATCCCGCCACAACGGCGCGCCACCCCCGCGGCAGGGTCCGGCGGAATCAGCACCGGCCGCCACCACCCCGCACGACGCCCTCAGGCCGGCAGGCCGTACTCATCCGCGATCAGCTCGTACGAGCGCAGCCGGGCCGCGCCGCCATGGGCGTTGGCGGTGATCATCAGCTCGTCGGCGCCGGTGCGCTTGGCGAGGTCGTCCAGGCCCTGGCGGACGGCGTCCGGGGTGCCGTGGACGACATTGCCGAGCCAGCTGTCGACGAAGCCCCGCTCCAACTCGTTGAAGCGGTACGCCTCGGCCTCCTCCGGGCTGGGGACCAGGCCGGGGCGTCCGGTGCGCAGCCGGACCATGGACAGCGCGCCGGTCATGACCTGACGGCGGGCCTCCTGCTCCGACTCGGCGGCCAGCGCCGCGACCCCGATCAGGGCGTACGGCTCCGACAGCACCTCGGAGGGGCGGAAGGACGCGCGGTAGAGGTCCAGCGCGGGGAGGGTGTTGGCCGCGGAGAAGTGGTGCGCGAAGGCGAACGGCAGGCCGAGGGAGCCGGCGAGCCGGGCGCTGAAGCCGGAGGAGCCCAGCAGCCACAGGGGCGGGCGGTGCGGGTCCTGGACGCCGCCCGGTGAGGTCGCCTGGACCGGGCCGGGGACGGCATGGATCTTGGCGTACGGGTGGCCGTCGGGGAAGGAGTCGTCCAGGAAGCGGGTCAACTCGGCCAGCTGCTGCGGGAATTCGTCCGCGCCTTCGTGCAGCCTCTCGGTCCTGCGCAGCGCGGCGGCGGTGGCCCCGTCGGTGCCCGGCGCGCGGCCCAGGCCCAGGTCGACCCGGCCGGGGGCCATCGCCTCCAGGGTGCCGAACTGCTCGGCGATGACGAGCGGGGCGTGGTTGGGCAGCATCACGCCGCCGGAGCCGAGGCGGATGCGGGTGGTGTGGGCGGCGAGGTGGGCGAGCAGCACCGCGGGCGAGGACGAGGCGACGCCGGGCATGGAGTGGTGCTCGGCGACCCAGTAGCGGTGAAAGCCCCGGCGTTCGGCCGTACGGGCGATGTCGACGGCCGTGCGCACCGCGGCCGAGGCGGTGCTGCCGGCGCCGACCGTCACCAGGTCGAGCACCGACAGCGGGACGGGTGCGGTGCCCGGGGCCGTGCCCCGTATCCCGTCGCCGGCCGTCTCGCCGCTGCCCCGGATCTCCTCGTCTTCGCCGCTCACGGTGCGGGTCCTCCTCGCGTCGGTGGTCTGCGAGGAGGACAACCGGAGAGGATCTCCACTTATTCCCGGGTCAGATCCCCGGCGCGGCACCGCGGTCGGCGGGGCCGCCGGACCTCCCTTCGGCCGAGGCCCCTCAGACGCCCCCTAGGCGTGCGCGGTCCGCGAGAAGAGGGTGCCGAGCGCGGGACAGCTGATCGTGCGGTCGAGCAGCCGGAGCCCTTCCCAGACCGTCACCTGATTGGCGGTGAGCACCGGCTTGCGCAGCTCCGCTTCGAGGGCCGGCAGATGTTCCGCGGTGTGCAGCGCGGTGTCGGGCAGCAGCACCACCTCGGCGTCCGGATGGTCACCGGCGCGGGCGAGCGCCAGCACTTCCTCGCTGCCCCAGGTGCCGACCTCGGCGGCGGTGATGATGCCGCTGCCGCGGGTCGAGACGACCTCCGCACCCGCGGACTTCAGGAAGGCGTGGAAGCGCTCGGCCACGTCGTCGGGGTAGGTGGCGGCGATCGCGACCCGCCGGGCACCGAGCGCCTGGACGGCATGGGCGAAGGCGAAGGACGTACTGGAGGCGGGCAGGCCGGCGGTGGCGGACAGCTCCCTGACCTGTTCGTGGGCGCCCTCCCAGCCGAAGACGAAGCTGGCGCTCGTACAGGCCCAGACGACGGCCTCGGCGCCGCGTTCCTTGAGCTCGTCGACGCCGGCCGCCAGCCGCCCGGCGGAGCCCATCTCCAGCAGGGCGTCGACGCGATGGGCGTCCTCGCCGATATCGGTGTGCACGAGCGGCAGGCGGATCCCGCCGCCCAGGAGCGCTTCGAGCCGGGGGTAGTCGTCCTCCGCGGAGTACCCGGGGTAGAGGAAGCCGACCGATGCCATGCAGGTCTCCCTTGCGTGTACGGCTGCGGGTGCAGGGGCGTTCGTGGGTGCGGGTGCGCTCACGGGTGGTGCGGTGGGTCCGGGAAGGAGTGCTGCCGGCGAGAGGAACGACGCCGGCAGCACTCCTTGGTGGAGGCCGGGTTCGGACCGGCCTCAGACCGGGGGCAGGCCTCCCGTGTCATCGGGCGGATACGGCGGCGGTTCAAGGCCGTCGAGGGGCTCCCCCTCCGGTGGGGCGGGGGGTCCGGCGAAGGCCGCCTCGGGGGTCACCCGCGGCACTCCTTCTTCCGGCCCTTCCGCCGTCGCGGTCATCGCGGCCGGGCCGCGCCGCGCCACCGGATCGAGCAGCGCCTGGTACGGGCCCACCGCCTGGACGCCGATGGCGCGCAGCGCGGCCCACATCGTGACCTGATTGGCGGACAGCACCGGCATCCGCAGCTCGGCCTCCAGCTGCGGGATGACGTCGTAGGTCGGCAGGTTCGTACAGCTGATGAAGAGGGCATCGGTGGCGCCGACCACGGCCGCGCGGGCCATGTCGACGACATCGCGGTACGGCACCTTCCAGATGTGCCGGGTCAGCCCGAGGTAGGCGCGGCCGGTGACGGTGATGCCGGCCTCACCGAGATAGTCCTCCAGGGAGTCGGTGACCGATTTCGTATAGGGCGTGACCACGGCGATGCGCCGGGCGCCGATCTCGCGCAGCGCTTCGATCAGTGCGCCCGAGGTCGTGAGGGAGGGAACCTCCCCCGCCTGGACCATGGCGGCGCACATGGCCCGCTCGCCCGCGACCCCGCCGACGAAGCTGCCCGAAGTGCAGGCATAGGAGATGACCTGCGGTGATACCGCACACAGCGCCTGGACGGCAGCGTCCAGCGTTTCGTGCTCGCTGACCAGACGGGCCAGATCGAGGCTGACCTCGACGGGCACAAAAGGGGTGCGGGTGAGGTGGAGGGACACGTCGTCGGGAACCCAGCGCCAGAGCTCTCGGTCGAGCGCGAAGTCGAAGGGAGCGACGACACCCACGCCGAGCTGCGGCTGTGGGCCACCCAGAAAAGAGACGTCCATGAAGGCCCCTAGAAGAAACGAAGGGCTGGAAGGCCAGGCCAGTGGCCGGGGATGAGGTGCAGCCGGATCAAGCCGGGACGTCGGGACAGAGCCGTTGTTGACACGGTAGATACGACTTCCTAGCGTGGTCAATCCTCGCATCTCAGGCATCTGTCGGCGCCCCTTTCCATGGAAAGGGGCTCACGTTTCAGAACGGTTTCTGGCTATGTCCGAAAGCACCGTCCTCGTCCTCGGTTCCGACCCGCCGCCGAAGCTGGACCGCCTCACCGGCCGGGCTCGGGTGATCTTCACCGACGAGGACTCGCTCGCCGACCGACTGCCCACCGCCGACGTGCTGTTGGCCTGGGACTTCACCTCCGACGCGATCCGCAGAGCCTGGCCGGTGGAGGGGCCCAGGCCGCGCTGGGTGCACACCGCCAGCGCGGGTGTGGACCAGCTGCTGTGCCCGGCGCTGGTCGCCGACGACACCCTGGTGACCAACGCCCGGGGCGTCTTCGAGCAGCCGATCGCAGAATATGTGGCCGGGCTGGTGATCGCCATGGCCAAGGACTTCTACGGAAGTTGGGAGCTGCAGCGGCAGCGGCGCTGGCAGCATCGCGAGACCCTGCGGCTGGCCGGCAGCCGGGCCGTCGTGGTGGGCTCCGGACCGATCGGCCGGGCCATC
The DNA here is from genome assembly GCF_028870195.1 of Streptomyces sp. G7(2002). Lineage (NCBI taxonomy): Bacteria > Bacillati > Actinomycetota > Actinomycetes > Kitasatosporales > Streptomycetaceae > Streptomyces > Streptomyces sp. G7(2002). Next base: position 3,768,250 of record NZ_CP102609.1, read on the forward strand.
GGCAGCACCCTCCTGGCACTGGGTGTCAAGGTCGATCTGGTCGGCCGCCGGGAGCGCCCGGACGATCCGCAATTCGGCCTCGTGCACGCGAGTGACGCGCTGAACGGCCTGCTGCCCCAGGCGGATTGGGTGATCTGCGCGGCGCCCCTGACCGAGGCCACCCGCGGCCTGTTCGGCAAGGACGCGTTCGCCAGGATGGCGCCGCGGGCCCGGTTCATCAACGTCGGGCGCGGGCCGCTGGTGGTCGAGGACGCTCTGGTCGCGGCGCTGCGCGAGTGGCGGATCGCGGCGGCGGCGCTGGACGTCTTCGAGGAGGAGCCGCTCACCGCGGACAGCCCGCTGTGGGACGTCCCCCATCTGATCGTGTCGCCCCACATGAGCGGCGACACCCTGGGCTGGCGGGACGCCCTCGCCGAGCAGTTCCAGGACAACTTCGAGCGGTGGTCGGCGGGCGAGCCGCTGGACAACCTCGTCGACAAACGGCTCGGGTACGTGCCGGTGCAGTGACGGGGCCGGCTGCCGGGCCCCGGCGCGGCAGCCGCGCTCCCCCCACCGCCGTCCCGCCCGGGGCGGCCGACGCTCGGAGGACGCATGACCACCGAACCGACCCACCTCGCCGACCTCTCCGCCACCCGTCTCACGGCCGGGTACGCGGCCGGCGAGTTCTCCCCCGTCGAGGCGGTCCGGGCGGTACTGGAACGCGCCGAGGCCGCCCAGGCCGCGACGAACTGCTTCACCCTGATCGACGCGGACGAGGCGCTGTCCGGCGCCAAGGAGTCGGCGGAGCGCTGGCGGGCCGGCGAACCGGCCGGGCCGGTGGACGGGGTGCCGGTCACCGTCAAGGATCTGATCCTCACCCGGGGCGTCCCGACGCTGCGCGGTTCGCGCACGGTGCGGGCCGAGGGTCCGTGGGAGGAGGACGCCCCGTCGGTCGCCCGGCTGCGGGAGTCCGGCGCGGTGTTCGTCGGCAAGACCACCACTCCGGAGTTCGGCTGGAAGGGCGTCACCGACAGTCCGCGGCACGGGGTGACGGGCAATCCGTACGACCCGGCGCGCACCGCGGGCGGCTCCAGCGGCGGCAGCGCGGCCGCGGTCGCGCTGGGCGCGGGCCCGTTGAGCCTGGGCACGGACGGCGGGGGCTCGGTGCGTATCCCGGGGTCGTTCTGCGGGATCTTCGCGCTCAAGGCGACCTACGGGCGGGTGCCGCTCTATCCGGCGAGCCCCTTCGGGACCCTGGCGCATGTCGGGCCGATGACCCGGGACGCGGCGGACGCGGCGCTGATGATGGAGGTGATCTGCGGGGCGGACTGGCGGGACTGGTCCCAGCTCGGCCCGGCCCCCGGCTCGTTCCGTCAGGCGCTGGCCGGTCCGGTCTCCGGGCTGCGGGTGGCCTTCAGCCCGTCGCTCGGCTGGGACGTGCCGGTGGCTCCGGAGATCGCGGCGGCGGTCAGGGCGGCCGTCGACACGCTGGCCGGGCTCGGCGCGGTCGTCGAGGAGATCGACCCGGGCATCACCGACCCGGTGGAGGCCTTCCACACGCTGTGGTTCAGCGGTGCGGCGCGGGTGGTGCAGCATCTGGACGACGCGGACCGGGCGCTGCTCGATCCGGGGCTGCGGGAGATCTGCGAGCAGGGTGCCCGCTACAGCGCGCTGGACTATCTGGCCGCGGTCGATACGCGGATGGCGCTCGGTCAGGCCATGGGCCGCTTCCACAGCGCCTACGACCTGCTGGTGACGCCGACCGTGCCGCTCACCGCCTTCGAGGCGGGCGCCGAGGTCCCGGCCGGTTCCGGTCACACCCGCTGGACGGGCTGGACGCCGTTCACCTACCCCTTCAACCTCACCCAGCAGCCGGCCGCGACACTGCCCTGCGGGGTGGACGCGGACGGGCTGCCGATCGGCGTCCAGCTGGTCGGCGCGCGGCACGCGGACGCGCTCGTGCTGCGCGCCGCGCATGCCCTCTACGAGGCGGGGACCGCGGAGATCCCCGCGCCGCCTGCGCTCAGGCCCTAGCCCCTAGGCCCGCCGGAAGTTGAGGCTCTCGCCCAGGGCACCGGCCCGCCACAGGTCCTGACAGGCATCGGCCATCCGGTCCAGACCGTCGACGACACTGCCCCACACGATGCCCGGCACCCAGCCCGCGTCACCGTTGATCAGTAGATTGTTGCGCTCGTAGAACAGCGCAAGATCGACGACGGTGGCGCGGCCTTGGTGCGCCGCCTGTGTCTCGTAGCCGTAGGACTTGGTGCCCAGTTGGGTGTCGGTGAAGGTGAAGTAACACAGATCGCCGGGGATCGGGGTGATCGTCGGATTCTCCAGCGGCGGCTCCTCGGGAGCGAACGGCGCCAGCAGGGCGTAGATCTCATTGCGGGCGTACTTGGCGTGGTAGACGTCGCCGCCGAGTGGGAGGGCGTCCCATACGGCATTGCAGGTGATCGGCGCGCGGTCGTCGAGCAACTTGGCCGTGCAGCTCACGCCGCGCTTGTCCAGGGAGACTTCGATGAAGCGATCGGTCATGCCCCGATCGTAGGTGGGCAATACCGGCGTACGGAACAAGTCCGCGGCGCTTCCATCAAGGGCTGGAAACGATTGGCATATGTGTGAGGCGTTCGGGTAGCCGCGCGCCCATGGCTCCACCACAGGAGAACACCAAAATGATCAAGAGAAAATTGGCAAGCGGCATCCGCCGCCGCTCGCTGCTCGCGGGGGTAGCGGCGCTCGGCGCAGCGGGTGCAGTGGGAGCGGCCTCGGGCTGCTCCCGGGTCGATGTCTCGGGCGCGACCGGCGGCGGACATCTGCTCGAAGATCTGCGGAAAAAGGGCACCGTCCGCATGGGAATCGCCAGCGAACCGCCCTATGCGTCCATCAACAGCAAGGGCGAACTCACCGGCGAGGCCCCGGCCGTCGCCAAGACGATCTTCCGGCGGCTGGGAATCAAGAATTTTGAGCCGGTGCCGGTCGAGTTCCAGGCACTGGTGCCCGGTCTGCATTCCTTCCAGTACGACGTGATCGTCGCGGGAATGTTCATCAACAAGGCCCGGTGTGCGGCCGTCCTTTTCTCCGACCCGGACTACGAGAGCAAGGACTCCTTCCTCGTACGCAAGGGGAACCCGGACAACATCCATTCCTATGCGGATATCGCCAAGGGGAAATACCGGATGGGTTCCGGTATCGGCTATGCCGAGATCGACTACGCGGTCGGCAACGGCGTCAAGAAGGACACCATCCAGACCTACGGTGACCAGATCGCCGGGATGGAGGCCCTGGAAGCGGGCCGTATCGACGTCTTCGCCGGCACCGCGCTGACCATGATCGAGGCGCTGAAGACCGGTGCCCACCCCAAGGTGGAGATGACCAAGCCGTTCACGCCGGAGGTCGACGGGAAGCCCCAGCGCGACGGCGGCGGCTACGGCTTCCGGCTCGGTGAGACCAAGCTGCGGGACGCCTTCAACGCCGAGCTGCAGAAGATGAAGAAGAGCGGCGAACTCCTGCGTATCGCCGAGCCGTACGGCTTCACCAAGGAGTTCATGACCGACCTCACGGCGAAGGAGCTCTGTAAAAAGTGACCGGCGCGCTGTGGGAACTTTTCTTCGAAGGGCTGTGGATCACCGTCCAGCTGATGGTCTACAGCGCCGCTCTGGCTGCCGCTGTCGCCTTCGGCATCGGCCTGGCACGCACCTCGCGGTTCCGGACCGTCCGCTTCCTGTCGGGTGTCTATGTGGAGTTCTTCCGCGGCACCTCGGCACTGGTGCTGATGTTCTGGCTGTTCTTCGCGCTGCCGCTGCTGGGCTGGCAGCTGGTCGGCATCTGGGCGGGCACCCTGGCGCTGGGACTGTCGTACGGCGCGTACGGCTCCGAGGTCGTCCGCGGTGCGCTGCAGGCGGTGGCCCCCGCCCAGCGTGAGGCGGCCATCGCGCTGAGCTTCACGCCCGGGCAGCGGCTGCGGAAGGTGATCCTGCCGCAGGCTGTCCCCGAGATGATGCCGCCGTTCAACAACCTGCTGATCGAGCTGCTCAAGGGCACCGCGCTGGCGTCGCTGCTGTCCATCGGCGAACTCACCTTCCAGGCCAAGCTGGCCCGGCTGTCGACGGGCCAGAGCGCCGAGATCTACGGAATCATCCTCGTCCTGTACTTCGCGGTCGCGTTCGTGATGACCCGGATCATGCGGGTGCTGGAGCGCCGCGCCAAGGCCTCGGTCGGCCGGGCGGTACCCAAGGGTGAGGGCTGGTTCTCCCGCAAACTGCCCGTCGAGAAGCAGGGCCCCGAGGCGCTGGCCACCGGAGGAAAGCCGTGAACAACTGGTCATGGAGCTACATCGGGGAGATCATGCCCGAGATCCTCAAAGGGCTGTGGATCACCATCCAGGCGACGTTCTACGGCTCGCTGGTGTCCTTCGCGCTCGGGCTGGTGTGGGCGATGGCCCTGCGCTCGCGGAGCCGCTGGGTGACCTGGCCGGTCAGCGTCTTCGTCGAGTTCATCCGCAACACCCCGCTGCTGGTGCAGCTGTTCTTCCTGTTCTTCGTGCTGCCGGGCTGGGGGCTCACCTTCGCGCCGCTCACCACGGGCGTCATCGGGCTGGGCCTGCACTACTCGACGTACACCTCCGAGGTCTACCGCGCCGGTATCGACGGGGTGCCGCCCGGCCAGTGGGAGGCCGCCACGGCGCTGAACCTGCCGCGCCGGCGCACCTGGACGGCGGTGATCCTGCCGCAGGCGTTCCGCCGGGTGGTGCCCGCGCTCGGCAACTACGTGATCGCGATGTTCAAGGACACGCCGCTGCTGGCCGGTATCACCGTCGCCGACATGCTCTTCCAGGCGAACAGCATCAGCGCCACCACCTTCGACTACCTGGAGCCGATCACCGTCGTCGGCATCCTCTTCGTGGTCATCTCCTACCCCACTTCTCTCCTCCTGCGAGCCCTGGAGCGTCGTCTTGTCCGCTGACAGCAATCACCCGAAAGACCACGCCGGAGAAACGGCCAACCCGGCGGTGGACGGCACCGAGCTGATCCGGTTCGACCACGTCACCAAGCGGTTCGGGACCAACACCGTCCTGGATTCCCTGGACTTCACCGTCTCCTCGGGCAAGCACGTCACCCTCATCGGCCCGTCCGGTTCCGGCAAGACCACGATTCTGCGGCTGCTGATGACGCTGCTGAAGCCCGACGAGGGCACCATCAAGGTCGGCGGCGAATATCTGACGCACGAGGAAAAGGGCGGCAAGCTCGTACCGGCCGGCGAGAAGCACATCCGCGAGGTCCGCAAGAACATCGGCATGGTGTTCCAGCAGTTCAACCTCTTCCCCAACATGAAGGTGCTGCGGAACATCACCGAGGCGCCGGTGCACGTCCTGGGGATGGAAAAGGACGCCGCCGAGGAGCGGGCCCGCGAACTCCTCGATCTGGTGGGCCTGACCGAGCACCTCGACAAGTACCCGACCCAGCTCTCCGGCGGCCAGCAGCAGCGGGTCGCCATCGCCCGCGCACTGGCGATGCGCCCGCAGGTGCTGCTGCTGGACGAGGTGACCTCGGCGCTCGACCCCGAGCTGGTGGCCGGGGTGCTGGACGTCCTGCGGGACATCGCGCACACCACGGACATCACCATGCTCTGCGTCACCCATGAGATGAACTTCGCCCGGGACATCTCCGATGATGTCCTGATGTTCGACGCCGGGCGGGTCATCGAATCCGGCTCCCCGGAGAAGATCTTCACGGAGCCGGAGCACGAGCGCACCCGGGAATTCCTGAGCGCGGTGCTCTGAACGTCACTCAACAGGAAGTGAGTTCGGGTGGTGGGCCCCCGCCGAGGGGGCACACCACCCTTTCTCATTTCCGCACACCGGGGCCATGGCCGACGAATTACGGAACATCACCCCGGAAGACCGTGTACGGCCAGAAGACGAAGGCCACATCGAAGTCCATACGGCTCGACGCCGGGGGGCCGGGGTCCGTACGACGCAAAGCCGCCGGCGGTCCGGCACTGTGACCTTGGCATATGCCAAGGTCTCTCGCCCCAGTACAGATGACCGGGGCGCGCTTCTTTTCAGTCAAGACCCCCTCCCCCGAGGGCCGTTGGCCGCTATCGTGAGGGAAGCCCCGTTGTCCGGGATCGGCCGCGCAAGCCCGGCCGTGACCACCAACGACGGTCACGACGCAAGCGGTAACAACCTGCTAGGGGGACACCGTGGCGCTGAAGCCCGAGCCGACCGCGCCGTTCCATTCGGTGCAGTACGCCCTTCGCGTGCTCGAAACGATCTCCAGGCGCGCCGAGGGCGTGACCGATGCGCAGATCGCCCGCGAGACCGGCCTGCCCCCGGTCCAGCTCGGACACATGCTGGCGATGCTCCGGCGCGAGGGCTATGTCGAGCAGGTCACCGACGGGGCGTATGTCATCGGCGAATCGCTCCTGCTCCTGGGCTCGGGCGGCGACCGCGACCAGGCCCTGCGCGACAAGCTCCAGCTCACCCTCGACCAGTTGCGCGACTCGGTCGGCGCGGCGGTCTACATCAGCCGGTACATCGACGGCGAGGTGAAGATCCTCCACTACGCCGACGGACCGCTGGCCCCCAAGGTCAACGAGTGGGCCGAATTCCACCGCACGGCGCACGCCAGCGCGATCGGCAAGTGCCTGCTCGCGCAGCTCGACCATGACGGCCGCAAGGACCACCTCTCACGGCACAAGACCGCCCGGCTCACCTCGCGGACGATCACCAACGAGAAGGTCCTGTTCCACAAGCTCGACAGCCAGCCGCCCACGGTCCCCGTTCTCGATCTCCAGGAGTACGCCGTGGGCACGGTCTGCGCGGCCGTCCCGATCACCGCCGGTGCGACGGTCGGCTGCCTCGCCCTGTCCATGCCACTCGAGCACGCGCACCGGCTGCGCCAGGCCGCCGACACCCTCAACCGTCAGGCCGCCCCGGTCCTGCTCTCGCTGGCGATCTGAGCCGGGGCGCGGGCGGGGCGACGGGGCCGGACCGCACCGCTGTGCGGCCGTGGTCCTGAGCACCCCTCTCGACCAGGTAGTATTTCTTTCGTCAGCGCGCGCCGCTAGCTCAGTTGGTTAGAGCAGCTGACTCTTAATCAGCGGGTCCGGGGTTCGAGTCCCTGGCGGCGCACGTATCGAGTGGGCGTTCCCGGTTCTCCGGGAACGCCCACTTCGTTGTGTCCGGGACCGCGGCGGGGCCGGGGGCCGATGGCGCCGGCGGGGGCGTCAGGAGAGGTCGACGTCCGAGCAGGCGTAGAACGCATTGCCCGTGTCGGCGATGTTCCAGACACCGAGGATGAGGTGGCGGCCGGACTTCTGGGTGGGGACGGTGCCCTGGTGCTGGACGGTCGCATCCGGCTGCGCACCGCCCATGGGGACCGTCATGAATGGCGCGGGTTCGAGGTCGGCGCGGGTGAGCGGCTTGCCCGGGTCGTAGCCGTCCTTGGTGATGAAGTACTGGAAATCCGTGGTGGCATGACGTGCCGTCAGCCGCCAGGTGAAGGTGTAGCCCTGCCCCGGGGAGAGCTTGGTGCCGGGCCAGGCGCCGCCGCGCGGATCGTCGAGTTCGGCGAAGTTCTCATGGCCGCCGGAGCAGATCTTGCCGTCCGCCGGGCCACCGGCCGGGAAGCCCTTGGGGGCCTCCACGCTCTGCGGTTCGTACTGGATCGCGCCGCAGTCCTTGACGGTGCCGTTGGCGCAGAGTGCCTGCCGGCTGGGGGGCGCGTCGCTGTAGCCGTGGCTGGCGGCGCTGCCCGTCGAGAGGAGGGAGACACCGAGGACGCCGAGGCCGATCACGGCAGCACTGATCTTTTTGCGCATGCTTCGCTCCTGAAGAACGTGGGGGGAGTTCCATGAGCCGAGAGGGAGAGGCAGTGCGGTCTAGACCAAATGGCAGACTAATCAGCGGGCGCTGGGCATGTCCATACCAAGGTACGGACCAATGTCGGCCCGAGGGCTGCCCGCCTGGGGCCGCACCAAGGACGACTGAATGCACGCCGCGGGGGCGCGAACGGGGGGGGCCGCCGCGGGTCAGGCCGCCTTCGTGAGCGGAGCCGCCGTGGGGCGGGCGGCGGCCTGGACCAGTGCCGTATAGGTGCGGCGGAGGGCGATCAGGGACTCCTGGGCCTCGCGATAGACGGCGGCATCGGGGCCACCGCGGTGGGCGAGGGTACGCACGGGGGCACAGTGGCGGTCCATCGCGCTGAGCCAGGCACGGTGCTGCGCCGGCAGATGCCTCCGCAGCAGCTGGCGCCGGCCCTCCCGCATACGCCGGGCGCCGATACCCAGTACCGCGTCGGCGGCCTGCAGCACCGGAGGCTCCAGGGCGCCCTGTCCGGCGAGCGCGCCGAGCACCGCGCGCTGCTGCGGAGTGGCCGGTGCGGCCGACAGTTCCGCCGCCTCGGCGAGGAGCTGGGCGCGCAGCGCGTGCTGGACCCGGACCAGACGGCGCAGCGCCGTCGGGGTGGAGGAGTCGTCGGGTGACCGTCCCGCGAGGGTTTCGGCGAGCCGGAAGAGCCAGATCCCATGCGCCTCCAGGCGGGTCGCGGCCAGCATCAACCGGTCCAGCCGGCTGAGCGGTTGGCCTTCCGGGGCCCAGCGGACTATCGGCACCAGCGCTTCGGTGCGGGCCAGCTGGTCGATGGGGATATGGCGGCGCGGTTTGCGTTCCGGGGCCCAGTTGTGGAGCGCGAGGGTGGGCAGCGCGACGAACTGGTCATGGTCGATACGGTGCGCGATCGCCGCCCAGAGGTCGAGGAACGCCTCGTCGGCGACCTCGCGCGCGGCCGGGGCCTGGGGGTCGAGCCCGCACCAGCCACAGGACACCGCGATGACCGCGATCCGCATGGCGGCGGCCTCCGCGTTGCGCAGCGAGAGCCGGGAGACGCGTTGCCGCAGGGCGGCCAACTCATCGGCGCGGTGGGCCCGTTCCACGAGTGCGACGGCGGCCGCCCGGTCGGGCGCGATCGCCGCCGCGCGCGCCATGGCGTCCAGCCGGGTCCAGGTTCCGATCAGGGAACGGACGGGCGGCCGCTCGGGCAGAAAGCCGTGCGCACAGGGGTCGTGCGGGGCGACCGTGGCGGCGTCGGCGGAACCGTCCGCCTCCCCGTCGGCACGCCCCGGCCGAGCGGCGGCCGACTGCCCCTTATTCTCCGGGCCGACCGGCTCCGCGCCCGTTTCCGCCCGGTCCCAGCCCGTGGCGCGGCGCGGGGCCGGCAGGGGGGTGGCGTGGGCGGCGGACGGTATGCCGTCGCTCGTCGGCCCGGCCGCGTTCACCGGCTCGGCCATGGTCATCTTCATGATCGCCGTGTCCCCCATCAGCACTTCCCAGCGAACAGCCGGGCCAGGTGTGTGTCCATGTCGAGGTAGCCGCCCTCGTCGCCGGGCGGCACGATCGCCGCGGTCTGCTCCAGCCAGGCGGTCAGCTCCGGCGCGCGTACCGACAGCTCGCAGACGCTGTCGTCGGTGGACAGCTCGATATGGACGCGGCGCGGTTCGCCCGGCCGGCGGAAGGGCCACACCCGGACGTCCCCCTCCCCTGCTTCGTCATGCAGCCCGGCCAGCAGGAGGTCGCGGGCGAACAGCCAGGTGGCGACCGTCTGGCCGCGGCTGATGAAGGCGACCTCGACCTCGTACGGACGGTCGCTGCGGTAGCTGAACCGGCCGGCCACCGGAACTGCTTCGTCCGGCCCGAGGAGGAGCCGCATCTCAAGGGTGCGCTTGGCTGTCGACACCACGACGATCAACCTTTCCGACGGAGGGGCGAGTCCCGGGGACCCGGTCCGGGGCGCGCGTCCTGGCAGACGCTGCTGTGGAGGGTGGGGTTGCAACTGGTGCAAGAGGAGTGACGGACGCCATGGCCGGCACCCTCTGGACAATGTTCAGTTCTTGCGTCTCGGCGCTCGCCTCAGCCTCTCAACCGGCAGGAGATATCGCATGTTGACGGGGCAACTGGTGACTATTGGGGTGTATAGGGTGAAAATGGCTCGCCCGTGATATTTCGGGCAGGGCGCCGATCGGTACCTCTGAGGCTGGGTAGCTTTTGTCTCGTATGCGCGAAATCTGCCCTGCGATGGGCGTACGGGCGAGGGGGCCGGCGTGAGTGGCAGGGATCACATGACCTGAGGGCGTGAGCGGTGCGGGCGAGGGTACGGAGCACCCTCCGAGTTCGTGTAAAGTTCTTCAGGTCAGCACGCGCCGCTAGCTCAGTTGGTTAGAGCAGCTGACTCTTAATCAGCGGGTCCGGGGTTCGAGTCCCTGGCGGCGCACGACACACTGAGGCCCCTCGCCATGCGAGGGGCCTCAGTCGTATGTCCGGCCGGGGCCGGGCGGGGCGCAAGATCACCCGCCGCCGTCAGGGCCGCCGGGACACGCGGGTGGCGGTCACCCGGGAGGAGCATCCCCCGCCCGGACGGCCGCGGGATGGAACGTTTGCGCGAGGCCGCGCCCCCGTGGCGGCATGACCCCATGGCGGCATGACTCCATGGCGGCATGACTCCCCGATGCGCTGATGCCGCGATGCACTGATGCCGCATGTTGCCTGCCGCCCGCCGCCTGCCGCCTGCCGCCTGCCGCCTGCCGCCTGCCGCGATGAGGGGCGGGGCGGAGAGCCGGGGACGGATGCCCCCGTTGTCGTCGGCGACCCGGTCGGGGACCGAGACGGTGCCACCCCGGCCGGCGGCACTGCCGAGGGGGCGATGCAGGCTCCCGGCCGCTGGGCCTGACGTTCAGCCAATTCGGTGTACTCGCCAGTCACTTACGGGGACTCGGCGGTTCGTGCCGAATCCGCCATGGATCTGCCCATCCCCCATTTTGCGGGTGAATTCCTTCAGATACCGCTCCAAATCGCACGCACGGCTACAAAGGTTCCGGCCGGCCCGTTCGATCGCGGCGCCTCGAAGCGCAAATCGTGGCGCCCCGCGCGCCCGATTCCGCCGACTCTCCTTATTGCATTGCCAGTTGCCGACGGACTTTGCGAACGAGGGGCGTTCCCTTTGCCGGGAAGGGTAACTCTGCGTTCACGGAGTATGCCATTCCAGTTATCCCGACACTAACTGTCAACAAGCCGGAAATCAGCTGCCGTTCCAGGTCAAAGCCCTGCGCACGGCGCCATTTGGCGTCCGGATATTGCCTCTTCCGGACCTCATACCTTGTGATGCGTCTTGCAATCGGCAGGGCCGTTCGGCACTCTGACCAGGGAACTCGGTCGAAATGCGGCGGGGTTCGCAGGAGTGGGCAGAAAGAGATACGCCCGGTTGGCGTGATGTGAACGCGGGGAACCCGCTGCTTGGCAGGATTACGGGGCGTTCCTCATACCACCGGAACATGGCCGTCACCGTCTGACAGTGCGGACGGCCGAGACCAGTGAGCCCGAGTCGGTCGAGGGGACCGAGTAATCGGGCTATCAGCACACGGCACGCAGCCCGTTGCGTGCGGGGGGATGGACCCATGACGTCGCCACCTGAGGGTGCCCGACCGCAGCACTCGTACGATTCGTCCGCCACCGCGCGCCTGCGTCTGCCACGCCAGCAACGGCAGCGGCGCGCTCAGCGCAAGCCGCTGCCGCGCTACGACTACGAGCACTACAGCAGACTGGCCGGGCCGCTCACCCAGCCCGACCCGGACAAGCCGTACAAGGTCCGCTATCGCTCGCTGCTCGCCGACGAGCCGCACCGCATCCGGGCCGCCCTGCTGCTCGGTGCCGCGCCGCTGCTCTCGTTCGGGCTGCTGATCTGGCTGATGCAGCCAAGCAACTGGACCGAACGCGACTACCCCGCCTACGAGTTCCTGCCGGTGCTGGACACCGTCATGCTGGTCGCGATCGGGCTGATCGAGTTCTTCCGGTGCATGAATGTGCTGTCCAACGCGCATGCCACCTTCGTCGCCCGCGACCCCATACCGGTCATACCCGAGAGCGGCACCCGCGTCGCCTTCCTCACCTCCTTCGTGCCGGGCAAGGAGCCCCTCGAGATGGTGACGAAGACGCTGGAGGCGGCGGTGAAGATACGCCACCGCGGGCTGCTGCACATATGGCTTCTGGACGAGGGTGACGACCCCGAGGTCAAAGAGGTCTGCCGGCGTCTGGGCGTGCACCACTTCACCCGTAAGGGCATCCCGGAGTGGAACCGGCCCAAGGGGCCGCACCGCGCCAAGACCAAGCACGGCAACTACAACGCCTGGCTGGCGGAACACGGCGACGACTACGACTACTTCGCCTCGGTCGACACCGACCATGTCCCGCTGCCCAACTACCTGGAGCGGATGCTCGGCTTCTTCCGCGACCCGGACGTGGGCTTCGTCATCGGCCCCCAGGTGTACGGCAATTACGACACCTTCGTCACCAAGGCCGCCGAGTCGCAGCAGTTCCTCTTCCACGCGCTGATCCAGCGGGCCGGCAACCGCTACGGCGCGCCGATGTTCGTCGGCACCTCCAACGCCGTACGCATCAGCGCGCTCAAGCAGATCGGCGGGCTGTACGACTCGATCACCGAGGACATGGCGACCGGGTTCGAGATACACCGGCACCGCAATCCGCAGACCGGGAAGAAGTGGCGCTCGGTCTACACGCCGGATGTGCTCGCGGTCGGTGAGGGGCCCACGGCCTGGACGGACTTCTTCACCCAGCAGCTGCGCTGGTCACGCGGGACGTACGAGACGATCCTCAAGCAGTTCTGGAAGGCGCCGTTCACCCTGCCCTTCGGCCGGCTGGTCAACTACACCATGATGGTGATCTTCTACCCGATGTCGGCGCTGAACTGGATTCTGGCGGCGCTGAGTTGTGCGCTGTTCCTGGGTATGGGCGCCTCGGGTGTGGAGATCGACCCGGCGGTGTGGATGATGCTGTACGGCAACGCCTCGGCGCTGCAGATCGGCCTGTACATCTGGAACCGGCGGCACAATGTCTCCCCGCACGAGCCGGAGGGCTCCGGCGGTGTCGCCGGCATGGTGATGTCCGCGCTGTCCGCGCCGATCTACGCCCGGTCGCTGTTCGATGCGGCGCTGCGCCGCAAGAGCAAGTTCGTGGTCACGCCGAAGGGCGACTCGTCCAGCCCGGACACGCTCTTCGGGACCTTCCGGGTGCATCTGTTCTTCCTGCTCGTCTTCGGGGGCTCGCTGATCGCCTCGTTCGTGCTCGGGCACAGCCATCCGGCGATGGTCATCTGGGCCGTCCTCGCGATGCTGATCACCGCCGCACCGATCGTCGCCTGGCGGCTGACCGTACGCGACGAGAAGCAGAAGCGGAGTGCGGCCGCCGCCACCTCCGATGCCACGGGCAGCAGTGCGGCCGACGGCGGGAGTCCACCGGAGCCGGCCGACGGCGGGGACCCGCCCGCGACGGGCGCCGACGAGGCCGCCGCTCCGGCCGGTGACCGGGCCGGTGACCGGGCCGGTGACCGGGCCGGTGACCGGGCCGGTGACCGGGCCGGTGACCGGGCCGGTGACCGGGCCGGTGACCCGGCCGGTAACCCGGCCGCCACCACCGAACAGACCATGCAGATCGCCCTTGGGGGACGTCACACATGAAGTACCGTCCGAGCCGTCGCACCCGCAGAGTGGCGATAGCAACGGCGGTGGTGCTCGCGCTGGCCGGGATGAACGGGCCGGCAATCTACGGCTTCGCCTCCGAGCAGTACCACCAGTACAAGATCAACAGGCCCGAGTACAAGGCGGAGAACGGCCACTGGGATGTCGTCGACGTCCCGGAGAAGTACCGCATCAACACCATCCACGCGGCCCTGCTGCACACCGGCAAGGTGCTGCTGGTCGCGGGCTCCGGGAACAACGCGGCGAATTTCAAGGCCAAGTCGTTCCGTACGGTCCTGTGGGATCCGGAGAAGAACACCTTCAAGAACATCCCCACCCCCAAGGACCTCTTCTGCTCCGGGCACACCCAGCTCCCGGACGGCAAGCTCCTGGTGGCCGGCGGCACCCAGCGCTACGAGAAGCTGAACGGCGATGTGAAGAAGGCCGGCGGCCTCATGATCCTCTACAACGAGAATCCGGACGGCCCGAAGACGTTCCCGGCCGGCACGCTCTTCACCGGCAAGAAGAACGGCAAGACCTTCGCCTCCAAGGACCCGGTCGTGGTGCCCCGGGCGAAGAAGAAGACCGACCCGGCGACCGGCAAGGTCACCGTCGTGCACAGCGAGGCCCGGGTGTATGTCGAGGCCCTCAAGGACGGTCCGTCGCACTCCACGGGCACCCAGGACAACTACCGCATCCACGGTCTGACCGGTGCGGATGCCCGTAACTTCTACGGCATCGCGCAGAAGCTGTCCTTCGACAAGAAGGACTTCCAGGGGATCAAGGACAGCTTCGAGTTCGACCCGGTGGCCGAGCGCTACATACCCGTCGACCCGATGAACGAGGCCCGCTGGTACCCGACGCTCACCACCCTGCAGGACGGCAAGGTCCTCTCCGTCTCCGGACTGGACGAGATCGGGCAGGTGGTCCCCGGCAAGCAGGAGATCTACGACCCGAAGACGAAGAAGTGGCGTTACCTGCCCAAGCGGCGCTTCTTCCCGACCTACCCGGCGCTCTTCCTCACCGACCAGGGCCGGATCTTCTACACCGGCTCCAACGCCGGCTACGGCCCGGACAACATCGGCCGCAAGCCCGGCATCTGGGACCTGAAGACCAACAAGTTCCAGTACGTGCCCGGGATGAGCGACCCGAACATCCTGGAGACGTCGATGTCGGTGCTGCTGCCGCCGGCCCAGGAACAGCGGTACATGGTGCTGGGCGGAGGCGGGGTCGGCGAGGACCCGAAGGCCACGGACAAGACCCGGATCGTGGATCTGCACGCGCCGTCGCCGCGCTTCAAGGACGGGCCGCCGCTGTATGCGAAGGCCCGCTACCCCAGCAGCGTGATCATGCCGGACGACACCGTGCTGACCACTAACGGCTCCGGTGACTACCGCGGGCGCAGCGACTCCAACGTCCTCAAGGCGGAGCTGTACGACCCGGCGGCCAACACCGCCCGGCAGGTGGCCGATCCGCTGGTGGGCCGCAACTACCACTCCGGTGCGCTGCTGCTGCCCGACGGCCGGGTGATGACCTTCGGGTCCGACTCCCTCTTCGCCGACAAGGACAACACCAAGCCGGGCGTCTTCCAGCAGCAGATCGACCTCTACACCCCGCCGTACCTCTACCGGAAGTCGCGCCCGGAGCTGACGGGCGGGGGGACGAAGACGCTCTCGCTCGGCGACCGCGCGACCTACGGCTCCCCGCACGCCACCGGCATCAAGAAGATGCGGCTCATGCGACCCGGCTCCTTCACCCATGTCACCAACATCGAACAGCGCTCCATCGCACTGGACTTCACGGTGGCGAAGGACGGGAAGGGCGTGACGGTCACCCTGCCCAAGGACCCCTCGCTGGTGCCGCCCGGGTGGTACATGCTCCATGCGGTGGACGGCGAAGGGACGCCGTCGAAGGCGGTGTGGGTGAAGATCGGTCCCCAGGGGACGTAGGTCCCGCCCGCGTTGTGGCCCGGTGGAATTCTTCCGCCGGGCCCTCGTCGTTGCCGGGGAGGTGGGTCTGCCCTGCGGCGGGGTGGGGCTTGTCGCGGTGGCGGGATGTGGTGTCGTGCCGTGACGGCGGCCGGGCGTTGGTCGCCGTCACGGCAGGACGCGGGGCCTACTTCGCGCTGTCGGCCAGGCCGAGGGCGTACTTGGGCCACCAGGCGCCCGCCTTGGGGCCGCCCTTGCAGGTGCCGTCCGACTCGCCGGGGCGCTTGATCCACAGGTAGGCGGCTATCTGCGGGTCGCCGGTCTTGGTGGTGGGCGGGGTGCCCAGGGCGCGGCCGGGTGGGTTGCACCAGTTTTCCGGGTCGTCGCCGCCGGGGGCCGGGCCGTTGCCGTTGCGGCTGGTGTCGATGACGAAGGGCTTGCCGCCGACCATGGCGGACAGCTTCTTGCCGTACTTCGTGTTCTCCGCGGTGGTCTGGTAGTTGGAGATGTTCAGCGCGAAGCCGTCGGCTCGGTCGATGCCGGCCCGCTTGAGCGGTTCGACCATCCGGCCCGCGTCCTTGATCCAGTGGGGGTTGCCGGCGTCCAGATAGACCTTGGTGTGCGGCAGCGCCTTGAGCTTGCCGACCGCCTCCGTCAGCAGGGCGTAGCGCTCCTCGTGGAACTGCTGCGGGGTGCACTTGTCCGCGATGTGCGGCAGGGCGTCGGGCTCCAGGATCACGGTGGTGGCGCGGTCGCCGATGCCCTTGAGCACCCCGTCCAGCCAGGAGCGGTACGCGTTGCCGTCGGCGGCGCCGCCCTTGGAGTAGCTGCCGCAGTCGCGGTGCGGGATGTTGTAGAGCACCAGCAGCGCCTCGCGGTCGGCCTTGGCGGCCGCCTCGGTGAAGCCACGGGCCTCGCCTTGAGGGTCGTCGATGCCTATCCATTCGGCGACCGGCTGCGTCGCGATCTTGTTGACCAGACGGGCGTCGCCGGATTTGCCGTCCTTGCCGTACGCGGACACCTGACGGGCCGCCTTGCTGTCCGGGTTGACCCAGAACGGGGTGACGGCCTTGGGGCGTTGGCCCGGTTTGCCCGGCACGCTGCCGTCACCGTCGCCGCCGGACGAGGAGCAGCCGGCGACCAGCAACAGGGCCAGCGCACCCACCGCCGCCCTCGCCGATGCCACACCGGCATGCGCGGAGCGCCGCCGGCCGTCGCGGGACCCGCCCGTCGGACCGACCCCGGCCATCCGTCGCAGATTGCCGTACATCCACTCCCCCCTCGGAGCATGAACACGGAACATGGTCGGCAGGGGACCACCGGCCGCATCCATCGTGGCACACGCCCGACTTGCCCGGGTCGGCCTGTGGACAGCCTGACTACCGATCGTCCACAGGCCGCTGTTGGCGCCGGCCCGGGTGGCAGTTGTGGTGGCTGTGGTGGTTGGGGCGGCTGTGGTTGTGGCTGTGGCGGCTCAGTGTGCCCCGGCGTGCGGGGGTTGCTGGTAGGACGTCAGGTAGGCCGAAACCACGGTGACGGTTGCGGCGTTGCCGCCATGCCGTCCGGGGTCACGGTCGCGGCTGCCGTCGTCGGTGATCAGGCGGAGTTCGGAGCGGCTCCGGTCGTGGGCGGCGTATGCCTTGCGCGGGTCGAAGCGGTGACGGTCGTAGAGCTGGATGTCTTCGACGGTGAAGCGTGCGGTGCTGCCGTCGGCGCGCTGGATGTCCACCCTGTCCCCCGGCTTGAGGCGGGGCAGACGGTGGAAGACGGCCGGCTGGGCGTCAGGGGCGCGGTCGGCGCCGGCACGGGCCACGAGCAGCGCCGCGCCCGCCTCGCCCGGTTGCGGCCCTTCGGCGTACCAGCCGACGGGCTCCGGGGAGGTGTACGGGGGCGGGGTGAGCATGCCGTCCCCGTCGAGGCCTCGTCCGGTGATAGCGGCACCCCGTACACCGAGCGCATCGATGGTGATCCGGACGGGCCGTGCGGTTGTGGCGGCCGTTACCGGGGCGTGCGCATGCGGCGGTGCCTGTCGGCCCAACGGGCGCCCGGCGGCGGCGACATCACCGGTCGTGGCGAGCTGCGCGGCGACCCCATCCATCAGATCGCGGCCCCACAGCCACAGCCCCAACAGCAACACCGCCCAGGCCACACCGGCGAGCAGCTGCCCGGGGCGGTGGGCGGGGCCGGAACGGTGGACGGGGGCGGGACGGTGGACGGGGGCGGGGGCGGGGCCAGGGCGAGAGCCAGAGGCAGGGGTGCGGTGGGGGGCAGGGTCGGGGTCAGCGGCGGTATCGGGGGCGGGGTGGCGGGCGGGGCCGGTTCCCCTACTGGGAGCGGGGGCGGGGCTGGTAGCCGCATCGGGAGCGGGGGAGACATGAGTGCCGAGTAGGGCAAAGGTGTGGAGCGTCTTATGGGTGCCGCGGGTGCCATGGGTGCCGGGCGGGCAGGATGCGCCCGGCCCTCTGGATACCCCGGGTACGGCGCTCGTGCCGTGTACGTCGCCGCCGCCTGGGCCGGATACGCCAGGTCTGGCAGTCACCCCGACCGCGCCCGCCCGCCCGTCTTCGTCAGCGCTCATCGGCGTCGCCCCGGCGCTCGCGGCGCAGTCTCAGCCGGAGCCGGAGCAGCTGCCCCGCGATGACCAGGATGGCGCCGCCGGCCAGGACCAGGCCCACGGCCGAGGTGCTGCTCAGCTCGTCGCTCGATGCGGCTTTGGCTGCCTTGGCTGCCTTGGTGGCTTTGGCGGGCTGGGGCAGGGACCGGGCAGGGTGTACGGCCGCCGCGTCGGCCGGCATGGCCCGCGAAGGGTGGGAAAGGTGGGAAGGGTGGACCGCTGCCGCATCGGCCTGCACCGTCCGCGCAGCGTGACCGGCCACCGCTCCGGCCACCGCTCCGGCCTGCACCGTTCGCGCAGCGAGCGAGGTCCGGCCGGTGCCGCTCGGGCAGGCGGCGGTGCGCGGATGTGAGAGGGATACCGAGCCGGAACGGATGCGGCCGGTGCCTGCGGTCATGCCCGCGGCGGCCCGGGTGAGCGGCGCCGCGTCGTGGAAGGCCGCAGAGCGGACGGTGGCCCGCCCGGCGGCGCAGCCGGTGCCCCGCAAGGTGACCGTGCCGCGTGGGGTGGCCGGGGCGGGATGGGCCAGGACCGTTGCGGTTCCGGTTGCGGCCCCGGTGGCGCGTTCGTCCCCGCCGTACGCGGGCGCCGTCGTCACCGCGCACGCCGCGACCGCGGCACAGAGAGCAAGTTGCCGTGAGCGCATGGTGAACCTCCGATAACTCCGAAGGTCCGCCCACGCGAGCCCGGCCGCATCCGGTGCGGTCCGAGGCTGCGCCGTTCGGGTGGGGCCCACGGGCCACCGGCCGTCCACGGCCGGAGCGGGCCGCGGACCGGGCAGCGAACCCGGCCCGCAGGCCAGCCGTCGGGCCGTCGGGGGCGGCGGGGCGGCGGAACGGCGGGCCGTCGGGCCGGAACAGCCCGCCGGCGGTCAGACCGGCTCCCCCACGAGCGACGCCGAGACGATGGGCCCGGTGCTCACACCGGGCCCAGCCCCCTCACACCAGGTCAATGAGATCCGCGATCGAGTCCACCACGCGGGAGGGCCGGAACGGGTGCCGTTCGATCTCCTCGGGGCGGGTGAGACCCGTCAGCACGAGGAAGGTCTCCATGCCCGCCTCCAGGCCGGCCAGCACATCGGTGTCCATCCGGTCACCGATCATCGCCGAGGTCTCCGAATGGGCGCCGATGACGTTCAGTCCGTGCCGCATCATCAGCGGGTTGGGCTTGCCGACGAAGTACGGGTCGACGCCGGTCGCCTTGGTGATCAGTGCGGCCACCGAGCCGGTCGCGGGCAGCGCGCCCTGCGGCGAGGGGCCGGTCTCGTCGGGGTTGGTGGCGATGAACCGGGCCCCGTCGTTGATCAGCCGGATCGCCTTCGTCAGGGCCTCGAAGCTGTAGGTGCGGGTCTCCCCGAGGACCACGTAATCCGGGGAGTGGTCGGTCAGGACGTAGCCGATGTCGTGCAGGGCGGTGGTCAGGCCCGCCTCGCCGATGCAGTAGGCGGTGCCGCAGGGGCGCTGGTCGTCCAGGAACTGGGCGGTGGCCAGCGCGGAGGTCCAGATCGACTCCCACGGCACGTCCAGGCCGATGCGGTTCAGCCGGGCGTGCAGGTCACGCGGGGTGTAGATGGAGTTGTTGGTCAGCACGAGAAAGGGCTTGCCCGATTCGCGCAGCCGCTTGATGAAGGCGTCCGCGCCGGGAACCGGAATGCCCTCGTGCATCAGGACGCCGTCCATGTCGGTGAGCCATGACTCGATCGGCTTGCGCTCTGCCACTGCCGGACTCCTGCCGTGCGTGAGGACCAGGGGCGCCGACCGCCTCCCGCACGCGCCGTGGACCGCGCGAACGGACCCGCGCGCCGTGCGTACGGCCGACGCCCCCACCCTAAGTCAGCCGCCGGGCACCTGACCCGGGCCGTCGCCCCGGCCTTCCACCGGCGGGACAGCGCCGATGCCCCGGCTCTCGGCAACCCGCAGAACGTCGCGCAGCGCCTCGGCCAGCCGTTCGGCCAGAAAGCGCAGCTCACGGTTCGAGACGCGGCGGTCGTCGAGCAGGGCCCTCGCGTGACCGAGTAACGCGGCCCCCATCGCGAGCTGCACCGCTTCCACCTCGTCAGCGAGGCGCGATACGGGACCGTTCCCGTCTCCTATGAGGTAGCAGGACTTGCCCCCAGGGTCGGACCACGGAAGCAATCGGGCCTGTTGCCGGTGAGAGAAATACATGGTGGACCACCGCCTCACTTCGGGGTGCTGACTCGCCAGAAGGTATCGCTATTCGCGAATAGCAGCCAGGATTACCGCACTCAGGCTTGTCACTTGTTCCGTAAGGCAGCACAGTTGTCCGGTCGGAGGACAATCGACCGTGCCGGAGGATGCCGTGAACAGCGCCGAGTGGGTCACCACGTCCGTGCCGTATCTGGCCCCGCGGGAACCGGGGCAGCGCGACGCCTGGAGCGCCGAGACCGCGGCCAGGGGCCGCCGGGGCAGCCAGCGCATCGTGCAGGCGGGGGAAGTGGCCGCGCCCGGCGAGATCGCGGAGCTGCTGGGGGTGGAGCCGGGCGGTCTCGTCGTCGTGCGGCGGCGCGTCATGTATCTCGACGGGCGGCCCTGCGAGTTGACGGACACCTACTACCCACTGGGCATCGCCCGGGGCACCCGGCTCGCCGGGACGGCGAAGATCGCCGGCGGGGCGGTCACGCTCCTCGCCGAGCTCGGCCACGTCGGCGTGCGGGCCCGTGAGGACGTCTCCGCGCGGCTGCCGAGCGACGAGGAGGCCACGGCCCTGGAAGCTGAACCGTCCCAGCCGGTACTCCAGTTGCTCCGGCTCACCCTCGACGCGCGGGACCGGCCCGTCCAGGCGGACAGAATGGTGATGCCCGCGCGGCTCCAGCGGCTGCGCTACGACGTGAGGATCGGATGACCGACGTGACCGGTGACAGCGCCGACACCTTCGACAACCGCCCGCTGCACGAGCGTATCGCCGCCGACCTGCGTGACGAGATCATGAACGGTGACCTCGCACCGGGCGCCAAGCTGCCGTCCACGGCCCGGCTCAAGGAGCGGTTCGCGGCCTCGAACGCCACCGTGCAGAAGGCGCTGGGGCTGCTCAAGCAGGAGCGCCTGGTCGTCGGGCGCGCCGGATCAGCCGTCACCGTACGCGAACACCGGCAGCGGACGATGCGTCCGGCCGCCTACATGGCCCCGGCGGACAGCGGCGACCGGTACCGCTGGCTCACCGAGGCGGAGAAACTCGGATCGCAGGCGCGGAGCAAGCTGCTCCGGGTCGCGGAGGCGGCGCCGCCCGCCGATGTGTCCGCGGTGCTCGGCCTCCCGGAGGGCGGTACGGCACTGCTCCGGCACCAACTGCTGCTGATCGACGACGAACCGGTCGAACTGGTCAGCTCCTACTACCCGCTGGAGATCGCCCGTGGCACGGCCATCGCCAAGCGCCTGAAGATCAAGGGCGGGACGCCGGCCCTCCTTGCCGAGCTGGGGTATCCGCCCCGGCTCAGCGTGGACCGCGTCTCGGCGCGGGTGCCCAGCCAGGAGCAGTTCACCGCGCTGCGGCTGCCGGGTGATCTGCCCGTGCTCCGGACCCTCCGTGTCGTCCGCGGCGACGGCGACCTCCCCATCGAGGTCACGGTGATGGTCAAGGCGGGCCATCTCTACGAGCTGCAGTACGAGTTCACGGGCGAGTGAGGCCCGCGCCCACCCAAGCAGGCGAGTGGGCACGGGCAGGGGGCGTGATCAGCCCCCCGTAGCCTCCCGCCACGCCTCCACCCGCTCGTCCAGGTTCTTGTCGATGTCGTTCCAGTCCGGGCGGAAGATGTCGACGTTCTTCATGATCTTGGCGAGTTCGGTGGCGTGGGGGTCGGTGGCCTTGATGTCCTTGCGGGAGGTGAAGCCGCCGCCCACCGAGGAGACCTGGCGCTGGACGGGGGCGGAGAGCAGGTGGTCGAGGAGCTTCTTGGCGTTGGCGTTGTGGGGGGCGTTCTTGACCAGGCCGGCCGCGTACGGGAGGGCGAAGGTGGTGGGCCTGGCGCCGGGCCGGGGGGCGGGGAAGAAGATGCCCTGGTTGGGCATGGACTTCATGTTGGCGTAGTTCATCTGGACATCGCCGTTGGCCACCAGGAGTTCGCCCTTGTCCGTCTTGGGGGCGAGCTGGCCGGTGGAGGAGGACGGGCCGACGTTGTTGGCCTGGAGCTTCTTGAGGAAGTCCATGGCGGGGCGCTGGCCGCCGAAGTCGTGCAGGGCCTTGATCAGGACGGCGGTGCCGTCACCGGCGACGCCCGGTGTGGAGTACTGGAGCTTGTTCTTGAACTTGGCGTCCAGCAGGTCCTGCCAGGTGGCGGGGGCCCGCTTCAGTTCCTTCTTGTTGTAGATGAAGCAGAAGTAGTTGTTGACGATGGAGGTCCAGTTGCCGGAGGGGGACTTGTCCGCGGCGGCGACCTGGTCGGAGCCCTTGGGGCGGTAGGTGTCCAGGAGGCCCTTGCCGTCGGCCTGCTGGATGAACGGCGGGAGGGTGACGAGCACATCCGCCTTGGTGTTGGCCCGTTCGCGGGCCAGTCGCTGGACGGCGGCGCCGGAGCCGCTCTCGACGTAGTTGACCTTGATGCCGGTCTTCTTCTCGAAGTCCTTGAAGACCGTGTCGTAGAAGCCGTCGCCCTGCTCGCTCTTGAGGCCGTCGGCACTGTAGACGGTGACCTCCTTGGCGTGGGGGTCGGCGGTGGAGGCGCCGCCGCAGGCGGTGAGCGGGAGGCCGAGGGTGAGCGCGCCGCAGCAGGCGGCGAGCGGCTTGCGGAAGGGGCGGGGGCGGGAGCGGGGCATGGCGAGGTAACTCCTCAGGTGGGTGTGGGTGTTGGGGGGGGGAGGGTCGGGGTGTCCGGTGGGGTGCGGCGGGCGCGGGTCTCAGCGGTAGGAGGCCTTGGTGCGGATACGGGAGACGCCGAGGAGGACGAGCAGGGTGGCGGCCATCAGGGTCACCGCCAGGGCGGCGCCGGCGAAGAGGGCGCCGCGGTCGGTGGCGGCGAAGACCTGCACCGGCAGCGGCAGCCAGTCGGGGGGATAGAGCATCATCGTGGCGCTCAGCTCGCCCATGGACAGGGCGAAGCACAGCCCCGCGGCCGCGGTGAGGGACGGCAGCAGCAGGGGCAGTTTGACCCGCCACAGGACGTAGGCGGGGCGGGCGCCGAGGCCGGCCGCGCTCTGCTCGTAGGCCGGGTCGAGGCGGGTCAGGGCGGCGGTCACGGACTGGTAGGCGAAGGCGGTGACCAGCACGGTGTGGGCGAGGATCACGATCTGCGGGGTGCCGTTGAGCAGGAACGGGGGCCGGGAGAAGGCCACGAGGAGGGAGAGGCCGACGACCACCGAGGGGACGGCGACGGGGAGCAGGAAGAGGGCGTCGAGGAGGCGGCGGGTGCGGCGGCCCAGCTTTTCGGCGGCCAGCGCGGCCCAGGTGCCGGCGGTGAGCGCGGCGAGGCTCGCGGCCAGTGCGGTCAGGACGCTGGTGAGCAGGGCGTGCAGCGCCTCGCCGTGCGCGATGTCCTGATAGTGCTTCAGGGTCGCGCCGGAGGGCAGGGTGCCGCTCCAGCTGCTCGCGAAGGACGCGGCGACGATCACCAGCAGCGGCAGCGCGAAGACGGGCAGGAAGAGGACGAGGAAGAGGATGTGAAGGGCCCGGCGGGCGGGCCTGCTATGCACCAGCACGGTGGGGCACACCTCCTGGGCGCGGCCCGGCGCCGCCGCCCGTACGGGACATCACGGTCCGGTAGAGGGCGTAGAGCGCGACGGACAGCACGATGTTGACGACGGCGACGACGCAGGCTCCGGTGTAGTCACCGTCGAGCATGGCCTTGGTGTAGACGAGCACCGGGAGGGTGACGACGTCCTTGGCGCCGGTGAAGAGGACGATGCCGAACTCGTTGAGGCACAGCACGAGGACCAGTGCGCCGCCCGCCGCGAGCGAGGGCAGCGCCTCCGGCAGGATCACCGTCCGTACGATCCGCCACGGCCGGGCGCCCAGTGAGGCGGCGGCCTCCAGCTGACCGGTCTCCAGCTGGGAGAAGGCGGCGAGCAGCGGCCGCATCACGAACGGGGTGAAGTAGGTGACCTCGGCCAGCAGGACGCCCCAGGGGGTGTGGAGGAAGTCCAGCGGTCCATGGGCGGCGCCGGTCAGATCCGTCCACAGGCCGTTGGCCATGCCGACGGTGCCGTAGAGGAACAGCAGGGCGAGGGTGATCAGGAAGGAGGGGAAGGCGAGGAAGAGGTCGATGAAGCGGCTGAGCGCCCGGCCTCCGGGGAACGGGACGAAGGCGATCACGAGGGAGAGCGCCAGTCCGAGGAGCAGCGCGCCGGCGGTGGCGCCGACGGCGATCAGCACGGTGTTCGTCAGCGCCGTGCGGAAGGACGCCTCGGCGAGGACCTCGGCGTAGGGGGCGGTGGAGTGGCCGCCGTCCTCCGGGGTGAAGGACTGCCACACCACCAGGGCCAGCGGATAGAGGAAGACCAGGCCGAGGGCGGCGACGGGGGGCAGGGCCCGGAGGGCGGCCCCGGTCCGGCGGGGACGGGCCCGCGGGCGGGCGGGCGCCGCGGCCCGGGCCGGTGCGGTCGTCGCGGCGGCCGCCGCCGTATCCGTCCTAGGCATCGGGCGCACCGCCCTCGGCGAGTCCCGCCGGGACGATGACCGCGTCCTCGGGCGCGAAGTGCAGCGTCACCTCGTCGCCCGGTGCCGGTGCCGTGCGCAGTTCACGGACGTCGGCCAGGACGCGGTGGCCGTCGACCGTCACGCACAGACGGTGCGTCGCACCGCGCCACTGCACGTCCGTGAGTGTGCCGCGCAGTGTGTTCCGGGGGCCGGCGGTCTGCGGGCCCTCCCCCAGGCCGATGAGGTGCGGGCGCACGCAGAGGGTCGCGGTGGCGCCGTCGGCCACCTCGTCGCCTACGGGCACGGTCAGCGGCCGGCCGGCGAAGTCGACGCCGTGGCCGCGGACCGTCACCGGCAGCAGATTGGCGGTGCCGACGAAGGAGGCGGTGAACTCGGTGCGCGGGCGCCGGTAGAGCTGCTGCGGGGTGCCGCAGTCCTGCAGCCGGGCCCGGTCCAGCACCGCGATCCGGTCGGCGAGGGTCAGCGCCTCGATCTGGTCGTGGGTGACATAGAGGATCGAGACGTCGGGCAGCTCGCGGTGCAGCCGGGCGAGTTCGGCGAGCATGCCGGAGCGCAGCTGGGCGTCGAGCGCGGACAGCGGTTCGTCCAGCAGCAGCACCCCGGGGCGGATGGCGAGCGCCCGCGCGATCGCGACGCGCTGTTGCTGCCCGCCGGACAGCTCCCGCGGATGCCGGCCGGCGTAGGCGGCCATCCCGGTCATCTCCAGCGCCTCGGCGACCCGGCCGGGGATCTCGGCGCGCGGTGTCTTCTGCGCCTTGAGGCCGAAGGCGACGTTCTCGGCGACCTTCATGTGCGGGAACAGCGCGTACTGCTGGACGACCATGCCGATGCCTCGCTTGTGGGGCGGCAGCGCGGTCACGTCCCGGCCGCCGATCAGCACCCGCCCGGAGACCGGCCGGACGAATCCGGCGACCGCCCGCAGCGCGGTGGTCTTGCCGGAGCCGGACGGACCGAGCAGGGCCATCACCTCGCCCGGTTCGACGGTCAGGTCGAAGGAGTCCAGGACGGTGTGCTCGCCGTGCTTCCCGTAGGCCACGGACACCTGGTCGAAGCGGATGCCCGACGCGGCCGGGGCCGGGGCCGCGGACCGGCCGGCGGTCCGGGCGGGTGCCGTGGCGGCTGAGGCGGACATCTCACACCACTCCCAGCAGCGCGGGCAGTTCGGCGACCGAGCCGAGGACATGGGTGGCCCCGGCCGACTCCAGCTGCGCCCGGTCGTGCGCGCCGGTCAGCACGCCCGCGACGACCGAGGCGCCGGCCCGCCGCCCGGAGAGCATGTCGTACGAGGTGTCGCCGGCCACCGCGATCCGCCGGACGGAGTCGGTGGCCCCGGTGCGCAGCAGCGCGGTGAGGACCATGTCGGGGTACGGGCGGCCGCGGCCGCCGGCGTCGGCCGGGCAGAGGGTGAGCGGGACCAGGTCCTGCCAGCCGAGCGCGTCGAGAAGGGCGTCCTGGGTGACCCGGGCGAAGCCGGTGCTGAGCACGACGGTGCGTCCGGCGGCCTGCAGCGCCTCGATCGCCTCGCGGGCACCGGGGACCGGCGCGATCCGGCCGCCGTCGACCAGCTCCCCGTAGGCCGTCTCGAAGGCGGTGTTGGCGCGCCGGGCGGCGGCCTCGTCGCCGAAGAGGTGGCGGAACACGGAGATCTTGGACTCGCCCATGGTGGCCCGTACGTAGGCGAGCTTCTCGGCGTGGTCGGCGCTGCCCGGTTCGACGCCCAGGTGGCGGGCGGCGACATCGAAGGCCTGCTCGACCAGGCCGCCGTCGGCGACGGTGGTGCCGGCCATGTCGAGGACGATGAGTTGGCTGTCGCGGGGGTCGGGGGCCGCGTCGCTGTGCTGGGAGTCGGGTGCCGCGTCGCTGTGGTGGGAGTCGGGTATCAGGTCCCTGTCGCGCGGGTCGGATGTCATGTCGGGGTGTGTCAACTTCCTCACCAGCCCAGTTCGTTCGCGGTGGTTTCGGCGATGGCCGGGGCGCAGGTCATCCCGCGGCCGCCGGGCCCGGTGACCAGCCAGACGCCGTCGCGGGCCTGCTGCCGGTGCACGACACGGGTGGTGTCGGTGCACTGGGCGTAGACCCCGGCCCAGCGGTGGCGGATCCGGGGCAGCGGGCGGCCCAGGACGGACTCGACGACACCGGTCAGATGCTCGTACGGCTCCTCGACGGTGTCGAAGGCGAAGGGCGCCTCGTATTCGTGGGTGTCACCGATGGTCAGTCCGCCGTCGGCGCGCTGGACCATCAGCAGCTGCATCTTGTGTGCGGCGGCGGTCGGCGCCTGGGCCTGGCCGGCGTTGAGCGCGTCCAGGGCGTCGCTCCGGTAGGCCGGGTAGTAGCGGAAGCTGTCGGCGTCGGCGACGGAGGTGGTCAGCGGCTCGCCGAGCGGGTCGGTCTGCATCATCTGCAGCCGCACCCGGCGCACCGGCAGCTCGGGGAACAGCTCGCGCACCAGGCCGCCGAGCCAGGCGCCGGTGCACAGGAGGACGGCGTCACCGTGGTGGACCTCGCCGTGATCGTCGCGTACGGCGCGCTCGCCGACGACCTCGCGGACCTCCCGGCCTCCGAGGTAGCGGTAGCGGCCGGACTCCAGCAGCGCCGCCTTCAGGGCGCGTTGGGCGATCCGTGGTTCGACGGCGGCGTCCCGTTCGCACCACAGCGCGCCGGTGAACTCGCCGCGCAGGGCGGGGTTGAGGGTGCGGGCCTCCTCGGCGTCCAGCAGCCGGTAGCCGCGGGCGGCGGCGTCCGGGCGGCGGGCCGCGGCCTCGGCGACCGCCCGCTCGGCGGCGTTCTTGACGATGGTCAGCGAGCCGATGGCCCGGAAGCCGAGGCCGGGGACGCGCTCCCCGATGCCCTCCCACAGCTCCCGGGCCCGCAGCGCGGTGTGCAGCTCCTCGCCGCCCGCCCGGCCGCTGACCCAGATCTGCCCGAAGTTACGGACCGAGGCGCCGCGGGCCTCGGCCTCCCGCTCGATGTGCAGGACCTGATGGCCCCGCTCGACTGCGTGCCAGGCGTGCATGGTTCCCAGCACACCGGCTCCGACGACTATGACTCGCATGCCCCAGACGGTCGCGGCGGTGGGTGGCCCGTAGGGGGTGGTCCGGCGACGCGGGGGTGAACAGGGCGGCAAACCTGGCCTAGACCCGTTATCTTCTCGTGACCTTTCGGGGTGGGTTCAGGGTGCCGGGAAGGGCGGCGGCCGGGGCCGCCTCAGCGCGGTGCCGCGGTCCCCAGGTGGGTGGTGAAGGAGAACCGGTCGCCCCTGTAGAGGGAGCGCACCCGCTCCAGGGGGCGGCCCTCGGTGTCCCGCGACACCCGGTGGATCAGCAGCATCGGCAGGGCGCCCGGGGTGCCGATCAGCAGCGCCTCGCGCGGTGTGGCCAGTACGGTCTCCAGCCGCTCGTCCGCGTCGCCGAAGCCGATGCCGAGCCGCTCATGGAGGTAGGCGTAGAAGGACGAGTCCGGTTCGAAGCCGGTGGCCAGGTCCGGGGCCCGCTCGACCGCGACATAGGTGCTCTCCAGCCCGACCCGCTCGTCGTCGGCGAGCAGCACCCGCTCCATGTGCCATACGGCGTCGCCCACTTCGAGCCCCAGGTCACCGGCGAGCGCGGGCGGGCACGGGAAGCGGTCCAGGCTGACGAGGTGCCGTCCTGGCTTGCGGCCCTGGCCGCGTACGCCCTCGGTGTAGCTGGCGAGGGACAGCGGCTGCTCCAGCTTGGGGCCCGCGACGACCGTGCCGCGCCCCAGCCGGCGCAGCCGTCCCTCCAGGATCAGCTCGCGCAGCGCCTGCCGCAGCGTCTCACGGGAGACCTCGAAGCGCAGCGCCAGTTCGCGCTCGGTGGGCAGCACCTCGCCCTCGCCCAACTCCGCCAGCAGCGCGGCGATTTCGACCTTGGCCGCGTAGTACTTGGGAATGCGTCCGTGCTCGGGGACGCCGGACCGGATGGGTGCGCCAGGATCCTGGCCGTACGGGAACTCCACGGCGTGATCCTCGCATCCCGGGCCCGGCCGGGCGGCAGCGGCGGGCGGCGGGCCGGGCCGGGGGCGGCGGGCCGGGCCGGGCCAACCAGGATCCCGTCGGCCGCCGGCCGCAGGCCCCCCGGCAGCCCGCGGGCCGCGGGCCGCGGGCCGCGGCGCCGGAAGGCCGCCCCTCCGGAGGCCCGCACCACCCCCTCAGGCCACCAGAGCCGGCTGCCGCGTCCCGAACAGCGGCGCGAGTACCAGCTCCGCCGCGCCGTCCGCGACCACCCGTGCGCCGCCCCCGGCGAGCGCCACCGGGACCGCGGTCCTGCCGCGGGCGCGGGCCTGGGCATGGAGGGCCGCGGCCACACCGGTACGGAACCCGTCCGGGTTCTCCAGTACGGTGCGCCCGCCCAGCAGCACCCGGTCGATGTCCAGCAGTTCGACGAGGTTGGCGGCGCCGGTCCCCAACACCTGTGCCGCGCCCGTGAGATCGCCGCGGGCCACCGCCGCCAGGCACAGCGCCTCGATGCAGCCGCGCCGTCCGCAGCTGCACAGCGGCCCGTCCCACTGCACGGTCTGGTGCCCGAACTCCCCGGCGCCGGTACGCGGGCCCCGGTAGAGGCTGCCGCCCAGGACGAGTCCGGCGCCCAGGCCGGTGCCCAGATGCAGATACCCGAACGAGCCGGCGCCGGACGGCATCCCCTGGGCCAGGCCGAGCGCCGCCGCGTTGGTGTCCTTGTCGAGGACGACGGGCAGGCCGAGGCGTTCGGTGAGCGCGTCCCGCAGGGGGAAGCCGTCCCACTGGGGCGCGCCGGTGACCCGGTGCAGGACGCCGGCGGTGTGGTCCAGCGGGCCCGGGCAGGCCACCCCGGCACCCAGCACCGGCGGCCCGCCGGCCTCCGCGCGCAGCGCCGCGACCTCCCGTCCGGCGGTGTCGAGCACCTGCCCGGCGCCCGCCTCGAAGGCGAGCGGGGCGCGGCGTTCGGCCACCGGGGCGCCGGTGAGATCGGCGAGTACGGCGATCAGCTCATCGCGGTCCAGGTGCAGCCCGACCGCGTGCCGCGCGCCGGGGACCAGCCGCAGGACGGTGGCGGGCTTGCCGCCCGTGGAGGCCCGGCGGCCCGCCTCGGCGGCCAGGCCCTCGGTCCGCAGCCGTGCGGTGATCTTGCTGACGGCCTGCGGGGTCAGCCCGGTGTGCGCGGCGAGCTCCAGCCGGCTCACCCCCTGCTCACCGGCCGCACGGAGCAGCCCGAGCACCAGCGCGGCATTGTGACCACGCAGCGCGGGGAGGTTGACGCCGGGATTTCCCGTGGCGCCAGTACCGCCCATGGCGCCAGTACTTCCCGTGGCCCCCGGTTTCCCCATGGCCCCCGGTTTTCCCCTGGCGCCAGGATTCCCGGCGGCGGCCGGAGTGCCGCCACCTGCGCCCGGCGCCCCGTCGGTACCCGCCGCCCCGGCCCGGCCCTGGGAGATGTCATCGCTGCTCACCCACCCATTGTCCGCATCGCTTGCACTTTGGCAACAGCGTTGCTTAAGTGGGAGCCATGAGCGAGATGAGCGAGATCAGCGACCCCACCGGCACCGCTGCCCCCGATGGCCCGCTCCGCGTCGGCCTCATCGGCTACGGACTGGCCGGTTCGGTCTTCCACGCCCCCCTGATCGCGGCCACCGACGGCCTGCGGCTCGACATCGTCTCGACCTCC
Organism: Streptomyces sp. G7(2002); assembly: GCF_028870195.1. Lineage (NCBI taxonomy): Bacteria > Bacillati > Actinomycetota > Actinomycetes > Kitasatosporales > Streptomycetaceae > Streptomyces > Streptomyces sp. G7(2002). The sequence continues at coordinate 3,798,564 of NZ_CP102609.1, forward strand.
GATCCGGAACGGCAGGCGCAGGCCCGCGCCGAGCATCCCCAGGTCCGCACGGTCGACAGCCCCCAGGCCGTGCTCGACCACGCCGCGGACCTCGATCTGATCGTGCTGGCGTCGCCCAACAAGACCCATGTGCCGCTCGCCACCGCCGCGTTGGAGGCCGGTCTGCCGGTGGTCGTCGACAAGCCGCTGGCCGCGACCGCCGCCGAGGCCGAGAAGCTCGCCGCGCTCGCCGACGACCGCGGCCTGCTGCTCTCCGTCTTCCAGAACCGCCGCTGGGACAACGACTTCCGCACCGTCCGCAAGCTGATCGAGGAGGGCGCGCTCGGCGACATCCAGCGCTTCGAGTCCCGCTTCGAGCGCTGGCGCCCGCAGCCCAAGGGCGGCTGGCGCGAGTCCGGCGACCCGGCGGAGATCGGCGGGCTGCTCTACGACCTCGGCAGCCACCTCGTCGACCAGGCGCTGACCCTGTTCGGCCCGGTCGTCTCGGTCTACGCCGAGTCCGACATCCGGCGTCCGGGCGCGGAGGCCGACGACGACACCTTCCTCGCCCTCACCCACGCGAACGGCGTCCGCTCCCATCTGTGGGTGAGCGCCACCACCGCCATGCTCGGCCCGCGCTTCCGGGTGCTGGGCAGCCGGGCGGGCTATGTGAAGCACGGTCTGGACCCGCAGGAGGCCGCGCTGCGCGAGGGGCTGCGGCCCGGCACCGAGGGCGTCGAGTGGGGCGTCGAACCGGAGTCGTGCCGGGGTCGGCTCGGCGCCGGTTCGTCCCCGCAGACCGGCGGCGGCGAGCCCGTACCGACCCTGCCGGGCGACTACCCCGCGTATTACGCCGCGATCGCCCGGGCACTCCGTGAGGGCGGCCGGCCGCCGGTCACCGCCACCGAGGCCGCGGCCGCACTGCGCGTCCTGGAAGCCGCCAAGCTCTCCGCCGCCGAAGGCCGTACGGTCCGGATCGAGGCGCGCGCATGAGCCCGGCCGGTCCGCGCCCGGCGGACGACGACGAGATCCGCGAACTGGCCGCACAGGAGGAGCGGCTGGTCCTCGACACCTTCAGCAACGACGACGCCTGGCAGCTGGGCTCGCTGCTGGTGGGGCTGGCGCAGGAGCGCGGCGCCGCGGTGACGATCGGCATCCGGCGCGGCGCCCAGCAGCTGTTCCACTGCGCGCTCCCCGGCACCTCCGCCGACAACGACGCCTGGATCGCCCGCAAATCCGCCGTCGTCGAACGCTACGCCGAGTCCTCGTACCTGGTCGGCGCCCGCTTCCGCGCCAAGGGCCGCACCTTCGAGGACTCCTCCCGCCTGGACCCGGACCGCTACGCCGCCCACGGCGGCGCCTTCCCCCTCCGGCTGCGCGGCACGGGCGTCGTCGGGGTGGTAGCGGTCTCCGGCCTGCCCCAGGCCGACGACCATGCGCTGGTGGTCGAGGCACTGGAGCGGTACCTGGCAACGGGCTGACGGGGAAGCGAAGGCAGGGAAGCGAAGACGCGGGAACGGAGGCGGGGAAGCGGAGGCGGGGAAGCGGAGGCACGGGAGCGGAGACGCGGTACGCCGCTCGGGGAGACGCCCCCGGGACCGACGACCGCCCCCGAACCCGCCCCCGGCCCCCGCCCCCTCAGGCGTCCTTGAGTTCCTGCCGCTGCCGTCCCAGCCCGTCGATCTCCAGCTCCACGACGTCGCCGGACCGCAGATACGGCTTGGGCTCCGGGTGGCCCATGGCGACGCCGGCCGGGGTGCCGGTGTTGATGACGTCGCCCGGGTAGAGGGTCATGAACCGGCTCACGTAGCGGACCACTTCGGCCACCGGGAAGATCTGCTCGGCGGTGGTGCCGTCCTGCTTCAGCTCGCCGTTGACCCACAGTCGCAGGCCGAGGTTCTGCGGGTCGGGCACCTCGTCGGCGGTCACCAGCCAGGGGCCCAGCGGGTTGAACGTCTCGCAGTTCTTGCCCTTGTCCCACTGGCCGCCACGCTCGATCTGGAAGGCGCGCTCGGAGACATCGTGCGCCACCGCGTAGCCGGCCACCGCCGCCAGCGCCTGCGCGTCGCTCTCCAGGTAGCGGGCGGTCCGTCCGATGACGACGGCCAGCTCCACCTCCCAGTCGGTCTTCACGCTGTCCCGCGGGACCAGCACGGTGTCGTCGGGGCCGACGACCGTGTCCGGGGCCTTCATGAAGAGGATCGGCTCCGCGGGGGTCGCGGCGCCCGTCTCCCGGGCGTGGTCGTGGTAGTTCAGCCCGATGCACACGATCTTGCCGATCCGGGCCACCGGCGGGCCGGTGCGCAGCCCGGCCGGATCGAGCCTCGGCAGCTCACCGGAGGCGGCGGCGGTACGGAGCTGCGCCAGTTTCGCCTCGTCGGCGAGGAGCGCTCCGTCGATGTCCGGCACCAGGCCCGACAGGTCCCGCAGAGTCCCGGTCCCGTCGAGCAGCGCCGGGCGTTCGGCCCCCACCGTTCCGACACGCAGCAGCTTCATCGGTTCAACTCCCGTGGTCGAAGGTCGGCCGGGAAGGGGTCTCCCCGGCCGGCCGATGGGGGACGGCCATCGAGCGATTTGGCTGATCCTCCAAGAACGGGGTCCAGTCCGCAAGACCCCGTTCACGGACTGGACCGTTACTGAGGGGTAGTAACGATGTGCCCGGGAGCCCCGCCGCCGGACTGCGAACCCGCCTCGCCGGCCGGGCGGGAGCCGTTCCGGGAGTCGGCCTCGGTACGGGAGTTGGCCCGGGAGCCGACCGGCGCCGCCACCCTGGCGTGGGCGCTGCCCTGCGAGTTGGCCTGCGAGTTGGCCCTGGCGCGGGCCGCCCGCTGCCGGGCCGCGCGGCTCTTCGGCGTGCGCCGGCCCGCCCGCTGCTGTGCCGGGCCCTGCCGCGGTGCGCGCCCACCCGACGCCCCGTCAGCCGCCGCGGCCGCCGGCGCACCGGCCGGGGACGTCTGCTCCCCGGCGGGCGCGGCCTTCCCCTTGGGGGCCGGAGTCACCTTCCCCTTGGCCGAGGCGGTCTTCCCCTTCGCCGCCACAGCCCCCTCGATGCCCGTCTCCTGTGCGCCGCGCGCTGCGCGGTCCCGGTGCAGCAGCGCCCGCTCGCACGCCGTCCAGGTCGTCGTCGTGACCATGTAGAGGCCGGCGGCCAGCGGCACCACCGCCACCGTGATCAGCGTGCCGAAGGACAGCAGCGGCATCACCTTGGCCATCGAGGCCATACCGGGCAGTGCGGCGTTGCCCGCGGCCGGCTGCGGGGCCTTGGCCATCGTGGCCCGGGCGCGCCGGAAGTTCCAGGTGGCGACCGCCGCGATCAGCGCGAAGAGCCCGAGGTAGACCAGCCCCTGCGGCCCGAAGAGCCCGCCGTCGGCGAGCGCCCCGGTCCAGTGCCCGCCGAGCGGCGCACCCAGCAGCGTGTGGTCCAGCAGGCCCCCGCTCCCGGTCGAGAACAGGTGGTACATCACGAAGAAGACGGGCAGTTGCAGCAGGGTCGGCAGACAGCCGGCGAGCGGCGAGGAGCCGGTCTTGGCGTACAGGTCGGCCGTCGCCTTCTGCAGCCGCTCGGGGTTGCCCTTGTGCTTGCGCTGGAGTTCGGCGAGCTGCGGGGCGAGCGCCGTACGGGCCTTCTCGCCGCGGGCCGCGGCGCGGGCGAGGGGGTGCAGCGCGGCGCGGACCCCCAGGGTGAACAGAACGATGGCGGCGGCCATGGCCGCGGTGCCGAAGAGCGGGGCGATCGCCTGGGCGCCGTGCGCCAGCGCCTCGCCGAGGAAGCCGAACATGGACATGGGTGAGCCCTCCACGGGTCTCGTCGTGCCGGGATGTGGATTCGGCGTGACGAGCCGCGCGGACGCGGAAAGCGGTACGGGGACCGGACCGTGCGCCTACGCGGCCGTCGGGAGGGGACGGCCCGGTGCCCGGGGACGCGGGCGGCCGGCCGCGTCGGGATCACGTTGTGGCAGGAAGGCCGTACGCCGCTCGCGGTCGCGGATGGCCGTACGGATCCGGCCCGGTGGCACGGGCCGGGCGCAGGCCGCGATCAGGAAGGCGCGGCACAGGAGCATCAGCGCGGTGGTGGTCGCGGCGGCGGTCAGGGCCGTGGTGAGACCGGTCTGCGTGAGCAGGAATCCGGCCAGGACGAAGAACAGCGCTGAGGTGTACAGACGCCAGGCGTCGACGATGCGGTACATCCAGCGCCCTCCTCAGGTTGTCCGGTCGTCAAGACTTGTCGTCTTCCGCTCAAGAGTAGCCACACATCTGGGCAGCCGGGAGACCGGCCGGTAGCTTGCGCCCTCCCTGCCGTCGGGGACGGCGGGGAGCAGGGGGAAATCAAGGGGGAACACCTAGGAGGTGCTGTGCGCGACATCAGCGTTCCGGCCCTGGCGGCTGTGCTGCGGACCGGCGGCCTGGCCGACTCGGTCTTCGACACCGCCGCCCACCAGCCGGATTTCGCTCAGCTCGCCCGCCGCGACGACCGGACACCGGGCAGCTGGCAGGAGGTGTCGGCGGCGGAATTCCGCGACGAGGTCATGGCCCTGGCCAGGGGGCTGCTGGCGGACGGGATACGGCCCGGCACCCGGGTCGCGCTGATGTCCCGTACGCGCTACGAGTGGACCCTGTTCAGTTATGCGCTGTGGGCGATCGGCGGGCAGCTCGTCCCGGTCTATCCGACCGCCTCGGCCGAGCAGCTGCGCTGCATCCTCGCCGGGGCGAAGGTCACCGCGATCGTCGTGGAGAACGAGGCGCAGGCCATGACCGTGGCCGAGGCCTGCGACGAACGGGCCAGGCTGCGCCGGCTGTGGCAGCTGGACCTGGACTGCGTCCGGCGGCTGACGGAGGAGGGCACCCGGCTGACCGAGGCCGATGTGCACCGGCTGCGGCACGCGGTCACCCCGGACACCGTCGCGGCGATCGTGTACACCTCGGGGACCACCGGACGCCCGCGCGGCTGTGTGATCACCCACGCCAATCTCGCCGCGGGGTGCGACACCCTCTACGCGGGCTGGGGCGGGCTGCTGGCCGCGCCCGGCGAACGCCCGTCGCTGCTGGCCTTCCTGCCGTTCGCGCACATCTACGGGCTGATGGTGCAGGTGGCGTGTCTGCGCGGCGGGGTGAAGCTCGCCCATCAGCCCGATGTCACCTCGGACGAACTGCTGCCGGCGCTCGCCTCGTTCCGTCCGACGTTCCTGTTCGCGGTGCCGTACGTCTTCGAGAAGATCTGCGCCCGTGCCCGGCAGGCCGCGGAAGAGGCGGGCCGGCGGCGGACGTTCGACGCGGCGATGACGGTGGCGGTGCGCTACGCGGAGGCCCTCGCGGCGGAGGCGCAGGGCACCGGGCGCGGCCCCGACCCGTTCCTGCGGGCCCGGCACGCGCTCTACGACCGGCTGGTGTACTCCCGCATCCGGGAGCTGCTCGGCGGCCGGGTGCGGACCGCGGTCTCCGGCGGCTCACCGCTCTTCCGGGAGCTGGGGCTGCTCTTCGCCGGCGCCGGTATCACCGTCTACGACGGCTACGGCCTGACGGAGACCAGCGGCGCCATCACCGTACAGCCGCCCGGCCGGGTGCGGTTCGGGACGGTGGGCCTGCCGCTGCCGGGCAGTGCGGTGCACCTGGCGCTGGACGGCGAGGTGTGGGTGCGCGGTGCGGTGGTGTTCGCCGGCTATCTCGACGAGGACGAAGACGCACCGGGCAGCGGGCTGTACGACGGCTGGCTGGCGACCGGCGACCTGGGGCATCTGGACGAGGACGGCTACCTCGTCATCACCGGCCGCAAGAAGGACATCATCATCACCAGCAACGGCAAGAGCGTGGCCCCGCAGGGGCTGGAGCAGCGGCTGTGCGCCCATCCGCTGATCTCGCAGTGTGTGGTGGTCGGCGACAACCGGCCGTATGTGACGGCGCTGATCACACTGGACCCGGAGGCCCTGGACCACTGGCACAAGCTGCGGGAGGCGCCCGGCACGGACTCCGGCGCACCGACGCCGGAGGAGCAGCTGCAGGCGGAGGTACGGCGGGCGGTGGCGCGGGCGAACGCCTCGGTGTCCCGGGCCGAGTCCATCCGCGCGTTCCGGGTGCTGCCGGGCGAGTTCAGCCAGGAGTCCGGGCTGGTGACGCCGTCGCTGAAGCTGCGGCGGGCGGCGATCGTACGGCGGTACGCGGCCGAGATCGACGCCCTGTACGCCCAGGGACAGCGTGAGGAGCCCGAGACCCGGCAGGACCGGCGCAGATGGGCCGCGGCGGGCCTGTACGCGCGCTGAGAGCGCAGGGCGGACCGCCTCTGGACGGGCCCGGCCGGGCATACGGCATCCGGCGCACGTCACCCGTATCCGGCCGGGCCCGCCCGCGGCACCGTAGCAGTGCCGCGGCGGGCCCGGCCTTTATTTGTCCAGGGGTGAGGACCCACGACCGCAGGCCCGTCAGGGCACTTAGCGTCCGGTGGCATTCACGTACGGACGATCCGGGAGGCCGTGTGCGGTCGATCCTCAGCAATTCCGCAACATCCGGGCGGACCATCGCCACCGGACTGGTGGTAGCCGCGCTCGTGGCCACGCTCGCGGCACTGCTGCTGCCCGTCCAGCTCTTCGGTGAGACCGCGTCGGCGGCGACGAACACCGTGACCTACGACGATGACGGCGGCGGCACGGTGAACACCCGCTACGGTCCGCTGACCGCCATGGACCGGGACTTCGTACGGAAGGTCAGACTGGCCGGCCTGTGGGAACTGCCCGCGGGCCGCCAGGCGCAGGAACGCGGGCAGACCGCGGCGGTCCGCACCGCTGGCGCCACCCTCGTCGCCGGGCACACCGAACTGGACCGGCGGTCGATCGAGGCCGGCCGGGCCCTGGGCATCTCGCTGCCCAACCAGCCCAACGCCGATCAGCAGGGCTGGCTCGCGCAGATGAACGCCGCCCAGGGCGACGAGTTCGCCCCGACGTTCGCCGAGCTGCTGCGGCGGGCCCACGGCAAGGTTTTCGGCCTGGTGGCCATGGTCCGCGACCAGACCAAGAACTCCATGGTGCGCGCCCTGGCGAACCGGGCCAACGACGTCGTCCTGCAGCACATCACGGTGCTGGAGAAGACCGGAAGCGTCGACTTCAACACCCTGCACAGCAGCTAGGGCACGGAGCCCTGGCATGCCACGGCGGCGCGGACGCCGGCCGGGACGACGGCGGACCCCCTCGCCCACGGCGGGGGACGCACCCCGCCCTCCACCACCCGCGAACCGGAAGAAACGACACCCGCACCCAACCGACACCCCTCACATCGGACGAAGCGAAGTGATCTCATGAGGCAACGGCAACAGGCCCATAAACGCTCGCGTTTGACGAACAGAATGCTGATCGGCGCCACCGCCCTGCTGCTGGGCGGCGGCGGTCTGGCCGCCTACGCCACCACGGCGCTGGCCGGCAACAACACCCCGGACGCGGCGGCCGGCCATTCCCAGCACACCGCGAGCGCCTTCACGCTCTCCTGCCCCGATGTGGGCGAACGGCTGCGCCAGGTACCCCGCAGCGCCAAGCTCCCGGTCTCCAAGGGGCTGTCGGCGCTCGACAAGCAGGTGCACGACGCCTACCACAAGATGATGACGAGCGGCAGCGGCAGCAGCGGCGACAGCGTCCTCAACGGGCTGAAGACGAAGCGGCAGACGACCATCAAGATGATGGTCACCGCGATCGCCAAGGACGCCAAACGGCCCGGCTACCTGCTCAAGATGAGCGGCTGCACCATGAAGCCCGTCAACGAGGGCGCGGGCGAGGGCGGCAACGACTCCACGAAGTCCGTGCAGGACGGCTGGTACCAGGGACAGACGCAGAACCAGACCCAGGGCCAGGAGACCGGTCAGGTACAGGGCCAGGACGCCGGTCAGGTGCAGGGCCAGGACCCGGGCCAGGAACAGAACGGCGGGCAGCAGCAGGGCCAGCCCGGCGGCCCCTCCCCCGACGACTTCGTCGACATCAACAACGTCCAGCCGAATGCGGACGCCCCGCCGTTCGCCGCCCCCCAGGGAGGCAACGCCTCGACCGGCACCTTCACCACCGAGTGCGGCCGCAATGAGGACGGCCACTTCAACTCCGACAACGTCATCGTGACGCCGGGCGTCAGCAACGGCGCCCACCACACCCACGACTACGTCGGCAACAAGGCCACCGACGCCTTCTCCGACGACAACAAGCTCGCCGCCTCCGACACCACCTGCAACAACGGCGACCAGTCCACCCACTACTGGCCGGTGCTGCGCAAGCTCGACGGCAACGCCGAGCAGAAGCCGGGCGCCGCGCAGGACGCCAACGTCGGCACGACGCTGACCCCGGCGACGGTGACCCTGACCTTCCGGGGCAGCCAGTCGGGCGAGGTCCGGGAGATGCCGCGCTTCCTGAAGATCATCACCGGCGACGCCAAGGCGTTCACCAACGGCACGAAGAACGCCAACGCCTCCTGGAGCTGCACCGGCTTCGAGGACCGGCAGCTGAAGGACAAGTACCCGCTGTGCCCGCAGGGCTCGCAGGTCGTGCGGACCTTCGCCTTCCAGAACTGCTGGAACGGCCGGGACATCGACAGCGGCAACCACCGCGACCACATGGCGTTCTCCGACCAGAACGGCAACTGCCCGCAAGGCTTCCAGGCGGTCCCGCAGCTCGTCCAGCGGATCACCTACGACGTCCCGCAGGGCAACAGCTTCGCGGTGGACAGCTTCCCCGAACAGCTGCACAAACCGGTGACCGACCACGGTGACTTCATCAACGTGATGCCGGAGAACCTGATGCGCGAGGCGGTCGACTGCATCAACAACGGCCAGGAATGCAACTGACGGACCGGTGGCCCTGAGGCTTACGGGCCTCAGGGCCCTTGGCCGCAGGGTCCCTGGCCTCAGGGCCCTTGGCCGCAGGCCCCCTAGGGGAGACGTCCCCTAAGGGGCCTGTGGGCCCCCTGGACCCGACAACGCAGTGGCCCCGTCCCGGATTCCCGGGGCGGGGCCACTGTGCTGCGCCGAGGTGCTGTCGTGGTGCCGGTGGTACGCCGTCGGACCGGCCGGCCGTCAGCTCAAGGGGCGCGGTGGTTCATCCGTCGGTACTTCAAAGGCCGTTGACGCGGGCCTCACGGGCCATGCCAAGGGGACGTATGGAGGACGCGACGGCGCGGGCGCGGCGGCCGGCCCGTGCACGGTAGCTGCGGACGTGTGCCATCAGACGCCGGCTGCGCAGCGCCATCTCCAGCTCGAAGCGGGTACGCGGGTCACGCAGGACCGGACCGAAGAGCTTCTCGATCTGGCGCAGGCGGTACCGGACCGTCTGCGGGTGCACATGCAAGAGTTTGGCCGCCTCGGGGGCACCTCCTCCTTCCAGCCACGCCAGCAGCGTGACTTCGAGCCGTTCGCTCTGCCGGGGCGTCAGCTCCTCCAGCGGGCCGAGCCAGCGGGAGGTCAGGGCGTCCGCCAGCGACTCGTCCTGGAGCAGGAGCAGCGCCGAGAGATGGTCGTCGACGAACGCCGGCCGCGACTCCGGGCCGACCCGGCTCGGGGCCAGCGTGAGCAGATACCGCGCCCAACGCAGCGAGGACGCGGTGTCGGTGGCCGGCACCACGTGCCCGACCGCCGCCGGACGGCCCTTGAGCGCCGCCTCCAGGCGGGCCCGGGTCTGGGTGGCCGGGTCGGGCACGAACAGACAGGTGTAGCCCTCGACGTTGCCGATGAGGGCATGGCCCAGCGCCGCGGCGAGTTGGGGTGCCTCGGCGGGGGTGGCGAGGACGACGGCCTGGAGGGTGTCGGGCACCGGCCAGCCCGCGGCGCGGGCCAGCTCGTGCAACCCCTCCTCGGGTACTTCTCGTTGGCCGGCGAGCACGTCGAACAGGTCCTGTCGGGCCCGGGCCACCGGCATCGGCGTGACAACTGAGGGCACTGCCGGAGGTTTACTTTCCGACTCTTTTTGGTACCCCAGAACTGTCAGCAAGGCCTGTTCAAGCGCCCAATGTGCGTCTTCTACGGGAGTATCCCCGAGAAGTGCGGACAATGCGGGAAATCCGCGTTGCAACTCCGCGACCAACTTCTCGGCGAGATCCGGGAGTTCATTTCTCACTACCCGGTTCCACTCGCCGCGGGGACGCGACCAGATGCGGTTCAGGAGATCACACATCGCTACCTCGATCCTGGCGGGGATGCGGTTGGTACAGGGGATTGGCGCCCCCCCGTGCGCCTGAGTCGGCATCATCCGGAGTCCCCCCGCGCGACCGCGATGCCAGTGCAGGAATTTGTCACAGCGCGATAAACCTTACGAAAGCCTGAACACGTTCGGAGATGCTTTTGCACATCCGGATTACGGCCCTGCGTATCCACCCGGTTACAGAATGTTTAGTGTTACCGGTGGTCACCCGAACAAAAGCCCCGGGCAAATACCGCCCCCGGGAGATTTCATAGAAATTCGCATCCCGCACCCGTGCCCTGACACCGGGAGGTCCGATGTCCGCACCGCGTTTGCAGAGCCGGCAGAGCCGCCGCGCTTCACACCGCGCCCGGCCCTCGCCCACCGTGCCCCGCCCCCGGCGCCCTCCTCACGAACCCGGCCCGCCGGACCGGCGGGCTCCCGGCGGCGGCTTCGCCGGAACTGCCGTGCTCCGTCCGGCGCTTCCCGCGGCCCTGCTGCTCTTCATCGCCGTCACCCTGCACTCGGGTGCGGCGGACACCCTCATGCGCTTCCTGGACTTCGGCGCCGGAGTCCTCGCGCTGGTCTCGCTGTCGGTCACCGTGCTGTGGGGCCTGGCCGCCACCGACCGGATGGTGCTGCACTCCGGCCACCGGCTGCTCGCCCAGGCCGTGCACCGCGGCACCGCGGTCGCCGGCCTCGGCTTCCTCGGCCTGCACATCTGGGTGAAGATCGCCGAGGGCCACACCGGCGCCGCGGCCGCCGCCGTGCCGTTCACCGACGGCGCCCGGCCGGGCCTCATCGGCCTCGGCACCCTCGCCGCCTACACGTTCATCGCCGTCGCCGTGACCGGCGCGGTACGCGGCGCCTTCACCGGCCTGACCGGCGCCCGCTGGTGGCGGGCGCTGCACATGTGCGCCTACCTCGCCTGGGGCCTCGCCCTGGTGCACGGCCTCAAGTCCGGCCGTGCGGCGGCCGGCTGGGCCGTCGCCGGCTATGCCATCTGTCTCACGGCGGTGGCCGTACGACTCGCCCTGCGGCTGCGCGACGCACGCAGGAACACAGGAGAACTCCCATGACCGCCCCCGCCCCCACCCAACTGCTGCCGGTTCTCGCCGAGGCCGAGCCCGTACCGACGCTGGCGTCCTTCGGACCGCCGCGTCTGCTGGCCGGCCTCGACGAGATACCCCGCATGGACCGGGTGGCCCATCTGTCCCGGCACGGCAGTCTCCCCCAGCTCACCCCTCAGGAGCTGGTGGCGCTGGCCGAGGACATCGATCTGCGCGGCCGCGGCGGCGCGGGCTTCCCCTTCGCCCGCAAGCTGACGGCCGTCATCGACGGGATGAAGCGCGCGGACGGCAAGGGCGCGGTGGTCGTCAACGGCAGCGAGGGTGAGCCCAGTTGCCTCAAGGACACCGCGATGCTGCTGCACGCCCCGCATCTGGTGCTCGACGGCGCGCTGCTGGCCGCCGACGCGCTCGGCGCGCAGGAGGTCGCCCTCGGGGTGACCCGCACCGACGTCCTGACCTCCGTGCAGCGCGCCATCGACGAACGCGGCCCGGTCCGGCCGGCTTTACGGGTCACCCTGCTCACCGAACGGTTCGTCACCGGCGAGGGCTCCGCCATGACGAACGGGCTGGGCGGCGGCCCCGGGCTGCCCTCGGGCCGCAAGATCCGCTCCAGCGAGCGCGGACTCAACGGTGTGCCGACCCTGCTGTCGAACACCGAGACCTACGCCCAGCTCGCCGTGGCGGCCCGCCTCGGGGCGCTCGGCTACCGCACCGCGGGCCTGCCCACCGAGCCCGGCACGCTGCTGCTGACGGTCGCCGGCAGCCGGGTGGTGGAGGTCCCCTACGGCGTCTCGCTGGCCCGGGTCCTGGCGCTGTGCGGCATGGACCAGGGGCAGGGCGTGCTGATCGGCGGCTACCACGGCACCTTCATCTCCCCGGCGGACGCGCTGACCGCGAACCTGTCGAAGGAGTCGCTGGCCGAGTACAACGCGGTGCTCGGCGCCGGGGCGGTGCTGCCGATCCCGTACGACACCTGTCCCGCGGGCGAGACGGTACGCGTCGCCCAGTGGATGGCCGCCGAGTCGGCCGGCCAGTGCGGCCCCTGTGTGCTGGGCCTGCCCGCGCTCGCCGACCAGCTCGACCGCGCCGTACGGGGCGGCGGGGAGAGCGCCCTGGAAGCCGTACAGACCCGGATGCGGGCCGTGGAGAAGCGCGGCGCCTGCAGCCACCCGGACGGCACCTCACGCTTCGTCGCCTCGGCCCTGCGGTCCTTCCCCGAGGAGTTCGAGCGGCATGCGAAGGGGTTCGGCTGCGGCCGCCCGGTGACCGGTGCCCTGCCGGTCACGGGGAACCCGCCGCTGGCGGTCACCGCCCCCGCCCCCGCCCCGGCGCGGGTGTCCGCGCCGCCGCAGGAACGGCTGCTGGTCGACTGGACGCTGTGCCGCGGCCACGGCCTGTGCGCCGATGTCGTGCCCGGCGTCGTGAAGCTCGGCGCGGACGGCTATCCGCAGTCCGCCAGCATGCCGCTGCCGGCCCGGATGCGGCGCCGCGCCCAGCTCGCGGTGCGCCGCTGCCCGGCGCTGGCCATGCGGGTGCAGGGCGGCAACTGACGTGCCGTACAGGCTTTTTGCGCCCGGAGAAAATTCTTCGGCGCCGTTGAACGCCCGGCACCCCGTAGCGCGTATTCCCCGGGCGACGGCACCCCGCCGTCGCCCGGACGGGAACTGAACGGGCGACCGGACGAGCAACACAGTCACCACCTCAGCAAGCGACGGAACCACCCACCGGCAGAGGAGACATCATGATCAATCGACGTCGTGCGGCATTCGCGGCCGCGGCGGTCGCCACCCTGGCGCTGACCACGGCCTGCGGCAGCAGCGGCACCCAGAGCGCCGGCACCACCACCACCGACAACGTCCAGCCCGCCGGCCAGGGCACCAGCGACTACGGCTCCTCCGGCGGCGTCGGCGCGGACGGCTACGGCGGCCAGGCGGGCGGCGCCAGCGGCAGCGGCAAGGCCCCGAAGGCCGCGCCCAGCGCCGGGAAGCTGGCACTGCACCAGGACGCCAAGCTCGGCACGGTCGTCGCCGACTCCAAGGGCATGACCCTCTACCGCTTCGACAAGGACACCCCGGACCCCGCCAAGTCCAACTGCAACGGGTCCTGCGCCACCACCTGGCCGCCGGTCCCCGCCGACGGCGCCACCGCCCCGGCCGGCATCGACGAGAGCAAGCTGGGCTCGGTCACCCGCGCCGACGGCGTCAAGCAGCTCACCATCGCCGGCTGGCCCGCCTACCGCTACATCAAGGACACCAAGGCCGGTGACACCAAGGGCCAGGGCGTCGGCGGCACGTGGAACGCGCTGGCCCCCGACGGCAAGAAGGCCGGCGCCCAGGAGCCCAGCGACGTCTCGGTGTTCAACCACCCCGACCTCGGCGGCATCCTCGTCGACGGCAAGGGCCGCACCCTCTACCGCTTCAACAAGGACAGCGCCTGGCCGATGAAGTTCGGCTGCAACGACGCCTGCCTGGACACCTGGAAGCCCGCCAAGCCCGCCGACCGCTCCAAGCTCAAGGGCATCGCCCCCAAGCTCATCTCCACCGTCACCCGCCCCGACGGCACCCGCCAGCTGGCCGTCGACTGCTGGCCGGTCTACTGGTTCACCGGCGACGAGCAGCCCGGCGACATCAACGGCCAGGGCAAGATGGGCCTGTGGTTCGCGGTCTCCAAGCAGGGCAAGAAGATCACGACGACGCCGGAGGGCTGACCCGCCCGTCCTGCGACGGCACTCCGTCCCGCGGGAACTCGTCGTCCAGCGCCAGCACCTCGGCGTCCGGCCTCTCGTCCGTGGCGCGCGGCCCCAGCCAGGTGACCGCCAGCGCCACCGCCACATTCACGGCGAGCCCGACGATCCCCGCGTTCATCCCCCACACCGGGTCGTGTCCCCCGAACACCAGGACACAGACCAGCGTGAAGCCCGCCACCAGGCCGCTCACCGCGGCGTGCAGCGTCAGCCGCCGCCACACCAGCCCCAGCAGCAGCATCGGCACGAGCTGCGCCATGCCCTCGTACGAAATCAGGGACAGCCGGACGAGGGTGTCGGGGGCGGTGTAGGTCAGCAGCAGTGCCAGCGCCCCGGCCACCACCACGACCAGCTGCGACCACAGCTTCTGACGCCCGCCCGTCGCCTCTCCCCCGCCGTCCCCGGAAGCCGCCCCGGCCGCCCCCTTGTGGAGACGAGGGATCGCGCCCAGCACGCTCCTCCCCCACATCGTGCCGATGACTAGCATGAACACGGCCATCGGCACGATGGAGGAGAGGGCGGCGGCCGCCCCGACCAGCCCCACGGCCCAGGCCGGAAGGGAGTCCACCACCATCTTGAACAGCGCGAGGTTGGAGTCCGCGCCGGTCAGGCCGGGCACCACGAACAGCGCCGCCATACCCAGCAGCATCGGCACGAACAACAGCACGTTGTAGAACGGGAGGTAGAGGGCGTTGCTGCGCAGCGCCTCGGCGTTGCGGGCACCGAGATAGCCGGCCACGGTCGTCGGGAAGATCACCACGGTCAGGGAGTTGACGAGGGTGGTGGTGACGAACCAGACCTGGCCCAGTCCGCCCGAGGCGTGCCCCGGGAACGTCAGCCACTGCGGCTTCTCGTGGACGAGCCGTTCCAGGAAGGGCCCGTAGCCGTCGAAGTAGTGCAGCGGCACATAGATGGCGAGGAAGCCAAGGGTGCCGATGACGAGGACGTCCTTGAGCACCGAGACCCAGGCGCTGCCGCGCAGCCCGCTGATCACCACGAAGCCGGTGGTGACCGCGAAGGCCAGGAAGTAGGCCCAGTCGATGCTGATGGCACCGTAGGAAATCGTGGAGACGACCACGCCCATGCCGGTGATCTGCAGCTGGATGTACGGCAGCAGACAGACCGTGGCGAGGAGGGCGGCGGCGGCGCCGAGCCAGGGCGCGCGGTAGCGGTGCGCGATCATGTCGGTGATCCCGACCAGGCCGTGCCGGCGGGCGTAGGCCCACAGCATCGGCCCGACGACGTACCCCAGGGCGTAGCCGCAGGACATGTAGGCCAGCACATAGAGCACCGGGGCACCGGAGTTGTAGCCCCAGCCGGCCGCGCCGAGGTAGCTGAAGCTCGTATAGCTCTCGCCGGCCATCAGCACCCAGATGAAGACCGTGCCCATGCTCCGGCCGCCCACCGACCACCCGGTGAGCCCCCCGCCCGCGCCCTTCCCCCGCACCGCGAGCAGACCGAGGGCGACGGTGAGGACCATGAAGCCGCCGAAGACGGCGGTCGAGACCGCGGCGTTCATATCCGCCCCCGGGCCCGGTCACCGCGCCGGGCCAGCCACACCGCGAGCGGGGTGGCCAGCGTCGCCAGCAGCATCCAGAAGAACAGGAACGGCAGACCGAGCACGGTCGGGGTCACATGGTTCACCAGCGGCAGCACCGCCAGGAACAGCACATACGGCAGCAGCAGCCACAGCAGCGCGGGACGCCTTCTCGAACCCGGGGGCGGGCCGCCGGAGGTCTGGTTTCGCTTTCGCACGACCCGAGAGCCTAGGGGACACCGGCCCGCGGTCACCTGGACTGTGTCGACCGCAACACGGCCCAGACCACCAGCCGGTAGGTGGAGGTGTACTCCGGCGTACAGGTCGTCAGGGTCAGATAGGCGCCCGGCGCGGTGAAGCGGTAGGCGGGGTGCACGCTGCTGTACGGGACCGCGGCGAGGACCGTGCCGTCGCCGGGGGTGGTCCGCGGCAGGGTGCGCCGCACGGCGTAGGTGTAGCGGGCCTCGGCGGTGTCGACGAGGACGGTGTCGCCCGGGCGCAGCCGGTCGAGACGGCGGAACGGCTCACCGTGGGTGTTGCGGTGCCCGGCCAGCGCGGCGTTGCCGGCCCGGCCGGGCTGCGCACTGTGCGGATAGTGGCCGACGTAGCCCCTGTTGAGGACCGCGGCCTTGCCGACGCCCTGGGCGATGGGGGCGGTGAGCCCGATCCGGGGGATGCGCAGGACGGCGTACGCCCGGTCCTCGGGAGGCGCCGTCGTCCGGTTCCCGGTGCGGTGGGCGGGCGGGCCGGACGGCGGGGCGCTCGGTGCGGTGCGCGCGCCCGGACCGTCGTCCCCGGGCGCGGGGGCCGGGCCGGGTGCCGGCGGCCGGGCGTCCCACTGCCGCTCCAGCCGGCCCACCTGGTCCCGTGCCGCGTACTGCGCCTGACGGTTGGTCCACCACAGCTGGTGGACGACGAGCAGCAGCAGGACGGCGCCGAGCGTCACCGCCAGCTCCGCCGCCGTCCACAGCGCCCGCGCGGCACGGGAGCGACGGGTGCGCCGCCCCTGTACGACTACCGGTATCCGCTCCCGCACGCGGGCACGGTAAGCCCTGCGGGCACAGGTCACCAGAGGCGCGCACGGTCCGGCCGGCGGACGCGGTCAGCCGCCGAAGGCCTGCGAGACGGTGTAGATGCACAGCCCGGCCAGCGCGCCGACGACGGTGCCGTTGATGCGGATGAACTGCAGGTCCCGGCCGATGTGCGCCTCGATCTTCTTCGAGGTGTGCTCGGCGTCCCAGCCGGCGACGGTGTCGGTGATCAGGGAGGTGATCTCGCCCTGATAGGTCGTCACCACATAGACGGCCGCACCCTCCAGCCAGTTGTCCACCTTGTCCTGCAGCCGCTCCTCGCCGGCCAGCCGCCGGCCCAGGGACAGCAGCGCCGCCCGTACCCGCAGCCGCAGTTCGCTGCGCTCGTCCTCGGCGGCGGCGACGATCATCGCGCGGACCGAGCCCCAGGCCGAGGCGATCAGATCCTGCACCTCGCCGCGCCCCAGCACCTCGGACTTCAGCCGCTCGACCTTGGCCCGGGTCCCCGGGTCGGACTGCAGGTCCTCCGCGAAGTCCCGCAGGAAGCGGTCGATCGCCCCGCGCGCCGGATGCTCGGGCATGTCCCGCATCTCGGTGACGAAGCGCAGCAGTTCCTTGTAGACCCGGTCACCCACCTTGCGGTCGACGAACCGCGGGGTCCACCCCGGTGCGCCGCCGGAGACCGCGCTCATGACGGAGTCTCCGTGCTCGACCAGCCAGTCGTGGGCGCGGGCGATGACCAGGTCCACCACCCGCCGGTGGCCGCCCTCCGCGACGATCTTCTCCAGCATGGTGCCGACACCGGGCGCGATCTCCACGGCGTCCGCCCGGCGGGTGATCGCCTCGCCGACCACCGCCTGCACATCGGAGTCGCGCAGTACGGTCAGCGCGCCGCGCAGCGCGGTGGACAGCTCCTCGGTGACCCGGTCGGCGTTCCTGGGTTCGGCGAGCCAGCCGCCGAGCCGGCGGCCGATGCCGACGGAGCGCAGCCGGCGCCGGACGACCTCGGCGGAGAGAAAGTTCTCCCCGACGAAATCGCCCAGACTCTGACCCAGTTGGTCCTTTTTGGTGGGAATGATCGCGGTGTGCGGAATGGGCAGCCCCATCGGCCGCTTGAACAGCGCGGTGACCGCGAACCAGTCGGCCAGCGCACCGACCATCCCGGCCTCGGCGGCCGCCGCGACAAACCCGGTCCAGCCGCCCGCCCCGGCGGATCCGGCCCATTTCGCCAGCACATAGACCACGGCGACGGCCAGCAGCAGGCCCGTGGCCAGCGTCTTCATCCGGCGCACTCCGCGCCGGCGCTCCTCGTCGGCGACGCCGAAGACGAAACCGCCGCCGGGCGCCGTGCCCGCCGCCGGCACCCGCTCCGCCCGGGGCGCCGCATCCGCTCCTGTGCGTTCCATCCGCTCCACCGCTCCCACCGTGCCCCCGCCGTCCGTACGCCCTATCCTGCTCCGCACGACGGCCACGTTCCGGCCGTCATCCCACTGTGACCTACTCCTGGAACGAACCACGAGTTCCCCGCGTCCATGCCGTGGAGGCATCGAGCGGGGTGCCGGGCGGCTCCCCCGCGGTCCGTGGGATCATGAGGGACCGATCGGACCGCAACGGTGCCGCTGATCATCCGCTGCCCTTGCCCGCCCGGAGCGTGCTGCTCCGCTTTACCCAGGAGACCTCTCCCGCATGAAGAAAAGTGTGGGTTACTCCCTGCTCGCCGGTCTGGCGGCAGTGGTGGTGCTGATCTCGACCGCGATATTCGTCGGCTTCGGCGGCGAGAGCGGCGGCCCGGGCAGTTCCTCGCACAAGCCGCGCGACCCCGCGGCCCCCGCGGTCTCCGGACAGTGGGTCGGCACCTGGTCGGCGGCCGCCGCGGCGGCCGAGCCCGGCACCCTGAACGGCTACGCGGGCATGTCGATACGCAATGTCGTGCACACCAGCGTCGGCGGCTCCGGCGTCCGCATCCAGCTCTCCAACCTCTACGGCACCCGGCCGCTGGTGGTCAGCCACGCCTCGCTGGCGCTGGCCGCCGCCCCCAGCAACCCCACCGCCGCGACCGGCACCATGCGGCGGCTGGCGTTCGGCGGCAAGCCCGCGGTGACCATCCCGGCGGGCGGCGCGGTCACCAGCGACCCGACCCGGCTGAAGGTGCCCGGCGACGCGGACCTGCTGGTCACCACCTACTCGCCCTCCCCCTCGGGCCCCGCCACCTACCACCCGTACGCCCGGCAGACCTCCTACCTGGCGCGCGGCGACCGTGCCGAGGACGCCACCGGCGCCGCCTACACCGAGCAGAGCCCGTACTGGCGGTATCTGACCGGTGTGGACGTGTGGAGCACCGAGGCCCGCGGCGCGGTCGTCGCGATCGGCGACTCGATCACCGACGGCATCACCTCCACCCCCGGTGCCAACCACCGCTGGACGGACTTCCTCGCGGCGCGGCTGCGCAACGAGCCCGGCGCGCCCCGCTACGGCGTCCTCAACCAGGGCATCAGCGGCAACCGGCTGCTGGTCAACGGCAGCCGCTTCTCGCCGAACAACGGGCCCAGTGTGCTGTCCCGCCTGGAGCGCGACGCGCTGTCCCGTACCGGTGTGAAGGCCGTGATCGTCGAGATCGGGCTGAACGACCTGTTCAAGTCCCCACGGCAGCTGGACCCGGAGAAGATCGTCGCGGGAATGCGGGAGATCGTCCGGGAGGCGCACGCCCGCGGGCTGCGCGTCACCGGCAGCACCCTTACGCCGTTCGGGGGGCACCGCGGTTACTCCAACCAGCTGAACTCGGTCCGCGAACAGGTCAACCGCATCATCCGCTCCGGCACCGTCTACGACGAGGTCGTGGACTTCGACAAGGCGCTGCGCGACCCGTCCGCGCCGGTGCGGCTGCGCCCCGCCTACGACTCCGGCGACCATCTCCACCCCAGCGACGAGGGCTTCCGCGCCATGGCGAACGCCGTGAACCTCGCCCACCTCAGGCAGGCGGCTCCCGCCGCGCTGTAACCCCAACGGAGCAGGCGCGCCGCCCCGGTTCGGACAAACCCTGCGGACACGCCCCGCGGACAAGCCCTAGTCCAGCTCCTTGCGCCCGTCGTCCTTGAGGCGGCGCCGCTCCTCCTTCAGGCGGCGCCGCTCGGCCCTGGGCAGCTTGCGCTCCACGCTGACGCCGCCCATCAGGGCCAGGCCCCTGACGACCACCCGGGGCGCGCCGGGCTCGCCCGGTGTCCCGTCCTCCCGCGCGTCGAAGCCGCCCATGATGCCGAGCCCGCGCACATCGACCTCGACGCCCGGCGGCACCACGATGTTCACCCCGCCCATGAGCACCCAGCAGTCGATGACGACCTCGGGTCCGGCGAATTGCGCCTCGCGCAGATCGATCTGGCCGCCGCCCATGAGGCAGGCCGCCGTGAAGCGCCGCCCGATCGTCCAACGGCCCTTGCGCTGGAAGCCGCCCATGAAGGAGAGGCCGACCGCGGACCCCTGCGTGCCGCTGACGATCCGCTCCGCCCACCGGGTCGGCGCACCGCTCTCCTTGCGCAGCGACAGCGGCGCCGGGCCGCCCGCCGCGGCCACCGGCAGATCGGCGGTGAGCGGCTCCAACTCCCCGTAGGTGCGGGCCTTGTACGTCGCGTCGAGCCGCTCGTCGAACTCCTCCATCGCCAGCCGCCCCTCCGCGAGGGCGTCCCGCAGGATCTCGGCGACCCGCTCACGGTCGGTGTCGGAAGCGCGCAATTCCGGGAGGTCTTCAGTCATACGGACACATTAGAGCGCGTCGCCCGCCATGCCCCCGTTCTCCACGACATCCCGCCGCTTCCCGCCGCCCGCGTACAGCTCGGCGATCAGGGTCTCGATGTCCGGCTCCCGCACCGACAGGTCCACCAGTGGATAGCGCTCTGCGACCGCCGCGACCAGCGGTGCCGCGCTCTGCGACGCCGGGAACGCCAGCCACTGCCGGGGCCCGTCCACCCGGACCGTACGGGCGCCCGGTACGCCCTCGATGGGCGGCAGTTCCCGCGCCAGGTCCACCACCAGCGTCCGCTCGCCCTCGCCGGCCGCCCGCAGCCCGTCGAGCCCGCCGTCGTAGACCAGATGACCGTGGTCGATGACCATCACCCGGCGGCACAGCTGCTCGATATCGGTGAGGTCATGGGTGGTCAGCAGGACCGTGGTGCCCCGCTCGGCGTTCACCTCGCGCAGGAATTCGCGCACCTTCGCCTTGCTGATCACATCGAGGCCGATGGTCGGCTCGTCCAGATACAGCACCTCGGGGTCGTGCAGCAGCGCCGCCGCGATATCGCCGCGCATCCGCTGTCCCAGCGACAACTGCCGCACGGGCACGGTCAGCAGCGGGCCCAGGTCCAGCAGTCCGACACAGCGCTCCAGGTTGGCGCGGTAGACGGAGTCCGGGATCCGGTACATCCGCCGCACCAGCTCGTAGGAGTCCTTCAGCGGCAGATCCCACCACAGCGTGGTGCGCTGCCCGAAGACCACCCCGATCCGGCGGGCGAGCCGGGTCCGCTCCCGCGCCGGGTCGATGCCGGCGACCCGCAGCCGGCCGCCGCTGGGGACGAGGATGCCCGTCAGCATCTTGATGGTGGTGGACTTCCCGGCGCCGTTCGGCCCGATGTAGCCGACCATCTCGCCGCGCGGCACCCGGAAGGAGATGCCGTCGACGGCCCGGACCTCCTGCCGCACCCGCCGCAGCCGGCCCGCCCTGCGCCGTACCGAGAAGACCTTCTCGACACCGTCGGCCTCGATCAGCTGCTCCGCAGCGCCGGCACCGCTCACCACACCCACTCCTCCGTCGTCCCGTTCGCGGCCCGCGCCATGACGCGCCCTCAGCTGCCGGTGCTGCGGTACCCCCGCAGCCCCACCCGCCACGCCAGCCCGGCCCCCGTACACATCAGCGCCGCCACCACCGGCCCCAGGAAGTCCACCCAGCCCGGCAGCCCCAGCGGGTCGGGGTGGCCCAGCAGCCGCAGCGCGGGCAGCCAGTTCACAAAGGCCAGCGGAACGAGGTAGGTGACCCCGCGCACCAGCTCCTTGGCGAACACCGTCGGCGGGTACTGCAGCAGCGCATTGCCGCCGTAGGTGAAGGAGTTCTGCACCTGGGCCGCGTCCTGCGCCCAGAACTGGAAGGCGGCCCCGGCGGTGAAGACCGCCGCGAAGATGGCCGTGCCGCACACCGCCATCAGCGGCACCATCAGCACCCGGCCCAGCGTCCAGTCCACCTCGATACGGGGCAGCGCCCAGCCGAGCACCAGCAGCGCCTGGGTGACCCGGCCCACCCGGCGCAGCGCGAAGCGGTCCGCCGCGATCTGCGCGAAGACCGGTACGGGGCGCAGCAGCAGCGTGTCGAGGGTGCCGTCCCTGATCCGCCGGCCCAGCCCCTCGATGCTGCCCAGCAGCAGATCCGCCAGGCCCAGCGCGATGCCGGACGTCCCGTACAGGAAGGCCACTTCGGGCAACGTGAAGCCGCCGAGGGCCTCGATCTGCGAGAACATCATCATGATCGCGACGAAGTCCAGACCGTTGGCCGCGAAGCTGCCGATCGTCATCATCACGAACGAGGTCCGATAGGCGAGGGCGGCGCGCACCCACATCCGCACGATCAGCCCGTACGCGGACAGCCCCTGCGCCACCGCCGCCGCCCGGCCGCGCCCGGCCCGCTCCGGCGCCTGCCCGCTAGCCACCGTGCACCACCACCTTGCGGGTCGCCGCCGACTGCACCAGCCGCCCCAGCGCCAGCAGCGCCACCGCCCACACCGCCTGGAACAGCAGCCCCCGCACCAGCGCGTCGCCGCTCCGGACGCCCATCAGCACATCCGCCGGCACCTGCAGGATGGCCGCCCACGGCAGCAGCTGGACGACCTCCCCGAAACCGCCGGGGAAGACCCGCAGCGGCAGCACCATCCCCGTGAAGAACATGCAGGCCAGCCCACTGATCATGGCCAGACCCGAGCCGTCGAGGAGCCAGAAGGACGCCAGCGCGACGAGATACCGCAGCGCGAAGCTCACCAGCACCCCGAGCAGCACCGACAGCAGAAACCAGCCCCAGGTCAGCGCATCGCCGGGCAGCGCCAACGGGAAGGCCAGGGCGCCCACCGCCATCGGCGCCACCCCGCGGCCGATCAGCTGCAGCCCGGCCCGCCCCAGATCCGTGGCCAGCCACCACAGCTGGAGATCCGCGGGCCGGTAGAGGTCCACCGCGATATCGCCGGTGCGGATCCGCTCCTGCATCTCGTCCAGCCCGCCGCCGCCCATCAGCGCCGCGGTGGCCAGCAGCGCCTGCCCGGTCCATACGAAGGTCAGCGCCTGCGCCTGGTCGTAGCCGCCCAGATGCGGCCGCTCGTCCCACAGCGCGATGTACGTGTAGGCGACGATGAAGCCGAAGACGGTGTTGGTGAACACCCCCGCCGCGGTGGCGATCCGATAGGTGGCGTACCGCCGGAAGCTGCCGGCCGCCACCGCCGCGTACACCACGCCGCCCTCCCCCCAGCCCCGTTCTCGTCGGACGCGCAAAGCACCGGAGCCTAAGTCGCGGGCACGGCGGGCACCATCGAATTATCACCGCTTCGGGTGAGCCGTGGGCGCCATTCAGCCGGTCAGGTGGCGGACTCCGGTGCGCGCCACCCCCGCTGACCGGGACGCATGATGCGAGAGTTTCCCAGCGGGCGGCAGTTGCTCTTCCGGCGTACCGCGCGCAGTCCCCCGACACGACACCGTCCGCCGCAGTACAACCTTCGGCGGCGGCCGAGGAGTCCATACCGACATGAGCGGACAACGCACAGGCTGGCGCCGTGTCATCCCCACCTGGCGCACGGTGCTGGGCACCGGGCTGCTGTTCCTGCTGCTCGTCGTCGGCGGGATGATCGCCGGCTATCTGCTCGTCGGCATCCCGCCGGCCAACAGCGCCGCCAAGGCCCAGAGCAACATCTACCTCTACTCCGACGGCTCCGAGCTGGCCCACGACGGCGAGATCAACCGGCAGAACGTCACCCTCAGCCAGATCCCCCGGCCCGTCCAGCAGGCCGTACTCGCCGCCGAGGACCGGGACTTCTACTCCGAGTCCGCGGTCGACCCCGCCGCGATGGTCCGGGCCGCCTGGAACACCCTGACCGGCAAGGGCAAGCAGTCCGGCTCCACCATCACCCAGCAGTACGTGAAGAACTACTACCTCGGCCAGGAGCAGACCCTCACCCGCAAGGCCAAGGAGTTCTTCATCGCCATCAAGCTGGACCGCGAGGTGAGCAAGGACAACATCCTGGAGGGCTACCTCAACTCCAGCTACTACGGCCGCAACGCCTACGGCATCCAGGCCGCCGCCCGGACCTACTACGGCCGCGACGCGGAAGCGCTGACCACCGCCCAGGGCGCCTATCTCGCGTCCCTCCTCAACGCCCCCAGCGCCTACGACCTCACCGCGCACCCCGAGAACCGGCAGCGGGTGCTGTCGCGCTGGAACTACGTCCTGGACGGCATGGTGACGAAGAAGTGGCTCGCCCCCGCCGAGCGGGCCGCGCTGGAGTTCCCCACGACGAAGCCCGCCAAACCTTCCCCCGGACTCTCCGGTCAGCGCGGCTACCTCGTCGAAGCGGTCAAGAACTACCTCACCGGCCACCACATCCTCGACGAGGACACCCTGCGCGGCGGCGGCTACCGGATCACCACCACCATCAGCAAGAAACGCCAGAACGCCTTCGTCAAGGCGGTCAACACCCGGGTGATGGACCGGCTCGACGACTCCCGGAAGGTCGACCGCTACGTCCGGGCCGGCGGCGCCTCCATCGACCCCGCGAGCGGCCGGGTCGTCGCCCTCTACGGCGGGATCGACTACGCCAAGCAGTACGTCAACGGCGCCACCCGCAACGACTACCAGGTCGGCTCCACGTTCAAGCCGATCGTCTTCGCCTCCGCCGTACAGCACCGCTCCACCACCCAGGACGGCACCCGGATCACCCCGAACACCGTCTACGACGGCACCAACAAGCGGATGACGGTCAGTCACGGCCGCGCCACCGGCTTCGCGCCCGCCAACGAGGACGACCGCTCCTACGGCCCGATCACCGTCACCGAGGCCACCGACAAGTCCGTCAACGCCGTCTACGCCCAGATGGGCATCGACGTCGGCCCCGCCAAGGTCAAGGCCACCGCCGTCGCCCTGGGCATCCCCGCCGACACCCCCAGCCTCGCCTCCTCCCAGGGCGCCGTCTCGCTGGGCACCGCCACCCCCAGCGTCCTGCACATGGCGCAGGCCTACGCCACCCTCGCCGACCACGGCACCCACCGGCCGTACACCCTGGTCGACAAGGTCACCAAGAGCGACGAGGAGATCGAGCTGCCCGAGCGCGAGGAGACCGCCGCCGTCCCGCGGACCGCCGCCGACACCACCACGGCCATCCTGCGCGGCGTCGTCGACGGCGGCACCGGCACCGCGGCCCAGGGCGCCGGGCGGCCCGCGGCCGGCAAGACCGGCACCGCCGAGGAGGACAAGGCTGCCTGGTTCGCGGGCTACACGCCCGAACTCGCCACCGTCGTCGCCGTGCTGGGCCAGAACCCGGAGAGCGCCGCACAGGAGCCCCTGTACGGCGCGGGAGGCCTGTCGCGGGTCAACGGCGGCGACTACCCCGCCCAGATCTGGGCCGACTACACCGCGGCCGCGCTGAACGGACGCCCGGTCCGCGACTTCGACCTGCGACTGGAAGCGGGAGCCGAACCGTCCTCGCCCGAGCCGTCCGGCAGCGATTCGCTGTCACCCGGCGCCTCGGGCACCCCGACGCCCGGCTCGACCGAATCGCCCACCGACCCCGTCCCGCCCACCGTCGCCCCCACCCGGCCGACCGTCGAACCCCCCACCCCGACGCTCCCCACCGAGCCCGGGCCGACCACACCGCCCACGAACGACTTCCCCACGGTGCAGCCGCAGAGCGACGAGCTGGAGCGGCAGATGCAGTGGAGGTGGGACGGATAGCGGCGCGCGCCCGTGCTTTCCCACGGGAGCGCGCCGCGCGTCCGCCGGGCGGGCGTCAGTGCCCCGACGTCGCCTTGAGCCCGACCACCGCCACGAGCAGCAGACAGATGAAGAAGATCCGGGCCGCCGTGGCCGGCTCGCCGAGCACCATCATGCCGACCACCGCCGCACCGGCCGCCCCGATGCCGACCCACACGCCATAGGCGGTACCGATCGGCAGGGTCCGGGCCGCGTACGAGAGCAGCAGCATGCTGGCGACGATGCCCGCGCCGGTGAACACACTGGGCCACAGCCGGGTGAAGCCGTCGGTGTACTTCATACCGATCGACCAGCCGACCTCCAGCAGACCGGCGACCACGATCAGGATCCAGGCCATGACGGCACCTCCGCGAAAGAGCTTCAACAGGGGTGCGTCGTCTTGTCCTGACCCGGTACGGCGCGTCTCGTCGGGTGTCTCCGAGGCTAGCAAAAGGCAGCAGAACGGGCGGTGACCCCGGTCACCGCCCGCTTCCTGGGGCTACAGATACCGCCCGGTGTTCCGTGGGCGACAGCTACCGCCCGGTGTTCCGGGGGCTACAGGTACAGCCCGGTCGAGTCCTCCGCGCCCTCCAGCCGCTCCGCGGCCACCGCATGCAGATCGCGCTCACGCATCAGCACATACGCCACGCCGCGCACCTCGACCTCGGCCCGGTCCTCCGGGTCGTACAGCACCCGGTCCCCGACCTCCACGGTCCGCACGTTCTGCCCGACCGCGACCACCTCGGCCCAGGCCAGGCGACGGCCGACCGCCGCGGTCGCGGGAATGACGATGCCCCCGGTCGAGCGGCGCTCGCCCTCGGGGATGTCCGTCCGGACCAGCACACGGTCGTGCAGCATCCGGATCGGCAGCTTGTCGTGGGTGTCCTTGGCGTTATTCGGGCTCACGGCATGACGGTACCTGCCCGGCGCCGCCCGGCACGCACCGCGGGCCGCCCCGGGCCCGGGGCGGCGCAGACCGCCTAGCCGCGCCGCCTGGCGCGCAGCGTCAGCAGGCCCACCACGGCCACACCGATCAGCGCCACCGGAACGATCCGCTCCAGCCGCGGCGCCCCGTCCTCCGACACCAGCTGCGCCCGCACATCCGTCACCGCGCGATTGGCGGCCACATAGGCCCGCCCCGCCGTACGGTCCACGACGGCAGCCGCCCTCGCCTTGGCGTCATCCATGATCGTCTTCGGGTGCAGCCGCACACCGATCTCGTCGAGCGTGACGGCGAGCTCCTGCCGCCTGCGGATGATGTCCGCCTCGATCTGCGCCGGGGTCCTGGCTTCCGCCACCGCGCTGCCTCCGTCGTCTCGCGCCGCTGCGTACGGGGGCCGGGCACGGGGCCCCGTACGGAACCGGCCACACCACTGACTGCCGATTCGTGATGGACAGTCTGTCAGCTCACACCCCCACGCGCCCCACAGCACCCCCGTTTCGCGCACCCGAGGTGCCCCCGGCACCACTTGGCACCCCGGCTGGCTAATGTCGGGGCGTACGGATCCACCCTAAGGAGAGCCATGAGCGCGCGACTGCAGCCCGGCGACACCGCCCCCGCCTTCACCCTGCCCGACGCGGACGGCAAGCAGGTCTCGCTCGCCGACCACAAGGGCCGCAAGGTCATCGTCTACTTCTACCCGGCCGCCCTGACCCCCGGCTGCACCAAGCAGGCCTGCGACTTCACCGACAACCTCGACTTCCTCGCCGGCCACGGCTACGACGTCATCGGCATCTCCCCCGACAAGCCGGAGAAGCTCGCCAAGTTCCGCGAGAAGGAAGAGCTCAAGGTCACCCTGCTCGGCGACCCCGACAAGGCGGTCCTGGAGGCCTACGGCGCCTTCGGCGAGAAGAAGCTCTACGGCAAGACCGTCACCGGCGTCATCCGCTCCACCGTCATCCTCGACGAGGACGGCAAGGTCGAGCGCGCCCTCTACAACGTCAAGGCCACCGGCCACGTCGCCAAGATCATCAAGGACCTGGGGCTGTAACCGCGAGGTCGGGCACCGCCCGGTCCGGCAGCTCCAGCACGGCCTCGGCGCCGCCCTCCGCGGCGGCGCCGAAGTCCAGCCGCGCACCCAGCACCTCCGCCTGGCCGGCCGCGATCGTCAGCCCCAGCCCGTGCCCGGTGCCCCGCTCCGGCGCGGCCGTACGGAACCGCCGCGGCCCCTCGGCACACAACTCCGCCGGATAGCCCGGACCGTGATCGCGCACCACGATCCGCGAACCGGCCACCACCACCTCGATCGGCGGCTTGCCGTGCTTGGCCGCGTTCGCCAGCAGATTCACCAGCACCCGCTCCACCCGCCGCCGGTCCGTCTCCACGATCCGCGGCTCCCCCTCCACGGTCACCGACACCTCGTCGGCCTCGTCGACCCCGCGCTGCCGCGCCGCCCGCTGCACGATCCCGCGCACCAGCGACGGCAGCTCACAGGCGTCCACATCCGCCCGTTCCACCCCCGCGTCCAGCCGCGACACCTCCAGCAGATCCTCCACCAGCCGCCGCATCGCCTGCGCCCGGTCGCGCACCAGCTCCACCGCCCGCGGCTGCGGCAACAGCTCCGCCGCCGCCACCAGCCCGGCCACCGGCGTCCGCAGCTCATGCGCCACATCCGCGGTGAACTCCCGCTCCGCCTCCACCCGCGCCGCCAGCGACGTCGCCATGTGATGCACACTGCGGCCCAACTCGGCCACCTCGTCACGGCCGTTGCTCGCCAGCGCGTCCGCGTCCGGTGCCGCGCCCGCCGCGATCCGCCGCGCCGCCGCCGCGCTCATCCGCAGCCGCCGCGACAGCCGCTGCGCCACGAACCACGACACCCCCGCCATCAGCGTGACCGTGCCGCACCCCGCGATCAGCAGCGCCCGGTCCAGCGTCACCTGCGCCGGATCGTCATCCGGATACGCCGCCGACACCGACAGCGACCGCGTCGGCGCTCTCCCGTCGCCGCCCCCGACCCCGGTCGCCGCCCACACCCGCGGATCCTCACCACCGCTGACATACGTCCCCGACTGGTTCTGGAACACCGCGTCCCGCAACGGCACCGGCAAGGTCGCATCGTCCAGCTGCGCCCCCAGCGCGAGCGTGCCGTCCCGCTCGTAGATCTGCAGCGCCGAACTCAACCGGTCGTCCTGATACGCCCGCGCCGACCGCTCCCGCTCCGCATCCGCTATGTGGTGCACGGCAAACCCGAGCACCACCACGGCCAGCGCGGTCATACAGGAAATGGCCAGGGCGATCCGGCCTCGAATGCCCATCACGCGAGGTTGTACATCTCCGTCGTGTCACCGAGCGGCGTCGAGCCCTCGTACGTCACCTCAAGACCGGTGAAGGCCAGCGCCCCGCCGATCCGCTCCGGATCACGGAGGCGGAAGGTGGCCGGGAAACCGGCATCCGTGCCCACGCCGGAATCCGTCCTCTCCACCTGCACCACACCCACCCCCAGCGCCTCCCGCTCCCCGTAGTACTTCCACGAGATCGCGGTCGCCACCATCTCCGCATCCTCGCAGGTCAGCGTAATCACATGCGGTTTGGTCTCCGGCTTCCCGCGCCCGCAGTCCCGGACCCCCGGCAGCCCCCCGGACTGCTTGCCGTCGTCCTTCACGTCCTGCACCGCCGAGGTCTTCGGCGCGGCGTCCACCGCCGACGCACGGTCCGACGACTGCCCGAACCACACCCCGCCGGCCGCCAGCGCCGTCACCACGACAAAGGCCGCCAGCGCGGTACGCCCCCGAACCCAGCGGGCCCCTTCGCGGTCCGTCATCACGCTCTCCTCCCGGGGACGACGCCCCGTACCCCCACAGCAAACACGAATGCCGCCCCCCGCGCTGACACTCTCCCGTCCCCGCGACACAGGCTGATTGCTTGAACACTGCAGTGACCACTCGGCTGTGTACCAGTCCTGTAACAAGGCCTGCCGCACCTCTGGCGCACCCCCGCCACGGCCCTGTCACCACCCCGCCCCGGCACTCCGGACGGACCGGCCGCACGTGACATACCTCAATTCATCCGGCCGGAGTGGTTTGGATCCACGCTCCGCTGCGCAGGCGCACCTGTCGTATCCCACCGCGCACCACGCGCTGACCGACCCGAGAGGACCGCCTCGTGCCGACCGGCAGCACCGAAGCCGACCCCGCTCCCGAACAGGACCGGGAAGCGCTCAAGCGCCACCGGGTGCTCTTCCGTGCCGTCGCCCGGCGCAAGAACCCCAAACTGCGGCGCACCGACATCACCGTCACCGACGAACGCGTCGTCAAGCGCGCCGTGAAAGCCGCCGCGCTCGGCAACGCCATGGAATGGTTCGACTTCGGGATCTACAGCTATCTCGCGGTCACCATCGGCAAGGTCTTCTTCCCCGGCGGCAGCGACACCGCCAGCCTGCTGTCGTCCTTCGCGACCTTCGCCGTGGCCTTCCTCGTACGGCCCCTCGGCGGCGCCTACTTCGGCCCCCTCGGCGACCGCATCGGCCGCAAGAAGGTCCTCGCCCTCACCATGATCATGATGGCGCTGGGCACCCTCTGCATCGGGCTGATCCCGTCCTACGCCGCCATCGGCTTCTGGTCGCCCGTCCTGCTCATCCTCTTCCGCCTCGTCCAGGGCTTCTCCACCGGCGGTGAGTACGGCGGCGCCTCCACCTTCATCGCCGAGTACGCCCCCGACAAGAAGCGCGGTTTCTTCGGCAGCTTCCTGGAGATGGGCACCCTCATCGGCTACACCGGCGCCGCCGGCATCGTGCTGCTGCTCAACACCACCCTCGGCGACGAGGCCATGGTCAGCTGGGGCTGGCGCCTGCCGTTCCTGATCGCCGGACCGCTCGGCCTGGTCGGTCTCTACCTGCGGGTCAAGCTCGACGAGACCCCCGCCTTCCAGAAGTTCGAGGCCGCCCAGACCCACGGCGGCGGCAACTCGGCCGTCGAGACCGAGGCGGAGTTCTCCCACCTCTCCGAGAACGCCCCCAAGAAGAAGATCGGCGAGATCTTCACCCAGCAGTGGCCCACCCTCATCCTCTGCATCGCCCTGGTCGGCGCGTACAACATCACCGACTACATGCTGCTGTCGTACATGCCGACCTACCTGACGGACACCCTCCACTACGAGGAGTCCCACGGCCTGCTGATCCTCCTCGGCACCATGGCCGTCCTGATGTGCGTCCTCAGCACCGTCGGCAAACTCAGCGACCGCTACGGCCGCAAGCCCCTGCTGATGACCGGCATGCTCGGCTTCTTCGTCCTCGCGATCCCGGCCTTCCTCCTCGTCAAGCAGGGCAGCGTCCCCGCGGTCTGCGGCGGCATGGCCCTCCTCGGCCTCTCCCTGGTCTGCCTCCTGGGCACCATGTCCGCCGCCCTGCCCGCCCTCTTCCCCACCAACGTCCGCTACGGCTCCCTGTCCATCGGCTACAACCTGGCCGTCTCCCTCTTCGGCGGCACCACCCCCCTGGTGATCACCGCCCTCATGGACGTCTTCGACAAGAACGTGATGGTCCCCGCCTACTACACAATGGGCGCCGCCCTGGTAGGCGTCATCGCCGTCGCCTGCATGAAGGAAACCGCCCAACAGCCCCTCGAAGGCTCCCCACCCTCCGTAGCCACCAAGGAAGAAGCCGTCGAACTCATCGAGGCCCAATCCCCCGAACCGCGCTTCTGACCTGCGCGACACGGCACCGAGGGGCCCCGGGGAATCCGTCCCCGGGGCCCCTCGCCTCTGCGCACCACATGCCGTAACCGACCTTGCGTTCGATCGTTGTTCCGTTCGACGAGCGCACGGGGGCCCGGTGCGCGGAACGAGGGGGAATCATGCCGGTCAGTCCGTACACCCGTGAGCGGCTGGAGGAGGCGGCCGCCTCGTCGCGGACGCTGTCGGAGGCGTTACGCAAACTCGGGGTGGATCCGAAGGGGACATCGCGGCGGTACCTCCATGACCGAATGAGGTCAATGGGCGTAGATACTTCGCACTTCGAGCGTGAAGGGACCCGCTGGACCAAGGAGGTCCTCGAGGATGCCGTGGCGCTGTCGACGAACATGTGCGAGGTATTACGGCGGCTCGGTCTCGACCCCGTAGGCGGTCAGCACACCCACATCAGCCGGCGCATCCAGAGCCTGGGGATCGACACTTCGCACTTTTCTCCGGTCGGCCGGAGGAAAACCACGGCTCGTCGGCGGTACAGCCCCGGGGAGCTGCTCGTGCACGAAGAAAACCCCGGTCGGCGAATGCCGAGCCACCGGCTCAAAGCTGCCCTGCTCGCGCTCGGGGCGGACGAGCGGTGCGCCGTCTGCCGTACCGGGCCCGTCTGGCGCAATCGCCCGCTGCCGCTGGAGGTCGATCACATCGACGGAAACTGGCGTAACAACTGTCGGGAGAATCTGCGGTTTCTGTGCCCCAATTGCCACTCGGCCACGGACACCTACCGGGGGCGCAACAAGGGCATCTGCCCCCGGGACACCGGAGCGTCGCCATGAGCGGCGGCATCCGCTACACCCGGGCGCTGTTGACCGAGGCCGCAAGGCGTTGCACGAACATCGACGAAGTCATCGCGTTCTGCGGCGGCCGCTCCTACCATCAGCTGCGGCGGCATCTGTTCAGGCGCTTCGAGCACTTCGGAATCGATGTATCGCATTTCAAGCCCGTCGCACGGCGCGCCACTCACCTTCGCCGCCCCAGCAGGGACGACCTCCAGAAGGCCGTCAGCGCCTCTTCTTCCATCGCCGCTGCCCTGCGGTATCTGGAGAGGCCCGATAACTCTCGCGGTCGCGCGCTGTTCCATCAGTGGGTATCCGACCACGGCATCGACACGAGTCACTTCCTGGGACAGGCACATATGCGCGGGAGGCCGGGAACCACGCCGGTCAAGGGTCCCGAGCAGATACTCGTGAAGCACTGCGGGAAGCGCCGGACAAGAACCGTGCTGCTACGGCGAGCCCTGCGGCAGGTCGGCGTGCCGGAGGGATGCGCCGAGTGCGGGACAGGCCCCGCATGGTGTGGCAAGCCCATAACTCTGGAGATCGACCACATCAACGGTGACTGGCGTGACGACCGTCAGGAGAATTTGCGGTTTCTCTGCCCCAACTGCCACGCGGTCACCGACACTTGGTGCCGGGGCGGCCGACACCAGCGGTAGACCTCACGCTGCGTCCGGCCAACAAGTACCATGGCCGTGGCAAGCGGCCGTGATGGAATTGGCAGTCATGCTGGCTTTAGGTGCCAGTGGGGTAACACCCGTGAGGGTTCGAGTCCCTCCGGCCGCACACCTCGGATTCGAAGGCCCGGCCCCGCCGAAGCGCGGGGCCGGGCCTTCGCCACTCCTGTACGGGCCGGGTCAGCCCAACAACTCCCGCACCACCGGTGCCAACGCCCGGAAGGCCTGGCCGCGGTGGCTGATGGCGTTCTTTTCGGTGGGGGTCAGTTCGGCGCAGGTACGGGTGTCGCCGAGGGGCTGGAGGATGGGGTCGTAGCCGAAGCCGCCGGTGCCGGAGGGGGTGTGGCGGAGGGTGCCCTTGAGGGTGCCCTCGACGACGCGTTCGGTGCCGTCGGGCAGGGCGAGGGCGGCGGCGCAGGCGAAGTGGGCGCCGCGGTGCTCGTCGGCGATGTCGCCGAGCTGGGCCAGGAGCAGGTCCAGGTTGGCCCGGTCGTCGCCGTGGGTGCCGGCCCAGCGCGCGGAGAAGATGCCGGGCGCGCCGCCGAGGACGTCGACACAGAGGCCGGAGTCGTCGGCGACGGCGGGGCAGCCGGTGGCCTGGGCGAGGGCGTGGGCCTTGAGGAGGGCGTTCTCGGCGAAGGTGACGCCGGTTTCCTTGACGTCGGGGATGTGGGGGTAGGCATCGGCACCGACGAGTTCGATGCCGAGGTCGGCCGCGTCGAGGATGGCGCGGAGTTCACTGACCTTGCCGGCGTTGCGGGTGGCGAGGATGAGGCGGCGGGGGTGAGCGGAGGGTCCGCCGGTGTGAGTCTGCATGGGACCCGATTATCCCGGCTATCCCGGGGTGCAGATCTTGGTCATTTCGCCGGTCCCGTCGACGATCGGCTGGATGTCGGGGGCCTTGTTGTTGTCGAGGTCCTTGCGGGCGGCCTTGATGCCGTCGTTCGTCTTGTCGATGGCCTTGGACAGGTCCGGGTCGCTCGCGTCCTTGCTGAGCTTGCGCAGCTTCGCGTCGATGTCGTCGAGGGCCTGCTGGGTCTTCTGCGGGTCGCTGACGGCGTTGTCCGCGGCCTGCTGGAGCTTGTCGACGGCGCTGACGACGGAGGAGGCGGTGTTGGCGCAGTCCATGGCCTTCTGGACCGCTCCGCAGGCGGAGAGCAGCGGTATCGCGAGGGTGGCGGCGGCGAGCGCGGCGAGTGCGGTGGTGGCGGGGCGACGCTGCGGGCGCGTGCGGTGGGCCATGGCGCGGGGTTCCTTCCCTTGGGGGTGTTCGGGTAAAGGAAGAAACGCGGGGCGGGGTTGTTTTGGTTGCGCGAGTACGCCGACCGTCCGCACCCCCGAACCCCACCGTGAGCCGCGCCCCGTCCGTCGGATGAGGCCGGGTCCGTCAGATGAGGCCGGTCTGGGTGAGCAGCATGGCGAGGGCGACGACGAGGGTCCAGCCGAGGATGTTCTCCAGGAGCCGGGAGTCGTCTCCGGGCCCGCCGGTGCGGGCGCGGGTGCGGGGCGCGGTGGCAGCGGTGGCAGCGGTCGTGGACATGGGTCCACAGTGCGGGTGCCGTGGTGGCTTTTCCAGAGCGGGGGGCGCCATGAGAAAAGGGTCACAGGGGGAGGTTTGCGGGTCCTCCCCCTGTGGTGGGTGGCTTCATGCGGTGGGCGGCGGTGCGCTCCGGGTGTCCGGGGCGCGGGCCGGTGTGCCGCGCCGGGTGCTCAGAGCGTGCGGGCCAGTGCCGCCCGCTGGGCGCCGTCGAGTTCGGCGCAGCCGGCGACGGCGAGGTCGAGGAGGGCGTTGAGTTCGTCGCGGGCGAAGGGTTCGGCCTCGGCGGTGCCCTGGACCTCGACGAAGCGGCCGTCGCCGGTGCAGACGACGTTCATGTCGGTCTCGGCGCGGACGTCCTCTTCGTAGCAGAGGTCGAGGAGGGGGGTCCCGTCGACGATGCCGACGCTGACGGCGGAGACGGTTCCGGTGAGGGGCTTGCGGCCGTGCCGGATGAGCTTCTTGCCCTGGGCCCAGGTGATGGCGTCGGCGAGGGCGACGTAGGCGCCGGTGATGGCGGCGGTGCGGGTGCCGCCGTCGGCCTGGAGGACGTCGCAGTCCAGGACGATGGTGTTTTCGCCGAGGGCCTTGTAGTCGATGACGGCGCGCAGGGAGCGGCCGATGAGGCGGCTGATCTCGTGGGTGCGGCCGCCGATCTTGCCGCGTACGGATTCGCGGTCGCCGCGGGTGTTGGTGGAGCGGGGCAGCATCGAGTATTCGGCGGTGACCCAGCCTTCGCCGGTGCCCTTGCGCCAGCGCGGGACGCCTTCGGTGACGGAGGCGGTGCAGAAGACTTTGGTGTCGCCGAAGGAGATGAGGACGGAGCCTTCGGCGTGCTTGCTCCAGCCGCGTTCGATGGTGACCGGGCGGAGCTGTTCGGGGGTGCGGCCGTCGATGCGAGACATGGCGTAGACCCTATCGGGAACGGCGAGGGCCCCACTCCGGGGCGGTGGACGTCCGGTGCGGGGCCTTCGGGAGTGACCTGGGGTCAGCTCACATCATGTCTTCGATCTCGGCGGCGATGGGGTCGGCGTCGGTGCCGATGACGACCTGGATCGCGGTGCCCATCTTGACGACGCCGTGGGCGCCGGCGGCCTTGAGGGCGGCCTCGTCGACGAGGGAGGAGTCGACGACCTCGGTGCGGAGGCGGGTGATGCAGCCCTCGACCTCTTCGATGTTGTCGAGTCCGCCGAGCCCGGCGACGATCTTCTCAGCCTTGCTGGCCATGTCCACTCCTGCTTGTCTCGGCCGCCGGCGGTCCCGCCGTGCGGTTTTCACACCGTAACGCACGTTCAGCCCAACTATGTGGGCGTTTGTCCGCTGTCTGACGAAGGATGGCGATCACCGGAGTGCGCGCCGGACAGCCGGAAAAACGGCTGCGGCGCGCACCCCTGAGTGGTCTACACCACCAGTATGAGGCAAGCACCAGGGCGGTTGTCGACGGGCCGACCGCCGGGAGGACGGGAATGAGCGCGAACGCGGCGGCGGCACCGAGGAAGAGCTGGGGGGCGCACCTCTACCAGGGCCTGCAGAAGATGGGGCGCAGTCTGCAGTTGCCGATTGCCGTCCTGCCCGCCGCGGGGATTCTCAACCGTCTTGGCCAGCCGGACGTGTTCGGCGAGAAGGGCCTGGGCTGGGACGCCGTCGGCAAGGTGTTCGCGGCCGCGGGCGGTGCGCTGCTGGATTCGGGGCTCGGTCTGCCGCTGCTGTTCTGTATCGGTGTGGCGATCGGTATGGCCAAGAAGTCGGACGGGTCGACGGCGCTGGCGGCGGTGACCGGTTTTCTCGTCTACTTCTCGGTGCTGCACGCGTTCCCGTCCGGTTGTGGCGCGGGCCAGACGTACACCCAGGCCGGCCTGTGGACCGGTGTGTGCCTGGACAGGACGGATACGGTCACGCAGGCGGAGTTCCAGAATCCGGGGGTGTTCGGCGGCATCGTCATGGGATTTCTGTCCGCGTGGCTCTGGCAGCGCTTTCACCGGGTGAAGCTGGTGGACTGGCTGGGGTTCTTCAACGGCCGCCGGCTGGTCCCGATCATCATGGCCTTCGTCGGCCTGGTCTTCGCGGTGCTGTGTCTGTTCGTGTGGCAGCCGATCGGCGATGCGCTGACGAGCTTCAGTGAATGGCTGTCGGGGCTGGGGGAATGGGGCTCGGGGATTTTCGGTGTCGCCAACCGTGCGCTGCTGGTGATCGGCCTGCACCAGTTCCTGAACACCTTCGTCTGGTTCCAGTTCGGCAGTTTCACCAAGCCGGACGGCACGGTCGTCCACGGTGACATCAACCGGTTCCTGGCGGGCGATCCGGATGCGGGGCAGTTCACCACCGGGTTCTTCCCGATCATGATGTTCGCGCTGCCGGCGGCGGCGCTGGCGATCGCGCACTGCGCCAAGCCGCATCGCCGCAAGGAGATCGCGGGCATGATGCTGTCGGTCGGTCTGACGTCGTTCGTGACGGGTGTGACCGAGCCGATCGAGTATTCATTCATGTTCGTCGCGCCGGTGCTGTACGCGATCCATGCGGTGCTGACGGGTGTGTCGATGGCGTTGAGCTGGGCGCTGGGGGTGCACGACAGCTTCAGCTTCTCGGCGGGGCTGATCGACTACGTCATCAACTGGGGGCTGGCGACCAAACCCTGGCTGATCATTCCCATCGGTCTGTGTTTCGCGGCGGTGTATTACGCCCTCTTCCGTTTCGTGATCACGAAATTCAATCTGTCGACGCCCGGCCGCGAGCCGGATGAGGTGGGGGACGCGATGGAGCGGGAGAACGTGAAGTAGGACCCGGCCCGGAACACCCGCCGGGAGCGGCCGCACAGGCCGCCGCCCGGCCTTCCGGGACGCTTTTGCCGGCCCCTGAGTCCACTGACCAGGGGCCGGTCGCCATGTGGTCCACACCACTTGGAAGAATGGATTCCTTTATGTCGGGACTACGTGCTAAGAATGGTCTAAACCACTAGTGGTGTAGACCAAGGTGTAGACCAAGCGCGGGCCGTCCCCCCTTCGAGTGCCCGCCTCACCAGGAGGAATCCGATGAGTTCGGCCACCGCCACGAAGGCGGCTCCCGCGAAGAAGCGGGGCTCCGGCCTGTTCCAGGGCCTGCAGAAGATCGGCCGCAGCCTCCAGCTGCCGATCGCCGTCCTGCCCGCCGCGGGCATCCTCAACCGCCTCGGCCAGCCGGACGTGTTCGGCGAGAAGGGCCTGGGCTGGATCGACGTCAGCAAGGTCTTCGCCGCTGCCGGTGGCGCGGTCTTCGACAATCTGCCGCTGCTCTTCTGCATAGGCGTCGCCATCGGCTTCGCGAAGAAGTCCGATGGCTCGACGGCGCTCGCCGCGCTGGTCGGCTTCCTGGTCTACAGCAATGTCCTCAAGGCGTTCCCGGTCACGGAAGGCCACATCGAGAAGGGCGAGTGGGTCGAGCCGGTCCTCAACAACCCCGGCGTCCTCGGCGGCATCATCATGGGCCTGCTCTCCGCGGTCCTGTGGCAGCGCTACCACCGCAAGAAGCTGGTGGACTGGCTGGGCTTCTTCAACGGCCGCCGGCTGGTCCCGATCATCATGGCCTTCGTGGGCACCGCCGTCGGCGTGCTCTTCCTGCTGATCTGGGAGCCCATCGGCGACGGGATCTCCGCCTTCGGCGAGTGGATGACCGGCCTGGGTGCCGGCGGCGCCGGTCTCTTCGGCCTGATCAACCGCGCGCTGCTGCCAATCGGCATGCACCAGTTCGTCAACACCGTCTCGTGGTTCCAGCTCGGTGACTTCACCGACGCCGCGGGCAAGGTCGCGCACGGCGACATCGGCCGCTTCTTCGCGGGTGACCCGTCCGCCGGCCAGTTCATGTCCGGCTTCTTCCCGATCATGATGTTCGGCCTGCCGGCCGCCGCCCTCGCCATCGCGCACACCGCCCGCCCCGAGCGCCGCAAGGCCGTCCTGGGCATGATGATCTCGCTCGCGCTGACCTCCTTCGTCTGCGGTATCACCGAGCCGATCGAGTTCTCGTTCATGTTCATCGCGCCGGTGCTCTACGCGATCCACGCGGTGCTGACCGCCCTCTCGATGGCCCTCACCTGGGCGCTCGGCGTGCACGACGGCTTCACCTTCTCCGCCGGCTTCATCGACTACGCGCTGAACTGGAGCCTGGCCACCAAGCCCTGGATGATCATCCCGATCGGCCTGGTCTTCGCGGTCGTCTACTACGCGCTGTTCCGCTTCGCGATCACCAAGTTCAACCTCACCACCCCGGGCCGGGAGCCCGAGGAAGAGGTCGAGGACCTGACGAAGGCGTAGCCGCGCCGGCCACGGCACGCACAAGGGCCCCGGAACCGCACCACGGTTCCGGGGCCCTTCGCCGTTGCGCCCGGGCGCGCCGCCCGGCCTCAGATCTCGTAGACCGCGCCCGCCTTGGCGGCCTCGACCGGGCCGTCATAGACCTTCTGTGCGTCGCGGATGCTGATGTCGGCGTCGGTCCACGGCGGGATGTGGGTCAGCACCAGCCGCCCCACGCCGGCCCGCCGGGCGCTCTCGCCGGCCTCCCGGCCGTTGAGGTGCAGATCCGGGATGTCTTCCTTGCCGTACGTGAAGGACGCCTCGCACAGGAAGAAGTCGGCGCCCTCGGCGAGCGACTCCAGCGGCTCGCAGGGTCCGGTGTCCCCGGAGTACGTCAGGGTCCGGCCGCCGTGCTCGATACGGAAGCCGAAGGCCTCCACCGGGTGGCTGACGCGTTCCGTACGGATCGTGAACGGCCCGATGGTGAAGGTGCCGGGGGTCAGGGTGCGGAATTCGAAGACCTCGCTCATCGCGCCGTCGTGCGGCACATCGGCGTGGGCGA
Organism: Streptomyces sp. G7(2002); assembly: GCF_028870195.1. Taxonomy (NCBI): domain Bacteria; kingdom Bacillati; phylum Actinomycetota; class Actinomycetes; order Kitasatosporales; family Streptomycetaceae; genus Streptomyces; species Streptomyces sp. G7(2002). The sequence continues at coordinate 3,837,531 of NZ_CP102609.1, forward strand.
CGGTCAGCCGCCGCTCGGTGCCGGCCGGCCCATAGACCGGCATCGGCGCACAACGCCCGCCGTCCGGGCGGTAATAGCGGACGACGAAATAGCCGCACAGATCGATGCAGTGGTCCGCATGCAGATGCGACAGGAGTACGGCATCCAGGTCATAGAGGCCGGAGTGGCGCTGCAGCTCGCCCAGGGCGCCGTTGCCCATGTCGAGGAGCAGCCTGAAGCCGTCGGCCTCCAGGAGGTAGCTCGAGCAGGCCGATTCCATGGAAGGGAACGACCCCGAGCATCCGACGACAGTGAGCTTCATACGGGCGTGAACCTCCGTGGGCGGGGGCGGCGGCCGGCTTTTCCATGCGGGGATTCCCGGCGGGGCCCTGCCGGGGTGTTGCCGGGTCCTTGGCGGTCTGTGCGGTGCCCACGAGCGTAAGCCGCAAAAGGTCCTGTGGCTCCTCCAGCGGGGCGAGCTGTGGGCGGAATCACCAGTCTGGGCTGTCGCCCCGTACGCCCGTACGCAGGACCGCTACCGCCGCGGAATGGCGCCTGTCCCCCGCCGTCCGCGGAGTGCCCCCGGCCTTCGGCGCCGGGGGCACTGCCCTAGGCCCAGAGCTGGCCCTGCAGCGTGGCGATGGCCGCCTCGGTCGACTCGGCGGTGTAGACGCCGGTGGAGAGGTACTTCCAGCCGCCGTCGGCGACGACGAAGACGATGTCGGCGCTCTGGCCCGCCTTGACCGCCTTCTTGGCGACACCGATCGCGGCGTGCAGCGCCGCGCCGGTGGAGATGCCCGCGAAGATGCCTTCCTCGGCGAGGAGTTCGCGGGTGCGGCGGACCGCGTCCTCGGAGCCGACCGAGAAGCGGGTGGTGAGCACGGACTCGTCGTAGAGCTCGGGGATGAAGCCCTCGTCGAGGTTGCGCAGACCGTAGACGACGTCGTCGTAGCGCGGTTCGGCGGCGACGATCTGGATGCCCGGGACCTGCTCGCGCAGATAGCGGCCGACGCCCATGAGCGTGCCGGTGGTGCCCAGACCGGCCACGAAGTGGGTGACGGAGGGGAGGTCGGCGAGGATCTCGGGGCCGGTGGTGGCGTAGTGCGCACCGGCGTTGTCGGGGTTGCCGTACTGGTAGAGCATCACCCAGTCGGGGTGCTCGGCGGACAGCTCCTTGGCCACCCGGACGGCGGTGTTGGAGCCGCCGGCCGCGGGCGAGGAGATGATCTCGGCACCCCACATGGCGAGCAGCTCGCGCCGCTCGGACGAGGTGTTCTCCGGCATGACGCACACGATGCGGTAGCCCTTGAGCTTGGCCGCCATGGCGAGCGAGATGCCGGTGTTGCCGCTGGTCGGTTCGAGGATGGTGCAGCCGGGGGTGAGCCGGCCGTCCTTCTCGGCCTGTTCGATCATGTGCAGCGCGGGACGGTCCTTGACCGAGCCCGTGGGGTTGCGGTCCTCCAGCTTCGCCCAGATACGGACGTCGTCAGAGGGTGAGAGGCGCGGGAGGCGGACGAGAGGGGTGTTCCCGACCGCCGCCAGCGGGGAGTCGTAACGCATCAGCGCATGCCGCCGGCCACGGCCGGGAGGATCGTCACGTTGTCGCCGTCGGCGAGCTTGGTGGAGATGCCCTCCAGGAAGCGGACGTCCTCGTCGTTGAGGTAGACGTTCACAAAGCGGCGCAGCTGCTCGCCCTCGACAAGGCGCTCGCGGATGCCGGTGTGCCGGCTGTCCAGGTCGGTGAAGAGGTCGGCGAGGGTCTCTCCGCTGCCCTCGACGGCCTTCTGGCCGTCGGTGTAGGTGCGCAGGATGGTCGGGATTCGGACCTCGATGGCCATGGGAGTGCTCCTGTCGGAGTGCGGTGGCGGATGCTGTGCGTCCCGGTGCACTGCGGTCGGCAGGCCGGGAGGGCGTCGGGTGACGCGAGAAGTGCGGGTGGCGCGCGCCGCGCGCCCGAAGGGGCCGGTCAGGCGCCGGCGCAGCGCGGACAGATGGCGCTGGAAAGGCGGCACAGATCCACGTGCAGCCGTGCGGCTCCGCAGCCGAACGCGCCCAGCAGGGCGGATGCGGAGCGACGCGTGACGAGCGGAGCGAGCAGCAGCATGCCCGGCCTCTTCTCGCTCACGTCGTGGTCAACCATGCGGTCATCGTATCGATTCCCGGTCCGGGTATTGGAACCTCGTCCCATGATGCGGACGATCGGTGTACACCAGGTGGGACGCGCTCAGGAGTACGCCGCCACGACCTCGACTTCTTCCTCCGTGACCTCGCCGTTCACGATCCTGAACGAGCGGAACTGGAAGGGCCCGGCGTCGTCGGTGTCGGCGGTGGATACCAGGACATAGTGGGCATCGGGCTCGTTCGCGTAGGAGATGTCGGTGCGCGAGGGGTAGGCCTCGGTGGCGGTGTGCGAGTGATAGATGATCACCGGCTCCTCGTCCCGGTCGTCCATCTCGCGGTAGAGCTTGAGCAGGTCGGAGGAGTCGAATTCATAGAAGGTGGGCGAGCGGGCGGCGTTCAGCATCGGGATGAACCGCTCGGGGCGGCCGCTGCCTGCCGGGCCCGCGACCACGCCACAGGCCTCGTCGGGGTGGTCCTGGCGGGAGTGCTCGACGATCTGGTCGAAGAGGGCCTTGGTGAGGGTCAGCATGGCGCCAAGAATAGCCAGCGGGCCCGTACGTACCGAAGAGTGGTACTTACGGGCCCGCATGCTGGACAGTCGGGCGGCTCCGCCGACCGTCCGGGGTGCTGCCTCAGCTCTTGGTGTCCTTGGCGGCGGCTTCCTTCGGTGCCCCGCCGGCCGCCAGGGCCGCCGCGTCCCGCCGCTTGATGCAGAGGTAGCCGACGGCCAGGACGAGCGCCCACACGGGCGCCGCGTAGAGCGCGGCCCGGGCGTCCTTGTCGACACCCATCATCACGATCACCATGCCGATGAAGGCCAGCGCGAAGACCGAGGTGAAGGGGCTGCCGGGGGCCTTGAAATCGGACTGCGGCAGCTCACCGCGGTTCGCCTTGGCGCGGTAGCGCAGCTGCGAGGCCAGGATGACGATCCACGCCCACATACCGGAGATGGTGGCGAAGGAGACGACGTAGTTGAACGCCTCACCGGGCCACTTGTAGTTGATGTAGACGCCGAACAGCATCATCGCGACCGAGACGCCGGTGCCCCAGGTGGGCAGGCCGTTCTTGCTGAGCTTGGTGAAGAACTTCGGTCCCTGGCCGTTGAGCGCGAGGTCACGCAGCATCCGGCCGGTGGAGTACATGCCCGAGTTCGCCGAGGAGAGCGCGGCGGTCAGCACGACGAAGTTGACGATGCCGGCACCGGCCGGCAGGCCGATCTGCTGGAAGGCGGCGACGAAGGGGCTGACGCCCGGCTCGAACGCCGTCCAGCTGACGACGGACAGGATGATGATCAGCGCACCGATGTAGAAGAGGCCGATCCGCCACGGCACGGTGTTGATCGCCTTGGGCAGGACCTTCTTGGGGTCGGTCGCCTCGCCCGCGGTGACGCCGACGAGTTCGACGGCGAGGAAGGCGAACATCACGATCTGCAGCGTCATCAGCGTGCCGCCGATGCCCTTGGGGAAGAACCCGCCGTCGGACCACAGGAGGCTGAAGGAGGCGGTGTCACCGGCGTCGGAGAAGCCGAGGGTGATCACGCCGAGGCCGATCAGGATCATGCCGATGATCGCGGTGACCTTGACCATCGAGAACCAGAATTCCAGCTCACCGAAGATCTTCACGGAGATCAGGTTGATACCGAAGAGCGCACACGTGAAGACGAGTGCCGAGGCCCATTGCGGGATGCCCTTGTTCCAGTGCTGCACATACGTGGCGGCGGCGGTCACTTCGGTGATGCCGGTGACGACCCAGAACAGCCAGTACGTCCAGCCGGTCACAAAGCCGATGAACGGGCCGAGGAATTCGCGTCCGTACTCCGAGAAGGAGCCGGAGACGGGCCGGTACATGAGCAGTTCGCCCAGGGCCCGCATGATGAAGAAGATGACCAGCCCGACGATGGCGTAGGCGAGGATGATGCTCGGCCCGGCCATCGAGATCGCCTTGCCGGCCCCGAGAAAGAGGCCGGTACCGATGGCGCCGCCAATGGCGATCATCTGGATCTGACGGTTTCCCAGCCCCCGCTGGTAGCCCTCTTCCGGGGCTTGTCCAGGTGCCTCGCTGCCGTCGTGCTGCTTGTCGACCTGCACAGAGGTCATGAGTGGTGCGCCTTTCTCCATTCCGACCCGGTCTGTCCGGATCGGGTCCCGATCCCCCCGGATGGAGTTCCTGCACGCCGACGGTCGGCCGGCTCAAGCGCTCCCGCAGCGACAGGGGTGGCGTCGCTCACGGCAGGTCGTGAACATTTAACACGCGCCACTGAAGATCGACTAGAGATGGCGTGAACCGAACCACAAGGAAAACAGGACAAGTTGCGCGAACAACGGCAAGCCGCACCACCGCAGTGATGCGATCGTTATCCGGATTTGAGCATCCGCTGAGCGAACACTCGGCGAATTCCAGGGGCGGTACGCCCGGATTTCAGCCCATCAGTGACTCGACGAGAGTCTCCTGAAGCCCGCCGAGCCAGAGGTATGCCATCACCATCGGCTTGCGGGGATCGCTGTCCGGCAGCCGCAGCAGCTCGCCGCCGTCCTCCTCGTCGGTGACTTCAAGCCGCGTACCGATGGCCAGCCTGAGGTCATTGAGCGCCCCCAGCCACTGCCGACACTCGTCGGGCTTCAGCCGCAGCTCCGCGCTGCCGCCCTCGGGCGCCAGGGTGTCCAGCGCGCGGATCAGCGCGAGGGCGTCCTCACGCTTGCGGGAGCGCAGATCGTTCTCGGTGTAGCGGCGGAATTCGGCGGAGGCGGCGCGGACGTCGTCATCGGGGACGAGGTCGGGCCCGCCGTAGGCGTCGGGGAAGAAACGGGCCAGGACCGGGTCGGCGGGCGGCTCGCTGGGCCCGTCGTTGAAGACCGATGCGAGCAGATCGTCGCTCTCGCTCTCCCCGGCCTCCTCGCCCGGACCGATCAGCTCCATCAGCTGGACCGCGAGGCTGCGCAGGATGGAGATCTCGACCTCGTCGAGCAAAACGGCGGCGCCGCCGTCGGGCAGCGGCTCGAAGTGCCCGCTCATCGGCGGTCCTGCTGAAGGGTCGCCCACAGGCCGTAGCCGTGCATCGCCTGCACGTCGCGCTCCATTTCCTCGCGGCTGCCGCTGGAGACCACCGCGCGGCCCTTGTGATGGACGTCGAGCATCAACTGGTGCGCCTTGTCCTTGGAGTAGCCGAAGTACGACTGGAAGACGTACGAGACGTAGCTCATGAGATTGACGGGGTCATTGTGGACGATCGTGACCCACGGGACGTCGGGTTCGGGGACCTCGAAGGGAGCCTCGCTCGACTCGGGACGTTCGATCTCGACCGGGACACTGAGCGTGCAGCGATGCGGCCGGAGCGTGGTCGTGGGTGACGGGTGGGCGCTCACAGGCCCCATGCTGCCACCCGGGGGCGGACGACGCACAAATGCCCCTCGCGCGGGCCGCGTCGGCGAGCCGCACACCGCGCTCGCGGGCGGCCTTTTGTCGCTACCGGAGCACTATCGTCAGAGTGACGAGTAATGGGGGTAGCATCTCCCCCATGAACACAGCAGACCTGGGGCTGCCGGTGGCCGTGCCGTCGACTGCGCTCTTCACCGACCAGTACGAACTCACCATGCTGCAGGCCGCGTTGCGGTCCGGCACCGCGGACCGGCGCTCGGTCTTCGAGGTCTTCACCCGCCGTCTCCCCGAGGGCCGCCGCTACGGCGTGGTCGGCGGCACCGGCCGGGTCCTGGACGCGGTGGAGAACTTCCGCTTCGACGAGACCATCCTCGGCTTCCTGCGCGAGCGCGGCATCCTCGACGAGCCGACCCTGGAGTGGCTGGCCGACTACCGCTTCCGCGGCGACATCTGGGGCTACCCGGAGGGCGAGGTCTACTTCCCCGGCTCCCCCGTGATGCGGGTCGAGGGCACCTTCGCCGAGGCGGTCCTCCTGGAGACGGTGATCCTCTCGATCCTCAACCACGACTCCGCGGTGGCCGCCGCGGCCTCCCGGATGTCGGTGGCGGCCGGCGACCGCCCGCTGATGGAGATGGGCGCCCGCCGCACCCATGAGCTGGCGGCGGTGGCCGCGTCCCGCGCCGCGTACGTCGGCGGCTTCCACACCACCTCCGACCTGGCCGCCGGCTTCCGCTACAACATCCCCACGGTCGGCACCAGCGCCCACGCCTTCACGCTGCTGCACGACACCGAGCGGGACGCCTTCACCGCCCAGGTCGACACCCTCGGCAGCGGCACCACCCTGCTCGTGGACACCTTCGACGTCACCGAGGCGGTGCGCACCGCCGTGGAGGTGGCCGGCCCGGGGCTCGGTGCCGTACGGATCGACTCCGGCGATCTGCTGCTGATCGCCCACCGGGTGCGCCAGCAGCTGGACGAGCTGGGCGCCGGGCGGACCAGGATCGTGGTCACCAGCGATCTGGACGAGTACGCCATCGCCTCGCTGGCCGCCGCCCCGGTGGACGCGTACGGCGTCGGCACCCAGCTGGTGACCGGCAGCGGGCACCCGACCTGCTCGATGGTCTACAAGCTGGTCGCCCGCGCCGACAGCGAGGAGCCCGGCGCGCCACTGCGGCCGGTCGCGAAGAAGTCGATGGGTGCCAAGACCTCGATCGGCGGCCGCAAGTGGGCCGCGCGCCGGGTGGACGCGGAGGGTGTCGCCGAGGCCGAGGTCATCGGCACCGGCCCGGTCCCCGCCGAGCTGGCCGACCGGCAGCTGCTGGTGCCGCTGGTGAGCGCCGGCAAGGTGGTGGCCCGCGAACCGCTGGACGCCGCCCGCGACCGGCACATCGCGGCCCGCGCCACGCTGCCGCTGTCGGCGACCCAGCTCTCCCGCGGTGAGCCCGTGCTGCCCACCGAGTACGTGTGACCGGGCGCCGCTGAGGGGGCGCCCGGTGCCGGGCGGCGGCCGCCGTACGCCGCGCCCGGTATCCGCCGTCCCGCCGGGCTCCGCACCACTCCCGCAATCCCCCTCCAGTGGCTACCCTCGGTCACACCACCACTCGCGCCCCTCCCCGATTCCCAGCCGGAAGGCACGCACCATGCACCGGGCATTGATCGTCGTTGATGTGCAGAACGACTTCTGCGAGGGCGGCAGCCTCGCGGTGGCGGGAGGTGCGGATGTCGCGGCGGCCATCACCGATCTGGTGGGCCAGGCGGCCGGCAGCTGCTACCGCTATGTCGTGGCCTCCCGGGACTACCACATCGACCCCGGCGATCACTTCTCCACCACCCCGGATTACGAGCGCTCCTGGCCGGTGCACTGTGTGGCCGGCACGGAGGGCAGCGGGTTCCACCCCAATTTCGCCCCGGCGCTCGCCTCCGGCGCCGTCGACGCGGTCTTCGACAAGGGCGCCCACACCTCCGCGTACAGCGGTTTCGAGGGCGTGGACGAGAACGGCACCCCGCTCGCGGACTGGCTGCGCGCCCACTCCGTCAGCGAGGTCGATGTGGTCGGTATCGCCACCGACCACTGTGTCCGCGCCACCGCCCTGGACGCGCTCGGCGCCGGGCTGCGTACCCATGTCCTGCTGGACCTGACCGCCGGGGTGGCCGCGCACAGCACCGAGCGGGCGCTGGAGGAGCTGCGCGCGGCGGGCGCCGAGCTGACCGGCAAGCCGGTCCTCATCGACGCCTGACGGGCCCGTCAGGCGGCCGGACGTTCGTTCCCTCCGGCCGGCTCGGCCGCCGCCGGGCGGGCCGGCTGGGGCCGCAGCAGCGCCCGTATCGGATGCCACGACTCGGTGTCGTCCTCCGGGGCCTCGCGCCAGACCAGGCCGTCAGGATGGTGCAGCACGGCCGTGACCTCGTCGGGTGTGGGCGGCTCGGTATTGCCGCGCAGGTAGACGGACCGCAGACCGAGGTTGCGCAGCCTGGTCAGGGCGCGCTGGCGGTTGACGGCATGGACCAGGACCCGCACCCGGCAACCGCAGTCGTACAGGCCCGACCGCGCGCCGTGCGGCGGCCTGGGCAGTGAGAGGGCGACCACCACGCTTCCGCCTGGAAGCCTGATGAATCCACCACCGGACATCGTCATATCTCCCCCGTGAGACTTCGCGTCAACAAGGAACTGTAGAACGCATCTAAACGCTAATCGGCCGTCGCCCGCTAGGGGGCGACGGCCGAACAGCATCTGACCTGCGGTTTTACGTTTTACTTACCGGCAGAGCCGACCTTCAGCGTCACCGTGGAGCCGTCACGGGCCTCCTTGGTGATCTTGATCTGGGTGTGGGTGTCAGGAACGATCACACCGCCGGTCGGGTTCGCCTTGTCGTAGTAGACGCCGCGGTGGTCGTCGAAGAGCGTCACGCCCTTCTTCGAGGTGATCTTCACCGGCTTGCCGTCACGGTGCAGCGTGAGGGCGTCGGTCCGGAAGCGGGTGAAGGTCGAGTCGTAGGACTGGAAGCGGTTGCGCATCAGCTTGCCGTCCGCCCAGCGCTCGGCCTTGGGGTGCGCGTCGACCGGGAGGATCTGCCCGTGGCCCGGGTGCAGACCGACGTTGTTGTCCGCCTGCGAGGTGTCCCACAGCCAGATCAGCACACCGTTCTGGTACGGGAAGTGCTCCACCCAGCCCGGCTTCGCGGTGGTCCAGCCGAAGTTGTACGGGCCGACCTTGAGGGTCTTGTCGTACGACACGTACTGGCGGTTCTCGGCGATGTAGTACTGCGGGTAGTCCTTGGTGAAGGACGCGCCGATGCGCGAGAAGCCCTTGCCGGTCCAGCCGTTGTCGCCGCCCTCGGCGTTGTCGCTGAACAGCGGCTTGCCGTCGGCGACGACGCTGACGGTGTCGGCCGCGAAGCCCTTCTGGGCCGCGCCGCCGTCGGTCTGGTAGCGGAAGCGCAGGTCGATCTTCTTGCCCGCGTAGGCGTCCAGCGGGTAGACGAGGTCCTGGTAGGCGCCCACGGTGCCGGTCAGGGCGGGCTTGTCGCTGCCGTCGCGCGGGATGGCCTTGCCGCCCGCGGTGCCGTCCAGGGCCGTCCAGTCGCTGCCGCCGTCGGTGGAGACCTCGGCGTAGAGGTAGTCGTAGTCCTTCTCGATGTCCCACCAGCCCTTGAGCGTCAGCGACGCCTTGGCCTTACCGGTGAGGTCCACCGGCCGGGACAGGGTGTTCTTGAGGTTGTCGCCCATACCGCTCCACCACTGCTTGGAGCCTTCCGCGGGCTGGACGATGTCGGTCTTGACCGCCTTGGCCGGCAGCTCGACGACCACCGCCTGCTTGTTCTTGGTGTTGTACTCGGCGACGCCCAGCTTGTGGGTGGACTTCTTCGCGGCCTTCGCCTTGCCGTAGTTGAGCCAGCCCAGCTGCAGCTTGTCCCAGGCGCTCATGTCGCCGGGCAGGTCGCCGATGGAGTCCTTGCCGGTGCCGAGCCAGGAGCCGCCCGACATCAGCGACCAGAAGTCCACGGAGGACTCACCGGTGCCGCTGGTGTCGTACTCGTCCGGCAGGCCCAGGTCGTGACCGTACTCGTGGGCGAAGACGCCGAGTCCGCCGTTCTCCGGCTGCATGGTGTAGTCGCCGACCCAGATCCCGGTGTCGCCGATCTGGGCGCCGCCCGCCTTGTTCGCACCGGGACCGGTCTTGCCGGCGTCGGTGCCGTACGCGTACCAGCGGTGCGCCCAGATGGCGTTGGTCTTCTGGACCCCGCCGCCCGCGGACTCGTCCTCACCGGCGTGCACGATCTGGAAGTGGTCGATGTAGCCGTCGGGCTCGTTGAAGTTGCCGTCGCCGTCGTGGTCGTAGCGGTCCCACCGGTCGTACTTGGCGAGGTCCGTCTTGATCTGCGCGTCGGTGCGGCCGGCCGCCTTCTGGTTCTTGGCCCACTGGTTGACGCCGTCGCGGATCAGGTCCCAGGCGCTGGCGCAGTTGGTCTGGCCGCAGTAGTTGGAGCCGTAACGGGCCTCGTTGTAGTCGACCTTGACCCAGTCGGAGACCTCGCCCTCGACGGAGTAGCGGCCCGAGGACTGCTTCTCGTAGTACTTGGCCAGCGACTGCTTCTTCTTGTCGTGCGAGAAGTAGAGGTCCTGGAAGTGCTTCTGGTTGTAGTCCTTCTGCCAGGCCGTGCTGTTGTCCTTCGCACGGTCCGGCTTGGCTATCTGGTTGTGCGCCGGGCCGGGGTCGCCGCCGTACTTCTTCACCGGGGGCTTGGGGCCGTCGCCGTCCGGGTCGAACATCGTGGTGTCGTCGACCTTGTCGCCGAAGTCCACGAGGACGGTGAAGATCCGGTCGGTCTTCTGCCGGGCCAGCTCGACGTACTTGCTCTTGCCGAGCTTGACGACCTGGGAGCCGTTGCGCTCGGTCGCCTTGGCGTCGCCGGCGATGACCTGCTGCAGCGCTTCCTTGCGCTCGGCGGCCTGCCGTTCGCTGAACGGGCCCTTGAGGTCGTGGTCCACGGCCCGCTCGGGAGCCGGGTCCTGACGCTTGGCGACCGGCGACGGCCCCTGCGCGTCGGCCGTCGCCACCCCCGTAGACAAAGCGGCCGCCCCGATCGCGGCAATTGCCGTGGCCAGGGCGGCCGATCTGAACACCCTTCTGCTGTCTCTCACTTGGCGCTGTCCTCCCCATCGAACCGGTCACTGTTCGAGGGCATTCGACCGGAAGTACGATGAAAAAGACAGATCTTGACTTGGGCACGTCAGCGAAGTACGTTACTCGGTCCGCGAGTTGCGGCTATCGGACATCGGGCGACGGCATCGCGCCGGACGCCGGATCACCGGGCAGGGGCCGGGTGTATATGCCTGCTGGGCATGCGCCCCCGCCCCCAGCAGCCATGACGTCCCGCCGCCGGCACAGCCGCGGCGGCGTTGTGCGCCCCCTGTGCCCCGAGCCGTGGGTTAGGTCACGCTTACTCGGCGTTCCGCTCGGGCAATGACGACCGTAGGCTCCTTTTCCGGCGCGCCCTGACCGACCCCCCTGCCGACCCTCCGAGGACGGATTCCGCCATGCCTCGTCCGACCGCCGCACAGCTCGCCTACGGTTCGGCCACCGTCTTCTTCTCCACCCTCGCGATGCTGCTGCTGTCGCAGACGCAGACCGGGATCGGGGTCGCGGTCATCGCCATCGCCGGGCTCGGGCTCGGGCTGCTGGTCGCCATGACGGTGCCGATGCCCGGGGTGTCACGGGTGGTCCGCCGGCATGTCGTACGGAACGGGTCGCCCGCCGCGCCCGCCCCGTTGCAGGCCGTTCCGACGCCGTCCGGGCGCCCTGGGCCCGCGGGCGCGCCGCGGCGCACCGCCTGGGGCGGCGTCACCGCGGGCGCGGGTGAGGCCCGGATCGGCGAACACTCACGCTGAGCCGGCAGGCGGCTCCGTCTCCGTGGACACCACCACGGTCTTCGCCGCCTTGTCGTGCAGACACTGCTGATACGGCTTGTCCCAGGTACACCACAGGACGTTGATCAGCCAGAAGATGAAACCGCAGCACGGGATGATCTCCGGGAGCGAATAGACCGCGGCCCGGACCCAGCCGGGCTGGCCGTGCGGGACCGAACCGTCCGCGAGCATCGCCACCCGGATCTTCATCGCCATCTTGCCGACGGTCTGGCCGCGGCTGCTGAGCATCAGCCCCTCGTAGACCAGGTACACCAGAAGGGTGACGCCCGAGACCGTCGACTGCCGGCCGGCCATCTCGCCGTCGGTGGTGAAGAAGTCCACCCCGCCGACGATCGCGGTCATGATCAGCCAGACCGGCACCCCGATGATCACCGCGTCGATGATGCGCGCCACGAGCCTGCGGCCGCGGTTCGCCAGCGGCGGCATCCCGGCCAGCGGATCGGCCACTCCGTACTGCCCGCCGTAGGGATCGCCGGCATACGGGCCGCCGCCGTAGGGGCCACCGCCGTACGGGCCCCCTGCGGGGGGCGGGGTGCCCCCGGGCGGCGGTCCCCCCGGGGGTGGTGCACCGCCTTCACCGCCACCCGTACCGCTGCCCCCCGTACCGCCACCGTGCGGAGCGTGGTTACGGGGCGAGCCGTTCTCCCGGGGAGAGCTGTTGCGGGGAGCGCCGCCTCCCGGGGGCTCCTGCGGCTTCTTCAGGAACGGGTCGTTCTCCGGCGGCTCACCGGGGCCGGGCCGGGGCTGGTCGGTACTCATGGCCCGAGTCGACCCCTTGTCGCGGCCCGCCGCATCCGGCGAGGTCCGTTCGGGGGAACGGATGCGGCCGCGGCGGCGGCCCGGCGGCGGTCAGCCGGCCGCGACGAAGGTCCGTGCCAGCTTGTCGTGCCAGCACTGGCGCCACGGCCGGTCGAACAGGCACCAGACGACGTTGAGCACACCGACGACGAGGATGCCGAGCACGCTGTAGAGGAACCAGCGCTTGAGCGCGGCGCCGAGGGCCGGGGTGTCGTGGCTCTCGATGTCCAGGACCCGTACGCCGCACAGCTTCTTGCCCAGGGTGCGGCCCCACTTGAGGGTCGGCAGCGCCTCGTAGAGCGCCCCGCCGATCAGCAGGACGGCCAGGATGGTGGCGAAGACCGGGGTGGTCGTGCCGTCGATCAGATAGACCGTCACCTGGCGGCCGGACTGCTTGGCGGCCTCCACCTTGGCGTCGAGGTGGTCGGTGACCGTGCCCCACATGGGGACGGCGACCGCGGCGGTGAGCGCGCCCAGCACCAGGGTGTCGATCAGCCGGGCCGCCAACCTGCGGCCGAGGCCGGCCGGATGGCCCTGCGCGGCCTGCGCCAGCGCCGAGAAGGGGTCGGCGGCGGCCGGCGGCTTCCAGGGGATGACCCCGTCGGCGTCGGCGCCCTGCGGACCGGGCCGGGCCGGTGCGGCACCGCCCTGCGGCGGCAGACCGGCCGCGGGGGCGGACGTCTGCGGGGCGGGCTGCTGCTGCACCGGGGCCTGCGGGGCGGGACGCTGCGGGGCCGGGCTCTGGGGCGCCGGGGTCTGCGGGGCCGCGGTCTGCGGGGCCGGAGCCTGCTGCGGAGCCGGGGCCTGCTGCGGGGCCTGGCTCTGCGGGGCGGGGCGGCTGTGCTGCCGGTCGCCGCCGGCCGGCAGCGACTGCGGGGAGCCGTCCTCGGGCGCCTCGGACGGGGTACGGCCGCCGCCCGCGACGCGGATCGCCATCGTCTCGGGGCCCTTGGCGGGCTTGCCGCCGCCGGGCCGGACCGCGCGGATCGCGGTGGTGCCCTGGTCGCCGGAGTTCCCGCCGCGGCGGGCGGCCGGGTTCACGGCGCGGATGGCGACCGTCCCGTCGGAGGGGACGCCCGGTCCCCGCGAGGCGGACGAGGAGGTGCCGGGCACCTCACCCGCTCCGGCGTCGGCGCCCCGCTCCTCACGCTGCGGCGGCACCGCGCCCCAGGAGGCGGCGCCCGACGGAGTACCGGCGGGGGCCTGGTCCGGCGAACCCCAGGAGATCCGGCGGTCGGGCTCGCCGCCGAATCCGCTCTGCCGGGAGGCATCGGCCTGCCAGGCGGCGGCCGACTCGGGGCTGTTGCCGTGCAGCCGGGCCGGGTCGTCCCAGCTCACGGGCCGGTCGGCGACCTCACCGCTCTGGCGTACGGCGGGCACCGCGGAGCCGCCGGCCGCCTCCTCCTCGTCGAAGAAGACCGGGCCGGTCTCCTCGACGGCGGGGGCGGGCGACGGGGCCGCACCGGGCGGTGGGGCGGGCATCGCCTCGCCCTCGGCGGGGGCCGGCCGGCTGGTGCCCGGCACCCACGCGGCACCGTTCCAGTACCGGATGTAGCCGGGGATGGACGGGTCCGGGTAGAAGCCTGGCGTGGGGCTGCCGCCGGCGGATCCTGAGGTGGGAGCGCTCATATCCGTAGTCCCGTATCTGTACTCGGCCTGGTGGGTGTGGGGTGCAGTCTGCCGCAACGCGGCGTCCACATCTATCAGACCCCGGGTTCCCGCGGTGGCCGTGCCCGCCGACGACCACCTGGAAGAGGCGCGGGAAAAAAGTTGTACGAAGTCGTGTAAGGGTTCGGCGGTTGGCCGCTCTCTCTCCGTGCGGGCCCGGTATCGGGGGCCCGCAGGAAGCGAAGAGAGGCGGACGCCATGCACACCGTGGTGGAACGAGAGCTGGAGCTGGGCCTGGTCCTGTCGCCGGAGCGCAGCATTCCGGTGCCGGCCCGGCTGAGGTACCGGACGGATGACCCGTACGCCGTCCATGTCACCTTTCACATCGGTTCGGACTCCCCCGTCAGCTGGACGTTCGCCCGCGAACTGCTCGTCGAGGGCGTGTTCCGGCCGTGCGGCGACGGCGATGTGCGGGTGTGGCCGACGAAGCTGGACGGCCGCAGCCTGGTCTGCATAGCGCTGGACTCGCCGGACGGGCGGGCCCTGTTGGAGGCGCCGGCCGCGGCGGTCTCGGGGTGGCTGGAGCGCACCCTGCGGGTGGTCCCGCCGGGGTCGGAGCAGAGGCATCTGGGCCTCGACAAAGGGCTGAGCGACCTGTTCGCGATGGCGTCCGGGGACGAGCTGCGGCCGGGCGGCCCCTGGCCCGCGGACGAGTCCCCGGAGCCAGGGGCGTAAGGGTGACGGGCCGGGCCTCCGGGGGACGGGGCGTGACGAGGCGGCCGGTGCCCGACGCCGTACGGCACGGCGCCGCCTCAGCCCCGGTACGCCTCCAGCAGCCGCAGCCACACCTCGCTGATCGTGGGGTAGGAGGGCACCGCGTGCCACAGCCGCTCGATGGGGACCTCACCGGCCACCGCGACCGTCGCGGAGTGCAGCAGCTCGCCGACGCCGGCACCGACGAAGGTGGCGCCGAGCAGCACCTCACGGTCCAGGTCGACGACCATCCGGGCCCGGCCGCGGTAGCCGTCCGCGTACAGGGACGCCCCGGCCACGGACGCCAGGTCCTGGTCGACCACCCGGGTGCGGTATCCGGCCTTCTCGGCCGCGGCGGCGGTCAGGCCCACCGAGGCGGCTTCCGGGTCGCTGAAGACGACCTGCGGGACGGCGAGGGTGTCCGCGGTGGCGGCGTGCGCGCCCCAGCGGTCGGACTCCAGGATCGGGACGCCCCGGGCGCGTGCGGCGATGGCGGCACCGGCGATCCTGGCCTGGTACTTGCCCTGGTGGGTGAGGAGCGCGCGGTGGTTGACGTCGCCGACGCCGTAGAGCCAGCCGCCGGTCACCCCCGTCACCCGGCAGCTGTCGTCGACGTCCAGCCAGGAGCCGGGCGCCAGGCCGACCGTGTCCAGGCCGATGTCCTCGGTGCGTGGGGCCCGGCCGGTGGCGATCAGGAGCTCATCGGCGACGATCTCGTCGCCGGAGTCCAGCAGGACGGTGACCGGGCCGCCGGGGGCCTCCCGGCGTACCTCACGCACCTCGACGCCGGTCCGCAGGAAGACGCCCGCCTCGGCGAGCGACTCCGCGACGAGGTGGCCGGCGAACGGCTCCATCCGGGGCAGCAGCCCGTCGCCGCGGACCAGCAGCGTCACGGACGCGCCCAGGGCCCGCCAGGCGGTGGCCATCTCGACGCCGACCACACCGCCGCCGACCACCACCAGCCGGCCCGGCACGCTCTTGGCGCTGGTCGCGTCACGGCTGGTCCAGGGCCTGGCCTCGGCGAGCCCGGGGACGCCGGGCAGCACCGCGCGGCTGCCGGTGCAGACCGCGACCGCATGCCGTGCGGTGAGCACCCGGCCGCCGTCGACGACCACTCTGCGGGGCCCGGCGAGGCGCCCCTGGCCGCGCACCAGGTCGATGCCGAGCGAGTCCAGCCAGCGGACCTGCCCGTCGTCCTTCCAGTAGGAGGTGAAGGCGTCCCGATGGGCGAGTACGGCGGGCGCATCCAGAGCCACGTCCGCGGCGTCCTTGAGGCCGGGCACCCGGCGGGCCTCGGAGCGGGCGGTGACCGGGCGAAGCAGGGCCTTGCTGGGCATGCACGCCCAGTAGGAGCATTCGCCGCCGACCAGTTCGCTCTCCACGACCACGGCGCTCAGCCCGGCGGCATGCGCCCGGTCGGCGAGGTTCTCACCGGTCGGCCCCGCTCCCAGCACAATGACGTCATACGCCTCATCAGCGGCTTTGGTGGCTTCGGTCGCTGCCATCGGCTCTCGCTTCCTGCGTGGGCATGAGGTGGCCCGCGGGGCGGGTCCTTCTGGCCATCCTCGGCCCAACGCGCGGTCAGCGCATCCGGCGTTCGACCGCTTCCTTGGCCTCGGCGAGTCCGGAGCCCGTCGCCTCGCGGTGCACCTTGATCGCCTGGATCTTCTTGCCCTGCGTCAGCAGCTGGTCGATCTCGGCCATTCGGGCGTCCTGCGGCTCTTGGATGCCGGCGTGCGCCAGCAGCAGGTCCACCTTGCCCTCCAGCTGCCGGAGCCGGCGCTCCAGCGACCTGGAGCGGCGGTCGGTGGCCGAGACCAGCATGATGGCGGCCAGCACGAGAAGAGCGATGACGACGGGCAGTACGGAGTCCATGGCGATCACCCTATGAGGCGGCCGCGCGTGCCATGAACACGGCAGTCGCGGCCGGGCCGTGCACGGTGCCGCGGACGGCCGGCGCTCCGTCCGTCAGGATCTCGCACTCGGCGTAGGCGTCCGGCCCGTCGAGGGTGAGGGTGAGCATCGGCATGGCGCCCACCCCGCGCGCGTCGGTCACCACGAACCACGGCAACTCCGGCCGGGTCACCTGCTCTTCACTGCCGGAGTCCCCCAGCGCCTGGACGGCGTAGGTGATGTCGTCGACGCCCTGGCCGGTCACCCGGAAGGTGACCATTCCCTCGCCGGGTCTGTGCGGATCGTGGATCGTCATGGGGGCAGTCAACCGTCCTTCCCCTGCCGTGTACATCCGGGTCACGGGCCGGGAGGGGCGTTTGGTCAGGGCAGATGCCAGATCTGGGTGGTGACGAGGAAGAAGACCACCGCCCAGAACACCATCACCGCGGTGACGAGGCCGAGTCCGACGAGGTTCGTCCGTGCCGGCGGTGCCTCCGGGCGGGGCCGCAGCCACCGCCTGAGCAGTGGGTTCACGTAGAAGGGCATGGTCAGGAAGCTCATGATGAAGCTCGACAGCAGGTTGCCGATGAGCAGTCCGAGCCAGAGCGGCAGGTGCAGCGGTGACAGGGCGAGCGTCAGCAGCACCACGGTCGGGTAGAGGCCGACCCAGACCGCGACGGAGGTCTTGGTCTCCGAGGGCGGCGGCGCTTCCTTGCCGTTCTCCTCGAAGGCGAACCAGCTGCCGAACGAGTTGTCGATGGTGCGCATGCGGAAGTCGTGGAACTTCTCGCCCTCGGCGAGGACTTCCTTCCGTTCGGCCGAGGTCAGCCAGGCGTCGAGGTGCTCGGCGCTGTCGAACCGGTACAGCGTGGTCCATTCGTCCTGGAGTCCTTCGACGGGGCGGAAGAGCTCCGTTCCGCGAAATCCTTCGAAGGTGCTCTCCTGCTCGGTCATATGGCGCTGCCAGGCGAGAAAGGCGTCGACGTGGTCCGGGTGGACGCGGTGGGTGACCACCACGGTCACCAGCGGGTCCGGTTGCTGGGTGCCGCCGCTGACCACCTGCTGGGTCGCGGGGCCGTCCAGATATTTGCTGCCGCTGTCGAGAAAGCGCTGCCGGGTGGCGCTGTTGATCCACGCCTGCAGGTGGGCTATCGAGTCGAACCGGTAGACGACCACCCAGTCGGGCTGGAGGGGTGTCGGCGGGGAGATCTCGGCGCCGAGGAATCCGGCGTAGCCGGCGGCCGCGGCATTGAGCTCCTCCTGCCATGCGTGGAATTCCGGCTCCAGTCCGTGCCGGATCTTCTGGCCGATGATGACGGTCGCCTCGGTGCCCTGGGGCTTTTCGGTGGTCATGTGCTCAGCCCCGTCGTCACTGCCGCGCTTTCGCTCAGTTGTCGGTAAATGCGTTCCGGGGTCAGGGGCAGTGCCCGGTAGCGGACGCCCGTGGCGTCGTGGAGCGCGTTCGCCAACGCGGGGGCCACCGGGTTGATACAGCATTCCGCTATCCCCTTCGACCGCAGGGGCCCGACGGAATCCGCCGAGTCCACCAGGAGCACCTCGGTGCGGGGGATGTCGGCGTAGGCGGGGATGCGGTAATTGCGGAAATTCGGGTTGACCATGACACCGTCCGCGTCGACCTGGTGATTCTCGGTCAGGGCGAAGCCGATTCCCTGGGCGACACCGCCTTCCACCTGTCCGCGGACCTGCGCGGGGTTGATGATGACGGCCGCGTCGGTCGCCTGGACGCTGTAAAGGATGCGGATCTCCCCCGTCACCCGGTGAACGGCGATACGGAAGCCCTGCGCATTGGAGGTGACGCTGCGGGGCGAGCCATAGGCCTTGCGGGCGGCGGTGAAGCGGATTCCGCGCGCGCGGGCCGCCGCGACGAGTTCGGCCAGCGAGACCCGCCGGTCACCGCAGAGGACCCCGTCGTCGTCCATCGAGCACATCACGACATGGGTCCCTGTGTACGCGGCGGCACTTTCCAGAATGCGGTCGCGCACGGCGTTGGCCGCCCGCAGGACGGCGTTGCCCGCCACGAAGAGCCCCGCACTGGCAAATGCTCCGGTGTCGAATCCCGTGCGGTCGGTGTCGGACTGCACCAGGCGAATCCGCGTCGGCGTCGTGCCCAGCTGGTTGGCGGCGATCTGGACATGCGCGGTCGACGTGCCCTCGCCGAATTCGACGGTGCCGACGGCCAGTTCGTACATGAGGTCGTCGCCCAGCGTGACCCAGGCCTCGGAGAGGTGCTCGGTCGGCGGCGCGGTCTCGTGCAGGGAACTCGCGACACCGGACCCGACCAGCCACCCGGGGCCGGGGGACGGCTCCCCGGCGGTACGGGCCATGGCCTCGCCCACCAGGTCGAGGCATTTCCCGAGTCCGTCCTCGGTGAACACCACGTCGTCGGGGCCCTCGTGCAGGGCGAGAAGCGGATCGCCGGGCCGCACGATATTGCGCCGTCGCAGTGCGAGCGGATCCATGTGCAGCGCGCGGGCGAGTTCGTCCATCGCCGATTCCACGGCGAACGCCGGCTGCGTCATTCCGTAACCGCGCAGTGCCCCGCTCGGCACGGTGTTGGTGTAGACGGAGAACGCGTCGTACTTCTTGTGGGGGCAGCGGTAGATCATGACGGCGGCGCCGCCCGCGTACAGCGTTTCGCCGGCGTGATTGCCGTAGGCGCCGGTGTTCGACACATTGCGGACCTGGAACGCCGTGAGCGTGCCGTCCGCCTTCGCGCCGAGCTTGACCGTCAAGGTCATCGGATGCCGTGGCGAGGCGGTGGTGAACTCCTCCTCCCGGGTGTATTCGAAGGAGACCGGGCGCCCGGTGTCCAGGGTGGCGAGCGCGGCCAGATCCTCCGAGATCACTTCCTGTTTGCCGCCGAATCCGCCGCCCACGCGTGCGCAGAACACCCGGAGCCGGTCCGGGCGCAGCGCGAACAGATGGGCCAGTTTGACCTTCGCGATCGACGGCGACTGTGAACTGGTGCGGACGTTCAGCCGGCCGTTCTCCATCCAGGCGATCGAGCCATGGGTCTCCAGATGCGCGTGCTGCACGCGCGGGGAGAAGTACGTGCCCTCATGAATCACGTCCGCCTCGGCGAATCCCGCGTCGATATCGCCGATCTGTGAATGGATCTCGACCAGGGTGTTGTGGACGGGGTCCAGGACGAACGGATCGACCGCCTCGTGCAGTTGTGGCGCCCCGTCGGCCATGGCCTCTTCGGGGTCGAATACCGCCGGCAGCACCTCGTATTCCACGGCGACCCGCCGGCAGCCCTCTTCCGCCGCCCGGACCGAGTCGGCCAGGACCGCGACCACGCGCTGCCCGGCGAAGCGGACCGTGCGGTCGAGGATGTGGGTGTCGTCCGGATCCACCAGATGGTCGGTGTGGATCGCGGTGGTGAAGCGCCGGCGCGGCACGTCTTCCCAGGTGTAGACCCGGTGTACGCCGGGGACCGCGAGTGCGTCGGTCTTGTCGATCGAGACGATCCGGGCGTGTGCGTGGGGTGAGTGCAGCACCTTCAGGTGCAGCATGCCGTCGATATGGGTGTCCATCGTGAATTCCGCGCGCCCGGTGACGACATCCTCGGCGGCCGGCGCATTGACGCTCGTCCCGACGGCCTTTCCCGGCGCGGCCTCCGCCACGCCGGCGACGCCTTTCACGGCATCCTCGATTCCTCGATAGCCGGTGCAGCGGCAGAGGTTGCCCTTCAACGCCCGTGGCAGGTCCGCTTTCTGGGCCTCGGTGAAGGTCGCCGACGTCATGATCATCCCTGCGGTGCAGAAACCGCACTGGAATCCCGGGGCGTCGCGGAACTGCCGCTGCACCGGATGCAGATGGCCGGGTGATCCGATTCCTTCGATCGTCGTCACCTCACGGCCGTCCGCGCGGAAGGCGGGGGTGATGCAGCTGTGGACGGGCTCGCCGTCCAGCCACACCGTGCAGGCGCCGCAATCGCCCGCGTCACAGCCCTTTTTGACGCCGTAATGGCCGAGTGCCCTGAGGAAGGTGCGCAGACACTGGCCGGGCTCCGGTTCTTCGTCGAAGCTCCTGCCGTTCACGAGGTAGGTCATACCGGTCCCCCAGCCATGAGTTCATGACGTATCTCTTCGGCGAAATGCCGTGTGAGGTGGCGGCGGTGGTCGGGGGTCCCATTGGGATCGTCGAACCAGACATCGGAGGGAATGACGTCGATGCTCTGCTGCAGGGTCCGGGCGTCGGGCATGGAGTCGAAGGCGATGCGCACCGGCCGTGTGGTGCCGGCGGTGAGGGTGAGCAGCAGGTCGTTCGTGCCCGGCGTTTGCGTACCGATGAGGAATACCGTCGAACGGCCGAGGTGGGTCAGGGAGAAGCGGCGGTGCGCGGTGCGTTTCTTCAGGGCGTGCGCCGGAATGTCGATGCGCCGCAGGATTTCCCCGGGGGCGAGCACATTCTCATTGTTGCCGGTGACGAAGGCGAGGGCATCGACGGTGCGCGCGGACCCGTCGGGAGCCCACAGCTCGTACTGTGCCTCCAGCGCGACCGTCAGCGTGATCATGGGGCCGGCCGGCAAGGACATACAGATATTGCCGCCGACGGTCGCCGAGTTCCAGACCTTGAACGAGGACAGGAAGGCCTCGCAGCTCGTCGCGACGATGCCGCCCGCGCTCCACTCGTCCGGCAGCGCACAGGCGTACAGGTCGCGGATGGTGCAGGTCGCGCCGATGCCGAGGCCCGCGTCGCCCGGGACGAGGGACTCCCACCCCAACGCCGTCAGGTCGACCAGGCGGCGCAGGTCCGGCTGTTCCACGGAGAACAGCCAGGTGCCGCCGGCGAGCCAGGCATCCCCCGCGCGCCAGTCCGCGCCTGGCCGGTCGGACGGCCGCCGGACGACTTCGGTGACGGTGTTGAGGTCCATGGGAACGGGTCTCCCTCACGACGAACATCGTGTGCGCGGGGAACGACGCGGCCTCAAGCGGCGGAATCCTTGTGTGGCCGCTGCGGTCGAATTGCTCAGGGAAGGACCGGCGGGCGCAGATATTCTTGTTCAGGATAGGCAGAAGGGGCCGGGCTCGCCACGCCAGGGATGCGGCGGGAATGCGCGCTCTCTGCGGGTGCGCGCGGCCAGCAGTAAAATGCGCCGCCGCACGGCCAGGGTATTTCCAGGGCCCGTGGCTCAGAAAAGCTTTCCGGGGTTGAGGATGCCCAGCGGGTCGAAGACCTCCTTGATACCGCGCTGCAATTCCACACCCACCGGCCCCAGTTCGCGTGCCAGCCACTCCTTCTTCAGGACCCCGACGCCGTGCTCACCGGTGATGGTGCCGCCCAGCTGCAGGCCGAGCGCCATGATGTCGTCGAAGGACTCCCGGGCCCGGCGGGACTCGTCCGGGTCGGCGGCGTCGAAGCAGACCGTGGGGTGGGTGTTGCCGTCCCCGGCGTGGGCGCAGACGCCGATGGTGAGGTCGTACTTCTCGGCGATGGCGGCCGTGCCGTCGAGCATCTCGGCGAGGCGGGAGCGCGGTACGCACACATCGTCGATCATCGTGGCGGATTTGACCCGTTCCAGCGCGGTCAGGGTCAGCCGGCGGGCCTGCAGCAGCAGATCGGACTCGGCGGCGGTCTCGGCGGGCACGACCTCGGTGGCGCCCGCCGCGGTGCACAGCGCGCCGACGGCGGCGAGGTCGGCGGCCGGCTCGGGGGTGTCGAAGGCGGCCAGCAGCAGCGCCTCGGTGCTGTCCGGGAGGCCCATCTGGGCCATGTCGTTGACCGCGCGGATGCTCGTACGGTCCATCAGCTCCAGCAGCGAGGGGGCGTGGCCGCGGGCCATGATCTCGCAGACCGCCTCGCAGGCGGCGGCGGTGGAGGGGAACTCCGCTGCCAGCGCGAGCTGCCCGGGCGGCTCCGGCTTCAGCGCGAGCACCGCGCGGACGACGATGCCCAGGCTTCCCTCGGAGCCGACGAACAGCCGGGTGAGGTCATAGCCCGCGACGCCCTTGGCGGTGCGCCGGCCGCAGGTCAGCAGCCGCCCGTCGGCGAGAACGACGTCCAGGCCGAGGACGTACTCGGCGGTGACGCCGTATTTGACGCAGCACAGGCCGCCGGAGGCGGTGCCGATGTTCCCGCCGATGGAGCACTCCTCCCAACTGGAGGGGTCCGGCGGGTAGTAGAGCCCGTGCTCGTTCACCGCGCGGGACAGCACGGCGTTGATGACACCGGGTTCGACCACCGCGATCCGGTCGACGGGGTTGATCTCGATGATCCGGTCCATCTTGACCAGCGAGAGCACGATGCAGCCGTCGGAGGCGTTGGCGGCGCCCGACAGCCCCGTACGCGCCCCCTGCGGGACGACCGGGACCCGCAGCTCGGTGGCCGTCCGCATGATGTGCTGGACCTGCTCGACGGTGCGCGGCAGCACGACCACGGCGGGCGTCCCGGCCTCGCAGAAGCTCGCCATGTCATTGGCGTAGGAGCCGGTGACGTCGGGGTCGGTGAGGATCGCTTCCCCCGGGAGTCCGGCGCGCAGCCGTGCGATGAGGTCCATACCCTCAGCCTCGCATCCGTGGGCCGTACACGGAAGATCGTGTACGGCCCGTGGCGGCCCCTGAGGCTCAGAGATTGCCGCGGCGCTCCTGCTCCCGCTCGATGGCCTCGAAGAGGGCCTTGAAGTTGCCCTTGCCGAAGCCCATGGAGCCGTGCCGCTCGATCATCTCGAAGAACACGGTCGGCCGGTCCTGGACCGGCTTGGTGAAGATCTGCAGCAGATAGCCGTCCTCGTCGCGGTCGACCAGGATCTTCAGCTCGCGGAGCGTCTCCACGGGCACCCGGGTCTCGCCGGCCCACTCGCCGAGGGTGTCGTAGTAGGAGTCGGGGGTGTCCAGGAACTCCACACCGGAGGCGCGCATCGCCCGGACGCTGGCGACGATGTCATTGGTGGCCAGCGCGATGTGCTGGACGCCGGGGCCGCCGAAGAACTCCAGGTACTCGTCGATCTGCGACTTCTTCTTCGCGATCGCGGGCTCGTTGATCGGGAACTTGACCTTGAGGGTGCCGTCGGCGACGACCTTCGACATCAGCGCGCTGTATTCGGTGGCGATGTCGTCGCCCACGAACTCCTTCATGTTGGTGAAGCCCATGACCTTGTTGTAGAAGGCCACCCACTCGTTCATCTTGCCGAGTTCGACGTTGCCGACGCAGTGGTCGATGGCCTGGAAACGCCGCGGTCCGGTCTCCACCAGCGGCTCGACGGCGGTGAAGCCGGGCAGGTAGGGGCCGTCGTAGCCGGAGCGCTCGACGAGGGTGTGCCGGGTCTTGCCGTAGGTGGCGATGGCCGCGAGGACGACGGTGCCGTGCTCGTCCTTGAGGTCGTGGGGCTCGACGAGGCCGGTGGCGCCCTGGGCGACGGCGTGCTCGTAGGCGGCGCGGGCGTCCGGGACCTCGATGGCGAGGTCGATGACGCCGTCGCCGTGTGCGGCGACATGCTCGGCGAGGAAGTGGCCCCAGTCGGTGGTGGGCTTGATGACGGAGGTGAACACGAACCGGGCGCCGCCGGATTCGAGCACATAACTCGCGGTCTCACGGCTGCCGTTCTCCGGACCGGAGTAGGCGACGCGCTTCATGCCGAAGGCGGTCGAGTAGTAGTGCGCGGCCTGCTTGGCGTTCCCGACGGCGAAGACGACCGCGTCCATCCCCTTGACCGGGAAGGGGTCCGCCTGCCGGGCCGAGCTGGGGGTGGTGGGCTGAGTGTGCATCGTGGTGTCTGCCATGGCCGCAGAGTCTCTCCGATCCACAAGGTGCGCAATAGTTCGCGAATCCTCTGGGCATTATGACTAGCAAAAGGGCGGCATCGCCGGGCTATCTGTACATGATGACCATCGAAAAGGAAGGGGCGACCGATGGCGATCGATCATTTGGACGGGGCGCTGCTGGAGCTGCTCGCCGAGGAGCCGCGGATCGGCGTCCTGGAGGCGTCCCGGCGGCTGGGGGTGGCGCGCGGCACGGTCCAGGCCCGGCTCGACCGGCTTCAGTCGAATGGAGTGATCCGGGGCTTCGGGCCGGACGTGGACCCCGCGGCGCTCGGCTACCCCGTGACCGCATTCGCGACGCTTGAGATCAAACAAGGCCAAGGGAATGACGTACGTGCTCACTTGACGACCGTTCCCGAGGTGTTGGAGCTGCATACAACGACGGGACATGGGGACATGCTCTGCAGGCTTGTCGCCCGTTCCAACGCCGATCTGCAGCGGGTGATCGACCGGGTTGTGGGCTTTGATGGGATTGTGCGGGCCTCAACGGCAATCGTGATGGAAAATCCGGTTCCGTTGCGGATCATCCCGCTGGTGAAACAGGCATCGGGAGACTGAACCGAGGAGACCGAGTGAGCTTCTGGGAGTACGTCGGCACCCGGCACGCCCAGCTGCTGACGGATACGTATCAGCACGCCAGCGCGGTCTTCCAGTGCATGGTGCTCGCCACCTTGCTGGGGGTCCTCATCGCCGTGGTGACCTATCGCAGCGTGTGGGCGGGCAATCTCGCCACCACCTCCACCGCCACCATCCTGACCATCCCCTCCCTGGCCCTGATCGGTCTGCTGATCCCGATCGTCGGCCTCGGCGTCCCCCCGACGGTGATCGCCCTGACCCTGTACGGGCTGCTGCCGGTGGTCCGCAACGCCATCGTCGGGCTGCGCGGGGTGGACCCGGATCTGATCGACGCGGCCCGGGGCATCGGGATGTCGCGCACCGCCCAGCTCGTCCGCGTCGAACTGCCGCTGGCCTGGCCGCCCATCCTCACCGGCATCCGGGTCGCCACCCAGATGCTGATGGGCATCGCCGCCATCGCCGCCTTCGCCTCCGGACCCGGCCTGGGCAACGAGATCTTCCGCGGGATCGCCTCGCTGGGCAGCGCCAACTCCCTCAACCAGGTGCTCTCCGGCACCCTCGGGATCGCCATCCTCGCTCTTCTCTTCGACGCCGCAT
This sequence comes from Streptomyces sp. G7(2002), assembly GCF_028870195.1. Taxonomy (NCBI): domain Bacteria; kingdom Bacillati; phylum Actinomycetota; class Actinomycetes; order Kitasatosporales; family Streptomycetaceae; genus Streptomyces; species Streptomyces sp. G7(2002). The sequence goes on from NZ_CP102609.1 coordinate 3,862,943, forward strand.
ACGTCCTGATCGGACGGCTGACCATCTCCAGGGGGATCCGTGCCTGAGACGACAGAGACCGAACCGGCCTCCGGGGCCAGGATCCATCTGGAGAACCTGACGAAGATCTATCCGGGGAACCCCAGCCCCGCGGTGGACAACGTCAACCTGGAGGTCAAGGCCGGCGAGATCGTGATCTTCGTGGGCCCCTCGGGCTGCGGCAAGTCCACCTGTCTGAAGATGATCAACCGGCTGATCGAGCCGACCCACGGGCGGATCCGGATCGGCGACGAGGACGTCACCGACATGGATCCCGTCAAGCTGCGCCGCAAGGTGGGCTACGCCATCCAGGCGTCCGGCCTCTTCCCGCACATGACGGTCGCCCAGAACATCGCCCTGGTCCCGAAGATGATCGGCTGGTCCAAGAGCAAGGTGACGGGCCGGGTCGAGGAGATGCTCGACCTGGTCGGACTGGACCCGCGCGAATTCCACGGCCGCTATCCGCGCCAGCTCTCCGGCGGCCAGCAGCAGCGCGTCGGGGTGGCCCGCGCCCTCGCCGCCGACCCGCCCGTCCTGCTGATGGACGAGCCGTTCGGCGCCGTCGACCCGATCACCCGCGACCACCTCCAGGACGAGCTGATCCGGCTCCAGCACGAGCTCCACAAGACCATCTGCTTCGTCACCCACGACTTCGACGAGGCCATCAAGCTCGGCGACCGCATCGCGGTGCTCCGCGAGCACTCGCACATCGCCCAGTTCGACACCCCCGAAGCCATCCTCACCAACCCGACGGACGATTTCGTCTCCGGTTTCGTGGGCGCCGGGGCGGCACTCAAGCGGCTGAATCTGACCCGCGTACGGGACGTGGGCGTGGTCGACTTCCCCACCGCCGGCCTCGACGACCCCCTGGAGTCCATCTTCGACCGGCTGCGCTCCGGCTCCCACAACGAACTGCTGCTGCTGGACCGCAACCGCCGCCCGTACAAATGGCTGCGCCGCGGCGATCTGGCCCTGGCCAGGGAATCACTGGCACGGGCCGGGACCCTGGTGCAGCACACCGTGTCCCGGGACGCGACGCTGCGCGACGCGCTGGAGGCGGTGCTCACCGACAGCGCGGGCCGGGTCGCGGTCACCGGCCGGCGCGGCGAGTACATCGGCGTGGTCGACATGGAGACGCTGATGAACAACGTCCATGAGCTGCTGGAGGCGGACCGCCTCGAAGCGATCGAGCATCAGCACCAGCTCCAGGAGCGGCGCGCCCGCCAGACCCAGATGGAGCAGGAGGGCCTGGCCGGCGCGGGCGGCACCGAGGGCGGTCCGGGAGGGGCGGTATGAGCCCCCGCGACGGCAACGGCAGCCCGCGCCGGGACGGGCGGCACCCGAGCGATCACGAGGCGCTGGCCTTCAAGGACGAGGTCGAGATGGCGCAGCGCGAACAGGCGGCCGGTGAGGCGCCCGTCGCGCCCGCGCCGTCCGCCGCGCGCCGGATCAGCTGGCAGAAGTGGACCTTCATGCCGGTCTTCCTGGTGGCCGCGCTGCTCGCCACCTGGCTGTGGTTCCGCGGCGCCCGGCTGGACTCCATCGCCCACCAGGCGGTGGACAACGGCAAGGTGTGGATCGCGCTGCGGCAGCACATCCAGCTCACCGCGATCTCCACCTTCTTCGTACTGATCATCGCGATCCCGCTGGGCATCGCACTGACCCGGTCCAAGCTGCGCCGGGCCACCCCGCTCGCGATGGCCTTCGCCAACCTCGGGCAGGCGGTGCCGGCCCTGGGTCTGCTGATCCTGCTGGTGATCTGGCTGGGCATCGGCGCCCGGTCGGCGATCGTCGGCATGGTCATCTACGCCGTGCTGCCGGTGCTCGCCAACACCATCGCCGGACTGCGCGGTATCGATCCGACGCTGACCGAGGCGGCCCGTGGCATCGGCATGTCCCCGATGGGCGTGCTGACCAAGGTCGAGCTGCCGCTGGCCGTACCGCTGATCCTGGCCGGTGTCCGTACCGCGCTGGTGCTGAACGTCGGCACCGCGACGCTGGCGACCTTCGGCGGTGGCGGCGGTCTCGGCGACCTGATCTCGGCGGGGATCGTCACCCAGCGGATGCCCGTACTGATCCTCGGTTCCGTGCTGACCGTGGCGCTCGCCCTGCTGGTGGAGTGGCTGGCCTCGCTGGCCGAACTACTGCTCCGCCCGCGCGGCCTGGAGGCGACGGCATGAGCGGGCACCAGCACCCGACCGGGCACCACCGCTTCGGACGCGCCCGGGCCGCCCACCTCGCCGTCGCCCTGCTCGCCGCCCTCACCCTCGGCGGGTGTGGCCTGGTCAGCGGCAGTGCGATGACCGACAACGTGCGGCCGGGCCCGAAGGCGGGCTATCCGGGCCGCCCGCTCTCCGGGGCGCAGCTCACCGTGACCTCGAAGGAGTTCACCGAGCAGATCGTCCTCGGCCAGATGATGGGCATCGTCTTCGAGGCGGCCGGCGCCAAGGTCATCGACAAGACCAGCATCCAGGGGTCGATCGGCGCGCGGGAGGCCGTCAAGTCCGGCACGGCGGACGCCGCGTACGAGTACACCGGCACCGGCTGGATCACCTACCTCGGCCACACCAAGCCGATCGTCGACCCCCACGAGCAGTGGAAGGCGGTCCGCGACGAGGACGCGAAGAACGGCATCGTCTGGCTGCCGGCCTCGACGCTGAACAACACCTACGCGCTGGCGCTGAACTCCGCGAACTTCAAGAAGCTGGCGGTGCGCGACCTCTCGGACGTCGCGGCGCTGTCCCGCAGGAAGCCGGGCGCCGTGACGATGTGCGTGGAGAACGAGTTCGCCACCCGCAACGACGGTCTGCCGGGCATGGCGCGGGCGTACGGCATGAAGGTGCCGTCCGCCAATGTCCGCAAGATGACCGGCGGCGTCGTCTACACCGAGACGGAGAAGGGCACCTGTGCGTTCGGCGAGGTCTTCACCACCGACGGCCGGATCAAGGCGATGCATCTGCACGTCCTGGCCGATGACAAGCACTTCTTCCCCAACTACAACGTCGCTCCCGAGATCAACGCCAAGGCCCTGAAGAAGTACCCGACGATCGCCGAGGTGCTGGCCCCGGTCACCAAGGCCCTCAACAACACCGTTGCCCAGGAGCTGAACCGCAAGGTCGACGTGGACGGCGAGGACCCGCACGAGGTCGCCAAGAACTGGCTGATCCAGGAGGGATTCATCAAGGAGGCGTGAGGGGCCGGGGCCGCCACCGGGCGCCGGGCCGGGCTCCGCCTGGCCAGGGTGCACCGGGCCGGGATCCGCTCGGGCCGGGGCTCGCTGGTCCGGGGGCCCGCCGCCTCAGCAGCTGGGGACCTTGTCCCCGGTCCGCAACGCCTTCAGGGCGTCCACCGCGCCGTCGAGCGTGCTGACCGGGATCAGCCGCATCCCCTTCGGCAGCTCCGCCCGCGCGTCCGCGCACTCCTTGCGCGGGACCAGGAAGACCGTGGCCCCGTCCCGCCGCGCGGCCTGCGTCTTCAGCGGGACGCCGCCCACCGCGCCGACCTTGCCGCCGGCCGTGATGGTCCCGGTGCCGGCGATGGTGCGCCCGCCGGTCAGATCATGGCCCGCGCCGTCGCCGTCCAGCTTGTCGACGATGCCCAGGGCGAACATCAGCCCGGCGCTCGGCCCGCCGACGTCCGCGAGGCTCAGCTTGACCTCGATGTCCTTGGTGGACCTGCCGAGCTGCCCGAGCGCGGCGCTGGTGGCCGTGTCCTGGGACTTCCGCATCTGCTGCGCATTGTGCTCGGCGATCTCCTCGGTGTTCTCGCCCACCGGGTAGACCGCCTCCCGCGGCATCACGGCCTCGTCCGTACGGAACCAGCCCTTGACGAGGTCCGGCAGATGGACGTCGGCCTCCGGGCCGGTGGCCACGATCGACGTCATGCGCAGCTGCCCGCTCGTCTTCCGGGTCTCGGCGCCGGTGATGGTGATCACCGGCTTGCCCTTGTCGTCACCGAGGACATTCGCCGTCATGCCCGGATAGGCGAGCGAATACGGCAGCGGGGCGAAGACCGCGATGACGAGAAGGGCGAGAACGAGGGCGGTGCAGACCGCCAGGGCGCGGGTGCGTGCAGACACCCCGCCACCCTAATTGACCCCCGCCTCACCAGGGCCTCAAGGCGCCGCCGCCTCACGACACGGCCACCGCCCCTTCACACCCCACGGCCTCGGCAGCCTCCAGGGCCTCAGCGCAGCGCCTCGGACACCTCCCGGGCCGCGTCGACCACCCGCGGTCCGACCCGCTCGGAGACGGTGTCGGTGAGCATCACCACGCCCACGCTCCCCTCGATGCCGCTCACCCCGAGCAGCGGGGCCGCCGCACCACTCGCACCGGCCTCCAACTCCCCGTGCGTCAGGGCGAGTCCGGCGTCCTGGGTCCGGCCCTGCCGGGCCTTGAGGATCGCCCGCCCGGCGGCTCCCCGGTCCAGCGGATGACGGAAACCGGCCCGGTAGGCCACGTGGTAGTCGGTCCAGGTCGGCTCCACCACGGCGACCGCCAGCGCCTCCGTGCCGTCGACGAGGGTGAGATGCGCGGTGGCCCCCACGTCCTCGGCGAGCGACCGCAGCGCGGGCAGGGCGGCCTCCCTGACCAGCGGATGCACCTGACGGCCCAGGCGCAGGACGCCCAGGCCGACCCGGGCCCGGCCGCCGATGTCGCGGCGCACCAGGGCGTGCTGCTCCAGCGTGGCCAGGAGGCGGTAGACGACCGTGCGGTTGACGCCGAGCTTGTTGGACAGCTCGGTGACGGTCAGCCCGTGATCGGTGTCGGCGAGAAGTTTGAGGACGCGCAGCCCTCGGTCGAGTGTCTGGGAGGTCTCTGCGGTCACGACGCCCCTCCTGGGTGAGTGGCGGCATCGGGCGCGACGCGCTGCGGGTCCCGGAGCAGCGCGCGCTAGAGGCCGCCGGCCGCATGGCACCGGCTGCGCTCCGCGGCGGCGCTGCCACGGGGCGTGTGCGTGACCGGGACAGTAGCGAGCCGGTTCGGTCAGCGGAAGAGTCCGTCCAGAATCCGGTCTCCCGTGCCCGAAATATCCCAGTAGGTCCACCCAGAGCGGCCTGTTGTGCTCCGTGTGGTGTTTCAAGGAGGGCTACGGCGTTATCCGGGTGTTACGGGACGGACGGATCACGGGCGAGGCGGAGGGTCTCCCGGACGAGGCGGAGGGTCCCGGCCGGGGCGGGTAAGAACGAGGGCGGCGCACCGTCCCACGGCACACCGCCCCACAGGCCCCGGACGGGCTCACCGCATCCGCGTCGCCCACTCCCGTACCTTCTTGATCCGCTCACCCAGCTGCCCGGCGGTGGCCTCCGCGCTCGGCGGCCCGCCGCACACCCGCCGCAGCTCGGTGTGGATCACACCGTGCGGCTTCCCGCTCTGATGGACATACGCCCCCACCAGCGTGTTCAGCTGCTTCCTGAGCTCCAGCAGCTCCTTGTGCGTGACCACGGGACGCCGCTCGGCCGGCAGCTCCAGCAGATCCGCCTCCGCGTCCGGCCGCTTCTTGCTGTGCGCGATCTGCCGGGCCTGCCGCTTCTGCAGCAGCATCTGCACCTGGTCGGGCTCCAGCAGCCCGGGGATGCCGAGGTAGTCCTGCTCCTCCTCGCTGCCCGCGTGCGCCTGCATACCGAACTCGGCACCGTCGTAGAGCACCCGGTCGAAGACCGCCTCCGACTCCAGCGCCTCGAACGAGAACTGCTCCTGCTCGCCGGTGTCCTCGTCCTGCTCCTTGTTCGCCTCCTCCATCTCCTTCTCGGATTCGGCGTACGGGTCCTCCTCCCCGTCCTTCTTCGGCTTGTCGAGGACGTGGTCGCGCTCGACCTCCATCTCGTTGGCGAAGCCGAGCAGCATCGGGACGGTGGGCAGGAAGACGGAGGCGGTCTCGCCGCGCTTACGGGAACGCACGAAGCGCCCCACGGCCTGGGCGAAGAACAGCGGCGTCGAGATCGTGGTGGCGTACACCCCGACCGCCAGCCGCGGCACGTCCACCCCCTCGGACACCATCCGGACCGCGACCATCCAGCGGTCCTGGGAGTACGAGAAGTCATCGATCCGCTGGGAGGCCCCGGAGTCGTCGGACAGCACGAGGGTGGCGCCCTCCCCGGTGATCTCCCGGATCAGCTTGGCGTACGCCCGCGCCTGCTCCTGGTCGGAAGCGATCACCAGCGCGCCGGCGTCCGGGATCGACTTACGGACCTCGCTCAGCCGCTGGTCGGCGGCGCGCAGCACATTCGGCATCCACTCGCCGCGCGGATCCAGCGCGGTACGCCAGGCCTGCGAGACCGCGTCCTTGGTCATCGGCTCGCCGAGCCGGGCCGCGATCTCGTCGCCCGCCTTCGTCCGCCAGCGCATATTGCCGCTGTAGGAGAGGAAGATGACCGGCCGGACGACGCCGTCGCCCAGCGCGTTCCCGTAGCCGTAGGTGTAGTCGGCGGAGGAACGCCGGATGCCGTCGTTCCCCTCCTCGTACGTCACGAACGGAATCGGGTTGGTGTCGGACCGGAAGGGCGTACCCGTCAGCGCCAGCCGCCGGGTGGCGGGCTCGAACGCCTCCAGACACGCCTCGCCCCACGACTTCGAGTCACCGGCGTGGTGGATCTCGTCGAGGATCACCAGCGTCTTGCGCTGCTCGATCCGGTTGCGGTGCAGCATCGGCCGGACGCCCACACCGGCATAGGTGATCGCCACACCGTGGTACTCGCGGCCCAGCGGCCCCGCGCTGTACTCCGGGTCGAGCTTGATACCTATCCGGGCCGCCGCCTCCGCCCACTGCTTCTTCAGATGCTCGGTCGGTGCGACGACCGTCACCTGCTGCACGACATGGTGGTGCAGCAGCCACGACGCGAGCGTGAGCGCGAAGGTCGTCTTGCCGGCGCCCGGCGTCGCGACGGCGAGGAAGTCTCTCGGCTGGGTCTGGATGTAGCGGTCCATGGCCGCCTGCTGCCAGGCACGCAGCTTGTTCGCGGTACCCCAAGGGGCCCGTCCCGGGAAGGCCGGGGACAGGTGATGGTTATTGGTGGCGCTGGTGGTGGTAGTCACGGTCTCCGTCGGCTGGACTCGGGGATCGGCAACCGCGCCACCCTACCGCTGCGTTCCGCTGCGCTTTGCCTTCGGCCCACGTTGTCGGCCGTCCCGCCGTGGGGGTTGCTCGCCGTTGCGGGTCCGCTGCGCGGGGCGTGGGCTCGGGTGATGCTTTCGGGTTCCCCGCCGTTGCGCCTGGCGGCGGGCCGGTCCGCTGCGCGGGGCTGTCGGGGTGCGGTGACGGACCTCCGCGGGTGGGTGTCCGGACTGCTTCGCTTTACGTCCGGACACCCACCCGCTCCGGCCCGTCCCCTCCCGTTGGGGGGAGGGAAGAAACCTTGGTGGGGGTGGTTGCCGGTGGTCCGGTGCGCCTTGTCCGACACACGTAGCCCGCCCGCGAACGGAACCCGGACCATCTCCGCACCCGAACGCCCGCCCCCACTCACCTGTACTCACTCCTCCCCCGGGAGGGGACGGGCCGGAGGGGCCGGTGTGTGGGACGTAAAGCGAAGCAGTCCCACACACCGGCCCCGGAGGCCCGGCACCGCACCCACAGCCCCGCGCAGCGGACCCCGCCCGCCGCAGGCGCAACGGCGAGGCACCCGCAAGAATCACCCGCACCCAAGCCCCGCGCAGCGGACCCGCAACGGCGAGCAACACCCACGGCGGGACAGCCGAAAACGCGGGGAGCTAACTGAGACGCCTCGCCACGGCCCCGCCCAGCAGCGCGACGAGCGCCATCGTCGCGAACACGGCCACGAACGCCGCCGGATGACTCGCCGCGCCGGTCGCGGCGGCCGCGGGGCCGTGGGACGCGATCGAAGCGCCGCCGAAGGCGACGAAGAGCACACCGCCGACCCCGACGAACGTCACATTGCCCAGCGCGTCCGACATCTGCAGGGACGCGGAGTTGCTGCCGGCCTCCTCGGGGCGGGACAGCTTCAGCAGCAGTACGCCACCGCTGGAGATGTTCAGGCCCATGCCGAAGCCGCCGATCGTCCAGGCCACCGCGACGATCGCGGCCGGCACCCCGTCGATCAGGGCCAGCGGCACCATCGCGATGGCCACCGCCAGGAGCACCATGCCCAGGCCCATCAGCCGCTCCCGGTACGGCTCCAGGCGCGGCCGGCTCTGCACATAGGAACCGAGCGCCCAGGTCAGCCCGCCGCCGGTGAGGGAGAGCCCGGCGAGGGTGGCGGACAGTCCGCGCTGGGTGACCAGCATCAGCGGAATGAAGCTCTCGGCGGCGACCATCGCCCCGGCGGCCAGTCCGCGCATCAGCACCACGGACGGCAGGCCGCGCGCCGCCCGGAACGTACCGCGGGGCAGCAGCCGCACAATGCCCGGCACCAGCAGGGCCAGTCCGGCGGCCGCGGGCAGCAGCGCGAGCCAGGACGGATGCTGGCCCGCGTACTGGAGGAGGCAGGCGCCCACGGCGACGGCCAGCGCGAGCAGACAGCGCCGGCTGCCCAGCACCTGCCGCGCACCGCCCCGCGCGCCCGGCCGGGTCCGCGGCAGGGTGCGCAGCGCGGGCAACATCACGACGAGCGGCAGCAGTATCAGGACGGGGATGGCGAGGAAGACCCAGCGCCAGCCGAGGTGTTCGGTGACGGTCCCGGCGACCAGCGGGCCGACGATCACCGGCACCACCCAGGCCGCGGAGAACGACGCCATGATCGACGGGCGCAGCCGCTCGGGATAGGCGCGGCCGACGACCACGTAGAGCGAGACCACCACCAGCCCGCCGCCGATGCCCTGCACCCCGCGGCCCACGATGAACATGCCCATGCTGCGCGCGAGGCCCGCGACCAGCAGCCCCGCCCCGAACGCGGCGATCCCGGTGAACAGCGGCCCGAGCGGGCCGCGCCGGTCGCTCCACTCCCCCGCGAGCGCCATCGCGAACAGACTCGCCGTGAAGAACGCGGAGAAGCCGAAGGCGTACAGCCCGATGCCGTCCAGGGCGCGGGCGGCGACCGGCATCGCGGTGTTCACGGCGCTCGCCTCGAAGGCGACGAGCGAGACGACGGAGATGATGCCGAGGGTGAGCGCGCGATGGGCCCGGCCGAGGATGCCGCCGTCCGGCCCGCCGCCACTGCCGTCCGCGGACCGGGCGGAGTGGCCGTCCGCGGACCGGGCGGGGTGGCCGGGGGTGGCGGCGGTCTCCGCGCCGGGTGCGGTGTCGGCGCCCTCGTCGGTGCCGATGCCGAGGTCGCGGCCGGTGCCGGTGCCGGTGCCGAGGTCGTGGGGGCGGTCAGCGGTCATCGGGCCAGCGTAAGGGCCGTACGGCGGCAGTGCCCCTGGCGGAGGGCGGGGATCGGGTCGGTCGTCGGTCCTACGCCGCCGGCCCGCCCGGACCGCCTCCGCCCGGCCCTTGCCGCCACATGTCGGGCAAGCTGTCCGTATGCCGCACTTCCGTACGTACGACGATGCCGAGCTCCACTACCGCGTGCTCGGGCCGGACGACTCGGCCCTGCCGCCCCTGGTGTGCCTGGCCGGCGGGCCCGGGCGGGACGCCGCATATCTGGGCGACCTCGGCGGCCTGTCCGCACACCGGCAGCTGATCCTTCCCGACAGCCGCGGCACCGGCGCCTCCCCTGCCGCCGCCGACCCGTCCCGCTATGCCTTCCCGCAGCTCGCGGAGGATCTGGAGGCGCTCCGCGCGCATCTGGGCCTGGAGCGGTTCGCGCTGCTGGCGCACGACGCGGGAGCCGCGGTCGCGCAGGCGTACGCGGTGGGGTATCCGCAGCGGCTGACCCGGCTGGTGCTGGTCTGCCCCGGCTCCCGGCTGCAGGGCGAACTCCCCGACGACGCACAGGAGATCTTCGAGTCGCGCCGCCACGAGGAGTGGTGGCCGCAGGCCTCGGCGGCGCTGCGGCAGCTGGCCGAGGCGGCCGATCTGAGCGAGGTGCGGGAGCTGCTGTTCGCCGCGGCACCGCTCGCCTACGGGCGGTGGGACGAGCCGCAACGGGCCCATGCCGCCACGGAGGGCGCGCAGTTGGGGCCGGTGCCGCGGGCCGGGTTCTGGCAGGGCGTGGACGAGCAGCTGCGCGCGGCCCTGCTCGCCGGGCTGCACGAGGTGACCTGCCCGGTCCTGGTGGTGACCGGGGACCGGGACGCGGTGACCGGAATGCGGGCGGGCGAATGGGTGGCCGCATCATTCCCGGACGCACGGGTGCACCCCCTGCACGGCGTGGGCCACTATCCCTGGGTGGACGAACCGTCGCTGTTCGGACCGGTGGTGGAGGAATTCCTGCACGCGGTGTGAGGACGGCTCGGCGGGGAGCCGGACCATCGACACCCTCCATGACCGGGCCGCGCTTCATGAACCCCGTGTTGCTGCGCGGTTGCTGCGCGGTTTCCCCGCATTACCTTGCATTTCCCCGCGTTGCAGCCTCATGGCGCCCCGCCCCGCACCCTTGCCGGGCGGGGTGCCCCGCGGCCTACAGTCGGGACAACAGCAACAACCCGGCCGTGTGCCCGAGTGGTTCAGGGGCTCGCCTGCAAAGCGAGTTACGCGGGTTCGAATCCCGCCACGGCCTCTCTTTCCGAGGAAACGAAAGGGCGGCATCCCTCCAGGGATGTCGCCCTTTTTCCATGGCGGCCGACAAACGTGGCCGACAAATGTGGCCGGCAAAAGACAAAGGCAAGGAGGTCAACCACTCCTTGCCACTCTCAACTTATAGCGCACCGGGGGGCTTGCGGCAAGGCCCGGGTCGTGCCGCAGAATCCTCGGCCTGACCAAGAATTCTGCGGAAATGGGCGTTGTGATGATCGATGTGATCGTTGTCGGTGGTGGACCGACCGGGTTGATGCTGGCGAGCGAGCTGCGGCTGCAGGGTGTGCAGGCGGTCGTGCTGGAGAAGCTTGCGGAGCCGACCGCGCAGTCCCGTGGGCAGGGCCTGCACGCGCGCAGCGTCGAGATGATGGACCAGCGCGGCCTGCTGGACCGGTTCCTCGCGGTCAGTGAGAAGTTCCAGGTCGGCGGTCTCTTCGGCGGCATCATGAAGCCGTGGCCGGATCAGTTGGACACGGCGCACCCGTTCGGCGTCGCCACCCCGCAGCCGCTCACCGAGCGGCTGCTCAACGAGCGCGCGCTCGAACTCGGTACCGAGATCCGGCGCGGCTGCGAAGTGGTCGGGCTGAGCCAGGACGAGGAGGGGGTGACCGTCGAGCTGGCGGACGGGGCACGGCTGCGCTCGCGCTATCTCGTCGGGTGCGACGGCGGCCGCAGTGCGGTGCGCAAGCTGGTCGGCGTCGGTTTTCCCGGTGAGCCCGCCAAGGTCGAGACGCTGCTGGGTGAAATGGAGGTGACCGAGGATCCGTCGACGATTGCCGCTGTTGTCGAGGAGGTCCGCAAGACGCACCTGCGGTTCGGCGTCGGCCCCGCCGAGGACGGGGTGTGCCGCGTGGTCGTGCCCGCCGACGGGGTGGCCGAGGACCGTGCGACCGCGCCGACCCTCGACGAGTTCAAGCAGCAGCTGCGGGCGTTCGCCGGCACCGACTTCGGCGTGCACTCGCCACGCTGGCTGTCCCGGTTCGGCGACGCCACCCGGCAGGCCGAGCGCTACCGGGTCGGCCGGGTGCTGCTGGCCGGCGACGCGGCGCACATCCACCCGCCGACCGGCGGGCAGGGGCTCAACCTCGGTGTGCAGGACGCGTTCAACCTCGGCTGGAAGCTGGCCGCCGCGGTCAGCGGCTGGGCACCGGAGGGCCTGCTGGACAGCTACCACGCCGAACGGCACCCGGTGGGCGCCGCCGTACTGGACAACACCCGCGCGCAGATCACGCTGCTGGGGGCCGATCCGGGTGCGACCGCGCTGCGGGAGCTGTTCTCGAAGCTGATGGACTTCGAGGAGGTGAACCGGTATGTGACCGGGATGATCACCGCGATCGGGGTCCGCTACGACTTCGGCGAGGGCCACGAACTGCTCGGCCGGCGGATGCGGGACGTGGAGTTGAAGCGGGGCCGCCTCTACGAGCTGATGCACGGCGGCCGCGGACTGCTACTCGACCAGACCGGCCGGCTCTCGGTGGCGGGCTGGGAGGACCGGGTCGACCATGTCGTGGACGTCAGCGAGGAACTGGACGTGCCCGCGGTGCTGCTGCGGCCGGACGGTCACGTGGCGTGGGCCGGTGAAGATCAGCAGGATCTGCTCGGCCGTCTGCCCCAGTGGTTCGGCGCCGCCGCCGGCTGAGCGCGCAGTCGTGGCCCCGGGCCCCCGGGCCCCCTCTCCTGCTTCCACGCCTTCCGGCTCCCCACCGGCCGTGCCGCCGCGCCCCGCCCCTAGCGGCCGGCGGACAGCCCGGTCACGAAGCGGTAGATGTCTCCGGCCTCGCCGGTGTCCGTCGGGCGGCGCAGCTCCACCAGCGCCAGCGGACGGTCCACCGGCTCGCCGGTGTCCGGGTCGAAGGCTATGTAGCCACTGATGCCACGGACCCGGGACCTACCGTTGGTCTGCTCCAGCATGGCCAGGACCATACGGGCGGTGACCTGGCGGGTGCCGTAGACGCCGACGGCGTTCCGGGCCGCCTTCCCTATGGTGTACGTGGCGTCATGGCCGAGCATCGCCTGGCCGCTGGCGAGGTCGGTGGTGGGGCCGCCGACCGCTGTGCGGTAGGCGCGCTCGAAGTCGGCGAACGGGCCGTTCCCGGCGCCGTCGTAGACCTCCTTGGATATCGCGGGGTGGGTGAAGGCGGTGTAGTAGACGGTCAGTTGGCTGTCCTTCCAGCGCTCGGCGAGGGTGGCGAGCTCGGCACGGTGTCGGTCGCCCCCGGTGTCGAAGTAGATGCCCAGCGCACTGGAGCCGGAGAGCACCGTCGTACGGCAGTGCCGGCCGCCTTCCCCGGCCGCCTCGATGAACCGGCGCAGCTCCCGGCCCCGGCCCGCGAAATACACCGCGTCCGGCGGCTTCGGGTCACCGCAGACCTTGTCGGCGACGAGGGACAGCGCATTGCCCGCGGTCGCCGCCTCGTCCTCCCCGGAGCGGAACGGGATGATTTCGTCGTCCACGTCGAGGCCCGCGCGCCGCGCCGCCCGTGAGAAGTCCTCGTAGAGCGAGGTGTTGTAGTTGTCCTTCTCGTTGCCGTCCCTGATCACCTGCACGCGGTAGCCGGGGTGCTTGCGCTGCTGCTCCTTGAGGTAGCCCGCGGCGGCCGCGGTCTGGTCGCGGTTGGGGAAGGAGACCCGGTAGAACCCGGCCGTACGGGAACTCAGCCCGTCCGCCGCCACGGTCGCACCGACCATCGGCAGCCCGGCGGCGCGCAGCCGCTGCACGGCGCGCATCGTACGGTCGTTGCTCTGCCCGAAGCCCGCCACCGCGACCAGCCGTTCCTTGTCCTTCATCGCGATGAGCTGGTCGACGACCTGGCGCCAATGGCGGTCGCCACGGCCGGTGTTGGCGAGCAGCAGGCGGATCTTGGGGAGCGTCGAGCGCTCGGCGTTCAGGGCGCGCTGGGCGAGGTAGGCGCCGCTGATGGCCTGCCGGGTGGCCTCCGGCCCACGGTCCGCAGAGCCGCCCGCCATGGCCTCGAGATAGGCGATGGCGACCGACCGTTCCCCGGACTTGACGACCTCGTCGTTCTCGGCGCGGATCCTGTCGCTCAGCGACTTCATGTTCCCGAAGGCGTACGCGCCGTCCGTGACGCCCACGCACTCACCGTCGGCCACCTCGCGGACGCCCTCCCCGCAGCGTCCGTTCGTCTCGACGATCTGCACCACGGCGGCGACCACGACCGCCGCCGCCACCAGCACCGAGATGATCCACAGCCCCCAGCGCCGCGGGGGCCGGGGCGGTTCGAAGAGACGGGTGCTCACAGCCACGGCTCCTTTCCGTACTGCTTCGCCTTCCGCAGCAGCGCCGAGGTCCAGGGCACGCTGTCGGCATGCACCGCGAGGGTGTGGAAGCGGGCCTGGATCTCGCCGTACAGCTCGGCCCCGGGGTCGCCGAGCGGATCGCGGTACGGATCGCCGACCCGGTCCGTACGGGGGTCGTCCGGCGGCTCGGGGCCGATCCAGACCGCCGCGAGGAGCCGGGTGATGGTCCGCAGCCGCTGCTCCACGGCGCCCTCGCCCAGGTGCTCCACCAGCCGCTCGTAGCGCTCCCACAGCGGCTGATCGAGGGCCGGCCCGGCCTCGGCTAGCGGCGCGCGCCGCAGCCGGCACAGCTCCGCACACCACTCCTCCGGGGTGACCCGGTCGAACGCGTCGTCCAGATAGGCGGCCGCCGCGGCGAGATCGCCGCCCGCCAGCGCGTGATAGGCCGCGGTGGCCTCCTCCCCCGCGGCGGCCGCCCGGTCCCGCAGCGCGGCATGCACCGCCCGCCGCCCCCGGATACCGGCCGCCCCGTCAACGCTCCCGGCCGCTCCGCCTGCCGCGGTGTCGGGCTCGGGGACCGCGGCGAGCCGGCGCAGCAACAGCAGACGCAGCAAGGGGTGGGGGGTTTCCGTCCGGCCGTCGGACTCCTCGTCGCCCCCGTCGAGATGCATGGTGCGCAGCACGTCCGTACAGAAGTCGTTGAACTCCTCCTGGACGCGGGCGCTCGACTCGTCCCACAGCACCCGGCCCGCCTGCGCCTGCGCCAGGTCGACGGCGGCCGAGCCGCGGGCCAGCGCCTGCATCAGCTCGCCGCTGGCGTCCATCGGCAGCAGCCGCTCCAGCAGGGCGTCGACGAGGTCCGAGGAGGGCTGCAGGACCTGCCGCAGCCGCGCCTCCCAGCCCTCGTCCGCCGGGCACTCCAGCAGGGCCTCCAACAGCTGTGCGGTGCCTGCCGGATGCCCCCGGGTGAGCTCGTACACCACCCAGCCCAGCCATTGCACCCCGTTGTCGGCAGCCGGCACCGGCACCCGGGGGCCGGCCGACCGCAGCGCCTCCTTTGCCTGCTGCTCGACCTCATGACGGACCAGATCGCGCAGCCGGCCCACCACGAGCCCCTTCACGACCTGCTCCGGAACGAACCTCTCCTCCTGCGCGGGCCACCGGCCGGGCAGCACACCGGGCCGCCGCGGCCCGCCGAACGCAAACCCCTCCAGCGCCGCCGGATAGCTCCCCGCGGTGGCGAGCACCAGCAGCGGATCGGGCGCCCCGGCCTTCCGCCGGGCGTCCAGCAGCGCTTTGAGGAAGTCGTTGCCCAGCGGACTGTCGACGTTGTCCAGCAGCACCAGGCACTGCGTCGTACGCCGCTTGTCACCGCCACGCGAGCCGTACGCCCGCCCCAGATCGTCCAGGAAGGCGTCGAAGAGCACCGCCTCGGCCCGCTGCCGCTCGGCCGCCTCGCGGTCGCCGTAGCGCTGGTTGAGGTCGATCAGAAAGCCGTCGACGGAACCGCCGCCACGGCTGCGGCGCCGGATACGCGCCAGCCGCCAGCGCACCCGCAGCCGCACCCAGTGGCGCCGCCACTCCGGCAGCAGCGGCAGCGCGGCGGTCACCGCGGTGGGGGCGCCCAGAACCGTCGCGGCGTACGCGGCCAGCTGGTTGATCACCTCCGAGCGGCTGCCCGGCGGCCCGACCAGCGCCTCTTCCATCTGCCGTACGGCGGCGTCCCGGTCGGCCGCGTCCATCCGCGCCGCGACCGCGATGGTCAGCAGCCCGAACGCCGGGAAGCTCAGCCGGGCGAAATCCCGCTTCGACTCGTTGAGCTGGAAGACCAACGCGGCCAGCACATCGATCGGTTTACGGCCCTCCTGGCCCAGCGCCGCCAGATCGAGGCGGGCCACCGGGGCCCGCCGGGCCCAGTCCGCCAGATGGCGCAGCACCGTCGTCTTACCGCTGCCACGCGGCCCCAGCAACAAGGTGGCAGGCAACTCGGGCCGGCTGCCCGGCCTGCGCACCAACAACTCCTGGACGTACCGCTCCACAGCCCGGTCCCGCCCGGACTCCCCCGCCCATTCCTGCGGCATCCCCGCTCCCCCTCGACCTCGCGAATCCCTGTGATCCCCGCGATCCCCACGACCGGCCGGCGCTCACTCCGGCCGCCCCAGGATCCTCCAATTCCCGTCCCTTGCAAGCACTTTGACCCCACCAGACCGTTTTCCTCCCCTCACGCACCCCCATCTCACCCACCGGAAATCACTCTAAGTGACACCACTGACAAACGCCGTGACGGACAGTGAAAGCGCAGGTCATCGACCGCTCCCCGAAGCAACACGCACGAGGCACACGCGCACGAGGCACCCCCCCCCGGCCCTGAACCGATGCGCAGCCGCTCACTCACACCGACCGGCGACCCAGCCACGCGCAACGCCGAACCGCTGCGCCGACACCGCCCCCGCCGAGCCGCTGCCCCTCCGAACCAGGGCACGATGCCGCCCCACGCCGCCCCGTCCCGCCCCACGCCACGCCCCCGCGCACACGCCACTCACCGCAAACCGACCCACATACACCCGCCCACCCCCCGAAGGGGGGTGGGCGGCGGGGAAAAACCAAACGCAGCGGGTGGGCGGCGGGGAAAAACCCAAGGGGCAGGCAGCGAAGAACCCAGAGCAGCAGGTAGGCAGCGAAGCAACCCAAGAGGCGGGCTACCGGCGACCAAGTCCCACGGGGACGCAGCCGACGGCCAAGTCCCAAAGGCACGCGGTCGACAGTCCCCCCAAGGAGCCACCCAGCCGACAACCAACCCCAGAAGGACCGCAGCCGACAGCCAACTGCCGCCCCCCAAAGGCACGCGACCAACCGGCAACCCCCAAAAGGCGCGCAGCCCCCCGGTCACCCCAGCCCCGTGAGCCCTACTGCTGCACCACCTGCGCCACCGCCGCCTGCGGGCGGATCGGGAGGCGGCCGATGGGGCGGCCGGTGGCGGCGCGGACCGCGGAGGCCACGGCGGCCGGTGCCGTGACGACCGGGACCGCGCTGGCGGGCTTGGCGCCGAAGGGGGCGACCACATCGCGCTCCTCGACGAGCTTGACGATGCGGATCTCCGGAGCGTCCAGGGCGGTCGGCAGCGCATAGCCCGTCAGGTCCGGATGGCGGACCTGGCCGCGGGTGGTGCGCAGGTTCTCCATCAGGGCGGCGCCCATGCCCTGGGTGACCCCGGCCTCGATACGGGCCCGCAGCTGGCGGGGGTTGAGCACCCGGCCCACGTCCTGGGCGACGGTCATCTCCACGACCCGGATGGTGCCGAGCTCGATGTCGACATCGGCGACACAGCGGATCGCGCAGAAGGCGAGCCCCACGAACGCATCGCCCTGTCCGCCCTCGTCCAGCGGCTCCGTCGGATGCGGCCGGCACTGGGCGGTGGCCCAGAGTTCCTTGCCGTCCAGCGCCTCGGAAACGGTGGTGCTGAGCACTCCGTCGTAAGAGGTGATCTTGCCGTCGTTGATCTGCAGCAGCTCGGTGGACATCCCGAACTTGTGGGCCAGCGGCTGCAGCAGCTGGGTACGGACCATCTTGGCGGCCCGCTCGACGGCGCCGCCGGAGACCCAGGTGTGCCGCCCGTGGCAGGCCGGTCCGGCCGGCGGCTGGTCGGTGTCGACGCCCGCGACATGCACTTCCTCGATGCCGAGCGTCTCCTGCACGATCTGCCGCGCCAGCGTGGAGAACCCGGAGCCGGTCTCGACGGCGGCGCAGATGACGGTGGCGACCGAGCCGCTGACCTTGACGGTCGCGGTGGAGACCTCGTCGGCGCCCTCCGCGCCCAGCATGTGCACCATGCCCAGGCCATAGCCGACGCCGCGGCGTACCGCGCCCGGCTCGCCCGCCCCTTCGGGCCCGCCCGGCAGCAGCCACTCCGCTTCGGGCGCATCCTTGGGCAGCTCGGGAAGCGGCGCTTCCTTGACGGCGTGCAGGAGTTCGGCGACCGGGGCGGGGCAGGTCACGGTCTGTCCCGTGGGGAGCAGATCGCCGGTGGCCATGACGTTGCGCAGCCGGATCTCGTCGGGCTCCAGGCCCAGCCGGGCGGCCAGCTTGTCCATCTGGCCCTCATAGGCGGCACAGACCTGCATCGCGCCCTCGCCGCGCACATGGCCGGACGGCGGGTTGTTGGTGCGCACCGCCCAGCCGTCCACAACGGCGTGCGGGACGACGTACGGGCCGCAGGAGAAGGAGACGGCGGCGGCGAGCGCATCGGCCGAGGTGTCGGCGTAGGCGCCGGCGTCCATGAGGATCTGTGCCTCCACCTTGACCAGCTTGCCGTCGGCGTCCGCGTGGTGGCGGTAGCGCAGCAGCGTGGGGTGGCGGTGGGCGTGCGAGAGGAAGGACTCCTCCCGGGTGGCGGCGAGCTTGACGGGGCAGCCCGTACGCAGCGCCAGCAGGCCGAGCGAGAGCTGGATGCCGGGGTCCTCGCGGTCGGCGGTGGCGCCGGGGACACCGGTCACCACGACCTTGACCTGCTCCGGTTCGAGGCCGAAGGAGGCGGCGGCCAGATCGCGGTCGGTGTGCGGGTCCGTGGAGGCGGTGTAGATCTCCACGCCGCCGTCGGGGCGCGGCACCGCGAGCCCGGCCTCGGCCCCGATGGGCGCCGGGTCCTGCCGGCCGATCCGGTAGAGCCCCTCGACCATCACCTCGCCCATGGCCTCGGCGTCGCCGAAGCGGAGCGGGATGTGCCGGATGAGGTTGCCGTCCGGGTGCAGCGGCTCGGCCTCGAAGGCCAGTTGGGGGTCGGTGACCGCGTCCAGGACCTCGTACTCGACGGCGATGGCGGCGGCGGCCAGCCGTGCCGTGTCGGGGTGCTCGGCGGCCACCGCGGCGATCGGCTCACCGTGGTGGCGGACCTCGTCCTTGGCGAACACCGGGCGGTCGGCGGTGCCCCGGCCGTGCCCCGCGTCACCGGGCACGTCCTCGTGCGTGACGACGACGCGTACACCCGGCATCTCCACCGCGTGCTTGGTGTCGATGGACAGGATCCGCGCGCGCGGATGCGGCGAGCGCAGCACCGCGGCCCACAGCAACCCTTCGGCCCACAGGTCGGCGGCGTACGGGAAGGTGCCCTCGGTCTTCGCCGGCGCGTCGGCGGGCGGCAGCGAGACGCCCAGGCCGTGCGGCGGCGGCTCCTCGGGGATCTGGACGCCCGCCGCGGGGGTCGCGGTAACGGCACCTGCGCCGTCGGACGTACCGCTCATGCCGCAACCTCGCTTCGCTCGGCCTCGCATTCGCTCAGCGCGCACCTCTTCATCGTTCTCGCCCAGCCTCCGGCCGGGGGGACCCCCATGCTGCGCTCGTTCATGCGGAGCCTCCCGGGTGCGGATCCTGGTCGTGCGGGGCGTGGCCCGTTTCGTCGGCGGGGCCCGCCTGGTGGGGAATACGGGCGGTGTCCGCGGGCGCCGCCCCGTCGGGTTCGTCCGCGGGCGCGTAGGCGGCCTCGGCGGCCTCCGCACGGGCCTTGACGACCTCGTCGACGGCGTCCAGCACACCCCGGTAGCCGGAGCAGCGGCACAGGTTGCCGCACAGCGCCTTGCGGGTCTCCAGCTCGCTGGGGGCGTGGTTGCCCTCCAGGAGGTCATGGACGGTCATCGCCATCCCCGGTACGCAGAAGCCGCACTGCACGGCACCGGACGCGGCGAGCGCGCACTGCACGTCGGAGGGCACACCGTTCTCCGCGAGCCCCTCGACGGTACGGACCTCGCTGCCCGCCGTGGTGGCGGCGGGCACCAGGCAGGACGCCACCAGCCGGCCGTCCACCTGGACGGAACAGGCCCCGCACTCGCCCTGCGAGCAGCCGTCCTTGGCGCCGGCCAGACCGAGGCGCTCGCGCAGCACGTAGAGCAGTGACTCGCCGATCCAGGCGTCGGTGACCGGCCGGTCGATGCCGTTCACCCGCAGGACGTAGGAGGCGGCGGGGTGTTCGTCGTGGTCGTCGAAGCCGGGATCGGCCGCCAGGTCGGAGGGGTGTGCGGCGGCGAGCCCGTCGACGAGGCCGGTGGACTCCCCGGTACCCGCGTCGGCGCCCGTGGGCTCCCCGGTCCCGGTGCGTTCCCCGGCCCCCGTGCGTTCCTCGGCAGCGGCCGGGTCCCCGGCACCGGTGTGCTCGGCGTCGCCGGGGGAACCGGCGGCGTCGGCAGTGTCGTGCGGCGCGGTGCCCTCGTCCGTGGTGGCCACGGGGTCGGCAGGGCCGGTGAGGCCCACGGGCTCGCCGGACTCGCGGGACTCCGTGTGCGCACCGAGCTCCGCGGTCCCCGCCGTCTCCGTGCTCTCCGCGGTCTCCATAGGAGCGTCCGTCGCTCCGTCGGCCTCCGGCGCGGTGGGCGGGGCGGGCGTCAGGTGCCCGGCCGCGTCGGCGAGCGCGAACTCGCCGGAGTGCTCCTGCTGTTCGCCCTCGGCCACCGGGATCGACCAGCCGCTCGCGCCGGGCGCATCCGCCGCCCGGTCGGGACGGTCCGCCGCCTCCTGCTGGTGCGCCGCCTCTTGCTGGTGCGCCGCCTCCCGCTGGCGCTGCGCCTCCCGCTGGTGCTGCGCCCCGTCGTGCGACGGCTGCGCCGTCTCCGCGACCGGCGGCCACTGGGCGAGCGCATCGGCCGGCAGCGACCAGTGCCCGGTCGCGTCGCCCGCCGCGGCGTTCCGGCCGCCCACGCCCGTGGCATACGGGTCGCCGGCCGACGGACCGCCGTCTCCGGGCCGTTCGCCGCCCGGCTGGGTGCCGTGGCCCGGCAGACCGCGCTCGTGCGCGTACGGGTCGCCCGCAGGGCCGCCGAAGGGGTCGTGGACCGCTCCGCCGTGCCCGGTCTCCTGCGGCTCCGCGTGGTGCGTCTCCGGCGCGCTCGTGGCGCTCAGCCCGGCGGTGAAGTTCCAGTGCCCGGTCCCGGCGGCCTCGCCGGTGTCCGCCGCGCTCCCGGCGTCGCCGTACGCGCCGGAGCCCGGGTATCCGCCGCCGTGGTAGCCCGCGGCGACACCATGCCCTGGATGCCCCGGATGACCCGAATGGCCGGGGAGGCCCGGGTGGCCGCCCGTAAGTCCCGTATGACCCGTCAGGCCGTCGTCGCCGACCAGGTACTCGCCGGATTCCTCCAGGCCGTCGTCCGCCGCCGCGGGGACCGACCAGGCTCCGGTGCCACCCGCCTCGGGGCTGCCCGCCACGGGCCACTCCACGGTGTCGCCGCCCCACGGCTGGGCCGCCTCGGGCGCGCCACCCTGGTAGCCCGCGGAGGGGTCGTGGTGGGGAGCGTGCTCCGTATGGGCCGGGTATCCGGCGGTCGGGTCCGCGTAACCGGCCGAGGGGTCCGCGAAGGGCATCGTCCACTGGCCGGTGGACGACGGGTCGGTGCCCGCGTCCGCGACCTGCGGGGCGGTGTGCGAACTGAAGGAGGCCGGCGGGGTGTAGCCGTGGCCGGGTGCGGCGAGAGGTTCGGGGCCCGGGGTGTTGTACCGGGGGGATCCACCGCCGTAGACCCCGGTGGTGAAGCCCTCCGGGAGCTGCACGAAGGCCGTCGCCTCCGACTCGTACTCGCCGCCCTGGGGCAGCGGCTGCCAGCCCTGGTCGGGGTGCGGCTGGTACGGATGGCGGTTGTCTGCGTCGCTCATGAGAGCGCCCTCCCAAGTGCGCGGCGGGCCAACGCTGCCACCGTACGGCGCAGGTGCAGTGCGGCCGGCGGCAGGGTGGCCGGTTCCGAACCGTCCTCGGGCGGTGCCGGGTCCGGGATGCAGGCGGCCGCGACATAGTCACCGAAGGCCGTCAGCGCCTCGGGCACCAGGCCGCGTTCGCCGTCCCAGTCGATGAGCGAGGCCACCCACTCCTCGGCCTCCAGGGGGCGCAGCGGCATGGCGGCGACCGCGCCCACCGCGCAGCGCACACCGCGCCTGGCCGGGTCCAGGACGAGCGCCACCGAGGCGGTGGCACGGCCGGGGCCGGTGCGGCCGGTCGCCTTCAGGAAAGTCTGCGGGGCGTGCAGCAGCGGCACCCGTACGAAGCCGACGAGTTCGCCGGGGCTCAGCATCTCCCGGCCGGCCAGGAGGTGGCTGACCGGGATCTCGCGGCGGCTGCCCCCGGGGCCGGCGATGATCACCGTGGCTTCCAGGGCGGCGAGCACCGGGAGGGTGTCGCCCGTGGGGGCGGAGGTCACGATGTTGCCGCCGAGGGTGCCGGCGTTGCGGACCTGCGGCGGACCGGCCGCGCGGGCGGCGGCGGCCAGTCCGGGGATCAGGGCGGCGAAGTCGGGGCGTCCCATACGGGCGAGGGTGAGGCCGGCACCGAGCAGCGCATGGCCGTCCAGGTACTGCCAGCCGCGGATCTCGCTGATGCGGCCGAGGCCCACCAGGGCCGCGGGTCTGAGGAGTCCGGCGTTGACCGCCGCCATGAGATCGGTGCCGCCCGCGACGGGCACGGCGGCAGGCATGGCCGTCAGCGCCGCCACCGCCTCGTCGAGCGAGGCCGGCAACGTCACCGTGTGCGACGCGTGCGGTGCGTGCGTGGTCAAGCCAGCTGCCCCTTCCCCGGTGTCCCGGCAGTTCCGCTCCGCCGTACGGTACGTGCTCGCAGCCCGGACGTGGCAACTCTGGCACATCTTCCCGGACCCTCGGCGCGAGGGTCCACGAAGGAACGATCCGTCCCCGAACAGGCTGCTGGTCCGGTTTCGTCCGCCGCCGCGGTGCGGAACTGCGGTGCGGTGCGTCGGCGGAGGGCGTCCGGCGGGGCGCAGACCGTCGTTGCGCCGGCGGTCGGTACGGCGGTACGGGGGAGGAACCGCCGTACCGCACCACCGTCCCAGGGACCGGCCGTACGAGCGCCCTCCTTGCACCAGGGCTCACACGTTTGGGGGCGCCCCGTCGATCGGGCGTCCGAGCACCCCGGGGCGTTTCTGCCAAGGGAGGGGGCCGCCGGGCGGGCGGTAATCGACGCCGAGGGCGTCGAGGCGGGTGTAGTGGGCAGCCATGCGCCGGGTGAAGTCCTGGTAGTCGCGGTCGGCCGGGGCGGGCAGCCGTGACCAGGCGACCTCGGCGAAGGCGGCCAGCCGCGGAAAGACCTGGTAGTCGAGGCGCTGCTGACTGTCCATGGCCTCGGTCCAGACGTTGGCCTGGGCGCCCAGGACATGCGCGGCCTGATCGGCCGTGAGCTCCGGTGGTACCGGCTCGAAGCGGTAGACGTCCTCCAGGGTCCGTACGAAGCCGATCGGCACCGGCTCGTCCGGGGAGGGGTCTTGACGGTGGTCCAAATACACCTGCTGTTCGGGGCACATGACGACGTCATGGCCGGATTTCGCGGCTGCGATACCGCCCGCGTAGCCGCGCCAGGAGGAGACGGCGGCTCCCTCGGCCAGTCCGCCCTCCAGGATTTCGTCCCAGCCGATCAGCCGGCGGCCGCGGTCGGCGAGCCAGCGGTCGAAGTGCCGGATGAACCAGCTCTGCAGTTCGTCCTCGCCGGCCGGCGACAGTTCGGCGATCCGCGCCTGGGCGGTGGCGGAGGCCCGCCACTGGTCCTTGGGGCACTCGTCGCCGCCGATGTGCACGAACGTCGAGGGGAAGAGGCCGAGGACCTCCTCCAGGACGTGCTCGTAGAACCGCAGGGTGTTGTCAGTGGGCGCCAGTACGTTGGGGTTGACGCCCCAGGTGTCCCAGACCTTCAGGGAGGTGGTGTCGATGACGTCGGTGTTGCCGAGTTCGGGGTACGCGGCGATGGCGGCCTGCGAGTGTCCGGGGATGTCGATCTCGGGCACGACGGTGATATGCCGCTGGGCGGCGTAGGAGACGATCTCGCGGATGTCGTCCTGGGTGTAGTAGCCGCCGTGCGGGCGCTCGTCCCACAACGGGGAGGCCCGGTGGCCGAGTTTGGTGCGCTCCCGCCAGGCGCCGACCTCGGTCAGCTTCGGGTAGCGCCTGATCTCGATCCGCCAGCCCTGGTCGTCGGTGAGGTGGAGGTGCAGGACGTTGAGCTTGTGGGCGGCGAGCAGATCGAGGTAGCGCAGCACTCCGTCCTTGGGCAGGAAGTGCCGGGCGACGTCGAGCAGCATGCCGCGCCAGGCGAAGCGGGGGCCGTCGTCGATGGTCTGCTGCGGCAGGACGGCCGCGCGCTCCGGTGCGAGCGGCGCCCGGCGGAAGGCCTGCGGGCCGAGCAGCTGCCGCAGCGTCTGCGCTCCCCAGAAGACTCCGGCCGGGCCGCCGCCGGTGATCCGTACGCCCCAACGGGCGTCGGCCGCCAGCCGGTAGCCCTCCAGGGGCAGGGAAGGGTCGAGGGCCAGGGCGAGGGCGTCCGTCGCCTTGCCGGAGCCGGGCGGCAGCGGCAGGCCGAAGGCCGCGCCCAGGGTGGCGCGCAGCCAGCGCGCGGTGTCCTCGGTGCCGGGTTCGGCCGCCAACACGGTGTCCTCGCCCAGGCGGACGGCGCTGCGGTAGGGCCCGTCGATGCTCAGCGGCGCCGGGACCAGGCCGCCGCCCGGTGCCGTGGGGGTGGGGTCCGTCTCGGGCATGCCGTCCGTCCTTCACCGCGGCGGACGGCCCAGGACCGTCCGGCCTGTACGAGTACGCAGATACGCCTACGCAGTTACGAGCGCGCAGATACGGATGCGGGTGCGCGGAAGCGACGACCGGCACGGGGGTGGTCGTCACGGCGATGCTGCCACGTTCCCGCGCCGTTCGTCCCGTCCGGCGTGCGGAAGACCGCCCGCGCCGTTGCCGGGTGGAGTGCGCGGGTGGCGCCGGTGCGGGAGGCGGAGCGCCCCGGACGGGAACGCAGGCAGGCACGGAGACGGGCCCGGTCCACGAAGGATCCGGGCCCGTACCCGAGGCGGGGTGCCGTCACCGCAGGACGACGGCTGTGTCCTGCGGCTCTTCGGCTCTGCTGAGCTCATGCGGCTGCGCTGGGCTCATACGGCTGTGCCGGTGCGGCTGTACTTGTGCGGCTGCGCTCGTGCGACAGAGCGCGTGCGGCCGTGCGCTGACGGACGGGCAGGACCGGCCGGGCGGGACGGTCCTGCCGGCGGTTACTTCTTGCCGCCGTCCTTGCCGCCCTTGTCCTTGTCGCCACCGGCGCCCATGGACTCGAAGATCTCCTTGCACATGGGGCAGACCGGGTACTTCTTCGGGTCACGACCCGGGACCCAGACCTTGCCGCACAGCGCCACGACGGGGGTGCCGTCGAGCGCGCTCGCCATGATCTTGTCTTTCTGGACATAGTGGGCGAAGCGCTCGTGGTCGCCGTCGCCGTGCGACACCTGTGGTGTCGGCTCTACGAGGGTCCCCGTACCTGCCCCGCGCTCGGGCTCAAGAGTGCTCATAACAGCCAAGGGTACTCACGCGCGCCGCAACCCGGGAGCCTCGGTCCACCGCCAGGTGGAGCGCCAGACCCGCCGCCGCCACCCCGGCGGGCGCCCAGGGCAGCGCGTACGGCGCCAGCCCCGCCCCGAGCGCCGGGCAGCGCCGCGGACGCACCCGGTGGCCGGTGACCGGCCACACCCCGGCGCCGCCGGGAAGCCACCGTCACCAGGAAGCCACCGTCACCAGGAGGCGACCGCCATCAGGAGGCCACCGCCATCCCGCCCCGGTCCCCGGCCGTCAGCCCCAGCTCGGTGGCGAAGGCCAGGGCGGCGTCCGGCCGGACCTCGTACCAGGTGTCCTGGCCGCAGACCGTGTCGAGCAGGGTGGCGATGTCCTGTGCGCCGACCGTGCGGGCCTCGGCGGCGGCGAGGAAGGCGCGCACCGCCGTCATGGCGTCGACCTCGGTCTCCGTGCGGGCCGCCAGGTCCTCGGCGATCTCCCGGATCGCGTCGTCACCGGGCGCGACCCAGCTCATGGCCGTCTCCAGGCCGTCGTCCGGCATCTTCTCGGGGTACGGCGCGCGGGCCCAGGCGCCGTCCTGCCACCAGTAGACGAAGCCGAAGAGATTGCCGGCGGCGTCCTCCCGCAGCTCTTCCCAGGGCAGCCACTCGGGGCCGCCGTCCAGGAAGTCGATCTGCCGGCCTCCGCTGTGCGTGTGACTGCCGTCGGAGTCCTGGCCGCACAGCAGGGCCCGGCCGTCCTCGAACATCTTCAGCCGCCACCAGTAGCTGCCGCCGACGTTCCAGCACTGCAATCCCTGGTCGCTCCAGGAGAATTCGTCCCCGTCGTCCACGGCGGCCGCCACTACCGCCAGCGTCGCGGCGCGCGCCCACAGGCGCTCCGGGTGGTCCAGATCCTCGGGCACGCTCGGCCTGTGCATGGCCTCTCCCCGTTTGTCCAGCACGGCCCCGCCGACGCGGCCGCGCACCGTCCCCTGTCATCCCGCACCATAGCGACGGGCACTGACATTTCCCCATGACGAAGCCGTCACAATAATCAAGTCGTCAACAAAATCCGGCCCGTGACCCAGGCCCCCGCACCGGCCGCGCCGCACAGCGCCACCCGGATTCAGTTCAGCGACGGATCATCCGGATAGGTGGCCACCATCGCCAGCTCGTTGCGCTGGCGGCGCAGTACCGCGCGCCACAGCTGCTCCGGGTCGGGCGAGGAGACATCGCCGGGTTCGGACTCGACCACGTACCAGGCACCCTCGACCAGTTCGTCCTCCAGCTGGCCCGGCCCCCAGCCCGCGTACCCGGCGAAGATCCGCAGACTGCCCAGCACCGCCGCGAGCAGCTCCGGAGGGGCCTCCAGATCGACCAGACCGATCGCTCCGTGCACCCTGCGCCAGCCCAGCGGCTCGTCACCCGACTGCACGTCCGCCCGGTCCGCGGCCGGCACACCGGCCATCTCCGCGCCGTCGTCCTGGGGCCGGGCGCCGCTGTCCACCGACGGGACCCCGCCCTCACCGGACAGCCCGCCCGGCACCACGGCCACCCCGAGCGCCGAATCCAGCGACACCGGTCCGCCCTGGAAGACCACTCCCGGCTCACCGGCCAGCGAGGCCCAGGGCGCGAGGATGTCCGCGACGCCGACGGGGGTGGGACGGTTCAGGACCACGCCGAGGGAGCCCTCCTCGTCGTGGTCGAGGAGCAGCACCACCGCGCGGTCGAAGTTCGGATCGGCGAGCGCGGGGGTCGCGACAAGAAGCCGGCCTGTGAGCGAGGACACCTCGGTCATGGCCACATGATCCCGCACTTCTGCCCGGAGCGGGGAGTCAACGCCCGGACCCGTGCGAGAGCAGGGCAGGGCGTACGGCGGCAGCACCGGCGCACACCCTCGGCGCCGGACAGCCCATTGGGGACATTCCCCGGCAATTCCCCCAAAGGGCGATTACAGAGCAAAGACTGATCGTAGCGGAGCGTGTTGTGACAAAGCCATTACATGGTCAAAGCACGCACGGGCCTACGGGTACACCCTCCGCCGCCCTTACCATTTTGGCTTGGCCCCTGCCCGTCTCCAGGAACGCGAGATCCATGACCGTCTCTACTGACGACGTACTGCTTGTCCACGGCGGCACCCCGCTCGAGGGCGAGATCCGGGTTCGCGGCGCGAAGAACCTTGTGCCCAAGGCCATGGTCGCCGCCCTCCTCGGGAGCGGCCCCAGCCGACTGCGCAACGTGCCCGATATCCGCGACGTACGCGTGGTGCGCGGGCTGCTGCAGCTGCACGGCGTCACGGTGCGCCCGGGCGACGAGCCGGGCGAGCTGGTCCTCGACCCGTCCCACGTGGAGAGCGCCAACGTCGCGGACATCGACGCCCACGCGGGCTCCTCCCGGATCCCGATCCTGTTCTGCGGCCCGCTGCTGCACCGCCTCGGCCACGCCTTCATCCCCGGTCTGGGCGGCTGCGACATCGGCGGCCGGCCCGTGGACTTCCACTTCGACGTGCTGCGCCAGTTCGGCGCGACGATCGAGAAGCGCGCCGACGGGCAGTACCTGGAAGCCCCGCAGCGGCTGCGCGGCACCAAGATCCGGCTGCCCTACCCGTCGGTCGGCTCGACCGAGCAGGTGCTGCTGACGGCCGTCCTGGCCGAGGGCGTCACCGAGCTGTCGAACGCCGCCGTGGAACCGGAGATCGAGGACCTCATCTGCGTGCTGCAGAAGATGGGCGCGATCATCTCCATGGACACCGACCGGACGATCCGGATCACCGGTGTCGACAAACTCGACGGCTACACCCACCGCGCCCTCCCGGACCGCCTGGAGGCGGCCTCCTGGGCGTCCGCGGCGCTGGCCACCGAGGGCAACATCTACGTCCGCGGCGCGCAGCAGCGGTCGATGATGACCTTCCTCAACACCTTCCGCAAGGTCGGCGGCGCCTTCGAGATCGAGGACGAGGGCATCCGCTTCTGGCACCCGGGCGGCCTGCTCAACGCCATCGCCCTGGAGACCGACGTCCACCCCGGCTTCCAGACGGACTGGCAGCAGCCGCTGGTCGTCGCGCTGACCCAGGCGTCGGGCCTGTCGATCGTGCACGAGACGGTCTACGAGTCCCGGCTGGGCTTCACCTCCGCGCTCAACCAGATGGGCGCGCACATCCAGCTCTACCGCGAGTGCCTGGGCGGTTCCGCCTGCCGCTTCGGCCAGCGCAACTTCCTGCACTCCGCGGTCGTCTCCGGGCCCACCAAGCTGCAGGGCTCCGACCTGGTCATCCCCGACCTGCGCGGCGGCTTCTCGTACCTGATCGCGGCACTGGCGGCGCAGGGCACCTCCCGGGTGCACGGCATCGACCTGATCAACCGCGGCTACGAGAACTTCATGGAGAAGCTCGTGGAACTCGGCGCCGATGTCGAGCTGCCGAACGGCGCACTGCCCAACTGAGCGCGGACAGGGCGGCTTTCAGGCTCCGGGGCCGACGGCCCCGGAGCCGGCCATGACCGCGCCGGCTCCCCCGGGCCGCCGGGGCCGCGTGCCGTCAACAGGCGTACGGGCACGGGCCGGTGGAGAACCCGACGGCGAAGCCGAGGGCAGGCCGGATGGTCTCCGCACCTGCCCGCTCCGGTTGCCGCATGTCGATCACCCCACTCCGGAGGGCACGCCGGACAGCGGCCGCCCTTTCCGTCGCGCTCCTCACCACGCTTCTCCCCGCGGGCACCGCAGCGTCGGCCGCCGTACGGCCCTCCCGTCTCCAACAGGACGCCGACGCACTGCGGGACGCCGGCGTCACCGGCTTGTCGGCCAGACTGGAAACACCCCACGGGTTACGCACCGTCCAACGACGGCCGCCGGATCACCCTGCGGCAGCTCCTCCGGCACACCAGCGGACTGCCCGACTACCTCAAGGACGTCGTCCCGGAGCCGGGCGCGGCGGGATACCGCCACCACCGCTGGACCACCTACACCCCCGGGCAGCGCGTCGCCCTGGCCCTGCGGCACCCGCCCGCTTCCCCTCCCGGTACACGCTGGGAGTACTCCAACACCAACTACCTGCTCGCCGGCATGGTCATCAAGGCGGTCACGGGCCGCTCCTGGGAGCGGGAGGTCGCCGACGGATCGATGATCAGTACGGCGGCGGACACCGGCGGGTACTGGGGGCACGCCGGCACCGGGTTCGGCTACGTGATGTGGCCCGCCGTGACCCCGGACGGGCGGACCACCCTCACCGTCTCCACGCACAGCCGCCCCGGGGACAACGACACGGCCGTGCGCCAGATCCGGGGCGTCACCGACCTGGCCGACCACGCCCTGTGCGCCGCGCAGGACGGCCGTGACGGCCCCTTTGGCGGACGTGGACCCGGCGGACCCCCCGTTCACCCGGGCCGCTGATCCCGGGCGGGCACAGGCCGCCTCACGGGCACCGGAAGGCCAACGGGGGCTCAGGCCCGGGCCGCACGGCTCCCGCGCTCCCCCTCCGAACGCAAAAAGGCGGCCACCCCTGGAAGGGATGGCCGCCCTGTCATGCCGTGCTGAGGGTGTTACTTACCCTTGGCGGCTTCCTTGAGCTTGGAGCCCGCGGAGACCTTCACGCTGTAGCCGGCCGGGATCTGGATCGGGTCGCCGGTCTGCGGGTTGCGCGCGGTGCGAGCGGCACGGTGGGTGCGCTCGAAGGTCAGGAAGCCGGGGATGGTGACCTTCTCGTCGCCCTTGGCGACGACCTCGCCGGTCACCTCGGCGAGGGCGGCCAGAACGGCGTCGGCGTCCTTGCGGGTCACCTCGGCGCGATCGGCCAGAGCGGCCACCAGCTCACTGCGGTTCATGTTTGTACTCCCGTGTTCTTCTTGCCAATGAGGCGTGAGATCGAAGCCGATGCTGCCAGGGTCCTCGGACAGTCCCCGGACCCGGGTCTGGTGCCAGACCCTCGCGCCCGATTACGCATCCTGCCCCCACCTGCGGCGGTAAAGCCAATCCGGCACCCAGGAGGGTCACACGAAAAGCGCCACTGCCTCGTTAGTGGTGACGCTCCGTATTATTCCCGCTCCGGGCCGGCCCCACAGGGCGGCGGTCGCTTGCTGCCCGCCACCCTATGGGGGCCCCAACGACGGCGTGTCCAGCGACGCGCCGTACTCAGACCGCCGTGGTGGCTGTCACAGCCGGGTCGCCGCTCTTCGCGGCCTCCCGGACGGCACCGGCCACCGCGCCCGCGACCTTCTCGTTGAAGACGCTGGGGATGATGTAGTTCGGGTTGACCTCGTCCTCCAGGACGACGTCCGCGAGGGCTCCGGCCGCGGCCAGCATCATCTCGGTGTTCACCGTACGGGAGTGGGCGTCCAGGAGCCCTCGGAAGACTCCGGGGAAGACCAGGACGTTGTTGATCTGGTTCGGGAAGTCGGAGCGGCCGGTGGCCACGACGGCGGCGGTCTGCCGGGCGAGGGCCGGGTCGACCTCCGGGTCGGGGTTGGCGAGTGCGAACACGATCGCGCCTTCGGCCATCCTCGCGACATCGTCGCCGTCCAGGACGTTGGGGGCGGAGACGCCGATGAAGACGTCCGCGCCGACCACGGCCTCCTTGAGGGTGCCGGTGACGCCCTCGGGGTTGGTGTTGTCGGCGATCCAGCGCAGCGGCGAGTCCGGGTCGGCGTCGACCAGGTCGGTGCGGCCGGCGTGCACCACACCGTGGATGTCGGCGACGACGGCGTGCCGGACACCGGCGGCGATCAGCAGCTTGAGGATGGCGGTGCCGGCCGCGCCGGCGCCGGACATCACGACCCGGACGTCGTCGATCTTCTTGCCGACGACACGCAGCGCGTTGGTGAGCGCGGCGAGCACCACGATGGCGGTGCCGTGCTGGTCGTCGTGGAAGACCGGGATGTCCAGGGCCTCGCGCAGCCGTGCCTCGATCTCGAAGCAGCGGGGGGCGGAGATGTCCTCCAGGTTGATGCCGGCGAAGCCGGGGGCGATGGCCTTGACGATCTCCACGATCGCGTCGGTGTCCTGGGTGTCCAGGCACAGCGGCCAGGCGTCGATGCCGGCGAAGCGCTTGAAGAGGGCCGCCTTGCCCTCCATGACGGGCAGCGCGGCCTTGGGACCGATGTTGCCGAGGCCGAGGACGGCGGAGCCGTCGGTGACGACCGCGACGCTGTTGCGTTTGATGGTCAGCCGGCGGGCGTCCTCGGGGTTGTCGGCGATGGCCTGGCACACACGGGCGACGCCCGGGGTGTAGATCATCGACAGGTCGTCACGGTTGCGGATGGGGTGCTTCGACGACATCTCGATCTTGCCGCCGAGGTGCATCAGGAACGTACGGTCGGAGACCTTGCCGAGCGAGACGCCCTCGATGGTGCGCAGCTGCTGGACGATCTCGTCGGCGTGGGCCGTGGAGGTCGCCGCGATGGTGACGTCGATGCGGAGCTTTTCGTGTCCGGACGCAGTGACGTCGAGGCCGGTCACCGAGCCTCCGTGGGACTCGACGGCCGTGGTGAGCTGGGAGACCGCGGTTCCGCTCGCGGGCACCTCCAGCCGGACCGTCATCGAGTAGGAGACGCTGGGCGCCGTTGCCATGGCCGACTTCCTCTGCTTTCACCGTGTGGCTGAATTTGCCGTCCGATCGTCGCACCTACCGCGGAGTACGCGGTAGCCGCCCGGCATTGAGAACGTTTTGTTCGCGGGCGGCGGCTACTTCGGAAAACGACTTCCACCATACGAGATATTGCGGCCACAGTAAAAGACCAACAGCAAAGAGGCCCACGTCACCGGGTGACGTGGGCCTCTCCTGCGTTCAGCGGCACCGACCCGCCATGCTCGCCTCGCGGCAAGTGGTCGCTCGTAGCGACGATGGTTGGGCCCGGGGGCTTGGATCGAGCCGGTGCCGTCACCCAGGCTAACAAACCATCCCCGGAAGCGAATCCCGTCCCGGGGGGCCGATTTCAAGACCCCTCGGACGGCGGCGCGCACGCCCGGCGCGGGCCGCCGTCCGGGTGTCGGCACGGCCTGCGGGACGGTTCAGTCCCGCAGCAGGTCGGGCACTCCGGCCGCGTCCGGCTCGTCCCGTTCGGCCGAGAGCACGGTCAGCTGCTGGGTGGCCCGGGTCAGCGCCACGTACAGGACCCGCAGGCCGGCCGGGGACTCGTCGGCGATCTCGGCCGGTGAGACCACCAGCGTCGCGTCGTACTCCAGCCCCTTGGCCTCCAGTGAGCCCAGCGCCACCACCCGGTCGCCGAGCTGTGCCAGCCAACGGCGGGCCTGCGCACGGCGGTTCATGGCCACCACGACGCCGACCGTGCCGTCCACCTCGCCCAGCAGCCGCTCCGCCTCGGCCACCGTGGCCTGCGCCAGCGCCGTGTCGTCGCCGGACCGGGCCCGCCCGTTCCCGGTCCCGTTCCCGGTCCCGTTCCCGTCCGCGACGAGCGCGAAGCGGGGCTCCAAACCCGTGGAGCGGACCGCCTTCGGGGACGCCATACCGGGCATCGCCAGCGCCAGCACCCGGGCGGCCAGTTCGGCGATCTCCGCGGGGTTGCGGTAGTTCACGGTGAGGGTGAAGCGGCGGCGCGGGCGGGTGCCGAGCGCCTCGTCGCGGGCGACGGCGGCCTCGTCCGGGTCGGACCAGGAGGACTGCGCGGGGTCGCCGACGACCGTCCAGGTCGCGTGCCGGCCGCGGCGGCCGACCATCCGCCACTGCATGGGCGTCAGGTCCTGCGCCTCGTCGACGATGACATGGGCGTAGTCGGTGCGCTCCTCCTCCAGCCGTTCGCGCCGGCTGCGGCCGCCGCCCATGCGGTCCGCGTGGGTGGTCAGCTCCTCCAGGCCGGTCAGGTGGTCCAGCGGATCGGCCTCGCGCGGGCGGGGCGGACGCATCGGGGCACCCAGGACCATCTGGAGCTCGTCCAGCAGCGCGACATCGTGCACCGACAGCGGGCCGTGGCCGCCGCGGTCCAGCCGCTGCAGCGAGCGGGCCAGTTGGCGTACCTCGCGCGGGTTGAGGAGACGGCGTGCCCAGCGGCCGAGCAGACGCTCGTCGGCCATGGCGGCCAGCACCCCGCGCGGGGTCAGCTCGGGCCACCAGGCGTCCAGGAACTCCTGGAAGTCGGGCTCGGTGGTGATGTCCTCGTCGAAGCCCTCGCGGGCCTCGGCGGCGAGTTCGGGGTCGGTGTAGCGGCGCGCGGCGCCCGACTTGGTCCACAGGGCGTCCAGGATCAGCCGGCGGGCCCGCGGGCGCAGCAGGTTGACCGGTGCGGTGCCGCCGAGCGCGGACTGCCGGATGGCACGCAGCTCGTCGGCGTCCAGCTCGATCCGGCCGCCGAACGCGACGACCCGCAGATGGGCGGGCGGGCCCGCGGCGGGCTGGGCGGGACGCGGGGCTCTGTGGCGTCTCCTGCGGCTCCCGTTGGCGGCCGCGTCCCGTTCGCTGTCGTCCCCGGACGCCTCGAAGAGGTCCTCCAGGGACAGCTGGGCGTCCCCGTCGGGGGCCCCTCCCCCGTTCGACCCGTTCGCCGCGGCCGTGGCGGCCTCCCGGCCGGTGTGCGGTGCGCCCGGCGCGGCCAGCTCCAGCGCGCCGCGGGCCGCCTTGCGCAGCAGCTTCTGCATCCGCGACGAGCCCTTGATACGGGACACCGCCGGCGGGTCGTAGGCGGTCGCCTCGGCGCCGTCCACGAGCGAGCCGAGTGCCCGGATGGCGACCTGGCCCTCCTCGCCCAACGACGGCAGCACGCCTTCGGTGTACGCGACCAGCAGCGGGGTCGGGGAGACGATCAGGATGCCGCCCGCGTAGCGGCGGCGGTCCTGGTAGAGGAGGTAGGCGGCGCGGTGCAGGGCGACCGCGGTCTTGCCCGTGCCGGGCCCGCCCTCGACCTCGGTGACGGAGGCGGCGGGCGCCCGGATCACCTTGTCCTGCTCGGCCTGGATGGAGGCGACGATGTCCCGCATGGTGTGGCTGCGGGCCCGGCCCAGCGCGGCCATCAGCGCGCCGTCACCGATCGCCGGCAGCTCCTCGCCGTCCAGCGTCGCGGTGACCTCCGGACGCATCAGATCGTCCTCGACGCCGAGGACCTTACGGCCCTTGGAGCGGATCACCCGCCGGCGGACGACCCGGCCGGGGGCGACCGGGGTGGCCCGGTAGAAGGGGGCGGCGGCCGGCGCCCGCCAGTCGATGACCAGCGGGGAGTAGTCCGCGTCGAGGACGCCGAGACGCCCGATGTGCAGCGTCTCGGCGATCGTGGCGCGGCCGTCCTCGATCGCGCCGTCGGCGGGTTCGACGGAGGTGAAGGCGCCGTCCGGGCCCTTCTTGCCGTCCTTGCCGAGGAGCAGGTCGATCCGGCCGAAGAGGAAGTCCTCGTACTCGGAATTCAGGCGGTGGAGATGGACGCCGGCCTGGAAGACCTGGGCGTCACGCTCGGCGAGTGCGCCGGGCGTGCCGACCTGGCCGCGCTTGGCGGCGTCGTCCATCAGGAACTCTGCCTCGTGGATCTTCTCCTCAAGGCGCCGGTAGACACGGTCCAGATGCGTCTGCTCGGCCTCGATCTCGCGGTCGCGTACGGAATCCGAAGCGTGATCCGGTGCGTGCGTGGCGTTGTGCGCGGCCACCCAGGCCCCCTTCTGCTGTGCGTAGGGCAGCCGTCAACCGTACGCGAACCAGGCACCGCGCGCACCTGGTGAAAGGGACAAAGACGGGCGAGTTTGGACGGATGTCGATTCTGGGCGCTACGTCGGGTGTGCCCGGTCGGGGTTGTGCCGGTCGGAAAGGCATGGCGGTCCTTGACCGGCGCCCGCACCGTGTGGGGCCGGGGCGCCGGTCCTGGCACCCCGGATGCTCAGGCCTTCACCGTGGCCAGCCGCTTGCCGTCCAGCGTGTTGATCTCGAAGTGGTCGATGTCGCCGCGGTTGAGGGCCGCTCCGCCCGTCGCGTAGAGGGGCTCGCGGTTCCACTTCGCGGCGCTGCCCGGGATGCCGTAGCCGCCCTTGGGGACCGCCCAGGTGGTGACGGTCTGCCGCTTGCCGTCCTTGCCGACGGCGACCAGGTCGCAGCTCAGCGGCCCCTTGA
The DNA here is from genome assembly GCF_028870195.1 of Streptomyces sp. G7(2002). NCBI lineage: Bacteria > Bacillati > Actinomycetota > Actinomycetes > Kitasatosporales > Streptomycetaceae > Streptomyces > Streptomyces sp. G7(2002). The sequence goes on from NZ_CP102609.1 coordinate 3,898,121, forward strand.
CGTTGGCGAGTTCGAGGACGACCTGGGTGCCCCAGGGCCGGGCGGCCATGGAGACGCCCGCCGAGACCTTGGTGTCCGGGTCGGTGGAGGTCACCTTCTCGCCCGCGGCGTACTGGGCCCGGACGGCGTTCGCCAGCGGCGGCGTCGGCGCCTCGCCCCCCTCCCCCTTGAGGGAGAAGGTGGCGAGCGGCCCGCCGACGATCAGCACGACGGCCGCGGCGACCAGGAACAGCCGGCGCCGGCCGCGGCCGCGGCGGGTGGCGTGGACCTCGTCGAGCAGTCCGTCCAGCACCCGGGGCCCGGGGACGGCCGTGATCGTCTGCGGGGTGGGCGCGGACTGTTTGAACTCGGCGAGCACCGGCGTCAGCGCCATCAGCTCCTCGAGTTCGGCCGCACACCGGTCACAGCCGACGAGATGCGCCTCGAACCGTTCCGTGTCGGCGGCGTCCAGGACGCCCAGCGCATAGGCGCCGACGTCGCTGTGCCGGTCCGGCTGCGTGGGCGGGATCACTCCGTCACTCCTCGTTCCTCGAGTGAGAGCTTCAGGGAGCGCAGCGCGTAGAACACCCGGGACCGCACGGTTCCGGCCGGCACGCGCAGCACCTCCGCTGCCTCGCTGACCGTACGTTCCTTGAAGTACGTCTCGACGAGGGCCTCTCGGTGGGCCTGGCTCAGGTCGCTCAGCGCCTCGGAGATCGTCATCAGGCGCAGCGCCCGGTCGATCACATCGGCGGCGGGCATGGTCTCCAGCGGGGTCGCGTCGACCTCTTGGGGCCGGGCCTTTCGGCTGCGGTGCCCGTCGATCACGATCCGCCGGGCAACCGTAACCAGCCAGGGCCGGATCGAGCCGGTCGCCCGTTGCAACTGGTCGGCGTTGCGCCAGGCGCGCACCAGCGTCTCCTGCACCACGTCCTCCGCGCGATGCCGGTCGCCCGCCACCAATCGCAGGACGAAGGCGAGAAGCGGGCCCGCATGATCGTCGTAGAGGGCTCGCATGAGCTCCTCTTCAGGTGTCGTCCTGTCTGCCACGACGGCATCCTTACGCACTCCAACTCCCGGGTCGATAGCCCAGATCGCCCAAGATCGACGGGGACCCTGCCATGAATCGGACTTGCGGTGAGGAGTACGGACGGGACGGACGGGGCGTTCAGCGTCCGGCGGAAAAGTTTTCCGCCCTGGTGACGGGGTCCGCGACGGGGCCGCCGGACTGCTCCCGGCGCACCGTCGTCCGCCTCCGGTGCCGCGCCACCCGCTCCCGGTTGCCGCACACTTCGCTGGAGCACCAACGACGGCGGCGGCCCCGCGAGGTGTCCAGGTAGACCAGGGTGCAGCTCTCGCCCTCGCACTGCCGCAGCTGGGCGCGCGCCGCCGCGTCGGTCAGCAGCCCGATCGCGTCCCGGGCGACCGCGGCCAGCAGTCCGGCGCATTCGGGCGGGCCGGGGAGGGCCCGGGCCAGGGTGCCGTCCGGGGCCCGTACGGCGCGGACGGCGGGCGGCTGCCCGGCGGCGGCCGCGGAGTTGAGCAGGGCCAGATCGGCCTCGGCCGCCCCGCCCCGCAGCTCGTCGTGCACGACCCGGAGCAGCAGCTCCCGCAGCCCGCGGAAGCGGCCGACCCAGCGCCCGTCGACGCCGTCCAGCGGGGTGCCGTGCGGCACCAGGCCCGCGCCGGTCAGCCAGGCCCGCAACTGGTCCGGGCCGGCGAGGCGTTCGGCGGCGGCGCCGTCCGCGGTGGCCGCCAGGTCCAGGCAGATCCGCCCGCAGTCGAACCGCAGCTCACAAGGCGCCGACATGTGCCTGTCACTCCTTAGGGACCAAACGTGTGTGCTCCCAGAGTGCCCGGCCCGCGGTCCGGCCGGAACCCTCCGGAGGCGGCCACTCCGCGCACCCACACCATGGGGACACGCACTCCCAGGCCACGCAAACACTGCGAGTAGACGCTGCGCGTATACATCTGATGTATAGTCCGGCGCGCGGCGCTCCACGGGCCTTCCGCACCGGTCCGCCGCATGCTTGGAGCGTGTCCCGGTCCGCCGGACAGCCCCCGAGCGCCTCAGCCCCTCCAGGACGAAGGTCTCCATGTCGCGCAAGTCTTTGCTCACGAACCGCGCCAGCCTCACCCACAAGATCGGCTACGCGCTCCGCCACCCGGACCGGATCACTCCGTACGTCAGGCGCACCGCCCGCGACACCTGGCTGCGCCTCAAGCACCCCGGCCATGTGGCCTACTACCGGGCGGTGATGGCCTCCGACACCGGCCGCAATCCGGAGGCCGCGGTCGGCAGCCGCAGCCATGAGCGCTGGCTGGCACTGGGCGAGATGCAGTTCGACTACCTGGCCGACCACGGTCTGAAGCCCAGCCACCGGATGCTGGACATCGGCTGCGGCAATCTGCGCGCCGGCTGGCGCTTCATCGCCTACCTGGACACCGGCAACTACTACGGCATCGACATCTCACCGGACATCCTGATCTCCGCGAAGCAGACCCTGACCACCTACGAACTCCAGGACAAACTGCCGCACTTGACGATCACGCAGGACCTGAAGCTGGACTTCCTGCCGTCCGCCCACTTCGATGTCGTCCACGCGCACAGCGTCTTCTCGCACTCACCGCTCGACGTCATCGACGAGTGCCTCGCCCATGTCGGCCGGATCCTGGCCCCCGGCGGCTTCTTCGACTTCACCTTCGACCGCACCGAGGGCGCCGAACACCAGGTGCTGCGCGAGGACTTCTACTACCGGACCGAGACCCTGCTCCAGCTGGCCCGCAAGCACGGCCTGGAGGCGCGCTTCATGGACGACTGGGAGACGCGCAAGCACGGCCAGTCGAAGATCCGCGTCAACAACCCGCAGTAGGGCGCGTCTTGGGGACCCCGGTAAACGGGCCCGGCCCCGCCCCGCCCCGCCCCGGCCCGCCCCGGCCCCGCTATTCCCCGCCGTACTTGTCCGTGTCCGCATGCGGGTCCAACGACAGCCGGTAGCCGCGCTTGACGACCGTCTGGATCAGCTTGGGTGCGCCCAGCGCCACCCGCAGCCGGGCCATCGCGGTCTCCACCGCATGCTCGTCCCGGCCCGCGCCGGGCAGGGCGCGCAGCAGATCCGCACGGGAGACCACCCAGCCGGGACGGCGGGCCAGGGCGCGCAGCAGCGCCATCCCGGCCGGCGGCACCGGCCGCAGCGCCCCGTCCAGCACGACGGCGTGCCCACGGATCTCCAGCCGCCGCCCGGCCACCGGCAACATCTCCACCCGGCCCGGCAGTTCACGGCACAGCAGCTGCACCAGCGGCCCGAGCCGGAAGCGCTCCGGCTGGAGCGTGGGCACGTCCTCCGCCTGCAGCGGCAGCGCGGTCACCGGCCCCACGCACACCGGCAGCACGTCCTGCCGCAACGCCGCCAGCACCTCCTCGCGGATACCGCGCTCCCCGGCCCGGCGCAGCAGCGACGCCGCGGCCGGCGCGCTGGTGAAGGTCACCGCGTCCAGCCCGCGCCCGGTCACCGCGTCCAGCAGCCGGTCGACCGGACCGATGTCCTCCGGCGGCATCCAGCGGTACACCGGGACGCCGACGACCTCCGCACCGTCGGCCCGCAGCGCCTCGACGAACCCCGGCAGCGGCTCCCCGTGCAGCTGGAGGGCCACCCGCCGCCCGGCGACGCCCTCCGCCAGCAGCCGGTCCAGCACCTCGGCCATCGACTCGGAGGCCGGTGACCACTTCTCGGTCAGCCCGGCGGCCCGGATGGCACCCCGCACCTTGGGCCCGCGCGCCAGCAGCTCCACCCCGGTCAGCCGGTCCAGCAGCGCCTCGCCCAGGCCCCAGCCCTCCGCGGCCTCGATCCAGCCGCGGAAGCCGATCGCGGTGGTGGCCACGACAATGTCCGGGGCGTGCTCGATCAGGTCCCGGGTCACCGCGAGCAGCTCGGTGTCGTCCGGCAGCGGAACGATGCGCAGGGCGGGGGCATGCAGCACCTGGGCGCCGCGCCGTTCCAGCAGCGCGCCCAGCTCCTCCGCCCGCCGGGCCGCGGTCACCCCGACGGTGAACCCCTCCAGCGGCCGGACGGCCGGCCTCGGGTCCGGCTTCGGGTCCGGCCCCGTGTCCGGTCCCCGCTCGGATGCCGTCCGCTCCTGCTCGCTGTGCTCCTGCTGTTGTTCGTGCATGGTCGTCCCGCTCCGCCCAGAGTGGTGTGGTGCCCTGTGCTTCCGTACCGCCGCGGCTCGGGCGGCACGGAGTGCCAAGTCGCCAGCGTGCCAACGGCACGTGACAACCCCGGTCCTCCCATATTTCCCCGTGGTTACGACGCTCCGCACGCCGCCCCGTACGACCGGCCGGGTGCGGGGGGCGGCTACGGCGGCCCGGAAGCGGCCGCCGCCTGCGCCGTCCCGCTCACACCTCCGCGTACACCGGGCGCCGCCCCTCGTCCGCCGGCTCGGCCTCCGCCGCCTCCGCCGTACGCCGCGCACGGGCCGCCGGGCGCAGGTATACGGTCCAGGTCACCGCGCCGCACACCACGTAGCAGCCGAGGAACGACACGAAGGCCGGCGTGCCCGACCCCGCCACCAGGAACGACTGGCGAAAGGCGAGGTTGATGGCCAGCCCGCCGAGCGCGCCCACCGCCCCGATCAGCCCCATCGCCGCCCCGGACAGCCGCCGCCCGTAGGCCGCGGCCTCCTCCCCCGCCAGCCCCCGCCGCAGCGCCTGGGCCTGGAAGATCCCCGGGATCATCTTGTACGTGGAGCCGTTGCCCAGCCCCGTCAGCACGAACAGCGCGATGAACCCGACGAGGAACACCGGCAGCGACCGCTCCGCCGAGGCATAGATGACGACCCCGGTGGCCAGCCCCATCGCCCCGAAGTTGCCCAGGGTGATCCGGGCACCCCCGAACCGGTCCGCCAGCCGCCCCCCGACCGGCCGGATCAGCGACCCCAGCAGCGGCCCGATGAAGGTCAGCGACGCCGCCTGGAGGGGCGTGCGCGCGAACTGGTTCTGCAGCACCAGCCCGAAGGCGAAGCTGTAGCCGATGAACGACCCGAAGGTGCCGATGTACAGCAGCGACATCACCCAGGTGTGCGGCTCCCGAGCGGCGTCGAGGGCCGCCCCGGTGTCGTTCGTCACCGGCGCGAGGTTGTCCATGAACAGCGCCGCACACACCGCCGCGACCACGATCAGCGGCACATAGACGGCCAGCACGATCCGCGGATGCGCGGCCCCCGCGGTCCCGATCACCAGCAGCCCCAGCAGCTGGATCACCGGCACCCCGATGTTCCCGCCACCGGCGTTCATCCCCAGCGCCCACCCCTTCTTCCGCAGCGGATAGAAGGAGTTGATGTTGGTCATCGACGAGGCGAAGTTCCCGCCGCCGACCCCCGCCAGCGCCGCGACCAGCATGAACGTCGTGTACGAGGTGCCCGGCTCCATCACCACCGCCGCCGCCGCGGTCGGCACCAGCAGCATCGCGGCGCTGATCACCGTCCAGTTGCGCCCGCCGAACCGCGCCACCGCGAAGGTGTACGGCACCCGCAGCACCGCGCCCACCACCGTCGGCATCGCCACCAGGAAGAACTTGCTGGCCGGATCGATCCCGTACTCGGGCCCCATGAACAGCACCATCACCGACCACAGGCTCCAGATGGAGAACCCGATGTGCTCGGAGAGCACGGAGAACACCAGGTTCCGCCGCGCGACCCGCTCCCCCGACTCCCGCCAGAAGCCCTCGTCCTCCGGGTCCCAGTGCTCGATCCACCGGCCGCCCCTCCTCGGCCGGCCCTCGCCACGACTGCCGGCGGGGGTCTCGTCAGGGCTCTCGCTACGGGTCTCTGCTGCCGCGGCCGTCATCGCGCCTCCCAGGGTTCAGGTCCTGCTCACTGACGCTAGGGATGGCGGGTTTCCATACCGTGCCGCCCGGTGACACGGACGAAACCTTGCACTCACGGGGTGTGGCGACGGGTGGTGAGGCGGCCCGGACGCCCGTGCGGGTGCGATCTGCACACTTCCGCGGCGACGGTCGCGTTGCGTAACTATGCTGCCGCGCCAGGCGACCCGTACTCCTGGTGAGTACGGGCGCACACACGGTCACCGACGCCCAACTACGGGGAGTGGAAGGCCATGCAGCCGCGAAAGAAGCCCAGGAACCGGCACTCCGCAGCCATGGAAGTCATCGGCGCCCAACTGGCGATGTTCCGCATCAACGCCGGACTCACCCAACGCGCCCTCGGGGAACGCACCACCGCCTCCGAGGAGACCATCGCCTCCATCGAACAGGGCAGGCGGGCCCTGATGCCGCATCTGGCGTCCGAGTTCGACCAACTCCTGCGTACGGGCGGTGCGTTGGCGACGGGGGTGGGGAAGCTGCCACCGAAGGACAAATATCCGATCTGGGCGGAGGACTTCATCGCCTATGAGCAGCAGGCCCTCGCGCTCTCCTGGTTCGAGTACGGGGTACTCCCCGGCCTGCTCCAGACCGAGGACTACGCCCGTGCCACCTTCCGCAGCAAGATCCCGCTCCTCGACGAGGAGACAGTGGAGCGGCGGGTCGCGGGGCGGCTGGAGCGCCAGCAGATCCTCCACAGGGACAAGCCCCTCATCGCGAGCTTCGTCATCTCGGAGGCCATCGTGGCCGGCAATCTCGGGGGCCGGGAGGTCATGCGGGCCCAGCTTTCCCACCTGCGGAGCTGCGCGGACCTCAATGGCGTCTCCATTCAGGTCCTGCCGCTGAGCCGCGAGCACCACGCCGGTCTCGACGGTCAGTTCGTGGTGCTGGAAACCGCAGATCATCAGCACCTGGCCTACACCGAGGCGCAGCGCAGCAGTGAGCTGATTTCGGACCCGGATGAGGTCAGCATCCTCGCTCAGAAGTATGGAATGCTGCGAATGCAGGCCCTCAACGCCGAAGAGACCGTGGGTCTGCTGGAGCGGCTGCTAGGAGAGCGATGACCCACCTGACATGGTTCAAGTCGAGCTACAGCGGCAGCGAGGGCGGCGCTTGCCTCGAAGTGGCTTACGTCTGGCACAAGTCCAGCTACAGCAGCGACGAAGGCGGCAACTGCCTCGAAGTCGCCTACGACTGGCACAAGTCCAGCCACAGCGGCGACGAGGGCGGTGCCTGCGTCGAGGTGGCCGCCCACCCCGCCACCGTCCACGTCCGGGACTCCAAGGACCCCCAGGGCCCGCACCTCGACGTCTCGCCGCGTGCCTGGGCCGCGTTCACCTCGTTCGCCGCACGTAGCGGCGCCGCCGCCCCAACGGCGCCGTAAGCGGGGCTACTCGGCGGCTTCCCGCGGCGGGCCCATCCAGATCGTGTCCGCGCAGATGTTCATCTGCAGGCGCTTGCCCTTCTCGTCCCGGGCCACGACCGCGTGCCCGTCCGTGGAGTCGCGCGGCGCGGACACCACGGCGATGTCGTTGGTGACGGCTATGGGTTCGCTCAACAGCGCGTCCTTGGGGCAGTCCCGGTAGCGCAGGCCGGCGGTGACCGTGGCGCCGCGCCGCAGGTCTATCGGCAGGGCCCGGCCATGCCCTTGGGCATCGGACTGGGGCCCCTTGCCGAGATGCACCGCAACGGTCGGGAAGCCGCGGAACACACACGGGTCCGAACCCTTGTTGACGACGGACAGCCGGGCTTCGCGGTGCTGCGTGCGCGGCTTCTTCTTCAGGACGGTGAGCTTCCACCCCAGACCCTTGGTCGTGCAGCTGGCGTGCAGCGCCGCCATCCGCGGGGAGCCGCAGCCGGTCAGGGCCAGGCACGCCGTGACGGTCAAGGTCAGCGCGGCCGCCGCGGCCGCGAGAAGTGCACGCCGTTGCACAGCTCTCCCTGTTCGTTCCACATAAGATTCCCTGCCGTTAAGGAAAGGTTTTCACGCGCCCGTGGTTGCCTGTGCGGGGCTACTTTCTGCGTGCGTCGCGCGGCACCGGGCCGTCACCCGTGCACGCCCATCGCCCGCGCATCCGCCTCCGGGAGCCACCATGCGCTCCCGGGCGGCGCCAGCCAGTCGTGCCGATCGGCCCGTTCCCGTGCGGCGGCCCGCAAGGCGTCCAGCCCCGGATGCCGCAGTCCGCGCCGCCACACCAGGGACACCGGCGAGAGCGGTACGGGGTCGACGAGCGGCCGCAGCACCATCCCCGGTACGTCCATGAACTCCACGCTGGCCAATACGGACCACCCCCGCTTGCGCACCACCCGTATGAACTCCTGCGAGCCCTCGATCTCCGGGAACGGCTCGGCCGTCGCGATCCCGCGGCCCGCGAAGAGCCGCTCGGCCAGGTCCGTCCACTCCACGGTCTGCGGATTGCCGGCGGCCGCGTAGAGCGTCTCGCCGGCCAGGTCCGCGAGCGGGACGGCGGGCCGTGCGGCCAGCGGATGATCGTCGCGCAGCAGGACCGCCATCGGCTCCAGACGGACCGGCTGATGGTCGAGACCGGCGCGTACGTCGGGCGGCAGCGCCGCGATGCGGCCGAAGGAGACATCGAGCCGTCCGGCCGCCATCTCGGCCGCCGCACCGGTCAGCCCGCTGTGGAAGCGGGCGACCAGCTCACAGCTGTCCGGCACCCGGTCCCGGGCCGCCTCCAGCACCGCGTGGGCGGTGCCGATCGGGACGCTCACATCGACCAGCAGCGGCCGCTCCGGCGCGGCCCGGAAGGCGGCGGCCAGCTCGTCCTGCGCGGCCAACACCCGCTGTGCGTACGGCAGCAGCCGCTCCCCGTCCGCCGTCAGCGCGACCCGGCGGGTGCTCCGTACGAACAGCGTGGCGCCCAACTCCCGCTCCAGCCGCCGGATATCGCGGCTCAGCGCCTGCTGGGCGACGTACAGCCGGGCGGCGGCCCGGGTGAAGTGCAGCTCCTCGGCGACGGCGGTGAACGCCCGCAGCAGTCGCGGATCGATGTCGTACGGCATCGGGCCATCCTGGCAGCAACCGCGCGACGGCAGCCCTCGCCCCATTGACAACCCAGCCGCGTAAATGGGCGCCGAGCAGGTGTTGGACGGGCGAGGGGCCCGGCCACGACCGTAGAAGCCATGATCCTCTTCCTCGCCGCCCGGCCGGTCACTGCCCCTCCCGTACGCCCGGCCCCGCGCCGCCGCCGCGCACGCTTCCGCCCGTTCGCGCCCTACCGGCGGATCTTCGCCGTCCCGGGCACCCGCGCCTTCACGGCCGCCAATCTGCTGGCCCGGCTGCCCATGGGGATGCTCAGCATCAGCGCGGTCCTGATGATCGCCGGCTCGCGCGGCTCCTATGCGCTGGCCGGGGCGGTCACCGCGACCGGGCTGGCGGCAACGGCGCTGGCCGGGCCCTGGACCGCCCGGCTGGTCGACCGCTACGGCCAGGCCCGTACCGCCGTCCCCGCCACCGCGCTCGCCACCCTCGGCTCGCTCTCACTCCTGCTCTGCGTCCACTACCACGCACCCTCCTGGACGCTCTTCGCCTCGTACGCCGCCACCGCGACCACCCCGAACACCGGCGGGATGTCCCGCGCCCGCTGGGCGCACCTGTTCCGCGACGATCCGGCCGCCCGGCACACCGCCAACTCCTTCGAACAGGCCGCGGACGAGCTGTGCTTCATGCTCGGACCGGTGCTCGCCACGCTGCTGTGCACCGCCCTCTTCCCGGAGGCGGGTACGGCGGTGGGCGCGACGCTGCTGCTGACCGGGGTACTGCTCTTCGCGGCCCAGCGCCGCACCGAACCCCCTATCGCCGCCCGCACCCCGGACCGTCCCCCTGCCCGCTCCCCGCTGCGCCTCCCCGGCCTCCCGCCCCTCCTCCTCACCTTCCTCTGCACCGGCGCGATCTTCGGCTCGCTGGAGGTGGTCACCCTCGCCCACGCCGACGCCCAGGGCATCCGCTCCGCCGGAGGCGGCATGCTGGCCCTCCAGGCGGCGGGCTCCTGCGCGGCGGGACTGCTCTACGGCCTGCTGCGGCCGTCGGGCCATCCCGGCCGCCGCTTCCTCGGCTGCACCGCGGCGATGGCGGCCCTGATGCTGCTCCCGCTGCTCGCGGCCGGGACGGGGAGCCCGGTGACGCTGGCCGCCGCCCTGCTCCTGGCCGGTATGGCGACCGCACCGACCATGGTCACCGGCATGGGCCTCGTCCAGTCGCGGACGCCGCCCGGCCAACTGAACGAGGGCATGACGCTCGCCGTGACCGCGCTGCTAGGCGGTATCGCGGCCGGTTCGGCGAGCGGCGGCTGGGCCGTCGACCACCTGGCCCCGGGAGGCGCGGCCTACGGCGTACCCGTCGCGGCCGCCGCCCTCGCACTGACCGTCACCCTGCTCACCTCCCGCCGACACCCGGCGGCGCCGGTCAGCTGAGGGGGTCCGTGTACCGCAACCGCCGTGGGAAGGTCTCCACGACGGGGCCGTACCCCCCGACCGTGAAGGCGAAGGTCACCCAGGAACCGTCCACGAAGCCGACCTCATGCGTGCCGTGCCGCACATCGGTACGGTTCCGCACCCAGGCGACCTGCCGCCGCTCCACCCGCCACGCGTACTCCACCGCCTCCGCACCGGCCATCGGCTCCCGCCGGTTGCCGGCCAGCCGCACCCGCACCACATGGAGATGGTGCTCGGTCACCAGCAGCACCGCCACATACCGGAACGAACAGCGCGGCCGCAGCGCGGCCGCCAGCTGCCCGGCCAGACTCTCCCAGCCGCCCGACAGCTGAGGGGCGTCGCGGCGGTCACCCCACCCGTCCACCACGGCATTGACCGGATTGAGGCGGTGCAGTCCCTCCTCGGCCCGCCCCATACCGTCAATGAGCCGGTCACCAGCGGTGCGCTGTGCCGAGAACGCCTCCTGCCGGAACCGCCGGGGCGGCTCGGGAAGCCGTTCCCCCGCCTCGACCGGATGACTGGCGACGACCCGCTCCCCCGGCGGCAGCACGGCCGCCGCCCGCTCCTTGGCCGCACGGGCCACCGCCTGCCGGTCCGGGCCGGAAAGCCAGCCCTTCACCCCGGCCCAGAGCGCGTCCCCGACCTCACTGATCTTCACCCGAAGGCCCCCATCGCTCCCCCTTTGCCGCCGCTGCGCCGAGCAATGCCACACCTCGCGCGACGGGCTCGTCAAACCCCTGAACCAGCGCCCCGCTGCCCTTCCTCGCCCCTCCCCGCCCCGCAAAACGACTCAGGCCCCGCTGTCCTCTCGGACATGCGGGGCCTGGGCCTTACATGGGATGACGGGGTCTGGGGGGCCTTGCCCCCAGCTCTCCGTGTCGTGGAGATGGCGGGAATCGAACCCGCGTCCAACGGTGCGGAATCAGGGCTTCTCCGAGTGCAGTTCGCTGCGATTTTCTCGGCCCCGGAGATCACGCGAACAAGTCTCCGACGGGCCCAGTCACTGTTTGATTTCCTTCTAAACCCCGTGACCGGGTCTAGAAGTTTAGTTCCCTAGCTGATGCCAGGATCCGGGTCGGGAACAGCCCCGGGCTGACACTTCGCAAGTCGCTACTTAGGCAGCGAGGGCGAAGGAATCGCGCTTGGTGTTGGCGATTATTGGTTGCGACATATGGTTAACGAGATCATTGCCGCTTCCTCGACTCGCTTCCCCTGCTTCGACATCCGCTGTCGAAACCGATCATCCCCATGTTGATTTATCAAGGTGGTACCTACGCCCCTCGTGGGGTGTGGAGCCATCGTACGGGAACAACGCCCGCGGTTGCCAGCGTATTCCCGGGAGCCCGGCCGGACCGGGCTCCGTCGGGCCTGATCAGGCCCGCTGCCGGCGCCGGGCCGCCGAGATCGCCCGGTCCGTCTCACGGCGGTCCTGCTGCTCGCGGAGCGTCTGCCGCTTGTCGTACTCCTTCTTGCCCTTGGCCAGCGCGATCTCGACCTTGGCCCGGCCGTCCTTGAAATAGAGGGCCAGCGGCACGATCGTGTGGCCCGACTCCTGGCTCTTGGACTCCAGCTTGTCGATCTCGGCCCGGTGCATCAGCAGCTTCCGCTTGCGCCGCGCGCTGTGATTCGTCCAGGTGCCCTGGGCGTATTCCGGAATATGTACGTTGTGCAGCCAGGCCTCGTTGTTGTCGATCTGGACGAAACCGTCCACCAGCGACGCCCGGCCCTGCCGCAGCGACTTCACCTCGGTGCCGGACAGCACCAGACCACACTCATAGGTGTCCAGAATGTGGTAGTCGTGCCGCGCCTTCTTGTGCTGCGCCACGAGCTTGCGCCCGGGATCCTTGTCCTTGCCCTTGTCCTTAGCCATAGTGCGGCCATTTTCGCACTAAGACCCGCCCCCGAGGCCACTCAATACCGTGCGGGCCCGTTTCTCGGCACCGTTGCCCACCACCAGGTCGGGGGTGAGGCCGGTGTCGTCGACGGTCCGGCCGGAGGGGGTGCGGTAGTGGCCGACGGTCAGCTCGGCGACCGAGCCGTCCGGCAGCTCGCTGGGCATCTGCACCGCGCCCTTGCCGAAGGTCGGGGAGCCCACCACCACCGCCCGGCCACGGTCCTGGAGCGCACCGGCCAGCAGCTCGGCGGCGCTCATCGTGCCCCCGTCGACAAGGACGACCAGCGGGACATGCGTATTCCCGCCGCGCTCGGCATACAGGGCGCGCTGACTGCCGCGGACGTCGTACGTCGCGACCAGGCCGCCGTCCAGGAAGGCGGAGGCGGTGGCGACGGCCTCGGTGACCAGACCGCCGGTGTTGCCCCGCAGGTCGAGCAGCATGCCCTCGTCGGGGGAGGCCTGGCGCACCGCGCGGCGGACCGCGTCGCCGGTGCCCTTGGTGAACGCGGTGATCTTGACGCGGGTCGGGCCGCGGTCACCGGCCGGCCGGTCGACGACGACGTTCCGGGCCTTCACCCGGGCGCGGTGCAGGGTCTCGGTCCAGCGGCGGTCGCCGCGCTGGAGATCCAGGGTCACGGGAGTGCCGGCCGCGGCGGCGGGGCCACGGGAGCCGTCGGGGGCGTTACCGCGCAGCCGGGCGACGACATCGGTGACCGGGGCGCCCCGGGTGGTGCGGCCGTCTACGGCGCGCAGCCGGTCGCCCACCGCGATACCGGCTCGTTCGGCGGGGCCGCCGGGCTGGACCCGGGACACCACGATCCGGCCGCCGGCCGCTTGCCGCACCCAGAGCCCGACGCCGACATAGCCGCCGCCCAACTGCTCCTGGAAATCCTCGTACTCGCCCGGTGTGTAGATCGTCGACCAGCGGTCGCCGCTGCGGCTGACGACCTCGGCGGCGGCCTGCGCACCGGACTTGCCGTCCTCGACGGCCTCGGAAGCGGCCCGCTCGACGGCGGCGCGGTCCGCGAGGGACGCGCGGGTGTGCGCTCCGGAGGATCTGTGCTCCGGGGCGGTGCGCCCCGCGGCACCCTCCGCCTCATCGCTCCAGGTGCCGGTCACCACGCCGGTGGCGAGCACGCTCGCGAGGAACAACGTCAGGGCCGCCCCGCGGCGAATGCGGCGGGGCCGGTCGTACGAACACGGGCCCGACATGCCGGTGAGTCTAGGGGACAAAAGGGCGCCGTACGGCAAGTTGACCGTACGGCGCCCCTTGGCAAAGCTCACACCTTGAGGTACTTGCGCAACGCGAAGAACGCGGCGAGCGCGGGCATCAGCAGCCCGATCAGGAGGACCAGCGGGAGGACCGCGACCACCGAGTCCCAGCCGATGAAGTTGATCACCTGGATCCGCTCCGCCAGCCAGTTGTTGACGAGGATGTACTTGCCGCCGACGATCAGCACACAGGCGAAGGCGGCGCCGAGCAGGCCCGCGATGGCGGCTTCGAGGATGAACGGCATCTGGATGTAGAAGCTGGACGCTCCCACCAGCCGCATGATCCCGGTCTCCCGCCGCCTGCTGAACGCCGACACCCGCACGGTGTTGACGATCAGCATCAGCGCAACGACCAGCATCAGCCCCATCACGACCAGCGCGGCGATGTTCATGCCGTTGAGGAGGTTGAACAGCGGCTCAACGGTGTCCCGTTGGTCCTGTACCTCCATGACGCCGGGCCGCTCGGAGAACGCCGACTTGATGACCGTGAACTTCGTGGGGTCCTTGAGCTTGACGCGGTAGGACTCCGGAAGCTGGTCGGGAGTCACCAGCCCGGCGACGGGCGTGTCACCGAACTGCTCCTTGTAGTGCTTGTAGGCCTGGTCGCTGGACTCGTACGTCACCTTCTGCACGATCGGCAGCCGGTCCAGCTCCGCCTTGATGTCGTTCTTCTGCTGCTGGGTGGCCGCGCCCTTGGCGCAGTTGGCACCGCTTTCGGCGTCGTTCTTGTTGCAGAAGAAGATGGAGACGTTGACCTTGTCGTACCAGTAGCCCTTCATGGTGCTGACCTGGTCGCGCATTAGCAGCGAGGCGCCGAACAGGCCGAGCGAAAGGGCTACGGAGACGATGACGGCGAATGTCATCGTGAGGTTTCGGCGGAGACCGACGCCGATCTCCGACAGGACGAACTGGGCGCGCATGGCGTCCTTTCAGTACTGGGGGCCGTACACGCTTAGTGCTGGTAGCCGTACACGCCGCGCGACTGGTCGCGTACGAGCCGGCCCTTCTCTAGTTCCATGACCCGCTTGCGCATCTGGTCGACGATCTGCTGGTCGTGGGTGGCCATGACCACCGTCGTACCGGTCCGGTTGATCCGGTCCAGCAGCTTCATGATGCCGACCGAGGTCTGCGGGTCGAGGTTGCCGGTGGGCTCGTCCGCGATGAGCAGCATCGGGCGGTTGACGAACGCCCGCGCGATGGCGACGCGCTGCTGCTCACCACCGGAGAGTTCACCCGGCATACGGTCCTCTTTGCCGCCGAGGCCGACGAGTTCGAGGACCTCGGGAACCGTCTTGCGGATCTGGCCCCGCGGCTTGCCGATGACCTCCAGGGCGAAGGCGACGTTCTCCCCCACGGTCTTGTTGGGGAGCAGCCGGAAGTCCTGGAAGACCGTCCCCACCTGGCGCCGCATCTGCGGAACCTTCCAGTTGGAGAGCTTGCCGAGGTCCTTGCCCAGAACGTGCACGTGGCCATGGCTCGCCCGCTCCTCGCGCAGCAGCAGCCGCAGGAAGGTGGACTTGCCGGAGCCCGAGGAGCCCACCAGGAAGACGAACTCGCCGCGCTCGATCTCGAGGGAGACATCCCTGAGTGCAGGGCGGTTCTGCTTCGGGTAGGTCTTGGAGACGTTGTCGAATCGGATCACTGATGCACCACGGTCGACCTGGATAGGGGCACGGGTTGCCGAGTTGCGGCTCCCGTCGGTGTGCGTGACCATACGCGAACCTCGCAGGACGGCGCAGTCGCCGTAGGCGGTTGGTGCGTTTATTCACGGCACCTACGGGACAAAAGGCGCACAATCTCGCGGGGCGCGCCGTTCCGGCGAGGAGCTGGCACAGTGGAGGAGGGAACCAATGCGCCTTCCGGTGCGTTGGTGCAGTGGAGAAGGAGGTCGCATGACGTACGACCGACTGGTGTGCGCCAACTGCGCGGCCCCTGTGAACGAGGGCCGCTGCCCCGTGTGCCGGGCAAGCAGAGAACGGCTTCAGCAGCAAGCGGGCGGTATCTTCGCCCAGCTCAGCCCCGCCATGCTGGTGGCGCTGATGATCCTGCTGATCGCGCTGGGTCTGCTCCTCCACCAGGCCGTCTGACCCTGGTACGAGGCTTCCTCGGCGGTCGCGGGAGCGCGGACGCCGAGGGGCCCGGAACGCAGTCGCGTCCCGGGCCCCTCCAGCTGTGGCACGTCGGCGTCAGGCCGCCGCGGCGCCGCCGCCGTTCTTGTTGATCAGGCGGGGCAGCATACGGAAGCCCACACCGCCCGCGATCATCGTCGCCGCACCGATGAGCAGGAAGGTGGTACCGGAGGAACCGGTCTCCGCCAGCTCGCCGCCCTTGGCCTGCTGCTTGGCCTGGCCGGGGGTGTCAGCGATCTGCTCCTTGCCCTTGCCGGGCTGCTCGATCGGCTTGGAGCCCTCGTTGTCGGGGCCGGTGCCGTCGGTGTCGCCGATGGAGCTGCCACTGCCGGAGGTCTCGTTACCGCCGGTGGTCTCGTTGCCACCAGTGGTCTCGTTACCGCCGGTGGTCTCGTTACCACCAGTGGTCTCATTGCCACCAGTGGTCTCGTTACCACCAGTGGTCTCATTGCCACCAGTGGTCTCGTTACCACCAGTGGTCTCGTTACCGCCGGTGGTCTCATTGCCACCAGTGGTCTCGTTACCACCAGTGGTCTCGTTACCGCCGGTGGTCTCATTGCCACCAGTGGTCTCGTTACCGCCGATCTCCTCGCCACCGATGCCGCCGGTGTCCTCACCGCCGATCTCGCCACCGGTGCTGTCGTCGCCGCCGGTACCACCGGTGGTCTCGTCACCGCCGGTGCCACCGGAGTCGCCGCCGCCGATGATCCCGCCGATGATGCCGCCGATGATCCCGCCGTCCTGGCCCGGGGTCTCACCCGGGCTGGCCGCGGAAGCAGCGCCGGCGGCGGTGAGCGACGCACCGGCCGCAATCACCGCACCGGCCGCAATGCGCGCTACGCGCAGCCGCGTCTTCTTCGTCATGTACTGCTACCCCCAGTAGCTGAACTCGTCATGGGAGCACCGCTGTGCGGGGCGACGAGCCGGTGCCGGGGTACGCGAGCCTCAGCTCCGCACAGCGGCCAGGCCGCTCAATTCCCCGTTACTGCACGCGCCCCAGACATACGCATGCCGCGCTCAGCCTTCCCAGTTCCGCCACTATCGTCAAGGTCGATTAAAGGCTGGATGCCCGAATTACCAAGAGTTGCGCGGTACATGGACATACGACTGTGACCAAACCCCCACAGCAAAAACAACTGCCTCCGCGAGGGAGGCAGTTGTTTCACCTTCGGACGGGACCGGCCCGTTACTTCTCCTGCTGCTTGCGCCAGCGGATTCCGGCCTCCAGGAAGCCGTCGATGTCGCCGTCCAGAACACCGGTCGGGTTGCCGACCTCGAACTCGGTCCGCAGGTCCTTGACCATCTGGTACGGGTGCAGGACGTACGAACGCATCTGGTTGCCCCAGGAATTGCCGCCGTCGCCCTTGAGCGCGTCCATCTTGGCCTGCTCCTCCTGGCGGCGGCGCTCAAGGAGCTTGGCCTGGAGGACGTTCATCGCGGTCGCCTTGTTCTGGATCTGCGAGCGCTCGTTCTGGCAGGAGACCACGATGCCGGTGGGGATGTGCGTCAGCCGGACCGCGGAGTCGGTGGTGTTGACGCCCTGGCCGCCGGGGCCGGACGAACGGTAGACGTCCACCCGCAGCTCGGACTCGTCGATCTCGATGTGGTCGGTCTGCTCGACGACGGGCAGCACCTCGACACCCGCGAACGAGGTCTGGCGGCGGCCCTGGTTGTCGAACGGCGAGATGCGCACCAGGCGGTGCGTGCCCTGCTCGACGGAGAGGGTGCCGTAGGCGTACGGCACCTGCACGGCGAAGGTGGTCGACTTGATGCCGGCCTCTTCCGCGTACGAGGTCTCGTAGAGCTCGGTCTTGTAGCCGTGCCGCTCGGCCCAGCGCAGATACATGCGCTGCAGCTTCTCGGCGAAGTCGGCGGCGTCGACGCCACCGGCCTCGGCGCGGATGTTGACGACCGCCTCACGGGAGTCGTACTCGCCGGACAGGAGGGTGCGGACCTCCAGCTCGTCGACCGCCTTGCGGACGGCGGACAGCTCGTCCTCGGCCTCCGCCCTGGCGTCCTCGTCGTCCTCGGCCTCGGCGAGCTCGAAGAGCACCTCGAGGTCGTCGACCCGGCCACGCAGGTCCTCGGCCTTGCGCAGCTGGCCCTGGAGGTAGGACAGCCGACTGGTGATCTTCTGTGCGTTCTCCGGGTCGTCCCACAGGGACGGCGCCGCGGCCTGCTCCTCGAGCACGGCGACATCGGCCCTCATCTTGTCGAGGTCCAGGACGGCCTCGATCGACCCCATGGTCGAGGAGAGGGACTTCAGCTCTTCGGATACATCGACGACTGCCACGCACCCAGCCTAACGGCTGCCACCGTCAGCGTGACCCGGCCCCGGCAGGCCGGACCCGCCGGGAGCCGTGCGCGACCGGTCCACGGCGGCCCGTACACCGGTCACCGCGCCGGTCATCGCCGGGCCCGGCGCGCGGCCAGCGCGCGCCCGGGGAGCGTCACGGCGTGTCCGGTTCCGACTGATGGACGCCCGGTGTGGCGTCGCCCTGCTCGTCGTCGCCCGAGGCCAGCCAGCCGCCCAGGCCGGCCGCCACGAGCGCCGCGGCGGCGGCCGCCCCCAGCTTGATGCGGCGGCGGCGCACCGCCTCCGGGGACGCACGGTGCCGGGCCGAGCCCGCCCGGCGCTCACCGGCGGCGCGCGGGGCCCGGGCGGTGCCGTGGGCGCCGCCCGCCAGCTCGTCCGGGCCCGGGACGCGCATGCTGGTGTGCGTCTCCCGGTTGGAGTCGGGGACCGCGCCCTGGACCAGCGGGACCGCGCCGCGCGGCGGAGTGGCCTCGGCCGGCGCCGCCGACGGGTAGAACGCCTCCTCGCGGGAGCCGGCGGCGCCCTCCTGCTCGCCCTCCGGGTCCTCGTCGTCCGGCTCGTCGATGTCCAGCGGCGGGATGCCCGCCAGGCCGGGCAGCAGCTCCCGCAGCCGGGCGGCGAGCTCCGGGGCGCGCAGCCGGGAGGCCGGCGCCTTGGCCAGGCACTGCAGCAGCAGCTGCCACAGCTCGTCGGGGATACCGGGCAGCGGCGCCACGCTCTCCGTCACATGGCGGCGCAGCACCGCCCCGGGGTGTCCGCCCCCGAAGGGCGTGAAGCCGGCGAGCAGCTCGTACAGGACGGTCGCCAGCGCATAGACGTCCACGGAGGCGCGCGGCGGCAGCCCCTCGATGATCTCCGGGGCGAGGTAGTCGGGGGTGCCGATGACCTTGGTCGCCCTGGTGCGGCGCGGGGAGTCGACGAGCCGGGCGATACCGAAGTCGGTGAGCAGCGCGGGGTGCGCGCCACCGGGGCCGAGCGGGCCCTGCATGTCCAGCAGGACGTTCTCGGGCTTGACGTCGCGGTGCACGATCCGGGCGGCGTGCGCGGCGGCGAGCCCGTCGGCCACATCGGCGGCGATCGCGACCGCGGCCTCCGGGGCCAGCCGGCGCTCCCGCTCCAGACGGGTACGCAGGTCGGTGCCCCGTACGAGCTCCATGACCAGCGCCAGGTCATTGCCGTCGACGACGAGATCGCGGACGCCGACGACATGGGGATGGTCCAGACCCAGCAGGGCCGCCCGCTCCTGTACGAAGCGGCCGACGAGCTCCTGGTCGGACGCGAGCTCCTCACGCAACAGCTTGATGGCCACGGCCCCTTCGGGACCCTCGCCCAGCCATACCGTGCCGGCACTGCCGCGTCCCAGGATCTGGTGGGCGGTGTACCGGCTGCCGATCTTCCGTGCCAAGACTGCTCCGACGTGTCGGGCCCCCGAGCGTCCTGCGGGGGCTGAGGTTGGCGTCAAAGCTACGCGGGTGCCAGGGGGTTCAATGCCCCGGACGGTGGCAACCTTCACTTCTGTGAGCGAAATTCTCCGCCGGAAGTCGACAAATCCACTGAGTGGGTCTTAGGGCCCGTCCGGCGGATGACGGCCGGACAGGCCCGGGGGGGCCGCCCGCGGCTGCACGGAGCGCGCGGACGGCCGACGTCACCTGCTGAGGCCCCGCACGAAGCTCTCCACGCTGTGGTAAACCTCCCCGATCTGCGCGAAGAAGCCCCTCGTCGTGCCGATCCACTCCTGGAGCGGGGTCAGCTCCCAGATCAGCCAGGCGGCCACGAACAGGAGTATCAGCGTGAACAGACAGCCCTTGAGGCAGCCCAGGCCGGGGATCTTCATCGGGTTGGCGCTGCGCTGACGGGGCTCGCGCCGGGGCCGGGGCTCCGGGGCGGGCGGCCGCTGCGGCTCGTAGCGCTGCGGCGGCGGCTCCTGGCGCCGCTGGGGCGCCTGCGGCTGCCGCTGCTGTTGCGGCGGCTGCTGCTGGGCGTACGGCACCGGAGCGGGCTGCTGGCGGTACTGCTGCTGCGGGCGCTGCGGCGGCTGCTGGGGGGCCTGGCGCTGCGGACGGCGGCGCAGCGGGTCCTCGCTGGGGTCCAGGTACTGCACCTGGGTCTGCTCGTTGCGGTCGCGGGCGGCCCGCATCTGGGACTCCCACGGGTGCGGACCGTCGGGCCCCTGCGGGCCTCCGGCCGGTGCGCCCATGGGCATCGGCGGCATGGCCCGCGTCGGATCGCCCTGCCCGGCGGGGCCGTTCGGGCCGCCCGGTCCGCCCGTGGAGGGCAGCACGCTGGTCGCCGCGCCCGGGTCGTACGAACCGGCGCCCGACGGAAGCACCTGGGTGGGGTCGGCGTCGCCTCCGGCGGCCTGGCCGCCGTCGGCACCCGTACCGGGAACCGTGGCGGGCGCTGGGTCGGGGGCGAGCAGCGCGGCGACACCGAGCGCGGCCTCGGCCTCGGCGGGACGGGCGTGCACCCCGATCCCGGCCGCGACGGTGCGCAGCGCACGGGCGAGGCTCTCGGCGCCGGGCCGCTCCTCGGGCCGCTTGCGCAGACAGCGCTCTATGACCGTCCACAGCGGCTCGGGCAGCGTGCTGGGGCGCTGCGGCTCCTCGCTGAGGTGCCGGTGCAGCACCTCCAGGGCGGTCGACCCGGCGAACGGCGGACGGCCTGTGACCAGCTCGTACAGCAGGATGCCGGCGCCGTAGATGTCCACGGCGGAGGTCTGCGGACGGCCCTCGGCGGACTCCGGCGCCACATAGGCGGGAGTGCCGACGAACTCGTGGGTGCGGGTCAGGCCCGGGGAGTCGGCCAGCCGGGCGATGCCGAAGTCGGTCAGCATCGGGTGCATCTCGCTGCTGCCGTCCGCCCCCGCGAGCAGGACGTTGGCGGGCTTGAGGTCGCGGTGGACCACACCGTCGGCATGGCTGGCGGCCAGCGCGTCGGCGATCTGCGCCGTGAGCAGCGCGGCGGCCACCGGGCTGAAGGGGCCGCTGTCGCGCAGATAGCGGTGCAGGTCGGGGCCGTCGACCAGGTCCATGACCAGGGCGAGCAGATCGCCCTCGACGACGAGGTCGCGGGTACGGACGATGTTCGGGTGGGTGAGCCGCAACAGGACGGAGCGCTCCCGCAGGAACCGCATCACCACGTCCGCGTCGTGCGCCAGCTCCTCCTTGAGGACCTTGATCGCGACCGTCTCACCGGGCTCTCCGGCCACGGCGGCCTCGGCGCCCGCCGTCTCCCGCTGGCGGGCACGCCAGACGGTGCCCGTGGCACCGCGTCCCAGCGGCTCCTCGAGCAGGTACTTGCTGCCTACCGGCCGCACGTCATGCGCTCCCTGGTCGTGGTGGATCTCTTGCCCGGCCCGCTGGTCAGCTGATCAACTCCGCGCGGACCGTCCGACCCACTGTAGTGCCGTCGCACAATCTTTTCGGTCCGGCGGCCCAGTGCGGGCTTGTGGAAAAGACGCGGGTTCGGGGCGGATGGTTGCCTGCCGGAGCCCGGACGGTGCGGACGGGGCCCGCGCGGTCCGGTCCGGAGACCTTCCGAGCTGACCACGGCGGTCGAAATCCGGCCGGGCACGGCGCGCAAGCAGGCACTTTTTCGCCCTTAGAAGACCAATCAAGATCACTGAACGGCGGTCGGCGGGCGCGTTGTCAGTGGCAGGTGCGAGGATGCACCCAGCACGATGCGGTGGGGCGCACGGTCCTTGTCGCGACGTGCACTTGGGACTTGTACGTGCCGACGTGCTCGGGTGTGGTGGGGGGAGCGAGCGGGCCCCCTGCCGGATCCCGGCAGAAGGGACCGTTGACGGCGATGCAGATCCGGCTGACCGTCCTCGGGCCGCGCAGCGGCCACACCACACGGGCCTGCGATGTGCTGGTGACGGCCCCTGCCGGGACCGCGCTGGCGGCGGTGGCCGGCTCGCTCGCCGCCTCCGTGGCGGGCTCGGGTGCGGATGTCGGCGGTGCGGGCGGCGGCAGCGGCCCCGTCGTCCTGTATGCCGGGTCCGAGCGGCTCGATCCACAGCGCGCGGCGATCGGCGAGCCCCCGCTGATCGACGGCGCGGTGCTCTCCCTCCAGAGCCCGGGACCCGCTCCGGCCCACGGTCTGCCGCACGGCTCCGCGCGGCTCCGCATCATCTCCGGGCCCGATGCCGGCGGGGTGCATCTGCTGCACGGCGGACAGATCCGCATCGGCCGCTCCGCCGACGCGGACGTCCCCCTCGACGACCCCGATGTCTCACGGCTGCACTGCGCCGTGACGGTCGAACCGGACGGCTCGGTGTCCGTCGCCGACCTGCACTCCACGAACGGCACCGCCGTGGACGGCACCGACCTCGACGAACGGCCCGCACCCCTGCGGCCCGGCACCCTTCTCCGTATCGGCGAGTCCGCCCTGCGCCTGCAGTCCGCGCCCGGCGCCCCGGACCCCGCCCTGGCGACCGCACCGGACGGCGAGGGGCATCTGCGGATCACCCCGGGCACCGCGGACAGCGCCGCGGCGGGACGGGCCGAGGAGTACCGGACAGACGGGGCGGCGGGCCCGCACGGGGCCACCGTCGCCACCGCCGGGGCCTATGCCGGAGCCGGTGCGTACGCCCAGGTGGCCGGCGGCGCGTCCGCTCCCATGACGGCTCCCCCGCCCGCGCAGGCCCCGGCCGCGCCCGGACGGCGGGACACCCCCCTGCGCGGCACCCCGACCGGATACGGAGCAACGGCCTCCGGCGCACCGGCCCCCGGCCCCGGCTCGCCGCGCGCCGCCGGTACGCCCTTCCCGGACGCCTCCACCGGCCATGTCTACGACCGCACCACCGACGACGGCACCCCGTCGGCCGGCTGGGGGCCCGGCGTCCGGGAACCGGCCGGCGGCTTCGCGGACGCCGCACAGCAGCGGACACACGGCGGGCAGCAGGCGCTGGCCCCGGCCGACGAGGTGCCCCGTAAGGGCGGGCGGCGGGGCGGTATCGGGGCCTGGGCGCGGCGGCTGGCGGGCGGCCGGCCCGCCGTGGAGCGGCCGGACGAGGCCTTCGCGGCCGAGTACGCACCGGCCGGTGACCCCGCGGCGGCCCGCGCGAACGCCCCCGGCGGCGCCCGGAGCGCGGAAGGGCCCTCCGGGCCCGCCGCCGAGGAACGATGGCCGGATGCCGCCGCGATCCTGCTCACCGCGCTGGGCCCGGGGCCGCGGCTCTGGGAGCGCGGCCCGGAGCACCCCGACGCGCTGACCGTCCGGCTGGGGACCGCCGCCCGCAGCGGCGGCCGCGCCGCGGTGCCGGTCACCGTCGAACTGCGCCGGGCGGGCTCCCTCGGCCTCGCCGGGCCGCGGGCGCGGCTGACCGGGCTGGCCCGCTGCGCCCTCGCCCAGCTCGCCGCCCTGCACTCCCCCGCCACCCTCGACCTCGTGCTGATCAGCACGGACCGGGCGCGCCCGGCCGAGGAGCGGGTGGCGGACTGGTCCTGGCTCGGCTGGCTGCCGCAGGTCCGCCCGGACCGCGGCCAGGACTGCCGGCTGCTGCTCGCCTACGACACGGATCAGGCCCAGGCGCGGGCGACCGAGCTGGTACGCCGGCTCGACGACGGCCCGCTGGGCCCCGGCTGGGCCGAGGCCGAGCGCGCGGAGATCGCCGCCGCCGCGGCCCGCCACCAGGGCCCGTACACCCTCGTGATCGTGGACGGCGACCCCGGCACCTCCGCGCTGCGCGAGACCACCGCCCGGCTGGCCGCGGCCGGTCCGGCGGCCGGTATCCATCTGCTGTGCCTGGCCGAGACCCCGGCCGCCTCCCCCGCCTTCCCGCTGGCCGCGACCTACGAAGCGGCCCGGAAGGCCTCGCCCGCCTTCGGGGAGTGCGGGGCGGTCGCGGTGCTCAGCGGCGATGTCGCCACGGCGCTGCGCGTCGTCCAGCCGGGCTCGGGCCCCAACGGCACGGTCGCGACGGTGGACGCGGTCTCCGGCGCCTGGGCCGAGCGGTTCGCCCGGGCACTGGCGCCGCTGCGCGAGACCGACCCGACGGCCACGGCCGGCGGTGGCGCGGCGATGCGGGCGGCCGTCCCGCTGCCCGATACGGCGCGGCTGCTGGACGAGTTGGGGCTGGCCCGCGCCACCCCGGCGTCCCTGATGGCCCGTTGGGCCGCCGCCCTGGACACCGACCGGCCCGGCGCCGCCGCGGTCCTCGGCGCCGGACCGCACGGCCCGCTGTGCGCCGACCTCGCCGCCGACGGCTCGCATCTCCTCCTGGAGGGCGCCGCGGCCACCGGCAAGACCGAGCTGCTGCGTTCACTGGCCGCCTCGCTCGCCGCCGCCGACCGCCCGGACCTGCTGTCGCTGGTGCTGGTCGACGGCGGCGGCAGCGAGCGAGGCGAGGGACTGCGGGTGTGCACCGACCTGCCGCATGTCACGACGTATCTCGCCGCCTCGGACCCGGTCCGGATGCGGGAGTTCGCCCAGGCGCTGTCCTCGGAGCTGAAGCGCCGGGCGGAGATACTCGCCGGCACCCCGTTCGCCGAGTGGCGCAGCAAGCATCTGCCGGCACCGCGGATCGCCGCACCACGACGCTCGACCGAGGGCGGTGACGGAGAGCAGGAACCAATTACTCTCCGTAATCGTTGCCGGAACAAGGAGGAAGGAGGCGCCACCCCGGCAGACCCGTCAACGACCGGCACCCTACGCCTCCGCACCCGCAGCGGAGCCCCCGCCGAGGACACCGCACAGCAGCCCGCGGCGCCCATGCCGCGACTGTTCGTCCTGGTCGACGACTTCGACGCACTCGTGGCGCCGGCGCTGGGCAGCACGGGCCGCCCGGCCGCCGGGTCCGTGGTGCGCGCCCTGGAGGCAGTGGCCCGGGACGGGGCGGAGCTCGGGGTGCACCTGATAGCCGCGACCGGCCATCCGGACCGTACGGCGGAGACCGCGACCAGCGAACGGGCCGGTCTGCGCGTCCAGTTGGGCGCCACCACCGATCCGTCCGAGCCGGTACCCACAGGCCGCGGACGACTCCACCGCGCGGCGGACGGCTCCTCGACACCGTTCCAGGCCGGCCGCGTCACGGGCCGGATACCCCGGACGTCCACCCTCCGGCCGACGGTCGTCCCGCTGGAGTGGCAGCGGATGGGCGACCCGCCGGCCCGGCGCCCGCTGCGCGAGCTGGGCAACGGCCCGACGGACCTGGCCCTGCTCGCCAGCGCACTGCAACGGGCCGCACAGTCCTCGGGGGCGTCGGCCGCCCCGCCGCTGCTGTGAAGCGCGGGCGCCCACCCGTGACCAGCTCCGTCACGCCACCGGTACCCAGCCCCGTCACGTCATGTCGCCCATAACAGCCCTGTCACGAAAGGCCGGTTGACGCGGAAGGCGGTATTGCGGACCCCGTGGCCAGGGCGTAGGACTGTCGCACACCGCGCTGCAGGACGCAGCGCACCGGATACCTCACACCGACACGACAGACGCACCGGACACGACAGACGCACCGCACCCGCACCCGCACCGGAACACCGCGCACGACGGCCGCACCGGTCCCGCACCGCGCGATGCAGCACAGCGCGCGACGCGGCTGCAGCGCGACGTAGTACCCGCACCGTGTGGCGCATCCGCGCCGCGCGACGCACGCGCACCACGGGACGCACCCGCGCCGCGCGACGCTGCGGCAGTGCGCTGCGACGGCGCCGCTCGGCGCGGAAGCAGGGCGCGGCGCGCGCAGCCCAGCGCGCGGCACCACCGCGCCACCGCTCGGCACCACCGCACCCGCACCACCGCTCGGCACCACCGCTCGGACCGCTCAGCACCACCGCACCGCACCACCGCACCTCCGCACCGCACGAACGGCACGGCACACACGAACTGCACGGCAGGGACGTCGCGGTAGGGCGTGAGGTGGATTTCTTTGCACCCGGTATGGCAGGCGCAGCGATAAGGGGTTACGGGGATGCGCAGACGACTCGACCGGACGGCTGGACGCGCCACGACCGTGGTGGCGGCGACCGCGGTACTCGGGCTGGCGCTGGCCGCCTGCGGGGGCGGCAGCGGCGGTGGCACGAAGGAGGAGGGGAGCGGCGGTGGCAAGGGCGGCAGTACCGCCCCCACGGTGCAGCTGCCCTCGCTCAAGGGCCAGAAGTTGCAGGTCACCGCGGTGTGGACGGGGCCCGAGCGGGAGAACTTCGGCAAGGTGCTGGACGAGTTCGAGAAGCGCACCGGCGCCACGGTCGACTTCGTGCCCAGTGGTGACGACATGGCGGGCTTCATCGGGTCCAAGGTCGCCGGTGGCGGTCCGCCGGACATTGCGATGCTCCAACAGGTCGGTGTGCTGAATGAGTTCGCCCGGAAGGGGTGGCTCAAGCCGCTGGGTGCGAGCGCCAAGGCGCAGCTCGCCAAGAACTATGCGAAGGGCTGGCGGGATCTCGGCGCTCACAAGGGCACCCCGTACGGCGTGTACTTCAAGGCCAGTAACAAGTCGTTGGTCTGGTACAACGCCCAGGCGTTCGACAACGCGGGTGCCCATGAGCCGAAGACCTGGCCGGACTTCGTCAAGGCGGCGGAGGTCATCGCCGAGTCGGGCGTGGAGCCGGTCTCGGTGGGGGGTTCGGACGGCTGGACGCTGACGGACTGGTTCGAGAACATCTATCTCTCGCAGGCGGGCCCGGAGAAGTACGACCAGCTGGCGCAGCACAAGATCAAGTGGACCGACCCGACGGTCAAGCGGGCGCTGACCACGCTCGGGCAGCTCTTCGGCCGTAAGGATCTGCTGGCGGGCGGCAACTCCGGTGCGCTGCAGACGGACTTCCCGACGTCGGTGACCCAGACCTTCAGCGGCGGTGACGCCCCCAAGGCCGCGATGGTCTCCTCGGCCGACTTCGCCGCCGCCAACATCACCCAGACCAAGGCCAAGGTCGGTACGGACGCCAAGGTGTTCCCGTTCCCGGCGGTGGGCGCGAAGTCCCCGGTGGTGACCGGCGGCGATGTGGCGGTGGCCCTCAAGGACACCAAGGCCGCGCAGGCGCTGCTGGCGTTCCTGGCGTCGACGGACGCCGCCAAGATCTGGGCGCAGGCGGGCGGGTTCATCTCGCCCAACAAGGAGCTCGACCAGGCGGCGTACGCCGATGCGGTGATGCGCGAGATCGCCAAGGCGCTGGTCGCGGCGGGCGACGACTTCCGCTTCGACATGTCCGACCAGGCGCCCGCCTCGTTCGGCGGCAAGCCGGGCCAGGGCGAGTGGAAGGACCTGCAGGACTTCCTGAAGAACCCCAAGGACATCGCGGGTACGCAGGCGCAGTTGGAGAAGGACGCCGCCGCGTCGTTCGGGCACTGACGCCGACCGCCTCGACCGGGACCGGGGGACCGTCACCATGAGCGACGAAGAGGTCAGCAGGGCGGGCGAGCGGGGCCGCAGGAGGGGCGGAGGCGGAGGCGCGGGCCTCGGGAGGGCAGGAGGCAGCGGCCCGGACCGCAGGAGGACCGGATACAGCGGCCCGGACCGCGGGAGGACCGGAGGCAGCGGCGCGGGCCGCAGGAGGGCCGGAGGGCGCGGTGCGGGCCGTGGGCGTGTTCTGGGTGCCCGTCCGTGGCTCGCCGCGGTGTTTCTGCTGCCGGCGCTGCTGCTGCTCGGTGCGCTGGTCGTCTATCCGATCGTGTTCTCCGTCCACCGCAGTCTGTTCGACGCGTCCGGTGACGGTTTCGTGGGGCTGGACAACTACGGCGCGATGTTCTCGGACGAGGGCATCCGCACGGCGCTGCGGAACAACGTCGTCTGGGTGGTGGTGGCGCCGACGGTCTCGACCGCGCTGGGGCTGATCTTCGCGGTGCTGACCGAGCGGATCCGCTGGGGCACCGCCTTCAAGCTGATCGTGTTCATGCCGATGGCGATCTCGATGCTGGCGGCCGGGATCATCTTCCGGCTGGTCTACGACCAGGCGCCGGAGCGCGGGGTCGCCAACGCGGTGTGGGTCGGCGTCCACGACACCTTCGCCGACCCGGCGCCGTTCCCCGGCGCCAAGCCGCGGCCGCGTGCCGATCTGAAGCCGTCGGGGGGTGGCGCCTTCACCACCGGGTCGGCGGTCCGGTCGGGGTCGCCCGTGCTGCTGCCGCTGGTCGCCGTCCAGCCGGGCGATCTGCGCGGGGCGCGGTCGGCCGCAGCCGCCCGGCCGCAGCCGGGCAGGATCACCGGCACCGCGTGGCTGGACTTCACCCGGGGCGGCGGCGGCCGGCCCAATGCTGTCGACGGCAGTGAGAAGGCGCTGGCCGGTCTGCGCGTCGAGGCGGTCCGGGGCGGCAGGGTGGTCGCCTCGGCCACGACGGCGGCCGACGGCACCTTTGCGCTGCCCGCCGGCAAGGCCGAGGGTGCCCGGCTGCGGCTGCCCGCGGGGAACTTCGCGGAGGCCTATCGCGGGGTCGACTGGCTCGGCCCGGCGCTGGTCACCCCGGCCATCATCGGCTCGTACGTCTGGATGTGGGCGGGTTTCGCGATGGTGCTGATCGCGGCGGGTCTGGCGGCCGTGCCCCGGGAGCTGCTGGAGGCCGCGCGGGTGGACGGTGCGGGCGAGTGGCAGGTCTTCCGCCGGATCACGGTGCCGCTGCTGGCGCCGGTGCTGGTGGTCGTGCTGGTCACCCTCATGATCAATGTGCTGAAGATCTTCGATCTGGTCTACATCATCGCGCCGGGCTCCAGCATCCGGTCCGCGAATGTGCTGGCGCTCCAGCTCTTCCAGTCGTCGTTCGGCACGGATGTCGACGAGGGCCTGGGCAGCGCGATCGCCGTCTTCCTGCTGCTGCTCGTGCTGCCGGTGATGTACGTCAATCTCCGGCGTCTACGGAAGGAGCGTCGCCGATGACGACCGTGGAGGGTGTCGCACCGGCCGGGCGCCCCGGTGCCGCCGGCGGCGTACGGGCCCGGCGGTCGCCGGCCGCGCGGATCGCGGCGCGGACCGGCGGCGGCGCGGTGCGGGTCTTCCTCGTCCTCGTCGCGCTGTTCTGGCTGATGCCGTCGGTGGGGCTGCTGCTGTCCTCGCTGCGCGGTCCGCAGCAGATCGCCGAGTCCGGCTGGTGGCAGGTCTTCAGTGAGCCGGCCCAGATCACCTGGGACAACTACAGCCAGCTGCTGTCCAACGACAAGGTGATGGGCTCGCTGCTGACCACGGCGGCGATCACGGTGCCGGCGACGGTGCTGGTCGTCGTCATCGGCTCGCTGGCCGGCTATGCGTTCGCCTGGATGGACTTCCCCGGCCGGGACGGGTGGTTCCTGGCCGTGGTGGGGCTGCTGGTGGTGCCCGTACAGGTGGCGCTGATCCCGGTGGCCAAGCTGTTCGGGGCGGTGGGGCTGTTCGAGACGACGGCCGGGGTGGTCCTGTTCCATACGGCCTTCGGGCTGCCGTTCGCGGTGTTCCTGCTGCGGAACTTCTTCGCCGAGATCCCGCGCGAGCTGCTGGAGGCAGCCCGGCTGGACGGGGCGGGTGAGCTGCGGCTGTTCACCCGGGTCGTGCTGCCGCTGGGCGGTCCGGCGATCGCCTCGCTGGGGATCTTCCAGTTCCTGTGGGTGTGGAACGACATGCTGATCGCGCTGATCTTCGCGGACAGCGGCAATCCGCCGGTCACGGTCGCCCTGCAGCAGGAGGTGCGGCAGTTCGGCAACAACATCGATGTGCTGGCGCCCGGCGCCTTTCTGTCGATGGTGGTGCCGTTGATCGTCTTCTTCGCCTTCCAGCGCCAGTTCGTCTCGGGCGTGATGGCCGGTGCGGTGAAGTGATCTGCGCGCGGGGGCCCGCTGCCGCCGGGCTGCGCGCCATCTCCCGTTCACTTTCCTCCGCCTACGATGCCGTCGGTGCCGTGCCGCGCAGGGTCCGACAGGGCTCCTTCATGGGGACCGCCATGGGGACCGCCTGAGCGGCGCCCGCATGTCTCGTGGAGCGAGGCGTGGCGCCCTGGCCCCTGCCGGGCCGCCCCTGCGCAGCGGTCGTGGCACCGGGCGGGCGCCCATAACTGCAGAGATGCACAACAGCAGACAGCAGACAGCAGAAATCCTTACGGAGTCGATGGGGTCCGTGCGTCCACGGAGTCCATGGATTCCCCGGGTTCTCTGCATTCCCCGTATTCCCCGCATATCCACGGCAGACAGCGCCGGTACATACCGCACCTTCCTCCCCCCACGCACGTGTCGTCATACGCCCTTACGTTCCCGACCGTCTGGAGACGGACCGCACATGACTGCCCCCATCGCAGACCAGAGTGCCGAACAACTCCCGCGCCCCACCCGGCTTTCCGAGGTCAAGGGCTGGTTCTTCACCGCGGACCAGCTGCTCTTCGACTGGTTCCTGAAGCGCCAGCAGGAGCGTTCGGAGCCGGGTGATCTGCTCGAACTGGGTGCGTACATGGGCAAGAGCGCCATCTTCCTCGGTGCGCGGCGGCGGGCCGGCGAGCGCTTCACGGTCTGCGATCTCTTCGACTCCCCCGCCGAGGACTCCTCCAACTCCCAGGAGATGAAGAAGTCCTATGCGACCCTGACGCGCCGCGCGTTCGAGGCGAACTACCTTGCGTTCCACGAGGAGTTGCCGACCATCGTGCAGGGTCTCAGCTCGATCGTCACCGACCACGTCGAGGAGGGCTCGGTGCGTTTCGCCCATATCGACGCCTCGCATCTGTACGAGCATGTGCACGGCGACATCCTCGCGGTGCGCGAGCTGCTCACCTCCCACGGTGTCGTGGTGATGGACGACTACCGCGCCGAGCACTGCCCGGGGGTGGCCGCCGCGACCTGGCAGGCCGTCGCGAACGAGGGGCTGCGCCCCATCTGCATCACCGGCACCAAGTTCTACGGGACCTGGGGCGATCCGGAGCCGCTCCAGCAGGCGCTGGTGGACTGGATCAAGGCCCGTGGCGACATCTGGCACGAGGTGCAGTACGTCAACGACGCCCCGCTGGTCCGGCTGAGCGCCAAGGGCGCCAAGGAGCCCGCCCATCCGGTGTCCCGGTACACGTCCGGGGGCGGCCGTTCCCTGTCGCGGCCTTCGGCCCGGGCGCCGAAGGCCTCCGCGGCCCGTCCGGGCCCGCGCGCGCCGCTCCCGGCCCGCAGCACCCTGCGCCGGGTCGCCCTGGACGTGCTGCCGCCGGTGGTCACCCGGGCGGTCGTGAACGCCCGTCGGCGCGCCCGTACCCGCTGACCGCACCGCGCGGGGCCGGGCGGCCGGGGTCCGCCGCGGCCTCGGGCACCGGGTCCCGAGCACCGGATCCGGGCAGGGTCCGGGCACCGGCCCCGGGCAGGGTCCGGGCACCGGCCCCGGGCCCCGGCGGGTCTACCGCGGCACCTGCCCCACCAGGACGAACACATTGGAGCGCAGCAGCATCCCGGCCGGGCGCGGCAGCGGATGGGAGTACGTCCGCCGTACCGTCAGCCCGGCTGATTCGGCGAAGGCGCGCAGCAGCGGGAAGTCGGTGAAGCGCACCGGGGCGGGGCCGGCCCGGTGTCCGGCCTCCTGCGCGGTGATCAGCAGGACGCCACCGCCGGGCCGTACGTACGGAACGTACGCCCGCAGCAGGCCCTCAACCTGCTCGTCGTCCAGGTGTTCCAGGACGTGCGCGGTCAGCAGCGCGTCGAAGGCGCCAGGACGGGCGTGCGGGCTCGCAAGGAAGGTGTCGGCCGTGTAGGCGGTCAGTCCGCGCTGCCGGCAGTGCGCCACGGACTGCGGGTCGTGGTCGACCCCGACGCTGCCGGGCGCGCAGTCGGCGAGGGTGTCGCCGGTGCCGCAGCCGATCTCCAGCACCCGCCCGGTGCCGATCCGCCGCAGCTGACTGCGGAACGGGGACCGGGCGGGCAGCAGCCGCGCCGGGCCGCCGCGCCGCCGCTCGGCCGGCAGCCGCGCGGTGGAGGCGGACGGGGCGGTGCCCGCGGCGGGCGCGGGCCGGGCGGTCCGGACGTCGCTGCCGGGCGGTCCGGCGTCGGGGCTGTCGGTGGCGGCGGAGCTGTCGGTTCGGCCGGGCATCGGGACGCGGTCACCTTCCCTGGGGGAAACACGGCGCGCGGGGCGCCGTAAAGCTGTGCAACGGGTCTACGGCATCGGACGCGGCCCGGCGCTACGGCGCGCCGATTTCGTACACCGAGCGTAATGAGCTGACCACGCACTGTCGACGATGCGCCTCACCCTTTCAGCGCAGATCCGGTGACCGTGCCGCCGTGGGCGAGTTGAACGGACCGGTCTTGTGCATCGCCAGTCCGGAAAGGCTTGGTCCGCGTATGAAGCCACGGCTCACCGTCGTCGTCCCGGTCCATCGCATCGAGGGGTCCGAGCGGAATGTGGAGGAGTGCCTGGAGTCGGTCGCGGCCCAGACGCTGACCGAGCTGGATGTGGTGCTGGTGGACGGCCCACCCGCGGCGGGGCGCGATGACGCCGGCGCCGCGGAGTCCGCCCCCGCCGCCCTCGCCCGGCGTTTCGCCGCCCGCGATCCGCGGTTCCGGACCGTCCACCACTCCGGGGACGGTCCGGCCCCCGGCTGTGGCGCGGTCCGCAACACCGGGGCCCGGCATGCCTATCCGCACACCGACTACCTCGCGTTCCTCGACGCGGGCGAGGATGTGCTGCTGCCGCGTGCGTACGAGGATCTCGTCGGGCTGCTGGACCGGTCCGGGTCGGACCTCGCGACCGGCAACGTCTACCGGCTCGGGGCGGCCGGCCGCAGCCAGTCCGCCCACCATCCGGCCGGCCGTGAGACCGTGCTGCGCACCCGCGTCGGCGACGACCTCACGCTGCTGTCCGACCATGTGGCCCGGAACAAGGTGTTCCGCCGGAGCTTCTGGGACCGGCACGGCTTCGCCTTCCCGGAGGGCGAGTGGTGCCATGACGCGGCGGTGACGCTGCCCGCGTTCTTCCTCGCCGAGGCGGTCGATGTGCTGCACGAGCACGTCTGTTACCGGCGGCTGCCGGAGGGGCCGGACCGGCACCGGCGGCTGGATGCCCGGGGCGTACGGGACCGGTTCGCGGCGGTGGCCGGTATCCGGCGCTTCCTCGCCGATCCGGCCCGCGACCGGCTGAGCGGCCACCGGCGCGACTACGACCGCGCGCAGCTCACCGAGGGGCTGCTCGACCTGGTCGAGTCGCTGCCGGGGGCGGCGCCGGAGTGCCGGACGGCGTTCCTGGACTGTGCCCGCGACTTCCTGTCCGGGGTGGATCCGCGGCTGTTCCCCACGCTCCCCGTGGAGCTGCGGATGCGCTGGTATCTGATCCGCGCCGGGCGGCTGGCGGATCTGCTGGCGCTGCTGACCCACGAGGCCCGCAATCCGGCCGGGTTCACCGTCGCCGGGCCGCCACTGCGCAAGCGGGCGGTGCTGCCGCTGACGCCGCCGCTGGAGCTGCCGCCGGGCGTGACCCGGCTGGACCGTGCGGACTTCCCCGTCGTGGCCCGGGTGAGGGAAGCGGTGTGGCGGGACGGGGTGCTGGTGCTGCGCGGCTACGCCTATCTCCGCAATCTGGACGCCGCGGCCCGGCACCGCTACCTCAGGACGGCGGTGCTGTCGTGCGGGCGGCGGCGCATCCTGCTGCCGCTGCGCGCGGTGGCGATGCCGGAGGCGACCGCCGAGTCCGGTCAGGAGCTGCACTGTTACGACTGGTCGGGCTTCGAGATGCGGCTCGATCCGGCCCGGCTGCGCAGGGGCGGGCACTGGGAGGAGGGCGACTGGACCGTCGGGGTGCTGCTGGCGTCGGCGGGCGTGGTGGGGTCCGGGGCGCTGCAGGCACCGGACACCGGCTCGGGCGCCGCGCCGCGCGCCCACGACGTGGCCGGCGGCGGCGCGGACGACGGGGTGCGGATCACGCCCTGGTACGCGGGCGGGCGGCTGCGGCTGTCGGTGCACCGCCGCACCCGGCGGCTGGCCGGCCACCGTGCCGCGGCCGCCGGTGATCTGGACCTGACCGTCACCGTGCCCGGTCCGCCGCCCGCCGCGCTGCGGCTGACCCACCAGGGGACCGGCACGGTGGTGTCGTTCCCGGTGGAGACGGCGCCGCCCGAGGAGCCGGAGCCCGGGGAGGCGGGCCCCGGGGAGGCGGGCCCCGGGGAGGCGGGCGAGGTGTCCGGGGGCGCGTACGGCGCCCCGTCGTCGACGCACACCTTCCGCATCCGGCTCGACGCGCTCGCCGCGGCGCGCCCCACCCGGGACGGCGCGCCGCGGGCCATCCCGCCCGCGCACACCGTGAGCTGGGCGGCGGAACTGGTACTGCCCGGCGGCGGCACCGACCCGGTCGCCTGCGCCCCCGGGCTGACGCCGGTCCCGTATCCGCTGCCGCACGGCCGTGAGCTGGTCGTGGCCGCCACTCCGGCGGGGCATCTCGTGCTGGACGACCGCATCCCGCAGCCGTATCTGGACCGGCTGTTGTGGCGCACGGACGGCACGCTGCTCCTGTCGGGCGGGCTGCCGGCCGCCGCCCCGCACGCCACCGAACTGGTCCTCAAGCACGGGGCGCACGCCGCCGAGCTGGCCTTCCCCACCACGCACGACGAGGGCCGGTTCCACGGCACACTGCCGCTGGGCGCGCTGCCCTCGCTGGCCGGGACGCTGCCGCTGCGTGAGGGCCGCTGGACGCTGCATCTGCGGGAACGGGGCGCGGTGGGCTCCCCGTTGGACGCCCCGGTCCGCTGTGCGCCGTCCGTGCTCGACGGGCTGCCGGCCTCCCGTACGGTCCGCGGCAAGCCGCTCGCCCTCGACCGGCACCGGCAGGACGAGGCGCTGGTGGTGGCGGGGCCCGCGCTGCCCGCCACCGACCGCGGCCCCTACCGCCGCCGGATGCTGCGCGAACAGCACTACTCGCTGCACCGTTCCCGGCCGCTGCGCGACACCGTGCTCTACAGCAGCTTCGGCGGCCGCGCGTACGGGGATTCCCCGCGCGCGGTGCACGAGGAGCTGGTCCGCCGCGGCATGGAGGTGGAGCATCTGTGGGCGGTGCGCGACGCGCAGACCGCGGTGCCGGAGACGGCCCGGGCGGTGCTGGTGGGCAGCGCCGAGTGGCACGGCGCGCTGGCGCACAGCCGCTGGGTGGTCACCAACACGCATCTGCCCCGGTGGTTCACCCGCCGCGGCGGCCAGCGGATCATCCAGACCTGGCACGGCACCCCGCTCAAGCGGATCGGCGCCGATCTGGCCGGCACGCTGTGCGCGGGCCTGGCGCATCTGGCGCCGCGGCCGCGGGTCAGCCGGCAGTGGAGCGTGCTGCTGTCGCCCAATGCGCACAGCACACCGGTGCTGCGCTCCGCGCTGGGCTACTCGGGGCAGCTGCTGGAGACGGGACTGCCGCGCACCGACGCCCTGTTCGCCCCCGACCGTGAGCTGACGGCGGCGGCGGTACGGGAGCGCCTGGGGATCGAGCCGGGCAGGAAGGTCGTGCTGTACGCGCCGACACCGCGCGACGATCTGGCCTACGACGCGGGCCACCACCGGCTGCATCTGCCGCTCGATCTGGAGCTGGCGCGGCGGGAGCTGGCCGAGGATCATGTGCTGCTGGTCCGCGGCCATCCGATGGTGGCCGA
The DNA here is from genome assembly GCF_028870195.1 of Streptomyces sp. G7(2002). Lineage (NCBI taxonomy): Bacteria > Bacillati > Actinomycetota > Actinomycetes > Kitasatosporales > Streptomycetaceae > Streptomyces > Streptomyces sp. G7(2002). The sequence goes on from NZ_CP102609.1 coordinate 3,933,521, forward strand.
CCGGCTGCCGGCCCACCATGCGCCGTTCGCGCTCGATGTGTCCGCCCACCCGGACGCGACGGAGCTGCTGCTGGCGGCGGATGTGCTGGTCACCGACTACTCGTCGCTGGCCGCCGACTTCGCCAACACGGGCCGCCCGATGCTCTTTCTGACCCCCGATCTGCCGCACTACCGCGACACCCTGCGGGGCTTCACCCTCGACTTCGAGGCCCGGGTGCCGGGGCCGCTGCTCAGCTCGACCGGTGAACTGGTCGACGCGCTGGGGGACTTGACGGCGATCGCCGCGGCGGGGGCGGAGGCGTACGCGGATTTCCGGGAGACGTTCTGCCACCGGGACGACGGCGGCGCGGCGGGACGGGTCGCGGATCTGATGGAGCGGTGACCGGAGCCGGTCCGCCGCAAGATGATGGTGTGCGGATCGGCATCCTGCGGCGTTCGCGTCGTTACAGCATGTGCAGGTGTCCTCACGGGCCCGGCACACCCCAAGCCCGGCTCCCGCCCGGCACGAAGACGGCAAGAGGGCGGAAAAGCGGAGCGGCGGGTGCAACCGCGCGACGGATTTCACCCTCTGAATCATCGGAAATGGGTTCGGAATTCCCGCTCGCGCCAAGAGATGCTGTCGACACGAAATGTAGATTTCAGTGACTGTGAAAGAAGCCCTTGAGCCACTGCCGGGGCCCACCATCACGCCATCCGCGCAGGTCAGCATCGTCGTGATCGCCTTCAACGACGCCGGCCACGTCGGCGACGCGGTGCGCTCGGCGCTCGCGCAGGGGGCCCCCGGCGAAACGGTCACCGAAGTGATCGCGGTGAATGACGCCTCCACCGACGGCACCGGCGCCGCCCTGGACGCCCTCGCCCACGACGAACCGCGGCTGCGGGTCATCCACCGCGACACGAACAGCGGTGGCTGCGGCACTCCGCGCAATGAAGGGCTGCGCGCCGCCACCGGGCGGTTCGTGATGTTCCTCGACAGCGACGATGTGCTGCCCCCGGGTGCGGCCCGGGCGCTGCTGGCCGCCGCTCTGGAGCATGACGCCCCGGTCGTGGCCGGCGCCTGTGTCCGCCGTGAGCTGCCCGCGCACCGCGATGTCCCCTGGCAGCCGGGCCTCTACCGCGAGCCGGCGGTCCACGACTCCCCCGATGCCAGCCCCCAGCTGGTCCGGGACACCCTGTGCGTCAACAAGCTCTACGAGCGGGCGTTCCTCGACAAGCACGCCATCACCTTCCCCGAGGGCCGCTTCACCTATGAGGACTTCGTCTTCACCGCGCGGGTGCTGGCCGCCGCCCCGCGGGTCGCCACCATTCCCGACCACGTCTACGTCTGGCATGTGCGCCGCTCGGCCGCCCGGCAGTCGATCTCGCTGGACCGCAAGGACGTCGCCAACTGGCAGGCGCGGATCGCGGCGCACCGGGCCAGCGTGCAGATCTTCCAGGAGGCCGGGCACAAGGCGCTGGCGCATGCCGCGAGCACCAAGTTCCTCGATCACGATCTGCGGATGTACGTCCGTGAGCTGCACACCCGCGGTGCCGACTACCGCGGCGAGTGGTGGCGGCTGACCCGTGACTATCTGGCCGGTTTCGACGAGGCGGATCTGCGGGCGGCCCGGGCCCCGGCCCGCTGGCTGGCCCGGGTGGTGCTGGCCTCGCCGGCGCCGCGGGACCTGGGGCGGCTGACCCAGCTGGCGGCCCGGCCCGGCCGGCTGCTGCCGCCGTACGCGGAGGCCGGGGGCCGCGCGGTGTGGTCCCAGGACCTGCCCGAGGTGGAGCTGGACGCGATCGGCACCAAGCCGATGCACCGGCTGCCGGTGACCATAGACGCGGAACCGGCCCTCAGCAGTCCCGGTGTGCTGCGGCTGCGGGTGCACGACCTGTACGGGCGGCTGGCCGCGGCCGGGCCGGAGAGCATCGATATCGAGCTGCGGCGGCGCCGGGACGACCGGCGCGGCCCGGTGCACACCGCCGCCCTGACCCCGGCCCCGGCCGCCGGCGGTTCGGAGGCCTGCTGGACCGCCGAGGTCGTGCTGGATCTCGGGGCGCTGGTCGAACGGGGCGGCCCACACCGTGCCGACCCCGAGCCCTGGGATCTGATGGCGCAGGTCAGCTGCGCGGACGGGGCCGGTTTCCGGGCCGCGCTGCGGGCCATCGGGCCGGGGCTGCGCCGCCGGGTGCTGCCCAGCCGCCGGCATCTGCTGCTGCTGGTGCAGCCGTATGCGACGACCGGCGGGGCCCTGTCACTGCGGGTCGCGTCGGGGCTGCGCAGCGTATGGCGGATCGGTGCCCGGCGGCTGCGCCGCTGACGCCCACGGACCACTCCTCAGCACTCTTCGTCCCCGAGCCTAGGATTGACGCCATGTCTTACTTGATCACGGGTGGTGCCGGCTACATCGGTGCCCATGTCGTACGGGCGCTGCGCCAGGCGGGCGAGACGGTCGTCGTGCTCGACGACCTGACGACGGGCGTGGCCGCCCGGGTCCCCGAGGACGTCCCGCTGGTCGTCGGCTCCACGCTGAACCGCGCGCTGCTCGACACCACCTTCGCCGAGCACGGCATCACCGATGTCATCCACCTGGCGGCGAAGAAGCAGGTCGGCGAGTCCGTCGAGATGCCGCTGCTGTACTACCGGGAGAATGTGCACGGTCTCCAGACGCTGCTGGAGGCGATGGCGGCGGGCGGGGTCGGCCGGCTGGTGTTCTCCTCGTCGGCCGCGGTCTACGGCATGCCGGACGTGGATCTGGTCACCGAGGACACCCCCTGCACCCCGATCAACCCGTACGGCGAGACCAAGCTCGTCGGCGAGTGGATGGTCCGTGCGGCCGGCCGGGCGCACGGCATCAGCACCGCCTGTCTGCGCTACTTCAACGTCGCCGGGACGGCCACCCCGGAGCTGGCCGACACCGGTGTCTTCAACATCGTCCCGATGGTCTTCGAGCGGCTCACGGCGGGCGCCGCACCGCGCATCTTCGGTGATGACTACGACACCCCGGACGGCACCTGCATCCGCGACTACATCCATGTCGCCGACCTCGCCGAGGCCCATGTGGCGGCCGCCCGCAAGCTCGCCGGGCCGGGTCCGGTGCGCGATCTGACGCTGAACATCGGGCGCGGTGAGGGGGTGTCGGTGCGCGAGATGATCGATCTGATCACCGGGATCACCGGGCATCAGGGCGTCACCGCCGAGGTCACCCCGCGCCGGGCGGGCGACCCGGCCCGGGTGGTCGCGGCCGCCGACCGGATCACCGACGAGCTGGGCTGGAAGGCCCGCCACGACGTCCGCGACATGATCACCTCGGCCTGGGCGGGCTGGCAGCACCACCACCCGCAGGGCTGACCTCGGGCCGCACCTCGCGCCTACGGCCGCCGGGCACCGTGTTCAGCGGTGCCCGGCGGCCGTACGCGGTACGGGTGCCGTCAGACGTGACGGTCGGCGGTCCCGGCGGGTTTGCGGGCGATGAGGCAGGCCTGCCGGGTCGACTCCCCCAGCCCCTCGTCCGGCTCGTGGAGCAGCCGGGTGCGCACCTCCAGGCCGGCCCCGGCCAGCAGGCCGGCGACGCGGTCCGGCCGGCGCCGCCGGAAGTCGAGCGACACGGGGTGCCCGAACGGCTCCGCCACGTGCAGGGGCTCGTCCCCGACCTGGAAGGCGACCAGCGCGTGGCCGCCCGGGGCCAGCAGCCGGTGGAACTCGGTGAACAGCTCCGGCAGCCGCTCCTGCGGGGTGTGGATGATCGAGTAATAGGCCACGATGCCGCCGAGGGCCCCGTCCGGCAGGTCCAGGTCCGTCATCGCCCCGACCTCGTAGCGGACTTCCGGGTGCGTCCGCCGGGCCAGCGCCACCATCTGCGGGGACAGATCGACGCCGAAGACGGGCAGCCCCAGGCCGGCCAGGTGGGCCGTCACTTTGCCGGGCCCGCATCCGAGGTCGGCCACCGGGCCGGCGTCCGCGTCCCGTACGAGTTCGGCGAACCCGGCGAGTACCGCCCGGTCCAACGGCCTCGCGGCGAGGGCGTCGCGGAAGTGCTCGGCGTAGTCGTCGGCCACGGCGTCGTAGAACGTCCGGGTGGTCCGCAGGAAGTCCGGTTCGGTCATGGGCGCCGACCCTACTCCGCGGCCGCCGGGGCCGGTTGTGGGGAGCGGGGGCGCCGGTCAGGTCAGCGGGTGCGATGTCCGGCCGGACGCCTCGTCGATCTCGTCGTGTGCCTTGGTCAGCAACTTCATCGCCAGTTCGTTGAGCGCTCTGGCTCCCGCCACCTCTTCGCCGACCCTCGGCTGGTTGGAGTCGACGGGGTGGCGGCTGGCGTATCCGTGGGACCGCACCTCGGTCCCGTCGGGGAGCCGTACGAGGGCGGCGGCGCGAGTGCGGTGGTTGTCCTCCTCGAATTCCAGCTCGACATGCCATCCGACAGCGGTCTGCAACATGGCAATCACCTCCGGAGCCGCTGCTACCAGGGTGCGCCCGCTTGCCGTCCGCCGCACGATGTGCGGGGGCCGGGCCTCCCGTCAGGAGGCCCGGCCCCGGCGCTCTCGGCGGTGCCGCGCGGCTACCGCTGGAGGGTGATCGAGTTGATCGGCGTCATGTCCTTGTCGATGTAGTTGTTGGCCGGCAGGTAGCCCTGGCAGCCCGTGCCGTTGTAACCGGTGCAGGTCCGCATGGTCGCGCCCCCGGACTGGTTGTTGTAGATGCGGTGCACCCCGACCATGTTGCTGAGGTTGTGGGCCCCGTAGCTGTAGTAGAAGTGCGACGGGTGGCCGCCGTTCCAGCCGGCGTTCTGCGGGTAGATGCAGACCGCGCCGTAAGGGCATCCCTGAGTGGTGGCGGCCTTCGCCGCGGCGGGTCCGGCGGTCCCGACGACCACGCCTGCCGGGACGACCAGCGCCGCGACGGCCATGGCCGTCATGCCGACTCGCTTCAGTACGGACATGTGTGTTCCCCCTGTCATACGGCCCGCGGGGTCCTCTCCCGCGGGTGCACCGCTGCCGGTGCCTGACTGTGGGTCAGCCTGATTCAGCGGGGGCGGGCCGGGCAACGGCATTCGGCTATTGCCGAAAGGGGCTCGCCGGGCCGGGCGCCGCGGGCCCCCGGGCGGGGCCGGGGCCCGGGGGCGCACAGACGGGGTCAGCGGCGCGCCCGGCGCAGCAGGCCCGCCGGGGAGCCGCCCGGCACGGTGAGGGTCAGCGGTGTCCGCCCGTCGGCGCCGCGGCCGGCCGTCCGGACCGGCAGCTCGCGGCGGAGCGGGCCGGCGGTCACCCGCAGGGCGACCCGCCAGGTGCCCGGGGGGCCGCTGCGCAGCAGGGAGCGCACGGTGTAGCGGTCGCCGGCGGCCCGTTCGACGGTGGTGCGCAGTGCCACCGTGCGGGTCGCGTCGTAGAGGATCAGCCGCAGTTCGGCGTCCACGGGGCAGCCGGGCAGGGTGAGCCGGGCGGTGAGGGTGGCCCGCCCGGAGCGGGTGCAGTCGGCCGTGCCGCGCAGATCGCCGCCGAGCGGGCGGCGTACTCCGTCCCGGTCCAGGTCGAGGTGGAGGTGGCCGTGCGGGCGGGAGCGGAAGAGCGCGGCGACGGCGGGGCCGGCCGGGCCGCGGCCGACGATCCGCGGCGCGAAGCCGGTGTCGTCCTCGTCGTCCCTCTCGTCCTCGGGGACCAGCCAGGCCTCGCGGCGGACGGCGGGCCCGGTGGCGCCGCCCGGGCCGTGCGCGGTGACCGCGATCTTGAGGCCCCAGACGCCGTCGGCCAGTGGCGCGCCGTCCGCCGCGGTCGCGGGGTCGACGGCGGCCCGCCAGGCTCCGTCCGCGGCGCGGGCCGGGATCCGGTGGGTGGTACCGCCGCGGCGCAGCAGGATCTCGACGGTGTCGCCGCCGAGCCAGGGGAGGGCGGCGGTGCCCCGCAGGTGCAGTACGCCGCCCGCCCAGCGCTGCCGGATCAGCCGCTGGCGCAGCACCACGCGGTCGGTGAGGTCGTAGCAGGTGTCGGGGAGGGCGCGCCGCGGGTCGCGGAAGTACGGGTAGCCGGCGTAGACCCGGCCGTCGTCGTCGAGGTGCGGCGGGTCCGGGCGGTTCTCGGTGTCGGCGCGGACGACGGCGGTCAGTTCGTCGTCGAGCCCGGCGCGTATGCAGTGGGCGCGCAGCCGGAGCCGGGGCGGCAGGGCGGCCAGTACCCGGTCGGTGAGGTAGCGCTCCACGAGGGGGCGGGCGGCGGCCGCCATCGCTGTGCGGCCGGCCGGGTCGCGGGCGAGGTAGGGGGCCCCGAAGGGCATGAGTATCTCGCCGTGGAAGTGCCGGACCATCAGTTTGTCGCGGTTCGCGCCGGGCGGGACGGCGGCCGCGACCGGGTCGAGGACGGTGCCGATGTAGCCGAGGTACTCGCACCAGTCGGTCTCCTGGCGGCTGGCGTTGCTGTTGTCGTCGCGTCCGTGCAGGTAGTAGCAGGTGCGTTCGGCGAAGACGGAGACGACGTCGGCGCGCAGCAGGGCGGTGCTGCCGAACGGCAGGTCCTCGCCCAGCAATCGGCCCTCGACGAAGCGCAGTTGGTGGCGTGTGAGGAAGGAGCGGCGGAAGAGCTTGTAGGCGGCCAGGGACCAGTAGACCGGGGAGTCGAAGACCGAGACGTGTGCGCTGGTGGTGCGCAGGTCGACGGGGGCGGCGCGGCCGTCGGCGCCGGCGATCCGGCCGTAGACGATGTCCGAGCCGTACCGCTGGGCCGTCCGGGTGAGCCAGAACAGCGCCTGGGGGTCGAGGCGGTCGTCGGAGTCGAGGAAGAAGACGTAGTCGCCGGTGGCGTGGGCGAGCCCGGCGTTGCGCGGCTTGCCCGGCCCGCCGGAGGCCTCCTGGCGCAGCACCGTCAGCTGGGGGTGGCGGCGGGCCTGTTCTGCCAGCCACTCGGCGCTGCCGTCGGTCGAGCCGTCGTCGACCGCGATCACCTCGATGTGGCGGCGGTCCAGTGTCTGGGCGAAGACCGAGCCGAGGCTGCGGTCGAGGTAGCGCCGGGTGTTGTGCACCGGCACGATCACGGAGACGGTCGGCGCCGGGGCGTCCGTTCCGGTGGGAGCCGCGGCCGCGAGGTCGTCAGGGACGGACACCGTGCCCTCCGTTCTTTCGGCAGTCCCCCGGAATACCCGGCGTCCCAGCAGGGCGAAGGGGACCATCAAGACATATAACGCGAGGTGAACGTTCGCCGATCGCGGAGGGCCGCCGGTGGCTCCGACACCCGCCACCCCCCAAGAGGCGGTCCGACCCCTGGAGGTTGCCCGCCCCCTTCACCCGTGCCCGCCATCGCCGCGAGCACGGCCCCGCCGGTGGCCTGAAGCAGCCGTCAGCGGCAGCCACGGGGCGGGCACGGAGCCGACACACCCTCAGCACCGGCGGAGCCCGAGCCATCCCACCGTCCGACATATCACCACTTAACGAGATTCGTGATGAGCAGCACAGAACTTTCAGGTTACGGACAACAACCTTTTCGGGTGAACAGTAGTCAGAAGGCTGACACCACAAGAGACCCCTTTGGGTCTTTTTTGTGTTCTGTACTCAGCTCGCCACGAGGAGTAGCACCGCATGTCCGAGACAGGCGTCGACGCCGGCCCCCGCTTCAGCATCATCGTGCCCGTGTTCAGAGTGCAGGGCTTCCTGCGCGAGTGCATGGACTCGGTGCTGACGCAGGAGTTCACCGACTTCGAGCTCATCGCCATCGACGACTGCTCGCCCGACCGCAGCGGCGCCATCCTCGACGAGTACGCCGCGCACGACGACCGCGTCCGGGTCCTGCACCTCCCGGAGAACGCCGGACTGGGCCCCACCCGCAACGCCGGCCTGGCGCGGGCCCGCGGTGACTACCTCCTCTTCCTCGACAGCGACGACACCCTCGTGCCCGGCGCGCTCGGCGCCCTCGCCGAACGGCTGGCCGCCACCGGGACCCCCGAGATCCTGATCTTCGACTACGCCCGGACGTACTGGGACGGCTCCACCCGGCGCAATGCCCTCTCCGCGCTGCTCGACGAGTCCGGCGCGCCCTCCTTCCCGCTCGCCGAGCGGCCCCGGCTCCTCGATCTGCTGCAGATCGTCTGGAACAAGGCCTACCGCCGCGACTTCGTCGAAGAGCACGGTTTCGCCTTCCCGGAGGGCTACTACGAGGACGCGCCCTGGACGTTCTGCACGCTGATCACCGCACAGCGGATCGCGGTCCTCGACCGGGTCTGCCTGCACTACCGCCAGCGCCGGCAGGGCGGCAACATCCTGCGCACCACCAGCCGCAAGCACTTCGACGTCTTCGACCAGTACGCCCGGGTCTTCGACTACCTCGACGCGCACCCCGAACTGTCGCGCTGGCGCCCGCACATGTTCCGCAAGATGGTCGACCACTATCTGACCGTGCTGGACAAGCCCGGCCGGCTGCCGCAGCACGCCCAGGCCGAGTTCTTCCACCGCGCCGCCCGCGACTACCGCCTGCGGCTGCCGGCCGGCTTCGTCCGCCCCTCCGGTGTGGCCGGCGGCAAGTACGCGCTGCTCGCCAGGGACGCCTACCCGGCGCTGGCCGGTCTGAAGGTCGCCGGCAAGGTGCAGCGCACGGTGCGCAAGCACGCCGGCAAGCGGGTCCGGCAGGCCAAGCGCAAGGCCATGGACCTGCGTTACCAGGCGCTGCTGCGGCAGCCGCTGGACGAGAATCTCGCGGTCTACTCCGCGTACTGGAACCGGCTGCCGTCCTGCAACCCGCTGGCGGTCTACGAGAAGGCCAAGGAGCTGGCTCCGGACGTGCACGGCGTCTGGGTCGTCAAGAAGCAGCTCGCCGACTCGGTACCGGCCGGCATCGACCATGTCGTGCTGAACTCCCCGCGCTACTGGGAGGTGGTGGCCCGCGCCAAGTACCTCGTCAACAACGTCAACTTCGCCGACAACGTGGTCAAGCGCGAGGGCCAGATCCACCTCCAGACCCACCACGGCACCCCGCTGAAGTCGATGGGCACCGACCAGAAGCGCTACCCGGCCGCCGCCAAGGGCATGAGCTTCCGCAAGCTGCTGGCCCGCGCCGACCGCTGGGACTTCTCGCTCTCCGCCAACCGGCACACCACTGAGCAGTGGGAGCGCGTCTACCCCTGCGACTTCGCGTCGGTGGACGCCGGTTACCCCCGTAACGACGTCTACTACCGGGCCACCGCCCAGGACGTCCTCGACATCCGCGAGCGCCTCGGCATCGCCCCCGGCCGGACGGCCGTCCTGTACGCGCCGACGATGCGCGACTACCAGGTCGGCTATGTCCCGCGGCTCGACCTGGAGAAGCTCTCCCGCGAACTGGGCGACACCTTCGTCCTGCTGGTGCGCACCCACTACTTCTACGACCGGGACCCCGGCCTCCAGAAGCTCCAGGAGCGCGGAGCACTGATCGACGTGTCCGGCCACCCGGTCGTCGAGGAGCTGTGCCTGGCCGCCGACGCCCTGGTCACCGACTATTCGTCGATCATGTTCGACTACGCCAACCTCGACCGGCCGATCATCACCTACGCCGACGACTGGGACACCTACGTCCGCTCCCGCGGTGTCACCTTCGATCTGCTCTCGGGCCTGCCGGGCGACACCCCGGGCGTGATCGCCACCACCGAGGACGAGCTGATCGAGGCGTTCCGCAGCGGCCGCTGGGACGACGAGGCGGCCACCGGGCTGCGCGCCGCGTTCCGCGCGCGGTTCTGCCCGTGGGACGACGGGCACGCCGCCGAGCGCGTGGTACGCCGGGTCTTCCTCGGCCAGGAGGCCACCCCGGAGCCGCTGCCGCAGGACGAGCGCACCATCGCCCCGTCCCCGCGCGCCGCAGCCGCGGCAACCGGCCTCCTCAAACTGCCGGCCCCACGAACCGCGGCACATGACGACGTGCCCCCCTCGGGCACGTCGGGCACCTCGGGCACCTCGGGCACCTCGGACGTCGAGATGGCGGGCTGACGCACGGTTCCGGCGCTCACGCTTACGCGACTGCCTCCGGCCGGGATCCGGGCGGGATCCGGCCGGAGGCCCGGCCGGAGGCAGTCGCGGGCCCGGCCGGGGGCAGTCCTGTGGCGGGAATCCATCCCGCACGGAAGGCCTTCTCGCGCGGAGGCCTTCTCGCACGGAAGGCCTTCTCGCGCGGGAATACCCGCCCCACCCCTCCTCGTTGTGGACCCGCAGGGGGCTCCCGCACCCCCTACGGGATCCGTTCGCCCCCGCCCTAGGTGACCGCCCTCACTCCGGCCCGAGTGCCGCCCCGAGCGCCGCCACCACCGAGCCCGACAGCGCGTCGAGGTACCCCTTGGGCAGCTCGTCGCGGACGACCAGCAGCCGCCAGTACAGCGGCCCGGTCAGCAGGTCCAGCGCCAGGCGGGCATCCACGTCCTGCGGCAGCTCGCCGCGCTCCACCGCCCGCGCCACCACCGCGGCCGCCACGCTCTCCTGGCTGTCGTGCAGCGCCGCCTTCAGCGCCTGCGCCAGCTCGGGGCTGCGGGCCGCCTCCGCCAGCAGGTCCGGGATGATCTGCGAGGCCATCGGGTGCCGCAGCGCACGGGCCGCGACCTCCAGCAGCATCCGTACGTCGCCGGACAGCGACCCGGTGTCCGGCGTCGGCATACCCGCCACGGCCACCGCGGAGACCACGTCCAGGACGAGGTGCAGCTTGGAGCGCCACCGCCGGTAGACGGCGGTCTTGCCGACGCCCGCCCGCCGCGCGATGCCCTCGATCGACATCCGGGCGAAGCCCGCCGCGGCCAGCTCCTCGAAGACCGCGGCACGGATCGCCTCGGTCTTGTCCTCGCGCAGTACGGCGGCGCCTGCCGGGGCCCGGCGCGCCGCCACGGGTTCGCTCCCGCTGCCGTCTTTTGCCATGGCGTGAGCCTACCGTCACGACGCTACGGTTGCGTTTCGACGCGAGCTCCCTTTAGTGTCAACGTCGCGACGATACGGACCCGTCCCGTCGTTGCGCTCCGTTCCGCTTCCCCCGTACGCAAGCGAAAGCGGCCCCATGCCCCAGACCCTTGCTCCCCCTGCCCCGTCGCCCGCCGGGGCGTCCGCCCCCGGCGCATCCGGCGACCCCGAGCTGCGCGCACTGGCCGAGCGCCATGGCCTCACGGTGAGCGGCGCCCGCCCCTCACTGCCCGAGTACGTCCGGCAGCTGTGGCACCGGCGGCACTTCATCTCCGCCTTCGCCAGCGCCAAGATGACGGCGCAGTACAGCCAGGCCAAGCTGGGCCAGGTGTGGCAGGTGGCGACGCCCCTGCTGAACGCGCTCGTCTACTACTTGATCTTCGGTCTGCTGATCGGCACGAAGAAGGGCGTCCCCGACTTCGTGCCGTTCCTGGTGACCGGCGTCTTCATCTTCACCTTCACCCAGAGCTCGGTGATGGCCGGTACGCGGGCGATCTCGGGCAACCTGGGCCTGGTGCGGGCGCTGCACTTCCCGCGGGCCTGCCTGCCGATCTCGTTCTGCCTGATGCAGCTGCAGCAGCTGCTCTTCTCGATGGGTGTGCTGGTCCTCATCCTGCTGGGCTTCGGGCAGCTGCCGACCTGGTCGTGGCTGCTGGTCATCCCGGCGCTGACGCTGCAGTTCATGTTCAACACGGGCCTGGCGATGGTGATGGCCCGGCTGGGTTCCAAGACCCCGGACCTGGCGCAGCTGATGCCGTTCATCATGCGGACGTGGATGTATGCGTCCGGCGTGATGTTCAGCATCGACCTGATCCTCAAGGACAAGCAGGTCCCCGCGTTCGTGGAGTGGCTGCTCAACGCCAACCCGGCCGCCGTCTACATCGACCTGATGCGCTTCGCGCTGATCGACAGCTTCACGCACGAAAAGCTGCCGCACCATGTGTGGGCGCTCGCCGGGGGCTGGGCGCTGCTGATGGGCGTCGTGGGCTTTGTGTACTTCTGGAAGGCCGAGGAGCGGTACGGACGTGGCTGAGGTCAGGACGGAACAGAACGGCAGCCAGGCGACCGGGGCACGGATCCCGACCGTGATCGCGGACGATCTGCACATCGTCTACCGCGTCTACGGCACGGGCGCGGGCAAGGGCACCGCCACCGCGGCACTCAACCGCATCGTGCGCCGCAAGCCCAGCTCCGGGGTGCGAGAGGTGCATGCGGTCAAGGGCGTCTCCTTCACCGCCTACCGGGGCGAGTCGATCGGCCTGATCGGCTCCAACGGCTCGGGCAAGTCGACACTGCTCAAGGCGGTCGCCGGGCTGCTGCCCGCGGAGCGCGGCAAGGTCTACACGCACGGCCAGCCCTCGCTGCTGGGCGTCAACGCGGCCCTGATGAACGATCTGACCGGCGAGCGGAACGTGATCCTCGGCGGTCTGGCGATGGGCATGAGCCGCGAGCAGGTCCGTGAGCGCTACGACGGCATCGTCGACTTCTCCGGTATCAACGAGAAGGGCGACTTCATCTCGCTGCCGATGCGCACCTACTCCTCCGGTATGGCGGCCCGGCTGCGGTTCTCCATCGCCGCAGCCAAGGACCACGATGTGCTGATGATCGACGAGGCGCTGGCCACCGGTGACCGCAGCTTCCAGAAGCGCTCCGAGGCCCGCATCCGCGAACTGCGCAAGGAAGCCGGCACGGTCTTCCTCGTCAGCCACAACAACAAGTCGATCCGCGACACCTGCGACCGCGTCCTGTGGCTGGAGCACGGCGAACTGCTGATGGACGGCCCGACGGACGACGTCATCAAGGCGTACGAGGCGCATCGCTGACGCTGCGCCGGAGACGGACACGGGCGCGGACGGACACGGACACGGACACGACAAAGCTGCGCCGCAGACGGACATGACAGAGGGGCGCACCCACGACGGGTGCGCCCCTCTGCCGTACCGGAGTCCGGGCCATGCGGCGGCCCGGCTCCGTCAGCTACGCGTGCGCAGCAGCGTACGCATCGTCCGCATGGCCACGGACAGGTTCGCCAGATCGAAGCCCTCCGAACCGTGGATCTCCTCCAGCGTCGCGCGGGCGCGGCTGAGGATCGCCGCATTGGCCTGCTCCCAGGCCTTGAACCGCTGCTCCGGAGTCGAGGAGCCGTTGCCCACCGACAGCACGTCGGAGGTCAGCGCCGCATGGGCCGCGAAGAGGTCCTCGCGGATCGAGGCGCGGGCCATCGACTGCCAGCGGTCGTTGCGCGGCAGCTCCAGGATGCGGTCGAGGAGCTGGTTGATCCGCAGCCGGTCGCCCAGGTCGTAGTAGACCTCGGCGACATCCAGCGGTTCCTTGTCCAGCCGGTCCGCGACGGCGACGATGTCCAGCGCCGGGAAGACCGAGGAGAAGCCGGACACCTGGACGGCCAGCTGCTCGGGCACGCCCGCGTCGGTCAGCTCCTCCAGGATCGCCTGGAACCATTCCAGGTCGCCGCCCTGCAGCAGCTTCGGCAGCTCCGACCACACCTGGGAGACCCGGTCCGCGAAGAAGCCGATGGTCTCCGACAGCTCCAGCGGCTGCGGGCGGTTGTTGAGCAGCCAGCGGGTGCCGCGCTCGACCAGCCGGCGGGAGTGGAGCCGGATCCGGGTCTGGACATCGGCCGCGACGACATTGTCGAGCGCCTCGACGTCGTCCCAGACCTGGCCCAGCCGGAAGATGGCGCGGGCCGCGGTGTGCGCCCGGACGACCTCTTCGAGGGAGGCGCCGGTCTCCTCCCGCATGCGGTGCAGGAAGCTCGTACCGCCGGTGTTGACGGTGTCGTTGACCAGCACCGTCGTGACGATCTCGCGGCGCAGCGCATGCCCGTCGACCTGCTCGGGGAAACGGTCGTGCAGCGCCGAGGGGAAGTAGGCGTGCAGCAGCCGCTGGAGGTAGGGGTCGTCCGGCAGCCCCGTCTGGATCAGCGCCTCGGCGACCGTGATCTTGGTGTAGGCCAGGAGCACCGCGGTCTCGGGCTGGGTCAGCCCGCGCCCGGCGTTCAGCCGCTCCCGGATCTGCCGGTCGGTGGGCAGGAACTCCAGCGCCCGGTCGAGATCACCGTCGCGCACCAGACGGCGCATGAAGCGCTGCTGGGCGTTGAGCATGCTGGAGGACTGGGCGAGGGCCAGCGCCAGCGCGGTGTTCTGCGCGTAGTTGTTGCGCAGCACCAGCGCGCCGACCTCGTCGGTCATCTCGGCCAGCAGCTTGTTGCGCTGCTTGACCGTCATATCGCCGTCCGCGACCACGGAGTTGAGCAGGATCTTGATGTTCACCTCGTGGTCGGAGGTGTCCACACCGGCGCTGTTGTCGATCGCGTCGTTGTTGATCTTCCCGCCGGCCATGGCGAACTCGATCCGGCCCAGCTGGGTCAGGCCCAGGTTGCCGCCCTCGCCGACGACCTTGACCCGCAGGTCCTCGCCGTTGACCCGGATGGCGTCGTTGGACTTGTCGCCCACATCGGCGTTGGACTCCGCCGAGGACTTCACATACGTCCCGATGCCGCCGTTCCACAGCAGGTCGACCGGCGCCTTGAGGATGGCCTGCATCAGATCGGCGGGCGTCATCTTCTTCACCCCGGCCTCGATGCCGAGGGCGGCCCGCACCTGCGCGTTGATCTGGATGGACTTGGCCGAGCGCGGGTGGATGCCGCCGCCCTGCGAGAGCAGCTCGGTGTTGTAGTCCGCCCAGGAGGAACGGGGCAGCTCGAAGAGCCGGCGGCGCTCGGCGTACGAGGTCGCCGCGTCCGGGTTCGGGTCGAGGAAGATGTGCCGGTGGTCGAAGGCGGCGACCAGCCGGATGTGCTCGCTGAGCAGCATGCCGTTGCCGAAGACGTCACCGGACATGTCGCCGACGCCGACGACGGTGAAGTCCTCGGACTGGGTGTCCACGCCCAGCTCACGGAAGTGCCGCTTGACCGACTCCCAGGCGCCGCGGGCGGTGATGCCCATGCCCTTGTGGTCGTAGCCGGCGCTGCCGCCGGAGGCGAAGGCGTCGCCCAGCCAGAAGCCGTACGACTCGGCCACCTCGTTGGCGATGTCGGAGAAGGTCGCGGTGCCCTTGTCGGCGGCGACGACGAGGTAGGTGTCGTCCTCGTCGTGCCGTACGACGTCCTTGGGGTGCTCGACCTCTCCGCCGACCAGGTTGTCGGTGATGTCCAGCAGACCGGAGATGAAGGTCCGGTAGCAGGCGATGCCCTCGGCCAGCCAGGCGTCGCGGTCCTGCGACGGGTCCGGCAGCTGCTTGCCGACGAAGCCGCCCTTGGCGCCGACGGGCACGATGACGGTGTTCTTGACCATCTGCGCCTTGACCAGGCCGAGGATCTCCGTACGGAAGTCCTCCCGGCGGTCCGACCAGCGCAGACCACCGCGCGCGACCTTGCCGAACCGCAGATGGACGCCCTCGACCTTGGGCGAGTACACCCAGATCTCGTACGCCGGGCGGGGCGCCGGCAGGTCGGGGATGGCCTGCGGGTCCAGCTTGATGGACAGGTAGCTGTGCGGCCTGCCCTGGCTGTCCTTCTGGTAGTGGTTGGTGCGCAGGGTGGCCTTGATGACCGTGAGGAAGGACCGCAGGATCCGGTCCTCGTCCAGGGAGGCGACCTGGTCGAGCGCGCCGTCCAGCTCCTCCAGCAGCCCGTCCGTCAGCTCCGTGCCGGCCCGCTGCCGGTCGGGGGACATCCGTGCCTCGAAGAGGGAGACCAGCAGCCGGGTGGTGTGGACGTTGTTGGAGAGGGTGTCCTCCATGTACGTCTGGCTGAAGGTCGAACCGGCCTGCCGCAGGTACTTGGCGTAGGCCCGCAGCACCATCGCCTGGCGCCAGTTGAGGCCGGCCCGCAGCACCAGCGTGTTGAAGCCGTCGCTCTCGGCCGCGCTGGTCCACACCGCGGTGAACGCGTCCTGGAAGCGCTCACGGGCGTCGTCGCCCTTGATGTGTTCGGGCATCCGCAGCCCGAAGTCGTAGACCCAGGCGATGGTGGAGTCGGCGCAGCGCAGCTCGTGCGGGCGCTCGTCGACGACCTCGACGCCCAGGCGGTTCAGGCCGGGCAGCACCCGGGACAGCGAGACCGGCTCGCCCCTGCGGTAGATCTTGAAGCGGCGCTCGCCGGGGCCGGCGTCGACCGGCTCGTAGAGGCTGACCGAGAAGTCGCGGCCCGGCTCGCCGGTGAGCTTCTCGAGGTGCTGGACGTCGGCGACGGCGCTGCGCGGGCTGTTGTCGGCCTTGTACCCCTCGGGGAAGGCGTGGCCGTAGCGGCGCAGCAGCTCGGCGGCGCGCTCCTCGCCGACCTCGGCGTTCAGCGCCTCGGAGAAGCCGTCGGCCCAGGAGCGGGCGGCCTCGACCAGCCGGCTTTCGAGGCGGTCCGCGTCGGCGTCGGTGAGCTCCGGCAGGCTGGCGCCGGGCTCGACCCGGATGACGAAGTGCAGCCGGGAGAGGATCGACTCGGTGTTCCAGGCGGTGAAGTCGACGCTGGTGCCGCCCAGTTCCTCCTTGAGGATGTCGATCAGGCGCAGCCGCACACCGGTGGTGTAGCGGTCACGCGGGAGGTAGACCAGCGCGGAGTAGTAGCGGCCGTACTCGTCCTGGCGGAGGTAGAGGCGCAGCCGGCGGCGCTCTTGCAGGTAGAGGACGCTGGTGGCGATGGACCGCAGCTCGTCGACCGGCGTCTGGAACAGCTCGTCGCGCGGGTACGTCTCCAGGATCTGCAGCAGGTCGCGCCCGTCATGGCTGTCGGGGCTGAAGCCCGCGCCTTCGAGGACCTCGGCGACCTTGCGGCGGATGACCGGCACCCGGCGCACGGACTCGGTGTACGCGGCCGAGGAGAACAGGCCCAGGAAGCGCCGCTCACCGACGACATTGCCCTCGGCGTCGAACTTCTTGACGCCGACGTAGTCGAGGTAGGAGGGGCGGTGGACGGTGGCGCGGCTGTTGGCCTTGGTCAGGATGAGCAGCTTGTGCTCACGGGCCTTGGCGCGGGCGTCGGCGGGCAGCCGGTTGAAGGACGGCGAGACGGGGTGGCCGTCGGCGGTCTCGCGGTGCGTCGGGTCGGCGCGCAGTATGCCCAGGCCGGTGCCGGGCACGGCGGTCAGCACATCCTCGTCGGCGCCGCCCTCGCAGGGCGCGGTGGTCAGCTCGTACTCGCGGTAGCCGAGGAAGGTGAAGTGGTCCGCGGACAGCCACCGCAGCAGCTCCTGGGCCTCCTCGATCTCCTGGTCGCCCAGGTCGTCGGCGACCGGCTCGGCGGGCAGCTCGTCGGCGATGCGGCCGGCGGCGGCACGCATCTTCTCCCAGTCCTCGACGGCCTCGCGGACGTCGGAGAGTACCCGCAGCAGATCGGCGGTGATCTGATGGAGGTCCTCGCGGTCGGTCTCGCGGTCCATCTCGACATGGATCCAGGACTCGGTCACCGCGTCGTGCGGCAGCTTCGTGCCCTTGCCCTTGCCGGTCTTGCCGTGCGCGTCGCAGTTGGAGTCGAAGACCTCGATGAGCTTGCCGGTGACATCACGGCGGACGATCACCTGCGGGTGGATCACGACATGGATGCCGCGCCCCTGCCGGGAGAGCTCATTGGTGACCGAGTCGACCAGGAACGGCATGTCGTCGGTGACGACCTCGACGACGGAGTGGCTGCAGGTCCAGCCGTTCTCCTCGACGGTCGGGGTGTGCACCCGTACGTTCGCGGTGCCCTGAGGACGCATTTCCGCGAGGCGGTAGTGCGAGAGCGCGGCGCCGACGACATCGACCGGGTCACGATCGGTGAGGTCCTCGGGGGCGGTGTGCAGGTAGTAGCGCTGGAGGTATCCCGAAAGGGTGTCCGGGTCGAGGCCGCGTACCGGGTGCTTGCCCCCGGCCGGGCTGCTTTCAACGACCCGGGCGGCCCTGGCGAGCAGCTCGGTCTTGGCTTCGTCCAGCTTGGTCTGCATGTCCTCTGGCTCCTGTCGCGCGCCGTTGCGTGACGTTGTGGAAGAACGTGATGGAAGCCGCACAACGCCGCGACGCGGGGTGTCCTGTCGCTGTCGACGCTATGCCGCGATGAGAGAAGGCCGTGCCGTTATCGACAATCTTTGACAATGCCGACATGGATGGGTGGCCGCAAAGACCAGCGACCGCCCGGTCACGGTGGTGCCCCGGGCGCACGGCAGGGGCCTCGATGCCCCCGCGGGTTATCGCGCTGATCACGGTGCAAGGCTATCGCTCCCCACATGGGTGCCGTCATGGGCCGTGGGGGAACAAAACCTCGGCCCGAACTTAGACCTTCTGGACAACGAAACGCCGGGGTGGCGTGTGCCTGCCGCCACGGCGGCCGGATGCCCGGCGGACCGGCGCAGGTGCGGCGCGTGGGACACCCGTGCCCAGGAGGCGCGGAACGGCCCCGGGGCAGATCCGCCTAGAAGGTGATCTCTCCCGCCAGCCCGACCGCCTCGGCGAGCGTGTCCACCACCGGCACCCCGGCGGTCTCCAGGCTCCCGCGGCTGTGCGATCCGCCGGTGTAGAGCACCGCATACGCACCCGCGTCCTGCGCCGCCACCGCATCGTCCACGGCGTCACCGATCACGACCGTACGGGCCGGATCCACGCTCTCCATCGCCGCCAGGTGCCGCACCATGTGCGCGCTCTTGGTGCCCCCGGACGGCCCGGTCCTGCCGTCCACCCGCACGAACCGCGACTCGATCCCGAAGTCGCGCACGATCGGTATCAGCTCGTCGTGGCCGTACATGCTCAGGATCGACTGACTGCGCCCGGCCGACTGCCACCCCTCCAGCAGCGCATGCACACCCTCGGCGAGCTCACAGCCCAGACGGTGCGTGCTGTAGTGGCGGTGGAACGCCTCGTCCATCACCAGCCACTCCGCCTCCGTCGGCATCCGCCCCATCAGCCGCTCGTAGAACCGCGGCACGGGCACGCAGTACAGCTCCCGGTACGTCTCCAGGGTGATCGGCTCCAGCCCGATCTCCGCGAAGGCGGAGTTCGTCGCCCCGATGACGGCGTCGATGTCATGGAACAGCGTGCCGTTCCAGTCCCAGACGATGTGTGTCGCGTGCTTCCCCATGCGGTCCCCCAGATCGGTGCCCGTGCGCTTCCCCATGAAGAAAAAGTACCCGCCCCCACCGACAACGCGGCCGGACGGGCGCCCCGCCGCTCAGCCGATCAGCTGCGGGATCTCCTGCACCCCGAACCACATCAGATCGTGGTCCTCCGCGCCGTCCACGGTGAACTGCGCGTCGTCATCGCCCTGGTCCGCCGCGCCGAGCGCCGCCGCGGCCGCCGCGATGTCCGCCTCCGCGTCCGCGGCGTCCACATGCACCGCCGCCGCCTTCGACAGCAGCACGGGCCCGGCGACCCGCACCTCGCCCAGCGCCGACTGGTCCAGCCCGCGGTCCGGGTCGGCCACCGCGGCGCCGTCGGGCACGTCCACGGCCACCACGACCCGCCGCCGCGCGGCCTCGGGGTGCCCGGCGAGCAGCCGCAGGGACGCCTGGGCGGCGCGGCCGAGTGCCGCGTACTCCAGCTCCTCGATGTCGTCCGAGACGTACCACTCGCGCAGCGCCGGCGTGACGGCGTACGCGCCGAGGGGGCCGGGGCCCAGCTCACCGTTCTTGTGCGCCTCTGCGAGACCGGAAAGGGTCAGGGGAACATAGACGCGCATGGCAGCCGCTTCCGCTCGATTCACTCGACTCGACGATTGTCCCGCCAGCATACGGGCGGGCGTCCCCCATCGTGCCGCCCCGGAGTCCCCCGCGCCGCCCGCCCGGGCCTGCTCCGCCACCCCGCTCCCGAGGCCTCGTCCCGGGCCCGCGACACGGACGGGTGAACTCTTCGCACCCCCGGTTCCGGTCCATTCGCGCCTTGCTGCCGTCCCGATCCCGCCGATAGAAGATCCCCACCACAAAAAGCTACCGCCCAGTAATTCACGGGCCCAGCACCACGGGGGCGATCACCAGCATGACCGGCACCGACCACAGCACGGCACCCACCACACCCACCGCCACCGGGCGCACCACACGACCCGCCGCGCCTGCTGTACCCGAGGCACCCGACGACACCGGGGCGGGCCGCGGCCCGCGCAGCCGCCCCGCCGGCGCCCCGGTCCCGGCGGCCCCGGCCATGCCCCGGCCGCGACGGTCCCCCGCCGACCGCCGCCCGCTCGGCCCGGCCGGCAGCGGCCCCGGGTCGTCTGGCCGGAGCGGCCCGGGCAACCGTGGTCCCGGCTCCGGCGGCCGGGGCCCCGGCTCTCCCGGCCGCGGCACCGCCCGGACCGCTCCACGCCTGGCCCGCCCCGCCGCGGCCGCCGCCGCCGAGAGCCGCAGGATCCGCACCGGCACCCCCGTCAGCCCGGCCGGTGCCCCCTTGCCGACCGTCGAGGCGCGGCGCCGGGCCCACGAGAGCCGGCCGCATCACTGGTTCGCGCAGCAGCTGGTGCTCGCGCTCAGCGGGCAGCGCCCCGTACACGCCCTGCTGGGGCATGCGCTGCCCGCCGCCTACGACCGGCTGGCGGAGCTCGCCCCGCAGGCGCCGCTGCGGCCCGTCACGGGCCCCGGACGGCGCGGCCCGGCCCCCACCGTGCGCGACTGCGGGCTGTGCCGTCCGTGCCGCGGCGTCATCGAGGCCTTCGCCAGGATCACGGCGGGGGAACGGCTGCGAGCCCTGGCCTTCCGGCTGGAGCTGGGCGCCGACTCCCGCTGGCGGTGCGCCGCCCTCGACATCGGTCCGGCCCCGGCCCTCCGGTGCCCGGCCTCATGACCGGCACACACAAGGGCGCCCCGGCCGCTGTCCGGCCGGGGCGCCCTCCGCGCCGCGGCTCCGGCATCCCGTGCCCGAGCCGCGTCAGCGTTCCCTCACTTCTTGCGGCGGCGCCCGGCGCTCTTCTGGGCCTTGCGCCGCTCGGCACGGGTCAGACCGTCCGCCTCGGAACGGGCCGGCCCGGCCTCCTCGTCGCTGATGAAGTCGCCCTCGATGACGCTGCCGTCGCCGTCCACCTTGGGGGCGGTGAAGTGCAGCCGGTCCGGACGCTGCGGCGCCTCCAGGCCCTTGGCGTGGATCTCCGGGCGCACCGCGGCGGCGGGCACGCCCTCGGCGACGCCCTTGTCCAGCGAGGCCGGCTCCACCGCTTCCTGCACCGGGACCTCCTCGACCTGCTGCTCGACCTGGACCTCCAGGTTGAACAGGTAGCCGACGGACTCCTCCTTGATGCCCTCCATCATCGCGGTGAACATGTCGAAGCCCTCGCGCTGGTACTCGACCAGCGGGTCCTTCTGGGCCATCGCCCGCAGGCCGATGCCCTCCTGGAGGTAGTCCATCTCGTAGAGGTGCTCACGCCACTTGCGGTCCAGGACGGACAGCACGACCCGGCGCTCCAGCTCACGCATCACATCCGAGCTGAGCTGCTCCTCACGGGCGGCGTACTGCTCGTGGATGTCGTCCTTGACGGCCTCGGCGATGAAGTCGGCGGTGATGCCCGCGCGGTCGCCGGCCTCGTCCTCCAGCTCCTCGATGGTCACCTTGACCGGGTAGAGCTGCTTGAACGCACCCCACAGGCGGTCCAGGTCCCACTCCTCGGCGAAGCCCTCGACGGTCTCCGCGTGGATGTAGGCGTCGATGGTGTCGTCCATGAAGTGCTTGATCTGCTCCTGCAGATCCTCGCCCTTCAGGACGCGGCGGCGCTCGCCGTAGATGACCTCGCGCTGGCGGTTGAGCACCTCGTCGTACTTCAGGACGTTCTTACGCGTCTCGAAGTTCTGCTGCTCGACCTGCGACTGGGCGGAGGCGATCGCCCGGGTCACCATCTTGTTCTCGATCGGGACGTCGTCGGGGACATTGGCCATCGCCATGACCCGCTCCACCATCTGCGCCTTGAACAGCCGCATCAGGTCGTCACCGAGGGACAGGTAGAACCGCGACTCGCCGGGGTCACCCTGACGGCCGGAGCGGCCGCGCAGCTGGTTGTCGATCCGCCGCGACTCATGCCGCTCGGTGCCCAGGACGTAGAGCCCGCCGAGGTCCTTGACCTCCTCGAACTCCGTCTTGACCGCGGCCTCGGCGCGCTCCAGAGCGGCGGGCAGCGCGGCCGCCCACTCCTCGACGTGCTCGACCGGGTCCAGCCCGCGCTGGCGCAGCTCCGCCTCGGCGAGGTCGTCGGGGTTGCCGCCGAGCTTGATGTCCGTACCACGGCCGGCCATGTTCGTGGCGACGGTGACGGCGCCCTTGCGGCCGGCCTGGGCGATGATCGGCGCTTCCCGGTCGTGCTGCTTGGCGTTGAGGACCTCGTGCGGCACACCGCGCTTGTTGAGCTGCTGGGAGAGGTACTCGGACTTCTCCACGGAGGTCGTGCCGACCAGGATCGGCTGGCCCTTGCCGTGCTTCTCGACGATGTCCTCGACGACCGCGTCGAACTTCGCGGGCTCGGTGCGGTAGATCAGGTCCGCCTGGTCCACCCGGACCATCGGGCGGTTGGTCGGGATCGGGACGACACCGAGCTTGTAGATCTGGTGGAACTCGGCGGCCTCGGTCATGGCCGTACCGGTCATGCCGGAGAGCTTGTCGTAGAGACGGAAGAAGTTCTGCAGGGTGATCGTGGCAAGCGTCTGGTTCTCGTCCTTGATCTCCACCCCTTCCTTCGCCTCGATGGCCTGGTGCATGCCCTCGTTGTAGCGGCGGCCGGCGAGGATACGGCCGGTGTGCTCGTCAACGATCATGACTTCGCCGTCGATGACGACGTAGTCCTTGTCGTTCTTGAAGAGCTCCTTGGCCTTGATCGCGTTGTTGAGGTAACCGACGAGCGGGGTGTTCACCGACTCGTACAGGTTGTCGATGCCCAGCCAGTCCTCGACCTTGCTGACACCG
Source organism: Streptomyces sp. G7(2002) (assembly GCF_028870195.1). Classification (NCBI taxonomy): domain Bacteria; kingdom Bacillati; phylum Actinomycetota; class Actinomycetes; order Kitasatosporales; family Streptomycetaceae; genus Streptomyces; species Streptomyces sp. G7(2002). Next base: position 3,956,239 of record NZ_CP102609.1, read on the forward strand.
GACTCATGGATGCCGACGGTGCGCTTCTTCTCGTCGACGTCGTAGTCGCCGGTCTCCTCGATGCCGCGCTGCGGATTGGCGGCCTCGCCCCGCTTCAGGCGCTGCACCAACTTGGCGAAGTCGCCGTACCACTTGGTGGCCGAGTCCGCCGGGCCGGAGATGATCAGCGGCGTACGGGCCTCGTCGACGAGGATCGAGTCGACCTCGTCGACGACCGCGAAGTTGTGGCCCCGCTGGACGAGTTCGTCCTGCGACCAGGCCATGTTGTCACGCAGGTAGTCGAAGCCGAACTCGTTGTTCGTGCCGTAGGTGATGTCGCAGTTGTACTGCTCGCGGCGCTGGGCCGGCGTCATGTCGGCGAGGATGCAACCGACGGTCAGGCCCAGGAACTTGTGGACCCGGCCCATCATCTCGGAGTCGCGCTCGGCCAGGTAGTCGTTGACCGTGATCAGATGGACGCCCTTGCCGGACAGCGCGTTCAGATACGTCGGGAGGGTACCGACCAGGGTCTTGCCCTCACCGGTCTTCATCTCGGCGACGTAGCCCATGTGAAGGGCCGCGCCACCCATCAGCTGGACGTCGTAGTGCCGCTGGCCGAGCACGCGCTTGGCGGCCTCACGGACGGTCGCGAACGCCTCGGGCAGCAGGTCGTCGAGGCTCTCACCGTCGGCGTAGCGCTGCTTGTACTCGTCGGTGAGCGCCCGCAGCTCAGCGTCGGAGAGGGCCGCGAAATCCTCCTCGATGGAGTTGACCTGGCCCGCGATGCGGTGCAGTCTGCGCAGGATTTTTCCTTCGCCTGCACGCATGATCTTCGTCAAGACGGACACTTGGGCTGGTCTCCTTGCCGGTCGGGCCTGCACGGTCGAGTGCGCGGGCGCGGCATTTTTCCAAGGGGGCAGGCCCCGCCGCAACGGCCATCGTAAAGGAGGACGCCGCCGGGCCGGGAGGTACGCCGCAGCGAACCCCGCTGTCCCCTCCTCACGTGAACGCACGACGCCACGAGAAGGTGCCGGGCAGGCACCGGAATCACGCCGAAAACCCTTCGCCGTGGTGTGCGCGAGCTTGCAGACTCACGTCATGAAGCCCGTCACCCTCACCACCGAGCGCCTCGTGCTGCGTCCTTTCGAACCCTCCGACGCGCCCGCGGTGCACGCCGCGTGCCAGGAGCCCGATATCCCGCGCTGGACGAACGTCCCCTCACCCTACGGGGTAGCGGACGCGGAGCAGTTCGTCGGCACGGCCGTTCCCGAGAGCTGGCGCAATGACACCGCGTACCACTTCGCCGTCGTCACCCGGGCGGACGGCGCCCTTGCCGGCGCGATGGGTCTGGTAAGTCTGGCCCGGCTGCACACGCCCGAGCGGCAGGCCGAGCTGGGCTACTGGGCCGCCAAGGAGCAGCGCGGCCGGGGATACACCGTCGAGGCGGCCCGCGCGGTGCTGGGCTGGGCGTTCCGCGATCTGGGCGTGGAGCGCATGGAGTGGCACGCGGAGGCCGGCAACGAGGGCTCCCGGGCCGTCGCCCGCAAACTCGGCTTCCGGATGGAGGGCACCCTGCGCGCCAAGCTGGTGCGCGAGGGCACCCGCCGGGACATCTGGATCGGCTCCCTGCTCCCGTCCGACCTGCCCGAGGAGCCCGGCCCGTCCGGCTCCGACGGCCCGGCCGCGCCCGACGCGACGCCGTATCTGCCGTACCCCGGGTGAGTACCGTCGTACGTACCCGGGGTGAGTACCCGCCGCACGTACCCGGGTGAGTACCCGCCGCTCCGGCCGCACGGGCGGTGCCGCACAGGCCGCGCCGCACAGGCGGTGCCGCACAGGCGGTGCCGCACAGGCGGTGCCGCACGGACGTGCCGCGCCCCCGCCGCTCCCGGTCCGGCTGGACCCGGCCACCGTTCCCACCAGCGGTGATTACGGGCCCGGGGGCATTGTCAGTGCCCGCCCCTACGCTTTCCCGCATGACCGCCGTGACGCAGCCAACAGCTCTCCCACCACCCGTGACCGGCCTGTCCCGCGACGATGCCCGGCGTATCGCGCTGCGGGCCCAGGGCCTGCTCGGCGCCCCGGACCGCCGGGCGGGGGTGCGCGGCGTGCTGCGGCATCTGGGCGCGGTGCAGCTCGACACGATCTCGGTGCTGGCCCGCTCCCATGAGCTGGTGCCGTACGCCCGTCTCGGCGCCGTCGGCCGCCCCGCCGTCGAGGCCGCCTACTGGGCCACGGCTCCTTCCGGCGCGCCCGCGGCCCGGCCCCACAGCTTCGAGTACTGGTCGCACGCCGCCTGCATCCTGCCCATCGAGGAGTGGCCGCACTTCGCCTTCCGCCGCCGCGCCTGGCGGGCCAGGGGCCACCGCTGGCATGTCATGGAGGACTCCGAGCGCTCCTGCGCCGCCGTCCTGGACCGGCTCACGGCCGACGGCCCGCTGACCACCTCCGACCTGGGCGGCGGCCGGAAAGGCGGGGAGTGGTGGGACTGGTCCGAGACCAAGATCGCGGTGGAGTGGCTGCTCGACACCGGCCAGGTGGTCTGTACACAACGCCGCGCCTGGAAGCGCGTCTACGACCTCGCCGAGCGCGCCGTCCCGGATGCCCTGCTCCATGACGACCTGGACGACGCCGAGTGCCTCCGCCGTCTGGTCGCCCAGGCCGGGGCCGCCATGGGCGTCGCCACCCGTGCCGACCTGGCGGACTACCACCGCCTCAAGGCCGAGCAGGTCGACGCCGTCGTCGCGGACTCCGGGCTGGTCCCGGTCGAGGTCGAGGGCTGGGGAAAGCCCGCCTGGGCCGACCCCGCCGCACTGGCCGCCCCGCCCCGCGGCCGGCACCGTACGACCCTGCTCTCGCCCTTCGACTCCCTGATCTGGGACCGGCCGCGCACGGAACGGATCTTCGGATTCACCCACCGCCTGGAGGCGTACGTCCCGCGCCCCAAGCGGATACACGGCTATTTCGCGATGCCTCTGCTGGCGGGCGGCCGCCTGGTGGGCCGGGTGGACCCGGCCCGCGAGGGCACCACCCTCGTCGCCCGCCAGGTCTCGATGCAGGGCCCCAAGGCTGTGGCCCCCATGGCCCAGGCCCTCCGGGAAGCCGCGACCTGGGTCGGCTGCGACTCCGTACGCGTCGAACGCTGTGACGACCGGAAACTGGCCGACGCCCTGCGCTCGGAACTCACCCACATGAGTGACTAGAACCCATTGGCCGACGGCTCCGGGGGCGCACACCGCCCCCGGCCACCCGGCACACCGGAAGGCCGGCCACCGGCGCCGGATCGCTCACCCCGGCCGGCCCGCTCACCGGATCTCGAGGATCTTCTCCCGCATCGCGTACACCACCGCCTCCATCCGGGAGTGCAGCTGCAGCTTCTCCAGGATGTTGCGGACGTGGTTCTTCACCGTGTTCTCGGAGATGAAGAGTTCCTTGGCGATATCGCGGTTGTTCATGCCCGTGGCGACCAGCTTGAGGACCTCCAGCTCACGGTCGGTGAGCCGGGGCGCGGGCACCAGCCTGCGCTCGTCGGTGCGCTGGATCATCGACTTGAACTCCGTCAGGAGCTTGGACGCCATCGACGGGCTGATCTGCGACTGGCCGTCGGCCACGGCGCGGATCGCGGTCGCCACCTCGTCGGTGGAGATCTCCTTGAGGAGGTAACCGGTGGCGCCGGCCTTGATCGCGTCGTAGAGATCGGCCTCTTCGTCGCTGATCGTGAGCATGATGATCTTTGCGCTGGGGGCCACCTCCTTGATGGAGGTACACGCCTCGATTCCGCCGCGCTTGGGCATCCGTACGTCCATCAGCACGATGTCGGGCAGCAGATCCGCGGCCTTGTCGACCGCCTCCGCGCCGTCCCCCGCCTCGCCGACGACCTGGATGTCCTCCTCCTGGGCCAGAACGATCTCCAGGCCCCGCCGGAAGAGCGCGTGATCATCCACGACCAGGACCCGGATCGGCTCCTTGCGCGGCACGCTTACGGCCCGGCCGGCCCCGTCATCACTCCCGGCACCGCTGTGGTCATCATCCGCGTCGTCGTGCACGGGCCCGAAACTGTCCCCCATGGATCCTCCCCGTCAACTACTCGGCCGAGAGGCCAGAGCTTGGATATAAGGCTGGTTGACAACAGCCCTCTGCTGCCGGCCCGATCAATGTCATACGACCGTCTCCCCGGCTCGTCGCCGATTCGTGTCCACATACTCCCTGGCCGGCACAAACACTATACGGCTTCAACTCCTGCTCTCTCCGGGCACGATGGTGCCCCCGGCGTACGCCGGGGGCACCGAGCGGGTGGGGTTCAGCCGCCCAGCGCGCCGCCTGCGCCGCCGGGCTCCTCCTCCCCGAACAAGTCGGGGTTCAAGTGGATGACTCCGTAGTCGTATGCGTGCCGCCGGTAGACGACACTCGGAAGCTTGGTGTCGGCGTCGACGAAGAGATAGAAGTCGTGTCCCACCAACTCCATCTCGTTGAGCGCCTGGTCGAGCAGCATCGGCGCGGCCGAGTGGGTCTTCTCGCGGACGATCAGGGGTCCCTCACCCTGGACGTCGATCGACCCCATCCTGGTGGTCGGCACCTTCTGCTCGGCCTCGGCGGCGAGTTCGCCGTTGGTGTTCAGGCTTGCGGCGTCGGGCACGGTGACAGCGACTTCACTCGCCGGAATGCGGCCGTTGCCGCGACGCGAGTAGCGCTTGTCGTGCTGCTTCCGCAGACGCGCCTCGAGCTTGGCGGTTGCCAGATCCAGCGCGGCGTACGGGTCGGCTGCGGCCGCCTCGGCCCGGACCACCGGGCCACGGGAGCGGAGGGTGATCTCCACTCGGTCGGAACGGTCGGCCTGCCGCGGGTTGGGCTCCTTGGACACCTCGACGTCCAGGCTGATCACCTTGGCGTCGAGCTTCTGGACTTTGTCCAGCTTCAGCTTCTCGGCCACGTGCTTGCGGAACCGCTCGGGCACCTCGGTCTTGCGGCCCTTGACGACGATGTCCACGCAGAACTCCGTTCCCGGATCGCTCCGCTCATCAAGCGGAGCAATTCCTTCTTGCACCAGGCTCCGGTGGTTGCCGAAGCCTCGGACTTGGCGACTTTCACCTCCTCCTCCCCCGACGACCAGCTCTCCACTCCCCCGTTTTCAGGGTCGCTGCAAACACCCCTGATCGCACGCATCGCGACATTCGAGGCAAAACACCCGCCAAGTCCTCACAACCGAACATAGCTCTCCCGGACGGATGTCGGCACCCCCTCGGAGCCGTCGGCTCCATTTGGGTGACTTTTCCTCCTCAACTACTTGCCACGTGGTAATGCCTCTATTCGTGCGCCGTCGCTCTCGAAAGCACTGCTAGGCGCCGCCACCACCGCGGCTCCGGCCACCCGCCCGCCGGCCGCCGTGACCGCCCGGGCCGCCTCGGCCAGTGTGGCTCCCGTCGTCACCAGATCGTCCACCAGTACCGCTGCCCGGCCCGTCAGCAGCCTCCCGGCCCCGGCCCGCACCTCCAGTGCACCGGTGACGTTCGCCAGCCGCTGCCGGGCGCTCAGCCCCGCCTGGTCGGCCACCACACGCCGCTGCCGCAGCACCGTGAGCACCCGGGCACCCGTCCCCGTCCGCCGCAGCTCCCCGGCCGCCGCCAGCGCGATCCTGCGCACCGGATCATGCCCGCGCCCCGCCACCGATCTTCGTGCCGACGGCACGGGCACCAGCAGCAGCGGCCCGCCGCCGGCCCGCAGCCCCCGCACGGCCCCGGCCAGCACCGCCCCCAGCGGCCCGGCCAGCCGCAGGGCACCCCGCTCCTTGTGGGCCAGCAGCACCGCCCGCACCTCGTCGGCATACGGCGCCCCCGCCCACACCCGGGGCAGCCCCCCAGGTTCCGGCCACGGCCGCACCCGCCGCGCCCCGCGCCCGTCCCGCGCGAGCACCCGACGGCATCCGGCACACAGCTCCGTACGCGGCCGACCACACCCCGCACAGTCGACCGGCAGCACAAGACCGGCCAGTTCGCGCCACACCCCCTGCATGACTCCACTGTCCCGCCGTTCCCGCCCGGCCACCACCCCTGTGGATAACCGCGGCCGCGGACAGACGGATCAGCCGCACGGGACATCGCGGCAGGCGGCGGGGCCCGCCGCCTCCCCGGCCCCGGACGGGGCGGCGGGCGTCGTCAGCCTCGTGCCGGTGCCCGCGCCGCCACCGCGTCACCTCTCACCCGTCACCCGGGATAGACCGGCGCCGTCCCGTCCTTCGCCACGGTCTTCCAGTTCGAGTCCAGTGGCAGCCGCACGATGCCCTCCGTGGCGTCGGCGATCAGCGGCCTGGTCTCGTCCTCCGAGGCGGCCACCGCCTTGACGCCGTTGACGCCGGGCAGCGTCTGCGCATTGGACGCCGAACCGTCGGTCTCCATGAACTGCATCTGCTGCACACCGCCGGACTCCCGTCCGACCACCACCAGCCGGCTGCCGCCCGCCCAGGACGCAGCCACCACATCCTCCAACTGCGGGGCGATCGGCCGCAGTTCCTGCACCGACAGCACCGGGTGCGCCGAACTTCCGCCCCGCTCGACCCGGCCGAGCTGGAGCGTCGTACGCCCCTTGTCCTCCACCAGGATCGCGATCCGGATCCCGTCCGCGGCGACCTTGATCGCCTTGATCCGCCGCCCGTTGAGGCCGGGCACCGACACCTCTTCGGGGTCGCCCTTGCCCTCGCGCATCCGCAGCAGCCGCGAGCTGTGCGCATCGCGGTCCGCGATCCACAGATCGCCCAGGCCGTCCCAGCTCGGCGCGGTCAGCCCGCTGTCGGCACCCTTGGCCGGGCCGTTGCTGGTCAGCAGCGGCTCGCCACGTTTGATGTCGTCCTCCATGGCGGCCACATACAGCGACCGGCCGTCGCCCGACACCCCGGCCGCGGTGTCCTCCCCGCGCGAGATGGCGATCGAACGCAGCGGGGTATGGCCCGTTCCGAACGGCCCGCGGACCGGCGTCGGTTCGGTCGCGGAGTCCGACATGGCGACGACCTTGTGGTCGGCGTCGATGAAGTACTCATCGGCGGCGCGCCCGGTGCCCGGGGACGGGGCGAAGTCGCGCTCGGCCTGCTCCTGGGACAGCGCACACAGCGAGTTGTCGCTGTCGTCCTGGAGCTCGACCTCGCTGACCTTCGAAGCCCGTGTCATGTCCTGGACGGTGAAGAAGAGCTGAGCCGCCATCCGCTTGCACTGCGCGGTGTCCGTACTCACCGCCTGCTTGCTGAGCCTGACGTGCAGCGCGTTGGAGTCGTCCAGCGCCAGATCACTCGCGGCGAGCCGGGTGCCGGACGGGAACGCCGAAGTCGTCACCTGGTTAAGCCAGTCGGTGGGCCCGGACAGCAACGCCTCCACACTGGCGGTGATCGGCTTTATCCGCTGCCGCAGATAGACCGGGTCCGCGACGAGCGCGTTCCGGTTCGCCTTGGGCTCCTGCGACTCCGAGTTGTAGGACGCGAAGTAGTACTTGTTGACCGAGCGGTAGATGCGCTGGAAGTCGGACAGCCCGAGCACCAGCCCGTTGGGCAGCCGGTCGATACGCCACTGTCCCCCCTCCTTGATGAGGTGGATCGTCCGGTGGTACGGCTTCTCCTCCGGGGTGTAGGCGTGACTGTCGTCCACCGTTGCCACCTGGCTGCCGGAGAGCGTGACCGTGAGGGCGTTGGCGTCCTCACGGTTGGGCTGCAGCTTCGGCTCGGCCTTCGGGCGCTCCTGGAGCACATTGGTGGCCTGGAACGGCCGCCAGGTCCGCTTCGCCGACTTGGCCAGATACTGGGTGGCCGTACGGAAATCCGCCTCGTCGCTGGTCGTCGCGTCGAGGAAGCTGCGCACGATGTTGATGGGCTGCGCACCGTCCTGCGGCGGTACGCCGTAGACCCGCACCTGCGACTCGCCTTCGGAGCGCGGCGACTGGTCGACCGAGGTGACCTCCCCGCCGTCCGGCATCGACGCGCAGCCCGCCAGCAGCGCCGCCGCACAACCGAGCAGCAGAAACTTCCGCGCCGGCCCGGCTCCCCTGCGGGCGCGGGGACGGGACCCGGCCCTCTCCCCGTGCTCGCCTCCGCGCTCAGTGTCCACGCAGCCCGCCTTCCCGCTCCACGCCCTGTCCGGCTTCCTGCTCGGCCCCGCCCTCGTGGACCGGCTCGTCGATGCGCGCGCTTTCGCCGCGCGCCGCCGCTTCGCTCCGTGCGCCCCCACTCTGCGGCACCACACGGGCGCCGCTGCCGGGCAGCGCCGTCGGATCGGCCTCCGGACGGGCCACCTTCGGCTCCGGTACGGGGGAGGCCGAGTCGCCCGCCTGTGCGGCGCGCGTCTGCACCGGGATCGTGGACGCCTTGTGGCCCGATCCGGTACGCGGCTGTCCCGTCTCGTCCAGTCCGCGGTGGCGCCGCGAGTCCTCCGGCTCCAGGGGTATCGGGGACCCACGCAGGGTCTCACCGGCCGTACGCGGCAGCGTCAGCCGGAACTGCGAGCCGCCGCCCGGCTCGCCCCAGGCCTGCAGCCAGCCGCCGTGCAGCCGGGCGTCCTCGACGGCGATGGACAGGCCGAGTCCGGTACCGCCGGTCGTACGGGCCCGGGCCGGGTCCGCGCGCCAGAAACGGTTGAAGACCCGGGTGGCCTCGCCGGGCTTGAGGCCGACGCCGTAGTCACGCACCGCGACGGCCACCGCGCCGCCGCTGCGGCCGCCCGCGGATGCCAGCCGCACCACGACATCGCGGCCCTCACCGTGCTCGACGGCGTTGACGACGAGATTGCGCAGCACCCGCTCCACCCGGCGGGGGTCGGCCTCGGCGATGACGGGCTGCTCGGCGCCGCGCACCACGATCCGGGTGCCCTTGCGGTCGGCGAGCGGCTCGGCCCCCTCGATGACGCGGTGCACCACGTCGCGCAGGTCGACCGGCTCGGCCTCCAGCGCGGCGGCGCCGGCGTCGAACCGGCTGATCTCCAGCAGCTCAGCGAGCAGTGATTCGAAGCGGTCGAGCTGGCCGCGCAGCAGCTCGGCGGAGCGCGCGGTGGCGGGATCGAACTCGTCCCGCGCGTCATGGATGACATCGGCAGCCATCCGTACGGTCGTCAGCGGCGTACGCAGCTCGTGCGAGACGTCGGAGACGAAGCGGCGCTGCATCCGGGACAGCTCCTCCAGCTGCTGGATCTTGACCTGGAGGTTCTGCGCCATCTTGTTGAAGGACTCACCGAGCCGGGCGATGTCGTCCTCGCCGGTGACCTTCATCCGCTCCTGGAGCAGGCCGGCGGCCAGCCGCTCGGAGATCCCCGCGGCCATCCGTACGGGCGTGACGACCTGCCGGACCACCAGCCAGGCGATCGCGCCGAGCAGGATCACGACGAACACCCCCGCGGTCGCGAGGGTCCCCGTCACCAGCTTGAGCGACTCCTCTTCCTGGGTGAACGGGAAGAGGTAGTAGAGCTGGTACTGGTTGCTGTTTGCATCGTTGAGACGCTTGCCGATGATGAGCGCCGACACGCCGTCGTCCGACCCGATGCGCTTGATCTGGGTGTACTGGCGGAACGTCCCGGATTTGGTGTCCAGCTTCCGCCGCAGATCGGCGGGCACGCTCCGCTCGGGATCGACATCGCCCGAGGCGCGCGGCCCGCGGGTGCCGGGACTGGAGTCGCCGAACGGTTCGTCCGAGTCGGAACTGAGCGCCACGACGGAGAAGACGCCCTGGCCACCACTGGCGAGCTGTTCCACCAGGCCGGTCAGCCAGGTCGCGGAGTCCTGGGTGCCGCGGTTTCCTGTGCGGGCGCCTTCATCGGGCCGGGTGTCGTCGGCGCCGTCAGCCATCTTCTGAGCGACGCTGAAGCCGCCCACGGCCTGACTCTGCGCGGCCTGGGCCTTGGCCGTGAGCAGGCCGTTACGGACCTGCCCGACGACCACGACACCGAGCAGCAGCACCACGGCGAGCGACATCAGCAGCGTGGTCGCCACCACGCGCAGCTGGATATTGCGCCGCCACAGCCGCAGGGCGGGCAGCAGCGGCCGCCGCACCCAGCGGCTGAAGAGCCGCAGTAGGGGGTGGACCGGTCCGCTCACCGCGCCGTCGGGCAGCAGCTGCCCGCCACGCAGCAACCAAGCAGACAACCTGCCCGAAAAGGACATATCACCCGCCGGGCCGACGGTGCGCCCCCGCTTTCCCTCCGGGGCCGAACCGTCCCGGATCATCTCAGCTGGGCCCGGCCTTGTAGCCGACCCCGCGCACGGTCACCACGATCTCCGGCCGCTCAGGGTCCCTCTCGACCTTGGAGCGCAGCCGCTGCACATGGACATTGACCAGCCGGGTGTCGGCGGCGTGCCGATAGCCCCAGACCTGCTCGAGCAGCACCTCACGCGTGAACACCTGCCACGGCTTGCGCGCCAGCGCCACCAGCAGATCGAACTCCAGCGGGGTCAGCGCGATCGACTGCCCGTCCCGCTTCACCGAGTGGCCCGCCACATCGATGACCAGGTCACCGATCGCCAGCTGCTCGGGCGTGGGCTCCTCCGAACGCCGCAGCCGCGCCCGGATCCGTGCCACCAGCTCCTTGGGCTTGAACGGCTTGACGATGTAGTCGTCCGCGCCCGACTCGAGCCCGACCACCACATCCACCGTGTCGCTCTTGGCGGTCAGCATGACGATCGGCACCCCGGACTCGGCCCGGATCAGCCGGCAGACCTCGATGCCGTCCCGTCCGGGCAGCATCAGGTCGAGCAGCACAAGATCGGGCTTCGTCTCGCGGAAGGCGGCAAGGGCCTTGTCACCGTCCGACACGAACGACGGTTCAAAACCTTCGCCACGCAGCACGATGCCGAGCATCTCTGCCAGTGCGGTGTCGTCGTCGACGACCAGGACGCGTCCCTTCATTCGGCCATCATCCCATTACCTGATCGTGACTTACTCCATCGTGACGTGGAACACACCTCTGCCAGCCCGTCCCGGGTCACCGGAGACACCACTCCGGCCTCCGTGACGATCGCCGTCACCAGCTCCGGCGGAGTGACGTCGAAGGCCGGGTTGTAGGCCTGTGCGCCCAGCGGCGCCACTGGTATGCCGGTGCCGGCCTCCGCCCCGGGCCCCTGCGCAAACGGCAACGAGAACTCCGTCACTTCCTGGCCCGGACGCTGCTCCACTTCGATATCCGCCCCCTCCTCGGTCTCCAGATCCACCGTGCTGGTCGGTGCCACCACCACGAACGGAACGTGGTGGTAGCGCGCCAGCACCGCCAGCGGATAGCTGCCGACCTTGTTGGCCACCGACCCGTCCGCCGCGATCCGGTCAGCGCCGATCAGCACCGCATCCACCTCGCCCCCGGCGAACAGCGATCCCGCCGCCCCGTCCGAGAGCACCGTGTACGCCATACCCGCCCGCGCCGCCTCGTAGGCGGTCAGTCGCGCCCCCTGCAACAGCGGCCGCGTCTCGTCCACCCACAGCCGGCGCAGCTCACCGGCCCGGTGCGCCGCCAGCGCCACCGCCAGGGCGGTGCCCTCGCCCCCGGACACCAGGGCACCCGTATTGCAGTGCGTGAGTATCCGGTGACCGCCACCCGGCAGCAGCTCGCCCAGCAGCGCCAGCCCGTGCTCCGCCATCCGGGCACTGGCCTCGATGTCCTCGGCGTGCACGGCCCGCGCCTCGGCCAGCGCCGCAGCGGCGGCGGCCTGAGCACCGTCCTCGCCGAACGCCGCGCGGTACGCGACAGCCGCCCGCTGTACCCCGTACCCCAGATTGACCGCGGTCGGCCGGGCCTGTGCCAGCGCCTCCACCGCCTCCTCCACGTCAAAGCCGCGTGCCGCGGCCAGCGCGACGCCGTACGCGCCCGCGATGCCCAGCAGCGGCGCCCCGCGCACGGCCAGTGTCCGGATCGCCTGCACCAGCGCCGGAACGTCCGTGCAGACCAGCTCGACCTCCTCCGCGGGCAGCCGCGTCTGATCAAGGAGGACCAATACGGGCCCCTCGGGCGGCTCCTCCCAGCGCAACGACGGAATCGTGAGCGCCCCGGCGCCCACCTCAGATACCTCGTACTGATCGCCCATTCCTTCAGTCTGCCGCCGACCGGCCCTCGAACAGAAGGTCCCCTCGTCCTCCGGGCACCGGTACACAACGCCGGTGGCCATGACACGATGACTGCCACCGCGGACCCCGGACCCCCGCCGCCCCGGCGGACGGGCAGCAAGAAGGAGCGACGATGAACAACTCTCCGGGCTGGGCCTCGCCCGGATCCACTCCCTCCGACGAGCCGGCCCGCGGCACCCAGGAGCAGCCCACCCAGGCAGACCAGACCGGCCCCGCCGGGCAGTCGTCCCCACCGAACTGGTCCAAGGAACAGCCACCCGCCGGCCAGTGGTCGGCCCCCGCCGGTATCCCCGGTCAGAGCCGCGGCCCGCATGGCGGGCCTGACCAGAGCACGGCCGGCGACCGCACCCGTGCCACATCGCCCGGCTACGGCGGACCCGGCTGGGGCGGTGCTCCGGGCCCCGGCAATCAGCCCCCCTGGGGCGGCGCCTGGGCCCCGACGCCACAGGCCGCCAAGCCCGGCGTCATCCCGCTGCGCCCCCTCGCCGTCGGCGAGATACTCGACGGCGCGGTCACCACCATGCGCGCCCATTGGCGCACCGTCCTCGGCATCTCGCTGATCGTCGCGGTGATCTCGCAGACCGCCATCACCGTAGTCACCGGTCTGTGGTTCCAGGGCGCCGACCGCGCCCCCTCGCTGTCGAGCGAAAACATCCCGCCGCTCCGCGAGACCATGCGTGAGGTGGGCAATTCGCTCGCCGCCACCGGCATCACCTCCGTGATCGGGCTGCTCGCCACCATCATCGCCACGGGGCTGCTCACCATGGTCGTGAGCCGGGCCGTCCTGGGCCGCTCGGTGACAGCCGGGGAAGCCTGGCGCGATGCGCGTCCCCAGCTCCCGCGCCTGCTCGGCCTGCTGGTACTGCTCCCCCTGCTCATCACGGCCATCGTCGCGGTCGGTGTGGGGCCCGGCATCATCCTCGTCGCCACGGGCATGCCGAAGGCCGGACTGCTCCTCACCCTGTTCGGCGGGATGGCCACCACCGTCGTGACCATCTGGCTGTGGGTCCGCTACAGCCTCGCCTCCCCCGCGCTGATGCTGGAGAAGCAGGGCGTCATCGCCGCGATGCGCCGCTCCGCGAAGCTCGTACGGGGCGCCTGGTGGCGAGTGCTGGGCGCACAGCTCCTCACCTACCTCCTGATCGGCATCGTCGAGTTCATCATCCAGATCCCTGCCACCCTCGTCGCCTTCCTCATCGGTGGCGAGAACCTCATGGACTGGGCGAACGGCACCAGCAGCTCCACCGGCTGGTCGTTCCTGATCGTGCTGGGCGTCGGAGCCGTCATCAGCTCCACCATCACCTTCCCGATCAGCGCCAGCGTCACCGCGCTCCTGTACATGGACCAGCGCATCCGCCGCGAGGCACTCGACCTCGAACTCGCCCGCGCCGCAGGCCTCCCCGGCTACGGCGCCGACGCCCCCACCGCGCACTCGGCGCCCTCCGCTCCCGCAGCCACGGGCCCGGTCCAGGGCCACGCCCCAACAACAGCGGCCGCACCGGCCGCTGCCGGCACGCCTGCAGACGGGACGCCGGCCGACAGCCACGCCACGGACAACACCGAGGCAGACGGCCCCAAGACGGGCGGCACCAACGCCGACGCCACCGACCCAGGCGCCGCGCCCACGGCCGCCCCGGAAGCCCCGGCCAAGTCCACCCCCGCCGACGGCCCCGGGCAGCACCCCGGCAACGCCACACCGGGAAGCTGATGCGGTGACCACAGGGGGGAACGGGGCCGCGCTCATACGACTCATCGCGCGCCCCGACGACGACATACCGGTGCGGACTCCACGCGTCCCCGCCCAAGAGGCGGCCGAGCGCGAACTGTCCGACCCTCGGTACCACCAGCACGACCCCAACCCGATCCAGCGTGCCCTCGATTGGCTCTGGGAACGCGTCAACGACCTCTTCCACGCGGCCGCGGGCGCCACACCGGGTGGCTGGATCGGGCTTCTCGCCATCGCCGCATTCGTCCTGCTGCTCGTGGTCGCACTCCGGCTGCGGCTCGGCGCGGTGCGCCGCACTCCGACCACGAGCGGTGCGCTCTTCTCCGACACCCCCCGCACCGCCGCCGAACACCGCGCCGCCGCCGACCGGCACGCCGTAGAGGGCCGCTGGAACCAGGCGATCCAAGACCGCATGCGCGCGGTCGTCCTCGCCCTCGAGGAACGGACACTGCTCACCCCTGGCCCCGGCCGCACCGCCGATGAGGCGGCCACCGAAGCGGGTTGGGCACTCCCCGCGTACGCCGACCGGCTGCGTACCGCGGCACGCACCTTCGACGACGTCACATACGGCGGCCGCCCCGGCACGGAACAGGCGTACACCCTCGTGACCGGCCTCGACACCGACCTGCAACACGCCAAGCCCGACCTGGCCACGACCCCGACCAGGAGCCGCGGATGACCACGGCCGCCCCGGACACCTCCGCACTCCCTCCCACCGTTCGCAGCCTGTGGAACCGGTCCCGCGGACCGCTGCTCGCGCTCCTCCTGCTCGTCATCAGCGGTGTGGCGATCGCGGCTCTGCAGTCCGGCGAACAGCACGGGCGGCTCGACCCCCGGTCCTACGACCGGACCGGAAGCCGGGCCATCGCCCAACTCCTGGCCTCTCACGACGTCTCCACCCAGGTCGTGACCACCTCCGAGGAAGCCGCCGCCGCGGCCGGGCCGCACACCACACTCCTCGTCACCAACCCCGAGATGCTGACGCAAGATCAGCTGACGGGCCTGCACACCGCGACCGCCCACACTCCCGGCCGCACTGTCCTCCTTGCCCCCGACTCCTCGGCCCTCGAAACCTTCGCCCCCGGCGTCGGGACGGATTCCCCGGCCGACATCTCGGCCCGCAGGCCCGCCTGTTCCCTTCCGGAGGCCCGACGCGCCGGGAACGCCCTCCTGGGCGGCCTCAGTTACACAACTTCCGCCAGCGGAACCGATCGTTGCTACCTCAGCGGCGACCGTCCCACCCTGCTGCGCCTGCCGGCCCCCCGCACCGGCCGCGACACCGTGCTCCTCGGCTCCCCCGATTTCCTCTACAACCACCACCTCGCCGAGCACGGCAACGCCTCGCTGGCCCTTCAACTCCTCGGTACGCACAAGCATCTGGTCTGGTACCTCCCCTCCATGAGCGACCCGTCCTCCGCTCAGGACGACCAGCGCGGCTTCCTCGATCTCGTCCCTTCCGGCTGGTACTGGGCCCTGCTCCAACTCACCTTTGCCGCCGCCCTCGCGGCCCTGTGGCGCGCCCGTCGCCTCGGCCCACTGGTGCCGGAAAAGCTCCCTGTCACCGTCCCGGCCGCCGAAACCACCGAGGGGCACGCCCGCCTGTACGAGCAGGCCAACGCCCGCGACCGTGCTTCCTCCGTGCTGCGCTCCGCGACCCGCACACGACTCGCCCCCCTCATCGGCGTATCCCCGGCCCACGCCCACACCCCCGACATCCTTCTCCCGGCCCTTCACGCCCACTTGACCACCGCCCCCGGCGTCGATGCAGGCCTCCGTGTCCTGCTCTTCGGCCCGGCCCCCGCGGACGACAAGGCCTTGGTCCACCTGGCCGACCAACTCGACGAACTCGAATCCTCGATCGTTTCCCAAGAGAGGCACGCCCCCCGTGAGCACCCCGACCGCTGACAGCGCCCGAGCCTCCCTGGAGGACCTGCGCACCGAGATAGCCAAGGCCGTTGTAGGCCAGGACCCCGCCGTCACCGGCTTGGTCGTCGCACTGCTCTGTCGCGGTCATGTGCTCCTCGAAGGCGCCCCCGGCGTCGCCAAAACCCTGCTCGTTCGCGCCCTGTCGGCCGCTCTCGAACTCGACACCAAGCGCGTCCAGTTCACCCCTGACCTGATGCCGAGCGATGTCACCGGCTCGCTGGTCTACGACGCCCGCAGCGCCGAGTTCTCCTTCCAGCCGGGCCCCGTCTTCACCAACCTCCTGCTCGCCGACGAGATCAACCGCACGCCACCCAAAACCCAGGCGTCGCTGCTCGAAGCGATGGAAGAGCGTCAGGTGACCGTCGACGGCACAGCTCGTCCCCTCCCCGAGCCGTTCCTGGTAGCCGCCACACAGAACCCCGTGGAGTACGAGGGCACTTACCCGCTCCCCGAGGCCCAGCTCGACCGGTTCCTGCTGAAGCTGACGGTGCCGCTCCCCGCCCGCCACGATGAGATAGACATCCTCACCCGGCACGCGGCCGGCTTCAGCCCCCACGACCTCAGTGCCGCAGGGCTGCGCCCTGTCGCCTCCACCGCTGACCTCGACGCTGCGCGAGCCGCGGTCGCCAAGACCGCCGTCTCCCCCGAAGTCACCGGCTATATCGTCGATATCTGCCGTGCCACCCGCGAATCCCCCTCGCTCTCTCTCGGCGTCTCCCCCCGAGGCGCCACCGCTCTGCTCTCCACGTCACGAGCCTGGGCCTGGCTCACCGGCCGCGACTATGTCACCCCCGACGACGTCAAGGCCCTTGCTCTTCCTACGCTCCGACATCGTGTCCAGCTCCGCCCCGAAGCGGAGATGGAGGGAGTCACCGCAGACTCCGTGATCAACGCCGTACTCGCTCATCTCCCCGTCCCCCGCTGAGACGACACCGTGGCCCTCACCGGACGCACCGCCCTCATCTCCGCATCCGGAGCCGTCTTCGTCGGCTTCGTGCTGCCCAGCTGGCTCGGCATCCTCGCCGTTCAACTCGCCCTGCTGATAGCAATTTTGTGCGACCTCGCACTCGCCGCGCCAGTGCGAAAGCTCCATTTCACCCGAACCGGTGATACAACCGTTCGACTAACAGGCGAAGCCCACACGCACCTCACCCTCACCAATCCGAGCCGCCGCACCCTGCGCGCCCAGATCCGTGACGCCTGGCCTCCGAGCACCTTCCAGCCCGGTTCGGACATCCCCGCATCCCGCCACACCGTGCGCGTCCCGGCCGCCGAACGCCGCCGCCTCACCACCACGCTCCACCCCACCCGCCGCGGTGACCACCACGCGGTCCGCGTCACCGTGCGCTCCTACGGCCCGCTCGGCCTGGCAGCCCGGCAAGGAAGCCATCACGTCCCATGGACGCTACGCGTCCTTCCGCCCTTCACCAGCCGCAAACACCTGCCCGCCAAGCTCGCCCGGCTCCGCGAACTCGACGGCCGCACCAGCATCCTGACCCGCGGCGAGGGCACGGAGTTCGACAGCCTCCGCGACTACACCCCCGGTGACGACACCCGCTCCATCGACTGGCGCGCCACCGCCCGCCGGCAGAACCTCGCAGTCCGCACCTGGCGCCCAGAACGCGACCGCCGCATCCTGCTCGTCCTGGAGACCGGCCGTACCTCGGCCGGCCGTGTCGGCGACATCCCCCGCCTCGACGCCTCCATGGACGCCGCCCTGCTGCTCGGCGCCCTTGCCGCCCGCGCCGGTGACCGTGTGGATCTGCTCGCCTACGACCGCCGCGTACGAGCCTCAGTCCAAGGCCGCACAGCCCGCGATCTCCTCCCAGCTCTGACCGAAGCCCTGACCCCCCTCGAATCCCAATTGGTCGAAGCGGACGCCCGCGGCCTGGCCGCCACCATCCACCGCCGCACCCCGCGCCGGTCCCTGATCGTCCTCTTCACCGGCCTGGACGCGGCCCCCGTGGAGGAAGCCCTCCTGCCCGTCCTCCCTGGCCTCACCCAACGCAACGAGCTCATCGTCGCGGCCGTGGCCGACCCCCGCATCGAGGAAATGGCCGCCGGCCGCCACACGCCCCAGGCCGTCTACGCAGCCGCCGCCGCGGAACAGACCCGCGCCGCCCGCCGCCGCACCGCAGACCGCCTCCGCCACCACGGCATCACCGTCATCGACTCCACCCCTGCCCGCCTGGCCCCCGACCTGGCCGACGCCTACCTCACCCTCAAGTCCGCTGGTCGCCTGTAAAACCGCCTGCGTCCTCACCCCTCACCCAGCCAGCGCCTGCAGACACCTCCGCGGACACGTGGCATACAAGGGAGGTCCTCACACGGCTGGGGAGACGACGCTAATGGGGCCTCCAACACCTCAAAGCCCCGTGCAGACGCTGGCAAGCACACCCGTGAGGGAAAGCAAGGCCACCGGTAAAGGCTCCCGCTAGGCTCGCCCGGCACTCTTCCACGTACCAAGCCAGGTCAGCCCAACCCACAAGCAACCCACAAGGCACCTCCGCCTCGGTGCCGGCCCTTCGACCGGAGGGCTTCCCCATTCCTCCCACAACGCAAAAATGCCTCGTTCCCCGAGTCGAAACTCGGAGAACGAGGCATTATCAAAATTTGTTCGGCGGCGTCCTACTCTCCCACAGGGTCCCCCCTGCAGTACCATCGGCGCTGAAAGGCTTAGCTTCCGGGTTCGGAATGTAACCGGGCGTTTCCCTAACGCAATGACCACCGAAACACTATGAAGTTAACCAACCCGGCACAATCACAGGTCGTTACTTCAGAACCTACACAGTGGACGCGAGCAACTGAGGACAAGCCCTCGGCCTATTAGTACCAGTCAACTCCACCCGTTACCGGGCTTCCATATCTGGCCTATCAACCCAGTCGTCTACTGGGAGCCTTAACCCCTCAAAGGGGGTGGGAGTCCTCATCTCGAAGCAGGCTTCCCGCTTAGATGCTTTCAGCGGTTATCCTTTCCGAACGTAGCCAACCAGCCATGCCCTTGGCAGGACAACTGGCACACCAGAGGTTCGTCCGTCCCGGTCCTCTCGTACTAGGGACAGCCCTTCTCAAGACTCCTACGCGCACAGCGGATAGGGACCGAACTGTCTCACGACGTTCTAAACCCAGCTCGCGTACCGCTTTAATGGGCGAACAGCCCAACCCTTGGGACCGACTCCAGCCCCAGGATGCGACGAGCCGACATCGAGGTGCCAAACCATCCCGTCGATATGGACTCTTGGGGAAGATCAGCCTGTTATCCCCGGGGTACCTTTTATCCGTTGAGCGACGGCGCTTCCACAAGCCACCGCCGGATCACTAGTCCCTACTTTCGTACCTGCTCGACCCGTCAGTCTCACAGTCAAGCTCCCTTGTGCACTTACACTCAACACCTGATTGCCAACCAGGCTGAGGGAACCTTTGGGCGCCTCCGTTACTCTTTAGGAGGCAACCGCCCCAGTTAAACTACCCACCAGACACTGTCCCTGATCCGGATCACGGACCCAGGTTAGACATCCAGCACGACCAGAGTGGTATTTCAACAATGACTCCACAACCACTGGCGTGGCCGCTTCAAAGTCTCCCACCTATCCTACACAAGCCGAACCGAACACCAATATCAAGCTATAGTAAAGGTCCCGGGGTCTTTCCGTCCTGCTGCGCGAAACGAGCATCTTTACTCGTAATGCAATTTCACCGGGCCTATGGTTGAGACAGTCGAGAAGTCGTTACGCCATTCGTGCAGGTCGGAACTTACCCGACAAGGAATTTCGCTACCTTAGGATGGTTATAGTTACCACCGCCGTTTACTGGCGCTTAAGTTCTCAGCTTCGCCAACCCGAAAGTTGACTAACCGGTCCCCTTAACGTTCCAGCACCGGGCAGGCGTCAGTCCGTATACATCGCCTTACGGCTTCGCACGGACCTGTGTTTTTAGTAAACAGTCGCTTCTCGCTGGTCTCTGCGGCCACCACCAGCTCAGAGTGCAAGACTCATCACCAGCAATGGCCCCCCTTCTCCCGAAGTTACGGGGGCATTTTGCCGAGTTCCTTAACCATAGTTCACCCGAACGCCTCGGTATTCTCTACCTGACCACCTGAGTCGGTTTAGGGTACGGGCCGCCATGAAACTCGCTAGAGGCTTTTCTCGACAGCATAGGATCATCCACTTCACCACAATCGGCTCGGCATCAGGTCTCACCCTCAAGTCATCCGGATTTGCCTAGATGACGGGCTACACCCTTACCCCGGGACAACCACCGCCCGGGCTGGACTACCTTCCTGCGTCACCCCATCGCTTACCTACTACCACCTTGGATCGGCGGCTCCACCACGTCCCTTTGTCCGAAGACTCCAGGCCGGCTTCACGGCCTTAGCATTAATGGATTCGATATTGGGCGTTTCAAAGCGGGTACCGGAATATCAACCGGTTGTCCATCGACTACGCCTGTCGGCCTCGCCTTAGGTCCCGACTTACCCTGGGCAGATCAGCTTGACCCAGGAACCCTTAGTCAATCGGCGCACACGTTTCCCACGTGTGTATCGCTACTCATGCCTGCATTCTCACTCGTGAACCGTCCACAACTCGTTTCCACGGCTGCTTCACCCGGCACACGACGCTCCCCTACCCATCACAGCCTCCGTTAGAGTATTACTGCAATGACACGACTTCGGCGGTGTGCTTGAGCCCCGCTACATTGTCGGCGCGGAATCACTTGACCAGTGAGCTATTACGCACTCTTTCAAGGATGGCTGCTTCTAAGCCAACCTCCTGGTTGTCTCTGCGACTCCACATCCTTTCCCACTTAGCACACGCTTAGGGGCCTTAGTCGATGCTCTGGGCTGTTTCCCTCTCGACCATGGAGCTTATCCCCCACAGTCTCACTGCCGCGCTCTCACTTACCGGCATTCGGAGTTTGGCTAAGGTCAGTAACCCGGTAGGGCCCATCGCCTATCCAGTGCTCTACCTCCGGCAAGAAACACACGACGCTGCACCTAAATGCATTTCGGGGAGAACCAGCTATCACGGAGTTTGATTGGCCTTTCACCCCTAACCACAGGTCATCCCCCAGGTTTTCAACCCTGGTGGGTTCGGTCCTCCACGAAGTCTTACCTCCGCTTCAACCTGCCCATGGCTAGATCACTCCGCTTCGGGTCTTGGGCACGCTACTCAACGCCCTATTCGGACTCGCTTTCGCTACGGCTTCCCCACACGGGTTAACCTCGCAACATACCGCAAACTCGCAGGCTCATTCTTCAAAAGGCACGCAGTCACGACGCAGAGACAAGTCTCTGCGCGACGCTCCCACGGCTTGTAGGCACACGGTTTCAGGTACTATTTCACTCCGCTCCCGCGGTACTTTTCACCATTCCCTCACGGTACTATCCGCTATCGGTCACCAGGGAATATTTAGGCTTAACGGGTGGTCCCGCCAGATTCACACGGGATTTCTCGGGCCCCGTGCTACTTGGGTGGTTCTCAAGCAAGCCGTTGATGTTTCAGCTACGGGGGTCTTACCCTCTACGCCGGACCTTTCGCATGTCCTTCGCCTACACCAACGGTTTCTGACTTGCCTCACAGCCGGCAGACTGCAAAAGAGAACTCCCACAACCCCAACCACGCAACCCCTGCCGGGTATCACACGTGACTGGTTTGGCCTCATCCGGTTTCGCTCGCCACTACTCCCGGAATCACGGTTGTTTTCTCTTCCTGCGGGTACTGAGATGTTTCACTTCCCCGCGTTCCCTCCACACTGCCTATGTGTTCAGCAGCGGGTGACAGCCCATGACGACTGCCGGGTTTCCCCATTCGGACACCCCCGGATCAAAGCTCGGTTGACAGCTCCCCGGGGCCTATCGTGGCCTCCCACGTCCTTCATCGGTTCCTGGTGCCAAGGCATCCACCGTGCGCCCTTAAAAACTTGGCCACAGATGCTCGCGTCCACTGTGCAGTTCTCAAGCAACGACCAGCCACCCACCACCCCAACCCGAAGGCTGAGTTCACTGGGGCCGGCATCGCGAAGGTCCAGACTCACAGTCCGTACCCTCAGATACCCAACAGCGCGCCCGGCCCACTCCATCAATCCCCACGTTCCACGCCGAAGCAGTACTAGTGACAACCAATCAAGTGCGCCGAATAGTCAACGTTCCACCCATGAGCTAACCACCGTCGAACATTTGCCGACGTAGTGGCTCTGGATCTCTTGCGAGATCTAGATGCTCCTTAGAAAGGAGGTGATCCAGCCGCACCTTCCGGTACGGCTACCTTGTTACGACTTCGTCCCAATCGCCAGTCCCACCTTCGACGATTCCCTCCCACAAGGGGTTGGGCCACCGGCTTCGGGTGTTACCGACTTTCGTGACGTGACGGGCGGTGTGTACAAGGCCCGGGAACGTATTCACCGCAGCAATGCTGATCTGCGATTACTAGCAACTCCGACTTCATGGGGTCGAGTTGCAGACCCCAATCCGAACTGAGACCGGCTTTTTGAGATTCGCTCCACCTCGCGGTATCGCAGCTCATTGTACCGGCCATTGTAGCACGTGTGCAGCCCAAGACATAAGGGGCATGATGACTTGACGTCGTCCCCACCTTCCTCCGAGTTGACCCCGGCAGTCTCCTGTGAGTCCCCATCACCCCGAAGGGCATGCTGGCAACACAGAACAAGGGTTGCGCTCGTTGCGGGACTTAACCCAACATCTCACGACACGAGCTGACGACAGCCATGCACCACCTGTACACCGACCACAAGGGGGACCCTGTCTCCAGGGTTTTCCGGTGTATGTCAAGCCTTGGTAAGGTTCTTCGCGTTGCGTCGAATTAAGCCACATGCTCCGCTGCTTGTGCGGGCCCCCGTCAATTCCTTTGAGTTTTAGCCTTGCGGCCGTACTCCCCAGGCGGGGAACTTAATGCGTTAGCTGCGGCACGGACGACGTGGAATGTCGCCCACACCTAGTTCCCAACGTTTACGGCGTGGACTACCAGGGTATCTAATCCTGTTCGCTCCCCACGCTTTCGCTCCTCAGCGTCAGTATCGGCCCAGAGATCCGCCTTCGCCACCGGTGTTCCTCCTGATATCTGCGCATTTCACCGCTACACCAGGAATTCCGATCTCCCCTACCGAACTCTAGCCTGCCCGTATCGAATGCAGACCCGGGGTTAAGCCCCGGGCTTTCACATCCGACGTGACAAGCCGCCTACGAGCTCTTTACGCCCAATAATTCCGGACAACGCTTGCGCCCTACGTATTACCGCGGCTGCTGGCACGTAGTTAGCCGGCGCTTCTTCTGCAGGTACCGTCACTTTCGCTTCTTCCCTGCTGAAAGAGGTTTACAACCCGAAGGCCGTCATCCCTCACGCGGCGTCGCTGCATCAGGCTTTCGCCCATTGTGCAATATTCCCCACTGCTGCCTCCCGTAGGAGTCTGGGCCGTGTCTCAGTCCCAGTGTGGCCGGTCGCCCTCTCAGGCCGGCTACCCGTCGTCGCCTTGGTAGGCCATCACCCCACCAACAAGCTGATAGGCCGCGGGCTCATCCTTCACCGCCGGAGCTTTCCACCACCAGACCATGCGGTCGGTAGTCGTATCCGGTATTAGACCCCGTTTCCAGGGCTTGTCCCAGAGTGAAGGGCAGATTGCCCACGTGTTACTCACCCGTTCGCCACTAATCCCCTCCCGAAGGAGGTTCATCGTTCGACTTGCATGTGTTAAGCACGCCGCCAGCGTTCGTCCTGAGCCAGGATCAAACTCTCCGTGAATGTTTACCCGTAATCGGGTCAACACACACGAGAGCGGAACGAGTGGGCGGAATAAGCCCTCTCGTTCACAGCGTCCTCGCTGTGTGTGCCACCCCGACCGCATGGGCCGTGGTGGGCTTTCAAAGGAACCTCATCCTCCGGAGTGTTTCCGGTGGACGGGGTATCAACATATCTGGCGTTGACTTTTGGCACGCTGTTGAGTTCTCAAGGAACGGACGCTTCCTTTGTGCCTGTTTCATCAGGCTCTCCGGGCGCTTCCCTTCGGTCTTGCGTTTCCGACTCTATCAGATCCTTGCGGGCCCGATTTTCGCCGGTGCGTTTCCGCCTTTCGGCTTCTTCGCGTTTCCAACCGTACCAGAGCCGTTTCCGTCTCTGGCCCCCTGTTGGAGCGGGGTCGGCCGCTTCGCTTTCGCTTTTCGGCCTTTCCGACTCTATCAGATCCGTTTCGGTCCGTTGCCGGTCCGAATTCGTTTCCGAATCCCCGTCGGAGGGGTTTGCCTTTTGGCTTTTCCGACTTTATCAGAAGAGATTCCGCCGAATTGATTCGGCCGGGGCTTCCGGTAAGTGGTCGGTTGCGCCTCGCCGAATGAAAATTCCGGCCGAAGCGGAGAAGAGACTAACCGTTGCGGATGAACTTGTCCAGTTCGCTGCAACCGTTCGAATCTACCTCCCCCTGCCGCCCGTGTCAACGGGTTTCTGGGGAGAAGAGGAGATTAGCAGGTCAGCAGGGCTCGATGCACATCACGCGGCGGTCGGCAGCGCGGCTTCGCGGTCGGAGAGGTCGACGTCGCCGGTGGCTCCGGCGCGTACGGCGCGGCCGCCCAGGACGTGGACGTACAGGAGGAAGGCCAGTTCGGCGGCTATGCCGATGCCGATGCGGGCCCAGGTGGGGAGGTCTGAAGGGGTGACGAAGCCTTCTAGGGCGCCGGATATGAAGAGGACGGCGGCGAGTCCGATGGCGACTCCGAGGGCGGAGCGGCCTTCCTCGGCTAGGGCCGTACGGCGGGTGCGCGGGCCTGGGTCGATGAGGGTCCAGCCCAGGCGGAGGCCGATGCCGGCGGCGACGAAGACGGCGGTCAGTTCGAGGAGGCCGTGCGGAAGGATCAGGCCGAGGAAGGTGTCGAGGCGGCCCGCCGAGGACATCAGGCCGATGCCGACGCCCAGGTTGAGCATGTTCTGGAAGAGGATCCACAGAACGGGGAGGCCGGCGAAGGCGCCGAGGACGAGACACAGGGCGACGGCCTGGGCGTTGTTCGTCCATACCTGGGCGGCGAAGGAGGCGGCGGGGTGGCTGGAGTAGTAGGTCTCGTACTGGCCACCGGGGCGGGTCATGTCGCGGAGGTCCTCGGGAGCGCCGATGGCTGCCTGAACCTCGGGGTGTGCGGCTATCCACCAGCCGATGAGGGCGGCGACCGCGGTGGAGAGGATCGCGGTGGGGATCCACCAGTGGCGCAGACGGTAGACGGCTGCCGGGAAGGCCGTGGTGAAGAAGCGGGCGGTGTCGCGCCAGGAGGCCTTGCGGGCACCGGTGACCGTACTGCGGGCGCGGGCCACGAGGGACGTGAGGCGGCTGGTCAGCGCGGGGTCGGGGGCGCTGGAGAGGAGGAGGGAGAGGTGGGTGGTGGTGCGTTGGTAGAGGGCGACCAGTTCGTCGGCCTCGGCTCCTGTGAGGTGGCGTTTGCGGCGCAGCAGTGTTTCGAGGCGGTCCCATGCGGCGCCGTGGGCCGTGACGAAGACATCGAGGTCCATAGGGTGTCGCTCCTCGCAGCGCCGTGGGTGAGTGCCGGGTCAGCTTGGCAGACTGGCCGTGTCCCGCGTGGGGTGGGCGGGACTTCGGGGATCGAGAGGGAGTGGGGCGCGGCGTGAAGGAACTCGTCACGGGTGAAGCGGTGGTGCTCGGGCTGCGGCCGGCCAGGCTGCCGAGCCGGGGGCTGGCGGTGGCGGTCGATGTGGCCGTGGCCTGGGTGATCTACATCGGCATCTCGCTGATGCTGGTGAGCGCGACCTCGTCGATGGACAGTGCGGCGGTGGCGGCCGTGTCGGTGGCGTCGTTCGTGCTGGTGCAGGTCGGGATCCCGATCGTCGTCGAGACGCTGAGCCAGGGCCGGTCGCTGGGAAAGGTGATCTGCGGACTGCGGGTCGTACGGGAGGACGGCGGACCGATCCGTTTCCGGCATGCGTTGGTGCGCGGGGCGATGGGCGCCATCGAGATCGTGATGACGATGGGGGTGGTGGCGGCCATCGCGTCGTTGGTGTCGGCGCGAGGGCGTCGGGTGGGTGATGTGTTCGCCGGAACGCTGGTCATACGGGAGCGGATGCCCGTGGCGGAGACCGGGACGGCGCTGCCGGCACCGCCTCCGTGGTTGGTTGCGGAGGTCGGGGCGCTGGACCTTTCGCGGGTACCTGATGCGTGGTGGCTGACGGTGCGGCAGTACCTGGCGCGGATGGGACAGCTGGATCCACAGGTCGGCGGGGCGATGGCGGGGCGGCTGGCGGAGGACTTGCGGGGGTTCACCGGGGTTCCGGGGCCCGCGGGGGTGCATCCGGCCGCGTATCTGGCGGCGGTGGCCGGGGAACGGCAGGCGCGGGAGTCGCAGCGGGCGTTCGGGGCGTCGGGGGCCGCCGGGCCGTCGGCGGCGGTTGCCGGGGCGGCGTCTGTGGGGTGGGGAGAGGGTGCTCCCGGTGGGTGGCCTGGTGCTGGGGGTGGCGAGGCTCGGGCCGGTGAGTCGTGGTCGTCGGTCGGGCCCATGGAGAGGGCGGGGGAAGCCGTGCCGTCCGGGGGTGGGGACGGGGATGTGGCGTCGGTGGCGGGCGGGGCGTGGGCTTTGCCTGGGGGTGGAGTGGTAGCGGGGGCTCCTGAGGCTGTGGCCAGTGACGGGGTGATGCGTGGTGACGGTGCCGCGCCTACGGGGACGCCGGTGCGGGAGCGTGCGGGTGATCAGGGGGGCGGCGGAGGAGGGCGGCCGCCGCGTACGGGGTTTGCGCCGCCGGTGTGAGGAGGCCGGTGACGGGCGGGACAGGGCGGGGTGTGCTGGGCTCGGGGCGGCGGGTCCATCCGACTTCGCCCCGTGTTGGCGGTGAGCGCGAAGGGGACGGTGTCCTGGCCTCGGGGGGCGATGAGGTCGGCGGGGAGGACGGTGTCCTGGCCCCCGTGGCGTGCGGTGAGGGCGCAGCGCGCAGGCGTCAGTGCAGCTGGATGCGGCGAGGCGGGACGGGAGCGGGCGCCCCACCGGGTGGTGTGGCCGTCGTGGGACCTCCGCGGAAGCCTGTGGCAGTAATTGCAGCGAGAGTAGGCCGCCGGGTTGAGCGTGTCTGTATTCGGCAGCCGCGCTGGCCGTGGCCGCATCTGACAGGCGGCAGTTGGGGGCCCGGCAGCGGGGCGATGCGTCGGGTGTGAGGCGGTGCCGACGCCTGCGGGTTCCAGGAGTGCGGCACGTCCGGACTGGCGCCCGGTGGAGGCCGGTGAGCTGATCCGGTTCAGGCGCTGGGCGGCGGTTGCGTACGTACGGGCTCGAGGTGGCCGGGTCGTGCCCGCAGCCGGCTGCCGGGTGTCGTGATGGGCGGCCGGGGGCGGCGGGATCCCCCGGTATTCGCCGCTGCGTGCCGTGAGTCGGGGCCAGCCGCCAAGAGGGTGGGCGGTCTCGGCGCTGCGAGTGCGAGGTGAGACCGGCGGAGCGGGTGGGTCAGGGGAAGGTCGACGGTGGGGATTCGAGGGATTCGAGTTCGATGCCGGGGGCGGAGAGGACCACGTCGCCCGCGATGTGGACGGTGTGCTGTTCGCCGGTTTCCAGGTCGTTGACCTGGTATTCGTCCGCGATGAGCGGGGCGTTGTCAGTGGCGTGTGGTGTGCTTTTCAGCAGGGCCCAGGACTGGTCGAGCGTGCGGGGGGCGAGGACGGGGGGTGTGAAGGCGACGAGGCGGGTGCGGACGGCGCCGGCGCCGAGGGCGGGGCGCAGCAAGCGGGCGGTGGCGATGAGGAACGCGGGGGACGCGCCGGTGAAGGCGTGGGCCGGGACGTTGCCTTCGGTGGCGTGTTCACCGGTCGGGTCGGTGCGTACCCAGGTCACGCCTTCCAGGGCGGCGCCGCGGACCTGCCAGGCGGAGGCGTGCAGTTCGAGGCGGATGGGGCGGCCGAGTTCGTCGAGGGTGAGGTCGACGGAGCCGATGTGGTCGCCGGAGGGGTTGACGATCTGGGAGACATAGCGCCAGCCGGAGGGGCCGGTGGCGCAGTGGAAGTGCTCTTCACCCAGGGGGGTGTGATCGTGCGGGTCGTGGAGGGAGTAGTGGCCGCGGGGCATGAGGTGCAGTCCTTCGGCCGGCGACGGGCCGGTGAGTCGGGGAGGGCGGGTCTGTATGGGGACCTTATGGGCCAGGCCCCCGCCATGGAGGGCGAGGGCCTGGTGTCACCGGCTGCTGTGGGCGCGCACCAGCTGGTCAGGCGGGCTGACCGGCCGGTGATCGCCGCTGGATCAGTAGCGGTAGTGGTCGGGCTTGTACGGGCCCTCGACCTGGACGCCGATGTAGGCGGCCTGCTCGGGACGCAGCTCGGTGAGCTTGACGCCGAGCGCGTCGAGGTGGAGCCGGGCGACCTTCTCGTCGAGGTGCTTGGGCAGCACGTAGACGTCGGTCGGGTACTCCTCGGGCTTGGTGAACAGCTCGATCTGGGCCAGCGTCTGGTCCGCGAACGAGTTGGACATCACGAAGGAGGGGTGACCGGTGGCGTTGCCCAGGTTGAGCAGGCGGCCCTCGGACAGCACGATCAGGACCTTGCCGTCCGGGTGGGTCCAGGTGTGCACCTGCGGCTTGACCTCGTCCTTGACGATGCCATCGATCTTCGCGAGACCGGCCATGTCGATCTCGTTGTCGAAGTGACCGATGTTGCCGACGATCGCCTGGTGCTTCATCCGCGCCATGTGCGACGCCATGATGATGTCCTTGTTGCCCGTCGTGGTGACGAAGATGTCGGCGGTCTCGACGACCTCTTCCAGGGTGGTGACCTGGTAGCCGTCCATCGCCGCCTGCAGCGCGCAGATCGGGTCGATCTCGGTGATGATGACCCGGGCGCCCTGGCCGCGCAGCGACTCCGCACAGCCCTTGCCGACGTCGCCGTAGCCGCAGACCACGGCGGTCTTGCCGCCGATGAGGACGTCGGTGGCGCGGTTGATGCCGTCGATCAGGGAGTGGCGGCAGCCGTACTTGTTGTCGAACTTCGACTTGGTGACGGCGTCGTTCACGTTGATCGCCGGGAAGAGCAGGTCACCGTCGCGGTGCATCTCGTAGAGACGGTGCACGCCGGTGGTGGTCTCCTCGGTCACACCGCGGATCTCGGAGGACAGGTTCGTCCACTTCTGCGGGGACTCCGCCAGCGTGCGGGTCAGGAGCTCCAGGACCGCGCGGTGCTCATCGCTCTCCGCGGTCTCGATCGCGGGGACCTTGCCGGCCTTCTCGTACTCGACGCCCTTGTGGACCAGGAGGGTGGCGTCGCCACCGTCGTCGAGGATCATGTTCGGGCCGCCGGTGGGCGAGTTGGGCCAGGTCAGCGCCTGCTCCGTGCACCACCAGTACTCCTCCAGGGACTCGCCCTTCCAGGCGAAGACCGGGATGCCCTGCGGCGCGTCGGGCGTGCCGTTCGGGCCCACCGCGATGGCCGCGGCGGCGTGGTCCTGCGTGGAGAAGATGTTGCAGGACGCCCAGCGGACCTCGGCGCCCAGAGCGGCCAGGGTCTCGATCAGGACCGCGGTCTGCACGGTCATGTGCAGAGAACCGGTGATGCGGGCACCGGCCAGCGGCTGGGCGGCGGCGTACTCCTTGCGGATCGCCATCAGACCGGGCATCTCATGCTCGGCGAGGGTGATCTCCTTGCGGCCGAAAGCGGCGAGGGACAGGTCGGCGACCTTGAAGTCCTGGCCGGTGGCTGCTGTCGTCATGCGGGCTGCTCCTCGAGCGTCGAGGTGGATGGGCGGGCAGTCTGCGGCGCGGGCTGGGGTCCCCCCAGCTACCACTGGGGGAGTTCGAGCGTACGCGGAAGCGGACGCACCTCTCCCCCTGGCCACAGCGCAGTCCGTCGGAGGCCCTCTCTCCCTCGGCCGGTCCGCGGTGCGGGCCGCCCGACCGCCATCAGCAGCGACGTCTGGCACTGGTCACGAATCTACACCGATCGGCCCAGTGAACCCCAGCCCGGAGGGTCCGGTCCGGTGTGGTCCCGGCCAAGCAGGGGCTCGGGTACGGCCCGTGATTCCCGGGTCCGGGTGCGCCGACGACCGGCGTCCCGGCTGCCGCGGGCCGTGGCGTCGGAGGGGTTTGCGGGCGCTGTGCCGTCATGCAGGATGCCTGGAGCGCGGAACACTTGCACGACCGCGCGCACGTTCATAAGGAGAGCCACGTGACCACCAGTCCAGCTGAGCCCCTCAAGGGCGCGGGGACGAGCGGGCAAGGGCTGAAGCTGCTCGCAGTGACCGCCTGCCCGACCGGTATCGCCCACACGTACATGGCCGCGGAGAAGCTGGCCCAGGCGGCCCGGTCCCTCGGGCACGAGATCAAGGTGGAGACGCAGGGCTCCATCGGGGCTGAGAATCTACTGTCTGACAACGATGTCAGGGACGCGGACGCCGTCATCATCGCCGCGGACAAGGACGTCGACCGCAGTCGGTTCGTCGGCAAGAGGGTCCTGGCGGTCGGGGTAGCCGAGGGCATTCGCCACCCCGAGCAGCTGATAGAGCGGGTGCGGAGCGCGCCGGTGTACGGGGGCGCGGAAGGTGCCAATGCAGGGGCCGGGGCCGGTACGGGGGCCGGCGCGGCTCCGGCTTCCGGGGGTGCCGGGGGCGGCAAGGAGCGCAGCGTCGGGTACAAGGCGCTGATGAACGGCGTCAGCTACATGATTCCGTTCGTGGTGGTCGGCGGGCTGCTGATCGCGATCTCGCTGGCGCTGGGCGGGCATCCGCAGGCCGACGGCGGCCTGGTGATTCCCGACGGTTCGTTCTGGAAGCACGTCAATGACATCGGCGTCATCGGCTTCACGCTGATGGTGCCGATCCTGTCCGGCTATATCGCGTATGCGATCGGCGACCGGCCCGCGCTGGTGCCGGGCATGATCGGCGGCTGGATCGCCAACACCGGCTCGCTGTACGACTCCAAGGCCGGTGCGGGCTTCATCGGTGCGATCATCACCGGTTTCCTGGCCGGGTATCTGGTGCAGTGGATCAAGAAGGTCGAAGTTCCCAAGTTCGCCCGGCCGATCATGCCGATCATCGTGATCCCGATCGTGGCGACGACGGCGCTCGGGCTGTTCTTCATCTACGTGATCGGCCGGCCCATCTCCTGGGTGTTCACCCATCTCACCGGCTGGCTCGGCGGGATGACCGGGTCCAGCGCGATTCTGCTCGGCGCCCTCCTCGGTCTCATGATCGCGTTCGATATGGGCGGTCCGGTCAACAAGACCGCGTTCCTGTTCGGTGCGGGACTGATCGCGTCCGGCAACCAGACCCTGATGGGCATGTGTGCCGCGGCGATCCCGGTGATGCCGCTCGGCCAGGGGCTGGCCACGCTGGTCCGTCGCCGCCTGTACTCCGAGCAGGAGCGGGAGACGGGCATGGCGGCGCTGTTCATGGGGCTCTTCGGGATCTCGGAGGGCGCGATTCCGTTCGCCGCGGCACGGCCCGCGCAGGTCATACCGGCGAACATGCTCGGTGGCGCGGTGGCCGGCGCCCTCGCGGGGATGACCGGGGTGACGGACGCGGTGCCGCACGGCGGGCCGATCGTGGCGGTGCTGGGCGCGGTCGGCGGGGTGCCGGCGTTCTTCCTCGCCGTAGTGGCCGGCTCGGTGGTCACGGCGCTGACGACGGTGATGCTGGTGGATGTGGCGGAGCGGCGGAAGGGCGGCGGGGTGCCGGCGGCTGCTGGTGCCGATGTGGGGGCTGATGCGGGTGCTGATGTCGCCGCCGGGGGCTCGCCGGCTGCCGCTGGTGCGGAGCCGATGGTGGCTGGGGTCGGCGTGGGCGTGGGCGCGGGAGCCGTTGGTGGTGGCGGCGTGGCGTCCCGTACGGCCGCGGAGGCGGTGTCCGTTCCTCCGGCGGCGGGTTCCGTTACGTCGGCGGAGGGTTCCGTTCCGGCAGTGGCCGGTTCCGTTACGTCAGGGGCGGGTTCCGTTCCCGCGCACGCCTCCGCTTCGGCTCATGAGGCGGATGGCTCGGCCGCTGACACCGCGGTCACCGGTGGCAACGATGTCAGCAGCGACGGCACCGAACGCGATGACGTTCCCGACGTCGAGGTGCTCTCCGGCTACCTCACCGAGCGCACCATCAAGACGCAGCTCGTCGCCGACGAGAAGGAGGCGGCGATCCGCGAGATGGCCGAGCTGGTGGCCGGCACCGGCAAGGTGGCGGACGTCGACGAGCTGGTCCGGGTGGCGCTGGCCCGTGAAGCGCAGGGCACGACCGGGCTCGGTGAGGAGATCGCCATTCCGCACGCCAAGACGGACGCGGTGACGGCTCCGGTCGTCGGCTTCGCACGGTCGGCGGACGGTATCGACTGGGGTTCGCTCGACGGCACACGCGCCAGGCTGGTCTTCCTGATCTCGGTGCCGGAGGCGGCGGCCGGTGATGAGCATCTGCGGATCCTGGCGCTGCTGTCGCGGAAGCTGATGGACGCGGACTTCCGGGCGCGGTTGCAGGGCGCGGAGGACGAGGCGGCGGTTCTGCGCGTTCTCGGGGAGATCCAGTAGGGCGGGGGCGAACGCATCCCGTAGGGGAGGCGCGGGCCCCCTGCGGAGCCACAACGTGGTGGGGCCGGGGAGGTATTCCCATGGCCAGGGACGGACTCCGATGGCCGGGGGCCGACTCCCGTGGCCAGGGAGGATTCGCATGGCTGGGGCGGGCTTCCATGGCCGGAGGCGGACCCCCACGGCCGGGGACGACTCCCGTGGCTGGGGAGGGCTCCCACGGCCGGGGACGGGCTCCCATGGCCGGAGGCGGACCCCCACGGCCGGGGACGACTCCCGTGGCTGGGGAGGGCTCCCACGGCCGGGGACGGGCTCCCATGGCCGGAGGCGGACCCCCACGGCCGGGGACGACCCCCACGGCCGGAGGCGGACCCCCACGGCCGGGGACGACCCCCACGGCCGGAGGCGGACCCCCACGGCCGGGGACGACCCCCACGGCCGGAGGCGGACCCCCACGGCCAGGGACGACCCCCACGGCCGGAGCCGGACTCCCACGGCCGGAGGCTCACCCCCACGGCCAGGGAGGACTCCCACGGCGGGGCCGTCTTCCCGCAGCCGGGCTGCATTCCCGCAGCCCGGGCGGTATTGCCACGGCCGGGGCGGCAGTCCCGTGACCGGGGCAGCATCCCCGTGGCTCGCAGTGTGATCGACGGGCTGGGGTGGGCCAAGAGGATTGGCGTCGTACGTGGCAAGGCCCCCGCGCTCCTGAGGAGTGCGGGGGCCTTGCCGCGTTCTGGGGCCGGGGGCCTGCGGGGCTCAGCCCGTCAGCCGCCCGCGTCTGCCGCCCCCGTCAGTCGCCCCGGTTCACTCCCCGCCCGGTGTCTTCGACGGGTCGGTGCCGGCGGCGGCCGCCTTCTCGTCGTAGATGTCCGGCTCCAGGTAGATGACGCGGGCGATCGGTACGGCCTCGCGGATGCGGGCCTCGGCGGCGTTGATGGCGTCCGCGATCTCGGTGGCGGTGCCGTCGTGCTGGACCGCGATCTTGGCGGCGACCAGCAGCTCGTCGGGGCCGAGGTGGAGCGTGCGCATGTGGATGACGCGGGTGACGACCTGACCGTCGACGACCGCGGCGCGGATCTTGGCGATCTGCTCGGGACCGGCCGCCTCGCCCAGCAGCAGCGACTTGGTCTCCGCGGCCAGGACCAGGGCGATCAGCACCAGCAGCGCGCCGATGCACATGGTGCCGATGCCGTCCCAGATGCCGTCGCCGGTGGCGATGGTCAGGCCGACGCCGCCCAGCGCGAGGACCAGTCCGACCAGTGCGCCGAAGTCCTCCAGCAGCACGACCGGCAGCTCGGGGGCCTTGGCGCGGCGGACGAACTGGGCCCAGGTCTGCTTGCCGCGCAGCTCGTTGGACTCCTTGATGGCCGTACGGAAGGAGAAGCTCTCGGCGATGATCGCGAAGACCAGGACGCCGACCGGCCAGTACCAGTTGTCCAGCTCGTGCGGGTCGTGGATCTTCTCGTAGCCCTCGTAGAGGGCGAAGACGCCGCCAATGGTGAACAGGACGATGGAGACCAGGAAGCCGTAGATGTAGCGCTCGCGGCCGTAGCCGAAGGGGTGCTCGGCGGTGGCCGCGCGCTTGGCCTTCTTGCCGCCGAGGAGCAGCAGGCCCTGGTTGCCGGAGTCCGCGATGGAGTGCACGCCTTCCGCCAGCATCGAGGACGAGCCGCTGAAGGCGAAGGCCACGAACTTCGCTGCGGCAATCGCCAGGTTGGCGCCCAGCGCCGCAACGATCGCCTTTGTCCCGCCTGATGCGCTCATAGGTGCCGCATATCCCTTCCGTCGTCCGGGCTTTACCGCCCCTTTAATGCTGTGCGGCGGTCATTGTTGCAGCCCGGTCCCGGGCCGGCGCCAGGAGGCCACCTGGCGGACGGTTTTCCGGCCGCCGACGCGGGCCTCCCGGGTTCCGCCTGCGCCGCCGACGCAGGTCTCCCGGGCTCCGCCTGCGCCGCCGACGCGGGCCTCCCGGGTTCCGTGCGTGCCGCCGGACGTGCAGCGCCGGGGGCTATGCCACGACTGTCGCGCGGAACAGCGTGCCGTCTCCGGAGAGGGCGATCCGTTCGCCGGCCGGGACGAACACGGACTCACCGGGGGCCAGGGTCAGCCCGGCCTCGGACTCGTCATCGGCGTCCCGCAGCTGGACGGTGCCCGCCGTGCACAGCAGGATCTGCGGCGTACGGGAGGCGAGCGGGTGCGGGGCGGCGCCGGGGGCGAGCGCGAAGCGGGAGAGCCGGAACTCGTCGATGGGGGTCTCGTAGACCTCCTCGCCGTCGACGTCCTCGGGGCGCAGCACGCCCGCGTCACCGGCCTCGAAGCGGACCACCTTCAGCAGCTCCGGTACGTCCACGTGCTTGGGGGTCAGACCGCAGCGCAGCACATTGTCGGAGTTGGCCATCAGCTCGACACCGAGCCCGCTGAGGTAGGCGTGCGGGATGCCGGCGCCGAGGAACAGCGCCTCGCCGGGCTGGAGCCGGACGTGGTTGAGCAGCATGGCGGCGAGGACGCCGGGGTCGCCCGGGTAGTGGTGGGCGAGGACCGCGTAGGCGGCGTAGGCGTCGGCGTGCGGTCCGCCCTTGGCCGCCAGCTGGTCGGCGGCGACGGCGGTGCGCTCGACGGTCCCGGCGATCGCGTGGTGTTCGGCGCTCAGTACGGCGGTGAGCACCTCGCGCAGCGCGTCCTCCTCGGGGGTGGCGCGCAGGATGTCGACGTAGGGCTTGAGGTCGTCGACGCCCAGGCCCTCCAGGAGGTCTGCGGCCCGGTCCGGGTGCCGGAAGCCGCACAGACCGTCGAAGGGGGTGAGCGCGACGATCAGCTCGGGCTTGTGGTTGGCGTCCTTGTAGTTGCGGTGGCCGGCGTCGATCGGGACGCCGCGCCGCTCCTCGTCGGCGAAGCCCTCCTCGGCCTGCGCCCGGTCGGGGTGGACCTGGAGGGAGAGCGGCGAGCCGGCCGCGAGCAGCTTGAGCAGGAAGGGCAGCCGGGGGCCGAAGGCGCGTACGGCATCGGCGCCCAGTTCGGCCTCGGGGGCGGCGTCGATCACCTCGGCCAGGGAGACGGGGCCGGCGCCGCGGTCGATGCGGGAGGGGGCGCCGGGGTGGGCGCCCATCCACATCTCGGCCTGGGGTTCGCCGGTGGGCGTGGTGCCCAGGAGCTCCGGGAGGGCGGTGGTCGAGCCCCACGCGTAGGGGCGCACGGTATTGGCGAGGCGGTCCATGGGGCGGCTGCTTCCTGACAGTGGTACGTGCTGCGGGGTGCTGCTACGGGCCTGCGGGTGCGGGCCGGCCGTCAAAGATCACTCGGTCCCGGCGAGCGCCAGGTAAACGGCGGCGAAATCCACGATGGCGAGTAGCTCAGCGGCCTTCTCCAGATCGCTGCCGGTGTCGGCTTCCAGCTCGCTGAGGGCGGTGTCGCGCTCCTCGGCGAGCGCCTGGGCGGCGCGGGTGGCGGACAGCGGGCCCGGCTCCTCCTCGCGCAGCAGCACGACCCTGGCGTGCAGCGCGGCGGGCTGCTCGACCCGGTCGCGGAAGAAGTCGTCCGGGTCGGCGCCGGCGGCCAGGGCGCCGGCCAGCAGGGTGCGGTGGGTGGCGAGCGCCTCGGGCAGCTCGGCGGCGAGCGCGGGGCGGCCGGCCAGCCCGGCCAGCTCGGTGGCGAAGTGCCGGCCGACGGCGCCGGCGATGGTGCCTTCGGTCCAGATCAGCGGGAGCGCGTCGGCGAGGTCGGCGGCCAGTGTCTTGCCGGGGTTGGTGTACGTCGGGATGGCCGGGCCGCAGCGTTCGGCGAGCTGGTCGAGGCGGTCGGCGAGCTTGCCCAGGGCCTCCGGCGGGGCGCTGAGCAGGCCGATCCGGTCGGCGAGCGACAGCAGCGGGATGAGCACCGACCAGAGGGTGCCGGGGGCGGCGGGCGGGGCGCCCTCGACGTCGAATTCGGCGTCGTAGGGGGTGGTCGCCAGCGGGACGGCGAGGCCGCGGGCCTGGGTGACGGCGTCGGCGAGCGGGCCGCCGGCCGGGGTGACGGCGACGACGGCGCAGCCGCGGCGGGAGGCCTGCTCGACCAGCTCGGCGAGGCCGGGGTCGGCGGCGTCCGGGCCGGGGAGCAGCAGCAGGTCCAGGGGGCCGGCCCAGCCGGGAAGTGCCCAGCGCAGGGCGCCGGGCAGCGGGGCGACGCCGGTGGGCTGGAGGTGGGTGACGGGGCAGCTGCCGCCGCCGAGCGCCCTGAGGAGGTCGGCCACTCCGGCCGCGGCGGGGCCGGGGCCGGCGACGAGTACGGCGCGCGGCCGCCCGTCGGGGGTCAGCTCGGGGATGCCGGACTCGGCGGCGCTGCGGGCCGCGGTACGGACCCGGGCGCCGGATTCGGCGACGCCGCGCAGCAGGCCGAAGCGGTCGGCTCCGGCCAGCGCGTCAGGGGTGTCGAGGAGTGACTCGTCGAGCATGGTGGGCGCGGCCTCCGAATCGCCGGGACGGGCGGGGGTGTGCCAGGCGGTGCCGGGCGGACCCGGCGGAGCCCGGTCAGGCGGGGCGGCGAGCCTCGTCGACGAGGAGTACGGGGATGCCGTCCCGGACGGGGTAGGCGAGGCCGCAGTCGCCGGAGGTGCAGAGCAGCTCGGGGTCGGAAGCGGGACCCGAGGAGTCTCCGGTCCGGTCCTGGAGCGGGGCATGGCACGCCGGGCAGGCAAGGATCTGGATCAAGCTGGCTTCGACCGGCATGGAGGCTGCTCCTTCGGGGCGGTTGCGGCTTGGCCAGCGTACCGCCGGACGGGGTGCGGGGGCTTGCTCGGCGGGGTTTCGGGGTGGTGCACGGGGGTGCGGGCGGCAGGGATGCCGCTGCCGCCCGCCCCCCGGCGACGTGCTCCGGTTTCCCGCACGGTGCTGGCGCGGCGGGGTGCCGGGACTCAGCCGCGGATGATCGCCAGGGCCTCGTCGCGGACCCGGTCGGCGGTGGCGGTGTCGCGGGCCTCGACGTTGAGCCGGAGCAGCGGCTCGGTGTTGGAGGCGCGGACGTTGAACCACCAGTTGTCGGCGGTGACGGTCAGTCCGTCCAGCTCGTCGAGGGTGACGCCGTCGCGGCTCTCGTAGGCGGCCTTGATCGCGGCGAGCCGGCCGGTCTGGTCGTCGACGGTGCTGTTGATCTCGCCGGAGGCCGCGTACCGGTCGTACTGCGCGACCAGCTGGGAGAGCGGGCCCTGCTGGCCGCCGAGGGCCGCCAGGACGTGCATCGCGGCGAGCATGCCGGTGTCGGCGTTCCAGAAGTCGCGGAAGTAGTAGTGCGCGGAGTGCTCGCCGCCGAAGATGGCGCCGGTGGTGGCCATCTCCTCCTTGATGAAGGAGTGCCCGACGCGGGTGCGGACGGGGTTGCCGCCGTTCTCCCTGACGACCTCCGGCACCGACCAGGAGGTGATCAGGTTGTGGATGACGGTGCCGCCGGGGTGCTTGGCCAGTTCGCGGGCGGCGACCAGTGCGGTGATCGCGGACGGGGAGACCGGGTCGCCGTTCTCGTCGACGACGAAGCAGCGGTCGGCGTCGCCGTCGAAGGCGAGGCCGAGGTCCGCGCCGGTCTCGCGTACCCGTGCCTGGAGGTCGACGATGTTCTTGGGATCCAGCGGGTTGGCCTCGTGGTTCGGGAACGAGCCGTCCAACTCGAAGTACATCGCGTCCAGTTCGAGCGGCAGTCCCTCGAAGACGGTCGGGACGGTGTGGCCGCCCATGCCGTTGCCCGCGTCCACCACGACCTTCAGCGGGCGGATGCCGCTGAGGTCCACCAGGCCGCGCAGGTGGGCGGCGTAGTCGCCCAGGACGTCGCGCCGCGTGACGGTGCCGGGTTCGGCGACCGGTTCGGGGGCGCCCTCGTCCGACCACCGCTCGACCAGCGCGCGGATGTCGGCGAGGCCGGTGTCCTGGCCGACCGGGGCGGCGCCGGCCCGGCACATCTTGATGCCGTTGTACTGGGCCGGGTTGTGCGAGGCGGTGAACATGGCGCCGGGCAGGCCCAGGGAGCCGCTGGCGAAGTACAGCTCGTCGGTCGAGCAGAGACCGATCTCCGTGACGTCCGCGCCGCGGGCCGCCGCGCCGCGCGCGAAGGCGCCGGACAGGCCGGGCGAGGAGGGCCGCATGTCGTGTCCGATCACGATCGCGTCCGCGGCGGTGACCTCGGCGAAGGCCGCCCCGAACAACTCGGCCAGGGGTTCGTCCCACTGGGTGGGGACCACGCCGCGTACGTCATACGCCTTCACGATCTGCGACAGATCAGTCACAGCCAGCCCTCCTGGAGAGTCTCTATGTAACTCCCAACCTACCGGGCGGCCCTGTGCGGTGGCCGGGTATCCCCGCGCGGGGGCACCGTGGCTCCGATACGGCGGGCGGGTGCGGTGACGGGCGGCCGGGAGTCGGCCCGCGCCGTTCAGGAATCGGGTGAGCGCAGTACCCGGAGATGGCCGCGGCGGGCGACCTCCATGGGGTGGGTGTCGCGGTCGCCGGGGGCGTGCGTGCCGCCGGCGGCGCGTTCCTGGGGGCGGGCCGCCTCGCGTACGGCGTTCGCCAGGGCTTCGAGGTCGTCGCCGCTGGGGCGGGGCGGGCCGGAGTCGAGGGCGAGGCGGACGACCTCCCAGCCGCGGGGCGCGGTCAGCCGCTCGGAGTGCTCGGCGCACAGGTCGTAGCAGTGCGGTTCGGCGTAGGTGGCGAGCGGTCCGAGCACGGCGGTCGAATCCGCATAGACGTACGTCAGCGTTGCGACGGCGGGGCGGCCGCACGCAGTGCGCGAACAGCGACGTACAGGGCTCACGACGTTGGACGGTACCGCACTCTTGAGCGGGCCGCGACGACTCTCCCCCGGCTCACCCAACCGTGTCGTCCCGCTTCGTCCGATGCGTCTGACCTGCACCCGCTCGACCTGACCTGGACCGGCCGGGCCGGGACGGACCGCGTGCGGCGCGGAATCCCGTCACGACTCGATGCATTTCCTGCCATTCCGGCGTCGATCTGCGATCTCATACAGGGATGCAAACGAACACAACGCGGACAGGTACGGTCAGCCGGCGACATGCCACGTCTTGTCGCGCTCCCCGGTGTCCGGGGGTCCCTGACGGCTACGCTCGATGCTGATGGACAGGCCTGTACCTCCCCGACCGCCGGAGCCGCGGCTCCGCCGCCGCGACCGCCACGGCCGCGGCATGCGCGGCCCGATCGCGCCGCCGCAGGTGCCGCTGTCGGTGACCCGCGCCGAGGCTTTCGTGGATCTCGTGTATGACTCCCGGGACCGGCTGGAGCGGCGCTGGCCGCAGCTCTCCCAGGTCGACTTCCTGGTTCTGGAGGTGCCCGGTTTTGGCCCGGACGACGGGCCGGACGCGACCGAGGACGCGGAGACCGTGCCGCTGGGGCGGATGCTGCCGGCCGCGGGGGGATATCGCGACCGGATCGTGATCTACCGGCGGCCGGTGGAGATCCGTACCAAGGGCCGCGACGAGCGGGCGATGCTGGTCCACGAGGTGGTCGTCGAGCAGGTCGCCGAACTCCTGGGGCTGGCCCCGGAGTCGGTGGACCCGCGCTACGGCCAGGAGTGAGGCCGCCGCGCGGGTCCGTGCGCGGGTCCGCGGTCAGTTCGTGAGGACCGACAGATCCTGCCCCGCGGTCGGGACGAGGACCGAGCCGCGGTCGTCGGGCAGCGGCTGGACGGTGAACGCGGGCAGCCCTCCCTGGGGGCGGGCGAGCATACGGGCCGCGTAGACGGGACCACTGCCGGGCTCCGGCTCCACCGTCAGGGCGTAGGTCCCCTTCAGGCCCGACGGGCGGGGCGGCTCGGCGTCGAGGCTGGTGCCGCCCTTGACCGTGTACGTCTTGGTGACCGGGGTGCCGCCGCCGCTGCCGGCCGACGCGGTGACCTTCACCTTGGCGTCCTTGCCCTTCTCGGGCGCGACCAGCGAGAGGGTGCTGCCCCGGTCGCGGTTGTCGGCGGCGGTGGCGCGCTTCTCGACCGGCCGGGTCGCGGGGATGAACGCCATCTCCTGCTTGGCGCCCTTGCCGCGGGTGACCCGCAGCGCGGCCGTGACCGGGGCCTTGGAGTCCTTGTCGGAGGGCGTGAGCACCAGCGAGCCGGCCTCGCCCTTGGTGAGGTCCTTGAGATCCACGGCGGTGGTCATCCCGCTCTTGAGGTGCAGGGTCTCCAGCCCGGCGGGCGTGATCAGCCCGGTCGGGGTGGCCAGTTGGACCTTCAGATCGGCGTCGGACTCACCGGGGGCGAGGGCGACCAGCCGCACCGAGGTGGCGTCCTTCGGGATGCCGGGCAGCACCACGCTCGACGACGGATCGGCCGCGGGCGGCAGCCAGTCGCTGCCGAGCTTGCTGTCGCTCGCCTGGACGGCGGCGCCGACCCGGCCCTCGCGCGCGACGACATGCAGCGAGGCGTTGGTGGTCGGGCTGCTGGTCAGGGTGGAGAGCAGCACCGGGACCGTGGCGTGCGGCGGTACGGAGATGTCCTCGCCCACCGAACCCGCCAACGACCCGTCCTTGCCGCGGAGTTCGAGATCGACGACGGCCGGGGTCGCGTCGGGGTTGGTGAGGTGGACATAGTCCTGGCGGTCCGTGGCGGTGCTGACACCGGGGAACCAGAACGTGGTGTCGGGGGTGGTGCAGCTCAGCCCGAGAAGGCCGCGGCCCGCACCGGCGGCGACGGAGGTGGTCTGCTGCACGGTCCAGCCGGGCGCGAGCGTGCCGTCGGCGGCGCCCACGAGGGCGGGGGCGTCGGGGCTGTCGGTGGTCGCGGTGACCGGCTTGCCGGCCTCCTGGAGGGGCACGACGGGCTTGGTGTCGCGGGGGGCGACGGTCTGCCCGGCGGCGGAGTCCGCAGCGCCCTTGTCCTTGCCCTTCTTGCCCTTGCCGCCGGCACCGCCGCCGGCGTCCCGCACGGTCCCGGCGGGCCGCAGCTCGGCGGTGCCCTTCTTGCCGTCCGCGCCGGCCGCGGCGCCCTTGGGGGCGAAGGCGGTGTAGGCGGTCTCGCCGACCTCGGAGGAGGTCGGGGCCGGGCAGAGCAGCGCGGAGCGCTGGACGGGCAGCCGGCTGCTGCCGCGGGGGGCGTCCGGGTCGCCGGTGTCCGGGGCGGCCACGGCGGCGACGCCGGTGACCGCGGCCAGCGCGACGGCCACGCCGATCAGGGACATCATGGTGCGCTTCACTGCTGGTCGCTCCCGTCACGGCGCGGCTCGGGATAGGAGCCGGAGTACCCCGGGTACTCGGTGCCGTCGTCGTAGGGCTGCTGGTGCTGCGGCCCGCCGTCGCCGTACTGCTGCTGCCCGTAGCCGTACGGGTCGTAGGCGCCCGCCTGGTAGGGATCCGCGTACGGGTCGGTGGCCTGGTAGGGATCGGCCGGCGGGTACGGCTGGCCGTACTGGCCCGCCTGGTACGGGTCGGCGGGTGCGTAGGGCTGCTGTCCGGCGGGGTGGCCCGGCGGCACGGTCCCGTCCGGGGCGGCCTGCTGGGCGGCCTGCCACTCCTCGTAGGACGGCTGTTGCGGCACCGCGGCATACGGGTCGCCCGGAGCGGTGGGGGCGCCCCCCTGGACCGCGTCCGGGGCGGGTGCCGGTGCGGACATCGGGTCGGCTGCCGGGTCGGCCGGCTGCTCGCCCCCTCGCGCCGCGGGGATACCGGACCCGGCGCCCTCGGGGGCTCCGGCCGCCTCGGCCTGGGCCCGCAGGCGGCGCGCCCGGCGGCCGTCGCCGGACACCGCGGCGGCCTGCGCGGCGGCCGCGTCCTCCGGCAGGTCGTCGTCGATCTCCCGGCGGCGGCCCGGCAGCGCCAGCACCACCAGGGTGACCGCGAGCAGGCCCTGCGCCCACAGCCAGAGGGTGTGGCCGAGGGGGTTCTCATGGGTGAGGTCGAGCGTGCCGCCCTCCGCGGGGAGCGCGAAGCCCTGGGCCCAGCCGTCGACGGTCACCGGCTTGAGCGGGGTGCCGTTGAGGGTGGCCTGCCAGCCCTCGTCGGCGGCGTCCGCGAGGCGCAGCACCCGGCCGGAGTCGCCGCCGGTCACCTTGGTGTGCGCCTCGACGGGGCCGGACGGGACGGCGACGGGTGCGGCGGCCTCGCCCGCGCTGGTGCCGTCCTTGGCCTCGCCCGGGACGATCGAGACCCGCGAGACCCGCCGGTCGACGCGCCACAGGGCGCTGCCGTCGTCCTGGCTGAGCCGGGTCAGGCCCGGGGTCGCGTCCAGCACCCGGCCCATTTCGCGCGGTGCCCCGTCCCTGACCAGGACGTAGCGGACCGCATAGCCGCCGAGCTGGTTGGTCTGGTCGGCGCCGGAGCCGGCCACGAGGTGGGCGACGATGCCGGCGAGCCGCTTGTCCTCGCCCGCCGAGGCGGCCAGGTCGGCGTCACCGAGCCGGGCGCCGGAGCCGCGGACGAGGGTGTAGTCGACATGGCCGGGCGAGCCGTCGAGGACCAGGGTGCGGGCCCGGTCGGCGGTGCCGGACTCCTCGGCGACGAACGCCGGGACCTGCTCCGGGTTGCGCCGCTCCAGCGGACCGGCCGCGCCGGTGATCATCCAGCTGGCCGCGGCGTAGAGCGGGGCGAGCACGGACGCCAGCGCGATCAGCACGGCGACCGGCTGCTTCCAGCCGAAGCCGAGGGTGGCCATCCGGGTGCGGATGCCCTCGGCGCCGATCGCCGCGGCACACAGCAGCGCCAGGCCGTAGACCAGCATCGCGGGCCCGGTCCAGCCGGAGCCGTTGCCCAGCGCGGCGAGCAGCAGCCCGGCCAGCGCCACCACCCACGCGGTGCGGATCGCGCGCTGCCGCTCGTCGCGCAGCGTCGCGCCGAGCGCGGCCAGCACGATGCCGAAGAGCAGCACCCCGCCGGCGGCCTTGGGCCCGCCGGGGCTGAGCCCGATGAGGTCGAGCACGGAGGCGGAACCGGCGCCGTAGTCGAGCCCGGCCTCCTGGAAGAAGGCGGAGGGCCGGCTCAGCAACGTCAGCGACCAGGGCGCGAGCACCACGAACGGCACCACGGCCACGACCAGGAAGCGCAGCCCGTAGGCGAGCATCTGGTCGCGGCTGCCATCCAGGAAGCGCAGCACCAGCAGACCGATGCCGAGCAGCACCGCGATCGGCCAGACGACCGGGGTGAAGGCCATGGTGAAGGTGATCAGCAGGGTGTACGCCCAGGTGGCGCGCCAGCTGGGCCGGGTGCCGGCCGGCAGCCGCAGTCCGGCGGCGGCGATCGCGGCCCGTGCCATCAGGGGCAGCAGGACGGCGAGCACCGCGGTGCCCAGCCGGCCGCCCGCCAGTGCGCCGGCGGCCGCGGGCAGGAAGGCGTACGCGATGCTCCCCCAGGCGCGCAGCAGCCGGGAGGCGACCAGCGGGCGGGAGGCGAAGTAGGCGGTGAGTCCGGCCAGCGGGACGGAGCAGACCAGCAGCAGGGTGACGGCGAAGCCGGTGCTGCCGAAGAAGATGCTCGACACCAGGGCGACGATCGCCAGGTAGGGCGGCGCGGAGGCGCTGCCGCCGACGCCGACCGCATGCCAGCTGTCGAGGTAGGCCGACCACAGGTCGGACACGCTGCCGGGCGCGGGCAGCATCGCACCGCCGGTCAGCGCGCCGGAGCCGAGCAGTCCGCGGCAGGCGACCAGTGAGACCAGCAGCAGGAGGAGGAAGAGCACCGGGGCCGGTTTGCGGGCGATCCGCTTGAGCCGGGCGAACTGCTCGATCTCCAGGAATTCGGCGTCGTCGCCGCCGGGCCCGGACTCGACCGCGCCGTGCCGGCCGGCCGAGGCCACATCCGGTGCGGCCCGCCCGGCGAGGTTGCCGGCGACCTGCTCGACGGTGGCCCGGACGGTGGCGCCGGGGGGCGGGAAGAGCGGCCGCAGCTCGCTCGCGTCGACCGCGGGCCGGCCTCTCCGTTTCCGCGCGGCGAGGATCTTGCCGGGCCGCAGCAGCGTGCCGAAGAGTCCGGCGAGTTCGTCCAGCGCCTGGCCCGGGACCTTGCCGACGAGGTAGGCGAGCACCCGCAGGAAGGTGCCGATCAGCAGCCGCAGCAGGACGTACGGAAGGGTCGCGCCGCGGGTGTTGGTGAGCAGGGTGTAGACGGCGCCGGCCTTGTCGACGCGGTGCGGGTTGGCGACCGAGCGGCCGACGCAGTCGATGGGGCGGCGTTCGCGGGCGGAGGCCTCGGCGTGCCGCAGGATGGCTTCCGGCGCGATCAGGACCTGGTGCCCGGCGGCCTGGGCGCGCCAGCACAGGTCGACGTCGTCGCGCATCAGGGGCAGCCGGCGGTCGAAGCCGCCCAACTCCTCGTAGACGTCACGGCGGATGAGCATGCCGGCGGTGGAGACGGACAGCACCGGACGGACCTGGTCGTGCTGGCCCTGGTCCTGTTCGCGGCGGTCCAGGCCGGTCCAACGGCGGCCGCTGCGGGCGATGCTGACCCCGGCTTCGAGCAGCTGCCGGCGGTCGTACCAGCTGCGCAGCTTGGCGCCGACGATGACGGTGGAGGGGCTGGCGTCGGCGACCCGCAGCAGCTCGGCGAGCGCGTCCGGCTCGGGCGCGCAGTCGTCGTGCAGCA
Source organism: Streptomyces sp. G7(2002) (assembly GCF_028870195.1). NCBI lineage: Bacteria > Bacillati > Actinomycetota > Actinomycetes > Kitasatosporales > Streptomycetaceae > Streptomyces > Streptomyces sp. G7(2002). The sequence continues at coordinate 4,000,949 of NZ_CP102609.1, forward strand.
GCCACAGCCACTGGACCGGATCGCCGTGCGGCAACTCCGGCATCTCGTAGGCCTCGTCGCGCCAGGTGCGGGTGACCGGGTCCCAGCCGCTGGGCCGGCGCAGATACGGCAGATCGTCGGGGGTGAGCACGGGGGCCGTGCGGACGGCTTCGTCGACGGCGGTGCCGAATCCGGAGCGGCGGGCGAGGTGCAGCACCCGCTGGTCCCCGATGGCCTCGGCGAGCAGCTGGGCGGAGTTGTCCGCGCTGCCGGTGTCGGCGCCGATGACGTTCTGCACCGGGCGCTCCTGGCCGAGCAGGCCGGTGAGCGCGTCGGGCAGCCAGCGGGCACCGTCATGGGAGACGATCACGGCGGTGACGACGTGCCGCGGGAACTCTGGGGTGGCGGCTGCATGTGAGGCGGCCTGGGCCGCCGACTGGCTGTGCACGGACATCGAGGTACGGGCCCTCCGGACCCGGGAGTTCGAAGGCCCGCGGCGAAGTCGCGCTGGGCCACCGCCCCCGGAAGACACTGCGACGGACTACGAGGCGACGCGCGCATCCCGTGGGGCGGCGGCGCATCTCGGACGGTGCCCCACACTAATGGTTCGCGTCGGTGCCCCGACCGGGTCCGTACACAGCAGTCCGCCTCCGGCGAGCAGGTCGCTGGAGGCGGAGAGTTCGCTATAGGGGGATATGGGGAGTTGAGGGGGTGCGGCGGCGTGGTCCACGAGGCCGCGCGCCGTCGGTCCGGCCGGCTGCGCTGTCATCGTCAGACGGCGGCCTTCTTGAGCCGGCGGCGCTCGCGCTCGGACAGACCGCCCCAAATACCGAAGCGCTCGTCGTTGGCGAGCGCGTACTCAAGGCATTCGGACCGGACTTCGCAGGCGAGACAGACCTTCTTGGCCTCGCGGGTGGAGCCACCCTTCTCCGGGAAGAAGGACTCGGGGTCGGTCTGGGCGCACAGTGCGCGCTCCTGCCAGCCGAGCTCCTCGTCCGCCTCCTCGACCAGCAATTCCTGGAACAGCTCGGTCATGTGCGCCCCTCGTCTGTCTTTACGTCCCCGTGATCAAGCCGTGATCGATTTCGGCTGAACGACACGAGTGAAATTACAAGTGTGGTGATCCGGGCCAGTCAAGCCGAGATCTGCTATTGAGCCTCTTATTCACTCGGCGGAACCAAGCGGATGCGGAAAGTGTTCAAATCAGTAAAAACCAGGACACTTTCCCGGGCGTGCCACTCGGCACGTCCTCTTCACTCACCAAGACGCGACCAGGCGGCGTTCACGTTGCACCCCACGCGCCGAAGCGGGGGAGATCACAGACCGATCACGGGTCCGCAACGGCGTTTGAAAGCGCGGTTGCCGGTCGATGTCTCCGTGTCCGTAGCTGCACAAACCTTTCGCCGGGCGGAGTAACCGGATGAGGTGAAAGATTTACGGCAAACCCGACATCAAGTTGACATCGCGTCGCGAACCCGGTCTCCTTGACCCCATGCCAGCGACTCCCGCGCTCCGACTGACCCGTGCCTACGGGTCGCTCTGCGCTGCGCAGTCCCGCTGTCGCTGTTCCAGCTGTTGAAGCCACTGAGCTCCAGCCTTTTCGCTCGCACCACCCCGCAGCGCCCCTGCTCCGCGTCGCCGCGCCGCGCCCCCTACAGGGAGAGCCCGCACCGCGCCGCAGCCAGTTCGCGTCACCCCAGCACTTCCGCCGAGGAACCGAAACCCCATGAACAGCGACGTCCAGATCGCCGGCGACCCGCTCGCCATCCCCCACCTGCTGCCGCCCGTTCCCGCACACCCGGCCACCGTCGCCGGCTTCGCGGGGCTGGCCCGCTCGATCGCCGCCGACCGCGCCGCCTGGGCCCCACTGGTCCGCTACGACGCCACCACCCGCTGGTACCACCGGCTGCGCACGGGCCCGGGTTACGAGGTGTGGCTGCTGAGCTGGGTGCCGGGGCAGGGCAGCGGCCGGCACGACCACGGGGCGTCCTCCGGTGTGCTGACCGTCCTGGAAGGGGAGTTGACCGAACACGCCGAGGACGGGCCGCGCACCCTCACGGCCGGCGCCCAGCGGGTGTTCGCCCCCGGCTACGTCCACGAAGTCGTCAACGACGCCCTGACGCCGGCCGTCAGCCTGCACGTGTACTTCCCCGGACTGACCAATATGCCGATGCACCCCAGCCAGGCCACGGACTCCGGGGCCGTCACCACCCCTCCCGGGATACCGGCCCCCTGACACCGTCCCGTCCGCCCTGACATTCCCACCCGTCGCCCGGCCACCGCCCCTCATCGACTCAGCCTTCGGCTGACACACTGCCCACCCGTCGCCCGGCCACCGCCCCTCATCGACTCAGCCTTCGGCTGACACACTGTCTCTATGCGAATCGTGGTTCTGGCCGGCGGTATCGGCGGCGCCCGCTTTCTGCGGGGACTGAAGGCAGCGGCTCCGGACGCGGACATCACCGTCATCGGGAACACCGGCGACGACATCCATCTGTTCGGGCTCAAGGTGTGCCCCGACCTCGACACCGTGATGTACACGCTCGGCGGTGGCATCAACGAGGAGCAGGGCTGGGGCCGCGCCGACGAAACCTTCCGGGTGAAGGACGAGTTGGCCGCCTACGGCGTCGGCCCCGAGTGGTTCGGGCTCGGTGACCGGGACTTCGCCACCCACATCGTGCGGACCCAGATGCTGAGCGCCGGATATCCGCTCAGCGCCGTCACCGAAGCGCTGTGCGCGCGCTGGAAGCCCGGAGTGCGGCTGCTGCCGATGTCCGACGACCGGGTCGAGACCCATGTGGCCGTCGACGAAGAGGGCGAGCGCAAGGCGGTCCACTTCCAGGAGTACTGGGTGCGGCTGCGCGCCTCGGTGCCCGCACATGCCGTGGTGCCGGTCGGCGCCGACCAGGCCAAGCCCGCGCCGGGCGTGCTGGAGGCCATCGCGGCGGCGGACGTGGTGCTGTTCCCGCCGTCCAATCCGGTGGTCAGTATCGGGACGATCCTGGCGGTGCCCGGCATCCGGGAGGCCATCGCGGACGCCGGGGTGCCGGTGATCGGACTCTCGCCGATCGTCGGCGACGCCCCCGTCCGCGGAATGGCCGACAAGGTGCTGGCGGCCGTGGGGGTGGAGGCGACCGCCGCGGCCGTCGCCCGCCACTACGGGTCCGGACTGCTGGACGGCTGGCTGGTCGACTCCGTCGACGCCGGTGCGGTCGACGAGGTCGAGGCGGCCGGTATCCGCTGCCGGGCCGTACCGCTGATGATGACGGATCTGGACGCCACGACCGCGATGGTCCGTGAGGCGCTGGAGCTGGCCGCGGAGGTCCGGGCGTGAAGGACGCCTCCGAGGTGCCCGCTTACCGGGTGTGGGCGCTACCCGGAATGCCCGAGGTGCAGCCCGGCGACGACCTCGTCAAGCTGATCGCGGCGGCCGCGACCGCCGAGGGGATGCCCCAACTCGCCGACGGTGACGTGCTGTTGGTGACCTCGAAGATCGTCAGCAAGGCCGAGGGCCGGGTGGTCGAGGCCGCCGACCGCGAGGCGGCGATCGACCAGGAAACCGTGCGGGTGGTGGCGCGCCGCGGCACCCTGCGGATCGTGCAGAACCGGCAGGGGCTGGTGATGGCCGCGGCCGGTGTCGACGCCTCCAACACCCCTGCGGGGACCGTGCTGTTGCTGCCGGAGGATCCGGACGCCTCGGCGCGTGCCCTGCGCGCGGGCCTGCGTACCGCGCTCGGCGTCGACGTCGGCGTCGTCATCAGCGACACCTTCGGCCGGCCGTGGCGCAACGGGCTCACCGATGTCGCCATCGGCGCGGCCGGGGTGCGGGTGCTGGACGATCTGCGCGGCGGCACGGACGCGTACGGCAATCCGCTCAGCGCGACGGTGGTGGCCACCGCCGATGAACTGGCCGCCGCGGGCGACCTGGTGAAGGGCAAGGCCGACGGGCTGCCGGTCGCGGTGGTACGGGGTCTTGCCCATGTCGTCGGGGAGACCGGCGAGGCGGACGGGGCGCGCGCCATGGTGCGCAGCCCCGAGGACGACATGTTCCGGCTGGGCACCTCGGAGGCCGTACGGGAAGCGGTCACGGCACGGCGTACGGTCCGCGCCTTCACCGGCGAACCGGTCGATCCCGGGGCGGTCCGGCGCGCGGTGGCGGCGGCGGTCACGGCCCCGGCGCCGCACCACACCACGCCGTGGCGGTTCGTGCTCCTGGAGTCGCCTCAGGCGCGGGTGCGGCTCCTGGACGCGATGCGGGACGCCTGGGTCGCGGATCTGCGCCGAGACGGGAAGTCGGAGGAGTCCATCGCCAAGCGGATACGGCGCGGCGATGTGCTGCGTGCCGCGCCGTATCTGGCGGTGCCGTGCATGGTGACGGACGGCTCGCACCCCTACCCCGACGCGCGGCGCAGCACGGCGGAGCGCGAGATGTTCCTCGTGGCCCACGGCGCGGGGATCCAGAACTTCCTGGTCGCGCTGGCGGGCGAAGGCCTCGGCTCCGCCTGGGTGTCGTCGACGATGTTCTGCCGGGACGTGGTCCGGGACGTACTGGGGCTGCCGGAGGACTGGGAGCCGATGGGGGCGGTGGCCCTCGGACGTCCGGCGGCGGCACCGGCCGCGCGCCCGGCACGGAACGCCGAGGACTTCGTCGTGGTGCGCTGACCGGGACGACGACTCCGTCGTGGTGCGCCGGGCCCGCGCCCGCGCCGGTCACAGCCGGGCTATGCCCCCTACGGGGAAGCGTGGGGCGCGGCGCGGCGGGACGCGGCCGGACAGCAGGATCAGCCGGGCGGCGCGGTGCCGCTGGCCCTCGTAGGGCGCGAGGAGTTCGAGCATCTCCTCGTCCGTGGTGCCGCGGCGGCCGGTGAGGGCATAGCCGATGATCTTCGGCAGATGCAGATCGCCGACCGTGATCGCGTCCGGGGCGCCGAGGGTGCGCTGCAGCGTCTCCGCGGCGGTCCAGGGGCCGATGCCGGGCAGTGCCATGAGGCGCCGGGTGGCGTCCGCGAGGTCCATCCGCGCGGCCTCCTCCATCCGGCGGGCGGCCCGCACGGCGCGCAGGATCGCGGAGGAGCGCTTGGCGTCGACGCCCGCGCGGTGCCACTCCCAGGAGGGGATCAGCGCCCAGCCGCGCGGCTCCGGCATCACCCGCATCCGCGCCCAGGGTCCTGGGGCGGGCTCGCCGTGCCGCTGCAGCAGCAGCCGCCAGGCGCGGTAGGCCTCGTCGCTGGTGACCTTCTGCTCCAGGATCGAGGGGATCAGCGACTCCAGCACCAGGCCGGTGCGCGCGAGCCGGACGCCGGGGTGGCGGCGGCAGGCCTCATGGACGATGCGGTGCCGGGCGGTCAGCTGCGCCGGGTCGTCGGACTCCCCCAGCAGCTCGGGCAGGCGCTCCAGCAGCCAGTCGGCACCCGGCCCCCAGGCCTCGGCCTCGACCTGGCCGGCGGCCGGACGGGCCGCGATACGGAGCGTGCCGGGTCCCTCGGGCGTACGGCACGCGCGCCACAGTTCGCCGTCACGCACCGCGAACGCGGGGTCGCCGGGGCCGCGCTGCAGCACACCCAGCGTGCGGTGCAGGTCGAACGGGCCGGGCGGCTCCCAGGTGCGGGCGGGCATGCGGCCAGGTTAGGCGATGGGGGTGACAGCGGGGCGGGCCGTGGATGGGGGGAGGCAGCGGGGTGGGCCGTAGGGGGTGGGCGAACACATCCCGTAGGGGTGGCGAGCGCCCCCTCGGGGCCACAACGTGGTGCTGCAGGGCGGCATTCCCGTGGTGCGCCGCTCCTATGAAGTGCGCCGCTCCGCCGGTGCGCCACGGGAGCGGGCGCCAAAGGAGCGGGGCATCACAGGAGCGGGGCACCAAAGGAGCGGCGGGGCGCTGTCCGCTACTGGTCGGACGAGAAGCGCACCGAGCCGGCGGGGATGTCGGCGTCGCACCAGATGCGGATGCCGCCGCGCAGCTCGTTGTCGGCGCCGATCCGCGCGCCGTCGCCGATGACCGCACCGTCCAGGACCGTACGGGCCCCGATGTGCGCCCCGGCGCCGATCAGCGCGTCACGGATCCGGGCGCCCGGCTCGATGACCGCGCCTTCGAGGACGGCGCTGCCGTCGATCTCGGCGCCGGCGCCGATCACGGTGCGCGCGCCGACGACGGTGCCGCCGGTGAGCTTGGCGTCGGCGGCGACCTCGGCGGTCTCCAGGACCAGGCGGTCCCCGCAGCGGCCGGGCACCGCCGGGGACGGGGCGCGGCCGAGGACCAGGTCGGCGGAGCCGCGGACGAAGGCCTGCGGGGTGCCGAGGTCGAGCCAGTAGGTGGAGTCGACCATGCCCTGGAGGTGGGCGCCGTCGGCGAGCAGGCCGGGGAAGGTCTCGCGTTCGACGGAGACCGGGCGGCCGGCGGGGATGGTGTCGATGACCGACCGGTTGAAGACATAGGCACCGGCGTTGATCTGGTCGGTGACGATCTCCTCGGGGGTCTGCGGCTTCTCCAGGAAGGCGGTGACCCGGCCGGTGTCGTCCGTGGGCACCAGGCCGAAGGCGCGCGGGTCCTCGACCCGGGTCAGGTGCAGGGAGACATCGGCGCCGGAGGTGCGGTGGGTGCCGACGAGGGCGGCGATGTCCAGGCCGGTGAGGATGTCACCGTTGAAGATCAGTACCGGGTCGTCGGGCGCGGAGTGCAGCCGCGAGGCGACATTGCGGATGGCGCCGCCGGTGCCCAGCGGCTCCTCCTCGGTGACGTACTCCAGGTGCAGGCCGAGCGCCGATCCGTCGCCGAAATACGGCTCGAAGACCTCGGCGAGGTACGAGGTGGCGAGAACGATGTGCTCGACGCCGGCGGCCCGGGCGCGGGCCAGCTGGTGGGTGAGGAACGGCACACCCGCCGCCGGGACCATGGGCTTGGGCGTGTGCACCGTCAGCGGGCGCAGCCGGGTGCCCTTGCCGCCGACCAGGAGGATCGCTTCAGTCACCTTGTCGTCTCTGCTTCCTGCTGGGGTCGGCCGATCGGCCGACCAGTGTAGGCAGACGGGGCCCCGGGCGCCCTCGGTGGTGGGGCGCCCCCCGTGCCGTTCCGGCCACGGGAGGAGCGCGGGCCCTGGGGGGGCGGACGTCGTGGCGGCTAAGACGTGCCGGCGGCAGGAACGGTTGAGTGGTTCCTGCACCCTGCAGCCTGCACCGTGACGGACCCACGCACACCCGGGAGGTGCCGTCGTGCCCGGCCGGCAGCGGATCAGCGGCCCTGCAGGGCGGCCGCGGCGGTGCGGGTGCCGGCGAGCTTGTCGTAGAGGTGGACGCCGGGGCAGTCGGTGGTGAAGCCGTCCCGGTGGCCGGAAATGACGTGCAGCGGGACCTTGGTGCCCTTGGGGAAGCGGTTTCCGCCGCCGGACAGCAGCTGGGTGGTGGCGCGCGGATCGACGCTGTAGAGGCCCAGCTTCCACGCCGTCAGACGGGCGATGGCGTCGACGGCGGGCTGCGGCGGCTCGTCATCGGTGAAGGTGCCGAGGACGGCGATTCCGGTGCTGTCGGAGTTGAACCCGAGGGTGTGGGCGCCCATGACGGCCTTGGCGACGCCGCCCGCGCGGCCCTCGTAGACCGTTCCGCACTTGTCGATGAGGAAGTTGTAGCCGATGTCCCGCCAGTGGTTGCTCTTGACGTGGAAGCGGTACATGGCGCGGATCAGCGAAGGGGCCTCGGCGCAGTCGTAGTTGTTGCCCGAGCCGCTGTGGTGGACGAAGGCGGCGCGGACGGTACGGGTATAGGTGAAGGCCTTCTCGCGCAGCTTCTCGTCGGCGCCCCAGCCGGCCCGGGTGACGATCCGCGGGCGCGGTCCGACGTAGGAGTGGGCGGGCGGCGCCCCGTCCTCGGCGGGGAGGTCGGCCTTGGAGGCGGCCTGGTCGAGGGCCGGGATCTCGGTGGCGCCGAGCGGGGCGAGCCCGGCGTTGGCGGCGGAGGCCTCGGTGGCCTCGGGGGTGAGCGGGGCCGGGGGGTCGGCGTGTGCGCGGCGGACGGCCCGTGGTGCCCTGCCGGGGTCGACGAGTTCCAGCCGGAGTCCGCCCGGGAGGGCGGCCCGTGCGCGGTGGCGGGATTCGGGGGTGATGCGCAGTTGGACGGCGTCGGAGTCGCCGACCCACAGCGGCGCGGTGCTGCCGCGTACCTCGCTGTCGCGCCGCTCGGCGGAACCGAGGTCGGGCGCGTCGTCGTTGTGAACCTGGACGTCCTGCCAGCCGGACCAGTCGCCGCTGCCGGTGGCGCGGGTGCGGACCTGGACCCGGCCGCCCAGCTCGGCGGCGGCGTCGTCCCAGACGACCCCGAGGAGGGAGAACGGCCGTACGGTGCGGGCCGGCAGGCCGAGTGACTGGGGGGCGGGCTCCGGGGTGGCGTCACGGGCGTCGGAGTGCGGGGCGGGTGCGCCGAGCGCCGCCACCGGCAGGGACTGGGTGCTGCCGGGCAGCTCACCGGAGGGTGCGGGCCGCGGCGCGGCGGCGGGGGCGGCGCTCGCACCGGCCGTCGGGTCGAGGGGCAGGGCGAGGGCGGCGGTGCACACGGCGCCGAGACAGATCGCGAGGAAGGGGCGCATGGACAAAATCCTGGACATGGGCGGAGCGAACGCGCCAACGGTGGTCTGACGGGGCATCGGCCGATCCGGTGGCGCGGGCCCGCCGGGCCCGACCCGCCGTCAGCCGCCGCCGCGCGTACCCTGGCCGCGATGAACGCCACCGATCGCACCCCCGCCGACCTGCTGAGTTCCGCGCTCGCCGCGGACCCGGCCCGCCCGCTGGTGACCTTCTACGACGACGCCACCGGCGAACGCGTGGAACTGTCCGTCGCGACCTTCGCCAATTGGGTGGCCAAGACCGCCAACTACCTCCAGGGCGATCTGGCCGCCGAACCCGGCGACCGGCTCGCGCTGCTGCTGCCCGCGCACTGGCAGACCGCCGTCTGGCTGCTGGCCTGCGCGTCCGTGGGCGTGGTGGCGGAGGTGGACGGCGATCCGGCCGCCGCCGATCTCGTCGTCGCCGGGCCCGACCGGCTCGACGCGGGGCTCGCCTGCTCCGGGGAGCGGGTGGCGCTGGCGCTGCGCCCGCTGGGCGGCCGCTTCCCGCAGCCGCCGGCGGGCTTCGCGGACTATGCCGTCGAGGTGCCGGGCCAGGGTGACCGGTTCGCGCCGTTCGCACCGGTGGACCCGGGTGCCGCGGCGCTGGTCGTCGGCGGCGAGGAGCTGACCGGGGCGGGCATCGTGGCCCGTGCGCTGGCCGACGCGGGCGGGGCCGGGCTGCCGGAGGCCCCCCGGGTGCTGTCGGGGCTGGGGTACGACACCTGGCAGGGCCTGTCGTACGGGCTGTACGCACCGCTGGTGACCGGCGGCTCCGTGGTGCTGTGCCGCCACCTGGACCGGCTGGGCGCCGAGGCCGCGGCCGACCGCGAGCACAGCGAGAAGATCACGTTCCGGGCGCCGCTGCCGCACTGAGAAACGGCGCTCCCCCGTCCGGCGGACCGGACGCCCCCAGGGCGGGCCGGTACGTCCTTTTCGGTCCAGGATCTTGAGTACGTACAACCATGCGCGGGTTTTGTCCGTCTCTTGTTCCGTCCGGGCCCTGCGCGCGGGCGCGACGCCGACTCCGTGAGGGATGGACGCACAGGTGACCGAGAGCCCCGAGCCCAGCAGGTTCGCCGGCTGGGCCGCGCGCCCGGCCGGGGGGCCGGGAGCGGGCGGCCCGGGGCCGGGGGGCACTCCCCCGCACCGCCGGCACCTGCGTCGCTTGGCCGCCGTCGGGATCACCGGTGTCGTGCTGGCCGGGGCCGGTACCGGCTGGGCGGTGTACGCCAAGCTCAACAGCAATATCCGCACCGACAGCGCCACCGAGCGGGAGCTGCGGAAGTGGGAGTCCGAGCGGCCGCCGGCGGGCCCGCCGAACGCCGCGAACGTGCTGCTGATCGGCTCCGACAGCCGTAACGGCGGCAACGGCAGATACGGCCACAGCCGCGGCCAGCGCTCGGACACCACGATGCTGCTGCACCTCGCGGCGGACCGGAAGAGCGCCACCGCGGTGAGCATCCCGCGCGATCTGATGGTCGAGGTGCCGCACTGCAAGCGTCCGGACGGCACGGAGACCGCACCGCGGGCGGCCCAGTTCAACGGGGCGTTCGCGGCGGGCGGCCCGGCCTGCACGATCCGGACGGTCGAGAAGATGACGGGGATCCGCGTCGACCACTACTTGATCATCGACTTCGTCGGCTTCACGAAGATGGTGGACGCGGTGGACGGCGTCGAGGTCTGTCTGCCCCGGCCGGTGCACGATCCCGAGGCGCATCTCGCGCTGCCCGCCGGCCGGCAGACCCTGCACGGTGAGGAAGCGCTCGGTTACGTACGGGCACGAAAGAGTCTGGGAAACGGCAGCGATACCCAGCGCATGGAGAGGCAACAGCGATTTCTTGGCGCACTCGTGAAGAAAGTGCAGAGCAATGGTGTCCTGCTCAATCCGACCCGGCTGTATCCGGTGCTGGATGCCGCGACGAGTTCACTGACCACGGACACCGCGCTGGCTTCCCTGAAGGGCCTGTACGAATTGGTGCGCAGCGCCCGCCGCATTCCCACCGACCGGATCCAGTTCATGACCGTGCCGCGACGGGAGTACCGCTTGGACCCCAATCGCGATGAGCTGGTGCAGCCGGACGCCGCACGGCTCTTCGGGCAGCTGCACAGGGATCTTCCGGTGACCGTGACGCCCCCGCGCGACGACGGGGAGGAACGGGTCCGCACCGGAAACGGATCTTCGGACGACCGGCCGGGCGAACCGCCCGCGCCCTCGCCGAGTTCGGGCCCGACCTTTCCCGGGACGACGGCGGAACACGGGATCTGCGAATAAAGATGCCGCAAAACAAGCCGACGACTCGAATGGATTGGGCGGATTGCCCAGTTGTAGGTAAGTGGAATTTGTCACGAGCGTCGCGGGGCGCTGAACTGGGCGGATAGTGTGAGCGATCCGGTCGCACGACCAAGCTGACCGATGACCTACCAATGCACGATCGACCGACCGAGCGCCTTGAGGGGATGGCGCCGCGTGGCACCGACGGAGGACTCAAGGCACCGTGGACGCGCAAGGCCGTGGGCGGGCGGGCGACAACAATGTCGATCCCGCCGATCAGTGGGTGTTCGATCCGGACACCGGCAACTACGAACTGCGGCTTGACCCTGCCGGTCAAGCCGCCGCTCGGCCCTCCGACCGCAATGCGGCCGGCAGACGCGCCGCCCGGAAGCGGGACGCCGGTGTCGGCGACACCGACACCCGTCCGCTGCCGACCCAGCGCGGCCGGCAGGGCGAGGGCACTGCGGACGGGGACGACGAGCGCCCCGCCGGCGGGCGGGCGGCGCGCCGTGCGGCCGCCAACCGCACGGCGACCGCGACGGCGGCGGAGGCGGGCCCGGCGAGCCGCCGTAAGCGCAAGCCGAAGAAGTCGGGGAAGAAGCGGGCGCTGCACTGGACCGCCGGTGTGGTGGGCTTCGTGCTCGTCGCCGGCTGCGGCGCCGGGTACTTCATCTACCAGCAGCTGGACGGCAACATCTCCAAGGTCGATGTCGGCGTGGAGAACGACGCCGTGTCCGACGGCCCGGTGAACCTGCTGATCATCGGGACCGACTCCCGCTCCGGCAAGGGCAACGGGGGCTATGGCGACGCCGGCAGCGTGGGGCACGCGGACACCACGATCCTGATGCACATCTCCAAGGACCGGACGAACGCGACGGCGATGAGCATCCCGCGCGACATGATCGCCGACGTCCCCAGCTGCCCGACGAAGCAGAAGGACGGCTCGACGAAGAACATCCCCGGTGAGCAGGGGGTGCGCTTCAACACGAGCCTGGGCCAGGAGGGCCGGGACCCCGGCTGCACCTGGCGCACCGTCGAGAAGATGACCGGGCTGAAGATCAACCACTTCATGATGGCCGACTTCAACGCGGTCAAGGAGCTGTCCAACGCGGTGGACGGTGTCGAGGTGTGCGCGGCCAAGGACATCAACGACCCCAAGTCGCACCTGAAGTTGAAGGCCGGCCGGCACGTCGTCAAGGGCGAGCAGGCGCTGGCGTTCGTCCGTACCCGGCACACCGTCGGCTTCGGCAGTGACCTGAGCCGTATCGAGCTGCAGCAGCAGTTCCTCAGCTCGCTGATCCGCAAGCTGAAGTCCAGCGCCTTCAGCAGCCCCGGCAAGCTCTACGACGTCAGCCAGGCGGCGACCAAGGCGCTCACCGTCGACACCGGTATCGGCACCGCGAGCAAGCTGCTGGACTTCGGCACCGACCTCAAGAAGGTCGACATCGACAAGGTCACCTTCGCCACCGTGCCGGTGCTGGACAACCCCGACGACCCGGCGACCGTCATCCTCGACAAGGCGAAGGCGGATCCGCTGTTCGCGATGGTGCGGGCGGACCACACCCTGGCCAAGGGCAAGAAGGGCAAGGGCAAGAAGTCCGCGCCGGTCAAGAAGGCGCCGCCCGAGCGCGTACGGGTCGATGTCTCCAACGGCGGCGGGCCGATCGGCTCGGCCCAGGAGACCGTGGACTGGCTGCAGAACAGCAAGGGCGCCAAGCTCTCCACCAACGCCGGCAACGCGCCGTCGAAGCTGGCCGCCACCCGCCTCGAATACGGACCCAACCAGGCCGACCAGGCCGCCGCGCTCGCCGACTGGATGGGCCTGCCCAAGAGCGCGCTGAAGAAGTCCTCGCAGAACGCGGGCGACCGCGAGCCGATGAAGCTCGTCCTCGGCAAGGACTTCAAGGCACCGGGTTCACCGATCGAGGCGCCGACCGAAACCCCGGACGGGGTGCAGAACGTCAATGCAGATGACAAGAACATCTGCGCAAAGTGAATTGAGCGGGATCCGGCCGCCCCGCCGAGGCGCCGAGCGCACCACCGGACTGACAACGGGGAGAGGGCCGAATGGGGCAGAGCAGTGTGCGGGGTGACCGGTCGCGTCGGAGACGCCGGCCGGAAGCTGAGGAGCCGGTCCGGGACGACGGCGTCTACGAGGACAAGGGGCTGCCTCCGGACGCGCCCGGCTGGACGCCTCCCGAAGGCGGCGCCGCGGCCTCCGCGGACGGGGACGGGAACGTGCCCGCCGAGGGCGGCGGGCACCGCAAAGGGGGGCGGCCGCCCCGCAAGGGCCGCAAGGTGCTGCGCTGGACCGCCCTCACCCTCGCCGTCCTGATAGTGGGCGGCGCGGGTGCCGGGTACTGGTATTACGAGCACCTCAATGCCAACCTCCGCAAGGCGCCGAGGTCCCTGGGCGGGGGCGGTCTGCAGAAGCCGGACCCCAACGCCTTCGGGCAGAGCCCGCTGAACATCCTGCTGCTGGGCTCCGACGGCCGGAACAGCGCCAAGAACATCGAGCTCGGCGGCGCCCGGCAGGACGCGGACCGCAAGCCGCTCGCCGATGTGCAGATGCTGCTGCACGTCTCGGCGGACCGCAGCAACATGTCGGTGATCTCCATCCCGCGGGACACCCGGGTGACCATCCCCGAGTGCACCGACCCGAAGACCCGCAAGGTCTATCCGCAGACCTCGGGGGCCATCAACCAGTCGCTCCAGCACGGCGGTCCGGGCTGTACGCTCGCCACCTGGCAGGAGCTGACCGGCATCTACATCGACCACTTCATGATGGTCGACTTCGCCGGTGTGGTGGACATGGCGGACGCCATCGGCGGCGTCCCGGTCTGTGTCGACAACAACGTCTACTCGCACGACCGCAAGGGCCACGGCAGCGGGCTGAAGCTCACCAAGGGCACCCACTCCGTCAAGGGCGTCCAGGCCCTGCAGTGGCTGCGCACCCGCTACGGCTTCGAGGACAACACCGACATCGGCCGGGCCAAGGCCCAGCACATGTACATGAACTCGATGGTCCGTCAGCTGAAGAAGGACGCCAAGCTCACCAACCCCGGGGAGCTGCGCGATCTGGCGGAGGCCGCGACCAACGCGCTGACCGTCGACGACGGCCTGGACACCGTCAAGAAGCTCTACGTCCTGGGCGGCGATCTCAGCCGGGTGCCGACCAAGCGCATCACGATGGTCACCATGCCCTGGCAGTACAGCGCCGACGAGTCGTACGTCATGCCCAAGCCCGGCGACGCGGAGGAGACCTTCGCGCTGCTGCGCAACGACACCGCGCTGGACGGCAAGGACAAGAAGAAGAAGGCCACGCCGGCCCCCAAGCCGTCAACGCCCAAGGACCAGCTGAAAGTTGTGGTGCAGAACGGCACCAACAGCACGGTCAACGGCCCGGTTTCCGGCCGCGCGTCGGTCATCCAGCAGCAGCTGTCCGGCCTGGGCTACACCGCGGCCGGCACCGACTCCGCGCTCACCACACAGGCCGACACCACGATCACCTACCGGGACAAGGGCCAGAGGGGCGACGCCCTGGCGCTGGCGAAGGCGCTCGGCCTGCCCAAGGAAGCGGTACGGGAGTCGAGTTCGGCCACCGGGATGCGGCTGGTGGTCGGCAACGACTGGCGCACCGGCTCGGCGTACCCGAAGAAGCCGGGCGACGAGAAGGGCGCGGGCAAGGCCCCGGACAGCGCGGACGCGCTCAACGGTGAGGACACCAAGGCCTGCATGAAGGTGAATCCGGATTACACCTTCTAGGGTTGCCCTGCCGGCCTGGGGTTCCCTGTCGGCCTGGGGTTCCCCGCCGGCCTGGGGTTCCCTGACGGCCTCGGTTTCCCTGCTGCCCTAGCTTCTTCCGCTGCCCTAGGTTTTTCCCCCGCCGCCCACCCCCCTTCGGGGGGTGGGCGGGTATAGGAGGGCCGTCTACTCCGCGTCCGCCGCCGGGGCCATGACCGCCGGGCGGCGGCTGGCGATGACCTTCCTGGCGAGCGCGCGGGGGCTGGTCAGGAAGCCCGTGCCCCAGGCCATGTGCATGGTTGCCAGGGCGACCGGGATCTGGAGTCGGGCCTTCAGCGACAGCCCCTTGCCGGCCGGCACCGAGCCCGCGGTGATGGCCGCGAGGTAGCCGGCCGGGACGACCAGGCCCCAGGGGGTGACGGCCGCACCGACCACCAGGCCCGCCGCGATGGCGCACACCGCGGTCGGCGGCGCGAGATAGCGCAGATTGATCGAACCGGCGTGGTAGCGGGCCACGACATGGCGCCACTTGCCGTAGTCCTTGTACTGCTTGGCCAGCGCCTTGATGCTCGGCCGCGGGCGGTACTGCACCTTCAGCTCGGGCGAGAACCAGACCTGCCCGCCGGCCTCACGGATCCGGAAGTTCAGCTCCCAGTCCTGGGCGCGGATGAACTCCTCGTTGTAGCCGCCCTGCTGCTCCAGCGCCTCGCGCCGGAACACCCCGAGATAGACGGTCTCGGCGGGACCGGCCTGCCCGCCCGTGTGGAAGGCGGCATTGCCCACACCGATCTTGGAGGTCATGGCGGCGGCGACCGCGTCCTCCCAGGCGTTCTCGCCCTCGGCGTGCATGATGCCGCCGACGTTCGCCGCGCCGGTCTCCTCCAAGAGGCGCACGGCGGTGGCGATGTAATTCTGCGAGAGCATGCCGTGGCCGTCGACGCGCACCACGACCGGGTGCCGGGACGCCTTGATCGCGGCGTTCAGCGCGGCAGGGGTGCGGCCGGTGGGGTTGGGCACGGTGTGCACCCGGGCGTCCTCGGCGACGAGCTCGGCGGCGATCTCGTCCGTACGGTCCGTGGACGGGCCGAGGGCGATCACCACCTCCATCTCACCGGCGTACTCCTGCTCCAGGATGTGCCGGACCGAATTGCGCAGGTGACGTTCCTCATTGAGCACCGGCATGATCACGGAGACGGCCGGGGGCTGCTGCTGCGGCATGTTTCCTCAGGGGTACGGCCCGCGGCGGAGCCGCCAGCGACGGCAGCGCCCGCCGGGAGACTGCAGAATCGCGCCTCACGTTACCGCGAATGGTGGACACCCTCGGACGCAGCCGGGTGGCCCGGCGCCGGATGCCCGGCGTGTGGTGCTTTGCCACTGATCATATGGACCTACGGTGTCCTCGTCTGATTGATCAGCATGTGTCCGCGCTTGCCGTTCCGCCCGCTCCCCGCCGGGCCCCGCTCCCGCCCGCCCAGCCGCGGAGGTGTCCCCCGTGACCGCGCCGTTCCGCTCCCCCCGTCCGGCCCGGCGCCGGGCCGCCCGGCCCTGTGCGCGCCGGCGCCCGTCGGGCCCGCGCTGGGGGCTGCGGATCGGCGCGGTCGTGTCGGTGCTGGTGCTGGCCGTGAGCGGCGTCGGGCACGCCGTGGTCACCGGCGTGGAGAGCGGCATCGGCCGGGTGGACGCCTTCAAGGGCATGAGCAACCGGCCCGGGGGCGGCGACGGCCTGAACTTCCTGGTCGTCGGCACGGACGGGCGCGACCGGCTCACCGCGGCGGAGAAGCAGAAGTACCACCTGGGCGGTGCGCCCTGTCACTGCACCGACACCCTCATGCTGGTCCACCTCTCCGCCGACCGGGACCGCGCCAGCGTGATCAGCCTGCCCCGCGACTCCTACGCCGAGGTCCCCGCGCACACGGACGCCGTCACGGGCCGGCAGCGCGCCCAGCACGCCATCAAGCTGAACGCGGCCTACGCCGAGGGCGGCCCCAGCCTCACCGTGCGGACCGTCGAGCACATGACGGGGGTGCATATCGACCACTACCTGGAGGTCGACTTCACCAGCTTCATGCGCAGCGTGGACGCGGTCGGCGGGGTGGAGATCTGCACCGTACGGCCGCTGCGCGACAGCTTCACGGGGCTGGATCTGCCGGTCGGCAAATCGCGGCTCAACGGCGGCCAGGCGCTGCAGTACGTGCGCTCGCGGCATCTCGACGGCTCCGCCGATCTCGGCCGGATGCAGCGCCAGCAGCGCTTTCTGGCCGCTCTCATCCACAAGATCACCTCCTCCGGAGTGCTGATGAACCCCATCCGCTTCAGGGACGTCGCCGACACGATGCTCCGGTCCGTACGGGCCGATTCGGGCTTCGGGGCCAACGACCTGGTCGACCTCGGGCAGGCGATGCGCGGGTTCACCCCGTCGTCCTCGGAGTTCACGTCCGTGCCGCTGGGTGATGTGGCCCAGCCGGTGCCGGGCGTCGGCTCGACCGTGCGCTGGGATCCGGTGCAGGCGCCGAAGCTCTTCCGGGCGATCCGCGAGGACCAGCCGATCACGGTGCCCCGGGACCGGAAGGAGCCGCGGGCCAGGGTGGTGGACATCCCGCCGGGCCAGGTCCAGGTGCACGTCGACAACGGCAGCGACCGGACCGGGTCGGCCGCCACGGTGGCCCGGGAACTGCGCGCCACCGGCTTCGCCACGACCGGCGTCCCCGGCGACTCCGCCCTCGGCAAGGTGCCCCGGACGGTGATCGTCTACGACCCGCGCTGGGACCGCTCGGCCCGCTCGCTGGCCGCCGCGCTGCCCGGCGCCGAGCTGCGGCCGGTGGCCGGGCGGGGTCCGGTGCTGCAGGTGACGGTCGGCCAGGGCCGGACGGCGGTGCAGCGGGTACGGGCCGAGGAGCCGCCGCAGAAGCCGGGCCGGATCGCGGCGATCACCGGGGACGAGGCAGTGTGCCCATGAGTGTCCCCGCGCCCCGCCGCACCCTGCCCGGGCCGCCCGTGCGCCGGCCGGACGCCCGCTGCCGGGCGCGCCGGGTCACGGTGGCCCTCGCCGCGCTGGGCCTGGTCGCGGCCACTGCCGCCGCGGCGCCGCCGGCGCCTCCCGCACCGACCGGCTGCGGGGAGCTGGTGCGCGGCCAGCTGTGTCTGCGGGGGCCGGTGGGGGCCGACGGGATGTACACCGCGACCTACCGGCGGCACGGGTCGGCGGCCGGCCCCGACGAGATCATCGTGCGGCTCGGTTACCAGCGCAAGAACGACCGGATCACCGCCTTCCCCGGCTGGTTCGGCACCCGGCGGACCCAGGGCGGCGCCGTCGGGCTGAGCGGCCGGGTGGAGATGCTCGCGGATGAGTGCATCCGGGGTGTCATGGAGCGCGGGGAGACGTTCTACGTCACCAAATGGAGCTGCAGTTGATGTCCGAGACATCCGGAATGTTCGTGATGTTCGAGATGTCCTGAAAGGGGCGTACTGTGTGGCAGGTTGTGCTGGGCATCACCCCCACCACGGTGACGCTCTTCCTGTTCTTGGCGCTGGCGGCGGCGGTCGCGCTCGCCCTGTGGACGGCGCTCGTGCCCGACAGCGGCACACCGCGCACCACGGCCCGGCTGCTGCTGGCCGGCTGGCTGCTGCTGCTCCTGCTGGCGACGCTCGCGCCCAGCCAGCCGGTCGGCTCCGGGGACGCGACGGTGTGGTGGCGGCCCGGTGAGGGGCTGTTCGACCTGGGCGCCCAGTTGGAGCCCGGGGAGCTGGAGATGCTGGTGCGGCGGCAGATCGCCAATGCCGCGCTGTTCGTGCCCGCACCGCTGCTGCTGCGGTTCGCGGTGCCGCGCGCGCCGGCCGCCGCGACCTTCCTGCTGGGCGTGGGGCTGTGCCTGGTCATCGAGACGGCGCAGCTGCTGATGAGGGCCGGGCGGATCGCCGATATCGACGATGTGATCTGCGCGGCGGCCGGCACCGTCATCGGCACGGGGCTGGCGCTGGCCGCGCAGCACGGGGTCGCCGTTATGCGTCGTCGAGGCCTTCCGCGGCGCGCCGTTCGCGCAGCTCCATGATCGCGCGCCGCCGGGCGAGGCGGTGCGTCCGGCGGATCTGCGCCTCCTGATAGCGGCGCTGGTCACGCTCGGTCTCGGGGAGCACCGGCGGCACCCGGCGCGGCTTGCCCTGCTCGTCGACTGCGGCGAAGACGAGGTAGGCGGAGCCGACCTGCTGGGCGGGGCTGGATTCGTTCCAGCGCTCGGCGAGGACCCGTACGCCGACCTCCATCGAGGAGCGCCCGGTCCAGTTGACCTGGGCGCGCACATGGACGAGGTCGCCGATCCGGACAGGTTCGAGGAAGGCCATCTCGTCCATGGAGGCGGTCACGGCCGGTCCACCGGAGTGGCGCCCGGCCACCGCGCCCGCCGCGTCGTCGACGAGCTTCATGATCACGCCGCCGTGCACCGTTCCCAGGAGGTTCGTGTCGCCGGCCGTCATGATGTGGCTGAGCGTGATGCGGGACACGGAAGTGGGCTTGCCCACCACCTCGTCCTCGGGGTTGTCGGTGACGAGTTCGGTCATGCAGCCAGCCTAAGCGGCGCCCGTACGGCACCACTCCACACCGATCGTGAGACTGGTCTCGCCGTTTCCGCAGGTCCGTGACCCAGGTCTCACCGTCTCCGCCGGAAACCATCCGGAATGGTTGCTTCCATTCGTGCAGGTCGGAATGGTCATGTCCCTTTGCGGTATGCCACGGAAGGCCGCCGTAGCTTTGCATCAGCTCTGCAACAGCACTGGCCCGATCCGGCACCCGCCCTATGGAGACCCCCTCTGCGGCGTGCACACTTCCCCGTATGAATGAGTGGCCCAATGGGTGGTCCGGCGACCAGAGCGGCAACCGGTACGGACACGGCAGCGGCAGTGCCGAGCCGGAGGGTGCGCGTGCCATGCGCCAGGTGCGGCGCGACGCAGGCCCCGGCTATCAGCGGAGTGAGCCTCCGCTGCCGCCGTCGATGTCCCCGCGCGGGGGCGCGGCCGTACCTCCGCAGCAGTCCCAGGGCTACGACGACGCATACGACGGGTACAACACCGGCCAGGTCTACGGCGGTGGCCGCGGCGGCGGTGGCGGTTACGACGACGGCTACGGCGACGGCCGTGCCGGCCGGCCGCGCCCCCGCTGGGGCAAGCGCATCAAGTGGACGGTCATCACCCTGGTCGCGGTACTGGCGGTCACCTCGGTCGCCACGTACTTCTGGGCCGACGGCAAGCTCCGCCGCAAGGTCGACCTGAGCAAGGTCATCGACCGCCCGGAGACCGGCGACGGCACGAACTACCTGATCGTCGGCTCGGACAGCCGCGAGGGCATGACCGCCGCGCAGAAGCGCAAGCTGCACACCGGCTCCGCCGAGGGCAAGCGCACCGACTCGATGATGATCCTGCACGACGGCAGCAACGGCCCGACGCTGATATCCCTGCCGCGCGACTCGGACGTGGAGATACCCACGTTCGTCGGCTCGGACTCCGGCAAGAAGTACCAGGGGACGGGGCGGCACACCAAGCTCAACGCGGCCTACGCCGAGGACGGCCCCGAGCTGCTGGTGCGCACCGTCGAGTACAACACCAAGCTGCACATCGACCACTACGTCGAGATCGGCTTCGCCGGCTTCGCCAACATCGTGGACGCCATCGGCGGGGTCGAGATGGACCTCCCCAAGGCGATCAAGGACAGGGACTCCGGCGCCGACTTCCCGGCCGGCAAGCAGACCCTCAACGGCCAGCAGGCGCTCGCCTACGTCCGCACCCGGCACGCCTTCGCCCAGCAGGACCTGGACCGTACGAAGAACCAGCAGAAGTTCCTGGCGACGCTGGCGAGCCAGACCGCCACCCCCGCCACGGTCCTCAACCCCTTCAAGCTCTACCCGACGATGAGCGCCGGCCTGGACACGCTCGTCGTCGACAAGGACATGAGCCTGTGGAGCCTGGGCGAGATGTTCTTCGCGATGAAGGGCGTCACCGGCGGTGAGGGCAAGTCCATGAACATGCCGGTCTCCGGCAGCAACGGCGGCAACCTGGTCTGGGACAAGACCAAGCTCGCGCAGCTGGTGCAGCAGCTCAACAACGACGAGAAGGTCACGGTCAGCAGCAACTGACCGCAGACACGAAAGGGCCCCGGACCGCCGCTGCGGTCCGGGGCCCTTAGCCGTTCTTACGGGCTTACTGCGGCAGGTTGCGCGCCATCACGATCCGCTGCACCTGGTTGGTGCCCTCGTAGATCTGGGTGATCTTGGCGTCCCGCATCATCCGCTCGACCGGGTAGTCACGGGTGTAGCCGTAGCCGCCGAGCAGCTGGACGGCGTCCGTGGTGATCTCCATGGCAGCGTCGGAGGCGTAGCACTTGGCCGCGGCGCCGAAGAAGGTCAGGTCCTCGCCCTTGCCGCCGGCCGATATCCGCTCGGAGCGGGCGGCCGCGGCGTAGGTGAGCTGACGGGCCGCCTCCACCTTCATGGCCATGTCGGCGAGCATGAACTGCACGCCCTGGAAGTCACCGATCGGCTTGCCGAACTGCTTGCGCTCCTGGACATAGCCCTTGGCGTAGTCCAGGGCGCCCTGGGCGATGCCGAGCGCCTGGGCCGCGATGGTGATGCGGGTGTGGTCCAGGGTCTTCATGGCGGTGGCGAAGCCGGTGCCCTCCGCGCCGATCATGCGGTCGGCGGGGATCCGGACGTTGTCGAGGTAGACCTCGCGGGTCGGGGAGCCCTTGATGCCGAGCTTCTTCTCCGGGGCGCCGAAGGAGACGCCCTCGTCGCCCTTCTCGACGACGAACGCCGAGATGCCCTTGGAGCGCTTCTCGGGGTCGGTGACGGCCATCACCGTGTAGTACTCGCTGACGCCGGCGTTGGTGATCCAGCGCTTGACACCGTTGAGGATGTAGTGGTCGCCGTCGCGGACGGCCTTGGTCTTCATACCGGCCGCGTCCGAACCGGCGTCCGGCTCGCTCAGGCAGTACGAGAACATCGCGTCGCCCTTGGCCAGCGGGCCCAGGTACTTCGCCTTCAGCTCCTCGGAGCCGGACAGGATCACCGGCAGCGAGCCGAGCTTGTTGACGGCCGGGATGAGGGAGGACGACGCACAGACGCGGGCGACCTCCTCGATGACGATGACGGTCGCCAGCGCGTCGGCGCCGGCACCGCCGTAGGCCTCCGGTACGTGGACGGCGTGCAGGTCGTTGGCGACCAGCGCGTCGAGCGCCTCCTGCGGGAAGCGGGCCTCCTCGTCCACCGCGGCGGCGAACGGCGCGATCTTCGCCTCGGCGAGCGAGCGCACCGACTCTCGGAGCATGTCGTGCTCCTCGGACGGCCGGTACAGATCGAAATCAGCGGTTCCCGCCAAGGTTTCTCACTCCCCTGTGAGCTGAATGCCAGTGCTAACTACCGTTAAGTAACCCGATACGTCTCCGGATTCTAGGCGCCGATCCCGGCTGCGGATACGTGAGGTTGCCGACAGTTACACAAGCACCGCCCGCGGGGCCGGAGTGGGCCGTTCCCTGCCCGACTATGCTCGGTCAGCGCCGTTTTCCTCAGCCCACCCGTCACCCGACCACCGCCCCTCAACGCCGCGCTTCGCGCCGCACCCGCCTGTTTGGAGCGTCCATGCCCCTCAAGATCACCGTGATCGGCACCGGCTACCTCGGCGCCACCCACGCCGCGGCCATGGCCGAGCTGGGCTTCGAGGTGCTGGGGCTCGACGTGGTCCCCGAGAAGATCGAGATGCTGCAGCGGGGCGAGGTCCCGATGTACGAGCCCGGTCTGGAGGACCTGCTGCGCCGCCATGTCGCCGGGATCGAGGGGGCGACCGGCCGGCTGCGCTTCACCACCTCCTACGAGGAGGCCGGCGCCTTCGGCGATGTGCACTTCGTCTGCGTGAACACCCCGCAGAAGCACGGTGAGTACGCGTGCGACATGAGTTACGTGGAGAGCGCCTTCGACGCGCTGGCGCCGCATCTGACCCGGCCCACGCTGGTGGTCGGCAAGTCGACGGTGCCGGTGGGCAGCGCGGCCCGGCTCGCCCGGCGGCTGGCCGCGGCCGCCCCCGCCGGTGAGGCCGCCGAGCTGGCCTGGAACCCGGAGTTCCTGCGCGAGGGCTTCGCCGTCAAGGACACCCTGCACCCCGACCGGATCGTCGCCGGAGTGGCCGGCGCGCGGGCCGAGGAGCTGCTGCGTGAGGTGTATGCCACCCCGATCGCCGAGGGCTCGCCGTTCATCGTCATGGACTACCCGACGTCCGAGCTGGTGAAGACCTCCGCCAACTCCTTCCTGGCGACCAAGATCTCCTTCATCAACGCGATGGCGGAGGTCTGCGAGGCGGCCGACGGCGATGTGGTGAAGCTGGCCGAGGCCATCGGGCACGACGACCGGATCGGCAAGAAGTTCCTCCGGGCCGGTATCGGCTTCGGCGGCGGCTGCCTCCCCAAGGACCTGCGGGCCTTCATGGCACGCGCCGGTGAACTGGGCGCCGACCAGGCCCTGACCTTCCTCCGCGAGATCGACTCGATCAACATGCGACGCCGCGGCCACATGGTCGAGCTGACCCGGGACGCGGTCGGCGGCGGCTTCCTCGGCAAGCGGGTCGCCGTCCTGGGCGCGACCTTCAAGCCGGACTCGGACGATGTCCGCGACTCCCCCGCGCTCAATGTCGCCGGCCAGATCCACCTCCAGGGCGGCCAGGTCACGGTGTACGACCCGAAGGGCATGGAGAACGCCCGGCGGCTCTTCCCGACGCTGGCGTACGCGGACACCGCGCTGGAGGCGGTGCGCGGCGCGGATGTGGTGCTGCATCTGACGGAGTGGCGCGAGTTCCGTGAGCTGGACCCGGCGGCCCTGGGCGAGGTCGTCGCCGAGCGCCGCATCCTGGACGGCCGCAACGCCCTGGACCCGGCGCTGTGGCGCAAGGCCGGCTGGACGTACCGCGCCCTGGGCCGCCCCCAGGCGTAATTGCCTGCCCTCTACTCGGACTCCGCGCGTCGGGCGCGGTAGGTCCGCATCTTCGCCCGGCTGCCGCAGACCGCCATGGTGCACCAGCGGCTGCGGCCGGCCGGGCTCTTGTCGTAGAAGACCCAGCGGCAGTCATGGGCCTCACAGGCCTTGAGCCGGCTCCAGGTGCGGTCGGCGACCGCGGCCGCGATGCCCGCGGCGACCAGGGCAGTGAGGTACGCGACACCACCGAGCCCGGCGGCCGGGCGCAGTGCGGCGCCACCGTCGGGCCGTACGTCCAGGACGAGCGGGGCCGCGGCGAACAGCCGCTCCAGCGTCCGGGCGGCCGGCTCGGGCACGGCGGCACCGGCGGTGTGCGCCAGACACACCTCCCGGAGCGCCTCACGCAGCTCCCGCAGCTCCCCGAGCGCCTCCCGCTGCTCCCCGGGCGCCGTCACCCCGCCCCGTCCGGCGGGCACCTCGTGGTCACGCAGAAAGGCGCCGAGGCCGCCGTCGTCGGTCAGCGCGTCCTCGCCGGTCTCGATATCGAGGGTGTTCACCAGGTCCTGCACCAGCCGCAGGGAATCCGGAGCCGTTCGGGATGCCACTCTTGCGATGTTACCGATACCTGGCATCATGCAGTAACGAAGTTACCGGTTGGAGCAATGAGGAGGTAACGCCATGAGCGCGATCAAGTTCGGCGTCATCGCACTGGACTGTCCCGACCACCGGGCGCTCGCCAACTTCTACGCCGAGATGCTCGACTGGCAGGTGACGGGAGGCGACGAAGACTGGATCGAGGTCGCCGGCCCGACCGGCCGCATCCTCGCCTTCCAGCAGGTAGCGGACTACCGCCCGCCGCAGTGGCCGGGCCAGGACGTACCGCAGCAAATGCATCTCGACTTCGACGTGGCGCGCGCGGACATCGACGAGGCGGAACGCAAGGTGCTCGCCCTCGGGGCGAAGCTCGTCCAGAGCGACGAGAAGCTTCGCGACTGGCGGGTGTACCTGGATCCGGCGGGGCACCCGTTTTGCCTGTGCCTCAAGTAAACGCTTGCCTTAAGTAGCCCCACGTTTTTGGCTGTCCCGCCGTGGTTGTTGCTCGCCGTTGCGCCTGGCGGCGGGCCGGGTCCGCTGCGCGGGGCTGTCGGGGTGCGGTGACGGACCTCCGCGGGTGGGTGTCCGGACTGCTTCGCTTTACGTCCGGACACCCACCCGCTCCGGCCCGTCCCCTCCCGTGGAGGGGTGGGAAAAACGCTGGTGGGGGTCACGCCAGTGGTCCGGTGCGGCTCGTCGAGCGCAGTGAACCGCCTACGGACGCCCGCCCCCACCCACCGCCACTACTCCCCCAACGGGAGGGGACGGGCCGGAGGGGCCTGGTGTGTGGACGTAAAGCGAAGCAGTCCACACACCAGGCCCCGGAGGCCCGTCACCGCACCCGACACCCACCCAGCCCGCCGCAGGCGCAACGGCGAGCAACAACCACGGCGGGAAAGCCGAAAACGCGGGAAGAGGTCACCCAAGCGTCAC
The DNA here is from genome assembly GCF_028870195.1 of Streptomyces sp. G7(2002). Lineage (NCBI taxonomy): Bacteria > Bacillati > Actinomycetota > Actinomycetes > Kitasatosporales > Streptomycetaceae > Streptomyces > Streptomyces sp. G7(2002). The sequence continues at coordinate 4,026,006 of NZ_CP102609.1, forward strand.
GTGGGACGGCCCACGTACCGCTCGCTCGGCGCGAGCCACATCCTCCGCCGCCCGCAAAACCCGCACCGCATTGCGCCACGTCAGCTTCGCCAAGTCGCCCTCGGACCACTTGCGGTCCAGGAGTTCGGCGATCAGATTCGGGTAGCCCGCGACATCGGCCAGGCCGTCGGGCGTGAAGGCGGTGCCGTCGAAGTCACCGCCGATACCGATGTGGTCGACGCCGGCGACCTCGCGCATGTGGTCGAGGTGGTCGGCGACCGTGGCCGCGGTGGCCTTCGGCCGCGGGTTGGCCGCCTCGAAGGCCCGCTGGACCGTCATGCCCGCCTCGGTCGTGTCGAGGTGGTGCAGCCCGTGCGCGCGCATGTTCTCGTCGGCGCGCTGTGTCCACGCGACGGCGGCCGGCAGCACGAACTTCGGCACGAAGGTGGCCATCGCGACCCCGCCGTTGGCGGACAGCCGCTCCAGCACATCGTCGGGGATGTTGCGCGGATGGTCGCAGACGGCACGGGCGGAGGAGTGCGAGAAGATCACCGGCGCGGTGCTGACACGCAGCGCGTCCCGCATGGTGTCGGCCGAGACATGGGAGAGGTCGACCAGCATCCCGCAGCGGTTCATCTCACGGACGACCTCCTCGCCGAAGGCCGACAGGCCGTTGTGGCGCGGCTCGTCGGTCGCGGAGTCCGCCCAGTCGATGGTGTCGTTGTGGGTGAGCGTCATGTAGCGCACGCCCAGCTGGTGCAGCGCGCGCAGGGTGGCCAGCGAGTTGTTGATGGAGTGGCCGCCCTCGGCGCCCATCAGGGACGCGATCCGGCCCTGCGCGCGAGCCGCCTCCATGTCGTCGGCGGTGAGTGCCAGACGCAGCTCGCCGGGGTAGCGGGCGACCAGCTCCCGGACCACGTCGATCTGTTCGAGGGTGGCGCTGACGGCCTTGTCGCCCGCGTAGTCGGCGCGCACATACACCGACCAGAACTGGGCGCCGACGCCACCGGCCCGCAGCCGCGGCAGGTCGGTGTGCAGGTGCGCGGACTGGTCGGCGGCGATATCGCGCCGGTCGAGGTCGTAGCGGACCTGCTCACGCAGCGCCCAGGGCAGGTCGTTGTGACCGTCGACGACGGGCCAGCGGGCGAGCAGGTCCTGCGCCGCCCCCTGGGAGGAGCTCACTTGGCGCCGCCGAAGCCGAAGCCGTTCGGGGTGGCGACCTTGTTGCGCAGTCGCTTGCCCTTCTCGGTGGCCTGGTCGTTCAGCTCCTGCTGGAACTCCCGCATCCGGGCGAGGAGTTCAGGGTCCTGGGTGGCGAGGATGCGGGCGGCCAGCAGCCCGGCGTTGCGGGCGCCGCCGACGGAGACGGTGGCGACCGGCACACCGGCCGGCATCTGCACGATGGACAGCAGGGAGTCCATGCCGTCCAGGTACTTCAGCGGGACGGGGACGCCGATGACCGGCAGCGGGGTGACCGAGGCGAGCATCCCGGGGAGGTGGGCCGCGCCCCCGGCGCCCGCGATGATCGCCTTCAGACCGCGCTCCGCCGCCTCCTCGCCGTACGCGATCATCTCGCGCGGCATGCGGTGCGCCGAGACGACATCGACCTCGTAGGGGATCTCGAACTCGGCGAGGGCCTGGGCGGCGGCCTCCATGACGGGCCAGTCGGAGTCGGAGCCCATGACGATGCCGACCACGGGGGACGCGTCGGAGGGGCGGAGTTCGGACGACAGGCTGGACGTCATTCGGTGATCGTTCCTCGCAGATAACCGGCGGCATGAGCGGCGCGCTCGCGCACGTCGGCCAGGTCGTCGCCGTAGGTGTTGACGTGTCCGACCTTACGGCCGGGCTTCACGTCCTTGCCGTACATATGGATCTTCAACTGCGGGTCCCGCGCCATGCAATGGAGGTACGCGTAATACATGTCGGGGTAGTCGCCGCCGAGGACGTTGGCCATCACCGTCCAGCGGGCGCGCGGGCGCGGGTCGCCGAGCGGGAGGTCGAGCACGGCACGGACGTGGTTGGCGAACTGCGAGGTGATCGCGCCGTCCTGGGTCCAGTGGCCGGAATTGTGAGGGCGCATGGCGAGCTCGTTGACGAGGATCCGGCCGTCAGAGGTCTCGAAGAGCTCGACGGCCAGATGACCGACGACCCCCAGCTCCTGGGCGATGCGCAGCGCCAGCTCCTGGGCCTGGCCGGCCAGCTCGGAGTCGAGGCCGGGCGCCGGAGCGATCACGGTGTCGCAGACGCCGTCGACCTGGATGGACTCCACGACCGGGTAGGCGACGGCCTGGCCGTGCGGGGAGCGGACGATGTTGGCCGCCAGCTCGCGGGTGAAATCGACCTTTTCCTCCGCAAGGACGGGCACCCCGGCACGGAACGGCTCGGCGGCCTCCTTGGAGGATCGCACGACCCAGACCCCCTTGCCGTCATAGCCGCCGCGGACCGTCTTAAGGATCACGGGAAAGCCGTCCCCCTCGGCCGCGAAGCGCTCCACGTCCTCGGGGTCGGAGACGATGCGGTGCCGTGGGCAGGGCACGCCGATCGCGTCCAGCTTCGCCCGCATCACCCCCTTGTCCTGGGCGTGCACCAGCGCGTCGGGACCGGGCCGTACGGGGATGCCGTCGGCCTCCAGTGCCCGCAAATGCTCGGTGGGAACGTGCTCATGATCGAAGGTGATCACGTCACAGCCACGGGCGAAGGCGCGCAGCGTGTCCAGGTCGCGGTAGTCGCCGATGACGACATCACCGACCACCTGAGCCGCGGAATCCTGCGGAGTGTCGCTGAGGAGCTTGAATTTGATGCCGAGGGGGATACCCGCCTCGTGGGTCATACGGGCGAGCTGACCGCCGCCGACCATGCCGACTACCGGGAACGTCACGCCCCCCAGGGTATCCGCACGGCTTCGCTGCCCCGATACCGGCTTGGATGATCCTCCGAGTTCGCACGTTCGAAGATCATCGACAGAAGATCGACACCGGCCCGTGCGCACGGGCCGGGGTGCGGGACCGGTGCCCGGAGCGGGCCCGGCAAAAGGGGAGGCCGGATGGAGAACAGCGGCATATCGAGGGGCCTCAGGACGCTGGTGATCGTCGTCGCGATCACCACGCTGCTGATCGCCCTGCACTCGATTTTCAGCCAGTTGTCCGCGCCGGAGGTCTATGACGCGGACGACACCGAGATCGCGGTCTCCCCCGGTGACCGCTTCAGCGTGCGGGTCCCCGACAGCCCCGCCGGCGGCTATCACTGGATCATCGCCGAACCCCGCCCCGACCCGGCGGTCCTCAAGGCGGCCGGCGGGCGCGTGACCACCGGCGGCCCGCCGGCCGGGTCCGCCCGCCACCTCTCCTTCGAGGCCGTCCGACCGGGCCGTACGGACTTACGGCTGCTGCGCTGCCGGCGCTGCGGCCCCGGCGCGGCCGACGAAGCGGGCTCCCGGAGCCTCAACTTCCGCGTCACGGTCCGCTGACCCGTACGGCCGCCAGGGCTTGCGCGCGGCCTCGCCACGTGGCAAGCGCCCCCATCGGGGCGTGGTTAGCATGAGGGAGCGGACCAGGGTTGACGGCCCGCGGACACCGCCCACAACGGGGAGCTGAACGACCACCATGAGTGAACGGAGCGCACTGCGGTCCCGGCTGGAGGCGCTCACTCGTGAAGTGGTGAAGTTCGGCGCGGTCGGCGGCGCGGGCGTCGTGGTCAACTTCGCGGTGTTCAACCTCGTACGGCAGCTGACCGAGGTGCCCGTCGTCCGGGCAAGCATCATCGCGACGGTCGTGGCGACCGGCACCAACTACCTCGGCTACCGCTACTTCACCTACCGCGACCGCGACAAGCGGGGCCGCACCAAGGAGCTGACGCTCTTCCTGCTGTTCAGCGCGCTCGGCCTGGTGATCGAGAACGGCCTGCTCTACGTCGCGACCTACGGCTTCCACTGGGACAGCCCGCTGCAGAGCAACGTCTTCAAGTTCTTCGGCATCGGCGTCGCCACGCTCTTCCGCTTCTGGTCCTACCGCACCTGGGTCTTCCGCACGCTGCCCGCGCGGGAGGCCATAGAGACGGCCGAGTCCTTCCTCGCGGACGGCTCCCGCCGCCCGCGCAGCGCCTCCCGGAAGTAGCCCGGGGCGCCGCTCACTCCTCGGCGGGCTCCGCCTCCCGGGCCAGGAACAGCGCGAAGACCGGTGGATGCTGCTGGAGCAGCTCCAGCCGTCCGCCGTCCGCCTCCGCCAGATCCCGGGCGACGGCCAGCCCGAGGCCGGTGGAATTACGGCCGGACACGGTCCGCTCGAAGACCCGCGAGCCGAGGTCCGCCGACACCCCGGGCCCGGCGTCGGTGACCTCGACGACCACCTGATTGCCGGTGACCCGGGTGCGCAGCGCGACCGTCCCGTCGCCGTGCATCAGGGAGTTCTCGATCAGGGTGGCCAGCACCTGGGCGACGGCGCCGGGGGTACCGACGGCCCGCAGTTTCTTCTTGCCGGAGCGCACGATCGCCCGTCCCGCGCTGCGGTAGGCCGGCCGCCACTCCTCGATCTGCTGCTTGACCACCTCGTCCAGGTCGAAGGCGACCGCGGAGCCGCTGCGCGGGTCCCGTGAGTTGGTCAGCAGCCGCTGGACGACATCCGTCAGCCGCTCCACCTGCGCCAGCGCGATGGTGGCCTCTTCCTTCACGGTGTCCGGATCGTCGGTGACGGTGATCTCCTCCAGCCGCATGGACAGCGCGGTCAGCGGTGTCCGCAGCTGGTGGGAGGCGTCCGCGGCGAGCCGCCGCTCGGCGGTCAGCATCCGCGCGATCCGCTCCGCGCTGGCGTCCAGCACATCGGCGACCCGGTCCAGCTCCTGCACGCCGTAGCGGCGGTGGCGCGGGCGGGGGTCACCGGAGCCCAGCCGCTCGGCGGTCTCCGCGAGATCGGTGAGCGGCGCGGTCAGCCGACGGCCCTGGCGGACGGCCAGGATCACGGCCGCGATGATCGCCAGCAGCGCCACGGCCAGGATGACCAGCAGCGTCCGGCCGATCTCCGCACTGACCATGGAGCGGGATTCCTGGACCGTGACGGACTCGCCGCGGTCACCGCGCACCTTGGACTCGATGACATCGCCCGAGGGCCGCTTCCCGATCTCGATCGGCTCCTTGCCGGGCACCGTGATCCGCGCGTACCTCTTGGCGGTGATCTGCTCGGAGAGGATGTCCGGGGTGATCTTCTCGCCGCTGCCCAGCCGGCTCTCCACTATCCCGACGAGCCGGACCGCCTCGGACACCACGCTCTCCTGCGCACCGGCCTGGATGGTGCGGGTCTCGACGATGACGAGCGAGACGCCGAAGACGGCGATCACGACGAGCACCACGGCGAGCGTGGAGTTGATCAGGCGGCGGCGCACAGGCTCCTGGCTCTTTCAGCTTTTTTCGAATCGGAAGCCGACACCGCGGACGGTGGCGATGTAGCGGGGGTTGGCGGCGTCGTCGCCGAGCTTCTTGCGCAGCCAGGAGATGTGCATGTCGAGCGTCTTGGTGGAGGACCACCAGGTGGTGTCCCAGACCTCGCGCATCAGCTGGTCGCGGGTGACGACCCGGCCGGCGTCGCGCACCAGGACCCGCAGCAGGTCGAACTCCTTCGCCGTGAGCTGGAGTTCCTCCTCCCCCATCCAGGCGCGGTGCGACTCGACGTCGATCCGTACGCCGTGGGTGGCCGGCGGCTGCTGGGGCTCGGCGGTGGAGCCGCGGCGCAGCAGGGCCCGTACGCGGGCGAGGAGTTCGGCGAGCCGGAAGGGCTTGGTGACATAGTCGTCGGCGCCGGCGTCCAGGCCCACCACGGTGTCCACCTCGTCGGCGCGGGCGGTCAGCACCAGGATGGGGAAGGAGTGGCCTTCGTTGCGCAGTCGGCGGGCGACCTCCAGGCCGTCCATCCCGGGCAGCCCCAGGTCCAGGACGACGAGGTCGATGTTCCCCTGGAGACCGGCGTCGAGCGCGGTCGGGCCGTCCTCGCGCACCTCGACGTCGTAACCCTCGCGGCGCAGTGCGCGGGCGAGCGGCTCCGAGATGGACGCGTCATCCTCGGCGAGCAGTACACGGGTCATGGCCCGATGGTAGTCCGATGTATCGGCGCCGAGGGGCGGACCAGCGCGGATGGCCGACGACGGACCGTTCCTGCACCGACACCGCCCTGAGCTGCACAAGCCTCGGGCGCGCGCGAGGGCGCGCGATCCCCCAAGGGGCGCGTATGGTTCCCCGTTACGGTGTGAGCGTTGTCTCACGCAGCTCATCGGCGGCGGAACCAGCCGTATGGTGGTTCGACGTACATCGCACAGCCTTCGGGGCCTTTGACGCTCAACTGACGTCATCGGTCCCTCGTTGTGTGCCGGGCCGGTACCAACGGCCCGGATGCACAGTGATCGACCTGCCGACCGGGACCGGCGCGCTTGCACGACGGGGCGCGGAATCCGGGGGTACGACCGTCCTTGCGGGCCCCTCGTGGGTACCGGACCTCCCGGACGTGGGGGTGGGCGGGAATACGCCGGAGCCGGTCACCCCCACCCGGGCGCGTATCGGCCTGTGAACGCGTCCCGTAGCAGCAAGGAAGCATCCATGGCGTCCAGCCTGACGAAGGACGCGGCCCAGCAGGGGAACCCTGCGGACGGCGGCAAGACCTTCTTCGGCCACCCGCGTGGCCTGGCCACTCTCTTCATGACCGAGATGTGGGAGCGCTACAGCTTCTACGGCATGAAAGCACTTCTCCCGCTGTACCTGATCGCGCCCGGCGGCATGCACATGCAGGCCACCACGGCCACGGCGATCTACTCCGTGTACATGGCGATGGTCTATCTGCTCGCCATGCCGGGCGGCTGGGTGGCGGACCGTTTCTGGGGACCGCGCAAGACGGTCGCCATCGGCGCCTCCGTCGTCATCGCGGGCCACATCACGCTCGCCCTGCCCACCGCGGCGAGCTTCTTCGCCGGTCTCGTACTGGTCGCGCTCGGCTCCGGCCTGCTGAAGGCGAACATCTCCACGATGGTCGGCCACCTCTACAACGGCCCGGAGGACCCGCGCCGTGACGGTGGCTTCACGCTCTTCTACATCGGCATCAACATCGGTGCCTTCCTGGCCCCGCTGAGCATCGGCACCGTCGGCGAGAGCGTCAACTGGCACCTCGGCTTCACGCTCGCCGCCGTCGGCATGGCGCTCGGCCTCGCCCAGTTCATGCTCGGCACCCGCCATCTGAGCCCGGAGAGCAGCGTCGTCGCCCAGCCGGCGACGCCGCAGGAGAAGTCGTCCGCGCTGCGCAAGGGCCTGATCTGGCTGATCGTCGCGGCCGTGTTCTACACCCTGCTCGGTGTGACGGGTAACTTCGCCGACTGGGCGCTGATGCCGATCACCATCGCCGGTCTGGTCATCCCGATCGCGGTCCTGGTCCGCATGAAGCGCGACAAGGAGCTCACGGAGCTGGAGCAGTCCAAGCTCTCGGGCTACATCTGGTTCTTCGTGGTCGCCGCCGTCTTCTGGATGATCTACGACCAGAACGGCTCGACCCTGTCGATCTTCGGCGAGCACTCCACGACGAACAACCTGCTGGGCTTCGACTTCCCGACGTCCTGGTACCAGTCGCTGAACCCGATCTTCGTCATGGCGCTCGCCCCGGTGGTCGCCTCGGCCTGGCTGTGGCTGAACAAGCGGGACAAGGAGCCCAGCACCGCCGTCAAGTTCGCGTCCAGCCTCGCGCTGATCGGCATCTCGTTCGCGGTCTTCCTCATCCCGCTGATCGACACCGCCGCCAACGGCGGCAAGGTCAGCCCGATGTGGCTGGTGGCGATCTACTTCATCCAGACGGTCAGTGAGCTGTGCCTCTCCCCGGTCGGCCTGTCGGTCACCACGAAGATGGCGCCCGCCAAGTACAACTCCCAGATGATGGGTGTCTGGTTCCTCGCGGTCACCGCGGGTGACTCCGTGTCAGGCCTGCTGACGTCGCCGCAGCTGAACGTCGACCTGAACACCGGGAGCGCGGTCGCCGTCGAGGCCGCCTTCGCGGTCGTCGCCGGCCTCGGCATCTGGATGTCCCGCAAGCGGATCAAGGAGCTGATGGGCGGCGTCAACTGACGCCTGCCGGCCCCGGATCACGGAAGGGGGCGTCGCACCGCCGGTGCGACGCCCCCTTCGTGCGTCCCGCGGGCCTGCCGCGTCAGCGGACCCGCGCCCGGCGCCGCGGCAGGAACGTGAACACCGCGCCGCCCAGCAGGATGACGGTGCCGGCGACGAGGCCGAGCGCGGTCAGCGCGCCGTGGTCGCCCGCCCCGGTCTCGGCGAGGCCGCCGCTGCTGCCGCCCGAGACACTGGCCGGTCCCGCCGCGCTGCCGCCGGAGGCCGCAGCGCCGCCGGAGTCACCGCCCGTCGCACCACCGGACGTACCGCCCTGCTGCGCCGAGGTGTCCAGGGCGAGCGAGACCCCGGGGTCCTTCTCCGGGGTGCAGGTGGTGGTCGTCCCGAGGGCGTTGACGGTGAGCACGCCCGGGGTCAGCGTGGCCTTGCCGGTGGCACCCGGCTTGTAGGTGCCCTTCAGGTCGGGGATCTCGATCGGCTGGCCCGACTTGATGGGCCCGGCGTTGGTCGGCCCCTCGACCTTCACCGACCCCTTGTCCGCACCGCCGACCTTGACGTCCATCGACGGCTTGACCGAGTCCTTGGGGATGTCCGCCGGGCTGTCCATGACGGACTTGCGGAACTTCACCGTCAGGTCGTAACTGCCGCCCTTCTTCACGGCGTTGATCTGGACCGGCGAGGTCGCCTTCTTGTCCCCGATCGGCGTCTTGCAGGCGTAGGGGACGTTGACCTCCTTGCCCTTGTACGCGGTGCCGTCGGGGTCACCGCCGGAGCCGCCGGTTCCGCCGGAGGCCGTACCGCCCGAGGAGCCGGAGGTCGTACCGCCGTCGGTGCCGCCACCGGAGGCCGTACCGGCGGAGCCGCCGGTGGTGCCACCGGTCGTCCCGGTCGTGGTGCCGCCCGTCGTGGTCCCGCCCGTAGTGCCCGTCGTGGACCCGCCCGTCGTGCCGCCGGAACCGCCTCCGCCGTCGGTCACCTTGATGGTGACCCCGGGCTGCACCGTCTCCTTGGGCGAACACTTGGTGTCCGTCGAGATCGGCCGGTTGACGTTGATGTTGTAGAAGCCGGGCGTCAGGGTGACCTCCCCCGGCTTCGTCAGCTTGAGCTTGCCCTTCATGTCGGACAGCTTCATCGCGCCGCCCTTGGGGATCGGCGGATTCTCCCGCGGCCCCTGCATCGCGAGATCGCCGGTCTGTGCCCCGGCGACCTTGATCGTGCCGGTCGGCTGGACGGTGTTCTCCCCCAGGTCGAGGATGTCGGGGTTCTTGGAGGCGCCCTCGATGGTCTTCCAGACCACCTCGATCTCCTCGCCGACCTTCGCCGTCCCCGGCGCGCTGACCGCCACCTTGGTGGTGCCCTGGATCGGCGGCAGCCCGGATATCGGCGGCGGCAGACACTCCGTCTTGTACGACACCTCAGCTGCCTGGGCGGTCCCGGCCGCGGTCATGATGCCCGCGCCCGCGAGCATCAGCGCGGCCATCGAGGCCACCGCGGCTCTCCTCCGTTGCCTCATCACGCAGAACCTTTCGACGTCGGTCGTTCGGTTGATGTGGTGGTGGACGGTGCGGTGTCCGGGGTGAACCACGGCAGCGCGGCACCGTCGCCCGGCGTACCGGGGCCGGCCGTGTCGCGCGCACGCGGGGTTCGGTTCCTGATGCGTTGTCCGGTGCCGGCCGCGCCACGCCGCCGGCCGGCGGCGTGGCCACGTGCGGGCGGGTGCGTCCGTCCCTCGGAGCGCCCCCGGCCCGGCCCATGCGGGCGGACCCGGTCCACGAGGGCCATCCCGATACGGAAGACCGCCGTCGGGACCACGATGCAGAGCAGCACCCAGAAGAGCGTCACGCCCCATGGCCTGCCGACCCCCCAGGGCTGCTCGACCAGGACCTTGCCGCCGTATTTGAGGGAGACCAGATAGTCCCCGTGCGCGCCGGCCGGCAGCTCGACCGGCAGTCTGACCTCGGCCTTCTTCCCGGCGGGGACGGTCCCCCGCCACTGCTGCTCCGCCCACTCGGGCGCGAAGACCCCGTGGGAGGTGCCGACCTGGAAGACCGGGTCCTTGGCCGGCGCCGAGCCGAGATTGCCGACCGTGACCCGCAACTCGCGCTGTGCCGGGGCGCCGAACCAGGTCAGCAGGCCGCTGCTGCCCGTCAGCCGCGGCTGGGCGAGGACCGCCAGCCGGCCGCCGGGGCGCTCCTTGGGCAGCGGCGCCACCGGGTGGCCCGCCACCTTGAACGCCGCCTCCGCGTCGGCCGCCGCACCGGTCACGGTCGCCACATGCACCACACAGGGGCAGGGCTTGGGCGGCTCGGCGACCGGGAGCTTCCGGCGGAACGTGCCGTGCGTATCGGTGGTGACGGCCCGCCCGTCCCCGTTGGCGCAGGAGTTGGTGCCGCCGATCATGTTCTGTCCGCAGATCAGCAGCGTGAGCAGCGCCTTGGGCCGCCAGCCGCGGCCGGTCACGGTCACGGTGCCGCCCTTGCCCGCTTCCTTGGCGGAGAGCCGGACGGTGGGGGTGGCGTCGGCGGCGGTGGCGTACGGGGCGGAGGCGGCGGTGATATCCGGGGCGGCCTGCGCGGCCGCGGACGGCAGCAGGGCGGGCGCCAGGGCCAGGCACAGCACGAGCACGGCCGCGGCCCGCCGTCGCCTCCGTGCTACGGCATGCTCCCCGGTGCGCGCCGCCCGGAGCGCACGGGCCGTGCCGCCGGCCGTCGACCTGCCCGTACCCGTCTCGCCGTTCACGATCGCGCTCCTGATCCGGTACTCGCCAATTCCACTGCCGGGTCCGCCGCTTGTCTCCCGGACGGCCGCTTGCCGCCGTCCGCGCTCCCCACGGGCCCGCCGCCCCGTAGGCCGCCCGGCCCCTGGGCACGGCGTCGCCGACGGACGATCACCAGGCCGCCCGCGCCGGCCGCCAGGAGGAACGCCGGCCCGGCGACGACGCCCCAGGGCAGCGCGGTGTACGAGGCGGTGGCGGACCCGTGCGCACCGCCGTCCGCGGTCACCGTGAGCCGCACCTCCACCGCGTCCAGGCCGGGCGGATCGGCCCAGGGCTCCGTCAGCTCGGCGCTCTGACCGGGGGACAGCCGGCCCGGCAGGGTGCGGACGCCCCGCCGCAGCACCGGGCCGAAGAGCCCGTCGGCGCGCACCGCGAGCCGCGGGGTCAGCACCGTGTTGCCGCGGTTGACCAGCGTGTACCGGATGACCGCCGCCTCGCCCCGGCCGCGCACCGACACGTTCTCTACGGTCAGCGCGGCCAACACCGGCCCGGACACCCGCAGATGCACCGGTACGGTGTCCCGCCCGCCCGCGCCGCGCCCCGAGCCCGCCGTGGTCGCGACGAGCGTGGCGGGGTGGTCGCCGGGGGCAGCGTCGCGCGGCACGGTCACCGTGAACGGGACGGCCGCCCGGGTACGCGGCGGGACCGTGACCGCCTTGGCGGCGAACGCGATCCATGCGCCGGAGCCGCGCAGCCGGACCGTGACGGCCCGGCCGGTGGGGTTGCGCAGGGACAGCCGGTCGTTCATGACGGTGCCCGGCGCGCCCTCCAGGTAGAAGTAGGGGCGGTCCTGGGCGCTCGGTGTGGCGCCGTCACCGGGCGCGGGCGCGGCGGACCAGCCCGGCGGCGCCGGTGCGGCGGCCGGCCGGGCCGCGGCCGCGGCGGGGCACAGCAGCACGGCGGCGGTCGCGAGGATCGCACCGCTGACCGCTGTGCGGGGACGGAACGGCATCGGCGGCTCCTGGTGCGAGGGGGCGCCTCCCCGTGCCGGCCGGGGAAGCGGGACGTACGGGGAACGGCGGGGCACCGCGCGGGTCCTGGCCTCCCGCGCGGCGGGTCACACCCGCTGGTGACGGCGGGTCAGCCAGAGTGCACCGGCCGCACCGGCCAGCAGCACCGTGCCGCCGAGGGTGCCCAGCGCGACGACGGAGTCCGCGGGCCCGGTCTGCGGCAGCTGCCCGCCGGCGGAGGCGCCACCCGTGGCGGAACCTCCGGTGCTTCCCGAGGCGCCGCCGGAACCCTTCACGTCCAGGGACAGCGAGGGCTTCGGATGGTTGCTGGGTGTGCAGGTGGTGGTGGTGCCCAGCGCCTTGATCGTGAGGGTGGAGGCCGTGAAGGTGACCTTGCCGCTGCCCTTGGGCGTGTAGGTGCCGCTCAAGTCACTGATCTTGATGGGGGTGTTGGCCGGAATCGCCTGGTCGTTGGGCGGCCCGGCGACCGGCACCGTACCGCTCTCCGCGCCGCCCAGCTGGATCAGCGCGCTCGGCTTCATGGCGCCCTTGCCCAGCTCGACGGGGCTGGAGGAGACCCCCTTCTGGAAGGACATGACGAGCTTGTACGCGCCGCCGCTGGGGGTGCTCTTGATGTCGATGGGCGAGACCGCGCCCTTGTTGCCGATCGGCGTTTTGCACTGGTAGTTGACGTCGATGACCTCGGCATGGGCGGCCGGCGCGGTGAGCATCACCGCGGACCCCGCCGCCATCGCCACGGCCACGGCGAGGCCGGCCGCCCGGCTCGGGCGCCTGCCGTGCTGTTCGTAGAAGCGGGCCACCTCGGTTCCCCTTCTCCCGGGAGCGCACCGCCGGATGTTCTGACGGCACATCAGATTGGCCGTCAAGGTACGCCGGGGACCTTGCCGAGGGAAGGCACAGCACAGCCCCGATCGCTCCGGGCCCGGGGCGGCGCGGAATTCCGGCCGGGAGCACGGGGTTCCGGATGCGCCGAAGGGCAGATTCCGGAAACGACGAAGCGCGGGCCCACCGGCCCGCGCTCAACTCTTCTCCGACGAAGCCGCCTTCTCAGGACGGAGCGGCGAGCTCCGCCCATACGGTCTTGCCCGTGCCGTCGGCGTTGCGCACCACGCCCCAGTCCAGGCACAGCCGCTGCACGATGAACATGCCGTGACCGCCGGGGCGCCCCGGACGGTGCGGGCTGCGCGGCGCCGGTGAGCCCGTACCGAGGTCGCTGACCTCCAGGCGCAGCACTTTGCCGGTACAGCGCAGTCGCAGCTCCTCCGGCCCCTCGGCGTGCAGACAGGCGTTGGTGACCAGCTCCGAGACGACGAGCAGCACATCCTCCGCCGCGGCCCGCTGGTCCGCGCCGGCCGCCGGCAGCCAGCCCCAGTCGTGCAGGGCCTGCCGGGCGAAGTCACGGCCACGGGCCACGGCCCCTCGGGTGCCCGCCAGGCGCAGCCGGCGGATCTGGCCGGCCGGGATGGCGGCAGCCGGGGCGGCGGCGGAAGCACCGGCGCCGCCCGACTCCGGGCCGAGATCGCCCGGCGGGTACGGCCGGGTGGTGCTCATCAGCGCTTCACCTCACCGATTCGCCTGTTCACGGAAAACAGATACTGACTGATTCAACGGATTCAGATGTCTCCTGCCCGACCGGACCGTGAGAACACCCACTTCTTGGGTACGGAAGTTGTGACACGTACTACGTGCCCGGAATGCAACGTTCCGGACACCGCTGTCACGTCAGTCGGCCAGGGCCGCGTCGAGAGAGTCATGCACGGTGAAGACCGCCTCGGCGCCCGTGATCTCGAAGACCCGGGCAACCACCGGCTGCATCCCCGCCAAGTGCACCCCGCCCCCCTCGGCCTCCGCCTTCAGGCGCGCGCCGAGCAGAACATTGAGACCGGTGGAGTCCATGAACTCAAGGGGTGAGCAGTCCACCACCAGGCGTGCATAGCCGTCGTCCACACAGCCTTCCAGTGACTCACGCAACAGATCCGCCGTGTGGTGATCCAGCTCACCGGAGACCGTCACCACCGCGCTGGCGCCGTGATGGCGGATCTCGACGTGAAGCCGGCCCCGGCTTGCACTGCCGACCGTCCCGCGGTCCATGCGCGCGCACCCCTCTTGCTGTCTAGACGACTGTTTGCTTACGACTGCGCTGGTCGAACCCTACGCCTTCCTGTCGTCTGTCGGTAGCTGAACAATCCGCATATTGCCCAATATATGGACAACACGCACTTGCCATCTTCAGGCAAAGCCAGGTAGGCGTAGAAGCACACATCCGAAACGGCCGGCTTTGGAGGCGCCGCACACCGCAGCTTCACGTAGAGGCATCGGCAGCCATATGCCGAGAACGATGGAGGAGACCATGTCACCCCGGCTCGACGAACTGCGCACCGACGACACCCGGCAGTCCGCATCGTCGACACCCCCGTCCGACCCGACCGGACAGATCCCTGCCCAGTCACTGCCTGTCGAATCAGATCTGGCAGAGATGACTGAGGTCGACGATCTGCCCGAGATCCCGCCGTTCGACGAGGTGGGCCCGGTGGACGCGAGGGCTCTGTCCAAGACCCTCTTCGAGCGGCTCGAAACGCTCGAGGAAGGCACGCACGAATTCGCGTACGTCCGCAACACCCTGGTCGAGCTCAATCTCGCTCTGGTGAAGTTCGCGGCCTCCCGGTTCCGCTCGCGCAGTGAGCCCATGGAGGACATCGTCCAGGTCGGCACGATCGGCCTGATCAAGGCGATCGACCGCTTCGAACTCAGCCGTGGCGTGGAGTTCCCGACGTTCGCCATGCCGACCATCGTCGGCGAGATCAAGCGCTTCTTCCGTGACACCAGCTGGTCGGTGCGGGTCCCGAGGCGTCTGCAGGAACTGCGTCTGGACCTCGCCAAGGCGGGCGACGAACTCGCGCAGAAGCTGGACCGCGCCCCCACGGTGCACGAACTCGCCGCGCGGCTCGACATCAGCCGTGACGAGGTCGTCGAGGGGATGGCCGCGAGCAACGCGTACACCGCGAGCTCGCTGGACGCCCAGCCCGAGGAGGACGACAGCGAAGGCGCGCTGGCGGACCGCATCGGCTACGAGGACCACGGTCTCGAAGGCATCGAGTACGTGGAGTCCCTCAAGCCGCTGATCGCCGAACTCCCGCCGCGTGACCGCAAGATCCTCTCGCTGCGCTTCGTCGCCAATATGACGCAGTCCGAGATCGGCGAGGAGCTGGGCATCTCCCAGATGCATGTCTCCCGTCTGCTCTCCCGCACCCTCGTGCGGCTCCGCAAGGGGCTCATGATCGAGGAGTGAGGACCCCGCGGTCCCTGCCGGCCACGGCCGGCAGCCGCCCGCGCGGAGGAGGGCCTGCCCCGGGATCGCTCGGGACGGGCCCTCCTCCGCTGTGGCCGGGCCGTTTTGCCGGGCCCCGCTACGGCAGCCAGAAGAGGTCACCGTCCCACTCGGTGAGGGCCCAGGTGAAGTGGCTCCACAGCACCCCCCGGGGAGTCTCCGGGTCGAGCAGTCCCGGCGCGAGCGCGTCCATCTCCGCGGCGAACACCTCGGTCATGTCCGGCTCCCCCGGATAGGGGGCCGACACGGCGCTCAGATACCGGCGCACGGCCTCCAGACAACGGTGAAGACCTCCAGGCCGGGCGCCAACTCCACCAAGACCGGGCCCGGTTCGCCGAGCTCCGCCGACGACGCGGCGATGTGCACCGTCCCGTCATGGCGGTGCAGATACAGCGCACCGTGGACGGAGCGGCCGAGGCCAACAGATCCGCCGCCACCGTCCCGTCCGGCAGCCGCACCCCGGCCACCGCGCTCTCGTCCACCTCGGCCGGCTCGTCGTCCGGGCGCAGCACGAAGTCGGCCTTGTAGGAGCGCCATTGCCTCGGCAGACCGACCTCGCGCAGAAAGGCGCGGGCGGCGGAATCGCGGAGACCGGCGGGCAGCGCCTCCTCGGGGAACCGGACCACCGGGGCCGGCGCGAAGGCCGCGTCGACCCGCGAGGCGGTCAGCGGCTCCGCGGACGGCGGGAGAAACGGCACCCGCCCCGGCATGCCCTCCTCGGCCGAGGTGTGGTCGATCCCGCCGCGCGGCCAGTCACGCAGCACCACCGGGTCCGTTTCCAGGAGCGCGAGCCCATGGGCATCGTGCTGGACCAGATGCCATGTCCTGCCGTCCGGGGCGGGGAGCGGGTCGGCGTAGGCCCAGGCCTCGGGTGCGGACAGCCGGAAGTCGCCGAGAGCCTCGCCGTCGCCCCCACAACGGCGGGGCGGCGCCGAAGGACTGACGTCTGCGGCGGACGGCGCCGGGACCCGTATGCCGGTCTCCAGATCCAGCAGGAGCCCGGAGTCGTCCGCGGTCTCGACGTGCAGCAGCGTCCGGCCGCCGCACTCGTAGAACGCCGCCTCGTACTCGGTCAGCCGCTCGGGCTGCGCCACGCACCGTCCCGCCGGCCGCCACCATGCCCACACCGTCCGCCACGGCATGCCCGGCTCGGCGGCCGCGATCCGCGCGGCGTACGCGTCGTGTCCCAGCACCGTCGCCGCGAAATGCAGCCAGGACGCGAACTCGGCAGGCGGCACCTCCGCGCCCCCGAAGATCGCCTCGGCCTGCTCGAACACCTCACGCCAGACGCTGTGCGCCCCGGCCGTGGCATCGAAGTGCGCGCGCACCGCCGGCCGGTCGACGGCCGCCCACCGCGCAGGATCGTCCGTCACGGCGTCGGACGGCCCCCTCACCCCGTTGCTCATGACCCCATGCTCGCAGCAGGGTCCGGCAACCGGGGCGCGCGGACCGCCCGGTGACCGTCGTCAGACGAGAACGCCCTTGTGCCACACCGCGGAGACGAGCGGGACGCCCGGCCGGTAGGCGAGGTGGACGTGCGAGGGCGCGTCCAGGAGGGCGAGGTCGGCGCGGGCGCCGGGGGTGATCCGGCCGACGTCCGTGCGGCGCAGTGCGCGGGCGCCGCCCGCGGTGGCTGCCCACACGGCCTCGTCGGGCGTCATTCCCATGTCGCGGACGGCCAGCGCGATGCAGAACGGCATCGAACTCGTGAAGGACGAGCCGGGGTTGCAGTCCGTGGACAGGGCGACGGTGGCGCCGGCGTCGAGCAGCGGACGGGCGTCGGGCCACCGGGCGCGGGTGGAGAACTCGGCGCCCGGGAGCAGGGTGGCGACGGTGTCGGACTGTGCGAGGGCGTCGATGTCGGCCGGGCTGAGGTGGGTGCAGTGGTCGGCGGAGGCGGCGCCGAGTTCGACGGCGAGCTGGACGCCGGGGCCGTGGCCGAGCTGGTTGGCGTGCACCCGGGGCACCAGGCCCTTGGCCTTGCCCGCGGTGAGGACGGCGCGGGCCTGGTCGCCGTCGAAGGCGCCCTTCTCGCAGAAGACGTCGACCCAACGGGCGTGCGGGGCGCAGGCGTCCAGCATCGGGCCGGTGACGAGGTCGACGTAGCCGGCCGGGTCGTCGGCGTAGTCGGGCGAGACGATGTGCGCGCCGAGGAAGGTGACCTCGTCGGTGTGCTCGGCGGCGATGCGCAGCGCGCGGGCCTCGTCCTCGACGGTCAGCCCGTAGCCGGACTTGGTCTCCTGGGTGGTGGTGCCCTGGCGGAGCGCCTCGGCGAGGTAGCGGGCGATGTTGGCGTGCAGGGCCTCGTCGGTGGCGGCGCGGGTGGCGGCGACGGTGGTGCGGATGCCGCCGGCGGAGTAAGGGCGGCCGGACATCCGGGCGTTGAACTCCGCGGTACGGTCACCGGCGAAGACCAGGTGGGAGTGGGAGTCGACGAAGCCGGGGATGGCGGCGCGGCCGCCGGCGTCGACGGCGTTGTCGGTGGCGGGTGCTTTGCTGGAGGGACCGACCCAGGCGATGCGGTCGCCGTCGATGACGACCGCCGCGTCCTGGATCAGGCCGAGGGGGCCTTCGCCGAGGGAGGGGTCGTTGGTGACGAGCTGGGCGATGTGGGTGATGGCGGTGGTCGGCGCTGAGGTCGTCGTCATCGCGGGGGTGTTCTCCTTCAGCCGCGTACCGCGGCGATGGATGCGGCGAGGGCGGTGGGTACGTCGGGGACAAGAGTGTGCACACCGTCCCGGACGATCTGCCGGCCGCCGACGATGGTGTGTCGTACGTCCGCCGCGGAGGCGGCGAATACGGCCGTTTCGGCGGCCAGCCGGGGCAGTGGTCCGGCGGTGCGTACGGAGTCCAGTGCGATCGTGGTGAGGTCGGCGAGCGCCCCGGCTTCGAGGGTTCCGGCGTCGTCCCAGCCCAGGGCGGCGTGTCCGTCGGCGGACGCGGCGCGCAGCAGGGCGGCGGCCGTCCAGTGCCCGCGGGTGCGGGTGCGCAGCCGTTCGTCGAGCTCCATGGCGCGGGCCTCTTCGAGCAGGTCGATGACGGCGTGGCTGTCGCTGCCGAGGGAGAGCGGGCTGCCGCGGCCCTGGAGCTGAGCGGCCGGGCCGATGCCGTCGGCGAGGTCGCGTTCGGTGGTGGGGCACATGCACACGCCCGTGTGGGAGTCGCCGAGGAGCGTGATGTCCTCATCGGTGAGGTGGGTGGCGTGCACGGCGGTGGTGCGCGGGCCCAGCACTCCGCGGTCGGCCAACAGTCGCGTGGGGGTGACGCCGTGGGCGTCCCGGCAGGCGTCGTTCTCGGCGGTCTGCTCCGAGAGGTGGACGTGCAGGGGGGCCTGCCGTGCGCGGGCCCAGTCCGCGACGGCGCCGAGCTGGTCGGCGGGGACGGCGCGTACGGAGTGGATGGCGGCGCCGATGCGGGCGTGCGCGCGCTCCTTGAGGGCGTCGGCGCGCTCGGCCCAGCGGTCGGCGGTGCCGTCGGAGAAGCGCAGCTGGTGGTGGTTGGGCGGGGCGCCGAAGCCGGCCGAGAGATAGGCCGTGTCGAGGAGGGTGATGCGGATACCGGCCTCGGCGGCGGCGGAGAGCAGCGCCTCGCCCATGGCGTTGGGGTCGCTGTAGCGGGTGCCGCCGGGCGCGTGGTGCAGGTAGTGGAATTCGCCGACACAGGTGATGCCGGCCAGCGCCATCTCGGCGTAGGCGGCGCGGGCGAGGGCGTAATAGGTGTCGGGGGTCAGCCGGCCGGCGACGCTGTACATGATCTCGCGCCAGGTCCAGAAGGTGCCGGTGCCGACCTGGACGGTGGCGCGCAGGGCGCGGTGGAAGGCGTGCGAGTGGGCGTTGGCGAGGCCGGGGAGGGTCAGGCCGCGCAGCGCGGTGGCGCCGGGCGGCGGGGTGTCCGCCCCGGTACGGACGGCGGTGATCCGCCCGTCCGCGGTGTCCACGGCCACGCCCGGCTCGACATGGGTGCCGAGCCAGGCGTGTTCGAGCCAGTACGTCGTCGGTGTTGCCTGCGGCGTCAGCGGCACGCCAGCCCCTCCAGTACGTCGGCGAGTGCGGTGACCCCGGCGACGCAGTCGTCCTCGTCCGCCGCTTCGGCGGGTGAGTGCGAGACGCCGGTGGGGTTGCGGACGAACAGCATCGCGGTGGGGACGGTTCCGGACAAAATACCGGCGTCGTGCCCGGCTCCGGTGCCCAGGACGGGCACGGCCCGCTCCCCTGTCTTGCCGAGGATCGCGCTCAGCTCGTCCCGCAGGGCGTGCTGGAACTCCACGACGGGGGTGAAGGATTCGCGGACGACGGTCAGGTCCACCCCGTCGCGGGCGGCGCGCTCGGCGGCGGCCCGCTCGATCCCGGTGATCACGGTGTCGAGGGTGTCCTGGTCGGCGGCGCGGGAGTCCAGCCAGCCGCGGACCAGCGAGGGAATGGCGTTGACGCCGTTCGGCTCCACGCTGATCTTCCCGAAGGTGGCCAGGGCCCCGGCCAGCCGGGCCTGCTCGCGGGCGGCGAGCACGGTCGCCGCGTAGCTGAGCATCGGGTCCCGGCGGTCGTCGAGCCGGGTGGTGCCGGCGTGGTTGGCCTCGCCGTGGAAGTCGAACCGCCAGCGGCCGTGCGGCCAGATGGCGGAGGCGATGCCGACCGGGTCGCCGGACAGGTCCAGGGCGCGGCCCTGCTCGACGTGGAGTTCGACGAACGCGCCGATCCGGGCGAGCCGTTCGGGGTCCGGGCCGATGGCCTCGGGGTCGTATCCGGCGCGTTCCATGGCCTGCGGGAGGGTGATGCCGTCGCCGTCGCGCAGCCGGTGCGCGGCCTCGGTGGTCAGCGCCCCGGCGGCGAGCCGGGAGCCGACGCAGGCCAGGCCGAAGCGGGCGCCTTCCTCGTCGCCGAAGTTGACGATCGCCAGCGGCTTGTCGAACTCCGCTCCCCTCCGGCGGAGTTCGTCCAGCGCGGCGAAGGAGGAGACCACACCCAGCGGGCCGTCGAAGGCGCCGCCGTCCGGTACGGAGTCCAGGTGGGAGCCGGTGACGACGGCGTCGCCGGGGGCCACATCCTGGTAGCCGGTGGCGCCGAGCCAGGCCCACTGGTTGCCGTTGCGGTCCAGTTCGTAGGTGAGTCCACGGGCCTCGGCCTGGGCCCGGAACCACGCACGGCAGTCGGTGTCGGCGCCGGTCCAGGCGTAGCGGCGGTAGCCCCCGGAGGAGGAGTCGCGGCCGAGCGGCCGCAACTCCTCCCACATCTCGTGGAACGAGGCGGTCACGCGTCCCCGCCTTCGCCCTCGCGCATCGGGATGCGGACACCGCGCTCGGCGGCCACCTCGTCGGCGCGCTCGTAGCCCGCGTCGACATGCCGGATGACGCCCATGCCGGGGTCGTTGGTGAGCACCCGGCGGATCTTCTCGCCGGCCAGCGGGGTGCCGTCGGCGACGGTGACCTGTCCGGCGTGAATCGAGCGGCCCATGCCGACGCCGCCGCCGTGGTGCAGCGAGACCCAGGAGGCGCCGGAGGCGACATTGACCATGGCGTTGAGCAGCGGCCAGTCGGCGATCGCGTCCGAGCCGTCCTTCATGGCCTCGGTCTCGCGGTAGGGCGAGGCGACAGAGCCGCAGTCGAGGTGGTCCCGGCCGATGGCCAGCGGGGCGCGCAGGGTGCCGTCGGCGACCATCTCGTTGAAGCGCTCACCGGCCTTGTCGCGCTCGCCGTAGCCGAGCCAGCAGATGCGGGCGGGCAGGCCCTGGAAGTGGACCCGCTCACCGGCCAGCTTGATCCAGCGGGCCAGCGACTCGTTCTCGGGGAAGAGGTCCAGGATCGCCTTGTCGGTCGCGGCGATGTCCCGGGCGTCGCCGGACAGCGCGGCCCAGCGGAACGGGCCCTTGCCCTCGGCGAACAGTGGCCGGATATAGGCGGGGACGAAGCCGGGGAAGGCGAAGGCCCGCTCGTATCCGGCGAGTTGGGCCTCGCCGCGGATCGAGTTGCCGTAGTCGAAGACCTCGGCGCCGGCGTCCATGAAGCCGACCATGGCCTCGACGTGCCGGGCCATCGACTCACGGGCCCGCTGGGTGAAGTCGGCGGGCTTCTCGGCGGCGTAGGCGGCCATGTCGTCGAAGTCGATACCGACGGGCAGGTAGGCCAGCGGGTCGTGGGCGCTGGTCTGGTCGGTGACGATGTCGATCGGCGCGCCCTCGGCGAGCATCTGGGGCAGCAGCTCGGCGGCGTTGCCGAGCAGACCGATGGAGAGCGGCTTGCGCTGGTCACGGGCCTCGACGGCGAGCTGGAGCGCGTGCTGGAGGCTGTCGGCCTTCACATCGAGGTAGCGGTGCTCGATCCGGCGCTCGATGGCCCGAGGGTCGACGTCGATGCAGATGGCGACGCCGTCGTTCATGGTGACGGCGAGCGGCTGGGCGCCGCCCATGCCGCCGAGGCCGGCGGTGAGCGTGATGGTCCCGGCGAGCGTGCCGTGGAACTTCTTCGCCGCGACGGCCGCGAAGGTCTCGTAGGTGCCCTGGAGGATGCCCTGGGTGCCGATGTAGATCCACGAACCGGCGGTCATCTGCCCGTACATGGTCAGGCCGAGGGCCTCCAGACGGCGGAACTCCTCCCAGTTGGCCCAGTCGCCGACGAGGTTGGAGTTGGCGATGAGCACCCGCGGTGCCCATTCGTGCGTCTGCATCACGCCGACCGGCCGGCCGGACTGGACGAGCATCGTCTCGTCCTGCTTGAGCGTGGTGAGCGTGCGCACCATCGCGTCGAAGGAGCGCCAGTCACGTGCGGCCTTGCCCGTACCGCCGTAGACGACGAGCTGGTCCGGATGTTCGGCCACCTCCGGATCGAGGTTGTTCTGCAGCATGCGCAGCGCGGCTTCCTGCTGCCATCCCCGAGCACTCAGCTCCGTTCCGCGCGGTGCCCGCACGGGTCGCGGTCCCGACATGGGCCGTGCCTCCCTGACGTCGAATGGATTGAGCTATTCACATATTGGGGTTGATGAATAGCGCTAGTCAACAGGGCGCGGTGAGCCACGCACGACGCACCGCACGAACCGGCCAATCCGGCCGGGATTTTTGACTTGCCCACTGGGAAAGTCTGCGCTAACTTTCCAAGTGGGCAAGTCAACGGGGAACAGCTCGACCGCCTTGGGGAGGCGATGACCATGACCACGACTGTCGATGCCGAACAGGCCTGGCAGGATCTGCAGCGCATCCGGGTCCCGCAGGAGCGGGTCTACGACGAGATCGAGAGAACCGCCCATGACGACGCAGGGGCGACGTACACCACCGCCGCCCTCATGTGGACGTTCCTCGCCGTCTCCGGCCTGGATCTGCCCAGGTGGGCCTTCTGGCTGTCACTGACCGCCTACGTCACCGTGCTGGGCACGCTGGGTGTGGTCCACAACCGCCGGACGCGCATGCGGCTGCACCGCTCGCGCCACAGCTGGCGGTCGTTCGCGACCTTCATCGGGGGCGCCGCGGTGACCCTCGTGGCCATCGTGCTCTCCGGCCGTCTGGTCGACTGGCTGGCGCTGCCGTTCGGCAGCCTGATCCAGGCCACCGTCTCGGCGGGCACCTTCGTGCTCTTCGTCGGCCCGGCGAACCGCTGGGCGATCAGCACGCTCCGCGACCGGGGCGGAAGAGCCACCGACGGAAGGACGGCCCGATGAGCACCCCGAGCGGCTTCGACGAACTGATCCACCCCTCCACCCGGCTGTCCGTGGTGGCGCTGCTCGCCGCCACGGAATGGGCCGACTTCCCCTTCATCCGCGACAGCCTCTCGCTCAGCGACTCCGCGCTCTCCAAGCAGCTGCACACCTTGGAAGAGGCCGAGTATCTGGAGATCCGCAAGGAGGGCGGCGGCCGCAAACGCCGCACCAAGGTACGGCTGACGGACCGCGGCCGGACCGCCTTCGAGGGGCATGTGGCCGCGCTCCGGGCCATCGTCGAGGGCGCGGGACCCGCCGCGGCACCCGCATCCGCGCCGGAGGCCGCCGCAGAGACGGCATCAGACACCCAGCAGCGGCAACACCACGCGAAGGCGGGCCGATGACGACGACCGACCACCAGCCCGCAGACCCGGCCACTACAGCTCCGGCCCCCACGGCCTCTCCCACACCCCGCCAACCCGTCATCCGGGTACGCGACTTGCGGATGTCATACGGCAGCGCACACGTCCTGCACGGCATCGACCTGGACATCCACCGCGGCGAGATCTTCGCGCTGCTCGGCCCCAACGGCGCCGGGAAGACCACCACCGTCGAGATCCTGGAGGGATTCCGGCAGCGCTCCGCGGGCGAGGCCGTCGTCCTGGGCACGGACCCGGCGCGCGGCGGCGACGCCTGGCGCGCACGGATCGGCCTGGTCCTGCAGTCCTGGCGCGACCACCGCCGCTGGCGGGTCGCCGAGCTGCTGACGCACTTCGCCACCTACTACCCGCGACCGCGCGACCCGGCCGAACTCCTCGCCCTGGTGGGCCTCACCGAGCAGGCCGGCCAGCAGGTCGACCGGCTGTCCGGTGGCCAGCGCCGCCGTCTGGACGTCGCACTCGCCATCGTCGGCCGCCCCGAACTCCTCTTCCTGGACGAGCCGACCACCGGCTTCGACCCCGAGGCCCGGCGCGACTTCCACGACCTGGTCGAACGGCTCGCCCGCGACGAGGGCGTCACGATCCTGCTCACGACCCACGACCTGGCCGAGGCCGAGCGGCTGGCCGACCGCATAGCGATGCTGGTCAACGGCCGGATCCGGGCCCACGGCACCCCGTCGGAGCTGGCCCGGAGGGCCGCCGCCCAGGCCGAGGTCCGCTGGACGGCACCCGACGGTACACCCCGGCGCGAACGCACCGAGGACCCGTCCCAGCTGGTCTGGGGGCTCCACCAGGAGACGGGGGGACCGGTCGCCGACCTGGAGGTCCGGCGGCCGACGCTGGAGGACACCTATCTGCACATGGTCCACCGGGACACCGGGGACGGCGCCGACGCCGGGACCACGGACGCGAACGAGGCCGGGTCCTCGGACGGGGAGAAGCGAGCCGCATGAGGGGGACCGAAGTGACCGGCGTGACCACAGCGACAGCGGCGACGGACACGGCCGAGGGGGCCGTCACCACGGACACGACGCACACGACGGGCACCACCGGTGCGGCGACACGGGAGACCGCCGCACCGCACCCCCGCCGCCGCTACTGGCGCGCCGGAGTCCTGCGCGGCGGAATCGAGCTGCGTCATCTCCTGCGCAATCCCAAGGAGTTGAGCGGCCATCTGGTCAATGTCGTCGTGGCGCTGCTGCTCGCCGGCTACCTCAACGACAAGGTGCCCGGCACCCAGGTCCCGATGGCCCATCTGACGCTCTCGGGCTTCGCCGCCTATCTGCTGTTCCAGATCGGGCTGGTCAATCTCCCGCAGATCCTGGTGACCGAGCGCGAGGAGGGCGCGCTTCTGCGGCTGCGCGCCACCCCCGGCGGCATACCGGCCTATCTCGTCGCCAAGTCGCTGCTGGTGGTCGCGATGGCGTTGGGCACGCTGGTCCTGCTCTTGGGAACGGCCGCGCTGCTGGTCGACGGGCCGCTGCCGCACGGGCCGGCTGGCTGGCTGACGCTGCTGTGGGTCAGTGCGCTGGGACTGCTCGCCGTCGTACCGCTGGGAGCGGCCATCGGCGCCGTGCTACCGAACCCGCGTGAGGCACTTGCGCTGATCATGCTGCCCGTCATGGCGCTGCTGATCACCTCGGGGGCGATGTTCCCGCTCGCCTCGCTGCCCGCGGTGGTCCAGAAGATCGCCTCCGTCTTCCCGCTCAAGTGGATGGCGCAGGGCCTGCGCTCGGCCCTCCTCCCGGACGCCGCCCGCGCCGCGGAACCGGCCGGCTCCTGGGAGCTGCCGACAGTGGCCCTGATACTCACCGCCTGGGCCATCCTCGGCTTCCTCCTCGCCGTCCCCCTCCTCCGCCGCGCCGCCCGCCGCGAGTCCGGCTCCCGCCTCACCGAACGCCACCGCAAGGCAGGACTGAGCGGAGGCCGGTCGGCCTGAGGAAGAGGAACCGGTCGGCCTGAGGAAGAGGAAGAGGCCGGTTGCCTGGGCTGGGGGGAGCCCGGGCTGGGGGGAGCGGCTGGACTGGGCCGGGCGGCCTGCCTGGGCGATGCGCGGGCCCGGGCGAGCTTGCCTGGGCCAGGCAGGCGGCCGGCCGAGGACAGGCGAGCTGGACCGGTCCGGGCGGGCTGGCCCGAGGGGGCGGGTCGCCTGCTGCGGCCGGGCGGGCGGCGGTCAGGGCGACGGGCGGCCTTAGTGGCATGGGCTCGTCTGCACGGGGGGGCAGACGAGCCCAGCAGCGCCAGGCCGGCCCGGGGCGGGAGCGGGGTCCGGGACGGGAGCGGGGCCCGGGGCGGAAGCGGGGTCCGGGACGGGTCCGGCCGGAGGCGAAGGGGTCGACGTCCGGAAGCCCAGTGCCGGAGGCGGGGGTCTCGGCTCGGGATCTGAGGGCCGGGATCTGCGGCCCGGGATCTGCGGCCCGGGATCTGAAGGCCGGGATCTGAAGGCCGGGATCTGAGGGCCCGGAGACCAGGTGTCCGGAGGGCTGAGCGGTCTCGCTGAATGAGGTCCGGTGCGGTTCGGTGCGCCCCGTCAGGGGCGCGGGGAACTGCGCGACCAGCCACGACGCAGCCGCAGACACAGACGCATGACCGGCGCCTCTCGGCGCCGAAAGCAGAACCGGCCCCGGAGCGCGGACGGCCGGAGGACCGGGGCCAGGGCGGGCCCAGGTCAGCGGGCCGGACGCGGTAACGGCCCCAGATCAGCGGGACCGACGCCAAAACGGCCCCAGGCCAGCGGGACCGACGCCAGAACGGCCCCGAAGCCGGCGCCGGCCCAAATCCAGAGCAGGCCCGTCACAGGCCTCAGCCTCAGACGCGCTCTGACCAGCACCTTCCCCTCCGCCCCTCCCCCGCCCCCCGTACCCGTTGGCGTCACACCCCCGGCCAATGATGGAGTTGTCCTATGACGTTCACGGATCGAGACCGAGCCGTAGAGGCAGCCGTTGCGCAGGGGCTGGTGGGTCCCGGCGAGCCCGTGGCCGGGCTGCTGGACATTGCCGGGATCCGGCGTTCGGCAGGTGAACTCCGCGCCGCCTTCGAGGAGTTCACCGCTCCCGGCACCCCGGTCCTGCACGCCTTCGCGGTGAAGGCCGCCTCGCTCGTCCCCGTACTGCGGCTGCTCGCGCAGGAAGGGCTCGGCTGCGAGGTGGCCAGTCCAGGCGAGCTGGCACTGGCCCGTGCCGCCAAGGTGCCGGTCGCACGGACCGTCCTGGACTCCCCCGCGAAGACCCTCGCCGAGCTGCGTGAGGCGCTGGCCCTCGGGATCGCCGTCAACGCCGACAACCCCGAGGAACTGGCGCGGATCGACGCGCTGATGGCCTCCGCGCCGAGCAGCGCCCCCATCGGCCTGCGGGTCAATCCGCAGATCGGCGGCGGCACCATCGGGGCGATGAGCACCGCCACCGACACCTCCAAGTTCGGTGTCGCGCTGCGTGACGAGGGCGCTCGCGAGTGGGTCGTACGCGCCTTCCTCGCCCGCCCGTGGCTGACCCGGCTGCACGCCCACGTCGGCTCCCAGGGCATGCCGCTGGAGCTGATGGTCGCGGGCGTACGGGCCCTGTTCCTGCTGGCCGAGGAGATCAACGAGCAGGCCGGCCGGCGTCAGATCGACACCCTCGACATCGGCGGCGGCCTGCCGGTGAACTTCTCCTCGGACGCCCACACCCCGACCTACCGCGAGTACGCCGCGCTGCTCCACTCGGCCGTCCCCGGTCTGCTGTCCGGACGCTACGGCCTCGTCACCGAGTTCGGCCGCTCACTGCTGGCCAAGCACGGCACGGTCCTGGCCCGCGTCGAGTACGCGAAGTCGGCCGGCGGCCGGCCGATCGCGGTCACCCACGCCGGCGCCCAGGTCGCGACCCGTACGGTCTTCGTCCCCGAGGCCTGGCCGATCCGGGTCGCCGCCTACGACGCCGAAGGCCGCCCCAAGACGGGCGCTCCGGTCGCCCAGGACGTCGCGGGGCCGTGCTGCTTCGCGGGTGACCTGGTCGCCGAGAACCGTCCGCTCCCCCTCCTGGACGCCGGCGATCACGCCGCCCTCCTGGACACCGGCGCGTACTACTTCTCCACCCACTTCGCCTACAACTCCCTCCCCCGCCCCGGGGTTTACGGCTATGCGCCGGACTCGGACGGCACCGTCCGCTTCGCGACCATCCGCACCCCGCAGACCCTGGAGGACCTCACCGCGGAGAGCGGCGCGGCACACGCGGCAGCGCTCAACGACCTCGGCCGGCCGTAGCCGATCCGTCCACCACCGAGCCCGCCCGGCGCCACACCTCCCACGGCCGAGCCCCACCCGCACCACACCGGCGGGGCCCGCGCCGGCCGGACCCCCGCCCGCCGCTCCTCAGCGGCCGGCCCGCGGCCCCCCGGCCCGCGTCCCTGCGCGCGCACCACCTGACCGCGCGTCCCCGGCCCGTGCCCCACCAGGCCGCGCGTCCCCGGCAGCCGTTCCGGTCAGCACATAGCCGCGGACCTCCTTGCCCGCCGCGCCGCCTCGCCGGGCGGACTCCGTACGCAGCCACAGCAGCGCCTCGTGCTCCCGCTCCCAGCGGCCCAGCCACCACGCCTTGCCCCACAGCCCGAGCGCGGCACCGGCCATCAGCAGCCCACCGGCCGCGGGCGCTACACCCGACGAGGCGACCGCCGCCAGGAAGGCGAGCAGCAGCCACCAGCGGTGCGCCCGCCGCCAGGTCCGGAGGGTGACGGACCGGTCCTGCAGGATGACGGCCTTCCCGGCGCGCGACGCACCGCGCGCCAGCGCCGCGTACCGTCCGCGCCGCACCGTGAACACCACGAGCGCCGCGCCCACGAACAGCGCCGCCCCGGCCGCCACCCCGGCTGTCCGCCCGGTCAGCCCCGGCACCAGCGCCCCGATCCCCGCGGCCAGCAGCCCCGGCCACCACAGCCAGCCGGCCGGTGCCCGCACCACCACCGCCACCCGCGCCAGCGCATACGCCCCACGCCCCACGACAGACCTCCTCGCCCCGAGACCGCTACGCCCTACCTGTCCGGCACACCTGTGCAGGCGGCGGATCGTAACCAGCCCGGATGAGGATTCCCTGAGACGGTGCGGAGAGGGCGCGGGGAGGGGAGCGGGGAGGGGAGCGGGGAGGGGAGCGAACGTCGGCCGCCGGGTGGCGGCGGTGGTCCGGGGGGCCGGGAGAGCGCCGTGACCCGCGGGGGCGCCACCGGAACGGGTGAGGCCCGCCCCGCCCGCTCACTCCACGAACAGCCCCCGCGCCGCCGCCCGCGCGTCGAATTCCTCCAGGCGGGCCTGGGCGTCCGGGAGGGCGTCGCACATCGCTTCCAGGAGGACGCGGCCCAGGAGCATGGGGGCACAGGCCGTGTCGAAGGCCAGGCCTGTGCCGACGGCGGCCGGGAGGAGCAGGTCGGTGTGGTGGGCGACGGGGGCGAAGGCGCTGTCGGCGACGGTGACGACGGTCAGACCGGCCGTGCGGGCGTACTCCAGCGCGTCGACGACCTCGCGGGGGTGGCGCGGCAGGGCGAAGCACAGGAGGGCGCTCGCCCCGGCGCGTACGGCGGCGTCGATGCGGTCGGTGAGCATGGTGCCGCCCTCATCCAGCAGACGGACGTCGGGGTGGACCTTGCGGGCGAAGTAGCTGAAGCCGGCGGCCTGGGCGGTGGCCGCGCGCAGGCCGAGGACGGGGAGCGGGCGGGAGGCGGCGAAGAGGCGGCCGGCCTCGATGACCGGCGAAGGGTCGGCGAGGGCGGCGGCGAGATGGCGGAGGTTGTCGATCTCCGCCTGCACGGCCTGCTGGTACTCGTTGTAGGAGCCGGTGTCGCCGGGCTTCTCCGTGGGGGCGACCTCGCGCAGATGGCGGCGGAGCGCCGGGTAGCCGTCGAAGCCGAGGGCTACGGCGAAGCGGGTGACGGACGGCTGGCTGACACCGGCGAGTTCGGCCAGTTCGACGCTGGAGAGGAAGGGCGCGTCGGCGGCCCGGCGCACCATGCAGTGGGCGATCCGGCGCTGGGTGGGCGTCAGCCGGTGGCCCTCGAAGAGCTTCTGCAGCCGGGCGGCGGTGCCGGTGTCCGCACCGGCGTCCACGCCGGAGCCCGCCCCGGCACGCGCCCCGGTGTCCGTCCCGGTGTCCGGCCCCCCGGTGGCCCGCGCGCCCTGCGTCATACCGGCCCTGTCCCGCGGCCCGTCGCCGGCCGCGCCGCCGATGCCACTGCCGATGCCGCCGCCGTTGTCCCCGTCCCCGCTCATCGCCTCTTCTTCCCGGCCCGGTCGGGGGCCTTGTCCTGTGTCGACCGACTGTACGGAATTCCTGGCCCGCTCCGGTCCCGGGTACGCACGCGATCCGGCCGTACGGCATCACCCCGGCCACCGGCGCCCGCCCCTGTCACCGGGCCACCCGGCTGCCGTACGAGAGCGCACCCGCCAGCCCGCCCGCCCCGCCCCCAATACCCCTCACAACCCCGCCATCCCATCCAGCAACCCCGAGGCCACCGCCACGTCATCGGTCAGCGGGCGGTCCTCCATTCGCGGGTCGAGGGCGTCGGCGGCGAGGGTGAAGGCGGTGGCGAGGGGGAGGCCGGGGTCGGGTTCCAGGGAGCGCATGCGCAGGGCCCGTACGGCGGCGACCAGTTCGCAGGCGAGGATCTGGCGGTAGTAGGTACAGGCGCGCAGGGTCTGGCGGGCGCCGAGGGAGGCGAAGCTGGCCTGTTCCTCGACGCCGCGGGAGAGGACGGCGTGGCCGAGCGAGGCCGGGTGGGAGACCGCGCGCATCTCGCCGAGCGCCGCGCCGGCCGCGTATTCGAGGATCATCACGCCGGAGCTGGCGGGCGCCGCGTCGCCCAGGAACGGCCGCAGCCGGGTGAAGTCGGGCTCGGAGAGCGCGGCGAGACGGGCGGTGGACAGCCGGGCGGTCTGCAGGACGGCCAGCCGGAAGGTGTCCAGGGCGAGCGCGGCATGTGCGGCGTAGAAGTTGCCGTGGTGGTAGGCGGCCTGGTCCTCGATGCTGATCAGCGGGTTCTCGGCGGCGGCGTTCACCTCGATGGTCAGCACCCCGTCCAGGGTGTCGGCGGCGTCCAGCGCGGGGCCGTGTATCTGCGGGATGCAGCGGAAACCGTACGGGTCCTGGATGCGGCCGAGCGGCGGGGTGGGGCGGGGCGGGATGCCGGAGAGGGTGCGCAGCCGGGTGGCGGCGGCCGCGGAGCCGGGGTGCGGGCGGGCGAGCAGGACCGGCTCGGCGAAGGGTTCCCAGGAGCCGCCGACCGCGAGGAGGGAGAGCGCGGCGACCGGGAGCGAGGCGGCCAGCAGCCGGCGCAGTTCGTCGAGGGCGAGCGCGGACTGGCCGAGGGTGAGGGCGTTGCTGCTGATCAGGGCGAGGGCGTCATTGTTGTCGAGGGCGATGGGGGCGGGGGCCCGGCCGCCGGGCGCGCAGTGCCAGGGGTGTTCACCGGCCAGCGCGAGACCGGTCTGGGCGAGCGCGGCCAGGTCGCCGGTGCCGACGGCGCCGTGTTCGTTGACGACGGGGTGGGCGCCGACGTCCAGGGCGTCGAGGAGGGAGGTGATGACGGCGGGGTTCAGGCCCGCGCCGCCGGCCAGCAGCTGGTTGGCGCGTACGGCGAGCATGGCCCGGACCTCGCGGGCGGGCAGCGGGTCGCCGATCGCGCCGGCGTGGCTGCGCAGCAGCCGCAGCCCGTGGTCGGCGTCGGCGGCCCCGACGTCCTCCGTGCGGTTGGCGCCGACGCCGGTACTGCGCCCGTAGACCCGGCCGGTGGCGGCGAGGCGGCGGGCGGTTTCCCAGGATTCCTCGGCGCGGGCGAAGGCCTTGGGGTCGGGCGCCGCGGGGTACGCGGTGCGCTCGGCGAGGGCGGCGATATCGGTGGGGTGCAAAGCGCTGCCGTCGAGTGTGATGGGCCGGCCGGCTCGTCGGCCGTTGTCCAGCATGTGAGAAACCAAGGGGCTCAACTCCCTCTTATAACGCGCTTTGTGGACGGAAGTCCGACACCTCGTTCCGTACGGTGAGCCGAAGTAACAGGCGGGGTAACAGGCGATTCCCTTCCGCCTATTGACTTCTATTCACGCGCCTAAGACTCTGCATGACACTATGCAGGCCGGGCAAGGGGCAGCGGATGATCAAGTTCGACGCAGTCAGCAAGCGATACCCGAATGGCACCACCGCCGTGGACGACCTGTCCCTGGATCTCCCTGAGGGCGGGGTCACCGTCCTCGTCGGCTCGTCGGGATGCGGGAAGACGACCACCCTGCGGATGGTCAACCGCATGGTCGAGCCGACCTCCGGCACGATCAGCGTCGGCGGCCGCGACATTCTGGAGGCGGACGCCGCCGAGCTGCGCCGCGGCATCGGCTATGTCATCCAGCAGTCCGGTCTCTTCCCTCACCGTACGATCCTGGACAACATCGCGACGGTCCCGCTGCTGCTGGGCTGGGGCCGGCGCAAGGCCCGCGCCCGCGCCGCCGAGCTGCTGGAGCTGGTCGGCCTGCCCGCCGACGCCGGCAAGCGCTATCCGCACCAGCTCTCCGGCGGCCAGCAGCAGCGCGTCGGCGTCGCCCGTGCGCTCGCTGCCGATCCGCCGGTCCTGCTGATGGACGAGCCGTTCGGCGCGGTCGACCCGGTCGTCCGCACCCAGCTGCAGAACGAACTGCTGCGGCTCCAGGAGGAGCTGCGCAAGACGGTCGTCTTCGTCACCCACGACATCGACGAGGCGGTCCGGCTGGGCGACCGGATCGCGGTCTTCCGCACCGGCGGCCGGCTCGTCCAGTGCGCGCCGCCCGCCGAGCTGCTGGCCCGTCCGGCCGATGACTTCGTCGCCGACTTCCTGGGCGCCGAGCGCGGGCTGAAGCTGCTCTCGCTCACCACCCTCGCGGATGTCCCCTACGCGCCCGGCCGGGAGATACGCGCGGACGAGCCGGTCGGCGCGATATCCCGCGACGGCGACCGCTGGCGCCTGGTGACCTCCCCGCGCGGCGAACCGCTGGGCTGGCTGGACACCGACGCGCTGCCCGCCGGCGGCACGGCCGGCGAGGCGCCCCTGGAGGCCGTCCGCCCGCTGCGCGACACCGACTCGCTCCTCTCCGCACTCAACGAGGCCGTCTCCTCCCCGGCCGCCGCGGTCGCCCGGGTCACCGCCGACGGTGTGCTGACCGGCCTCACCTCCCGCGACGCCATCCACGACCGGGCAGGCCGCAGCCACGCGGAGGCGGGCCGGGCGGCAGCCACCACGGAGCCCGCCCCGGAGCCCGCCCCCGAGCCGCCCGTCGCCGAGGACGCCGAGGACGGCAAGAACGGCAAGGACGCCGACGACGCCGCGTCCCTCAAGACTGCCTCCGCCCCGGAGCCCTCCGCATGACCATCGAGTGGGGCTGGTTCCCCGACCACGCCGACGAGATGGCCGAGCTCACCGCGGACCATCTCGCCACCGCCGTCCCCGCGGTCCTCCTCGGCCTGCTGATCGCGCTGCCGCTGGCGGTCCTCGCGCACCGTGTACGGCCGCTGCGCGGCTTCGTCCTGGGTGCGTCCAACATCCTCTACACCATCCCCTCCCTGGCCTTCTTCGTCCTGCTGCTGCCGGTCACCGGGCTGACCCGCACCACCGCGATCGTCGGTCTGACCGCGTACACCCTGGTCGTGCTCGTACGGAACACCGTCGAGGGGCTGGACGCGGTCCCGGTCAAGGTCCGTGAGGCGTCGACGGCGATGGGGACCGGGCCGCTGCGCACTCTGCTCACCGTCGAGCTGCCGCTCGCCCTCCCGGTGATCATGGCGGGCGTACGGGTCGCCACCGTCATGTCGATCTCCCTGGTCAGCGTGGCCAGTTACATCGGCTACGGCGGCCTCGGCCAGCTCTTCACCGACGGCTTCCAGCGCAACTACCCGACCCCGGTCATCGCCGGGGTGGCCCTGACCCTGCTGCTCGCCCTGGTCGCCGACGCGCTGCTGGTGACCGTCCAGTGGCTGTGCACCCCCTGGCGGCGCGGCACCTCCCGGCAGCGCACCTCTCTGTGGCGGAAGGCAGCGTGACGCGCCGATGCTCGAACTCCTGAAGAACCTCGCCTCCTGGCTGACCAGTCCGGCCCAGTGGTCCGGCCCCGAGGGCATCGCCGCCCGCATCCTGGAGCACCTGGAGTACTCGGTGCTCGCCACCCTCGCCGCGGCCGTGATCGCGCTGCCGGTCGGCCTGCTCATCGGGCACACCGGCCGCGGCGCCTTCCTCGCCGTCAACCTCTCCTCCTTCGGCCGGGCGCTGCCCACCGTCGGCCTGGTCACCCTCGTGTTCCTGGCGGGCGGGCTGAGCGTCTGGCCGGTGTATGTGTCCCTGGTCGCGCTCGCCGTGCCCGTGATCATCACCAATACGTACGCGGGCATGGCCGCCGTCGACCCCGAGGTCAAGGACGCCGCCAAGGGCGTGGGGCTGCGCGGCCGCCAGGTCCTCTGGCAGGTCGAACTCCCGCTCGCGCTCCCGCTGATCATGACGGGCGTACGGCTGGCGACCGTGCAGGTCGTCGCCACCGCCACCATCGCCGCCTACGTCAGCTTCGGCGGGCTGGGCCGCTATGTCTTCGACGGCCTGGCGCAGCGCGACCTGGTGCAGGTCCTCGGCGGTGCGGCCCTGGTCGCCGTGCTCGCCGTCGTCGCCGACCTGGCGCTGGGCGGTCTGACGCGGCTGCTGTTCCGCGGCCGTCCGGCCACCGCCCGCTGAGCGTCCGCCGCCCCCGCCCCCTCCGTACGTCCCGAGGAGTCCCGCCCATGAACCGTCGTACCGTCCTGACCACGCTCCTCGCCGGCGCCTCGGCCCCGCTGCTGGCCGCCTGTTCCTCCGGCATCACCTCCCTCAAGGGGGACGGCGTCGGGGGCGACAGCGGCAGCAGCAGCGGCGGACTGACCATCGGCACCGCCAACTTCACCGAGAACCAGATACTCGGCTACCTCTACGCGGGCGTGCTGAACGCCGCCGGGGTCAAGACCACCGTCAAGCCCAACCTCGGCTCCCGCGAGATCGTGGTCCCCGCACTGCGCTCCGGCGATATCGATCTGCTCCCCGAGTACCAGGGCAGTCTGCTGCTCTACCTCGACAAGAAGGCCACCGAGACCGAGGCGGGGGCGATGCAGAACGCGCTGGCCACGGTGTTGCCGAACGGCCTGGAAGTCCTCCCGTACGCCGCCGCCGAGGACCGCGACAGCTTCGCGGTGACCCGGGAGACCGCCGACCGCTACGGGCTCAAGACGCTCGCCGATCTGCGCAAGGTCAACGGCAAGCTGGTGTTCGGCGCCGCCGCCGAGATGAAGAAGCGGGTCGTCGGCGTCGTCGGCCTCAAGGAGCAGTACGGCGTGGAGTTCAAGGAGTTCAAGGCGCTGGACTCCTCCGGTCCGCTGGTCAAGGGCGCGCTGAAGAAGGGCGACATCGATATCGCCAATGTCTTCACCACCGATGTCGACACCGCGGAGAACGGCTGGGTCCTGCTCGGCGACCCCAAGAACCTGATCCCCGCCCAGCACATCGTCCCGCTGATCGCCTCCCGCAAGGCCGACTCCAAGGTCCGCAAGGCCCTCGCCCGCCTCGGCAACACCCTCACCACCCCACAGCTCACCGAGCTCAACCGCCTCGTCGACAAGGAGAAGCGCGACCCGGACCGGGTGGCCGAGGCCTGGCTCAAGAAGCAGAAGCTGGGCTGACCCCGGTGCCGTCGTAGCGGAGCGGCAGTCCGAAGAGCGGGAACAGCCGCTCGGTGTCCAGGAAGCACTGCAGTGCGGTGACCCGGCCGTCCGCCGCCTCGATGACCTGGATCGCCCAGGGCGTGCCGTCCGCGCGGTACTGCCCGAACGCCGCCCGGCCGTTCGCCCTGACCGGCACCAGATGCGACCCCTCGCAGCCGCAGCCCGGTCCCAGCAGCCACTTCAGGATGTCTGCGCGGCCGCGCAGCCACAGCGCGTACGGCGGCATGGACAGCGTGGAGTCCTCGTGCAGCACGGCCGTGAGCGCGTCCATGTCGAACCGTTCGAAGGCGTCGACATAGCGCCGGAGCAGCGCCTGCTGGGCGTCGTCCAGGGGCTGTGGCGAGGCGTCGGCGGTGGTGTCACCGGACGCGGCGAGGGTGGCACGGGCCCGCTGCAGCGCGCTGTTGACCGAGGCGACCGAGCTGCCCAGCAGTTCGGCGACCTCGCTCGCCGACCAGCTGAGCACCTCCCGCAGGATCAGCACCGCCCGCTGCCGGGGCGCCAGCCGCTGCAGCGCGGAAATGAAGGCGAGCCGGACCGACTCCCGGGCGACGGCGGTCTCCGCCGGGTCCCCCGCCGACGCCAGCACCCGCTGGTCCGGCACGGGCCCGATCCAGGTCGTTTCGGGCAGCCCCGTGCCGATCGGGCTGTCCACGCTGGACGGGGAGGCGAGATCCATCGGCCGGGCCCGGCGCTGGCTGCCCTTGAGCAGATCCAGGCAGACGTTCGTGGCGATCCGGTAGAGCCAGGACCGCAGCGAGGAGCGGCCCTCGAACCGGTCGTAGCTGCGCCAGGCCCGCACCATGGTCTCCTGCACGGCGTCCTCGGCCTCGAACGCCGATCCCAGCATCCGGTAGCAGTAGCCGGTCAGCTCCGTACGGTGCTCCTCCAGCCGGTCCGCCGGCTCCCCTTGCGACGCGCCCGGCCCGGCACCGTCCGCCGTCGCGGCTCTGCTTTGCGCCGTGGCTTCGCTCATCGAGGACCGTTTCATCGAGGACCTGCCCATCCGCCCGTCGGCCGACCGGTACACACGCCCGACCGTACCGGAGCGCCCGGCACCAGTCTGCTCCCCGGCCCTGCGCCGTGCAGCCGGAGAGCGGGCGCGGCGGCCTTCCGGGACTCGCCCCGCGGCGTCACTCCCGCCGGAGCTCCACCGCCGACCCGCGCTCCGAAAGGCGCGGGGCGCACAGGATGCGTTTGCGGCGGACCCGGCGGCCCTCGATGGCGGCGACCGCGAGGCGGGCGGCTTCCTTGGCGATCTCGGTCAGGCCCCAGTCGACGGTGGTCAGGGGCGGGGTGAGGACCCGGGAGACGGGGTGGTCGTCGAAGCCGACGACGGAGAGGTCGCGGCCGACGGTGAGGGAGGCCTCGGCGGCGGCCGCGTAGACGCCGTAGGCGATGGAGTCGGAGAAGCAGAAGACGGCGGTGGGCGGGGCGAGCGCACCGGCCGGCCGGCGGCCGTCCGGGCTGTTGGCCAGGACCCGGCGGGCCATCGCGGTCGCCGCGTCCAACTCCTGGGGGCAGGGCAGGACTTCGACCTCGATCCCGAGACGGTCGGCGGCCTCGCGGACATAGACGTCGGCGGGGCGGTCGGGGGTGGAGGGGCCGGTGGGGGTCAGCACGGTGACCCGGCGGTGGCCCAGCCCGCGCAGGTAGTCGAGGACGGCGTCGATGCCCGCCCGGTTGTCGAAGAGCACCTCGCCCGCCGTACGGGCCCGGCTCAGCGCATCGCCGATGGAGACCACCGGCACGGCGTCGGCGATCTTCGACCAGCCCTCGGCCGACGGATCGACGGGCGACACCAGCAGGCCGTCCACCCGCTGGTCACGGAGCTGTTTGGCGAGGGTCAGTTCGCGTTCCGGGTCGCCGCCCGCGTCGAGGATCAGCGCATAGCGGTCACCGGCCAGCAGCTCGCGCCCTATGGCCGCCATCAGCTGCTGCTGCCACAGGTCCTGCAAGTCGCCGGCGAGCACCCCGACCGTGCTCGTACGGCCGCTGGCGAGCGCCCGGGCGATCGGGTCGGCCTCGTAGCCGAGCTCGGCGGCCGCCTTGCGCACCCGCTCCTCGGTCTCCTTGGAGACATGCTTGCCGCGCAGCGCGTAGGAGACGGCGGCGGTGGAGAGTCCGGTGGCCTCGGCCACCTCGCGGAGGGTGGTGCGCTTATTGGGCCTGGCCATGTCCGGAAGCCTACCCAAGGAGGGCGCCGCACCCGGCCGCGATACGACTCCACGATGCGACGTCCCGGGGGCGACCACGGCCCGGCGAATCGGCTGCGGCCTTGACAGCGGCTGCTGTTAACCGTTTCACTTAAACGTATCAGTTAATCGGTTAAGTGAAGCGTTTCAGGACGGCGGAACCTCCCGTGTACCCCGTCCGTCCGACCGCGCCGCCCCGGAGGGAGGCCCGTGCCCACCGACGTCCACCAGCACCTCTGGCCGCCCGAGTTCCTCGCCCTGCTGCGGTCCCGCACCGCGCCGCCCCGGCTCGACGGCTGGACGCTGCACCTGCCCGGTGAGCCGCCGTACGCCGTCGACCCCGCCGACCACGACATCGCGGCCCGCGCCCGGCTCGCCCGCGCCGACGGCCTGGACCTCGCCCTGGTGTCGCTCTCCAGCCCGCTCGGCATCGAACATCTGCCGCCCGCGGAGGCCGGCCCCCTGCTCACCGCGTTCCATGACGGCGCGCTGGACCTGCCCGCACCCTTCGGCGTCTGGGCCTCGGCCTGCCTCTCCGCCCCCGAGCCGGACACCGCGGCGCTGCGGCGCGAGCTGGCGCGCGGCTGCGTGGGCCTCCAGCTCCCGGCCACCGCCCTGCTCGACGCCGCGGGCTGGGCCCGCTGCGCACCGCTGCTGGAGGTCGCCGCCGAGCAGGGCAAACCGCTGTTCGTCCACCCCGGCGCGGCCCCGGCCGCCGAATCCGCCGCGCCCGCCTGGTGGCCGGCCCTGGTCCCGTACGTCCAGCAGCTGCACGCCTCCTGGTTCGCCTTCCGCGCCTTCGGCCGGCCGTGCCACCCGGACCTGCGGGTCTGCTTCGCGGCGCTGGCCGGCCTGGCGCCGCTGCACGGTGAGCGGCTGGTCGCCCGCGGCGGCGGCCGGGACCGCGGCCGGGTGGACTGCCGTGCCTTCTACGAGACGTCCTCCTACGGAACCCGTGCGGTGGACGCCCTCGTACGGGCCGTCGGCATCGATGTGGTCGTCAGCGGCAGCGACCGCCCGTATGCCGCCCCCGTCCTCCCCGACCTCGGCGCGGACGCCGCCGTCCACGCCCTGCGCCATGCCAACCCGGCCCGCCTGCTGGGCCCGACGAAAGGAGCCCGCCCATGACGGACACCGCCTCCCAGGCCGACACCGCCCGTGAGGTCCCCGACGGCGAGCAGCCGTTCACCGCACTGCCCGAGCGCAACCTCGGCAAGCGTGAGCTGCAGGCCCTGGTCGACCAGCTCGCCGCGCGCCCTGACCTGTGGCGCGAGCAGGTCGCGTTCTCCGACACCGAGCGGCACTACGCCTCGCTGTACCGCGACGAGTTCGTCGACGTCTGGCTGCTGTGCTGGACCCGGCAGAACGACACCGGCTGGCACGACCACGACCTCTCCTCGGGGGCGGTGCGCGTCGTCCAGGGCGTCCTGACCGAGTCCAATCCCCGGATCGGCGGCGAGCACCTGGCCACCGCGGTCGGCGCGGGCTCCTCGTTCTGCTTCGGGCCGGACCACATCCACCGGCTCACCGGCGCGACCGACGACGCGGTGTCGGTGCACGCCTACTCGCCGCCGCTGTGGCGCCTGGGCCAGTACGACATCACCGAGGACGGGCTGATGCGGCGGGTCTCGGTCTCGTACGCGGACGAGCTGCGGCCGATGGACGCGACGACGGCCGCCTGAGCCGGCCGTTACCAGTAATTAACCGCGGTAATCGATCCCACCTATTGACCTTCCATTCACCGCCATCGATCCTGCATGAATCCATACAGGCGCGACCCGAGGCGGACTCATGGCAGGTGTGGTCGAACAGCGCTCGATCGACGTCGTCCCCGACGACGAACGGCACGGCAGCGCGGTCAGCCAGTTCACCCTCTGGCTGGGCGCCAACCTCCAGATCACCGCCGTCATCACCGGCGCCCTGGCCGTCGTCTTCGGGGCGAACGCCTTCTGGTCGCTGATCGGGCTGCTGCTCGGCAACCTCCTGGGCGGGGCGGTGATGGCACTGCACTCCGCGCAGGGGCCGCGGCTCGGACTGCCGCAGATGATCACCTCCCGGGCCCAGTTCGGGGTGCGCGGTGCGGTGGTCCCGCTGGCGCTGGTCATCGTGATGTACATCGGGTTCTTCGCCAGCGGCAGCGTGCTGGCCGGGCAGGCGGTCGGCGAGCTGACCCACCTCGGCGAAACGCCGGGGATCGTGCTCTTCGCCGCGGT
This sequence comes from Streptomyces sp. G7(2002), assembly GCF_028870195.1. Classification (NCBI taxonomy): domain Bacteria; kingdom Bacillati; phylum Actinomycetota; class Actinomycetes; order Kitasatosporales; family Streptomycetaceae; genus Streptomyces; species Streptomyces sp. G7(2002). The sequence goes on from NZ_CP102609.1 coordinate 4,065,324, forward strand.
CACCGCCGTCGCCGCGGCCGTCGGCTACCGCCTCATCCACACCCTCGGCAAGATCGCCGGCCTGGTCTGCGCGCTGGCCTTCGTCTACCTCGGCATCCGGCTGGTGCAGCGCGCCGACCTGGGCGCCCTCCTCGCCGACCACCACTTCGCACTGCCGGTCTTCCTGCTCGCCGTCTCGCTGTCGGCCTCCTGGCAGCTGGCGTTCGGCCCGTACGTCGCCGACTACTCGCGCTACCTCCCGCGGCACACCTCGGCGCGCGCCACGTTCTGGTGGACGCTGTCCGGCTCGGTGCTCGGCTCGCAGTGGTCGATGACGTTCGGCGCGCTGGCGGCCGCCGCGGCGCCGGCCGCGTTCGTGGGCCACGAGGTCAGCTACATCGTCGGCCTGGGCGGCGCCGGACTGATCGCCTCGTTCCTCTACTTCGCCATCGCCCTCGGCAAGCTCACCATCAACATCCTCAACACCTACGGCGGCTTCATGTCGCTGGTCACCAGCGTCAGCGGCTTCCGGGGGCAACGCACCCTGTCGCCCCGCGGCCGCTCGGCCTACATCGCCGGGATCATGGTGGCCGGCACCGCCGTCGCCCTCCTGGGCAAGGACTCGTTCCTGACGTCCTTCAAGGACTTCCTGCTCTTCCTGCTGACCTTCTTCACGCCCTGGTCGGCGATCAACCTCGTCGACTACTACCTGATCTCCAAGGAGCGTTACGACATCCCGGCGCTCAGCGACCCGGCCGGCCGCTACGGCGCCTGGAACGTCCGGGCGCTGACGGTCTATGTCCTCGGTGTGCTCGCCCAGCTCCCGTTCCTGGTCACGCACTTCTACACCGGCCCGCTGGTGGCACCGCTCGGCGGCGCCGACATCTCCTGGCTCGTCGGACTCGCCGTACCGGCCGTCCTGTACTGGTTCGCCGCCCGAAACGACACCGCCCGCACGGCCGGGCCCGGCACGCCCGACGGGGAGCGCTCCCCCGCCCAATTGGGGGGTTAGCCCCAGCGCGCGGCCCGCCCGCCGTCCGTAATCTCTTGCAGCATGGCGACACACGACCCCGATCTGCGCAAAGAACTCGACGCGACCCTCCAGACGCGCAAGGAGCTGGGGCCGGAGTACGAGTCGGAGCTCCTGGAGTCCTTCCTGGAGAAGCTGGACGCCAACGTCGACCGGCGGGTGCGGCGGCAACTCGCCGAGCAGCAGATCCAGGTGGCGCGCGGCACCCTGCCGCCCCGCCGCACGGGCCACGGCAGGGAGTTCTGGGAACGGTTCGGGGTCGCCGCCCTCTCGCTGCTGCTGGCCATCCCGCTGTCCACGGTCGCGGCGGTCCACACCGGGCTGCCGGGCCTGCTCGTGACTTGGGCCGGGATCGTCGGCGTCAACGCCGCGCACGGCACGGTCCGGTGGAATCCGCTGCGCCCGCGTACGGACCGCCGCGACGGCGCGGCGGACTGAGACTCCATCGGGAGCGGTGCGGGGAGGGTGCGGGGAGATGTTGCGGGGACCGCCGCACCCCGGCCGGAGCCGGGGGCGGGACGACGGCGGTCCCCGCAAGGGACGCGCGCCCGGGTCAGGGCCGGTCGTCGCATCCGGGCGGCGACGGTGGAGGTCCGGGAGCCGCTCCGGAGGTCCTTGTCGCCGTACGACCAATGTGCCCGACGCGTGTTAAGCCCGTGCTGCCGGCACATGACGCATACGTACACCTTGCGGCGACCGCCCGTTTCCTGACGGCCACTTGACGCCGTGACGGGAACGGGCCGGGGCCGCGACACCCGGCGGCCGCCACGGGGGACGGCCGCCGGGCACCACTGCTACTTGCCGGCCTCGCGCGCCAGATAGGCCAGCAGGTCCTGCCGGCTCACCACGCCCTTCGGCTTGCCCTCGACGAGGACGATCGCGGCGTCCGCCGTCTCCAGAACCGCCATCAGATCGGCGACCGGCTCGCCCGAGCCGACCTGCGGCAGCGGCGGGCACATGTGCTTCTCCAGCGGGTCGGTCAGCGAGGCGCGCTGGGTGAACAGCGCGTCCAGCAGCTCGCGCTCGACGACCGAGCCGACGACCTCGGCGGCCATCACATCGGGGTGCCCGGCGCCCGGCTTGACGATCGGCATCTGCGAGACGCCATACTCGCGCAGCACCTCGATCGCCTCGCCGACGGTCTCCTCCGGGTGCATGTGCACCAGCGAGGGCAGCGCGCCCTCCTTGTGCTGCAGCACCTCGCCGACCCGGGCGGCGGCGCCGCCCTCCTCCAGGAAGCCGTAGTCGGCCATCCACTCATCGTTGAAGATCTTGGACAGATAGCCGCGGCCGCTGTCCGGCAGCAGCACGACCACCACATCGTCCGGGCCGAGCTTCGCGGCGACCTCCAGCGCACCCACCACGGCCATCCCGCAGGAGCCGCCGACCAGCAGGCCCTCCTCCTTGGCCAGCCGCCGGGTCATCTGGAAGGCGTCCTTGTCCGAGACCGCCACGATCTCGTCCGCGACCGTACGGTCGTACGCCGTCGGCCAGAAGTCCTCACCGACGCCCTCGATCAGGTACGGGCGCCCGGAGCCGCCGCTGTAGACGGAGCCCTCCGGGTCGGCGCCGATGACCTTGACCTTGCCGTCGCTGGCGTCCTTCAAATAGCGGCCGGTGCCGCTGATCGTGCCGCCGGTGCCGACACCCGCCACGAAGTGGGTGATCCGCCCGTCCGTCTGCGCCCACAGCTCGGGACCGGTCGTCTCGTAGTGGGAGCGCGGATTGTTCGGGTTGCTGTACTGGTCGGGCTTCCAGGCACCGGGCGTCTCACGCACCAGCCGGTCCGAGACGTTGTAGTACGAGTCCGGGTGCTCGGGGTCCACGGCGGTCGGGCAGACCACCACCTCGGCACCGTAGGCCCGCAGCACATTGATCTTGTCCGTGGACACCTTGTCCGGGCAGACGAAGATGCACTTGTAACCCTTTTTCTGGGCGACGATCGCCAGGCCCACACCGGTGTTGCCGGAGGTGGGCTCGACAATCGTGCCGCCCGGCTGAAGCTCACCCGACTGCTCGGCGGCCTCGATCATCCGCACGGCGATCCGGTCCTTGACCGACCCGCCCGGGTTGAAGTACTCGATCTTCGCCAGGACGGTGGCCTGGATACCTCGAGTGACGTTGTTGAGCCGCACGAGCGGGGTGTTGCCGACTAGCTCAATCATCGAATCGTAAAACTGCACGGTGGTCTCCGCGGTCGGGGGCACGCTCTCCTGCGCCCGTGCGGCCAGCCTATTGCCCGGGTCCGTTAGAGGAGGGGTGCGTTGCGTTCCGTGCAGGAACGGGCAACACCCTGTTGTAGGAGTTCTTGCCGATTCAAGCGCGCGTCCGGCCCGCGGGGCCGTGGCGCGCCCGCGCTGCACGGGGAGGTGCCCGGCCCATGCCGATGACGATGTCCAGGGCGAGAGTGGCCCGGCGGATCGCCACCGCCGCCGCGTTCGGCGGCGGCGGGGTCGGGCTGCTCGGCGTCGCCACCGTCGGGGTGCTGCTGACCGAGGTCCGACTGGCCCGCCGTACGGTCGGCGGCTCCAGCGACATCCCACCGTGCGCCGACGGCCGCTACGGCGCCGCCTTCGGCCACCGCACCGACCGCCCGCCCCTGCGCCTGGGCTTCCTCGGCGACTCCACCGCCGCGGGCCAGGGGGTGCACCGCGCCTCCCAGACACCGGGCGCCCTGCTCGCCTCCGGCCTCGCCGCGCTCTCCGAGCTGCCCGTCGACTTCCGCAACGTGGCGCTGCCCGGTGCGCAGTCCGACGACCTGGAGCGCCAGGTGGAGCTGATGCTGGCGGCGGGCACCGAGGTCCCGGACGTCTGCGTCATCATGATCGGCGCCAACGACGTCACCCACCGGATGCCGCCCGCGCAGTCCGTACGCCATCTCTCCGAGGCGGTGCGCAGACTGCGCGCGGCAGGCTGCGAGGTGGTCGTCGGCACCTGCCCTGATCTGGGCAGCGTCGAGCCGGTCTACCAGCCGCTGCGCTGGGTGGCCCGGCGGCTCTCCCGGCAGCTGGCCGCCGCCCAGACCATCGGCGTGATCGAGAGCGGCGGCCGTACGGTCTCCCTCGGCGATCTGCTCGGCCCCGAGTTCGAGGCGCGTCCACGGGAGCTGTTCGGGCCGGACAACTACCACCCCTCGGCCGAGGGCTACGCCACCGCCGCGATGGCCGTGCTGCCGACGCTGTGCGCCTCGCTCGGCCTGTGGCCGGAGGAGGAGCGTCCGGAGCCCGCCCGGGGCGAGGGCATCCTGCCGGTCGAGCAGGCGGCCGCCGAGGCGGCTTCCGAGGGCGGCACGGAGGTCACCGCCTCCCGGGCCCCCTGGGCGCTGCTCAAGCACCGCAGGCGCCGTCAGCTGCCGGCGGCGGAGACGACGGATCCCTCGTCCGTCACCCCGTGAGGGACCGGGCGGCGGCCCGGCGGTGAGCGACGCGCACGGGAACGGGCGGGGCCCTACGGGAATACCCGGCGGCCCCGCCCCGTTCCCATAAGCGCCCGCTTAGAAAAGAGGCCCGCATCACAGCACGCACCCCGTGACCTCAGCAGTACGTGCAGGTAACTTCCCTCACAGTCCGCCCTTTTCCCGCGCACCTGGAGCCGTGTGATGCCCGAAGCCGTGATCGTCTCAGCCGCCCGCTCCCCGATCGGCCGCGCCTTCAAGGGCTCGCTGAAGGATCTGCGGCCGGACGACCTGACCGCGAAGATCATCGAAACCGCGCTCGCCAAGGTCCCCGAGCTGGACCCCACCGACATCGACGACCTGATGCTCGGCTGCGGCCTCCCCGGCGGCGAGCAGGGCCACAACCTCGGCCGCATCGTGGCCGTCCAGATGGGGATGGACCACCTCCCGGGGTGCACCATCACCCGTTACTGTTCCTCCTCGCTCCAGACGACCCGCATGGCGCTGCACGCCATCAAGGCCGGTGAGGGCGATGTCTTCATCTCGGCCGGTGTCGAGACGGTCTCGCGCAGCGTCAAGGGCTCCTCCGACGGCCTGCCGGACACCCACAACCCGCTCTTCGCCGACGCCGAGGCCCGCACCGCGGCGCGCGCCGAGCAGGAGGGCGCCGACTGGCACGACCCGCGCGAGGACGGCCTGATCCCGGACGCCTACATCGCCATGGGCCAGACCGCGGAGAACCTCGCCCGCCTCAAGGGCGTCACCCGCCAGGACATGGACGAGTTCGGCGTCCGGTCCCAGAACCTCGCCGAGAAGGCGATCAACGACGGTTTCTGGGAGCGGGAGATCACCCCGGTCACGCTGCCCGACGGCACGGTCGTCTCCAAGGACGACGGCCCGCGCGCCGGGGTCACCGTCGAGGGCGTCTCCGGCCTCAAGCCGGTCTTCCGCCCCGACGGCCTGGTGACCGCCGGCAACTGCTGCCCGCTGAACGACGGTGCCGCGGCGCTGGTCATCATGTCCGACACCAAGGCGCGCGAGCTGGGCCTGACCCCGCTGGCCCGGATCGTCTCCACCGGCGTCTCCGGCCTCTCCCCCGAGATCATGGGCTACGGCCCGGTCGAGGCCAGCAAGCAGGCCCTGCGCCGCGCCGGCCTCTCGGTCTCCGACATCGACCTGGTCGAGATCAACGAGGCGTTCGCCGCCCAGGTGATCCCCTCCTACCGGGACTTGGGCATCGACCTGGACCGGCTGAACGTCAACGGCGGCGCGATCGCCGTTGGCCACCCCTTCGGCATGACCGGTGCCCGTATCACCACCACCCTGATCAACTCCCTTCAGTGGCACGACAAGCAGTTCGGCCTGGAGACGATGTGCGTGGGCGGCGGCCAGGGCATGGCGATGGTCATCGAGCGGCTGAGCTGACCCGCAACGGGGAGTGAGGGCCGGCCTCCCGGCCCCACCCCACGGGTGTGCGCGGCAAAACGGACCAACTTCCGCCCCGCGCACACCCTTCGCGCTCGAATGAACACGGGCGGCGACACGGCGTGACCTGCGCCACTCGGTAACGAGATCGCGACCCAATCTCCCCCAGGATTGTGACCAACGCCCTGGGGGAGCAGTGTTCTTGCAGGTCAGCACGGGGGCAGCCGTACTCACGAGCCCCTGACTCCTCTCCATTTCGGGACATACGGCACGAGGTGCGGTCGCCGACCACCGGCAGCCTGATGTAGGAAGTCGGAGAACAATCTGCTAACGGGAGTACGCCGGTGACCGAGCCGCTACCAGGCGTGATCCCGAGCGAGCGCGTCAAGGGGGTCCCCGTCCGACCGGGCCGGGGACAGTCCGTGTACCGATGCGCGGCCCGTGGGACCAGGGCCGCCGAGCGACGTGGGGAGGACGCATGAGCGAGTGCCCCGATCGAATCGAGAGGTGCGCGTCTCGCGCATGCGGGACCGAACGGAGAGAGGTTTCGGCGTGAGCGAGCGCAGCGAGCGAACCATTGAAGGGGGCGCGCCTCGCGCATGCGGGGCCGAGCGAAGCGAGGATTCGGCGTGAGCGAGCTCTGCGAGCGAACCATTGAGGGGGGCGCGCCTCGCGCATGCGGGGCCGAGCGAAGCGAGGATTCGGCATGAGCGTCACCACCCTCTTCCTGCTGACGGCCGCGGCCACCGCCGTGGCGCTGGGCGCCGCCGCCCTGCGCACCGCCCGCGGCCTGCGCCACCAGATCGCCGAGCTGCACGCCGAGCTCCTCGCCGCCCGTCAGGACACCCCGGCCGACGCCACGGCGGCGCACCCGGCCACCGCGGCCATCCCGGCCGCCCGCACCGTCCCGGCCGCCGAGACCCCGCTGGCGGACATACGCGCCGCCGTCGCGGACGCCCTGGCCGAGGAGCGGGAGCGCGAACTGGCCGAGGCCCGCGCCTTCTGGGCCGCGCAGGAGGCCCGGGATGCCGCCGACGCCCCGTCCCTGCTCGGCGGACTCGTCGGCCTCGGTGACGAGGGCCTGCTGGACCAGCGCGAGCTGTCCGAGCGCCCGGAGTCCGACCGGCTCGACACCCAGCCGTTCCTGCCCCGCCAGGCGGATCTGGGCGGCCTGGAGCCGCTGCTGGGCCCGGACGCACTGGAGGCGATGGAGTCCCTGGAGTCCATGGAGGCGCTGGAAGCCCTGGACGCGCCGGAGTTGGAGCCGGTCGAGGAGACCGAGTCCGCCGAGCTGGCCGCCGCGCGCCGGCGCCACCCCTCGCACCCGGACTTCTCCCCGTCCCCGGCGATCAGTGATCATGAGCGCACCGTGGCGCGTCTGGAGGAACTGGCGCAGGACGCCACCCCGCTCGCGGACGTCCGCCCCGGCCCGCTGGGCACCCTGGACGTCTATGTCTTCGCCGACGGCACCACGCTCTGCCTGACCCCCGGGCAGCGCGAGACCGCGGAGCGCGTGGCCGGCGCACTGCACGCGGGGCGCACCCCCGTCCTGCTGGGCGGCTCCGGTATCTCCGGGGCGTACGCGCTGACCTTCTCCTGGGGCGAGACCCGCGAGGAGAGCGTCTACATCCTCGCGGACCGCGTCATCGCCTCACTCTGACCGCGGCGCGGCGGGCCCGGCACCCTTCAGCAGCGGTCCGCCACCGCCCGAACGCCTCGTACGGCCTCCGCCAGTTCGTCGGCGGGGGCCACTTTCGCGTCAGAGTCCGCCGTCCCGTCGGCCATCCGCGCCGCCGCGGCCCGCAGCGCCTCGACAAGGTCATGGCCGGCCACCGCCAGCTGGTCGCCGACCGCGAACGTCCCGGCGTCCGGCAGCTCGTACGGGGGCTCTCCCGGCCGCTCGATCAGCTGCGCCCGGGTCGCCAACTGCCGCGCCAGTGCGAGCCCTTCGGCCGCTACGCCGCGGTCGAGCCGACTCTGGGGCAGCGCGCGGAGGCGGTCGGCGAGGGCGTCCACGGCGGTCTGCAAGGGGGTCACGTCAAGCACGCCGTGAGCCTATGCGCCACTCCCGGGTGGTTGCCAACGCCCGAACGCTCAGGCACGGTGGGCTGAAGAACCAGCATCGACCGCGTCCGGAGGCGCCGATGTCTCAGCTCTTCTCCGAAGAGACCCACCGGAACATGCTCTCCCGTATCCCGCAGTGCACCGGCCGGGAAATCTCCGACTGGCTGCGCGCCGTTGACGAGGGCCCCGCCCTCTTCCGTTTCGATGAGAAAGTCAGCTGGCTCCGCGGCGAGCACAACCTCGCCTACGGCCACGCCAAGGCCATCGTCCACGAATACGACCTCAGGCGCGCCGCGCGCAAGTTCTGATCCACGGCGCCGGGCTCGGCAGCCGGTCCGGATCGGAACACTCACCTCATCCGACACCACTCACGCCGAAGGGCCCGCGGGCAGTTCGCCCGCGGGCCCTTCGACGGTGGTGCCCGGCACACGAGGCGCCCGGCACCGGGGGGGTCAGTCGCCCCGGAGGATCGAGATCAGCCGCAGCATCTCCATGTAGATCCACACCAGGGTCAGCGTCAGACCGAACGCCGCCAGCCAGGACTCCTCACGCGGAGCGCCGTAGGCGATGCCGTCCTCGACCTGCTTGAAGTCCAGCGCCAGGAAGAGCGCGCCGAGGACCACGCCGACGATGCCGAAGACGATGCCCAGACCGCCGCTGCGGAAGCCGAGGCCCTCACCGCCGCCGAACACCATGAACAGCACATTGACCAGTGACAGCAGGACGAAGCCCATTGCCGCGATCATCACGAAGCGGGTGAAGCGGGCGGTGACCCGCACGATCCGCGTCTTGTAGGCGACCAGCATGGCGACGAACACCGCCATCGTGCCCAGCACCGCCTGCATGGGGGCGCCGTTCATCTTCGGCAGGTCGTTGATGAAGCCGCTCAGCGCGCCGAGGAAGAGGCCCTCGAGCGCCGCGTACGCCAGGATCAGCGCGGGCGACGGCTTCCGCTTGAAGGACTGGACCAGCGCCAGCACCATCGCGACCAGACCGGCCCCGATGGCGAAGCCGAGGCTCTGGGTCAGGAACAGCCAGCCGACGGTGGCACCCGCGATGACCGTGCCCAGCGTCATGCCCGTACGCGCGACGACATCGTCCATCGTCATCGGGCGGGTCTGCGGCGTGTACTGCGGCGGTGCCTGGGTGACGTCCTGCTGGCCCTGGGCGTACGGGTTGGTCGCGTCCTGCGCGTAGGGGTTGCCGCCCTGCGCGTAAGGGTTCGCTCCGGCGTACGGGTTCGCGGCGGGGCCCCCGGCCTGCGGCGGCGCGTTGAAGCCCGCGTAGCCGGTGTCGCGGCTGAACCCCCGTCGTGAGAAGACCGGGTTGCTGCTCCTCATCTCACTCCTCCATGGCCGCCCTGCGCGGCCTTGACGGCAAGCGTAATGGCTTGGCAAAGGCGCGTCGCTAGTTCTTGAGCAGGATCTTTCCCTGAACCCGGGACGGCACATCCGCCATGAGGAGGACGTACGGGACGCCGGAGACGTGCCCGGAGCGGGGACGGGACCGCGTTGCGCCGCCGACCCGCCCTTCCGTTGCCACACCGTCCCGCCGCCCGGTCCCGGGCATTTTGGGTATTCGATCTCTTGGCACCGTCTTGCCGCCTTCTTGCCGCCCTCTTGTCATCGTCCGTTGTCGTCGTCCGTGGTCGACGGGCGGTGCCGTCGTACTCGAACCGGGATTTTCCTTCTGCTCCGCCCGGGGCTCCTTCCCGCTGCCGCCCGGACGGAATCCGATAAATGTCTGATCGCAACGGACGTCACCGGACGCGGCAGGCAACCGATTCGCGGGAGGGTCCGTCTTCCCTGCCGGCCGGAGCTTGCCCTGGTGGGTGGATCTGCAGGGCTGACGCATGGTCAAGATCCGAACCCCGGAGTGCCCCATCTCGATGCTCCCGTGGCTCACCGTCCGTAGCGCTATGGGCGCGATCGGTTGTAATCCGAGGGTACAGATAGGGCTATTCTGGCGGGAAACAGCAGCGAAAGAGGGTTGAGGTGCCTGTGCCTGACGTCTCAGTAGTCGTCATCGTCTACAACGACGCCGACCGGTTGCCGACCGCGGTCCAGTCCGTGCTGGATCAAACGCTCCGGGACGTCGAGGTGGTGATCGTCGACGACTGCAGCACCGACCGTTCTTTCGAAGTGGCGCAGCGGCTCGCGGCCGACCACCCCGGGCGGGTCAGAGCCTTCCAGCTGCCGGAGAACAGCGGTGCGGGAGGCGAGCCGCGGAACGTCGGCATCCAGCACACCGAGGGCCGCTACGTCATGTTCCTGGACAGCGATGACGTCCTGGAAATCAATGCGTGCCGCAATATGCTGGAAGCCGCCGAGGAATCCGGATCGGATATCGTTTCCGGTCTGTGCGTCCGGCTGCACAAGGACACCCGCAACCAGAAGCGCGACGAGTGGTACTCCTGGCTGTATTCCACGACCCGCACTCTGGAATCCGTCACGGAATTGCCGGACCTGTTCGTCTGGGACACCCTGTCCACCAACAAGTGCTATCGCCGCGATTTCCTCATCGAGAACAATCTCCGATTCCCCAAGGGGATGTTCTACGAGGACCTGATGTTTATCGCCGATGCCTATCTCGCGGCGGAGCGCATCACCCTGATCCCCAATCAGGTCTATTTCTGGCACGTATATGAACGGGCCGCCGTGAAGTCGGTGACGAACCGGCGCCACGAAATGACCAACTATACGCACCGGCTGGAGATCCACCGCCGCATCGACGCATTGCTGGCGGAGCGCGGGCTGGACGAGCTGAAGCTCGCCAAGGACGTGAAATTCCTCAAGCACGATCTGGTGCTGCATCTGCGGGACCTGCCGTTCCGCGACGATTCCTATCGCCAGGAGTTCTCCGAACTCTCCCGGGAATATCTCGAAAGCATCGCCCCCGAGGCGTACGACCGGGTCCAGCCGATACAGGCCATCTGCGCCTACCTGCTCCAGCAGGGTGACTGGGACAACCTGATCCCGGCGGTCGACACCCTCATCAACCGCGACAAGGTCTCCTCACCGCTCGCCGAGCACGACGGCCGGATCTACTGGTGCGACGGCCATTTCGACGATCCGTTCGGGCGCGAGCTGCTGGACGTGACCGACATCGGCTACCACGAGAAGCCGGTCAACCAGCTGTTCCTGCGCAATCAGCTCACCGGCTTCCGCTCGTCCGGCAGGACGGTCTCGCTGGCCGGCCGCATCACCAATCCGCTCGGCGTCGTCCCGCCCGGCGCCCGCCTCAAGGGCGAGCTGGAGTTCAGTGCCCGCCGGCGCAGTCTGCAGTCCTTCCGCTTCCCGGTGCACGAGCTGCGCCACGACGGCGACACCCTCCACTGGGAGGCCGCCGCGGACCTCACCGCGAAGCTGCGCCCGCTGGGCATCGTCGACACCATCTGGGACGTACGGCTGCGCCTGGATGTGGACGGGGTGCGCACCACGACCCGGCTCACCGTCGCCGACACCGGCCTGTCCGAGCCGCTGCCGGTGCGCCCGCGGCTGACGCGGATGGTCGCCGACCATCTCGAACCGCATGTCTCGGCCAAGGGCCATCTGGCGTTCCGCCTGGTCAGCGAGGGCCACAGCGCCGAGCGCGTACAGGAGCTGATCACCCGCGGAGTGCGCGGCAAGCCGGGGACGCTGGCCAAGACCGGCTACCGCAAGGCGAAGGCGCTGCGCAAGAAGGTCACCTCCGGCGACAACAAACTCCGCGCCTACCACGAGGTGTTCTGCCGGCTGCCGGTCAAGAAGCGCACGGTGGTCTTCGAAAGCCACCTGGGCAAGCAGTACAGCGACAGTCCCCGCGCCCTCTACGAGGAGATGCGCCGGCAGGGCCTGGACTTCGAGGCGATCTGGTCGTACTCCGGGTCCCCGAAGGACTTCCCGAAGGACGTCACCCTCGTACGGCGCTGGTCGCTGCCCTACCTCAAGGCGCTGGCGCAGGCGGAGTTCTGGGTGGACAACCAGAGCTACCCGCTCAAGCTCACCAAGCGCCCGGAGACCACCTACCTCCAGACCTGGCACGGCTCGGCGCTGAAGAACATGGGCTTCGACCAGCCGGCGCTGAAGGCGCAGACCCGGCAGCAGCAGGCGGAACAGCAGCGTTCGCTGGACCGCTTCGACCGTTTCCTGGTCCGCTCCGAGCACGATGTGCGCACTCTGGCCAAGGCTTTCCGGCTCCAGGAGAAGACGCTGCTGCGGGTGGGCTACCCGCGCAATGACGCGCTGGTGCGCGCCCGGCAGCGGGAGGCCGAGCGCGGAGTGCGTGAACGCGGGCCGCTTGCCGCGGAGTTGGGCATTCCCGAGGACCGGACCGTGCTGCTTTACGCACCGACGTTCCGCAAGGCGGGCGGCCGGCACGGGCGCTTCGAATTGCCCTTCGACGTGGAGCGTTTCGCCGATCAGTTCGGCGACCGCTATGTCCTCCTGGTGCGTTCGCACTACCTCAATCATGTGGTGCTGCCACCGACCGTGCAGGGCCGGGTCATCGACGTATCGGCGCGCCACGATGTGACGCCCCTGCTGGAGCTGGCCGACGGGCTGATCACCGACTATTCGTCAGTGATGTTCGACTATGCGCTGCTCGACCGTCCGCTGGTGTTCTTCACCTACGACTACGACGCGTATGTGCACGAGGGCCGCGGCACCTACTTCGATCTGCTGGAGCATGCACCGGGCCCGGTGGTCCGTAACGAGGACGATTTCCACGAGACGATCAAGTCGTTCGAGTCGCAGACGCTGGAATACGCACAGCGCCGCAAGGAATTCGTCGCCAAGTTCGGCGAATACGACCGGGGCGACGCCGCCCGGAGCATCGTCGATCAGTTTTTTGCGCAGTGGAGCCGTTGATGACCAAGTCGAACGCAGCCGAGCCGCGGGACATCTTCTTCGTGTCCAACAGCGTCAACGAGCTGGGTGGCATCACCAGTTGGTCGCACCAGATGGCGCGGCTGTTCAGCGAGCGGGGCCACCGGGTGCACCTCGTCGGCGTGGTGCCGCCTCCCGAGGGGCGGGTCCAGGAGCTGGCCCCCGACGCGCCGTTCGGGACCACCACGCTGTACGCCGAACACCCGCCGTCCATCGCCCCCGTGCGCGGCCTCAAGGACAAGCTCAACCTCGTCGAGCAGCGCCGCCGGGCGGCCCGGGAGGCCGGGATGCGCGAGCAGGCGGCCAAGTTGAGCGCACTGTTCCGGGCGGCGAAGCCGGGCGGTGTGGTGATCGTCACTCAGGTATGGGCCATGGAGTGGGTCGCGCTGGCCGACACCGCGGGTCTGACGGTGATCGGTATGAGCCATGAATCCTTCGACACCTGCCGCAAGTCCTCCCGGTTCGCCCGGGTCAAGCGGTTTTACCGGGACGTCGACCGGATGCTGACGCTCACCCGGGAGGACGCGGACCGCTGGATCCGGCAGCGGATGGACAACGTCGGCTTCATGCCGAACCCGCTGCCCTTCTTCCCCGAGGTGCCCTCGGACCGCTCCCGCTCCTACGTGGCCAGCATCGGCCGGCTGCACGAAGAGAAGGGCGTGGACCTGCTGTTGGAGGCCTGGGCCAAGGTCTCCCCGCGGCACCCCGACTGGACGCTGCGGGTCTACGGCTCCGGCGAGGAAGAGGAGGCGCTGCGCAAGCAGGCCGCTGAGCTGGGCATCACCGCCACGGTCGCGTGGATGGGCCGGACCTCTGATGTGCCCGGCGCGCTGCGGGAGAGCGCGGTATTCGCGCTCAGTTCGCGCGGTGAGGGCTTCCCGCTGGCGCCCATGGAGGCGATGGCGACCGCTGTGCCGTGTGTGGCGTTCGATGTGGCGCCGGGCGTCCACGAGATCATCACCGACGGCGTGGACGGATTCCTCGCCCCGCCGGGCAATATCACCGAATTCGCCCGGCATCTCGACGCCCTGATGTCCGACAAGGAGCTCCGGGACACGATGGGCGAAGCGGCCCGGGAGAACATCCAGCGGTTCTCCACGGAGGAGATTGTCGGCCGCTGGGAGAGCTTGTTCGCGCTCGTGGAGCGCTGAGCCGGCAACTCACAATGCGAGAAGGGCCGCCGGCTTTCCCGGCGGCCCTTCTCGTTGAAAATTCAGTTAAGCTCCGCTGTGTGCGGAGTGCCCGGAGCCGGACTTGAACCGGCACGGCCCGTAGGCCAGCGAGGTTTAAGCTCGCCGTGTCTGCATTCCACCATCCGGGCCTGGGATCCCCCATGCCACCTCAAAGAGGGCAGCACGAGCGTAGCCCGCAGCGCACGACGCAGATCGGCCGCTCTTCCCGAGGTTGTCTTATTTTATTGGCAACTGAGTGAGCATCAGCGCCCGGTACAGGCCTTCGGCACATGCCTGAAGCCCTCCTTCGCCGGGAAGCCCCCCGGCGCATTTTCATGCCCGAATTGACGGAAACTCGACGCCTCGTCAGCGTGACCCTCACCCCCGCCGGGCCGCCCTTCCGGCCGCCGCCGACGCGGCAACAGGATCTGGAGCCGTCTCCTCCGCAGGGATGACACACACGCCCCCGCTACGCCCCAGGGGTGGTCCAGGACGGTCACAGGGGTTGACGTCCTCGCCCCGTGCCCTGACCCACGATGGAGAGGTCCGCCTTCCGTTCGCCGCCCGCATCCCCGGGGTCGCGGCGGAACTGATGGCCCTCGTACGACAGGAGCACCCTCCCGTGACCACCAACCACTCCGGCGTCGCCACCGCCACCCGCACCACCGCGGCGGCCGCCCGCGCCACGGACCTCACCAAGGTCTACGGACAGGGCGAGACCCAGGTGGTCGCCCTGGACGCGGTCTCCGTCGAGTTCCGGCAGGCCCAGTTCACCGCGATCATGGGCCCCTCGGGATCCGGCAAGTCGACGCTGATGCACTGCATGGCCGGACTGGACTCGATCTCCGGCGGCTCCGCCCGGATCGGCGACATCGAGCTGACCGGGCTGAAGGACAAGAAGCTCACCCAACTCCGGCGCGACAAGATCGGTTTCATCTTCCAGGCGTTCAACCTGCTGCCGACCCTGACCGCCCTGGAGAACATCACCCTGCCCATGGACATCGCGGGCCGTAAGCCCGACCGCGCCTGGCTGGACCGCGTGGTGAAGACCGTGGGCCTGGCCGACCGCCTCAAGCACCGCCCCAGCCAGCTCTCCGGCGGCCAGCAGCAGCGCGTCGCGGTCGCCCGCGCGCTCGCCTCCCGGCCCGAGATCATCTTCGCCGACGAGCCCACCGGCAACCTGGACTCGCGCTCCGGCGCCGAGGTCCTCGGCTTTCTGCGCAACTCCGTGCGCGAACTGGGCCAGACCGTGGTGATGGTGACCCACGACCCGGTCGCCGCCTCCTACGCGGACCGCGTGGTCTTCCTCGCCGACGGCCGGATCGTCGACGACATGGCCGGCCCGACCGCCGACACGGTGCTGGAGCGCATGAAGGGCTTCGACGCCAAGGCCCGCACGAGCTGATCAACAGCAGCCGCCCCGTACGACCTGACCTCTCCCCCAGGACCCCTCATGTTCAAAACCGCCTTGCGCAACGTGCTTGCGCACAAGGCCCGGCTGCTGATGACCGTCCTCGCCGTGATGCTCGGCGTGGCCTTCGTCTCCGGCACCCTGGTCTTCACCGAGACCGTCTCCCAGGCATCCCAGGCCCAGTCCCGCCAGGACCTCCGTGACGTCGACGTGGCTCTCCACGCGCCGTCCGGCAACGGCTCCGGGGCGCCCGTCATCGACCAGAAGCTGCTCGACAAGTCCGCCCGGGTACCCGGCGCGGCCTCCGCCACCGGCCTCATCTCCGGCTTCACCGGCATCGCCGACAAGAACGGCGCGCTGATCGGCAACCCCAACTCCAGCAACGGCGGCAACTACTTCCCCGGCGCCGACGGCAAGGACGCCCGCTACCCGATGCGCGACGGCGCGGCCCCGCACGGCCCGCACGAGTTCGCACTGGACGCCAGCACAGCGGACAAGGCCGGCTACAAAGTCGGCGACACCGTACGGCTGTCCGCCAACGGACCGGTCCACGAGCAGAAGCTGACCGGCATCTTCACCACCGACGACGGTGGGGTCGCGGCCGGCGGCAGCCTCGCCCTGTTCGACACCCCGACCGCCCAGAAGCTGCTGGGTGCCCCCGGCGGGTTCCAGCAGATCCGGATCAAGGCCGACCCGGGCACCTCCCAGACCGCCCTGAAGTCCGCGGTCGAGTCCGCGCTGCCCAAGGGCAGCGTCGAGGCCACCACCGGCAAGCAACTCGCCGACGACCTCGGCAAGATGAACGCCAAGCGGGCCAGCGACATGCAGACCTACCTGCTGGTCTTCGCCGGTATCGCGCTCTTCGTCGGCATCTTCCTGATCGCCAACACCTTCACCATGCTGGTCGCCCAGCGCACCAGGGAACTGGCGCTGCTGCGCGCGGTCGGCGCCAGCCGCCGCCAGGTCACCCGCTCGGTGCTGACCGAGGCATTCGTCGTCGGCGCGATCGCCTCCGTCGTCGGCTTTGCCGCCGGCATCGGCGTCGGCGCCGGGCTGCGCGCCCTGATGGGCAGCATGAGCGGCAACGTTCCCGAAGGCCCCCTGGTGGTGCCCATGTCGGCCGTGCTGACCTCGCTGCTTGTCGGCACCCTCGTCACCGTCCTGGCCGCCTGGCTGCCGGGCCGGCGCGCCTCGAAGATCCCGCCGATCGCCGCGATGAACAGCGTGCATGCCACCGCCACCACCAAATCGCTGGTGCTGCGCAACACCATCGGTGCGCTCTTCGCCGGCGCCGGTGTCGCCGTGGTGCTCTACGGCACCGGCGGATCCGCCGGCAAGAACGTCAACCTGGTACTGGCAGGCGGTGCGACGCTGCTGATGATCGGCGTGTTCGTCCTGACGCCGCTGCTGTCCCGCCCGCTGATCGCACTGGCAGCGCCCGTCCTGCGGATCTTCGGGGTCGCCGGCACCCTCGCCCGGCAGAACTCGGTCCGCAATCCGCGCCGTACGGCGGCCACCGCCTCCGCGCTGATGGTCGGACTGACCCTGATCACCGGCCTGACGGTGGTCGCGACCAGTGTGCAGACCGCCATCGAGAAGCAGGCCGTCGCCTCGCTCAAGTCCGACTACGTGGTCTCCATGGCCGGCCCCGTGCCGCTCTCCCCCGACGTGGCGAAGAAGCTCCGCACCCTGGACGAGGTCACCGCCGTCAGCCCGCTGCGCCAGTCCTTCGCGGACCACACGATGCTGACCGGCGTCACCGGCAAGGACTTCGACAAGGTCGCCCGGCTCGACTTCACCCAGGGCTCACTGGGCACGATCCAGGGAAACCAGGTGGTCGTGGACAGCAAAACCGCCGAGGAGAAGGGGCTGCACCCCGGCTCCCGCTTCCCGGTGACCTTCGCGGACGGCAAGAAGAGCACGCTCACCGTCTCGGGTGTCTACGAGGGCAACGACCTCATCAACGGCGTCATCCTGGACAACGCCACACTGGCCCCGCATGAGAAGACGGCCGACGATTCACGGGTGCTGGTGAAGACCAAGGACGGCGCCACCGATGCCACCAAGGACGCGCTGATCACGGCGCTCGGCAAGAACCCGGCGCTCTCCGTCGCCGACAAGCAGGAGGTCACCGAAGCGATCGCCGGCATGGTCTCCCTGATGCTGAACATGCTGTACGCACTGCTCGCCATGGCCGTGATCGTCGCGGTGCTCGGCGTCATCAACACCCTGGCGATGTCGGTCTTCGAACGCTCGCAGGAGATCGGCATGCTGCGCGCCATCGGACTGGACCGCCCCGGTATCAAGCGGATGGTGCGGCTGGAGTCCCTGGTGATCTCGCTCTTCGGCGGGGTGCTCGGCATCGGCCTGGGCGTCTTCTTCGGCTGGGCGGCCGGTCCGTTGATCAGCAGCGACATGCCGACGTACGCGCTGGTGCTGCCCTGGGGACGGCTCGGCCTCTTCTTCGCGGCGGCGGCGCTGATCGGCGTACTGGCGGCCCTGTGGCCGGCCCGCCGGGCGGCGCGGCTGAACATGCTGACCGCCATCAAGGCGGAGTAGCACGCGGTGGGTGCGCCGGGCCCGGACGGGTCCGGCGCACCGCCGTGTCAGCCGGTCCAGGTCCGCTCCCGCAGCGACACCCCGGATGCCCCGCCCTCCGGTGTCCGGACCGCCAGCACCTGGTTGACTCCTATCCGGTTGCGCTCGAAGGACAGCGCCGACGCGGCCATGTAGAGCCGCCACACCCGGGCCCGGCCCGCGGAGGTCAGGCGCGCCGCCTCGTCCCAGTGGCGCTCCAGATTGGTGACCCAGCTCCGCAGCGTCAGCGCGTAGTGCTCCCGGATCGCCTCCACGTCCCGCACCTCGAACCCGGCGTCCTCCAGCTGGCCGACGGTCCGGCCGATCGGCGCCAGCTCACCGTCCGGGAAGACATACCGGTCGATGAACTCATCGACGTGGTACGCCTCCTCGTCCGCGAGCGGCCGCCGGGCGATCTGGTGGTTGAGCAGCCGCCCGCCGGGCTTCAGGAGGGAGTAGAGGGCGTCGGCGTACTCCGCGTACTGCGTCCGGCCGACATGCTCGGCCATCCCGATCGAGGAGATCGCGTCGAACGGCTCGTCCTTGATCTCGCGGTAGTCCTGCACCCGGATCTCGATCCGGTCGGCGAGCCCGGCCTCGGCGATGCGCTTGCGGGCGAAGGTGGCCTGCTCCTCGGAGAGGGTGATGCCGACCGCCCGTACGCCGTACTCGCGGGCGGCGTGCAGCACCATCGAGCCCCAGCCGCAGCCCACGTCGAGCAGCCGCCGGCCCTCCTGGAGGCCGAGCTTGCGGCAGATCAGGTCGAGCTTGTCGCGCTGGGCGTCCTCCAGGGTGGCCTCGGGGCTCTCCCAGTAGGCGCAGGAGTAGACCATGGACGGGCCGAGCACCAGGGCGTAGAAGTCGTTGCCGACGTCGTAGTGGTGGCTGATGGCTTCCTTGTCGCGGCGCAGGGTGTGCAGCGGACCGCGGCGGCGTCTGACCTCTTCCGCGGGCGGGGTCGGCGGGACCGGGGCGCCGGCCAGACTCAGCAGTTCCCGGGCGGCGGCGCGGATCTCCGGGCGGGCCAGGGCGCGGAGCACGGCGGCGCGCTGCGGCTTGGGGGCGTCGTCGCGCTCCCAGATCAGCCCCGCGAGCTGGTCGAGCGCTTCGTAGAGATCGCCCTCGATGTCGAGGTCGCCGGCGACCCAGGCGCGGGCCAGGCCGAGTTCGCCCGGCTTGAACAGCAGCCGGCGCAGCGCCCGGCGATGGCGGATGACGAGTGTGGGTGCCCCCGGCGGGCCGGACTCGCTGCGGTCCCAGGCGCGGATGCGCACCGGAAGCGGTGCTCCCAGCACCTCCTCGGCGAGCTTGGTGAGCCGTCCAGCGGCGTCGGCCATGTCGCACACCTCCGTGTTGACGAGTCGGGCAAAGAAGCTTCACCCACCACGTAAACGCCAATGGGGCGCCCAGTTAGTCCCGTTCACACGTAAGAGAACCGCACACCGCCCGGTTTTCGCCAGAGCGGACACGCCAAAGGGCGCCCGCCCCACGGATGGCGGACGCCCTTCGGGCTGGTCGGAGTAGCCGACCGGGAATTCAGGAAGCCTTGGCCTTGGTCTTGTCCCCGGCCTCGGCGGCGGTCGGCGGGGCCGGCGCCGGCTTGGCGGCCTCGTAGAACTCCTCGCGGGGGTTCTCCATGGCGCCGAGCGAGACGACCTCGCGCTTGAGGAACATCGCCAGCGTCCAGTCGGCGAAGACCCGGATCTTGCGGTTGAACGTCGGCATCGCCATGCCGTGGTACGCGCGGTGCATGTACCAGGCGAGACGGCCCTTGAGCTTGATCTTCATCTTGCCCATGACGATCATCGCGACGCCCTTGTGCAGGCCCAGACCGGCGACCGCACCCTTGTTGGCGTGGCTGTACTCCTTCTGCGGGAAGCCCCGCATACCGGAGAGCACGTTGTCGCCGAGGACCTTGGCCTGCCGCAGCGCGTGCTGCGCGTTCGGCGGGCACCAGGCGTTCTCGTTGCCGTTCTTGCGGCCGACCATGTCCGGGACCTGGGCGTTGTCGCCGGCGGCCCAGATGTAGTCGGTGCCCTGCACCTGCAGGGTGGCGCCGGTGTCGACATGGCCGCGCGGGCCGAGCGGCAGACCGAAGCGGGCCAGCGCCGGGTTCGGCTTGACGCCCGCGGTCCACACGATGGTGTTGGAGTCGACCTCGAGGCCGTTGTTGAGCTTCACGTGGCCGTCGACGCAGGAGTCCATGCCGGTCTTGAGGTAGACCTCGACACCGCGGCCCTCGAGGTGCTCCTTGCCGTAGGCACCGAGCTTCGGGCCGACCTCGGGGAGGATCTTGTCGGCGACGTCGACCAGCAGGAAGCGCATGTCCTCGCGCTTCACGTTGTTGTAGTACTTCGCGGCGTCGCGGGCCATGTCCTCGACCTCACCGATGGTCTCCGCACCCGCGAAGCCACCGCCGACGAAGACGAAGGTGAGCGCCTTGCGGCGGACGTCCTCGTCAGTCGTGGAGTCGGCCTTGTCCAGCTGCTCCAGCACGTGGTTGCGCAGGCCGATGGCCTCTTCCACGCCCTTCATGCCGATGCCGTTCTCGGCCAGGCCGGGAATCGGGAAGGTACGGGAGACCGCGCCCATCGCGATGACCAGGTAGTCGAAGGGCAGCTCGTACGCCTCGCCGACCAGCGGGGCGATCGTGGCGACCTTGCGGTCCTGATCGATGGTGGTGACCCGGCCGGTGAGAACCTCCGCCTTGGGGAGCACGCGTCGTAGCGGAACCACGACGTGGCGGGGGGAGATGCTGCCGGCTGCAGCTTCGGGAAGGAAGGGCTGGTACGTCATGTACGAGCGCGGGTCGACGACCGTGACGGTCGCCTCGCCGTACCGCATCTGCTTGAGGATGCGGCGTGCCGCGTACAGGCCTACGTACCCACCGCCTACAACGAGGATCCTGGGACGCTCCGTGGTGCTCATGCAATCGAGTATCCACCCCCACATGGGGGGTCGCTCGTGAGCCCCTTCACAAGCACTCGGGGGGCATCTGCTACACTCCGCCGGCTTCGTGACCGACGCCATAGTCCAATCCGGAACCACCGTGTGGCGCAAGGCGTTGGAGACCCCCGTTGATCAGGGATTGTCGCCCTTCGAGCGGCTGAACCACCGCTTCCGTGAGCGCACCACCGCCGCGTCGGCAACCGCGCATTCTCCGGGTGGAGAGGTCCTAGGACCTTCGAATGAGGGTCGGACGATCAGATTGTTCGTCCAACGCGAGGCTTTTTCATGTGAAGGATTTCACGAACTTTCTTCGCGGACCCGTCCCCGAGGCCCGCCGAAGCCCCCTGAAAGCCGCTCGGACGGGCATCCCGCCCGCTCAAAAAGCCGGTCGGCAGAGGCCGTTGCCGGCCCCTGCCGCACCGCTTGCCACCTCAGCCCGCGAGGCTCCAGGCGATGCCGTCGAGGATGTCGTGCTCGCTGACGACGACCTCCCCGGCGCCCACCCGCTCCATGATCGACAGCAGCACGAGCGCGCCCGCGGCGATCACATCGACCCGGCCCGGGTGCATGACGGGGATGGCCGCGCGCTCGGCGTGGGTGGAGGACACCAGACGGTCGGTGATCTCGCGGACCTTCGCCAGGGGGATCCGGGAGTGGTGAATGGCCTCGGAGTCGTACTGGTTCAGGTCCAGCGCGATCGCGGCGACCGTGGTCACCGAGCCGGCCAGGCCCACGAGAGTGGCCGCCTCGCGCAGCGGGACGGTCTCCTCGGCGCGGTCCAGCGCCGCGGCCACATCGGCCTTTATGGCGGCGATCTGGCCCGGGGACGGCGGGTCGCTGATCTCGCCCTCGTGCACCAGATGCCGCTCGGTCATCCGTACGCAGCCGACATCGACCGAGCGGGCGGCGCGATAAGAGGTACGACGCGTAGCGTCTCCAGGGAGGGTGGCGGTGGGCGACGGGTGGGCGTCTCCGAGGACGAATTCGGTCGAGCCGCCGCCGATGTCCACCACCAGGAACGGCCGCTCCAGATCGGCGCGGCCGGTGAGCTCCTTGGTGGCGCCGTTGAAGGAGAACTCGGCCTCCTGGTCGCCGGTGATCACCTCGGGCTCCACCCCGAGGATGTCCACCACGCCGCGGACGAAGTCATCGCGGTTCTCCGCGTCCCGGGAGGCGGAGGTGGCGACGAAACGGACCTGCTCGGCGCCCAGGCCCTTGATCACCGCGGCGTACTCCCGGCAGGCCGCGAAGGTGCGCTCCAGCGCCTCGGGCGCCAGCCGCCCGGTGCGGTCCACGCCCTGGCCCAGCCGGACGATCTGCATCCGGCGGTCGAGGTCCTTCAGCTCACCCGTCGCCGGGTCGGCGTCCGCGACCAGCAGCCGGATGGAGTTCGTACCGCAGTCGATGGCGGCGACCCGCTTCACTTGGCGTCTCCTTCGGGAGCGTCCTGGGTCCCGGGAGCGTCCGGGCCCTGGGCGGCGTCCTGGCACGGGGTCACGCACGGCCCCTTCTTCCACCACTCCGGCAGCATCGCGAGGGCCTCGTCACCGAGCGGATTGACGCCCGGCCCGGCCGCCAGCGAATGGCCGACGAGGACATGCAGGCACTTGACCCGGTCGGGCATACCGCCCGCGCTCGGGAAGCCCTGCAGCACCTCGATGGCGTCCCGCCGCCGGATGTAGTCCTCGTGGGCCGCCCGGTAGGCGGCGGCCAGCTCGGGGTCGGCCGCGAGCCGTTCGCTCATCTCCTTCATCACGCCGTTGGCCTCCAGCGTGCCGATCGCGGAGGCCGCGCGCGGGCAGGTGAGGTAGTAGAGCGTGGGGAAGGGCGTGCCGTCCTCCAGGCGCGGCGCCGTCTCGACGACGTCCGGCTGCCCGCAGGGGCAGCGGTGCGCGATGGCGCGCAGCCCGCGGGGCGGGCGGCCGAGCTGCTCCTTGAAGGCGGCGATGTCCGCGGCGGTGGGCTCGGTGGGCTCGGTCTGGGGCGGGGGGGTGTCCATGTGCGCTTTCGGTGAGGTGAGTGGTGTGGAGGGGCGGTGCGGCGGGCCGCACGCTGTCGACAGTACGGGTCGGCGTCCGCCGGCGGTACGGGCCGGCGCTACCGCTTGTCGGCCGCGTCGACGGCGTCCCACAGATTCTCGTACCAGGGACGCTGCGCCGCTTGCGCCCCCTTGGGCGCGGAGCCGGTGCCGGAGCCGTCCGGGACGATGTACCCGGCCTCGCCCGGCATGACGTAGTGCAGATGCCGGCGGGCCTGCTGGCGTACGAACGCCGGGTCCTGCCAGCGGGCCTTCTGCTCGCGCAGCCGGTCCAGGGCGGCACCGGCCTCCTGGGCCTTGCGGCGCTGGTCGGCGATGTCCGAGCGCTGGGAGACGTACTGCCTTATGGGATACGCGAGGGCGACGACCAGGGAGCACATCACCAGGGCCAGCAGTGCGGCACGGCCGGTGAGGCGGTTGCGGCGGGGCGGGCGGGCGCGGTAGACGCGGGCGGCGGCCTGCTCGCCGAGCGCCTTGAGTCGGGTCGCGGTCGAGAACCGGTCCGCGGGCACGTCGTCTCCCCTTCACTGACGGACGCCTGACTGCTTCAAGCAGGTACGTCCCCGGCAACGGTACGGGACCGTCGCCGGGGACGTACGGGGTGCCGGGCGATTGCCTCGCCCGTTCAGCCCCTGCTGCCTTGTCCGGCCCGGCAGCGGGCCGCCTTCGTCAGCTGCTGTGGCGGAAGCGCGGGAAGGCGGAGCGGCCGGCGTAGACCGCGGCGTCGTCGAGGATCTCCTCGATGCGCAGCAGCTGGTTGTACTTGGCGACGCGCTCGGAGCGGGCCGGGGCGCCGGTCTTGATCTGGCCGCAGTTGGTGGCGACGGCGAGGTCGGCGATGGTGACGTCCTCGGTCTCACCGGAGCGGTGCGACATCATGCACTTGAAGCCGTTGCGCTGGGCCAGCTCGACGGCGTCCAGGGTCTCGGTCAGCGAGCCGATCTGGTTGACCTTCACCAGCAGCGCGTTGGCGGAGCCCTCCTCGATGCCGCGGGCGAGGCGCTCGGGGTTGGTGACGAACAGGTCGTCGCCGACGAGCTGGACCTTGGCGCCGAGCTTGTCGGTGATGACCTTCCAGCCGGCCCAGTCGTCCTCGAACAGCGGGTCCTCGATGGAGACGAGCGGGTAGGCCGCCACGAGCTCCTCGTAGTACTCGGTCATCTCGGCGGCCGAGCGGTCCTTGCCCTCGAACTGGTACTTGCCGTCCTTGTAGAACTCGGAGGCGGCGACGTCCAGCGCGAGCGCGATGTCCTGGCCGGGGGCGTAACCGGCCTGCTTGATGGCCTCCAGGATGAGGTCGAGGGCCTCACGGTTGGAACCCAGGTTCGGGGCGAAGCCACCCTCGTCACCGAGACCGGTGGACAGGCCGCGCTCCTTCAGGACCTTCTTGAGGGTGTGGTAGACCTCGGCGCCCCAGCGCAGCGCCTCGGAGAAGGACTCCGCGCCGATCGGGGCGATCATGAACTCCTGGATGTCCACGTTGGAGTCGGCGTGCGAGCCGCCGTTCAGGATGTTCATCATCGGGACGGGCAGCACGTGCGCGTTCGGGCCGCCGAGGTAGCGGAACAGCGGGAGGTCGCTGGCCTCGGAGGCGGCGTGCGCCACGGCGAGGGAGACGCCGAGGATGGCGTTGGCGCCGAGCGAGCCCTTGTTGTCGGTGGCGTCCAGGTCGAACATGGCCTGGTCGATCAGCCGCTGCTCGGTCGCGTCGTAGCCGACGAGCTCCGGGCCGATCTGCTCGATGACGGCCAGGACGGCCTTCTCCACACCCTTGCCCAGGTAGCGGTTCGGGTCGCCGTCGCGGAGCTCGATGGCCTCGAAGGCGCCGGTGGAGGCGCCGGACGGGACGGCGGCACGGCCGGTGCTGCCGTCGTCGAGGCCGACCTCGACCTCGACCGTGGGATTACCTCGCGAGTCGAGAATTTCGCGGGCTACGACGACGTCGATCGACGGCACGTTGTCTCCTTCGTGGGTGTCTGGCGTTCTGCGCATGAGCCTAACGGCCCCGGGCGCGTCCGCCTGCCCTTGGCCCGCTCCGTGGGACGAAAACAGGCCCAAAGGCCCAGTTCACGGGACGTTTGGGCACATTGTTCACTGAACGGGAAAAGTTGCTGAACAGCGCCGGTCAGCGGCCTGCCGCCGGCCGGGGCGCCTCGGGCCCGTGGCCCGGGATGCGAGAAGCCCCGCCACGACGCGCCGGGGGGGAAGGGCGCGCCGTGGCGGGGCGGTCTCACGGAGGAAGGGGGCCCGCCGCTCGAGCCCGCCGGTGCCCCGGTGAGAAAGCGGCTCAGACGGTGAGCTGCTGACCGGGGATGATCAGGTTCGGGTTGCCGCCGATGACCGACTTGTTCGCCTTGTAGACGGACTTCCAGTCGGTGCCGTGGGCCTTGGCGATCTTGGCGAGGGTGTCGCCCGCCTTGACGGTGTAGTTGCCGTCGCCCGTGGACTTGCGCTCGGCGGACCGCGAGGCACGGTCCTCGGAGGCGGACGGGGCCTTCTTGGCCTCGGGCTTGGCGGACTCCTGCTTCGGCGCGGACTTGGTCTGCGCGGAGGTGTCGACGTCGGCGGCCGGGCCACCGGAGGTCAGGTTGCCCGCACCGGCGCAGGACCAGGCACCCGGGCCCTGGATGGCGAGGAGCTTCTCGGCGGCGGCGATCTGCTGGGACTTGGTGGCCAGGTCGGCGCGCGGCGCGTACTGGGTGCCACCGGCGGCGGCCCAGCTGGAGTTGGAGAACTGCAGGCCACCGTAGTAGCCGTTACCGGTGTTGATCGACCAGTTGCCGCCGGACTCGCACTGGGCGACCTTGTCCCAGGTGGCGACGGAGGCGGCGGAGGCGGAGGTGGCGCCCATCAGCGGCACGGCCACGGCGGCACCGGCGACACCGGCGAGGGTGGCGACGCGGACGGCCTTGGAGGGACGACGGTGCTTGCCCTTGAAGATCAGCATGGTTCGTTCGTTTCCTCACCGACGCCTACGAGGTGAGCTGTCGGGTTCGGACTGATGAGTCGCCCGGCCGTGTGCGCAGGACGCACGTGGCTTCACCCCAAGCCGGTTGACCCGTTTTCACGGGCGGGGCCGGCACAAATCCTGGGTCCCCCGCTCCTGCCTTCGGCGCTTGCGCGTCAAGTGCCTTCGACCACCGGCAGGATTCGGCGTGTGATCGAAGGGCCCGCTTTGGCGAGCGGTCCTGACGTTAAGCAGTAATCCCCTTGGGGTTCAAACCCCACCATCTGAACCAAGTTGACCGTTTTTGATCACGGGTTGGTTACATATTCGCAGGTGAGGCCCGGTATGCCGGGGTTGAGCAGCCCGGACCCCACCACAGTCAACGAGACCCTTGTCTCACTTTCCCAAAAGAGGGCGAAGGGTGCCGAACTACCCTGCGTTCCGCCCGAGATCGAGCTGCTGACCGGGCTGGATCAGGTCCGCGTCGGAGCCGATGACGCCCTCGTTGCGGTCGTAGAGCTCGGCCCATCCGCCGGGCAGCCGGTGGGCCGTGGCGATGGCTGACAGGCTGTCACCCGGGCGCACCGTGTAGTCGCCGTCGGCCGCCGGGCCCGTGCGGTGCGCGTCATCGCCGCGCGAGGCGTGCCGTCCGCCGGCGGACCGGCCGTCGTCGTCACCGTCACCGGCGTCCCCGTCGCCCGCCTCACCGCGGTGCTTGCCCTTGCCGGGCACCTCGCGCGGGGTGCCGCTGCTGTCCGTGCGGCTGCCACCGTCGGACGGGTCCGCGGAGGGCTCGTCGGACGGGTCGGCGGACTGCGACGGGCCCTCGTCCCGGTCGCCGCCCCGGTCGTCGCCCCTGTCGCCGGGCGTCGCCGGGTCGGACGGCTCCGGGCTCGCGGACGAGTCGCCGGGCCCGTCGGACTTCGAGGCGTCGGGCGAGGGCGTCACGTCGGACGGCAGACCGCTCGACTCGTCGCTGGGCTCGTCGCTCGGCCCGTCGTTCCTGCCGTCGGAGTCCGCACGGTCGTGGGAGTCGGACGAACCGGGGGTGTCCCAGGGGTCGAGGGAGCCCTCGGAGTCCGAGGGGTCGGGCGCCGGGGTGCTGGTGCTGCCCGGGTCGACCTCCGGTGCCCGGCCGTCGTCGGTCAGCCCGGCGTTCACCGCACAGCTCGGCCAGGCGTCCGGCCCGCGGTCGTCGAGGATCGACTCGGCGACCGCGATCTGCTGGGAGCGGCTGGCGAGGTCGGGGCGCGACGCATAGGACGAGCCGCCGTAGTTGTCCCACATCTCCTGGGTGAGCTGCAGGCCGCCGTAGTAGCCGTTGCCCGACGCCGCGCTCCACACGCCGCCGCTCTCGCACTGGGCGACCTTGTCCCAGGTCGAGGTGTCGGCGGCCTGTGCACCGCTCGCGGCGAACAGCGGCAGGGCGAGGCCTGCGCCGGTCACTCCCGCCGTGACAAAGATGGCCGGTGCCTGACGGGGTCGACGATGTCGGCCGTTCCCGGAACGCATGCGGATGCCTTTCGCGCGGCGGTTGAGTTTTTCGACGAGCTCTTCGAGCTGCTCGACGGGGCTTCCGGCCGGCCGACGCACGCGAGCGGCACCGTTACACCGGTCCCCCACATCACCGCTTCGACCGATCGAGTGAAGCCTGTCGATCGTCGGGTCGAAAGGTAGCCGGGGTCAGGAGTAGTCACAAGTCGGTGTAGTGCGGATCACGTAAAGGTCACGCAGTTGACTCTGTGTCACATTGCGCTTTACCGCTGGTCAGGGCCGCTCCGGAGTGAACTCCACCGGAAGTGAACGCAGTCCGCGCATGATGAGCCCGCCACGCCAGCGCAAATCGTCAGGTTCCGCGGCAAGACGGATGTCGGGGAGCCGGGTCAGCAGGGTCGCCAGCGCGCTCTGCCCTTCGAGGCGGGCGAGCGGCGCACCCAGGCAGTAGTGGATGCCGTGCCCGTATCCCAGATGCTGATTGTCACGCCGGGTCAGATCGAGCACATCCGGCTCCTCGAAGCGCTCCGGGTCGCGGTCGGCGGCGGCCAGCACCACCAGGACCGGGTCCCCCTCGGCGATCCGCTGCCCGCCGAGCGTCAGCTCCTGGGTCGCGAACCGCCAGGTCGCCAGCTCCACGGGTCCGTCGTAACGGAGCAGTTCCTCGATGCCGGTGGTGAGCAGGTCGGTGTCGCCCGCCGCGATCGACTTCTGCAGCAGCTCACGCTGGGCGGGGTGGCGCAGCAGCGCATAGGTGCCGTTGCCGATGAGGTTGACGGTGGTCTCGAAGCCCGCGAAGAGCAGGATGAAGGCCATCGCGGCGGCCTCGTTCTCGGTCAGGTGCTCACCGTGATCGGAGGCCCTGATCAGGGCGGAGATCAGATCCTCGTCCGCCTCGGCGGTCTCGCCCAGGGACTCGCGCTTGCGGTGGATCAGCTCGGCGAGATAGCCGCGCATCTTCTTCACGGAGCGGGCGACGCCGCCGCGCGGCCCTCCGCCGTGCCGGATCATCATGCCCGCCCAGTCCCGGAAGTCGTCCTGGTCCTCGCGCGGTACGCCCAGCAGATCGCAGATCGCGTAGATCGGGAGCGGAAAGGCGAACTCATGGATGAGGTCGGCCTCGCCCTTCGCCGCGAACTGGTCGATGAGGTGGTCGGTCAGCTCCTGGACCCGCGGGGCGAAGGCGGCGACCCGGCGCGGGGTGAACGCCTTCGAGACCAGGCGGCGCAGCCGGGTGTGGTCCGGGGGGTCGATGTTGAGCAGATGCGTCATGAGGTTGGCGCTGCGCTCGCCCGGGATGCCGACCTTGCCCTTGCCGTGCGCGGCCTCGCTGTGGTGGACCGGGTTCTTGGACAGCCGGGCGTCGGCGAGCGCCTGCCGCGCCTCCGTGTACCGCGTCACCAGCCAGGCCTCGACACCGCTGGGCAGCTCGGTCCGGTGCACCGGCGCATGCTCGCGCAGCCAGGCGTACGCGGGGTACGGGTCGGAGGCGAACTCCCAGGTGAACAGCGCGGGGGCGGGCCCGGCGGCGGGGCAGCCCGCGGGGGCGTCGGCGGCGGTGGTGTGGGGCTTGTCGTGCACCTTCCGACCGTAACCGCTGGGCGCACAACGGCGCGCCCGCGCACCGGGCAGGGCCCTTAGGGCCTGTCATTCGGATCCACCCCCAGGCCGCTCAGGAACGCCACGGCCGCCGGCGACGGGCCGAGACCGCTCCACACCACCCGCTCGGTCCGCTCGGGCGCCGGCCGCACCCGCACGATGTCCAGCCCGGCCAGCTCGGAGGCGATGGCCTCCGGCACCATGCCGACGCCCAGTCCCGCCCGGACCAGCTTCGCCAGGAACTCGACCGTGGTCACCTCGTACGCCACCTCCGAGGTCAGCCCCGCCGCACGGAACGCGTCCTCGCGCTGCCGGCGGGCCGCGGACCCCGCCGTGAAGTCGACAAACGTCTCCCGCGCGATCCGCGACAGCGTGGTCCACTCCCGCCCCGCCAGCGGATGCCCCGGCGGCACGACGGCGACCAGCTCACCGCGCGCCAGCTCCTTCTCCCGTACGCCGACGGTGCGCGCAGCGGGCACCAGCCCGACGAACGCCACGTCCAGCACGCCCTGCCGCACCTGTTCGAGGAGCTGGTCGCTCATCGCGGTCTGCAGACTGATCCGCACCTGCGGGCACCGCGTACGGAAGGCCCCCAGCTCCCGGGCGAGATCCACGGCCGCGACGGTGGAGATCGCGCCGACCGCGAGCCGGCCGCGCACCTCCCCGGTCGCCGCCGCCACCTCGGCGCGGGCCCGCTCGGCAGCCTCCAGCGCCTGCCGGGCGACCGGGACGAAGGCCTCGCCGGCGGCGGTCAGCCGGACACTGCGGCTGGTCCGGTCGAAGAGCCGGGCACCGAGCTCCTTCTCCAGCCGGGCGATCTGATGGCTGAGCGCGGACTGCACCACATGGCAGCGCTCGGCGGCCCGGGTGAACCCACCGGCCTCGGCCACCGCGACCACATACCGCATCTGCTGAAGCTCCATATCCCGCACCCTAGCCAGCATTGATCACGATTCACGATGGATGCGATGAAAACGATGTGTTGGACTCATTGATCTGCGGACCCCAGGCTGGGACGTGCCCGCCGCCACGGTGGCCGTGGGCGTACAGGGGAGGTCAGGTCATGGAGACCGAGCACATACCGGAGCCGCCCGCCGGGGAGGCACCGGGGACGCGGCCGGGCCTGGGCCGCGGCACCCTGCTGCTGATGTCGGTCGCCGCCGGACTCTCCGTCGCCGGCAACTACTTCGCCCAGCCCCTGCTGGACCTCATCGGCCGCGATCTGCACCTTTCCGCGTCCACCGCCGCACTGGTCGTCACCGTGGCCCAGGTCGGCTACGGACTCGGCCTGCTGCTGCTCGTCCCGCTCGGCGATCTGCTGGAGCGGCGCCGGCTGGCCGTCACCCTGACCGCGGCGACCGCGGTCTTCCTCACCGTCACGGCGAGCGCGCCCCACGCCGCCCTCCTGCTCACCGGCACCGCCCTGACCGGCCTCACCTCGGTCGCCGCCCAGGTCGTGGTGCCCTACGCGGCGACCCTCGCGGCACCCGCCCAGCGCGGCCGGACCGTCGGCACCGTCATGACCGGGCTGCTGCTCGGCATCCTGCTGGCCCGTACGGCCGCCGGGCTCCTCGCCGAGCTGGGCGGCTGGCGCACCGTGTACTGGGTCAACGCGGCGCTGATGCTGCTGATGGCGGTGCTGCTGCGGCTCCGGCTGCCGGCCCTGCGCACCACGGCCGGGCTGCGCTATCCGGCGCTGCTGCGCTCCACGCTGGCGCTGTTCGGCCAGGAGCCGGTGCTGCGGTGGCGGGGTGCGCTGGGCGCGCTGACCTTCGCGGGCTTCAGCGTGCTGTGGACGGCGCTGGCGTTCCTGATGTCCGGACCGTCCTACGGCTGGCAGGAGTCGGCCATCGGGCTGCTGGGGCTGGTGGGCGCGGCCGGTTCACTGGCCGCCTCGGTGGGCGGACGGCTGGCGGACCGCGGCCTGGCACACCGGGTCACCGGCGCGGCCGCGTTCCTGCTCCTGGGTTCCTGGGGCCTGCTGGCCCTCGGCGGATCGGGCGGCAGCTGGTCCCTGGCCGCGCTGCTCGCCGGAGTGATCGTCCTGGACCTGGCCGCGCAGGCGGTGCACGTCAGCAACCAGAACCTGGTCTACGCGGTCCGCCCCGAGGCCCGTAACCGCCTCAACTCCGCGTACATGACCAGCTACTTCGTGGGCGGCGCTGTGGGCTCGGCGCTCACCTCGGCGGTCTGGGGCGCGGCGGGCTGGGGCGGGGTGTGCGTGCTGGGAGCGGGTCTGGCTCTGGTCGTAGTGGCCCTGTGGGTGGCGGACCGCATGCGGCGGCGCGCCTCCGGCGGGGGCCGGACGGGGCCGGGGCAGGCGGCCGCCGCCGAGGCTCCGGCGCCGTCGTTCACGTCCTGACGGGCGGTGGCTGCTGCCCACGCCGGCCGCGGGGGGGGGGCCCCCGGGCCGGGGGGCCCCCCCGCCGCGGTGAGTCGGGGCGTTCAGCTGTCGCCACAGTAAGGCGTGCGTTCAGCTGTGGGCGCTGATCACACCGCCGGCGCTGAGCACGACGTTCACGCCGTTGGCGACGAACCCGATGTCGTGCTGGTTCGCTTCCACCGTGTCATCCGCGTCCCCGCTCGGGCTGAGGAACTCCGCGCGGTAGTGGAGTTCGCCGACCTTCGAGACCTTGACCGTCCAGCCGCCCGCGATCTTGAAGGTGCCCGGCCCCTGGTGTCCGCCGCCCGTCCAGGAACGGACCTGGCCGTCCGACGTGAGCACGAGGAACATGTCATTGGCGTCGAGCCCGGCGTCCTGCCCCTTCGCCTCCAGCGTGGCCAGGACCGAACCGCGGGCGACGATCTTGGCGCGGTAGTGCTGGTCGCCGACCTTGGAGATCTCGGCCGTGCTGACGCCGTCCGCCAGGCGCTGGGTGCGGGCCGGGGATGCCGCCTTGCCACCATTGGTGGCGTGCGCGCCGCCCGACTGCTTGCCCGCCGCGCCGGACTTGGCGTCGGCCTTGGCACCGGGGCTCGCCGGGGCAGCGGAGCCCTGCGCCCCCGCGGAGGAACCCGCGCCGCTGGACTCGACGGCAGCACCCGTGTCCGAGTGGCCCGCGGGCTTCGTGCCGGCGGCGTCCGACCCGGAGCAGGCGGTCAGCGTCAGGCCGGCGGCTGCGGTCAGGGCCAGGGCGGCCATGCGCAGGGTGCGGCGGCGAGCGGTGCGGACAGTGGTGCTGGAGCTCATTTCGGGTCCCCCCAGGACAGTCGGTGACGTGCTTTCCTCGGTACGTCACCCACTCTGGTCTGAGCCACTGTCGCAGCACTAACGTCCGGCTAACACGGGTGTGGGCAGCGGAAGGACGCCAAGGAGAATCCGAAAGACCGGGCGCGGACGACTGGTTGGGAATCACGGAGCTGCTTGCCGGAACCAGCGGCATCCGCCCGCCCAAGGTCATGGCCACCGGCGGCCCCGCCCCACGGCCGGCCGGAACGGTCAGGACTCTCAGACGTCACGCAGACCCATCGGACGTGTCCTGGCCGGCGCCGCCCTCCACCGCCAGCACCGCGTCCCGGTAGGCCCGCGCCGCCGCCCGCAGCGCGGCCTCCGGGTCGACGCCCTCCGCCTCGGCCCGTATGGCCATCGCCAGCAGCTCATAGCCGATCCCGTCGCCCGTGGGCGGGGCCACGTCCAGTCCGGCCGACCGCACCCGCGACGCCAGCTTCGCCGCGAGCGCCAGCCCCGGCTGCGCCAGCGGCACGCCCTCGGTCACCGACTCCCGCTGCTTCTCCTCCGCCTTCGTCCGCAGCCACTGGGCCCTGACCTCTTCCGGAGTGGCCGCGTCCGCCTCCCCGAAGACATGGGGGTGGCGGTGGAGCAGCTTCTCCACGATCGTGCCCGCCACGTCGTCGATGGAGAACGGCTCGTCCGGATCGTCCTGAGCGATCCGGGCGTGGAAGACCACCTGGAGAAGCACATCGCCGAGCTCCTCCCTCAGCTCCGCGCGATCCCCCTCCTCAATGGCCTCCACCAGCTCATACGCCTCCTCGATGCCGTACTTGGCGAGGTCGCGGTGCGTACGGATGCTGCTCCAGGGGCACTCGGCGCGGATCTGGTCCATGACCTGGACGAGGTCGAGCAGCCGGGCACCGGGGAGGTCGTAGGAGCCGGGCAGCAGCTCCAGGTCCGGCATGGTCTCGCGGCCGGAGCCGGCCAGCCGGGCCAGGCCGTCGGTCAGCGCGCTCTCACCGTCCGCCGAGGTCAGCACGACGGCCGTACGGTCCTGGGGGACGCAGTAGTCGACCAGTTCGCGGGCGGTGGGGGCGGCCGTCTCCACCTCGATGCCGGCCTCCCGCAGATAGGGCAGCTGCGGGTGGTCCGGATCGGCGCTCAGCACGCGGTCGGCCGCGCGCAGGATCTGCCATGCGGGCCAGGACAGGAGCCCGGGGGCGACCCGGTGGCTGGTGGTGAGCAGGACCAGGCGTCCGGTGCCGGTGCCCTCGGGGCGGGCTTCGGCGCCGGTTTCGGCGGCGGAGGCGTCAGCGTTCACGCCTCGAACGTAACGCACCGCACCGACACCGCCCGGCGCCGGTCGGCGCTCCCCCGGACCGCACGGGCGGCGCGGCCCGCCTCCGGGCGGGGGACGCCGCCCGCCGCCGGGCGGACCGCCCCGTACAGCCACCGCCGCCGGCCGCCGCTTACCGGCTCCCGGCCCGGTGCGCCGCTGTCAGGCCTGCTGCTTCGCGGGCTCCCCCGTGATCCACGGATCCTTGGTCTCCCCGAGGATGACCTGCTGGTCGTCCCACTTGCCGAACCGCGGATTGACGTCGATCCCCATGGACCGGGAGGTCTTGGCCAGCGCACGGGCGAGCTTCTGCTGGCCCTCCGGCGCCCGGCGGTCCGCGTGCAGATGCTCGGCGACACCGTCGAGCAGCAGCTGATTGCGGACCATGGCGTCGATCTCGTCGGGGGCGACGCCCTGCTGGAGCCACATCGCCTTCAGCCGCTCGCCGCCGCCGGCCTGCTTCTCGGCCCGGGCCCGCCACTTCTGGATGTCGCCGCGGCTGACCGTCACCCCGGCGTCCTGCGCACCGCGCTCCAGCACCTCGTCGAAGATCATGCCGTTGAGGGTGGCCAGGCTCAGCCGCCCGGTGTTCATGATGAGCTGACCGCCCTGCGGGGACTTGGCCTGGGCGGCGCGTACGTCCTTCACCTTCGCCTGCAGCTGCGAAACGGTGATCCGCTTCCCGTCCACGATGGCCGCGGCACCGGGGTGGGCGTCACTGCCGCACGCGGCGAGCAACGGGGTCGCGGCCAGCAGGGCGGCGGTGGCGGATACGGAGAGCGCTGTCCTTCGGCGGAACACTTGGCCTCCCGGCAGATCGTGCGACGGAGTCTCGACCTTGATTGATCGATGCTATGGAGTCGGCGTGGCCCAGGCCACTGCTTCGGCCAACGATCTCGGGTAAGGACGGTTCCGCCGCGACAGCCGCTTGATCGCCACGAGGCCTGGATGCCGCCGGCCCGGAGGCCACCCCGCCGCTGCCCGGGGGCATCGCCCGCCCCCGATTCACCCCTGCACCCTCCCCAGCCAATACAACGTCCGCCGCAGCTCCTCCGGGAACGGGTGGTGGGGGCCGTGCAGGCGTTCCGCGTCGTAGAGGAGGCGGGTGAGGGCTTCCTGGGCGGCGCCGCGTTCGCCCTGGGCGAGGAGCAAGTGGCCTATGGAGCGGCGGATTTCGAGGGGGCGTACGGGGTCGTCGGCGTAGTGCTCGAAGTAGGGGAGGAGGGCGCGGTACTCCTCCAGGGCCTGGGCGACCTCGCCGAGTTGTTCGAGGCACTGGGCGGCCTCGTAGTGGAACTGGAGGGCCTGGCGGGTGGCGCCGGCGCCGGATTCCTTGGCGAACTCCTCGGCCAGCAGCCGGAGTTCGGGCAGGGCGCGGCGGTACTGGCCGTCGTCCATGAGGGTGGCGGCGTACTGCTTGCGCAGGGTGCGGACGACCGGGGAGTGGGCGCCGTGCCGTTCGGCGGCGGCGGGCAGGATGCCGCCGAGGATGTCCACGGCGTGGGTGATCCGGCCCTGGTCGAGCAGGCTCTTGACCTCGTCTACGGCGGCCGCGACGTCCGGTCCGGAGGCGGAAGGGGAAGGCGAAGGAGAAGGGGAGGCGGAGGAGGTGCGGGGGTCGGAGGCGGAGGTCCAGGCGCCGGGGCGGGAGGTGCGGGCCGCGGCGGGGGCGGCGGAGGTGCGGGGGTCGGCGGCCGGGCGGGAGGCGGAGGCGGCGCCGGCAGGGGCGGAGGACGCGGCGGGGCCCGTCCCTGGGTAGGCAGCGGCCGCCCCGGCGGGGACCAGGGGCTCCGGTACCTGGGGTGTGGAGAGGGCGGTGGGTGTGGGGGCCAGTGTCCCGGAGGAGCGTGCCGGCCAGGGGGCGTGTGGCTGGCGGAAGGGACGGGTGGGGTCCATGGGGGCGAGAGGGGTGGGTGGGGACTGGGCGGCCTGGGGGCCGATGGTGGCTGTGGGGAGGAGGGGGGCCAGGGACTGGTAGACCTCCTGGGCGTCGGCGGGACGGGCCTGGGGGTCCTTGCGCAGGAGGCGGAGGACGAGGGCTTCGAGGGCCTCGGGGACGTCGGGGCGCAGAGTGCGTACCGGGACCGGCTCCTCGTGGAGGTGGCGGTGGAGCACGCCCAGGGCCGTCGAGCCGGCGAACGGGACCTCGCCGCTGAGGAGTTCGTGGAGGAGGACCCCGAGGGCGTAGAGGTCGGTGTGCGGGCCTACCGCGCCGCCCATGGCCTGTTCGGGCGCCATGTAGGCGGGGCTGCCGATGGGGGAGCCGGTGTGGGTGAGGCGGGTGGTGTCGGTGTCCAGGGCGGAGGCGATGCCCAGGTCGAGGATGACCACGGAGCCGTCCGGCCGGATCATGACATTGCGGGGCTTGAGGTCACGGTGGACGATCGGGACGGCGTGGACGGAGGCCAAGACGGCGCAGAGCTGGGCCGCGACGGAGACCGCCCAGGGCCAGGGGTAGGGGTCGTGCTCGGCGAGGTGGTCGGAGAGGTCGGCGCCCTCGACGTACTGCATGACCAGGTAGAGGTCCTCGTCGTCGCTGCCGGCGTCATGGACGGTGACCAGCCCGGGGTGGTCGACCTGTGCGGTGACCCGGCATTCGCGGACGAAGCGGCGGCGCATCTCCTCGCCGTCCGGGGTGCCGGCCACCCGGTCGGGGCGCAGCAGTTTGACGCCGACCCGGCGGTCCAGGCGGCGGTCGTAGCCGATCCAGACCTGGCCCATCCCGCCCTGGCCGAGCAGCGCGGAGAGTTCGTAACGCTCCCCGATGACCCGGCCGTTCACCGGCCCTCCTCCTTGCGGAGGTAGTCGCTGAGCTCATCGAGCTCGGCCCGCACCCGGTCGATGCGCTGCGGGGGCTGGGGCCGGTCCGGGGGCGGAGCGTACGGGCCGGCGGGCGGCGGTGAGGGGCGGGGTGGTGCGCCCGGTCCTCCGGGCGGCGGCAGCCGGGTCTCGGTCATGGCGTACGGGTTGACGGGGGCGGCGCCGCCCGGTGCCCCGTACGGCTGGGTCTCCTGGGCGTGGTGCGGGACCGGGGGCCGGGCCGGGCCGTAGGGGTGCGGCGGCGGCCCGGCGGCCGGGTATCCCGTCGGGACGGCGGCGTAGGCGGAGCCGTATCCCGGCAACTGCCCGGCGGGCGGGCCGTACGGCTGCCCGGCCGTCCGCGCCGCCCGCAGGTCGGCCACGAGGTAGTAGGCCACGGCGCCGGCCATCTGCAGCAGGATCACGGCGACCGCGACGTCCGTGTGCCAGTCCGTCTCGGGGTAGCCCCCCGACCACACGATGGTGCCGGTGAGCAGGACCAGATCGGCGCCGAAGAGCCACCATCCCAGCGGCTTGCGCTGGACGAGCGCGGCCCGCAGCAGCGCGGCCCAGGCCAGAAAGCCCAGGCTGAGCACCGCGACGGCCACGAAGACCACCCGCAGCAGGATGACCGTCGACCGCGCCGGGGGACGGTGCGGCGGGAGGGCCGGGACGGGGCCGTGCATTACTGCTCCTGACGGATCGGTTCATGGCCGGTGGGGCCGTGCTGCCACGGCGGCCTCGCGCGCGGGCGCGCGGGAATATTGAGCACCTGCCTGCGAGCGTATATACGACGCCGACCGCGCGTGCGGGGTTGTACGGATTGGACGATCCGATCTGCCGGTCCCGGGGCGGCACCGCCCGGCCGCCCCTCCGCCGGGGGCCCGCCGGGGGTCCGCCGGGTCAGTCCGGCGCCACCGAACCGTCCGTCAGCCCGTCGTGCAGGCCCTGGACGAGCTGCTCGCCGAGCCGGGACGCCAGCCGCAACGCCTCTTCGAAGGCGGCCAGATCGCGGAACCGCTGCCCGTAGCGGCGCTGCTCGGCGAGCGCCAGGCGGGGCAGTTGCAGCCGGCGGACGTCGAGCCGGGTGGCGGTGGAGGCATAGCTGCTGGCCTGCCGGGTGTTGGCGGTGCCCCGCAGGAAGCCCGCGAGGAACCACGGGTCGAGGGCGGCCGGGTCGGGCCGCAGCAGGGTGAGGTTGCGGCCGAGGGCGGCCCCGGCGGTGGCCTCGTCGACGACCCGGGCGATGGCGCCGCCGCCGAGGACCGGGACGACGACATCGCCCTCGTGGACCAGGACCGGCTCCTCGGCGGGCCCGGAAGCGGGCGCTTCGGGGAGGGCGCCGGACGGGGCGCCGCCGCCGATCACATCGTGGTCGGTGAGCACCGCGGGCACGTCCCCGAGCTCGGACGACGCGGTGCCGGCGCCGCCCGCGCGCAGCACCAGGGCGCCGGAGCGGGCGAGTTCGCCGACGGTGGTCAGCGGCCAGCGGGCGGCGGCGGGTTCGGGGACGGTGTCGCCTGCCGCGGGCCGCGGGGTGAGCTCCGTCGTCCGGGCGAGGGTGGCGGTCAGCCGGTCGCGGACCCGGGCGAGTTCGGCGGGGCCGCCGGCCGCCGCGGGCGGCGGGAGGTGCCGGGCCGGGGCGAGGTCGACATCGTCGTCGAGGAGGTCGATGGCGGCCAGCGACCGGCGCACACCGGGCCGTTCCTCGATGCCGCCCTCGCGGTCGAAGGTCTGCCAGGCCTCGACGGCGGTGTCGTGGACGCTCTGCCAGTCGGGCTTGTCACGGCCGGCGGGGGTGCCGGTGGCGAGGTCGGCGGTGTCGACGACGAGGAGCTGGGGGACGGGCGGCCGGCCGCCGCCGGGCTTGCGCAGCACCCACAGATGCAGCGGGACGCCGTTGGGCGGGGCGGCACCGGCGGGCAGCGCGATGACGGCGCGCAGTGCGCCGCGGCGCAGCAGGTCGGCGCGGATCCGGCGGCCGGAGCGGCGGGAGGCGGCGGCGGGCGGCATGAGCAGGACGGCCGTGCCGCCCGGCCGGAGCCGGGCCAGCGCGTGCTGGACCCAGGCCAGTTCGGATTCGGTGCGGGCCGGGAAGCCGTACTCCCACCGGGGGTCGTAGGCGAGTTCGTCATGGCCCCAGTTGCGTTCGTTGAACGGCGGGTGCACCAGGACGGCGTCGGCGGCGAGGTCCGGGAAGGCATCGGCGCGCAGGGTGTCGGCGGCGCGGACCCGGACACCGGGGGTGCGCAGGGCGAGGCGGAGCGCGGTCAGCGCGGCGAGGTCGGGGTCGGCCTCCTGGCCGTGCAGGGTGACGGGCCCTTCGGGGGCATCGGGTGCGTCTGCCTGCGATACGGCGTCCTCCGCCCCGTCCGCCCCGTCACCGTCCGCCCCGTCACTGTCCGTCCCCTCACCGGTCTCCTGCCCGGCGCGCTCCTGGGCGGCGGTCAGCAGGCCGCCGGCGCCGCAGGCCGGGTCGAGGACGGTACGCAACGGGCCTGCCGACGCGGCTAGTTCGGCCATCAGGGCGGCCGGTCCCGGCGGGGTGAGGGTGTACTGCCGGGGGTTGGCGTCCAGATGACGGCCGAGCAGGAAGGCGTACGCCTCCGCGGCGCCGTCCGCGGCCGCGAGATCACCGGCGGCCCGCACCAGCGCGGCGGACGGGGCGAGCGCCTCGCGGGTCAGTCCGCGGACGGGGTGCTCCGGGCCGAGCCGGGCGGCGAGGACGGCGTCGAGCATCGCGGGGAGCACGCCGGTGAGTTCGGTGTCGTCGGCGGCGGTGCGCAGCTGCTGCCAGACCGCGGGCCGCTCATGGACCAGCAGCAGCACGGCGCCGGCCTGGCGCAGCGCGGCCGCGGTGCCGGCCGGATGCCCGACGAGCTGCTGCCAGACCCGTTCACGGAGCGGGACCTCGGCGAGTTTGCCCTGGTCGCGCAGCCATTGCTCGATGTCGTGGAGGGCGAAGGCGGGACTGGTCTCGGTGCCGCCGACCGGTTTGGGGAAGTCCGCGTGCCGGCGCCGCCAGTTGCTGACCGCGGCCCGGCCGACACCGGCGAGCCGGGCGATCCCGGCGGCGGTCACCTCGGCCGTGCCGACCGTCGCGTTGTCCGGTGATGCGTTGTCCGGCACCTGGCTGACTCCCATCCGTGGCCCCCGACGCTGTGTCGGCAAGCATACCCAGCAGCCATACACCTGCCCCTTCACAGCGTGAACTACTCAATTTCATTCATTCATGTTGACTCGGTTCACACGCTCTGCTGTTATTGACCCATCGCTTCGGCAGCACTTGATTCGAGCGCCCGGAAGGGGCCCCTTCGCATGTCTCAGCAGATGCACTACCAGCCCGCACCACAGGGACCCGCCGGCGCTCCGGCTCCCCAGGCGGCCCGCAACGGGCTCGGCATCGCCGCCCTGATCCTCGGCATCATCGGCGCGCTCAGCGGCATCCCGATGATCCTGTTCTGGCTCGCCGGACCGCTCGGCGTCCTCGCCCTGATCTTCGGGCTGGTGGGCCTCAGCCGCGCCAAGAAGGGCCAGGCCACGAACAAGGGCGTGGCGGTGACCGGCACGATCCTGGGCGCCCTCGCGATCGTCCTGGCGATCGTCGGCATCATCGTCACCGTGCTGGCGGTCAACAAGGCCGTCGACGAGGTGAACAAGCAGGTGGAGCAGAGCTCCGGCCAGCCGAAGAACGGCTCGGGCCAGAGCGCCAAGGACCTCGGCCCCGGTGACACGGCGAAGTACAACAACGGCGTCCAGGTCACCGTCTCGAAGACGTCCCCGTACACCGTCGACCCGAGCACCGTCGTCAGCGGCCACACCAACGGCAACAAGGCCTACAAGCTCACCGTCACGATCAAGAACACCGGCAGCAAGCCGTTCGACAAGCCCCTCGTCCAGACCAAGGCCCGGGTCAACGGCAAGGAGGCCGAGGAGGTCGACGACGACAAGCACGGCATCCTGCACCACGACTACGGCAACGAGATCGGCCCCGGCGAGACCGCCAGCGTCGAGATGGTCTTCGACGCGCCGCCGAGCGCCAAGCAGCTCGACGTCGAGGTCACTCCGGACCTGCTGCTCGACGCCTCCAGCTGGAAGCTGGCCCTCTGAGCCACCGGCTCCCCTCCCCCCCCGCTCCGGCCCCCGGCCCGGCCCCGCGACCCCGCGGTGCCGGGCCGGCCGCCGTCCGCTCCGGGAACGGACCGGCCCACGCCCGCGTCTGACCCACTGCCAACCCGGCACATCGCAGCTCAGCGCCCGCCGGACGGTCCGGTCAGCCGATTCGAGTATCTTTTCGGGCAGGGGAGAGTGAGGATCCGCATGGACACGGCCGCAACAACGGCTGGGGGCGCCCCCGGACGGATTCTGGGAGCGGACAGCGGCAGTGTGCCGCCGCCCCGGGCCGCCGAACCGGCCGCCCCCGCAACCGCGACCACCGACGCACCACCGGCCAGGACCGGCCGGCTGCGGCGCACCGTCCACCGACTGCGCACCCGGACCGCGCCCCTGCGCGCCCCGCACCTCGACCCGTACTGGACCGCCGGGTTCTTCTTCGTCGCGTTCACGCTGCTGACCGTCTGCCGGTTCCGCACCATGTCCATCTCCTCGTGGGACCTGGGCATCTTCGAACAGGCCGTACGGGGCTACGCCCACTTCCAGGCCCCGATAGTCGACCTCAAGGGCCCCGGCACCAACATCCTCGGCGACCACTTCAGCCCCGTACTGGTCGTGCTCGCCCCCTTCTACCGGGTGTTCCCCTCCCCCCTGACCCTGCTGACCGCGCAGGCCGCGCTGTTCGCACTGTCCGTGCTGCCGGTCGCCCGCGCCGCCGCCCGCTACCTGGGCCGCGTCCCGGGCCTGGCCCTCGGCTTCGCCTACGGCCTGTCCTGGGGCGTGCAGAAGGCCGTCGACTTCGACTTCCACGAGATCGCCTTCGCCCTGCCGCTGATCGCCTTCGCGCTGGAAGCGGTGCTGCGCGGACGGTGGACCGCGGCGGTGTGCTGGGCCGCGCCCCTGGTGCTGGTCAAGGAAGACCTCGGGGTGACCGCGGCCACCATCGGCGCGCTCGCCCTGATACGCACCCGGCGGGCCAGCCCCCTGGCCATCGGCCTGGTCGCCTTCGGCATCACCGCCACCGCCGTCACCCTCGGCGTGCTCATACCCGGCTTCAACGGCTCCGGCTCCTACGACTACTGGACCAAGTTCGGCGCCGACGGCGGCGGGGCCGCCATCCCCCTCGACACCGCCCTCCGCACCACCCTGTGGGTCCTGCTCCCCACCACCGGCCTGCTCGCCCTGCGCTCCCCTCTTCTCCTGGTCGCGCTGCCCACCCTGGGATGGCGCTTCCTCTCCCACGAGCCCCACTACTGGGGCATCGACTGGCACTACAACGCCGT
Source organism: Streptomyces sp. G7(2002) (assembly GCF_028870195.1). Taxonomy (NCBI): domain Bacteria; kingdom Bacillati; phylum Actinomycetota; class Actinomycetes; order Kitasatosporales; family Streptomycetaceae; genus Streptomyces; species Streptomyces sp. G7(2002). The sequence goes on from NZ_CP102609.1 coordinate 4,106,971, forward strand.
CCTGATGCCCGTCGTCTTCCTCGCACTGATCGACGCCCTGCCGCGCATACGGGTATCGGCCCGCCCCTGGCTCCGCTCCTACGCCCACCATCTGCCGGCCGCCGTCCTGGCCGCGGCCCTCGCGCTGACGACCACGCTCCCGCTGGCCCGCCTCACCGAGGCCGACACCTACCGCACCCCGCCGAACGTCACCGCCGACGAGAAGCTGCTCGACCGCATACCCGACGGCGCGACCGTCGAGTCCGATGTCCGGCCGCTGAGCCGCCTCATCCACCGCACGCAGGTCTTCTGGACCGGCGATACGGGTGGGCTGTCGCCCGACTACATCGCCCTGCAGCTACGTGCTGACCGCACCCCGCGACAAGTCCTGGCGGACGCGGCGGGCCGCCACCCCAAGTCCACGTACGTCGTGCTCGGGGCCACGGCCGACCTTCTGGTGTTCCACCGAACGTCTTCCAAGTAGCCGCACGTTGTCGGGTGGCCCCGCCGTGCCTGTCCCGCCTGTCGGCGGGGAGGTGTGTATGGGGTGGGGCCCCTGGTGTGTGGTGGGTGCCGGTGGCGGGGGCTCCGGGGTGTGTTGTCGGACTGCTTCGCTGCCGACAACACGCCTTACCACCTCCCGTACGCGGTGGGGACCCCACCCCGGTGGTGAAGAAAACAAAGACCAGTAGCTCGGCCGCATCGTGGCGCGGCCGAGCTACTGGCTCTTCGCTCCTACCCCCCCCCACCGGACGAGGCCGCCATCCGGACGGGAGGGGGCGGGCGGGTTTCCGGACGTAAGCGAAGCAGTCGGAAACCCGCCCCAGAAAACCCACCTCCCTCTACCACCAACAACAAGCGACCCCCGCCCAAACACCCCCACCCCCGCCGACAGGCGAAAACAGAAGAGGCACGGCGGCGCCACCCGACAACGTGGGAAGCGGGGCTAAGAGCCCAAAACGGTGGAGAGGAACTCTCCTGTCCACGCGAGCAGCTCGCGCCCAACCACCGGCTTGCCGCCGATCTTTGCCGTCGTCGGCCGCGGTACAAGAATTTGCTGGGTGGCCGGCTTGAGGACCGTACGGGGGTAGAGCCGCTTGAGGCGCAGCTCCTGGGACTCGCGCAACTCCACGGGGCCGAAGCGGATGTTGGCGCCCTGGAGCGTGATGTCGGCGACGCCGCACGCGCGGGCAAGCATGCGCAGACCGGCGACCAGGAGCAGGTTCTCGACGGGCTCGGGCAGCTTGCCGTAGCGGTCGGTGAGTTCCTCGCGGACGGCCGCGATGTCCTCCTCCGAGGAGGCGGAGGCGATGGCGCGGTAGGCCTGGAGGCGCAGCCGCTCGCCGGGCGCGTAGTCGTGCGGGACGTGCGCGTCCACCGGGAGTTCGATCTTGACTTCGAGCGGGGGCTCCTCCTCGACGCCGCCTTCGAGGGAGGCGCGGTAGTCGGCGACCGCCTCGCCGACCATACGGACGTAGAGGTCGAAGCCGACGCCGGCGATATGGCCGGACTGTTCGCCGCCGAGGAGGTTGCCCGCGCCGCGGATCTCCAGGTCCTTCATGGCGACGTACATGCCCGCGCCCATCTCGGTGTGCTGGGCGATGGTCGCCAGCCGCTCGTGGGCGGTCTCGGTGAGCGGCTTCTCCGGCGGATAGAGGAAGTAGGCGTAGCCGCGTTCCCGGCCGCGGCCCACCCGGCCGCGCAGCTGGTGGAGCTGGGAGAGGCCGAAGTTGTCGCCGCGCTCGACGATCAGGGTGTTGGCGTTGGAGATGTCGATGCCGGACTCGACGATGGTGGTGGAGACCAGGACGTCGAACTTCTTCTCCCAGAAGTCGACGACGACCTGCTCCAGCTGCGACTCGCCCATCTGGCCGTGGGCGGTCTGGATCCGGGCCTCGGGGACGATCTCGCGGAGCCGGGCGGCGGCCTTGTCGATGGACTCGACCCGGTTGTGGATGTAGAAGACCTGGCCCTCGCGCAGCAGTTCACGGCGGATGGCGGCGCCGATCTGCTTCTGCTCGTAGGGGCCGACGAAGGTGAGGACCGGGTGGCGCTCCTCGGGGGGCGTGGTGATCGTCGACATCTCGCGGATGCCCGTGACCGCCATCTCCAGGGTGCGGGGAATGGGGGTGGCGGACATGGTCAGGACGTCGACGTTGGCGCGGAGCTTCTTCAGCTGCTCCTTGTGCTCGACGCCGAACCGCTGCTCCTCGTCGACGATGACCAGGCCCAGGTCCTTGAACTTGGTCTCGGAGGAGAAGAGGCGGTGGGTGCCGATGACGAGGTCGACGGAGCCCTCCCGCAGCCCTTCGAGGACGCCCTTGGCCTCGGCGTCGGTCTGGAAGCGGGACAGCGCCTTGACGTTGACCGGGAACTGGCCGTAGCGCTCGGTGAAGGTGCCGTGGTGCTGCTGGACGAGCAGGGTGGTCGGGACCAGGACGGCGACCTGCTTGCCGTCCTGGACGGCCTTGAAGGCGGCGCGGACCGCGATCTCGGTCTTGCCGTAGCCGACATCGCCGCAGATCAGACGGTCCATGGGGACCGACTTCTCCATGTCCTCCTTGACCTCGGCGATGGTGGTGAGCTGGTCGGGCGTCTCCGCGTACGGGAAGGCGTCCTCCAGCTCGCGCTGCCAGGGGGTGTCCGGGCCGAAGGTGTGGCCGGGCGCCGCCATCCGCGCGGAGTAGAGCTTGATCAGGTCGGCGGCGATCTCCTTGACGGCCTTCTTGGCGCGCGCCTTGGTCTTGGTCCAGTCGGCGCCGCCCAGGCGGTGCAGCGTCGGGGCCTCGCCACCGACGTACTTGGTGACCTGCTCCAGCTGGTCGGTGGGGATGTAGAGGCGGTCGCCGGGCTGGCCGCGCTTGGCCGGCGCGTATTCGACGAGGAGGTATTCGCGGGTGGCGCCCTGGACCGTGCGCTGCACCATCTCGATGTAGCGGCCCACACCGTGCTGCTCGTGGACGATGAAGTCGCCCACTTCCAGGGTGAGCGGGTCGATGGTCTTGCGGCGGCGGGCCGGCATCCGGGCACCGTCCTTGCCGGCCGCCTTCTGGCCGGAGAGGTCGGTCTCGGTGAGGACGGCGAGCCGCAGCGACGGGTCGAGGAAGCCGTTGTCGAGGGAGCCGCAGGAGACATGGACGAGGGACGGGGAGATCTCGGCGAGGTCGGCGTCCAGGCGGGCGGGGATGCCCTCGCCGCCGAGGACCTCGACCGTGCGGGCCGCCGGGCCGTGCGCCTCGGTGAGGAACACCGTGCGCCAGCCGTCCGCGAGCCACTGCTTGGTGTCGGCCAGCGCCCGCTGGGTGTCCCCCCGGTAGGTGTCGGGGGCGTGCATGCCCAGCTTGAGGGTGTCGCCGTCGGTCTCCAGGTCCTCGTCGGCCGCGAAGGGACTGACCGACCACCACATCATCCCCAGCTCGCGCGCCCGGTCCCGGACGTCCGCGATGCCCCACAGGGAGGCCGCGCCCACATCGATCGGGGCCGCTCCCCCGCCCGCGCTGGCCGCCCAGGACGCCTGGAGGAACTCCTGGCTGGTCGCCACCAGATCGGCGGCCCGGGTGCGCACCCGCTCCGGGTCGCACACCACGGCCATCGAGCCCTTCGGCAGCACGTCCAGCAGCAGCTCCATGTCGTCCACCAGGACCGGAGCGAGCGACTCCATGCCCTCGACCGCGATCCCCTCGGCGATCTTGCCGAGGAGTTCGCCCAGCTCGGGGTGCTGCTCGGCGAGCGCCGCTGCCCGCTCCCGCACCTGGTCGGTCAGCAGCAGCTCCCGGCACGGCGGCGCCCACAGACCGTGCTCGGCGACCTCCAGGGACCGCTGGTCGGCGACCTTGAAGTAGCGGATCTCCTCGACGTCGTCGCCCCAGAACTCGACGCGGAGGGGGTGCTCCTCGGTCGGCGGGAAGACGTCCAGGATCCCGCCGCGGACCGCGAACTCGCCGCGCTTCTCGACCAGCTCCACCCGCGCGTACGCGGCCGCCGCCAGACCGTCGACGATCTCTTCGAGGTCGGCGGTCTCGCCCGTGCGCAGACTGACCGGCTCCAGGTCGCCCAGGCCCTTGACCTGCGGCTGGAGCACCGAACGGATGGGGGCGACGACGACGGAGACGGGGCCGGCGGTGGGGTCGTCCTGGCGCGGGTGGGCGAGCCGGCGCAGCACGGCGAGGCGGCGGCCGACGGTGTCCGAGCGCGGCGAGAGCCGCTCGTGCGGCAGCGTCTCCCAGGCCGGGAACTCCACGACGGAGTTGTCCTCGCCGGCCGGCATCAGGCTGCGCAGCGCGGCGGCGAGGTCCTCGGCCTCCCGGCCGGTGGCGGTCACCGCGAGCACCGGACGCCCGGCCTGCCGGGCGAGCGCGGCGATCGCGAAGGGGCGGGCGGCCGGCGGCCCCACCAGATCCACCTGCGGGCGGTGGCCGTCGGCCGCGGCCTGCACCGCTTCGGCGAGCGCCGGGTCCCGTACGACGACGTCGAGCAGACCAGTCAGGCTCATGAGAAGGTTCCGTCCCAGCGAGGCGAACAACGCAGCAGCCCGACACGTCTCACGGGCCGGGGTTGCCAAGCGTACGCCCGCCCACTGACAGGCCGGGCCCGGAGCCCGGAACGCCCGCGCCCCCGTACGGCGCATCGGGACACCACGGGAGCCGTGGTTCCGCACCCCGCGGCCCCCATGGAAGGGTGCACCCTACAAGGACATCCGGAGGGGGAACGGTGAGCGGAAGCACACGACGTACCGGAGACAGCGGCACTCTGCGGGCGCCGGGCCCGCCGCCCGCGGGCCCGCCACGCCGTCCCGTCGTCGCCGCCCTGATGCTCGGGATGGCACTGGCCGCACTCGACTCGACGATCCTGGCCACCGCCATCCCCCAGATCGTCGGCGACCTCGGCGGCTTCGCGGTCTTCTCCTGGCTGTTCTCCGGCTATCTGCTGGCCGTCACCGTCACCCTGCCGGTCTACGGCAAGCTCTCCGACACCTTCGGCCGCAAGACCGTCCTGATCACCGGCATCGTGCTCTTCCTCGTCGGCTCGCTGGCCTGCGCCGGGGCCTGGAACATGGCCTCGCTGATCGCCTTCCGCGTGGTGCAGGGCCTGGGCGGCGGCGCCCTCCAGGGCACCGTCCAGACCATCGCCGCCGACCTCTACCCGATGAAGGAACGCCCCAAGATCCAGGCCAGGCTCTCCAGCGTCTGGGCCACCTCGGCGGTCGCCGGGCCCGCGCTGGGCGGACTGCTCGCGGCCTATGCCGACTGGCGATGGATCTTCCTGGTCAATGTGCCGGTGGGCGCGGTCGCGCTCTGGCTGATCGTGCGGCACTTCTCCGAGGCGGAGCGGAGCCGGACGGCCCCCGGCGCCGGCCCCCGGGTGGACTGGCCCGGCGCGCTGGCGATCTTCGCCTGCGGCGGGCTGCTGCTGACCGCCCTGGTGCAGGGCGGGGTGGCCTGGGCCTGGCTCTCCACCCCGTCGCTGCTGCTGTTCGCCGGGAGCGCGGCGTGCGCGGCGCTGACCGTCCTCATCGAGCGCCGGGCCGCGGAGCCGATCATCCCCGGCTGGGTCTGGCGCCGCCGCACCATCTCCGCCGTCAACCTCGCCCTGGGCGCCCTGGGCCTGCTGATGGTCGCCCCGACGGTGTTCCTGCCCACCTACGCACAGTCGGTGCTGGGCCTGAGCCCGACCGCCGCCGGTTTCGTGCTGTCCGTGATGACCCTGAGCTGGCCGGTCTCGGCCGCCCTCAGCAGCCACGTCTACAACCGCCTGGGCATCCGCACCTGCGCGATGCTCGGCATCGGCGCGGCCGGACTGGTCCTGCTCGCCTTCCCGCTGCTGCCCTACCCCGGCGCGGCCTGGCAGCCCGCGCTGATCATGCTGGCGCTCGGCGCGACCCTCGGCCTCTTCCAGCTCCCGCTGATCATCGGCGTCCAGTCCTCCGTCGGCTACACCGAGCGCGGCACCGCCACCGCGTCCATACTCTTCTGCCGCCAGGTCGGCCAGTCCCTCGGCGCCGCGCTCTTCGGCGCCCTCGCCAACGCCACCCTCAACGACCGCCTCGCCCACGCCCCTTCGGGCATCCGCCCCGGCCTGCCCGACGACCTCGACGCGGTCTCGCGCGCGCTGGAACACCCCGGCGACCTCACCGCGCAGGCCACCGACTACCTCCGCCGCGCCGTCGACACCACGGTCGACCACGTCTACCTCGGCGCCGCCGCGGCCGCCGGGCTCGCACTGCTCGCCCTGCTGCTGGCACCGCGGCGCTTCCCGATGCACACGGACACCGGGGGCACGGGCACGGGCACGAACGAGGGCGAGCCGGGCGGGACCTGACCGGGAGACCGGCCCCGGGGCGACGGCGGGGCGGCCGTACGGTCAGGCGCCCGCGCCGCCGCCCGCGCGCGGCAACTGCGTCTCCAGGGTGTCTTCCTCATCGGGACCGGCGTCCGGGGCGGTGCCGGCGTCCCGCCCGCCGCCCCGCGGCTCCGTCCCGTCGTCCACGTCCGGTGCCGGTGCCTTCCCGGTGAGCGCGGCCAGGCTGTTGCGTACATGGGTCATATGGGTGCGGACCTCTTCGCGCTCCGCGTCGTGCTCCCGCAGGATCCGCTCCGTGGTGCGCTCGATGCGCTCCACCTCGGCCCGCGCCTGGGACAGCAGCCCGGCGCCACGGTCCTCGGCGTCCTCCTGACGGTGCCGGGCGGCCTCCTCGGCCTCCGCGTACAGCCGCTCGCCGTCGGCGCGGGCGGCCTTCCCCCGGGCGTCCAGCTCCGCGACGAGCTGGTCCATCTCCGCCTCCATCTGCGCGAATTGCCGGCCGGCCGCGTCCCACTCCTCGGCCTGCCGCTTCTCCTGGTCGCGCAGCAGCTGCGCGGTGCGCCGCTGCACCTCCGCCAGCTCTTCGGCCGCCTCCTCCCGCAGCTTCCCGGCCTCCTCGGTCGCCACGGTCACCAGCTCCGCGGCCTCGCCCCGCGCCGCCTCCCCCGTGCGCCGGGCCCGCGTCTCCGCCTCGCCGCGCCGGGCGTACGCGTCCTTGTCGGCCGCCTCCCGGACCTCGTCCGCATGGACCGCGGCCTCCTCCCGGATCTGCTCGTCCGCCTGCTGCGCCTCGGTCCGCAGCCGCGCCGCCTCGGACTCCGCGGTCGTCAGGATCAGCCGGGCCTCACGGCCGAGCGAGGCATACGTCTGCGGTGGCAACTGCGCCACATGGGCCCGCAGTTCCGTGAGTTCGGCCTCCATCTCGTTGGACAGGACCGTGAGCCGCGCGGCGCGCTCCCAGCAGGAGTCGCGGTCGACCGAGAGTCCCTCGACCCGGCGGTCGACATCCTCCGGCCGGTAGCCACGCCCTCGTACGGTCTCGAACCCGTGAGGCGAAACCGATGCACTCATCCCTCAAGCCCCTCTCCGCCGCGCGCAGCAGTCGTGCGACCCGCAGCCTTCCGCGCCATTTCGCATGGTTGTGTGCAGCACTGTGCCGTTACGCGCCTTCCCTGGAGATCGGTGCGACATCGCGCCCTCGCGGCACTTCACCCCATCCACCCCACCAGGATGCGTCATTTGGTGCCAGAAGTCGGAATCCGGTCATCGTGGCGCAGCGCCTCGAACAACTCCCTCGCCCCGTTCTCGTCCCACGGCAGCACCGACCCGACGCCACTGACCATCACCCCGGGCCGGTGCACCGGAACCGTCGTCGCCGTCCCGCCGCCCCCGGCGATCTGCTTCATCGACCAGCCCATATCCAGCAGCCGTGCCAGATCAGCGCCCTCGTCCACGAGCAGCGCCGCCAGCGAGGCGTCCCTCACCCGCGTCAGCCGGTCCGGATCGAGAAGCACCGACGGGGCGGCCATTTCGTCCGCCACCGCACCGAGCAACTGCCGCTGGCGCTTCACCCGTCCGAGGTCACCCTCTGGGTCGGCATACCGGGCCCGTACGAACGCCAGCGCCTCGGCGCCGCTCATCCGCCGGCAGCCGGCCGGGAAGTCCGCGCCCGACTTCTCGTCCTTCAGCGGGGCGTCCAGACACAGCCGCACCCCGTCCAGCGCGTCCACCACCTGCACGAACCCCAGGAAGTTCACCTCGGCATAGCGGTCGATCCGCAGCCCGGTCGCCTGCTCCACCGTTCGGGTGAGCAGCTTCGGACCGCCGTCCGCATACGCCTCGTTGATCTTCCGGCTGCCATGGCCGGGTATCGGGACGTAGCTGTCGCGCGGCAGGCTGACCAGCGTGGGACCGTGCTCACCGGAGTGCAACACCATGATCGTGTCGGTGTTCTGCACCTCGTTGTTGCCGACATGCAGCTCCTCGCGCTGCTGCGGGGTCAGCGCGGTACGGCTGTCCGTGCCGACCAGCAGCCAGTTGGTGCCCTTTCCCGCGGCCGGCCGCCCGGCGTACTCGCCCAGCGCATCGACATGCTGCAACTGCCGCCCCGACGACACATACAGCCAGGCCCCGCCCGCACACACCAGGGCGACCAGCACCAGCAGCGTCACCAGGGTCCAGGTGAACCACGCCCAACGGCTCCGGCGCGGCCGCGGCCGAAGCGGCGGCCCGCCCGTCCTCCGCCCACGGTGCCACCAGCGCGGGCGCGCCGTCCGGTACGGCGTCGTCGACGACGCCTGTGACAGCGGGGATATCGGACGGCCCATATACGCATGGTCAGGGCGCCCGACCCATCCCGCAGGTCGAGCGCCCTGACCGTGCCCGGCGGCGGCGTCTGCCGCCGGCCCATTGACGCGCCGCTACAGCAGCCCGTCCCACATCTGTTCCAGCAGCACCGACCACCAGGTCTCCGGCGACCCCAGCGCGGGCGGATCCAGCGCGACCAGCTGCGCCTGGAAGTCGACGGTCCACCGGCCCGCCTGCTCGGGCGTCAGCCCGTACCGCAGCCGCCACATCCGCCCCAGCATCGCCAGACAGCGCGTGAACTCCGGCAGCCCCGAGTTCACGAACTGCGGCGTCGCCGGCTGCCCGCCAGGACCGGCCTCCATCGGCACCGCCACGATGTGCGCGGTCCCGTACTGCACACACAGCTGACGGCCGAAGTCATTGCCCATCACCAGATACGACCCGGCATCCGCGGCCGGCTGCACCATCCGCTCCGCCGCCAGCTCCGCCAGCGTCGGCACCGGACGGTGCGGCTGCGCCTGCGCCCAGAAGAACGGCCCGAAGTCGACCGGCAGCCCGGCCCACACCAGCATCTGCGCCACCACATCGGGCACCCCCTGCCGGGAGACCGCCCGCTGGTCGAAACGGAAGAGGGCCTGCGGGCCGAACGCCTGCTCCAGCTCCTGCCCGATCACCTGCGGGGGCACCGGCGGCACCGGCTGCACCTGCGACGGATGCGGCAACGGCACCCGCACCGGCGCCGGCCGCGCCGGACCGTCCGCGACCTGGTGCAACTCGCCCTGATGCTCGACGAGATGCCGTACGCCCTGCTGGCGCGAGGCATGGTCCCTGCCGTACGCGGCGGTGTGGCTGATCCGCACCTGCGGCCAGTTGTCCCGGATCATCCGGGCGCAGTAGCCACCCGGCAGATCACAGCACTCCAGCTCGGTGTGCAGCTCCAGCACCTGCTGCGGCGGCACGTTCATCTGGCGCAGCTCGTGCAGCAGCTGCCACTCCGGATGCGGTGTGCCGGGCGCCGAACGCCGCACGATCTTCTGCTCGGACCCGTCCGGCGCGCGATAGCTCAGCACGGCCATGTAGCCCGGACCGACCGTCGGCTGACCACTGGGCGCCTGCGGATAGCCGTACGCACCGCTACCGCCGGGGCCCGGCGCACCGGGCGGCCCCTGCGGAGGTCCGGGCGGCGCCGCGTGCGGGGGCGTGGGACCGGCCGACGGCGGCACACCGGGAGCACCCGGCCCACCGGCGCCGCCGGGACCACCCGCACCGCCGGGCAGCGCCGCGCCGCCCGCCAGCATCGTGGCCGCGGCATGCACCCCGCCGCCACCGGTGCCGCCCGCGGCGGGCGGGGCGGGCGGCGGCGGGGGCGGACCGCCCTGGCCGCCGGAGCTCCGGCCGTCCGCGGGAACCCCGGGCTTACCGGGCGGGCCGGGAGGCTTGGGCGCGCCCGGCACACCGGGCGGCGCGGGCGGCGGCGGCACCCCGGGGCCACCGGCGGCACCGCCCGGCCCGCCCGCACCCCCGAGGCCGGCTGCCTGCACGGACGCGCCGTCGGCGAGCATCGTCGCGGCGGCATGCACCCCGCCGGGACCGGGACCACCGGCCGCCGGGGCACCCGCCCCGCCGGAACCGGAAGCACCGGACCCGTCGGACCCACCCGACGCCTCCGGCCCGCCCGGTCCGTCCACCGCGCTCAGATCCAGCTCCGCCGCGTCCAGCTGCGAGACCAGCTGCGTCGGCACATAGCCACCGGCCGGCGCACCGGGAGCACCGGGGCCGGACGCCGCGGGCCCACCGGGCGGGCGCACCCCGTCCCCGCCCGTACCGGCCTCCGCGGCCTGCGCCGGGTCCTGCTGCGCACCGTCCCGGCCCGCACCGGGGGGACCGGGCGCGGCGGGCGGCGGGGGCGGGCCCGCGGCGGCGTTACCGGGCAGCGACGAGCCGTCGGCCAGCATCGTCGCCGCGGCATGTACTCCGCCGCCCGCGGGCGGCGCGGCGGGAGGCGGCAGCCCCGGCCCGGCCGCGGCGGGCGTACCGGCACCCGGCGGGGGCGGCACATCGGTGACCGGCGGACCCGACGGCGGCGGCAGATCCGGCAGCCCCCCGGCGGCCGGCGGAGCGGACGGCATCGGCGGCGGCAGCGCACCGCCGCCGGGCCGGGCCCCGTCCGGCGAATCCAGCGCGGGCGCGACCTGCGTACGCGGCAACTGACTGCCGCCCTGCAGCAGTTCGGTCTTGGCCTCCGGCCGGGCCCGCGGCGCCGACGGAGCGTCCTCCTCCTCGTCGAAACCGGCCAGCGGCGGCGCGAACACCGTCGCGGGCAACCCCACCGAACGGTCCTCGCCGCCTCCGGCGGTCGTGTCCGCCTCGGCCCACGGCGTCGGCACACCGGCGGGACCGGCGCCCGCACCCGTCTCCGCCGCCTGCGCACCGCTCTGCGCGGCCCCGCCGTCCGTACCGTTGACGCTCACCTCGGCCCAGGCATCCGACGCCGACGACGCGGCCGCGGGCGCAGGGGCAGGCGCGGGAGCAGGAGCGGGAACGGACGGCGCGGCAGCCGCCGGCGCCTCCTCCGCGCCCCGCCGCTCGGCCACGCCCCTCGCGTCCGCCGCCTCCTGCAGCCACTCCGGCGGCGTCAGCAGAAACGAGGTGGCCTCCAGGTCGATCCGCTGCGGCGGCGCCTCGGCAACGCCGTACCCACCGTCCGCGGCAGCGCCGTACTCCTCCTCGTAACGCCGGATCACCTCACCCACCGGCAGCCCCGGCCACAGCGTCGTCTCCCCGCTGTCCCGCGCGATCACCAGCCGGGCCCGGCCGCCATCCGTCGCCGGACCGCCCTCGCGGTCCTCCGCCCAGGCCACGAAGCCCAGATCGAACTCCCGCACCCGCACCTCACGATGGAGCGCCGACGGCACCTCGCCGTTCACCCACCGCTCCGCGCGCTCCTGCGCCTGCGCGAACGTCACCACCGCACTCAACCCCCCACCGCGACCGCGTACGCGAAACCACCGTCGACCATCAGATCCGCCACCGTCTCCAGCTCCGGCGGATTGCCCGCCAGCCGCTGCAGGAAGTCATCGAAATCCGCGCCGCACGGCAACAACAGCCGCTCGACCCGCTCCTGCACCGTCCACCCGTCCTGGTCCCGCGCATCGTCGTACGGGCAGAACCACACCGAACCGAGCGCCTCGCCGCGCACCTTCACCGCGACCACACCGCCCTGCACGAACGCCACGCCCAGATAGTCCTTGGTGAAGTGATCCCGCAGACACTTGTTCACATAGAGCAGATCATTGACCGCCGCGTCATCGCGCACCGTGAAGAACGGCTGGTCGACCAGCAGCCCCAACTCCGCGTCCAGCGCCGCCCCCACCGGCGCACAGCCGCCCGCCGCCTTCAGGAACGACCGGTACGCGCCCGGCAGCCGATAGCCCAGCGCCTCCTCGGCCTGCGCCAACTGCTCCTCGCCCACCGACAGATCACGGTGCGGCAGCCCGAAGTGCGCCGGCCGCGTCTCCTGCAACGGCCGGGTACCGCGCTTGTCGTGCGCCACGGCGGCCGTCGCCAGCCCGCCGTGATGCCGCAACAGCGCCTTCACCTCCACCGGAACCAGCTCCATCCGCCGGGTACCGGCCACGTGATGCCAGGTCCAGCCGTGCGGTGTCGCCACGGCCGGCACATCTATCCACAGCTCGTGCCCCTGCGCGTGCAGGGCCGCGTTCGCCGACACATAGTCCGTCAGCCGCAGTTCGTCGACGCCGAAACCCTCCGGCGGCTCGGCGATCTCCGCCGCCGCGCGCGCATACGGCGAGAACTCCGGGAAACCCCGTTCGTCCATCCGCACACCGGCGGGGTACCGTGCCGCACGGACCGGATCCGGAAAATGCACGACCTGCCCGGCATAGGCCGAATTCGGTGGCGCGGCATGTCCCGCCGCCCGGGGGCCGGGGTGTGCCCCCAGCCCTTGCCGACCTGTCGTCATCGCGCTTGCCCCCTGGCTGAAGCTGGCTTTGGAGCACAGCCTAAGCCGTACCGCTACGCCGTCCCCCCTCCCCCGCCCCCGCTCGTCAGCCCCGCGACACACCGACGTCACCCACCGCCCCACCACCCCCGAGCCCCCCGCGCACCACCCCGCCCACCAGCCCCGTTGCCCCGCGACCGACGCCCCGTCAGCCCGCCGTGAGATCATCGACAGCCCGCCCGACTACCGCAACACCCAGCACATTTGGCAGGCTGACCTCTCCCGCCTACGGCGGGGGGACCCCCAGCTACACGGGGATTCGGGGAGGGAAAGCACCACCATGAGCACCACTGCACGCCACCACAACGCAGCCGCAGGCGACCCCCGCATCGGCTGGAGCGGCCCCGCGGACGCCGAACGCGCCCCCGCCCTCCACCACCGCCGCGACGGCATCCTCCCCACCATCGGCGCTGCCTTGTCCGTACGCGGACAAACCCTCACCTGCACCGCGAGCAAGGCCGAACAGCCCCCCGCCCTGCACCCCCTCGTCCAGGACTTCCTCGACACCCTCGCCACCGCACAACGCGAACGCTTCACCGGACGCTGCCCCGAAGCGGTCCTCCTCTCCCGGCACCTCACCGCCGTCGAGGGCAACCGCGGCAAACGCGCCTCCCGCAAACCCCTCACCAACGGCGAAGCCCGCCGCTCCCTCAAACACTCCAAAATCACCGCACGCCACATCCGCGAGGACGGCGACCCCCAGCACGGCAGCTACGCCCCGCCCTGCCGCTCCTGCGACGCCCTCCTCGCCCACTTCGGCGTCATGCCCATCAGCGGCACCGCGCCCACAGGAAGCTGACCGCCACCATGCCGCCCACCACCCCCGGACCCCGCACCCCGGCCCACGACCGGACCGACTCGACCCGCTTCCCCGCCGCCGTCGACGTCGCCCTCCACGAAGCCGGCTGGCAGCCCGGCCGCTGGGACATAGAACAGGCGGAACACTGGGCCGACACCCTCCGCGCCCACACCTCCCCCGCCGGCCACCGCCACACCGTCTTCCCCGCCGCCGTCGAAGCCTGGGCCGAATTCGGCGGACTGCACATCACCGGGCCCGGCCCCGGGCGCCACATCGCCCCCGCCCCCTTCGCCATCGACCCCCTGCACGGCCTCCACCTCGCCCGCACCCTCGGCGACCTCGGCCGCGCCCTGGAAACCGATGTGGCCCCCCTCGGCCGCGAAGAACTCACCACCCGCGACGGCGACACCTACAGCCAGGCGGCCCTCGCCATCGACACCGAGGGCCGCGTCTACAGCCTCGATCACACCGGTGACTGGTATCTGGGGCCGGACATCGACAGTGCGTTGGGGGTGTTGGTGTTGGGGAGGCGGCCTGTGCGGCTGGGGGTGGCGGCGCACGTTGTTGACTGAGGCGCCGTAGTTCTTCTGTGGTTTCTTTCCGCCTTCGGCGGGGTGGGGGTGTTTGGGCGGGGGCCGCTTGTTGTCTGTGGTGGTGCCGGGTTCGGGCCTCCGGGGCCTGTGTTGTGGACTGCTTCGCTTTACGTCCACAACACAGGCCCCGGAGGCCCGCCCCCTCCCGTCCGGAATGGCGACCCCCGTCCGGTGGGGGTGAGGGTTTTTAAAGACCAGTGGCTCGGCCGCGTCGTTGTGCGGCCAGGCCCGGTACGGCGCCGGTGACGGAGCGCGATCAGGCGGCCGTCGTGATGGAGGCGGGTAGCACTGCCGATACGCGGAAGCCGCCGGAGTCCGTCGGGCCCGATACGAAGACGCCGCCCAGAGCGTTTACCCGCTCCCGCATGCCTACCAGGCCGTTGCCGCCGCTCGGCAGGCCCGCGTCGGCCGCGCCGCCCTCGCTGGGGCCGTTCTCCACCTGGACCGCCAGCTCACCGTCGCGGTGCGCCAGCCGCACCCGCGCGCGTGCCCCGGGCGCATGCTTGTGCACATTCGTGAGCGCCTCCTGCACCACGCGATAGACGGTCCGCTCCACCCGCGGCGCATACTGCCGCCCGTCAGAAGCAGCCGGCTCCCCCTCGGCCACCCCGTCCACGGTCAGCTCGACGACCATCCCGGCCGCCCGGGACTGACCCACCAGATCCGCCAGCTCCGCCAGATGCGGCCCCTCGGCGTCCGTATCCACGGCGGCCGGCGCCGGCGCCGAAGCCCCGCCCGTCGGACCGCCGTCCTCCGAGGACTCCGCCGCGGCCCCGGCCATGGACGGCTCCGGGGACCGCGCCTGCACCGTCGCACCCGCCCGGGAAGCCACCGCCGCCAGCCGCTCCGGCGCATCCGACACCGCGGCACCCCGCACCGCCGCCCCGTCGGCCGTACGCAACACCCCCAGCATCTCCCGCAGCTCCGTCAGCGCCTGCCGCCCCATGTCGCCGACCAGACCCGCGTTCTTCGACGCCTTCTCCGGGTCCTTCAGCGCCACCGCCTGCAGCGCCGCCGCATGCACCACCATCAGACTCACCCGGTGCGCGACCACATCGTGCATCTCCCGCGCGATCCGCGTCCGCTCCTCATTACGGGCCCACTCCGCCCGCTCCTCGGCCCGGTCCGCCAGCAACGACAGCTCGCGCTCCAGACCGTCCGCCCGCTCCCGCAGACTCTCCACGAGCCGCCGACGGGCACCCACATACAGCCCCCACAACACCGGCGGCGCCGTCAGCACCAGCCCCAGCGCGAGCGACATCGCCGGGATCAGCCACATCGGCGGCTGGAAGTCCTCCTGCGCCGCCACGTCCTGCCGCAGGCTGAGGAACGTCGTCACCAACGTCCCCGTCACCGTCATCCCCGCCAGCAACGCCGTGATCCGGCGCGGCACCTCCGACGCGGCGAGCGTGTACAGCCCCACCGTGCTCAGCAGCCCGCCCATCTCCGCCGGGATCACCGCTATCGAGACCAGCACCACCACCACCGGCCAGCGGCGGCGCAACAACAGCACCGGCCCCGCCAGCAGGCCGAGCAGTATCCCGAGCAGCTCGGGCAGCTGCGCCCCCTCGGCGAACCGCGCCCCCTCGAACGCACACTCCACCGTGGAAGCCGCCGCCAGAAACACATCCAGCACGGCACTCCGCCGGCGGGCCCACCACCACGGCCCGCTCACCG
Organism: Streptomyces sp. G7(2002); assembly: GCF_028870195.1. NCBI lineage: Bacteria > Bacillati > Actinomycetota > Actinomycetes > Kitasatosporales > Streptomycetaceae > Streptomyces > Streptomyces sp. G7(2002). Next base: position 4,122,647 of record NZ_CP102609.1, read on the forward strand.
GCGCACCCCGCGCGCCCACACCTTCACTTGCCCCCGTCGCGGTCATACCGTCCAGCCTACGGGCGCCCGCCCCCGTTCCCCCGACCCATTACCGGCCCCTGTCCTGGCCCATTACCAGCCCTTACCGCCGGTTTTCACCCGAACTATTGAATCGCCCACATTTTCGACCCTGTCACACGCCTGCACGCGCCACCCTGTTCCCATGCCGAACCCCCATCGGGAACACCCCGACTACGAGTCCTTACGCCCCCAGGCCGTCGCCCTGCGCCGGGCCGGCCTCAGCCGCCGCCAGATCCGCGACCGCCTCCACGTCCACAACAACGACATCCTCAACCGCCTCCTCGAAGGCGTCCCCGCCCCCGACTGGACCCGCCGCCCCAACTCCAAGGACGACCTCCGCGCACGAGCCCGCGAGCTCCGCAAACAGGGCCTCACCTACGACCGGATCCAGGTCGAGCTGGGCTGCTCCAAGAGCTCGATCTCACTTTGGGTGCGGGATCTGCCGAAGCCGAAGCCGCTCCGCACCCCGGCAGAGCAGGCCCGGATCGCCCGCGAAAAACGGTGGGAGCACGAGCTGGCGGTACGGGACAGGGAACGCCGGGAAACGAAGAGCGCAGCAACCCAGGAGGTCGGTGATCTGTCGGACCGGGAGCTCCTCTTCGCCGGAGCCGCCCTCTACTGGGCCGAGGGCGCCAAGGACAAGCCGTACAAGCGGCGAGAACACGTCCAGTTCGTCAACAGCGACCCCGGCGTCATCGAGGTCTTCCTGGCCTGGCTGCGCCTGCTCGGCGTGGAGCCGTGCCGGATTGCCTACCGGGTCATGATCCACATGACTGCCGACGTGGAGGCGGCCGAGCGCTACTGGGCCGAACTCGTCGGCGTGGACGTCGCCGCGCTCCAGAAGACCACGATCAAGAAGCACAACCCCAAGACCACGCGCAAAAACGTCGGGGAGGGCTACCGCGGCTGCCTGGTGGTCCGGGTGCTACAAAGTGCAGAGCTATACCGTCGCATCGAAGGCTGGTGGTACGGCATAGTGTTGGGTGCCAAGCGGCCAGACTGACGAGATGTCCGGTTTGGGCCGCCTTACTATCCCCTGTGGTGTAATTGGCAGCACTGAGGCTTTTGGTGCCTTATGTCCGGGTTCGAGTCCTGGCAGGGGAGCACACGCACAACAGGCGATTTTCCGGGTCCTGACCACGACGTCAGGACCCGCCCGCGTTTCGGCTGCAATACGCACCGGTATCCTTCGGATGACCACCACCCGAAGTAGCCAAGAAGCCGAAGGGCATCCCCGTGAGCGCCAACCGCCCGGCAGCCGTCGTCGTTCTCGCAGCGGGTGAGGGCACCCGCATGAAGTCGGCCACCCCAAAGGTCCTGCACACCCTCTGCGGCCGCTCCCTCGTCGGCCATGTCGTCGCCGCCTCCCGTGAGCTGGACCCCGAGCATCTCGTCGTGGTCGTCGGCCACGCCCGCGAGCAGGTGCAGGCGCATCTCTCCGCGGTCGACCCCGCCGTGCGCACCGCGGTGCAGCACGAGCAGAACGGCACCGGTCACGCGGTCCGTACTGCTCTGGAGGAGCTGAGCCAGAGCGGTGTGGCCGTCGACGGCACGGTGATCGTCGTCTGTGGTGACACCCCGCTGCTGACCGGCGAGACGCTGCGGCTGCTGGGTGACACGCACGCCGCGGACGGCAATGCCGTCACGGTGCTGTCGGCCGAGGTCCCGGACGCGACGGGTTACGGGCGTATCGTGCGCGACGAGAGCTCGGGCGCGGTGACCGCGATCGTCGAGCACAAGGACGCGAGTGTGGCGCAGCGGGCGATCCGGGAGATCAATTCCGGGGTGTTCGCTTTTGACGGGCGGCTGCTGGTCGATGCGCTCGGCAAGGTGCGGACGGACAACAGTCAGGGCGAGGAGTACCTGACCGATGTGCTGGGGATCGTGCGGGAGGCCGGGCACCGGGTCGGTGCGGCGGTGGCCGGTGATCACCGGGAGATTCTGGGGATCAACAACCGGGTGCAGCTGGCGCAGGCGCGGCGGCTGCTGAACGACCGGCTGCTGGAGCGGGCGATGCTGGCCGGTGTGACGGTGGTGGATCCGGCGTCGACGTGGGTGGATGTGTCGGTGACGTTCGAGCCGGACGCGACGGTTCACCCGGGTACGGAGCTTCTGGGTGCGACGCATATCGCGACGGGTGCCGAGGTGGGTCCGCATTCGCGGTTGTCGGATACGTCGGTGGGTGCGGGCGCGGTGGCGTCGTTCACGGTGGCCGAGGGTGCGCGTATTGGTGAGGGGGCGAATGTCGGTCCGTACGCGTATCTGCGTCCGGGGACCGATCTTGGTCCGAAGTCGAAGGCCGGTACGTACGTGGAGATGAAGAACGCGTCGATCGGTGAGGGCACGAAGGTGCCGCATCTTTCGTATGTGGGGGATGCGACGATTGGTGAGTTCACCAATATCGGCGCGGCGAGTGTCTTTGTGAACTACGACGGTGAGGCGAAGCACCACACCACGGTCGGTTCGCATTGCAAGACGGGGTCGGACAACATGTTTGTGGCTCCTGTCACGGTCGGGGACGGCGCTTATACGGCGGCCGGCTCTGTTATCACCAAGGATGTGCCCCCGGGTTCGCTGGCGGTCGCGCGTGGCCAGCAGCGGAATATCGAGGGTTGGGTCGCGCGTAAGCGGCCTGGAAGCGCCGCCGCGCAGGCGGCTTCGGCTGCTCGCCAGGAGTCCGAGGGCGAGCGGTGATCGTGCAAGGGGTGCGCCGTGCGGGGCGTACCGTGATGAACGCACGCAAACTGTGATTCGAGGAGATTTGCTGTGACCGGGATCAAGACGACCGGCGAGAAGAAGCTGATGCTCTTCTCCGGCCGCGCCCACCCCGAGCTGGCGGAGGAGGTCGCGCATCAGCTGGGTGTGGGCCTGGTCCCGACGAAGGCTTTCGACTTCGCCAACGGTGAGATCTATGTCCGCTATCAGGAGTCGGCGCGTGGCGCGGATTGCTTTTTGATTCAGAGCCACACGGCTCCGATCAATAAGTGGATCATGGAACAGCTGATCATGATTGATGCGCTGAAGCGGGCCTCGGCCCGGAGCATCACCGTGGTCGTGCCGTTCTACGGTTATGCGCGTCAGGACAAGAAGCACCGTGGCCGTGAGCCGATTTCGGCACGGCTGATCGCGGATTTGATGAAGACGGCGGGTGCGGACCGTGTGGTGACGGTTGATCTGCACACCGACCAGATCATGGGCTTCTTCGACGGCCCGGTGGATCATCTTTTTGCGCTGCCGGTTCTTGCGGACTATGTGGGCGCGAAGGTGGACCGGGAGAAGCTGACGGTGGTTTCGCCGGACGCGGGCCGGGTGCGGGTGGCGGACCGCTGGTGTGACCGTCTGGGTGCGCCGCTGGCGATTGTGCACAAGCGGCGTGACAAGGACGTGGCGAATCAGGTCACGGTGCACGAGGTCGTCGGTGATGTGAAGGACCGGGTGTGTGTCCTGGTCGACGACATGATCGACACGGGCGGCACGATTTGTGCGGCGGCGGATGCGCTGTTCGCGAATGGTGCGTCGGATGTGATCGTGACGGCGACGCACGGTGTGCTGTCGGGTCCGGCGGCGGACCGGCTGAAGAATTCGAAGGTGAGCGAGTTCGTGTTCACGAATACGCTGCCGACGCCTTCGGAACTGGAGCTGGACAAGATCACGGTGCTGTCGATGGCGCCGACGATTGCCCGTGCGCTGCGTGAGGTGTTCGAGGACGGTTCGGTGACGAGCCTCTTCGAGGAGCAGTGAGTGCGGGGCGTCGGGCGGGCCTGTGAGGTAGTCCGGCGCTGATCGACTTTGGGGCGGCCTTCCGGCCGGGTAGACTCGTGGAGTTGCTCGGCGAGGGAGGCCGCCTTTTTTGGTGGTTGTCCGTTATCGACGCGCTCTTCGTAGCAGGTCTGTCGTGGGCCGGGTGACGCCCACCAGATGTTTCTGAGATACGAGGAGTGCAGTCATGGCCGAGGTCAAGCTCACCGCCCAGGTTCGTACCGACTTCGGTAAGGGTGCCGCCCGTCGCGCCCGCCGCGCCGACCTGGTTCCCGCGGTCATTTACGGTCACGGTGCCGAGCCGCAGCACGTCGCGATCAACAACCACGCGCTGATGATGGCCCTGAAGACGCCGAACGCCCTGCTGCGTCTGGAGTTCGACGGCAAGAACGAGCTGGTCATCCCCAAGGCCGTGCAGCGTGAGGCGATCCGTGGCTTCCTGGTGCACGCGGACTTCCTGGCCGTGAAGAAGGGCGAGAAGGTCAACGTCGAGCTGCCGATCCACACCGAGGGCGAGCTGGCCCCGGGCGGCAACCTGCTCGAGTACTCGCTGAACACCCTGCCGGTCGAGGCCGAGGCCACCCACATCCCGGAGTCGGTCACCGTCTCCATCGCGGGTCTGGACGCCGGTCACTCGGTGCAGGCCAAGGACATCGCGCTGCCGGCCGGTGTGTCGCTGGCCGTTGAGGACGACGCCGTGGTGCTGCAGGTCGTCGCGGCGCAGGCGGAGGCGCCGGCCGAGGAGGCCGCCGAGGGTGAGGGCGCTGAGGGCGCCGAGGCCTGAGTCTTTTTCGCTGAGGCGGGTTCTCAGCGCTTTGTCCAGCCGCTGCCGCGCGCCTTTGGGCGTGGGGTGGCGGTTGGGCTGTTTCATGGGCAGTTGCGGTCGGGGCCGGCGGGTGTGGCCGGCGGATGTGGGAGTGACTGAGATGGCGGACGCTGATCCGTGGCTGGTGGTGGGGCTGGGTAATCCGGGCCCGGAGTATGCGCGTAATCGCCACAATGTGGGTTTCATGGTGGCGGATTTGCTGGCGGAACGGATGGGGGGCCGTTTCAAGGCGCACAAGGCGCGGGCGCAGGTGGTGGAGGGGCGTTGTGGTGCGCCGGGCCCGTCGGGTCGCCGTGTGGTGGTGGCGAAGCCGTTGTCGTTCATGAATCTGTCGGGTGGTCCGACGACGGCGTTGCGGGATTTCTACAAGGTGCCGGTGGGCAACATCGTGGCGATTCACGATGAGCTGGATATTGATTACGGTGCGCTGCGGCTGAAGCTGGGCGGCGGTGACAACGGTCACAACGGTTTGAAGTCGATCACGAAGTCGTTGGGGGCGGAGTATCACCGGGTGCGGTTCGGGATCGGGCGTCCGCCGGGCCGTATGCAGGTGGCGGATTTTGTGCTGAAGGATTTTTCGGCGGCGGAGCGGCGCGAGCTGGATTATTTCGTGGACCGTGCGGCGGATGCGGTGGAGACGCTGATTGTCGATGGTCTGGAACGGGCGCAGACCACGTACAACTCGTGAATGGGACAGTGGGGGTCAGTCTCTGACGAACCGTTGTCCGAGGTTGACGGGTGTGGGTGGATGGCCAAGGATCGCCGCCATGCCCAGAAGCAGTACGCGTACCCGTCCGGTCAGACGTAGTCGTTTCCGGCGTGCCGGTGAGAGCGCCTATGGGGCGCTCCTTGTCGCCAGGACCGGGTTGATGGGTCTGCTGGCGTTGCTCCTGCTGGTGGCGGGGGTGTGGACGTCGTGGCACACGGCGCAGTACGCGATGCTCGTCAAGGCGCGGGAGCGCGGGATGATGACGGTGTCGGCGTGTGCGGGTGAGCGGTGCACGGGCCCGTATGTTCCGTCGGCGGGTGAGGGCCGGCGGCTGGCGAAGGTGTCGATTGCGGAGGCGGCGGCGCCGGACAAGGGTGCGCGGGTCGAGGTGACGGTCAAGCCGGGGACGACGCATGCGGTGCGGACCGGGGCGGCCGGGATTCTGCATGCGTGGGTGCCGTTCGCGGGGTCGTTGTTGCTGGCGGCGCTGGTGGTGGCCGGGGGGATGCGGCTGCGTCGTACGGCGTGGGTGATGGGGTTGTTGGGGGCGGTGTTGTTGGGCGCGGCGTTCACGGCGCTGTAGAGCTGAAGACGGCGGCGGCCCGTCCTCCTTGGTGGGAGGGCGGGCCGCCGCCGTGGTGTGGTGCGGGGGTGGGTCAGCCGGTGTTGCGCAGTCCGGCGGCGACGCCGTTGACGGTGAGCAGGAGCGCACGGGCGAGGACCGGGTCGGGCTCCTCGCCGCGTTCGGCGGCGCTGCGCTGGCGGTCCAGCAGCGAGACCTGGAGGTAGGAGATCGGGTCCAGGTAGGCGTCGCGGATGTGGAAGGTCTGCTTGAGGACGTCGTTGGAGTCGAGGAGTTCCTTCTCCCCGGTGACGCGCAGGACCTCGGCGACGGTGAGTTCGTGCTCGGCCTTGATGACGTCGAAGACGTGCTTGAGCTTGTCGGGGACGAGGGTGTCGACGTAGTGCTGGGCGATCCGCAGGTCGGTCTTGGCCAGCGTCATGGTGACGTTGGACAGGAAGTTGCGGAAGAAGTGCCAGTACTCGTGCATTTCGTCCAGGACGCTGTCGAGTCCGGCTTCGCGGGCGGCCTTGAGGCCGGTGCCGACGCCGAACCAGCCGGGGACGATCTGGCGGGACTGGGTCCAGCCGAAGACCCACGGGATGGCGCGCAGTCCGTCGAGTCCGGCGCCGGAGTCGGGGCGGCGGGAGGGCCGCGAGCCGAGGTGGAGTTCGGCGAGCTGGTCGACGGGGGTGGAGGCGAAGAAGTACGCGGGCAGGTCCGGGTCTTCGACGAGGCGGCGGTAGGCGCCGTGGGCGGCGTCGGAGACGGTTTCCATGGCGGCGTCCCAGCGGGCCAGGGCCTCGTCGGACTGCCGGGGGGCGGTGTGCAGGGCGGAGGCCTGGAGGGTGGCGGCGACCGTCAGTTCCAGGTTTTCCCGCGCCAGGGACGGGACGAGGTACTTGTCGGAGATGACCTCGCCCTGTTCGGTGACCTTGATCTCGCCTTCGAGGGTTCCGTAGGGCTGGGCGAGGATCGCGTCGTGGGAGGGGCCGCCGCCGCGGCCGACGGTGCCGCCGCGGCCGTGGAAGAGGCGCAGCCGTACGCCGTGCCGGTGGGCGACGTCGCGCAGCAGGCGCTGGGCGCGGTGGATCTCCCACTGGGAGGTGGTGATGCCGCCGAACTTGGAGGAGTCGGAGTAGCCGAGCATGACCTCCTGGACGTCGCCGCGCAGGGCGACCAGGCGCCGGTAGGAGGGGTCGGCGAGCATCTCGTCGAGCAGCTGGTCGGCGATCTTCAGCTCGTCGGTGGTCTCCAGGAGCGGGACGATGCCGATCTTGGCCCAGCCGGCGTGCAGGTCGATCAGGCCGGCTTCGCGGGCGAGGACGGTGGCGGCGAAGACGTCGTCGGAGCCCTGGCACATCGAGATGATGTAGGACTCGACGACCTCGGGGCCGAAGGTGTCCTTGGCCTTGAGGATGGTGCGGAAGACACCGAGCGTCTTGGCGCCGGCCTCGTCGAGCGGTGCCGGGGTGGGGGCCAGCGGGCGGCGGGAGCGCAGTTCCTTGGCGAGGAGCTTGCGGCGGTAGTCGCGCGGCATGTCCACGTAGCGCCAGGATTCTTCGCCGAGGCGGTCGAAGAGCTGGCCGAGGGCGTGGTGGTGCGCGTCGGCGTGCTCGCGGACGTCCATGGTGGCGAGCTGCAGGCCGAAGGCGGCGATGGTGCGCAGGGTGCGCTCCAGGCGGCCGTCGGCGACCAGTCCGCCGCGGTGTGCGCGCAGCGAGGTCTGGATCAGGGCGAGGTCGTCGAGGAGCTCCACGGTGCCGAGGTAGTCACGGCCGGGGACGTGGGGGGTATCGCCGGCGAGGCGTTCGCGGGTGTTGACGAGCTTCTGCCGGATGCAGGTCGCCTTGAGGCGGTAGGGCTCCTCGCTGTTCAGCCGCTTGTAGCGGGGGCTGATCTCGGGGAGGAGGTCGAGGTCGCGCTGGAGGGAGGCCAGCAGCTCGTCGGTGGCGCCGCAGTTGCGGATGGAGTTGGACAGCGCGCCGCGCAGCTCGTCGACGTGCTCCAGGGCGTCGGTGATGCCGTGCTCGTGCTGGAGAAGCAGGACGTCCCAGGTGACCTGGGGGGTGACGTTGGGGTTGCCGTCGCGGTCGCCGCCGATCCAGGTGCCGAAGGTGAGCGGGCGGGTGCCGGCGGGCAGCTCGGTGCCGGCCCGCTCCAGCTCGGCGGCGAGGTCTTCGAGGACGTCGCCGACCGCGCCCCGGCCCAGCTCGTCGAGGTAGTAGATGGCGTTGCGGGCCTCGTCGGTGGGCTCGGGGCGGGCGACGCGCAGCTCGTCCGTCTGCCAGATGAGGTCGATGTTCTCGGCCAGGCGCAGGTCGGCGCGGCGGCGCTCGCCGTCGGGGCTGTCGAGCAGTTCGGCGACCTTGCGGAGCTTGGTGAGGACGGAGCGCCGGGCGGCCTCGGTGGGGTGCGCGGTGAAGACGGGGCGTACGCCGAGGTTGCGGGCGGTCTCGCGGAGGTGCTCGGGGTCGGCGTCCTTGAGCATGTCGGCGGTGCGGGCGAGGATGCTGCCCTCGGCGGCGCGCCTGGCGCCCAGCTCCCGGCCGCGGTGGACCTGCTCGGTGACGTTCGCGAGGTGGAAGTACGTGGAGAAGGCGCGCACCAGCTTGGCGGCGGTGGCCAGGTCGGTGTCGCCCAGGAGCCGGGCCGCGGCTTCGCCGTCGGACCGGGTCAGGGCGCGTACCCGCTCGACCAGGTCGAGCAGTTCCTGTCCCTCTTGTCGGACGAGGGTCTCGCCGAGGAGATCACCGAGGCGGCGGATGTCGGCACGCAGGGCGACGTTGTCGCTCGGGCCGGCTTCGGGGCCTTCGATGGACACGATCTCGGCCGGAGTGTTGTCGGCACTGCTCACAGGTGCGGCTCCTTGCAGCGATCAGGGACGTCGCACCGCGACCCGTGGGAGGGGTCGGGACGGGCGACGGGGTGGGCAGGTCTGATGCGGGCGGGTTGCGGACCGCGCTGTCCGACGTCCCCAGGATAGGTCTGCCCAGCTTCGGCAGATCACACCGTCCGCTGTGTGGGCACTGCGTCACAGGTGGGAGGGTGTGGCGCCTGTCACGGCCTTGCCCGTGGCGGCGGCACTGCCATACTTACGAGACCGTAGGTTACGGTCCCGTAGCCGTAGCCGTGCCCCCGAGCCCCCGACGAGGGACACCATGACCGCTGGTCCTGAAGCCGTAGAAGATCCACCGATTCCTGCCGATTCCGCCGTCGGTCCGTCCGCCGGTACCCCGTCCGCGACGCTGGGCGGCGAGCAGCGCAGGTCGCTCGAACAGATCACGCTCCTGCTGTTCATCACCGTCCCGTTCGTGGCCCTGGTGGCCGCGGTGCCACTGGCCTGGGGCTGGGGGGTGAGCTGGCTCGATCTGGGGCTGATGGTGGCGATGTACTACATCGGCTGCCACGGCATCACGATCGGCTTCCACCGCTACTTCACGCATGGCGCCTTCAAGGCGAAGCGGCCGCTGCGGATCGCGCTCGCGATCATGGGGTCGCTGGCCGTGGAGGGGCCGCTGGTGCGCTGGGTGGCCGACCACCGCAAGCACCACAAGTTCTCCGACGCCGAGGGCGACCCGCACTCTCCGTGGCGCTTCGGCGAGACGGTGCCCGCCCTGATGAAGGGCCTGTGGTGGGCGCACATCGGCTGGATGTTCGACGAGGAGCAGACGCCGCAGCAGAAGTACGCACCGGACCTGATCAAGGACAGTGCGATCCGTACGATCTCCCGCCAGTTCGTGCTGTGGACGGCGGTGTCGCTGCTGATCCCGCCGCTGGTGGGCGGCCTGGTTACCTGGTCCTGGCAGGGTGCGCTGAGCGCGTTCTTCTGGGGTTCCCTGGTCCGTGTCGCGCTGCTGCATCACGTGACGTGGTCGATCAACTCCATCTGCCACGCGGTCGGCAAGCGCCCCTTCAAGTCCCGGGACCGTTCGGGGAACGTCTGGTGGCTGGCCGTCCTCTCGTGCGGTGAGTCCTGGCACAACCTGCACCACGCGGACCCGACCTGTGCGCGGCACGGGGTGATGAAGGGGCAGCTGGACTCCAGCGCCCGCTTGATCCGCTGGTTCGAGAAGGCGGGCTGGGCGTATGACGTCCGGTGGCCGGATGCGTCCCGTCTCGATGCCCGACGCGCGGAGAAGGCCGCCGGGGGTGCCTCCCGGCGGTAGCCGGGAAGGCATGATTGACGGGTGGCGATCGACGACAGCAGTACCAGCGGCAGCAAAAGCAAGTCTTCCTCCGCGGGGACGCGGCGGGCCCGCAGGGTCCGGATGACCGGTGCGGAGCGCCGGGAGCAGCTGCTGGACATCGGTCGCACGCTCTTTGCCGAGCGGGGCTACGAGGGCACGTCGGTGGAGGAGATCGCGGCGAAGGCCGGGGTGTCCAAGCCGGTGGTCTACGAGCACTTCGGCGGCAAGGAGGGCCTGTACGCGGTCGTCGTGGACCGCGAGATGCGGCAGCTGCTGGACATGGTGACGGGCGCGCTGACCGCCGGCCATCCCCGCGAACTCCTCGAACAGGCGGCTTTCGCGCTGCTCGACTACATCGAGACCTTCACCGACGGTTTCCGCATCCTGGTCCGCGATTCCCCCGTGGCCCAGTCGACGGGCACCTTCGCCTCTCTCATCAGCGATATCGCCACCCAGGTCGAGGACATCCTGGGCCTGGAATTCAAGGCCCGCGGCTTCGATCCGAAACTCGCCCCGCTCTACGCTCAGGCCCTGGTCGGCATGGTCGCCCTGACCGGCCAGTGGTGGGTCGACACCCGCAAGCCGAAAAAGGCCGAGGTCGCGGCCCACCTGGTCAATCTCGCCTGGCACGGCCTGGGCAACTTGGAGGCGAAGCCTCGGTTGATAGGGCATCGGAAGAATTGAGGGTGCGGGAGGGGCGGGGCTCCTCGGGGCGGCGGGCCGGCGGGGCAGGCGCCTGCGGGTCGAGTGCCGGGCGTCTGCCATGGCATCCCGACGGCAACGCCTCAGCGATGACGACTCCCCGGTGATGCCTCAACGGCAGTGCCTCACATGGCGATCCGCCTGTTGATCATCGTCTGACACACTGGTCGGCCGCCGCCATCACCGCGCCTCACCAGGAGCCACGAGACGGTCATCCGGGTACGCGAGGGTGGAGACCTTTGCGGAACGAGGCGAGCCGGACCAGGAGCAGTAAAACCGAATGACCGAGATAACGTTCTGCCTTTCCCGGGAAGAGTTTGCTCAGCAATTCACCGCACTGCCCGAGCACGAGGCATGGGGAGCCCTGCAAACGGGAAATGGGCGGATCGCCGCCGAATCACCACTGGCCCGCATTCATCGCCTCGGCGGTAGTGACGACCACGAGCCGGCCTTCGCCCTCACGGCCGCAGAGCCGACCCATGCCCTGTGCACCGTCGTCCCTCAGGCCGGCGCCGCCGAGTCGCATACCGCATATACGGTGCATGACGGATCCGGCCGCTTCATCGGCCGGATCATCCACGAGCGTTCCCCACTGGGAATCCGCCAGGCGTGGCGCATCGAGGACGCGGCCAAGCAGTACAGCGCGGTCGCCTATAAGGGGACTATCCGCGGCTGGATCGCCTATTGGGCGATCTCGCCGTTCTGGGCCATCATGGCCCTGATCTTCCTCCTCAATGGCGATGTGCGTCCCGGCGGTTCACTGTGGAGCAAGCCCCACCGCGCCCGCTGGCGCATGCGGGCCGGCGGCGGCCCCAGGAAGGCTGCCCTCGATTTCAACACCGGCCGCTACCGGGCGGGCAGCGGGCAGCTGGACATGAACCTCATCCATGCGCAGGCCGTGCTGTACGGCGCGTAGCGCCGATAGAGCACCGAATCGAAGCAGGAATTACGGAGCGAGAAATGTCCGAGGTCACGTTCGGCATCACACGGAACGACGCTGCGAAGGAGTTCTCCGCGTTGCCGGGGTGTGAGGCATGGGGGATCCTGCACCCGGGACGGACCGGGAAGATTGCCCCCGGCCCGGCGCTGGCCCGGGTTCATCACCACATCACCAGTTCCGAGCAACAGCCGGCCTTCACGCTTACGACCGCTGCAGAGCCCGCACACACCCTGTGCACCATCGCCCCTCAGGCCGGCGCCGCTGCCCAGCAGACCGTCTATGCAGTGCATGACGGATACGGCCGATTCATCGGTCAGGTGACCCACGAACGTTCCCCCCGAGGAATGCGTCAGGCGTGGCGCATAGAGGACGCGGGCGGGCAGCGCAGCATGACCGCCTATAAGGGGAATATCCGCGGCTGGATCGCATATTGGGCATTCTCGCCCTTCTGGGCCCTTCTTGCGTTGCTGAATCTGCTCAACGGCGATACGCATTCGAGCTGGTGGCTTTGGGGCAAGCCCCGCCGCGCCCACTGGCGCACGCGAGCCGGCGACGGGCCGCGGAAGCCCGCCCTCGACTTCAAGTCCGGCCGATACCGCGCGGATACCGGACTACTGGATGCGAACCTCATCTATGCGCAGGCCGCACTGTACGGCGCGTAGCAACGGGCCGGACGCCGCTCCCTTTTCCGCGGAGCACCTCCGTACAGACATCATGCGAATGTTCGATCGTTTGGCGACATTTCCGGCACACCCCACACCCGCTTTCCCCTTTCTTTAATCCATCTTTGCCCCACACCCTCACTTCACATTACCCACCTTTTACCTCCGCGTTTTCACCCCGCCAGGTGATCACGATACGGTGAGCGGATGCGTCGATTCGGGATCGCCGCATCCAAGAAATCGCCGAGCGACGGGGGAATCACGCCATGGCGGCAGACTTCAAAATCGACGTCGAGCGCGTACAGGGGATGCTCAATAAACTCGCAAACGCCGACGATCGTATGCGGGACGCCCAGCAGCGCCTGAACAAGGTGGGCCCGAAGACGCTGGGAACCGACGGCCTCGATGATGCCTGTGATGAATTCCAGGGCCAGTGGGGCGACGGCATCAAGCGCATCGCGGATGCCGCGAAGGATATTCACGAGAAGCTCAAGATGACTCTGGACGCCTATAAAGCGGGCGAAGAGGAAAACGCCAAGATGCTCGGCAAGAAGTAATCACCGGCTCGGCCCGAGAAGCGACTGACAACAGGGGGAAACGCATGTCCTGGCGCAGCATGTTCATCGACGACGACTCGGCCTGGCCCGGGGTCGGATTCAATCCGGCCAAGGGGGATCTCCACGCCATCCAGGCACTCTCCTCGGACGTGAAGTCCGTGGGCGACGAGCTGGATGAGCTGGACCATCTGCTCAAGGCGGTCGGCAAGAGTGACGGCGCCTGGGAGGGCGAGGCGGCCCGGAACTTCGCCAAGAAGCTCGGCGAACTCCCCAAGTACCTCAAGCAGGGCAGCGAGTCCATGCACGACTGCGCCAAGGCGCTGCGCGGCTGGCACGGCCATCTGCAGGGATTCCAGGAAAAGGCCGGGAAGATCGAGGCGGAGGCGGCGTCGGCCCGTAAGCAGGCGGAGTCGGACCTCGATCACTACAACGACGTGTACCAAAAGTACGCGCCGTACTTCGGGCAGCCGATGGAGCCGGCGGCTGCCAAGCGGATGGACAACGAGATGGACGCGGCCAAGGAGAAGGCCGACCACTCCAAGGACAAACTCGAGGACCTCATCCGCGAGGCCGAGCGGATCTACGCGCAGTGGAAGGACCGGGCCGGCGAGGCCGAACGCGCGATCCTGAAGGCCTCGGAGAACCACCCGCCGGACCTCCACTGGTGGAGCAAGGCGATGGACGGGCTCAAGGCCGGCTGGCGAGCGTTCAAGGACTGGCTGGCCGAGCACGCCGATCTGCTGTCCAACATCAGTGCGGTGTTGTCCATCGCCTCCCTCGCAACGATGGCCATCCCACCGGTCGGGGCGATTCTGGGCGGCCTGGCCATCGGTGCCAGCGCGCTCGCTCTTGCCGGATACGGGATCAAGGCGTCGCGGGGCGGCAAAGTGGGTGTCATGGACTGGGTCGGCGCAGGACTGGGAGTGCTCCCGGGAATCGGCGCCGTGAAGGGACTCAAAGCCGCCGGGGCTCTGGCAAAGGGCGAGAAAATCGCCGCTCAGGGTGGCAAGATCGCCAACACGTTCAAGAATGCCCAGAGCCTGAAGACGTCGGAGAACATGGCCCGAGGCATGGCGGACGGTGTCATGCACAAGGGCATCCAGAAGGTGTTCCCCAAGGCGGAAGGCATGGGGGTGGACGTCGCGCACTGGGGTGCCCGCGGCACTCAGATGGGCGTCAAGGGCATTGGCCTCGGCCATCGCCTCGAGGCGAACTGGCCCGATGACAAGCCGATCGGCAAGGCGTTCCTGCAGGCGGCGGGGGCATAGGGAACATGACGGAAGCAGTCGCCGAAGTGGCCCGCGGAGCTGATGAGGACCCGCCCGTCACCTTTCGGGTCCCTCCCGCCTTCTTCGAATACCCCCTGACCGCCGATCCCGAGGCCCTCGTGGAAGACCTCGCTGACCTTGCGGCGGAGGTGTACCCGGAGGGCGACGACGAGCTCTGGCTCAGGTTCGTGATGATGAACATCCCCCTGGTCTCCGAGATGGTGGAGGCGGGGATGAGTTACGCCGGTTTCTGTTTGCTGAACGTCGAAGGGCAGCGGAGCACGGCAACAGTCACCGCAACGTTCGTCGACGACATGCCGCAGGTAAAAACGATGACGGCCCAGGACCTGGCTGACCACCTCGCCACGGGATCCCCGGACAGCGAGGTCGAAGTGATCACCCTGGCCGCCGGCGAGGCGGCCGTCCGGCTCGCTCCGGAGGTCCGGAGACTGCCCGGCGAGATCACCGACTCCGGCCGGCCCGAGACGCTGACCCTGGGGAAAATCTCGGTCTTCTTTCCGGTGCCTGATCATGGCGAAGTCGGGCTGTTCGAGCTCAGCACCCCGTGCTTGGACGACTGGAACCTGTATTCCGAGTTGTTCTTCAATATCGTCAACACGATCGAGGTGACGGGGCGGCAAACCGATATGCCGGCGGGCGAACACAGCTCCGCCGACGGTCCCATGGCGCTGCCTCAGTCGCCGCCGCCCCTGCCTGACCCGGACCCGGCAGTGGCACAGGCCCTGTTCTGGTACTCCAGCCGCCTGATGGACGCCGCCGCACTGCGCGGTCAGGTACACGGAGGGCAACAGGTCGAATCCATCACGTGCGAGACATGCTGGGCCAAGGGCCTGCGGTCCGCCTGCTCGGCACGGCACGGCTGGTACATCAGCAGCGTGGTGGGGGACGATCTCCCGCACGCACTGCCGAGGGCCGTCGCCTCGTTCACCTCGCGAGGATGGCAGGCGGAGACGGAAAGCGCCGGGAATCGCGTCCGCGTATGCGCCGGGGACGAGGCGCCTGAGCAATCGGCGGGTTATGCGTTCAGCGCGTCTGTGGACGGCGAAGCCGGCACATTCACCGCTGAGGTGACCGCACCGTGTACCCGTGCCGCTGCCGCGGATGATTCCCTGTTCGGCTAAGAGGAGCTGAGAACATTGCGGGCCGATCTGGAGCAGAAAATCCCCGCGGTACTGCCCGCAGGCGAGGTCTATCTGGGCGGGTTCACCACGTCGCGCTCGCCCTATGCCACCGGTACGGGTGGCTGCGACGTGCCGGACAAGCGACGGCCCCGGGTGCTGGCCGACGGCCGGTCCAGTTCCGGGGATTTCCTGGGAAAGTTCGGGGAATTCGTCTTCCGTTTCCTGACCGCCGACTTTTCGTCGCCCAGTCAGTTCGACAAGGTGACCGATCCCGCCAAGAGGGCCAAGGCGCAGAAGAGGAAGAAGACGTTCTTCGGCGGCTGGGACAGTCTGGCCGGCCAGTGGCTGGCGGCAGCTCAGCCGCGGGCCAAGGTGGGCGTCGTGGTCGCGGTCGCGCTCACCGAGAGAAACTTCCACTTCGTGTACGCGCAGTACAACCGCTGGAACGGGAAACTGGACGAGGCGATCGAACTGGGTCCGAGTTTCCGTCGGGACTGCCTGTCCTGGACGCGGCTGACCGGCGCCCATGACCACGATGTGCAGCTCGGTTTCTCCGACGGCTCGTGGGGGACGCTGTTCGGTCCCGACACGGAGGAATGCGCGAAGTTCTTCCCGCACACCCTCGGCAAACGCGACCCCATCCCGTAGCTCGAAATCCCGTAGCTCAAAGGCCCGCAAATCCCCTGGACGCCCAGCTGGAGCCGGCCCGTGCCGGCCTCGGACCGGTAGTCGCCGCGCGCGGCGAGCTGGATGTGGTCGAGGCCGGTGATCACGGCGCGGGTCACCTCGGAGGGGGAGAGTCGGGGCGCGGCCGCGGGGGTGGCGGCCGGCGGTGGGCGGGGGGCGTCAGTGTGCCGTGGGCTTCTGGGCGACGGCGAAGATGCGGCGGAAGGGGAAGACCGTGCCGTGGCGGCCCGTGGGGTAGGCCTTGCGGAGGGCTTCGCGGTATTCGGCGAGGAAGGCTTCGCGGGCGGCCGGGTCGTTCTCCAAGGCGGTGAGGACGGGGCGCAGGGCGGTGCCCTTGACCCAGTCGAGGACCGGGTCGTCGCCCTCCAGGAGCTGGACGTAGGTGGTTTCCCAGACGTCGGCGGCGCAGCCGAGGTCGGTGAGGCGCTCCAGGTAGGCGGCCGGTTCGAGGATGTGGATGAAGCGGCGGCCGTGGGTGTTGAGCCGCTCGCGCCACTGAGGGGCGTCGCACAGCTCGCCGAGGAGGGCGTGGCTGGGTGAGGTGAAGTTGCCGGGGACCTGGAAGGCGAAGGTGCCGCCGGGGGCGAGGGCCTCGATCCAGCGGGCGAAGGAGTCCGGGTGGTTGGGGACCCACTGCAGGGCCGCGTTGGAGACGATCAGGTCGTAGGTCTCCTCGGGCGTCCAGTCGGCGGCGTCGGCGGGGGCGAAGTCGAGGTGGCCGCCGCCCGGGGTGGGGCCGGCGTAGGTCTCGGCCTCTTTGAGCATGTCCGGGGAGTTGTCGAATCCGGTGATGTGCGCGTCCGGCCAGCGGGTGGTGAGCTGGGCGGTGACGTTGCCGGGGCCGCAGCCGAGGTCGGCGATGCGGGCGGTGCGGTCCTGCCGGGGCAGGTCGGGTATCCGGTTGAGCAGGTCGTGGAACGGACGGGTACGGTGCCCGGAGTGGCGGAGATATTGCTGCGGATCCCAGGTTGGTGCGTCGTGCATGTTCGAAACCCCTTTGCCGATGCAGGGCTGACACAAGGCTGGCACGGTCTGGTTCGGGCCGTCTCGGCTGGAAACCGAGCCCCCGCCGACGATGCCCATAGTCCAGCGAAATATATCTCGACGTCAAGAGACTTCATGTCGACAGACCCTCTACACTGATCGTCATGGAGGACGAGGTCGACCGACTGGTCGCAGCATGGCGCCGCGAGCGCCCGGACCTCGACGTGGAGCCGCTTGAGGTCCTCAGCCGCGTCTCCAGGCTGGCCAGACACCTTGACCGGGCCCGCCGTATCGCCTTTTCCGAGGTGGGCCTGGAGCCGTGGGAGTTCGATGTGCTCACCGCGCTGCGGCGCGCCGGGGCGCCGTACCAGCTCTCCCCCGGGGCGCTGCTGACGCAGACACTGGTCACCTCGGGGACGATGACCAACCGCATCGACCGGCTGGCCAAGAAGAACCTCGTCGAGCGGCTGCCCGACCCCAGCGACCGGCGCGGAGTGCTGGTCAGACTGACCGCGGAGGGCCGCGACAAGGCCGACCGGTCGCTGGCCGGACTGCTCTACCAGGAGCGTGCCATTCTCGCCGAGCTGTCCCGACAGCAGCGCAGTGAACTGGCCGGACTGCTGCGGCAGTTGACCGGGCCGTTCGACAACACTCCCGGATAGCCGCCCAGGGAAGCCCAGGCGCGTCGCGAAGGCAGTTCTGCACCGGCGTGCGACCGGTTGGCGCACCGCATTTGGCGGCGCGCAAGAAGGTGGCGCGCGCCCCCTGAATTCGCGTGCGCCCCTCGCCGTCCCTGTCCCCTTGCCCGCCGCTCGCCCCGTGGGCTTGGATCGCGCCATGAGCCAGCAGCGCGCACCGCATCCGGCGAACGGCCCGTACGGCAGGCGGTTCGAGGGCCGTACGGTCCTGGTGACCGGGGCCGCCGCCGGGATCGGGGCGGCCACCGCCGACCGGCTGGCGGCCGAGGGCGCCGGGGTGCTGCTGGACATCGACGACGCGCGCGGCGAACACACCGCGCGGCGCATCCGGGCGGCCGGCGGCCGGGCCTCGTACGAGCACTGCGATGTGGCGGGCGAGGACGACTGGCGGCGGGCCGTCGAGGCGGCGCGGCAGCGCTACGGCCCGGTGGACGGGCTGGTCAGCAACGCCTTTGTGCCGTCTGTGGCGGCCGCCGACCGCACCCCGCTGGCGGACTGGGACCGGCAGCTCGCGGTCAATCTCACCGGTTCGTTCCTGGGCGTACGCGCCGCCCTGGCGGATCTGCGGGCGCGCGGCGGCGCGGTGGTGCTGACCTCGTCCGTGCATGCCCTGGTCGGGCTGCCGGGACGGCCTGCCTACGCCGCGGCGAAGGCCGGACTGACCGGTCTGGGCCGTCAACTGGCCGTCGAATACGGGCCGGAGGTGCGGGTCAACAGCGTGCTGCCGGGCCCCGTGCTGACGGCTGCATGGGACGGGATCGGCGAGGAGGAACGGCAGGCCAGCGCCGCGGAGACGGCGGCGCGGCGGCTGGGGCGGCCCGAGGAGATCGCCGCGGCCATCGCCTTTCTGCTCTCCCCCGAGGCATCCTTCGTCACCGGGGCGAGCCTCGTCGTCGACGGCGGCTGGAGCGTGTACAAGAACTCCTCGTGAGCCGGTTCTGCTGACGGCGGGGCCGCGGCGCCCCGCCCGGGCCTCGATCCGTAGGGGGATCCATGGGCATCCATTTCGGCGGCGACTACAACCCCGAGCAGTGGCCCGAGGAGGTGTGGGCCGAGGATCTGAAGCTGATGAAGGCGGCCCGTGTCACCCTGGTCACCGCCGGGATCTTCTCCTGGGCCAAGGTCGAACCCCGGCCCGGGGCCTGGGACTTCGGCTGGTTCGACCGGGTCATGGACGGGCTGGCGGGCGCCGGTATCGCCGTCTGTCTGGCGACGATGACCGCCTCACCACCACCGTGGCTCTCCCGCGCGCACCCCGAGATCCTGCCCGAGGACGCCGACGGCCGGCGGCGCTGGCCCGGCGCCCGGCAGCACTACTGCCCCTCCAGCCCCGTCTACCGCGCCCACGCCGTACGCCTCGTCGAACAGCTCGCCACCCGCTACGCCGGCCACCCCGCGCTCGCCATGTGGCACATCGGCAACGAATACGGCTGCCACACCCGCCACTGCTACTGCGAGGTGTCGGCCGACGACTTCCGGCGCTGGCTGCGCGAGCGGTACGGGAGCGTCGACGCGCTCAACGCCGCCTGGTCGACGGCCTTCTGGTCACAGGCGTACGGCGACTTCGACGAGGTGCTGCCGCCCCGCACCGCGCCCACCTTCCCCAACCCCGCACAGCAGCTGGACTATCTGCGCTTCGGTGACGAGGCACTGCGCGCCTGCTACTTGGCCGAAAAGGCGGTGCTGGAACGTGTCACCCCGGGAATTCCGGCCACCACCAATCTGATGCCGCAGCACAAGCCGGTCGATGCCTTCGCCTGGTCGTCCCATATGGACGCGATGGCGCTGGACTTCTACCAGGATCCGCATGTGCCCGACGATCACGTCCGGGCCGGATATGTCTTCGACCTGATGCGCTCGGCGCGCTCCGGGCAGCCCTGGATGCTGCTGGAACAGGCGCCGGGCGCGGTCAACTGGCGGCCCCGCAACGGTCCCAAGCCGCCCGGTGCGATGCGGCTGTGGAGCTGGCAGGCCGTCGCCCAGGGCGCGGACGCGGTGTTGTTCTTCCAGTGGCGGCAGTCGCTGGGCGGCGCGGAGAAGTTCCACTCGGCGATGCTGCCGCACGGCGGGACCGACACCCGCGTCTTCCGTGAAGTGTCGATGCTGGGGCGGGAGTTGGCGTCAGTGCCGGGCATCGAGGGGACCCGGTCGCGGGCCGGGGTGGCGCTGCTCGCGGACTGGCACAGCTGGTGGGCGCTCGAGCTGGACTCCAAGCCGTCGACCGCGCTGGACCACTCCCGTATCGCGCTGGATCACTACCGGCCGCTGTTCGAGGCGGGTGTGGCCTGCGATGTGCTGCCGCCGCAGCGCGACCTGTCCGGCTACCGGCTGGTCGTGGCGCCCAACCTGTATCTGCTCACCACGCGGGATGCCGAGCGGCTGGCCGCCTATGTACGCGACGGCGGGCAGCTGCTGGTGTCGTTCTTCTCCGGGATCGTCGACGCGCACGACCGGGTGCACCCCGGCGGCTACCCGGCGCCGCTGCGGGCGCTGCTGGGGCTGCGGGTGGCGGAGTTCTGGCCGCTGGAGGCGGGCCGGTCGGTGGCTGTCGACGGAGATTACGCGGGGCAGGCGGACCTGTGGTCGGAGGCCCTGGACCTCGAAGGGGCCGAGGCGCTCGCCCACTTCACGGACGGGGAGCTGGCCGGCCGGCCCGCGGTGACCCGGCACTCCTACGGGCGGGGCACGGTCTGGTACGTCGCCACCCGGCTCGAACCGGCGCTGATGCGGGCGCTGCTGGACGAGGTCCGCGCGGCGGCCGGTGTGGAGCCCGTACTGCCGGGGCTGCCCGCGGGCGTCCAGGCCACCGTCCGCGAGGGCGCCGGCGGACGCTACCTCTTCCTCCTCAACCACGGGGCGGAGGCGGCCGAGGTCGGGCTGCCGGCGCCGCTGCGGGATGCGCTCGCGGCGCGCGGCACGGCCGGGGCCGGGGCCGGGGCCGTCGACCGGATCACGCTGGGGGCACGGGGCGTGGCGGTGCTGACGAGGCCATAGGGCGTGGCGGGTGCGGGGCCGTGCTGACGGAGCCGTAGAGCGCGCCGGGGGCGTGGCCGTGCTGTGGCGGAGCCGGAGGGCCTGCCGGGGTCCTGCCCCGATCCGCCGGACCGGCGCCAGGAGCCCGTGGCGGGCTCAGGCCCCCAGCCGTCCCACGAGCCCCGGGCCGCTCACGGAACCGGGCCGCTCACGGCACCGGCACCGAGGCCGCCGCGGCCGCCGCCTCCAGCTCGACCGGGCCGACGCCGGCCCGGCGGGCCAGTGCCACCGCCGCGAGGGTGGAGTGCACCCCGAGCTTGCCGAGCACGTTCTGCATATGGGTACGGACCGTGTGCGGCGAGAGGAACAGCCGCTCGGCGACCGCCTTGCGGCCCAGGCCCGCCACCATGCACCGCAGCACCTCACGCTCGCGCGGGGTCAGCGACTCCACCAGCCGCTCACTCTCCGAACGGTGCTTGCGGGCGGCCGTCAGCTCCCGCAGCACACCGGTCAGCAGCGCGGGCGGCAGATGCGTCTCGTCGCGGAGCACACCGCGGATGACGGCGAGCAGCCGGGAGAGCGAGCAGTCCTTGGCGACCCAGCCGGAGGCACCGGCCTGCAGGGCGGCGGCCGCGCGGCGCGGATCGTCGCGGTCGGCGAGGACGACGGTGCGCAGATACGGATGGCTGGTGCGCAGGCCGGAGACCAGCGCGATGCCGTCCCGCGGCACGGCGCGCGGCACGGTGTCGCGGGCGGCTCCCTGTGCGGGCACCGCGAGCAGCGGCGCGGCGAGGTCGGCGTCGGCGAGCAGCACGTCGAAGCGGTGGCCGTCGGTGGCCGCCCGGTCCAGATTGCGCAGGGCAGCGGGGGCGCTGCCCGCGGCCGCGACGTCCACGTCCTGTTCCGCGGCGAGCGCGGCCGCCAGGGATTCGGCGAAGATGCGGTGGTCGTCGACCACCAGAACCCGGATGCGTTGCACAGAGACCCCCTGTCTCGGTGAACGGACCATAGCGGGCACGGCGCCCGAGTTGAAGATCGCCTCAGCCGCACGGCCGCCGCCGTGCCAACATTGCTACCCCACCCCGGGCGCCGTACCCGAACGGTCTCGCCCCCTGATCGGCACCGGCCCCCACCGGTGCAGGCTCCCAGCGTACGGACGGGGTGCGGCGAGGGAAGGTGATTGGCGAAACTGCTTCCCCCGCCGGGCTGTTCGGCGCCTGTCCGGTGGCTTCACGCCGTCCGGCGCGCCCTACTCGACGCGGTGCGCCCCCGCGCTCGCGACCGCCTCGAAGATCCGCGGGGCGGCATGGCCGGCCGCCGCGAACGCCTCGGTGACCGCCGCGCTCACGGCCGTGGCGTCCGCCTCCTCGACGAGCACGATCGCCGAGCCGCCGAAACCGCCGCCGGTCATCCGGGCCCCGAGGGCGCCCGCCGCCAGCGCGGAGTCGACGGCGAGGTCGAGCTCGGGACAGGAGATCTTGAAGTCGTCGCGGAGCGAGGCGTGGCCGGCCGTGAGCAGCGGGCCAATGGCGCGGGTGCGGCCCGCGTCGAGGTGGGTGATGACCTCTTCGACGCGGTGGTTCTCGGTGACGATGTGCCGGACGAGGGCCTGGACGACGGGGTCTCCGGCCAGCCCTGACAGCGCCTCGGGCAGTTGCGCGTAGGGCACGTCGCGCAGGGCAGGCACCCCGAGCGCCCGCGCGCCACGCTCGCAGCCGGCGCGCCGCTCCGCGTATGCGCCGTCCCCCAGCTCGTGCTTCACCCGGGTGTCGACCACGAGGAGCCGCAGCCCCTCCCCCGCCAGGTCGAACGGGACCTGGCGCCGGGTGAGGTCGCGGGTGTCCAGGAACAGGGCGTGGCCCTCGGTGCAGCAGGCCGCTGCGGTCTGGTCCATGATCCCGCAGGGCACCCCGACGAAGGCGTTCTCGGCCCGCTGGGCGAGCTGCGCCAGCCGCTGCGGCTCCTGGCCGAGCGCGTACAGGTCGTTGAGGGCGAGCGCGGTGACGACCTCCAGGGCGGCGGAGGAGGAGAGTCCGGCGCCGGTGGGCACCGTGCTCTCGAAGTGCAGATCCGCGCCGCCGACGGGCAGGCCGGCCTCCCGCATCGCCCAGACGACGCCGGCGGGGTAGGCGGCCCATCCGCCGCTGCGTTGGGCGCCGCCCCGGCTCGTCTCCAGCGACTCTGAGGCCGTCTCGGGCCATGGCCGCAGCTCGTCGAGGCGCAGTGCGACGATGCCGCCGTCGGCGCCGCCGGAGTGCAGCCGCAGCACCCCGTCGGTGCGGGCCGAGGCGGCGGCGAGGGTGGTGTGCGGCAGGGCGAGCGGCATCACGAAACCGTCGTTGTAATCGGTGTGTTCACCGATCAGGTTGACCCGGCCGGGCGCCGCCCAGGTGCCCGTGGGGGCGGCGCCGTACACCGCGGCGAACTGCCCGGCGGTGTGCCGGACGCGCCCGGTGGCCGGGGCCGCGGTTCCGTGTGCGGTCATCAGGACTCCTTCGTCCGTTCGAGGTGCTGCGCGAACTCCCAGGCGTCGGCGACGATGCCGGCGAGGTCGGCGCGGGCGGGCCGCCAGCCGAGGCGGTCGACGGCGGTCTGGGCGGAGGCCACCAGCACGGCGGGGTCGCCGCCGCGGCGCGGGGCGGCCACCTCCGGGACGGGGTGCCCGGTGACCTTGCGTACGGTCTCGATGACCTCGCGGACGGAGAAGCCGTTGCCGTTGCCGAGGTTGCAGATCAGATGCTCACCGGCGGTGGCGGCGTCGAGGGCGAGGAGGTGGGCCTCGGCGAGGTCGGCGACGTGGATGTAGTCGCGGACGCAGGTGCCGTCGGGGGTGGGGTAGTCCTCGCCGTAGACGGAGATCGCCGCGCGCTTGCCCTGGGCGACCTGGAGGACGAGCGGGATCAGGTGCGACTCGGGGTCGTGGCGCTCGCCGCAGCTGCCGTAGGCGCCGGCGACATTGAAGTAGCGCAGTGAGACGGCGGCCAGGCCGTGGGCGGCGGCCTCGCCGCTGATCATGTGGTCGACGGCGAGCTTGCTGGCGCCGTACGGGCTGGTGGGCGCGGTCTCGGCGGACTCGGTGATCGGGGTGGACGCCGGCTCGCCGTAGGTGGCGGCGGTGGAGGAGAAGACGAGGGTGCGGACACCGGCGTCGCGCATCGCGGCGAGCAGGTCCATGGTGCCGCCGACGTTGTTGCGCCAGTACTTCTCGGGGTCCACGACGGACTCGCCGACCTGGGAGAAGGCGGCGAAGTGCAGCACCGCGTCGTAGGAGGGGTCGAGCCACTTCGCCGCGTCCTGGATGCGGCCCTCGATGAAGTGGGCTCCGGCGGGGATGCCCTCGCGGTGGCCGGTGGACAGGTCGTCCAGCACGGTGACCTCGTGGCCGGCCTGCAGCAGATGTGCCGCAACGACGCTGCCGACGTATCCCGCACCACCGGTGACCAGGTACTTCTTGCTCACTCGCTCGCTACCTCTCGCAGTCGCTCGGCCGCGGCCTCCGGCGGCACATCATTGATGAACACGTTCATGCCGGATTCGGAACCCGCGAGAAACTTCAGCTTGCCGGAAGTTCGGCGGATGGTGAAAAGCTCAAGGTGGAGTGCGAAGTCCTCACGGCGCCCGGCGCGCAGCGGCGCCTGGTGCCAGGCGGCGATGTACGGCGTGCGCGCGGCGCCGGCCGCACGGACCCCCCGGCTCGCCCCCTCCTCTTTCCCACCGTCCCGCCCGACGAAGATCCGGTCGAAGCGCCGCAAGACTTCCAGATAGATCTGTGGGAATTCTGTGCGCGCGGCCTCGTCGAGGGCGAGCAGGTCGGGGACCCGGCGCTTGGGGTAGAGGTGCACCTCGTAGGGCCAGTGGGCGGCGTACGGGACGAAGACCACCCAGTGCTCGCCCTCCAGGACGATCCGGCGGCCGTCGGCCAGTTCGTCGGCGACCGTGTCGTCGAAGAGGTTGCCGCCGGTGGCCTCGCGGTGCGCGGCGAGCGAGGTGAGCATCCGCTCGGTGCGCGGGGTGATGAAGGGGTACGCGTAGATCTGGCCGTGCGGGTGGCCGAGGGTGACGCCGATCTCCGCGCCGCGGTTCTCGAAGCAGAAGACCTGCTCCACACCGGGGAGTTGGGACAGTTCCGCGGTGCGGTCGGTCCAGGCCTCCAGGACCAGGGCGGCCTGCTCCTCGCTGAGGTCGGCGAAGGAGGCGTCGTGGTCGGGGGTGAAGCAGACGACCTCGCAGCGGCCGCTGTCGCCGGCGAGGGAGGGGAAGCGGTTCTCGAAGACGGCGACGTCGTAGTCGGGGGCGGGGATCTCGGAGAGCCGGCCGTCACGGGAGGGGCACAGCGGGCATTCGTCGGCCGGGGGGTGGTAGGTGCGGGCCTGGCGGTGTGAGGCGATGGCGACCGAGTCGCCGAGGAGCCGGTCGTGCCTGATCTCGGAGGCGGTGGCGACGGGGTCGAGGGGGCGGTGGTCCCGCTCGTCGCGTACGGCGTCGTCGCGCAGGTCGTAGTAGATGAGCTCCCGGCCGTCAGCCAGCCGGGTCGTCGTCTTCTTCACGGAGCTCCTCACACGCCCACCAAACACAAACAAACACAATGAAGCACAACTCAACAGCGGCGTCAACGCTGGGCACAGCACGGGATACCCCAGGGGCATATACGACATATCGACAGGCCCGATCACAGATCAACAACTCAACCAAACAAAAGTATTCAGCTTCTGAGGGCCCGGGCGTAGCTTTCTGTGCGTTCCGGTCGCGCAAAGAAGCGAGTACCCACCATGATCACCCTGGCCGAGGGGCTACGGCTCCCTACCAACGGGCTGGATTACACGATCCTGGCCCTCTACTTCGTCGTCGTCCTCGGCATCGGATTCGCGGCCAAACGCAGCGTGAAGACGAGCCTGGACTTCTTCCTCTCCGGGCGGTCACTGCCTGCCTGGGTCACCGGTCTCGCGTTCGTCGCCGCCAACCTCGGCGCCACCGAGATCCTCGGTATGGCCGCCAATGGCGCGCAGTACGGGGCCTACACCGTCCACTGGTACTGGATCGGCGCCATCCCGGCGATGGTCTTCCTCGGCCTGGTGATGATGCCGTTCTACTACGGCTCCAAGGTCCGCTCGGTGCCGGAATTCCTGCTGCACCGCTTCGGCCCCTCCTCGCACCTGCTCAGTTCGGTCATCTTCGCCGTCTCGTCCGTACTGATCGCGGGCGTGAACCTGTACGCGATGGCGATCGTGCTGCAGGCGCTGCTCGGCTGGCCGCAGTGGGTCGCGATCGTCGTCGCGGGCTTCTTCGTCCTCGCGTACATCACCATCGGCGGTCTCTCCTCGGCGATCTACAACGAGGTGCTGCAGTTCTTCGTCATCCTGGCGGCGCTGATACCGCTGACCGTCGTCGGCCTCAAGCGCGTCGGGGGCTGGGACGGACTGACCGACTCGCTCACGTCCTCGCACGGGGACGCCTTCCTCACCGCCTGGAAGGGCACCGGCATCGGCGAGGGCAACCCGCTCGGCGCGAACTGGCTCACCATCGTCCTCGGCCTCGGCTTCGTGATGAGCTTCGGCTACTGGACCACCAACTTCGCCGAGGTGCAGCGCGCCCTGTCCGCGAAGAACCTCTCCGCCGCCAAGCGGACGCCGCTGATCGCCGCCTTCCCCAAGATCTTCATCCCGCTGGTGGTGGTCGTCCCCGGTCTGATCGCGCTGGTCATGGAGCCGACGCTGGGCAAGTCCAAGGACGGGCTGCAGTACAACGACGCGATCCCGGTGCTGATGCGGGACCTGCTGCCCAACGGCGTACTGGGCATCGCGGTGACCGGTCTGCTCGCCGCCTTCATGGCCGGCATGGCCGCCAACGTCTCGTCCTTCAACACCGTCTTCACCAACGACATCTGGGCGGCATACCTCAAGAAGGGCCGGGAGGACGCCTACTACCTGAAGACGGGCCGGGTGGTCACCGCGGTCGGCGTGCTGACCGGCATGGGCACGGCGTTCATCGCCGCCAGCTTCAGCAACATCATGAACTACCTCCAGACGCTGTTCTCGTTCTTCAACGTCCCGCTGTTCGTCGTCTTCATCATCGGCATGTTCTGGAAGCGGACCAGCGCCGCGGCCGGCTTCTGGGGGCTGCTCTCCGGCACCGTGGCCGCGATGGTCAACTACTTCTGGCTCTACAAGCAGGGCATCATCGCGATCCCCTCCGACCAGGGCGCGAACTTCGTCTCCTCCATCGTCGCCTTCGTCGTCGGCGCGCTCGTGATGTTCGTCGTCACGATGGTCACCAAGCCCAAGCCCGTCGAATCCCTGGCCGGCCTGGTCTACGGCACCCGCTCCCCCGGCATGGAGGAGCTGCCCGCCGAGGGCGACGACGCCTGGTACCGCAAGCCGGCCCTGCTGGGCTGGGGCGCGATCGTCCTCGCCGCCCTCTGCTACATCCCGTTCTCCCTCTGAACCTGCCTGAACCAGCGGAGTTGACGCACCATGAGTGACTACCAGCACGAGGTCGCGGAGCTGGAGCGCGAATCGGCGACCGCCGCGCGGCTCTTCGACGTACGGCGCATCATCGGCGGCCTGTTCGTCGTCTACGGCGTGATCGTCACCATCGCCGGCGTAATGGCGACCGACGCCGACCTCAAAAAGGCCCAGAACATCAACATCAACCTGTGGACGGGCCTGGGCATGCTCGCCCTCGGCCTGTTCTTCCTGGTTTGGATGAAGCTACGACCGGCGGTTCCGCCTACGGCTGAGGAGTTGGCGGACGGGAGTGGGGGTGGGGAGGGGTGAGTGCGGGGGCGTGATGGGCTGAGGGGGGTGTCGCGGGGGCGGGGCGGGGGCGGCTTGTCCGGTTCTGTCGCCGCGCGGGGCTGAGCTGGGCCGGGCTACCGCGGGGGCGGCTCGTCCCGTACCGCCATCGCGCAGGGCTGAGCACGGCTAACGCGAGGGCGGCGCCAGCTCATCCGGTCGGTCCCGCCACCGCACAGGACTGGGCGCGACTAACGCGGCGGAGGCACCGGCTCGTCCGGCCCCGCCGCCCCGCGCGCGCCACGGCCGCCCGCCCGGTCCAGCAGCCCCGTACGCGCCGCCAGCGCGGCGGCCTCAAGCCGGGAGCCCACCTCCAGCTTCATCAGCACCCGCTGCACATGTGTACGCGCCGTACTCGGCGCGATGTCCATCCCCGCCGCAATCAGGCGGGTGTCCTCACCGTCCGCGACCCGCATCAGCACCTCGACCTCCCGCGGGGTGAGCAGCTCCAGCAGCCGCGCCCCCTCGTCGTCCGGCTGCGCCGCGGGGTGCAGCAACTCCTCGAAGGCCTGCTGCAACAACTGCGGCGACACCGCCGACTCCCCCGCCCGCGCCTTCATCATGGCGCGCTCGACACCTTCGATCCGCTCGTCATTACGGACGTAACCGGAAGCCCCGGCGGCGAAAGCGGCGGCGATCCCGCGCGGGCTGGGAACCGGCCCCAGCACCACCACCGCAACCTGCGGCCGCTCCTTCTTGATCCGTACGACCGGGTCGAAGGCCCCCGGCCGGGCGGGCGCGGCGGTACCCAGCAGGCACACCTCGGGCGCCCGGCTCACCACCAGCTCCGCGGCCCCCGCACTCGGCGCGGCCGCCGCCAGCACCCGGTGCCCGCGCAGTTTCAGCGCCGAGGCGAGCGCCTCCGCGAGCAGACGATGATCGTCGACCACCATGAGCCGCACGCCCATCGAGCAACCTCCCCCGCTCCGGCGGGCCCCGGCGCAGCCCCCGGCCGGGCCGCTTGTCCCCGGGAAGCTACACGCTCGGCTGCGATACCGCGCCCCCTACCGGGAAGAAGCCCCCCGGAATGCTGGAATCCCGGCCATTCGGGGCTGGTTGGCGCGCTCTCGAGGGGGTGGGGGCGAGGGCTCGCGCTGCCGGGGCTCTGCCGACGCACGGGGCGCAGAGGGCGTAACGGCGTAACCCACCGTCTCCCGCGCAGAGTTGAGACGGTCCGCCCTGAGGCGCCACCCATGACAAGCAGCCCCGGGCCGCCGCATCGAGCGCATCACCCGCCATTGCCGTTCTTCGAACTCCGCCCCACCCCAAGTTGGTTGAACTCAAAAGAAACCAGTGGCCGGTTTTCCGGCGGAGCGTCATTGCCTGCATTGTCAGTGCCGTATGCGAAAGTGGGTTCGACAGTTGAGCTGAAGTCGGGGAGGGAGCCGGCCGTCATGTCATTGGCCGACGAAGTAGCGGCAGCACACGCAGGGAATCCGAATCCGGCCGCACTGGTGGGTGAGTTCCGCCGGACACCGGTATTGATACCGCTCATCAACGACTCCCTCATGTCGGCCGAGTTTTCCGGTATCCGCTGGTTGTACGCCTTCTCCGACGAACAGGAACTGGCTCGCTTCGCGGCGTCCCGCGGCGCCGCTCCCGAGACCGAGCTGTCCTACGCCCGCGCGGTCGGCGCGCGTCTCCTGGACGTCGTCATCCCCGCCATCGAGGGGCCGGCGGGCGTGGTGCTCGACGCGGGAAGTGAGCAGGGGATGGTGTTTCCGCCGGTCAGTGGCATCGTGCCGGACTCAGCGGCGATCGACCTCATCGAGCCGGGCCAGGCCGACAGCGGACCTGGTGCACCCGTGGCCGGGGGTGCGGCATGACGTCCGCCGAGGGTTACGAACTCGATCCGACGGCCCTGAAGCAGGTCACCAAGGGCATCCACGACTCGATCGCGGAACTGAAGGAGCTGGGCTTCGACACCAACGCCCAGCTCGGCCAGGGATTCGACAAGCTGGCCCTCTCCGGCATGGAGAGCGGGCACGCCGGCATGAGTTCCGTATTCGATGACTTCTGTGAACGCTGGGGCTGGGGCGTTCGCCTGCTCATCCATGAAGCCAACGAATTCGCGCGCCGTCTTGATTTGACGGCCGGGCTTTATCACGAGCAGGAGCAGTATGTTTCGACCACGCTCAAGGTCGGGGCGAATGCGCTGCTGATGGGCGACCCGACCATGACGGAGGAACAGCTCAAGCACCGGACGTGGAAGCAAGTCCGCGACGACAACGCAATCACCCAGTTCGACGACGCGGACTGGGACCCCAACTCCGCCAGATCCCGCAAGGCCTTTCAGGAAGTCGACCAGGCTGCACAGCAGACGGGCGAGGACTTCGCGACGTCCAAGTGGGCGGGCGACAAGGACCACAACTGGGCTCTGCGGCCATTTCAAGACGACCGTGACGCCCCGGCGCAGGCCAACGACCACAACGGGTCCTGACACGCCGTTGCACCGCACCACCGCACATCCACTGCTGCACAGCACCACTGGGGGTTAATAACTGATGGGCCTCGGCGACCTCATCAATTCCGCGGCCGAGAAGGCCGGCAACGCCGTCGATGGCGTCAAGGAGGCGGCCGGCGAGGCCGTCGACTCCGCCACGGACATGACCGCCGATGCACTCGACTACGTCGGTGCGGACGGCGCGGCCAAGACCGTCCGCTCGGCCGGTGACGACGTCGCCGATGCGCTGGGCGCGCAGGTCGCTGAGCGGCAGCTGGGTGAGAGCGACGACCCCAAGGAGCTGATCCATGGCGACGTCGCGAAGATCAATGAATCCGCCGCGCACCTGAAGGACTTCTACGCCGCCTTCGAACGCGTCGGCCAGGGAATCCGCAAACTGGACGCCGGATCGTGGAAGGGAAAGGCCGCCGACAGCTTCCACGAGAAGTTCGAC
Organism: Streptomyces sp. G7(2002); assembly: GCF_028870195.1. Lineage (NCBI taxonomy): Bacteria > Bacillati > Actinomycetota > Actinomycetes > Kitasatosporales > Streptomycetaceae > Streptomyces > Streptomyces sp. G7(2002). The sequence goes on from NZ_CP102609.1 coordinate 4,153,054, forward strand.
GTACACCCCAAACAGTGGATGCGCACCGCGGACGCCTGTGAGGCGGCGTGGAAGGCCCTCGACTCCTACGCGGATACGGTCTCCTGGGCGCAGAAGAAGGCTCAGGCGGCCATCGACGCATGGCGCGCGGCCGAGAAGAAGACCATGAAGGCGTTCAAGGCGTACAGCCACGCGGTCGACACGTACAACGCCAAGGCAGACGCATATAACGCCGCACGGGACGAGGGCTCCGACCCGGGACCCAAGCCCGACAAGCCCGGCGACTTCCACGACCCCGCTGACCAGGATCGCGAGGCGGCGCAGGACATCCTCAAAAACGCCCGCACCCAGCGCAACGAGGCCGCGGAGAAAGCACAGCACGCCCTCAAGAAAGCACTGGAACACGCCCCGCAAGCACCCAAGTTCACCACTGAGACGGCTCTCGACGCCGCTGACGGCATCGCAGCCGGCGGCATGAACTTGATGCACGTCGTCGGCGGTGTGGGCAAGGCCCTGGTCGAAACGGTCAACCTGGGCCGCATGGTGAACCCGCTGGAGCCGTACAACCTCGCCCACCCCCATCTGTACATGGCCAACGTCTCCAAGATCACGCTAGGCCTGGCCAGCACGGCCGCCCACCCCGGGCGCCTGGCCAAGGGGATGCTCGGCGAAGGCTGGGGCAGCGACCCCGGGGATGCGCTTGGCGGCGTCATCGGCAATCTCATCGGCGCCAAGGGCGTCGGCGCCGTCGGCAAGGGCGTGATGAAGGCGGGGGCGAAGGACGCGGTCAAGGGGGCCGCGCGGACAGCCGTCGAGCAAGGCGGCAAGCGCACCATCATGGACCGGGCCCGTACCGCCTGGTGCAAGATCTTCGGCAACGACCCCATCGACATGGCCACCGGCCGGATGATCCTGCCGCAGACCGACATCACCCTCCCCGGCAGCCTCCCGCTCTCCTTCACCCGCACCTTCGAGTCGTCCTACCGCACCGGCCGCTGGTTCGGCCCGACGTGGATGAGCACCGTCGACCAGCGGCTGGAGATCGACGCCGAGGGCGTCATCCTCATAGGCGAGGAGGGCAACTTCCTCCTCTACCCGCACCCGGCCGTAGGCGTGCCCACCCTCCCCACCGAGGGCGACGGCCACCCCCTGGAGCGCACCCCGGACGGCGACTACCTCCTCACCGACCCGGTCACCGGCATCCGCCGCTACTTCACCACCTACACCGAAGACCTCGCCGTCCTCGACGAGATATCCGACCGGCGCGGCAACCACCACACCTTCGACTACACCGAAGACGGCACCCCCACCGCCATCACCCACAGCGCCGGCTACCGCCTCCTGCTCACCACCGAAGAGGGCCGCATCACGGCCCTCCACCTCGCAGGCGCGGCCCCCGACGGCTCCGACCAACTGCTGATGACGTACGGCTACGACACCGCCGGCAACCTCATCACCACCACCAACTCCTCCGGCCTCCCCCTCCGCTTCACCTACGACGACCACGGCCGGATCACGTCCTGGACGGACACCAACAACAGCAGCTACACCTACGTCTACGACGACGATGACCGCTGCACCTCGCAGGGCGGCATTGCGGGCCACCTCCGCGCCCAGTTCACGTGGGGCGACCCGGATCCCGTAACGGGCCTGCGCACCAACCTGCTCCACAACTCCCAGGGCGGCGTCACCCGCTACGAGGTCAACGAACGCCACCAGATCGTCGCGGAGACCGACCCCACCGGCGCCACCACCCGCACGGTCCGCGACGCCAAGCACCGCGTCCTGTCGACAATCGACCCCCTGGGCCGCACCACCCACATCGACTACGACGACGAGGGCCGCCCGGTGAGCGTCGTCCTCCCGGACGGCAGCCGCTCCACCACTACCTACAACGACCTCGGCCTGCCCCTGACCACCACCGGTCCGGACGGCACCACCTGGACCCACACCTACGACGCCGACGGCAACCGGACGGCCACCACCGACCCCACTGGGGCCACCACCACCTATACCCATGACGCCCGAGGCCACGTCTCCGCGGTCACCGACGCCCTCGGCAACACCACCCGCCTCTACTGCAACGAGGCCGGTCTGCCCCTGACCGTCACCGACCCACTGGGCGCCACCACCCACTACCGCCGAGATGCCTTCGGCCGCACCACCTCGGTCACCGACCCGCTCGGTGAGACGGCACACATGATCTGGACCGTCGAAGGCAAGCTGGCAGCTCGCATCGACGCGACCGGCGCCACCGAGGAATGGACCTACGACGGTGAGGGCAACCGCCTCACCCACACCGACGCGATCGGCCAGACCACCCGCTTCGAATACAGCCACTTCGACCTGCTCACGGCCCGCACCGACCCCGACGGCGTCCGCTACGAGTTCACTCATGACACCGAACTCCGCCTCATCCAAGTCACCAATCCCCAAGGGCTGACCTGGAACTACGCCTACGACGGTGCCGGCCGCCTCATATCCGAGACCGACTTCGACGACCGCGTCCTCACTTACGCCCACGACGCCGCAGGCCAACTCGTAACCCGCACCAACACCTTGGGCGAGGTCACGACCTACACCCGCGACACCTTCGGCCGCATCACACACAAGGATGCCGCCGGTCTCGTCACCACCTACGTCCACGACACCAGCGGCGACCTGCAACAAGCGGCCAACCCGGACGCCACCGTCACCTACACCCGCGACATCCTGGGCCGCGTCACCGCCGAAACCGTCAACGGCCGCACCATGATGTTCACCTACGACGCCCTGGGCCGCCGCACCTCCCGCACCACCCCCACCGGCCACACCACCACTTACGCCTACGACGCCGCCGGCAACCGCACCGCTATGGACGTCGCCGGCCATGTCCTGGCCTTCGACCATGACGCAGCTGGCCAAGAACTCACCCGGACTGTCGACGACCACCTCCAGCTCACCCACACCTGGGACCCCACCGGCCGCCTCACCTCCCAATCCCTCACCACAGCAGCCACCGGCAGTCTCCACTCCCCCGCCGGGACCACCCCAGCACAAAATGCTGCCGCCGAAGCCCAACGGGTCCTCCACCGCGCCTACACCTACCGCCCCGACGGCAACCTGACCGCGATCGACGACTCCCACACCGGCCGCCGCACCTTCGATCTCGACCGCGCCGACCGCGTCACCGCCGTCCGCGCCACCGATTGGACCGAGACCTACGCCTACGACGGAGCGGGCAACCAAACCCACGCCACCTGGCCCGACCGCCATGCCGACCCCTCAGCCAGAGGCAACCGCACCTACACCGGCACCAACATCACCAAAGCCGGCGCCATCCGCTACGAACATGACGAGCTCGGCCGAGTTACTCTCCGCCAAAAAACCCGCCTCTCCCGCAAACCCGACACCTGGCACTACACCTGGAACACCGAGGGCCGCCTCACCACCGTCATAACCCCGGACGGCACTACTTGGCGTTATCTCTACGACCCATTCGGCCGACGCAGTGCCAAACAACGCCTCGCTACCGACGGCCAAACGGTTGCTGAGCAAACTGAATTCACCTGGGAAGGCTCTACCCTCACCGAACAAACCACCCAGGTGGTGGGGGCCTCGAAGTTCATCACCCTCGCCTGGGACTACAAGGGCACGATTCCCCTAACACAGCTTGAGCGTAAATCCTCAGCGCCAGATCTCTCACAATCTCCTCAATGTATTATTGACAAGCGATTCTTCGCGATAGTCACAGACCTGATAGGCACGCCAACGAATCTCTCGTCAGTGGACGGCGGGCTCGCATGGCAAGCCCGGGGCACACTCTGGGGAGGAACTGCGTGGAGCCGCGTCGATACGGCCTTCACACCTCTGCGGTTTTCGGGTCAATATTTCGATCCGGAAACACAGCTGCACTATAACTACCATCGCTACTACGACCCTGCTGTCGGCCGTTACCTCACTCCCGATCCGCTCGGGCTAGCACCAAGCCCAAACCCGATCACGTATGTGCACAATCCTCATACGCGGATAGATCCGCTCGGCCTTTTTGACTGCAAGGTGAGCCGAGCAGAGGCCAGGAGCGACGCCCTACGTGACGCAGGAATACCTGACGATGCGGTACCATTCGACAGTAATGATTACATCAAGGCAACCAAGCCAGAATATGAGGGCGGAGGTATGCTGCTCGACGAAAACGGTCGACCAATATTCTATCGCCAAGAGTGGTTCGAACGAGCCGACGGCGAAATCATCGTTTACCAGGATCATTGGTTTGGCCATCAAAAGCCCGGAACACCTGGACATCAACCGGCACATGTCCACGTCCGTCCATACGGCGAGGAAAGAAACGGACAGGTGCCAGGATGCGAGAAGCACTATTACTACAACCCAAACCTTGGCTGATTCGGTAGAGAACCCACAGGAGCTCATCAGCCTATACGGCAGAGTACCGAGTCTTGACACTGTCAAGATTCGGTCGATTCACCTGAGCAGGCTCGGACCTATGGCTAAATTGCGCATAGATTTGCCAACATATCCGGATGCCGCTCCCGCAGAATGGAAAGAGTTCGACTGTGACACCGTTCAATGTCAAGTTGAATTCGTCAATGTGAGTAGTTTCCGAATGAGGAATTCGGCCCTGCCGACCATGGCCGACATCACATTCTCCATCAGTGAAGGAACGGCTACGGTAGAGATCGAGGGGCCCGGATTGTCGGCCGCATTCACCTGCCTCCCGTTTACGCTCGTCGGCCACATCGGCGCGTTCAAAGCTTCCAACGACGGCTCTGACTCCGGCAGGCACTACTACGTACGGAAGATCGACGCCAAGCTCTTCGACTCGACGCCAAGTCTTCACCAAAGGACATTCTATGACAGCATCTAACTGGAGGAGGCTACTAGAGGATTCGGGAGGAATTGAGAGGTTCTATGAATTCGGCCCTGAATTGAGCTCATGCAATCTGATCTATCTCCACATGGATGAACGAGGTCAGAGCCTAACGATGTGCCTTGAGGCCGATGAGCCCTTCACGCCACCTCGCGAAGATGGGAATCCGACAGTCTACAATGTCGTCGAATTCCATTTGACATTCCTCGGTGTTAAAAATCTAGAGTTCGACGGGTGGCAAAACTACGCCAACAAGAGAACCGAGGTACTCAAATATCATCCGGACGGGGCAATTCATGTCTCAATCACGGGCCACGACGAATTTGTCAAATTCACTGCAGGTAGTGCATCTATCATTCATTCGCAAGCCAAGCGCAAGGCGGCAGAGTAGGTTCCCGAATTCTTCTCCTACCACTGCAGCTGCCCACTCCCAACGTCTTCGCCGACCTAGACGGCGGGTTCCAGAGCGGTCTGAATCTCTGCCCGCATCGGCAGTGGAAAGTGGACTCGTGCGCTGCATTTCCGGGTGCGTCGCCATCGCAGTGATGTGATGCCGACTCCTTCTCCGTGCAAAGGCTCAGGATGACCACCAGTCGTCCGACGTACTCGACGTGCTGTTGGAGGAGCCGGACATCGGGATGAGACCTCGCGTGATCAAGAAGCCTTTCTCGGGCTTCCGCTCGCGCCTCGAAAGAGAAAGACGTAGATGACTACTCCGCAACAGCCACCAGGTGGTTACGGGCAGACGCCGGGTTACGGGGCGTCTCAAGGAATGCCGCAGCCTGGGCCGCCGCAAGCCGGGTATCCGGCGGGGGCCGCCCCCGGTGGGCCGGCCCCGTACGGACAGCAGCCCCACCCCGCCGGCCCTGCGCCCTACGGGCAGCCCAGCCCCTACGGAATGCCGCAGCAGGCGCCCCCGTTCGGGTACGGCGGCGGGCCGGGGATGCCCCCCATACCGCCGAAGCGGAAGGCCGGGAAGGTCTGGGGAATTCTCGGCGCCGTGGCCGGAATGGTGGTGATCGGGACGGTGGTGTCGGCCACGGGGATCCGTGGTGGAGGGAGTTCGTCGGGCGGGTCCGACGGCGGGCCGAAGTACCGGATCACGGTGCCGCAGACGCTGGCGGGCGGGGAGTACAAGCTCGCCAAGGACATATCCCAGCAGGCCAGCGAGGCGGTGCCGCACGACGGGGCCAATGAGCACAACATCAAGGCGGCGGGCGGCCAGTACTCGTCCGGGACCAAGTCGCTGGTGATGCTGGGGCTCTACGGCGTCATCGACGATCCCGAGACGGCCATTGAGCACAGCATCAACGGCATGACGCGTGACGGTAAGACGGAAGTTGCCGTGGCGGACAAGGAGTTCACGCCCAGTGGGGGCGGTGATCCGCTCACCTGTGGTGTGGATGTGCGGACGGAGATGGGGCAGAAGGTCACGCTGCCGTTCTGCATCTGGGCCGATTCCAGTGCGAGCGCGAATGTCGCCGAAACCGACGCCTCGGAGCTGTCGAAGGATCCGCGGTCCGTCGACCTCCAGGAATTCGCGGACAAGGCGGCCAAGATTCGCAGCGAGGTCAGGAAGCCGGTGGGCTGAGGCCTCCCGCCCGGAGGCGGGCGACGCACAGCCCCTGAAGTTCCGCCGGTCACCGTGGTACCAGGTCGATCTCCCGCGGTGGGCGGCGTCGCTCCAGGAGCCGTGCGTCGGCCGCCCCGGACAGCAGGACCTACGGGACCGCCAGGGCCTAGAGGACCTACGCCTCCTCAGCCAACTCCAACCACCGCATCTCCAACTCATCCTTCTCCGCGCTCAGTTCGCGGAGCTGGGCGTCGAGGCCGGCGACCTTTTCGAAGTCGGTGGCATTTTCGGCGATCTGAGCGTGGAGCTTGGTCTCCTTGTCGCCGAGCTTGTCCAGCTGGCGCTCGATCTTCTGGAGTTCCTTCTGGGCGGCGCGGTTGACGGCGGCGGCCTTCTTGGGGGCCGAGGTCTGCGGGGCCGGGGCCGGGGTGGCGGCCTCGATGACCTGGCGGCGGCGGTCCAGGTACTCGTCCAGACCGCGCGGCAGCATCCGCAGCGTGGCGTCGCCGAGCAGGGCGTGGACGCGGTCGGTGGTGCGCTCGATGAAGTAGCGGTCGTGGCTGATGACGATGAGGGAGCCGGGCCAGCCGTCGAGGAGGTCTTCGAGCTGGGTCAGGGTCTCGATGTCGAGGTCGTTGGTGGGCTCGTCGAGGAAGAGGACGTTGGGCTCGTCCATGAGGAGGCGGAGGATCTGGAGGCGGCGGCGTTCACCGCCGGAGAGGTCGCCGACCGGCGTCCACTGCTTCTCCTTGGTGAAGCCGAACTTCTCGCAGAGCTGGCCGGCGGTCATCTCCCGGCCCTTGCCCAGGTCGACCCGCTCGCGGACCTGCTGGACGGCCTCCAGCACCCGCAGCGTCGGGGGGAGTTCGCCGACCTCCTGGGAGAGGTAGGCCAGCTTGACGGTCTTGCCGACCACGATCCGGCCGGCCACCGGCTGTGCCTCGCCCTGGGTGCGGGTAGCGTCGGCCAGCGCCCGCAGCAGCGAGGTCTTGCCGGCGCCGTTGACGCCCACCAGGCCGATCCGGTCACCGGGGCCCAGCTGCCAGGTCAGGTGCTTGAGGAGGATCTTCGGCCCGGCCTGGACGCTGACGTCCTCCAGCTCGAAGACGGTCTTGCCGAGGCGTGAGCTGGCGAACTTCATCAGTTCGGCGTTGTCGCGGGGCGGGGGGACGTCCGCGATCAGTTCGTTGGCGGCCTCGATGCGGAAGCGGGGCTTGCTCGTACGGGCCGGGGCGCCGCGCCGCAGCCACGCCAGCTCCTTGCGCATCAGGTTCTGCCGCTTGGCCTCTTCGGTGGCGGCGATCCGCTCCCGCTCGGCCCGGGCGAAGACGTAGTCGCTGTAGCCGCCCTCGTACTCGTGGACATCGCCGCGCTGGACGTCCCACATCCGCGTACAGACCTGGTCGAGGAACCAGCGGTCGTGGGTGACGACGACGAGCGCGGAGCGGCGGGCCCGCAGGTGCCCGGCCAGCCAGGAGATGCCCTCGACGTCGAGGTGGTTGGTGGGCTCGTCGAGAACGATCAGGTCCTGCTCGGCGATCAGCAGCTTGGCCAGCGCGATACGGCGGCGCTCACCACCGGACAGCGGGCCGATGACGGTGTCCAGGCCCTGGGTGAAGCCCGGCAGGTGCAGATCGCCGAAGAGGCCGGTCAGGACGTCGCGGATCTTGGCGTTGCCGGCCCACTCGTGGTCGGCGAGATCGCCGATGACCTCGTGCCGGATGGTGGCGGCCGGGTCGAGGGAGTCGTGCTGGGTGAGGACGCCGAGGCGCAGCCCGCCGTTGTGGGTGACCCGGCCGTTGTCCGCGTCCTCCAGCTTGGCGAGGATCCGGATCAGGGTGGTCTTGCCGTCCCCGTTGCGCCCGACGACGCCGATCCGGTCCCCCTCGTTGACGCCGAGCGAGACACCGTCGAGCAGGGCACGGGTCCCGTAGACCTTGCCGACGGCTTCCAGATTGACGAGGTTGACGGCCATCTCACTCCTGCACTTCAGACCTGCGCTTCCGACCTGCACTCCAGATCGATCGATCTCCCCAGCCTAGTCGGCGTGCGGCGGAGGTCCGCCGGGAGACAAATACCTGTGGATAAGTGCGGGGAGATGAGTACCGGGAGATGAGTAGCCGTACTGATGGCAGGGGCGGACGGCGGGCCTAGCGTGGGCCGCATGATCAACGACGAGGCGCCTACCGCCCTTCCCGTGCGCGACGAGGCACAGTCGGTGAGGGGTTCCGTCGTAGGCCGCATCTTCATCGGCCTGCTGATACTGGCGTTCGCCGGGGTGACTGGGCTGTTCGCGCCGCTGCTGGTGATGGCGAGCGACAGCTGCAACGAGGGCGACACCCGCATGATCTGCTCTGCGGGCGCCCAGCAGATCGTCGGCGGCCTGCCGGTCGCCGCCGCCTTCGTGGCCGCCCTCCTTGCGGTGGTAGGCATGGGCAGCAGGAGCGCGGCCGGCTGGGGCTGCCTGCTGGCGGCGCCGTGTGTGCTGGTCGTGTCCTGGGTGGTGTCGCTGGGCATCGCGGGCGCCTGAGGCGCCGCGCGCCCGCGATGTAACGTGCCGTCATGGCACCGGACATGGGCACGACAGTGCAGACGGAACGCGGGCTGGTCTACGGCCCGAGCGGCAAGCAGCTGGACGTCTACCGTCCGGCCGAGGCATCCGGGGCGGCGCCCACCGTACTGCTCTGGCACGGCATCGGCCCCGACGAGCGGGACGTCCTGGAGCCTCTGGCCCGGACGGCGGCGGCGCACGGGCTGCTGGTGCTCGTACCGGACTGGCGCTCGGACGCCGCGGACGGCGGCCGGGCACACCTGCTGGAGTCCCTGGCCTTCGCCCGCAAGGAAGCGGGCGGGCTGGGCGGCGACGGGGAGTCGTGCGTGCTGGCGGGCTGGTCGGCGGGAGCTGGGGCCGCGCTCGGCGTCGCGCTGCGGCCCGAGATCGCGGAGGGGTGGCGGCCGAGGGCCGTGGTGGGTGTGGCGGGCCGCTACGACCTGCCGGCGCGGACCACCGGGGCCGCGCCGCTGACCGACCTCGCCGCGGGCCGGGAGCCTGGCGTACCGGTTCACCTCGTCCACGGCAGCCGCGACCCCGTTGTGGAGGCCCGGTACTCCCGCGACCTCGCCGAGGCGCTGCGCGCCGCAGGCCGGACGTTCACCCTCCAGGAGCCGGACACCGACCACGCGGGCGTGATCATGACCGCGTACGACCCGGCGACGGACCGCTGCGTCCCTACGACTGCCGAGCATGCGGTACGGGCGGGGCGGGCGGTGGCCGAGGTGCTGACCGAGGCTGCCGGGGGCGGGGGCGCGGCGTAACGCTTCGGCCCCTCGTGGTGTGTCAACGGCGGCCGCCCCCGCCGGACGACCAGGAGTTGAGCCTCCGTACAGCCTCCTCCAGCTCCCGGCGCCGGGCGTCCTGATCCACGGGATGCCGTGCCGCCTCCGCAGGGCAGACGTACGGCCGGACGAGGCGACCATCCTCGTCGCACAGCGGGAGCAGTTCGGGCGGCAGTCGCCGGACACGTACGAGGCGCCGCCGCGCCGGAGCCTCCGGCAACCAGGCCATGGGCGAGAGGGCACCGGTACTACTGCTCGCCCGATGGCCGCCCCGCCCCGGAAGTAACCAACTCAGCAGCATTCCGAGGGTTGTTCGGGCGAGGCCCGGCAGTCCGTTCAACGGGCGGCCGCCTTGCGGAGGACCTCGGCGAGGCGGCGTGCGGTCGCCGCATTGCAGTTACCGAGGGCCACCAGCGAGACGCCGTAGACGCCCGCGAAGCCCGGCAGATCGACGCCGAGCGACGGCAGCGTGATGCCGTGGTCCTTCAGCGCGGTGCGCAGCTCTTCTGCGCTTTCGTGTACGTCGTCGGGGAGGGAGCGATCGAGGGGCATGGACCCCGCCTTTCTGTACGCATAGCAATGAACCGCTTACAGAGTGAGGTGACGCGGCGTAGCGTGAAAGGGGTTTGGGCTCCCGGGCGCGGTCCGGGGAATGCGCGGTGTGACGTGGTGGAAATGTGGGAACCGCCGGGGCCCGTCCGCAATCACTGTGAATCAGCTACACGTACGGCGGTGAACCGTGGCACGACGCAAGGACATCGACGGGTCGGCGGGAGTTCCGACCTTCTACGGCAAGGAGCTGCGCTACCAGCGGGAGTTGGCCGGCCTCACGCTCCAGCAGCTGGTTGAGGGAAGCTTCTACGGCCCCAGCCACCTCAGCGAGATCGAGCGCGGCGAACGACGGATGCCGGCGGAGCTGGCCGAGCACGTGGACAAGACGCTGAAGACCGATGGCTTCTTCCGACGGCGCTGCGAGGACGTGCGGAAGGCGAGGCGGACAGGCCATGCCGAGTACTTCGAGCGCGTATTGGAGGCGGAGAAGTACGCGGCAAGCATCGAGGAGTGGTCCCCTACCGTCATTCCTGGTTTGTTGCGGACCGAGCCGTACACACGAGCAGTGGCGCAGGCGGCGCATCCGCTGGCGTCCGACGCAGAGGTGGACGAGAAGGTCCAAGCCTCCATGGCCCGTGCCTGTCTGTTCGAGGGCGACCAGAAGACTCCAGAGTATTGGGCGATCCTGCACGAGTCGCTGCTGCGCCACCCGATCATTCCGCCGGACGCTGCGGCCGACCAGCTAGACCACATCTCAGCCCTGGCACGGAGCCGCCGGATCGTTCCACAGATCCTTCCGTGGAACTGCGGACCGCATCCCCTCATGGTGGTGGGCTTGACCAAGATCATGACCTTTACGGATGCTCCGCCACTGGCCTACCTGGAATCGCAGTACAGCGGTGACACGATCGATGATCCGGCCCTCGTGCAGAAGTACCGCAAGGCATACGATTGGCTCAGGGCCGCCGCGCTGCCGCCGAAGGCGTCCCTCGCCATGATCGAGAAAGCGGCTGAGGATTATCGAAATGGCAAACAGCCACATTGACTTGAGCACGGCCGCCTGGCGCAAAAGCAGCTACAGCAACGGCGACGGCGGGGACTGTGTCGAGGTGGTCGACGACCTCCCCGGCATCATCCCCGTCCGCGACTCCAAGGACCCACACGGCCCCACGATCGTCTTCCCGGCCAACGCCTGGTCATCCTTCGTCTCTGCCGTCAAGAACACCAACCTTCCGGGCATCTGAGTTCACCCGAACACCCGAGGGCGCGGGGCGAGACCGCGAGAATGCCGCCCCGCCGCGTTGTGGCCCCGCGGGGCGGGCAGGCTTCCGTTGCGGGGGTCGAAGCAGCGGCAGGGGATGACCGAAATGGCAAACAGCCACGTTGACTTGAGAACCGCCGTCTGGCGCAAGAGCAGCTACACCAACGGCGACGGCGGGAACTGTCTCGAGGTCGCCGAGGGCTTCCCCGGGGCCGCCCGCTGGCGCAAGAGCACGTACAGCAACGGCGACGGCGGCAACTGCGTCGAGGTCGTCGACGACCTCCCCGGCATCGTCCCCGTCCGCGACTCCAAGGACCCACACGGCCCCGCGATCGTCTTCCCGGCCGCCGCTTGGACGTCCTTCATCTCCGCCGTCAAGGACACCGACCTCCCGAGCGTCTGAACTCTCCCGGGTGCTTGAACGCTTCCAGCCGCTGGCTACCAAGGCACGCTTCTGCGTGGTCAGTTCAGCGCTTTCTCAATCGCCTCGAAGATGTCGGCGTCGGTCTCCTGCTGCCAGGCCGGAAGGTCGGGCCAGTCCGCGACGTAGCCCGGCTTCGGGTCGTCGAAGTGCTTGAACATCTGGGCCGTCCAGCAGGTCGCGACGAAGCGGCCTTTCTGCTCCCGGGACAGCCTGGACGTGTGCCCGTCGCTGATCTCGATGAAGTGGCGCACCTGCTCGTAGACGGACCCGGCGGCCTCGCGCTCTCACTGCGGGGTGTCGGCCCACGGAGTGACGTAGCCGGCCTTCGGCTCCCCGGGGAAGTGCTGGTGCACTCCCGCAATCCAGGTTTCCCGGAACAGTCGTGCACCCTCGGTCTGCGACATGTCATCCCCTCTTGTCACGGCGTGCTCAGCGTGGCGATCTCCGCCCCCAGCTCAGCCACGCGGTGGTCGCGGCTCAGGGGGCCGAACTCGTCGCACAGGTCTCGGAGTCTACGAGCGATGTACCCGGAGGATTTGGCCCCGCAGCGCCATCGCCGCCCCGACAGTTTCGAGAACCGCCCCCGCCCTAAAGAACCCTCGCCCCCACCGCCGGAGAATCCGCCACCCGCACCTGGCGGCACGTCCCCGACGCCATCAGCGCCGACGCCACCTCGCCTGCCGCCTCCGCGTCCTTGACGAGGAAGGCGGTGGTCGGGCCGGAGCCGGAGACCAGGGCGGCCAGGGCGCCGGCTGCGGTGCCCGCCTCCAGGGTCGCGGTCAGTGACGGGCGCAGGGAAAGCGCCGCGGGCTGGAGGTCGTTGGACAGGGCCGAGGCGAGGGCGGTGGCGTCGCCGGACTCCAGGGCGGTCAGCAACTCAGGGGCCGCCTCCGGCTCCGGCACGTCCGTCCCTGCCGTCAGGCGGTCGAACTCGCCGTAGACGGCGGGGGTGGACAGGCCGCCGTCGGCGACCGCGAAGACCCAGTGGAAGGTGCCGCCGACGGGCAGGGGGGTCAGCAGTTCGCCGCGGCCGCGCCCCAGTGCCGCGCCGCCGACCAGGCTGAACGGGACGTCGCTTCCCAACTCGGCGCAGATGGAGAGGAGTTCGTCCCGCGAAGCCCCGGTGGACCAGAGGGTGTCGCAGGCCAGGAGGGCGCCGGCGGCGTCCGCGCTGCCGCCCGCCATGCCGCCCGCTACGGGGATGTCCTTGCGGATGTGGAGGTGGACCTTCGGTTCGATGCCGTGGCGGGCGGCGAGGAGTTCGGCGGCGCGGGCCGCCAGGTTCGTGCGGTCCAGGGGGATCTGGTCGACGTCGTGGCCCTCGGCGGTGATGCGCAGGGTGTCCGAGGGGGTGGCGGTGACCTCGTCGTGGAGGCCGACGGCGAGGAAGACGTTCGCCAGGTCGTGGAAGCCGTCCGCGCGGGCGGCGCCCACGGCCAGCTGGACGTTGACCTTGGCCGGTACGCGGACGGTGACCGAGGCGGCGGTCGTGTTGGTCGTGTCGGTCATGCCTGCTCTCCCCCTGATGTGTGTGCTCCCCCCGACTGCCGGATGCCGGGCGCTCCGCCCGGTCCCTTGTGTTCGGCGATCCGCGCGAACTCCTCCACGGTCAGTGCCTCCCCGCGGGCCTGCGGGGAGATGCCCGCGGCGACCAGGGCGGCCTCCGCGGCGGCGGCCGATCCGGCCCATCCCGAGAGCGCGGCGCGCAGTGTCTTGCGGCGCTGGGCGAAGGCCGCGTCGACGACGGCGAAGACCTCGTCGCGGCTCGCCGAGGTCTCGATCGGCTTCTCGCGGCGGACGAGGGAGACCAGGCCGGAGTCGACGTTGGGGGCGGGCCAGAAGACGTTGCGGCCGATGGCGCCGGCCCGCTTGACCTCGGCGTACCAGTTGGCCTTCACGGACGGCACGCCGTAGACCTTGTTGCCGGGGCGGGCGGCCAGCCGGTCGGCGACCTCGGACTGCACCATGACCAGGGTGCGGTCGATGGTGGGGAAGGTCGCGAGCATGTGCAGCAGCACCGGCACGGCGACGTTGTAGGGGAGGTTGGCGACCAGCGCGGTGGGCGCGGGGCCAGGCAGCTCGGTGACGTGCATCGCGTCGCTGTGGACCAGCGCGAAGCGGTCGGCGCGGCCGGGCAGCCGGGCCTCGACGGTGGACGGCAGCGCCGCGGCCAGCACCTCGTCGATCTCGATGGCGATGACCCGGTCGGCGGCCTCCAGCAGGCCCAGGGTCAGCGAGCCGAGGCCGGGGCCGATCTCCACGACGACATCGTCGGGCCGGACACCGGCGGTCCGCACGATCCGGCGGACGGTGTTGGCGTCGATGACGAAGTTCTGGCCGCGCTGCTTGGTGGGGCGGACGCCCAGCGCGGCAGCCAGCTCGCGGATGTCGGCGGCGCCCAGCAGGGGCCCGGGATCGTCGGTGGTGCTCTTGCTCATGCCACAGCCTCGTTGCGCTCGTTCACCCGTGAAGCTTACGGCCGCAGACCGGCCACGGGCTCGCCCCCCGGCTGATGTAGAGCTTCTTGGCCCGGTAGGTCTGCTCGCTGGCGGGTGCGTCCTGTGGCCGGCCGCGGCCGCCGAGGGCCCGCCAGGTGGCGACATCGAACTGGTAGAGCCCGCCGTAGGTGCCGGAGGAGTCGACGGCGTGGGGTCGGCCGCCCGCCTCGCACTGGGCCAGCGCGTGCCAGGCGAGGTGGTCGGCGCCGCGCACGGAGGTGGGCAGGTCCCGGATGCCGAGGTGCACGATCTGCGGGCGCGGGGCGCGCACGACCTCGCTGTGCAGCCGCTTCGGTTTCTGCCTGACGCCGTTGACGGTGCGCACCCTGTAGGTGATCCGTCGCACACCGGGCCGCCCCTGCTGGACGACCGCCACGGTGCCGCGGGCCAGGCGGGGGTCGGTCCGGTGGACCGTACGGAAGGGGATGGGTTTCTCGCGGACCTCCTTGGAGCCGGTGATCCGCAGCACCGAGATGGTCTGGCCGTCGTACGGGAAGCTCTCCGGCGGCGCCGAGGTGGTGTCCTGGCCGCGCAGGGCGAGGCCGGCCTCCGCGAGGGCCTCGCGGACGGTGGCCGCGTTGGTGCGGACCCGGTGTTCGCGGCCGTCGGCGACGATCACCACCGAGCGTTCGGTACGGACCGCCAGCTCCATGCCCCGCTGGGCGATGCGCCGGGAGCGGGAGGCCGACAGGTAGGCGCCGTCGGCGCGGACACCGAGCTGGTCGAGTGCGCCGGCGACGGTGTCCGCGGTGGTCCACACCGTGCGGCGCTGCCCGTCGATGGTCAGCACGACCGGGCGGCCGTGCCGGACGACGACCTCGTCGCCGCTGCGGAGGGCGGTGCCGGGGGCGGGGGCGACGATGTCGTGGGCGCCGATGTCGAGGCGCTCGTGGGCCAGCAGATCGTCGACGTCGGCAGCGAAGGTGTGCAGGGTGCGCGGGGCGCCGTCGACGGTGAGCCGGACCGCCTTGTCGTGCGCGATGAAGGCGGTGGTGCCGCCCGCGAGGAAGGCCACGACCAGGGCCCGGGGCAGCAGCAGGCGCAGCGCGTCGGGGTGTTCGGCACGGCGTCTGCGACGGCCGCGCGCGGCGCGGTGGCTGCTCTGCGAATGACTCACGGCGCGCTCCACATGCCCCGGCTGCGGTTGACTGCGGGAATGTAGCGGAGTCGGCGTCACTCTCCCAAGTCGGGTCGATACGGAAAGTGACCGGATCGGGGGATGCGGGAGGGCGTCGCGGTGGGGCGTACGGGTCCTTCGGCGGCCGGTGGGAGTCGGTCGCGAACCGTCAGTAACCGAAGGCCCGCGCCGTGTTCGCCGCGATGGCGGTGGCCAGTGCGTCCTCCGTCATCGCCGTGACCTCGGCCATCGCCCGCAGCGTGACCGGAATGAGGTACGGGGCGTTGGCCCGTCCGCGGTACGGGGCGGGCGTGAGGAAGGGGGCGTCGGTCTCGACGAGGACCAGTTCGGGCGGGGCGACGGAGAGTGCGTCGCGCAGCGGCTGGGCGTTCTTGAAGGTGACATTGCCGGCGAAGGACATGAAGTAGCCCGCCGCGGCGCAGATCTTGGCCATCTCGGCGTCGCCGGAGTAGCAGTGGAAGACGACCCGGTCGGGTGCGCCCTCCTCGCGCAGGATCCGCAGCACATCGTCGTGCGCCTCGCGGTCGTGGATGACCAGGGCCTTGCCGTGCCGCTTGGCGATCTCGATGTGCGCCCGGAAGGACGCCTCCTGGGCGGCCATGCCGTCGGGGCCGGTACGGAAGTAGTCCAGGCCGGTCTCGCCGACGCCGCGGACCTGCGGGAGGGCGGCCAGCTTGTCGATCTCGGCGAGTGCGGCGTCCAGGGCACTGTCACCGCCGGGCTCCCGGGCTCCCTGCCGGGACCAGCCGTCGGGGTCGCCCAGGACGATGCGGGGCGCCTCGTTGGGGTGCAGGGCAACGGTGGCGTGCACGCTGTCGTGGGCCGCGGCGGTCTCGGCGGCCCACCGCGAACCGGCCAGGTCGCAGCCCACCTGGACCACGGTGGTGACCCCGACGGAGGCGGCCTTGGTGAGCGCCTCCTCGACGGTGCTCTCCTGCATGTCCAGGTGGGTGTGCGAATCCGCGACCGCCACCCGAAGGGGTTCGGGCAGCGGCGGCGGGGTGTTCTTGTCCTGCGGTGCCATGGCCGCGATCCTACGAGGGGCGCGGCGCGGAGCTCACCTGCGGTGGTGCTGGAAGGGGTGCAGCAGGTCGGAGAGGTGCCAGTGGTGGCGTCCGGCGTCCTTGTCCCCGGCGGTGCCGGCGGCGGGGTCCGGGTCCGGGTCCGCCGCTGGGGTTTCCTTCTTCTTCTCGCCGCCGGGCTTCTCGCTGCCGGGCCGGCGCTGGTGCATGCTCGCCATCGCGGCGGAGACCATCGAGACCTGCCCGGAGCGCATGATGCGGACGACGTCGGCGCCGCAGTTCAGGCAGGTGGGGCAGGTCAGCGGCGACGGGACGCGCACACCGTCGGCGTAGTAGACGACATGCGGCTCCCCCTTGCCGTCGACCTGGTGGACTATCTCGTAGGCCTGTTCCCAGCCGTAGCCGCACCGCATACAGGCGAAGGAGTACGCCTCGTGCGCGGCGGCGTCGGGCCGGGGGGCGGGGTGATCTCCGCTGGTGGTGGTCGTGGAAACGCCGGTGGGCTTCGCGAAATCGTTCATGTGCTGCGCTCCTCTTGTCCGCTGGACAAGGTGTCCGGGAACCGTTCGTCCCACGACCAGTGGACGCCTTTCCCGGTCACAAAGCAGCTGATCGCCGACCGTATTGGCCCAGATTTGGCCGGGGGCAGGGAAAACTCCCCGCCATCCCGGTCTGCGCTTTACTTTTCAGGCCAGTCATTTACCTTCTGATGGGTCGGTTTTCTCTGCGTTCTTCGCCGCGACCACCGCGTCGAAGACCTCGCGCTTGGGCAGCCCGGCGTCCGCGGCGACCGCGGCGATGGCTTCCTTGCGGCGCTCCCCGGCCTCCTCGCGGACCCGCACCCGGCGCACCAGCTCCTCGGCGCCCAGGTCCTGCGGCCCGGTGTCCGGGGCGCCCTCGACGACGATGGTGATCTCACCGCGTACGCCCTCGGCCGCCCAGGGCACGAGGTCCTCCAGCCGCCCGCGCTTGACCTCCTCGTAGGTCTTGGTCAGCTCCCGGCAGACCGCGGCGCGCCGGTCGGCGCCGAAGATCTCGGCCATCGCGGCGAGGGTGTCGTCCAGCCGGTGCGGCGCCTCGAAGTAGACGAGGGTGCGCCGCTCGCCTTCGACCTCGCGCAGCCGGGTGCGCCGCTCGCCGCCCTTGCGGGGCAGGAACCCCTCGAAGCAGAAGCGGTCCACCGGCAGCCCGGAGACGGCCAGGGCGGTGAGCACCGCGCTGGGGCCCGGTACGGCGGTGACCTTGATGTCGCGTTCGACGGCCGCGGCGACCAGCCGGTAGCCGGGGTCGGAGACCGAGGGCATCCCCGCGTCGGTGACCAGCAGCACCCGCGCCCCGCCGGCCAGCGCCTCGGCCAGCTCGGGCGTCCGGGCCGCTTCGTTGCCCTCGAAGTACGACACGATCCGCCCGGACGGCTGGACCTCCAGCGCCTGGGTCAGCCGGCGCAGCCGCCGGGTGTCCTCGGCGGCGATCACATCGGCGGCGGCCAGCTCGGTGGCGAGCCGCGGCGGCGCGTCCGCGATCTCTCCGATGGGCGTCCCTGCAAGTACCAGCGTTCCAGTCACCTTCCCATCCTCCCAGGGCGCCGCCGTGCCCCGGCCGGTCGGTGTCCCCCGGTGTGCTCCACGCCGGTCCACAGGCGGCTTCCCTACGATGGGCCGGGTGACGAGTGACACCACCGCGACCGACGCCGCCGCGCAGCACGCCCCGGAGCCGCCCGGAGCGCCCCCCGTGTGGCAGCGGCGACTGCGCCGCTTCGGGCTTCCCGTCCGCCCGCAGACCGATGTCCGCACGCGGCTGGTGCCCGCCTTCCCCGAGCCGAGCGGTCGTCTGTGGGCCGTGTTCGGCGCGGGCCCGGAGGCCGCGGCCCGGCTGACGCGCTGGTCGGCCTGGGCCGGTCCGCTGCTGGTGGCGCTGTTCGCCGGGGTGCTGCGGTTCTGGAACCTGGGCAGCCCGCGGAAGGTGATATTCGACGAGACGTACTACCCCAAGGACGCCTGGTCGCTGCTGCAGTACGGCTATGAGGGCACCTGGGCCAAGAACGCCAATGACGCGCTGGTCGGGCATCCGCCGGAGCTGCTGCTCTCGCCGGAGCACTCGTATGTCGTCCACCCGCCGATGGGCAAGTGGCTGATCGCGCTCGGCGAGGGCGTGTTCGGGATGAACCCCTTCGGCTGGCGGTTCATGGTGGCGCTGCTCGGCACCCTCTCGGTGCTGCTGATCTGCCGTATCGGCCGCCGGCTGCTGCGCTCGACGGCGCTGGGCTGCCTGGCGGGCACCCTGCTCGCGGTGGACGGTCTGCACTTCGTGATGAGCCGGACCGCGCTGCTCGATCTGATCGTGATGTTCTGGGTGGTGGCCGCGTTCGGCTGTCTGCTGGTGGACCGGGACCGCACCAGGGCCCGGCTGGCGGCGGCGCTGCCGGTCGGCCCGGACGGCTTGGCCCGCCCGGACGAGAGCGTCGGCGACCGGCTGCGGCTCGGGTGGCGCCCCTGGCGGATCGCGGCGGGGCTGTGCCTGGGCCTGTCCGCGGCGACGAAGTGGAACGGCCTCTACTACCTCGCGGCCTTCGCCCTGATGGCGGTGCTGTGGGATGTCGCGGCACGCCGTACGGCCGGCGCCCGGCGCCCCTTCCGCTCGGCCCTGCGCCGCGACGTCCTGCCCGCCTTCGGCGCCACCGTCGTCGTCGCCGTCGCCACCTATCTCGCGTCGTGGTCGGGCTGGATCGCCACCAAGGGAGGCTACTACCGCGACTGGGCGACCACACCGGAGGGCCGTACGGGGGCCTGGGTCTGGGTGCCGGACTGGCTGCGCAGCCTGTGGCACTACCAGACCGAGGTCTACTCCTTCCACACCGGACTGACGACCCCGCACACCTACCAGTCCAACCCGTGGAGCTGGCTGGTGCTGGGCCGTCCGGTCTCGTACTTCTACGAGGACCCCAAGGCCGGCCAGGACGGCTGCACGGTGGCCGAGGGCTGCGCCCGCGAGGTGCTGGCGCTGGGCACCCCCCTGCTGTGGTGGGCGGCCTGCTTCGCCCTCCTCTATGTCCTCTACCGCTGGCTGTTCCAGCGGGACTGGCGGGCCGGGGCGATCCTGTGCGCCGTCGCGGCCGGCTATCTGCCGTGGTTCCTCTACCAGGAGCGGACCATCTTCCTCTTCTACGCGGTGGTGTTCGTCCCGTTCCTGTGTCTGGCGCTGGCGATGATGATCGGCGCGATCATCGGGCCGCCGGGCTCGACGGAGCGCCGCCGCACGATCGGCGCGGTCGGCGCCGGTGTCCTGGTTCTCCTGATCGCATGGAATTTCATCTACTTCTACCCCCTCTATACGGGGATGCCGATCCCCAAGTCGGCCTGGCACCACCGGATGTGGTTCGACACCTGGGTGTGAGCGACGGCCATTCGACAGTTCCGTAACAGCTGTACAACAGCGCGTCACCGGACCGTGCCCGTATCGAGACTCAGGGCCCTCCCGTGTCCCTTAGAGTGCGAGGCACGTTCTTGTGTGCGTATTCAGGGACGACGCTCTGGGAGGGAATCGGTGGCATGCGCCGTGAGGTGAAGTACGGGCTGATCGGCGGATCGGTGGCCCTGGTGGCGGGAGTCGTGGGCGGCTTCACGCTGTTCGGCGGCTCGGACGAGTCGCCGCAGGAGGTCAGGTCGGCGGATGCCAAGTCGGGCGAGAACGGGACCAAGGTGGCAACCGGCCCGTTGTCGGCCAAGGAAGTGCAGACGACGTCGCGGGAGTTCCTGACCGCGTGGCAGTCCGGTGACGCGGCAAAGGCGGCCGGGCTGACGGACGACCCGGCGAAGTGCAAGAGCGCCCTGGAGGGCCTCGCCAAGCAGGCGCGGTTCTCGAAGGTGACGCTCACGCCGGGCGCGCCGACGGGTGGCAAGGTGCCGTACACCGTCGCCGCGCAGATCGACTACAAGGGCGCCAAGTCCGCCTACTCCTACCGCACCTCCGCGACCGTGGAGCGCGACAAGGCCACCGGAAAGCCGCAGATCGCCTGGCAGCCGACGATGATGCACCCGGGCCTGGCCAAGGGCGATCAGCTGCGTACGGGCGAGGCCGAGGCGCCGCCGATCAAGGCCGTCGACCGCAAGGGCGCCGCGCTGACCCCCGAGGCGCATCCGGCGCTGGCCGGGGTGCTGGACAGCCTGCGCGACAAGTACGGCGACAAGACCGACGGCAAGCCGGGCGTGGAGCTGTTCATCCACCGCGCCAAGAGCGCCAAGCCCGCCGACCAGCTGCCCGACAAGACCCTGAAGGTGCTCTCCAAGGGGACGCCGGGCACGCTCAAGACCACCCTGGACGCCGGAATGCAGTCGGCGGCCGAGCGGGCGGTCAAGGGCAAGAAGTCCGCCTCCGTGGCGGCGGTCAAGCCCAGCACCGGCGAGATCCTGGCGCTCGCCAACTCCCCGGAGAAGGGCTTCAACCTGGCCACCCAGGGGTCGCTCGCGCCCGGCTCGACGATGAAGGTCGTGACCGCGGCGATGCTGATGGACAAGGGCATGACCTCGCCGGGCAAGTCCCACCCGTGCCCCAAGTACGTGACGGTCGGCGGCTGGAAGTTCCAGAACCTCAACAAGAGCGAGATCAAGAACGGCACCTTCGCGCAGAGCTTCGCCGCTTCCTGCAACAACGCCTTCATCTCGCAGGCCAAGGACCTCAGCGACGACGATCTGACCAAGGAGGCCCGGGACGTCTTCGGCATCGGCCTGAACTGGCAGACCGGCATCCCCACCTTCGACGGCGCGGTGCCGGTGCAGAGCGACGCCCAGATGGCGGCCTCGCTGATCGGCCAGGGCGGGGTGCGGATGAACCCGCTCAATGTCGCCACGCTCTCCGCGACGGTCCGGGCCGGCTCCTTCCACCAGCCGTACATCGTCTCCCCGTCGCTGGACCACCGGACGCTCGCCAAGGCCCCCCGCACGATGAAGCCGTCCACCCTCAGCGGTCTGCGGTCGCTGATGAAGCTGACCGCGACGTCCGGTACGGCCGCCGAGGCGATGTCCGGGGTCAGCGGTGACGTCGGCGCCAAGACCGGTTCCGCCGAGGTCGACGGCCAGAAGAAGCCCAACGCCTGGTTCACCGCCTACCGCGACGACCTCGCCGCGGCGGCCGTCGTCCCGGCCAGCGGCCACGGCGGCTCCAACGCGGGCCCGGTGGTCCGCGCCCTCCTCACCGCCGGCTGACGCGCGCGGGGCGCCCACGCGGCGCCCCGTCTCAGCGACCGGAAGTGACTCGCATGGCCCGTACAGCTTTCGCTAGCGTGCGGGCCATGAGCGATTCCGCGTCCGGCACCCGCCCGGAAACCACCGGCCCCCCGGCCCACCCCCGCTGCGCCGCGGCGCTCCCGGCGGGCGTACGCACCACCCCCGGCGGCATACCGGACGCGCGCGAGCGCACCTCGTGACCCCGCTCGTCGTCGCCGCGGTCCTGATGGCCGCCGTCACCCACGCCAGCTGGAACGCCATCGCCCACGGCATCCGTGACCAGCTCCTGGCCTTCACCCTGGTCGGTGGCGGCGGTGCGGTCTGCGGCCTCGCCCTGGCCGCCGTCACCCCGCTCCCCGCCGCCGGCGCCTGGCCGTTCCTCCTGGCCTCCGCCGTACTCCACATCGTCTACCAGGCCCTGCTGATGCAGTCGTTCCGCCTGGGCGACTTCGGGCAGATGTACCCCATCGCCCGCGGCACCGCGCCCCTGGTCGTCACCGTCCTGGCCGCCGTCTTCGTCCACGAGATCCCCGACGGCTGGGCACTGGCCGGTGTCGCCCTGGCCTCCGCCGGGCTGGTGGGCGTCGCCCTCTGGGGCATCCGCGGTTCCGGCACCAAGCCGCACTGGCCGGCCCTCCTCGCCGCCCTCGCCACCGGCCTCGCCATCGCCTCGTACACGACCGTCGACGGCCTGGGCGTACGCGCCTCCGGCAGCTCCCTCGGCTATATCGCCTGGCTGATGCTCCTCGAAGGCATCGCGATCCCCGCCTACGCGCTCGCCACCCGCCGCCGCCGACTCCTCACCGAACTCCGCCCCTTCGCGCTGCGCGGGCTGGCCGGCGGGGTGCTCTCCGTCTTCGCCTACGGCCTGGTCCTGTGGGCCCAGACCCGCGCCCCCCTCGCGCCGATCGCCGCGCTGCGCGAGTCCTCGATCATCGTGGGCGCCGCCATCGGCGCCGTCTTCTTCAAGGAGCGCTTCGGCGCCCCCCGGATCGCCGCGGCGGGCCTGATGGTCATCGGGATCGGCCTGATGCTGCACACCGGCTGAGGCACGCCGCGCGGACGGCTCAGCCTGCGGCCCGTGCGCCACGGACGCGCCGCACCAGGTCCTCCGCGGCCTTCGGCCATGCCTCGTTCTCGAAGGCGAAACCCGCTTCGAGCAGCCGGCCGGGCACCACCCGGCGGCTCTTGAGCAGGAGTTCGGTGTCGGAACGCAGCGCGAACGCGCCCAGCTCGGCCATCCACTTCGTGGCCGGCAGCCCCACCGGGACGCCCCAGGCGGCCCTCAGCGCGCGCATGAAGTCCCGCTGCGGCAGCGGACCGGGCGCGGCGAGGTTCACCGGCCCGGCAAGGTCGCTCCGGTCCACCAGGAACTCGACCGCGCGGACGAAGTCACGGTCATGGATCCAGGACACATACTGGGCGCCGCCCGCGACCGGTCCGCCGAGCCCCAGCCGCGCCAGCCGCAGCAGCACATCGAACACCCCGCCGCGATCCGGGCTCATCACCATGGCCGAACGCAGCGCGACCTTGCGGGTGTCCGGGGTGGCGGCCTGCTCCTGGGCCCGCTCCCACTCCTTGGCGATCTCGACGCTGAACGCCCAGTAGTCCGGGACGCCGGGCTCCGAGCCGCCGATCTCACCGGACGCCTCGTCGTGGGGCGCGTCGAAGCGGTGGGTGTAAATGGTGGCGGTGCTCATCTGCAGCCAGACACGGGGCGGCCGGGCGGCCGCCGCGATCGCTTCGCCCACGACCCGGGCGGAGTCCACCCGCGAGCGCATCATCTCCTGGAGGTTGGCCGGGGTGTAGCGGCAACTGACGCTGCGTCCGGCCAGGTTGATCACGACGTCACTGCCGTCGACCGCCGCCACCCAGGGGCCGGGCGTCACACCGTCCCAGGCCACTTCCCGCGCACGGACCGGGCGTCTGGTCAGGACCACGACCTCGTGGCCCGCGGCGGTCAGGGCACGGTTCAGGATTCCGCCCACCTGACCTGTCCCGCCGGGTATCACTATCTTCATCAGGCTCCCTCACGATGCACCGGACCGCGGCCACGGGCCGTTGTTGCCGGGTGTGGCGGCGCCACACCCGGCAACAACAGACGCCGCAGCCCGTGGTCCCGTCAACGACGCGGGTAGACCGTGCCGTCGGGCGGCGTCTTCAGCGTACGGAGATAGGTGTCGACGGCCCGTGCCGGGAGCGGCGACTGGCACTTGCGGTAGAGCCAGTGGTCCACCGCGTCGAGGACGGCGAGCCGCCCCTGCGGGAACTCCCGCGCCATGCGCCGGGCACCCGCCAGCGGGGTCGCCAGGTCGTGCCCGGCGTTCACGACAAGGACCGGCGGCAGCGGGCCCTTGGCCCGGGCCGGCTCCGGCTCGGGCGCGGCCGGCCAGCCCTGGCAGCCGAGGATCATGTCCAGGGCCTGGGAGTTGTAGCGGGCGATCGGCGCGTCGGACCGGGCCCGCTGCCGCAGCTCGCGGTACTGGTCCCAGCCGCGGAGCCGGAAGTCGTAGTCCCGGCACATCACGCTGCGCCAGGCGATGTTCGCGGAGCCGGCGGTCCAGGAGACCTCGCCCCGGCCGCTGTTCAGGGCATTCAGCTGCTCAGCGGTGGTCTGCGGGTTCCACTTCATCAGGTAGGAGGTGAGGAAGTCGGTCAGCTGGTCGGCGGTGACCTTCTTCCGCGTGGGGCCGTGCCGCCCCGGTTCGAACAGCCGGTCCGCGTCGGCGCGCGCGAAGAGCCCCCGGACGAGGGCCGGCACGTCCCGGCCCTTCAGGGCGCAGGACTTGTCCTTCGCGCACCAGTCCGCGAGCTGCCGCACCGCGTCGTCGACGGCGCGGGAACCGTCCCTGAGAAAGCGCTCGGCGTCCGGCCGGGACGGGTCCATCGCGCTGTCGAGGGCCAGCGCCCGGAGCTTCTGCGGGAAGAGGCGGGCGTATTGGCGGCCGATGAGCGTGCCGTACGAGTGCCCCAGGAAGTTGATCTTCTTCTCACCGAGGGCGGCGCGGATCGCGTCCATGTCGCGGGCGACGCTGACACTGTCCATGTGGTCGACGACCGCGCCGCTGCCCGCCCGGCAGCTCTCGGCGAGCCGCTGGTTGAGCGTGCGCATCCGCTGGAACTCGGCCGCGCTCTTCGGGCGGTGGGGAATCTTCGCGGCGAGCTTGTCGTCGCACCGGAGCTGTCCGCTGCGGCCGATACCGCGCGGGTCGAAGCCGATGATGTCGAAGCGGCTCCTGATGCTGTCCCGGTAGCCCTCGACCGGGTTGTCGGCGAAGTAGGCGTCGTCCAGGCCGGTGCTGCCCGGCCCGCCCGGGTTCGAGAGCAGGACCCCGAGGCGCTTCTTCGGGTCGGTGGCCTTCTGGCGGGCCACCGCGATCTTCATCGTCGGCCCGTCCGGCTTCGCCCAGTCGACCGGCACCTCCAGCGTCCCGCACCGGGTCCGCTTGCTCGGAGCGGGAAAGGGCGGCTCGGCCTTGGGGCAGGCGGACCACTGGATCGACCGCACCGGGGCCTTACCGGCCCCCGGACTCGCCCCCGCACTCGACGGCACGAGCAGCGACCCGGCCAGCGCCACCACCCCCGCCGAAGCCGTGAGGCCCACACCTCTACGCGACAAACGCACCCGGACTTTCGCACTCTCGACCGACCCGTCCCCGGGCCGGGAGAAGAATCCCGAACCATTCATGCCGCACACCCTCACGCCCCCGCATGACGGCCTTTCCATGGCCGGATGATGCCGACGTAACAGTCCCCCGCACCCAACTCACCACGGAAACCCAACCATTCACCACCCCCCACCGGGCCGGCCCCGTCCACAAACGGAAGGGTGCGGGGCCTCCGGGGTGGTGTTGAGGACGTAAAGCGAAGCAGTCCACAACACCACCCCGGAGGCCCCGCACCCGGCACCCACCACCCACAAAAGGCGGGGTCAGCCCACAAACCTCCCCCGCTCCCGCCGAAGGCGGGGCTCAACCCCACAGAAGAGACACGACGGGTCACCCGGCAACGTGGGAAACCGCCCGCAACAGCGCTTGCGCACGCGCATCCGCCGTAACATTCCGCTGCATCCCATTGGTGACATACCCGAATGCCAGCCCGCTCTCCGGATCGGCGCAGGCGAGCGCGCCCCCGCGCCCGGGGTGGCCGAACGCGCCGGGCGCGAGGAGCGGGGAGGACGGCCCATGGAGCATGAAGCCCAGGCCGAACCGCGTAGCGACCAGGAGGGTGCGGTCGAGCCCCGCGGACTCCTCGGTCCGGGCGAGGGTGAGCGTCGCGGGCGCGAAGAGCCGGGCGCGGCCGTCCACGGGCCCGATGAGCGCGGCGTAGCAGCGGGCCAGCGAACGGGCGGTGGCGACGCCCGCCGAGGCGGGCAGCTCGGCGGCCCGGTACTCCGGTGCGTTCTCGTCGGGGGCGGGCGAGATCGCGGCGAAGGCGCGGCTGGTGAGCGAGCCGGGATCGGCGTACGCGTCGGCCACGGACTGCTTCGGTCGGACCCGGAGCCCCGACGCGGCGGGCGGCGCCGGGGGCTCGACGGCGGCGAGCCGCCCGACCCGGGACTGCGCCTCCGCGGGGAGGCCGATCCACAGGTCGAGGCCGAGCGGCCCGGCTATCTCGTCGGCGACCCAGCTGCCGATGGTGCGGCCGGTGGCCCTCAGCACCAGCTCGCCGAGCAGCCAGCTGTAGGTCTGCGCGTGGTAGCCGTGGTCCGTGCCGGGTTCCCAGGCGGGTGCCTGGGCGGCGAGGGCGGCGGGGCCGCTGACCCCGTCGATGGCCTGGTCGGGGGTGAGCGGGGTGTCCAGGACGGGGAGTCCGGCGCGGTGCGAGAGCAGATGGCGGACGAGTACGCGTTCCTTGCCGGCGGCCTTGAACTCGGGCCAGTACGTGCCGACCGGCGCATCGAGGTCGAGCTGCCCGCGCTGGTGCAGCAGCAGGGGGACGACGGCGGCGATGCCCTTGGTCGCGGAGCGGATCACCTGGGCGGTGCCGGCCTCCCAGGGCGCCGCGTCCGCCGCGTGCCTGCCGGCGTCTCCGTCCCTCGTGCCGCCCCACAGGTCCACGACCTTGCGTCCGTGCCGGTAGACGGCGACCGCCGCGCCCCGCTCACCGCGCCGCGCGAAGTTGGCCACGAAGGCGTCCCGGACCGGCTCGAAGCCGTCCTCGACCGTGCCCTGGACGTCCACCACTGATTCCCGCTTCCCATTCATCCGCCGCTGTCGTGACCCCATCCATGGTGCAACGTGCGGATCGGTGCTGATGACCAGGACCGCGGCCCGTGGCGTTCGTCACATGCGCACACTGCGGCCGGGGGCCCGGGAGGGTGTCAGCGGTGGGTCACAGCGGGACGTCGACCGACCGCGGGTCGAAGCCGAAGGGCAGCTCCAGCCGGTGGGTGCGCATCAGTTCCTCGTCGCACAGCAGCTGCTGGGTGGTCCCGTCGGCGACCAGCACACCGCCGGAGAGCACGACGGACCGCGGGCACAGCTCCAGCGCGTACGGCAGATCGTGGGTGACCATCAGGACGGTGACGTCCAACGACCGCAGGATGTCGGCGAGTTCGCGGCGGGAGGCGGGGTCGAGGTTGGAGGACGGTTCGTCGAGGACCAGGATCTCCGGCCGCATCGCCAGCACCGTGGCGACGGCGACCCGGCGGCGCTGCCCGAACGAGAGGTGGTGCGGCGGACGGTCCGCGAATTCCTCCATGCCGACCCGGGTGAGCGCCTCGGTGACCCGCTCGTCCAGTGCGGCGCCGCGCAGCCCCGCGGAGGCCGGCCCGAAGGCGACGTCCTCCCGGACGGTGGGCATGAACAGCTGGTCGTCGGGGTCCTGGAAGACGATGCCGACGCGGCGGCGGATCTCGGCGAGGTGCTCCCTGGCGACCGGGAGCCCGGCGACCGCGACGGTGCCGGCGCCCGCTTCGAGGATGCCGTTGAGGTGCAGTACGAGGGTGGTCTTGCCGGCGCCGTTGGGCCCGAGCAGGGCGACCCGCTCGCCCCGGCCGACGGTCAGGTCGACACCGAAGAGCGCCTGGTGGCCGTCGGGGTAGGCGTAGGCGAGCCCGGAGACGGCGAGGGAGGGGGCGGGCGTGGCGGTGCTCAAAGGGTCCATCCCAGGAGGCAGACGGCGAGCGCGGCGAGCGGGAGGGCGGCCGCGCGGGTCCATTGTGTGCGGGTGGCGGCGCTGCCGTCGACCACGGGCATGGTGCCGGTGTAGCCGCGGCTGACCATCGCGAGGTGGACGCGCTCACCGCGCTCGTAGGAGCGGATGAACAGCGCCCCGGCGGACTTGGCGAGCACGCCCCAGTGGCGGATGCCCCGCGCCTCGAAGCCGCGGGAGAGCCGGGCGATCCGCATCCGCCGCATCTCGTCGGTGATCACATCGCCGTAGCGGATCATGAAGGACGCGATCTGGACGAGCAGCGGCGGCATCCGGAGCCGCTGCAGGCCCAGCAGGAGTTCGCGCAGCTCGGTGGTGGACGCGAGCAGGACGGACGCGGCGACGCCGAGCGTGCCCTTGGCGAGGATGTTCCAGGCGCCCCACAGCCCGGACTCGCTCAGGCTCATCCCGAGGACGGCGACCCGCGGCCCCTCGGCGACGAACGGCATCAGCACGGCGAAGGCGACGAACGGCACCTCGATCAGCAGCCGCTTGAGCAGGAACCCGGCCGGGATCCGCGCGGCCGCGGCGGTGGCCGCGATCAGCAGCGCGTACAGCCCGAACGCCCAGACGGCCTCGCGTGGGGTGGAGACGACGACGAGGACGAAGCAGAAGACCGCCGCGATCTTGCAGTGCGCCGGCAGCGCGTGCACGGGCGAGTGCCCGTGCCGGTAGAGCTTGTGCGCGTGTCCCGCGCCCATCTCAGACGCTCTCCGACGGGCGTCCGGCGCCCTCGTCCGGCCGCTCCGCGGTGGCGGCGCTCCGGCGGCGCCGCACCACGACGAAGACGCCCGTGCCCACGGCCAGCGTCGCGCCGACGCCGATGACACCGGCGAGGCCGCCGGACAGCCGGGGGTCGGTGATGTCCTTGACGCCGTAGTCGGCGAGCGGGGAGTCCTTGGCGGCGTGGTCCTCGGTCTTGGCGTCGATGCCGTGGTCGTGGGCGACCTTCTCCAGGCCGTCGGGGTTGGCGGAGGCGTAGTAGCTGAGGCCGCCCGCGCACACCAGGGCGGCGGCGAGTCCGGCCAGCCAGACGCGGCGGACGGAGCGGCGCGCGGGGGCCGGGGCGGCGGGCACGGGTGCCGGGGCGGCCTCCGGGGCGGGCTCGTCGGCCGGGGCGGCGAGCGGCGAGGTCCGCAGCTCCAGCGGCTTGGTCAGCCCGCGCGCGCCGTACACGAGGTCGGGGCGCACCGCGATCACGGCACCGACCGTCAGGGCGGTGATCGCCGCCTCGCCGATCCCGATCAGCAGATGCACGCCCACCATGGCGGTGAAGACCTTGCCGATCGGCACGTCCGCGGTCCCGCCGACCGCGTACAGGGCGGTGAAGGCGACCGCGGCCGCCGGCACCGAGAGCAGCGCGGCGGCGAACGAGGCCACGGTGATCGAGCGGCGCTTGCGCGGCAGCACCTTCACCAGCCCGCGGAACAGGGCGTAGGCGACCACGGTCGTCACGATCGCCATATCGGTGATGTTCACGCCCAGCGCGGTCAGCCCGCCGTCGGCGAACAGCACGCCCTGCATCAGCAGCACGACCGAGACGCACAGCACCCCGGTGTACGGGCCGACGAGTATCGCGGCCAGCGCACCGCCCAGCAGATGCCCGCTGGTGCCCGCCGCGACCGGGAAGTTCAGCATCTGCACGGCGAAGATGAACGCCGCGACCAGCCCGGCCAGCGGCGCCGTCCGCTCGGCGGCCGCCGCACCTACCGGCCCCGCACCCGCCAGCTCACGCCGGGCGCCGCGCAGGCTGACCGCCACCGCGACCGCGGCGACCACTCCGGTCGCCGCGGACACCGGCGCATTGATGAATCCATCGGGTACGTGCATCTCGGCTTCTCCGCTCAGGCTCTGCAACCCACCAATGGTGGTGCCTCCTGCAAATACGTTGCAAGAGCGCCCATGATGCGAAACGGCCACGGCGCTCCCGGAAGGGGGTCCCATCTGGGCACCCACCCGTGGTGGCACATGCGTGCGAATGAGGGGAAATCAGCGCCGCCGGGCCACGCGACAGTGGCCTGCGTCACCCGACCGAGTTGCCGCCGCTTGCTCGTCCCGAAACGATGGGTGCGTGAGCGATGCACCCGAGGCCGTCGGGCCGCGCCCGGAGCCGAACCCCGCCAAGCCTCGTGGGCGGCTGCGCCGGATGCCGGCCCGGCCGGACCCGCCCGGCGGCTCATATCTGCGCTTTCCGCATCTGCACGGCGGTCTGCTCTGCTTCGCCGCCGAGGACGACCTGTGGATCGCCCCGATCGCCCCGGACGGCGAGGAACCCGGCCGCGCCTGGCGGCTGACCGTGGACCGCACCCGCGTCGGCCACCCCCGCTTCTCCCCCGACGGGCAGCAGATCGCCTTCACCACCTGGCGCAGCCTCGACCCCGAGGTCCATCTCGCACCGGTCGAGGGCGGCCCGGCCCGCCGGCTGACGTACTGGGGCAGCACCGACGCCCGGGTCTGCGGCTGGACGCCCCCCGACCACGAGGGCCACTCGCACATCCTGGCGGTCTCCTCGCACGGCCAGCCGTTCTCGTACTACTCGTGGGCCTACAGCCTGCCCACCGACGGCAGCCCCGGCGGCCAGCTGCCCTGGGGGCCGGTCTCCGACATCGCGGTCGCGGACATCGCAGGGGAGCACCGCACCCTGCTGCTGAGCGGCAAACCGCCGCACGAGCCCGCCTCCTGGAAGCGCTACCGGGGCGGTGCGATGGGCCGGATGTGGCTGCACGGCACCCGGCTGCTGCCGGACCTGCGCGGGCACCTCGACTCGGTGATGTTCGTCGACGGCCGGATCGCGTTCCTCTCCGACCACGAGGGCATCGCCAATGTCTACTCCTGTCTGCCCGACAGCACCGATCTGCGCCGCCACTCCGACCACGGCGACTTCTACGCCCGGCACGCCTCGACCGACGGCGAGCGGATCATCTACCAGTGCGCCGGTGAACTCTGGCTGATCGACGACCTCGCCCCGGACGCGGTCCCGCGCAAGCTGGCGGTGCGCCTGGGCGGTCCGCGGGCCGGCCGGCGCAGCTACCAGGTCCCGGCCGCCTCGCACGTCACCGCGCTCGCGGTGGACACGACCGGGCGGGCCAGCGCGGTCGGCGTACGCGGCAGCCTGTACTGGCTCACCCACCGCGACGGCCCGGCCCGGACGATCCATGACGTCCCGGGCGTACGGGTCCGGCTCCCCGAAATGCTGGGCGCCAGCGGGCGGATCGCCTATGTCACCGACGCCGAGGGCGCGGACGCGATCGAGATCACCAATCTGCCGCGGGCCAGCACGCCGGGCGAGCCGCGCCGGCTGGCCGCCGGTGAGCTGGGCCGGGTCCACGAGATGACCGCCGCCCCGGACGGCGAACGGCTGGCGGTGGCCGCGAACGACGGCCGGCTGCTGCTGGTGGACGTGGCCCGGCCGGAGGAGGGGGCGAGCGACGAGGAGACCGCCTCCGGCGGTGTCACCGAGCTGATCCGCTCCACCAACGGCCCGGTCCGCGACCTGGCGTTCTCCCCCGACTCCCGCTGGCTGACCTGGTCGCACCCCGGCATCGGACGGTCGCTGCGGCAGATCAAGATGGCCCGGCTGGCCGATCGGCACATCGTGGACGTCACCAACGGCCGGTTCGAGGACGAGCAGCCGGTGTTCACCCGCGACGGCCGCTATCTGGCGTTCCTGTCCTGGCGCGGCTTCGACCCGGTCTACGACGTGCACACCGGCGATCTGTCGTTCCCGCTGGGCTGCCGGCCCTATCTCGTCCCGCTGTCGTCGGCGACCCCCTCCCCCTTCGCGCTGTCCCCGGAGGGCCGGCCCGCGGCGGGCGGCCTGGACCCGGACGAGGTTCCCCCGCCGGCCGGTGAGGGGCCGCTGCTGGTCGAGGTCGAGGGGCTGGAGAACCGGGTCACCCCGTTCCCGGTGGCGGCGTCCAAGTACTCCTCCCTGGAGCCGGTCAGCGGCGGCGGGCTGGTCTGGCTGCGCTGGCCGATCTCCGGTGCGCTCGGCGAGACCTTCGCCAACCCGGCCGAGACCTCGGGCCGTCCCACCCTCGAACACTTCGATCTGACCAAGGCGCGGCGCACCGAACTCACCAGCTCCCTGGACGGGTTCGCGCTCAGCGGCGACGGCTCCCGGCTGGTCGTCAACGACGAGGGCGAGCTGCGCGCGGTCCCGGCGACCGAACAGCCGGACAGCGACTCCACGGTCTTCCTGGACCTGCGGCGCATCCTGCACGATGTCGATCCGGTGGCGGAGTGGCACCAGGCGTTCGAGGAGGCGGGCCGGATCACCCGGGCGTACTTCTGGGAGCCGCGGATGTGCGGCATCGACTGGGACGCGGTGCTGGCGCAGTACCGGCCGCTGCTCGACCGGGTCGCCTCCCCCGACGAGTTCGCCGATCTGCTGCGCGAGGTGATGGGCGAACTGGGCACCTCGCACGCCTATGTCTCCGGCGCCCGGCGCAACGAGGGGCCGCCGCACTACCAGCGCGCCATGGGCCTTCTCGGCGCCAACCTCGTCTGCCGGGACGGCCGTTGGGTGGTCACGCGGATCCTGCCCGGTGAGTCCTCGGACTCCAAGGCCCGCTCCCCGCTGGCCGGTACGGGCATCCGCGAGGGCGCGGCGCTCACCCATGTCGACGGCCGCCCGGTGGACCCGGTGGCCGGCCCGTATCCGCTGCTGGCCGCGGCCGGCGGCACCACCGTGGAGCTCACCTTCTCCCCGCCGGAGGACGAGGGCCCGGCCCGCCGGGTCGCGGTGGTCCCTCTGATCGACGAACGGCCGCTGCGTTACCAGGACTGGGTGGCCAAACGCCGGGCGGTGGTACGGGAGTTGAGCAGCGGCCGGTGCGGCTATCTGCACATCCCCGACATGGGCGGCTCCGGCTGGGCGCAGTTCAACCGCGATCTGCGGATGGAGGTCTCCCGGCCCGCCCTGATCGTGGACGTACGGGGCAACGCGGGCGGCAACATCTCCGAGCTGGTGATCGAGAAGCTGACCCGCACCATCATGGGCTGGGACCTGACCCGTGACGCCGAGCCCGTCTCGTACACCAGCAACGCGCCGCGCGGCCCGGTCGTGGCGGTCGCCGACGAGATGACCTCGTCCGACGGCGACATGATCACCGCGGCCTTCAAGCTCCAGGGCCTCGGCCCGGTGGTCGGCATGCGCACCTGGGGCGGGGTGGTCGGGATGACCGGGCGGCACCGGCTCGCCGACGGCACCGCGATCACCGTCCCGATGAACGCCGCGTGGTTCCGGCTCTACGGCTGGGGCGTGGAGAACCACGGCGTCGAGGTCGACATCGAGGCGCTGCGCTCCCCGCTGCACTGGGCCGAGGGCCGGCATCCCCAGCTGGGCGTGGCGATCCGTACGGCGCTGGAGCTGCTGGAGCGGCATCCGGCGGCGATGCCTCCGGATCTGTCGGACGTGCCGGACCTGCGGCGGCCCCCGTTGCCGCCGCGGAGCGGAGGCGCGGCCGAGGCGGCCGGCGCCTGACGCCTGCGGGCCCGGGCCGCCTCACCCCGGGCCGATCAGGAATTTCTGGTCGTCCTTCCCCGTGCAGGGCCGGGCGAGGGCGGTGGCGCCGGGCTCGTCGCCGCCGAGGGTGACGCACCGCTCGGCGCCCTCTCCGCTCAGCCGCAGCCGGTACGCCGTCCCGCCGGCGCCCGTCCGCCCACCGGCCGGTTCCACCCGGAACAGCTGGGCAGGACCGCCCGCCCTGCAGTCGTCCCACGGCTCCAGCAGCCCCTCCAGACCGGACTCGCGCAGCAGGACCAGACAGCCCTTGCCGTGGTCACGATGGGTCCACTGGATGCGGTGGCGCCCCGCCCCGGCCGCCGTCAGATGCGTCTGCGGCGGCACGGCCTCCGCACAGGGCCGCTGCATGGCGACCGTGCGGTACCGGCGCTCCCGCAGCACCCGCCCGTCCGTCAGGCACAGGCCCGGGGTCCTCAGCGGGCGGATGCGGACCTCGCCCGTGGGCAGCGACGCCTTCGCCGCGGCCTCGGGCGGGGCGGCGGCGTCCCCGGTCATCAGCGGTATGCCGACGGCGAGCAGCAGCGCCACCAGCGCGGCGGCGCCGCTCAGCAGCACCCGCCGGCTGCGGTACGGGCTCCGGCGCGCGGCGTCCGGTACGGCAGCGCCACCGGCCGACTCCCCGCCATCCGGCCGCGCGCCGGCGTCCGGCGGCTCCCCGGCACCCGACGGCTCCCCGGCACCGGCCGCCGCCCGCTCCTCGATGCCCTGCCGCGCCGCGAGCCACGCGCCGACCTCGTCCTCCGCGCAGCCGCAGGCCCGGAGGAAGACGGCGAGGAGTTCGGCCCGCGGCAGGGTCCGTCTGCGCAGGACGTCGGCGAGGGTGCTGCGGGCGAGCACCTCACCCCGTTCCGCCGCCCGCTGTTCGAGCTGACGGTACGTCAATCCTGACTGTTCCTTGAGCTGTTGCATCAGCTCGACGAGTGCGACCGCGTCACCGGCCGCGGCCGGACATAAGCCGCCGGATCCCCCCGTGCTTCTCATGCGGGCCATTGAACCGCCGCCGGGCCGTGGCCACAACACCGTGCACGTCACCCCGGACAGCGCCCTTCGCCCCTCCGGACAACGCCGCCGCGCCCCGTCCGACCTGCCCGGACGTCCCCCGTCTGTCCGGGCCGGCCGATTCCCCTTGCCGGACAGCCGCGGCCCCAGCAGGGTCTTGTCCTGCCCGGCCGGCACCGCACCGCACACCAACGAGCCACCACACAACGGGAGATACTCCGATGGGAATCCGTCACCGGATCGTTCCGCTCGCCGCCGCACTGGCGCTCACCGGCGGCCTCGCCGCCACCGAAGCCGCCCCCGCGCTCGCCGCCCACCCGGCGTCCGGACCGTCCGCCCGGCCGGCCGCCGCGGGCGATACGTACCTCTACTTCAACAAGAACCAGAGCAACCCGAGCAACTCGCGGCTCTACCTGATGAAGAGCATCCCGAACGCCAAGGACAAGGTGCTCGCCAAGTACCGCGCGGGCTCCGGCAACGGCGGCCGCAACGCCAAGAACGAGTGCGCGAGCATGCAGGGCTGGCTGCCCAACGGCAGCTACCGGGTGCTGGACCACACCAAGCGCCACAACGGCGGGTCCCGGGGCATCAACGGCTATGCGATCCACGTCCAGGACAAGGTCTGCAAGAACGGCAGGACCAAGCGCACCGAGCTGTTCGTGCACAGCGAGATGAACGTCAACGGCACACAGGGTGCCCACAAGCCCGGCCGGGACAACCCCTACCGCTGGGACGGCGTCCGGGACTACTACTCACTGGGCTGCATCAAGCTGACCCCGGCCCACATCATGAACCTCTTCGCCAAGGCCGGGCACTACGGCTGGCCGAAGGCGCTCAAGGTCGTCAGCTGACCGAACGGCCTCAAATGTTCTTGTAGGCAAGGGGGTTGGGGGGGAAGTCGTGGGGCGCACCCGGGAGACCGGGTGCGCCCCTCACGCACACCGCGGCCCGGACATCACCGCCGCACCCCCTCCGGCCTGCCCGGACAGCCGGATTCCGGTCCGAGACGGGCCATCACTTCCCGGTAATAGAACCATTACATCGGGGTCGTACCGTTCCCGCCCGGGGCAGCCGCTGCACGCCCCGCCAACACACCCCACCTCAACGGAGATACACCGATGGGAATCCGTCGACGGATCCTTCCGCTGGCCGCCGCACTGGCGCTGACCGGCGGACTGGCCGCCACCGAAGCCGCCCCCGCACTGGCCGCCCAGCCGGCGTCCGGGCAGACCACCAAAACGGCCGCGGCCGACGGTACGTACCTCTACTTCAACAAGAACCAGAGCAACCCGGGCAACTCGCGGCTCTACCTGATGAAGAGCATCCCGAACGCCAAGGACGAGGTGCTCGCCAAGTACCGCGCGGGCTCCGGCGACGGCGGCCGCAACGCCAAGGACGAGTGCGCCAGTTCGCAGGGCTGGCTGCCGAACGGCACCTATCAGGTGCTGGCCCACGACGCGCACTACAACGGCGGGGACCAAGGGATCAACGGGAAGGTGATACACGTCCAGGACAAGGTGTGCGAGAACGGCCGGACCACCCGCGCCGAGCTGTTCGTGCACAGCGAGATGTGGCCCGAGGGCAGCCAGGCGGACTCCCAGCCCGGCAAGGACAACCCCTACCGCTGGGACGGCGACGATGACTACCGCTCGCTGGGCTGCATCAAGCTGAGCCCGGCCCACATCACGAACCTCTTCGCCAAGGCGGAGCAGTACGGCTGGCCGACGGAGCTCAAGGTCGTCAGCTGACATGCGGTGGGGCGCACCCGGTCGACCGGGTGCGCCCCTTCACGCATGGCGCGTACGCCGCCGCGCGTGGTGTTCAGGACGAGCCATGTCAGCTCTGGAAGCGGCCCTCGGCGGCGTCCATCGCGTCCTGGGCCGGCCGGCGGGGCTGCTGGCCACGGTCACGGGGCTGCTGCCCACGGTCCTGGCCGCCCTGACGACGGTCGCTCTCACGGTCCTGGCGCTGACCGCCACGCTCCTGGTCCTGGCGCTGACCGCGCTCGTGACCCTGCTCGCGAGCGTCGCCCGAGGCCTTGTGCGCCTGGTCCTTGAGCTCGTTGGCCTTGTCCTGGAACTGGTCCTTGATGCCCATGCTGTTCACTCCTAGTGGGGTGTAGGGGGGTTGGGCCCCGTTCAGCGTGACACGCCCGGACATTGCTCGCATTTCGATCACGGATGACTACGCTCCGTGAGAATCAGCAGGTGCTCGGCGGGCGCTCACCGGTCCGCCCGCTCCTTCTCGTCGGCCTCGCCGCCGGCGCCCACCAGACCGACCCGCCGCCCCTCCAGCCGGTCTCCGAAGCGCCGCATCTCCCGCCCGCCCGCCGCCCCGACGAGCGCCGGCAGATATCCGCGGACCGACTGCATCCCGCGCAGCCACCACTGCCCGTAGACATGTGCGGAGCGGCGCTCGATGCCCGCGACGATCCGTTCGACGGCGGGGCCCAGCGGATAGGTCTTGTTCGACGGCCAGGGCAGCCGGGAGCGCAGCTCGCGCATGATGTCGTCCTGGTCGGCGCCCCGCACCATGTCGGTGTCCGTCCAGCTCAGATAGCCGACGCCGACCCGTACGCCCTTGTGGCCGACCTCGGCACGCAGACTGTGCGCGAACGCCTCGACGCCCGACTTGGACGCGCAGTACGCGGTCATCATCGGCGCCGGGGAGATCGCCGCCAGCGAGGCGATCTGCAGGAAGTAGCCACGGGATTCCATGAGGACGGGCAGGAAGGCGCGACCGGTGACCGCGCCGCCGATGAGGTTGACCTCGATGACCCGCTTCCAGGCGACCGGGTCGGAGTCGACGAACGGGCCGCCGGTCGCCACCCCGGCGTTGGCGACGACCACATCGACCTTCCCGAAGCGGTCCTTGACCTCGCCCGCCACCCGGGCCATCGCCTCGTGGTCGGTGACATCGGCGTGCCAGTGGTGCGCCGGGCCGTGCAGCGCGGCCGCGACCCCGCGCAGCTCGTCCGGCTCCAGCCCGACCAGCGCCAGCGACGCACCGCGCGCCGACAGCTTGCGGGCCAGCAGCGCACCGACCCCGCGCGCCGCGCCGGTCACCACGACGACCTGCCCCTGCAGACTCCTGCTCGCCCTCATGCCGTCTTCTCCCTCTTCTGCCGCGTGCCGCTTGGCACTTCGGCGGTGGCGGCCGGTCCGCTGCCGGTGCCGTGCAGATGGTCCTGTACGAGCGCGCGCAGCCGGCCGGAGACCGCGCCGGGGTCCTCGATCGGCGTCATGTGGCCCAGGCCCGGCAGCTCGGTCAGCCCGCGGAAGTCGGGGAGGACGGAGGCCAGCCGGCGGGCGTGCACCAGCGGGGTGAGCCGGTCGGCGGTGCCCGCGAGGACCGCGGTCGGCAGCTCCAGCCTGCTGACGCCACCGGTGAGTTCGAGGCCGGCCAGCACCGTGCCCCAGCGGGCCCGTACCCCGGCCGGGCAGGCGTGCACGATGCGCGCACAGGCCTCGATCTGCTCGGCGGTGGCACCGGGGCCCATGGTGGCGTACTTCAGTGCGCGTTTGGCGAGCGGCGATACGGGGCCGAGCGGGGCCCGCGAGCGCAGCAGCAGCCGGTGGGCGCGCCGCCTGCCCTGCGGGCTGCGCAGCGGGAACACCCGTGATTCGGCGGGCAGATCGGCGCTGCCGGTGCTGCACAGCAGCGCTGCCGCGGCCCGTTCGCGCAGCTGCGGCCGCTCGGCGGCGGCCATGATCGTCATGCCGCCCATGGAGTGGCCGCCCACCACGGCGCGTTCGCCCGCCTCCAGGGTCGCCTCCAGTACGGCGACCAGGTCGTCGGCGAGCGCATGGGTGCTGTGGCCCGCCGGACCGGCGGCGGGGCTGCGGCCGTGGCCGCGCTGGTCGTAGACGACGACCTTGTGGTCGGTGGCCAGCTCGCGGACGACCGGGGCCCAGAAGGCGGTCGAGCAGGTCCAGCCGTGCGCCAGGACGACGGCCGGGGCGGACTCGGGGCCGTGGACCTCGGTGTACAGCCGGGCGCCGTCGGCCGAGGTGGCGGTCAGCGTCGTCCGCGGTACCGGCGGGGCGTACGGACCGCTGGTGACATGTGCGGGCCGGCGGCTCATACGGCCACCTCCGCGCGCTCGCCGGTGCTCCGGCCCGCGGGCCCGGTGCCCGGTGGCCGCAGCACCTCGTACTCCGCGAGGTCGACCTGCCGGGTGACCTTCTTGAACTCCGAGGTCGTGCCCGGCCAGACGGTGGTGTTGCGGCCGTTGGCGTCCAGATACCAGCTGTCGCAGCCGCCGGTGTTCCACACCGTGCGGGTCATCCGCTGCTGGACCCTGCGGTTCCAGTCCTGTACGGCGGACGGCCGGGCGTCGAGCGCGATCTTCCCGCCGAGGACGTCCAGCTGGCGCATGAAGTCGGCCAGGTAGTTCAGCTGCGCCTCGATCATCAGGATCATCGAGCTGTTCCCGAGGCCGGTGTTGGGCCCGATGACGGTGAGGAAGTTGGGGAAGCCGGCCGCGCTGGCGCCGCGCAGCGCCTCCATGCCGTCCTTCCACTCCTCGGCCAGCGTCGTCCCGTTGGCGCCCGTGACCCGCTGCGCGATCGGCATGTCGGTCACATGGAATCCGGTGCCGAAGACGATCGCATCGGCCTCCACCTCGCTCCCGTCGGACCCGACGAGGGTGCTGCCGCGGACCTCCGTGAGCCCCGCGGCGACCACGTCCACATTCGGCTGCACCAGGGCCGGGTAGTACGTGTTGGAGAGCAGGATCCGCTTGCAGCCGATGCGGTAGTCGGGCGTCAGCGCGGCCCGCAGCCCCGGGTCCTTGATGGCCTTCTTCATATGGTTCCGGGCCAGGAACTCGATCAGGCCCAGCTCGTTGGGGCGCTTGGTGAAGGCGCTGACCTGCATCTCCCTGAGGCCCCACAGCAGCCCGCGGCGCGCGGCCCGGGTCGCCGGGAGCTTGCTGTGCAGCCATTTCTCGGCCGCGCTGATCTTGCGGTCGGCGCGCGGCAGCACCCAGGGCGGGGTGCGCTGGAAGAGCGTGAGGCGCTCCACGTCCGGCTGGATGGCCGGCACGATCTGGATCGCCGAGGCGCCCGTACCGATCATGGCGACGCGCTTGCCGCGCAGGTCGTAGTCGTGGTCCCAGCGGGCGGAGTGCGAGACCTTGCCGGGGAAGGTGTCCAGCCCGGGGATGTCGGGGACCTTGGGGTCCGACAGCGGGCCGGTCGCCGACACCACCACATCCGCGGTCAGCGGCCCGCTCGCGGTCTCCACCTCCCAGTGCAGCGCCTCCCCGTTCCACCGCAGGCTGCGCACCTCCGAGTTGAAGCGGAGGTGCGGGCGCAGCCCGAAGGTGTCGGTGACCCGCTCCAGGTAGGCGCGGATGTGCGGCTGCCCGGAGAAGTTCCGCGGCCACTCCGGGTTGGGCGCGAAGGAGAAGGAGTACAGGTGCGAGGGCACATCGCACGCACACCCCGGATAGCTGTTGTCCCGCCAGGTGCCACCCACCGCGTCGGCCCGCTCCAGGATCACGAAGTCGGTGATCCCCTGGCGCCGCAGCCGGACCGCCGCCCCCAGGCCACCGAAACCCGATCCGATCACCGCAACCCGCACATGCCTGCGCTCGCGCCCGTCCATCCCGCCGCCTCCCGAGTTCGACGTTCTTACCTGCCATCTTCGGTGCCATGACCTTCGGCGTCACAGCCGCCCGCCCAACTGCGCCAGCAATCACTGGCGCAATTGGAGAGTAGGGCAGCCACGTACCGAGCGGTAGGGGTCGGACGGCAGGAGTTACCCCCGGTCGTACCCCGGCCCCGCGTCATACCCCCGGCATAGGCTGAACCCGTGGCAGCGAACGAGAACACCCCCGACGAGCGGACGGAGCCCGCGGACCACCGCCCCGCACGCGAATTCCGCATGGCCGACCTGGCCGAGGAAGCCGGCATCACGGTCCGTACGCTGCGCTTCTACCGCGAGCGCAAGCTCATCCCGCCACCGCGCCGCGAGGGCCGGATCGCCTGGTACAACGAGCACCATCTCGCCCGGCTGCGCACCATCGGCGCCCTCCTGGAGCGCGGCCACACCCTCGGCGGCATCGCCGAACTCCTCTCGGCCTTCGACACCGGCCGCGACGTGGGGGAACTCCTCGGCCTGGAGAACACCCTGGTCCCGCCCTGGTCCGAGGAGACGCCGGTCCGCCTCACCCCCGAGGAGCTCGCCGACCACTTCAGCGAGGACATCACCGCCGAGAACCTGAGTACGTCCCTGGACATCGGCTATCTCGCCGTCGACGGCGACGAGTTCGTGCACATCAGCCGCCGCCTCCTGGACGCCTCCACCGAACTCGTCAACCAGGGCATCCCGCTGGCCGCCGTCCTGGAGGCCGGCCGCCAGGTACGCGCCCACGCCGACGCCCTCGCCGACGTCTTCACCACCCTCATCCGCACCCACCTCCTGTCCGACGTCCTCGCCCGCATCTCCGCGTGCGAGGACGTCGGCCCCCACGAGGTCGACCACCTCACCGAGACCATCGAGAAACTCCGCCCCCTCTCCAAGGGCGTGGTCGAGGCCGAGCTCTCCATGGCCATGGACCGCCGCGTCCGGGCAGAGGTGGCGAAGTGGCTGACCGAGGAGGGCCGGGAGGGCACCTGACCGCGGACCGCCATCGCCGGGCGGAGGCGGCTCAGCAGCGCCGCGGCCGGTACCGCGCCGCGTGGTCACGCAGCCGCTGCCGGGCGAGGTCCCGGTCGGCCGGCGTCTCCTCGGACAGGACGAGCTGCTCGGCATAGATGCGCACCAGCTCGGTGCGCACGTAGTGCCCCTGCGCCTGCTCCTCGACAAGGTGCGCGTCACACAGTTCGGCGAGGTGGCGGCGGGTGCGTTCGAGCTCGCGGCCGGTCAGGGCCACGGCGGCGTGGACATCCACGTCCGGGCCGGGGTGGAGCCCCAGGAGGCGGAACAGCCGGGCGGCCCCGCTCGACAGCGCCCGATAGCTGAGGTAGAGGCTCGCCTCCACGGCCAGGTCGGCGTCGTGTGCGGACAACTCCTGCAGCCGGCGCCGCTCATCGGCCAGCTTCCCCGTCCAGCACCTCAGTGACCAGTCGGGGTGCGCCATCAGCCGGGCCGCCGCGATCCGCAGCGCCAGCGGCAGCCTGTCGCACCGTTCGACGAGCTCCCGGGCGGCGGCCGGGTCCGCGGCGAGGCGCGGCCGGCCCAGCACATTGCCGAGCAGCTCCAGGGCGTCCTCCGCGGCGAACGGCCCCACCGTGACCAGGGCCGCCCCGTCGCGCACCACCAGTCCGCTCAGCCGCCGCCGGCTGGTCACCACGGCCAGACAGCCGGGTGTCGCGGGCAGCAGCGGGCGGGCCTGTTCGGCCGTGCCGGCGTTGTCCAGCAGGACGAGCATCCGCCGCCCGGCGAGCAGCGAACGGTAGAGCGCCGAGCGCTCCGTCAGCGGGTCGGGGATCTTCGCCTCCGGCACCCCCAGGGCCCGCAGGAACATCCCCAGCACGGTGTCCGGCCGCATCGGGGGACGCTCGAATCCCCGCAGGTCGGCGAAGAGCTGCCCGTCGGGGAACTCGGCCTTGTGGCGGTGCGCCCAGTGCACCGCCAGCGTCGTCTTGCCGGCGCCGCCCCCGCCCGCGAGCACCACACAGTCCGGTCCCGGAAGCCGGTCCAACTTCTGGTCCATCGCGACGATCTCCCGCGTCCGACCGCAGAAGTCGGCTATACGGGGCGGGAGTTGGGCGACGGACGGAGGCGGGACCGGCGGGCGGTCGGAGCCGTACAGCGCGGTGGGGACGGGGCCGGGGCCGGTACGCGGACCGGGTCCGGCCTGCGGGCGGTCGGAGCCGGGCGGGGCGGCCGCGGACTTCCCGCCGAGCACCGCCAGATAGGTCGCGCTGAGTGCCGGGCCGGGATCGATACCCAGCTGGTCCTCCAGATGCAGTCGGGTGCGGTGATAGTGCTCCAGGGCCTCGGCCTGTCTGCCGCTCGCCTGCAGCGCGCGCATCAGCAGCGCGGTCAGCTCCTCGTGCAGGGGATGCTCGGCGAGCCAGGCGGTCAGCTCCGTGATCAACTCCCCGTAGCGGCCGAGCATCAGCAGCCTGGAGCCGAGCTCCTGCAACGCCGCCACCCTCGCCTGGGTCAGGCCGACGCCCAGCGTCCGCCGCACCCGCTCACCGGGCACATCCGCCAGCGCCTCACCCCGCCACAGCCCGAGCGCCTGGCGCAGCTTGGCGACGGCCGTCCGCGGCTCGTCCTCATGGGCACCGGACACCAGGTACCGGAACCGGTTGACGTCCACCGCGCACGGATCGGCGAGCAGCACGTACCCCTGGCCGCGGGTGGCGATTTCGGCCTGGCCGACCAACAGCTGCCGCAGGCGGTGCACATGGTTGTGGACCACGCCCCTCGCTCTGGCCGGCGGGTCCGCGTCCCAGGCCAGGTCGATCATTCTGCGCACCGTGATCACCTGATTGACCTCGCTGATCAGAATCGCGGCCACGGTGCGCAATCGCCCCGTTCCCAAACTCAGAAGTCGCCCATTGTTCACTTCAATTTCAACTGGCCCTAGTAGCCGCAACTGAACCATTGTGACCTCGAGTTCACGCCGCCGGTGGACGCACGGCAAACCGCCCTTTTCTCCTGGAAGACCACCGTTAGGAACACTGGGTTCCGTTTTCCTCTTCCGCTCTCACTATGTGGACACCGTCAGCGAATTGACAAGAAGTCAATAAAAAGCGCGGACCGTCGGCGGACTCCATGATCACGACGTGAGCGAATCATGAGCCGGGCCACGGATCATCACTTTCGCACCGGCGCAGTGGCATTCCCCAGCGGCTGCCCCGGGCCGCCTCTCCGGTCTCCACAACCCGCATCGGGGACCGGAGGGGCCTGCTGTCCGCACCCCCCATGAAGGAGAACCATGTTCACCAAGAACATTGTCAAGAAGAGCCTTGCCACGGCGGCTCTGTGCGCGGCGCTGAGCGGCACGGCCGTGGCCTTCCCGGCGACGGCCTCGGCCACGCCGGTCGCCGCCGCCGCGGCGGCGGGCGAGTCGCCCGTCAGCGTCGGCGCCAACGCGAACCTCAACTTCAACGTCGACGTTCTCGGCATCGCCAACAAGATCGAGGCGTCGATCAAGACCGCCCAGAACCGCGAGGGCTTCGTCAAGAGCTTCATGGAGTCGGCGTTCTACGCGGCCGACGGCAAGTACAACGTCATGGTCCACAACCTGAGCCAGCCGTACGAGGACCACTTCAACGGCGTGAAGTCGTTCGGCACCGCCACCTATGACGGTGTCGTCTACGGCATCTGGGTGTTCGAGGACGGCGAGTTCACGAACCAGGGCGACGGCGGCTACATCAACTGGGCCTTCCGCGGCATCTGGGAGCGCCCCGACAACGGCGGCTACGTGAAGTTCTCCCGCGTCTCCTGACACCCGGGTCGCACCACTGACCCCCCTCCCCTCATAACGGCCCGCCGGCCCCCGGCGGGCCGTTATGCATGACATCCACAACAACCCGAAAGAGGCCGACTTCCGCTAGGGCGGCGGTCTCTCACCGTACGGGTTACCGCGCCGCTACCGCCCTTTTCAGAGCGTCGCGGTGCTCCCAAGTCCACGGGGCGTCGCGAAGTTCATCAGGCAGCCCTGCAAGCCCTGCCGTGATGTGGTCCACGGCATCCGCGTAGCGAGCGAGACCCAGATTCGCCAGACCCATGTTCAGGCGGTTGAACTCGGGCGTGAGCCAGTAAGCCGTGTCCGGGGGCGGCAGTTCGGCGGCAGCGGCCGTCAGCCTCTCCGCGCTCTCGACCAAGCGGAGTGCGTCGTCCCGCTCCCCCGACTCCGCCATGCCCGCTGCCGCCTGGAGCATGTCCCCGAGACGCTGCGCGGGGTGCGCGCCCGGGGTGTACGCGGCGGCGGAGTACCAGCGGGCAACCCCGTGCGGCCGGCCCTGCTGACGTGCGATGTACCCCTTGAAGTTGAGCGCCTGCGCGGCCAGCGTGCCGTTGCCCACCTCGTCCGCCAGCTCCACCGCGTCGTTCAGCAGGTGCACTGCCTTGGCGTCCTGGCGTTCTTGAGCGAGCATCCATCCGCCGAACTGGAGGAACTCAGAGGCGACTTCCGCCAGTCGGTCGCGATGTGGCCCCCGGGCGCCCTTGAGCAGGTGGATCACTTCGTTCATCTGGGTCAGGGTGGCCGGAAGTACCGACTGGGGCCT
Source organism: Streptomyces sp. G7(2002) (assembly GCF_028870195.1). Lineage (NCBI taxonomy): Bacteria > Bacillati > Actinomycetota > Actinomycetes > Kitasatosporales > Streptomycetaceae > Streptomyces > Streptomyces sp. G7(2002). The sequence goes on from NZ_CP102609.1 coordinate 4,197,804, forward strand.
GACCGTGTCGTCCAGCCGCCGGTACGCGGCAAGGATGCCGGCCAGGGCGTCCACGGTCCCCGCGTCCAGCCGGGAGGGGTTGGCCACGCTGCGGGTCATCCGAGAGCGCTCGTCAACGTCGAGCAGGGTTCCGGCCAGCGCTCCCCCGGTCTTGAGCAGTTCGTCAAGTGACCTGGCCAGCTTGGGCGACGGCTGCTGCTTCCCGTTCAGCACCCGGGACAGGTAGGCGGGGTCGTAGTTGATGGCACGCGCGGCGGCCTTTATCGAGTAACCGTTGTCATGCAGAGCACGGCGGGCAAGATCAGCGAAGTCGTCGTCACGCATCGCGCCTCATCACGCAGGGGTTGACCGAGTGACTTCCACTGTAGTCAACGCTGGTCAACTCCCGTGTGAGCTAGCGGTGTAGCGACCATGGGGGCCATGACAGAGCCCACGAAATACCCGACGGCACCAACAGAACTGCCGTTATGGATGGACCTGGAGCCCGTGCCCGTGCCCGGCTGTGATGTGTGCGGCGCACTGGCCAGGGAGCGGGACGCCGCGCGGCGCGCCGGAGACGGCTCCAAGGTGAGCGACTGCAATGTAGAGATCCGGCGGCACCCACACGGCACAAAGGCGGCCCGGAGGTGATCACGTGGGCTGGTACCGGCCACCGCGTGGAAGGCGAGTGGGCCCCCGACCGGACAAGCCCGGAGCGGGCAGACGTGCCCCGTCTGAGCCGACGGGCTCAGACTCTCGCCCCGGTCCGCCCTTGACTGGGGTACTGCCCAGGCAGTGAGGGGCGGACCGCTTCGGCCCCGGGAAGCCGAAGTGCCTCCAGCAGCCCCGTCCGGCGACGGCGAGCACCACAGTCGGACGGGGCCGTCCTGCCGCAAGCTACCGCTCGAACACCACCGTCACCGGCGCATGGTCCGACCACCGCTGGTCACAGCTGGCCGCCCGCTCCACCGACGCCTTCACCGCGCGCACGGCGAGACCGGGGGTGGCCATGGCGTAGTCGATGCGCCAGCCCGCGTCGTTGTCGAAGGCGCGGCCCCGGTACGACCACCACGAGTACGGGCCCTCGGTGTCCGGGTACAGGCCGCGGACGACATCCACATAGCCGCCGCGGGCCTCGTCCAGGACGTCGGTCAGCCAGGCGCGCTCCTCCGGGAGGAAGCCGGACTTCTTCCGGTTGGCCTTCCAGTTCTTCAGGTCGGCCTCCTGGTGCGCGATGTTCCAGTCGCCGCACACCACCACCTCACGGCCGTCCGCCGCGGCCCGCTTGCGCAGCTCGACGAGGTACGGCAGGAACTCCGCCATGAAGCGTTCCTTCTCGTCCTGCCGCTCGGTGCCGACCTCACCGGAGGGCAGATAGAGGCTGGCGACGGTCACACCGGGCAGGTCCGCCTCGACATAGCGGCCGCTGGTGTCGAATTCCGCCGAGCCGAAGCCCACCTGGACACGGTCCGGCTCCCGCCGGGTGTAGAGCGAGACCCCGGCCCGTCCCTTGGCGGCCGCCGGCGCGTGCACGGTGTGCCAGCCCGCGGGCTCGCGCACGTCGTCCGGGAGCTGGGCGGTCTCGGCCCGTACCTCCTGCAGGCACAGCACATCCGCCGCGGTCCCCGCCAGCCACGGGACGAAGCCCTTCTTGGCCGCGGCGCGCAGCCCGTTCACATTCACAGAGGTCACGGTGAGCATCCGGGCACGATACCGACCCCGCGTACCTCGTCGCGCCGGGCGTCCGCCCGCCCGTACGATTTCTGGAATGGAGATACGTCCCGTCCGCTATGACCACCCCGACGCGGTCACGCTCGATGAGCTGGTCCAGCAGGAGTACGCCCGGCGCTACGGCGACGGTGACATGACCCCGCTGGACCCGGAGATGTTCACCCCTCCTCACGGTGCGTACCTGATCGCGTACGACGGCGGCCGCCCGCTGGCCACCGGCGGATGGCGGCGGCAGGAGGACGCGGCGGAGGGGTACGCGGTCGGCGACGCCGAGATCAAGCGGATGTTCGTGGTCCCGGAGGCGCGCGGACGGGGGCTGGCCCGGCGGATCCTGGCCGCCCTGGAAGCGGACGCCCGGGCCGCGGGGCGCTCCCGCATGGTGCTGGAGACCGGGATCAAGCAGCCCGAGGCGCTGGAGCTTTATGCCTCGTGCGGCTACGTACTCGTCGAGAAGTTCGGTCTGTACCGGACGTATGACGACAGCCGGTGCATGGCGAAGCCGCTGGTGGCGGAGGGCTGAGCCAGCCGGGGCGGCGCTCGGCCCGCGCGCGGGCGGGCTCCCGGCCCCGTCGGCCCGACCCCGGCCCGGCCCGGCCCCATCGCTGCCCCGGCCCGAATTTATTGACAGGCGTCCGGGCCGCTCCCCATACTCATTCCACTAATCAACTAGCTAAAGGGGGGATCCGGGTGAGCGACCCGAGCCCATGGGCCATCGAGGCCGAAGGACTGGGGAAGCAGTACGGTCGCGGCTGGGCGCTGCGGGACTGCTCCTTCCGGCTCCCCGCGGGCCACATCTGCGCCCTCGTCGGCCCCAACGGCGCCGGCAAGAGCACGTTCCTGGGCACCGCGACCCGGCTGGTGCAGCCGACCACCGGCACGCTGAAGCTGTTCGGTGTCCCGGTCTCCGACCCGGCCGTCCTGTCCCGGGTCTCCTTCCTCGCCCAGGACAAGCCCCTCTACCCCCGCTTCACGGTGGCCGAGACGCTGCGGCTGGGCCGTGAGCTCAACCCGCGCTGGGACCAGGAGCTGGCCGAGCGGATCGTCCGCTCCGGCAAGGTCCCGCTCAGCGCCCGCATCGGCACCCTCTCGGGCGGCCAGCGCACCCGCGTCGCCTTCGCCCTCGCCTTCGGCAAGCGGCCCGAGCTGCTGCTGCTCGACGAGCCGATGTCCGACCTCGATCCGCTCGCCCGGCACGAGATGTCGGGGCTGCTGATGGCCGAGGCCGCCGAACACGGCACGACCGTCCTGATGTCGTCCCACATGCTCTCCGAGATGGAGGTCATGTGTGACTACCTCCTCGTCCTCGCCGAGGGCAGGCTGCGGATGGCCGGCCAGACCGATGACCTGATCCCCGCACACCTGCTGGTGACGGGCGTCGCCGAGGGGGACGACGGGGTGCCCGAGGAGCTGCGGCGGCAGCACACCGTGGTCGAATCCCGGCTCACCGGGCGGCAGTTCAGCGCCCTGATCCGGAGCGGCGGCCCGCACTCCGACAGCTGGGAGGTGCTGTCGCCGAGCATGGAGGAGGTCCTGCTGGCCTATCTGCGCTCGCCCGACGCCCCCACCCTGATCGCGGACGAGTCCCGCGTCGACGGACAGCGAGGGGCCGCGGCATGAGCACCACCAGCACATCCGGCCTCACCGGTGCCACGGACACCACGGACGGGGCGAGCGGCCTCCCCCATACGGCCACCGGCCGCCGCGGCCTGCTGCACGGCCTGCCCTGGCTGGTCTGCCGCCGGCACCGCACCTTCCTGCGCCTCGCCCTGCTGGTCACCGTCGTGGGATGCGCGACCTTCGCCTACCAGCGCATCGGCGTGATGGACTTCCTGCACACCCGGGGAACCACCCCCGACCCCGACGGGCGGCTGGCCAACGACTTCCAGAACGCCTACGGCAGCGTGTTCCTCAGCGGCAGCCAGCTGCTGGACTACCTGCCCGTCCTCATCGGCATCTTCGTCGGCGCACCGCTCATCGCCGGCGAGCAGGAGCACGGCACCATCAAGCTGGTCACCACCCAGTCGGTGAGCCGCGGCCGCTGGATCACCGCCACCCTCGCCCTGCCGCTGGCCGTCGCGGTGCTGTGCACCACCCTGCTGTCGGCCGCCTTCACCTGGCTGTGGACGCCGGCGCACAAACTGGCCATGGGCAGCGACTGGCTGGCGGGCGGCCCCTTCGACAGCACCGGCCCCGTCCCCGTCGCCAGGACCCTGTTCCTGACCGCCTGCGGGATCGCCATCGGCATGCTGATCAAGCGGGTCGTACCGGCCATCGCGGCCACCGCCGTCTTCACCGTGGTCACCGGCGTGCTCTGGGCCGAGCAGGTACGCCCCCGGCTCGGCGCCCTGCGCAGCGTCACCTACCCGTACGCATCCGACGACGGCCCCCGCCTGCCGGTCGACGCCGTACGGGTGGACGACTGGGTGTCCACCGCGGACGGCACGCTCTACGGCTTCGGCACCTGCGTCAACGGCGACGCCGAGGCCTGCCGGGCCAAGCTGGGCATCGTCAACCGGGTGACCCAGTACTTCGACTACGGGCAGATGGCCGGAATGCAGTGGCGGGGCGCGGGGATCCTGCTGGCGCTGACCGTCGTGGTGCTGGCGTTCGTCGTCTGGCGGGCACACCGGCGGCCACTCTGAACGGCCAGCCGCGCGACGGCCGATACGGGCGGCCGGCCGCGGGAGAATTCCGTACGGGGCACGTGCCGGGCGGCGCTTTGACACCCGGCACGGCCGGCCTGATCATCAAGCGGTCGGACAGCCCGGCCCCGGTGCCCCACAGGACGGCACGGGCGGAAGAAGCAGAGAGGTGGTGAGCGTCGTCGAGTTCCGGATCGACCGTCGCAGCGGTGTCGCCACCTACCTCCAGATCGTCCAACAGGTCCAGCAGGCACTGCGGTTGGGTGTGCTGGTGGAGGGCGACCGGCTGCCGACCGCCGCACAGGTGGCCGCCACGACCAAGGTCAACCCCAATACGACCCTCAAGGCCTACCGCGAGCTGGAGCGCGAGGGCCTGGTCGAACCGCGCCCCGGCCTCGGCACCTTCGTCAGCCGGACACTCGCCCGCCCCCAGTCCGCCGCGGACACCCTGCTCCGCGAGGAGCTCCGCTCCTGGACGGACCGGGCCCGCGCGGAGGGACTGGCCCGGGAGGACGTCCAGGCGCTGATGAACTCCGTACTGCAGGACCGGTATCCGGACGGCTGATTCGGACGGCTGAGCCTGACGGCTGCTCGGGACAGCTGATCCGGACGGTTGAGCCGGGCCGCTGAGCCGGACTGTCGAGCCCGGCGGTCGCCCCGGGCGGGAGCGGCGGCGCCACGCCCCGGCGCTCCCGCCCCGCCCCTTCTCTCCTCACCCCTTCTCTCCTCACCCCTTCTCTCCCCGCTTGACCCTCACGCAACGTCAGGCCGCACGCTGAAGGAACGGCACGGCCCCGGCCACCGGTGGCCTCACCACCACCGGAAGACGGCGGGCCGGCCGGACACCACGGGACGAAAGGCGCTGCGATGAGTTACTCGGTCGGGCAGGTCTCCGGCTTCGCGGGGATCACGGTGCGGACCCTGCACCACTACGACAAGGCCGGCCTGCTCTCCCCCAGTGACCGCAGCCCCGCCGGCTACCGCCTCTACAGCGATACCGACCTCGCCCGGCTGCAGCAGATCCTCTTCTACCGGGAACTCGGCTTCCCCCTCGACGAGATCGCCACCATCCTGGAGGACCCGCAGGCCAACGCCCTGGACCACCTCCGCGCCCGGCACCGCCTCCTCAACGACCAGATCACCAAGCTGCAACGGCTGGTCGAGGTCGCCGAACACGCCATGGAGGTCCAGCAGACCGGTGTGGAGCTGACCCCCGAGGAGCGGTTCGAGGTCTTCGGCGAGGTGGCCTTCGACCTCACCTACGCCACCCAGGCCCATCTCAAGTGGCAGCACCACGAGGGCCATCAGCGCTCGATGGCGCGGGCCGCCGCACACTCCAAGGAGGACTGGGCGAAGATCATGGCCGAGTCCGCCGACTGGCGCGTACGGCTCCTCGCCGCCTTCGACGCCGGGGAGCCGGCGGACGGCACACCCGCCATGGACCTCGCGGAGGAGCACCGACAGCACGTGGCCCGCTGGTTCACCCCGTGCCCCACCGACATGCACGGCCGGATCGCCGACGACTTCGCCACCGATCCCCGCGCCTTCGCCCTGGTCGTACCCCCCACCGAACAACGCCCCGGCCTCGCCCCGTACCTCCGCACCGCCGTACACGCCAACGCGGTACGCCAGTCACCGCCGCACGGGGGCTGAGCGCCGTACTGGGGATGAGTGCCGCACGGGGCTGAGCGCCGCACAAGGGACGAGCGCCGTACGAGAGCTAAGCGCCGTACGAGGGATGAGCGCCGCACGCACTTCCCGGCGGCCCCCGGTCGCCCCGCCTGACGCCCGGATACCCGTCGGCCGCATCTCCCACCGCCTCCCCGGCCCGGCCCACCTCACACGAGGAACGACCGCGGCACCCCATTCCCACCGCCTCCGCCACCTCCCCCACACCCACTGCATCCGCCCCATACGCCCCACCCCCTGCATTCGCCACGTCTGCCGCCTCGCCATGCCCGTATGCCTGCCATCCCCGCATGCCCGCACGGCCGCACGGCCGCACGGCCGCATGCCCGCCGCAGCACACAGAGCGCAAGCACCCACCACCCACCACACTCCCCAGACCCGAAGAAGGCCGAGGCCGACCACCCATGACACACATCCTGATCACGGCCGCCGGATCCCACGGCGACATCGCCCCGTACACCGGTGTGGGCGCCCGGCTCCGCGCAGCAGGCCATGAGGTCGCCCTCGCCACCCACGACAGCTACGCCCCGCTCGTACGGGCCGCCGGCCTGGAGTTCCGCCGGCTGCCGGCCGACCCCCGCACCCGTCGCGCCGACCCCGAGGACGCCACCGAGCAGGCCCGGCCCCCGGCCCCCGGCGGCACCCGCGCCCTCATGCGCCAGGCCGCCGCCTTCATCAAGGAACTGGGCGGCGGTATCGCCGACGCCGCCCGCGACGACACCGACCTGCTCCTGCTCTCCGCCACCACCGCACCGCTCGGCCACCACCTCGCCGAGGCGAGAGGCATCCCGTCCCTGGAGCTGCCCCTCGTGCCCGCCGCCCCCACCGGCGACTTCGCCCCGGTCATCAGCGGCGGTCGCTCACTGGGCCGCTGGGGCAACCGCGCCGCCGGCCGGCTCTCCCTCCGCGTCATCGACCGTCTCTACGCCGACGCGGCCCGCGAGATGCGCGCCCGCCTCGGGCTGCCGGCCGCCACACCCCGTACGGTCCGCCGCCGCGCCGAGGCCGCCGGCCGGCCGGTCCTGTACGGCTTCAGCGAGGTCCTGGTGCCCCGCCCCTCCGACTGGCGCACCGGCCTCGACGTCGTGGGGAACTGGTGGCCCTGGCATGCGCCGGACGACCGACTCCCGCCCGTCGTCGAGGACTTCCTGGCCGCGGGCCCGCCGCCGGTCTTCATCGGCTTCGGCAGCATGGCGGGCGGCGAGGGCGAACGTCTGAGTGCTCTCGCGGCAGCCGCCCTGCGCCGCGCCAAGGTCCGCGGCATCCTCCAGTCCGGCTGGGCCGGTCTGACCACCCGGCACACCTCCGCGGACGACGACCTCCTCACCATCGGCGAGGTCCCGCACGCGCTCCTCTTCCCCCGGATGTCCGCGGTGGTGCACCACTGCGGCGCCGGCACCGCCGCCGCGGGGGTGCGCGCCGGAGTCCCCACCGTCCCGGTCCCGGTCACCGCCGACCAGCCCTTCTGGGCCGCCCGCCTGGCCGCCCTGGGTGTCGCCACCGCCCCGATCCCCTTCAAGGACCTGTCCACGGACCACGCCGTCGCCCGCCTGGTCCACGCCATTACCCAGGCCACCGCCGCCCCCGCCCGCCGCGATCACGCCACCGCCGCCGCCCACCGTCTCGCCACCGAGGACGGCGCCGGCGAGGTCCTCAAGGCGGCCGAGCGCCTGCTTGCCTGAGCCGACCCTTCAACGCCCCAGCCCCGTCACCGCCCCAGCCCCGGCACCGACCCCGGCACCGACCCCGGCACCGGCCCCGGCACCGGCTCCGCGAACACCGCCCGGCCGCCGACCCCAAGCCCGTCACCCCATCGGCCGCACGGGCCGCCGGGTCCCGTCCGGCGGGCGGTCCGCCACCCGTTCGGCGGGCCGGTGCCCCGCCCCGGGATGCGACCACCGGCCACAGGGCGTGGGCTCGCAACTATGACCACGTTCCGCAAAAGCACCCCGCTGCGCAGAATGCTGCTGCTCGCCATAGCCCCGACGGCCATGGGCTGCGTCCTCACCCTGGCGGCCTCCGAGGTGGCCGTCGCCGCCCCGGCCGGCACCTGGAGCCACCCCACGAAGGCCCGCCACCGCATCAGCTCGCCCTACGGCGTCCGCGGCACCTGGCAGGCCGGTCACCACACGGGCATCGACCTCGCCGTCCGCCCCGGGACCAAGGTCAGGTCCGTGGGCTCCGGCACCGTGGTCCTCGCCAAACGGTCGGGCGCCTACGGAAAGGCCGTGACGATCCGCATGAACGACGGCCGCTACACCCTCTTCGGCCACCTCTCCCGCATCACGGTCCGCCCCGGCCAGAAGGTCCGCGCCCGTACCCGCCTCGGCTACAGCGGCGCCACCGGCCGCGCCACCGGCCCCCACCTCCACTTCGAGGTACGCACCGGCCGCCACTACGGCACGGACATCAACCCCCTCACCTACCTGGCCAAACACGGCATCCGCCTCACCCCCCGCACCTCCACCGCACCACGCCACCGCCACCACCACCGCCCCAAGCACCACCACCGCCACCACAGGCACCACCACTAGGGAGACACCCCCGGCCCACCGGCCGACAAGCCCCCGCCTCACCACCCCTGAGTCCCCCTCAGCCCCGGGCTCCGACGGCCGCCGCGGCTGTTGTGCGTTCCTGCCGTACCCAGGGGCGGGGATGAGCTTGCCGGAGGCACCGTGGCAGTCACGCCGGTACACCGATACGCCGACGCTCAGACGGTGGCGTACTTCACTGCCGCACGACGCGAAAAAGCCCCCACCGGATCTTCCCGGAGGGGGCTTTGACGTGCTGTGGACCTGAGGGGATTCGAACCCCTGACCCCCTCGTTGCGAACGAGGTGCGCTACCAGCTGCGCCACAGGCCCTTGCGACGAGTGAAACTCTAGCATCTCGGTCGCGGTGCTCGGAAATCGCTTCCGGTGCTGGTCAGCGGAGGGCCGTCACTCGTTCGCCGCGCGTGGGCGGTCCTCGTCCTCGTACTGGTCGAAGAGGGGGGTGCGGCCGCGGGTGCGGCGGCCGGGGTGGGTGGGGCGGTCCTGCGAGGGCGTGTCGGGCTGGGGGTGGTCGGGGGCGGCGCTGGAGCGGGCGGAGCTCCAGGCGTCGTCGGCGTCCAGGTCGACATGGCTGGTGGCGCGCGGGGCGACCGGGGCGGTGACGTAGGTGGGCAGGGGGACCGGGACCGGCTCCCAGCTGCCGGCGGCGGGGCTCGGACGCTCGCGCTCGCGCTGCTGGTCGACCCACTCGGCGTGGTCGGTCTCCTCGACCAGGGCGCGGCGGCCCGCGGTGTGGGCGGGGGTCGCGGGGCGGGGCGGTTCCGGGGCGGCGTCGGCCGGGGCGTCAGCGCGGGCGTCGGCCGGGTGCTCGTCGGCGGGCGGCTGGTCGGCCGCCTGCTGAGGGCGGCGCCTGCCCTCCCGCAGTCGCTGGGCCGCCGCCTCCGCCTTGCGCCGGTCCATGGTGAAGGTGAAGCGCCGCCGCTCCTGGGCGCGCAGGTAAATGATGTACGCGGTCAGGAGGAGGGCGGGAAGGGCAGGGGCCCAGAGGAAGGGGATACCGCCTACCGCGGCGACGATGGCGCCGACGGTGAAGGTGAGAAACAGGATGGTGATGGTGCGCCGGCGGCGGGCGAGGACCTTGGCGCGCTTGGTCCGCTCGGCGGCGGAGGGGCGCGGCGGGGTGGCCTGCACCCGGGTGTGGACGGCCTCGGCCGGGTCCGCCGGAGCGGGATCGCCAAAGTCCCGGGCGGCGGCCTCGTCGGCCGGAGCGTCCGGGTCCGCTTCGTCGCCCGCATCGTCGGCGGGGTACTCCCCGTGCCGCTTGTCGTAGCGGCGCTGCATGGCCGCACGTCCGGACAGCAGCCGGATGGCGGTGCTGAAGCGCTCGGTCGGACGGGCCTCGTTGAGCTCGTCCTGCCTACGGAGCCACATCGGCACCAGGTAGGCGGCCCAGGCCCCGACGATGACTGCGTAGATGAGGCCGCTGCTTCTCACAACTCACACGGTAGAGGGGTTTGCGTGGGGCCATCCGCCAATTGAGCCGGTGTGTCGCACGATCTGGCTGATATCTCGAACTTTTTTGTGATCGTAGAGATCAGCACCTCAGCCAATCCGGTCAATCAGGGAATAGATTCGAACATTCATTTTATTTGTGGGGTGCGCCCGGCGTGCGGGGTTTCCCTCGCCGCCAGCGGTTGAGCAGGCCTTCGGGCACCTCTTCCGCGGTGAGGGCGTAAACGGCGTGGTCGCGCCAGGCGCCGTCGATGTGAAGGTAGCGCGGGCGGATGCCTTCTTCGCGGAAACCGAGCTTTTCGACCACCCGGCGGCTGGGGGTGTTCTCCGGGCGAATGCAGATCTCGATGCGGTGCAGGCCCACGGACCGGAAGCAGTGGTCGACGGCGAGCGCCACGGCCGTCGGAATGACACCGCGGCCGGCGACTTCCTGGTCGACCCAGTAACCGACATGGCCGGAGCACATGGAGCCCCAGGCGATGCCCGCGACCGTCAGCTGGCCGACGAGCCGGCCGCGGTATTCGACGACGAACGGCAGCATCCGGCCGGCGTGCGCCTCGGCACGGAGATGGCGGACCATCTGACGGTACGTGGGACGGTGCGGCGGGGCGAGGCCGGGCGGGGGCGGCGGGATGGTGGCTTCCCAGGGCCGCAGCCAGTCGCGGTTACGGCGGTTGACCTCGCGCCATTCCCGTTGGTCGCGCACCCTTATCGGGCGGAGGGTGACCTCACCGTCCGTCAGGACCACCGGCCAGGGCGCGTTCAGCTCGGGCTCCCGGAAGGTCTGGGGTGGTCGCCGCCGCGGATCTGGTCGACGGCGTGCGGCAGCAGGTCTGCGAGGACGGCGAGGCCGTCGCGGACGCCGCCGGACGAGCCGGGGAGGTTGACGATCAGGGTCGTCCCGGCGACGCCCGCCAGGCCGCGGGAGAGCGCGGCGGTGGGGACCTTCGTGCGGCCGGCGGCGCGGATCGCCTCGGGGATGCCGGGGACCTCGTAGTCCAGGACCCGGCGGGTGGCCTCGGGGGTGCGGTCGGTGGGCGAGAGGCCCGTACCGCCGGTGGTGAGGACGACGGCGTAGCGGGCGGAGGAGACGGCGCCGCGGAGGGCTGCTTCCACCGGCTCGCCGTCGGGCACCACCTGCGGGCCGTCGACCTCGAAGCCCATGGCCGCCAGGCCCTCGGCGAGCAGTGGGCCGCCCTTGTCGGCGTAGACGCCGGCCGCGGCGCGGTTGGAGGCGGTGACGACCAGGGCGCGTGCGGGTGTCATGACCGGCTCCAGTCGCCGGACTTTCCGCCGGTTTTCTCCTCCACGCGGATGTCGGAGATCACCGCGGCCTTGTCGACGGCCTTGACCATGTCGACGACGGTGAGGGCGGCGACGGAGACGGCGGTGAGCGCCTCCATCTCGACGCCGGTGCGGTCGGTGGTTTTGACCGTGGCCGTGATCTCGACGGCCTCGTCGGTGAGGGAGAGGTCCACCGTCACGCCGGAGACGGCCAGCGGGTGGCAGAGCGGGATCAGCTCGGGGGTGCGCTTGGCGCCCATGATGCCGGCGATCCGGGCGGTGGCCAGGGCATCGCCCTTGGGCATGCCCTCGCCCCGCAGCAGCTCGATGACCTGCGCTGACACCAGGACGCGGCCACGGGCTCGGGCGGTGCGGGCGGTGACGTCCTTCTCGGAGACGTCGACCATCCGCGCCGCGCCCGCCGCGTCGAGATGGGTGAGGTGTTGCTGGCCGCTGCTCATCGTTCTCCCGGTACCAAACTGCCGCCTGTGGGACGACACCGTACCCCCGGCGGCAGCGGGCTATCCGAGCAGGACGATGTCCACCTCCGCGCCCGCGGGGACCTCGGTGGTGTCCTCGGGGACGATGATCAGCGCGTTGGCGTGCGCCATGGCTTTGATCAGGTGGGAGCCGGCGCCGCCGACGGGGGTGACCGTGCCGGCCTCGGCGTCGTAGGAGCCGCGCAGGAACTGGCGCTTCCCCTTGGGCGAGGAGGCCACGGCCTCGGTGCACTTGGCGGGAGTGGTGGGGCGGTGGACCTCGGGCAGGCCCATGAGGGCGCGGATGGCCGGGCGGACGAACAGCTCGAAGGAGACGTACGAGCTGACGGGGTTGCCGGGCAGGGCGAGGAGCGGGATGCGGTCGGGGCCGATGAGGCCGAAGCCCTGGGGCTTGCCGGGCTGCATGGCCAGCCTGCGGAACTCGACCGTGCCCTCCTCGGCGGACAGCGCGGCCAGGGTCTCCTTGACGACGTCGTACGCGCCGACGCTGACGCCGCCGCTGGTGACGAGGATGTCGGCCCGGATGAGCTGGTCCTCCAGGGTGGAGCGGAGGGTCTCGGCGTCGTCGGCGACGGCGCCGACGCGGTAGGCGATGGCTCCGGCGTCGCGGGCGGCGGCGGTGAGCTGGAAGCTGTTGGAGTCGTGGATCTGGCCGGGCCCCAACGCCTCGCCGGGCTGGACCAGTTCGCTGCCGGTCGACAGCACCACGACGCGGGGGCGGGGGTGGACCCGGACCGTGCCGCGGCCGATGGCGGCGAGCAGGCCGATCTGGGAGGGGCCGAGGACCGTGCCCGCGCGCAGGGCCGGCTCGCCTTCGGTGACATCGCTGCCGCGGGCGCGGATATGGGCGCCGGCGGCGGCCGGGCGGTGGACGCGGACCTCGCCGCCGGCGTCCTGGGGGGCGGCGCTGTGGGCGCGCATCGAGGCGGCCGGTCCCTGGCCCGTGCCGCCGTCGGTCCACTCGACGGGGACGACGGCGTCGGCGCCGGGCGGCACCGGGGCGCCGGTCATGATGCGGACGGCCTGGCCGGGCTCGATCCCGGGCAGCTCGCCGCTGCCCGCCGCGACATCGCCGATGACGGTGAGGACGGCCGGGGTGCTCTCCGTGGCGTCCGCGACGTCGGCGGCCCGGACCGCGTAGCCGTCCATGGAGCTGTTGTCGAAGGGCGGCAGGGCGACCGGGACCGTGATGTCCTCGACCAGGACGCAGCCCTGGGCGTCGAGGAGTTGCAGCTCGATCGGGTCCAGCGGGTCGATCTTCGACAGGACGTCGTCGAGATGCTCGGCCACCGACCAGACGCGGTCCTGGTGGCGGGTCTGGTCGGTGGTGCCGTTCAACGTCTTACATCTCCTCGGTGACGTAACTGCGAAGCCAGGTCCGGAAGTCCGGGCCCAAGTCTTCACGTTCGCATGCCAGTCGGACAATGGCACGCAGATAGTCGCCGCGGTCGCCGGTGTCATAGCGGCGGCCCTTGAAGACCACGCCGTGCACCGGTCCGCCGAGGGCGGGGTCGGCGGCCAGCGCCTGGAGGGCGTCGGTGAGCTGGATCTCGCCGCCGCGGCCCGGGGCGGTCTTGCGGAGCACCTCGAAGACGGCCGGGTCGAGGACGTAGCGGCCGATGATGGCGAGGTTGCTGGGGGCCTCGGCCGGGTCGGGCTTCTCGACCAGGTCGGAGACGGCCACGACATCGTCGTCGCCGGTCGGGGCGGCCGCCGCGCAGCCGTAGAGGTGGATCTGCGCCGGGTCGACCTCCATCAGGGCGATGACGGAGCCGCCGTACTGCTCCTGTATCTCGACCATGCGCTGCAGCAGCGGGTCACGGGGGTCGATCAGATCGTCGCCGAGGAGGACCGCGAAGGGCTGGTCGCCCACGTGGGGTGCGGCACACAGCACCGCGTGGCCCAGGCCCCTGGGGTCGCCCTGGCGTACGTAGTGCATGGTCGCCAGGTCGCTGGACTCCTGCACCTTGGCGAGCCGGGACTCGTCGCCCTTGCGGTGCAGCGCCTCTTCGAGTTCGTAATTACGGTCGAAGTGGTCCTCTAGGGGGCGCTTGTTGCGGCCGGTCACCATCAGGACGTCGGAGAGCCCGGCGGCGGCCGCCTCCTCCACCACGTACTGGATGGCGGGCTTGTCGACTACCGGGAGCATCTCCTTGGGTGTGGCCTTGGTGGCGGGGAGAAACCTGGTGCCGAGGCCGGCTGCTGGGATGACAGCCTTGCTGATCCGTGTGTGCGATGCGGTCATGCGCGACACCATAACCGGCCCTATCGGAACGATGATGAGGGACCGGTGAATAGAGCACGAGAGCGGGAGCAAGGGCGCACAGTGAGCATTGAGCACGATAGAAAGCGCAGGTTGCGGCGGGATCTCCTGGAGGTAAGGAGAGCGTTGCCGCCGGATGTCGTCGCGGCGACGGGCGAGGCGCTGGCCCGACGTGCCCTGGAGCTGGACGAGTTGGTGTGGCCCCTCGCCCCGCGGCCCGAGGCGCTGCCGACCGTCGCCGCCTATGTCTCGATGGGCGGTGAGCCCTCCACCCGCGCCCTGCTCGACCTGCTGCGGGCGGCCGGGGTGCGGGTGCTGCTGCCCGTGCTGCTGGCCGACAACGATCTGGACTGGGCGCTCTACGAGGGCGCGGAGGGGCTCGTACGGGCGGGCCGCGGGCTGCTGGAGCCGGACGGGCAGCGGCTGGGCCCGGAGGCCGTCACGGAGGCGGACGTGGTGCTGCTGCCGGGGCTCGCGGTGGACCGCAGCGGGCTGCGGCTGGGGCGCGGCGGCGGCTCCTACGACCGGGTGCTGTCGCGGCTGGAGCGGGCCGGTGCGCGGGCGTCGCTGGTGGTGCTGCTGTATGACGCGGAGGTGCTGGCGGAGGTGCCGGGCGAGGCGCACGACCGGCATGTGCATGCCGCGGTGACCCCGTCGGGGGTGCACCGGTTCACGGAGCCGGGAGAGCGTCCGGAGGACTGAGGCGCCCGTGGACGGGCGGGCGGCCCGGCGGAGCCGGAAAGCCGTCGGGCGGACCGGAATCCTCCGGCCCGCCCGACGGCTCAGCGATCACCAGGTGGCGGCGTGCGCGCCGCCCGCCCCTACGGCGACAGCGTCAGCGTGTCCTTGCCCGCCTTCTTGACGGCCTGCTCGCTGTACGCCCAGGGCAGCAGGTCGCCCTTGGCCCACTTGTCGGTCTGGTCGTAGTAGTGCGCGTCGTAGGCGTGCCCGGAGGCGCCGGTGAGGTTGATCCAGCGGGACTTGTCGAGGTCGGCGAGGTTGACGACCATCCGCATCGACGGGACCCAGGTGACCTTGTAGCCGCCGGCGGCGTTCCAGCCGGTGGCGTCGACCGCGGCCTCGCCGCCGCCGACGTTCCAGGGGCCGCGGTTGAACAGGCCCTGCAGGATGCCGGGCCCGTCGGTGCCCAGGGTCTGGTTCTTCAGGAACATCTGGTGCAGCCGTCCCCAGCTCCAGTTGTCGATGTTCTTGCCCAGCTTGGAGGTCAGCTCGAAGCGCGCGTCCTTCATGGCGTGTGCCAGGAGCTGGTCGCGGTTCTTGTCACCGGGGCGGTTGGGCCGGTCCTCGGTCTTCCACCAGGCGTTGTCCGGGTCGTCGAGGATGGTGCGGACGACCTCGTACCAGCGGTCGCCGCCGTCGGGCTGGGCGGAGTCACCGGCCCGCTCGCCGCATTCGCGGATGTACTTGTCGTTCTCGTCGGCGGGGCCGGTCTCGTCGGCCGGGCGGACGGTGAGGCACTGCCCGTCGGGGCGCACTTCCTTGGGCATCTTGTTGCCGAAGGCGAGCTTGAGGGTGTTGCGCCAGACGGCGTTGAAGTAGGCGGCCGCGGCGGAGTCGGGCTCCTGGGTGAAGTCCCAGCCCTCCAGCAGCTGCTGGGCGTCGCGGACGTACTTGTCCTTGATGTCGATCTTCGTCAGGTAGGGCGTCAGCAGCCGTGCGATCTCGCTGCTGTTGTCCTTCTGGAAGGTCTGCATGTCGTCGGTGGAGACCTTGCTGCCGTCCTTGATCTTCGACTCGATCAGGTCGTTGATCCGCTGGCTGCGGGAGCCGTAGCCCCAGTCCTTGGTGAGGAGGTAGGGGTACTTCTCGTCGACGACGGCCTGGTTGGCGGTGACGATGTAGCCGCGCTTGGGGTTGTACTCGTACGGCAGGGCCTTCTGCGGGATGTAGCCGGTCCACTGGTACTTCGGGTTCCAGCCGGGCGCCGGGTAGGTGCCGTCGAACTGGCCGTCGCCCTTGCCGCGGACGGGGATCCGGCCCGGGGCCTGGTAGCCGATGTTGCCCTTGGTGTCGGCGTAGATCAGGTTCTGGGACGGGACCTCGAAGTGCGCGGCGGCCTTGCGGAAGTCGTTCCAGTCCTTGGCGCGGTTGAGTTCGAAGACGGCGTCCATGGACTTGCCGGGGTCCAGCGCGGTCCAGCGCAGCGATACGCCGTAGCCGTCACCGCGGTCCGGGGCGGCGTTGCCGACCGGGGCGTCCTTGCCGACATCGGCCAGTTCGTCGTCGCGGTCGGAGACGATCGGCCCGTTCTTGGTGGACCGGACGGTGATCTCGTGGCTCTCGCCGCCGGCGACCTTGATGGTCTCCTTGCGGGTTATGAAGGGCCGCTGCTTGTTGTCGTAGAAGTACCCGTCGGCGTTGACCTTCTCCAGGTACAGGTCGGTGACGTCCGCGCCGAGGTTGGTCATGCCCCAGGAGATGTCCTGGTTGTGGCCGATGACGACGCCGGGCATACCGGAGAAGGTGAATCCGGAGGCGTCGTAGTTGCACCTGGGGCTCGTGGTGCGGCAGTGCAGGCCCATCTGGTACCAGAGCGAGGGCATCTGCGGTGCCAGGTGCGGGTCGTTGGCGAGCAGCGGCTTGCCGGTGGTCGTGTGGGCGCCGGAGACGACCCATGAGTTGGAGCCGATGCCGTTGCCGTTGGGGCCGAGCAGCGCCGGGACCTTGTCCAGCGTCTTGGACAGCGAGGACAGCTGCGACTGCAGGCCCACGGTGGCCCCGCCGGGGCCGGCCGGGGCGGCGTTCGCCGAACCGCCGGGCTTGAACTCCTTGGAGGCGGGGTCGACCGCACCGCCCTCGACGATCGGCTTGTTCCGCTTGTACGGGTATGCCGGGTAGAGCTGGGCGATCTGCGCGGGGGTGAAGCGGCTGGTCATCAGGGAGCGGTCGATCTCCTCCTGCATGTTGCCGCGCAGGTCCCAGGCCATCGCCTTGAGCCAGGCCACCGAGTCGACCGGCGTCCACTTCTCGGGCTTGTAGTCGTTCTCGAAGTCCAGCGCCGCGTACTCCAGGGACAGTGCCGAGCCCTCGTGGTCCTTGAGGTAGGCGTTGACTCCCGCGGAGTAGGACTGGAGGTACTTCTTGGTGCTGGGCGACAGCTTGGTGTCGTACTCCTTCTGCGCCACGTCGCGCCAGCCAAGCGTGCGCAGGAACGAGTCGGTCTTGACCTCGCTCTTGCCGAACATCTCCGAGAGGCGGCCGGCGGTCATGTGCCGCCGTACGTCCATCTCCCAGAAGCGGTCCTGGGCCTGGACGTATCCCTGGGCGCGGAAGAGGTCTTCGTCGGTGTCGGCGTAGATCTGCGGAATGCCGTGGGCGTCGCGGGTGACGTCCACCGGGTTGGTCAGACCCGGGAGTTTGAGCGAGCCCGTGGTCTGCGGGAACGACGCACGAACGGTACTGACGCCCCAGAACGCGCCGAAGCCGATGCCCGCCACGAGCAGCAGCACGACCGTGATCGCGACGAGACGGCCGCGCCGCCCCTTCTTCTTCCTGGGGACTGGGCCGGACTTGTTGGCGGGCATCTCTGTCCTTCGAGGGGCAGGGTGGGAGTGCTGGAGCAACCATAGGCGCACGGGTTCGGCGACCCCTACGCGGAGTCACCACCAGCACATCCAACCTTCAAGCAATGGTAAATTGTTAGTCTCAGTAACTAGATACGGTAAGGAAAGCCCGCCCCGGAACCCGTGCGAGGAAGGATCAGCTCCTGACTGTCGACCATCTCAACGAACTCCTGCTGATCTGCTCGCTCGTACTGCTCATTGCGGTCGCCGCGGTACGGCTCTCCTCGCGCAGCGGGCTCCCCAGCCTGCTCATCTACCTGGGGATAGGCGTCGCCATAGGCCAGGACGGGCCCGGCGGCGTCGTCTTCGACAACGCCGAGCTGACCCAACTCCTCGGCTATGCCGCGCTGGTCGTGATCCTCGCCGAGGGCGGCCTGGGCACCAAGTGGAAAGAGATCAAACCGGCGCTGCCCCGGGCGGCGGCGCTCTCGACGGTCGGCGTCGCGGTGAGCGTGGGGGTCACCGCGGCCGGAGCGCACTACCTGGCCGGACTCGACTGGCGCCAGGCGCTGCTGATCGGCGCCGTGGTGTCCTCCACTGACGCCGCGGCCGTCTTCTCCGTGCTGCGCAGTGTGCCGCTGCCGGCTCGCCTGACCGGCGTACTGGAAGCCGAATCCGGCTTCAACGACGCCCCGGTGGTCATCCTCGTCGTCGCGTTCTCCACGTCGGGACCGGTCGAGCACTGGTACGCCCTGCTCGGCGAGATCGCGCTGGAGCTGGCGATCGGCGCCGCCATCGGACTGGCCATCGGCTGGCTCGGCGCGTACGGCATGCGGCATGTGGCGCTGCCCGCGTCCGGTCTGTACCCGATCGCCGTCATGGCCATCGCGGTCTCCGCCTACGCGGCCGGCGCCCTGGCGCACGGCTCCGGCTTCCTCGCCGTCTACCTGGCCGCGGTGATCCTCGGCAACGCCAAACTCCCGCACGCGCCGGCCACCCGCGGCTTCGCCGAGGGCCTCGGCTGGCTCGGCCAGATCGGCATGTTCGTCCTGCTGGGCCTGCTGGTGACCCCGCACAACCTGATCGCCGACATCGTCCCGGCGCTGGTGATCGGCATGATCCTGACGCTGGTGGCCCGGCCGACGTCCGTGTTCGTGGCGCTGCTGCCGTTCCGGGTGCCGTGGCGGGAGAAGACCCTGCTGTCGTGGGCCGGGCTGCGCGGCGCGGTACCGATTGTGCTGGCCACCATCCCGATGGTGGGCGATGTGCCCGGCAGCCAACGGGTCTTCAACATCGTCTTCGTCCTGGTCGTGGTCTACACCCTCATCCAGGGGCCGACGCTGCCCTGGCTGGCCAAGCGGCTGCGGCTGGGCGAGGACGAGGAGGCCGCCGACCTGGGCATCGAGTCGGCGCCCCTGGAGCGGCTGCGCGGCCATCTGCTGTCCATGTCCGTCGGCACGACGTCCCGTATGCACGGTGTCGAGGTCGGCGAGCTGCGGATGCCCGCGGGCGCCGCGGTCACCCTCGTCGTACGGGACGGCTCCAGCTTCGTGCCCTCGCCCTCCACGGTGCTGCGGCGCGGCGACGAGCTGCTGGTGGTCGCCACCGACCCGGTGCGCGACGCGGCCGAGAAACGGCTGCAGGCGGTCTCCCGGGGCGGCAAGCTGGCCGGCTGGCTGGGCACCGGCGGCCCCGCCGCGGGGCGCGGCCACCGCCACCGCTGACGTCCCGCCGCACCCCGGGCCTGGAAATGTGCTGCATCTCTCCACGGATCCCAAGGAATTCCGCGTGAAGCCCTGACCAATCCCAGGGCTTCACGCGCCGCGGCCTGTAGTATGAAGAGGCACATCGACGAACCAACTCTGCCTGATGCAGAGCTGGCGCGACCGCTCGGCGGCCGCGGTCCCCTGCGCCACGCAGAGCCACCTTCCCCGGTGCGGACCACGCGGTATCACTCGGTCCTGCGCGAGAGGACAGCTCTCGGCGCGTACCCGTGACGACCTCGCGGGTGGCGCTACCAGGCGGCAGAAAGGCCCGGCCGTGGCATCCGCGGTCAAGGACTCCCGTTCCGGATACGGACCACTGCTCCGCACCCCTGGTGCTTGGACATTCCTGCTGCCCGGCTTTCTGGCCCGGCAGCCCTTCGCCATGCTGACGATCGGCATCGTGCTGCTCGTCGAATCCACCACCGGCTCGTACGGCACCGCGGGCGCGGTGTCCGCCGCGACCGGTGTCTCGATGGCCCTGTTCGCCCCGCAGAGCGGCAAACTCGCCGACCGCTTCGGCCAGCGCGCGGTGCTGATCCCCGGCGTCCTGGTGCATGTCGCCGGTGTCGCGGCGCTGATCACCCTGGCCCTCGCGCACGCCCCCCTGTGGGCGCTGTTCGCGGTGGCGGTCCCCACGGGCGCCTCGACGCCGCAGGTCGGCCCGATGGTGCGGGCCCGCTGGGCCGCCCGGCTCGGCGGCAGCCCGCTGATGCCGACGGCCGCCGCCTTCGAGTCGGTGACCGACGAGTTCACCTTCGTGGTCGGCCCGGTGCTGGCGACCGCGCTGTGCACCGGCATCCACCCGGCGGCCGGGCTGGTCGCCGAGGCCGCGCTGACCCTGGCCGGCGGGCTGCTGTTCGCCGCGCAGCGGCGCAGCCAGCCGGCCGTGCACCGGACGCAGGCCGGCGACCTGCCGCGCGTCTCGGCGCTGTCGGTGCCCGGCGTACGCGTCCTGATCGTGGCGTTCCTCGGCATCGGCGCCGTCTTCGGCGGTATGCAGGTCTCGCTGACGGCGTTCACCCAGCACATCGGGCAGCCCGGCATCAACGGCGTGCTCTACGGGATCTTCGCGGGCGGCAACATGCTCGCCGGTATCGCCTGTGGCGCCCTCGCCTGGAAGGTCGGCCCGCGGCGCCGGCTGCTGGTCGCCTACGGGCTGCTGGCGCTGGCCACCACCCCGCTGTGGGCGGTCACCGCGGTGCCGCTGCTGGGCGCCGTCGGCCTGGTCGTCGGCCTGTGCATCGCCCCGGCCCTGATCACCGGCTACACGCTGGTGGAGTCGCTGGTGCCGGCCGCCGCCCGCACCGAGGCGTTCACCTGGCTGACCGGTGCGGTCGCACTGGGCCAGGCGGCCGCAGCCACCTCCGCCGGCCAGCTGGCGGACGGCTTCGGGCCGAGCACCGGATTCCTGGTGCCGCTGGCCGGTACGGCGCTGGCCCTGACGGTGCTGCTGACGCTCCGCGCCCACCTGCTGCCGCGCTCCTCGCCGGGGGCCGCCGACGCCCCGGCGCACGGCGCCGACGACCGGGTCCCGGCCGTTTCCGAAGACCGGGAACGGGAGCTGGCGCGCGCCTGACCGAGCGTGGAGTCGGTCACCGTCCGCCGGTCACGGTGGACTGGCGGGCGGGAATACTGCAATATGGAGCGTCGTTAGCACTCATCGAGTGAGAGTGCCAGGAGGAAGACTAGTGCCGACCTACCAGTACCAGTGCACCGAGTGCGGCGAGGGCCTCGAGGCGGTGCAGAAGTTCACCGACGACGCGCTCACGGAGTGCCCCGCCTGCAACGGACGCCTCAAGAAGGTGTTCTCCGCGGTCGGCATCGTCTTCAAGGGCTCCGGCTTCTACCGCAACGACAGCCGCGGCTCGTCGTCCAGCAGCAGCCCCGCGAAGAGCTCCTCCTCGTCGGGCACGACGTCCTCCTCGGACTCGTCAGGCTCCTCGTCCGGCAGCTCCGACAGCAAGTCCTCCACCCCGGCCGCCTCCTCGTCCGCCGGCAGCACCTCGGGCACCAGCTCCGCCGCCTGACCCGCACTTCTCCGGACCCCGCCGTCACCGACGGCGGGGTCCGCCGCGTCACGGCTCCCTTTCTCCGTCACCCGCCCTCCTCCCGCCGCCGCGCCCCGATAGTGTGACCGGCATGGCTGACGCGGAGATTGGCGTTATCGGCGGATCGGGGTTCTACTCCTTCCTCGACGACGTGACCGAGATCACAGTGGACACCCCGTACGGGCGCCCGAGCGACTCGCTGTTCGTGGGAGAGGTCGCCGGCCGCCAGGTCGCGTTCCTGCCCCGGCACGGCCGCGGCCACCATCTCCCGCCGCACCGCATCAACTACCGCGCCAACCTGTGGGCACTGCGCTCGCTCGGCGTACGCCAGGTCCTCGGCCCGTGCGCGGTCGGCGGACTGCGCCCCGAATACGGCCCCGGCACCCTCCTGGTCCCCGACCAGCTCGTCGACCGCACCAAGGCCCGCGCCCAGACCTACTTCGACGGCGAGCCCCTCCCCGACGGGAGCGTCCCCAACGTCGTCCATCTGGCCTTCGCCGACCCGTACTGCCCCACCGGGCGCCGGGCCGCCCTTTCGGCGGCCCGCGGCCGGGACTGGGAGCCGGTCGACGGCGGCACCCTCGTCGTCGTCGAGGGCCCCCGCTTCTCGACCCGCGCCGAATCGCGCTGGCATGCCGCACAGGGCTGGTCGGTGGTCGGCATGACCGGCCACCCCGAGGCCGTCCTGGCCCGCGAACTGAGCCTCTGCTACACCTCGTTGACCCTGGTCACCGACCTGGACGCGGGCACCGAGACCGGTGAGGGCGTCTCCCACGAGGAGGTCTTCCGGGTCTTCGCCGAGAACGTCGGCCGGCTGCGCGAGGTCCTCTTCGACGCGATCGCCGGGCTCCCCGACAACGCCGCCCGCGACTGCCTGTGCACCGGCGTCCACGCCGGCTGGGACCTGGGCATCGAGCTGCCGTAACACCCCGACGACGCGCTCGGCCTCCCCCTCCCGGGTGGCCGGGTTGTCCACAGAGGCGGGGTCGTCCACAGCCCGGAGCGGGCGGGCGGGGTCGTGCGGCACGGTGGTGATCCGCGGTTCATCCGACCTCACCACCCCACAGGCGGTACCACCATGCTCCGCACCTCGCCCGCGCCCCTTGTCGCTGACTTCGCCAATGCCTCCGACCTCGCCGGCCCCGATCTCCCCTCTCCGCCGCTCCCCGCTCCCCCGCCGTGTGAAGTGCCGCACTTCCCGCCGGTGCGGGCCGGCGGCGGCCGGCACCGGTGGGGACGGACCGCGCGACAGCGCTTACTGGCCGCCGGCCTGGCGATGACCGCCGCAGCACTGGCCGGCGGGGCGTCGTACGGGGCCGTACGAGACGCTCCCGCCCCCGGCTGCCCGTCGGCAACGGCACCGGGAGGGCGGTGACCATGCCCCAAGATCAAGTGGCATCTGCTCCCACCCCACGCGAGACTGCTGCGAATGGCGGGGCACCCGCCGCGCGCCAATGGGGGCGCGCCCACCGCACCGGTACCGCGGTATCCGTCCACGCCGTCCGCACGCTCGGGCCACTCCGCCGGAACCACCTGTTCCGCGCAGCCGCACCGGCCACTCGACGGTTCGTGTCACACGACTGGACACCCCTGCCCTGCCCTGCCGTAAGTTGCGGTGCTGATTGTTGGTGCACCGTCCGTAGTGAGCATGGAAAGAGGCTGTCAGGTGAGCGAGAGCAAGGGCGTCCTTCAGGGATTCAAGGAATTCCTGATGCGCGGCAACGTCATCGAACTCGCGGTCGCGGTCGTCGTAGGTGCGGCCTTCACCAACATCGTGAACGCGGTGGTGAAGGGCATCATCAACCCCATCGTGGGCGCGCTCGGTTCGCAGAACCTCGATCACTACCAGTCCTGCCTGACCGCCACCTGCGCCAAGGATCCAAAGACGGGCGCCTTCACCGACGGGATCTACATCCTCTGGGGCTCGGTGCTCAGCGCCGCCCTGACGTTCCTGATCACCGCCGCGGTCGTCTACTTCCTCATGATCCTTCCGATCAACAAGTGGAAGGAACGCCAGGCGGCCCGGCAGGCGGCCGAGGCGGGCCCCGCGGACCCCACCGAGATCGAGCTGCTCACCGAGATCCGCGATGCGCTGCTCGCCCAGCGCACCGGCTCGCCGTCCGTGCCCTCCTCCACCTCGGGCACCATCGGCACGCAGAAGACCCACGAGTAGCAGGCGCCCAAGGCCGGCAGATGCCGCCCCCTCGCCTCGCTCAGAGGTGGTGGGGCGGCTTTTCGTCGAGGAACCGGGCGAGGTCGGCGGCACTGTCCCCACCGGCCGGGCGCTCACCCCAGCCACGGTCGGTGTCGTCCGAGGACTGCTGGTTCAGCGGGTCATCGAAGATCAGCTTCGCCGCGGGCCTGACCGCCGCGGGCCGCTCAGCTGGCGAGGGCGCGGGGGCCTGCTCGGCATCGGAGGCGTCCGGGTGCGCGGCGACCGACTCAGCGGGCGAGGGCGCAGGGGCCTGCTCGGCGCCGGAGGCGTCCCGGTGCGCGGCGGCCGACTCAGCTTCGGGTTCGCGTTCGGGTTCGGGTTCGGGGGTGGTGCTCACCCCTTCAGAGTACGGGCGGGCCGGGAGCGCCCGCCGACCGGCGGGGACCCACAGCACCCTCTCGGGACGCTCGGGACGGCTCGATTTGAGCGGGGCCCGCACCTCTCCTGCCGGGTCCGGGGGCGGGGTCCGTCGGTCACGGGTGGTGGAGCGCCTGGGCGCGGGCCACATCGAGAGGCCCGTCCTCAGGGATCTCCAGGAAGTGCTCCACCTGCCACGCCTGTGCGGTGCGGGCCTGCCGATTGGTGGTCTCCACCCACGGCGGGTAGATACGGAAAGCCCGCTTTCCGCCGGAACCGTTCCTGGAAACGATGCCCCGTTCGCAGAGCACCTCGCGCGAAAAGATGAAGTGCCCGAAGCGGTGACCCTCGCGGGTGCTGATGACGAAGAGATCCACCGGATCCCCGGAGTCGAACGGCTGGATCGGCCCGCCGGGACTCCGCTTCCACACCGTGACGAACTGGCCGACCTTCGTCGGGGTGGTCTTGGCAACCCGAAACCTGACGGAGGAGCCGTCGAGAGTGAATTCATGTGCCGCGTACTCAGCGCTCTCCGCTTCACGCACCGGCCGGGAGCAGGTGAACCCACAGGGGTCGTAAACCAACGTCTTCGCCGCGAGGAGCTCAGCATGCAGGGAATCCCCATCCGCCCAGCCCTCGGCAACTGCGGGCCGGCACTCCGGGGATTCTTCGGGCTTTGTCTCCATTCCTCCATCGTGTCATTGCCGACCGCCGGACATTTCGGCGGGATATCGATGGCCGGGGCGGGCGGGGGTGCGTGGCCAGGGGGGCCTGGATGGGGTGGCGGGCGGGGTGCGCGGGCAAGGGCGCCCGCGGTCGGAACGGCGGGCGGGGGGGCACGGCCAAGGGGGACCGGACGGATACGGCGGGCGGGGGTGGGCGGACAAGGGGGCCCGGACTGATGCGGCGCCTGGTGGTGCGCGGCCAAGGGGGACCGGTCGGAAGCGGCGGGCGGGGGTGCGCGGCGCAGGCTGCCCGGTCGGAGGGCGGGGGTGCGCGGGCAAGGCCGCCCGGACGGATACGACGCCCGGTTCGTCGTTCTCAGGCGCCGGTGGTCAGGGCCAGCTCGCCGACGACCTGGTCGCCGCTCATCTCCCCGGTCGGGCGGAATCCGAGCCCGAGGTAGAAACGCTCGGGCCCGTCCTCACCCGGAACCCAGGTCACGGTCACACGACGCTGCCCACGCCGTCGGACCTCCGCGCACACGGACTCCACAGCGAACCGGCCGTACCCACGGCCCTGATGTCCCGCGGCGATGTTGAGTCGCCAGATCCCGGAGCGCAGCCTGTCCTCCGGGTTGTCCGGGTCGAATCGAACCAGGAAGAACCCCATGACAAAGCCCACGAGTTGCTCACCGTCGAAGATCAACCGAGGCCAGGCGACCTCGGGTTGCGCATACGCCTCCGCCAGTGACCGCACCACTGGCGCCACCAGCCGCTCCTGGTCGGGTCGCACCTTCAGCCGGCATGCGGCCTCGACGTTGTCCGGTGTGACCTTCTCCAGGCGCAACGTTGACGTCATAGCGGGAACGTACCGGCTGGGTGCTGAGAGCACGACGCAATAAGGGACGCGCCAAGAGTCGTCTGCCGGGCCCCACCGCTGCCGTCATGAGCTGGGGAGATGGCCGCCCCTGGGGAGAGACGTGAGCCGGGTGGGGATGCGAAAACCCCCTGCGCTAGTGGCCCTTGTCGTGGGTGGGGATGGGGTGCGGCCGGTGGCCTTCGAGGGGCCGGGTCGGCGGGCCCTGGGAGGCGCGGCCGCGCCTGAGGGGCCGGTTGCGGTCGCTGCCGGGCAGGGGGTGGCGGGGGTGCGCGTACTCATGACGAGCCATGGGTCAGCAGCCTTTCCGCTCGGGGGTGGTGGGTGGTGGTGGGGAGGGACGGTGGGGAGGAGGGGAGGGTGGGGGCGGGGCGGGGGCCCGGGGGGCGAGCGAAGTTCTGCAGTGTGTGGGTGCCCAGGGCGCGGGTGACGGTCGGGAGGGGGTGCGGCCGCCGAGGCCACTGGTGTCGCGCGGGGCGTGGGTGGGGTCGGCCGGGGCGGCGCCACGGTTGCCTCCGAAGCCGCGGCCCTAGGCGGGTGGGGCGTCTGGTGGCTGTGGCACGTGCTCCACGCTAGGCGCGGATGAGGCGAATGGCCCGTTTGGTGACCTGAGTGGGTGAGGGGTGTGCCTCGCCGGAGGGTGAGGGGTGTGCCTCGCCGGAGGGTGAGGGCTGTGCCGCCGGTGGGTGAGGCCGCGGAGCTCGTCAGTGGGTACGGGCCGCGTCTCTCAGGGGATGGAGAGGCTGTTCTCTGGAGAGGTTGGCCCTCCGCCGGAGAGGCTGGTCCTCTGGAGGCGCCACGCTCCCCCACCCTGCGCTCCCGGCAGGGCCACTCTCCCCCGCGCCGCGCTACCCCGCAGGGCCACATTCCCCCGCGCCGCGCTACCCCGCAGGGCCACATTCCCCCGCGCCGTGCTCCCCCGCAGGGCCACACTCCCTCACGGCGCGCTCCCCCGCCGGGGCCGCGATCTTGTGGCCACGCACTCCTCCGAGGGCGGTGCTCCCCCGGAGTGATCCGTCGAGGGGCTGCGTCTCCTTGAACCATTGCGCCCGAAGGCCGCGCCCTCGAAGAGACCCCTTGAAGGGCCTCGCTTACACGCCACGCTCACTTGAGGACGGGCTCCCCGGAGTAATCCGCTGAGGGACCGCGCTCCCTTGAAGGAGGAGGCTCGCTATCCCGGGCCTGGGGCGCCGCCGCGTAGGCCGGGCCTGATTGAAGGCGGGAGGCCACGCTTGTTGGGGCAGTCGTGACGTCAGTGGGTGGCGGACGGTACGCCCAGGGCCTCGTGCCACCACAGGTCGCGCCCCGGCTTCCAGGAGACCGGTCGCGAGCACCGGTTCACCACCAGGACGGTGCGGTCCACGGCTCCCCCCGAAGCCGCGCCTCGCGCCAGTGCATGGTCGAGCAGCGGCTTCACCGGTCGTACGGCCCCGTCCCAGAACGCCGCATCGGCCGTGATCAGTACCCGGGCCGAGGACTCGCGGGTCCGCGCGACCAGTTCGGGCACCGTCAGCGAGACCGGCAGCGTGGTACGTATCGCATCCAGCCGTCCGCAGGCGAGGGTGGCGATCACCGACTCGGGCACCAACGGCAGATGTACCGCGACCCGGTCACCGGCCTGTACTCCGAGCCGGCGGAGTACGGCGGCGGCGCGCTCGGCCTGGTCGAGGAGCATGCCGTGCGTCAGCTCCTCCTGACGTCCGGGCTCCCCACTCCAGGTGAGGGCGATCCGCGACGCCTCCGGCTCTTGCACTTCCCGGGCGTCATCTGCATGCTCTGAAGTCACACGGCGCAACATGCGGTTCAGCATGGGGATCACCGATCAACGATCGCTGAACGTCCGTTGTACGGGGCCGGCGCCGCCCCTTCCCGCACCCACGCGGCAGCAGATCGCCCGGGTCCTTTCGATCACCGCATCGCCCGCCCCGGCTCATCGCTCCGGGCCTTCCGGCCGTGCGCACAAGCCGCTCCCCGGGTTCCTGCCCCCTTCCGGTGCACTCCATCCCCCTCTCCCCCTCCTTTTCCCATTTTCCTCCGCAGGCGCGAGAGGCGGACCCGTGAGAGGCGAACCCATGAGAGGCGGCCTGATGCCCGTCATGCCGAAATCCGAACCGCACCCCCACCTGGACGCGCGGGCCCGTTGGGCGCTGGCCGCCGTTGCCACCGGCGCGTTCTGCGTCCAACTGGACTCCTTCGCGCTGAATCTGGCGCTGCCCGTCGTCCGCGACGCGCTGCACGGTTCCGCGGCGGCCACCCCCTGGGTCGTCAGTGGCTATCTCCTCGCCGCGGGGTCCCTGATGCCCGTCGCCGGCCGTCTCGGCGACCTCTACGGGCGGCGCCGGATGCTGACGGCCGGGCTGGCGCTCTTCGGTGTCACCGCCGTGCTGTGCGCGCTCGCGCCGTCGCTGCCGCTGCTGGTGACGGCGCGGGTTCTGCAGGGCGCGGGCGGCGCGTTGATCATGCCTGCCGGGCTGGCACTGCTGACCCATGCCTGTCCCCCGGGGCGTGGGCGCCGGGCGATGGGCCGTGCGCTGGGGCTGGCCGGACTGGCCACCGTCTGCGGCCCGTTCCTCGGTGGTGTCCTCGCCCGGTCCGTGTCCTGGCGGGCCGTCTTCTGGCTGACGGTGCCGCTCGCCCTGGCCGCCGCGCTGTGTGCCCGCCGGGCGGCGGAGTCCCGCGATCCGGAGGCCGGGCAGTCCCTCGACGGGGTCGGTGCGATCGCCGCGACGGGTGTGGTGGCCTGCCTGGCCCGCTGGCTGGAGCATGTCGCGGACTGGGGGTGGGCGGTCGGCGCGGCGTTGATCGGCGCGCTGTTCGTGCGGGCCGAGCGGCGCTCGTCCGCCCCGCTGGTGGACCTGGCCCTGTTCCGTAACCGCCCGTATGTGGCGCTGACCGTGGCCGGTGCGGTCGCCAACTCCGCGACCGTGGCGCTGTTGTACGTGGTCCCGTGGACGCTTCAGCAGGCCGAGGGGTGGTCGGTGCTGGAGGCGGGGGTGGTCTTTGTTGCTCCGGCGGGCGCACTGGCCGTCGGGGGTCCGCTGGCCGGACGGGTGCGTCCCGGGGCGGCGGTGCCGGTGATGGCGCTCTGTCTCGCGTCCGGCGCAGTCGCGCTGGCGGCCACCACACGCGGTACGGGCACGCTCGCCCTGCTGACGGCCGCGACGGCTGCCGCGGCCGCGCTCGGGGTGGCGGGCGGGCTGGCCCTCACCGGCACGCAGGCGGTGGTGCGCCGCGAGCGGGCGGGCGAGGCGTCCGGGGTGACCAAGGCCGTGATGACGGCCACGGCGGGGGTCGGGCTCGCCCTCACCGACGCGGGGGCGGATGGTGGGGCCGGCCCGTCCTTGGTGCTGCCCGCCGCCGTCTGCCTGGCCACCGCCGCGGCGCTTGTGGTCGCTCGCGTGCTTAGGCTTCGTCTTGTACGCGGGCTCGTTCCCGTAGTCGGGCGCGTCCTTGGACTCGGGCGCGCACCCATCTCTGTACGCGCGCTCGCCTCCGTACGCGCGCCCGTCTGCGTACGCGCACTCCGTCTCGTACGCGTACTCCTCCCTGTAGGCCGCCGGGCGGACCGACGTCGAATGGACCGATGCGGAGTGGACCGACGCGGAGCGGGCCAGCGCCAAGCAGCCCAATGCCGATCAGCCCGATGCCGAACGGACCGATGCGAGTGAGGCGTTCACGCGCGTGAACGGGCCCGGCGCCGACCCCCGTGCGCCTACTACACGCCCGCCCCCGCCGCCGCCTCATACCCCCCGATCACATCGCAGACCTCCTCGAACCCGCGTGCCTCCAGCAGGGCTGCCGCTATTACCGAGCGGTTGCCGCTGCGGCAGTACAGGACGACCGGGCGGGCCGGGTCCAGTTCGGCGATGCGGTGGGGCAGGCCGGCGAGGGGGATATTGCGGGCGCCGGGGAGGGCGCCTGCCTCGTACTCGGCCGGATTACGGACGTCGATCAGCTGGACGTCGGCCTGTGTGGCGTCGGCCGGCATGGCATCGGCCGGGCGGGCGGCGGACGACTCGGCGTCGACCGACTCGGCATCGGCCGTCCGGACACCCCCGGCCGGTCCGCCCTTGCCCAATTGCGACTCCCGCAGCGCCAGTTCTCCATGACGGATACGTCGGCTGCCGCGGCTGAGTTCAGGCGTGCGGTTCAGTACGGCGGTCGGGTCGGGCAGATGGCCGAGGACGTGGTCGTAGCCGATGCGGGCGAGGCGGAGGCGGGCTTCCTGTTCTGTGCCGGGGTCGGCGAGCAGCACGATCGGGGTGCCGGGGGCGACCACGCTGCCGGCGTACTCCGCGAACCGGGTGTCCAGGCTCGTATGGAGTGAGCCGGTCAGATGCGCGCGGGTGTAGGCGGCCAGCGGGCGGCAGTCGAGGAGGACGGCGCCCTGCTGGTCGCGGGCCGCGAGGGCCTCGTCCAGGGTGAGGGCGGGCGGCGGGCCGGGCTCCAGGAGGGGGTGGCCGTCGCGGTTGAGGGCCGCGTCGTGGGCGAAGTAGCCGGGGGTGGTGGGCTGTCCCGCGGTGACCAGACGGATGAAGTCGGCCTCCGGCATGGGCTGGAGGGCGTAGTTGAACCGGCGCTGGTCGCCGATGGTGGAGCTGGTCTCGCTGGAGAGGTTGCGTCCACAGGCGGAGCCGGCGCCGTGTGCGGGAAAGACCCGGGTCGCGTCCGGGAGGGCCAGGAGTTTGGTGTGCAGGGAGTGGTGCAGACGGGCGGCCATGTCCTGTGGTGTGTGCCCGGCGGCGGAGAGCAGGTCGGGGCGGCCGACGTCACCGACGAAGAGGGTGTCGCCGGTGAGCACGCCGTACGGCACCTCGTCGTCGGGGCGTTCGCGCAGGACCAGGCAGATGGATTCGAGGGTGTGGCCGGGGGTGGCGAGAACGGTGAGGGTGACCCCCTGGCCGTCGCCCGCTCCGAGCGAGATGTGCTCGCCGTCCCGTAACCGCCGAATGGGGAAACCGGTTTCGGCGGCCTCGCCGAAGGCGATGGTGGCGCCGGTGGCCCGCGCGAGTTCGAGGTGACCGGAGAGGAAGTCGGCGTGAATGTGCGTCTCGATGACGAGTTCGATCCGCAGGCCGGCGGCTTCCGCGTCGTGCAGGTAGTCGTCGATGTCGCGGCGCGGGTCGACGAGGACGGCGCGTCCGGTGGTCTCGTCGCCGATCAGGTACGACGCCTGGGAGAGGCAGTCGAGGTAGTACTGCGCGAAGTGCACGGTCGGCCTCCAGGGGTGCGCGGGGCCCGTGCGCGGCGGCCGGGGCCCGTTCGGGCAGGGTGCGTTGTGCGGATGCACGGATGTACGTACATTAGGTAGCCGGATGGCGGGCGACAAGCCGGGCAGGCCAGGACGACCACCCGTCACCCCGTATAAAGCCGCTGTCATTTGATTCTGTATCAATAAATCGCCCAGTAACTGGTCACGCATCACTTGATTCCGCATCCATGACTCCGGCACCACCACTGCAACCCCGTACGCCCGCGGAGGAATCCACCATGACGACCGAGCCGCCGCACGGCGCGCACGGCCCGCGTCCCCTGGACCGGCGCTCGCCGCTGCCCTTGTGGGCGCAGCTCTCCGCCGATCTGCGCCGCCGGATGGAAGCCGGCGCGTTCCGTGAGGAGTTCCCGGCCGAGCACCGGCTCACCGGCGAGTACGAGGTCAGCCGGCACACCGTCCGGGAGGCGCTGCGCAAACTGCGTGCCGAGGGCCTGGTGATCGCCGAACGCGGCCGGACGAGCCGGCTGGACACCCGCCGCATACAGCAGCCGCTGGGCTCGCTCTACAGCCTCTTCCGCGAGCTGGAGGGCCAGGGGGTGGAGCAGCGCAGCGAGGTGCTGCGGCTGGAGCGGACCGCGGACGGCACGGTCGCCGGGCATCTGGGGCTGGTCCCGGAGGCGCCGCTGGTCGTGCTGGAGCGGCTGCGGCTCGCGGACGGCGAACCGCTCGCGCACGACACCGCGTATCTGCCCGCCGAGGTCGCCGAGCCGCTGCTGGACGCCGACTTCGGGCACACCTCGCTCTACGGCGAGCTGACGCGGCGCTGCGAGGTGAAGGTCACCGGTGGCCGGGAGCGGATCCAGCCGTTCCTGCCGGACATCCGGCAGGCGTGGCTGCTGGGGCTGGCCGACCGGGAGGCGGCGTTCGCCATCGAGCGGATCGGGCAGGCCGGGGAGCGGCCGGTGGAGTGGCGCGAGACGGTGGTGCGTGGCGACCGGTTCACCTTCGTCGCGGAGTGGTCCGGCGACAGCCGGGCCGTCGCCCTTGCGCCGCGGGCCTCGTGTCCGTCCTCGTAGCCCTCACGGTGCTGCCGTGCGGGTTGCTGATCGGTCTGCTGCTGGGCGCTCTCGGCGGCGGTGGTTCGGTGCTGGCGGTGCCGGCGCTGGTCTATCTGCTGGGGCAGTCGCCGCATGAGGCGACCGCGGGGGCGCTGGTGGTCGTCACGGTCGGCGCGGTGACCGGGCTGCTGTGCCATGGCAGGGCCGGACGGGTGCGGTGGGCGGCGGGTGCGGCGTTCGGGGCACTGGGTACGGCGGGCAGCTATCTCGGCTCCCGCTGGAGCGCGGCCCTGGATCCCACGGTGCTGATGGCGGCGTTCGCGGGTCTGCTGCTCGTGGTGGCGGCGATGCTGGTGACACGGGGACGGCGCGAGCGGCGGGCGGCGGAGGGCGTCCGGCCCTTACGGGACCCGGCGGAGAGCTCACCGTTACGGGAGGCTGCGGAGACCGTGCCCTTACGGGAGTCCGCGGAGACGGGGGCCTTACGGGACGCCCCGGAGGAGGCCGTGCCCTTGCGGGAGTCCGTGGAGACGGCGTCCCTACCGGAACCCGGGGAGTCGGTGCCCTTACCGGGGCCCGGGGAGTCGGTGCCCCTTTGGGGGTCCGCGGATCCGCTGTCCTCACAGGAGCCCGCGAAGAAGCCGGTCTCACAGGAGCCCACGGAGAGGCCGTCCTCACAGGACCTCGCGGAGAAGACACCCACACAGGGCCCCGCCGAGAAGCCGTGCCCACAGGAGCCCACGGAGGGGCCGCCCTCACAGAACTCCACCGAAACGCCGTCCCCACAAGACCCCACCGGGACCGTGCCCTTACGGGACACCCCGGGCCCGGCGTCCTCCGGTGACCCGGGTGGCGGCGCCCGCCGGATGCCCCTGCGCCCCGGCCGCTTCGTCGTGACGGCCTCCGCCGTGGGGCTGCTCACCGGTTTCTTCGGGGTCGGCGGCGGGTTTGTCGTCGTACCGGCCCTCACACTGGTGCTGGGCCTGGAGATGCCGGTCGCCATCGGCACCTCGCTCCTGGTCATCCTCATCAACTCCCTTACGGCGCTGGGCACCCGGGCCGGTACGGGCGCCCTGGACTGGCCCCTGCTGGCCGCTTTCGCGGCCTGTGCGGCGCTCGGCAGTCACCTCGGCAACCGCCTCACCAACCGGCTGCGCCCCCAAGTCCTGGCCACGGCCTTCGCCTGCCTGGTCACTGTCCTCGCCGTCACCATGGCGGCCACCGCCCTGCCCCGCCTCTGGTAGCCCGCGTCCCGCACGCCGGCCCCCGATCCCGACCCCGATCCCGATCCCCGACCGATTCTCACCACCTTCCAGGAGGAGCACATGGCCCCCGCGCCCGCCGCCCCGTCCCACCACCAGGTCCTCATCGTCGGCGGCGGCACCGCCGGCATCACCGTCGCCGCCCGGTTACGCCGTGCCGGGGTCCGGGACATCGCGCTGCTGGAGCCCTCCGAAACGCACTGGTACCAGCCGTTGTGGACGCTGGTCGGCGGCGGGCAGGCGCCGCTGCGTGCCTCGCTGCGCACCGAGGCGGACGTCATGCCGCCGGGGGTGCGCTGGCTGCGGGAGCGCGCCACCGCCGTCGATCCGGCCGCCCGTACGGTCACCACCGCCTCGGGCCGGGTCCTGTCCTACGGGCGGCTGGTGCTCGCCCCGGGCCTGCAGCTCGACTGGGACGGGGTGCCCGGTCTCGCCGCCGCCCTCGGCCATGGCGGGGTGAGCAGCAACTACCGGCCCGATCTCGCGCCGCTGACCTGGGATTTGATCCGCCGGATGCGGAGCGGCACGGCGGTGTTCACCATGCCGTCGGGGCCGGTGAAGTGCGGCGGTGCCCCGCAGAAGATCGCGTATCTGGCGGCGGATCACTGGCGTAAGCGCGGGGTGCTGGGTGCGATCCGCACCATTCTGGTGCTCCCGGAGCCCGCGATGTTCAAGGTGCCGGTGTTCTCCCGTGCGCTGACGGAGACGGCCCGGCGGTACGGCATCGAGGTGCGGCTGAGTTCGGAGATGACCCGTCTCGACGGTGCGGCGCGCGAGGCGGTGATCACCGATCACACCACCGGCAAGACCGAGACCGTCCACTACGACCTGCTGCACGCCGTACCGCCGCAGCGCGCTCCGCAGTGGCTGGCCGACGGCCCGCTCGCCGACCCCGCCTCCCCGTACGGGTACGTCAAGGCCGACCGGGAAACGCTCCAGCACCCGGATTTCCCGAATGTGTTCGTGCTGGGCGATGTCGCCAATCTGCCGACGTCCAAGACGGGCGCCGCGATCCGCAAACAGGCCCCGGTCGCGGTCGCCAACCTCCTCGCCGGGCTGCGCGGGCGCCCCGCCACCGCCCGCTATGACGGCTACACCTC
Organism: Streptomyces sp. G7(2002); assembly: GCF_028870195.1. Lineage (NCBI taxonomy): Bacteria > Bacillati > Actinomycetota > Actinomycetes > Kitasatosporales > Streptomycetaceae > Streptomyces > Streptomyces sp. G7(2002). The sequence goes on from NZ_CP102609.1 coordinate 4,231,979, forward strand.
CTGTCCCCTGGTCACCGCCCGGCACAAGATGCTGCTCGCCGAGTTCGACTACGACCTGCAGCCCACGCCGTCGATCCCCTTCCTCGACACCACCCGGGAACGCACCGACATGTGGTTCCTCAAGCGCTACGGACTGCCGCAGCTCTACTTCAAGGGGATGCTCAAGGGCCTGGCGTAACCCGCACCCCCACCGGGCGGCCCCACCGGGCGGCCCCACCGGGCGGCCCCACCGGCGCGTAACCCCACCCCCCACCGGGCAGGGATCATGCAAGGGGCACATCACCCCCCTAAGGGCGATCCCCCACCCCCGCCCTAAGCCCCCGTCACCTCACCCACCGCACACCCCACGTTGTCCGGCGCCCCCGCCTCGCGGGCCAGCCGGATCAGTTCGCGTACGGCCTGGTCGGGGCCGTCGGCCGCGGTCAGCACCTGCTGGATCGCCTCGGCCGGCAGCACCCCGGTCAGGCCGTCGGTGCACAGCAGATAGCGCTCCCCGGGCCTGGCCTCCAGGAGTTGCAGATCGGGGGCGAACTCGGTGGACGCGTCGAGCGACCGCAGCAGCTGTGTGCGCTGCGGATGCGAGGCGGCCTCCTCGGGGGTGAGCCGGCCCTCGTCGATCAGCGACTGGACCAGGCTGTGGTCGTGGGTGATCTGGAAGAGGCCGGAGTCGCGCAGGACGTAGGCGCGGGAGTCCCCGATGTGCAGCAGCGCCAGCTGTGCGCCGGAGCGGAGCAGCGCGGTGAGGGTGCTGCCGGTCGTACTGCCGGTCGCCGCGTCACCCGCCGGGGCGGCGCGGTGGGCTCGGCGGGCCGCCTCCTCCAGGACGCCCAGCAGTTCCGCCGAGGTCAGGTCCTGTTCTTCCAGGTCCTTGAGCGCCTCGATCGCGGCGGTCGCGGCCGGGCCGCCGTCCGGGCCGTAGCCGTCGGCGACGGCCAGCAGCCGCGGTCCGGCGTGGGCGGCGTCCTGGTGGAGCGGACGTATCAGCCCCTGGTCGGTCAGGGCGGCGCAGCGCATCGTCAAGGGAGTGCGTGGTGTGGTCATGGCGGTGTTCTTCCTCTCCAGCTGGTCGACGAGGAAGGCGGCCAGGTCCCGGCGGGCCGCGGTGTCGGCCTCGACCTGCGCCCAGTACGCGGCGACCGCCACGGCCGCCGCGGCCGGTGCCAGCTCGCACACCTCGCGGATGCGGGCCAGCGGCATACCGAGCCGGCGCAGCCAGGCCACCAGCCGGGCCCGCTCCAACTGGGCCGGGGCGTAGTGGCGGTAGCCGCTGTGCGGGTCGACATGGGCCGGGGGCAGCAGGCCGAGCTCGTCGTAGAGGCGCAGCGCCTTCGGCGAGAGCCGGGAGGCCCGGGCGAACGCCCCGATGGTCAGCAGCGCACCGTCTTCGCGCGGCGCCGTGCCCCCGTATCCGTCCACCCGTCCGCCCTCCTCGTACCGGGCGCCTCGCCCGGTACGGCCGATGCTGGGGCTTGCCCCAAGGGAAAGGTCAAACGCCTGTCACCGCCCCGCCCGGACCGCCCGGAGCAGCCGGACCGGCCGGACCGGCCGGACCGGCCTTGCCCCGCCGCCTCCGTCACGGCCGCGGTATCGCCGTCCCGACCGCACCCGAACCTGCCTGCCTCGCCTGCCCCGCCTGCCGCGCCTGCCTCGCCGCCACCGTCACCCCCGCGATACCGCCGCCCCCCGTCACACCCGGACCCGCCTACCTCACCCCCACCGTCACCCCCGCCGTATCGCCACCCCCGCCGCATCCGCCTCCCCGGGAGCCAGTCGGTTGAGCGCGGCGGCGGTCAGTGCCTCGACGCCCATGGTGAGGGTCGGCCGGACCACGGGGACGAAGTGCGGTGAATGGTTGGACGGGATGTCCTGGGCGAGCCGCCCGGCCGCCAGTGCCGTCCGGAACTCCTCCGGGTCCCAGCCGCCCAGCCACCAGTAGTAGAGCGGGGCCCCGGCGGCGGTCGCCAGCAGCCCGGCGTCCTCGCTTCCCGTGGCCGGTTCGTAGGCGAACAGCCGCTGTTCTCCGAAGAGTTCGGTGAACTGCTCGTTGACCTCCCGCAGGGTCGTGGCGTCGTTGACGGTGACGGGGAAGGAGTCCAGGACCTCGGTGTCCGGCGCGCGGTCCGCCCCGGAGGCGGCGGCCTCGGCACGCGCGATGCGGTCGATGGCGGCCAGCACGGCGGTGCGGACGGTCTCGTCGAAGGTGCGGACGCTGAGCCGTACGACGGCCCGGTCGGGGATGACATTGGCGGTGTCCCCGGCGTGGAAGGAGCCGACCGTGACCACCGCCTGGTCCTTGGGCGCGACCTCGCGGGCCACGACGGACTGCACCCGCTGGACGAAGGATGCCGCCATCAGGATCGGGTCGATGGTGGTCTCGGGGCGCGAGCCATGGCCGCCGGTGCCGTGGAAGGTGACCTCCAGGCTGTCGGCGGCCGCCATGCAGGGGCCGGGGCAGTAGGCGATCAGCCCGGCACCGAGCGGAGCGACATGCTGGGCCAGCACCACATCGGGGGTGGGAACCAGGCTCTTGCTGTAGAGGCCGGCGTCGATCATGGCGCGGGCGCCGCTGCCGACCTCCTCGGCGGGCTGGAAGAGCGCGATCAGGGTGCCGGACCAGTGGTCGCGGCCCGCCGCGAGCAGGTCGGCGGCGCCCAGCAGGCAGGTCACATGGACGTCGTGCCCACAGGCGTGCATCCGGCCGGGGACCGTGGAGGCGTAGTCCAGGCCGGAGTTCTCGGTGACGGGCAGCGCGTCCATGTCGGCGCGCAGCAGGACCACGGGGCCCGGGCCGTTGCGCAGGACGCCGGCGACGCCGGTCCCGGCGATGCCGGTGGTGACGTCATAGCCGCAGCCGGTCAGCCGGCGGGCTGCCTCGGCGGCCGTACGGGTCTCCTGGAAGCCGAGTTCGGGGTGGCGGTGCAGGTCTTCGTAGAGGGCCACGAGGTCCGCGAGGCGGTCGTCGAGCGGGGCCAGGACGGCAGCGGGGGCGGAGCTGCCGCGGGGGCCGGCGTTAGCGGTCGTGCCTGTCGTGTCGCTGTCGCTCATACACGCATTCGACCATGAACGGTCACCCGGCATCGAGCGACGACCCCTGGCATACCCCGGAACCTTCCCGTAGGGGCCCCCGCCCGTCCTGGCCGGACTTCGCGGTTGCCGCTCCCTCCGTTCGTGACACCGGGGCCCGTGGCTGCAACGGTGGATCACCGCCTGCGACCGGGACCAGCAAGCACAAGCCGATGACTGGAGGCTGACGTTGGCCACTTCCCCCAACCGACCGACCGGCGAGCCCCGCGACCTCACGGCTCATCTGATGGACCAGGCCATGGGCCATCTCTTCTCCGCCGCCCTGCGCACCGCGGTGCAGCACCGCATCGCCGACCATCTCGCCGAGGGCCCGCGCACGGCCGAGCAGCTGGCCGCCACCACCGGCACCCACGCCCCGCATCTGCGCCGCGTACTGCGCTATCTCGCCACCCGCGGCATCTTCCGGGAGGACGCCGCGGGCGCCTATCAACTGACGCCGGCCGCCCGGCCGCTGCGTACGGACGTCCCCGATTCGCTGCACGCCGCCGTGCTGATGATGACCGACGAGATGTTCCTGCGGACCTCGGCCGCCATGCCGGAGGCCGTGGCACACAGCGGCGCGTCCTTCGAGCGGATCTTCGGGGCGCCCCTCTTCGCGCATCTGCTGTCGGACCCGGCCGCCCGCCGGCTCCTCGACGACGGGATGTCGTCGCTGTCCGCCCCGGTGGACGAGGCGGTGGCCGCCACCTACCCCTTCCCCGCGACCGGCACGGTCGTGGACATCGGCGGCGGCCGCGGCGGGCTGCTGCGCGCCGCGCTGCGCCGCCACCCGCAGCTGACCGGTGTGCTCTTCGACCAGGCGCCGCCGCTGGCCCACCACCTCCTGGACGATGACGAGTTGAAGGGCCGCTGGCGCACCCAGGAGGGTGACTTCTTCGAGTCCGTACCGGAGGGCGGTGACCTCTATGTCCTCAAGCACGTCTTGCACGACTGGCCGGACGAGCCGTGCCGGCGCATCCTGCGCAGCTGTCATCGGGCGATGGCGACCGGCAGCCGGCTGCTGGTCATCGACTCCGTGCTGCCGCCGGGGAACGCGCCGCACTTCGGCAAGACCATGGACGTCGCGATGATGGCGGTGGTCGACGGGCAGGAGCGCACCGCGGAGGAGTTCGCGACGCTGCTGTCGGCCGGCGGGTTCCGGCTGACGCGGGTGCTGCCGACCTCGGCCTTCCCCTCGATCGTGGAGGCGGTCGCCGAGTAGCCGCCGCCGTTCCGGGCGACACGCCCCGCCCCGCTCCCGTCGTGGGCGACACGCCGCACACCATCCCGGGCGACACGCCCCGCCCGCTCCGCTCGTGGACGACACGCCGCACGCCGTCCCGGGCCACACGCCCCGCCCGGCTCCCCTCTTGGACGACACGCCGCACACCGTCCCGGGCGACACGCCGCGCCCCGCTCCCCTCATTGGCGGCACCGCCCGCCCGCGCTCTACTGAGGGCGGCCGCAACGGCCGACGAGAGGAGCTGACGTGCCGGTCCTCATGCGGGCGCGCCGCCGCGACGAGGAGCACCGCGCCGCCACCCCGCTGGAGCTCTTCTTCGACCTGTGTTTCGTCGTGGCGATCGCCCAGGCCGGCCGCCAGCTGGCGCATGCGCTCGCCGAGGGGCACCCGGGGCACGGCGTGTCCGGCTATCTGATGCTCTTCTTCGCCATCTGGTGGGCCTGGATGAACTTCAGCTGGTTCGCCTCGGCGTACGACACCGACGACGCGCTCTACCGCGTGGTGACGCTCGTCCAGATGGCGGGGGTGCTGGTCCTGGCCGCGGGCGTGCCGCGGGCCTTCGCGCACAGCGACTTCACCGTCATCTGGTTCGGGTACCTGGTGATGCGGCTGGCCATGGTCACCCAGTGGCTGCGGGTCGCTCTCGGCAACAGCGGCGCAGAGCGGCGCACCGCGCTGCGCTACGCCTTGGGGGTGACGGTGTGCCAGATCGGCTGGCTGGGCCTGCTGCTCCTGCCCGTGCACGACGTCCCCTGGGTGTTCGTGGTCGTGGGCCTGCTGGAGCTGGCGGTCCCCGCGCTTGCCGAGCGGGAGCGGCAGACGACCTGGCATCCGCATCACATCGCCGAGCGCTACGGCCTGTTCACCATCATCGTGCTGGGCGAGACGATCGCGGCGGCCACTCTCGCCGTGCAGTCGGCGCTGGACCGGAACGACGCGCTCGGCACGCTGCTGCCGATCGCGGGCGGCGGGCTGCTGCTGGTCTTCGCCGCGTACTGGATCTATTTCGCGGTGCCCATCCACCTTCACCTCCGCTCGAACCGTCAGGCGTTCCTGTGGGGCTATGGGCACTACCTCGTGTTCGGCTCGGCGGCCGCGGTCGGGGCGGGCATCGAGATCGCGGTGGAGGAGTCCTTCGGCAGGGCGCATCTGTCGGCGTTCGCGGCGGCCGCCTGTGTCACGGTGCCGGCGGCGCTGTTCATGCTCACGGTGTGGCTGATCCACTCCCGGCACCAGAAGCGCGGCCTGGCACAGCAGCTGGTGCTGCCGGTGTCGGCGCTGCTGGTCCTGGTGTGCACCTTCGCCGGGGACTGGGCGGTCCTGGCGACCGGGCTGGTGGCCTCCGCCACCGTGGCGGCCGGTGTCGGCCTCACGTCCCGTCAGGGCACCGCGCTGGTGGAGTAGCGGCCCCCGTCACCCATCTCGACGATCGCCCCGGCACCGATCTCCCCGAACGTGCGACTGCCGCCCCCGCAAGGCCTTCGGCGCCGCCTCGCCCCGCCTCCCGCCGCGGACCTGACGCCCCGTCCAGCCCCGTCCTGGCCCTGATCCCGCATCAGATTCGGCCATCTTCACCCTCCGCCGGACGAGGGGCCCTCACCAGCACGGCCGCCACTCCCGACCCACCCCATTGCCCGTCAATTACCCACCAATGGACCCCACTTCCCGCCACTTCGCCCCCTTGTTCCCCACTGTTCACATGGACCAGCGGAGGCGAGCGGACGCTGAAGCGGTAGGGTGCAGATTGCCCTTTTTATGACAGGGGGTGTCCCTGTGGAAGACCGAAGGAAGCCCCGGGACCGACCGCCGTCCGTACCTGAGGAGACGCCAGCCATGGCCCGCCACGCTCAGTCCCGCGCGCGGACGAGACTGTCCCGGCGCAGCAAGGCCGTGAGCGGTCTCGCCCTCTCCACCCTGGTCGGCACCGCCCTGTGGGCGTGGCCGGCCTCGGGCGACGACCACAACAGCGGGACCGACGCCAAGAGCACCATGTCGACGACGGCTTCCGGCCCGGACACGCCACGTACGCCCGCGTCCGCGCCGAAAACCGCCCCGAACGCCGCACCGAACGCCCCGGCCGGACGGCCGATCCCGGGCCTCAGTGACGCGGCCAGGAAGCGGATACCGGCCGACTCCCGGCAGGTGCTGGTCGTCACCGGCAAGGACATGGACTCCTTCCAGTCCCGTGTCGTCCTCTACACCCGCGAGGACGACTCGGACGACTGGGAGCCGGGCCCCACCTGGGCCGCGCACAACGCCGCCCACGGCTGGACCGACGACCACCGCTACGGCGATCTGCGCTCGCCCATCGGGGTCTACCCCCTCACCGACGCGGGCGGCCTGCTGCCCGCGCCCGAGGGCACCAAGCTCCCCTACGACCACAACAGCAGCTTCGTCGCCGACGGCACCGGCGTGGAGGGCGAGCCGCTGGCCGGCGCCTTCGACTACGTCATCGCCATCAACTACAACCGCGAGCCGGGCACCTCCCCCCTGGACCAGCAGCGCCCGTGGGGCGCCGCCAAGGGCGGCGGCGTCTGGCTGCACGTCGACCACGACGGGCCCACCCAGGGCTGTATCAGCCTCAAGCCCAAGGTGATGCGGGAGCTGCTGCGCACCCTCGACCCCGACCTGCACCCGGTCATCGTGATGGGACCGGCCGATTACTGAGCAGCAGGCGGGCCCGCCGTACCCCACGGGGCCGCAGGACGCCCTCACCGACGTCCTCGGCCTCCGGGTCGGCCACGCCCAGCGCATCGGTGACGGCCATCTGACCGGCACCACCGTCGTCCTGGCCCCCGAGGGCGGCGCCGTCGCGGCCGTCGACGTACGCGGTGGCGGCCCCGGCACCCGGGAGACCGACGCACTGGACCCGCGCAACCTCGTCCAGCACGTCGAGGCGCTGGTGCTGACCGGCGGCAGCGCCTTCGGTCTTGACGCCGCGTCCGGTGTCGCCGCCTGGCTGGAGGACCAGGGCCGGGGCTTCCGGGTCGGCCCGGACCCCGCCCAGGTCGTCCCCGTCGTGCCGGCCGCGGCCCTCTTCGACCTGGGCCGCGGCGGCAACTGGCGGGCCCGCCCGGACGCCGCCCTGGGCCGGGCGGCGGTCTCCGCCGCGGCGGGCACCGAGCCCGGCGCTCCCGTCGCACAGGGCAACACGGGCGCCGGCACGGGCGCGGTGGCCGGCGGCCTCAAGGGCGGCATCGGCACCGCGAGCGCCATCCTCCCCTCGGGCGCCACCGTCGCCGCCCTGGCCGCCGTCAATGCCGCGGGCTCCGTCACCGACCCCCGCACCGGCGCCCTCTACGGCCATCTGTACGAGGACCCCACCGCCCTCCCGGCCCCGGAGGTGCACGCCGCCGCCCTGCGCCGACTGGCCGAGGCCCGGGAGATCTCCCTGACCCGTTCGGCAGCGTCCGTCCGTCCGCCGCTCAACACCACCCTCGCCGTGGTCGCCACCGACGCCACCCTCACCCGCGCCCAGGCCCACAAACTCGCCGGCACCGCCCACGACGGCCTGGCCCGCGCCATCCGCCCCGTCCATCTCCTCTCCGACGGCGACACGGTCTTCGCCCTGTCCACCGCCACCCGCCCCCTTACCCCCGAAGAGCCCCCCACCGACCCCGCCTTCGGCATCCACACCGAGGCCGGCGCCCTGAACGACCTCCTCGCCGCCGGCGCGGACGTCCTGACCCGCGCCGTGGTCAACGCCGCCCTCGCAGCAGAAACGGTGCGCGGTCCCGGCGGCGTCTTCCCGTCGTACCGGGACCTGTACGGAAACGCCTGACGGGCGACGTCGCTCATCCCCCGCCTCGGGCCGCCCGGACGGACATCAGCCGTGTCCCGTTCTCGTGACCGTCGACAACGACATCGGGCCGACGGCCACGGCGCACGTCGTCGGCCTGTTCAGTGGAACGTCTTGGCGCCGAGAGGGTGCTGCCGGTCGAAGCCGGGGAGGATGAGGAATGTCGCGCTGGCGGTGGTGGTGGTGAATCCCAGCAGTGCGTCGGAATCATCCATACGGGCAAGCGTGTTGGTGAAGGTGCGTAAGTCGTTCTGGAAGCTGATGAAGAGCAGGCCGGGGTGGGGCGCGTCGGTGCTGTAGGAGCGGCGGAGCATGAGACCCACGCCGGCCACATGGGGGCTGGCCCGGCGGACATGGGCGTCGGCCGGGACGAGGTAGCGCCCGTCCGGTGTTTTGGCGCCGAGGTCCGGGTCCCAGGCCGCGGTCCCGCCGGAGAGGGGCACGCCGGTGGCTCTGCGCCGCCCGAAGACCGCCTCCTGGTCGGCGACGGAGAGCGCGGTGAACCGCGGCAGGTCGAGTTCCATGCGCCGTACCACTGCGATCGTGCCGCCGCCGACGGAAGCCGGCCCGGCCAGCCACAGGTGGCGTCGGTGTTCGGCCGTCGTGTGCGGGCCCACGATGCCGTCGATGAAACCGAGCAGATTCCGTGGCGCGGAGATGCCCTTGTCCACGGGGATGTCCGGACCGCGGCGTCCGGACTGCCGCCAGCGTTCACGTATCCGGTGACCGGCCTGCTCCAGAAGCGCGGAGGCGACGACCGGTAACAGCAAGGGGTCGCCGGCGCAGATCTGTAGCAGCAGGTCCCCGCCGCGCGCCTGCGGGGCGATCTGCTCGCGGGAGAAGTGGGGGAGGTCTGCCGCGCCGGGCAGGGAGGGATCGGCCATGCGCACCAGCCGTGGGCCCACCCCGATCGTCACGGTGAGATCGCCCGGCGGCAGGCCCAGCAGTCGTGGATCGGTTCCCGCGGTGAGCGTGTGAACGGCCTGGCCGAGTTCGGCCAGCAGCGGGCCGACGGCCACGGCGTCGCCGAGGTCGGCCACCACCGCGAGGAGGTTCGGCTGGGCCGGTTGCGGGAGCGTGATGCCTGCCTGATGGCGTCCGGTCGGCGCCACCCGTGTGGGTGACGCGGGGGAAGAGGGCCGGCTCGGCCGAGGTGCGGGCGATTCGCACCCGGCGGTGATCCCGGTGGCCGCCACTGCCCCGGTGGCACCGATGAACGCGCGGCGTGATGGACGGGACTCGGCTCGGCTCACGGCGTGCAGAATGCCATATCCCTTATGGGGCAGGCGAGTTGATCGGCCTTCGGGGAGGGATGACTTCATGCCAGGATGACGCCATGCCTCGTCTCCGTCTTCGCGTGATGGCCGCGTTACTGAGCACACTGACATGCGTACTGGCGGGCTGCGGGCCCGGCGATGACGGGTCGAACCACGGCCGGCGGCCACCCGGCGCGCACGTGACGATCAGAGTGCCGGCTGACGCCCCGTCGATCTCGGATGCGGTGTCTCTCGCTCACCCCGGTGACCTGGTGTTGGTCGCGCGGGGCGTGTACCACGAGTCGGTGAAGGTCTCCACGCCTCGGGTCACTCTTCGCGGGGAGTCCCGGGACAAGGTCGTGATCGACGGGCGGTTGCGGCAACCGAACGGCGTCGTCGTCAGCGCGCCCGGGGTGGCCGTGGAGAACCTGACCGTAAGGAACAACACGCAGAACGGGGTCCTGGTCACCGGTTCGGCGAAAGCGGTCGCCGGGCTACCGGGGCGTTCCGGGGGCTACGACACCGGCGATGAGCCGGTCACCTTCCTGAAGTCGTTCCTGGTCTCCTACGTGACCGCGACCCGCAACGGTCTGTACGGCATCTACGCGTTCTCCGCGCAGAACGGTGTCATCGAGCACTCGTACGCGTCAGGCGGGGCCGACTCGGGCATCTACGTCGGACAGTGCAAGCCCTGTCGCATCGTGGTGCGGGACAACATCGCCGAACTCAACGCGGTCGGTTACGAAGGCACCAACGCCAGCGAAGACATGTACGTGGTCCGCAACCGCCTGGTCGGCAACCGGGTCGGCCTGACCACCGACTCCGACCACCAGGAGAAGCTGCTCCCGCAGCAGGGCGCCGTCATCGCGGGCAATCTGATCGCGGCCAACCAGCAGACGGCCACCCCGGAGCAGGCCGACGGCGGGTGGGGCACCGGGATCGGCATCGACGGCGGCAGCGGCAACCACTTCCTCCGCAACCGCGTCGCCGGCAACAGCAACGCCGGGCTGGTGATCACCGCGACCGCCGACCTGCCTCCGGTGGGCAACCGGATCGTGGACAACACGTTCACCGGCAACGGCATCGACGTCGGCTGGACGTTCCCCACCGCCACGCGGGGACGGGGCAACTGCCTGCGTGGCAATGATCTGCGCACCACCGTGCCCGCCCGGCTCGCGAGAACCGAGTCCTGCCCGCTTCCGGCCCGGTCGCCCTCGCCGGCCGGCAGGTGGGCGATGCCGACGGCGCCCCGTGGCATCCCGTTCACCGAGGTCGCGGCGCCGGGTCCACAGCCGCAGTTCCCCCACGCCACCACTACGGGCGCCACCGCTGTCCCGGCCGTTCCGGCCCTGCCGAAGACGGCGGGCATCCCGCTGCCGCCGGCGTCCCTGCTCGCCGCGAACGCGCGGGTGCGGACGTCCTGAACAGCGGCTACCGGGTCGGGGTGACTCCGGGTACCGGCTTGACCGGAACGTACTTGTGGGTGTCGAAGTCGATGACCACCGGCTGCGGCTCGGAAGCCACGCTGACGCGGACCCGGTACATGGTGCCGTCCGGGCCGACCCAGTAGCGCACGTTGCCCGCCGTTCCGGAGCGGTCACGGGAGGACGGCCCGGTCATGACGTCCACCCGGTGCCCGTCCACCTGATCTCGTCCCCACCAGGCGGCGCCGTTCTGCGGCAGCAGTTCGGCGTTGTCCGGCCGGTCGCTGCCGAGCTTGAGGGCGATGCTCAGCGAGCTGTCCAGCGCGCTGCCGGACGACAGCAGCGGACGGCTGTGCCAGGCCGAGCGGGGCGGCGACGCGGGTGCGTGCGCCGGGGCGTTCGCGAGCGGGTGGACGAACACTGAGGTGGCCGTCCACCCGATCAGCCCGTCGCTGGATGTGTCGCGCCCGGTGCCGTGCACCACGCCGTAACCGAGCTTGCGTTGGTAGTCGACGGACCCGGTGACGATCAGCCCGCCGGCGGTGCCCGGCACAGTGATCGTCACCGCGCGGCCGTGCGCCGCGTAGTTACGGAACCGCGTGATCGCCAGCCGGTTCGCCTCATCCGGCGTCAGTGTGCGCGGACCGCCGGTGCCGGAGCCTCCGTCGGCGACCAGGAACGCGGCCACCGCGGTGGCCGCTATGCCGATGACGGCTGCCGCCCAGCGTGGCCGCAGCCATCGGCGCCGGCCAGCCGCACGGCCCGGTAGAGCTTGCTGGATTCTCCCGCTCCGCACGCGGCTCGACGCTGACACTCTTCTGATTCACCCTCTCGATCACCACACCGCTCGGCCGCCGTGTGGTCGCGGCGGCCGAGCGGTCCAGTGGCAGACGACGCCAAGGCCGGCCCTCGTGGACCGGCCGGGACGGGATCTGCCCGACCGCGCCATCCGGACCGCGGGCAGGCAGATCACTGTGGTTCGGTTCGTTCAGTGTTTCCGGGCGCGACGCTTCCGGCTCATGAACGCGATGACCAGGCCCGCACCCACCAGCAGACCGACCAGGGCGATCATCTGTGGCAGCCCGGACATACCGGTGTGCGCCAGCGAACCCGTGCTCCCGCCGCCGGGGGCCGGGCGGTGGGCAGGCGGCGCGGGTGACGGCGGCGTAGCGGCCGGTGGCGCACTCGGCGTCGAGGTCGGGGCCGGAGTCGGCGTCGAAGTCGAAGTCGGCGTCGCACTAGGCGTCGGTGTCGGAGTCGCAGTAGGCGTCGGAGTCGGAGTCGGAGTCGGTGTGGCCTTCGGGATGTACACCCCGGCGTCGATCGTGTGATCGACCCCGCCCGGCTTGTCCGGCGCCGTGACAGGCGCGTGGCCGTTGCACAACTGCCCGGTGGTCGGTGGGGTCACATTGGAGTCGTGCGCACGGTTGGCACCGGCCCGCGGGAGCGTGAACCTCAGCTCGCTCGCCGGGGGCTGCTCGGGCACCTGGCTGGTGTCCGCGGTGCACACGTCGAACTGCACCGTGTACTTCGCGCCCGGCGTGAGCTCGTACGCGGCGCCGACACCCCCGAAGTAGTACTCGCCGGCGGCATTGGTCCTGGTCGTGGCGACCTGTTTGCCGTCCGCGTCCAGCAGGTTGATCGTCGCCCCCGGCAGCAGCACGTGCCCCGGGTCCTGAATCCCGTTGTGGTCGCCGTCGAACCACACGACGTTGCCGATCTGGATCGGCGCGTTCGCCGCCGCGTACGCGATGTCACCGAGCCCGCCGGCCTTGCCGAACCCGCCTTGTACCCCGCTGACGAACTGGAACCCGTTGGCGGTCGGGTTGTTGCCCGGGCCCTGACCGGTCGTGATGTCGTGGTACCCGGTCCCTGAGGTCGCGACGTTGACGACCGGGTCGAACTCCGTGCTGGCGACCCACTGCTGCTGCGGGATATAGGCCACCGACCCCAGCGCGGTCTCCTGGTGCGCGTTGGCGTAATAGTCGCCCGGGAAGTATTCGACGACACCGGCGGCCTGGCCGCCGCTGTTGGCGGGGGTGGCGTGGTTGGGGCAGCTCCCGGTGCCTTCCCATTGGTATTCGCCGGTGGGAGTGGCGCAGACCATGGTGATGTCACCACCGGACATACCGCTTTCCGCCGTGTCGTTCCCCGGGCGGGGGTCCAGCCCTCCCCAACTGAGCACATCCATGAACCGGTCGCGGAAACCCAGGATCATCGAGCCGTCGCGGGCGAAGGCGAGGGAGGACAGCTCCGGCTGCGGATCGATGAAGACGCCGCCCGCCTTCCGGTCGTCCCACGTGTCCAGGCTGGTGTTCCACGGGTTCCAGTGGGTGGCCTTGTCGCCGGAACCGAAGACGCTGCCGCGTTCGTCCGCGAGCGGGTGGCTCAGCACCGTGGTGAACCGCTTGCCGTCGTAGGTGGAGACGAAGGCTTTCAGGTCCGCGCGCTGCCGTGTGCTCTCCGCGCTGCACACGCCGCCGACGTACAGCGTGTTGTTGTGGGCCTGGAGACCGAACGGCCGCCAGTCGTCGGGGCTCGCGCACCCCGGGTCCGGGATCGGGACCGTCGACTTGGGCGCCGCGGCGGTGGCCCCTGTCGCGTCGAAGCTCACCAGGCTGCGGGTCCGCAGGTTCACCGCGTACAGCGTGGAGCCGTCCTCCGACAGGGCCAGGCCACCGATGCTCTCCTTGCCCGGCGCGTCGGTGAACCCGGGATCCTTGATCATGTTGGCGGTGTCGTGCCGGGTCACCGCGGCGTCCGGCACCCGCGCGAACAGCTCCGGCGCACCCGAGCCGTTGACCGGCACCGTGTAGATCGCGCCCCCGCCTTGTGGCCCGTACGGGGCGTACCGGCGGGCGAACGCGCTCTGGAACAGCCGGGTCCGGTACGTGTCGTACGCCAACCCGAACGTCGTGCCCACCTGGTCCTGCGTGGCCAGCGTGGCCGGGCACGCCACATCGGTGGGACAGGTGCCCCGGGTCTTCGTCCCGAACGCCACCAAGGCCCGGTTGTCGGTCCCGTTGGCGCCGTTGTGGACCGGCACGAAGTACCGCGAGTCCGGCAGCGTGTAGTCGGCCGGATCCCACACCCCCGTCACCACCGAGGCGTTCTTTCCGTCCGACACATCCACGAACGACGTGAAGCTGTCGAAGTGGTTGTCCGCCGTCGACGCAGGCGCCGCCCGCAGGTAGTCGCTGTACGGTGCCGGGACGCTGACGTCGACGCGGTACCGGCCGCCGCTCAGCACGGCCGACCGCGACACCACGACCTTCCCGGTGGCATCCGTGACGCCGGTGACATCGTGCCCAGCGGGGTCGGAGATCTCCACCTTCATGCCCCGCTGTGGGACGTCCATCGTCGCGTTGATCACGCCGGTGCCGAAGAAGTCGCGCAGCACCTGAACCGTCAGCGTGCCGTCGGCGGTCGAAGCGGCGGCCGGCCCAGCCGTCGCTCCCACGGCACCGCCCGCCAGCAACAGAACGGATAACCCTATGCGTGCCAGCGGCTCCACGAGCCCACGGGCCGAACGGCGAGAGTCTCTGCCGACTCGGTTCATGGCATCACACTCCACACTTTTCTCGTCAGGAAAACGAAGTACCTGCTTCTCGCTGCCCGTCGACTTCGTGGCCCCGGACGCGGACGCCGGCGCGAACGCCACGGAAAGGAAAAAAGACGGCCCACGCCGTTGCGTGGACCGCTTTGTGGTGATCGCTTGAGGATATTTCGGGCGAGGTGTAAGCCTCGCAGGCCAGGAAAAGCGAACGCGCGTTCAGGGCCTCGGGTAAGACGGCCGCGGGTGGTGTGTTCCTGCAACGCACTCACGGCGCCCCCGCCCCCCACCGCCGACCTCGCCGACCGCCATCGCGAGCAGCGCGCGAATTCTATCCGCTGGGGTCTCGCCATCACCAGCAGAACGCCTGATATCCATCGGAATCCGCGAGAGTCCCCAAGTGCCCGGAGAATGGCGCCCGGAAGAATGTGCGATAGCGGCATGATGGCCGAATCCGGTCCCGTTGGGCGTTGCTTCGTTCACTTCTGGACAGCCCTTGTCGATGAGTCTGTGTGGCAGTTGTTCATCGATGGGACAGGGATTCTCACGGGAAATGAGTCCGGCTCGGATTCTGTGGCGGGGGCACGCTGAAGTACGCGGCTGAGGAAGACGATTTCAGCGCAAGCTCGTACCCGGCCCCAGGCCCCCGGAGCGCTCAAACCCCCGCCGCTCCCAATACCGACCCCGCCGCATACGTCACGCCCATCGCCACCACCCCACCTCCCACATTCCGCACCATCGCCCGCCCCACCGGGGCAAACCCCATCCGCGCACTGCCCCACCCGCACAGCGCCAGCGCCACGACCACCGCACCCACCGTGATCCACAGCCGATCCGCGGCCGGCGGCAGCACCATCGCCAGCAACGGCAGCAGCGCCCCCGCCGTGAACGCGAGGAAGCTCGCCCCCGCCGCATGCCAGGGATTGGTGAGTTCATCGGGGTCGATGCCCAACTCCACCTCGGCATGGGCCCGCAGCGCATCGTGCTCGGTGAGCTGCTCGGCCACCTCCCGGGCCAGCTGCTCGTCCAGCCCCTTCCCCTCCAACATCTCGGTCAGCTCGACGAGTTCCGCCTGCGGCTCGGTCGCCAGCTCCCGCTTCTCCTGCGCCAGCGCGGCCTTCTCCGAATCGCGCTGGGTGGAGACCGACACATACTCACCGGCCGCCATCGACAGGGAACCGGCCAGCAGCCCCGCCAGCCCCGCCGTCAACAACGTGCCGCGTACGTCGGTGGCTCCGGCGACCCCGACGACGAGTCCGGCGGTGGACACGATGCCGTCGTTGGCGCCAAGGACCGCCGCCCGCAGCCAGTTGAGCCGGCTGCCGAGCCCGCCGCCGTGCGCCTCGTCGTGGTCCGTTGTCTGCGAGGTCATCGGACGAGCGTCTCACCCGTACCGGCCCGTGCCCCGCTCGACGCCCCCGCGCCGCCCCGGAATGGCCGGTGGTAGAAACGGCCTTATGTCCGCACCGCCCCCCTCACCGCCTCCCCAGCCCCCACCGCCCACGCTCGTCCAGCCGGCGCCCCGTAAGCCCGCGCCTCGCCGCCGACTGTGGTGGCACCGGCTGATATTCGGGCTCTGGTACCGCCCGGTGGAGGTGCTGGACGAGGCGCGGGACCGCAGCGCCTGGAGCGCGGCGGTGCTGCTGTCGCTGATCAGCGGCGCCATCGGGGTGCTGTCGGTGGACGCGTTCCACACCCAGTGGGCCGTCGACCGCACCGCGGGGCTCCAGCTCATCGGGCTGGCCGAGGCGGGGGTACTGCTCGCCAGCTTCGTGCTGGGCGCGGTCGCCCATGCGATCGCCCGCACCCTAGGCGGTATCGGCCGCTTCGCGCCGACCGCGAGCCTGTTCATCGTGCTCTTCTGGGTGACGGATCTGCCGCGACTGATGATCGCCGCCTGGCTGCCGACCGACGCCACCTTCGTGCAGGCCGCGACGTGGACGACCTGGGGCTTCGGCTATGTCCTCGCCATACTGCTCATACGCGGCCAGCACCATCTCTCGACGTGGAAGTCGGCGGCCGCGGTCTCCGTACAGATGCTGGCCGCACTGGCCCTGCTGAGGCTGGGCCCGGTCCGCTGAGGCTGGGGCCGGTCTGCTGAATACGGGGCCGGTCCGCTGAATCCGGCCCCGCCGCATCGGCCCGACCGGCCAAATCAGCCAAATCGGCCGCACGGCCCGCACTCAGCGGCTTCGAGTGCGGGCACCCGCCAACCACCGGCCACGGCCCGCTCAACTACGGCTGGTCAGCCGCCGTACGAGCCCCTCGAACGCCGCCCGCTCGGCCGCGCTCAGCTCCACACACTCCGACGGCGGCCCGTCCGGCCCGGTCTGCCGCGGCACCGATCCGAGCAGCTCCGGCTGTACGGGCAGTCCCGCTCCGGGCAGCCCCTCCGGACCTCGCGCCGAGAATGAGCCACCCGGTGCGAACCGTCCGCGCGAGGCGTACCGTGCCCGCATCTCCCGCTGGTCCCGCCGCAGGGCGGCCTCGTACCGGCCCCGTCGCAGCAGTCTGGTCATCCCGACCGCCCAGACGACGCCCAGAGCGACAAGGACGCCGAGGCCGATCTGCTGCAGAATCGAATCGGAGGGAAGCATGTGGTCCTCCCGGACGGATGAGGGCGCTGAGCCAGGGCTTGTCTTCGGATCGGTCCAGGAGTCAGTAGACACCACGTTTCAGGACTTCCGACAGGAGATCTTGGGCCGAAAGTCCCTAAGTGACACATCTCCTATGACATTTCGCCACATTTCCGGCACGACCCGCGAAGGCGCCACCCCAAGAGGCCGCCCCGGCAGGATTCCCCCCGCCCCGTTGGACACCCCGGAGGCTTCCC
The DNA here is from genome assembly GCF_028870195.1 of Streptomyces sp. G7(2002). Classification (NCBI taxonomy): domain Bacteria; kingdom Bacillati; phylum Actinomycetota; class Actinomycetes; order Kitasatosporales; family Streptomycetaceae; genus Streptomyces; species Streptomyces sp. G7(2002). The sequence goes on from NZ_CP102609.1 coordinate 4,249,150, forward strand.
CCGGCGAAGATCGTCCCGGACGATGACGGCACCTCGTCCGCGACGTGAGGAGTACGCACGTGCCGCAGCCGCACCGGCCGCAGCCCCGGCCACCCGCCGACGCCGCCCCCGAGCCCACCGGCGCGGAGCCCACCGGCACGGAGCCCCCCGGCGCCGGGACCTACACCGCCCCGCCCACCGACGCGGCCCCGCCCGGTGCGGCACCCGCCCGTGCCCTGGACGGCATCCTCGTCGCGGACTTCAGCCGGGTGCTGGCCGGGCCGCTGGCCGCCGCGACGCTCGCCGACCTCGGCGCCGAGGTGATCAAAGTGGAGCGGCCGGGCACCGGTGACGACACCCGCGCCTGGGGCCCTCCGTTCGTCGCGGACCCCCCTTCCGGCGAGGAGCCCCCTTCCGGCGAGGAGCCCGCACCGCACGAGGGCGGAGCGCCGCGGCGCGGGACGGCCGCGTACTTCGACGCCGCGAACCGCTCCAAGCGCGGTCTGGCACTGGATCTCGGCGATCCGGACGATGCGGCCGCGGCCCGCGAGTTGGCGCGCCGGGCCGACGTACTGATCGAGAACTTCCGCCCCGGCTCGCTCGCCAAATACGGCCTGGACCACACCGCCACCCGCGCCGCCAACCCGGGCCTGGTGCACTGCACGATCACCGGGTTCGGCTCCGGCGCGGGCGCCCGGCTGCCCGGCTACGACTTCGTCGTGCAGGCCGTCGGCGGGCTGATGAGCATCACCGGCGAGCCCGGCGGCACACCGCTGAAGGCGGGCGTCGCGCTGGTGGACGTGCTGACCGCGAAGGACGCCACCACCGGCATCCTCGCGGCGCTGCGCCACCGCGACCGCACCGGCCAGGGCCAGCTGGTCGAGGTCAATCTGCTGTCGTCGCTGCTGGGCTCGCTGGTCAATCAGGCGTCCGGGCATCTGGCCACCGGCCGCGATCCGGGCCCGATGGGCAATCGCCATCCGAGCATCGCCCCGTACGAGACGCTGGCCTGCCGCGACGGGCAGCTGCTCGCGGTGGCGGTGGGCAATGACCGTCAGTTCCGGGAGCTGGCGCGGGCACTGGGCGCCCCGGAACTCGCCGAGGACGCCCGCTTCGCCCGCAATGAGGACCGGGTACAGAACCGCACAGACCTCATCAAAGCGCTGGAGCGCCGGCTGGCCTCGGACACCCCGCACGACTGGACCGAGCGACTGACCGCCGTGTCCGTGCCCTGCGGCCCGGTCAACACCGTCTCCGAGGCCCTGGAGTTGGCACAGCGCCTCGGTCTCGCCCCGGTGACACCGGTCGGCGAGGGACGTATCCCCCAAGTCACCAGCCCACTCCGCCTTTCGGGGACGCCGGTGACCCAACCCTTCGCTCCACCCCGCCTGGACGAACACGGCACGGCACTGCGAACCTGGCTGTCGGGGCCGGCCGACCACCCCCTGCCGCCACACGTGTGACCTTCATCACAAGACCGCCGTACCCGCAACCAAATCCGTCCGCTCGTGCTGTTTACCAGCACGGAATCACAACACCCCTGTTATGGAGCAGCTCGTGACAACGCCGGACAACCTCGCGCCCGCTCGGTCCCGCACCCCGCACCAGCTGCTCCCCTCGGTCGAGCAGCCGGCGGCGGGCGCCCCGCGCCGTAACCGGCGGATGCGCCGCACGCTCGCCGTGACGGCGCTGTTCGCAGCGGGTGCGCTGACCCTGTCCGCCTGTGGCGGGGACGCCTCGGCCGGCGGCAACGACGACGGCAAGAACGGCCAGGCCGGCGCGGACGCCGCGGCCGCCAAGAACGCCTCCGACGTGAAGATCAAGGTCTCGTCGGACGACGGCGCCACCAACGCCAGCATCAACGACACCGGTGTGAAGGCCACCGGCGGCAAGCTGACCGAGGTGAAGCTCACCGAGGCCGACTCCGGCAAGGACGTCGCCGGTGCCATATCGTCCGACGGCACGTCCTGGAAGCCCGGCGTCCAGCTGGAGCGCGGCACCAAGTACCGGATCGTGGCGAAGGCCAAGGACGCCAAGGGCCGGGCCGCCACCGAGAACGCGAGCTTCACGACCGTCTCCACGGCCAACAGCTTCATCGGCAGCTACACCCCCGACAACGGCAAGACCGTCGGCGTCGGCATGCCGGTGTCCTTCAACTTCGACAAGGCGATCACCAACAAGAAGGACGTCCAGTCCCACATCACGGTGACGTCCAGCAGCGGCCAGAAGGTCGTCGGCCACTGGTTCGGCACCCAGCGCCTGGACTTCCGTCCCGAGGACTACTGGAAGGCCGGCTCCAAGGTCACCATGAAGATCGACCTGGACGGGGTGAAGGGCGGCCAGGGCATCACCGGTGTGCAGTCCAAGACGGTGTCCTTCACCATCGGGCGCTCGCAGGTCTCCACGGTCGACATGAACACCCAGAACATGACGGTCAAGCGGGACGGCAAGACCCTCAAGACCATCCCGATCTCCGGCGGCAGCCCCGAGAACCCCACCTACAACGGCCAGATGGTGATCTCGGAGAAGTTCGAGCAGACCCGTATGGACGGCTCGACGGTCGGCTTCAAGAAGAAGGACGGCAAGGGCGAGTACGACATCCCTGACGTCCCGCACGCCATGCGGCTGTCGGCCTCCGGCACCTTCCTCCACGGCAACTACTGGGGCGACCCGTCCATCTTCGGCAAGGCCGGCACCAGCCACGGCTGCGTCGGCCTGCGGGACAACAAGGGCGGCGGGGGCGACACTCCGGGCAAGTGGTTCTTCAACGAGTCGCTGATCGGCGATGTCGTCGTCGTGAAGAACTCGGACGACCAGACCATCAAGCCGGACAACGGCCTCAACGGCTGGAACATGTCCTGGGCCGAGTGGCAGCAGGGCAGCGCGGTCTGACGGACGACGCCCGCGGCGCACACGCACGAAGGCGGTGGCCGGTCCCTGGTAGGGGCCGGCCACCGCCTTTGTGTGTATGGGGCTGGTGTGTACGGCTGCGTACGGGGCTGGTGCGTACGGGGCTGATGCGTATGCGGCCGCCGCATACGGCTCCGGCGGATCAACGGGTCCGCCACCCCGGCCGGGGTCGGCGGGCCGGGCCGCGCCGGGCCAGGCCGCGCCGAGCCGGACCGCACCGGGTCAGTCCACCGGGTCCACCGGGTCCACCATGTCAACCGCCGTCCGCAGCGGCACCTCCCGTACGAACCAGGCTGCCGCGAAGCCCAGCGCGGCCAGCACCGCGGCGCCGATGAGGACCCCGTGCAGCCCGCTGGTGACCGCCGCCCGGTAGGCGTCCCGTACCGGTGCGGCCACCCCGTCCAGCACCTGTGGCGTCAGCTGTCCGGCGCCCGCCGTCAGCCGGTCCGCGGCGCCCTCCCCCACCCGGTCGGCGAGCCCGCTGTGCAGCCGTCCGGTGAAGACGGCGCCCAGCAGGGCGACACCGAGCGAGCCGCCGACCGTACGCAGCAGGGTGACCGTGCCGCTGGCGGCGCCCATGTCGCGCAGTGCGGCGCTGTTCATGGTGATGATCATGGTGCTCTGCATGACGAACCCGATGCCCATGCCCGCGACGACGGTGAGCGCGGAGGCCAGGGCCGTCGCGGTGTCCGTACCGAGCAGCAACAGGAGCAGGACACCCGCGGTCAGCACCCCGCCCCCCAGGATCGGATAGATCCGGTAGCGGCCGTTACGGCTGATCAGGGCCCCGGTGCCGAGCTGCACACCGAGCATCCCGAACATCAGCGGCAGCAACAGCAGCCCGCCGGCCGTCGGCGAAAGACCCTGCACGAACTGCAGGTACTGCGGCAGATAGCTGGTCGCGCCGAGCATCACCGCGCCGACCAGAAAGCTCAGGATCTGCGCCAGGGTGAAGTTGCGGCTGCGGAACAGCCGGGGCGGGATGACCGGCTCCACGGCCCGCCGCTCGACCCGTACGAACCAGGCCAGCGCCACCACGCCCACCGCCGCCAGCCCGAGGATCTGCGGCGATCCCCACCCGTAGCGGACACCGCCCCAACTGGCCAGCAGGGTCAGCGCCAGGATCGCGCCGGACAGCAGCAGGACGCCCGGATAATCGATCCGCGCCGTGCTCCGCTCGGTGCGGCCCAGCCGGATCCACACCCCGACGATCACCAGCGCGACCGCGCCGAGCGGCACATTGACGTAGAACGCCCACCGCCAGCTCAGCTGATCCGTGAGAAAGCCGCCCAGCAACGGCCCCCCGATGAACGCAACCGGCATCATGGCGCCGATCATCGACTGCATCCGGCCGCTGTCCCGCGGCGGCACCAGCACCCCGATGATCGACAGCGCCCCGACCATCAACCCGCCCGCGCCCAGCCCCTGCAGGGCCCGGAACGCGATGAGCTGCCCCATGTCCTGTGCCAGCCCGCACAGCATCGACCCGGCCAGAAAGAGCACGATCGCCGCCATGAACGTGCCCTTGCGGCCGTAGAGATCGCCCGCCTTCCCCCAGATCGGTGTCGCCACGGCGGTGGTGAGCAGATAGGCCGTCACCACCCACGACAGCTGTTCCAGGCCCCCGAGCTCCCCCACGATCGTGGGCAGCGCGGTCCCGACGATCATTCCGTCCACCATCCCCAGGAACATCCCGAGCAGCAGCCCGAACACCCCGAGGTACAGCGACCGCGACCGCTCCCCGTTCCCCGCGGCCCCCTTGGCCCCCATGGCCCCCTCGGCCCGGCCGGTCCCGCCGGCCGCTTCCGCCGCACTGTCCGTCACTTTCACTACGCCCCTCGCCCCTCGCCCCTCGCTCCGGCGCTCCGTCTCTCCGTCTCGCCGTCTCTCCGTCTCGCCGTCTCGCCGCGGATTCCGGTACGTGCACCATCAGGCGGCGTACGGCCGGATGGCCTTGGCCTCCGCCAACGCCAGTGCCCACCAGGACAGTTGGTCGAGCATGACCTTGGCCGCGCCCTCGGCCGTCGGGTCCGTCGGCCGCCCCTCCGCGTCGAACTTGTCCCCGTAGTTGTGGAAGCTGACGGTGTGCCGGACCGTCATCGCGTTCAGCTCCGCCAGCACCACGCGCAGCTGCTCCACCGCCCGCAGCCCGCCGGACAGCCCGCCGTAGGACACAAAGCCGACCGGTTTGGCGTGCCACTCGGTGTGGTGCCAGTCGATGACGTTCTTCAGGGGCGCCGGGAAGCTGTGGTTGTACTCCGGCGTGACGATCACCATCGCGTCGGCCGCCGCCAGCCGCGGGGAGATCTCGGCGAGCAGCTCGGTGGTACCGGGCGCCGGAGGCTGCCCGAAGGCGGGAAAGACGGTGGGCGCCGGCGTCTCGACGAGATCGATCACCTCCGCGGCCATGTCCCCCCGCTGGGCGATCCGTTCGGCCACCCACGCCGCGACCGTCGGCCCGAACCGGCCGTCCCGCGTACTCCCGACGATGACCGCGACCTGCAGGCGCTTCTCGCTGCCCATGACGCATCCCTCCCCTGCGCGCATACCGCTCTACGGCATGCGGCTCCGCTGCTGTGTACGGCGTATCGAACGAGTACAACGTACACAGCAGCGTGTACAGCGTCTACTTCTGATACGTTGTACGCGATGCTGCTCCGGAAGGATCCGGGAAGGAAGTGGGCCCATGGCCAGCAAGAAGACCGCCGATGCCGAGGACCGGCGGCCGTCCGGGTCCGCCGCGGACTCGCCGGACCCGGCGGAAGTCTCCCTCTGGGAGCGGCTGGACCGCCCGGCACCGGCCCCGCGGGCCACTCTGACCCCGCAGAAGATCGCCGCGGCCGCCGTTCAGATCGCCGACACCGACGGCATCGACGCCGTCACCATGCGCCGCCTGGCCACCGAACTGGGCGTCGCCCCCATGGCGGCCTACCGCTATGTCTCCGGCAAGGGCGACGTCCTGGACCTGATGACCGACGCGGTCTACGCGGACCTGCAACTCCCCGACGACCTGGAGAACTGGCGCGACGTCATGCGCGCCCACGCGCTGCGCACCCGGGAGATCGTGCTGCGCCACCCCTGGCTCATCCAGATCTCCTCACCGCAGGCGCTGCGCGCACTCACCCCCAGCCGGATGGCCGAGGCCGAGCGGGCACTCTCCTCCCTGGACGGGCTCGGACTCGACATCGACGCGATGATGGCCGTCGTCGGGACCGTCACCTCCTATGTCCACGGGGCCGTTTCGGCCGAGTGCGCCCAGCACACCCTGATGCGGGAGCAGGGCTGGGACAGCCCCGACGATCTGCGCACCGCCCTCGGCCCGCAGATGCGCTACCTGATGAGCACCGGCCGCTACCCCACCTATCACCGCTACCTCCGCGAAGCCGTCCACAAGGACGACCCGCAGTGGCGCTTCGAGACCGGCCTGGACAGCGTCCTCGACGGCATCGCGGCCCGGCTGGACATCTGAGCGGCCGGTGACGGATGCGCGGGCGGGGCCTCCCGCGCACCTGTCCGTCACCGACGCCCGGCCGCGCACCGGCACCGGCTCTGGCACCGGCTCTGGCACCGGCTCTGGCACTGGACTGGCACCGGCACCTCGTCCCGCCTCAGCGCGGGTGCACCAACTCCACCACTCCCGCCAGCCCCTCGCTCCCGTGGCCGTCCGCCACCCGCCGCTCCATCAGCGCGAACAGCGGCGCGTACAGTTCCGGGCTGACGCCCTGTGCGCGGCTGACCTCCCCGATGCTGTCGTGCGCGACCTGCATGGCGAGCGGGGATCCGGTGACGCTGTAGTCACCGGAGTCGATCTGCGCCGCCATCGCGGGCAGACCGCCGGCCATCGCCGCCAGCCACGGCTGCAGCAGCGTCGTGGTGAACTCCGCCACCGATCCGCCCGCCGAGCGCACCAGCGCGGCCGCGTGCAGAAAACCGCCGAACATGCCGTACATGCCGCTCAGCAGCGCGAGGTCGTGGAGCGGTGCGAGCCCGGGCTCCTCTCCCAGGTAGACGCTGCGGGCGAACGCGTCCAGCACACCCCGGTGCGCCTCGAAAGCCTCCCGCGAGCCGCTGTAGAGCACGAAGGCCTCCGGGCTCGCGATGATCTCGGGCACGGCCATGATGCCGCCGTCGAGGTAGGAGGCCCCGAGGGCTGTCACCCGCTCCGCCATCGCACAGGCCTCCTCGGGCGAACCATTGGTCACATTGACCACCACCCGCCCCTGCAACGCCGCCCGCCCGCCGCCCTGTTGCTCCAGAAGCGGACCGATATCGCCGTAATCGAGGATGCAGACGAGCACGATCTCACCGGCCCTGACCGCCTCGGCCACCGACCCGGCCCGCCGCGCTCCACGCGCCACGAGCCCCTCCGCCCGGCCGGGCGTCCTGTTCCACACGGTCACTTCATGGCCGGCCACCAGCAGCGCATCCGCCAGCGCCGCCCCCATGCTCCCCAGCCCGAGGACCGCCACGCTCTTCTTCACCGTCGTCACGAACCGAACTCCCGCCTCATTGCGCCTGATTCAGCGACCTCGCGGGGGATTCCGTGGGCCGCCGCATCAGTCTTGGTCGGAGCTCGACACGGGACAAGTACCTACTTTTTGGTGCGTACTTACCTGCAGGTGCGTGGTCGTGCATGGACGTGGCTGGACGTGGGTGGATGCCCCTCGTCACCGGACTGCCGCCACCAAGACGGCGGGCCGCCCCTCGTCAGGAGGGACGGCCCGTACGGTGTCGGTCAGTGGTCGCCGGAGACGGGCCGTCAGCCGCTGCCTGAGCGGCCCGTCGGTCGCTGCCGGGGGCGCCCCGTCAATCGCTGTCGGGGGCGGTCCGGGACGTCCGTACCAACAGGGCGGCGAGCGGTGCCAGCAGACCTGCCGCACCGACCCACAGCCGCCACGCACCGTTGTCCGGCACGGCCAGCAGCGCCCCCATGCTCAGCAGCGCACACACCAAGCCGGCCAAAAGCGGCTTCGGGACGGTGGCGGACCAGGCGGCGCCGAGGTCCAGCAGCCGGACCTGCCGCCCGGCCCCGGGGAGCGCCCCGCGGTCCGGGCCCGGCGCGGCTGCTTCCATGCCCTGCGCCACACGGGCGGGCACCGCACCCGGCAACTGCCAGCCGTCATCGCCGATCAGCTCGGCAAGCACATCCTTGCCCCGACGCCGCTGCGGATGCCACACCAGCAGCCCTGATGCCCCTGCCAGGACAGCCCCCGCGACGGTGCTGGACAGCTCGCCGTGGAAGGGGACGGTCCGGTCCGTGCCGTCGACGCCGAGCAGCAGACACTTCAGCTGCCGGGTGTTCTCCCGGCGTTGGCGCTCGGCCGCCTGATCCGTGCCCTCGACCGGCGGGGCGTCGGTGTGCTTTCCGCCGCCTGTGACACGGACCCGCAGGGCGACCCAGTCCTCGCCGGTGCTGCGTGCACCCCGGCGTGTGACGCCCTCCCGCCACCAGCCGGCGCAGAGTGCCAACGTCACCAGGATCCAGAAACCGGCGGCCACCCAGGACGTGGCGGCTTCCACCGTCCTCCCGGACAACTTCCGTTCCACTTCTGCCCGTTGGTCATCACCCACGGCGCCCAGCTCGGGGTGCGCCGGGACGTAACCGACGTACAGCTCACCGCCGACCTCCTGGCGCCGTTCGGTGTCCGCCGTGAAGCTCGCCGGAACCCCGCGTCCACCCTGCCCGTTAGCCGGCGGAAGGAGGACGGTGTACTGGGCGGTGGCATCTGCGTTCCGCCCGCGCCCCTCGGGCACCTCGTGCTCGATGGCGGCGATACGGAGTTTGCCGGTGACCGCGCCGGCCTCGCGCAATGCCGCTGCCCGGCCCCCGGAGTCCGGTTCCGCCACCGCGAGCGCGATCCACAGGCACACCAGCGTCGGCAGCCCGACCAGCAGGCCGACGGCACGGAGCGACGGCCATGGCGTGCCGTGCAGCCGCGCGGGGACGGCTGCAGGTCGGGCTTCGCCCGATGCCGATGAAGCGGCCCGCACCGCCCGCGCGTAGGTACGGTCCCGGGCCGCGCCGGCCCGGAACACACTCACCCCGACGGCACCCAGGCACAGCGCCAGCACCCCGAAAGCAAGCCAGACGACGACCGTCCGCACTCCCCCGGCCCCGAGAAACAGCCATGCCGCGGTGAGCGCCACCAGCGCGAGGGGCGCGGCCACGGTCACCCACCGGCCGCTGCGTGCACCGACCGCCCCAGCCGGAACCGGCCGCGCCGGGTCGCCCGGCTTGGACAGGGTCACCGCGGACGGCTGATCGCCGGTCATCCGAACGCTCCGAACTTGTCCGTGTCCGGGGATTCCTTCATCTTCTTCGTGCCCTCTCCGGCATGCCGGCGCGCATCGGCAGCGGCGCCGGGCTTGTCCTTTTCCTTGTCCGCGTTGGGGTCGCCATTGATCGCCGCGTCCATGTCCTTGACGATGTTGCCCTCCATCCCCAGGCCGATACTGATCGGGGCATTGGTCGCCACGTCACCCGCAAGTTCATGGGCACCGCTGAACGACCTGCCTTCCGTGATCCGGTGTACGGCGGCACCGCCGGCGCCTCCTGTCGCACCGCCGAATGCTGCGCCCAGCGCCATCTGCGAGGCGTCGAACTCTTCGCCCTTCCTGACGTTGTTGATGCTGTCACCGACCAGCGACGAAGCACCACCGGCGGCCACTCCACCCGCCGCGTTCCCTAGAAGTCCACCACCCAGCTTGCCGGCGAGCGGACCGGCGATGTATTTGCCCCCCAGCGCTCCGACCGCGCCGTTCACCACATTGTCCATCACCTCGAATTCACCCTTGGTCGCATAGCTGGTGGCCATTCCCGTGCCGGCGCCTGCCGCCCATTGCACGCCCAGTTCGACGGTGAGCCGCCGCAAGGTCGATTGCTGGGCGAACGTGCGGATGGCCCGGAAGGTGCGGGCGGCAAAGCTGAGTAGCTTCCCCAACTTCGTTGCCGCGTTGGCGGCTTGCACTCCCAGCCTCGCGGCGTTTGCCGCCCCCGCCGCCGCAGAAAATCCGAGCGTCACAAAAGAGAGCGCGACGGAGGCACCGATTGAGACACCGATCTCCAGGTAAATCTCATGGATCTCTTTATTGATCTTCTCGATGTCATCGGCTGCCTTGTCGAGACCGTCCGCCGCCTGCTCGAAGAGCGGGGTGGTTTCGTGGACCGCCTTGCCGATTCCTTTCCAGTGCGTGGCGAAGGCGTCGGCCGAGTCGCCACGCCAGTGATCGCCAATGGTGGCCTGCACCTGCTTGTTCAGCGCGCCATAGACTTCCTTCAACTCCTCGCCCATGTCGCGATAGCCCTTGGCTGCCGCGCGCAACACATCGGGCCGACCCCCGGGGTTCACCAGCTCGAGGCCGGCTTCAAAGACCTGTTCAGCGGCACCCTCCTCGCTCACTTCTTACCTCCCTTGAACATCTCCTCAAGTGCCTCATCCGCTTCCCGGGAATTCCTAGAGTTCTCGTCCAGGGATCGGCTCACCTCATCCAGGTGTCGAGCCAGCTTGCTCAGAGATTCGGTCATGTCGGAGGAAAGCTCGATATAGGCGCTGGTGACCTCTTCGGACTCCGTCAGGAACCCGAAGCCGTCATGAATCTGCTCCGCGTCCGTTTTGCCGCGGAATGACTTTATGGCCCGGGAAAGGTCATACGCCCTGGATTCAAAGGCTTTTGCGAGTTTATCCAACTCTTGAGGGTCGATATAAAAATCACCCGGCATGCTCCGCCCCCACAACTCAGTACTTGATCAATGCAGCGACACACATTACGCCTTGAGCAATTTCACGGACCCGAGGAATGGCACGAACAACCCTGAATTCAGGGCTTATTGCCGCACAAAAAGACCGTTGAGCGCGACCGCGCACACCGCCCCAAACGCACGAATCAAGCGGCCAGCACGCGACGGCGACAGCCGGCCCCCTGATGGGGGGGCGGCCGCCGCCGTCTTGGTCCTCGGGCGGTCTCCTGGGACCGGTCAGCGTCAGGCGCCGGGGAGTTCGCCGCTCTTCACGGCGGTGACGAAGGATGCCCAGGCGGGCGCCCCGAAGAGGAGGGCGGGACCGTGGGGGGCCTTGCTGTCACGGACAGGGACGACGGCGGGGAAGTCGTCGGAGACCTCTATGCACTCGCCGCCGTCCTGGTTGCTGTAGCTGGACTTGCGCCAGGTGGCAGTGGCCAGGAGGTCGTCGGAGACCTCGATGCAGGCGCCGCCATCCTGATTGCTGTATGAACTCTTGCGCCAGGTGACGGTGCTCAGGTCGATGGCTCGCACGAGGCCTCCTCCAACAGCTGCCTGATGAACTTCCGTGATTCGACCGGGGATAGGGCTAGGTCACGGACCAGATCGTAGCTGAGCTGGAGTCGTTCGACTGCTGCCGTTTCCTCGATGAGTTCGCCCGAATATCCGGTCTCCACCCATGCCACGGTGCGGCCGTCCGGGAGTCGCAGGAACATGGTGTGCGTGTTCGTCAAGGCGTGGAGCCCGACCTCCTGCCTTACGACCTGAATCACGATGTTCCGCCGTTCGCCCATGTCCAGCAGGTGCTCAAGCTGCTGGCGCCACTCCTGGACATCCTCCAGCGGAGTTCGCAACGCGGCCTCGGACAGGACGGAGCGGAACCGAGCAGCATTGTCGCCGCCCAGCAACTGGCGGCGCCCCATGCGCGCTTCGACCTGCCGCGCCAGCTCTTCGCCGGTGATGCCGCCCGCTGTGAGCAAGTCACGCGCGTAGGCCTCCGTCTGGAGCAGACCAGGCAGGGCACTCACCGCGTAGTGCCACAGGCTCAACGCTTCCGCTTCCAAGGTCATGTACCGCCGGTACCGCTCGCGGAACTGCGTAGGATCCCCCGCCGCCAACTCCCACAATGTCAGCAGCAGCCCCGGCGTCCCGTAGTGCTGGTCCAGGGCCTGCGCGACCTCCGGGCCGCCGAGGGTCTCGCCCTTCTCCATCTTGCCGAACAGCGACCAGTCCCAGCCCAGTACGTCGCCGAGCCGGCGGAGGCTGTCGCCCTTCTGGGCCCGTAGTAATCGCAGCTCTTCTACGTAGCGCTGGCGGGGCTCCTGGCTGCGACCGGTGACCGCTCGCCTCGGTGGCATGGCGACCTCCTCCGTGGAAGGTGTGGAACTAACGGTGCGTGGCGGCGAAATACGGCTCCAAGCAGCATTCGCCCGCCTTTCCGGCCGCTTTTCGTAAGGGCCGGAATACACACGGTAGTTGCGCGCCGGTCCTCCGGGCAGGAAACGGCGGACAGGGGGCGATACCGGGGGCGGTGCTCATGGCGACGGCGCAACGGGCGGCGGCCGCCGGATGCTCCGACGGCCGATGAACCGGTTGTGCGGGGACGGTGGGGCCCCGCTGGGGCCTTACGGGTGGTAGAGCTCGGCGATCTTCGTGGCGGCGCCGTGGTCCACGGTCACCTGGACTGTGACGTTGCCGAGCTTGGCCGCCTTGCGCAGGTCGGTGAGGGTGCACGGGCGGGTGCCGTAGCCGGAGCCGTCCAGCTGGACGCGGCCGTCGGGGTCCCCGCAGAGTGCCGCCGCGCCGAGCACCTTGGTGCTGTCGAGCAGGTGGAAAGCCTGCTCCATACCGCTCTTCGGGGCGACCGTGAGCTTGTAGTCGGTGAGCCACTTCAGCGTGCCGACCCAGGTGCCGCTGACGCCCTGGCGTCCGGCGGAGGAACCGCCCTGCCCACCGGAGCCGCCCGTCGCGGAACCCTGGCCTCCGTTCGTGCCCGTACGCGATGCGCCCTTCCCCGGTGCGGCCCCGGAGCCACGACCCGCCTGCTGCCCACCCGCCGAGGACGAGCCCGCGGAGGCGCCGCCCGAGGAGGAACCGCCGGACGCAGAGCCACCGCCGGACGCGGAGCCACCGGACGCGGAGCCACCGGACGCGGAGTCCCCCGCCTTCGAGCCGCCGTCGGGCGCCGCCTGGCTGCTCGAAGCGGAGGGCGCGGGCGCGGCCTTGTCGTCACCGTTCTGGCAGGCGGTCAGCGAGAGCGCCGCGGCGGCGACGAGCGAGGCGACGGCAAGACGGCGACCGCGGCGCAGAGTGGTGGTGGCGAGCGACATGAGGAATCCCCCGAGCTGGTGAGTGGTGTCCGTGGTGTCCTTCGGCGTGACACCCATGACTCTCGTCGGGCCGGTTAAAGATCCACTAACGCGCGGGTAACCAGGCCTCACGTCCCATCAGATGCGTCCGGCAACTGGGGAGGGGTGAGTGGAGGGGTGGGTGGAGGGATGGAGGGGCAGACGGGCTGAGGCCTCCACCTGGTGGGCGGTGGAGGCCTCGGGACAGCGCGCAGGGATGCTTGTGCGGAGAGGGATCAGGCGGCGACCGTCACCTCGGCCTCGTCGTCGGCCGGGGAAGGGGCCGGGTGGGTGGGCGACGGCTTCCGCAGGCCCTTGAGGAGGATCACCAGGGCCGTGCTGACGGCCGTACCCGCGGCGATGGCGAGCAGGTAGAGGAGCGGCTGGCCGATCAGGGGGACGACGAAGATGCCGCCGTGCGGGGCGCGGAGGGTGCAGCCGAAGGCCATCGAGAGGGCGCCGGTGACCGCGCCGCCGGCCATCGCGGAGGGGATGACGCGCAGCGGGTCCGCGGCGGCGAAGGGGATCGCGCCCTCGGTGATGAAGGAGGCGCCGAGCACCCAGGCCGCCTTGCCGTTCTCCCGCTCGGCCTTGGTGAAGAGCCGGCTCCGGACGGTCGTGGCCAGCGCCATCGCCAGCGGCGGCACCATACCGGCCGCCATCACCGCGGCCATGACCTTCAGACTGCCCTCGTTGGGGTTGGCGAGGCCGCCGACCGCGAAGGCGTACGCCACCTTGTTGAGCGGGCCGCCGAGGTCGAAGCACATCATCAGGCCGAGGATCACGCCCAGGATGATGGCGTTGGCGCCGGTGAGGCCGGACAGCCAGTCCGTCAGCCCCTTCTGCAGCGCGGCGATCGGCTTGCCGATCACGAGGAACATCAGGAAACCGACGATCGCCGAGGAGATCAGCGGGATGACCACGACCGGCATGATGCCGCGCAGCACCGGTGGGATACGGACCCGCTGAATCGCCATCACCACGGCGCCCGCGATCAGTCCGGCGATCAGACCGCCGAGGAAGCCCGCGTTGATGGTGAGCGCGATGGCGCCGCCGACGAAGCCCGGGACCAGGCCCGGCCGGTCCGCCATGCCGTACGCGATGAAGCCGGCCAGGACCGGAACGAGGAAGCCGAACGCGACGCCGCCTATCTGGAAGAGCAGCGCCGCCCAGCTGGCGGACTCGGTCCAGATGAAGTGCTCGGCGACGGACGGTGCCTTGTTGATCGTGTAGCCGCCGATGGCGAAGGCGAGCGCGATGAGCAGACCGCCCGCGGCGACGAACGGCACCATGTAACTGACTCCGGTCATCAGCCACTTGCGCAGGCGGGTGGCGAAGCCGTCGCCCGCGTCGGCGCCCTTGTCCATGGGGGCGGCGGCCCGTGCGGGGGCGCCGGCCTCGCCGTGTGCGGCCTTCTGCCGTACCTCGGCGATGAGTTCGGCGGGGCGGTTGATGCCCGCCTTCACCCCGACGTCGACGGTCGGCTTCCCGGCGAAGCGCTCCTTCTCCCGTACCTCGACGTCATGCGCGAAGATCACGCCGTCCGCGTCCGCGACGAGCTGCGGGTCGAGCCGCTTGAACCCGGCCGAGCCCTGGGTCTCGACGAACACCTCGACACCGGCGGCCTGCCCGGCCTTCTCCAGTGACTCGGCGGCCATGTAGGTGTGCGCGATGCCGGTGGGGCAGGAGGTGATGGCGACGATGCGGAAGGGGGCGGCCTGGGCGGGAGTGGCGTCGGGAGTGGTGTCGGTAGCGGCCTCGGTGGCGGTTTCGGTGGCGGCTTCGGAAGGGGCGCCACTGGCGGGGGCCTCGGCGGCGGCCTTGGTGGCGGTCTCGGCCGGGGTGCGGCCGGTGGGGGCCTCGGCGGCCGCTGGGGTGGTGGGGGCGGCGTCCGTGGTTGCCTGTGCCGGTCCGGCGTCCCGCTCGGGTCCGGGCTCCGCCGCCGGTCCGGCCGCCGCCTCCGGCTCAGGCGCTGCGTCCGGCTCGGGGGCCGCCGCCTCGGGGACCGTCGCCTCGGGGACCGCCGCCGGCTCGGGAGCCGCCGCCGGCTCGTCCCCGCGGATCAGCGCCGCCGTACGCTCCGGTTCGGTGGCGGACCGGAGCGCGCCGGTGAAGGTCTCGTCCATCAGGTGCCGGGCGAGGGTCGAGAGGATCGACAGATGGTCGGCGTCGCCGCCCGCCGGGGCCGCGATCAGGAAGATCAGGTCGGCCGGGCCGTCCGGTGCACCGAAGTCGATGCCGGAGGCGCTGCGCCCGAAGGCCAGCGTCGGCTCCGTGACGTGTTCGCTGCGGCAGTGCGGAATGCCGATCCCGCCGTCCAGGCCCGTCGGCATCTGGGCCTCGCGTGCGGCGATGTCCGCGAGGAAGCCCTCCAGATCGGTGACGCGACCGGAGGTGACCATCCGCTCGGCCAGGGAACGTGCGGCGGCATCCTTCGTTTCTGCGGACAGGTCGAGGTCGACCAGTTCCGCGGTGATCAGCTCACTCATCGCGGGCTCCCTTGCGCGCGGTACCGCCGTGGGGGCGGTGGGGACGGGACGGGGGGTGGCTGGGGCGCCTCCCGGTGCGGGCCGGGGGAACGGCCGAGGGGACGCAGGGGACCCGGAGGTCGGCGGAGACCAGGAGGTCGGCGGAGACCAGGGGGTCGCAGGGGACGGTGGAGGGACGGGTGCCGCGGCGGGCGGGCACAGCAACGGCTCGGCAAGGGGAAGCGGTGACCACGGCCCGGCACGCGGCGCTCACGGCCCTCACAGCAACAGCCCGGCGCGCGGCCCTCACGCCACGGACCCGGCACCCGGCCCTCACAACAACGGCCCGATACACAGCACTCACGGCCCTCACGCCAACGACCCGGCCCGCCGCACTCATGACACCGGCTCCGTCAGCAGGCGGTCGAACGGCACCGCGTCGGTGGTCCGGACGGCGGCCGTGTCCAGATCGTCCGGGGTCGGCATCAGGCTGCCGGGCAGCTGGACGGCGGCCGCGCCATGGGCCAGCGCGACGGCCAGTGCCAGGGGGCCCGAACCGCCCGCCGTGAGGAAGCCCGCCAGCGAGGCGTCGCCCGCGCCGACATTGCTGCGGACGGCCGCGACCGGGGCACTGCCGAAGTAGGCGCCTTCCTCGTCGACCAGTAGCTGGCCGTCCGCCCCCAGGGAGGCCAGTACGGCGCGGGCGCCCCAGGCGCGCAGCTCCTCGGCGGCCTTGACCGCGTCGCCGAGGGTCGCGAGCGGGCGGCCGACGGCCTGTGCCAGCTCCTCGGCGTTCGGCTTGACGACGTCGGGGCGTTCGCGCAGGGCCGCGGTCAGCGAGGGGCCCGAGGTGTCCAGGGCGATCCGGGCGCCGGCCCGGTGGGTGCGGGCGACCAGTTCCGCGTACCACTCGGGGGCCAGACCGCGCGGGAGGCTGCCGCAGCAGGCGATCCAGTCGGCGCCCACGGAACGCTCGCCGACCGTGGTGAGCAGCGCCTCCGACTCCTCGGCGGTCAGCTCGGGACCGGTCGCGTTGATCTTGGTGAGGGTGCCGTCGGGTTCGACGACCGAGATGTTGGAGCGGGTCTGGCCGGCCACCGGCACGCCCGCCACCTCGATGCCCTCGGCGCCCAGCAGCCCGGCCAGCGCCGCACCGGCGGGACCGCCCACCGGCAGTACGGCGACGGTGCGATGCCCGGCGGCGGCCACCGCGCGCGAGACATTGACGCCCTTGCCGCCGGGGTCGATCCGGTCGGCGGTCGCCCGGAGCACGGCCCCGCGGGCCAGCGCCGGGATCTCGTACGTACGGTCCAGGCTGGGGTTGGGGGTGACGGTCAGGATCATGCGCGAACTACTTCCGTGCCCGCACGCTCGATGGCGAGGGCGTCGTCGGGGCTCAGGCCCGTGTCGGTGATGAGCAGGTCCACGTCCGACAGTGCGCCGAAGCGGGCGAAGTGCTGCTGCCCGAATTTGGCGGAGTCGGCGAGGAGGACCACCCGGCGGGCGGCGGCGATCAGCGTCCGCTTGACGGCGGCCTCCGCGAGGTCGGGGGTGGTCAGACCGCCGTCGGGGGAGAAGCCGTTGGTCGCGAGGAACAGCACATCGGCGTTGATCTCGCGGTAGGCGCGCAGCGCCCAGTCGTCGACCGCGGCCCGGGTGCGGTGCCGGATGCGGCCGCCCACGAGGTGGAGGGTGAGCCCGGGGTGGTCGGCCAGCCGCGCGGCGACCGGCAGACCGTGGGTGACGACGGTCAGCTCGGCCTCCAGCGGGATCTCGGCGGCGAGCCGGGCGGCGGTCGTCCCGGCGTCCAGAATCACGCTCCCGGAGCTGCCGGCGCCGCCTTCGCCGCCGGGGAGCTCGGCGAGCGCGGCCCGTGCGATGCGCTGCTTCTCGTCGGCGGCGACGGCGTCCCGCTCGGCGAGGTCGGGCTCGAAGTCCAGCCGGCCGGCCGGGATGGCTCCGCCGTGCACCCGGCGCACCAGACCGGCCCGGTCCAGGGCCTTCAGATCGCGCCGCACGGTCTCTGCGGTGACCTGGAACTCCTCCGCCAGGGAGAGCACATCGACCCGGCCGCCTTCACGGGCGAGCCGCAGAATCTCCTGCTGGCGCTCCGGTGCATACATCTGCGTGAGTGTCCGTTCCATGCCCGAGCCTGTGGTTTCAGTGCGAGGCTACGCCTGGATTTCAGCAAAGTAAACAGACTCGGGCTTCGGTCAGACTCAAACGGACATCTACGGCGAGATGCGGGCGCTCCCCCGCAGGTCCCGGACGCGATGGCGGGCGCTCCCCCGCAGGTCCGAGACGCGACGGAGCCCCGACGCCGGAAGGGGCATCGGGGCTCGTCCGTCACGGACCGGGCCGCGGATCTCGGGGCGCGCGACCGCGCGCTCTTTACGCGGCCGCGTCGAATCCCGTGTCATGCGCCATCCGCTTCAGCTCCAGCAGCGCATGCTTCTCGATTTGGCGGATCCGCTCACGGGTCAGGCCGTGCTGCTTGCCGACCTCGGTCAGCGTGCGCTCGCGGCCGTCCTCGATGCCGTAGCGGGCCTTGATGATCGAAGCGGTGCGGTGGTCGAGACGGTCGATCAGGTCCTCCAGCTCCTCGCTGCGCAGCAGCGTGAGCACGGACTGCTCGGGCGAGGCCGCGGAGGTGTCCTCCAGCAGGTCGCCGAACTGGGTGTCGCCGTCGTCGTCCACCGACATGTTGAGGCTGACCGGGTCGCGCGCCCAGTCGAGTACGTCGGTGACGCGGGCGGGCGTGGAGCCCAGCTCGCCAGCGACCTCCGCCGGCTCCGGGTCACGGCCGTTCTCACGGTTGAACTCGCGCTGCACCCGGCGTATCCGGCCCAGCTCCTCGACGAGGTGCACGGGCAGCCGGATCGTGCGCGACTGGTCGGCGATGGAGCGGGTGATGGCCTGGCGGATCCACCACGTCGCATACGTCGAGAACTTGAAGCCCTTGGCGTAGTCGAACTTCTCCACGGCACGCACCAGACCGGCGTTGCCCTCCTGGATCAGGTCCAGCAGGGGCAGCCCGGCGCGCGGGTAGCGGCGGGCGACCGCCACCACCAGACGGAGGTTGGAACGGATGAAGATGTCCTTGGCCTTGGCGCCCTCCTCGACCAGCCTTTCCAGCTCCTCGCGGCCGGCGCCCGCGGCATTGCCGTCGGCGACCTCGCCGTCCAGGATCTGCTGGGCATAGACGCCCGCCTCGATGGTCTGGGACAGCTCGACCTCCTTGGCCGCGTCGAGCAGTGGCGTACGCGCGATCTCGTCGAGGTACATGCCGACCAGGTCGCGGTCGGCGATCTCCCCGCCTATGGCGCGAACACTGTTGGCCCCGTCGGAACCGCTGCTGCTTTCCTGACGGCGGGCGACGGCACGGGTTGCCATGCGTGTGCTCCCTTTGCGATGAGTCGGTCGCGGGACGGTGGGCGGGCCGGGTGGTGGCATCGAAGCCGATGCTCAGCGACTGGCCCGTCCGAAGGAAACAACGGCTGGAATCCGGACAGAATTCCCAGGCTGCCCCGCTATTTTTCTGATCATGCAGTACCCTGCGCCCCCATTTAGGAGGTCACATGCTGCAACAACACGGGGAAGTGCAGGTCAGGGCGGGCGCTGAGGCCGACCTCCCGGCCCTTACGGATCTTTACAACCACTACATCCGTGAGACGTGCATCACTTTCGACCTGGAGCCCTTCACTCCGGAACAGCGCCGCCCGTGGTTGCTCTCCCACCCCCAAGACGGGCCGCATCGTCTTCTGGTTGCCCAAGAGGCGACAGACCGGATGAAAAACCCGCACAACGGGGCGGCTTCCGCGTCCGGGCGCCCGGACGGCGGGCTGCTCGGTTACGCGACCAGCAGCGCGTTCCGACCGAAGGCCGCCTATGCCCCGTCCGTCGAGGTCACCGTCTACTGCGCCCCGCACGCCGCCGGCCGGGGCGTCGGCACGCTGCTCTACAAGGCCCTGTTCGAGGCGCTGGCCGACGAGGACGTGCACCGCGCCTACGCCGGGATAGTCCAGCCGAACGAGGCCTCCACCCGCCTCCACACCCGTTTCGGCTTCCGGCACATCGGCACGTATACGGAGGTGGGCCGCAAGTTCGGCCGCTACTGGGACGTGGCCTGGTACCAGAAGGACCTGGGCTGAACCCGCTCGCCACCGGGCCCCCGCCGCACCGCGGGGCCCCCGCCGCACCGCGCCCGCTTCCGGTGCCCGCCGTTCCGGTTGCCGCGTACGGCGCCCGGGTGTCGCCTGGACAGGAGGGGGCAGCGGGGGAAACCGAGAGGAGCCCGCCATGGACCAGCACGCCCAGCGGCACGGCGCGAGGGCCGCCCGCTCCCACGGCACCGTCGAAACCGAACACGGCGCGACGACCACCGCCCGGACCCCGCAGCCGGCTCCGGGAATGGCCGGGATGAAGGAACGGGCCAGGCACATCCCGCCGACCGTGTCGTTGCCGATCATCACGGCGCTCGCCTTCGGCCTCTTCACCATCTTCCGCACCCACACCGCCGGCGACAAGGGCGGTCCGGCCATGCTGTACGGGCTGGCCGCGTTCGTGGTGTCGGGGGCGCTGGGGCTGGTGGTGGCCCACTTCCAGTCGTCCCTGATCACCGAGACCCGGGCGGCCGCCTACGGTGCGCTCTTCGGCTGCTCGATGGGCTGGGTCTACAGCCTCGGCGGCGAAAGCATCCTCAAGTCGTCCGCCTTCGGCTTCACCATGGGCGCCGTGATGTTCGTCGCCGCCCTCTACATCTTCCGCACCCACCGCACCCGCGAGCCGCACGGCCTGCACCGGCCGCACGAAACCCACCACCGGGGCGGCGACCGGACGCACCGGCTGCCGGTGGCCACGCACTGACGCCCCCCATCCCTTGGCCTCACCGGTGAGGCCACCAGCCCTTGACCTCACCCGGTGACGCCACCACCCCTTGACCTCAACCGCAATTGAGGTCCTAGCGTCCTTGGCATGAAAACGCCCTCACGCCCGTCGACACCGGACGCCCCCACACGGGACGCGGCGACACCGAACGCCCCCACACCGGACCCCGCCGGCCCGCCCTCCGCCGCGGGGTCCGCCCCCGGCACCGCCGGGAAGGTCTTCACCCCCACGGAGCGCGCCTACCTCGCCGGCCAGCCGCTGGCCCGTCTGGCGACCACCGGGCCGGACGGCGGGCCACAGGTACGCCCGGTCGGCTTCGTGCTCAACGACGACGGCACCCTCGACATCGGCGGGCCCGCACTGCGTCGCAGCCAGAAGTACCGCAACGCCCAGGCCCGCCCCGAAGTCTCCCTGCTCATCGACGACATGGCACCGGCCGACGACCCGGTCGCGCCCGGCTGGGGCCGCGGGGTGGAGATCCGCGGCCGCGCCGAACTGCTGACCCTCGACGCACCTCCGATGGCCCCCGACTTCTTCAGCAACGACGTGATCCGCGTCCATCCGCGCCGCATCATCAGCTGGCACCTCGAACCGGACGACGGCCGCGCCGGGTCCCGCAACCTCGGCTGAGCCCCGGCACCGGCCCTCCCCCACCTCACACCACCTGCAGCGCCGCCCTCACTCCACCCGCAGCGCCGCATCGTCCGACCTCCGCCGGAGGGTGCGCGGCGCCCGTCCCGGCGACCAGGTCTCCACCACCACATACGGAGTCTCGGTGGACGTACGCACCACCTCCGTCAGCTCCGCCCGGAAGAGGTGGAACGGCTCCGGCGGCTTCACCTCCGCCGCATAGCGCGCGACCAACGCGCGGTCGGTCACCTCCACGGCCCGCCCGGGCACCCGTACATCGCCTCCGGACACATCGGCGCCCGGCCCCGGATTGGCATGCAGCGCGAACCGGGGGTCGCGCCGCAGATCGGACACCTTGCGCGAGCCGACCATCATGCCCAGCCACAGTTCCCCGTGACGGAAGTCCGCCTCCAGCCCGGTGAGCCGCGGTGCGCCGTCCTTCCGCACGGTCGCCAGGACGTGGTGCCGGTGCGCCCCGAACCGCTCCCGCACCCGCCCGGCGAGCTCCGGCACCGCCGCCTCCACCACCGACCAGCCGACCGCACCGCCGACGCCACCCACACCGCCCGCACCGCTCGCGATGCCTTCCCCGCCTCTGCTCTCACTCGTCATGGCAGCACCCTCCCCCCAATACCCGACACCTCCTGTCCGGTATGGCCGCGGGAAGCAGAGCTCGACAACGCCACCGCACCGCCGCCGCACCACAACACCGGCGCACTCCCGCGCGCCCCCGACGACCACCCCACCCGCGGCCTTACGACCAGCGCCGTAAGCCGCGGCCGACCAGCGGTGTAGGACGGAAGCCCGTTACGCGACGCCGCCTCGCCGACCTAGCCTCGGGCCATGGAGACGACGAGCGGCACACTCGACGAAGCCCTGTTACGACTGCACACCTCCGGCCCCGAGTTCAGCGGCTATCTGAGCAACCACGGACCGATGGCCGTGGAAGCCATGGTCCGTAATGGCCAGGCCCGCACCGTCCACCGCTGGCTCGACACCTACGCGCACAAGCTGGAGGACGTACCGGCCCCTCAAACCCGTATCACCGACGCCAACTGGCAGGAGGCGCTGGGCGATCCGAGCCGGGTCACCGACTGGACGCGGCACTTCACCGGGCAGGTCGCCGAGCGACCCTGGCGCGAGCTCCTCGCCGAGTGGTGGCCGCGGCTGCTGCCCGGTATCGCCGGCGCCGCCACCCACCCCGTCATCCGCGTGGGCCATGCCGTGCGCAGCCTCCTGACGGAGGGTGAGGACGACGCCAGGATCGCGGAGTTCGCACATGCCCTCGGCTACTGGGCCGCCCGCCATCTGCTCCTGCCCGCGACGGTGCACCCCACGGGCAGCGCCACCCCGGCCGAGGCGCTGTCCGCCCTCCCCCGGATCCCCGAACGGGGTGTGACACCGCTGGACGGCTACGCCCAACTACCCGCCACCCCTGGCTGGTTGAGCACCACCGAGTCGCTGCACATCCCCGATGCCCCCGAGGCCGCACGCGAGGGCCTGACCGCCCTCGTGCGCGCCGCCACCCTCAACTACGCGGACCACGGCCACGGGAACGGCATCATGCTGGTGCACGCCGCCACCGCGCCGAACGCGGTGCTGCGCACCCTGCCGGCGCTCCCCCGGGAACTGTGGGCGAGCTCGTTCGCGGTGGCCTGGGCGGCGGCCTCGGCGATCACCACGCTCTACGCCGCGGACACCCCGCGTCGGGCACCGGACGCCTCCACGGTGGCGCCCGAAGAGGTCTTCGCGCGGGCGGTCGCCCACGGCAACGAGCATGCGATCAAGTTCGCGGACACCGCCCTGGACGTCGCCGCGACCTCCGAGGACGGCGACACCCGTGCCCTGTCGGCGGCCCTGAACGCGGTGGAGCTGATCGACCAGGAGGCATGACGGACATGCCACTCCACGGAGTCACACTTGGCAGTAGTCGGCGCGGTGACCGCAGCACCCGCAGCACCCGCAGGGCCCACATGCTTGAATATTCAAGTGACAGGATTTGAGGGGAATTCATCGTTGTTAAAACTTAAATAACTCTCCGAGTGGTGAGAGAGTGGATGGTATGAGCAACGAACCCGCAGCCGAGCCGCGCTGGCTCAGCGACGAGGAGCAATTCGCTTGGCAGTGCTACCTCCACGCCACCACGCTCCTGGAGGACCACCTCGACCGCCAGCTGCAACGGGACGCCAGGATGCCGCACGTCTATTACGGCCTGCTCGTCCAGCTCTCCCGTGCACCGCGGCGCCGGATGCGGATGACCGAGCTCGCTCAGAACGCCAAGATCACCCGCTCCCGGCTCTCGCATGCGGTCGCGCGCCTGGAGAAGAACGGCTGGGTACGGCGCGAGAACTGCCCCTCCGACAAGCGGGGCCAGAACGCCCTCCTCACCGACGAGGGAATGCGGGTCCTGGAGAAGGCCGCCCCCGGACATGTCGCCGCCGTACGCTCCGCGATCTTCGACCGCCTCTCCCCGGAGCAGGTCGGCCAACTGGCCGAGATCTGCCAAGTGATGACCGAAGGACTGCAACCGAAAGGCGCCGACCTCCCCTGGCTGCGCTGACGGATCAGCGGAACCGGACGAGGCCGACGCCGGTGTGAGCACAGGAGCCGGACGGGCCCGCGCGGGTGCGGGCGCACGGAGTCCGCAGCGCCCGACACCGGGGTGGGCCGGCCACGGCCCGGGCCGGCGGGATGCCGGCCCGGCCCGCGGCGGAATGCCGTACGGCCCGTCCCCGCCGGCTCAGTGCACCATCACCGGAACCTGGACCTCACCGTCGCCCTCGGACGAGCCCAGGACCGTGCTCTCGCCGTCGGTGGAGGAGGCCACCGGCGAACCGGCACCCGGCCGCCCGGTGTTGATGAAGGTGTAGGCGATCACGCCCGCCAGGGCCAGGATGCCGACCGCCCACCAGATGGCGGTGGTGTAGCCGTGCACCATCGACTGGAGCTTGAGCAGGTCGGCCGAGCGCGCACCGGCCGCGTGCGAGGTAGCGTAGGCGGTGGTGGCGCTGGCCGCGATGGTGTTCAGCAGGGCCGTGCCGATCGCGCCGCCCACCTGCTGCGAGGTGTTGACCATCGCGGAGGCGACACCGGCGTCGCGCGGCTGGACGCCGTGCGTGGCCAGCGACATGGCCGGCATGAACGCCGTACCCATGCCCAGACCCATCAGCAGGAAGCCGGGCAGGATCAGCGCGGGGTAGGACGTGTCCAGATCGATCTGGGTCAGCACCAGCATGCCGAGCGCGGCGACCGTGAAGCCGGGCGCCATCAGCAGCCGCGGCCGGACGCGGTTCATCAGCCGGGCGCCGATCTGCGTCGAGCCGGTGATCATGCCGACGATCATCGGGAGGAAGGCCAGACCGGTGGTGACCGGTGTGTAGCCCTTCACGATCTGCAGGTAGTAGGTCAGGAAGAGGAAGAGACCGAACATGCCGATCACGGCCAGGCCCAGCGACGCGTAGACACCGGCGCGGTTCCGGTCGGTGACCACCCGCAGCGGCAGCAGCGGGGCCTTCACCTTGGACTCGACCAGCACGAACGCCAGCAGCAGCACCGCGGCCGCCACGAACAGACCCAGGGTGGGACCGGCCAGCCAGCCGTCCGACTCGGCGCGGGTGAACCCGTAGACCAGCGAGACCAGGCCGAGGGTGGCCAGGATGACGCCGGGGATGTCCAGCCGGGAGGGGTTACGGCCTTCCGCGGGCTCACGGATGACCAGGAAGGCGCCGGTCGCGGCGACCACGGCGAACGGGATGTTGACGAAGAAGGTCCAGCGCCAGTCCATGTACTCGGTCAGCACCCCGCCGAGGATCAGCCCCACGGCGCCGCCGCCACCGGCGATCGCACCGAAGATGCCGAACGCCTTGGCGCGCTCCTTGGCCTCCGTGAAGGTCACCGCCAGCAGCGACAGCGCGGCCGGTGCCAGCAGCGCACCGAAGACACCCTGCAGCGCACGGGCACCCAGCAGCATCCCCTGATTGGCCGCGGCCCCGCCGAGCGCGGAGGCGACCGCGAATCCGACGAGCCCGATGATGAAGGTCCGCTTCCGTCCCCACAGGTCGGCGACGCGCCCGCCGAAGAGCAGCAGGCCCCCGAAGGCCAGTGCGTAGGCGGTGATCACCCACTGCCGGTTGGCGTCGGAGATACCGAGATCCTGCTGGGCGGAGGGCAGCGCGATGTTCACGATGGTCGCGTCGAGAACGACCATCAGCTGGGCGAGAGCGATGAATATCAGCGCTTTCCAGCGCCGCGGATCAACGTATGGGGCTGTTTCAGGCATGGCGGGATCCACCTACTGGTGCAGTGAGCGAACAAGAGCGAAGGACGGGAGGGATGAGGCGGCCGCCGGCGAAGCGACGGACCGGACGTGGACGGGCGAGGAGGGGGAGGACGGGGCGGGAGAGGACAGAGACGGGACAGAGACAGGACGGGGACGGGCACGGGGCGGGGAGACCGTCCCCACCCCGTGCGCCCCGGTTTACGAGCGGCGCCTCAAGTCGTCCAACGTGGCGGCGGCGCCAGGGAGTTCGGAGCGGGCAGGTGCCTGCAGACCGTCCAGGAACAGCTGCAGATGCCGGTGCACGAACTGGTCGAAGTTCAGACAGCTGCTCCCCGGCAGTGGCCGGGTGAGCTGGGTGATCGCGACCATCAGATCACCGACGGCGATGTCGGTACGCAGCTGGCCACTGTCGCGTGCGGCGCCCATGACGGCCTCGACGGCCGCCTCCAGACGCTCGCGCGCCGCGAGCAGATCGGGGTGGTCCCGGTCGATGCCGTCGGAGAGCAGCGGGCACAGCGCCCCGATCCGCTCCTCCACCGCAGCGTGGACAAAGCGCCTCAGTGCCTGGAAAGCATCGGA
The DNA here is from genome assembly GCF_028870195.1 of Streptomyces sp. G7(2002). Lineage (NCBI taxonomy): Bacteria > Bacillati > Actinomycetota > Actinomycetes > Kitasatosporales > Streptomycetaceae > Streptomyces > Streptomyces sp. G7(2002). The sequence goes on from NZ_CP102609.1 coordinate 4,274,968, forward strand.
CTCCTCGGCAAGGGCGCTCTCCGCGCGGTCCGCGGTACGGGACATGACGGAGAGCGTGACGTGGTGGATCAACTCCAGGCGATCCGCGAAGTGACGGTAGAGCGTCGCGTTGCCGACACCCGCGCGTCGAGCGATTTCATCGAGTGGGACCTCGGCCCCGAACTCGACCATCGTCTCGCGGGCGGCGGCGATGATCCGCTCCCGGTTGCGCAGGGCATCGGCCCGCAGTCGGGGCTGCTGCCCCTGCTTCCCGGACTTCGCGCATGCGGCGACGGCGGTCACGGCAGCTCACTCCTCTCACTTCCGGCGCTTCCCGGAGCCTGACTTCCCGGCTCCTGACTTCCCGGACACCGCCCCGGCGCCCGATCAGACCACCACTCTGGCGTCCCATCAGGCCACCACTTCGACGCCCCATCAGGCCACCACTCCGGCGGCTGCTCCGGCGACCGGCACGAACCGGGGAGAGGTTCCCCGTTTCATCCGGACGCCTGGTTAAACGGGGAACCCCTCCCCGGATATTTCACGCCCTCACGTGACCTGAACCACACACCGTCAGCCGCCCCCTCCCCCACACACACCAGGCCCGACCTCCGGCCTCACTCAGGCCGACCCCAGCCTCTGGGCCACCCCGGCCCGCAGGCCACCCCAGCCCCCGGGCCGCCCCAACCTCCGGGCCGACCCAGGCACGCCCCGAGGCGCATCGGGGGCCACCCCAGGGCGCACCCGGGCGGGGGCCGCCCCACCCGGCCCCCACATGACTCCAGTTGACGTAACCCCGCGCGCGAACGATCACCCGCCGACACAAGGTGATCGATATGAAGCACAAGGTCTCCGCGGTCCTGGCCGCAGGCGCGGCCACCGCAGCCGCGGCGATAGCCCTGGGCTCACCGCCCAGCGCCGTGGCCATACCCTCCGCGCCCGGCGCCCCGCCGAGCGGCCCGTGTGCACTGCGCGGCATCAATGACGACGTCGCCGAATCTGCCGACACCCCCGCCGGTTTCTCGCACTCATCCGGCACCGTAGAGGCACTCACCCTCTTCATCGACTTCCCGGACGCCCGCGCCACGATGTCCCCCCGCGCCCGCTTCGCCGAGTTCTTCCCGGCCGCGACGGACTACTTCCGCACCAGCTCGTACGGCCGGCTGACCTACCGCCCCAGGCCGCTGCTCCGGTGGATCCGCATGTCACGGCCGCTCGCGGCGTACGGCATCCAGCGCGGCGCCGGTTTCGACCCGGCCTCGGACGGCGGCTATCACGCCCTCTCCCGGGAGGTCGTACGCGCCGTCGACCCGCTCGTCGACTTCCGCGACTACGACGTCATCAACATCATCGCCACCCCCAACGCGGGGCCGCCCGCCACCCGTACGGTCCTCTCGGTCACCTTCAGCGGCGGTGACATGGGGCTGAAGACCGCCGACGGGGTGCCGTTCCGGAATGCGTCCTTCATCTGGAGCCGGCAAACCGGGGTGAGCGCCTTCCGCGTCCTCAACCACGAGAACGCCCACAGCTTCGGCCTGCCCGACCTCTACTTCACCGACGGCCGCGACGCCCCGCCCCCCGCGGGGCACTGGGACCCGATGGACGAGGACTGGGGGCCGAGCAATGACTTCGTCGGCTGGCACAAGTGGAAACTCGGCTGGCTCTCCGCCGACCAGGTGCACTGCGCCCCACGCCACGGGACACCCGGCGAACACACCCTCACCCCGGTCTCCGCCCCCGGCGGCACAAAGATCGTCGTCATCCCGACCTCCCCCTACACCGCCCTGGTCGCCGAGGCCCGCACCCGCGGCCTGCTCGACCCGACGGTCTGCCGCCCTGGCATCCTCATCTACCGCGTCGCCACCCGCGTCCCCTCGGGCCGCGGCCCCCTCCGCATCGTGGACGCCACCCCACACAGCGGCGGCTGCTACCGCGACAACAAATACGTCGACCCGGAACTGACCGACGCCACCTTCCAGCCCGGCGACACCTACACGGACCGCACCACCGGCGCAGCCGTCACCGTCCTGACGGAAAACCCGGACGGCACCTATCGCGTACGGGTGACCCCGGCACGCGACTGACCACCGCCACCCGGCCACGGCCAGCTACCGCCACCCACTCCCCGCACACTGCTCCTCCTACTCCCCACACACCACACCTCCCGCCTCCCCCCTCCCCTCCTCCCGCCAGTGCCGCCGGCCGATGCTGATCAGCCGCAGCTGACGGCGTGCCACCCGTACGACCTGCTCGGCCGCCCCCTCCGCGCCGTCCGCCTCGGCATCGAGCAGCGCCGCGGCCGTCGTCACCAACCGGTCCACATACAGCTCGGCCAGCATCCGCACATCGTCATCGCGCCACCCTTCCGACACCGGCTGGGACTTGAGCGCCGCCGCGACCTCCTCGGCGAACCGGTCCAGCTCCCCCGCGATGGCCTGCCGCACGGCCCGCACCCCGCCGTGCCGCTCACGCGCCACGAACCGGATGTGCAGCGGATGTTGCCGCACATGCTGCTCCACGACCGCGACCGTACGGTCGATCCGCTCCTCGGCCGCGTCCTGCTCGGCGAGGATCGCCCGCACCATCACATGCAGACTCCCCAGCGCCTCCTCGACCAGGGCGACTCCCAGCTCGCCCATGTCCCGGAAGTGCCGGTAGAACGCGGTCGGGGCGATTCCCACCACCCGCGTGACCTCCCGCAGCCCCAGGCTGCTCAGGCTCTGCTCCTCCAGCAGCCCGAGCGCCGCATCGAGCAGCGCCTGACGGGTCTTCTGTTTCTGGGCCTGCCGGACTCCAAGACTGTGACTCATGTCATCCAGTAAACAACCGTTCTCTGAACTACTCCACCCGGAGGCGGTCGTAGACTGAAGGAACTGAGTGAACAACTGTCCTCTGGAATCGGAAAGGAAGATCATGCTCTTCCTCGTCGCAGCCCTCCTCCTGATGGGGATCCTGCTGGGCACCGCGGCACACCTCCCCGTCCCCGTCACCCTCGTCGCGGCCGCCGTCATCGCCGGCTGGCTGCTCGTCTTCTTCCTCCGCGAACGCCGCCACCACGACGAGGTGACCTCCCGATGACCACGCTCAGCGAACCCCTGCGGACGACTCCGACCCCACCGGCCAAGGCAACGGGCCCGGCCCCCTCCCGCCTCCGCGCCCAAGCGGACGGCATGGCCGTGGCCTCCTTCATCCTCGGCCTGCTCGGCACCCTCGTCCTCAACCTCCTCCTCGGCCCCTGCGCCCTGATCCTCGGCGGCCTGGCCCTGGCCCGCGGCACCACCCGCCGCGGCCGCGCCCTCCTGGGCATCACCCTCGGCGCCGCCGACCTGCTCCTCCTCGCCCTCCTCATCACCACGGACGGCACAGTCAGCTGGCACATCGGCAGCTGAAACCCCAAAGCCGGGCCGCCATCACCCCAGTCGACCCGACCCCGAACACCACAACGGCGGTGGCCCCTCAACAGGCCACCGCCACCCCCACGCCCCACGGGGGGGGCACGCCCACCACCCCATATCCCCCACACAAGCAATCAGCAGCGAACACATCAGCTACCCTGTCAGGGGTTCAATCCCATGCCTCCGTAGCTCAGGGGATAGAGCACCGCTCTCCTAAAGCGGGTGTCGCAGGTTCGAATCCTGCCGGGGGCACCAGCACAAACGGCCCGGACCGATCACAGTCCGGGCCGTTTTGACGGCAGCAGTTGACGGCAGTCGCGCCGTGCGAAGCGCAACACCGCTCCGAGGCGCAAGCGGGGCGACGCTATCTACTCGTCGGCGCGCTCACCCTCTGACGAGGTTAGCTCGATTCCCCGCACTCGCCGGAGCCAGCGCGCCAGCGCCAACAACGACGCACCAGCTATGCCACAGGGCTCCCACACCTGGGTCACCAGCGCGGAGAGGCCGCCGTCGCCAACGATCCAGATCGCTTGGCCGCCCACGGTGGCCGTAATGAATGCGTTGGTGCGAGAGGAGGTGCGCAGCAGCCAATCCAGCGGTCGCCAAGCAGGGCGGGCAAGGTCATGCAAGCGCATGCGCACAGCGGCGAGCATGAAGCCGTGCGCGAGGAGGAGCTGACGGCGTGGAGAGAAGGTGAGATCGTCCTCAGGTGCGCCCAAGAGTACGGCGGCCCACTCCGAGTGGAGATGATGCCGCCGGCGGCCGGCAATACGAACGGCAATGCCGGTCGTTCTGCGTGCCGCAGGGGCTGGGTTCGCACGAACGTCGACGCGCCTATTCGCCACGCGGTAACGATGCATGTGCTTGAACTCAACGATTACGTGGTCACCGTCCTGCCGAGTGACAAACAGGATGTGCAGGGTGGATGAGGTCCGCAGGCACTGCGCGTGCGCGACATATGGCCGCCGGTAGAACGGGTACGGGTCGATGTCCTCCTCGCGCACAACGCCGCGACGGAGGTTGCGAAGAGCAAGCGTCACCCGTTGCCTATCATCTTCGTCAAGCCCGGCATAGTCATTACTGGCGGTGACAGACATAAGGATGTTGCCGCTGCCTACGCTCATGACGCACCCCCGGCCAGGCCAAGCCCGAAGCGACGCGCCCTGCGTACCTTCAGGACTTCGGCCGCCTGTTGCCGGCCCGTGCCGGTCAACTCGTAAAAGCGGCGTGCAGGGCGCCCCGGGTGAGGGCCCGTCTCCTCGTAGCTCGTGACCCAGCCGCGTTCGGCGAGCCGATCGAGGATGGGGTAGACGGTGCCGGGGCCGAGGTCGGCGTCGCGGCAGATGCTGAGACCCCAGGGCGGACTGTCGTCCTTCGCTGACAGCAGCGCTTCCAGGACGGCGATCGTCGGCTTGGTAAGCCGGATGTTCGGCATGATGCCAGTTGAGCATGTATCGAGTACGACAGGCAAGCATGTATCGACTACGACATGCGCTCGCCCGGGTGGGCGCCAACTCGACGCCCACCCGAACAAGGCGGCCCTCAGGACTTGAGGAACTTTTAGACTGCGGGCAAGCGGCGCTTGAGCAGCCGGTCCATGTGACTGATCGCCTCCCGCTGCGTGTCATGGACGACGTGGGTGTACACGTCCATCGTGATGCTGATCTGGCTGTGCCCGAGGATCTCCATGATGACCCTCGGCGCTACGCCGGCGGCAGTCAGCAGCGTGGCACAGCCGTGCCGGGCGTCGTGCAGCCGGACCACCCGCAGACCGGCATCCGCAGCGACCCGGGTGAAGGACCGGTAGACGTTCCGCGGCTCCACCGGCCGGGCGTTCCGCGTGGCGAAGACGTATCCGGTCTCCGACCAGTCGACGCCCGTGCGCGCGAACGCCTCGCGCTGCCTCAGCCGGTGCCAGCGCAGCGGCGCGATGCACAGCGCGGGCATCGGCACCACGCGGCTACGGCGGCTCTTCGGGTCATCGTCGTACAGGGCGCCCCTGCGACGCTGCGTTTGCTGGCGGACGTGCAGCACGCGGTTGACCAGGTCCACGTCCGACCAGCGCAGCCCGATCAGCTCCCCGCGCCGCAGCCCCATAGCGACTGCCAGCACGAACGCGGCATACAACGGGTCCCGGCGCGCAGCCTCCAGGAACGCCAACGTCTCCTCCAGAGACCATGGGTGAATCTCTCGCGACTTGACGCGCGGCGGCTCCACCAGTGACACCACGTTCCGCGTGATCAGTTCTTCGCGCACGGCCGCCGTGAGCGCCGTACGCAGCACTCGGTGTGCCTCCTTGGCGGTCGCGGCCGTGTGGGCGTTCTGCACGCGGGTGATGAAGCGGCGCACGTCGGCGACACTCAGCGACTCCAGCCGTTTGGTGCCCAGCAGGGGGACCAGGTAGAGCCGCACATGAGCTTCGTACTTGTCGTAGGTGCTGAGCTTCCGGCGCGGCTGGACGTAGTGCTCCAGCCAGTACGGCAGCCACTCGGAGAGCTTGGCCGACCGAGTAGGAGTCGGGATTCCCTGCCGGTCGCGCCGGACCAGTTCCTGGCGCTTGGTGTCGCATTCTTCCCAGGTCGCACCGTAGACGGTCTTGCGCTTACGGGTGCCGTCGGGCTGTGGGACATAGACGCGGGCTTCGTAACGGCCGTCCTTGCGCTGCCAGATGCTGCCGGCGCCGTTCGGGTTCCTCTTGCGCGCCATCAGGCGGCCTCCTCAATTCTCTCGGACATGAAGGTTCGAAGGGAGTCGGCAGCGACCCGACGGGACCGGCCGATGGTGAAGCTTTCGAGCTGACGGGAGCGGATGAGGTCGTAGACCTTGCTGCGGCTGAGGCGCAGTGCCGTCATGACCTCCGGCACCCGTAGCGCGTCGATTGAGGTGGGCGGAGCTGTGCTCACGGCTGCCTCCACGGGCTGGCTCTCTGTTGAGTTGGTAGGGCGAACGCGCCCGTTTCCACGTGGCGTCTGTCCGAGGTGCGGATTTCTGCGTCACCGCGTCACCTGCGTCATTCAGGCTTCTGACCTGCGGGTTTTGGGTGACGCAGAGCGTTGGGGGTGCGTCACTGGTGACGCAGGCTGTTCGTCATCGGTGACGCGGGTGACGCGGCGTGACGCAGCCGAGGGCCGTCTGCGTCACGGCTGTATGTGCTGGTCAGGCGTCGTTTTCGGGGGCCCCGTGACGCAGGTGACGCAGCGTTTCCTACTTAGGAAAAAGAGGGGGGTGTCTGTGGTGGTGCGGTGCGGCTCAGGGCGTGAAGAAGGAGCCGCTTCGCGGCGCGACCATCGCAGGGCGGCGCCGCCGCCGAACAGCAAGAGGAGCACGCCCCGGCGGTGGTGCTCCTCTTGCTCGTGCGGCGGGCGGTGCCGGTCAGAATGCCTGCTGCTCGTGCGGGGGCAGAGCGGGCGAGCGGGTCATTTCGAGGTAGCGGCCCTCTCTGGTGCGGCCTGAGTCGATGAGGACACCGCGAGCGGCAAGCGTCGGCTGGAGGCGCTTGAGACGGTCGGAGAGGACCTTGCCCGTGGTCGGCCATCCCTTGGGCAGGGGGCGGAAGTCCTCGCCCGTGTAGAGGCGGGTGAGGCAGTGCAGCCATTCCGTGGAGGTCATCCGCTGTTCCGCGCCCGGTTCAAGGTCTGCGGCGTGCCGGAGGACGGTCTGCGCCAGCAGGTCTCCCTCAATGACGTCGTCGTTGAGGTCGTCCAGGCTGGCCCGGTAGGCGGTGAGCGCGCCCAGGCCGGTTGCCGCGTCGAGCTGCGCGCACAGGTGTGCGAAGTCCGCCATCCGCAGGTCGGTGGGGGTCTCCGCGTCGGCGGCGCGGACCTTGACCGTGAGATCGAGCACGGACCCGAGAACGACGGGCAGAACCTCTTCGTACTCCGCCCACAGTTCCGCCTCGGTGCGCCGGACCTTGGGCCGCTCCAGCCGCAGTGGCAGGAGGCGTTCGGCGAGGTCGGGGCGGATGACGCCCACGTCGATGCCGGTCAGCAGCAGGGGGCGGCGGTAGCGGGCGCGGAAGACGTCCCCGTCGGTGAACAGGGCGCGCTTGACGTTCTCAATGCCGGTGACGATGCAGCACATGGCATCGGAGAGGTCCGGGGTCATGTGGGAGAGGTTGTCCAGGGCGGTGACCCATCCGGCCGCGACGGCCGCGGTCAGGTTTTCTTCGTCCTTGGGCGCGCGGCGGAGGTCGCTGCTCATGCCCTCGATGATCCGCAGGAGCATCCGCCCCGCGGTGGACTTGCCCGCGCCCTGCGGTCCGGTGAGGAAGGGGGCGGGGACGGGCACGGACGGTCCGAGGCAGCCGATGAGCCAGGCGATAGCCAGGCACTCGGTCTCCGCGGTGGCGAAGTTGGTCAGCCTGAGCAGCAGGTCGATGCCCTTGCCGTCGGTGTCCTTGGCCGGCAGGGGAAGTTCCCCGGTGAGCTGGGTGCGTCGCCAGCACACCTCGCGCGGGTCGGGGATGGCGATGTCCCACCCGGTGGGGTGGATGCGGACGGACTGTCCGTCGCTGCGGCCCAGGTCAAGCCAGGTTGCCCCGTCGAATCCAGGGGCGACGCGGATGTGGACGCGCTGCACGTCTTCGTCCAGTGCAAGCGCTTCGATCAAGTCCAACGCCTCCTTGAGCGCGGTCCCGTTGAACACGCCGTGCCCGTCCTTGAAAAGGCCGACCATGAGTTCCTGGCGGTGGCTGCCCGTCGTGCCCTGCGAGCGCATCGGGCGGGCCACGGGGTGGCCGTTCTTCTGCGCGTACACGGTCCCGTCGGCGGTACGGAAGTACCGGAAGTGCGCCTGCGCGTAGTCGGTGATGACCTCACGGGCCGGGGTCTTCTCATCCTCGGACATGGCTCACATCCCCAGCGCGGTGCGGGCGTTGGTCCACGCGTCGGTGCAGTGCCGGGCCGACTCCCCCTTGGCCTGCGCGGCGGCGAACAACCTGGTGATGTGGGTGTCGGTGAGGCAGCCGCACCGGCCGTGGGCGGACAGTACGGCGAGGAAGGTCCGGTAGACGGTGGTGTGGACCGCGCTGCGGGCCTCGGTGATGCGCTGTTCGGCCATGCAGATGCCGCGCTCCAGGTAGGCGGGCGTGCGGTGGCGGCACTCCCCGCCCCCGGCCAGCGCGGGCACGGTGATGGCGCGCGGGATGGGGGACGGTGCCTTGACGATCAGGGCGCGCACGGGGTCGGGCAGGGGGGCGGTGGCGCCGATTCCGGGGCCGAGCCACCGCGCGTACTGCATGGACGACTTGATGTCGACGCCGGGCCGCACTGCGTTCGCGGATTGCATCGCCCCGCGGTAGATCCAGTGCTCGCCCCGCGTCGTGGGCACGGTGCGGGTGGTGGGCAGGGTCTCGCGGGCCCATGCGATGGCTGCCGCGTCGTCCAGGTCGACCACCGTCAGCCCCGCTCCCCCGGGGTGGTAGGCGACGGCCGCCGCTTCACGCCACGCGGACGCCCATGTCGGCGAGGTGAGGACCCGGGGGTCGGTGGTGGCGGCGGCCCAGCCGTGGCAGACGCTGGCGCACTCGCAGGGACCGGCGTTCTTCATGTTCGGCCGGCCGCCGCACGCGTTCCCCTTGCATGCGCGGCAGTTGCCGAACGGGACCTTTCCCGCCCGTAGGGGGAGCGGAGGCACACCGTGGGCGGCTAGGTTCAGGGCGGTTCGCAGGTGGTCGCTCATGCCGCCACCTCCATCCGGGTGTGTGCGAGGAAGGCGTGGGCGAGCCAGCGGGCGTAGGCGGGTGGGATGGCTTCGGCGATCTCCTTGCGGACGTCGGTCCAGTTGATGCCCATGGCCTGCTGCCACTGGGCCACGGTGCCCTTCCCGCCGCCCTGTCCGTAGACCTGGAAGTACGGCCCCTCGTACCACTTGCCGTGGCGCATGCCGGCCACGCGGCCGCGGTGCGGTCGGTGGGCGGGCTTGAGGGCGGCCCAGTGGCCGAGTTCGAAGTTTCGGTGGCGGAGGACGGCCAGGCTGAACATCTCGCCGCACAGCGTTACGTCCACCCGCATCCTCTTCGCAGCCCGGCCGGGCGGCTGCTCGATGACGTAGGGGCGGCCGGTGGACTCCAGCGCGGCCCGGGTGGGCTCCAACAGGTCCGGGTAGCCGGAGCGCTTGGCGGCGTTGGTGCCGGCGGTCAAGGTGCAGTCGAACTGACACGGCGGACCGGCATGGATGAAGTCGTACTCGTGACCGTGCGTGCGAATGAACTCGATCGCGTCGCCCTGGTGGAAGGTGTCACCGATGTAGCGGGGCTGGGGTACCTGATCGACGCCGGTGACGTGGCATCCGGCGGCCATGTAGCCGGCGGTGTCGCCACCGACACCGCAGAAAGCGGCCAACACCCGCAGGCGGGCTCGCCGAATCTGGGCAGGTTGAGTCATGCTGGGAGACCTCCAATAGGTCTGTTGTGGACTGGAGACCAGGGCGGGCCGCGGTCTTTGGCGAGAGGCGGCCCGCCCTAGCCATTGCTAGGCGCTGGGGTGCTTGAGGCAGGGGTGCTGGCTGGAGTCGTGGCAGGTGCAGACGCTCCACAGGGCGTATTCCTGGCGGACGTAGCCGCGCGGGTCGGCTTCGGCGGCGGGTTGGCCGGGCGGGTAGGGGGTGCCGCCGTAGATCTCGCGGCCGGTCTTGTCGTAGTCGAGCAGCATCACCGCGGCTACCTCGGCTACGTCCTCGTTGCCGGTCGTGTCGATGGGGTCCTCATCGACGGCGTTGCGCAGGGCGATCCGGTCGAAGACGGCTGCCTTGCGGAGGAAGTACTGCCGGTCCAGCTCTTCGTCCCAGCTGGTCTCGGCGGCGGTGTGGTTGATCCACTCCAGCTCATCGAGGATGCTCGGTGCGGAGACGTATGCCGCCTCGGGGGTGGGCCAGGTCTGTGCCTCGTCCGGGGCCCGGTCGTCGGTGTCAGCGGCCATGTCATCGAGGGTCAGGAGGACTTGTCCGAGCTGGTGGCGGCTGATGTCGCGGGTGTAGGGCTCGTTCCAGCCCGCGCAGTCCAGCTCGATGGTCACGATCTCGTTGGGGTCGAAGCTCATGTCAACTCCTGTGGCAGATGATCAGTTGGTGCCGGTCTGGTGGGCGATGTAGCCGGAGCAGGAGGACTCGGGGCAGTCACAGCCGTCGCACTCGTTGCAGATGTCGCCGTTGCACTCGTCGCACAGCTCGTGGCCGTGGCAGCCGTAGTCGGCGCACTCGTCGCAGTAGTCGTCGAACACTCGGGGTCTCCTCAGCTGTGGAAGTGGTTGCGCTTGATGACGGCCTTGCGGATGTTGACCGTGGTCCCGGCGTCGCGGTGGCCGGTGGCGCCGAAGATCTGGACGGCGATCCATCCGCCGAAGATGACGGCGGCCAGGGTGATGAGCTGGGTGATGAAGGCGGTCAGGGTGGCGATGACCGTGGTGAGCAGGGCCAGTCCGCCGCAGACGGCGCCGAACCCGATCCCGCCGAGCGCGATGTTCACCGCCGTCCGCGAAACGGCCGGCCGCGGCTGGACGGGGACCGGGGTCGATTCCGGTGTGAGGGGGTAGCCGGTGATGACCCGGCCGTCGGGGAGCACGATGCTCTGCACGACCGCCGGGCCCGGCTGTACGGGCTCCAGGGGCGCGGCGGGCGGGTGGGCGATCGGCTGCGGGTGGTGGACCTCAACGGCAGCGGGGTCGTGGTCGGGACGGAGCATGAAGCGTTCCTCCGTGGATGGCCGCGGGCCCGCGCCACAGATGTGGCGCGGGCCCGTGCAGCAGGTGTCAGGCAGGGGTGTCAGGGGTGTCACGCCTGGGGCGTCACGTGTTTCTGACAGCGGGTTTGCCTAGGGTTTTGGGTGTCAGACGGCCCTGACGGTGTCAGGTGTCAGGCAGCCGCCAGGGCGGGGACGATGCGCCACCGGCCGGTGGTGTTCGTCGCCTCCAACCGGCCGTCCTTGGCGGCTTCCTTGAGTCGGTCAGAGACCCACGGGCGAGAGAGGTTGTTGCGGTCGCACCAGCCCATGAAGTCCTTGGGCCCCACCACCATCTGCCCGGCATCCTCGAACTCCGCGAGCGCCTCGGCAAACAAGCGGCGGGCCTCCTGCGGTGACGGCTTGCGGCCGGTGGTCTGCCCGAAGATCGGTGCGTCGTCGCCCGCTTCGGGGTCGGGCAGCTCCGCCTCGGGATCGATGCCCCGGTCTTCCGGGTCGAGCAGCAGACCGCCGTGGTTCATGTCCTCTTCCTCCTCGACGGCCCGCAACGCCTTCGGCGTCGGCTGCGCGGTGTCCTCGGGGGCAGTACGGCCGGTATAGGCGCGCCCGGCCACGCCGGAGACCGCACCGGCGGTGACGGGGCCAGCGGGGGCGCCGTTGCGCTGCGCCCACGTGGCCAGCTGCTCCATCGTCTTCACCGCGCGGGCGGGGAAAGCGAGGGTGCGCCCCGGGGAGGGGTAGCGGTCCTCCGCGATACCGGGCGAGACCAGGTAGCAGTACCCCGGCCGCCGGTTGCCCCACGCACCCGGGTGAGCCCCCGCGTCCAACACCGCCTCCGGCAGCGAGAACCCCTCATCGCGCGGGTCGCAGCCCAGCGCGATCACCGACGGCAGTGAAGCCCGGGTGGAGGTGGACATCTGGTCGTACGACGGCCGCTGGAGCGAGACGACCAGGGAGATACCGGCCGACCGGGCTTCCTGGGCGATGCCGGTGAACGCGTCATCGCCCAGGCTGCGCAGGGTGTTGGCGGCTTCCTCGAACCACGAGACGACGAACGGCATCCCCTCACATCCACACGCCCGGCCGTCCGGCCGGCAGGAGTGCTCCGGATCGTTCTGCTGCTCGGCGGCGGCCGGGACCCACTGGCGGTAGCCATGGGCACCGAGCCACCGCGTACGCACAGGGATGACGGCCTTGACCGACTCCACCATGACCTCGGTGTCCGTGCCGCCCTCGGCAGCCCAGTCCAGGCCCGGCCTCAGCGGGGCGAAGTCCTGGAACGCCTTGGGGTCGGAGAACCACACGATCACGTCCCGCCGCGAAAGGATCTCCGACAGCAGGTTCAGCGCCGTCTCCCCCTTGCCCGAACCGGTCCCGCCCGCGATGAGCAGGTGAGTGGAGTTCCGCTTGGTCTCCGGATCGCCCGGCAGCCACAGCTGGAGCGGGGCGCCGTCGTCGTAGCGGCCGATGACCAGCGGCTCGGCGATCGAACCCCCGAGGTTCGAGGGGCCTTCCCAGTCGGCCACGGTGGCCAGCATGTCTTCGGGGACGATGACCAAATCGCCGCGGCGGGCGGAGCCGGGGTCGGCGTGGTAACGGACCGCGGACGTGGGCAGGTCCAGCGCGGAGGCGATCCGGGCCAGGGCCTTGGTCACGTCGTCGTTGGTCTGCTCCCCCGCCTCCAGCGCGACCGGCGCGGTGACCCGGTTCGGCTCCACCTTCGCCGCACCGATCTGCGCCCGCGCCAGCCCGACCTTCTCCAGCAGCCCGCCGTCCGGGTTGCTGCTGCCGGCGGCGCCTTCGGGGTTGTGGCGCAGGACCAGGCGGACGTTCCAGGACAGGGCCATGACGGGCCCGCCCATCAGGTACAGGTCGTCGACCGGCCCCGTCATCGGCCCGGCCAGGCAGGCCGCGGTCACCCACGCGGACCCGGCCGCGACCGTGACGGCGGAGTGCAGGCGGCGCTGCTGGCTGGTCGACTTGCCCATCAGCCACGTGGCGCCGGTCAGCGCCACCGATGCGAGGGTGAGGCCGACGCCGGCGGCGGCGCTCTCGCCCCACTGCCAGTGCCCCAGCGCCCCGAGCATGCCGGTACCGGCCCAGCCGAGCCACGGCGGGACGTGCGGCTTGGCTCGGTGCAGCAGGTACTTGCCCACGCCCCCGGCGTCCGAGCCGCCCTGCAACTGGGCTTCCAGCAGCTCCGCGAGCTGCCGCTGTGCATCACGCTCAGCCATGATGCGAACCTCCTTACTGCTGGGTCCAGTTCATCTGCGGGACCTGCGGACGCCGGGCCCGGTGGCGGACGCGGTTGATCTCCTCCTCGAACTCCTGCTGGAAGGCCGAGTAGCAGGCAGCAGCGTTCACTCCCGCGTCCCGCAGCGCGTCCGCGGAGCGCTGCATCTTGCGGGCCACCTTCTGCGCCCGAATCCGCGAGCCGAACGCGCGGCCCTGCGGATCCGGCACAGCCGCAAGCACGCCCTTGAGGATCTCGGCGCCCATGGCAACCTCGATGGACAGCGCCACCGCGGCGGCGCGCAGGGTGTTGCAGTACTGCCGCACCTGCGCAGGCGAGGTGAACTCCGGCGCAGGCAACAGGGCCTCGGCGTGCGGGCGGCCCCCCTGCATACCGGACCCCGATCCGCCGCTGCTGTTGGTGGTGCGGTTGAGCGTGATGTTGATCGGCGGGGCGAACGAGCCGCCGATGCTGCCGACGAACCCGCCCGCGGCTGCGCCGGCGTTGGCGAACTTGTTCGGCTTGTCGGAACCGCTGCCGTTGTTGGTGTTGCGGTTGCGCGTCGGGGTTGCCATCAGACGATGCCTCCTCGGTTCAGTGGGTGCGGCGGACGATGAGCCATGCGGTCTGCGCGGCGATCAGGTTGAGCAGCCAGACCAGCTCCAGCGGTCCGGCCAGCGGGCCGAACCCGGCAGCCAGTGCCGCCCAGGCGAGCGCGGACGTGCCGAGGACGGCCAGCGCGATGCGCCAGCCCCACACCGTCTTGTCGGCGGCGGCACGGCGGCGCTGCACGATGGCCAGCCACAGCACCGGGCCCACAGCGGCAGCGCCAAGCAGGAACGCGGACCACCCGGCAAACACGTGCAGGACAGCGGTGAGGGGGAAGGCCAGCAGGCCCAGGGCAAGCGGGGCAACAGCACGGCGGTGCTTCCACACGATCAGCGCCAGACCAGACAGCGCCTGCCAGATCAGGGACGGGCGTTCGGGCACTACGATCACGAACGGATCAGCAGCGCGGCGCCCACGCTGGCGCGGGAGACGGACAGTAGTGACACCCGCCGCCTTCACGGCGCGGGTTCGGGTACGGCTGGACACAGCGAAACTCCCAGGTAGATGGGGTGATTCAGGCGGCGCGCTGTTCGTCATCCGGGGTGCGCTGCTCGGCGTAGCGGGAGGAGACCCAGCCGACCGACCAGCCACACAGTTCGGATGCGGCCCGCACCGGCAGGCCGGCAGCGAACGCCGCGGCGATCAGGGCGCGGGCTTCGTCCTCGGGCAGCTTCTGCTCGGCCGGGCCGCGGGACAGGAGCGCGGAGCGTTCACGCGCGGCCTGCTCCTCTCGCTCGCGCTGTTCACGCTCACGGGCATTGGCCCGCTCACGGCGCTCGCGCTCGGCCCGTTCTGCGGTCTGGCGTTCACGCTGTTCACGCTCAAGCCGCTGCTGTTCACGCTCGCGTTCACGACGTTCACCAGCCGCCCGCTCCGCCCGCTCCCGGGCGGCGTCCCGCTCACGCTCCTCGCGCCGCTGGCGCTCTTCGCGGTCGGCCTGTTCACGGGTGAGCTGGGCTTCGTGCTCGCGCTGTTCACGCGCCAGGGAGGCAGCGTGCTCCCGCTCCTCCGCCCGCTCCCGGCGAGCAGCGTCCTGCCGCTCCTGGGCGACCCGCTCCCGCCGCTCCCGCTCCGCCTGTCGCTTGTCCTCCAGGGCCGTCACCGCGTGAGTGATGGCGCGCCGGTAGGCCAGCCCGGTCTCTGCCGTGACGATCAGCAGTAGCGGCGCCACCGCGTGGACGGCTACGCCCACCAGGTCTTTGTTCAGGGCGGAGTCGGCGATGTTCAGGGCGAGAGTCATGGCGCCGGTCATCCACCGCAGGGCGATGGGCCACCGCCCGCCGTGCCCGCCCAGGCGGGCCAGCACCGAGTCCAGACGCACCACGATGACCACCGCGGCGTCCACCACCAGTGGCAGGATCGGCGCTGTCCAGGCCCACGCCTTGGGGGTGTGGGCGGACATGAGCGGGGTCACGGTCAGGATCGAGTAGAGCATCGCGCCGCCCACGATCAGCCAGGTGCCGACCGACAGCGCGCGCTCGGCTGAACGCACTTGAACACCGTTCACGCCGCACCCCCCAACGGCTCCACCGTGGGGGCGGTGACGCTGCGAAAGTGGTCGCGGGCGGAGTCGTAGATGAAGGGCACGCACACCCACGGCACCTCCGCCACCGGGCGTTCACCACGCGGGCCCCAACTACTCGGCGGGGCGCCCAGGGTGGCCGCGTAGTCGTAGGCGGCTTGCTTGTCGGGGTGGAGGCTGTGGGGCTGGCCGTAGCGGAGCAGCAGCATCACCGACGCATCCTCCGGCGGCGGGCCGCTCAGCTCCTCCAGGCGCTGGGCCATCATCTTCAATTTCGCGCGGGCCTGGGTGAGTTCGCCGGCCGTGTCCTCCAACGCGATCTGAAGATGCTGGAGGTCCTGGACGCCGGTCGCGGCTTCCTTCTCGGCTTGCTCGGCGCGGGCGGTGAGCGCGAACGCCTCGCGGAAGTGACAGGCGTAGGCGGCATCCGCCTGCCCCTGCACTTCCCGGGCCCGCGCACGGGCAGTGTCGGCTTCCTCGCGCAGCCGGCGCAGGCGGCTGGCGGTCATCACACGGATCACGCCGCCTCCCCGGAGACGCCGCGGTTGGCCAGCGCCCGCCGCTCCGCCAGCACCTTGTTCCGCGCCCGCCGCACCCGCCGCTCGTCCAGCTCCGACGGCACCCGGTCCAGCAGCGCAATGCGCACGTCCAGCAGCTCTACCTCGGCAGAGATCAGCGGCATCTCCACCTCGATGGCATCCAGCTCCGCGGCCGACGGCTCACGGTCGGACTCAGCGGCGGTAACACCCGCCTGAACAGCAACGATGAAACTCATGGGTCGTGCTCCTCTCGCAGTGGAACGGCCCGAAAGCGGCCCCGGAGGTGCAACTCCGGGGCCGCGCGCCGTTGTGGAACCAGTGGATTCCAGCTCCCCTCAGCCCCGCCCGTACGGGCCGCTCCCGAAGGAGCGCCCGGACGGGCGGAGGAGGCAACCGGCCGCGGCATGGCCGCGGTTGCTCCGGATGAACCACGCATCGCCTCGTGGGCAAAGCCGTGGGTAACGCGGTGAAATGACGCAACGGGCGCGGCTGCCTGCGCCGGTCCAGCACGGGCAGCGCCTAGATGTGTCGGCGACCCATGGCGGGTCTCCTCTCGGTGGTGCGGATCTCGGGTGATCCGTAGCCGTCGGACGCCGCGGCCGGAAGGCCGGGGCAGCGACGACCCCCGCCCACTCCCGAAGGTCAGTGGGCGGCGCCCCTTTTTCACCCCGGGGAGGTGAGTGGCCCCGGACCGCCCTGTGCAGGGGGCGGCGTCCTGTTGCCCGGATCGCTCCGGGCGCCTCCCGAACCTTGCGAGGGTTGAAGGCGGCCTCCCGGGCCCGATTTCGCCGGGCCGGAGGCGACCCCATCGACCACCCGTGTGGAGGTGGCTGGGGCTGCACGCTCTTCAGTTCTCAAGCAACGACCAGCTCAGGGCCCCACTTGCACGAGCTATCCCGAACCGACACGCCCACAAGGCAGCCCAAAGAAGGCCCCTTGGTGTGGGGTGCCACCAGCCCGGATTAGCTGTCCCGGGACTGCTGGGCACGCCATGAGACTGACACGCTGTCCCGGGACTGTCAACAGTCCCAGGACAGCGCTATCCCGGGACTGTGGTTCACTAGCGGGGTTGAGAGAGGGGTACTACATGGCACCCAAGACGCCGCAATGGCGCGGACTCGCAGAACAGATCGCGCAGGAGATCGCGGCTGGCACCGCCGGGTATCGCCCGGGAGATCAGCTGCCCCAGATTCGGGAAATGGTCGCCCAAGGTAAAGGGTCAAAGACCACCATCCTTGCGGCGTACAAGGCCCTGGAGGCTGAGGGCTTGGTCAGCATGGTCCGAGGGCACGGTACGAAGGTCCGCGAACGCCCGCCGCACCAGATCCGCCGGCATCAAGAGCGCTACGTCTGGGAGAAAAGACTGGCGAGGCGACCCGACGAAGTGCGCCGGAGCCAAGGGGTCATAGATAAGGACACCAGCCTGGACCATGACCAGATCGAGACCCACGCGACGTTCAGCACCATCCCCGCAGACGCCAACCTTGCCGAACGGTTCGGGGTGGAGACCGGCACTCTGATGCTGCACCGGCAGTACTGGCACAGCACCTCTGCGGATACAACCGCGCTGTCGCTGATCGACTCCTACCTGGTCCATGAAGTTGCTGCCCGAAACCCCGACCTGCTGGACAGCTCCAAGGAGCCGTGGCCCGGAGGTACACACCACCAACTGAGCACCATCGGGATTGAGATCGACCGCATCGACGACGGGGTTAGGACCCGGCTAGCCACCCAGGCCGAGGCGCGGAAGCTGGGCATCCCTGTCAACAGCGCAGTGATCTTGCTCGACAAGACCAGCGTGTCTACCGATGGCGATGTCGTCGAGTACTCACATGTGGTGCTTGCCGGCGAGCGGACGGAGCTTCAGTACTCGGTGCCGTTGGAGAGGTGGACCCAGTGACCCAGTTCATATCGATCGTGACGCCGGTGCACGACACGGCGTTGAGCTTCCTGCCCGAGGCATTCGCCTCGCTCCGCGCGCAGGAACTGCCGGATGGCTGGGAGTGGGAATGGCTGGTCCAGGTCGACGGCGGCAAGGAGGCCGACGTGCCCGTCGACATCCGCGAGGACTCTCACGTCAAGGTGAGCGACAACCGGCGTGGCGGCCCTGGAGTGGCCCGAACCATGGCTTGGGGGCGCAGCCGGGGTGAGCTGGTGAAGGTTCTCGACGCTGACGACATCCTGCCCGCCGGCGCTCTCGCCCGAGACATCGAGGTCATGGAGACACACCCGTCCGTCGGCTGGACGGTCTGCCGGGTGCTCGACCTTATGCCGGACGGCTCACTTGGGCACAACACGCTCGGCGACCCCGAAGCCGGTCTGCTCGCCCGAGGCGACCTGTATGCGTACTGGAAATCCACTCACCGACCCCAGGTTCACCCCGCGTCGCTCTGCGTCCGAGAACGCCTGATCGCGGAAGCAGGCGGATGGATGGCGCTACCCGCGTCCGAGGACACCGCCCTCCTGATGGCCCTCGATGTGATGGCTGACGGCTGGTTCATCGGTGAGACCGGTCTCCACTACCGCAAACACCAAGGACAGACGACCGCCCACCCTGACCACCGCTCGGGTGCGGAGTGGGAGGCCCGGATGGCAGCGATCCGCAAGCGTGCGGAGGCACTTGCGCTGCGGCACCGCATTAACTGAGAGCCAGGACCCCTCCGCAGGGGAGGCTCGACGTGCACCAACCCATACGTGAACAGCGGCGCACAACGGCGCCCCACCAGGCGGCGTCCCTGCCGGCCCACAGGGCTCAGTGGGGGCCCCTGTGGGACATGCGCACGCGCTACGAAGAAAAGCCCAGCTCAGCTGCCCTTCGCTGAGTGGACTGTAAAGCTGCCGGTCAACGTGGCCGGGCCGATGAGGTGGGGCAGTCGGCGGCTGAGCCAGCTCGGGACGGGGCTGCTGTGGTGTCGTGACGGATCCTGGCGCCACCACACTGGGAAGCCAAGCCCACCAGATCTACGGACGCGCGGAACGGAAGGGTCTCTACGCGCCGGTGGGTCGGCCTCGCCCTGTTGCTACGCACAGGCCGTGAGGCTGTGCTCTTGTATGAGGATGGGGCGGTCAGATCCCGCGCTGCTCGTAGGTCCAGGCGTCCGTAGCGGGAGCCGCGAGTTCCCGGATGGCCGTCGTTGCACCCTATGCTCCCTGCGCTTTTGATCCATCGGATGTGTGCAGTTCCGGCTGCCCGCTTGCCGCTTCTATGTCACAAACTTCCACTGTGATTTTGCCTGGGTGTTTGACAGATGGGCGCACTGTGAGGACTTCGACAGTCAGTCTGTCTTCGATTTTCAAAGCGTGGGAATCGAACGCATGCCGCAATGAATCGCTCATCCTGGTTCGGTGGAGTATGACTGGCCGAGGAAGGGACCAGTCGTCCAGGGCGACCAGAATGTAGCCGCCGCTCCCCGATGGCTCCTCTTGGGCAATCCTTGCTACTGTCGCGGTAACTCGTTCCCCTGCCTTCGGGTAATCTTTGACCTCCGGAGCGGCAGAGGGATTGGCACCCGTCTCGGGCGAAGTGGGATTGGCCAGAGCCAAGAATGCCTTTTGCCTGTCTGGGTCGACCCTCTGGATCACAACCTCGACTTCGCTGCCATTTAGCAGGCCCGCCGCCTCTGCCTCAGCGCGTGGAATCAGTGAATTGACTCCGTGCGCTATAGAGATAAATGCACCTACGTTTGCGCGATTCACTACCCGAGAGGTGAACACGTGACCGGGCGGGAATGTTTCAACGATGTCAGGCCACGGATTCTTTTGGCCTGCTCGTTGCGTGAACCTGGTTCCGTCTTCTTCCGATATGAAGGTTCCGTTGATCAGTGCGCCGACAGGGAATTTCCTCGACATATCGAGCGGGACCTCCCGCAAGTAGTCCACGTCAGTCTTGCGCATCTCACCCAGCCGTCGAGGGTTCTGCACATCGCGGACCACTAGGAAGTCCGGTTCCGCTGACACTACTTGCGCACGCGCGGCGATCTTCTTCTGGGGGTCCAGAAGCTTGAAGTCAATTTCCTCCAATGGTTTTTTTGCCGTTTCCTCTATCTCCTCTTGAAGCTTCTTGGCCATTTGGCCAAGACCCGCAGTCGTGAAGGAGTAGAGTATTGGGCGCACCTGCCCCTGTACGTCAGTTGGTATATCTTCTAGGCTTGCAGAAAGGGCGACCATGCGCTTGTGCAGGCACATGGCCCAGCCAAATTCCATGGCCACGGACGCGGAGCGAGCAGAGAAATCTACGACGACTAGAGAGGCGCGCTCGATACCCTGCCACGCACTTTGCAGCACCCCTTGTACCGTGCCATACATGGCGTCTGCCCGGTCGGGTCGCATATTGAGGCGTTCCACTACAGGCGCGTAGTAGTACTCGTAAAGCTCGTCGAAGTTGTGCGTTTGCCCATCCGTCAACTTTTTCTCACCGTACGGCATCGCAAAGAATACGAGATCAGGCTCTGGCGGGCGGGGCAAGCGCTGCAGAATTTCCATAATGCACCCCGGAAGATCATTTCGGGCACCGTATGTCGGTGGTCTGTCAGGTCTCCTTCCTTCAACGATGCTCCTTACGCACGCAGATGCCAACCGGTCGAGCCGCCACGCGCCTTGTTGCGCCTTCTCGTCAAGCGCAGAGATGTTCCTCAGAGCGGGTCGCCGCCCTGACCGCCATGTCCCCAGGAAGGCCGGTCTAGCCCTCACGTGCCGCGCGTGGGGTAGTGGTGGGGCTAGACCATCGCAGAGCCAGTTCTCCCCAGGCGGGGGCGGGGAAGCCGCGCGGAGTGTAAAGCTACCCGTAGTCCTGGCGTCCGCAGCCAAACCTGTGGACGCCAGGCGGGCAGCCTCTAGCGGACGAGTTGAAGTTTGGGCTTCGCTGATTGGGCAGCCCTTCGTCCTCCACCTTGAACGGTGGTCGGGACGAGGCCGAACACGTAGTGGTTGAGGTCTTCGAGGGGGATGTTCATCTGTGAGGCGACATCGGCGGCCGACATGTCGCGAATGCGCAGCGCTTCGAAGACTTTGGCTAGCAGTTGGCTGCTTTCGCGCACCATAGAAGAACCCGGCTCACTGGTTCGGTACCCCCTCTGACCGAGCTGTTTCATGGTCTGCTGGTAGCGCCACTCTGACAGTAGCTCCAGGGCGCGGAGCCGGTAGGTCAGAGCCATCGCGGATACACCCCAGCGGCCCTTAGCGCTCAGAATGCGGTCGACTGAGGCGTTATGCAGTTCCTGAGCCAGGATGCCAGCGCGCGGCATGAGAAAGGCGGAGGCGAAGGCGTTGGCTTGAGGCTCGGCATCTCGACCTTGGGGGGTGCGGTAGTCGCTGTGCAGAGTGAGGTGCCCAAGTTCGTGGGCGGCGTCAAAGCGACCGCGCTCACCGGTCTTACGGGTATTTAGAAAGATGTACGGCGTTCCGTCACGAGTGGTGGAGAAAGCGTCCGCTTCCAAGCAGTCGGGGGCGAGCGAAAAGACGCGTACGCCGTTGGCTTCCAGCAGGTGGACCACGTTCGATACTGGCGCCTCACCGAGGCCCCAGTTTGCCCGGAGCTGCTCCGCGGCTTCCTCTGGAGACAGGTGTGGGTAGGTAGGCACGTTCGGGAGCGGGAGCTTAAAACGCTGCTCCAGCCATGCATTGAGTGTCGCGGCGATGGCCCCGGAGGTGAGGGCGCTGTCGCGTTCGACCGCGCTCATCTTCGACGGAGCACGGAAACTGACGGCGCCCGGCTGCATCTCCGGTGCCGGCGGGGCCTGGAAGAAGGGGACAGGGAAGTTCAGGGCAGAGGCCAGCGAGGAAAGTGTCTCTTTTGACGGCACCTTGCGATGATTCTCGAATGCGGTGAGGCTTTGCGCGGAGACGCCGGCCTCACGAGCAAGCGCTGCCAGGGTCATGCGCCGGCGCTTCCGCGCTAGGACCAATCGCTCGGGGGTGAACACTTTCCTCAGCTCCCATTGCTTCGATGGCCTGGTCGCTTACTCCCCAACAAACTCCACCAGAACCTGGTGCCCCTCATCATCTCCCGGCGCGTCCCGAAGCGTGACATCGACACCGGGGTCGAGAGGCGGCATGTGGATGGGGAAGCGGACCCGCCATTCGTCGACGTGCTTGCCGTTCATCTTCACCGGCAGGGACAGCTCCGCCTGAAGGACGCCGGTCTCGCTGCGCTTGTACAGCAGGCACCACAGCGGCATCGTGTCCAGCTCGGCCCCGAACTCCAACTCGTCCCGGGACATGAAGGCAAGCTGTGCGTTCGCCTTCACGAGTGCGGCCATCGCCCGGCCCTTAGGGTTCTTCGAGCGAACCCTCTTGGTCAGGTCGCCGACCCCGCCAGCAGCGCTGATGGCGGTGATGGCGTGACTCCCGGTGGGGTGAACCACCCGAAGAATGCTGTCCCTCTGCGTCCGCTTCCAATGCGGTCGCGGAGAGGTCCTCTTGGGATCAGTCAGTTGTTCCGCGATGTAGCGGTTGACCCTGCTCCAGAACATCATGCCGGGCATCGCTGGCGCGTCGAACCTGGTGCACTGGCGAACATCGGCGGCCCCAAGGTCCATCGCACCGATGAAGATTTCATCGGAGACGTCAAGGTCTGTGAGCTGCTGAGGCTGAACGTGGTCCAAGGCTGCTCCTCCGGTGGGTTTCAAAAAACGTACCTCGCCCGAGGTGTGATTTCTGAAACCGGACGGATTATCGCACACACGTTCCCGCCTGTCATCCTCGCCAAAGAGTGGCTCTCACCTGCACCTCTCTCCCGGTAGGACTAGGGGGAGGTGTGAGCAACGATCGTGAGGGCGTAGGAAAATCACGTACAGCGCTGTATGTCGTCTAGCGGTTCGGCGTCTGTGATCTCGATGGTGATGGGGCGCCGGTGCGCCCGACCGGGACAGTAGTGCGGGGTGGCTGGCTCGCCCGCCGTGATAGCGACTGCGACGCCTCGACTACTCGCTGTCGGGGGCGGGTCTCGTTTGTGGTCTCGATTGCCGGATGATCCATAGTGATCCACAGGCGTCCACAGACGTGCCCGGCCCCCGCTGACCTGGCCTGCGAGACCGCGTCGGACGCCAGCGGACCACGATCGGACAACTCCTAATGCGTAGGCCGCAGGTTCGAGAGCCGAGGACCACTGTCGGCATGCCTGCACCCCTCGCTGACGGCACCAACTGACGGCAACGCTTGTGGACTCTGCCGTACGTGAGTCGACAGACCAGCACGACTTGGGCTGAAGCGGCGTGGGGGCGCCAAGGCTGGTGGGTCGTTTGATCGAACTCCTAAAGCGGGTGTCGCAGGTTCGAATCCTGCCGGGGGCACCACTCGATGCGCCGCTGACCTGGGGTTTTTCTCCCGGGGAGGTGCTCTGTTCGGCCCCGGGCTCTTCGTGCGGGGCCGTTTGCGTGAGCGGACGGGGAGCTCGCTGCACCCTTGTATGCGCAGAGGCTGCCCTTGTATGCGCAGACGCTGCCGGGCATCAGGGGCCTTCGCCGCCGCAGGGGCCAGGTCGAGGGCATCGGCCGAGCCGCGCATGCCGGCCTCGATCGTCTCGGCGGTCTCGGCGGTCTCGTCCGCTCGACGGGCAGGCGGGTGCGCCAGCAGGAGGAGGGCGAACGGCGTCCGCTGCGGCGACGGTTCGTTCCGTTGACCTACCCGGCCGCTCCGGTTGCCGGGAAGGGAAGTTGAAGCGTAATCAGTCGCTGAGGTACAGGGCTTCCATGTGGCTGGTGGTGTGCTCGCTGTGGCGCACCCGCAGTGAGGAGGCGTCCAGGGCGGCCCTCCCCCACGGGTCCGCGTCGGCGAGGCAGGCCGTGGCGAGGGCGCCCCAGTCGTTCTGATTTGGTTCGTCGTCCAGGTTGCCGTCGTCCGCGAACGCCGGATCGGAGACCGACACGAGGTTCCCCTACGCCCCCACCCGCACGAGGTCCAGATCATCTCTCGTGGCGACCGTGATCGTGTCGCTCTGCTTACGGAGGCCCAGGCCTTCGATCACGTGGTCGATCGTGCCCAGGGAGCCAGCGAACTCCGCGGCGTGCTCCGGGTCGTTGGGCGGAAGGTCGGCGACCTCGACAGTGAACGGCGGGTTCAGGACGGTCAGTTCGTAGCGCGCGCCGCTGCCACGGGTTATGCGGTCGGGCGGGACGGTCCAGAAGCCGGTGCCAGACATGCCCGTCACCGTAACGGGTGCCCGATCTCCTCAAGGTGCGCTCGTCCGCGCCCAGAGCCGGCTCGCTACGCCCTTCTAGGGCGAGGGCGTGAAGCCGGTGGAAAGGTCCATGTGGAAGGGGGAGCCCGGAGTCGTTGGGGTCCAGCCCTGGCGAAGAGCTAGCTGGATGATCCGGGCAACGTCAGAGGGCAGTACCGGTTCGGTTGCACGTCCGGACCAGTTGCTCGGGTGCGGCTGGTTGGTGGTGACCACGAGCGTTGTCCCAGGGGCGTCCGCATGCTCGACCGCGAATGTGCACGGTGTCCAGGAAAGGGCCTGGACGTAGGTCGGCCTGCGTCGCAACCGCCAGCGGTAGGCCGTGCTGTCGACGACGATGCGTCGTGATCCCTTGCGGCCCAGTGCCATGGCTCCTCCTCGACACGGAGGAGGCCGGCGAGTCCGGCTCTTCCGTGCGTTTCAGGTTCCCCGTAGGGGGCGCGGCCGGTCGATCGGGCCCCCTCCCTGGCCCGGCTCGAACGGGCCGGGCCCCTCCACAACGGGTCGGCGCTACGGGGAACTTCGCCGTCAGGCCCCCACATAAGCCGCGAGATGCTCGCCCGTGAGGGTCGAGCGGGTGGCGACCAGGTCGGTGGGGGTGCCCTCGAAGACGATGCGGCCGCCGTCGTGGCCGGCGCCGGGGCCGAGGTCGATGATCCAGTCGGCGTGTGCCATGACGGCCGGGTGGTGTTCGACGACGATGACCGACTTGCCGGAGTCGACGAGGCGGTCGAGCAGGCCGAGCAGTTGCTCGACGTCGGCGAGATGGAGGCCGGCGGTCGGTTCGTCGAGGACATAGATGCCGCCCTTCTCGGCCATGTGGGTGGCCAGCTTGAGCCGCTGGCGTTCGCCGCCGGAGAGCGTGGTGAGCGGCTGGCCGAGATGGAGGTAGCCGAGCCCGACGTCGGCGAGGCGGCCGAGGATGCGGTGCGCGGCGGGTGTGCGGGCCTCGCCGTCGCCGAAGAACTCCTCGGCCTGGGCCACCGACATCGCCAGCACCTCGCTGATGTCGCGGCCGCCGAAGTGGTGGTCCAGCACCGATGCCTCGAACCGCTTCCCCTCGCACTCCTCGCAGGTGGTGGCGACGCCGGCCATCATCGCCAGGTCGGTGTAGATGACGCCGGCGCCGTTGCAGTGGGGGCAGGCGCCCTCGGAGTTGGCGCTGAACAGCCCCGGCTTGACGCCGTTGGCCTTGGCGAACGCCTTGCGGATGGGTTCGAGCAGTCCGGTGTACGTCGCGGGGTTGCTGCGTCGGGAACCCTTGATGGCTCCCTGGTCGACGGACACCACACCGGATCCGGCCGGGATCGAGCCGTGTACGAGTGAGCTCTTGCCGGAGCCGGCGACGCCGGTGACGACGGCCAGCACCCCGAGCGGGATGTCGACGTCGACGTCCTGCAGGTTGTGCGTCGTCGCGCCGCGGACCGGAAGCTTGCCGGTGGGCTTGCGCACCGTCTCCTTGAGGGCGGTCCGGTCGCCGAGATGGCGGCCGGTGACGGTGCCGCCGGCCCGCAGCCCCTCGACGGTGCCCTCGAAGCAGACGGTGCCGCCCGCCGTACCGGCGCCGGGGCCGAGGTCGACGACATGGTCGGCGATGGCGATCGTCTGCGGCTTGTGCTCCACGACGAGCACCGTGTTGCCCTTGTCGCGCAGCCGCAGCAGCAGGTCGTTCATCCGCTGGATGTCATGGGGGTGCAGGCCCGCGGTGGGCTCGTCGAAGACGTAGGTGGTGTCGGTGAGCGAGGAGCCGAGGTGGCGGATCATCTTGACGCGCTGCGCCTCGCCGCCCGAGAGCGTGCCCGACGGGCGGTCGAGCGAGAGGTAGCCGAGACCGATCTCCACGAACGAGTCGAGGGTGCCCCGCAGGGCGGTGAGCAGCGGTGCCACCGTTGGCTCGTCGCGGCCGCGTACCCATCCGGCCAGGTCGCTGATCTGCATCGCGCAGGCGTCGGCGATGTTGATCCCGTCGATCCGCGACGACCGGGCCGCCTCGCTGAGCCGGGTGCCGTCGCACTCGGGGCAGGTGGTGAAGGTGACCGCCCGCTCCACGAACGCCCGGATGTGCGGCTGCAGGGCCTCCTTGTCCTTGGACAGGAAGGACTTCTGGATCTTGGGGATCAGCCCCTCGTAGGTGAGGTTGACGCCCTCGACCTTCACCTTGGTCGGCTCCCGGTAGAGGAAGTCCTGCATCTCCCTCTTGGTGAACTTGCGGATCGGCTTGTGCGGGTCGAGGAGACCGGACTCGGCGTAGACCCGCACGGTCCAGAAGCTGTCGGACTTCCAGCCGGGGATGGTGAACGCGCCCTCGGCGATCGACTTCGAGTCGTCGTAGAGCTGGGTGAGGTCGATGTCGGAGACGGTGCCCCGGCCTTCGCAGCGCGTGCACATGCCGCCGGTACGGGTGAAGGTCTTCTTCACGGCCCTGGTCTTGGCGGCACCGCGGTCGACCGTGAGCGCACCGCTCGCCCGGACCGTGGGGACGTTGAAGGCGAACGCGTGGGGCGAGCCGATGTGCGGCTGCCCGAGCCGGCTGAAGAGGATGCGCAGCATCGCGTTGGCGTCGGTGGCGGTGCCGACCGTGGAGCGGGGGTCGGCGCCCAACCGCTGCTGGTCGACGATGATCGCGGTCGTCAGCCCGTCGAGGACGTCGACCTCGGGCCGCGCCAGCGTCGGCATGAAGCCCTGCACGAAGGCGCTGTAGGTCTCGTTGATCAGCCGCTGCGACTCCGCGGCGATCGTATGGAACACCAGCGAGCTCTTGCCCGAGCCGGAGACACCGGTGAACACCGTCAGCCGGCGCTTCGGGATCTCGATGCTGACGTCCTGGAGGTTGTTCACGCGCGCGCCGTGCACGCGGATCAGGTCGTGGCGGTCGGCCACGTGCGCAGGCGACTGCGTGTCCGCCCTCGGGGCCATGCTCATCGTGTCTCCCTCTGTTGCGCGGGCCGCCGTCACGATCTGTTACGCGGGGCCGCCGTCACGGGTTCCGTCGGTGTCGCCCGGCTCGATCTGGCAAGCCTTGCACGGGACGTCTGGTTTCTCCTGGGCCTCGGCCTGTGGTGCCTTTGGGGCCGGGGGCGCGGTGCCTCTGTGGTTGGGCGCGCGGTGTGCTCGGGCGGGGCGCCGGGCGGTGCGCTCTGGCGGGGCGCCGGGCCGTCGGCGGTCGCCTTGCGCAGTCGCTCGGTGCCAAGGAGGCGGGGCGAGCCGGTCACTGCTGCGGCGGCGGCGCGTCGGCCCCGGGGGCCTTGGCCTCGACTTCGGCCTCGGCCTCGGCCTCCGCCTCGGTCATCCCGGACGCTCAGCGCCGCTCCTGGATGCGGATCAGGTTGCCCGCGGGATCGCGGAAGGCGCAGTCGCGAACGCCGTACGGCTGCTCGGTCGGCTCCTGGACGACCTCGGCGTCGCTCGCCTGCAGCCGTGTGAAGGTGTCGTCGAGGTCGCCGGTAGCCAGGAGGAGGGCGGCGTAGGTGCCCTTGGCCATCATCTCGACGATGGTGCGGCGCTCGTCGTCGGTGACGCCGGGGTCGGCGGCCGGTGGCGTCAGGACGATGGAGGTGCCGGGCTGGCCGGCCGGGCCGACCGTGATCCAGCGCATCCCCTGGTATCCGACGTCGTTGCGGACCTCGAAGCCGAGGGTGTCGCGGTAGAAGGCAAGGGAGGCGTCCGGGTCGTGGTGCGGGAGGAAGCTCGCGTGAAGGGTGATGTCCATGGCAGTCACGCTAGGTGCCGCTCGTCGCCGGCGCTTCTCGATTCCTGACCGGTTCGGTGACCTGGCGCTTCGCGATTCCTGACGGGTCTGGTCACCTGTTTCGCCACGCAGGACGGCATCCCCGCCGTCGCGCGCACCGCCTGGCGCCGGTAGACGCTGGGCGGCACCCCGACCAGCTCGGTGAAGCGGCTGCTGAAGGTGCCCAGCGACGAGCAGCCGACCTCGAAGCAGACCTCGGTCACGCTGAGGTCGCCACGGCGCAGCAGCGCCATCGCACGCTCGATGCGCCGGGTCATCAGGTAGCCGTACGGCGACTCGCCGTAGGCCCGCCGGAACTGGCGGCTGAGATGCCCGGCTGACATGTTCACGCCGCGGGCGAGCGCCTCGACGTCCAGCGGCTGCGCGTACTCGCGGTCGATCCGGTCGCGCACGCGGCGCAGCCGCGCGAGGTCGCGCAAGTGCTGCTCCGCGGAGGCTCTGCTGGTCACCTACGAGATCGTGCCACGAGGCGTCGGCGTTGCCCAGTGGTGCGGCCTCGGCCTCCGCGTCCGGAGCCGTTGCGTGGGGCGGGGAGCCTACGGGGCCGGTGGGATGAGCCCCGTCTGCCAGGCCCAGGCGGCGATCTCGACGCGGTTGCGGACCTTCAGCTTCGACTGGATGTTGGCGAGGTGGGTCTTCGCCGTACCGGGCGAGATGACGAGTTCGGTGGCGATCTCCTGGTTGGTGGAGCCCCGGGCGACCAGGCGGACGATTTCGCGTTCACGGTCCGTGAGGGTGTCGGCGGTGGGACGGGGGCGCGCCGGCGGCAGGGACAGCCGCCGGAGGAGCCGTACGGTGATCTGCGGGCTGATCAGGGCGTCACCCGCCATCGCCGCGCGCACGCCCTCGATCAGCAGGGCCGGCCCGGAGCGTTTGAGCAGGAAGCCGCAGGCGCCGTTGTGGAGGGCCGTGTGTACGTAGTCGTCGAGGTCGAAGGTGGTGACCACGACCACCCTGGTCGGCCGGGTGGCCTGGGGCCCCGCGAGCAGGCGGGTGAGTTCCAGGCCGTCCAGGCGGGGCATGCGGATGTCCGCCAGTACGACGTCCGGCCGGAGGTGGCGGGCCAGGTCAAGGGCCGTGGCACCGTCCGCGGCCTCACCGATGACGGTCATGTCCGGCTGCGAGTCGAGGACGAGCCGGAAACCGCTGCGGACGTCGTCCTGGTCGTCGGCCAGGAGGATGCGGGTGGGGGTGCCGCTCATGTCGTCTCCTGGGGGAGCGTGCGGGTCTGCGGGAACACGGCCAGCACCCGCCAACCGCCCTCGTACGGGCCGTAGGAGAGGGTTCCGCCGGTCGCCTGTACGCGTTCACGCAGGGCGTTCAGGCCGCGTCCGCCGTGGCCGTCGCGCGCCCGCCGGGTGCGGAGGGCGGTGGCGGGAGCGGCTCCGGCATCGTTGACGACCTGGATCTCGATCTTGAGGGCGGGTGCGGGGTGGGTGGCGGGGTTACGGACGGCGGGGGTGAGGGTCACCTCGACACGGGCCGCTCCGGGGGCGTGCCGGCGGACGTTGGTGAGGGCTTCCACGACCATCCGGTAGGCCGTGGAGCTGGTTTCGCGGGAGAGGGTTCCGGGCGTGGCGGGCGGCATGGTGAGCCGGGCCTCGGTGGCACCTACGGCGGTGAAGCGCTCGATGAGGGCGGGGAGTTGGTCCACTCCTGGTAGGGGCTCGGGGCGGGGAGTGACCTCCGGGGGCGGGCCTTTTGGTGTGGGTGCTTTCGGTGTCGGTGCTTCCGGTGTGGGTGCTTCCTGGGGTGCGGGGGCCTCCTGAGGCGTTAGAGCAGCTGGGGGCTCCGGGGCGGCCGGGGCGTCCGGGGCGGCCGGGCGGGTGATGCCGTTGCCGTTCGCCTCGTGCAGCATCCGTACCGTGCGGTCCATGGACGCCAAGGCATGCAGCCCGGCCCTTTCGATGCGTTCCAGGGCGGGCAGGGCCTGGCCCGGGTCGGATGCGGCCACGAAACGGGCGGCCTGTGCCTGCGCGACGATTCCACTGATGTCGTGTGCCACGAAGTCATGGAGATCTCGGGCGAGTTCGAGCTGCTGGGAGCGCCGGGTCTCGATGACCAGCCGGCGCCGCCGGTGTTCCACCAGCCGTGGATAGCCGCCCACGACAGCAGCGCCCAGCACGGGAAGCGCCCAGAAGGCGGCGGCGCCGGCCAGCGGCAGCACGGACGGCGCCGGGATCAGAGGCAGCGTCCATGTCGCGACCGCCGCGCCTGCCACCACACCCGCGGTCACCGCCTGCCGACGCGGCGCCCAACGGGCCACTACGGCAAGGAGCATCAGCAGCACCACCATCTCGGCCAGCCGCCATACGGATCCCCAGGGCGCCGATGGAGGGGCGGAGAACGTTGTGGTCAGCAGCGACAGGCCTCCGGCGAGCGCCAGCGGGCGGGCGAGGCGGGCACGCGAGCGCGGCCAGCAGGCAACGGTCCAGAGGAGCAGGGTGGCGGACACGACGGCCGGGACGGCTCCGTAGGGGATCGCTGCCCATGTGCCGTACGCGAGGGTGAGGGCGGTCAGGGCTGCGCAGCCCGTTATGGCGGCGAGCACGGGCGGGGGCGGGGGCCAGGCCGGGGTTGGAGTTGAGGGCCGGGTTGGGGGCGGGGTCGGGGGTAGGTTGCGGCGCCTCATATCGCGTCCGCGTCAACATGGCGCCTCATCCAGGCCCACCCCCTATGTATCCCCACGGAGTTCATCGCCCCCACGCCGTCAAGCCCACGTCATCGATCCTACGAGCGGCCGTCTCGGCGCTCCCTCCGCCGAACGGCAGAGATGACGCCCGCTCCGGCGCCCGAGATCCGCTGATCGGCAGATGGTCCGGCCCGGCGGCCCGGCATCAGATTGGAGGCGTCATCGACAGGGCGGCGGCCGCCAAGGCTGCTGCGTATCAAGGGAGTTCCTCGTGCCCGGCACCAATCCCTCCGTCCGTCCCTCTTCCGGCCGTTCGCCTTCCGTCCCTTCCTCTTCCGGCCGTTCCTCTTCCGTCTCTTCCTCTTCCGGCCGTTCGTCCTCTCTAGCCAGGAAGCACGGCTTCGTCGCTTCCCGTCGTCGCAGGGCAGCAGTGGGAGCCGTCGCCGCCGTGGCCGTAATAGCCGCGCTGACGGGGCTCACCCCCGCCGCGTCCGCCGCGTCCGCCGCGCCCTCGGGCACCACGGCCGCCGAGAAGGCACCGGCCGGGCTCGCCCGGGTGAGCGGCCAGGCCCGTGTCTTCTACGCCTACTCGCCGCATGACGACATCCGCTTCGCCGTCGACGCGAAGGCGGCTCCGTTCAGCAGGCCGGTCGGAGGGCTGCCTCAGGGAATGCCCACCGACGCACGGGGCACGGTCACGATCTACCACTGGTCGCCCGAGAAGAAGCAGGGCCGACGTGCGGAGGCCTCGGTGGACTGCCTGGCCACCGGGGGCGACACCGCGACGCTCAGCGCCGTGGTCACCAAGTCCGAGGACCCCGAGGAGATCGGGGACCGGCTGGGCTTCAGCGTCAAGAGCGGCGGTCCCGGCAGGGGGCGGTTCGGCTTCTCCTGGGCGGTGTCGAACGTCGATGTCGTCGATGGGAAGGCCGTCTTTCCGCATGTCGGCACCTGTATGGCACCGGCTCCGTTCGCGTCGGTGACGAAGGGCGGCTTCAAGGTCACCCATGCGGAGCTGCCGCCCCTGCCGGCGGGGTGGGGGAAGCAGCAGGCCGACGGGGCCGGGGCCCGATGACGACGATCGAACGGTTCCCGATCGTTCCCCGTGCGGTGCGGTGGGCGGCGCGCGCCGCACCTCTGACGCTGCTGCCGTCGGGCCTGTGGCGGTGCGCCATCGCCTTCGGGATGCCCTTCGGGTTCGGCGCGAGTGATCCGATGCACCGGAGCAACTTTCCCGGCTGGACGTCGCTGTATTTGATCGGGCTGAGCCTGGTTGCCGAGGGGCTGGGGTTGCTCACCCTCGGACTGGTCCGGCCGTGGGGCGAGCGGGTGCCGCGCTGGGTGCCCGTCCTGGGCGAGCGGAACGTTCCCGTCCCGGCCGCGGTCGTCCCCGCCTCGCTGGGCGCGGCCGCGGTCACCGTGATCACGGTGCTGTCCTCGTTCGGCTGGGACGAGGAGATGGCCGACCCCACCGCTCCGAAGGGCGCGGCGGCCTGGCTCATGACCGCCTGCTACCTGCCGCTGCTGGCCTGGGGCCCGCTCCTGGGGTGGGTGACGGTGGCGTACTACCGTCGGCGCCGCAAAGCCGGGTGAGGGCCGAGCTGAGCACGGCGGCGCTCGGGCGGGACGGAGCTGCACGTACTGTGCGGGGGGGGGAAGCGGGGCCGCACGTTCTGTGCGGGGATCTCGTCCTGGCTGAACGTCCGGCTGATTGTCCGGGCGGACGGCGGTGGACAGTGCCGGACGGCGGTGGACAATGCCCGACCGTGCCGGACGGTGTGAGTTATCCACAGGGTCGACGGCGACCCCCGCGGAACTCGTAGGCTTTCGGAATGGCTCTGGCGGACGTGGAAGTGGTCGTGGACATGGATGTGGAAGGCGCTTCGGACGCAAGCGAGGCGGTGCAGGTGCTGCGCCGGGTGTTCGGGTATGACGCGTTCCGCGGCAGCCAGCAGGAGATCATCGAGCACGTCATAGGGGGCGGGGACGCAGTCGTCCTGATGCCGACCGGTGGCGGCAAGTCGCTGTGCTATCAGATTCCCTCGCTGGTCAGAAGCGGTGTGGGGGTCGTGATCTCGCCGCTGATCGCGTTGATGCAGGACCAGGTCGACGCCCTGCGGGCACTCGGTGTGCGGGCCGGATTCCTGAATTCGACGCAGGATCTGGAGGAGCGGCGGCTCGTCGAGGCCGAGTTCCTGTCCGGGGAGCTGGATCTGCTGTATCTGGCGCCCGAGCGGCTGCGGGTCGAGCAGACGCTGAATCTGCTCGACCGCGGGAAGATCTCGCTCTTCGCGATCGACGAGGCGCACTGTGTCGCCCAGTGGGGCCATGACTTCCGGCCGGACTATCTGGCGCTGTCGATGCTGCACGAGCGCTGGCCCGAGGTGCCCCGGATCGCGCTGACCGCCACCGCGACCGAGGCCACGCACACCGAGATCACCTCACGGCTGCGGATGGCGGACGCCCGGCATTTCGTGGCGAGCTTCGACCGGCCGAACATCCAGTACCGCATCGCGGCGAAGAGCGAGCCGAAGAAGCAGCTGCTGGAGCTGCTGCGGAACGAGCATGCGGGGGACGCGGGGATCGTCTACTGCCTGTCGCGGGCCTCGGTGGAGAAGACCGCGCAGTTCCTGGTGGACAACGGCATCGCGGCGGTGCCGTATCACGCGGGGCTCGATCCGCGGACGCGTGCCGAGCACCAGGGCCGGTTTCTCCGTGAGGACGGGCTGGTCGTGGTCGCCACGATCGCGTTCGGGATGGGCATCGACAAGCCGGACGTCCGGTTCGTGGCCCATCTGGATCTGCCGAAGTCCGTGGAGGGCTACTACCAGGAGACAGGCCGCGCCGGGCGGGACGGGCAGCCGTCGACCGCCTGGCTGGCGTACGGGCTGCAGGATGTGGTGCAGCAGCGGAAGATGATCGACGGGTCGGAGGGCGACGAGGCGCACCGGCGGCGGCTGTCGGCCCATCTGGACGCGATGCTGGCGCTGTGCGAGACGGTGCAGTGCCGGCGGGTGCGGCTGCTGGCCTACTTCGGGCAGGAGAGCAGCGCCTGCGGCAACTGCGATACGTGTCTCGTGCCACCGCAGACCTGGGACGGCACGGTCCCCGCCCAGAAGCTGCTGTCCACGGTCGTACGGCTGCAGCGTGAGCGCGGGCAGAAGTTCGGCGCGGGCCAGATCATCGACATTCTGCTGGGCAAGAAGACCGCCAAGGTCATCCAGTTCGATCACGACGGGCTGAGCGTCTTCGGGGTGGGGGACGACCTCCGCGAGGCCGAATGGCGCGGTGTCGTACGGCAGTTGCTGGCGCAGGGGCTGCTCGCCGTCGAGGGTGATTACGGCACGCTGGTGCTCACGGAGGCGAGCGGCGAGGTGCTGGGCGGCCGGCGCGAGGTGCCGATGCGGCGGGAGCCGGAGAAGGCGGCGCGGGCGGCCCGGACGAAGGCGAAGGGCAAGCGCGCGGCGCCGGCGGATCTGCCGGAAGCGGCGCTGCCGGTCTTCGAGGCGCTGCGCGGCTGGCGGGGCCGTACGGCCAAGGAGCAGGGCGTGCCCGCGTATGTGATCTTCCACGATGCGACGCTGCGGGAGATCGCCACGCTCGCGCCGACGACGACGGCAGAGCTGGGCTCGGTCAACGGGGTCGGCGAGAACAAGCTCGCGAAGTACGGCCAGCAGATCCTGGATGTGCTGGCCGGACGGGAGACCCAGGAGGGCGCGGGCACCGATGGTGGTGCCGACGCCGGCGCCGCGACGACGCCCAAGGCGGCCGAGGAGTATCACGCCGCGCCTGAGCCCGAAGACGAGGAGCTGCCGGAGCCGCCGGACGACATCGATTGGTGAGGGCGGCTGATCTGGGGGGAGTGGCCTGCGGAGCTCGGCTAAGGCCGGGTCATGAAGTGTGCCTGGAGGGGGAATTCAGCCGCTTTGGCCCGGCCTGGGTACGGGCTCCGTCACACGACCGATCCCAGAGATCTCGGTGACTGTTACACAACGGATGGATCGCCGTTAAGGACGCTCCGTAGCGTGCTGAGCCTTATCGCATCCCTACGGCGGCCCGAGCCGCCCACGACGAGGAGTACCCATGCGGGCCCAGCGCCGCTCCGTGATCCGTACCGCCACCGTCGCGACCGGTGCACTGGTCGTGCTGCTGCTTCCTGCGGGCGCCGCCTTCGCCGCCGACTCCACCGCCCCCTCCGAGAGCCGGACCTCCATCATGCTGCCCGACAACGGGCTGGCCGGACTGGCCGAGAAGGCCGGCCAGCTGCCCAAGGCAGGGCTCATCGGTGGCGCGAGTGCACTGGGCGTGGCCGGTACGGCCATCGCCGTCCACCGTCGACGCCACGAAAGCCGCGGCCAGCAGGCCTGAGCCGTACGCCGGGCCTGAACCCGCAGGCCAGGCCTCAACCCCCAGGCCAGGCCTCAACCCGTACGCCCGGACCGACGCCTGACACTCGAACTGAGGCCGGACACCCGAACCGGTCCCGGGTACGCGGATGGAGCCCGGGCACCCTGATTTGGAGCCCGGATGGAGCCCGGCCCCGGACCGAGCCGGCCACCTGGGCTGAACGCGGGCTGAACCCGGACCGAGCCCGAGCCCCGGCCGTCAGGCAAATAGGCCCCGACAGCCCGGACAGCGAGCCCAGCCCCAAGAGGCCCCCGGCGTCGCTGCCCTCCGCCCTACTCCTCCTCCCCCACCAACCGCTGTACCTCCTCATAGCCCAGCACCTCGCCGCCCGCCCCGGCCGCCTCCGTCGGCTGTTGGCCCGTACGGATGGCGTCCGCGGCCGTGAGGGTGGCCTGCAGGGCGGTCCGGAAGAGCAGCGAGCCGGTGCTGATGCGGCGTACACCGAGCTCCGCCAGACGGCTGACGGTGTGCCGGCCGGGAGCGAAGAGGATGTTGAGCGGGGCGGGGATCTCGGCAACCAGGACCGAGATCTCCTCGTCGGCGACGACGCCCGGTACGAAGACGCCGTCCGCGCCCGCGGCCAGGTACGTCTCGGCGCGCGAGAGCGTCACCGAGAGCGGCGGTGGGCTGTCCGCACGCCAGTGGGTGTCGATCCGAGCGTTGAGGAACAGGCCCGGTGCCCGCTCCTTCACCGCGCTGATCAATTCGGCCTGACGCACCGGATCCTGCAGCCCCTCGCCGCCGGGCAGCCCGTCCTCCAGGTTCAGCCCGGCCGCCCCCGCCTCCGCCAACTCGGCGGCCAGGTCGCCCACTTGCCCCGCGTCGCCGCCGAATCCACCCTCCACGTCGACCGTGTAAGGGCAGGTCAGCCGGCCATTGAGCCGCAGCGCCAGCGCCACGGTGGCGTCCCTGACCTCGGCGAGCCCGCGCCCGTCCGGATAGCCGTGGGCCGCGGCGACGCCCAGGCTCGTGGTGCCGACTGCCGCGTATCCGGCCCCGGCGAGTGCGACGGCCGAGATGACGTCCCAGGCGTTGGGCAGCAGCAGCGGCTGGTCGGCGTGGTGCAGCGCATGGAAGTGGAAGGTGGCGTACTCCGGGGAGGTGCTCATATGGGCACCGTAGGCCGGAGTCCCATCGGTAGGTGCCGAAGACTCGCGGCGAAGAACGGAGTCATGACCACTCCGGCGTACAGCCACCGTGCGCCACCGCCCCGCCCACCCCCTCGAAACCGCGCGCCACGGCCCGGGCCCCTGCGCCCCTCCACCGCGCAGCACCACCACCCGGCTCGCGCCCCACGACTCCCGCATCACCGCCCGGCTCGCATCCCGTGTGCCCCACGCCCCGAAATCGCCGCGCGCCCGCCCTCCCCGGCCTCGTACCGTACGAGCATGATCGAGACGCCTCACCGGAGCGGGACCGCGCCCGCCACCCTCACCCTCTGGCGCCCCACCGGCCCCGAGGAGCTCGCCCTGGTCGAGGCCTCCGGCTGGCGCGCCTGGCCGCCGCGCCTGCCCGACCAGCCGATCTTCTATCCCGTGCTCAACGAGGACTACGCGATCCGGATCGCCCGCGACTGGAATGTGCCGGCTTCCGGCGTCGGTCATGTCACCCGCTTCGAGGTCGAGGCGGACTTCGCCGAGCGCTATCCGGTGCGGCAGGCGGGCGGCGAGACAATCCTCGAACTGTGGGTCCCCGCCGAGGAGCTGACGGAGTTCAACCGGCATATCGTCGGGCGCATCGAGCTGGTCCGCAGCTTCCGACCGCCTCAGGGGGAATGACCGTACGGGAACAACCGGACGGGGCCGGGCGGTGCCAGGCGGGGCCAGGCGGGGGGGCAGCCGGACCCGGGACGACCGGGGCGGGACGACCAGGGCGGGGAAGGCCGCACGGGAAACGATCGGGCGGGGAACGATCGGGCGGGGAAGGCCGCACGGGAAACGCTCAGGCCGGGAAGCCCAGGCGGCCGACGACCGGACCGCCCCTGCGCACACCGGCCGTACACCCACCGCCCCTGCCCACACCGCCCCTGCCCACGCCAACCCACCGGGCCGGTGCACCCCCGAGCCCGCCGCCTACCTCCCGCCGCCGCACGCCCCCGGCCGCGCATACACCGTGATCTTGGCGCCCCGGACCTCCCGGCTGCTGCAGACCTCGAACGCGGTGCGCAGCGTGGACCGCTTGGCGATTTCCTGGTCGTTGTCGTCGGCCGGCTGGCCGTCCGGGTCCCCGGCGACGACGATCCGGCGGGCGGTCAGCATCCGGTCACGGATCACATCGCCCGTGCGCTCGGTGCCGTAGAGGGTGTGTGAGGCCAACGGGCTCTCGGCCTGCGCGAGATCGTGCAGCCCTCGGAAGTCGCGCGGCAGGGTCGCCCGCCAGATCCGCCGCCGGGACGGCATGAACAGCAGCCCGTCGCCGGGCTCGGACACCTCCCGTACGGCGTGCGCGACCGCGGTGACATCGTCGACCCGGCTGTCCGGGCTGCGCAGATGGACGTTGACCGGCAGCAGCACCGCCAGCAGCAGCACCACCGCCATCGCCCGCCGCAGCCGCCGTCCACGCGTCTGGCCCCGCTCGTCGGCCGGCCGCAGCAGCCGCGCCAGCGCGGCGCCCGCGAGCAGCGCGAACCCCACGACGTAGTAGAGGACATAGCGGTCCACGTAGGCCGGCTCGACATGGGAGAGCAGCAGCAGGAGGAGGGTGGGCAGAAGCAGCAGGGGGACGCCGAGGGCGCGCAGCCCGATGGGGCCGCGGGAGCGGATCCGGACGCGGGCGCAGGCGATGCCGAGGACGGCGAGCACGGCGAAGGTCAGCAGCTGGAGGGGGTCCGGCCACATGAGCCAGCTGATCTGCGCCGACTGCCGGGTGCTGAACACCGCGAGCGGGGCCAGAGCGGCGAGGACGGCGGCCGAGGCGAGCAGCCAGGAGCGCAGTACGCGGCGGGGCAGCCGCGCCAGGACCACCGCGGCGCCGTGCGCGGGCAGCGCCAGCGCCGCGAACTCGTGCAGCAGACAGGCGGCCAGCATCAGCGCCGTATAGCCGAGCCACAGCCCTCTGCGCGGACCGGCCGAGGCCAGTACCAGCACATAAGTGGCCCAGACGACCAGCGCGCAGACCATCGCGTACGAGCGGCCCTCCTGCGCGTATTGCTGGACGACCGGGATCAGCGCGAAGGTGAAGCCCGCCAGCAGCCCTGCCCGCCGGCCGACCAGGCGCTGCCCCAGCAGGGCGACCCCGGCGGCGGCGACCGTCATCGCCGCCACGGACGGCAGCCGCAGACCGACCGCATCGCCGAACGCGCCGCGGAAGGTGGCGTCGTAGCCGGCGAACCAGACATGCATCAGCGCGTAGTACAGACCGTGCACGACATCGACATGCAGCAGCGTGGACCACAGGTCGGCCAGGCTGCGGTGCGCCATGTCGTAGGTGACCGCCTCGTCCCGCCATATGGCGTCCTGCCGGCGGATCCCCCACGCCCCCAGGAACAGCATCAGCCCCGCGGGCATCAGCACCGCCGCGCCCTGCGCCACCCAGGTACCGCGGGCGGTGACGGCGGGTGCGTACGTCTTCTGCGCTTGCGCTACGTCGATGACGGACTCCGGTCACGCGCGGGACGGACGGACAGACAGTCAGAAAGGCAGGCTCACGATAAAGCGGGCCGCCGGTGGACAACCAGACGGGCGAGCAGGGCGGCGGCCTGGGAGGAACGCACGCGGTGGCCGCGGGACATGAAGGGATCAGGCCCCCGGAACCGGGCGGGGCCGGCGAACCAGGGGCCGCGGGCGGCGGTGAAGCGGGGGCCGCGGGCCGGACGCCCGCCGCCCCCGGCCCGCTCAGGTGATGCGGATCAGCTTCGCTCCGAAGGACGGCTCGACGAGGTCCTTCTGCAGGGCGACCGGCACCTTCTGCATGCTCTCGCCGTTGCCGACGGTCAGCACACCGACCTCGGTACCGGCCTTCGCGGTGTGCGGGACGGTCTTGCCCCCGTCACCGACGCTCAACGTCAGCTTCTGGCCCGGGACTCCGACCGCCTTCAGGTCCTTGGTGGCGACGACCGGAGTCAGCCCGCCCAGACCGTCGTCGACATAGCCGACGACCTGCCCCTTCTTCACCGCCGTGGCCGAGGTCAGCGCTTCGCGTACGGCTGCGATGACCTTCTGGCTGTTGTTCTTGACCATGGTGAGGCTGTTGCCGGCGTTGGGGTCCAGGCCCTTGAAGTGCTGGTCCAGCATCGTGCCGAGGATCAGGCGGTCCTTGCCGTCCACCGTCTTGTAGGCCGCCCAGGACAGCGTGCCGCCGGCCGCGGTGCTGGAGCCGGTCTTGATGCCCTTGATGCTCAGTCCGGGCTCCAGCAGCAGATTGTCGTTGTTGTTGTTTATCCGCCCCGGCAGGCCCGGGATCTCGGCGTTGGTCATGGCGACGATCGGCCGGAAGGCGTCGAACTTCATGACGGCCTCGGCCAGCTTGAGCTGGTCGACGGCGGTGCTCACGGTCTTCGGGTCCAGGCCACTGGGGTCGGTGTAGGTGGTGTTCTTCATGCCCAGGTCCTTGGCGGCGGCGTTCATCTTCTTGACGAACGCCCCCTCGTTGGCGGACTGGGTGTCCCAACGGGCCAGCAGCCGGGCGATGTTGTTGCCGGACGGGATCATCAGCATCTTGAGCATGTCCTGCTGGCTGAACTTCTGCCCCGCCCGGAGCCCCTCGATCCGCGACTCGTCCGTGGAGCCGCCCTCGGTCACCGCCTTGGCGTCGACCTCGATCTGCGGGCCCGGCTTGCCCTTCTTGAGCGGGTGGTCCCGGAGGACGACATAGGCCGTCATGATCTTGGCCACGCTCGCGGTCGGCACCGGCTTCTGCGGGCCGAACGTCCCCACGTCCCCGGAGCCCACCACCTTGACCGCCGCCTGCCCCTCCGCGGGCCACGGGACGGTGAGCTTGCCGCCCTCGAAGGTGAACGAGGACTTGGCGTCGCCGACGGTGAGCGTCGGGTCGGGCAGCGGGCGCACCGCCTGGGCGATCACGAAGATGATCACCAGCAGCACCGCCAGCGGGGTCCAGATCTTGAACCGGCGGACGACCGTGCGCAGCGGCGTCTCGGGCGGCGGCGGGGTGTTGGTGAGCTGCGCCAGGAGGTCGAGCGGCGGCAGCGGCTGCTGCTTGGTGCGCTCGGTCTCGGGCAGCTCGGACGGGGCGGCCGTGGCGCCCGTGGTGGCGGGCGGCATGGCGCCCGGCCGGTCCGCGGGCTTGGACGGCGCGGTCGGCGCGGCGGCCTTCGCGGACTTCGCGGGCTCGGCGGCCGGCAGCGCGCCGGTCGCCTTACCGGCCGGCTTGGCACCGGCCTTGCCGCTCGCCTTCTCCCCGGGCTTGTCCTCGGCCTTGTCGGCCTTGTCGTCGGCCTTGTCGGGCGTACGGGCGGGGGTCTTCGGCGCCGTCTTGCCCAGCGACTTGCCCGCCGTGCCGTCGTCCGCCGACTTCAGCGCGACGAACTGACTGGTCCGCTCCGAGTCCCGCTCGGCGACATTCGCAGCCTTGGCCTCGCCCTTGGCCTCGGGCTTGGAGTCTTTCTTGGCCGCGGTCTTGGCCTCGGGCTTGGACGCGCTCTTGGAACCGCTGCTGGACTCGGCGCCGGCCTTGTCCTTGGCACCGGCCTTATCCGTGCCCTTGGCACCGGCCTTGTCCGTGGCGTCCGACGTGCCCTTGCTCCCGGGCTTGCCGGTGCTCTCCGGCTTGTCCTTGGCCTCGGCCTTGTCCTTGGCCTTGCTCGTGGCCGCGTCGCCGCCCTTGGCGGGCGGGGAGATCTTGAACGCGGTGGTCGCCTGATCGACGGCCTCGGCCTCGGCACCCTCCCCCTTCAGATTCGCGAAGGCAAAGACCCGGGTCGCGTTGTCGACCGCCGACTCCTCGGTCCCGGCGGCGGCCTCTTCACCACCCTTGCCGTCGCCCTTGCCGTCACCCTTGCCGTCACCGTTGCCCGCACCCGCCGCAGCGGCAGCCCCACCGGGCTTGCCCTTCTGCGGCCCGACGGTCTTGAACACGGCGGTCGGCTGGTCCACGACCTCGGCACCCTTGGACCGCGACGCACCCTGAGCCCCGGACTCAGGCTTGTCCCCGGACGCAGGCTCGGCCTCGGGCTCGGCCTTGCTCTCGCTCTTGCCCTTGGGCTCACTCTCACCCTTGGGCTCGCTCTTGCCCTTGGACTCCGGCTGAGACTTGGACTCCGGCTGGGACTTGGCGCCGGCCTCGGAACCGCCACGACCCGCGTCGGCGTCACCGTCGGCCTCGGGGCCAGCGTCGGCCTCGGCGTCAGCGTCGGCCTCGGGGTCAGCCTCGACGTCGGACGCCACGACAGCCTGCGCCTCCGCCTTTGCTTCCCCCTTTGCGGCAGCACCCTCGGCACCCCCGCCCGCGTCCTCGGACACCTCGGATGCCTCAGCGCCGGCCTTCTCGGCCGCACCGGAACCGGCCTTCTCCCCCGCCTCGGCCCCGGACTTCGCCCCCGACGCCGCCTCGGACTCCGCATCCGACGCCGCGGCGGCATCGGCTCCGCCGTCGCCACCCTCACCCGCCTCGGCGTCCTCCTCGGCGTCCTCATCGTCCTTGCCCGCGACCCAGGCGGCCACAGCGGCGCGCAGCCGCTCGTCGCCACCCCCGGAGCCCTCGGCGCCCTCCTCGGCCCCCTGAGGCTCCTCAGACGCACGTTCGGACCCCGACTCGGCCCCGGCCCCGGGACCGTCCGCCGACGCGGGCTCCGCCCCGGATTCCGGCTTCTCCGCGCTGTCCGGCCCGGTCTTCGCCTTCGCCCCGGACGTGGATTTCGCCCCGGACTTCGCCTTCGCCGCCTGCTTCGCCGCCTTCGCCGCCGGCTTCGCCTCAGCCGTGGACTCCGGCGCCGGAGCAGGCTTCGGCTCCGCCGCGGCCTCCGCCCCGCCCTCAGGCTTCGGGTTCTTCCCGGAACCCGATTCCTTCGCCGATTCGTCCGGCTCCCCGCGGAAGGCAGACAGCCGCGGATCACGTTCGCTCCGCGCCGTCTTCCCCGACGACTGCTTCTTGTCCGACTTGTCGGGGGACTCGCCCGCCACCGATGTCTCCTTCATACGTCCCACTGCTGCCTGGCCCAGTGTTCCCAAGTGTCCTGTGTCCACGTGGCCCCATCTCGCCGCCACGCGTACCGGTAGGTACCGCACCCCTCAGAAAGATGTCGCCGAGGTGCAAGACGAGAACGACATACCTACCGGTTCCATACCGAACCCCCCACGCACTCTCGACAGATGAATGTGAGAGGGGTCACCCTGTCATTCATCCACGCGGGGAGGCATGGATGGGCAGGAGCCGCAGAACAATTCCGGAGGAGCTTCTGCTGCTCGCTTTGGACCCGACCACCGGGACCACAGCGCAGCCGCAGTCGCTCGACCTCGGCCTGGCCGGGGCACAGCTAGTAGAGCTGGCTCTGGCAGGACGGATAGCCCCAGACGGGGATCGTATCGCCGTGGTGATGGCACGGCCGACAGGAGATCCAACTCTGGACTCCGCGCTCGAACTGCTGCGCCGACGCGGCAGTCCGGTGCGCGCGGTCCATTGGATCGGCGGGCCCCGACTCGGGCTGCGCCAGACCTACCTCACGCATCTCGAACGGTGCGGCATGGTCCATGCCGTGGCGGGACAGATGTGCGGGGTATTGCCGACGACGCGCTACCAAGCGACGGAGACGGCCATCAGCCGGGAAATCAGGGCCCGGCTGGACAACGCGATCCGCACCGGCGTACCCCCGGACCCGCGGACCGCGGCGCTCGCCGCGCTGGCCCATGCGGTCGGACTCGGCAAGCATCTGTATCCAGGGAACGAAGGGCGTTCATCGCGCTCCCGTCTCCGGGATCTGATCCGGCACGACCCGATGGGCGGACTGGTCGCACACGCCGTCATGGATGTGCAGAACGGTGTCGCGGTCCAGCCTCGGCGGCAGCAGGCGGCCGGCGCGACAGCCGTCCGGCAACCGGCGGCACGGGCCACGGCGGACCCGGCCGGCGCGCCGGTCCAGTCGCGGCACGGCCACGGCCGGATGGCCCGGGTGGGCGCCCGCTGACGCCGTAGAACGCCGTACGACACCTCGTACCACCCAGCGCAGCACCCGCATCACCCGCACCACCCGCCCCAAAGTCCCGTTCGGGAGCCGCAGCACCAAGCGCGGGGTGGCGGACCGACCGTTCCTGGACAACGGCCGGCCCGCCACCCCGCGCATCCGCTCGCTCGCCTTCTGTGTGCGTTTCACTGCGCGGCGTCACCTCGGAGTGGCAGTCTGCTGAAAAGGAAACGACAGCAGTACGGAGCCGGAGGTGCACGTCCCGTGGCGTCCAATGTCAATCCCACCGTCAGGCGACGCCGATTGGGCCAGGAGCTGCGAAGGCTCCGTGAGCTCAAAGGCATGACGGCGGAGGAGGTGGCCGAGGCATTGCTGGTCTCCCAGTCGAAGATCAGCCGCCTGGAAAACGGCCGCCGCAGCATCAGCCAGCGCGATGTCCGCGATCTGTGCGGGGTCTACGAGGTCGAGGACCACCGCATCGTGGATTCGCTGATGCAGATGGCCAAGGATTCGCGTCAGCAGGGTTGGTGGCACGCCTTCGGCGACATCCCCTACAGCGTCTACATCGGCCTGGAGACCGAGGCGGCCTCGCTGCGGATCTACGAGTCCCTGCTGGTACCCGGCCTGCTGCAGACCCCCGGATACGCCGAGGCGGTCATTCCCGGCACGGTCCCCGAGCTGGCGCCCGACCATCTGGAGAAGCGCATTCAGGTGCGGATGCGCCGCCAGGAGCGGGTCACCGACTCCGAGCGTCCGTTGCGGCTGTGGGTGGTACTGGACGAGAGCGCGCTGCGGCGCGTGGTCGGCAGCCATTTGATCATGCGCGAGCAACTGGACCATCTCGTCGAGATGAGCCAATTGCCGCATGTGACGGTGCAAGTTCTGCCGTATGACACCGGTGCGCATGCCGGAATGTCGGGAACGTTCTCCATCCTGGAATTCGACGATGCCGCCGATTCCAGCGTGGTGTACATCGAGGGCGTCACCAGCGACCTCTATCTGGAGAAGACCAGCGATGTGCACAAATACACGATCATGTACGAGCATTTGCGTGCGCAGGCCTTGAGTGCCGAGCACAGCCGGGAGTTCATCGCCGAGGCGGCGAAATCCCATGCAGACGCCATGAGATGAAGCCTGCCAGGGAGTCAATAGCGCGGAATCAGCGCGGAATCTGGGATTCCGGCGAAAGGGATCGCACGGTACACCTGCCGTCGCCCCGATGAAAAGAGATCAAGAAATATGCCCTTCGTACGGGTGAACGGCCTCTGCGGCTGGTGATGTTGGCGCGTAGCGTCATCAGTACCGAATCCGCGGTAACTCAGAGTGAGTTGGAGTGAACATGGCCGTGCAGCCCAATTCCGCATTCTCCTGGACCAAGTCCTCGTACTCCGGTGGCAACGGCGCTTGCGTGGAAATCGCCGTGCCTGCCGCC
Source organism: Streptomyces sp. G7(2002) (assembly GCF_028870195.1). Taxonomy (NCBI): domain Bacteria; kingdom Bacillati; phylum Actinomycetota; class Actinomycetes; order Kitasatosporales; family Streptomycetaceae; genus Streptomyces; species Streptomyces sp. G7(2002). Next base: position 4,319,389 of record NZ_CP102609.1, read on the forward strand.
GCAGCCATCGCAGTGCGGGACTCCAAGGACCCCGACGGTCCGCGTCTCACGTTCGACAACTCCTCCTGGAGCCACTTTGTGTCGGACGTCGCCGGTGGCGCGTTCGACGCGGCGTGACCTGAGCCGTCACCGTCCGCAATCCGCAGATGTGAGCCCTCTCGACTGGATCGCCGTCCCGGCCGAGGGGGCTCGGCCATGCCCAGGTCCTCTCCGGCGCGCCGGCAGCCGTGCGCGGACGGCCGCCGGCCGCATCAGTCAGCGCAGTTCGGACACATACCGGTCCGTCCCGGGCACGGTCGGAAGGAACGGCGCCACCAGCTCCACCCGCCCCAGTCCCGACTCCGCGACCTCCTCCTCCAGGCCGGCGAACTGCTCCGCCCAGCCGTCGCGCGGGTCCCGCTGGAGGAACCACAGCAGGGTCAGCCGGGTGTCGACGCCCTCGACCTGCCGCACATACGACATCCGGTCCCCCGGCAGCGGCGTCGGGCGGAAGACCGTGACCATCGCGGCGGGTGAACCCGACAGCCGCCGCGGCAGATGCCGGGCACACAGCCACTCCAGGAGCGCCTCCCGCCGCTCCGGACCGTCCGCGTCGATCACCTCCAGCACCAGCCCGGCGTAGGGGTGGTCCAGTGCGTGGAAGTCGCGGGGGCCCGCCGCACCGTCCCGGTAGACCGTCGCCAGATGGTCCTGGAAGGCCGTGAAGACATGCGTACGGTCCTGATAGACCCGGCCGTCCCGGTTGAGGCGCTTGTTGATGCCGACGGTCCACTTCATGTGCTCGTCGTAGCGGCCCGCGGTGATCCAGTACGTGGAGAGGTAGCAGCCGGCCGTGACCGGCCGGGCGACGGCGGACTTCTCGGGGCGGCGCAGCAGTTGCAGCTCGCGCGTGGCCACCCAGCGGCGGCCGGCGAAGATCCACGGCATCGCCATGGCGCCCGCGATGTAGTGGTCGTCCTCGTACCAGCGGTTGTAGGCGTATTCATGGCCGGGATGCGGTTCGACCATGGTGATCAGCGCATGGCCGGGATGCACGCCGTAGGGGCCGACGGCGGCCAGCTCGGCGTAGGCGGCGGGCCCGGTGTCGACGGCCGCGGCGGTGGTGACCTCTGGCGTTCCTTCGCTGTCTGCGGTCATGACAGACAGGTTTAGCTGACACAGCATCAGATGGGGAGGGGGCGGGCGGTGCGCGAATCGCGGGAGACCGCGCGCACGGAACCGCCCCGGCCCGTACGCGGCCCTCACCCGCACCAGCTCATCATGCGGGCACCCCTGCTTTCCGTTCCCGGGCCGCTTAAGCTGCCGGGCATCTGCAGCTAACGATGGTTAATCGCAGACCACGAGCGATTGGAGTCGCCATGCCGGACGCGATACTTGCCCGCGCAGCCACCCCCGTCCCCGGGCTCGCCGCCCGTGCGGCGCGGACCGGCAGCTCGCCCGTGCGCGACATCCTGGCGCTCACCGCCCGGCCGGAGGTCATCTCGTTCGCCGGCGGGCTGCCCGCGCCCGAGCTGTTCGATACGGCGGGCCTCGCGGCCGCCTTCCAGCATGTGCTGGCCGAGGACCCGCTGCGGGCGCTGCAGTACTCCACCAGCGAGGGCAGTCCGGCGCTGCGCGAGTCCATCGCGGCGCGCACCACCGCGCGCGGACTGGCCACCGACGCCGACGACCTGCTGGTGACCACCGGTTCCCAGCAGGGGCTGACACTGCTGGCCACGGCCTTGCTGGAGCCGGGCGATGTGGTGCTGGTCGAGGACCCCTGTTACCTCGCGGCGCTGCAGATCTTCTCCTTCGCCGGCGCCCGGGTGGTGCCGGTGCCGACCGACGACGAGGGCCTGGACCCGGTCGCGCTGGACGAGATCACCGCGCGGGAGCGGCCCAAGCTGCTCTATGTCGTGCCGACCTTCCAGAACCCGACCGGCCGCACGCTGTCCGCCGAGCGCCGGGCAGCGGTCGCCGAGGTCGCCGCCCGGCGCGGGCTGTGGATCGCCGAGGACGACCCGTACGGAGAGCTGCGTTTCGAGGGCGAGCCGGTGCCGTGGGTCGCGTCCTTCCCCGGGGCCGAGGACCGTACGGCGCTGCTCGGCTCGTTCTCCAAGGTGATGGCGCCCGGTCTGCGGTTGGGTTCGCTGCGTGCGCCGGCCGCGCTGCGGCGCGCCTGTGTCATCGCCAAGCAGGCCGCCGATCTGCACACCTCGACCGTGGACCAGGCCGCGGCGGCGCGGTACTTGGCGGTCGCGGACCTGGACGCGCATCTGAGGCGGGTGCGCGACGCCTACCGTGAGCGGCGGGATGCGCTGGTCGACGGGCTGGCCGCGGCGCTGCCCGAGGGCTCGCGGTGGAACCGTCCGGCGGGCGGCATGTTCGTGTGGGCGACGCTGCCCGAGGGGTACGACGCGACGGCGCTGCTGCCCGAGGTGGTGCGGCATGACGTCGCGTACGTCCCCGGCGCGCCGTTCTTCGCCGGGCCGCCGGACGCCACGGCCGCCCGCCTGTCGTTCGTGACGCACCCGCCGGAGGAGATTCGCGAGGGGCTCGACCGGCTGAAGAAGGCGCTGGGGGGCGCGCGTCGGCACGCGTGAGCGCGTACGGTCGGCGCCTGCGCCGGGACGCGGCGGGCGGCGGAAAATCCGCTTTCGGACGACCGTCGCCCTGCCGGAAACTGGAGGTCCACGGCGCGTGGACCTCCAGTGAACCTCCCGGGAGGCCGGATGACCAGTGGCCCGGACTATCCGGCGGAGACGCCGGAGAACGACCCGGCGGACACGTCGGAGAACGACCCGGCGGACACGTCGGAGAGCGACCTGGCGGACACGTCGGAGAGCGACCTGGCGGAGGCGCCTGAGGATGACCCGGGGCGCGGCCCGTCGGGCCCCAGCCCCGATGCCGATCCCGATCCCCATCCCGATCCCGACGCCCCTCGCGAGCCGCACGCCGGGCCAGGCCCCGATCCCAACACCCCTCGTGAGCCGCTCCCGTACCGCGTCCGGGCGCGGCTCCGCGGGGCCGGGCGGTGGCTGCGGGTGCATGCCCGGCATGCGCTGGTCGTGGGTGTCGTCACGGCGGTCGCCGGTGCGCTGGCCACCGTGGGCGCCGACCAGTTGCCGAAGCTCTTCGAGGAGCCACCGCCCGGCTGCCCAGGGGCGGGCTGCGACGGCAAGAGTCCCAAGGACAGCGGGTGCGCGTATGACGCCACTACCTGGGAGCCGAAGGAGGGCAACCCGGTCCGCATCCACCTGCGTTACAGCAAGAGCTGCGGTGCCGTATGGGGGCGGATCGTCAACGGCGAGCCGGGGGACATGGTGACGCTCCGGGTGTCCGGCGGCGCGGCCCGCAGCGCCTCCATCGACTACCGGCACGACAAGTACACGACCATGGCGACCGTCGGCCCCACCTTCCGGGTGCGGCTGTGCGCGGTGCCGATGACCGGCCCCCGCCGCACCGTCACCTGGGTCAAGTACTGCTTCGAGGCGACGGAGCATGTGCCCTGGGAGTGACCCTGCGTGCCTCCGTCTTGGCGAAGAGCTCTGGCCTTCCCCGGCCCCCGGGCCTAACCTGACGCCCCATCAGACGTGAGCTGGGCGGCCCGGCCGGGAGGCACAGATGCTGCTGCGGAACAAGACCGTCGTCATCTCGGGTGTAGGAGCCGGGCTCGGCCATCAGGTCGCGGCGGCCTGTGTGCGGGAGGGTGCCTCGGTGGTGCTGGGGGCCCGTACGGAGGCGAATCTGGCCAAGTCGGCGGCGCAGCTGGACCCGTCGGGCGCGCGTACGGCCTGGCGGGCGACCGATATCGGTGACGAGACGCAGTGCGCGGCGCTGGCCGAGCTGGCCGTGGAGCGGTTCGGCGGGATCGACGCGGTGGTCCATGTCGCCGCCCTGGACTCGCTCTTCGGGGGACTGCGGGACGCCGACTTCGACTCCTGGCACCGTGTGGTGGACGTCAATCTCCTCGGCACACTACGGATGACCCGTGCCTGTCTGCCGTCGCTCACGGCGCGCGGCGGCGGCTCGGTAGTGATGATCGGCACCCAGTCGTCGGTCGCCGCACCGTCACAGGTCCAGCAGGCGGCGTATGCGGCGTCCAAGGGCGGGCTGGTCTCGGCGATGTACTCGCTGGCGCGCGAGCTGGGGCCGGACCGGATACGGGTCAACACCGTGCAGCCCGGCTGGATGTGGGGCCCGCCGGTGCAGGCGTACGTACGGTTCCAGGCGCAGAGCGAAGGCGTCCCGGAGGCCGAGGTGCTGGCCCGGCTCACCGAGCGGATGGCACTGCCCGAGCTGGCGACGGATGCGGATGTGGCCGAGACCGTGGTCTTTCTGGCCTCCGACCGGGCGCGTGCGATCACGGGCCAGTCGCTGCTGGTCAATGCGGGGGAGCTGATGCGGTAGCCCACCCGCCGGGCATGCGCACTTCTCCCTTCGACAACGCCGCGAGGTGCGGTGCCTGGGGGCACCTCCCAGCGGTAGCTGGGGGAGCGTCGCAGGCCCACGGAGACCGGGGAGACACTCCCTACGCCCTCGGATGGCGGGCGAGCTAAGCCCTCAGATAGCGGGCGGGCTAAGCCCTCGGATAGCGGGCGAGCCAGCCAGGCGACGAGCCGGCCGGGCCGTGCAGCGCGGCGCCCTGTGTCATCTCCATCGAGAAGTCGTCGGCCAGCTGCAGGATCGTGTCCCGGCCCTCCAGCTCGACCAGCCAGACCGGCGGCAGCGCCGTCTCGCCGTGCAGGGTGCCCAGCAGATTGCCGCAGATGGCGCCGGTGGAATCGCTGTCGCCGCCGTGGTTGACGGCCAGCAGGAGGCCGTGCCGGATGTCCTCGGCGACCAGTGCGCAGTAGACGCCGATCGACAGCGCCTCCTCGGCCGTCCAGCCCTCACCCAGGGACTCCACCCGGGCGGGCGTCGGCATGCCCTGCCGTACGGCGCCGAGCGCACGCTTGAGGGCGTCGCTGGTCTCCTCGTGGCCGGGGCGGGTAGCCAGATGGGCCAGCGCCTTCTGCACGGCGCCGTCGAGGTCCTCACCACGGGCCAGCGAATGGCTGATGACCGCGAACGCGCCGGCCGCCAGATAGCCGGTGGGGTGGCCGTGCGTCTGCGCCGCGCACTCGACGGCGAGCTGGAAGACGAGCTGCGGCTCCCAGCCGACCAGCAGCCCGAACGGCGCGGAGCGCATCACCGCGCCGCAGCCCTTCGAATCGGGGTTCTTGGGGTGGTCCAGCGTGCCCATCGCCTCGTCGCCGAGGCCGCTCAGACAGGCCCGGCCCGGTGCCCGCCGGGAGTACAGCCACTCCTCACGGGCCAGCCAGCCGTCGTCCTCCTTGCGCTCGTCCGGGCCCCAGTCGCGCTGGGTGACGGCCCAGCGCAGGTAGGCGCGGTGGACGTCGGTGGGCGGGTGCCAGGCTCCGGTGTCGCGGCGCACCTGGGCCCGGATCAGACCGTCCACGGTGAACAGGGTCATCTGGGTGTCGTCGGTGACCGCGCCGCGCCGCCCGTAGGCGGGCACGAAATCGGTCACGCCCTCCTGGCCGTGCGCCTTGCGGATCGCGTCGAGCGAGTCGAATTCGATACCGGCGCCGAGCGCATCGCCGATGGCACCACCGAGCAGACAGCCGCGTACCCGGCTGCGGAAATCCTGCTGCTCGGCGCGCCCCCAGATGGCGCCGCCGCCCGCCACGCTCATGCCGAAACCTCGCGTCGCTCGGCCTCGCATTCGCGCGGCGCGCACCTCTGAACGGCACGCTCGCTACGCTCGCTCACTGCGCCCTCCTGAAGCTCACTACGTCCCGGGGGACCTTGCGGGGCCCCTGGCGCAGCACTGTAATCGACCGGGAATGATCAATTTTTGGCCAGGAGGGTATTGCGAATAGTCATTCGTAAGGAGGCTTTTGGTCGGTACCGTCCCGATGGGTCCCGGCCCGAGGGGGCCCGAGGGGTACGGGGTCGGCCGGTGCGGGGCGGGGCGGTGCGGGGCGGGGCGGTGCGGGGCAGTGCTCGGCGCGGCGAGCCGGGAGGGGTCGCGTCGAGGGGGAGGGCGTGGGGCCGTGGGGGGCCGGCCTTGTGCGGCCGTCCGGCTGGTGCGCTGCCCGGCCCGGTCCGTCAACTGGGCTGAGGCGGCGCCGGTCATCCGGACGTGGGACCCGCCCCATGAGCCGACCAGCCCGGTCACCCCTGCCCAGACGGCCGCCCGTCGCGCGGCGGGGAGCACAGCGCCTCTCGCCGCTCCTCGACGGACGCCTTCACCAACCGCGCCTCGTGCGGCGCCCGCCCTCAGGTCAGGCGCGCAGTGGCCACCGGTCTCGTCCCACCAGATGGCCCACGCCTCTCCCATCCCTCCTTCCCCTCCCGCCCCCACCTGGGCGTTCATCCGTTCGATGATGGCAGTGGCGCCCGTTGGGCATGCTCTCCCCATGTCCGAGTACGAGTGGGATCGCACCACCATGGCTGTCGTCGCCTCCGCGCTCTCCGGAGACAGCGACGGCGCGGTGGAACTCCTTCGGCCGCTCCCCCAGAGCGATGTGTGCCATATCGCCGTACGCCTCGCCGCCATGGCGGCCGACGCGCTGATCGTCGCCGCCCAGGACAGCGGAGGCGACCGCGAGGAGGCACTGTCGCAGTGGCAGCAGTGCATCCTGCAGCACGAGGCGGAGTACGAGGGAGGAGTGGGGGACTGAGCGGCCGTGGCGGTACGGCCGCCGACCGAGGACGGTCATGACGGCGCGGCCTACCGCTGACCGGCCCCGGAACCCTCACGAGCCCTTTCTGCCCTGCTCCCGCGGATCATCTGCCCCGCTCCCGCAGATTAGCCGTCGGCGGAGCTGCGGGAACGGGGCTGTGGATAACCGCGGCTAGCGGCTCTCCCACCGCCTACTCCACGACCGGCAGCAGCTCCGGCAGATGACCGTCCGACGCGAGGGCGGCGGCCTGGCGTTCCTCGGGGACCGGGCCGTAGGCCGTGGTGCGGGGGCGGGCCGGGCGGCCGGCCCGGTCGGCGATGGCGATGAGGTCCTGGATGGAGCGGTAGGAGCCGTAACTCGACCCCGCCATCCGGGAGATGGTCTCCTCCATCAGGGTGCCGCCCAGATCGTTGGCGCCGGAGCGGAGCATCTCGGCGGCACCGTCCGCGCCGAGCTTGACCCAGCTGGTCTGGATGTTGGTGATGTGCGGGTGGAGCAGCACCCGGGCCATGGCCGTCACCGCGCGGTTGTCTCGGGTGGTGGGGCCGGGGCGGGCGATACCGGCGAGGTAGACGGGGGCGTTGGTGTGGATGAAGGGGAGGGTGACGAACTCCGTGAAGCCGCCGGTCTCCTGCTGGATCTCGGCGAGCAGGCGGAGGTGGCCCAGCCAGTGGCGTGGCTGGTCGACATGGCCGTACATCATCGTCGAGGACGAGCGGATGCCCAGCTCATGGGCGGTCTTGACCACCTCGACCCACGTGGCGGTGGGCAGCTTGCCCTTGGTGAGGATCCAGCGGACCTCGTCGTCGAGGATCTCGGCGGCGGTGCCGGGGATGCTGTCCAGACCGGCGGCCTTGGCCTCGCTGAGCCATTCACGGATGGACAGCCCGGTGCGCGTCGCGCCGTTGACGACCTCCATGGGCGAGAAGGCGTGCACATGCATACCGGGGACGCGTTCCTTGACGGCGCGCGCGATGTCGAAGTACGCGGTCCCGGGCAGGTCGGGGTGGATGCCGCCCTGCATGCACACCTCCACCGCGCCCACGTCCCAGGCCTGTTGGGCGCGGTCGGCGACCTGGGAGAGGGAGAGGGTGTAGGCGTCGGCGTCCGTGCGGCGCTGGGCGAAGGCGCAGAAGCGGCAGCCGGTGTAGCAGACGTTGGTGAAGTTGATGTTCCTGGTGACGATGTAGGTGATGTCGTCGCCCACGGTGTCGCGGCGCAGTTCGTCGGCGAGGGTGCAGAGCGCGTCCAGGGCGGGCCCGTCGGCGTGCAGCAGCGCCAGGGCCTCCGCGTCGGTGAGCCGGGTGGGGTCGTCGGCGGCCTGCGCCAGGGCCTGGCGTACGTCGGAGTCGATGCGCTCCGGCGCCATCCCGGGGGCAGCGGCCTCGCGCAGCGCCTCCCAGTCGCCGTAGACCTCGTCGAAGTCGTCGCGGCGGTCGGTGGTGCGGCCTTCGGTGTCGATGGTGTGGTGCAGGTCCGTACGGCCCGAGGAGCTCATCGTGAAGCCCTCGTCGGGCTCCTGCCAGGGGCGGCCCACCACGGGGGCGTCCTCGACGGCCAGGCCCGTCTCCGGGTCGGCTAGGGCGCGGACGTGCGGCAGCAGGCGGGGGTCGAGCCAGGGCTCACCGCGCTGGAGGAACTCCGGGTAGATGGGGAGCCGTTCACGCAGCTCGAAGCCGGCCGCGGCGCAGCGCTCGGTCAGCTCGTCGATCTGCGGCCAGGGGCGCTCGGGGTTCACATGGTCGCGGGTCAGCGGGGAGACGCCGCCCCAGTCGTCGATCCCGGCGTCGATGAGCAGCTGGTATTCGCCGTCGACCAGGTTGGGCGGCGCCTGGATACGGGTCGAGGGGCCCATGATGTGCCGGGCCACCGCGATCGTCGCGGCCAGCTCCTCCAGTTCGGCGTCCGGCATTCCGCGCATCGCCGTGTCCGGCTTGGCGCGGAAGTTCTGCATGATCAGTTCCTGGATGCCGTGGTAGGCGCGCTGGATGCGGCGCAGCGCGAAGAGGGACTCGGCGCGCTCCTCGTACGTCTCGCCGATGCCGATGAGCAGCCCGGTGGTGAAGGGGACGTTGGAACGGCCGGCGTCCTCCAGGACACGCAGCCGGACGGCCGGTTCCTTGTCGGGCGATCCGTAGTGGGGACCGCCGGGCTCGCTCCACAGCCGCTCGGCGGTCGTCTCCAGCATCATCCCCAGAGAGGGGGCGACGGGCTTGAGCCGCTGGAAGTCCGTCCAGGACAGCACCCCGGGATTGAGGTGCGGCAGCAGACCGGTCTCCTCCAGGACGCGGATGGCCATGGCGCGGACGTAGGAGAGCGTGTCGTCGTAGCCGTGCGCCTCCAGCCACTCGCGGGCCTCGGGCCAGCGGTCCTCCGGCTTGTCCCCCAGGGTGAACAGGGCTTCCTTGCAGCCCATTTCGGCGCCGCGGCGGGCGATGTCCAGCACCTCGTCGGGCGACATGAACATCCCGTGGCCGTCCCGGCGCAGCTTGCCGGGGACGGTGACGAAGGTGCAGTAGTGGCACTTGTCCCGGCACAGGCGCGTCAGGGGGATGAAGACGCCCTTGGAGTACGTGATGACGCCGGGGCGGCCCGCGGCCTCCAGGCCGGCGTCCCGCACCCGGGCCGCGGAGGCGCACAGGTCCCTGAGGTCCTCGCCGCGTGCCTGCAGCAGCACCGCGGCCTCGCCGGCGTCCAGCGCGACACCGTCGCGGGCCCGCTTGAGCGCGCGGCGCATCGCGTTCGCCGTGGGGCGGCCGGCGGCGGGCCCGGCGTGCGTCTCGCGGTCGGTCCCTTGGTCGGAGGCCTGGTCAGGTACCTGCGCGCTGGAAGTCATCCTCCGAGCATACGAGCGCCCACCGACAGCCCCGCCGCCGGAGAAAGGGCCGTTGATGTGCCGCTGATCACTGCGGACGGAGGTTCCGTCCGGGTGCGGAGGGGGCACTTCCCGGCGGCGGCGCACCGCACGCTTACATACTGGCCAGCAGCTCGTCCGAGTACGTCCGGGTCAGGAACTCCATGTTGTGGCCATCGGGGTCAAGGATGTAGACACCGCGGCCGCCGTCCCGGGTGTTGATCTCCTGAGGCTTGGAGTGCATGGGGTCGGCCCAGTAGGACAGCCCGCGCTCCTGTATACGGCCGAAGATCCCGTCGAACTCCTCCTCGGTCACCAGGAACGCATAGTGCGTCGGGACGAATTCGCCGCCTGCGACATGCTCGGCGTAGTCGAGGGCCACACCGTTGTCCAGCTTGAGGGCGGCGAAGGGGCCGAACGCCTTGGGCTCGGGGACGCCGAGCAGATCGGCCAGGAAACGGGCGGAGGCAAAACGGTCGGTGCTGTGGACGATCGTGTGGTCGAGGCGAGGCATGGGGTCTCCTTGATCTCTCTGGTCCCGTGACCGACGCGGTCCCTGATCGACGTGGTCCCTGATCGACGTGGTCCCTGATCTGCGGGATCGTTCGGACCCTCGGTCTTCTGGACCGTGGACCGATCTCCTTGGACCGTTGACTGCGGGTGGCTCAACGGGTCCTCACCTTCGACGCTACGACCGGAGGGGGCGGATGCGAATCGGTCTCCGGTACCGGCCCGGACGGGAAGGGCCGTACACCGCTGGTCCTAGGGCGCGCCCGGTGCGGTCGCCCCCGGTCCGTCAGGCCGCCCCGGTCCGTCAGGCCTCCGCGGTCCGTCAGGCCTCCCGCAAGGGGCTGCCTCCGGGACGCGCCCGCCCGTCGTCACCCATCCGGTACGGTGCGCTGCCGTGCGTCACAAGTACTGCGCGAAGTCGTCCAGCGTCCGCAGTACCTCCGCCTCCCCGGCCGGTGGCAGCTGCAGCACCACCTCCTGCAGGCCCAGCTCGCGGTAGTGCGCCAGCTTCCCGGGCGACGGGTGGACCGCGTACGGCACCACCACCGGCTCACCCGAGCGCCCGGCGTCCGACCACGCCTGCCGCAGCACCGGAACGGTCTCGGTCAGCCCCCGCCCGCCGATCGGCAGCCACCCGTCCGCGTACTCGGCGATCTGCCCGAAGAGCTTGGGTCCGGCCGCGCCGCCGAGGAGGATGCGTGGCGCGCCGTGGGCCGGCTTGGGGTGCGCGAAGGACGCCCGTACGGACCCGAATGTGCCCTTGTACGCGGTCGGTTCCGCGGCCCACAGGGCGCGCATCAGCGCCACCCGGTCGCGGGTCAGCTCGCGCCGGGTCGACCACTCCACCCCGTGGTCGGCGGCCTCTTCGACGTTCCAGCCATAGCCGATGCCGAGGGTGAAGCGGCCCCCGGAGAGGAAGTCGAGGGTCGCGATCTGCTTGGCGAGGTCGACCGGGTCGTGCTGGGAGACGAGGGTGATGCCGGTGCCGAGGGCGAGCCGCTCGGTGACCGCGGCTGCCTGGCCGAGCGCGATGAACGCATCGAGGGTTCGGCCGTATTCACGGGGCAGCGGCTCGCCCATGGGAGCCGGGGTGTCCCGGCTGGCCGGGATATGGGTGTGCTCGGGGAGATAGAGACCGGCGAATCCGCGCTGCTCCAGCTCGCGGCCCAGCCGGTCCGGCCGGATCGTCTCGTCGGTCAGGAAGATCGTGGTCGCGATCCGCATGCTGGGACACCTCCGCGTCGGGCGTGTGCGTGACCGCATGGTGCCTCACCGCCCGACGGTTATCCACAGCCCTTTCCCTCGGTGTCGCACCCGCGTACAACAGTTTTCACACGGCGCAACGAGCCTGCCGCGAGGCGGCACACATCGGACATGACACGGCGTGGGGGGCGGGGATGGAACGACGCGATGTACTGAGACTTTCGGCGGTTGCGGGCGCGACGGGCGCGCTTACGCTCGGACGTGTGAGCTTCGCCGACGCAGCGCCCGCGGGCGGCCGGCCCGGAGGCGGGCCGGGCGAGCAGACCCGGCGGGTCACCGGCCATCTGCCCACGGGCTCACCCGACTTCGTGTATCTGCCGGTGGAAGTACCGCGCGGGGTGTGCGAGATCGCGGTGGCCTACCGCTACGACAGACCCACCGTCCCCGAGGGCACGGCCGGCAACGCCTGCGACATCGGCATCTTCGACGAACGGGGCACGGACCTCGGCGGCGCCGGCTTCCGCGGCTGGTCGGGCGGGGCACGGACGGAGTTCTTCCTGCGCGCCGACGAGGCCACCCCCGGCTACCTCCCGGGCCCCGTCAACGCCGGCACCTGGCACATCGCCCTCGGCCCGTACACCGTCGCCCCGCAAGGGCTGCCCTACGACGTCACGATCACCCTGAAGTACGGCCCCCGGGGCCACACCCCGGCGCCCGTCCATCCGCCCGAGCGCGCCCGGGGCCGGGGCCGCGCCTGGTACCGCGGCGACAGCCATCTGCACTCCGTCCACTCCGACGGCAAGCGCACCCCCGCCGAGATCGCCGCGCTGGCCCGCGCCGCCGGACTGGACTTCATCAACACCTCCGAGCACAACACCACCTCCGCGCACGGTGCCTGGGACGGTCTGTGGGGCGATGACCTGCTGATCCTGACCGGCGAGGAGGTCACCACCCGTAATGGGCACGTGGTGGCGTTGGGCACCGACCCCGGGGTCTTCATCGACTGGCGCTACCGTGCCCGCGACAACGCCTTCGGGAAGTTCGCGCGCGCCATCCGCCGGGCCGGAGGCCTGGTCATCCCGGCCCATCCGCACGCCACCTGCATCGGCTGCAACTGGAAGTTCGGGCTGAACGAAGCCGATGCGGTGGAGGTCTGGAACGGCCCGTACACCCCCGATGACGAGATCACCCTGGCCGAGTGGGACAACACCCTGGTCGCCCACACCCAGGGCCGCGCTGACTGGTTGCCGGCCGTCGGCCACAGCGACGCCCATCGCGACCCCGATGTCGTCGGCCTGCCGCAGACCGTGGTGCTCGCCGACGATCTCTCGCGCCGGGCGCTGCAGGACGGCATCCGGGCCGGCCGGGTCTGGATCGCCGAGTCGTCGAAGGTCGGTCTGTCCTTCTCCGTCACCGGTGAGCGGGGCGAACACGCCGGAATCGCCGAGCGCCTGGCGGTATCCCGTACGACGAAGGTCACCGCGCGGCTGACGGTCTCCGGCGCCCCCGGGTGCACGGTCTCCTTCGTCACCGACCAGGGGCGGCTGTACTCCACCCCGCTGCCGCCCTCGGGCGAGGGCACCGTCAGCTGGCGGACCACCCCGGATTACGCCGCCTACATACGCGCGGAAGTCCGCCACCCCTCGACGACACCGGGCCTGCCGGGCCCCATGGCCGCCATGACCAACCCGGTCTTCCTGGGCCGCTGGGGCTGAGCCCGACCGGCTTAGGCCGACCGGGCGCGGCGAGCGGCGGACGGTGAGCGACGCCCGGCGTGCCTCCGCGTACCGGACGCTCAGGCGCTCTTCCGCAAGATGAGGACGGCGGCGACGGCCAGCACCACGATCGCCGCTATGTCGATGCGTGCCACGCGCATCGTGGCGCTGTGGAGACCCGGTGTGGAGTAAGCGAGCAACAGGAAGGACCCCATGCTGATCGCCCCGGCCGTGACGGCAGGGAGGTGGAAGGACGGGACGAACGCCGCGCAGAGCAGGGCGAGTCCGACGAGCCCCAGTAAGACGGCCCGGTGGCGCAGCAGCACCGTCAGATCGGCGGAGCCGGGGCCCTCGGCAGGCACTCCGTACGCCGTCGTGATCTTCGACGGCGCGAAGGCGACGACGCCGGGCAGGAGGTTCACCAACCCGACGAGGAGGAGCAGAGCAGTGGTGACGCGGTCGAGCCACATGTGTCATTCCAAGAGGTGGGAAGGGTGGTCGAAGTGCTGGCTAGCATGCCTGCATGCCATCGGTGCCGCTTTCAGAAACGTGCGGTGTGCCGGCCGCGCTGTGGTTGTGGCCCGGTCAGGCGCTGTACGTGGGACCGTCCCTGGCGCTGGACATCCACTCCGGCTCGGTGAGCTGTCTGGCGGTGGGTGTGGACGAGGAGTTCACGGTCCAGCTGGAGAACGGCACCCGCCAGGTCGCCCGTACCGCACTGATAGCGGCCCGGGTGCGGCACCGCATCGTCTCCCACGGGAACCGGATGGCGTTCTGTTACCTGGACCCCGCCTCGCCACGGGAGCGGGCGTGCCGTCGGATGATGAGCGGGAGCGCCGAGCTCGCCCGGGGGCACGGCAACGAACTCCCGCTCACGCGGCTGGCCGCGCAGATGGACGGGAGTACCCCGCTTCCGGCCGCCCTGCGCTGGCTGGACCTCGCCGGTCCGGACGACCGCACGGAGGCCAGGGACCCGCGGATCCGGCAGGCCACCTTGCGGCTGGCGGAGGACCCGGGGCGGCAGCTCTCGGCGGAGGAACTGGCGGTGGAAGCCGGCCTGTCCGTATCGACGTTCCTCCGGCTCTTCCGCGCCCAGACGGGGACGACCTTCCGCCGCTACCGCCTGTGGACGCGCATGCTGCGGGTGGCGCTCCTGCTGGAGACCTGGCCGGATCTGAGCACGGCGGCCGTGGAGGCGGGGTTCGCCAGCCCCTCCCATTTCAGCAGCGCATTCCACGCGATGTTCGGTCTCCGTCCCAGCCGGCTCCTGGCCCGGGGCGTGACGATCAGAGCAGCGTAGTCCGGGGCGTCACCGCGGGGTTGGCGGGACAGGCCGGACTGGCAGGACAGGCGGGACTGGCAGGACTGGCAGGACGGAACGGCCGCACTGCCCGTCCGTCGGAGGAGCCCGTGAGTCCCCCTGCCGACGGTCAGCACCACCCGGCCCCGCTCACCCCAACCCCGCTCACCCCACCCTCACTCACCCCAACCCACTCACCCCAACAAGCCCAACTCACCCAACCCCACTCACCCCGGCCACACGATCGACTGCAACTCGCTGTACGCATGCAGCGCGTACGAGCCCACGTCGCGCCCCACCCCGCTCTTCTTGAAGCCGCCGAACGGCGCTTCCATGTTCCGTCCGACGGTGTTCACCCCGACCCCTCCGGCCCGCAGCCGCCGTGCCACCCGGAAGGCGCGGGCGACATCGCCGGACCACACGTAGTCGATGAGCCCGTAGTCGCTGTCGTTGGCGAGGGCCACCCCCTCGTCCTCCTCGTCGAAGGGCAGGACGACGACCACCGGGCCGAAGATCTCCTCCCGTACGACCCGCATGTCCCTGGTGCAGTCGGCCAGCAGCGTCGGCGCGACATAGAAGCCGCGTTCCGGCACGGACGGCCGTTCGCCGCCCGCCACGACCCGGGCGCCTTCCTTCCTGCCCAGTTCCACATACGACTCGATCCGGTCGCGGTGCGCGGCCGAGATCACCGGTCCGACCACCGTCCCCGGCGCGCGGGGATCGCCGACCGTCAGCCGCCCGAGGTACCGCGTCAGCCGCTCCACCAGCGCCTCGTACACCCCTCTCTGCGCGATCACCCGCGTCGGCGCGGTGCAGATCTGCCCGCTGTAGAAGGAGTACGTCGTGCCGATGCCAGCCACCGCCGAGTCCAGGTCCGCGTCGTCGAAGACCACCGCGGCACCCTTGCCGCCCAGCTCCATGAGCTGGCGTTTCATACCGCGGCCGCACACCTCGGCGATGCGCTGCCCCACGGCCGTCGAGCCCGTGAAGCTCACCATGTCCACATCCGGCGCGTCCACGGCCGCCTCGCCGACCGCCGGGGAGGCGCCGCTGACGACGTTCACGACCCCCGGTGGCGCCCCCGCCTCAGCGAGCGCCGCCGCCATCCGGTACACCGACAGCGGGTCCTGCGGGGCGGGCTTCACCACGACGGTGTTGCCCATCGCCAGGGCCGGGGCGACCTTGCCCGCCGGGTTGGCCCACGGGTTGTTGTACGAGGTGATGCAGGTGACGACGCCAACCGGCTGCCGTACCGCCAGGGCTCCGAGCACACCCGCCTTCCCCATCGGCCCGGCCTCGTTGATCTGCGGCGGAAGCCCCTGCTCCACGGGCTCCAGCGCCCCCTTCGCATAGCGCCGGAAGCGCGCCACCGCCACCGCCACCTGCATGCCGCGCGCCGTGCCGGTCGTCGCACCGCTCTCCGCCTGCGCCAGCTCGGCGTGCGCCGCGAAGTCGCGCTGCAGCACCTCCGCGGCCCGGTCGAGGATCTCGGCACGCCGCTGCGGCGCCGTACGGGACCAGGCCTGGAAGGCCTCGCCCGCCGCGGACGCCGCCTCGTACACCTGCTCCCGGCTCGCCTCGGGCGCGAGCCCGACGACCGCCTCCGTCGCCGGGTCGATGACCTCGTAGTGGCCGCCGTCGGGCTCGACCCACGCCCCGCCGATGAACAGCCGCCCGGGGGACGTCACTTGGCGCTCACCGCCACCGCGCCCGGCGCGCCGCACCGCAAGCCACCCAGGCTCCGCCCCACGCGCCGCACTCCAGGCTGCCGCTCGCCCGCACTCCGCCCCACGCCCACCATCGCCTCACCCGTCCCCTCGCCCGCACTCCGTCCCACGCTCACCATGGCCTCACTCGCCCCTCGCCTGTCCCCGCCCCACACCCGTCACTTCGTGCTCACCGTCCTCGTGTCCCGCCCCGACCGCAGTACCGTCCCCGGGACCGCGCCGGTCACCACGTCCTCGCGGATCGTCTCGACGCCGTTGACCCACACCGCGTTGATGCCGATCGCCTTGGAATCCAGGCGCGGGCTGTCGCCGGGCAGATCGTGCACGAGCGTGGCCTTGCCCGCGTCGATCCGCTCCGGGTCGAAGAGGACGAGATCGGCGTGCCAGCCCTCCTCGATACGTCCCCGCTCCCGCAGGCCGAAGAGCTGTGCGGGGTCGTCGGTGAGCATCTTCACGGCCTGTTCGAGACCCATCAGCTTGCGGCCGCGCAGACAGTCGCCGAGGAAGCGCGTCGTGTAGGGGGCGCCGCACATTCGGTCCAGATGCGCCCCCGCGTCCGACCCGCCGAGCAGCACGTCCTCGTGCTGCCAGGTCTCGGCGCGCAGCGCCCAGGAGTCCGGGTCGTTGTCGGTGGGCATCGGCCACAGGACCGTCCGCAGCTGGTCGTTGGCGCAGATCTCCACCAGGCACGCGAAGGGCTCCTGGCCGCGCTCGGCCGCGATGTCCTGTACGACGCGCCCGGTCAGGCCCTCGTTCGCCGGGGAGTAGGTGTCCCCGATGACATACCGGCCGAAGTGGGTGAGCCGCCGGAAGACACCCGCCTCCTTGCTGCCCGCGCGCCGCAGCATCTCGGCCCGGACCCCGGGGTCGCGGAGCTTCTCGATCCGTTCGGGGACCGGCAGGCCCAGAATGTCGCCCCATCCGGGGATCAGGTTCAGGGCGCAGAAGGTGCCCAGGGACATGTTCATGGGGGTGAGGATCGGCATCGTCAGGGCCACGATCCGGCCGCCCGCCTCCCGGGCCCGTTGACTGGCGATCAGCTGCCGCGGCACCCGCTCGGGCACGGCCGCGTCGATGGTCAGCACATTCCAGTTCAGGGGCCGCCCGGCCGCCGCGCTCATCTCGACGAGCAGCTCGATCTCGGCATCGCTGAACTGGTCGAGGCAGCCGGCCACGATCGCCTCGATCTGGGTGCCCTCGTGCTCACCGACGGCCCGCGACAGCGCGAGCAGCTCGGCCGGCGCGGCGTGCCGGGAGGCGACCGGCTGTCCGTCCCCGTCGGAGTGGGTGGCGGACTGGGTGGTGGACAAACCCCACGCCCCGGCCGCCATCGCCTCGTGGAAGAGCGCCAGCATCCGCTCCAGCTGCGCGGGCGTCGGCTGCCCGCCGACGGCGTCCTCCCCCATGACGTACCGGCGCAGTGCGCAATGCCCCACCATGAAGCCCGCGTTGACGGCGATCCGCCCCTCCAGGGCGTCGAGATATTCGCCGAAGGAGCTCCACGACCAGGGCGCGCCCTCCTCGAGTGCCACCAGGGACATGCCCTCGACCTTGGACATCATCCGGCGGGTGTAGTCGGCGTCGGCGGGCCGCGCCGGGTTCAGCGGGGCGAGCGTGAAGCCGCAGTTGCCGCCCGCCACCGTCGTCACCCCGTGGTTGAGCGAGGGCGTCGCGTACGGATCCCAGAAGAGCTGTGCGTCGTAGTGGGTGTGCGGATCGACGAAGCCGGGGGCGAGGACGAGCCCGGTGGCGTCCTCGCTGCTCCGCGCCTCCTCGGTGACGGTGCCGGGCGGCACGACGACGGCGATACGGCCGTCACGGATGCCGACATCGGCGGTGTACGAGGGCGTGCCCGTCCCGTCCACGACGGTCGCGCCCTTGATCAGATGGTCGAGCACGGTGTGCGCCCCTTCCCCTCTGCGGAATTCAGCTGCCCGCGGCCGGCCGGAACCGGGTCGTGCGGTGCACCGGATCCGTGTCGATCTTCGGGATCACGTGCTCGCCGATGAGCTTGACCGTGTTCATCGTGTCCTCGTACGAGACCCCGATCGGCAGCCCGAAGCTCAGCTGGTCGGCGCCGGCCTGCTCCCAGCGCTTGCACTGCCCGAGCACCTCGTCCGGGTCGCCGCAGATCATCAGCTCCTCGGCGATCAGCAGCTCGATGATCTCGGTGGTGTAGTCGGGCAGCAGCTCGGGCCACTCGGGGATGCCCTCGGGCCGGGGGAAGGTGTCGTGGTACCGGAAGACCAGCGACTGGAGGTAGTTGAGTCCCCCGTTGACCGCGATCTCCACGGCCTTGTCGTGCGTCTCGGCGCAGATCGCCGTCGACGTCACCATCACGTTGTCGTTGACGAAGTCACCGATCGGCTCGGCGTCCCGGATCGCGGTCTTGTACTGCTCCAGCACCCACTCCATGTCGGAGACCTTCTGCACGCTGAAGCCGAGGACCCCCAGGCCCTTCTTCGCCGCCATGGCGTACGAGGACGGCGAGCCGGCCGCGTACCACATCGCCGGGTGCGAGGCCCCGTACGGCTTGGGGAAGATCTTGCGCGGCGGCAGCTGCCAGTGTTTGCCCTGGAACCCGGGGTACTCCTCCTGGAGCCACATCTTCGGGAACTCGGCGATGGTCTCTTCCCAGATCTCCTTGGTGTGGTTCATATCGGTGATGCCCGGCAGGAACCCCAGGATCTCGTGGCTGCCGGCGCCCCGTCCGCTGCCGAATTCGAAGCGGCCCTCGCTGAGATGGTCGAGCATGGCGACCTTCTCGGCGACCTTGACGGGGTGGTTGACCTGCGCGAGCGGGTTGAAGATGCCGGATCCCAGGTGGATCCGCTCGGTCGCGTGCGCCAGATACCCCAGAAAGACGTCATTGGCGGAGAGGTGCGAGTACTCCTCCAGGAAGTGGTGCTCGGACGCCCAGGCGTACTTGAAGCCGGACTTGTCCGCCTGGATGACGTACTCGGTCTCCTCCATCAGCGCCTTGTGCTCCGCGAGCGGGTCGGTCTCGGCCCGCTTGCCCACATATCCCTGTACAAAGAGCCCGAATTCCAAGGAGGTTCACCGTCCCTGATGGCCATATCTGACGTACCGTCAGATTCGATGTGCCGACTGTTCCACCGCGCACGGAGAGCGTCAATAGCCGCCACCGCACGGACCTGACGTTCAGTCAGATGATGCTGACCCCGGCCAGCCACCCACCGTCGACGACGAACGGCTGCCCGGTGATGTACGACGAGTCCTCGCACGACAGGAAGAGCGCCAGCTTGGCGACCTCCTCCGGCTGCCCGATCCGCCCCAGCGGCACCAGCTTCTGGTAGAGCTCGTCCACGGCCCGCTTCGACTCCGCCGGATCGATGCCCGGGTCGAGCGCGGCCGGGTTGGTCATCGGGGTGTCCACCGCCCCCGGGCACACCGCGTTGACCCGGATCTTCCTGGCCGCCAGCTCCACCGCGGCGACCCGCGTCAGCCCGAGGACCGCGTGCTTGGTCGCGGCATACGCACCGACGAAGGCCATCCCCGTCAGCGCCGTATAGGAGGCGGTATTGACGATCGTGCCGCCACCGGCCGCCTCGATCTCGGGCGCCACCGTACGGATCCCCAGGAAGCAGCCGACCTGATTGACCTGCACCACCTGCTGGAACTCCTCCAGCGGCGTCGACACCAGCTCGTTGAAGCGCAGGATCCCCGCGTTGTTGACCAGCCCGTCGATCTTCCCGAAGGCATCCTTGGCGGCGACGGCCGCGGCCTGCCAGTCCGCCTCCTGCGTCACATCCAGATGGACGTACCGCGCGGCGCCCTCCCCCAGCTCCTTGGCGAGCGCCTCGCCCTGCGCGTCCAGCACATCCCCGAGCACCACCCGCGCACCCTCCGCGACGAACAGCCGCGCCTCCTGCTCCCCCTGCCCACGCGCCGCACCCGTGACGATGACAACCCGCCCGTCGAGCTTGCCCATGCCTGCCACTCCTCCACTGGTGAGAACGTCCGCCGAACCGCCTGGCCGAGCGCCCGGGGCGGGGCGTACGGGGGGCCGCCTACGGGTGGCCACCTGCCCCACCACCCTCAGCCCCTCAGCCCCTCAGCCGTTGAGCAACGGCGCGACCTCCGCCCCGAACGCCAGCATCTGATCGGTCAGTTCCTCGCGGCTCCGGCTGCGGAACCGCACCTGAATCTGCTGTACGCCCATCGCGCGGTACTCCCGCAGCGAGTCGGCGATCCGCTCCGGCGCCCCGGACAGCGTCCGCCGGCCGACCGCCCACCCCGGCTCGCCGACGTACAGCGGCTCGGCGATGGTGCCGATCACGACCGGCTCCTCGATTCCGGCCGCTTCCCTCAGCCGCCGCAGCCTGGTGATCTGTCCGGGCAGCTGTTCGCGCCGGTCGCCCTGCGGGAGCCAGCCGTCGCCACGCTCAGCGGCCCGGCGTACGGCGGCGGGCGAGGAGCCGCCCACCCAGATCGGCGGCCGCGGCGTCTGCACGGGCCGCGGCGCCTGGCCCAGCCCCTCGAACGCGAACCGCTCCCCCGTGAACTTGGGGAACTCGTCCGGCCCCAGCGCCACCTTCAGCGCCTCGACGGTCTCGTCCAGCACCGCCCCACGCCGCCCGAAGTCCACCCCGAGCGCCTCGAACTCCTCCGGTACGTGCCCGGCACCCACCCCGAGGATCAGCCGCCCGCCGGAGAGCCGGTCCAGCGTCGCGTACTGCTTGGCCGTGATCAGCGGATGCCGGAGCCCGACCACCGCGACATGGCTGAGCAGCCGGACCCGCTCCGTGACCGCCGCCAGATGCGCGAGCGTCGCCACCGGGTCGTACCAGACGGTGCTCATCGCCTCGGCCAGCCGCCGCGGAATCGCCAGATGCTCACAACAGGCCACGTACGCGAACCCGCACCGGTCCGCCACCCGCGCGATCTCGACCAGATCAACGGGCCCCGCAGCCGCCTCCCAGCCCTCCGCAAAGAGCGTGCTCTGCGACTGCACCGGCAACTGCATCCCCCACACCAGCCGCCCGTCCTCCGGACGCCACACCCCATCACGCACGCCGCCCACCGGCCCTCCAGCTATATCTGACACACCGTCACATAGCTTGCGCGGGACATCGTCGTGCCTGAAGCCTCATCGGGCAAGGGGCGGGGTGCCGGGGCCGGGACTCCGTCACGGGAAGCGGCGCAGCCTCAGCCCGCCACCGGCCACCGCTTCCCCGTCAGCACACGCCCACACCTCAACCCCCTGCCCCCGCCCACAGCCCCTCCCCCGTCAGCCCCAGCAGCGAGATCGCGTTGCCCCGGACGATCCGCTCCACGACGTCCGGCGCCAGGTGCCCCATCTGGGACTCCCCGACCTCCCTCGACTTCGGCCAGGTGGAGTCCGAGTGCGGATAGTCCGTCTCGTACAGCACATTGCCCACGCCGATCGCGTCCAGGTTCTTCAGGCCGAAGGCGTCGTCGAAGAAGCAGCCGTAGACGTGCTCGGTGAAGAGTTCGGACGGCGGGCGGAGGACCTTGTCGGCGACGCCGCCCCAGCCGCGGTTCTCCTCCCAGACCACGTCCGCGCGCTCCAGGACGTACGGGATCCAGCCAATCTGACCCTCGGCGTACATGATCTTCAGGTTCGGGAAGCGGTCGAACTTACCGCTCATCAGCCAGTCGACCATCGAGAAGCAGCAGTTGGCGAAGGTGATCGTCGAGCCGACGGCGGCCGGGGCGTCGGCGGAGGTCGAGGGCATCTTGCTGGACGAGCCGATGTGCATGGCGACGACCGTGCCGGTCTCGTCGCAGGCACGCAGGAAGGGGTCCCAGTAGTCGGTGTGGATGCTGGGCAGGCCCAGGTGGGGCGGGATCTCGCTGAAGCAGACGGCGCGGACGCCGCGGGCCGCGTTGCGCCGTACCTCCGCGGCGGCCAGCTCGGCGTCCCACAGGGGCACGAGAGTGAGCGGGATCAGCCGGCCCCGCGCCTGCGGGCCGCACCACTCCTCCACCATCCAGTCGTTGTAGGCGCGCACCCCCAGCAGGCCCAGTTCACGGTCCTTGGCCTCGGTGAACGTCTGGCCGCAAAAACGGGGGAAGGTGGGGAAACAGAGGGCGGACTGGACGTGGTTGACGTCCATGTCGGCCAGGCGGTCGGGGACGCTGAAGGAGCCCGGGCGCATCTGCTCGTAGGTGATGCCTTCGAGCTTGATGTCGTCGCGCGCGTAGCCGACGGCCGTGTCGAGACGGGTCAGCGGACGGTGCAGGTCCTCGTAGACCCACCAGTCGGCTATGGGCCCGCCGTCACCCTTGTCACCCATCTTTGGGGCGAACTTTCCGCCCACGAACGTCATCTCCTTCACGGGCGCCCGGACGATGCGCGGGCCGATGTCGTGGTACTTCGACGGGAGCCGGTCCCGCCAGACGTTGGGGGGCTCCACCGTGTGGTCGTCCACCGAGATGATCTTGGGGAAGGTCTCCATGGCGGATACGGTAGCGCCGATCTGACGATGCGTCAGCTATGCGGTCCTGGGCACGGATCGCGGACATGGCTCCCTGCCGGGAGGGCCGGCAGAGAAACGGAGTGCGGCCCGAGCGGCGGAAGGGCAGGGTGGGACTCATTCAGGGCGCACAGGGGCAACTACCGGCCAGAGGGCGCGCGGAAGCGGACCTTCCGCGCCTTCTTGTGCGCTGGCGCATACACCTCCTGATCACCCGAGGAGGCTTTGTGCATGCTCCGGACCCCTACTGACGTAAGGGGCTGGGACAAGGCAGACTGACCGTTGCGCACGGTGAACCGATGCGAACGGTACGAACGGATGGCACAAGGCAGGGGGAGACATGGACCACAGTCCGGGACAGGGACGGGAGCGGCTCCGCTTCTCCGTGCTCGGTCCCGTGCGGGCCTGGCGCGGCGCTACGCAGCTGGCAGCGGGATCCCCGCAGCAGCGTGCGTTGCTTGCCGCACTGCTGCTGCGTGGCGGCCGTACCGCCACCGCACCCGAGCTTGTCGACGCACTGTGGGGCGAGGAACCGCCGCACGCCGCGCTCGCCGCGCTGCGTACGTACGCCTCGCGGCTCCGCAAGGCGCTGGGTGATGACGCAGCCGCCCTGGTCAGTGAGTCCGGCGGCTATGCGATCCGCTCCGTGGACGGCCGCCCGCTGGACCTGGACCTGGACCATGCCGAGCAGTACGCGGCCGAGGCCGAAAAGGCCAAGGCCGCCGGCGATCGCGGCCGCGCCCGCGAGCTCCTCGACGCCGCGCTCGCACTGTGGGCCGGCGAGCCCCTGGCCGGCCTCGCCGGCCCTTACGCCGACACCCAGCGCACCCGCCTCGACGAGTGGCGGCTGACCCTGGTGGAGACACGCCTCGAACTCGACCTGGAAGTCGGCTGCCACGCCGAGGCGGTCTCCGAACTGACCGCCCTCACCGCCGCCCACCCCCTGCGTGAGCGACTGCGGGAACTCCTCATGCTGGCGCTGTACCGCAGCGGCCGGCAGGCGGAGGCACTGGCCGTCTACACCGACACCCGTCGGCTCCTGGACGAGGAACTGGCCGTCGAGCCCCGCGCCTCACTCTCGGAACTCCAGCAGCGGATCCTCCGCGCGGACGCCGACCTGGACGCACCCCTCACGCTCAGCGACGGCTCGGACCACGCCGACCATGTCGTCGTCCGCCCCCAGCAACTTCCCGCCACCGTCGCCGATTTCACCGGGCGCACCCCCTTCGTCGCCGAGCTGGGCGACCGGCTCGCCACCAGCGAGGGCAGCGTGATGGCGGTCTCCGCGCTCACCGGCATCGGCGGCGTCGGCAAGACCACCCTCGCCGTGCACGTGGCGCACGCCGCCCGCGAGCACTTCCCCGACGGGCAGCTCTACGCCGACCTGCAGGGCGCCGGACACACCCCCGCCGAGCCCGAGGCCGTGCTCGGCGCATTCCTGCGCGCCCTCGGCACCCCGGACTCCGCGATCCCCGACGGCCTGGAGGAGCGCTCCGCCCTCTACCGCTCCGCCCTTGCCGGCCGCCGCGTGCTGGCCCTGCTGGACAACGCCCGGGACGCCGCACAGATCCGCCCGCTGCTCCCCGGCACCGAGGGCTGCGCAGCGCTGATCACCAGCCGCGCGCGCATGATAGATCTCGCCGGGGCGCATCTGATCGACCTCGATGTGATGAGCCCCGACGAGGCGTTCACCCTCTTCACCCTCATCGTCGGCGAAGAGCGGGTGAACGCCGAGCGCGAGGCCTCGATGGACGTGGTCGGTGCCTGCGGATTCCTCCCGCTTGCCATCCGTATCGCCGCCTCCCGCCTGGCCTCCCGCCGCACCTGGACGGTCTCCGTGCTCGCCAGCAAACTGGCCGACGAGCGCCGCCGTCTGGACGAGCTGCGGGCCGGCGACCTCGCCGTCACCGCCACCTTCGAACTGGGATACGGACAGCTCGAACCCCAGCAGGCACGGGCCTTCCGGCTGCTGGGTCTGGCCGACGGCCCGGACATCTCCCTGGCCGCGGCCGCCGCCCTCCTCGGCATGGACGCCGATACGACCGAGAGCCTGCTGGAATCCCTCGTCGACACCTCACTGCTGGAATCCGCGGCACCCGGCCGCTACCGCTTCCACGACCTCGTACGCCTCTACGCACGCTCCTGCGCGGAGCGCGACGAACAGCCGCCGGAGGAGCGCGATGCGGCGGTGTCGCGGCTCCTGGACTTCTATCTGGCGACAGCTGCGCACAGATACCCCCTCGAACTCCCCGGCGACATCCTGGTCGACCACATGGAGACGCCGCACTATCCCGGTCTGGTCTTCGAGGACCGCGCCGAGGCGATGAGCTGGCTGTTCAGTGAAACCCGATGCCTGATCGCCTGCGCGCTGCAGAACACCGCACCGGGCTCCCTGCGGCGTGCCGTCGATTTGCTGGTGCTCACCAGGGACATGGCGGATTCCGGTGCCAGCAACCGGCAGTTCGAGCAAGCCAGTCTCACCCTGCTCGCCGCCGCGCTGAAGGCCGACGACCAGCACGCCGCGGCTCGCGTGCACTGGATCCTCGCCCCCATCTACACCCAGTCCGGGCGGCTCGGCGAAGCCGATGAGCACGCCAAGCTGGCGACGCTGCGCGGACTGGCCGCAGGCGACGACTTCTCCGCCTGCAACGGACTCAACGACCGGGGCATCATCGCCAGTATCGAGAGTCGGCTCGACGAGGCGGACGCCTATCTGAACCAGGCTCTCCTCTCCTACCGCGACATCAACAACAAGCAGTCGGAGGCGAGCGCGCTCTGCAACCTCTCCCGGGTTCATCTGGACACCGGGCGGGTGGACAGCGCGGTCGCGCTCGCCGAGCAGGGTGTCGCGCTGTACGAGGAGTGCGGTGCCTCGCGACGGCTGGCCAACGGCAAGTACAACCTGGGCATGGCCCTCACGCTGGCCGACCGCCTGGAGGAGGCCACGCAACAACTGACCGAGGCCCTTGTCAGCTTCCAGGACACCCGGCAGCGGTTCTGGGAAGGCATGACGTATCTGCGCCTGGCAGAAGTGGAACTGGCGGCACATCAGCCCGCCAAGGCGGCCAACTACGCTGAACTCGCGGTCGCCGCGCTCCGCAGCAGCGGTGGCGACCGCTGGCGCGCCAGCGCACTCGCGGTACTCGGAGACGCTCTGAGCGAGATCGGGCACACTGGGCGCGCACAGGTCTGCCAGCAGGAAGTGCAGACGATTCACAAGAGGCTGGGACTGCCGCAGAACAGCGGTGCGCAGCGGTTTCCCACCTCGGTGGCGGTCGCTTAGCGGCAGCCAAGGCGTGCCTCTCCGGCGTTTATCGATCGTTCATCGCCACACGGCAGTCTCTTCTCAACCGATCCGCCGCCTCGGGGGGCAAGCGGCTCGGTGAGCGAGCCCCACCGATAAGGTGTTCGGCCGCGGTTCGCCCGTCCGGCGACCCACGGGGGAGTTGCCGGGCGGGTGCGCCAAAAGCGCCCACACGTAGGAGTTGATCGTATGGCCACCGAGAACCAGCCTCGCCCGGGTGACGAGAAGGATGTCGTCAAGCCGCTCGACAGCACGCGTCCCATCCAGCCCATGGACAGCACCCGTCCGATCCAGCCCATGGACAGCACGCGCCCCATTCAGCCGATGGACAGCACGCGCCCGATCCAGCCCATGGACAGCACGCGTCCCATCCAGCCGGCGGAAGGGCACGCTCCTGTCGCCGGTGCCGCGGGCGCTCCCCATGACGGTCACTCCGTGACGGCGAAGGACAGCACTCGGCCGATCATCGACCCCAAGTAGTCGACACCGGCATCAAGTGAGCCCGGGAATCAGGGGGATACCCGGGAAGACGCCCCGGAGGGAGACCGGGGAACGGGGGAAGTACGGGGGACGTACGGGGGGACGTACGGGGGGACGTACGGGGGACGTACGGGGGAACGGGGGGAAGTACGGGGGGACCGAAGGGGCCAGCCTCGATGACATTCCTAAGGGGGGAGTCATCGAAGTCGGCCCCTTTCGCGTGCTCCGGCGCAGAAGGGTCCTGGCTGCGTGCCGGGTGCCGCGGCACCCCACAACGGCAATTCCCCTCATTCTGCAGCTATTTCAGGACACCTGATCGAATGTACGGCCTATGAACGGCAAGCTTCTGTTGTTCATGACTCACCTCTTCAAGGAGTTCAGATGAGCCGATTCACGCGCACCCTCGTCACCGTCGCCCTCGCGGCCGCTGCCGCCGGCGGCGCCGCGACTCCGGCGATGGCGGACAGCCACACCCCCGCCACCCCGGGCTTCTCCGCCCAGGACAGCACCATGCCCATAGTCGCCAACACGGCCACCCCCGACAACCACATCCCGACCGCGCCCCAGGGCTCCGTCCAGCACTGACCGAACGCAGCACCGCCCCTTCACGGGGGCCGGGCCCGTCGCACCGCGACGGGCCCGCTCGGTTTCGGCAGCCTCTCCGCCTGCCGCACAGATCCGCGTCACTCAGAGCTGACGATCCATCAGCTTTGCTGCTACAGTCGCGCCGTTCAGGCCCGCCGAGGCCGTCGGGCCGGCCCCGCCCCGCTCCGCTCGTAGCCAGGAGGCGCGCCGTGTTCGAACCCGCCCGTATACACACGCTCTGGGAACTGGTCGAGTACCGCGCCCGGGTCTCGTGCGGGAGACCGATGTTCTTCGACGGGGACGGTCGGAGCGTCACCTTCGACGGGGTGCGGGACGAGGCGCTGCGGGTGGCGGCCGGGTTCCGGGAGCTGGGGATCGGGGCCGGGACGCGGGTGGCCTGGCAGTTGCCGACGCGGATCGGGACGGTGGTCGCGTCGCTGGCGCTGGCCAGGCTGGGGGCCGTACAGACACCGGTCATTCCGCTCCACCGGGAGCGTGAAGTCGGCTTCATCCTGGCGGAGTCGGCGGCGGAGTTCGTCCTCGTACCGGGCGTGTGGCGGGGGTTCGACCACACCGCGATGGTCCGGAAGCTCGCCGGGGACGGGGTGCGGGTGCTGCCGGTCGGGGACGGGCTGCCCACGGCGGACCCGGCCGGGCTGCCCGCCGCGGCACCGGCCGGCGACGGGGCCACCACCTGGATCTACTACACCTCCGGCACCACCTCCGATCCCAAAGGGGTGGAGCACAGCGATGCCGGCCTGATCGCCGGTGGTGTCGGGCTGGCCACCGCGCTCGGCATGTCCGCGGACGACATCGGCTCGATCGCCTTTCCGTATGCGCACATCGCCGGTCCGGACTATGTCATCGCGATGCTGGTCAGCGGGTTTCCCGCGGTCGTCCTGGACACCTTCGAGCCGGGCCGCGCGGCCGCCGTCTACCGGCGGCGCGGGGTCACCATGGCCGGCGGCAGCACCGCGTTCTACCAGGCGTTCCTGGACGAGTCGCGCCGCTACCGGCGGCAGCTGCCGCACGCGGGACGGCTGATTCCGTCGCTGCGGCTGCTGTCCGGCGGCGGGGCACCGATGCCGCCGGAGCTGTATGCGGCGGCGGGCCGGGAGCTGGGGTGCGCGATCGTGCACGGCTACGGGATGACCGAGTGCCCGATGATCGCGATGGGGACGCCGTACGACAGCGACGAGCAGCTGTCGCGGACGGTCGGCAAACCGGTCGTGGGAGCGCAGGTACGGATCGTCCGGCCGGACGGGTCCACGGCCGGCACCGGGGAGACAGGCGAGGTCACGCTCAAGGGGCCGATGCTCTTCCGTGGGTACACGGATCCGGCGCTGACCGCGGAGGCGTTCACCGCCGACGGCTCCTTCCGCACCGGGGACCTGGGGCTGCTGCGCCCCGACGGGCATCTGGTGCTGACCGGGCGGCTCAAGGACATCATCATCCGCAAGGGCGAGAACATCTCCGCGCAGGAGATCGAGGATCTGCTCCACACCCATCCGGCGGTGGCGGAGGCCGCGGTGATCGGACTGCCGGACCGGGAACGCGGCGAGCGGGTGTGCGCGGTCGTCACACCCGCCGATCCGGCCGCACCGCCGCTCACTCTGGCCGGGCTGACCGCGCATCTGCGGGCGGCCGGGCTGATGACGCAGAAACTGCCGGAGCAGCTGGAGACCGTCGGCGCGCTGCCGCGCGGCGGGCCGCTGAACAAGGTGCTCAAGACGGTGCTGCGGGAGCGGTATACGGAGTAGCCGGAGCCGTGCGGCGGTGTGGCGGGAGACGTACGGCGGTGTGGCGATGAGTTCCGGGGGCCGGTGGAGTCTTCACTGGGAGTGGCGCCGGAGGTGTGCGCGGTATGCGTCCGGGGCCGGCCCCGGCAGGACGCCCCCGGCAGGACGGAAGGACCCGGACGATGACCGAGACGATCGACTTCGCGGCACAGGCGCGGCTGGTGTCACAGCTCGCGGCCCGGACCGCCGAGGAGCAGCTCGATGCCCCCACCCCCTGCGAGGCGTACGCGGTGCGCCATCTGCTGGGCCACCTCGTCGGGCTGGCCGCGGCCTTCCAGGAGGCGGCGCGCAAGAACCTCGGGCCGATGACGAGCGTCGACCCCGGTGCGACGGAGCCCGATGTGGAGCCCGGCTGGCGCACCGAACTGGACCGGAATCTGCAGGGCATGGCGGAGGCCTGGCACGCCCCGGAGGCCTGGGAGGGCGAGACCCAGGCGGGCGGAGTGGCCCTTCCCGCGGCCATCGCGGGCCGGATCGCGCTCAATGAGCTGGTGCTGCACGGCTGGGACCTGGCGCGCGCCACCGGCCAGGAGTACGCGCCCGACACGGCGAGCCTCGGGGTCTCGTACGCGCTGCTCACGCAGTTCGCCGAGAGCCCGGAGCGCGGGCCGTTCGGCCCGCCGGTGGAGGTGGCGGCGGACGCACCGTTCCTCGACCGGGTGGTGGCGCTCAGCGGCCGCCGGCCGGACTGGACACCTCCGACGTCGTAGGCCCGGGGGCCCGGAACGGCTCGACGGGGCGGTGCCCGGTCCTTCCGCGTGCGGCGCTGGACGTGCCGCGCCGAGTGCGGTGAGTGCGCCGAGTGCGGTGAGTGCGCCGAGTGCGGTGAGTGCCCTGGACGCGATGTGGCGGTGTGGCGGTGTGGCGGTGTGGCTGTGCGACGGGAACAGGCGCGGGGGCAGGCCGGCGGGTCGGCCGCCTCACGCGGGGGCGGGCCCCGCGGCACCCTTCCGCAGCCGGGTCTTGAGGATCTTGCCGCTGGCGTTGCGCGGGAGTTCGGTGACGAAGGCGACCTCCCGCGGGACCTTGTAATTGGCCATCTCGCGGCGGGACCAGGCGATCAGATCGTCGGCGGTGAGCAGGGAGCCGGGGCGGCGGACCGCATAGGCCTTGCCCACCTCGCCGAGGCGGGGGTCGGGTATGCCGACGACGGCGACGTCGGCGATGTCCGGGTGGCGGCCGAGGAGTTGCTCTATCTCGGCGGGATAGGCGTTGAAGCCGCCGACGATGAACATGTCCTTGATGCGGTCGGTGATCCGGAGGTTGCCGTCCGCGTCGAGCACGCCCACGTCGCCGGTGCGCAGCCAGCCGTCGGGGGTGAGCGCGCGGGCCGTGCCGGCCGGGTCCTCGAAGTAGCCGGACATCACGTGGTAGCCGCGGACCAGCACCTCGCCGGGGTCGCCGGGCGGCAGCGGGCGGTCCGCGGCGTCGACGATCCGTACCTCGGTGCCGGGAAGGGCGCGGCCCGAGGTCGCGGCGATCACCTCGGGCGGGTCGCCGCGGCGGCACATCGTGACGACGCCCGAGCTCTCCGAAAGGCCGTAGGCGGTCAGGACGGTGGAGATCTTCAGCTCGCTGCGCAGCCGCTCGACCAGTTCCAGGGGGACCACGGCGGCGCCGGTGACCACCAGGCGCAGCGCGGAGAGGTCGTGCCGGGCGCGGGCGGGGTGGTCCAGGAGCTGCTGATGGAGGGTGGGCGGGCCGGGGAGGACGGAGATCCGCTCGGCGGCGATCTTGGCGAGCGCGGTCTCCACGCTGAAGACCGGCTGGGGGATCATCGTCGCGCCGCGCAGCAGACAGGCGATGATCCCGGCCTTGTAGCCGAAGGTGTGGAAGAAGGGATTGATGATCAGGTAGCGGTCGTCCTCCCGGAGGCCGGCCAGTTCGCTCCAGACGTCGTAGGCGCGCAGGGTCTGCGCATGGGTGATCACGGCGCCCTTGGGACGGCCGGTGGTGCCGGAGGTGAAGATGATGTCCGAGGGGGCGTCGGAGCCCACGGAGTCGGCCCGGTCGTGGACGGTCTCCGATGGCACCGCGGCGCCGCCGGCGAGGAACTCCTGCCAGGTGACGAAGTCGGCGGGCGCGTCGTCGGAGAGCACCACGACCTTTTCCAGCCGCGGCAGTCCGGGCAGCGGGCCGTGGCCGGTGCCTTCACGGGCGGCGCGGCGGAGTGCGGCGATGTAGGACGTGCCGAGGAAGGTGCCGGTGATGAAGAGGAGCTTGGCGCGGGTGCGGCGCAGGAGGTAGGCGGCCTCGGTGCCCTTGAAGCGGGTGTTGACGGGGACGAGGACGGCGCCCGCGGTGACGGCCCCGAGGGCGGAGACGATCCAGTCGAGGGTGTTGGGCGCCCATACGGCCACGCGGTCGCCGGGCACGACCCCGGAGGCCATACAGGCGGCCGCCGCCCGCTCCACCCGCTCGCCCAGCTCGGCGTACGAGATCCGGGTGCGGCCCTCGACCACGGCCTCCCGGGAGCCGTACCGCCGGGCGGCGGCGCGCACCAGGCCGGGGATGGCGCCGTACTCCAGGTCCGCCCGCGCCTCCACGTCGTCGCGCATCGCGCTGCCTCCCGCCGAAGAGCTGTACGCCAGTAGCTGACTGCCCGTCAGATTAGCGGTAGCCTCCTCCGCTGTCAGTACTGGCGACCGACCACGGAGGTGGCGATGGGGGCGACCCTCAAGGACGCTACGGCGATAGCCGGCATCGGACAGACCCCGTTCGCCCGGCAACTCCCGGAATCCGAGAAGACCTTGGCCTGCCGGGCGATCGTCGCGGCACTGGACGACGCCGGGATCGCCCCCTCGGAGGTGGACGCCTTCGCCTCCTACACCATGGAGGAGACCGACGAGGTCGAGATAGCCAAGGCCATCGGCGCCGGGGACGTCACCCACTTCTCCAAGGTCGGCTACGGCGGCGGGGGTTCCTGCGCCACGGTGGCCCACCTGGCCGCCGCGATCGCCACCGGCCAGGCGAGCGTCGGCGTCGCCTGGCGGTCCCGTAAACGCGGGTCGGGGCCGCGCCCCTGGAAGAACACCCGGGTCCAGCTGCCCACTCCGGGACAGTGGACCCGCCCCTTCGGACTGCTGCGCCCCGCCGACGAGATCGGCATGCTGGCCCGCCGCTATATGCACGAATACGGCGCCACCCGCGACCACCTCTTCAACGTCGCGCTCGCCTGCCGCAACCGGGCCAACCAGAACCCGGCCGCGATCATGTACGAACGCCCGCTGACCCGCGAGATGTACATGACCGCCCGCTGGATCAGCGAGCCGCTCTGCCTCTTCGACAACTGCCTGGAGACCGACGGCGCGCTGGCCTGTGTCGTGGTCGCAGCCGAGCGCGCCCGCGACTGCCGGCAGCGGCCCGTCTACGTCCACTCCGCCGCCCAGGGCCTGCCCGCCCAGCACCACGGCATGGTCAACTACTGGAACGACGACCCGCTCACCGGCCCCGCCTGGACGGCCGCCCGGCACCTGTGGAAAGGCGCCGACCTCGGACCGCAGGACGTCGATGTGGCACAGATCTATGACGCGTTCACCCCCCTGATCCCCCTCTCGCTGGAGGGCTACGGCTTCTGCGGGCGCGGTGAGGGCGCGGCCTTCACCGAGGGCGGCGCGCTGGAGATCGGCGGCCGCCTCCCGCTCAACACCGGCGGCGGCGGTCTCTCCGAGGCGTACGTACACGGTTTCAACCTGATCACCGAAGGCGTCAAACAGCTGCGCGGCACCAGCACCGCGCAGGTCCCCGACGCCGCCACCTGCCTGGTCACCGCGGGCGAGGGAGTCCCCACCTCGGCCCTGCTGCTGAGGAGTTGAGAGGTCATGAACACTCGGGAGTCCGCTCGTGAGCCGCTGCGTGAGTCCATCCGTGAGCCCGTTCGTGATGCCATGACACCGATCGTGGCACCCGCCACTGACAACCGGCCCGACAACGGCGCCGACCTGCTGCTTCCCGTCCCGGACGAGGACGGCGCGCCCTTCTGGGAGTACGCCGCCCGGGGCGAACTGCGCGTCCAGGCCTGCGCCGACTGCGACGAACTGCGTTTCCCGCCCCGGCCGTGCTGCCCGCACTGCCAGTCCTTCGCCGCCCGCTGGCAGCGGATGAGCGGCCGCGGCCGCATCTGGTCCTATGTGCTGCCGCACCCGCCGCTGCTGCCCGCGTACGCCGAGCAGCCGGGCTACAACGCGATCGTCGTGGAGCTGGCCGAGGCCCCGCGCATCCGCCTCGTCGGCAACCTCGTCACCGCCGCCGACGCCCCCCTCAACTCCGTCGACCCGGCCCGGCTGCGCATCGGCGCCCCGGTGAAGGCCGTCTTCCACACCATGCCGGGAGGCGTGACCGTACCCCGCTGGCTCCTGGAGCGGCCATGACGGTCCGCACGGAGATCGAGGACGGGGTCGCACTGGTCACCCTCGACCGGCCCGAGCGGCACAACGCCGTCGACCTCGCCACCGCCGCCGAACTCGCGGACACCTGGCGGGCGTTCCGCTTCGACGACACCGTACGGGCCGTGGTGCTCACCGGCACCGGCGGCCGGGCCTTCTGCACCGGCATCGACCGCTCCGTCAACGTCCCCCAGCCGTCCTCGCCCTACTCCCTCGACGACCCGCTGCTCCGCATCGGCCCGAAGTCCAACGACCTGTGGAAGCCGGTCATCGCCGCCGTCGAGGGCATGGCCTGCGGCGGCGCCTTCTATCTCCTGGGCGAGGCGGAGTTCCTCGTCGCCGCCGAGAACGCCACATTCTTCGACCCGCACACCACCTACGGGATGGTGAGCGCCTACGAGTCCCTCTATATGGCACAGCGGATGCCCTACGGGGAGGCCGCCCGGCTGGCCCTGATGGGGACGGCGGAGCGGCTGGGCGCACTCCGGGCGTACCAGACCGGCCTGGTCTCCGAGCTGACCGCACCCGGCGCCGCGGCCGAGGTGGCGCGGCACCGTGCGGCCGTGCTCGCCGCCCAGCCGACCGAGGCGGTCCAGGGCACCGTACGCGCCCTGTGGGCGGCCAAGGAGGCGGCCAGAGCGCAGGCCCTGGCGCACGCTCCCCATCTGATCGCGCTGGGCAGTCTGCCCCCGGACCGCCAGGCCGCGCTGTTCGCCGCCCGCAAGCGGCAGGGCGAGGGGCACGGCGACGGGCCCGGTGAGGGGCACGGCGGGCGGGGCGACGGCCAGGACGGCGGACGGAGCGGCCGGCCCCTGGTCAGGTGACGACCGCTCCCCTACGGGTCACATACGGCTCTTGTGCGCCCGGGTGATCTCACAGGTGAACCAGAACCGCCCGATGGAGGACTGGTTGACGGTGTACTTGGCGGTGTACGTCTCGGTGTCGCCGGGACCGACGGTGATCGAGCGCTCGTGCAGCCCGTACGCCTTCCCGTCAGCCGGCTTGGCCTTCATCCAGTTGACGGCCATGTCGTAGGAGAAGGAATCGTTCATGGACGGGTTGGTGATGGAGACCGTGTACGTGAACTGGCGCAGCGAATCGGAGAAGTCGCAGCCGCTGCCGCTGACGTCCGACCGCCCGTCCGGGTCGTAGGTCTCCTGGGTCGGCGAGGGCGAGAAGGTGGGCTCGTACGACGGGGTCGGGTCGCTCGGGTCGTACCCGCTGGAGAACGTCGGGCTCGGGAAGGAACTGGGGATCGCCACCCGGGGCCGGCCGAAGGCACAGCCGCTGACGGTCGCCACCGTCACCAGCGCCAGCCCGGCCGCGACCGCTGCCCTGATACCCGTACGGGCGCCCCCGCGGGTGCCCGTACCCCTGCGCATGCGCTGCTGCATTCTGCCCATCCCCCGTGGAAACCGCTGAGCCGTCACTCTTGAATTGACGCGTGCACGGCACCCTAGCAAGCGCCGGTGACACCCCTTACGGGCCCCGGCCACGCATGCGGGCGTACTTGTCTCGCGCGTGCAGGGGCTCAGGCGTAGCGTCGGTCCCGGAGGATGACCGGACGACCCGAAGCGAGGCGACGCCCGTGGTGCGCAACGTTCTCGGGTCGCTGATCGCCCTCGTCGGAGCGACGGCCGCCGTCTGGAGCCCCTTCCGTCCCTGGTACGACGGCCGTCACGGAAATGACGTGCGCATCGAGGACCTCTTCAACGGGCTCACGCGCACCAGCGCCGCCCTCTTCGGGTCCCTCCTGCTCCCCATGGCGTTCGCCGCCCTGCTGACCCTGATCGGTGTCGCCCTGCGCTCCCGGGTGCTGGTCACCCTCGCGGGCCTGGTGGTGCTCGGTTTCACGATTCTGTGGATGGTCCGCCAGGGACAGGCCGCGACCGAGCTGACGGCCGGCGCCCGCGGTCTGGGGGTGGGCGTCGCCAACGCCCTCGGCGGCGGCGCACTGCTGCTGCTCGGCGCCCTGATCATGCGGGGCCGCCCCCGCCGGGCCTACGACCCCGGCTACGACGACCGGCAGTACGACGACGGCCGCTACGGACGCTATGCGCACGACGGGCGCTACGACGAGCGCACGCCCTACGACCCGTACACGCCCTACCCTCCGGGGACTCCCGAACCGTGGGACGCGGGCCGCCCGGGCGCCGAGGAATGGAACCCCGAGCCGTACCCGACCGGACCCGGACCTGCCGGCCCCCCGGCCGGTCCCGGCGGACCCGGAGGTGGCCCCTACGGGCAACAGGAGGACACCCCCACCACACCACTGCCGATCACCCCGCCACCACCACCGCCCCCGCAGCAACAGCAACAGCAACAGCAACAGCAACAGCGGACACAAGCACAGCAACGGCCACAGCAACCGCCCCCGCAGCAGCCGCAACCGGCTCCCCCACCGCCGCCCACCATGCCGGCCCATAAGCAGCCGCCCACACCTCCGGTGGAGTGGGGCAAGGAGCAGCGACAGCCGCGCCCCGCACCGCCCGAGCAACCCGAACGGCGCGAACAGCCCCCGGAAGAACGCGAGTAGACGCACGATCGCGACATCACGGCATCACGAAGTCACGACCTCACGACCTCACGGCCGCCGTGCCAGCCCCGTCCCCTTGGCCGCGTCCAGCGCGTACACACAACGGTCCTTGCTGCAGGCGTACACGACACCGCCGACCGCCACCGGCGAGCCGGTGATCTCGCCGCCGGTCTCCAGCTTCCAGCGCAGCTGGCCGCCCATCGCGTCGAGCGTGTAGAGGCAGTGGTCGGCGGAGCCGAAGTGCACCCGGCCCTCCGCGACGACCGGTGCGCCGACGACCTCCGCACCGGCCTGGAACCGCCAGCGCGGGGTGCCGGTCACCGCGTCGAGTGTGTAGAGCGCCTTGCCGCTGCCCAGATGGACCGCGCCGTGCGCGACCAGCACCGGTTCGGTGGACTGCCGTGCCTCGGTGGCGATCCGCCAGCGGTCGCGGCCGTCCGCCGGGTCCAGTGCGTAGACCGTGCCGAGGTAGTCCGCCAGATAGACCCCGCCGCCGGTGACGGCCGGACCGGGGGCGAAGGCCGGCGGGCTCAGGAACACCGCGGGCGCCTCGAAGTGCCAGCGCACATCGCCGCGTGCGATGTCGATCGCCAGCACCCGGGTGCCGGCCACCACGTAGACCGCACCGTCCGACGCCGGCAGCAGCCGCACGGGCACCCCGCCGCAGGCCGCGGCGTCGCCCACCGGATACGACCAGCGCTCGGCGCCGGTCCGCGCTTCCAGTGCCTTCAGCCGGGCGTCGGCCCAGACGAAGACCGTGCCCTCGTGCACCACGGGCCCGGCCTCGGCGGTCTCGAAGTCGGTCTGGACGCCGCCGGTCTCCCACAGCAGTTCGCCGTTGCCGGCCTCCCACGCCTGGACGCCGCCCCCACGGGTGCTGGTGACGACGGTCCCGCGGTCGACCTTGAGGGCGTAGACCCAGCCCTCGGTGGTCAGCCGCCAGCGCTCGGTGCCGTCGCCGGCGTCCAGCGCGTACAGGCTCGGGCCGTCCGAGGCATGGATCCGGCCGTCCGCGACCGCCATCGCCCAGGCGACGTCGCGGGTCTTGAACTTGCGGCGCCCGCTGGCCACATCGAGCGCATGCACCTCGAAGGAGGTGACGTAGAGCAGGTCGTCGGCGACCGCGGGGGTGCCCCACACATCGTTCGACATCCGGAACCGCCAGGGGCGCCAGCGGCCCGGTTCGGCGGGCGGTGCCTCGGGCGGCGGGGGCGGTGCGGCCTCATTGCGGGCCGGGCTCTCCCCGCCGTGCGCCGGGCCCTGCGGGGGCACCCCGGTCGTGGGCCCGGCGCCGGGCGGCCGTACCCAGTTCGTCGCGGCACCGGCCTGCCCGCGCGGCGGCGGTGCGTCGGCGCGCGGACCCGGCCCTATCGGGGCGGGCGAGCCACCGAGCTGTACGGGACCGGCGGCACCCTCCCCGGGAGCGGCCGACGGGGCGGGCGGTGCGGAGGACAGCGCGGCAGCGGGGGACGGCGCGGCGGTGGGCGGCGGCGCGGAGACCGGGGTCACCCGGGCCGTCGAGGCGTCCGGGCCGAGCACCGCGGCCTGCGGCATCGGGCCGGGGTGGGCACCGCGCGGGTCGCCGCCGCGGTGCGCGCCGGGGCCCGCGCCGATCTGGCCGGGCCAGCCGGACTCCGCGGCGGCGGGGGCGCTCTCCGGCCGCCGCGGCGCCTGGGCGGGCTGTGCTGCGGGCATCGGGGGCGACACGGGCGGGGCCGGCGGTGCGGCGGGCGCCGGACGGCTCGCGCCGCGGCCGGAACCGGCCCGCTGGCCGTTGCCGGGTACGGCGGTGCGGCCGCCGCGCCGGCCCTCGATGAGGCCCACCGCACCGGGCGGCAGCCACGCCGAGGCGGTACCGCTGTCGTCGCTGCCGGAGCCGAAGAGGTGCGGCGCGAGCTGGGGCTGCAGATCGGCGGGGGACGGCCGCTGGCCGGCCTCCATCTGCATACAGGACTCCATGAGCGGACGGAGTTCGTCCGGCAGCCCCGCCAGATCGGGGCCCTCACGCAGCAGCATGAAGACGGTCTCGACGGGGTTGGCGCCATGGAACGGCGCATGGCCGGTGGCGGCGAAGACCAGCGTCGACCCGAGGGAGAAGACATCGCTCGCGCCCGTCACACTGCGCGAGTCACGGGCCTGCTCGGGTGACATGTAGGCGGGCGTGCCCACGGCCACATTGGTCATCGTCAGACGGGTGTTGGACACCCCGGAGGCGATACCGAAGTCGATCACCCGGGGGCCGTCCTCGACGACCAGCACGTTCGACGGCTTGAGGTCGCGGTGCACCAGGCCCGCACCGTGGATGGACTGCAGCGCCTCGGCGATCCCGGCCGCCAGCCAGCGCACCGCCTGGGCCGGGAGCGGCCCGCACTCATTGACTATTTCCTCGAGGGAGGGCGCGGGGACATAGGCCGTCGCGAGCCAGGGCACCGCCGCGCGCGGGTCGGCGTCCACCACCGCGGCCGTGTAGAAGCCGCTGACCGCGCGGGCCGCCTCGACCTCGCGTGTGAAGCGGACCCGGAACAGCTGGTCCTCGGCGAGCTCGGTACGCACCGTCTTGATCGCCACGCGCCGGCCGGACGCCGAGCGCGCCAGATAGACCAGCCCCATGCCGCCGGCCCCGAGACGGCCGAGCACCTCGAACGGGCCGATCCGCCGGGGATCGTGCTGCGTCAGCTGCTTCAGCTGCTCCACCACTTACCTGCCACCTCCCCGTGGGGCGTAAAAAAGAGACTCTCAATAGCCACGAGCCGCCGAGAGCCACTGCCCCGTGCAGCGCTCACCGCCTGGCCGAAACGGCCGTACGCGTGCTGATTCTTCCTGGCCGAGCCGACGGTTGCGAACCCGGGGCCTGTCCGCCGTGTCACGGCATACCCCCCGTAGCCCGCACCGGGCCTGTTACCCGACGTCACCCCACCCCGCCTGACGTGCTCCGATACGTCCAGCGACGGGCGATTGCCGAGCGGGTTACCGGCCGGTTGCGGCTCCCCTGCGCGCGGCACCGCCCGATATATGGACGTTCACCATTCCGTTTGACGCGCACCTCAGGGGAACGGTTGAGCCTCTGGGGCATCCGGTGGCCGCGGTGGCCGAAATCATGCCTTTCCGCCGACCGCACACACTCACCCCCCACCGGCCCTGCCCTCCCCGTCGTCGCTCCCGGCCCCACGCCCCAATTCTGCGCGTTCGAAGGTCATTTCGGCGGCATCGCACCTGGCGTGGCGCCTTGATTGACGTGCGGGCAGCGGACAGCGCCGACCACCACGGCGGCCATATGTCCACGCTAGCGCCGGTTCGCGAAGTATGCGCGACGGCAATTCGAACGCAGGTCCGATTCCCGCGAGGCCCGAAGGGGGCGGCGGAGTCGGCGGAGAAGTAGGGGTGAAGTTCAACTGACGGCCATCGTCGTGCACTTGTTGCACGGAGGGTGACCACTTATCCACCAAAGTTGTCCACAGGCTGTTGATAACACCGTTCACCGGTTCGGACCAAGCGGCGCCATACAAGCCGTGATCGCGCGCGGGCCCGCCACCAGGGCACTCCCCGGGGCCACGCACCCCTAACTCCCCCATCCCCATTTGCAGGCAGCCAAATCGCGCTCCGATCACCCCTCGGTAAGCTGACGGCATGACAGGACAAGTTCGAACCGTCGACGGCAGAGTTGCCGGCCGCCGCGGACAGGCGACGCGGCAAAAGCTTCTCGACTGCCTCAGTGAAATGCTCAGTTCGTCCCCCTATCGGGACGTCAAGGTCATCGATGTAGCCCGAAAAGCGGGGACTTCACCCGCAACGTTCTATCAGTACTTCCCGGACGTCGAGGGCGCCGTCCTCGAAATCGCCGAGGAGATGGCCAAAGAAGGCGCCACTCTGACCGAT
This sequence comes from Streptomyces sp. G7(2002), assembly GCF_028870195.1. Lineage (NCBI taxonomy): Bacteria > Bacillati > Actinomycetota > Actinomycetes > Kitasatosporales > Streptomycetaceae > Streptomyces > Streptomyces sp. G7(2002). Next base: position 4,358,795 of record NZ_CP102609.1, read on the forward strand.
CTTGTCGCCGGACGCTCCTGGGTGGGCAAATCCGCCTGGCAGGCCGCGGAGGATCTGGTCGAGGGCTTTCTCTCCTTCTGGCGCAAGCACGACGCGATTCTGCGCGTCATCGACCTGGGTGCGGCCGAGGGCGACAAGCGTTTCTACAAGATCCGCATGAAGATCCTCAATGCCGTCACCAACTCCCTTACGGACTCCATCAAGGAACTCCAGAGCAAGAACAAGGTCGACAAGGACGTGAGCCCGGCCGCCATCGCCGGTTCGATCGTCGCGATGCTGGCCGCGGTTGCCGCACACCAGAAGGGCTTCCAGAGCTGGGGCGTCAAACAGGCCGAGCTCAAGCCGAATCTGGCGCTGCTGGTGCACCTCGGCGTCACCGGAAAGAAGCCGACCAAATAACGAAGTAACCGCGACAGCAGTCGGGGAAGCGGCCGGAGAAGCTGCCGCGCCTCGAAGTCCCGGTGCTCCCGGGACGGTTCGCCGTCGGTCCTGTGTCCGTCCTGCCATAGCTGTACACCACACGCAGCGGGCGCCGCGCGGCCCCTCCGGGGTTCGGCACGGCGCCCGCTGCGCGTATGCGGCGCACCGGCCCGGGCAGGGTCGACGCCCCCTTGCGCACCGGCCCGCTCAGCGCCGCTCCAGCCGGAACAGCCGGATCTCCCGCGTCACCCGTGCCTGATACGCGGCGTACGGAGGCCAGAGCGCCAGCGCCGCCCGCCATGCCCGCGCCCGCTCCTCACCGGTCAGCAGCCGGGCCCGCACCGGAATGTCCCGGCCCCGCCAACTCACCTCGGCCTCCGGATTCCTGAGCAGATTCCCGGTCCAGGCCGGATGCCCCGGCCGCCCGAAATTGCTGCCGACCAGCAGCCAGCTGCCGCCGTCCTCCGGTACGCACGCCAGCGGAGTACGCCGCGGCAGCCCGCTCCTGGCGCCGGTCGCGGTCAGCACCACACCGGGCAGCATCCGGGCGCTGAGCAGCACCTTTCCGCGGGTCAGCCGGTGTACCGCACGGTCCAGGGCGGGGATGACATACGGCGCGGTCCGGGCGAACGCACGGGTCGCGGAGATCTTCATGAGCAACCGCTCACCCGGCGGCATCAGACCTCCACCGCCGCCGTACGGCCCGGCGCACCGGCCGGCTCCCCACTCCCGCCCGGCTTCCCCGCCCCGCTCGGCTCCTCCGCCCCGTCCGGGAACAGCCCCGCCTCCTCGGCGGCCCGTGCGCGCAGCCGGTGCACGGGCCCCAGCAGCAGCTCGTCGCAGGCCGCGCGCTTGAAGTACAGATGCGCCTCGTGTTCCCAGGTGAAGCCGATACCGCCGTGCAGCTGCACCGCCTCGGCCGCCACCGCCCGCAGGCTCTCCAGTGCCTGCGCGAGCGCCAGCGCCCCCACCCCGGGCTCGGCCGCCCCGTACGGGCCGGCGGCGCCCCCGGGCGCGGACGGCCCGCGGCCCGCCGACCAGGCCGCGTAGTACGCCGCCGAGCGGGCCGCCTGCAGCCGCACATACAGATCGGCGAGCCGGTGCTGGACCGCCTGGAAGGAACCGATGGGCCGGCCGAACTGCTCCCGCTGCTGGACATGGGCGACGGTACGGGCCAGCGCCGTATCGGCCGCGCCGACCGCCTCGGCGGCCAGTGCCGCGGCCGCCGTCACCCCCGTCGCGGCGAGCGCACCGGCCACCGCCGCCTCGTCGCCGTCCCCCTCCCCCAGCAACTCGGCCGGTACGTCGCGCAGTTCGAGGCGCGCCTGCGGCCGGGTCTCGTCCAGTGCGGTCTGCCGGGTCCGCAGCAGACCGGGCACACCGCGCTCCGCGCCGGACTGGGCCTCGCCCCCGCCCGCCGCCGCCCGTACGAGAAAGAGCAGGGTGCGGCCCTTCGCGAACCCACCGGTGTGCGCGGCCACCACCAGCACCTCCGCGGTGTGCCCGTTGAGCACCTGCCCGGCCTCCCCGTACAGCCGCCAGCCACCGCCCGCCGGCCGCCCGCCGTTCTTCGACGGGACGGCCTCGCCCTCCTGCGGCGCCCTCCTCGCCTGGATTCCGCCGGCCCGGCCGCCGCCCGCCCAGCCGCCGTCGTTCGGCCCGGTCAGCGCCAGTGCGGTGGCGAGCCGGCCGCCCGGCACGGCCAGCGTCGCGGTCAGCTCCCCGGCGGCGAGGGCCGGCAGCAGTGCGGTGCGCTGGCGCTCGCTGCCCAGCGCGAGGATCAGCGGGGCGGCCAGCGCCGCGGTCGCCATCAGGGGAGAGGGAAGGACGGCGCGGCCGGTTTCCTCGCAGGCCAGGGCGAGTTCGGTGGGCCCGCAGCCCACTCCTCCGTATGCCGTGGGCAGCGCCAGACCGGGCAGGCCGAGCCGGCCGGCGAGCTGCTGCCACAGCTGTGTGTCATACCCCGCCGGGGTGCGTACCGCCGCCTTGACCTCGTCCGGACCGCAGCGTTTGAGCAGCAGTTCGCGCAGCGTACGGCGGATTTCGTGCTGCTCCTCGGTGAACGCGGCATCCATCGGCGGGCTCCTCCCGGCCGTGCGACAACGCCCGTCCGGTCGACGGGCCCCCGCTTCCGATCTGACGGGCCGTCATAGTAGGGACGGGGGGTGCACTTTCCTAGGGCGGGTTCGCAAGTCATCGGCCGCCGCCGGGGAACGAAGGCTCAGGACACGCCGCAGGCAGGGCGGAGCCGGGTCACGTCGCCGTGACCCGGCTCCCTCGGGCCGCTGCCCGGTCAGCGGATGAGGTGGACGGTGAGGTTCGTCTCCGTGTCACTGACGTTGACGGCGTGGACGGAGCCGTGGGCGGTGCGGTAGCGCCCGGTGCCTCCGGTGATCGCGAGGTCGATGTTGCCGGGGCCGGCGGCTGTGACGGTGAACCGGCCCTGCGCGGTGAGCTGCCCCAGGGGAAGCGTGAGGTCGGCCGCGCACTGGAGGTCGAACTCGTCGGCCGGGGCGGTCCGGGTCAGCGTGCAGATCTCACCGTAGGTGCCGACCTGGAGGGCGCCGCGGAAGAGATTCCCGCTGATGACGAATTCGTCGCCCTGGCTGGGCCCGGACGAGCCGTCCACATCGACGAAGGTTCCCTGAGTCTGCTTGGCGACCAGCTGGAATACGGTCTCTCCCGGGGGAAAGGAATCGGCGCCGGCGGCCGATGCCGCGGGTGCGCAGAAAAGGATGGCCGACAGTCCGGTGGCCGCGCTCAGCAGAACCTGCTTGAAGTGACGCACAGTTTTCTCCTCTGGGACTGGAAGGGAATTTCACTGACGCTGTGCCGTGAGGTGCCTTGCTTCCCGGACCGATGGCGCGTGGACGGCATGACCCCGCGACTCCCGCCCGGCCCGTCGGCCGGGATTCCGGTCGGCCGGAAACTCGGTGTGCCGGTGCCGCACCGGCCGGCCGGGTCCGCCCGGCCGGCCGTTCGGCGTGCCCGGGTGGATCAGATGTCGGGGTCGGCGACGTAGGTGAATCCGCCGGAGGGGGTGCTGCCGTCGGGGCCGGTGACCATGACGGTGACGGGGCCTGCGGCGCCGCTGGGCGGGGACGTGGCGACCACGCTGGTGTCCGAGACGACCTCGAAGGGCGCCAGGACGCCGTTGAAGGTGACCTGCTCGGTGTAGGCCAGGCCGGTGCCGGTGATCGTCACGATGGTGCCGCCGGAGGTCGGTCCCGTGTTGGGACTGATATCGGTGACGGTGGGCTGGCTGACGTAGGTGTAGGTCAGCCCAACGGCGCTCCCGCCGGCGGTGATCACGGTGACGGCGACGCCGCCCGGCCCCGGTGCACCGGCGGCCCGGACGGTGACCTGGGTGTCGGAGACGCTCTGGATCACGGCACGGGTGGAGCCGAAGTACACATTGATCGCCCCGGAGAGGTTGCGGCCGGTGATGACGATCTCGTCGTCACTGCCACCGACGGGCCCCGCGGCGGGGCTGATGCCGGTGAGGGCGGGCAACGGCACGTAGTAGAACGTTCCGAGGAAGCCGGTCCCACCCGGGGTGGTGACCGTCACGGGGACGACACCGCCCCCGGCGGGGCTGGTGACGGTCAGCGAGGTATCCGTATTGGCGGTGACGGCGGCCTGGGCGGTGCCGAAGCGCACGGCGGTGGCGTTGGCCAGGTGGTGACCGGTCACCGTCACGGTGGCGCCGCCCGCCGTGGACCCCTGGTCGGGAATCACGGTCGTCGCGATCACGCCGACGGTGTTGGCCTCGGCGTTGACCACATAGGCGTGCGTCCCGTCGGGAAAGACCGCGAGGCCGGTGGGGCCGGCCCCCACCCCGATGTTCTCGACGACGGTGTGGGTGGCGGTTTCGATCACACTCACCGTGTCCGGGAAGGCATTCGCCACGAACACATGGGCGCCGTCCGGGCTCACCGCCAGGAAGCGCGGCTGGGCGCTGACGCCGACGGTGGCGATGACGGCGTTGGTGGCGGTGTCGACCACACTCACCGTGGAACTGCCGGCATTGGTCACATAGAGGCGGGACCCGTCGGGGTTGAGCGCCAGCAGGATGGGGACATCGCCGGCGGTAATCGTCGTGGTGACGGTGTTCGTGGCGGTATCGATCACGCTGACGCTGCCCGAGAAGCACGCCACGTAGGCGCGGGTCCCGTCCGGCGTGATGACCACGCCGGTCCCCCCGGCCCCGACGGGAACCGTGTCGGTGACCGTGTTGGTGGCCGCGTCGATCACACTCACCGTGGTGCCGGCCTGCTGTGTCACGTAGACGCGGGTGCCGTCCGGGGTGACCGCCGCCACCGTTGGCCCGTCACCTACGGGGATGTCCGCGACGAGGGCGTTCGTGGCGGTGTCGAGCACGCTGACGAGACCGGCACCGGAGACGGTCACATAGCCGCGGGTGCCGTCCGGGCTGATCGCCACGTAGTCGGGACCGGCTCCTGTGGGGATGGTGGCCGTAACGGTGTCAGTGGCGGTATCGATCACACTGACCGTGTCCGAGCCGCGGTTGGCGACATAGGCGCGGGCCCCGCCGGGCGAAAGGGTAATTCCCTGGGGCAGCACACCCACAGGAATGACGGCGCCTGCCGCAAAAGCGGCGCGTAATTCTGAATCCCGCACCTGAGCAGGCGCCGGAATGTCTGACGTAAAGGCGAACATGACACTCCCTGAGGCAGGCGGGACGATCTTGTCCCGCACACGGAAATGTCTGCTCCGCCGTATGGGCAAACAGCGAGCAGTCAACCGGCCTGGAGCGGCCGGCGAAATGCACAAAGCGATGTGAGAATACCCTCCCCAGGAAACCTTTTAAAGGCCACCACATATCTCCGATTCTCCGATAATCGCTTTAAGTCCGGCTCCCTCGGACGGTACGGGCGCTGCGCGGCGGGGGACGCATTCCGGCCACCGCGCGTCGGGGCCGGCCGCCCGGAGTCGCACTCCGCGCCCTGCCCGTCATGCCATATCTGATGTACCGTCAGATTCATGTCTTCAGGGACCGCTTACGGGAATCGCAAGGTCGCCGTCGCCGGAGTCGCCCTGTCCGATTGCGGACGCGTGGACCAGGCCACCCCGTACGCCCTGCACGCACAGGCCGCCCGCCGGGCACTCGCCGACAGCGGGCTGGACCGTTCGGTGATCGACGGCTTCGCCTCGGCCGGTCTGGGCACCCTCGCACCCGTCGAGGTCGCCGAATATCTGGGCCTGCACCCCACCTGGGTCGACTCGACCTCGGTCGGCGGCGCCACCTGGGAAGTGCTCGCCGCGCACGCCGCCGACGCGATCGCCGCCGGCCATGCCAACGCCGTACTCCTCGTCTACGGCTCCACCGCCCGCGCCGACATCAAGGCCAAGCGCCGCACCTCGAACCTCTCCTTCGGCACCCGGGGCCCACTCCAGTTCGAGGTCCCCTACGGGCACACCCTGATCGCCAAATACGCCATGGCCGCCCGCCGCCATATGCACCAATACGGCACCACCCTGGAACAGTTGGCCCAGGTCGCGGTCCAGGCACGCGCCAACGCGGCGGCCAACCCGGACGCCATGTACCGCGACCCGATCACCGTCGACGATGTCCTGGGCGGGCCGGTGATCGCCGACCCGTTCACCAAACTGCACTGCTGCATCCGCTCCGACGGCGGCTGCGCGGTCCTGCTCGTCGCCGAGGACTACGTCCCGGACCTGGCCAAACCCCCGGTATGGGTGCTCGGTTCGGGCACCGCGGTGTCGCACACCACCATGTCGGAGTGGGACGACTTCACCGTCTCCCCGGCGGCGGTCTCCGGCCGGCTGGCCTTCGCCCGCGCCGGGGTCCGCCCCGCCGAGATCGACCTCGCCGAGCTCTATGACGCCTTCACCTACATGACCTTGGTGACGCTGGAGGACCTGGGCTTCTGCGCCAAGGGCGAGGGCGGCGCGTTCGTCGGGGAGGGGCGGCTGCTGCGGGACGGCGAGTTGCCGGTCAACACCGACGGCGGCGGACTGGCCGCCTGCCACCCCGGCATGCGGGGACTCTTCCTGCTGGTCGAGGCGGTACGCCAGCTCCGCGGCGAGGCCGGCCCGGACCGCCAGGTACGCAAACCCGACGGCCGGCTGCCCCACCTCGCGGTCGCCTCCGGCACGGGCGGCTGGTTCTGTTCGTCGGGGACGGTGGTGTTGGGGCGGGGGTGAGGCGGGGCCCGCGACGGCCTCGGGAGGCCGGGCCCGGCGGGAGCCCCGGCGGAGACTCGCGAGCGGGCCCGGCGCCGGGGCCTCAAGGGTGCCCGGGAGACCGGCCGTTGATCAGTCGGTGGCCGGTCGGGTGCCGATACTGAAGGCCGTGCCGAAGGGGTCGGTGAGCGCGGCCATGCGGGCGTACGGGGCGTCCTCGGGGGTGCCGGCCGTTCCGCCGGCGGCGACGGCGCGGGCCGCCACTTCGTCCGTGTCCGCCACCTCGAACACGGTCTGCCAGCGGGAGGCGCGGGCCGTGGGGTCGCCGAAGACACCGCCGATCTCATGGCCGTCGGGCCGGCGCAGGAAGGTGAAGTCGAAGTCCGGGAGGTCGTCGTTGCCGTCGAGTGTGAAGTCGAAGACGGTGCTGTAGAAGCGGCGGGCGGGCTCGGGGTCCGGGGACGCGAGGTCGTTGCGGATCAGGGTGTCGGGCTCGTTCACCAGCTCACAGCCCGGCAGCTTACGTCCCTGCCAGAGGCCGAAGCGGGCGCCGACCGGATCCGTCATGACGGCCGTACGGGCCAGGCCCGCCACATCCGAGGGCGGCACCGCCACCGCACCGCCGCACTCGACGATCCGCTCGGCCACCGCGTCACAGTCGTCCGTGGCCAGATAGGGCAGCCACCAGGACTCCCCCTCGACGTCCGCGGCGGAGACGGACCGCAGCGCCGCCACCCGCCGGCCGCGCAGCAGGCACAGGGTGAAGGGGCCGGTCGCCGCCGACCGCTCCTCGTACTCCCAGCCGAACAGCGCGCCGTAGAACTCCTTCGCCCGGTCGAGGTCGGGGACCCCGAGATCGATCCAAGTCGGCGTTCCGAGCGGCTGATTGATGCTGATCTCGCTCAACGTCTGCTCCTTCGCGGTGACATTGCCCGCAACCGACGTTAGTGCGCCTCTAGGACAGGACGTGTCCTAGAGCGGCAGCGGACAACAGGCAGGACGGCAATGGGCAGCGCGACCGCAGGCGGGCGCCCTGCAGGAGCGGGCGTCATGAACAAATGTCATAGACAAGTGTTTAAGACGCTCGTATAGTCGAGGCACCGGTCGGCGAGTGCACCACGACCGAGCGCCACGGCCGCGTGGCGCAGCGCAGGCAGGAGCACCACGACCCCGAAAGGAACCCCCGCCATGTCCGGCACCGTTTCGCCGTCCCCCCGCACCAGGCCCCGGACCGTGCTGATCTCCGGCGCGAGCATCGCCGGCCCGGCGCTCGCCCACTGGCTGCACCGCTACGGCTTCGCGGTGACCGTCGTCGAGCGCGCCCCCGAGCTGCGGACCGGCGGCTACAAGGTCGACATCCGGGGTGCGGCCGTCGAGGTCGCCGAACGGATGGGAATCCTGGAGGACATCCAGCGCGCCAGTACGGACATGCGGACCGGCGCGTATGTGAACGACGTCGGCAAGCGGATCGCCACCCTCCCCGCCGGCATCTTCGGCGCCCGACTCGGCCGGGACGACGAGATCATGCGGGGCGATCTGGCGCGCATCCTCCACGAACGCACCCGCTCCGATGTCGAGTACGTCTTCGGCGACTCGATCACATCCCTCACCGAGCGGCCGGACGGGCACCACGACGATCACCGCGACGGCCGCCAGGGACGCGCGGGCCACGCAGGCCACGACACCGGCGGCATCGAGGTCAGCTTCGAGCGCGGTGCGTCCCGCCGTTTCGACCTCGTCGTCGGCGCGGACGGGCTGCACTCGAACGTCCGGCGGCTGGCCTTCGGCCCGGAGGAGCAGTTCGTACGGCACCTCGGGGCGTATATCTCCGCGTTCTCCCTGCCGAACGAACTCGGCCTGGAACGCGAGGAGTTGTACCACGCCGTACCCGGCAAGCTGATCAGCGTCTACAGCTCGGCCGGCGACCCGGCGGCCAAGGGCATGCTCACCTTCCGCTCACCGCGGCTGGCCTACGACCACCGCAAACCGGCAGAGCAACTGGCGTTGCTGGAGGCCGCGTTCAAGGGTGTGGGCGTCTCCCCGTCCGAAGGGTGGACGGAGGTCCCACGGCTGCTCGAAGCGGCGCGCGAGGCGGACGACTTCTACTTCGACGGGCTGCAGTTGATCGAGATGGACCGCTGGTCGCGCGGCCGGGTGGTGCTGCTCGGGGACGCCGCGCACTGCGCCTCACCGGCGTCCGGGCAGGGCACGGGGATGGCGCTGGTCGGCGCGTACGTGCTGGCCGGAGCGCTTGCGCAGGCAGGCTGCGGCCCCGAGGAGGCGTTCGACCGCTACGAGAAGGAGATGCGCGGCTATGTCGCGGTCAATCATGCGCTGGCGGCGAAGTTCGCCAAGGAAATGACAGCGGACTCCCGGCGGCAGATCCGGTTCCGGCATCTGATGATGCGGATCCTGCCGCACATGCCGTGGAAGAACCTGGTCGCGAAGAAGATCGCCGAGGACGTCCAGCGCGGCGCCCACGCGATCACCCTCCAGGACCATCCGGCACCGGCCACGGCCACCGGTCGCGCTCCGGCCGCCGGATGCCCGACGTACGCTGCCTGACATGACCGATCACCCCGCGCACCAGGACTCCCCGGACGCCGCACCCGCCGACGCCCCGGCGCACCACTCCGACGACGCGGAATCGCAGGCGTTCCGCGAGCTGCTGCGCGGGCTGCGGGTCTGGGACGTCGAACTGCCGTCGTTCGACCCGGCGACGGCCCCGGCCGAACCGCTCCCACTGTTCCGGCAGTGGCTGCGGGAGGCCGCCGAGGCCGGTGTCCCCGAGCCGCACACCATGACGCTCGCCACGGCGGACGCGGCCGGCGTCCCCTCCGTACGGACCCTGATGCTGCACGACGCCGATGAGCGCGGCTGGCACTTCGCCTCGCACCGCGGCAGCCGCAAGGGCCGCGAACTGGCCGAACGTCCGCGGGCGGCGCTCGGCTTCTACTGGCCGGCGGTCGGCCGTCAGGTGCGGGTCCACGGGCCGGTGACCGCGGCGGGCCCCGAGGAGAGCGCCGCCGATCTGCACCGCCGCTCCACGGGCGCGCTGGCCGCGGCACTGGTCGGCCGGCAGAGCGAGGTACTCGGCTCGGCACAGGAGCTGGCGCGCGCCTCGGAGGCGGCCTGGGAGCGCGCCCGGCGCGAGCCGGAGGCGCCGGTGCCGAGCTGGACGCTGTATGTGCTGCACCCCGAGGAGGTCGAGTTCTTCCAGGGCGATGCGCAGCGCCGTCACGTACGGCTCAACTACCGCTACGAGAAAGGGCGTTGGGCGCAGGAGCTGCTCTGGCCGTGAGGCGGTGGCGGACCGGGCGAACCGGGCGGCTCGGGCGGACCGGGCGGCTCGGGCGGACCGGGCGGCTCGGCTGGCTTGGGCGGACCGGGCGGACCGGCGGAGCGAGTGCGCAGAGTGGACCGAGTGCACAGAGTGCACCGAGCGCACTGGGCGGAGCGAGCGCCGCCCGCTCCGCCTTCACAGCTGCTGATACATGATGTGCAGCCCCACATAGCCCTTGGTGGGGTGCAGGAAGCCCTCGGGGAGGGTCGTCATGATCTGGAACCCCAGGGACTCCCACAGCGCGACGGCACCGGTGTTGGTCTCCACCACGGCGTTGAACTGCATCGCGCGATAGCCCTCGGCGCGGGCCCAGGCCAGCACGTGCTTCCCCAGGGCCCGGCCGACGCCGCGTCCGGCGTGCTGCGGATCGACCATGAAGCTGGCGCTGGCGATATGCGAGGCGCCGCCCATGTGGTTGGGGTTCATCTTGGCCGTACCGAGGACGGCGCCGGAGTCGTCGACGGCGACGACCGTGCGGCCGGGCGGTGTCAGCAGCCACATCTCGCGGCCCGTGGCCTCATCGAGGTCCCGCGGATAGGTGTAGGTCTCCCCGGCCGCCACGATGGTGTGGAAGAAGGGCCAGATGGCGGGCCAGTCGGCCGCGGTCGCCTCACGGATCAGCACGGCCACAGCATGCCTCGGGCCCGGCCGGCCCGCCACCGGAATTCGCCGGGGGCGGGGGCTGGAGCTCCGGGGCGCCGGGGCGCCGAGGGTGCCGGGGCGCCGAGGGTGCCGGGGCGCCGGGTGCGCCGGTGGTTGTTCACGCCGGACGGAAGACGGGGATGGCGACCGCGGTGCCCTCTCCCCCGGCGTTGCCCTCGTCCGCCCCCCGGAAGTGGACCACGAGCGGCATCCCGATCCGCAGCTCCCGCTCCGGGCAGTCGATGATCTCGGTCATCATCCGGGGGCCCTCGGCGAGGTCGACCACGGCCGCGACGTACGGGACCCGGTCGCCGAACGGCGGGAGATCGTTACGGTGCACGACGGACCAGGTATAGAGGGTGGCGCGGCCGGTGGCCGGCTCCCAGCCGACGTCCTCGCTCCAGCAGTACGGGCAGAACTCGCGCGGATAGTGGTGGGCAGCACCGCAGCCCTCGGCCCGGCAGCGGCGCAGCAGCAGCCGCCCCTCGGCCGCCGCGTCCCAGTACGGCCGGGTGAAGGCATCCACCTCCGGCAGATCGAACCGCACGGCGCTCCGCGCCCCCGCCGCCCCCGCAGCCGCACCCCTCCCCACGGCCCCGGCCCCGGCCCCGGCCCCAACCCCAGCCGTCACCGGAACACCCCCAGCACCTCGCCGAACGCCCCTGCCTGCCGGCTCATCGCGAACAGGGCGACGAGGGAGATCGGCGCCGTCATGGCATTCCGCCCCTGCTCCGCCCCGTCATGGCTCATCAGCACCGGAGCCCCACCGAGCCAGCTCGTCTGCATCCCGCACACCCTCCCGCTGCCGTACCGGGCGTCGGGTCCCGGCGCCGTACACGCGCCGGACAGTCACCCCACTCACCCCTGACGGTACGTCAGTTCAGCCGAAGCGGACCGGGTGCGCAAGGGGCCCGGCGCGGCTCACCCGCGTTCCACGGCAGCCGGAGGCGCGCAACCTTTCCCTTGCAGAACCATTCCTGACATGACGTCAGTTCAGTAATCTAAGAATCTGACTATGCGTCAGCTATTGGAGAGCCGTCACACAGGAGCGGGCGTCTGCGATGCTTGGATCGACTCACGGCACCCTCACCACTCACTCCCGGCCGGCCCGCGTCGTGGCCTGTGGGGAGCAACCACCACACACCGTCCACGGTATGAGTGAACCGCACCGCGACGGCGGGGGACAGGGCGCCTGCCCCGTCGACCGGGATGTCAGCGGCCGCCCACTGCACGCTCCGGTGCCCGACCTGGACCGGTTCTTCCGGCCCGAGTCCGTGGCGGTGATCGGCGCCTCGGACCGCGAGGGCCGCCCCAACACCGGCATCACCCGTCAGCTGATCGCCTGGGCGGAACGGGTCGGTGCCCGGCTCCACCCCGTCAACCCGGGACGCACCGAGGTCTTCGGGCGGCCCTGCCATGCCGGCGTCGCCGACCTGCCGGAACCCATCGATCTCGCGGTCCTCCTGGTCGGCGACCCGCTGCCGGTCATCGAGCAACTCGCCGAGGCCAAGGTGAAGTTCGCGGTGGCCTTCGCCTCCGGGTTCGCCGAGACCGGCGAGCGCGGTGCGGCCGCCCAGGCCCGGCTGGCCGAGGCCGTCACCCGCTCCGGCCTGCGGCTGCTCGGCCCGAACACCAACCTCAACGCCTTCGAGAAATTCCGTACGGACCTGGACGGACCGGCGATCGCCCTCATCACCCAGTCAGGCCACCAGGGCCGCCCGGTCTTCAGCCTCCAGGAACTGGGCATCCGCCTTTCGCACTGGGCCCCCACCGGCAACGAGGCCGACCTGGAGACCGCCGACTTCCTCTCCTACTTCGCCACCCGGCCCGAGGTCGGTGCCATCGCCGCGTATGTGGAAGGCCTCAAGGACGGCCGCAGCTTTCTGCTGGCCGCCGACCGCGCCGCCCGCAACAAGGTGCCCGTCGTCGCCGTCAAGGTCGGCCGCACCGAGACCGGCGCCCGGACGGCCGCCTCGCACACCGGCAAGCTCACCGGCGCGGACGAGGTCGTGGACGCCGCGATGCGGCAGTTCGGGGTGATCCGGGTGGACGGGCTCGACGAGCTGCAGGACACCGCGGCGCTGCTGGCCCGCGCCAGGAAGCCCACCGCCGAGGGCGTCGCCGTCTATTCGATCTCCGGTGGCACCGGCGCCCACTTCGCCGATCTGGCGACCGCGGCCGGCCTGCGGCTGCCCACCCTCGGCGCCGCCAAGCAGGCCGAACTCCACCAGTGGATACCGGACTACCTCCACGTCGCCAATCCTGTCGACAACGGCGGTCACCCGGTCGGTGACTGGCGCGGCCGCAAGATCCTCGACGCGATCCTGGCCGACCCCTCCATCGGCATACTGATCTGCCCGATCACCGGCCCCTTCCCGCCGATGAGTGACAAGCTCGCACAGGACCTGGTGGACGCGGCGGAGCAGACGGACAAGCTGGTGTGTGTGGTGTGGGGCTCGCCGGTCGGGACGGAGGACGCCTACCGCCGCACCCTCCTCGGCTCCACGCGGGTGGCGACCTTCCGCACCTTCGCCAACTGCATCACCGCGGTCCGGGCCTATCTCGACCACCACCGCTTCGTCGACGGCTACCGCTCCCCCTTCGACGACGCCCCCCGCGTCCTGTCCCCGTCGGCACGCAAGGCGCACGCCCTGATGCGGCCGGGCCAGCAGCTCAGCGAGCACGCGGCGAAGCAGCTGCTGCGCGCCTACGGCATCCGGGTCCCGCGCGAACAGCTGGTGACCAGCGCGGCGGCGGCCGTACGGGCCGCGAGCCTGGTCGGCTATCCCGTGGTCATGAAGGCCTCCGGGCCGCAGCTCGCGCACAAGACCGAACTCGGCCTGGTCAAGGTCCATCTGACCTCGGCCAGCCAGGTCAGGGACGCCTACCGCGAGCTCACCGACATCGCCCGCTACGAGGACATCCCGCTGGACGGGGTGCTGGTCTGCCAGATGATCGAGCGGGGTGTCGAGATGGTCGTCGGCGTCACCCGGGACAGCCTCTTCGGGCCGACCGTGACCGTCGGCCTCGGCGGGGTGCTCGTGGAGGTCCTGCAGGACGTCGCGGTGGGCGTACCGCCCTTCGGTGAGGACCAGGCGCGCGCGATGCTCGACGAACTCCGCGGCCGCGCCCTCCTGGACGGTGTGCGCGGAGCGCCGCCCGCGGATATCGACGCACTGGTCGAGGTCGTCCTGAGAGTGCAGCGGATGGCGCTCGAACTCGGTGACGAACTGGCCGAGCTGGACATCAACCCGCTGGTGGTGCTGCCGCGCGGACAGGGCGCCGTGGCCCTCGACGCGCTCGCCGTCTGCCCTTGACCACAGCCACAGCCACACCCGCGCCCGCGCCCGCCTCCGCAGTCCCGGCCACCACGCCACCGGCCGCCGTGACCACCCCGACCGCACCCTCTGGAGCCGCTCCCCCATGACACCCTCACCGTCCCCCGGTTCCGTTCCCCCTGCCGAGCCCGGCGAGCCCGCCGCCCGCGCGGAACCCGTCGATTCATTGGTACTGCACACCACTGACAACGGCGTCTCGTGGCTCACCCTCAACCGGCCGGACGCGATGAACGCCCTCACCCCTGACCAGCGCGAACGCCTCATCGGCCGGCTCGCCGACGCCTCGGCCGACCCGGACGTGCGGGCCGTCGTCCTCACCGCGACCGGCAAGGGATTCTGTGCCGGCGCCGATCTGCGCGGCTCGCCGTCGGCCGGTGAACGGGTCGCCGGTGATGTCGCCCGGCTGATCCGGGACGGCGCCCAGCGGCTCATCACGGCGGTGCTGGACTGCGAAAAGCCGGTCATCGCCGCCGTCAACGGCACCGCGGCCGGGCTCGGCGCCCATCTCGCACTCGCCTGCGATCTGGTGCTGGCCGCCGAATCGGCCCGCTTCATCGAGGTGTTCGTCCGCCGCGGCCTGGCCCCGGACGGCGGCGGCGCCTACCTCCTGCCACGGCTGGTCGGCCCGCAGCGCGCCAAGGAGCTGCTGTTCTTCGGGGACGCCGTACCGGCCGCCGAAGCGGAGCGGCTGGGTCTGGTCAACCGGGTCGTGCCGGACGGCGAGCTGGCGAAGACGGCCCGGGAGTGGGCCGAGCGGCTGGCGGCCGGCCCGACCCGCGCACTGGCCCTGACCAAACAGCTGGTCAACGCCTCGCTCGACACCGACCGGGCCACGGCCTTCGCCGCCGAGGCCACCGCGCAGGAGATCAATATGACGACGGCCGACGCACAGGAGGGGGTCGCCTCCTTCGTGGCACGACGCCACCCGACGTTCCGGGGACGGTGACCCTCCCCAGGCCGCGTTCCCGGAGCCCCCGCGGGCCTACTTCACCCCGGCAGGGCACTCCGGCACCTCACGGGTGTTCCGCGTGCGCACCCCCGGCAGCCAGCCCCGCACCCCCTGCCCGCTGGTGACCAGATACCAGCGGGTGGAGGTGATGCCCGCTTCGTCGCGGACCATCCGGCCGTCCGTCACCACACAGCGCGCCGCCAGCGCATCGCCGTGCCAGACCCGGCCGGCGGAATTGCCGCGCTCGGCGTACTTGGCGTGCGGGTCATTGGCCAGCCGCAGCGCGCACTCCAGGGAGCGGCCCGTGCGGCAGGCCCGCTCGCTGTTGTGGACCGTTATCTTCACCGTCGGGGGCGGCCCCGCGGGCTGCAGGGTGACGGGCCCGGGACGCACCAGCCACCACACCCCCAGCGCCACCGCGGCCACCGCCGCCGCCACCACGAGCATGACCATGCGCGGCCGCCTCTGGGACAGCGGCACCACGGCGGGTACCTGCTCCGTGCCCGGGTCCCTGATGCGGTCCCACAGGCCGGGCGGTGTCTCGATCTGTTCGTCCGCGAGCCGTAGCCGTGCGCGCAGCAGCGCCTCGGCATCGTCCCCGGCTCCGTCGCCCCGGCCACCGCCGAGGTCCAGGCCGTCGCCGCCCGCACCGCCCGCACCGCCGTCGTAGCGTGGCCCCACGCCCACCGTGCCGTTCACCTCCCGGCCTGCCCGTGCTCCGATTCAACGAGGTAGGCGCGCAGCCTGTCCAGCGCACGGGCGCGATGGCGGGCGGCGGTGCCACGATGCACCTTCATTATCTTGGCGGCCTGGTCGATGGTGTAGCCGTCGAGGTCGACGAGGATAACGATGCCGGCCTGCCGGTGCGACAACTGCCCTAACAGGCGCACCGCTTCGATCTCGGCCTGCCGCCGCTCCACGCCGCCGTCCCAGCCGCCGGGCGCCCCACCGAGGCCCCCACCGGCGCCCCCTCCCGCACCGGCCTCCTCGACGCCCTCCAGACCGTCGACCAGCACCTGGCGCCGGTCCTTGCGGTAGGCGTCGCGGGCCACGTTGAGCACGGCGGTGAAGGCGTAGGCGTACGGCTCGGGATGTGCGAGGAAACGCTGTGGCCGGGCCGCGAGTTTGAGATACGCCTCGTGCACCACATCCTCCGCGGACTGTCTCGATCCGGCCAGCATCACCGCCCTCCGGTACAAGCGGGGCAGCAGCCCACAGAAGACCTCGTCGAAGGTAGGTGACGCGGCAGACGAAGCTGACGATGATGTCGCATCGGCCATGTACCGGAACTCTCCCCCGTGCTCGGCTACGGACGCGGCCGGAGTGGAGCTACCCGCGCGGATGACACGCAATCAGGAATCCAGCCCCCAATTTCCCCCGAATCCGCCGCAGATCACCCCGAGTGACCGGGAAACCACACCTGCGGGTGGCGCCCGCCCCGCACACCTTCACATCTGACGCAGCATCAGATTCAATAAAGACATGATGGGACACGCGGGAATGGCGGCCACGGTCGTGCGATACCTACGCTCCGTCGGCGCGCCCACCACGGCCGCCGCACCGTCCCCCGCCACCGCACTGCCGCGGCCCACACTGCGCGCCGTACGCGAGGACGAGCGCGCCCCTCTGGACCCGGCCGAATTCCGCTCCGTCCTGGGACACTTCGCCAGCGGTGTCACGGTCATCACGGCCCCCGGGGAGCCGGGCCCGGCCGGATTCGCCTGCCAGTCCTTCGCCTCGCTCTCGCTCGACCCGCCGCTGGTGACGTTCATGGTGGCGCGCATGTCGACCACCTGGCCGCGGATCGCCCGCGCCGGGGTGTTCTGCGTCAACATCCTCGGCGCCGGACAGGGCGACCTGTGCCGCGGGTTCGCGGTCAGCGGCGGCGACAAGTTCGCCGGCGTCCCCTACAAGGCCGCGCCGGCGACCGGCTCCCCACGACTGGCGGACGTCCCCGCCTGGATCGACTGCACGGTGCAGGCCGTCCACACCGGCGGCGACCATCTCATCGTGGTCGGCCGGGTCGAGGCCCTCGGCACCGACCCGGCAGCCGCCGGGGACGGCCCGCTCCTCTTCCACCGGGGAGCCTTCGGGCAGTTCCGGCCATGAGGGCGGCGGTACGCCGACGCGTACCGACCGGCCCGGCCTGCGAGGTTCATACCGCGGACAACAGGCCCGCCCCGAGAGCGCACACACCCAGTACGAACGCGGCCAGGAAGCCGGTGCCCACGACGGTGAGCATCAGCCGGACGGTCCGCCGGGCCCCGGTGCCCCGTCCGGCGACCGCGGCGAGCAGCGCCGCGGGAACGGCGGCCGCGGTGAGCGCCGGCCAGCACACGAGGTAGACCCGGGGCGGCCCCGCCGAGCGGGTGAGGAGCGCGAGCACCGTCCCGTATGCCAGGGTCGCACCGGCCGCGGTGAACGGGGCGGCGGCCGCCGTCCACCACCACTTCGGCCGCCCGTGCCACCCTCCCCACCGGGCCGCCCGGCGCGCCAGCGACAGCGTGGGCAGCACCAGGGTGGCCGTCAGCACAAAGCCGGGGAGGGCACCGAGGACCAGTGCGAACGGCAGCACGAAAGCCGCCATGAACCCATTGCCGGCCGGGCCCTCCTGGGTGAAGGAGTACAGGGTGAGCCCGACCGCCACGATGACGGCCTCGGCCAGCAGCGCCGCCATCGAGACCAGCAGGGTCCGGCCGCTCCAGACCGGACCGAGGGCGCCGGTCTCACCGGCCCGCCCGGGCGTACCGACCGCCCCGCCGGCTACCCCGGCCCCGTCAGCCTCACCAGCCCCGTCGGCCGCACCGGCCGCACCGGCCCCGCCCCCCGTCGTCCCCATCCCCCATCACCCCTCTCACCGGGATGATGCCCCGCGCAAGAGTCCGCCCCGCCACCGGGGCGCTCTCGGGCCTTCGTGGGGAATCAGCCCTGGGCCGCGACCACCCGCCCGTCCCCTGGGCCCTCCCTCCGCTGCCGGATGACCAGGGCCATCAGCGCCGCGACGGCGCACAGTGCGCCGGACGCGTACCAGACCGGGTTGTACGTACCGAACGCATCGCGCGCCAGGCCGCCCAGGAAGGCGATCAGCGCGGCGCCCACCTGGTGGGCGGCCAGCACCCAGCCGAAGACGATCGCGCCGTCGTCGCCGTAGTGCTCGCGGCACAGGGCGATGGTCGGCGGGACGGTCGCCACCCAGTCGAGGCCGTAGAAGACGATGAAGAAGACCATCGGCGGGTGGACGGTGTCGGACAGCAGCAGCGGCAGGAACATCAGGGACAGGCCGCGCAGCCCGTAGTAGGTGGCCAGCAGCCGGCGGGTGTTGAAGCGGTCGGTGAACCAGCCGGACGCGATGGTTCCGGCGATATCGAAGATCCCGATCACCGCGAGCAGCGAGGCGGCCGCCGTCATCGGCATGCCATGGTCGTGCGCCGCGGGCACGAAGTGCGTCTTGACCAGGCCGTTCGTCGTGGCACCGCAGATCGCGAAGGTGCCCGCCAGCAGCCAGAACGGACCCGTACTCGCCGCCGAGACCAGCGCCCGTACGGCACGCCGGGCCGCGCCCCTCTGAGGCGGCGGCTTGGGGACGAACTCCGTCGCCCCGTACGGCGCGACGCCCACATCCGCCGGGTGGTCGCGCAGCAGCAGCCACACCAGCGGGACGACGGCGAGCGCGGCGAGCGCGACGGTCACCGCGGCCGGCCGCCAGTCGTGCCGGTCGATGATCCAGGAGAGGAGCGGGAGGAAGACCAGCTGACCGGAGGCGCCGGCCGCGGTGAGGATGCCGGTGACCAGCCCGCGCCGGGCGGTGAACCAGCGGCCGGTGACCGTCGCCGCGAAGGCCAGCGCCATCGAGCCGCTGCCCAGGCCCACCAGCACACCCCAGGACAGGACGAGTTGCCAGCTCGCGGTCATGAAGACGGTCAGCCCGGCGCCGGCCGCGATCACCGTCAGGGCGACCGCCACCACCCGCCGGATGCCGAACCGGTCCATCAGCGCGGCGGCGAACGGCGCCGTCAGCCCGTAGAGCGCGAGGTTCACCGACACCGCAAAACCGATGGTGCCGCGCGACCAGTGGAACTCGGCGTGCAGCGGCTCGATGAGCAGGCCGGGGAGGGAGGCGAAACCGGCCGCGCCGATGATGGTGAGGAAGGTGACGGCGGCGACGGACCAGGCCCGGTGCGGGCGCCGCCGACGGGGCGCCGGGGCAGGGGCGGGGTCCGCCGTGCGCAGGGGCAGTTCGGGTGTCTGGGTCACCGGAGCAGCTTCGTCCGTCACCCCCGGGCGGAACGAGTGGCCGGAAGGCCAGGGTTCATCAGGATCGGGCCAGGGCCCTATCCGAACGTCAGCACCCCCCGGGCCACCCGCCCATGATGGGCGTCGTCCGCCGCCTCCGCGAAGTCCTCCACCGGATACGTCCGGGTCACCAACTCGTCCAGCAGAAGCCGCCCTTCGCGGTACAGGCGGGCGTAGAGCGCGATGTCCCGCTGGGGCCGCGCCGACCCGTAACGGCAGCCCAGTATCGACTTGTCGAGATACATCGACGACACCAGGAACGAGGCCTCCGCGGTGGCCGGCGGCACACCGAGCAGCACCGCCTGGCCGTGCCGGTCCAGCAGATCGACGGCCTGCCGGATCAGCCGGGTGCTGCCCACACACTCGAAGGCATGGTCGGCGCCGGTCGGCAGGATCTCCTTCACCGCCTTGACGCTGTCGGCCACCGCCGACGCATCGATGAAGTGCGTCGCCCCGAACTGCCGCGCCACCACCTCCTTCGCGGGGTTGGCGTCCACCGCCACGATCACCGACGCCCCGGCGATCCGCGCGCCCTGGAGCACATTGAGGCCGATCCCGCCGGCCCCGATCACCACGACCGAGTCCCCGCGGTCCACCTTCGCCCGGTTGAGCACCGCCCCGACGCCGGTCAGCACCCCGCACCCGATCAGCGCGGCCGAGGTCAGCGGAATGTCCTCGGCGATCTTCACGGCCTGCACCGCCTTGACGACCGTACGCTCCGCGAACGCCGAGTTCGACGCGAAGCTGAACAGCTCGCGCTCGCCCCGCCGGAACGGCTTCTGGGGCATCCCGATCGCCTTCCGGCACATCGTCGGCCGCCCCCGGTCGCACTCCGCGCACGCCCCGCAGTTGGCCAGCGTCGACAGCGCGACATGATCACCGGGCGCCACATGGCCGACGCCCGCACCCACGGCCTCGACCACCCCCGCGCCCTCGTGCCCCAGCACCACCGGCACCGGAAACGGAATGGTCCCGTCGACCACCGACAGATCGCTGTGACACAGCCCCGCGGCCCGGATCCCGACCAGCACCTCACCCGGGCCCGGGTCCCGCACCTCCAGATCGTCCACGACCCGGGGCTGCTCACCGTCGAATATGACGCCTCTCATCACCGCTCCAGTCTGGGCAGGCCGAGCACGCGCTCGGCGATGATGTTGCGCTGGATCTCGTCCGAGCCCCCGTAGAGGGTGTCGGCCCGGGTGAAAAGGAACAGCCGCTGGAGCGCGTCGAGTTCGTACGGCGCCCGCGCGGTCCAGTCGACGGGCCCGAGCGCCGCCGCGGCGCCCCGCACCCGCATCGCCAGCTCCCCGAGCCGCTGGTGCCAGCCGCCCCACAGCAGCTTCGCCACACTCGGCGCCCCCGCGTCCCCGGCGGTACCCAGGGTCCGCAGCGCGTTCCACCGCATGACCTTCAACTCGGCCCACTGTCCCACGAGTTGATCACGCAGCACCGGATCCCGCAGCGACCCGCAGCGCACCGCGGCGGCGATCACGGCGGCCAGCTCCGCGGCGAACCCGATCTGCTGCACGAGCGTGGACACCCCCCGCTCCCGCGCCAGCAGCCCCATCGCCACCCGCCAGCCCGCGCCCTCCCCGCCCACCATGTGCGGGGCCAGCGCCCCGTCGAAGAACACCTCGTTGAACTCCGCCGTCCCCGACATCTGCCGGATCGGCCGCACCTCGATCCGCCCCGGCTGGTCCATCGGCACCAGCAGGAACGACAGCCCCCGGTGCCGCCGCTCCCCCGGGTCCGTCCGCGCCAGCACGAAGCACCAGTCGGCCTCCCGTGCCAGCGACGTCCAGATCTTCTGCCCGCTGACGCGATACCCGGCCCCGTCCCGGACCGCCACCGTGCGCAGCCCCGCCAGATCCGACCCCGCCTCGGGCTCGCTGTAACCCTGGCACCACAGCTCCTCCCCCCGGGCGATGGCCGGCAGAAACCGCCGCCGCTGCGCCTCGTCCCCCTCCGCGATCAGCGTCGGCGCCAGCAGGTTCTCCCCGATGTGCCCCACCCGCCCCGGCGCCCCGGCCCGCGCATACTCCTCGGCCCACACGACCTGCTGGCTCAGACTCCCCACCCGATTTCCGTACGCCCCCTCCCACCCGAGCCCGATCCACCCCCCACTCCCCAACTCCCGCTCCCACGCCCGCCGCCCCCCAACCCCCTCGTGCTCACTCCCGGGACCCCCCACCCCCGCCAACGCGGCGTACTCCCCCACGAGATGCCCCGAAAGCCACTCCCGGGCCTCACTCCGGAACGCCTCATCCGCACTCCCGAACTCAAAGTCCACAACGCCCTCCCACACCAACCCCCACCAACCTCCAGAACTCCCCCCACGGGAGGGGACGGGCCGGAGGGGCAGGGGTGTGGGACGTAAAGCGAAGCAGTCCCACACCCCTGCCCCGGAGGCCCGTCACCGCACCCAACACCCACCCGCCCGCCGCAGGCGCGACGGCGGGGAACCCGCAAGCATCACCCGCGCCCAAGCCCCGCGCAGCGGCCGGCGCAACGGCGAGCAACAACCATGGCGGGAAAGCCGAAAACGCGGGCCCGCCACCTACCGATTCGGCCGCGCCTTCGCCTCCGCCGCCGCAGCCATAGACGCCACCCGCCCCAACATCGGCATCGGATCCGTCCCCACGGACCCCGGCAACACCTCCGCCACCCGCTCCGGCGTCCACCCGCCCCCCTCGGCATATACGGAGCGCAGCTCCACCGGCTGGGCCCAGACGGCGATCTTCGGCCCGGCGACCGTATAGACCTGCCCGGTGATCTCCCGGGCCCGCTCGCTCAGCAGATAGACGACCAGCGCCGCCACGTCCTCCGGCTCACCGATCTCCGTCAGTTCCATCGGCACCTTCGCCGACATCCGCGTGCGCGCGACGGGCGCCACCGCATTGGCCGTCACCCCGTACTTGTGCAGCCCGAGCGCGGCGCTCCGCACCAGCGAGATGATCCCGCCCTTCGCGGAGGCGTAGTTGGCCTGGGAAACCGACCCCTGGTGATTCCCGCTGGTGAAGCCCACCAGCGTCCCGGACCCTTGGCGCCGCATCACCGCCGCCGCCGCCCGGAACACCGTGAACGTCCCCTTCAGATGAGTGGCGACCACCGGGTCCCACTCCTCCTCGGTCATGTTGAAGAGCATCCGCTCGCGCAGGATCCCGGCCACGCACACCACGCCGTCGATCCGTCCGTACTGCGCCAGCGCGGTGTCCACGATCCGCTGGCCGCCGGCCATGGTCGACACATCGTCGGCGACCGCGGCCGCGACTCCTCCCGCCGCCTCGATCTCCTTCACCACGGACTCGGCGACCTCGCTGCTGGGTGCGCCGCCCTCGATGGAGACCCCGTAGTCGTTGACGACCACTTTCGCGCCCTGTTCCGCGCAGGCGAGGGCGACCGCCCGGCCGATGCCGCGGCCCGCCCCCGTGACGGCGATCACTTTGCCGGCCAAGAAGTTCCCCATGCCGTGACCCTTCCCGCAGTTTCTGACGGACCGTTAGATTTTTGAGCAGACCCGGTACGAACACAAGACCCCGGGCCGAACCCGGCCCGGCCGCCCCGAGGAGGGCCCATGCCCCTGCCACAGGAGTTCCACGAGATCGCCAAACGCGTGAACAACTGGGGGCGTTGGGGCGCGGACGACGAGATCGGCACGCTCAACCTGATCACCGGTCAGGTCGTCCGGGAGGCCGCCGCCGGCATCCACAGCGGCCGCCGCATCCCGCTCGCCCTCCCCCTCCAGCACGACGGCGTGCAGACCGGCCTGATACCGGGCCGGGTCAATCCGCTGCACACCATGACGGCCATCAACCAGGAGATCTTCGGCCCCGGTACGGTCGCGACCTCGGACGACGCGGTCACCATGGGCCTGCAGTCCGCCACCCACTGGGACGGCCTCACCCATGTCTCCCACTCCGGGCGGCTCTACAACAACCGGCCCGCCGACTCGGTCACCGCGCACGACGGCGCCACCTGCCTCGGCATCGAGAAGGCCACCCCGCTCGTCTCCCGCGGGGTCCTCCTGGACGTGGCCCGGGCGCGCGGGACCGACGTGCTGCCCGGCGGGCACGCCGTCACACCGGAGGACCTGGACGCCGCCGAGGAACTGGCCGGGACGACGGTCCGGTCCGGCGATATCGTCCTCGTCCGGACCGGACAGCTGCGGCACTATCTCGCCGGCGACCGGCAGGCCTACGCCTTCCCGTCACCCGGCCTGTCGCTGCGCACTCCGGAGTGGTTCCATGCACGCGATGTCGCGGCGGTCGCCAACGACACCCTGACCTTCGAGATCTTCCCGCCGGAGATCGAGAACCTGTGGATGCCGGTGCACGCCCTCCATCTCGTGGAGATGGGCATGCTGCAGGGCCAGAACTGGAATCTGGAGGAGCTGTCGACGGCCTGCGCGGAAGAGGGCCGCTACGCATTCTTCCTGTCCGCCATGGCCGAACCGTTCGTCGGAGCGTCCGGCGCACCCGTCGCCCCCGTAGCGATCCTCTGAGGCGCCCCTCCGAGGCGGCCCTCCGAGGCGGTCCACCGAGGCGGTCCACCGAGGCGGTCCACCGAGGCGGCCGCGTCGAGTCGCCGACCGCACCGGCCGGCGACTCGACGGCGCCCGGCCGTCCAGGTGGCGGTGCGCTCGTGCGCGCCCCGAGCACGGCACCGCGGACCGCCACCCTCCCCCGGCTCCCGCCAGGGCCCCCGACCAGGCCACGATCCGCACTCGTCAAGGCCCCGGACCGGAATCCCGGCCCTCCCCACGACCTCGGCGTCCCCTCGCGGCGCATCGCTTCACCCAAGGGTGATCAACTGAGCACGCCACGTCAACACCTGGTATGGACTAATTTCGTTACGCCCGATTCGCCCTACCTGACGGCAGTGCGCCGCCGGTGCGCCGATCGGCTCGATTACGCCTGGTGTGTCACAGCGCGTGAGGCCGTGCAATGGGGCTCATAAGCACCCAGATCGGACCCGGCTGCCAACAGCAGTGGCCGGCCGCGGTCCACCTCGCACCAGATCCGCTTGCCGGCGCCCTCCTGCTGCCAGCCCCAGCGGTCGGCCAGGCCGTCGACCAGCTCCAGGCCGCGGCCGTTGGTGTCGTCGCCGTCGGCGTGCCGCTGGCGCGGCGGGCGGGCGCTGGCGTCCGCCACTTCGACCCGAACCGTGCCCACCACGGCACCCGAGCCGGAGAAACACATCCGCAGCTCGGCCGCCGCGCCGGTGTGCACCACGGCGTTGGTGACGAGCTCGGAGATCAACAGGATCAGCGTCTCCGCGAGCGGTTCATCGACCCCTATACCGGAACCCACGAGCCGCGACCGGGCCCACCGCCGGGCCCGCCCCACCTCCGCGGGGTCGGGCCGTACGTCCAACTGCACCTGAAGCACCTGCACCGCTCACACCATCCGAACCGGCGGAAACATCGCCTCGCGCCTCCACGGAGTCACGGTGCGTGACCCCGGCGATGCACAGCATGGTTGACGTTGAGTCACCCCAACAAGCGCTTCGGGCATATTCCAGCGCAAGGGAGTATGCGTCCTGCATACTGTGCGACGCACTTTGCGGGGAGTCGAACAAGGGGGGCGACCGGGCCCCTGCCTTAGGCGGGCGGCGCGCAGTCCGTACCCCGGAGCCGTCATTCCGACGGCACCGGGTTCGTTGCGCCACAGAACCACTCGCACCCAACGGAGAGTACCCGAGCGGAGCGCCGACTCCCCCCTGTGACGAGTCACGCCTAGGACACAACCCGATATCGACACTCCGTGACCACTTCTGCATGGTGAGTCCGACATTCCGCATACGGGGTGCGAGAGTCTGACATCACCGGCCACCGCGCACCTCCGGAACGGCCTTCGCGCCCGCGCCGTCAGGCGATCAAGCCCGCGGCCAGCAGCTCCTCCGCCTCGCCCGCCGCCCCCCAGCACTCGGCGCGCAACCAGGCCCGCTTGAGATGCAGATGGACATCGGCCTCCCACGTGAAGCCCATTCCGCCGTGGACCTGCAGACAGTCCCGTGCGTTACGCACCGCGGCCTCGTCGGCGAGCAACTTCGCGCCCGTGATGTCGAGAACACTCTCCGTGATCGACGCCGCATACACCGCGCTTCGGGCCATTTCCGCCCGTACCAGCATCTGTGCGCACAGCTGCTTGACCGCCTGGAACGAGCCGATGGGGGCGCCGAACTGCTCGCGCTCACGGGCGTGGCCGGCCGCCATCTCGACCGTGCGGACGGCGCTGCCCAGCTGCTGGGCCGCGGTGAGCAACGCCGCCTCGCGACGGAGCCGGGGGACGTCCAGGGCAACGGGCTCGGTGCGCGGCAGGTCCAGGACGCGGGCGAGCGGGGTGAGGGGGTCGACGGAAGCAAAAGGGGCGCAGGAAACTCGGTCCGACGCGCTCCGGTACGCACCGCCCGTGCGCTCCCGTGCGCCCTCCTCCTCGTCACCCTCCACCTCGTCACCCCCCTCCTCGTCACCCTCCACCAAGATCAACTCATCGCATCCGGCCGGGTGTTCCCACAGCACCGGCTCCCGCGCCCCCTCGCACAGCCCGACGGTCTTCTCCCCGGTCGCGACGCCGTCCACCACTCCGGCCAGCAGCTGGCACGCCACCAGCGGCCCCGGCAGCAGCGCGCGCCCGGCCTCCTCCAGGACCAGCACCGCCTCCGGCAGCCCCAGCCCCACCCCGCCGTCCTTCTCCGGCAGCCGCAGCGCGAAGAACCCGGCCGCGCCCAGCTCGCGCCACAGCGCACGGTCCGGTCCGGGGTCCTCGACGGCCGCCCGCAGCCGGTCCCGGCCGAACCGCCCGGCCAGCAGCTCCCGGGTGCCGTCCTTCAACGCCCGCTGCTCATCGGTGAGTTGGAAGTCCATCGCCGGTCATCGCCCCTTCGGCAGGCCGAGGATCCGCTCGGCGACGATGTTCTGCTGGATCTGCGAGGTGCCGGCCGCGATGGTGTACGAGAGGGACGACAGCCGGTCCGCGACCCACTCGTGGTCCGCGTCCAGCGCACCGGCGCCCAGCACCTCGGCCGCCGTGTCGTACAGCTCCTGCCGGGCGTGCGAATAGCGCAGCTTGAAGACCGAGCCACCGGCTCCCGGGACGCCGCCGCTCCCCCGCTGCCCCCCGCGCGCGGGGGCCCGCATCGCCTCGCTCACATTCCACTGGGTCAGCCGCCACAGGGCCGTGAACTCCGCGTGCAGCCTGCCCAGCCTGCGGCGCAGCACGGCATCGTCCCAGCGGCCGTTGGCCCGGGCGGCGCGGGCCAGCGCGCCGAGCACCCGGCGGCAGGCCACCACCTCGCCGACGAAGGCGGTGCCGCGCTCGAAGGACAGCGTCACCATCGTCACCCGCCAGCCGTCGTTCTCCGCACCGACGCGGTTCCCGGCCGGGACCCGTACGTCGTCGAGGAAGACCTCGGCGAACTCCGTCGAGCCCGCGAGGGTGCGCAGCGGCCGGACCGTCACGCCCGGCGCGTCCATGGGCATCGCCAGCCAGCTGATGCCGCGGTGCTTGGGCGCGGCCGGGTCGGTGCGGACCAGGAGTTCGCACCAGTCGGCGACCTCGGCGTGCGAGGTCCAGATCTTGGCGCCGTTGATGACGTAGGTGTCCCCGTCGCGGACGGCCCTGGTGCGCAGCGCGGCGAGGTCGGAGCCGGCGTCCGGTTCGCTGAAGCCCTGGCACCAGATCTCCTCGCCGCGCAGGATCGGCGGCAGCCAGCGGGCGCGCTGCTCGGCGGTGCCCTCGGCGGCGAGGGTGGGCCCCGCGTGCAGCAGCCCGACGAAGTTCGCGCCGACGTAGGGCGCCCCGGCGCGCTCCGTCTCCTCCAGGAAGATCAGGTGCTGGGCGGGGGTGGCGCCCTGCCCGCCGGCGTCCCGCGGCCAGTGCAGGCCCGCGTATCCGGCGTCGTACAGCATCCGCTGCCAGGCCGTGTCGTACGCCCGGCGGCCCGGCCAGTCGGTCGCGGCGGGCGGTGCGGGGAGCCGGGGCAGCACCTCGCCGAGCCACCGGCGCAGCCGGGCCCGGAACTCTTCCTCCTCGGGTGTGCAGGTGAGGTCCATGGCGGCTACTTGCCGAGGTCCGGGCCGGGCCCGCGGACCGCATTGCCGCGCACCGGCCCGTGGCCGGAGAAGTGCGCGGGCCCGGTCGCACGGCCGTCGACGCCGATGCTGCGCGGCAGCTCCCTCGGGTTCGCCATCGCTGTCCCCTCACCCGTATCTGATGCACCGTCAGAACGAGGCTAGCCCGGCCCCTCTGGACCGACAAGGCGCCGGCCTCTAATCTCGGCGGGCGATCTGACGCATCGTCAGCGAAGGGGAGGGCCAGATGACCGGCACCACCTTCTGGGACCTGGTCGCCCGGCGCGCCGCCCGTACCCCTGACGCGCCCGCCCTCATCCAGGGGGCCGAATCCGCCCGGCAGGAGCGGCGGATCACCTTCGGCGCCCTGCACCGGCGCGCGGAACGGGTCGCGGCCGGCCTGTACGAGACGGGCGTACGGCCCGGCAGCCGGGTCGTCTGGCAGCTGCCGCCCCGGATCGAAACCGTCCTGTTCAGCCTCGCCCTGGCACGGATCGGCGCCGTCCAGAGTCCGGTCGTGCCGCTCTACCGCGCGCATGAGGTCGGCCAGGTACTGCGCCGCACCCGCGCGGCCTTCTTCGCCGTCCCCGGCGTGTGGCGCGGCTTCGACCACCGCGCCATGGCGGACCGCCTGGCCGCCGGTCTGCCCGGTCCGCTCACCGTCATCGAGGCGTACGACACGCTGCCCGACGCCGACCCGGCCGTCCTGCCCCCGCCGCCGGCCGACGACGACGAGGTCCGCTGGATCTACTGGACCTCCGGCACCACCGCGGCCCCCAAGGGCGTGCTGCACACCGACCGCAGCCTGCGGACGGCCGGCCGGTGGCTGGGCGCGGCGCTGCGCCTCGGCCCGTCGGACATTGGCTCGATGGCCTTCCCGTACGCCCATGTCGCCGGGCCCGACTACACCGTCATGCTGCTGGAGCACGGCATCCCGGCCGTCCTGCTGGAGCACTTCGCGCTACCGGGCGCGCTCGCCGCCTACCGCCGCCACCGCGTCACCCTCGCCGGCGGCTCCACCGCCTTCTACGCCCTCTTCCTCGCCGAGGCCCGCAAGCTGCCGCCCGGTCGCCGGCTGCTGCCGTCGCTGCGGCTGCTGGCCGGCGGCGGCGCGCCCAAGCCCCCCGCGCTGTACCACGAGGTCGTCGCCGGGCTCGGCTGCCAACTCACCCACGGCTACGCCATGACGGAGGCCCCCATGGTCACCATGGGCGACCCGTACGACAGCCCCGGGCACCTGGCCGGCACCGACGGCCGGCCCCCCGCGGGCATGGAGATCCGTATCGCCCCCGGAAGCGGCGAGATCCGGCTGCGTGGCCCCGCCGTCTGCCGCGGCTACCTCGACGAGCCCGCCCCCTTCGACGCCGACGGCTTCCTCCCCACCGGCGACCTCGGCCACCTCACCCCCAGCGGGCACCTCGTCGTCACCGGCCGCCTCAAGGACATCATCATCCGCAAGGGCGAGAACATCTCCGCCCAGGAGATCGAGGAACTCCTCTCCCGCCATCCCGACATCGCCGACGCCGCCGTGGTCGGCCTGCCGGACACCACCCGCGGCGAACGCGTCTGCGCGGTCGTCGAACAACCCCCGGGAGCACGGGAATTGACCCTCGCCACCCTCTCCGCGCACCTCCTCTCCCACGGCCTCGCCCCGCACAAGCTCCCCGAACAGCTGGAGCTGCTGCCCGCCCTGCCCCGCGACACGACCCTGCGCAAGGTCCGCAAACAGCAGCTGCGGGAGCGGTTCGGGGGCGGCGGGCCGGGGGCGGGGTGAGGCACCCGACCCGCCGCCCCAATGACCGCCCATGCGGACACTCGCTGTCCTCCACCCCTCCTACGCTCCCCCCCCATGAGCCACTCACGACCCCATATCGACACCGCCGGGCGGCAGGCCCGGCTCGGGCGGCGGCAGTTGCTGGCGGGCGGGCACCGGGCGGACCGCGTGGAGGAGGTCGCCGAGGCGGTCGTGGGGCTGCATGCCAGCGATCCGGCGACCGTTCATCTGGCGGCCTGTGCGCGGCTGGCCGAGCCGGATCCGGCGGAGGTGGAGCGGGCGCTGTACGACGACGGCTCGCTGGTCCGGATGCTGGGGATGCGCCGCACCCTCTTCGCGGTCGGCGCCGGGCTCGTACCGGTCGTCGCCTCGTCCACCGCACGGGCGGTCGCCGCCAAGGAGCGGGCGGGGCTGGTCCGGTGGCTGACCGAGGGCGCGCCGGGGTGGGACGAGCGGCGGCTGGCCGAGGCCGAGGCGAAGGTGCTGGCCGTGCTCGGCGGGCGGGGTGCGGCGACCGCGGCCGAGCTCACCGCGGAGGTGCCCGAGCTGCGCGAGGCCATCGTGGTCTCCCCCGGCAAGCCCTACGAGGCCACGGTCGCCGTCTCCAGCCGCATCCTGCGAGTGCTCGCCGCCGAGGGCCGTATCCGGCGCGGACGGCCGCGCGGCGGCTGGACCAGCAGTTCCTTCCGCTGGACGCCCGGCACCGCGTTCGCCGAAGTGCCCGCGCCACCGGCACCCGAGGCGCGCGCCGCACTCGCCCGCCGCTGGCTCGCCTCGTACGGCCCGGCGACCGTCGAGGACCTCAGGTGGTGGACGGGCTGGACGCTCACCGCCACCCGGCAGGCGCTGGCCGCCACCGGCGCCGTCGAAGTGACCCTGGACGGCGGCACCACGGGCGTCGCACTGCCCGACGACCTCGGCCCGGTCGCCGCACCCGAACCCTGGGCCGCTCTGCTGCCCGGCCTCGACCCCACCACGATGGGCTGGAAGGCCCGCGACTGGTACCTCGCCCCGGACCAGGTGCCGCAACTCGTCGACCGCAGCGGCAACATCGGTCCGACGGTGTGGTGGGACGGCCGGATCATCGGCGGCTGGGCCCAGCGGGCGAACGGTGAGATCGTCTGGCGGCTGCTGACCGACGACGGAGGCAGCGAGGCCGAAGCGGCGGTGGCGGACGCGGCGGCCCGGCTGGCGGCCTGGGTCGGTGGGGTCCGCGTCACCCCGCGCTTCCGGACGCCGCTGGAGCGGGAGTTGAGCCGGTAGCGACCGGCGGCGGGCCGGTGCCGGGCCGCCTCAGCGCGGCCGGTAGGCGCTCGTCGCCTGCCCGTAGAGCTGGTCCACCTCGTGCCGGCCGCGGTCCGGGCCGATGACGAGGACGAGGTGGTAGCGGCCCTTGTGGATCATCGCGAGGTTCCGTACGTACACCTCGCGGCCGCTGCTGTCGCGCCAGGAGAAGGTGCCCTCGGCCATCGCCGTCTTCCCGACGTCGATCCGCTGGAGGCCGGAGGCCGAGGCCCAGCCGGAGGAGCGGTACGGCGCCAGCTCGGGCTCCTCGTTCTGCAGATACGCCATCGGGTCGGTGCCGAAGCGCGCCGTCGTGTCGCGGCCGGGCACCACCACCAGCTCATAGTCCCCGCCGACGTACCGCACCTGGCCCCGGTCGTTCGCACCGCGCCGCTGCCATTCCTTGCGGACCGCGACCTGGAATCCCTTCGGGTCGCTGCGCACCTCGAAGCCCTTGGCGAGCTCGGCGGGCGCGGTGGACTGCGGGGCGCCGGTGCCGGCGGAGGCGTGGTCGCGGTCGCTCTCCTCGTCCCCGGGCGGTGCGGGACTGCCGCCGGGCGCCGCACCCGAGGTGCCCGTACGGTCCGCGCCGCGCTCACCCGCCTTGGAGTCCGAACCGGACTTCGGCAGGAACGCCATCGCATAGACGACCGCGCCGACGAGCAGCAGCAGGATCGCGGTGAGCAGCACCCGGCCGAGGTGGCGCGGTGCACGCGACGGGCGGGATGCGGTGGCCGGGCCGGCCTGCCCGCTCATCTGCTGCTCGTACGGGTCCCGGTCCGCGGGCCCGCCCCGTCCGGGCGGCGGCGCCGGGTTGCCGGACCTGGCCGTGCGGGCCGGTCTGGACTGCCGGAGCGGCTTCGGCTGCTTCGGGGGGCGGGGCGGGCGGGCGGTGGAGACCAGCGGGGTGGACTGCTCCGGGGCCGGCGCCGGCGGCACGGGCGGTGCGGCCGCGGCGGCGCTCACGGCGGCCGGTGCCGGCTGCGGCCGTGCGCGGCGGGGCGTCCGGGTCTTCTTGTGCCGCCCCTTGCGGACGAGTTCGCCGCGGCGCCGCACGATCGGCAGCCGCCGCGGGTCGGCCCCCTCCGCCGGCATCGTCACCAGCCGGCTGCCGACCTCCGGCTCCGGTGCGGTACGGATCAAGGAGCGCAGCCAGCCGCTCAGCTCCTCGGCATCCGGGCGGTCGGCCGGGTCCTGGCGCAGCAGGGACTCGACGACCGGCCGCAGCGCCCCGCACTCCTCGGCGTCCGCGGGCGGCTGCGAACAGACCAGCTGCGCCAGTTCGACGGCGTTGTCCTCGGGGAACGGCGGCTGCCCCTGCACACTCCGGTAGAGCAGCGCGCCGACCGCCCACAGATCGGTGGCCGGGCCGACCGGCGGCGCCAGCTGCCAGTTCTCGTGCACCGGTCCGGCCTGCTCCGGCGCCCAGCGCTCGGTGACCGGGCCGATGACGGTCAGCCGCGCCTGGCGGGCCCGTTCGGCGGCGAGCCCGGCGGTGGGCCGGCCGTACGCGGGCGCGGTGTCGCCGTCCGGGGCGGGCTTGGTCAGCGAGGTCTTGGCGTCGGGTCCGGCCGGTGCGGGCTCGCCCGGGGCGGGGGCGTCCGGGGCGGGCTCGTCCGGCAGGGCTCCGGCCGTGGTGGGCGGCTCGGCTCCGCACAGCGCTTCCTGGGCCGCGCCCGCCGCCAGACCGGTCAGGATGGCCCGGCCGTCGTCGCAGACCAGGACCGTACGGGCGGTGATGTTGCGGTGCAGCCGGCCCTCCGCGTGCAGCACCCGCAGCGCGGTGAGCAGATCCGCGGCGATCTCCGCGGCGCGGTGCGGGGACAGCGTCCGCTCGGCGAGCAGCGCGGACAGCGGGCGGGCGAAGAGGAGTTCGGCGACGATCCACAGGCTGCCGTCCTGCGCGAAGACGTCGAAGACCTGCTCCAGCCGGGGGTGGTCGGCCAGCTGGGCGGTGGTCGTCGCGGCGTCCAGCGCGCGTCGTACGGCGGGGTCCCGGGGGCTGCGGTCGGCCACCCCCGCCCCGCCGGTCAGCCGCGGGGCACCGTAGCGGCCGCCGGCACCGCCCTCGGCGGGCCCGGCCGGCTCCGCGCCCACGACCTCCGCTTCGACGACCTCCGGCAGCGGCACCTGGCGGACCAGGACCTCCTGTCCGCTGAACGTGTCGAACGCCCGGGACTCGGTGAAGTCATCGTCGCCGAGGGGCCGCAACGGCAGGCGGTAACGCTCGGCGAGCACCCTTCCCGCGTACTCGTCCACGACGCCTCCCCGCAGCGCGCGCTGTGTCTACCGTCGCGCCGGAACGCCCTCGGCGCTGGCGCCTCCGGTCACTTCCGGTCGTATTCCCGCCGATTGCGGATGCGTACGGTCTTCGCGGTCTCACGATACGTGCCCGCACCGGAGCTTGCGGCCCGGTCTGCGCAACGACGCGCGCTCTGTCCGCTCATCGCCCGGCCGCTGCCCCGGTCCCGCGCTCAGTCCTTGATCGCGAAGGTCTTGAACGCGGTCCTGACCACGTTCTGACACTCCTTCTCCGACCAGGCGTCCGCCTTGCAGGTGATCATGATGGCGTAGCC
The DNA here is from genome assembly GCF_028870195.1 of Streptomyces sp. G7(2002). Taxonomy (NCBI): domain Bacteria; kingdom Bacillati; phylum Actinomycetota; class Actinomycetes; order Kitasatosporales; family Streptomycetaceae; genus Streptomyces; species Streptomyces sp. G7(2002). Next base: position 4,391,653 of record NZ_CP102609.1, read on the forward strand.
GTGCTTGTCGTCGGCCTTGAAACCGCGGTCGAGGACCCGGACCTTCTGGCCGCTCTGCCGGCGTGTGAAGGACCAGTCGGCGACGGTCGGATAGTCGCGCCACTTCACCGACTTGATGCTGATGAGGTGGTAGTCCTCGCTGGAGCCGCGCACGGCCGGCTCCAGGCTGCGCCAGGAAGCCGCCGCGTCGGTGCCGGGCTCGGCGTTGTAGTCCACCTGGACGCGGGGGAAGCCGCCCGAGGCGCTGTAGATGACGCCGGAGCCCTGCCCCGCGGTGGCCGTCTGCTTGAAGCCCTTGGGCATCGCCATACCGAAGTGGAACCGGCCGTTGGAGACCTGGGCGAAGCCGTCCGGCACCGCCTTGCCGCCCTTGCCGTCCTTCCCGCCGGTGTCGCCCTTGTCCTCGGCCGGGCTGACCCCGCCCGGCGTCTGCGGGGCCGGCGAGGCGGGCCCGTCCTTCGCGTCCTCGCCCGTCCCGGCCGATTCCGTGGAGGGCTTCGCCTTCGCCGCGGACGACGCCTTGTCGTGCTTGCCGGCCGGCTTGCCGCTGTTCTTCGTGGTGTCACCGCCGCTCAGCGCGACGGCCAGGACCGTGCCCAGCACCGCCAGGGCGACGATCACGGCCACGATGATCAGCGTGCGGCGCGGGACGACATCGGTCACCGAAGCACGCGTCGACGGACGGTTCCCGTCACCGGGTCTGGAGTCCGCACGGGCTCGTGCGGCGTCGGCAGCGGCAGTGGCGGCCGTACGGACCGTCTGCAGGGCGGCGCGCAGCCGCTCCTTGGCGGCATCGGTGTCGAACCCGGGGCGGGTGAGCGTCGGACGGGACACGCCCGAGCCCGCCCGGTCCGCAGCGGTCGTTTCCTCGGCGGCCGGGGTGGCCGACTGCTGCGGGCGCTCGGTCCGCTCCGGGGTGCTCGTCGCGGCGGCCTTGGCGGCCGCGGGCTTGGCGGCGCCGGTCTTGCTCTTGCCCGCCTTCGTACCGTCGGACGCGGACCCGCTCCCGGCCGCCGGCTCCGCCACCGGGGCGGCGGCCGGCTTCGGCTTCGGCTTGCGCGGCACCCGCGGCTTGGGGGCGGGCTTCGGCTTCGGCGCGCTCTCGGGCTTCGCCTTCGCCCGCTCCTTGGGCACCGTCGGCAGCACCATCGCCCGGGTCTCGTCCAGCGGGGGCTCCGGCTTCTGCGCCTCGGGGGCGTGCACCACATCGAGCAGCAGCGTCCGCGCACCGGCGTCGTCCAGCCGGGCCGCCGGGTCCTTCACCAGCAGGCCGAAAATGACCTCTTCCAGCGCACCGGCGCTCTTCGGCGGCTCGACCGGTTCGGTCATCACCGCCGTCAGCGTGGCGATCGCCGAGCCCTTGTCGTACGGCGGCACGCCCTCGACACAGGCGTACAGCAGCCCGCCCAGCGACCACATGTCGGCCGGCGGGCCCGGCTTGTGGCCGCGGGCGCGCTCCGGGGAGATGTAGGAGGGGGCGCCGACGAGCATGCCGGTCGAGGTCACGGAGGGGTCGCCCTCGACCTGGGCGATACCGAAGTCGGTCAGCACGACCCGGCCGTCGTCGGACATCAGGACGTTGGACGGCTTCACATCGCGGTGCAGGATGCCCTCGGCGTGGGCGGCACGCAGCACATCGAGCACCGCCAGGCCGACCTCGGCGGCCCGGCGCGGGGTGAGCGGGCCGTCGTCACGGACGACCTCGGCGAGCGAGCGGCCCTCGACCAGCTCCATCACGATCCATGGGCGGTCGTCCTCGTCGACCACGTCATAGACCGTCACCGCGCCGTTGTTCCTGATCCGGGCGATCGCCTTGGCCTCGCGCAGCGTGCGGGTGATCAGACGACGCTTCTCGTCCTCCTCGACCCCGCCCGGGAAGCGCAGTTCCTTGACTGCGACCGTACGGCCCAGGACCTCGTCGCGTGCCCGCCAGACGGTACCCATGCCGCCCCGGCCGAGAACATCGGCGAGCCGGTACCGGCCGGCGAGCAGCCTGCCCTCCTTGCCGTTCATCTCGACCTCGTCGCCCACTGAATCCCCTCTGCAATCCAGCCGAGTTGGCAGCTTCGACGTCCCATCGATCACCAAACTGGCCCAACTCGGACAACCCACCCTGGCAGAGCCTTCATTCTCCCTCATCCGCGGCCGTGCGGAAGGCCCGGGTCGGTGCGGGACGACACCTCGTACCCGTCATGATGGCCCCGGCGTACGGCAGTCCCGGTGACGAGGCGCCCGCGCCGCCCGGCCGCGGCCCGCGCCCTCCGCACCCGCGACGGCTTCCCCGCCGCGCGTTTCCCCACGGCCGGTGTGGCGGACCTGCGCAGGGTGACACTCCGCCAGCTAAGGGCTGTCAGGCCCGTCCTCCATGGCGGAGCTCAGCTCGGACAGCAGGGTCTCGAACTGCTCCAGCAGCTCGGCCGGGTAGCGGGACAGGACCGCGTCCTGGCGCGCGTTGGCGGGACCGAAGAACTCGTCCGCCAGCTCCCTGACCCGGGGGCTGCTGTGCAGGGTGACGATCCGCCGGTCTGCGTGTCCGCGGGTACGGGTGACATACCCGGCCTCTTCGAGGCGGTTCAGCAGCGCGGTCATGGCCCCCGAGGACAGCGGGATACGCCTGCTGAGCGAGGCCGGTGACAGCGGGGCGCCCCGCTCCTCGGCCGAGGCGATCTCCAGCAGGGCGAACGCGTCGGTGGAGTGCACGCCGATACGGGCGGCGAAGCGACGGCCCAGTTCGGTGAAGGTCGCCCCGTAGTCCCTGAGCCCTTCCGCCAGCCGCTCACGCTGCGCCCCGACACCGCCGGACACCGGTTCCTCCACGAGGCCCCTCCGCCTTCCCGTCGCCACCGGCACCGCAGGCGGCGGCACATGTTGACAACCCGCCGCGGCTCACCTTAGCTTCCCGCTGGAATTACTTCACCATAAAGTTTCTTCACCAACGAGCCACTTCACGGCAGAGGTACACCTCCCCACTCCCCTCCCGACTCCCTGGAGCGCTGATGCTGAACGCCCCCCGCCTCGACGGCATCGACCCGTTCGCCGCAACCGTCCGCGGCCTCACCGAGCCCGATCCGGTCCGCGCCGCGCTGCGGGCCGCCGGCCCCCTCGTGGAAGTGGACGCCCCGGCCGGCGGACCGGCATGGATCGTGACCGATGACGCCCTGGCCCGCGAGGTGCTCACCGATCCCCGGATCGTCAAGGACCCCGCGTTCGCGCCACCCGGCTGGGACCGGCACACCGCCGGACTGGAGCAGACCGCCGCCGAACAGCCCTCCCTCACCACCCTCGACGGCCCCGAGCACACCGCTCTGCGACGCGCCCACGCTCCGCTCCTCAACGCCCAGCGGATCCGCGCACAGTTCGAACGGGTCCACGCGATCGCCCGGGAGCTGCTTACCGAACTCGGCGCCCGCCGCACGGTGGTCGACCTGATGGCGGGCTTCACCACCCGCTATCCGCTCACCGTCCTGCTCGATCTGCTCGGCATACCCCTCGACCACGTCGACCGGGCCGCCGACGGCTGCCGGCAGATGTTCGGCGACGAGCCCGGCGCGCAGGGCAGGGCGATCGCCGCCCTCAGCGAACTCGCCGCTTGTGGGCTCGACGAGGGCGGCCGGGGACTCGCCGCGGAGCTGCGCGACCGGGTCCCCGCACACACCACCCGGGACCAGCTGCAGTACCACCTGTTCGGGCTGATCTTCGCCGGACAGCTCACCACCGACGCATCCCTCGGCGTCCTGATCGCCCGCGCACTCGCCACCGGCCCGCACCGCGGCCCGGCGGACCGGACGGACCTCGACGCACTGGTCCGCGACACGCTACGGCAGCACCCGCCCGCCCCGTTCACGCTCTGGCGGTTCACCACCACCGAGACCGAACTCGCCGGGACACGACTGCCCGCCCGGGCGCCCGTGCTCGTCGACATCCAGGGAATCAACACCGACCCGGCCCGCTCCGCCGGACCGGACCTCACCTTCGGCGCCGGCCCACATTTCTGCATCGGCGCGCAGCTCGCCCAACTCGAACTGCGCGCGGTGGCCGCGGTGCTGCGCACCGACTTTCCCGACGCCCGCCTCACCGTCCCCTTCACCGAGCTCCGGCTGACCGGCATCGGCGGCCTGCAGGGAAGCCGGCTGACCGCCCTCCCCGTCGCCCTGCACGGCTGACGGCTTCCCGCTCCGGCCCGCGGCCCGGTAGCAGGGCGCTCTACAAGGGCACGATGTCCGGCGCCCCCAGCCGCGCCGCATCCGCCGTCAGATCGTCCGGCTGCCGCTGCGATTCGCGCTCCGCCTCGACGCGCTTCTGGTAGTGCGCGATCTCCTTCTCGATCTGGTCGCCGTCCCAGCCCAGCGCGGGCGCGATCAGCTCGGCCACCTCGCGGGCGCTGCGGGTGCCCCGGTCGAAGGTCTCGATGGAGATACGGGTGCGCCGGGTCAGTACGTCGTCGAGGTGGCGGGCGCCCTCGTGGGTGCAGGCGTAGACCGCCTCGGCCCGCAGATAGTCGTCCGCGTGCGCCAGCGGTTCGCCCAGCGACGGATCGGCCACCACCAGCTCCAGCAGCTCCTCGGTCAGCGAGCCGTAGCGGTTCAACAGATGCTCTATGCGGGCCACATGCAGTCCGGTGCGGGCCGCGATCCGGGCCCGCGCGTTCCACAGCGCCCGGTAGCCCTCGGCCCCGACCAGCGGCACGTCCTCGGTCACACAGTCCGCCACCCGCTGGTCGAGGCCGTGCACCGCCTCGTCCACCGCGTCCTTCGCCATCACCCGGTACGTCGTGTACTTGCCGCCGGCCACCACTACCAGCCCCGGCACCGGATGCGCGACGGTGTGCTCCCGCGACAGCTTGCTGGTGGCATCCGACTCGCCCGCCAGCAGCGGGCGCAGCCCCGCATACACCCCCTCCACGTCGTCCCTGGTCAGCGGGGTCGCGAGCACCTCGTTCACATGCTCCAGCAGATAGTCGATATCCGCGCTGGAGGCCGCCGGATGCGCCTTGTCCAGGTCCCAGTCCGTATCCGTCGTCCCCACGATCCAGTGCCGCCCCCAGGGGATGACGAACAGGACACTCTTCTCCGTCCGCAGGATCAGTCCGGTCGTGGAGTGGATCCGGTCCTTGGGGACGACCAGGTGAATGCCCTTCGACGCGCGGACATGGAACTGGCCGCGCTCCCCGATCAGCGCCTGGGTGTCATCCGTCCACACCCCGGTGGCATTGACGATCTGCTGCGCCCGGATCTCGTAGTCGCCGCCCCCCTCGACGTCCTCCACCCGCACGCCGACCACCCGCTCGCCCTCGCGCAGAAAGCCCACCACCCGTGCCCGGTTGGCGACCTGCGCCCCGTAGGCGGCCGCGGTCCGCACCATCGTGGTGACATAGCGCGCGTCGTCCATCTGCGCGTCGTAGTACTGCAGCGCGCCGACCAGCGCGTCCTTCTTCAGACAGGGCGCCACCTGCAGCGCCCGCTTGTGCGACAAATGCCGGTGCACGGGCAGTCCGCGGCCGTGCCCCGACGAGACCGACATCGCGTCGTACAGCGCCACACCGGAGCCCGCGTACCAGCGCTCCCAGCCCTTGTGCTGCAGCGGATACAGGAACGGCACCGGCTTGACCAGATGCGGCGCCAGCCGCTCCAGCAGCAGCCCGCGCTCCTTCAACGCCTCTCTGACCAGCGCGAAGTCCAGCATTTCCAGATACCGCAGACCACCGTGGATGAGCTTGCTCGACCGGCTGGAGGTGCCCGACGCCCAGTCACGCGCCTCGACAAGTCCGGTGGACAGACCGCGCGTCGCCGCGTCCAGCGCCGTGCCCGCGCCGACGACTCCGGCGCCGACCACGAGAATGTCCAGCTCCCGCTCCGCCATTCGGGCGAGCGCCTCGGCCCGCTGCGCCGGTCCCAGTATCGCTGTCTTCACTGCTGCCTCCCGCTGTGATCGGGGCCACACCCGCCGTCCGTCGATTCTGTCCGCGCTGCGTGCCGGTATCCACCCTTCGCTCCTGGCGGCAACACCCCGCCGCCTTGATCCACCAATCCCTATTCTGGGTCAAATATCCGCTTAGTGTATTTATGCGCCCTCCGCACACGTCATGCGCACACGCCCATCGCAGTCGCTCGGGAAGGACGGCCGCAGCATGCCCGCAGACCTCGCCGTCATCGGACTCGGTCACCTCGGCCTCCCTCTCGCCCAGGCCGCCACCGCCGCCGGCATCGGCACCATCGGCTACGACCCCGACCCGCACACCGCCGGGCTCTCCGGCGCCGACGGGCCGCTGTCCGCCACCGAACTCCGCCGGCTGCTCTCCGCCGGCTTCCGCACCACCACCGACCCCACCACCCTCGGCCGGGTCCGTACCGCCGTCCTCTGCGCGCCCACGCCCCTCGGCGAGGACCGCGCCCTGGACCTCACCGCCCTCGCCGACGCCGCCCGCACACTGGCGGCACAACTGCGCCCGCACACCACGGTGATCCTCGAATCCACCGCCTACCCGGGCACCACCGAGGAATTCCTGCGCCCCCTCCTGGAGGAGGGCTCGGGCCTCACCGCCGGACGGGACTTCCACCTCGCCTGCTCCCCCGGCCGCCACGACCCCGGCAACCGCACCCACCGCTACGCCAACACCCCCAAGGTCATCGGCGGCCTCACCCCCGCCTGCACGGAGGCGGCCGCCGCCTTCTACGGCCGCCTCACCGACAAGGTCGTCCGCGCCCGCGGGCCCCGCGAGGCCGAGACCGCCAAGCTCCTGGAAACCAACTACCGCCACATCAACATCGCCCTGATGAACGAGATGGCGGTCTTCTGCCATGACATCGGCGTCGACCTGTGGGACGTCATCCGCTGCGCCGAGACCAAACCGTTCGGCTTCCAGGCCTTCCGCCCCGGCCCCGGAGTGGGCGGCCACGCCGCCCCCATCGACCCCAACTACCTCTCCTACAAAGGCCGTTCACTGGGCCACCCGCTCCGCATGGTGGAACTGGCCCAGGAGGTGAACGGCCGGATGCCGCGCTACGTCATCCAGCGCTGCGCCACCCTCCTCAACGAGCACGGCAAATCCGCCCGTGGCGCGCGGATCCTGCTCCTCGGCGTCACCTACAAGCCGGACATCGGCGACCAGGCGGGCTCACCGGCCCGCGAGATCGCCTCCCGCCTGATGGAACTGGGCGCGCACCTCACGTACCACGACCCGTACGTCCCCCAGTGGAACGTACTAGGTCGGCCCGTGCCTAGGGCCGACTCGTTGTACGAGGCCGCGGCCGCCGCGGACCTGACGGTCCTGCTGCAGCCGCATCGCACGTACGACCTCCAGGGGCTCGCCGTAAAAGCGCAGCTGCTACTGGACACCAGGGGTGCCACTCCGACGGGTTCCGCGCATCGTTTGTAGCCGCACGTTGTCGTCTGCGGCGCCGTGTCGCCTCCCGGCGGGGGTGGGGATGTTTGGGCGGGGGCCGCTTATTGCTGGTGGTGGGTGCCGGGGTCGGTCCTCCGGGGGCGGGTTTCCGGACTGCTTCGCTTTACGTCCGGAACCCCCCCTCCGGCCCGCCCCCTCCCGTCCGGATGGCGGCCCCCGTCCGGTGGGGGTAAGGGTTTCTAAAGACCAGTAGCTCGGCCGCGCCACGATGCGGCCGAGCTACTGGTCTTTTGTTTTCTTCACCCCCACCGGGGTGGGGTCCCATCGCGTACGGGAGGGGGTGGGGGCGGAGGGGTGGGTGTTCGGACGTAAAGCGAAGCAGTCCGAACACCCACCCCGGAGGCCCCGCCACCGGCACCCACCACAAACCGGGGCCCCACCCCAAACACACACCCCCCGCCGACAGGCGGGACACGCACGGCGGGGTCACCCGACAACGTGGGAGTCAGCGCCGAGGGGCGACCGTCACCTCAACCCGCTGGAATTCCTTCAGCTCGGAGTACCCGGTCGTCGCCATCGCCCTGCGCAACGCACCGAAGAAGTTCATCGAACCGTCGGGGGTCGTGGACGGCCCCAACAGCACCTCCTCCGTCGTGCCGACCGCCCCGAGGTCCATCCGCTTGCCGCGCGGCACGTCCTCGTGCACCGCCTCCATGCCCCAGTGGTGGCCACGGCCCGGCGCGTCGGTGGCGCGGGCCAGCGGGGAGCCGATCATCACGGCGTCGGCGCCGCAGGCGATCGCCTTCGGGAGGTCACCGGACCAGCCCACAGCGCCGTCGGCGATGACGTGGACGTAGCGGCCGCCGGACTCGTCCATGTAGTCGCGGCGCGCGGCGGCGACATCGGCGACCGCGGTCGCCATCGGGACCTGGATGCCGAGGACGTTCCGCGTGGTGTGCGCGGCGCCGCCGCCGAAGCCCACCAGCACACCGGCGGCGCCGGTACGCATCAGGTGGAGCGCCGCGGTGTACGTGGCGCAGCCGCCGACGATGACCGGGACATCCAGCTCGTAGATGAACTGCTTGAGGTTCAGCGGCTCGGCCGCGGAGGAGACGTGCTCGGCGGAGACGGTGGTGCCGCGGATCACGAAGATGTCCACGCCGGCGTCGACGACGGCCTTGGAGAACTGCGCCGTACGCTGCGGCGACAGCGCGGCGGCGGTGACGACGCCCGCGTCGCGCACCTCCTTGATGCGCTGGCCGATCAGCTCTTCCTTGATCGGCGCGGCGTAGATCTCCTGCAGCCGCTTGGTGGCCGTGGCGCCGTCCAGCTCGGCGATCTCGGCGAGCAGCGGTTCCGGGTCCTCGTACCGGGTCCAGAGACCCTCCAGGTTGAGGACGCCCAGGCCGCCCAGCTCACCGATGCGGATCGCGGTCTGCGGCGAGACCACCGAGTCCATGGGAGCGGCCAGGAACGGCAGCTCGAAGCGGTAGGCGTCGATCTGCCAGGCGATCGAGACCTCCTTCGGGTCGCGGGTGCGGCGACTGGGTACGACGGCGATGTCGTCGAATGAATATGCCCGGCGGCCGCGCTTGCCGCGCCCGATCTCGATCTCAGTCACGTGTGTGGCCTTTCCCTCTACGTCTGCCGTTCCAGTATCCCCGACACACCGAAGCCCGCGGCCGGGGAGGCCGCGGGCTTCACGGTAGGGCCGTGGTAGCGCCGTGGGGAGGGGCGCGCCGCGCCCCCTCCTCAGCGACGAGAGTAGTTGGGCGCCTCGGTGACCATCTGGACGTCGTGCGGGTGGCTCTCCTTGAGACCCGCCGCGGTGATCCGGACGAAGCGGCCCTTCTCCTTGAGCTCGGGGATGTCGGCGGAGCCGACGTAGCCCATGGAGGCGCGCAGGCCGCCGACGAGCTGGTGGGCGACCGAGGCGAGCGGGCCGCGGTAGGGCACCTGGCCCTCGATGCCCTCGGGGACCAGCTTGTCCTCGGAGAGCACGTTGTCCTGGAAGTAGCGGTCCTTGGAGAAGGACCGGGCCTGGCCGCGGGACTGCATCGCGCCCAGCGAACCCATACCGCGGTACGACTTGAACTGCTTGCCGTTGATGAAGACCATCTCGCCGGGCGACTCCTCGCAGCCGGCCAGCAGCGAGCCCAGCATGACCGTGTCCGCACCGGCCGCGATGGCCTTGGCGATGTCACCGGAGAACTGCAGACCGCCGTCACCGATCAGCGGTACGCCCGCGGCGTTCGCGGCCCGCGCCGCCTCGTAGATCGCGGTGACCTGCGGCACGCCGACACCGGCGACGACACGGGTGGTGCAGATGGAGCCGGGGCCGACACCGACCTTGATGCCGTCGGCGCCCGCGTCGATCAGCGCCTGGGCGCCGTCGCGGGTGGCGACATTGCCGCCGACGACATCGACGCTGATGTTGGACTTGACCTTGGCGATCATGTCGAGGATGCCGCGGCTGTGGCCGTGCGCGCTGTCGATGACGAGGAAGTCGGCACCGGCCTCGACCAGCGCCTGCGCCCGCTCGTAGGCCTCGCCGCCGACGCCCACCGCGGCACCGACGACCAGCCGGCCCTCGGCGTCCTTGGCGGCGTTGGGGTACTTCTCCGCCTTGACGAAGTCCTTGACGGTGATCAGGCCCTTGAGGACGCCCGCGTCGTCGACCAGCGGAAGCTTCTCGATCTTGTGGCGGCGCAGCAGCTCGATGGCGTCCTCGCCGGAGATGCCGACCTTGCCGGTGACCAGCGGCATCGGGGTCATGACCTCGCGGACCTGACGGCTGCGGTCCATCTCGAAGGCCATGTCGCGGTTGGTCACGATGCCCAGCAGCTTGCCCGCGGCGTCCGTCACCGGCACACCGCTGATGCGGAACTTGGCACACAGCGCATCGGCGTCGGCGAGGGAGGCGTCCGGGCGGACCGTGATCGGGTCGGTGACCATGCCGGACTCGGAGCGCTTGACCAGGTCGACCTGGTTGGCCTGGTCCTCGATGGACAGATTGCGGTGGAGCACGCCCGCACCGCCCTGCCGCGCCATGGCGATGGCCATCCGCGCCTCGGTGACCTTGTCCATGGCCGCGGACAGCAGCGGGATGTTCACCGTGACGTTGCGCGAGACCCGGGACGCGGTGCTCACCGCGTTGGGCAGCACCTCCGACGCACCGGGCAGCAGCAGCACGTCGTCGTATGTCAGCCCGAGCATGGCGAATTTGGCGGGCATACCGTCGACGTTGTCACTCATGACACCTTCCCCAATGCTCTTGCCTCAGCGCGGACTCCCATGCTAACGGCCTAATGAGGTGTCCCATTCCACGAGCGATGAGGGCCTCGTCACTTGTGTATTTCTACGGCGACATCCGGCCGTTCCCCACCGGCAACCGCTACTGCTCGGCCAGCGCCCGCAGCCTGCTCAGCGCACGGTGCTGGGCGACCCGCACCGCACCGGGCGACATCCCCAGCATCTGCCCGGTCTCCTCGGCCGTCAGCCCGACGGCGACCCGCAGCAGAACGAGTTCCCGCTGATTTTCCGGAAGGTTCGCCAGCAGCTTCTTGGCCCACTCGGCGTCGCTGCTCAGCAGCGCCCGCTCCTCGGGGCCGAGGGAGTCGTCGGGCTGCTCGGGCATCTCGTCGGACGGCACGGCCGTGCTGCCCGGATGCCGCATCGCGGCCCGCTGCAGATCGGCGACCTTGTGCCCCGCGATGGCGAAGACGAACGCCTCGAAGGGCTTGCCGGTGTCGCGGTAGCGCGGCAGCGCACAGAGCACCGCGACACACACTTCCTGCGCCAGATCCTCGACGAAGTGCCGGGCATCACCCGGCAGCCGCGACAGCCGGGTACGGCAGTAGCGCAGGGCGAGGGGGTGCACATGGGCCAGAAGATCATGGGTGGCCCGCTGGTCCCCCTCGACGGCGCGTGCGACGAGATCGCCGATTTCCTGCTTCCCGTCATCGCGCATCGGACCATGGTGCCTTGGCGCCGCGCGATCCGCGGCATCAGGTCCGCACTTGTGCACCGAAGCGTTATGAGCGGTAGGTGCGCCAGCTGTTGTCATCTCCTGCGCCCTCCCCTCGTGCCCGACCGGCCCGTCCCCGAGGAACTCCATACCTCCAAGGATGCGGCACCGCGCGGCGAATCGGACCGCCGTCGTACGCCGACGGCTGCGGGGCGCCATGCCGCCCCGCCCGCCACAGGGCGGGCGGGGATCTTCACTCCCCCGCATCGCTGCACGTCACAACGCCTTAGCGGACCAGTCCCCAGCGGAAGCCCAGGGCCACCGCATGCGCCCGGTCCGAGGCGCCGAGTTTCTTGAAAAGGCGCCGGGCATGCGTCTTGACCGTGTCCTCGGAGAGAAAAAGCTCACGGCCGATCTCGGCGTTCGAACGGCCGTGGCTCATGCCCTCCAGCACCTGGATCTCGCGCGCGGTCAGCGTCGGCGCGGCACCCATCTCGGCGGACCGCAGCCGGCGCGGGGCGAGCCGCCACGTCGGATCGGCGAGCGCCTGGGTCACCGTCGCCCGCAGCTCGGCGCGCGAGGCGTCCTTGTGCAGATAGCCGCGGGCACCGGCGGCGACCGCGAGCGCGACACCGTCCAGGTCCTCGGCCACCGTGAGCATGATGATCCGGGCGCCCGGGTCTGCGGACAGCAGCCGGCGCACGGTCTCGACACCGCCGAGACCGGGCATCCGTACGTCCATCAAAATCAGATCCGAACGATCGGCACCCCAGCGGCGGAGGACTTCCTCGCCGTTGGCCGCGGTCGTCACACGCTCGACGCCGGGCACGGTCGCAACCGCCCGACGGAGCGCCTCTCGGGCAAGCGGGGAGTCGTCGCAGACGAGGACGGATGTCATGACCGCCCTCCGCAGCTGATGCGCGTCACCTTGAGCCTCCAGGCTGGTACGTATCGTCACCTGAGCGATTGACGGCCTCGGACATTTGCCCGTGGCCTACCTCTGCCAACCGCCTCCGCACTCTCAACGACGGTCACTCGAAAGAGTTACGGCTTCGGCGACCGAGTTCAGCACGCTCCGTGAGGAGCCGGATACGCAGACGACTCATCGGGCGACCGGCATCCGCGCGTGCACCCTATGCCCTATTTGGCTCTCTTTCTTCCATTTTCGTGGTGACTATGACTAGATTCGCAATGAGTCATATTTACATCTACTTCGACAGTAGATGTACCGTCGTGAGCACCGAGCCCGAATCAGCATCGCTTCGAGGGGACAAGCAATGGCAGATTTCTCCCGCCTCCCGGGCCCGAACGCAGACCTCTGGGACTGGCAGCTGCTGGCCGCCTGCCGCGGCGTGGACAGCTCGCTGTTCTTCCATCCCGAAGGCGAGCGCGGAGCGGCCCGCAGCGCGCGTGAGACATCGGCGAAGGAGGTCTGCATGCGCTGCCCTGTACGGGCCGAGTGCGCGGCGCATGCGCTGGCCGTCCGTGAGCCCTACGGGGTGTGGGGCGGCCTGACGGAGGACGAGCGCGAGGAACTCATGGGCCGGGCCCGGCACCGGCTGGTCCCCGCCTCCTCCATGACCGGTCACGCGGGGATCTCCGGCGCCTGACCTTCGGGGGCGGATCGCTCCTGAAGAAACGTTCCTGCATGGCGGCACGGCTGCCCGCCTGCAGGGCTCCGGCGGGTCGTTGCCGCCGTGAGCGAGGGGTTCGGTGCGGCCGTTGCCCCCGGCCGCCTCGGTGCGGCCGTAGTTCCCGGCCGCTTCGGTGCGGCTCAGCGCCTGGCCGCGTCCACCAGCTGGTTGAGCGTCGCCTCGACGGCGGGGACCCGCGCCAGGTCCGGCAGTGTGAGCGCGACGATCTCGCGGTGCACGGCAGGCTCCAGACGTACGGCCGTGGCTCCCTTGGGGCGCACCGACGCCAGCGTGAGCTCGGGCAGCGCGGCGACCCCCAGGCCGGCGCCGACCAGGCCGATGACCGCCGGATAGTCGTCCGTCGCGAAGTCGATACGCGGGGTGAAGCCCGCGCTCTCACAGACCTCCACGAGATGCCGGCGGCAGCGGGGACAGCCCGCGATCCACGGTTCGTCGGCCAGTTCGGCGAAGCGCGCGGCACCCGCCTTCGCCAGCCGGTGACCGTCCGGCACCAGCCCGACCAGCCGGTCCGCGAGGATCGGGCGCACCACCAGGTCGTCCCACTCCGCCCCGGCCTCCGGGTCCGCACCGCGCACCTCCGGATAGCGGAAGGCCAGCGCGATCTCGCAGTCACCGTTGCGCAGCATCTCGATCGAGCGCGGCGGCTCGGCCTCGACCAGCGAGACCCGGGTGCCCGGATGCGCGGCGCGCATCGTCGCCAGGGCGGTCGGCACCAGCGTCGAGCTGCCGGAAGGGAAGGAGACCAGCCGCACCCGTCCCGCGCGCAGGCCCGCGATGGCGGCGATCTCCTCCTCGGCGGCGGTGAGCCCGGCCAGGATGCCGACGGCGTGCCGTACGAGCGCCTCGCCCGCCTGGGTCAGCCGCATCTCGCGGCCCGCGCGGACCAGCAACGGGGTGCCGGCGGACTGTTCCAGCGCCTTCATCTGCTGGCTGACGGCCGGCTGGGTGCAGCCCAGTTCGCGCGCGGCGGCGGAGAACGAGCCGGTCCTGGCCACGGCGCGCAGCACACGGAGATGACGGGCCTCGATCATGTTTCGAGCATAAGCGGTTCTTGGGTCGATCGTGAAAAATGGAGACGTTGCTTTTGGGACGCATGGCCGGCGTAGATCAATGGGACGCATGAGCTGGGTAGACGCCGACGTAGCGGGCCCGGACCGCGCCCGATCGAGCAACGGAGCACCACATGAAGCTGCTGAGCGTGAATCTCGGCCGGCCCGCCCCGTCCCGGCACACCGATGCCGAGGGCGGTACCGGCATCGACAAACGGCCCGTGGACGGCCCGGTGACGGTCACCGCCCCGGGGCCCAAGGGCGTCGGAGGCAGCGGACTGACCGGCGACGCGGTGGTCGACCTGCGCCATCACGGCGGCGACGACCAGGCCGTCTACGCCTACGCACGGGAGGATCTGGACGACTGGCAGCGGGAGCTGGGCCGCGAGCTGGCCAACGGGACCTTCGGCGAGAACCTCACCACGTCGGGTGTGGAGGTCACCGGCGCCCATATCGGCGAGCGCTGGCGGGTCGGCCCGCAGCTGCTGCTGGAAGTGAGCTCACCGCGGATCCCCTGCCGGACGTTCCACGGGTGGATCGGCGAGCGCGGCTGGATCAGGCGGTTCACCCAGGCCGGGGTGCCCGGTGCGTATCTGCGGGTGATCGAGCCGGGCGAGATCCGCGCCGGGGACGCCGTCGAGGTGGTGCACCGCCCGGACCACGAGGTGACGATCGGGCTGATGTTCCGGGCCCTGACCACCCGGCGGGAGCTGCTGCCGCGGCTGCTGGAGGCGGGCGCGGCGCTTCCGGAGGAGGCGCGGCGGAAGGCGTTGAAGCATGCCGAGCGGGCGGGGGGTTGAGCCGCCTTTCCGGACGGGCGGGTCGGGCTCCCGGGGCGGTGGGGGCAGGGTGTGCCGCCGGTGGTCCGTGGGGCGGCCGCGCCGCCGGGGGTTGGGGCTCGGGCGTCGTGCCCCGGGCGGATAGCGTGCCCGTATGACGACTGCATTGATCACGGGAGCGACGGCGGGCATCGGGGCGGCGTTCGCCCGGCGGCTCGCGAGTGACGGCCACAGCGTGGTGCTGGTGGCGCGCGACGAGAAGCGACTGCACGAGCAGGCCACCGAGTTGCACGACCGGCACGGCATCGAGGCGGAGGTGCTGAGCGCCGATCTGGCCACCGAGGAGGGCATCGCCGCCGTCGAGGCCCGGCTCTCGGACACCAAGCACCCGGTGGACATGCTGGTGAACAACGCCGGCTTCGGCAACAAGGGCGAGTACCTCGAAGTCCCCATGGCCGACGAGCTGACGATGCTCAAGGTGCACTGTGAGGCGGTGCTGCGGCTGACCACGGCCGGGGTGCGCGGGATGCGGGACCGGCGCCGGGGCGCGGTGGTCAATGTGGCGTCGGTGGCGGCGTTCGTGCCGCGCGGCACCTACGGCGCGAGCAAGGCGTGGGTCGTGCAGTTCACCCAGGGCGCGGCGCGCGATCTGGCGGGGAGCGGCGTGCGGTTGATGGCGCTGTGCCCGGGGTTCGTACGGACCGAGTTCCACCAGCGCGCCGGGATGGGGACGGACAACATCCCCGGGTGGATGTGGCTGGACGCGGACAAGCTGGTCGACGCCGCGATGAAGGACCTGACGCGGGGGAAGTCGCTCTCCATTCCCGATCCGCGGTACAAGGCGCTGATGGGCGCCGTGAAGCTGGCGCCCCGTGGCGTGCTGAGCGGTCTGACGTCCCGTACCGGCCGGAAGTACGGGCCCCGCTGACGCCGGGTCACTTCGCCTCTTGCCGGGTGCGGTGCCGTGGTGGTGCCATGGCCGTGGCGTGCGGGCCGGGGCTGTGGGGTGCGGGGAAGGGCGGTGCACCCACAGTCCCGCCCCGGCGGACCGGCACAGGGCGCGCCACGACACGCAACGACGCCCCATGACGGGGAGCGACGGGAAGGGACGGAAAGGGACAGGAAGCGACGAGCGCCGGCGCGCCCCCGCGAAGGAGGACCGTTCAGCACGATGCACCCCACCTCTGACCGTCCCCCCGGGCCCGGGGAAGTGCCGCCGGTCCGGCCCCGCTTGCTGCTGTCGATGGGCCCGGGCGTCGCCGAGCGGCTCCTGGACGGCCGCCACCACACCCGCCTCGCGGCCCTCGCCCGTACCGACCCCCGCCTCGTCGCCCACGATCTGGCCGACCCCGCCCCCGGGGTCGCCGCCGCCCTCGCCGACGCCGAGGTGCTGCTCACCTGCTGGGGCGCACCGCCCCTCACCGACCGGGTCCTGGCCGCGGCCCCCCGGCTGCGGGCCGTCGTCCACGCCGCCGGATCGGTCAAGCACCACCTCACGGACGCCTGCTGGGACCGCGGTATCGCCGTCACCTCGGCCGCCGCCGCCAACGCCCTCCCGGTCGCCGAATACACCCTCGCCGCGGTCCTCTTCGCCAACAAGCGCGTCCTGCACTCCGCCCACCGCTACCGCGGCCTGCGGGCACCCCACGACTGGCCGCGCGAACTCGACGGGGCCGGCAACTACCGCCGCACCGTCGGCGTCATCGGCGCCTCCCGCATCGGCCGTCGCGTCATCGAGCTGCTGCGCCCGTTCGACCTGCGCGTCCTGCTGTACGACCCGTACGTGGACGCCGCCGAGGCCGCCCGGCTCGGCGTGGCCCCGGTCTCCCTCGACGCCCTCTGCGCCGAGAGCGACATCGTCACCGTGCACGCCCCACAGCTGCCCGCCACCCGCCATCTGCTCGGCGCCCGCGAACTGGGCCTGATGCCCGACGGCGCGACCTTGATCAACACCGCCCGCGGCTCGCTGGTCGACGAGACGGCCCTGCTCCCCGAGCTGACGACCGGCCGGCTGCACGCCGTCCTCGACGTCACCGAGCCCGAACTCCCGCCCCCCGGCTCGCCGTTGTACGACCTGCCGAACGTGCTGCTGACCCCGCACGTGGCGGGGTCACTGGGCACCGAACTCCACCGCCTGGCCGACCACGCCCTCGACGAACTCGAACGCTACGGCCGGGGCCGCCCGTTCCTCACCCCCGTACGGCCGGAGGATCTGCACCACTCGGCGTGAGCCGGGGAGCCCGCACCCCGCGCGGGTGGGTACCGCACTCGCCACCCCGCCGGAAAACCCGAAGACCCGGCCCCCGCCGCAGCGGGAACCGGGTCTCAGGTGAAGCAGGCCGATGAAGCGCGTCAGCCGGGGCGACGGCTCACATCAGCGAGCGCGGCGGCTCACGTCAGTGCGAGTGGCCGTGACCGTGACCGGCCTCCGGCTCCTCCTCCGCGGGCTTCTCGACGACCAGGGTCTCGGTCGTCAGGAGCAGCGAAGCGATCGACGCGGCGTTCTCCAGGGCGGAGCGGGTGACCTTGACCGGGTCGATGACGCCGGCCTTGACCAGGTCGCCGTACTCGCCGGTGGCGGCGTTGAAGCCGTTGCCCTTGTCCTGCTCGGCGACCTTCGCGGTGATGACGTAGCCCTCGAGGCCGGCGTTCTCCGCGATCCAGCGCAGCGGCTCGACGACGGCGCGGCGGACGACGGCGACACCGGTGGCCTCGTCACCCTCCTTGCCGAGGGAGCCCTCCAGCACCTTGCCGGCGTGGACCAGCGCGGAGCCACCACCGGAGACGATGCCCTCCTCGACCGCGGCGCGGGTCGCGGAGATGGCGTCCTCCAGACGGTGCTTCTTCTCCTTGAGCTCGACCTCGGTGGCCGCACCCACGCGGATGACGCAGACGCCACCGGCGAGCTTGGCGAGGCGCTCCTGGAGCTTCTCGCGGTCCCAGTCCGAGTCGGTGGACTCGATCTCGGCCTTGATCTGGGCCACCCGGCCGGTGACGTCCTCGGCCTTGCCGCCACCGTCGACGATGGTGGTGTCGTCCTTGGTGACGGTCACGCGGCGGGCGGTGCCGAGCACGTCCAGACCGGCCTGGTCGAGCTTGAGGCCGACCTCCTCGGCGATGACGGTGGCACCGGTGAGGGTGGCCATGTCGCCGAGCATCGCCTTGCGGCGGTCACCGAAGCCGGGGGCCTTGACGGCCACGGCGTTGAAGGTGCCACGGATCTTGTTCACGACCAGGGTCGACAGGGCCTCGCCCTCGACGTCCTCGGCGATGATCAGCAGCGGCTTGGAGGCACCGGCCTGGATGACCTTCTCCAGCAGCGGCAGCAGGTCCTGGATCGAGGCGATCTTGCCCTGGTGGATCAGGATGTACGGGTCCTCGAGGACGGCCTCCATACGCTCCTGGTCGGTGACCATGTACGGCGAGAGGTAGCCCTTGTCGAAGGCCATGCCCTCGGTGAAGTCCAGCTCCAGACCGAAGGTGTTGGACTCCTCGACGGTGATGACACCGTCCTTGCCGACCTTGTCCATCGCCTCGGCGATGAGCTCGCCGACCTGCTTGTCCTGCGCGGACAGGCCGGCCACGGCGGCGATGTCGGACTTGTCATCGATCGGACGGGCGGTCGCGAGGAGCTCGTCGGACACGGCCTTGACGGCGGCGTCGATGCCCTTCTTCAGGGCGGCGGGGGAGGCGCCGGCGGCGACGTTGCGCAGGCCCTCGCGGACCAGCGCCTGGGCCAGCACGGTGGCGGTGGTGGTGCCGTCACCCGCGATGTCGTTGGTCTTGGTCGCCACCTCCTTGACGAGCTGGGCGCCAAGGTTCTCGTACGGGTCGTCGACCTCGACCTCACGCGCGATGGTGACACCGTCGTTGGTGATCGTCGGCGCGCCGAACTTCTTGTCGATGACGACGTTGCGGCCCTTGGGGCCGATCGTCACCTTGACGGTGTCGGCAAGCTTGTTGACGCCGCGCTCAAGGGCGCGACGGGCGTCCTCGTCGAACTTCAGGATCTTCGCCATCGGTTGCTTCAAGTCCTCTCATTGCGATCCTCGGCCACGGCGTGGGGACCGCTGTCGCTCAAACGAACTGCGCCCCTGCCCCGGGTTGTTTAGACGCGGGAACCAGGGGCGCAGATCACGGCAAAACTGGGTGACTTACTTCTCGACGATCGCGAGAACGTCGCGAGCCGAGAGAACGAGGTAGTCCTCGTTGTTGTACTTCACCTCGGTGCCGCCGTACTTGCTGTAGAGCACGACGTCGCCGACCTTCACGTCGAGCTCGACGCGCTTGCCGTCCTCGACCCGGCCCGGGCCCACGGCCAGGACGACGCCCTCCTGGGGCTTCTCCTTGGCGGTGTCCGGAATGACCAGGCCCGAGGCCGTGGTCTGCTCGGCGTCGAGCGGCTGGACCACAATGCGGTCCTCAAGCGGCTTGATGGCAACCTTGGAGCTGGTGGTCGTCACGATCCGACCTCCCCCTTCGGAGATCTCACGGGGTTAACTGTCTGAGGTGGCGACCAGGTGGATCCGTCGTCGCGGGTGCCGGACCTGCCCGTCGCTGTGTTGGCACTCCCCACTGGAGAGTGCCAACGCTGAGACTATGACGCGGTTAGCACTCGGTCAAGCGGAGTGCCAGCGCGGCGGGGGGCTCTTCCCCCGCCGCGGTTGACCGGCCGTACGGAACCGGGGCGGCAGGCCGCACGGAGCCGGGGTTCCGCGGCCGCCCGCATTCGGCGATCATGGTCATCCACCGCGGGGGCGGGGCGGGTGACGAGGCATCCAGCGGGCAGGTTCCCGCCAAATCGGACACACCTTCCCCTGAACTCGCAACCACGCCACCGGCTGCCTCGTCTACCTCCCCGACTGCCGGGCCGACGAACCGGGCCCGTTCCCGGCCGGCCGGCGGCCTCGACGACCGATGGCGGAGGAATCCCGTGTGTGCAGCGACCCGAGTTCCCCGGAGGGCCAGGGTCCCGGAGAGCGACGTCGAACGCACCATGACGTTTGCCGCCCTGGCCCAGGCACCGGACCGGCGGAGAACCGAGGCACGGCTGCTCGCCCTCGTCGTCCTGATCGCGGTCTTCGGCTACACCTACACCGGTCTGTCGATGAGCGGCCGACTGCCCGACGGGCTGGCCGTCTTCACCGTCAGCATGCTGCTCATGGCGCTGCTCCCGCATCTGGTCCTGCGCCGCTTCGCGCCCCGGGCCGATCCGCTGATCCTGCCGGTGGCGACCCTGCTGACCGGGATCGGGCTGGTGCTGCTGCACCGCCTGGACATCACCTACGCGCAGACGCCCCGGCTGAAGACCGCCGCGGCGGCCAACGGCCAGCTGGTGTGGACGGCGATCGGTGTGGCGGTCTGCATCGCCATCCTCCTGATACTGCGCGACCACCGCATCCTGCAGCGCTACATCTATCTGACGATGGTGATCGCGCTGGTGCTGCTGATGGCACCGGCCTTCTTCGGCGCCGATATGTACGGCGCCAAGCGCTGGATCCTGCTGGGGCCCCTGTCGCTGCAGCCCGGTGAGTTCGTGAAGATCATGATCTCGGTGTTCTTCGCGGGCTATCTCACCGTCAACCGCGATGCGCTGGCACTGGCCGGCCGCCGCGCCCTGGGCATCCAGCTGCCCCCGGGGCGGCAGCTCGCCCCGATCTTCACGATCTGGGCGATCAGCCTGCTGGTGCTGATCTTCGAACGGGACCTCGGCACCTCGCTGATCTTCTTCGGCGTCTTCGTGATCATGCTCTACATGGCCACCGACCGCACCAGTTGGGTGGTGTGCGGTCTGCTGATGGCCACTGTCGGCGCGGCCGTGGTCGGCTCCCTCGAACCGCATGTCCACGGCCGGGTCACCGCCTGGCTGGACCCCATGCGGGCCTTCACCAAGGCCGGCCAGGCGGAGCACATGTCCAACCAGCTCGGCCAGGCGCTGCTCAGCTTCGGCAGCGGCGGCATCAGCGGCAGCGGCCTGGGCCAGGGCCACCCCGAGCTGATCGGCTTCGCCGGCAACAGCGACTTCATCCTCACCACCGTCGGCGAGGAGCTCGGACTGGCCGGCGTGATGGCCGTGATCATGCTGTACGTGCTGCTGGCACAGCGCGGTCTGCGGGTCGGGCTGAGCGCCCGCGACCCCTTCGGCAAGCTGCTCGCCGTCGGGCTGTCCGGGGCGCTGCTGCTCCAGGTCTTCGTCGTCTCCGGCGGCGTCACCGGCCTGATCCCCCTGACCGGCAAGGCCCTCCCGTTCCTCGCCAAGGGGGGCTCCTCGCTGGTCGCGAACTGGGTGATGGTGGCACTGCTGTTGCGGATCAGCGACCATGCGCAGCGCCGGCGTGAGCCCGTCAGGTGACCTCCCACGTTTTTGGCTTTCCCGCCGTGGGTGTTGCTCGCCGTTGCGCCTGGCGGCGGGCGGGTCCGCTGCGCGGGGCTGTCGGGGTGCGGTGACGGGCCTCCGCGGGTGGGGTGCCGGACTGCTTCGCTTTACGTCCGGCACCCCACCCGCTCCGGCCCGTCCCCTCCCGTGGAGGGGTGGGAAAAACCTTGGTGGGGGTGCCCGCCGCTGGTCATGTGCTCCTCGCGAAGCAGGAGCGAAAGTGCCGCCTACGGACGCCCACCCCCACCCACCTGTACACACTCCCCCAACGGGAGGGGACGGGCCGGAGGGGCCTGGTGTGTGGACGTAAAGCGAAGCAGTCCACACACCAGGCCCCGGAGGTCCGTCACCGCACCCGACACCCACCCAGCCCGCCGCAGGCGCAACGGCGGGGCACCCGCAAGTGTCACCCGCGCCCACGCCCCGCGCAGCGGACCCGAAACGGGGCCAAGCCCCCACGGCGGGAAAGCCGAAAACGTGGGGAGACAATGAGGTCGTGAACGACCTCGACACCTTCCACCGCCTCCTCACCCCGGAGGGCCAGGCCCTGCTGGCCGAATTGCGGGACCACGACCCGGCGGATGAGCTGGCGGCAGCCACCCGGCTGCGGCGGGAGCACCCCGCGGAGCTCGTTTCCGCGGCGCTCGGGCAGGCGCGGCTCCGGCAGCGGGCGGTGGCGAAGTTCGGGGCGGACGCCTGGCGGATGTACTTCACGCCGAACGGCGTCGAGCAGTCGACCCGCGCCACGGTCGCCACCCACCGCGCCACCCGCCTCGCCGCGCTGGGCGTCCGTACGCTGGCCGACCTGTGCTGCGGTATCGGCGGTGACGCGCTCGCCCTGGCGCGGGCCGGGATCCGGGTACTGGCCGTCGACCGTGACCCGTTGGCGTGTGCGGCGGCCCGGGCCAACGCCGAGGCGCTGGGGCTCGCGGAGCTGATCGAGGTGCGCTGCGCGGATGTGACGGAGGTGGACACCGCCGGGTATGACGCGGTGTTCGTGGATCCGGCGCGGCGCAGCAAGGCTCGGGGCGGCCGGATTTTCGACCCCGAGGCGTACGCGCCTCCGTTGTCCTGGGCCGTCGAGGCGGCCCGCAAGGCACCGGTCGCGGCGTTGAAGATCGCGCCGGGGGTGCCGCACGAGGCGCTGCCCGAGGATGCCGAGACGGAGTGGATCTCGGACGGGGGCGACGTCAAGGAGGCCGTGGTGTGGTTCGGTACGGGTGAGGGCGGCGCGCCCCGGCCGGTGCCCGGTGGCCGCCGCGCCACCCTGCTTCCCGCCGGGGACTCCCTGCTCGGCACCGGGCTGCCGGACCCGTCCGCCGGCGACGACGACGCGCCGCACGCGCCGGTCGGCCCGGTCGGTGACTGGCTGTACGAGCCGGACGGGGCGGTGATCCGGGCCCATCTTGTCGCGGATGTCGCCCGGCAGGTCGGCGGGCGGCTGATCGATCCGACGATCGCCTACATCACCGCGGACCGGCTGACCGCGACGCCGTACGCGACCGCCTACGCGATCACCGATGTGCTGCCGTTCCACGTCAAGAGGCTCAAGGCGCTGCTGCGGGAGCGCGAGGTCGGTATCGCGGTGATCAAGAAGCGGGGCTCCGCGGTCGAGCCCGAGGAGCTGCGCAAGAAGCTGAAGCTCGGCGGCGGACGCAAGTCCTGCACGATCTTCCTCACCCGGGTCGACGGCGCCCCCAGCATGCTGCTGGGGCACCCGGCCACGGACCCGCTCACGCCAGGTCGGTGAGGTCCTCGGCGTAGATCTGGGAGAGCGGCTGCGGGCCGATGTACTGCTGGCAGGTGCACTGACCCGCTTCGTACTCCAGCGGCTTGTGGTCGGCGTCCCAGGCGACCGCTACCTCGACCCGCTCATGACACTTGCCCTTTTTGTCATGCTTGGCGAGGTGGTGGGTGCAGCCGCACACCGGTTCCGGCGGCTTCTGGGCGGCGGCCAGCTCCTGCCGTTCCTGGCGGGCGGTCTCCAGGCGTTCCATCTTGCGTTCGTGCCGGGTGCGCAGCGCGGTGCGGGCGGTGTCGGCGACCTTCGCGAAGCCGCCCGCCATGAAGAAGATGAAGACCCACCAGAACCAGTCCACGGCCTGCCGCCTCCCCACGTACGCGCTCGGTACTGCACGTCAGGGTAAGACCTCGGGCCGGGCGTCGGGCCGGGGGTGGCGGCGAGGACTCGCAGAAGTACAAAACGAGCCCTCGCCGGGCCTCACGAGTAGAGGTTGTGCTTGCTCATCTCGTGGACGTGGTCATGGTCGTGGTGGTGGGTGTGGCCCGCGGGTGCGTCCTCGGGGAACTCGCCGGGCACATGGGGCTCGGTGACCGGGAGCGACGAGTCCGCGGAGAGGTCCCAGGCGGAGGCCGGCCGGTTGCGGGCCACCATTTCCGCGCCCAGGGCGGCGACCATCGCACCGTTGTCGGTGCACAGCTTGGGCCGCGGCACCCGCAGGGTGATGCCGGCGTCCTCGCAGCGGCGCTCGGCCATCGCCCGCAGCCGGGAGTTGGCCGCGACCCCGCCGCCGATCATCAGGTGGTCCACACCGTTGTCCTTGCAGGCCCGGACGGCCTTACGGGTCAGCACATCCACCACGGCCTCCTGGAAGGACGCCGAGACGTCCGCCACCGGCACCTCCTCACCGGCCGCCCGCTTGGCCTCGATCCAGCGGGCCACGGCGGTCTTCAGACCGGAGAAGGAGAAGTCGTAGACCGGGTCACGCGGGCCGGTCAGACCGCGCGGGAAGCGGATCGCGTCGGGGTTGCCCTCGCGGGCGTAGCGGTCGATGACCGGGCCGCCCGGGAAGCCGAGGTTCAGCACCCGCGCGATCTTGTCGAACGCCTCACCGGCCGCGTCGTCGATGGTCGAGCCCAGCGGCCGTACGTCGGAGGTGATGTCCGGGGCCAGGAGGAGCGACGAATGGCCGCCGCTCACCAGCAGGGCCATGGTCGGCTCCGGGAGCGCGCCGTGTTCCAGCTGGTCGACGCAGATGTGCGAGGCGAGGTGGTTGACGCCGTAGAGCGGCTTGCCGAGGGCGTAGGCGTACGCCTTGGCGGCCGAGACGCCGACCAGCAGCGCACCGGCCAGGCCCGGTCCCGCGGTGACCGCGATCCCGTCCAGGTCGGAGGCCGCGACCCCGGCGTCCTTCAGGGCGCGCTGGATGGTGGGGACCATCGCCTCCAGGTGGGCGCGCGAGGCCACCTCCGGCACCACGCCGCCGAAGCGGGCGTGCTCGTCGACGCTGGAGGCGACCGCGTCGGCGAGGAGGGTGTGGCCGCGGACGATGCCGACACCGGTCTCGTCGCAGGAGGTCTCGATGCCGAGGACGAGCGGTCCGCCGCGTGAGTCAGCCATGGTTCTCAAGTTCCTTGTACGGAGGGTGCTTCGGAGGAGGTCTGGGTGGTGCGGCGCATCACGAGGGCGTCGACATTGCCGGGCTGGTAGTAGCCGCGGCGGAAGCCGATCGGCTCGAAGCCGAAGCGCTCGTAGAGGCGCTGGGCGCGGAGGTTGTCGACCCGGACCTCCAGCAGCACCTCATGGCATTCGAAGTCCGTTGCGGCGCCGAGGAGTTCGGTCAGCAGCCGGGCGCCGAGGCCGGTGCCCCACTGGTCGCGGGCGGTGGCGATGGTCTGGATGTCGCCGGTGCCGTCGACGGCGGCCAGCCCGCCGTAGCCCACCAGCCGGCCGTCCTGCTCGGCGACCAGGTAGCGGCGGGTGGCGTACGGCCCGCGCGCATGCGCCAGCTCGGACCAGAACATGCCCGGCGACCAGGCGTCCTCGGGGAACAGCTCCCGCTCCAGCTCCAGCACCGGCGGTATGTCCCACCAGCGCATCTCGCGCAGCACAGCCTCGGGCCGGGCGACGTCGCCGCGCCGGGGGTCCCCCCGGACAGCGTCTGGGGGAGGCGCCGAGGTCTGCTGGTCGGGCGACGGGCGGGAACTCACCGGGGAGTGACCACCTTGTAGTTGGCGGGCACCTGGGCGTCCGGACGCCGCAGATACAGCGGCTGCGGCGGCAGCAGCTCCTCGCCCGCCGCGAGCTTCCCGGCGGCCAGCTCGGCCAGCGCGGCGGCGGACTGGTGCTCGGGCGCCTCGCGCCGTACGCCGGTGAAGACCGTGTCGTAGAGCAGCGCGCCCGCGCCCACGGCCGGGACTCCGGCCACCTGGTCGGCGAGGTCCGCGGGGCGGTCGACGGCGGGTTCGGTCAGCCTCGTGCGGGCATCGCCGTAGCGCGCCCAGTAGACCTCTTTGCGGCGGGCGTCGGTGGCCACGATGAAGGGCTCGGTCAGCCCGGAGGCGTGGGCGAGGCCGTCCAGGGTGCACAGACCGTGGACGGGTACGCCGAGCGCGGCGCCGAAGGTGGCGGCGGTCACCAGGCCGACGCGCAGCCCCGTGTACGGTCCCGGGCCCACGCCGACCACGATGTCGCTGACCTCGTCGAGCTTGTGGCCGGCCTCGGCCAGCACCCGGTCGACGGCGGGCAGCAGCAGCTCGCCGTGCCGGCGCGCATCCACCTGGCGGGACTCGGCGAGGACGCGGGTGCCGTCATGGAGCGCGACGGTGACGGCGGGGGTGGCGGTGTCAAGAGCTAGCAGCAGCACGTCCTTAAGACTACGGCTCGGCGGGTGGTTCCGGTTCCCGGTGCTACCGTCGCCCCCGTAGCCCAGCAGCAAGCAGCCCGGCGCCCTGGCCCGGGACTCCCCGCCGGTGGCAGGGAGAGGGAGGAAAGGTGGCACAGCGGTGCCCGCTAAGAGCAGCACGATCGTCACCGCGCTGACCACGGCGGCCGTGGTCGCGGTCGGAGTGCTCGGCTACCAGGCCGCGGCGTCCGCCCCGGACACCCTCACCGAGGCCCGTAAGGACAGCCACCACAGCACCCCCAAGAAGCAGCCGGACCGGTCCGGCAAGAAGGAGAAGGCCCCCGCTCCGGCCCCGGTCCCCCCGGCGTCCGGCAAGGGCCAGCGGATCGTCTACTCGCTCGACGCCAAGCGGGTCTGGCTGGTCGGCGCGCAGGAGAAGGTGCGGCGTACGTTCACGGTCGCGCCGAGCACGGTCAGCCCGCCGCCGGGGACCTACGCGGTCGGCTCGCGGTCGGTCAGCGTCACGGGCTCGGACGGGATAGCGATCGAGCATGTGGTGCGGTTCGCCACCGTCGGCAACGTCACGATCGGCTTCAGCGCGGCCGTCGACGGCTCCCGGCCCACACCGGACCCGTCGAAGAAGACCGGCGGTATCCGTGAGTCGCGGGACGACGGCAAGGCGATGTGGGACTTCGCGCTGCAGGGCACCAAGGTCGTCGTGGTCTCCTGACCACGCGGCTCCCGGACCGTCCGCCTTTCGCCCCTACGGGCTACGCCGCGTCGCGGCCCCCGGTGGACGCCGTCCCGGGCTCGGACTCCTCCTCCGCCTCCGGCTCGTCCGCCGGCCTGCCCTGACGGGCTTCTTCGGCGGCGTCGGGGGGCGTGGAGACCGCGCTGGCCGCGGCGCCCGCCGCCAGCAGCTCATTCATGGTCGGCGTCTCGCGCGCATCGCGCCCGGCCGCCGCGAAGGGGGTGCTCTCACGCCCGTCGGGCGTGGGGGCGGGCTGGTGGGCCGACATGGACGCCTCCCGGGGCTCCTGGGGCAAGCGACAGAAGCTAGGCTCGCTACTTAGGCTCACCTAACTGGGGTCTCCACCCATGTCACCACGCCCGGCACCCGGTACGCAACATCTTACCGACGGCTTGTCGGAAACTACGGACGTCCGGCCGGATCCATGACCGGGCGAAACGGCCGCCGCGGCCGCCCGCCCCGTCGTCAGCAGGTCTCCAGCGCGGGCAGACCGGCGTCGGCCCAGCGCGCGCCGAGACCGGTGACCGTCACCTCGCGCACATCGTCCACCCCGGCCTCCAGGGCCGCCTCCGGGCCGCCCGGCGCGTCCGCCCCCACGGCGCGCCCGATGACCACATGCAGCCGGTCCTCGGACAGCTCCTCGACCTTGCCGTCGCCCCACTCCACGACCACCACCGACTCCGGCAGCGAGACATCGAGGTCCAGGTCCTCCATCTCGTCCAGCCCGCCGCCGAGCCGGTACGCGTCGACGTGCACCAGCGGGGGGCCGCCGGCCAGCGAGGGGTGCACCCGGGCGATGACAAAGGTGGGAGAGGTCACGGCGCCGCGCACGCCCAGGCCCTCGCCCAGGCCGCGGGTCAGCGTCGTCTTGCCGGCTCCCAGCTCACCGGTGAGCAGTACCAGGTCACCGGGGCGCAGCAGCGGGGCCAGACGGCGGCCCAACTCCTGCATCTGTTCGGGGGACTTGACGGTAATGTGCGCCATCGCGCCGGTGGTGCTCATGCCGCAAATGGTACGTCCCGCCCGTAGCCCCGCCGCCACCCCTCGGTCTGCCGGGCCAAGCCCCGGCAGACCGGGCCGGGGCTCAGGCGCGGGCGTGCCGGGAGCTGCGGGCCGCCGCGCCGGCCCGTTCCACCAGGGACACCAGGTGCTCATTGACCAGCTCGGGCCGCTCCAGCATCACCAGATGCCCGGCGCCGGGGACGCACACCAGCTCCGCGTCGGGCAGCACCTCGACGATCGCCCGGCTGTGGTCGGCCGGGGTGATCAGATCGCTCTCCCCGGCGAGCACCAGCGCGGGCACCGCGTCGTACGCGACCAGCGCCTCGGTCTTGTCATGCACCGCGAACGCCGGGAAGAACTCGGCGACCACATCGATCGGGGTCGCCTCGATCAGCCGCTCGCCGAAGCGCGCGATGCCCGGGTCCACCTTCTCCGGCGTCCCGAACGAGTACCGCTTGATCAGCCCCGCGAACAGATCGGCGGTGGCCCGCCGTCCGCGCTCGACGATCTCGCTCTGCCAGCCCAGCGCCTTCAGCACGCCCGGCGCGAGCCAGTGGAAGGCCTTGACGCCCATGGACGGCAGCCCGAAGGCGACCTCGCTGAGCCGGCCCGCGGACGTGCCGATCAGGGCCACCCCGACCACCCGCTCCGCGACGTACTCGGGGAACTGGTCGGCCAGCGCCATCACCGTCATGCCGCCCATGGAGTGCCCGACCAGCACGATCGGCCCCTCGGGGACCGCGGCGTCCAGTACCGCCTTCAGGTCCCGGCCCAGCAGGTCGATGGTGACCGGTTCCGTGCCGTCGATCTGGCCGTGGCCGCGCGAGGAGCGGCCGTGGCTGCGCTGGTCCCAGTGGACGGTGCGCACCGTGCCGCGCAGTGCGGAGCGCTGGAAGTGCCAGGAGTCCTGGCTGAGGCAGTAGCCGTGGCTGAAGACGACCGTGGGAGCCGCGGAGCGCCGCCCCAGCGCCGCCGTCAGCCGCTTGCGCAGACCGCTCTGGGCCTCCTGCGCGGCCCGCGCCTCCTTCCCGCGGACGGGCTTGGCGGACCGGTCGGCCTTGGCGCCCTTGCCGTTCCTGGCCTTGCCCTGGTGGTCGTCCTTCTCCGGCCTGGCCGACTCCACGCCCGGCTCGTCGACCTCGTAGTACAGCTCGGTGCCGTCCTCGGCGATCGCCGCGCCCGGTGTGCCGCGCAGCGTGCCGTACGGGCCGGCGGCGTCCAGCGCGAGCCGGGCGCGGCGGCGCATCCCGCGGCCGACCGTCATCCGCTCTATCGCCACCCCGGCCGCGGCGCCCGCCGCGACCACACCGATCGCGGCACCGGCCACGCCGGCGTGCCGGCCCGCCCGTGCCCAGTTGCCGGCCGCCTCGACGGCCGTCTCGACCGCCTGCGCGGCGGCCTCCTGTCCCTCGGTCATGCCGTACCCCCCGTGAGCGCGCTGTCTCCTCCGGCTTCGTTCCGTATGCCGCTGTCCACATAGACGCGCGGGACCCGGCTTCCGATCCGTGTGACGATCTCGTAGCCGATGGTTCCGGCCACCCGGGCCCAGTCCTCCGCGGTCGGCTCACCGCGGTCCCCCGGGCCGAACAGCACCGCCGGATCGCCCGGCTCGGCGCTGTCGCCGCCCAGGTCGACCACGAACTGGTCCATCGCGATCCGCCCGGCGACCGTCCGCCACTTGCCGGCGACCAGCACCGGGCCGGTGCCGGAGGCGTGCCGCGGGATGCCGTCCGCATAGCCGAGGGGGACCAGCGCCAGGCTGGTCTCGCCGGGGGTCGTGTAGTGGTGCCCGTACGACACGCCGTGGCCGCCCGGGACACGCTTGACCGACGCGAGCGAGGCCTCCAGCGTCATCGCGGGCCGCAGCCCGAAGTCCTGGGAGGTGCCGACCTCGGGGCTGGGCGAGATGCCGTAGATGCCGATTCCGGTGCGGACCAGGTCGAAGTGCGCCTCGGGGAGGGTCAGCAGCGCCGGGGTGTTGGCGATGTGCCGCACCTCGGGGCGCAGCCCGGCCGCCCCGGCGGTCTTCAACGCCTCCTGGAAGACGGCCAGCTGGGCGGCGATCGAGGGGTGCCCGGGCTCGTCGGCGCAGGCGAAGTGCGACCAGACGCCGGTGACGGCCACCGCGCCCTCGGCCTCGGCGGCACGGGCCGCGGCGGTCAGTTCCGCCCAGTCGGCGGGCGCGCAGCCGTTGCGGCCGAGCCCGGTGTCGATCTTGAGCTGGACCCGGGCGGTCCGGCCGCACTCCCGCGCCGCGCCGGTCACCTCGCGCAGCGCCCACATCCCGCTCACCGCGACGTCGATGTCCTGCTCGACGGCCCGGCGCCAGGGGCCGCCCGGCGTCCACAGCCAGCACAGCAGCCGCCCGGTGTCGCCCGCCGCACGCAGCGCGAACGCCTCCTCGGGCAGCGCCGTGCCCAGCCAGCCCGCACCGGCCTCACGAGCGGCGCGCGCACAGCGCACCGCCCCGTGTCCGTAGCCGTCGGACTTGACCACGGCCATCAGCTCTGCCCGGGGTGCGCGGTCCCGCAGTGCACGCACGTTCGACCGCACGGCGGCGAGGTCGATGGCGGCGCGGGCGCGCTTTGCTGTCTCGTTCATCCCCCTCAGTGTCGCAGGCGACGCCGCGGGGCCCCGGGGGACGGGCGGGGAAACCGCGCTCACACGCCGGGCTTCCGCCCCCAGACGTACACGGTGTCGCCCTTCCGCAGCACTTCCCACGCCCTCCGCGCGTCCGTCATGGTGAGGTTGACGCAGCCGTGCGAGCCGGGCCCCGAGAAGATGTCCTCGTAGACGCCGTGCAGCGCCTCCCCGCGGTCGAAGAACTGGGCGTACGGCATCCGCGTGCCGTACAGGTTCGAGATGTGGCGCCGGTGCCGCAGATAGATCCGGTACGAACCGGTGCGGGTCTCCATCGTCGGCGCTCCCGACCGGATCACCACCGGTTCGAGGATCACCCGTCCGCTCTGCTGCACCCACATCAGCTGCCGGTTCAGATCGACACACGCGGTCCGCTGGGGAAGGTCCGGGCAGTGACCGGCCCGGTTGGGGTCCTTCTTGGCCCGCATCAGCCGCACCGTCGCCCCGGTGACCGGTCCCGCGAATCCGGTCGCCGGCGCGATGCGGTGCGCCTGCTGGAACCGCCGGATCGCCCGGCAGTCCCCCGTGCTCTGCCGCCCGTCCACCTGCCGCCCCAGATAGCGCTCCGCCTGCCGCTGGTAGGGCCCGGTGGAGGCGCTGCACCGCAGCGCCCTGGTGCCGGCGTGCGCCGCCTCGGACCGCGGCACGTACTCGATGTGCCGCGACCCGGCTGCCTCCCGCCCCGCGCGCGGGATCCCGGGAACCAGGTCGGGCAGTCGGTACGCGGCGGACGGGGGCGTCACGGCCACCGCGGGCGACGGCGCCACGGCCACCGCGGGCGGCCCGGCGACAACGAGGAGCGAGGCGCAGACCAGCAGCGCGGAAAAGGTGCGTTTCATGCCCTCACGCATGCCGTGACCGCGCGGTCGTACAAGCCCACCGGGCACCAGGTTCGCCCTGGTGCCCGCACCGTTCCCCCGCGGGGCGTAACGGCCGCACCGGCAGCTGTCAGTCCGTCACATCACGCCAGGCGGCGTCCAGATGGGCGGCGACCTCCGAGGCCAGGATCGGCGCGCCGGCCGGCCCGGCCGCGCGGCGGGCCGCCAGCCCGTGCAGATACGCGCCGACGGAACCCGCGTCCCGCGCCGGGAGTCCCGCGGCGAGCAGCGACCCGGTCACCCCCGACAGCACGTCCCCGCTCCCGGCCGTCGCCAGCCAGCTGGTCCCGGTGGGGTTGACCCGTACCGGACCGTCCGCCTCCGCCACCAGCGTCGTCGAGCCCTTGAGCAGCACCGTGGCACCGTATTGCGCCGCCAACTCCCGTACGGAGGCCAGCCGTGCCGCCTCGACCTCCTCGCGCCCGCGTCCGAGCAGCGCGGCGGCCTCCCCCGCATGCGGCGTCAGCAACGTCTCGGCCGTCCGCTCCCGGGTTCGCTGCGGCGACAGGAACCGCAGACCGTCCGCGTCCACCAGCACCGGCACCTCCGCCGCCAGCACCTCCTCCAGCGCGTCCGCCTCCTCCCCGATGCCGGGCCCGATCACCCACGCCTGCACCCGGCCCGCCTTGTCCGGCGGCCCGGGATGCACCAGCGTCTCCGGGAAGTGCGCCAGCACCGCCTCGGCGGCCGGCCCGACATACCGCACGGCCCCCGCGCCGCCCCGCAACGCGCCCGCCACCGCGAGCACCGCCGCCCCCGGATACCGCGCGGAGCCGGCGACCACCCCGACCACGCCCCGCCGGTACTTGTCGCTCTCGGGCACCGGACGCGGCAGCAGATCCGCCACGTCCGCATGCTGCAGCGCCTCCATCTCGGCGTCCTCCGGCAGCGTGAGCCCGATGTCCACCAGCCGCAGCGCGCCCGCCCGCTCCCGCGCCGGATCGATCAGCAGCCCCGGCTTGTACGCGCCGAACGTCACCGTCGCATCGGCCCGTACGGCGTCCCCGTGCACCTCACCGCTGTCCGCGTCCACACCGCTGGGCAGATCGACCGCCACCACCCGCGCCGACTCCCATGCGGCCCGGGCGAGTTGCGCGGCCTCCGGGCGCAGCCCGCCCCGCCCCCCGATCCCGACGATGCCGTCCACGACCAGATCGGCCCGTCCGATGTCCCGCAGCGCATCGTCCGAAACCCGCCCCCCGGCCGCCCGCAGCGCGGCCAGCCCGCCCTGATGGGCCCGTTCGGGCGACAGCAGCACGGCCACCACCCCGGCCCCTCTCCGGGCCAGCCGTGCACCGGCGTACAGCGCGTCCCCGCCGTTGTCACCGCTGCCCACCAGCAGCACCACCCGGCTGCCGTACACCCGCCCCAGCAACTCCCCACAGGCCACGGCCAGTCCGGCCGCCGCTCGCTGCATCAGAGCCCCTTCGGGCAACCGCCCCATGAGCTCCCGCTCCGCGCCCCGCACGGTCTCCACGCTGTAAGCAGTCCTCATACCGCCCAGTCTCACCCCTCACCCACCGGCCGACCCGCATTTCCCCCCACCGGGCAGGCCAGTCCGTGATCCGAGGGACCGGCACAGCCCCTGGGGGAGAGTTGGGGGGCGAGCCGAGGAGGGGACGGCGACCACCTACCTCCCCGCCCCCCGAAGCAGCACCCCCGCATTCCCTCCCCCGGCCCCCCACGGCCCGACACCGCCGAACACACGGAAGGGGACGGGCCGGAGGAGGCGGTGTCAGGACGTAAAGCGAAGCAGTCCTGACACCGCCTCCGGAGGCCCGTCCCCGCACCCCAACGATTCGGGGCGCACGCCGCACCACGAGGCGCGCGCCGCACCACGAACACACCCGGGGCGCGCCGCACGGCGAGGCCCCCCGCCCCACGGCGGCGAGCGCCGCAAGGGGGCGCCCTCACCCCTCCGCAATCACCACAGCAGAAGCCACCCCCGCGTCATGACTCATCGACACATGCCACGACCGCACCCCGAGCTCCACCGCCCGCGCCTCGACCGTCCCCTGCACCCGCAGCCGCGGCTGCCCGCTGTCCTCGACATACACCTCGGCATCGGTCCAGTGCAGCCCGCCCGGCGCCCCGAGCGCCTTGGCCAGCGCCTCCTTGGCGGCGAACCGCGCCGCCAAGGAGGCGATACCGCGCCGTTCACCACTCGGCAGCATCAGCTCCTCCTCGATGAACAGCCGCCGCGCCAGCTCCGGCGTACGCTTCAGCGCCTCGCCGAAGCGGTCGATCTCGGCGACATCGATCCCGACCCCGATGATCATTCCACCGTCACCGACTTGGCGAGGTTGCGCGGCTGGTCGACCTCGTTGCCGCGAGCGGTGGCCAGCTCGCAGGCGAAGACCTGCAGCGGGACCGTGGACACCAGCGGCTGCAGCAGCACCGGCGTCCGCGGGATCCGTACGAGGTGATCCGCGTACGGCACCACCGTCTCGTCCCCCTCCTCCGCGATCACGATCGTGCGCGCCCCCCGGGC
Source organism: Streptomyces sp. G7(2002) (assembly GCF_028870195.1). Classification (NCBI taxonomy): domain Bacteria; kingdom Bacillati; phylum Actinomycetota; class Actinomycetes; order Kitasatosporales; family Streptomycetaceae; genus Streptomyces; species Streptomyces sp. G7(2002). Next base: position 4,425,169 of record NZ_CP102609.1, read on the forward strand.
CCGGATCTCCTGGATGTTCGACACGATCTTGTCGTGCAGCACGGACCGCCCCCGCGGCGACGGCACGACCACCACCACCGGCAGATCGTCCTCGATCAACGCGATCGGCCCGTGCTTGAGCTCCCCGGCCGCGAAGCCCTCCGCGTGCATGTACGCGAGCTCCTTGAGCTTCAGCGCACCCTCCAGCGCCACCGGATAGCCCACATGCCGCCCGAGGAAGAGCACCGTGTTCTTGTCGGCGAGGGAGCGCGCCAGCTCCCGTACCGGCTCCATCGTGCCCAGCACCTGCTCGACCTGGGTGCCGATGGCCGCCAGTTCGCGCACCACGTCCCGGATCTCGTCGCCCCACTTCGTGCCCCGCACCTGCGCGACGTACAGCGCCACCAGATAGCAGGCCACCAGCTGGGTCAGAAACGCCTTCGTGGAGGCGACCGCCACCTCGGGCCCGGCGTGCGTGTACAGCACCGCGTCCGACTCCCGCGGGATGGTCGACCCGTTCGTGTTGCAGATGGCGAGCACCTTCGCGCCCTGCTCCCGCGCATGCCGCAGCGCCATCAGGGTGTCCATCGTCTCGCCGGACTGGCTGATCGCGATGACCAGCGTGTGCCGGTCCAGGATCGGATCGCGGTAGCGGAACTCACTCGCCAGCTCCGTCTCGCACGGGATCCGGGTCCAGTGCTCGATCGCGTACTTGGCGATCATCCCCGCGTGGTACGCCGTCCCGCACGCCACGATGACGACCTTGTCGACCTCGCGCAGCACCTCCGGCGGGATCCGCACCTCGTCCAGCGACAGCACGCCCGACCCGTCGATCCGCCCCAGCAGCGTGTCCGCGACGGCCTTCGGCTGCTCGGCGATCTCCTTCAGCATGAAGTAGTCGTAGCCGCCCTTCTCGGCGGCCGAGGCGTCCCAGTCGACGTGGTACTCCCGCACCTCGGCGGGCACCCCGTCGAAGTCGGTGACCGTCACACCGTCCCGGCGCAGCTCCACGACCTGGTCCTGGCCCAGCTCGATCGCCTCGCGGGTGTGCGCGATGAACGCCGCCACATCCGAGGCCAGGAAGGCCTCGCCGTCCCCGACACCGACCACCAGCGGCGAGTTACGGCGCGCTCCGACGACCACGTCCGGCTCATCGGCATGCACCGCGACCAGCGTGAACGCGCCCTCCAGCCGCCGGCACACCTGCCGCATCGACTCGGCCAGCTCCCCGCAGGACGAATAGGCCTCGGCGAGCAGATGCGCCACGACCTCGGTGTCCGTCTCGGACGCCAACTCATGCCCGCGGTCGGTGAGTTCGGCGCGCAGCCCGGCGAAGTTCTCGATGATGCCGTTGTGCACGACCGAGACCCGGCCGGCGTTGTCCAGATGCGGGTGGGCGTTCTCGTCGGTGGGCCCGCCGTGAGTGGCCCACCGGGTGTGCCCGATACCCGTCGAACCGGCCGGCAACGGACGGTCCGCCAGCTCCTTCTCCAGGTTGGCGAGCTTCCCGGCCTTCTTGGCCGCCGCCAGACCACCGTCCGCCAGCACGGCCACCCCCGCGGAGTCATACCCGCGGTACTCCAGCCGCTTCAGCCCGGCCAGGACGACATCAAGGGCGCTCTGCCCGCCCACATATCCCACGATTCCGCACATGCAGGCAGCGTACGCGCCACGCCCAACGGCACCACGTACGACCACGCACCCAGCTCGTCCCGCACCGCCCACCCTCCACGAACGAGCAGGCCACCCACCGTGCTTGCCGCTACCCGGGGTCCGGAAGGAAGCCCTTCAGATACCGCGTACGGCTGTCCTTCATCACCATGCGCGCGATGAACAGGAAGCCGTATGCGGCGACGCACAGAATGAATGTCGCCCAGCGTCCGACACCGAAGGCGACGGCCCCGAGCGCGACAACCCCCGCCACAAGCCACCACAGCCCCTCGGAGTGCAGCTCCGGATCCCAGGCCGGATACGTACGAATCGCCCGCAGACCGTCCCCCTCGGGGAGGGATTCGGCGGCCGGTACGGGGTCACCCTCGGGGCACTCCGATTCTCCGGCAACCCTGAGGACACCCTGAACACACCGCTGCCCGTCCAGCACCAGCATCGCGCGCACTCTCTTCGGCCCGGGTCGGACGGCAGCGAATCTGACCCAGTAGAGCTTCGCTTGAAGACCCTTGATCTCCCGGGAAAGGTGCGAGGGATCGACCACCGGGTCGAGCAGAACGTGCAGGTGCCCCCCCTCGCGCCCTTCGAGTTTCAGCCGGGGTTTGGGCTGCTTGGTCGTGCCCCCCTTGCTGTCAGTGGTTTCGTCCACCACCACACCGACGCTCTTCACTGTGACGGGCAGCGATCGACAAAGGCCCTTCTTGAGCGGACCCCTAAGGCTGCGTGAGGTCCTGCTGAAGAACTCTCCGAGGAGACCGAAGAGTGAACAGCAGACCGTGAGGACACCCACGCCCATCAACATGAGCGGATGCCCGGTACCGCCCAGCTTCTCCTCCAAGGCTTCCCGGTCGGTATCCACAACAAAGCCAAGGTTGGCAGACGATGGAGCATAGAGAGCCCAGACCTTGTCGCCGCTCTCCAACCAGTGTTTCGAGGTGAACTCAGCCTTTTCGGACCTGGTTCCAGCATCGAACGGTACGGAGAGCCGGGCGACCACCTTGTAGTGACCAGAATGCTTTTTCCGGACATACTCCGAGGAGAGCACTTTCTGGACAGCAATCGCCTGGATGCGGCCTTTGGCCTCGGTGATCCGATCGGCCTCCGGGGAGAACGAAAGGGCTGCATAGAAGAACAGCCCCACGGGCACGATCCCGGCACACATACCGGTGGCAATCCACCCACCGATCCGATCGGGCCACCAGTGGCCACGCGTCTCAGCCCGCCCCCCTTGCGGGAAAGGCCCCCGCCGCAGGCACACGAGCGCACCCACCAGCCCGACCACCGTCAGCGCGAGACAAGCCAGCAGATCCCACCGCGGCAGCGCCGCGGAGGGCCGCAGCAACACCCGCACCACCGCCGCCAGCACCCCCACACCGGCGGTCGTCAGGAAGAAGCTGATGGCACGGGCCCGAGTCATCCGAAACTGTCCTTCACACTGCGCACCGAGGAACCGACGTGGCCTCGGGTTCCGACACACACGCAGCACGGCGCGGCACGGCACAGCTCCCGGGCATCTGAGCAGGCCAGGCTAGTGAAAGGCGCCCCCGGCCAGATGCCCGATGGACAAAATCCGCCAGCTCCCCGCACGTCATTTCCCGGAACATACCGGGATCCGACCACCGCCGAACCCGGCGATGGCACGACAAAGCGCTGTCGCCAACATGGCTCATCAGAAACGGAGTTCGGGCCGGAATCCACCGCCCCCTCAATACCCCCGCTGTATCCGCTCCTGCGCCTCCCGCACCGTCTCCAGGAACTCCTCGTCCGCCTCCGCGTCCGCGCCGGGGCCGGTGCCCGGCTCGTAGCGTTCCAGGACGTCGGCGAGGTCCTCGCCCAGATCCTCGTCCGGGAGGTCCTCCGCCAGCTCGGCGTGGACCCTGGCTGCGAAGCAGTCCGACGCGGTGTCCGTTCCCCGGCCGCCGTTCGCTCCGGCGGTCCTCCCCCACGGCCGCTGTCCCAGCAGACCGGCCTTACGCGCGCGCACACGCACCCCCTGATTCGTCCAGAGGCCCGGAGCCGGGCCTCTCCCCGTCACCGACGGTACCGGGCAATATCCGCCGGGTACAGACGACCAGGCTGAGAAGCACCCGAGCCGGGCCCGACGTCCACAAGACCGCGCCGGCCGGCACCCCGAGATGAACGGTGTGTGGCGGCTGCGCACAATGGGCGCGTGCCCCTGACGACCGATCCGCAGCAACGACGCCGCGCCGACAGCTCCCCGTACGTCGATCTGACGCGCGCACAGTGGAGCGCCCTGCGGGAGAAGACCCCGCTGCCCCTGACGGCCGACGAGGTCGAACAGCTGCGTGGCCTGGGCGATGTCATCGACCTCGACGAGGTGCGCGATGTCTATCTCCCGCTGTCCCGGCTCCTCAACCTCTATGTCGGCGCCAGCAGCAATCTGCGCGGTGCGCTGAACACCTTCCTCGGCGACGTGGGCAGCGGCCCCCAGCCCGGCACCCCGTTCGTCATCGGGGTCGCGGGCAGCGTGGCGGTGGGGAAGTCCACCACCGCCCGGCTGCTGCAGGCGCTGCTGGCCCGATGGCCCGAGCATCCGCGCGTCGAGCTGGTCACCACCGACGGGTTCCTCTTCCCCAACGCCGAGCTGCACCGGCGCGGTCTGATGTCCCGCAAGGGCTTCCCGGAGTCCTACGACCGGCGGGCGCTGACCCGCTTCGTCGCGGATGTGAAGTCCGGCAGGGCCGAGGTCACCGCACCGGTCTACTCCCACCTGATCTACGACATCGTGCCGGGCGAGCAGCTGACCGTGCAGCGCCCGGACATCCTCATCGTCGAGGGCCTCAACGTCCTCCAGCCGGCGCTGCCCGGCAAGGACGGCCGCACCCGCCTCGGGCTCGCGGACTTCTTCGATTTCTCCGTCTACGTCGACGCCCGCACCGAGGACATCGAGAAGTGGTACCTGGGCCGCTTCCGCAAGCTGCGCGAGACCGCCTTCCAGAACCCGTTCTCGTACTTCCGCAAGTACACCCAGGTCTCCGAGGACGAGGCCCTCGACTATGCGCGCATGATCTGGCGCACCGTCAACAAGCCCAATCTGCAGCAGAACGTCGCCCCGACCCGCGGCCGCGCCAACCTGGTGCTGCGCAAGGGGCCGGACCACAAGGTGCAACGGCTGTCGTTGCGCAAGCTCTAGGGAAGGCGAACGCCGTGCTGCATCTGCGCCTGATCGTCCCTGCTGACCGTACGGACGAGGTGCTCCAGCTGCTGGAGGAGACCGTCGGGACGGCCCATCTCGTCGTGCTGAGCGGGGCGGCCCGTGATCCGCGGGGCGATGTGGTGATGTGCGATGTCGCGCGGGAGGCCGGTGACGGACTGCTGGCCCGGCTGCGGGAGACGGGCCTCGACAGGACCGGTTCGATCGCCCTGGAGCACATCGATCTGTCGCTGTCCCGGCGGGCCGACCGGGCGGCGGACGAGGCACCCGGCGAGGGCGCGGACGCCGTCCTGTGGGAGTCGCTGACCGACGCCACCCACGAGGAGTCCACGCTCTCGGCCACCTACCTCGCCTTCCTGACCCTCGCCACGATGATCGCGGCCTGCGGTGTGGTCCTGGACAACGCCATCCTGATCGTCGGCGCGATGGCGGTCGGCCCCGAGTTCGGCCCGCTGGCGGGGATCTCCACGGCCCTGGTCCGGCGCGCTCCGCGACTGGCCTGGCGCTCGCTGGTGGCGCTGATCGGCGGCTTCGCCCTGGCCATGGTGCTGACCTGCGGCTTCAGTTACTTCATGGACGCGGTGGGGCTGTTCACCGAGCAGAAGGCCGGGGGCCCGCGCCCCAATACGTCGTTCATCTGGCAGCCGGACTGGATGTCGTTCGTGGTGGCCTTCCTCGCCGGTGTCGCCGGCACCCTCTCGCTGACCTCGGCGAAGTCCGGCGCCCTGGTGGGCGTGGCCATCTCCGTCACGACCGTCCCCGCCGCCGCCAACGCCGCGGTCGCCTTCGCCTACGGCGACTACCCGCAGACCTGGGGCTCCTCCACCCAGCTCGTCCTGAACCTGGCGGGCATCGTGATCGCCGGCACCCTCACCCTGGTCACCCAGAAGCTCCTGTGGGCCCGGCACGGCGCCCAGCCGGTGGCCCGCTAGCGGTACGGAACGGCCTCGCCCCGGAGCGGCAGCTGCCACCCCGGGGCGAGGCCGGAGAACTCCGCGGAACCCGCGGTGCGTCAACGGCGGCCGCGGCCACCGCGTACGGCACTCATCCCAGCGCCGACTTGACCGCGTCCGCCAGCCGCTCGGCCACCGCACGGGCCTGCTCGATGTCCGCCGCCTCCACCATCACGCGCACCAGCGGCTCCGTACCGGACGGCCGCAGCAGCACCCGCCCGGTGGCGCCCAGCTCCCGCTCCGCCTCGGCGACCGCCGCGGTCACCTCGGGCGAGGTGGCCACCCGGGACTTGTCGACGTCGGGGACGTTGATCAGGATCTGCGGCAGCCGCTCCATGACGCCCACCAGCTCGGCCAGCGGCCGGCCGGTCGCGGCGAGCCGCGCGGCCAGCATCAGACCGGTCAGCGTGCCGTCGCCGGTGGTGGCGTGGTCCAGCACGATGACGTGCCCGGACTGCTCGCCGCCCAGCGCGAAGCCGTGCGCCTTCATCTCCTCCAGGACGTACCGGTCGCCGACCGCGGACTGGACGAGGTCGATGCCCTCGCGCTCCATGGCCAGCTTGAAGCCCAGGTTGGACATGACGGTGGCGACGACGGTGTTCTTGCGCAGCGTGCCCGCCTCGCGCATGCCGAGCGCCAGGACGGCCAGGATCTGGTCGCCGTCGACCTCGTTGCCGTCGCGGTCCACGGCCAGGCAGCGGTCCGCGTCGCCGTCGTGGGCGACACCCAGGTCGGCGCCGTGCTCGACGACGGCGGCACGCAGCAGCTGCAGGTGGGTGGAGCCGCAGCCGTCGTTGATGTTCAGGCCGTCGGGGTCGGTGCCGATCGTGATGACATCGGCGCCGGCCCGCGCGAACGCCTCGGGCGAGACCCGCGCCGCCGCGCCGTGTGCGCCATCGATGACGATCTTCAGCCCGTCCAGACGGTTGGGCAGCACGCCGACGAGGTGCGCGACATAGTTGTCGAAGCCCTCGTCATAGACCGTGACCCGGCCCACGCCGGCACCGGTCGGCCGCTCCCAGGGCTCGCCGGAGCTGTGGGCGCGGTAGGTCTGCTCGATACGGTCCTCCAGCTCGTCGGCGAGCTTGTGGCCGCCGCGGGCGAAGAACTTGATGCCGTTGTCGGGCATCGGGTTGTGGCTGGCGGAGAGCATCACGCCGAGGTCCGCGCCGAGCGAGCCGGTCAGATACGCGACCGCCGGGGTCGGGAGCACCCCCACCCGCAGCACGTCCACGCCGGCGCTGGCCAGGCCCGCGACGACCGCGGCCTCCAGGAACTCACCGGACGCGCGTGGATCGCGTCCGACCACCGCCACCGGCCGGTGACCTTCGAATGTGCCGGCTTCCGCGAGCACATGCGCCGCAGCGACCGACAGACCGAGCGCCAGCTCCGCCGTCAGATCCGCATTGGCGACGCCGCGCACACCGTCCGTGCCGAAGAGTCGTCCCACTGGTGTCCTCCGAGTAGATGAGCTTGGACCAGAGCATTAAGTCCAGGTATACGCCCCTGGTCCCGGATAGCCGAACGCCCCGGCAGCACGGAGGTGCCACCGGGGCGTTCGCCAAGATGCTGCATGGTGCAGCGCGCGCGATTAGCGCTTGCTGTACTGCGGCGCCTTGCGGGCCTTCTTCAGACCGGCCTTCTTGCGCTCGACCGCACGGTCGTCACGCTTGAGGAATCCGGCCTTCTTCAGCGCGCCGCGGTTGTTGTCCACGTCCGCCTCGTTCAGCGCACGGGCCACGCCCAGGCGCAGCGCACCGGCCTGGCCGGAGATGCCGCCGCCGGAGATGCGGGCGACAACGTCGTAGCGGTTGTCGAGCTCGAGCACCTTGAAGGGCTCGTTGACTTCCTGCTGGTGCACCTTGTTGGGGAAGTAACCCTCAAGGGTGCGACCGTTGATCTTCCACTGGCCGGTGCCCGGGACGATCCGGACGCGGGCGATGGCGTTCTTGCGACGGCCCAGGCCGGCGGCCGGCTGCGGGTCGCCGAAGCGGGAGGCGAGGGACTCGGAGGTGTACTCCGACTCCACGACCTCGGTCTCAGTGGTGTATTCCTCGACGGCGTCGTCGTTCTCGATGACGGTCTCGGGAGTGGTCTCGGCCACGATGCTCCTCAGAATTCTCTGTCGTCTTAGGGGGTGGCCGGACTTACTGCGCGACCTGGGTGATCTCGAACGGGACCGGCTGCTGCGCAGCGTGCGGGTGCTCAGCGCCCGCGTAGACCTTCAGCTTCGAGAGCATCTGACGGCCGAGGGTGTTCTTGGGGAGCATGCCCTTGATGGCCTTCTCGACGGCCTTCTCGGGGTTCTTGTCGAGCAGCTCGTCGTAGCGGACGGAGCGCAGACCGCCCGGGAAGCCCGAGTGGCGGTAGGCCATCTTCTGGGTCCGCTTGTTGCCGGACAGGTGCACCTTGTCGGCGTTGACGATGATGACGAAGTCACCCATGTCAACGTGCGGCGCGTAGACGGGCTTGTGCTTACCCCGCAGGAGGGACGCGGCCTGGGTGGCCAGACGGCCCAGGACAACGTCCTGCGCGTCAATGATGTGCCACTGGCGCTGGACATCGCCGGGCTTGGGGCTGAACGTACGCACGGTTAGCCTTCGCTTCTTCAGAGGTGGGGTATCCCCAGGGCCTGAGGCCGCGGGGACGGGTCCTGTACTGGTCACCGCTGCCGATCACACCAGCAGGAGCGGCACTACGGGTGACGCAACCCGATCGTCCGTCGCTGGTCATCGGCCCGGTGGACCGCGTAAGGGCCCCCTCACGTGAGATAGAGCAAGCCAATACGCATAACGAACAGGCAGAATACCGGCCCGGCCCCGGTGGGGTCAAAACGCCCCCCGAACCGGCGTGCGGTCCCGGTCCGCCGACGCTGTCACGGTGACCGTGAGTATCACCCGTCTCACGGTACTCACCCGCACCGCCGGCGCACCGCCCGGCCCGCCGCGCCTACCGCGACCGCTCCACCCGCCGCTCGTCCCACACCGGCTCCGCCGTCTCCCGCACCAGCCCGTCCGACCCGAACACCAGGAACCGGTCGAAGGACCGGGCAAACCACCGGTCGTGGGTGACCGCGACCACCGTCCCCTCGTACGCCTCCAGCCCCTCCTGCAGCGCCTCCGCCGACTCCAGGTCCAGGTTGTCGGTCGGCTCGTCGAGCAGCAGGGCGGTCGTACCGGACAGCTCCAGCAGCAGGATCTGGAAGCGTGCCTGCTGGCCGCCGGAGAGCCGGTCGAAGCGCTGCTCGGCCTGCTTCTCCAGCTCGTAGCGGCGCAGGACGGACATGGCGCCGCCCCGGTCCTTGGCATGTTCCTTCCAGAGGATGTCCAACAGGGTGCGGCCCTCCAGCTCGGGGTGCGCATGGGTCTGCGCGAAGTGACCGGGCACGACGCGCGCGCCGAGCTTCCACTCCCCCGTGTGCCGTACGTCGTCCCCGGCGAGCAGCCGCAGGAAGTGCGACTTGCCCGAGCCGTTGGACCCCAGGACCGCGACCCGCTCGCCGTAGAAGACCTCCAGCGAGAACGGCTTCATCAGGCCGGTCAGCTCCAGGTCCTTCGCCGTGAGGGCGCGGACACCGGTGCGGCCGCCGCGCAGCCGCATCGTGATCTCCTGCTCCCGCGGCGGCTCCTGCGGCGGCCCGGCCTCCTCGAACTTCCGCAGCCGGGTCTGCGCGGCCTGATAGCGGGAGGCGAGGCCGTCGTTGAAGGCGGCCTTGTTCTTGAGCATGTTCACGAGCTGCTTGAGCTGCACATGCTTCTCGTCCCAGCGCCGCCGCAGCTCCTCGAAGCGGGCGAAGCGCTCGCGCCGGGCCTCGTGGTACGTGCCGAACCCGCCACCGTGCACCCAGACGTCGGAGCCCGCCGGCCCCGGCTCCACGCTGACGATCTTCTCCGCGGCGCGGGCCAGCAGCTCCCGGTCGTGCGAGACGAACAGCACCGTCTTCCGCGTCTCCCGCAGCTGCTGCTCCAGCCACCGCTTCCCGGGGACGTCGAGGTAGTTGTCCGGCTCGTCGAGCAGCAGCACCTCGTCGGGCCCGCGCAGCAGTGCCTCCAGCACGAGCCGCTTCTGCTCACCGCCCGAGAGCGTCCGCACCTGCCGCCACTGCGCCTTCTCGTACGGCATCCCCAGCGCCGCCGTCGTGCAGATGTCCCATGCGGTCTCGGCCTCGTAGCCGCGCGCCTCGGCCCAGTCGCTGAGTGCCTGGGCGTAGGCCATCTGCGCGGCCTCGTCGTCGTCCTCGGCGGTCATGATCGCCAGCTCGGCGGCGTCCACCGCGGCGGCCGCCTCCCTGATCCGCGGCTGCGCCACGGAAACCAGCAGGTCACGCACCGTGCGCTCATCCCGTACGGAGCCCACGAACTGCGGCATCACCCCCAGCCCGCCGCTGACCGTCACCGCCCCGCCGTGCGGCTGCAGCTCCCCCGCGATCAGCCGCAGCAGCGTCGTCTTGCCGGCGCCGTTGGCTCCCACCAGCGCGACCGACGCGCCCTCCCCCACCCGGAAGGACACATCCCCCAGCAGGACCCTCCCGTCCGGGAGGTAGTACTCCAGATGTCCGGCCTCAAGATGTCCCATGAGCGGGATTGTGACCGGCCTCCAAGCCTTCTACCAACCCCATTAGGATGCGCGGCATGAGCTTTGGGCAAGGCGGGCCGTTCGACGGCCCCGGGGGTTCTTCGTCGTCGACGCCGGACTGGGGCGCACTCGCCGAGGAGAGTGAGGCACAGACCCGCCGCAAACGCCGGCTGTGGATCGGCGGCGGCGCGCTGGCCGCCCTCGCGGTGGCCGGCATCGTCACCGCCGCCGTCATGTCGAGCGGTGGCTCGAAGGGCGGCAAGCCGACGGCGGCGCCCACCGCCTCCGACGAGGCCGCGGTGCCGGACGACAAGCCGTCCTTCCCGGACGTCTCCGTCCCGCCCCCGCCCAACCCGCGGGACTACATCTCCGACCCCAAGAAGGACAAGGCGCCGCTGACCCCCGCCACCCTCTTCGCGCAGAAGAGCATGGTCGTCGGCGAGCACAGCTACCCGCGCACCAAGACCGCCACCACCAAGGACTGCACCGCCGGCGCCCAGGGCCCGCTGGTCTCCTCGCTGTCCCACAACGGCTGCCGGCAGCTGCTGCGTGCCACGTACTCCAAGGGCGGCGTCGCGGTCACCATCGGCGTCGCGGTCTTCGACTCGCCCGCCAAGGCCGCCAAGGTCATGAACGAGAACAAGGCCAACCTCATGCCGCTGCCCGGCGGCGGGGTCCCCTCGGACTTCTGCCAGGGAACCAAGTGCCGGATGGCGACCAACGCCACCGGCCGCTACGCCTACTTCACGATCGCCGGCTACCTCAACGGCAAGGACGTCACCGGCACCGAGACCAAGGCCCAGCAGATCGCCCGGGACGGCGGCGCCTACGCGTTCAGCCAGATCACCCAGCGCGGCAAGGACCAGGCCGCGAAGGCCGCCGAGCAGCAGCTCAAGGACGCGCAGAAGAAGGCCGGCCAGTCCTGACGCCCCCGGTGGCGCCGCCTTTCCGACGGCGCCACCACCGGGCGGCCCGGGCCGCCGCTCAGCAGCAGCCGGCCGCCGGCAGCGTCCGCTTGTTCCGCGCCTCCTGGTTACGCGCCATCAGCAGATCGTCGGCCGGATAGCCGACCTCCTCCAGCGTCAGACCGTGGGGCCGGACGACATGCACGGCGGAGTCCCGTACCCCGGCGGCCAGCACCTTGCCGGGCCACTCCACCGGCCGGTGCCCGTCCCCGACGAACAGCATCGCCCCGACCAGCGACCGCACCATGTTGTGGCAGAAGGCATCCGCCCGCACGGTCGCCGTGATGATCCCGTCCGCGCCCCGCACCCAGCTCAGCTCCTGGAGCGTACGGATCGTCGTCGCGCCCTCCCGACGCTTGCAGTACGCCGCGAAGTCGTGCTCACCCAGCAGCGGCCGGGAGGCCTCGTTCATCGCCTCGACGTCCAGCTCCCAGTCGTGCCACAGCACATGGCCGCGCAGCAGCGGATCCACCCCGCCGTGGTGATCGGTCACCCGGTACGCATAGCGCCGCCAGATCGCCGAGAACCGCGCATTGAACCCGTACGGCGCCTCGGTGAGCCGCCACACCCGCACGTCCTTCGGCAGCCGCCCGGCCAGCCGCCGCAGCAGCTTGTCCTGGTGCTCGGCCCACAGCTCCGCGGGCAGATCCACATGCGCCACCTGCCCCCGCGCATGCACGCCCGCGTCCGTACGGCCCGCCACGGTGAGCTCATACGTCTCCCCGGAGCGCGTCACCGTCCGCAGCGCGTCCTCGATCTCCCCCTGGACGGTCCGCCGCCCGCCGGCCTGCTTCGCCCACCCGGAGAAGTCCTTTCCGTCGTAGGAAAGGTCCATCCGCACCCGGACCAGGCCCGGCTTCACTTCGTCACTCACACCAGCAATCCTCTCAACCCCGCGCGGTGCCGCCCGCACCCGAACGCGAAAGCGGGCCCGCCCCGAAGGGCGAACCCGCTCACGCGTCAGTCAGGACTCAGGCGTCCTTCGACTCCTCGGTCGCCTCGGCAGCCGGGGCCGCCTCCGCGTCCTTGGCCGCACGCTTGGTCGCGGCCTCGGCCTCACCGGTGGCCTGCTGGGCCACGGTCAGCGCCTCCACCAGCTCGATGACGGCCATGGGAGCGTTGTCGCCACGACGGTTACCGATCTTGGTGATACGGGTGTAGCCACCCGGGCGGTTCTCGAACCGCGGGGCGATCTCCGTGAAGAGCGTGTGCACGACGCTCTTGTCCGAGATCAGCTGCATGACCTGACGGCGGTTGTGAAGGTCGCCCTTCTTCGCCTTGGTCACCAGACGCTCCGCGTACGGACGCAGACGACGGGCCTTGGCCTCGGTCGTCGTGATGCGGCCGTGCTCGAAGAGCGCGGTGGCCAGGTTGCGCAGCATGAGGCGCTCGTGCGCAGCGCTGCCGCCCAGACGGGCACCCTTGGCGGGCTTCGGCATTTTCTTTCTCCTTGGTATCTGCCCCGGCCGTATCAGGTACCGAGGTCAGGACCCGGTGAGCGGTTGCTCACCGGCAACAACCAGCCCCTCCCGCGAGGAGAGGGACGGGACCCCCGCGCCCTGTATAAAGGGCGCGGGGAACTGCGCGACCGGCCACAGCCGGCCCGCAGCCGAAATCAGGCCGTCCGGCCCGAGCTCTTAGTACTGCTCGGTCTCGACGAACCCGGCGTCCGCGTCGTCGTCCGCGCCGAAGGCGTCGGCGGCGGCGGTCGGGTCGAACCCGGGAGGCGAGTCCTTCAGCGCCAGGCCCATGCCGGCCAGCTTCGCCTTGACCTCGTCGATCGACTTCGCACCGAAGTTGCGGATGTCGAGCAGGTCGGCCTCGGAGCGCGCCACGAGCTCACCCACGGAGTGGATGCCCTCACGCTTGAGGCAGTTGTACGAGCGGACCGTGAGCTCCAGCTCCTCGATCGGCAGCGCCAGGTCGGCGGCCAGGGCGGCGTCCGTCGGGGACGGGCCCATGTCGATGCCCTCGGCGTCGATGTTGAGCTCGCGCGCCAGACCGAACAGCTCGACCAGGGTCTTACCGGCGGACGCCATGGCGTCACGCGGGCGCATGGCCTGCTTGGTCTCGACGTCGACGATCAGCTTGTCGAAGTCGGTGCGCTGCTCGACACGGGTCGCCTCGACCTTGTAGGTGACCTTGAGCACCGGCGAGTAGATGGAGTCGACCGGGATACGGCCGATCTCCTGGCCCACCTGCTTGTTCTGCACGGCGGAGACATAGCCGCGACCGCGCTCGACGGTCAGCTCCATCTCCAGCTTGCCCTTGCCGTTGAGGGTGGCGAGGACCAGGTCCGGGTTGTGCACCTCGACACCGGCCGGCGGGGCGATGTCCGCCGCGGTGACCAGGCCGGGACCCTGCTTGCGCAGGTACATCACGACCGGCTCGTCGTGCTCGGAGGAGACGACCAGCTGCTTGATGTTGAGGATGAGGTCGGTGACGTCCTCCTTGACGCCCGGCACGGTGGTGAACTCGTGCAGGACACCGTCGATGCGGATGGACGTGACCGCCGCACCCGGGATCGAGGACAGGAGGGTCCGACGCAGGGAGTTGCCGAGGGTGTAGCCGAAGCCCGGCTCCAGCGGCTCGATCACGAACCGGGAGCGGTATTCGTCGACGACCTCTTCGGTCAACGAGGGACGCTGAGCAATCAGCATGGTGTTCGATCCTTCAGTCGTGGACGCCCGCTATTTGACGCCCGCTGTACTGACAAGGGTACGGGCGGCACGGCGCCATCGGCTCCGTACCGCCCCCACCGGTCAGCTCTTACTTGGAGTAGAGCTCAACGATCAGCTGCTCCTGCACCTGGGTGTCGATCACCTGGCGCTCGGGCATGCTGTGCACGAGAATCCGCAGGTTCGACGGAATCGCTTCCAGCCAGGCCGGAACCGTCTTCTCGCCGGCCTCGGCCTTGGCCACCTCGAAGGGGGTCAGGTTCCGAGAGCCCTCGCGGACCTCGACGATGTCGTTCACGGACACACGAGCCGACGGGATGTCGGTCTTGCGGCCGTTCACGTTGATGTGTCCGTGACGGACCAGCTGACGGGCGTGGTCGCGGGACTTGGCAAAGCCGGCCCGGTAGACCACGTTGTCGAGGCGGGTCTCAAGGATGCGCAGAAGGTTCTCACCGGTCTTGCCGGTCTTCTGGTTCGCTTCCTTGTAGTAGTTCACGAACTGCTTCTCAAGGACACCGTAGATACGGCTGCACTTCTGCTTCTCACGAAGCTGGAGCAGGTACTCGCTGTCCTTGGTGCGCCCGCGACCGTGCTCACCCGGGGGGTAAGGACGGATCTCGATCGGGCACTTCGCGCTCTCGCACTTGCTCCCCTTGAGGAAGAGCTTCTGCTTCTCCCGACGGCAACGCTTGCAGTCGGCCCCGGTGTAACGCGCCATTGTCTAGTTGTCTCCTACTTCAGGTGGTCAGACGCGGCGACGCTTGGGCGGGCGGCATCCGTTGTGAGGAGTGGGGGTGACGTCCTGGATCGAACCCACCTCGAGGCCGGTGGCCTGGAGGGAGCGGATCGCGGTCTCACGGCCGGAGCCGGGACCCTTGACGAAGACGTCGACCTTGCGCATGCCGTGCTCCTGCGCGCGGCGGGCGGCCGACTCGGCGGCCATCTGCGCGGCGAAGGGGGTGGACTTGCGCGAGCCCTTGAAGCCGACGTGGCCGGCAGAGGCCCAAGAGATCACGTTGCCCGTGGGGTCCGTGATCGAAACGATCGTGTTGTTGAACGTGCTCTTGATGTGAGCGTGCCCGTGGGCAACGTTCTTCTTCTCCTTGCGGCGCACCTTCTTGGCGCCGGCCGTACGGCCCTTCGGAGGCATTCATTACTCCCGTGGAGGTGGTCGGTCCTACAAGCGAAGACCGCTGGTAAGCGTCCTGCTGAGGACTACTTCTTGCCCGGCTTCTTCTTGCCGGCGATCGCGCGACGCGGGCCCTTGCGGGTACGGGCGTTCGTGCTGGTGCGCTGACCGTGCACCGGCAGACCGCGACGGTGACGCAGACCCTGGTAGCAGCCGATCTCGACCTTGCGGCGGATGTCGGCCTGGATCTCGCGACGGAGGTCACCCTCGGTCTTGAGGTTGTTGTCCACGTACTCGCGGATCTTGACGAGGTCTTCCTCGGCCAGGTCGCGAACACGGGTGTTCGGGTTCACGCCGGTGGCGGCGAGAGTCTGCTGCGACAGCGTCCGCCCGATACCGAAGACGTAGGTGAGGGCGACCTCCACACGCTTTTCGCGCGGGAGATCAACGCCTGCGAGGCGTGCCATTGATGTGGCTCCTGATGGCTATTCGGAGGTCTTCCGCAGCACCGTTCCCGTAAGACTCTGAAGAATTACGAGCCGGGTCCCCGGCCTCCGAGCCGGGGGTGTCGTCCCCACGCGAGTGATGCGGGGGTCGGGTGACTGCGTATGTACGTATGTGCTTGCGTCGCGCGAAAACTGCGAAATGCAGGTGGTCGGCGTGCGTCAGCCCTGGCGCTGCTTGTGGCGCAGGTTGTCGCAGATGACCATGACCCGGCCGTGGCGGCGGATCACCTTGCACTTGTCGCAGATCTTCTTGACGCTCGGCTTGACCTTCATGGGATGTGAGGTTCTCCGGGTCAGTGCCGTCACCCCACGGGAGCGGGGCGGCGACAAGATCTACTTGTAGCGGTAGACGATCCGGCCACGCGTCAGGTCGTACGGAGAAAGCTCCACCACGACCCGGTCATCCGGGAGGATACGGATGTAGTGCATCCGCATCTTGCCGCTGATGTGCGCGAGGACCTTGTGACCGTTCTGGAGCTCCACCTTGAACATGGCGTTCGGGAGGGACTCGATCACGGTGCCCTCGATCTCGATGGCACCTTGCTTCTTGGCCACGCTTCGCCCTTCGAATCGGCTACCTTGATCGACTATCCCGCACCACACCCTCAACCAAGAGGGCATACGGATGCACGAGAGCCGACGCGTCAGTCTACGCCAGCGTCCAGGAAAAGACGAATCCAGGATTATTGCCCATCAGGCGTGATCCTTACGCCCGGGCGGCCCGGCTCACGCCAGCGGATCGGGCGCCGCCGTGATCCCCAGCTCGGCCAGCTTGGCCTTGCCGCCGTCCGGAGCGGTCAGCACCAGCGGGCCCTCCTCGGTCAGCGCGACCGAGTGCTCCCAGTGCGAGGACCAGCTGCCGTCGTTCGACTTGACCGTCCAGTCGTCGTCGAGCACATGGGTCTTGGCCGTGCCGAGGTTCACCATCGGCTCGATCGCGATGCAGAAACCGGGCACCAGCTTCGGGCCGCGGCCGCGCTTGCGGTCGACGTAGTTCAGCAGATGCGGGTCCATGTGCATCTGCGAGCCGATGCCGTGGCCGCCGTAGTCCTCGACGATGCCGTACTTACCGCTCGCCGGGCGGGGCTGGCGGCGGATGTAGCCCTCGATCGCCTTGGAGATGTCCACCAGGCGGTTGCCCTTGGCGACCGCCGCGACGCCCGCCCACATCGACTCCTCGGTGACGCGGCTCAGCTCGACCAGCTCCGCCGAGTGACCGGACCCGACGAAGGCGGTGTACGCCGCGTCGCCGTGCCAGCCGTCGATGATCGCGCCGCAGTCGATGGAGATGATGTCGCCGTTCTGCAGCACCGTCTCGGTGTCGGGGATGCCGTGGACCACGACGTCGTTGACCGAGGTGCAGATCGTCGCGGGGAAGCCGCCGTATCCGAGGAAGTTCGACTTCGCACCGTGTTCGGCGAGCACCTTGCGTGCCGCGTCGTCCAGGTCCTTGGTCGTGGCGCCCGGCACCGCGACCTTCCGGGTCGCCGCGTGAATGGCGGCGACCACCAGCCCCGCCTCGCGCATCTTCGCGATCTGCTCGGGGGTCTTGATCTCCACCATGAGGGCTGGCGCCTTCCTGAACCGACTACAACGCTTCTCCGGCGGTCGTCACAACCGCCCCGTACACGATACGGCCGCGGTACCCGTTGCGGGCACCGCGGCCGTAGGCAAGCCGTTTGCTGCTAAGCGTCCCGGGACGGCAGGGCCGCCATCGCGCGCTTGGTGACCTCGTCGACCTTGCCCATCGCCAGGAGCGTGACCACCAGGTCCTGCGCCTTGTAGTAGTCGATGATCGGCTCGGTCTCCGTGTGGTAGACCTCCAGGCGCTTGCGGACGGTCTCCTCACGGTCGTCGTCCCGCTGGTACAGCTCGCCGCCGCAGACGTCACAGACGCCCTCGACCTCCGGCTTGTTGTACTCGGCGTGGAAGACGTGGCTGCTGTCGTTGCGGCAGATGCGCCGGCCGGCGATCCGCTTGACGACCTCGTCCTCGGGGACCTCCAGGTCCAGGACGGCGTCCAGCTTGAGGTTCTTGTCCTTGAGGTACTCGTCCAGCGCCTTGGCCTGGCCCAGGTTGCGGGGGAAGCCGTCCAGCAGGAAGCCGTTGGCTGCGTCGGGCTGCTCCATACGGTCCTCGGCCATCGCGATGGTGACCGAGTCGGGCACCAGATTGCCGGCGTCCATGTATGACTTCGCCTCGCGGCCGAGGGGCGTCCCCTGGCTGATGTTGGCGCGGAACAGGTCCCCCGTGGAGATGTGCGGGATCGCGAGGTTCTTGGCAAGGTACGCAGCCTGCGTACCCTTGCCGGCCCCCGGGGGTCCGACGAGGACGATTCGCATCAGCGGAGGAACCCTTCGTAGTTGCGCTGCTGAAGCTGGCTCTCGATCTGCTTCACGGTCTCCAGGCCCACACCCACGATGATGAGGATGCTTGTCCCGCCGAACGGGAAGTTCTGGTTCGCGTTGAAGAGCACCAACGCCACTGTTGGTACGAGCGCGATCAGCCCCAGGTACAGCGAGCCCGGCCACGTGATCCGGTTGAGCACGTAGCTGAGGTACTCGGCCGTCGGGCGACCAGCCCGGATACCCGGGATGAAGCCACCATACTTCTTCATGTTGTCGGCAACTTCTTCGGGGTTGAAGCTGATGGCCACGTAGAAGAAGGCGAAGAACACGATCAGCAGGAAGTACGTAACGATGTAAACCGGGTGATTTCCCTTGGTGAAGTTGGTGGCGATCCACGTCGCCCATGCCGCCTTCGACCCGCTGAACTGTGCAAGGAGGGCTGGAATGTAGAGCAGCGATGACGCGAAGATGACAGGAATCACACCTGCCTGGTTCACCTTGAGCGGGATGTAAGTGGACGTACCGCCGTAGGACCGGCGGCCGATCATCCGCTTCGCGTACTGCACCGGGATCCGCCGCTGAGCCTGCTCGACGAAGACCACCAGGGCGACCATCGCCAGGCCCACCGCGATCACGGCGAAGAACTCGATCCAGCCGTCGGCCAGCTTGCCGGTGAGCTTGATCTGCCACAGCGCGCCCGGGAATCCGGCGGCGATCGAGATGAACATCAGGATCGACATGCCGTTGCCGATACCGCGGTCGGTGACCAGCTCGCCGAGCCACATGATCAGGGCGGTGCCGGCGGTCATCGTGATGACCATCGTGATGGTGGTGAAGATCGAGTCGCTGGGCACGATCTCGCTGGCGACCGGGCAGCTCTGGAAGAGCGCACCGCTGCGGGCGGTGGCCACCAGGCCGGTGCCCTGCAGGATGGCGAGCGCCACGGTCAGATAGCGCGTGTACTGGGTAATTTTCGCCTGACCGGACTGCCCCTCTTTCTTGAGGGACTCCAGCCGGGGAATCACCACGGTCAGCAGCTGGAGGATGATGCTCGCCGTGATGTACGGCATGATCCCCAGCGCGAAGATCGTGATCTGCAGCAGCGCACCACCGCTGAACATGTTCACCAGGGCGAACAACCCGCTGTTACCGCCGGCCTGCTTCATGCAGGTCTCGACGTTCGCGTAATTCACCCCGGGGACCGGGACATGCGCGCCGATCCGGTAGAGCACGATGATGCCCAATGTGAACAGCAGCTTCTTGCGCAGGTCGGGCGTCTTGAACGCTCGGGCGAACGCGGTGAGCACGGTGCCTCCTGCGCCTCCCGCCTGTGCGAGAGGTGACGGTCTTGAGGATCGACGAATAGTTAGCGGCCAAAACCGCACAGGCACGGCCTGTGCGGCGAACGTCCGAGCTCTGGTCCCGGACAAAACAACACTGCACGCCACCTTACCGGCGACCATACCCCCTTGGAACGACCAACCGGGGATGCCCCAATCGCTGGGCATCCCCGGTCAGTTGAACCAACGAACTCAGATGAGCTCGGTGACGGTGCCGCCGGCAGCGGCGATCTTCTCCTTGGCGGAGCCGGAAACGGCGTCAACCGAAACCTGCAGCGCCACGGAGACCTCGCCCTGGCCCAGGACCTTGACGAGCTCGTTCTTGCGCACCGCGCCCTTGGCGACCAGATCGGCCACCGTGACCTCGCCACCCTGCGGGTAGAGCTCGGCCAGCTTGGCCAGGTTCACGACCTGGAACTGCTTGTGGGCGGGGTTCTTGAAGCCCTTCAGCTTCGGGAGGCGCATGTGGAGGGGCATCTGCCCGCCCTCGAAGCGCTCCGGAACCTGGTAACGGGCCTTCGTGCCCTTGGTACCACGACCAGCGGTCTTACCCTTGGACGCCTCACCACGACCCACACGGGTCTTGGCGGTCTTGGCGCCCGGGGCGGGCCGGAGGTTGTGGACCTTCAGCGGGTTGGTCTCCGCCATGTCAGTCGACCTCCTCAACCGTCACGAGGTGGCGGACGGTGTGCACCATGCCGCGGAACTCGGGGCGGTCCTCCTTGACAACCACGTCGTTGAGCCGCTTGAGGCCCAGCGAACGAAGGGTGTCGCGGTGGTTCTGCTTGCTACCGATGTAGGACTTCGTCTGCGTGATCTTGAGGTGCGCCATTACGCGGTCACCCCGGCACGCGCCCGCAGCAGAGCGGCGGGAGCAACGTCCTCCAGCGGCAGGCCACGACGGGCCGCGATCTCCTCGGGGCGCTGCAGGCCCTGAAGCGCGGTCACCGTGGCGTGCACGATGTTGATCGGGTTCGACGAACCGAGCGACTTGCTCAGTACGTCGTGGATGCCCGCGCACTCCAGAACGGCACGCACGGGGCCACCGGCGATCACACCGGTACCGGGGGAAGCCGGCTTGAGCAGGACGACGCCCGCAGCCTTCTCGCCCTGGATGGGGTGAGGGATGGTGCCCTGGATACGGGGGACCTTGAAGAAGTTCTTCTTGGCCTCTTCCACGCCCTTGGCGATGGCAGCCGGAACTTCCTTGGCCTTGCCGTAACCGACACCTACGGTGCCGTCACCGTCGCCCACCACGACCAGCGCGGTGAAGCTGAAGCGACGGCCACCCTTGACAACCTTGGCGACACGGTTGATCGCGACAACGCGCTCAACGTATGCGGTCTTCTCGGCGGCAGCGCCACCGTCGCGACCCTTCCGGTCCCGCCGCTCGCCGCCACCGGCACCGCTCCCGCGGCGCTGGGGTCCAGCCATTGGATTTACCTCTCTCTGTTACGTCCGCTAGCTCCGGAACCGGGGCTTAGAACTTCAGCCCGGCTTCGCGGGCGGCGTCGGCCAGAGCGGCAATCCGCCCGGCGTACTGCTTGCCACCACGGTCGAACACGACGGCCTCGACACCGGCGGCCTTGGCACGCTCAGCGACCAGGGAGCCGACCTGCTTGGCCTGAGCGCTCTTGTCGCCCTCGCCACCACGAATCGAAGCGTCCAGGGTCGACGCGGAGGCCAGCGTGTGGCCCGCGATGTCGTCGATGACCTGCGCCGTGATGCCACGGTTGGTCCGCGTCACCACCAGACGCGGACGCTCCGGCGTACCCGAAATCCGCTTACGGATGCGGATGTGGCGACGCTTAGCGGCGGCGCGCTTGTAGGCGTCACCCTTAGCGATCTTCACACCGTATGCCATGGCTTACTTACCAGCCTTTCCGACCTTGCGGCGGATGACCTCGCCGGCGTACTTGACGCCCTTGGCCTTGTACGGGTCAGGCTTGCGCAGCTTGCGGATGTTCGCCGCCACCTCGCCGACCTTCTGCTTGTCGATGCCCTCGACGCTGAGCTTCGTGGGCGACTCGACCTTGAAGGAGATGCCCTCGGGGGCCTCGACCAGGATCGGGTGGCTGTAGCCCAGCGAGAACTCCAGGTTGGAGCCCTTCGCCTGGACGCGGTAACCGACACCGCTGATCTCGAGCGCCTTGCTGTAGCCCTGGGTCACGCCGGTGATCATGTTCGCCACCAGCGTGCGGGACAGGCCGTGCAGGGCCTTGTTCTGACGCTCGTCGTTCGGGCGCGAGACGGTGATAACGCCGTCCTCACCCTTGGCGACCTCGATGGGAGCCGCGACGGTGTGCGCGAGGGAACCCTTGGGGCCCTTCACCGCGACCGTACGGCCATCGATGGTGACGTCCACACCAGCGGGAACCTGGATGGGCAGCTTGCCAATACGCGACATTAGCTATTCCTCCGTTCCCTGGTTACCAGACGTAGGCGAGGACTTCCCCACCCACGCCCTTCTTGCTGGCCTGCTGACCGGTCAGGAGACCGTGGGACGTGGAGATGATCGCCACGCCCAGGCCGCCGAGGACCTTCGGCAGGTTGGTGGACTTTGCGTAGACCCGCAGGCCCGGCTTCGAAATCCGCTTGATGCCGGCGATCGAGCGCTCGCGGTTCGGGCCGAACTTCAGCTCGAGGACGAGGTTCTTGCCAACCTCGGCGTCCTCGACGCGCCAGCCGGTGATGTAACCCTCCTGCTGGAGGATTTCCGCGATGTGCGACTTGATCTTGCTGTGCGGCATCACGACGGTGTCGTGGTACGCCGAGTTCGCGTTACGCAGACGGGTCAGCATGTCTGCGATGGGATCAGTCATGGTCATGAATTGGCCTTCGGCCTCTCTCGCCGGGGTTTCCTATGTGCGCCATCCCTCTCCCCGATCAGAGTCGGGACGGGTGCGGCGCGGGGACCTACGGCGTAGTAAGCGACTTTATGCGGGCACGGCCCGCGGTCGGTCTCGGGCGGCGGTGCGCCCAAACCCCTCTACCCTACGGGAAAGGAGGAGTGGACGCCCGCCGACCGAATGCTTACCGAGAGCCCTGGTCGTCCCAATGAAGGGATTACCAGGAGCTCTTGGTCACGCCCGGCAGCTCGCCACGGTGAGCCATCTCACGAAGGCACACGCGGCACAGGCCGAACTTGCGGTAGACGGAGTGCGGACGGCCGCAGCGCTGGCAGCGGGTGTACGCGCGCACACCGAACTTCGGCTTGCGAGCAGCCTTGGCAATCAGAGCCTTCTTCGCCATCTCGCTCACGCCTCCTTGAACGGGAAGCCGAGGTGACGAAGGAGAGCGCGGCCCTCATCGTCGTTGGTCGCCGTGGTGACCACGGTGATGTCCATACCCCGGGTACGGTCGATCTTGTCCTGGTCGATCTCGTGGAACATGACCTGCTCGGTGAGACCGAAGGTGTAGTTGCCCCGACCGTCGAACTGCTTCGGGGACAGACCACGGAAGTCGCGGATGCGCGGCAGCGCGAGCGACAGCAGGCGGTCCAGGAACTCCCACATGCGGTCACCGCGGAGGGTGACGTGGGCACCGATCGGCTGGCCCTCACGCAGCTTGAACTGCGCGATGGACTTACGGGCCTTGGTGACGGCCGGCTTCTGGCCGGTGATCGTGGTGAGGTCCTTGATGGCACCCTCGATCAGCTTGGAGTCGCGGGCGGCGTCGCCCACACCCATGTTGACCACGATCTTGGTCAGACCGGGGATCTGCATGACGTTCTCGTAGGAGAACTCGTCCTTCAGCTTCCCGGCGATCTCTTCGCGGTAGCGCGTCTTCAGACGCGGCGCGTTGGTGGTGGCAGTCATCAGATGTCCTCACCGGTCCGCTTGGCAACGCGGATCTTGTTGCCCTCGTCGTCGAAGCGGTATCCGACGCGGGTGACGACCTTGTTACCGTCCTTCTCCACGACCAGCTGAACATTGCTGACGTGGACAGGGGCCTCGGTCGTCACGATGCCGCCGGTCTTCGAACCACGAGCGGTCTGTCCGGCCTTGGTGTGCTTCTTGACCCGGTTGACACCCTCGACCAGGACACGGTCCTCGCGGGGGAAGGCCTGGATGACCTTGCCCTGCTTGCCCTTGTCCTTACCGGTGATGACCTGGACCAGGTCGCCCTTCTTGATCTTCATCGGTTACAGCACCTCCGGCGCGAGCGAGATGATCTTCATGAACTTCTTCTCGCGCAGCTCCCGGCCCACGGGGCCGAAGATGCGGGTGCCGCGGGGGTCGCCATCGTTCTTGAGGATGACGGCCGCGTTCTCGTCGAAGCGGATGTACGAGCCGTCCGGACGGCGGCGCTCCTTGACGGTCCGAACGATGACCGCCTTGATGACGTCACCCTTCTTCACGTTGCCACCGGGGATCGCATCCTTCACGGTGGCGACGATGACGTCACCGATGCCCGCGTAGCGGCGACCGGAACCACCGAGAACACGGATGCAAAGGATTTCCTTCGCACCAGTGTTGTCGGCGACCCGAAGTCGCGACTCCTGCTGGATCACGTCTATCTCCTGTGTGTCTGCCGGTTCCCGGCAGGGGCCGCCTCGTACGAGACGAAGCCCCTGCCGAGCCTGGCGGAACTGTTCCTAGGGGGTCCCCCTAGGAGGGATTACTTGGCCTTCTCGAGGATCTCGACGATGCGCCAGCGCTTGGTGGCGGACAGCGGCCGGGTCTCCATCAGGAGGACGCGGTCGCCGACGCCGGCAGCGTTCTGCTCGTCGTGCGCCTTGAGCTTGTTCGTACGGCGGATGACCTTGCCGTACAGCGCGTGCTTGACGCGGTCCTCGACAGCGACGACGACGGTCTTGTCCATCTTGTCGCTGACGACGAGGCCCTCACGGGTCTTGCGGAAACCGCGCTCGTTCGTCTCAGTCACATTCTTCTCGCTCATCAGGCGCTCTCCACCGTCTCGATGCCCAGCTCGCGCTCACGCATCAGGGTGTAGATCCGGGCGATGTCCTTACGGACGGACTTGAGCCGACCGTGGTTCTCAAGCTGTCCGGTCGCCGCCTGGAAGCGGAGGTTGAACAGCTCCTCCTTGGCCTCACGAAGCTTGCCGACGAGGTCCTCGTCATTCAGCTCGCGCAGCTCGGTCGCCTTGGTACCGGCCGCCATCACGACTCACCTGCCTCGCGCCGCACGATGCGGCACTTCATCGGAAGCTTGTGGGCGGCGCGGGTCAGCGCCTCCTTGGCAACCTTTTCGTTCGGGAAGGACAGCTCGAACATCACCCGACCGGGCTTGACGTTCGCGACCCACCACTCCGGAGAACCCTTACCGGAACCCATGCGGGTTTCGGCCGGCTTCTTCGTCAGCGGACGGTCGGGGTAGATGTTGATCCACACCTTGCCGCCACGCTTGATGTGACGGGTCATGGCAATACGAGCGGACTCGATCTGCCGGTTCGTCACGTAGGCCGGGGTCACGGCCTGGATTCCGTACTCACCGAAGGCCAGCTCGGTGCCACCCTTGGCCATACCACTGCGCTTCGGGTGGTGCTGCTTGCGGTGCTTGACCCTGCGAGGGATCAGCATGTCGGTCAGGCCTCCGTTCCGGGGGTCTCCGCCGGAGCAGCGGCAGCGGCCTCGGCCTTGGGGGCCTCGGCAGCGGCGGTCTGCTGCTGCGGCTTGCGGCCACCGCGGCCGCCACGCTCGCCACCGCGGCGCGGGCGGTCGTTGCCGCCACCGCGGGCCGGGCGGTTACCCGCACGGGCGGCAGCGTTCTCGGCACGCACCTCGGCGATGTTCTTGACGTCGCCCTTGTAGATCCAGACCTTCACGCCGATGCGGCCGAAGGTGGTCTTGGCCTCGAAGAAGCCGTAGTCGACGTTCGCGCGGAGCGTGTGCAGGGGCACACGGCCCTCGCGGTAGAACTCCGAGCGGGACATCTCGGCGCCGCCGAGACGGCCACCGCACTGGATCTTGATGCCCTTGGCGCCGGCCTTCATCGTCGACTGCATGCTCTTACGCATGGCGCGACGGAAGGAGACGCGGGACGAGAGCTGCTCGGCGACGGCCTGGGCCACGAGCTGAGCATCGGTCTCGGGGTTCTTGACCTCGAGGATGTTCAGCTGGACCTGCTTGCCGGTCAGCTTCTCCAGCTCGCCGCGGATGCGGTCGGCCTCGGCGCCGCGGCGGCCGATGACGATGCCCGGACGAGCGGTGTGGATGTCAACGCGGACGCGCTCACGGGTGCGCTCGATCTCCACCTTGGAGATACCGGCGCGCTCCATGCCCTTCGTCATCATGCGACGAATGGCGACGTCTTCCTTGACGTAGTCCTTGTACAGCTTGTCGGCGTACCAGCGGGACTTGAAGTCCGTCGTCACGCCGAGGCGGAACCCGTGCGGGTTTACCTTCTGGCCCATTACCGGGTTCCTTCCTTGCTGCTGACGACCACGGTGATGTGGCTGGTCCGCTTGCGGATCCGGTAGGCACGGCCCTGAGCACGCGGACGGAACCGCTTCAGGGTCGGGCCCTCGTCGACATAGGCCTCGGAAATGACGAGGCTGCCGGCGTCGGTGTGGTCGTAGTTGTGTGCAGCGTTGGCAATGGCGCTGTCCAGCACCTTGCCAACCGGCACGCTCGCGGCCTGCGGGGCGAAACGCAGGACCGCCTGAGCCTCCGTGGCATCCATGCCACGGATAAGGTCCACCACGCGGCGGGCCTTCATGGGCGTGACGCGGATGTACCGCGCCTGGGCCCTGGCTTCCATGGTTGTCCCTTCGGTGTCAGTCATAGTCTTCGCACTCCGGTCGATCAGCGACGACGCGACTTGCGGTCGTCCTTCTCGTGGCCGCGGAAGGTGCGGGTCGGCGCAAACTCGCCGAGCTTGTGGCCGACCATCGACTCGGTGACGAACACCGGGACGTGCTTGCGGCCGTCGTGCACCGCGATCGTGTGGCCGAGCATGGCCGGGACGATCATGGAGCGGCGGGACCAGGTCTTGATGACGTTCTTGGTGCCGGCATCGTTCTGAACATCCACCTTCTTGGAAAGGTGGTCGTCGACGAAGGGCCCCTTCTTGAGACTGCGCGGCATCTAAACCCGCTCCTAGCGCTTCTTGTTCGTCTTGCGGCGGCGGACGATGTACTTGTTGCTCGCCTTCTTCGGCGAACGAGTACGACCCTCCTTCTGACCCCACGGCGAGACCGGGTGGCGACCACCGGAGGTCTTGCCCTCACCACCACCGTGCGGGTGGTCGACGGGGTTCATCACGACACCACGCACGGTCGGGCGGACGCCCTTCCAGCGCATACGGCCGGCCTTACCCCAGTTGATGTTCGACTGCTCGGCGTTGCCGACCTCGCCGACAGTGGCGCGGCAGCGCACGTCGACCAGGCGGATCTCACCGGACGGCATACGAAGGTGAGCCATGCGGCCCTCCTTCGCCAGCAGCTGCACGGAGGCACCGGCAGAGCGGGCGAACTTCGCACCGCCGCCCGGACGGAGCTCGATCGCGTGGATCGTCGTACCCACGGGGATGTGACGCAGCGGCAGGTTGTTGCCCGGCTTGATGTCGGCGCCAGGGCCGTTCTCAATCCGAGCACCCTGGGCCAGGCCACGGGGCGCGATGATGTAGCGCTTCTCGCCGTCTGCGTAGTGCAGCAGCGCGATGCGCGCGGTGCGGTTCGGGTCGTACTCGATGTGCGCGACCTTGGCCGGCACGCCGTCCTTGTCGTGACGACGGAAGTCGATCACTCGGTAGGCGCGCTTGTGGCCACCGCCCTGGTGGCGAACGGTCACACGACCGGCGTTGTTACGGCCGCCCTTGCTGTGCAGCGGGCGGACCAGCGACTTCTCCGGCGTGGACCGCGTGATCTCGACAAAGTCGGCGACGCTGGAGCCACGACGGCCCGGGGTCGTCGGCTTGTACTTGCGGATACCCATTTCTCAGTCCTCGTCCGATTCCGGACGACTCGGACTCCGTTAGGAGACCGGGCCGCCGAAGATGTCGATACGGTCGCCCTCGGCGAGGGTCACGATGGCGCGCTTGGTGTTCGCGCGCTTGCCGTAACCGGTGCGGGTGCGCTTGCGCTTGCCCTGCCGGTTGATCGTGTTGACCCCGGTGACCTTGACCGAGAAGACCGCCTCGACGGCCTGCTTGATCTGGGTCTTGTTCGCGCCGGGCGCGACGATGAACGTGTACTTGTTCTCGTCCAGCAGCGCGTAGCTCTTCTCCGAGACAACCGGCTTGACGAGAACGTCACGCGGGTCCGAGAAGGTCTTGCTGGTGACGACGGCCTCACTCATCAGGCGTCGCTCCCTTCGGTCTCAGCGGCCTTGGGGCCAGACACGAAGGACTCGAAAGCGGCCTTGGTGAAGACCACGTCGTCGGAGACGAGCACGTCGTACGTGTTCAGCTGGCCCGGCTCCAGGATGTGAACCTGGGGCAGGTTGCGGGCGGACAGCCACGCGGCCTCGTCGCTGCGCTCGGCGACCAGGAGCACGTTCTTGCGCTCGCTGACCTTGCCGAGGAGAGTCTTGGCGGCCTTGGTGGAGATGTCGCCCTCGACCACGCCGGAAACGACGTGGATGCGGCTGTTGCGGGCCCGGTCGGTGAGGGCACCGCGCAGGGCGGCGACCTTCATCTTCTTCGGGGTCCGCTGGCTGTAGTCACGCGGCACGGGGCCGTGGACGATGCCACCGCCGGCGAACTGCGGCGCACGGGTCGAACCCTGACGCGCCCGGCCGGTGCCCTTCTGGCGGTACGGCTTCTTGCCACCGCCGCGGACCTCGCCGCGAGTCTTGGTCTTGTGCGTGCCCTGACGGGCCGCGGCCAGCTGTGCGACAACGACCTGGTGGATCAGCGGAACGCTGACCTTGGCGTCGAAGATCTCCGTGGGGAGCTCGACGGTACCGGCCTTGTCGCCTGCCGGCGAAAGGATGTCAATGGTGCTCATCGGTTACCTCAGGCCCCCTTGGCCGCGGTACGGACCAGGACGAGGCCGCCGTTCGGACCAGGAACTGCGCCCTTGATGAGCAGCAGACCCTTCTCCGCGTCAACGGCGTGGACGGTCAGGTTCTGGGTGGTGACCCGCTCATTGCCCATACGGCCGGCCATCCGCATGCCCTTGAACACGCGGCCCGGGGTGGCACAGCCACCGATGGAGCCAGGCTTACGGTGCACACGGTGGGCACCGTGGGAGGCCTTGCCGCCATGGAAGCCGTGACGCTTCATGACACCGGCGAAGCCCTTGCCCTTGCTCTTGCCGGTCACATCCACCTTGACGCCGGACTCGAAGGTCTCAGCGGTCAGCTCCTGGCCGAGGGTGTACTCACCGGCGTCGGTGGTACGGACCTCGACGAGGTGACGACGGGGGGTGACGTCGGCCTTCGCGAAGTGGCCCTTGAGGGGCTTGTTCACCTTGCGCGGGTCGATCTCGCCGAAGGCGATCTGGACGGAGTCGTAGCCGTCCTGGTCATTGGTGCGCACCTGGGTAACGACACAGGGGCCGGCCTTGACCACAGTGACCGGGACGACACGGTTGTTCTCGTCCCAGACCTGGGTCATGCCGAGCTTCTCGCCCAGGATGCCCTTGATCTGCTTAGCCATCTCTTCCGCGCCTCTCAGAGCTTGATCTCGATGTCAACGCCGGCCGGAAGGTCCAGGCGCATCAGCGAGTCAACGGTCTTGGGCGTCGGGTCGAGGATGTCGATCAGGCGCTTGTGCGTGCGCATCTCGAAGTGCTCGCGCGAGTCCTTGTACTTGTGCGGCGACTTGATGACGCAGTACACGTTCTTTTCAGTGGGCAGCGGCACCGGGCCCGCGACCGACGCACCAGTGCGGGTCACCGTCTCGACGATCTTCTTCGCCGAGGAGTCGATGACCTCGTGGTCGTAGGCCTTGAGCCGGATGCGGATCTTCTGTCCCGCCATGGCTACTTCGTAGTCCTGTCTCTCGTAACGCTCTGGGACCCGGTGCGCTGCGCCTCAGCAGAAGCGCCGTTCTTCTCCGACCCACGCGGTCGGGCGTGTCGCACCCCTTCTCGTAAATCCCCGTAAAGGGGATCCTTCAAGAAGGAGAAGGCAGGGGAAGAACACCCACCGGGTGCCTGGCCGAGGCACCCCGCTGACGCTTCCCGGAAGATTCCCGTATTTCCGGCCCTGAGAAGGGACGACGAATACCTGGGACTCGCTTCCGGTCCTCCCGGCGGGAGGCGCGCAGCATCGGCACTCAACCGAGCAACCTGGACAGTGTGCCACACCTGGGACGCGTAAGGCCAATCGGGGCCCAACTGTCAAGGAGCCCCGCCCACCTGACGGTGGACGGGGCTCCTTGTGAGCTCCGGGGAGCTACGACCGGATCGACCGGATCAGCGAAATTACTTCGTGATCTTGGTGACCTGGCCGGCGCCGACGGTCCGGCCACCCTCACGGATGGCGAACTTCAGGCCCTCCTCCATGGCGACCGGCTGGATCAGCTCGACCGACATCTCGGTGTTGTCGCCCGGCATGACCATCTCGGTGCCCTCGGGGAGGGTCACGACGCCGGTCACGTCCGTGGTACGGAAGTAGAACTGCGGGCGGTAGTTGTTGAAGAACGGGGTGTGACGGCCACCCTCGTCCTTCGACAGGATGTACGCCTGGGCCTCGAAGGAGGTGTGCGGCGTGACCGAGCCCGGCTTGATGATGACCTGGCCGCGCTCGACGTCCTCGCGCTTGATGCCGCGGAGGAGCAGACCGACGTTCTCACCGGCCTGGCCCTCGTCGAGGAGCTTCCGGAACATCTCGATACCGGTGACCGTGGTGGTGGTCTTCTCGGTCTTGATGCCGATGATGTCGACGGTCTCGTTGACCTTGAGGACACCACGCTCGATACGACCGGTGACAACGGTGCCACGGCCGGTGATCGTGAAGACGTCCTCGATCGGCATCAGGAACGGCTTGTCGACGTCGCGCTCGGGCTGCGGGATCGACTCGTCGACGGCGTTCATGAGCTTGAGGACGGAGTCGCCCCACTCCTTGTCGCCCTCGAGCGCCTTGAGCGCCGAGACCTTGACGACCGGAACGTCGTCGCCGGGGAACTCGTACTCGGAGAGGAGCTCACGGACCTCGAGCTCGACGAGCTCCAGGATCTCCTCGTCGTCCACCATGTCGGCCTTGTTCAGGGCGACAACGATGTACGGAACGCCGACCTGGCGGGCCAGGAGCACGTGCTCCTTGGTCTGCGGCATCGGGCCGTCGGTCGCGGCGACCACGAGGATGGCGCCGTCCATCTGCGCCGCACCCGTGATCATGTTCTTGATGTAGTCCGCGTGACCGGGGCAGTCGACGTGGGCGTAGTGACGGTTCTCCGTCTGGTACTCGACGTGCGCGATCGAGATCGTGATACCGCGCTGGCGCTCCTCAGGAGCCTTGTCGATCTGGTCGAAGGCCGAGGCCTCGTTCAGGTCCGGGTACGCGTCGTGCAGCACCTTGGTAATGGCGGCCGTGAGGGTCGTCTTACCGTGGTCAATGTGACCGATGGTGCCGATGTTGACGTGCGGCTTAGTCCGCTCGAACTTCGCCTTCGCCACTGGTTCCTCCTGAAGTGGTTCTGTACGCCTTACTCATCGGCGCCAGGTGATCTTTGCTGGGATGCCGGCTGCCGGGGCATTCCTCACGGATTGCGGGGATTACCCCGGCAGACGGTGTCAAGCCTAAAGCGTGTTCCGACTCTCGGGAGACGGAACTATTCGCCCTTGGCCTTCGCGATGATCTCCTCGGCGACGTTCCGGGGAACCTCGGCGTAGGAGTCGAACTGCATCGAGTAGCTTGCGCGACCCGAGGTCTTGCTGCGGAGGTCGCCGACGTAGCCGAACATCTCCGACAGGGGGACCAGGCCCGTGACGAGCTTGGCGCCACTGCGCTCCTCCATGGACTGGATCTGTCCACGGCGGGAGTTGATGTCGCCGATCACATCGCCCATGTAGTCCTCGGGCGTGGTGACCTCGACCTTCATCATCGGCTCGAGCAGGGCCGGGGAGGCCTTGCGCGCGGCCTCCTTGAAGGCCATCGAACCAGCGATCTTGAAGGCCATCTCCGAGGAGTCGACCTCGTGGAAGGCACCGTCGAGGAGCGTGACCTTGACGCCGGTCAGCGGGTAGCCGGCGAGAACACCGAACTCCATGGCCTCCTGGCAGCCCGCGTCCACGGACGGGATGTACTCCCGCGGGATACGGCCACCGGTGACCTTGTTCTCGAACTCGTACCCGTCGCCCTCGAGCGGAGCGATCGCGATCTGCACCTTCGCGAACTGGCCGGAACCACCAGTCTGCTTCTTGTGCGTGTAGTCGAGACGCTCGACCGGCTTGCGCAGGGTCTCGCGGTAGGCGACCTGCGGCTTGCCGACGTTGGCCTCGACCCGGAACTCACGCTTCATACGGTCGACCAGCACGTCGAGGTGGAGCTCGCCCATACCCGCGATGATGGTCTGGCCGGTCTCCTCGTCGGTGTGAACCTGGAACGAGGGGTCCTCTTCGGCGAGTCGCTGGATGGCGACACCCAGCTTCTCCTGGTCGCCCTTGGACTTGGGCTCAATGGCGACCTGGATGACCGGGGCCGGGAACTCCATCGACTCCAGGATGACCGGGTTCGACGCGTCGCAGAGGGTCTCACCGGTGGTGGTCTGCTTCAGACCCATGACGGCGACGATGTCACCGGCACCCACCGACTCGATCTCCTCACGCTTGTTCGCGTGCATCCGGTAGATCTTGCCGATGCGCTCCTTCTTGCCCTTCACCGAGTTCTGCACCTGCGAGCCGGCCTCGAGGCGGCCCGAGTACACCCGGATGAAGGTGAGCTTGCCCAGGTGGGGGTCGCTCGCAATCTTGAACGCAAGAGCGGACAGCGGCTCGTCCTCGGACGGCTTGCGCTTGATGACCTCTTCCGGGTCGCTGACCGCGTGGCCCTCAATGGCCTCGACGTCCAGCGGGGAAGGGAGGTAGCGCACGACCGCGTCGAGCAGGGGCTGCACACCCTTGTTCTTGAACGCGGTACCGCAGAACACCGGGGTGACGGTGGTGTTCTCGGCCTTGCCGGAGGCGATGGTGATCCGGCGGATCGCCGCGTAGAGCTGCTCCACGGTGGGCTCCTGGCCCTCCAGGTACAGCTCCATGATCTCTTCATCGTTCTCGGCAACGGCCTCGAGCAGCTTGCCGCGCCACTCGTCGGCAGCCTCGATGTGCGTGTCCGGGATGTCGACGGTGTCGTACATCTCGCCCTTGGCGGCCTCGGCCGACCAGACCAGGGCCTTCATGCTGACGAGGTCGACGACGCCCTTGAAGTCCGCCTCGGTGCCGATCGGCAGCTGCATCACGATCGGGGTCGCGCCCAGGCGGTCCACGATCATGTCGACGCAGCGGTGGAACTCGGCGCCCGTACGGTCGAGCTTGTTGACGAAGCAGATACGCGGAACGCCGTAGCGGTCCGCCTGACGCCAGACGGTCTCGGACTGGGGCTCGACACCGGCAACGCCGTCGAACACCGTCACCGCACCGTCCAGGACGCGCAGCGAGCGCTCCACCTCGACCGTGAAGTCGACGTGGCCCGGGGTGTCGATGATGTTGATGGTGTTGTCGACGTCTTCCAGCGGCCAGTGGCAGGTCGTCGCGGCAGACGTGATGGTGATGCCGCGCTCCTGCTCCTGCTCCATCCAGTCCATCGTGGCAGCGCCGTCGTGGACCTCACCGATCTTGTACGAAACACCGGTGTAGAACAGGATCCGCTCGGTGGTGGTCGTCTTGCCCGCGTCGATGTGGGCCATGATCCCGATGTTGCGGACCTTGGCCAGGTCAAGCGAAGTGGTGGCCATAGTGGCTCAATCTTCTCTCGGTCTCGATGTGGGTTGCGACTACCAGCGGTAGTGCGCGAAGGCCTTGTTGGACTCGGCCATCTTGTGCGTGTCCTCACGCTTCTTGACCGAAGCGCCGAGGCCGTTGGAGGCGTCGAGCAGTTCGTTCATGAGGCGCTCGGTCATGGTCTTCTCGCGGCGGGCGCGGGAGTAGCCCACGAGCCAGCGCAGCGAGAGGGTGGCGGCGCGGCCGGGCTTGACCTCGACCGGGACCTGGTAGGTCGCGCCACCGACACGGCGGGACTTGACCTCAAGGGTCGGCTTGATGTTCTCGAGCGCGCGCTTGAGCGTGATGACCGGGTCGTTACCGGTCTTCTCGCGCAGACCCTCCATGGCGCCGTAAACGATGCGCTCAGCGGTGGAGCGCTTGCCGTTCAGCAGAACCTTGTTGATGAGGGAGGTCACCAGAGGAGAACCGTAGACCGGGTCGATGATGACCGGGCGCTTCGGGGCGGGGCCCTTACGAGGCATTCTTACTTCTCCTTCTTGGCGCCGTAGCGGCTGCGAGCCTGCTTGCGGTTCTTGACGCCCTGCGTGTCGAGGGAGCCGCGGATGATCTTGTACCGAACACCCGGCAGGTCCTTCACACGACCACCACGCACGAGCACGATCGAGTGCTCCTGCAGGTTGTGGCCCTCACCCGGAATGTAAGCGGTGACCTCGATCCCGCTGGTCAGACGCACACGCGCGACCTTACGCAGGGCCGAGTTCGGCTTCTTCGGGGTGGTCGTGAAAACACGCGTGCAGACGCCACGGCGCTGGGGGGAACCCTCGAGCGCGGGCGTCTTGTTCTTCTCGACCTTGTCCTGCCGGCCCTTGCGGACCAGCTGCTGGATCGTAGGCACCGTTTCTCCGGTTTCTGTGTGCCAGTCTCGGTAAAGCTAACCTGGAACATTCCCCGACCCACGCGGTCGGGTGTGTCGAATACTGCAGTCCGGTCCCTCGCTGGAACGAGTGAGGCGGCAGATTGCGGTGTCAAAACCCGGCTTCCGTGCTGGTGGCTCTCCGACCGGAGTCCCTCCGAAGCCTTTCGGCCCGGCAGGTCCGCCCAGCGGAGATTTGGCGCACGGCAGCCCAGGGACACCCCAGGCACAAGGTCAGAGCGTACCTACCGCATTGGCTGCGGTCAAAACAAATGCACACGCGAAGGACACGCCGGACTCCTCACGGCGTTGCGGTCACCGTAGTGCGATCCACGGCCGTACGGAAGAAGGCGCCACGCCCCCGCGCCGGCCCTCCCCCGGCGGCAGCGCGAACCGCCGCCGGCCGCCCCCTAGAGGTTGACCGCCGCGGAGAGTATGAACACCAGCAGGAACAGCGCCCAGCCACCGATCGCCAGCCAGCCCAGAATGAGACCCGTGAGGGCCTGGCCGTCCCCGCGCTCGCCGGACCGGCGGATCTCGGCCCGCGCCTTGTGCCCCAGGATCACCGCCGGAATCGCCGTCAGGCCCCACGTCACCGGCGTCATGATCCCGCAGACCAGTGCACCCGTCGCCGAGCTGTTCGTCGTCACCGGCACCGGCATCTGCATCGGCATGAAGGTCGCCGGCACCATCGGCCGCTGCGGCACGAACTGTGCCTGCGGCACCGGCCCCTGCGGCAGATCCGCCACCAGCATCTGCAGTTCGGCGTGCGTCTGCGCCTTGTAGGCCCGTGTGAGCCGCTGTTCGTACTCCGGCTGCTGCAGCCGCCCCTCGGCGAACCCCGCCTTGAGCACATCGACCGTCCGCTCACGATCGGCGTGCGAGGCGCGCATGGCAGGCACCTGATTCGACGGCTGCGCCGGCTGACCGCCCTGCCACGGTTGGAATGCCACTTCGCGAACCTCCCCCCGCTCGACAGTTGTCCCCATCTTCTCATCACAGACGCAGGGATGGGAGGACAAGTTCCCCTGCGCGGCCCCCAACTCGGCGGGACCGCCCGGCGCGAGTGCCGCACCAACGCCGCAAGGCGGCCACCCCCGAAGGGATGGCCGCCCTGTTGCTGTCGTACGGGCCGGTCTTACTGGTTGTACGGACCGTAGTCGTAGTCCTCCAGCGGGACCGCCTGGCCGGAGCCGGTGCCGAAGGGCGAGTAGTCGATGTCGTCGTAACCGACGGCCGAGTACATCGCGGCCTTGGCTTCCTCGGTGGGCTCGACCCGGATGTTGCGGTAGCGGGACAGGCCCGTACCGGCCGGGATGAGCTTACCGATGATGACGTTCTCCTTGAGGCCGATCAGGGAGTCCGACTTGGCGTTGATCGCCGCGTCGGTCAGGACCCTGGTCGTCTCCTGGAAGGAGGCCGCCGACAGCCACGACTCGGTGGCCAGCGAAGCCTTGGTGATACCCATCAGCTGCGGACGGCCGGAGGCCGGGTGGCCGCCTTCCGCCACGACCCGACGGTTCTCGCCCTCGAACTTCGTGCGCTCCACCAGCTCGCCCGGCAGCAGCTCCGCGTCGCCGGACTCGATGATCGTCACGCGGCGCAGCATCTGCCGGATGATGATCTCGATGTGCTTGTCGTGGATCGCCACGCCCTGGCTGTTGTAGACCTTCTGGACCTCGCCGACCAGGTGGACCTGGACGGCACGCTGGCCGAGGATCCGCAGCACGTCGTGCGGGTTCACGGCACCCACGGTCATCGGCTGGCCGACCGTGACGTGGTCGCCCTCGCCCACCAGGAGACGGGCACGCTTGGAGACGCCGTAGGCCATCTCGTCGCTGCCGTCGTCCGGGGTGACGACGACCTTCTTGGTCTTCTCGGTCTCCTCGATCCGGACGCGGCCGGCCGCCTCCGAGATCGGGGCGACACCCTTGGGCGTACGGGCCTCGAAGAGCTCGACGACACGCGGCAGACCCAGGGTGATGTCGTCACCGGCCACACCACCGGTGTGGAAGGTACGCATCGTCAGCTGGGTGCCGGGCTCACCGATGGACTGGGCGGCGATGATGCCGACCGCCTCACCGATGTCGACCAGCTTGCCGGTGGCCAGCGAACGGCCGTAGCAGAAGGCACAGGTGCCGACCGCGGACTCACAGGTCAGGACCGAGCGGGTCTTGACCTCCTCGACGCCCGCGTTGACCAGCGCGTCGATGAGCACGTCACCGAGGTCGACGTTCGCCGGGGCGACGACCTTGCCGTCGACGACGACGTCCTCGGCCAGCATGCGTGCGTAGACGCTGGACTCGACGTCGTCCGCCTTGCGCAGGACACCGGCGGCGTCCTTCGAGGCGATCCGCAGCTTGAGGCCACGCTCCGTGCCGCAGTCCTCCTCGCGAATGATGACGTCCTGGGAGACGTCGACCAGACGACGGGTGAGGTAACCGGAGTCGGCGGTACGAAGGGCGGTGTCCGCCAGACCCTTACGGGCACCGTGCGTGGAGATGAAGTACTCCAGCACGGACAGGCCCTCGCGGAACGACGCCTTGATCGGACGCGGGATGGTCTCGTTCTTCGCGTTCGACACCAGACCACGCATACCGGCGATCTGCCGCATCTGCATCATGTTTCCTCGGGCACCCGAGTCAACCATCATGAAGATGGGGTTCGTCTTGGGGAAGTTCTCGTTCATCGCCTCGGCGACCTCATTGGTCGCCTTGGTCCAGATGTTGATCAGTTCCTGAGTGCGCTCGTCCTTGGTGATCAGACCGCGCTCGTACTGCTTCTGGACCTTCTCGTCCTGGGCCTCGTAGCCCGCGACGATGGCCTTCTTGGCCTCCGGCACGACGATGTCGGAGACGGCGACGGTGACACCCGAGCGGGTGGCCCAGTGGAAACCGGCCGCCTTCAGGTTGTCCAGGGTCGCCGCGACGATGACCTTCGGGTAGCGCTCGGCCAGGTCGTTGACGATCGCGGAGAGCTGCTTCTTGCCCACCGAGTAGTCGACGAACGGGTAGTCCTCGGGCAGCAGCTCGTTGAAGAGCGCGCGGCCCAGGGTCGTCCGCAGCCGGAAGCTGTCACCCTGCTGCCACTCGGGCTCGCCCTCCTCCGGAACCGGCGGGGTCCAGCCGCGGGGCGGGACGGTGCCGATCGGGAAGCGGATGTCGACCTTCGCCTGGAGCGAGAGCTCCTTGGCGTCGAACGCCATGATCGCCTCGGCGGCGGAACCGAACGCCCGGCCCTCACCGATGACCTTGCGCTCCTCCTCATCCGTGGTGAGGAAGAAGAGGCCGAGCACCATGTCCTGGGTCGGCATGGTGACCGGACGGCCGTCGGCCGGCTTGAGGATGTTGTTCGAGGACAGCATCAGGATGCGGGCCTCGGCCTGGGCCTCCGCGGACAGCGGGAGGTGGACGGCCATCTGGTCACCGTCGAAGTCCGCGTTGAACGCGGTGCAGACGAGCGGGTGAATCTGAATGGCCTTGCCCTCGACCAGCTGCGGCTCGAAGGCCTGGATGCCCAGACGGTGCAGCGTGGGTGCACGGTTCAGCAGCACCGGGTGCTCGGCGATGACCTCTTCGAGCACGTCGTAGACGACCGTGCGGCCGCGCTCGACCATGCGCTTCGCGCTCTTGATGTTCTGCGCGTGGTTGAGGTCCACCAGGCGCTTCATCACGAACGGCTTGAAGAGCTCCAGCGCCATGGCCTTGGGCAGACCGCACTGGTGCAGCTTGAGCTGCGGGCCGACGACGATGACGGAACGCGCCGAGTAGTCGACTCGCTTACCGAGCAGGTTCTGACGGAAGCGGCCCTGCTTGCCCTTCAGCATGTCGCTGAGGGACTTCAGCGGGCGGTTACCGGGACCGGTGACCGGGCGACCGCGGCGGCCGTTGTCGAACAGCGCGTCGACGGCCTCCTGCAGCATCCGCTTCTCGTTGTTCACGATGATCTCGGGGGCACCGAGGTCAAGGAGACGCTTGAGGCGGTTGTTGCGGTTGATCACACGGCGGTACAGGTCGTTCAGGTCGGAGGTCGCGAAGCGGCCACCGTCCAGCTGCACCATCGGACGCAGGTCCGGCGGGATCACCGGGATGCAGTCCAGCACCATGCCCTTGGGGCTGTTGCGGGTCTGCAGGAACGCGGAGACGACCTTGAGGCGCTTGAGCGCACGGGTCTTCTTCTGGCCCTTGCCGGTACGGATGATCTCGCGGAGGCGCTCGGCCTCCTCGTCGAGATCGAAGGTCTCCAGGCGCTTCTGCAGGGCAGCGGCACCCATGGAGCCGTCGAAGTACGTGCCGAAGCGGTCACGCAGCTCACGGTAGAGCAGCTCGTCGCCCTCCAGGTCCTGGACCTTGAGGTTCTTGAAGCGGTTCCACACCTCGTCGAGACGGTCGATCTCGCGCTGCGCACGGTCACGCAGCTGCTTCATCTCACGCTCGGCCCCCTCGCGCACCTTGCGGCGGACGTCCGCCTTGGCGCCCTCGGCCTCCAGCTCGGCCAGGTCGGTCTCGAGCTTCTTGGCGCGGGCCTCCAGGTCGGAGTCGCGGCGCTGCTCGATCTGCTGACGCTCGACGGAGACATGCGCCTCCAGCGAGGGCAGGTCGCGCGTACGGCGCTCCTCGTCCACCCACGTGATCATGTAGGCGGCGAAGTAGATGACCTTCTCAAGGTCCTTGGGCGCGAGGTCCAGCAGGTAGCCCAGCCGGCTCGGCACGCCCTTGAAGTACCAGATGTGGGTCACGGGAGCGGCAAGCTCGATGTGGCCCATCCGCTCACGGCGCACCTTGGCGCGAGTGACCTCGACGCCGCAGCGCTCGCAGATGATGCCCTTGAAGCGGACGCGCTTGTACTTACCGCAGTAGCACTCCCAGTCCCGGGTAGGACCGAAGATCTTCTCGCAGAAGAGTCCGTCCTTTTCGGGCTTGAGGGTGCGGTAGTTGATGGTCTCGGGCTTCTTGACCTCGCCGTGGCTCCACTGACGGATGTCGTCAGCGGTGGCCAGACCGATCCGGAGCTCATCGAAGAAGTTGACGTCGAGCACTATGCGTCAATCCCTCTCAGGGTTGTAAGTCTTGGGGTCTGAAACGGGGGTCCTGGGGCCGGCCGGGGGAGCCATCGCTGACTCCCCGGCCGGACTCCCGTCAGACCTCTTCGACGCTGCTCGGCTCGCGCCGGGACAGGTCGATGCCGAGCTCCTCCGCAGCGCGGAAGACGTCCTCGTCGGTGTCGCGCATCTCGATGGACATGCCGTCCGAGGACAGCACCTCCACGTTGAGGCACAGGGACTGCATTTCCTTGATGAGCACCTTGAAGGACTCGGGAATGCCGGGCTCGGGGATGTTCTCGCCCTTGACGATGGCCTCGTAGACCTTCACGCGGCCGGTCACGTCGTCGGACTTGATCGTCAACAGTTCCTGGAGGGCGTATGCGGCGCCGTAAGCCTCCAGCGCCCACACCTCCATCTCACCGAACCGCTGGCCACCGAACTGAGCCTTACCACCCAGCGGCTGCTGGGTGATCATCGAGTACGGACCGGTCGAACGCGCGTGGAGCTTGTCGTCGACCAGGTGGTGCAGCTTGAGGATGTACATGTACCCGACCGAGATCGGGTCCGGGAACGGCTCACCGGAGCGGCCGTCGAACAGCTGCGCCTTGCCGGAGCCCTTGACCATCCGCTCGCCGTCGCGGTTGGGGAGCGTGGAGTCGAAGAGACCCGCCAGCTCGTCCTCGCGCGCACCGTCGAAGACCGGGGTCGCGACGTTGGTGCGGGGAGCGACGTCGTCGGCGCCGATCGCCTGCAGACGCTGCTGCCAGTCCTCGGAGCCCTCGACCTTCCAGCCCTGGCTGGCGAGCCAGCCGAGGTGGATCTCCAGGACCTGTCCCGGGTTCATTCGGGACGGGACACCCAGGGGGTTGAGGATGATGTCGACCGGGGTGCCGTCCTCCAGGAACGGCATGTCCTCGACCGGCAGGATCTTCGAGATGACGCCCTTGTTGCCGTGACGGCCGGCGAGCTTGTCACCGTCGGTGATCTTGCGCTTCTGGGCGACGTAGACGCGGACCAGCTGGTTCACGCCCGGGGGCAGCTCGTCGCCCTCTTCGCGGTCGAAGACGCGGACGCCGATGACCTTGCCGATCTCACCGTGCGGCACCTTCAGCGAGGTGTCGCGCACCTCGCGCGCCTTCTCACCGAAGATCGCGCGGAGCAGGCGCTCCTCGGGGGTCAGCTCGGTCTCACCCTTGGGCGTGACCTTGCCGACGAGGATGTCGCCGGCGACGACCTCGGCACCGATACGGATGATGCCGCGCTCGTCGAGGTCGGAGAGGACCTCTTCGGAGACGTTCGGGATGTCCCGGGTGATCTCCTCGGGGCCCAGCTTGGTGTCACGGGCGTCGACCTCGTGCTCCTCGATGTGGATCGAGGAGAGGACGTCGTCCTGCACGAGGCGCTGCGACAGGATGATCGCGTCCTCGTAGTTGTGGCCCTCCCACGGCATGAACGCCACGAGCAGGTTCTTGCCGAGCGCCATCTCGCCTTCGTCCGTGGACGGACCGTCGGCGAGGACCTGGCCCTCGATGACCCGCGCGCCCTCGTCCACGACGACCTTCTGGTTGAAGGAGGTGCCCTGGTTGGAGCGGGTGAACTTGGCGACGCGGTACGTGGTGTACGTGCCGTCGTCGTTGGCGACGGTGATGTAGTCCGCGGAGACCTCCTGGACCACACCGTCCTTCTCCGCCTTGATGACGTCACCGGCGTCGACCGCACAGCGGTACTCCATGCCGGTGCCGACCAGCGGCGACTCCGCCTTGATCAGCGGAACGGCCTGGCGCATCATGTTCGATCCCATGAGCGCACGGTTGGCGTCGTCGTGCTCGAGGAACGGGATCATGGCGGTCGCGGCCGACACCATCTGGCGCGGCGAGACGTCCATGAAGTCCACCTCGTCGGCGGGGACGAGGTCGACCTCGCCGCCGCGGCGGCGGACCAGGACACGCTGCTCGGAGAAGCGCATGTCGTCGGAGAGCTTCGCGTTCGCCTGGGCGATCAGGAAGCGGTCCTCCTCATCAGCGGTGAGGTAGTCCACCTCCTCCGTGACCTGGCCGTCGACGACCTTGCGGTACGGCGTCTCGATGAAGCCGAAGACGTTGACCCGGCCGTAGGAGGCCAGCGAGCCGATCAGACCGATGTTGGGACCTTCAGGGGTCTCAATCGGGCACATACGGCCGTAGTGCGAGGGGTGCACGTCACGGACGTCCAGGCCGGCCCGCTCACGGGAGAGACCACCCGGGCCCAGCGCCGACAGACGACGCTTGTGGGTCAGACCCGACAGCGGGTTGGTCTGGTCCATGAACTGGGACAGCTGGCTGGTGCCGAAGAACTCCTTGATGGAGGCGACGACCGGCCGGATGTTGATCAGGGTCTGCGGCGTGATCGCCTCGACGTCCTGGGTGGTCATGCGCTCACGCACGACGCGCTCCATACGAGCCAGACCCGTGCGGACCTGGTTCTGGATGAGCTCGCCGACGTTGCGCAGACGACGGTTGCCGAAGTGGTCGATGTCGTCGGTCTCGACAACGATGGAGTTGCCGTTCTCGCCGATCGTCTCGGTCTCGCCGGCGTGCAGCTTGACCAGGTACTTGATCGTCGCGATGACGTCATCGGTGGTCAGCACACCGGCGTCGAGCGGCTCGTCGCCACCGAGCTTCTTGTTGACCTTGTAGCGGCCGACCTTCGCGAGGTCGTAGCGCTTGGGGTTGAAGTACAGGTTCTCGAGCAGCGTCTGCGCGGCCTCACGGGTCGGCGGCTCGCCCGGACGCAGCTTGCGGTAGATGTCGAGCAGCGCGTCGTCCTGACCCTGGGTGTGGTCCTTCTCCAGGGTGGCGCGCATGGACTCGTACTCGCCGAACTCCTCGAGGATCTGCTCGGTCGTCCAACCGAGAGCCTTGAGCAGGACGGTCACGGACTGCTTGCGCTTACGGTCGATACGGACACCGACCATGTCGCGCTTGTCGATCTCCATCTCCAGCCAGGCACCCCGGGACGGGATGATCTTGGCGGAGAAGATGTCCTTGTCGGACGTCTTGTCGATGGAGCTGTCGAAGTACACGCCCGGCGAGCGCACCAGCTGCGAGACGACGACACGCTCGGTGCCGTTGATGCAGAAGGTGCCCTTGTTCGTCATGAGCGGGAAGTCGCCCATGAAGACCGTCTGGGACTTGATCTCGCCGGTCTCGTTGTTGGTGAACTCAGCGGTGACGAAGAGCGGAGCCGCGTACGTGAAGTCGCGCTCCTTGCACTCGTCGATGGAGTTCTTCGGGGGCTCGAAGCGGTGGTCGCGGAACGTCAGCGACATCGACCCGGAGAAGTCCTCGATCGGGGAGATCTCTTCGAAGATCTCTTCCAGACCGGACTTGGTGGGGACTTCCTGCCCACTCTCCAGCGCAGCCTCGACGCGACCCTTCCATGCGGCATTGCCGAGCAGCCAGTCGAAGCTTTCGGTCTGCAGCGCAAGGAGGTTCGGAACCCCGAGGGGCTCCTTGATCTTCGCAAAAGAGATGCGCAGCGGGGCGGTGCTGTCGCCGTTGTTCGTATTGGCAGTCGAGGCGTTGCGCGAGGCGGCCAAGAGGGGGTCCTTCCGAGGGCTCGGACTCACTACGCGCGTACCGGTCCCGAATCGAGCAGACTGAGGGAAAGCCCAGGTCAGGGCAGATCATTCAGCTTTGCTCGGGCTCGGGTATGCCCCTGGTGACGGGCAGGGAGCAGCTAACAGGCAGCGCAAAGGGTCAGTGTAGCCACTTGGCACACTGATGTCCAGAGCGAGTTTCCGGAGACCGGTTCAGCACCGTGATACCGATCTTCTCCCTCCGGGAGGTCACGCCCTCCGCACCGGAGGAAGCCCTCGTTTGTTCTTCTCAATGCCATGCGCCTGCCGAAAGCCCTGCGCCAGTGGCGCACACCGATGCTTCCCTCTTCGTCCGCGATCCATGCCTCGAACCCTGGATCGCTTCTGCGTCGCGTCCCGAGAATTGCGCGCCGCGTCCGGTTCGTCAAGGCCCCCCACCTCTGGAAGATCGTCACATGGGGGCACGTCCGGGCAACGATGATCACCATACTCGCACGCAGGCACGAGACAATGCAGCCGTGGCGAGCACGCCGAAGGGCGACCACCCGCATGGGTGATCGCCCTTGGCTGGTGTCCCTGACGCCTCAGGCGCTCAGGACGCGAGTCCGGAGACCCGGTGAAGTCACTTGACCTCGACGGAGGCGCCGGCGCCCTTGAGGGACTCGGCGGCCTTCTCGGCGGCGTCCTTGGCGACCTTCTCGAGGACGGGCTTCGGGGTGCCGTCGACGAGGTCCTTGGCCTCCTTCAGGCCCAGGGAGGTCAGCTCACGCACGACCTTGATGACCTGGATCTTCTTGTCGCCCGCACCGGTGAGGATGACGTCGAACTCGTCCTGCTCCTCGGCCTCGGCGGCGGCCGGGGCACCCGGGGCACCGGCGGCGGCAACGGCGACCGGGGCGGCAGCCTCGACGTCGAACTTCTCCTCGAAGAGCTTCACGAACTCGGAGAGCTCGATGAGGGTCATCTCCTCGAACTGCGCGAGCAGGTCTTCCTGGCTGAGCTTCGCCATGGTGGCGGTCCTTCCACTAATTCGGCTGGTGCCGGATGTACATGTTTGGCGGGCGTACTACGGGCCCGCTGAGCGTCCGAGTGATTACTCGGCAGCCTCGGCGGGAGCCGGCGTACCGGCACCGCCCTGCTCGACCTTGCTGCGAAGCGCGTCCGCGGTGCGGGCGAACTTCGTGAGCGGGGCCTGGAAGGTCGCCGCGGCCTTGGCCATGGACGCCTTCATGCCACCCGCCAGCTTGGCGAGCAGAACCTCACGGGACTCGAGGTCCGCAAGCTTCTTGATCTCGTCGGCGGACAGCGCCTTGCCTTCAAGGACACCGCCCTTGATGACGAGAGAGGGGTTTTCCTTGGCGAAGTCACGAAGACCCTTCGCCGCCGTGACCGGGTCACCGGTCACGAAGGCAACAGCGGTCGAGCCCTTGAGGTGCTCGTCCAGCTGAATCCCGGCCTCCTTGGCCGCGATCTTGGTCAGCGTGTTCTTCACCACACGGTACTGAGCGTTCTCGCCGAGAGAACGACGCAGCTCCTTGAGCTGTGCCACAGTCAGTCCGGTGTAAGAAGTCACAACAGC
Organism: Streptomyces sp. G7(2002); assembly: GCF_028870195.1. Classification (NCBI taxonomy): domain Bacteria; kingdom Bacillati; phylum Actinomycetota; class Actinomycetes; order Kitasatosporales; family Streptomycetaceae; genus Streptomyces; species Streptomyces sp. G7(2002). Next base: position 4,469,392 of record NZ_CP102609.1, read on the forward strand.
TGCGTTGGAACCACGGAGCTTCTCAGTGATCTCCTCAACGGCTGCGATCTTGTCAGACGTCGCCATGAGCCTCGGCCTCCTTCCGGGTGATGAGGACCGCGCAGAAGGGGCTGGGCAAAACAAACGCCCCGGCGCAGGCGCACGGGGCGTACTCAACCAGAGCGGAAGTCCGTCCGGGAGTTCATCCATACACACCTGCGCAGGCCGTCCGCAGCTAGCGGATCCTTCGGCCACTACACGTCCGGGACCGGACGCGCAGAGACAACCAGCGGTCTTTGGCTTCCGCATACGGTACGGGAGAGCCCTGCGTCAGGCAAATCGGCCGAGAGGGGGCGCGGGCGGCGCTCCCGGCCGCTGGAGCGCGCCCTGCGGGCCGGCCGCGCCTCCGGGGCAACACGGGCCCGGAAGGGCGGCACAGCATGCGTCAGGCCCCGCCCTCCTTGCGGGAGAGCGGGGCCTGACGACAGTGGTCACACGCTATGAGGCGCCGATCGCAGAGATCAGACGGCCTCGTCCTCGACGAGGAGGTTGCGGGTGCGGTTGGCGTCCAGCGGGATGCCAGGGCCCATCGTGGTGGTGATGGTGGCCTTCTTGATGTAGCGGCCCTTGGCGGCGGACGGCTTGAGGCGGGAGATCTCCTCGAGCGCCGCGGCGTAGTTCTCCACCAGCTTGGTCTCGTCGAAGGAGACCTTGCCGATGATGAAGTGGAGGTTCGCGTGCTTGTCCACGCGGAACTCGATCTTGCCGCCCTTGATGTCGGTGACAGCCTTGGCGACATCCGGGGTGACCGTGCCGGTCTTCGGGTTCGGCATCAGACCACGCGGACCGAGCACGCGGCCGAGGCGGCCGACCTTGCCCATGAGGTCCGGGGTGGCGACGACGGCGTCGAAGTCCAGACGGCCCTTGGAGACCTCGTCGATCAGTTCGTCCGAGCCGACGATGTCGGCGCCGGCGGCTTCCGCGGCCGCAGCACGGTCACCGGTCGCGAAGACCAGGACCCGGGCGGTCTTACCGGTGCCGTGCGGGAGGTTCACGGTGCCACGGACCATCTGGTCCGCCTTGCGCGGGTCGACACCCAGACGCATGGCGACCTCGACGGTCGCGTCGAACTTGACGGACGCGGTGTCCTTGGCGAGACGGACGGCCTCGAGGGGGGCGTACAGACGCTCCCGGTCGATCTTCGCGTCCGCGTTGCGAAGAGTCTTGCTGCGCTTCACTTCTGCTCCTGATGCAGTGGGGTGGAGTCGTGGTGCGGACCAGCGCCTGGCCCTGCCACGTGTGGTGCCTGAAGGGCTGGGATCAGCCCTCGACCGTGATGCCCATGGAACGGGCGGTGCCGGCGATGATCTTCTCGGCGGCGTCCAGGTCGTTGGCGTTCAGGTCGGGCATCTTGGTGGTGGCGATGTCACGGACCTGGTCACGCGTGATCTTCGCGACCTTGGTCTTGTGCGGCTCGCCGGAGCCCTTCTCCACGCCCGCGGCCTTCAGGATGAGCTTCGCGGCCGGCGGGGTCTTGGTGATGAAGGTGAAAGAGCGGTCTTCGTAGACCGTGATCTCCACCGGCACGACCATGCCACGCTGCGACTCGGTCGCGGCGTTGTAGGCCTTGCAGAACTCCATGATGTTGACGCCGTGCTGACCCAGCGCGGGGCCGACCGGCGGAGCCGGGTTTGCGGCACCGGCCTGGATCTGGAGCTTGATAAGCCCCGTGACCTTCTTCTTCTTGGGAGGCATGCTCTCTCCGGGTCCTAGTGAGAGGTGTTTCGCCATTCCACCCGGTCATCCGGATGGAGGCATACCGCACAACGATAACGGGTATAGTCGTGCGGCCAAAAACCGAGCAGGTCAGACCGGCTGCGAGCCCGTCTGACCTGGTCGATTTGGCTGGTGTTCCGGAAGAACCTAGTTCTTCTGGATCTGGTCGAAGCTGAGCTCGACCGGGGTCTCGCGGCCGAAGATCTCGACGAGGCCCTTGACCTTCTTCGAGTCGGCGTTGATCTCGTTGATCGTGGCCTGCAGCGTCGCGAACGGGCCGTCGGTGACGGTGACGGAGTCGCCCACCTCGAAGTCCAGCACCTGGACCTCGACCTTGCGGGACGGCGCCGGCTTGCCCTCGGCCGCGGCGGCCTCCTTGGCGGCCTTCTCCTCGGCCTCCGGGGCGAGCATCTTGACGATCTCGTCCAGCGTCAGCGGGTAGGGGTCGTAGGCGTTGCCGACGAAGCCCGTGACACCCGGGGTGTTGCGGACGACGCCCCAGGACTCGTTCGTCAGGTCCATGCGCACCAGCACGTAGCCCGGGAGCTTGTTCTGGCGGATGGTCTTGCGCTCGCCGTTCTTGATCTGGGCGACCTCTTCCTGCGGCACCTCGGCCTGGAAGATGTAGTCCTCGACGTTCAGCGAAACGGCACGCTGCTCGAGGTTGGTCTTCACGCGGTTCTCGTAACCCGCGTAGGTGTGGATGACGTACCACTCACCGGGGAGGCCGCGGAGTTCGTCGCGGAGGGCGGCCACCGGGTCGACCGGCTCCTCTTCCTCGGCGGCTTCCTCACCGACGACCTCGTCCTCGTCCTCGACGTGCACCGCGGCGGCCTCGGCGGGCTCACCGGCGGCGGCTTCCTCGGCGTCCAGCTCGTCGACCTCGTCGGCGGCCTGGACGATCTCGAGTTCGGTGTCGTCGCCCTGGACCTCGGCCGAGGCAGCCGCGTCCACGTCGGCCGCTGCCGTCTCGGCGGAGTCGGCGGCGTCGTTCAGGTTCGGGTCAGACACGGTGGCTGCTTCTTCCTGGCTTCAAGGGGTTGAACATGCGAAATGGGCGCCCGCTGAGGCGCCCTCCGCGGGATCAGCCGAAGACGTACCCGACGACTCGGTTGATTCCCAAGTCAATCACGGTTACGAGACCGATGATGATGACAACGAAGACGATCACCACGGTGGTGTACGTCGACAGCTGGCTGCGCGTGGGCCAGACGACCTTGCGGAGCTCCGCCACGACCTGGCGGTAGAAGAGCGCGAGCCGTGCGAAGGGGCCCTTCTTGCCGCGCTTGCCGCCGCGACGGGGCTTCTTCTGGGATTCCGCGGTTTCGTCCTCGGAACGACCGCGCTCAGGCATGTCGATGGAGCCCAGGGCGTCCGTCACTCGTCCTCACCTGAATCCGGGTCGTGGCCGTGCCGCGCCCGGTTGAGCCGCACGGCGGTGCATTTCATACGTACGCGTGCACGCACCGTGGTGAAGAAGTGCGTGTAGCAGGGCCGGAGGGACTTGAACCCCCAACCGCTGGTTTTGGAGACCAGTGCTCTACCAATTGAGCTACGACCCTTTGTGGTTACCCCAACCTACCGCATGCGGCCGACTGCACTACGTGCGTGCACCGCGGCGACCTGTCGGGGGCCAACGGTCAGCGAGTGTACGTGCTTCAGAGCCGGGCGTCGAACAGAAACGTCCCGGGTGGTGCCCGCAAACCGATGTGCCGGGCTTGTCAGAGGTCTGGGACGATGCAGATATGAGCGCTGCCACTCCTCCCGCTTCGTCCCCCGCCGACCGCCGGGTCTCGGCCCGCGTCGGTGCGATCTCCGAGTCCGCGACCCTCGCCGTCGACGCCAAGGCGAAGGCCCTCAAGGCCGCCGGACGCCCGGTGATCGGCTTCGGTGCCGGTGAGCCCGACTTCCCCACGCCCGACTACATCGTCGAGGCGGCGATCGAGGCCTGCCGCAACCCGAAGTACCACCGCTACACCCCGGCCGGCGGCCTCCCCGAGCTGAAGACCGCGATCGCCGCGAAGACGCTGCGCGACTCCGGCTACGAGATCGAGGCCGCGAACGTCCTGGTGACGAACGGCGGCAAGCAGGCGATCTACGAGGCCTTCGCAGCGATCCTCGACCCGGGTGACGAGGTCATCGTCCCGGCGCCGTACTGGACCACCTACCCCGAGTCGATCCGTCTGGCCGGCGGTGTGCCGGTCGATGTCGTCGCGGACGAGACCACGGGCTACCGCGTGACCGTGGAGCAGCTGGAGGCGGCCCGTACGGACCGCACCAAGGTGCTGCTGTTCGTCTCGCCGTCGAACCCGACCGGCGCGGTCTACAGCCGCGAGCAGGTCGAGGCCGTGGGCCGCTGGGCCGCCGAGCACGGTCTGTGGGTGCTGACCGACGAGATCTACGAGCACCTGGTCTACGGCGACGCCGCGTTCTCGTCGCTGCCGGTGGTCGTGCCCGAGCTGCGCGACAAGTGCATCATCGTCAACGGCGTGGCGAAGACGTATGCGATGACCGGCTGGCGGGTGGGCTGGGCGATCGGCCCCAAGGACGTCATCAAGGCCGCCGCGAACCTCCAGTCGCACGCCACGTCCAACGTCTCCAACGTCGCGCAGGCCGCGGCCATCGCGGCGGTCTCCGGCGATCTGACGGCCGTCGAGGAGATGAAGGTCGCCTTCGACCGGCGCCGCAGGACCATCGTGCGGATGCTCAACGAGATCGACGGGGTGCTGTGCCCGGAGCCGGAGGGCGCGTTCTACGCGTACCCGTCGGTCAAGGAGCTCCTGGGCAAGGAGATCCGCGGCAAGCACCCGCAGACCAGCGTCGAGCTGGCCGAGCTGATCCTGGAGGAGGCGGAGGTCGCCGTCGTCCCGGGCGAGGCCTTCGGCACCCCCGGCTACCTGCGGCTTTCGTACGCGCTGGGCGACGAGGACCTGGTCGAGGGCGTGTCGCGGATCCAGAAGCTGCTGGCGGAGGCCAAGTGATCAAGACCACCTACGGAAAGTCGTAGGTGGTCGCGCAGCGGGCGTCCGGAGCCTTCCGGGCGCCCGCTCGCGCGTTCTCCCGGACACCCCTTCGGGAAAGGCTCTACCGGCGCACCGCCCGGATGCGGCAAGATCTTGGGATGGAGAGCGTTCGTGCCCGCGGCGAAGCCGCAATCCGAGACCTGCGCCGATTGCCGAAGGCCCATCTGCACCTGCACTTCACCGGTTCGATGCGGTCCACGACCCTGCTGGAGCTCGCCGACAAATACGGCGTCCACCTGCCGGAGGCGCTGCGGAGCGGTGAACCTCCCCAGCTGAGAGCCACCGACGAGCGCGGCTGGTTCCGTTTCCAGCGGCTGTACGACATCGCGCGGTCGTGTCTGCGGTCCCCCGAGGACATCCAGCGGCTGGTGCGCGAGGCCGCCGAGGAGGATGTCCTCGACGGGTCGCGCTGGCTGGAGATCCAGGTCGACCCGACCTCGTACGCTCCCCGGCTGGGCGGGCTGATCCCGGCCCTGGAGATCATTCTGGACGCGGTGCGCAGCGCCTCCCGGGACACCGGTCTCGGCATCCGCGTCCTGGTGGCCGCGAACCGTATGAAGCACCCCTTGGACGCCCGTACGCTGGCGCGTCTCGCGGTGCGCTACGCCGACCACGGCGTGATCGGCTTCGGGCTGTCCAACGACGAACGCCGGGGTTTCGCCCGGGACTTCGACCGCGCCTTCGCCATCGCCCGGGAGGGCGGTCTGCTGGCGGCGCCGCACGGCGGTGAGCTGTCGGGGCCGGCGAGCGTCCGGGACTGCCTGGACGATCTGCACGCCGGCCGGGTGGGGCACGGCGTACGGGCCGCTGAGGATCCCGTGCTGCTGCGCCGGCTGGCCTCGCGCGGGGTGACCTGCGAGGTGTGCCCCGCGTCGAATGTGGCGCTGGGCGTCTACGAGAAGCCGGAGGACGTACCGCTGCGGACGCTCTTCGACGCGGGTGTGCCGATGGCGCTGGGCGCGGACGACCCGCTGCTGTTCGGCGCGCGGCTGGCCGCGCAGTACGAGATCGCCCGCAGCGCGCACGGCTTCACCGACGCCGAACTGGCCGAACTGGCCCGGCAGTCGGTCCGCGGCTCACGCGCCCCGCAGGACGAGCAGCAGCGGGTGCTGGCGGAGATCGACGCCTGGCTGGCCGCGTAGGGCCGCCCAGAGCCTCTCAGGGGCCTTCCAGGGCGTGCCCCGTCCGGGTCCGCCTGGATGTCTTGCCCTAGAGGCTGACGCCGACCGTGACCGGTTCGTTGACGAGCGTGACGCCGAAGGCCGCGTGCACGCCGTCGCGGACCTCGCGGGCCAGGGCGAGCAGGTCCTCGGTGGTGGCCGCGCCGCGGTTGGTGAGCGCGAGGGTGTGCTTGGTGGAGATGCGGGCGGGGCCGCTGCCGTAGCCCTTGGTGAAGCCGGCCCGGTCGATGAGCCAGGCCGCGGAGGTCTTCAGCAGGCCGTCGCCCGCCGGGAACGCGGGCGGGGCGACGTCGGGGCCGAGACGGTCCTGGACGCGGCGGAGGAAGACGGCGTACTCGGCCTCGGTGAGGATCGGGTTGGTGAAGAACGAGCCCGCCGACCAGGTGTCGTGGTCCTCGGGGTCCAGCACCATGCCCTTGCCGGCGCGCAGGGCCAGCACGGTCTCCCTGGCGACGGCGGCCGGCACCCGGTCCCCGGCCTCGACGCCGAGGGCGCGGGCGGTCTCGGGGTACTTCAGGGGCGCGGAGAGGCCTCCGGCGTCCTCCAGGGCGAAGCGCACCCGCAGCACCACGAACCGGTCGGGGTGCTCCTTGAAGCGGCTGTGGCGGTACGAGAAGCCGCACTCCTCGTTGGGGATCGTGACGGTCTCGCCCAGGCGGCGGTCGTAGGCGACGACCTCGGTGATCGTGGCGGAGACCTCCTGGCCGTACGCGCCCACGTTCTGGATCGGGGTGGCGCCCGCGGAGCCGGGGATGCCGGCCAGGCACTCGACACCGGCCAGTCCCGCCTCGACCGTGCGGGCGACCGCGTCGGACCAGTTCTCGCCCGCGGCGAGGGTGAGGGTCGTGCCGTCGAGCGCGAAGCCACGGGTGGCGATGCGCAGGGCCGTGCCGTCGAAGCCCTTGTCGCCGATGACGAGATTGCTGCCGCCGCCGATGATCAGCAGCGGGGTCCCGGCGTCGTCGGCCGCGCGGACGGCCGCGATCACCTCGTCGTCGGTGGTGGCCGTGACGAGGCGGGTGGCCGGGCCGCCGAGGCGGAAGGTGGTCAGCGGGGCGAGGGGGGCGTCGTGGAGTTCCTGCACGCGCCCAAGGGTACGGGGGCGGTCCGGCAGCCCTCGGCCGGACGCCCCCCGGCGGCCCCGGCTCAGGCCAGGCGGACCACGGCGCGGGACATGCCCAGCACCTTCTGGCCGGCGCTCATCGCGGTGAGGTCGACGCGGACCGTACGGTCGTCGTCGTCCAGCTTGGCGGCGACCTTGGCGCTGACCTCGATCAGCGCGCCGATCTCGTCGTTGGGCACGACGACGGGCTTGGTGAAGCGCACCCCGTATTCCGCGACCGCGCCCGGGTCACCGGCCCAGTCGGTGACCACCCGGATCGCCTCGGCCATCGTGAACATGCCGTGGGCGATGACGTCCGGCAGCCCGACCTCCTTGGCGAACTTCTCGTTCCAGTGGATCGGGTTGAAGTCACCGGAGGCGCCCGCGTACTGGACGAGTGTGGCGCGGCTCACGGGGAAGGTCTGCGCCGGGAGTTCCATGCCGACCTCGACGTCGTCATAGGAAATCTTCGCGGTCATCTCAGGCCTCCTTCGCGGCGCGGGCCACCAGCTTGGTGAAGGCGGTCACGACGTGTTCGCCGGCCTCGTCGTGCACCTCGCCGCGGATGTCGATGATGTCGTTGCCGGCCATGGTCTTGATGGCCTCGATGGTGGAGGTGACGGACAGTCGGTCCCCGCTGCGCACCGGCCGGGTGTAGGCGAATTTCTGGTCGCCGTGCACCACCCGGCTGTAGTCCAGACCCAGTTGCGGGTCCTCGATGACCTGACCCGCTGCCTTGAAAGTGATGGCGAACACAAAAGTCGGCGGTGCGATCACATCGGAGTGCCCGAGTGCCTTTGCCGCTTCGGTGTCGGTGTAGGCGGGGTTGGGGTCACCGATCGCCTCGGCGAATTCGCGGATCTTTTCCCGGCCGACCTCGTACGGGTCGGTGGGCGGGTACGTGCGTCCGACAAAAGACTGGTCGAGCGCCATGGGCTCGCAACCTCCCTGTACTGATGGTGATAACGCCGTGAGGCCGCCCCCACGAATGGGGACGGCCTCACGGACGAGCCTGTGTTATCGCGTCTCGCGGTGCGCGGTGTGCGAGTTGCAACGGGGGCAGTGCTTCTTCATCTCAAGACGGTCCGGGTCGTTACGCCGGTTCTTCTTGGTGATGTAGTTCCGCTCCTTGCACTCCACGCAGGCCAGCGTGATCTTCGGGCGGACGTCGGTGGCAGCCACGTGAGTGCTCCTTGGACGGACGGGTGGTCGGATTAACGCATAAAAGAGTAGCCGATCGGAGGACCGACCCCACAATCGGCTACTGTCAGTAGCGGTGACCGGACTTGAACCGGTGACACAGCGATTATGAGCCGCTTGCTCTACCGACTGAGCTACACCGCTGTGATGCGAGGGGACCCCGCCCGAAGGCGGGAACCTCACACATCAGAGCCCCAATACGGAATCGAACCGTAGACCTTCTCCTTACCATGGAGACGCTCTGCCGACTGAGCTATTGGGGCGAGCGATGAAGACATTACACGGCCCGCCGCCAAACGTGAAATCCGTATCCGGGCCGTGCCCCAGCCGCCTCGCGCACCACACCGGTACGACTATTTCGCGCCTGCGCGAAGCTCTCCCGGCCGCGGCCTAGGCTCGGAAGAACGCTGCGTGATCTTGCACGCCGGTGCCTTCGAGGAGCGCGATGTCCGACAGCAGTTCGCCGCAGCCGCAGCCGGGAAAGCCCGGCGGGCCCGGCCGGTTCGCGAGGTCGGAAAACGGCGCGCTGGTGCTGTGCGGCGCCCGGCTCGCCGACGGGCGGACGGTGGACGTACGGCTCGGTGGCGGACGCATCGAGGCCGTCGGGACGGCCGGCAGCCTCGCCCCGCAGGGCGCCCGGGTCGACCTCGCCGGCTACCTCCTGCTCCCGGCCCCCGTCGAACCCCATGCGCACTGCGACACCGCCCTGACGGCCGACTCCGACGGCCCCGCCTCCAGTTCCCCCGAGGACGTCCAGCGGCGGACGACCGAGGCCGCGCTGCTGCAGCTGGGGCACGGCGCCACCGCCTCCCGAAGCCACGTCAGGATCGGCGACGTCCAGGGTCTGCGCTCGCTGGAGGCGGTGCTGCAGGCCCGCAGGTCGCTGCGCGGGCTGGCCGATCTGGCGGCGGTCGCGGTACCGCGGGTGCTGACCGGGGTGGCCGGCCAGGACGGGCTGGCGATGCTGCGGGACGCGGTGAAGATGGGCGCCTCGGTGATCGGCGGCTGCCCGGACCTCGACCCCGATCCGGCCGGGTACGTCCAGACGGTCCTGGAGCTGGCCGGGGAGCACGGCTGCCCGGTGGATCTGCACACCGACGGTGACGATCCGGCGCGGCTGGCGCGGTTCGCGGCGATGTCCGGCGGACTGCGGCCGGGCGTCGCCCTCGGACCGTGCGCCGGGATGGCGCGGATGCCGCGGAGCGTGGCGGCGCGGGTCGCCGAGCAGTTGGCGGCCGCCGGGGTCGCCGTCGTCTGTCTGCCGCAGGGGGACTGCACGGGCCTGGAGCGGTACGGCTCGCGGGTGTCGCGGCCGGCGCCCGTACGGCTGCTGCGGGCGGCCGGCGTCCAGGTGGCGGCGGGCAGCGGGGCGCTGCGGGACGTGGCGAACCCGGTGGGGCGCGGTGACCCGCTGGAGGCGGCGTATCTGCTGGCCTCCCTGGGCGAGGCCACGCCGGAGGCGGCCTACGGGACGGTGAGTTCGGCGGCGCGGGCGACTCTGGGGCTGCCGGAGGTACGTGTCGAGGCGGGCTTCCCCGCGGAGTTGCTGGCGGTGCGCGGTGAGCGGATCGCCGGGGTGCTCTCGCTCGCGTACAGCCGGATCGTGATCCACCGCGGGCGGGTGGTGGCCCGTACCAGCGCGGTGCGCGAGTACTGCGACTCGGCGGCGGATGTGGCGCTGGAGCTGCCGCGGCAGTCGCAGCGCTGAGCCGCGGTGGCGAGAAGGCACCCCGCCCCCGGCCGGTCCCGCGCCCCGCGGCGGGGCTTCGGCGTACGGTCGGGATCATGCGCATTGTCATCGCAGGTGGACATGGTCAGATCGCGCTGCGGCTGGAGCGGTTGCTCGCCAAGCGCGGGGACGAGGTCGCGGGCATCATCCGCCGGCCGGAGCAGGCCGGTGACGTGCTGGCCGCGGGAGCCGAGCCGGTGGTCTGCGACCTGGAGTCGGCGTCGGTGGAGGACGTCGCCCGGCACATGGAGGACGCCGACGCGGCCGTCTTCGCGGCGGGCGCGGGGCCGGGCAGTGGCATCGAACGCAAGGACACGGTGGACCGCGGCGCCACCGCACTCTTCGCGGACGCGGCCGAGGCCGCAGGGGTACGGCGCTTCCTCGTCGTCTCGTCCATGGGAGCGGACCGCGAGCCCCCCGAGGGCACCGACCCGGTCTTCGCCGCGTACCTGCGGGCGAAGGGTGCCGCGGACGCGGACGTACGGGCCCGCGCCGGGCTGGACTGGACGATCCTGCGGCCCGGCCGGCTGACCAACGACCCCGGAACTGGCCTGGTGACGCTGGCCGACGCGACCGGCCGCAGCGAGGTGCCCCGGGACGATGTCGCGGCCGTCCTGGCGGAGCTGCTCAACGAGCCGGGCACCATCGGCCGGACGCTGGAGCTGGTCAGCGGGGAGGTACCGGTGAAGGAAGCGGTGCGGGCGGTGGCCGGGCACTGAGGACGGCGTCCGCCGGGTGGGCGGACGGGACCGGGCCACGGTCCGCGGGGTGCGGGCCGGGGGCCGGGTCGGCCGGTGTGGGCCGGGGCCCGGTCGGCTTTCGCGCCGGTCGTGGCTCGGGGCGGGGCGTGGAATGCGCGCCTGAGATGCCCGAAGTGTGGACGGCGCCGCCCCTGCCGCTCACGCTGCCCAACTGGCGCTGCAATCCCCCAAGTTGACGAACCCCTTCGGGGAAATCGCTGAACTCCGGGCCGGGAGCGAAAGCGGGCGGGGGCGTCGAATGCCTCCGGCTGGAGGGACCAGCCCCTGACGCACAACGGCCGCCCTAGGTGAACGGGCCCTCGACCGTGAAACGGCGCAGGCGCTGGGCGAATGCCTCGGCCTCGCCCGGCGGCCATGAGGACAGGCTCGCCATGATGTGAGCGGCCAGACGTGCCCGCAGCTCCGCCACTGCGCGTTGGCCCTGCTCGGTGAGGACGAGCAGGTGTGCGCGCCGGTCGTCGGGGTCCGCTTCACGGCGGATGAGGCCGGCGGCCTCCAGCCGTGAGGCGCGCCGGGTGACGCCGGAGCGGTCGACCCCGACGTCGGGAGCCAGGTCGGCCGCGCTGCGGGGCCCGGTCCGGGCCAGTGCGCTCAGCACCGGGTACGTCAGTTCGTCCACCCCCTCCCCCATGCCCTCGGTGAGCTGCTTGTGCAGCTGCGTGCGGGTGGTGCGCCTGAGCAGGAGGCCCAGCGCGTCTGCGATCTCGTGTCCCACTTCGTTCTCCACAGCACAAGAATAGCGTGCGCCACGCACGCATCTCCTGTTATGGTGACGGAGATGCGTGCGCGGCGCACGCACTTTCTGAGAGGAAGTCCCATGGCTCGCACCGGCATCGAGGCCGCCCTGAACGACCTGCTCTTCCACCACGACCTCACCGTGCAGGAAGCCGCCGACCGCCACTTCACCCCGGAGTACCGCCAGCGCACGGACGGGCAGTGGGCCGACCGCGCCGGGTTCCTCGACCACATCACCCACCTGCGCACCCTCGTCGCCGGCGGCCATGTCCAGGTGCACGAGGAGCTCCACGACGGCAGCAAGTACGCCGACCGGCACACCGCCCACATCACGAAGAAGGACGGCTCGACCGTGCGCACCGAGGTCTATGTGTTCGCCGACCTCGCGCCCGACGGCCGGTTCAGCCGCATCGAGGAGACCACCCTGCTGCTCCAGGGCACCGACGCCGACCGCAACATCGGCAGCGCGCGCTGAGATCCGGGAGAGCCAGGAGTGCCGGGCGAGCCGGAGTACGGCCGACTCCGGGGGGCGAGGCGCGGGCCGGTGGTGCCGACACGCGAAAAACCCCTCCGATCTGCTGTTTCAGCAGATCGGAGGGGTTCCTCCGCTGTGGCGGCGCCAGGATTCGAACCTGGGAAGGCTGAGCCGGCAGATTTACAGTCTGCTCCCTTTGGCCGCTCGGGCACACCGCCAAGGTTTGCTGCCGGGAGACCCGCTCTGGGGCGGTGCTCCGTGGCAACGACGTAAACCATACCCGATGGCTGGGGGTGGTCCGCCACTCGATTCGGGAGCGCTGGATCTTGGACGGGTGGCTAGGCTTGGCAGGCGGTCCGGGGACGGGCCGCACCCCTGACGGATCTACGTACGAGGAGCCAACTCAACATGGCCGACTCCAGTTTCGACATCGTCTCGAAGGTAGAGCGGCAGGAGGTCGACAACGCTCTCAACCAGGCCGCCAAGGAGATCTCGCAGCGCTACGACTTCAAGGGCGTGGGCGCGTCGATCGAGTGGTCGGGCGAGAAGATCGAGATGCGGGCCAACGCCGAGGAGCGGGTGAAGGCCGTACTCGACATCTTCCAGTCCAAGCTGGTCAAGCGCGGGATCTCGCTGAAGGCGCTGGATGCCGGCGAGCCGCAGGCCTCGGGCAAGGAGTACAAGATCTTCGCCTCGATCGAGGAGGGGATCTCGCAGGACAACGCGAAGAAGGTCGCCAAGATCATCCGCGATGAGGGCCCGAAGGGCGTCAAGGCGCAGGTGCAGGGCGACGAGCTGAGGGTCAGCTCGAAGAGCCGGGACGACCTGCAGGCGGTGCAGCAGCTGCTGAAGGGCAAGGACCTGGACTTCGCCCTGCAGTTCGTGAACTACCGCTAGGAGCCCGGTTTTCGGGTGCCACAGGATGGGGCGGCGCGCTTCGGCGTGCCGCCCCACCTGTGTGTCGGGCGGCGATACGGACGGCCCTACGGGACGCTTGACCTCAACTGAGGTTGAGATTGCAGGGTCGTGGCATGACTTCTTCTCATGACGCACAGACCCGTCCCGGTAGCGGACCCGGGACGCGGGCGGGGTTCCGCACCGATGTGTTCCCGGAGATCCGGCGGGCGGATGCCGGTGCCGTACTGATCAGCGAGTGGGACGCGGGCAGTCCGGCGGGACAGCGGGCCGTCCTGGACGGTGTCGCTCACGCCTGGGAGGAGACGCCGCTGCCGGCGGGCTTCCTGTCGCGGGTGCTGTTCGCGGGGACGGACGGGCGCAGTGTGCTCAATTACGCGCAGTGGACGAGCGATGCGGCACACCGGGAGTTCGTACGGACCGAGAACACCGGGCTGAGCGAGCGGATCGCGGCGGTGCTGGACGGTGTGGGGGACGTGGGCAATTCCGGTCCCGGCCGCTTCCGGCTGTACCGCAGCATGCTGCCGCACGGAGCGCCGCAGGAGCCGGGCTGCGTCGTACGCGTGGCCTTCCGGACGACGGGGCACGACGCGGCCCGGGGGCTCGTTGACGGGCTGCTGGAGCGGGTCGGTGAGCGGCAGCAGGGGGACGGCGGGATCGCCTCGCACTTCCACATCAGCGAGGACGGCGACCGGGTCGTCAACTACAGCGAGTGGACGGATCCGGAGTCGCACGAGCGGGAGGTCGGCCGGGCACTGCAGCCGCAGGGGCAGGTGCTGAGCTATATCGACAGCCTGCCGGGGGTCGAACCGCTCGGGTTCCGGCGTTATGTGGCCCCTCGGGGGCTCGTACGGGGCTGAGGGCGAGGGGCCGGGCGGGGCGGGTGGTCAGCGCGCCGCGAAGGGCTCGTCCGTGGGGACGATGTCGCGGCCCAGCGGCATCAGGGAGACCGGGATCATCTTGAAGTTGGCGATGCCGAAGGGGATGCCGATGATCGTCACGCACAGGACGAGGCCGGTGACGATGTGGCCCAGGGCCAGCCACCAGCCCGCGAAGATGATCCAGATGACATTGCCGATCGCCGAGCCGGCGCCGGCGTCATCGCGGATGACGGTCGTCCGGCCGAAGGGCCACAGGGCATAGCCGGCGATCCGGAAGGACGCGATGCCGAACGGGATGGTGATGATCAGGATGCAGCAGATGATGCCCGCGGCGACATAGCCGAGCGCCAGCCAGAAGCCGCTGAGGACCAGCCAGAGGATGTTGAGGATGAACTTCATGATCAGCAGCCTTCCACGGGCGCGGCGGAGAACGTAACTGCCGGGCAAGACGCCCTGGACCGGGTGAAGCGTTGCGTTCATGATGCGGCGGTCGGCGGGCGGCGGCCACCGCTCCCCGCGGCCTCTGGCCCGTCAGGGGCGGTGGCCCGCCAGCTGTTCCAGACGGGCGATGCGTTCGCGCATCGGGGGGTGGGTGGAGAACAGCCGGGACATGCCCTCGCCGGCCCGGAACGGATTGGCGATCATCATGTGGCCGGCGGTCTCCAGCCGCGGCTCGGGCGGGAGCGGAAGCTGCTGGGTGCCGGCCTCCAGCTTGCGCAGGGCGGAGGCCAGGGCCAGCGGGTCGCCCGTGAGCTGGGCGCCCGAGGCGTCCGCCTGGTACTCGCGGGAGCGGCTGACGGCCAGCTGGATGAGCCCGGCCGCGACCGGGCCGAGGATCATGATCAGCAGCATGCCCAGGAGACCGGGGCCCTCGTCGTCGTCGGAGCGGCCTATGGGAATCAGCCAGGCGAAGTTGACGAGGAACATCACGACGGAGGCCAGTGCGCCCGCGACGGAGGAGATGAGGATGTCGCGGTTGTAGACATGGCTGAGCTCATGGCCGAGGACGCCGCGCAGCTCGCGCTCGTCGAGCAGCTGGAGGATGCCGTCGGTGCAGCAGACCGCGGCGTTGCGGGGGTTACGGCCGGTGGCGAAGGCATTGGGCGCCTGGGTCGGGGAGATGTACAGGCGCGGCATGGGCTGGCGGGCAGCCGTGGAGAGCTCCCGGACCATGCGGTAGAGCTGTGGCGCCTCGAACTCGCTGACCGGGCGGGCGCGCATGGCCCGCAGGGCGAGCTTGTCGCTGTTCCAGTACGCGTAGGCGTTGGTGCCCAGGGCGACGACGACGGCGATGATCAGGCCCGTACGGCCGAACAGGCTGCCGATGACGATGATGAGGGCGGACAGTCCCCCGAGGAGTACGGCGGTCCTGAGCCCGTTGTGCCGGCGGTGCACGGTACGCCCTCCAAGCGGTGCGGCAGGGGAACCCTGTGCTGCGTTTCTCCACTCTCCAGTGGACCCTTACTCACTGGTCAACGCGAGATGAACGAGCCTGGTTCCCCGGCGCACGCGCGGCGGGCCGGGCGGGGCCCGGAGCCGCGCCCGGTGGGGCCTGCCGCCGTACGGAAGGGCTGAGGGCCGCTCCCGGCTGTCAGGAGCGGCCCTCGGCGTGCGGGTGTCCGCCGCTGGTGCCTGTTAGAGCAGCGCCCCGGAGGCGAAGCGCAGGACGAGCTGCGGGGCGCCGGAGAGGGCGATGCCGAGGACGGTGGCGAGCGCGATGGCGGTGGCGAGCGGGGCCGGGATCCCGGTGCGGGGCGGCTGCAGCTCGGCCGGGGCGGCCTCGGGCGCTTCGGCGCTCTCGGGCGCTTCGGCGGTCTCGGCTCCCCGGAAGAGGACCGTGGTCCACTGCAGGTAGTAGTAGAGCGCGATCACGACATTGACCGCCATGATCACCGCGAGCCAGGCCAGGCCCGCGTCGACGGCCACGGAGAAGACCGTGACCTTGGCGAACAGGCCGATGATGCCCGGCGGCAGCCCGGCGAGGCAGAGCAGGAAGAAGCCGAGGGCGAGCGCCACGACAGGCCGCTGGTGGTACAGGCCCCGGTAGTCGGTGATGCGGTTGGCGGGGTGCGTACGGGCCACCAGGGCGGCGACGGCGAAGGCGCCGAGGTTCACGGCCGCGTACATCAGTGCGTAGGCGACGGTGGAGCCGATGGCGTGCGCCGGGTCCTGGGAGTAGCCGGCCGCCGCGATCGGCACCAGGAGGTAGCCGGCCTGGCCGACCGACGACCAGGCGAGCAGGCGTACGGCGCTGTGCGCGCGGCGGGGGTCCTGGCGGAGGGCCGCGACATTGCCGACGGTCATGGTGAGGGCGGCGAGGACGGCCAGCGCCGGGCCCCAGACGTCCGCGTATGACGGGAAGCCCTGGACGGTGACGAGGATCAGGCCGGAGAAGCCGACGGCCTTGCCGACCACGGAGAGGTAGCCGGCGATGGGGAGCGGCGCGCCGACGTAGGTGTCCGGCACCCAGAAGTGGAACGGGGCGGCGGCCGTCTTGAAGGCGAAGCCGACGAGGGTGAGCGCGACGCCGGCGCTCGCCAGGGTGGCCAGCCGCGGGTCGGGGAGCGCGGTGAGGCCGTGGGCCACCTGGGAGAGGTGGAGGCTGCCGGTGGCCGCGTACAGGAAGCTCACGCCGAGCAGCATCACGGCGGTGGCGGCCACCGAGGACAGGAAGAATTTCAGCGCCGCCTCGGAGGAGAGCCGGTCGCCGCGCCGCAGCCCCACGAGGGCGAAGGCGGGCAGCGAGGCCACTTCGAGGGCGATGACGAGGGTGGCGAGGTCCCGGGAGGCGGGCAGCAGGGCGGCGCCGGCCGCCGAGGAGAGCAGCAGGAACCAGTACTCGCCGGCGGGCAGGTCCTGGTCCTTGATCGTGTCGATGGACAGCAGGGCGGTCAGCAGCGCCCCGCCGAGCACCAGGAACTGGATGACCAGCGTGAACGGGTCGGCCACATAGCTGCACACGTCGGGGTGCTCGGGGAGGCAGAAGGTGCGGCGGTCGCCGCCCAGGAGGGGCAGCAGGAGCAGCGCGGAGACCGCGAGGCCTGCCGTGGCGATCCAGCCCAGCAGCGGCTTACGGGCCGCCGGGAGGAAGAGGTCGGCGACGAGCACCACCAGGGCGACGGCCGCGGTGACGGTGGGCGGCGCGAGGGCGACCCAGTCGACGGACTGGACCAGAGGGGTGATCGAGCTCATCACTTACCGCCTCCGAGGAGCTGCTGGACGGCCGGGTCGGTGAGGCCGAGGAGGGCCGCTGGCCACAGTCCGGCGAGGACGGTCAGGACGGCCAGGGGGGTCCAGGCCGCGTATTCGTAGCGCGCGATGTCGGGGACGGCGGGGGCCGCTGCGGTGTCTCCGGACGGGTCGCCGTCGGCCGGGTCGGCGGTGCCGAGCGGGGCGGTCGGGGCGAGGTGCGGGGTGCCGCCCATGCAGACGCGGCGGACGACGAGCAGCAGGTAGGCGGCGGTCAGCAGGGTGCCGAGACCGGCCATCACCATGAACGTCAGGAAGGCGGGGCGGCTGAGGCCGGCGGCCGGCTGGAAGGCACCGAACATCGCCAGCATCTCGCCCCAGAACCCGGCCAGTCCTGGGATGCCCAGGGAGGCGACGGCGCCGAAGGCGAGCAGACCGCCGAAGCGCGGTGCCCTGCCGTAGAGGGCGGCGCCGGTGCTGCCCGCGAGGGCGTCGAGGTCGGTGGTGCCGTAGCGGTCCTTGAGCGCGCCGACGAGGAAGAAGAGCAGGCCGGTGATCAGGCCGTGCGCGATGTTGGCGAACAGTGCGCCGTTGACGCCGGTGGGGGTCATGCTGGCGATGCCGAGCAGGACGAAGCCCATGTGGCCGACGGAGCTGTAGGCGATCAGACGCTTCAGGTCGCCCTTGGCGCCCTTGCGTACGAGGGCGAGGCAGGCGAGCGAGCCGTAGATGATGCCGACGGCGGCCAGCGCGGCGAGGTACGGCGCGAAGGTCTGCATGCCCTCGGGCGTGATGGGCAGCGCGATCCGCACGAAGCCGTAGGTGCCCATCTTCAGCAGCACACCGGCCAGCAGCACCGAGCCGACGGTGGGGGCGGCGGTGTGGGCGTCGGGCAGCCAGCTGTGCAGCGGCCACAGGGGCGACTTGACGGCCAGTCCGATGCCGACCGCGAGCACCGCGAGCAGCTGGACCGTGTGGCTGAGATGGGTTTTCGGTCCGTTGTCAGTGGCGAGTGCCACCATGTCGAAGGTGCCGGATTTCACGCCGATGAGGAGGAGGCCGAGCAGCATCACGACGGAGCCGAGCAGCGTGTAGAGGATGAACTTCCAGGCCGCCGCCTGCTTCCCCGCCCCGCCCCAGCGGGCGATGAGGAAGTACATCGGGATGAGGACCATCTCGAAGGCGAGGAAGAAGAGCATCAGGTCGAGGACGGCGAAGGTGGCGAGGGTGCCGGCCTCAAGGGTGAGCAGCAGCGCCACAAATGCCTTGGGAGACGGGCCCGTCGGCATGTGGAAGTAGCTGTAGAGCGCGCAGAGGAAGGTCAGCAGCGCGGTCAGGACGACGAGGGGGAGCGAGATGCCGTCGATGCCGAGGTGGATCCGGATGTCGAGCGCCGGGATCCAGCTGATGTCGGTGGTGGCCTGCATACGGGCCGGATGGTCGTGGTCGAAGCCGGCCGCCAGCGCGACGGCGGCGGCGAGCACGGCACCGGTGACGGTCACGCCGTGGCGCAGTACGGCCTGGTCGGGGTTCTTGCCGCGCAGGCCGGGCGGGGCCGGGAGCAGTGCGGCGAGCGCGCCGACGAGGGGGAGGACGACGACGGCCGCGAGGAGAAGCTGCATAGCGGTGTGATTCACGGGTCAGGCCCTCCTCAGGGGTTCGGCTCCGGCGAGGCAGGCCACGAGGTGTGTCGGCTGGGGGTACGGGGGTCGGCCCCCGGGGGATGGCGGCACGGTCAGGCTCCCGTACCCGTGGCGACGAGGACGGCGGCGACGGCCAGGACGAGCGAGCCCGCCAGCAGCGCGGCGAGGTAGGTCTGCACGTTCCCGGTCTGGGCGCGGCGGACGGCGGCGCCCAGCCAGCGGGGCGCGGTGCCGGCACCGCGGACGTAGGTGTCGACGACCTCGCGGTCCAGGAAGCGGACGAGCGTGGCGGCGGCGCGTACGGGCCGGACGAACAGCGCGGAGTAGACGGCGTCGAGATGGAAGCCGACGGCGGCGTGGGGCTGCAGCGGGCCGAGGAGGAGGCGGCCGGGGTCGGCCGGGTCCGGGGCACCGGCCACGCTTCCGTAGACCGGGGCGTGGGTGGCGATGGCCGTCTCCTCGGCGAGCCCGGGCGAGGCGTCCGGGTCGGTGACGACCGCGCCGATGGGGGTGCGGGCGGCCAGGGCGGTGGTGTGGCGCCAGGCCGCATAGGTGACCAGGCCGCCGACGAGGGCGATACCGGTGCCCAGGACGGAGGTGGTCAGGGTCGGCGCGAGCGAACGCCCGTCGAACCAGTCGGGCAGCAGGGGGGCGGCGAGGCCGAGCGCGACGGTCGGGGCGAAGAGCACCCACAGCACGGCGTTCATGACGACCGGCTGCGGGCCGTGGTCGGGGGCTTCGACGCCCTTGCCCCGGAAGGCCAGCAGCCACAGGCGGGTGGCGTAGGCCGCGGTGAGGAGGGCGGTGAGCAGTCCGGAGACCAGGACGGTCCAGCCGGCCGCGCCGGGGATGCCGTGCGCCGCACCGATGGCGGTGTGTTCGGCGGCGCCCAGGACGGCTTCCTTGGAGAAGAAGCCGGCGAACGGCGGGATCGCGGCGAGCGCGAGCAGCGCGACGGTGACGGTCCAGTAGGCGTCCGGGATGCGCCGGGCGAGGCCGCTCATCCGGGACATGGCGGCCAGCGAGTTGGTGCCGGCGGCGTGGATGATCACGCCCGCGCCGAGGAAGAGGAGGGCCTTGAACGCACCGTGCGAGATGAGGTGGAAGACGGCGGCGCCGCGGTCTCCGACGGCCAGCGCGCCGAGCATGTAGCCGAGCTGGCCGACCGTCGAATAGGCCAGGACGCGCTTGATGTCGTCCTGGGCCAGGGCGGCCAGACCGGAGCCGACCATGGTGATCGCGGCCATGACCGCCATCACCACCAGCGCGGCCGCGGAGGCGGCGAAGACGGGGAGGAGACGGGCCACGACATAGATACCGGCCGCCACCATCGTCGCGGCGTGGATCAGCGCCGAGACGGGCGTCGGGCCGGCCATCGCGTCCGGGAGCCAGGTGTGCAGCGGGAACTGCGCCGACTTCCCCGCGACACCGGCCAGCAGCAGCAGCGCGATCAGCGTCGGATGGTCCAGGCCGCCGTCGGTGACGGTCCCGAGGATGCCGGTGATGCGGAAGGTTCCGGCGTCGGCGGCCAGCGCGAAGATGCCGAAGAGGAAGGGGACATCGCCGAGCTTGGTGACGAGGAAGGCCTTGAGGGAGGCGGAACGGGCGGCCTCGGTCTCCCAGTAGTGGCCGACGAGGAAGTAGGAGCAGATGCCCATGACTTCCCAGCCGACCAGCAGCAGCATCAGGTCGCCGGTGTAGACGACCAGCAGCATCGCGGAGGTGAAGAGGGAGACCAGCGCGGCGTACGAGGCGTAGCGCGGGTCGTCGCGCAGATAGCCGGTGGAGTAGAGCTGCACACAGGACGCCACGATCCCGACCACGACGGCGATCAGCACGGCGAAGCCGTCGAGGTGTAGCGCCAGGTCGATGGGGATCGAGCCGGTCGGGGTGAGCTGGGTGGCGACGTCGGTGGCCGGGCCGGTGCCCTGCCGGATCGCGACGGACACCGCGAGCGCGGCCGCGGCCAGCGTCGGCAGCACGGCCAGCGGCCGGACGAATCCGGGTGCGCGGCGGCCCAGGAGGAGACCGGCGACGGCCCCGAGGAAGGGCAGGAGGGGAACGAGAACGGCAGTGGTCGTGAGGGTCACGCGGCGGCCTCCGCCGTGGTGTCCGGCTGCGGGTCCCCGTCCCCGGCGCCCGCCTTCTCGGCGAGGTCACGGAGCCGGTCGATGTCGGAGCTGCCGCGGTTGCGGTAGACGAGCAGCACGATCGCCAGCCCGATGCCGATCTCGGCGGCGGCGATGGCGATGGTGAAGAGGGTGAGCGCCTGGCCGGTGTGCAGGGTGTCGCGCAGCCAGACGTCGAAGGCGACGAGATTGAGGTTGACGGCGTTGAGCATCAGCTCGACGGACATCAGCACCAGGATCGCGTTGCGGCGGGCGAGCACGCCGTACAGGCCGGTGCAGAAGAGGAGGACGGCGAGGACGGCCGGGTAAGCGAGATGCATCAGCGCTGCTCCTCTCGCGGGGCGGGGGCGGCGGGAGCGCGGGAGGCACCGGTCTTGAGGTCCGCCGCCGCGGCCCTGCCCTCCCCCGTCCTGCGGGACAGCACGATCGCCCCGACGAGCGCGGCGAGCAGCAGCACGGACAGCGCCTCGAAGGGCAGCACCCAGTACTGGAAGAGGGTGCGTCCGGAGGCTTCGGTGGAGCCCTGGGCGGCGCCCTCGAAGCTGATCCAGGTGGCGCGGAAGGCATCCACGACGACCCAGACCAGGCAGCCGGCCGAGGCGAGGGCCACGGCGAGCGCGGCCCAGCGGTTGCCCGAATCGGCGTCCGGGGAGCGGCCGATGGGCGCCTTGGTGAGCATCAGCCCGAAGAGCAGCAGGACGACGACCGAACCGACGTAGATCAGCACCTGCACCCAGGCGATGAACTCGGCCGTGAGCAGCAGGTATTCGACGGCGATCCCGCCGAGGGCGACGACCAGCCAGAGGGCGGCGTGCACCAGCTGCCGGGTGGTGACGGTGATGACGGCCGCGCCGAGGGTGGCGATGCCGACGAGGACGAAGGCGATCTCGACACCCGTGGGTGAGAGGAAGCCCTGGCCGGCTGCGGTGGCGGCGAGCGTCACTGTCCCTCCCCTGGGGTCTCCGGTCGGTCCTGGTCCCCGCCCCGGTCCGCGGCTTCGGCCTGGGCCTGTGCCTCGGCCTCCGCCGCCTGCTGGGCGGCGAGCTTGTCCGCGGCCTTACGGGCGGCGGCGAGCTCCTTGGGCTCCTCGGCCGCCGGGTCGAGCGCCGGGGGCTCGGGCACCGTCCACATCCACTCGCGGAGCTTGTCGCGCTCATGGGTCAGATCGCGGATGTCCGTCTCGGCGTACTCGAACTCCGGTGACCAGAAGAGCGCGTCGAAGGGGCAGACCTCGATGCAGATACCGCAGTACATGCACAGCGCGAAGTCGATCGCGAAACGGTCCAGCACATTGCGGCTGCGCTCCCGGCCTCCGGGGGCGGCCGGCGGCACCGTCTCCTTGTGGGAGTCGATGTAGATGCACCAGTCCGGGCACTCCCGGGCGCACAGCATGCAGACCGTGCAGTTCTCCTCGAACAGCCCGATGACGCCACGGGTGCGGGGCGGGAGGTCGGGCTGGACGTCCGGGTACTGGGCGGTGACGGAACGCTTCGTCATCGTCCGCAGGGTGACGGCGAGCCCCTTGGCGAGGCCGCTACCGGGGAAGCTCATGACGAGATCACCACCTTGACGACGCCGGTGAGGGCGATCTGGGCGAGGGCGAGCGGGATGAGGACCGTCCAGGCGAGCTTTTGCAGCTGGTCCTCGCGCAGCCGCGGATAGGTCACCCGCAGCCAGATGACGCCGAAGGCGAGGATCACGGTCTTCAGCAGCGTCCACAGCCAGCCCAGGCCGTCGGCGCCGAACGGGCCGTGCCAGCCGCCCAGGAAGAGGACGGAGGTCAGGGCGCAGAGGACGACGATGCCCGCGTACTCGGCGAGGAGGAAGAGGGCGAAGCGCAGTCCGGTGTACTCGGTGTATGCACCGAAGATGATCTCCGAGTCGGCGACCGGCATGTCGAACGGCGGCCGCTGCAGCTCGGCGAGCCCCGCGGTGAAGAAGACCAGGCCGCCGACCATCTGCCACGGCACCCACCACCAGTGGAAGGCCTCGATGATGCCGGGCAGTGAGAGCGTGCCGGCCGCCATCGCGACGGAGGCCGCGGTGAGCAGCATCGGCAGCTCGTACGCCAGCAGCTGCGCGGCCGTCCGCAGACCGCCGAGCAGCGAGAACTTGTTCGCCGAGGCCCAGCCCGCCATCAGCGAGCCGAGCACCCCGACGCCCATGACGGCGAGCACGAAGAAGATTCCCGCGTCCAGGGCCTGGCCCACGGCGTTGTGCGGGCCTATCGGGATCGCGACCAGGACCAGGAGGTACGGCAGCAGCGCGACGGCGGGCGCGAGCTGGAAGATCCGCCGGTCGGCACCGGCCGGCACGATGTCTTCCTTCTGCGCGAACTTCACACCGTCGGCGACGAGCTGCGCCCAGCCGTGGAACCCGCCCGCGTACATCGGCCCGAGCCGGCCCTGCATATGGGCCATGACCTTGTGCTCGGTCTGCCCGATGACCAGGGGGAACACCAGGAAGACGGCGAAGACGGCGAGGAGGCGCAGCGCGATGTCGAGAGCGTCGCTCATGGGGTGTCGCCTCCTGCCGGGTCCTGGGGGGTGGGGGGCTGGTCCTGGGGCGCGTCTTGTTGGGGTCGGTGGGCGGGCTCCGGGTCTGTGGGCGCCGCCGGTTTCTGCTCCGTCGTGGCTGCCGGCTCAGGGTCCGTGGGGGCGGCCGGCTCAGGATCGGGGGCGGCTGCCGGGTTCGGCTCCGGCTTCTCTTCCGGCGTTTCCGGTCCGGCCTTCTTTTCGGGCTCGGCCTTCTTCTCCGGCTCCGCCTTCTTTTCGGGCTCCGCCTTCTTCTCCGGCTCGTCGAAGGCCGGGCGGGCGTGGTGCCAGGGGGCGTCGGAGGAGCGCGGGGGCGCCTCCTTCGCGGGGGTTGCCGGGGGCGGGGCGTCCTGGGCCGGTGCTTCCTTGGGCGAGGTGCCCTTCGGCGAGGTGCCGGTCGCCGGGGCCTCAGGTGCCGGGGCGTCAGTCGCCAGGGCCGCCGCGGTCTCCGCCGCGTCCGTCGCCGCGTCCGTCGCCGCGCGCTGCTGACTGGCCGACCCCTCGCTCACCGAACGGGTACGACGGGCCGGCCGCTCCGGCCGCTCGGCACGCGCCGGGGCCGCCGGAGTCCCGGTCGCCTCCCCCGCCGCCTGCTGGCTGGCCGAGCCTGCGCCCGCCGTACGGGTACGCCGTGCCGGCCGCTCGCCCGCGGCCCCGCCGGCCGCCCGTGCGCCCCGCGCCGGACGCGCGGGCGCGGGCGGCAGCTGGCCCTTCAGCGGGCCCCACTCGTTCGGGTCCGGGACGCCCGGGGGCAGCATCTGGCGCCGCTTGGGCCCGCCGTGCTCGGACTCGCCCGGCTCCTTGGCTCCCGGCCACGCCTTGGCGACCCGCGCCGCCAGCACGAAGTCCTTGCGCAGCGGGTGCCCTTCGAAGTTCTCCGGGAGCAGCAGCGGTACGAGGTGCGGGTGGCCGGTGAAGTCGACACCGAACATCTCGTGGGTCTCCCGCTCGTGCCAGCCCGCGCCCGCGTACACACCGAGGGCGGTGGGCAGCGCGGCCGCGTCATGCGGCACGGTCGTCCGCACGATCAGCCGGTGGACGGTGCCGGGGCGCGCCACCTCCACGAGGTGGGCGCAGATCCGGAAGCCGGTGCCGGGCTCGTCGACGGCGCTCAGCCAGTCGAAGTAGCTGCAGCCCAGGTCGTCGCGGGCGGCCGTCAGCGCGGTGAGCCAGTTGTCCACGGGGACGTCGACGGTCAGCAGGTCGTACGCCAGCTCCGCCGTGGCACCGGGACCGAAGATCTCGCTCGCCGGGCGCGGCAGCCAGCCGACGACCGGCTCGGCCGGGGGCTGCTCGGGCTGCTCGCTCCGGTCCGGCGCCGCCGACTCCTCAGGGGTCGTCGGCTGCTCAGGGGCCGTCGGCTGCTCAGGGGCCGTCGTCTGCTCAGGGGGCGTCGCCTGCTCGGGAGCCTCCGGCCGCTGCTCGGGCTGCTCGCTCATCGGGCATCCTCCCCCGCCGGCTTCGGAGCATCCACTGACTTCGGAGCGTCCGCCGGCTTCGGCGCGGGCGGCGTGACGAGCCCGCTGCGCAGCGCGGCGGCCGAGGGCCGGGCGGTGCCGCCCTTCGCGTACCGCTCCCCCAGCGATTCGCGCGCGATCTTCTCCTGGAGCTTGAGGATGCCCTGCAGCAGCGCCTCCGGACGCGGCGGGCAGCCCGGGACGTACACATCCACCGGAATGATCTGGTCGACGCCCTTGGTGACGGAGTACGAGTCCCAGTAGGGGCCACCGCAGTTGGAGCAGGCCCCGAAGGAGATGACGTACTTCGGCTCCGGCATCTGCTCGTAGAGCCGCTTGACCGCGGGCGCCATCTTGTCGGTGACGGTGCCGGAGACGACCATCAGGTCGGCCTGGCGGGGGCCGGGCGCGAACGGGATCACGCCGAGCCGGATGAAGTCGTGCCGCGCCATGGACGCGGCGATGAACTCGATGGCACAGCAGGCCAGGCCGAAGTTGAAGACCCACAGGCTGTAGCGGCGGCCCCAGTTGAGGACCACCTTCATCGGTTCGGGCGCGAGCCGGGCAAGGGTGCCCAGGCGCCGGGGCTCCGGCAGGAACTCGGGGGCGGCGCCCTCGGCCGCGGCTGCGGAGCTGGCGGAGGCGGGGGTCACGTCCATTCCAGGACGCCCTTCTTCCATGCGTAGAGCAGGCCGACGGCGAGGAAGCCGAGGAAGATGAACATCTCCACCAGCGTCACACCGCCGAAACCTGGGGCGGCGAAGATCGTTGCCCAAGGGAACAGGAAGATCGAGTCCACGGCGAAGATGACGTAGAGGAAGGCGTAGACGTAGTAGCGGACCTGGGTGTGCGCCCAGCCCTCACCGACCGGGTCCACACCGCACTCATACGTCAGCAGCTTCTCCGGCGTCGGCACCACGGGCCGCAGCAGCCGCCCGGCCCCGAAAGCCACGGCGACGAAGAGCACACCGATCACGGCGATGAGCCCGACGACCGAGTAGCCCTGGAAGTAGTCCGCGGCGACGGTGGTCCGTACGGTCGCGTCCGACACGTCCGCCCCTCGCTCCCTGACTGTGATTGTTCAACGACTTCGACGATCTGTACGGACCGGAGTCTAGGCCCTGCCCCGGCCACGGTGACCAGCCGCATCGTCGCGACTGGTGGGGTTGTCCCCACTTCGCCCTACCTGGGCGGCCGGCAGCGTAGAGGGAGCGTCCGGTTGTCTCAGAACCTGTCTCACGGACCGGACGGACGGCGGCGCGGGAGACGAGACGGGAGACGGAAGGGGAGACGGGGCGGGAGGGCTCGGGTCAGTGGATCGGGCCTCCGTCGAACGGGCTCCGCCGGTCGGGAGTGGTGGGGGCGGCGGGGGTGTCGGCGCCTCCCGGGGAGCCGGACGATTCGGGGGCCGCCGCCGGCATCGTCGGCATCGGCTGTGGGGCCTGGGTCTGGGGCTGCGACGGCGACGGAGGCCGGGTGGGCGCCTGCGCCTGGGGGTGTGGCTGGTGCTGGTGCTGTGCGGGAGCCGGGTGCGAGGCCTGCGGCGGGTAGTACTGGGGCGCCTGCTGGGGCTGGGGCTGATGCTGAGCCTGCGGCCGCGGACCGGCCGGGGCCTGCGGGCCGGGCTGGGCTGGCGGGCCGGTGTGGGCTTGCGGACCGGTGTGAGCCTGCGACTGCGGGCCGGGCTGGGCCTGCGGACCGGTGTGAGCCGGGGCCTGCGGACCGGGCTGGGCCTGAGACCGCTGCGGCTCCTGGTAGGCCGCGGAGACCGTCGCCTGCCCCGGGACGTACACCGGCGGCTGCCCCGGCGGGTGCACCGTCGTGTGCTGTTGCTGCTGCCGTCGGCCCGGTTCCCGCGAGACCGCACGGTCCATCACCTCGGCCGCGATCCGCGCCGCCGCCTCCCTCGTGCGTTCGCCGAGCAGCTCCGTACGGATAGCGCCGCCGGCCGCCAGATGCCGGTCGTAGGGCAGCGGCAGCACCGCCGCACCGCCGGCACCGAGATGTTCGGCGGCCCTGCGGACGTCGACGCCGCTGTCGGGGGAGGTGTGGGTGAGCACGACGACGGTGGTGGGCAGCAGGCCGGAGTGCAGCCCGCCGACCCAGTCCAGTACGGAGCGGGTGGCCGCCACGCCCTCCGGGGTCGCCGGGGTGACCAGCACACGCGCCTGCGTCGTCACCAGCGCGGTCCGCGCCACCTCGGCGGGCAGCGTCTCGCAGTCCACGACGGTGGCCGCGAAATGGCGGCGCAGCGAGGTCATCACGACGCGGTAGGTGTCGAGGTCCAGCCGGGTGCCGATGGCGCCCTGGCTGCCGGGCAGCAGCCAGCCGCCGCCCGCGAACGGGAGGAGATAGCCGGTCAGGTCCGTGATCAGCATGGACGGATCGACGATCTGCGCCAGATCACTGCCCGACCACCGCACCTCGCGTGCGCCGAGCCGGTGCGGCAGCGTGCCGAGCGCCGGGTCGGCCTCGACGGCGAGAACCGGGTCGGAGCGGTAGTGCGCGAAGGTGAGCGCGAGCAGGGCGGCAACGGTGGACTTGCCGGCGCCGCCGCGGATGCTGGACACGGCGATCTGCCGGCCCGTGGTGACGGGCTGCTGGATGGCGTGCGCGGCCTGGGTGACCGCGGCCGTTTCGGCGGCCGGGGACGAGGCGAAGACCCTGCGCAGCGCGCGGCCCGCACGCCGGGCCAGGGGGTCACCACGGCGCGGCCGGGGTTGGCCGTCGGCCAGTTCCGGCGGCAGAAGGGGCACGGAGAGGGGCGTCCGGGCCGGCAACCCCGGCCGGCCGTAGCGACCGGGAGCCGGCGCCGGCATGGGCGCGGGCGCGGCGGCCGAGGGAGCGGAGGGCGCGGGCGCCGAGTGCACGGAAGCCGACGGTGCGGGTGACGAGGGGCCGGGGCCGGGCGGCCGGATCGGTGCGGAGGGCTGAGCGGGTCCGGAGGGCTGAGCGGGTCCGGAGGGCTGGACCGATGCCGACGGCTGAGCAGGTCCGGAGGGCTGAACCGGTGCCGACGGCTGGAACGGTACGGACGGGGCGGCGGCTGTCGGGGGCACCGGCCCAGCGGCTGGCATGGCCCCGGCGGCGGGCGCCGGATGGGCGGCGGACGTCGGCTGGGCGGCGGGCGCCGGCTCGGCGGCAGTCATCGCCCCGGTGGCAGGCGTCACCCCGGCGGGAGGCGTCACCTCAGCGAGAGGCATCGCACCAGCGGGAGGCATCGCCCCGGCCGCAGGCATCGACGCGCTCGTGGGCGTCGAAGCACCGGCAGGCATGGAAGCCCCGGCGGGCACCGCACCGGCCGCGGGCAGGCCCCCAGGAGCACCCGGCATCCCCGGCGCCCCCGGGGCAGTTCCCTGCCCGGCCGGACCGCCGCCCGCCTCGCGCATCGCTCCCGACTCACCCGTCATACCCAACTCGCCGCTCTCGCCCGTATTTCCCGCCGCACCCAACTCCTGTGCCGTACAGACCCCAGGAATCGCCTTCATCGCATTCATCGCCTTCATCGCAGGCACCTCATCCACACCCCCTCTCCCTCCCGCTCCCGCTTCCTCCGGATGGCACTCCGCAGATGACATGACCACTCCACCGCCTCTCCGGGTCAGGACGCGCCGAACAGCAGGCCGTAGAGCCCGAAGGTCCCAAGGGTGACCGGGATCAGTGCCACCACGCTCGCCGACTCGGCACGGTCCAGCCACCGTCGCAGCCGGGCGAGCGAGGGCTCCGGCACCCGCACCGCGAGCACCGCGACCGGCAGCACCGCCAGCAGACCCAGCACGGCCAGCGCCGGTCCCGGCGCCCCGCCGTCGGTGGCCCAGAGCACCACCAGCCGTACGCAGACCGCCAGTCCGGCCGCCAGCAGCGCGCCGACCTCCACCGCCAGCGGATACGCCCGTGCCCGTGAGCACAGCACACCGCACAGCAGCAGCGCGGCGAGCACGGTCCAGAGGCCGGGTGTCTGCACCGCGAGCACCCCCGCCGCACCCGCCGAGGCCGCCGCGACCGTCGTGGCCGGGGCCAGCTCCCGGTGGGTCGCGCCCAGCGCGCCCGCCACCTGGTGCCGGCTGACCGGCGTACCGCCGGAGCGCAGGTCGTCGAGCCGGGTCAGACCGGCGGCCCGCAGCGCGAGACGCGGCAGCTGGCCCAGGACGAGGACGGAGACGAAACCGAGCACAACTCCCGTACGTGCGGGGGTGGTCAGCGCCAGGCCCAGCTCCCAGGCGCCCACCGCGAGCGCGAGTGACGCGGCGCCGGTCAGGCCGCCGCGCCCCAGCCCCGTACAGAGTCCGAGGAGGGCGAGTACGGCCGCCACGGTCAGTCCGACGGCGGCGAGCCTGGCGCTGCCGCCCGGGAGCGCCTGCCAGGCCGCGGCCACGCCGAGCACCCCGCCGAGCAGCAAGAGGGCGGCTCCCGGGGCGTGCTGCCCGTGCCGCGCGGCGAGCGCGCCGACGGCCGCACCTGCGACGGTGACGAGGACGGCGGCGATGCCGAGCCAGAGGACGGTGCCCCCATTCGCGTACCAATTGCCCGCGCAGACCCCGGTGACCGCCGCGAGCAGCACGCTCGCCGTCACCGCCGTCCAGACCCTGCTCCGCTCGCCCCAGCCCCAGCCGCGGACATCAAGGGGGGCGGCCACCGCGTCGGTGAGGTCCCGTGTGGCGGAATCCGGCCGTCCCGCGGCGCTTTCCGGCTTCAGCAACTGGCCGTCGTAACCCCGCGCCATCGCCCCTCGCCCCTCCCGTTGTGCATCGCCACACCTTACGGTCCCGTCGGCGCGCCGTGTCCACCACTCCGATAACGGGACAGGCACTGTGCCGCACCCCCGTACCGTCCCGGCTCAGGTGCTTTGACCTGCAACGGGACGCTTGATGCGGGGAGGGGAATGGGGCAAACCCCACCCCAGTCCCCCGAGCTACCCCATGGCACCCGGGACGGCGGACGGGCAGGCTGGGCGCATGACGGAGA
The DNA here is from genome assembly GCF_028870195.1 of Streptomyces sp. G7(2002). Lineage (NCBI taxonomy): Bacteria > Bacillati > Actinomycetota > Actinomycetes > Kitasatosporales > Streptomycetaceae > Streptomyces > Streptomyces sp. G7(2002). The sequence goes on from NZ_CP102609.1 coordinate 4,499,066, forward strand.
GTTCCCGACCCAGTGCTGCCGAGGACGCCCTTGACGGCGCCTCACCACCGCCGCCCAGAGCGCCGCTCAGCGCCACGACGTGGCGGGAGATCGCCTATCTGCTGGCCAACTTCCCTTTGGGTATCGCGGCGTTCGCGGTGTTGATGGTGTGGGTCCTGCTGGGGGTCGGGCTGTCCGTCATCGTGATCACGCTGCCGCTGCTGGTCACGGGGCTGATGGCGTGCCGGCAGTACGGGAGGCTGGAGCGGGCCCGGGCGCGGGCGTTGCTCGGGGTGCGGGTCGAGGAGCCGAGCCGGCTGCGGGCCCGGTACCCGGGGTTCCTGCCGTGGTTGTGGACGGGGCTGAAGGATCCGGTCGCCTGGCGGCATGCGCTGTTCGCGTTCATCCGGCTGCCGTGGACGGCCCTCACGTTCACGGTCGTCTTCGTCCTGCTCTTCCTGGGGTGGCCGGCGCTGCCGTGGGTGGCGCGCTGGCTGTCCAACGTCGACCGGGCGATGGTGCGCGGGCTGCTCTCGCCGTCCGACGAGCTGGAGCGGCGGATCGCCGAGCTGGAGTCGGACCGGGTGACGGTCACCGACACCGCGGCCGCCGATCTGCGGCGCATCGAACGGGATCTGCACGACGGTGCGCAGGCCCGGCTCGTGGCGCTCGCCATGGGGCTCGGCCTGGCGAAGGAGAAGCTGCTGGAGGGCCAGGCCGACGCGAGCGTGGCGGCGATGGTGGACGAGGCGCACGGCGAGGTGAAGCTGGCGCTGCAGGAGCTGCGGGATCTGGCCCGGGGCATCCATCCGGCGATCCTCACCGACCGGGGGCTGGGGCCCGCGCTGACCTCGCTGGCCGGGCGCTGCACGGTGCCGGTCACGACGGCCGTGGACCTGGCCGAGCGGCCCGCGCCCGCCATCGAGGGCATCGTCTACTTCACCGTCTCCGAGCTGCTGCAGAACGTCTCCAAGCACAGTGCGGCGCGGCAGGCGTCCGTCGAGGTGTGGCGGGTCAAGGGGGGAGGGCCCACCGGGGCTGCGGACAAGGGCGGTGACGGGCGGCGGACGGGCGACCGGCTGCTGATCCAGGTGTCGGACGACGGGAAGGGCGGGGCGCGGCTGGACGGCGGCAGCGGGATGACCGGGCTCGCCGAGCGGCTGGGGTCGGTGGACGGGCTGTTCGTGCTGGATTCGCCGGTGGGCGGGCCCACGCGGGTGACGGCGGAGCTGCCTTGGCGTGCGCGGACGGGGGCCGGGGCCGGGGCGAGGACAGGGGCGGGGACGAGGGCCTGAGCGGGCATCGGCCGGTCGGCCGGTCGGCCTGTCGGTCGGCCCGTCGGCCCGTCGGCCCGTCGGCCTGTCAGCCCGTCCGGGCGCCCGGGCGGCGAGGCCGATTGTGGTCGACCTCAGGTCCGGGGGTGGGGATAACCCCAGGCGAAGACTGCGAAGACCCTCATGGTGCGGGGGGCGCCGGTCGCGGACGCTGGTCATGGCGGAAAAGGCCGCACGGAGCGGCAGAGCAGACAGCGGCGCCGACAGGGCAGACCGCGCCCGGCAGAACGGACGACGAGACGATGGATACCGCATACGCAGCGCATCCCCGCGGCCCCCGTGTGCCCGTGTGGCTGAGTGCCCCGTTCTCCGGGCGCACCTGGCGGGAGTTCCTCTACCTCTTCCTCAGCCTCCCGATGTCCGTCCTGATGTTCGTGTACGCGATAACGGTGATCTCGCTGGGCGCCGGTCTGCTGGTGACGTTCCTGGGCATCCCGGTGCTGGCGGGCGGTCTGGCCGGCAGCCGTGCGCTGGGCGGTCTGGAGCGTGCCAGGGCCCGCGCCCTGCTGGGACTGGACGTCGCCGATCCGGAGCCGGCCCGGGCCTCCAAGCCGGGCCTGATGGGGTGGGTCGGGGCCGTGCTGAAGAGCGGGGTGTCCTGGCGGCACCTCGTCTACTCCGTGCTGCACATGCCGTGGGCGGTCTTCTCCTTCGTCTTCTCGGTGACGTTCTGGTCCGTCGGCTGGGGACTGCTGGCCTATCCGCTGTGGCGCTGGACCTTCCTCGCGTATCTCGACCAGCCGGGCATCCAGATGTGGGGCGACGGCAGGGGCAACGGCATCTATCTCGACACCCCGGCGGACATCGGGTTCACCAGCGGGCTCGGGCTGCTGCTGGTGCTGGCCGGACCGTGGGTGATCCATGGGCTGACGCAGGTGGACCGGGTCATGGTCCATGGCCTGCTGGGGCCGTCCTCCCTCGCCACCCGGGTGTCGCAGCTGGAGTCGGACCGTGGGGTGGTGGTGGACACCGCGGCGGCCGATCTGCGGCGCATCGAGCGCGATCTGCACGACGGCGCACAGGCCCGGCTGGCGGCGCTCGCCATGGACCTGGGCCTGGCCAAGGAGAAGCTGGCGGAGGACCCGGAGGCCGCGGCCAGGATGGTGGACGAGGCGCACGGCGAGGTGAAGATCGCGCTCCAGGAGCTGCGGGACCTGGCCCGCGGGATCCATCCGGCGATCCTCACCGACCGGGGTCTCGGCCCGGCGCTGTCGGCACTGTCCGCGCGGTGCACGGTCCCGGTGACGGTGACCGTGGATCTGGACCACCGGCCGGCCGCGGCGATCGAGGGCATCGCGTACTTCACCGCCTCCGAGCTGCTGCAGAACGTCTCCCGGCACGCCCGGGCCACCAGCGCCACGCTCGACGTCTGGCGCACCGCGGACCGGCTCATGGTGCTGGTCGCGGACAACGGCGGGGGCGGCGCGCACACCGGCAGCGGCACCGGCCTGGCCGGCCTCGCCGAGCGGCTGGATGCCGTCGACGGCCTGCTGATAGTGGACTCCCCGGTCGGCGGACCGACGTCCATCACCGCCGAACTGCCGTGGCGCGGATGACCGCCGGGCGGCGCTGAGGGGGCCTCCGGGTCAGCACCCGCGGAGACTCGCCCGCCCCTCCCGCCCGGCCCCTACCGCCCGGCCCTCTCCGCCCCCTGTCTCCACCCCTGCTCCCCCTCACCCGCCTCGTTTCCGTCCGGATGCTGGGATGCTGGGGTCCGGCAGGGACGGGACGGGATGACGCGTGGGGGGATCTGAGCCGTGGAGGACAAGGTGCGGGTGGTCATCGCCGAGGACTCGGTGCTGCTCCGGGAGGGCCTGACCAGGCTGCTCACCGACCGGGGGCATGAGGTCGTGGCCGGTGTGGGGGACGCCGAGGCGCTGATCAAGGTGATCGGGGAGCTGGCGGACGAGGGGGCGCTGCCGGATGTGGTGGTGGCGGACGTACGGATGCCGCCGACGCACACCGATGAAGGGGTGCGGGCCTCGATCCGGCTGCGCCGGGACCACCCGGGCCTGGGCGTGCTGGTCCTCTCACAGTACGTCGAGGAGCAGTACGCGACGGAGCTGCTGGCCGGTTCGAGCCGGGGCATCGGCTATCTGCTCAAGGACCGGGTGGCCGAGGTGCGGGAGTTCGTCGACGCGGTGGTCCGGGTCGCCGGGGGCGGGACCGCCCTGGACCCGGAGGTGGTGGCACAGCTGCTGGGCCGCAGCCGTAAGCAGGACGTGCTGGACCGGCTGACACCCCGGGAGCGGGAGGTGCTGGGGCTGATGGCCGAGGGCCGGACGAACTCCGCGGTCGCCCGGCAGCTGGTGGTCAGCGACGGTGCGGTCGAGAAGCACGTCAGCAATATCTTCCTGAAACTGGGCCTGGCGCAGAGTGACGGGGATCACCGAAGAGTGCTTGCCGTACTCACCTACCTCAACTCCTGAGCGTCTGACACTCTGTCAGATGGGCTGTCCGAGGTGTTTTCCGCCCAGGTCGAGGACTTTGGGCGTAGAACCAATGGAGGAGTCCGGAGCGTCATGAACAAGGGGGTCACGGGGGCGGTGATTTCATGACAAAAGCACCAGATCGCTGTCTCATGCTGACGTCCACCATGCGATCGACCCAAGGAAGGCCACCCTTACCCACGTACGATGGTTATGGGACAACCGGTCGGTACGACACGTCCCGAGCCCTGCCTCCGGCGGGGACGCCGCACCCCTCGAGGGAGGTCCGAAGCAGTGACCAGCCAGGTCAGTAGCCCAGCCGAGCAGACCGACGCAGCGCTTGTCGGGGAACAGCGCGCTTCCGGTAACGGCGGCGAAGGCAAAGAAGTCCGACGTCTGGACCGGGTGATCATCCGGTTCGCCGGAGACTCCGGTGACGGTATGCAGCTCACCGGCGACCGGTTCACCTCGGAGACGGCGTCGTTCGGCAACGACCTGTCGACGCTGCCGAACTTCCCCGCCGAGATCCGGGCCCCTGCCGGGACCCTGCCGGGCGTCTCCAGCTTCCAGCTGCACTTCGCCGACCACGACATCCTCACGCCCGGTGACGCACCGAATGTGCTGGTCGCGATGAACCCCGCCGCCCTGAAGGCGAACATCGCCGATGTGCCGCGGGGCGCGGACATCATCGTCAACACCGATGAGTTCACCAAGCGCCCGATGGCGAAGGTCGGCTATGCCACCAGCCCGCTGGAGGACGGCTCGCTGGAGGCCTACAACGTCCACCCGGTGCCGCTGACCACGCTGACGATCGAGGCGCTCAAGGAGTTCGGGCTCTCCCGCAAGGAGGCCGAGCGCAGCAAGAACATGTTCGCGCTGGGGCTGCTGTCGTGGATGTACCACCGGCCGACCGAGGGCACCGAGAAGTTCCTGCGGGCGAAGTTCGCCAAGAAGCCGGAGATCGCGGAGGCGAACGTCACCGCGTTCCGGGCGGGCTGGAACTTCGGCGAGACGACGGAGGACTTCGCCGTCTCCTACGAGGTCGCCCCGGCGACGAAGGACTTCCCCACCGGCACCTACCGCAATATCTCCGGGAACCTCGCGCTGTCCTACGGGCTGATCGCGGCGGGCCGGCAGGCGGATCTGCCGCTGTACCTGGGCTCGTACCCGATCACCCCGGCCTCCGACATCCTGCACGAGCTGTCCAAGCACAAGAACTTCGGTGTGCGGACGTTCCAGGCGGAGGACGAGATCGCCGGTATCGGCGCGGCGCTGGGCGCGGCCTTCGGCGGCGCGCTGGCGGTGACCACCACCTCCGGCCCCGGTGTGGCGCTGAAGTCGGAGACCATCGGTCTCGCGGTCAGTCTCGAACTTCCGCTGCTGATCGTCGACATCCAGCGCGGCGGGCCCTCGACGGGGCTGCCGACGAAGACCGAGCAGGCCGATCTGCTGCAGGCGATGTACGGACGCAACGGCGAGGCGCCGGTGCCGATCGTGGCGCCCAGGACCCCCGCCGACTGCTTCGACGCGGCGCTGGACGCGGCCCGTATCGCGCTCACCTACCGCACCCCCGTCTTCCTGCTCTCCGACGGCTATCTGGCCAACGGCTCCGAGCCGTGGCGGATCCCCGACATCGATGAACTCCCCGATCTGCGGGTCCAGTTCGCCTCCGGCACCAACCACCAGCTGGCGGACGGCACCGAGGTGTTCTGGCCGTACAAGCGCGATGAGCAGACGCTGGCCCGTCCCTGGGCCGTGCCGGGCACGCCGGGCCTGGAGCACCGCATCGGCGGCATCGAGAAGCAGGACGGCACCGGCAACATCTCCTACGCCCCCGCCAACCACGACTTCATGGTGCGCACCCGCCAGGCGAAGGTGGACGGCGTCGAGGTTCCCGACCTCGAGGTCGACGACCCCGCCGACGAGAGCGGCCAGGGCGCCAAGACCCTTGCCCTGGGCTGGGGTTCGACATACGGACCGATCACCGCGGCGGTCCGGCGCGTCCGGCGCGGGGGAGACCGCATCGCGCAGGCCCATCTGCGCCATCTCAACCCCTTCCCGCGGAATCTCGGCGAGGTCCTGGCGCGTTACGACAAGGTGATCGTGCCGGAGATGAACCTCGGACAGCTCGCCACTCTGCTGCGCGCCAAGTACCTCGTCGACGCGCACTCGCACACCCAGGTCAGCGGAATGCCGTTCAAGGCCGAGCAGCTCGCGGAGGTCTTTAAGGAGGCCATCAATGACTGAGACGATCTCGGAGAGGTCCTCGCAGATCGAGGCGCTCTCCCTGGTGCCCAAGGCCGACGCCAAGCAGTCCATGAAGGACTTCAAGTCCGATCAGGAAGTGCGCTGGTGCCCCGGCTGCGGTGACTACGCCGTCCTCGCCGCCGTGCAGGGCTTCATGCCCGAGCTCGGCCTGGCGAAGGAAAACATCGTCTTCGTCTCCGGCATCGGCTGCTCCTCCCGCTTCCCGTACTACATGAACACCTACGGGATGCACTCCATCCACGGCCGCGCCCCGGCCATCGCCACCGGCCTGGCCTCCTCGCGGCGCGATCTGTCCGTATGGGTCGTCACGGGTGACGGCGACGCGCTGTCCATCGGCGGCAACCACCTCATCCACGCGCTGCGGCGCAACGTCAACCTCAAGATCCTGCTGTTCAACAACCGGATCTACGGTCTGACCAAGGGCCAGTACAGCCCCACCTCCGAGGTCGGCAAGATCACCAAGTCGACGCCGATGGGCTCGCTGGACGCGCCGTTCAACCCGGTCTCGCTGGCGCTCGGCGCCGAGGCGTCCTTCGTGGCGCGCACCGTCGACTCCGACCGCAAGCACCTCACCTCGGTGCTGCGCGAGGCCGCCGCCCACCCCGGCACGGCGCTGGTGGAGATCTACCAGAACTGCAACATCTTCAACGACGGCGCCTTCGAGGTCCTCAAGGACAAGGAGAAGGCCGAGGAGGCCGTGATCCGTCTGGAGCACGGGCAGCCGATCCGCTTCGGCGCACTGGCCCCCGACGGCTTCGGCTCCAAGGGCGTGGTCCGCGACCCGGCCACCGGCGACCTCAAGGTCATCGACGTCCGGGAGGAGGGCACGGGCGGTGTGCTGGTGCACGACGCCCACAACCCCTCGCCCACGACGGCCTTCGCCCTCTCCCGGCTCGCCGACGCCGACACCCTCCACCACACCCCCATCGGTGTGCTGCGCAGTGTCGACCGGCCGGTCTACGACACCCTGATGTCCGACCAGCTGGACGCCGCCATCGAGCAGAAGGGCAAGGGCGACCTCGCCTCACTGCTGACCGGCAACGACACCTGGACGGTCGTCGGCTGACCGACCGGCTTCGCCACTTCGCCAGGCCCGCGGGTGCCTCCGGAAGCGTCCTACGTCGCTTCCGGAGGCACCCGTTTGTCGTACGCCGTGATCACGACAGGCTTACCGTCTCGTGCGCCCTGCGGGTCCCCGCTCCCGCGCCGTGCCGGTCCCGTCTCCTGCGCCCTGCGGGTCCCCGCCCCTGCCTCGTGCCGGCGTCCGCTCCCGCGCCATGCAGCCCCCGGCCCCTGCGCCGTGCCGGTCCCGCGTCGGCGGGCGATGCTGAAGGGTGATCCCGCACCAGCTATCCGTACGCCCGTCATAGACGATCGTTTATGGCAGGCGTACGGTCGGGTCCTCAGCCAGCGACGCCCACAGGGGGTAACTCATGAGCTTCGTCGTCACCGGCGCCACCGGGGCACTCGGCCGGCTCGTCATCGAGGAGCTGCTCCGGCGCACCGCACCGGACGAGATCGTCGCCCTCGCCCGCGACCGCGCCAGGGCCGCCGACCTCGCGGCCCGTGGTGTGGAGATCAAGCACGCGGACTACAGCCGGCCCGAGACCCTCCAGGGTGCCTTCGCGGCCGGTGACCGGGTGCTGTTCATCTCCGGCAACGAGGCCGGGCAGCGCCTCACCCAGCACCGCACCGTCATCGACGCCGCGCGGGAGGCGGGCGTCGGGCTGCTGGCCTACACGAGTGTGCTGGGCGGGCCGACGGCCACGTTCTCCATCGCCGAGGAACACCTCGCCACCGAGCAGGCGCTGCTCGCGTCCGGGGTGCCGTACTGCCTGCTGCGCAACGGCTGGTACCACGAGAACTACACGGGCGCGCTGGCCACCACCCTGAAGACCGGCGCCGTCGTCGGCAGCGCGGGCGAGGGCCGGGTGGCCACCGCCGCGCGCCGGGACTACGCCGAGGCGGCCGCCGTCGTCCTCACCGGCGGCGGCCACGAGAACACGGTGTACGAGCTGAGCGGCGACACCGCCTGGACAATGGCCGAGTACGCGGCCGAGGTCTCGCGGCAGACCGGCCGGCGCATCGCGTACCGCGATCTGCCGCCGGAGCAGTATGTGGCGCTGCTGGTCGAGGCGGGCGTACCGGCGCTGGGCGCACAGCTGGTCGCCGACGCGGACGCCGGGATCGCCCGCGGAGAGCTGTCCGCGACGCCCGGCGAGCTGTCCCGGCTCATCGGCCGTCCGACCACGCCGGTCGCCGAGGCGATCGCGGAGGCGCTGAAGGGACTGGAGGGCTGAAGGGGCCGAAGGGGCTGCCCACCTGAAGCGGCCGCGGCCTGGAGCCCCGGCCGTAGCGCCGGCGCCGCCCGTACGGCCGGTCATGACCGTATTTCAAGACGGGCATGACAGGCGGCCCGGGCGGCGCTACGTTCCCCGGAGCGACGCAGCACCACCAGGAGGGTCCCCTTGCAGCCTCGAAGCGACCAGCGCACCGGACTCGCCTACGGCCTCGCCGCCTACACCATGTGGGGCCTGTTGCCGCTCTACTGGCGGCTGCTGGAGGACGCCTCACCGTCCGAGATCCTGGCCCACCGCATGGTGTGGTCGCTGCCCGTCGCCGTCGTCCTCCTCGCCGTGCTCCGCCGCTGGTCCTGGATCGGCCCGCTGCTGCGGCAGCCCCGAAGGCTCGGGATGGTCCTCCTGTGCACCCTGTTCATCTCGGCGAACTGGTTCCTCTACATCTGGGCGGTCAACTCCGGGCATGTGCTGGAGGCGTCGCTCGGCTACTTCATCAATCCGCTGGTCAGCATCGCCTTCGGCGTGCTGCTGCTGCGCGAGCGGCTGCGTCCGCTGCAGTGGACAGCGGTGGGGACCGGGACCGTCGCCGTCATCGTGATGGCCGTCGCCTACGGCCGGGTGCCCTGGATCGCGCTCGCGCTGGCCTTCTCGTTCGCGACGTACGGGCTGGTCAAGAAGGGCATCAAGCTCGACGGGATCGAGGGCTTCAGCGCCGAGACGGCCCTGCAGCTGCTGCCCGCGCTGGGTTTTCTGGTCTTCCTCGGCCTGCGCGGTGAGGCCAGTTTCACCACCGGCGGGGTGGGCCAGGCGCTGCTGCTGTCGGCCTGCGGTATCGCGACGGCGGTGCCGCTGATCTGCTTCGGCGCCTCGGCCGTGCGGCTGCCGCTGACGACGATCGGGATGCTGCAGTATCTGGCGCCGACCTTCCAGTTCGTGCTGGGGCTCACGGTCTTCCACGAGGCGATGCCGCCGGAGCGCTGGGCCGGGTTCGCGCTGGTGTGGCTGGCCCTGGCGCTGCTGACCTGGGACGCGCTGCGGACCGCGGGGCGGGCACGGACGGCGCTGGCGCGGGCCGCGGCCCGCGCGGGCGAGGCGGCCGGGGCAGAGGCGGCGCAGTCCGCGGAAGCGCCCCAGGCAGCGGCGGCGGCACCCCACACCGCGGAGCAGACTTTGCCGCCGCGGCCCCCCGGCCTCACGCAGTGATGTCCCGGGTGGTGAAGCGCGCCCAGGCCGCCGAGCCGAACACCAGGGCGTACAGCGCCTGCAGGCCGAAGTTCTTCTGCAGCTGGTCCCAGTAGACGGGGTCGCGGAGCAGATCCGCGAAGGACAGCCAGTAGTGGGGGAAGAGATACGGCTGGAGGGCGTCCAGCTGCGGAATGGTGTCCAGGATCTGCACGGTGATCAGCAGGCCGACCGTGGTCGCCATGGCCGCGATGCCGCTGGTGGTGAGCGTCGAGACGAACAGGCCGACGGCGGCCAGCCCGGTCAGGGACAGCGCCACCGCGACCGCGATGGCCAGCGCCCGCAGCAGCCCCTCGCCGAAGGACACGGAGGTGCCCGAGAGCAGGGTGACCTCGCCAAGGGGGAAGAGCAGCGCACCGGTCGCCAGTGCGGAGAGCGCCACGACCAGCGTGCCCACCAGGCAGAACGTCAGGGTCGTGGCGTATTTGACCAGCAGCAGACGGGTGCGGCCGGCCGGGGCGACCAGGAGGTAGCGCAGCGTCCCGCCGTGCGCCTCGCCGGCGAGGGAGTCTCCCGCGATCACACCGACGGACATCGGCAGGAAGAACGGCAGGGTCACCGCGAGCGAGGTGAAGACCAGGAAGAGGCCGTTGTGGGTGACCTGGGAGAGGAACGCCGGGCCGCCCGCGCCGCCGTCACCGCCGCCGCCCGGCCCGCCGTCACCGGTCTCGATCCTGACGGCGATGCCGACCAGGACCGGTACGCCCGCGAGCACCGCCAGCAGTGCGAGGGTGCGCCAGCGCCGGAACGTCATGGCGATCTCGCTGCGCAGCAGCCCCAGCGACCACAGCGGCCGGGGAGTGCGCCGCGCCGCCTCAGCCTGCGACATCGAAGCCCTCCCCGGTCAGTGACACGAAGACATCCTCCAGCGAGGCGCGCTCGGTGCCGAAGCCACGGACCCGTACCCCGGCGTGCACCAGCGCGGCGTTGAGGTCCGCGAGCTCCCGCGGCGCCCCGCCGTCCGGCCCGCCCATGGGGGCGTCCGGGGCCGGGAGTTCGCCCGTCACCCGGTCGTCGGTGATCTCCACGCCGCTCACCCCGAGCTCCTTCAGCACGCGGGCCGCGTCCGCGGTGTCGGGCGTGGTGACCGTGAGCCGGCCATTGCCGCGCGGGCCGAGGACCGTGGCGGAGAGGTCGGCGACGGTGCCCTGGGTGATCAGCCGGCCGCGGGCCATCACCGCGGCATGGGTGCAAACCTGCTCGATCTCGTCGAGGAGATGGGAGGAGAGAAAAACGGTCGTGCCGTCCGCCGCCAGCTCGCGGACCAGGGCACGGATCTCCCGCATGCCCTGGGGGTCCAGGCCGTTGGTGGGCTCGTCGAGCACCAGCAGCTCACGGGGCTGGAGCAGGGCCGCGGCCAGGCCGAGGCGCTGCTTCATCCCGAGGGAGTAGGCGCGCGCCTTCTTGCCGGCCGCCGCGGCCAGGCCCACCCGCTCCAGTGCCCGGCCGACCCGCGCGCCGCGGGTACGGGGATCGGCGCCCGGGTCGGCGGCGTCGAACCGGCGGAGGTTGTCCCGTCCGCTGAGGAAGCCGTAGAGGGCCGGGCCCTCGATGAGCGCGCCGACCTCGGGCAGCACCCGGCGGCCCGCGGCGGGCATCGGCTGCCCGAGCACCCGGGCGTGGCCGGCGGTCGCCTGGATCAGGCCCATCAGCATGCGGATGGTGGTGGTCTTGCCGCAGCCGTTGGGGCCGAGGAAGCCGAAGATGCTGCCGCGCGGAACGGCCAGATCGAGGCCGTCGACGGCGAGCCGGCCGCCGCCGTAGGCCTTGGTCAGCCCCCGCGTCTCGATCGCCCGGTCCCCGGCCGGCGGACGCCCGGCCCCGGGCCCGTCGGCGGGCGGGCGCACCCCGTCGGGCCCCGGGGCGGGTGGTGCCGGCATCGGTCCCCCAACGTCGTACGGAAGGCTCACGGGCCGCGCCGCGCCACCCGCGAAGGGGTGGCGCGGCGGTCCCGCGAGGCTGTGGTGGCCCGTTACTTGGCGGCGTTGGCCGCGTTGATCAGGCTCTGCTTGTCGACGGCGCCGACGTAGACCGTGCCGTTGTCCGTGACCAGGGCGTTGACCAGACGGGTGCTGAAGAACCGGCCGGAGCCGAACGAACCGTTGGCCTTCTCGCCGATGCTGTCCAGGAACTTGGCGGCGTCACCGCCCGCGCCCTCGCCCTTGTCCTTGCCGGAGGGCAGACCGGAGCCCTCGCCCTTGATCGTGGCGATGGATGTCCAGCCCTTGCCGATGACGTTCATCCCGCCCATGTCCTTGGCGAGCTCCTTGCGGGACGGGGCGTCCTTGCCGTGCCCGCGCTGCGCCGTCGCGCGCTCCTTGTCGCCGTCGACGACCTTGGCGCCCTTGGGCGGGGTGAAGTCGAACGTGCTCGCGGCGGGCTTGGCGAAGTCGACGTTGGTGAAGCCGACGTCGACGGCGGCCGCGCCACCGCTCTTGGGCGTCAGGGTGAACTTCAGCGGCGTGCCGGTCTCGGCGTCCACCGCGACCCGGATCGAGCCGACCGTGGAGCCGGTCTGCTTGGGCTTGATCAGCAGCTGGTAGGCGTCCCGTCCGGCGACCTTGGCGGTGCCGTCGACGGTGACCGAGGTCGTGTCACCGGCCGCCTCCAGGGCCTGCTTCGCGAGGTCCTGCGGCGTCGCGCCCTTCAGGTCCTTGGGCAGGCCCTCGGGGGCACGGTGCTCCTTGCCGGAGCGGCTGTCGGGCGCGGTGCTGCGCACGGCGGTGTTGCTGCCGCTGTCGTACGCCCAGAGCTCCTTGCCGTGGTGGACGAGGCTGTACTCGGCGGCCTTGTCGACGATCGACACCCGCTGCTTGTCGGGGCCGTCGACCGCGACGCGCAGCGTGTGCGCACCGGACGCCAGCTCCATCAGCTTCTTCTGGGGCGCCGCGGAGGCGTCGTCCCCGCCCTTCTCGCCGCCGCCCGGGGCGCCTCCGAAGCCGCCCGCTCCGCCACCGGCGCCCGGCAGCGACGGCAGACCGAGGTCCGTGGTGACCCGGACCGTGCCGGAGAGCTGCTGGACATCCGACTTGGCGACCTTGGCTATCAGTTCCTGTGCCGAGATTTTCGGCAGGTCCGGAGAACCGCCGGCGAACGCCGGGACCAGCCCGATCGTGGCCGCCGCGACCCCCGCCACCGCAACCGGCACGCCATACCGCACCGCCTTACGGCGCCTCGGGGAGCGTTCCCCGTCCCATCCGTCGGTGACCTCGGTCGGTTCGTTCCGTGGCATCTGCCCTACCTCCGTCGTGTGCGGCGGCTGCTGTGCTGTCCACGCCCTGGGGCTCATGGTGACCTGTCCGCCGCGCTCAGGTGGTTCCATCTCACCAAATCGCAAGGCACAAAACGTCAGCCCGCGGGAGCAACTCGTCCTACTGCTGAGGTATGACGCACGGTCACCTCAAGTCGGAGCCCGTACGACAGAAGGCGGAGCATTCCCTAGGGGATGCGGGGGCAGGCCCTGGGGGATGTGAGGGCAGGCCCTGGGGAACAGGCGCCGCGGGAGGCCTCAGCCCGCCCGGTGCACCACCGCGTCGCAGAGCCCTTCGAGGGCCGACCTGGCCATGCACGAGGACAGCGGGGCCAGCATCGCGCGGGCCTCCTGCGCATAGCGCACGGTGTCGCGGCGGGCCTCTTCGAGCGCCGGGTGGGCGCGCAGACCGGCCAGCGCCTCGGCGTGCCGGGCGTCATCGGTGAGGTCGCCGGCCAGCAGCTCGCACAGCGCCCGGTCCTCGGGGGTGCCGGCGGCGCTTTCGGCCCGCGCCCGCAGCCGCAGCACCGGCAGCGTCGGGATGCCCTCACGCAGGTCCGTACCGGGCGTCTTGCCCGACTCGTGCGAGTCGCTGGCGATGTCCAGGACGTCGTCGGCCAGCTGGAAGGCCGTACCGAGCCGCTCGCCGTACTGGGTGAGGATGTTGACCGTCGACTCCTCGGCGCCCGACATCATCGCGCCGAAGCGGCAGGCGACGGCGACCAGCGAGCCGGTCTTGCCCGCGAGCACGTCCAGGTAGTGGTCGATGGGGTCACGGCCGTCGCGCGGGCCCGCGGTCTCCAGGATCTGGCCGGTCACCAGGCGTTCGAACGCCTCGGCCTGGATCCGGACCGCCTCGGGGCCGAGGTCGGCGAGGATGTGCGAGGCGCGGGCGAACAGGAAGTCGCCGGTCAGCACCGCGACGGAGTTGCCCCAGCGGGCATTGGCGCTGGCCACCCCGCGGCGTACATCGGCCTCGTCCATCACGTCGTCGTGGTACAGCGTCGCCAGGTGCGTGAGCTCCACGACGACGGCGGAGGGCACCACACCCGGGCTGTAGGGGTCACCGAATTGGGCGGCCAGCATCACCAGCAACGGCCGGAACCGCTTGCCGCCCGCGCGCACGAGATGCTGCGCGGACTCGGTGATGAACGGCACGTCGCTCTTGGTGGCCTCCAGCAGGCCCTCCTCGACAGCCGCCAACCCGGCCTGGACATCGGCCTCAAGAGCCTGGTCCCGCACGCTCAGCCCGAAGGGCCCGACGACGGTCACGAGGGGTACTCCTGTCTGCTGACGATCAAACTGAATGTCGATCTGTCGCTGTCTCCACCATTGGCCAGCGTATCCGGTCGCAGTTCGATCACCGTGAGCGCCCGCCCCCCGAACCGCCCGGGAAGCACGGCGACCCCCCGGCCGGGAAGTTCCGGGTCAACTGTTGACGCGGGTGCGACGCGGAAGAGCGGCACCGGCGCACGCGGAGGAGCGGACCGGCAACGGCAAGCATCCCCGGTCCGCTTCCGCTCCGGCAAGGCCCCCGCGTACCGGGCATGGCCGGAAAACCCCCACCCCGTCACGGCCCCGCCGCCACGGGGACGTACCGGTCACCGCCCGTCGCGAAATCGCCACGGACCAGGACGACTTCCGCATCCGCCGCACCGCCGGCCGTCATGACCGGGCGAGGCGGCCCTCCGGCATACGGGGCACCGGAGGACGCCCTGAATACGGGGTACCGGAGGAGGCCCGGAGTACAAGGCACCGGGGGACGCCCGGACGCGAGGTGACCCCGGCGCCGGCCCGCGCGGACGCCCCGCCTCACCCGTACGCCCGCGCCACCGCCCGTGCCAGCCGCGGCGAGGCGAACTCCGTGCCGCACACGAAGCGCATCACCGGCCCGAACGAGGCGGCCGCCGGCAGCCCCGTGAAGTACAGCCCCGGTACGGACGAGCCTAAGCCGGCGTCCAGCAGCGGACCGCCGGCCCGCGCCACGACCCCGGTGCGCAGCCCCTGGCCCAGGAAGTCCAGCGCCGCCAGATCCATCCGGTAGCCGGTCGCGGCCAGCACATGGTCGGCGACGACCTCCCCGCCCTGCCCGTCGGCGCCGCGCAGCGCCAGCACGGGACGGCCGTCGCGGACCATGGCCCGTACGATCCGCCGCCCCTGCGTCACCCGCACCCGGTCGGTGAAGCGGTCCCGCAGCCACCACGCCCCCAGCGGGACGGGCACCCGGCGCACCAGATACCGCCGGGCGGGCACCGGCAGCCGTCGGAAGGCACCGGCGTGCCGGGTCAGCGCGTACAGCGGCCAGGCGGTGCCGGACGGCGACGGCGGGCGCAGCCGCGGCCGGCGGTCCGGCGGCGGGCCGAAACCCACCGCGGCGGGGCCGCGCGCCACCACCCGTACGGCCGCCGCGCCCGCCTCGGTGAGCAGCACCGCGCTCTCCAGCGCCGACTGCCCGGCACCGATCACCACCACGTCCCGGCCGGCCAGCGCGGACAGATCGTGGTGCTGCGAACTGTGCGAGACCGGCCCGGTGGCGGACGGGCCGTCCGGGATCGCGGCGGCCAGTTCCGGCGGCAGCTGCGCCAGTCCGGTCAGGCCGGTGGCGACGACCACCGCCCGCGCGCCGAGCTGCTCACCGCTGTCCAGCTTCAGCTCGAAGCCGTCGGCCCGCCGGTCGACCGAGACCACCCGCACCTGCTCCAGACCGGGGACCAGCCGCTGCTGCACCCACTGCCCGTACCGGACGAAGGTCTCCACGGGGAGCAGGTCCCGGTCCGAGGCGTAGGGCCCCTCCCCCGTGGCCGCGCAGAAGTCGCCGAGGGTGTGGCCGGGCCAAGGGACGCCGATGCTGGAGGCCGCGGGCGTCGAGGTGAGCTGCATGCCCGCGGGCATCCGGGTGCGCCAGCTCACCATCGGCTGCCCGAAGACCCGCACCGGCAGGCCGTACGCCCGTAGATGCGCGGCCGCCGACAGACCGTACGGACCGGCTCCGATGACCGCTACCGGAGTGCTCACTTCGGTCCCTCCCCCAGGTGAAGAACGGCAGTCCGGCCGCGTCGGCCAGGGAAGGAAGTTAGGCCTGAATTGCGCAGTGCGGCAAGGCTTTTCCGGACATGACCGATGCGTGGGGCGCAGCGCACCGCGCCCCCGCCCACCGTCTGCGTACGCATCCGCGCCATCACGCCCCGGGACCGCCCCGCTGATCGCCGCCCGGCCGTACTCTGATCGACGGCCCCACGGCCCGCGGGCCACCAGGCCCCGGCCGCCCACCGGCGACGACGAACGCGAGGAGCTGTCCATGCCCGAGCAGAGCCCGTTCGACCTGGCGGAAGGCGATCCCTTCGGCCCGCACAACCTCCCCTACGGCGTCTTCAGCACCGCCGACGCGCCCGACCGGCGCCGTCTCGGCGTCCGCTACGGCGACCAGGTCCTCGATCTGAGCGCCCTGCCGAGCGCGCTGCCCGCCGCCATCCATCCGCACGCCGAACTGCTCGCGGCGCCGACCCTCAACCCGCTGCTGGCCGCCGGCCGTCCCGTCTGGCAGCAGATCCGCGCGGCCGTCCACACCGCCGTGACCGACCCCGCGCACCACGACGAAGTGGCGCCGCTGTTCCACCCGCTGGACGGGGTCACGCTGCACCTCCCCTTCGAGGTCGCCGACTACGTCGACTTCTACGCCAGCGAGCACCACGCCACCAACGTGGGCCGGATCTTCCGCCCGAACGACGCGGCGCTGACCCCCAACTGGAAGCATCTGCCGATCGGTTACCACGGCCGGGCGGGCACCGTGGTCGTCACCGGCACCCCGGTCGTCCGGCCGCACGGCCAGCGCAAGGCCCCCGCGGACGAGGCCCCCTCCTTCGGCCCGTCCGTCCGCCTCGACATCGAGGCCGAGGTCGGCTTTGTCGTCGGTGCGCCCTCCACGCTCCACGAGCCCGTGGCCCAGGGTGCCTTCCGCGACCATGTCTTCGGCGTCTGCCTCCTCAACGACTGGTCCGCGCGCGACATCCAGGCCTGGGAGTACGTGCCGCTCGGCCCCTTCCTCGGCAAGTCCTTCGCCACCTCCGTCTCCGCCTGGATCACCCCGCTCGACGCCCTCGACGAGGCCCGTACACCGCCGCCCGCCCGGGACTTCCCGCTGCTGCCCTACCTCGACGACGCGGACGCGGAGCCGGGCGGCATCGACATCCGTATCGAGGTGCGCATCAACGGCGAGACGGTCTCCCGGCCGCCGTTCTCCGCCATGTACTGGACGGCCGCACAGCAGCTCGCCCATATGACCGTCAACGGCGCCTCGCTGCGCACCGGCGATCTGTTCGCCTCCGGCACCGTCTCCGGGCCCGACCCCGACCAGCTCGGCTGCCTGCTGGAACTCACCCAGGGCAAGGGCCCCTACCTCCAGGACGGCGACGAGGTCACCCTCACCGCCTGGGCACCCGGCCCCGAAGGCGCCCGGATCGGCCTGGGCGAGGTCACCGGCCGCATCCTGCCCGCGGGATGACCGGGACACCGCTCACCCTCCCGGAGGAGCTGCTGCTGCTCGCCCTCGAACCGGAACGCGGCCGGTTCCTGAACCACGCCAGGTACCTGCGGTACGGACTGGCCGGCGCGGCGCTCGCCGATCTGGAGGAGGCCGGGCGGATCACCGTCGGGAGCGGCGACCGGATCACGGTCACCAATCCCCTGCCGCTGGGCGATCCGGTGCTGGACGGCGCGCTGGCGGCGCTGCCCGGCCCGGACAAGCGGGGCCGGGGCATCAAGGCGGAGCGCTGGGTGCGCCGGGCCGGGCGGCCGGTCCAGGAGCTGTGTGTGCGCCGGCTGGAGGAGCGCGGCGCACTGCGCCGGGAGACCCGGCGCGCCCTGGGCCTGTTCCCGTACGCGCGCTTCCCGGCCGGGGCGGTGGATCTCGTCGGCCCGGCCCGGGAGCGCTTCGCCGCGGCGCTCGGCGCCGGGTTCCCGGACCGCCGGGGCCGGCTGATGGCCGCGCTGGCCTCGGCGACGGACCTGGACCGCCGGCTCCTGATCAGCCGCGGCTACCGCCCCGTGCGCCGTGAGATGAAGCGGTTCGCGCGGGAGTTCTGGATGACACATGCGGTGCAGCGCGCGGTCCGCCAGGACAAGGAGGCGGCGTCGCATGCGGCCTCCCCCTGAACCGGCCCGGCCCGGTCCGGTCCGCCCGGGATATCCCTTCTTGTCGCCTCAAGAGCACTCCTACGTCACAGCCGCACACCAACTCCGTACCGGCGCTGCCGCAATCCGGGCGACGGCCCGGACCGCCGCCCGGAGCCGCTGCTAGCCTCACGTCTCCTGACCCACAACGGAGGAGACGTACGTGCGCAAGGCAGCGCAGATCGCCGGGGCGGCAGCCATCGCCGCGATGCTGCTCAGCGGTTGCGGAAGCAGCGGCGGCAACGAGACCGGCAACGACAGCAAGCCGAGCAAGTCGCCGGACGCCGCGCCGTCGACTCCGGGAGGCGCCGACAAGCCCGCGAGCCCCACCGCGGTCGAGGGCGCCTGGAAGAGCGGTCCGAAGAGCAACCAGCTGATCCTGGTGATCACCAAGGGCACCGTCGCCTTCAGCAACGGGCACAAGGCCGCCTGTCTGGGCAAGGTCCAGGAGATGGCCGGGATGACCATGGCCGCCGTCAAGTGCACCGACGGGGACACCACCCGCACCATGGGCACCCTCAAGCCCGGCGCGGACGGCAGGACCCTGACCGTCGACTGGAAGAACGGCCCCACCGAGAAGTACACGAAGTCGAGCGACGGCAGCGTGAAGATCCCGGACATGCCGGAGATGCCGAGCGGGATGCCCAAGAGCTGACCCGCGCCACGCACACGGCCGCCGCCCGGAACCCCCCGAGGGCTCCGGGCGGCGGCCGTTGCCGTACCGCGCGGCCCGTGCTCAGCGCACGAAGACCCCGGCCTGACCGGCCAGATCGAGGAAGTACTGCGGCGCCAGACCGAGCACCAGGGTGACCGCGACACCGATGGCGATGGCCGTGGTCGTCAGCGGGCTGGGCACCGCGACGGTCGGGCCGTCCGCCTTGGGCTCGTTGAAGAACATCAGCACGATGACGCGGATGTAGAAGAACGCGGCGATGGCCGACGAGAGCACACCGACCACCACCAGCCAGCCCGCGCCGCTCTGCGCCGCCGCCTTGAAGACCGCGAACTTCCCGGCGAACCCGGAGGTCAGCGGGATGCCCGCGAAGGCCAGCAGGAAGACCGCGAAGACCGCGGCCACCAGCGGCGAACGCCGGCCGAGCCCCGCCCACTTGGACAGCTGGGTGGCCTCGCCGCCGGCGTCCCGCACCAGGGTGACGACGGCGAAGGCGCCGAGGGTCACGAAGGAGTAGGCGCCGAGGTAGAAGAGCACCGAGGAGATGCCCTCCTCGCTGGTGGCGATGACACCGGCGAGGATGAAGCCGGCGTGCGCGATGGAGGAGTAGGCCAGCAGCCGCTTGATGTCGGTCTGGGTGATGGCGACGATCGCCCCGCCCAGCATCGTGATGATCGCGACGCCCCACATCACCGGCTGCCAGTCCCAGCGCATCCCCGGCAGGACGACATACAGCAGGCGCAGCAGCGCACCGAACGCCGCGACCTTGGTGGCGGCCGCCATGAAGCCGGTGACCGGGGTCGGGGCGCCCTGGTAGACGTCCGGGGTCCACATGTGGAACGGGACCGCGCCGACCTTGAACAGCAGCCCCATCAGCACCAGCGCCGCACCGATCAGCAGCAGGGCGTCATTGCCCATCGCGCCGGCCAGCGCCGGATCGATCTGCTTGGCCCCGTCCGAGATCACCTCGGCGATCCCGGCGTAGGTGACCGTGCCCGCGTAGCCGTACAGCAGGGCCACGCCGAACAGCAGGAAGGCGGACGAGAAGGCGCCCAGGAGGAAGTACTTCACCGCGGCCTCCTGCGACAGCAGCCGCTGGCGGCGGGCCAGCGCACACAGGATGTAGAGCGGGAGGGAGAAGACCTCCAGCGCGATGAAGAGGGTCAGCAGGTCATTGGCCGCCGGGAAGACCAGCATGCCGCCGACCGCGAAGAGCGCGATCGGGAAGACCTCGGTGGTGGTGAACCCGGCCTTGACCGCGGCCTGTTCGGCGGCGCCGCCGGGGACGGCCGCGGGCTGCGGGGCAAAGGAGTCCACGTGGTGACCGTGCGCCGCCGGGTCGAGCCGGCGCTCGGCGAAGGTGAAGACGGCGACCAGGGACACCAGCAGGATCGTGCCCTGCAGGAACAGTGCGGGCCCGTCGACGGCGAGGGCGCCCATGGCGGCGATATGCGCCTTGGACGAGCCGAAGCCGCCGGCCGCCAGACCGATCACCGCGGCGAACGCGGCCGCCAGCGCCACCAGGGCCAGCAGCAGCTGGGAGGAGTAGCGGTGCCGGCGCGGTACGAACGCCTCGATGACGATGCCGATCACGGCCGCGCCCAGAACGATCAGCGTCGGCGACAGCTGGGCGCACTCGATGTGCGGCGCCGGGATCTTGCCCGGCGTGTCGGCCGCCACTGTCCACAGGCTGTGGACACTTGCCACGGAACTCACTTCGCGGCCTCCACGTCTTGATCAGGCACGGCATGGCCGGGCCGGCCCTGGCCGGGCACGGCGTCCACCTGCACAGCGGGCTTGGGGTCCTTCTTGTCCACGACGGACAGGGTGTGGCCGACCGCCGGATCGACGAGGTCGGTGAGCGGCTTCGGATACACGCCGAGGAAGAGCAGCAGCGCGATCAGCGGTGCCACCACCACCAGCTCCCGCACCCGGAGATCGGGCATGCTCTTCACCTCGGCCTTCACCGGCCCGGTCATCGTCCGCTGGTAGAGCACGAGGACGTACAGCGCGGCGAGGACGATGCCCAGGGTCGCGATGATCCCGATCACCGGATAGCGACTGAACGTGCCGACCAGGACCAGGAATTCGCTGACGAACGGCGCCAGACCGGGCAGCGACAGGGTGGCGAGACCGCCGATGAGGAACGTACCGGCGAGGACCGGGGCGACCTTCTGCACACCGCCGTAGTCCGCGATCAGCCGCGAGCCGCGGCGGCTGATCAGGAAGCCGGCCACCAGCATCAGCGCGGCGGTCGAGATGCCGTGGTTGACCATGTACAGCGTCGCGCCGCTCTGGCCCTGGGTCGTCATCGCGAAGATGCCCAGGATGATGAAGCCGAAGTGGGAGATCGAGGCATAGGCGATCAGCCGCTTGATGTCCCGCTGGGCGACCGCCAGCAGCGCGCCGTAGAGCACGCTGATCAGCGCGAGCACCAGGATGGCGGGCGTCGCCCAGCTGCTGGCCTCCGGGAAGAGCTGGAGGCAGAAGCGGAGCATCGCGAAGGTGCCGACCTTGTCGACCACCGCGGTGATCAGCACCGCGACCGGCGCGGTGGACTCGCCCATGGCGCCCGGCAGCCAGGTGTGCAGCGGCCACAGCGGCGCCTTCACCGCGAAGGCGAAGAAGAAGCCGAGGAAGAGCAGCCGCTCGGTGCCGGTGGCGATGTCCAGCTTGCCGGCCGCCCGGGCCTCGACGATCTGCTGGAGCGAGAAGGTGCCGCTGCCGAGCTGGTCGGCGGTGACGGCGTACAGCCCGATCACCGCGGCCAGCATGATCAGTCCGCCGGCGAGGTTGTAGAGCAGGAACTTCACCGCGGCGTACGACCGCCGGTTCGCGGACCGCTCCTCGCCGTCCCCGCCCGCCCGGTCCCCGAAGCCGCCGATGAGGAAGTACATCGGGATCAGCATGGCTTCGAAGAAGATGTAGAAGAGGAAGACATCGGTGGCCTCGAAGGAGATGACCACCATCGCCTCGACCGCCAGGATCAGCGCGAAGAAGCCCTGGGTGGGCCGCCAGCGCCGGTTGGGCGTGGCCTCTTCCAGGGGGTCGGCGTCATGCCAGCCCGCCAGGATGACAAAGGGGATCAGCAGGGTGGTCAGCGCGATCAGGGCGACCGCGATACCGTCCACGCCGAGTTCGTAGCGGACACCGAAGTCACTGATCCAGGCATGCGATTCGGTGAGCTGGAAGGGGCCCTTCGCACCGGGGTCGAAGCGGAACGCGACGACCAGGGCCAGCGCGAAGGTGGCCAGCGAGAAGAACAGCGCGAGCCATTTGGCCGCGGTGCGCTTGGCGGCGGGCAGCGCGGCGGTGGCGATCGCACCGACCGCCGGCACCACGGCCACCGCCGTCAGCAGGGGAAACGACATGGCTCAGACACCCCTCATCAGCAGGGTCGCGGCGACGAGAACGGCGGCCCCGCCCAGCATCTGGACCGCGTACGAACGGACGAACCCGGTCTGCAACCGGCGCAGCAGGCCGGAGAGTCCGCCCATCGACGCCGCCGTGCCGTTGACCGCACCGTCCACGAGGGAGCGGTCGACTTGGACGAGGGTGCCGGTGAGCTCCTCGCCGCCGCGCACGAAGACGATGTGGTTGAAGTCGTCCTGGAGCAGATCGCGGCGGGCGGCCCGGGTCAGCAGCGAGCCGCGCGGGGCGAGCGCCGGGACGGGCTTGCGGCCGTACATCGCCCAGGCGATGCCGACCCCGATGAGCAGCACCACGATCGTCGAGGCGGTGACCGTGGTGGCGCTGAGCGGGGAGTGGCCGTGCGCGAACGAGGTGACCGGCTCCAGCCACTTCACAAAGGCCTCGTTGACGCTGAACAGCCCGCCCGCGAAGACCGATCCGATGGCCAGCACGACCATCGGGAGCGTCATGACCTTCGGCGACTCGTGCGGATGCACCTCGCTGGGGTCCCAGCGCTTCTCGCCGAAGAACGTCATCAGCATCACCCGCGTCATGTAGAAGGCGGTGATCGCGGCTCCCAGCAGGGCCGCGCCGCCGAGGATCCAGCCCTCGGTGCCACCCCGGGCGAACGCCGCCTCGATGATCTTGTCCTTGGAGAAGAAGCCGGACAGACCGGGGAAGCCGATGATCGCCAGATAGCCGAGGCCGAAGGTGATGAAGGTGACCGGCATGTACTTCCGCAGACCGCCGTAACGGCGCATGTCCACCTCGTCGTTCATCCCGTGCATCACGGAACCGGCGCCGAGGAAGAGGCCCGCCTTGAAGAA
Source organism: Streptomyces sp. G7(2002) (assembly GCF_028870195.1). NCBI lineage: Bacteria > Bacillati > Actinomycetota > Actinomycetes > Kitasatosporales > Streptomycetaceae > Streptomyces > Streptomyces sp. G7(2002). The sequence goes on from NZ_CP102609.1 coordinate 4,521,948, forward strand.
GCCGTGGGTGACCAGGTGCATGATCGCGAAGGCGTAGCCGATCGGGCCGAGGCCGGCGGCCAGGATCATGTAGCCGATCTGCGACATCGTCGAACCGGCCAGCGCCTTCTTGATGTCGTCCTTGGCGCAACCGACGATCGCACCGAAGAGGAGGGTGACCGCACCCACCACGACGACCGCCAGCTGGGCGGTCGGGGCGGCATTGAAGATCGCCCCGGAGCGGGTGATCAGATACACCCCTGCGGTGACCATCGTGGCGGCGTGGATCAGGGCGGAGACCGGGGTCGGGCCCTCCATCGCGTCGCCGAGCCAGGACTGCAGCGGTACCTGCGCCGACTTGCCGCAGGCGGCCAGCAGCAGCATCAGCCCGAGGGCGGTCAGCTTGCCCTCGGAGGTGTCGCCGGTGGCGGCGAGCACCGGGCCGAAGGCGAAGGTCCCGAACGTCGTGAACATCAGCATGATGGCGATGGACAGGCCCATGTCGCCGACGCGGTTGACCAGGAACGCCTTCTTGGCGGCGGTGGCCGCGCTCGGCTTGTGCTGCCAGAACCCGATGAGCAGGTACGAGGCGAGGCCGACGCCCTCCCAGCCGACGTACAGCAGGAGGTAGTTGTCGGCGAGGACGAGCAGCAGCATCGCCGCGAGGAAGAGGTTGAGGTAGCCGAAGAAGCGGCGGCGCCGCTCGTCGTGCTCCATATAGCCGATCGAATAGATGTGGATCAGCGAGCCGACACCGGTGATCAGCAGGACGAACGTCATGGACAGCTGGTCGAGCTGGAAGGCGATGTCGGCCTGGAAGCCGCCCACCGGGATCCAGCTGAACAGGTGCTGATGCAGGGCACGGTCCTCGGCGCCCCTGCCGAGCATGTCGGCGAAGAGCACCACCCCGACGGCGAACGACGCCACCGAGAACAGCGTGCCGATCAAGTGGCCGGTGCGGTCGAGTCGGGTGCCGCCGCACAGCAGCAGGGCCGCACCGACCAGCGGTGCCGCGACAAGCAGCGCGATCAAGTTCTCCACTTTGTGCGACCCCTTACAGCTTCATCAGGCTGGCGTCGTCGACCGAGGCCGTATGACGGGTGCGGAAGATCGACACGATGATGGCCAGACCGACCACGACCTCGGCCGCGGCGACGACCATCGTGAAGAAGGCGATGATCTGGCCGTCCAGATTCCCGTGCATCCGCGAGAAGGTGACGAAGGCGAGATTGCAGGCGTTGAGCATCAGCTCGATGCACATGAACACCACGATGGCGTTCCGCCTGATCAGCACTCCGGCCGCGCCGACGGTGAACAACAGGGCGGCGAGATAGAGGTAGTAGACCGGGTTCATTTCTTGGCCCCCTCCTTGTGCTCCTTCGGTGCCGCGCCACCGGACGACGGCGGGCCGGGCTCGTCCTCGGAGCCGCGGCCCAGCCAGTCCTCGGAGCGCCGCTCCAGCGCCTTCAGCTCGGCGAGCGAGGCACCGGAGACATCGCGGATCTGGCCCCGTTCCCGCAGCGTCGGGTTGACGCTGAGCTCGGAGACGGTGCCGTCGGGCAGCAGCCCCGGAATGTCGACGGCGTTGTGCCGGGCGTAGACACCGGGGGCGGGCAGCGGCGGTACCTGCTTGCCCTCGCGGATCCGGGCCTCGGACTGCTCACGCTGCGTCTTGGCGCGCTCCGTGCGCTCCCGGTGGGTGAGCACCATCGCGCCGACGGCCGCCGTGATCAGCAGTGCGCCGGTGGCTTCGAAGGCGAAGACGTACTTGGTGAAGATGAGCGCCGCCAGGCCCTGCACATTGCCGCCGGCGTTGGCCTCGCCCAGGCCGTTGAACTCCTGGAGCGAGGCGTTGCCGATACCGGCGATCAGCAGGATGCCGAAGCCGAGGCCCACCCCGGCGGCGAGCCAGCGCTGGCCCTTGAGGGTCTCCTTGAGGGAGTCCGCCGCGGTGACACCGACCAGCATGACGACGAACAGGAACAGCATCATGATCGCGCCCGTGTAGACGACGATCTGGACGACGCCGAGGAAGTACGCGCCGTTGGCGAGGTAGAAGACCGCCAGGACGATCATGGTCCCGGCGAGGGAGAGGGCGCTGTGCACGGCGCGCTTCATCAGGATCGTGCACAGCGCGCCGATGACGGCGACGCTGCCCAGGATCCAGAACTGCACGGCCTCCCCCGTGGAGGTCATGGAGGCCGCGGCGGCGAGGCCGGTCATGCGTTCGCCTCCTTCTCCTGCGGGCCGTCGTCGGCCTTCTCGCCCTTGGAGGCCGCGACCTGACGGACGGTCCCCGGCGCGGCCTCGGTCACCAGGCCCTTGTAGTAGTCCTTCTCCGTCATGCCGGGGTAGATCGCATGCGGGGAATCGACCATGGTCTCCTCCAGGCCCGCGAGCAGCTCTTCCTTGGTGTAGATGAGCGATTCGCGGGACCGGTCGGCGAGTTCGTACTCATTGGTCATGGTCAGCGCGCGGGTCGGACAGGCCTCCACGCACAGACCGCACAGGATGCAGCGCAGATAGTTGATCTGGTAGACGCGGCCGTAGCGCTCACCCGGGGAGTAGCGCTCCTCGTCGGTGTTGTCCGCGCCCTCGACATAGATCGCGTCCGCCGGGCAGGCCCAGGCGCACAGCTCGCAGCCGATGCACTTCTCCAGCCCGTCCGGATGGCGGTTGAGCTGATGCCGGCCGTGGAAACGCGGCGCCGTCGGCTTCTTCTCCTCCGGATACTGCTCGGTCAGCCGCTTCTTGAACATGGCCTTGAAGGTCACGCCGAAGCCGGCCACGGGGTTCTGGAACTCAGGCACCGTCGCCCCCCTTTCCGTCGTTTCCAATTCCGTCACTGACAGTGTCCGCCCCGCCACTGACAATCAGCTCCCGCTCCCGGCGCGGCCTGCGGCGTGGCACGGGCGGCAGGCTCTGCCCGGGCAGCGGCGGTACGGGGAAGCCGCCCGCCATCGGGTCGAAGGCCCCGTCGCCGTCCGGCTCCTCCTCCTTCTCGGCGCGCCGGAAGAAGTCCACGAGGAGGGAGATCAGCAGCAGCACGACAGCGCTGCCGGCGACGTACAGCACGATCTGGGAGAAGTTGTAGCCCTCGTTCTTCAGCGCCCGGACGGTGGCGACCAGCATCAGCCAGACCAGCGAGACCGGGATGAGGACCTTCCAGCCCAGCTTCATGAACTGGTCGTAGCGCACCCGGGGAAGGGTGCCGCGCAGCCAGATGAAGAAGAACAGCAGCAGCTGCACCTTGAGCGTGAACCAGAGCAGCGGCCACCAGCCGTGGTTGGCGCCCTCCCAGAACGTGGAGATCGGCCAGGGTGCCTTCCAGCCGCCCAGGAAGAGGGTGATCGCGACGGCCGAGACGGTCACCATGTTGATGTACTCGGCGAGCATGAACATCGCGAACTTGATGGACGAGTACTCGGTGTTGAAGCCGCCGACGAGGTCGCCCTCGGACTCCGGCATGTCGAACGGCGCGCGGTTGGTCTCGCCCACCATCGCGACGATGTAGATGATGAAGGACACCGGCAGCAGCAGGACGTACCACCTGTTCTGCTGCGACTCCACGATGGTCGACGTCGACATCGACCCGGAGTAGAGGAACACCGCCGCGAACGACATCCCCATCGCGATCTCGTACGAGATCATCTGCGCGCACGAGCGCAGTCCGCCGAGCAGCGGATAGGTCGAGCCGGAGGACCAGCCCGCCAGCACGATGCCGTAGATGCCGACCGAGGCCGTGGCCAGGATGTAGAGGACGCCGATCGGCAGGTCCGTCAGCTGCATCGGGGTGCGGACACCGAAGATCGAGATCTCGTTGCCCGCGGGCCCGAAGGGGATCACCGCGATCGCCATGAAGGCCGGGATGGCCGCCACGACCGGCGCCAGGAGGTAGACCACCTTGTCGGCCCGCTTGACGACCAGGTCCTCCTTCAGCATCAGCTTGATGCCGTCGGCGAGGGACTGCAGCATCCCCCAGGGCCCGTGCCGGTTGGGGCCGATGCGCAGCTGCATCCAGGCGACGACCTTGCGTTCCCAGACGATCGAGAACAGCACCGTCAGCATCAGGAACGCGAAGCAGAAGACCGCCTTGATGACGACCAGCCACCACGGGTCGCGGCCGAACATCGACAGGTCTTCCTGGGCCAGCGCGCTGCCGGCGGCAGCGAGTTGATCGAGCTGCTGCATCATGCCTCCACCTCCTCGGCCGGCTCCGGCGTGCCCGGGGCGGCGGAGATCTTCACCAGGTCACCGGGGCGGGCCCCGGTATCGGCGGCGACGCCACCGCCCGTGGAGTTGAGCGGCAGCCACACCACCCGGTCGGGCATCGGCGTGACCTGGAGCGGCAGCCTGACCGAGCCGGCCGGTCCGGTGACCGCCAGCAGATCCCCGTCCTTGACCCCGGTCTCCTGCGCGGTGATCTCCGACAGCCGGGCGACCGCGGCGTGCCGGGTACCGGCCAGCGCGTTGTCGCCTTCCTGGAGCCGCCCCTGGTCCAGCAGGAGCCGGTGGCCGGCGAGGACGGCCTCACCGCTGTCGGGGCGGGGCAGCGCACGCCCGGTCTCCACGGGCTCGCCCGCGTACGGGCCGTCCCAGCCGCCGAGCCGGTCCAGTTCGCGGCGTACGGCCCGGACGTCCGGCAGCGCCAGATGGACGTCGAGGGCGTCGGCGAGCATGTGCAGCACCCGCGAGTCCGGCAGCAGATGGCGGCGGGTCATCTGGTCCGGTTTCAGCGCGGCCTCGAACAGCCGCGCCCTGCCTTCCCAGTTGAGGAAGGTGCCGGGCTTCTCCACCACGGCCGCCACCGGGAAGACCACATCCGCCCGGTCGGTGACCTGTGAGGGCCGCAGCTCCAGGCTGACCAGGAAACCGACCTCGTCCAGCGCGGCCAGCGCCCGGGCCGGGTCCGGCAGGTCCGCGACCTCGACGCCCGCCACGAGGAGCGCGCTGAGCTCGCCGGTCGCCGCGGCCTCGATGATCTGGCCGGTGTCCCGGCCGTGCCGGTGCGGCAGTGCGGCCACGCCCCAGGCGGCGGCGACCTCGTCGCGGGCCCGCGGATCGGTGGCCGGCCGGCCGCCCGGCAGCAGACCGGGCAGGGCACCCGCCTCGACGGCGCCGCGCTCGCCCGCCCTCCGGGGAATCCACACCAGACGGGCCCCGGTGGCCGACGCCAGGCGGATCGCGGCGGTCAGCGCACCGGGCACCGCCGCCAGCCGCTCACCGACGACGATCACCGAGCCGTCGGCCCGCAGCGCCTCGGCCGCGGAACGGCCCTCGCCCTCCAGGCCGACCCCGCCCGCGAGCGCGTCCAGCCATTCGGTCTCGGTACCGGGCGCGGACGGCAGCAGCGTGCCGCCGGCCTTGATCAGCCCGCGCGAGGCGTAACCGGCCAGCCCGTAGGTGCGCTGTCCGCTCCTGCGGTGCGCCTTGCGCAGCCGGAGGAAGACGCCCGGGGCCTCCTCCTCGGCCTCGATGCCGGCCAGCAGAACGGCCGGTGCCTTCTCCAGCGCGGTGTAGGTGACTCCCCGGCCGTCCAGGTCACGGCCGCGGCCGGCGACCCGGGACGCGAGGAAGTCGGCCTCCTCGGCGCTGTGCACCCGGGCCCGGAAATCGATGTCGTTGGTGCCCAGCGCGATCCGGGCGAACTTGGCGTAGGCGTAGGCGTCCTCGACGGTCAGCCGGCCGCCGGTCAGGACGCCGGTACGCCCCTTGGCCGCGGCCAGTCCGCGGGCCGCCGCCTCCAGGGCCGCGGGCCAGCTCGCCGGCTCCAGTTCGCCGGACTCCGGGTTGCGCACCAGGGGGTGATCCAGCCGGTCGCGCTGCTGCGCGTACCGGAAGGCGAACCGCCCCTTGTCGCAGATCCACTCCTCGTTGACCTCGGGGTCGTCGGCCGCCAGCCGCCGCAGCACCTTGCCGCGCCGGTGGTCCGTACGGGTCGCGCAGCCGCCCGCGCAGTGCTCGCACACCGACGGCGAGGAGACCAGGTCGAAGGGGCGGGAGCGGAAGCGGTACGCGGCGGAGGTGAGCGCGCCGACCGGGCAGATCTGGATGGTGTTGCCGGAGAAGTACGACTGGAAGGGGTCGCCCTCTCCGGTCCCGACCTGCTGGAGGGCGCCGCGCTCCAGGAGCTCGATCATCGGGTCGCCGGCGATCTGGTTGCTGAAGCGGGTGCAGCGCGCGCACAGCACACACCGCTCACGGTCCAGCAGCACCTGGGTGGAGATCGGCACCGGCTTGGCGAAGGTGCGCTTCTTGCCCTCGAAGCGCGACTCCGGGTCGCCGACCTGCATCGCCTGGTTCTGCAGCGGGCACTCGCCGCCCTTGTCGCAGACCGGGCAGTCCAGCGGGTGGTTGATCAACAGCAGCTCCATCACCCCGCGCTGGGCCTTCTCGGCCACCGGGGAGGTCAGCTGCGACTTGACGACCATGCCGTCGGTGCAGGTGATGGTGCAGGAGGCCATCGGCTTGCGCTGGCCCTCGACCTCCACGATGCACTGCCGGCAGGCGCCCGCCGGGTCCAGCAGCGGGTGGTCGCAGAAGCGCGGGATCTCGATGCCGAGGAGTTCGGCGGCGCGGATGACCAGCGTCCCCTTGGGGACGGAGATCTCGATGCCGTCGATCGTCAGGGTGACGAGGTCCTCCGGCGGGATCGCCGCCTCGCCGCCTCCCGAGGGAGCATTGGTCGTGACGGTCATGCATTCACCCCCAGGTGAGCGTCGTTGTCGGCCCACAAGGTCGACTTGGCCGGGTCGAAGGGGCAGCCCTTGCCGGTGATGTGCTGCTCGTACTCCTCGCGGAAGTACTTGAGCGAGGAGAAGATCGGCGAGGCGGCGCCGTCGCCGAGGGCGCAGAAGGACTTGCCGTTGATGTTGTCGGCGATGTCGTCGATCTTGTCGATGTCGCCCATCTGCCCCTTGCCGGCCTCGATGTCGCGCAGCAACTGCACCAGCCAGTAGGTCCCTTCACGGCAGGGCGTGCACTTGCCGCAGGACTCGTGTGCGTAGAACTCGGTCCAGCGGGTGACCGCCCGGACCACACAGGTGGTCTCGTCGAAGCACTGGAGCGCCTTGGTGCCGAGCATCGAGCCGGCCGCGCCGACGCCCTCGTAGTCGAGGGGGACGTCGAGGTGCTCGTCGGTGAACATCGGCGTCGAGGAGCCGCCCGGCGTCCAGAACTTCAGCCGGTGGCCGCGGCGGATACCGCCGCTCATGTCCAGCAGCTGGCGCAGGGTGATGCCCAACGGGGCCTCGTACTGGCCGGGGTTGGCGACATGCCCGCTGAGCGAGTAGAGCGTGAAGCCCGGGGACTTCTCGCTGCCCATCGACCGGAACCAGTCCTTGCCCCGGTTCATGATCGCGGGAACCGACGCGATGGATTCGACGTTGTTCACGACAGTGGGGCAGGCGTACAGGCCCGCCACCGCCGGGAAGGGAGGACGCAGCCGGGGCTGTCCGCGACGGCCCTCCAGTGAGTCGAGCAGCGCGGTCTCCTCACCGCAGATGTACGCGCCCGCGCCCGCGTGCACGATCACATCCAGGTCGAGCCCGGAGCCCAGGATGTTCTTCCCGAGGAAGCCCGCCGCATAGGCCTCGCGCACGGCCTCCTGCAGCCTCCGCAGGACGGGCACGACCTCGCCGCGCAGATAGATGAAGGCGTGGTTCGACCGGATCGCATGGCAGGCGATCACGATGCCCTCGATGAGGGAGTGCGGGTTCGCGAAGAGGAGCGGGATGTCCTTGCAGGTGCCGGGCTCCGACTCGTCGGCGTTGACGACCAGGTAGTGCGGTTTGCCGTCGCCCTGCGGGATGAACTGCCACTTCATCCCGGTCGGGAAGCCCGCGCCGCCGCGGCCGCGCAGCCCGGAGTCCTTGACGTAGGCGATGACCTCGTCCGGGGGCATCGCCAGCGCCTTGCGCAGGCCCTCGTAGCCCTCGTGCCGGCGGTAGGTCTCCAGCGTCCAGGACGCGGGCTGGTCCCAGAAGGCGGACAGGACGGGCGTCAGAAGCTTCTCGGGGTTGGTGTCCCCGCCGGCCTCCGGCCGGGAGGCACCCCCGTGTTCGGCTGCCACTGTCATCACTCCCCCTCCTCTGCTGTGGGGCCGGCCGGGTGCTGGTGATCCGAGGCCGACGTCTGCTGCGGTGCGTCGTGGGAGCTGGGGTGGCCCGAGGGGGCCTCCTCGGCGGGGTGGCCGGACGGGGGCTCGTCGGAGGGCGGGCCGTCGGTCGTGGTCCGCGGGGAGACGACATGGTCGGCGCCGCGGCCGGGAGCAGCCTCGCCCTTGGCCAGCCGCAGCCCGATCAGCGAGGCGGGGCCGGCGCCGCCGGTGGCCTCGACGGCGCCCGGCCGCTCGTCCGGGAAGCCGGCGAGCATCCGGGCCGTCTCCTTGAACGTGCACAGCGGCGCACCGCGGGTGGGCGCGACGGCCCGGCCGGCCCGCAGGTCGTCGACCAGCTGCCGGGCGGTCTCCGGCGTCTGGTTGTCGAAGAACTCCCAGTTGACCATCACGACCGGGGCGAAGTCGCAGGCCGCGTTGCACTCGATGTGTTCGAGGGTGACCGCGCCGTCCTCGGTGGTCTCGCCGTTGCCGACGCCGAGGTGCTCCTTGAGCTCCTCAAAGATGGCGTCGCCGCCCATCACCGCGCAGAGCGTGTTGGTGCAGACCCCGACCTGGTAGTCGCCGCTCTGCTTGCGGCGGTACATGGAGTAGAAGGTCGAGACGGCGGTGACCTCGGCGGTGGTGAGGTCGAGCATCTCGGCGCAGAAGCGGACGCCGGTGCGGGTGACGTGCCCTTCCTCGGCCTGTACGAGGTGCAGCAGCGGCAGCAGCGCAGAGCGCGCGCCGGGGTAGCGGGCGATCACCTCCTTGGCGTCCGCTTCGAGCCGGGCCCGTACGTCCGCCGGGTAGTCGGGGGCGGGGAGTGCGGGCATTCCCAGCTGCACGTCCTGGTTTGCCGGAGTGGCGTTCACCGGTCGACGCCTCCCATCACGGGGTCGATGGACGCGACGGCGACGATGACGTCGGCGACCTGGCCGCCTTCGCACATCGCCGCCATGGCCTGCAGATTGGTGAAGGACGGGTCGCGGAAGTGCACCCGGTAGGGGCGGGTGCCGCCGTCGCTGACCGCATGCACGCCCAGCTCGCCCTTGGGTGACTCGACGGCCGAGTAGGCCTGCCCCGGCGGGACCCGGAAGCCCTCGGTCACCAGCTTGAAGTGGTGGATCAGGGCCTCCATCGAGGTGCCCATGATCTTCTTGATGTGGTCGAGGGAGTTGCCCAGACCGTCCGGGCCGAGGGCCAGTTGGGCGGGCCAGGCGATCTTCTTGTCGGCGACCATCACCGGGCCGGGCTCCAGCCGGTCCAGGCACTGCTCGACGATCCGCAGCGACTGGCGCATCTCCTCCAGCCGGATCAGGAACCGGCCGTAGGAGTCGCAGGTGTCGGCGGTCGGCACCTCGAAGTCGTAGTCCTCGTAGCCGCAGTACGGCTGTGTCTTGCGCAGATCGTGCGGCAGTCCGGCGGAGCGCACGATGGGCCCGGTGGCACCGGTGGCCATACAGCCGGCCAGGTCGAGATAGCCGATGCCTTCCATCCGGGCCTTGAAGACCGGGTTGCCGGTGGCGAGCTTGTCGTACTCGCCGATGTTCTTGCGCATCTTCTTGACGAACTCACGCACCTGGTCGACCGCGCCCGGAGGCAGATCCTGGGCGAGGCCGCCGGGCCGGATGTAGGCGTGGTTCATCCGCAGGCCGGTGATCAGCTCGTAGAGGTCGAGGATGAGCTCACGGTCGCGGAAGCCGTAGATCATGATCGTGGTGGCGCCCAGTTCCATCCCGCCGGTGGCGATGGCCACGAGGTGGGAGGACATCCGGTTGAGCTCCATCAGCATCACGCGGATGACGGAGGCCCGGTCGGGGATCTGGTCGGTGATGCCGAGCAGCTTCTCCACGGCCAGGCAGTAGGCCGTCTCGTTGAAGAACGGCGTCAGGTAGTCCATCCGCGTCACGAACGTCGTGCCCTGCGTCCAGGTCCGGTATTCGAGGTTCTTCTCGATGCCGGTGTGCAGATAGCCGATCCCGCAGCGGGCCTCGGTGACGGTCTCGCCGTCGATCTCCAGGATCAGCCGGAGCACCCCGTGGGTGGACGGGTGCTGCGGACCCATGTTGACGATGATCCGCTCGTCGTCGGCCTTCACGGCGGCCGCGGCGATCTCGTCCCAGTCGCCACCGGACACGTTGTAGACGGTGCCCTCGGTGGTCTCGCGGGCCAGCGACTCCCGGGTGTCGAAGTCGCTCGACGTACGGTGGCCGGACGAGGAGTGGGAGTGCGGTGCAGTAGTCATCAGCTGTACGACCTCCGCTGGTCGGGAGCCGGAATCTGGGCGCCCTTGTACTCGACGGGGATGCCGCCGAGCGGGTAGTCCTTGCGCTGCGGGAAGCCCTGCCAGTCGTCCGGCATCATGATCCGGGTCAGCGCCGGGTGGCCGTCGAAAACGATTCCGAAGAAGTCGTAGGTCTCCCGCTCGTGCCAGTCGTTGGTCGGATAGACGTCCACCAGCGAGGGCACATGCGGGTCGGCGTCCGGGGCGGAGACCTCCACCCGGATCAGCCGGTTGTGGGTGATCGAGCGCAGGTGGTAGACGGCGTGCAGCTCGCGGCCCCCGTCGCCGGGGAAGTGCACCCCGCTCACCCCCGTGCACAGCTCGAAGCGCAGCGCCGGGTCGTCGCGCAGGATCCTGGCGACGGCCGGCAGATAGCTGCGCTCGATGTGGAAGGTCAGCTCGTCGCGGTCCACGACGGTCTTCTCGATGACGTTCTCGGGGACCAGCCCCTGTTCGTCGAGGGCACCCTCCAGCTCGTCGGCGATCTCGTCGAACTCGCCGTACCCGTCCTCCGTGCCGCGCGGTCCGCCGTACGGCCGCGGGGTGGCGCCGGGCAGCCGGACCGTGCGGACGAGGCCGCCGTAGCCACTGGTGTCGCCGCCGTTGTTGGCGCCGAACATGCCACGGCGGGTGGTGATCGCCTCGCCGGTGTCCTCGCGCTGCGCGGGAACGGCTTCCTCCTGGCCGTTCTGGCCGTTCGGCTCGGGACGCTCGGGGTTCTTCTGCTCACTCACCGCAGCAGCCCCTTCATCTCGATCAGCGGCAGGGCCTTGAGCGCCGCTTCCTCCGCCTCGCGGGCGGCCTGCTCCTGATTGACCCCGAGCTTGGTGTTCTGGATCTTCTGGTGGAGCTTGAGAATGGCGTCCATCAGCATCTCGGGACGCGGCGGGCAACCCGGCAAATAGATGTCAACGGGAACAATGTGGTCAACGCCCTGCACAATCGCGTAGTTATTGAACATTCCGCCTGACGAGGCGCAAACCCCCATGGAAATCACCCACTTCGGGTTCGGCATCTGGTCGTAGACCTGCCGCAGCACGGGCGCCATCTTCTGGCTCACCCGGCCGGCCACGATCATCAGATCCGCCTGTCGCGGCGACCCGCGGAAGACCTCCATGCCGAAGCGGGCGAGGTCGTAGCGCCCGGCACCGGTGGTCATCATCTCGATGGCGCAGCAGGCCAGCCCGAAGGTCGCGGGGAAGACCGAGGATTTGCGCACCCAGCCGGCGGCCTGCTCGACAGTGGTCAGCAAAAAGCCGCTCGGCAGCTTCTCTTCAAGTCCCATGTGTGACCCCTAGTCCCATTCCAGGCCGCCACGACGCCAGACATAGGCGTAGGCGACGAAGACGGTGAGCGCGAAGAGGAGCATCTCGACGAGCCCGAAAAGCCCCAGGGCGTCGAAGGTGACGGCCCAGGGATAGAGGAAGACGATCTCGATGTCGAAGACGATGAAGAGCATCGCCGTCAGGTAGTACTTGATCGGGAAGCGACCGCCACCGGACGGTTGTGGCGTCGGCTCGATTCCGCACTCGTAGGCCTCGAGCTTGGCCCTGTTGTAGCGCTTGGGCCCGACGAGGGTGGCCATCACGACGGAGAAGATCGCAAAGCCTGCCCCGAGGGCTCCCAGTACGAGGATGGGCGCGTAAGCGTTCACCGTCCTCGCTCCCTTCAGTCGACGATGACTGGATGGCGGTCCACCCGGGCCCTCCGACTGCCCCATGGAGATCGTGCCTATGTGAGGCAGTTCACAAGCCCGAGCGCCTGCATCTTATGCCCGCTGGTCTGTGATCTGCGACACGGGGGTGAACAACGCCTTTGTGATCTCCACCACCCGGCGAAGGATCATGAAGTCGGATGAGCGGTGATCTTCATACGCGAAGCGCGCGAGTGATCACGAGAGGTGACATTCGTGCGTGTTACCGCTGGTCAGCGCGTGCTGGCCAATATCAAGTGGTTACCGCTACAGGCAAATTGGCGCTGGACACGGCCAACTGCTATATGCGGCAGACCGCGTGACGCGCCCCTCTCGTGACCCGCTCGTGATCGTCGGTACGTGCTTCCGTTCACGAGCGGCCGGCCGACGCCAGGTCACGGGAACATAACGGACACTCAAGAGTGACCTATCCCACGCTATTTCCACCACTAAGCGCTTGACGCCCGGGAAGCCTTGGCGCGGCGGATGAGGAAGTGGTAGGAGCCCGCCGGGCCCGCGTGGAGCAGCAAATGCCATGCGTAGGAACATGATCGCGAAATTCGGACATCCCGCCGCCGGCGCGACGGGCGGACAAAAGTCCGTTTTGTTCGTCGCGTACGCGTCAAGTGTGGCGCACTGCACCTTTCTTGGCAGCAACCGGCGGCTCCTGATAGCCGTTATTGCCATGTCCCCGAACGCACTCATACCCAGCCACCGGAAGCCCCGCCGTCCTTCCGCGTCCTCGCGGGCGCTGCGCGCGGGCGTGACCGGTGGCTTCCTCACCCTCGCGGTGACCGGCGCGACCGTGCCGGCCAACGCCGCGGAAAAGCCCGTCTCCGAAACCCAGGAGATGCCGACGATCACGACGGCGCTGGCGACCAGCGCCGCCAGGAGCGCCGACACGGCCGAGCAGGTCGCGTTCACCTACGAGCGTCAGGCGCTCCAGGACAGCGCCTTCTCGCACGCCGCCAAGGCCGCGGAGAAGCACAAGGCCGAGGCCGTGAAGAAGGCCAAGGCCGAGGCGAAGAAGAAGGCCGAGGAAGCCCGTAAGGCCAAGGAGGCCGCCGAGGCCCGTGCCTCGCGCTCCTCCGAGCGTTCGACCCTGTCCGCCCCGTCGTCGTCCAACGCCACCGGCAGCACCGCCACGCTCGTCTCCTTCCTCAAGGCGCAGCTCGGCAAGGCCTACGTGCTGGGCTCCTCCGGCCCCTCCTCGTACGACTGCTCCGGTCTGACGCAGGCCGCGTTCAGCCAGATCGGCATCGACCTGCCGCGGGTCTCGCAGGACCAGTCCACCCAGGGCACCCAGGTCGGCCTGGACAACCTCCAGGTCGGCGACATCCTGTACTGGGGCAGCGCGGGCAGCGCCTACCACGTCGGCGTCTACATAGGCGACGGCAAGTTCATCGGCGCCCAGAACTCGAGCACCGGCATCGTCGAGCGCCCGCTCGACTACGACATGCCGACCGGCGCCGTGCGCGTCCTCTAGGACCGCCGCACCCTTCGACACCGCAAAAGGACCGCCCCTCTCGCCGCTCGGGAGGGACGGTCCTTTTCGTGTGCGGTGTCTCCGGGCCGTCCGGGTCGCCCCCGCCACCCGTCGTCCGACGTCCGACGGATGATTCGCGCCGCTCAGCGCCACGATCAAGCCAGGTACGGGCCGGAGGCCGCCCGTCGAGCTACCGACGGGCGGTACGCGCCGTTGCACCTCTCGCCATATGCCGCACATACCGCTTATGCGGCGTGCGGCATCCGTAGAGAGAGGGAACCGCGCTTCGATGAACACCCATCGCACCGCTCACCGCCTCGTCAGCCGGGCCGCGACGGCCGCCGCCCTGGCCACCGCGCTCGGCCTGGGCGCCGTCCACACCGCCACCGCCTCGGCCCCGTCCGCCGCACCGCTCTCCGTCCGGCCCGCGGCGCCCGGCCCCGACGGTGGCTGGCATCAGAACGGGCTGCATCTGACGGCCGCCGAGAACAAGAAGGTGAACGGCTTCGTCGCCCGCGCCCGGCGGGCCGAGCGCGCCATCAGCCCCGGGGTCCGGGCGGCCGCCAGGATCAGCCATGCCGAACTGGTCGGCTTCGACCAGCGGCTGAAGTCGCCGGACTCGCTCAAGCGCAAGGTCGCCACCTGGATGCTGGAGTCACCGGGACAGACCGTGGACGCATCGCTCCGCAAGATCAACGACGCGGTCCGCTTCACCCTGCAGTGGCCGGCCGGCACGTACAGCCAGGGCGTCCGCACCGCGGCCGGGCTGCTGTCCGCATGGGGCAACGACTCCACCCGCTGGGCCAACACCTGGAACCGGCCCACCGGCTACAAGGCGATCAACTCCGCCTGGCGCGCGCCCCGCTCCGGTCAGCTCTTCGAGGTCCAGTTCCACACCCCCGAGAGCAAGGCGGCGCAGCTGGAGACGCACAAGCTGTACGAGGAGCAGCGGCTGCCCGGCACCCCGCCCGAGAGGGTCCGGGAGCTCCAGGAGCAGCAGGACGCGATCTTCGCGGCGGTGCCGGTCCCGCCGGGCGCCGAGCGGCTGACCGCCCCGGCACGCCGACTGCCGTCCCCGGACCCGGCGCGCCGGCTCCCCGCACCGGCCCCCGCCCCCGTCGGCTGACCGGGCCGGCCACCGGGCAGCCCGCCCGCGTCGGCCGGGCGGCGGCACCGGAGGCACGAACGGGGCCGGCCCCGGACATCCCGTCCGGGGCCGGCCTCCGCTGCGTCACGCCTTCGGGGCGACCTTGCTCAGCCCGTTGATGATGCGGTCCATCGCATCGCCGCCCGTGGGGTCGGTGAGGTTGGCGAGCATCTTGAGGGTGAAGCGCATCAGCAGCGGGTGGGTCAGACCGCGCTGGGTGGCGATCTTCATGACCTTGGGGTTGCCGATGAGCTTCACGAAGGCGCGGCCCAGGGAGTAGTAGCCGCCGTAGGTGTCCTTGAGGATCTTCGGGTAGCGCTGCAGGGCCAGTTCGCGCTGCGCGTACGTGGCGCGGGCGTGCGCCTGCACGATGACCTCGGCGGCGATCGCACCGGACTCCATGGCGTAGGCGATGCCCTCGCCGTTGAACGGGTTGACCAGCCCGCCCGCGTCACCGACCAGCAGCAGGCCCTTGGTGTAGTGCGGCTGGCGGTTGAAGGCCATGGGGAGCGCGGCGCCGCGGATCGGGCCGGTCATGTTCTCCGGTGTGTAGCCCCAGTCGGCGGGCATCGAGGCGCACCACGCCTTGAGGATCTCGCGCCAGTCCAGCTCCTTGAAGGCGGAGCTGGAGTTGAGGATGCCGAGGCCGACATTGCTCGTCCCGTCGCCCATACCGAAGATCCAGCCGTAACCGGGCAGCAGCCGGTCCTGGGCGCCGCGGCGGTCCCACAGCTCCAGCCAGGACTCCAGGTAGTCGTCGTCATGGCGGGGCGAGGTGAAGTACGTACGGACGGCCACGCCCATGGGGCGGTCCTCGCGCCGGTGCAGGCCCATGGCCAGCGAGAGCCGGGTGGAGTTGCCGTCGGCGGCGACGACGAGCGGGGCGTGGAAGGTGACCGGGGTCTTCTCCTCGCCGAGCTTGGCGTGGACGCCGGTGATGTGGCCGGTCAGCTCGTTGACGATCGGCGCGCCCACATTGCAGCGCTCGTGGAGCCGCGCCCCGGCCTTCTGCGCCTGCCGGGCCAGCTGCTCGTCGAAGTCGTCGCGCTTACGGACCAGTCCGTAATCCGGGTACGAGGCCAATTCCGGCCAATCCAGCTGGAGCCGGGAGCCGCCACCGATGATCCGCAGGCCCTTGTTGCGCAGCCAGCCCGCTTCCTCGGAGATGTCGATGCCCATCGCGACCAGCTGCTTGGTGGCGCGCGGGGTCAGCCCGTCGCCGCAGACCTTCTCGCGCGGGAACGCGGTCTTCTCCAGCAGGAGCACGTCCAGACCGGACTTGGCGAGGTGATAGGCGGTGGCGGAGCCGGCGGGCCCGGCACCGACAACGATCACATCCGCGCTGTGCTCCGATCGGGCGGTGGTCACGGAATCGGTCACGGACGCGGACTCGGTCACGGCGCTGTCTCCCGGAAGTCGATATCTGGATATCTGGGTGCCGACCGGCACTGGGCATGTGCAGTCTATGGGGGCCTTGGTGATCAGAACCTGAAGGGTTGTCCCGATGAAGTCTGTGCACACACCGCTCCCCGCAATCGAACTGCGCGTGCCCACCGAGGAGGACGCGCTGCACTGGCACCGGGCCTTCGACCACCCGGACGTCATGGAGTTCCATGGAGGCGCCCCCGCCGAACTCTCGGAGTACGAGGAACTCACCGCCCGTCAGCGCCGGCACCACGCGGAGCTGGGCTTCTGCCTGTACACCCTGGTCGACCCGGCGGACGGCGCGGTCATTGGCTTCACCGGAGCCCAGCCCTGGCCGCACGACTGGGGCCCGGCCGGGGAGATCGAGATCGGCTGGCGGCTCGGCCGCGCCTACTGGGGCAAGGGCTACGCCACCGCTGCGGCGCAGGCGGCACTGGATTCCGTACGGGCGGCCGGGGTCCGGCACGTGGTGGCGATGGTGGCCGCCGCGAACGAGCGGTCGATCGCGGTCACCCGGCGGCTGGGAATGCGGCGGGCGGAGACGGTGATCACGCCGAAGGACCGGAAGGCGTACTGCCACCGGCTGGATCTGTGACGCTGCCGCGAACGGAGAGGGCGCTGCGGATTCCTCCCGCAGCGCCCATCGGGCAGCGCGGCGCGGCCGCCGACGACGCCGGGTCCGGGCCGAGCCGCACGGGCGGTTCCGGCTCCGCCGTCAGCGGCAGGCGTCAGCCCCCGGCCGACGTCAGTCCCCGGCCGGCCTGCGCCCCCGGTGCAGCGCCACCACGCCGCCGGTCAGATTGCGCCAGGCCACCTCGGTCCAGCCCACGCCCTGCAGCCGGGCGGCGAGTTCGGGCTGGTTGGGCCAGGTGCGGATGGACTCGGCGAGGTAGACATAGGCGTCCGGGTTGCTGCTGACCGCGCGGGCCACCGGCGGCAGCGCCCGCATCAAGTACTCGGTGTAGACGGTCCGGAACGGCGCCCAGGTCGGCTCGCTGAACTCACAGATCACGACCCGGCCGCCGGGCTTGGTGACCCGGTACAGCTCCGCCAGCGCGGCATCGGTGTCCTGGATGTTGCGCAGCCCGAAGGAGATGGTGACGGCGTCGAACACCTCGTCCGCGAACGGCAGCCGGGTACCGTCACCGGCCGTGAACGGCAGCCACGGGTGCCGCTTCTTGCCCTCCCCCAGCATGCCGACGGAGAAGTCGCACGGCACCACGTACGCACCGGTCCTGGCGAACGGCAGCGAGGAGGTGCCGGTACCGGCCGCGAGGTCGAGCACCCGCTCGGCGGGCCGTGCGGCCACCGCACGCTCCACCTCCTTGCGCCACAGCCGCGCCTGCCCCAGGGAGAGCACGTCGTTGGTGAGGTCGTACCGCGCCGCCACGTCGTCGAACATCGCGGCGACTTCGTGCGGCTGCTTGTCCAGGGATGCTCGGGTCACCCGGCCATTGTCCACCGTGCCGGCGCCGGGGAACGCACCGGGCACGGCCCGGCACGCCCGCCGTCAGCGGCGGCGGTACACCAGACGGCCGGCCAGGACGGTGGCCAGGCAGCTGCCGTCCTCGGCGAAGACCGCGAAATCGGCCGCGCCGCCGACGGTCAGCTCACGGGGGCGGCCGCCGGGCGGCTCCGCGAGCCCGGACCGCTGGACGGCCGTACGGACCGCGGGCCGGGTGAACGGCCCGGTCAGCGCCGTCGTCCCGGTGGCCAGCAGGCGCTGCAGGCCACGGCGGGCGCCGGCGCCCCAGCGGGTCTCGGTCATGCCGAGGGCGGCGAGCGCCTCGCCCGTGATCGGCTCGCTGCCGAGCTCATCGGCCTCGCGCGGGTCGGGGTGGTAGGCGGCCTCCAACAGCGCGGCGCCCTCGGGTTCGTACCGGCCGGGCGTCAGCACGCCGTCCCACTCCCGGACCCGCGCCCGGTCGCCGTAGGCCGCCCACAGCTCCTCGTACGGGCCGATGGCGGCGATCCGGGCGCCGTCGACGACGACCGCATGCCCGGGAGCGGGCTCCCCCTCATGGCTGAGCCGGACACCGCGGACGCGGTGAAGTGTCAGCATCCGCGGCTCAGTTGGCCTCGACCAGCTTCAGCTCCGGATGCGCCGTGCCGCCCTCGATCGCCGTGGACGACAGATGCGAGACGACCTTGTCGTCGACCGGGTCGTTGGCCGGGTCGTCGTGCACGACCAGGTGCTCGTAGGTGGTCGCGCGCTGCGCCGGGACCCGGCCCGCCTTGCGGATCAGGTCGATGATCTCCGTGCGGTTGGAGCGGTGCTTGGCGCCGGCCGAGGAGACCACGTTCTCCTCCAGCATGATCGAGCCGAGGTCGTCCGCGCCGTAGTGCAGCGACAGCTGGCCGATCTCCTTACCGGTGGTCAGCCACGAGCCCTGGATGTGCGCGACGTTGTCGAAGAAGAGCCGCCCGATGGCGATCATGCGCAGGTACTCGAAGAGGGTGGCCTGCGTCTGGCCCTTCAGGTGGTTGTTCTCCGGCTGGTAGGTGTACGGGATGAAGGCGCGGAAGCCGCCCGTACGGTCCTGGACGTCACGGATCATCCGCAGATGCTCGATCCGTTCGGCGTTGGTCTCGCCGGTGCCCATCAGCATCGTGGAGGTCGACTCCACGCCCAGCTCGTGGGCCGCCTCCATGATCTCCAGCCAGCGCTCACCGGACTCCTTCAGCGGAGCGATGGCCTTACGGGGGCGCGCCGGCAGCAGCTCGGCGCCGGCGCCCGCGAAGGAGTCGAGGCCGGCGGCGTGGATGCGCTGGATCGCCTCCTCGACGGACACCTTGGAGATCCGGGCCATGTGCTCGACCTCGGAGGCGCCGAGGGAGTGGATGACCAGCTGCGGGAAGGCCTTCTTGATGGCGGAGAAGTGCTCTTCGTAGTACTCGACGCCGTAGTCCGGGTGGTGGCCGCCCTGGAACATGATCTGGGTGCCGCCCAGTTCGACGGTCTCCGCGCAGCGGCGCAGGATGTCGTCGAGGTCGCGGGTCCAGCCCTTGGCGGTGTCCTTGGGCGCGGCGTAGAAGGCGCAGAACCTGCAGGCCGTCACGCACACATTGGTGTAGTTGATGTTGCGTTCGATGATGTACGTCGCGATGTGCTCGGTGCCGGCGTAGCGGCGGCGGCGTACGGCGTCGGCGGCCTTGCCCAGCGCGTGCAGCGGAGCGGAGCGGTACAGGTCGAGCGCTTCCTCCGGCGTGATGCGGCCGCCCTGCGCGGCGCGGTCGAGTACGGACTGGAGGTCGGCGTTCTCGGTCACCGGGGCGTCCCTTTCGCAGGCGGGCATCACGAACTGAACCAGCGTACGTCAGGGGTACGACAGCCTCGCTCGCGGCCGGACCGGGGCCCGGGCGGCGGCCTCCCGCCGTCAGCCGAGGGGAGAGCGCCGCCGGACGGCCTCAGGGGTTCGGAAGTGCGGGACGCACCCCTTCACCACCCTCATCAACCGCCCTCCTCAGTAGTACGGGTTGTACGCCTTCCTGCTGTAACACGAGGAGACCGGGCTGCTGCCCTTGACCTTCTGGGCCTCGACCCGGGCGCTGACGATGCCCGAGCTCTCCGAGGCGTACGTCTTCCACCGCTTGGTCGTGCCGGCTCCGTCGCGGTTCGCACGCCAGGAGTAGGTGACCCGCTTCCCGGAGCCGGTGACGATGTCGAGACGCACCCGCACCCAGGCGCCGTCCGCCGTCAGATCGTGCGCGCTGAGCCCCACCAGGCCCAGCTTGGTCTTGCCGGTGTAACCCCAGTTCAGCGTGCCGCCCGCACCGCCGCCCGGCGTGCGGCAGTCGGCGGTGTTGACGCCCGCCGCACCGGCCGGTCCGGCCGACACCGAGGCAAGCACCGCGACGGCACCCGCCAGGGCGGCAAGGGCACGCGTACGTCGTCTCATGGGTCCCCCTGTTGCACATGGCCAAGATCCTTGCGCGCTCGCAAGACCGCCCCCATCCTGCCCGAACGCGCCCCCCGTGCGCCGCCCGGCACCGGCCGGTGAACCGGGCCGCGCGGCCGCTCGCTACCGGGCGGCCGCCGCCTCCAGCAGCTGCACCGTCACATCCGCCGGGAAGCCGGTCGTCGGCCCGACCCGCCGGGCGAACTCCGTGACGCCTCTCAGCTGGGCGGGCCCGAAGCGGAAGTCCAGCGTGGTGAAGTACCGCTCCAGCACCGGCTCGTCGAAGGTCTCCCAGCGGGCCGCCTGCTCGGCGACCTTGGTGACCTCCTCCAGCGACAGATCACGCGAGGCGAGAAACGCCTCGTGCACCTTCTGCACCACGGCCGGCTCGCGCTCCAGGTACTCGCGCCGGGTCGCCCAGACGGCGAAGACGAACGGCAGGCCCGTCCACTCCTTCCACATCTGGCCGAGGTCGTGCACCTCCAGGCCCAGCCGGGGCCCGTCGTGCAGATTGGCGCGCAGCGCGGCATCGCCGATCAGCACCGCCGCGTCCGCCTCCTGCATCATCAGGCCGAGGTCCGGCGGGCAGCTGTAGTACTCGGGCCGCACCCCGATCTTCTCGGCCAGCAACAGCTGGGCCAGCCGTACGGACGTCCGCGAGGTCGAGCCGAGCGCGACCCGGGCACCGTCCAGCTGGTCCAGCGGCTTCTGCGAGACGATCACGCAGGACATGACCGGGCCGTCACAGCCCACGGCGAGGTCGGGGAACGCGACGAGGTCGTCGGCGGCCCGCAGGAATTCCACGAGGGTGATCGGCGCGATGTCGAGTTCCCCGCGGACCAGCTGCTCGCTGAGCTTCTCCGGCGTGTCCTTGCTGAGATCCAGATCGAGCAGGGTGCCCGTACGGGCAAGGCCCCAGTAAAGGGGCAGGCAGTTCAGGAACTGGATGTGGCCCACTCGCGGCCGGCTGCGACGGCGGCCGGCGTCGGCTCCCGCGGGTGCGTCTCCGAAGGTTGAATTGTCCACATGCGGAGGCTAGACCTGTCTCCCTTGGGGCAGCGCAGCGGGTCGCCGTATGGACGTTAGTGCGGTCGGTTAAACGTGATCTTTGGCTCTTCCGCCTCAGGAGCAGCACATGCTACGCTCAGCGCAAGTTGCAGTTTGGTTTCCCTTGCAGTACAGAGCCTGCGGAGCATGTGACCCCGCAGGCTCTTGTAGTTTCAGACTTCTTTGCAGGTTCTGGAGCAGGGCAACCCTTTGGCCCAAGGAGGGCTTATGGCTACCGGAACCGTCAAGTGGTTCAACGCTGAAAAGGGCTTCGGCTTCATCGCCCAGGACGGCGGCGGCCCGGATGTCTTCGTCCACTACTCGGCGATCAACGCCTCTGGTTTCCGCTCCCTGGAGGAGAACCAGCAGGTGAACTTCGACGTCACGCAGGGCCCGAAGGGTCCGCAGGCGGAGAACGTTACGCCGGTCTAAGTTGCCCGGCCCGGAATTCCTTCCAGGTCGCCCCTAAGCAGTACCTAAGGAGCCTCGCTCCGCCACTCCGGTGGCGAGCGGGGCTCCTGCCTTTTGTCCGCCGCCACCGGCACCGACACGAATGGCGGCCACATGAATTCTCGTCGTCCGGCACATGACACACCCGAATGCCGCACGCAATAGGGAATTCCCCCGCCAATGACACCCCGATCCACGGCTCACCTCGACGCTGGCCGAGGCGATCCCGTGGAGGCAAGGGAAATCCGTACAGACTTACCGCCCCGGTCGGCCGAAAGACCCCACTCGGCACGGCCAAAAACCTCCCCTCCCCAGCCGCCGTCGGAAACGGCACGCGGCCGGCCATACCGAGGGCGAGCGAGCCGCCCGCCCCAGGCCCCCGGCGCGACCGACGCCCCGCGCAACTGTGTACCGAAGCGATCACGGAAAGTGGTCACATCGGAACATGACCCGGCCTACCGTGGGCAGAATGAGCGAGCACTTGCCCCCGCAGAAGCCCTGCCCCGACTGCGCCGGCAGAGGCACCGTGGACTGGGAGACGCCGACCGGCGAGCGCGTCACCACACAGTGCTCCGGTTGTGGCGGCACCGGAACCGTCCTGGCATAGAGGAGGCAGAGGCAAGATGGCGGCCTCCAGTAGGAACGGTAAGCCGGTCGGCCTGGACGAGCAGTACGTCGGCAAGCTGCCGTGCTCGACCTGCGGGATACGGTCGATGAAACTGCCCGGCCGGCAGGGCGGGTTGTGCATCCCCTGCTACGCCGACGAATGTGCGGCCGCCGGCCGGCGCGCGGCAACGGCAGGCACCTGGGTCGCCGCGAATTTCGTGGGCGACCCGTGTCTTGCCTGCGGTTCGCGGTCCGTTGACGCCAACGGCTGGGCGTTCTGGTGCAACACCTGCGACATGCAGACGGCGGTGGCCCTGCCACCGCGGTGAGAAGCCCCGCATCGCGGGGCGGGACGAAGCCGCCGTCGGTCCGCGCGCTCGGCGCCGCCCGCCCGGCTCCCCTTGGACAACTCACCCCGCAGCAACCGCCCTTGACGGTCTCTTGGAGCATGCGGCCCGCCGCCTTCCGCTTCCGGCGCCACTCGGCGCCGTAGAAGGCGGGAGCGTACGGCGGAGGCAGCCGCAGCCGCCCGGTGTGAAGTCAGCCAGATGCGGCACCACGGCATTGCACGTCAGACCCCGTGCCACCTCCCCCACAGAGGTGACACGGGGTTCCAGTTTGACGCGTCAAAGGCTTTTGCTCCAGACCGGGGGTCATCTGCTTTCGTAGAGGTCCGCTATCTCCTTGGCGAAATCGCGGGCGACCGCGGCACGGCGGAGTTTCAGGGACGGGGTGAGATGCCCGGTTTCCTCGGTGAAGTCCACCGGCAGGACGGCGAAGCGGCGGATGGATTCGGCGCGGGAGACCAGTTCGTTGGCGTCGTCGACGGCGCGCTGGAGGTCGGCCAGCAGGCGCGCGTCGCGGACCAGCCGCTCGGGCGGCAGGTCCTGCTTCTTGTTCATCTGGCGCCAGTGCGCGAGACCGTCCGGCTCCAGGGTGAGCAGGGCGGTGATGTAGGGGCGGTTGTCGCCGATGACCATGCACTGGCCGACGAGGGGGTGCGAGCGGAGGCGGTCCTCCAGAGGGGCCGGGGCGACGTTCTTGCCGCCCGTCGTCACGATGATCTCCTTCTTGCGGCCGGTGATGGTGAGGTAGCCGTCCGGGTCGAGGGCTCCGAGGTCGCCGGTCGCGAACCAGCCCTGGTCGGTGACGGGGCGGGCCGCGCCGAGGGCCGCGTCCCAGTAGCCGGAGAAGACGTGGTCGCCGTGGATCAGGATCTCGCCGTCGTCGGCGATGCGGACGGCGGTGCCGGGGAGGGGCCAGCCGACCGTGCCGATACGGGGCCGGAGGGGCGGGGTGACGGTGGTGGCCGCGGTCGTCTCCGTCAGGCCGTAGCCCTCGAAGATCTCGATACCGGCGCCGGTGTAGAAGGCGGCGAGGCGGCGGCCGAGGGGTGAACCGCCGCAGAGGACATGGCGGACCTTGCCGCCGAGGGCGGCGCGGATACGGCGGTAGACGAGGGGGTCGTAGAGCTTGCGGGCGCCCTTGAGGGCCACGCCGGGGCCCGGGCCCGTCCCGTGTTCCTTGGCCTCGACGGCCTCGCCGTAGGAACGGGCAATACGGACCGCGCGGTCGAAGGAGGCGGCGCGGCCCATCTTCTCCGCGGTGGCCCGTCCGGTGTTGAAGACCTTCTCCAGGACGTACGGAATGGCCAGCAGGAAGGTCGGCCGGAAGCCGGCCAGGTCGGCGAGCAGGTCGTCGGTCCGAATGCTGGGGGCGTGGCCGAGGCGGACGCGGGCGCGCAGACAGCCGACGGCGACCATACGGCCGAAGACATGGGAGAGCGGGAGGAAGAGGAGGGTGGCGGCGGGCTCCTCGCTGACCGACTTGAAGACCGGGTGCAGCAGCTCGACGGCGTTGTCGGCCTCGGCGAAGAAATTGGCGTGGGTGAGCGCGCAGCCCTTGGGGCGGCCGGTGGTGCCGGAGGTGTAGATGAGGGTGGCGAGGGCGTACGGGCCGGTGGCGGCGCGGCGCTCGTCCACCGCCTCGTCCGGCACGTCGCGGCCCGCCGAGACGAGTTGGGAGACGGCGCCGGTGTTGAACTGCCAGAGGTGGTCGAGGGCGGGGAGTTCGGTGCGGAGGCCGCTGATCAGGCGGGTCTCGTCGACGCCCTCCACGACGCAGGCGCGGGTGCCGGAGTCGTGCAGGATCCACTGCGCCTGGTGGGCGGAGGACGTGGGGTAGATGGGGACGGTGACCAGGCCGGCCGCCCAGGCAGCGAAGTCGACGAGGGTCCACTCGTAGGTCGTACGGGCCATGATCGCGAGCCGGTCGCCGGGACGGAGGCCGTGGGCGATCAGGCCCTTGGCGACGGCGCGCACCTCGGCGGCGAACTCCGCGGCGGTCACATCACGCCAGATGCCGCTGGGCTGCTTACGGGCGAGCACGACGTCGGCGGGGGCCTCGTCGGCGTTGAGGAAGGGAAGGTCCCCGAGCGAGCCACTGCGTACGGGCGGGGCCAGCGGGGGGACGTAGACCTCGCGGACCGTGCCGTTGACCACGGTTTTCTGCGGCTCGGTGAGGGTGGGGGCGGAGGTGTGGGTGGGGGCGGAGGTGGGAGTGGGTGCGGTGAGTGGTCCGGTGGGTGCACTTTCCTGGTGGGACACGAGCGGCTCCTCGTTTTCCTGTGGAGTGCGGGTTGCCGTGGGCTGGCGCCGTTTCGCCTACGGGGTGTGGGTGGTGGGGTCGGAGGGGACGCCCGGTAACCCGTCCTCGGCGCGGGCGACGCGGGTCCCGGAGGTTGGGAGCCCCGTTGTTCGCTCCGGGTCCTGCGGGCGGCTCACCGGACATCCCCTCCGACCGCCGTACGTGGGCGGCTCTCCCGCCGTACCGATCACCGTCACCAACCCATGCGCCACCCCTTGGCAGGGACCTGGCCGGGCCGCCCGCAGATGGGACGCGGCCAGGGTCTGGGCCGTAACGGACGGTGTCACCGGCCGGCAGCCGGCAACGCTGAACGGTTGGAGGGGATGTACCGGTGCCCGCCCGCAGGACTGGAGCGAACGCCGGGGCAATCAATCCCATGGACCCGCGTCGCCCGCGCCGATGGGGGCACCTCCCGGCCGAAGGCTGGGGGAGGGTACCGGTGCGTCCCCTCCGACCCCCGCGGCAACCACACAACCCGCAAAACCCCAGCCCCCACGAAGCCGGACGGCTAACACGCACCCCACACGGCCCAAGCCCCCGCCGGGCGGCAGATGGACCCCGAAGCCCACCCCTCGGCGGCGTCGAACTACCGCACGTCATCGCGGTGTCGGCCTCGTCGGGTCCGAACACCGGCTTGGGCTGGGCGAGTTGTGCCGGCACGGCGACGGTGACGGCGACCGGCGGCGGACGGCTCGCTCGCGGCGGCGGCGGGGGAATCCGTGGCACGCATCCTCGACCCAGCTCCTGACCCGACGGTAACCTTACTTCGGCGTAAATTTACGCGAGGACCGGTAGTTGGCCAATGCCCGCGCGCCACCTTCGTTCGGGCAATTCCGGCCAGGGTCGCGGCGGACGCACCCACATCGACCGTGTTCCACGTACCGGGCACACTCTCCGCTACCTACCGCCACACCCTCCCCACGTACCGACCCCGCCGGAAGGGCGACCCCCTCAAGCCGCCGCCCCGGCCCCCGACGGACGGGGACCGGGGCGGCAGTCGGCGGGCAGGCCGCGTCAACGCCTGGCGCAGGAGGGGCTCTCGTTGCCGACGAGGCCGCTCGGCGGCCATCGGTCCCCGCCCATCAGGCGGCCGAGGCCCGTCCAGGCGAAGTTCATCATCGTGGCCGCCGTGTCCTTGGCCGACGGATGCTCGGGTTCGCCCGAAGCACCTTCGTCCGTACGGACATTGGCCCACTCGGCGAGCGACTCGGCCGCGCCGACAAGAGCGTGTGCGAGCCCGGCGACCTCGCGTTCGGCCAGCTCGCCGACGCAGCCCGCCTCCTTTGCTGCTGCACCCAGCAACTCCGTGACGAACTCGACGATCCCCGCCCGCATCGAGGCCACTTCACGCGCGAACGGCTCACCGTGCGTCCGCGCCTGCTGGTGGAGTACGGCCCAGCCGTACGGATGCTCGGCGGTGTGCGCGAAGAAGCCCTTCAGGCCGCTCCACAGCTGCCGGTCGGCCGCCACCCCCGGCTCGACGGCCGCCGTCACGGCCGCCACCAGCGCCTCCGACTCCCGCCGGATCACCGTATTGAACAGGTCTTCCTTCGAATTCAGGTAGAGATAGACCAGCGGCTTGGAAACTCCGGCCAGCTCGGCGATCTCGTCCATCGAGGCCGCCCGGTATCCACGCCGTGCGAACGTCAGCACCGCGGCATCCAGCATCTGCTGCTCCCGGACGGCGCGCGGCACCCGCTTGCTCTTCACAGCTCCCACCCTGAATGTCCCTCCATCCCGCCCCTTTACTGCAAAGTAAGTTTACGATCTTCGCTTCCTGCCCCTCATCCCTTGACGCGTTCGCGCCCATAGCGAGACGATACGTATCGTCGCGCTGCTCCGTGGTGCGACGCCCTCGTCCGCATCACTTGGAGGACCACCCCATGCAGCAGTTCATCGACGCCGCCCCCGGCATCCGCCTGTGGACCGAGCAGCGCGGCGCCGCCGACGCGGCTCCGCTGCTGCTGGTCATGGGTGCCCAGGCGTCCGGCCTCGGCTGGCCGGAGCCGCTGGTCGACGCGCTGGCCGCGCACCACCGGGTGATCCGCTACGACCACCGCGACACCGGCCGCTCCACCTGGTCCTTCGACGAGCAGCCCTACCGGATCGCCGATCTCGCCGATGACGTGATCGCGGTCCTGGACGGGCTGGGCATCGACCGGGCACATATCGTCGGCATGTCATTGGGCGGCATGCTTGCCCAGATGGTCCTCGCCGACCACCCCGACCGACTGCTCAGCGCCACTCTCATCGGCACCATGGCCCTCAGCACCACCCCCTACACCCGCCCCGACGGCAGCACGGTCCCGCCCGACGCGCTGCCGGGCATCGCACCCGAGGTCCTGGAGCTGTGGGCCCGTCCGGCCGAGGACCACGGTGCGGCGGCCGAGGTGGAGCGCCGGATCGAACACTGGCGCGTACTCGCCGGTGGCCGGCTCCCCTTCGACGAGGACTACTTCCGTGCCTTCGAGCAGCGCGTCATCGCGCACACGGGGCACCACCGGGTGGGCACCGCGCACGGCCGTGCGGCGGACGACGGCATGCTCCGTACCGACCAGCTCGCCAAGAACGAGGTGCCGGCCCTGGTGGTCAGCGCGCCCGCCGAGCCCGTCTTCCCGCCGCCGCACCCCCAGCACCTGGCCCAGTGCGTCCGGGGCGCGGAGCTCGTCGAGATCCCGGGCATGGGGCATGCGCTGCCGCCCGCCGTACACGCGCCGCTGGCCACGGCGATCCTGGCCCGCACGGGAGCGGTGACGGGCTGAGACCGGTCCCCACCGGGCCCGGCGGCCGGCTGGCCGGCCCGGAAACGACGCCGCCACGCGGACACAGACAGCGCCACCACCCGGCCCCTGGACCGTCTCCGCCCGCGGCGGACCCACCACTCGGCTGGGCTGCCCCACTGACCCCTTAGGTACAGTGCAGGCCAAGTAATCACCCTGTTTCCGCAAAGACTTGGGATGGCGCGGGCACAGGGGGACGCGGCAGGTCAACGGGAGGACGGGGCGAATGGGCGGCACGGGGTACGACGTAGAGAGCACGGCTCTACGTCGCTATGCGAACGCGGCGGACCACGCGGCGGACCAAGTGGAGAAGATCCGGAACCGGGTCGGCAAACTGCAGCTGTCCAGCGGTGTGTTCGGACAGCTGGCGGAGTCCGACAGCCTCAAGTCGGACTACGACACGCAGTCCGAGGAGGCGGTGAACGACCTCCACGACGTCAAGGAATCGCTGGGCGCCATCGCCGACGGGATCCGTCTGACGGCCGAAGCGTACGACAACAACGAGGATGACCAGGTCTACGCCCTCGGCGGGGGAGCCTCGTGAGCCAGGCACTGGAGCGCATCGGGTTCGACGTCGACTGGAGCAACCCGCTGGCGGGTGCGCTCGATTCCGTCATCCGGGGGGCCATCAAGGACCTCGGCCTCGACGAGTATCTGGAAAAGGTCAGCGGCGACAACGAGAAGCTGCTCGAAACCGCCAGGGAATGGCGAGCCGCCGCCCGTGACATGAACGGCGTCCTCGAGGATCTGCTGGCCGAGCGGAAGACGTTGCAGCGGTCATGGACCGGCGAGGCATCGGAAGCCTTCGGCGCCACCATGACGGAGTTCGAAAAGGCCCTCAAGGCCGAGGCCGAAGACATGAACACGGTCGCCGAACTCCTGGAAATGGCCGCCGAGGCGTGCACCGAGGCCGAGAACACGATGATCGAGCTGATCACCGAGATCGTCGAGGCCCTGCTGGTCGCGGCCGCGACGGCGGCGATCGTCGCGATTCTGACCGCTGGTGTCGGCGCCGCGATCGGTCCGCTCATCGGCGCCGCGGGGGCCGCGCACCGTGCGATGAAGGCCGTACGGATCACCGCGAAGCTGGCGGACAAGCTCAAGGATCTCGCCGACCGGATGCGGGCGGTGCAAAAGCTGCGGCGGGCGCGTATCAAGGCCAAGGCGCTGTGGCGGAACAAGAACGCCCGCAAGAAGATCAACAAGAACCTCAAGCGCATCGGCAACAAGGTGGTGGGCGCCAAGGCGGTCGGTGCCGTCATCGATGCGGGGCCGCTGGCGAACAGCGTCCTCGAACACCACACCGGCGTCGACGTCGGCGAGTGGGTCTCCGAGAAGACCGCCGGTGTCACCGAGAAGGCCCAGGAGGCGGGTAACGCGGCCGAGCGTGCGATCAACGACACCACCGGCCTCAAAGAGGTCCACATCGGCGACAAGAGCTGGGACGTCGAGCATCAGACCCCCGTC
This sequence comes from Streptomyces sp. G7(2002), assembly GCF_028870195.1. NCBI lineage: Bacteria > Bacillati > Actinomycetota > Actinomycetes > Kitasatosporales > Streptomycetaceae > Streptomyces > Streptomyces sp. G7(2002). The sequence continues at coordinate 4,550,955 of NZ_CP102609.1, forward strand.
GGCCCGAGCGCCCCGAAGGCCGAGCAGCCGACCGAGCAGCAGAAGCAGTACGCCGACCGGCCCGACTCCGAGCGCTTCACCGACCGCCTGGCCGACAGCGCAGCGCGGTCCAAGCCCGTCCGGGAGGTCTTCGGATGAGTCTGCGGGTCGCCTGGGGGAGGGTGCCGTACAAGGAGGCGAGGGAGCGCGCGGCGCAGGCGCTGCCGGCCGGGGAGCGTCTCGTACAGAGCGAAGTCGCTCTCCCCGGGCGGAAGTTGCCCAAGCCGTGGCGGTGGAACCGCCCCCGCGTCCTGGCCGGCCGGCGTCTCCCGGGCGACCGCTGGGAAGGCACCAAGCGGGCCTTCTGGTCGGTCTACTGGCGTATCGACGCGATCCTCGAACCGATCCCCGATTTCTTCGGGGGGCGGCGCCCGAAGGGCAAGGCGCTCAAGGGCGGCTGGGGAAGCCTGGCGGGCGGGCTGGCCACCGCGCTGTGGCCGCGCGTGCCGACCACGGACGCGCTGCCGGTGCTCCAGCTCACCGACCGCCGACTGCACGTCAGCTATGTCCAGCGGGGCCGCCGCCGCGGAGAACTGGGCGCCGTCGAGCCGGGCTGGAGCGCGGCGCCGGAGCAGGTGGCCTGGGTCCGGCACCGTACCGACATCGACGCCGACAGCTTCGAATTCGGCTTCACGGACGGCTCCTGGGCCCGGGTGAATCTGCCGAGCCAGCACGCCGTGTACTTCACGGAGTGCTTTCCCCGGGCGGAGGCGGGACGGCGTTAGCGGGGCGGCCTTAGCGGGGCGGGCGCCACCGGCCTCCGGTCTCCCGGCGAGGCTGTACGTACGGATGCGCCCCGGTCCTTGGATCCAAGGACCGGGGCGCATCGGTGTGGCAGGCCGAGAACTACGCAGGAGTCGGCACCGGCACGGAAACCTTCTCGTCCGTGCCCTCGGCACCGGCCGTCTCCACGCTGATGCTCCGGGCTCCGTTGTAGGCGTCGCGGTCGAGGATCTTCTCCCGGGCGGACACCAGGATCGGGATGACCGCCTGACCGGCCACGTTGGTGGCCGTCCGCATCATGTCCAGGATCGGGTCGATGGCCATCAGCAGGCCGACGCCCTCCAGGGGCAGGCCCAGTGTGGACAGGGTCAGCGTCAGCATGACCGTCGCGCCGGTCAGACCGGCGGTGGCGGCGGAGCCGATGACGGAGACGAAGGCGATGAGGAGGTAGTCGCCGATGCCCAGGTGGACATCGAAGATCTGCGCGATGAAGATCGCGGCGATCGCCGGGTAGATCGAGGCGCAGCCGTCCATCTTGGTCGTCGAGCCGAACGGCACCGCGAAGGAGGCGTACTCACGGGGCACACCGAGGCGCTCGGTGACCTGCTGGGTGACCGGCATGGTGCCGACCGAGGAGCGGGAGACGAAGGCCAGCTGGATGGCGGGCCAGGCGCCGCGGAAGAACTGCAGCGGGTTGACCTTGGCGACGGTCGACAGCAGCAGCGGGTAGACCCCGAAGAGCACCAGGGCGCAGCCGACGTAGATGTCGACGGTGAAGGTCGCGTACTTGCCGATCAGGTTCCAGCCGTACGTCGCGATGGCGTTGCCGATGAGGCCGACGGTGCCGATCGGGGCGAGGCGGATGACCCACCACAGGGCCTTCTGGAGCAGTTCGAGGACCGAGCGGCTGATCGTGAGGACGGGCTCGGCCTTCTCGCCGAGCTGCAGCGCGGCGATACCGGCGACGGCGGCCATGAAGACGATCTGCAGGACGTTCAGCTCGGTGAACGGCGTGATGATGTCGGTGGGGACGATGCCGGTCAGGAAGTCGATCCAGGAGCCGGCCTCGTCGGGGGCCTTGCCGTCCTTGGGGGTCAGGCCGGTGCCCGCGCCGGGGTTGCTGAGCAGGCCGATCGCCAGGCCGATCGCGACCGCGATCAGCGAGGTGACCATGAACCACAGCAGGGTGCGGGAGGCGAGCCGGGCGGCGTTGTTGACCTGCCGCAGATTGGTGATCGACACCAGGATCGCGAAGAAGACCAGTGGCGCCACGGCCAGCTTCAGCAGCTGGACGAAGAGATCGCCGATGTGCTGCAGCGTGGTGGTGAGCCAGCCGACGTCACCGCTCTTGGCGATCCAGCCGAGCAGCACGCCCAGGGCGAGACCGGCCAGGATCTGCGCCCAGAACGGGATCTTGGGTATGCGGGAGGACCGGGGACTCTGCGGGGCCTGTGAAGACTCGGTGGTCTCGGCAGACGTGGACAACGGACACACTCCGGGGACAGGTGAGGGACGTCAGGGGACGGCGAAAAGAAGCGCCGGGAACTCGAGCGGCTGCGGAGCAGCTGCGTTGCGGGCCTCTCCCGCCCGGAGGGGTGGGGAGAAGGATCTCCGGCCGCTGGAGAAGAGAGGTCAGCGGCGGCAACAGGCCGCGGACATACAGCGGCAGAGATCGACATGCAGGCGCGCCACGAGCGGAGTGCTCATGGGGGACGGGGGCGCGGCTGCTGTCTTCATGACGAGCACGTTAACACTTGAACTTTGAGGAACCCAAAGAAAATCTTTGGGTTCCCGGGAGGGCCGTGCGCCGGAGTCTCCGTCAGAAACGCGACAGGCGCCCGGCCGTGGAGCAAAGTCCACGGCGACGGGCGCCTGTCGCGGAGGTGCGGCTGTGAGGCGTCTTACATAAAGGTCCAGGCCTTCAGAGCAGGCCGTCCTCCTGGCCGGCGTTGGCCGCGAGGCGCTCACGCTGGCGGTCGACCTTGGCGACGATCTGCTCGGACATCGCGTCCCGCTGCTTGCGCAGCAGCACAAAGCTGAGCGGCGCGGAGATCACGATGGCGAGCAGCAGCATCCACACGGTGTTGGCGGCGCCGATGGCGAGCGGAATGATCCGGAAGTACGCCAGCACCCACACCACGGCGAACGAGGCGACGAAGAGGCCGATGCGAAGGGCGGTGTAGCGGAGCGTGGCGAAGTTGTGGCTACTCACGGATGGGACCTTCTCCTCAACGGCAACCTAAAGGGTCTGCATCCAGTCAAGCACAGCGCTTCGGGCGATCTTCGCGGCCCCCGCCGCAGCCCGGCCCTGGCGCGGGCCCGGCCCCTCGGCGGCCCGCCCGGCCCGGCGGCCGGCCCGTCAGCCCAGATCCAGCCACATGGTGATGTCGTCGCGGTAGTCGTCGTCGGCCACCCGGATCGCGCCGGGCACCCGGCCGACCTCCTGGTAGCCGCAGGCCTCGTAGAAGGGGCGGGCGCCGGAGCCGCCGCGGCAGGTGAGACGGAGGGCGGTGATGCCCTCGACGGAGCGGGCGGCGTCGGCGACCGCCGTCATCAGCCGGCGGCCGGTGCCCCGGCCCTGGAGGGAGGGGTGGACCATGACGGTGTAGACCCACAGCCAGTGCTTCATCAGACGGTGGCTGTTGGTGGTGAGGAACGCCGTGGCCAGGACCCGGCCGTCCGTGTCGCGGCCGGCCACCAGGTGCTGGCGGCCCTCGGCCATGGCCGTCAGGTGCTTGAGGAGCTCCGGGCGGACGTCCTCACGGGTCACCGGCGGGACGAATCCGACCGCGCCCCCGGCGTTGGAGACATCGGCCCACAACGCGCATATTCCGTCATGGAGTTCGGGGGTGAGGGAAGGGGCCAGGTCGAAACGCACGTTCATGACCCGGACCCTAACTCTCGCCGTCGGCGGTGCTCCCGCGCAGGTCAGACGCGCATCGGCTGCGGGGATTCGCGGCGGTCCGGGTCCGGGCCCGGGTACTCGCGGATGGCCTCGTAGCGGGTGTTGCGCTCGACGGGGCGGAAGCCGGCGTCGCGGATCAGGTCCAGCAGGTCCTCACGGGTCAGCTTGTTGGGCGTGCCGTAGTTGTCCGCGTCGTGCGTGATCTTGTACTCGACGACCGAGCCGTCCATGTCGTCCGCGCCGTGCTGCAGGGCGAGCTGGGTGGTCTGCAGACCGTGCATGACCCAGAAGCACTTGATGTGCGGGACGTTGTCGAAGAGGAGGCGGGAGACCGCGAAGGTCTTCAGGGCCTCGGCGCCGGTCGCCATCGTCGTCCGGGCCTGGAGCTTGTTGCGGACCTTGCCGTCCTGCATGTCCACGAAGTCGTGCTGGTAGCGCAGCGGGATGAAGACCTGGAAGCCGCCGGTCTCGTCCTGGAGCTCTCGCAGCCGCAGCACGTGGTCGACGCGGTGGCGGGGCTCCTCGATGTGCCCGTAGAGCATCGTCGAGGGGGTCTTGAGGCCCTTCTCGTGGGCGAGGCGGTGGATGCGCGACCAGTCTTCCCAGTGGGTGCGGTGGTCGACGATGTGCTGCCGGACCTCCCAGTCGAAGATCTCGGCGCCGCCGCCGGTCAGCGACTCCAGGCCGGCGTCGATCAGCTCGTCGAGGATCTCGGAGGCGGACAGGCCCGAGATGGTCTCGAAGTGGTGGATCTCGGTGGCGGTGAAGGCCTTGAGGGAGACGTTCGGCAGGGCCTTCTTCAGCTCGCTGAGCGAGCGGGGGTAGTAGCGCCACGGCAGGTTGGGGTGGAGCCCGTTGACGATGTGCAGCTCGGTGAGGTTGTCGTTCTCCATCGCCTTGGCGAGGCGGACGGCCTCCTCGATGCGCATCGTGTACGCGTCCTTCTCGCCCGGCTTGCGCTGGAAGGAGCAGTAGGCGCACGACGCGGTGCACACATTGGTCATGTTGAGGTGACGGTTGACGTTGAAGTGGACGACGTCGCCGTTCTTGCGCGTGCGCACCTCGTGGGCGAGGCCGCCCAGCCATGCCAGGTCGTCGGACTCGTAGAGGGCGATACCGTCCTCGCGGGTCAGCCGCTCCCCGGCGTGGACCTTCGCCTCCAGCTCGCGCTTGAGGCCCACATCCATCGACGCAGCCATCCGGTCGCCTCCCAGTCTCTGCCGTATCGGTGCCGTTCTTCGGAGCCCGAAACGGGCTTCGTCGAGCGTACTCCCCCGTAATGAGGGCGGACGGGGCCCCCTGGCCACCCGTCCGCTCCGGTGTGTCCCGCCGGCGCCCGGTGGCCTATTCGGCCTCTTCGGGCAGTTGGCCGACGCGGTTCTCCCACTTGGTGGAGAGCACGATCGTGGTGCGCGTACGGGAGACGCCCTTGGTGCCGGACAGCCGCCGGATGGTGCGCTCCAGACCGTCCACGTCACCCACCCGCACCTTGAGCATGTAGGAGTCGTCGCCGGCGATGAACCAGCAGTCCTCGATCTCTTCGAGGGCGCGCAGGCGCTGCGCGACGTCCTCGTGGTCGGTGGCGTCCGACAGCGAGATGCCGACCAGCGCGGTGACACCGAGGCCGAGCGAGGCGGCGTCCACCGTCGCGCGGTAGCCGGTGATCACACCGGCCGCTTCGAGGCGGTTGATCCGGTCCGTGACGCTGGGCCCGGAGAGGCCGACGAGCCGGCCGAGCTCCGCATACGAGGCCCGCCCGTTCTCGCGAAGTGCCTGGATGAGCTGCCTATCCACCGCGTCCATGCCCTCAAGCCTTCCAATCTTTACGCATATTCGGGTTCTGCATGTAGAATCTAAGGCATACAGGGCTTCCACCCTGCGAATCTTTCAGACGATCAAAGACGATCTCACAGGAGTTGTCACCGTGTACTCGATCGAGATGGCTTACGCCCGCATGCGCGAGCTGCAGGACCAGGCCAATCGTTCACGTGCCCACCGGTCCGCGGCACCGCGGGCCCGGCGCCTCTTCGGCCGCGCCGCGGCGAAGAAGCGCTAAGGAGCCTCCGGGGCCTCCTCCGCATCCTTGGAGCCACCCCGCAGCTCCCCCTCCCACCGCCGGTACAGCCCGTGCGGCACCTCGGCCGCATCGAGCGCCCGGCCCGCGACGAAGTCCACCAGATCCTGGATGTGCGTCGCCCCCGCATAGAACGCCGGTGAGGCGGGCAGCACCACGGCGCCCGCCTCGTCCAGCGTCACCAGATGCTTCAGCGTCGGACCGTTCAACGGCGTCTCGCGCACCGCGACCACCAGCCGCCGCCGCTCCTTGAGGGTCACGCTCGCCACCCGCTGCAGCAGATCCTTCGACAGCCCGAGCGCCACTCCGGCCACACACGCCGTGCTCGCCGGGACGATCAGCATGCCCTTCACCGGATACGAGCCCGACGAGGGCCCGGCCGCCAGATCCCCGGCCGGCCAGTACCGCACATCCGCCAGGTCCGCCTCCGTCACCGGAAACGTCGCCGGTTTGCCATCGGCTCCACGCGCCAGCCATTCCCGCAGGTCAGCGCGCCAATGAGCATCCCGGAAGGCAATGCCCGTCTCGTCCAGGAGGGTCAGCCGCGACGCCCGGCTGACGATCAGGTCCACCGCCTCCCCGGCGGCGAGCAACCCGCGCAGGACGGACGCGGCATACGGCGTCCCGGACGCGCCGGAGATCCCCACGACCCACGGCCGGCGTCGGCCGGGGCCCTGCTTACTGGTGTCGTTGTGCGGCGGCTCCACGCATCGAGCCTATCCGGCGGAACCATGGACCCCCTCACGGCCGTTCCTACGTGTGCGCCCCTCGCGCAGCCCCGCCGAGGGCCGCCCCACCGGGGGACGAGAAAGGGACGGCCGGAGATGACATCACGCGCGAAGCCCGCGGTCTGCCTGATGCTGGGCTGGGTGGCCCTGCTCTGGCTGCTGGAGGGCGTCGACTTCGCCACCGGCGGCGCGCTGGACACCTTCGGGATCGCCCCGCGCGAGCCCGCCGAGCTGGCCGATGTGGTGCCCGCCGCCTTCCTGCACTTCGGCTTCGGCCATCTCGTGGCGAACACCCTGCCGTTGCTGCTGCTCGGCCTGGTCGCCGCGCTGCGCAGCGGGGTGCCCCGCTTTCTCGCCGTCACCCTGCTGATCATCCTCACCAGCGGGCTGGGCGTCTGGTTCACGGCCGCGCCGGACAGCAACACCGCGGGCGCCTCCGGTGTCGTCTTCGGGCTCTTCGGCTATCTCCTGGTGCGCGGCTTCATCGAGCGCAAGCTCCTCGACATCGGCATAGGCCTGGTGGTCGGCGTGCTCTACGGCTCGATCCTGTGGGGCGCGCTGCCCACCGACAGCGGCATCAGCTGGCAGGGGCATCTGTTCGGGCTCATAGGCGGGGTGCTGGCGGCCTTCGTCTTCCGGGTGCGCGCTCCCGGCCACCTGACCGCCGCCGATGTCCGGCCCATCACGTAGCCTCGGGCCGAACGGGAGGTGCGGGCCGTGCACACGGCCCCGCACCGCGCGCCGCGACGCGCGAGACGCAGCACTTACGGGGTGAGCAGAGCATGTCCGACCACTACCAGCCCGGTTACGGTCCACCGCCCGGCGGGCCGCAGCAGCCGTACGGGACACCGCAGCAGGGCTGGCCCGGCGCCGCACCCGGCCAGCCGGGCGGCTACGGCTACCCCGGCACGCCGCCGCAGCCCGGCTACGGCAGCCAGCCGCCCACGCCTTCCTCGGGCCCCGCGATGTGGTCCCACCTCGGCGCGCTGCTGACCGTCACCGCGGGCACAATGATGTGCTGCGGCCTGGGCGCCTTCCTCGGCTGGATCTACCCGCTGTCCCTGCGCGGCAACGAGCGCCACAAGCACGACCCGTACATCCGCCACCACGCCACCCAGGCGGTGAACTACGGCATCACCCAGGCCATCATGGCGGCCCTCGGACTGGTCCTGTACGTCGCCAGCGCCCTCATCTTCGCGGCGGCCGCCACGGAGGAACAGCGCAACAGCTCCGGCCTCGCGGTCCCGCTGCTGACCGTGATCGTCATCTTCGGCGCCTACGCCCTGTCCGGCGTGGTCTGCGCCGTCATCGGCACGGTCAAGGCCACCCGCGGCGAACTCTGGACCTATCCGCGCCTGATCGCCTGGCCCCTCAGCAAGGGCTGAGGGACGTTCAGCAAGGGCTGAGGGACGTCCGGGCTCGGCGTCGCCCCGCACGGTTCACCGCCGCGGCCCGCAGCACACCGCAAGGAACCGATCACTCTCCGTAATCGTTGCCGGATAAGAGGAGGCAGCACACCCGGCCCGGACGGAGGGACAGCATGGGGCGGACAGCGGAACAGCACGGGGTGGGCGGCGGAACAGCATGGAGGGGGTGGCGGTGCAGCACGGCGCGGTCCGCCCGCTCTACGGCGCGGCCGACCACCGACAGCGGCCGACCAGCAACCGTCAGAGGCCGACCATCAACCGTCAGACCGTCAGCCCCCGCACCAGCAGGTCCAGCAGCGCGCAGACGAAGAGCGCGATCCCGATGAACCCGTTGACCTGGAAGAACGCCCGGTTCAGGCGGGTCAGGTCATGCGGCTTGACGATCGTGTGCTCGTACAGGAACGCCGCCGCCACGATCACCAGGCCCAGCCAGAGGAACACCCCCGCACCGGTCGCCACGGCGTACCAGGCGAAGAGCGCCGTCGTGACGAGGTGACAGCCGCGCGCGCCCCAGACCGCGGCCGGGATGCCGAAGCGGGCCGGGACCGACAGCACGCCGATCTCGCGGTCCGTCTCCACGTCCTGGCAGGCGTAGATCAGGTCGAAGCCGCCGATCCAGATGCCGACCGCGAGACCGAGGATCACCGCCTCCCAGGACCAGGTCGCGCTGATCGCGAGCCAGGCGCCGATCGGGCCCATCGCCTGGGCGAGGCCGAGGATCGCCTGCGGGAAGTTGGTGAACCGCTTGCCGTAGGGATAGACCACCATCGGCACCACCGCGAACGGCGCGAGCGCCAGGCACAGCGGGTTCAGCAGGGCGGCGGCGCCCAGGAAGACGACGAGCGCGATCAGCGCGCCCGTCCACGCGGACTTCACCGAGACCGCGCCGGTGACCAGTTCCCGTTGCGCGGTGCGCGGGTTCCGGGCGTCGATCTCGCGGTCGATGATGCGGTTCGCGGCCATCGCGAAGGTGCGCAGGCCGACCATGGCGACGGTGACGAGGAGCAGCGGGCCCCACTGGATGTGCCGGCCGCCCTCGTACATCGCGGTCAGCGCAGCGATGTAGGCGAAGGGCAGCGCGAAGACCGAGTGCTCGATCATCACCAGGCGCAGGAAGGCCTTGGTGCGGCCCGGCTGCGGGACCGCTGCGGATGCGCTGCTCACGAGAGGCCGTACTCCTTCCAGCGGCGGTCGACCAGCGCCGCCGTCCGCGGGTCGGACTCGACCATCTCCGGCCAGCCCCCGTCCCTCGTGTAGCCCTCCTCGGGCCACTTCTTCGTCGCGTCGATACCCGCCTTGCCGCCCCAGAACTGCTGGTAGGAGGCGTGGTCGAGATGGTCGACGGGACCTTCGACGACGGTGAGGTCGCGGGCGTAGTCGGTGTTGCCGAGCGCCCGCCAGGAGACCTCGTGGAGGTTGTGCACATCGCAGTCCGCGTCCACGACCACGATCAGCTTGGTCAGCGACATCATGTGCGCGCCCCAGATGGCGTGCATGACCTTCTGCGCGTGCTTGGGGTACTTCTTGTCGATCGAGACGATCGCGCAGTTGTGGAAGCCGCCGGACTCGGGGAGGTGGTAGTCCACGATGTCCGGGACGATGATCTTGAGCAGGGGGAGGAAGAAGCGCTCCGTCGCCCGGCCCAGCGGGCCGTCCTCCGTCGGCGGCCGGCCGACCACGATCGACTGGAGCAGCGGCCGCTTACGCATCGTCACACAGTCGATGGTCAGCGCCGGGAACGGCTCCTGCGGCGTGTAGAAGCCGGTGTGGTCGCCGAACGGGCCCTCGGGCAGCATCTCGCCGGGCTCCAGCCAGCCCTCGATGACGACCTCGGCGTTCGCCGGGACCTGGAGCGGGACGGTCTTGCAGTCGACCATCTCGATCCGCTTGCCCTGGAGGAAGCCCGCGAAGAGGTACTCGTCGATGTCCCCGGGCAGCGGCGCGGTCGAGGCGTACGTCACGGCCGGCGGGCAGCCGAAGGCGATGGCGACCGGCAGCTTCTCCCCGCGCTTGGCGGCGACCTGGTAGTGGTTGCGGCTGTCCTTGTGGATCTGCCAGTGCATACCGATGGTGCGCTTGTCGTGGCGCTGCAGCCGGTACAGGCCGAGGTTGCGCACCCCGGTCTCCGGGTGCTTGGTGTGCGTCAGCCCCAGGTTGAAGAAGGAGCCGCCGTCCTCGGGCCAGGTGAACAGCGCCGGGAGCCGGTCCAGGTCGACGTCGTCGCCGCGGAGCACGACCTCCTGTACGGGCGCTTCCTTGACCTTCTTCGGCGGGACGTGCGTCATCCCGGCGAGCTTTCCGAACGCCTCGCGCACGCCGACGAAACCGTGCGGCAGCTCCGGCTTGAGCAGCCCGCCGATCTTGCCGCTGATGTCCTCGTAGGACTTCAGGTCGAGCGCCTTCAGGAGCCGGCGGTCGGTGCCGTAGACATTCATGGCGAGCGGCATCGCCGAGCCCTTGACGTTCTCGAAGAGCAGCGCGGGACCACCGGACTTCTGCACCCGGTCCACGATCTCGCCGACTTCCAGATACGGGTCGACCTCGGCCTTGATGCGCTTGAGGTCGCCTTCCCGCTCAAGTGCGCGCAGGAACGAACGAAGATCGTCGTAAGCCATGCGTTCCAGTATCGGGTACGCACTACCCTGGACGGGTCACCGGGCCCCGCCGAGGGCCCGCCGTCGCGCGCAGGGGGCCCGTTCCGCAATGCTCAGGTATCTGCCGTTCCTACTGGTGCTGGCGCTGTGGATCTATGCGTTCATCGACTGCCTGAACACCCCCGAATCGCAGGTGCGCGGTCTGCCCAAGGTGGTCTGGGTCCTCATCATCCTGCTCTTCGGCGAGGTACTGGTCGGGCCGGTCGCCTGGCTGGTGGCGGGCAAGCAGCGGCAGCCGGCGAAGGGCGGCGGCAGCACGCCGTCGGAATGGCACCGCAGGCACCGTACGAAGTTCGTCGCACCGGACGACAACCCCGAGTTCCTCCAGTCCCTCAAGAAGGAGAACACGAAGGACGAGGCGCTGCTCAAGGACTGGGAGGCCGATCTGCGCCGCCGCGAGGACGAGCTGCGCCGCAAGGAGACGAAGCCGGGCGAGTCGAACGGCCCGGACGCCCCCCAGCCGCCCACCAAGGGCTAGCCGCTTCTCTCCCCCCCGGCCCCTACCTTCGACCGCCCACGCGGCCGTCCGTAGGAGGCCATGGCCCGTCGTCACCGTCCAGTCGTACGCCACGGCCCCCGCACGCCACAGTCAGTCATGCGGCACAGTCAGCCGTGCGGCACAGTCAGCCATACGGCACGAAATCGGCCCGTACGACGCCGCACCGGCGGTCACCCCGGCGTACCGTGACCTCATGGACCGCACGCAGGACTGGGGGCAGGACCGCGACGAGTTCCGGCTGCACGGCAGCGTCGACGGCCACAGCGACCCGACCGGGCACCCCGACCATCTGCAGGAGCAGGCCCGCGCCATGCTGGCGACGGCGGTCGCCGAGGCACGCGCCGGACTGGCCGAGGGCGGCATCCCAGTCGGCGCGGCGCTCTACGGAGCGGACGGCACCCTGCTGGGCCGCGGCCACAACCGCCGCGTCCAGGACGGCGACCCCACCCTGCACGCCGAGACCGCGGCCTTCCGCGCGGCCGGCCGCCGGCACAGCTACCGCGGCACGACGATGGTCACCACCCTCTCCCCCTGCTGGTACTGCAGCGGCCTGGTCCGCCAGTTCGGCATCTCCCGGGTGGTCATCGGCGAGGCCCGCACCTTCCACGGCGGCCACGACTGGCTGGCCCGGCACGGCGTACGGATCGTGCTCCTGGACGACACCGAGTGCGCGTCGATGATGCGCGACTTCATCCGGGCGAGCCCGGAGCTGTGGCGGGAGGACATCGGGGACGAGTGAGGGGCGGAGGGCGGGCCATCGCGCCCGTTCAGGCCCACCGACCCCACAATTCGCTGGCTCCCGCCCCCGCGCTCCCGCCAGGATGAGCCGTCATGAGCACCAGCCCCGACGTCCCCGTACAGGCCGCGCACGCCCCCGTGGACCCCGCACACCCCGCCGAGCCCCACCGCCGGATCCGCGCGCTGTATACGGAGCGGACCGTCACCGTCTACCAGGCCTACTCCCCCGCGCTGGGCGTTCCGGCCGCGCGGGACGGGCGTTTCCCCGCGGCCTGGAAGCGGGAGCGGATGACATGGATCAAGCCGTCGTTCCTGTGGATGATGTACCGCTGCGGGTGGGGTACCAAGGCGGATCAGGAGACGGTGCTCGCCGTGGAGATCGGGCGGGACGGGTTCGACTGGGCGCTGGGGAATGCCTGTCTGTCGCATTTCGACGCCGATGAGCACGCCGACCGCGGGGTGTGGCGGCGGGAGTTGAAGGGGTCGCCGGCGCGGGTGCAGTGGGATCCGGAGCGCGATCTGTGGTTGCGGGCGCTGCCGTACCGTTCGCTGCAGCTGGGGCTGGCGGGGGAGGCGTCGCGGCGGTATGCGGACGAGTGGACGGTGGGGATCGCGGATGTCACCCCGCTGGCCCAGGAGGTCCGTGCGCTGGTGCGTGCCGGGGAGACCGCGGCGGCCGCCGCGCTGCTGCCCGAGGAGCGTCCCTACCCTGCACCCGAGGGAACTCCGGGCCTGGGCCGCGTGTCCTGACGTCGCGTCATAAACACGTAGTGGGGGTGGCGCGCGGTCCGCCGTGCGCTGCTTCGTGTGGCGTACGGGACGTAGCGAGGTCCGGCCAACTCAGCGCCGTTCACAGCCAATTGACGCGTCATTCAGCAACCTCCCCCTGCCCGGGAGACTCGGCCGCCGCCACAGTCAAGTCGGCCCACTGAGGGCTCCCGCGACTCAGGGAGAGTGGCACATATGCCTGACATGACCCGACGAAGACTCCTCGGCTCCGCGGCCGGCACGGTCGGCGGCGCCGCCGCGCTGTCGCTGCTGCCGCCCAGCGTCCAGAAGGCCGTCGCCGCCGGACCAGCACGTCACGGCTCACTGCACGACGTCGAGCACGTCGTGATGCTCATGCAGGAGAACCGCTCGTTCGACCACTACTTCGGCACCCTGCGCGGCGTCCGTGGCTTCGCCGACCCGGACGCGCTGACGCTGCCGGACGGCCGGTCCGTCTTCCATCAGCCGGACGCGCAGAACCCGGACGGCTATCTGCTGCCGTTCCGCCTCAACACGCACACCACCAGCGCGCAGGCCATCCCGTCCACCAGCCATGCCTGGTCGGTGCAGCACGAGGCGTGGAACGGCGGGAAGATGGACCGCTGGCTGCCCGCGCACCGCAAGGCCGACGGCATCAACGGGCCGTACGTGATGGGCTATCACACCCGTGCGGACATCCCCTTCCAGTTCGCCCTCGCCGAGACGTTCACCCTCTGCGACAACTACTTCTGCTCGGTCTTCGGCCCGACCTGGCCCAACCGGCTCTACTGGATGACCGGCACCCTCGACCCGGGCGGCACCCTGGGCGGGCCGGTGCTGAACAACACCGCGCCCCGGCCGTACCGCTGGACGACCTACGCCGAGCGGCTGGAGGCGGCGGGCATCAGCTGGAAGGTCTACCAGGAGGAGGACGACTACGGCTGCAATCTCCTGGAGCAGTTCCAGACGTTCCGGGACGCCAAGCCCGGGGAGCCGCTCTACGAGCGCGGGATGCGGGCGCAGCCGGCCGGCGCCTTCGAGGACGACGCCCGCGCCGACCGGCTGCCGGCGGTGTCCTGGCTGATCCCCACCAGTCATCAGTCCGAGCATCCGGACTATCTGCCGGCCGCGGGCGCCGACTATGTCGCCAAGAAGATCGAGGCGATCGCGTCCAACCGGAAGGTGTGGGCCAAGACGGTCTTCATCCTCAATTACGACGAGAACGACGGTCTCTTCGACCATGTGCCGCCGCCGGTGCCGCCCCCGGGGACGAAGGACGAGTTCGTCCGGGGCCTGCCGATCGGCGGCGGCTTCCGGGTGCCGTGTCTGATCGTGTCGCCGTGGACGGTGGGCGGCTGGGCCGCCGGTGACCCCTTCGACCACACCTCGGTGCTGCAGTTCCTGGAGCGCTGGACGGGCGTCGCTGAGCCGAACATCAGTGACTGGCGGCGGTCCGCCTTCGGCGATCTGACCTCGGCGTTCGGCTTCCGGCATGCGGCGCGCCGGCCGCCGTGGCTGCCGGACGACACCGCGCGGCAGCTGGTCGAGGCGCAGTGGGAGGTGGCGCATCTGCCGAAGCCGACGCTGCCGGGCGGCGGGCAGCGGCCGCCGCGCCAGGAGCGCGGCCGGCGCCGGCGGCGCTGAGGGCGCGGTCGGCGCCGGGGGCGCGGGCCTGGCGCTGAGGGCGCGGGGCCGGGCGCGCCGTTCCCCGTGAAACGACGGTGCCGTACGGGGGCCTCAGGACGAGGCCTCCCGTACGGCACCGGGGTGGCGGTTCGCACCGCCGTGGATCACGCCGGCGGCGGGACTGCTGCGGTCAGACTCCCGCGTACGAGTGCAGGCCCGTCACGAAGATGTTCACGCCGTAGTAGTTGAACAGGTAGCAGGCGAAGGCGATCAGGCCGAGCCAGGCGGCCTTGCGTCCCTTCCAGCCGGCGGTGGCGCGGGCGTGCAGATAGCAGGCGTAGGCGACCCAGGTGATGAAGGACCAGACCTCCTTGGGGTCCCAGCCCCAGTAGCGGCCCCAGGCGGCCTCGGCCCAGATGGCGCCCGCGATGATGGTGAACGTCCACAGCGGGAAGACGGTGGCGTTGATGCGGTAGGCGAACTTGTCCAGCGAGGCGGCCGAGGGCAGCCGCTCCAGCACGGAGGTGGCGAAGGCGCCGGGCTGCTTGCCCGTCGGGTCGGCGAGCTTGGCCTCGTGGCGGTCGCGGAAGAGGAACAGCCCCGTGGAGACGGCACCGAGGTAGAGCGCCGCGCCGGAGATGATCGCGCAGCTGACGTGGATCCACAGCCAGTACGAGTGCAGCGCGGGCACCAGCTGGTCGCTGGCGGTGTAGAGCACCGAGACGGCCAGACCGAGGTCCAGCAGGACGCTGGTGACCAGCGGGAGGCCGATCCAGCGGACGTTCTTCTTGAGCACGAGCAGCAGCAGGAAGAGGCCCACCGCGACCGCGGCGAAGGTCGTGGAGAACTCGTACATGTTGCCCCAGGGGGCACGCTGCACGGACAGGGCGCGGGTGACGACGCCGCCCACGTGCAGCGCCCAGGCCAGCACGGTCAGCGAGATGGCGATCCGCCCGTAGAGGTCGCCCTTCTCGGTGCCGCCCGCGGCGCCCGGCCCGTCGGGGACGTCGCGGCTGCCGGGGACGGACCTGCTGATGACCTTGGGGCGCTCCAGTACGGCGGTTCCGGCGGAGCCGCTCGCACCGGCCCGGGCGGACGCCGTCGCGGGCGCCTTGGCCTGGACGGTCAGGGCGGCGGCGGTGCGGCCGACCTTGCTGCGGCTGCCGAACACCCACTCGGCCATGTGGGCGAGGAAGGCGAGCGTGTAGACCGCCATCGCCGAATAGACCAGCATGTTGCTGTTGTGCGCCATTGTCTCGTTGGCTGCGGCAGCGAGGTTCACGCGCGCGCTCCTTCAGAGGGGTCAGCAGGTCCGTCAGAGTCAGTGGGCTCCGCGGGGTCTTCGGAGTCGGGGCCGGTGTCCGGGGCCGGTCCGGGTTTCGGGTCGGGTGCCGGGCCGTCGTCGTCGGTGGCCGGGGCGAGGGGGGCGTCGGGCTCCAGTGCCAGCGCGAGCTCGGCGAGCTCCTCCGGCAGCCGGGCGGACTCGCTGCGGCCGAGTCCGGCCAGCTCGACGACGGTGTGCCCGTCGGCGTCCGCTTCGGCGCGGACCCACACCCGGCGCCGCTGGATGAACAGCGAGCCGGCCAGGCCGACCAGGGCGGCGGCCGCGCCGGTCAGCGCGAGGCCGTTGCCGGGCTGGTGGCTGATCTTGAAGCTGGCCCAGCTCTTGATGCCGGTGAACTCGATGCTGCCGTCGCCGTTGGGCAGCTTCATCGTCTCGCCGGGCAGCATCATCTTGGCGACCGGGCGGCCCTTGTCCTTGTATTGCTTGAGGCGCTTCTTGTCGAGCTGGTAGACGTTCTGCGGCAGCCCGGAGCCGACGCCCAGGTCACCGTGGTAGGCGGTGAGCGTCAGCACGGGGTAGTCCAGCGCCGGGAACTGGGAGAACATCGAGCCGGAGCCCTTGCCGCCGAACGTCGGCACGAAGAAGCCCTGGAAGCCGAGCTGATTGCGCTTGCCGTCCTCGGTCTGCGCGCCGGGCACCTTCACCACACCGGTCGAGGTGAAGTTCTTGGGGTCCTGCGGGAGGAAGGGCACCGCGCCCTTGTAGACGACCTTGCCGCGGCCGTCCTTGACGGTGACCTCCGGCGAGTAGCCGTGCGAGAGCAGGTAGACCTTCGAGCCGGCGATGTCGAGCGGGGTGTTCACCTCGATCGCGGTCTTGTGCTCCTTGCCGTCCGCGCCGGAGAAGTACGTGATGTGGGCGCGGAAGATCCGCGGGGTGCCCTTCTGCGGGCCGGACCGCTCGTAGGTCGCCTCGAACTTGTTGAGCGTGAAGCCGAACGGCTCCAGGGTGTCGGTGTCGAAGAAGGCACCGGACTTGAAGTCGTCGTACTGGGTGAGGCTGTTGGCGAAGCCGTCGCCCTCGGTGATCAGCTTGCCGCCCTCGGACTTCCACAGGCTGCCGACGGCGAACGCCACCAGCATCACGATCAGCGCGAGGTGGAAGACGAGGTTGCCGACCTCCCGCAGATAGCCCTTCTCGGCGGCGACGGCGGTGCCGTCCAGGTGGGCCCGGAACCGCCGCTTCTTCAGCAGCCGCTGCGCCGCCCCGAGGACCTCCTCGGGCGCCGCGTCGGTGCGCCAGGTGGTGTACGCGGGCAGCCGGGTCAGCCGGCGCGGGGCGGCCGGCGGGCGGCCGCGGAGCTGTCCGACGAACTGCCAGCTGCGCGGCACGATGCAGCCGATCAGCGAGATGAACAGCAGCAGGTAGATCGCCGAGAACCACACCGAGCTGTAGACGTGGAACATCCCGAGCTTGTCGTAGATGTCGGCGAGGGTGGTGTGCTCGCTCTTGAACTGGTCGACCTTGACCGGGTCGATGCTGGTCTGCGGGATCAGCGAGCCGGGGATGGCGCCGACGGACAGCAGGAAGAGCAGCAGCAGCGCGACCCGCATCGAGGTCAGCTGCCGCCAGAACCAGCGCGCCCAGCCGAGGGGGCCGAGCGAGGGGAGGGTGACATCCTCCGTGGGCGCGGTCGAGAGCTGGGACCCGGCCGCGCCGAGATCGCTGCCCGTGTCGGCCGCGGGGCCCTCGTCGCGGGGGGTGCCGGTCTTGGTGGACATCAATCAGATCCCAACGGTGGAGCTTTGCGTCCAGGCCTGCACCTCGGACATCAGACTGTCCCAGACGCCGGTGACGAGGAGGATGCCGAGCGCGATCATCATGCCGCCGCCGAGCCGCATCACCCACACGTAGTGCCGCTTGACCCAGCCGAAGGCGCCGAGCACCCGGCGGAAGGCCAGCGCGACCGCGATGAACGGCAGGCCCAGGCCCAGGCAGTACGCCACGGTGAGCAGGGCGCCGCGGCCGGCGCTGGCATCGTAGAACGTGAGCGTGCTGACGGCGGCGAAGGTGGGGCTCAGGCAGGGCGTCCAGCCGACGCCGAAGAGCACCCCGAGTACCGGCGCGCCGGCCAGGCCCATGGCGGGCTTCTTGTGGAAGCGGAATTCGCGCTGCCCGAAGTTCTTGAGGACGCCGGCGAAGGCCAGCCCGAGCAGGATCATCAGCACGCCGAGGACGCGCGAGATGACGTCCTTGTACTCCTGGAGGTCCCGGCCGACGAAGCCGAAGAGCGCGCCGCCGGAGACGAAGACGGCGGTGAAGCCGGCGACGAAGAGGCCGGCGCCGGCCAGCATCCGGCCGCGCCGGGCCTCGCCGAGGTCGGTGCCGGTGACGCCGGTGACGTAGGACATATAGCCCGGCACCAGCGGCAGGACGCAGGGCGAGAAGAACGAGACGAGTCCGGCGAGGAGCGCGATGGGGGCGGCGGCGAGGAGGGTGCCGTTGAGGACGGTCTGGTTCTCCGCGGCGGCGGCGAGCAGGGTCACGTGATCACTTCTCGGCGATCAGCGGTTCGACCATCTTGCGCAGATCGTCCTCCGCGAGCGGGCCGATCGAGCGCGCGGCGATCTTGCCCTGCCGGTCGATGGCGATCGTGGAGGGGATGGACTGCGGGTTGAGGCTGCCCTTGGGGAAGCGCAGCATCAGCCGGCCGGTCGGGTCGAACAGGCTCGGGTAGGGCACCTTGTGCTCTTCCTCGAAGCTGGTGGCCTGCGACTTCTCGGAGTCGCGGGTGTTGATCCCGAGGAACTGGACGCCCTTGTCCTTGGTCTCGTTCGCGACCTTGGAGAAGTTCGGCGCCTCGGCGATACAGGGGCCGCACCATGATCCCCAGACGTTGAGGATGACGACCTTGCCCTTGTAGTCGGCGACGTCCAGCTTCTTGCCGGTGGTGCTCTCACCGGAGAGCTCGGGCGCCGGCTGCCGCTCGCTCTTCTTGACGGTGTCGACACCGTTCTTGCCCTGGACGAAGCGGGTCTGGGCGGAGCCGCCGGAGGCGCCGTCGCCGCAGGCGCTCAAGGTCAGCGCGGCGGCCGCGGCCCCTGCGGCGAGCAGGGCGACGCGGCGGCGGCTCGTGAGGCGGCGTGGGGCGCGGCAGGCACTCATGTGAAAAGTTTCGCATGGGCCATTTCCGGATCTTCCACGCCCCCCTCACCGGCCGCGTCCCCGCGCGAAGGGACCTGTCAGGCCGCGGTCAGATAGGACTTCCAGCCGCCGGACGGCCGCTGTCCGACGGGGATCCTCTGGAGCTTGCGCAGCACCTCCGGGTCCTGTGCGTCGATCCAGTCGGTGAACTGCCGGAACGACACCAGACGGACATCCCGGTTCTGCTCATTGGCAATGTGCTTGATCGCGGCCTCGACGGCGTCCATATAGATGCCGCCGTTCCACTGCTCGAAATGATTGCCGACGAAGAAGGGCGCACGGTTGGTCTCGTACGCCCGGCGGAATCCGGAGATATATGCGTCGGTGGCCTGCTGCCGCCAGCCCGGGTAGTTGACCGGCGGGGCCTTCGTGGAGTGCTTCGACTGATTGGCGAGGAGGTTGTAGTCCATCGAGAGGACCTCGAAAGAGTGCCCCGGGAACGGGATCTGCTGGAGCGGGAAGTCCCAGAGGCCCATTTTCTTCTTCGGCCACATCTGCACTCCACCGGGTGAACTGGCGTCATAGCGCCAGCCGAGTTCCCTGGCGGTGGGCAGCAGATTTTTCTGCCCGAGGAGGCATGGCGTACGGCTGCCGACCAGTTCTCTCCGGTAGTCGAAGGGCAGCGGCTCCAGATCGGTGAATCCGGTGTTGGTCCGCCACCTGGTGACGAAGTCCATCGCCTGGTCGATCTCGGACTGCCACTCCTGCGGGGACCAGTGCCGTACGGCGCCCGAGCCGGAGCAGAAGTGCCCGTTGAAGTGGGTGCCGATCTCATGGCCGTCCAGCCAGGCTTCCCGCAGGTACCTGAGGGTCTCCTTGATGTGGGCATCGCTGAGGTAGCCGATGTCGGAGGCGCCCCGCGGATTGTTCGGCGGTTCGTAGAGGTGCTTTTGGGATTCCGGGAGGAGATACACCCCGGAGAGGAAGAAGGTCATGGCCGCGCCATGGTCCCGGGCGAGCTTGAGAAAGCGGGGGAAGAGGCCGTTGCCGACCTCTCCCGCACCGTCCCAGGAGAAGACCACGAACTGCGGCGGGGTCTGACCGGGCTCCAGCCGTTCGGGGGATTTCGGCTGATGGGGCTGGGCTCCGGAATTCGCTGTCGAGCCGTCACCGATGAGCTTGGGGCGGGCCTGGACGGAGTTCTTCACGCGCTGCTTGTTGGCTCCCGCGTCCGGGTCCGGCGAGGAGCAGCCGGCGACGACCGGCGCCGCGGCTGCCCCAACTCCCATACCCAGCAGGTTTCGCCGGCTGATCGCGCGCATACCCTCGTCCCCTCGTGCTCGCCGAACTCAATATCCATATAAACGGACAACCGAGTGGAGGGCATGTTGAGCGTCGGGGGATCCGGGTTCAATCGCTCAGGTATTTCATTCTGCGGGCTTTTGACGTTGCGCCAAGTGATGCACCGTCAGGCCCCGAAGGCCTTGGCCTTTCCCTTGACGGGTTTGGCGCCCGCCAGAAGATGGGAGGGAACCAGGTCGCGCGCCGGTTCGCTGTACCCCACCGAAATGATCTTGTCGCCGTGGAAGGTGAACGACGTCAGCGAGGCCAGCGTGCACTGCCGCCTCCGCGGGTCGTGCCACAGCCGCCGCCGCTCCGCGAAGCTGCGCACGATCCAGATCGGCAGCTGATGGCTGACCGCCACCGCCTCGTGGCCCCGCGCGGCATCGCGCGCCGCGCCCAGCGCCGCCATCATCCGTACGACCTGCTCGATGTACGGCTCACCCCAGGACGGCCGGAACGGGTTCGTCAGGTACTTCCAGTTCCCCGGCTTCTTCAGCGCACCGTCGCCGACCCCGAAGGTCTTCCCCTCGAAGACATTGCCCGCCTCGATGAGCCGCTCGTCGGTGGCGAGCTCCAGACCGTGCGCACCGGCGACCGGCGCCGCGGTCTCCTGCGCACGCTCCAGCGGCGAGGCGACGACATGTGTGATGTCCCGCTCCGCGAGATGCTCCGCCACCCGGTCGGCCATCTTCCGCCCCAGGTCGGAGAGGTGGTAGCCGGGGCGGCGCCCGTACAGCACGCCGTCGGGGTTGTGCACCTCGCCGTGCCGCATCAGATGCACGACGGTGATGTCTTCGCTGCTCATGTCACCCATTCATTCAGTCGTCTCAAGCGGTCGCCGGCCCGTGCGCCCGCAGCCGTCTCAGGCCGTCGCACCGGCCGCGGCGCGCGCGGCGGCCGGCAGGGCGGCGGCGATCCGCTCGACGGCCGCCGTGTCGTGCGCGGTCGAGACGAACCACGACTCGAAGGCGGACGGCGGGAGGTAGACGCCCTGCGAGAGCATCGAGTGGAAGAAGGCGGTGAAACGGAACGCCTCCTGCGCCTTGGCCCCCTCGTAGTCGGTCACCTCGGCGTCCGTGAAGAAGACCGTGAACATGTTCCCCGCGGCCTGGACCCGGTGCGCCACGCCCTCCTTCGCCAGCGCCGCGGTGACCAGGCCCCGCACCTCCGCCGAGACCGCGTCGACCTTCTCGTAGGCGGCGTCGTCCAGCAGCCGCAGCTGCGCGACACCGGCGGCGGTGGCGATCGGGTTCCCGGACAGGGTGCCCGCCTGGTAGACCGGGCCGGCCGGGGCGAGGTGCGCCATGACGTCCGCACGGCCGCCGAAGGCCGCGGCCGGGAAGCCGCCGCCCATGACCTTCCCGAAGGTCATCAGATCCGGACGTACACCGTCGATGCCGTACCAGCCGGCCTTGCTGACGCGGAAGCCGGTCATCACCTCGTCGGAGATGTAGAGCGCGCCGTCGGCGGAGCACAGATCCTTCAGGCCCTGGTTGAAGCCCGGCAGCGGCGGCACCACGCCCATGTTGCCCGGCGACGCCTCCGTGATCACACAGGCGATCTCCCCCGGGTGCGCGGCGAACGCGGCCCGCACCGCCTCCAGGTCGTTGTAGGGCAGCACGATGGTGTCGCCGGCCTGCGCGCCCGTGACCCCCGGCGTGTCGGGCAGCCCGAAGGTCGCCACGCCCGACCCGGCCGCGGCCAGCAGCGCGTCCACATGCCCGTGGTAGCAGCCCGCGAACTTGATCACCTTCGGCCGGCCGGTGAACCCGCGGGCCAGCCGGATCGCCGACATCGTTGCCTCGGTGCCGCTGGAGACCAGCCGCACCTGCTCGACCGGCTCGATCCGGGCCACGATCTCCTCGGCCAGCTCGACCTCGCCCGCGCCCGGCGTACCGAAGGACGTACCGCGGGCGACGGCCTCCTGGACCGCGGCGATCACCTCGGGATGCGAGTGACCGAGAATCATCGGTCCCCACGAGCACACGAGGTCGACATACTCACGGCCGTCGGCGTCGGTGAGGTACGGACCGGTACCGGACACCATGAACCGGGGCGTACCACCCACGGCGCGGAACGCCCGCACCGGAGAGTTGACGCCGCCCGGCGTCACGGCGGACGCACGGTCGAACAGCGACTGCGAAACAGGGGCTTCATACGGAAAAGACACGGTGATCCTGACCTGCATAAACGGAGGGAGGGCAGCGGCGCGTGGACACGGCCCGGCTGACATCGGTGCGGGAATCCCCTCGCGGTACGCCTCCGGGCGCCGCTCGGTTCATTCTCGATCCTTTTTTGATTCCTCTCGCTTTCGACCGGGCGTCAGCCCCCACTCGTCTGCGAAACTGTGGAGACGTACGAGTAAGTCACGCAAGCAATGGTCTCAGAGGCGCACGGGGGCGTGCGGCCGGGCGTTTCACGCGCCGGTGACGGGGGAGGTCTCTGAGACGATGATCGGGTTGCGCGGCTGGGGCTGCGAGTGGTCGGGTGGAGATATGCATCGCGGTGGCGAACTGGGCGAGGGAACCAATGACCGGGGTCCCGAGCGCGCCCAGCGCGGCCGTCACCGGCGCGAGGACACCACGGGCGACAGGACCACGCGCGCGGAATCCACGGGCAACAGGACCACAGGCGGGGAAATCAGAGGCGGCCGCATGGGGGTGACGTACAGGTACTTCGGTGCGCCCAACGGTGCGACCGCGGCCCGGGTGCCGGTCTCCATGCGTCCCGAGGAGCTCGGCGGTGACGAGCTCGGCATGGGCGGCATGTTCAGCAAGATCAAGCCGGAGACGATGGCCGCCATGGTCCTCACCGGTATAGAGGGCATACCGCTCCATAAGGTTCCGCCGCTCGAACTCGTCGTCCTCCACCCCGACTACGCCGTCGTCAAGCTCCCCATGACCGTGGTCGATCCGCTGCGCGGGGTCGGCGAGGAGTCGGTCGGTGCGGCCGCCTTCATCTGGTCCACCGTCCCCGACCGCGGGGGCCCGCGGGACGCCTTCACCGTCTACCAGCTGCTGCACGAGTGGCAGGACTTCAGCCACCGGCTGCACGAGGCGGGGCACCAGGCGTACTGCCTGGTCTGGCCGTAACGGTTCAGCGCGGGCGCGGCGGCCTGCGCAGGGGGCGGCGCCGGGCCGCTCGCCGGGCCCCGCCGGTCACCACGTGGGGCGGGCCGAGACACCGCCGTCCACGACCAGCTCGTGACCGGTGATCCAGGACGCCATCGGCGAGGCGAGGAAGACGCAGGCGTCGCCCACGTCCTCGGGGGTGCCCAACCGCCCTGCGGGCACCGCCGCTTGCCAGCGCCGCACCCCCTCCGGCCAGTCCTCCGCCAGGCCGGGCCGGTCGATCAGGCCCGGCGAGACGCTGTTGACGCGGATACCGTCCGGCCCGTACTCCAGCGCCGCCGCGCGGGCATGCATCACCACCGCCGCCTTCGACGCGCAGTAGTGGGCATGCCGCGGCGCCGGACGGTCCGCCTCGATCGAGGCGATATGGGTCACCGAGCCGCCGCCGGCCGCCCGCATCACGGCCGCCGCGGCCTGGGTGCAGGCGAAGACGCTGTGCACATTCGGGTCCGCCACCGCCCGCCAGTCGGCGAGCGACATCGCCGCCAGCTCCTGGGTCGGCTGCACGCCCGCGTTGTTCACCAGCGCGGTCAGTCGCCCGCGCCAGCCGGCCGCCTCCGTCACCAGTTGGTGGCACTCCTCCTCGACGGCCAGATCGGCGCGCAGCGCCAGCGCGCTCCCGCCGTCCGCCTCGATCTGCGCGACCAGCTCCCGCGCCGCGTCGGCGCCCGTGCGGTAGTGCGCGACGACGGCGGCGCCCGCGGCGGCGAACCGCAGCGCGATACCCCGGCCGAGGACGCCGGCGGCGCCGGTGACGAGGGCGACCTGGCCCCGGAGGTCGGGGAGGCCGGGGTGGCGGGGGGCGTCGGACGGGGTGTCGGACGGAGTGTCGGACGGGGTGTCGGTCATGGCCGGCTCAGGGCGGTGATCCACGCTGCCTCCCGGGGAAAGCGCGCGGCCAGTACGGCGGCGTCCCCGTGCTCGTAGTCCTCGAAGGTGAAACCGGGCGCCATCGTGCAGCCGAAGAGCGTCCAGGAGCCGCCGTCGGCGACCTCGGCGGCCATCCAGGTACCGGCCGGCACCGTGAACTGGACATGCTGCCCGCCCAGGACGTCCGGCCCGAGGACGACCGTACGGGCCGTGTCCCCGCCGCCGTCCTCCCGGAGGAGGAACAGGGTGAGCGGATCGCCCCGGTAGAAGTGCCAGATCTCGTCGGACGGGAGCCGGTGCAGCGCGGAGAAGTCGCCCGGCTCGGCGGTCAGCAGCATCACGATCGCCGTCCCCTCGGGCCGCCCGTCGGCACGCTCGGGGCCTGCCCATGTACGCCGGTACCGCCCGCCCTCTTGGGGCAGCGGCACCAGCCCGTAGAAGTCGATCAGCGCCTCGGGGAGGCGGTCACGGGAGGTGCGGTGCTCATCCATCTGCGGGCTGCCTCCGCCTCGTCTGCGACTGCCGGTTGGTTCAGCCTAGGCACGAAGTCCGCGTGAGGCGGGCAAAATCGGACGAGTCCGAAGCGCCGGCGGATGCTCCGGCGATTGCCCCGGCCAACGCCCCGGTGATGCTCCGGCCGACGCCCCGTCAGCCGGCCGTCCAGTGCGGGTCGCGGCCCGTCTCCGCCAGCAGCACCTCCAGGTCGGAGGCGCCGGGCGGTACGGGGGCCGGTTCGGCGAAGACGTTCATCTTGCGGGCCGTGGGAGCCATCTGGGCGACCAGCGTCCGCAGCTCGGCCACACAGCCCTCGGCCGGTGTGTACGGCCGGCCGGTCGCCCGCGCCAGGTCCCAGGCGTGCACGGTCAGATCCAGCAGCACCATCGCGCCGACGGTCCTGGCCGGCAGCTGCATCCCGCCGGTCAGCCCGTCCTCCGCGCCCGGCGCCGCCCACGCCTCGACCAGCTGCGCCGACGCGTCCGCGAACCGGTCGGGCCACTGCGCCCCGTACTCGCCGAGCCGGTCTGGGGTGCTGCTGAAGTCCACGTCCTTCTTGGCGGCCAGCGACCGGAAAGCGACGACGACCTGGAAGAGGTGGTTGAGCAGCGCGCGGACGTCGTACTCGGCGCAGGGTGTCGGCCACCCCAGCTGGTCGTCGCGGACCTCGCGCAGTACGGGGAGCGCCGCCCTGGCCGCCGCGTCGAGCAGCGCGCTGATCGGTGGGGCCGGGCGGGTCGCATGGGCTGCCTGTGCCGGCTGTGGCGTCCGTGCTGTCTGTGGCGTCCGTGCTGGCTGTGCCGGGTGAGCCGGTGCACCGCTGTGTGTTTCGTCCGAGATGTCTCGTCTGTCGCTCATACCGATGACGCTACGGGCCGCCGCCGACGGCGGATTGAAAAATCGCGACAGGGCCTCTCGCGACCGCGCGGTCCGTCTTACGATTCCAGGCATGGCCGCTCCACGGCGCGACACCCGGGGCATCGTGGACGCCCCCGGTCTCTTCACGCGGGTGCGCTTCCGCCGCCGCACGCCCGCCGAACCGCTGCGCCCCTATGTCGAGCATTACTGGCTGATCGACTGGGATCTGTCCGAGCCGTACGCCACGCATGTCGTCCCGCATCCGTGCGTGAACCTCGTCTTCCAGCGATACGCCGACCGGCCCGGGTTCGGCGAGGTCGCGGGCGTGGGGCTGGAGCTGTTCGAGCAGAAGCTGGCGGGGCGCGGGCGGGTGTGCGGGGTGCAGTTCCGGCCCGGTGGCTTCCGGCCGTTCACCCCGGAGCGGCCGGCCACGGACTGGACGGACCGCCGGCTGCCGCTGGCCGCGGCCTTCGGGCCCACCGACGCCGCGGCCGCCGTACTGGAGCCGGACGGCGAGGACGCCCGGGTGGCCGCGCTCGACGCCTTTCTGATCCCGCTGCTGCGGGCCGGGCCGCGGACTCTCGCCCAGGCCGAGCTCGCCATGGGGCTGGCCGACCGGATCCGCACGGACCGTACGATCCGCCGGGTCGCGGACTTCGCACGGGCCGAGGGCCTGTCCGTACGGGCCCTGCAGCGGCTCTTCGCCGGATATGTCGGGGTCAGCCCCAAGTGGGTGCTGCTGCGCTACCGGGTGCACGAGGCCCTGGAGCGCGCCGCCTCCGGTGCGGAGGTCGACTGGGCCGCGCTCGCCGCCGAGCTGGGCTACAGCGACCAGGCGCATCTGGTCCGCGATGTCACCGCCACCGTCGGGGTCCCGCCGACCGCGTACGCGCGGTGAGCGACCGCCGGGGAGGCCGCCCGGCCCCGGTGGCGGTCAGGGGTGTTCGGCCGTCAGATAGCGCTGGACGGTGGGCGCCAGCCAGGCGATGACCTCGTCGTGGCTGAGGCCGACGGCCGGCGGGAGGTGCAGTACATAGCGGCACAGCGCCATGCCGAGTATCTGGGAGGCGATCAGCGCGGCGCGGGTCGGCGCCTCCTCGGGCACCGGGCAGACCGCGGCGAGGACCGGCTTGATCTGCTCCGCGAACACGCCGCGCATCCGCTCCGCGCCCGCCTCGTTGGTGACGCCGACGCGCATCATCGCCGTCAGTGTCTCGTCGCACTCCCAGCGCTCCACGAAATGGCGGACGAGCCGGGCACCGGCCTCCTCGCGCGGGAAGTGGGTGAGGTCCGGGGCGTGCACTTCGATCTCGGAGGCGGCGGCGAAGAGGCCGGCCTTGTTGCCGTAGTAGCGCATCACCATCGACGGGTCGATGTCCGCGTCCCTGGCGATGGCGCGGATGGTGGCGCGCTCGTAGCCGTCCGCGGCGAAGCGGTCCCTGGCGGCGGCGAGGATCGCGGCCCGGGTCGCGGCGGAGCGGCGGGGGCGGGCGGGGTCGGCCGCTTCGCCGGGCGCGGGGCCCTCGGCGTCGGGGGCGCCGGCGTGGTCCGCGGCGGCATCGGACATCGCGGCGGATGCCGCGGCGGGGGCGGTGTCCGGCACGGCATCCGTGGTGGAGGGGGCATGTTCGACCATGCCAACAACTGTAGGCCAACGGCTGTTGACACGCCAGGCCCGGCCGCCCTACGCTTGCCAACAAGCGTTGACCAACATGCGTTGGCATGACCATCAGCCACAGCCCACAGCCGCAGTCACCGTCACAGCAGGCACAGGAGGCGGAAGCCATGGACGCCATGAACCGCAGGACCGGCCGGAGCGAGAGCGGGGCCGGCCCGGCCCGCGAGGCGCGCGACACGGACGTCATCGTCGTGGGCGCCGGACCGACCGGCCTGCTGCTCGCCGGAGACCTCGCCGAGGCGGGGCTGGGCGTCACGCTCCTGGAGCGACGCCCCGCCGAGATCAGCAACCTCACCCGCGCCCTGGTCGTGCATGCTCGCACCCTGGAGCAGCTCGATGCCCGCGGTCTCGCCGATGAGCTGGTCGCCGGCGGCCATCCGCTCACCGGCCTCCGTCTCTTCGGCCGGGTCACCATCGACCCGACCCGGCTCCGCACCCGCTTCCCCTTCGTGCTGGTCACGCCCCAGTTCGAGGTCGAGCGGCTGCTGGAGCGCCGGGCCCGCCGGGCCGGTGTCACCTTCCGCCACGACTCCGAGGTGCTCGGTCTCGACCAGGACGCCGACGGTGTGACGGTGCGCTTCCGCACCGCCGAGGGGCTCGGCGCCATCCGCGCCGCCCATGTCGTCGGCACCGACGGCGTCCGCAGCACCATCCGCGAGGCGATCGGCCTGCCCTTCCCCGGCAAGTCCGTGATCCGCTCCCTGGTGCTCGCCGATGTCCGGCTGGCCCAGGAGCCCGACTCCCCGCTGATGGTCAATGCCAACGGCGAGGCGTTCGCGCTGATCGCCTCGTTCGGCGGCGGCCTGTACCGCGTCATCGGCTGGAACCGCCACCACCAGGCCGACGACGACGCCCCGGCCGACCTCGACGAGATCCGCGAGCTGACCCGGCTCGCCCTCGGCAGTGACTACGGCATGCATGACGCCCGCTGGGTCTCCCGCTTCCACAGCGACGAGCGCCAGGTCCCCGCCTACCGGGTCGGCCGCGTCTTCCTCGCCGGCGACGCCGCGCATGTGCACTCCCCCGCCGGCGCCATGGGCATGAACACCGGCCTGCAGGACGCCGCCAACCTCAGTTGGAAGCTGGCCGCCGTGCTCCAGGGCCACGCCCCCGACAGCCTGTTGGACAGCTATCAGACCGAGCGCCACCCGGTGGGCAAGCAGGCCCTGCGCAGCAGCGGCGCCCTCATCCGGGTCGCCCTGCTGCCGACCGGCCCCGGGCGCGCCGTGCGCACCCTCGCCACCCAGGTCGTCAACCGTCTGCGGCCGCTGTCCCGCCGGGCGATCCGCACCATCTCCGGCATCGGCATCGCCTATCCGGCCGGGCCCGGCGCCCATCCCCTCGCGGGCCACCGCGCCCCCGACATCCGGCTGGCCGGCGGCGGCCGCCTCTATGAGCTCCTCCGCCAGGGCCGGTTCGTCCTCATCACCCCCGCCGGCGAGCCCGGCGTCCCCCAGGCTCCGGCGGGCGGCGGGGACTCCCCTCACCCGGGCGACGGCCGCGTGGTGACCGCCTTCTGGCGGAGCCCCCGCCGCACGGCCCTTCTCGTCCGCCCCGACGGCTATATCGCCTGGGCCACCGACGCCACCGCCCCCGCCGAGCGCGCCGCGGCGCTACGGGGCGCCCTCGCCCACTGGACCGGGGTCGAGGACGGGGCCCCCATAGCCACCGCCCTCACCCCTCCAGCACATGCCGCAGATACGCCCGCGGGTCGTTGAGATAGCGCCGCCAGTGGTCGACCAGCCCCAGCTCCGCCCACTCCACGCGCCGCATCCCGTGCTCGCCGACCTCGACGATCTCGGCGCCGGGCAGCGCCGTCAGCAGCGGGGAGTGGGTGGCGCAGATGATCTGCGCGCCACCGCTCCCCAACTCATCCATCAGCCCCACCAGTTCCAGGCAGGAGGAGAAGGACAGCGCCGCCTCCGGCTCGTCCATCACATACAGGCCCCGCTGCGAGAACCGCTCCCGGAAAGCCATCAGAAAGCCCTCGCCATGGCTCATGTCGTCCGGGGACCGCGACAGCTTCAGCGCGCTCCGCTCCCGGTTCAGCGCTTCCATCGCCGTCTCGGCCCGCAGGAAGAACCCCCGTCGGCGGACCCGCGGCCCGCGCACCATCCGGCGCCCCTCCTGCGTCGGGTCGAACCGCATCAGTCCGCCGAGCAGTGACGCCTCCCGTGAGCTGGCGTACTTGTATCCGGCCGAGCCGCCGTAGGAATCCAGCCCGAAACCCTCCGCCAGCGCCTCGGCCAGGGTCGATTTCCCCGAACCGTTCTCCCCCACCAGGAAGGTGACCGGAGCGCGGAAGGCCAGCCCCTCCTTGGCCATCTGGCGCACACACGGCACCGTCCAGGGCCAGCCGTCCTCGGCCGCCCCCGCTCCCTCCGGAACGTCCACGTAAGCCCGTTCGATCAGCATGCCCCCGAAGCTCTCACACCCCACTGACAGCCACCCCGCTCACAACCACCCCGCTCACAGCCGCCCCACTGGCAGCCACCCCGCTGACAGTCGCCCCGCCCGCACGGGAGCCGGGCCCCAGCTCCGTACGCTTCCCCCATGCTGATCGCCCGCTCCGCCGCCCTCTTCGCCGTCGCCGCCCTCTTCGAGATCGGCGGAGCCTGGCTGGTCTGGCAGGGCGTCCGCGAGCACAAGGGCTGGGCCTGGATCGGCGCCGGAGTGCTCGCGCTCGGTGTCTACGGCTTTGTCGCGACGCTCCAGCCGGACGCCGCGTTCGGCCGGATCCTCGCCGCGTACGGCGGTGTCTTCGTCGCCGGATCGCTGGCCTGGGGCATGGTCGCCGACGGATACCGCCCCGACCGCTGGGACGTGATCGGCGCGCTGGTCTGCCTGGCCGGCATGGCAGTGATCATGTACGCCCCCAGGGGACGTTGACCCGCCTGCATATCCTGGCCGCGGACCGTCCTCCCCCGGCTCGTGCGGAGCGGGGGGACCCATCGCCCGAGGAGAGCGCATGACCGCCGAGGCCCGTACCGCCGTCGTCACCGGAGCGAGCAGCGGCATCGGCGCCGCCACCGCGCGAGCGCTGGCCGCGGCCGGCTACCACGTGGTGCTCACCGCCCGCCGCAAGGACCGCATCGAAGCGCTCGCCGCCGAGCTGCCGCACGCCGAGGCCTACGCCCTCGACGTCACCGACCGCGCCGCCGTCGACGCCTTCGCTGCCGCCCTCGACCGCTACCCGTCCGTCGACGTACTGGTCAACAACGCCGGCGGTGCCCTCGGCGCGGAGCCGGTCGCCACCGGTGACCCCGCCGACTGGCGGACCATGTACGAGGTCAATGTGCTGGGCGTGCTCCATATGACCCAGGCGCTGCTGCCCGTGCTCACCGCCTCCGGCGACGGCACCGTCGTCGTGCTCTCCTCCACCGCGGGCCACGGCACCTACGAGGGCGGCGGCGGTTATGTCGCCGCCAAGCACGGCGCGCATGTGATCGCCGAGACCCTCCGGCTGGAGCTGTGCGGCGAGCCGGTGCGCGTCATCGAGGTCGCCCCGGGCATGGTCAAGACCGACGAGTTCGCCACCACCCGCTTCCGCGGCGACACCACCAAGGCCGCCAAGGTCTACGAGGGCGTCGACCAGCCGCTCAGCGCGGAGGACGTCGCCGACACCATCACCTGGGCGATCACCCGCCCCTCCCATGTCAATGTCGACCTCCTGGTGGTCCGCCCGCGCGCCCAGGCCTCCAACTCCAAGGTCCACCGCAGCAGTTGAGGAACCGGGTGGCCGTCCCCACCGAGCCGCCGCCCCCTTGAACACGGGGCCTGGGTACACCCCCCACCGGGTGCCCGGGCCCCGTGTCCCGGTGCGCTCCGCTCGCGACAGTGGACCCATGGCCTCCACCACGCACGGGGAACCCCGCACGGGCCGCCGCCGACGGGGCCCGGCCCGCCACCACGGGCACCGGCAACCACCCGGCCACCACCGGCACCCACACCCGCCCCACCGGCACCGGCACCGGCACCCACCCCGCCACCACCGGCACCCGCACCCGCCCGAGCACCTGATGGCCGCCCAGCTCACCGCCCCCGTCTCCTACGCGGGCGACACCCTGGCCGCCGGGCACGACATCGCCGGCGCCACGTCCTGGTCCGCCCTCGTCCTCCATCTGCTCGCCGCCGAATATCTGCTGCGGCGCCGCGGCAGGCCGGCGGCCCGGGCGGCGGGAGCTCGGCCATTCGGCGGCGGCCGGCTCGCGGCCGGTGCCGGGCCGCGGTGTGGTGGACACGGAGGCGTGCCGGCGTCCCGCGCAGGGGTGGCATCGGGCGCTCAGCCGCGGAAGGACGGGGCATGCTCATATCCGGGCGGATAGCGGGCCGTAGGCGTGGTGCCGCGGTCCTCACCGCGGTGGTGACCTGCTCGGCGGTGCTCACCGGCCCGGACCTCGCCGCGGCCGGCGGTCCGCCGTCACCTCCGGCGTCCGCCCCGCAGCTGGAATGGAAACCCTGCGTCCGGGGCAAGGCGTTCGACTGCGCGACCGCGAAGGTGCCGCTGGACTACCGCGACCCCGGCGGTCGCACCATCGAACTGGCCGTCGTCAAACGGAAGGCGACCGGCCCCGGGCGGCGCATCGGCACCCTGTTCTTCAACCCCGGCGGACCCGGCGGGCCGGGAACGGTCCAGATGCCGCAGAATTACCGGTTCTTCCCGCGCGAGGTGCGGGAGCGGTTCGACATCGTCAGCTGGGACACCCGCGGGGTCGGCCACAGCACCGCCGTGAACTGCTTCGCGCGACCTGGGGACGCCGCCGCCTGGGAGGCGAGCAAGCCGGCCGGCTTCCCGGTCGGCGCACAGGAGCGGAAGACCTGGATCGCCGCGTTCGAGGATCTGGCCCGCCGCTGCCGGCAACGCGACCCCGAGCTGCTGCGCCATATGTCGACCGCCGACATCGCTCACGACCTCGACCGGCTCCGCCACGCGGTGGGCGACGCGCAGCTCACCTACCTCGGGACCTCGTACGGCTCGTTCCTCGGCGCCACCTACGCCAACCTCTTCCCCGGCAAGGTCCGCGCCCTGGCCGTCGACAGCACCATCGACCCGCAGGCCTGGACGGACCACGCCTCGCACACCGCCCCCCGGCGCCCGATATTCCTGCGCATGGGCGCGGACCTCGGCGCGGCCGCGATCCTGGACCGGTTCCTCGCCCTGTGCGGCGCCACGACCACCGCCCGCTGCGCCTTCTCCGCCGGCAGCCCGAAGGCGACCCGGGACAAGTTCGACCGGCTGATGCGGCGCCTGCGGGAGCATCCGGTGGGCACCTGGACCTACGGCAAGACGGTCGATGATGTGGTGAGCGGCCTCGACATCGTCCACCCCGGATGGACGGACCTCGCCGGCAGGCTGCAGGACCTGTGGCGGGGCCGCGTCCCACGGCCGCCCACGCCCCTGCCCGCACCGCCGGTCCCGAATCCGTACACCGGCGTGGAACAGGCGAGTGCCATCCTCTGCTCCGACAGCCCCAATCCGCGTGACCCCGGGGTCTACCACGCCCTGGAGGAGGCCAGTGCCCTGCGCGCGGGCGACACCGGACGCTTCTGGACCTGGGCCGCGGAGCCGTGTGCCACCTGGCCGGTCGCCGCCGACCGCTACCGCGGCCCGTGGAACGGACCGACGGCGCACCCCGTCCTCGTGATCGGCACCGTCTACGACCCCGCCACCCCCTACTCGGGCGCCCAGGCCATGACCAAGGAGCTGGCCCACGCCCGGCTGCTCACCCACCACGGCTACGGGCACACCGCACTGCTCAACCCCAGCAGCTGCATCAAGGAGTACGAGAGCCGCTACTTCATCGACGGCACGCTCCCGCCGGCCGGAGCGGTGTGCCGGCCGGACACGCCCCCGTTCTCCGCGCCCGGGCCGAGCGGCGGCGTCGCCACCGGCGGCGGAGCGATGGCCGGCCCCGTCTCCTGAGCCGGCGGCCGCCCCGCGGCCGGGTCAGCCCTTGACGCAGATGACCTGCTTGAGCTTCGCGACGACCTCGACCAGGTCCCGCTGCTGATCGATGACCTTCTCGATCGGCTTGTAGGCACCCGGGATCTCGTCCACCACGCCGGAGTCCTTACGGCACTCCACGCCCCGCGTCTGCTCCTCCAGGTCCCGGGTGGAGAACCGCTTCTTCGCGGCGTTCCGGCTCATCTTGCGGCCGGCTCCGTGGGAGGCGGAGTTGAAGGACGCGGCGTTGCCCAGGCCCTTGACGATGTACGAGCCGGTGCCCATCGAGCCCGGGATGATCCCGTACTCGCCGCTGCCCGCCCGGATCGCGCCCTTACGGGTCACCAGCAGGTCCATGCCGTCGTACTGCTCCTCCGCCACATAGTTGTGGTGGCAGGAGATCACGTCCTCGAAGGTCACCTTCGCCTTCTTGAACTCCTTGCGGACGACGTCCTGGAAGAGCCCCATCATCACGGCCCGGTTGTGCTTGGCGTACTCCTGCGCCCAGAACAGGTCGTTGCGGTACGCCGCCATCGGCGGGGTGTCCGCGATGAAGACGGCGAGGTCGCGGTCGACCAGGCCCTGGTTGTGCGGCAGCTTCTGCGCCTGGCTCATGTGGAACTCGGCCAGTTCCTTGCCGATGTTCCGGGAGCCGGAGTGCAGCATCAGCCACACCACCCCGTCGTCATCGAGACAGAACTCGATGAAGTGGTTGCCCGAACCGAGCGACCCCATCTGCTTCGTGGCCCGCTCCTGACGGAACTTGACCGCGTCGGCGACCCCGTCGAACCGCGCCCAGAAGTCGTCCCACCGGGCCGTCGGGAGCCCGTGGATCCGTCCCGGGTCCACCGGATCGTCATGCATCCCCCGGCCCACCGGAATCGCCTGCTCGATCTTCGAGCGCAGCCGGGAGAGGTCACCGGGCAGGTCATTGGCGGTGAGCGAGGTCCGCACCGCGCTCATCCCGCAGCCGATGTCGACGCCGACCGCCGCCGGGCAGACCGCGCCGCGCATGGCGATCACCGAGCCGACCGTGGCCCCCTTGCCGTAGTGGACGTCCGGCATCACGGCCAGGCCCTTGATCCACGGCAGGGTGGCGACATTGCGCAGCTGCTGCATGGCGACGCCCTCGACCGTGGCCGGGTCCGTCCACATCCGGATCGGCACCTGCGCGCCCGGTACCTCGACGTACGACATAACTTCCTCATTCCCCCGAATTTATGAAAAACGCAAAAGCCGGACAAGTTATCCGATCTTGGACGGCGGACCGGCGTGCGCGGCAAGACGTGCGGTAGACATTGTGTCCATCGGCCGCTGACCGGCGGCAACCGCATTTCGTAGGGGAAGGAGCCGCGAGCGATGCCACGCAAGCCGTTCGTACCCGGCGCCGCACTGGTCGTGGCCGCGGCACTGGCCGCCGGCCTCACCGCCTGCACCGGCGGCTCCGACACCGGCGACGAGACCGGCGACGCCAAGAGCGGCGGCACCGCCTCGTCGAGCCCGGCCGCCGAACCGGGCCGCTACCAGACCCTCCCCGAGGCCTGCGGGCTGCCCGCGCGCGGCACCCTCCGCGGCATGCTGCCCGGCGGTGACCAGCAGCTTTCGCGCGCCGAGGCCAAGAAGATCTACGACGGCCAGCCCGACATCACCTACGACACCGACCGCCGCGTCGGCTGCCGCTGGACCCGCGAGACCACCGCGGGCACCCGCCATCTGAGCCTCGACATCCAGCGCGTGGTGTCGTACGACGCCGCCGTCAGCGATGACGACAAGGCGCAGGGGATCTACGACAGCAAGGAGCTGGCCGCACAGATCCCGCCCGGCGGCAGCGGCTCCCCCTCACCCGCCACCCCGAGCCCGTCCGCCACGAAGGGCAAGGGCACGGACAAGGGCGGGGGAGCCACCACGAACAGCTCGGCCGGCAAGTCGGTGGACGGGAAGGGGAAGGCACCCTCCGGGAGCCCCTCGGAGGCGTCCGACCCGAGTGCGGACCCCAGCACGGACCCCAGCGCGGACCTGAGCGATTCCACCGCCCCGCGCGTCCTGGACGACCTCGGGGACGCGGCCTTCCTCAATGACAAATTGGTCACAGCGGACTCGGGGGTGCACCGCGATGTCACTGTGGTCTTTCGCACGTCGAACGTCATCGTGACGCTCACCTACGACCAGTGGTCCACGGACAAGACGATGTTGCCGGACAGCCAGGAACTGCAGGACAAGGCCCGTTCGCTGGCCGGCGAGCTGTCCGAGAGCCTCAGCGAATAGTCCGGATCGGGCGGATTGACCGAATAGGTAAGTGCGAGGAGATACGCCCGGTTCGGGCGTTGTGCTCACCGACAGGAACCGGTCACCCACCTCGCCGCGCCGCGTACCGTGCCCCTAGCCCTGCCCGTACGGGAGGAAAGGCGGACCACCGCCACGGTCGTGCACCACGCCGGCCTGACGACGACGAACAGCGAAGGAACCATGCACCGTTCAGCCAAGCGACTCGCCAGCCTTCTCACCTGCGCAGCAGTTCCGGTGCTGCTCGTCGCCGGCTGCTCCGGCTCGGACAGCGACAGCTCCGGTGACGCCTCCGCCTCCGCCGCTTCCAGCAGCGCGGCCAAGCCCTCGCCGTCCGTCGCGCCGGCGAAGTTCAAGAAGCTGCCCAACCCGTGCGAGGCGTTCTCCAAGGACACCGTCAAGAAGATGCTGCCCAAGGCGAAGGACACCTCCGGGGAGCGCGGCACCTCCACGGACAACTCCGCCCACGGCACCTGCTCCTGGAGCAGCTCCGACGAGAACGGCGTGGACGGCACCCAGTTCCGCTGGCTCGACATCGGCTACCAGCGCTACGACTCCGACCCGGGCGTCGGCTCCGGCGAGAAGCGCGCCACGGACTTCTACACCAAGCAGGTCATCGAGGCGAAGGACACCAAGAGCGCCAAGAAGCTGGAGGCCGTGAAGACCTCCGGCACCGGCGACGAGGCGACCGCGATCACCTACGACGTGAAGAAGGAGGGCAACGACTTCAAGAACACCACGATCATCGCCCGCACCTCCAACATCGTCGTCACGATCAACTACAACGGTGCCGGCCTGGCGGGCGCGGACACCCCCAAGGGCGACGACCTGCTCAAGAAGGCCCAGGCGGCCGCCAAGGAAGCGGTCACCGCCGCCGCCAAGGCCAACACCTGACGGCAGCGACGCCGCCCGCGCCCCCGGCACCGGCCGGGGGCGGGTGTGCGTCCATGGCCGCACCATCGAGGTGAAGGCCCCCGGCCCGCCGCCGGCCAGAGCCCAATCGTGACCCGGCCCCCTCCGTACCGGCACACGCCCGTCCGTACGCATGTGCCAGGCTGTCGCTCGCAACAGACCGACTAAGAGGGGTTCTCGGGTGGCCGCGCCACTGAAGCTGACACGCACGCACCGGATACTCATCGGAGTTGTCGTCGCCGGCGCGGTGGTCATCGCCGGCATCGGCTTCGCCGGCTCCTACGCGGCCGTGCGGGAACTTGCCGTGAAGAAGGGCTTCGGCGACTTCGCCTACTTCTTCCCCATCGGCATCGACGCGGGCATCTGTGTCCTGCTGGCTCTGGATCTGCTGCTGACCTGGATCCGCATGCCCTTCCCGCTGCTGCGCCAGGCGGCGTGGCTGCTGACGGTCGCGACGGTGGCGTTCAACGCCGCCGTCGCGACCGATCCCCTGGGCATGGGCATGCATGCCGTCATCCCGGTGCTGTTCGTCGTCACCGTCGAGGCCGCCCGGCACGCCGTCGGGCGGATCGCCGACATCACGGCGGACAAGCACATGGAGGGCGTGCGCCTCACGCGCTGGCTGCTGTCGCCGGTCCCGACGTTCCTGTTGTGGCGGCGGATGAAGCTGTGGGAGCTGCGGTCGTACGACGCGGTGATCAAACTGGAGCAGGAACGGCTCGTGTACCAGGCACGCCTGCGTTCGCGCTTCGGGCGGGGCTGGCGTCGTAAGGCTCCCGTGGAGTCCCTGATGCCCCTGCGGCTCGCCCGGTACGGGGTGCCGCTGGCGGAGACCACTCCCTCGGGGCTTGCCGCGGCGGGCATCGAACCGCAGCTGATGCCGGCGCCACAGCAGTCCGTGACGCCCGCTCTGGAGCCGAAGGCCCAGGAGCCGGCCGAGGAGATGCCGAGCCAGTGGTTCGCGGCGCCGCAGCAGGTGACGTATCAGGGTGACTACGACCCGACGTACGTCCCGGAGCAGGAGCATCAGCTCTCGTACGACGAGCACCAGCAGGTGCCGGCGCACGAGCAGGTCCCGGTACCGGCGCCGCGCGCGGCGGAGCCCGAGCCGCAGGTCCCGGTGCCGACCGGTGCAGGTGGGACGCGTCCGCTCGGCAAAGGCACCCCCGAGGCGGACCCTCAGCCTGCCCAGGCGCCGGCCGCGGCCCCGACCGACGAGGACCTGTACCAGGTCTTCCGGCATTCGATAGAGGGCGAAGGCATG
Organism: Streptomyces sp. G7(2002); assembly: GCF_028870195.1. NCBI lineage: Bacteria > Bacillati > Actinomycetota > Actinomycetes > Kitasatosporales > Streptomycetaceae > Streptomyces > Streptomyces sp. G7(2002). The sequence goes on from NZ_CP102609.1 coordinate 4,588,323, forward strand.
CCGACACCGGGCGCCTTCGCGGCGAACCTGCTGGCGCAGTACGGGATCCGCCTCCAGTCGCGGGAGCTGAACCGCTACATGGACCGGTTCAGCGACCGCCTCAACGCGGAGATGATGGACGAGCACATCGCGTAACGCGCACACCGGGGCCCGGACACATCCCGTAGGCCCCGCCCCTACACCGCCGCCGAGCGCGCCCGCTCCTGCTTGCGCTTCCTGGCCGTGTCACCCCATACGGCCAGCGCCGCACCGGCCGCGAAGAGGCCGACATAGGCGGGGGACGGCAGCGTGAACCAGTGGGGCAGCAGCCCCCAGGCGCCGTCGAAGAACACCTGCCCGATGAATCCCATCGCGCCCTGAATCATGACGATGAAGCCGAGTAAACCTCTCATGGCTCCAGCGTGAAGGGTCCGGTCCCGGGCGTCCTCGTCCCCGGGGCCGAACCCTTCTCCTCCCTCAGGCGGAGACCACACGAGGGTGTCTACGCCTCAACGGCAGCGGCTCTCCCGCGGCCCGTCAGCCGCCGAGCAGCTTGCGCACCCGGTCGGCCCCGACGGCCAGCAGCAGGGTGGGCAGCCGCGGCCCGGTGTCCCTGCCGACCAGCAGGTTGTAGAGCAGGGCGAAGAACGCGCGCTGGGCGACCTTCAGCTCCGGGGTGGGCTTGGCGTCCGGCTCCAGACCCGCCTGGACCTTCGGCACGCCGTAGACCAGGGTCGTCAGACCGTCCAGCGACCAGTGCGTGTCCAGGCCGTCGAGCAGCAGCCGCAGCGAGCCGCGGGACTGCTCGTCGAGGGTGGCGAGCAGCTCCTCGTCGGGCTCGGCACGGACGACGGTGCGCTGCTCGGCCGGGACCTGGGTGGTGATCCAGTACTCGGCCCTGTCGAGCCGCGGCCGGGTCTCGTCCAGGGTGGTGACGGGGTTGTCCGGGTCCAGGTCGCTCAGGATCCGGAGCGTCTGCTCGTCATGGCCGGCCGTGATGTCCGCGACCGAGGCGAGGGTGCGGTACGGCAGCGGGCGCGGCGTACGGGGCAGTTCGCCGGCGGCGGTGCGGGCCGCGCGGGAGTACGCGGCGGCGTCGGCCGGCAGCGCGCTGCCGTCGGCGACCTTGGACTCCAGCTTGTCCCACTCGTCGTAGAGCCGCTGGATCTCCTGGTCGAAGGCGATCTTGAAGGACTGGTTGGGCTTGCGGCGCGCGTACAGCCAGCGCAGCAGCGGCGCCTCCATGATCTTCAGCGCATCGCCCGGGGTCGGCACCCCGCCGCGCGAGGAGGACATCTTGGCCATGCCGCTGATGCCCACGAAGGCGTACATGGGGCCGATGGGCTGGTCGCCGTCGAAGATCTTGCGGACGATCTGGCCGCCGACGACGAAGGACGAGCCCGGCGAGGAGTGGTCGACACCGGACGGCTCGAAGATCACGCCCTCGTAGGCCCACCGCATCGGCCAGTCGACCTTCCAGACCAGCTTGCCGCGGTTGAACTCGCTCAGCCGGACCGTCTCGCCGAACCCGCACTCCGTGCAGGTGTAGACCAGCTCGGTGGTCTCGTCGTCGTACGAGGTGACCGTGGTGAGGTCCTTCGCGCACTGCCCGCAGTACGGCTTGTACGGGAAGTAGCCGGCCGAGCCGCCGCTGCCGTCGTCCTCGGCGGCCGCGCCGGAGCCCTCGGCGGCCTCCAGCTCGGCCTCGTCGACCGGCTTCTGCGACTTCTTCGCCGGGGCCTTCTTCGTGCGGTACTGGCCGAGGATCGCGTCGATCTCCGCGCGGTGCTTCATCGCGTGCAGGATCTGCTCGCGGTAGACACCGGAGGTATACTGCTCGGTCTGGCTGATGCCGTCGTACTCGACGCCCAGCTCGGCCAGCGCCTCGCTCATCGCGGCCTTGAAGTGCTCGGCCCAGTTCGGGTACGCCGAGCCGGCCGGGGCCGGCACCGAGGTCAGCGGCTTGCCGATGTGCTCGGCCCAGGACTCGTCGACGCCCGCGACGCCGGCCGGGACCTTGCGGTAGCGGTCGTAGTCGTCCCAGGAGATGAGGTGGCGGACCTCGTAGCCGCGGCGGCGGATCTCGTCGGCGACCAGGTGCGGCGTCATGACCTCGCGGAGATTGCCGAGGTGGATCGGGCCGGACGGACTCAGGCCCGAGGCGCAGACGACCGGTTTGCCCGGGGCGCGGCGCTCCGCCTCGGCAATGACCTCGTCCGCGAACCTGGAGACCCAGTCGGTCTCGGTGCTCTGCTGAGCCACGATCGGCCCTTCCTCTTCCTGGTGCTTCCTGATTGCGCCGTCTTGCGCATGCGACGCACAAATGCCTGACGGTGCCCATTGTCCCAGACGGAAAATCAGTGGTAGTGCCGTGGGATACTCGTTGGCAAACCCTTTCCACTCCAGCGACACCTCCCTCTGGAAGAGAGCTCATCTCCATGGCCTCGGTCACTTCCCTCGCAGCATCGGTCAACCAGCGCGTCGCGGACGCCCTCTCGGCAGCCCTGCCGGAGGCCCGCGACGTCGACCCGCTGCTGCGACGTAGCGACCGGGCCGATTTCCAGGCCAACGGCATGCTGGCGCTGGCGAAGAAGCTCAAGGGCAATCCGCGGGAGCTGGCCACTCAGGTCGTCGCGGGCATCCCCACGGGTGACAGCGGCGCGGTGATCAAGGAGATCGAGGTCTCCGGCCCCGGCTTCCTCAACATCACCGTCGCCGACGAGGCGATCATCACGACCCTCGCCGCGCGCGCCGCCGACGACCGGCTGGGCGTGCCGTACGCCGACGGGGCCGGCACCACCGTCATCGACTACGCCCAGCCGAATGTGGCGAAGGAGATGCACGTCGGCCATCTGCGGTCCGCGGTGATCGGCGCGGCGATGGTCGAGATCCTGGAGTTCACCGGCGAGAAGGTGATCCGCAGGCATCACATCGGCGACTGGGGCACCCAGTTCGGCATGCTCATCCAGTACCTCATCGAGCACCCGCACGAGCTGGACCACAAGGGCGGCGAGGTCTCCGGCGAGGAGGCCATGTCGAACCTGAACCGTCTCTACAAGGCCTCGCGCGCGCTCTTCGACTCCGACGAGGAGTTCAAGGAGCGCGCCCGGCGCCGGGTCGTCGACCTCCAGGCCGGCGACGAGGAGACGCTGGCCCTGTGGCGGCGGTTCGTCGACGAGTCGAAGATCTACTTCTACTCGGTCTTCAACAAGCTGGACATGGACATCCACGACCCCGATGTCGTCGGTGAGTCCGGCTACAACGCCATGCTGGAGGAGACCTGCCGGCTGCTGGAGGAGTCCGGTGTGGCGGTGCGCTCCGAGGGCGCCCTCTGCGTGTTCTTCGACGACGTCAAGGGCCCGGACGGCAACCCCGTCCCGCTGATCGTCAAGAAGACCAACGGCGGCTACGGCTACGCCGCCACCGACCTCTCCGCGATCCGCGACCGGGTCCAGAACCTCTCCGCCGACACGCTGCTGTACGTCGTCGACGCCCGGCAGTCCCTGCACTTCAAGATGGTCTTCGAGACCGCCCGCCGGGCCGGCTGGCTGGACGACAAGACGCATGCGGTGCAGCTGGCGTTCGGCACGGTCCTCGGCAAGGACGGCAAGCCGTTCAAGACCCGTGAGGGCGAGACGGTGCGGCTGGTGGACCTGCTGGACGAGGCGATCGACCGGGCGACCGCGGTGGTGCGGGAGAAGGGCGAGCCGATCGGCCTCACCGAGGAGGAGATCACCGGCAACGGCGCGCAGGTCGGCATCGGCGCCGTGAAGTACGCGGACCTGTCGACGTCGGCCAGCCGGGACTACAAGTTCGACCTGGACCAGATGGTCTCGCTGAACGGCGACACCTCGGTGTACCTCCAGTACGCCTACGCCCGGATCCGGTCGATCTTCCGCAAGGCCGGTGACGTGGCCCCCGTGGCGCACCCCGAGCTGCCGCTGGCCCCGGCGGAGCGGGCGCTGGGTCTGCACCTCGACCAGTTCGGCGAGACCGTCGCCGAGGCCGCCGCCTCGTACGAGCCGCACAAGCTCGCCGCGTACCTCTACGGCCTCGCCTCGCTGTTCACGACCTTCTACGACCAGTGCCCGGTCCTGAAGGCCGAGGGCGGCCCGGACCAGATCGCGAACCGGCTGTTCCTGTGCGACCTGACCGCCCGCACCCTCCACCAGGGCATGGCCCTGCTCGGCATCCGGACGCCCGAGCGCCTCTGACCGGCGCGCGGGCCGCACCCGCCACCCGCATCGGCCCAACGGCCCCGTACAGCACAGATGTCGTGCTGTACGGGGCCGTTGGCCGTTCCGGGCCGAGGAGGGCCGGCCTCACGGCCAGCGCTTACGCACCTCGTCCTTGGTCTTCTCGCTCACATCGAGGCCCTGACCGGCGGTCTTCTCCGCCTTGCCCTCGGCCTGCAGCTTGCGGTTGTGCGTCGCCTTGCCGACGGCTTCCTTCATGGCGCCGATGACCTGGGCGCCCTTGGCCTGCATCTTGCGCTTGGCAGTCATGGTGACTCGCTCCTCGGTCCGGTCGCGGTCTTCCCTGACAACCGGTGCGTGCCCGGAACCAGGCGGACAAAACGTCACCGTCACACAGCAAAGCTCCCGCCCCCGGAGCCCGGGGACGGGAGCAGGTGCGGCACACGGGCGCCCGGCGGCTCACAGCCCCCGCGCGACCTCCGTGGCCCAGTACGTGAGGATCATGTTCGCCCCGGCCCGCTTGATGCCGGTCAGCGTCTCCAGGATCGCCTTGTCGCGGTCGATCCAGCCCTTCTCGGCGGCGGCCTCGATCATCGCGTACTCACCGGAGATCTGGTACGCGGCGACCGGTACGTCCACCGAGTCCGCGACCTTCGCGAGCACATCGAGGTAGGGCAGCGCCGGCTTGACCATCACCATGTCGGCGCCCTCCTCCAGGTCGAGCGCCAGCTCGCGCAGCGACTCGCGGAGGTTGGCCGGGTCCTGCTGGTAGGTCTTGCGGTCACCCTGGAGGGACGAGCCGACGGCCTCGCGGAAGGGCCCGTAGAAGGCGGAGGAGTACTTCGCGGTGTAGGCGAGGACCGAGACGTCCTCGTGGCCGGTCTGGTCGAGCGCGTCACGGACGACACCGATCTGGCCGTCCATCATCCCGCTGGGGCCCACGGTATGGACGCCCGCGTCGGCCTGGACCTGCGCCATCTCGGCGTAGCGCTCCAGCGTCGCGTCGTTGTCGACCCGGCCGGCGGCGTCCAGGACACCGCAGTGCCCGTGGTCGGTGTACTCGTCCAGGCACAGGTCCGACATGATCACGAGATCGTCGCCGACCTCGGCCTTCACGTCCCGGATGGCGACCTGCAGGATGCCGTCCGGGTCGGTGCCGGCCGTGCCGAGGGCGTCCTTCTTGGCGTCCTCGGGCACTCCGAACAGCATGATCCCGGCGACCCCGGCCCCGGCCGCCTCGGCGGCGGCCTTGCGCAGCGTGTCACGGGTGTGCTGGACCACGCCCGGCATGGCGGAGATCGGCACCGGCTCGCTGACCCCCTCCCGTACGAACGCGGGAAGGATCAGGTCGGCGGGGTGCAGCCGGTGTTCGGCCACCATCCGCCGCATGGCGGGGGTGGTACGCAGCCGCCGGGGCCGCGCACCGGGGAAGCTTCCGTACTTCGTCATACGCCCACGCTACGCCCGCTTTGCGCCTGCCTTTGCCGACGGGCCGTCGGAGGGGAGGGGTCCGGGCTCCGGCACACAAGCCGAAGGGCGCCCCCGGAGGAGGCGCCCTTCAAAGCCGTACGAACCGCTGCTAGCTACGCGCTCTCCGGCGCGATCCGGGCCGCCGCTCGCTCGGCCGGGTGACCGGGTCCCCGGCCTCCAGCGCGGTGTCGCGCCGCGCCGCGCCGAAGTCCGCGAGCGCTTCGGCCAGCTTGTGCACCGAGGGCTCGGGCGACATGACGTCCACGCGCAGCCCGTGCTCCTCGGCGGTCTTGGCGGTGGCCGGGCCGATACAGGCGATCACGGTCACGTTGTGCGGCTTGCCGGCGATACCGACGAGGTTCCGCACGGTCGACGAGGACGTGAAGAGCACGGCGTCGAAGCCGCCGCCCTTGATCGCCTCGCGGGTCTCGGCCGGCGGCGGCGAGGCGCGCACGGTCCGGTAGGCGGTGACGTCGTCGACCTCCCAGCCCAGCTCGATCAGCCCGGCGACCAGGGTCTCGGTGGCGATGTCGGCACGCGGCAGGAAGACGCGGTCGATCGGGTCGAAGACCGGGTCGTACGGCGGCCAGTCCTCCAGCAGACCGGCGGCGGACTGCTCACCGCTCGGCACCAGGTCGGGCTTCACACCGAAGGCGACCAGCGCCTTGGCGGTCTGCTCGCCGACCGCGGCGACCTTGATCCCGGCGAAGGCGCGGGCATCCAGGCCGTACTCCTCGAACTTCTCCCGGACGGCCTTGACGGCGTTGACCGAGGTGAAGGCGATCCACTCGTAGCGGCCGGTGACCAGGCCCTTGACCGCACGCTCCATCTGCTGCGGGGTGCGCGGCGGTTCGACGGCGATGGTCGGGACCTCGTGCGGCACCGCGCCGTACGAGACGAGCTGGTCGGAGAGCGACGCGGCCTGCTCCTTCGTACGCGGCACGAGCACCCGCCAGCCGAAGAGCGGCTTGGACTCGAACCACGAAAGGCGGTCGCGCTGCGCGGCGGCACTGCGCTCACCGACCACGGCTATGACCGGCTGGCCGCCGTCCGCCGACGGCAGCACCTTGGCGGCCTTGAGCACCTGCGCGACCGACCCGAGGGTGGCGGTCCAGGTGCGCTGGCGGGTGGTGGTGCCGGCGACGGTGACGGTCATCGGGGTGTCGGGCTTGCGGCCCCCGGACACCAGTTCACCGGCGGCCGCGGCCACCGAGTCGAGGGTGGTGGAGACGACGGCGGTGGCGTCACTGGCACCCACTTCGGACCAGCAGCGCGCATCGGCGCTGCGGGCGTCGATGAAGCGCACATCGGTGCCCTGCGCGTCCCGCAGCGGGACACCGGCGTACGCGGGCACGCCGACGGCCGCGGCGATACCGGGCACGACCTCGAAGACGATGCCTTCGGAGGCGCAGGCCAGCATCTCCTCGGCGACGTAACCGTCCAGGCCGGGGTCTCCGGTGACGGCACGTACGACCCGCTTGCCCGCACGGGCGGCCGCCATGACAAGATTGGCGGTGTCCCTAAGGGCAGGGACATCGGCGGGGATTGACGCCTCGTCAGCTGACGCCTGCAGTGGTGTGTCCACCTGTGCGCGGGCATGCACGCGCACGACGTCCAGCACCTGCGGGTCGGCGATCAGTACGTCCGCGGAGGCCAGCGCCTCCACGGCACGCAGCGTCAGCAGACCCGGGTCTCCCGGCCCGGCACCCAGGAAGGTGACCTGACCGGAGGCGGAGTGGTTTGGGGCGGTGGGGTTCAAAGTGCTCGCTCCCCCATAAGACCGGCCGCACCCTTTGCGAGCATCTCGGCGGCGAGTTCACGACCCAGGTTCAGCGGGGTCGACACGTCGTCGGGAGAGGCGGGTACGTGCCCGGTGGTGGACAGCTGCACCAGCGTGCTGCCGTCGGTCGTGCCGACGACACCGCGCAGGTGCAATTCGGTGACAGCCTGCTCGTCAGCCTTGGGGCCTCCCCTGCTCGAGCGAAGTCGAGAGCTTGGGGAGAGGTCGGCCAGTGCTCCGACGGGTGCGGAACAGCCGGCCTCCAGGGCGGCGAGCAGGGATCGCTCGGCGGTCACGGCGGCCCGGGTGTCCGGGTCGTCGAGCTCACTGAGCCGGGCGACGAGGTCCACGTTGACCGCGGCGCACTCGATCGCCAGCGCCCCCTGGCCGGGGGCAGGCAAAAACACGTCGGGCGACAGCAGCTGCGTCGCCTCGTCGATCCGGCCGATGCGGGTGAGACCGGCGGCGGCCAGTACGACCGCGTCCAGTTCGCCCTTTTCGACGAAGCCGATGCGGGTGTCGATGTTCCCGCGTATCGGCACGGTCTCCACACGCCGGCCCAGCGACCTGGCCCAGGCGTTCAGCTGCGCCATCCTGCGAGGCGAGCCGGTGCCGATGCGGGCAACCCGGTCCTCGTCGGCGGTCAGTTGCTCAAAGGTGAGCCCGTCCCTGGCGATCAGCGCGTCCCGGGGGTCTTCCCGTACGGGTATGGCCGCCAGGGTCAGGGTCTCGGGCTGCGTGGTGGGCAGGTCCTTGAGCGAGTGGACGGCGAAGTCGATCTCCCCGGCGAGCAGCGCGTCCCGCAGCGCGGAGACGAACACACCGGTGCCGCCGATCTGCGCGAGGTGCTCGCGGGAGGTGTCGCCGTAGGTGGTGATCTCCACCAGTTCGACGGGGCGGCCCGTCAGCGCGCGCACCGCCTCGGCGATCTGCCCGGACTGGGCCATGGCGAGCTTGCTGCGCCGCGTGCCCAGCCGCAGTGCTCTCGTTGTGCTGTCGGTCATGCCCGCTCCCGTGCATCGTGCCTGTCGGCGCGCGTGTCGGCCCGGCTGACGGCGGCGACCGTCTGGGGGTCGAGATCGAAGAGTTCCCGCAGGGCGTCCGCGTACCCGGCGCCGCCGGGCTCGCTGGCCAGCTGCTTTACCCGGACGGTGGGCGCGTGCAGGAGTTTGTCGACGACGCGGCGCACGGTCTGGGTGATCTCGGCGCGCTGCTTGTCGTCAAGGTCGGGAAGGCGGCCGTCGAGCCGGGCGATCTCACCGGCGACGACGTCCGCGGCCATGGTGCGCAGGGCGACCACGGTGGGGGTGATGTGCGCGGCCCGCTGGGCGGCGCCGAAGGCGGCGACCTCATCGGAGACGATGCCGCGCACCTTGTCCACGTCGGCCGCCATCGGCGCGTCAGCGGACGCGTCGGCCAGCGACTCGATGTCGACGAGGTGCGCGCCGTCGATCCGGTGCACCGCGGCATCTATGTCCCGCGGCATGGCGAGGTCGAGCAGCGCCAGCGGCGCCTCACGCCCGTCGCGCGCGGCCGCGACCATCTCGCCGGCCAGGACCAGGCCGGTCGCGCCGGTACAGGAGACCACGATGTCGGCGAGCGACAGCTCGTCCGGGACGGAGGTCATCGCCACCGCACGGGCGGCGACTCCTGTGGCGGCACCGGTCCCGCCCGGCTCGGTGAGGATCCGGACCAGCCGCTCGGCGCGCTCGACGGTGCGGTTGGCGACGGCCAGCTCGCCGACGCCGGCCCGCACGAGGGTGGTGGCGGCCAGCGACGACATCGATCCGGCGCCGATGACCAGCGCCCGCTTGCCGCGCGCCCAGTCCTCGACGTCCCGGCCGGCCGCGAGCTGCTCCAGCCCGAAGGTGACCAGCGACTGGCCGGCCTTGTCGATGCCGGTCTCGCTGTGGGCGCGCTTGCCCACCCGCAGGGCCTGCTGGAACAGGTCGTTCAGCAGCCGGCCCGCGGTGTGCTGTTCCTGGGCGACGGCCAGTGCGTCCTTGATCTGCCCGAGGATCTGGCCCTCGCCGACGACCATCGAGTCCAGGCCGCAGGCCACCGAGAAGAGGTGGTGGACGGCCCGGTCCTCGTAGTGGACATAGAGATAAGGGGTGAGCTCCTCCAGGCCGGCGCCGCTGTGGCGGGCCAGGAGGGTGGACAGCTCGGCGACACCGGCGTGGAACTTGTCCACGTCGGCGTAGAGCTCGATGCGGTTGCAGGTGGAGAGCACCGCGGACTCGGTGACCGGTTCGGCCGACACCGCGTCCTGCAGCAGCTTGCCGCGCGCCTCCGGGGCGAGCGCGGCCCGCTCCAGCACGCTCACCGGCGCGCTGCGATGGCTCAGTCCGACGACCAGGAGTGTCATGCCGGCATCACGGCGGGCATGTCCCCGTCAGGTCCCTTGCGATCGTCCGCCACCGCGGCGGCGGCCCGGGCGGCCACAGCCGGCCCACCACTGTCGGGCCCGCCCTCCTCGCCGGCCTTGCGCTGCTCGTGGAAGGCGAGGATCTGCAGCTCTATCGACAGGTCGACCTTGCGTACGTCCACCCCGTCGGGCACGGTCAGTACGGTCGGCGCGAAGTTGAGGATCGAGGTGACACCGGCGGCGACCAGGCGCTCACAGACCTGCTGGGCGGCCCCGGCCGGCGTGGCGATGACGCCGATCGAGACGCCGTTGCTCTCGATGATGTGCTCCAGCTCATCGGTGTGCTGGACCGCGATGCCCGCGACGGGCTTGCCGGCCATGGCCGGGTCGGCGTCGATCAGGGCCGCGACGCGGAAGCCACGCGAGGCGAAGCCGCCGTAGTTGGCGAGCGCGGCGCCGAGGTTACCGATACCGACGATGACAACCGGCCAATCCTGGGTCAGCCCCAGTTCACGCGAGATCTGGTAGACGAGGTACTCCACGTCGTAGCCCACGCCGCGGGTCCCGTACGAGCCGAGGTAGGAGAAGTCCTTGCGCAGCTTGGCGGAGTTGACCCCCGCCGCGGCCGCGAGCTCCTCGGAGGAGACCGTGGGTACCGAGCGCTCGGAGAGCGCGGTCAGTGCACGCAGATACAGCGGAAGCCGGGCGACGGTGGCCTCGGGAATGCCTCGGCTGCGGGTCGCCGGTCGGTGAGTTCGGCCAGTTGCCACGGTGCTCCTGCGGGTAGAGCGGGGCTGCGGGCGACCGCATGGAACCCGACCGCCCTGTCTTCTGCAGGCTATGTCTTTGTGAACGCGTGCACAAAGATGGTGTCCGGTTTGTCCGCCCAAAGTGACCGGGGTCACGCGCCTATTACAGGCCTCCGCGGAACCAACTCCCACGTCACACCGTTCACTCGCGCCACCCGTCTCACGGGGCAGCACCGACGGGAGCACGCGCCCTCACTCCTTACCGCTATACCCCCGGAAACCTACAAATCGCCCACCGATGGTAATCGAACCGGGCCGGACCGGACACCGCCGTGACCCGGCACAATGGCTCCATGGCCCCCTTGTTCAGCCGCAGCCCCCGCAAGAGCCCCGCCGACCGGATGGTCACCCTGGTCGGCAAGCCGGGCTGCCACCTCTGCGACGACGCCCAGGCCGTGATCGAGAAGGTCTGCGCCGAGACCGGCGCGTCGTGGGAGAAGAAGGACATCACCGAGGACCCCGAGCTGCACCGCAAGTACTGGGAGCAGATTCCGGTCATCCTCGTCGACGGCGCCCAGCACGACTTCTGGCGGGTCGACCCGAAACGGCTGCGCACGGCCCTGGGCGCCTGAGCCTTCCGCGCCCCCCGGAGCCACGCGAGGAATTCCCCCTCCCCCCACCACGTTGTGGTCCCGTAGGGGGCCATCTCGCCCCCTACGGGAAGCGTTCGCCCATCCCCTAAGGCCCCGCCGAGGTGGCCGTAATGCCCCCTTCCCCCTCCCCAGACCCTCCTGACACGCGCCCGTAACCGGCTGCACCGAACAAACTGGCTACGCTGTCGGCATGTCGCCCGCTCGCCGATCCGGCTGGATGCCCTCCGGGGCGCTCTTCGACCTGGGCTGGATCCCTCGCCGCAGACGCCCCGCCACGGCCCGCAGCGTGCTGGCCGGCGAGGCCGCGGCCGAGGCCGCCCGCAAGTCCTCCCAGGAGGCGCCGCCGGTCGAGGAGACGCCCGCGGAGCCCGAATTCCCGGTCGTCGGGGACACGGCGGCCGCCGCCTTCTTCGACCTGGACAACACCGTCATGCAGGGCGCGGCGCTCTTCCACTTCGGCCGCGGCCTGTACAAGCGGCACTTCTTCCACAAGCGCGACCTGGCCCGCTTCGCCTGGCAGCAGATCTACTTCCGGCTGGCCGGCTCGGAGAACCCCGAGCACATGGCGGACGTCCGCAACAGCGCGCTGTCCATCGTCCAGGGCCACCGCGTCGCCGAGCTGATGTCCATCGGCGAGGAGATCTACGACGAGTACATGGCCGAGCGGGTCTGGCCCGGCACCCGTGCCCTGGCCCAGGCCCACCTCGACGCGGGCCAGAAGGTCTGGCTGGTGACCGCGGCCCCCGTCGAGACCGCGACGATCATCGCCCGCCGGCTCGGCCTGACCGGCGCGCTCGGCACCGTCGCCGAGTCCGTCGGCGGTGTCTACACGGGCAAGCTGGTGGGCGAGCCGCTGCACGGCCCCGCCAAGGCCGAGGCGGTCCGCGCCCTGGCGGCGGGCGAGGGCCTGGACCTGTCGCACTGCGCCGCCTACAGCGACTCCGCCAACGACATCCCGATGCTCTCGCTCGTCGGGCACCCGTACGCGATCAACCCCGACAGCCGCCTGCGCAAGCACGCCCGGGAACAGGGCTGGCGGCTGCGCGACTACCGCACCGGCCGGAAAGCGGCCAAGATCGGCATCCCCGCGGCGGCCGGGGTCGGGGCTCTCGCCGGCGGCGCCGCGGCCGCGGTCGCACTCCAGCGCCGACGCCGCTGACCAGGCCTGATCACCGCGCCGGCCGGACGGCCATCCCCTCTCCCTACCCCCTCCGCCGTCCCGTCAGTCCCGCAGCTGTCGGTCAGCCACAACACGCCTTCCAACCAGGCAGATTGCGTTCCCTTCCGATCAATAGTTGCTCAGTATTCGATACTTGATCTGCCACCAACCCGGCACGGACCGTAACTAATCGATGATTTGAGCAACTGGGTGTAGCGCTGCCTGTACGAAGCGTTATTCTCCTCAGACGCAATCCGGAACCCACACGTCCCTACGACGAGTGAACGGTCCCGCACTGCACGTGATGGAAGCTCTGCCTCTGGGAGTCCCGTGTACCCACACGTCGGGGTTGACGCCTCGGGCCTGGCTACGCTGCGTACGACACTCGTCGACCACCTGCGCAGTTTTGTCCCCACCGCGTACGCCGTCCCCGCATTCGCCTCAGCCGTCCCCGCCGCCGGACCCTGCTACGCCCTGGCCGACGGGAGTGCTGCGGTCGGAAAGGCCGCCGGCAGAACCCGCCGCTCCGGCACCGGCACGACCACCGCCCGTCGTCCCGCCGACAGCGACAGCCGTCGCATGATGGACCTCGTCGAACGAGCCCAGGCCGGCGAGGCCGAAGCCTTCGGCCGCCTCTACGACCAGTACGCCGACACGGTCTACCGCTACATCTACTACCGCGTCGGCGGCCGTGCCACGGCCGAGGACCTCACCAGCGAGACCTTTCTGCGGGCCCTGCGCCGCATCGGCACGTTCACCTGGCAGGGCCGTGACTTCGGCGCCTGGCTGGTGACCATCGCCCGCAATCTCGTGGCCGACCACTTCAAGTCCTCCCGCTTCCGCCTGGAAGTCACCACCGGAGAGATGCTCGACGCCAACGAGGTCGAGCGCAGCCCCGAGGACTCGGTCCTCGAATCCCTCTCCAACGCCGCCCTCCTGGAGGCGGTACGCAAGCTCAACCCCCAACAGCAGGAGTGCGTCACGCTGCGCTTTCTGCAGGGCCTCTCGGTCGCCGAGACCGCCCGCGTCATGGGCAAGAACGAGGGCGCGATCAAGACCCTCCAGTACCGCGCGGTCCGCACCCTCGCACGGCTGCTCCCCGAAGACGCCCGCTGACCCACCCCCCCCCTGTCCACATGCGCCGACGTCCCGTCCCACACCGTCACACGCTCACTCTTGGTGATCACTCATGCCCGGTCGGTCAGATCATCGTGAGTGCGTAACCCGAGTGCCGCGCCGCTCGTTGTGCGGGATGCAGGCTCCATGCGGTCACGCCATGCCCGCTGCCTCTCACTCGATCGAGTGGCCGCGGACCACGGCGTGCAACCATCCGGTCCATCTGGACAGTCAAAGCCAGTCCGGGGAGTCGAGCGGGATGACGAGAGGAGGTGCCGCCCGTGATCGCAAATGTCTCGGTGCACCGGCGGGCCAACGCCTTCGCCCAGGCCCTGGAGGAGCAGGTCCTCGAGGGCGCGGCGGCCGAGGACCAGGTCGACAATCCGGCCCAAGCGCCGGGCGAAGCACGGCTGTTGGCGGTCGCCGACGGCCTCGGGAAACTCCCGGGGCCGGAGATGGCCACCGAGGTCAAGACTGTCCAGCGCGCCCAGCTCATCGCTGCGATGGAGGCCGCCTTCGCCGAAGGCGCTCCGTCCGACGGTGCCAGGGTGCCCGAGCAGCGCGAACACAAGGGCGCGCACCGCGCCACGAAATCCATCGGCCGGCTGCGCCCGCGCTCCCGCCTCTCCAAGGGGCTGGCGGCAGGCGGGCTGACGGTCGGCGTCGCCGCCGGCGCGTTCAGCGGTGTCGCCGCGGCCAGCTCCGACGCCCTCCCCGGCGACTCCCTCTACGGCCTCAAGCGCGGCATGGAGGACCTGCGGCTCGGCATGGCCGACGATGACTCCGACCGCGGCCGGCTCCTTCTCGACCAGGCCTCCACCCGCATGATGGAGGTCCGCAGGCTGATGGAGCGCGCCCGGCTCGCCGACCTCGACCACGAGTCGCTCGGCGAGATCCGCAAGGCGCTCTCCGGCATCCGGCACGACGCGGGCGAGGGCCACCGCCTGCTGCACGCGGCGTATGAACGAGATGGCTCGCTCGGCCCCATCCAGGCGCTGAACTCCTTCACGAAGTCCCATCGCGGCACCTGGTCGCATCTGCGCGACAAACTCCCGGTGCAGCTCACGGACGTCCGCGACGAGGTCAGCTCGGTCTTCGACGCCATAGACAAAGAGGTCGGTCCGCTCCGCTCGCTGCTGCCGCCCACCCCGGACAGCAGGCGCCACCACCGCGACACGCCCGCCTCCGCGGGCACCGGCTCCGGCTCCGACGGCCGCCCGGCACCGTCCGGCAGCAAGTCCTCCCACGGCAAGCACTCCGGCGGCCCGCACGCCCCGCGCCCGTCGGCGTCACCCTCCCAGGAGGACGGCCTGCTCGGCGGCAGTACGGGCGGGCTGCTCGACCCGCCGTCCAAGGGCAGCAGCCCGTCGCCGCACGACCGGGGCCACAGCGGTGGCAGGGACACCGGCGGCCAGCCCGATGTCACTCTCCCGCCGCTGATCCCGGGGCTGCTTCCCGGTCTGGGCATCGACGGCGAGGATCTCCCGAAGTAGCAGATCGCCTCCGGTGCCGGCGCGCTCGGTGTTCTTCTGGTCCTTCCCTCAGAAGAACACCGAGCGTCGCTGTACCAGCAGCTTGTAGAGGGTGTGCTGAATCGTTTCCCGTACCTGATCGGTCAGGTTGAACATCAGCATCGGATCGTCGGCCGCCTCCGCCGGATAGCCGGCCGTCGGGATCGGCTCGCCGAACTGGATCGTCCACTTCGTCGGCAGCGGCACCGCCCCCAGCGGCCCCAGCCACGGGAAGGTCGGCGTGAGGGGGAAATACGGCAGCCCCAGCACCCGCGCCAGCGTCTTGGCGTTCCCGATCATCGGGTAGATCTCCTCCGCGCCCACGATCGAGCACGGCACGATCGGCACTCCGGCCTTCAGCGCCGTCGAGACGAAGCCGCCCCGCCCGAAGCGCTGGAGCTTGTAGCGGTCCGCGAAGGGCTTGCCGATGCCCTTGAAACCCTCCGGCATCACCCCGACGATCTCGCCGCGCTCCAGCAGCCGCTGGGCGTCCTCCGCGCAGGCGAGGGTGTGCCCGGCCTTGCGCGCCAGCTCGTTTATCACCGGCAGGACGAACACCAAATCGGCCGCCAGCAGCCGGAGATGACGCTGCGCCGGGTGGTTGTCGTGCACCCCGACCTGCAGCATCAGGCCGTCCAGTGGCAGCGTTCCGGAGTGGTTGGCGACGATCAGCGCTCCGCCGTCGGAGGGGATGTTCTCGATCCCCTTCACCTCGACCCGGAAGTACTTCTCGTAGAAGGGCCGCAGCAGCGACATCAGGACCTGGTCGGTCAGCTCCTCGTCGTACCCGAAGTCGTCGACCTCGTAGTCGCCGGTGATCCGCCGCCGCAGAAAGGCCAGCCCGCCGGCGATCCGCTCGTCCAGGGACCGCCCGGTGTTCGGCCGCGGGGGAACGGCCGGCGGATGCTCGGTCCGTGCCTCCGGTACGGGTGCCAGCGCCGCACCGCGCTCCGCGCGCCCGGCCCGCCGGGCCTTCCTGCGCGCCCGGGGCTCCTCGCCGAAGGGAATGACCTTGGCGTCCGCCATCGTGGATGAACTCCTCACTGGGTCGGGCCGCTGCGTGCGGGCAGCACGCCGGCGAGCCGGTCGACGGTGCGGGCGAGGGACTCGGGCGGCAGCAGCCCGGGTCCGCGGCTGCGGGCGAATTCCGCGAAGGTCTCCGCCGTCGTGTACTTCGGATGGAATCCCAGTGTCTCGCGCATCTGTGTCGTTTCGACGACCCTGCCGTGCGTGAGCAGCCGGATCTGTTCCGGCGAGAAGTCCGTGATGCCGATGGACCGCAGCGCCGTACCGGCCCAGGTGACGGTCGGCAGCAGCAGCGGCACGGTGGGCCGCCCCAGCCGCCGGGAGGTCTGCGACAGCAGCAGCACACCGTCTCCGGCGATATTGAACGTGCCGCTGTTGAGCGTGCCGCGGCGTGGCTCGGCGGCGGCGATCCGCAGCACCTCGATGGCGTCGTCCTCGTGGACGAACTGCAGCCGCGGGTCGTAGCCCAGGACGGTGGGCCATACGGGCAGCGAGAAGTATTCGGCGAGCGGGGAATCCGCGCACGGCCCGAGGATGTTGGCGAAGCGCAGCACACACACCGCCACATCCGGCCGGCGGCGGGCGAAGCCGCGTACGTACCCCTCGACCTCGACGACGTCCTTGGCGAAGCCGCCGCTGGGCAGCGACTTCGGTGTGGTCGTCTCGGTGAAGACGGCGGGGTCCCGGGGCGCGGAGCCGTAGACGCTGGTGCTGGACTTGATGACCAGCCGCTGCACCTTCGGGGCCTTCTGGCAGGCGCCGAGCAGCTGCATCGTCCCGATGACGTTGGTTTCCTTCACCGAGGCGCGGCCACC
Organism: Streptomyces sp. G7(2002); assembly: GCF_028870195.1. Classification (NCBI taxonomy): domain Bacteria; kingdom Bacillati; phylum Actinomycetota; class Actinomycetes; order Kitasatosporales; family Streptomycetaceae; genus Streptomyces; species Streptomyces sp. G7(2002). Next base: position 4,605,145 of record NZ_CP102609.1, read on the forward strand.
GCGCTTGCCCAACGGGGTGCCGTTGATGTCCATATGGATGACGGTGTCGACGCCCGTCTCGGCCAGGACCCGGGCAATGGCGGGATGCCGGATATCGGCTTTGAGGAATTCGGCGCCACCCAGATGGTGCTCCGGTGCCACGGCGTCGACCCCGATCACCCGGTCGACATCGGGATCGCGCTGGATACGACGGACGAACCGACCGCCCAATTGCCGTGCGACTCCCGTGACGAGCACGACCTTGCCCAAGATCAGCCCCACCTTCCCGCCGCGACCACGCCCTAGCCGAGCTGTGCAGGCCACGCTATCGGGTCGGTGTTGCGCGGTGATGACCGCAGGATGCCCGTGGCCACATTTCCGTCCGACCACCGTCCATACGGCCCACAACGCACCGCAGCCCCCCATCGCACCAAGGCGATGAGGGGCTGCGAATTCGCGATCAGCGTCGCTTACTTCTTGTTACGACGCTGAACACGGGTGCGCTTGAGCAGCTTGCGGTGCTTCTTCTTCGCCATCCGCTTGCGCCGCTTCTTGATAACAGAGCCCACGACTACCCTCGCTCACTTCGAATCACTCGGTGCGGGGCGTCCGAGCCCACACTACCTACATCGGGCCAGCCTACCCGGCGCCGGGCGAACGGCGTAATCCGAGGGTCGGCGAGGACCCGTCAGGCTGATTCCACCCCCACAAAGGACTCACGGAGATAGTCGTGAACCGCCTGCTCCGGAACCCGGAATGACCTCCCCACGCGAATCGCGGGCAGATGGCCGCTGTGCACCAGGCGGTACACGGTCATCTTCGACACTCGCATCACCGTGGCGACCTCCGCCACTGTCAGGAACACGACCTCGTTCAGAGGCCTCTGGTCTGCCGCCATGTCACACCTGCACCTTCCGCATAAGACGGACACCGGCTTCCCCTCCGGTGACTCTTCGTCGCTATGCGCTCACTCCCCAGATTAGGGGCGGGTGATGCGAGTGGGGAAGAGGAGCAGCGAACAGCCGCCTATCGGGACAGACGCGCCCGATTGATGACATAGCGCGCCAGCGGCCGATAGTCCGCGGCCCGCGCCGCGTCATCGAGCGGCACCACCACGGACACCCGTCCCTCGGCCTGGCCGACGAACAGCGCCGGGTCGTCGGTGTCCGCCAGCCCGATCGCCTCAAAACCCAGCTGACCTGCTCCGCAGACCCAACCGTGGTCCCCGATCACCAGGGCCGGCAGCGGGCCCGCGGTGTCCGCCGCGGCCGCCAGAGCGGTCCGTACCGGGAGCGGGGAATGGGTGTGTACGCCCCTGTCCCCGGGCGCGCCCCGCACGCCGGTTTCTCGCATCAGCGCGACTCCCCGTACGTACGCGAGTGTGCAGGGACGTACCCCGAACCGGGTCGCTATGTCGACACGGGCGCCATACGCCGGGGTGAGAACGGGGCAGCCCGCCGACGAGAGGGCGTCTGCGAGGGCGGCGTAGAACCCCAGCAGCCGGTGCGGATGGCCGGTGCCGATCAGCACCGGCGCCCGGCGGCCGGCCGCCGCGGCGACCCGTTCGGCGAACCCGTCCAGCGCGGCGACCGTCCGGTCGGGGTCGATCACATCCGGGCCGGAAGTGTGCGCCGGATCGGCCGAAACCCCGCACTTCCGCCCCATCAGTCGCAGTACTTCACCGAGCGGCCAGTCCCGTTCCGGATCCAGCCCCAGCAGCACTCTGGGATCGCGCGCCGCGAAGAGCCGGTAGCGCGCCAGACTCTTCTCCCGCGTGGTCGCGATCGTCCCCGCGAGCCGCGCCTCGATCAGGTGCGCCCGCAGCGCCCCGGTTCCCAACACGCGTCCCATACTGTCCGGTTGGTCGGCCTACGGTTGCCCGGACCGGCGGGTAGTCACACATCCGTGGGGCGCGGCGCCGGATACGGCCGTACGGAAGCGGCGGAGGGCTCCGCGCGGGACACCCGCCAGCGGGACCTCGGCTCCCCTACGGAGCACCTCGTTCCCTGGCGCCGTAACAGCGTTACAGGGACATGAAGGGGGTCCGGCCCTACGGGAGCAGCCCATGGGCCGGGAAGACCGCCCGACGGGTCGCCAGCACCGCCTGGTCCAGCCGGTCGGCCGGGTCATAGCCGTCGTCGACGAAGCTCCGCCACTGCGGCGTACGGCCGTCCGTCATCCGGTGCGGCGCCAACTGCCGGGTCCGGCGGAACACTTCGTGCCGCCATGCCTCCGGCACCATCGCGGTCGGATCGATCGGCCGGCCCGCCGCGATCGCGACCAGATGCGTCCAGCTGCGCGGCACCACGTCCACCACCGCATAGCCGCCCCCGCCGAGCGCGACCCACCGGCCGTCCGCGTGCTCATGCGCCAGGTCGTGGCAGGCCTCCGCCACCGCACGCTGGGCGTCCAGGCTCACCGCGAGGTGCGCCAGGGGATCCTCGAAGTGGGTGTCGGCGCCGTGCTGCGTCACGATCACCTGCGGCCGGAAGGCCCCCAGCAGCTCCGGGACCACCGCGTGGAAGGCCCGCAGCCAGCCCTCGTCCGCGGTCCCGGCCGGCAGCGCCACATTCGCCGCGGTGCCCTCCGCGCCCGCCCCGCCGGTCTCCTCCGGCCAGCCGGTCTGCGGGAAGAGCGTCCGGGGATGCTCGTGCAGCGAGATCGTCAGTACCCGCGGGTCCTCCCAGAACGCCGCCTGCACCCCGTCACCGTGGTGGACGTCCACATCCACGTACGCGACCCGTTCGGCCCCCAGCTCCAGCAACCGGGCGATCGCCAGCGACGCGTCGTTGTAGATACAGAAACCGGCCGCCCCGCCCGGCATCGCATGGTGCAGCCCGCCGGCGAAGTTCACCGCATGGGCCGCGTCGCCGCGCCAGACGGCCTCCGCCGCGCCCACCGACTGCCCGGCGATCAGCGCGGACGCCTCGTGCATCCCCACGAACGCCGGATCGTCCGCCGTCCCCAGTCCGTACGACAGATCCGCGGCGGCCGGCTCCGCCGAGGCTCTGCGGACCGCGGCGATGTAGTCCTCGCGATGCACCAGCCGCAGGGTGGAGCCCCCGGCAGGCTTGGCCGCGACCACCTCCAGCGGCCCGCGGTCCAGCTCGAACGCCTCCACCAAACGCATGGTCAGCGCGAGCCGGACCGGGTCCATCGGATGCCCGGACCCGAAGTCGTAGCCCGTTACTGCCTCATCCCACATCAGCTGTGCGCGGCCGCTCATGTCCGTCACCGTATCGGGCCTCCGGCGCCCCGAACGAGCGGGCATACAGCAGCGTCACCAGCACCAGGGCCATCGGTACGAGCATGGCCCCCCGATAGCTCCAGGCATCACCGAGCGCACCGACCAACGGAGAGCCGATCAAGAAGCCCACGTAATTGAAGATGTTCAGCCGCGCCACGGCCATGTCCGCGGCCTCGGGACCGTGCTTCTCGTAGGCGCAGCGCCCCGCCGCCGCGAACGTCTGGGGCACGAGCACACACAGCCCGAGCCCCAGCAGCGTGAACCCCGCCATCCCGGCCCAGGGCCCCGGCGCGGCCGCCACCACCGCGAAACCGCCCGCCGCGACCACCGCCCCGGCCCGCACCACCGCGACCGCCCCGAAGCGCCGCACGCCCAGGTCGCCGACCGCCCGCCCGAGCAGCGTGGTGACCATGTAGACGTTGTACGGAAGGGTGGCGAGCTGCTCGGAGCTCCCCAGGACGTCCTGCAGATACTTGGCGCTCCAGTTGGAGACGGTCGAGTCCCCGATATACGCGAACGCCATCACCAGACACAGCGGCAACAACAGCCGCATCGCAAGGGGCCCCACGGCCCCCGCCGGCGCCTCCTCACGTCCCTCCTGAGCCCGCCGGCCCCGGTCCACGAACCATCGGCCCACGAGCAGCGCCAGCGGCGCCAGGACCGCCACCGCCGGCCCGTACAGCAGCGCCAGCGACAGCTTCCAGTGCGCACCCGCCCAGGCCAGCGAGGCGCCCACGATGCCGCCCAGGCTGTACGCGGCGTGGAAGCCGAGCATGATGCTCCGCCCGTACGTCCGCTGCAGGCTCACCCCGAGCATGTTCATCGAGGCGTCCAGGGCCCCCACCGTCAGCCCGAACACCGCCAGCGCCACCGCCGCCTGCGCCATCGAGCCGACCGACCCGACGGCCGCCAGCGCCAGACACACCACCGGCTGCACGGCCCGCAGTACCCGGCTGGGCCGCACCCGCTGCACCAGCCGTTCGGTGACGACGCTGCCGACGCCCGCGAGGACAGGCACCGCCGCCAGGAACGCCGGCAGCAGTCCGTCCGAAATCCCGTAGCGGTCCTGGATCGCGGGTATTCGGGTGACGAGGAGGGCGAAGACCGCGCCCTGGATGAAGAAGCTCAGGGCGAGCGCGGCCCGGCCGTGCCGCGGCTGCGCTCCTGGTACCCGAGGGGCCGTCATGGCCGCTCAGCCTAGAACTCCCCACTACCACTGGGTAGATGGATCACAGCGCCGATTCCGAGGGGCGTCCGACGGGTGGTGGGGCGGTGCCCCTACTGCAACAGCGCCGGCAGCTCCGCCATCTGGGCGAACAGCGCGGTGGCCCCGGCCTCCGCCAGCTTCTCCGCCGACGTCATCGCCGTGAAGCCGTAGACGTCCATCCCCGCGGCGACCGCGGCCCGCACCCCCAGCGGACTGTCCTCCACCACCGCACACCGCTCCGGCGCCACACCCATCTCCTGCGCCGCATACAGAAAGAGATCCGGCGCCGGCTTCCCCCGCCCCACGTCCTGCGACGAGAAGATGCGCGCACCGGCAGCACTCCCGGCCCCTGCGAACCGCTCCCACAGCCCGGTCTTCGTCAACGCCACCCGAATGCGCTCATGGCTTCCCGACGACCCGACGCAGTACGGCACCCCGTCCGCGTCCAGCTTCCCCAGCACCTCGCCCACGCCCGCCACCGGCTCCAGACTCCTGCGGAACTCCTCGAAGACCCGCGCATGAAAGCTCTCGTCGAACCCGGCCGGCAGCCGCTTTCCGGACCGCTCCAGCAGGACCTCGTGTATACGGTGCATCGCACCGCCCATGTAGTCGCGCAGCGAATCTTCATAGGTGGTCGGATGACCCAATTCGGTGAGGTAGTCGGCAAGAATCCGATTGGAGACCGGCTCGCTGTCCACCAGGACGCCATCGTTATCGAAAATGACCAGGCCATAGCGCATGCTCATGAGCGTACCGAGCCCTGAACGCAGAAAAGCCCCGCACCATGAGGTGCGGGGCTTTCCCACAATGATTGTTCGGCGGCGTCCTACTCTCCCACAGGGTCCCCCCTGCAGTACCATCGGCGCTGAAAGGCTTAGCTTCCGGGTTCGGAATGTAACCGGGCGTTTCCCTAACGCAATGACCACCGAAACACTATGAAGTTAACCAACCCGGCAAAAACACAGGTCGTTACTTCAGAACCTACACAGTGGACGCGAGCAACTGAGGACAAGCCCTCGGCCTATTAGTACCAGTCAACTCCACCCGTTACCGGGCTTCCATATCTGGCCTATCAACCCAGTCGTCTACTGGGAGCCTTAACCCCTCAAAGGGGGTGGGAGTCCTCATCTCGAAGCAGGCTTCCCGCTTAGATGCTTTCAGCGGTTATCCTTTCCGAACGTAGCCAACCAGCCATGCCCTTGGCAGGACAACTGGCACACCAGAGGTTCGTCCGTCCCGGTCCTCTCGTACTAGGGACAGCCCTTCTCAAGACTCCTACGCGCACAGCGGATAGGGACCGAACTGTCTCACGACGTTCTAAACCCAGCTCGCGTACCGCTTTAATGGGCGAACAGCCCAACCCTTGGGACCGACTCCAGCCCCAGGATGCGACGAGCCGACATCGAGGTGCCAAACCATCCCGTCGATATGGACTCTTGGGGAAGATCAGCCTGTTATCCCCGGGGTACCTTTTATCCGTTGAGCGACGGCGCTTCCACAAGCCACCGCCGGATCACTAGTCCCTACTTTCGTACCTGCTCGACCCGTCAGTCTCACAGTCAAGCTCCCTTGTGCACTTACACTCAACACCTGATTGCCAACCAGGCTGAGGGAACCTTTGGGCGCCTCCGTTACTCTTTAGGAGGCAACCGCCCCAGTTAAACTACCCACCAGACACTGTCCCTGATCCGGATCACGGACCCAGGTTAGACATCCAGCACGACCAGAGTGGTATTTCAACAATGACTCCACAACCACTGGCGTGGCCGCTTCAAAGTCTCCCACCTATCCTACACAAGCCGAACCGAACACCAATATCAAGCTATAGTAAAGGTCCCGGGGTCTTTCCGTCCTGCTGCGCGAAACGAGCATCTTTACTCGTAATGCAATTTCACCGGGCCTATGGTTGAGACAGTCGAGAAGTCGTTACGCCATTCGTGCAGGTCGGAACTTACCCGACAAGGAATTTCGCTACCTTAGGATGGTTATAGTTACCACCGCCGTTTACTGGCGCTTAAGTTCTCAGCTTCGCCAACCCGAAAGTTGACTAACCGGTCCCCTTAACGTTCCAGCACCGGGCAGGCGTCAGTCCGTATACATCGCCTTACGGCTTCGCACGGACCTGTGTTTTTAGTAAACAGTCGCTTCTCGCTGGTCTCTGCGGCCACCACCAGCTCAGAGTGCAAGACTCATCACCAGCAATGGCCCCCCTTCTCCCGAAGTTACGGGGGCATTTTGCCGAGTTCCTTAACCATAGTTCACCCGAACGCCTCGGTATTCTCTACCTGACCACCTGAGTCGGTTTAGGGTACGGGCCGCCATGAAACTCGCTAGAGGCTTTTCTCGACAGCATAGGATCATCCACTTCACCACAATCGGCTCGGCATCAGGTCTCACCCTCAAGTCATCCGGATTTGCCTAGATGACGGGCTACACCCTTACCCCGGGACAACCACCGCCCGGGCTGGACTACCTTCCTGCGTCACCCCATCGCTTACCTACTACCACCTTGGATCGGCGGCTCCACCACGTCCCTTTGTCCGAAGACTCCAGGCCGGCTTCACGGCCTTAGCATTAATGGATTCGATATTGGGCGTTTCAAAGCGGGTACCGGAATATCAACCGGTTGTCCATCGACTACGCCTGTCGGCCTCGCCTTAGGTCCCGACTTACCCTGGGCAGATCAGCTTGACCCAGGAACCCTTAGTCAATCGGCGCACACGTTTCCCACGTGTGTATCGCTACTCATGCCTGCATTCTCACTCGTGAACCGTCCACAACTCGTTTCCACGGCTGCTTCACCCGGCACACGACGCTCCCCTACCCATCACAGCCTCCGTTAGGAGTATTACTGCAATGACACGACTTCGGCGGTGTGCTTGAGCCCCGCTACATTGTCGGCGCGGAATCACTTGACCAGTGAGCTATTACGCACTCTTTCAAGGATGGCTGCTTCTAAGCCAACCTCCTGGTTGTCTCTGCGACTCCACATCCTTTCCCACTTAGCACACGCTTAGGGGCCTTAGTCGATGCTCTGGGCTGTTTCCCTCTCGACCATGGAGCTTATCCCCCACAGTCTCACTGCCGCGCTCTCACTTACCGGCATTCGGAGTTTGGCTAAGGTCAGTAACCCGGTAGGGCCCATCGCCTATCCAGTGCTCTACCTCCGGCAAGAAACACACGACGCTGCACCTAAATGCATTTCGGGGAGAACCAGCTATCACGGAGTTTGATTGGCCTTTCACCCCTAACCACAGGTCATCCCCCAGGTTTTCAACCCTGGTGGGTTCGGTCCTCCACGAAGTCTTACCTCCGCTTCAACCTGCCCATGGCTAGATCACTCCGCTTCGGGTCTTGGGCACGCTACTCAACGCCCTATTCGGACTCGCTTTCGCTACGGCTTCCCCACACGGGTTAACCTCGCAACATACCGCAAACTCGCAGGCTCATTCTTCAAAAGGCACGCAGTCACGACGCAGAGACAAGTCTCTGCGCGACGCTCCCACGGCTTGTAGGCACACGGTTTCAGGTACTATTTCACTCCGCTCCCGCGGTACTTTTCACCATTCCCTCACGGTACTATCCGCTATCGGTCACCAGGGAATATTTAGGCTTAACGGGTGGTCCCGCCAGATTCACACGGGATTTCTCGGGCCCCGTGCTACTTGGGTGGTTCTCAAGCAAGCCGTTGATGTTTCAGCTACGGGGGTCTTACCCTCTACGCCGGACCTTTCGCATGTCCTTCGCCTACACCAACGGTTTCTGACTTGCCTCACAGCCGGCAGACTGCAAAAGAGAACTCCCACAACCCCAACCACGCAACCCCTGCCGGGTATCACACGTGACTGGTTTGGCCTCATCCGGTTTCGCTCGCCACTACTCCCGGAATCACGGTTGTTTTCTCTTCCTGCGGGTACTGAGATGTTTCACTTCCCCGCGTTCCCTCCACACTGCCTATGTGTTCAGCAGCGGGTGACAGCCCATGACGACTGCCGGGTTTCCCCATTCGGACACCCCCGGATCAAAGCTCGGTTGACAGCTCCCCGGGGCCTATCGTGGCCTCCCACGTCCTTCATCGGTTCCTGGTGCCAAGGCATCCACCGTGCGCCCTTAAAAACTTGGCCACAGATGCTCGCGTCCACTGTGCAGTTCTCAAGCAACGACCAGCCACCCACCACCCCAACCCGAAGGCTGAGTTCACTGGGGCCGGCATCGCGAAGGTCCAGACTCACAGTCCGTACCCTCAGATACCCAACAGCGCGCCCGGCCCACTCCATCAATCCCCACGTTCCACGCCGAAGCAGTACTAGTGACAACCAATCAAGTGCGCCGAATAGTCAACGTTCCACCCATGAGCTAACCACCGTCGAACATTTGCCGACGTAGTGGCTCTGGATCTCTTGCGAGATCTAGATGCTCCTTAGAAAGGAGGTGATCCAGCCGCACCTTCCGGTACGGCTACCTTGTTACGACTTCGTCCCAATCGCCAGTCCCACCTTCGACGATTCCCTCCCACAAGGGGTTGGGCCACCGGCTTCGGGTGTTACCGACTTTCGTGACGTGACGGGCGGTGTGTACAAGGCCCGGGAACGTATTCACCGCAGCAATGCTGATCTGCGATTACTAGCAACTCCGACTTCATGGGGTCGAGTTGCAGACCCCAATCCGAACTGAGACCGGCTTTTTGAGATTCGCTCCACCTCGCGGTATCGCAGCTCATTGTACCGGCCATTGTAGCACGTGTGCAGCCCAAGACATAAGGGGCATGATGACTTGACGTCGTCCCCACCTTCCTCCGAGTTGACCCCGGCAGTCTCCTGTGAGTCCCCATCACCCCGAAGGGCATGCTGGCAACACAGAACAAGGGTTGCGCTCGTTGCGGGACTTAACCCAACATCTCACGACACGAGCTGACGACAGCCATGCACCACCTGTACACCGACCACAAGGGGGACCCTGTCTCCAGGGTTTTCCGGTGTATGTCAAGCCTTGGTAAGGTTCTTCGCGTTGCGTCGAATTAAGCCACATGCTCCGCTGCTTGTGCGGGCCCCCGTCAATTCCTTTGAGTTTTAGCCTTGCGGCCGTACTCCCCAGGCGGGGAACTTAATGCGTTAGCTGCGGCACGGACGACGTGGAATGTCGCCCACACCTAGTTCCCAACGTTTACGGCGTGGACTACCAGGGTATCTAATCCTGTTCGCTCCCCACGCTTTCGCTCCTCAGCGTCAGTATCGGCCCAGAGATCCGCCTTCGCCACCGGTGTTCCTCCTGATATCTGCGCATTTCACCGCTACACCAGGAATTCCGATCTCCCCTACCGAACTCTAGCCTGCCCGTATCGAATGCAGACCCGGGGTTAAGCCCCGGGCTTTCACATCCGACGTGACAAGCCGCCTACGAGCTCTTTACGCCCAATAATTCCGGACAACGCTTGCGCCCTACGTATTACCGCGGCTGCTGGCACGTAGTTAGCCGGCGCTTCTTCTGCAGGTACCGTCACTTTCGCTTCTTCCCTGCTGAAAGAGGTTTACAACCCGAAGGCCGTCATCCCTCACGCGGCGTCGCTGCATCAGGCTTTCGCCCATTGTGCAATATTCCCCACTGCTGCCTCCCGTAGGAGTCTGGGCCGTGTCTCAGTCCCAGTGTGGCCGGTCGCCCTCTCAGGCCGGCTACCCGTCGTCGCCTTGGTAGGCCATCACCCCACCAACAAGCTGATAGGCCGCGGGCTCATCCTTCACCGCCGGAGCTTTCCACCACCAGACCATGCGGTCGGTAGTCGTATCCGGTATTAGACCCCGTTTCCAGGGCTTGTCCCAGAGTGAAGGGCAGATTGCCCACGTGTTACTCACCCGTTCGCCACTAATCCCCTCCCGAAGGAGGTTCATCGTTCGACTTGCATGTGTTAAGCACGCCGCCAGCGTTCGTCCTGAGCCAGGATCAAACTCTCCGTGAATGTTTACCCGTAATCGGGTCAACACACACGAGAGCGGAACGAGTGGGCGGAATAAGCCCTCTCGTTCACAGCGTCCTCGCTGTGTGTGCCACCCCGACCGCTTGGGCCGTGGTGGGCTTTTCAAAGGAACCTCATCCTCCGGAGTGTTTCCGGTGGACGGGGTATCAACATATCTGGCGTTGACTTTTGGCACGCTGTTGAGTTCTCAAGGAACGGACGCTTCCTTTGTGCCTGTTTCACCAGGCTCTCCGGGCGCTTCCCTTCGGTCTTGCGTTTCCGACTCTATCAGATCCTTGCGGGCCCGATTTTCGCCGGTGCGTTTCCGCCTTTCGGCTTCTTCGCGTTTCCAACCGTACCAGATCCGTTTCCGTCTCTGGCCCCCTGTTGGAGCGGGGTCGGCCGCTTCGCTTTCGCTTTTCGGCCTTTCCGACTCTATCAGATCCGTTTCGGTCCGTTGCCGGTCCGAATTCGTTTCCGAATCCCCGTCGGAGGGGGTTCTGCCGGGGTGCGGCTATTCAGGCTGCCGCGCCTTTCGGCGTGATCACTACTTTAGCGGGATTCCTCGTTGACGCATAATCACGTCGCGGTCCGAATTCCGGCATGCCGAAATTGTTCCCGGCGAGGGGCCGTGCAGTAGTGGTGTGCCGCGAAGCGGCGGGATGGTCGTCGCAGAACCGTTCCGGCTCTGTGGCAACTCGGAGAACACTACGGACGGGGCAAGGCCGTGTCAACTCGCGTCAGTCAAGGTCGCTCAGACGCCCGTCGGCGTCCGGCTGGGCGTCCTCGACGCGGCGCAGCAGACGGGTCAGTACCTGGCCGAGGAGCTGGCGTTCCTCGCCGGAGAGGTCCTGGAGAAGGTCCTCCTCGAAGACCGAGGCCAGGCGCATCGCCTCGAGCCACTTCTCGCGGCCGTCGCGGGTCAGCTCGACGATGACGCGGACGCGGTTGGTCTCGTCGCGATCCCGGGTGACCAGCCCCTCGCTCGCCATGCGGTCGATGCGGTGGGTCATGGCGGCCGGCGTGAGGCCGAGGCGCTTGGCGAGTTCGCCGGGGCCCAATTGGTAGGGGGCTCCGGAGACGACGAGGGCCTTGAGGACCTCCCATTCGGCGTTGCTCAGGCCGAGCGTGGCGGTCTGTCGTCCGTAGGCGACGTTCATCCGTCGGTTGAGGCGCTGCAGTGCGGAGACGACCTGCTCCACCTGGGGGTCGAGGTCCTGGAATTCGCGCTGGTAGGCCGCGATCTGTTCCTCGAGGCTCGGCTCGGCAGCGTCGGCGGCCGCATCGGAGGGCTCAGGCATGCGGCGCAGTATGACATGGAAGTCATTGGCGTTGAAGTTCTTCGACGTGTACTCTTTAACTTCGAACTTTAGAGTTGAAGTCTTCAGGGTGAGACTGTCCGACCTCGGACCGGTCTCGCCCTGGCGTCTGTCTGGCTCCTTGGTTCTCCCCTTGTTCGTCTGACGACCTGACCTAGGTAGGTGAGTGTGACCACCGCGATGGGCGCCGCGTTGCGCCGGATCCAGCTCGGGAACGCGCTGAGTGCGTTCGGGAACGGCTTCACCGTTCCGTATCTGTACGTCTATGTGGCGAAGGTGCGGGATCTTGGTGCGAGCACGGCCGGTGTGGTGCTGGCGATGCTGGCGGTGGCCGCGCTCGTCGTCCTGCCGCTGACCGGTCGGGCGATCGACCGGCGCGGACCGCTGCCGGTGGCCATCGCCGGTACGGTCTCCGCCGCCGTCGGTGCGTTGGGGCTCGGGCTGTCCGCCACGGAGCCGCTGGTCATCGCGTCGGCCATCGCGCTCGGTGCCGGGATCGCGGTCATTCAGCCGGCGCTCGCCACGATGATCGTGTGGTGCTCGACGACGCTGACCAGGTCGCGGGCGTTCGCCACCCAGTTCTTCCTGAACAACCTGGGGCTGGGTGTCGGTGGGCTGGTCGGCGGGCTGCTCGTCGACGAGTCGCACGCATCGAGCTTTGTGCGGCTGTTCGCCATCGAGGCCGTGATGTTCCTGGTGCTCGGCGCGGCGGTGGCGACCGTACGGCTGCCGCGGGCGCCGAAGGTCGAGGACGCGGTGCCGACCGAGGAGCGGGCCAAGGGTGCCTGGCGGGCGATGTTCGCCGACCGGCGGATGGTGTGGCTGTGTGTGCTGGGGTTCGTGCTGTTCTTCGCCTGCTACGGGCAGTTCGAGTCGGGGCTGGCGGCGTATGCCACCGAGGTCACCCGGATCGCGCCGTCGAGCCTGGGCATTGCGCTCGCGGCCAATACGGCGGCGATCGTGGCGGCGCAGTTCGTGGTGCTCAAGCTGGTCGAGCGGCGGCGCCGCAGCCGGGTGATGGCGCTGGTCGGCATGATCTGGACGGTGGCGTGGCTCGCCGCCGGGCTGTCGGGGCTGGTGCACGGCGCGCAGATGGTGGCGACGATGCTGCTGATCTCGACGTACGCGTTGTTCGGTATCGGTGAGTCGCTGCTGTCGCCGACGGTGGCTCCGTTGGTGGCCGATCTGGCGCCGGCCTCGCTGATCGGTCAGTACAACTCGGCGTTCGCCCTGGTCAAACAGCTGGCGCTGGCGGTTGGTCCGGCGGTGGGAGCGCTGATGGTGGGGCACGGGATGTACGCGGCGTACATAGGGATGCTGGTGGTCTGCGCGCTGGGGATCACCGGGTTGTCGTGGTGGCTGGGGCGGATGCTGCGGCCGGACCAGGACAATCCGCACCGTGCGGTGGCGGCGGTGCCCGCGGCGCGGGTGCCGGCCGAGTCGGCCGCGGTGCCCTGCGGGACCTGAGAGAACTGAGAGAACCGCGAGCACTGAGAGACCTGACGGTCGAGCACGGCCCCGGCGCCGGTCCCATCGGACCGGGGCCGGGGCCGTTGTCGTACGGCTATCCCCGTGGCAGCGCGAATTCGCACCAGACGGCCTTGCCGCCGCCCGGGGTGCGGCGGGAGCCCCAGGACGAGGCGATGGTGGCGACGATGGAGATGCCCCGGCCGGCCTCGTCGGCGGGCTCGGCACGGCGGCGGCGCGGGAGGTGGTCGTCGCCGTCGGTGACCTCGACGATCAGACGGCGGTCCGTACGGCGCAGGCGCAGGCGCATCGGCGGGGTGCCGTGCTGGAGGGAGTTGGCGACCAGTTCGCTGGCCGCCAGGACGCCGAGGTCGTGCAGCTCGGGCGAGAAGCGCCAGGAGGCGAGGACGCCGGAGGCGAAGGCGCGGGCGCGCGGGGCCGCTTCGGTGCCGCCGTGGAGTTCGAGGGCGGCGTTGTGGAACAGCTCGGCGTCATGGCCGGTGCGGGCGGGGTGCTGGAGGACGAGGATGGCGACGTCGTCGTCGTGGGTGGCCGTGATGCCCAGGGAACGCAACAGGCGGTCGCAGACGATGTCGGGGGCGCCGGCCGCACCGGCGAAGGCGCGCTCCAGGGCCTCGACACCGTGGTCGATGTCCTTGTCGCGGCGCTCGACGAGGCCGTCCGTGTAGAGGACGGCGCTGCTGCCGGGACCCAGCGGGACGGACCCCGAGGTGTGCAGCCAGCCGCCGGTCCCCAGGGGCGGGCCGGTCGGTTCGGCGGCGCGGTGGACCGTGCCGTCGGGGTCGCGGACGAGGATGGGCAGATGGCCGGCCGAGGCGTAGACCAGGCGGCCCTCGTTCGGGTCGTGGACGGCGTAGACGCAGGTGGCGATCTGGCTGGCGTCGATCTCGGCGGCCAGGCCGTCCAGGAGCTGCAGGACCTCGTGGGGCGGGAGGTCGAGGCGGGCGTAGGCGCGGACCGCGGTGCGCAGCTGGCCCATGACGGCGGCGGCGCGCACCCCGCGGCCCATGACATCGCCGATGACCAGGGCCGTGCGGCCGGCGCCGAGGGTGATGACGTCGTACCAGTCGCCGCCGACCGCGGCGTCCGTGCCGCCGGGCTGGTAGGTGGCGGCGACGCAGAGGTCGTCGGGCTGCTCCAGTTCCTGGGGCAGGAGGGAGCGCTGGAGGGTGACCGCGGCCTCGCGCTGGCGCGCTTCGCTGGCCCGCAGCCGCTCGGCGGACTCGATCTGGTCGGTGACCTCGGCGCCGAAGACCAGGACGCCCTTGTGCGGGGCGACGCAGGCGACCTCGGGGTCGGGGGCCGGGCCGCTCGCCGCGACCTCGATCGGGGTGCAGGTGAAGGTGTAGTAGCCGTCGCGGGTGCGGTCGCCGCCGGCGCCGCCGGGGACCTTGCGGGACTTGACCGTACGTGGTTTGCCGCTGCGCAGGACCTGGTCCATCAGGGGGAGCAGGCCGAGTGCGTCGAGCTCGGGGAGGGCTTCGCGGGCGGTGTGGCCGGCCGGGCGCGGGCCGAAGACGGAGGCGTAGGCGCCGTTGACGTAGGCGAGGCGGTGCTCGGGGCCGTAGACGACGGCGACCAGGGCGGGGATGGTGCCCAGGATGTCGTGGACGGAGAGGGCGTCGACGGTGGGCGGCAGGGTCGCGGGGGTGCGGTCCTGGGCGGGGGCCGGGTCGGTGTGCTCGGCGCGGGCCGCGGGGACGGAGCCGGTGGTGGCGGCCGTCGGGGCGGACGGGACGCCGTCCGCCACCGCGGGCACGTCGGACGGCGCCGGGGCCGCGGTGGGCGGGACGGCCGGCGTGCCGGGTGCGGGGCGGGGTGCGGCGCGGTCGGACCGCGCGGCGGCGCGCCGCTGTGTGCCGGGGAGTTTGGCGCTCCAGCGCGTGAAGATCACGGAGGGGTACCTCTTACTTCGCGTCGTCGCGCGGGATCGGGCCGTCGGCATGGCGGGATCTCCCGGCCGGGGGCCGGGGGACGGTCGGCTGGGGACACTCTCGGCGCCCCTTTGCGGAATGCAGCAAACGTCCAGAATCCTCGTGATTGTCACTCTTTGCAGATACGAGCCCACCCATGGTCACACGTCCAGTGTGGCCGACCGGACGGACATCCGTCAGACGCCGGGGTGCCGCTGTGGAGTTCCGCGCTCCGGAACATCCGGCCGTCCCAGGGCTGACGGCACCTCAACACTCGTGGGGGTACGGCGCGTCAACTGGCTTCGTTGTGCCGTCCGGTTCCCGCGGCGAGTTCGAACTCGGCGCGCGGGTTCTCCAGCGAGCCGAGCGAGACGATCTCGCGTTTGAACAGGCCGGCGAGGGTCCATTCGGCGAGCACCCGCGCCTTGCGGTTGAAGGTCGGCACCCGGCTGAGGTGGTAGGCGCGGTGCATGAACCACGCCGGGTAGCCCTTCAGCTTGCGCCCGTAGACATGCGCGACGCCCTTGTGCAGGCCGAGCGAGGCCACCGAACCGGCGTATGTGTGCGCGTAGTCCACGATCGGGCCGCCGCGCACCGCCGCCGCGATGTTCTCGGCGAGGACCTTGGACTGGCGGACGGCGTGCTGGGCATTGGGGGCGCACAGGACGCGGGGCGCGTCGGACCCGGCGGGCGGCTCGGCCGTCAGGTCGGGGACCGCGGCCGCGTCCCCGGCGGACCAGGCGTGTTCGACACCGTCCACCTGGAGCGCGGGGGTGCACTTGAGGCGGCCGTGGCCGTTCAGCGGCAGTTTGGTTTTGGCCAGGATGGGATGCGGTTTGACGCCCGCGGTCCACACCAGGGTCCGGGTCGGGAAGCGGGAGCCGTCGCTGAGCTGGGCGACATGCTTCTCACAGGACTCCAGCCGGGTCTCCAGCCGTACGTCGATATTGCGGGCCCGCAGCTCCCGTACGGCGTAGCCGCCCATGTCCGGGCCCACTTCGGGCAGGATCCGGTTCGTGGCCTCGACCAGGATCCACTTCATGTCCTCGGGCTTGATGTTGTGGTAGTAGCGGACGGCGTAGCGGGCCATGTCCTCCAGTTCGGCCAGTGCCTCCACGCCCGCGTAGCCGCCGCCGACGAAGACGAAGGTCAGCGCGGCGTCGCGGATCGCGGGATCGCGGGTGGAGGAGGCGATGTCGAGCTGTCCGAGGACGTGGTTGCGCAGTCCGATGGCCTCCTCGACCGTCTTGAAGCCGATGCCGACGTCGGCCAGACCCGGGACGGGCAGGGTGCGCGAGACCGAGCCCGGGGCGAGGACCAGTTCGTCGTACGCCACCTCCATGGCGCCGTTGCCGGTCTCCTCCGCGGCCAGGGTGGTGAGGGTCGCCCTGCGGGCGTCGTGGTCGATGTCGGTGACCTCGCCGATGACGACCTTGCACTGCGGCAGCACCCGGCGCAGCGGTACGACGACATGGCGCGGGGAGATCGAGCCGGCCGCGGCCTCGGGCAGGAACGGCTGGTACGTCATGTACGGCTCGGGGTCGACCACGATGACCTCGACGGTGCCCTGCCGGAGTTCCTGCTTGAGCTTCCGTTGCAATCGCAGGGCGGTATACATCCCCACGTAGCCACCGCCGACAACGAGAATGCGCGTCACGTCTTTCGAAGACACAGTCTTCACAGAGGTTCTCCTCGCGGTGTCGACCAGGCCCGGGGCGGCACCGATCCGAAAGCCGGCCGGCCGCGCGGCCCGCTTCGGGAGCTGCACCCCCGGGAAAGCACAGCACTGTTCCATGACGCACCCCCGGAGCGCCTTTGTCCACAGCCCCGTCGAAATGTATGACCGGGCGCGGCCCTGGGGACGGAACGACGCATTCCGGCTGTCCGGGGCGAGGTGCGCTGGTCAGGGGGCGGGTGGCGAAGGAAGAGCGGGGGCGTAATCGGGGCGGATCAGACGCCTTGGGCCGATCGGGGGGCGCATTGTGCGGAACGCCCCCTTCATTCTTGACCCGAGCTCAACTATGTTCGTATCTCGTTGGGGTGCACCCTCTCGTCGGTACGCCCTGACTGTCAGGGCGGGGAGTCTCCGGGGGGAGACGTCATTACCGGGGGATCACTATGCACATTCAGGGCTCTCAATGGCCGACCACTGTCGCTGTGGCACATGCCCACGACGGCGCCGGGAGCAGTAGCGAGAACAGCAGACCCCACAGCAACGGCACCGCGGTGACCAACGGTGCCGGTACGGGGACGGGCGGCCGCAGCACACCACTGCGGGTGGACGCCCAGCGCAATCTGGAGCACGTACTGCGCGCCGCACGCGAGGTGTTCGGCGAGCTGGGGTACGGCGCGCCCATGGAGGACGTGGCGCGGCGGGCCCGCGTCGGGGTCGGCACGGTCTACCGCCGGTTCCCGAGCAAGGACGTACTGGTCCGCCGGATAGCCGAGGAGGAGACCTCACGGCTGACGGACCAGGCGCGTACGGCACTGGGCCAGGAGGACGACCCGTGGTCGGCGCTGTCCCGCTTTCTGCGGACGTCGGTCGCCTCGGGTGCCGGACGGCTGCTGCCGCCGGGCATCCTGCGGGTGAACGCGGACGCCGACCGGTCCGCGGGGCCGACGGCGGACGGCGCGGAAGGGCCGCGGGTGCCGGACGGCCTGAGCGAGGCACGGGTGCCGCAGCAGCGCACGGCACCCGCCGCGGACGGGGCGGCCGCCGATTTCCGGCCGGCCGAACGGCGCGACACCCAGGAGGCCGCGCCGGCCTCCGCCGAGGAGGCGACCGGAGCCGACGCGCTGCTGGACGTCGTGGGGCGGCTCGTGGAGCGCGCCAAGACGGCCGGTGAGCTGCGCGCCGATGTGACGGTCTCGGACATCCTTTTAGTGATCGCCACGGGAGCGCCCACGCTGCCCGATCCCGGTCAGCAGCAGGCCGCGTCCGCGCGGCTGCTGGAAATTCTGCTGGAGGGGCTGCGCTCGCGCCCGGCCCGGTGAGGTCCGGCGGCCGGCTCCGTCCGGGTGGACCCGAGCGCCGGGTCCACGGGGCGGGGCCGGGCCGCGGGACGGTGCCGTCCGTGGACCGGGGAGCACCCTGTCCGCGTGCCGGGGAGCGCGTCCGGATGTCGCACACAACACGGCCCGTACGAGGGCCGCGCACGGTGTGGGCCGTCTGTGCAGCATGGCCCGTACGGGTGAACGCCCGTGCGGTCGTCCGCGTGTGCACCCCGGATGAGTGGATGGCCGTCAGGACCCTCAACCGCCGGGGCCCGGTGTGGCACGCTTGCGCGGTATTCCGTTGGGACAGCGGCTTCGGGAGCCTCGGCGATGGGTGTTGACGGGCGGGACGAGCGGCGCGACGGTGCGGCCGGGGCGGGCGAGCACGAGGGGGCGCGGTCCGGGCAGGTCCCCGGCCAGAGCGGGCCGTTGGGGGCGACTCCCCCGGCCGGCGGGCCAAAGGGGCCGCACGATCGCGCCGATGTCCCGGAGGGCGCGGGGCACAGTGTGCCGCCGCAGCGGGAGCCCTCCCGCGGCGCGGGCCCGGCCGCCGGCCCCGAGGACGGTGAACTCCCGCCGTCCGACGCCCAGTTGCTCTCCGATCTGCGGGCCGGCGACGACAGTGCGTACGAGGAGATGTACCGCAGGCACGCCGCGGCGGTCCGGCGCTACGCACGGAGCTGCTGCCGGGACGTGCACACCGCGGAGGATCTGACCGGCGAGGTCTTCGCCCGCACGCTTCAGGCGGTGCGCGGCGGGGCGGGCCCGGAATCCGCGGTGCGTGCCTATCTGCTGACGACCGTCCGCCGGGTGGCCGCCTCCTGGGCGCAGACCGCGCGGCGGGAGCAACTGGTCGAGGACTTCGCGGTGTTCGCGGTGGCCTCGGCCGATGTGCCGGTCGACGACGCCACCCTGGACCTGGGCGCGGATGTGCGCGCCATGCAGGAGGCCGAGCGGTCGATGGCCGTGCGGGCGTTCCGCAGTCTGCCGGAGCGGTATCAGACGGTGCTGTGGCACACCACGGTCGAGGACGAGTTGCCGAGCGAGGTCGCCCCGCTGCTCGGGCTGACCGCGAACGCCACCGCCGTATTGGCGCACCGCGCCCGCGAGGGCCTCAAGCAGGCGTATCTGCAGGCCCATGTCAGCCAGTCGCTGACCGCCGGCGGCGACTGCGCCCGGTACGCCGACCGGCTCGGCGCCTATGCCCGCGGCGGGCTGCGGATGCGGGCCGAACGGGGGCTGCGCAAGCACCTGGACGCCTGCCCCCGGTGCCGGCTGGCCGCGCTGGAGGTCGCGGACGTCAATCAGCGGATCGGTGCGCTGCTGCCGGTCGCGTTCCTCGGCTGGCTCGCCGCCGGGTACGCCGTCAAGACCGCGGTGGCGGGCGCGGCGGGAGTGGCGGCCGGTGCGGCCGCGGCTGCCGGGAGCGGCGGGTCCGGGGCGACGGGAGGTGCCGGTGGTGCCGCCGTGGGCAAGGGGCTGGGCGGCACGGTCAAGGCCGGGATCGGGATCGGGGCGGCGGTGGTGGCGGGCGCGGCGCTCTCGCTGGCGCTGACCGCCTCCCCGGAGCCGGCGCCGGAAGCGCGGGCGCAGTCCCCGCGGCCGGCCCCGTCCGCACCGCAGCAGCCGGCGCCCGGAGCGTCGCATCCCTCACTGCCGCCGGCGGGCGGCGCCGCCCCCGCCCCGACGCGCAAGCCCGACCCGACACACAAGCCGGACCCGGAGCACAAGCCGGGCACCGCGCCGAAGCCCACGCCGACGGCGGCCCCGCAGGAGCCGACGCCCGCCCCGAAGCCGCCCTCGACCCCGGCGCCGCCCCACCGGCCCACACCGTCCGAGCCGACACCGCCCCGGCCCACGCCACCCGAGCCCACCCCGACACCGCCGCTGCCCGCCCCGACCTCGTACCGGGTCAATGCGCTCGCCCACGACTTCATGGGGGACGGCAGCAGGCCGGAGGTCCGCACCCTGGGGAGCAGCTGGCTGTGGCAGCGGCAGGCACCGCAGATCGCCGGTACGAGGTATGCGCACGGGGTGAGCGTGCATGCGCGGTCGTCGGTGACCATCGACCTCAACCGCCGGTGCACCGCCTTTGACGCCGTGGCGGGCGTCGATGACGTCAGTCCGGGACCGGGCGCGCTGCGGTTCTCCGTCTACGCGGACGGTGTGCCGCTGTGGCGGTCGCCGATGGTGCGCGGCGGGGAGCCGGCCGTACCCCTGCACGTCCCGCTGGCGGGCCGGAAGACCCTGCGGCTGGTGACCGATCCGGCGACGCCCTTCGGTGCGGCGGCCCTGGCGGACTGGGCCCAGTCGACGATCACCTGTCGCTGAGGCGCCAACGGCCTCTGGATCACCTGTGGCGGAGGCGTCAACGGCCTCTGGGGCATTTACCGCTGAGGTGCCAACGGCCTCCGGGGCACCTACCGCTGAGGCGTCAACGGCCCCTGTTTTCCTGCCCGCTCAGGGTGGCCGCGCCACACGGCAGGGTGCGAGGTCCCGGCGGTGCGTCTCCGGCCTGCTGAGCTTCACGTCCAAAGGCCCGGCTCACCCCAGACGCGCCCGGGGGACCACTCCCCCCGCGACCGCCTTCTGACGCGGCGCCCCGGCCCCCGTCCAGCACGACCCCCGCCGCGCCACCAGCCGCCGCAACCACACTTCCGTGGAGACGAGTTCGGCCAGCCCGTCCAGCGGCAGTGCCGCGCCCTCGGCCGCCGAGCGCAGTGCCTTGCGGACCACCCTCGCCTCCACCAGCCCCGCATCGGCCAGCAGCGGGGTGTCGAAGAGCCGTACCAGGTCACCGATGGCACCGCGCAGCCCGGCGCGTACCGAAGCCGCGTGGGTGAGCTGCGAGGTGGCGCCCCATCCGGGCGGCAGATCCCGGACCCCGGCCCCGGCCAGTACGGAGCGCAGCACCGCGGCCCGTGCCCCGGGCTGCACCCGCAGGGTGTCCGGCAGGGCGCGGCAGGCGAGCACCACCTGGTTGTCGAGGAACGGGGCGTGCAGCCGCTGGTTGCGGACCTCGGCGGCCTGCTCGAAGACGCGGTGGTCGGCGGCCTGACGGGCCAGTGCGGCACGGGCGCGCCGCTCGCCGGGGCGGCCCACGGCGGGCGAGCGGTGCACCGCGTCGCTGAGCCGAACCGATACTTCAGCCAGTGCCTCCCCCGTGAGCCAGCGCGCCGCGGGTCCCGGCCGGCACCAGGCGAGCGCGGCCAGTGAGGCGTCCACGGCCCCGCCGGCCACCGGCTCGTCGGCGAACTGCCGCTCCAGGAGGCGGCGCGCCGTATCGGCGATCCCTGCCGAGTAGGGCATACGGGCGAGCCTGCGGGCCGCGCGGTAGACGGTGAAGGGCACGAGGACGGACTGCGCGGAGGCGCCGTCCGCCTTGGCCAGCGCGGTGACCGGGCGCAGCAGATGGCGTCGGCGGCGGTCCATGAGGAGGTCGGCGAGCCGCGCCGGGTGGGCGTCGAGGACCTGGCGGGCGCCGTGCCCGACGAAGTGGTCCGCGCTGCCGGCCAGCAGTCGTCGGCGGTGGCGGCCCGCGGTGGTGAGGGAGGGGCCGGGCTCGTCCGTGAGCGGGCCGCTTTCCAGGTCCGCATACGGGAGGGCCTCTTCGCCGGCCGCGACGACGACGTGGTGCAGCCGCGGGTTGTCGGCGATGGTGCGGGCGCGCTCCAACTCGGCGTCGTGGGAGGCCTGTCCGCCATGGGTGGCACGGTCGTTGAAGGTGACGGCCAGGAGGCGTTCGCCGTGGCCGTTGAGCCTTCCTGGCCGGCCGGGAAGACCGGCGGCCAGCAGGGCGAGAGTTCCGGAAGCGCTGCCTCCGGAGAGGTCGGCGCCGACACCGGGAGCCGGTGCGCCGCGCGCCGCGCGCCGCTCGGCGGGTCCCATACCGGGCACCGGGCCGGGGTCGAGGCCGTCGAGCCCCTCCGGATCGGGGGCGTGCCGGATCCCGGCCAGCCGCGCACGGACGGCTTCGACCAGGGCGTCGCGGACGCCGTCCACGGCTTGTTCCGGTGCGAGTTGGGGCGCGGCGACGGCGAGCGAGGCGGTCGGCTCGAAGGAGGTGATGTCGCCGGCGCCCCCGCGCAGCACCAGGGCGTGGCCGGGCGGGATCCGGTGGACGCCTTCGTACGGTGTGCCGGCGCCGAGCGCCTCGGGGAGGTCCGGGCAGGCCAGCAGCGCGGCAAGGTGACCGATGTCGAGACCGGCTTCGACGAGGTCGGCGAGCGGGAGGGCGGCGGTGGCGTAGGCGGTGCCGCCGGCCCACGGGGTGTGGAAGACGGGGCGGGCGCCGGCCAGGTCGCCGGTGACGGTGATCCGCCGTCCTACCTGGACGACGGCGGTGTAGCTGCCGGGCCAGGCCGTGAGATGTCGCAGTGCGCCCCCGCGCGCCGCGAACAGGCCCACCTTCAGCTGGTCGTCGGTGGCTCCGCAGACGCCGAAGACCGCGAGCCGGGTCTCGGGGTCGGCCTGGACGACACGTACCTCGTCCGGCCGCCAGTCGCCGACCGCCCAGAGGGGGTCCGGGCCGCCCCAGAGGAGCTGGGCGCCCACGGGGAGGACCGTGTGGCGCTCGTCGCCGGCCGCCGGCCCCGTGGCGGCACTGCTCCACCCCACCAACCAGCGCATCGCCGCCTCCACCCGATTCCCCGTGCGCCGGGGCCAACGGCCGCCCGGTACAGCGGATCGCCCGGCCCCGACCGAGCTGTTGTGCGGACCATGCTGCCATGACAGCGGCGCGGGAGAGGTGCTGGAGCGGGCCTGTATACGGGCAGTTCGCGGGGCGGGCGGCCACCCGGGACCGCCGGCGGGCCCACAGGGCCTCACGCGCTCACCGTGCGACGGGCCGTGAGCGGCGGAGCGGACGCGGCGGGGTTGCCGGCGGGACGGCCGCGCGAGCCGGCCCTGCGGCACACCTCATGCCGGGCGCGTGCACTCCGCCGCATGGACCCCGGAAGGCCCCCCGTGTGGCCCCCGAGGCAGCTGGGCGGGTGCGGCGGCGCGAAATCATCACCCGTCGATTTTCGGCCAAAGTCCGTTCCAGATAGCCCAGTTGACGCCATCAGGCGTGGTGTCAACCGGCGACTCGACCGGCCGGCGTCCGGTCGGCGTCCGGTCCGTGCGACGGTCCGGGAGGCGGGCTGCGCCCCCCGGACCGGACCGTCACCCGCGGGGAAATGAGGTGACGGTATCCCCCAGCCCACTGGATCCAGTGCAGCGGGCCGACCCACGCAGAAGACATGCAAGCGCTCCCGAAAGCGGGCGGCCAGCGCGCACGGACGGGCGCACGGGCACACGTACCCGGAGCACATGCCAATTCCCGCACCCCTGTTTGAACATGAATCTCGCCATCCGGGACACCGACTCTTAACGGTCGGGATCCGGCGAACTACTCTGGGTGGACGCATGCCCCGGGGTACCGGGGCGGCCGTCGCTGTGTCGAGGGGTGCGCATGTCCAGGGATATACGCGGGCCGAACGAAAAGCTTGGCACCGTTCTCGCCCTCGCGGGTATCAGCAATGCCGGACTGGCGCGCCGGGTCAACGACCTCGGTGCGCAGCGCGGCCTGACGCTTCGTTATGACAAGACGTCGGTGGCGCGGTGGGTCTCCAAGGGCATGGTGCCCCAAGGCGCCGCGCCCCATCTGATCGCGTCCGCGATCGGCAGCAAGCTGGGCCGTCCGGTCCCGCTGCACGAGATCGGGCTGGCCGACGCGGACCCGGCACCCGAGGTCGGCCTGGCATTTCCCCGCGATGTGGGCGCAGCGGTGCGTTCCGCGACCGAGCTGTACCGTCTCGATCTGGCCGGACGGCGGGCCGGCGGGGGCGGCATCTGGCAGAGCCTGGCCGGATCCTTCGCCGTCAGCGCGTACGCCACCCCCGCCTCGCGCTGGCTGATATCCCCGGCCGACAGTTCGGTGGCACGGGAGGCGGCCGAGGCCCGGGACAAGGACGCCGCGGCGGCCGGCGACGCCGGTATCCCGCAGCACGTCGGACACAGCGATGTCAGCAAGCTCCGTGAGGCGGCCGAGGACGCGCGCCGCTGGGACTCCAAGTACGGTGGCGGGGACTGGCGTTCCTCGATGGTGCCGGAGTGCCTCCGGGTGGACGCGGCGCCGTTGCTTCTCGCCTCGTACAGCGACGAAGTGGGCCGTGCGTTGTTCGGGGCGACCTCCGAACTCACCCGGCTCGCGGGGTGGATGGCCTTCGACACGGGCCAGCAGGAGGCCGCGCAGCGGTACTACATCCAGGCACTGCGGCTCGCCCGCGCGGCCGCCGACGTCCCGTTGGGCGGCTATGTCCTGGCCTCGATGTCCCTCCAGGCGACCTACCGCGGCTTCGCCGACGAGGGTGTCGACCTCGCCCAGGCCGCCCTGGAACGCAACCGCGGACTGGCCACCGCCCGGACCATGAGCTTCTTCCGCCTGGTCGAGGCGCGGGCGCAGGCCAAGGCCGGCGAGGCGCGCGCCTGTGAGGTGGCGCTGAAGGCCTCCGAGGGCTGGCTGGAGCGCTCCCGCGGCGGCGACCCCGACCCCTCGTGGCTGGACTTCTACTCGTACGAACGCTTCGCGGCCGACGCCGCCGAGTGCTACCGCGATCTGCGGCTGCCCCGCCAGGTCCGCCGCTTCACCGAGCAGGCGCTGTCCCGGCCCACCGAGGAATTCGTCCGCTCGCACGGTCTGCGCCTGGTCGTGTCCGCGGTCGCCGAACTGGAGTCCGGCAATCTGGACGCGGCCTGCGCGGCGGGCACCCGCGCGGTCGAGGTGGCCGGGCGGATCTCCTCCGCCCGCACCACCGAGTACGTCCGCGATCTGCTGCACCGCCTGGAGCCGTACGGTGACGAGCCCCGGGTGGTCGAGCTGCGGGAGCGGGCGAGACCGCTGCTGGCGGCGCCCGCTTAGCGGCGGGCCGGACCGGACCGAGCCGTCCTCCCGGCCAAGCGATCCGCGTACGGCCCGGCCGGGAGCGAGCGTCCCGGAGCCCGTCCGATCGGCATTGTCAGTGCCGGCCGTCATGATGGGATACGTCGTCGGCGATGATGCGCAGGTCCATGGCGACGGGTCGGCCTGCGGTCATGCGGTTGGGGAGGTGCAGTGGCGGCGTACGACTGCGAGGTGCTGGTGATCGGTGCCGGCATCGTCGGACTCTCTACGGCGTACGCGATCACGCGTGCCGCGCCCGGCACGCGTGTCGTGGTGCTGGAGAAGGAGCCCGGTCCGGCCCTCCATCAGACCGGGCGCAACAGCGGTGTGATCCACAGCGGCATCTATTACCCGCCCGGTTCGCTCAAGGCCCGCTACGCCCTCCAGGGCTCGGCGGAGATGGTGAAGTTCTGCACCGAACACGCCATCCCCCATGAGGTCACCGGCAAGCTGATCGTCGCCACCGACCGCAGCGAGCTGCCGCGGCTGCACGGGCTCATCCAGCGCGGCCGCGAGCACGGCCTGCCGGTGCGCGAGCTGGGCCCCGCCCAGATAGCCGAGTACGAACCCGAGGTGCGCGGCCTGGCCGCCATCCATGTCGGCACGACCGGCGTCTGCGATTTCGGCGCGGTCGCCCGCCGTTTCGCCCGCCTCGCCGAGGACGCCGGTGCCCGGATCCGGTACGGCTCCGAGGTGACGGCCATCGGCCGCCGCCCCGGCCGGGTGGCGGTCCGTACCGCCGACGGCACGGTCCACCGCGCCCGCGCCCTGGTCAACTGCGCCGGTCTGCACTGCGACCGGATCGCCCGGCTGGCCGGAGACGCCCCGGGCATGCGGATCGTCCCGTTCCGCGGTGAGTACTTCACCCTCGCCCCGGACCGCGCCTCCCTGGTCCACGGGCTGGTCTACCCGGTCCCCGACCCGGCCTTCCCCTTCCTCGGCGTGCATCTGACCCGCGGCATCGACGGCGCCGTGCACATCGGCCCGAACGCCGTCCCCGCCCTGGCCCGCGAGGGCTACGACTGGCGCACCCTGCACCCCGCCGAGCTGGCCGGCACCCTCGCCTACCCCGGCTCCTGGCGGATAGCCCGCCGCCACTGGCGCTACGGCGCCGGTGAGCTGCACCGGTCGCTGTCCCGGCTCGCCTTCACCGACGCGGTCCGCCGCCTGCTCCCGGCCGCCCGCGAGGAGGACCTGGTCCCGTCCCCGGCCGGCGTCCGCGCCCAGGCCGTCCTCCCCGACGGCACCCTCGTCGACGACTTCCTCTTCGCCGAGTCCCCCGGCATGGTCCACGTCCTCAACGCCCCGTCACCGGCCGCCACGGCCTCACTGCCCATCGGGCGGGAGGTGGCGCGGAGGGTGCTGGGGGTGGTGGGACGGAGCCGCGCATGACCAAGCGCCTCTCGGCCCATCCCCTCGTAAATGCCTCTCGGCCCCTCCTCCCGTAAGAGGCGGGGCCGAGAGGCGACGGGTCCGTGGCGGCGACGGCGTCCTGGAGACCTCAGCCGAACGGCACCTCGAAGGCCTGCACACTCGGCCGGTGGTCGGTGAGCCGCTCGCTCTGGACGAAGAGCATGTTGTCCCTGTCCAAGGCCAGCGACATATCGCTGGGGGCCGGCAGGTTGTGCTCCTTCTCGTACAGCGTGCCCTTCACCTTCTCCTTGCCGTCACGCAAGCCGACCGCGACCACCAGCGCCTTCACGGCGGAGGCGCCGCTGTCGGGAGAGTCGGTCACCATGATCAAGCCTTGGTTGTTCACACCGGCGATGCCCACCGAGCCGCGCTTCTTCCACAGCAGCTTGCCCGTCTTCATGTCCATCGCCGCAAGCCCGTTGCCGGCACCGTAACCGGTCACCAGAATCTGCTCGTCCTCATCGACGTAGGTGTTCCGCGGCTCGAACTTCAAGTCCTTCAGCTCGCCCGAGAGCTGGAAGGTGTGGTCCGGCTTGCCTTCCTTCGTATAGGTCTGGATGAAGTGCTGGGGATCGGCCGAGCTGCCACTCTCCGTCAGAAGCGTCAGGGGCCAGTCCGAGAGCGTCTTCACGATCGCGTGGTCCTCACCCGTGACCGTCGAATGGATGCTGGCGTACTCCAGGTCCTGCAGCTCCAACTGCTTCTTCGGCTTCGCATCGGGGCAGTCGCTGGCCACGGCCAGGTACTGGGGGCTCAGCCCGACCGAGTTGGTGCACGCGTGACCGCGCGCGGTCAGCTCCCAGACCCTCGCTCCACGGGCGACGGAGAAGCCGGCATACGTCTGGCCGATCGTGACGGCGACGACCTTGCTGTTCACCACGACCCGCGGCTGGCGCTCCGCGCCGTGACCGTCCTGAAGGTTCTTGGACCACAGCGTGCGGCCGGTGTCGGTGTCGACGACGGAGAGATAGGAGCAGTCGTCGCCGCCCGCGTCGAAGACCACGGCACCCACACCGTCGTCACTGGGCTCCGCGGACATCGCGCAGACCTCGCCCGCGCCCTTGGGCGTCTTGACCGTCCACTTCTTCTTGCCGGTCTTGCGGTTGTAGGCCCGTACGCCCTCGCCGTCGCCGTAGATGATGTCGTCATTGTTGAACCACATCGAGCGCAGCCCGTTCTCGTTCTGGCCCTCGCGCTCGGACACGGGCGACGCTGCCTCCCACAGCCGCGGTATGGCGTTCGCGGGCCGGCCGGCGCCCGGATCGGCGGAGTCCCCGGAGAAGAGGAAGTACCCGCCGACCCCGGCAGCCACCAGCAGGACCATCACGATCGCCAGGATGGCCGGCACGGGCACACCGCTACGCCTGGGCGTGCCGGGCCCGCCGGGCACACCCTGGAACTGAGGCGCCATCGGCCCACCGGGGAACGGCGCCTGACCGGGCACCTGACCCGGCACCTGGCCTGGCATCTGCCCCTGATTCTGGGCGTACGGCGGGGGTGGCTGCTGGCCTCCCTGCGGCGCGGGGTAACCCTGCGGGGGCGGCGCCTCGGGCTGGCCCATGGGGGGCGGGTACTGCGCGGCACCCGGCCCGGGCTGGGCGGGCGGAGCACCGTACGGGCCAGGAGGCACCTGCCCCGAGCCCGCCGGTGGCTGTTCCGGGGGGCCGAAGGCTCCCGCGCCTGCGGCCGGAGGTGCGGCCTGCCCCGGTGCCGGCGGGCCGGCGGGCGGCACTCCCGGAGCTCCCTGGCCGGGCGGCTGCGGCCCCTGCGGATTCCCGGCGTACCCCTGGCCGCCCTGCGACACGATGGACCAACCCCCTGATTTGTTTTGCTCACGTCAGCGTCGCATCGTATGCATGCCGCTACACAGCGCGCCAACCTCCCTTTTCGCGAAGGGTTCCGCCCCGCCCGCCCCGGTCGGCGCCTCGAAGGCTCCGGCGGAACCCGGGCCCTCCTCTCCCGGACCTGCGCCCCCGTAGAATCGACACACTGTGTCCGAGAACCCCACCACTCACGCCCCCGCCGCTGCGGAATCAGACGCTCCGGAAGCCGCCGCGGCCTCCGCCCGTCAGGAATCCGTGGCTGAGGAAACCGTCGCTCAGGAAACCCCCGGCCTCGGGGCCACCGCCGTCTCGGCCGCCACCCCCCGGCGCGGCGAGCCCATGTTCCCCGACGGGACGGGCCCCGCCGCCGACCCCGCGGGCTCGCATCACGAGCGGCGGATCCGTTCCTTCCAGCCCCGCCGCAGCCGGGTCTCGCCCAGCCAGGCCGATGCGCTGCGCCGCCGGTGGGCGACATGGGGACTGGACATCGACGGGCTCTCCCGCATCGATCTGGACGCCTTCTTCGACGGGCGGCCGGTCGTCCTGGAGATCGGCTTCGGCATGGGTGAGGCCACGGCACAGATGGCCGCCGCCGACCCGGACACCGGCATCCTCGCCTGCGATGTCCACACCCCCGGGCAGGGCAATCTGCTCGGTCTCGCGGAGCGGAACGGTCTGTCCAACATCCGGGTGGCCAACGGCGACGCGATCATCCTGCTGCGCGAGATGCTGGCCCCGGCCTCCCTCGCCGGCCTGCGCATCTACTTCCCCGACCCCTGGCCGAAGAAGCGCCACCACAAGCGACGCCTCGTCCAGCCGGAGTTCATCGCCCTGGCGACCACCCGGCTCGCGCCCGGTGCCGTCGTCCACTGTGCGACCGACTGGGAGCCGTATGCCGAGCAGATGCTCGAAGTGCTCTCCGCCGAGCCGACGCTGGAGAACCTCCACCCCGGCTATGCGCCGCGTCCGGACTTCCGCCCCCTCACCAAGTTCGAGGGCCAGGGCCTGGACAAGGGGCATGTCGTCCATGACCTCCTCTTCCGCCGCCGCGACACATAGGGCGAACGCGCCTCGTTAGGGTCGATGGGTGTACCCGTCCCAGCCGCCCTCGCACCCGCCCCACGCGCCCGCCCCTCCCCCGTACACACCGCACACGTACGAGCCCTCCGCCGCGTCTGCCCGCCGGCGGACGGCTCCCTGGCGCAGCAAGACCCTCCGCGCGGTCGCCCTGGTGTCGCTGCTGGCGCTCTCCGGCGTGATCATCATCGGCATGGTCCGCCACGAGACCGGCACCGAGGGCTTCCTGGTCGGGCTCGGACTGGCGGTCTTCCCGGTACCGCTGCTGGTGGCGGCGTTCTGCTGGCTCGACCGCGTCGAACCCGAGCCCTGGCGCAACCTCGCGTTCGCCTTCACCTGGGGCGCCTGCGCCGCCACCCTGGTCGCGCTCCTCGCCAACGGCTTCGCGACCGACTGGCTGGCCGCCAACATCGCCTCCACCTCACCCTCCGAGGCCGAGGCCTGGGGCGCCACGGTGATCGCGCCGGTCGTCGAGGAGGTGGTCAAGGCCGCCGCCGTGCTCCTCCTCTACCGCTTCCGGCGACGCGAATTCGACGGCATCACGGACGGCATCGTCATCGCCGGCATCACCGCCACCGGCTTCGCCTTCACCGAGAACGTCCTCCACCTGGGCAACGCCTTCGGCCAGGACCAGTCCCTGGGCCACTCCGGACTGGACTCACTCACCGCCGGCACCTTCTTCCTCCGCATCATCGTCTCCCCCTTCGCCCACCCGCTCTTCACCATCCTCACCGGCCTCGCGTTCGGCATCGCCGCCACCCGCTACCCCCGCCGCCGCCCCGCCCGCATCGCCCTCGCCCTCCTCGGCCTGCTCACCGCCGTCCTCCTGCACGCCATCTGGAACGGCGCGTCCACCCTGGGCGACCTCGGCTTCCTCATCGTCTACGGCCTCTTCATGGTCCCCATCCTCATCGCCCTCACCTGGCTGGCCATCTGGGCCCGCAACCAAGAACTGCTCTCCCTCCGCGGCTACCTCGCCCCCTACATCACCGCCGGCTGGCTCACCCCCACCGAGCCCACCGCCCTCTCCTCCCTCAAAACCCGCGCCCTGGCCCGCGACCTGGCCCGCCGCACCCAGGGCCCCGCCGCCGCCCGCGCCGTCACCGAATACACCACCGTGGCCACCGCCCTCTCCTTCCACCGCCGCCGCGCCCACCTCATGGGCCCGTCCCCGGACTTCGCCATCCGGGAGCAGCATCTGCTGGAACATCTGCGGGAGCATCAGGCTTGGGGGCGGGCGGCGTTGGTGGATGCTTGGGGGGCGCGGGAGGGGTGGTAGTCATGCCGAGCCCCTCGGTCCGCGTCACGGTCTCGGAACTCCGAACTGCCTCCGGCAAGAAGCTTCTTCCGTGACACAGCCCGATCAATCGCTGTCCTGCCATCACATTCTGTGTCGCTGAACTGCAAGATGGGAACGACACGTTCAGTGGTGGCCGAGGTTGATCAACGCCCTAATTCCGGGAAGCCACAGAGATCCTCGGCCATTCATCAGGAAGAGGGACCCACCGCTTTGCCAGCTGATCGCTACACGTCCTTGGAAGTCTGCGCAGGAGCCGGAGGGCTCGCGATGGGGCTGGAGAACGCCGGCTTCACCCCGGTCGCGTTGATCGAACGGAGCCGGCACGCCTGTGCCACACTGCGCGCCAACCGGCTGGGGTGGCGAGTGTTGGAGATGGATCTGCGGGATTTCGTAGCTCAGGAACATCCATACGTGCACGACGTGGACCTGATCGCGGCAGGGCTTCCGCGGCTCAAATCCTCTGCGGCGATCAAGCGCACCGAGGACCGATACGAGCGCGAACTGTTTGAGGCGACCGTGTGGCTGGTGGCCGAGGTACGCCCCCGTGCGGTGCTGATCGAGAATGTACCGACACTGGTCGACAGCGAAGCCTTTGTCGAAATGCGCGAGTTCGCCCGCCTGGAGCTGGAGCACCTCGGATACAGCCTTCACTGGCACACTCTCAATGCGAGTAGCTTCGGGCTCGCCCAAGACCGGAAGCTCGGTCTACTGGTTGCACTGCAGTCACAGTCATCCGAGCGGTTCCGTTGGCCGGAGCCCCACACCGTTCCCACCCCGACGGTGGGTGCGGCGTTGTGGAAATCCATGGCAGGCCGCGGATGGCGACAGGCCGCGGCCTGGGCCGCCCAGGCAGATCGACCCGCCCCGGCCATCGTCGGCGGCTCGGAGCGTCGAGGTGGTGCCGATCTCGGACCGACCGGGACCAAGAAGGCTTGGGCGCGCATGGGCATCAACGGCAGCAGCATCGGAGACGAGGTACCCGCGGCAGACTATTGCTGGCATCCGGGCGGGGACGTCAAGCTGATGCCGAAACTCACTGTTGAGCAGGTCGCGATCCTCCAAGGCTTTCCACCCCAGTGGCGGATGCTGGGCGGCAAGACCGCTCGCTACCGGCAGTTGGGGCATGCATCACCGCCACCCGTCGCGCAGGCTCTGGGGGCACAGATTGCGGCTGCCCTGGGGCCGATCACCGAGCCTGCTTCGTGAATGTCACCGCCCGATCGTGGGGGTCTCTCCGACCGGCTGGAACGCCTCGCACAACCCTCGATAGAATGCGCCGGGCCATCCCGCCTGATCACCTCTCCAACCCGACAGCCGGGAGACCACGTGCACGACGCCAAAATTGTTGACTTGTTCGCCGGGCCGGGCGGGTTGGATGTGGCTGCACGGCAATTGGGGCTCCCTGCCGTCGGCATCGAGTGGGACGAGGACGCGTGTGCGACGCGCAGAGCGGCCCAGCTGCCCACTCGGCAAGGTGACGTGCGTGACTTCGGGCCGGCGGACTTCCCGAAGGCCACCGTCCTCGCCGGTGGTCCACCGTGCCAGACATACACCGTTGCCGGCGCCGGCGCAGGACGCCGGGCCCTGGACAAGGTGCGTGCCTTGGCCAAGCGCATGGCCATTCGCGACGCCACCGTCGCCGCGGACCTTGCCGACCTGGCAAACCTGGCCAACCGGAACGACCCGCGCACGGGCCTGGTCCTGGAGCCACTGCGGTGGGCCCTCGAAGCGATCGACGCGGGCACCCCATACGAAACAATCGTGCTGGAGCAGGTGCGCGCAGCGCTGCCGGTATGGCAGGCCGTGCGCGAAGTACTCGAGGGTGAGAAATACTCGGTTGCCTGCGGCGTCCTGCACACGGAGGAATTCGGAGTACCGCAGACCCGTCGTCGTGCCATCTTGATCGCCCGTCTCAACGGCGAGGCGTCCCTGCCCCGGCCGACTCATCGGCCCTACCAAAAGGGCAGGGCCCGCGATGAGGGTGACCCACACCTGCTGCCGTGGGTGACGATGGGCGAGGCTCTCGCCCGGCCGGGGCCGTTCGTCGTGATCTCCAACTACGGCACCGGCGGAAACCCCAAGGCCCGCGGCCGACGCACTTCCGACGAGCCGGCTGCCACCGTAACCGGAAAAATCTTCCGCAACCGCGTGGTGACCCCCACCGATGTCGAACTTGCCCGCTTCACTCCTGCCGAGGCGGGGCAGCTCCAAACCTTCCCGGTCGACCATCAATGGACCGGCCGCGATATCGGGCAGCAGATCGGTAACGCGATTCCGCCGCGCCTCGGCATTCACGTACTCGCCACCGCGCTGGACATCGGTGGCGAGCCCCTCACCAAGGCGTTGCACTCATTGGCCAAGGTCTCCTCCACTGCCCACCCTCATGGTGAGCCCGTGGAACCGGTTCTGACAGTCAAGGGAGCCACCACCGACAAGGCGCTCACTACGCCTTAGCCTCCTCGCGACCTCAACCGCCGTGGGGCGCCCCCGCCGTATCCATGTGCTCCCTGCCGCGTACCGGTGCCTCGGCGAAGAGCGTCTCGAACTGCTTCACCATGCGGTCCACCGCCCCTCGTGGGACCTCTCCGTCGTCCGGCCCGTCCGGGAGTGCGTCCCGGGGCACAGGCGGCGCCAGGTCGCACTCGTCGATCCAATGACGGAGGGCCTCGGCATCGGCCCCCGCGTCGGGGGCCAGCAGGTCGTACATCAGCGTGCTGCCCGCGGTGTTGACCGCGGTCGCGAGGGCATTGACCTCGCGGCCCGTACGGACGGTCTGCTCCTCGAGGAGTCGTGTCACGGCCCGGGCGGTGGGGCGGTGGTCGATCACGTCCAATCGCAACACGGTATTGAGGATGTCCTGGTTGCGGCAGGCCGTGACGACGGGCCGATAGTCCTCACCGTCACGGAAGAGTTCGGCGGCCCACCACAGGCGGGCGAAGGCATGCTTGTAGTGCGGACCGCAGAATCGGTCCGCCGTTACTGTCGGGCCCTTCCCTTCGCGGCCCTTCGAGAGATGCCGCCAGACCACATAGTCGGGGGCAACCACCAGGGCGACGAAGTTCCAGAGTGCGGAGTCGGCCGCCTCGGCGCGGGTGAGGCGCAGCGTGGAGTGCAACCTGGGCGCAAGCCAGGCATCAGCCCGGGTACGGTCCGACTCGGCGTGCAGTCGAATGGTGTCGTCGACGAGCTCCCGAAGAGGTCGAACCTTCCAACGAGAGCCGGCTTCCTCCACGGAGTTCGAAGAACGCACAAGAGCCACCAGCGGGGGGTCCTCCTGCCCGGCGAGAACGCCGCGGGAAAGATTCTTCGCCGCCATGCCATCGCTCAGCCGTCCGAGTTGCTCCGGGAGATCTTCGATGTTACGGCTCATGTCTGGTTCCCCTCACCGGAACGGTCGAGTACTCGGATCACCGACCCGAGGTTCTTGGCAACGCGAGAGCGGCGGGAGGCCGCGTACTGGATACGCAACTGAAGTTCGTTCCAGCCGCTGCTCTCCGAGCGCCGGGAATGGATCTCCAAGAGGGCATCTGCAGAGGAAAGTTCGGGCAGGACGTCGGAAAGCATGCTGCGCAACACCCAGTCACGCCAGCCGGTGGGCCACTGTGGGGCACCGTCCTCACCGACCTCGAGATCGCTCACGGCCGAGTGGAACATCGCGGTCCAGGCGTCGGTGGCGATCTGCGCCGCGAGCATCCCGCGTACTGACTTCTCCATCGGCGTGGCACCCGAGTCGAGCAGCTCCGCGATGCCCTCGAACCCCGTGTTGAGATGCACGGTGGGCATGTCGCCGGAAGTCTCGACGAGCCAAGGGGCGTCCTTGAAGGCGCGCAGCCACTCCTGTCCGCCGTCCCGGAAATCGATCTCGTTGATGTGGAGTTGGCGATACCGCTCCGGTCTACGAGCCTCCAGGTCGATGACCCAGTTGTCGTCGGAGACTCCGATGATTCGTCCTTCGACACCGTCGACCGTGGCCACGACGCTCACCGAGAGTTCGGGCCGACTACGGTAGCTGCCACGGGCCAGAGCGATGCTGCCGATCCATATGCCGTCGGGCGAACGACGGAGTCGGGTGACGGTCCGGGAGTTGGTCGCGCCCTCCGCGAGGACAGCCACACATGTCACATCGGCCCATCGGCCGGAGAGCAGCTCGGCGTCCGGGAGCTCGGCCCGCAGCTCGAATCGGGCCTCCGTCCAAGCGTCGCGCTCAACCTGATGGACGGCGATCACACGATCCCGTTGGGAGAGCATCTCCAGAGGGAGATCCCGGCCGTCCAACTTCGCCCCCGCCACCTTGAGGGTCACTGCGCCGGCAAGTGTGGCGTACGGCATCAAGGTCTTCATGTGGCTGCGCCCCTCGCCTTCTGCAGGTCGATGATCAGTCGAGCCATCGTGGCGGCCACCGGGTGACTTTCGATGTCGGTGACACCACTGAAGGAAGCGGCACGTACTCCAGGATCGAAGCGGAGGTGTCCGTTCTCCACCCGGCAGTTCTCCTCGGCGACGAGCTCCGCCCACTGTACGGCTGGTTTGCTGCCGGAGCGGACGTCGAACTTCGCCACCGGTGCCATCAACCAGGAGTCCTCACGTACCGGAAGCTTGACCTCGACCCGAACCCGCCAGGCACCGGAGGGCTCCAGCCCTCCGTCGACATTGCGGACCGTCGGGTGTCCGTCGATGCGACGTCCTCCCGCCGCACCGGCCGCGTCGAGTCGAAGAAGTTCGCGGAGTACGGCCGGCCCGCCCTCCGTCTTCTTCTCACGGCGCGCGACCAGTTGGCGGACTGCGACATTCATCTCGCGGCGGAAGTCCCTGATTCGTGTGAGTGCGCCGCGTGCATAAGTGGCTGCCACTTCCTCCGTCCTGGTCCAGTCGTCGTGCTCGGGTGGCTCGGCTGCTCGGAGGAACCTCTCGGCGGCATCGACATCGTCGGACGCCCTTCCAGTGGCCCGCCCGGCCAGCAGCACAGCCTGGAACGGGTTGGTGCCCATCGGCAGGTCGGGGACGCGTCGCGCGCTGACCGTCATGCGGTTGCCGCGCATGCACTCCAGCTGGTTGGGCAGCGAATCCGTATCGTCGGCAGGAGTCACGAGCACCACGGCGTGATGTTCCATCGGGGTGCCCGCTCCGCCGCTCAACGGAGGTACGGTCAGGGGCACATGAGCCATGGCCACTTGATCGAGGCCGGTGAGCCGGTCGACGGTGGTTCCGTCCAGGTACGCCTTGAGCGCTCGCGAGCGCGCAGGCTGGTGCACATGCGGGTCGACCCGCTCTTCCTTGATCAGCACCTGTCCGTTGCGCAGTGTGGTGACCGAGGCCTCCACCAGCGGGGCGGAGGTTTCACCATGGGTCATGGCCGCCCAGAAGTTCTCCGCCAACGACCGGACGAGCTTCTCGTGCATTTCCTGCACGGTCCCGGCGTCACCAGCCGCATCGTGGGCACCGACGACGAGGAACGACGTGCCGGGGTCGGAACCAGCGCGTGACAGCTGCAGCCGGTCCACGGTCGCCTCGTCCGCCCACCAGGAGCGGGTGACGCCCTTGCTCCCGTATTCCGGGTTCGGATCCTCCTCGCCCAGCCAGGCCGGGCCGGCGTATGCCTCACCGTTCACCTGGCGCCAGGGAAGGTCGAGTCGGCCGATCACGCGACGCTCGGTGCGCCCTTCATGGTGCTCCGAAAGCGTACTGTTGATCAGGACGAGTCCCAGACGGCTCGTCGCCCACAGGGTGGCCTTACCCAGACCGTACGACCCCCCTGCACTCCCACTGCTCTTGTGGCTGTCGAGCTGCCGGCGGACGACCGCCGCGAACCGACCGTCGTCGTATTCAGGCCCGGTGAGCCCGGAGGCGTTGTAGTCGTCGACGCGCAGCAACAGCAGGGTATCCGTCTCGCGGAGCAGGCGTAGTCCCTCGGCAATGACCGGGCCGACCTTCTGCTTCTGGGCGGCGGCCGCTTCGTAATGCGGGAGCAGCTCGTCCCACTGCAGCGCCTGCAGGAATTGCTGCCGGTGCTCACCGGTCAACTCGTGCAACACGTAACGGACACGCACCGGCCTGGTCTGGTCGTCGCGCTCGTCGAGACTGTTCTGAGTGGCCTCCCGGGCCAGGACGGAAACATCCGCGTCGAAGGCGAAGGCTGCGGCGTTGCCGTATTCCCTGCCGCCATCGGAATGCGCACGCCGGTGATACCAGCTGATCGGTCGAACAACGAACGCATCAGTGGTACGGAGATGTACGGTCGCTTCGTCCGTCCCGAGGACCTCCGCTATCGCACGCTTCTTGTCCTCTCGTGGCTCGGCCCGACCGGTGATCCATGCCGAGACGCCGGCTCGCGTGATGCCAAGCGCTGCGGCGAGTTCGGCTTGCGTCATTTCCTGGCGCTTCAACTGCCGTGCCAGCCATACGCCGAAGCTCTCGGCGCGCTCGTTGTCCATGTCCACCGGCCCTCCCCTCGCTGACGGCAACCAGCGTACATCGACTATTTGACAACTGGCCAGCAGGACAATTTCGTTTGCCCTTCCCTTCGAGCTTCTCACCCATAAAGGCGGCAGGTTGGGTGCAAAGTCCGACTCATCACCTTTCCGCGGATCGCCAATTCCTCTTGCAGGAAGCTCTGTTCATCGACAGCGCCCCGCGATCGCAATCGGCAATCAGTTCGACCGGATGAGCCGGTCCAGGGGTGGAGTGTGTCCACATCCATGGGTGTGACGACCCGACAGCTTTGCTCTTCGCCTCGTGCTCTTCCTGGCGCACCGCGACCCTGCACGGCCGAGGTTTTTCATTCCGGCCGCGTTGTCAGTCTCACGCCCTAACGTTCTCTTCGGGGGACGTTCGACCCATTCGTTGCCCTGCTTCCTGCCTTGCCCGACCAGTCCCGGGAGCCTTCC
Organism: Streptomyces sp. G7(2002); assembly: GCF_028870195.1. Taxonomy (NCBI): domain Bacteria; kingdom Bacillati; phylum Actinomycetota; class Actinomycetes; order Kitasatosporales; family Streptomycetaceae; genus Streptomyces; species Streptomyces sp. G7(2002). The sequence goes on from NZ_CP102609.1 coordinate 4,642,661, forward strand.
CCATCATGATCAGCCCCATTTCCGATGCCGCTGACGTCATCGGAACGGTCCTCGAGCAGTCCCGCCGCATCCTGGACGTGTATCGGGCCGACCCCGGTCACGTTCAGGAGCATGCGAACAACGAGCGTCGCATCACCCAGGGCGGGTACGGCGAGCGTCAGATCTACGAGCTTGTACAGAACGGCGCCGACGAGAGTCAGGACAGGCCCGGACGCGGCCGCATCCACGTCCTTCTCACCGATGCGCACCTGTACTGCGCCAACACGGGGGCCCCGGTGACACCCGGCGGCGCGGACACCATCCTGCGCATGGCCGTGTCCCGTAAGCGTGGTGGGCAGATCGGTCGCTTCGGCGTCGGCGTGAAGTCTGTGTTGAGCGTCTCGGACGCCCCGCGCTTCTACAGCACGTCGGGCTGCTTCGGCTTCGACAAAGCCTGGTCCGCGCAACGCATTCGCGAGGTCGTGCCCGACCTCTCCGAACTCGAGGAGACTCCGGTTCTGCGCATGGCCCAGCCCTTGGACCTGGCCCACGACCGCGCCGAGGACCCCGTGCTCCATGAGCTGATGACCTGGGCGAGTACCACGGTCGTCCTACCTCTGCTCCACGGCGCGGCCCATCGCCTGGGACGGGACCTGCGCAACTTCCCTGCCCACTTCATGCTGTTCTCCTCCCACATGGACTCGGTCGTGCTGGAGGATCGTCGCGACCGTCACCAACTGCACCGTGTCCTGCGACAGACGACGCAGGACACCCGGATGCCCTCGACAAAAGAGAGCAATTCCGGGCTCATCCACACGAGGCACCTCGTCGCAGAGGAGAACAACGGCAAGCCGCGGCGCAATGAGCGGTGGGATGTCTTCCATGTCGACCACTCACCGTCCGAGGAAGCGCGGGAGACGGCGGGCGAGCTTCACGAACGCTCGCTGATCCGGCTTTCCTGGGCGGTTCCAGGAGAGAAGGTCGAGGCCCGGAAGAAGCGGGGCAGCTTCTGGGCCTACTTCCCCACGCACTACGACACCACGCTCACCGGGATCCTCAACGCGCCATGGAAAACCCCCGAAGACCGGCAGAATCTCACCAAGAGCGACTTCAACAACGAACTCCTGGCAGAGGCCGCGGAGTTGATCGTTTCCTCGTTGCCCCTTTTGGCGAAGAAGACAGATCCCGGCTCGTACCTGACCCTGCTCACGGCCCGTGGCCGCGAAGCCTCCCAGTGGGGCGACGAGACGCTCAGCAAGAAGGTGCTGGAGGCCGCTGCTCGTCTTCCCTCGCTTCCTGACCAGCGCGGCACCCTGCGCAAGCCCGAGGAGCTTCGACTCCATCCGGAGGATCTCCAGGAGAAGTGGCTGGAGCTGTGGTCTGCGTACCCGGGCCGCCCGGTCGACTGGTGCCACCGTTCCGTGGAGAGTCGGGAACGGCGTTCCCGTGCCCGCGACATCATGGAGCTTGCCGGCGTGCGGGCTGCCTCGGTGACCGAGTGGCTCGAGGCCCTGGTGGCGGACCGCACCCCCGCTGCATCCGCCCTGGCGTTGCGCATCGTCGCCGACATGGAGTCGGCCCACTGCGCCCGGGCGGCCGACGCTCGTGTCCTGCTCACCGAGCAGGGCGATCTCATCGCCCCCGCACTCGGGCGGGGGCAGGTCTACCGTCGTAGCCCCGTCGCCGGCAGCGGGCTGCAGGGCGACATGACGTATGTGCATCCCGAGGTCGTCGCCGACGACAATGCGCGCCACGCGCTGGAGGCACTCGGTATACCGGAAGCGGATGCCGAAGGGCGCTTCAAGGCCGTCCTGGACCGCGGCTTCGACGGCTACGGCCGTACGGACTGGGAGGCGTTCTGGACGTTGCTGCGTCAGGCCGGTGCCGGTCGGGCCGCCGTGGCCATCCGTGCGAAGATCCCGGCCCCCTCACTCGTGATCAAGGTCCGCACCGCCGACGGCGCCTTCCGGCCCATCCGTGACACCTTCCTCGCCGGGCCGGTGGTACCCGGCGACGGCAGCCGGGACGCCGAACTGCTTGTCGCCCCCGACTTCCACAGCGCCGATCTCACCGTGCTGCGCGAACTCGGCGCCACCGACCGACCTGTGATCGACTGCGACCCGCGCGCGGACGACTGGTTCCATGAATACCTCGACAAGGTCCACAAGCTTTACTACAAGGGCCTGCCGAGCACGGCTCGCCGCCCCAGTCCCAAGACCTTGCTGGTGAGCGGCGCAAACCCGGCCGGTCCACTCCACCTTCTCCCCCGGTTGTCCCCCGAGGGCCGTGCCGCGTTCGTGAAGCACCTGCCCCGGCACGGCCTGGTGCAGAACTGGACGCTGCAGGTCGGTTCCCACCGCAACTCCCCACAACAGGTGTACTCCCCGATCATGTGGATGCTGTGGCAGAAGGGCGTGGTGCCCACTTCGCTCGGTGGCCGAAGGCCGAGCGCCTGCCTCTCGCCGGCGGCCGATGTGGATCCGAAGCTGCTGCCAGTGGCCGCGATCGACACGGATACGGCGCGCGTACTGCGCCTCACGGCGGACCTCGGTTCCGTGCCCGAGGCGCTGTGGGAGGAACTCTTCCGGCGCATTCACGACAGTGCGGACGCCGAATTCGTCGGTAGCGCCTACGCACTGCTGACCAGCCGCGACGTCGACGACATTCCGTGGCCGGAAGAGACACTGACCCGGTGCCAGGTGGGTGAGGAGTGGACGACGCGGAACGACGAGGAGATCGCGGTCACCGCCGATCGGGAGCAGTACCGCATTCTCGTGCGGGAGAGCGTGCCCGCACTGCTGGTTCCCACCGTCGAGGACGCGGAAAGAATGATCGCGGACTGGCCGCTGAAGGCCCCGTCCGAGCTTCTCCAGGAAGAACTGGACTGTGTGGTGCTGGGAGATCCGGTACAGCTGACCGACATCTATCCCCGGCTGCGTCAACGACTGCCCCGAGGAACCCTGTGGCAGCTTTCGTACTGTTCCCACCTCGCCAGGGTCGTACGTACCCCTGACGGAAAGCGCGAGGAGCCGCTCACCGAGGCACGTGACGCCGATACCGTGCTGCTGTGCGGGCCGGACGACGAGCTTGCGGTGTTGTGCGCGGTCGATCGGGTGCTGGAACTGCGGCTGGGCGAGTCCGGCTGCCGTGCCATGCTGGCGCAACAGCAGAAGGACCGGGATAACGAGCAGTTTCTGAAGGTACGCCAGGAGCCGGAACCCGCCCGGAAGCTTCTGCTCGCCCTCGGTGCCGAACGGCTTCGTGAGGAGCTGCCACCGGGCCTCCTTTTGGCCGATGAGGAGTTGAACGGCCAGGCACCGGACGAACTGCGAATCGCTCAGCTGGTGATCGCCACCCACGGCGAAGAGGTGCTCCGTCAGCTCTCCCTTGCGCTGACCAAAGCCGGTTTCGATGCTCCGCGGCGCTGGACAGGTGGGCACGCAGCGCGTTCGTTCGTGAAGATGTACGGCTTTCCGTCCGAGTGGGCAGGTGATCAGGAGGCGAGCCAGGCCCCTCCGCCGTTCGAGACCGTGCAGGGACCGCGCAAGCCCCGCCCTCTGCACCAGTATCAGATGCGGCTGGTCGCGAACATGTACCAGCACTTGGTGCAGAGCGACGAGAAGCGGTCGATGCTGCAGATCCCGACCGGCGCGGGCAAGACCCGCATCGCCGTCGAGGCCACCGTGCAGGCCATCGCCGACGGCGTCCTCCAAGGCCCGATCCTGTGGATCGCACAGAGCACCGAGCTGTGCGAGCAGGCCATCGAGACCTGGAAGTTCGTCTGGTCCCAGACCGGCCCTGAGCAGGACCTGCGGATCAGCCGTATGTGGGGCGGCGTGGCTGCAGAACCGGCCACGACCGGCCCTCAGGTCGTGGTGGCCGTCGACGACACCCTCTCCCGCCACCTCGACACCGAACCGTACGCCTGGCTGTGTGACGCTGCACTGGTCATCGTCGACGAAGCACACTTCGCCGTTCCGAAGACGTACACCAAGATCCTTGACGCCCTCGGCATCGACCAGCATCGCACCTCGCGCCATCTCGTGGGGCTGACCGCAACGGCGTTCAGGGGCAGCAGCGAGGAGGAAACCCGACGGCTGGCGGCACGGTTCGGTCACAAGCGACTGGACCGCGACGTCTTCGACGGCGACGACCCGTATCCACACCTGCAGGAGCTCGGTGTGCTTGCCCAGGTGGAGCAGCGGGAGCTCCCCGGCGGCAACTACTCCCTCAGCCCGGATCAGATCGCCCAGGTCATGAGCAGCAACAGCATGACGCTGCCCGCCGCGGTGACTGCCCGCATGGCGCGGGACGTGGGCCGCACGAAACGCATCGTCGAGGAGATAGAGCGACTGCCGCAGCACTGGCCCGTGCTGGTCTTCGGCACCTCGGTCGAGCATGCCCAGGTCCTGGCAGCGCTGCTCAACGAGAGTGGGATCACTGCTGCTCCGGTCGATTCCACGACCCCCACGGGGGTGCGCAACCGTCGCATCGATTCGTTCCGCAACGGGAAGATCCAGGTCCTGACCAACTACAACGTACTCACCCAGGGGTTCGACGCCCCTGCCGTGCGCGCGGTGGTCGTCGCACGACCGACCTTCAGCCCGAACACGTACGTACAGATGATCGGCCGCGGCCTGCGGGGCCCGCTCAACGGCGGCAAGGACAACTGTCTGATCCTCAACGTTCGCGACAACATCGAGAACTTCGGACGCGATCTCGCGTACACCGAGTTCGAGCACCTGTGGGAGGGCAACGGATGAGCACCGGCCCCTATGAGGGCACCCCGCCGCTCACCGACGAGCAACTCGCCGTCGTGGGCCTGCCCGCCGACGCGCTCTTGTTGGTCACCGCGGGGGCAGGTGCGGGAAAGACGCACACCCTGGTGCGTCGTGTCGAGGCACTGGTTTCCGACGAAGGCCTGACGACAGGCGATGTCCTCGTCCTGACCTTCTCCCGCGCCGCCGTCCGCGAGTTGCGGGCGCGGCTGTCGCTGTACGGCGGCCGTGCCCGCCATGTGCGGGTGACGACCTTCGACTCCTGGGCCATGGAGATCCTCACCGAGGTCGCGGGGGATGTCGATTGGCGCTCCCGTCCCTTCGACGAGCGGATCCGCGAGGCCACGAAGGTGATCGCCGACGAACAGACCGCCCCCGAGTGGCTCGACGAACTCCGGCACCTCGTAATCGACGAGGTGCAGGATCTGGTGGGCGACCGGCGCGAGTTGGTGGAAGTGCTACTGGAGGCATACGACTGCGGTTTCACCATCGTCGGTGACCCGGCACAGGCGATCTACGGCTTCCAGGTCGCCGCCCCGGCGGAGCGGGAGATCGAGACGAACCGCTTCTTCGACTGGCTGCGCAACTTCTTCGTGGACGACCTGATCGAGCTGGCCCTCACCCGCAACTTCCGTGCACGGACGGAGGAGGCACGCTCCGCACTGCGTTTCGAGGGTGCAATGCGAGGATGTGTGACCTTCGCCGAGGCCGATCGGATCCACGACGACCTGCGTACGGAGCTCGCAGCACGGCTGGACTTCGGTGACATCACCGTTCCGTTCATCCGGGAGTCACTGCTCGACATCACCATCTCCACTGCCGTGCTCTGCCGTACGAACGGCGAGGCACTCCTGATCTCCGAGTGGCTGCACGGCCTCGGTGTCCCGCATCAACTGCGCCGCGCCGCACAGGACCGGGCCGTCCCGGCCTGGCTGAACGACCTCGCGCACGCCGCCCCCGGAGCTCTGAGCCTCACCCGACAGCGTTTCGACGATCTCCATCCGTCCCTGCACGGCGTCACCGAGAAGTTGGACCGCGAGCGCATGTGGCGCGTCCTGCTCGCCTGCGCCCGGGACCGCGCAGGGCAGTGCATCGACCTTTCGCGGCTGCGCGACGCGCTGGCTGCAGGCAGGCTGCCCGACGAGCTGACGGCCCAGCCCCCGCATCCGCTGGTGATCTCCACCTTCCACCGGGCCAAGGGGCTCGAGTTCGACCGGGTCCTGGTGGTCGACCCCGGTCGGATCGGCACGAGCGATGTTGCGCTCGGTGTCGATGCGGCCGACCGCGTGCGCGCGTTGTACGTGGCCATGACCCGAGCGCGCGACGAGATCTACCGGCTCGACCTGCCTGAGCAGGTCCGCCCCGACCACAAGGGATTCCGGCTGGTCCGCAAGGACAAGCAGACCGGCCGCTGGGCACGCTTCGGCTTCCAGCACTGGAAGCGCTCGGGCATGGAGATCCTTGGCGGCGACATCCATGTCGGGCACCCGGCAGCCGGCCGCGGCTGTGAGGACAACGCCGTCGCACTCCAGAACTACCTCCGTTCCGAGGTGGCTTCCGGTGACCCCGTCGAGCTGGTGCGGATCGACGAGGTGCCCGCGGACCACGACGGTCGGACAGGTCCTGGCTACGTCCTTCGACATGAGCACCGGGAGATAGGCGTCGCCTCGGAGGCGTTTCGAGTGGACCTGTACCGACATCTGCAGCAGTCGCGCACGTTCCTGCCCCGGAACTGGCCCCGGCGCCTCACGGGCCTCCGCATCGACGTGATCGAGACCGTCGCCGGGGAGCGTGCCGCCGGGCACCAGGTCGGTCTCGGCGAACTGGGGATATGGCTCGCCCCCCGACCGAGCGGCCTCGGGCGCTTCGAGTACGACCCCACGGACAAGGACTGACGACTATGCCTGATCACAAGGAGCACTACCGCTTCCGTGCCGAGCTGGTGGACCGGCTCAAGGCCGATCTGCTGGGCCCGACCGGCGTGCGCACGGACGCCACCGAGGTCTTGGACGACTGGCCCGTCACCACCTACGTCACCGGAGTCCTGTTCCCACGCACCGCGGACGAGCTCGCCCGCGAGGAGGCGGACGAGAACGACCACGACGAAGCCGACTCGACGCTCACCGTCGACGAGGTGCCGGACACGGGCATCACCCTGGCGAACGTGCCGCGCCCGTCGGCGACCGGCCTCACGTTCGTGGTGGATCCGTCCCGCAGCCGCACCGTTCGGATCAGCCCCACCGCTGCGGTCTACGACCCGGTGGACGGCCGAGGTCTGTCGACCGTGCCGCAACGCGCCGAGCGCCGCACCACGCGGACGCAAGACCTGCATTGGCGTCGACGCCTCCTCGAACTGCGCACCCCGACCATCGACGTCACGCGACCCGATCACGCCCCGATCGAGTTGGCGGATGGCCTGGAGCTGCGCATACGAGTACGCCGGCCGAGCGACGCCCGGGGCACTGTGGCCGTGACCGCCACACTGGTGAACACACACCGTGTGGGGACACGGGACATCAAGGACACCCACTGCTTCTTTCAGGTAGGTCTGCGGATCGATGTGCCCGACGGGGCACCCGCCCTGGTGGAACGCCCGGCGGAGGGCGGAGTGGATGCCGAGGTCCGGCTGAATCGGTTGCTCCACCGGCACTCCCCCGCCTTCGCAACGGGCCACGGCTGCGCCGCCGACTGGTCCTGGACTCCCCCCACTCCGGGTCACGCCGCTGCGTCCGAAACCGCCGGAGTTGCCTCCGTCTGGACCGAGTCCGTTCCGACGTACGAGGTGCTGCTCACAGACTCCAACCCCGACATCGACGTACGCCACCTCGGGATGCAGACTCTGGCCGATGCCGCTCCGGATGAGGTCATCTCCTCACTCCGACAACTGGTCCACGCCTATGGACAGTGGATCACCGCGCGCGAAGCCGACCTCGTGGGCTTGCGGGGCGGTCCGTACGGGGACACCGAATACCTCCAGCTCGCCGAGGAACAGCTCAACCACTGCCGCGAGGCCGAGCGGCGCATGGCAGCAGGAATCGAGCTGCTGGCAGGCGACGATCCGGCCAACAAGCGGGCCATGGAAGCCTTTCGGAAGGCGAACGAAGTCATGGCGCTGCAGCTCGGCCGCAGCCTGTGGATCAAGGACGGCCGAAGGGGAAAGCCTCGGCCGAAGGGGACCTGGCACCCGTTCCAGATCGGCTTTCTGCTCCTCTGCCTGAACGGAATCGTGGACCCCGAGCACGCGGATCGCGACACCGTCGATCTGCTGTGGTTCCCGACCGGTGGCGGCAAGACCGAGGCCTATCTCGGTCTGATCGCCTTCACTGTGTTCAACCGTCGGCTGCGCCACCACGAAAACGGAGAACGGGAGGCCGGAGCCGGCGTCACGGTGCTCATGCGCTACACCCTCCGGCTGCTCACCCTGCAGCAGTTCGAGCGCGCAGCCCGGTTGATGTGCGCCATGGATCGAGTGCGCGCCGAGGATCCCGGCCTCCTCGGACACGAGCCGATCTCCATCGGTATGTGGGTCGGTAAGGCGGCCACTCCCAACACCCTCGACGAAGCCAAGACCGCCCTCCGCAAGCTGCAGAAGGGTGCGACCCTCCAGGAGCAGAACCCGGTCCAGCTCAGCGCCTGCCCATGGTGCGGCAGCGCCCTCGGGGTGGAGAACTACACGGTCGACACGGATCGCGGACACATGGCGATTCGTTGCCCCGACAGCGAGTGTGCCTATCGGGACGGCCTGCCCGTGCATGTGGTGGATTCCGAGCTGTATCGGGTGCGCCCCACCCTGGTCATCGCCACCGCTGACAAGTTTGCGCGGATGGCCTGGCGGGACGACGTGGCAGCCCTGTTCAACCGCAGCACCGGCCCCCGTGGCACACCGCCGCCCGAGCTGATCGTCCAGGACGAGTTGCACCTCATCTCGGGCCCTCTGGGCACGCTCGCCGGCCTGTACGAGGCAGCGATCGACCTGGCAGCGGACAAGCCCAAGATCATCGCATCGACGGCCACCATCCGCCGCGCCCAGCAGCAGGGCCGGGCCCTCTTCGACCGGAAGGTCGCACAATTCCCCCCGGCCGGTCTGGATGCCCGTGACTCCTGGTTCGCGGTACAGGCACCGGCCGAGCAGAAGGCATCACGCCGCTATGTCGGCCTGCTGACACCAGGTGTTTCGCAGGCCAGTTTGTTGATCCGCGCATACGCTTCGCTGCTTCACAGCGGCAAGCAGGTCGAGGGCGATGAAGCGGTGCGTGACGCCTACTGGACCGTGATCGGGTACTTCAACAGCCTTCGGTTGCTCGCCGCCGCCGAACTGCAGGTGCACGCCGATGTGAACGAGCGGCTGAAGACCCACGCCGCATGGGACGACTGCGGGTCGGCCCGGCAGGTCGTTCCGGGCGAGCTGACGAGTCGGGTGCCGTCCAGCGAGATCCGGGGCCGCCTGGATGCACTGGAGCGGACCTTGATTTCAGGGTCGGCCCAGGACGTCGTGCTCGCCACCAACATGATCTCCGTCGGGGTCGACGTCGACCGTCTCGGCCTGATGGCCGTGATGGGCCAGCCGCAGACCACCGCCGAATACATTCAGGCGACCAGTCGTGTCGGCCGAAAGCACCCCGGACTCGTCGTCACCCTCTTCAACGCCGCCCGTTCGCGCGACCTGTCCCACTACGAGAACTTCATCGCCTATCACTCGGCCCTCTACAAAGAGGTCGAGTCGACCAGTGTCACTCCGTACTCCGCCCGTGCCCGCGACCGTGCCCTGCATGCGGTCTTCGTCGGCCTGGCACGGCTGATGTTGCCCCTCGCCCGGCCCAACTCCGCCGCCGCACGTGTGGCGGGCTTCGAGGAAGAGCTGCACGAACTGCGTCAGCAGCTGGTGGCCCGAGTACACAAGATCGCGAAGGAAGAGGCGGACGCCACCGACGCTCAGCTCCGGGACTACATCGCCCACTGGCTCCGACTCGCCGGGGAGAACGACAAACTCGTCTACGAAGCGCCGTACACCTTCACTCCGAATCCGGACCGCGACCCCGACACCGCGCTGCTCCGTACCCACTCCGACCTCGACCTCGAGCAGGCCCGCGACACGTTGTGGAGTCTCCGTGACGTCGATGCCGAGTCCGACCTCTACCTGGAGAGCTGAAATGGCACGTCGCTCACCGTCCGGCAGTCCCAGTACCGCAACACATCGAGAGAACACACGCAGGACTCCGCTGGGTTCGGTCCGACGCGCCCAGCAGATCACCACGTACGGCGTGGGTTCGCTGATCGCCATCGGCGATCAGTCGTACATCGTCAGCAGCCTGAACACCTGGGGGGTACGGGATGACGACGTCATTTACGAGCCTCGTCTGCAGCAGCGTCTCGGCGTCAACAGCTTCCGCCTGCCCCCCGCCGCCCAGGCACCCACGGGTACCGGCGTGAAGGTACGTCGTTTCCCGGAAACCTACGCCTGTCCCGACTGCCATGCGCTCAAGCACTTCCGGGACTTCGGCGGCAGGCGCACCGATAACACCTGCGGCGACTGCAACGTACCGCTCACCCCTTCCCGCTTCGTCGTCGCCTGCCCGCACGGCCATCTGGACGAGTTCCCCTACTGGCGCTGGCTGCACTCCCGCCGTGGCGAAGAGCGCAGATCACACCATCCGTGCGACCCGGGCAAGGCTGATCTGAAGCTCCGCAGCGAGGGGCGTACGGCCAGTCTGCGCGGCATCGTGATCGAATGTGGATGTGGTGAAAGCGCTTCGTTGGAGGGGGCGTTCAGCCGGGATGCCATGGCGGCTCTGGGGATCGCCTGTCGAGGAGGACGCCCGTGGCTCGGCCGGGAGGCCCGCGAGGACAACTGCAGCAGCTCGCTGCGGGTTCTGCAACGTGGTGCCTCCGCCGCCTGGTTCCCCACGGTGGCGTCCGCGCTGTCCATCCCCCCGTGGCACAACAAGCTGATCCAGCTCGTGGAGCGGAAACAGCGCCATCTGGTCGGCAAGAGCGCTGACCGGATCCGCGAGTTCGCCGAGGACGAGGGGTGGCTCGACAAGGGCCGCTATACCACCGAGGAGATCGTCAAGGCCGTACGGACGATGGAGGACGTGGCGCAGGAGGGCTCGGAGGATTCGGAAGAGATCACCGGGTTCGAAGCATCCTCTGCGCTTCGTCAGGAGGAGTACCGACAACTGTGCACCGTCACGGAGGAGCTTCCCGAGAACGAGCACTTCGTCTGCGTCGAGCCGGAGGCGGGGGAGTCGTCGGACACGACGATCCCGGGCGTCGGACGCACCATGCTCGTCAAGCGTCTGCGTGAGGTCCGTGCCCTGCAGAGCTTCACCCGCATCGAACCGCTCATGCCGACGGAAGCCGGTCGGCATCGCGCGGTCGGGCTGGCCGGGAGCGAGGAGATCGACTGGCTGCCGGCCGTCGAAGTCATCGGCGAAGGTGTCTTCCTCGGCCTCGACCAGGAGAAACTGGTTGCCTGGGAGGCCCTCTCAGGCACGGACACTCCCGCCGCCCGCGTGGAGACGCTGCGCCGCAACCACGAACACCGGTTGCGCGAGCGTGCCGAGGACGGAGTGCCCGTCCGCTCCCCCGTGACCCCCCGTTTCGTCCTCCTCCACACCCTCGCGCACGCCCTGATCAGCGAGTGGAGCCTGGACTGTGGGTACCCCGCTTCCTCCCTGCGGGAGCGCCTCTATGTCGACGAAAACATGGCGGGAGTCCTCCTCTACACTGCCACCAGTGACTCGGCCGGGAGCCTCGGCGGCATCATCGCCCAGGGCGAGCCGAACCGCCTGGCGCAGTCACTTCGGTCGGCCCTGGAGAGGATCTCGTGGTGCTCCGCGGACCCCCTGTGCATGGAGTCCGACAGCAGCGGGGTGAACGGTCTCAACCGCGCGGCCTGCCACGCCTGCATACTCCTCCCCGAAACCAGTTGCGAGATGAACAACACCTTCCTCGACCGTGCGCTCCTTGTAGGCACCCCTGACGAGAAGGTGATCGGCTTCTTCTCCTGATCGGTGATGAGCCATTCTTGGCTCATGGCACGCCCACCCGTCTCTCCGTCGTCCCCAGGTGTCTCCGCGCGTATGAGCCGGCAGGGCAGACTCGACACGAAGCCGGAGCTGGCCGTACGACGACTGCTGCACGCCTCCGGCTTGCGATACCGGCTGCAGCGCCGCGTGCCGGGGATGGCCCGTCGCACCATCGACATCGCCTTCCCCGGCCTGCACATCGCCGTGTTCCTCGACGGTTGTTTCTGGCACGGCTGCCCTGAACACGCCACCAGCCCCAAGGCCAATGCCCAGTGGTGGCGCACGAAGCTCGAAGGCAACATGGCTCGCGACGCCGAAACCACCAGCCATCTCGAATCGGCAGGCTGGACAGTACTGCGCTTCTGGGAACACGAGCCCCCGGAGAGGGTGGCCGAGCAAGTGGCCGAAGCAGTGCAAACGGCCAAGAGCCACGCCCAGGGGCACCGTCACCCGAATTCCCGTACGCGAGCCCTGGGCCACGACGAAGAGCACCGCGGGTAGCGGCACGGTGACACCGCGGCGCAGTTCCGGGAGGGGGAGCCGGGTGACTGCGGATAGCCGAAGTGCCGGACGTAAGGTCGAAGGAAATTGTCCGGCGAAGCGGAGGTTTGTGGCGATGGCCCGGATTCCCACGGCAGTGTTTGCAGCAACCGGCCTAGTTGGCGGCTACGCCGTAGCCCGCTGGACCAAGAAGCGGCCGCTGGGCGGGGTCGCGCTGGCGGCGGCCGGGGCCGTGGCGGCGCGGGAGTGGCAGCGTAAGGCGGGGAATGTGACGGCGGCTGCGTTGAGTGGTGTCTACGTGGCTGCGTTTGCCGGGTCGCATCCGTTGGCGAAGAAGATCGGGGCGTGGCCTTCGGTATTCGCGGTGGCGGGTGGGGTGGCGGCTGCGTCGTGGGCTGTGGTGGATCGCCGGAAGTAGGGCGGAGGAGGGGAAGCGAGGGGGAGGAAGCGGTGGGCTCGGCTCGCTTCCTTCCCCTCGGGGGCTGGGTCAGGCCGAAGCCTCGTCCAGCAGCTTGAGTTCGTCCTCCTTCAGGGTCACATCCCCCACCGCCAGTAGTGCCGGCAGCTGTTCCACCGTGCGCGCGCTGGCGATCGGGGCCGCGACCGTGGGCTGGGCGGCGAGCCAGGCGAGGGCGATGCTGGCCGGCTCCGCCTCGTGGGCGGCGGCGACGGTGTCCAGGGCCTGGAGGACGCGGCGGCCGCGGTCGGTGTCCGCGTATTTGAGGGCGCCTCCGGAGCGGGCGCTGTCGACCTGGGTGCCCGGGCGGTACTTGCCGGTCAGGAAGCCGGAGGCGAGGGCGAAGTACGGGACCGCGGCGAGGCCGTGGCGGGCGGCCACGTCGGCGAGTTCGCCCTCGTAGGTGTCGCGGGAGACCAGGTTGTAGTGGGGCTGGAGGGCGACATAGCGGGCCAGGCCCTCGCGGGCGGAGCAGGCCAGGGACTCCTCCAGGCGCTGCGCCGAGATGTTGGAGGCGGCGATTTCGCGGACCTTGCCGGCCCGGACGAGGTCGTCGAGGGCGGTGAGGAACTCCCCGACCTCGACCGACTCGTCGTCGTAGTGGGTGTAGTAGAGGTCGATGTAGTCGGTGCGCAGACGGGTGAGGGATGCGTCGACCGCGGACTTGATGGTGGCGGGGGCAAGGCCCTTGAGGTCCGGGAGGGCGCCGACCTTGGTGGCGATGACGACCTCGGAGCGATTGCGGCGGGAGGCCAGCCAGTTGCCTATGACGGTCTCGGATTCGCCGCCCTTGTTACCGGGGACCCAGGCCGAGTAGACGTCGGCGGTGTCGATGAAGTTGCCACCGCCCGCCACATAGGCGTCGAGCACGGCGAAGGACTGGGCTTCGTCGGCCGTCCAGCCGAAGACGTTGCCGCCCAGGGACAGCGGGGAGACGGAGAGCGAGCCGAGGGGCTTGTGTGTCGCGGTCATATCCAGTGACAGCGTCGGGGGAAGAGGAGTTATTCCTTCCTCTTCCCCCACGCCCCACGGCAATTCCCGTCAGATGCACACGGGTTGAGCTTTTTGCGCGTGTGCCGAGGGCACCGGTCATGCGCCGAGGCCGGCGAACACGAGCGTGCCAAGGCCGCCGGTCGAGCGCCGACGCCGTCGTTCATGCGCCGAGGCCGCCGGTCACCCGTTGATGCCGCCGTTCATGCGCCGAAGCCGCCGGTCACCCATTGATGCCGTCAGTCACACGCTGATGCAGCCGGTCACACGTTGATCCCGTGATCGCGAAGCCACGGCATCGGGTCGATCGGATCGCCGGCGTCGGGGCGTACCTCCAGGTGGAGGTGGGGGCCGGTGACGTTGCCGGTGGCGCCGACGCGGCCGATGACATCGCCGGTGTTGACCTTGCCGGAGGTCTTCACCATCGAGGAGAGGTGGCAGAACCAGACTTCGGTGCCGTCGTCGAGGGTGAGGACGATGCGGTAGCCGTACGAGCCGGCCCAGCCGGCCTGGGTGATGGTGCCGGAGTGCAGTGCCTTGACGGGAGTGCCGGTCGGCGCGGCGAAGTCCTGTCCGGTGTGGTCCGCGGCCCAGCGGTCGCCGGCCTGGCCGAAACTGGCGGTGAGCGTGTAGGAGGACACGGGGGCGATGAAGCTCTTCGCCAGCTTGGCGAGGCGTTCGGCCTCCGCCTTCTGACGGGCCGCTTCCTCGGCCTTGCGCTTGGCCTCCATCTCGGCCGCCTTCTTGGCTGCTGCGGCCTTTTCGGCCGACTTCTGGTGGGCGGCGGCTTCCGTTGCGGCCTGCTGGACAGCGGCCTGTTCGGCGGTGTCGCGGGCCTCCTGCTCGGCGGCGCCCTGCTGCGCGTCCGCCTGCTGGAGGATGCGGCTGCGCAGCGCCTCACCGGCGCCCGTGCCGCCGCCCGTGTCCGCGCTCGTCTGCGTGGCCCGGGTGAGCGGCCCGGAGGCGGCAGGAGCCGCTTCGGCCGCGGCAGCCGAGGCGGTTTCGGAGTCCTCGTCGGATATCAGCTCGCCGATGCCGGGAAGCGACTTGGCGTCCGGCAGGTTTTCGGAGAGGTCGTCGGCCATCCCGCCGATGTCGGGCATCGAGATCGGCACCGGCGGACGGTCCTCGGCCGAGGCCATTCCGCTCGCGCCGACCGCCGCGATGACTCCGACACCCAGGACGGTGCCGCTGCGGGCGAATCCGCCGCCGCGCTGCTTGGCCACCCGGTGTTTGCCGCGGACGGAACGGGTGGATTCCTCGGTGGGATTCCACTCCTCCCACGGTCCGTCGCCGTCATCGGCACCGGGACCCGGGAAGGCCCCTCGGTCATCGAGCCCGTAGGTGGACGGAGACTCGGGGGCAGGCCTGTTGGACGCCACGGAGGCGCACTCCTTTCCTTCCTTCTCGCCTACCGGGTTAGCTGACGGGTTCGGAGCAGGAAGGTCTCCTACGGGCGCCCGCTGGCGGAGGGCGTCCGATTCACCCCAAGGAAGTGGTTCCCCGGTTCCCTTGGTGCAGTTCGAAGTGCTTGGGGGTGCGTGAAAAGCGCGTGCGGGATTCGGCGTCGGCGCGCGGTGCCGCCTCTTGCGACGGCTGGGACGACCGCGCTGCGTTATCGGACAGTAATAGAGATGGCGACCGAATTCCAAGCGTTCCCACGAATCCTTATCGGCTGAGCACAACCTGTGGCATGGACTTTTTCGGCCACCACGACCACAAACCGGGCGAGTTGACCACCCGGCCCTAAACGATCTCGCGCGGATTGTGTGCCAGTCGTTATGCGGAGGGGTGGCCCTCAATTACGGAGGGTGAGAGCAGTAACGTCGGATCATGGTCGTCAACGTCGGGAACACCGGGAACGCCGGACGTGCTGCCGGTATCGCGTGGGGAGTGGCGGAGCGGTACCGGGAGTTCTCCTGGCGGGAGGCGCGGGGCCGGTCGGACGCGCACGAGGAGCTGAGCGCGCGGATCAGCCAGGACGCGGAGCTCTGCGACCTGCTGTCGGGGTCGCTGCCCGCCGGCAACAAACAGCAGCCGAATCTCCTGCTCGCCGCCGTCCGCTATCTCGACGGCCCGCACGCCGAAATGGGCCCGCGCGGTGAGGCCGCGTACGGGCGCTGGCGCGAGTGGACGATCCGGCACTGGGACGAGGTGCGCGCGGTGATCATGCAGCGCGCCACCCAGACCAACGAACCGGCCCGCTGCGCCACCCTGCTGCCGCTGCTCGCCCGTCTGCCGCAGCCGCTGGCGCTGCTGGAGGCCGGTACGTCCGCGGGACTGTGTCTGCACCCCGACCGCTATCGCTACCGGTACGAGGCCGCCGGCGAGGGCGGGGACGGCCGCCGGACGGTCACCCTCCGGTCCGAGCTGGGGGCGCCGGAGAGCCCGCTGGAGCTCACCTGCCGTACGGGAGGGGCCGCCGACGAGCTGCCCGACCGGATGCCGGAGATCGTGTGGCGGGCCGGCATCGACCTCGACCCGCTCGACCCGGCTGCCGAACCGGACGATCTGCGCTGGCTGCAGGCGCTCGTATGGCCGGGCGACGGGGAGCGTACGGCGCGGCTGTCCGCGGCCGTCGATGCGGTGCGGCCAGCGCCGCGGCCGCGGATGGTGCGCGGCGATCTGCTCGACGAGCTGCCCGCGCTCGCCGCCGAGGCGCCGCCCGAGGCGACGCTGGTCATCTTCCACAGCTCGGTGCTGACCTACCTGCCGCCCGCCCGCCGCGAGGAGTTCGCCCGTCTCGTACGGTCGCTGCTCGACGGACGGCCCGGCGGCGGCCACTGGATCTCCAACGAGCACCACTCCGTACTGCCCTGGATCACCGGCCCCGCACACCGCTCGCCCCGCCCGGAAGACCCGCTGCTGCTGACCCTCGCACTCGACGGGCACCCGGTCGCACTCACCGGCCCGCACGGCCAGAGCCTGCACAGCTTTCCCGGGGCGGCGGACACCCCGGGGAGCTGAGCGCAGCCAGGTATCCGTAACGCCCAGCCCCGGCCCTGTACGCGCGGCCACACCCCTCCGCGGATCCCGCCCCCCATAAGCCGCCACCCCCAAGGCCCCTACAAAACGCCGACGCCTACGCCCCCATAGGACGCTGCACCGCCAGCAGCGCCATATCGTCGGCCGGCGCGCCGCCCGTATGGCGTGCGACGTCCTCGACGACGGTGTCCAGGAGGACGTCCGGGCCGGGGAAGCGGCAGCCGCGCAGTTTGCTCGACGGGTTGTAGAAGCGACCGAGCAGGTCCCGGGCCTCGGTCACACCGTCGGTGAAGAAGAGCAGCAGGGCCCCGGCCGGGAAGAACGTCTCGTCCGCCCGGTCCGGCCGGCTCGCCATCTCGCCCAGCCCCAGGGGCAGCGCAGGCGCCGCGGGGGCCAGCTCGCGCAGACCGCCGTCCGGGGTGAGCAGCAGCGGGGACGGGTGGCCCCGGTTGAGCACCCGCAGCACGGACTGCCCGTCGGCGGGGATCTCGGCCAGTACGGCAGTGGTGAACCCCTCGGTCCGCTCCACCCCGTTGCGCCGCCCGCCCTCCCGTTGCAGCGCCCGCTCCAGCCGCCCCGCCACCGCCCCCAAAGTGCTCTCCTGTTCCGCCGCCTCGCGAAAGGCGCCGATGACGATCACCGCGGTCTCCACCGCCTCCAGCCCCTTGCCCCGTACGTCGCCGACGATCAGCCGTACGCCGTGCGGGGTGTCCTGCACGGCATAGAGGTCGCCGCCGATCCGGGCGTCCGCCCGCGCCCCCACGTAGCGGGCGGCGAGGGCGAGCCCGGCGAGCCGTTCGGGCGGCATGGGCAGTACGGCGCGCTGGGCGGCCTCCGAGACGTCCCGTACGGAGGCCAGGCGGGCGTCGGCCGTCCGGACGACCCGGTTGATGCCGAGGGCCAGCAGGGCGACGACAAGGACCGTGACGATCTCCGTCACCGACTCGCTGTAGTTCTGCCCGGCGCTGCGGTAGGTGACGACCCAGATCTCGCCGAGCAGGGCGGCCAGGGCCGTGAGGGCGGTGCCCCGCAGGGAGAAGAGCGGCGCGGCGACCAACGGGGCGGCGGAGAAGAAGGGGGCGGCCGTGTAACTGGCCGGCGTCCCCATGTCGAAGACGACCCCGCCGACGATCAGGATGGCGGGAAGTCGGCGCACCAGCAGACGGCCGGACCACGACATCCGGGAGCGGCCCTCCCCACGGGCCCCTCGCTCCCCGTCGCCCTCGCCCTCGGGGGGCGCCTCACCTCGGAGCATCCGCACCGGCCTCTTCCCACTCCCGCCCGTCCGTACGGGCACCGCCGTGCCGGTCGCCTAGACGTCCCCAGGCTTGCCGGTACGGGGCGGGACGGCGACTCGTCGGGGGCCGGACGGGTCACCGGACCGGCCGCGCCAGGGGAGGAAGAGGCGAGAACGGGCGGGCGAAGAGGACCGGCGGAAGCGGCGGCCTCGCCAGCCGCTCGTGCCACCCGCCTCGTGCTGCCCGATTCGTCCGCCCGGTTCACGCACCCCAAGCCCGTCCCGCTCAGCGCCACTTGAGCCCGCCCGGAACACCGGTCATGCCTGAGGGCCCGGACCGCATACGGTCCGGGCCCTCAGGTCACTGCACGCCGGCCGGACGGTCTCCCCGTCCGCTTCTGGTGGGCCATCAGGGGCTCGAACCCTGAACCAATGGATTAAAAGTCCACTGCTCTGCCAATTGAGCTAATGGCCCGCACCGAGCAGCATAGCCCGAGGAGGTGCCGCAGCCCGAAGGCATTACGGATCAAGCCATACGGCGGGGTGCCGCGGGGCCGGCCGACGGGCCCTGTGGGGCCTCCGGTGTGCCGTACAACACGCAGGGCCCGTACGGCACTTGCGTGCGTACGGGCCCTGCGGATCAGCGTCGGTGATCAGCCGTTGCGCTTCCAGCGCGGCTTGTCCTCGCGGCGGCCGAAGGAGCCGGTCGGGGCGCCACGGTGGTCGTCACGACGGCCGTACGGGCGGTCGCCGCCGGAGCGGTGGCCACCGGAGGACGGACGGCCGGAACGGTCGTCACGGTTGAACGGACGGTCGCCGCCGCCGGAGCGGTAGCCACCGGAGGACGGACGGCCACCGGAACGGTCGTCACGGTTGAACGGGCGGCTCGGACGGTCGCCGCGGTCACGGTTGAAACCGCCACCGGAACGGTCGTCACGGCGCTCGAAGGAACGGCCACCGGAACGGTCGTCACGACGGTCGCGGTTGAAGCCACCGCCGGACCGGTCATCGCGACGGTCGCGGTTGAAGCCACCACCGGAACGGTCATCGCGACGGTCCCGGCCGAAACCGCCCCGGTCGTCACGACGGTCACGGTTGAAACCGCCACCGGAACGGTCATCCCGACGGTCACGGTCGAAGGAACGGCCACCGGAACGGTCGTCACGACGGTCACGGTTGAAGCCACCACCGGACCGGTCATCGCGACGGTCACGGTCGAAGGAACGGCCACCGGAACGGTCGTCACGACGGTCGCGACGGTCGAAGTTGCCCCGGTCGTCGCGGCGCTCGTCCGACCCACCGGCCTGGGCCGGTACGGCGGCCTCCGCGGCGGCCTCGGCCTCGGCGGTGACGGCCGCGGCGGCGAGCGCCTCGGCCGGGTCCTCGCCGCGCTCACGGGCGGCACGGGCGGTCAGCCGGTCGGCCTCCTCGCGCAGCTCGGTGGCGCGGCGCTGAAGGCGCTCCAGCTCGCGGGTGAGCTCGGCCACCTCACGCTCGGCCTGCTTGGCGGAGTTGTTGGCGCCGTCGGCCTGGACCTCGGTGAGCGAACGCGCACCGGTGATCCGGGCGACGTCCTCGTCGAAGGCGCCGGAGCCGCCGACGATGTGGCGCGAGGCGTCGACGCCCGCGTCCTCCATCAGCCGGAAGATCTGCCGGCGCTGGTGCGGCAGCGACAGCGAGACGACGGTGCCGGACTGGCCGGCGCGGGCGGTACGGCCCGAGCGGTGCAGGTAGTCCTTGTGGTCACCGGCCGGGTCGACGTTCAGGACCAGGTCGATGCCGTCGACGTGGATACCGCGGGCGGCGACGTCGGTGGCGACCAGCGCGTTGACGTAGCCGTCCTTGAAGTCCGCGAGCACCCGGGTCCGCGCGCCCTGGGTCATACCGCCGTGCAGCGCGTCGGCCTTCACGCCGGACTCGACGAGCTGCTCGGCGATGCGGTCGGCGCCCAGCTGGGTGCGGACGAAGATGATGGTGCGGCCCTTACGGGCGGCGATGGCGGCGGTGACCGGCGCCTTGTCCTTCGGCTTCACGACCAGGACGTGGTGGGTCATGGTGGTGACGTTGCCCTGGGCGCTGTCGACCTCGTGGCTGACCGGGTTGGTCAGGTAGCGCTTGACCAGCGTGCCGATCTCGTTCTCCATCGTGGCGGAGAAGAGCATCCGCTGACCGCCGGACGGCACCTGGTCGAGCAGCTCGGTGACCTCGGGCAGGAAGCCCAGGTCGGACATCTGGTCGGCCTCGTCGAGGACGGCGACCTGGATGTTCTCCAGGGAGCAGGCGCCACGGTTGATGATGTCGCGCAGCCGGCCCGGGGTGGCGACGAGGACGTCGACACCGCGCTCCAGCGCGTAGATCTGGTTGCCCATGGACGTACCGCCGCAGACGACCTTCATCTTCAGGCCGAGGACGTCGCCGTAGGGCTGGAGGGCGTCCGCGACCTGCATCGCGAGCTCACGGGTCGGGGTGAGGATGACCGCGCGCGGCTTCTTCTTCTCGGTGTGGCCGCCGGCGAGCTGCGCCAGGGTCGGCAGACCGAAGGAGAGCGTCTTGCCGGAGCCGGTGCGGCCACGGCCGAGGATGTCCTTGCCGGCCAGGGCGTCCGGGATGGTCGCGGCCTGGATGGGGAAGGGGGTGGTGACGCCGTTCTGCGCGAGCTTGCGGACGACGCCCTCGGGCAGTCCGAGGTCGGCGAAGGTGACGGTGTCGGTGGCGGCTTCCGCCGCGTCGGTCTCGGGCGCCTCGTCGGCGGCCGTCACCTCGGGGGCCGTCTGCTCGTCGATTGCGGGCATGACGGACTGCTCAGTGGAAATGGACATGCGAAATGCGAAACCTTCCGGAGTCTCGGCACGCGCCCAAACTCCGTGTGTTTCACACGACCGCCTCTATGCGGTCAGCCACGGCAAGGGAGAGAACGCGCCACGCGGCGCGCTTCTTTTCTGGCGCCGGGCAAATGGGATCAAACGATCTACCACCATACGCACTCCGCCCCCCGGATGGCAAATGACCTTCTGACCAGGCCTTCCGCTCCCCCGGACAAACCTACCCGCCCCGCCCGGAACCCCCTTATGCCTCCTCGTCGTAGAGGTCCGACTCCGACGCCATCGGCGAGACGGGGGACGGGCCGGAGGCATGGGAGCTCGGCGGCGGCGGGGGGCTGCTCGCCGGCGGGGTCGGCTGCGCGGGGGGCGTGCTGGGCGCGGGTGAGGCCGGCGGGGTGGCCGGGCGGTCGGGGTGGGACGGCGAGGGCTCCGCATGTCCGGGGCGTCCGCCATGACCGCCGGAGCCGCCGTGGCCGCCCGCGCCCGGCTCGGGGCCCGACGGCCGCACCGGGTGGGACGGCGTACCGGGCTCGGACGGCTCCGGTGCCGCGCTCTTCGACGGCTTGCCCTTCTTGCCCTTGCCGCCGGCCGGGCGGCCCTCGCCGTTGCGCCCCATGCGCCGCGGGCCGTCGCCGCGGCCGTCCACGGTCACCCCGTTGGGGCCGGACCACGCGTCCTTCCCGTCGTGCCGCGTGGTGCTGCCGGACGGTTTCGGCTCCTCCGGATCGCTCACGCTCATACAGCCGGCCAGCGTCGCGGCCAGCGCGGAGACGGCCACGGCCACGGCGGTGGCCCGGGAGCGCACCCGGCCCGACGGAGGGCGCGACGAAGGGACGGGGGCAGGGGACGACGACGGGGACGGTGTCGGCGTCAGGGACGACTGGCGATGTGGGCTCGGGCGCACGGCGGGACCTCCGGATCCGGAACGCAGGGACGGCGGCACGGACGCCCTGCCCAACTCCCGCTCCCCACCTGAGGACACGCACCACACCCGGCCGATCGCGCCGGGCGCGCGATCCGGGGGCCACCCGCACTCCCCCCGGCACCTGGGAGCCGCCCCTAGGAGCCGCCCCTTCAGGCGCCCCTAGCCGTAGCCCAGCGCGTGCAGCCGCTCGTCGTCGATCCCGAAGTGGTGCGCGATCTCATGAACGACCGTCACTTCGGTCTCCGCGACCACGTCCTCGCGGGTCTCGCACATCCGCAGCGTCGGCCCCCGGTAGATGGTGATCCGGTCCGGCAGCACACCCGCGTACCACTCACCCCGGTCGGTCAGCGGCGTCCCCTCGTAGAGCCCGAGCAGCTCGGGGTCGTCGGCGGGCGGTTCGTCCTCGACGAAGACCGCCACGTTGTCCATCAGCCGGGTCAGTTCCGGCGGGATCCGGTCCAGCGCCTCGGCGACCAGTTCCTCGAACTCCTCGCGCGTCATTTCCAGCACACCACCATTCTCCGCCACACTGCCTCCCCACCGATCGTCGCGGCCCGCCCGGCGCACCGCAGCCCAACCGGAAGCCGCCACTCCTCGCTTAACGGCGCCACGGACGGGCATACGGGACCAATGGCCCGCGCAGCGCGCTCCCGGACACCGCATCCCGACACCCCGCAAAGTCCCCTGCACCGGCTGCTCCATACCGGCCTCGACGGCGTACGCGCCCTCCCGGCAGCCGTCCGCCGCGGCTACCGCTCCCGCCGTACGGCCCCCACCGCCGGCTTGGCCGAGTCACCGCACCCACTGGCCCGCTCCCTCGGCCTGATAGCCGTCACCGTCGTCGGCGCCTGGCTGGGGCTGCTCCTGATCGGCAGCATCCGTGTCCCCGTCGGCCCGATGGACACCAGCATGGCCCTGCGCCCCTCACTGGCGGGCGGCACCCGGATCGACGTCGCACCGCTCGGCGACCTGGAACTGAGCAGCCACCACGCGCCCGTACGGCTCGATGTCGACGTCGACCGGCTGGACCCGGTCCGCTCCCAGGCGCTGGTCGACCACCCCGAGCGGTTCGCCGGTCTGCAGGCCGAGGTCACCCACGACGTCACCCGCGGCGCCTTGGGGCTGGCGCTGCACTCCTGTGTCGCCGTGGTGTCCGGCGCCACCGCGCTGGGCCTGGCCGTCTACCGCCGCCCGCGCCGCGCACTGGCCGCCGGCGGTCTGGCGCTCACCCTGCTCGCCGCCTCCGCGGGCACCGCATACGCCACCTGGAACCCGCAGTCCGTACTGGAGCCGAGGTTCTCCGGACTGCTCACCTCGGCCCCCTCCGTGGTCGGCAACGCCCGGAACATCGTCAGCGAATTCCACGTCTACCAGAAGGAGTTGGCGCGCCTGGTGACCAACGTCACCAAGCTCTACGACGCCACCTCGACACTGCCGGCCTACCAGCCGGACCCCACCACCATCCGCGTCCTGCATGTCTCCGACATCCACCTCAACCCCGGCGCCTGGCGGATCATCGCCTCCCTGGTGAAGCAGTACCGGATCAACGTGATCGTCGACACCGGCGACACCATGGACCACGGCTCGGCCGCCGAGAACCACTTCCTGGACCCGGCCTCCGCCCTCGGCGCCCCCTACGTGTGGGTGCGCGGCAACCACGACTCCCGCGGCACGCAGAAGTACCTGACCGGCCGACGCCATGTCACCGTCCTCGACCACGGCAAGGTCACCCAGGTCGCCGGTGTACGCATCGCGGGCGTCGGCGACCCGCAGTTCACCCCGGACCGCTCCGTGGTGGCGGCCGGTGACCCCGCCGAGCGCACCGCGGGCGGCCGCCTCGCCGACGCGCTGCGCACCCAGCGGCTGGCCGGCACCCCCGTCGACATCGCGCTGGCCCACAACCCCGCCGCCGTGACCGAGGCGGACGGCCTGGCCCCGCTGGCCCTGGCCGGCCATGTCCACCACCGCGAGAACACCCTGCTCCCCCAGGGCACCCGGCTGATGGTCGAGGGCTCGACGGGCGGCGGCGGACTGCGCGCGGTGCAGAACAAGAAACCCGAGCCGGTCCTGGCGTCGGTGCTCTATCTGGACCGGACGACGAAACGGCTGCAGGCCTGGGACGAGATCACCCTCGGCGGACTGGGACTGTCCCGGGCCGAGGTCAGCCGCCACCTCCCCCGGGAGAACCAACCCGGCGCCACGCCCTCACCGTCCGGTTCACCGCCCTCGGCCGACCCGCCATCCGGCCCCCCGTCCGGTCCCTCGTCCGGCTCTTCTTCACGCCCGGCCAGGAGCCCTTCCGAGCACGCCCGCTGAACCGTTTTGGCGAACGGTCCTCCCATCCCATATGCTTCTCACGTCCCCGACGGCGCCGGTAACGACGCCAAGGTGGCCACCAGCCCTCATCGTCTAGTGGCCCAGGACGCCGCCCTTTCAAGGCGGTAGCACGGGTTCGAATCCCGTTGGGGGCACGCATCACCGTGTGCGAGACTGGCTCACGCCGCTTTCGCACAATGCAAGGTCCTGTGGAGCAGTTTGGAGTGCTCGCCACCCTGTCAAGGTGGAGGCCGCGGGTTCAAATCCCGTCAGGACCGCTGCGGCTGGGTAGCTCAGTTGGTACGAGCGATCGCCTGAAAAGCGATAGGTCGCCGGTTCGACCCCGGCCCCAGCCACACCCATTGGGAGAAGGCCCCGATTCCTCGAATCGGGGCCTTTTTCGTCGCTATCCGACACCGGCTTCCCGGGCGGCCTCGGAGGGCTGCTCCTCGGGCTGCCAGAAGATCAGCCGGGCACCGCCGGTGATCATCCCCGTTGCCGCCAGGCCCATCGCCATCTTCACCAGCCGCACATTGCCTTCCCAGTCATGCGGCGCGCCGAAGACCAGCCAGGCGCCGAGCGCGATACCGGCGACCATCATGACGATGCCCGCTATGCGTCGTATTCCCTTGTCCATGCGGTCATCCTCGCGTATGCGCACAGGCGTCGTGTCCATTTTTCCGCCGCCGGTGCCCTTCCCCCCGTGGCCACCCGGATGGCGGTGCCGCCGGCTCCGAAGGCCGTGGGCGCGGGGTGCGGGCGGGGCACCGGGCACCGTCCGCACGGGCAAATGGTTCGCCAGTCGTTCAGGGGAGGTGAGATCCTGGGGGACGTATGTCCAGTCAGCCTGCCTCCGCCCTGCCCGACGGCTCTGCTCCCGCGCTGCCCGGCACCCCCGCTCCCGGCCTCTCCGACCTGCTGGAACGTCTGCCCGAGCTGATGCTGCGCGATCAGCAGCGGCTGGGCCGCCGGCTCGACGGCGCACGCCGCATCCGTAAGCCCGAAGCCCGGGCGGCGGTGCTCTCGGAGATCGCCGGCGGTATCGACGAGGCGGAGCTGCGGGTCGAGCAGCGTCGCGCCGCGGTGCCCGAGATCACGTATCCGGAAGAGCTGCCGGTCAGCCAGAAGAAGGACGAGATCCTCGCCGCGATCCGCGACCACCAGGTCGTGATCGTCGCCGGTGAGACCGGGTCCGGCAAGACGA
Organism: Streptomyces sp. G7(2002); assembly: GCF_028870195.1. Lineage (NCBI taxonomy): Bacteria > Bacillati > Actinomycetota > Actinomycetes > Kitasatosporales > Streptomycetaceae > Streptomyces > Streptomyces sp. G7(2002). Next base: position 4,667,883 of record NZ_CP102609.1, read on the forward strand.
CGCAGATCCCCAAGATCTGTCTGGAGCTCGGCCGGGGTATCCGCGGCCTGATCGGGCACACCCAGCCGCGCCGGATCGCGGCCCGTACGGTCGCCGAGCGGGTGGCCGAGGAGCTGAAGACCCCGCTGGGCGAGGCGGTCGGCTGGAAGGTCCGCTTCACGGACCAGGTCGGCGGGGACACCCTCGTCAAGCTGATGACGGACGGCATCCTGCTCGCCGAGATCCAGACGGACCGGGAGCTGCGCCAGTACGACACGATCATCATCGACGAGGCACACGAGCGCAGCCTCAACATCGACTTCATCCTCGGCTATCTGGCCCAGCTGCTGCCCCGGCGCCCGGACCTCAAGGTCGTCATCACCTCGGCGACCATCGATCCGGAGCGGTTCGCCCGGCACTTCGGCAGCTTCGCGTCCGTAGGGGCGGCGCCGGACCGCGCCGCTTCCTCGGCCGGGAGTGACGAGGAGACGAAGCCGACTGCTCCGATCGTCGAGGTCTCCGGCCGGACGTATCCGGTGGAGGTGCGCTACCGCCCGCTGCTGGAGGAGGGCGGCCAGGACGCTGACCGCGACCAGATCACCGCGATCTGCGACGCCGTGGACGAGCTCCAGTCCGCCGGGCCCGGCGACATCCTGGTCTTCCTCTCCGGCGAGCGGGAGATCCGCGACACCGCGGACGCGCTCAACAAGAAGGCCCTCCCGTTCACCGAGGTCCTCCCCCTGTACGCGCGGCTGTCGCACGCCGAGCAGCATCGCGTCTTCCAGCGGCACACGGGCAGACGGATCGTGCTGGCCACGAACGTCGCCGAGACCTCGCTGACCGTCCCGGGCATCAAGTACGTCATCGACCCGGGCATGGCCCGTATCTCCCGCTACAGCTACCGCACCAAGGTCCAGCGGCTGCCCATCGAGCCCGTCTCGCAGGCCAGCGCCAATCAGCGCAAGGGCCGCTGCGGCCGTACCAGCGACGGCATCTGCATCCGCCTCTACTCCGAGGACGACTTCCTCTCCCGCCCCGAGTTCACGGACGCGGAGATCCTCCGGACGAATCTCGCCTCCGTCATCCTGCAGATGACCGCGGCCGGCCTCGGCGACATCGAGAAGTTCCCGTTCATCGACCCGCCGGACCGCCGCAACATCAAGGACGGCGTCGATCTGCTGAGTGAGCTCGGCGCGCTCGACAGCAAGCAGAAGGACCCCAAGAAACGGCTGACCCCGCTCGGCCGCAAGCTCTCGCAGCTGCCGGTCGACCCGCGGCTGGCGCGGATGGTGCTGGAGGCGGACCGCAACGGCTGTGTCCGCGAGGTCATGGTCATCGCGGCGGCCCTGTCCATCCAGGACCCGCGCGAGCGGCCCGCGGACAAACAGCAGCAGGCCGACCAGCAGCACGCCCGCTTCAAGGACGAGACCTCCGACTTCCTCGCCTTCCTCAACCTCTGGCGCTATGTCCGCGAGCAGCAGAAGGAGCTGTCCTCCTCGGCCTTCCGCCGGATGTGCCGCAGCGAGTTCCTGAACTATCTCCGGATACGTGAGTGGCAGGACATCTACTCCCAGCTGCGTTCGGTCGCCAAGACCATGGGCATCCACCTCAGCGAGGAGGATGCGGCGCCGGATCACATCCACACCTCCCTGCTTTCCGGTTTGCTTTCGCATATCGGCCTCAAGGACACCGAGGCCAAGAACGACTATCTGGGCGCCCGCAGCGCCAAGTTCGCGGTCTTCCCCGGCTCCGCGCTCTTCAAGAAGCCCCCGCGCTGGGTGATGTCCGCCGAGCTGGTCGAGACGTCCCGCCTGTGGGCGCGGGTGAATGCGAAGATCGAGCCGGAGTGGATCGAGCCGCTCGCCCAGCACCTGGTCAAGCGGACATACAGCGAGCCGCACTGGGAACAGAAGATGGCCGCGGTGATGGCGTACGAGCGGGTGACGCTCTACGGCGTCCCGATCGTCGCCCAGCGCAAGATCACCTACGGCCGGATCGATCCGGAGACCTCGCGCGATCTGTTCATCCGTAACGCCCTGGTCGAGGGCGACTGGCGCACCCACCACCAGTTCTTCCATGACAACCGCAAACTTCTCGGCGAGGTCGAGGAGTTGGAGCACCGCGCCCGGCGCCGCGACATCCTCGTGGACGACGAGACGCTCTTCGACTTCTACGACCAGCGCATCCCCGCGGACGTGGTCTCCGGCGCGCACTTCGACGCCTGGTGGAAGAAGAAGCACCGCGAAGAGCCGGAGCTGCTGAACTTCGAGCACTCGATGCTCATCAACGAGTCCGCCGAGGCCGTCACGAAGGACGACTACCCGGATTCCTGGCGGCAGGGAAAGCTGAAGTTCAAGGTCACCTACCAGTTCGAGCCGGGCGCGGACGCGGACGGTGTGACCGTCCACATCCCCCTCCAGGTCCTCAACCAGGTCTCCTCCGAGGGCTTCGACTGGCAGATCCCGGGCCTGCGCGAGCAGCTGGTGACGGAGCTGATCCGGTCCCTGCCCAAGCCGATCCGGCGCAACTACGTCCCGGCACCGAACTTCGCGGCCCGCTTCCTGGACTCCACGGTCCCGCTGCAGGGCGCTCTGACGACGTCTCTGGCCGCGGGGCTGCAGCGGATGGTGGGCGTGCCCGTGGAGGCCGCGGACTTCGACACGGCCAAGGTCCCGGACCACCTCAAGATCACCTTCCGGGTGGTCGACGAGCGGCGCCGCAAGCTCGCCGAGGCCAAGGACCTGGAGGCGCTGCGGCTGAAGCTCAAGCCGAAGACCCGGGCGGCCATCTCCAAGGCCTTCGAGCAGGCCGCCGAGCGGCCCTCCAGGGACCGCAAGGGCGGCACGGGCGACGGACCGGCGCCGGCCGGGCCGGAGCAGCGCACGGGGCTGACGTCCTGGACGATCGGCACGCTGCCGCGCACCTTCGAGACCCGGCGTGCGGGCCAGCCGCTGAAGGCCTACCCGGCGCTGGTCGACGAGGGCAGCAGTGTCGCCGTACGCCTCTTCGACACCGAGGCCGAGCAGCTCACCGCGATGTGGGCGGGCACCCGCCGGCTCATCCTGCTGAACATCCCGTCCAATCCGGCCAAGTTCGCGCAGGGCAAGCTGAGCAATCAGCAGAAGCTGGCGCTGTCCCGTAATCCGCACGGCTCCATCGCCGCGCTCTTCGAGGACTGCGTCACCGCCGCCGCGGACCGTCTGATCGCGGCCCGGGGCGGTCCGGCCTGGGACGAGGAGTCCTTCCGGAAGCTGTTCGACGCGGTCCGCGCGGACCTGGTGGACGTCACGCTGAAGACCATCCAGCAGGTCCAGGAGGTGCTGGCCGCCTGGCAGGCGTGCGAGCGCCGGCTGAAGGAGACCACGTTCCCCTCGCTGCTGCCGTCCCTCACGGACATCAAGGAGCAGCTGGCGGCGCTGATCAAGCCGGGCTTCGTGACGGCGCACGGCGCCAAGCGGCTGCCGGACCTGATGCGCTATCTGGTGGCCGCCGACCGCCGTCTGCAGCAGCTGCCCACCAACGCCGAGCGGGACCGCACCCGTATGGCGAAGGTGAAGGAGATGCAGGACGAATACGCCTGGCTGCTGGAGCAGTTCCCGCAGGGCCGCCCGGTGCCGCCCGCGGCCCTGGAGATCCGCTGGATGATCGAGGAGCTCCGGGTGAGCTACTTCGCCCACGCTCTGGGGACCGCGTACCCGGTCTCCGACAAGCGCATCGTGAAGGCGGTGGACGCCGCCGCGCCGTAGGAACCAGGGCCGCCGGTATCGAGTTCGACCGCACCCCCTGACCTGCTGTACAGTCTTGCTTCGCAGCCCGCCGCAAGCGGAAAGCGAAACGCAAGGTCCTGTGGAGCAGTTTGGAGTGCTCGCCACCCTGTCAAGGTGGAGGCCGCGGGTTCAAATCCCGTCAGGACCGCTTTTTTACGGCCCGCATCCCTCTCGGATGCGGGCCGTACTGCTGTCCGGACCGGGCCGCGCCCCGCGCGCGGCCGCCGGGCATCCCACATCCCGTCAGGTCACGCCCCACGGCCCGTATCGCGCACCGGTGCGGGCCGCCGTGCCGACCGCCCGCCGGCCTCCGCCCGCGCCCCCGCAGGACGCCGTCCCTGCCGCTGTCCATTTCCGCCCCCGCCGAATGCGGACCGTAGCCGGATTGGCGCCCGCTGTATTGACGGCGGCACGTACCGCCGGTACTCACTGAGGAAGGCGTGGGGGCCGGGGAGGTATGCGCAATGACGACTGCGGTACGGCACGAGACCAGGGCGCTGTTGCGGGCCCATCTGTCAGCGGCCACGGGCTACCGCCACCTGACGCGGCACTGCCCCATCTGCCATCAGCTGCAACGGCTCGCCATGGAGCCGCACACGGCCCGCTCCGGGCCTCCGGCGCCGACGTCCGCCTCCGCCTCGCCCGCGGCCGTCTGCGAGCCGCCGGCGGACGACGACGGGACTCCCGCGACCGCGTGACCACCGGCGCCGCCGCCACCCGCTGCGCGGTGACGGTCCGTTGGGTGTGGCGGGCGGGGTTCTCTATCGCAGCGGACGTATCGTCTTCAAGCGCCGCGTAGTGTGACGGGTGTCACCGAACAAGTTTGGCGCGATGCGGAACTTACACCCTCCCTACAACCGGTCAATTTAATATGTGCAATTGCACCACTCCTGAGACGGCTCCGGAGAGGGGGGTCGGGGTCCACACGGAAAGGCCCTCACAGGGCCCGTGAAGACCCCCTGGCCGCCGTCCGGGACGGCGCCGGCGCCAGGCCGGCCCGACCGCTCCGACGAGCCCTGAAGCGGGCGCACACAAAAAAATCGCGCTGGACCCGGCGGAGTCCAGCGCGATCGATGACGTACCCAAGTGGAGCGGGCGTGGGGCCTGTGGGGCAGGCGCCGCGTCGTATGAAGCTATGTGGAGCGTGGGTGGAGCGGTCGAGCTGTGTCGCGCAAAGCGGGCGCTTTCGGGTTGGGGGCCCCGAAAACGACCTGGTTATGCGGTTGTTCAGGCCTCGCTGCGCTGCTGCGGAATGCCCGCGAGCAGTGCGCGGACCTCAGCCTCGCGGTAACGCCGGTGTCCTCCGAGCGTGCGGATGGACGTGAGCTTGCCTGCCTTGGCCCAACGGGTCACCGTCTTCGGGTCCACGCGGAACATCGTGGCGACCTCAGCAGGGGTAAGCAGCGGCTCGGCGTCAGGGGTGCGAGCGGTCATGAGCGGCCTCCTCGGGAGAACCGAACCATCACGGTTCTTTCCTCTAAATTCTGCACCTTGACCCACGTTGCCCGAAATGGCGGACGCGGGCCGAGTCGGTTATAGGACGAACGGCTTGTCCTCGGCACTACAACTACACCATCTGTCCAGCCACGTCGGCCAAACCGATGGAATTGCCCTCTCAGGTGTTCAACCTCGGCGGAAGCCGATGGACCGTGCCATAGCGGACAGTCACCCGTCCGTGACGATCAGTCACAACGTGATCAGCCGCCACAGACCCCTCAAGGAGCGCAATACCGATCTATCCGCCCTTAGTTGGACGGAAGGAGCCCAGGTCGGGCTCCTTGTCCTATTTTGGCACGAGGGTATGGCTTGGGAGCAAGACCCGAAGTCAGTGCTTTAGGTCACGCTTGAGGCAATCGCCCGGATCAGGACCTACGTCCTTTACCGTCCAACCACCGAAAAGCGAACGCAGCGCTTCCGCACCACAAACCTTCGGCACCGCACCGGCGCCTCAGCTGGAGAACTGTCGTTCCCGCACCGCACGCCACCGCTCGGAAAGCTTCTCGTACGCGACTCCGGCCCGCTCGCCGTTCCCCTCGCGCAGCGCCGCCAGGCCCTCCGCCACCTCGGCGGCGGAACGGTCCTCGGCGAGCTGCCCCTCGGGCACCGCGTGCACCAGCCCTCCGTAATCCAGCTCCACGAGCGAACGCGGATGGAATTCCTCGAGCCAGCGCCCCACATCTACCAGGCCGTCGATCAAGGGCCCCTCTTCCAGGGCGTCCCGCAGGGTGCGCAATCCACGGGCGACCCGCCGCCGCGCCTGCACCATCGGCGTCCGGTAACGCAGCACCGGCCCCTGGTCACCCTTCGTGTACTCCCGCTCGCCGTCGGAGAAGAGCACGAACCAGCGGACCGGGACGTGCCAGGCCGCCCCGCGGATCCAGGGTCTGGCGTCCGGGTTGCGCTCCCGCCACTGCTCGTAGTCGGTGGCCGCCTGCCGGCGCACCACCGGGGGCAGCGCCGCATCCAGCACCGAGGCCGGCAGCAGCTCGTCCAGCGTCTCCAGGGCCTGCCAGCCGCGCAGCCGGGTGCGCCAGGGACAGACGCAGGTCACCTCGTTCACGACGGCGATGAAGGCGTCCGCGCTCTCGTGGACCGGCACCGGCACCGGAGGGGTCGGCAGCAGATCCGCCAGCGCCCGGCGCTGCTCGTCCTGGGCGGTAGGGGTCTTCGCCCGCTTGGCATAGCGCGCCCAGTGGGTGCGCTCCGGCTCGGGGAACGCAGCCAGCGGCTCGTAGACCCGTAGATATGCCATGTACGGGACCTTCACCGACGACGCCAGGGCCACGCCCGCTCCTTCAAAGGGAAGTCCGCCGCCGGGAGATCCCGAGGGCCCCCGCCGGCCTGCGATACGACCAGATCGTCCCATGCCCGTCCCCCGGGAGAGGGTGATCCTCGGCACCTGACCGATCAACCCGCCCCGCAGGTCTTACGCTCTTTTCAACCGGCCCTCCCCACCCGTCGGAGGGCATCCTTCGCGACTTATGGGAGTCACCACAGTGACTGACGTACGTCCGGCCTCCGCCGGCACCGACGGCGGCGTTCTGCACACTCTGTTCCGATCGGAGCAGGGTGGCCATGAGCAGGTCGTTCTCTGCCAGGACCGTGCCAGCGGCCTGAAGGCTGTGATCGCCATCCACAGCACCGCCCTGGGCCCCGCTCTCGGCGGTACCCGCTTCCATGCCTACGCCTCCGAGGAGGAGGCCGTGCTGGACGCCCTGAACCTGTCGCGCGGCATGTCCTACAAGAACGCCCTCGCCGGGCTGGACCACGGCGGCGGTAAGGCCGTGATCATCGGTGACCCCGATCTGATCAAGACCGAGGAACTCCTGCTCGCCTACGGCCGGTTCGTGGCCTCCCTCGGGGGCCGCTATGTCACCGCGTGCGACGTCGGTACCTACGTCGCCGACATGGACGTCGTCGCCCGTACGAACAAGTGGACCACCGGCCGCTCCCCCGACAACGGCGGCGCCGGCGACTCCTCCGTCCTGACTGCCTACGGCGTCTTCCAGGGCATGCGCGCCTCGGCCCAGCACGCCTGGGGCGACCCGACGCTGCGCGGCCGCAAGGTGGGCATCGCGGGCGTCGGCAAGGTCGGCCACCTCCTCGTCGAGCATCTCCTCCAGGACGGCGCCGAGGTCGTGATCACGGATGTCCGCGCCGAGTCGGTGGACCGGGTCCGCGCCAAGTTCCCGCAGGTCACCGCGGTCGCGGACACCGAGGCGCTGATCCGCACCGAGGGCCTGGACGTCTACGCGCCGTGTGCGCTGGGCGGTGCGCTGAGCGATGAGTCGGTGCCGGTGCTGACCGCGAAGGTGGTGTGCGGCGCGGCCAACAACCAGCTCGCCCACCCCGGCATCGAGAAGGATCTGTCCGACCGCGGCATCCTCTACGCCCCCGATTACGTCGTGAACGCCGGCGGTGTCATCCAGGTGGCCGACGAGCTGCACGGCTTCGACTTCGACCGCTGCAAGACCAAGGCGGCGAAGATCTTCGACACCACACTGGCGATATTCGCTCGTGCGAAGGCCGACGGCATTCCGCCCGCCGCGGCCGCCGACCGCCTGGCCGAGCAGCGCATGGCGGAGGCCCGGCACACCTGACCGAGGCCGGAAATGCGGCCTTGTCGGCCGGAAACAGCTGCTTGTGCGGCCCGCCACGGGTGATCAGGGAGACATCCCTCACCACCCGTCGGCGGGTCGCCGTACAGGACAGGTTAAAATCGCAGTTGACCAGCGGGGACGGGGCACCTTGCAGGTCGTGCCGAGCGGCGGGTGATGCGGGCGACGTACCGTATGGCCGCGGAAGCAGGTACCGTTAAAGCCCTACGGGCCGGTCTCTCTGTCGAGAGCCCGCTCTGATCCATGAACGCGTGTCAAGACTCTGGGGCCATCGAGCCCCGTCATTGAGGGGGTCGACCCATGGGGCGCGGCCGGGCCAAGGCCAAGCAGACAAAGGTCGCCCGCCAGCTGAAGTACAGCAGCGGTGGGACGGATCTCTCACGACTGGCCGACGAGCTGGGTGCATCACCGTCGAACCAGCAGCCTCCGAACGCAGAGCCGTTCGAGGAGGACGAGGACGACGACCCGTACGCACGGTACGCAGATCTGTACAACAGCGACGACGACGAAGAGGACGAGGGCGACTCGTCGGACCAGCGTCGTCGCGCTTGACCACGCTGTGCGCTCGCGGCACCCATAACAGCATCACGGACCCGGTCCTGGGCATTGCCCGGACCGGGTTCTGTGCTGCCCAGATAGCTGTCCGGATGACCGTGGGTGCGGCCGCCGCGCCGACGGCTGCCGACGAGGGCCGCACCTCCCATGGCCCGGACCGGGCCATGGGGCGGACTCGGCCGGTCAGCTCGCGTAGTCACCGGTCAGGGTCACTGCCTCTGCGTGGTCACCGCGCTCGGTGATCTCGCCGCTGACCCAGGCGTCCACACCGCGGTCGGCGAGCGTGGTCAGGGCGGCCTCCACCGATCCCTGCGGGACCACGGCGATCATGCCGACGCCCATGTTCAGGGTCTTCTCCAGCTCCAGGCGCTCGACCGAGCCGGCCGAGCCGACCAGGTCGAAGACCGGGCCGGGCGTCCAGGTGGCACGGTCGACCGTGGCGTGCAGACCGTCCGGGATCACCCGGGCGAGGTTGTTGGCCAGACCGCCGCCGGTGATGTGCGAGAAGGCGTGCACCTCGGTCGTACGGGTCAGTGCCAGGCAGTCCAGCGAGTAGATCTTGGTGGGCTCCAGGAGCTCCTCGCCCAGCGTGCGGCCGAACTCCGGGATCTCCCGGTCCAGGGCCATCCCCGCCCGGTCGAACAGCACATGACGGACCAGCGAGTACCCGTTCGAGTGAAGGCCGGAGGACGCCATGGCGATCACCGCGTCACCCGTACGGATACGATCCGCGCCCAGTACCCGGTCCGCCTCGACGACGCCCGTACCGGCACCGGCGACATCGAACTCGTCCGCCCCCAGCAGCCCCGGGTGCTCCGCGGTCTCGCCGCCGACCAGTGCGCAGCCGGCCAGCACACAGCCCTCGGCGATGCCCTTGACGATCGCGGCGACCCGCTCCGGGTAGACCTTGCCCACGCAGATGTAGTCGGTCATGAACAGCGGTTCGGCACCGCAGACGACCAGGTCGTCGACGACCATGCCGACGAGGTCGTGGCCGATGCTGTCGTAGACGCCCATCTTGCGGGCGATGTCGACCTTCGTGCCGACGCCGTCGGTGGCGGAGGCCAGCAGCGGGCGCTCGTACCGCTTCAGCGCCGAGGCGTCGAAGAGGCCGGCGAAGCCGCCGAGCCCGCCGACGACCTCGGGGCGGGTGGCCTTCTTCACCCACTCCTTCATCAGGTCCACGGCGCGGTCGCCGGCTTCGATGTCGACGCCCGCACTCGCGTAGCTGGCACCAGTGGTCTCGGGCATGGCTGAGAACTTTCGTGTCGTGTGTGTACGAGCTCTACGGGCGGCGCAGCGCGTCGGCGCCGCCGACCCCGGCCGTGAGCGTCTGGACGCCGTCCACGTCGGACTTCGCCGGAGCCGCGGTCTCCGACTCCAGGAGGTGCTTGCCCAGCAGCTCCGGGTCGGGCAGCTCCATCGGGTACTCACCGTCGAAGCAGGCACGGCACAGATTCGGCTTGGCGATCGTGGTCGCCTCGATCATGCCGTCGATGGAGATGTACGCGAGCGAATCGGCGCCCAGCGACTTGCCGATCTCCTCCACGCTCAGCCCGTTGGCGATCAGCTCCGCGCGGGTGGCGAAGTCGATGCCGAAGAAGCACGGCCACTTGATCGGCGGGGACGAGATCCGGATGTGGACCTCGGCGGCGCCGGCCTCTCGCAGCATCCGGACGAGGGCGCGCTGGGTGTTGCCGCGGACGATCGAGTCGTCGACGACCACCAGGCGCTTGCCGCGGATGACTTCCTTGAGCGGGTTGAGCTTGAGTCGGATACCGAGCTGGCGGATGGTCTGCGAGGGCTGGATGAAGGTCCGGCCGACGTAGGAGTTCTTGACCAGGCCGGAGCCGTAGGGGATACCGCTGGCCTCGGCGTAGCCGACGGCGGCGGGGGTGCCGGACTCCGGGGTCGCTATCACCAGGTCCGCGTCGGCCGGCGCCTCGGCGGCCAGCTTGCGGCCCATCTCCACACGGGAGAGGTACACATTGCGGCCGGCGATGTCGGTGTCCGGGCGGGCCAGGTAGACGTACTCGAAGACACAGCCCTTGGGGCGGGCCTCGGCGAAGCGGCTGCTGCGCAGACCGTCCTCGTCGATGGCGACCATCTCGCCGGGCTCGATCTCCCGGATGAAGCTGGCGCCGCAGATGTCGAGGGCGGCGGTCTCGGAGGCCACCACCCAGCCGCGCTCCAGGCGGCCGAGGACCAGCGGGCGGATGCCCTGCGGGTCGCGGGCGGCGTAGAGCGTGTGCTCGTCCATGAAGCAGAGCGAGAAGGCGCCCTTGACCTTCGGCAGGACGCGCGGTGCGGCCTCCTCGACGGTCAGCGGCTTGCCGTCCTCGTCGACCTGGCCGGCCAGCAGGGCCGTCACCAGGTCGGTGTCGTTGGTGGCCGCGACCTGGGTCGCGCGGCCGCCCTCGCGGGGCAGGGCGGCGACCAGATCCGCCAGCTCGGCGGTGTTGACCAGGTTGCCGTTGTGGCCGAGCGCGATCGAGCCGTGCGCGGTCGCACGGAAGGTCGGCTGGGCGTTCTCCCACACCGAGGCACCGGTGGTGGAGTAGCGGGCATGGCCCACGGCGATATGGCCCTGGAGGGAACCGAGCGAAGTCTCGTCGAAGACCTGGGAAACCAGGCCCATGTCCTTGAAGACGAGGATCTGGGAGCCGTTGCTCACCGCGATGCCCGCGGACTCCTGTCCACGGTGCTGCAGCGCATACAGCCCGAAATAGGTGAGTTTGGCGACCTCTTCACCCGGAGCCCAGACACCGAAGACGCCGCAAGCGTCCTGGGGGCCCTTCTCACCGGGGAGCAGGTCGTGGCTGAGTCGTCCGTCACCACGTGGCACGGCACCGAGTCTAGGGCAGGTCGCGCATTCATCCGAACCGGGGATGGCCGCGCAACTGGAGAAGTGCATGAATGCGGCCGGGGTGAGTTTGACGTGGCCACGATCGTCGGGCCGGTGGCCGGCCGGCCGGGACCTCGCCGCTCCCGGGCCGAGTGCCGCCCCGGCCGCCGCGCTGAACTGCGTTTTCTTCACCGCTGAGCGGATTGCGGCGCTCCGCTTCTCGCTTCACCGCGGTCGCCCGTTGTGCGGCCATGGCGTCACTTCCCCCGGGTTTGCCGCTCGCGGTGTCCTCCCCGTCCGTGTGAGATACGCGACGTGCACCGTCCGCCGCCGGGCCCGGCTCGGACCGGCACGGCCGGATCAGCTCATGACGGGCAGATACCCGCCGATGTCGGCCCGCTCGCCGCCGGCGCTGACGCGCGCCGCGTCCACCGCCTCGGCCCAGGTGGTACGGCCGGTGGCCAGCCGTATCCAGGTCAGCGGGTCGGTCTCGACGACATTCGGCGGGGTGCCGCGGGTGTGCTTCGGCCCCTCGACGCACTGCACCACGGCGAACGGCGGCACCCGGACCTCGACCGAGCCTCCCGGCGCGCGGGCGGCCAGCACATCGGCCAGCAGCCGGGTCGTATTGGCCAGTGCCTGGCGGTCGTACGGGATCTCCTGGCCGGTCGCCGCCGCGAGATCGTCGGTGTGCACGACGAGTTCGAGGCAGCGGGTGACCAGGAAGTCGGACAGCCGCATCGCGCCGGGGACGACGACCATCACCCGGTCATCGGGCTCCGGCCCGACGACCTCGGTGTACTCCGCCGCGGTGCGCTCCAGCAGGTCCACGGGCTCGTGGGCGGCGGCCAGGGCGCGGCTGCGCTCGTCGACCGAGGAGGCGAGCGGGGCGGACGCGGACGGCCACTCCAGCAGGGTGGCCTCCGGCCGCGGCGGGGCCGGCTGCGCGAGGCTGCGCGCCACCGCGCCCACCGCCATGGCCAGATGCGCCACCAGCTCCCGCACCGTCCAGTCGCCGAGGCGGGTCGGCAGCGCGAGCTGCTCGGGCGTGAGAGCGCGTACGGCGTCCCGGACATGACCGAGCTGGGCCGCGACGGCGGCGCGGGTCTTCTTCGGGTCGTACTGACGGGCGCGCGGCTTCCGGGCGGCGGGTGGCATGTGGATCAGCCTATGCGGGACCACTGACAGTGCCCTCGGTTTCCGCCACCGCCGCCGGGGCCGCCTCGAAGATCTCGCCGTTGGCCGGGACGCCGATGTCCTGCCAGGTGAAGGGAAGCCCGTCGGCGGTTTTGCAGTCGACGGCGTCCATCAGCTGGAAGTGGACGTGCGGTTCGGTGCTGTTGCCGGAGTTGCCGCACTGACCGAGCTGCTGCCCGGCCCGGACCCGGTCCCCCGGGCGGACGGTGAGCGAGCCACGGCGGACATGGGCGTAGAGCGCGTAGGTGCCGCCGCCCAGGTCGAGGATCACGTGGTTGCCGATGATCCGCCGGGCGCCGCCCAGGGTGCGGCCGATTCCCTCGACGAGGAAGAAGTAGACGACCGCGGGCCATGACGTGCGGCTGAGGTGGTCGCGCTGGCGGTCGTCGGTGCGGACGACGGTGGCGTCGGCGACAGCGAACAGGGGCGCGCCGAAGGCCGGGAAGTCCGCATTGCCCCGGGCGAGGGGCCACCAGCCGAAGCCGGGCCGGGCGCCGGGCTCGGGCTCGGCCACGATGTCGATGGCGTACGCCTGCCCGTAGGCCCGGGTGCCGTGGCTGGGGACCTTGTCGGCGGGACTGTTCTGCGCCTTCCAGCGGCCGGTGACCGGCGCGGCGGTCACCACCGGCTCGGGAGCGGACCCGGTGACGCCCGCGGCCTTCGTGCCGGACCTCCGTCGGTTGACGCCGAATCCGATCAGCAGCCACAGGACGAGCGGAATCCAGGTCAGCCAGTACGCGAAGTAGTCGACGAAGACGTTCGTGACGACCATCCCGATGAAGGTCAGCAGGCAGAGGCGGGCGGCGAATGCGGAGAGCTTCCGTGCGGACGTGGACGGCATGTGTTTCCCCCTGGGGTCGGCTCGGCCGGGTGTCAGGGCCCGGCGGCGGTCAGCATCACCAGCAGCGGTACGACGCGGTCGGTGGGTACCTCGTAACGGCCGCGGGCGGCCGTGCGCAGCCAGCCGGCGGCGGTCAGCTGCCGCAGGTGGTGGTAGATCTGGCCGGTCGTGCCCGTGCCGTCGAGCTCGGTGAGTTCGGCGGCGGTGCAGCGACCGCCGAGGATCTCGCGCAGCAGCCGCAGGCGTACGGGCTGGCCGAGCGCCGCGAACGACTCGGCGGCGTCGGCCCAGTCGCGTTCCAGCACGGTGTCGGTGATCAGGCCGTACTGCCATTCGTAGCGCTGTCCGCCCGGAGTCCGCACCGCGCCGGTGAACAGCACTCCGCCGTTGTCGGCGCCCAGCTCGGCGAGCTGGTCCTTCAGGCCCCGCAGGGCCCACAGCGCGTCATCGGGATCGCGCTCGGGCGCGGGTGCCGGCCGGTCGGCGACCTGCTCGAGTGCCGCCAGGCGTCGCTCCAGCTCGGACACCCGCTGTTCGAGATCCATGATGAGAGATTACGTAACTACGTAATTCCTGGCAACCGTGCTGCCCGGTACGGAAAGTTGTCCGGCACGGAAAAGCGGCGACGGCCCGCCCCCTGGTGGGGACGGGCCGTCGGACCGTCATACGGGGGCGGAGTGCACCGCCCGCCCGGCCTCAGGCGATCAGGCCCGGGATCGTCGCCTCGTGCGACTCCTTCAGCTCGCTCAGCGGGATGCTGAACTGCCCCTGGACGTCGATCTCCGCGCCGTCGATCACGCCGATCCGGGTGGCCGGCAGGCCCCGAGCACCGCACATGTCGGTGAAGCGGAGCTCCTCGCTGCGCGGGACGGCGACGACCGCACGGCCCGCCGACTCGGAGAACAGCAGGACGAAGGGGTCCAGCCCGTCGGGAACGACGAGGCGGGCGCCCTTGCCGCCGCGCAGGCACGACTCCACCAGCGCCTGGATCAGACCGCCGTCGGAGAGGTCGTGTGCGGCGTCGATCATGCCGTCACGGGAGGCCGAGATCAGCACCTCCGCCAGCAGCCGCTCGCGCTCCAGGTCCACCTTCGGCGGCAGACCACCGAGGTGATCGTGCACGACCTGCGACCACGCCGAACCGCCGAGCTCCTCGCGAGTGTCGCCGAGGAGGTAGACCAGCTGGCCCTCCTCCGCGAAGGCGATCGGCGTACGGCGGTTCACATCGTCGATGACACCGAGCACCGCGACCACCGGGGTCGGGTGGATCGCCACCTCGCCGGTCTGGTTGTAGAGCGAGACATTGCCGCCGGTGACGGGCGTGCCCAGGGTCTGGCAGGCGTCGGCGAGACCGCGGGTGGCCTCGGCGAACTGCCACATCACCGCCGGGTCCTCGGGCGAACCGAAGTTCAGGCAGTCGGAGACCGCCAGCGGCTTGGCACCGGACGCGGCGACATTGCGGTAGGCCTCGGCCAGCGCCAGCTGCGCGCCCGCGTAGGGGTCGAGCTTGGCGTAGCGCCCGTTGCCGTCGGTCGCGAGCGCGACACCGAGGTTGCTGTCCTCGTCGATGCGGACCATACCGGCGTCCTCCGGCTGCGCGAGGACGGTGTTGCCCTGCACGAACCGGTCGTACTGGTCGGTGATCCACGCCTTGGAGGCCTGGTTGGGCGAGGCCACCAGCTTCAGGACCTGCGCCCGCAGCTCGTCCGCGGTCGCCGGGCGGGGCAGCTTGGCCGCGTCGTCGGCCTGGAGGGCGTCCTGCCAGTCGGGGCGCGCGTACGGGCGCTGGTAGACCGGGCCCTCGTGGGCGACGGTGCGCGGCGGCACGTCCACGATCTGCTCGCCGTGCCAGAAGATCTCCAGCTGCGAGCCGTCCGTCACCTCACCGATGACGGTCGCGATGACATCCCACTTCTCGCAGATCTCCAGGAAGCGGTCGACCTTGCCGGGCTCGACGATCGCGCACATGCGCTCCTGGGACTCGCTCATGAGGATTTCCTCGGGCGAGAGGGAGGAGTCGCGCAGCGGCACGGTGTCCAGCTCGACGCGCATACCGCCGGAGCCGGCCGAGGCCAGCTCGCTGGTGGCGCAGGACAGCCCGGCGCCGCCGAGGTCCTGGATGCCGTCGACCAGGTCTTCCTTGAAGATCTCCAGGGTGCACTCGATGAGCAGCTTCTCCTGGAAGGGGTCACCGACCTGGACGGCGGGGCGCTTGGTGGGCTTGGAGTCGTCGAAGGTCTCCGAGGCCAGCACGGAGACGCCGCCGATGCCGTCGCCGCCGGTGCGGGCGCCGTAAAGGATGACCTTGTTGCCCGCGCCGGACGCCTTGGCGAGGTGGATGTCCTCGTGCTTCATGACGCCGATACAGCCGGCGTTGACCAGCGGGTTGCCCTGGTAGCAGGCGTCGAAGACGACCTCGCCACCGATGTTGGGCAGCCCCAGGCAGTTGCCGTAGCCGCCGATTCCGGCCACCACGCCCGGCAGGACGCGCTTGGTGTCGGGGTGGTCGGCGGCACCGAACCGCAGCGGGTCGACGACGGCGACGGGGCGGGCGCCCATGGCGAGGATGTCGCGGACGATGCCGCCGACGCCGGTGGCCGCGCCCTGGTAGGGCTCGATGTACGAGGGGTGGTTGTGGGACTCCACCTTGAAGGTGACGGCGTAGCCCTGGCCGACGTCGACGACACCGGCGTTCTCGCCGATGCCGACGAGCAGCGCGTCGTTCTCCGGGGCCTTCTCACCGAACTGCTTCAGATGGACCTTGCTGCTCTTGTAGGAGCAGTGCTCGGACCACATGACCGAATACATGGCGAGTTCGGCGCCGGTGGGACGGCGGCCGAGAATCTCCCGGATGCGCTGGTACTCGTCCTGCTTCAGGCCGAGTTCGGCCCACGGCTGGTCGGTGTCCGGCGTCTCGGCTGCGTGCTTGACGGTGTCGAGAGTCATGCGTTGACCAGCTTCTTCAGGATCGAGGTGAAGAATCCGAGGCCGTCGGTACGGCCCGTACCGATCAGCGGCTCCACGGCGTGCTCGGGGTGCGGCATGAGGCCGACGACATTGCCCGCCTCATTGGTGATGCCGGCGATATCGCGGAGCGAACCGTTGGGGTTGCCGTCCAGGTAGCGGAAGGCGACCCGGCCCTCGGCCTCGAGCATGTCGAGCGTGCGCTCATCGGCGACGTACCGGCCGTCGATGTTCTTCAGCGGAACGCTGATCTCCTGGCCGGACTCGTAGTCCACGGTCCAGGAAGTCTCCGCGTTCTCCACCCGCAGCTTCTGGTCGCGGCAGATGAAGTGCAGATGGTTGTTGCGCAGCATGGCGCCGGGCAGCAGGTGGCTCTCGGTGAGCACCTGGAAGCCATTGCAGATACCCAGGACGGGCATACCGGCCTTGGCCTGCTCGATAACGGTCTCCATCAGCGGCGAGAAACGGGAGATGGCCCCGGCCCGCAGATAGTCGCCGTACGAGAAGCCGCCGGGCAGCACCACGGCGTCGACCTGCTTGAGGTCCTTGTCGCGGTGCCACAGCGGCACCGCTTCGGCGCCGGCCACCCGGACGGCGCGCTGGGTATCGCGGTCGTCGAGCGTGCCGGGGAAGGTAACGACTCCGATCCGCGAGGTCATGAGTCGACCCGCACGGTGAAGTCTTCGATGACGGTGTTGGCGAGGAAGGTCTCGGCCATCTCATGGATGCGAGCGAGGGCGGCCTCGTCGACCGGACCCTCCACCTCAAGTTCGAAACGCTTGCCCTGACGGACGTCGGCGATCCCCTCGAAGCCCAGGCGTGGCAGTGCGCGCTGCACCGCCTGCCCCTGCGGGTCGAGGATCTCCGGCTTGAGCATGACGTCGACTACGACGCGTGCCACTGGCACTCCCGGTGGTGTGGTGCGTAAGGCGGTGTCCTCACAGTACCGTGTTCGAAAATCTACGCGCATAGATATACAGTGCACCCGATCACGGTCCGGTATCGGCAGGAGTGCACCGGAGGAAAAATCCTCGAAAAGATCCGGGGTCCGGATTGCGGGAAGACACGCTGACGAAATTAACTGGGCTTCACAATGCAATGCCCATCGCTGTACAAATGAAAAAGCATTGATCCCAATCAGCCGGATCCGGAGCATCACCCCATGTCAGCAAGGGGTTGCTCCACGAAAGGACCGATATCCGTGGCGCAGCGCGTAGTAGTAACGCTCTCCGATGACATCGACGGAGGAGAAGCCGCAGAGACGGTCGCCTTCGGATTGGACGGGAAGTCGTACGAGATCGACCTCAATCCCGCCAATGCGAAGAAACTGCGCGGTGCCCTCGCTCCGTTCGTCGAGGCCGGCCGCAAGCGGGCCAAGTCCGGCAAGGCCTACCACCGGACCGCGGTGACCCCCGACCCCGCGGCCGTCCGGGCCTGGGCCCGCTCCAACCAGATGGACGTCCCCCCGCGCGGCCGGATCCCGAAGAAGGTCTACGAGGCCTTCAACGCCGCCAATCACTGACCGAGTTACCGGCATCCCTCGGCCCGCGCGCAGCCGACTTGCACAGCACCCCTACTGATCAGCTAGAGTCTGGAGCACGCCGAGGGGCGAGGCCGAAAGGCCGGACCTCACGGAGTCACGCGGGTGTAGCTCAGTAGTAGAGCGCCCCCTTTCCAAGGGGGAGGCGCAGTGTGCAATCCCTGTCACCCGCTCTGACTGCTCGACCTTCCTAAAGGATCAGGTAGAGTAGCTGTCGCGCCGCTCGGTGAAAGCCGAGTGGATGCCTGCGGACGTAGCTCAGTTGGTAGAGCGCAACCTTGCCAAGGTTGAGGTCGCGAGTTCGAGCCTCGTCGTCCGCTCAGATAAAGAAGGCCCCGGTCATTGCGACCGGGGCCTTCTTTTTGTGGCGCCACATCGTGCCGATCCCCCTTCCCTTGCTCCGCGCCTTGGCAACTGACATTTGTCATCAGCTGCGATGACAGCCCGCACTGCCCGGAACCTTGATCCGGCGGAACGCTGGTCTCATGAACATCGGGGAGAAAACCATCGGGGGCGTCGGCCGCGGCGGCGCCAGAAGCGCCGGTTCCGGAGCCGGTGTGATCGAAGTCACCGGGCTGCGGAGGAGTTACGGTATCGCCGGCCGGCGGACGGACGGTCGGCGGGAACGGGGCGGGCGCAGCGGGGAGTCGAGCGGGCCGAGCGGGCCGCGGAGCTTCGAGGCCGTGCGCGGTATCGACTTCTCCGTCGAGCGCGGGGAGCTGTTCGCGCTGCTGGGGACCAATGGCGCGGGCAAGACCTCCACTCTCGAACTGCTGGAGGGCCTGGCCCTGCCCACGGCCGGACAGGTCCGGGTCCTTGGCCATGACCCCTTCCGGGAGCGGCGCAAGGTGCGGCCCCGTGTCGGCGTCATGCTGCAGGAGGGCGGCTTCCCCTCCGAGCTGACGCCCGCGGAGACCGTGCGCATGTGGGCGGGGTGCACCAGCGGGGCGCGTCCGGTCGACGAAGCCCTCGGCTCCGTGGGGCTGGAGCGGCGCCGCGATGTCCGGGTGAAGCAGCTGTCCGGCGGCGAGCGCCGGAGGCTGGATCTCGCGCTGGCGCTGCTGGGGAGGCCCGAGGTGCTGTTCCTGGACGAGCCGACGACCGGTCTGGACACCGAAGCGCGCCATGCCACGTGGGAGTTGGTCCGCGAGCTGCGGGACTCCGGGACCACGATCGTGCTGACCACGCACTATCTCGAAGAAGCCGAGGAGCTGGCGGACCGGCTGGCGATCATGCACGGCGGGCGGATCGCGGCCGCGGGCCATGTCGCGGACGTGGTCGCCGCGCACCCCTCGCACATCTCCTTCGAGCTGCCCACCGGATTCCATCTCGGCGATCTCCCGCCGCTGGGAGAACTGGGCGTCATCGGCCACGAGACGGACGGGCGCACGGTCCGGCTGCGGACGGACGAGCTGCAGCGGGCCGCGACCGGCGTACTGCTCTGGGCGCAGGACAAGGGGATAGCGCTGGGGAATCTGGACGTCAGATCCGCATCCCTGGAAGAGGCATTTCTGCACATCGCAAAGGGGCTGGAGAACGCATGAGTGCAAGCGTGAGGGAAGCCGGCGTCGCCGAGCGCGCCGGAACGGCCGGGGGGACCGGCGCCGCGGCGCGTCTTCTCTCCCTGGGGCGGGCCGAGTTGACGCTTCTCGGCCGCAACAAGACCGCGTTGACGACCGCGTTGATCATCCCGGTCGCCCTGGCATTCGCCATGAAAGGGGCGGTCAGTGGAATGAATCTGTCCGGCACCGGGCTGTCGGTCGAAACGGTGCTGCTCCCCGCGACCCTCGGTTACGTCCTGATCTTCGCCGTGTACTCCAACCTCACCGGCTCCTATGTCGCCCGGCGTGAAGAACTGGTCCTCAAACGACTGCGTACCGGTGAGCTGCGGGACCTGGAAATACTGACCGGCACCGCGCTCCCGTCGGTACTGATGGGACTGGGGCAATGTGTCCTACTGGTGGTCCTGGGCGGCCTGGTGCTGGATGCCGGTCTGCCCACCGCGCCGCATCTCCTCATCGCAGGAGTGGTGCTCGGCATGGCCGCGGTCGTGGGGTTCGCCGCGGCATCCTCCGTGCTCGCCAAGTCGGCAGAGGCCGCTCAGCTTGCCGTGCTCCCCTTCATGATGCTGTCGCTGGCGGGGTCCGGGATGGTCGTCCCCCTGGACATCCTTCCGGAGCGGGTGGCGTCCGTGCTCGAACTGCTCCCGTTGTCACCGGCGATGGAGCTGATACGGGCCGGCTGGACCGGCGGCGGGGGCCTCAAGGAGACACTGGGGCAGGTCATCACCGGCTTGGCCTGGACCGGGCTCGCGTTGTTTGCTGTCCAGCGGTGGTTCCGCTGGGAGCCGCGTCGCTAGCAGTGCAGGGCGATCGGGACGACGGGGGCGGGCAGCGCATGATCGAAAAGCTACGGGCGATATGGCGGCGGCGGGGTCAGATGGCCATGGTCGACGCCTACTTCCGCAGCAGTCTGTACCTCCTCCCCTGGCTTCCCGTGCTCATGGGGGTGGCGCCTGTGATGAGCCAGACGGGGGGCAGCCCTTTGGCGGTCACCTTGGCCGGTGTCGCCATGGGGCTGAATCTGGCGCAGGGCGCGCTGGCCGTACCGCTGTTGAACCGCGCATTGAACCGCTATCTGGAACGGGGGGCGACACCGCGCACCCTGCTGTTCGTCTCGGGGGTGCTGGCCCTCGTCGCCGAGATCGCGCTGTGGACGCTGCTGACCGTCGAGGGAGCTGCCGACAAGGACAGTGTGAGTGCGGTGGCGCTGGCGATCGGCGCGACCCTGACACCGTTCTTCATGGCCCACAGCCTGGTGGTGTCCAAGCGGAAGTTCCTGGCCGCGCTGGCCGGCAGCGCGGCGGCGTCCATGGCGTTGCTCTTCCCGCTCACAGGTTCCTGGCTGGGCTCGCTGGGCATGGCGTGCCTGTTGCTCTTCGCCGGTATATGGAGCTTTGTGCTGGCGCGGCCCACGGGCTGGCTGCTCGGTGTGATCTGGAAGCTGGATGCGGCACGCGGCACCGAGACGCGGCTCGCGGTCGCCGAGGAGCGGCTGCGGTTCGGCCGGGATCTGCACGATGTGATGGGCCGGAATCTGGCGGTGATCGCGCTCAAGAGCGAGCTGGCGGTCCAGCTGGCGCGACGGGAGCGGCCGGAGGCCGTGGAGCAGATGGTGGAGGTGCAGCGGATCGCCCAGGAGTCACAGCGGGAGGTCCGGGAGGTGGTGCGCGGCTACCGGAAGGCCGATCTGCAGGCGGAGTTGGCGGGGGCCCGCTCCATCCTGCGGGCGGCGGGGGTGGACTGCCGTATCGAGGGCGAGGAGGGGGCTCAGCTGCCGCCGGAGGTGGAGTCGGCGCTCGGCTGGGTCGTCCGCGAAGGCACCACGAACGTCCTGCGGCACGCCGTGGAAGTGCGGCGCTGTGCGGTGCGGACCCGGATCGACCCGCACCGCTCGGTGCTGGTGATGACCATGGAGAACGACGGTGTCACCAGTCCGCCGGACGGGTCCGCGGCCGGCTCGCTCCCCGGCAGCGGCCTCAAGGGACTGCGGGAACGGCTCAGCCCCTTGGGCGGGAGCCTGACGTCGGGCCCGGTCCCGAACGGCTTCTTCCGGCTGACGGTCGAGCTCCCGGTGGGGGCGGCGGGTGGGTAGCAGGGGCGGGGTGCGGAGTGTCGGTGCGGGCGGTCGCAATGGGGTGGAGGGGCGGGGTGGCGGGGTGAATGAGGGGGTGATCCGGGTGTTGCTCGCGGATGATGAGCACCTGATCCGTGGGGCTCTGGCGGCGCTGTTGTCGCTGGAGGACGATCTGCAGGTGGTGGCGGAGGCGGCGACGGGGCCGGAGGCGCGGGCGATGGCCCGGGCGCATGAGCCGGATGTGGCGGTGCTGGATCTGCAGATGCCGGGGGCGGACGGTGTGGCGGTGGCCACATCGCTGCGGGACGAGGTGCCGGGGTGCCGGTCGATGATCGTGACGAGTCACGGCCGGCCGGGGCATCTGAAGCGGGCACTGGAAGCGGGGGTGCGGGGCTTTGTGCCGAAGACGGTGTCGGCGCAGCGGCTGGCGGAGATCATCCGCACGGTGCATACCGGAAACCGTTATGTGGACCCGGAGTTGGCGGCGGACGCGATAAGCGCCGGGGAGTCACCGCTGACGGTCCGGGAGGCGGAGGTACTGGAATGCGCCGAGGCGGGGGCGCCCATCACGGAGATCGCGGCGCGGGCGTCGCTGTCGCCGGGGACGGTGCGGAACTATCTCTCGTCGGCGACCGCGAAGCTGGGCGCGGAGAACCGTCATGCGGCGGCGCGCATCGCCCGCGAGCGGGGTTGGCTATAGTGGACCCCGCACCGCGCGACGGCGACTGATTTCAGGAGCTTTGCGCGGAGCATGCGGACGTAGCTCAGTTGGTAGAGCGCAACCTTGCCAAGGTTGAGGTCGCGAGTTCGAGCCTCGTCGTCCGCTCAGATAAGGGAAAGACCCCGGTCGGTGACCGGGGTCTTTTCCGTTATGACCAGCTGAGGCCCGTGAGGCGCTGGTAGGCCTCGATGTACTTGGCGCGGGTGCTCTCGACGATCTCGTGCGGGAGGGCGGGCGGCGGCTCCTCGCCCGTACGGTCCCAGGCCGCGGCGGGGGAGGTCAGCCAGTCACGGACGAACTGCTTGTCGAAGGACGGCTGGGCGCGGCCCGGCTGCCACAGATCGGCCGGCCAGAAGCGCGAGGAGTCGGGCGTCAGGACCTCATCGGCCAGGGTCAGCTGCTCGCCGTCGAAGCCGAACTCGAACTTGGTGTCCGCCAGGATGATGCCGCGCTCGCGGGCGATGTCGCGGGCCCGGCCGTAGACGGCGAGGGTGGTCTGCCGCAGCTGGGCGGCGACCTCGGTGCCGACCTGGTGGGCGACCTCCTCGTAGGAGACGTTCTCGTCGTGGTCGCCGACGGCGGCCTTGGTGGCCGGGGTGAAGATCGGCGCGGGGAGCTCGGAGCCGTCGACGAGGCCTTCGGGGAGGGCCAGTCCGCAGACCGTACGGGTCTGCCGGTATTCGGCGAGGCCGGAGCCGGTGAGATAGCCGCGGGCCACACACTCCACGGGGACCATGTCCAGCGACTTGCACACCAGGGTGCGGCCCGCCCAGTCGGCGGGGGCGCCGGCCGGGACGTCGGTGGCGAGGACGTGGTGGGGCACCAGGTCGGAGAGCTGATCGAACCACCACAGGGACAGCTGGGTGAGGACGCGGCCCTTGTCCGGGATCTCGGTGGGCAGCACCCAGTCGTAGACCGAGGTCCGGTCGCTGGCGACCATGACCAGGTCACCGGCGGCGTTCCGGTAGAGGTCGCGCACCTTGCCGGTGTGGAGGTGGGTGAGCCCGGGGACCTCCACCGGCTCAGGCTTTTCTACAAAACCGGGCACGCTTCCTCCGCGTAGGTTGATCCAGGAGTCCTACCGATTCTCCCTTACGCGCGCCGGAGGTGTCGGACGGGGGCCGGTGTGCCCCCGGAGCCCGGCGTCAGACGGGGCGGCGGGTCCCGCAGCGGGTGCCCCGGTGGGTGATCAGCGCGAGGGTGGTCGCGGCCGGGACGACCGCGGCGAGCAGGACCGTGGCCGGGGTGAACCAGCCGGTGAGCAGGGTGATCGCGTACGGGGTGCAGAAGCCCAGGTAGCACAGGGCCCAGAAGCGTGCGGTGAGGCGGGCCAGTCGGTCCGGGGGTGCCAGGGCAGCGACCTCGGTCAGGCCGTACGCCACACACAGGCCGTAGCCGGCGCCGAGGACGGCGGCGGCGAGCAGGGCGGCGTCGGGCCGTACGCAGGCGACGGCGAGGGCGGCGAGGAGCAGGCCGAGGATGACGGCGGCGAGCCCGGCGACGGCGGTGGCGATGCGGTGCCGGGCGGCGAGGCGGCGGGCGAGCGGGGCGACGAGCAGGCCGGTGCCGGGGGTGACCGCGGTGACGATGCCGGCGTACACGGTCTGCCAGCCGGTGAGCCCGGCGTCGACGAGCCCGGGGAGGGTGGCGAGGGCGATGCTGGGGGCGACGAACACCCAGGGGGCGACCGGGGCGACCAGCCGGCGGAAGGCGGTACCGGGGGCAGGGGCAGGGGCAGGGGCGGGGACAGGCGCGGCCGTCGTGGCGGCCGCCAACTGGCCGCCGGGGGTGGCGGTTTCCGGGGTGCGGGCCGCGAGGAGGGCGGCGGCCGCGGAGAGGGCGAGGTGCGGGAGGTAGGCCGTGATCAGGGGCGCGGGGGCCCACTGGGCGGTCAGTGCCGCCGCCAGGCCGCCGGTGGCGAAGCCCGCGGAGAGGAAGAGCCCCGAGCGGCGGGCCGCGGCACCGGCCGCCGAGACGGTGTCGTACGGCGGTGAGGACAGCTCCTTGATCCAGGCGCTGCCGGCGCTGAGCAGGGCACCGGCGCCGATGCCGGTCAGAAAGCGGCCGGGCCACAGCAGTCCGGTGGCCGTCGCGCCCGCCATCAGCAGCGCGGTCGCCAGCGCGGAGATCGCGAGCGCGCTGAACACGACGGGGCGGCGACCGCGCCGGTCGGCGAGCGGGCCGCCCAGGAGCAGACCGGGGATCAGGCCGAGGACGTAGACGCCGAAGAGTGCGCTGGTGGTGGCCGCGGTCAGACCGGGGCCGGAGTGGTAGGCGCCGAGCAGAGCGGAGAACTGGTTGGCGCTCCAGCCCGACGCGGTCATGACCCATCCGGTGCGCAGCCAGTGGCGGGGCGGGAGCGGAGGGCAGCCTGTGGGGAGGCGTGCGGGTGCCGTGGTCGTCATGCAGGGCTTTGTACGGGCCGCGCGGGCCGCGGCGCCTCCCCCGTTCAGGAAGTGTGAACGGTCCCGGGGGCGGGCGCGTGCCCGGAATTATCGTGGGGCGTATGGATCTGCGGCGGCTCTCCTCCTTCCTTGCCGTGGTCGAGGAAGGGCACTTCGGGCGGGCGGCGACCCGGTTGTTCCTGTCTCCCGCGGCGGTGACCGGGCACATTCAGCAACTGGAGCGGGAGTTCGGCGCCCCGCTGCTGGAGCGGAGCCCGGTGGCGCCGACCCCGGCCGGGCGGCGGCTGGTCTCCCACGCCCGTACGCTGCTCGCCGCCGCCAACGCCGCCATGGACGATGTGGCGGACGTGGCCCAGGGGGCGGCGCCGCGGCGGCCGCTGCGGGTCGGCGTCATGGGGCACGGATCGGCCGAGGTGACCCCGGCCGCGGTCAGCGCCTTCCGCCGGGCGCGGCCCGAAGTCCCGTTGTCGCTGGTTCAGTTGACCTTCACCGAGCACTGCAGCGCACTGCGCGAGGACCGGGTGGATGTGGCGTTCGTCCGTCCCGCGTTCCGGAGCGAGGGGATCACGGTCGATGTGCTGACGACCGAGCAGCGGATCGTGGTGGTGTCCGCGGCGTCCTCGCTCGCGGACGCCGCGCGGGAGGGGGTGCGGCGGGCGGACATCATCGACCTGCCGTATCTGCGGCTGCCGCCGCACACCCCGCGGCCCTTCACCGACTATCTGTACTTCGACGAGGGTGAACGGCGCAGTCCGGACTGTGCGTTGACCCCGCACGACTGTCTGACGAGCGTGGCGGCGGGGCGGGGTGCGGGCTCGGCGCTGAAGTCGTTCGCGCGCTACTACCCGTGGCCGGGCACCGTGTACATACCGGTGCTGGACGCGCCGTGGGCGCACAGCGTGCTCGCGACCCGGGAGCAGGACCCCGATCCGGAGGTGCGGATCTTCCGGGCGCTGACCGTCGCGCTGGCACGGGAGTTGGGGCCGGCCGCCGCGCGATAGGGCCTGTCCGACGGATCAGGGTCGGACGGGCCCTGCCGCGCCGGGCTCAGTCGCGTTTGCAGATGCGGTCGAGGAGGTTGGCGGTGGCGCGCTGGACGCGCTGGTCGACATGGCCGGGGCGGTCGAGGGCGGGCGACCAGGCGAAGGTGCCGGAGGCGAAGACCCAGGCGCCGCTGGGGGCTCGGTAGAGGGAGGTCTCCTGATGGCGGCGGGTGCCCTCGCTGTCGCGGTACGGGGAGTGGGCGAGCAGGATGCGTTCGGTGTGCTTGGGGAGGCTGGTGCGTGGGAAGTAACGATCGGCCTCACCGGCGACCAGGCCGGGGAGCTCATCGCCCTCATGGGCGCCGGTGGCCTCCCACAGCCAGTGGCCGCCGTTGCGGACGACCAGGGGGGCCGGTTCGGGGACCCGGCCGGCGTACTGGATGCCCATCAGCCGCTGCTCGGGATCGCCGTTCTCCCGCCAGAGCGCGGGGCGTCCGGGGCCCTGGCGCTTGCGGCAGTGGAGCAGGGAGTCGGGGCCCGAGGGCGACGGGGAGAGGTCGACCTGCCAGTACATGGTGTTGGCGGAGAGGAAGACCAGGGAGGTGCCGGTGTCGCGGGCGGCCTCGACCGTGCGGCGCATGGGCACCGACCAGTATTCGTCGTGGCCGGGGAAGACCAGGCCGCGGTAGCGGGACGGGTCGACCCGGCCGGCGTGCAGATCGCGGGCGTCGGCGTAGGCGAGGTCGTAGCCGTAGCGCTCGGCCCAGCGGATGAAGTCGTAGGCATGGCCGACATGGAGGGGCAGGCCGGCGCCGGCGTAGGGGCGGTCGAAGGAGACGGTGGTGGCGGCGTCCTGTTCGCCGAGCAGGGCGCCCTTTTCGTCCCAGGCGTGGTAGAGGCTGGCGCCGGTGCGGCCGTCCTCCGGGTAGAGGTTGTAGGCCTGCCAGGTGATGTCGGGCAGCAGCAGGAGGAGATCGGCGGGCTCGTTGTCGCGGACCGTGAAGGGGATGTGGGAGCGGTAGCGGCCGTCGGCGGTGGTGAGCACCGCGACATAGGCGCCGAGGTTCCAGAAGGTGGGGACCTGGAGGCGCCAGGACAGCCACCAGTGATGGCAGGAGGCCGTGCGCTCGGCGGTCAGCGGCGGCGGCTGGACGATACCGGCCAGCCGCGGACTGGTGGTGACCTTGTGGGCGCCGGTGCCGCCGTAGTGGCCGATGCGGTAGACGTCGATGCTGAACGGCTGGGGCGGATCGACCGAGACCCGGAAGTCGATGGCCTCGCCGGGGGCCACCGCGCCGGGGCCGGCGAAGCCCTTGATCTGGCGGTGCACGTCATCGGCGGTGCGCGGGCCGTTGTGCTTGTGGGGAGCGGGCTCGCCCAGATCGCCCTGGGCGACGGCGGGGTCGACGTACCAGGGGATGATGCGGCCGGAGTCGAAGTAGTTCTCGCTGCCGCGCAGCCAGGGCAGCGGGCCCTGCCCGAACGGGTCCGTGACCGCGTGGGCGAGGGCGCCCGACTCCCAGCGCCTGATCTGATCCGTCGCCACCTTCCACTCCCCTCCCGCGTCCCCCATCGGCCGCGGCCCCTCGGGCCGGTGCTGCGCCGGCGGGACGAACCCGGCCGGCCGCCCCCCAGCACATCACATTACGCACCCACTCCGTCACCCTTCGTCGTGAATTTAGATGCAACCGCCCCCGAAATGCGAACTGGAAGGGAACATTCAGCCGGTCGAGCGTCGTGCCTTGGAGGGGCGGCTTCCTGCCGGCCGCCGTGGGCCCGGGGTCATACCAGCCGGACCGGCTTTTCCGGCCGTACGCCGATCGTCGTCAGCCAGCCGCGGAGCGGCTCCGCATCGCCGTCGTCGACCAGGCTGAGCACCGGGCGGCCGAGGTCGGCCCGGCGGGCGCCGTCGACCAGCAGCGCCGGGCCGTCGAGCCAGTCCAGGCCGGGGGCGGCACCGGCGGTGTCGACGGCGGCGCAGCAGACCATGGCGGTGACGTGGTCGGCGAGCAGCTCACGGCCCGTACGGGGCGGTTGCAGCGGGAACAGCGGGAGGCCGCCCTCGGCCATGCCGTCGCCCCAGGCCACACCGAGGGCCGCGTCCTGCTGCGAGGTGCCGCGGGCGGCCTGGCGGGCCGCCTCCTCGCGCTCCTCCCGCTCGACCTCCGCGCCCAGCCGGGCGGCGACGAGATCGCCCGCACTCTCGCCTTGGGCGAGCCGGTCGATGACGCGGGCCAGCGTGGGGCCGGGGGCCGGGGCGGGCTGCGGCTCGTCACGGCGGTCGGCGGCGGGCGGGCCCAGGGAGGGCTCGTCGGCGGGCAGGCTCAAGGAGGGCTCGGCGGCGGACGGGCCCGGGGAGGGCTCGTCGGCGGGCGGGCGCTCCGCCGGGCGGTCGCCGGGTGTACGGGCGGCGGTGCGGGCGTACGAGAGGGGCGGGGCGGCGGAGGCGGGCTCCTGGGCCGGGGCCGCCGGCGCGGGCGGGGGCGCCGGGAGCGCGGTCGCCGGGAGGTTGTCGAGTACGCGGTGGAGGCGGGCGGCCTCCAGACGCCATTTACGGTCCACGACCTCTTCCGGGTACTGGTTCCAGCCGACCGGTGACCAGTCGGGTCCCGGCTCGGCCGGACCGCCGTGGAAGAGACGGGCGGCCAGCAGGGAGGCGGCGCGGTCGATGGCGCCCGGCTCCTCCAGGAGGTCGCAGGCGGGGCGCTCGCCCAGACGGGAGGCGAAGCCGTCGGCGAGGCGGTCGCGGCGGGAGAGTTCGGTGAGCGCGGAGACCACACCGGCGTCCAGCCGGGACGGCCAGCGGCCCATCCGCCAGGCCGGCAGCGCGACCCGGGTCAGCAGCCGGTCCCAGCCCGCGTACGCCAGGCCGACCTGCTCCTGGGCGACGATCCGCAGGCCGTAGTCGACGGTCTGGGCGCGCTCGGAGGCGGCGGTCGCGACGGCGCGTTCCATGATCGTGGCGTGTTCGCGGCCGGCCCGGAGCAGCAGTCGCGCCACCCGGCCGACGAAGCGCAGCGGGAGGTCCCGCACCGGGCGCCGGGCGCGGGCGGCGACCGCGACCGCGGCGTCCAGGCCGCGGATGAAGCGGCGGGCGGCGGCTATGTCGGGGTGGGAGGACGGGCCGGTGCCGGCCACGACGGGGGCCAGCAGGGCGCGCAGCTCGGCGACCCGCATCCACCACAGGAACGGCGAGCCGATGACCAGGACCGGCGCCTCGGGCACCCGGCGCTCCCCGCCTGCCGGTGCCCCACTACGGCGGGGCGGGCCGTGTGCGCGGTGGGTGCGGTCTTCGAGCCAGCTGTCGCAGTCCGGGGTGAGCGCTATGGCGGAGGGCGCGGGGACCTCCAGACGGTCGGCGAGATCACGTACCAGACGGTAGAGATCGGGGGCCGACTTCTCGGAGATCGGGACGGACGGGCTGAGGGCCGGTCTGGCGCGCGCGACGACCACGGCGACCAGCGCGGCCAGCAGCAGGCTGACCACCGCGAGGCCGCCGGTGATCCAGCGGGCGAGGTCCCAGCCGGTGCCCGCGCCGAGATGGCCGGTTGCCCGGCCGGCGAGCAGCACCACGGCCACGGCCGCGGGCAGCAGTGCCACGGCCAGCGCGGTACTGCGGATCCGCAGCACGGCGAGGGCGCGGGCACGCGCCGCCAGGACGCCTGTTTCCGGACTTGCCACGAGCCTGTACACCCCCTGCTGTCCTGATGGAGCCGGACGGAGAGAACACGGGACGGACGTACGAGAATTGCGCGTTGTGCGGAGCGAGCTCACTCCCCACCCACTGTGGCACCGGCCACTGACATCGCAATGCCGGTGAGCCACTTGCCGGACGCCACCGTGATCACCGTGCCGGAATCCGGCACGGCCACCGCAGGACGCTTGCGCGGAACCCTAGTTGGGGGTTTTCGTCTCGTCAGCCGGTTACTTGGTGCGGTCACTCGATGGAATGGCTTTGGGCAAAGCCGGGAACCGGTGCCGGAAAGAGCGGGGCCGCGGGCGATTCGGCCCGGTCTGCACCCACAGACCTGGGGCATATGCCACGGTATGTGCCATGTGCCCCAGGGGAGATGTCATCAGCTGCGACCGGCGCGACGGGCGCGTCCGTGCGGCCCGTGCGCCGTCGCGGCTAGGACCGCTGTGCGTCCGCGGCGTCGTCCGCGACCTTGGCCGCGATGTCCGTGCGGTGCTGGGAGCCGTCCAGGGAGATCCGGCCGACGGCGCGGTAGGCGCGCTCGCGGGCGGTGGTGAGGTCCCCGCCGGTGGCGGTGACGGACAGCACCCGGCCGCCCGCGCTGAGCACCGCGCCGGAGTCGTCGCGCTTGGTGCCGGCGTGCAGGACGTACGCCTTGGGGCCGTCCTGCGCCACGACGTCGGCGAGACCGTCGATCGGGTCGCCGGTGCGCGGGGTGTCCGGGTAGTTGTGGGAGGCGATGACGACGGTGACCGCCGCGCCGTCGCTCCAGCGCAGCGGCGGGAGGGCGGCGAGGGTGCCGGTGGCCGCGGCGCGCAGCAGGCCGGCGAGCGGGGTCTTGAGGCGGGCGAGGACGACCTGGGTCTCCGGGTCGCCGAAGCGCGCGTTGAACTCGATCACGCGCACCCCGCGGGAGGTGATCGCCAGGCCCGCGTAGAGCAGCCCGGAGAACGGGGTGCCGCGGCGGCGCAGCTCGTCGACGGTGGGCTGCAGGACGGTGGCCATGACCTCGTCGACCAGCTTGGGGTCGGCCCAGGGCAGCGGGCTGTAGGCACCCATGCCGCCGGTGTTGGGGCCCAGGTCACCGTCGTAGGCCCGCTTGAAGTCCTGGGCGGGCTGCAGCGGGACGACGGTCTCGCCGTCGGTGACCGCGAAGAGGGAGACCTCCGGGCCGTCGAGGAACTCCTCGATGACGACGCGGTCGCAGGCCAGCGCGTGGGCGCGGGCGGCCTCGACGTCCTCGGTGACGACCACGCCCTTGCCGGCCGCCAGCCCGTCGTCCTTGACGACGTACGGCGCGCCGAAGGCGTCCAGGGCCTCGTCGATCTCTTCCGGGGTGGTGCAGACATAGCTGCGGGCCGTGGGGACGGCCGCGGTGGCCATCACGTCCTTGGCGAAGGCCTTGGAGCCCTCCAGCTGGGCGGCCTGGGCCGAGGGGCCGAAGACCGGGATACCGCGGTCGCGTACGGCGTCCGCGACGCCCGCCACCAGGGGGGCCTCGGGACCGACCACGACCAGATCGGCCTCCAGGCCGACGGCGAGTTCGGCGACGGCCGCGCCGTCGAGGGCGTTGACCCCGTGCAATTCGGCCACCTCGGCGATGCCGGCGTTGCCGGGAGCGCAGTGCAGCGCGGTGACGTCGGGGTCGAGGGACAGAGAGCGGCACAGGGCGTGTTCGCGGGCGCCGCCGCCGATGACGAGGACCTTCACGGTGGCAGCCTAGACGAGAGCTCCGGACACCCGGACGTCGGCCGGGCCCGGGGGCGAGCGGCGCCGGGGCGGCCGGAAACCGTGTGTCACCGCGTTGGCCACTCTTTCGGGTGAGGCACCCGGCGGCCTTATACCCGATCCCGCACCACTTCCGGGCGGAAAGAGCGTGATTGTGGGGCCGACGCCAGCCGTTCGGCGGTAGGAAGGGGGCGGCGTGCAGCGTGCAACGGCTGTCCCGTATGTCACGTGTGCACCGCGCGTATCTGGCATGTGTGCACCGCGCGTATCTGTCACGCGTCACGGCACGTATCTGTCGCGTGCAATCTGTAGAGAGCGTAGAGAGGGAGTGCCCGGGTGAGTCAGCCGGAGATGCAGCCCGAGGGACCCCCTCGGGAGAGCAGCCGCCCCACTCGGGAGAGCGGCGGCCAAGGCCCCGGCCGGAGGGATCTCGCGGGACGGGTCTTCCCTCTCGGCGACTGGGGGGAACCGGCCGACCGCCTCGACGCGCTCTATCTCTGGACCGAGGAGGGCGCGCTGCGCGCCGCCGACTGGTATCTGCACGACCGGCTGGCCAAGCGCCGCGGCGCGCGGGCGCTGCGGCTGGGCGCCGCGGCCGGAGTGACCGTCGGCGGGGCGCTGCCGCTGCTGGATCTCGCCGGGATCTGGGAGGGCGGCGCGTCCTGGGGATGTCTGTCGCTGCTGCTGGCGGCGGTGTGTCTGGGCGGCGACCGGTACTTCGGGGTGACCGCCGGCTGGATGCGGGATCTGGCGACCGCGCAGGCGATTCACCGGCGGCTGGAGGCGCTGCAGTTCGACTGGGCGACGGAGAGCGTGCGGGAGGTGCTCGGGCCCGCCGAGGGCACGGCGGGCGAGGCGGCGGAACGCTGTCTGGGGGTGCTGCGGCGGTTCAACGAGGACCTCGGGGAGCTGGTGCGGGCCGAAACGGCCGGCTGGATGGCGGAGTTCCGGGCCGATTCGCTGCGCTTTGCCGCGGACGGGGGCGGCTCTGCCGCCGTTTCTCCGCGTCAGGAAGGGGCGCCTGCGGCGGGGCGGTTCGCGGTGCCGCATCGGGCTCGGCCGAATATGCCTCGGCAGCGGCCGCCTGAGTGATGGCTTCCCACGCTTTCGGCTTTCCCGCCGGTCCGCTGCGCTTTGCCTCGGGCCCACGTTTTCGGCTTTCCCACCGTTGCGCCTGCGGCGGGCCGGCGTCCGCTGCGCGGGGCTTGGGCGCGGGTGATGCTTGCGGGTGCCCCGCCGTGGCGCCTGCGGCGGGCCGGGCCGCTGCGCGGGGCTGTCGGGGTGCGGTGACGGGCCTCCGGGGCAGGGTGTCCGGACTGCTTCGCTTTACGTCCGGAAACCCTGCCCCTCCGGCCCGTCCCCTCCCGTGGGTGGGTGGGGAAAAGGCCGGTGGGTGGGGACGGTGGTGGGCGGGAGAAGGCGATGGGTGGGTCAGCTGAAGACGATCATGGAGCCTTGGGCGAGGCTTCGGGTGGCGGCGGCGTGGAGGCCCAGCCATACGTGGCGTTCGCGGGCGAAGGGGCTGTTGTCCGGGGGGACGGCGTTCGCCCGTTCCTCCAGGGAGGTGGGGCCGGCCGGCGGGGCGGGGGCGGCGGGCGGATTGGCCGGATCGATGCCGAGGGATGGCGCAACCAGTTCGAGGTCGCGCAGCAGGCCGTGCGAGGAGCCCAGCGGGCCGCCGCCCTCCAGCAGTTCGTCGTTGGCGAGCGGGTGCGGGAAGTCGACCGGGACGTAGGCGCCCGCGTGGTCGTAGTGCCACACCAGGTGGGACTGCTGCGCGGTGGCCTCGAACATCTCCAGCAACTGCTCGTAGTCACCGCCCAGTTCGTCGACCGGTGTCACTTCCAGGTTGCACAGCCGCAGCAGGTAGGCGCGGCGCAGGAAGTGCAGGGCGTCGTAGTCGAAGCCGGCGACCGGCGCGACGTCACCGGACAGGCCGGGCATGTAGCTGAAGACCGGGACCGGTGGCAGGCCCGCTTCCGTCAGGGCCTTGTCGTAGGCGGCGATCTCTTCGGAGAACGGGTTGTCGGGGCTGTGGCACAGCACATCGACGAGGGGTACCAGCCACAGGTCACATGCCACGAGTGTGGGCTCGCTTCCGGTCGGGGACAGGGACACCGGCGCACGTACAGCTACGGGTACGGCCCATTACGGCCGATGGTCGGGACAGCGTAGTGCTAGCCGCGCGTTCCGACGAGAGCGAGGGAGTGCTCGTTGTACTCGGCGATCAGCCGCTGCGCGGTGGCCAGGTCGTGCTGGAGGAGGGCGTCGGCCAGGGCGCTGTGGCCGTGCCAGAGCAGCCCCTTGAGGTCGGGTTCGCGGCGCAGCAGCGGGACCGCGAACATCCAGGTCTGGACGCGGATCCGGTCGAGGAAGTCGCTGATGTAGGCGTTGTTCACGATGCTGCTCAGCTCGCGCCAGAACCGCAGGTCGTAGCCGATCAGGACGTCCAGGTCGCCGGCCCGCGCGGCCCGTTCGGCCTCGTCGGCGCGGCGGCGGATGGAGATCAGCACTCCCGCGGAGGTGGCGCGCAGTGCCTGGTCGGCGCCGCTGCGGAAGATGCCCTCGATGACCAGGGTGCGGGCCTCGACCATGGCCCGGAAGTCCTCGGCGGTGAAGGCGTGCACCTTGAAGCCGCGGTGCTGTTCGACGTCGAGCAGGCCCTGGGCGCACAGGTCGAGCAGCGCCTCGCGCACGGGTGTGGCGGAGACGCCGTACTGCTCGGCGATCTCCTTGACGGTGAAGGGGTGGCCGGACGGCAGCCGGCCGGCCAGGACCTCGTCGCGCAGGGCGTCGGCGATCTGCTGGCGCAGGGTGCTGCGTCGTATGACTGAGCTGTCTCCGCCGGCGGGCATCGTGTGCGTCTCCTTAGACGTCCATGACCGCGCAAGTGGGAGCGGCCCCCGCCCACGATAGGCGAGGGCCGCGTCGGTCCGCTGCCCGAGGTTGCCGTGAGCATGCCCTACGGCACGCCTGTGACCTGCGGTTCCGGCCGCCGGGCGGGCCCGGCCCCGGACTCAGACGGTGTGGGCGTCGGCCGCCGTCAGGGCCTCGTCGAGGGCGGCCAGGCCCTCCTTGGCCTCGGCCTCGGTGACCGTGCAGGCCGGGACGACATGCGTCCGGTTCATGTTCACGAACGGCCACAGACCGCCGCGCTTGCAGGCCGCCGCGAATTCGGCCATCGGAGCGTTGGCGGCGCCGGACGCGTTGTACGGCACCAGCGGCTCGCGGGTCTCCTTGTTCTTGACCAGGTCCAGGGCCCAGAAGACGCCCAGGCCGCGGACCTCGCCGACGGACGGGTGGCGGTCGGCGATCTCGCGCAGCGCGGGGCCGATGACCCGCTCGCCGATGTCGGCGGCGTTCTCCACGATCCGCTCCTCGGCCATCGCGTTCATGGTCGCGACGGCGGAGGCGCAGGCCAGCGGGTGGCCGGAGTAGGTCAGACCGCCCGGGTAGGGGCGCTGGTCGAAGGTGGCGGCGATCTCGGCGCTGATCGCGACGCCGCCCAGCGGGACATAGCCGGAGTTGACGCCCTTGGCGAAGGTCAGCAGGTCGGGGGTGACGCCGAAGTGGTCGGCGGCGAACCAGTGGCCGGTGCGGCCGAAGCCCGCCATGACCTCGTCGAGGATGAAGACGATGCCGTGGCGGTCGCAGATCTCGCGGACCCCGGCGAGGTAGCCGGCCGGCGGGACCATGATCCCGGCGGTGCCGGGGACGGTCTCCAGGATGATCGCCGCGATCGACTGCGGGCCCTCGAAGGCGATGGTCTGTTCCAGGTGCGCGAGGGCGCGCTCGCACTCCTGCTCCTCCGTCTCGGCGTGGAAGGCCGAGCGGTAGAGGAACGGGCCCCAGAAGTGGATGACACCGGCCGAGGCGGTGTCCGAGGGCCAGCGGCGGGGATCACCGGTCAGGTTGATCGCGGTGGCGGTGGCGCCGTGGTACGAGCGGTAGGCGGAGAGCACCTTGGCGCGGCCGGTGTGCAGGCGGGCCATCCGGACCGCGTTCTCCACGGCCTCCGCGCCGCCGTTGGTGAAGAAGATCTTGTCGAGGTCGCCGGGGGTGCGCTCGGCGACCAGCCGGGCGGCCTCGGACCGGACGTCCACGGCGAAGCCGGGTGCGATGGTGCACAGCTTCGCGGCCTGCTCCTGGATCGCCGCGACGACCTTGGGGTGCTGGTGGCCGATGTTGGTGTTGACCAGCTGCGAGGAGAAGTCGAGGTAGCGGTTGCCGTCGTAGTCCCAGAAGTACGACCCCTCGGCGCCGGCGATCGGCAGCGGGTCGATCAGGCCCTGCGCGGACCAGGAGTGGAAGACGTGCGCGCGGTCGGCGGCCTTCACGGCTGCCCCGGCAGCAGGGTCGGCGGCAATGGCGGAGGGCGTCGTGGTCACGGTCAGTACCTCGGATCGGGTCGCTCGGGTCCGCCGGAGGACGGTCGCGGCGAACGCCCTCAGCCTAGGGATCACGGCCCGGCGCCCGGTACCGACAGTGTGTGTGACTCCACGCACGGCGTACGGACACTCTGTCCGGCTGTCCGGAATCGAGGGCTTCGGGCGGGGTCGCCGTGCGCCGCGCGGCCGGCCCTGTTGTGGCGGGGCTTCGCGGGTGTGATGCGTTGACAGCATGTTGTCGATACGACAGGATGCTGTCAACGAGACACAGGGAACGGCGGACCCGGTTCCGCTGCCGGCCAAGGAGCTCTCATGACCTCGCGCACCGTGCACCTCGCCGCCTACGACACGCTTGCCGACTGGGAGTACGGCCACGCCATCAGCCATCTCCGCAGCGGCAGTTACTTCCGCCCGGCGCGGGGCGCCTACGACGTGGTCACCGTCGCGGCCACCACCGGCCGGCCGGTGACGACCATGGGCGGGCAGCGAATCGTGCCCGAGCTCGCGCTCGACGCCCTGCGGCCCGAGGACAGTGCGCTGCTGATCCTCCCCGGCGCCGAACTGTGGGACACCGGCGAGGAGTTGGTGCCGTTCGCGGCCAAGGCCCGGGAGTTCCTGGCCGCCGGGGTGCCGGTCGCGGCGATCTGCGGCGCGACCGCGGGGCTGGCCCGGGAAGGCCTGCTGGACGACCGTCCGCACACCAGCGGCGCCGCCCCGTACCTCGCCGCGCAGCCCGGCTACCGGGGCGGCGGCCACTACCGCGAGGACGACGCGGTGCGCGCCCGCGGTCTGATCACGGCGGGTCCGACCGCGCCGGTGGCCTTCGCCCGGGAGATCTTCGCCGAACTCGACGTCATGGAGCCGCGGATTCTGGACGCCTGGTTCCGCCTGTTCGCGCACTCCGACGCCGAGGCCTTTCCCGTGCTGATGACGGCGGGGGACGGGGCGGACGGGCCTGCCGGGGCCGAGTCCGAGGGCGGGGCCGTATGAGTGCGGCCCGGGACGACGCGCCCCGGGCCCCCGAGCCGGTGACGCCCGAAGCCCCTCAGGCCCCGGAGCTCCTCAGCCGTACCGCACTCGCCGTCTTCCGGCTCAACGGGCAGTTCCTCGGCGTCGCGGACGGCCTCGCCCGTCCGGCCGGGCTGACCGCCGCCTGGTGGCAGGTGCTGGGCGCCGTGCTGCCCGAGCCGCTGTCCGTTGCCGGTATCGCCCGCGCGATGGGCATCACCCGCCAGAGCGTGCAGCGCATCGCGGACCTCCTTGTTGCCCGCGGCCTCGCCGAATACCGGCCGAATCCGGCGCACCGGCGGGCCAAACTCCTCGCCCCGACCGAGGAGGGCCGGGCCGCCGTCGCCCGTATCACCCCCGGCCATGCGGAGTTCGCCGCCCGGCTGCGCGCACAGCTCGGCGGGCCGGAGGGGTTCCAACGGGTCACGACGGCGCTGGAGGAGCTGTCGGCGGCGCTGGACGAGTTGCCCGGTCCGCCACGGACCCCGCCGGCCGCGGAGGACTAAGGGGCGGACGGGCCTGCCGGTGCGCGGCGGACGCTCGATATCCTCACCGCGGACGAGAGACCGCGGGCAGACCCCGGGTGCGGAGGCGCCGGCGTCCACTCGCTCACTGGGCGGCTTCGGGGGAAAGGGCGACGGGAATCGTGGAACAGCCGATACGTGCTGGGCAGCAGGGACGGCCGGGGCGCGCGGAACGGGCCGGATGGCTGCGGCCGCTGGACGCACAGGACCCGGCGCGGATCGGGGACTACCGCCTGCTCGGGCGGCTCGGCCAGGGCGGTATGGGACGGGTGTTCCTGGCGCGTTCGGACCGCGGCCGTACGGTCGCGGTCAAGCTGGTGCACTCGGAGCTGGCCGGCGAGGAGGAGTTCCGGGCCCGCTTCCGGCGGGAGGTACGGGCCGCGCAGCAGGTCGGCGGGGAGTGGACGGCGCCCGTACTGGACGCGGACACCGAGGCCGGGACCCCCTGGGTCGCCACGGGCTATATCGCGGGCCCCTCCCTGCAGCGGGTCGTCGGCGGCGGCACTCCGCTGCCCGAGCGGAGCGTACGGATCCTGGCCGCCGGGCTGGCCCGTGCGCTGGGCGCGATCCATGCCGCCGGGATCATCCACCGCGACCTCAAGCCGTCCAATGTGCTGCTCACCATCGACGGTCCGCGCGTCATCGACTTCGGGATCGCGCGGGCGCTGGAGGCGGTCACCGGCAACGGGGTGACGCGTACCGGCGCTTCGGTCGGCTCACCGGGCTTCATGTCACCGGAGCAGGTGCGCGGCGAGCCGCTGACCCCGGCCTGCGATGTCTTCTCCCTCGGGTCCGTACTGGCCTTCGCGGCGACCGGACGGCAGCCGTTCGGCACGGACAACAGCATCGCGCACGCCCTGATGTTCCGCATCGCCCAGGAGGAGCCCGATCTCTCCGCACTGCCCGACGGGCTGCGCGAGCTGGTCGCGGGATGCCTGGCCAAGGACCCGGAACAGCGGCCCACGCCCGAGGAGTTGGTGGCGCAGGCGGAGCGCGGGACCGGCGACCGGCCGGGCACGGACGACGAGCCGTGGCTGCCGGGGGCACTGGTCGCCCGGCTGGGGCGGCACGCCGTGGAGCTGCTGGAGGCGGAGGACCCGCAGGACGGGGAGTATGCGCGGGGCGGCGGCCGGGCCGGGGCACCGTCCGCGGCCCCGTCGCCCGCCCCGGAGGGGCCCGGCGCGGTGCATGCGCTGCCCACCGCCGTTTCGCACACGCCCGCACCGGGCCGCATCCCGGCGACGCCGCCCCCGCGTCCCGGCGCGGCACATCCGGCGCCGGATGCGCCCCATGCCGCCCACGGGCACCACGGCCCCGCTGCCCCGGCACCCGCCCCGGCCCCGCGCCGTCGTCGTGGTGCCGGTGTGGCCCGGTTCGCCGCGGTCGCGCTGGTGCTGGCCGGGGCCGGTGCGGCCACCGTGTACGCCGTGCTCGGCGGTGACGGCGGCGGTGTACGGGCGGAGGACACGAAGGACGGCCGGGCGTCGGCGCAGTCCGCCGCGAACGGGGGCATTCCCACGGACTATCTCGGCACGTGGGAGACGACACTCGACGGATCCGGCGTCAACGCCCGGCGCCTCACGCTCACCCAGGGCGAGACCGGTGACACCGTGCTGACGATGACGGCGACCGGAGCGTCCTACCGCTGCGCGTTCGCCGCCACCCTGATCAGCGCGGGTCCCCCGGTCCGCCTCGGCCCGTCCACGGTGGTCTCCGGAACGGACGGCTGCGAGCCCGGCGAGTCGAGCACCCTGGAGATGGTGGGCGGAAAGCTGCGCCGCGTCTCGGACGACGGGAAGGCGCTGTCGTACCGCAAGAGCGGGGTGACGGCTGACAAGAAGGGGTGAAGGGCGCCCGGGTGACGCAGCGTCCGGCGACGGCCCGGCGCGGGCAGTTCGGCCGTTCCTCCTGGTCACGCGTCCGTCATTCCCCTGTCACCCCTCGATCGTTCTCCCGTCGTGACGCTCTGTCGGCCATAGCGCGATCCCGGGCGGCCTAGGCTCGGGAGACGCCTGCTGCCGCCACGCGCCTCAGGCACGGAACGACACGGGGGAGGGTGCCCGGATGGACGGCCTGCGGGGGCTGACGGCCGACGATCCGCAGTGGATCGGGGACTACCGGCTGCTCAGCCGTCTCGGCAGCGGCGGGATGGGGCGGGTCTACCTCGCCCGTTCCGAGGGCGGCAGGACCGTCGCGGTGAAGCTGGTGAAGGCCGAACTCGCCGCCGAGGAGGAGTTCCGGGACCGCTTCCGGGCCGAGGTCGCGGCCGCGCGGCGGGTCGGCGGGCGCTGGACCGCGCCGGTGCTGGACGCCGACACCGAGGCCGCGGTCCCCTGGGTCGCCACCGGCTATATCGCGGGCCCCACACTGAGCGAGGTCGTCGGGTCGTACAGCCGTGCCGGCAGCTACGGCCCGCTGCCGGAGGATTCGCTGCGGCGGCTGGCGTACGGACTGTCCTGCGCGCTGCGCGACATCCACGGCGTCGGTCTGGTGCACCGCGATCTCAAACCGTCCAATGTGCTGCTCACCATCGACGGGCCGCGGGTCATCGACTTCGGGATCGCGCGGGCCCTGGACTCGGTCGGGGAGCAGACCCAGACCCGGGCGGGCACGGTGCTCGGCTCGCCCAGTTTCATGTCGCCCGAGCAGGTCACGGGGCAGCGCGTCGCCCCGGCCAGCGATGTCTTCTGTGTGGGCTCGGTGCTGGCGTACGCGGCGACCGGGCGGCAGCCGTTCGGCAATCCCGCTTCGGGTGTCCATGCGGTGATGTTCAAGATCGCGCAGGAGGAGCCGGACGTGGCCGCGGTGCCGGACGGGATCCGCGCGCTGATCCTGGACTGCCTGGCCAAGGACCCGGCGGCGCGGCCCACCCCCGAGGAGCTCGCCGAGCGTCTCGGGCCGGTCCCCGGTGGCCCGTCGGCCCCGCCCTGGCTGCCGGCCGAGCTGATCGCCCGCCTGGGGCAGCACGCCGTGCTCCTCCTGGACACCGACACCCCGCCCGGCGGCCAGCCGCCGACGGTGCTGACCACCAAAACCCTGCCGAGTCCGGCACCGCCCCCGCCCACCCCGGCGGAGCGACGCCGCCGCCGTCGCTGGCTCCCCCTCGCCGCCACCGCCGTCGTCGCGGCCGCTACGGCCGCCGCCGCGGTCCCGCTGCTGAGCGGCGGGGCGGACGCCGACGACAGCGCGTCCGACATCCCGGCCCGCTATGTCGGCACCTGGTCCGGCCCGGTGCTGCGGGACGGGACGCCGACCGGGCAGCAGCGGCGGTTCGTGATCACCCACGGCACGGTCGGCGAGGTGGTCGCGAACAGCACCAGCCTCGGGGCGACCTACGAATGCCGCAGCGACGGCAAGCTGGTGTCCGTCACCCGGCACGACGGGCACCCGGCGCTGCGCCTGGACACCAAGGTCGTCCGGTCCGTCCCGGCCGGCCGCTGCTCCGCGCTGGGCGAGCACACCCTGGAGGAGGGCGGCGCCGGCACCCTGACCTGGGCCGCGGCCGGACGCACCGCGACCCTGCACCGCGTCGCCCCGGCCGACGCCACCGTCCCGGCCGGCTTCGTCGGCACCTGGCGGCGGCCGAACGACGACGGCTACGGCAGCCAGCAGCTGACCGTCGAACAGGCCCCGGCGGGCAGCACGGTCCTCAGCACCGTCGTCGTGGGCCGCGCCGGCCGCTGCACGGCGCACGCCGACCTCTACGCGGCGGAGGGCGGCAAGCTGACCGTCGGCCCGTCGGTCGTGGACCGGGCCGCGCCCGGCTGCACACCGAGCAGCACCTCCGTGCTCAGTCTGGCCGCCAACGGCACCTTGCACCGCGAGTTCCTGGGCGACGACAAACAGCCGCGCGGCTACTCCAGGGTGAAGTAGCCGCGCGGCTGTCCGCTGCGCCGTGCCGGGGGACCGCGGAGGTCCCCCGGCGGTGTCCCTAGGACAGGAACGAGTTGATCTCGATCGTCTCGTCGCGGCCGGGGCCGACGCCGATCGCGGAGATCGGGGCGCCGGACATCTCCTCCAGCGCCTTGACGTACGCCTGGGCGTTCTTCGGCAGGTCGGAGAACGACTTCGCCTTGGTGATGTCCTCGGACCAGCCGGGGAGCATCTCGTAGACCGGCTTGGCGTGGTGGAAGTCGGTCTGCGAGTACGGCAGCTCTTCCACGCGCTTGCCGTCGATCTCGTAGGCGACACAGACCGGGATCTGCTCCCAGCCGGTGAGCACGTCGAGCTTGGTGAGGAAGAAGTCGGTCAGGCCGTTGACGCGGGTGGCGTAGCGGGCGATGACCGCGTCGAACCAGCCGCAGCGGCGGTCCCGGCCGGTGGTGACGCCGCGCTCGCCGCCGATGCGGCGCAGCGCCTCGCCGTCCTCGTCGAAGAGCTCGGTCGGGAACGGACCGGCGCCGACGCGCGTCGTATAGGCCTTGAGGATGCCGATGACGCGGCTGATCTTCGTGGGACCGACGCCCGCACCCGTGCAGGCGCCGCCCGCGGTCGGGTTCGAGGACGTGACGAAGGGGTACGTGCCGTGATCGATGTCCAGCAGCGTGCCCTGGCCGCCCTCGAAGAGGACCACCTTGTCGTCGTCGAGCGCCTTGTTGAGGATCAGGGTGGTGTCGGCGACATAGCCCTTGATCTTGTCGGCGTAGCCCAGCAGCTCCTCGACGACCTGGCCGGCCTCGATGGCGCGGCGGTTGTAGAGCTTGGTGAGCAGCTGGTTCTTGACGTCGAGGGCCGCCTCGACCTTCTGCTCCAGGATCGACTCGTCGTAGAGGTCCTGGACACGGATCCCGACGCGGTTGATCTTGTCGGCGTAGGTCGGGCCGATGCCGCGGCCCGTGGTGCCGATCTTCCGCTTGCCGAGGAACCGTTCCGTCACCTTGTCGACGGTGATGTTGTACGGCGTGATCAGATGCGCGTTACCACTGAGCAGCAGCTTGGACGTGTCGACGCCGCGCTCGTTGAGTCCGCTCAGCTCGGAGAGCAGGACCGCCGGGTCCACGACGACGCCGTTGCCGATGACCGGGGTGCACCCCGGCGAGAGGATTCCGGAAGGGAGAAGGTGCAGTGCGTACTTCTGGTCGCCGACGACGACCGTGTGGCCGGCGTTGTTGCCGCCCTGGTAGCGCACCACATAGTCCACGGATCCACCGAGCAGGTCGGTGGCCTTTCCCTTGCCTTCATCACCCCACTGAGCACCGAGCAGCACAAGTGCGGGCACAGGCGTACACCCCTTCCGGGCGGGGCATGTCCAACGTGCGTGGATGGCGTCGGCGTGCCTGTTCACGCGTACGTCATCACTGGAGCCGTCGGACCGGTGCCCCGGAATAGACGAAGCCCCTGGCGCAATAGCGCAAGGGGCTCTTGCACCGAGATGCTACCTGAGGAAGGACCGAGGTGTCGGCGCAGCCTTCTGGGCACTCTCCCGTGGACTCCGTTCGGGGGTACCCCCTGCTCGTGGTCATCGACCCGGTCGCCCGCAGTACGGACGGCGAGTCCGTGCGGATCGCGAAGGATGTCCTGTGCGCGGGCGCGGGCGCGAAAATCTGTCTTCCGGAGGGGCCGGAGGAATTCGCGCGGATGCTCGCCCGGCGCGGCCACCGCCGCCCGGTGGTGATCGGTGACGACCGGACGCTGCTGCGGGTGGTGGGCCTGCTGCACAAGGAGCGCGAGCTGGCCGCGGTGCCGCTGTCGATGGTCCCGGTCGGCGCCCCGGCCGCCGTCGCGCTGAGCCGCGCGCTGGGCGTCCCCACGGACACGGTGGCCGCCGCGCGGGCCGTCCTCGACGGCGGGGAGCGGCCGATGGATCTGCTCACGGACGACAGCGACGGCATCGTGCTGGGCGGACTGCGCATCCCCTGCGGGAGCGAGGCGACCCGGCTGGGGCACGGGGCGTATGTGCCGGGGACGGCCCCGCCGCCGGCCCCCGTCGGACCGGCCGACGCCCTGGGCGGGCGGGGTGGCCCGGTGGACAGCCTCGACGGGCCCCGGCCGTGGTGGAAGCCGGCCGCGCGGACCGCCCGTACGGCGCTGGCGCTGCTGGCGGCGCCGGCGGCCGGACTGGGCGCACGGCGGGCCCGGGTACCGGGGCAGCGGCTGCGGATCGAGGCGGACGGAGTGCTGCTGGCGGATCTGGACCGGCCGGTGCGCGGGGTTTCGGTGGTGCCCGGCGGACAGACCGGGGCGGACGGGCCGCGGCCGGGGGCCGGTGCCGGTGACGGCCGTGAGCTGGCCGAGGTCGTGGTGCACTGGCCGGGCGGGGCGCGGCCGGTGCGGACCCGGGCGCGGGCGGTGACGGTGTCCGGCGCGGACTTCCACTACCGGGCGGATGCGGTGGTCGGCGGGCCGGTCAGGACCCGTACCTGGACCGTGCAGCCGGCGGCCTGGCGGCTGCAGCTGCCGCGGGGCTGAGCGCCGGCCCCCCGCGGACACGCCTCAGCGGTCGGCGCTTTCGAGGTCGGCCCGCAGCTGGTCGCGGTGTTCGCGCCAGCGCTGCAGCAACCCTGCGAGCTCCTTCTGCAGGAACTCGAAGAAGATCACTGTCTCGGCGATCCGGCGGCCCGCGGGCGAGTCCTCGCCGAGGCTGTCGACGCCCTCGCGCAGAGTGCCCTCCCAGCGGGTGAGGACGTTGTCCCGGCGCGCCAGCGCCTCGTACCACTGGTCGCTGTGCACGCGGTAGCGGTCGCGGCGGGAGCCGGGCTCACGTTCCCGGCTGACCATGTCGACCTGGGAGAGATAGCGGATCGCGCCGGAGACGGCGGCCGGGCTGACCTGGAGGCGCTCGCCGAGTTCGGCGGACGTCAGCACGCCGGAGTCGGAGGCCAGCAGACAGGCGAAGACCCGGGCGGACATCCGCTGCATACCGGCCTCGACCAACTGCGAGGCGAACCGCTCGACGAACCGCGAGACCGCTTCGTCGTCACGCGTGGCGCCGTCGCCGTCCTGGCGGGTGTCGTCCGTCCGGTCCGCACTCTGCTGTGCCTGCTCGCTCATATGCGCATCATCTCCCCTGTTCAGAGCCACCCACCCCAAGTTTATACGGTTTCTTAACTTCACAAATTTGTGAATCTAGCGTAGCTTCAAAATCATGACCAAGGCAATCTCCACCGCCCCCGCGATCCGGGTCGACGGTCTCCACAAGTCCTTCGGCCGCACCCATGCGCTGGACGGCCTCGATCTGCAGGTGGCGGCCGGTGAGGTACACGGCTTCCTCGGGCCCAACGGCGCCGGCAAGTCCACGACGATCCGGGTACTGCTCGGCCTGCTGCGCGCCGACGGCGGCACGGCCCGGCTCCTGGGCAAGGACCCCTGGCAGGACGCCGTCGAGCTGCACCGCCGTATCGCCTATGTCCCCGGCGATGTGACCCTGTGGCGCAACCTCTCCGGCGGCGAGGTGATCGACCTCTACGGCCGGCTGCGCGGAGGACTCGACGCCGCGCGCCGGGCCGAGCTGCTGGAGCGCTTCGAACTCGACCCCACCAAGAAGGGGCGGACGTACTCCAAGGGCAACCGCCAGAAGGTCGCCCTGGTCGCCGCCTTCGCCTCCG
This sequence comes from Streptomyces sp. G7(2002), assembly GCF_028870195.1. Classification (NCBI taxonomy): domain Bacteria; kingdom Bacillati; phylum Actinomycetota; class Actinomycetes; order Kitasatosporales; family Streptomycetaceae; genus Streptomyces; species Streptomyces sp. G7(2002). Next base: position 4,712,320 of record NZ_CP102609.1, read on the forward strand.
ACGTCGATCTGCTCATCCTCGACGAGCCGACCTCCGGGCTCGACCCGCTGATGGAGGAGGTCTTCCAGAGCTGCGTCACCGAGGAGCGCGACCGCGGCCGTACGGTCCTGCTCTCCAGCCATGTGCTGTCCGAGGTCGAGGCGCTCTGCGACCGCGTCAGCATCATCCGCAAGGGACGGACCGTCGAATCCGGCTCACTGGGCGAGCTGCGGCATCTGACCCGCACCTCGGTCATCGCCGAACTCGCCGGGCCGCCCAACGGGCTGGCTTCCCTCCCCGGCGTCCACGGCCTGTCCGCCCAGCCGATCCGGGGGAGCCAGGGCCACCGCGTCCGCCTCCAGGTGGACACCGACAAGCTCGACGCCGTGCTCCACTCGCTCGGCACCTCCGGCGTCCGCAGCCTCACCAGCACCCCGCCCACTCTGGAAGAGCTCTTTCTGCGCCACTACCAGGACGACGCCCGCACCGGAGAGGCGGTCGCGCGATGACCGCCGTGACCGCGGCCCGTCCCGTCCGCGCCGCACGCCCCCGCCATCTGGCGGGCACCGGCACCCTGTTGCGCCTTGCGCTGCGCCGCGACCGGCTGATGATCCCGGCCTGGGTGCTGGCACTGGGCCTGACCGTCGCCGCCATGGGCGCGTCCTTCGAGGCGGTCTACGACACCGCCGCCCAGCGCGCCGGACTGGCCGCCTCGATGAACCACAACGGCTCGATGCGCGCGCTGTACGGACCGGTCTTCAGCGACTCCGTCGGCGGTCTGGTCGCCTGGCGGATGGCCGGCTTCGGCGCCGTCCTCGCCGCGGTGATGAGTCTGCTGATCGTGGTCCGGCACACCCGCGAGGAGGAGGAGACGGGCCGTCAGGAACTGCTCTCCGCCGCGATGGTGGGCCGCCGGGCACCGCTGACCGCGGCCCTGCTGACCGCCCTGATCGCCAACTCCCTGCTCGCGGCGCTGATCGCGGGCGGGACGGCCCTGTCCGGCCGGCCGGCCGCCGGTTCGCTCGCCCTCGGCCTGGCCATCGGCGGCACCGGCACGCTCTTCGCCGGCCTGGCCGCCATCGCCGCCCAACTCACCGAGAGCGCACGGCTGGCCAAGGGGCTGACCGGCGCGGTCCTGGGCCTCGCCTTCGCCCTGCGCGCCGCGGGGGATGCCGCGACGGCCGATGCCACCTCCCCGCTCACCTGGCTCTCCCCGATCGGCTGGTCGGAGAACCTCCGCCCGTACGCCGGTGAACGCTGGTGGATCCTGCTGCTCTTCCTCGCGGCGACCGCCCTGGCCGGCTCCGCCGCCTACGCGCTGACCGCCCGCCGCGACCTCGGCATGAGCTTCCTGCCCGCCCGCCCCGGACCAGCGCTCGCACCGCGCTCCCTGAGCGGTCCCTTCGGCCTGGCCTGGCGGCTCCAGCGCACCACCCTGCTGGGCTGGACGACCGGCTTCCTGTGCGCCGGCGCGGTCTTCGGCGGGATCGCCGAGGGCGCCTCCGACCTGGTCGGCGGCAATCAGCAGACCCGCGAGATCGTCGAGCGGATGGGCGGCCAACAGGGCCTGACCGACGCCTTCCTGGCCACCATGGCCGGACTGCTCGGCATGGTCGCGTCGCTCTACGCGGCCGGTGCGGTGCTCCGGCTGCGCGGCGAGGAGACCGGGGAGCGCGCGGAGCCGGTGCTGGCCGGTGCGGTGGGCCGGCTCCGCTGGGCCGGCAGCCACCTGGTCATCGCGTACGGGGGCACCGCCGTCATCCTGGCCTCCGGCGGCCTGGCCCTGGGCCTGGCCCACGGCCTTTCGGCCGACGACCTCGGCGGCCAACTGGGCCCGGTGCTGGCCGCGGCGCTCTCCCAGGTCCCGGCGGTCTGGACGCTCACCGGTCTGGCGGTCCTCGTCTTCGGGCTGTTCCCGAAGGCCACCCCCGCCGTCTGGGCGCTCGTCGGCGGCTGCCTGGCCATCGGCTGGCTCGGCCCCTCGCTCAAGTTCCCTCCGTGGGCGATGAATCTCTCCCCGTACAGCCATCTCCCCAAGCTCCCCGGCGCGGATGCCACCGCCGCCCCGTTCGTCTGGCTGCTGGCGCTCTCCGCCCTCTTCGCCCTCCTGGGCCTGGTGGGGGTGCGCCGGCGCGACATCGGCTGATCCCCCGGCGGCCCGTCGTCCCACGGCCGGCCGCCCCTGAAGACGTGCGCCGTCGGAGCTGTAGCGGACTCCGGCGGCGCACTTCCGTACGCGTGGTGAGTCGGCGCCTCGCCGTCCACAGGGTGTGGATACAGCACATGACGTGACCAACCGCCAGTCACTGTTCGCCATTTCACCTGGCGGTGTGTTAACTCGCAGTAACTCTGGAGCACTTGGTGACCAACCCGTTACTTTCCGTGTGCACGGTCGTGACCACGACCCGCGGCACCGGAGGGGTTCATGCGACGTATCACCACCAAGATCGGCATTCTCGCGGCGGCGGCACTGCTCGCCGTCACGGCGGCCGGACCGGCCCAGGGGAAGCAGACGAGCGACGCCGCGCAGCCCCACCGGGTCGACTCGGCGGCATACTTCGTGATGACCGATGTCACCCGCGCGGAATTCGTCATCAAGCTCACCGACCCGCGCAAGATCCAGCACGCCCGGGATCTGCTGAGCGGTGCGACCAGCTCGGAGCCCCATGTCATCGGCCGGATCGACAAGCGCCCCGCCCCGTACAACTGGCGCTGGAGCTTCCATCTCCGCCCGGAGACGATCGACTTCTTCGACTTCGCCATCGAGGTCTGTGACGCCACCACGCCCTATGTCGAAGAGCATCTGGACGAGGCCGGCGGACCGTTCCTGCCCGGACTGATCTGGTGCCCCTGGAGCTCGAAGCTGCTGCGGGAGGTCCCGCAGCCGTAGACGGCCGTACGCACGGGCCGCCGGCGGTTCCGATCGCCGGCGGCCCTCGCACGTCCCGCCCGGAGCGCTCAGCCCCCCGGCGTCACCAGCCGCGCCTCGTACGCGAACACCGCGGCCTGGGTGCGGTCGCGCAGTCCCAGCTTCACCAGGATGCGGCTGACATGCGTCTTCACCGTGGACTCGGCGACCACGAGATGCTCGGCGATCTCCCCGTTCGACAGGCCCTGGGCGACCAGCACCAGGACCTCGGTCTCGCGCTCGGTGAGGTCGGCGATGCGCTCCTGGGCGGGGGCGCGGGGCGTGCCGAGGCGGGAGAACTCGGAGATCAGGCGCTTGGTGACGGTGGGGGCGAGCAGCGCCTCGCCGGAGGCGACGATGCGGACGCCGTCGGCGAGCTGGCCGGCCGAGGCGTCCTTGAGGAGGAAGCCGCTGGCCCCCGAACGCAGCGCCTGGTAGACGTACTCGTCCAGATCGAAGGTGGTCAGCACCAGGACCTTGGCACCCTCGTCGGCGGCCACGATCTCGCGGGTCGCCTCCAGGCCGTTCATCTCCGGCATCCGGATGTCCATCAGGACGACATCGGGCTTGAGGACGGCGACCTTGCGCACCGCCTCGCGGCCGTCGACCGCCTCCCCGACGACCTCGATGTCCGGCATGGCGTTGAGCAGGACGGAGAAGCCCTCCCGGACCATCACCTGATCGTCGACGATCAATACCCGGATCATGCGCGTGCTCCCCCAGCCTTCTTCTCGCCCGTTGTGTTCGCCACCGGGATGAACGCCGCGACCTCGAAGCCGCCGTCCTCGGTGTGGTCGGCCGTCATCTCGCCGCCCAGCATTTGTACCCGCTCCCGCATGCCCAGCACTCCGTGCCCCGCGCCCGGGGACGGCTTGGCCAGCCGGCTGGGCGCCCCGTTGACGATCCGCACTCCCAGCCCGCCCAGCACATAGGAGATCTCCACCCGGGCGTCGGCGCCCGGCGAGTGCCGCAGCGCGTTGCTCAGCCCCTCCTGCACGATCCGGTACGCGGACAGCTCGACGCCCTGCGGCAGCGGCCGGGGCGAACCGGTGATCACGGCCTCGACGGTCAGCCCGGCACCGCGGACGCTGTCGAGCAGCGAGTCGAGGTGGCCGAGCGTCGGCTGCGGGGCCTCCGGGTCGCTCTCGGCGAAGGCGTCCGGGTCGGCGGAGCGCACCACGCCGAGGATGCGGCGCAGCTCGGCGAGCGCGGCGACGGCGTTCTCCCGGATCGTCGCGAAGGACGTGGCGAGCTCGGGCGGGGTGTCCTTGACGCGGTAGGGGGCCGCCTCGGCCTGGATGGCGATGACGGACATGTGGTGGGCCACCACATCGTGCAGCTCGCGTGCGATCAGGGCCCGCTCCTCCAGGAGCGTCCGCCGGGTGCGCTCCTCCTCGGTGACGGTCTGCGTCTTGACGACCTGTTGGCGCTCCTCGCGCCAGGCACGGACCGCGGCGGCGGAGATCAGGATCACTCCGCAGAAGACCGCCACCGGCGCCGGATCACCCGGGTCCGTGCCGGTCAGGACGGTCAGGACCGCCGCCACGGCAAAGGTGACCAGCCACATCTCCATGGCCAGCCGCGGCCGGGTGCGCAGCACCACGAGGACCATCACCATGACGTGGGTGGCGAAGGCGCCGTTCGAGAAGAGGTTGGCGAACGGGGAGGCCGCCTCGGCGAACGACGCGACGGCGAACGCGGCCAACGACAGCCAGTAGGCGCCCACCGGGCGGAAGAGGGTGAGCATCGGCGGCGCGGCGAGCAGCAGGGAGAAGCCGGCGGCCACCATGCCGTGCAGCGGGCCGGGGCCGGAGCTGGCCAGGTCCACCAGGAGGACGAAAGCCGAGAAGAAGCCGACGGTCACATGCGGCAGCCAGCGCGCCCAGCGTCGCAGCCGCTCGGGCAGCCACGGCACCCACCGGGAGATCTTGGCATCTTCCAGCGGGGGCAGCGGGCGGAAGGCGAAGGCGTCGACGAACAGGTCCTGGCGCAGCCGGTGCAGCACGCCATGGGCTATCCGTGCCTCCGAGTGCAAAGAGTCCTGCTTCTGGGTCGTCTCGTTCACGCTGACAACGGTAAGCAACGGCGGCCCCCCGGGCGTCCCCACCAGTGGGGATCTGCGGGGATCCGCCTCAAGTACTACATGGTCAGCTCAGGCAACCGACAAGTGTGTGACAGCTGGGGCTGCCGGGGGTGACGGGGGCGTAGTGGCCGACGCCGGGCAGCTCACGCAGGTCCGTGGTGCCGGGGTTCCGCGCCGCGTAGCGGCGGGAGAGCTCCACCGGGACGTCCGGGTCGTCGGTGCCGTGCAGGATCGTGACCGGGACGCCGGCCGGCGGATGGCGCGCCGGGTCGGCCGCGGCGAGGCGTTCCGGCAGACCGGGCCCGGCGCCGAGCAGCTCGGCGACCGCGCCGTCGCTCAGACCCAGCTCATGGGCGCGGGCGAGATCGGCGACCGGTGAGACCGCGAGGACGCGGGTCACCGGGGTGCCGGGGCGGGCGGCGGCGAGCAGCGCGAGATGGCCGCCCGCCGAGTGCCCGACGAGGACCACGGCGGGGTCCGCCACGGTCCGCGCCAGCGCCGCGTGGGCGGCACCGATGGCCGCCGTGACGTCCTCGAACGTCTGCGGCGCCCCGCCGCCCGCGCCGACCCTGCGGTACTCGGCCAGCGCGACCGGCATCCCGTGCCCGGCCAGTTCGGCGGCGAGCGGCGAGAGATGGCGCCGGTCGTAGGCCGCGCGCCAGAACCCGCCGTGCAGCAGGACGACCAGCGGCCCGCGGACCGCCGCCCGTCCGCCGTCGCCCGCCCGCGGCGCGTAGACGTCGACGAGCTGGTCCGGATGCGGCCCGTACGCCACCGTCCGGTCCGGCGCCACCGGGGCGAGCCCCAGCAGCGCCGGCTCCTCGTCCGCCACACTCACCCGGCGGCCCCGGACGCCCCCGACTCCACCTCGGGCAGCGCCCCCAGCACCTCACCGAGCACCCGCGCCGCCCGCTCCGCGTCCGCGAAGGAGGTGTAGAGCGGGGTGAAGCCGAAGCGCAGCACATCGGGGTACCGGAAGTCGCCGACCACCCCGCGCCGGATCAGCTCGTCCATCACCTCACCGGCGAGCGGGGTGCCGCCCTGCCCGTCCGTGGCGGAGAGCTTGGGGGAACACGCCAGCGACACCTGGCTGCCGCGCCACTGGTGGTCGGACGGCGTGAGGGAGCGCACGCTGCCCGGCGGCACATAGGCCGCCACGCACTCCAGGAAGAAGTCGGTCAGGGCGAGGCTCTTGGTGCGGACCTCCTCGATGGACACCCCGTCCCAGGCCTCCAGCGCCGCCTCCAGGGCGAGCAGCGACAGGATGTCGGGGGTGCCGACCCGGCCGCGCAGAATGCCGTCGGCCGGGGCGTAGGTGGGGTCCATCGCGAACGGATCGGCGTGTGAGTTCCAGCCCGGCAGCGGCGATTCGAACCGCTCCTGGAGGCTCTCGCGGATGTAGAGGTACGCGGGCGAACCCGGGCCGCCGTTGAGGTACTTGTACGTACAGCCGACGGCGAGGTCGACATGGTGCGCGTCGAGGCCGACCGGCAGCGCGCCGGCGCTGTGGCACAGGTCCCAGACGGCGAGTGCGCCCGCGGAGTGCAGCGCATGGGTGATGCCGGGCAGGTCGTTGAGCCGGCCGGTGCGGTAGTCGACATGGTTGACCAGCGCCAGCGCGGTCCGCTCGGTGACCTCGTCGGCGATCCGCGCGGGCTCGACCGGCCGCACCGCGAGACCGGTCATCCGGGCCACGGAGCGGGCGATATAGCCGTCGGTCGGGAAGGTCGTGGCATCGACGAGGATCTCCGTGCAGCCCTTGCCGGCCATACGGACACCGCCGATCAGCGCCTTGAAGAGGTTGACGCTGGTCGAGTCGCCGACCACCACCCGGCCCGGTCCCGCCCCGATCAGCGGGGCGATCTTGTCGCCGATCCGCTCGGGCGCGGTCCACCAGCCGGATTCGTTCCAGGACCGGATGCGCAGCTGCCCCCACTCGCGGGTGATGACATCGGCTATCCGGTCGGCCACCCCGCGGGGCAGCGCGCCCAGCGAGTTGCCGTCGAGATAGACATCGGCGTCGCCGGACGCGTGATCGGGCGCGGGGTCGAGGACGAAGCGGTCGCGGACCGCGGCGAGCGGATCGGCGGCGTCCAACTCGGCGGCGCGCACGGCCTGTTCACGGGCCCCGGCGGGCTCGGTGCGGCCGGTGGCCTCGGGGAACTCGGGGGTCTCAGACATGGCTTCGCGCCGTCCACAGCTCGGGGAAGACATTCTTGCGTGCCCGCTTCTCCAGCCAGGCCACGCCCGCGGAACCACCGGTACCCATTTTTGCTCCCATCGCCCGCCAGGTCGCGACCAGATGGTCGTTGCGCCAGCGGCGGATCAGTTCGCCGATGTCGGTCAGCATCTCGCCGAGCCGGACCAGCTCGGAGTCCTGCGAACCGGCGTAGATCTCGGCCCAGACGGCCTCGACGGCCGGGTCCGGTTCGTAACGCTGCGCCGGGTCCCGCCGCAGCACGGCCTCGGGGACCGCCCAGCCGCGCCGGGCGAGCATCCGCAGCACCTCGTCCCACAGACTGGGCTCCTGGAGGGCCTTCTCCAGCTCGGCGTGCTCCCGCGGCGCACCACGGTGCGGCACCAGCATGGACGCGGACTTCTCACCGAGCAGGAACTCCATCCGCCGGTACATCGCCGACTGGAAACCGGAGCCTTCGCCGAGCGCGCTGCGGTAGGCGTTGAACTGCGCCGGGGTCAGCCGGGCGAGCGGCTTCCAGGCGGCGTTCAGCGCCTCCAGCTCGTAGGTGGAGCGGCGCAGCGCCTCCATGACCACCGGCAGGTCGTCGCGGCGCAGCGCCTCGGCGGCGGTGCGCCACTCATGGACGATGACCGTGAACCACAGCTCCATGACCTGGGTGGTGACCAGGAAGACCATCTCGCCGGGGTCCTCGGAGAGCGGGTGCTGCAGATGAGTGAGGACGCCCGCCTGGACATAGTCCTCGTACGGGGTCGTGCTGCTGCTGCCGATGCTCAGATCCGGGGCGAAGGGCGGGTCGGACTCGGCGGTGCCGGCCGATACCGGGCACCCGGCGGGCGCGGTCGATCCGCGGTCCGGGGGATCAATGGGAGACGGCTGCGACATGAGGGACTCCTCAGGTGCGAACTACCGGGTAGCGGTCCGCCCCTTCCTTGTCGGCTCGGGAGCCCCGGTCCCCTCGGGCACGGGATGGCCCGGCCCACTGAAATCATCGGTGCTGGGCAGCGACCGCGCAAGGGCCGACCGCGATCGCGGCCGGCCCGTTGACCTGGGAGCTCCTTGGCAGCAGCGCCGGCGGCCCCGCTACGGGGACCGGCGGCGGCCCGTCAGGAGAGGGTGTCGGCCGCGGTCGGCGAGGAGTCCCGCAGGAAGGTCGAGCAGCGCTCGTACTCGTCCTGCTCGCCGATCGACTGGGCGGCGCGGGCGAGGGCGTGCAGCGCCCGGAGGAAGCCGCGGTTGGGCTCGTGCTCGAACGGCACCGGGCCGTGGCCCTTCCAGCCGGCCCGGCGCAGCGCGTCCAGGCCGCGGTGGTAGCCGGTGCGGGCGTAGGCGTACGACTCGACGACCCGGCCCCCCTCGAACGCGTCGTCCGCAAGCTGCGCCCAGGCCAGGGACGAGGTCGGGTACTTCGCGGCGACATCGGACGGTGCCGTGCCCGCGGCGAGCAGCTCGCGGGGCTCGGGATCGTCGGGCAGACGGGTCGGGGGCGGTCCCCCGAGAAGGTTTTCGTGAATGGGCATGGTTCCAGTTTGCCAGTGCGTTGCGGGGTGGCCCCCCACCACGTTTTTGGCTGTCCCGCCGTGGGGGTTTCTCGCCGTTTGTTGCCCGCTGCGCGGTGCCCTCGCCGTTGCGCCTGCGGCGGGCCGGGGCCGCTGCGCGGGGCTGTCGGGGTGCGGTGACGGGCCTCCGGGGCAGGGTGTCCGGACTGCTTCGCTTTACGTCCGGACACCCTGCCCCTCCGGCCCGTCCCCTCCCGTGGGTGGGAGTTCTGGAGGTGGTGGGGGCTTGCGTCAGCCCTCGTGTGGGGCGTTGTCTTTTCGTGTTTCGCCCGGGTCCAGTGGGGGTGCGGTCACCCCGCAGTGGAAGGTCGTTTTCGCGTGGCAGGGCTCCTCGGCGCCCGGTTCGGGGCGTAGGGCGTCGGTGCGTACGGTCAGCCAGGCGATCAGTGCGCCGGCCACCAGGACGCCGGCACACAGCGGCATGGCGCGCAGGAAGGCCGCGCCGAAGGCGTCCGCCGAGCGGTAGGCCTCCGGGCCGAAGCCCGCGAGCAGGGGCAATGCCGCCACCGCCATCAGGCCCGCAGCCCGCGCCGCCGCATTGTTGATGCCGCTGGCCAGGCCCGCCCGGTCCACGTCCACCGACGCCAGCACGGTCGCGGTGAGCGGCGCGACCAGCGTCACCATCCCCGCGCCCATCACCACCAGCGCGGGCAGCACATCGGCGAAGTAGGACGCGCCCTGGCCCACCCGCATCATCAGCAGCAGCCCCGCGGCGCACAGCAGCGGTCCGACCGTGAGCGGGATGCGCGGGCCGATGCGCTGGCCCAGCTCTCCGGAGCGGGCGGAGAGCAGCAGCATCAGGACGGTGGTGGGCAGCAGCGCGGTACCGGCCTGCAGGGCCGAGTACCCGACCACGACCTGGAGCTGGAGCACGGACAGGAAGAAGAATCCGCTGAAGGCGGCGTAGACGCAGACCGTCACCGCGTTGATGGCGGAGAACTGGCGGATACGGAAGATGGCGGGCGGCAGCATCGGATCGGTCCGTCGCCGTTCGACCTGCACGAAGAGCACACCGAGCAGCACCCCGGCCACCGCGGGGACGAGCACCCCGGGGCCGGTGCCGCCGTCCGGCGCGGCGATCAGCGCATAGGTCACCCCGGCCAGCGCCAGTGCCCCCAGTACCGCGCCCCGTACGTCGAAGCCGCGGTGCGCGCGGGCCCCGCGCTCCCGGGTCTCCGGTACGTGCCGCAGCGCGACCGGGACGCACACCGCCGCCAGCGGCACGTTCAGGAAGAACACCCAGCGCCAGCCGGCGCCGTCCACCAGCCAGCCGCCGATGAACGGGCCCACCGCCGCGGCCACCCCGCCGAGCCCCGACCAGGCGCCGACCCCGCGTGCCCGGTCGTCGGGGTGGAGGACGGCCTGGATCAGCGCCAGCGAACCGGGCGTGAGCAGCGCCCCGCCGACGCCCTGCAGCGCACGGGCCGCGATCAGCACCCCGGCATGCGGTGCGAGCCCGCACAGCAGCGAGGCCGCGGCGAACCACACCACGCCGATCACGAACACCCGGCGCCGGCCGAAGCGGTCGCCGAGCGCACCGCCCAGCAGGATCAGCGAGGAGAGGGTGAGCAGGTAGGCCGTGACGGTCCACTGGAGGACCGCCAGATCCGCGTTGAGGTCCTCGCCGATCCGGGGCAGGGCGACATTGACGACCGTGCCGTCGAGCAGCGCCATCCCGGACCCCAGCACGGCCGTCAGCAGCACCCACCGGCCCTGTGCCGAGGCCAGCCGGACCGCGCCGGGCGCACTCGGTTCGCTCATACCGCGAGCATGCCCGCCCTCGCGCCCGCTCGCCCGCCCTGCATCCGGCCGGGCGCACGAAGGCTCCGCATCCCGGACGGATGCGGAGCCCTGGTGCGCGGCGGCCGGCGGTGCGGTCCGCCGGTTACTTGATCTTGGTGCCGGTGGAGCGCAGGTTGGCGCAGGCCTCGGTGACCCGCTTGGCCATACCGGCCTCGGCCAGCTTGCCCCAGCTGCGCGGGTCGTAGGTCTTCTTGTTGCCGACCTCGCCGTCGACCTTCAGCACACCGTCGTAGTTGCGGAACATGTGGTCCGCGACCGGGCGGGTGAAGGCGTACTGGGTGTCGGTGTCCAGGTTCATCTTGACCACGCCGTTCTCCAGCGCGGTGGCGATCTCCTGCTCGGTGGAGCCGGAGCCGCCGTGGAAGACGAAGTCGAACGGGGCGGCCTTGCCGTACTTGGCGCCCACGCCCTCCTGGAGGTCCTTCAGCAGCTCGGGACGGAGCACGACATTGCCCGGCTTGTAGACGCCGTGGACATTGCCGAAGGAGGCGGCGAGCAGGTAGCGGCCCTTCTCGCCCAGGCCCAGCGCCTCGGCGGTGCGCAGCGCGTCATCGACCGTGGTGTAGAGCTCGTCGTTGATCTCGTGGGTGACGCCGTCCTCCTCGCCACCGGTCGGGGTGATCTCGACCTCAAGGATGATCTTGGCGGCGGCGGCCTTGGCGAGCAGCTCCTGGCCGATGGCCAGGTTGTCGGCCAGGGTCTCGGCCGAACCGTCCCACATGTGGGACTGGAACAGCGGGTTCTGGCCCTTGGCGACGCGCTCCGCGGAGATGTCCAGCAGCGGACGGACGTAGCCGTCCAGCTTGTCCTTGGGGCAGTGGTCGGTGTGCAGCGCGACGGTGATGTCGTACTTGTCGGCGACCACGTGCGCGAACTCGGCGAGCGCCACCGCGCCGGTCACCATGTCCTTGTTGTACTGGCCGCCCAGGAACTCCGCACCACCGGTGGAGATCTGGATGATGCCGTCGCTCTCGGCCTCGGCGAAGCCACGCAGTGCGGCGTGCAGCGTCTGCGTCGACGTGACGTTGATGGCCGGGTAGGCGAACTTCCCTGCCTTCGCCCGGTCGAGCATCTCGTTGTAGACCTCGGGGGTTGCGATGGGCATCTGTCCGCTCCTTGTGTGTGCGGGTGTGCGTACTGGGCCCTGACCAGGGGGCGAGGACTTCGCCGTGCACATCTTCCCAGACAAGGCCTCCCGCTCCACATTGCCTGTCCGGCCGTCCCACTCCGTGGGCGGCCGGTTTCACGTGAAACCAGCCGCCCCTCGGCAACGCCGCAGGTCAAGCGCGGACTACCCCGATCCGGCGCAACCGTGGCGCCGGCCTCAGCCCAGGCCGAGGTCGCCCAGCTGGTAGCCCGTGATATAGGGAAGCCCGGCCTCGGCGATGGCCGAGGCGGCACCACGGTCGACGATCGTTGCCACCGCAACGACCTCGGCGCCCGCCTCACGCGCCGCCTCGACGGCGGTCAGCGGCGAGCCGCCGGTGGTGGAGGTGTCCTCGACGATCAGGACCCGGCGGCCGGTGATGTCCGGGCCCTCGATACGGCGCTGCATCCCGTGTGCCTTCTGCGCCTTGCGGACGACGAAGGAGTCCAGCCGGCCGCCGCGCGCCGCGGAGGCGTGCAGCATCGAGGTCGCGACCGGGTCGGCACCGAGCGTCAGCCCGCCGACCGCCTCGTAGTCCAGGTCGGCGGTGATGTCCAGCATCAGCTGACCGACCAGCGGCGCGGCCTCGCCGTCCAGGGTGATCCGGCGCAGGTCGATGTAGTAGTCGGCCTCCTTGCCGGAAGAAAGCGTCACCTTGCCGTGCACCACGGCCTTGTCCTTGATCTGCTGCAGCAGCTCGCCGCGCACGTCGTCACTCATACGCACGAGCTTATGCGGTGCCTCACGCGAGGCTCCGCCAGCTCCAGGTCATGGAGATCTCCAGCGGGTCGATCGGGGTGACCAGGCGCGGCAGGGTGTTGAGGCCGTCCGGCGGGCCGGTCTGGGGCTCGAAGCAGACCGCCTCCTCCTGCTCGTCGTAGACCACGGCCCATTCGGCGCGGCTGGTGATCTTCAGCTCCAGGCGGCCCGGCCAGGTGAGTGTGGCCGCCACGCCCTGCGGCATCCCGAAGCAGTCGTCCCAGGGCCCCGGCTTCTGCGGGATCCGGCGGCCGGTCGGGAGGTGGTCCGCGCCCCGCTCCTCCTGCCACTCGGGCGCGAAGTCGAGGTAGACGTCCTCACCGCCCTCCCCCAGGTTCCGCAGGAACCAGGGGTGCCAGCCGGCCTGCCCGGGGAAGGAGTCGGCGGTCGCCTCGACGCCCATGGTCAGGGTGAGCGAGCCGCCGTCGTCGGCGAGTTCGACGAGCTGGGTGACCCGCCCCGGGTACGGCCAGGGCGCCGCCGGGTCTGCGAGGTCGTAGGTGAAGACCCCCTCCGTGGCGCTCGTCCGCACCGTGCGCCAGCTCAGGTCGCGGCCGGTGCCGTGGATGGCGTGCGGCGCGGCGTTGAGCGGCATCCGGTGGAGTTCGCCGCCGTTGCGGAACTGCCCGTGGGCGAGCCGGCCGCACCACGGCACCATCGGGAAACAGCCATACCTGCTGCCCTGCCGCAGCAGCTCCGTACCGCCGACGCGGAGGCTCGCGATCCGGCAGCCGTGGTCCGGCCGGACGGTCAATTCGGTGTCGCCTGCGGCCAGTCGCACGCCCTCCGGCGTCCGCGCCGCGCGCTGCGTGGTGTTGTCGGTGCTCACGGAACCGAGCCTAGCGACGCACCGCGCGCCTCGTGGGACGCCGTACGGAGCGCGGCCGCCACGGGCCGCGAGCCCGGGTCAGCGGCGCCGGCGCAGTACCCGGCCGACGACCACCGCGGACGCCAGCACCACCGCGGCCGCGGGCGCCGCCCAGCGCAGGGTCACGGAGGTGCCGTTCGACTCGGGTGCGGGCACCGGCGCGTACCGGCCGCGCGGCGGGGCGTGATCGACCTCTTCCGCGCTGCGCCCGATCATCGTGCGGCGGGCGTGCGCGGCCTCGGCGGGGGCGAGCCGGTCCGCCTCGTCGCCGTAGCCGTGCTCGGGGTGCACCGAAGGGAACGCGTCCGCGGAATCGCCCGCGTCGGCGTCCTCGCCGGCCTCGGCCGCCGCAACGGGGTCCGCCGTCCCGTCGGGGTCGTCGTCGGCGTCCGGGTCGAGGGACGGGGGAGGCACCTCGGTGTCGAACACTCCGGACCCGGCCGCCTCGTCGGCGTCACCGGCCGGTCCGCCGCCGTCGGCCACCGGCCGCCGCTGCAGATCGCCCGCCAGGTTCTCCGCGAAGCGGTCCAGCAGCCGGCGGCCCACGGTGGCGGCGGACTGATCACTGGCCTCGGCGAGCCTGCCGTCGCGGTGGACCGTGCCGGAGCAGCGCAGCATCGTCCCGGGGCCGGGCTCGGTGGCCGGGGAGAGCCGTACGGCCAGGGTCAGCGCGACCGCCCCGTCGCCCCGCGCCTCGGTGCCCTTGGCCTCGACGGTCACCTCGGCGGCCGCACCGTCGTCACCGGGTCCCTCGTCCGCGGCGGCGCTGACCGTCAGCGTGCCGCGATAGGTGATGGTGGAGCTTCCGATACGCAGACGCAGCCGGCCCTCCGGACAGTGGGGGGCGGCATCGGCGTCGAGCTGGACTCCTGGGACACAGCGCGCCACCCGCTCCGGCTCGGTGAGCGCCTGCCGCACGGTCCCGACGGGAAACGGAACGTACACCTCATGCTCCATGACATGGGAGCCTAATTCCTTCTTAAGCGCCGCGGGTATCCCCTAGCGGATGTCCGTGGCGTTCGAGTCGGGTCCGTCACGTCTCATGGGAGCTGGGCTCTCGAAGCCTCTGGGTAGACGGTGCGGGCGGACCTCGGGCTCGTGGTGGTGGCAGTCACGTGGGCGCCGGACGGATACCTTGCCCCAGCAAGCCGCTCCGACGGCTCGGACGAGATGGACGACGTCTGGCGCCTTCGAGGCTGCCACCACCAGAGCGGCACTTGCTCGTTGATCTTCGTGGTGCGAGCCCGCCGCGCGGTTACCTCTTGTTACGCCCGAGCCGCTTGAGCTCCTGTCTAGACCGAGGACCGTGGGGTGCGCTGGTGCCACGAACGGCTTCTGAGGTGGCGGACCGGCCCTGATACCGAGTCCTTGAATTAGGTCGCTGCGTGGCCCGCATGCGCTCGTGACCAGCGCAAACAGCTATTGCTCAAGGGGAGGAGCAACTTGATCTACTGCGGTATCGACTGGGCCGAACGCACGCACGATGTCGCCCTAGTCGACGACAGCGGCCAGTTACTCGCCAAGCGACACATCACTGACGACGCGGCCGGCTACAAGATCCTGCTGGACTTGCTCGCCGAGTACGGCGACACCGAGGACACCCCGATCCCTGTCGCGATCGAGACCTCCCGGGGCCTGCTGGTGGCGGTGCTGCGGACCGGCAAGCGGCAGGTCTTCGCGATCAACCCGATGGCCGCCGCCCGCTATCGCGACCGGCACAGCGTCTCACGCAAGAAGTCGGACCCCGGCGACGCACTGGTGCTGGCGAACATCCTCCGCACCGACATGCACGCCCACCGGCCCCTGCCCCAGGACAGCGACTTAGCCCAGGCCGTCGCCGTCCTCGCCCGCGCCCAGCAGGACGCGACGTGGAACAAGCAGCAGACCGCCAACCAGCTCCGGTCCTTGCTCCGTGAGTACTACCCGGCCGCCCTGGACGCCTTCGCCAAGTGGAACAACGGCCTGTGCCGCCCTGAAGCCCGCGAACTCCTCAGGACCGCCCCCACACCCGCCAGGGCCGCACGGCTGACCCGCACGCAGATCCAGGCCGCGCTCAAGCGCGCCGGACGCAAGCGCGGCATCGAAGCCGAAGCTGAACGACTCCGCGAGGTCTTCCGCGCCGACTGGGCCCACCAACCGCCGCTGATCGAAGACGCACTCGGCAAGCAGATGCTCGCCCTGCTCGTTCAACTGGACGCCACTTGCACTGCCGCCGACGACCTCGCCAAGGCGGTCGAAGAGACCTTCCCTCAGCACCCGGACGCCGAAGTGATCACTAGCTTCCCTGGTCTCGGCGTCCAGCTCGGCGCCCGGGTGCTCGCCGAAATCGGAGACGACCGCCAGCGGTTCGCCGACGCCCGCGGCCTCAAGGCATACGCCGGCGCCTCACCCATCACCAGAGCCTCTGGCAAGAAGTCCAGCATCACCCGACGGTGGGTGAAGAACGACCGCCTCAACCACGCCGGCTATCTCTGGGCCTTCTCCGCGATTACGGCCTCACCCGGCGCCAACGCCCACTACCGACGACGGCGAGACGACCACGGAGACTGGCACGCCGCCGCACAGAGGAACCTCTTTAACCGCATGCTGGGGATGCTCTATCACTGCTTGAAACACCGCAGACTGTTCGAGGAGCACACGGCCTTCCCAGCCCCACTTGCCGTCGCAGCTTGACGAGTTAAGCGCCTGAGGTGTCTACCCAGCGCCCGCTGACCCGTGCCCGCCCACGCGGAACTTTCTGACACCGGGCCGGAACCCGCCGCACGCCGCTGCCCGCCGCACACCCCGCGCCCGCCCGGCCCCGGCCGCTGTCCGGCGTGGCCCGCGCCCGCCGCCACCGCGTCTCCTCTTGCTCTGCTCAGTCCAGATACCGCGGATGCATCAGCGTCGACGCCGGCAGCCCGGCCCGCCGGTCGTGGGTCTCCGCCCGCCGGCCGGCCCGCAGCTCCTCGGCGCTGAGGCCGGTCAGCGGGGGTGCGTCGGGCGCCAGACCGAACGACGGCCGGTGCCGCGCCGCCAGCACGAAGCCCCAGTACCGGTTCCCCGCCGAGGGCGCGGCGGCCGGCACCTCCGCGTCCACCTGCGGGACGGCGCCCGCCGAGCGGTCCGGGCCGCCGGAGAAGGCCGCGGGCCGGCCGGACAGCCGGTACGGAACCGTCGCCAGGCCCACCGACCGGACCGTCGACTCCACCGTCCAGTACAGACGCGAGCGCTCGACCGGCGGCCCGGCGTGCACCACCAGCCGCCCGTCGCGGGCCAGCAACCGCGCCGCGAGGCCGTAGAACTCCTGCGAGTAGAGCTTGGTGCTCGCGGTGATCCCGGGGTCGGGAAGATCGGAGACGATGACGTCGTACGGCGCCGCCCGCCGCCCGGGACCGCCCGTGCCCTGCTGCCGCAGCCACTCGAAGGCGTCGGCGGTCACCACCCGCACCCGGGGGTCGGCGAGCGAGTGCCGGTTGAGGCGCGCGAGACCGGGGTCGGTGCGCGCCAACCGCAGGACGCCGGGGTCGAGTTCGACGACGGTCACCGAGCGGACCGAGCGGTAGCGGAGGATCTCGCGCACCGCGAGGCCGTCGCCGCCGCCGAGCACCAGCACCCGGCCGTGCGGGCCGCCCGCCATCGCCGGGTGCACCAGCGCTTCGTGGTAGCGGAACTCGGTCTCCGCGCTGACCCGGAGCCGGCCGTCGAGATACAGCGCCAGCGGTGCGCCGGAACCTTTCCTCCCCCGCCCCGCACCGGCTCCGGCGCCCGTCCCGCCGGTCATCACCACTTCCTGGACGCCGGTCTGCACCGCGACCCGCGCCGATGAGCCGTACACCGCCTGCCGGGCGGCCCGTTCGAACGGCGTGGCCAGCGCCGCGCCCGAGGCGAGCAGCGCAAGGACCAGCGCGTTGGCGCCGAAGAGCGCCCAGCGGGCGCGGGCACTGAGGTCACGGCGGAACAGCCACAGCACCAGCACGGCGCCGGCCACCACATTGACCGCGCCGGTGAGCAGCGCGCCGGTCAGCTGGCCGAAGCCGGGCAGCAGCAGAAAGGGAAAGGCCAGGCCGCCGACCAGCGCCCCGACGTAGTCCGCGGCGAAGAGATCGGCGACCGCGCCGCCCGCGTCCTGCCGGCGCACCCGCTGGATCAGCGTCATCAGCAGCGGCACCTCGGCGCCGATCAGGATGCCGATGGCCAGGGAGAAGCCGACGAGCGCGGAGCGGGACTGGCCGAACCATGCGTAGCAGGCGTAGAGCGCCATCGCGGAGCTGCCGCCGACCAGCGCGAGGCCGGCCTCCACCGCGCCGAAGCCGACCGCCGCCCGGCAGCGCAGCCGCTTGGCGAGCAGCGCGCCGACGCCCATCGCGAAGACCATGACGGACAGCACGACCGATGCCTGGGTGACGGAGTCGCCCACCAAGTACGTGGCCAGGGCGACCAGTTCGAGTTCGTAGACCAGACCGCAGGCGGCGCAGACGAAGACGACGGCGAGGACGAGCAGCCGGCCGGGCCCGGCCGGCACGGGCAGTCGCGCCGGTGTCATGGCTTCCGGCGGGCTGGGAGCGCCGGTGAGAGCGGACTCTGGCGGGTCGATCATAAAGTGAACGCTACGTGACGATTCTGTGGCGCTCCGTCACCCACACGAGTACACCTCGCGGGCTACACCCCTCTATTGGAGCGTTGGCTAAGCGTGGGGCACGAGGGCGCACCGCGCCGCACAGGCCGCGCACTCCCCGCCATCCGCGCCCTCCTGAACCCCCACGCCCCCGGCGCACAGCCTCCGCGCCCCTCGCACCACGCACTCCCCACCACCCTGCTGCCGACCGGACCGGTCACTATCGCCCGGCCCCGTTAGACCACCGCGACCCTCGCCCGTACGCCCACCCGGGTACGGGTGGCCACCAGGCGACCCTCCTGCGGATACGCGTGCCAGGTCCGCCAGCGCACCTGCCCCTGCTGACGCTGTGCCAGCATCGCGGTGAAGGCGTGCGGCGAACCGGGGAACGTACCGGCGAGACCGTGCGGATGCTCCGCCACCAGCGCGAGCAACTCCTGCGCACGGCCGGCGAACGAGCCGCGCGAGAGGGTCTCCACATGGGCGGCGAATTCGTACTCCCAGTCCCCCAGCCGCTTCGCCACCCCGAGCGGCAGCGGTGTGCTGCTGCCCGGCATACAGGCGACCGTTTCGGAGCAGGTGCCGTGCTCCTCCTCGAGAAGCACCTGGTGAGAGGCGCCGAGCAGCCTCAACTGCACCTGGGCGTCCTGGAGTTGGAGATCGAGTACGGCGAGGGCGGGCAGGGGTTCCCTGCCCAGCGCCCAGGCCAGGTCGGAGGCACGGGTATCGGTGTACGCCGTCGTCAAAGAGGTGAGCATGGGTCGGCTCCGCAAGCACGCAGTGGAATGGTGGGCCGGCCCGCCCGAAAAGGATCAGGGATGTACGACTGCCTGCCGGCTCGTGCCCACGTGGGGTCGGAGAACGTGGGGGATTCTCTGGGGAGAGGGAATCATGAAAGCCCCGTCGCCCACAGCGCTTTTACCCATCTTCTCCGGGTTTCCATCCGCTCGGGGGCCTTGCAGTTCAGTTGTTCAACGACCAAGCGCCCAGCGGGTGTTGGCCTTTCGACCACACCCGCCGGGCGCATATGCGACAAGCAACTAGCCATCCGCACATATGGAGTTGGCGCGCAGCACCGTTGGCTCAGCAGCCCGTCGGCTCAGCAGCCGCCGCCACCGCCACCACCGCAGCCGCCGCCTCCGCCACCGCCTCCACCGCCGCAGGAAGAACCGCCACCACAGGAGGAACCGCCGCCGCAGCCGCCGCCCGAACCCCCGTCACTGCCGACCCACCAGCCGCCGCCGGCCGCGCCGGCCGCGCCGGAGCCACGTCCGCGTCCCCCGCCGGAGCCCCGTCCGCTTCCCCCGCCGGAACCGCTCCGCGAGGCCAGGGCAACCAGGCCGATCACCCCCGCGCAGATCACCACGAAAACCACAATCCCCATTTGCCTCACACTCCTTTCGTTCCCCCGAAGCGAGGCACCCGCTCCGTCCGGCGCCCTGTGCGCCGCTCCGGCACCGTCCGGTGCCGTGGACCGTCCTCGTCGACGGCCGTCTCATTCCTCTGTGCGGGGCTGATGCCCCGGCCCCGGCGTCTCAAAGCACAGTTGAGGAAGTCCAGAGGTTCGGCGGAGGATGGCGCCCATGGACCGACCGCTGCTCAACCGCCGCCTCGCCGAATTCGGCACCACGATCTTCGCCGAAATGTCGGCACTCGCCGTACGGACCGGCTCCATCAACCTCGGCCAGGGCTTCCCCGACGCCGACGGGCCGGAAGAAGTCAGGGAGGCGGCGGTGCGTGCCCTGCGCGACGGCCGCGGCAATCAGTACCCGCCCGGCCCCGGCATCCCCGAACTGCGCACCGCCGTCGCCGCCCACCAGCAGCGCTTCTACGGCCACCTCGGCCTCTCCTACGACCCCGACACCGAGGTCCTGATCACCGCGGGCGCCACCGAAGCCCTCGCGGCCTCCCTGCTGGCGCTGCTGGAGCCGGGCGACGAGGTCATCGCGCTGGAGCCCTACTACGACTCCTACGCCGCCGGTATCGCGCTGGCGGGCGGCCGCCGCGTCCCGGTGACCCTGCGCGCGGACGCCGAGTCCGGCACCTACCGCCTCGACCTGGACGAACTGCGCGACGCCATCACCGGCAACACCCGCCTGATCCTCCTCAACACCCCGCACAACCCCACCGGCACCGTGCTGTCCCGCGAGGAGCTCGCCGAGATCGCCCGCCTCGCCTGCGAGCGCGACCTCCTCGTCATCACCGACGAGGTCTACGAACACCTCGTGTTCGAGGGCGAGCACCTCCCCCTCGCCTCGTTCCCCGGGATGCGCGAGCGCACCGTCACCATCGGCTCGGCCGGCAAGACCTTCTCGTTCACCGGCTGGAAGGTCGGCTGGGTCACCGCGCCCGCGGAGCTGGTCGGCGCCGTCCGCTCGGCCAAGCAGTTCCTCACGTACGTCTCCGCGGGCCCCTTCCAATACGCCGTCGCCGAGGCACTCGCCCTGCCCGACAGCTACTTCACGGAACTGCGCGACGACCTGCGCGCCAAGCGCGACGTCCTGGCCACCGGCCTCACCGCGGCCGGCTTCCAGGTCTTCCGCCCCTCCGGCACCTACTTCATCACCACCGACATCCGCCCGCTGGGCCACGACGACGGCTTCGCCTTCTGCCGCGCCCTGCCCGAACGCGTAGGCGTCGTCGCCATCCCCAACGCCGTCTTCTACGACCACAAGACCCAGGGCGCCCCCTACGTCCGCTTCGCCTTCTGCAAGCAGGAGGCGGTACTACGCGAGGCGGCGGAACGACTGCAGAAGCTCTGACCCGAGCCCCGCGGGGCGCTCCGGCGCCCCGCCCCGTCACCGCCAGTACCCCTCGGGCGGCGGCGCCTCCGGGTCGGGGGCGACGGGAGGCTCCTTCCGGTCGCGGTAGAAGTATTCGTACACCCCAAGCAGGTAACCGTAGAGATCCCTCTCGGCGAAGAACTGGAATCCTGTGAGGCTCAGCCAGTCCTTCGTCGAGGCGGGCTGCTGCTCCAACAGATATTCCAGGCTCCCACGGAGGCGGTGCGCAAACGGGCTTCCGTCGGCCGCATAGGACTTGCAAGCACCGATCTCGTGGATGGCCTCAAGACCGAAGCAGTGCCGATAGAATCTCCTGAGCCTTTCATCCTCTCGCCATGCCGGAATCCGCCAGAAGCTCCAGCGCGTTGAAGGAGTCTTCACTTCAGCCCCGCCAGCGCCTGCCGCGGAAGCACAGAACCCCGCGACATCTCATTGCGGAGCGACCGGCATGGCCTCGAAATCGTCGAAGAGGTAGGCATAGACCTGCGCGAGATAGGCCCGCAGCTCCCGCTGGTCGGGGAATTGCACATAGGTCAGGTCGAACCACTGCTCCACCGTCATCGGCTGGTTCGCCACAAGGTGCTTCAGACCGGCACGGATCGTGTCCTGATAGTCGGGCCAGGCCAGGTCAAACGTCTCCCGCAGCATGCCGAGGTCGTCAACTGCTTCGACTCCGAGAACCCCGGCGCAGAAATGCACGAAGCGGCGGTCGATGCCGGGTACGTCCAGCCCCAGGTCGGCCAGCGGGACGGTAGCCGGGTCGATTTCCTCGTAGCCGCCCGGGTACGGGTACACCGTGGTGTTCCACAGATCGAGGTCGCTTTCCGACGCCGCCGTTTCTTCGACCTCCGCGGCGGGGCGGTACACGCCGAACAGCAGACCGCGCGTGGAGAAGTCCGCATGAACATAATTGACTTCACCATCAGGGGTGTAAGGCCGCCGCGGATCGATCGCGATCGCCGTAGCCTTGCCCAGACAGTTCTCACCCTCCCCGTAAACGGCTTCGAATGTCAGAATCGGTGCGAGATCATGATTCTGCAGCGCCGCTGCACGAAGGGCGTCCTCGGCCTGGACAAGCGCACTCTCGGAGTCGAAGCGAGTGGCCCAAGGCCCGGTGCGAGGCGGCAGCGTTCGGGTCGATCTTTGAGCGTGCATGCGCATCGGCATACATGAACGACTCATGGTCGTTGAACGCAGTGGAGTGCGCATCACACTTGTGCCGGTTCGGGGCTCCCTTGTCCACGTCGTAATAGAGGTCAGGGGGACTGAGCCGACTCCGTGCATCCGGGCCGTGCAGAGGGTCGATCTTGCCTTCGGACTGCGCGTAGCCATGCTTTGCCCGCACCAGCTCGTCGACCTCCACCTTGTCGCCGTTCTCGTCCAGCACCCAGTTGCCATTTTCATCCTTCAGCTTTCGCCTCTGAATGCTCGGCGTCCCGAGCCGGTCCTTGAGCTGCTGGTCGGTCACATTCAGATGACGGCCGACGGCGTGCCCCTCCCGGTCCAGCTCATCGACCCGCTCCTCGACCCGGCGGTGGTAGAGATTCCGCAGCGACTTCTTGTCCGGTACGGACTGGCCGGGCTTGAGGTCGATGCCCTCCGCTTTGAGGGACTTGTGATGCTTCTTGAAACTGTCCTCGACCGCCTTCTCGGCGTCGACGATGTTCTTTCTGCTGATCTCCAGGCCCTGCCCGATCGAACGATGCCCCTTGGCCATCGACTTCGACATGTCGCCGATCATCGAATCGATGATCGGACGGACCGCATCCTGGATTATCTTGCCGAACTTCCCCCGCCCGAGCACCTTTCCGCGCGTGCGCGAATCAAGGCTGCGCGAATGGCTTTCCACCCGTACGGCATGTTCGAGCTGCCGCCTGGACGCCCGGTCCAGCGCGTTGATGTCCGCCTTGAACCCCTTGCTCATGCCGCACCCCCCGCAGCCCCCAGAGCGGCGTCAACGCCCTTGAAGACAAGGCCGGATACGGCCTTCTCGATCTCGGCCTGGAAGGGCTCGATCGCCATGGAGACCAGTTCGGCGATCAGGACGTCCTCGATCTCCTGGATGATCTCTCTGATGATGCGTTTGCCGATCTCGATGGCTGCCGCCTCGGCGGCCGCGGCGATGCCGAGCGTCGCCACGGTCGCGGCGGCCGCCGCCGCGATCTCGACCGCGGTGATGACCAGTTGGGCAATGACCACGCCCTTGGCCACGACCACGCCGGTGGCCGTCACCTCCAAGGCCGTCGCCAGCACGTCGCAACATGTGGTCAGGGTCGTCAGGTGCTCGCCGGACGCCTTGCCCCACCGGCTGAGCAAGGCGTCGTAGGACGCGCCCTCGTAGGCGTCCGCGAGGCCCTTCAGGAGGGAGTCCGTGTCGTCGTGGGACTCCTTCAGACCCTGGCCGAACTCCCGCACATGGCCTGCCCAGGCCCGCAGTTCGTCCTCGTCGATGTCGGGCCATTCCAGGCCCATCAGCTCCATGATCCAGACGACTTCACCAGGCAGTTCGATGGACACCGCCGGCCTCCCCCTTGGCTCCGCACCCACTCAACTCCGCAGGTACGGACGAGCATTGTGCCGAGAACGGTTCCACACGCAACCAAACATGATCAAGGTCAGCCGGACGTGGAATCGCTTACAGCGCCGGGGCGCGCGCCGCGCCCCCGACCGGCCGCCCCGGCGCCCGCCGCCATCGGACCCGGCCCCGCCCCCGCCACAAACAGACGCGGGCCCCGGAGACATGAGCTCCGGGGCCCGCGCAGCGGGGTGGGTGTGGGACGGACGGGCTCAGGCCTCGTCGTCACCCTGCTTCTTGTCGGAGTCGCCTTCGATCTCGGCCTCCAGACCGAGCTGCTCGACGATCCACTTGTCGAATTCGATGGAGGCGCGGACCCAGCTGACCGTGCTCGACACAAAGTGTTCGAGCGAGACACCGGTGCCGATCAGCATCGATGCTTCACCGATCAGACGGACCGTGCCGTCGTCATGGGTGTGGGTGTAGGCCTTGGGCCACAGCGTCCGGCGGTTCCAGTCGTCGATCGCCTCCAGCAGCTTCGACTTCTCGTCGATGCCGTGGGGACGGTCATAGAACGTGCGGACGGAGAAGATCTGCTGCTCCTCCTCGCCCCGGAACATGAAGTACGTGCGGAACTGCTCCCACGGGGCGGCGAGGTCACCCTCCTCGTCGACTACGTACTTCAGCTCCATCTGGTCGAGGAGCTGCTTGACCAGGTCCTGGTCTGGCACGACGGGACCATCAGGCCCCGACGGCTCGGGTTCGGGCTGGCCCCCGAAATTCGGAATCGAGGACGGGTCGATGCTCACCGTGGAATTCCCTTCGTATGGTCCCTGCCATCCTCCCCCACATCCGCCCCGTCGTGGCAACCCGGACGGAGCGGATGCGGGCAAGGTGTCGCCCGGGGCAACGATCGTCGGGCCGGAGGGATGCCCGGGGCCCGGCCCCCGCCGGCCCCCCGCTCCCGCCGGTCAGCCCGCCGGCCGCCCCGCCGCCTCCACCAACAGCTGGTCGCCGTCCACGTCCACCCGCACGGTGTCGCCCTCCCGCACCTCGCCCGCCAGGATGGCGCGGGCGAGCTGGTCGCCGATGGCCGTCTGGACCAGGCGGCGCAGCGGCCGGGCGCCGTAGGACATGTCCGGGGCGGGGGCGTCGACGACCGGTTCCTGGCCGAGCCAGGCGAGCCAGGTCAGGGCGCGGTCGGTGACGTCCAGGGTCAGCCGGCGGTCGCCGAGACGGCGCTGCAGATGGTCGAGCTGGATGCGGGCGATCCGCTGCAGCTGGTCCGTGCCGAGCGGGTGGAAGACCACCACGTCGTCGAGCCGGTTGAGGAACTCGGGCCGGAAGGACGCGCGGACCGTCTCCAGCACCTTCTCCCGCTTCTGGTCCTCCTTGAGCAGCGGGTCCATCAGGAAGTTGGAGCCGAGGTTGGAGGTCAGGATGAGGATGGTGTTGCGGAAGTCGACCGTGCGGCCCTGGCCGTCCGTGAGCCGGCCGTCGTCGAGGACCTGCAGCAGGATGTCGAAGACCTCGTGGTGGGCCTTCTCCACCTCGTCGAGCAGGACGACGGAGTACGGGCGGCGGCGGACCGCCTCCGTCAGCTGGCCGCCCTCCTCGTAGCCGACGTAGCCGGGCGGCGCGCCGACCAGCCGCGCGACGCTGTGCTTCTCGCCGTACTCCGACATGTCGATACGGACCATCGCCCGCTCGTCGTCGAAGAGGAAGTCCGCGAGCGCCTTGGCCAGCTCGGTCTTGCCGACGCCGGTCGGGCCGAGGAAGAGGAACGAGCCGGTGGGGCGGTCCGGGTCGGCGATACCCGCGCGGGTACGGCGTACGGCGTCCGACACCGACCGTACGGCCTCGGTCTGGCCGATCAGCCGCTTGCCGAGCTCCTCCTCCATGCGCAGCAGCTTCTGGGTCTCGCCCTCCAGGAGGCGGCCGGCCGGGATGCCGGTCCAGGCACCGACCACATCCGCGATGTCGTCCGGCCCGACCTCCTCCTTGACCATGGACTCCTTGGACGCCTCCTGCTCGGCCTCGGCGGCGGCCGCCTCCTCCAGCTCCCGCTCCACCCCCGGGATCTCGCCGTAGAGCAGCTTGGAGGCGCTGTCGAAGTCGCCGTCGCGCTGGGCGCGCTCCGCCTGGCCGCGCAGCTCGTCGAGCCTCTCCTTGAGCGCACCGACGCGGTTGAGGCTCTGCTTCTCCTTCTCCCAGCGGGCGGTCAGGCCGCGTAGCTCCTCCTCCTTGTCGGCGAGGTCCTTGCGCAGCTTCTCCAGCCGCTGGACGGAGCCGGCGTCGGTCTCGTTCCGCAGCGCCAGCTCCTCCATCTTGAGCCGGTCCACGGCGCGCTGGAGCTCGTCGATCTCCACGGGGGAGGAGTCGATCTCCATACGGAGGCGGGACGCGGCCTCGTCGACCAGGTCGATGGCCTTGTCGGGCAGGAAGCGGGAGGTGATGTAGCGGTCGGAGAGGGAGGCGGCGGCGACCAGCGCGGAGTCCGCGATCTGCACCTTGTGGTGGGCCTCGTAGCGGCCCTTGAGCCCGCGCAGGATCGCCACCGTGTCCTCGACGGTCGGCTCGGCGACCAGCACCTGCTGGAAGCGCCGCTCCAGCGCCGGGTCCTTCTCGATCCGCTCGCGGTACTCGTCGAGCGTCGTCGCGCCGACCATCCGCAGCTCACCGCGGGCCAGCATCGGCTTGAGCATGTTGCCCGCGTCCATGGACGAGTCGCCGCCGGCGCCCGCGCCCACGACGGTGTGCAGCTCGTCGATGAAGGTGATGATCTGGCCCTCGCTGGACTTGATCTCCGCCAGGACCGTCTTCAGCCGCTCCTCGAACTCACCGCGGTACTTGGCGCCCGCGACCATCGCCCCCAGGTCGAGCGCGACCAGCCGCTTGTTGCGCAGCGACTCGGGCACATCGCCCTTGACGATCCGCTGCGCCAGCCCCTCGACGACGGCGGTCTTGCCGACGCCCGGCTCGCCGATGAGCACGGGGTTGTTCTTCGTCCGGCGGGACAGCACCTGCACCACCCGGCGGATCTCGTGGTCCCGGCCGATGACCGGGTCGAGCTTGCCCTCACGGGCGGCCGCGGTGAAGTCCGTACCGAACTTCTCCAGTGCCTTGTACGTGCCCTCCGGGTCGGCGTTGGTCACCCGCTGGCCTCCCCGGTTCGCCTCGAACGCGGCCAGCAGCTTCTTGGCGCCGGCGCCCTGCTGCTCCAGCAGCTCGCCGGTGCGCCCGCCCTTGGCGGCGATACCGATGAGGAGGTGCTCGGTGGAGACATAGGCGTCACCGAGCTCCTTGGCGCGCTGGGTGGCGTCCGCGATGGCGGAGAGCAGGTCGCGGTCCGGCTGCGGCGGCGCGACCGTCGAGCCCTGGACACTGGGCAGGGCGGCCAGCTGACGCTCGGCCCCGTTGCGCAGCGCGGCGGCGTCCGCCTCGACGGCGGCCAGCAGGTCCATGATGTTCTCGTTGTCCTGCCCGGCCAGCAGCGCGAGCAGGAGATGCGCGGACGTCATGTCCGCATGCCCGGCGGTGACCGCCCGCTCATTGGCGGCGCTCAGCGCCTCCCGGCTCTTGTTGGTCAGCTCGGCGTCCACGTCCTCGCGATCCTCCTCGACTCGTCCTGCACGGCCACAGTGCCCAGTCTGAACCCACTCCGGCGCACACTCCGGCACATCCTGCACATACCAACATGCGATAAGTTGAGTCTATTCCACTCAAGGTTGGTTTGGGGAGCCGCCCCGCCCCTTCCTCGCTCACTCGTGCGAGCGAATCGGGGGGGGAACGCACCGCCGCCGCCCGTGCCGCCCGCCGACACTGGCCTTCGACCACAAGGAGGTGCAGCATGACGGCTATGGCACACGCGCCTATGCCCACCGACGAAGAAACCCTCCTGGATTACTTCCTCGCCTTGGAGACGCCCCTGGGCTTCCGAGCCGAGCTGATCGAGGGGGAGATCGTTGTGACACCGCCCACGGACGGGACTCACGAGCACTGCTTCAGCGGGATCGTCTCGCAGATCATGCGACAGTCCGCGGTGGACATGGACGTCTCCGGCTACAAGGGTCTTGAGATGCCCCGCGGCGGCAGGTGCCCCAAGAATCATGTGATCCCCGATGCCACCATCGCCCCACGTGCGCTGCGTCTCTTCCGCGGCGCCCCTCCCTGGATGCCCAGCGACGGCGTAGCCATGGTCGTCGAGGTGACATCGAGCAATCCGGAGCGCGACCGGAAGGCCAAACGGCATTGCTACGCCCGCGCCGGCATCCCGCTCTACCTGCTCGTGGACCGCAGCAGGGCCGAGATCACGCTGTTCAGCGACCCTTCCGGGGACGACTACGCAGGGCACAGCACCGCCCCTGTCGGCAAACCCCTCCCCCTCCCCGCCCCCTTCTCCTTCGACCTGGAAACGGCCGACTTCCTCTGAATCCCGGGCCCCGAACTACTCTGGCCCCCATGGCCCATGACCTCAGCGCCCTCAGCCCGGAGTACCTCGCCTTCTGGGGCGAGTATCTGATGCCGACGCTCACCACCCTCCGTACGGACGGGACGCCCCATGTGGTTCCCGTGGGCGTCACCTACGACGCCGGACAGCGGATCGCGCGGATCATCACCCGCAAGGACAGCACCAAGGTCAAGAACGTCCTCGCCGCCGGGGCGGACGGCGCCACCGTCGCCGTGTGCCAGGTCGACAAGGGGCGCTGGGCGACGCTGGAGGGCCGGGCCCGGGTGCGTACGGATGCCGAGTCGGTGGCCGATGCGGTGCGCCGGTACGCCGAGCGGTACGGCAGGACGCCGACGCCCAACCCCGACCGCGTCATGATCGAGATCGCGGTGACCAAGGCGATGGGCCGGGCCTGAGCACCGGCCCGAGAGCCCGCTCCCCCTCCAGGCGCCCCCTCCGGCCCGCTGGCCGGAAACGGTCCCTCCGGATCCGCTCCGGGCCACCCACCTGGTACTCAAGAGCGACGGGAACCGAACAGCTCCGCGCAATCACGGACGACATCGGACCCGTCCCCTGCAAAAGACAGCAGCTGGAGGCCGTATGGCGTCGGCATTGTGCATCGTGACGACCGTTCCGCGCCGTCCGTCCCCCGCCCGGCCGCACCCGCGCGCCGAGCTCTGCCCGCGCTGTGGCGGCCAGCTCGCCGTCAATCAGGACGGCTGGAAGATCTGTCACGCCTGCGGCTATGCCTCGCCGCCCGGTACAGCCCCTCCTCCACGGGCCGCTCGCGGGGGTATCGTCGCCCCCACAGTCGCCACGCCCCGGAGGGCACGATGAACTCGGTCCGAGTCACGGCGATCGCCTGCCTGATGCCGCTGTCCGAGCTGGACGAGGATCCGTTCCTGGTCGATGACCGCAGCCAGCACGACATGTGCAAGCAGTGGGCGGCGGCCCGTGACTACCACCTGACCTGCCAGCTCAGCCTGCATCAGCTGCGCGCCGACCACAGCGCGCTGTGGCGTGATGTCGAAGAGGGCCTGGTCGATGTGTTCGTGGCGCCCAACCGCCGGGCGCTGGAGAACGCCATCGACGGCGCGGACGAGTTCACCGCGCGCTGCGCCGCGGCCGGCGTCCGCCTGGAGACCGCCGACCTCGACGAGCCGGTCTACACCCTGGCGATGAAGTCGCATGTACACCGGCGGCTGTCGATGCCGACGGCGGGCTACAACGGCTGCTGAGCGGGCCGCGGGCCGAGGGGCCGCCGCGCACACGCGAGAAGGGCCGGGGGGTCACCCCGGCCCTTCGTCACGTCGTACGGGCGTCCGCGCCGCGGCCGGTCACTCCGGCCGCTTGGGGCGCCAGACCACCAGCGCGCTGCCCTGCTGCACATCCTGATACGGCACCAGATCGCGCCGATAAGAGGCGTGCACCGCCGCCTCCCGCTGCTGCATCGCGCTGGCCGCGCCCTCCAGGGCGCCCTGCAGCTCGATGACCCGCTGCTGCAGGGCCGCGACCTGGTTCTCCAGCTCGATGATGCGCTTGATGCCGGCGAGGTTGATGCCCTCGTCCTGGGACAACTGCTGCACCGTACGGAGCAGTTCGATGTCCCGGGCCGAATAACGGCGGCCCCGCCCGGCCGTGCGGTCGGGCGAGACCAGCCCCAGCCGGTCGTACTGCCGAAGGGTCTGCGGATGCAGGCCGGAGAGCTGAGCCGCGACGGAGATGACGTACACCGGCGACTCATCGGTCAGTTCATAGGGGTTACGACGCTGCCCGCCCCGGCTGTCCATCTCAAGCTCCCTTCGCGGCCTGGAACAGCTCCGCCCGCGGGTCCGGGCCCGCGGTCGCCTCGCGATAGGACTCCAGCGACTCCTTCGCCTTGTCGCTGAGGTCACCGGGGACCAGCACCTCTATGGTGACCAGCAGATCACCGCGGGTGCCGTCCTTACGGGCCGCGCCCTTGCCCCGGGCCCGCATGGTGCGTCCGTTGGGGGTGCCGGCCGGCAGCTTCAGCGTCACCGGCGGACCGCCCAGCGTCGGCACCTTCACCTCACCGCCGAGCGCGGCCTCCGGGAAGGTGACCGGCACCGTGATGGTGAGGTTGTCGCCCTTGCGGCCGAAGACCGGGTGGGCGTCGACATGCACGACCACGTACAGATCGCCCGCCGGGCCGCCCTGCTCGCCCGGGGCGCCCTTGCCGCGCAGCCGGATCCGCTGCCCGTCGGAGACGCCCGCGGGGATACGGACCTGCATCGTGCGCGCACTGGTCGCCCGCCCGCTGCCCTTGCAGACCTCGCAGGCGTCCTGGGCGATCAGACCCCGGCCCTTGCAGTCGGCGCACGGGTCGGTGAGCGAGAAGCCGCCGCCCGCACCCCGGCTGACCTGGCCGGTGCCGACGCAGGTCGGGCAGACCCGCGGTGTGCCGTTCTTGTCGCCGGTGCCGGAACACGCCTTGCACGGCGCCTGGCTGGACATCCGCAGCGGGACCGTGGCCCCGTCGACCGCCTCGGTGAAGCTGAGCGTCACCTCGGACTCGATGTCCTGACCACGGCGCGCATGGGTACGGGTACCGGCGCCGCCGCGGTTGAACAGGCCGCCGAAGACGTCGCCCAGGCCGCCGCCGAAGCCGCCGCCCTGGCCGCCCTGGCCCTGGCCGCCGCCCCCGAAGAGGTCGCCCAGGTCGAAGTTGAAGCTGCCGCCTCCACCGGGGCCCGGACGGTAGCCGCCGTTGCCGAACAGCGTGCGCGCCTCGTCGTACTCCTTGCGGCGCTTGCTGTCGCCCAGGACGTCGTTCGCCTCGGAGATCTCCTTGAAGCGCTCCTCGGCCTTGGCGTCGCCCTTGTTGGCGTCCGGGTGGAACTCGCGGGCGAGCTTGCGGTACGCCTTCTTGATCTCCGCTTCGGTGGCGTCCTTCGGGACGCCGAGGACCTTGTAGTAGTCCTTCTCGACGAAGTCCTTGGTGCTCATCCCCGACGTCCCTCCTTCCGCGCGGTTTTCGTTTCTGTCCTCACGTCAGCCCTCTTCCGGGCCACCGCTCTCCTCGTCCGAAGCCTTGGCGTCCTCGTCGGAGGTGGACTTGGTGCTCTGGGCACCGGGCTGCGGCTCGGCGACGGCGACCCGCGCGGGGCGGATCGTTCGTTCACCGATGCGATACCCGGGCTGCAGGATCGCCACGCACGTCGTCTCGGTGACATCCGGTGCGTACGAGTGCATCAGCGCCTCGTGGATCGTCGGGTCGAAGGGCTCGCCCTCCTTGCCGAACTGCTGCAGACCCAGCTTGGCGACCACGGTCTCCAGCGATTCGGCCACCGACTTGAAGCCGCCGACCAGTTCGCCGTGCTCGCGGGCGCGGCCGACGTCGTCGAGGGTGGGAAGGAGCTCGGACAGGAGGTTCGCCGCGGCGATCTCCTTGACCGTGACCCGGTCCCGTTCCACCCGACGGCGGTAGTTCTGGTACTCCGCCTGGAGCCGCTGGAGGTCCGCAGTGCGCTCGTTGAGCGCCGTACGCACCTGGTCCAGCTGCGCCTGGAGCGCTACGTCCGTTACGTCCCCGGCCGGGGCCGAGCCCGCCTTGTCGGCGGACTCGGCCTGCGCCGCGTCTTCGGGAGCGGCGTCAGAGGGGACGTCGGGCTTCTCGTCGAAGCCCGGGGTCTCCTCCGTCACGCGGCACCGTCCTTCTTGGGCTTCTCGTCGTCGACGATCTCGGCGTCCACGACGTCGTCCTCGGCCTTGGCCTGCTCGGCGCCCTCGGCACCGGCAGCGCCCTCGGCACCGGCCGCGCCCTGGGCGTCGGCGTACATGGCCTGGCCGAGCTTCTGGGAGACGGCCGCGACCTTCTCGGTGGCGGTGCGGATCTCCGCGGTGTCCTCACCCTTGAGCTTCTCCTTCAGCTCGGTGAGGGCCTCCTCGACCTCGGTCTTGACCTCGCCGGGGACCTTCTCCTCGTTGTCCTTGAGGAACTTCTCGGTCTGGTAGACGAGCTGCTCGGCCTGGTTGCGGGTCTCGGCGGCCTCGCGGCGCTTGGTGTCCTCGTCCGCGTACTGCTCGGCCTCCTGGCGCATCCGGTCGACCTCGTCCTTCGGCAGCGAGGAGCCGCCGGTGACGGTCATCTTCTGCTCCTTGCCCGTGCCCAGGTCCTTCGCGGTCACGTGCATGATGCCGTTGGCGTCGATGTCGAAGGAGACCTCGATCTGCGGGACCCCGCGCGGGGCCGGCGGCAGACCGGTCAGCTCGAACATCCCGAGCTTCTTGTTGTACGCCGCGATCTCGCGCTCGCCCTGGTAGACCTGGATCTGCACGGACGGCTGGTTGTCCTCGGCCGTCGTGAAGATCTCGGAGCGCTTGGTCGGGATCGTGGTGTTGCGCTCGATCAGCTTGGTCATGATGCCGCCCTTGGTCTCGATACCGAGGGACAGCGGGGTGACGTCCAGCAGGAGGACGTCCTTGACCTCACCCTTGAGCACGCCGGCCTGGAGGGTGGCGCCGATGGCGACGACCTCGTCCGGGTTGACGCCCTTGTTGGCGTCCTTGCCGCCGGTCAGCTCCTTGACGAGCTCGGCGACGGCGGGCATACGGGTGGAGCCGCCGACCAGGACCACGTGGTCGATCTCGGACAGGTTGATACCCGCGTCCTTGATCACGTTGTGGAACGGGGTCTTGCAGCGGTCCAGGAGGTCCGAGGTGAGCTGCTGGAACTGCGAGCGCGTGAGCTTCTCGTCCAGGTGCAGCGGGCCCTCGGCGGAGGCGGTGATGTAGGGAAGGTTGATCGTCGTCTCGGTGGAGGACGACAGCTCGATCTTCGCCTTCTCAGCGGCCTCACGCAGGCGCTGCAGGGCCATCTTGTCCTTGGCCAGGTCGACGCCGTGGCCGTTCTGGAACTGCTTGACCAGGTAGTCGACGACGCGCTGGTCCCAGTCGTCACCACCGAGGTGGTTGTCACCGTTGGTGGCCTTCACCTCGACGACGCCGTCACCGATCTCCAGCAGCGAGACGTCGAAGGTGCCGCCACCGAGGTCGAAAACCAGAATGGTCTGGTCGTCCTTCTCCAGGCCGTAGGCCAGGGCGGCCGCGGTGGGCTCGTTGACGATCCGCAGGACGTTGAGGCCCGCGATCTCACCGGCCTCCTTGGTGGCCTGGCGCTCGGAGTCGTTGAAGTAGGCCGGAACGGTGATGACCGCGTCGACGACCTTCTCGCCCAGGTACGCCTCGGCATCGCGCTTGAGCTTCTGCAGGATGAAGGCGCTCATCTGCTGCGGGTTGAAGCCCTTGCCGTCGATGTCGATCTTCCAGTCGGTGCCCATGTGGCGCTTGACCGACCGGATGGTCCTGTCGACGTTGGTGACCGCCTGACGCTTGGCGACCTCGCCGACCAGCACCTCGCCGTTCTTGGCGAAGGCGACAACGGACGGCGTGGTCCTGGCGCCCTCGGCGTTGGTGATGACGGTGGGCTCACCGCCTTCGAGAACACTGACGACGGAGTTCGTCGTGCCCAGGTCGATGCCGACCGCACGTGCCATTTCAATTCCTCCAGCTGACTTGAGTGGAACAGGCTCAAGAGTGCAGTACCGAAGAAAACCTGTCAACAGACCTGAGTCAGGGGCGCTCAACTTTTATGTCGCCCTTACCGTCACCAGGCCTCCACCGGAGGACGCCGGGGCCTCACACAGGGTTGCCTTCGCGACGCAGATCACCGGCCGGGCGGCTTCATGGGGCGGAGGAGAATGGGTAACCTCAGCGGCAGACCCAAAAAGTTACCGCTTAGTAGTTCCCACCGTTTTCCGCTCTCGCAGGTACGAGGA
This sequence comes from Streptomyces sp. G7(2002), assembly GCF_028870195.1. Taxonomy (NCBI): domain Bacteria; kingdom Bacillati; phylum Actinomycetota; class Actinomycetes; order Kitasatosporales; family Streptomycetaceae; genus Streptomyces; species Streptomyces sp. G7(2002). The sequence goes on from NZ_CP102609.1 coordinate 4,745,766, forward strand.
GCCTCCCATGCAACTCGCCGCGATCATCGTGTCGCTGGTGCTCATCGCGGTCGCCGTGGCGCTGTTCGGCCGCGCCCTCCTGCAGATCTACCGCCAGATGCGACTGGGCCAGCCGGTGCCCGCAGGCACCCGGACCGACGCTCCCGCCCAGCGGACCGTCACCGTGGCCAAGGAGTTCGTCGGCCACACTCGCATGAACCGCTGGGGCGTCGTCGGCGTGGCGCACTGGTTCGTGGCGGTGGGCTTCCTCACCCTGCTGCTGACGATCGTCAACGCCATCGGCCAGCTCTTCCAGGCCGACTGGCTGATCCCGGTCATCGGCGGCTGGCTGCCGTGGGAGATGTTCGTCGAGGCGATGGGCACGCTGACGACCGTGGGCATCATCGTCCTGATCGTCATCCGCCAGCTGAACCGCCCCGGCGGCGCGGGCCGCAAGTCCCGCTTCGCGGGCTCCAACACCGGCCAGGCGTACTTCGTCGAGACCGTCATCCTCATCGTCGGCATCTGCATCGTGACGCTGCACGCCCTGGAGGGCGCCCAGCACGGCGTCGACCACTACGAGCCGGCGTTCTTCATCTCGTACCCCCTGGTCGCGTTCTTCAAGGGGATGAGCCTCGGCACCCTGCAGAACCTCACCTACTTCTTCGCCGCCCTCAAGATCGCGACGTCCTTCATCTGGATGATCACGGTCTCGCTCAAGACCGACATGGGTGTGGCCTGGCACCGCTTCCTGGCCTTCCCCAACATCTGGTTCAAGCGCGAGGCGGACGGCGGTGTCGCCCTCGGTGCCCTGCAGCCGATGACCAGCGCGGGCAAGCCGATCGACTTCGAGGACCCGGGCGAGGACGACCAGTTCGGTGTCTCCCAGGTCGAGCACTTCTCCTGGAAGGGCCTGCTCGACTTCTCCACCTGCACCGAGTGCGGCCGCTGCCAGTCGCAGTGCCCCGCCTGGAACACCGGTAAGCCGCTGTCGCCGAAGCTGCTGATCATGGCGCTGCGCGACCACGCCCACGCCAAGGCGCCGTATCTGCTCGCGGGCGGCGGCAAGGACATGGAGGGCAACGAGCAGGCGACCGCCGAGCAGCTCGCCGACGTCCCCGCGTCCGCGCTGGCCGAGGCCGAGCGCCCGCTGATCGGCACCCTGGAAGAGAACGGCGTCATCGACCCGGACGTCCTGTGGTCCTGCACCACCTGCGGCGCCTGTGTCGAGCAGTGCCCGGTCGACATCGAGCACATCGACCACATCGTCGACATGCGCCGCTACCAGGTCATGATCGAGTCCTCGTTCCCGTCCGAGGCGGGCACGATGCTCAAGAACCTGGAGAAGAAGGGCAACCCCTGGGGCCTGGCCAAGAAGCAGCGCCTGGCCTGGACCAAGGAGGTCGACTTCGAGGTTCCGGTCGTCGGCCAGGACGTCGAGGACCTCACCGAGGTCGAGTACCTCTACTGGGTCGGCTGCGCCGGCGCCCTGGAGGACCGCGCCAAGAAGACCACCAAGGCCTTCGCGGAGCTGCTGCACATCGCGGGCGTGAAGTTCGCGATCATGGGCGGCGACGAGAAGTGCACCGGTGACTCGCCGCGCCGTCTGGGCAACGAGTTCCTCTTCCAGCAGCTCGGCGCCGAGAACGTCGCCACGCTGAACGCCGCCTTCGGTGAGGACGACGAGGACGAGTCGACCAAGAAGCCGAAGTCGTCGAAGAAGATCGTCGCGACCTGCCCGCACTGCTTCAACACGATCGCGAACGAGTACCCCCAGCTGGGCGGCGAGTACGAGGTCATCCACCACACCCAGCTGCTCCAGCACCTGGTGGACGAGGGCAAGCTCACCCCCGTCACCCCGGTCGAGGGTCTGATCACCTACCACGACCCCTGCTACCTGGGCCGACACAACAAGGTCTACACCCCGCCGCGCGAGATCATCGCCAAGGTGCCGGGCCTGCGGAACGAGGAGATGCACCGCCACAAGGAGCGCGGCTTCTGCTGTGGCGCCGGCGGTGCCCGGATGTGGATGGAAGAGCGCATCGGCAAGCGCATCAACAACGAGCGGGTCGACGAGGCGCTGTCGCTGAACCCCGACATCGTGTCGACGGCCTGCCCCTTCTGCCTCGTGATGCTGACCGACTCGGTCAACGGCAAGAAGAACGACGGCAAGGCGAAGGAATCCATCCAGGTCGTCGACGTGGCCCAGCTGCTGCTGGACTCCGTCAAGACCCCCGTCGACCCGGCGGGCGACGAGGAGCCGGAGGACGCGCCGGAGCCCGAGCCGGTGAAGTAACCGCACGGGCAGGAACGTTGGCCGGCGGCCGGTCCCTCACAGGGGGCCGGCCGCCGGCCTTTCCGGACGGCCGGTGCGGCCATTGCGGGGCGGCGGGCCACCGGGGAGCATCGGGGGGCTGCGGCCGGCGACACGACAACAGGCTTACAGGTGGGGTGGATACGGCATGGGAAGACGGATCGCCGCGACGGCAGGGCTCGGGCTGGCCCTTGTGCTCAGCTCCTGCGGTCTGCTCTCCCCCGCAGGCGACGCACGTCCCTCCTCGCCCCACCGCGCCTCCTCGCTGCCGCGGGCGCGCCCCGTCCCCGCCGGCCACGGCAGCCGGACCGCCCACGACTTCAACGGCGACGGCCACCCCGACCTCGTCCTCGACAGCCTGCTCGCACCGTCCGGCGGCCATGACGACGACCCGGGCATCGGCATCGTCTACGGCTCCGCGCACGGGCTCGTCCCCGCCACCCGGGAGTTGCTCACCCCGGCCCGCCACGCCGCCCCCACCGCGGGGACCGCCCCCGCGTCCTTCGACGCCGAGACCGTCTGCGATCTCGACCGGGACGGCTTCAGCGACCTGGTCGTCACCACCGACCCGCCCTACGACGGCATCGGCCGCCCGCCCGTCCCCGTACAGCTCCTCTTCGGCTCACCGCACGGCCTCGGTCCCGCCCGTGCCGTGAAACTCCGCATCCCGGACCGGGCGAGATTCGGCAACGAATGGCCCGACCAGCCGGTCTGCGGCGACTTCGACGGCGACGGCGCACCCGACCTGGCCGTCACCGCCTCCGGCCCCCGGATCAGCTATCTGCGGGGCCCGTTCACCCACACCGGCGCCCCGAAGGCGGCCGGAGCGCCGGTCGACATCCCCGGCACCGCCCTCGCGACCACCACCCCCCTGTCGTCGTCCGACATCGACGGCGACGGCACCGACGACCTCCTCGTACGGGCCGCCGACCCCGGCCGCCGCGCCCGCAGCCGGCTCGCCCTCGGCGGCCCCCGGGGCCCGCTCCGCGCCGGCCCGGCCGCCTACCCGCCCGGCTACGCCACGGTCTTCGGCCGCTTCGCCGGGGCCGGACGGGGGGTGACCTCCGTCACCGCCGACACCGGTGGTCTGCTCTCCGTCGGCGGCCGCCCCGGCGGAATCCGTACCGGCGCGGGCCGGATCCCGACCCTCGCCGCCGGTGATGTGGACCACGACGGCAACCCTGATCTCGTCGTGGCCGGCAGCCGCCCCGCCCTGCTGAGCGGCACCGCGAACGGGCTCTCCACGACCGCCCGCCGCCTGCCCGTGCCCCGTCTTCCCGGCTCCGGACGCCCGCACTCCACCGTTCTCGCCCTCGCCGACTTCGACGGTGACCACCGCGCCGACCTCGTCCTCCTCACGCAGCGCGACCGCACCCACGACAGGGTGACGGTGCTGCCCGGCGGTCCGTCAGGACTCGCCGCGCGGCCCGCACACTCCTTCACCACGGCGGATTTCACGGCTCCCTGACGGTGCGCCAGCCGAGTTGTGGCCGGTGGCTAATACACTTGTCCCGGCGCGGGACGCATCCGAGCATGACGCCATGAACACAGACACGGGCAGGGCCACGGCCGACGATCCGAGCACCCTGGTACGCCCCGCACCCCGCCAGACGCCGCCCGCCCCGCCCGTCACGGTCCGGCTCGCCCTCCCCACCGACGCCCCCGCGATCGCCGCCGTCCACCAGGCGTCACGGCAGGCCACCATGCCCTACCTGCCGCCCCAGCGCCGTACCCACGCAGAGGTCACCCGCTGGATACGGGAGATCGTGCTGCCGCAGTGTCACACCCTCGTCGCCGTCCGTGGCACGGCGCTCCTCGGCTATGCGTCCCTGCAGGGCGAGCTGCTCGAACAGCTCTACCTCCGCCCGGAGGTCCGGCGCACCGGCATCGGCTCCCTCCTCCTCGCCGAGGCGCGACGGCTCCGCCCCGACGGCCTGTACCTGCATGTCTTCCAACTCAACACCGATGCAAGGGCGTTCTACGCCCACCACGGTTTCCGGGTCGTGGAGGTCAACGACGGCAGCGCCAACATGGAGAACCTGCCGGATCTCACCCTCCGCTGGACACCGACCCCCGGCCCCCGGCCCCCTCGGGGAACCCCCTAGGGGATGTCACAGGTCAGCAGCAAACCGGGGCCCGAACCCCCTGCTCCGCCTCGCAATCCACGCGGACCAGGTACTTTCGAGTACGTGGCTGGATTCAGGATGGGTCGCGGACGGGATGCCCGCCCCGCGCAGAACGGACAGCAGGGGCAGCAGGGGCAGCAGGCTCCGTACGGGCAGCAAGGGCCGTACGGGCAGCAGCCCCCCTCGCCGCCTGGGCAATGGCAGCCGGCACCGCAGCAGTACGGCGGCGGACCGCAGGGGCAGCCGCAGCCGCACGGGCAGTACGGCGAGCCCGAGTACTTCGGCGACGGTGCCTATGAGCCCCAGCAGCAGTCCTACGCACCGTATGCGAACGACAACAACCCTGGTCACACCCAGCAGTTCAGCGTCGGCGACGCCCCGGACGCCTACGGCGCGCCGGCCGGCCAGTACGACGGCGGCTCCGACCAGTACGGGGCGGGCGACACCTACCGCGCCGGCCAGACCAGCGCGCCCCCGGCCGGCCCCCGGCTGCAGTGGAAGCAGCTGCTGTCCGGCATCGTGCTGCGCCCCGACGCCACGTTCTGGCAGATGCGCGACCACCAGGTGTGGGCCCCGGCGCTGATCGTCACCTTCGTCTACGGCGTGCTCGCGGTCTTCGGCTTCGACAAGGCCCGCGAGGATGTGCTGAACGCCACCCTCTCCAACATCATCCCGTGGGTGCTGATCACCGCGGTGATGTTCATCGTCGGCAGCCTGATCCTGGGCGCGGTCACCCACACCATGGCCCGCCAGCTCGGCGGTGACGGTGCCTGGCAGCCGACCATCGGCCTGGCCATGCTGATCATGACGATCTCGGACGCGCCCCGGCTGCTGTTCGCGATGTTCCTCGGCGGCGACAGCACCCTGGTCCAGGTCCTGGGCTGGCTGACCTGGCTCGCCACCGGCTATCTGCTCACCTCCATGGTCAGCAAGTCGCACGACCTGCCGTGGCCCAAGGCGCTCGGCGCCGCCGCGATCCAGCTGGTCGCGCTGCTCGCCCTGGTGAAGCTCGGCACCCTGTAGGGGCCACACCGGCCACGGCAAGGGGCCCGCCCCGGAGCACTCGGCTCCGGAGCGGGCCCCTTGTGTAGGACAGGCTCGCTCCCTACGGGCCTCAGGCGAACCGCTGCCCGGCCGACCCGTCGCACGCCTGCAGCCGCAGCGGTTCCTTCGCCCCGGCCAGCGTCAGGCACAGCGAGGGCGCGGCGGCCGGCCGGAGCGTGCCGCCGTCGGCCCGTACGAACTGTTGGTTGGCCGCGCCCGAGCAGTTCCACAGCACCAGCCCGGCCCCGGCCGCGTACCGCGCGCCCGGCACGTCCAGGCACCGGTCCTGGGTCAGCTCCACATGCAGCGACCGCTGCCCCTCGTCGTACCACCAGCCCTGGTTGCGCTGCCCGTGGCAGTCCCAGCCGCCGACCGCCGTGCCATTACGGCTGGCGCCCCCGGCCGCATCGACACAGCTCCCCGTCGCGGCGTTCTTCAGCGGCCGGTAGGCGTCGTCCCAGGCGCCCGGGTACAGCTTCGGCTGCCCGGTGCTCGCCGGATCGGCGCAGGACGCCTCGCGCAGCCCCGACGCGTAGAGCTGGGTCAGACACGAGGCGAACGCGCCGTGCCCGCGGGCGTTGGGATGGAAGGACTGCCGCACCGAATTCGAGTTCGGCGGGAAGGGGTTGGAGAGGTTCACATACAGCCCGCGGGCCCAGGTCTCCTCCATGCACACCTCGTGCCCGTGGAACAGCCGCGAGGCGTCCAGATAGGTCGCGCCGGAGTCCCGCGCGGCCTTCCGCACCCCCTTCTCGAAGGCCGGCACGGCGGCATTGCGCCCCCAGCCCGCGTCGGAGGTGTAGCCCGTGCAGCCGCCCGGCAGCTTCCCCGGATACCGCGGGTTGTCCTCGACGTCCGGCCCGATCGGGCTCGGATACGACATCACCACGAGCCGGTAGTCGCCGTCCGCGTAGCCGGCGTCCCGCATCACGGTCCGCAGATCGCCGACCGTCTTCCCGACCTTCGGCACCAGCCCGTCGACCCGTGCCTGCCAGCCCGGCTGGTACTTCGGCTCGCAGGTGCCCTGCAGCAGGAACCAGCGGGTGACACAGTCCGTCATCACCGGCCCGAACTGCAGATCGTCATTGGCGCCGGCCACCAGGAGCACCATCTTCAGCCGGGTGTTACGGGCCGCGATGGCGAGGCTGTCGCTCTGCACCAGCTCGTCGGCGTACTGCTTGCTGCCGCCGATCACGATGTTGCCGGTTCCCGCGCCCGAGCAGGCGGCGTTGTACGTCACCTCCGCCGCGATCCCGGTCCGGTGGATCGCCGAGTCCGGCGACCGGTGACACCAGTTGTCCGGACCGTCCGTCCCCGGCTCGTACGTCCCGACGCCCTCCCCCGAGATCTCGCTGTCCCCCAGCGAGATCAACGAGGTCTTGCGCTCCCCTAGGGGCCGCTGGGCCGGGTCCCCGTAGAGCCGGTCCGCCTCCCGGGCCCGGATCTTCTCCAGCTCGGGCGCCAGCGGCTTGGCGGCCGTGGCGCCGGCGGCCGCCGTGCCGCCCGTGGCCCCGGGGGCGGCGCTCGCCCCGCCCGCCGCCACGGTGCACACCATGGTCAGGGCCGCCGTCGAGGTCGCCACGGCGGTCCTCAGCCGCCGCCCGCGCCCCGTCCGCGACCCGTATCCCGTACTCCGCCCACGTAACGCCCACCGCCCGCGTCTCGCACGCACTATGGGGCCTCCCTTCCCGTCTGCCGTCACCGCGGGTTGTACTCGGAGGTAGCCCACAGCGGAACACCAGGAACGGGATTGGCCGAAAGCGGCACAACGAAAAGCCGGCCGACCGCCAACTCCCTTACCGGGAGCGGCAGTCGGCCGGCCCTGTCACCTCAGGCGTCGAGAATCTGCCCCTCGCGCCGCACGACCGGCGGCTCGACGCTCCACGGGAAGTTGATCCACTCGTCCGTGCGCTTCCACACGTACTCGCACTTCACCAGCGAGTGCGACTTCTCATAGATCACCGCGCTGCGGACCTCGGCCACCGTCCCCTGGCAGAAGTCGTGCACGAGCTTCAGCGTCTTACCGGTGTCGGCGACGTCATCGGCGATCAGCACCTTCTTGTCCGAGAAGTCGATCACGTTCGGCACCGGCGCCAGCATGACCGGCATCTCCAGGGTGGTCCCCACCCCGGTGTAGAACTCCACATTCACCAGGTGGATGTTCTTGCAGTCCAGCGCGTACGCCAGACCCCCTGCGACAAAGACGCCGCCGCGGGCGATCGACAGCACGACATCGGGCTCGTACCCGTCATCGGCGATCGTCTGCGCCAGCTCACGGATCGCCCCGCCGAACCGCTCGTACGTCAGGTTCTCCCGCACGTCACTCACGTATCTCTCTCAGACCTTCTGTGTCCACACCCTCTGCCACGCGCCCGCCCTGTAGAGCGCGCCCCCCACACCGACGCGGCCGTGTCATACCTGCGTGCGGTGGAAGTTCTTGAACGAACGGGACGGCGTCGGACCGCGCTGCCCCTGGTAACGGGAGCCGTACTTCTCACTGCCATACGGGTGCTCCGTCGGCGAGGTCAGCCGGAACATGCACAGCTGCCCGATCTTCATGCCCGGCCACAGCTTGATCGGCAGCGTGGCGACATTGCTCAGCTCCAGCGTCACATGCCCGCTGAACCCCGGGTCGATGAACCCGGCGGTCGAATGCGTCAGCAGCCCCAGCCGCCCCAGCGAGCTCTTTCCCTCGAGCCGGGACGCGAGGTCGTCGGGCAGCGTGATGACCTCGTACGTCGAGGCGAGCACGAACTCGCCCGGGTGCAGGATGAACGCCTCATCGCCCTCGGGCACGACCTCACGGGTCAGGTCGGACTGCTCGACGGCGGGGTCGATGTGCGGGTAGCGGTGGTTCTCGAACACCCGGAAATAGCGGTCGAGCCGCACGTCGATGCTGGACGGCTGCACCATCGACTCTTCGTAGGGGTCGATACGCACCCGACCAGCATCGATCTCGGCCCGGATGTCCTTGTCTGAGAGAAGCACGCAGACGAGGATACGCGCCCGTCCGGCCCCCCTCGCACGACGAGGGCCCGGCCCCCCACCGGGGAAGCCGGGCCTCGTCCACTCCTCGTCCTGCTGCCGGCCACTGCCTCTCTCACGAGGCACGGCCGCCGCTCTCAGCGAAGTGCCGCGACTTCCTTGATCGCCGCCACACTTCTCTTGTCTTGATCGCTTCTGCTTCTCGTGACCGCTACCGCTTGGCGTGCTCGACGGGCACCGAGTGCCGCAGCCGAGCACAGCGCGGGCAGCGCAACAGCCGTCCGGGACCGAGCCGGTCGGTGGTCTGCATCGGGAACGAAGCGGTGCTGAACACGTGGCCCTCGGCACAACGTACGACGGTGCGCTCCATCAAGTCCCTCTCCCAACTGCGTGGACAACAAAAGCCACATTAGGGGATGAACTGGGCGCCATCACACGCGGCACTCCGACGCCCAACCGTACGCCCCAACTCCCGCACCCCGCACCCACATCCCACCCCGAACCACACCCCGCCGAGACCACGGCCCACACCCCGCCCCACACCCCCACTCACGGCATCCGGGCATGCCAAATGCACCGCGGGGCGGCGATGGGGTAGAGTGTGCGACGATGTTCCGCTCTCGATCCGAGACGGGATCACGCGGGTGTAGTTTAATGGTAGAACATGAGCTTCCCAAGCTCAGAGCGCGGGTTCGATTCCCGTCACCCGCTCCACATGAAAGCCCCAGGTCAGTGGCCTGGGGCTTGTTTGTTGTCTAGACCTCTCCTGGGTGGGCGTGCCCTCCGCGTGCCCCAACTCCCCTCTACGGGTTGCACGGAGAGGGGCCGCACGACGCCGCTGAAGCCACGCGTCGAGCAGCGTCTCGAATCCCGAGACGGAATTCCTGTGACCTGCGCCACTAACGCGTCAAGTGGGTGTGAACTCACGTCTGCAAAGAGGGCGGTTTCCGGGCTTTAGGTAGCGCCATCAGTAGCTGACTGGCCTACTGGAGTTCAGGTCTACGAGGGGGAACGTATGGAGTCGAGCGGAACGGAACTGGCCGAGGCGTTAAGGGCCGTTCGGGAGGGCCTTGCAGCAGCACAACGCGATGGCGAGGGGTCATCTCTCCGCTTCAAAGTCAGTGATGTCACGCTCGAGCTCAGCATCGAGTTGCGCCACTCGGCGTCTGCGAGCGGCGGGGTCAAGGCTTTCGTCGTCTCTGCTGACACACGTGGTGAACGGACAAAGGCGGAGACACAAAAGCTGACCGTGAATCTGCAGGTGGATCGGCCAGACGAGAACCTCATCGGGGATGAGGGACGCGGCTTCGATCCCCTGCCTGGCGAAGTGCCGCTGGGCTGAGGGCCCGAGTGAGCGCACACCTCCGCCAGCGGGCCGTAGAAGTCAGCAATCCCCGTGACAAGACATTCGGTTCAGGAACCATCATCGCGCCTGGCCTCGTGCTCACCGCAGCCCATGTCGCATGCCGCCAGGGTCCAGATGGTCAGCCTGTGCTGGTCCGTGCCCTCGACGGAGGACCGGCAGTCAACGCGCAGGTGACTTGGCATGACCAGGGCCTCGACAGCGCCATCCTGCAAACCGATCGGCAACAACTCGGCGTGGACGTACCGATCGTGAGGTGGGGTGAACTCACCTGCGAGCATCCAGCCGAACGGCCTGTCTGCACAGCAATCGGTTTCCCCAGGGCAATGCGGCGACGTTTCCTCCGCAGGTCACCGGAGGTCGTGGTCAGCGATCCCAAGGTCGTCAACGGGTACATCTACCCGACGACGGCGGCCCGGTCCCAGCGTTACGCACTCGAAGTGAGTGACGCACGTCCATCCGAGCCCACCCTGTGGCAGGGGATGTCCGGTGCCGGCATCTTCTGTGAGGGACTTTTGGTAGGTCTGGCAACGCAGGCACCCGAGAATTGGGACGCATCACTCCTCCTGGCAACTCCCATCTCGTGGCTCCTCGCAGCCGAAGGCTTCGCCAAATCGGTCAGCGCTGCCACTGGACTGCCAGCCCAGCTTCAGCCTGCCGATCTACAAGCACTTCTCGACGACACCCCTGACCCACGACTCTCTGCTTCCTACCTGCTCTCGGCCCAGGCCCAGGTCGTGCCCATGTCAGGGTTTGAAGAGCAGTCCGAACGCTTGGCGCAGTGGTGTCACAGCGGACGCCGGATCGACGTTGCCGCGGTCACCGGCACCGGTGGCGTCGGCAAGACTCGGCTCGCCAGCGAATTGCTACGCCATCTGGGCGAGCCCCAGGCCGGCATCGACTCACCACGGCCCTGGGCAGGTGGGTTTCTCTCCGAAACGCCGCTGCGGACGGCGCAATACGAGGCCCTCACCACAGCGAACCGACCGTTGCTTTTGATCGTCGATTACGCCGAAACGCGCCTCGATCAAGTCGATGAGCTGCTGAACATCGTGAGTGGCAGCGGCGGCACCGCTCAGCCCATTCGGATCCTGCTGCTGGCCCGCGATCAAGGTAGCTGGTGGCAGCCGTTTCGCCGTTCACACCGGGGCACTGCGTCGATGGGGGCGGGTCTCGGTGTAGAGGTGAACGACTGCATCGACGCTGCCGCCCCTGGATCGGCATACGAAGCCGCAAGGCATGCCTTCGCGGAGCGCATCCGTATCTTGAAGGGGGCAGGGATTGAGGACGACTGGGATTCTGCAGCAGCCACACCGGCAACGCCAAGGCGCATTGCGCCGCCCGAAGGACACTCCAGCGTCCTGACCTTGCACATGACAGCCCTTGCGGATCTACTCGCCGAGATCAATCCAGCATTCGCCGCGTACGGGCACCCAACCGACGTGCTCTTGGCCCACGAGGAGCGCTACTGGCAGCGGATTGCTCGTGCTCGCGGCCTGGACGGGACCTTCCAGCGTCAGCCTGGTCTCCTGCGCACCATGGTCGCGACGCAGAGTCTGGCCGGTGCCGGCGATCGAGCACAAGCACGAGCAGCCATCGCCGCGGGTCTGGAGGCCCACCACCATGGACTTCCCATAGGCGCCGGTCCAGATGCCCATCTCGTCGACGCCGTTGAGGACATGCTCGCTGTGCTCTATCCGTCCGGCAGCGGCGCGCGGTGGGGGTCCATCGGCCCGGATCTGCTCGCCGGAGAGGTCATCAGCGAGGTCGAGGAGGCAAGCGACCACCAATTCATCGCCAGCCTCCTCCAGCATCCGTCGCTGGCGCAGGAACAACGGCAGCAAGGGCTCACAGTTATCTCCCGAGCAGCCGACGCTCAGCCCGAACTCGCAGTGAGTGCTGCAAAGGCCGTCGCAGAGGCTCCTGATGTACTCCTCTCGCTGGCAACTCACGAAGTCGCCGATCAACTCGGCAAGAGTTCTGCGCTGCAATGGATCACCGAGGTCAAGACAGCCGTGGAGGACCGGGCGCAGCAAGCTGCCACAGACCCAGCTCTCTCCAAGTGGGCGATCAGCATGACCCAGCACGCATTGAACAGGCTTCGCACCAGATCAGCTGCTGCAGCTGAGCCAGTACCTCCCGCCGGAACCCCGGACTCGGCAGACGTCCACGCCGAAGCCCAGCAGGTTCTCTCTCTGCTGCAAGATGCTCGGTCCCGCACAATCCAGCACGGCCTGGCGTCCAGGGACGACTCGTCTGGTTCGTCCGAGCACATCGCCGACATGATCGCGCAGCTCAGTTGGATTAACGGCGCTCGTGTCGACGCAACCGTTGTAGAGGACACCTTCGGCGGCAAAGTGGAATGTCTTGCTGACAAGCCGGTGGTCATCGGCATCGCCAACGCCTGCCACTCGATTGCTGGCATCCCCTTCGACGACGGGCACACACGCGCACTCAGCGAAGCAGTAGACCGCGTGGTCGCCCTTGCGAGGAGCGTCCGAGCATCAGAATCGAGACCCAGCCCCTCTCCTCCTGCTGGCCGGGTCGGCCAGGGTGGCAGCTACATGTCGCTCGATGATTTCCTCCGTTTGCAGGGCGATCGCTACCGCAGCGGGCCGGAAAACCCGGAGGAGTAGCCGATCTGCCTCCCAGGGGGACGACGTGCTGTCGTCCCCCTGGGAAGTTCATGCTTCTTTCGCAACCTGCCGCTGAGACGCCGCCTTATCGCGCGCAGCTCGCACCCTCGCGTCGATGCCCCCGGCAACCTCCTGCTGCCGCTCGTCCGGAGAGTGCTGATAGATCAGCGCGGCCTTCTCCGAAGACTGGCCAGCACGGACCATCGTGTCCTTGAGCGTGGCACCGGACTGGGTGGACAGCGTGTGCCCGGTGTGGCGGAGGTCGTAGAAGCGGAAGTCCTCCGGCAGGCCGGCCTTGGCGCGGGCCCGGCGCCATTTGCGACCGAAGGTGGAGCGTCGGAAGGGTGCTCCCTTCTCGCCTACGAACAACAGGCCGTTGAGGTCCTTCTCGGCGAACCAGTCGAGGTGCCGCTTCACCTCGATGTAGAGGAAGGCGGGCAGATAGATGGTGCGCACGCCCGCATCCGACTTGGTGTCGCCCTCGACGCGTCGACCGGTGGTCAGCTCTGGTGCCGCCTCGCTGACCTTCACGGCGAGGGGTTCCAACGTGACGCTGGGCCGTCGCAGCGCCGCCTGCTCCTCCGGCCGCATCGGCCCGTATGCCCCGAGGTAGACCATCAGACGCCACCGCGGTCCCATGGCGTCCGCGACCGCGTCGACCTGCTCGACGGTGGCCGTCGGCCGCTCCTTGGCCCTCTCGCTGCCCGCCCCCTTGATCCGGCAAGGGTTGCGGCGGATCAGCTCGTCGTCTGCCGCCGTCTCCATGATGGCCTTGAGGAGCCGGTAGGACTTGGCGACCGTCGTCGCGCCCGTGGCCTGGAGCCGCTCGGCACGCCAGGTGCGCACACCGGGCGGCGTGATCTCGTCCAGGTCCAGGGCCCCGAAGACGGGCAGGATGTGCAGCCGCAGGAGCCTGCGGTACAGCTCCTCCGTCGTCGCCGAAAGGCCGCGCTCGTCGACCCATTTCAGCGCGTACGCCTCGAAGTTCACGGCGCCGGCATCGGGGTCGATCCAGTGGTTGCGCTCGATGTCGGCCTGGGTGAGGGTCAGCCAGGTCTGCGCATCGGTCTTCGTGGCGAAGGTCTCCGGAGCAGTGCGGCGGCTGCCGTCCGGTGCCCAGTATCGCGCCTGCCACCGACCGGAGGGGAGCTGACGGACGGTGCCGAACTCACGCCGCCGCTGCGGCTTGCGGCCCGCCATCAGGCCGCCTTCCGGTAGGAGGACCGCGCCTCGCGGAGGGACGGAACGGTCCTCTCCGCGACGTAGGCGCTCAGTGCCGCATCGGGGATGCGGACATGCCGACCGACCTTGACGTACTGGATGCGGCGCTCCTGGATGAGGCGCCGGATGAAGCGGACGCCGGTCCGGAGACGCTCGGCGGCCTCATCAACGGTCAGGAGGGCACCGGCATCGGGTGTGATCACCTCCTTCCCAGCACGAAGGGAGCGGGCGGAGGCGTGGGGTATCGCCGGTTGGCGCAAGGGGTGAGTCCTCGTCTGGCAGGTACGGTGCGGCAACACCGAACTGCCGGGTCGTTCTGGAGGGATGGGCGGTGAGATCTCCCAGCCACTGAGGGCTTGCGGGCTCAGGGCAGGAGGCGAACAGGGACCGATCCTGGACGGCTCAGTCGCGCTGCTCATCGTCGGGGTATTCGCCAGGCGACGGGGCGTCGTAGGGCCCTATCGCGAAGTTGGCGATGGCTTCCTCGGCCATGGCGTTGGAGACCATGACGTCGGCTTCCTCGCGGATGTCGGGGTGTTCGGCGAGGTAGGCGTCCAGGGCATCACGGGCCCGCGTGAGGCTGACGCCGGCCCGCTGGGTCTCCCGGAAGGCGCGGACGACGTCGTCGATCAGCTCCATGGCCCGTGCCTTCGCAGCGAGCTGCGGTGGACCGACGAGATTTTGCAGGGAGACGCCGAGCACCTCGGCGAACCCGATCGCCTCGTCGAGGTTGATCCGGCGCTTGCCGTTCTCGATCCGCCACACGGCGGAGGGGTTCATCTCGTACCCGGCTTCAACCAGGCGATCCGACAGGGCGTTGGTGCTCCACCCACGCGTCTCGCGTTCGATCTTGAGCCGCAGGGCGACGTTCTCCTCGCCGCGGAGCAGGACCCCCTCGTCCAACTCATCCTCTGCCACCGCACACCTCCTTTCTGCCGTGTCTGCGCTGCGGACTGCATCGCCCCTTAAGCGTAACATGGATTCTGCAATACGCAGAGGGCTTCTGCAATTCGCATTCATGTGGCATGCTGGTACCCCCACCACCCCCACATGACCGCCGGAGACCGCTCGGATCCACGAAAAAAGCCCCCGGTGCTTGCCGGCACCGAGGGCTCAAGCGCAAACCTCACCAACCGCCCATCCCTGAACGATCTGCCTGCATGGCCGGGGTTGCCGCCCCGATGGCCCGCAGTTGAGGAGCTCTGTGCCCCACAGTACGACCCCGCCGCCGCACCTGTCACCCGCCACGGGAGCGGCACCCCCTTCGGCGATCGACGCCTCCATGCAGCCGCCGCACGACATCGACGCCGAACTGGCCGTGCTCGGCGCCTGCATGCACAGCCGGGAGGCCATCGAAGAGGTGCGGCCCGTGCTCGGCGACGGCGCCTTCTACCGGCCCGCCCACGAAACGATCTGGCGCGTCCTGCTCGCCCTGCACAGCGAGGACAACCCGACCGACCCGATCGCCGTGAACGACCGCCTCAGCGAGCAGGGTGACCTCCAGCGCGTCGGCGGCCCGGACTACGCCCACCGGCTCGCAGGAGCCTCCCCCGGCATCAGCGGCGCCGCGTACCACGCGTCAATCGTGCGCAAAAAGGCAGACCTGCGCCATCAGCTCGCCTCCGGGCTGCGCATCGTCCAGCGCGCCCAGGAGCCGGGCGCCGATCCCGATGCGATACGCAGCGAGATCGAGGCGGACGTTCGCGCCGAGCGCGAGCGTGCGCTCGCCTCCGGCCAAGGACGCCTGTCCCGCCACCTCGTAAACGGCTATCGGTTCGTCACCGAGACCGGTGCGGAGACGGAGCCGTTGTGGGGAACCCCCGAGAAGACCGCATGGGCTTCTGGGGAGAGCCTGATGATCGTCGGACCGCCAGGCGTCGGCAAGACCACCCTGGCGCACCAGGTGATCCTGGCCCGCCTCGGCCTCCAGGGCACCGTCCTGGACATGCCGGTCGCCCCCAGCAAACGGGTGCTGTACCTGGCGATGGACCGCCCCAAGCAGATCGCCCGCGCCTTGGCCCGTCGCATTGACCCCATCGCCGACGAAGCGATCCTGCGGGACCGGCTCGCCGTCTGGCAGGGCCCGCTGCCCGCCACTCTCGACAAGGAGCCCGACCTCCTCGCCGACCTCGCAGCCGCGCACCAGGCCGACACCATCGTGATCGACAGCCTGAAGGACTCGGTCAGCACCCTGGTCGACGACGCCCTCGCGGTCGCCTTCCACAACGCCCGCAGCCGCGCTCTGCGCAACGGCGTCGAAATCATGGAGCTGCACCACCAGCGCAAGGCGGCAGCCGATGCTCCACGAGGGCAACGGCCCAGCCTCGACCGGGTGTACGGCTCCACCTGGCTCACCTCAGGTGCCGGCAGCGTCTTGTTCATTGCCGGGGAGGCGGGAGACCCGGCCGTGACCGTCCACCACCTCAAGACGGTCACCGGCGAGATCGGCCCGCTCCAGGTCATCCACGACCACGTACGCGGCACCACGACCGTCGACCCCGCTCTCGACCCCTCCGGGCTCCTCCAGGCCCACCCCGGTGGCCTGACCACCCGCGACCTGGCCACCATCCTCAGCGGCGAGCCAACTCCCAGCCGTGGCGCCGTCGAGAAGGCCCGACGCGATCTGGAGCGGCTGGTCAAAACCGGACAGGCCACCAAGGCCGAAGGCGTCGCCGGAGGCAGCGGAGGCGGGCAGCAGGCCCGCTACTACACCGCGGTCCGCCACATCAACGCCGTCTCCTGACGCCACCGCACCGGCGCTTGGACCGTTCACGCGACCGTACACGCGCCCCCTGCGCGAACGTGCCCTCACGAGGCCCACGCACCGCTCACGCTCGCGACAAAACCCCAGGTCAGGCGATCACGCGACCGTACACGCCGTACACGCGACAGAGCGTTCACGCGCGAGCCCCCCCTTTAGAGGGGGCTCGCGTGTACGCCCCCCTCGTGAACGCCGTGAACGCCCTACCACTCCAGCCCGCACCACCCCTGGAGCACCACCCACATGCCTTCCACTCCGGCCCCCCTGCCGGGTACCGCCACCATCCGCCTCGGCATCGCTCTGCTCGGCGCAATCGGCTTCGCCCTCTCCTACGACGCACTGCGTCAAATGGCCCTCGCCATCCACATCCGCGGGCCACTCACCTACGCCTTCCCTCTTGTGATCGACGGGTTCATCGCCATCGGCATCTGCGCCCTGATCATCCTGCGCACCGCCCCACTGCGCTCCCGCCTGTACGTGTGGGCACTGGTCGGCACCGCCACCGTCACCAGCATCTGGGCGAACGCCCTGCACGCCATTCACCTCAACCACCGCACCCAGCTCCACCTCGACGACGTCACCGTCGGCGCGCTCTCCGCCATCGCCCCGCTCGCCCTCGCCGGAGCCGTCCACCTCTACCTCGTCATACGCCGCCACCTCGCCACCCACCGCCCACAGGAGGGCTCAGCCACACACCGCCACACGGCCCTCGTCGGCCAACCCGGCCGTGCCGACACCCCCCTTCAATACGCCCACTCCGATGGCAAGTTCGGCCATCGGGCGGTCGCATCGGAAGGCCCGGCCGATGAGGTGGCGGAAGACAGCACCGATCATGTGGCGGAAGACGCCGCCCTTGTGGCGGAGGCCCCGGAGTCGCGCGCCACGTCTAAGGGCCGACAGCCCAGCGCCACGATGGACGAACTTCTCGACATCGGCCGCACCGCGCCCCTGGGACGCAATGGCCGCGTCTCGCGCCGCCACGTCGAAGCGGCCATCCGAGCCAAGGGCCTGCCCATCGGCAAGGACCGACTCAACGAGATCAAGGACGCCCTGCAAGCCGATCTCGATCGTGCGCCCGCTCGCGCCGCCTGACTGCCCACGTCGGCGCTCGGACTGAGCGCCGGGCCCGCCCTCCTCGCTCGTCGTCCTTCACCCAGGCATGGAGACGAGCCGCCGTCAGACCGCCAACACCCCGGAGAACCACCCATGCGCGACCAGCACCACGAAGCCCGTACCTACCAGGAGGAGAGCCCCACCACCGTCACAGACGCAGCAAGTTGTCGGGTAAGGAGTCCTTACCCGGCCTCCGCCCCAGAGGGGGCGGAGGCAACCGGCGCCGAGGGGGCGCCGGAGTCGGCCGGCCCAGGGGAGCCGACCGAAGGAGGGGCCAGTCAGTCCTCACCGAGCGCACCGCAGACACCTGCCCCTCATCGTCGTCTGCGAGAGCCGCAGCCGCGTGAGAAGCGTGTGTATCCCCGCTACAGCGACAACGAGTTCGGCCTCGTCCAGAAGGCCGCTGAACTGAGTCACATGGCGCTTGGCGGCTACGTGGCTGAAAGCTCGCTCGCCGCTGCCCGCTCCGATGCCCCCACCGCTGCGGTCGCCGACTATCGCGCCGCGGTCAAGACGCTGATGGATGCCAACCGCCAGCTCGCCATGGTCGGCAACAACCTCAACCAGCTCACCCGGCACCTCAACGAGGACGGCGCCTGGCCCCACCACGACACCGTCCAACGGCTCCTGGACCGGGTCGAGACATCGATCGCTGAAGTGGACGACGCCATCGTTCACGTGACCACGGGTCGGTGAGCCGTTGATACCCAAGATCATCCTCGGCAAGGGCCCACACGCCACGCGCCGCACGATCGGCTACCTCTTCGGCAAGGGCCGGGCCAACGAGCACACCGACCCCCACCTGGTGGCCTCCTGGAACGACTTCGCCCCCGACCCCGGCCGCAGCCCGCACCGCAACCCCAAGGACGTGGCGGACCAGCTCGCCGCGCAGCTCGACCAGCCCGTGAAGATGCTGGGCGACAAGGCACCCAAGCACACCGTGTGGCACTGCCCCGTCCGTGCCGCCCCCGAGGACCCGATCCTGACCGACGAGCAGTGGGCGGATGTGGCGCGCCGGATCGCGGCCGCCGCCGGCATCGCGCCCGACGGGGATGAGGAGGCGTGCCGGTGGGTGGCGGTGCGCCACGCGGACGACCACATCCACATCGCCGCCACATTGGTGCGCCAGGACGGCCGGCGTCCGAGCCGCGGCTACGACCAGCGCGCTGTCCAGAAGGAAGCCCGCAGGATCGAAGTGGACTACGGGCTCAGGCGGCTCAAGCCAGGTGACGGCACCGCTGCTAAGCGCCCGACCAGCAAGGAGCACTTCAAGGCCAAGCGCCAGGGCCAGGACGCGACAGCACGCGAGGTCCTGCGCCTCCGGGTACGCCGCGCGGTGGCAGCCGCGTCCAGCGAGGCCGAGTTCTTCGCGTTGCTGGAGGCGACGGGCGTGACCGTGCGGCCGAAGGCCGGGCCTTCCGGCGATGTCCTCGGCTACAGCGTCGCCCTGCCCGGCGACGTCAACAAGGTCGGCGAGCCGGTGTGGTTCTCCGGCTCCACCCTCGCCAGCGACCTCTCCCTGCCCAAGGTCCGCCAACGCCTCTCCGACACCGCCCCCGAGCCGATCGCTCCGCGGCCGGGCGATCCGTGGCACCAGGCCACAGCCGCCACCGAACGCATCGCCAGCCACCTCACCTTCGGCGATGACCACGCGGCCCAGGGACAGCTGGTCGCGCTCGGCGCGGCCCTGGACCTTCTGCCGGTCACCGCACCGTCCGCAGCGAAGGCCGAACTGCAGCTGGCCGCAGCTGCCTTCGAGCGCGCCACCCGCTCTCGCATCACCGCCGACCGCGACAGCGCACGCGTCCTGCGCCGCAGCGTCCAAGCCATCTGGCGTCATCCCGATGCGGCGGGCGACGGGTCGGGGCCGGCGATGCTGCTGGACGCCGCGCTCACCGCAGTGGCCTTCGCGATCCACTGGCACCGCACGCACCAGCACGCCCAGCAGGAGGCGGCAGCCCAGCAAGCCCTCGTCCACCTCCAGGCCGCCTACGGAACGGTCATCGAACCCGCACTCGGCGACCTCGCCCGCCGCGCTCCTGGCCAGCAGACCAAGCACCGCTACGCCCACCACCTCCAGCGGGCCGTCCCCGAACACGCCGAGCGCATTGTGGAAGGCCGGGCCTGGGATGCACTCGCCACCGTGCTTGCCGAAGCAGAGACGCAGGGCCACAACGCGGCCACGGTCCTCGATCAGGCACTCAGCCAGCGCTCCCTGGACGACGCCCGCCACCCCGCCCGCGCACTGACCTGGCGCATCCAACGCCTCGGCCAGCGCCACGCCTCCGGCCCTCGGGCGCAGGCCGCCATGGCCCGCAGCACCGCGCTACACCCCACCGCGCCGGCCTCAGCAGCAGCCGTCCCGTCCTCGCAGCGCTCACCGGCCCGACCACGCTGATCCGGATCGTGGGTCCTTCAGCCGACTGAGGTGTTGCCGTACGTCGTCGGCCAGGTCTGCGTAGAACGGCACTCGGGGAGCGGCTTGGAGGATTTCCGTGCAGGCGGTCAGTTCGCCGATCCGGCCGGGCGGGGTGTCCAGTACGTGGGCGAATTCCTTGCGGATGCGCTCGGCGACGTCCGGCACGGGTAGGGAGTGCAGGTAGAGGGTTGCGGCGTCGTAGCCGATGGGTGCCGTGCCCCAGCCTTCCCAGTCCAGGAGGGTCAGTGCCGGGCCGGTGAGGTTGGCCCAGTGGAGGTCGCCGTGGGCCGTGGTCCAGGTGATCTCGCCGGGGGTGACGCCGGTGAACTCCGGGACGCGGCGCCGGATGTACTCCTCGCGCACCGCCTGACGGTCTGTGCCGACGAGCGCGATGTGTGTCAGGGCCAGGTGGAGGTCCTGCCACCAGATGTCCGGGAGATCGGCGTGGTGGTGGAGTACCGGGCTCTTGGCCACGGGCGGTGCCGCGACGAAGTCGTAGTGCTCTGCCCGGTAGTCCCAGCCGTCCGTCGACCAGTCGCGTAGACCAAGCAGCCGGGGCCGGGGCACTGCGGATGGGAGGGACCGTTCCGCCTCCCGCGGGCCTTCCCACAGCTTCCCGCCGCTCTTCCCCTGGGGATCACTCACCAGCCGCAGCCACGCGACCCCCGTAGGCGTGTAGACAGCTCCGGAAAGCGTCCTGCCCGCGTATCCCCACACCTCTCCGCCCGTGGCGTCGACGAGGCCCATCAGGGCGCAGGCGTGGCCGCGGGCGGAGAACATGCGGTCCCTGACGGCAGGCTCAGGGGCAGTGAACATCGTCGGCTACCTTCTCCGGCTGACGGCGGCGACACCGGCCTCGACCAGCTCGGAGATGAGAGCTGCGACGTGGCCGACGGGGAGCCCGGAGCCTACCGACAGCTCGCCCAGGGTTGCGGCGCTTCCGTCAAGGAGAAGCTTGATCACGGCGAGGACCGCCCTGCTGAACGTCCACTCCTGACCGCCGGCGCTGAACACGAGGTGCCCGATCTCGTCCACGCCGTACCAGGCTCCGGCGGCGGTGAGCCGGACGCACAAGCTCCCGTCCGCGGGGATGCCGTCCACGAACGGCAGTGACGGCATCGGCCGACCGGCATCCGTGCTCCCCCGGGCGTTGATGAACTCCTCGATCACCCCCTCGTGCAGGGCGTCGGCGAACTCCTTGCGCAAGGCTTGGAGATACGCGGTCCGCTCGTCCGGAGGGGCGAAGTACGGCAGGTTCGCACGGACCGTGGTCGAGACCCGTAGCTGGTCCGAGAGCCACGACAGGAGGTCCGCTCCGGTGGTGGGCTTGAGCCCGCAGGTCAGGTGGAGGGACCGGCCCTCAGTGGCAGCGACGGCGTGCCACCAACCCCGGGGCAAATAGAGCATGTCGCCGGCTTGGAGGACGATCTCCGCGACCGGGGCCCCGGTTGGTGGCTCGGGGGCCTCGGTGTCGACGCGCAGGGGGTCGATCCGGGTGGCGCCGTAGATCTTCCACCGCTTGGTGCCTTCGAGTTGGACGACCACCACATCGTGATCATCCCAGTGCACTCCGAAGCCTTCCTTCGGAGTCCATGAGGCGTAGAGGTTGACCTGCACGTCGGTACGGAAGTGCCGCTCCAGTGCAGTCGCGAGGTCTTCCACGCCGGGGTGCAGTGCGTCGACGGCGTCCAGGACGAGCGAGGCGCCGTCCTTGAGCTGGTGGTGCAGGTTGGCGGGCTCGATCCGGTGCCAGACCGTGTGGCGTTTGGACACCACAGGGTGGGCGTAGCTGTGTTGCGGGATCTGGCTGCCGTCGTTGAAGAGCCGCAGCCGTGGGGGTTCGAGTCGGTGCCGGGCGATGATCTCGTTGAGGTCGTCCCAGGTGAACAGGTCCGAGAAGTCGCCGACGCGCGGCCAGAGGCGATAGGTGCGGCCGAACGCCTCGGCGGGGAAGTCCCCGCCGAGGCTCCGGACCGCCGAGAAGATGGCGGTCATCTACGGCTCCGATCAGTCGTTGCCGTCGCCCTTGCCAGTGCCGCCGCCGTCGCTCAGCCGGTCCTGGCTGCGGGCGGCCTGCACGGAACGCTTCGAGACGATCAGGTCGTTCATCGCATGTTCCTTTCTCTTCGGTTCTCCCACCGGGGTTCCGGCGGGAAATCTGTGGGCGCCTAGACGGGCGGCGCCGGGTCGGTGTCGGGCGCGGAGGCCGGGGCTGTCAGGGTGTGGTCGGCGTCCTGCTGCACGGTCAGGGCCAGGAGTGTGAGGGTGGCCGAGGCACCCAGCAGCCACAGGCGCCCCAGCCAGATGTCCAGCCGCGGCTCACCGCTGCGGTGGCGGCCCCTGGCTCCGTGCTCGGAGCGCGTCACCTCACGCCCCCTGGTTGTGGTGGATCTGGCGGAGCATCTGCTGGACGGAGCGGGCCAGCGACTGAAGGCGACGGGCGGCCGACACCAGTCCGTCGCCAGGCCCAGATCGCAGCTGGATCTGGGCGTTGTCGATCTGGGCGTGTTCCCGGTACCAGGCGACCTCGCCCGGCCGGTGTACTTGGACGTGCTCCTTGGCCTGTTCGACCAGCGGGTCGAGATGTCCCTTGAGGGTGTCGATCAGCCGGAGGACTTCGTCATACGGGGGAAGGACGATGGTGGAGCGCAGAGCTGCGGCGATGTCCGCCTGGATCTGGTCGATGCCGTCGGTGCCTGCCGGGCGCAACTGACCCGGCAGCGGCTGCTGATCGGCACGGGTGGCATCCATGGTGCAACTCCTCGAAGACGGTGGTGGTTGTCACCGCTGCCAGGGGCGAGGAGAGGCCGGCCGTACGCGGCCCTGGCGGCTGAGTACGAGTCAACCGCCGGAGGAGTAGGCAGATCCGCAACCGGGTTGCGAGGTAGTAATCCCTTTGCGGGTGGGTCAGTTGACGGCCACGCCCGCGCGGCCGGCGAACGCCCGGACGCCCGGGAGGGTCCGGTCATGCCGGAGCAGGCCGGTGGCCAGGCTCTTGACCGAACCGCGCCGGATCTCCTGCGGTGCGGCCCGCTCGGCCGCCAGCAGAGCCCGGTAGCACTGCTCTGGCTTGCCCCACTGGTCGAAGCAACGGGCCACGTCGGTGAAGAAGCGCCCCTGCCGTTCGGCGGTCGGCAGGGCCGCGGGGTTGATGGTCTTGGCCAGGTCGATCGCCTGTCCGGCGTCACCGAGCAGGTAGCGGACGGAAAGCTGGTGCAGCAGCACTTGCTGGGTACCGGTGTCCGTGCGGGCCTCGGGGCTCGTCCGGCCGATTTCGGCGGCTTCGGCGGCCTCGCCGATCAGCCCGTGCGCGGTGGGCCGATCGCCCATTTTGGCCGCCGTGTACGCGGCAGTGGCCAGCAGCGAGACACTCGCGGCCAGCCGGGCTACCTCGGGGGTACGGCGGTCCGCACGTACGTCCTGGGCAGCCTTGACGGCGATGTCGGTGGCACGTGCCAGATGGCCTTGGCGGCGCCAGGCACTGGAGACCATCCGGTGCGCCTCGGCGATCGTCAGGGCGTCCCCGCCGATCCGCGCAGAGGTCAGCGCACGGTCCGCGGTGATCGCCACCAGACCGTCCTCACCGAGCTTGATGCAGAGTCGAGTGGCGATGTTGTAGAGGTCTGCGACGGCGGTGGCCGACGTCTCCGCCGGCTCCAGGGCCTGTGCTTGTGCGATCCGGCCAGGCAGGTTGCGGGCCAGCGTGTCGTACCGGGCGGCTCGGAATTCCTGCCGGGACGCCTTCACTTCGGCAGCGACGCCAGCCGGTGAAACCTCACCGCGCCTCGGCACGGTGGCAGTGCCATAGAGCAGGTGGTCCTCCAGCTGCCCGAGGGCGCTGGCCTCGGCCGGAGAGGCGCCAGCCAGCGGGGTGGTAAAGACCACCGCCGCAGCGGCCAGAAGTTCGCGGCGTCGCACGGGGTCGTCCCCCTCCTCTGGACCAAGATTGCGAACAACCCTAGCCGAGGCAGCCCGACGCCGAGTCGATGCTGGCGATCGTTCAGACGGTGCGGCAGCGAGAAGTTCAGACAGCGAAATGTCCAAGGCGTCGGAGATCTGACGTAGTGCATCCAGGCTGTTGACCGGGATCACGTCCCGCTCGACCTGAGACACCCAACTCTCCGACCGGTCGATCATCGCAGCCAGGTCCCGCTGCGGCCATCCCTTGCGCCTGCGCGCCTTGGCGACCGTCTTACCGAGTGTCAGTTCACTTCCCGCCACTGGGCACGCCCCCGAAGTCCCGTATCCGCATCGCGTGAGCACGCAACGTTACTGGCGGAAGGGGCGCGGCTGTAGAGGGCAAGACAGCTCGACGCCACCCTCTTCCTGATCGAGTGGCGCGGGGGCGCCGCCGACCACCTCGCCGTCCTGGAGTGAGCCGACAGCCGCACCACCATGCGGTGTGCAGCGACGATCCGTCCGCAGGAACCAGCAGTGACGGCTGCAGCGCGAGCGGGACGGTCGGTGCGGATCCGGCCCCGGGCTGCGCCTGCGGAAGCTGATGCCCTCGCTCCACACTGCTCAGCAGCAATTGCGACCAGGAGGCCCCGGACTGGTAAGGACTGGCGGGACGATGCAGAGCCCCTGGCTCTTCACCCAGCGTTGCATGCGCATCCGGCACTACGGTGACTTCTGGAAGCCACGTTTCATCGCACGGATCGGCGGCAAAACACTGCTCGACGAGCGTCGCGAGCGACCGTGCCGTATGCGCGCGGGAAGGCCACGACCAGTGTGCAGAAGGGCTGCCTCACGCCAACGGCTTCTCTGCTGCCGCGCATCAGGCAAGCCGATGTGCAGCAACGGTCAGTTGCTGCCGGTGAGTTCCGCTGAGCGTCTTGCGGGTGTGGGCGCTGGGTTCGTTCAGGCCGACGGTCTCGACGGTCTTGCCGCGCTGCGCGTACTTGGTCTCGATGGCGTCCAGTGCGGCCACGACGAGGCGTCCCAGGGGTTGGTGGAGGAGAGGTCGATGACGCCCCTCTCCGGGTCGTCGGCGTAATCGAGGCCCCGGTAGCGGGACCACCGGCCCCGCTACCGGGGGAGTTGGGCCCGGATGGTCTTGCCGGCTCCGGGGGCGGGGGTGATGGTCAGGTGGCTGGTGAGGTGGCGGATCATGTGCCAGCCGAATCCACCGCTGCCGCCGTTGAGATCAGGTGTGCGGTCGCGGGGGGCCGCTGAGCTGAGGTCGCTGACCGCAGCGGTCAGCGTGTCCGGACCGGCAAAGAGTTGCAGGGTGTACCGGCCACCGCCGTGGCGCAGTGCGTTGGTGGCGAGTTCGGAGACCACCAGGAGGAGGGTGTCCGCGCGCTCGGGATCCGGTGCTGGGGTGAGGTTGTCAGTGAATGCGCGGGTCGCCTCGCGGGCCCGGTGGATGCTGTCCGGACTTTCGCCCCACACCACGGCCGGTAGGGGATGAGGGACACTGGTGATCTTCATACCGTTCATGCGCGTACACCCCGCCTGTGGCCTGTTGCGCCTTTTTTCCGTGACGGGCAGTGTGCCCGCCCCCTCGGTTCCCACACCCCGGCAACGCGCTTCCTGGTGCAGTTTCCATCAGGCGTGGACGACAGAAGCTCGGCCATCACTTTCACAGAAAATCTGTCATGACGGTGGTAGACATGCGGCACCCCGGTCGTTAGGCTCTTCGTCGTAGCCAAGAGATCGAAAGGCGCGGCAGAGGTCGAACTGCCGTGCATGCAGCGCCAGAAGAGGCACGGCAGTGGAGTCGCGGGGCCGAGAGGTATGCATGTGGGCACCGCGACTGGCTGCCGGGCCGGGCGGCCCCCGGGGCCGCGAGCAGAACCGCACAATCCGCAGTAGCAGGCAGGCCAGCAGAAGGATGAGAAGGAGGCAGACGCCATCAGGATCGCCCGGGCGAGGAAGTGAGTCCGCTCGGGTACCGCAGGCCCCGGATTGGAAGGTGGTCCCCGGTCACGCATCCGCGATCCCCGCACTTCCCGCCCTCTCCCGGGCGACGGTGCGGAAACAGAAGGCCGGCATCGCAGTAAGCCGGCAGATGGTGTTCAAATCCCTCGGGGCCCTGGTGCGTGTTCGGCACCAGGGCCCCATGATGTATTCCCCATCAGAGGTGCAAATGACCGCAGAAATCTCTCACGACCGTCTCAACGACGAGGACTACCCCGCCTACACCATGGGGCGAGCCGCCGAAATGCTCGACACCACCCCCGCCTTCCTGCGGGCCCTCGGTGAGGCCAAGCTGATCACGCCTTTGCGTTCCGAGGGCGGCCACCGCCGCTACTCCCGCTACCAGCTGCGTATCGCCGCACGCGCCCGCGAACTCGTCGACCAGGGAACCCCCGTCGACGCCGCCTGTCGCATCGTCATCCTCGAAGACCAGCTCGACGAAGCTCAGCGCATCAACGAAGAACTGCGCACTTCGCCCTCCGGGCCCCGCCTCAAGACCGACGTCTGAACTCCGCTCCCGCGCTCGCGCGCGGCCGGCGCCCCGGGGACGTTCAGTCGGCGTCGGAGAGGCCGGCGTCACAGCTGACCCACAGCAGCCACGCAGACGAGCTCCGTCGATAACGTCGCCGGAGCTCTTCGCCGTCACCCTGACGCCAACCGGGCTGAGCACCGCGGCCCTGATCTCGCGGCAGCGTCCGAGGCTCCGCCCTCTGACTCAGCGGGGCCGGGCGGGCCATCGGGACATGGGACTGACGAGGCCCCCGAGCCAGCACACCGCTGTGTCAGCAGACGGCGAGGGAGATGGCGATGTAGTGCGCGGTGAAACCTGCCACAGTCAGGGCGTGGAAGACCTCGTGGAAGCCGAACCAGCGAGGTGAGGGATCGGGGCGCTGGAGTGCGTAGACCACCGCGCCCACGCTGTAGAGGAGACCGCCGGTCACGATCAGGGTGAGTACGGCCGCTCCGCCGGTGTGCAGGAAGTCGGGCAGGTAGCGCACCGGTGCCCAGCCCAGGGCCAGGTAGCAGGGGGTGTACAGCCAGCGGGGAGCTCCGACCCAGAGGACGCGGAAGGCAATGCCCACCAGCGCCCCCGTCCACACGATCCACAGCAGGACGGGCCGCTGAGCCGAAGGGAGGAGGAGCACGGCCAGGGGGGTGCAGGTGCCGGCGATGATGAGGAAAATATTGGCGTGGTCGAGACGACGCAGAACGGCCTCACCGAGCGACCCCCAGGTACCGCGGTGGTAGATGGCGCTCGTCCCGAACAGCAGCAAGGCCGTGACGGCGTACACAGTGCAGGCCAGGGCGGCCTGTGGGGTCCGGGCCAGGCGGATGAGGACGACGCCCGCGATCAGCGCGGCGGGGACCGTTGCGGCGTGGAGCCAGCCACGAAGCTTCGGCTTCATCGGCTCCGCCAGGTCGGCCGCCCGCTCCACCAGAGCGGCAATCGGGTGAGGGCCTACCCCGGCACTGTCACGGTGCGCTCCGCGGGGTTGGCCGGCTGGAGCATGATCCCCCCTCTCCGGGGCGAGGGGCACACTGCCGGATTCGGCGGCGTCGCGGGACACAGCTTCCGTCCTCCTTCGGACTGTTGGGCCTGGATGACAACCAGGTAGCCACGCCAGGAGTCTCCCCGCAACAGCGCTTGGGGAGGTCAGCCTCGGACCGCCTGGCCTGCATTGCCGGGCAGGGACTGTCACCACATCGCCGGCAGGGTGGAGTCGGAGCAGAGCAATCAGTTGTCTCTCAGCGTGGTCGTGCAGGGCGCAGTCATCACCGGACTGAGTTGGCCGCTGTGGGCGGATTCTTTGCCCACAGCGACGCGGTCAGGCTCGGGCCGGGTGCCCGAGCAAGGCCGACGCCGTCTCCAGTGGTGTGAGACCGGTCGGTGGCACGAGCGCGGCAGCCGGGCGGCACACGAAGCCGAGGCGGCTCAGGGCTCGGGTCACTTCACCGGCGGAGAAGTCACGGCGGTCCTGCCGGGTGATGATCTCCCCGACCTGCTTGACAGGGAAATGGCGGCGACCGATGAGCACGGACTCACCCGTGACAGGTTCGGGTTTGATGCCCTTCATCGCATCCTGCACCTCGGTCTTGAGCAGGTCGAAGGGGAAGCGGGCGATGACGACGCGCATAGTGCCTCTACAAGGTCGAAGAGAAGCCGGAAACGGATCGCCGGCCCGGGCGGAGAAGGATCAACGGGTGAGGACGACGACGCCCAGGGCGTGCCCGTCCTCACCGATCACGGGTGAGGCCCGCAGTGTGCGTTGGCGCATGGCGCGTTCCGCGTCGTGTACAGACATCACGGGCGAAGTGAAGGGCCCACGGTCGTACATGAGGTCCCGCAACCGGGTCTCCTCGGTGTACCAGGAGCCTTGATGGTGGGCTGTCATCTGGGAACGGGTGATCAGTCCCGTACACCGCCCGTCCTCGTCACGGACGAGGAGATGGTCGGCACGGGCCCCGATGAGGACGGACAGGGCCAGGTCGACGACCATGTCGTCGCTGACCTGTGGTCCCGGCGACAACATGACGTCGCCGGCTGCCTTGCCGGAGCGATCCGCCTGGGGGTAGCTCTGAAGCATCAACGAAAGCCTCCGTGACGAGGGTGATCCGACGAGCTGAGCGTGATCGTCCGGGACCGACCTAGGCGGCTGGGGCCGAGGAGGTCTGCCGCGCAGTCGGTGTCGCGGTTCGGGCTGATCCGGCGGCACGGCGGGCCTGGGCGGGGCGGCTGCGGCGGCCGCGCGTGGAGGAGCCGCTGCGCTTGGCGCGTTCGACGACCGGTGCGGCGATGGTGACCGGGATGCCGGAGGGTGCCTGGGCGCCGGTGATGCGGCTCAGTTCGGCTTCGCCGGAGCGGACCTGGGTGGACTGCGGAGTGATGCCCGCGTCCGCCATCAGGCGATTCATGGTGCGGCGCTGGTTGGGCAGGACGAGGGTGACGACGCTGCCGGACTCGCCGGCGCGGGCGGTGCGTCCCCCGCGGTGCAGGTAGTCCTTGTGATCGCTCGGCGGGTCGACGTTGACGACGAGGTCGAGGTTGTCGACGTGGATGCCGCGGGCGGCGACGTTGGTGGCCACCAGGACCGTGACATGGCCGGTCTTGAACTGGGCCAGGGTGCGGGTGCGCTGGGGCTGGGACTTGCCGCCGTGCAGGGCCGCGGCGCGCACGCCGCTGTTCAGCAGGTGCTTGGTGAGGTTATCGACCGCGTGCTTGGTGTCCAGGAACATGATCGACCGGCCTTCGCGGGCCGCGATCTCGGTGGTGGTGGCGTGCTTGTCGGCACCGTGGACGTGCAGCACGTGGTGCTCCATCGTGGTCACGGCGCCCGCCGAGGGATCGACGGAGTGGACCACCGGGTCGGTGAGGTAGCGGCGGACCAGGAGGTCGACGTTGCGGTCCAGGGTGGCCGAGAAGAGCATCCGCTGCCCCTCGGGACGGACCTGGTCGAGCAGGGCGGTGACCTGAGGCATGAAGCCCATGTCGGCCATCTGGTCGGCCTCGTCCAGCACGGTGATGGCGACCTGGTTGAGGCGGCAGTCGCCGCGCTCGATGAGGTCCTTGAGCCGTCCCGGCGTGGCGACGACCACTTCGACGCCGCCGCGCAGTGCGCTGGACTGGCGGCCGATCGACATCCCGCCGACGACTGTGGCCATCCGCAGCTTCAGTGACCGGGCGTAGGGGGTGAGTGCGTCGGTGACCTGCTGGGCCAGCTCCCGGGTGGGGACCAGGACCAGGGCCAGCGGCTGACGCGGCTCGGCACGCTGTCCGGCGCTACGGGCCAGCAGGGCCAGACCGAAAGCCAGCGTCTTACCCGATCCAGTGCGTCCACGGCCGAGAACGTCGCGCCCGGCCAGCGAATTCGGCAGCGTGGCGGCCTGAATGGGGAACGGGGCGGACATGCCTTCCGCGCTGAGGGCCGCCAGCAGCGCCGGCGGCATGTCCAGCTCGGCGAAAGTCTCGGCCGGGGGCAGGGCGGGAGTGTGGGTGACGGGCAGGGCGAACTCTCCCTGCAGTGTCGCCGGACGCCGTCCGGGGCCCCCGGAACGGCCCGTGCCCGAGCGGGTCGGCCCACCGGAACGGTAGCCGCCGCGGCCTGAGCCGGACGAGCCGGCAGAGCGGGAGTAGCGGTCATTCGTGCGAGCTGTGCGGTTCATGGAGAACCTTCCTCGATGCGGTACGTCGAGGAATTCCCGGCGGCAATGAGCCGCACACAAAGAATCGCAAGAACGAACCGATGAATTGAGATGAAACGAAGCGGGGCGGAAATATGTCGACCCTGCACGCCGAAGCGGGACCGGCAACGCCGCAAAGAAGGGCGAAACAGTTGCCTGATCATGAATTCGGGCGGATTGCCCGCCGTGTCATAGCGGTCGGGAAGCCGAACCGGCTGCCCGCACGCCGCGTGTGCGGCCGTTGTGGGGCACACGGGAAACGCCGAAAAGCAACGAGCTGGGGCCCGCACCCAAGGTGCGGGCCCCAGCTACGGTGTACGCGTCAGGCGGGAACGATGTTCTCGGCCTGCGGGCCCTTCTGACCCTGCGTGACGTCGAAGTTCACCTTCTGGCCTTCCTGGAGCTCACGGAAGCCCTGGGCGGCGATGTTCGAGTAGTGGGCGAAGACGTCGGCGCCGCCGCCCTCCTGCTCGATGAAACCGAAACCCTTTTCCGCGTTGAACCACTTCACGGTGCCAGTAGCCATGTCATATCTCCTTCGGGGCAGTGCCCGGAGCCCACACCGTGCGGACTCCGTATCGCTGCGTTGATTGCCCGTCCGGAAACAAACACCGGAAATACGAAAGCGCTCCGCCATGCACGACAGCGAGCGCGCTTGAAGTCTTTGGGAACCACAACTGCAACTGAGATCGACGGTAGCACGGTACTGGCGGCCATGCGCAGCACATGACCTCGACGCTTTTGAGAGGGTAAAAAACCCTTACCGCACCAGTGGCCATTTCTGTAGTCGCGGCATGAGATATTCAGCATCAGTGCTCGCCCCTATTCGACCGAAAATGCGTCAACCTCCGCAACCACCGCCCAGGCTCCGCAGGCACGGGCCGGGCACCGCCATGCCTGACCGAACCCACCGCACAACCTTCGGGGACAGATCGCGGCGCGGCACGACCGAAAGCGGGGTGGCGAGCACGCCGACCCTGCACGCTTGCACCAGCAATTCCGCCGTGGGTATCCACGTGCCCCTCTCTTCCGCCTGCCCGCAAGGGAACCTTGACGGCAAGCAGTTGTCTCCCGACGATGCTCGTGCCCTCCGCATGCCCCGACGAGCGGTAAGTCACGGTCAATACGGGTCCCCACGGACCCTCTTCACTCTGCCCCACAGCCCGCGTTTACGCAGGTCAGCCCCTCAATGATGCGTACGCGCCCCATTGATTCCCAAGCTCAGAGCGCGGGTTCGATTCCCGTCACCCGCTCCACAGCGAAGGGCCCAGGTCAGCGACCTGGGCCTCTTTTCGTCCCGCGTCAGGCGCGCGTCGGCCGCGGGCAGCACGAAGCCGCCCAGGAGCAGCCGATGTCTGCTGAATCGGCTTCCCGGGCGGCTCGGTTGGATGGTTCAGGCGGGGTGGACCACTCGTGCACCACTACTGGTAGGGCTTCTCGGTCAGGAACAGACGCCACCCGGTGAACGCACGGTACCGGGGTTGCGCATACCGGAGCACGTTTGACCGCGCCCCGCGGCGCCCACCCGGGCCGCCGACTCCCGACTGCCGACTGCCGACTGCCGCCTGCCGTACCCCACCCCCCGTATGAGGTACGGCAGTCGGCGGGATGTCACCGGGGTCAGCGGCCCGGCGATACCAGAGTCCGCGGCTGGGTGAGCGGGAGGGGCTGCTCCGCGAGAGTCTTCGGTGCGGGTGTGGCCGGGGGCGCGGACGGTCCCGGTTCGGTGCCCGGCTCGGCGGGCACATCGTTGTCGCACATCGCCTTCGCCTGGAAGGCTCCAATCGCGGCGTCGATCGGCCCCGGCTTGATGTGCCCCGTCGCATCGACCTGCTGGTACTTGGCGCGGTTGAACCCGATCGTCATCTGGCGCTTGCCGTCGGACGTCGAGTACGTCACCGTCTCGGCGCCCCACACCGAGCCGGTGTGTCCCCAGAAGCGCCCGCACACGGTGTCGATCGCGGCGATGCCGAGGCCGTAGTGCATCAGCACATCGCCCTTTTCGTCCTTGGCCTCGACGGTGGTCTGCATCTGGCGGAGTTCGGCGGGGGCGAGCAACTTGCCGGTCAGCAGCGCCCGGTAGAAGTCGTTCACGTCCTCCATTGTCGCGACCAGCGCCCCGGCGGTGCCGGCCCAGGACAGGTCGTACGTGCTGTAGTCGCGGGCCGGGGTGATCAGCCCGAAGAAGGATTCGTACATCTTGGAGTGCGGCCCGGATATCCGTTCGGAGGCCGGGAAGTAGGTGTGCTTCAGCCCGGCCTTACGGATGACGTTGCGGGTGATGTACTCCTCAGGATTCTCGCCGGTGACCTTCTGCAGCAGCATCCCCGCGATGACGTAATTGGTGTT
Source organism: Streptomyces sp. G7(2002) (assembly GCF_028870195.1). Classification (NCBI taxonomy): domain Bacteria; kingdom Bacillati; phylum Actinomycetota; class Actinomycetes; order Kitasatosporales; family Streptomycetaceae; genus Streptomyces; species Streptomyces sp. G7(2002). Next base: position 4,778,177 of record NZ_CP102609.1, read on the forward strand.
GGCGTAGGACCACTTCTCGCCGGGCTTGCCCGTGGGTGGCGCCTGCAGGCCGAAGCGGACCAGTTCCTCGGGGTCGAAGTGCCGATGACGGTTGGCGTCGATGCTCTCGGTGCTCCCCTTGAGGAGGGAGGGAAAGGCGCCGGGTATGTAATCGGCGATGCCGCTGGTGTGGTTGAGCAGCATGCGGACGGTGATCTGCCGGCCGCGTTCACCGGGGACGAGGTCGGGGAGGTAGCGGGCGATGGGGTCGTCCAGATCGATCCGGCCCGCGCCGACCTGCTGTAGTACGGCGACGGAGGTGAACGCCTTGGTGATGCTGCCCACGCGCTGCCGCATCTGCGGCCCGACCGGGCGTTTGGTGGCGATGTCGGCGACACCGGCCGCGCCCCGCCATGCGTCCCTGCCCTCCCGGACGGCCGCGTAGCTGCCGTACATACCTGCTGTGTGCACCGCCGCCAGCTTCTCGTCCAGTGCCTTGTGGTCGAGATGGCCCGGGTGGGCCGTCGTTCCCGCGGCGGCGTGGGCGCCGGGCGCGGGGGCGGTTGCGGCCTGTGCGGGCACCGCCGCTGCCGTCAGCGAGAGCAGAACGGCCGTGGCGGTAGAGGCGACCCGGGTACGACGGCGGGCCGGGCGAGGCTGGGGCATGGAGTCTCCCGTGACAACTTCCTGTACTGCGGTCGATCACATAAGCGATCTTGGTCGCCTCGATTCTCTCGACCGACCACCGTCCCCGCCGTCCTCCTGCAGAACGACCCGTCTCATCAACACCGATGACATTTGTCAGGCTTCTACGAGGCCGAAGTGTGCATGCCTGAAATGCGATTGCCGAACATGCGACTGCCGATCCGTGACGCCGGAACTGTGGCTGCCGAACAGCGTGTTCGCGAATCGTGCGTGTCCGGAGTGCGCGTGGTGTCAAGCCGTGCTCTGCCCGCTGCCGCCGCGCCCTGGTGCCAGCCTGCGGCGTCACGCACCCCGCGCAGTCAGACCGGTTCATCACAGCGGTCTCCTGGAAGAGCAGCGAGGTATTGCAGCTTGGCTGCCTCCAGGTCCGGCGGGAAGCGGCACCCGCGTCTCACCCTTCGCGGCACTCCGCCCTGCTGGGTGAGATCCGGCAGGGCGGAATTGACCAACAGGTCCACCGTTCGGCTTTCTCCGAGGAGTCCGTGGCCGGAGTGGTGGTCCGCGAGGACGGCAAGTTTCTGACGATCCGGCAGGCTGGCAGCGGAGCTTGGGAGCTTCCGGGCGGGGTGCTCGAACTCGAAAGGCCCCGGAGGCCGACGTACGACGCGGGGTCTGGGAATAGACGGGCATTCACGTCGAGGTCGACGAGCTCACCGGGGTCCACAAGAACACGGCACGAGGAATCGTGGCCCTGGCCTTTCGCTGCCAGCTGGTCGGCGGCGAAGAACGCACCTCGAGCGAGTGGACGGCGGTCACCTGGCTCACGCCCGAGGTGGCAGAGTCCATGCCCAAGGTCTTCTCGATCCGACTCCGGGATCCCCTGGATGGGGCAGGCCCTAACCTACGAAGCCATAACGGCAGGCCTCTTACGCCGGCGCGGCAGAACTCTCTCTACTTCATCACGGCCCGCGCGCGGGCGCCTGCCGCCTCTTCGACGCGCTGCGTCCAGCAGGCAAGTTGGCGATAGATAGGGATCAAATCGAAAGCTGATCGGATTCGTCGCTGACATCAGTGGCAGCAGGCAGCGGGCCACATGGCGCGATCAACCACGGTCAGCGGCGGCTCGCCGCAGGCGAGATGTGCCGATGAACTGGCTGTGGAAGCGGTCCGGCAGCAAGGTGAGGTCACTGTGCGGTTAGGGGCAAGCTGCTCCCTCCAGGGCGCGAGCCGGGAGAGACACTGGTCGACGACGTCAAGCACAAGAGGAAGTAACCCAGAACTGGGGGTAAACCACGGTCAATTGCGGGTCACCGCACATAGGCCGGCACCACTACCCCGACCACTGTTCGCGCAGCTCAATCCCACAGTCGGCGCGGAACACACGGTGATTCCCAAGCTCAGAAGCGCCGATTCGATTCCCGTCACCCGCTCCATAGTTGAGGCCCAGGTCAGCGACCTGGGCCTTGTTTGTTGTCCGGGGCAGTTCAGGCGTCCCGCACCGGATCCGTACCACTTCCCCCTCATTCGCCTGGAGGGAGAGCGGTCGCGACGTTCAGGCGGTCACGATGCTCGGTCTTCCCGCCTGTCCTGGCGAGTGCTCGCCGTCAGGCCGCGCAACGGGCGAAAGCCTGCACCCTGCCGGCTTGGTTCGCCTCGTTCTCGAATCGAATCGTCCACCGCCTGTCGCCCACCGCGCGGTTGCCCGTCACGTCGATGCTGGCGGAGGACACGATCCAGCCCCCGCTGACGGCAAAGGTGCCCCTGGGGCAGGTGACAGTGACGATCTCGGTCTGGTTGGCCCCGATGGACCGGACCGGGCTCTCTGCGGTGACGACGCGGGGGTGGGCGGGTTCGTCATCGGCCAGTGCGGGGGACGCCAGGCTGACGGCCAACGCGGGTGCAGCGGCCAGGGCGAGGAGCTTGGTGCGGGACATGCTGTGACCTCTCTGAGTGGTTCGCGCGTTCTCTACGAATCGAACGCACCAGCCCAGGCTAGGAACGGGGCGGACGGAACCGCCATCCGATGCGCCCCATTGGAGTGATGGGATGTGCACCATGGGTTACTGATCGTGGTGGCGAGCGCGGCCTCGATTCCCCTCACCCGCTCCATGTTGAGGCCCGGGTCAGAGACCCGGCCTTCTTCGTTGCCTGAATCCCTCAGAGCAGCGCGCCCTCCGCGTGCCTCAAGTGCCGCCACCGCACGTTGGATTGGGCCCTCCCCAGCTTCCTACGTCTCGGGGGTCGCGAAAATCCGGTCGAGGTGGTGATGGAGTACCGCGATGGCCGACTCCGGACTCCGCTGGCCTACGAGGATGCTGGTGCCCATGGCCGCCGTCATGGCGAGCAGGCTGATCGCCTCCGTGCGCGCGTCGATGCCGGGACCGGTCAGACCTGACGCCTGGGCCTGTTCGAGCTGGCCGGTCAGAGCGTTCTCGGCGGCGTCGGGGTTGTCGATGAAGGGCTGGGCGGCCAGCGCGTCGTCGGTCACGGACAGGATCGAGTAGGAGCTGTAGAGGAGGTGGAAGGTGCGGCCCTCCTCGTCGGTCGGGAGGGAGGCCAGCAGCAGCGCCTCGATGGTCGCGCGCGGGCCCGGGTCCGGGCCGGCGGCGCGGAGGCGGGCGCCCACCCGTGCGGTGAAGCGGTCGGTCAGGTGCTGGAGCCCGTAGAAGAGCAGTTTCGCCTTGGTCTCGAAGTAGTACTGCACGAGCCGGAGTGACACGCCGGCCTCTGCGGCCACGTCGCGCATGCCGACGGCGTGCAGTCCTCGACGCCCCGCGACCTGGATGAGCGCCTCGGCGATCTGGGCGCGCCGTTCCTCGTGATCCACGTGCTTTGGCATGTGCCGGTGTCTCCGCCCGTCGGTGTCGGCTTCGCGGTCCGGCTCGGCCCGGACCTCTTTATGGTACCGCTGTACCAGCTTCATGGTACGGTCGTATTACGAAGAACGGATCTCCCCGGAGGTGCCCCCGTGCCCGAGAACACGACCCGTGTGCGCCGCGATGTCGGCCGCTACGTGAACGACGAGCTGCGCGACCGCTACTTCGCCGCCTGCGACGCCGTCTACGCGATGGGTGCGCCCGCCCGCTCCGAGACGGACGTCGAGACCAGCTTCGGCACCACGCACGTCTACCGGTACGGCCCCACGGATCCGGCAGCCGAGTCCCGTACGCCGGTGGTCCTGATCCACGGCGCGGGCTACTGCTCGGCGATGTGGTACCCCAACACCCCCGCGCTCAGCGCCGAACGGCCCGTCTACGCGCTCGACACCCCCGGCGACGCCGGGCGCAGCGTCCATCGCGAGCCCATGTGGCAGCCGGAGCGCGCCGTGCAGTGGCTCGACGAGGCGCTCGACGCCCTCGGCCTCGACCGGGTCCACCTGGTCGGCTCCTCGTACGGCGGCTGGCTGGTGCTCAACATGGCCCACCGCCGGCCCGGACGGCTCGCGTCGGTCACCGCGCTCGACCCCGGCGGCCTGGAGAAGGTGGGCCTGCGCTTCTTCGCCTGGGTCTTCGTCAGTCTCTTCGCCAGCTTCGCCCCCAAGGCGCTGCGTCCGCGCCTCGCCTCCTGGCTGGAGCAACCGGTGATCGCCGTTCCCGAGCTGCGGACGTGGATCCAGGCGGGCGCCCGCGCCTTCCGGATCCGCCGCCCCGCGCCGCTGCCGCTGACCGAGGACGCGCTGCGCTCCATACGGACCCCGCTCTACGTCATCATGGGCAAGCGCAGCCTGCTGGTACACCCGCAGCGGCAGCTGGAGAGGGTGCCGCGCCTGATCCCCGGGGCCCGCGCCGAGATCATCGCCGCTACGGGCCACGGCCCGCAGATCGACCATCCCGACGTGGTCAACGCCCGGATGCTGAGCTTCATGGAGGACGTCGACTCCCTCGACCCGGCCGAGGTCGACGGCGTGGTCGACGCGTAGGGCCTGCGGCTGACGCGTAGGACCTGTGGCCGGGGGCACTGGCGCCGGCGTGGCGGCGGCAAAACCCGTGGCTCCTTGAAGGAAACCGGCGCCAGGAGGCTTCTGGTGTGGCCGGCGGGCGCCGGCCACACGGTGGCAGAACGGGAGATGGTGCGCGGGCGCTACGCAGGCCCGGCCGTTACCGTGATCGTGGCCGGGTGGTTGTCCACAGGATGTTCCCGTTGGAGGCGGGGGGCGTCCGGGGGCAGGTTCTCGTAGGTGACGCTGATCTTGCGCAGGTGACCGGCCACGTGGTCGGTGTACGAGGTCTGGGACGTCCTGGGTGGGGAGCCCTTCAGGTCGTAGGTGCGCCAGAAGTCCCGGACCGAGGAATCACCCGTGCCGTACACCTTGTAGGTCAGCCGTGCGGTGCCGTTGGTGACACGCGCCGTCCGTGGCACGTAGAAGCGCGACTCGGAAGGGTGCTGGTCGGGCTGCAGGCCGGCGATCTGTTCTGCCGCTGCCTCCGGCCGCGGGGGCTGCCGCGCGCCCAGGGCCATGATCGCCCAGAAACCCACGGCGACGGCGGCCATCGCGCAGCACACGAGCACCGGGGGGAGCCATCGGCGACGCTTCGGCACGGAACGCTCAGCCTTCCCATGTACGGACACTGCTCTGACCGCCCATATCGAATTCCTTGGCCAGTCCGGCCGCGTGCAGCTTTCCCATGTCCTTGTCCGTGACCACTCCCAGCTGCGGCACCTCGGTGCTCTTGCCCTCCGAACCGTCCCAGTTGTAGCGGTCGGCGACGTGCACCTGGTATTTGATCTTCGTCTGTGGTTCGCCGTCCGGTCCGGGCACCACTTCCACCTGGGCGACGGTGTTGTAGTGGCATGCGCCCACCGCGTGGCACCAGTCGGGGTCAGACGTGGCGTTGAAGCCCTGCCAGCCGGTCTGAATCGCCTTCTTGACGCGCTCCGACTCGTTCGCGACGTGGAAGTCCACTTCCGCGGCGTAGGTCAGAGCGGCCTCGGCGCGCGTGTGTACTGCCTCAGCGTTGTCCTGGTCGGCCCGTGCGGCGCCGGCGGCGTCAGGGTCGTTCTGCGGGTAGTCACGGTCGGGGACGGTGACGGTGCCGTCGTCCTCCAGGGTGAGGTCGGCGGTCTTCGTCATGGATTCGGCCTCGTCCAGCCACGTCGACGCGAGCCTGAACCCGTCATGGGCCGCGTCCAGCGTGAGCGCCGCGGCCCTCGACTCCCGGTAAGCGATGGTCATCTCGTCCAGCAGCACACGCAGCCTGCGCATGGCCGCGGCTGCGGCGGGGCCATGCCAGACATGGGGCAGACGGCGGGTGACGTCCCGGATGTGGTTACGGGCCTCCGTTGCCGCAACGGCGAAGTCGTCCCACTCGATGGAAGCGCGCTGCCAGTCCCTCGGCTGCGCGGCACGCAACTGCGGAACCGTGACCTTGTCCCGCCGCACGGCCGAGCCCTTGACCCCGCTCTCCCCCTTGCGGGGATCATCGAACGTCGCCATCAGTTCGCCTCCCGGTGCCGGTGCAGCAGCGCGGTCAGTTCGTCGGCGGTCTGCTGGTCCTGAGCCGCGTAGGACATGCGCGTCGTGCGCATTTTTTCGGCGAGGTTCCTGCACTCCCGCGCCAGCCGGGCGTACTCCCCCTCCCAGGCGGACGTGACGCCCTTCAATTCCCGTCCGCTGTCCCACCGCCGATGCGTGCGTGCGGCGCCCTCCGAGGCGTCCAGGCCCTTGTCCGCCCTCTCCAAGGTCTTGGCCGCCTCGTCAAGCGTGTCGGCGAACTGCCGCATCTCCTCGGTGTCCGTGCCGTATCCATGCATGCGTCCACTCCTCGTCAACACAGCTCAGACTGACGGGGATTGACACGCCATTACATCCGCTCCTGGTTCTCTTCCGGACCGGATCCACCGAGTTCGTCACGGGGTACCGTCGGCAGGGTCCGCGTGCAACGGTTCCGCCGGTTCCGCCGGTTCCGCCGCATGAGGCCTGGCCACGCCTCGCACTCCTTTCCGCGCGTTTTCCTGCTGCGCATTTCCCTGCCGCGCACTTCCCTGCTGCGTAGCGTCTGTAGCGCGGTTTCAGGGGCGGTTGACCTGCCACAGGGCCTTGCCCATCCACCATCCGTCGATGGAGGGGACGACGTGGTCGATGCGTCCGTGGTCGGCGGCGATCGGGCGGGTCGGTCGCGGACGGGCCCGGGGGGGCGGCCGGGCCCGCCCGCGCCGGGTCACGCCCTGGCCCGCCGCAGTGCCGAGGCGACGCGGTCGATGGCTTCGCGGGCCTCGGGGATGGCTGCCGGCATGCTGAAGAAGCCGTGGATCTGGCCCTCGTAGCGCACCTGCTCCACCGCGACGCCGGCTTCGCGCAGCCGCTGCGCGTACGCCTCGCCCTCGTCCCGCAGCGGGTCGTACCCAGCCGTGATCACCAGCGCCGGCGGCGCGGCGGCCAGGGTGGCGGCGTCCGCGTGGAGAGGTGAGACGCGCGGGTCCTTGGGGTCCACGTCCTCGCCGAGGTAGTGGCCCTGGAACCACGCGAGCGCGTCCTTGGTCAGCATCAGGCCCTCGCCGTTCTCCTCGTACGAGGGGAACGGGTGGGTCAGGTCGGTTGCCGGGTACACCAGGGCCTGCAGGGTGAAGGTGCCCGGCAGTTCGTTGGCGAGTACGGCGCTCAGGTTGCCGCCCGCCGAGTCACCGCCGACGGCCGTCCTGGTGGTGTCGCCGCCGAGTGCCCCGATCTCGCCGGACACCCACTTCGCGACCGCCATGACGTCCTCGACGGCGGCCGGGAAGGGGTGTTCCGGCGCGAGCCGGTAGTCGACGCTGACCACCAGGTATCCGGCGAGGCCGCTCAGGTCCCGGGCCGTCGCGTCGGATGCGGCGGCGCTGCCCAGCACCCAGCCGCCGCCGTGGATCCAGATCAGCACGGGGTGCGGGCCCTCGCCCTCCGGCCAATACAGCTTGACGGGAACGCCGTTGGCCACCGCGTCCTCGGTCCGGGCCACCGCCGCCGGCTCGCCACCGAGCTGGGCCCACATTCCGTCCAGCGCCGCACGGGCCTCGGGCGCGGAGAGTTCGTGCGGCTGGGGCGCACCGGGCTGTGTGGCCATGTCGAGCAGGGCCCGCGCCGCCGGGTCGAGGGGAGTCCGGGTGGTGAGGACGATCTTGCCTCGCAGATGGCCCTCGTCCAGGCGGTGGTAGGCGTCGGCCGCCTTCTCCAGCGGGAAGACCGCTTCGAGGGGCATGTGGAGACGGCCGTCCTCGATCATGGGCAGGACGTCGTCCATGACCTGCGGTACGGGCAGCATCTCGCGGGAGAAGCGCACACCGTGCCGGGCGGCGTCGAGGTCGGCGATGGTGAGGACCTTGTCCGGGTTTCCGGTCAGTTCGACGGACAGGGGCAGGACGCCGCGTCCGGAGGCGTCGAGGACGGCGTCGATGCCTTGCGGGGCGGCGGCGCGTATCCGTTCGGCCAGGCCGTCGCCGTAGGTGACGGGGGTGGCGCCGAGGTCGCGGAGGAAGGGGTGGTTGGCTTCGCCGGCGGTGCCGATGACGGTGGCGCCCAGGACGCGGGCGAGCTGGACGGCCATGAGGCCGACACCACCCGCCGCGGCGTGGACCAGCAGGCTCTGGCCGGCGACCACGCCGAGCCGGCGCAGGGTGCGGTACGCGGTCTCGGTGGCGATCGGCAGGGCGGCGGCCTGCTCGAAGGTGAGGACGTCGGGCTTGGCGACGATGTTGTCGGCGTCGGCCAGGGCGTGGGTGGCGACGGCGTCCGGCTGGGCGGTGAGTCCCAGCACCGGCTGGCCGGTCTTCCATTGCGTGACACCGGGGCCGAGGGCGTCGATGACACCGGCCATCTCCAGGCCCAGGGTCTGGGGTTCGGCGGGGGCCTCCTGGCCAGGGGCGAACAGCCCGCGGCGCTTCTTGGAGTCCAGGGGGTTGGCGCCGGCGGCATGGATACGGACGCGGACCTGGCCGGGACCGGGTTCGGGCAGCGGCACCTCGGCCAGTTCGAGCACTTCGGGGCCACCGTAGGCGGCGTGCTGGAGTCTGCGGGCGAGAGGGGACATGGCGGCTCTCCGGGGGAGGGGTGGACGGGTGAGGGGTGACGGATGAGGGGTGAGGGGTGACGGTGACGGGTAACGGGAGGGTTTTGGCGGGTGGGTCGGGCTCGGGGCGGGCGTGCCCGGCGCGGTCCGGTTCGCCGTGGCCCCAGGCCGGCCGGGTTCGCCGTGCCCGGGACCGGCCAGGTTCGCCGTGCCCAGGACCGGCCAGGTTCGCCGTGCCCAGGACCGGCCGGGTTCGCCGGGCCCCGGCCGGTGGCGGTGAGCCCGGGTCAGGCGGGCAGGGCCGGGTAGTCGGTGTAGCCGCGCTCGTCGCCGCCGTAGAAGGTGGCGCGGTCCGGCTCGTTGTAGGGGCCGCCGGACGCGAGGCGGCGGGGCAGGTCGGGGTTGGCCAGGAACAGCGCGCCGAAGGCGAGCATGTCCGCGGCGCCGTTCTCGATCAGGCCGAGGGAGTCGTGGCCGGTGGGCTCGGGGTGCGTGAACGGGTTGAGGACGAACGTGCCGGGCCAGTCCTTGCGCAGGCGTCCGGTCAGGCTCTGGTCGGGTCCTTCGAGGACGTGCAGATAGGCCAGGTCCAGCGGGGCGAGACCGGCCACCAGGGCGGTGTAGGTCTCCTCCAGGTCCGCCGGGTCCGTCTCGGCGATGTCGTTGAAGGGGGTTCCGGGGGAGATACGGATGCCGGTCCGGTGCGCCCCGATGGCCTCCGCGACGGCCGCGGTGACCTCGACGGCGAAGCGCACCCGGCCCGCGACGTCGCCTCCCCAGTCGTCGGTGCGCTGATTGGCGTTGGGGGCGAGGAACTGGTGGATCAGGTAGCCGTTCGCCCCGTGGAGCTCCACCCCGTCGAATCCGGCGGCGATGGCGTTGCGCGCCGCGTCGGCGAAGTCGGCGATCGTCCGCACGATCTCGTCGTGCTCCAGTTCCTTCGGCGTGACGAAGTCCTGAGGGCCCTGGTGGGTGTAGACCTGGCCCTTCGCGGCGACGGCGGAGGGGCCCACCGGGATCAGGCCGTCGGGCAGCAGACTGGGGTGGCCGATACGGCCGGTGTGCATCAGCTGCGCGAAGATCACCCCGCCCTCGCGGTGGACCGCGCCGGTCACCTGCCGCCAGGCGGCGACCTGCTCGGCGGAGTGCAGGCCCGGGGTGTCGGGGTAGCCCTGGCCGACCACCGACGGCTGGACGCCCTCGGTGATGACCAGGCCGGCGCTCGCCCGCTGGGCGTAGTAGGCCGCCATCAGCTCCGTCGCACTGGCCCCCGGCCCGTAGGCGCGGCTGCGGGTCATCGGCGCCATCGCCATGCGGTTGGCCAGACGCTTGCCGCCCAGCTCGATCGGGTCGAACGCGGTCGTCATGATCACTCCTTCGGTAGGGGCGGGAGGCCGCCCGGGCTGGCGGCGCTCCCTCGGTGTGCGGTGCTCAGCAAACCATTACCTGTCCGAACAAGTAAAACCCCCGAAAGCCATCCCAGCCCCTTGCGTGAACTGCGTCACCCGCCGGCCCGCCCACCCGGAAACCCCTCGTTGACGTGCGGCAACTACCCGCTGAACACAAGGGCGCCACGGGGAACGAAGGGTCGCTATCCTGGCTGCATCCGGCGAGCTGTGAGCCGGATTACTGTCCGGCAAAGTACAGCCGGGAAAGGACGCACTTGATGAGCCGGACAACTAATCGGGACACGCCAAGCCGGCCGCACCAGGAGACGCCGGCCACCTCCTCGGTACCGGTGCCCGCTGTCGCCCAAGCGGGGCCGGTCAGCCACGCGATCTTCCGCGTGGCCCGCCTGCACCGCATGATCGCCGGACAGCTCCTGCGCCCCCTCGGCCTCCACCTCGGCCAGGAGCTGGTCATGATGCACCTGTGGGAACTCGGCCCCCAGCGGCAGACCGACCTCGTGCGCCTGCTCGACTCCGACGCGGCCACCATGACCCGCAGCATCAAGCGCCTGGAGAACGCCGGCTTCGTCCGCCGCCGCCCCTCCCCCGACGACAAACGCGCCACCATCATCGAACCGACCGCCGCCAGCCAGGCGCTGCGCCGCGAGGTCGAACGCATCTGGGCCGAACTCGAAGGCGCCTCCACCGACGACCTCACCCCTGACCAGCAAGCCGAAGCACTGCACACCCTGCAACGCATCGAGGACAGCCTCGCCCGCGCGGCCACACGTTCCCCGGACGTCACCCCGGCACCGACCGCGGACGCTGACACGACGACCGACTGACGACCGACTGACGACCGGCCGAGGGCGGAAGTCACCCAAGTGATGAGCACGTAGCCCGTCGCCCGCCCCGCCGGTTCGATCGGTGGCACGACTCCGGTGGACCGCTCACGTCACCGGGCGGGCTTGTGGGCAACTGCCCCTTGCCCGGCCTCCTGGCCGGCAGCGCCGACAGGGTGGCCGGGATTGCACCGAAACCCTCGGCGAGCCCTGACCAACAGGCCCGCTGTCCGATCCTCAGACCCTCGGCCGATTCTGCGAAGCTCCCGTCGTCCGGTGCAGGTTGGAGCGGGGCAAGTAAGCACCGGTGACCCCCAAGGTTCACCTGCGCTGCCGGGCATCCGAGGTACCCGTACGGCCCCCACAGAGATCCGACTACCATGCACCGCACTACCTTGCAATGCATGACTCATGCTGCGTAAGGTACTGGGCATGGAGGAGAGATCCACCCCACGCGCCCAGTGGCTACGAGGGGTGCTGGATATGTGCCTGTTGGCCTTGATGGCGGAAGCCCCGGTCTACGGGTACGAGATGACCGTCCGGCTGGCCGAGGCCGGGCTCGACGTCGCGGACGGCTCGATCTACCCGGCGCTGGCGCGTCTGCGTAAACGAGATCTGGTCGAGATCGAACGCCGCAGTGGGGACGGCGGTCCCGCCCGTACCTACTACAGGCCCAGCGAAGCGGGCGTGCAGATGCTCCGGTCGTGGAGCCGCGACTGGAACGAATTCGCCACAAGCATCGGCTCCATCATCAGCCAGACCACACGGGAGGAATCATGACGCTGACGGTCGAGGACGCGATACACCAGGCCATGGAGACGTGGCGCCGCCTCGGAGTCGAACAGGACGCGACCGACGAGATGGCCGAAGAGCTGGCAGCGGACCTGACCGCCGCCGCCTTCGACGGCCGGTCGGTCACCGACTACATCGGCGGTGACATCGACGCGCTGGCCACCTCCTGGGCGGTCGAACGCGGTCTGCTGCCTACCGGCCTGCGCCTGAAGGAGACCGCCACCGCGGCGGCCAGGGGCGCCGCCATACCTGCCGTTGTCGCCGTCATCCTCTGGTTGGCAGGAATGTCCGGTGGCCTCCTCGACCGCGACAGTGAATCGATGACCACGCAGCTGAAGGGACCGCCGGTGTGGGAGGTGCACCACTACCCCAATCCCGGCACTCCTTTGATGTGGGTGGGCTGGGCCGTATGCCTGGTCGCCGCCTTCTTCTTCGTCCGGCGCGCCGTGGCCGCGAAGCTCCAGCGCCAACACGACCCCGCACGCGAAGAGACCACGCGGGCCCTGACCAGGGACCTTCCCCTCATTCTCGCGGCAGCGGCCCTGCTGGGCACCGCGGTCAACGTCCTCGGGGCTTACGCGTTCCCGTACTTCCAGGTCATCGTCACCGTCTTGATCGCGCCGGTCGCGATGATCGGCGCCGTCGCAGCCGGCGCCGCCTGGGTCCGGGACCGCAGCTGCTCGCCCCTGAACGCTTCGCGGTTGAAGTACAGGCTGCCGGTTGCCTGAGTCGTGTCTCTTCGACAGGGCGGTTTCGACCCTGTCTGAAAGGCGGGAAGCGCCCCTCCCGCTCAAGCTCAGAGCCCGGTTTCGATTCCCGTCACCCGCCCCCTAGTTGAGGCCCAGGTCAATGACCTGGGCCTTGTTCTTTGGCCGGGCCGGACCGGTTCAGGATTGCCGTGGGCGCCAGCGACGTTCGGCCGCGAGGGGGCACCTTGCTGGTCAGCGCGTCGCCTGCTGATGACGAGCGCGACGGATGCACCGCTCCGCCCCGCTTTCGTCACCGTTCCGCAACAGCCGTGAACCGCCCCGGAAGATGCCCCGTACAGCCCCGTGTGTGCGGCCCACCGGCCGCGGCGATACGCAGCGAGGGAAGGAATCGGCATGGCCGGCGGCAACATCCAGATCAGCCCGGACGAGATGCGGGAGGCGGCGACCTGGCTGCAGAACCAGAAGGAACTGATGCAGCAGAGCCTCCACGAGGCCAACACCAAGATGGACGAGATGGTCGAGGCGGCCTACGCCACGCCGGGCTCGGAGACCAAGTTCCGTCCGTACTGGGAGGAGTACAAGAACGGGACCGAGAAGGCGATCGAGGGCCTGCAGGGCGTCAGCGAGTTCATCAAGCAGGTCGCCGACGCGTTCGTCGACACCGACGACCAGACGTCCGGCTCCATCGGCTGAGCTGTCCCGAACTGACCGGCCCCGTCCTCCTGGTGAGGGCGGGGCCGGACGGCCGGAGCAGGAGAGGAGGCACCGATGGGTCGCATCAGCGTTCCCGTGCAGGACCTGAAGGACACGGCCAATGAGCTCCAGCGCATCGGGGAACTGATCGGCAACAGCGCGACGCTCTACCACGCCACGGGTGAGGCCGGCTCGTTCAAGAGCGTCGTCGGCGACTCCCGCCTCGCGGAGGCGCTCGACGACTTCGACAAGGCGTGGGTGGCGGGTCACGAGCGGGTCCACGACAACGTGAAGGTGTTCGCGGAGAACACGGACAAGATCTCCGAGAACTTCACGAAGACGGACGAGGACAGCGCCAAGTCGCTGGACGAATCGAAGAAGAACGCGTGACAAGGAGCGTCGTGCAGAAGGGACATGCGTCATGACGCAGCCGGTCACCGAGCGGTCCGGGGGCGCGCCCGCGGGCTACACGCTGAGGTTCCCCGACTCCTGGTGGCACCTCGACCTCGACCCGAGCACCCGGGACGCGTCGATCCGCCGCCGTATCGAGTCCCAGGTGAAGAAGGCCCCGCAGCTCTCCCGCGAGCAGGTGGACGCGCTGATCCGCAGTACCCGGCGCATCGCCCGCGAGGCGCACGCGCAGGGCGCGCTGCGGGCGTCGGGGATGCTCAGGATTCTTCCCGCGGGCAGCGGGCCCCTGGTGCTCAGCGCCACGACGGCCGTGCTGCGGATCTCCGTTCCCGAGGGTCAGGCGGAGGATCTGGCGGACCTCGTCGTCGCGGCCGGTATGCAGCTCGGCACCGCGGCGGAAGGCACCGGACTGCCCCCCGGCGAGGTGGAGTTGGTGGAACTGCCGCACGTCGGAGCGGCCGGGCGGATCAGCAGGATCGAGGACGTGGACCACCAGGGGAAGCCCGTCCCCACCGCGATGCGGCACACCCTGATCCCGGTGCCGAACAGCCGGGACTATCTGGTGCTCGCCAGCTCCACCCCCAACGTGGATCTCGCGGACCAGTTCTACGAGGTCTTCGACGCGATCGCGGAGTCGTTCCGCTTCGAGGACCCGGCCGGCACGTCCGGCGCAGCGGATCCGGCGGCGGAAGCGGCCGGTGGAGGCCCCATGGGCGAAGCAGACAAGGGAAAGTGAGGTCGCGGCCATGGCGCGTCCGGCAGTGTCCGAGTGGGAATCGGTCTTCGGGTTCTCGGACGACCCGACTCCGGGTGATGCGGAGGTGCTCGGACAGCTCGCGCGCAGCTATCGCTCCGTGGCCGACAACGCGGGTGACGCCCTTCCCCTCGTCTCCGGGCTGGAGAACCAGCAGGTGGGCGAGGGCAAGACCATGGAGAAGCTCCGGGACAAGCTGGGCGACCTGGCCGAGCAGGTGCGCAAGCTGCACAGTTCCTACGACCAGGCGGCCGGCGCCCTGGACACCTATGTGCACTCGCTGCGTGATCAGCAGCGGAATGCCGACAACGCGCTGGAGCAGGGGCGGGAGGCCAAGGAGCGGCTGGAGTCGGCCACCGAGGTGGTGCGTGCGGCCGGTGCCGACATCGGACGGCTGGACGGGGTCACGCACCCTCCGGATGACCACGAGGCGCGGGCGAGCACCCGGCGCGCGCTGGACGAGGCCCACAGCAAGCAGTCCACGGCGCAGACACACGCCGATGACGCGCAGGCGGATCTGGACGCGGCCCGGCTGCTCGCCGAGGACGCGCGGCAGGTGCGCGAGGAGGACGCCTCCACGGCGGCGCAGAAGCTGGACGACGCGAGGGACGAGTCGGTCGCGGGCTACAGCCTGTGGGACAAGATCAAGAAGGCGCTGAGTACGGCCTTCGGCATCATCAGCGCGGTGCTGGGTGTCCTGGCCCTGCTGGTGCCCGGTCTGCAGGGCATCGGGCTCGCGCTGACGATCGGCAGCGTGGTGGCCGGCGCGGCGTCGCTCGGGATCAACCTCGCCATCAGCGCGGAGTCGGGGGAGTGGAATCCACTCGACATCGTGCTCGGCGTCGTGGGCCTGGTCGGGGGCGGGGCCGCGCTCCTCAAGGGCGTCGGGGGGATCGGCTCGGCTCTGAAGGGGGTCAAGCCCGGCTCGATGAAGAATCCGCAGGGCGGCGTCCGCGTCAACAGCCGGTCGGCGAACAGCCGTACCTGCAAGACCGACCCGGTCGATGTGGCCAGCGGCGAGATGATGCTGCCGCAGACCGACTTGTCGCTGCCCGGCGTCCTGCCGTTGGTGATCACGCGTACGCATCTGTCGACGTACCGGTACGGGCAGTTCTTCGGCCCGTCCTGGGCCTCCACCCTGGACGAACGCCTCGAAGTCGACGACCGGGGACGGGTGTTGTGGGCCCGCGAGGACGGCTCGATCCTGACCTACCCGGGCCTTCCCGCCGCCGGGGCGGATGAGCGGGTGTGGCCCGAGGAAGGCCCCCGCCTCCCGCTGACCCATGAGGCAACCGGCGCCGCGGGGGAGGTCACCTACCGCATCACCGATCCGCACACGGGCCTCGTCCGCTCCTTCGCTGCCCCTCCCGGTCACGACGAGAGCGGCCTGCACTGGCTCGCCCGGTGGCAGGACCGCAACGGCAACGAGGTCGGCGTCTCCCGTCTGGAGGACGGCACCCCGACGAGGCTGGTCCACTCCGGCGGCTACCGGGTCGACGTGCACTGCCTCGCCGGGCGTCTGCTGCGTCTGGCGGTGAGCACGCCCGAGGGCCCGGTCGAGGTCACGTCCTACAGCCATGACGCGGACGGGAACCTCACGCACGTGGCGAACTCGTCGGGCAAGTCGCTGGTGTTCGGCTACGACGCCCGGTCCCGCATCACCTCCTGGACGGACCGGAACGGCTCCACGTACCGCTACGTCTACGACGACGACAACCGCGTCACGGAGACCATCGGCCCCGACGGCTACCTCTCCTCACGCTGGAGCTACGACCCCGACCAGCGGCAGACGCACTACACCGACGCCTGCGGCGCCACGACCGTCCACCAGCTCAACGACCTGCACCAGGTCATCGGCGAGACCGACCCGCTGGGGCACACGACCACCTCCGAGTGGGACCGCTACGACAACCTCCTCGCCCGCACCGACGCCCTCGGCAACACGACCCGGTTCGAGTACGACCGGGCCCACAACCCGACCGTCATCCGCCTCCCGGACGACAGCACGTCGACAGCGTCGTACAACGAGCTGAACCTTCCCACCTTGTCGACGGGCCCCGACGGGACGACGTGGCAGCAGGAGTTCGACGAGCGGGGCAACCTGACCGCGGTCATCGCCCCGGACGGCACCACAAGCCGTTTCACCCATCACCGCACCGGCGCGATCGCCTCGGAGACGGACCCGTCCGGCGCGGTGGCCACATACGAGGCCGACGGCGCGGGCCTCCCCCTGGCACTCGTCGGCCCGGCCGGGCACAGGGCGACCATCGAACGTGACGCGTTCGGCCGGCCCACGGTGATGACCGATCCGCTGGGCGCCGTCACCCGTGCCACGTGGACCGTCGAGGGCCTCATATCGGCGCGCACCACGCCCGACGGCCGGAGCGAGTACCTGTCCTGGGACGGTGAGGGCAACTGCCTGGAGCGCACCGACCCGGCGGGCGGCGTCAGCACCTTCGAGTACACGCACTTCGGCAAGCTCGCCGCCCGCACCGGCCCTGACGGCGTCCGCTACTCCTTCGCCTACAACCCGGAGCTGCGCCTCACGAAGGTGCTCAACTCGCAGGGCCTGAGCTGGGACTACACCTATGACCGGGCCGGCCGGCTGACCGGCGAGTCCGACTTCGACGACCGCGAAATCGCCTACGCTCACGACGCCGTGGGCCGTGTGGTCTCCCACACCACGCCCCTGGGCGAGGAGATCACCTTCCAGTACAACTCCGTCGGTGAGCGGCTGGCCAAGAATGTCGCAGGGGTGCTCACGTCGTACACCTACGACCCGGGCGGGGAACTCGTCCGGGCGGCTTCCCCCCACTCGACGGTGGAGTTCGAGCGGGACCTCATGGGCCGCCTCCTCGCCGAGACGGTGGACGGCCGCACCACCCGCTTCACCCATGACCTCCTCGGCCGCCGCACTTCCCGTGTGACACCCACGGGCGCCGTCACCGAACTCGGCTACGACGAAGCCGGCAATCGCGAGTCCCTCACCACCGGGGGACACCGGCTGAACTTCACCCACGACGTCCTCGGCCGCGAACTGGCACGCGTCTGGGGCACGGACGCCTCGCCCGTGCGGGCGACGACGGCCTGGGACAAGGCGGGACGCCTCGTCTCCCACGGTCTCGTCGCCCCCGGCCGCACCCTCCGCGACCGCGGCTACACCTACCGGGCCGACGATCACCTCACGGCCGTCACCGACGCGGTGTCCGGCACGGTCCAGCGGATGGAACTCGACCCCGTCGGCCGCCCGTTGACGGTGACGGCTGATGGATGGAGCGAGTCCTACGCCTACGACCAGGCGGGCAACCAGACCTCCGCGAGCTGGCCGGAGAAGGCCGGCCGCGCCGAGGCCCGCGGCGAGCGCTCCTACACCGGCACCCGCATCGACGCAGCGGGCGCGGTGCGTTACGAACACGACGCCGCGGGCCGCATGGTGCTGCGTCAGAAGCGGCGCCTGTCGGGGAAGCCCGACACATGGCGCTACGAGTGGGACGCCGAGGACCACCTCCTGTCCTGCACCACCCCCAACGGCGTCCTGTGGCGCTACACCTACGACCCGCTGGGCCGCCGCACGGCCAAGTACCGTATGAACGCGGATGGTTCGGTGGCCGAGGCCGTCCATTTCACCTGGGACGGCACCCGCCTCGCCGAACAGACCGACACCACCACCGGCGTCACCCTCACCTGGGACCACGAGGGCCACCGCCCCCTCACCCAACTCGAACGCAAACCCGGCCCCAGGGCCGACAAAGACTCCGCCGCGGGTCCCGCCGGGGGCGGCTCCGCGTCCGGCCTCACCGGGCCCGAGGTCGACTCCCGCTTCTTCGCCATCGTCACCGACCTCGTCGGCACCCCCACCGAACTCGTCGACGAATCCGGCCACATCGCCTGGCACTCCCGCACCACCCTCTGGGGCACCACCGCCCGCAACCGCGACGCCACAGCCGTCACCCCCCTCCGCTTCCCCGGCCAATACGAAGACCCCGAAACCGGCCTCCACTACAACTACTTCCGTCACTACGATCCGGAGACCGGGCGGTACGCGTCACCGGACCCGCTGGGGCTGGCAGCCGCGCCCAACCCCGTCGCCTATGTCGAAAACCCACGGACGGGCACGGACCCCTGGGGTCTGGCCGGCGGCCCCTGCCCTCCGCCGGGCAACGGAGGCGGCGGCTACAACCTGCGCCCCCGGCACAAGCCCGCGACCGTGGGCCAGAACGGCTCGGACAAGTACCGGGACACCTTCTTCAACGCCAACCCCGCCCAGCAGGGGAAGCCCATGGTGATCCATCACGCCGTTGAACAGCAGGTTCTCAAGAGGTACCCGAACGTCTTCAGGGCAGATGAGATCAACTCCGTGGAGAACCTGCGCGGAATCCCCAACCAGATCAACAGCAAGGTCCACCTGAGCGACATACGCAAGGAATGGAATGACTTCTACAAGCTCCACCCCTCGGCGAACCCGCCGACCCGGCAAGAGCTCCTCGACAAGGCAACGGACATCGACAACAAGTTCGGGAAACAGTTCGATCCGCCCGTTCGCTAGTGTTTACCCGATTCCGGACCCCGGCGACCGCCCCGCAAGGTGATGCACGTGTGGAGAGAACTCATCAGCCGCCTCGGCGTCAACTGGCACCTCGCCGATCCCGCTCGGCAGGACGGCATCGCGGCCGCTGAGGAGGCCCTGGGACATCCGTTCCCCGACGACCTCAAGGCGCTGCTGCTGGAGAGCGACGGCGTACACGACGGCCTCGGCGCCGGCGTCGTCTGGGACCTGAAGAGGATCAGAGAGGACAACGCCTTCCTGCGCACGGACGCTTCGATCGGCGAGCTCTACATGCCGTTCGACTCGCTGCTCTTCTTCGGCGACAACGGAGGCGGCGACCAGTTCGCCTTCGCGCGGACGGGGACCGGCTCGGAGATCTACGTCTGGGACCACGAGGACGACAGCCGCATCTGGGTCGCCGGCGGCCTCGATCAGTACCTTGAGCGAACCGCCCAGGCCGACAACCCGGACTGGTTCCGCCCTCGCTGACCTCATCCGCTGTTCCGGGCGCGGCCTTCTGGGGCAGCTCTTCGGGACGACCTGACCCGGCCCCGCCCCGCAGACGAGAGGGCTCCCGCCGACCTCATCGGCGGGAGCCCTCTGTGGTGTGCGGACGGTGTGTCCGGCACGGGGGGTCAGGCAGGTGCGCCCGGCTCCGCAAGCACCGTCTCCGGTACCTGCACGGTGCGCAGCACGCCGTCGCCCAGGTGCAGGATCGCCCGCCCCGGGCGGGTCGCGCCCAGTCGGCTGCGGGGCACCTTGACGCCGATCAGCTCGCCGTCGCTCATGTTCTGCGGCTTCAGCAGCAGTCCGGACCGGTTGCGGCGGGCCTCGGTGTGCCAGCCGGAGAAGCCGGAGGAGAGCCGGTCGGTCTGCCCGGCGATCACCAGGCCGCGGCCGGTCTCGGCACCGGACTTGGCGATCTGGGTGAGGACGGGCTCGGCCTTCGTCTTCAGCAGCAGGTCGGCGTCGTCGAGGAGCACCACGGCCCCGTCGGGCGCGGAGGCCAGCGCCGCCTCCAGGGCCGTGGGGTCGATGTCGGACTCGTCGAACACCGCGAGAACGCCGGGCCGTCCGGCGAGGTTGCGCAGCGGCGAGCGGGCGGGGGCCCCGACCACGACCGGGGTGCCGACCGCGAGCAGCGCCAGCGCCAGCGTCGACAGGACGGTGCTGCGTCCCGAGCGGGCGGGCCCGGCGACGAGGAACGTCGGGGTGACGGTGAAGTCCGGCCCGAGAGCGGTGAGTTCGTCGCCGCCGACGCCGGCCAGTGCCCATCGCTCGGAGCGCCTGGCCGGGACGAACCGGGCGGCCTCCTCGAAGGTGAGCCGGTCCGGCAGGGTGTCGACGCGGAACGGCCGGGTGGCGGCCGGCAGATGAGCCGCCCGTTCGCGGCACTGCTCGGCGATCTGCTGGAGCGCCGCGGCCTGCGCCTGGCCCTCCGGGTTCTCGGTGAGGAGCGCGATCTGCACCTCGGCCTTGTCGGCGGCGCGGAACGCGCGGCCGGGCGGGATCTCGTCGGGCACGTTCCGCTGGGTGATGCCGATCATTCCGTACTCGGACTTCTCGTTGAGCTTCAGCACGAGCTTGTCCTCGGTGGAGCTGTTGACCCGGCTGGAGAACAGCGCCCGGTCGCCGGTCATCACCAGGTGGATGCCCGCGCTCGCGCCGTCCCGGAGGAGGGTCAGCACGGAGTTCAGCAGGTTCCCGGCGTCGTATTCGCCGAGCTGCTTGTCGAAGACCTCCCACCGGTCGAGGAACAGCACGAGGTGCGGCGGCCGTTCGTCCTCCGGCAGGGCGCGGCGCAGCTCCGTCAGGTCGGCGCTGCCGCGGGCGGCGAGCATCTCCTGCCGCCGGGTGAGCTCCGCCGTCAGCCGGGCGAGCAGCCGGGCCACCCGGTCGGGCTGGGTGCGCTGGGTGACGGCGCCGCAGTGCGGCAGCCCCTCCATGGCCAGCAGGGCGCCGTTGCCGCAGTCGATGCCGTACATGTGCAGCTGCGCCGGGGAGTGGACGCGGGCCAGGTTCCCGGCGATGGTGCGCAGCGTCTGCGACCTGCCCTGCCGGGGTGAGCCGATGATGTGCAGGTGCCCGAGCGTCGCGGGGTCGATCACCAGGGGGAGCCGGGCCTGCTGTGCGGGCAGGTCCACCACGCCGTACGCGACGGGCGCGAGGTCGTAGTCCGAGGGCGGGGCGGGCGGCAGGCCGGCGGTGACCAGCTGCTCGGGCAGCGGCGGCAGCCAGGGGCTGTGCTGTGCGGGGATGCCCATCTCCCGGTCCGCTTCGCGGATCGCCGCGACGAGCCCGGTGAGGTCGGTCTCCACTTCGGCGGGGGCGGCCGCGGCGCGCGGCCGCGCCGGCAGCGGCTCGCCGAGCCGCTCCCAGCCGACCGCCACCGCCCAGGGCGCCGGCAGCGAGGCCGCCGCGGCGCCGGGCCGGCGGCCGCCGACCCGGCCGGACTGGAAGGGCACGAGGGAGTTCTGGCCGAAGCGCACATAGGCGCGGCCGGGTGTGCTCTGCGAGATCCCGGCCGCCTCGGAGGAGTTGAGGACGTCCTGGCTCTCGCCGGAGTCCGTCACCCGCAGCGCGATGCGCAGATTGGTGTTGGCGCGGATCTCCGAGGAGACGACACCGCTGGGGCGCTGTGTCGCCAGGATCAGGTGGATGCCGAGGCTGCGGCCCCGCTGCGCGATGTTGACCAGGCCCTTCACGAAGTCCGGCAGATCGCGCACCATCGAGGCGAACTCGTCGATGACGATGAGCAGCCGGGGCATCGGGGTGTGGCCCGCCGGGTTCCGCTCCAGCAGCTCGACGTAGTCCTCGATGTCCTTGGCGCCGGCCGCGGCGAGGATGTGCTCGCGCCGGGTCAGCTCCGCCGTCAGCGACACCAGGGCCCGCTCGACGAGGTGGGCGTCGAGGTCGGTGACCATGCCGACGGTGTGCGGCAGGTCCACGCAGTCCTTGAACGCGGAGCCGCCCTTGTAGTCGACGAGGACGAACGTCATCGCGTCCGGACGGTTCGCCACCGCGAGCGAGGCGACCAGCGTCTGGAGGAGTTCGGACTTGCCGGAGCCGGTGGTACCGGCGACCA